>CAWKOG010000001.1:0-17443 GCA_963851215.1 uncultured Alphaproteobacteria bacterium
GCGCAGCCCGTTGGTCATCGCGGTCAGCGGCGATGTCCCTTGTCGGCGGGCGCGTCACTGATGATCGTCTGCACCCAGGCTTCGACCGGCGGCTCGCCGGTCAGCATCCTTGCGGCCAGTTCGCGCAGCCGACGGACCGGCGTCAGCGCATTGCCGCTCGGGCAGAACATGCCGACCGCCAGTACCAGGTTGCAGAGGCAGGCGGAAATCAGCGTCAGGCAGATGGCATTGCGGATGGCATTTTCTCTGCCATCCTTGCGCTGCAGGGCGATCGCTGCGACATGGGCGCGGCAGCGCTGCAGTTCCTCGCGCGCCTCCGGCCAATGCGGATTCATGGCATAGGCGAAGGTCAGCATGTCCGGCGGAATTGGTGTCGGCATCACCATGACATCGATGCCGGCCTCGGCATTGGCGCCGAGGATGATCCGGATCGGCGCGCCTGGCACCTGCGGTTCTACAGCCTCGATCGGCAGCTTCTCATGATAGCCGGGAAACAGCTTTCTGTATTGATCGGCGATGGCCTTGCCGGTCACCGGCAAATGATTTGCTATCGCGATCTGCGTGATGAGTTGAGTGCCGTCCTGCGCCATGATCCCGATTCCCGACTATCTGTTTGACGGCATAGATTTAAATCAATGCCCTTTACGTTCCGTTAAGCGCGATTTTGCGTCGGAAATCATGGGCGAGAGCCGGTTGATGCCTTATTCTGCCGGCAACGAAAATTGGGGGAACAACGAGAAAGTCCAATGAGCGTGACCTACGACGCCATCGTCATCGGCGGCGGCCATAACGGGCTGACCGCCGCGGCCTATCTGGGCAAGGCAGGTCAGAAGGTTCTGGTACTGGAGCGGCGTGCCGTGCTGGGCGGTGCCGCGGTGACCGAGGAGTTCCATCCCGGCTACCGCAATTCCGTCGCCTCCTACACCGTGAGCCTGTTGCGGCCGGAGGTGATCGAGGAGCTGGAGCTGAAGCGCCACGGCTATCAGCCGATTCCCATGAAGGCCCATCTCAGCATTCTCCAGGATGGGCGCGCGCTGCTGATGACCGGCGACGACGCCCATGACCGCGCCGCCGTCGGCCGATTCTCCAACCGGGACTATGACAATCTCCATCGCTTCCATGCGGCCGTGGACCGCGTCGGGCAGGTGATCCGCGCGCAATGGCTGAAGCCGCCGCCCGATCTCGGCGGCGGCATCATGGACCTGCTGACGCTGTTGCCGGCCGGGCGAGCGTTTCGCGGCCTGTCGCTCGATGACCGGCATCTGCTGATGCAGCTGCTGACATCGCCGGCGAACGAGATCGCCGAGCGCTGGTTCGAGAGCGAACCGATCCGCAACATCACCGCCGGCCATTGCGTCTCCGGCAATTTCGCCAGCCTGGACGCGCCGGGCTCGGCGATTCCCTATTTCCATCATGCGCTCGGCGAGTTCGAGGGCGAGCGTGGCGCCTGGGGCCATTCCCGCGGCGGCATGGGCGCGATCACCCAGGCGATGGCCTCATCCGGCCGCGCGCACGGCGTCGAGTATCGCACCGGCGCGGCGGTGGAGCGCATCATCCTGGAGGGCGGCCGCGCCGTCGGCGTGCGGCTGGAAGGGGGCGAAGAATTCCGCGCCAAGCGCGTGCTGGCCAACACCGATCCGAAGCGCACCTTCCTGAAATTCGTCGGCCGCGAGAATTTGCCGGAAGGATTTGCCGACGGGATCGAGCGGCTGCGCATGGGCCACGCGACCCTGCGGATGAACCTGGCGCTTTCGGGCGCGCCGGAATTCGCGGCGCTGTCGGGAGCGGAGGCCGATATCGCCCGCGGCGCCTCCATCACCATCTTCCCGGAGCGCGCCACCATCGAGGCCAACTATCGCGCCGCGCTGGCGGGGCAGATCATCGACGAGCCCTATCTGGATATCCGCATCCCCTCTGCCATCGACGATACGCTGGCGCCGCCGGGGCATCACGTGATGAGCTTGATCGGCAAATATTATCCCTACCGCCTGGCCGACGGGCAGAGCTGGGACGAGGTCGGCCCGTCCGTCGCCGAGCGCATCCTGACCAAGCTGGAAAAGCACATGCCGAACCTGCGGCGCCTCATCGTCGGCCGGCAATTCCTGACGCCGCTGGATCTGGAGCGCGTGTTCGGCCTCACCGAGGGCGACATCTTCCACGGCCGCCACGATCTCGATCAGATCTTCGGCCTGCGCCCCCATCCGAAATCGGCGCAGTTCGCGACGCCGATCCCCGGCCTCTATCTCTGCGGCTCCGGCGCCCACCCCGGCGGCGCCGTCTCCGGCGCCCCGGCCGCAACGCGGCGATGCGGGTGATCAAGGATGCGAAGCGGGGTGGATTTTCGCTCTCCGATTCGGACTGACCAGACCTTTTCGAGAGAACAATTCCCAGAATCTCCCCTGCGGCGCAGTGACGACTATCATCCTACAGTCACCGCAACCCGGCTGCGCGAAGGGCTTCAGCACGGACATCGCCAGGCTCGACCGCGTGTCCTTCACGCCGGGCATGCGCAGCAGGGCCTTCAGCGCGAACTCGCTGTACTCCTCCAGGTCCGCCACCATGACGTGGAGCAGATAGTCGAACTCGCCGCTCATGATGTAGCAGGCGACCACTTCCGGCCGCGCCGCGAGCGCGCGCTGGAAGGCGGCGACGCTTTCTTCCGAATGGTCCTGCAGCGTCACCTGCACGAAGGCCTGCAATCCGCGGCCGATGGCGGCGGGGCTGATCTGGGTGGTGTAGCCGACGATGATGCCGGCCTCCTCCATCTGCTTCACCCGCCGCTGGCAGGGGGTGGGGGAAAGGCCGACCTTGTCCGCGAGGTCGACCATGGCGATGCGGCCGTCCTTGCGCAGTTCCTCCAGGATCCGGCGGTCGATGGCGTCGATTTCGGCGGTAGGGGTTTCATCTACTCAGTTAACGGAATAGTAGTGAATAACCTCTCATATTAAGCATCAGCAAGCCATTTTTGCAATATTTCCCTAGCTTCCTTTAGCGTATTTTATAGGTATGCGGAGGAGACTTCCAAATGCCTGATGGTGGCTTTGGACAGGGATTGCGGGGCGACTATAGCCGGGCTCGGCCGGACTACACGGTCGAGGCGGACTGGCATGCCTACAGCGCCGACGATCATGAGATCTGGCGGCAGCTGTTCCAGCGCCAGTCGGCGCAGGTGGAGCGCTATGCCTGCGATGAATTCATCCACGCGCTGCAAGCGTTGAAGCTTACCGATCGCATTCCGCATTTCGACAAGGTGAATGCCATCCTGGCGCCGGCCACCGGCTGGCGCATCGTGGCCGTGCCCGGGCTGATCCCCGACGATGTGTTCTTTGCCCATCTGGCGAAGCGGCAGTTCCCGGTCACCGTCTGGATGCGCAAGCCCGAGGAGCTGGACTACATCGTCGAGCCCGACCTGTTCCATGATTTCTTCGGCCATGTGCCGCTGCTGTTCAATCCGGTCTTCGCCGGCTACATGGAGGCCTATGGCCGCAAGGGGCCGGAGGCGCTGGCGCTGAATTCGGTGAAGCTGCTGGCGCGGTTCTACTGGTATATGGTGGAGTTCGGCCTGATCCGCACTGCGAAGGGCCTGCGCGCTTTTGGCGCCGGCATGTTGTCGTCGCACAGCGAGCTGGCCTATTCGGTGGAGAGCCCGGAGCCGAACCGGGTTCATTTCAATCTCGAACGCGTCATGCGCACGGACTACAAGATCGACGCGTTCCAGGAGACCTATTTTGTGCTCGACAGCTTTGACGAGCTATTTGCCGCCAGCCAGCGCGACTTCGCGCCGCTCTACGCCGCCTATCGCGAACAGCCGGCATTCCCGGCCGCAACGATCCTGCCCACCGACGCCATCATCCACAAAGGCCGCCGCGCCCTCGCTCCCCGCGCCGCCTGAAGTTCAGAGGACATTGCCATGACTCCTGCCGCCGCGCCGGCTATCGCTGCTTCCGTCGCCAAGCTGGCCAAGGATCTCTGGGACAATCCCATGGGCACCGACGGCTTCGAGTTCGTGGAGTACACCGCGCCCGATCCGGAAGCGCTGGGCAAGCTGTTCGAAACCCTCGGCTTCTCCGCCGTGGCGCGCCACCGCTCGAAGAAGGTGACGCTGTACCGCCAGGGCGATGTGAACTTCATCGTCAATGCCGAGCCGCAATCCTATGCGCAGATCTTCGCCCGCGCCCATGGCCCGTCGGTCTGCGCCATGGCATTCCGCGTCGCCGATGCCAGCAAAGCCTTTCAGCGCGCGCTGGATCTCGGCGCCAAGCCGTTTCCCGGCAAGGTCGGGCCGATGGAGCTGAACATCCCGGCGATCGAGGGCATCGGCGGCTCGCTGATCTATCTGGTGGACCGCTATGGGCCGCAGGGCTCGATCTACGATATCGATTTCCGCCCGGTGGCCGGCGTGGAGCAGAAGCCCGTGGGCGCAGGCCTCGCCGCCGTCGACCATCTGACCCACAATGTCTTCACCGGCCGCATGGATGCCTGGTCGGGTTTCTACACTAAGCTCTTTAATTTCCGGGAGATCCGCTACTTCGATATCGAAGGCAAGCTGACCGGCCTGCGCTCCCGCGCCATGACCAGCCCCTGCGGAAAGATCCGCATTCCCATCAACGAGTCCGCCGACGACAAGTCGCAGATCGAGGAATATCTGCAGGCCTATCGTGGCGAAGGCATCCAGCATATCGCGCTCTCCACCAACGACATCTATTCCACTGTCGAGAAGCTGGCTGCCGCCGGGATTTCGTTCCTGGATTCGCCCGACACCTACTATGAGATGATCGACAAGCGGCTGCCTGGCCACGGCGAGGACTTGGCGCGGCTGCGGAAAGGCCGCATCCTGATCGACGGCGCGCCGGAATCGAAGCCGGGCGCCAAGGACGGCGGGCTGCTGCTGCAGATCTTCACGAAGACAGTGATTGGGCCTATCTTCTTCGAGATCATCCAGCGCAAGGGCGATGAGGGCTTCGGCGAAGGCAACTTCAAGGCCTTGTTCGAATCCATGGAGCTGGATCAGGTGCGGCGGGGCGTGCTGAAGCCGGCGGCCCAAGGGAGTTAAGGGGCGCATGAAGAACTGGATCAATTTTCCCAAGCGCGAAGGGGAGACGTCGCGCCAGGCCCACACCAATCTGCCGGCCGGCAGCTATGAGCGCGAGCTCGGTAAGAACGGCTTCTTCGGTCCGGCGACGGAGATGTATCACAGCCATCCGCCCACGGGCTGGACCCGATGGGAGGGCGATCTCCGGCCACGTGCCTTCGACCTGACGAAGATCAACACCCTGACTGACTCGCCCTGGGAAGCGGCGGCGCTCATGCATAGCCGCGGCATGCGGCTGCGCTATTGGCGGCTCAGCGGCAAGATGAAAAACCTGGCGCGCAACGCCGATGGCGACGAGCTGCTATTTATCCATGAAGGCGCCGGCGAACTTTTCTGCGATTACGGCCATCTGACTTTCCGCGACGGCGACTATATCCTGCTGCCGCGCTCCACCATGTGGCGCATCGAGCCGTCCTCTCCAGTGACGGCGTTGCTGATCGAGGCGACCGAAGACAGTTATCTGCTGCCGGAGAAAGGCATGGTCGGCCGCCATGCGGTGTTCGACCCCGGCATGCTGGAGACGCCCGCGATCGACGATGCGTTCAAGGCGCAGCGCGGCGAGACCGAGACGAAAGTCCTGATCAAGCGCCACGACCGGCTGACCACCGTGACCTATCCGTTCAATCCTCTGGATGCGCTGGGCTGGCAGGGCGATCTATGTCCGGTGAAGTTGAACTGGCGCGACTTGCGGCCGCTGATGAGCCATCGCGCCCATCTGCCGCCCTCGGCTCATACCACCTTCGTCGCCGGCCGCTTTGTCGTCTGCACCTTCGTGCCGCGGCCGGCGGAGAGCGATCCCGATGCGCTGAAGCTGCCGTTCTTCCACAACAACGACGATTTCGACGAGATCATCTTCTACCATAAGGGCAAGTTCTTCTCCCGCGACAACATCCATCCGGGCATGATGACCTTGCATCCCTGCGGCTTCACCCATGGCCCGCATCCGAAGGCGCTGGCGCTGGCCCAGGCGTCCAAGGGCGGGCAGATGCTGGACGAGGTCGCGGTCATGATCGATACCCGCGATGCCGTCGAGATCGCGCCGCTGCCCCAAGGCGTGGAGTGGCCGGGCTATGTGGAATCCTGGCGCGCCAGCAAAGCGGCGGAGTAGGGGCCGCAGCGACAATCTCACCTCCGGTTTAGCGGAGAATCGATGCAAATATTTCAACTAAAAGTTGCGTAATGAAAATTGACTCCCCCATTCAAGGGAGCTATGGGATTCGTGGGACAGGGTTAGGGGCGTTCTCGTCATGAAACTGGCGACGCTGAGAGATGGCAGCCGTGATGGCCGGCTGATCCTGGTCTCGCGCGATCTATCGCGCGCCATCGAAGTGCCCGATATCGCCCGCACCTTGCAGGCGGCGCTGGATGGCTGGGCCGTTGCCGAGTCCGAAGCTTGAGGCTGTCTCCCGGCGGCTGAACGAAAATCCCGAGTTTGTGGCCGGCGGCGCCCGGGCCTTCGCGCTCGATCCGGCGCAGCTCATGGCGCCCCTGCCGCGGGCCTATCAATGGGCGGATGGCTCGGCCTATCTCTATCACGTCGAGCTGGTGCGCAAGGCACGGGGTGCCGAGATGCCGCCGGAGCTCTACAAGGACCCACTGATGTATCAGGGCGGTTCCGACGATTTCATCGGCCCGACCCAGGATATCGAGGCTGTCGACGAAGCCCACGGCATCGATTTCGAGGCCGAGGTCGCGGTGATCACCGGCGATGTGCCCATGGGCCTAGATGCGGCGCGGGCGCGCGGGAATATCCTGCTGGTGATGCTGGTGAACGATGTCAGCCTTGCGGAATTTGATTCCCGCCGAGTTGGCCAAGGGTTTCGGTTTTTTCCAGGCCAAACCGGCATCGTCCTTTACGCCTGTCGCCGTGACGCCGGATGAGCTGGGCACCGCCTGGCATGACGCAAAGCTGCATCTGCCGTTGCAGTCGGCGTTGAACGGCACGCCGTTCGGCCATCCCAACGCCGGCGCGGACATGAACTTCGATTTCGGCCAGCTCATCGCCCATGCCGCGCGCACGCGCAACCTGCGGGCCGGCACGATCATCGGCTCGGGCACCGTGTCCAACCGTGATCCGGCCGCGGGTTCCTCCTGCCTGGCGGAGCGGCGCATGATCGAGACCATCGGCCAGGGCAAGCCGTCGACTCCCTTCATGAAATTCGGCGACCGCATCCGCATCGAAATGCTCGACGAAGCCGGGCGGAGCATCTTCGGCGCCATCGATCAGAAGGTGGTGCAGTTGCGGAGGGGCAAATGAAGCTCTACGGCTATTTCCGCTCCTCGGCGGCGTTCCGCGTGCGCATCGCCCTCAATCTGAAGAACTTCAGCTATGAACAGGTGCCGGTGCATCTGCGCCGGGGCGACCAGTCGGCGGATTCCTATCGGGCAATCAATCCCCAGGGTCTGGTGCCGGCATTGGCCGATGACGGGCGCCTGCTGACCCAGTCCCTGGCGATCATCGAGTACCTGGAGGAAACGCGGCCGATCCCGCCGCTGCTGCCGCCGGATCCCGCCGGCCGCGCCCGGGTGCGGGCGCTGGCGCTGGCCGTCGCCTGCGACATTCATCCCCTGAACAATCTGCGGGTGCTGAACTATCTCAAAGGCCCACTGAAGCTGACCGCCGAGCAGGAGGCCGACTGGTACCGCCATTGGATCAAGACCGGCTTCGACGCCATCGAGTCCATGCTCGCCGACCCCGCCACCGGCGCGTTCTGCCATGACGGCCGGCCTTCGCTGGCCGATGTCTGCCTGGTGCCGCAGGTCTTCAACGCCAAGCGCTACTACAGCGATGACGAACTGGGCGCCTGGCCGCGCATCGGCGCAGTCTTCGGCGCCTGCATGCGGCTGCCGGCCTTCGATCTCGCCCAGCCCAGCAAGCAGCCAGACGCCGAAGCCTGACCGGCCCGGTGGCCCTAGTGCTGTTCGGCGCGTTTCAGCGTGTCGCGCGTCGCCGCCTCGAGCGGCGCCCAGCCGTTCTGCGACAGTTCGGTCGCCCGCTGCATCAGCCGCGAGGCCTGGTCCAGATATTGCTGCGTGGCATGCCGCGCATAGTCCAATTCCAGCCGCACGGCTTCCTGCGGATCGCCGCAGCGCATTACCGTACTGGTGAATTCCATGTTCTCGCGCAGCCTGGCGGTGGCGAATTCGCCCATCTCCTGGCCCAAGGTCATCATGCCGCTAAACATGGCCTCGCTGGCCTTGATCCAGGGAGTGAGGTCGACACCGCTGCGATTGTGCCAGTCCCAGCGGCAGCCGCTGTCGCGCCATTGCCATTGTCGCTGTGGCTCTTTTGCTTGGTCGGTTTGGTCATGGGCTGGTTCCTCCGGGGTTTATATGAAGCGACAATATAAAGCGTAACGCGCCGGGACCGGCTCGATTTGCCGTTCCCGTTTCCCCCTATCGAGCTCGGATTGGCGGCCAAAGTACGTCTGAAATTCAAAATCGCTGTTGGGCGCCCGAGAAAATCGGCGACGCCACACGAATAAATCGCAGCCGGTCCCCCGACGACTTCGGCCGAATGCTATTCCTCTAGCACTGCTCGGTGCAATCGATCGTTGATGCAAATCAACCCGAATTGAGTGATGCTGCGGGATGTTGCATTTTCGTGGCGACGGTGCGGCCTGGCACGCGTCTGGACAAGATCAAGGCGTCGATGCCTCGGTATTTGAACTCGCCACAGGCCGCAATCGCCGTTTCTGCCGCGAAAATCGGCAAGCATTCCAGCGCCACAACGGTTCAACTGTGGCCGTCGCCAATTCTTGCCTAACAGCGCGTTTATCATTAAGCGCCCGTGAACGGCGGGCCTGTTATTCTTTATGGTCCGTTCACCGTTGATTTCAGGAATTTTTAGAGCTTTTCGCCGAACCTTGGGCCATCGAAATCGTCGTCCGGGAACCACAAACCACAAACCGGACGGGCAGATGGGGACAAGAGAAATGAGCGAGATCATTCAAAACGCGCGGGTGGCGGCATTGTCGATGGCGAACGGAGCGGCGCTGGCACGCCTGCTGCGGGCGCACGGAATGGGTGCCCACGCCGATGCGCTGGAAGCAGCCCTCAATGAAGTCGCGTCGATCGTCTCCACCCAGGTGGGACGCGAAAATCTGGCCGAGGCCGTAAGCTGGGTCACCGACCAGATCTGGAACGACGAACAGAACGCCCCGAGCACGCTGACCTGCCACTGATACTTCGCGCTGATTTGCGATAGCGGCGGCTTCCAAGCCGGCGCCTATACATGGGCGGTCGAAGCGTCCGTCGCTCACGGTTTTCCCGCGCCATTGTGAGACTGGCGATGCGTCGCTAATCTCTTCGCATGCCTCAACATATCGGTATCGTCGCATGTTCCGCCGAAGGGGCGGCGCTCTGCTATAAGACGATTTGCACGGAGGGCGCGGAGCTTTTCGGGCCTCATGGGCATCCGGAAGTTTCGATGCATACGCCATCGCTCGCCGAGTATGTGAAGCATCTCCAGCGCGACGATTGGCAGGCCGTCGGGGAGCTGATGCTCGTCTCGGCGAACAAGCTGGCGGCGGTCGGCGCTGATTTCCTGATCTGCCCCGATAACACCATCCACCAGGCGCTGCCCCATATCGCGGCAGCGGTCACCGCTGCCCTGGCTGCACATCGCCGAGGTCGTTGCGGCCGAGGCGGCTGAGCGTGGATTCAAATGCCTCGGGCTGACGGGCACGCGGTGGCTGGTCGACAGCGAGGTCTATCCGGAAAAGCTGTTGGCGCGCGGATTGAAGTATCTGCGGCCGGATACCGGTGAGCGGGACGAGATCAACCGCATCATCATGGATGAGCTGGTCTATGGCGTGTTCAAGCCCGAGGGGATTGCCTATCACCAGAAGGTCATCGAGCGGATGAAAGGCGAGGGCTGCGATGCCGTCATCCTCGGCTGCACGGAGATCCCCCTGATCATGAACGACGGGAACTCGCCGCTGCCGACATTGGATTCCACGCGCCTGCTGGCGCGGGCGGCGCTGCAGCGGGCGGTGTAAGCCCGTTCTCCGCCATCTTCTCTTTGTCATCCTCGCGACAGCGAGGACCCAGGGTTTCAGGGTTGGATCGAGTTCATCGCTCTAGATCGCGCTCTGCTTCTCCTGGGTCCCCGCTTTCGCGCTAGGGTATGCACAGATCTCGCGTCGCGAATGCTTGGCGCTAAATCTGAACCCCTCTCCCCTTGGGGGAGAGGGGGCAGGGGGTGAGGGGACTAGCGCACGGTAGCGCGGCAAGAATTCCTTCAAGACGATCAAAGTTCTTCTGAAGCGACCATTCGGTCAACGCCGCACAGGCGAATAGGGTTGTTGCTCTTGGACGCGCTGCCGCGCGTGAGTCCCCTCATCCCCTGCCCCTTCTCCCCCAGCGGGGAGAAGGGAGTTCATTCGGTATCACCGAGATCTGTGCATGCCCAAGCGCCTTAGCCGGGATGACAGACTTTGTTGCCGCTAGAAATCCATCCCGCCCATGCCACCCATGCCGCCCATTCCACCAGATGGCATCTCCGACGCGGCGTTGCCGTTCACCTTCTGCGTCACCATCGCTTCGGTGGTCAGGAGGAGCGCGGCGACGGAGGCGGCACCCTGCAGCGCAAGCCGCACCACCTTGGTCGGGTCGACGATACCTGCTTTCACCATATCGGTATATTTGCCGTTCTGGGCGTCGAAGCCGTGATTGACGTCGCCCGCTTCCAGCAACTTGCCAACGACGAGAGCGCCATCAGCGCCGGCATTTTCAGCGATAAGTCGTGCCGGATATGCAATGGCGCGGCGGACAATATCGATACCCGCGTTCTGATCGCTATTGAGAGACTTAAGTTTGGCCAGGATACGTGTGCCATAGAGCAGCGCCACGCCGCCACCCGGCAGGATGCCTTCCTCGACCGCGGCGCGGGTCGCATGCATGGCGTCATCGATGCGGTCCTTGCGTTCCTTGACTTCGACCTCGCTGGATCCGCCGACACGAATGACGGCAATACCGCCGCTCAGCTTGGCCAGCCGCTCCTGCAGTTTCTCGCGATCGTACTCGGAGTCCGTCCGCTCGGATTGCAGCTTGAGCTGTCCCACGCGGTCCTGGATATCCTTCTTCTTGCCGGCGCCATCGATGATCGTCGTGGTGTCCTTGTCGATGCGGACCTTCTTCGCCTTGCCCAGCATGTCCAGCGTGATGCTCTCGAACTTGAGGCCGAGATCTTCGCTGATGAGCTGGCCGCCGGTCAGAATGGCGAGATCCGCGAGCATCGCATTGCGGCTGTCGCCGAAGCCGGGCGGCTTCACCGCCGCGACCTTGAGACCGCCGCGCAGCTTGTTGATCACCAGCGTTGCCAGCGCCTCGGCTTCCATGTCCTCGGCAATGATCAGCAGCGACTTGCCGCTTTGGACCACGGCCTCGAGCAGGGGGAGCAGGGACTGCACACCCGGCAGCTTCTTCTCGTGCAGAAGGATATAGGGATCGTCCAACTCAGTGGTCAGCTTTTCCGCGTTTGTGACGAAATAGGGCGAGAGGTAGCCGCGGTCGAACTTCATGCCTTCGACGACATCGAGTTCCGTCTGCAGGCCCGTCGCCTCTTCGACCGTGATGACGCCTTCATTGCCGACCTTCTTCATCGCCAGCGCGATCATGTCGCCGATCTCCTGATCGTCATTGGCGGAGATCCGGCCGACCTGGGCGATCTCGGCGTTTGTCGAAACCTTCTTCGAACGTTTCCGCAGATCCTCCACCACTGCCGTCACCGCGAGATCGATGCCGCGTTTGAGGTCCATCGGGTTCATGCCTGCTGCCAGAGCCTTGGCGCCTTCGCGGACGATCGCCTGCGCCAGCACCGTCGCGGTCGTGGTGCCGTCGCCGGCAAGGTCGCTGGTCTTCGAGGCGACTTCCTTCACCATCTGCGCGCCCATGTTCTCGAACCTGTTGTGAAGTTCGATCTCCTTTGCCACCGTCACGCCGTCCTTGGTGATGCGCGGCGCCCGGAACGCCTGGGCCAGGACCACATTCCGGCCCTTGGGTCCCAATGTCACCTTGACGGCATTACCGAGGATATCGACACCACGGATCATGCGCTCGCGCGCGTCGGCGCCGAACTTGACTTCTTTTGCAGCCATAAAGATTGAATCCCTTCTATTCCCTAGTTTCGAGACCTACGTGCTGTCTCTCGCGCTACTTGCGCCGAGAGCGTGTTTTCCTGCAGTTCAATGCGAGCCGGCTATTTGCCGACGCCCGCCGGGCGCGACCGGAGCTGGACGCCCATGCGCCAGACCGATTTATTCTTGCAGACCGGGCAGACGCGTTCGCCCGACCAGGCGCTGGCGAAGTTAGATCCGCACATCAGGCACATCCGCCGCTTGGGTACTCCCGCAAAATTGGCGTCGGGCTCGGGTTTGCGATGGTTTTGGCGTGACTGTGCCGGCATGCTCTCTATCTCCGTGACCTAAAGTCTACATGGTGCATAAGAATTTCTGTTTCGGCCCTACTGAAGCTGCCGTGTCCTGACGGGCGCTTTCGCGCAGGCTACTGCCGACAATCTATTTTACTGCATTGCGCGCTGACGAGATGAGGCGTGCGGTCAAATACGGAAACTCGCCGAGTTTGGACCGATTAACGGCGCCCGTTTCAGGCGCTCGCCTGCCGTTCCCTTCGCGCAACATCGATGCGTTTGGAAAGCTCATGCAGGAACGTCTTGAATCCAGCCGGCGAAAGGCCGGCGCTGTGCACCGCTTGCTGCAGAACGCCGTCGGTCAACAGGTCGCCGAGGCTTGCCTGAATCACGGCCTCGGGCAATTCCAGTGCGTCGCTATCCTGAACGGCTTCCAGTTCGAGCGGATCGATCTCAACGTCCTGGCCGATGCCGGCGGCACCCGGCTGCCGCAACAGCAAGACGGTTGCCGTCCGGCGCCACGAGGGAAACGAGAGCCCCTCGATCAGTTCTTCGTTGATCTCAACCGTGTAGGCCCCCGCAGGCTGCACATCGTCGATCCCGCTCAATGAGAAGGGGCGACGGAAAGTGACGGTTTTTTGGCTTGTCCGCATGGTCATTGGCGCTCGCTTTACGGCACGCGACCTGCGTGGACGGCTCAACAATGTCGCTGATAGTACCTTATATGGGCTTCGCCAGGCTCAAGTACAATCGAAATAATCCGCGAAAAGACTGAGAAATCGTTAAATCGTCGCGAAATGCAGCGGGCTGCAAGAACTTAACTTTGATTGTGCGATTTCCGTGGTGCTGGTTCGCCGGACTGGATATTCGCCCGCCGCTCAAAGAGGCTTTGAAGCTGGAGGCCCAATGCCAACTGGCCCTTGCCCATGGCTTTCTAGAGGTTCAAATGTCGGGAGCGGTGCAAGCGGTGACGTGCGGCTGTCCGGCGCCGGCGTCGACAAGCTATCGGAGTAAGGGGCAGGGAGTTCCGAATGAGCCAAGTCGTGGGATGCGCGGCCTATGAGAATGGCCGCCGGGTCGCCGATCTGGATATCGATCAACTCGACAAATACACGCCGGGTAAAGGCGCTTTTGTCTGGATCGGGCTGCATGAACCCGACGAGGAAGTACTGGCAAAGGTGCAGCACCGCTTCAACCTCCATGAACTGGCGATCGAGGACGCCCATCGCGCCCATCAGCGGCCGAAACTCGAAGTTTATGACAAGTCGCTGTTTGTCGTTTTACGCACCGCCCAGCTCGTGGCCGGCAAGATCCAGTTCGGCGAAACCCACATCTTCAGCGGCCGCAGCTACATCATCACCGTGCGCCACGGCCCCTCATCTTCTTATGCCGATGTTCGTCTGCGCTGCGAGCGGCGGCCGGAGATGCTGCGCGAAGGCGTGGACTTCGTCCTCTATTCCATCATGGACTTCGTCGTCGACAACTACATGCCCGTCGTCGAGGAGCTGGAGGCGGAAGTCGAGCGGTTAGAGGAGGCGCTGTCCGGCAAGAGCTTCACCCGCAGAATGGTCAACGACATCTTCGGCCTGAAGCGCGATCTGCTGGAGCTGCGCCGCGCGGTGACGCCTGTGGTGGAAATGACGAACCGGCTCATGCGCTTTGACGTGCCGACCGTCGACCGCAGCACCCATCCTTACTTCCGCGACGTGCATGATCATGTGCTGCGCGTCGCCGAGAGCATCGACTATCTGCGGGAGCTGCTGAACTCGGCGCTGGAGGTGAACCTGCTGCTTTCGACCAATAACCAGGGCGAGGTGACGCGCAAGCTGGCGAGCTGGGCGGCGATCCTGGCGGTGCCGACGGCGGTGGCCGGCATTTACGGCATGAACTTCGACCATATGCCGGAACTCAATTGGCGGTTCGGCTATCCGATGATCCTGCTGGTGATACTCGGCGCCTGCAGCTTTCTCTATTACCGGTTCAAGCGGTCGGGGTGGTTGTAGGGGCGACCCCGGCAAGATCGCTTCGCGATCTGCCTGTGCGGTCGCCCGTGTCGATGCCGTGCAGCTTCGTGACAGGCGACCGCCGGTCCCCCCTACGTGATACGAAATGGCATCAAAATCCTTCGCACCTGCAACATCCGCCGATGCCGCTTGAAACGCCTCCGATTGGGTTTAGTATCTTGTGAAAGCTGAATAAGTGCCGCCGAAACAGGCGGCGGGACCGGGGCGAACCCGGCCGCGAAGGGAGGCGTCATGTGCAAGATCTTTGCCAGTCAAAGCCCTGAAGCCTATGAGCTTATTACCCGCTCTGTGCGGCTGAACGGGTATTCCACCAGCATCCGCCTGGAAGCCTATTTCTGGGCGATCTTGGACGAGATCTCCGCCCGCCAGAACATGACCGCGCCCCGCTTCATGAGCACGCTCTATGACGAGGTCATGGAACTGCGCGGCGAGGTGGGGAATTTCACTTCGCTGCTGCGAGTCACCTGCGCGCTCTATATCGGCAGCCTGCGGGACAAGCCGGGTGCGATTGCCGAGGATACGGCGCAAATCAACGGTCGTCATAAGGGAATACCACCACTTATCGACGCCGTGGCCTAGCCTTCATCCGGCGAAATTGCCGGGTGGGGCGAGATGGCGAAAGCAATCCATGTGATGGTTCGGGTGCGGGACCTGGACGCGTCACTGAAATTCTATGAGCGCGCCTTCGGCATGAAACTTGCCGACCGTTACGACTTCGACGGCTTTACGCTCGCCTATCTGCGCAATCCCGAAAACGACTTCGAGATCGAGCTGACATGGAACCATGGCCGGGCCGAGCCCTATGAGCTGGGTACGGGCTATGGCCATGTCGCTTTCACCGTCGCCGATCTGGATGGCGAACATAAGCGGCTGAGCGATCTCGGCATCGGCCCGCTGCCGATCAAGGAGTTCCACCGCGACGGCGGGCTGATGGCGCGGTTCTTCTTCGTGCAGGATCCCGACGGATATAAGATCGAGGTGCTGCAGTCCCACGGACGTTATCACTAGCGGCAAAGGGCCCGTCGTTCACTCCCGTTGCCGCGGCAATAGAAGGAGGCTTGAAGATGAGCAAGAGCGGCATGAATCGCCGGCAGTTCCTGGAGGCGAGCAGCGTCGCTGTCGCAGGAACCGCGGCGGCGGTCGGCACGGGGACAATGCTGGTGGCGCCCGACGGCGCCTGGGCGATGACCCTGCAGGTTTCGACGAACACACCGCGACCACGCTGGTGCAAATGAGCCGTGAGATCTATCCCCATGACCGGCTCGGCGACGTCTACTACGCCCAGGTGGTCGAGGGCCTCGACGGCAAGGCGGCCAAGGACAAGGCGCTGGGCACGCTGCTGACCGAGGGCGTTGCAGCCCTTGATATTTCGGAAGGCGGCGTCAAATGGGTCGACCTCAGCCCCGGCTACAAGCTGGCGACACTGAAGCAGATCGAGACAACGCCCTTCTTCCAGACCGTCCGCGGAGAGCTGGTCACCGGCATCTACAACAATCCGGCGGTATGGCGGCATTTCGGCTATGAGGGCGCGTCGGCGGAGTATGGCGGTTACATCGACCGCGGCTTCGACGATCTCGGCTGGCTGGACGAAGAGTAGGGAGGGCGGAACATGGCGGCAAAATACGATCTGAACAATGACGGCGTCGTCGTCGTCATCGGTTCCGGCGCCGGCGGCGGCACATTGTCCAACGAACTGGCGCAGAAGGGCATCGACGTGGTCTGCCTCGAAGCGGGGCCGCGGGTGGAGACGGACCAGTTCGTCAATGACGAATGGGCGAATTTCGTGCAGATCTCCTGGCTCGACAAGCGCACGACCTCGGGCAGCTGGCGCGTGGCCAAGGATTTCTCCGGACTGCCGGCCTGGATCGTCAAGGCGGTCGGCGGTTCGACCATCCACTGGGCCGGCGCTTCGCTGCGATTCCAGGAACACGAGTTCAAGGTCAAGAGCACCTATGGCGAGATTGCCGGCGCCAAACTGCTGGACTGGCCGCTGACGCTGCAGGAGCTGGAGCCCTACTACGCTCGCGCCGAGGACAAGATGGGCGTGACCGGCACCAACGACATCCCGCGCTTGCCCGGAGCAACAATTCAAGGTCATGGCGGCGGGCGCCCGGCGGCTCGGCTACAAGGAGTTCCACACCGGCAACATGGCGATCAATCTCAGCCCCGCGATGGCAGAGGCTCCTGCCAGCAGATCGGCTTCTGCTTCCAGGGCTGCAAGTCCGGCGCGAAATGGTCGACCCTGATCTCCGAGATCCCGAAAGGCGAGGCCACAGGCAAGCTGGAGGTGCGGCCCGATACCCAAGTGCTGCAGATCCAGCATGCACGGCGGCAAGATCACCGGCGTGCTCTATGCCGACAAAGACGGCAAGCAGCAAGTGCAGAAGGCGCGCGCGGTGGCGCTGGCCGGCAACTCGATCGAGAGCCCGCGGCTGTTGTTGAACTCGGCCTCGTCAAAGTTCCCGGACGGCCTTGCCAACTCCTCGGGCATGGTGGGCAAGAACTATATGCGCCACATGACCGGCTTGGTCTATGCCATCTTCGACAGGCCGGTGAACATGTATCGCGGCACGACCATGGCCGGAATCGTCAAGGACGAGGCGAGAAACGATCCGTCTCGCGGTTTCGCCGGCGGTATCACATGGAAGACCATCTCCGCTCGGTCTTCCGTTTCTCGCGGCCCTTCCTCGCATTCCGGAGCATGGGGACGCGACTTCGCCGGGGATTGCTGGATCAGTACGACAACATGGCCGTGGAATGCGGCTGGTCGGCGAGGAAGACGCCGGAGGAGACCAACGGGGTCACCCTCCATCCGACGGAAATAGGATTCGTTCGGCTTGGCGATTCCGAACGTACACTTCGACGATCATGCGAACGACGACGCCATGCGTGCCCATGCTTACAAGCAGGGTCTGCGGTGTATCAGGCGGTCGGCGCGAACCGGCTGATCGAGAC
>CAWKOG010000002.1:0-15641 GCA_963851215.1 uncultured Alphaproteobacteria bacterium
TCTCCGCCAGGTGATCGATGAAGACAAGGACGCGGTGGAGCGCTCCAACCTGCTGTTCAATCTGCACGCCATCATCGGCGGCCAGCTCACCAACGACCGGGAGCCGACCATGTTCCTGGTCTATCCCGAGTGCAACTGGATCCAGGTCGATGAGCGTACGCCCTATCTCTCCATCGGCGTTATGGCCTATGGGAAGCCGATCCTAGATCGCGCGCTGCGCTTCAACACGCCGCTGCGGACGGCGCTCAAGCTCGCCTATCTGTCGTTCAATTCCACCCGCCTGTCTTCGTCGGATGTCGGCTTTCCCCTCGACCTCGTGACCTATCACATCCAGGACCGCCAATGGCGGGAGCGGCAGTTCGACGATTTCGATCTGCGCGAGCAGGGCGAATGGTGGAACGAGCATCTGACCCAGCTTGCCAGCACCATGCCCGACGGCGCCTGGCTGGATGGCCTGCTGCCCTAGCGGGCAGAGTGCCAAAGCTTTGGGCGGCGCGGCATTTCCGTTGCCCGCCCGCGCGTGCTTCCCGTAGGCTCATCGCGATATGAATGGGGAAGCGCCCGATTGGCTGTCCGGCTATGACGCCGGAGGCTATTACTGCGAGGTGTTCGGGCGGCCAGACGCCCCGGCGCTGCATACCCTGCCATTGCGCGAGCGTCTGGGCCGGATACCCATCGATGAACTCCGCCGCCGCGCCCGCAATGCCGAGAACGAGCTCTACAATCTCGGCGTGACCTTCACGGTCTATTCCGACAAGGACGTCATCGACCGCATCCTGCCCTTCGATGTCATTCCCCGCGTTCTGTCGGCGGAGGAGTGGCGGCATATCGAGGCCGGCGTCGTGCAGCGGGTGACGGCGCTGAACCTGTTCCTGCACGATGTCTATCACCGGCAGCATTTGCTGAAGGACGGCATCGTTCCCAGGGAGCTGGTTCTCGGCAACGCCAACTACCGGCCGGAGATGGTCGGCTTCGACGTGCCCTGCGGCACCTATATCCATATCTGCGGCGTCGACATCGTGCGCGACAATTCCGGCCGGTTCATGGTGCTGGAGGACAACGGACGCACGCCCTCGGGCGTCTCCTATGTGGTGGAGAACCGCCGCATCATGCAGCGGGCGTTCCCCGATCTCATCGACGTATTCATTCAGCCCGTGGAGGATTACGGCCTGCGCCTGGGGCAGGCGATGACGGAGATCGCGCCATCCGCCATCGACGCGCCGCAGGTCGCCCTGCTGTCGCCGGGCGTCTACAACTCCGCCTATTTCGAGCATGTGTTTCTGGCGCGCGAGATGGGCGTGCCGCTGGTGGAAGGCCGCGACCTCGTCGTCGAGAACGACCGCGTGTTCATGAAAACGACGGCCGGCCTGGCGCCGCTGCATGTCATCTACCGGCGCATCAATGACGACTTCATCGATCCCCTGACGTTCCGGCCCGACAGCATGCTCGGCGTTCCCGGAGTCATGGCGGCCTATCTCAAAGGGAACGTCACGCTGGCCAATGCGGTGGGTACCGGCGTATCCGACGACAAGGCGGTCTATGCCTATCTGCCGCGGCTGATCCGCTACTACCTCAAGGAAGATGCCATCCTGCCGAATGTGGAAACCCATCTCTGCGGCGAGGCCGATGGTCTGCGGTTCACGCTCGATAATTTGAAAGACCTCGTAGTGAAGCCGGTCGGCGAGTCCGGCGGCTATGGCATCGTCGTCGGGCCACGCGCATCGGCGGCGGACCTCGAGGAGATCCGCGGCCGGCTGCGGGCCGATCCCGCCAACTACATCAGCCAGCCGATGGTCAGCCTTTCGGTCTGTCCTACTCTGGTCGAAGACGAAGTCAGGCCGCGGCATGTGGATCTTCGGCCCTTTGCCGTGACGGGGCGCAGCACCTGGGTCCTGCCCGGCGGTCTGTCGCGGGTGGCACTCCGTCAGGGCTCGCTGATCGTCAACTCATCCCAGGGAGGCGGGTCGAAAGACACGTGGGTCCTTGCCTAGCCTGCTGTCGCGCTATGCCGAGTGCATCTACTGGATGGCCCGCTATGTGGAGCGGGCGGAGAATCTCGCCCGCATTCTCGACGTCACGCAGAGTGCAGCGCGCCGCCAGGGCAGCGCCAAGGACTGGGCGGCAATCCTGGAGATCAACAGCGATCTCGACCATTTCCAGAGCACCGGCCAAACCGTCAGCGACGACGCCATCGTCATGTTCTACGTGCTCGATGCCGAGAACGAGACGTCGATCCTCCATGCGCTGACATCAGCGCGCGAGAACGCGCGGACCCTGCGTCCATTCATCAGCACGGAAATGTGGAGCCATCTGAACGTCGCCTATAACTGGCTGCGGCGGCTGACGCCGGCGGATCTCGTGCCGTCGGAGCGGCCGCGGCTGCTGGCGACGATCAAGGAGCATTGCCAGACCCACACCGGCATCACTGAGGGCACCTTCTTCCGCGACCAGGGCTGGTACTTCTATCAGCTCGGGCGCTATGTCGAGCGGGCGGACCAGGCGACCCGGCTCCTGGACGTCAAGTTTCATAGCGTGCCCGCGAACTCGCCGACTGCTTTGATCGAGGCGGGCGAAGCGGCGGCCATCCTGCGCTCGGCGGCGGGCTATCATGCTTTCCGCCGCGTGCACCCGCGCGGATATTTCCTGGAGGATGTGGTGGGCTTCCTGCTGCTCGATGGAGCCTTCCCGCGCTCCGTCAGTCACTGCATCGCCGAGACCGACCAACTACTCCATGAGCTGCGTCAGCGCTACGGCCTGCGCGGCGGCAACCGGGCGCTGGAACGGCTGGATGAGGTCCGCGTCGCCCTGGACGAGCGCCCGCCTGCCGGCGTGCTGCGCGCCGGCCTGCATGAGTTTGTCGATTGGATCCAGCGGCAGATCATCGACATCAACGAAACGCTGGCGGCCGACTTCTTCGGCAATCGCGAACAGGCGCAACAGCAGGCCCAAGCACAGTAGCGTAGGGTATCAAGTTAAATTACCAAGCGTGATCGCCGCGTCAGCCGGTGGCCAGGAAATCCCGGATCTGCCCGATCACCCGCCGGAACATCTCTTCCGTAAGCACGCCGGTCTGCGTGTTGTATCGGGAGCAGTGGTAGCTATCGAACAGGGTAGGCCAGCCGTCGATGTCGTGCCGCGCGCCGTGGCCGAACTTGAAGGCGGACAAACGCTGCCCCAGGGCCGCCAGCGTCGAGTCGTGGGCGATGCGTCCCAGCGCGAGGATGGCCCGCGGGCCGCCGCCGGCGCCGATTTCGCCGGCAAGGAACGGACGGCAGGTCTTGATCTCCGCCGGCGTGGGCTTGTTCTCCGGCGGCACGCAGCGGACCGCATTGGTGATCCGGCAGTCGTTCAGGGTCAGGCCGTCATCGGGCCGCTGGCCGTAATGGCCGCTGGCGAAGCCGAACTCGATCAGCGTGCGGTAGAGCAGGTCGCCGGCAAAGTCCCCGGTGAAGGGCCGACCGGTCCTGTTGGCGCCTTTGAGGCCGGGCGCCAGGCCAACGATCAGGAGCTTGGCGTCCAGAGGCCCAAAACTCGGCACCGGCGCGTTGAACCAGTCCGGATGGCCTTGGCGGTTGTCGGCGCGGAACTCCGCCAGCCGCGGGCAGAGCGGGCAGTTCTGGGCCGGTTGCGGGGGAAGGGTGGCTGGTGACATCGGGCCTGCCTTGTCAGCGGGACAGGCCCTGGCTGGAGGCTAGCGGGCCCTACGAACGGCCACCGTTGCTCGATTCGACCTCTGCTGTCGATTGGCGGCCGCTGGTGTGGTTGCGGGCGATGTTCTCCGAAAGGTCGCTGAGGTCGATGAAAACGTCGGCCTGGCGCCGCAGCTCGTCCGCCACCATGGGCGGGGAGGAACGGATGGTGCTGACCACCGTGACCCGCACCCCTTTGCGCTGCACCGCCTCCACCAAGCGGCGGAAATCGCCGTCGCCGGAGAACAGCACGATATGGTCCAGATGCTTCGCCATCTCCATCATGTCGATGGCGAGCTCGATATCCATATTGCCTTTGATTTTCCGGCGGCCGGAGGCGTCGGTGTATTCCTTGGTCGGCTTGGTGACCATGGTGTAGCCGTTGTAGTCGAGCCAATCGACCAGCGGCCGGATTGGTGAATACTCCTGGTCCTCGACCAGCGCGGTATAATAGAAGGCGCGGACCAGATGACCCTTGTCGGCAAAGACCTGCAGCAGGCGCCGGTAATCGATATCGAATCCGAGGGCGCGCGCGGCGGCATATAAGTTTGCCCCGTCAATGAAAAGCGCAATACGTTCCTGGGGATAGAACCGCACGTTAATGAATCCTTACAAAATCACTTTCTGAATATCGGCCAGTATGCGCAGAGATTATTGATGGAGCGTTAGCTTGCGGCCGGCTTTCTGGCCGCGGTGGTTTCTGAATTTAATCCGGTAAGTTGCTGACGAGACTAGAAACTTGAGTGAAATCGTGGATTCTGCTGATGGCCCGATATTCGTAGCTTTCGGCGCAAATCTGCCCAGTCGGCTACACGGTTCGCCGGCGGCGACCTGCCTCGCCGCGCTGGCGGCCCTGGAGGCCCGGGGGGCTAAGATCCTCCGCCGCTCGGCTTTCTATGAAAGCGCGCCGGTGCCGGCCTCCGACCAGCCCTGGTACGTGAATGGCGTCGCCGAGGTGGCGACGGTCCTGGACCCGGCTGCCCTGCTGGCGGTCCTGCACGAGATCGAGCGCGAGTTCGGCCGCGAGCGGCGGGAGCTCAACGCCGCTCGGGTGATGGACCTGGACATCGTGGCCTATGGCAGGCTGGTCCGTGACGATCCCCCGCCCATCCTGCCCCATCCCAGGATGGCGGACCGGGCCTTCGTCCTCCTGCCGCTGCAGGAAATCGCCCCCGGCTGGGTGCATCCAGTTTTGGGCCTTTCGGTCGAGGAATTGGTGGCCCGGCTGCCGGGAGGCCAGCAGATCCGCCGGGCTTAGGCCGCGAAGGCCAAGCGTATCAGCATCTTACCGGCGGCCGCTGCGCTGCGACATCGGCGCGGCCGGTTTGCACCTTGCGTACTTGCAGCACACTCAATATATTCAATCAAATCACTGATTTCCCCGCATTTTTGGAGAACTCGCAGATATGGCGCGCGTCACCGTCGAAGACTGCATCCTGAGGATCCCGAACCGGTTCGACCTGGTCATGCTGGCCGCTCAGCGCGCCCGTGATGTCAGCGCCGGCTCGGCGCTCACCATCGATCGCGACAACGACAAGAACCCGGTCGTGGCGCTGCGCGAGATCGCCGAAGACAAGCTCGACCTGGATGCGATCCAGCAATCGATCGTGAAGAACCTCAGCGTCCACAAGGAGCCCGAGGAGCCGGAAGACGAAGGCGGCTTCGGCACGGGCGAGACCGACATGCTGGCGGACCTCATGAAGAACGAGGCGGCCGCCGGTGTTCAGAACTCCCGAGGAAGAAGAGTTCGAGGACGATCCCGCGGCGACGGCGGAAGATGTCCCCGAGGCCGCAACGGAGGAAGGCTGAGCGCCTGAGCGTCAATATCCCGCGGCAGCGACAGGATCGGTGGAACGGCACGGGGAGGCTCGTCTGGCGCGATAGGCAGAGCAGCGGCAGGTACGGCCACGGATGATCCGCCAGTTCGAGCTCGTCGAACGCGTCAAGTCCTACGATCCCAACGCGGATGAGGATCTGCTCAACCGCGCTTATGTATTCTCCATGAAGGCCCACGGCTCCCAGGAGCGCGCCTCCGGCGACCCGTATTTTCTCCATCCCCTGGAAGTCGCCAACATCCTCACCAAGCTAAAGCTGGACTCGGCTTCCATCGTCACTGCGCTGCTGCACGACACGGTCGAGGATACCAGCGCGACCCTCGAGCAGATCGAGCGCAACTTCGGCAAGGACATCGCCAAGCTGGTGGACGGCGTCACCAAGCTGTCGCGCCTGGAGCTGCAGTCCGACCAATCCAAGCATGCCGAGAATTTCCGCAAGCTCGTGCTGGCGATGTCGGAGGACATCCGCGTCCTGCTGGTGAAGCTGGCCGACCGTCTGCACAACATGCAGACGCTGGAACACATCAAGAGCCCGGAGAAGCGCAAGCGCATCGCCCTGGAAACGGTGGAGATCTATGCGCCGCTGGCCGAGCGCATCGGCATGCACCAGCTCAAGGACGAGCTCGAGGACCTGGCCTTCGGCGAGCTCAACCACGAAGCCCGCGAATCCATCGTCCAGCGGCTGAACTTCCTGCGCGAGACCGGCGGCGCCCGCGCCGACCGCATCATGGCCGAGCTGAAGAAGGTGCTGGAAAACGGCGGCCTGAAGGCCACGGTGTCCGGCCGCGAGAAGCGGCCCTACTCGATCTGGCTGAAGATGCAGCGGAAGAACATCGGCTTCGAGCAGCTCGCCGACATCATGGCCTTCCGCGTCGTCGTCGATGACATCGCCGGCTGCTACAAGGCCCTGGGCATCCTCCATGGCCGCTATCCCATGGTGCCCGGCCGGTTCAAGGATTACCTCAGCACGCCTAAGCCGAACGGCTACCGCTCGATCCATACCGGCGTCATCGGCCCGGAGAAGCAGCGCATCGAGGTGCAGATCCGCACCAAGGAAATGCACGATATCGCCGAGCTCGGCGTCGCGGCCCATTGGAGCTACAAGCAGGGTGCGCCATCAGTTGAAGGGCGCCAGTATCGCTGGCTGCGGGAACTGCTGGACATCCTCGAGCATGCCTCCGGCCCCGAGGAATTTCTCGAGCACACCAAGCTCGAGATGTTCCAGGACCAGGTGTTCTGCTTCACGCCCAAGGGCGATCTGATCTCGCTGCCGCGCGGCGCCACGCCCGTGGATTTCGCCTATGCCGTGCACTCCGAGGTCGGCAACACCTGCGTCGGCGCCAAGATCAACGGCCGCCACATGCCGCTGCGCACCGAGCTGCATAACGGCGACCAGGTCGAGATCGTGGGATCGCGCACGCAGACGCCGTCTCCCACTTGGGAGCGGTTTGTCGTCACGGGCAAGGCCCGCGCCTGCATCCGCCGCTTCATCCGCACCCAGCAGCGCGCGCAGTACATCGAGCTCGGCCGCGCCATCCTGCTGAAGGCCTTCAAGCAGGATCATCACGACTTCTCCGACAAGGCGTTTGACGGCGTGCTGAAGCAATTCCACGCCGAGGATGCCGAGGATATCTACGCCGCCGTCGGCGAGGGGCTGCTGACCGAGCGCGAGATCATGGCCGCCGTCTTCCCCGGCAGCACCACCACGCCGCGCATCGGCAAGGTGGTGCCCATCGGCGCCCGCCGCGGCAAGGATCAGAAGGCCAAGGCCTCCTCGATCCCCATTACCGGCCTCATTCCCGGCATGGCGATCCACTATGCCGGCTGCTGCCACCCGCTGCCTGGCGACCGCATCGTCGGCATCGTCACCACGGGCAAGGGCGTCACCATCCACACCATCGATTGCGAGACGCTGGAAAGCTTCGCCGATGCGCCGGAGCGCTGGCTCGACGTCTCCTGGAACATCGATTCCGAAACGTCGCCCGGCCATGTCGGGCGCCTGCATGTGGTGGTGGCCAACTCGCCCGGCAGCCTGGGCAGCATGTCTACCATCATCGGCAAGGCCGAAGGCAACATCACCAACCTGAAGATCACCAACCGCTCCGCCGATTTCTTCGAGATGACCGTGGATGTGGAGGTCAGCGACATCCGCCACCTCTCCAACATCATCGCCGCGCTGCGGGCGACGCCCCTGGTCAATTCCGTCGAGCGGGCGCGCGGATGAACGCCGCCATGATCCTGGGCATCGGCAACGACATCATCGACATCAGGCGCATCGAGAAATCGCTTGACCGGTTCGGCGACCGCTTCGTTCAGCGGGTCTTCACCGACGTTGAGCAGCGCAAGTCCGACCGCCGGCGCAACCGCGCCGCCAGCTACGCCAAGCGCTTCGCCGCCAAGGAGGCCTGCTCGAAGGCCCTGGGGACCGGCCTGAACCATGGCGTGTTCTGGCGGGACATGGGCGTGGTGAACCTGCCGACCGGCAAGCCGACCCTGGTGCTGACCGGTGGTGCTGCGGAACGGCTGCAATCCCTGCTGCCGCCGGGCATGAAGGCGCAGATCGACCTGACCATCACCGACGAGTTCCCCCAGGCCCAGGCCATCGTCATCATCACGGCGGTTCCCGACAGCAACACCGGTTGAAAACCCTTCCCGGCGCCGCTTGACAGGCTAGGGCCGGGCGGGCTTCATCGCCGCGCGGCCGCCCGGGGAGCGGCTCCCCAGAAAATGAGAGGATCATGTCGAAAAACAGTTCCGGCGGCACGATGGAGTTCGTGCGCACCATCATCTACGCGGTCCTCATCGCCATGGTTGCCAGGACTGTTGCATTCGAGCCATTCAGCATTCCCACGGGTTCGATGAAGCCGACATTGCTGGTCGGCGATTACCTGTTCGTCAAGAAATGGACCTACGGCTACAGCCGCCATGCATTTCCGTGGAGCCAGCCGCCCTTCAACGGCCGCTTGCTGTCGCAGCCCGTCGAGCGCGGCGACGTCGTGGTGTTCAAGGTGCCCGAGGATGACGGCAGCTTCGGCGACGACTATATCAAGCGCTTTGTCGGCCTGCCGGGCGACACCATCGAAGTGAAGGGCGGCATTCTCCATATCAATGGCGAGCCGGTGAAGCGCGAGCGCATCGAGGGCTGGTACGACGAGCAAGCGGGCAAACTGCTGATCCAATACATCGAAACATTGCCCAATGGCGTGCAGCACCGGATCGCCGAGGTATCGGACGATGAAAACAACGACAATTATGGCCCCTTCGTCGTTCCGGCCGGACATTACTTCGGCATGGGCGATAACAGGGACAACTCGTCCGACAGCCGATACTTCGGCGCCATACCGGAGGACAACATCGTCGGCAAGGCGTCCTTCATATTCTATTCCACCGCCTGTAATTGCTCGCTCATCAAGCTTTGGGAATCGATACCGCATACGCGGCTCGACCGCATCGCCACCGGTATTCATTGAACGACGCGAACGACCATACGGACACGGTTGACGACCTCGCGGCAGCGCTGGGCCACAGGTTCCGGCGGCCCGAGCTGCTGACGGAGGCGCTGACCCATGCCAGCGCCGCGACGCGGCCGGTGCGCGGCGGCGAGTTCAGCAACGAGCGCCTGGAGTTCCTGGGCGACCGGGTGCTGGCGCTGGTGATCGCGGAAATGCTTTTCGAGACTTTCGGCCGGGAGACGGAAGGGGCGCTAGCCCGCCGCCTCGCGGCGCTGACCCGCAAGGAAGCGCTGGCGGAGGTGGGATCCGCCCTCGATCTCGGCCGCCACCTGCAGATGTCCCGCAGCGAAGCCGACACCGGCGGCCGCAGCCATCCGGGCATGGTGGCCGATGCCTGCGAGGCCGTCATCGGCGCGCTCTACCTCGATGGCGGACTCGAGGCCGCAGCGCAATTTGTCCGCCGCTGCTGGGCGCCGCTGATCGGCGCCGACAGCAACCCGCCCCAGGATGCGAAGACGGCGCTGCAGGAATGGGCCCAGGCGCGCGGCCTGCCGCTGCCGGCCTACCGCGTGCTGGAAACCCAGGGGCCGGCTCACAACCCGGTCTTCGCCATCGAAGTCCGTGTGGAGGGCGCCGAGCCCGCCACCGGCCGCGGCCGCTCCAAGCGTGCGGCGGAGCAGGAGGCGGCCGCCATCCTGCTCAAGGCCGTTCGGAGCACCAGTCCATGACCGAACCGGAAACCCCGCCGCTGGCCGACCAACATTGCGGCTTCGTCGCCATCGTCGGCGCGCCCAATGCCGGCAAGTCGACGCTGCTGAACCGCTTGGTGGGCAGCAAGATCTCCATCGTCTCGCCGAAGGTGCAGACCACCCGCAACCGCGTGCTCGGCGTGGTGATCGACGGCGCCGCCCAGATCGTCTTCATCGACACGCCCGGCATCTTCGCCCCCCGCCGCCGCCTCGACCGCGCCATGATCAAGGCCGCCTGGCGCGGCGTGACCGAGGCCGACCTGACGCTGCTGCTGGCGGACGCCCAGCGCCAGGAGATGGGCGAGGACACCCGCCGCATCATCGACGGCCTCAAGGCTCAGGATCGCAAGGCGCTGCTGGCGCTGAACAAGATCGACCTGATCAAGCGGGAGAAGCTTTTGGAGCTGGCGGCGATGTATGACGCCGAGGGCATCTTCAGCGATGTCTTCATGATCTCGGCGGAGACCGGCGACGGCGTCGACGGCCTGGTCAAGGCGCTGGCCGCGCGCATGCCCGCCGGGCCCTGGCATTTCCCGGCGGACCAGATCTCCGACGTGCCGCTGCGCCTGCTGGCGGCCGAAGTCACGCGCGAGCATCTGTTCCGCCAGGTCCATGACGAGCTGCCCTACGAGCTGACGGTGGAGAACGAGAGCTGGAAGGATTTCCAGGACGGCAGCGTGCGCATCGAGCAGGCCGATCTATATCGGCCGCGAAACCCACAAGCCGATCCTGCTGGGCGAAGGCGGCCGCCGCATCAAGTCCGTGCGCGTTGCCGCGCAGAAGGAACTGGAGCAGATCCTCGAACGCAAGGTGCATCTGTTCCTGCAAGTGAAAGTGAAATCCGGCTGGGGCGACGACCCTGCGCGCTACCGGGCGATTGGGTTGGAGTTTGAGCCCTGATTGATTGGGGCGACGCCATGTGGTCACCCCGATCCCATGCAACCGCGCCTACTGCTTCGGCGGCGTGGGACACGCATCCGCGATCTGCGCCATGACCAACATCCTGGCGAACTCGTTATAGGCCTCTGCCTGTCGATTGGCCTCCTCGCACTGGCCAAGCGCCGCGAGCGTTCCGATGAGGCGCAATCGGACGGCGGACGAGTTCGACGCAAGCTGGATAGCTTGCTGGCTTTCGATAATTCCCGACTCCCTCTCACCGCGCTTCAGAAAGATCTGCGCCCGGGCGAGGCGATAAAGAGTCAGTTGGTCGTTGACCGCAAAGGCCAGTTCGACTGGCATTTTCCTCGTATAGGCAACGCCTCTGCGGGTGAGCTCTGTCTGCCGCCGATAGCGGGTTTCCCGGACGAAATACTCGCCCCGATGCGGCATGCCCAGCTCGATGGCGCGGGCCAGCTCGGCCAGCGCCGCGTCATCCTCTCCGGCTTCCTGCCTCGCCAGCCCGGACATGCCGTGGGCAAACCAGAATTCCGGGTCGATGGCCAGGGCGCGGTCAAAGTCTTGTCGCGCGCGGGTTTTGTCGTTCTTCGCACTCATGGCGACGCCATGCCAGACATGGGCCTCGGCGAAGTCCGGCGCAGCCTGGATCGCCAGATTGAAATCGGCGATCGCTGCGTCAGGTTTCTCGGTCGCGAGATGCAATATGCCGCGGTCGGCATAGGCGTCGGCGACCGCCGCACCCGTCAATCCGCTTTGGATGCGCTGGTTGAACTCGTCCTCCATTTGGACTTCCGGGGATGGGGTGCAGCCGGCGACGAAAATCGCGAGCGCGAGGACGATAGAACGCATGGACTTTCTCTGCCAATCCGCTGTGTGTGCTATAGTTGCGCGGGAAATTGAGACACAACTGGCGCGGGAATGCAAATTGACGGAGGGGCCGGATCATGGCGACGCGACCGCCATCAACCCTCGACATTTCTTCTTTGCGTCTTTGCGTCTTTGCGGTCAATTTTCCGGCCGGACGAAATCTGACGGGGAGTGGCAGGGATGAACGCGGCAGGCAAAGTGGCGCTGGTAACAGGCGCGGGGAGCGGGATCGGGCGGGCGGTGGCGGCCGCGCTGCTGCAGGAGGGATACAAGACCGTCCTCACCGGCCGCCGTGCCGATGCCCTGAATGAATCGCTGGCGTTGGCGAAGGCGCCGAAGGATGCAGCGCTCGCCGTTCCCGCTGACGTCACCGATCCGAATCGGTCGCCGCGCTGTTCAAGGCCATAAAAGACAAGTTCGGCCGTCTCGACGTCCTGTTCAACAATGCCGGTGTCGGCGCGCCGGCTATTCCGCTGGAGGAGCTGACCTTCGAGCAATGGAAGGCGGTGGTCGACACCAACCTGACCGGCTCGTTCCTTTGCACCCAGGAGGCCTTCCGCATCATGAAGGACCAGAAGCCCCGCGGCGGCCGCATCATCAATAACGGCTCGATCTCTGCCCATGTGCCGCGACCGCATTCGGCGCCCTATACCTCGACCAAGCACGCCATCACCGGGCTGACGCGGTCCTGCTCGCTCGACGGCCGTGCCTACGACATCGCCTGCGGCCAGATCGATATCGGCAACGCGCTGACGCCCATGGCCGCGAAGATGCAGACCGGCGTCATGCAGGCCAACGGCAGCATCGCCGCGGAGCCGACCATCGATCCGGCGGAAGTGGCGCGTGCCGGTGATCTACATGGCCGGCCTGCCGCTGGATGTGAACGTGCAGTTCATCACCGTCATGGCGACGAAGATGCCGTTCATCGGCCGGGATAGCATCGCCTCCATTTCCAAAGGTTGTCATCCCCGCGAAAGCCCTAGGGCATTCACGAATGTTTCGGGCCGAGAGTCTAAAGCCAAATGTTTCTCCCCTCTCCCCTTGGGGGAGAGGGGGCAGGGGGTGAGGGATCTCCGCGCGGCAGCGCGCAAAGAGTATTGCGCCGTTCGATCAAATCCGGACCCAGATTTTTTCTAACATGCAATTATGGGAGTGAGGAGCGGTGCTGTCTTGTAGGCGCGCTGCCGCGCGCAAACCCCTCATCCCCTGTCCCTTCTCCCCCAAGGGGAGAAGGGAGTTCACGATGTAACCATCAATCAGCACATGGATGTGTGCCTGCTCTCGTGCGAAAGTGGGGATGACAGTCTTGGTGATTCGAATAGTGCGAACTTCATTTCAAGGACCGCATTCCGCGCGTCCTTGATTCAACAGGCTGCGCATCGCAGAGTCGCGTATCTGCGCCCGATTCTCCCGTCTTCGGAAGCTGAATCATGCCCCGCGATCCGCGCTACGATATCCTGTTCGAGCCTGTGCGCATCGGTCCGGTCACCGCCAAGAACCGCTTCATCCAGGTGGCCCACTGCAACGGCATGGGCATGAGCTATCCCAGCACCATGGCGGCGATGCGCCGCATGAAGGCCGAGGGCGGGTGGGCCGTGGTCTGCACGGAGGAAACCGACATCCATCCCTCCGGCGACATGACGCCGCTGATCGAGGGGCGGCTGTGGGACGACCGCGATATCCCGACATTCGCGCGCATGAACGAGGGCGTGCACGCCCACGGCGCGCTGGCCGCCATCGAGCTCGTGCACACAGGACCTCGCGATGCCTGCCTCTACAGCGCGCGAGGTGCCGATCGGCGTCGCCCATCAGCCCGTCTGGGCCGGCGACTATCCGGCGCAGGCGCGCGCCATGGACAAGGCCGACATCAAGGCTTTCCGCCGCTGGCACCGCGAAGCCGCGCTGCGGGCGCAAAAGGCCGGCTTCGACGTCATCTATGCCTATGCCGTCCCGGCAGCTCGCTGATCGGCGATTTCCTTTCCACTGCCGTAATCAGCGCGCCGACGAGTATGGCGGCAGCCTGGAGAACCGCCTCCGGCTCACGCGCGAGGTGCTCGAGAGAAGCGCGAGGAGCGGTCGGCGACCTGCGCCATCGCCTTGCGCATGACCGTCGACTATCTGACGCAGAGCGGTGAGCCCGACATGGCGGAATCCCGCGCGGCCATCGAAATGTTGGCCGGCCTGCCCGATCTCTGGGACGTCAACGTCCGGGAATGGCGGCGGACTTCGTTCCCTCGCGCTTCGGGCCGGAGGGATCGCAGGAGGAGTTCATCTCCTTCGTGAAGAAGTCACGCGCAAGCCTGTCGTCGGCGTCGGACGCTTCACCTCGCCCGACACCATGGTCTCGCAGATCCGGCGCGGCGTGCTGGATTTCATCGGCGCGGCGCGGCCTTCGATCGCCGATCCCTTCCTGCCGAAGAAGATCGAGGAAGGCCGTATCGACGACATCCGGGAATGCATCGGCTGCAACATGTGCGTGACCGGGACTTCACCATCGTGCCCATGCGCTGCACGCAGAACCCCACCATCGGCGAGGAATGGCGCAAGGGCTGGCATCCGGAAATCATCCGGCGCGGGACTTCGACGACAAGGTGCTGGTCGTGGGCGCGGGGCCGGCCGGTCTCGAATGCGCGCGGGCGCTGGGCAGCGCGGCTACGAGGTGACGCTGGCCGAGGCGCGGCGACGTCCTGGGCGGCCGTGTCGCCAATGAAGCCGGCTGCCGGGCCTCGCCACCTGGGGCCGCGTGCGCGACTACCGGGTGCAGCAGATCCAGCGCATGGCCAATGTGCAGGTGTATCTGGAAAGCCGCCTGAGCGCGCCGGAGATCCTGGAGTTCGGCTTTCAGAAAGTCGTCCTGGCGACAGGCGGCACCTGGCGGCGCGACGGCGTCGGACGTTGGCATAACGCGCCGCTGCCGGGGCTGAACGGCGACAGCGTGTTCACGCCCGAAGACGTCTTCGCCGGCCGGCGCCTCGAAGGCCCGGTCGTGATCTTCGATGACGACCACTACTACATGGGCGGCGTGCTGGCCGAGAAACTGCGGCTGGAGGGTTTGGATGTCACGCTGGTGACGCCCGCGGCGGATGTGTCGAAATGGACTCACGCCGACGCTGGAGCAGGGCTGGATCGAACAGCGCCTCTACGAGATTGGCGTCAACATCATCGAGAAACATGCGCTGATGTCTGCTGCAAATGGCGAGGCGCGTATTCAACATATCCAGAGTGGCAGGGAGCGCGCGCTTCCTTGCGCGTCCCTTCTGCTGGTGACCATGCGCCTGCCGAATGACTCGCTCTATCATGACCTCGCCGCCGATGCCGTCCGGCTGCAGAATGCCGGCATCGTTTCGCTGACCCGCATCGGCGATTGCCTGGCCCCCTCGACGATCGCCGCCGCCGTCTATGCCGGCCATCGCTACGCGCGGGAAGCCGATGCGCCGCCGGTGGAAGGCGTGCCGTTTGCGCGGGAATGGTGGCATTGGCTTAGGCAGGAGCCGGTAAAGACCGCTGCGCGATGCGCTATGATTGAATCACCCCGACTTCCCCGCGAAAGCGGGACCCGGGGTTGCAGCGCTCTGCTTCTCCTGGACCCCCGCTTTCCGGGGAAGGGTTATCGGGTGCGAATTACTCCAGCGGCTTCAGCACCAGATGGCACAGCGCATCGAAGGGCAGCCGCTTGTCCGCGCGCGACCCAGGCCGGCTGGAATGGCTTGGTGTCCGGCCCGCTGATCATCGCCTTCTCGCAACTGAATCCGTCCGCGCGATAGCCATAGGGTTTCAGCGCGTCGCTGAGCGGATCGAGCACAGACGGCGTATCCAAACTGCGCTGCACATAGGCCTCGGCGCGCTCGCCATCTCTGGCCTTGCCTGTTGCCGCCGACCAATTGGCATCGGCTTCTGCGCTTTCGGCAAGCTGCCGGCTGAGCCATTCATAGTCGATCAGCCGGCCGAGAAAGATGGAGCGATAGGTCCCGCCTTCCTGTATCCATTTCCTTGATCGAGAGAGTGGCAAAGGCCAGCGTGATCAATCCCGCGGTATCATTTTGTGTCGCCACGCAGGTGCGCGAAGCGCCCGGATGCAGTGTAATGCGGAAGACAATCGTCCGCCATTCCGATGTGGCGGTGGCGTTGATGTCGCAAGCCTCCCGCTGCGCC
>CAWKOG010000003.1:0-13438 GCA_963851215.1 uncultured Alphaproteobacteria bacterium
GCGGCTGCCGCTCGAAGAAGCCTTCGAGGGCGAGCCTTCACTGAAATCGCTTGAAACGCGCGACCGCGCTTTCGTCCGCATGCTGGTGGCGACGGCGCTGCGTCGTCTTGGCCAGATCGACGCCATCCTCGCCCGCTGCATGGACCGGCCGCTGGGCGCCAAGGCCCAGGCCGCCCAGGACCTGCTGCGGCTCGGCGCGGCGCAGCTCCTCTATCTCGACACGCCCGCCCATGCCGCCGTGGACACCAGCGTCGGGCTGGCGGCGGAAGGAGAGGAAACCGCCGGCTTCAAGGCGTTGATCAACGCCGTGCTGCGCCGTATCGGCCGGGAGAAGAACGAACTCCTCAAGGCGACCGCGGCGCCGGCGCTGAATGCGCCGACGTGGCTTTGGGACTCCTGGGTCAAGGCCTATGGCGAAACCCGCGCCCGCGGCATCGCCCTCGCCCATCTCGCGGACCCGCCGCTGGATTTCTCCGTGAAGGCGGACCCGGAATCCTGGGCACAGCAACTGGGCGCCACGATCCTGCCCACCGGCAGCCTGCGCCGGACGGATGGCGGCTCTATCGAAACGCTCCCCGGCTTCGCCGATGGCGCCTGGTGGATCCAGGATGCGGCGGCGGCGCTGCCGGTGACGCTGCTGGGGCCGGTCGCCGGCAAGACCGTCATCGATCTCTGCGCCGCACCCGGCGGCAAGACCGCGCAACTGGCTGCCGCCGGCGCCACGGTCACCGCCGTCGATCGCAGCGCCAAGCGGCTCGAGCGCCTGACGGCAAATCTCGCGCGGCTGGGCCTGACGGCGGAAACCGTCACCGCCGACGCGACCCAATGGCAGCCGGCGGCGCCGGCCGATGCGGTGCTGCTGGACGCCCCCTGTTCCGCCACCGGCACCATCCGCCGCCATCCCGATGTCGCCTGGCTGAAAACTCCTGAAGACATGGCGAAGCTGGTGGATTTGCAGGCGCGGCTGCTGCGCGCCGCCGTGGCCATGGTCAGCAGCGGCGGTACCCTGATCTACTGCACCTGCTCGCTGCAGCCGGAGGAAGGCCCGAAGCAAATCGCCAGCCTGCTGGCCGACCGCGCGCCCGTGCAGCGCCTGCCGATCGCCGCCGCCGAAGTGGGCGGCCTGGTGGAACTGATCACCGCCGACGGCGACCTCCGCACCCTGCCCAGCCACCTGCCCGACCGGGGCGGCATGGACGGCTTTTACGCCGCCCGCCTGCGCAAACTCTAGCGCCACAGTTCGGCCATCCTCCCGATCCATTCCTGGCGGGCCGCCGGGTTGTTCCGGCGGCCCGGAAGCTGGTAGTTAACGGTCATGCCGCAGAAGATTCGCATCGCCCCGTCCATTCTCTCCGCCGATTTCGCGCGCCTGGGCGATGAGGTGAAGGCGATCGATGCCGCGGGCGCCGATTATGTGCATATCGACGTAATGGACGGGCATTTCGTGCCCAACATCACCATCGGCGCGCCCGTGGTGCAGGCGATCCGGCCGCACACCAAGCTGGTGTTCGACGTGCATCTGATGATCGCGCCTGTCGACCAATTCATCGCCGATTTCGCCAAGGCCGGCGCCGACATCATCACCGTGCATCCGGAAGCCGGGCCCCATCTGCACCGGACCATCCAGCTCATCAAATCACACGGCAAGAAGGCCGGCGTGTCGCTCAATCCGGCGACGCCACCCACGGCCGTCGAAGAGCTGCTGGACGATATCGACCTGATACTTGTAATGACCGTCAATCCCGGCTTCGGCGGCCAGAAATTCATCGCCGGCGCCATGGACAAGGTGCGCCACCTGCGCCGCCGCATCGACGAGACCGCCAAGGCCCGCAACGGCCGGCCGATCGACCTGGAAGTGGATGGCGGCATCAATGCCGAGACGGCGGCCATCGCCGCCCAGGCCGGCGCCGATGTGCTGGTCGCCGGCACCGCCACTTTTAGCGGCGGACCTCAGGCCTATGCCGGCAATATCCGCCGGCTGCGCGACGCCGCGGGCGCCAGTCCGTGACCGATACGGCCGGGACATCGGCCGACGCAGGTTCCCGCCGGCCTTCCGAACCGATGGCGCCCGTGCTGCGGGCGCGCATGCGCCTGCCGCGGGAGCTGCAGATGCAGCGGCTGTGGTACAGCCTGCGCCAGCCGGTGTTCCGTAGCGCCTTCTACCGTTGGCTGCTGCCGGGACGGGTTGCGGGCGCACCGGGCCCGGCCATCACCAGCGACATCTGGCCCGGCAATGCGGAGCGCGGCAGCGCCATCATCCAGGGCATTTTCGCCCTGGGCGGCCAGACCATCCGCGACCCGGCCCCGGTCTGGGACCCGGTGGGCGCCACCGATCCCTGGCGCGAAACGGTGCACAGCTTCGACTGGCTGCGGGATTTGCGCGCCGTCAGCGGCGAGAGCGCCCGCCGCGCCGCCCGCGAGCTGGTGGGCCGCTGGATCGCCGACAACAGCCGCTGGAGCCCCGTGGCCTGGCGCCCTGATATCACCGGACGGCGCCTTGCCGCCTGGATCCTGCATTACGATTTCCTCGGCGCCGCCGGGGACGCGATGTTCCGCGGCCGGCTGCTGGTGAGCATCGCCCAGCAGGCCAGCCATCTGAGCCGTGTGCTGCCCGCCGGCCTCAGCGGCAGCGACCTGCTGTTCGCCATCGGCGGCCTGATCCATGCCGGGCTGGTGATGCCTCGCGGCAGCCCCTGGATGCGGCGCGGCGTGATCTTGCTTTCGCACGAACTGGAGCGGCAGATTCTCAGTGACGGTTGCCATTGCGAGCGCAGCCCGTCGGTGCATTTCGAAGTGCTTCAGCTACTGGTCGGTTTACGGGTCGCCTTCGGCACTGCCGACCACACGGTACCCGACCCGATATTGGACGCCATCGCCCGCATGGCGCCGATGCTGCGCTTCTTCGAGCACGGCGATGGCGGCCTGGCGCTGTTCAACGACAGCAACGAGGAAGCCGACTGGCTGATCGACATGACCCTGGCCCGCGCCAACGGCAAGGGCCTGTCGCCCAAGGAGGCACCGGTCAGCGGCTTCCAGCGCTTGGCCGCCGGACGCACGGTGATCCTGGTGGATGCCGGCCCGCCGCCGCCGCCCGGCTTCGACCGCCACGCCCATGCGGGAACGCTGTCCTTCGAGATGAGCGTCGGCAAGGACCGGCTGATCGTCAATTGCGGCGCCCATGAAGGCCGCGGCGAATGGTGGACCGCGCAACGCGCCACCGCCGCTCATTCGGCGCTGGTGGTCAACGACACCAACGCCTGCGTCTTCGCCGCCGATACCGGCCTGGTGCGCGGGCCGACTCATGTGACCTGCCACCGCGACGAGTCCGACGGCGCCACCTGGCTGGAGATGAGTCATGACGGCTATGCCTCGCCCTATGGCGTGATCCATCACCGCCGGCTCTATATCACCGGCAGCGGCGAGGATCTGCGGGGCGAGGACCGCCTGGCCGGCGATACGCCGCAGCCATTCGTGCTGCGTTTTCATCTGCATCCCGATGTGAATGTGTCCGTCGCGCAGAATGCCCAGGCGGCGATTCTGAAACTGCCCAGCGGCGGCTGGTGGCGCATGCGCGCCAAGGGCGGCGCGATCTCGCTGGCCGACAGCATCTACATGGGCAAGCGCGGCGAAGCCCGCCGCTCGCAACAGATCATCGTCACCGCCGACCTTCAGGCGAAGGACGGCACGGTTCGCTGGGCGATCACGAAAGAGGCTGTGGGAAAGTAATGTTCACCACAAAGTCACAAAGGGCACGAAGCAAACGAGGATTTGGAACCACAGATGCGCACAGATAAACACGGATCGGCTTAGTACGACCTGGTGGCCACAGAGTTCGGCACACGCCGTTCGATTTCTGCGCGCCGTTGGCGCGCAACAAATCGCCCCTGAGATAAAGTGAGTTTAGGCGCCTCACATCAAGCGCGATGCATCTGTGTTTATCTGTGTGCATCTGTGGTTCAGCTAACCTTATGGCTTCGTGTCCTTTGTGACTTTGTGGTGAACCCCATTTCTCAGGGCTGCCAGCGGCGCAGGCCCGGCGGCAACTCCAGCTTTCGCCACACGCCCTTTAGATCCGCCACCAGCCCGCCCGATTTCACCAGCGCGCTGAGCCTTGCGCCGTCAAAGCTTCGATAGGCCTCGTGGGGCACGGCGCAAACCAGGCAGTCATAAGGCTGCGAAGCATTCAACTCCGGCAACAGCGTCAATCCATAATGCGCCTTCGCCTCCGCAGCGTCGGCCTGTGAGTCATGCACATCCACCCGATGACCGCGGCTGACCAGGCCGCGCACGAGATCGATCACCTTTGTATTGCGCAGGTCCGGGACGTTCTCTTTGAACGCGAGTCCCAGTACCAGTGTGCGCGGCGTGCGCGTGCCGTTCTTCGCTGCTTCCTGGTGGATGCGTTCGGCGAAGTAATCGCCCATGGCGTCATTGATGCGCCGGCCCGAGAGGATGATTTCCGGATCATGGCCGGCGGCGACGGCGCAGGCCGCGAGATAGTAGGGATCGACGCCGATGCAATGGCCGCCCACCAGACCCGGTTTGAAATCCAGGAAGTTCCATTTCGTCCGCGAGGCGTCGAGCACGTCATAGATCGACAGGCCCAGCCGTTCGAAGATCATGGTCACTTCGTTGATGAAGGCGATGTTGATGTCGCGCTGGGCGTTCTCGATCACCTTTGCCGCTTCGGCCGTGCGGATATCCTTGGCCACGAACACGCCGGCCTTCGCGACGCGCGCGTAGAGATCCCGCAGCCGTTCCGCCGTTTCCGGCGTTTGGCCGGCTACTACCTTGACGATGCTGTCCAGGTGATGGGCGCGGTCGCCGGGATTGATCCGCTCGGGCGAGTAGCCGAGAAAGAAATCCTGGCCCGCGCGGCGGCCGGATTCCCGTTCGATCTGCGGCCGGCAGATATCCTCGGTGACGCCGGGATAGACCGTGCTTTCGAACACCACGATCGGCGCTGGGTTGTGGGGCGCGCTCGCCTTCAGCGCCTGACCCACGGTGCGGCAGGCGGCGTCCAGCGGCCCCAGATCGGGCCGGTTCGCCGCATCGACTGGTGTCGGCACGGTGACGATGTGGATGTCACGATCCCTGAGATCGGCGGGATCGTCGGACAGCCGCAGATTCTGCCGGCGGAAATCCTGCGGCGATACCTCTCCGGTACGGTCGCGCCCCGCCTTCAGTTCGGCGATGCGTTCCCGGCTGATGTCGAACCCCCTGACGTCCAGGCCCGCGCCGGCAAAGGCGGCGGCCAGGGGCAGGCCCACATAGCCGAGGCCGATGACGCTGAGGCGGGGGTCCGCCGATTTATGTTGGGATTGAACCAAGGCGATACTCTCCAATAGCGAGCACTGGTTTAACCCCTCACCCTAACCCTCTCTCCGCCCTGCGGGGAAAGGAAACAAGCGAGCGAAGGCGTGACAATCCGATGACCGTTCTCCCGCGAATGCCGGAGAGGACGAGCAGCATCCGCGGCGCGGATGCTGCGTGGGTGAGGGTTGGTGGATCAAAAAAATCAATCGATGTGATTGGTCGGGCTTTAGTGGCGCTTGTCAACTTGCTACGGCCGGCGGCTCCGGGCCCCGTTGCGGCTGCCGCCCTCAGCGGCTATGGAGACGCTCGACACCGCCCGCCGGAGACCGCATGCCCGAATCCCCCATCGCCCGCGCCCTGATCTCCGTTTCCGACAAGACCGGCGTGGTGGAGCTGGCCCGCTTCCTGCAGCAGAACGGCGTCGAGATCCTGTCCACCGGCGGCACGGCCAAGACGCTGCGCGAGGCCGGCATCAAGTTGCGCGACGTGGCCGAGGTCACCGGTTTTCCGGAGATCATGGATGGCCGCGTCAAGACCCTGCATCCCCTGATCCATGGCGGCATCCTGGCGCGCCGCGATCTGGCCGAGCACCGGGCCGCCATGAAGACCCATGGCATCGGCGCGATCGATCTCGTGGTGTCCAATCTCTATCCCTTTGCCGCAACGGTGGCGAAGGGCGCGTCGCGCGATGACTGCATCGAGAACATCGATATCGGCGGCCCGGCGCTGATCCGCGCCTCGGCGAAGAATCACGAATTCGTCGCCATCGTCACCGATCCCGCCGACTATGCGGCTGTCATCAACGACATGACCGCGAACAGGGGCGCCACCACCTTGGCCCTGCGCCGCCGCCTCGCCGCCGCCGCCTATGCCCATACCGCCGACTATGATTCCATGATCTCGCAATGGATGGCGGCGCAGGAGAACGAGACCTTCCCGAAATCCATCGTCTTTGCCGGCGAGCGCAAGCAGCAACTACGCTATGGCGAAAATCCCCACCAGGCTGCCGCCTTCTATGTGGCGAAGGAACCGGGGCGGCCGCGCGCCGGCATCGCCACGGCGACCCAGCTCCAGGGCAAGGAGCTGAGCTACAACAATCTCAACGACACCGACGCGGCCTATGAGCTGGCGGCGGAGTTCGACGCGCCCGCCTGCGCCATCATCAAGCATGCCAATCCCTGCGGCGTGGCGATGGCCGGGGACTTGGCCGCGGCGTTTAAGCGCGCGCTCGCCTGCGATCCCGTCAGCGCCTTCGGCGGCATCATTGCCGTCAACCGGCCGCTGGATCTGGCCACAGTCGAGGCCATCGGTAAGCTGTTCGTTGAAGTGATCATCGCGCCGGCCATCAACGCCGATGCCCGCGCTGCCCTGGCGCAGAAGCAGAACCTGCGCGTGCTGGATGCCGGCGCCATGCCCGATCCCGCCGCTTCGGGAAACATCCTCCGCTCCGTCGCCGGCGGCTGGCTGCTGCAGACGCGGGACAGCGGCCGGATCACCGCCGCCGATCTGAAGCTGGTCACCAAGCGCGCGCCGACGGATGCCGAGCGCAACGATCTGCTCTTCGCCTTTCGCGTTGCCAAGCATGTGAAATCCAACGCCATCGTCTATGCCAAGGGCGGCGCCACCGTCGGCATCGGCGCGGGGCAGATGAGCCGCGTGGATTCCTCGCGCATCGCCGCCTGGAAAGCCCGCGAAGCCGGCGATGCCGCGGCCGAGAAAGAAACGCGCACAAAGGGCTGCGTCGTCGCCTCCGACGCGTTCTTCCCCTTCGCCGACGGGCTGATGGCCGCAGTCGAAGCCGGTGCCACCGCCGTGATCCAGCCCGGCGGCAGCATGCGCGACGCCGAAATCATCGTCGCCGCCGACCAGGCCGGCATCGCCATGGTGTTCACGGGCATCCGGCATTTCCGGCATTAGGAGTACCGCCATGGACTTTCCGCACCTGTTGTCGCCGCTCAAAGTCGGCCCGAAAACAGTGCGGAATCGAGTCCTGGTCACGGCCCATGTGCCCGGTCTTGCCGATCAAGGCATGCCTGGCGACCGCTACATCGCCTATCATCGCGCCCGCGCCCATGGCGGCGTCGGGCTGCAGTTGACAGGCGGAACGCCGATCCATCACAGCAGTTCCCATGGTGAATTCGCCGGTCTGGTGAATATCGACGACCGCATCATTCCCGGCTATCGCCGCCTGGCCGCTGCGGTCCATGAGGAAGGTGGCTGCATCCTGGCGCAGCTCGCCCATTACGGCGCGACGATCAGCGCCGGCGAAGCGGGCTCGCCGCTCTGGGCACCGTCGCCGCGGGCCTCGGAGCTGGTGCGGCAAATCCCCCATGAGATGACAGCAGCGGAAATTGCCGAGGTGGTGCGCGCCTTTGCCACCGCGACGGCCCGGGCGCGCGAGGGCGATCTCGACGGCGTCGAAATCCTGGGCGCCTTCGGCCTGCTCGTCGCCGCGTTCATGTCGCCCTATTCCAACACGCGCCAGGACGAGTATGGCGGCTCGCTGGACAATCGTCTGCGCTTCGCCTTCGAGGTGATCGATGCCGTGCGCGAGGCGGCGGGACCGGACCGCATCGTCGGCATGCGCATCGCCGGCGATGAGCTGGTCGAAGGCGGCAACGACGACGGCGCCATGCAGGAGATCGCCATCCGCCTGGAGGCGACCGGCAAGCTCGACTATCTCAACGTCATCGCCAGCAACAATCTCGACCGGGTCTACCGCGCGGTTCATTGGCCGCCGACGCCGGCGCCCCATGGGCTGTTCGTGCCGCTGGCGGCCGGCATCAAGAAGGTCGTCAAGCTCCCGGTTTTCACCACCGGCCGCATCGTCGATCCCGACCATGCCGAACGCATCCTCGCCGCCGGCCAGGCCGATATGATCGGCATGACCCGGGCCCATATCGCCGATCCGGACCTGGTGCGGAAGATCAGCGGCGGCCACGCCGAGGATGTGCGGAAATGCGTCGGCGCCAATGTCTGCATCGCCCGCGTGCTGGCCGGTGGCCCGGTGCGTTGCCTGCATAATCCCGAGGCGGGCCGCGAGCATGAGTGGGGCCCGGCGAAGCCGGCCGGACGGCCCAAGCGGATCGCGGTCATCGGCGGCGGTCCCGCCGGGCTGGAAGCGGCCCGGGTGGCGGCGGAGCGCGGGCACCGGGTCACCCTCTACGAGCGCGACAGCGTGCTCGGCGGGCAGTTCCTGCTGCGCGCCTCGATCCCCACCTGGAAGGAATTCCAGAGCACCTTGGATTGGCGGCGGGCGCAACTTGAGAAGCTGCAGGTCCGCATGGAGCTGGGCCGCGAGGTTCAGCCCGGCGACATTCCGGGCCTGCAGGCCGACGCCATCATCCTGGCCACCGGCGCGGAGCCTTTGCCGGTGACGCTGCCCGGCGCGGCGGATTCCCCGATCAAGGTGGTGACGCCGCACGCCCTGGTTCGCGACGCCAGCGGCAACGGCGGCACGGCGGTGCTGTGGGATCAGGCGGGCGGCATCGTCGGCACCGGCGCCATGGACGCCCTCATCGACCAGGGCTGTAAGATCCATTTGGTGACGCCGCAGTTCTCCGTCGCCGAGGATATGGATGTCGTGCGCCGCGTGCCGCTGTATGAGCGCCTGCTCTCGGCCGGCGCCATCTTCATGCCCAACAGCGATGTGGTTGCCTTGGACGGCGCTTCCGTCGTCATCCGCAATGTCTATTCGCAGGCGGAATCCCGTATCGGTCCCGTGGAACTCCTGGTCGCCTGGACCGGCAGCCGGGCGATCGACCACTTGCGCTCGGCGATCGAAGCAGCGGGAATCGAGCTGCATCTTGCCGGCGATGCCATAGCGCCGCGGACTGGAGATATTGCGTTTGCGGAAGGGGCGATGGCGGCGCGATCGGTCTAGCGACCGGCCGGCAGAGCGACGAAATTACAGTTAAGCCGCGTCGTCCCAGTCGATGTTCACCACGCGGCTGACGGGCAGCCAGTGGCCGAAATGCAGCCAGCCGGCCCGCTTCTGCGCGTCGCCGTCGAGCACGACGATGCGGTATTCCCGGCGGTTCTCGCTGCGGTACCAGGCGGTATAGCCGGCGTGAAACTTGGCGTCCTGGAAGCTGATCAGCTCGAAGCCGCTGCGGCGGGCCCAGCGCTCGATGCGCCAGCCGCAATAGCAGCGGGCGCTGATCCACATGAGCATGGCCACAGCCGCGAAGCTGGTAACCAACAAGATGTTGCTGTTGTCGGCGCCCATTCTTCCCCCCGTCGAGCGGCGGGAACTATGGATCGGCAGAGGTTAAGTTTCCTTAAACATCAGCGGCCGGCGGCGCGCCTGACATCGACGCCCATAAGAATAAAGGCGCCGACAATGAGGAACGGGAGGATCATCGCCATGCCGATCCGCTGGCTGGCCGCCAGATAGGTGACCCAGCCCACCAGCATCGGCCCCATGAAGGAGGTCAGCCGGCCCGACAGCGCGAACAGACCGAAGAATTCGCCGCGCATATCCGCCGGCGCCAGCCGTGCCATCAGCGATCGGCTGGCGGCCTGGGCCGGACCAAGGAACACGCCGATCAGGATGCCCAGGGCATAGAACCAGGTCTTGTCCCGCACCAGCAGGATGCCGCCGCAAAGCAGGATCAGCGACCCCAGCGAGATCAGGATCGTCTGCTTGGCGCCCAGGAGATCGTCCAGCCAGGCAAACGCGGCGGCGCCAAGCCCTGCGCTGATATTCAGCAGGATTCCGAACAGCAGCACCTCGTCGATCGCCATGCCGAACTGCCCGGCCGCATAGATGCCGCCGAAACTGAACAGGGTATTGAGTCCGTCGATGTAGAGCATGTTCGCCAGCAGGAAGCGGGCGATCTCCCGGTAGTCCCGGATGCGCAGAATGGTCTGCCAGAGCGTCCGCAGCCCTTCCCAAACCGCTGTCATCAGCGCCGGCCCCCGCCGCGCCACATCGGGCACGAAGGCAAACAGCGGCCAGATGAACGCCAGCATCCAGGCGGCGGCAAACAGCGCCACGGCCCGCACATGTTCCGCGGCATTGGGATCGAGGCCGAGCGGCGGCGGGTCGGCCTGCACGAAAATCACCAGGCTCAGGACCAGGCAGGCAAGGCCGCCGGCATAGCCGACGCCCCAGGCCCAGCCGGACAAGCGGCCGAGACGGTCCTTATCCACCAGTTCCGGCAGCAAGGTGTTGTAGAAAGTGATGCCGAGCTCGAAGCCGATATTGCCGAACACAACCAGGATTATCGCCATTGCGGCAAAGCTCGGATCGGGCCGCACGAACCAGAGCGCCGCGGTCGCCAGGATGCAAAGCAGGCTGAAGGCAAGGATCCAGGGCTTGCGGCGGCCGGTGCGGTCGGCGATGGCGCCAAGGCAGGGACTCAAGACGGCGATGATCAGAGCCGACAGAGTCTGGCCGTTGCCCCACATCGCCGTGCCGATTCGCGGTCCGCCGCCACAGCTTCGGTGAAATAGGCGGCGAAGACGAAGGTGACCACCACGGTTGGAAAAGCCGAGTTCGCCCAGTCATAGAGGCACCAGGCGGCCAGCGCGCGCCGGGACGCGCGGCGCGGCGCATCCTCTTCCGCTGTGCGATCCGCAACTGTCATGATGCCGGCGATTTCCCGCATTGCCTGGACAATGCCGCCACCCTAGCATCCCTCGCCCAATCAGACACAAAGCCTTTGCCAAGCCTCATGAATCAAAATTCGAGCGCGCCGCCGAGCCAGCAGCCTTTGAAGCTTCACGACGTCATGAACGCCTCGCCGGAGCGGCAGCCGGAGCTCAACCGCAGCGTCGACCGTTACCGGCCGGTGCGCATCTTCCGCCGCGGCGCCCGCGTCCATCCGCTGCCGGCAGCACAGGAGCCATTGGACTTCCGCTACCGCTGCGATGGCGGCGAGTTCGGCATCGATGAATTCATCGCCAGAAATCGCGTCAGCGGCCTGCTGGTCGTCAAGGACGGCCGCATCCACTTGGAACGCTATGCCCTGGGCAATGCATCGGATTCGAAGCTGCATTCCTTTTCCGTCGGCAAGTCCTTCATGTCGACTCTGCTGGGGGCGGCGATTCATCAGGGCCATATCCGCAGCGTCGAGGAGCCGGTCGCGAAATACCTGCCGCATGTGAAGGGCTCGGGCTACGGCCTCTGCAGCATCCGCCATCTGCTGGAGATGTCGTCCGGCGTGAAGTGGGAGGAAGGCTATCGCGACGGCACCTCCAGCTTCGCCCGCATGTTCGACGCCTCCATCGGCAGGCGCAAGGGCGGCATCATGGAGGTGATGACGTCGCTGCCGTCGGCAGCGCCCCCGGGTACGCGCTTCCTCTACAATACCGGCGAGTCCCATGTCCTGGGCGAATTGCTGACCGCCGCAACCGGCAAACACATCGCCGACTATCTGAGCGAGCGCATCTGGTCACGCTTCGGCATGGAATTCGACGGCTATTGGACGCTGGAGAGCGAGGACGGCCAGGAAACCACCGGCGGCGGAGTCAACGCGGCGCTGCGCGACTATGGCCGTTTCGGGCTCTTCATCCTGGCGGATGGAATTATCGACGGCGAACGCATTGTCCCTGCCGGCTGGATCGCCGAGGCCTCGCACCCGCGCGCCGACTCGCCCCAGGTCGCCTATGGCCTGCCGACGCCGGGCAACCCGCTCGGCTATGGCTATCAATGGTGGTCGTTCCCGAAATCGCGGGCGCGCCGCATACCCTGCATCACGAGGGCGCCTTCGGCGGCCAGGGCATCTTCGGCCGCTTCCTCTACATCAATCCGCGGGAACGCATGGTCGTTGCCGTCTGGAGCGAATGGCCGGATCCCTGGATCGAGGCGCGGGAATACGAGACCTACGACTTCCTCACCGCGGCCATCGCCGCGCTTCGCTAATAGCGATACCGATTGTGCGTCACACTCACGGAGATTCCCCATGCTCATGACCACCACCCCCACCCTCGAAGGCAGGCGCATCCGCGAATATCACGGCGTGGTCAGCGGCGACGCGATCATCGGCGTGAACATCTTCCGGGACCTGTTCGCGCGGGTGCGCGACATCATCGGCGGCCGCGCCGCCGGCTATGAGCAGGCGCTGCAGGAGGCGAAGGCGGCGGCGATGGCCGACATGGCCGACGCGGCGCGGGAGAAGGGCGCCAACGCCGTCGTCGGCGTCGACCTGGATTACGAGACCGTCGGCGATTCCATGCTGATGGTCGCCGCCAGCGGCACCGCAGTCACCATCGAGTAGCGGCCAGCCACGCCTTTTCCCCGATTTCCGTCGCATCCACGGGTTCCCTCCGGCCGTAGTTTCGGCAGCGGGAACGGCGCCCAAGCTCCGGTTAACAATTGCGAACGACTGTCAATCGCATTGACTCCAGGGGCGTCTTTCCTATATGCAACTGCAACCAATTCGCAACGCATGTCCGGCCCATGTATCTGTGCAACTGCAACGGTCTTTCCGAGAAGGAAATCAACGAGATAGCCGATAGCGGCGTAGCCGCCGTCGGCAGCCTGTTCCGTTGCCTTGACTGCCGTCCGCAATGCGGAAAATGTGTCCCCGAGATTCGCAGCATCATCGACGAGACCCGGCAGCGGCGCCGTTCGGCCCGCAAGGGCTCGCCGGCAGGGGGTACGCATGAAGGGCGCCAAGGAAGTCATCGCGCAGCTTAACAAGGTCCTCACCAACGAGATCACCGCCGTCAATCAGTACTTCCTCCATGCCCGCATGTACGACAACTGGGGCTTCCAGAAGCTCGGCAAGCATGAGTACGAGGAATCGATCGACGAGATGAAGCATGCCGACAAGCTGGTGAAGCGCATTCTCCTGCTCGAAGGCCTGCCCAACCTGCAAGACCTGCACAAGCTGAAGATCGGCGAGGACGTGCCCGAAGGCCTGGCCGCCGACCTGGCCCTGGAGCGCGGCAGCCGCACGACGCTGATCGAGGCGATCGGCATCTGCGAGAAAGCCACCGACTATGTCTCCCGCCAGATCCTGCGCGAGATCCTGGACGACACCGAAGGACACATCGACTACCTGGAAACCCAGCTCGAGCTGGTGAAGAAGGTCGGCCTGCAGAACTACCTGCAGACGCAGACGCTGTCGTAATTCGCGCGAATAACTTTCGTACACCTGTCATCCCGGAGAGC
>CAWKOG010000004.1:0-94033 GCA_963851215.1 uncultured Alphaproteobacteria bacterium
CAGCATCCCAGACTCAGTCTTTACGCACATTCTGACCAGTTGAGACGGACGCCGACCATGCTGGTCAGCATTTGTCCGGGGGAGAGGCGGTGTATGAGTGGCCTGTTGACTGACTGGCCCTTCTTCACCATGTAAAAGGTGTCTGCACGAGGTAAAGACCGGAGTATAGCTCGGGGATACAGCACATGATATACCGCTTTGGCAACTACTACTTGATGTGCAGCCGCTGTGAGTTGCGCTGTACGGCTCAACAGGTCGCCATCCAGCCCAGGGTATTTGATGTGCTCGTTCTACCTCCTCCAGCATCGCGACCGTGTGGTCACCAAAGAAGAACTTCTGGAGCAAAGCTGCTGGGCAGACACGTTTGTGAGTGAAGCAGCGCTCACCCGGTGTCTCGCGAAAGTCCGGCAAGCTGTGCAGCCAGAGTCAGCCGGAACGCCTATCATCAAAACCGTCTATGGCCGCGGCTACAGCTTTATGGCTCCAGTTGCTGTGCTGCCTCACGCACCCTCCCTGCCGATCATGCCCGTCGCACCCGACGCAAACCGGTGGCAACCGGACGCTCCAAAATCCTTATTGTCGACGATGAGCCATGGAATGTGGACTATCTAGAGCAGGAGTTGGAGGATCTGGATACGACACGGTCAGCGCTACCAATGGCCAGGGGGCCCTGGAAAAAGTGGCTGCCGAAGCTCCTGATCTGATCCTGCTGGACGTGATGATGCCGGTGCTCGATGGCTTCACGGTCTGCCGTATCCTCAAAGAACATGAAGAGACGCGGCTCATCCCCATTATTATCATGACGGCCCTGGATGCGGTGGCAGATCGTATTCAAGGCATTAAGGCTGGAGCCGATGATTTCCTCACCAAACCCGTGCACGAGGAGGAGCTGTTTGCCCGTATCGCAACGGCGTTAAAGCTCAAGCACACGGTTGACCGTCGCATCGGCGAGTTGCGCACCCTCAAAGACCACTTTGCCCAGTTTGTACGCCTCGTCACCACGTCTGATACTTCCTTGTAGTCAGTTCCCATGTCATAGCCGTGGTGCACAAGTGTAGGAGGACCACGACATGGGCCTGAAATTTGACATCTTTGATCATCTGGAGCGGCGACGGGACGTGTCTTTAGAGAACAATACCGGGAACGCCTCGTGTGCGTGGCTCCACCGACCAGCACCCCCACCCTAGCCCTCCCCCGTCGAGGAGGAGGGAATCCGATGGAGCCCTCGCGCAAAGTTGGTGCCGAATACTATTGATCCTCTCCCGGAGAGAGGAAAAATGGGCTCAGGCGAGCGAGCCCATTGGATCCCAGGCCGGCAGCACAATGGGGTCTTCTTCGAGCGCGGCACGGAGTGTCGCTGGCAGATAGCTCTTGCGCGCTGCGATTTCGAACAGATACTCGTCGAACCACGAGTCGTTCATCAGGTAAAACCCTTTCTGGCCATTGTCCTCGCCCCAGGAGTTCTCGACGCGCCAGCGCCGGGGCATCCGTCAACGACATCGATCCCGGTGAAGAGCATGGCGTGCGTCATCTGGGTCTGGCGATACACCAGGCGGTCTGCTTTATTGAGCGTGAAGGCCGTGTCGTACACACTGGCATAATCAAACAACTGGGCATCCCAGATACCCGTGTCGCGGCGCAGCATCTTGCCTACGTCACAGCCGAACCAGACCGGCTCACCGTCGAGTAAGGTACGCTTCGCGATGTCCTTGAGGACGTCGATCTCCACATTGAGATAGCGCGTCAGCCCCCCTTCCCAGACATTGCCCAGGTACTCCACGGTAAACGTCCTGCCGTAGGGACTGGTGCCGCGTGGATCGTGCACCAGGCAGACATACTCGTCGAGCGGCAGGGTGATGTACTGTGCGGCGAATTCCTGCGGGGTCAGGGGGCCGTCACGATGGAAGGCGCGGTCTTTGTCCTGCCACTGCCAATCGACCGCGGTAGGCGGGGTGCCGAGATGGATGGCGAGGATGCGATAGATCACCTGCAGGAAGGCGTGTTTGGTCTCCTGGGCGTCGGCTACTGTAGCACCGTGAGCGACCGCGTCACGCAGTGTGCGTGCCCCCTCACGCAGCTTCTCTTTCAGGATGGCGTTCATGCGTGCGGTGTTGGACGAACTCTCCGTTTCCGGCATGGCGTGCTTCGGGACCACGCCGTACTTGTGGATCAAGTTCACGAACATGTTCCACTGGCCCCCATCGCTGAGCAAGTTGCCCAGCAACCAGTGCACGGTGCGGTCATCTGCAGGTCGGGTGGCGGTTTCGAGAATGGCCTCCAGGAAATAATTGGCCTTTTCGAGTTTATCCCAGAACAGCAAATAGTTCTGACTGAATTCAAAGCTCTTCAGGTTCATCCTGGCCATGGCGCCGGGTCGGAACAAATTCAGCCCGGCAAACATCCAGCAGCGACCAGACTTTTTCTGATGGGTCACGCTCCAGTTGTCCAGTATCGTCGAGAACGAGTGATCAACGGATGTCACGATGTCACGATTCAGAGCGATGTCATCAACGCTTGTCTGGGTCACCGCATTCTGGGCGATGCGGGAGGTCGGGTTTGTACGGAAGCTGTGCTGGAAGGCCGCGATGTGCTCATACGACAGGGCAGATGCTGGCGCGGTCAGCGCCGTCGGCGTAGAGACGCTGTTCATCATATACCTCCAAAAACACTGTCTGAGAAGTCTGTCCGTATCGGGTCGATTCTATAGGGATTTCGGCGCACGTCCAACCCAAAACTGCGTTGCGCCATGTATCATACCTGGTGACGCGTAAAATCTGGCTGCGACACTGCGTATCTCCTTGTGGTGTGGGCGCCAACCGTGCGCAAAGACTTGCGCCTCCGCGAAGCCCATGGCGGAGACTGTTGGCGTTCTTGGCGTCTGCATACCCCGCCGCAGCGTACGCATACCCCTATAGATCAACTTCCACACCCAGGTGTAGACAAGTCCAGCCGAATGATCCGCAGGCGGGAGGGACACGACCCCATCTCTAGCATGGCACAGATCTTGCCGTAGAGCATATTACCGAAAAAGCCTCCTACGGTCCCTTCTGTCGCCAGGGACATGCCGTTTCTCGTCGAACAATGGGCGTGATCGCTGCGGTCCCCTGGGCAGGAGAGGCAGGAGGAGACCGCCTCCAGGTCTCTTGAATTGAGATATACGGTCTCAATATGAGAGGACTTTTCTGCCTTCGAGGAACGAGAGGAGAAAAAACCGTGGTCCAAGCAGGAGGCACGATAGCCACACGCGGAGGCTATCCGAGGGACGGGGCTGAGCCTCAAGCGACCTTGGACAGCGGAGCGCAGGGGACGGAACTGAGGCGCATGCACGAGGAGGTCCTTGCCCCTATTTTTTGGTTGGCGCTCGGCTGTACGCTCGGCTGGCACAACAAGGTCTGCTATACAGCACAAAACGAGATTGTCGTCCTCCCATGAGTGGGTCGCTTGCCACCGCAAGGCGGGCATCGCGCGGGGCACGGAGCCAGACGTCGAGGGCGGGAAGCCATACGACTGGGGCCCACACCTGGAAGGGCGCCCTGGCGCATGGAAGCCGGGCGTGGCCCCACGGGTGGACGTGGAGCATGCTCCTGGAGACAGGGTCCACCCTCGTGAGGATGGAGAGCCGCGTCTCCCGCCTGACGATCCTGCCATACGCTGCGCTGACTGTGTATGCGCGTGTGTGGCTCATCCTGTTGGCCGCAGTCCTCTCCGTGGTCCATGAACATTGTAACTGCTCTTGCCTGTCTACTCGACCTGTGCCTCGATACGGTCATAGATGGCACGCAGACGGGCCCCAGAGTCCGCTTCGACATCCGAGAACCACCGCAGCAGGGAGCGCGTGAGCGGGTCAACCGTCTCATCGGCAATCGCTGCGTCATACCTGTCGCGTATGGTTGGACCTCGCCGCTGCGCCTGCCTGTCCTTGCCCCAGCGAATTTTCTCGGCGTCGGATAGAGCGGAGCCGCTCACCTTGAGACGTTCTTCAAAGTCCGGGTCCTGGTTATCCGTCCAGGCGTACCCCAGCTCTTCGATGCGACGCTTGAAAATGTGGTAGTGGCTGGTCTCTCTGTGTGCCACCATAGACAGACACGCTTGCAACGCGGGGTCCGGCGTTGTGTTGGCCCAGGCGTTGAGAAAAACCCCAGCGCGTCGTTCCCCTGAAGCAATGGTGTTGAGAAGTTCCAGATAGTGCGGTGCGGTCTTGTTGTGCATCGTTATAACACTCCTTTTCCTTGCTGGCTTGGGCGCATCGCCATTATAACAGGCAAGGCAGTGCATGTCTCTCCTTGTCCTTCCCGAAACTCCGCACCTGTGGCCATCCCTGACAGAGGTCACCTCTCTATGAACCTGGCATAAAGCTTGCATAAAATATCCTATAACAACGGCAATGCGGTACCAGTCGCCTCTTTCAAAACACTACGCGCTCTTATAATGAGAGACTTTTGTTTCAGAAGGAGAAACCTTGTGGATACGCCTTTCCTGTTTCCTGCTGGCATTGGTTTATGTTATGCCCTGCTCATACTGGTCGCTTTCAGAAAAAATAGACAGAAAAGTAAAGCTGTGCCATTAAATTCTAAAATTATGGATATCAATTTCTCTCTTGAAGAAGGGTATACCATTATAGGGGTTATGGATATGAAAAAGACCATGAGTTTTTATATCGGTAACGAGACAATGGATGAGAAAAGTTATGAATAATCATCAAAGCTATGAGCAAATGTCCATCCTTCACTCCAATCGAGAAAAACTCACCGCTTCGGACGCAAAAATCGCATGGTTCAACCTGACTCCTTGAACGTGGTTCCAATGATTGTCACATCCCTATGCGGCCTCGCGTGCGCAACGCCGGAAAAGGGGCAAGCCCCATGCCATCGGAGTGAGACCAGGGCCTGCGCCATGTGAGGCGGCAGAGCCGCCCTGGGGCAACGCCCCTCACGGTGTGGTGCCATGGGGCTATCATCCCTGACGCTTCAGGGGCAACCGGTGAGCGGATCGTAGCTCTCCGAGGCCCACATGCTGTTCAGCTCGTCCACCAATACCGCCTCGTCTGCGATGCCCGTGCCAAAGAGATTGGTCACTTCTGCCAGATCCGACACCGCATATAATTCCTGCACGAGAGTGGAGGTGTTATAGTCGTAACGATAGATCAGCTTGTACTGGCTGTTGCGGACGGCTGCCTGGTACATGCTACTCGTACAACGCTCCGTATACATAGACTGACGCGCATACAGAAACGGAGGAAAAAAGAACGAACCGGTTCCCATGTGTGGCAGCATCGACACGGAATCCTCCGCGGTGGATGCCACGCCAGCGATGCCGGCCACGGTCGCGAAAATGTCCACGGTATGGACCATGGCCTCCTCGCGGCGGTCTGGATTGCTGATGTAACCGGCACCACTTGACGACGGTGCCACAGTGCCGTGCACCAGATGGTAGCCGTCGGCAATGATAAAGGGGACACGAATGCCTCCTTCGTACACTTCCCCTTTGTGGCTTGGGTTGGGTGAACTCGAAAATGGCCCGAGGATGCTGGCACTCTCTGTGCCATTATCGCCAATAAAAATCACCGTGGTGTTCTCGAGTGCCCCGATGCCTTCGAGCTCGGACAAGAGCCAGTCGATCCAATAGTCCACACACTCGATCATCCCGTTCATATCAGCACCAGCAGCGACACCATCACAAGCGGCCGTCGGCGTGTGCAGCGGCGTGTGGGCCGCGTTGAAGGCCACCATGGCAAACCAATGGCTCGTTTGTGCCTGAATCCAGGCGAAGGCGTCCTGCACATTCTCTTGAGTGGCGTATGCTGTCACCGGGTCGATCGCCGCTGTGGCGGGGTTCCCGTCCACCTGTACACCGTTGACATATTTGTTCCAAGAATCGTAGGCGCTCAATGCGCCGGTGAGGCTACCCCGGTGCTCGTCAAACCCCTGATTGTTGGGTCCTGTCGCGCCGCCTCCCAGGTGCCATTTCCCGAACAGGCCGGACACGTACCCCGCGCTGGCAATCAATTCAGGCAAGGTGAGCTCTGCGGCAGGTAAACCCGGCGCGTTCGGGTTATTCGACAGGGCGTTGGTCACGGTCGTACGGAAGGCGTGTCTCCCCGTGAGCACACCCGCTCGCGTAGGCGAGCACACTGGATTGGCCCAGGCGTTATGGAAAATAATACCGCTCCGTGCCAGCCGGCGAATCGTGGGCGTGGCGGGCAAGTCAATTGGGGCATTACCTGTAACCGGGATATATTGTCTTGAGTGGTCCATGCCCACGTCGTCGACCACAACAAGCAGCACATTCCTGAGTCCCGACGGGGGCAAGGAGATGGGGCCAGTCGGCGGGTTGGGATTTTCGATAGGGTGTGGGTTGATCATCGGATTCTGCGCAAACGCCTTTGGCGCCCCTGCGGCTAAACAAAGTGTCGCAATGAGCAGCAGTCCAATGAGAGTTTGTTGGTGTTGCATGAGAAACCTCCTTTTTGTGTGAGCAGCGTCATGTCATGGCTGGCCCCGTGCCACGCCTCGCAAGGAAAGGAAGGCCAAAGGCACTTTTTCGCGTCTCGAGGTGAGCAGGGCGCTTGCCACAAGATGGGTGGTATGCCTCTGCCTGGTAATACCCTGGTCTAAAGCAGATGTCTCAAAATGTGACCAAGATCACGTCAACCCATACGGGCATAGAGCCACACGATTCACACGCGTTTTCTCACTATGGGAATGGGAGAGGTTTTGTCGCAAGTTTTATTTGAGAAGGGAAATCCCAGGAAATCGGGTATCTGCTGTGAAGTTGACAATGCCGATAGATCGCATGGTGGCTGACGCGCAGTGGCATGCCGCAGAGGATCGGCGCCAGCCAACGGTCGAGTACCTACCAGAACCCAGGCGCTCTGAGAGTTTGCGAGGGAGCCATTTCTGACCAAGATTCTCCCTCCTCGATGCCCTCCCTCTTGACGGGGGAGGGCGACGGAGGCTATCCTCGCCTGATGTCAAAGCTCCTCACCCTTGGTACGCGCTGAGATACTATGGCCACAGAACCACGCCTCCTGACCTCTGATGTGTTTGCTTCGCTCGAATATGTACGGTGGAGTGTGCTGCGCCTGCTGATCGTCTTTGCCGTGGCCAGTGCCGTGGCGTATCCTCTGGCGCCCCATCTGCTGCACGCCCTGACCCGACCGTTGGGGGCATCCCTCGTCATGTACGCACCACTGGAAGGTTTGATGGGGTACGTGACGGTGTCGATGACGACCAGTCTCTGTCTGCTGGCTCCCCTGTTACTGTACGAGGTCAATCGTCTGCTGCGCGTCGTGGGTGGTCTGTCGCCGCGTGTTGCCCTGGGGAGCACGGTGGCGGCTGGGGGCTTATTTGCGCTGGGGGCTGGTTTTTGTTACGTGGTCATTCTGCCAGTCACTCTGCGCTTCTTGCTGAGTTTTGGCGGAGAAAACGTCGAGGCCGGCATCTCGGTGAGCCGCTATCTCTCGATGACTCTGGGTCTGGCGGCGGCCTGTGGGATGACGTTTGAGCTACCCCTGGTGACGCTCATCCTGCACCGCCTGGGGTTCATCTCCGTGACCTTCCTGACCGAGCATCGGCGCTATGCTATCCTCCTTGGGGCGATCCTCACCGCCATTATCACGCCGACCCCCGACGCCTTCACGATGGGCTCCCTGTTGCTGCCGATGCTGGCCTTATACGAAATGAGCATCGTGCTCATGCGTCTTGCCGAGCGGCGCCAGAACTCTCGCGCCACGCATGCGGTGCGAAAGTAAGCTCACGACATCGGTGCACGCTACGCCTCCTGGTATCCTTGCCTCAGGCCCCTCTTGCCGGCTGGATACGGCGGGTTTTCAGCACCTCAAGTTCGTGATAGTGCTGCAAAGCCGTGGTGATTTCCTGGCGTCCCTTCTGGCCCAGCTTGCCAATGTGCCAGCGCTCTTTGGCGGTGTGCTCGATCAACTGCTGCAGCGACACAATGTGCCACTTCGATTCTTCCAGGCACTTTATGGTCTCGCGGGACACGCCCAGGATGGCCATGTCAGCGACCAGGTCACCGCGCGCGATACCTTCGGCAATGGCGCTTTGGCGCAAATGCTCAGCCAGTTGCGCCAGGGTGTTGCGCGTATGCGGACGCGCATAACGGGCTTTATTTTGCCGAATAAATGCGACGGCTTCGGCAGGGTTACGGTCGTAGAGTTGGAAGACTTCCTGGCGAAACGCGGTGAAATCAGGCACACGCACTTCGGTGCGGGGATCGAAAGGCGTCACAAAGCCGACCTCGAAGTTAATCTCCGCATACATCTCATAGGTGTAGACTTCCACGCGGTACTCATCACTCCTGAGATAGGTACGGCCACCTATGTACGTCGCTAAGGAGCGATGATGTCCGTCGCGGATCATCCTGCGGCCGTCAGGAAAATGGGCGATGGCAATAGGCCGAAGGACCGGAGTGTGGTGTTTGTCCGCATGCGCCTGCAGGACGTCCCGCGTCCAGAACACGCCATCTCGGACCAGCCACGACATCTCCACCACCTGATGCTTGTCGCGAATCTCGTCATGCATGGTCTCGAGCGTGTCAAGTTGCAATGAGCCGTTCATATGGCTAGCGTCCGCGGATCAGGCGCTTCAAGTCAGCCTCCCTTAGCCCCATGCTCCTTCCCGGATATCCGGGACCAGTCAGCGTTGGATATATACGAAAACGTCGCAATCTGCAAGTCCTTTCCCAGGCATGCGTGCTCCCTTACCCTCTCTCCTGGAGGGAGTGTGGCAAATTGCGCTGAGTTTCGCTACTCTATGGGATCAACGCAGCAAGCACAGGCTTCTGCCCATCCAGACTGTGTCTCAGTGCTGCGCACGGCCATTGCCTCGCCAGTTTGGCGAGGGGGAACAGGCTGTTTTTGCAGGGGGTATTGTTCCGAAAACCCTGGCGTTATTTCTGCAACAAAGCACGAAGAAGGCAAACGCTATGCGTGAAGTCGCTATTGTCAGCCCGGTACGGACGGCGGTCGGCAATTTTGGCGGGGGATTGAGAGACATCGCAGCGGCAGACCTGGGGGCCGCGGTGATTAAAGCTGTCCTGGAACGGACGAGTTTAGAGCCCGACAAAATCGACGAAGTAATCCTGGGGCACGGTTATCCCAGCGGCGAGGAACCGGCCATTGGGCGGCTGTGTGCACTGAAGGCGGGGTTACCTATTGAAATCCCCGGCTACCAGTTGGATCGCCGGTGCTCGTCAGGTTTACAGTCGATTCTCAATGCCTGTATGATGGTGCAAACGGGCAATGCTGACGTGGTCCTGGCCGGTGGTGTGGAGAGCATGAGCCGGGTAGAGTTCTATACCACTGACATGCGTTGGGGTAGCCGCTTCGGGTCTGTCACCCTGCATGATCGTCTCATGCGGGCCCGTGCCACCGCCTCGCCGGACGAACGTTTTGGCGTTATTTCGGGCATGATCGAGACCGCCGAGAACTTATCCGAGCGGCATCATATTGCCCGTGAAGAGCAGGACGCCTATGCTCTGCGCAGTCATCAGTGCGCGGTGGCGGCGGTTGAGAGCGGCAAGTTTGCCGAAGAAATTGTGCCAGTGTCTATCCCGCAGCGCCGTGGTGACCCCAAACTGTTCCAGGTGGATGAAGGACCGCGCAAGGATACCACCCTGGAGGTGCTGTCGAAGCTGCGTCCCGTGACCCCGGGTGGCACCGTCACGGCAGGCAATGCGAGTTCGCAAAACGATGCGGCATCGGTATGCCTGGTGGTGGCTGGCGATAAGCTGGACGAGTTGGGCCTGCAACCCATGGCCTTCTTGACCGGCTGGGCCGTAGCCGGCGTGCACCCGGCGTATATGGGCATAGGCCCTGTACCGGCAGTCGCCAGGGTGTTCGCGCGCACGGGCTTGACCTGGGACGACCTCGATCTTATCGAACTCAACGAAGCCTTTGCTGCACAGGTGCTGGCAGTGCTCAAGGAGTGGAAGCTCGATAGCTGGGACAAACTCAATGTGAACGGCTCCGGTATTTCGCTTGGCCACCCGATTGCGGCCACCGGTGCCCGCATTCTCACCACCCTGCTGCACGAAATGCAGCGGCGTGATGCACACTACGGCCTGGAAACGATGTGCGTCGGTGGTGGCCAGGGCGTCGCGGCGATTTTTGAGCGCCGCTAGTGCTGCGCACGGCTCATTGCCGCGCCAGTTTGGCGCGGGGAAACCGTTGTTGTGACGAGGCAACGGGGGCAGCCGGCATAGGCGTAAAGCCATCCCCACGGAAGGGGCAATGATGGCCGCACAGCAGTCAGGACTTACCCCCATGGACCTGGGACGGTATTATATGCGTCGTATGGCCATGCGGGTCGACGCCGAGCACTTTCAGGAACTCTGCCGGACCGTCGCGTATGCTATCGATCCGGCACACACCGCCTATAACCTGGCGGTACACTATGGCGTCACCGACCTGCCGACGCCCGAAGAGATCTGGCGTGCCGGTACCCTCCCCAATTAAGCCTGCAGCCGCTACCCCGTGTGGACGGCATGGCGCCTTGCATGCCATCCACACGGTGGTGGTGTTCCGGAGGTGGAGATAGGTCGCTTGGAGAACACGACTGTTGCCCACCGGGTAGGGTTACGCCACCAGGCTAACTTTTCTTGAGGGTCATTTTTACGCCGTCCACAGAGAGCTTGAACTTGAGCCCCACAGTTGTCCCCACCATGTCAATCGCCACACCGTTTTGATTCCGTATCGTAGTAGCACCACCTCCGCCAGCAACCGTGGCTCCTGCGGTCACCCCGGTGTAGTTGCCGTTAAAGTCTTCGAGCCGCTTCAGGTTGTAGACCGTCCCATTCGCCTCGGCTTTTGAAACGCCGACGTCAACGATTGAAAGCCCATCGATACTGAAGGGATACTCCTTCCCCTGGTAGGTCAGGACCCCCCCCCCCCACGTGTAACCGATGCCTAGCGCAACGGACCCTGTTGAGAGATGGAGGGTGGCATCAGGCCTTTTCTCCTGGGCCAGGGTGAGATGGGCGAACACGATCAGGCTGCCAATAACCATCAAGCCAATCATTTTCCGATGCATACTCTCTTCCTCCGCTGAAGGACGTCAGTTCACTGTCTCATGCGCGCGACAAACGCTGCGCATCTCCTGTACAACACGACATATTATCCGTCGCTACCACTGTCATCAGCGCTCTAGACCTCTCTCCTTCCCTAGTGCAGTGTGTGTCAACGCGCTGGCGGGCCCTTCAGGGCCGGCGCTCCAGGCTCTCCAGTAACTGGCGGGCTCTACTATCGTCGGGCGCCAGTTCCACAAGCTTGCGCGCCCAGGCCAGCGCACCAGGACGGTCGCGCGCCTGGATGGAATACTCCACCAGCGCCACGACAATATCACGCGCGGCAGGATGCCGGGCATAAGCCGCTTCCAGCACCTGCATGGCGCGTTGCCCCTCGCCTGCTCCATGTAAGGCTACGCCATACACATAGGCGTAGTGCGGCAGGTCAGGCCGCAGTTGCGCTGCCTGGGCCAGCGCCGGCATGGCCTCGCGCAGCCGTTGTTGCCGCACCAGGGACAGGCCAAGCGCATGGTAGGCATCGCCATTTCTGGGATCGAGGTCCAGGGCCGTACGCAAGGTTTGCACCGCCTGGTCCTCGCGGTTCTGCTGGCGATACAGGTCGGCGAGATTGATGTAGGCAGGAATGAAGAATGGCTGCAGCCGCATGGCGGTGCGGTATGCGGCTTCTGCCGCCACAGCGTTCCCGAGGCTGGCGTCGAGCGCGCCAAGATTGATGTGGGCTTCGGCGCGGTCGGCATTGGCGGTCTGGGCCTGGCGGTATTCAGTCATGCCCTGGTCGAGCCGCGTGAGTTGCTCAGGGGTATAGAAATTCCTTGGGACCCCCATGAGGCTCGCTACCGCTTCCAGGCGTACCGTACGGATCGGATCACGCAGCAATGGTAGGACGAGCGATAGCCGCGTCTGGGGCTCCACGGTCGCGACAGCGACAGCCGCGGCCCGACGCACCAGCGCATCGGTATCGCCCAGACCAGGCTGCGCCGCGCGCCACGCCTGGGGTCCCAGATACGGCGGCAGCAGATGCAGCGCCGTGGCGCGCACAATGGCCGGGAGCGTCATGTCCTGGACCGTCCGTAGCAGCTGGCGTTCTGCGTCAACCCGAGCCCGACGGCCAGCGTCAAGCGCGCTACCATAGTGCCAGCCGCCTTGTCGCTGCGGGCCGTACCACTGCGCCACCGCCTCAGCGGCCCACTGCGCAGTCCGGGCAGTGTGGCAGTCCGTGCACGTGTTGGGGGTACCCAGGGTGACCGATACGTCGGGCCGCGGGACCCGAAAACTGTGATCGCGCCGGCCGTCGACTCCCATATAGACACGTTGCAGCATGTGGCAGGAGACACACTGGGCAGCCTCGGTGTGTGCCGGGTGAAAGTGATGCTGCGGCCCGTCGTACTTCGCGGGGAGATGACACTGCGCGCATACGGCATTGCCCGCCGCCCGCAGACGGGCACTGTGGGGGTCGTGGCAGTCTGCACAGGTCACCCCAGCATGGTACATCTTGCTTTGCAGGAACGAGCCATACTCGTACACCTCCTCGCGCATCTGGCCATCGGCGTGGTACAGTGACGCCTCCAGGAAGGCCACGCGATAGGTCTGGGCCAGGGGCTGCCCAGGTTCATAGTCGCTCCAGATCTGGGCTCGCCGGGCATGACAGCGGCCACACGTTTCCACCTCAGCACGGGACGCCAGCGCTACCGGGCGCTGGGCGATAGACTGGCCAGGCGGGAATGTCCATTTCCCCCGTGCCGGTGTCCGTGAGTGGGGCGACCAGCCCGCGCGTGGGATCAGCGACAGTGCGGCCCTGACGCGCTTCGTAGGCCCACGTGACGTGACGCGAACCGGGGCCATGGCACGCTTCGCAGGACACGTTGATATCCGTCCAGGTGGTCTCGAAGCGATCCTCCGCGAGTCGATAGTTCTTCTGCAGGTTCGTCGAGTGGCAGTCAGCACACATAAAATTCCAGTTTTGCAACGGACCTGTCCAGTGCAGGATGTCGCGGTGGTCAATCTTTTCGTGGGGATAGAGATGGAACCAGCGCTGACCGCCAGCCGCCGCAGGGCGCGTATCCCAGGCAATACTGAGGGCCTGATAGCGTCCGTTGGGAAAGGTGATGAGATACTGCTGCAGCGGCTCCACGCCAAAGGTATAGGCGATCTGGTACTCGTGCAGGGCCCCGTCAGGGCCGTCGGTGCGCACGAAGTACGCGCCATCGCGGCTGAAGAATGTCGAGGTGACGCCGTCCTTGGTAAATGTCGCGTTGTCGAAGTTGCCGAGAACGGTCGTCTGGTCCGCGGGCTGCATAGCGCGGCGGTGGTCAGAACTCTGCCAGCGCTCCGTCTCCTGTGGATGGCAAGCGACACAGGCCTGGCCGCCAACGTAGGTCGGTTGGACCACCGCGGGAGCTGTCTCGGATGCCACCGACGTGCCCTCACAGCCTGTCAAGAGCACGCTCACGAGCAGCATAGGGACCCATGGGGCTATGCAGCGAAGCCACAGCGTAGGTTGCGACCTGAGGCAATGCGCCAGCATGATGCAGTTCCCACCACCACGAAGTTACCGGATTACCGCGGCCAGAGAGCGCTGTAAAGCGTTCCCGACCTTAGAGCGGCGTGCACGATCCAAACAGGACGACTGCCCCCTCCCGATTCGCCAGGGTGACGATCATCGCGCCGCTTTCCTGGTCGAGTACCAGCGTCCAGCCGTACCCGTGCTCCTTGCCTTGCAGGAGAATCTGGGTGTCACTCTTGTCCATGAACAGGATTGCCGTCGTTTGCTTGGGGCCGACGATGGCTTTTTGCGCGAAATCGATGCGCAGGAAGTTCGGGGCTCCAATGTCCTCCGGGCGCTCTTTTAAGCACTCCTCGCCGGAAGCGCAATCCATGGCCTCCACCGGAGCACAGATCAACAGCTTTGAGCCGTCGAAGTCCCTTGCTGAAGCTGTCCCGAAAGTGATCATGACCAGCACCACCCCAATGTGCATCACACGCTGCATAGCTCCTCCGTTACTTGATAGTGTAGCCACGACCTTCCAGACAGGCGCCATAGGCGCGGTAATAGGTCTGCATCAGGTTCTGCTGCTGAGCCTGGGCTTGCTGATTCTGTGATGCCTGCTGCTGGCGCGCGCGACGGCCACCAGACATGGTACCAACCACTGCCCCGGCCGCGGCGCCCTTACCCGCGTCTCCCGCAATCGCTCCGATCGCAGCCCCACCCGCAGCCCCACGTGCAGCCCCACCCGCACGCTGGCCGCCACCGGCCGCCGGCCCCGTCTGTTGCGGGGCCGGACTCGATGCCATCGCCGGATCAATGCCCGTCGATTGCTTGGCCCAGGCAGCGCACTGGCCCTCATCCTGGCTTTGCTGCTGCGCGCTCTGGCCTCTTGCCGGGTAGACAATCGGCATTTGTGCCGCTGCTGCAAAGGCACACAAGAGCACTGCCAGTGCAATGAACCGTTGCATTGCTCGTACCATATCCGTCTTCCTTATCAATCGTGTTCTCGCTCGTACTGCTGGAATATGCGTGACATTCCACGCGCCGTGCCAGAGCCCTCCCGTGCTGGCCCCCCCCGGCACCGCCCGCATCTAATGTAACCCCACAGCGCCAGGCAGACCATTGGACCTTTGGCCCATACAGATGAGACTTTCGTCCTATACCAGGCGATGTGGGGCAGTGTATACGCCACGGCGCCACATGCCACCACATGACCTGGTGGAGCGTAGCATCGCTCATCAAAAACCGCCAGAGATAATGCTTTGCCGATTGCAGGACCCATCATTTAGTGGTACACAGAGGAGCTGCTGCTGTTAGAGGCACTTTGACCCTCACGAGTGGCTGCGCTATCAAGAGATGTCTGCACCATGTCTGAGGAGATGGTACCCTATGCGCAGACGATATTTCTGGCTGCTGCTGCTGAGTGTAACAAGCGGATTGCTGAGTTGTGCAACGCTTTCCCCACCTCCACAGCCTGGCACGTCACAACCCTATGCCCGCATCGTCTTGCCACGCGCTATCCATCTCCTTGGGCTTGATACGCAGACGTTCGATCGGTTGGCGTACATACAGGACATCCGAGTCACGCCAGGACTTCATAGCCTGCGCATGGCCTATGAGGGGAGCAGCAGCTCGCATCGGGGCCAGCAGGCCGTGACGTTTCTCCTGGAGACCCGGGCCGGCCATCAATACGACTTTGAGGCCAAAACCTGTGGCATATCCTGGCGCCCGGCTGTGGCCGAACACACCCTGATTGCTGGCTACTGCACGACCCACGCCTGCACCGAAGAGGAGAGAAGCGCTCCGCCACGTATCCCGAGAACACCGAAATGTAACATAGATTAATTGCCATCGCGGGCTCAACATTGCTGCGCGTGTGACCGCCGGCGTTCCATGGTGCTCAGGCACGCAAGGTGTCAGCCACCAGCACCTGACTCTCGTGCTGCGCACCGCCATTGCCGCGCCAGTTTGGCGCCGGGGAAGTCTCTGTTGTGACGTGTGAGAGCGTTCTCTGAGCTGTACGGGGAGTTCCGCCAAGCTCCATGAGGGATGCACATCTCTTGCCATCTGGCATCAGAGCACTTCTGCCCAATGCAGCCCTGGGACTTTTCTATGGCACATGGAGAGGTATGCTTTTATAATAGGGTACCAATAATAAAAACAATCTTCTCCGCCAGAGTAGAACCTTTGCAGGATATGAATATGAGGACGGAGAGAGATAGGCGTCTCATGTATAGCCCAGGACAGCAGCAGCACCCTAGACGCCTTAGCAAGCAGTGTGACTTAGACGGTGACGACGCGGGATATGCTCCTCACATCATGCTGCAGAGCCGGCAGGCAGAGGCTGTCTCTGCGGTACCTCGGCGATTCGAGTCATTCCTTGCCAGTCTCTCGGCGACTCTCATCCATACGCCGGCGAGAGAGATTGGCAAAACCATCGAACTGGGATTGCAATATGTGGTAGAAGATAGTGCGCTCGATTGGGGGGGCCTCCTAGAGTTACCGGCAGAGTCGACGACACTGCAGGCACACTATCGGTATAGCCGGCCAGGCGTGCCAACTTCTCCCCTATCTCCCTTGCCATTGGATCAGTCCTTTCCCTGGTACGCCAGTCAGCTCAGCCAGGGTCATACCGTGTGTCTGACCCGGATGCATGCGTTACCTGCTGAAGCTGTCGCAGAAAAGCAGCACTGGTTGCACGCTGGTCTGCAGTCGTTCCTCGCCATCCCACTCCCCGCGGATGGAGCAGTGGTCTATGTGATCGCCGTTGCTGCGTTGTGCTCCGGACACACGTGGACTGAGGAAGCGGTGCGCCGCCTGCAACTGCTTGGGGCCCTCTGCGTGTCGGCCTTCATGCGTAAGCAGCACCAGGAAAAACTTGAGAAACACCTTGTCCTGGAGACGTTAGTCGCTGACCTCTCGACCGTCTTTGCCAAAGTGCCGGCCAGCGACATCGATATAGAGATTGAGGACGGGCTCCGGTATGTGGCGGATTGCTTAGGCATTGACCAGAGTTCTCTGCTCGAATTCTCTGCTGATCACCTGAACCTGGATGTCACCCATTCCTATACCGTATCCAGGTACAACCAGGTATCTACATCCGGAGCATGCGTCAAGCAAGCACTGCCCTGGTTTGCAGACCAATTGCTGCGGGGCGAGATCGTGCGTTTCCAACGGCTGGACGCACTGCCAGAGGCGGCGACACTGGCGCAGCAAGCCGGGCTGGCGAGAGGCATGCAGTCGGCCTTGCTTGTCCCGGTATCGGTGAGCGGTGCGCCGATCTGTGCGCTTGGTGTGGCAACATTTTGTACCGAAGTCGACTGGCCGCCTGAGTGGATTCCATTCCTGCGCTTGATTGGGGAGATCTTTGCCAACGCCCTGGTACGCAAGCGGGCCGAAGAGGCGTCGAGCCGCCTGTGGCACGAACTCGCCCATGCCGCCCGTGTCGCCATGCTCGGAGAGCTCACGGCCTCTATGGCGCATGAGATCAATCAGCCTCTGGCAGGGATCCTGAACAATGCGCAGGCGGCCCAGCGGTTTCTGGCCATGCAGTCCCCGGATCTGGCTGAAGTACGTGAGGCGCTGACTGATATCATCACCGACGATCAGCGCGCCGGGAAAATCGTCCAGCAATTGCGGACTCTCGGGAAAAAAAGTGTCCTGGAATGCGTGCCGCTGAACTTGCACACGCTCGTGCAGCAGGTCATCCATCTCGTCCAGCGTAATGCGCTTGAGAAACGGGTGACACTCGCGCTTGACCTGACCGCGGACTTGCCTACGGTCTACGGCGATCGTATCCAGTTGCAGCAGGTTATTTTGAATCTGATGCTCAACGCCTTTGATGCGATGCAACAGACCTCATCTCGTCCTCGCGTGTTGGCCATCCGGACGGCACACCAGGCTACCAACGCCATCGTCGTGTCGTTCCAGGATACGGGCATTGGGATGGAGGAGAGCACCATGCAGCACATGTTCTCTGCCTTCTTCACCACCAAACCTGAGGGCATGGGCATGGGCCTGGCCATCAGCCGGGCCATTGTGGAAGCACACGGTGGCCGCATTTGGGCGGAACCGAATGCAGACTATGGGACCACGGTATGCTTCACCCTCCCAACGCGTGCTGAGGTCACCGTATGAACAGCGCTGATGCCGTCACTTTCATCGTCGATGATGACGCGTCGTTTCGGCGTTCGCTGGAACGCTTACTGCGCTCGGCCGGCTACCCTGTCGAAACGTTCGGCTCGGCGTGGGAGTTTTTACGACGTGAGCCGCCCAGTGGCCCGGCGTGCCTTATCCTCGACATGCAGCTCCCTGAGGTCAGTGGTCTCGCCCTGCAGGAACTCCTGGTTGGCGGAGAGCGCCTCATGCCGATCATCTTCCTTACAGGGTACGGTACCGTCCCCGACAGCGTCCAGGCCATGAAGGCCGGGGCGCTCGACTTTCTGCAGAAACCCTGTGAGGAGCGCATCCTCCTGGACACGGTGGCGCGTGCCCTCTTGCAGGCGCAACAGGCATGGCGTGAGCACGCGGAACAGTGCAGGGTGCAACAATGTCTGCAAACCTTGACGACGCGCGAGCGCGATGTGTTGGCCCTGGTGGTGACCGGTATGCTGAACAAACAAGTCGCTGATGCGTTAGGGATGAGCGAAAAAACCGTCAAGGTGCACCGTGGCCGCATCATGAAGAAGATGCACACCGTCTCGCTCGCCGAACTCGTGCGCATCGCCGACAAGGCCGGCATCACACCGTAACAGTCGCGCCAGCCGAGGGCGCGACGTGTGGACTCGTCCCTGTCTCTGGCGGTTTGGCTACTGCTGCTTACACCTCACTGCTCTGCATCTTCAGACGCTGTCTCTGGGCACACCACCGTCAGCCTGGCATGAGACGAAAGTCTCATCTCTATAGTCCTAAGGTCCCATTGTCACCGCCGTGCCACAGTGTTACGTTACTCCCTAGCCGGACTGGCAGGGTTATGCAGTATCCTGGGTATCGAAATATGCTGGACTTGATCGAGAGTGTGCGAGAGGTTGGCCATGACCACCGTGTTCATCAAGGATTACCCGTGGGTCTATCAAATCTCGTGGCTTATCTCGTGGATGATGATCCGTCCATACGCCGGGCCTTACCGCGGTTGCTGAAATCTCTCGGAGTGCAGACCATTGCCTTCGCCTCCGCTGAAGCCTTTCTGCAGGCAGGCCCATGGGTGCCAGACGCCTGTCTCATCCTGGATATGGAGATGCCTGGGATGAAGGGCTTGGATTTGCTGGAGCATTTGCATAAGGCCGGTATCACCCTCCCGGTCATCATCATCACGGCCTATCACGATGTGCAGACGTATAACCGTGCCATGCAAGCTGGCATCGTGGCCTATCTGCGGAAGCCCTTCGATGATCAAGAACTGCTTGAGGCACTACGGCAGGCAGCGACGCAGAGGCACAGAGGATCCCTATGATCCTGTTGATTAACCCCACGAAAGCGTGTTACATAGCGTAGCAACTGGCGTCAACGATACCAACACCGGGGCGTCACCCGGCGCCCTGGAACCCTACCAGGAACGCTGACCGCCTGATATGGGACGAAAGTCCTATCTGATATTGGACGAAAGTCTTATCTGTATGGCCCGAAGGTCCTATTGTCCGCGCCGTACCCCGGTGATAGGTTTCCGCGGTGTGCACAGGAGACGAGGAGTGTGCGAGAATCATAGGCGCTGCAGGACTTGCGTATCAGAAAGGAGGCATTATGTGTTGGAAAGCGTTGCTCATCGTGCTCACCATAGCGCTGTGGCCATTTGGCTCTGAGGCGCTCACGCGTGATGATTTTCTCGTCCATACTACGCAGGATTTGGTCAAGCTCTGTACGGCGAGTGAGAGCGACCCCTTGTACCAGGCCGCCATCGGTTTTTGTCATGGCTATGCGGTCGGTAGCTATCATTACTACCAGGCGGCAACCTCAAGTGGTGAGCAGACGGGCTTCGTGTGCTTCCCTCAGCCTCCACCGACACGGGTAGAGACGCTCCAGATGTTCCTCGCGTGGACAAAGGAGAATCCACAATCGATGAACGACCGTGCCGTAGATAGCATCTTCCACTTCCTCGGGACTAAATTCCCCTGTCGGCGTTAAGGCCGAGGCGCGGCCGTGCGTGCCGCACGGCATACTGGAGGCAATACGGAGGCCAGGAGTAGCCTCTTCTTATAAGGAGTAATCATATGCGGCGTTTTATGCTCCCTATCATCGTAGTCCTCATCATATCACTCGCGGGGTGCGCCGGGATGTCTGAGACGCAGCAGCGCACGGTGACTGGTGGCGCAGCTGGTGCAGCCGGTGGCGCACTCATCGGCGCCATCGCTGGCAACGCTGCCCTGGGCGCGGCTATTGGCGGAGCCGCTGGCCTGACAGGCGGCTTCCTGTACGGGAAGCACGAAGAATCGAAGCAACAGGCATATCAACAAGGAGTGGCAGACGGACGTCGAAGCCAGTGAGCATTCGTTTGAAAATCGAGGTCCGGGCTGGATGCTTTTTGCGATAAGGACCTCAGTGAGCTGCCAGAGACCGGGCACAGCCTGGAGTAGCGGCATGGAGCATGGGATGCGGAGGGAGTGATAGGCGGCGGTACCCTCTTGTATTCCCCTCTTCCATGCCCCATACTCACGTCACAGGAAGAGTATAGAGCGTAAGGTGGCATGCCCGCACCAGGGGAAGGATAAAGTGTCCCTTCCGACGTCGCCAGCCTCACATAGAGGAGGGATGGATCTCATGTTGTGCCACGAGCGCCTGGGTAGGCTCCTGCAATACGACGATCACCTGGTTAGCTGAGTAGTGCGCCCTACGAGGCTTTCGAGGGAGTTATGATGCACTCACCTTTTCCGGGGATGGACCCGTATCTGGAAGCGCCGGGCATCTGGCCAGATGTGCACACCCGTCTGATGACGATTATCGGGGAGCAATTGACGCCATTGCTTGCCCCGAAATACCTGGCGGAGTTGGAAACCCAGGTGGTCATCGACCGTCTCGATGATGACCCCCAGGCCGTGCTCCCGGATGTCAGCATCACCAGCCCTGACGTGTCCGCCGGAGCCCCGTCAGCCGTGGCGGTCGCGGCGCCGGCCCCCGTCCAGATCCGCGTGCCGCTGGACATCCCCACCCGCATGGTCTCCGTCTACATTCGCCAGCGGGAGACGGCGCGCCTGGTAGCAGTGATCGAGTTACTCTCGCCGGTCAATAAGCGGCGCGGGCAGGGCCGGGAAGAGTACTTAGAAAAACGCCGCACCTTGCTGGCCTCGCCAGTGCATGTCATCGAGATCGACCTCCTGCGCCGCTATCCCCGCATGCCTTTCGACGATCCCTTACCTCCGGCCCACTATATTGTGATGGTCTGCAAGGCAGGAGAACGGCCCCGTAGCAGTGTGTGGCCCATCAGCGTGCGTCAACCCCTACCGACGGTCCCTATCCCCCTGCTGCCCCCAGACCCGCCGGTGCCCCTGGAGCTGGGGCCGGCTCTGCGCACCGCCTACGAGCGGGCCCGCTATGACCTGCGGGTGGATTACCACAAGCCGCCCGTGCCGCCATTGTCGCCAGCCGATGCCGCATGGGCGGAAGCGCTGCGAGGACCTCTCGGAGGACAACCCCCGCAAGGCGGCTCATAGATCGTTTGCACGTCGAGCTACGGGTACGCGCCAGCAGCATCTGTCTCCACCCCGATGTCATCCAGGAGGTTCTGGCCCGTGAGGTGATGCATACCACGTCGCAAGATATGTGACCTATTTATTCTTTTACATCACTGACTTATGCTATTCTCAGCTATCGTTGTACGAACACTCCCTACACATTGTCTGTCAAGATGGTCAGGAGGAATGCCATGCACAACGTGTGTAAACAGCTCTTGGTCTGGATCCTCGCCGTGCTTGTGTCACTGCCGTGGCCCGTACGCCTCGAGGCCCAGGGCACTGGAACCGTGTTCAGGCCAGAGGAAATCGAGCAGCTGGTCGCGCCCATCGCCCTGTATCCTGACTCGTTGGTGTCGCAGATCCTGATGGCGTCTACGTACCCCCTGGAGGTGGTCGAGGCTGCTCGGTGGGCGAAGGCGAACAAGACCCTGAAAGGTGACGCCCTGACCACGGCCCTGGAGCGACAAAACTGGGATCCGAGCGTCAAGTCGCTCGTGAACTTTCCGCAGGTGCTTGACATGATGGACCAGAAACTCGACTTAACCCAGCGGCTGGGCGACGCGTTTCTGGCGCAGCAAAAAGATGTGCTGGACGCCGTCCAGAGGCTGCGCGGGAAGGCGCAAGCACAGGGCAACCTGAAGACTACGAAAGAACAAACGGTGATCGTCGAGCAACCGGCACCACAAACCACGTTCGTCGAGCAACCGGCGCCACAAACCACGTTCGTCGAGCAACCGGCGCCACAAACCACCGTGATCAGGATCGAACCGACCAATCCCGAGGTGGTGTACGTGCCGACGTACAACCCGACCGTGGTGTATGGCGCATGGCCTTATCCCGCCTATCCACCCTATACGTATGCTCCGTATTATCCGTACGGGGGGGCTGTGGCAGCAGGGGCATTGGCCTTTACCGCTGGCGTGGCACTGGGCGCGGCCTGGGGATACGCCTGGGGGGGATGCAACTGGCGCGGCGGGGATGTCGACGTCAATGTCAATCGCAACACCAATTTCAACCGCAACATCAACCGCGAGAGTTATCGGGCGAATATGGAAGCGCGCGGGCAAAGGGGGCAAGGCTCCTGGCAGCATGACGCCAGTCACCGGAAGGGCGTCTCGTATAGAGATCAAGGGACGGCGCAGCGCTTCAACCGAGGCAGCGATGCGCGAGCCGCGTCATCACGGGAGGCGTTTCGTGGGCGAGCCGAGAGTGGGCGGCAAGAGCTGGCACGTGGTGGAGCGGACCGGATCGGTCAAGGGGGTGGTGTGGGTGGTCGGGGTGGTGTGGGTGATCGGGGTGGTGTGGGAGATCGGGGTGGTGCAGGAGGCCGCGGTGGTGTGGGTGATCGGGGTGGTGTAGGAGATCGGGGTGGTGCAGGAGGCCGCGGTGGTGTGGGAGATCGGGGTGGTGTAGGAGATCGGGGTGGTGCAGGAGGCCGCGGTGGTGTAGGAGACCGCGGTGGTGTGGGTGATCGGGGGGGGGTGAGCAGTCGCCAGGGTGGGCTGGGTGACAGGCCAGGACAGCACGGTGGGTTGGGAGGTCAGTCCGGTGGACGCGGGGGTACCAGTCGAGAGGCAAGCGCATTCCAGGGACTTGGTCAAGGCAGCCAGGTGCGTAGCGCGAGCGATCGCGGTGCCGCGAGCCGGGGCGGAGAAATGCGAGCGACTAGCGGCGGCGGGGGACGTGGCGGCGGCGGGGGAAGTTTCCAGGGCGGCGGTGGCGGACGTGGTAGTGGCGGCGGGTTCCAGGGTGGCGGCGGCGGACGTGGTGGTGGTGGCGGGTTCCAGGGTGGTGGTGGCGGCGGCGTGGTGGTGGTGGTGGCGGACGTGGTGGTGGCGGCGGACGTCGGTGAGGCTGGTGTTGTTGGACGTACACGTGTTATCGGTTCGTTCTCACTGTATCCGCATCAAGACGGGTGTCGCATGAGTCACACATCAATCATGAGCGAGGCACGATACACTGGACCTGTTTTCGACTCACGTCACAGGAGCCCTTGGGAGGATATAATGATGTGGCAATGCACCAGAAATCTGGCGAACTGCGTACCGGTTAGGCGCCTGACGATGCTGCTCGTGTTGTGCCTGCTGTCCATGGGAGCGGTAGGAGTTGCGATGGGCGCCGCTGCCAGGCAGAAGAGCTTTCCTGCTCCAGAGGAAGGCGTGCAGGCGCTGATCGAGGCAGCGCGGAAAAACGACACCGCAGCCCTGCTGGCGGTCCTCGGGCCAGAGGCGAAATCCTTCGTCGACACCGGTGACCAGGTCGCCAATCAGGCCAGCCATGAGCGTTTCGTCAAGTCATACGAAGAGGCACATACACTGGTGCCGTCTGGGGACACGAAGGTTGTGCTGCAGATTGGCAAAGACGAATGGGCTTTCCCCATCCCGCTCATCAAGGGCAGCGCCGGTTGGTACTTCGACACGCGGGAGGGCAAGGCGGAGATCCTCAATCGACGCATCGGCCGCAACGAACTGGACGTCATCCAGGTGTGCCTGGCCTATGTCGACGCGCAACGCGAATATTACGTGCGCAACCCCCGCAACGCTGCGCTGCTGCAGTATGCCTCAAAGTTCATCAGCACGAAGGGCAAACGCGACGGACTGTATTGGGAAACAGCGGCCGACGAGCCGCCAAGCCCATTGGGTCCCCTCGTGGCCCAGGCCAGGCGCGAGGGCTACAGGAATGCTGCCAGCAAGCCGGTGCCCTATCACGGCTACTATTACAAAATGCTCACCAGGCAGGGACCCAGACGCGCCGGATGGTGCCTATAATTATGTGGTACGCGGCAAGCTGGTCGGTGGCTTTGCCCTGGTGGCCTACCCGGCACAGTACGGGTCGTCCGGGATCATGACCTTCATCGTGAACCACGACGGGATTGTCTATGAGAAAGACCTCGGGCCCAACACTGCCGCTACGGCGCAGTCCATGACGAAGTTCAACCCGGACAAAACGTGGAAGAAACCCTAGGGCTACTTACCCTCGCCATAATGGACCAGTTCCTGCTCCATGTCGTGATCCACTATCCCGATGCCTGCGGCATCGCCTCATGCTCAGTTACGAGGCGAACGCCGAGGGGTTGAGCACGGACGACGTCATCAAAGAGATCGTGCAACGCGTGGCCGTTGCCTGAAAACAGGGCCGAGACGGCGAGAGAAGGTTACCGCCTGGCCGCTGGTTGTGAGAGGGTCGTAATCGCCGCGGCAATCTCGCGACTCAAGGCGCCCAGGCTGTGGCTCATAGCCGCCGCGAGCGCGGCGTACCCCTGGGTGCCTGTTGGTTCACGCAAGGTCGACTTCTGGCTCAGTAAGACCTCCTGGCCATTCTTGCCAACAATACTCCAGAGCGCGACGAGCGAGGTCTCACCGCCGATCTCTCCAAGAAAGTGGGTGACGTCGACAACGACCTGATACTCGATCGCCAGCGGTCCCTTCCAGGGGAAGAGCATGACGCGATCCGTGGCCAGCAGGATGGAGAGGTTGTCGGCCAGGACCCGCAAGAAGTTGTCCCGTAGTGGTTCGGCCCATTCGTCAAAGGTGGCAGGATGGAGCTGATAACTCTGGTTGCCGGTCACGATCTGCAGCCGATTCGTATATTGCGGTAACTCCACGGGTCCCACACCAATAGCCAGGCCACGACCACCCGCGTCAGGCCCGGCGCGTTCGGCCCGGGGCAGTGGCGTCAACACGTACAGGCGTGAGAACTGCTGTTGCCCGAAACAACCGCTCAGCGCAACTCCACACACAGCCAGGATCAGCAGAGCACAGCATGGACGCCACAGGAGCATTTATTTGCCTCCCCCGTCTTTTTTCCCAAACAGCAAAGCATTCGGGTTGCGTTCGAGCGAATTGGCTAAGACGCGGATAGCACGCCCGGCATCCGCCAGTTCCTGCAGCGTTTTGGTGAATTCGTAGCCGATAGGAGCCGTCGGCGTCAGAAAGACACGCGCGGCGGTCAAGGTGTCTTGCCCGTTGACCATCATCCCGAGCGTTGCCTTCGACGTCTCCCTGAGGCTCGTCAGCAGCGGTACGAGCTGGCCATCCGTGTTCTGCGCCAGCTTGGTAAAGTTCCCCAGCGTCGTGGTGGCGCTCGTCGCCACACGCTCTACCTGCTTATCCGCACGCTGCACCAGTTGCTGGGCGTCCGTGGCCAGCCTGCCGACCTGCCCCAGCGCCGTGGTGGCACTTCCCATCATCGTCGTGGCGTTGGATGCCACCCGTTCCACCTGCGTATCAAAGTGCTGTATCAGTTGCTGGGTGCCCTGCAGTGTGGCGTTCAGGTTGCGGATGGCTTCCCGCAGTTCGGGGGCATTCACCAGTTGCTCGATGCCGCGTAAGGCTCCCTCCAGCTCCACAAAGATCTCCTCGAGGGGAAGCTCGGCCAGTTTGGCAAGGCCTTTCCGCGCCGCCTGTGTCACCTCTTGCATGGCCGTGGGAATAGCGGGGATCTCGATCAGGTAGGTGGCCGGATCGACGACGTCCTCTTTCAGAGGAAGGTCGGGATAGAGGTCGAGTTGCACGAACAACTGCCCGGTGACGAGACTCTCCGTCTGGAGTTGCGCGCGCAACCCGCGCTTGATGAGCGCTACGAGCATATCTTGCCGTGTGCCAGCCATCTCGCCCGATATCTGCACGTAACCCTGCGAGCCTTGCGGGATCTCGATGATCACGGGAACCCGAAAATCAAGTCTGTGCCGGTCAAAGTACAGTTCGACGGTTAGCACTGACCCGATCTTGACGCCCCGGAAGGTGACCGCTGCTCCTATCTGCAAGCCCTGCACGGAACCATCAAAGTAAATCACCGCCCGCACAGTTTTCACGAAGAACTTCCCGGAACCTAAAATGAGCACACCGGCCACCATCAGGACGATGGCCCCAATGATAAAGATACCAATGATAGCTGGATTCCCTCGCTTCATGTGGACTCTCCCCCGCGTGTAAGAAATTGGCACACTCTTGGGATCCTGGGACTCGGCCAGCAACGTCTTCGGATTGCCCACAGCAATCATGGTCCTGGTCTCCACGTCGAGAAACACGGAGTTCGTCCCGATCGCAAAAATACTCGCCAGCTCGTGGGTGACGATCACTACTGTGGCGCCAAGACTGTCCCGCAGTGCCAGAATGAGGTCATCGAGCAGGCGCGAGCTGATCGGATCGAGCCCGGCCGAGGGCTCATCGAAAAAAAGAATGTCAGGATCGAGCGCCATGGCGCGGGCGAGACCAGCCCGTTTCTGCATACCTCCACTAATCTCGGATGGATAGTAGTCCTCAAAGCCAGCCAGACCCACCAGCGCGAGCTTCAACGACGCCAGTTCGCGACTCTGGCTCGGACTGAGCGTGGTGTATTGCTCCAGTGGCAGGGTGATGTTCTCGGCGAGTGTCAGGGAACTCCACAGGGCACCGCTCTGGTACAGCACACCGAAGTGGCGCATCATGCGGTCACGCTCGTCTGGTTCCGCCTTCCAGAGGCTCTGGCCGTTGTACAGCACGTCCCCCCTGGCCGGCGCCTGGAGACCAATGAGATGCCGCAGCAGGGTGCTCTTGCCACAGCCGCTGCCGCCCATGATGATGAAAATGTCACCGCGCTGGATCGTGAAGCTCAGATCGCGCTGGATCACAAAGCTGCCATAGGCCATGGTGAGATCCTGGACCGCGATGTGTGCGTCGTCTGATGCCACCTGTGCTTGTGCTACGTTCACGAGTTTTACACCCCCAGCACATCGTAGATCACGGTCAAGCCCGCATCGCACACGATAATCCAGACGATCGCTGTAACCACGGCGGAGGTCGCGGCAGCTCCCACGGCAGAAGCGCTGCGCCCGGACTGCATGCCCCGCATACAACCCGCCAGCGCTACGAGCACGCCAAAGACGCCGCCTTTGATCAAGCCTACGACAACATGGGTGAGCGTGAGCACGCTGACGGTTTGCTGATAATACTGTTCAAGGCTCAAATTCAGCATGCCAACGCCAATCAGGGCGCCTCCCAGGATACCAACGACGTCAGCATAGATGCACAACAATGGGACCATCAATACCAGAGCCAGCATGCGGGGCAATACTAAAAACTCCATGGGTGAGATGCCCATCGTCGACAACGCATCGATCTCCTGATTGACCGTCATTGTGCCCAACTGTGCAGCGAAAGCCGCCCCTGTACGCCCCGCCATGATGATACCCGTCATCATGGCGCCCATCTCGCGTACCATCCCCAGCCCCACCAGGTTGGCCACGTAGATCTGCGCCCCGAATTGCCGCAACTGCATGGCTCCGACAAAGGCGAGAATCAGGCCCACCAGAAAACTGATGAGCGAGACGATAGGTAAAGCCTGGACACCGCATTCCTGTACGATCAGTATAAAATCGGCACGGCGAAAGCTCGCCTGGCCGCGCAGCAACTTACCGCATGCCAGTGCCGTCTGACCCAGGAAAGCGAGCATCTCTATGGTGGCATCGAGAACGGCAAGGGCCCCCTTGCCAATCCGTACCACGATGGATTCCCGCGCCACTTCACGGCGCGCCCCGGCGCGCTCCGGCACTGCCGTAGCCAGTTGCAATAAGCGTTGCACGCCCTGCGGCAGGCCAGCATGGTCAACGGCGATGCGACTCTGCGTGCAGAGAGCGTCGAGCTTGAGCAGGAACGTGAGCAGGCCGCTGTCCCAGCCGGTGAGTTCCTGCGTGTCAAACATGAGGCGCTGCGCCCGCGGCGCTGCCCCCAACTGCGCTTCCACCTCCGCCGTTGAGGGCAGTGCGGCGTGTATGCTCCACTTGCCAGCGAGTTGCACGCACAGGGTGTCGGGTGTCGGTCGCGTGAAGCGGATCTCACAGTGGGCCTGTATCCCGTTCGTAGCTGCCTCCATAGGGCCTCCAGCGCTCTGGTCGATCATGGTATGGAAGTGTCGTTGACCCCGTCCGTGGAGTGGGAAGGTCGCCAGCGTGTATGAAGAGAAATACAACCACACCAACCAGCTGACAATGGGACTAAGGTCCTATGCGTATGAGCCAAAAGTCCTATTGTCTGGATCATGCCAGTGGTTATAGATTTTTGCAGACGATATCATGGTTGTCTTCAGGATGCGAGGGTGCGCAGGGAACACTTGCGGCGACAGGCAAGTGGCGGGAGACGAGCGGCTACCGGCCATGAACCCACACTGAGGCACAGGCAAGTCCGCAAAGTATGGCGTATACTATGAAACCTCTGGCCTGGATGTCTGTTTCGTCAGTTCGATACCAGTAAAACGTCATACCCGCTTTTGCTGGTATGACGCGAGGCCGCAGGAACTGGCAGTGTAGGTATGCAATGGACATCGAGAGATAGGCCTTGCGTCCCAGGTCAGTGGGCCGGCGATCGTGAGACAAAGGTCCTATCTGCATAGGCCTAAAGTCTCATAGCCTTACCTTCTGCTTTGAGAGTACCTTATGCTGTCTCCCGATTTCTTTCCGATCCGGCCAAGAAGGAGCTATGGCATGTCGTGTACATTACAACTGTCCGGAACCCTACAGAGCGACCGCGTCTCGTGTCCCCACGTCGCCTGGCTGGTCATCGTCCTCGTCTGCCTGAGTGCGGCCCTTGCCGGATGCAGCTCACTCGAGCGGCCCGCCCGCCCCATGCCGGAACTCCTGCAGCTCCGGGAGACGACTGGGACGCGGCTGGCAGAGGACACCCGCGCGCTCATAGGCCGGGCGGTCGCCCGCGAGAAGGCACAATATGACGAGTACAAGGCGGGGCGTCTGTCCGCGCCACCTGTTATCGATATCCTCATCGTCTCGGGTGGCGGCGATTGGGGTGCCTTCGGCGCGGGGTTCCTGAAAGGCTGGGGGCAAGTGCCTCCAGGGCCCATGGCGCGCCCACAGTTTGACATCGTGACCGGCGTGAGTACCGGAGCTCTCATCGCGCCTTTCGCGTTTCTCGGGACTGATGAAACAATCGAGACGATCGTGCAGCTCTACCGCCATCCGAAACCGGACTGGGTCAAGCAGCGCGGCATGCTCTACTTCCTGCCGAACAATATCTCGTTCGCCGAAGTGCCGGGGCTCGAGCGGGAAATGCGGGAGCGGATTGACCTGCAGATGATCAAGCGGCTGGCGGAGGCAGGGCAGGATGGACGTGTGCTCGTGGTGAATACGACCAACGTCGACAACGGCGACATGCGTGCCTGGGATGTCGTTGCGGAGGCCCAGCGCAGCCTCCAAACGGGCGATGTGGATCGCGTGCATCGCATCCTGCTGGCCTCGTCTGGTATCCCCGGCGCCTTCCCCTTCCGCGAGATTGACGGCGAGATGTACGTGGACGGTGGTGTAACGGGCAATATCCTCTATGGTGGACGGCTGGGCGAGAAAGAAACCTTTGCCGCGGTCTGGGCCACACGCTACCCAGACATCCCTATGCCTCTGACGCGCTACTGGGTCATTTTCAACAACCAGCTCCTGCCACCTCCACAGGTGACGGCACCGAACTGGCCGGCCGTGGTGTCGCGCAGCCTTGAGATGTCGACACGGGCCTCGACGGTGACGGCACTGCGGCACCTCTACAGCATCTCCGAGATCGCGCGGCTCAAGCACGGGGTCACAATCGAGATACGTGTGGTGGCCATTCCGGGGACTGGGTGCCCCCGGAGCCGGGTGTGTTCAAAGAGAAGACGATGAACAACCTCGCCGACCTCGGGGAGCGCATGGGGGCGGACCCGGCCAGCTGGCTGCTGGCCCCACCGTGACGCCATGGCACAAGGAATTGGCGCAAGATTTCTGCCGCGCTGTCTAGTACAGCACGGCGGAAATCTCTATACAGTCGTCAGAGCTATATGACATGTGTAAACAGTGTGTTCCCCTGCGCCAAACTGGCGCAGCAATTGCCGTGCGCAGCACTAGGGCAACTGGCGTGGTGAAGTCATATTCTCCGGTTTGAGGATGTCATCCAGGGCTTCCTGGGTCAGCCAGCCTTTTTGGAGCACCAGGTTATACACGCTGCCGTTGGTTTCCAGAGCTTCTTTGGCGATAGCCGCCGATTTTTCGTAGCCGAGCACCGGGTTCAGAGCCGTGACCAGGCCGATGCTGTTTTCAACATACTGGCGGCAGCGCTCCCGGTTGGCTTGAATGCCCACAATACAGCGGCTGGTCAGAATAATGCAGGCATTTTTTAACAGCATTAAACCGTGGAGCAGGTCAAAGGCCATCACGGGCTCGGCCATGTTCAGTTCCAACTCGCTGGCTTCGGCAGCCATCGAGACAACAGCATCGTAGCCGATAAGCTGGAAACAAATCTGGTTGACCACCTCTGGGATAACCGGGTTCACTTTCCCAGGCATAATGGATGAGCCCGGCTGCATGGGCGGCAAGGTCATCTCGTAGAGCCCGCAGCGCGGCCCGGATGAGAGCCAGCGCAGATCGTTGCAAATTTTCGAAATCTGCACGGCGGCCCGCTTCATCGTCGCCGACATCTGCACAAACGCCCCCGAGTCTTGTGTCGCCTCCACCAAATCGGCCGCTTTAGACACCGGCACACCGCTCACCTGGACCAGTTTCTGGGTCACCAGGTCGGCATATCCGGGAGGGCTGTTCAGGCCCGTACCGATCGCCGTAGCCCCCATATTGATTTCATGGAGCTCCGCAACGGCGTGGTTCAGGTTGCGCATGGCGCTGCCAATCATCACTGCATAGGCGCCAAATTCCTGGCCCAGGGTCATCGGGACAGCATCCTGGTTTTCGGTACGACCCATCTTGAGTACATCGGCAAACTCGGCGGCTTTGGTTTCCAGGGCCGTCTGGAGTTCGCGCAGCGCCGACATCGTATCTTTGAGCGACAGAATGACCGCTAATTTGACGGCCGTCGGGTAGGCATCGTTGGTCGATTGTGAGCAGTTCACATGGTCGTTGGGGTGCAAATAGTGGTATTCACCCTTCTGGTGGCCCATCAACTCCAGGGCGCGGTTGGCAATGACTTCGTTGGCGTTCATATTCGTCGAGGTGCCGGCCCCGCCCTGGAACATATCGACCACAAACTGCTCATGCCATTGGCCGGCTAAAATCTCATCGCAGGCGGTGCAGATGGCCTGCATTTTGTCCTGATCGAGCACCCCCAACTGGCAGTTGGCCTGGGCCGCCGCCTTTTTCACAAAGGCCAGGGCGTCGACAAAGTGGGCAAAGTTTTTCAGGGGGATGCCGGAGAGAGGAAAATTTTCCAGGGCACGCAGGGTTTGCACCCCATAGTAGGCGGTGTTGGGCAGTTCGCGCTCGCCCAGCAAGTCGTGCTCGCGGCGTACACTGCCGAGCAGCTGCTCGGCTCCAGCCGTCCCGGCCAGTTGTTCAGACGCATAGCGTAAGCGCATGCTGATGCCTTCGGCGACGCGTGCCACCACCCGGTAAAACACCGCCGGGCTGGTCTGGCGGGCCTCTTCCCAGACAGCACGCGGCACTTGCCAGACCACGACTCCGTAGCGGGTAAAGGCGCCGGTGGTGTGGGGCGTGTTGTCGAGCAGCGCGCCTTCAGCCAGCATCGCCCCCGGACCAAGGCGCGCCAGCATGGTGATGGAACCATGCAGGCCACGCACGATTTCTATCTCACCGTCCTGCACGATGCCAGCCCAGTCACGGGGGGTCGACTCGTGAAACAGCCAGGCCCCGGCCTCATAGGTTTTTTGTGTACCCTGGCCAAAAATCGCCTGTAAATCTTCCTCAGCCAGCTCCATTGCCCCAGCGGCGCGGGCAATGATCGTTGCGATACTTTCCATGGTCAGTCCTCTCCTGCTTGAGTTAAAACACGACTTTGGCAATGACTAAACCCACCACCACACCCGTTATGGTGGCGATCAGGCCCGGCAGCATAAAGGAGTGGTTCAGAATATATTTGCCAATGCCAGTGGTGCCGGAGCGATCAAAGTTGATGGCGGCAATCAGGGTGCCGTATGTCGGCAAGAAAAAGTAACCATTCACGGCCGGCCACGCGGCGGCAAGGAATGCCGTCGGAATATCGTATTTGAGATACGGTCGCCCGACCCCGAATTGCTTGCCGTTGGCATCGACCCATTTCCACAGGATTTCGGTCGAAGCCCAGCGTTGCGCGCGATTGGCGCCATTGACGCTGACGATATCGGCCGCAAGCCCGCGGCCATAGCCGCCGCGAAGACTGCCGCCGTGGAACGACCTGTTGCTCGCCGCTTTCAGGCCGCTTGCGATACCTTGACGGTAGTCGTCGCGGAAGGCGCTGGTGATGCCGGGCCGCAGTCCGGCAGCTTCCGCGGCGTACAGCATGTGAAACAGTTTCAGCTTGAAGCTGCGATCCATGCCGCCGATCACATAGTCGCTCATCGACATGCCGACGCGTTCCGCCGCCTTGGGATCCTTCCAGGTGAAATCGTTCTCGACCAGCTTGGTGAAGCTTCGCGTGACCGTCACCATTTGCCCTTGCGCTTGACGGTCACCTTGCCGCTTCTCGATCTCCTTGATGGTGTCTTCCTTGGGTGTCCGCTCATAGAGCGCAAACAGATACTGGTCGATGCAGGGCTCTACCACCAGGCACTCGCCGACAATCTCGACTCGATGCGGCCGGGCGGCGTCGCAGCGACCGCGGGCGGTGCATCGGCCGCGCCGGCGGGTGGCGCCGGCGCGTACGGGGCTTCGGGCGAAAGGACTTCCGCGGGATCGCCCAGCGAGGCCACGACGATGGGTTTCGGCTCCGGCGCGGCTGCTGCGGCTTCGGTGACTGCCTCCGTATAGGTGGGGGGCATTGCCACCAATTCGGCGGCCGCTGCCACTTCGAGCGTATCGGGCGCAGTGGAGCTGCGTGCAATTGCTGGCGGCGGGGCCGCCGCGGTCGATTGCGGCTCCGCCGGGATCGCTGCTGTTTCGGCTGACGGGCTTCGCCATGAATTCGGCTGGCTGCAATGCCAGCCGGCTTCAATTCAGCGGCTTCGCCACGTCGACGCTGCGGCGCGGCTGCGATTGTGTGCGGCGTGACCGCGGCGGTTACCGGCAGCGTGGCCACGTCGGCATTGGCGGCCAGGGATGGCGCAAGGCGGTCCACGACGTGCGCCGCCGCGGAGTTCTCGATGCGAGCTGAGCCGATGCTGGTAAGGCTGACGAAAGCCCAGCCTGCGATAACGACGGCTGGATAAACCGCCGCCGACATTGTTGCGGATCGCCGCGGGTTCATGATCCCTGCCTCCGAAGCCCCAAGCCTGGTTGCACAGCCAAGTATCCGACGCCGGTCGATCTTTCGGGTCAAATGTGGACGCGCAAGGGCGATACTAACAGTTTTTTAACGAGGCTGGGAACTGTTGCCGGACTGCAACGCGCAGCCCTGCCGCTTGCTTTCATTGGTCAACGTAACGACATTCGGCTCGCAATCCGGCACTGAGCCGAAGCATGGGAGGATCCAATGAGCGCCGACACCAAGACCGGGCTGCAGCTTCGCTCGCTGATCAAGAAGAGCGGCGAACTCGAAATATCGCTCGCCAGCGTGCCGACGCCCGAGCCCGGCCCGGATGAAGTCGTGGTCCGCGTCGAGGCCTCGCCGATCAATCCGTCCGACCTCGGCCTGCTGGTCGGCGCCGCCGATATGTCGACGGCGCAAGGCGTCCGGCACCAAGGACGCGCCTGTCATCACCGCAAAAGTGCCGGAAGCGGCGATGCGGGCCATGGCGGGCACGGCTCGATGAATCGATGCCGGTCGGCAATGAGGGCGCCGGCGTCGTGGTCAAGACCGGATCGTCCGATGCCGCCAAGGCGCTGATGGGCAAGACCGTCGCGATGATCGGCGGCGCGATGTATGCGCAGTATCGCACCCTGAGGGTGGCCGAATGCCTGCCGCTGCCCGCCGGCGCCACGCCTGCCGAAGGCGCGTCCTGCTTCGTCAATCCGCTGACCGCGCTCGGCATGACCGAGACCATGCGGCGCGAGGGCCACAAGGCGCTGGTGCATACCGCCGCCGCCTCCAACCTCGGCCAGATGCTCAACAAGATCTGCCTCAAGGACGGCATCGACCTCGTCAACATCGTGCGCAGCAAGGAGCAGGCCGACATCCTGCGCAAGATCGGCGCCAAGCATGTGGTCGATTCCACCGCGCCGACCTTCATGGACGACCTGACCAACGCGCTGGTGGAAACCGGCGCCACGATCGCGTTCGACGCCATCGGCGGCGGCAAGCTCGCCGGGCAAATCCTGACCTGCATGGAGATCGCGATCAACAAGACCGCAAAAGCCTACAGCCGCTACGGATCGAGCGTGCACAAGCAGGTCTACATCTATGGCGGCCTCGACCTGCGCCCGACCGAGTTGAACCGGCGCGTTCGGCATGGCCTGGGGCGTCGGCGGCTGGCTGCTGTTCCCGTTCCTGATGAAGATCGGCCAGGCCGAAGGCGCCAAGCTGCGGGCGCGCGTCGTCGCCGAACTCAAGACCACCTTCGCCAGCCATTACACCCAGGTGGTGTCGCTGCAGGAGGCGCTGCAGCTCGGCCCATATCGCCGTCTACGCCAAGCGCGCCACCGGCGAAAAATATCTGATCAATCCGAACAAGGGCGGGTGAAGCGGCGCCGCTCGACAATCAGGCTTGCGTTCTCCCGGTAACGGGAGAAAATTCCCGCGACCATGCAACGCGGAAAACCGCGTAGCACAACGCCAGGGGAGAACTCGCCATGATCGATGTCAGCCGTCGCCATCTGTTGTCGGGCGCCGCCGCCACCGCGGCTGCGACCGCCTTGACGCCGTTGGGATCGTTGACCGCGCAGGCCGCGGCGCCGCCTTCCGGCGCGCAGGCGCCGGGTTTCTATCGCTACAAGGTCGGTGCTTACGAATGCACCTCGATCAACGACGGCGCGCGCACGTTCCCGATGCCCGATACGTTCGTGAAGAACGTGCCGAAGGAAGAGGCGCTGGCGGCGGCCGAGGCCGCCTACATGCCGAAGGGCATGGTGACGGTGCCGTTCAATCCGCAGCTCATCAACACCGGCAGCAAGCTGGTGCTGATCGATTGCGGCAACGGCGTCGCCAGCTCTCGAGGCAAGCAAGGGCGCGGTCGGCCGCACCCTGCAAAACCTCGCCGCCGCCGGCGTCGATCCCAAGAGCGTCGACGTCGTGCTGATGTCGCATCTGCATCCCGACCACACCAACGGCATTCGCGCGCTGGATGGCTCGATGGCGTTCCCCAATGCCGAAATCATGGTCCCGGCCAAGGACTGGGAATTCTGGATGAGCGACGAGAACGCCGCCAAGGCCGAGTCCAACGCCATGATGAAGAACTATTTCGCCAATGTGCGGAAGATCTATGCCGGCATCGAGTCCAAGGTGACGAAGTACGACTGGGGCAAGGAAGTCGCGCCCGGCATCACCTCGATCGAGGCCGCCGGCCACACGCCGGGCCATACCGCCTTCGCGGTGGCGTCAGGCAATTCGAAGGTGCTGATCCAGTCCGACGTCACCAACATTCCCGAATTGTTCCTGCGCAATCCGGACTGGCACGTCGCCTTCGACGTCGATCCTCTCGCGGCGCAGGCGACGCGCCACAAATTCTACGACATGGCGGCGGCCGAAAAGGCGCTGGTGGTCGGATTCCACTTCACCTTCCCGTCGATCGGCCATGTCGAGAAGGACGGCGCAAAATACCGGCTGGTCCCGAGCGCCTGGAATCCGGTGATCTGATCGCTGGTCGCAGGCTATTGAAAGGGCAGGCCGTCCCGACGGGGCGGCCTGATTCCGGTTATACTGGACGCAGTCGACTCAGGCCCGCTGAATTCTCAATTCATGCACTTGCATCTTTTTTCCGGCGATGGCTAGGCTGCGGCCGAGCCGTTCCGGCACCCCGCGTCAAAAGGAAATCCCATGGCCACCCCGTACAATGTCGTCGTGATCGCCGGCAGCCTTCGCAAGGAGAGTTTTACCCTCAAGGTCGCCAACGCGCTGGCCAAACTCGCGCCCGCGACGCTCAAGCTCGATGTCGTCACCCTGCACGACATTTCGTTCTTCAATCAGGACCTCGAAGCGGCCCCGCCGGCCGACTGGCTGGCGTTCCGCGAAAAGCTGCAGAAGTCGAACGGCGTGCTGTTCGTCACGCCGGAATATAACCGGTCGATCCCCGGCGTCTTGAAGAACGCCATCGACGTCGGCTCGCGCCCCTACGGCAAGAGCTCGTTCCTCGGCAAGCCGATCGGCATCGTCGGCAATTCGCCGGGCGCGCTCGGCGGCGTCAGCGCGGCCAAACACCTGCAGAACATCATGCCGGGCATTGCCGGCCCGATCATGGGGCAGCCGGAAATCTATCTGAACGGCGTCGGCGACGCCTTCGACGACAAGGGCGAGCTCACCAAGGAACCGGTGCAGAAGGTGCTGCAGCAATATATCGACGCCTTTGCCGCCTTCGTCGAAAAGCAGAACAAATAGGCACGGACGAGAGCGCCGGTGGCGGCCCGGCGTCTTAGGATTCCGTTAACCGGGCCGCCGCATCGTCCGGCCATGGTCTCGCGCTCCCGACTCAAATCCCTGCTCACCGGGCTTGCCCTCTACACGATGGCGGCGGCGATGGTCGGCTATTTCGGCGTCAACGCCTATACCGGCAAATACGGGCTGAACGCGCGGCAGGAACTCGACCAGGAGATCATCGCGCTGACATCGGAACTGGCGCGGCTGAAGCGCGAGCGCGCCGAAGGCGAGCAGCGGGTGTCGCTGCTGCAGGTCCGACCGGGTCGACCCCGACATGCTGGACGAGCGCGCGCGCTATCAGCTCGACTACGCCAATCCGCGCGATCTGGTCCGGACCGTCAATCCGAAGTGATCTCGACCACCGCGGTCGAGCGCATTGGCTCGCCGAAGCGGCTGCGACTCTGATCCTGATAATCGGCGGCTCGCGCTTTCGAAGATCGTCAGCTGCAAATTTCAAAAACCAGCGAAATCGATTTCGAAAATGTCGCGTGCGTTGCACTGCGGCATAGCGAAATTTTGCGTGCGTCACGCAATCCTTTCATGGCGGTTTGAGTTGGGATAGAGAGGGCTATTCGTTCTCTCATCCGGAATTGCCATGGCCGCAGCGAAAAAAAGCGTCACGAAGGAAACGGGACAGGAAAAAGGCGAACGGCCTGACAGTCCTCCGGATTTCACCAGGGAACAGGAACTCCGCGCGCTGCGCGACATGCTGCTGATCCGGCGCTTCGAGGAAAAGGCCGGCCAGCTCTACGGCATGGGCGCGATCGGCGGCTTCTGCCATCTCTACATCGGCCAGGAAGCCATCGTCGTCGGCATGCAGATGGCCCTGAAGAAGGGCGATCAGGTCATAACCGGCTACCGCGACCACGGCCACATGCTGGCCTGCGGCATGGAAGCCAAGGGCGTGATGGCCGAACTGACCGGACGCCATGGCGGCTATTCCAAGGGCAAGGGCGGCTCCATGCACATGTTCAGCAAGGAGAAGAATTTCTTCGGCGGCCACGGCATCGTCGGCGCGCAGGTGTCGCTCGGCACCGGGCTCGCCTTCGCCAACCGCTACCGCGGCAACGATTTCGTCAGCCTGGCCTATTTCGGCGACGGCGCCTCGAACCAGGGCCAGGTCTACGAGAGCTTCAACATGGCGGAGCTGTGGAAGCTGCCGGTGGTCTACATCATCGAGAACAACCGCTACGCCATGGGCACGTCGGTGACGCGCTCCTCGGCGCAAACCGATTTTTCCAAGCGCGGCATCTCCTTCAACATTCCCGGCGAGCAGGTCGACGGCATGGACGTCCGCGCGGTGAAGGCCGCCGGCGACAAGGCGGTGGCATGGTGCCGCGCCGGCAAGGGGCCGTTCATCCTGGAAATGCAGACCTACCGCTACCGCGGCCATTCGATGTCGGACCCGGCGAAATATCGCACCCGCGAGGAGGTCGACAAGGTGCGCGCACGATCAGGACCCGATCGAGCAGGTCCGCAACCGCCTGCTGGCGGCCAAGGTCAGCGAGCAGGAATTGAAGGCGATCGACGCCGAGGTGCGCGAGATCGTCAACGCAGCGGCCGACTTCGCGCAGCACGATCCCGAGCCGGATGCGTCCGAACTTTATACCGATGTCTATCGCTGAGCGCAGCGCGCCATTCCAGCCCGAGAGTGAATTTCTGGAGCTACCATGCCAATTCAAGTGCTGATGCCCGCGCTGTCGCCGACCATGGAGAAGGGCAACCTTTCGAAATGGCTGAAGAAGGAAGGCGAGGCGATCAAGTCGGGCGACGTCATCGCCGAGATCGAGACCGACAAGGCGACGATGGAAGTCGAGGCGACCGATGAGGGCACGCTCGGCAAGATCCTGATCCCGGAAGGCACCGACGACGTCGCGGTCAACACGCCGATCGCCACCATCCTGTCCGACGGCGAAAGTGCCGCCGATCTCGGCAAGGCCGCCGCGCCGGCGAAGCAGGAGAAGGCCGCCGAGCCGGCGCCGCCGGCCGAAGCCAAGGCGGAAGCGCCGGCATCCGAGCGGCGGCGAAGAAAAGAAGGCGCCGGCCGCCCCGAAGGCCGCCGCCGAACCCGATCCCGAAATCCCCGAAGGCACCGAGATGGTGACCATGACCATCCGCGAAGCCTTGCGCGACGCCATGGCCGAGGAAATGCGCCGCGATCCCGACGTGTTCGTGATGGGCGAAGAGGTCGCCGAATATCAGGGCGCCTACAAGGTCACGCAGGGCCTGCTGCAGGAATTCGGCGCCAAGCGCGTCATCGATACGCCGATCACCGAGCACGGCTTTGCCGGCATCGGCGTCGGCGCGGCGATGGCGGGGCTGAAGCCGATCGTCGAGTTCATGACCTTCAACTTCGCCATGCAGGCGATGGACCAGATCATCAATTCCGCGGCCAAGACGCTGTACATGTCGGGCGGCCAGATGGGCTGCTCGATCGTGTTCCGCGGCCCGAACGGCGCCGCCGCCCGCGTCGCCGCCCAGCACAGCCAGGATTACTCGGCCTGGTACTCGCAGGTTCCCGGCCTCAAGGTGATCGCGCCGTATTCGGCCGCCGACTACAAGGGCCTGCTGAAAGCCGCGATCCGCGATCCCAATCCGGTGATCTTCCTCGAAAACGAAATGCTGTACGGCCATTCCGGCGAGGTGCCGAAACTCGACGATTACGTGATCCCGATCGGCAAGGCGCGGATCGTCGCGCTCCGGCGGCACGTCACCATCGTGTCGTGGTCGAACGGCATGTCCTACGCGCTGAAGGCCGCCGACGAACTGGCGAAGGAAGGCATCGAGGCCGAGGTGATCGACCTGCGCACGCTGCGCCCGATGGACACCGACACCATCGTCGCCTCGGTGAAGAAGACCGGCCGCGCCGTGACGGTGGAGGAAGGCTGGCAGCAGAACGGCGTCGGCGCCGAAATCGCCGCCCGCATCATGGAGCACGCCTTCGATTATCTCGACGCGCCGGTGGCGCGGGTGTCGGGCAAGGACGTGCCGATGCCGTATGCGGCCAATCTCGAAAAGCTGGCATTGCCCTCGGTGGCCGAAGTGGTCGCGGCCGCCAAAGCCGTTTGTTACAGGTGAGCCATGGCCGGTCCCAAGGAGCAGCCATTGCCTCCTGATGTCATGGGCCGCGATGACGCCACCGAGGTGTTGCGCGCCTTCGTCGTCGACGGCGGATTGTCGCATCGCGTTCCGCGCGCGTTCGAGGAGCCGGATATGTGGGGCCTGCTGCTGGTCGACATCGCGCGCCATGCCGCGCGCGTCTATGCGCGCGAGAGCGACTACACCGAGGACGATGCGCTGACGCGCATCGTCGACATGTTCGAAGCCGAAATCGCGCGGCCGACCGACCTCGGGCAACACCACGCCGCGGTCGCAACAGGGTCACTGACAATGCCAATCAACATTCTGATGCCCGCGCTGTCGCCGACGATGGAAAAGGGCAACCTTGCCAAGTGGCTCAAGAAGGAGGGCGACAAGGTCAAGTCCGGCGACGTCATCGCCGAGATCGAGACCGACAAGGCGACCATGGAAGTCGAGGCGGTCGACGAGGGCACCATCGCGAAGATCCTGGTGCCCGAGGGCACCCAGGATGTCGCCGGTCAACGACGTGATCGCGGTGCTGGCCGGCGACGGCGAGGATGTGAAGGCGGCGGGGGCGGGGGCCGGCAAGCGCGCCCAAGGCCGAGTCGAAGGCCGCGCCGGCGGCCGAAGCGCCGGCCGCCGCGAAGCCCGCGCCGGCAGCCTGCGCCGCCGCGGCCGCAGCGCCGGCGCCAGCCGCTGCCGCGCCGCAGGCCGCACCCGCGCAACAAGGCCAACGGCCACGCCCGCATCTTCTCGTCGCCGCTGGCCCGCCGCCTCGCCAAGGAGGCCGGCATCGAACTCGCGCCGCATCAACGGCTCCGGCCCGCACGGCCGCGTCATCGCGCGCGACGTCGAGGAGGCCAAATCCGGCAAGGGGCTGAAGGCGCCGGCCGCCGCGCCCGCGGCCGCGCCCAGCGATCGCGCCGTCGATGTCGGACAAGCAGATCCTCGCGCTGTTCGAGCCCGGCAGCTACGAGGTGATCCCGCACGACGGCATGCGCCGCACCATCGCGCAGCGGCTCACCGCGTCGGTGCAGACCGTGCCGCATTTCTATCTGACGATCGACTGCGACATCGGCAAGCTGCTGGCCGCCCGCGAGGAGATCAACGCGTCCGCGCCGAAGGACAAGGAGAAGAAGCCGCTCTACAAGCTCTCGGTCAACGACTTCGTCATCAAGGCGATGGCGATCGCGCTGCAGCGGATTCCGAACGCCAATGTCAGCTGGACCGAAGGCGGCATGCTCAAGCACAAGCATTCCGATGTCGGCGTCGCGGTGGCGATGCCCGGCGGCCTGATCACGCCGATCATCCGCAAGGCCGAGACCAAATCGCTGTCGACGATCTCGGCCGAGATGAAGGATTTTGCCGCCCGCGCGCGCGCGCGCAAACTGAAGCCGGAGGAATATCAGGGCGGCACCACCGCGGTGTCCAACCTCGGCATGTACGGCATCAAGGATTTTACCGCCGTGATCAACCCGCCGCACGCGACGATTCTGGCGGTCGGCGCCAGCGAGGAGCGCGCGGTGGTGCGGGGCGGCAAGATCGAGGCCGCGCACATCATGAGCGTGACGCTGTCCTGCGATCACCGCGCGGTCGACGGCGCGCTCGGCGCCGAACTGATCGGCGCGTTCAAGATGCTGATCGAAAACCCGGTGATGATGATGGTGTGAGCGCCGTCATTGCGAGCGCAGCGAAGCAATCCATTTCCTCGGCGACAACGGTGGATTGCTTCGTCGCAAGTGCTCCTCGCAATGACGGTGATGGACCGTTGATCGGTCGCCACGATGAAAACGAGCAAGTAGCATGGCCGACACCTCCTTCGACGTCATCATCATCGGCTCCGGTCCCGGCGGCTATGTCACCGCGATCCGCGCGGCGCAGCTCGGCTTCAAGACCGCGATCGTCGAGAAAGCCTATCTCGGCGGCATCTGCAACAACTGGGGCTGCATCCCGACCAAGGCGCTGCTGCGCTCGGCGGAGATCTATCACTACATGCAGCACGCCAAGGATTACGGGCTGTCGGCGGAGAAGATCTCGTTCGATCCGCAGGCCGTGGTGCAGCGCTCGCGCGGCGTGTCGAAGCGGCTCAACGGCGGCGTCGGCTATCCTGATGAAGAAGAACAAGGTCACGGTGATCTGGGGCGAGGCGACGCTGGATGCGCCCGGCAAGACTCACGGTGAAGAAGTCCGCGGCCGAGGCGCCGAAGGGCGCGCTGGGCGAGGGCGCCTATCAGGCCAAGCACATCATCGTCGCCACCGGCGCGCGGCCGCGCGTGCTGCCGGGGCTCGAGCCCGACAAGAAGCTGGTCTGGACCTATTTCGAGGCGATGGTGCCGGACAAGATGCCGAAGTCGCTGCTGGTGGTCGGCTCGGGCGCGATCGGCATCGAATTCGCCTCGTTCTATCCGCACCATGGGCGCCGAGGTGACGGTCGTCGAGGTGCTGCCGCAGATCCTGCCGGTCGAGGATGCCGAGATCGCCGCCTTCGCGCGCAAAGCGTTCGAGAAGCAGGGCATCAAGATCCTCACCGGCGCCAAGGTGACAAAACTCGAGAAGAAGGCCGACAGCGTCACCGCGACCATCGAGGACGGCAAGGGCAGCACGCAGACGCTCGACGGTCGACCGGGTGATTTCGGCGGTCGGCGTGGTCGGCAATATCGAGAATCTCGGGCTGGAAAAGCTCGGCGTGAAGACCGAGCGCGGCATGCATCGTGATCGACGGCTTCGGCAAGACCAACGTGCCCGGCATCTACGCCATCGGCGACGTCGCCGGTCCGCCGATGCTGGCGCACAAGGCCGAGCATGAGGGCGTGATCTGCGTCGAGGCGATCAAGGGCCTGCATCCGCATCCGATGGACAAGAACCTCATTCCCGGCTGCACCTATTGCCATCCGCAGGTCGCCTCGGTCGGCCTGACCGAGGCCAGGGCGAAGGAGGCGCGGCCGCGAAATCCGCGTCGGGCGTTTTCCGTTCGTCGGCAACGGCAAGGCGATCGCGCTGGGCGAGGACCAGGGCATGGTCAAGGTGATCTTCGACAAGAAGACCGGCCAGCTGCTCGGCGCGCACATGGTCGGCGCCGAGGTGACCGAACTGATCCAGGGCTTTGTGGTGGCGATGAACCTCGAGACCACCGAGGAAGAGCTGATGCACACGATCTTCCCGCATCCGACGCTGTCGGAGATGATGAAGGAAGCGGTGCTCGACGCCTACGGCCGCGTGCTGAACATGTAATGCGTCGTCATGCGCGGGCTCGACCCGCGCATCCATGAGCACTTGCGAAGCAAGCGTCTCGAAGGATGGGCATCGGACTCGTGCCAGCCGTCGAGACGCGCGCAATGACGCGCTCGGATGAGGAAGAGAACAATCCCGTGAAAGACAATGACAATCTGACCATCGAGCGGCCGACGTTCGTGACCCATCTCGAATGCGCGATGGAGGGCGATCACTATCCCGCCGACCAGGTCCACAATCTCTCCAAGGCCGGCAAGCCGCTGCTGGTGCGCTACGACCTCGCCGGCGTGAAGAAGGCGCTGACAAAGGACGCGCTGGCGCAGCGGCCGGCCGATCTGTGGCGCTACCGCGAGATGCTGCCGGTGCGGAAGGTCGCGCGACATCGTCAGCCTCGGCGAGGTGACGACGCCGCTGATCCGGCTGCCGAAGCTTGCGAAGAAAATCGGCGGCGGCGAGATCATCGTCAAGGACGAGGGCCGGCTGCCGACCGGCTCGTTCAAGGCGCGCGGCCTCGTGATGGCGGTGTCGATGGGCAAGGCGCTCGGCATCAAGCACATGGCGATGCCGACCAACGGCAATGCCGGTGCGGCGCTCGCGGCCTACGCGACCTCCTGCGGCATCAGGACCACGATCTTCTGTCCGGCCGATACGCCGGAAGTGAATGTCAGCGAGATCGAGCTGCAGGGCGCCACCGTCTATCGCGTCAACGGCCTGATCGACGATTGCGGCAAGATCGTCGGCGAGGGCAAGGCAAAGGCCGGCTGGTTCGATACCTCGACGCTGAAGGAGCCGTACCGGATCGAGGGCAAGAAGACGATGGGGCTGGAGCTCGCCGAACAGCTCGGCTGGGACGTGCCCGACGTGATCTTCTATCCGACCGGCGGCGGCACCGGCCTGATCGGGATGTGGAAGGCGTTTGCCGAACTCGAAGCCATCGGCTTCATCGGCAGCAAGCGTCCGCGCATGATCGCGGTGCAGGCGTCCGGCTGCGCGCCGATGGTGCGCGCATTTGAAGCAGGCACCGAGCACGCGCCGCGCTGGGAAGATGCCCACACCATCGCCTCGGGCATCCGCGTGCCGCAGGCGATCGGAGATTTTCTGATCCTGCGCGCGGTGCGCGAGAGCAAGGGATTTGCCATTGCGGTCGAGGATGAGAAGATTTCTGCTGCGCTCAACGAAGTCGCGCGCGAGGAAGGCTTGCTCTTGTGTCCGGAAGGGGCGGCGACCTATGCTGCCTACAAGGAAAGCCTGGCCGACGGCCGCGTGACGAAAAATGATCGCGTGATGCTGTTCAATTGCGCGACAGGGCTCAAATATCCGCTGCCGCCGGTCACGCGTACGCTCGATCGTCACCAGCCGATCGACTACGCGAAGTCTGTAGAAGCCGTCATTGCGAGCGACAGCGAAGCAATCCATGGTGCGGCAGCGTACGCATGGATTGCTTCGTCGCAAGTGCTCCTCGCAATGACGACGGTTGATGTGTTGATGGAGGGTGGTGATGCGAAGAACGATTCTGGCCGCGTTGACTCGCGATGCTCGCCTTCGGCGGCAGCGCGCGCGCCGAAAATTTCCCGTCGCGTCCCGATCACCATCATCGTGCCGTTTTCCGCCGGCGGGCCGTCGGACGCGATGGCGCGGATCCTCGCCGAGCGCATGAAGGCGACGCTCGGTGAAACCGTGCTGGTCGAGAACGTCACGGGGGCGGGCGGCTCGATCGGGGTCGGCCGCGCGGTGCGCTCGCCGCCCGACGGCTACACCATCAGTTTCGGCCATCTCGGCACCCACGTCGCCAACGGCGCGATCTACAAGCTCGGCTACGACCTCGTGGCCGATCTCGAGCCGGTGGCGCTGCTGCCGAGCAATCCGATGATCGTCGTCAGCAAGAACGCGGTTCCGGCCAAATCGCTGAAGGAATTGCTGGAGTGGCTGAAGGCAAGGCCCGCTCCGGCGACCGCCGGCACCGCCGGCGCCGGCTCGGGCAGCCACATCGCCGGGCTCTACTTCGAAAACATCACCGGCATCAAGCTGCAATATGTGCCGTATCGCGGCACCGGCCCCGCGATGAACGATCTCGTCGCCGGCCAGATCGATCTCATCGTCGACCAGCTTTCCAACTCCATCAACCAGGTGCGCGCCGGCAACATCCGCGGCTACGCCATCACCGACACCAAGCGCGCGGCTCGGCGTCGGACATTCCGACCACCGACGAAGCGGGCCTGCCCGGGTTTCACATGACGCTGTGGTCCGGCCTGTGGGTGCCGAAGGATACGCCGAAGGACATCGTCGCAAAACTCAACGCCGCGGCGGTCGATGCGCTGAACGATCCCGCGGTGCGCAAGCAGCTGGAAAATCTCGGCCTGCAGATGCCGCCGAAGGACCAGCTGTCGCCGGCAGGCGCTCGGCGCCTGGCAGAAGGCCGAGATCGCAAAATGGTGGCCGATGATCAAGGCCGCCAACGTCAAGGTGGAGTGAGACTCCGCGGGCAGGTTACGACGACCGGTGACGGCGGCGGGTTCACCTGCCGGCAGCGGCCGCGGCCAGCGGAAGCAGTGCCGGTGACACGTTCGACTTGTCCTGCGCAACCGCAGGCTGGTCCTGCGCGACGACTGGCTGGTCCTGCGCCGCGGCTGGTCTCCTGGGTAACGACGCGCTGCTCGGTCTTCGCGCCACCGCCGGGCTGCTGTCGAAACGCACGCGGTAGACCGCCAAATTCTCCATCACGCGCTGGACATAGTTTCGCGTTTCGGAGAACGGGATGCGCTCGACCCAGTCGACCGGATCGACCTTGGGATCGCGCGGATCGCCGTACACCTTGATCCAGTCCCGGACACGGCCCCGGCCGGCATTGTAGCCGGCAAAGGTCATGATGTGGGAGCCCTTGTATTCCGAGAGCAGCGCGCTGAGTTCGGCGGCGCCCATCTGCGTGTTGTAGACCGGATCGGAAACCATCCGGTCCCAGTCATAGCTGACGCCGAAGCGCTTGGCGGTGTCGCGTCCCGCTTCCGGCGTCATCTGCATCAGGCCGACCGCATTGGCCGCAGACTTGTCGCGCTGGTCGAACGCGCTCTCGGTGCGCGCCACCGAATAGATGATGCTGTGCTCGATTTCGGGAGCGATCTGGCTGTGCGGCGGAATCCCGATGGTGGGGAACGCATAATGGTCGAGCGCCAGCCCGCGGCCGAGCGCGGGCTTTCCGATCTGCAGCATCGCGCGGGCATCGTTGCGGCGGCCGGTGAGTTCGCCGAGCGCTTCGAGCACGGCCACGTCGGAGCTTTGTTCGCCGAGATCGGCGACAAAATACAGCACGACGTCACGCTCGCCGATCTCGTAGAGCATATCGGCGGCGCGCACGCGTTCGTCGGTGGCCGGCGCACCGTCGGCCGCGAGAGCGGGCGAGGGCGCGCGCAATTCGATTTGGTCGACGGCCAAGCTTGGCGCGCGCGAGCTGTCCGTAATAGGCGGTCGGGATAGCGCGCGGCCGCTTCATAGCTGGTGCGCATCGCGTCTTTCTCGCCGAGGGCCTCGGCGGCGCGCCCGCGCCAGTAGTTCGCCCGCGCCAGCACGATCGGATTGGCCGCGCCGTCGTCGATATGCGCGAAATGCGCAAGCGCGGTGGCGGGATCATCGAGGTAGCGCAGGGCGATCCAGCCGCACATGAAGTGGTAGTCGGCGCGGTAGTATTCATTGGCCGGCGGCGCGGCGGGGCGGATCACATCGTAGGCGGTCTGGAACTTGCCCTGATCGAGCAGCTTGCGGGCGAGCATGCGCCGCTCGCGCCACCATTGATCGGTATCCTGCAGCGCCATCGTCTCCGGCGACGCCGCCAGCATCAGGCGGGCCGCGTCGTCAATTCTGTTCTGGGCGAGCATCCACTGGATGCGGCACAGCGTGTAGCCGAGATCCGCTCGCGCCTCGGTCGCGACGGCGTCGAGCGCATCCAGCGCCTTGTTCGCTTTGCCCCTGACCGCGGCACAGGCCTTCACGATCGCAAGCTCGTCGCCGCCGAGGCGTTGCGCGGCGCGCCTGGCGCCCGCGAGATCCTTGGCGCCGATCCGCTTGTCCATGCGCGCGCGGTGGTCGTCGCGGGTGAGAAGGTCGCGGAACATCTCGAGCGCTTCGGTCTCCATGCGCTCCGACAATTCGTCCGATCGCCAGGCGTCGCGCGCCAGCCGGCCCGCGCCCTCGCGATCGCCCTCGGCGAGCAGCACGCGCGCCAGCGCGAGTTTGCCCCTGGCGCTGGCCGGCTGGTCGCCGATGAAGCCGCGAACCGTGGCCGCGTCGCTGCGCTCCTGCCACAGCCGCGCCTCCGCCCGCCGGCGCAGCAACGCCGCGCTCGGCCAGTCCGGGTTGGCGGCGATGAACGCGGCATAGCGGCTGAAATTCGCCGTCGTCTCGGGGTGCCGCAGGATGAACCATTCGACGAGTTTCTGCGCCGCCGGGTCCGCGATCTTGTTCCGTGTGGCGGTCGCCTCGTCGGTCTTGGCCTTGCGCGCGAGATCGATCGCTTCCTTCACCAGCGCCAGATCGCCCGTGAGCGGCGGGGCGGCCTCCTTGGGAGCAGGCGTATCCTTTGCCTGCTTTGATTGCTTTTTCGCATCGGCACTGTCTCGCATGCCGGCGTTTTTCAGCGCGGCGTTGCGCGAGCGAGTTCCTTTGCCGCGTGTGGCTTCTTCTCGTGCGCCTTCTTCTCGGGGTTTTGTCGGGCTTTCTTGGTGTGCTGTTGCTTGGGATTGGTCGGCGCGCCGTCGCATTCGTCGCGAACAGGGCGAGCGCGGTTACGGCGAGGAGACAGGACAGCGAACGTAAGCATCGGTTCATTCCATGGTCCTCCTGCCAGAGCCTCGATTCCTGTTCCATCAGGAGATCATGCTCTGGTCACAAACCAAGAGATCGCACACGCGTGCGGCCCGAACCCATCCGAAGGCTAACACGACGACGAACGATCGACTGTCGCGCCGGCGCAACAGCGCGCGGGAAAGAAACGGGCGAATGGAACCCGAGGGTCGTGGAACCCGGCGCTCTACACGTGGCGGCCTCGCATTGCTGGCTGCGATGCGTCCAAACAACCGCGCTACGCGCGCCCTGCGACAAATTAACCCGTCGGGTAAAATATCGCTTAACCCGTCGGGCAAATCACTTTTACAAATTCGCCCGTCTTACCCGGCAAGAGGGGCGTATCATGATCGTCACGAAACGCGGGATGGGATGCGGTGGACGCGACAGCGTCGGCGCGCAGTTGCAGTCGCAGGGCGAGATGAACCTCGTGAGCGGCATGCGGCGCGCAGACGAACGGCGCTGAAGCGTACGGCAAAAGCGTGTGGTCCTGACAGCCTCTGGGTTGGCGTCAAGTCCCGCGGAGGCGAAGCCGGCCCAACCGGGTCGGCCCAGCCAGCAATCCGCGGGGCGACGGTGACAAGACAAATCCTGATCGCCGGGGAGAGCTCGCTATAAGCCGTAAAACCATTGCGCAGGGAAGGCCGGAGTGTTTCCGCTGAACCTGTATGCTCGTGTGCGCATTTTACTCGTGCAATTTGCACACGAGACCGCGGGTGCAGCGCGCACCCGGTCTTCCCTGCGCCCTCTGTTCTACTCGAGGGCCGAACGATCCGCAAAGCCTCGGGCGCATGGCGCCGCGGGAACATCTCATCGCGCCTATGAGCAATTCATCCCCTTTGAGGCCACCCGGCGGATCTGGAATGCATGCCGACACCGTCTTATCTTTGAATCTCGAATATCCAGCAGCGAGTTGCTCATGACGCCCCAAGCAGACTTCGCCAGTCAGGATTACTTTCGCGATCCCGCGGCCGCGATCGCGAAACTTCGCGCTATCGGTCCGGTCGTGGAAGTGCGCTTTCCGATCATCGGCAAGGTCTGGGCGACGACGACGCAGGCGCTTGCCGATCAGGTGCTGAAGGACACCGCCACCTTCACCATCCGCAAGGACAATGGCGATGTCGCGGGATTGCAATGGTGGATGCCGGGCATCGTGCGCACGCTCGCCAACAGCATGTTGTCGATGGACGAGCCGCGATCACAAGAGGTTGCGCGACATCGTCGACGAGGCATTCCGCCGCCGCGCGGTGCTGGACATGGAGCCGCACATCGAGGCGATGGCCGACGAGCTCGCCGACCAGCTGTTTGCGCGAGGGCAGTCCCGCCGATCTCGTCGAACGCTATGCGCGAAAGCTGCCGCTTTCGGTGATCTGCGAACTGCTCGGGCTGCCGCTGGCCGACCGGGCGAAATTCATGGCCTGGGCCGGCGGCTTCACCCGCTTTACCGGCGCGCTCGGTTTCCTCGGCATGATGCCGAAGATCCTCGCGATGCAGCGCTACGTCGAAGCGGCATCTCGAGACCGTGCGCCGGAAGGGCGGCGAAGGGCTGATCGCCGAGATCGTGCGCGTCGAAAAGGACGGCGGGCAGATCAGCCCGAACGAAATCGTGTCGATGGTGTTCCTGCTGCTGTTCGCGGGCCACGAGACCACCACGCATCTGATCAGCGGGGCGGTGTTCGAGCTCTTGAAAAACCCTGATCTGCGCGACTGGCTCGAACAGGACTGGAGCCGCGCCGATCTGGCGGTCGAGGAATTCCTGCGCTTCATCACGCCGGTGCAATTTACAAAACCGCGCTTCGTGCGCAGGGATATCGAACTGGACGGCGTTCGCCTGCGCAAGGGCGACCGGATCATGGCTATGCTGGCGGCCGCCAACATGGACCCTGCGGCCAATCCGCATCCGGAGCGGCTCGATCTGCAGCGCAAGCCGAACCGGCATATCGCCTTCGGCACCGGAATCCATTTCTGCCTCGGCCATCAGCTCGCCCGCATCGAGGGCCGATGCGCGTTGAAGTCGTTGTTCCGGCGCTGGCCCGAATTGACGCTGGCGGTGGACCAGTCGGAGATCACCTGGCGCAAGCGGCCCGGCCTGAGGGCGATTGATCGGCTGCCGGTAGCGCGCGACCTAACTGGACATTGCCAGCGGCGATGGTTGCCGCGTATTTAGGATGTAAGCATAGCGTGGCCGATGCGCCACGATTGTTGCTTGGCCGCAACACTCGGCGAAGATTTAACCGTCATCGCAGCCAGCTCTTGCGCGCGCCGCTATTTGGCCACACCCCTCAATGAAATCATTCCTCCGTAGGCTAACGCCACGGCGCTCGTGAAGGCGAAGGGAACTCTTGATTTCCCGGGTCTGATCAAGAGCTGGCTGGGAAACAGGTTCGCGATGGACGCCAAGACCAGCATCAAGAGCAGGCTGCCGAGCCGTCATGTGACGGATGCCCGCGGCATCGGGTCGACGCATGCTGCGCGCACCTCGGCGACCGCCCATGAAGCTGGCACCGAAGCTTTGTTCGACGTCGCCGAAATCTTCGAAAAAAACACCGAATGTCGCGGATTTGAAACCGGGCCGGCCGTTATGTCGCCAAAGACTCGGGTGGAAATCGTCCGCGCATATCGCTTCTGATGACGACGCTGCTCGATAATGGCCGCTGCACGAGGTTCGTATGAGCCGAACGATCACCGAAAACCCACGCGCGTGACCCGGCATTTGAAACCCGGTGGCCTTATTCGCCAGAGACCGATGCGGTGAACCGGTGACATGCGCTTCTGCCGCGGACGCTGATCGTTTTGGAAATCGACGCCGACGTCGGGACTCTTAACGTAAAGTTGACCGACGCCGGAGCTGGCTGAACGTAAGACCAAATGGAAGCCCCGAGCGACCAATCATACATCGGGTGCGCTCTGGAAATATGCCCAACAGGTTGGGCCAGCGGTGGATGGCGCCGTAACCCATCCGGGCGGTGCGCACGAGAAACAGTGTTATGCGGACATTGTAGGCGTATCATTTTTGCGTTGATGTTAGGGGCCGCGCCCGTGGCGGCTCCGGCATTCGGATTCGACGGTGCGCCGGTCAATGCGGATGCGGCTATTCCGGTGGTTTCGGCTCAGCCCGGCGCCGCAGCGGCCCTGAAGAAGGCGGTTCCGCCGGCCGGCCGCACCTCGACCAACTCGCTGACCTCGCTGCAATACGCCGCCGAAGGCGGCCACCCGATCGCGCAGTGGAAGCTCGGCCGGATGTATGCCGATGGCGAAGGCGTCGCCCAGGACGACCTGCGCGCCTTCGACTATTTCAGCCGTATCGCCAACCAGCATGCGGAAGACAGCCCGTCGGCGCCGCAGGCCGGCGTCGTCGCCAACGCCTTCGTGGCGCTGGGCCGCTACTACCTCAAGGGCATTCCCAATTCGAAGGTCAAGTCCGATCCGGACCGGGCGCGGGAGATGTTCTCCTATGCCGCGTCCTATTTCGGCAACGCCGATGCCCAGTACGATCTGGCCCGGCTCTATCTCAAGGGCGCCGGCTCGTCGCGGGACGACTTCCGCTACGGCGCGCGCTGGCTCGGCCTCGCCGCCCAGAAGGGCCAGCATCAGGCCCAGGCCATGCTCGGCCAGATGCTGTTCAACGGCGAGCAGATGCCGCGTCAGGCGCGCCCGCGGGCTGATGTGGCTGACGCTGGCGCGCGACAACGCCGCGCCCGACGAGACCTGGATCAAGGAAAGCTACAACAAGGCGATCGCCAAGGCGTCCGAGGACGACCGGGCGATGGCGCTGCAGATGCTCGAGCACTGGGTGCAGGGCCGCAAGGACTGAGTCGGGGTCGTCAGCGACGGCTGCCTGTCGTCGGCGCTAGGGCGCCTCGACGTGCGAGCCTCGTCAGGCCGCCTCCAGATCCAGATCGATCCAGACCGGGACGTGGTCCGACGGCTTTTCCCAGGCCCGCACATAGCTGTCGATTCCGACCCCGAGCAGGCGGTCGCTGGCCTGCGGCGACAGCAGCAGGTGGTCGATGCGAATGCCGTGGTTTTTCTGCCAGGCGCCGGCCTGATAGTCCCAGAAGGTGTACTGGCCGGGGGCGTCGGTGACCGCGCGCAGCGCGTCGGTGAGCCCGAGGCCGAGCAGCGACTGAAAGCTTTCCCGGGTGGCGGGACGGAACAGGGCGTCGTTGACCCAGGCCGCCGGATTATGGACGTCGTGCGGCCGCGGGAATGACGTTGAAGTCGCCGGCCAGGACCAGCGGCTCTTCCGCTTTAAGCCGCTGCTTCGAATACTCAAGAAGCCGCGACATCCATTTGAGTTTATAGGGATATTTCTCGGTTTCCGGCGGGTTGCCGTTGGGCAGATAGAGGCAGGCGATCCGCAGCACGCCGTGTTTCAGCGGGACCACGCCCTCCAGAAACCGGGCGTGGGCGTCCTCGTCGTCGCCGGCCAGGCCCGATTTGGTTTCATCGAACGGCAGCTTGGAGAGCAGCGCAACGCCGTTGAAGGTCTTCTGGCCGTGGGTGACGACGTTGTAGCCGAGCGCCTCGATGGCCTCCCGGGGGAAGGCCTCATCGACGCATTTGATCTCCTGCAGGCAGACGATATCGGGCGCACAATCCTTCAGCCAGACCAGCAGATGGTCGAGCCGTTGCCGGACCGAATTGACGTTCCACGTAGCAATACGCATCAAGGGGTCCTGTTAGCTTACCAGAATTTTAGTTTGCGCTGGCATACCATGCGCCGCGGGGCTGTGATAACCGTTTAGAATAAGGCGTAAAGGCCGCCACAGGGGCAGGGAATTGGACCGTCCCGGTCGTTGTGGACCGGCTGACGTGAAATGCGATGAAAAAACGAAACCTGATGATTTTGACAGGCGCGCTGGCTATTGCGGCGCTGACTGCCTACGGAACCCGCGCTTCATGGCTGGGCGGCAGCGCCACTGTGCAGGGACCGCCGCGGGCGCGCGTGGTCTCGGTTGAACTGGCCAAGGCCGAGCGCAAGCCGGTGCCGGTCGATGTCGATTCGATCGGAACGGTAACGCCGATTTCCAGCGTGGCGCTGAAATCGCGGGTCGAAACCACCATCGTCTCGGTGCACTTCGAAGACGGCGCCAAGGTCAATCAGGGCGATCTGCTGTTTACGCTCGACGCGCGCCAGATCGACGCCCAGATCGAACAGGCCGAGGGCGTGCTCGCCAAGGATCAGGCGCAGCTCGGAGGCGGCGCAACGCGACGTCAGGCGTTACGGCGACCTGATCGGCAAGGGCGCGACCACGCAGGTCAACGTCGACAACGCCAAGACCCAGGCCGATATCCTGACCGGCACCATCAAGGCCGACCAGTCCGCACTGGACAATCTGAAGGTCCAGAAGAGCTACACCATCATCCGCGCGCCGTTTTCGGGACGGATCAGCGCCGCCAATGTGAAGGTCGGCAATTTCGTGCGGCCCGCGGATACCGCGCCGCTCGCCGTCATCAACCAGATGGCGCCGGTCTACGTGACCTTCGCCATTCCGCAGCGGGTCCTGGTCGATCTGCGTGAAGCCATGGCGGCGGGCGCCTCCAAGGTGATCGCAACGATCCCCGGCCACCGGCGTTCCGAAACCGGCAAGGTGGCGATGGTCGAAAATACCGTCGATTCCACCACCGGCATGGTCACCGTGCGCGGCATGATGAACAACGAGAATGAAACCCTGTGGCCGGGCACGCTGGTCAACACCAAGCTCATCATTCGCACCGAGGACGCCGTCACGGTGCCCTCGGCCGCGGTGCAGCGCAGCCAGAACGGCAATTTCGTGTTCGTGATGCAGGACGGCAAGGCCCACGTTCAGCCGGTGGAAATCAGCCGCACGTCCGATGGCCAGTCCGTCATCGCCTCAGGACTGTCCGGCGGCGAGGACGTCGTGACCGACGGACAATTGCTGTTGTCCGAGGGCACGCCGATCGCACCGCGTGCGCCCAAGGCAGGGGCCTGATCCATGACGCTTTCGGAGCTGTGTATCCGCCGGCCGGTTATGACGACGCTGATGACGGCGACGATCATCGCGTTCGGTGTGTTCGGGTTCCGGCTGCTGCCGGTGTCCGCGCTGCCCAAGGTTGATTTTCCGACCATCGCCGTGACCGCGACCCTGCCGGGCGCCAGCGCCGACACCATGGCGGCTTCGGTCGCCGGTCCGATCGAGCGTCAGCTTTCGACCATCGCCGGCATCTCGTCGATGTCCTCGATCTCGTCGCAGGGCACCACCGCGATCACCATTCAGTTCGACCTCAATCGCAACATCGACGCCGCCGCGCTCGACGTGCAGACCGCGCTGACCATCGCGCAGCGCCGTTTGCCGATCGAGATGAGGATTCCGCCGAGCTTCCGGAAGGTCAATCCGTCGGACTTCGCGATCCTGTTCATCTCGCTGAGTTCCGAAACGCTGCCGCTGTCGACCGTCAACGAATATGGCGACATCGGCATCGGGCAGGCGCTGTCGCAAATCCAGGGCGTCGCCCAGGTACAGATTTTCGGCAGCCAGAAATTCGCGATCCGGGTGCAGGCCGATCCGCAAGCCGCGGCGGCGCGCGGAATATCGCTCGAAGACATCCGCACCGCGGTGTCGAGCGCCAACTCCTCGACCCCGGTCGGCACCCTGAACGGACCGAAGCAGGACGTCTCCCTGCAGGCCTCCGGCCAGATGGACAAGGCCGCCGACTACCGCCAGGTCATCGTCGCCTGGCGCAACGGATCGCCGGTCCGGCTCGACGAGGTCGCGAAGGTCTATGACGGCGTCGAGAACGACAAGACCGCGACCTGGTTCAATGGAACGCGTTCGATTGTGCTCGGCGATCTACAAGCAGCCGGACGCCAATACCGTGGCCGTGGTCGACGGCGTGCTGGCCAAGTTGCCGAACCTGCGGGCGCAGATCCCGCCGTCGGTGAAGATCGACGTCACGATGGACCGCTCGCAGTCGATCCGCCAGTCCGTCGCCGACGTCGAGGAGACCCTGCTGATCGCCATCGGTCTGGTGATCATGGTGATCTTCCTGTTTCTGCGCTCGGCATCGGCCACCTTCATTCCGGCGCTGGCGGTTCCGATCTCGCTCTGCGGCACCTTCGCCGTGATGTACATGCTGGATTTCTCCGTCAACAACATGACGCTGCTGGCGCTGACCCTGTCGGTCGGCTTCGTGGTCGACGACGCCATCGTCATGCTGGAAAACATCGTCCGCCACATCGAAAACGGCATGCGTCCGTATGAGGCGGCGCTGAAGGGCGCGCGCGAAATCGGCTTTACCATCATTTCGATCACGTTCTCGCTGATCGCGGTGTTCATCCCGGTCTTGCTGATGGGCGGCATCGTTGGCCGCGTATTCCGCGAATTCGCGGTCACGATCGCGGTGGCGATCGTGGTGTCGGGTTTCGTCTCGCTGACGCTGACGCCGATGCTGTGCGCGCGCATGTTTGAAGGCGCACGATCCGACCAAGAAGCCGAATATCGTGCTTCGCGTGTTCGAGCGGATGTTCGATTCATGGCTCCGCGCCTACGAATGGGCGCTCGACTGGGTGCTGGCCCGCAAGGCCATGATGCTGGTGGTGACGCTCTTGACGCTCGTCGGCACCGTCGCGCTCTATATCATCGTGCCCAAGGGATTTTTCCCGCAGGAGGATACCGGCTTTCTGACCGGCATTACCGAGGCCGCGACCGATACGTCGTTTGAAGCGATGGCGGTCCGGCAAAAGGCGCTCGCCGACATCCTGCAGCCAGGATCCCGCGGTCGAATATATCAACAGCACCGCCGGCGCCGGCGGACCGAACCCCACCGCCAATTTCGGCCGCCTGTTCATTGCCCTGAAGCCGAAAAAGGAACGCGAGCCGGCGCCTGTCGTGATGGCGCGCCTGCGCCAGAAGGCGATGCAGGTTCCGGGAATCCAGGCGTTCTTCCAGAGCATTCAGAACCTCAACATCGGCGGCCGGCCGTCGAAGAGCCAGTACCAGTACGTCCTGCAGAGCGGCGATACCGAGTCGCTCTACCGGCTGGCGCCGGAGATGCGCGACCGGATCGCCAAGGTGCCGGGACTGCTCGACGTCACCACCGACCTCTACATCAAGAATCCGCAGATGACGGTCGATATCGACCGGGAGAAGGCCGCGGTCTACGGCGTCACCGTCGATCAGGTGCGCAACCAGCTTTACAACGCATTCGGCGCGCGTCAGGTCGGCACCATCTACATGCCGTCCAACGACTACCAGATCATCCTGGAGGCGCAGCCGCAGTTCCGCGTCGATCCGTCCGATCTTTCCAAGCTCTATATGAAGACCGCGAGCGGACAGACCATTCCGCTGGATGCGGTGGCGAAGCTGACGCCGACCGTGGGGGCGCTGCAGATCAACCATCAGGGCCAGCAGCCCGCGGTGACGATCTCGTTCAATCTCGCGCCGGGCGTTTCGCTCGGCTATGCCGTGGACGAGATCACCAGAGATCGAACAAAGTTCAAATCTTCCCGCCACCATCGCCACCGGCTTCTCCGGCACCGCGCAGGTGTTCCAGGATTCCTTGCGCGGGCAGGGCGTGCTGATCCTGGCGGCGGTGTTCGCCGCCTTCGTGATCCTCGGCATTCTCTACGAAAGCTTCATTCACCCGATCACGATCATTTCCGGCCTGCCGTCGGCGGGCATCGGCGCCATCCTGACGCTGATGATGTTCAACATGGAGCTGTCGGTCATCGCCATGATCGGCATCGTGATGCTGGTCGGCATCGTCAAGAAGAACGCCATCATGATGGTGGATTTCGCGCTGGAGCGCCGCCGCGTCGGATTGAGCGCCGAGCACGCCATTCGCGAAGCCGCCTTGCTGCGGTTCCGCCCGATCATGATGACGACATTCGCGGCGATTTTCGGCACGCTGCCGATCGCGCTCGGCGCCGGCGCCGGCGCCGAGCTGCGTCAGCCGCTCGGCATTGCCGTGGTCGGCGGTCTCTGCGTCTCGCAACTGCTGACGCTGTTCATTACGCCGGTGATCTACATCTATCTCGACCGCATCGACCGCCGCCTGAAGCGCCGGCTCGAACCGCAGGCCGACGAGGGCGACAATGTCGAGCGGCCGCATGTCGTCGCGGCGGAGTGATGGCGCCGAGCCGAGCATGAAGTCGCGTCGCGGATGCCATCGCAGCGCTGATCGCTGCGTGCCTGCTGGCCGCTATCAGCCATCGCGCGCTCGCGGACGAGCCGATCGAAATCTTCGACGCGCATCTGCATTACAACTGGGAACCGAAGCCGTTCTACCAGCTCGACGAGGTGCTGGCGCTGTTCAAGAAGCATCGCGTGACCGGCATTCTCGCGACCAGCCGCCCCAACACCGGCACCCATGCGCTGGTCGAGCGCGAAGGCGGACGGCCTGCAGGTCGTGCCCTTCATCAGGCCTTACCGGGTCCGCCCCGATATCCAGACCTGGTTCAAGGACCCCGTCATCTTCGATCTGGTGCAGGAGGAATTCAAGCGCGGCTACTATCGCGGCATCGGCGAGTTTCATCTGTCGAGCGGCAGACGCCGACAATGAATGGGTCAAGAAGACCGTCGACTTCGCCGTGGCGAACAATCTCTATCTGCACGCCCATGCCGACGACGCCGCGGTCGAAATCCTGATGCGGCATAATCCGAAGGCGCAGATCATCTGGGCGCATACCGGCTTCGGCCTGTCGGGCGAGCGCGTCGCCGCGATGCTGGCCAAATATCCCGAAGCTGTGGGGTGAATTGTCCTATCGCAGCGGCATCACCGAGGGGGGAGGGAAGCTGACGCGCGGAATGGCGAGCACTGTTCGAGCGATATCCCGACCGGTTCCTGCTCGGTTCGGACACCTGGGTGCCGGAGCGCTGGGCGAGCTATGGTGAAATCATGGCCGGCTATCGCGCCTGGCTGGCGCAGTTGCCGCCGAAAGCCGCGGCCCAGATCGCGCATGGCAACGCCAGGGCGCTGTTCGCGGATAGGCGCTGACCTCCAAGGCAGGGTGGCAAAGCGAAGCGTGCCCACCAAGACATTCACGGCGCAAGCGCGCCGCCCACCCCACGATCTGTGGATTCGCTCAGATCGAGAAGCTGGTGCCGCAGCCGCAGGAGGCGGTGGCGTTCGGGTTGACCACCCGGAACGAGGCGCCGATCAGATCGTCGACGAAATCGACTTCGGAGCCGGCCAGAAACGGCACCGAGGCCGGATCGACCAGCACCACGGCGCTGTCGCGCGCGATCACGAGATCATCCTCGGCCTGGGCGCGCTCGACGTCGAATTTGTACTGGAAGCCCGAGCAGCCGCCGCCCTCGACGCTGATCCGCAGCATGGCGCCGTCGCCCTCGGTCTTGAGGATTTCCCCGATGCGGCGGGCGGCCCGCTCGCTGATGGTGACGGCTGTCGTCATGTGAGAAGTCTCCGGTCGCCGCTGCCATAACCAAATTATTTGGTATCCGGCACGCCCCATAGTTAAGTGCGCAGGCCAGCGGAATCAATTGGATAAGGATTAAAACACCGTGTCGGTCGGAATGGCAGCCCCTCGCTCGATCTATGCCTGCGACCCCGACCGCAGCCGCGGGCGGCTGTTTACGGAGCCGCCGAGCAAGACCCGCAGCCCGTTCCGCCGGGATTGCGACCGGGTGATCCATTCCACCGCCTTTCGCCGCCTCAAGCACAAGACCCAGGTCTTCGTGTTCCACGAGGGCGATCATTACCGGACCCGGCTGACCCACAGCCTCGAAGTGGCGCAGATCGCCCGGGCGCTGGCCCGGCAGCTCGGGCTCGACGAGGATCTCACGGAAACCCTGGCGCTGGCGCATGACCTCGGCCATCCGCCGTTCGGCCATGCCGGCGAGCGGGCGCTGGATGCCTGTCTGCAGGCCCATGGCGGCTTCGACCACAATGCGCAGACCCTGCGCGTCGTCACCTCGCTGGAACATCGCTATCCCGAATTCGACGGGCTCAACCTGACCTGGGAAGCGCTGGAGGGCATCGTCAAGCACAACGGTCCGCTGACCGAGCGCGGCGGCGCCGCCGTCGGACGTTATCGCGACCACGGCATTCCCGTCGGGATATCCGACTACATGGCGACCTATGACCTGGAACTGTGGAGCTTTGCCTCGCTGGAGGCGCAGGTCGCGGCGATCGCCGACGACATCGCCTATGACGCCCACGACATCGACGACGGCCTGCGGGCCGACCTGTTCACGGTCGACGATCTCAAGGTGATGCCGCTGACGGCCGAAATGATCGCGGAGATCGCACAGGCACTATCCCGATCTCGATGACGTCAGGCGCGGCGCGGAACTGGTGCGCGAACTGATTTCCTATCTGATCGGCGCGGTGGTCACGGAAGCGCGCCGGCGGCTCGATATCGCCCGGCCGCACATCGGTCGAGGACGTGCGCAACCTTGGCGACGTCCTGATCACGTTTCCTGCCGACGGTGGCGCAGGCGGAAGCCGAGATCAAGGCGTTCCTGAAGCTCAGGATGTACCGCCATCCCCGGGTGATGCGGGTGATGGGCGAGGCCGAACAGATCCTGTTCGACCTGTTCGCGCGCTACCAGCAGAGCCCGGGCGACCTGCCGGCGGAATGGCTGTCGCGCGATGGCGGCGATCACGAGACCGAAACCGAGCGTGCACGGCGGATCGGCAACTTTATCGCCGGGATGACCGACCGTTTCGCCATCACCGAGCATCAAAGGCTTTTTGACTCGACCCCGGATTTGCGTTAGGCGGCGGCCTAGCCGCCCACGGCATCATCATCCCCGGTCCAGTCACGCCCATGGTCGATTCCAGCACAACCGCAGCATCTTTTCGCCAACGTGCTCGCGCGCGTCCACGCGGTTTGCGGCGCGCTCGCATCCGAAGGCGGCTGGCCCGCCGGTATCGACCTGTCGCGGGTCGTGGTCGAGCCGCCGCGCGACGCCGCGCATGGCGACATGGCGACCAATGCCGCGATGGTGCTGGCCAAGGAGGCCAAGGCAAAACCGCGCGATCTCGCCGAAGCGATCGCGGCCAAACTGCGCGCGGATGATTTGATCGCATCGGTCGACGTCGCCGGTCCCGGCTTCATCAATCTGACCTTGAAACCCTCCGCCTGGTCGGACGCGCTGCGCACCGTGCTGCGCGAGGGCGCCGCCTATGGCCAGAGCCCGATGGGCGCGGCCGAGAAGGTCAATGTCGAATATGTCTCGGCCAATCCCACCGGGCCGATGCATGTCGGCCATTGCCGGGGCGCGGTGTTCGGCGACGCGCTGTGCAGCCTGCTGCAGTTCGCGGGCTACGACGTCACCAGGGAATATTACATCAACGATGCCGGCGCCCAGGTCGACGTGCTCGCGCGCTCGGCATTCCTGCGCTATCGCGAGGCGCTCGGCGAGAACATCGGCGAGATTCCGGAAGGGCTTTATCCCGGCGACTATCTGAAGCCGGTGGGGCAGGCGCTCGCCGCCGAGTATGGCGACAAGCTGTTGGCGATGCCGGAAGGCGCGTGGCTGCCGATCGTGCGGGCCAAGGCCATCGCCATGATGATGGACATGATCAAGACCGATCTCGCCGCGCTCAACATCAAGCACGACGTGTTTTTCTCCGAGCGGTCGCTGATCGAAACCGGCAACAACAAGGTCACCGAGACCATCGACTTTCTGCGCTCCAAGGGCGACGTCTATGAAGGCCGGCTGCCGCCGCCCAAGGGCGGCGCGCCGGTGGAGGATTACGAGGATCGCGAGCAGACGCTGTTTCGCGCCACCGCCTATGGCGACGATGTCGATCGCCCGCTGATGAAGTCGGACGGCAGCTACACCTATTTCGCTTCCGATATCGCCAACCACAAGAACAAGTTCGACCGCGGCTTCGCCAATCTGATCGATGTGTTCGGCGCCGATCACGGCGGCTACATCAAGCGCATGCAGGCGGCGGTCAAGGCCGTCACGGCGGGCAAGGCCACGCTCGACGTGAAGGTCGTGCAACTGGTGCGGCTGCTGCGCCATGGCGAGCCGGTAAAGATGTCGAAACGGTCCGGCGATTTCGTCACGTTGCGCGAGGTGGTCGACGAGGTCGGCTCCGACGCGGTGCGGTTCATGATGCTGTTCCGCAAGAACGATGCGGTGCTGGATTTCGACCTCGCCAAGGTGATCGAGCAGTCCAAGGACAACGCGGTGTTCTACGTGCAGTACGGCCACGCCCGCGGCCATTCGATCTTCAAGAACGCCCGGGAACTGGTTCCGGACCTGCCGGAGGAGACCGAAGCCCGGGCGGCGTTCCTGGGCGATGCGGCGGTGGAGCGGCTGACCGACCCCGCGGAACTCAGCCTGCTCAGGCTGCTGGCGCTCTATCCCCGGATGATCGAGGCGGCGGCGGTGGCGCACGAGCCGCACCGAATCGCGTTTTATCTGTATGATCTTGCCAGCGAATTTCACGCGCTGTGGACCAGGGGGCGCGATTTGCCCTATTTACGCTTCATTATCAATAATGATGCAGAGATTACAAAGGCGCGGTTGGCATTGGTCCAGGGCGTTGTCTCGGTTCTGGCATCTGGGCTCGCCGTTCTCGGCGTCCATGCTCCGACCGAGATGCGATAGGGGGTAAGCCCTCACGTGGGGATCCGTGAGGCATCTGGCAGGCGCCGGTTCGTTTGCAAAAGCGGGTTGGCGGCTTTCCCGAAGGGGACGCATCATCACGATGGCTGATCGATATCAGGACAGACCTTTTCCCGCCGACGATGGCTATGATCGTGGCGGAGACCCGCATGCGCCGGCAAGGACCGAGAGCGATCCGCTGGCGGAACTTGCGCGTCTGATCGGTCAAACCGATCCGTTCGCGATGGGCAGGGCCAATCAGCCGGTGCAGCCGCGCAGCGAGCGCGCGCACGTACCAGCCGCCGGCACCCGCTGCCGACGACGAGCCTGCCGCCGGCCCGCCGCCATGGATGCGCCGCGCGACCCCGCAGGCGGCTCCGGCCGCCCCGCGAGGAAGATTACGAGCAGGATTACCCGAGCGCCGTGCACCCGCTGCATCGCTACGCGACGCCGGTTGCCGCGCCGGAGCCGGAATATCATCAGGCCCCGTCCATACGCCGACGCCGGCCATGAGTCCGATCCGTCGCGCTATGACGATGCGCTGTATGGCGAGCTCGATCCCGGCGCGCAGCCAGTCCAGCACGATCCGGCCCATGCGGATGACCCGTACGCCTATCAGGACGGCTACGGCGACGACGCCGAAGAACCGGCCAGGAAGCGCGGCGGCGGCATGATGACCGTTGCCGTGGTGCTTGCGCTGGCGGTGGTGGGGACGGGCGCGGCCTTTGCCTATCGCACCTATGTCGGATCGCCCCGCAGCGGCGAGCCGCCGATCATCAAGGCCGACAACAGCCCGACCAAGATCGTGCCGGCGCCCTCGGACGGCTCGGCCAAGGTGCCCGGACCGCATGGCGACAGGCGATGGCAAGGAAAAGATCGTTCCGCGCGAGGAAGCCCCGGTCGACGTCAATGCCAGGACCGGCCCGCGCGTGGTGTTTCCGCCGCTGAACCCGAACAGCAATCCGCCGTCGGCCGCGAGCGTTGCTCCGGCCGGTCCGCGCCCGCCGGCGCGGGCAATGGCACGCTGCCGAACAGACGAGCCGCGCAGGATCAAGACCCTTGCCGTCCGTGGCGATCAGGCTGACGGAGCCGCGGCGCCGGTCAACGCGCCGCCGCCGGCCAAACCCGCGCCTGCTCCGAAAACGGCTGCGGCGCCTGCGGCAGGAACTGCTCCGGCCGCGCCTGCCACGCGCGGCCCGCCATCATCGGCCAATGCGAGCGCCAACGCGCCGATGTCGCTGGCACCGCAGGCCGGTCAATCGGCTCCGGCCGCCGAACCGCGCGACCAGGGTCGCCACCGGCCCGGGTCCGCCCAGCCGCGCCAAGCGGCGGCGGCGGATATCTCGTCCAGGTCGCCTCGCAGAAGAACGAGGCCGACGCGCAGGCCTCATACCGGGCCCTGCAGGGCAAGTATCCGGCCGTGCTCGGTTCGCGTTCGCCGGTGATCAAACGCGCCGACCTCGGCGAAAAGGGCGTCTATTACCGCGCCATGATCGGCCCGTTCGGGTCCGCGGATGAGGCCACGCAGTTCTGCGGCAACCTGAAAACTGCCGGCGGGCAGTGCGTCGTCCAAAGGAATTAACGGCCGTTTCCTTGACCCTTGGGCGGTCAGCGGGCTAATCGGCCCCATGAGCAGCCGCGCATTCATCACAGGCGTATCCGGATTGGAACTTAGCGCCGCCGAGCGCGAATTCATCCGTTCGGAACGGCCGTGGGGATTTATTCTATTCAAGCGGAATATTGAGACGCCCGCGCAAGTCATTCAGCTTGTTCAGGAGTTGCGAAACGCCATTGGTCAGGCGGATGCGCCCGGTCCTGATCGACCAGGAGGGTGGCCGGGTTCAGCGCCTCGGCCCGCCGCACTGGCCGGTCTATCCGCCGGGAGCCGTGTTCGGCGCGCTCTACGATATCGACCGCGCGGCGGGCCTGTCCGCGGCGCGCCTGAGCGCCCGGCTGATCGCCGCCGACCTGCTGGACCTCGGCATTACCGTCGATTGCCTGCCGCTGGCGGACCTGCCGGTCGCCCGGCGCCGACGCGGTGATCGGCAACCGCGCCTACGGAACCGAGCCGGGCAAGGTGGCGGCGATCGCCCGCGCCGTGACCGAGGGGCTGGAGCAGGGCGGCGTTTTGCCGGTTCTCAAGCACATTCCCGGCCATGGACGGGCCACCGCGGACACCCATTTCAGGCTTCCGGAGGTCGATACGCCGCGGGCGGAGCTGGAACGGACCGATTTCGCCGCATTTCAACCGCTGGCGGACCTGCCGATGGCCATGACCGCACATGTTGTGTTTAGCGCGCTGGATCCCGCCCATCCGGCGACGACTTCTGCGACAATCATCGAACAGGTGATTCGCGGCGTGATCGGGTTCCAGGGTTTGTTGATGAGTGATGACGTGTCCATGAACGCTTTGGCGGGATCGATCGCCGAGCGGACCCGAGCCATCGTCACGGCCGGCTGCGACATGGTTCTGCATTGCAACGGCAATCTCGACGAAATGCGGGCAGGTGGCCCGCGAGACGCCTGAATTGTCGGGCAAGGCGCTGGATCGCGCCAAGCGGGCGCTGGCGTCGCGAAAAGCTCCGCAGCCGTTCGATCGGCTGGCGGCGCGGGCTGAACTGGACGCGTTGATCAATCGGGCAGGGATGACAGGCGCATGAGCGCGGAGATTTTATCGTTTGAAACCGGACGGCCCGCCGAACTCGCCGACGACGAGCCGTCGCTGGTCGTCGACGTCGAAGGCTATGAGGGCCCGCTCGATCTGCTGCTGGCGCTGGCGCGGCAGCAGAAGGTCGATCTGCACAAGATCTCCATTCTGGCGCTGGCCGACCAGTATCTCGTGTTCATCGAGGCGGCCCGCAAAATCCGGCTCGAACTCGCCGCCGACTATCTGGTGATGGCGGCATGGCTGGCGTTTCTGAAATCGCGGCTGCTGCTGCCGGAACCGGCGACCCCGGACGGCCCGAGCGCCGAGGAAATGGCGACCGCGCTGGCCAACCGGCTGCGCCGGCTCGAGGCCATTCGCGAAGCGTCGAACCGGCTGATGAACCGCCCGCAATTGCAGCGCGACATTTTTCCGCGCGGCAATCCGGAATCGATCGCCGAGATCAAGCATCCCAAATTTACCGCGACCCTGTTCGACCTGCTCACCGCCTATGCCGCGCAGCGCCAGCAGCGGGTGCTGGCCACGGTGCATCTGGCAAGACGCACGGTGTGGTCGCTGAGCGAGGCGCGGGCCTCGCTGGAGCGCCTGGTCGGAATGGCCGAGGACTGGAGCCGGCTCGACGAATACCTGCTCAATTACGTCGTCGATCCCTCGCAAAAGGCCACGGTGTTCGCATCGAGCTTTGCGGCCGCGCTGGAACTGGTCCGCGAAGGCGAGGTCGAACTGCACCAGAAAGAGGCGTTCGCGCCGTTGTATTTTCGTAAGCGTCCGCCGCAAGCATCCGACGCGATGACCGCGCCGGATCTGCCGGTTGAGTAAGTGGAAGAAGAGGAGACCGAGCCATGGCAAGCCTGGCGGAAAAACGCATAGTCGATGCCGAGGAGCCTTCCGTGGATCCGCAGGCGCGGCCGGAGGAATTGCGGCTGCTGGAAGCGCTGCTGTTCGCCTCCACCGAGCCGCTCGATCAGGCCGCGCTGGCCAAGCGGATGCCCGATGGCGTCGACATCAAGGTCGCGCTGGCGCAACTGCAGGCGGACTACGCCTCGCGTGGCGTCAATCTGGTTCGCGTCGCCAACAAATGGACCTTCCGCACCGCGGGCGATCTGTCCTGGCTGATGACGCGGGAGAGCACCGAGACGCGGCGGCTGTCGCGCGCCGCGATCGAGATGCTGGCGATCATCGCCTATCACCAGCCGGTGACGCGCGCGGAGATCGAGGATATCCGCGGGGTCATTACCTCCAAGGGGACGCTGGATGTGTTGCTGGAGACCGGCTGGATTCGTCCGCGCGGCCGCCGCAAGACGCCGGGCCGTCCGCTGACCTTCGGGACCACCGAAGCCTTCCTGTCGCAGTTCAGCCTGGAGGCGCTGGGCGATCTGCCGGGCCTCGAGGAACTGAAGGGGACGGGCCTGTTGGATTCGCGGCTGCCTTCCGGCTTCAGCGTTCCCGACGCCGTCGGATGATCCGACCTTGCGCGACGACGAGGATCCGCTGGAGATCGGCGACCTGGAACTCGCGCTGGCCCCCGCGGTGGAGCCGGAGACGGGCGAGGGAAGCTGATCCGCCGAGGGTCGGCGACAGCGCGCGACCGCGCCGCCGACGCGGGTTAACGGTAGTGCGTTAACGCCGATTTGACGCGGCTTAAGTCCTTGTTTTTGCCACCTCCTGAGCCTACTTTCCGGGAAGATTGGGCCGGGTCGCCGGCCGCGTGTTTGGAGGGATGCAGGATGGGTTCGCTTAGCATTTGGCACTGGATCGTCGTGATCGCAGTGGTCCTGCTGCTGTTCGGCCGCGGCAAGATTTCGGACCTGATGGGCGACGTCGCGCAGGGCATCAAGTCCTTCAAGAAGGGCCTGCAAGACGATGAGAAGACGGCTGAAAAGCCGCCGGAGCCGGTCAAGACGATCGATCACACCGCGGCGCCGTCGACGGCAGCCCGCTCGGATGTCGGCAGCAAGGCTGTCTGAACATCCTGCGCCAGGCCGGCCGCGCGTTGACCTTGCGGCCGGGGTGCGGCAGGACCGGTTGAGGAAGACGCGGGGCGGCCCCAAATCTTGTTGGCAAGCATTGGGGTAATATCGCCTCGCGTGAGCGGAATTTTTCATGTTCGACATCGGGTGGAGTGAACTGGTCGTCATCGCGGTTGTCGCGCTGATTGCCATCGGCCCGAAGGAATTGCCGGGCGTGCTGCGCATGGTCGGTCAATGGATGGGCAAGGCGCGCAAGATGGCCGGCGAATTCCAGGGCCAGTTCCAGGAGGCCATGCGCGAGGCCGAAATGGCCGACCTCAAGAAGACCTTCGACGAGGTCAAGGACACCGCCACCGGCTTTGCCAGCAACAACGTCATGACCTCGCTGCAGAAGGACGTCAGCGACTCCCTGCGGATCGATGACATCAACAAGCCGGAGGCGGATGCGCAGGTGGCGTCCGTGACCGACGCGCCGGCGACGCCGCAGCTCGACGCGCCGGAGCCGCCGACCCCGCAGACCTTTGTCGAGGCCGAGGCTCACCCGGCACCGGAACAGCTGGGCATGCGCGAGAAGTGCAGGCGCAGCCCGCGCCGCATGGACATCACGCCGTCCGCGCCCGACGTGCTCAAGGACGCCAAAGCGTCATGAGCGCCGAAGACATCGAGGCCAGCAAAGCGCCGCTGATGGATCATCTGATCGAGCTGCGCTCGCGGCTGATCAAGGCGCTGCTCGGCGTTCGGCATCGCCTTCATCTTCTGCTTCTTCTTCGCCAAGCAGATCTACAACGTGCTGGTGTGGCCGTTCGTCTGGATCGCGGGTCCGGAAAATTCGAAATTCATCTACACCGCGCTGCTGGAATATTTCCTGACCCAGCTGAAGCTGGCGATGTTCGGCGCCGCCTTCATCTCGTTCCCGATCGTGGCGGCGCAGATCTACAAGTTCGTGGCGCCCGGCCTCTACAAGCACGAGCGCGGCGCCTTCCTGCCGTATCTGATCGCGACGCCGTTCTTCTTCGTGCTGGGCTCGCTGCTGGTGTATTTCGTGGTGCTGCCGATGCTGGTGCGGTTCTCGCTCGGCATGCAGCAGATCGGCGGCGACGAGACCGCGCAGATCCAGCTGCTGCCCAAGGTCGGCGAATATCTGTCGCTGATGATGTCGCTGATCTTCGCCTTCGGCGTCGCGTTCCAGCTGCCGGTGATCCTGACGCTGCTGGGCCGGATCGGCATCATCACCGCGAAACAGTTGCGCGAAAAGCGCCGCTATTTCATCGTGGTCGCCTTCGTCATCGCCGCCGTCCTGACGCCGCCCGACGTCATCAGCCAGGCCTCGCTCGCGATCCCGCTGATGATGCTTTACGAGGGCTCGATCATCGCGGTGGTCATGGTGGAGAAGCGGGCCGCCGCCGCCGCCAAGGCGACCGCTGCCGCCGCGCCGCCCCCCGCAACCCCGCCGCCGCCCGAGGCCAATCCGGCGGAGTAGGGGCGGACGCCGCTGCCGCATCCTCCGCCGTCATCCTGAGGCGCGCGCCACTCGGCGAGCCTCGATGGATGGCCCAGGCCTGCCCGCGGCCATCCTTCGAGGCTCGCCGAAGCGGCGGCACCTCAGGATGACGGTCGCTCGCGGCCTTCGGGTGTTCCAAGACCCGCTCATTCGGGTTACTGGATGCCGCGCTTTCGCCGGCCACGACTCAGGACTAAATCGCCATGCACGACATCAAATCGATCCGCGACAACGCCCAAGCTTTCGACGCCGCGCCTGAAGCGGCGCGGGCTGGAGCCGTTGTCGCCGTCGCTGCTGGCGATCGACGAGAAGCGCCGCGCGGCGATCCTGCAAGTCGGAGCAGGCGCAGGCGCGGCGCAATTCCGCCTCGAAGGAAATCGGCGACGCCAAGAAGGCGAAGGACGACGCGCGCGCCGAGCGCGCTGATGGCCGAGGTCGCCGAGCTCAAGACCACCATGCCGCAGCTCGAACTGGCGGCGAAGACGGCGGACGAGGAACTCGCCAGCGAGCTCGCCGCGATCCCGAACCTGCCGCGGACGACGTGCCCGAGGGCGTCGACGAGCACGGCAATGTGCAGCGCCATGTGTTCGGCGCGATGCGCAATTATGCGTTCGCGCCAAAGCCGCATGACGATCATCGGCGGCGCGCTCGGCTTCATGGATTTCGAGGCCGCGGCGAAACTGAGCGGCGCGCGCTTTGTCGTGCTGAAGAAGGGACTGGCGCGGCTGGAGCGCGCGATCGGGCAGTTCATGCTCGATCTCCACACCAACGAACACGGCTATACCGAAATCAATCCGCCGCTGCTGGTGCGCGATCACGTGATGTTTGGCACGGGGCAGTTGCCGAAGTTTGAAGACGATCAGTTCTGGGCGATCAAAGGCGAGTTGCTGGCCGCCGTTGATGAAAATGCCGTGGGCAAGCTAAGGAGCGAACGTCTCGGGCTCATCCCCACCGCCGAAGTGCCGCTGACCAATCTCGTGCGCGAATCCATTCTCGACGAGAAGGAATTGCCGATGCGGCTGACGGCGCTGACGCCGTGTTTTCGCGCCGAGGCGGGCGCTGCCGGGCGCGACACCCGCGGCATGATCCGCCAGCATCAGTTTACAAAGGTCGAACTGGTCTCGATCGCGACGCCGGAGAACGGCAAGGACGAACTCGAGCGCATGCTGGCCTGCGCCGAGGAAGTGCTGCGGCGGCTCGACCTGCATTACCGCGTGATGACGCTGTGTGCCGGCGACATGGGTTTTTCGGCGCAGAAGACCTACGACATCGAGGTCTGGATGCCGGGCCAGGGCGAGGGCGGCGCCTACCGCGAAATCTCCAGCTGCTCGCTGTGCGGCGATTTCCAGGCCCGGCGCATGGATGCGCGCTATCGCGGCCCCGACGGCAAGCCGCGCTTCGTGCACACGCTGAACGGCTCCGGCACCGCGGTCGGCCGCGCGCTGATCGCTGTGATGGAAACCTACCAGCAGGAAGACGGCTCGATCGCCGTGCCTGACGTGCTGCAGCCCTATATGGGCGGGGTGAAGGTCATCGCCCGCGAGCAATAGGCTCGTCGCTGCGAATTTTGCGCGACAATCCGCGCGCCCGGTGTTGCCTGCGCGGCAGCGCCCGGTATCTTCGTCAAGGGGGCAGCGAGCCCCTGAAGGAAGCGAAGACCGACCATGGCGTTGCATCGCGACATCTACTGGGTCGGCCGGCAATGGGCCGTCACCGGTTACGGGATGCAGGCGGTCGATCCAGAAGCTGAAGGGCCAATTCGATATCGAGGCCTCCCGGCTGTGGGAAGACGGCCTTTCGGAAAGCCTGAATGCCGGGGGATGGCTCAATGGCGAGGATTTCGCCAAGGCGCTTTCGGTCGCGCGGGCGCGATATCCGCAGCCGCCCGGTAAATGGCCGCGCCGCCCGAGCCGCCGCAGGAGAGCCGTTCTGGCCTTGAAAGACGGCGCTGCCGATTGAGCCGCCGAAACCGCTGGTTCAACGATTTGCCATGCGGATCGAACGCTGGCCGGCCAAATTCCTGCGGCCCTGGCGCGCGCGCGTTCGGCGATAGCGACCGCCGGTTGCCGCGACCCGGCAAATGGCTGGCAATTGAATTGCAGTGTCGCGGGCCGCGATCCAATTCGTTCACCCTCACGATCCCAATGTTTTTCAAAGTGAGCGGTTTTGACCACAGCCTGCGCCGCGGGAAGGGTCATTCTCGGCCATCGCCGTCTGCTCCCTGGCAGATTCGGCAAAAAATCGATCCAGGTGCGGCATGCCCGAATACCAGCCGGTATCGTCAGCGCATATTTCCGCGATCGAGCGGCCGCGTTGCCCGAATTGCCGGCAGAACCGCATGCTGCTGTCGAAGCTGGAGCAGGGGCCCGCCGGCTTCGACTACCGCAGCTTCGAGTGCCAGAAGTGCGGCCGGGTTCAAACGACGGTGGTCGGAGCGAGACCCGCTGACCTCGGACGCGCTGGGCTGGCTTGCCAGCGAACTCAAGCCGCCGACGTGAAGCTCGACGCTGGCGCGAAACCTGGAGTCGATGTCGATTGCCGACACGGTCCCCGGTGCGCTGTCCCGGCCGCGGCCATTTTCGTCTGCACGATTTTGGCGGTATCCGCACCACGCTTACCATTTCCGGTTGCGTATTTAAGTCGCCTACCGAACATAACGGGATTATGATCGTGTATCATCGCGCCGCCCCAGGCTATGCCGATGACTGAGAGTGTTGCGCTCCCGCCTGACTGGACCAGCACCATGCTCAACGCGCCACAAATTCGGGCTTCCCAAGGCGACTTCGATCCGAAGGTTTTTCTCGGCCGGGCCGAGCCGGGAAGGGCGATCGAGCGATACGAGAAGAACCAGAAGATATTCAGCCAGGGCGACGTCGCCGATAGCGTCTTTTTCATTCACAGAGGCAAGGTCAAGATCACGGTCTTGTCCGAGCACGGCAAGGAAGCGGTGGTCGGGATTTTCGCGGAGGGACAGTTCTTCGGCGAGGCATGTCTCGAGGGGGCGGCGATGCGCACCACGACGAGCCATGCCATGGAGGATTGCCTGATCACGTCGATCACCAAGCCGGCCATGCTCACGGCGCTCACTTCGGAGCCGAAGTTTTCGACATTCTTCATCGCCTATCTGCTGTCGCGAAACAGCCGGATCGAAGACGATCTGATCGACCAGCTGTTCAATTCCAGCGAAAGGCGGCTGGCGCGCCTGCTGCTGCTGCTCGCCAATTTCGGCCAGGATGGCGGCGCGCAGCCGATCGCGATCAACCTCAGTCAGGAGACCCTGGCGGAAATGATCGGCACCACCCGATCCCGCGTCAGTTTCTTCATGAACCAATTCAGGAAGAAGGGATACATCGACTACAACGGCAAGATCGAGGTTCACCGTTCGCTGCTGGACGCGGTGCTGCGCGAAAAGCCGCAAATCAGAGAAGACGAGTAGCGCGCGAGTTGTCAGGCGAGGACGACCGCCGTGTCGCATCATCGATTGCATCGAGCGGCGCGCGACGCTGGCCGATCGCCATGTGAATGACGCTGCTTCGCTTCAGCCCTCGGCCGCACCGACGAATTCCCGAACAAAAATCGTTGCCGGATGGCGGCGGCCGAAGCGGCTGGCTGCCATGAAAGCCGGCAATTCCGGTCCGGATTGGCCGGGTTTGCCTCGGCGGCGATAGCCGGATAAGAGGGCGTATTGACCGTGATGGAATAGATCAAAAAAGGCGTTCAGGCGGATGCGAATTCTCTGCACCAATGACGACGGCATCCATGCCCCCGGCCTGAAGATCGTCGAGCAGATCGCCCGCGCGCTGTCCGAGGACGTCTGGGTGGTGGCGCCGGAGCTCGATCAGTCCGGCGTGTCGCATTCGCTGTCGCTGAACGATCCGTTGCGGCTGCGCGAAGTCGGCCCGCGGCATTTCGCGGTGCGGGGCACGCCGACCGATTGCGTGATCATGGGCGCGCGCCACATCCTCGGCGAAACCATGCCGGATCTCGTGCTGTCGGGCGTCAACAAGGGCCGCAACGTCGCCGAGGACGTGGTCTATTCCGGCACCATCGCCGGCGCCCTGGAAGGCACCATTTTGGGATTGCCGTCGTTCGCGCTGAGCCAGGAATTCAGCCTGGAGACGCGCGACAAGCCGCTGTGGGAAACCGCGCTGAAATTCGGTCCGCAAATCCTGCGCAAGGTGATCGACGCCGGCGTGCCCAAGAACACCGTGATCAACGTCAACTTCCCGGCCTGTGCGCCCGAGGAGGTCAGGGGCGTGCGCGTGACCCGGCAGGGCAAGCGCAATCTCGGCTTTCTCAAGGTCGACAAGCGCCATGACGGCCGCGGCAATCCCTATTTCTGGATCGGTTTCGAACGCGCGGCGATGCTGGACACGCCGGCCGAAGGCACCGATCTCGCCGCACTGGCGGCGCGCTATGTTTCGGTGACGCCGCTGCGGCTCGACCGCACCAACGAAGAGTTTTCGGAAGCGCTGACGGCGACGCTGAAATAGGGGCGGTCAGGCTGAACTGGCGCATAGCGCAGCGGCTTGCGCTCTCTAGACGATCGGCAACGATGGTCCGCCGCCCCTCTGCCAGACGTTGAAAGTAGCTTCCCATTTGGCGATTTCGTCGCCGCGCATGGTCAGGAGTTGGATTCCGCGTCCCTGCATTTGACGTCCGTCCTGCCCATCGTCCCATTCGGCGTCCCAGGAGCAGACGATGACGTTGCCTGATACCGCGCGCAATTGCTTCTGCAGCCGATAATTTTTCTGCCGCGCGAACCGTGCGATCAGGAATTTCTCGAGCGGCGGCCTGCCATGTGTTTCGGGAAAGTCGGCAAATCTGACCACGACATCGGAAGCGAAGGTCTTCAGGACCTCGGAGATATCGCCCGCGTTAAGCAGACGCTGCGCCCGTTCAAGCACGGCCTCGGCGTCGCCAAACGAAAGCTCATCGGTTTTCTGATCTGTCGGCATATCGCGCTCCCTGATGTGCAGCCATGGCGGCCGCATGCGAGCTCGAGCTTAAGATGTCGGAACGACAAATTCCGTCAGCACCGATATCAGCCAGGCTCCGGCAGGCCCTCTATCGCGCGCCACTCCTTGATCAGGGCCCGGCGTCGCCGCGGGTAGCGCTCTCCGAGCTCGGCAAACCCCGCGATCCGATCGGTTCGGAAAGTGCCGGTAGTTCTCGCGAAGTTCGCACCATGCGGCGAGCAAACGCACGCGCGCGCAGAAGGTGAGCGAGATCGGCCATATCCGTCGCTCGGTCCGCATGCCGTTTCGTCGTTGTAGGCGATCCAGATCTTTTGCTCGGTCCGGATGGCGCTGCGAATGGGCGCCAGGTTCACGCCATCGACCGGGGCCGACGTGATGGCGCCTGCGAGAAGGCCGGATGCCTCGGCTTCGTGGCTTCGGCCCGCCGGCAACACGGCCGTGATCTTTGCCACGGCGTTGCGTGCGGCCTTCGCCAATGCGGGGTCGGCAGCCCGCGCCACCAGGCCCGAGCCGAGTACGATAGCTTCGATCTCGTCATGGGAGAACATCAGCGGCGGCAGGGTAAAACCGGGCCGCAGCACGTAGCCGATCCCGGCTTCGCCTTCGATAGGGGCGCCCTGAGCGATCAGTGCCTGAATGTCGCGATAGATGGTGCGCAATGAGACAGCCGAGCTCGTCGGCGAGTTGCGCCCCGCTGACCGGACGGCGATACCGTCGCAGCGTCTGGATCAGATCGAGCAGTCTTTCGGCTCGCGACATGCCGGGCATCTTCCCAGTCGTCCGGCTAATGCCGGAAGACGCCGTTAGGTCCGCTAAACCGTCGCGCTCTTCAGCGCGGTGTCGATCATCTTGGCCAGGGTTTCGAGCTGGAAGGGCTTTTGCAGCGCCGGGCGGTCGCGATATTCTTCCGGGAGGCCCGACGAGCCGTAGCCGGTCGCGAAGATGAAGGGGCGGTTGCGCGCCTTGATCAGTTCGGCAACCGGCGAAATCACCTTGCCGTTGACGTTGACGTCGAGAATGGCGAGGTCGAAATGGGTGGATTGCGCCAGCCTGATCGCCTCGTTGATCTCGCCGGCCTCGGCCGCGACGCTGTAGCCAAGCTCCTCCAGCATGTCGGCGACCATCATCCTGATCATGACCTCGTCCTCGACGAGGAACACTGAACCCCGCGGCAGCCGCGTCGCAGTCATGATGATGTCCTTGCCCGTCCCACGCTAAAGATCGCAAATAACGTTGTCAGGCGCAATGTCAACGTGTCGAGCACGCCACCCGCGCCGTTGCGGGCCAGGCAGGATTGATTGCCCGCAGCCCTAACGCCAAGGTATCACGCTGGGTTCCCTGCGGGGAACTTGGAATTTGGAGAGAAACTTGCGTTCTATATTGCATCAAACTGTCCGGCCGAGGCGCGCTAGGGTGCCTTGGCAGAGCCCTGCGAGACCGAAATGCCCGCCGTTCAAAATCCGCCGGAAAAGATGATGTTTCAGCTCACCCTGCGGCGGCGCGGGATCAGCGATCAGGCGGTGCTGCGCGCCATGGAGGCGATTCCGCGCGACGTTTTCGTGGAGCCGGCCGATCGCGCCGACGCCTACCGCGACAGCGCGCTCGGCATCGCCTGCGGCCAAACCATCAGCCAGCCCTTCGTGGTGGCCTACATGACCGAGCAATTGCAGCTGCAGAAGCAGCATCGCGTGCTGGAGATCGGCACCGGCTCGGGTTACCAGGCGGCCATCCTGTCGCGGCTTTGCGGCCATGTCCTGTCGATCGAGCGTTACCGGACGCTCGCCGACAGCGCCCGGGCGCGGCTGGAGAAGCTCGGATGCGACAATGTCGAGGTGATGCTGGGGGACGGCTTCGACATCCCGGCCGGCGCCGGCAATTTCGACCGCATCATCGTGACGGCGGCGATGGAGCAGGTCCCGGAAGCATTAACGCAGCGGCTGGAGCCCGGCGGCATTCTGATCGCCCCGGTCGGGCCGCATCAGGGCACCCAGACCCTGATCCGCCTGACCAGGACCGAGGCCGGCTTCGAGCGCAAGGCGCTGGTGGACGTGCGTTTCGTGCCGGCGCTGCCGGGGATTGCCCGCGAACTGTAAGAACCCGGATTGGCTGTTCCGCCAACATCTTATTCCCAGGGTTAAGCGGTTGTTTACTGGGGAGGTGTTTACTCAAATCAGTAATTTGTTGCGTACGAGTGAGTAACCATGTCCCGTGTCGTCGAGTTGCTTTACTCGCGTCGCGTTCCGCACGTCGCGGCGCTGGCGCTGATGTCATTCGGGTTTGCCGGCTGCAGCGCCGACATGCAGACGCGGCTGTCGCAAAACAACCTCTCCAATCCCTTTGCGTCGCAGCCGGAAACTACCAGCTCGGTGCGGACGCCTGCGGTCGAGCGCCGCGAACTGCCGCAATATTCCCGCCCGCAAGCGCAATACCAGTCACAGCCGCTGCCGCCGCCGATCGCGGCGCCGCAGTCCTATCCGGCCGCGCATTCCGGCGTGTCCGGAGGAGGGCGCGGACTGTCCTCTTATGCGCCGCCGACGCATCAGCCGATGGAGACGACGGGCACCGTCGCCCCGCGCTCGGTCGCGGCCGTCCGCGCGCCGGCTCAAGCATCGGCGCAGGCCGGCACCACGATCATCGTCGGCACCAGCGACACGCTCGAAACCTTGTCGCGCCGCTACAACGTTTCCTCCGCCGCGATCCTGCAGGCCAATGGCTACAAGGGACCGCGCGCGCTGTCGCCCGGCCAGCAACTGATCATTCCCCGTCAGACCGCGGCGGTCGCGGCGCCGGCGCCGGCCCTGGCGGCGCCGGCCAGCAAGCCCGTGGCTGTTGCGGCCGCGCCGACGGTTCATGTCGTCAATCGCGGCGACACCTTGCTCAGCATCGCGCGTCGCAACCACGTGCCGGTGGCGGATCTCGCCAGGGCCAACGGCCTCGATTCCATCGGCCAACCTCAAGCTCGGCCAGAAACTGAACGTGCCCGGCGCAAAGACCGCGGCGGCGGCGCCCGCCGCCCAGCCGGCCGCCGTTGCCGCCGCTCAGCCCGCCGCCGGCGCCGGCGACCCGGACGGCTGCATTGGCCGGCACGCCCCCGCAAAGCGCGCGGCTCGCCAGGCCACGACCAAGGTGGAAGAGGCGCCCGCGGCCGAAGCCCCGGTCAAGGCCAGTGAAGCAACCGGCGCGCTGCCGACATTCCGCTGGCCGGTGCGCGGCAAGGTGATCACGAGCTACGGCGCCAAGACCAACGGCAAGTCGAACGACGGCATCAATCTGGCGGTGCCGGAAGGCACGCCGGTGAAGGCGGCGGAGGACGGCGTCGTCGCCTATTCCGGAAATGAACTCAAGGGTTACGGCAATCTCGTTCTGGTTCGGCACTCCAACGGTTACGTCACCGCATATGCCCATGCGAGTGAACTGCTGGTGAAGCGCGGCGACACGATCAAGCGCGGCCAGATCATTGCCAAGTCGGGTCAGTCGGGAGAGGTGGGGTCGCCGCAACTCCACTTCGAGATCCGCAAGGGATCTTCACCGGTTGACCCGCTTCAATTCCTCAACGGCGCGTGAGGCGAGCAGCCTTCGCACGCACATTGCGTCCACACCCTGCAACTGCCATCGCCCGGTCCTTGACCGGGCGATCCAGTATTTCCGGTGCCTGCGAGCTGCGGCGCACTGGAACTTTGCTTTCGCGGAGATGACGGTGTAGGGCCGTGATTGCAGCCGCGGCCCGGAGGTGTACTTTATCACCCGGGTCGGCTATTCCGTGTCCTTTAGGCTGCCGCTGTCGGCCACCGTTTTTACAACTCTCAGCGCTTCGCTGCTTGCGGTTCGCAGTCATGCCGAAACCGCCTCTGGCGCGCCGCGTAAAACCATGATTTGCGACCTCCCATGATCTGGCGGACTACTAAGGCAAGGATTGCCACCTGGTTCGGCTTCGTCCTGATGTGCCTCGGCATGTTCATGGCGATCCTCGACATTCAGGTGGTCGCGACCTCGCTGCCGGCGATCCAGAATGCGCTGGCGATATCGCCCGATGCGATGAGCTGGATCCAGACGGCGTATCTGATCGCCGAGATCATGGCCATTCCGCTGACCGGCTGGCTGACGCGCGTCCTCACGTTGCGCTGGCTGTTCGTGATCGCGATCTTCGTGTTCACCGTGACGTCGATCGGCTGCGCCTTCAGCAGCAATTTCGCGTCGCTCGTTGTCTTCCGCGTCCTGCAGGGGTTTGCCGGCGGCACGCTGATCCCCGCGGTGTTCTCCGGCATCTTCCTGTTGTTTCCGGCGCGCGCCCATCCGGTGGCCGGCACCATCGCCGGCATCATGGCCGTGCTGGCGCCGACGGTCGGGCCGGTGGTCGGCGGCTGGATCACGCACCATTATTCCTGGCCCTGGCTGTTCCTGGTCAACGTCGTCCCCGGCGTCATCGCGGTGATCGCGACACCGTTCCTGCTGCCGCGGGGCAGGCCTCGGCTGAACCAGCTGAAGAATTTCGACGGAATCTCGCTGGCGCTGATGGCGGTGGCGCTGGCGAGCCTGGAGATCGGCTTGAAGCGGGCCCCGCACGATGGCTGGTTCTCCGCCGTCTGCTTCGGGCTGTTCGCGCTCTGCGCGGTCGCCACGGCGGTGTTTGCCATCCGGACGCTGAAGGCGGTGCAGCCGGTGGTCGAACTGACCACGCTGAAGGTGCGGCCGTTTTCGGTCGGCTGCGGGCTCAGCTTTTGCCTCGGCGTCGGATTGTTCGGCGCGGTCTATTTGATGCCGGTGTTTCTCGCCTATGTCCGGCAGCACGACCCGCTGCAGATCGGGTGCGATCATGCTGGTGACGGGAGCAGCCCAACTGGTGGCCGCGCCGATTGCCGGCGCGCTGGAGAGCCGGGTCGATCCGCGCTGGCTGTCGGCGTTTGGATTTGGCCTGTTCGCCATTGGCCTCGGCATGAGCGCGTTCGAAAGCCGCACCGCCGATTTCGACGAGATGTTCTGGCCGCAGGTGCTGCGCGGCTTCGCGGCGATGTTTTGCCTGCTGCCGCCGACCAGGCTGGCGCTGGAGACGTTGCCGCACAAGCAGGTGCCGGACGCCAGCGGCCTGTTCAACATGATGCGAAACCTCGGCGGCGCGGTCGGGATCGCGCTGATCGATACCATCCTCTACGGACGCACAGCGGCCATGCCGAAGCCATCCGCCAGCGCCTGGTCGCCGGCGACGTCACGGCCGCGCAGGCGATCGGGCTCGACCGGCTTCCGTCCGATCTGTCCGCCGCGGCTTCCATGATCGAGCAGGCGGCCTTCGCCACCAGCGTCAACGAAGCCTGGGCGCTGCTGGCCGCGGTGGCGCTGCTCGGGCTGCTGATCATCCCGTTGGCGGCGCCGCAGCGCACGCCGCCGGCGGCTGAAGGATCAGTCCGGCTTGAGCCGCACGCCGAGCCGTCCCGCCAGTTCCTGCGTGAACTGCCAGGCGACGCGGCCCGATCGCGAGCCGCGCGTGGTCGACCATTCCAGCGCCTCGCGCTCGAGTTCTGCTTCCGCGAGCTTGATGCCGAAATGGCGCGCAATAGCCCTTCACCATCGCCAGATACTCATCCTGGCTGCAGCGGTGAAAGCCGAGCCAAAGACCAAATCGGTCCGACAGCGAGACCTTCTCCTCGACCGCTTCGCCGGGATTGATCGCGGTCGAACGCTCGTTCTCGATCATCTCGCGCGCCAACAGATGCCGGCGGTTGGAGGTCGCGTACAGGATCACATTGTCGGGACGGCCCTCGATGCCGCCTTCCAGCACCGCCTTCAGCGACTTGTAGGAGGCGTCGTTGCCGTCGAACGACAGGTCGTCGCAGAACACGATGAAGCGGAAATTTGAACCGCGCAGCAGGTCCATCAGCGCCGGCAGGCTCTCGATGTCCTCGCGGTGAATCTCGATCAGTTTCAGCCGTTCGGCCGGCTTGCGGCCGGCGTTGATGCTGGCATGCGCCGCCTTCACCAGCGACGATTTCCCCATGCCGCGCGCGCCCCACAGCAGCGCGTTGTTGGCGGGCAGGCCGTCGGCAAAGCGCTCGGTATTCTCGATCAGGATATCGCGCATCCGGTCGATGCCCTTGAGCAGGCCGAGATCGACCCGGCTGACACGCGGCACCGGCGCCAGCCGTCCGTTCGGGTGCCAGACGAAGGCGTCGGCGCTGCCGAAGGAGTTGGCGGCGCCGCGACGCCGGCGAGGCAGCGGACAGATGGGAGGCGATGGCTTCCAGCGCGCGCGCGATTCGCTCCTCGGCATGCCGGCCTCGGCGGCGGCCGCCGGACGTTTTGTCGCGGCCTGGCTTTGACTTGCGCGCGGACGGCCCTGGCGGCGGGCGCGAGGTGCTGTTTTTCTGGGCTTTTTCGACATCTGATCGGGTTCCTGACAGCGCACCCATATCGGGCCTTTCCGGGAGCCGCAAGCGGTGCAAATGAGGGGTCTGGCAGCGTTGCAATTGGGGCGCTGGCCGCTATAGTCCGCGCGAATTTGACCGAACCGGCCTGACGCCGATGGGTCGCCGGTTTACCCCCGTTTCACGAGGATTGTCCGAATGCTGATTACTCCTGCGTTTGCCCAGGCCGCGGCCGGCGGCGATACCAACAGCATGTTGATGTCGCTGCTGCCGTTCGCGCTGATCTTCGTGATCATGTATTTCCTGATTCTGCGGCCGCAGCAGAAGAAGGTGAAGGACCACGCCGAACTGGTGAAGAACATCCGCCGCGGCGACACCGTCGTCACCTCGGGCGGCCTCGTCGGCAAGGTGACAAAAGTGGTCGACGACGACCAGATCGAATTCGAAATCTCCGACGGCGTCCGCGTGCGGCAGATGCGGCAGATGATTTCCGGCGTGCGCGCCAAGGGCGAGCCGGCGAAGGAAAAGGCCGAGCCCGCCAAGGACGAAACGTCCGCGAGCTAGCTTTTCGCGCGCCGTATTTCCCAAGATCTGACGGGTCAACTCGATGTTGTATTTCTCGCGGTGGAAGGCGCTGGCGATCATCCTGACGGCGCTGGTGGTGTGCCTTTGCGCCGTTCCGAATTTCTTTCCCGCAGGCGAAGGTCAAGACCTGGCCGCTCTGGGCGCAGCGTCATATCGTGCTCGGGCCTCGATCTGCAGGGCGGTTCGTACCTGCTGCTCGAGGTCGATTCCAACTACGTCAAGAAGGAAAAGCTCGATCAGGTTCGCGACGACATCCGGCGCGCGCTGCGCGATGCCAAGATCCCCTATACCGGGCTTGCCGTCCGCAACGACAACGTCGAGGTGCGGATCACCAAGGACACCGATGTGCCGGCCGCGCTGACCAAACTGCGCGAGCTGTCGCAGCCGCTCGGCGGTTTGCTCGGCTCCAGCGGCCAGCGCAGCCTTGAAGTCAGCGATGCCGGCGGCGGGTTGATCCGCCTCACCGTGCCGCAGGCCGCCATCACCGAACGCATCCGGCAGACGATCGAACAGTCGATCCAGATCGTCGAGCGCCGCGTCAACGAATTGGGCACGGTCGAGCCGGTGATCCAGCGGCAGGGCAGGGATCGTATCCTGGTGCAGGTGCCGGGCTTGCAGGATCCCGACGCGAGCTCAAGCGCATCCTGGGCAAGACCGCCAAGATGGAATTCCGCATGGTCGATCAGACGGTGCCGCCGGATCAGGCCGCTGGCAGGCGTGTACCGGCCGATTCCGAATTGCTGATGAGTTCGACCTCGCCGAAGACCCCCTATGTGATCAAGAAGCAGGTTCTGGTCTCCGGCGGCGATCTGACCGACGCCCAGCCGGGCTTCGACCAGCGCACGCGGCGAGCCGATCGTCAGCTTCCGGTTCAACACCTCAGGCTCGCGCAAATTCTCGCAGGCGACCACCGAGAATGTCGGGCAACCCTTTGCGATCGTGCTCGACAATGAGGTGATTTCCGCGCCTGTCATCCGCGAGCCGATCACCGGCGGTTCCGGTCAGATTTCCGGCAGCTTCACCGTGCAGGCCGCCAACGAACTTGCGATCCTGCTGCGCGCCGGCGCGCTGCCGGCGCCGCTCGACCGTGATCGAGGAGCGCACCGTCGGTCCCGGCCTCGGCCAGGACTTCGATCGAGAAGGGCGAACTCGCCGCCTATGTCGGCTCGATCATGGTCATCGTGTTCATGCTGCTGACCTACCGGCTGTTCGGGGTGTTCGCCAATATCGCGGTCGCCATCAACGTCGCGATGATCTTCGGCATCCTGTCGCTGCTGAATGCCACGCTGACGCTGCCCGGCATCGCCGGCATCGTGCTGACGGTCGGCATCGCCGTCGACTCCAACGTGCTGATCTATGAGCGCATCCGCGAGGAATTGCGCGGCGGACGCACCGCGATTTCCGCGATCGACGCCGGCTTCAGGCGCGCGCTGTCGACAATTCTCGATTCCAACATCACCACCTTCATCGCCGCCGCCGTGCTGTTCTATATCGGCACCGGACCGGTGCGCGGCTTCGCCGTGACGCTCGGCATCGGCATCATCACCACGGTCTTCACCGCGTTTACGCTCACCAGCCTGATCGTCGCGACCTGGGTGCGATGGAAGCGGCCGCAGACCGTGCCGATTTAGGAAATGAGCCGGCTGTGACACAATTTCGTTCTCATCGGACTCGGTGTCCTGATTGCCGTGCTGACGGTGGTCGCCTGCTTCGGCTGGCTGCCGCCGCTGCGAATCGTGCCCGACGACACCAAGTTCGATTTCACCCGCTTTCGCCGCATCAGTTTTCCGATTTCGGCGCTGCTTTCGATTGTCGCGATCGTCCTGTTCTTCACCCACGGGCTGAATTTCGGCATCGACTTCAAGGGCGGCACGCTGCTGGAAGTGCAGTCCAAGTCCGGCGCCGCCGACATCGCCTCGATGCGGGCGACGCTGAGCGGTCTCGGGCTTGGCGACGTGCAGTTGCAGCAGTTCGGCGGACCCGCCGATGTGCTGATCCGGGTCGCCGAGCAGCCCGGCGGCGACGCCGCACAGCAGGAGGCGGTGCAGAAAGTTCGCGCCGCGCTCGGCGATGCCGTCGAATACCGCCGCGTCGAGGTGGTCGGACCGCGCGTCTCCGGCGAACTCCTGGCCTACGGCATGCTGGGGCTGATGCTCGCGATCTTCGCGATCCTGATCTATCTCTGGTTCCGGTTCGAATGGCAGTTCGCGCTCGGCGCCATGATCGCCAACGTCCATGACATCGTTCTCACCATCGGCTTCATGTCGATCAGCCAGGTCGATTTCGATCTGACCAGTATCGCGGCGCTCCTGACCATTCTCGGCTATTCCCTCAACGACACCGTCGTGATCTACGACCGGATCAGGGAAATGCTGCGGCGTTACAAGAAAATGCCGATGCCGGAATTGCTCAACGAGTCCATCAACTCGACGCTGTCGCGCTCGATCATCACCCACGTCACGGTGACGCTGGCGCTGCTGGCGCTGCTCATGTTCGGCGGTCACGCCATCCACAGCTTCACCGCCGTGATGATCTTCGGCGTGGTGCTGGTCGGCACCTACACCTCGATCTTCATCGCAGCCCCGATCCTGATCTATCTCGGCGTCGGCACCCACCGCGACGCGCCGGACAAAACCGGGCTGCCAAAGAAGAAGTGACGATGCCGGCCCCGTCGGACGCTCCGCATCTTCCGAGATCGGCGCCGATCGAGGCCTACGGCAAGGGCGGCTTCGCCTTTGCCGAGATGTCGCATCGCGGCTCGCTGCTGTGCCTGCCGGATGCGATCTGGGCCTGGCCGGTGGTCAGGGCCGCCGACATCGACAAGGCGTCGCTGGAGCGGGTGTTCGCCGCCGCTGATGGCATCGATACGCTGATCATCGGCACCGGCACCGAGGTCTGGCTGCCGCCGTCCGGCCTGCGCGAGGCGCTGCGCGCCGTGAAGGTGGTGCTGGATCCGATGCAGACCGGTCCGGCGATCCGCACCTACAACATCATGATCGGCGAGCGGCGGCGCGTCGCGGCGGCGCTGATCGCGGTGCCATGAGCAGCGTGGAGGGCAACAGGGACTCCGCGGCGTTCTGCGCCGAACTGGTGCGCAGCCACGATTTCGCCCGCTACGCTTCCACCTTGTTCGTGCCGTCCGAGCAGCGCCGCGCGCTGCTGGCGATCTACGCCTTCAATGTCGAGATTTCGCGGGTGCGCGAGCAGGTGAGCCAGCCGCTGCCCGGCGAAATCCGCCTGCAATGGTGGACCGACATGCTGGCGGGCGCAGGCCATGGCGGCGTCGAGGGCAATCCGGTCGCGGCCGAACTGCTGCTCGCGATCCGCAGCTGCCGGTCTGCCGGTCGAGCGGCTGTCGCGGCTGATCGACGAGCACCAGTTCGATCTCTACAACGATCCGATGCCGACCATGGCGGCGCTGGAAGGCTACATCAACGATACCTCGTGCGCGCTGTTTTCGCTCGGCGCCGCGATCTGCCGGCCGCCAATCCGATGAGATCGAGCACCTCGCGCGCCATGCCGGCCTCGCGCAGGGCATCGCCCAGGTGATCGCGGCGCTGCCGCTGGACGCCGCGCGGCGTCAATTGTTCGTGCCGCTGCAACTGCTGCAGCAACATGGCAGCGGGATGGAAGAGGTGTTTGCCGGCAAGCAGACGCCGAAGACTGCGCGCGGCGCTGGATCAACTGATCGCCGAGGCGCGGGGGCATCTGAAGACGGCGTTTGCGCTGCTGGCGGGTGTGCCGCCGGAGGCAAGGCGGGTATTCCTGCCGCTGGCGCTGGTTCGCCGCGATCTGCAGCGGATGTCGCGGGCGGACAACGATCCGTTCGTGCCGCATGTCACGTCGCGGTTTCGGACGCTGTGGACGCTGTGGCGGGCGTCGCGGTCGAGGGAGTTTCGTAGGCGAGGTGACCACGTCGCGTCACCCTCGTCGTCATGCGCCGCGAAGGCGGAGTATCCAGTACGCCGTGACGTCCCGACTCTATCACTAACGCCTCTGGAATACTGGATCATCCGCCTTCGCGGTTGATGACGTCCGTTGAGCGTGACGGCGATTGCGCCAGATCATCCGCCTCGAAATTGAACCGGTCGCGCAAGTTCTTCCGCGACTCCAGAATGCTCTTCAGGAAGGCGCGGTCGGCGTCGCTGGTCATCATCGGCTCGATCAGGTCGAGCTGGTTCATCGCCACGAGTTGCAAGATCTCGGTGCGGGGCTTGCCGGCGGCATCGCGCGGCAGCGCCTGCACCACCTGGATATGCTCCGGCGGCTTTGGGCCCTTTGCGGCCGTGAGTTCGCTGCGCAGTTGCGCCTCGAGCGCGGGCTGGTCGGCCTCCACAAAGGCATAAAGTCCGACGCCGGTGCGGCGGTCGGCGAAGGCGACAATGGCGGCGTCGCGGACATCGGGATTTTTCCGGATCAGCTCGAGCAGGACCGGCGCGTCGTTGACCAGCCGCCGGCCGCCGCCTTCGCGGTCGGTGAAGTTGAACAGGCCGCGGGTGATGGCGCGGTAGACCTTCTTGCCGGTCATCAGCCAGATGCTGGCGACGGCCGATTTGCGCGCCAGGATCTTGCGCTCTGTCGGCGTCAGCGCCTCCGGCGCATAGCTGCGCTTGTGCTTCAGCAGATGCCGCAGATCCTCATAGGCCGCGATCCGGAACAGCTTGCCGCGCGACTTGAAGCAGGCGGCGAGCTGGAAGTCCGTGACATAGGCGCGGCCGTCATTGCCGCGCAGCCAGTTTTGTTCCTTGGCGAGATCGTTGTGGCAGATGCCGGCGCGATGCATCTTTCGCAACGCCTGCTTGGCGGAGCGAAAATAGGCGGCATCGCCATGCGGCTTTGCCATTTGCAGCGCCACGCCATTGATAAAACCGCGCACCAGCGCCTGGCGGCCGGCCCACAGCAGTTCCGGGCCGACGTCAAGGTCGCGCGCCAGCGCCAGCGCGCGGGCCTCGCGGCCGAACAGATGACGCGCCGGGAGGTAGGACCACCACGGCACCTGATCGAGCCGGCGCAACACGGCGTCGACTTCGCCGGCATCGCTCACGAAAGCGGCCGCGCTCGACGGTCGAAAACACGTCGCGCTTCAGCAGCACGCCTTCGGTCCATCGCGCCGACAGCACGGCGGCGTCCTCTTTGGGGAGAACTCATGAAATGCTCACGCCGCCGCTGCAACGCGCAAGTGATCGGCAATCCAGCGATCGAGATCCGACAGCGCGCGCGCGCTCATCGCCTGTTTCTTGGCCACGGTCTTTTCGTTGCCGCGCAGCCGGGTGCCGTCGGGCTTTTTGGTGGGGGCGCTGGCCAGCGGCGGAAACAGCCCGAAATTGATGTTCATCGGCTGGAACGAGCGCGGGCCGGCATCGATGGTCTCGATATGGCCGCCGGTGATGTGGCCGAGCAGCGATCCCAGCGCCGTGGTCGAAGGCGGCGGCGCCAGCGACGCCGCGCGGGCATCGGCGGCGGCATAGAGGCCGGCGATCAGGCCGATGCTGGCGGATTCCACATAGCCTTCGCAGCCGGTCATTTGTCCCGCGAAGCGCAGCCGCGGCTGCGCGCGCAGCCGCAACTGCGCGTCCAGCAGCTTCGGCGAATTCAGGAAGGTGTTGCGATGCAGGCCGCCGAGCCGGGCGAATTCGGCGTTCTCGAGCCCGGGAATGGTGCGGAACACGCGCTGCTGGGCGCCGTGCTTCAGCTTGGTCTGGAAGCCGACCAGATTGTAGAGCGTGCCGAGCTTGTTGTCCTGGCGCAGCTGCACGATGGCGTAGGCCTTCACGGTCGGATCGTGCGGATTGGTGAGCCCGACCGGCTTCATCGGCCCGTGGCGCAGCGTTTCGCGGCCGCGCTCGGCCATCACCTCGATCGGCAGGCAGCCGTCGAAATAGGGCGTGTTGGTTTCCCACTCCTTGAAGTCGGTCTTTTCGCCCGCGATCAGCGCGTCGACGAAGGCGTCGTACTGCTCCTTGTTCATGGGGCAGTTGATGTAGTCGGCGCCGGTGCCGCCGGGGCCGACCTTGTCGTAGCGCGACTGAAACCACGCCGCCGACATGTCGATGGAATCCCGGTGCACGATCGGCGCGATGGCGTCGAAGAACGCCAGCGCGTCCTCGCCCGAGAGTTCGCGGATGGCGTCGGCGAGCGGCGCCGAGGTGAGGGGCCCGGTGGCGACGATGACATTGCCCCAGTCCGCGGGCGGCAGGCCGCCGACCTCGGTCCGGTCGATCTCGATCAGGGGATGGTCGTTGAGGGCCTTGGTGACCGCAGCCGAAAATCCGTCGCGGTCCACCGCCAGGGCGCCGCCGGCGGGCACCTGGTTGGCGTCGGCGGCCCGCATGATCAGCGAGCCCAGCCGGCGCATTTCGGCATGCAGCAGCCCGACAGCGTTGTTGGCGGCATCATCGGAGCGGAAGGAGTTGGAGCAGACCAGCTCGGCAAGGCCGTCGGTGCGGTGGGCCTCGGTCATCCGGACCGGGCGCATCTCGTGCAGCACCACGGCAACGCCGGCATTGGCGACCTGCCAGGCGGCTTCGGAGCCGGCGAGGCCGGCGCCGATGATATGGACGGTTTCAGAGGGAGATTTGCTGGCGTTCATGGCCGAGAGAGGTAGCGCGTTTTCAGGCCAAGTGGAATGCACAGCAGATACGACAACGCCCGCAGCGAGGCGGGCGTTATCCGTTCGTCAGTCAGCTGAAAAACGAATCAGCCGTTATAGGTACCGGCTGCAACGCGCGGAATGTCCGAGCGATCAAGACCGATATCGGCCAGTTCGCGATCGCTAAGCTGGGACAATTCGCTGACATTGCGCTGATAGTCCCGGAACGCCTGGATCATGCGGATGAGCGAGAGCAACATGGGGTAGTCTCCTTAGTAATCTGCGATTCAGCTCTTGGAGGAAGCCTCATCGTTGAAATGAATATAGGAGAACATATTGCAGTGCAGAAGTTCCGATGTTGCGATGCAGCTAGGTGAAAAACGCATGGCAATGCGTAACGAATTGATTAACCTTTCCGCATGGCTGCGCAAGGCGCAGTGGCCAACAGCCTCCAGCATGATCAAAAACCCGTTTAATTACGGCGATTGTCGCAATAGTCGATACATCCGCGTGCAGCCAGTACGGAGGATCTCGCTACGATTAATGCATGGGATCAGCTGAAAACAGGTTCGATTTGGCGGAATCACGCATGCGTGATTCGCATGCACGATTCGCATCATAAGATGAATTTATAATCATTCTTATGAGGCGGGTTAAGCGCGAGTCGAAGCTTTGGGCTCGACGAGGCGCGGCAAGACGCCCGGAAAGCTGAGTCGCGAAGTGCGCGGTCTTCCCTCGGAAGATGCCCTCGATGGCTGGATCTTATGGTCAGCAATGATGCTAAATCGCCGGCGGGGCTGATGGACATCACGAACGAGCGAAGGTTGCGCCGGCAGATGCGGCGCTGATCAGCGGCCGGGATGCAAGCGTGATTTGCCGAACGGCGACTCGATCGACGTCGCGGTCGCGAGCGACAGTCGAATTGGCTTTGGCTCGACGGCGACGACGATGCTGCACTTGAAATTCGTTACCAACCCGTAATGAAAAAGCGTCATCGCGCATAAGGCCCTGCATCGCGCGCGCATCACATTTTTATCGCACGAAATTCATTCCTCAACTTGCGTCAATCGGCAAACAATCGTTCCGCAAATTCCGGCAATGACGCTGGTTCTGTTCTCACAAGAATGGAAAGTAACATGATCAACAAGTTACTCGGAGCAGCCGCAATGGCTGCCGTTGCGTTTGCAATCGTCCCGGCATCCGCTGCGAAAATGGGAGGTTGCAGCGCTGAAAACTTGAGCAAGACCGAATCCACGATCGAAGCCATGGCCGATGGCGCAGGCAAGATCGTGGCGCAGAAGGAAGTGGCGCAGGCGCAGGACGCAATGCTGAGCGGCAAGATGGGCGCCTGTGCGGCTCATCTCAGCAAGGCGATGCACGCAGGCGCAACGAAGTAGGCCTGAAAGCAGGGGCCGGTTGCGATCGGGCGATCGGCCTCCAGCGCGCCAAATATTCAAGGCGCGCGGGAAAGCTGGGTCGCGAAGTGGGCGATCGTCTTCGAATAGACCTCGCTCTTGTTCCATTGCTGGATCACCGCGAAATTGGCGCCGCCGGCCTCCCAGTCCTTGCCGCGCTGCCAGCCATGGCCGGCGAGATAATTGGCCGTCGAGGCCAGCACATCCGGCGCGCTGCGCAGCAGGTCGCGGCGGCCGTTGCCGTCGAAATCGACGGCGTATTTGATCCAGGACGACGGCATGAACTGGGTCTGGCCGAGTTCGCCCGCCCAGGCGCCGCGCATCTCGGATGGCGCGAGATCGCCGCGCTCGACGATGCGCAGCGCGTCCATCAATTCGGCCCGGAACAGCTCCGACCGCCGGCAGTCGTAAGCCAGCGTCGCCAGCGAACGCAGCGTCGGAAATTTTCCGATGTTGACGCCGTAGTCGGTCTCCAGCCCCCAGATCGCCACCAGCACTTCGCCCGGCACGCCGTAGTCCTTTTCGATGCGCGAGAGCACCGAACCATATTGCTTCAACATGTTGGCGCCGCGCGTGAGCCGGGGAGGCACCATGCGGCCGGAGAATTCCTCAAAACTCTGGCTGAAGACCCGCTGCGATTGATCGCGCGAGAGCACGCTCTTATCCAGCGTCACGCCGCTCAGGCCCGATGCAATGGCGGATTGGGAAATTCCCTTGGCGGCGGCTTCGGTCTTGAAATCGTCGAGCCACGCCTCGAAACTGCCGGTGCCGCAAGCTCGCCGCAAGCGCTGCTGCCGTTGGCGTTACCAGGACGGCGCCGACCGCGATGGCTCTGAACGAGAAATCGAAAGCTCATTTTGCCAAATGTCGGCGGGCAACCGCGGCCAAAACAAGGCTCGCAGCGAGCGCGATCAGGCGCAACTCGCGTCGATGAAAATGTCAGCGGACGACTGCCATGCCGCATACCGCCGGTCAATAATCGACCGGCAGGCCGCCGGTCGACGATTATCCGGCGGTCCTGCGCGGTCGCGCTCAGCCGTCGTTCTTGCGCTTCCACGGGAACAGGTTGGCCGGGAAATCCGCCGCCGGGCGCCGCTCGCGATGCGGGCGGGGCGGCAGCGGTTGCGGGTTGAGCTCGGGCACGACGACCTCGCGATAGAGATGCCAGGTGGCGTGGCCGAGCAGCGGGATGACGACGGCGAGGCCGAGGAAGAACGGCAGCGATCCCGCGACCAGCAGCACCGCGACGATCAATCCCCATGCCGCCATCGGCACCGGATTTCGCGCCACCGCGCGCAGCGAAGTCACCATGGCGTCGCCGACGCCGGCGTGACGATCGAGCATCAGCGGGAACGAAACCACGCTGACGCACAGCGCCACCACCGCGAACAGGAAGCCGACGCCGCAGCCGACGACGATCAGCCACCATCCCTGCGGCGTCGTCAGCACGCGCCGCGCAAAATCCGGAATTCCGGCCGCGGCCTCGTAACCGAAGGCCGCGACATAGATCGCCTGCGCGGTCGCCACCCAGACCACGAACAGCGCCAGCAGCAGCGTGCCGAGCCCGAGCATGGCGCCGAACGACGGCGAGCGCAGCACCTCGACCGCGTCCCACGCGGAGGCCTGTTCGCCACGTTCACGGCGGCGGCTGAGTTCATAGAGGCCGAGGGCTGCGAACGGGCCGAGCAAGGCAAAGCCCGCCGCCAGCGGAAACAGCAGCGGCAGAACGGAATAGCCGAGCACGGTGCGCGCCAGCACCAGTCCGAGCACCGGATAGATCACGCAGAGAATGATGGCGTGGCTGGGCACCGCCTTGAAATCCTCCCAGCCGAGCCGCAGCGCCCGATGCAGGTCGGGCAGGCCGATGGTTCGGATGACGGGGGCGGCTGCGGTATCTTGCGCCGGCGAGCGGCGGCGGACGTCGCCGGGAGCATTGCCCGGATATGGCGTGGCCATGGTCGTCGTCTCCCTTTGCGTGCCGGCCGGATTTCACGCCGTTGCGGGCGCAAGCGGGCCGTCTGCGAAACGATCACGATCAGGGCCAGACGCGAAGACAGGAAACCGAAGCTGGCCATGTCGCGAACTGAGCCGTCAGCGTACTCCCAATCAACGATGCCATCGCTCACGCTTCGGTGAATGCTGCATTGGCAAGCCTGCGCGCGGGGGCTAGCCTGCAAGGATCTGGCTGGTACTGTCGGCTGGAAGTGCCGTACAGCCTGTCAAACTCTATGGGAGAAAACGATGAGCATTTTCGGAAAAATCATGGGCGCGATCTTCGGCACCAAGGCCGATGCGGCTCCCGCGGGCGGCGGCGCGGCTGCCGGATCAGGCTGGATCGGGCGGATCGTCGGCTGCGCCCGCGGCAACCGTCGACGTCGCGCCGATCCTGGACGCCGCGGTAAAGGCCAAGGGCGAAAAACTGGAATGGCGCACCTCGATCGTCGATCTGATGAAGGCGCTCGATATCAATTCCAGCTTCACGCGCGCGCAAGGAACTCGCGAAGGAACTCGGTTACACCGGCGACAGCAATGATTCCGCCAGCATGAACATCTGGCTGCACAAGCAGGTGATGACGAAATTCGCCGCCAACGGCGGCAAGCTGCCGCCGGAGATCAAGCACTAGTCGGCAGGCAACCGGCGGATCGTCGGACGAAATCAAAAGGCCCGCCAGACGGCGGGCCTTTTTTGGAACGAAGCGAAGGCCGCGATTAGTGCCCGGCACCGTGCATGGACGCGCGGCTACTGCCGTGTCTCGACGCTCGAAGATGCGGAAGATCGCGGTGGTCGTGACCAGCAGCTTGTCGCTGGCGAAAGCCTCGGCATCGATGAAGGCGAAACCGCGGGTGAGCTTCTTGACTGTGATGCGGCCACCGATCCATTGCCCGGGCGCTGCCGTTCCAATGAAACATGCTGTCCAGTTGAGCATGGTTGCGCAAGGCTGCTGCGCGCGCTTGACCACGGCGTGACCGAGGATGGGATCCAGGAATGTCAGCACCGCGCCGCCATGCAGGACGCCGTTGGGATTGCCGTGTCGTGCGTCGGTGCTGGAAGCCGAATTGGCGAGCTGGCCCGCCAAATCTTCACGTCAGTAATTGGGGCCGCTGAGGCCGATGAAGCCATCGGTCACCCCGGAACGGCTGAAACGCCCGCCGGGGGTAAATCGGTCATGGTCGGATTGTCCCTGAAGCTTCACTGTCGACGTCAAGGAATGTCATATCGTGGCACTTGAGGCAACGGCGCGCGCATTCCGGGGAGGCGGTCTACCCCGCCAGATCCGCAAATTCCGGATGCTTGTGCAGGTAGTCCGCCACGAAACCGCAGCCGGCGATCACCTTCAATCCGTCGGCACGGATCAACTGCAGCGCGCCATGGACCAGCTCGGAGGCGATGCCGCGGCCGCGCAGCGCGCGCGGCGTTTCGGTGTGGGTGATGACGACGGCCGACGGTGTCAGCCGATAATTCGCGAACGCCAGTGCAGCCCTCGACATCGAGTTCGAACCGGCTTTGCGCCTTGTTGTCGCGAACGGATGCTGCCGCCATGCCTTCAACTCTCCGAAAATCGCTCCGTCAGGTGATGTAGGCGCGTGAACCCGCCGATGCAAACCTGCGACCAAGCCGGTGGCGCATGGAGGGATTGCGGATATGCGTATTTCGGCCGGCCTGACCGCCTCGCTGCTGGGCGCAGCTCTGACGCTCTCAGGTCCCATCGGCGGCATCCGCCGCAGGCCGATCCAGGCATGGCAGGCCTGCATCGGCGCGACGTCCGCGCCGGACGACCGGGTATCGGCTTGCTCGTCGGTGATCGACGCCAGAAGCGGAGAGCCGGCCGCAGGCTCGCGGCGGCCTTTTGCAACCGCGGCCACGGCCTGACCGAAAAGCGCGAACTCGATGCCGCGCTCGCCGATCTCAACGAGGCCATCCGGCTCGATCCCGGCCTATGCCTGCGCCTACACCAACCGCGGCCGCGTCTACGCCATCAAGCGCGACCTCGATCGCGCCATGGCCGACTATGACGAGGCGCTCCGCATCGATCCCACCTTCGCGCTGGCCTACAACAATCGCGGCGACGCCTGGGCCGGCAAGGGCGATCTCGACCGCGCTTTGGCCGATTTCAACGCCGCCATCAAGCACGATCCCACGCTGGCCATCGCCTATGGCAATCGCGGCTACCTCCACTATCGCAAGCGCGACATGGCGCGCGCGATCGAGGACTACAGCGTGCAGATCAAGCTTCGGCCGGATGTGCTCGCCTATATCAACCGCGGCAATGCCTAGCGCGATTCCGAACAGCTCGACCGTGCCGCCGCCGACTATGCCGAAGTGATCAGGCTGGCGCCGACGGACGCGCGCGGCTGGCGCAATCGCGGCATGATCCGGCTCTACAAGGGCGACAACAAGGGCGGCCTCGCCGACTACGACAAGGCGGTGCAATACGATCCGGCCGACGTGTTCTCCTGGAACAACCGCGGTCAGGCGAAATTGCGGCTCGGCGACAAGGCGGGCGCGATCGCGGATTTCAGGAAGGCGCTGGAGCTGCGCCCGGATCTTTCGACGGCGCGCACGAGCCTGCGACAGCTCGGCGCGACGCCGTAGCGGGCACGGCGTCGGCCGCTCTAGGCTTGCAGCAGATCGGCATAATCAGGGTGCTTGCCGATCCAGCCCTTCACGAACGGGCATTGCGCGATCACCTTCAGCCCGTCGGCCCGCACCTGGTCGAGCGCGCCCTGGATCAGTTTGGAGCCGATGCCCTTGCCGCCGAGTTCGGCGGGCACCTCGGTATGGACGAAGGTAATGACGCCGCCGGCGAGCTTGTAATGGGCCGCGGCGACATGGCCCTCGACCGCGAGCTCGTAGCGGTGCTGCGCCGGTTGTTGGAAACCACGTCGTTCATGCCTTCCCCAGTTCGTTCAGCTGTTTTCCGGGTGCCAATGCAATAACGCCCTGATCCGATCTTGCAAGCGCAAAAGCCTTCCCCACGTCTTGCGAAAGACATACGCCCCCGATGCGGCCGGACCGGTCGTCTGACAGTCGGAGTGTCATGCCCGGCAGCCGCTGACGTATGCCTCTTTTGAAGGGAGGTCTACATGTCGAATTTTCGTTTTTTGGACACGCATCGAACCTGGGAAGACTGGTGCGGCATGCTGCTTGGACTGCTGATCGCGTTGTCGCCATGGTTCCCCAACGAGCCAAACCATGGGGCCGATGGGGAACGCGGCTTCGTGATCCTGAATGCGTTTACGATCGGCATTCTGGTGTTCGGCCTTTCCCAGCTTGAATATGTGGCGTTGCAGCGTTGGGAGGAGGTTGCCGAACTCCTGGCCGGGTTGTGGCTGATCGCTTCGCCCTATGTCCTCGGTTATTCCGGTACGCTCAGCATCTGGCACCTCAGTCTTGGCGGACTGGTGGTGCTGCTCGCCGCCCTGCAGCTGTGGCAGGACTGGGATTTGAACGAGCAGGATCTGGCCCGGCATGGGCAATAGGCTCTGGCGGTCAGGCCCGACCGGTCTGGCAACAGACCGGCGGGGTTTGTCCGACGGCTAGTTCGCGAGCGAGATGGCAAGCGGTCCGGTAGCGATGGTCAGAACCGGCATTCGGCGGGCAATGATCGGCTGTCCTCAATTGCGTCAGATCGGCCTATAAGCGAAAGGCGCGCTCGCGGTCATCTTGCCGGCGATCGCAGCGATTCCGGTCTGGAGAACGTCATGACGAGCCAAAAGGGCCCCAACATCAAGAAGAAGCAGAAGTGCAAGAATTGCGAGGGCAAGGGCTTGCTGAAGAAGGGCGACAAGGTCGTGAAATGCCAGCGCTGCGGCGGGACCGGGCTGCGCTAGCGCGACGGCAATGCCGCGCCTACCGCCGCTTGCGGACGTGAATATTGATGTCGAGATCGATCCGGCTGACGCAGGTCTGCTCCGTCAGGTGCGATCCGCCCTCGTGCCAGAGACCCTCGCGGGCACGGGCATCCCTGACATTGGCGAGCCGCAGGCATCGCCATTGCGGCAGCGGGCCGCTGCTTTGGCCGGCGAATTGCCATGCCAGCACGACTTCCTCGCCGCTCTTGTTGACGCCGATGATGTGCGGGCAGAGCTCGCGAAGGCGGCCGTCATAGCTGCACACCACCTGCTGCTCGGCGAGGATGGCATTGCGGAACAGGGCATAGGTCGCACTGGGCATGGCCGGCGACGTCGCGTTAGGAATTGCCCTCGTCGGGAATATTCAGCACCACGCCGCAGGCCTTGCAATGCACGGCGTCGCCGTCGTGGCGCTGCAGGCCGCAGGAAGGGCAGGGAAACCGCACCTTGTTGGGGTTCAGCAGCGCGCGGGCGAGATTGAAGAACAGCGTGACGCCGAAAATCATGATGACGACGGTGATCATGCGGCCGAGCGTGCCGGGCAGGGTGATGTCGCCAAAGCCGGTGGTGGTCAGCGCCGTGACCGTGAAGTACAGCGCATCGGCATAATTCGTGATCTGGTCGTTGCGGAATTTCTGGGTCTCGTAGACGATCGCGGTCATCACGAAGATGAATACCGCCAGGTTGGTGACGGCGAAGATGACCTCCTCGTTGCGCTGGAAGAACGAGCTGTCGGCGCGCAGGCGCACCAGCATCTGATAGTCGCGCAGCAGCCGCAACGTGCGCAGGATACGCAGAAAGCCGCCGGCTTCGCCGGCCAGCGGCGCGAGGA
>CAWKOG010000005.1:0-240479 GCA_963851215.1 uncultured Alphaproteobacteria bacterium
GGCATCGAGTCAGATCGCTGAACACGCCCTGTGCCCGGAGCGGCTTGATAGGAAGGAGCCTGCCGCGATCTCGTGGACGCGCAGCAGACGGCTCGGCGTCTCATGGCCGATGACCGCCACGATCGGCGGCGCCCCGGCCGCCGACAGCGGGGGCAGCGAGCCGAGGTCGGCATCGACGAACAGAATGCCGGCAGCTTTCAGGAGATACTCGGGTCACCCCTCCGACGCGGTCGGGTCGAGCACGGTCGCCACCACCCCGAGCTGGGCGAGCGTCCGCTCCAGCACCGCCCGGTCTCGGGTCCGCGGCGTGCAGGACCAACGCCCCGAGGCCACGAAAATTCTGGATCGCGCCGGGCGGGCTCATTTGACGACCCTGAGCTGCGGAAGACGGGGCGAGGCTGCCGGCTTCTGCCATTCGCTCCACACCAGATAGGGGTCCGCCACCGGCCCGTCCGCCTCGTAGATGATGTCGAAGCCGCACTCCCGGGTGGAGACCGCGATCCGCGGCGTCAGATAACAGTGACGGTTGTCGCGGTCGATGTGGACGCGCCCCTGCGGCGCCTGCAGCGCAGCGCCGAGGACCGCCGCCCTGACCGCAACCATGTCCGTGCGACCGGCGCGCCGCAGCGCACGCGCGAGCAGCTGGACCGCGATATAGGAGGCCTCGACATCGGCGCTGGTCGGGCCAGCGAGCGGGAACCTGGCGCGGTAGTCCGCGACGAAACGCTGGTTGACGGCACCCGAGACGCTCTCGAAATAGACCGACGAGCTGATGTGGCCGTCGACGCGGCGTGCCGATCTCGACCAGCTCGGGCTCGGCGAGACAGCAGCTGGCGACCGGCACGACCTTCGGCTGGTCGATGTTGCGCGGCCGCGGCCCTGCGGATCAGCCGGAAGAAGGCGTACGGGCTGTCACCGATCAGGGTATTGAACACGAAGCTGGGAGCGCAATCGAGCACCTGCGCGACGATGTCAGCGACGTCGACATCGCTTACCGGCAAGTAGCGCTCGGCAATCACCTGCCCGCCGGCGTCCTGCACGGCTTCGCGCATGATTTTGTTGTTTTCCCACGCCCATATGTAGTTGGAACCAACAAAATACGCAGTCTTGCCGAATTTGAGCAGCAAATAGTCCGCGAGAGGGACGATGTGTTGATTGGGAGCGGCGCCGGTGTAGATAACGTTCTCGCTGCTCTCGAAGCCTTCATAGTGCGATGGATACCAGAGCAGTCCGTCATATTTCTCGAAGAATGGCAGGACCTCCTTGCGGCTCGAGGAGGTGTAACAGCCGACGACATGGACCATCTGCTCGTCGGCGAGCATCGCACGGGCCAGCTCGGCATAGCGATCGTTGCAGCCGCCGGGATCGCGGATCACGGGCTCGAGCACGAAGGGGAAGGCCGAATCCGCGTTGACCTGCTCGAGCGCGAGTAGGGCGCCATTTTGCATCGCGCGGCCGATCGTCCGGTACGGGCCGGAGGTCGAGAACAGGAGGACCGATTCGGACCGTTGCCGAACTCAAGCGCTTCTCCCATCCCAAAACAAAACGAGCCCGGTGGCGAATGTGCCACGGGCTCCGTTGCCCGACCACGAATGATCACGGCTTGCGACGCAGAGGGCTCACGTGGAGAGCCATTCCAGAGCTGCGCTGCTCTCCGGTAGAACTGACCACCGCCGGAAAGACCCGTCAAGCCGTTTCGTCGCGTTGCTGCCGACTTGGTGAGCAGTCGGCAGACTTGACTATTGCACCAAGGTCCCCGCACGAGAAAGCGAGCGGATCGGGCCGGAGGAAAGCCTCAGTCTAGCGGGGGACGGCTTCGCGTGCTTCGCGCACGCGACGCGCGAGCAGCTTGCACAGCTCGATCGCCATCTCAGGATGCTCCTGGCAAAGCTCCTGAAACAGCGTGGCGCGCAGGAACCAGACGCGCGAATCCTCGACCGCGGTTATCCTTGGCCAGGGTATTCGCTCTCCGACCAGGGCGACTTCGCCGAAGCAGGCTGGTGCGGTGAGCTTCCGGCGCCCTCGGGATAGTCGAGCATCAGCGCGCCCGCCTCCAGGATGAGGAGGTCCTGCCCGCCGGTGCTGTCCGCGATCACCTCTTCGGCCAGATACAGCCGCAGCTGGACCGATCGGGCCACCTCCACGATCGTCTCGAACGGGACGTAGCGGAACAGCGGGGTCTGCTTGAGCGCGATGATCCGCTCGAATTCCTGGTCGTCCAGGCCCATCTCTCTGCCTCCTGGGGATTCCGGCCCGCCGGGCCGGCCAGCAGCGCCGCGGCGCGCCGGACCCAGGGCGCCGCGAGGCCATGGCCTGGTCGAGTACGTGCTCTGGCACATCCGAGCCCGAATCCACCAGTCGCCCGGCGCCGTCCTCGAACAGGAGGCAGCGCAGCAGAGCGACCGCGCCCGGGATGAGCCGGGACGCCTGCACGGCGGCGATGAGCTCGAAGGCGCTGGCCCGGCTGCGCTGGTCCGCGCTCTGCAGGGCGTCCCGGACCCGTCGCGCGAGCCGGGCCTCGATCGCAGGCGAGATCGCGGCCATCACGACATCGACGACCCGCGACTGGTGATCGCGCAGGCAAAGCTCGAGGGCCGCCCAGCGGGCATGTCCGGCTGCGCTGCGATCCAGTCGAGCAGGTGCGCCGAGCGTTCCGCATCCTGCTGGAGCGTTCGGATGTAGGCGGCGAGCAGGCGGCGCGCGTGGGGTGATCCGATCCGCGCCATGGCCCAGACCGCATTGATGGTGCCCATGGTGACGGCGGAAAGCCGGCGGCGCAGGAGGGCGGTCGCCCAATCGCCGTGCTCGCAGAGGACTCGGCGGCGCGGCGGCGGACGTGGCGGTCAGGGTCGTCGAGAGCGGCGACCAGCTGAGGCACCGCAGCTGCCCGACGACTGGTGCGGCCGCAGGACGATCGCCTCCGCGCGCACGGTTGCGGCGCGGCATCGCGTCAGAAGTCGCAGGACCTCGTCATGGCGCCCGCGCGGGCCCGCGGAACCGTTCAACATGACAAGCGCGCGGCATGCTGCTCCGGCTCCGCTTTGGCAAGGCAGGCGAGGAGCAGCAGGGGAAGTCGGTCCGCTCCGCGCACACGATGGCGTCCACGACGTCGGAGGCGACCCCCCATTTCGGGATCAGCGGCACGAGCCACTATCCCCCTCGCCGGTGAACAGCAGCGTCTGCCGGTCGGCATTGCCGTCGGGAACGCCTCGAAATAGCGGCCGCGGGGATCGTACTGCACCAGCGTCGGCAGCCGCGACTCGCCGAAAAGCTGCCGCGCTCAGCTCCGGGCTCGGCCGCTGAGGAACCTCCCGGATGGTAGACGACAGAGCGGCGTCGCGTTGCCCAACACGCCCGCATCCGCCGTGCCGTAGAGCGAGGCGGAATTGTAGCAGATGTCCGTTCAGCCCAGCCGCTCCGCCACCAGGCTGCGCCATTCCTCGGAGAATACCTCGCCGGCCATGACCAGCTTCCACCTTGTACGGCTTCCAGGTCGAACCCGGCGGCGATGCCGCCATCGATCACGTCCTTGAGGAACGGCGGATAGCCCAAGAGCACCGTCTGGTCGAACTGCGGCGCCATTGCCTTCACCACGCGCCAGATCTCCTCGCGGTTGTTGCCCGGCGTCGCGAGCGTGATCGGATAGCCCTTCGCCGCCAGTCGCGCGGCAGCAGGAGGTGGTGAACATGCCTCCGACCCACGTCCCCAGCGCGAAGCAGACGACCGCCAGCGTGCGCCGCTCATCGGTGGCGAAGCTGTCATGGAACACTTGCTCGAACCGCGCCGCGATCGGCATCTCGTCGGCCTGGAAGCGCGGCCAGAAGGTGGGCGTGCCGGTGGAGCCGGAGGACACCGCCAGGAAGTCGCAGCTTTCCAGCCGCCCGCCGCGGCAGAGCGCGGGCAGGGGATGCTTCTGCAGGTAATTGGCCTTGGTGATCAGCGGCAGCCGGTCGAAATCTTGCACCGTGCGGATGCTCTGGGCGGCGATGCCGTTCTCCTTCAGGAAGGCGCCGTAGGCCGGCACCTGGGAGGCGACGTCGCGGAACAGCTCCAGCGCCGCCTCGGCCGGCGGCCGCGCCGCCGGCGGCTCCAGCAGGTTATCCAGCGGCGTATGGATGAAGTGATGCAGCGCCGTCTCCGCACGGCCTGCCTTCCGATGATCGAGCATGAAGCGATTTCCCTTCGGCGCACCGCCGGCGCGGGCACGCGGCCATGTATGGATACATTAGCTCCCGGCGCTGTCCGGGAGACTATCAGGGAGATCGGCGGCTTTGGATGCGTCTTATATCGCCTCCAGGCGAAAGAATTGGCAAAAGAAAGAGGGCCGGGAAACCCGGCCCTCTCCCATCTCGGGCGCCTCTTGCGGGGAAAACAGCGGAGACTGACGCCCGAAATCCCGCTGAGTTGCTTCTCACATCGGGAACCGGGCGCTTTGGCCTCAGCTCCAGCCGTTGTCCCGGCGCTCCCTCGTCTCCCACATCAGCCGCTCGATATCGCCGGCTGTGACGTGATCGACCGACATCACGGCTTGAACCACCGGATCGGCCAGCATTTCCTTCAGGCTGGGCTCGCCGCCAAATCTGCCGCCGCCCCGGTTGCAATTCCGTTCGCTGTCGCGTCTTGCCTCAAGTCCCATCGGATATGCCCTCCTTTACTAAACGGCGGCGGCACCGGTGACCTTGACCTGCATCAAACGGGCCGCCGCGGCTGGCTGTTCGACACCCGCCGTTCTTCCTGGGTTAACGATGGCATGTGGCGGCGATGTCACCGAAATGGGGCGATTGCATGGCGGCTGCGGAAAACCGCGCCCTGCGCTTGCGACAGGTGGTCGCATCGCCTAATTTCCCGCCGCCGCCGACAGCGGCCACAAATTTGCAACCCGGAGATTTCGACCATGGCTTTCCTTGCCGAACGACTGGACCGCATCAAGCCGTCGCCGACCATTGCGGTGACCATGAAGGCCCGCGAGCTGAAGGCCGCCGGGCGAGACGTGATCGGCCTCGGCGCCGGCGAGCCGGATTTCGACACGCCGGAGAATATCAAGGAAGCGGCGATCGCGGCGATGCGCCGCGGCGACACGAAGTATACCGACGTCGATGGCACGCCGGCGCTGAAGAAGGCCATTTGCGCCAAGTTCAAGCGCGAGAACGGGCTGGACTACAAGCCCGAGCAGATCACCGTCGGCACCGGCGGCAAGCAGGTGCTGTTCAATGCGCTGCTGGCGACGGTGAACCCGGGCGACGAGGTGATCATTCCCGCGCCCTACTGGGTGTCCTATCCCGATATCGTGCAGCTCGCCGAGGGCACGCCGGTCATCATCCCCTGCGGCCAGAACAACCAGTTCAAGCTGCGCGCCGAGGAGCTGGACGCGGCGATCACGCCGAAGACCAAGTGGCTCATCCTCAACAGCCCGTCGAACCCCACCGGCGCCGCGTACTCGCGCGCCGAGCTGAAGGCGCTGACCGACGTGCTGCTGAAGCATCCGCATGTGTGGGTGCTGACCGACGACATGTACGAGCATCTGGTCTATGACGGCTTCGAATTTTCCACGCCGGCGCAGGTGGAGCCGAAACTCTACGACCGCACCCTGACCATGAACGGCGTCAGCAAGGCCTATTGCATGACCGGCTGGCGCATCGGCTATGGCGGCGGGCCGGCGAACTCTGATCAAGGCGATGGCGAAGCTGCAGTCGCAGAGCACGACCAACCCCAGCTCGATCAGCCAGGCCGCCGCGGTCGAGGCGCTGAACGGGCCGCAGGATTTTATTCCGGCGCACAACAAGACCTTCCGCGAGCGCCGCGACATGGTGGTGGAGTATGCTGAACCAGGCGCCGGGGCTGACCTGCCACCGGCCCGAGGGCGCGTTCTATGTCTACCCGTCCTGCTCGGGGACGATCGGCAAGAAGACGCCCCAGGGCAAGACGATCAAGACCGACGAGGATTTCGTCGCCTATCTGCTGGAGGCCGAAGGCGTGGCCGCCGTGCATGGCGCGGCGTTCGGCCTGTCGCCGTTCTTCCGCATCTCCTATGCCACGGGAACCGATGTGCTGCGCGACGCCTGCGCGCGCATCCAGCGCGCCTGCAAGGCCCTGAAAGACTGAGATGGAGGGGCGATGAGCAGAGCCGCCAGGCCCTACGCCGTCGCCTCTTCGCTGCCCTCGGTTTCCTCGTCATCCTCGACGAGGCGGGTGACCAGCAGCTTGTCGACCCGGCGGCCGTCCATGTCGACGACCTCGAACTCGAAGCCGGCGACCTTGAACTTATCGCCGGCCTTGGGAATGCGGCGCAGTTCGGCCATCACCAGCCCGGCCACGGTCTGGTACGTGGCCTCGTCCTCGTCCGGCAGCGGGCCGAGCTTGATGCGATCCTTCAGCTCGTCGATGGCCAGCAGCCCGTCCACCAGCCAGGAGCCGTCGTCGCGCTCGGTGACCGACGGCTCATCCTCCTGGTCGGGCGCCTGCAGTTCGCCCACCAGCGCCTCCAGCACATCCTCCAGCGTGACCAGGCCCTGGAAGTCGCCATACTCGTCGACGATCAGCGCGACCGGCTTGCCGGTTTCGCGGAAAATCTCCAGCGCCTTCAGCGCCGGCGCGGTCTCCGGGATGTACAGCGCCGGCTTGGTCGCGGCGCGCAGGTCGAACGGCTTGCCGTCCAGGATCGAACCCAGCAAATCCTTGGCCTCGACCACGCCGATGAAATTGCGGCGGCCGCCCTCGGCCACCGGGAAGCGGGAATAATGGCTCTCGCTGATCTTGCGCTTGCTCTCTTCGATCGGGTCGCCGAGGTCGAGCCATTCGACTTGCGTGCGCGGCGTCATCATGGCGCTGATGCGCCGGTCGCCGAGACGCAGCGCCATGTCGACGATGTTCTTCTCGCCGGGCTGGAAATGTCCGGAACTCGGTGCCGGTTTGCATCAGCAGCTTGATCTCCTCGTCGGTGACCGACGGCTCGCTGCCATGACGCATGGGAATCAATTTCAGCACCAGCTCGGTGAGCAGACTCAGCAGATACACCGCCGGCGCGGCGAGCTTCGACAGCAGCGTCATCGGCCGCGCCAGCACGCGCGAGATCGATTCAGGCCGGCTCAGCGCCAGCCGCTTCGGCACCAGCTCGCCCAGGATCAGCGACAGCACGGTGATCACCACCACCACCGTGCCGATGCTGATCGGCTCGGCATAGGCGGCGAGCCGCGGATAGTGCAGCAGCCATTCCGCCACGCCCTCGGAGATCGTAGCGCCGCCGAAGGCGCCGGCCAGCACGCCGATCAGCGTGATGCCGATCTGCACGGTGGAGAGAAAGCGGCTGGGGCTCTCGGCCAGGGCCAGCGCCGACTTGGCGCCCTTGTCGCCCTGGTCGGCGGCATGCTTCAGCCGCGCGCGGCGCGACGACACCAGCGCCATCTCCGCCATCGCGAAGAGGCCGTTCAGCAGAATCAGCAACAGAACAATGATGATTTCGAGCGTCATGGCGGCGAATGCATTGCGCTGCCCCGCTTCGTTACCGGCGCGCCGCAGCGGGGACGGCAACGCGAAGAGCTACATACCAAGGTATTTGAGGCCGAACTGCAAGGATTCTTGCAAGGTCACCCAGGTCACCCCGACCAGGAATCCGCCGGACGCCAGGGCCAACACAAAACCGGCGAGCGCGAACAGCCCGTCACGCTCGATCAGCGCCAGCGCCAGAACCACCAGCGGCACGGCCACCATCACATTGCCAAAGGGCCAGGGCAACGGCAACAGCAGCGTCAGCAGCAGGCAGACCAGCCCGATCATCCGTTCCGCGGGCGCGCTGGCGAGCAGCAGATAGCGCGGTTTCAGCACTTTCTCCGCGCGCAGCAGATGGGGCAGGAGCTGCTCGACCACCCGCTTGAAATCGGCCTTTGCGGCCGATCGGCGCAGGATCGCCTTCGGCAGCCAGGGTTTTTCCATGCCGAGCATGAGCTGGCCCGCCAGCAGGGCCAGCGGAATCACGGCGATCGTCGAAATAATGGGAATCAGCGCCGGCAGGGTGAAAACCAGCAGCATCAGGCCGAAACCGCGGTCGCCCAGCGCCGCCTCGATATCGCCGAGGGAAATCCGCTCCGCAGGCCAGTTCCGCGCGAGATCCTCGAGAATCTCCGAGGCACGGCGCCGCCGGCCGTTGCTGTCGAAGGTGGCAATGCGGGCGGTTTCTAGCATTCTACCGGGAATATATGGCCTCGGGACGCCGTGTTGGCGTGAGGCCTTAAATTGGGGACGTATGGGCCGCTGCCAAGGTGCCGCGAAGTCCGATTCACATTTTTGTTGCAAGGGTGTACCCGGCCCGGAAATCATAGCCCAATTGCCTGACGGTCTGATGGTCGTATCTCGGTCTTGGACGCCCATCGCACAGGCCGCCGGACAAGATCCTCGTTGGCGTACGATAGATCTGGTTCGAAACAGCACAAAAGCGGCTCGCCTGGTCAAGATGATGCCGTCAACATTTGGGAGGACATGAACATGGGAGAACGCGCGCCCGCGGCGCCGCGCTGCGCCGCCTTGGTCGGCCCCTATCTCAGCGGCAAGACAACGCTGCTCGAAAGCCTGTTGCACGCAGCCGGCGCGGTGAACCGCAAGGGCTCGGTGAATGACGGCAACAGCGTCGGCGATAGCGCGCCGGAAGCGCGCGCCCGCAAGATGACCGCCGAGTTGAACGTCGCCTCGGCCGAGTATCTGGGCGAGCGCTGGACCTTCCTCGATTGCCCGGGCTCGATCGAGCTGGCGCTGGAGGCGCAGAATGCGCTGCTGGCCGCCGATGCGGCGATCATGGTCTGCGAGCCGGAAGTGTCGAAGGTGCTGACGCTGGCGCCGCTGTTCAAGTTTCTCGACGACCACAAGATTCCCCACATGCTGTTCATCAACAAGATGGACAACGCCGCCCATCGCGTGCGCGAGGTCCTGGCCGCGCTGCAGAGTGTGTCGAGCCGGCCGCTGGTGCTGCGCCAGGTGCCGATCCGCGAACCCTCGAAATCCGGCGGCGAGATCGTCACCGGCTATGTCGACCTCATCAGCGAGCGCGCCTATCACTACAAGCCCGGCGATGCGTCGGACCTGATCAAGATTCCCGAGGACATGCAGTCGCGCGAACAGGAAGCCCGTCGCGGCATGCTGGAGTCGCTGGCCGACTTCGATGATCATTTGCTGGAACAATTGCTGGAAGATGCCGTGCCCTCGAAGGGCGAGATCTATCAGCAGCTCGCCAAGGATCTGGCCGGCGATCTGATCGTGCCCGTAATGATGGGCTCCGCGCTTCATGACGGCGGCGTGCGCCGCCTGCTCAAGGCGCTGCGCCACGATGTGCCGGGACCGGAGGAGACCGCCAAGCGCATCGGCATCGCGCCGGCCGCGGGTGACACGGCGGCGCTGATCTTCAAGACCTATCACCAGTCTCATACCGGCAAGGTATCGATGGCGCGCTTGTGGGGCGCGCCGATCCAGGATGGCGCCACGCTCAGCGGCAACCGTGTCGCCGGGCTCTATCGCGTCAAAGGCCATGAGCTTGGCAAGCTCGCCACCGCGACGTCAGGCGATGTGGTCGGTCTCGGCCGCATGGACGCGGTGCAGACAGGGCAGGTGCTGACGGCATCAGGCAAATCGGGCGGCGAGGTGGAATGGCCGCCGAATCCCGTGCCGCTGTTCTCGCTGGCGCTGAATGTGGAGAACCGCGCCGACGAAGTGAAGCTGACTTCGGCGTTGCACAAGCTGGTGGAGGAAGATCCGTCGCTGTCGGTCGACCAGAATCCCGATACCCACGAACTCGTCTTGTGGGGGCAGGGCGAGATTCATCTGTTGATCGCCGTCGATCGCCTAAAGCTGAAATACGGCCTCGCCTGCAAGACCCACCGGCCGACCATCAACTACAAGGAAACCATCCGCCGCGGCACCAAGCAGCATTCGCGCTTCAAGCGGCAGAGCGGCGGCCACGGCCAGTTCGGCGATGTGCATGTGGAGATCCAGCCGCTGCCGCGCGGCACCGGATTTCAATTCGTCGACCAGATCGTCGGCGGCGTCGTGCCGCGCAACTACATTCCGTCGGTGGAGGAGGGCGCGCGCGAATACCTGTCACGCGGCCCGCTGGGTTTCCCCGTCGTCGATGTGCAGGTGGCGCTCTATGACGGCCAGTACCACGCCGTCGACAGCTCAGATATGGCGTTCAAGACGGCGGCGCGACTAGCGATGTCGGAAGGCATGCCGAAATGCGAGCCCGTGCTGCTGGAGCCGATCTGCGCCGTGCAGATCACCGTGCCTAGCGACTACATCGCCCGGGTCAACGGACTGCTCAGCAGCCGGCGCGGCCAGATTCTTGGTTTCGACGCAAAGGATGGCTGGCAGGGCTGGGACGAGGTGCACGCCTTCCTGCCGCAGTCGGAACTGCATGACCTGATCATCGAGCTGCGCTCGCTGACCATGGGCGTGGGCACTTTCTCCTGGAAGTTCGATCACCTGCAGGAGCTGACCGGCCGTGTCGCCGACAAGATCGTCGAGCAGCGGCAGGCGGCAACGGCGCATTGAGAGCGACGGCTAACGGCCTGCGACATCTTTGTAACGATTCTAAGAACGGTTGAAAATTATTGCCCGCGTGGCATATTTAGAAGACCGCTTTGAGAATTACGGGAGAAATGCCCATGGCCAAGGTCGATATCGGGATTCCCGACAAGGAACGTCAGGCGATCGCCGAAGGTCTGTCGCGCCTGCTCGCCGACAGCTACACGCTTTATCTTAAGACGCATAACTTCCATTGGAACGTCACCGGGCCGCAGTTCAACACGCTGCATTTGATGTTCGAGGCGCAGTACACCGAATTGGCCCTGGCGGTCGACCTGATCGCCGAGCGCATCCGCGCTCTCGACCATCCGGCTCCCGGCTCCTATGCGCAGTACTCGAAGCTTTCCTCGATCAAGGAAGAGACCGGCGTGCCCAAGGCGAAGGACATGATCAAGCAGCTCGTCGCCGGGCAGGAAGCGGTCGTGCGGACGGCGCGGGGAATTTTCCCGACGGTCGAGAAATCCAACGACGAACCGACCGCCGACCTCCTGACCCAGCGCATGCAGGTGCATGAGAAGAACGCCTGGATGCTGCGCAGCCTGCTCGAGTAAGGCGCGGGAGTAACGCGTTTCTCACCCCGAGTTGACTTGCCGGTGATCGCGCTTCGGCCTACCTCAGAGCCACGTTGCCTGCGGCCTAGGAGGATTAGCCATGTTCGTTAAGACGCGCCGGGGCTGGGAGCTACCGGAATCGGCGGCGACGCCGGAGGCCATCTTCCGCGACCGCCGGCGACTCTGCCAGGCTATCGCCGCAGGCCCGATCCTGCTGGCCGGTGCGTCGCTGCTGCCGCGCGGCACCCTGGCTGACACGATGGCCGATCCCTCCGCCGGGCTCTATCCCGTGCCGCGCAACGACCGCTACAAGCTGGACCGCGCTCTCACCGCCGAGGACCAGGTCACCACCTACAACAACTATTATGAGTTCGGCTCCAGCAAAGATGTGAAGGCGGCCGCCCAGGCTCTGAAGATCCGCCCCTGGACCGTCACCATCGACGGCATGGTGGAGAAACCGATCACAATCGCCATCGACGATCTGCTGAAGGTGATGCCGCTGGAAGAGCGGCTCTACCGCCATCGCTGCGTCGAGGCCTGGTCGATGGCGGTGCCCTGGAGCGGTTTTCCGCTGAAGGCTCTGGTGGAGTTCGCCAAGCCCGCCAGCGATGCGGCCTATCTCCGGATGGAAACCTTCCTGGATCCGGAGACCGCCAACGGCCAGCAGGCTTCCTGGTATCCCTGGCCCTATGTCGAGGGGCTGACGATGGCCGAAGCCACCAACGAACTCGCTTTCATCGTCACCGGCCTCTATGGCAAGCCGCTGCCGCCGCAGAACGGCTCGCCGCTGCGCCTGGCGACGCCGTGGAAGTATGGTTTCAAGTCGATCAAGTCGGTCGTGAAATTCAGCTTCGTCATCGAACGTCCGGTCGGGTTCTGGGAAGAGTTGCAGGCCTCGGAGTACGGCTTCTGGGCCAATGTGAATCCGGAAGTGCCCCATCCGCGCTGGAGCCAGGCCAATGAGCGCGTGCTCGGCACCGGCGAGACCGTGCCGACCCAGCTCTTCAACGGCTATGGCGAGTATGTGGCCGATCTCTACAAGGGCCTGGAGAGCGAGCGTCTCTACGCCTAGCTGTCCCGCCTGACCTTTTGGTCAAGAAAAAAGCCAGGCCCGTGAGGGCCTGGCAAGTTAAACAGGGAGGCTTCACGTCTGGGAGACGTAGGGTCCGAAGACCCCGTTCGGGCATCGCGCCCGAACATCGGTGGCAGCCAATTCAGCGCTGCCGAATTCCATTGTTGCAGTGCAACACAAATCTAAGATAATCACTCCTGGCCGGGACACCAGCCCAATTCCGGCATCTCTGATATGCGCTACGCGCATAGCCTACTAAAATTGTATGCATATATGACGGGTTTCGGAAGCCAGTCTGTGACCATTTGGTCCAGATTGGTTACAGATCGGCCTCGGCGACCTTGCGCAACAAGAAGTCTCGAAAGACCTGAATGCGCTTCGAGTTCCGAAGTTCCTCTGGATATACGAAATAGGCTTCCATGCGCGGTCCTTCAACCTCCGGCAGGACCTGGACCAGCCCATGCTGCTCCTCGCCCATGAACTTGGCGAAGGTGGCGATGCCCAGGCCGCTCTGGACGGCCCGCAAGATCGCATAGACGTTATTGACGGTCAGCGCGGGTTTGCGCAGCTGATCTTCGGGCGCGCCGATGGTCAGCAGCCAGTTCAGCTCGGGCACCGGCGGCCGCGTCTCGTCGCCATAAACGACAATCTTATGACGGTCGAGATCGTCAATCGTCTCCGGCATTCCGTAACGCTGGATGTAAGCCGGCGCCGCATAGACGAAGTTCCTGATGGTCATCAGGTGGCGCTGCACCAGCTCCGACTGCCGCGGCGGCACCAGCCGGATCGCCACGTCGGCCTCGCGCATGCTGAGGTCCAGTTCCTTGTCGTCGAGCACCAGATCGACGGAGACATCGGGATAGATGTTGATGAATTCGCCAATGCGCGGCGCCAGCCAGAAGGAGCCAAGGCCGACCGTCGCCGTGACCTTGAGCTGGCCTTTGGGGTGGTCCTTGTTCTCCGCCAGCTGCCCTTCGACCATGGCCAGCTTGGCAAACACCTCGCGCACCGTGCGGTAGAGCAGCTCGCCCTGTTCGGTCAGGATCAGGCCGCGCGCGTGGCGGTGGAACAGCGGCGCCGCGGCGCTGTCTTCGAGCGCACCGATCTGGCGGCTGACCGCCGACTGGCTCATGCCCAAGGAGTCGCCGGCGCGGGTGAAGCTGCCAGCCTCGGCCACGGCGTGAAAGACGCGAAGCTTGTCCCAGTCCATCATGCTTTTTCTATCGAACGACCCGCTGTCCGGCGCGGAAATCGGCCGGTGGCGCTATTCTGCCGCTTGAGCCGCCCGCGCCTCCTGTGCCGCCAGAAACTTTTCGGCTTCCAGCGCCCCCATGCAACCCATGCCCGCCGCCGTCACGGCCTGGCGGAAAATCTTGTCCTTCACGTCCCCGGCGGCGAACACGCCGGGAATGGCCGTCGCCGTGCTGTCGGGCCGCGTGATGATGTAGCCTTCATTGTCCAACTCGAGTTGGCCGCGGAACAACTCGGTCGCCGGCACATGGCCGATGGCGACGAAGAGTCCGTCAACTTTCAGCGTGCTTTCCTTGCCGGTCTTGACGTTGCGGATCTTGATGCCGGTCACGCCCGGCGGCTGATCGGTGCCAAGCACTTCGGTGACCGTATTGTCCCAGATCACCTCGATCTTCGGATTCTTGAACAGCCGATCCTGCATGATCTTCTCGGCGCGGAGCGAATTGCGCCGGTGGATCAACGTCACCTTGTCGGCGTGATGGGTGAGATAGATCGCTTCCTCGACCGCGGTGTTGCCGCCGCCGACGATCGCGACATTCTTGCCGCGGAAGAAGAATCCATCGCAGGTGGCGCAAGCGGAGACGCCGAACCCGCGGAACTTCTGCTCGCTCGGAAGCTCAAGCCAGCGCGCCTGGGCGCCGGTGCAAATGATCAGCGTCTCGCCGATATACACGTCGCCGCCGTCGCCGACGCAGCGGAACGGGCGACGGCTGAGATCCACGGATACGATCGTATCGGAGATTATCTGCGTGCCCACATGGGCGGCCTGGTCGCGCATCTGCTCCATCAGCCAGGGGCCCTGAATCACCTCGGCGAATCCTGGATAGTTTTCCACATCGGTGGTGATGGTCATCTGGCCGCCGGCCTGCAGGCCTTCGACCAGAATCGGCTTGGCATTGGCGCGCGCGGCATAGATCGCCGCCGTGTAGCCGGCAGGGCCGGAGCCGATGATGAGAATTTTTGTATGATGTTCCGATGGCATATCGCCGTTTCCGCATTTTTCCGCTGTCTTTAGAGGATAGTGATCGCAGCCGCAGGGGACAAGATAATGCGCCTCGAGCCGTTGTTCTGCCGGCGCGCAACAACAGGGGGTGGCGCGATTCCCTGCATCCAATCAACGGCTTGGCGCAGCACCAGAAAATTTTAACGCCGCCCGGGGCGAATCGAGCCGCGGCCCGGCGCCGGCGGCGATCGCTGCGGCAACATGTCGGCTTCATTTGCCGGCGCGCGCGGGCAAGGGTAGCGTACTCATGGGAATCAGTACGAATTTAGTAGTTTAGTATGCAGTTCATCGACGAATCGATGATGGATGGCCTGAGCGCCACGGCGTTTCAGGCGACCAAACCCTACCCCTGGCTCAACCCGAAAGGCTTCTTGCAGGCCGATGCCTATCGGCGGCTGGTGGATACCTTGCCGCCGACGGAAATCTTCAACCAGCGATTCGGCGAGAAGCGGAAGTACGGGCAGCAGAGCCATGACCGGTTGTCGCTGGACTACGCGCCGGAACTGCCGCTGGCCCCGGCCTGGCATGAGTTCGTCGCCGAGTTGCAGAGCGAGCGTTACCTGGAATTCGTCCGCCGCATGTTCGGCCGCCGGGCGATTCGCCTGCTGTTCCATTGGCATTACACGCCGAACGGCTGCTCGGTGTCGCCCCACTGCGATGCCAAGCGCAAGCTGGGCTCGCATATCTTCTACATGAACACCGACAGCGAGTGGCAGCCCGACTGGGGCGGCGAGACCTTGATCCTCGATGACAACGGCCGCTTCGGCGCCGGATCGGCGCCGAAGTTCGAGGATTTCGACCGCGCCATGCCCTCGACGGCGGTCGGCAACTACTCTCTGCTGTTCCAGCGGCGGGAGCGTTCCTGGCACGGGGTGAAGGAAATCGCTTGCCCGCCGGAGGCGTTGCGCAAGGTGTTCATCGTCGTGGTCGAGGATTGGAGCCTGCCGGCGCGGCTGGTGCGCAAGCTGAAGGCCACCAAGCGCGATCGCTATTGAGCGGCTGTCCGCCGTTTCGCGGGAACGGCACCCGCCCTCCATTCATTACAGCAGGATATCCGCGTACCGCTTGGCGCTGCGCCCGGCCGGTAATATAATTTCGCGGCACCGGCCGGAATTGGAGGAAAATGATGCGGCGCGTGAAACTCGATCGCATCGATAGGCGCATCCTCAGGGAGCTGCAGGAGGATGGCCGCATGACCAATGTGGATCTGGCGGACAGGGTGGGCATTTCGGCGCCGCCCTGCCTGCGCCGGGTACGGGCATTGGAAGAAGGCGGCTTCATCCGCGGCTATCACGCCGACATCAATGGCGAGGCGCTGGGTTTCGGCGTTACGGTGTTCGCCCAGGTGGGGCTCAGCAGCCAGGCTGAAGCCGATCTGCGTGCCTTCGAGACGCTCGTGCAAAGCTGGCCGGAAGTGCGCGACTGCCACATGCTGGCGGGCGAAACCGACTTCCTGCTGCGCATCGTCGCCGCCGATTGGGACTCCTATCAGCGCTTCCTGACCACGCGGCTGACGGCGGCACCCAATGTCAGCCATGTGAAGTCGGCCTTGGGAATTCGCAGCTGCAAGACCGCGCCGGGCGTTCCGATAGAGCTGGAGTGATGCGGCGCGCGGTTGCGCGCCGCGCGCCTACTTGAACGCGACGCGCACGATCTCGTAGGACTTCGAGCCGTTCGGCGTGGTGACCTCGACATTGTCGCCGGTGGTCTTGCCGATCAGCGCGCGCGCCAGCGGCGAGGTGATGGAGAGCCGCTTTTTGTTGATGTCGGCCTCATCCGGGCCGACGATCTGATAGCTAGACTTCTCGTCCGTATCCTCGTCGACCAGCGTGACGGTCGCACCGAACATCACCTGCTTGCCCGACAGCTTGCTGATGTCGATGATCTCGGCGCGCGCGATCTTGTCCTCAAGCTCGCCGACGCGGCCTTCGATGAAGCTCTGGCGCTCGCGCGCGGCATGGTACTCGGCGTTCTCAGAGAGATCGCCATGGTCGCGCGCTTCGGCGATCGCCTTGATCACCGCCGGGCGTTCCACATGCTTCAGGTGTTTCAATTCCTCTTCCAGCCGGTTGTAGCCTTCGGCCGTCATGGGGATCTTCGACATAGTTATAGTTCCTCGCCATCCGCGGACCGCCTCCATTGGCTGAACCGCGACAAAAAATTACCCGTCGGCGACGGTGGCGACCGTGCCGGCTAGGCGAACGACGCTCTAAAATAGGACTGGAGGGGGGCGACTTCAAGGTCGCCAGCGGCGGTGGCGCCGATGGCCTCCACGGCCGCCCGGACACCCGCCACGGTGGTGTAATAGGGGATGCCGTTGAGCAGGGCGGCGCGGCGCAGGCTGAAACTGTCGGCGGCGGCCTGCGCACCTTCGGAGGTGTTGAACACCAGCTGCACTTCGCCGTTCTTCATGGCGTCGACGATGTGGGGCCGGCCTTCCAGCACCTTGTTGATCCGCTCCACCGGCAGGCCGCGCTGCTCCAGATAGTTGGCCGTGCCGCCGGTGGCCAGGATCCTGAAGCCCTGTTCCACCAGTCGCTTCGCCGGCAACACCATCGCCGACTTGTCGCGGTCCTTGACCGAGATGAACACGGTGCCGTCCTGCGGCAGCTTGTTGCCGGCGCCGAGCTGCGACTTGGCGAAGGCGCGGGCGAAGGTGCGATCGATGCCCATCACCTCGCCGGTGGATTTCATCTCCGGCCCGAGGATGACGTCGACGCCGGGGAAGCGGGCGAAGGGGAACACCGATTCCTTGACCGCGACATGATCGCGGGCCGGCGCCTTGAGATCGAATGACGCAAGCTTCTCGCCGGCCATGACGCGGGCGGCGATCTTGGCGATCGGCACGCCGGTGGCCTTGGCGACGAAGGGCACGGTGCGGCTGGCGCGCGGATTCACTTCCAGCACATAGATGTCCTCGCCCTTCACGGCGAACTGCACGTTCATCAGCCCCACCACGTTGAGGCCGCGGGCGAGCGCGATGGTCTGCTCGTTCAAACCCACAAGCAGGCCATTGCCGAGGGTGTAGGGCGGCAGCGAGCAGGCGGAGTCGCCGGAATGGATGCCGGCCTCTTCGATGTGCTCCATGATGCCGGCGACATAGACGTCCTTGCCGTCGGCGACCGCATCCACGTCGACTTCGATGGCATCGCTGAGATAGGAATCGATCAGCACGGGATTGCTGCCGGACGCCTTCACCGCCGTCGTCATGTAGCGGTGCAGCGAGTCGACATCATGCACGATTTCCATGGCGCGGCCGCCCAGCACATAGGAGGGGCGGATCACCACGGGATAGCCGATCTCGGCCGCGACTTTCTCGGCCTCGGCGGCGGAGCGCGCGGTGCCATTGGCGGGCTGGCGCAGATTGAGCTTCTTCAGCAGCACCTGGAACCGCTCGCGGTCTTCGGCAAGATCGATCGCGTCGGGCGACGTGCCGAGGATCGGAATGTTGGCGGCCTCGAGCGCAGCCGCGAGCTTCAGCGGCGTCTGGCCGCCGAATTGCACGATGACGCCGACCAGTGTGCCGCGGCGCTGTTCGACCCGCGCCAGTTCGATAACGTCCTCGGCGGTCAACGGCTCGAAATAGAGCCGGTCTGAGGTGTCGTAATCGGTCGACACCGTTTCTGGATTGCAGTTGACCATGATGGTCTCGAAACCGGCGTCCTTCAGCGCATAGGCCGCGTGGACGCAGCAATAGTCGAACTCGATGCCCTGGCCGATGCGGTTCGGGCCGCCGCCGAGGATGATCACCTTGCGCCTATCCGTGGGCTCGGCCTCGCACTCGGCCGGGTATTCGCCATCGCCCTCGTAGCAGGAGTACATGTAGGGCGTGGAGGAGGCGAACTCGGCGGCACAGGTGTCGATCCGCTTATAGACCGGCGTGACCAGGAGCTCGCGCCGCAGCGCCGCGACCTCGGCTTCCTTCATGCCCGCGAGCTCGGCGAGGCGCGCGTCGGAGAAGCCGAGCTTCTTCAGCTTGAGCAAGGCGCGGCGGTCGCGCGGCAGGCCGTTGGCGCGCACCTCGGCTTCCGCATCGGTGACGCGCTTGATCTCCCGCAGGAACCAGGGATCGTATTTGCAGATCGCCTGGATCTCCTCGATGGACATGCCGAGCCGCAGCGCCTGGGCGATGACCAGCAGACGGTCCGGCGTCGGCCGCGCCAGCGCTGCGCGCAAGCGGTTGCGGTCATGGCCGCTCAGGATCTCGACCTCATTGAATCCGGTGAGGCCCGTCTCCATGGAGCGCAGCGCCTTCTGCACGGACTCAGCGAAACTGCGTCCGGCGGACATCGCCTCGCCGACGGATTTCATCGACGTCGTCAGCAGCGGCTCGGTGCCCGGAAACTTCTCGAAGGTGAAGCGCGGCATCTTGGTGACGACATAGTCGATGGTCGGCTCGAAGGAGGCGGGCGTCACCTTGGTGATGTCGTTGGTGAGTTCGTCCAGCGTGTAGCCGACGGCGAGCTTGGCCGCGACCTTGGCGATGGGAAAACCGGTGGCCTTCGATGCGAGTGCTGAGGAACGCGATACCCGAGGGTTCATCTCGATGACGACCATGCGGCCATTGTCGGGATTTATCGCGAACTGCACATTGGATCCGCCGGTGTCGACGCCGATCTCCCGCAACACCCGGATCGAGGCGTTGCGCATGATCTGATATTCCTTGTCGGTCAGCGTCAGCGCCGGCGCCACGGTGATGCTGTCGCCGGTGTGGATGCCCATGGGATCCACATTCTCGATCGAGCAGATGATGATGCAGTTGTCGGCGCGGTCGCGCACGACCTCCATCTCGTATTCCTTCCAGCCGAGCACCAACTCCTCGATCAGCACCTGTCCGACCGGCGAGGCGCGCAAGCCGCCGGCGACGATCTCCTGGAACTCGTCGCGGTTATAGGCAATGCCGCCGCCGGTGCCGGCCAGCGTGAAGGAGGGGCGGATGATCGAGGGCAGGCCGATCTCGTCCAGCGCCTGCATCCCCTCGGCGATCGTGGTGACCAGCCGGCTCTTTGGCGACTCCAGGCCGATGCGTTCCATCGCCTGGCGGAACAGGAGCCGGTCCTCGGCGGTGTCGATGGCAAGGGCGCTGGCGCCGATCAGCTCGACGCCAAGTTCCGCCAGCTTGCCCGACTTGTGCAGGGCCATCGCAGTATTGAGCGCTGTCTGCCCACCCATGGTGGGCAGCAGCGCGTCCGGCCGCTCGCGCTCGATGATGCGCGCCACGATGTCGGGCGTGATCGGCTCGACATAGGTGGCGTCGGCCAGGTTGGGATCGGTCATGATGGTGGCGGGGTTCGAATTCACCAGCACCACCCGATAGCCCTCTTGCTTCAGCGCCTGGCAGGCCTGGGTGCCGGAATAGTCGAACTCGCAGGCCTGGCCGATGACGATCGGCCCGGCGCCGATGATCATCACGGACTTGATATCGGTGCGCTTAGGCATTCTGTTCCATCAATTCCACGAAGCGCTGGAACAGGTAGTGGCTGTCCTGCGGGCCGGGCGAGGCTTCGGGATGGTACTGCACCGAGAACACGGGCCGGTCCTTCAGGCGGAAGCCTTCATTGCTGCCGTCGAACAGCGAGATGTGAGTCACCTCGACATCCTCGGGCAGCGATTCCGGCACGACGACGAAGCCGTGGTTCTGGCTGGTGATCTCCACCTTGCCGGTCTGCAGGTCCTTCACCGGATGGTTGGCGCCGCGGTGGCCGCGCGCCATTTTTTCCGTGCGGGCGCCCAGCGCGAGGCCGAGCATCTGGTGGCCGAGGCAGATGCCGAACACCGGCGTGCCGGTGTTAATCACCTCGCGGATCATCGGCACGGCATAGACGCCGGTCGCCGCCGGATCGCCGGGACCGTTGGAGAGAAACACGCCATCGGGCTTGTGGCGGAGTACGTCCTCCGCCGTCGCCGTCGCCGGCACCACGGTCACCGCGCAGCCGGCATCGGCCAGGCAGCGCAGGATGTTGCGCTTGGCGCCAAAATCCACGGCGACGACGCGGAACTTCGGATTCGCCTGGCGGCCGAAACCGCGGCCGAGTTCCCAGCGGGTTTCATCCCACGTGTAGGTCTGGCGGCAAGTCACGTCCTTTGCCAGGTCCATGCCTTCCAGGCCGGGCCAGGCCTTGGCCTCGGCGATCATCGCATCGATATCGAACTTGCCGTCGGGGGCATGGGAGATCACGCCTGAGGGCGCGCCGCCGTCGCGGATGCGCCGCGTCAGGCGGCGCGTATCGACGCCGCTCATGCCCACGAGATTGAACTTCTTCAGCCAGCCATCCAGATGCTGCGCCGACCGCCAGTTCGAGGGTTCGGTGATTTCCGCCGAGATGACGCAACCGCGCGCGGCCGGCTCGCCGGTTTCGCGGTCCTCGGGGTTGGCGCCGACATTGCCGATATGGGGGAAGGTGAAATTGATGATCTGCCCGGCATAGGAGGGATCGGTCATGATCTCCTGGTAGCCGGTCTGGGAGGTGTTGAAGCAGACTTCGCCCACAGCCTTGCCTGTCGCGCCCACGCCACGGCCGCGCAGGACGGTGCCATCCGCCAGCGCCAGTACGGCCGTCGTCGTGGGTTGCACAGACTGCTCCACCGAACCCTCCTCTCGCCAGCCGCCGGCCCGCCAGAATTCCTTCGGCGGACCTTCTGAACGGTCGCGCCGCCGCCGCAGTTCCGGGCCGCCGCGGCGGCCCTCGCTTTTACGCTGCAAACCCTAGACGGTGCCGGGCAAAATTGCAGCCTGTTAAGCGGAGTCTTGCGGCAGGTCAACTTGAATCGGCCCCGGGTTTCGCAATGGGGATCAAAGAGTTGAGTTGCCCCTCGAAAATTGCCTGCGCGGCGCCGATGCGCTAGGTTGCGTGTTTCCGCGATAGCCAAATTTTCCCCTCCCGCAACCGGTGGACTGCCATGCTGCGTCAACGCTTGAGCGACGATCTGAAAGAGTCCCTGAAAGCCAGGGACGCGCGGTCGGTCTCGACTCTGCGGCTGATTCTGTCGGCGCTGAAGGACCGGGACATCGCCGCTCGGGTCAAGGCCAACAGCACGGGCGTCGCCGACGGCGAGATCGTCGACATGTTGCAGAAGATGGTGGCCCAGCGCCGCGACAGCATCGAGATGTACCAGAAGGGCAACCGCGCCGACCTGGTGCAGCAGGAGACGGAGGAGATCGCCGTCATCCAGCGCTACATGCCCCAGGGCCTGAGCGAGGCGGAGATGGCGGACGCCGTGGCTGCGACTGTCACCGCCGTCGGCGCCACGACCGTCAAGGACATGGGCAAGGTCATGGCCAAGCTGAAGGAGGAGTTCGCGGGCCGGATGGACTTCGCCAAGGCCGGCGCCCTGGTCAAACAGAAGCTGGGCTGAGCCCTATTCCGGGCTAGAACCGGTGGGGCCAGCGGCTTAATCTTCCGGGGATCGCCGTCCGCACCCCGTGACTCTGCCACATAGGGTAGGGGCACCGTGTGTCCCGCAGAGATGGAACTGGCTTGGAAGGAAGAGGGTAGCCGACGGCATGGCCATCCCCCCGCAATTCGTCGAGGAACTGAGGAACCGGCTGTCCATCAGCAGCGTGGTCGGCCGGCGCGTCCGGCTACAGAAGCGGGGCCGGGAGCATACCGGGCTCTGCCCATTCCATAACGAGAAGACGCCGTCCTTCACGGTCAACGAGGACAAGGCTTTCTATCATTGCTTCGGCTGTGGCGCTCACGGCGATGTCGTCGGCTTCGTCATGCGCAGCGAGGGCCTGCCATTCCCCGAAGCGGTGGAGCGGCTGGCGCGCGAGGCGGGGATGGAAGTTCCCGTCAGCTCGCCGGAAGAGCGGCGCAAGGCGGAGAAGCAGGCGACCCTCCATGGCGCGCTGGAAGCGGCGGCGAAGTGGTTCGAGACGATGCTGCGCGGCAATGTCGGCCGCCCGGGCATGGAATACTTCAAGCGCCGCGGCCTGCGGGACGAGACCATTGACCGCTTCCGCCTGGGCTTCGCGCCCGATGATCGCAACGCACTGCTGGAGGCCCTGAAGAAGCAGGGAATTTCCGATGACCTGTTGATTGAAGCCGGCCTGGCGAAGCTGCCCGACGACGGCCGCAGCGCCTTCGGCTATTTCCGCGGCCGGGTGATGTTTCCGATCACCGACCGGCGCGGCCGGGTGATCGCCTTCGGCGGCCGCATCCTCGACCAGGGCGAGCCGAAATATCTCAACTCCCCGGAGACGCCGCTCTTCCACAAGGGCCGCGTGCTCTATGGGCTGGCGCAGGCCCAGGCGGCGGCGCGCGAAAAGTCCGAGGTCATCGTCTGCGAAGGCTACATGGACGTCATTGCCCTTGCCGAGGCCGGCATCGGCGGCGCGGTGGCACCGCTGGGCACGGCCCTGACCGAGGACCAGATCCTGGAACTGTGGCGCCTGGCGCCGGAGCCGATCCTCTGTTTCGACGGCGATGCGGCCGGCCAGCGGGCGGCGGCCCGGGCGATCGAGCGGGCCCTGCCGCTGCTGGCGCCCGGCAAGTCGCTGCGATTCGCCATTCTGCCGCCGGGCGATGATCCCGACAGCCTGATCCGCCGGGGCGGCGAGGCAGCCATGGCCGAGGCGCTGGCCCAGGCCCGGCCGCTGGTGGACGTGATCTGGGACCAGGAACTGGCAGCCCGGCCTGCCGATACCCCGGAACGCCGGGCCGGCCTACGGCAGCGGCTGGAGGAGCGGGTGCGCCGGATCGCCGACCGGGCGGTCCAGGAGGGCTACCGGCAAGAAGTGGGTGTCCGCTTCGCCAAGGCCTTCGCCCCGGCCCGTCCGGCCGGCCCTGGGCGCTATCCGGGCCAGCGGCCCGGCCGGGGCCTCTATGGCTCCCGGCGCCAGCCAGGGCTGCCCGACGGGGTCGCCGCGGGCGGCGCCGCGGCCCGCCTGGGCACCCAGGGGCTGGAAAGACACGCCGAAGAGCAGCTTTTGGCGCTAGTCGTTAACCATCCAGTGCTAGCTTCCGACAAAGCGGAGGATCTGGCGCATTTGGCCCTGCAGTCCCATAGCCTTGACAAGCTTCGAATGGCCATAATAGACCACGCGGCCGCGCGGCCTGATCTTGACGCGGACGAACTCAAGCGCCACCTCAACCAGACGGGCTATGCCGGGACCTTGCAGACCCTGCTGGATCGGACCAGGGACATCAAATTTACCTTACCGAACGCGGACTTGGCTCATGCGGCCGACGCGTTGTCCCATTTGATCGGTCTGTTGCGGGAGCGCGACGCGCGGCGCGAGCGGGATGAGGCGGCCCGGAAGTTGGGGGAAGAGGGTACGGCGGAGAGCTTCGCGCGGTTCGATAGCGCGCGGCAGGCCACCCTGGATGGCGAAAGCAAGCGGCGCGACATCGACGGACCCGATGATGCGGGTCCTGGGCCGGTCCGGCCCCATTAGCGGGCAGGACAGCGGCGTGGAAATTGAGCATAGGTGAGTGATGGCAACCAAGACCACAAAAGCGGCGGCGCCTGAGGGACCGCGGGAGCCCGGCGACGGCCCCCTGATGGATGGCGTCAGCGCCGCCGTGAAGAAGATGCTCGTGAAGGGCAAGGAGCGCGGCTACATCACCTATGACGAGCTGAATTCCGTCCTGCCACAGGAGAAGGTGTCTTCGGAGCAGATCGAAGACACGCTGGCGATGCTCAATGAGATGGGCATCAACGTCGTCGACAACGAAGAGACCGACGATCCGGCCGCGGCGGAAGCCGAAAAGGAAGAGGAAGAGAAAGAAAAAGAAGAAAAAGAGGAAGAGGAAGGCCAGACCGCCGGCAACGTCAGCGACGATGTCGGCCGCACCGACGATCCCGTGCGCATGTATCTGCGGGAGATGGGCAGCGTCGAGCTGCTGTCCCGCGAAGGCGAAATCGCCATCGCCAAGCGCATCGAGGCCGGCCGCGATATGATGATCGGCGGCATCTGCGAGAGCCCGCTCACTTTCCGCGCGCTGCTGACCTGGCGCGATCGCCTGTCCCAGGGACAGATGCTGCTGCGCGACATCATCGATCTCGACGCCACCTATGGCGCGACTCCCGATGGCGAGAAGGCCATCCGCACGGCGTCGATGCCGCCGGGTGGCGTGCCGCCGACGCCTGTCGCCGCACCGGCACCTGCTGCAGCTCCGGCCGCGCCCCTGATCAAGGGCAAGCCCGTCGCCGGCGCCAAGCCGGCCGGCGAAGAAGAGAAGAAGGAGAAGGCCGAGGGCGAAGAGGATCTCGAAGGGCTCGACGATCTCGACGAGGATGCCGAGGAGAATAATCTCTCGCTCGCCGCCATGGAGCAGGAATTGCTTCCGGGCGTGATGGCGAAATTCGATTCCGTTGCCGGACTCTACAAGAAGCTGGAGAAGCAGCAGCTAAAGCGCCTGGAGACGGTGCGAACCGGCGAGAAGCCGGCGCCGCAGAGCGAGCGCGCCCACGAGAAGCTCAAGGCCGAGCTCATGGAGCTGATGCGCGGCATCAAGATGAACAACGGCCGCATCGAGATGCTGGTCGACGAGCTCTACAACACCAACCGCAAGCTGATGGGCATGGAAGGCAAGCTGCTGCGCTATGCCATCGACAGCGGCGTGCCGCGCGAGGATTTCCTGCAGCGCCATTACGGCGCCGAGAACGACAGCAAGTGGCTGCAGCGGGTGTCGCGCCTGACCGGCAAGGGCTGGAAGAAGCTGCTGACGAAGTACAAGGACGAGGTGAAGAACCTGCGCCACGACATCTCCACGGTGTCGGACCAGGTGGGGCTGCCGGTTTCCGATCTCCGCCGCATCGTCAACACGGTGCAAAAGGGCGAGCGCGAAGCCAGCCGCGCCAAGAAGGAGATGGTCGAGGCGAACCTGCGCCTGGTGATCTCCATCGCCAAGAAATACACCAACCGCGGCCTGCAATTCCTCGACTTGATCCAGGAAGGCAATATCGGCCTGATGAAGGCGGTCGATAAGTTCGAGTACCGCCGCGGCTACAAGTTCTCCACCTACGCGACGTGGTGGATCCGTCAGGCGATCACCCGCTCGATCGCCGACCAGGCGCGGACCATCCGCATCCCCGTGCATATGATCGAGACGATCAACAAGCTGGTGCGGACATCGCGCCAGATGCTGCACGAGATCGGCAGGGAGCCGACGCCGGAGGAACTGGCGGAAAAGCTCGCCATGCCGCTGGAGAAGGTGCGCAAGGTGCTGAAGATCGCCAAGGAGCCGATCAGCCTGGAAACGCCGATCGGCGACGAGGAGGATTCCCATCTCGGCGATTTCATCGAGGACCGCAACGCCGTCCTGCCGGTGGACGCGGCGATCCAGGCCAACCTGCGGGAGACCACCACCCGCGTGCTGGCCAGCCTGACGCCCCGCGAGGAGCGCGTGCTGCGCATGCGCTTCGGCATCGGCATGAACACCGACCACACGCTGGAGGAAGTCGGCCAGCAGTTCTCGGTGACGCGCGAACGCATCCGCCAGATCGAGGCGAAGGCATTGCGCAAGCTGAAGCACCCCAGCCGCAGCCGCAAACTGCGCAGCTTCCTGGATACCTGATCACACATCATTCGTCGGCGTATCCGGTAGGTCATGGGTAGTTGGTGGCAGAGCCAATCTGAAACCGTTGGCTTGGCGACAGTGCGGCTTTTCGAAGCGGCATCTGTCCGGATGTCGAAATCACTGCGCGACGCCGTGGTGCGCCGGCCCTGGCCGGCCTTGGAGCTGCTCGCGGAACTGAAGCCGCGGCCGGCGGAAATCCTGCGCCTCAGGTTCGGCATCGACGACGGCAGGATGATGACGCTGGAGCAGATCGGCCGGCGGTTCAAGGTAACGCGCGAGCGCATTCGGCAATTGGAGACTGAAGGGCTGGCGGCGCTCAGGGATTTGAACAAGGGCGGGAAGCGATTGAGGGCGCTTTACGGCTAGCCCTGCATCCTATGTGGAGGCGAAATGGACGTCGGAGATGAAGGTGATCCGCGGCTGAAACTGCGCCGTCTCGAAGAAGTCGGCCGGCAATTCGAAGCGACGCGGAAACGGATTCGCGAGTTCGAACGACGGGCTCTCGCAAAGCTGGCTTTTCACACGAAAGACCCCGGCGATAACTCTGGCTCGCCAGTGTCGATCTGAGGCGCCGGCTGGTCATACCGTCGGATTTTCGCTATCACCCGCGACGGCCGGGCCCGTAGCTCAACTGGTTAGAGCTCGCCGCTCATAACGGTGTGGTTGCAGGTTCAAGTCCTGCCGGGCCCAGCCTTCGCTCGCGGAACGAGCGTAGGCTGCCGCGCCGGAGCCCGAAGGGCGAAGGCGGGCTCTTGCTCCCGCGAGCTACGGCTCGGCAAGCCCCGCCGCTCTCGGAGAGGGCGAAGGCGGACCATTGCATCCGCGAGCTACGGCTCGGCATGCCAAGAGTACAGTTGTATGAAGTACGTCTATATCCTCCAAAGCATTGGAGACCCTGAAAGACACTATGTCGGAATTACGGGCGACCCGCGCTCTCGCCTGCAGAAGCACAACGCCGGCGAGGTTTCGCATACGTCGAAGTTTGCGCCCTGGGCGATCAAAACCTACGTCGCATTCTCCGATGAGAAGCGGGCAATCGAGTTCGAAAAATACCTGAAATCGGCTTCGGGCAGGGCGTTCGCAAAGAAGCGGCTGTAGCCGGCCTACTCCGTGCTGGCGGTCTGGCCTTCCTTTTCCATCTCGCCGACCTTCTGCTTCAGGGCCGCGACCAGGCCGTCGACGCCCTTCTTGCTCAGCACCGAGCCGAATTCCGACCGCCTGGTGGCCAGCTCGCTGATCGAGGACTTCAGGTAGACATCGACGATCTTCAACGCGCCGCCGCTGTCCCGCATCAGGTAGTCGATCCTAATCGGCTCGCCGCTGCTGGTGATGATCTGATTGTTGACGCGGACGCTCTTGCGCGGCCCCGGTTCCTCGCCCAGCACCTCGAATTTCTGGCCGGAGTAGCTCTTGAAGCGCGAGGCGTAGGTCGCTACAGAATAGTCCGCAAACGCTTCCACCAGGACCTGTTTCTGCGAGTCAGTCATGTCGTTCCAGTACCGGCCCGTGCTGACGCGGGTCATTTCACTGAAATCGAATGTTGACTCAGCACCGGTTCCAACTCCCTAAACCGCCCGGCATAGCCGAGAGTGTCGCCCTTCTTCATGACATCCAGGAATTTTGCATTGAGCCCGGCGATTGAGTTGCTGGCCGGAGAGGCGGCGGAGGCCTGGGGCTGGAGACTGAACAGGCCGAAGACCGCGACCCAGAGGACGAACCAGAAGCGCAAGGGCATAATTGTTCCTTTTACTGAAGAACTCGAGCGGGTCGGCGTGGGCCGGACTCCGGACGTTAAGGCAGCCCGGCAATGCTGACTATCATTAATCGGCGGGCGGTGCAGGTCCTTACTTGGTGGGTACTCGCCGTGTCGCGCAAGCCGGCGCTGACATTATCGATCCTGGTACCCGCAACAATCGCCGCCGCTGTCTATGTGGCAACCCATATCGCCGTCAACTCCGACATGTCGGATATGATCGGTGAGGACGTGCCATACAAGGAGACGTTCGATCAATTCAACAGGCAGTTCCCCCTGCAGGACAATGTCATACTTGTGGTGATTGACGGCGCGAGCCCCGAATACGCGCAAACTGCAGCTACCGAGCTCTTTCGCTCGATATCGGCCGATAAGGCCGCTGTTGAATACACGCTCTGGCCGGCCGGGGACATGTTTTTCCGCCAGAACGGCCTGTTATATCTGGAAACCGACGAATTAGCCGATATTGCCGACCAATTGGCTGAGGCCCAGCCGCTGCTGGGACAATTAGCCGCGGACCCAAATCTGCGGGGCCTGGCCACCCTCGTCAGCGGCGCTCTGGATGCGATCGCGCGGGGACAGGCTGAAGCGGCGGGCATTGCCAGGCTCCTGGAGCCGGTGTCGAAATCGATCGAGGCGCGGCTGGCCGGCAAGCCTGCGGCCATGTCCTGGCGCGGCCTGATGGCGGCCGGCGAAAGCCCAACCGCGCCCGCGAACTGCTGCTGGTCAAGCCGGTGCAGGACTTTCACGCCCTCGAGCCTGTCGCCGCGGCGCTGACCCGCATCCGGGCTGCCATAGCGGATTTGCCGGAGCCTATTGCCGCGCAGGTCAAAGTCCGGCTGACCGGCGAGGCGATGCTGGCTTATGAGGAGATCGGCAGTGCCACCAAGGGCATCGGCGTCGCCGCGGCGCTGTCGCTGGTACTTCTGGCCTTCATCCTGGTCTGGGGCCTGCGTTCGGTCTGGCTGGCGACGACGGCCTTCCTGGCGATCGTTGTCGGATTGATCTGGACGGCCTTCTTTGGCGTGGCCGTGTTCGAGGATCTCAACCTCATCTCCGTCGCGTTCGCCGTGCTCTTCGTCGGTTTGGCCGAGGATTTCGTCATCCATTTCGGACTGCGGGTGCGCGAGGGCATCGACTCGGACGGGCAGCATATGAAAGCGCTGGGGGATGCCGCCGAAGGCGCGGGTTCGGCGTTGCTGTTCCTGGCGGCGGCGACCGCGACAGGATTCCTAGCCTTTGTGCCGACGGAATATGTCGGGCTCGCCGAGCTCGGCATGATCGCCAGCATGGGCATGGTGATCGCCCTGGTGGTCACGCTGACCTTGATGCCGGCATTGCTGTCGCTGCGGCCCCTGCCGCAACGGCCGCGGCGGATCCTGGACGCCGCCGTGACGGCGGAGTCCGGGTTGCGGAACCATGCCGGACTCATCGTCGTGCTCGCCGGCGTTGCCGCCGTCCTGGCGGCCTTGCCCCTGGGCAGGCTGCAATTCGACCCCGACACATTCAATCTCAAGGATCCCGGCACCGAGTCCGTGACGACGCTGCTGGAGCTGGTGTCCGAGGGCGACGTTTCGGCCTATCCCATCGATTTTGCCGTCAAGGGCGAAGCGGCGGCGCGGGACCTGGCGGCAAAAGTGGCGGCCGATCCAGCGGTGGCCAAGGTGACGACGATCGAGACTTATGTGCCGGGGGATCAGGAAGAAAAGCTGGCGATCATCGGCGATATGGCGCTGTTCCTCGAGCCGATCCTGGGGACCGCAGCAGCGCCGCCACCCGCACCGGCGGATTTGCGTCGTGCGATTCAAACGGCGGCCGATAAAATACGGACCGCTGTCGCCGGCGGCGCCTTCGGTGACAAGGCGCCGGTCTTCTCCGCTTTCGAGCAAGATCTGACGAAGCTCAACGCCCTCACGGACGGCGAACTGCGCCAGGCGGACGCCGACATCTTCCGTTTCTTCCCGCTGTTCCTCGAGCAGTTGGACCGTGCCATGCTGGCCGAGCCGGTCAGCCTGGACAAGCTGCCGCCGCTCCTGAGCCGCAATTGGGTCACGCCGGATGGATTTTACCGGGTCGAAGCGGTGGCCAAGGGAGATCGCGGCACCGGCACCGTCGATGTGCCGGCTTTCGTCGACCGGATGCAGGCCATCGATCTCGATCGCGACCGGTCCAGCCGTCGCCAATGTCGGCGCCGGGCGCGCCGTGACCGATGCGATGGTCAAGGCGACGATCTATGCGATCGTCGCGATCACGCTGCTGCTGCTGCTGGTGTTGCGGGACGTGATCGATACCGCGCTGACGATCCTGCCGCTGGTCCTGTCCGGGCTGCTGACCGCATCGACGGCGGCGCTGCTGGGCATTCCCATGAACTTCGCCAATATCATCACGCTGCCGCTGATCCTGGGCATCGGCCTGGCCGGCTGCAGCCACCTGCTGCTGCGGGCCAGGGAAGAGGGGCCTAATGCCCGGCTCTGGGAGACCAGCACGCCCCTGGCCACGGTGATCGCCGCCGCCAGCACCGTGACCTCCTTCGGCAGCCTCACCTTGTCCGCCCATCGGGGCACCCAGAGCATGGGAATTCTGCTGGCGATCGCCATCTTTTGGTCGCTGGTGGCAACCCTGCTGGTGTTGCCGGCACTGCTGGAACTGCACCGGCGGCAGAAGCCATCGCAGCCTCGTTAACGAATTGATCTGATTTGTTAATGTATCGTTCGGCCGCAGGCAGGGTTTTGGTTAATTCGGACTGATTTACTCTTGTTTGCGTGCGCTAAGTGGCTATGTTAGTTCCGATAGAAGCGGGATCGGCGAGGGGGCCGGAGCCCAACGCGGCTTTGTGCGCGATAGGCGCACGGCCAAGCATCAGGGGATTTCAGCAGCGACATGCGAGTAATTCTGGCTCAGCCCCGTGGATTTTGCGCCGGCGTCGAACGCGCGGTGGAAATCGTCGAACTGGCGATCGAGAAATACGGCCCGCCGGTCTATGTCCGTCACGAGATCGTGCACAACAAGCGCGTGGTGGAAAAGCTGCGCAGCATCGGCGCGCGCTTCGTCGACGAACTGGACGAGATTCCCGATGGCGCGATCACGGTCTTCAGCGCCCATGGCGTATCGCAGAAGGTCGCCGACGAGGCGGGCCTGCGCGAGCTGCCCGTGATCGACGCGACCTGCCCGCTGGTGGCCAAGGTCCATCGCGAAGGCCAACGCTATGCCGAGAAGGGCTATGACGTCATCCTGATCGGCCATGAAGGCCATCCGGAAGTCGAGGGCACCCGCGGACGCATTCCCGGCGGCGTGCATCTGGTCTCCAACGTGCAGGATGTTGACCGGCTGACCGTGCGCAACGCGGACAAGGTCGCCTACATCACGCAGACCACGCTGTCGGTGGACGACACCCGCGCCATCATCGAAAAGCTGCAGGAGCGCTTCCCCCAGGTGGTCGGCCCGGATGTGCGCAACATCTGCTACGCCACCCAGAACCGCCAGGAAGCGGTGGTGAAGCTGGCGCAGCATGTGGATCTCATCCTGGTGGTGGGTTCTTCCAACAGCTCCAATTCCAACCGTCTACGGGAGATCGGCGCGGAGATGAACGTGCCGAGCCATCTCATCGATTCCGCCGACGATATCGATCCCAACTGGTTCGCCGGCAAGAAGACGGTCGGCCTCACCGCCGGCGCCTCGGCGCCAGAGGAACTGGTGCAGCAGGTGATTGCACGCCTGGCGGAGTTCGGTCCGCTGGAACTGCAGAACCTGGAAGGTGTTGAAGAAAACGTGCAGTTCAAGCTGCCGAACATGTTGTGGGATGTCGCGGGATCGAAATACGGCAAGGCCCACAAGCCGCCGGAGCGTTCGCCGCGCACGTCGCACGCCGCGACCTGATTCAGCTTCGCCGTTCTTCAATTCAGCGTTCGAGGTTAAAAATTGTCAGTCCCGATGATCCAAATGGCGCGTGTGGGCGCCTATCTGATGAAGCAACGCCTGACAGGCACCAAGCGCTATCCGCTGGTGCTGATGCTGGAGCCACTGTTCCGCTGCAATCTGGCCTGCGCGGGCTGCGGCAAGATCGATTATCCCGACGCCATCCTGAACAAGCGCCTGTCGGTGAAGGAATGCCTGGACGCGGTCGATGAATGCGGCGCGCCGATGGTGGCGATCCCCGGTGGCGAGCCGCTGCTGCACAAGGAAATCGGCGAGATCGTCGCCGGCATCATCGCGCGCAAGAAGTTCGTCATCCTCTGCACCAATGCGCTGCTTCTGGAAAAGAAGCTGCATCTGTTCACGCCGTCGCCCTACCTGACCTTCTCGGTCCATCTGGATGGCGACAAAGGCGATCACGACAAGTCGGTCTGCCAGGATGGCGTGTTCGACAAGGTGGTGGAGGCGGTGAAGGTGGCGAAGGCCAAGGGCTTCCGCGTCAACGCCAACGCCACGCTGTTCGACAACGCCAATCCCGAGCGCATGGCGGCGTTCTTCGACTACTGTATGGAAGACCTGAAGCTCGACAATCTGACGATCTCGCCGGGCTATGCCTATGAGCGGGCGCCGGATCAGCAGCACTTCCTCAACCGGCAGAAGACCAAGACGCTGTTCCGCGACATCTTCCGCCGCGACAAGAAGAAGCAGTGGCGCTTCAGCCAGTCGTCGCTGTTCCTGAACTTCCTCGCCGGCAACCAGATCCTATCACTGCACGCCCTGGTCGAATCCGACGCGCAACGTGTTCGGCTGGCAGAAGCCTTGCTATCTGCTGGGCGAAGGCTTCGTCGGCAGCTTCAAGGAGCTGATGGAGACGACGGCCTGGGATTCCTACGGCACCGGGCGCTATGAGAAATGCGCCGATTGCATGGTGCATTGCGGCTATGAGGGTACGGCCGTCGACGACACCTTCTCCCGGCCATGGAAGGCCATGAAGGTGGCGCTGTTCGGCGTCCGCACCGACGGCGAGATGGCGCCGGATATCGCGCTGGATCAGGCGCGGCCGGCCGAGTACGTGTTCGAGAAGCAGGTCGAAACCGCGCTGGCCACCATCTCAACGAAGAAGGATGGCGCCAAGCAGCGCAGCAGCGCGGCCTAGGGCGCGGCGGGCAACCGCCGCATCGCGCGCCAGGTTCAGCAGTCCGCCGATCTGGCGCGGTTCGCGCCAGAGTTCGCGGGCCAACCCCCCGACATCGATTCCACCCCCGGGCGCCATGGCAGTCATGGCCGCCGGCGGCAGGTCGCGCCCGGCGGGATCGATGACCACCCGCAGCACCGCAAAGGGCAGGCCGGCATCGCGCGCCGCGCGGGCGACGGCGCCGCTTTCCATATCGACGGCCAGGGCGCCACAGGACCGGTAGAGAGCCGATTTGGCCTCGGCTGAGGCCACCGGCTGATCGACGGCCCGGAGGGCGCCGAGCTGCAACGGCAGGCCTCGCGCGCTGGCCGCGGCGGCCAGGGCGTCGCACCAGGCGCGCTCCGCCGCCAGGGCGCCGCCACCGGCGGCCAGCACCTCCGTGGCGACAATGACGTCCCCAGGCGCCAGCGTTGGCGCCAGGGCGCCGGCAGTGCCAAAGCTGAGAAGGCCCGGCGCGCCTTCATGGATCAGCCGCCGCGCCTCGCTCAGGGCGCGCGCGGCATCGCCGCCGGAAAGCGCGACGGCAAAAGCCTGCGGTTCGGGAAGATGGCGCTTGAGGCTGTTGGCCTCGAAGGCGAGGCCAGTGACGATGCCGATGGCCGGGCGGTTGATCCCCGTCACATGCCCCAGGTCACTTGATGCGAATTGCTGCGCATCAGGTTGCGGAAGCGGGCCAGCGCCCAGACCGGGAAATAGGCGCTATAGCCGTGATAGCGCAGGTAGAAGATGCGCGGGAAGCCCACGGCCGTGTACCAGTTCTCCTGCCATTTCGCGCCCTCGCGCGGCGCCCGCATCAGATAGTCGATGCCGCGGCGTACCTCATGGCTGTCGGCTTCGCCGACGGCCATGAGCGCAAGGACTGCCCAGGAGGTCTGCGACGGCGTGCTGGCGACGGTATGGTCCCGGCGCTCCTTCCAATAGGTTTCGCCGCCTTCGCCCCAGCCGCCATCGGCGCGCTGGCGGTTCTTCAGCCATTCGACCGCCTTGCGGATATAGGGGCTGGCATGGTCCTCGCCGCAGGCATTGACGGCGCAAAGGGTGGACCAGGTGCCGTAGATGTAGTTGGTGCCCCAGCGGCCATACCAGGAGCCGTTATCCTCCTGCTCGCGCTGCAGGTAAGCCAAGCCGCGCTGGACCGCCTGGTGATCGCGGGGCAGTCCGGCCTGCGCCAGGAAGCTCAGGCAGCGCGCCGTGACATCCACCGTCGGCGGATCGAGCAACGCGCCGTGATCGGCGAAGGGGATATGGTTCAGGTAGTAGTGCGTGTTGTCGGCATCGAAGGCGCCCCAGCCGCCGTTCTTGCTCTGCATGCCGATGACCCATTCCATCGCCCTGTCGATCGCCAGCTTGACCTTGGGATCGCTGTCGGCGAGGCCGGTGCGCAGCAGGGCGACGCCCGCGACCGCTGTGTCGTCCACATCGGGGTAGCGATCGTTTCGGTATTGGAAGGCCCAGCCGCCCGGACGCAGGCCCGGACGCCGCACGGCCCAGTCGCCCACCACGTCCAGGATCTGGCGTTCGATCAGCCAGTCGGCGGCGCGGCGCAGACGCTCGTCTTCGCCGTCGACGCCCGCTTCCATCAGCGCGTTCATCGCCAGGACGGTGTCCCAGATCGGTGACATGCAGGGCTCGCAATAGCCGCTCGTTCTCGCCGAGCACCAGCAGGTTACGGATGGACTCCATGGCGATCTTCCGCTGCGGATGATCGGGCGCGTAGCCCAGGCTGCGATAGGCCATGACAGCGTTGGCCATGGCCGGAAAGATGCCGCCCAGCCCGTCCTCGCCGTTCAGCCGCTCGGCAATCCAGTCGATTGCCGCCTGGATGGAACGCTGGCGCGCGTTCTTCGGCAGCAGCGGCTCGCAGATGCGCAACGCCTTGTCGATGGCCAGGAACAGATTGCCCCACGCGCTGCCGGTCGGGTTGGTCAAATAGGTGCGCTCTTCTTCCGGCGGCACCACGAACAGTTCGCGGATGTTCACGGCGCGCGGGTTCAATGCCTTCGGCTTCAGGGCCGTCAGCACCAGCAGCGGCACGATCACCGTGCGCGACCAATAGGACACCTTGCTGAGATGGAACGGCGCCCAGCGCGGCAGCAGCATGATCTCCGCCGGCATCACTGGCACCGCGCGCCACGGCACCTGTTCGAACAGAGCGAGCGCGAAACGGGTGAAGACATTGGCGCGCGCCGCGCCGCCGGCCTTCAGGATGGCCTCGCGGGCGCGCCGCATGTGAGGCGCCTCGATATCGTCGCCGCAGAGCTTCAGCGCGAAGTACGCCTTGACCGAGGCGCTGATGTTGAACTCGCCGCCATGGAACAGCGGCCAGCCGCCATGGTCGGCCTGGGTCGTCCGCAGATAAACGGCGAGCTTCTTCTGGATGCTGTCGTCGATCTCGCCGGTGAAATGCTCGAGCATGATGTACTCGGCGGGGATGGTGGCATCCGCCTCCAGCTCGAAGCACCAGTCGCCTTCTTCGTTCTGGCGCGCCTGCAGATCGGCCGATGTTTCACGGACCGCACGGTCGATCTCGCCCAAGCTGATTTCGGCCAGCGAAACCCTGGTCGGATCGACCTGGGGCAGCGAGGTCGATCTCTGTCTAGCAACTGATTCGAACATGTTCATGCTTGATATTGATATTGAATGCTTAATGACGATCCAGTGACTCCAAAGGGATACCTACGTTACCTGCCCCTAGTTCGGCAAGTACCAAGCTTGCGGCGAATTCGCCCGATCTGAGGCTGCCTTCGATGGTGGCGGGAAGTCCAGTATCGGTCCAGTCACCGGCCAGGAAAAGGTTGGTAAATTCGCTCCTCGCCGGGGGCCGCAGGGCTACCTGCGCCGGCGTCTGGGCAAAAGTGGCATTCCTTTCCTTTACAACTCGCCAAGGCGGCAGCGGTTGCGGAGGCTGGCCGGTCGCTGCCGCGACGTCTTTCCATAATCGCAGGGCGATCGCTTCCGCGTCTGTGTCTGCCAGCACATCGGCGGCGCTGACGGTGACGGAAACGACATCACCGCGGAAGAATAACCACTGCGCGGTCCCGTTGATGATCGCTAGGAATGGTATGCCATCAGGTGCGCTGACGGGTTGCGGCAAGCGGAAATGGGCATTGACGATGGCCCGGCTCTCGGACGGCGCTTTCAGCCCGGGAACCAATTCCGCGGCCATGCGGTGGGGGACCGCCAGAACCACCAGATCGCCAGGCGGCACCGGCACCTGGGTGCTGGTGAAGTCCAGGGCCGCAATCCGGTTTTGTTCCAGGTTAATGGCGCGGAGCCGATAGCCATAGGCGGGCTCGACACCCAGTGCCCGCAGGCGCTCCAGGGCCGGCTCTACAAGCGCGTCGGACAGGCCCACGCGCGCAATCAGCGGCCGGCAGGCGGCGCCGCCCTGGCCGAAGGATTCGACGATCACGGGCCACAGGAGCCGCGCCGCCGCCTCGTTGGCCGCCGTGTTAAGGACCGCGACCGCAAAAGGCTCGAGCATCCGCCGGTACAGGGGATGGCCGGCATCGATCAGATCGGTGACATGGTCGTTGGCTGCTGCTTTGCGGAACCGGAGCAGAGCCAGATAGTCCGCGGCCTTGGTGCCGGGAACGCGCCGCGCGGCTGAGAATATCCACCATGGCAGTCTTCCGGAATTCAGTCTGACCGTCCACCTGTTGCCAGTCTCGGCATCGAAAAACGGGAACACCGCCTCACCGGCATCGATCATGCGGTCTGCCGAGCCGATGGCCCGCATATAGCGCTGGGCGGCGTGGTTGCCGGCAAAGAGCAGGTGGTTGCCGTTGTCGATCACCCGATCGAGCTGCGCGTCGCGATAGGAACGGCAGCGGCCGCCGGCATGGGTGCTGCCCTCATAGAGGCGCACAGCCGCGCCCCTTTCGACCAAACGCAATGCGCTGTTCAGCCCGGCCAGGCCGGCGCCGATGACGTGAACCGTTGCCATGACTTTAGAAGATGCCGTGGCGGGCGATCAGCCACAGTTTCTCGGCCTTCGACAGCGACACCCGCTGTTCAAGGTCACGATAGCCGCCGGCGCGGAGCCGCTGCAGCAGGCGCTGATAGACGACCAGGATCAGGCGCGCCGGTCGCATGTCGCTGCGGGAAAGCCGGGACAGCAGGGTCTGCGCGGCGGCGAATCGCTGCTCGGCAAGGGACTCGATCTCGGCGCAGACGCCGGCCAGGCGCGGGTCGCGCAACGCCGCCATCGGCGTCGTGTTCTTCACGCCATGCAGCGCCAGCAGTTCCCGCGGCAGATAGAGGCGCCCGAGCCCGGCATCCTCGGCGATGTCGCGCAGGATGTTGGTGAGCTGCACGGCTTCGCCGAGGGCATCCGCAAGCGCGATTCCCGCGACGCGCGGCGCGCCGAAGATGCGCACGCAGAGCAACCCGACCGCGCCGGCGACCCGCGCGCAATAGAGCCGAAGTTCAGCCATGGGCGGGGCGACGATGGGTCCGCGCGCGTCCATCTCCATGCCGTCGATGATGGCGAGGAAGTCGTCGCGGGCGAGATCAAAGGTCGTGACCGGCTCACGCAGGGCCTGCGCCACCGGATGGCGCGGCGTGCCGGCATAGAGCCGGTCGATCTCCTCCCGCCAGCCCTGCAACTGGCTCAGCTTCACGCCGGCCGGCAGATCGCCGTCGGCGATATCGTCGACAACGCGGCAGAAGGCATAGACGGCGAACATCGCCTGGCGCTTGGCCTTGGGCAGCAGACGCATGGCCCAATAGAAGGAGGTGCGCGACTGATGCACCACCTCGGTCACATGGCCTTCGGCCGATGCGACGGCCGGCATATCCAGGGCCGCCGGTTCGCTCATGGACGCTCCCAATTGCGGTCGCCGGAGCGCTTTGGCTCAGGCCCGCGACAGGCTGCGGGCCGCGAGGTCCTTTTCCAATGCGCTCAGGGCCGCGGCAACGATGTGACGGGCGTTCAGGCCCGCCAGGTCATATTGCGCGTGGGGCTTGTCATGGTCGATGAAAATATCGGGCAGGCAGAGCGGCCGGATCTTGAGGCCGCTGTCGAGCAGGCCCTCGGTCGCCAGATATTGCAGCACATGGGAGCCGAAGCCGCCGATCGAGCCCTCTTCGACGGTGATCAGCACTTCATGCTCCCGGGCCAGGCGGCGGATCATGTCGGTGTCCAGCGGCTTGGCGAAGCGGGCGTCGGCCACCGTGGTGGAGAGGCCGTGGGCTTGCAATTCGTCTGCCGCCTTGAGGCATTCCTGCAGACGCGCGCCCAGGCTGAGGATGGCGATGGCCGTGCCTTCACGGACGATGCGGCCTTTGCCGATCTCCAGCGGCGTCGGCACTTCCGGCATGGCGATGCCCAGCCCTTCGCCGCGGGGATAGCGGAAGGCGCTGGGGCGATCGTCGATCGCCGCGGCGGTGGCGATCATGTTCACGAGATCGGCTTCGTCCGCCGCCGCCATGATCACGAAATTGGGCAGGCAGCCCAGATAAGCGACGTCGAAGGATCCGGCATGGGTCGAGCCGTCATTGCCGACCAGTCCGGCGCGATCGATGGCAAAGCGCACCGGCAGCTTCTGGATCGCCACGTCATGGACGACCTGGTCATAGGCCCGCTGCAGGAAGGTGGAATAGATCGCCGCGAACGGCTTCATGCCCTCGGTGGCGAGGCCGGCGGCGAAGGTCACCGCATGCTGCTCGGCGATGCCCACATCGAAGCAGCGCTTGGGGAACTTCTCGGCGAACTTGTCGAGGCCGGTGCCGGAGGGCATCGCGGCATTGATGGCGACGATGCTCTCGTCCTTTTCCGCCAGCTTGATCAGGGTGTCGGAAAACACCTTGGTGTAACTCGGCGCCTTTGCGGGCACCTTCACCTGGATGCCGGTGACGACATCGAACTTGTTCACGCCGTGATACTTGTCGGCGGATTTCTCGGCGGGCACGTAGCCCTTGCCCTTCTGGGTGATGCAGTGGATCAGCACCGGGCCGGGCACGTCGGAGTCGCGGACATTCTTCAGCACCGGCAGGATATGCTCGAGATTGTGGCCGTCGATCGGGCCGACATAGTAGAAGCCCAGCTCTTCGAACAGCGTGCCGCCGGTGACGATGCCGCGGGCGAAACTCTCGGCCCGCTCGGCGCGCTCGCTGACCGGACGCGGCAGCTTGTGAATGGTGTTGCGCACGAGTTCGCGCAGCGAGCGGAACTGCCGCGACGACATCAGCCGCGTCAGATAGGCGCTCATCGCCCCGACCGGCGGCGCGATCGACATGTCGTTGTCGTTGAGTATGACGATCAGGCGCGTATTCATCGCGCCCGCGTTGTTCATGGCTTCATAGGCCATGCCGGCGCTCATGGCGCCGTCGCCGATGACGGCGATGACATTGTTGCTCTTGCCGGACAATTCACTCGCCACCGCCATGCCGAGGCCGGCGGAGATCGAGGTGGAGCTATGCGCGGCGCCGAACGGGTCGTACTCGCTTTCGACCCGGCGGGTGAAGCCGCTGAGGCCGCCGCCCTGGCGAAGACTCAACATGCGGTCGCGGCGGCCGGTCAGCATCTTGTGCGGATAGCATTGATGGCTGACATCCCAGATCAGCCGGTCGCGCGGCGTGTCGAATGTATGATGCAAGGCGACGGTCAATTCGATGACGCCGAGGCTGGCGCCGAGATGACCGCCGGTCACGGAAACAACTTCGATCAGGTCGCGCCGCAATTCGTCGGCGATTTGTTTCAGCTCTTCCATGTTCATGCCGCGCAAGTCGGCAGGATCGTTCACACGGTCGAGAAGTGTCACGCGATTATGTTTATCCATGTCCCCGCAGCTCTTTCAATGAAGGGGCAAGGCCGGTGATGCGATGAAAATCGCCCGGCTTCCCCACGTTCCCCCGTCTGAGGCGGAACATAGCGCATCGGAATCGGCTATGTGAACCGCTTTCTTAATCAGTGTTACGGTAGATTATCAAATCTTATCAAATGATTAATGTCGGCTGTCGGTGGCTAGGGCCGGATCAGGCGCCGTTCAGCGAACCAATCCAGCGCTTGCCGCAGGCTGGCCTCCAACGGCGTCTGCGGCATTCCGAGCTCGCGGATCGCCTTGGTCGAATCAAATCGCATGGGTGTGCGGGCCAGCCTGACTCCCGCCAGGGGGGCGACCGGTGGCCTCTTTGTGACATTTGAGATGAGCTCGCTGATGGCGGCGGTGCTCCAGGCGAGCCAATAGGGAATGCTGCGGCCAGGCATCGGCCGCCCGGCCAACGTGCCGAGCAGGGCCAACAGGTCCTTCATGCGGATATTGCGGCCGCCCAGGATGTATCGCTCGCCGATGCGGCCCTTGTCCGCCGCCAGGATATGGCCGCGGGCGACGTCCCGGACATCCACCAGATTGAGCTCGCAATCGAAATAAGCCGGCGCCTTGCCGTTGACGAAATCCAGCAGCATCCGCGACGGGGGCGTCAGATGCACATCGCCGGCGCCGATCGGCAGCGTCGGATTGACGATGACGACGGGCAGCCCATTTCGCGCCGCCTGCAGGGCCGCCTGCTCCGCCAGGAATTTGGACCGGCAATAGGGCCCGGGCATGTCGTCGACGGTCCAGGAAACGGTCTCATCCACGGTCGCGGGCGTCGGCCGGCGGAAACTCTTCAGGATCGATTCCGTGGAGGTGTAGACGATCCGCTCCAGCTTGGCTTCGGCGGCCGCCTCCAGCACGGCGACGGTGCCGCGATAATTCGTCGCCATGAAGGTCTCGGGATCACTGGCCCAGAGATTTGGATTGGCCGCCAGGTGGTACAGACGGTGCGTTCCGGCCATGGCCCGGCGCAGCGTGCCGGAGTCGAGGATCGAGCCGGTGATGATCTCGACGTCATCAGGCAATCCGTCGGCGCCGGCCAGATCCAACACGCGCACCTTGTCGCCCTGCTCGCGCAGCAGGCGCACGAGATGGCGGCCGACAAATCCGCCGCCGCCAGTCACCAGCGATTGTCTGTTCATGGGCGGCGCGTGCCGCTGGGCGCAGCGACTGCGGTGGAGGCAGTGGCCGGGCGCTTCGTCAGCAGCCCGTGGAAAATGCCATGGAAGCCGCAGCCCAGGAAAGCCGGCTTCGACAGCTTGACGCGCATCGCCAGGGGATCGCGCCGACGCAGCAGTGCGGATAGCTTCTCGGCGATGCGCACGATGACGGCCAACTCCATGGCGAGATGGCGGCTGGTCAATTGCGCCGGCAGCGTGCGGGCGACGACGATGAGCCGGTCGGTGCTGTCGAGGCAGCGGTCGATGACAGCGCGCATGCCGGCGGAAGATCGCGGCGCGTCCAGCTCCTCGACTGTCGTCTTCGCCGCCTGCAGCCAATCCTGCGGCAAATAGACGCGATTGAGCTGCCGGTAATCGTCCTGGCAATCCTGCAGATGGTTGAGAACCTGCAATGCGTTGCACAGCGCGTCCGACGCGGGATAGCCGGCGCGGGACTCGCCGTGGAGGTCCAGCAGATAGCGGCCAACGGGCGACGCCGACAGGAAGCAATAGCCCATCAGATCGTCCCAGTCCTGGTAGCGCAGCTTCACCGCGTCCTGCTTGAAGGCGGCGATGAGATCGAGGCCATGCTGGGTCGTGACGTTGGTTTCGAGCAGGCTGGCGCGCAGGCGGACGGCCTTCTCATAGCCGGCATCCTGATGCTGGCCGGTCAGCGCCGTGGCAAAGTCTTCGAGCCGCCTGACCTTTTCATCGGCCGGCAAATCGGCGCTGTCTGCGACATCGTCGATGGCCCGGGCAAAGGCATAAAACACCGCCACATGGGGACGCAGCCGCGCGGGCAGCAGCCAGGAGCCGACGGGGAAATTTTCCGTGCCGGCATTCTTGCCCGAAGGCGTCTCGACCGCTGTCGTCAATTCCTGAGCTTCCCTTTAGGCGGCGCCGGCCCGACGGCCATAGTCGCGGCCTTTCCAATGGCTGCCGCTGCCGAACCAATAGCGCCGCGCCGAGTCCAGGGTCATGGCCATATAGAGGAATGCGGCGGCCGGCAATGTCAGGGCCCAACCCGGCGGCAGAGCGAAATAGGCGATCGTCGGGCGATAGGCAAATGCCATCAGCAGCAGCGTCGCCACGGCCAGGGCCGCAATCGAGGCCTGTCCATGCAGCGGATAGGACAGGATCAGAAGCGGCGGCAGGAGATAGATCAGCGTCATGCCGAGCACCGTCCCCGCCAGCAGCCAGGCGGAGTAGCGCAACTGCGTGAACGCCGAGCGCGCCACCATCATCCAGATCGGCAGCAGATCGTCATAGACGCGCAGGCTGCGGCTGGTGTCGGTCAGGCCGAGCCAGAGCTTGCCGCCGGCGCGCTTGACCAGCTTGGCCAGCGTACAATCGTCGATCAGCGCGCCGCGCAGGGCGGCGAGGCCGCCGATCCGCTCCAGCATCGACCGGCGGATCAGCACGCAGCCGCCGGCGGCCGCGGCCATCGGTGATGCGTCGTCGTTGGCGCGGGCGAAGGGATAGAGCTTCTGGAAGAAGAAGATGAACGCAGGGATCAGCAGCTTCTCCCACAGGCTGCGGCAATTGAGCCGCGCCATCAGGGAGACGAGGTCGCGGCGGCTGGTCTCGGCTTTGGCAACGAGCGCACGCAAGGTATCGGGCGTGTGCACGATGTCGGCGTCGCTGAAGAAAAAGAACTGGGTATCGGGCTGGCGTTGCACTGCCTGCGCGATGCCCTGCTGCTGCGCCCATAGTTTCCCCGCCCAACCGGCGGGTAAGGGTTCTCCCGTCAGCATGATCGCGCGGTCTGCCGACGGTTGCGCACCGATCGCGGATCGAGCTTGGGCCGCGGTGGCATCTGTGCTGCGGTCATCGAGCAGGATGATCTGCAGCGGCCCGGGATAATCCTGTGCGATCAGGCTCTGCAGCACGGCGGAGATGGTCTCTTCCTCGTTGCGCGCCGGGACGATGGCGGCGACAGCCGGCCATAGCGGCGGACCGGGGATGCGCGATGGGACGAAATACTGATCGCTGCGCCAGAAGCCGCCATGAAAGGCGAGCAGATAGACCCAAGCCAGCAGCGGCAGAAGCGTCAGCAGCCATAGGACCATCGAGCAGACCCCCGCGGCGCCGGTGCCGCGAAACCCGTAATAAGTATTATCAAGTTATATCAATAAGTTGATGGACGCAACGAGCAGACCTGCCCGCGCGGGCATATGGGTTTCTTCTTGCAAGGGGCGCTGCCCGCCGCTACCGCTAGCAAACCGCCGTGACGGGGGGCTGGACGGCGGGCTTGGTGGAGTGGCGAGGGATTCAATCGATGCAGATGGCGGCGGCAAGGCCGGAGACGGAACGGCGGCGGATTACGGTCCTGGGCTCAACGGGCTCGGTGGGCTGCAATACCATCGACCTGATCGACCGCAACCCCGACGCCTATGAGATCGAGGCGCTGACCGCCTACAGCAACGTGCCGCTGCTGGCCGAACAGGCGAAGCGGCTGCGGCCGCGCCAGGCGGTGATCGGCGATGCCGGCAAATATAAGGACCTGAAGGCGGCGCTGAGCGGCACCGGCGTGGATGTTGCGGCGGGCGCCATTGCGGTGGCCGAGGCGGGTGCGCGGCCGGCGGACTGGGTAATGTCCGCCATCGTCGGCGCGGCCGGCCTGGAAGCGACGCTGGCGGCGGTGCGCCGCGGCGCCGTGGTGGCCCTGGCCAACAAGGAAACCCTGGTCTGCGCCGGCGACCTGATCATGGCGGAGATCGCCCGCCATGGCGCGGTGCTGCTGCCGGTGGATTCCGAGCATAGCGCCATCTTCCAGGTGTTCGATTTCAAGCAGAAGGACGCGGTGGAGAAGATCATCCTCACGGCGTCCGGCGGCCCGTTCCGCACCACCGACAAGGCCGCCATGGCCAAGATGACGCCGAAGCAGGCGGTGGCCCATCCCAACTGGGACATGGGCGCCAAGATCTCCGTCGATTCCGCCACCATGATGAACAAGGGCCTGGAGCTGATCGAGGCGCATCACCTGTTCGCGCTGCCGGGCGACCAGATCGACATCGTCGTCCATCCGCAGTCGGTGATCCACAGCCTGGTAGCCTATCGCGACGGCTCGGTGCTGGCGCAGTTGGGCTCGCCTGATATGCGGACGCCCATCGCCTACGCGTTGGGCTGGCCGCAGCGCATCGATTGCCCGGCGAAGCGGCTGAACCTGGCGGAGATCGCCTCGCTGACTTTCGAGGCGCCCGATCCCATCCGTTTCCCGGCGCTGCGCCTGGCGCGCGAGGCGCTCAACACCGGCGGCACCGCGCCGACGGTGCTGAACGCCGCCAATGAGGTGGCCGTCGCGGCCTTCCTGAAAGAGCAGATCGGTTTCCTGCAGATCGCGGAAGCCGTGGAGCGGACGCTGGAGGAGCTGCCGGCGGAACCGCTGGCCTCGCTGGATCACCTGCGCATGATCGACGACCTCGCCCGGCGGACGGCGGCAACGATCCTGGAAGCTTTGCCGAAAGCCTGAGCGCTGCCGCCTAGCTGTAGGCGAACAGAGCGCCGGCCACCCACAGGCCGGCAGCGATCCAGCCGGCATATTCGGCATGGCGCCGGGCGGCTTAGGCAGCTAGGCGAACGTCATCCGGCTGAACAACGAAATGACCGCGAACAACGCGGCAATGCCGACCGCCCAGCGGGCATGCTGATGATAGACGTCACAGAGAGTTGAATTGACGATGCGCCGGGCAAAGGCGGGCGGCGGCCGCAGTTCCTTGTCCAGCAGGATCCAGAGTTCGGTTTGCGTGTGATCCCGCTGCGGCGCCCGCATCGCCCGATAGTAGAGGATGACGGCGACCATGGCGGTCAGCACAGCGCCCGACTGGAATGCCAGCACCGGATCGTAGATCAGGCCCCACATGATCATGGCGATCGCCAGGGCGCCGAAGCCGCAGGCGCGGCGAACGGACAGGACGGCGATCTGGCGGATCTTCTCCAAGTCGAATCTCGCGGCAGCCCAGGGAGGGATCAATTGAATACAAGCACCGTGAGTGCTGCCTGTCACGGCAATCCCGCCGGCCAACGGCTCAATTGAACGTGAGTGATCTAACCGTGGACGGTGAGCAGGCTTGACAGCGAAACCAGGATGGCCGCGCCGAGCCAGATGATCATGGATGTATTGTCGCTCTGCTTCCGCCCTGTCAGCCGTTCGAAGAGCCCGGCAGGCACGGCCGACAGCAGCAGGGTCACCGTCGCGGTCATCAGCGACGCGAAGTAGAACCAGGTTTCCGGAGTCAGCGGGATCAGGTCAGGCATCCAGAGCGGCGTGAGGCTATACGCCATCCAGAATACCAGCGACTTCGGAACGAGCCCGTGCACTAGGCTGACGCCCACGGTTGCAACAAACAGATTCCGCGGCGTCATGGCATGCCCAGTGTTGGCGCGGCGCCGGCGTCGGTCAGGATGACGAAATAGACATGACGCAGGACGAACAGCCAGAACGCGCCGATCAGCGGCAGGAACAGCGGCAACACATACCGCGGCGTAAGGAAGCCGGTTGCCGCGACCGCCCAATCGGTGACGAAGCGAAACCCGCGCCAGATGTAGTTCGAGGCGTCGGGCGGATAGATGAAGGTCAGGAAGAAGCGGCCGATAAGGGTATACATCACCAGCGCGGCAACGTAGTTCGGGATGTGAAAATACCAAAAAGCCCAGAAAGGATGATCTGCCATCGCCGTGCCGTTACTGCGCCCGCCGCATCGGAGTTCTGCCCAAAAGAATAGTGCAGGGCCCTTGCGGACCCTGCACTAACACACCGGAGATACTGCCGTCTATTCGAGGGCTTCGTGGCCCGCGGGCAGTGCGACGCCGCCGCGCGGAACGCGGACGGAGTCGATGAAGTCCTGCATCTCCTTGGACGGCGCCTTGGTGAACAGGCTGACCACGATCGTCACCACGAACGCCACCGGGATACCGAACATCCCGCAGGAGATGTTCTTGATCCCCCACCATGTCGCATTGTTGGTGATGTAGGTCTTGTAGGCGGTTTCGGCGGCACCGACCGCGGCCTTGACTTCCGCTGTCGCCGCATCGCCCGCAGCCGCCAACGCTGCCTTGGCTTCCGCCACCTTGGCCGCGAGGTCGCTCATGCCCGACACCTTGTCCGCAGCGCCGAACGTGGCGATGAACCAGTCCGGATAGAAGTAGGTGCTGATCAGGTAGAACAGGCACACGACGAAGCCGGACAGCATACCCAGGCTGGCGGCAATGCCGGTTGTCCGCTTCCACCAGATACCCAGCACCAGGGCCGCGAACAGGCCGGAGGCCGCGATCGAGAAGGCCCAGGCCACCATGGCGATGATGTAGTCCAGCCGCATGCCGGCCACGAACGCCGCTGCGATGGCCACCACGACGAGCAGTGCCCGCGATGCGATCAGCCGGTTCTTGGTGCTCGCATGGGGATCGATCATCCGGTAGTAGACATCGTGGCTGAGGGCGTTGGCGATCGCCAGCAGCAGACCGTCTGCGGTACTGAGCGCGGCGGCAAGGCCGCCCGCCATCACCAGGCCGGACACCACGAACGGCAGGCCGGCGATTTCCGGCGTTGCCAGCACAATGGCGTCGGCATGGATCTTGAACTCCGCCAGCTGCAGGATGCCGTCGGCATTGCCGGTGACCCCCTTGCACATGGCGAAGAGTTCGGCCGCATTGGCCGCATCGCAAGCGCCCACCAGACCGACCGCGCCCCAGGACTGCACCCAGGCCGGCAGGGTGGCGACGCTCTGGCCGATAATGTTCTGGTACACTTCCAGCTTCGCGAACGCCGCATAGGACGGCGCCGTGAAGTAGAGCAGGAAGATGAAGAACAGGCTCCAGCCCACCGACTGGCGCGCCTGCTTGACGTTCGGCGTGGTGAAGTATCGCATAAGGATGTGCGGCAGCGACGCCGTGCCGATCATCAGGCAGAAGATCAGCGCAAAGTAGTTGAGCGCCGCCGTGAAGTCATACTCGCCCTTCGCGTTCACGAAGGGAGCTACGTGACTCTTGACGATGCCGAGGGTGGGTTCCAAGGCCTGGATCTTCTGCAGCACCTGGCCATACATCAGTTCGGGGATCGGCACGCCGGTGACCTGCGCCGACAGGATAACCACCGGCACCAAGTAGGCGACGATCAGGATGATGTACTGCGCCACCTGGGTCCAGGTGACGGCGCGCATGCCGCCGAGCATCGAGCAGACCAGGATGCCCAGGAGGCCGACGAAGCAGGCGATCTGGAAGTCTAGCTGCAGATAGCGAGAGGCGATCAGACCCACGCCGTTCACTTGCGCGACGACATAGGTGAATGACGCCGCCAGCAGAACGAGAATGCCGATGAAGCGCGGCAGGTTGCCGCCGTAACGGGTGCCCAGGAAGTCGGGCACGGTGTACTGGCCGAACTTGCGCAGATACGGCGCCAGCAGGATCGCCACCAGCACATAGCCACCGGTCCAGCCGAGAACGAAGGCCAAGCCGTCATATCCGGCGACATAGAGGCCTCCGGCCATGCTGATGAACGACGCCGCGCTCATCCAGTCCGAGCCCGTCGCCATGCCGTTATAGAAGGCCGGGACGACGCGTCCGGCGACGTAGTATTCCGACACCTGCGCGGTGCGCGACAGCCAGCCGATCAGCGCGTAGACGCCGATCGTCAAGAACATGAAGAGGTAGCCGATCCAGAGATTCGGAAGCCCGGCCCATTCGAGAATGCCCAGCAGAATCACGAAGCCGATGAATCCGCCGGTGTAAATAGAGTAGACCTTCCCGAGATTGTCGAGGAAGGAGCCTTTGAGTTGCGTTGCCATGGCTGGTCCCCTTACTCGTCTTCGTGGACGCCGAATTCTTCGTCGATCTGGTTCTGCCTGCGGGCGAACCAGAAAATCAGGACGACGAAGACGATCAACGAACCCTGCGCAGCCATGTAGAAACCGAGCGGGAAGCCGATGAATGTGATCGTGTTCAACGACGGCGCGAACAGGTGGATGACGAAGCTAAAGACGAACCAGATCGCCAGGCACAACCACATGAGATTGCGTGTCTTGTGCCAGTGGCCGATCATGTTTCCCTGAGACGTGGGCTCAGCCATGATGTCGAACTCCTCCTCAAATGACGCGGCAACGGGATGCGGTAGCGGCCATCCGTTGCGGCTCTCCTGCGGGGTTTTGCGCGGCGGTCTTATTGCTGTTCCCGCCGCATTGACGCGGCGGATTGGCCGACTCGCTCGAGCCCCATGCAAATCAGGGTTTCATATGGCTTGTCATTCCGTCAACAATCGGCCGGGTAGCGCGGGCGCTTCGCGCCCCCTACTTTGGTGGGGTAGGACTTGTACATGTGGTTAATGCAACCAAGCGCCAGGGCGACGGCATGAGTCTCTGGCCGCAATTCTTGAAGAGAAAGAAAATCGAGACGCCGCAACAGCTTGCGGAATTCATCGCGCTGGAGGCGGATGTCTTGACGCAGCGCACGATCCTGAACTACACGCAGGCGTTGCTGGGCCGGCAATGGAAGAAGCTGATCGAGACAGCGGACTTCCGTGCGGCCATGCACCGATCCCGGTGGGAGAGCTATCCGGCGATTCTCGGCGACTTCGTCTGCATCGCAGAAGCGCAGCTGCGGCCGTACGCAGAGATGGACGTGCCGAAGCGAACGGCCCTGTTTCAATCCCTCTTCGACAATGCCCTGGCGGCACGGCCCATACCGCCGGAACATGCCGGCGATTGCCAGGCGGCGATCGATCGATTTCCGTCGGAACTGGGCCGCCGGCTGATGGCGGACGCCAAATCCTCCCATCGCATTGCGGTTTCCGGCGGCAGTTACTTGTTCGATCACCTGCCTATCCATGAAAGTGCGCGCGAGACCCACAAGCTGCCTGTGGTAAACGCAGTGCGCTTTGCCATGGTCGCCTTCCGCGACAACCTGGAACGCAGGATCGCAAATCCGGCAGCGCTGATGCACCGGCTATCGGCGGAGCAACCTGCTCCGGGCTGACATGGATCGCGAGGCACTCGAACGGATCGACAGTTTTCCGTACCGGCACAAGGTGGCGGATCTGATGACCGCCCCGGCGGTCACGATCGACGCATCCGCCGACCTCCAGGAGGCTGCGCGCCTGATGAGGGAACGCGACATCAGTTCGCTCCTGACTGTCGACAGCGAGGGCCGCCCGGGGAGCATCGTCACGGAAAGGGACCTGATGCATCAGATGGCGCAGCATGGCGCTTCGGCCATGAGCCGCACTGTCGCCGATGTGATGCAGAAGCCGGTCCACACTATCGGCGCCGAGCATATGCTTTATCTCGCGATCGCGCGCATGGAGCGGCTGGGCGTCCGCCATCTGGCTGTCGTCGACGAGATCACCCGGCGCCTGATCGGCGTCATCAGTGCCCGCGCGCTACTGCGCCAGCGGGCAAGCCAGGCGCTGATCATCGGCGATCAGATCGACAGCGCCGCCTCGGGCGCCGATCTCGCGGCCGTCCATCGCCAGTTGCCGAAGCTGGCGGGCTCGCTGCTTGCGGAAGGCGTGCCGGCCGTACAGATCGCCGGCGTCATCGCCGGCATCTCCCGCGACATCCACACCCGCGTCGCGGCGCTGGTCGAAGCGGCGATGCAGCGGGAAGGACGCGGTCCGGCGCCCGCACCCTGGTGCTTTATGGTTCTGGGGTCGGCCGGGCGCGGCGAGAGCCTGTTGTCGGCAGACCAGGACAACGCCCTGATCCATGCCTGGCATGAGGACGACCATCCCTGGTTCGCCGAATTCACCGCGCGCCTCGCCGACATGCTGAACGAAGCCGGCATTCCCTATTGCCGCGGCGATGTCATGGCGCGCCATTCCCTGTGGCGGCACAATCTCGCCAATTGGGAGGCTCGGATCGAGCGATGGGCCTCGCAGCCCCACGGCGGGAACCTGCTTGCCGTCGACATTTTCCTCGACTTCCGTCCCGTTGCCGGCGATTTCGCGCTGGCGGCGGCGCTGCGCAAGGCAACAGAGCGGGCGACATCGTCGATCATCTTCCTGCATGCGCTGGCTGATGAGCTGTTCGGGCTCTCCAAGGCGCTGGGCATCTTCAACCGCTTTCGCACCGAGAATGGCCGCGTCGACGTGAAGCGGGACGGGCTGCTGACGCTGGTGTCCGGCGCGCGCGTCCTCGCGCTCAAGAACCGGATCGCCGCCCTGGCGACAGCGGACCGGCTGGCCGGCGCGGTTGAGGCCAAGGTGCTGGAACCGCGCGACGGCCTGCTGTTCCGGGATGCCCAGGAGCTGTTCCTGTCGGTGATCTTGGAACAACAGCTTCTGGATATCGATCGCGGCCTGCCGCCGGGAACCAAAGTTGAGGTGCGCCGGCTGAATCCCGTTATCCGAGAGCGGTTGCGCTCGGCATTCAAGGAAATCGATCTGATGGATATGGCGGTGCGCGATGCGCTGACAAAGTAGCGCCGGCCCGATGGGCCGTTCGTCAGGCGACGCCGAGGCGCCCAACCAGCCGCTCGGCCTCCTGGCGGTCGATGACCTCGAAAGACCGGCTCGACGCCTCATAGGCGTACATGTCGCCGGTCGCGATGTCGAACCACCAGCCGCTGAGATGAAGGCTCCCGGTGGCAACCCGCTCCCGGACGATGGGATAGGACATCAGGTGCTCGATCTGCACGAGCACGTTGAGCTGCGACAGCTGATCGTAGGGTCTCAGGCCGGTGTCCAGCGCGCCCTCATGCTCGAGGCGAAAGGCGGCGGTGTTGGCGTGATTGAGCCAGCGGTCGAGGTTCGGCGCGTCCAGCTTCGGGCTGCGCGTCAGCACCGCCTTCATTGCCCCGCACTCGGAATGGCCGCAGACGACGATGTTCGCGACCTGCAAGACCAATACTGCGTATTCGATCGCGCTTGCTTCCGAAAGATCTCCGACTGAAATCCCGTCCGGCGCCGCCGGTGGAATCAGATTGCCGACGTTCCGCATGGTGAAGAGATCGCCGGGATGGGTCGACGCCAGGAGGTCGGGCACGACGCGGCTGTCCGAGCAGGTGATGAACAGCGCATCGGGTGCCTGCGTCAGCGCCAGTTCGCGGAATCGCGTCGCGTATTGGGGCAGCATCCGCTCGCGGAAATCGACGATCCCCATGATGAGTTTGCGCACAGTTCGTGCTCCTTCCTGCCTGTTGCGCCTGAATTTTGGGAACCCGACTGCGACTGCTTACGAGCCGCCAGCGCCGCCGAGCCCTTGAGTGTCCGGAACGCGGGCCGTCGCAAGATCCTCCGGCAATGTGAAGTGCTTCTCGAGCGCTCGATCCAACAAGGACAGCTCCTGGCGCAGCGCGGGACGGCGGCTCTCCGGCAGCGTTTGCAGCAGGTTCTCGATCATCGCGCGCAGTCGCCGGGCGATCTGCGTGTTTTCCGCGCCATACAGTCGAATCTCGTTGCAGGAAAGCTGCACGAAGTCGTCCCAATCCGGCGTGTTGAAAATAACCCGGAGGTCTCCCTTCCAGTCGAAGACTTGGTCATCATGAAGATGCCGCTTGCCGACCGTACGTAACAGCCGGTGAAGCTGGTCGATGGAAAGCACGGCCGACGTCGGGTCGTTGATGGCCTTGGAGAGGGCCTTGATGGCGATGTCGACAATGACGCGGAAGGCGAAGGTTGTGTCCTGCTCGATCGTGCGCTCCCGTCCGAAGGCGACCTGACCGCGCAGCATGCGGTCGTCGAGCGCCGCGGCGCTGCCGCGCAAGTGGAACAAGGGATCGCCGACTGCGACGAAGTCGCCGACCCGCGGCACGAACTCGATTATGCCGTCGGTCCTCCGCGCTTCGGCGATCAATCGGCGCAGATTTACCGCCAGGACGATCGCCGACGTGCCGCGATGCTCGACGGTTCTTACCGCCGGGGGAAGCTGCCGTGGGGATTGCCGGTTGTTTTGCGGTTCGCGAATCGAGCTGGGATAGACGCTCTCGATCACCCGCAGTCCCATCTCGCCGACGCGCCAGACGATGGCCACCGGCCGCAGCATCCGCGCCGCATAGTCGATCAGGAACAGGAACGCCACAGTGGAAATCAGCCCCAGGAGTGCGGCCAGGCTCACGATAAAATGGGGAGCCGAACTCCAGCCTGTTCCGCGCGCCGATGGCGAGCAGCAATCCGAAACAGAACAGTCCCACGATGCTGCGGATGACATTGTCGCGGAGCAGCGCCGTGACGATGATGCGCGGCGTCAACTGCCCGCTGGCAATCTGCACCGCCACCAGCAGCGAGCCGAACGTGAAGACCAGGAACGACAAGTGCAGCGTGATATCGATATCCATCGCGGAGAGCGCGCCCTCCTCGCTGAATTGGAATCCGGGGATCCAACCCGGATCCGCTTGCAGAAGGTACATCGTGCGGAACATCAGCTGCGACAGCAGGAAGGCAATCAACGGCGCGAGCCAGAGCGACGACAAGACGTAGCTCTTGATCGTGTACCAGCGGTTCCACAGCATCACGCAACTCCTTCGGCTTGAGCCGGGGCGGCTGAATTGGGCGCGGCTGCCTACCGTCGATCGCGGCCCGCCGGCTCGCATTGTTGCAGACTGGAATGCCGTCTGCACCAAAGACGATGCCGCGCCGGGGCCGTCAGGATTGTCCTTTGGCGCTCAACCCGCTAAGAGACGCGGCCCCGCGCGTATGCCGCCCGGCCGAAGGCCGGATCCGCCCGCGGCGGAATGGCAAAATCAGAGTATAGACAAGGAATTTCAATTAGATGCCTGCCTACCAGTACATCTACGTGATGAAGGGCCTGACCAAGATCTTCCCGGGCGGCCGCAAGGTGCTCGAGGATATCTGGCTGTCCTTCTATCCCGGCGCCAAGATCGGTGTGCTCGGCCTGAACGGCTCCGGCAAGTCGACGCTGCTGCGCATCATGGCGGGAATCGAGAAGGATGTGGCGGGCGAGGCCTGGGCGGCCGAAGGCGTGACCGTTGGCTACCTCCACCAGGAGCCGGTGCTCGATCCCAAGAAGAACGTGCTGGAAAACGTCCTGGAAGGCATGGCCGCGACCAAGGCCCTGCTGGATCGGTTCGAAGCGGTCAGCGCCAGGCTCGGCGAGGAAATCTCCGACGACGAGATGGAAACGCTGATCGCCGAGCAGGCGGAACTGCAGGAGAAGATCGACGCCGCCGACGCCTGGGATCTGCAGCGCACGGTCGAGATCGCCATGGACGCGCTGCGCTGCCCGCCCGCCGATGCGGAGGTGGCGAAACTCTCGGGCGGCGAGCGCCGCCGCGTCGCGCTCTGCCGTCTGCTGCTGCAGAAGCCGGACCTGCTGCTGCTCGACGAACCGACCAACCACCTGGATGCGGAGTCGGTGGCGTGGCTGGAGCGCTTCCTGAAGGAGTATGCGGGCACGGTGGTCGCCGTGACCCACGACCGCTACTTCCTCGATAACGTCGCCGGCTGGATTCTCGAGCTGGATCGGGGCCGCGGGATTCCGTGGGAGGGCAACTACTCTTCATGGCTGGAGCAGAAACAGCAGCGGCTGGTGCAGGAGGAAAAGCAGGAGCAGGCGCGCCAGCGCACTCTGCAGCACGAGCTCGAATGGATCCGGCAGTCGCCGCGGGCGCGCCAGGCCAAGAGCAAGGCCCGCATCACCGCCTATGAAAGCCTGCTGGCCAAGGGCGGCGACCAGGCGGCGGAAGCCGGACAGATCACCATCCCGCCGGGTCCGCGCCTGGGCGACCTGGTGATCGAGGCGCAGCATCTGCGCAAGGGCTTCGGCAACAACCTCCTGATCGACGATCTCAGCTTCAAGCTGCCGCCGGGCGGCATCGTCGGCATCATCGGCCCCAACGGCGCCGGCAAGACCACGCTGTTCCGCATGATCACCGATCAGGAAAAACCCGACGGCGGTACGTTGCGCGTCGGCCCGACGGTGACGATGGGCTATGTCGACCAGTCCCGCGACTCGCTGGCGCCCAACAAGACGGTCTGGGAGGAGATCTCCGAGGGCCGGGACGAGATCGAGCTGGGCAAGCGCAAGGTGCCGAGCCGCACCTACGTCGCGGGGTTCAACTTCAAGGGCGGCGATCAGCAGAAGAAGGTCGGGCAGCTTTCCGGCGGCGAGCGCAACCGCGTGCATCTCGCCAAGATGCTGAAGTCAGGCGCCAACCTGCTGCTGCTGGACGAGCCCACCAACGATCTGGACGTTGATACGCTGCGCTCACTGGAAGAGGCCTTGCTGGATTTTGCCGGCTGCGCCGTGGTGATCAGCCATGACCGCTGGTTCCTCGACCGCATTGCCACCCATATCATGGCGTTCGAAGGCGACAGCCAGGTCGAATGGTTCGAGGGCAACTATCAGGACTACGAGGCCGACCGGAAGAAGCGGCTGGGAGCCGAAGCCGATCAGCCGCACCGCATCAAATACAAGCCGCTGACGCGGGCCTGAGGCCGTGGGGCTGTGCCGGCGCCGCCGGCCTATTGGGCGCCGGTGGTGTCGGCGGTAATGGTCTTGTTGCGCAGGGCCTCCAGCAGGCCCTCGATCTTTCCGCCAGTGCTTTGAATTACGGAAGCGAACTCCGAGCGCTGGGTGACGGACATGCTGACGCCCTCGACGATGACGTCGGTGATGACAAGCTTTTCGCCGCGCGGCTCCACGCGCCAATCCACGCGGATCGGCTCGGCACTGCCGCGCAGCACTCTGCTATGCACCAGCGTGGCCGATTTCGGCCCCGGCGTAGACCCCTTCACGGCGAAGGTCTCGCCGGAATAGCCGGCGAACCGCACCGCGTAGGAGCGTACGACAAAATCCTCGAACAGCTTGAGGAACTCCGCCCGCTCCGCTTCGCTCGCCGTTTTCCAGTGGCGCCCGAGGACAAAACGCCCGATCGCCGGCACGTCGAAATGGTCGTTGAGCAGACCGCGGAAACGTGTCTCGCGATCCGCCTGCGAGATGTTTTCATCCGCAAGCTCGGTGATTGCGCGCGTGCCGAGCGTGCCGATGAAGTCCGTCGGCTCTTCCGCGGCAGCGGCCCCTGGGGACGCGGCGACGAAGCCGGCGAACAACAGAACCAGAAAACTCCTAAGCGCACTCATCGGTCAGTTCATGCTCCCTTGCTTGACCACGGAGTCCTGAAGGAAATCCAGTGAGGGGTTGGGATCGATCATAATGATGGGCCTCACTTCAGAAGTTTCCTCCGGTTCGGACCCCGGGCCTTCCATTAGATTGGGATTCCCGTTGCTGATTTCATCGGCCCGCCGCTGGCGATAAAGGCTCCTGACGGTCGCGTAGTAGTCGAGGGAACCTTTCTTAATTTGATCAAGGGTTTGCAAATTACGGGCGCGGAAGTCCACGATATCCAACCCGTTACGCGTCGTATTGATCCAGCCGACATTGGTGAAAAATGTCAGGTAGGTCATGGGATCGAGGAAAGCGTCGACGATCCTGCCGAAGGCATCACGGGGATTTGACGGGCCGACCAGCGGCAGCACGAGATAGGGACCTTCATCCACGCCGGCCACCGCCATGGTTTGGCCAAAATCCTCGTCGTGGCGCTCGAGGCCCATCTTCTCGGCGACGTCGAACAGGCCGCCGAGCCCCATGGTCGAATTGACCAGGAAGCGGCCGAAGGTTGTTCCCGCGCGCTCGAACTCGCCCTGGAACAGATCGTTGGCCAGTACCACCGGCGTGCGCACATTGTTCACGGCATTTCGTATGCCATCTTGCGCAAAGTTGGGCAGCGCGATGTAGTACCAGCCCGCCAGCGGCTTCATCAGTATTTCGTCGGCGAAGTTGTTGAGCTCGAAGAAGTATCGATTTCATCGGCTCTAACGGATCGTTCGCTTCGCGATAGGCCGCCAAGGCCTCCGGATCGTTCGAAGGCGGCATCGCGCAGCCTGCCAAAACCGCCAGACCCGCGAGCGCCGCTATCCGCGCTGCAGATCCACGCATTGCCGACCAAATGCGCATCAACCTCATGCCCCCACTTCCACTCACGACTGGCCGCGCGTCGCCGAACGATGTTCGGTGAGCCCGGCCCGCTTGGTGTTTCCCCCGTCGCTTGATCCACGGCCCCCACCAGCATTCGTTAACCATCATGGCGAGCCAAGGGTTAACAACAGCTTACTTACGCCTTAAGGCGCGGGTCGGATGCCCGATAGATCACAGACTTATGCGCCGCCTTAACATACCGGTCAGCGAAACGCTAGCCGGGATGGATGTCAAAGTAAGGGCTCTCCGACGCTAAGGCTGTGACGAATATAACGAATTGGGCCGATTTCCTGGATTCACAAAGGCCGCGGCGCCGGCTGTGGGAAATGCCTGATGCAGCGCCTCTGGAAGCGGCCGGGGCGGCCCGACTGTGGATTAGGCGACCGATTCGGCGTGGTGGCAGGCCACCAGCCGGCCATCGACCGGGCGCAGCTCTGGCCGGGTCTCGGCACAGACCGGGGTCGCCCGTGGACAGCGGCGGTGGAAGGCGCAGCCCGGCGGCGGGTCCAGGGGCGAGGGCAGCTCGCCTTTGACGGCGATCTTCTGCCGCCGGTCGGCGGCCATCACCGCCGGCGTGCTTGCCATCAGCGCCAGGGTATAGGGATGGCGCGGCCGCTCGAAGATCGTCGCCTTGGCGCCGAACTCCACCGGCCGCCCCAGATACATGACCATGACATCGTCGGAGATGTGGCGGACGACGCTGAGATCGTGGGAGATGAACAGGTAGGCCAGGTTGAGTTCCGCCTGCAGGTCCATCAGCAGGTTCAGCACCTGCGCCCGGATCGATACATCCAGGGCGGAGACCGGCTCGTCGGCGACGACGATCTTCGGGTTCAGCATCAGCGCCCGGGCGATGGCGATGCGCTGCCGCTGGCCGCCGGAGAACATGTGGGGATAGCGGCTGTAATGCTCCGGCCTCAGGCCCACCTTCGCGATCATCGCCTGCGCGATGGTGCGGCGCTCGGCGGATTTCATCGGCGTATTGATCTCCAGCGGCTCTTCCAGGATTTCCCCGACCTGCTTGCGCGGGTTGAGGGAGCCATAGGGGTTCTGGAACACCATCTGCACCTTGCTGCGCAGGCCGCGCAGCGTCTCGGCGGTGGCGCCGATGACATCGGCGCCGTCGATTTGAAGTTTGCCGCTGGTGGGCAGCTCGACCATGGTGATCAGCCGCGCCAGGGTGGATTTGCCGCAGCCGGATTCGCCGACCACCGCCAGGGTCTTGCCGGCGGCCAGCTCGAAGCTGGTCCCCGCCACCGCATGCAGCGTCGCGGGATCGCGCAGGAAGCCGCGGGAGACCTGGTAGTCCCGGTGCAGGTCCTGGGCGCGGAGGACGTTGGCATTCATGACGCGACCGCTTTCGTTGCCGCCATACCCGGATGATTGCGCGGCTGGCCGCTGAAAAGCGGATAGTGGCAGCGCACCGCGGCACCGTTCTTGCTCGCCAGCAGCGGCGCTTCGCTCCGGCAGCGCTCGGTGCGGTAGCGGCAGCGGGGATTGAACACGCAGCCGGCCGGCCGGTCGGCGATGCCGGGCACCATGCCGGGAATGGTGGCCAGGCGGCGCTTGTCCAGGCTGCGTTCCGGCAGCGCCTCCAATAGCGCCGCCGTATAGGGGTGATGCGGATCCTCGAACAGCCGCGCGGCGGACTGCGCCTCCACCTCCTGGCCGGCATACATCACCATCACGCGGTGGGCGGTCTCCGACACCACGCCCATGTCATGGGTGATCAGCACCAGCGACATGCCGCGTTCCCGCTGCAGCCGAACCAGCAGGTCCAGGATCTGCGCCTGGATGGTCACGTCCAGCGCTGTGGTCGGCTCATCGGCGATCAAGAGGCGCGGGTTGCAGGCGATCGCCATGGCGATCATCACCCGCTGGTTCATGCCACCGGAAAGCTGGTGCGGGAAGGAGGATAGACGCGTTTCCGGCGCGGGAATGCCGACCTGTTCCAGCAGCTCGATGGTACGATTGCGGCGCTCGCTGCGGCTGCCGCCTTCATGCACCTTCAGCGTTTCCATGATCTGGAATCCGACGGTGAAGCACGGGTTCAGGCTGGTGGTCGGCTCCTGGAAGATCATGGCGATGTCCTTGCCGACGATCCGCCGCCGCTGCCGCGCGCTGAGCTTCAGCAGGTCGGTGCCGTCGAACATCAGCCGTTCGGCGGTGACCTTGCCCGGCCAGGGGATCAGCCCCATGACCGCCAGCATGGTGACGCTCTTGCCCGAGCCGGATTCGCCGACGACACCGAGGATCTCGCCGGGTTCCAGCGTGATGTCGATGCCTTCCACCGCGCGGAATCCGCCGCGATGGGTCTGGAACTCGACGGACAGATTGCGGATCTCCAGCAGCGGCATCGGGCGCCTATCGCTTCAGCTTGGGATCGAGCGCATCCCGCAGTCCATCGCCCATCAGGTTGAACGCCACCACCGTGATGAAGATGGCGAGGCCGGGGAAGACCACAATCCAGGGCGCGGCGCGCAGGAACTTCACGGCGTCCGACAGCATGGTGCCCCATTCCGGCGTTGGCGGCTGGGCGCCGAGGCCGAAGAATCCCAGCGCCGCGGCGTCGAGGATGGCGGTGGAGAAACTAAGCGTCGCCTGGATGATAATCGGCGCCATGCAGTTGGGCAGCACGGTGTTCAGCATGATCCGCAGCGTGCCGGCGCCGGCGACGCGCGACGCCACGACATAGTCCTTCGAAAGTTCCGAAAGTACCGAGCCGCGAATCAACCGGGCATAGTGCGGTATGTAGGTGATGGCCACGGCGATCATGGCATTGACCAGCCCAGGCCCCAGTATCGATACGATAACGATGGAAAGCAGCACACTGGGCATCGCCAGCAGCATGTCCATGAAGCGCATGATGCCGATATCGGGAAAGCCCCGGAAAAATCCGGACACCAGGCCGAAGAACAACCCGGCTGCCAGGGAAAGCGTCACGACAATAATTCCGATCAGCAGCGAGATCCGCGCGCCGTAGATGATGCGCGACAGCAGGCAGCGGCCGAGATCGTCGGTGCCCAGCGGAAAGTCCCAGAGGCCGTTCTCATACCAGACCGGCGGGTTCCTGAAGAACTCGCGGAATTGTTCGTTCGGATCGTGCGGGGCGATGATGTCGGCAAAGACCGCCAGGATGATCAGCCCGATGATGACGATCAATCCGGCCATGGCGCCCGGATTTGCCCGCATGGCCAGCCAGGCTTCCCGCCGCGGGGAAATCGGCTGGGTATCCCGCTGCGTGCTCGAAGGGATCGCGGCGTCAGTCATGTCGAGAGCTCATCGTTTGTGCCGTATGCGCGGGTTGAGCAGGCCGTAAACCACATCCACCGTGAGATTGGCCAGGATCACCAGCGTCGACACAATCAGGACACCGCCCTGCAGTGCCGGGAAATCCCGCTGATAGATTGCGCCCAGAAGCCAGCGCCCAACCCCCGGCCAGGAGAAGACGGTTTCGGTGAGCACCGCACCGCCCATCAACGTGCCGACCTGCAAACCGATGACGGTCGCTACGGGGATGAGGGCATTTCGCAGCGCATGCAGATTGATCGTGCGAAGATTGCTCAAGCCCTTTGCGCGGGCCGTGCGTACATAGTCCTCGCTCAGCACTTCAAGCATCGATGACCGGGTCATGCGGGCGATGACCGCCAACGGGATGGTGCCGAGAACGATGGTGGGAAGTATCAGGTGGTGCAGCGCCGATCTGAAAGCCTCGTAGTCGCCATTGATCAGGGAGTCGATGGTCAGGAAGCCGGTCGTTCGATCGACGACGAATTCTGCGCCGATGCGGCCGGACACCGGCGTGAGCCCAAGGCCGATCGGCGACAAGGCCAGGATCAGCATCGGCCCCCACCAGAAGATCGGCATGGAATAGCCGGCCAGCGATGCGCCCATGACGCCGTGATCGAAAATCGTGTTGCGCCGCACGGCGGCGAGAACGCCGGCCGGCAATCCGATAACAATTGCGAAGATCCCGGCGAAGAAGGCCAGCTCCAATGTCGCCGGAAACAACTCGAGGAATTCATCGGCCACCGGCCGCTGCGTCCGCAGCGATTTCTCGAAATTGCCGGTCAGCACATTGCCGACATAGGACGCGAACTGCACCGGCAACGGCCGGTCCAGGCCCCAGTCGTGAAGCATTTGGGCGTGCCGTTCCGGCGAGATGCCGCGCTCGCCCGTGCGCACCTCGATGGGGTCGCCGGGAACCAGCCGGATTAGTGTAAACGTAATCAGAATGATCCCGAGGAACGTCGGGATGACCAAACTCGCGCGCGTCAGGATGAAACGCAGCATGGCGCGATTATCTCACGGACGGGGACCGGACAGGAAAGAAATCGGCGGGGAGATTTGCATCCCCCCGCCGATCCACTGCGCTCGCCGTTACTCGGCGATATCCACGCCTTCGAAGATGTGCGTGCCGAGCGGATGAACCTTGTATCCGCTGACCTTCTTGCTCATCGGCATGTAGACGACCGAGTGAGCGATTGGCAGCCACGGCGCCTCTTCATGGAAGATCTCCTGCGCCCTGGTGTAGAGTTCCGTACGCTTGCCCACGTCCGCCGTCAGCTTGGCTTCGTCGATGAGCTTGGTGAAGTCCTCGTTGCACCACTTGGCGATGTTCTGACCGCCTTCGCGGGCCGAGCCGCAGGAGAGCAGCACGCCCATGAAGTTGTCGGGATCGCCATTGTCGCCGGTCCAGCCCAGGAGGCCCATCTGGTGCTCGCCCGCCTGCAACCGCTTGCGGTACTCGCCCCATTCGAACGTCTTGAGCTCGGCCGTGATGCCGATCTTCGCCAGGTCAGCCTGCATCAGCTCGGCGATCTTCTTGGCGTCCGGATTGTACGGACGCTGCACCGGCATGTACCAGAGGTCGGTCGACAGGTTGGTCACGCCGGCTTCCGCCAGCATGGCCTTGGCCTTCTCCGGATCGTACGGATAGGCCGGGATCGCGTCGTCATAAGACCAGATCGTCGGCGGAATCGGGTTCTTCGCCGGCTTGCCGGCCGCCTGATAAACCGCCTTGATGATCGAGTCCTTGTCGATCGCCATGTTGAGGGCCTGACGCACGCGCTTGTCGTCGAACGGCTTCTTCTGCACGTTGAACGCCAGGTAGCCGACATTCAGGCCTTCCTGCGTCAGCACTTGCAGATTCGCGTCCTGCTCCAGCATCGGCAGATCCGCCGGTGACGGATAGGGCGCCACGTCGCACTCGCCCGCCTGCAGCTTCGCCGTGCGCACCGCCTGATCCGGGGTGATCGAGAAGATCAGGTTGTCGATCGGCTGCTTGCCGCGGAAGTAATTCGCATTCGCCTTGTAGACGATCTTCGAATCCTTCTCGTAGCTGGAGAAGACGAAGGGGCCGGTGCCGACCGGAACCTGGTCCACCATCTCCGGCGTGCCTGCCTTCATCATCGCATCCATGTATTCCTTGGAATGGATGGCCGCGAAGTCCATGCCCATGTTGGCGATGAACGGCGACTCCGGCTGCTTCAGCACGAACTTGACGGTGTTCTCATCGACCTTGTCGATCGAAGCCAGCAGATCCGGCATGCCCATGTCGTTGAAATAATCATAGGCGCCGCCGGATACCTTGGCGTAGGGATCATCAGCCTTCCACATGCGGTTGAAGGTGGCGATCACGTCGTCGGCATTGAAGTTGCGGGTCGGCGCAAAGCTGCCGACCTGGTGAAACTTCACGCCCTTGCGCAGATGGAACGTATAGCTCAGGCCGTCATCGGAGACGTCCCAGCTTTCGGCCAGTCCAGGCATGAGCTTCGTGGTGCCGGGCTCGAACTCCACCAGCCGGTTGAACACGGGATAGGCCGTGTCGAAGCTGGTGCCGGTGGTGTTGACTTGCGGATTGAAGTTCTCGGGGCTGCCTTCTGAGCAGTAGACCAGCGTCTTTGCCGCCTGCGCAGGTGCGCCAAGACAAAGGGCGATGGCCGTAACGGCCACAGCCCCCATTATGCGTCGTTTCATTGAGTGCCTCCGAACTAGAATTGTCGGCATTACAGGCCGCTAGAGGGCTTCTTCGAATGCCGTTGGCGCGAACCTAGGCCCGGCCCTCGCGCCCTGTCAATGCCGGGCCAGGGAACGATCTGAGAACCCGGGCCGGGCGCAGGTAACGAAGCCGTGCGGGGCGCTTTGCAGCAGAGGGTTCGCTCCTCTATACCGGCGCAAGAAACAATAATGGATTGCCCCATGCACGATACAAATCTTGCCGCGATTGCCGCTCCATTTGAAACGACTGCAATTTTCGTCAAGCCGGAGTGGATCGACTACAACGGTCACATGAATATCGCCTTTTACATCATGGCGTTCGATCTGGCTTTTGACGATCTCTACAAAATGCTCGGCCTCGATCCCGCGGCGGTGGCGAAGACGGGCATATCCACTTTCTCGGTCGAAAAGCACATCACCTATCAGCAGGAGGTGCATAAGGGGGACCGGCTGCGCATCACCACCCAACTTCTGGGTTTCGACAGCAAGCGCGCCCACTACATCCAGCTCATGTATCACGCCGATGAGGGCTACCTGGCGGCGACCGACGAGTGGCTGATCCTCTGCGTCGACCTGAAGAGCCGCAAGGTGACGAATTGGCCGGAGGCGACGCTGAACGCGTTCGAGAAGATCCAGGCCGTCCATTCGCGCCTGCCGCTGCCGCCGGAAGTCGGCCGCAAGATCGACCTCAAGGCGAAACGGCCGCGGTGAGCGAGGGCCATTTCCGGGGATTCATCTTGCGTTTTTCTTCGGTCAGCGTAATCTTCCCGCGTCGGGCATTGGCAGACGCCCGGTAACCCCAAGACGATCTTTCGTCCAAGCGCTGCCTTTTCCTGCTGATGCAGGGAGAGGGCGTTTGTGCGTTCCATCTCCCTGATCGCGTTTCTGAGGAGACTGACGATGCAATGGGTAACCAGACGGCGTCCCAAGATCGATCGGCTGGCAACTCCTTGGCTAATTCGCCGCTTCATCGACAAGGATGCGGAGTTTTTATTCGCCGCCCCTGATGACGTTCGGCGCGTCGCCAACGGTACCGGTGCAATTCCCTTCGATGTACCGGGCGTTGAACTTGCGGCACCGCAAGGGGGCTGCAGCTTCGATGCGGTCGTGGCGAAATATCAGCTCAAGGATGCAGCGCTCGAGCGCGTTGCCGCAGTCGTGCGCGCGGCTGACAATGACAATGGGAATGTTCCAGAAGCTGCCGGCTTGCGGGCAATCTCATTTGGCCTCGCCGGGACCATCCGTGATGACCAGGAGCGTGTGGCACAGGCGCTCATCCTGTACGACGCGCTCTATCGCTGGGCGCGGAAGCCTGTCGAAACGTTCATTCGTCCGGAGCGTGGACTCGCGCTCTGGCGGGCCCGCCGCCGCGATCGCCGGGCGCTAGCCGAGATGGCCCCGCATCTGCTGCGTGACATAGCGCTTACGGCCGAGGAAGTGCAGCAGGAGATGGCCCGGCCATTCTGGCGGTAGACAATACGCGGCGGGTCGCTGCACACCGTCACGCTTTGGACACGGCGGCCTGCCGGGCCGCAGGCACTGGAACGACGCTGCCTGCGGCTATGTTGTGCATCTCCGCACGGACGACGGCGTCAGAAACTCCGGCCATCGACCGGGATACGCTTCAGCGTTGTGAGGTCGACTCCTTCCAAACAACGCACATTGACTGCCGCCGTCGGCTTGCCGGCACGGTCCTTGCCTTCAGCAAACGGCGCGCAGCCGCAGGTCGGACAGAAATGATGCTGGATGACATGTTTGTTGAACGTGTAGGTGGGAAGGCTGTCTTCCGGCGTCGACAAGTCGAACTTGTCCCGCGGCACGAACCACAACAGGTAGCCCTTGCGGCTGCAATGGGAGCAATTGCACTCCATCGCCTGTGTCAGGTCACCCTCGACGTCGAACTTGATGCTGCCGCAATGGCAGGAACCTTTGTATGTCATGACTTCTCCTCTATCGCTGGACCTCGCCTAAGGCGATCATGACTTGAACCGGCCCGCAGCGGCCCTGTTCCATTTGTTAGCTGGCGGCAATGGCCGATATCAGGTTGCTATAGCAGAATGCCTGCTGTGGATACGAACATGTCGTTGACAGCAATCGTCACCGAGACCTCGAAACTTCTGGCTGCTGTCGAGCGGCGAAACTCAGACCTGATTTCATTTCGTGAGATGCTGACCGTGAAATTGGCGGATGCCGGCGCTGCGCCCGCAAAGCCGGTTCTGCCGGTCTGCCGAATTCTGGTCGGTCGCGCTCGGCCAGGTTGGCGCCAGCGTCAGCGTCCTTGGCATTGCGCTGGCCGCATTGGCGCCGCGCCTGACTTGGACGCAAAATCCGAACTACCGCCGTTCGCCGCCCTCGCCGGACTTCCTCGACAACTACGGCTATGCGGTGCTCGCAGGTCCTGCGGACGGACCGCCGGCCCTCGCGCGCCATGACCGGCTCGCCTTCGGCGTCCTGCTGCTGGGGCCGCACACGCACTACCCGCTGCACCACCATCCCGCCGCCGAGGTCTATATTCCGCTGAACAGCGCCGAGTGGTGGCGCGGCGACGGGCCTTGGCGCGAGCAACCCCCCGGTGCCGTGATCCATCACCCGCCGGACATGCCACACGCCACGCGCGCCGGAGATGCGCCGCTGCTGGCGCTCTATCTCTGGCGCGGCGAGCTTGCCACCCATGCGAAACTGACCGGGAATCCGTCCCCACAGCGGGGGTGAGCATCCGCGACTCGGGTGCTATATAGGATTCATGCAGGAAATTGCCGCCGACATGTCCGACGAACCCGCGTCCGCGCCCACAGCCGCCCCGCCACCGCAGCGCCCCTATATGGAGCGCCTGAACGAGGCGCAGCGCGAGGCCGTGGAGGCGATGGATGGCCCGGTGCTGGTGCTGGCCGGCGCCGGCACCGGCAAGACCCGCGTGCTGACCACGCGCCTGGGCCATATCCTGATGACCGGCCGCGCCACGCCGGCGCAGATCCTCGCCGTCACCTTCACCAACAAGGCGGCGCGGGAGATGAAGGACCGGGTCGGCGCCCTGGTCAACCGGCCGGTGGAGGGCTGGTGGCTCGGCACGTTCCATTCGCTGGCGGCGCGCATCCTCCGCCGCCATGCGGAGATGGTCGGGCTGAAGCCGAACTTCACCATCCTGGACACCGACGATCAGATCCGGCTGCTAAAGCAACTCATCCAGGCGAACGATATCGACGAGAAGAAATGGCCGGCGCGCGCGCTGCTGTCGGTGATCGAGCGCTGGAAGGATCGCGGCCTGACGCCGGACAAGGTTACGGCGGCGCAATCAGGCGACTTCGCCCATGGCCGCGCGCTGGAGCTCTATCGCGGCTATCAGGAACGGCTGCGCACCCTCAACGCCTGCGACTTCGGCGATCTGCTGCTGCATAATCTCACGATCTTCACGGCGAACGCCGACGTGCTGCAATCCTATCAGCGGCAGTTCCGCTACATCCTGGTGGACGAGTACCAGGACACCAATGTCTGCCAGTATCTCTGGCTGCGGCTGCTGGCGCAGATGCACCGCAATCTCTGCTGCGTCGGCGATGACGACCAGTCGATCTATGGCTGGCGCGGCGCCGAGGTCGGCAACATCCTGAAGTTCGAAAGCGACTTCCCCGGCGCCAAGATCATCCGGCTCGAGCGCAACTACCGCTCCACCGGCCATATCCTGGGCGCCGCCTCCGGCCTGATCGCCCATAACGAAGGCCGCCTCGGCAAGACGCTGTGGACCGAGAGCAACGAAGGCGAAAAAATCGGCGTGCGCGGCGTATGGGACGGCGAGGAGGAAGCCCGCTTCATCGGCGACGAGGTCGAGACCGAGCAGCGGCGCAAGACTCCCCTGGGCCAGATGGCGATTCTCGTGCGCGCCTCCTTCCAGACCCGCGAGTTCGAGGAGCGGTTCATTACTCTTGGCGTGCCCTACCGCGTGGTGGGTGGCCTGCGTTTCTATGAGCGGCAGGAGATCCGGGACGCCATCGCCTATCTGCGCGTTGTCCATCAGCCCGATGACGACCTCGCCTTCGAGCGCGTGGTCAACACGCCGCGCCGCGGCATCGGCGAGGCGACGCTGCGCTCGGTGCATGCATTGGCCCGCAGCCAGGGCATCTCCGTCTGCGAGGCGGCGGCGCGCATCGTCGAGACCGACGAGCTGAAGCCGGCGGCGCGGCGCGCGCTCGGCGGCCTGGTGAAGGATTTCGAACGCTGGCGCGCCGTCAGCGCCGCCATGGACCATGCCGAACTGACGGAAATGGTGCTGGATGAATCCGGCTACACCGCCATGTGGCAGGCGGACAAATCGCCGGAAGCGCCGGGGCGGCTGGAGAATCTCAAGGAACTGGTTTCCGCCATGGAGGAATTCGAGAGCCTCGCCGGCTTCCTCGAACATGTCAGCCTGGTGATGGAGAATGCCGAGGCCAATCCCGTGGACATGATCAACATCATGACCCTGCACAGCGCCAAGGGGCTGGAGTTCGACGTGGTGTTCCTGCCGGGCTGGGAGGAGGGGCTGTTTCCCCACCAGCGTGCGCTCGACGAATCCGGCGCTGCCGGCCTGGAGGAGGAGCGGCGTCTCGCCTATGTCGGCCTCACCCGCGCGCGCCGCCGCGCCGTCGTCAGCTACGTCGCCAACCGCCGCATCCACAATATGTGGCAGAGCGCGCTGCCCTCGCGCTTCGTCGGCGAACTGCCGCGGCAGCATAGCGAGAAGGCCAGCGACATGGGCGATTTCGGTACGGAGTTGCGCGGCGGCCTGACGCGCCTCGGCGAGACGGAGTCCGCCGGATTCGCCGCGCCGCGCAGCGGCTGGACGCGGCGCCTCGCGCCGGTCATCGACGCCGAAGTGCGGCCGGTGCCTTCGGGTGCGCGCAGCAACTACACCGATGGCGCCCGCATCTTCCACCAGAAGTTCGGCTACGGCACCGTGATCACCGCCGACGGCGACAAGCTCGATATCGAATTCGACAAGGCCGGGAGCAAGAAGGTGCTCGCCAGCTTCGTCGTGCCCGCCGACCGGGTGCGCTGATGGCCGCCGGATCGAAGTCTGCGGCGCGCCCGGCGCGTGCGGAGAAGCCGCGCGGCGTCTGGGCCATCCGGCTGATCGTCCCGGCCACGGAGAAGGACCTGCGGCTGGCGGTCGAAACCTACCTGGAGACCATGAGTTCGGCGCTCTCCAGCTTCGAGGCCGCCGGCGGCAAGACCTGGAGCATCGAGGCGCTGTGCGAGACGCGCCCCAACCGCGGTGAGGTGCTGGCGTCGCTCAGCCGCCTCGGCGCGCCCGTGGCCAGCTTCGATTACCTGGCGCCGAAGGACTGGGTGTCGGAGAGCCAGCGGCTCCATGCGCCGATCCGCGCCGGCCGCTTCTTTATCCATGGCTCGCATTTCACCGGCAAGCCGCCGCGGGGCAGCCAGCCGATCCTGCTGGATGCCGGCATGGCCTTCGGCACCGGCCGCCACGAGACCACCAAGGGCTGCCTGCTGGCCCTGGACCGGCTGCGGCGCGAGGGCCGCAAGGTGCGGCGGCCTCTGGATCTCGGCTGCGGCAGCGGCATCCTCGCCATGGCCATGGCGCGCCTCTGGGGCGTGCCGGTGCTGGCCGCCGACACCGACAAGCCTTCGGTCGCCGTGGCGCGACAGAACGCCGACATCAATGGCGTGGGGCCGCTGGTGCGCACCCTGCGCAGCCATGGCTTCCAGGCCGCGGCGCTGCGCCTGGGCGGGCCGTACGACCTGATCGCCGCCAATATCCTGGCCAAGCCGCTCTGCCGCCTGGCCCCGGGTTTCGCGCGGCATCTCGCGCCGGGCGGCCGGCTGCTGTTGTCGGGATTGATGGTGGATCAGGAACGGAGGTCGTGGCGGCCCAGGAGCGGGCCGGCCTCAAGCTGCTGGAGGCGCGGCACCTGGGCGACTGGTCGACGCTGCTGCTCACGTCAGGCGGCCGCAAGCCAAGGCGCAAACCCCCAAAAGCAAAGCGGCGGCTTCCGGGTGGAAGCCGCCGCCGTTCGGCCTGAAATATGGCCGGGTTCGATTTACGCCGCCTTCGGGGCCGTGTCGCGATTGGCCGGCCAGAGCGAGCGGATCGCCAGTTCTTCGGCAACCCAGTCGATGTCGCCGCGGACAAAGCCCATGTCCGTCAGCTGGCGGTCGTCCATCGAGGCCAGGGTGCGGGCGGTCTCGCGGCTGCGGTTCCACACGCGGATGCTGGCGATCGGATCGAACGTCTCGCCATCCTGGCTAGCCGGCGCGGCGCCCATCATGGCGACCACGGCCGGAATGTCGGCGCGGCTGATGCCGATGTCGGCCAGCAGCCGGTCATCCAGCGAGTTCAGCTCGCGGCGCAGCTGGCGCCGCTTGTAAGCCGCCGCCAGATACTGGGCGACGAGCTCGCCGAAGGACGGAACGGAGTCCCGCGAGGCCTTGTCGGCCACGTCGGTGATCTCGTGCCGCTTCATGCCGATATCCGCCAGCATGCGCTCATCCAGGCGCCCGAGCTCGAAGGCGAGCTGCGTCCGGCGCCAGGGGCGCCGCAGGCTTTCGACCAGGGCGGCGCCCAGGTCGGCCAGGGTGATTGCTCTGCGGGTGGGGGCCGAAGGAGCCTGCATCTTCGCGAGGTCCAGCATGGCCTTCTCAAAATCGGTAAAGCGGGTCATGATTCACATCCGGTTCTGTCTGTATTGCTGCCCTATCCGTGGGCCGAAAATTCTCTCGTTCACGGGACTAAATATAGGAGGTCCCACGGCACCCGGTCAGGGGGCTTGTTGCATTGCAGCAATGCAGCCGGAGCATAGCTAAGTATTAACAAATAGTTGCCAAATTTCAGTCACTTATGTGAAGTTCGCAACTGCAGCATTTCCGCCGTCGCGGCGGTGGAACAAGAGGTCGTTTATGGTACAAGATATGGCTTTGGAAGGGCTTCTGGCGGCGGCCCGGTCGCGGTTGAAGCCGGCGGACCTGCCGGCGCTCCTGGCAGGGGTGTCGGCGGCGCCCGAAGGGCTGGACCCCGATGCCTGGATGGCCCTGGTGGCCCCCCAGGTGGGTCCGGAGCTGAAAGCCCACCTGCGACCCCTCTACCAGGCGGCGCGCCAGGAGGGCCTGGGCAAGGCCTCCATCGCCGACCGGTTGCAGGCGCTGCGGGCGGAGCTGGCCCGCAGGGGCCTGGCCGGCTTCATCGTACCCCGGGCCGACGAGCATCAGGGCGAGTACGTGCCGCCCCGGGCCGAACGGCTGGCCTGGATCACCGGCTTCGGCGGCTCGGCTGGTTTCGCGGTCATCCTGGCGGACAAGGCGGCGATCTTCGTCGATGGCCGCTACACCATCCAGGTGCGCCAGCAGGTGGATGAGAAGCTCTACGCCTACCGCCACCTGATCGAGGAGCCGGCGGATGCCTGGATCGCCGAGAACCTGCCCAAGGGCGGCAAGCTGGGCTATGACCCCTGGCTCCACACGCCGGACCAGATCGAGCCGCTGAAGCGCGCCGCGGCCAAGGCCGGCGGTGAGCTGGTGGCGCTCTCGGACAATCCGCTGGACGCCGCCTGGCAGGACCAGCCGCCGGCGCCCATCGCGCCGGTACGTCCCCATGACCTCGCCTACACCGGCAAGGAATCGGCGGCGAAGCGGCAGGACATCGCCGCGCGCCTGACTTCCATGCCGGCCGATGCCGTGGTGCTCACCGGGCCGGACTCCATCGCCTGGCTGCTCAACCTGCGCGGCGCCGACGTGCCGCGCACGCCGCTGCCGCTCAGCTTCGCGATCCTCCATGCCGACGGCCAGGTCGATCTCTTCATCGAGCCGCGCAAGCTGGTGCCGGGCATCGAATCCCACCTGGGCAATGCGGTGGCCGTCCATGCGCCAGATGCGCTGGGCGGCGCGCTGGATGCGCTGGGCAAAGGCCAAGGCGAAGGTGCTGGCCGATCCCAGCAGCGCCGCCGCCTGGATCTTCGACCGGCTTTCCGCCGCCGGCGCGGAAGTGATCCGCGGCGCCGATCCCTGCGCCTTGCCCAAGGCCTGCAAGAACGCGGTGGAGATCGACGGCGCCCGCGCCGCCCATCTGCGCGACGGCGCCGCCGTCACCCGCTTCCTCTGCTGGCTCGCCGAAGAGGCGCCGAAGGGCAAGCTCACCGAGCTCGACGCCGCCGCGAAGCTGGCGGAGTTCCGCCGCAGCAACGACCTGATCCGCGATTTCTCCTTCGACACCATCTCCGCCGCCGGGCCGAACGCGGCGATCCCGCATTACCGGGTGTCGCCAGAGTTCGAACCGGCCGATCGAGCGCGACCGCATCTATCTCGTGGATTCCGGCGCGCAGTACCTGGACGGCACCACCGACATCACGCGCACGGTGATCGTCGGCAAGCCATCAGCGGAAATGCGCGACCGTTTCACCCGCGTGCTGAAGGGCCATATCGCCCTGGGCTCGGCGAATTTCCCCAAGGGCACCACGGGCAGCCAGCTCGACGCGCTGGCCCGCGCTTCGCTCTGGGCCGTGGGCCTGGACTACGACCACGGCACCGGCCATGGCGTCGGCAGCTTCCTCGGCGTGCATGAGGGACCGCAGCGCATCTCCAAGGTGCCGAACCGCGTGGCGCTGGAGCCGGGCATGATCGTCTCCAACGAACCCGGCTACTACAAATCCGGCGACTACGGCATCCGCATCGAGAACCTGGTGGCGGTGATCGAGGTGAAGGTCGACGGCGCCGAGCGTCCGATGCTCGGCTTCGAGAACCTCACCCTCGCCCCCATCGACCGCGCGCTGATCGAGCCGTCACTGCTGACGCCGGCGGAGCGGGCGTGGGTGGACGCGTACCACGCAAGGGTGCGCGCCGCTATCACGCCGCTGGTGGACGCGAAGACGGCGGCTTGGCTTAAGGGGCAGACGGAGAAGTTGTAGGCATATCCCGCGGTCGTAATACGAGGTGTAGCCCAGTCCTTTGTGCTAGGTTTAGGATGCTTGTCATCGCCCGATTTAGCGCAACGAAGGCCACAACGTGGAACGCAGGCTCGCTGCAATTCTTGCCGCCGATGTGGTCGGTTATAGCCGGCTCATGGAGCAGGACGAGTCCGGCACTTTCGCGCGACTCCGCGCTCACCGGAAAGAGCTGTTCGAGCCGGAGATCGCCCAGCACCATGGCCGTATCTTCAAGCTGATGGGCGACGGCCTGCTGGCGGAGTTCGCCAGTGTCGTGAACGCGGTTGAATGCGCCATCGCTGTCCAACAGGGCATGGCCAGCCGCAATGCCGGCCTGCCCGAGGGCCAGCGCATCGATTGCCGCATCGGTGTCAATCTCGGCGACCTCATCGTCGATGACGACTCCGGCGCGGCGATGGATATGCATGGCGACGGTGTGAACATTGCCAACCGCCTTCAAGTCCTGGCAGAACCGGGCGAGGTGCTGGTCTCCGGCGTGGTCTACGATCAGCTCAAGAAGAAGGTCGAGGCCGGATTCGAATTCCTGGGCGAGCAGAAGGTCAAAAACATCGCCGAACCGGTGCGACTCTACCGCGTGTTGCAGGGGTCGGCGGACGCCGGAAAAACCATCATAGCGTCAAATCAGAAAAGCCGCTCATGGTGGTGGCCTGCGGCCGCAGCTGTGGTTGTGCTATTGATTGTCGCAGGCGTGCTCGCACGGACGCAGCCCTGGCAGCAGAAGATCCAAATTGCCTCGGTCGAGGACATGGCGCTGCCGCTGCCCGACAAGCCGTCGATCGCGGTCCTGCCCTTCGCCAACATGAGCGACGACCCGAAACAGGAATACTTCGCCGATGGCGTGACCGACGATCTGATCACAGAACTATCGAAAGTGTCCGGCCTGTTCGTGATCTCCCGCAACTCGACGTTCATATACAAAGGCAGGAACGTCCCGCCCAAGCAGGTGTCGGAAGAGCTTGGCGTGCGCTATGTGCTGGAGGGCAGCGTTCAGCGCGCCGGCGGTCAGCTCCGCATCAATGCCCAGCTCATCGATGCCCTCAGCGGCGGCCATGCCTGGGCGGACCGATTCGATGGCTCCGTCGATGATGTTTTCGCGCTTCAGGACAAGGTCACGCGCAGCATTGCCGACGCCCTGGCGATCAAGCTCAATGCGGCTGACCAACTGGCGCTGGAGGCGCGCGATACGGCTGTGCCGGAAGCGTACGATGCTTACTTGCGCGGCATGGAGTATTTCCGCCTCACCACCGGACAGGCCTATGCGGAAGCTATCCCCCATTTCGAGGAAGCCATCAGGCTGGACCCGAACTATGCGCGCGCCCATGGCGCTCTCGCATTGCTGTATGCGCGCGGTTATGCACGCGGAATGGCCTATGAGATTGGTCTGACGCCGCCCGAGGCCCGCAGTCGTGGGTGGCAGTACGCTGAGCAAGTCAAGGATCTCTCGACGCCGCTATCGAACCAGTTGATCGGCTATCAGTCGATGCACAGAGGCGATGCGACAGGCGCGATCGCCAAGTTCAAGGAAGCTATCGCGCAGAATCCCGGAGACGTCTGGAACTATGCGCTGATGGGCTGGGCCCTGACGGGCGATGGCAGGCCTGCCGAAGCAATGGCGCATTTTCAAACCGCTCAACGGCTCAATCCGAATGACCCAATCTTCCTGACCTTCTGGCTCGGGTTAGCGCAGCTTAGCCTCGATGAACACGAGTTGGCCGCGCAGACGTTAGAGGCCACTACGCAGAGCCAATCCAAACGACGATTTCGCCTTTGTTGTATTGGCCTCGGCCTACGGCCACCTCGGGCGGCAAGAAGACGCGAAGCTGACAATCTCTCGATACAACGAAATTCAAGCGGGAAAGGGCAATCTCTTCCTGACGGTTGAGAGCGCACCTCACCTGGGGCTCATACACTATGTGAGTCGTGAGCGGTACCTGGAAGGTCTCCGGCGCGCTGGGGTTCCGGAAACCTTCTCCGATGAAGCGCTCGTCAAAGCCAATGGGTTAACCGCCGAGGAAGCACGCGCCCTTGTGTTTGGCCACCGGCTCCAGGGCCGCGACTTTTGGAGGGCACGGAAAGTACGATTTCAGTGACCGGGGAGGGTGAAATAACGACACACGGTTACCTGTTCTGGCACCGGCCGGGGAAGATCATAATCCATGGGCGTCAGCTCTGCCTGGAGATCGCATCGTATTTGGGAGACTGTGCGACAATTTTGCGAAATCCTGGCGGGACCAAAGAAGGATTTAACGAGTATATCTGGGCTAACAGACGCGGCGCTTTTCCGTTTTCGGTAGTTGAGTAGCAAGTCTCGCCAAAACCAATTGCCAAAGGTGTTCTAAGCGAAACCCGCGACATGTCAGCATTGGCAGACGGTCGCACGTCGCCTAGCCTCTCACCGCCGTCGCGATATGTGCAGGTGCGGCGAAGGAGACGGTGGCGTCGGATTTCACATAGCCCTTCAAATCCCGCTCGGCTTCCTTCAGCAGCGTCCGGTATTGCGCGTCGTCGATGAGGTCGGCGAGCGTCCAGCCCTTGACGTCTGTATGCACCCAGGATTCGATCGAGGGAAAGCGCGCGGTGCCTTGGGGAGTTTGAATTTTCGCCTTCGGAATGCCCGCGCTCTCGAGCAGCGCGCCGAATGTCTTGGTGTCGCCGAGCACGAACGGCGCTTTCAGTTCGTTGGCGACGCGATCGCCGAACAGTCGCTTGAGCAGCGCGACCATGTCGGCATAGCCGGGGCTATGTTCCAGCGCGTCCCATACCGCGATGGCGAGCCGGCCGCCGGGCTTGAGCACGCGCCACATCTCCTTTAGGGCGACTTCGCGGTCCTCGAAGAACATCAGGCCGAACTGGCTGACCACCGCGTCGAAGGAGCCGTCGGGGAAGGGCAGGGCCTCGGCGCGGCCCTGGCGCCACTCGATGCCGGGCGCCACGCGGCGCGCGACCGTCAGCATGACCTCGTTGCGGTCCAGGCCGGTGACCTTGCCGCCAGGCTGCACGCAGCGCGCCGCTTCGCGGGCCAGCACGCCGGTGCCGCAGGCGACATCAAGCACTTTGTTGCCGGGCGACAGTGCCGCTGCCTTGCATACGCGCGGCGCCCATTCCTCGAACAGGGCCGGCACAAAGAACTCTTCATAGATGTCGGCCGCGCTGCGCGTGACCTGACCTTCGGACAGATTCTGTGCTGTAGCCGTCATCGATCAATCCTCCTCCGTTCGCCATCCCTGGGTTTCCGGATGGCCGTCATGGCGGTCCTCGGTGCCGCGTGGAAATTTTCTCCGCGGCGGCCGGGCCTTCTTGTTGTATAGACCGATCGTCATAATCTATAGACCGTTCGTCATATTTCGTCAAGCCTGTTACCAATGAGACCATGGCCAGCGACACCCGCACCCGCATGATCGAGACCACCGCCCGGCTGCTGCGCCATCGCGGCTATCACGGCGCCAGCCTCAACGACATCCTGGAGGCGAGCGGCGCGCCGCGCGGCTCGCTCTACTTCCATTTCCCCGGCGGCAAGGAGCAGCTCGCGATCGAGGCGACCCGCGTCGCCGTGGACGAAGCGACGCAGGCGCTGAAGCAGATGCTCGCCGAGGCGAAGACTCCGGCGGCCGGCGTGCGCGCCTATGCCGAGGCTGCGGCCGAGTTGATGCGCGAGAGCGACTATACCTTCGGTTGTCCGGTCTCGCCTGTGATATTGGATGCCTCCGGCGGCGTGGCCGAGCTGGCCGCGCTTTGCCGCAGCGCATTCGAAGAATGGACCGGCCTGATCGCGGCCGCCTGCAGCGCTGCTGGCGTGCCCAAGCAGCGCGCCGCGTCGCTGGCGCTGCTCGCGGTGTCGGCGCTCGAGGGCGCGCTCCTCGTCGCGCGCGCCTATCGCGACATCAAGCCGCTCATGACCGTGGGCGCGGAACTGGAGGCCGTTCTCGCGGCGGCGCTGCCGCGCCGCAAGCGCAGGTGACGTTTTTGCGCAAAAACGACGCTCCGGCATGATTCATCCCGTGTATGACCATCATCCTTTACGATCCCTTAACTTGATGCCATGACAACATAATCTGTGGGCCGCGGAGCTTCCTGGCCGGATCGCCGGGCGGGATGAACCAGCGGCAAAATCCTATTTTTGACCGGCCGGCATTTTCATCCGCAATGTCTCCTTCAAGTGATCTTCAGTCCCTGATCGCGGCTTCATCCTCCGCGCAGCGCGAGCGGCGGCCGGGCGATGCGGCGCAGAGCCTGCAGGAGGCGGTGCGGCTGGCGCCGACGCGGCTCGATCTGCGCACGGCGCTGGTCCGCAACCTGATCGAATCCGGTCAGCTCGAGGCGGCGTCGCGCGCGGCGGAGGAGCTGGTCAGAGTTTCACCGAAGAACGCCGACTCACTGAACCTCCTGGGCGTGGTGCAGAAGCGCCAGGGGAAGTTGCAACAGGCGCTCGACACCTTCAGGCAGGCGATCAAGGTCAACAAGCGGCTGTTCAGCCCTTACATCAATTGCGGAAACACCGCGCGCCAGCTCCAGCGCTATGACGAGGCGATCGAGTTCTTCCGCCAGGCCGGCAAGCTCAATCCCAAGGATGCGGAGCCGGTGCGCCTGCTGGGCGGCACGCTCTGCGATGCCGGCCGCGATGAGGAAGGCCTGGCCCAGCTCGGCCGCGCCATCATGATGGATGCGAAGAACCCTGACTTCTTCAACAACCGGGCGGCGGTGCTGTACAAGCTCGGCCGGCACGACGACGCGCTGAAGGACGCCGAGCGGGCGATCGTGCTGGCGCCGCAGGATCCCACCGGCCATCGCGGCCGCGCCTCGATCCTGCGCCGCCTCGGCCGCCTGGCGGAATCCCGCGCGGCGTACGAGCAGATCCTCGCGACGGCGCCCGACGATGTAGCGACGCTCGAGGCCTACGCCAATCTCTGCGGCCGTTCCATGGGCGACTATCCCGCCGCCAACGCGGCGCTGCGCCGCGCACGGCTGACTGCGGCCGGCCGATATCCGCATCGCGGGTCGGCTCTGCGACGCGCTGATGGACAGCCGCTATGAAGAGGAAGGCAAGTTCATCGACGAGGCCCACAGCATCGCGGCACCCATCGTCGATTCCCAGCAGGTGCCGTTCGAGGTCGTCGACAATCTGCGCGCGGTGTTCCAGCGCACGGCTGACTTCGCGCGCCTCTCCAAGCTCGGCGACCGCCAGGCGCTGATGCGCTACTGGGCGGAGAACGACAATGTCGGCGCGCTGCACAATCAGCTCAGCCGCGTCGAGACCATGGAGGACCGCAAGTTCCTGCTGGAGTGCCATCGCGCCTGGGGCAAGCGCCTGTCGGCGACGGTGCCGGCCCGGGAACGGCTGAATGTGAAGGCCACGCCGCTGACGGGCCGCAAGCTCAAGGTCGGGCTGATGTCGTCGGATCTGCGCAACCATCCCGTGGCCTATTTCGCGCTGCCGATCTTCGAGCATTACAATCCGGAGCGCGTCGAGCTCTACTGCTACTCCTTCTATCCCGGCCAGACCGACAAGGCGCAGGCCTACATGGCCGAGCGCAGCACCGCCTATCGCCTGATGCCCTCCACCACCGTGCGCGAGACGGCGGAGCAGATCCGCGCCGATGGGATCGACGTGCTGCTCGAACTCGGCGGCACCACCCGCTACAACCGCATCGAGGTGATGATCCGCCGCCCGGCGCCGGTGCAGGTGAGCTGGCTCGGCTATCCCCATTCCGCCGGCCTGGCGGAGATCGATCACATCCTGACCGATCCCTATCTCGATCCGCCCGAGCCAGGCCTGCTGATGGAGACGCCGTTCCGCATGCCCGAAAGCTGGGTCTGCCTCGGCCGGCTCGGCTTCAGCGACCAGGCGATCGAACCCGGCACGCCGGAAGAGCGCACGGGCCAACTTACTTTCGGCACCATGAACAATCCTTACAAGTTCACCGCCGCCACCATCGAACTTTGGGCGCGCGTGCTGGCGAAGGTGCCGAACTCCCGCTTCCTGCTGGTGCGGCCGGAAGGCGGTGCCGCGGCGTTCCGCAACAATATCGGCGACATCTTCGAGAAGCATGGCGTCAGCCGCGACCGCGTCGCCTTCATGGCCGTCCGCGGCGTGCATATGCAGCATTACAACAGCATCGACATCGCGCTGGATGCCGTCCCCCATACCGGCGGCACCACCACTTGCGAGGCGCTATGGATGGGCGTGCCGACAGTGACGCTGATCGGCCCGGCTTTCTTCGAGCGGCTGAGCTACAGCAACCTCACCAATGCCGGCCTCGGCGATCTCTGCGCCAAGACCCGGGACGAGTATGTCGAGATCGCCGTCAAGCTTGCCGCCGATCAGGCGCGGCGCCAGACGCTCCGCCGCGAATTGCGCGACCAGGTCCGCGCCAGCCCGCTGGGCCAGACCCAGCGCTGGGTAACGGCCTTGCTGAACAAGGCGACCGAAGCGGCCGAGACGAAGGCCGCCACCTCATGAGGAGCCTGCCATGAAAGCCGTGATACTCGCCGGTGGCCGCGGCACCCGGCTGTCCGAGGAGACGTCGGTGCGGCCGAAGCCGATGGTGGAGATCGGCGGCAAGCCGATCCTCTGGCACATCATGCAGCTCTACGCCCATCACGGCATCAGCGAGTTCATCGTCTGCGCCGGCTACAAGAGCTATGTGATCAAGGAATACTTCGCCAACCTGATGCTGCATCAGAGCGACGTGCAGTTCGATTTCCGCAAGAAGAAGGTGGACTACCTGACCAGCCATCCCAACGAGAACTGGTCGGTCACGGTGGTCGACACCGGCGAGAACACGCAGACCGGCGGCCGCCTGAAGCGCATCGGCAAGTTCCTGGAAGCGGACGAGCCGTTCTGTCTCACCTATGGCGACGGCCTGTCCTCCATCGATATCGCCGCCACCATCCGCACCCACAAGCAGCATGGCAAGCTCGCCACCATGACGGTAGTGCGGCCGCCGGCGCGTTTCGGCGCGGTGAAGCTCGACGGCGATACCGTCGTCGAGTTCCGCGAGAAGCACCCGGCGAGCGAAGGCTTCGTCAATGGCGGCTTCTTCGTGCTGTCGCCGAAGGTGCTCGGCTATGTCGAGGGCGACGACACCATCTGGGAGGGCGCGCCGCTGGAGCGGCTGGCCGGCGGCCGGCAGCTCATGTGCTTCCGCCATGACGGCTTCTGGCAGGCGATGGACACGCTGCGCGATCGCATGCTGCTGGAGGATCTCTGGCAAAGCGGCAAGGCGCCGTGGAAGCGATGGCCGCTAGAATTCTGGCGCAACCGGCGGGTCCTGCTGACCGGCCATACCGGCTTCAAGGGCGCCTGGCTCTGCCTCTGGCTGCAGCGGCTGGGCGCGCAGGTGGCGGGCATCGCGCTGCCGCCGAACACCAAGCCAAGTTTGTTCGAGATCCTCGGTCCCTGGCGCGATCTGGAAAACCGCATGCTGGACATCGGCGACCGCGCCGCGACCGTGGCCGCGGTCGAAAGCAGCAAGGCCGAGATCCTGATCCACCTCGCGGCGCAGTCCCTGGTGCTGGAGGGCCATCGCGATCCGCCGGCCACTTTCGCGACGAATGTCATGGGCACCGCCTATGTGCTGGACGGCGCGTTGCGGGCGCCTGACTTGCGCGCGGTGCTCGTTGTGACCACCGACAAGGTCTATGCCAATGCGGAACATGGCCGCCCGTTCCGCGAAGGCGATCCCCTGGGCGGCGACGAGCCCTATGGGGCGTCGAAGGCCGCGGCGGAGCTGGTGGCCGCCGCCTACCGGCATAAATTCGCCGACGCCAGGAAAGCGCTGGCCACCGTGCGCGCCGGCAATGTCATCGGCGGCGGCGATTGGGCGCAACACCGGCTGATCCCCGATCTGGTGCGGGCGCTGGCGGAGAAGGAGCCGACGGCGATCCGCAATCCCCAGGCGCGTGCGGCCCTGGCAGCATGTGCTGGATCCGCTGGCCGGCTATCTGGCTATTTGCCGAGCGGCTGGCGAACGGCGCATCCGGTTTGCCGCCGGCGCTGAACTTCGGTCCGCCGGCCGAGAACAGCCGCACCGTGGCCGAAACGCTGAAGCAATTCCTGGTGCACTTCCCGGAACATCCTGGCTATTGCGCCGCCGCGGCGACCGGCGCGCACGAAGCCACGCTATTGCGGCTCGATTCGGCGCTGGCGCAGCAGAGCCTCGGCTGGCGGCCGCGGCTGAAGTTCGCGGATGCCGTGGACTGGACCGCCGGCTGGTACCGCAGGCATCAGCAGGGCGAGGACATGCGCGCGGCGTCGCTCGACCAGCTCGCTCGTTATGAGGCGCTGCCATGACCGCGTTGCCCGCCTGCCGGCTCTGTGGCGCGACGCTGGCGCAGACACTGGTTGATCTCGGCGCCATGCCGCTGGCGAACCGGCTGCTGACGCCGGGAGGAACTGTCGCGGCCCGAACCGCGCTATCCGCTGCATGCCCGCGTCTGCGGCGCCTGCTTCCTGGTGCAGGTGGATAATGTGGCCAGCTCCCAGGACATCTTCGGCGACTACACCTACTTCTCGTCCTATTCGCAAAGCTGGGTCGCCCATGCCCACGCCTTCGCCGCGATGGCGCGGGATCGCTTCAAGCTCGGCGAGCAATCGCATGTCATCGAGATCGCCAGCAATGACGGCTATCTCCTGCGCAATTTCGTCGAGATGAAGATTCCCTGCCTGGGCATCGAGCCAGCGGCGAATGTCGCTAAGGTTGCGGTCGAGGCCGGCGTGCCGACGGAGGTGCGCTTTTTCGGCACGGAGACGGCGCGCGATCTCGCCACGCGCGGCCTTACCGCCGACCTCATCATCGGCAACAATGTGCTGGCCCATGTGCCCGATCCCAACGATTTCATCGCCGGCCTGGCGCTGGCGGTGAAGCCCGGCGGCGTCTTCTCCTTCGAATTCCCGCATCTGCAGAACCTGCTGCGCGAGGTGCAGTTCGACACCATCTATCACGAGCATTTCTCCTATCTCTCGCTGCATGTGGTGATGCGCGTCTTCCGCAAGCATGGCCTGGAGGTGTTCGATGTCGAGCGGCTGCCGACCCATGGCGGCTCGCTGCGGGTGTTCGCAGCGCCTGCGGCCGCCGGCCGTCCCCGTGACGCCCATGTGGATGACGTGCTCCATGGCGAAATCACCACGGGCATGGAATCGCTGTCGGCCTATCGCAATTTCAGCGGCAAGGTGAAGGCCGTCCGCGACTCGCTGCGCGCCTTCCTGCTGGACGCCAAGAGCAAGGGCGCCAAGGTCGCCGCCTATGGCGCCGCGGCCAAGGGCGCCACCCTGCTCAACTACAGCAACGTGACGACGGATCTCGTCGTCCTCGCCGCCGACCGCTCGCCCCACAAGCAGCACCGCTTCATGCCCGGCTGCCATCTGCCGATCCTGCCGCCGGAAGCGATCATCGATCAGATGCCGGACTATCTGTCTGATCCTGCCCTGGAATCTGCGGAAGGAGATCATGGGCGAGATGGACATCATCCGGGAATGGGGTGGCCGCTTTGTCACTGCGATTCCCAAATTGGAGATCGTGCCGTGATCTTCCGCCCGACGAAGATCGCGGGCGTAATGGAAATCGAGCTCGAGCCCCAGGCGGATGAACGCGGCATGTTCGCCCGCGCTTATTGCGAGGAGGAGTTCCGCGCCCAGGGCCTGAAGCCCGTGGGCATCCAGTGCAATATCAGCAGGAACAAGCAGCGCCACACTCTGCGCGGGCTGCATTACCAGGCCGATCCGGCGCCGGAGGCGAAGCTGGTGCGCTGCATCGCCGGCCGCGTGTTCGACGTGGCGGTGGATCTGCGCCAGGACTCGCCGACCTTTCTCGCCTGGGTGTCGGTGGAACTCGATGCCGAGCGCGGCAACATGCTCTATGTCGACGAGGGCTGCGCCCATGGCTTCCTGACGCTGACCGACGGCGCCACGGTGTTCTACCAGATGGGCGCCGCCTACCAGCCGAAGCTGGCGCGCGGCGTGCGCTGGAACGATCCGCGTTTCGCCATCGCCTGGCCGTCGCCGCCGGCCGCCATCAGCGACCGCGACGCCGGCTTCCCCGACTTCAGGACATGAACTGCATCCTGGTCACGGGTGCGTCGGGCTATGCCGGCCGCCAGTGCCTCGGCCATCTGCAGGAGATGGGGTTCGAAGTGCATGGCATCGCGCGGCAGCCGCTGCCGTCGGCGGGCGTGGTCATGCATGCTGCGGATCTGCTCCAGGGTACGGATTGGCGGCCGCTGCTCAACGAACTGCGGCCGACGCATCTGCTGCATCTGGCCTGGACGACGGCTCATGGCGCGTTCTGGACCGATCCGGCCAACGTCGCATGGCTGGAAACGTCGCGGCGGCTGGTCGACTCCTTCATCGAGGCGGGCGGGCGGCGCGTGATCACCGCCGGAAGCTGCGCCGAGTATGACTGGACCGCGCCGCCGCCATTCTCCGAGGCAGCGACGCCCTGCGCGCCGTCCACGCCCTATGGCCGCGCCAAACTGGCCTTGTGCCAACATGCGGCGGCGCGCTGCGCGGCGGCCGGCCTCTCCCATGCCCATGCGCGCCTGTTCTTCAGCTTCGGTCCGGGCGAGCAGGCGGCGCGGCTGGTGCCGGCGGTGATCCGATCGCTGGCGGCGGGCCATGCGTTCGAGATCAAGGATGCCGGCGCGCTGCGCGACTATCTGGATGTCAGGGAGATCGGCCGGGCCTTGGCGCTGATCGCCGCCGGCGATGTCACCGGCTCCATCAATATCGGCATGGGCGCCGGCGTGACTGTCGGCGACCTCGCCGGCCAGATCGCCCGCCTCATGGACCGGCCGTCGCTGCTCCGATTTGCAAAACTCAGGCGCGGCCAGCGAGATCGTCGCCGACACGCGACGGTTGACCATGGATGTCGGTTTTCAGAATCGCATTCCGCTGGCCGAAGGCCTGGCCTTCGCCGTGCAATGGTGGCGCGAGCGGAACTTCGCGGCCTAGCCGGCCCTGGGTTGCCGCGGCCGTAGCAACATCGGCCCGTAGATCGCCAGGAACAGCAGGAAAGCGGCGATCCAGGCAAGCCCGGCGAGTTGCAGCAGCAGATCGTACTGCGCCGGCAGCCACCAGACGGCGAGGCGCGCCAGGGCGGCCAGCGTCACCAGGCCAAAGATCGCGGTGGTGCCCGCGCCTGCGGTGAGGTCGTGGCCCGTATGGCCCAAGGTGGCGCGGGTCATGACCGCCAGGATCATGGTGCCGATGGCGCCCGCGGTCAGGGCATGGAGCGCCGCCGAAGCAGGCACCAGGTCAGTCAGTTCACTCGCGCCCAGCAACACCAGCCCGATGGCGAGCCAGCCATGGCCGAGATGCAGCACCAGCAGCAGCGGTTCCTTCACCGTCGCGAGTCCGCGCCAACGCGCAAGACGAATTGCTGCTGCGATGCCGGCCGCGATGAGCAGGGGTCCGCTGAAGATCCCGGGAACACCCACGACCCAGGAGGCGAGTGCCAGTGCCGTGGCGGCGAGAGCAACACGATCTGGAATGCCGAATGAAGCGGGCAGTTCGGCGGCATCCTGCTTCGCCAGCCAGTTGCGGGTGAAGCTCGGGATGATCCGGCCGCCGATCAGCGAGATCATCAGCAGCAGCATGGCCACGCCCAGGCGCCGGCCGATATCGGCCGTGGGCGCGATTTCAAGGGCCTCCAGGTGGAACAGCAGGTTTGCCGCCAGCAGCAGCGACAGCGCGCCCACCATCGGCAGATTGCGCCAGTTGCGCCCGGCCAGGATCTCGCGCCCGATCGCCAGCAGGAGAACAGCGAGAAAGGCGAGATCAGCGATCGCCGCGGCGGCCGGCCCCGTCCACAGGGACAACGCACAGGCGATGCGCCCCGCCAGCCACAGCGACGCCAGGACGATCAGCGGCACGCCTTGTAGTGGCATGCGTCCGGTCCAGTTGGGAATCGCCGTCAGCAGGAATCCGGCGATCGCCGCCGCGGCGAAGCCGAACAGCATCTCATGGACATGCCAATTCAGCGGCCCGAAGGCGGTGGGCAGGTCGATCGAACCCGCGAGATAGCAAATCCACAAGGCCATCGCCGCCGGCGCCCATAGCCCGGCCGCCAGAAAGAACGGCCGGAAGCCCTCGCGGAACAGCGCCGGCCCGGAAAACGGCCGGTAGCGCGGAATGCCGCCGGCAGCGGAAGGGAGCGGCGGCAGGGCCGCCGATGTTGCTGGCAACGAGGGCATGGAGGCGCACCTGTCCTAAGACTGCGATTCAGGTGGCCCTAGCTTGACCTCTCCGCCAGTGCGGCGCCTTGACGCCGATCAATCCTCCCGGCATCTGGGGCCGGATCGAATTGGGAAGCCCGCGCCTTAGGTGTAGTTGCCGCCCATGGTCACGCGGTTGCCGCCGCCGGCCATGCAGAAGATGCCGCCCAGGAACGCCAGGCCCATGGGGAAGCCGCCGCCGGTGAAGAAACCGAAGACCGAGGCGACCATGAGCATCATGCCGGCGAACCGGCCCGAACTCATGAAGGCAAATGCGGAGAGAACCAGGATGATGACGGCGATGCCGATGCCGATCGAGCCAATGCCCGACAGGACTTCCGCAGTGGTCGTGTCGACGGTCTCCGCGGATTCGCCGAGGAGGCGTAGAGGCCGCCGGAATAGAACAGGGCAAAAGGCCGCCTACAGCGGCAAGCAATGCGCCAAAAATCTTCATCTGTATGTCCCCCTCGTTGCGGCCCGCGTCATGGTCAGCCGTCCGGCTGCCGACGGATCGGGCTCGCGATCGGTCTTGCCGGCGCAGTGTCTTCGGGAAGGGTTAGCGAACCGTAAATGGCGGTGAAACTGGTTTAAGATCAGCCGGTTACGGCCAGGATTGCCGGCGCGGAATGGCGCATTGCTCGTTGCTGGGGCGTGGGCGTGGCTGTTAGGGTCCGCCGACTTCCGCAATCACCGGCACAGAATCCAATGACATCGCATACCAACAACCTCGGCCAGCCGATCGGCTTTCCCGTGCCCGGCTGGCAGGCGCGGCCGCAACCGCCGCGCACGCCCATGACCGGCCGGACCTGCGACGTGGTGCCGCTCGATCCCGACCGGCATGCGCCGGAACTGCATGAGGCGAACCTCGAGAACAAGGACGGCGGCAATTTCACCTATCTCGGCGCCGGGCCGTTCGCATCGCTGGCGGAGTACCGGCAGTGGATCGATGCCACCTGCCTGGGCAGCGATCCGCTGTTCCACGCGATCATCGACAAGAGCAGCGGCAAGGCCGTGGGCATCGCCAGCTATCTGCGCATCGATCCGGCCATGGGCGTGATCGAGGTCGGCCACATCAACTATTCGCCGCGGCTGCAGCACAAGGTCGCCTCGACCGAAGCGATGTTCCTGATGATGCGCCGCGTGTTCGACGAGCTGGGCTACCGGCGCTACGAATGGAAATGCGATTCCCTGAACGAGCCCTCGCGGCGCGCGGCGCTGCGCCTCGGCTTCACCTACGAGGGCATCTTCCGCCAGGCCATCATCTATCGCGGCCGCAACCGCGACACCGCCTGGTTCTCCATCACCGACAAGGAATGGCCGGCCCTGAAGCGCGCGTACGAGGCGTGGCTGTCGCCGGGGAACTTCGATGGCGCGGGGAAGCAGAAGAAGCGGCTGGCGGATCTGATTGCGGCGGAGCACGGACGCTAGATTCGCGTGCAGACAAATGTAGGGGCGACCTGGCGGTCGCCCTATCACCATCGCACGATCAGCGAAACAACAATTGAATTCAGTCCGGAATTCGAAAGGCGACCGCCGGTCGCCCCTACAAGGACAGAATCGGATCGATTCCTTGACTTTTTTATAGGAATATGATCATACTATGGATCGCCCTCGGGTCGCGTCCTGGCGGGCCTCGATGTTGGAAATTGTGTATCGGAATACGGCACGCCGCCGCAGGTGGATGGCGGGCGCTAATCGCTTGCCGCGCGCCAGTGGATTCCCTTGTATGGCATCGTTCCCGAAAATCAGGGTCCCCCGGGAATCCGCGATTTTCAGGTTTTCTTCTTCAGCGTCAGAGAGATGAGGGTGCGGGAAATCGCGGAAAATAGCGCAAATTGCGCACAGGCGCTTGAAGCCATCGGTCGCCGGGTGCGGCTGACGTTACGCCCCGATCAGCTTCAGCCACTCATCCTCGGTCAGCGTCTTGACGCCCAGCTCCGCCGCCTTGGACGCCTTCGATCCGGCATCGGCGCCCACCACCACATAATCGGTCTTCTTCGATACCGAGCCCGCCACCTTGGCGCCCAGGGACTCCGCCCGCGCCTTGGCCTCGTTGCGGGTCATCTTCTCCAGCGTGCCGGTGAACACCACGGTCTTGCCGGCGACGGCGGAGCCGCTGGATCTTCGGCTGGACGAAATCCTGGATCTGCAGCTCCTTCGCCAGCTCGTCGAGGATCTTCAGGTTATGCTTCTCGCCGAAGAAGGCGAGGATGTCGGCGGCGACCGACGGCCCGATGCCTTCGATGCTGTCCAGCTCGTGATAGGCGGCGCCTCGGGATCCTTGGCCGCGGCGGTCATGCCGTCGCGCCAGGCTGCATAGGAGCCGTAGTTTCGCGCCAGCAGCCGCGCCGTCGCCTCGCCCACCTGGCGGATGCCCAGCGCGTAGATGAAACGCTCCAGGGAAATCTTGCGGCGGTTCTCGATGGCGCGCAGCAGGTTGGCCACCGACTGCTCGCCCCAGCCCTCGCGCTCCCTGAGAGCGTCGCGGTGCTTGGCGAGACTGAAGACGTCGGCCGGCGTCTTGATCAGGCCGTCGGCGAACAGCTCCTCGATGCTCTTCCAGCCCAGCCCCTCGATGTCGAAGGCATTGCGGCTGACGAAGTGGCGCAGCCGCTCCATCGCCTGGGCCGGGCAGATCAGGCCGCCCGTGCAGCGGCGCACGACCTCGCCTTCTTCGCGCACGGCATGGCTGTTGCAGACCGGGCAGCGGTCGGGGAAGCGGTAGGGCTTGCTGCGCTTTGGGCGGCATTGTCGATGACGACGGACCACCTGCGGGATCACGTCGCCGGCGCGCTGGATGACGACGGTGTCGCCCTCGCGGATGTCCTTGCGGGCGATCTCGTCCTCGTTGTGCAGCGTGGCGCGGGACACGACCACGCCGCCGACGGTGATCGGCTCCAGCTCCGCCACCGGCGTCAGCGCGCCCGTGCGGCCGACCTGGATGGTGATCTCTTGCAGCACGGTCTGCGCCTGCTCGGCCGGGAACTTGTGCGCTATCGCCCAGCGCGGCGCGCGGCTGACGAAGCCCAGCCGCTCCTGCAGGTCGAAGCGGTTGACCTTGTAGACCACGCCGTCGATGTCATAGGGCAGGGTGGCGCGGCGCGCGGCGATGTCCTGATAGAGCGCCAGCGCCTCGTCGATCGACTTGCAGAGCTTGCGCTCGGGATTGACCTGGAAGCCCCAATGATGGAGGCGGTCGAGGAAATCCCAGTGGGTCTTGGCCACCGGCTCGCTGACCTCGCCCCAGGCATAGGCGAAGAAACGCAGCGGCCGCGCGGCGGTCATCTTGGGATCGATCTGCCGCACCGAGCCGGCGGCGAAATTGCGCGGATTGGCGAACAGCTGCTTCGCCCGCCTTGACCCGCTCCTCGTTCAGCTTCTGGAAATCGGCGCGGCGCATATAGACCTCGCCGCGCACTTCGAGCACGGCCGGGATATGCTTGCCCTGCAAGCTTCGGCGGCACGTCCTTCAGCGTGCGCAGGTTGGCGGTGATGTCCTCGCCCACCGTGCCGTCGCCGCGGGTGGCGCCCTGGACGAACCTGCCGTCCTCGTAGCGCAGCGACGGCGGAGAGCCCGTCGATCTTCGGCTCGGCGACGAATTCGATCTTCTCGCTCTCGGGAAGATTGAGGAAGCGGCGGATGCGGGCGACGAAATCCTGGACGTCGTCTTCGTCGAAGGCGTTGTCGAGGGACAGCATCGGCCGCGCGTGGGTGACCTTGGCGAAGCCGGCCGCCGGCGCGGCACCCACGCGCAACGACGGGCTGTCGGGCCGGCGCAGCTCGGGATAGCGTTTTTCGATCGCCTCGTTGCGCTTCTTCAGCGCGTCGAACTCGGCGTCGGAGATTTCCGGCGCGTCCTGCTGATGGTAGAGCTGATCGTGATGCGCGATCTCTTTCGCCAGCCGCGCCAGTTCGGCCTTGGCCTGGCTCTCGGTCAAATCCTTGACGGCGATCGTGGCGCTGTCGGCCTTGCTCATCGCGCCACCTTGCGGCTGCGGGGCGGGGCCATCAGCTGATCGGCGGCGGCGCGCGCCTCGTCGGTCACGGTGGCGCCGGAGAGCATGCGGGCGATCTCCTCGCGGCGGCCGGCGGCGTCCAGTTCCACCACCCGGGTCGCGGTGGCGCCCTTGGCGCCGCGCGCCGGGCCGCTGGCCTTCTCGACCCGCCAATGCCTGCCGGCGCGGGCAGCCACCTGGGGCGAATGGGTGACCACGAGGACCTGCAGCCGCGCGGCCAGCTGCGCCAGCCGCTCGCCCACGGCCGCGGCCGTGGCGCCGCCGACGCCGCTATCCACCTCGTCGAACACCAGCGTCGGCACCGGATCGGCCTCGGCCAGCACGACCTTCAGCGCCAGCAGGAAACGCGACAGCTCGCCGCCGGACGCGATCTTCGCCAGCGGCCCGGGCGGCAGGCCGGGATTCGTCGCCACCTCGAAGGCGACGCGGTCGAGCCCATGCTCGCCCCAGTCGCTCTCCGGCTGCCGCTCGAAGCGGGTGGCGAAGCGGGCCTTGTCCAGCTTCAGCGGCGGCAGCTCGGCGGTGACGGCGGCGTCCAGCTTCTTCGCCGCCTTGTGGCGGGCGGCGCTCAGCGCTTCGGCCGCCTGACATATAGGCCTGGCGGGCGGCCGCTTCCGCCTGCGTGAGCTTGGCCAGCCGGCCGGTCTGGTCATCCAGCGCCGCCAGCTTTTCGGCCAGCGCTGCGCCATGCTCGGCCAGCAGATCGGCCGGCACGTCGTACTTGCGCGAGAGATCGCGCAGCGCGAACAGCCGCTCCTCGATCTGCTCCAGCCGTTTCGGCGCCAGGTCGGGATTGCGCAGCAGCCGCTCCAGCGCCGCCGTCGCTTCCATCAGCTCGCTGCCGGCGCGATCCAGCGCGGCGATCACGGGCGCAACCAGATCGCCGGCCTTGTCGGCGATGCGGTCGAGCCGCCGCTGCGCGCTGCGCAGGCCATGGTCGGCGCCGTCACTGCCGGTGAGATCGTCCAGCGCCGCGGTCAGCGCCTCCAGCAGCTTCTCGCGGTTCATCAGCAGCCGGCGCTGCTCGCTCAGCTCCGCTTCCTCGCCGGCCTTCGGCTCGATCGCCGTCAGTTCGCCGACGGCGTGGCGCAGGAATTCCTCGTCACGCCGCGCTTGCAGGATCTGCGCCTCCAGCTCGGCGCGCGCGGCGCCGGCCTCCCGCCAGCCGCTCCAGAGCTGCGCCAGCTCCGCCGCCTTGCCTTTGAGGACGCCGAAGGAATCCAGGAGCGTCCGATGATTGCCCGCGTCCAGCAGGCCCTGCTGCTCGAACTGGCCTTCGATCTCCACCAGGAATTCGCCGCAGCGGCGCAGCAGCGCGACGCTGACCGGCTGATCGTTGATGAAGGCGCGGCCGCGGCCGTCGGCGGCGATCTGCCGGCGCAGGATCAACGGCGAGGCTTCGTCGATGCCCTGTTCGCGCAACAGCGCAAAGACCGGATGATCCTGCCGCTAGGCCGAACTCGGCGGTGACGCCGGCCTGGGCCGCGCCTGGCCGCACCAGCCCGCTTTCAGCCCGGCCGCCGAGAGCCAGGCCGAGCGCATCCAAGAGGATGGATTTGCCGGCGCCAGTTTCGCCGGTTAGCGCCGACAGCCCGGCGCTCAGGTCGAGATCGAGCCGGTCGATAAGCAGAACGTCGCGGATCGACAGGTTCTGCAGCACGGCAGATCAGAAGGCTTCGTTCAGCCAGGAGCCCTTCTTCTCTCCGGCTCGAGGCGATGCTCCTGCAGCAGATTATAGCTGTCTTCGTACCAGTCGGTGCCCGGATAGTTGTGGCCGAGCACGGCGGCAGCGGTCTGCGCCTCGTCATAGACGCCAAGAGCAAGATAGCATTCGGTGAGGCGGAGCAGCGCCTCGGGCGTATGGGTCGTCGTCTGGTAGAATTCGATGACGCGGCGGTAGCGATTGATCGCCGCCAGGAACTGGTCGCGGGTCTGGTAGAAGCGGGCGATCGTCATCTCCTTGCCCGCCAAGTGGTCGCGGGTCAGGTCGATCTTCAGCGCCGCATCCCGCGCATAGGGCGTGTTCGGGTACCGGTCGACCACTTCCTGGAGCGTTTCCATGGCCAGTTCGGTATTGCGCTGGTCGCGGCCGACATCGACGATCTGATCGTAGTAGGAGAGTCCCCTCAGATAGTAGGCGTAGGCGACGTCCTTGTAACCGGGATGCAGCTCGACGAACCGCTCGAGCGCGATGATGGCATCGTCATACTCATACTCCAGATAGTGGGCGTAGGCGGCCATGAGCTGGGCGCGCGTCGCCCATTCGGAGTAGGGATGCTGGCGCTCGACCTCGTCGAAGGCCTGCGCCGCCTTCCTGTTCTCGCCTTCCTGCAGATAACTGTAGCCGATGGCGTAGAGTTCTTCCGCCGGCCGCTCGACATATTCGGGCTCGTCGGAGCCGCAGGCCGACAGCAGCAGGAGGCCGCCCAGCAGCATGAAGATACGGGCTGGGCGCAGCAGAGGGTGACCAATCATCGGATGCTCTTGTTCTTGGGCTTACCTGATTCCGGGCCGGGACTATAGGGCCGGCGCGATGATCCCTCAAGGCGCGGCAACCGGGTGTAACCGACTGAAATCAGACGATGATACCGAATCGGCGGCCGGGCAAGAAAAAGGGCGGCTCCCTGGGGGAAGCCGCCCGGCCAAGTTTGGAGGCCTAGTTCAGGGAAGAACGCCGGCTAATTCGCCTGCCGCCGCAGGAAGGCGGGGATGTCGAGGATCTCGTCATCGCCGTTGCGGGGAGCAAGCCGGTCCGCCGGGTCCAGACCGCTCAGTCGCGGCTGCGCCTGCTGCGGCGCCGGCTGTGGGCCGGACGCTGCGGGGCGGGCTCGCCGGTGGAGACGCGGTTCATCATCGCCGCGGGTGTGGCCGACCGCAGATCCTGGCCGGTCTTCTGCGCCCAGCTGGCCGCGGTGCTGGTCATGCGCGAGAAGATGCCGCCGCTGCGCTTTGGCGCGTTGTCGCCGGTCTGCGCCGCCGGAGCCTGCAGCGGGTGCCTGCATCTGCGGCTGCGGCGCCGGTTCGGCGTAGTAGGCCGGCTGAGGCGCATACTGCGGCATCATCTGAGGTGCCGGCTGCGGCGCCGGGCTGACCGGCCTGCATCTGCGGCTGCGGCGCGGGTTGCTGAGCGACAAACGGCAATTCCGCCATCTGCTGCTGCGGCCGTACTTCCATGCGCGGCTGCGGCGCCTGCCGAACCTCCGGCGCGTGCGGCGCGTAGACCGGTTGCGGCGCCGGCTGAGCGGCCTGCACCTGGGGCTGCATGCGCGGTTGCGGGGCCGGCTGCATTTGCGGCTGGGCATACATCTGCTGCGCCGGCTGCAAGTTCACCGCGGCCTGCGCGGTGTAGGCCGGCATGGACCGGAGCCGCATACTCCTGCACCCGCATGTCGCGGCCCTGCATCACCATGGGCTGCGGCGCCGGCTGGATCGTCTGCGCCTCGGCGACAAATGGCGCGTTCAGCATGCGTCCGCCCTTGGCGACGAGGGTGAGGGACGGGCGCGGCTGCGCCATCGCCTCCGCCTCGATGCCGGTGGCGACGACGGAGATGCGCACCCGGCCTTCCAGCTCGCGATCGAAGGTGGAGCCGAAGATGATGTTGGCTTCGGGATCCACTTCGTCGCGGATGCGGTTGGCCGCCTCGTCGACTTCGAACAGGGTCATGTCGAAGCCGCCGGTGATGTTGATGAGCACGCCGCGCGCGCCCTTCATGGAGACATCGTCCAGCAGCGGGTTGGAGATGGCGGCCTCGGCGGCGGCGACGGCGCGGTTCTCGCCCTCGGCCTCGCCGGTGCCCATCATCGCCTTGCCCATCTCGCTCATGACCGTGCGGATGTCAGCGAAGTCGAGGTTGATCAGGCCGGGCATGACCATCAGGTCGGTGACGCCCCGGACGCCGGAATGCAGCACCTGATCGGCCATCGCGAAGGCGTCCGCGAAGGTCGTCTTCTCGTTGGCGATGCGGAACAGGTTCTGGTTGGGGATGATGATCAGGGTGTCGACATATTGCTGCAGCTCCTGTGATGCCGCTTTCGGCCAGGCGCATGCGGTGCGTGCCTTCGAAGTGGAAGGGCTTGGTCACCACGCCGACCGTCAGGATGCCGTGCTCGCGCGCCGCGCGGGCGATGACCGGCGCCGCTCCCGTGCCGGTGCCGCCGCCCATGCCGGCGGTGATGAACACCATGTTGGAGCCCTGCAGCTCAGAGACGATATGCTCCAGGGCCTCTTCCGCGGCGGCGCGGCCGATATCGGGCCGCGAGCCCGCGCCCAGCCCCTGGGTGATGTTCAGGCCGAGCTGGATCCGCCGGTCGCAGATGGACTGCGCCAGCGCCTGGGCGTCGGTATTCGTCACCATGAACTCGACGCCTTCCAGGTTCGACCGGATCATGTTGTTGACGGCGTTGCCGCCGGCGCCGCCGACGCCGATCACGGTGATGCGTGGCTTGATCTCATTGGTGTTGCGGGGAGTTGAGAGATTTAGCATTTAGGCCTCCAATCTTTAGGCTTCTAGTGAGTTGCACCGACCGAGGTCGGTTGGTTGGTCGCCCGGACGGCCACCCGCCGCCGGATCGTTGCGGTCAAAAATTCTCACGGAACCAGTGCCCGAGGCGCCCGAAGACGCCGTTGGACTCTCCGGTTGAAATCAGACGCCCCGGCCGGAGCGTTTCGACATCGGCCGCCAGCGCGTAGGCCAGAAGGCCCGCCGCGGTGGCGAAAGCGGGGCCGCCGGTCGACTCGGCCAGGCCGCCGACGCGGATCGGACGACCCGTGCGGACCTGCTTGTCGAGGACCAGGGCTGCCAGCTCGCGGACGCCCGAAAGCTGGCTGGCGCCGCCGGTCAGAACGACGCGGCGGCCGGCAATCTTGTTGAAGCCGCCGGCTTCGAGATGCGAGCGCACGAGCTCGAACGTCTCTTCCATCCGGGGCTGGACGATGCCGACGAGGATCGATCGCGGGATCGTCGTCGATTGCGCGGGATCGTCCTCGCCGACCTGCGGCACGGTGATCATGTCGCGTTCATCGGCGGGCGAGGGAATGCAGTTGCCGTACAGCGTCTTCATGCGTTCGGCATGGACCAGCGGCGTCGACAGCCCGCGGGCGATGTCATTGGTGACATGGCCGCCGCCGATCGGAATGGCGTCGGTGAAGACGGCGTTGCCGTCGAAGAACACGGCGATGGTGGTGGCGCCGCCGCCCATGTCGATGACGGTGACGCCCAGCTCCATCTCATCCTCGACCAGCGTCGCGAGGCCGGCGGCGTAGGGCGACACCACGAGCGCCTGGATATCCAGGTGGCAGCGCTGCACGCAGGTCTGCAGGTTGCGCAGCGGCCCGGCGGCGGCGGTGACCAGATGCATGTCCACGCCCAGCTTGTCACCGAACATGCCGCGGGGATCGCGAATGCCGCGGCTGCCATCGATGGAATAGCTGACGGGGATGCTGTGGATCAGCCGGCGGTCCTGCGGAGACTGATAGACGGTGGAGAAATCCAGCACCTTGCGCAGGTCGCCATCGCTGACTTCCTGCCCGGCGATCGCCACCTCCACGCCTATGGTCTGGGAGTGGGGATAACCGCCGGAGACATTGACGATGACTTCGCGGATGGTTTCGCCGGCCATCTGCTCGGCGGCATGGACCGTCGACAGGATGGCGCGCTCGGCGGCCTCCATGTCGACGATCGTGCCGCCGCGCACGCCATGGGCGACCTGGTGGCCGATGCCGGTCACCTGCGGCTGCCCGTTATCGCCGGTACGGGCGATGAAGCAGCAGATCTTTGTCGTCCCCACGTCGAGAGCGGCAATCAATCCGCCGCGCGGAGCCGGTTTCGGCTTCCTCATTTTGAACCACCCATCGTCTTCACTATGTTCACGTATCATTGCCGTCTTCCTTCTCGCGGGTGACGGCGGTCGGCGCCAAACGCACCAGAAGCTGCGCGGGTATGCGCAGATCAATCACGGTCAGGTCTCGTTCCAGGATGCCGAAGTCGCGCTCCAGCCGGGCGAGTTCGCTCCAGGCTTCGGCGGCGCGGTCTTGCGGCAGCTTCACATCGGTGCCGTTGACGAAGTGCAGGTTCCAGCGGCGCTCGCCGACACGGATGGCGGCCTGGACCTGGACCTGCAGCTCCGGCTGCGTCGCCAGCATCTTCCAGCAGTTCGGCGGTGTGCTTGGGCGCACCGGCGCCGACCACCAGCGGCAGCGCGGTGAAGCGCTGCGGCTGCGGCTCGGCGATCACCTCGCCCTTGCGGCTCAGCAGCCACAACTGCCGCTCATGCTGCCAGAGCGCCATCGGCTCGGCCTCGACGATGTGCAGGTAGAGCGTACCGGGCAGGCGGCGCTCGACGGTCACGGACTCGATCCAGGGCAGGGCGGCCACTCGCTCCCGCGCTGCCTCGAGGTCGATGTCGAAAATCGGATGGCCGATGCGGACATCGAGGGCGCGGAGAACTTGCGACGATGTCGTCTGCTGACGGCCTTCGGCCAGAACCTTGCTGACCACGAAACCGGCATCGGCGCTGACCGACACCAGGCCATCGCCCAGCACGGCCATCTGCCGGCCGACAAAGCCACTGGTCGCGATCCAGAGTGTCGCGCCGGCAACCGCGGCGATGGCCAGCAGGCCGCCGCCCCATTGCAGGACCAGGCGCCAATGGCGCGGCAAGGGCCGCCGCCGTGCCGCGGCCGAGCGGTCATTGCGCTTGCCGGCCCGCGCGACGCGCACCGGTGCCCGCATTTCCCGATCAGGTCTTGCGCTCAGGGATCGCATTGCGCGTTCTCCACCATCCAGCTCACCAGTTCGGGAAAAGAGATGCCGACATGCAGCGCCTGCTCCGGCGCCAGCGACAGCGGCGTCATGCCCGGCTGCGTGTTGACTTCCAGCAGATAGAGCTTCTCCGGACCGCCGCCCTCGGTGTCGTCATAGCGGAAGTCGGAGCGGCTGACGCCGCGGCAGCCCAGCGACTTCATGGGCGCGCTTGGCGATACGCAAGGCTTCGTCGAATACCGCTTTCGGAATTTGCGCGGGAATGACGTGGTCGGTTTTGCCGCCGGTGTACTTCGCCTCGTAGTCATAGAAATCGTTGCGGGACTTCAACTCCGTGACGGTCAGTGCGCGGTCGCCCATGACTGCGACGGTGAGTTCGCGGCCGGGAATGAAACGTTCCACCAGCACGGCGGAGCCGAACTGCCATTGCTCGCCGGTCGGCAGCACCTTGTTGTCGCCCTTGCGCACGATCATCACGCCGACGCTTGACCCTTCATGGGTCGGCTTGAAGACATAAGGTCTCGGCACGGGATCGGCGCGGCTCAGGCTGTCGACATCGACCACCTTGCCGTCGGGGCAGCGGATATTGTTGGCGGCGAAGACGCGCTTGGCGGTCGGCTTGTCCATCGCCAGCGCCGACGCCAGCACACCCGAATGGGTATAGGGAATGCCCAGCAGGTTGAGGATGCCCTGGACGCAGCCATCCTCGCCGAAGCGGCCGTGGAGAGCGTTGAAGACCACGTCGGGCCGGGGCTCCAGCGCTTTCACCAGCGCCACCACGTCGCGGCTGACGTCGACTTCGCGGACCTCATAGCCCGCCTGCCGCAGACCGTCGGCGCAGGCCTTGCCGCTGACCAGCGATACTTCGCGTTCGGCGGACGGACCGCCGAGGAGGACGACAACACGCTTCATGGGGCGGCCCCCCTTCTGGCAGGCACGCCGATGCGGCGGATTTCCCACTGAAGGTCGACGCCGCTCTGCGCCTTGACCCGGCGGCGCACTTCCTCGCCCAAGGATTCAATGTCGGCAGCGGTGGCGTCGCCGGTGTTGATCAGGAAGTTGCAATGCTTCTCCGACATCATGGCGCCGCCGATGCGCAGGCCGCGGCAGCCGGCCGCGTCGATCAGCTCCCAGGCCTTGCGGCCCTGCGCTTCAGGCGCGGTCGGATTGGCGAAAGTGCTGCCGCCGGTGCGGGTGCGGATCGGCTGTGTGCTTTCGCGCTTGTCCTGGATTTCTTTCATGCGCTGGCCGATGGCGGCGGGATCGTCGGCGCTGCCCTGCAGTTCCGCCTGGAGAAAGATCCAATCCTCGGCGACCGCGGAGTGGCGGTAGGTGAAGCCGAGCTCGGCCAGCGTCAGGCGATGCAGCCGGCCGCGGCTGTCGAGCGCCTCCGCACTGACAGTCACGTCCTTCATCTCCTTGCCATAAGCGCCGCCATTCATGCGCAGCGCGCCGCCTATGGTGCCGGGGATGCCGCTGAGGAATTCCAGGCCGGCCACGCCGGCATTGCGTGCCGCCAGCGCTACGTTGAGATCCAGCGCCGCGGCGCCGGCACGAACCGTCGTGCGGCCGATTTCGACGCCGGCGAAATCGCGGCCGAGGCGGATGACCACGCCGGGCACCCCGCCATCGCGCACCAGCAGGTTGGAGCCGACGCCGATCACCGTGACCGGCACATCGGCGGGCTTGGTCATCAGGAAGGCGGCGAGGTCGTCGCGGTCGGCCGGACGGAATGAGACTTCGGCCGGGCCGCCGACGCGGAACCAGGTGATGCCGGCCAGCGCCGCATTCTCGGTGTAGCGCCCGCGCACCGCCGGCAACCGTTCGAGCAGGGTTTGCATTTTCTGCGCCGCCATCATCGTGCATTCCCCGCGGCGGCCTGGGGCTTGCCCAGGAGCTTGGATAGCTCCTCCGGCAGCGCATGGGCCCAATTGGTGATGCTGCCGGCGCCCAGGCAGACGACGAGATCGCCGGTCGCGGCCAGTTCGGCCACCATGCCCGCCAGTTGCGCCGGATCCTGCAGCGGCACGGCATGGCGATGGCCGCGTGTGCGCAGGCCCTGGACGAAAGAGTCGCGATTGACGCCCTCAATCGGCGTTTCGCCGGCGGCGTAGACGTCGGCGACGATCACATGATCGGCATCATTGAAGCAGCCGCAGAATTCCTCGAACAGATTGGCGAGGCGGGTGTAGCGGTGCGGCTGTACCACGGCGATCACCTTGCCCTTGGTGCCGGCGCGGGCAGCGCGCAGCACGGCGGCGATTTCTACGGGATGGTGGCCGTAATCGTCGATGACGGTGATGCCGTTGACCTCGCCGGTCTTGGTGAAGCGGCGCTTGACGCCGCCGAAGGCGGCGAGGCCGCGGCGCATCACGTTGTCGTGGATGCCCAGCTCGTTGGCGATGGCGATGGCGACCAGGGAGTTCTGCACATTATGCGCGCCCATCATCGGCAGGCGGATGTTGCCGACGGTGCGAGTCGCGTCATGCTTGCGGTCGGTGATGATCGCGTCGAAGGTGGCGCCGCCGGCGCTGATGTTCACGTTCACGGCGCGCACATCGGCCTGCGGGCTCATGCCGTAGGTAACGATGCGCCGGTCCGACAGGCGCGGGATCATCGCCTGCACCACGGGATGATCGATGCAGAGCACGGCGAAGCCGTAGAAGGGGATGTTCTCGACGAACTGCTCATAGGCGCGGTTCATCGCCTCGACTGTGCCGTAGTGGTCCAGATGTTCGGGATCCATGTTGGTGACGACGGCGATCGTGGCCGGCAGTTTGACGAAAGTGCCGTCGGATTCGTCAGCTTCCACCACCATCCAGTCGCCCCGGCCGAGGCGAGCGTTGGTGCCCATGTTGTTGACGATGCCGCCGATGACGATGGTGGGGTCCAGCTTGGCGGTATCGAACAGCGAGGCGACCAGAGAGGTGGTGGTCGTCTTGCCGTGCGTGCCGCCGATCGCGACCGACCATTTCAGCCGCATCAGCTCGCCCAACATCTCCGCGCGCCGCACGACCGGCAGCAGGCGGCTGCGGGCGGCCATGAGCTCGGGATTGTCGGCCTTCACGGCGGACGAGATGACGATCACCTCGGCATCCGCGAGATTCTCTTCGCGATGGCCGATCTCGATCGGGATGCCCATGGCGCGCAGGCGCTTCACATTGGCGTTGTCGGCCAGGTCGCTGCCGCGCACCTTGTAGTTCAGGCTGTGCAGGATCTCGGCGATGCCACTCATGCCGATGCCGCCGATGCCGACGAAATGGATCGTGCCGATCTTGAAGGGCAGGTCCTTCATGCCGCGGCCTCCTGCTTCATGCCGTTGCCGGGCGCCAGCGCCGATACGAGGTCGGCCAGCCGGTCCGCCGCATCGACCCGGCCGCAGGTGCGGGCCGCCGCGGCGGCGGTGGCGAGGTCCGCCGGCTTGTCCATCAGATCGCCGAGATACTTTGCCAGCAGCGCCGGCGTCAGCGCCGCTTCCGGCAACAGCCAGGCGCCGCCGGCCTTGGCGATCACCTGGGCATTGGCCGTCTGATGATCGTCAGTCGCATGGGGATAGGGGATCAGCAGGGCGGGCCGCCCTGCGGCGGCCAGCTCCGCCACCGTGGAGGCACCCGAGCGCGCCACCACCAGGTGACAGTCGCGCAGCCGCTGGGGAATGTCGGCGAAGAACGGCGCCAGCTCGGCGGCGACCTTGAGTTCGGCGTATGTCGCTTTCACCCGCTCCAGATCCTCGGCGCGGCATTGCTGCACCAGGGCGAGGCGGCGGCGCTTGTCCTCCGGCAGCAGCGCGACGGCTTCCGGCAGCAGGCGGCCGAAGGCGCGGGCGCCCTGGCTGCCGCCGGTGACCAGCAGGTTGAACTTGCCGTTCGCTTCCGGCGTCGCATAGGGCGCGATCGCCAGCGAGGCAATGGCCGGACGCACCGGATTGCCGGTGACGATGACACGGTCGGCCTCGGCGATGGCGCCGGGGAAGGACGCGGCGATGCGCGTGGCGCGCCGCGCCAGCAGGCGGTTGGCGCGGCCGAGAATGGCGTTCTGTTCATGGAGCACGGTGGGAACGCCGGCGAAGCTGGCGGCCAGGATCGTCGGCACGGAGGCATAGCCGCCGAAGCCGACGGCGACGCCCGGCTTCAATTGCGCCATCAGGCTGCGCGCCTGGAAGAAACCGACACCCAACTGCACCACGCTCTGGGCGCGGCGCACCAGGCTGCCCCCGGCAACGCCGCCGGCGCTGATGCGGTGCAGCTCGACGGAGGCCATGCGCTCGCCGAATCCTGTGCCGCGAGGATCGGTGATCAGGGCGACGCGATAGCCCCGGCCGATCAGCACCGCGGCCAGCGCTTCCGCGGGGAACAAATGGCCGCCGGTGCCGCCGGCGGCGAGCACGATCAGGGTGCGCCCGGCGGTCATGACGTCTCTCCCAGGCCGGCGCGGCGGCGGGTCAGCGCCAGCACCAGGCCCATGGACAGCGCCAGCGCCAGCAGCGACGAGCCGCCATAGCTGATGAAAGGCAGGGTCATGCCCTTGGTCGGCACCAGATGCAGCGCCGAGGCCATGTTGACGATCGCCTGCAGACCGAATGCCGTGAGCAGGCCGCCGGTCGCCAGCAGCACGAACAAATTCTGCTCGCTCATCAGCCGGGACATGCCGCGCAGCACGACGAAGGCGAACAGCGCCACCAGCAGCAGGCAGAGCAGCACGCCGAACTCCTCGCCGGCGACGGCGAAGATGAAATCGGCATGGGCGTCGGGCAGCACTTCCTTCACCGTGCCTTCGCCGGGGCCGCGGCCGATCAGGCCGCCATTCATAAACGCCTCCAGCGAGCGTTCGACCTGGTAGCGGTCGCCGACGGCGGGATCGAGGAAGCTGTCGATGCGCTCGCGCACATGAGCCAGGGAGAAATAAGCGCCGGTGACTCCGGCGATGCCGCCGCCCACCAGCAGCGCGACCCAGATGATCGGCAGCCCGGCCAGGAAGAACTGCACGAACCAGGTGGCGGAGATGATCACGGTCATGCCCAGATCCGGCTGCAGCAGCAGCAGGGAAGCGACGACAGCGAAGAGCGCCAGGCAGAGCAGGTTGCCGGGCATGGCCTGCTTGCCGTGCTGGGCCGCCAGCAGCCAGGCAGCGACGATGGCGAAGGTGGGCTTGAGGAATTCCGAGGGCTGCAGCGAAAAGCCGCCGATGGACACCCAGCGGGTGGCGCCCTTGATCTCGTTGCCGGCAATCAGCGTCAGCGCCGTAAGGCCGAGCGCGACAGCGAAGCCGATCACCGACAGGCGCCGCAGCGTCTTTAGGTTCAGCGTGGAGACGCTGAAGATGATCGCCGCCGCCACCGGCAGCATCATCAGATGGTGCCGCGCCAGGTAGAAGCGGTCGAGGCCGATGCGCTGGGAGACGGCCGGGCTGGCGGCCAGCACCAGGATGGCGCCGCAGAACATCAGGGCGAACAGCGCCAGCATCATCCAGCGGTCGACGGTCCACCACCAGCGGCCCAGCAGACTGGTGTCGGTGCGCGCAAAGGTGATCATCGAGCACCTCCCGCGGCCGTGGTCGACGGGCGACTGCAGCGCCAGCACGGCGCGGCGGAACGCGTCGCCGCGCTCCTCGAAATTGGCGAACTGGTCGAACGAGGCGCAGGCCGGCGACAGCAGCACCACGGCGCCCGGCTTCGCCTCGCGGCGGACCATGTTGTGGGCTGACGTGACGGCGGCGTCGAGGGTGCCGCATTTGCTGAAGGCGACACGGCCATGGAGCGCAGCGGCGAACCGCTCGGTCGCCTCGCCGATCAGGAAGGCATGGGCGATGCGCGGAAAATAGGGCTCGAGCCCATCGAGGCCCGTCTCCTTGGCGCGGCCGCCGAGGATCCAGTAGATCGGCTGGTAGCAGGCGAGCGCCTTCTCCGTGGCGTCGGCGTTGGTCGCCTTGCTGTCATTGACATAGGCGACGCCGCCGATGGTGGCGATCAGCTCCTGCCGGTGCGCCAGCCCGGGAAGGACTTGATGCCGGCGACGATCTTCTCCACCGCGATATCGAGCGCGCGGCAGGCGGCATAGGCGGCGGCGATATTCTGCCAGTTATGCAGGCCAGGCAGTCGCGGCGCGTCGGCCAGGGTCATGACGGCGCGGCCGGCGCCGGCCATGTCGTCGATCAGCTTGCCGGCCTCGGCATACACGCCGCCGGCGGCGCGGTTCGCGGCGGAGATCGGAATGACGCGCTGCTGCTTCAGGTCGGCGATTTGCTTGCGGATGCTGCGGCAATGCTCGTCGTCGATGCCGATGATTGCCGTTTGTTTCGCGTGTCTGCCGCTCGAAGATACGCAGCTTGGCGGCGACATAGCCGTCCATCCCGCCATGGCGGTCCAGATGGTCGGGCGTGATGTTGAGCAGCATCGCCACGTCGAAGATCATCGAGGGCATCAGCTCGAGCTGGTAGGACGAGGCCTCCAGCACATAGACGCCGCGGGCATCCAACGGCTGCAGATCGAGCGCCGAGGTGCCGAGATTGCCGCCGACTTCCGTGCTGAGGCCCGCCTGCTTCAGGATATGGCCGATCAGCGAGGTGGTGGTCGATTTGCCGTTGGTGCCGGTGATGCCGACGAAGCGGGCGCCGGTATCGGCCCGGGCCAGCAGTTCCATGTCGCCGATGATGGCGCAGTCATGCCGCTTCGCCAGCGCCGCCACGGGATGCGGCTTCGGGTGAGTGTGGGGAATGCCGGGGCTGAGCACCAGCTCGCTCACCTCTGCCCAGTCGCAATGATGGAGATCGACCAGCGGAATGCCGGCTTCCGCCGCCTTGCCGTGTGAGGCGTTGTTATCGTCCCACGCCCAGACCCGCGCGCCGTTGGCGGCCAGCACCTTCGCCGCGGCCATGCCCGAACGCGCCAGGCCGAACACCGCATAGGTGCGGCCGGCGACATCGGGAATATGAAAGCGCGCGGTGCTCATGCCGGTCCTAGCGCAACTTCAGGGTGGCGAGTCCGGCCAGCGCCAGAATCGAGGCGATGATCCAGAAGCGGATGACGATGGTGGGCTCGGCCCAGCCCTTCTTCTCGTAATGGTGATGCAGCGGCGCCATGCGGAAGACGCGCTTGCCCGTGAGCTTGAACGACGCCACCTGGACGATGACGGAGACGGTCTCCAGCACGAACAGGCCGCCGATGATCAGCAGCACCAGCTCATGCTTGGTGACGACGCTGATGGCGCCGAGCGCGCCGCCGACCGACAGCGAGCCGGTGTCGCCCATGAACACCATGGCGGGCGGGGCGTTGAACCAGAGGAAGCCGAGGCCGGCGCCGATGAAGGCGCCGCAGAAACACCGCGAGTTCGCCGGTGCCGTCGACATAGACGATCTGCAGATAGTTGGCGAAGACCGAATTGCCGACCAGATAGGCGATCAGCGCATAGCAGCCGACGGCGATCATCGCCGGCACGATGGCAAGGCCGTCCAGCCCGTCGGTGAGATTCACCGCGTTGGAGGCACCGACCATCACGAACATGGCGACGATGACGAAGAACCAGCCCAGCGGCAGCAGCAGATCCTTGACGAAGGGGATTGCCAGGCCGGTCTCGATACTCGGCGGCGCCAGCCAGACGATGGCGATGCCGGCGGCGATACCGATGACAACCTGGGCGATGAATTTGTCACGGCTGCGCAGGCCGCGGCTGTTGCGCTTGGTGAGCTTCAGGAAGTCGTCGCCGAAGCCGATCAGGCCGTAGCCCAGGGTCACGAAGATGACGACCCAGACATAGCCATTGCTGAGATCGGCCCAGAGCAGGGTGGAAATCAGCAGCGACATCAGGATCAGCACGCCGCCCATGGTGGGCGTGCCCTGCTTGGTCAGCAGATGGCTCTCCGGCCCGTCGCTGCGGATCGGCTGGCCTTCGCGCTGCTTCTTCTTCAGCCAGCGGATGGTGCGCGGTCCCATGATGAAGGCGATGATCAGCGCCGTGACCACGGCGCCGCCGCTGCGGAAGGTGATGTAGCGGAAGAGGTTGAATGCCGCGTTGTCGTCGGCCAGCGGGGCAAGGAGGTTATAGAGCATTCTTGTTCTTTCCTTACTGCCCGTTGACCGCCCGCGACAGGCCGCCGGCGTCGAGCGCCTTCAGCGCCTCGACGATCGGTCCCATGCGGCTGCCGAGCGATCCCTTGACCAGCAGGATGTCACCGGGGCGCACGGCTTCGAGCACCGCGGGCGACAGGCTGGCCGAGTCGTTGAAATGGGCGCCACGCAGGGCCGCCGGTAGCGCCGCGTACAGCGACGCCATCAGAAGCCCTGCGGTGAACACGAGGTCCACACCCGCCGCGGAGAGGTCGGCAGCGAGGTCGGCGTGTAGCTTTGCGCCCTCGGGGCCCAGTTCGCGCATGTCGCCGAGAACGGCGATGCGGCGGGCGCCGCGGGCGGGTTTCGTCAGCGCCAGCACCTGGATCGCCGCGCGCATGGCGGCGGGGCTGGCGTTGTAGCTTTCATCGATGATCTCGAAGCTGCCGCCGGCAAGGGCGACCTTCGAGCGCTGGCCGCGGCCCTTCAGCGCCTGCATCTGCGCCAGCGCGGCGGCGGCGACATCCACATCGACATTGAGGGACATGACGGCGGCCAGCACGGCCAGGCTGTTGACGGCCTGGTGCTGGCCGGCGGCGCCGACCGCATACTCGATATCGCGGCCGAGGATGCGGGCGCGAATACGGCCGCCATTGCCCTCGGCGGCATAGTCGATCAGGCGCGCCGTCGCTTCTGCATGGCTGCCGAAGCCGATGATGCGGCTGATGCCGTGGCCGCGGGCGTGATCGGCGAGCCGGTCGAAATGCTCGTTGTCGCGGTTGAGGATGGCCATGCCGTCCTTCGGCAGGCCTTCGAAGATTTCCGCCTTGGCGTCGGCGATGGCTTCGACCGACGTCGAAGAACTCCAGATGCGCCGGCGCGACATTGGTGATGATGGCGATCTCCGGCCGCACCTGCTTCGACAGCGGGCCGATCTCGCCGGCATGATTCATGCCGAGTTCGAACACGCCGAAGCGCGACGCACGCGGCATGTTGGCCAGGCTCAGCGGCACGCCCCATTGATTGTTCAGGTTGCCCGTCGTCGCGTAGGTGCTGCCAGCCGTGGCCAGGGCGAGGCGCAGCGCTTCCTTGGTGCTGGTCTTGCCGACGCTGCCGGTGACGGCGACGAACTTGGCTTTCGTTCGAGTCGCGCGCGGCCTGGCCCAACGCCTCCAGGGCAATCATGGTGTCGTTGACCAGCAGCAGCGGTGCGTCGCTCGCAAGATTCTCCGGCATGCGGTGCACGACGGCCGCGGCGGCGCCGCCTTTCAGCGCGCCTGCGATGAAGTCATGGCCGTCGAAATGCGGTCCCTTGAGCGCGACGAACAGATCGCCCGGCTGGGCCGTGCGGCTGTCGATGGCCGACGCGGCGCGCCGACCAGTCGCTGGTGGCGTGGCCGCCCGTGGCCTTCACGGCTTCATCTGTCGTCCAGAGGATGTCGGATGCTGCGGCCATGGCTACTTCGCCGCCTTGCCGGCGGAACCGGCGGCGCTGCCGCCCAGCGCGATCGCGGCCTTGCGCGCCACCTCGGCGTCGTCGAACGGCAGCGTCTTGTCGCCGACGATCTGATAGGTCTCGTGGCCCTTGCCGGCGATGACCAGGATGTCGCCGGCGCTGAGCGCGGCCGACCGCGGCGCGGATCGCCTCGGCGCGATCGCCGATCTCCCGCGCGTTCTTGCTGCCGGCCAGGATCTCCGCGCGGATGCGCGCCGGATCCTCGCTGCGCGGATTGTCGTCGGTGACGATGACGTCATCGGCCAGCCGCTCGGCGATCTCGCCCATCTGCGGCCGCTTGCCCTTGTCCCGGTCGCCGCCGCAGCCGAAAACGACAGACAGCCGGTGACCGGTATGGGGCCGCAGCGCACCGAGCACCGCGCTCAGGCCTTCAGGCTTGTGGGAATAGTCGACATAGATGGCGGCGCCGGACGGATGAAGCGCCACCAGCTCCAGCCGGCCGCGCACGCCGGTCAGCGTCGTCGCGGCCTGCATCACCTTATCTGTGTCGGCGCCGCCGCCGATCACCAGGCCGAGCGCCGCCAGCAAATTGAATCCCTGGAACGCGCCGGGAACGGGGAAGGCGATATCAAAGTTGCGGCCGAAGGCGGCGATCGTCAGGTCCTGCCCGTCGGTGCGGGAATGGGCGCTGACGATGCGGAGATCGCCGGCTTTCTGCCCGAAGGAAACGATTTTCAGTTTGCGGGCACGGCACAGCTCGGCCAACGGCGCGAATTCCGGCGCATCGGCGTTCAGCACCGCGAGCCCGCCGTCGCGCAGGATGTCAGCGAACAGCCGGCGCTTGGCGGCGAAATAGGCGTCGAGCGTGCCGTGATAATCCAGGTGATCGCGGCTGAGATTGGTGAAGGCGGCGGCCTGCACGCGGACGCCATCGAGCCGGAACTGGTCGAGGCCGTGGCTGGAGGCTTCCATCGCCAGGTGATCGATGCCGTCATCGGCCAGTTCGGCGAGTTGCTTATGCAGCGCGACCGGATCGGGCGTGGTCAGCGCGCCGTCGATATGGCGGTCCGGCAGCACCACGCCCAGCGTACCCAGGCTGGCGGCCTGGTGGCCCAGGCGCGTCCAAAGCTGGCGGGTGAAATCCGCGGTGGAGGTCTTGCCGCTGGTACCGGTGACGGCGGCGATGGTCTTGGGTTGCCGCGCATAGAAAGCCGCTGATAGCAGCGCCAGCCGGCGGCGGGCGTTGTTGTCACGCAACACCGCGACATTGGCAGGCAGATCGCCCAGCACTGTCTCGGCGGGTGCCAGCACGGCCACGGCGCCGCGCTTCACCGCGTCGGCGACGAACTGGCTGCCGTCGGCGCGGCTGCCGGGCAGGGCGGCGAACAGATAGCCGGCCCGCACCTGGCGCGAATCCGCGGTCACGCCGCTGATATCGAGATCGGCGCGTCCCGTGCCTGCCTGCCAGATGTTCGATGCCGAGCCGATAAGTTCCTCCAACCGGGCCATTCTCAGTCCGCGGCGCTCACCGTGACGAAGAGATCGTTCACTTCTTCAGCTTCCGTGTCGGGCACGCGCGGCAGGCCGACCAGCGGCGCCACGCGCTCGACGATGTTGTGCACGGCGGGTGCGGCGACCCAGCCGCCGGTCGCATAGCCGTGGGAATGCTCATTGGGCTTCGGCTCATCCACCATGATGAGGAAGGCGTAGCGCGGATCGTTCATCGGAAAGGCGCCGACGAAGGAGGCGACGCGCGAATTCTCGCTGTAGCCGCGGCCCTTCTGCTTGTCGGCGGTGCCGGTCTTGCCGCCGACGATGTAGCCGGCGACATCGGCGAACTTGCCGGTGCCGCCCTGCACCACCAGGCGCAGGAGTTGCCGCATCTTCTCCGAGGTCTCTTCGCGGATGATGCGGCGGCCGGGCGCGGGATCGTCGGAGTCGCGCTTCATCAGCGTCATCGGCCGCAGCAGGCCGCCATTGACGACGGCAGCCACGCCGCTGACGAGATGCAGCGGCGTAACGGCGAGGCCATGGCCATAGGCAATGGTCATCGTGTTGATCGGCTTCCAGTCCGACGGGTACATCGGCTTGCCGCGCTCGGGCAGCTCCAGCGGCACCTGCTTAAAGAACCCGAGCCGGTTCATGAAAAGCTGTTGCCGCTCGGTGCCGGCCTGTTCGGCCATCTTCGCCGAGCCGATGTTCGACGAATACATGAAGATCTCGGGCACGGTGAGCCAGCGGTTCTTCGGCTTGAAATCGGTGATGGTGAAGCCGCCGATGCGGATCGGCTTGCGCGCGTCGAACCCGTCATTCATGCTGACGATGCCGGCATCCAGCGCCATCGCCGTGTTGAAGATCTTGAAGGTGGAGCCCATCTCGTAGACGCCCAGCGCGTTGCGGTTGAAGCGCGATTCTTCCGAAGCGACGCCCGCATCGTTGGGATCGAAATCCGGCAGCGAGACCATGCCGAGGATCTCGCCGGTGCGGATATCCAGCAGCACGCCGGCGCCGCCGATGGCGGTGAAATCGGCGATCGCCTTGCCCAGCTCCTCGCGCAGGATGTTCTGAATGCGCAGATCGATCGACAGGGTGACCGGGCGGCCGCCCTGGCGCAGCGTCTCGTCGAACGACTGCTCGATACCCGAGAGGCCGCGATTGTCCACATCGGCGAAGCCGACCACATGGGCGGTCAGGTTGCCCTGGGGATAGACGCGCCGCTCCTCGCGCTGGAAATAGAAGCCCGGCAGGCCGAGGCGGTTGACGGCCTCATGTTGCCGCGGCGTAAGGCCGCGCTTGACCCAGACGAACGACCGGTCGCTGGTGAGTTTCTCCAGGAGGTCGATCGGGTCCACACCCGGCAGTGCCTGGCTGATCTTGGTGGCGGCTTCCTCGATATCGATGACCTGCTGCGGATTCACATAGAGGGACGCGGTGACAAGGTTGGTGGCGAGGACCACGCCGTTCCGGTCGTGGATCTCGCCCCGTTCCGGTTGCGCACCCTGCGGCGTCAGGACTGACAGGCGCGGCTCGGCGCCGTCGGAGAGCAGCGACACCGTGACCAGCCGGGCGGCAATGACAAAGAACGCCAGCGTGAACATGGCGGCGCCGAACAGCAGGCGCGAGCGGCCGATCTCGATCGCCCGCTTGGCGTTGCCGTCGAGGAGCAGCGTGTCATCGCGGCGCGCTGTCCGGGAATCGACGGCTGCGGCTGAGCGGAACTGATAGGCCGGGGAATGCGCTGTGCCGGTCATTGCTCGGCATTCACTTTCTGCAGGAGATCGCCGATGGGATCGTCGGATTTTTCGGCGGGGACATCCTGCGTCGCGGCGGCAGCGGGCTTGGCGGCCGGCTGCGGCATTTCGGTGCTCGCCGCCGTGACCGGCTCCTTGGCGGGCGTTGCGGCGGCAGGGGGCGTCACAGTCGCACCGGCCGCTTCCTTCGGCGCCGTCGCAACCTCCGCCTCCTGGGGCAAGGCGGGCAGAGCCTGCTGGAAGCCATCGCCTTCGGCCACCAGCGGCGCCAGGCGCAGCGGCAGATCCTCGATGCGGATCATCTGCTCGGCCGCCAGCGGCTGCAGCGGCAGATGCCGGCGCGCCAGATCGGCCAGCCGCGACGGATTGGTGAGATAGCTCCAATCCGCCTGCAGGGCATGGAGCCGTTCGCGCTCCTCGACGATCTGCCGGTTCACCTTGTTCAGCTCTTCTTCCAGTGCTGCGACGCGATAGGACACCTGGAACAGGCCGAAGCCCGCCGCGATCGCCAGGACCGCCCAGATCAGGGTGGCGCGGGTGATCATGCGGCCCTCCGGTCGCCGAGGCGCCGCCAGCCGCTCCGCCGCGCGCAGCCGCGCCGAGCGTGCCCGCGGATTGCGCGCGATCTCATCTTCGCCGGCCGTGCGGCCGTTTTGCGGCAGCAAGCGGAACGACGGCGCGGCATCATTGGCGCTTTCGGGCGGCAGATGGCGGGAACGGCGGGGTGCCGCACCGGAGCGGTCGCGCAGGAAGTTCTTCACCTGCCGGTCTTCGAGGGAGTGGAAGGTGACAACGGCCAGCCGGCCGCCGGTCTTCAGCAGCGCCTCGGCGGCGCGCAATCCGCGCTCGAGTTCGCCGAGCTCGTCATTCACATGGATGCGCAGCGCCTGGAATGTGCGGGTGGCCGGATCGATGCCATCGGCGCCGCGGCCGGGATTGGCGCGGCGGATGGTTTCCGCCAGCTCCAGGGTGCGGGAGAAGGGCTTTGTCTTGCGCGCATTCACGATGGCGCGGGCAATCGCGCGGGCGCGCCGTTCTTCGCCGAAATTGAAGATGATGTCGGCGAGCTCGCCCTCGCCGGCATGATTGACGATGTCGGCGGCGCTCGGGCCGCTGCTCTCCATGCGCATGTCCAGCGGGCCGTCGAAGCGGAAGGAGAAGCCGCGCTCGGCCTGGTCGATCTGCATCGAGGAGACGCCGATATCAAGCGCGATGCCGTCGGCGCCGGCAACGCCTTCGGACGCCAGCAGCGCGCGCATCTCGCCGAAGCGGCCCTGCTTCAGATGCAGCCGGCCGGCATAGCTGGCGCTCATCATGGCGCCGCCTGATATCGCCTGAGGATCCCGATCGATGGCCCAGACGGTGCAGTCGGCGCTTTCCAGGATGGCGCGCGAATAACCGCCCGCGCCGAAAGTCCCGTCGATGTAGATGCCGCCGGCGCGTGGCGCCAGCGCCTCGATGACGTCGCGCAGGAGCACGGGCGTGTGGGCGGCGGGCGCATTCATTTGCCGCCGTCCTGCCGCAGCTTCAGCGTGCGGCCTTTCTCCAGCGCCCGCTTGCGCGCTTCGGATTTGTAGGGTTCGAATTTAGCCGGCGACCAGATCTCGAAACTCGAGCCGCGCCCGACGAAAGCCGCGACTTCGCCGATGCCGGCATGGGCCGTCAGCGATTCCGGCAGCATGATGCGGCCTTCGCCGTCGAAGGCGAGCTGCTTGGCGTCGGAGAACAGCGTCGCCGTTAGGTCGTCATTCTCATCGGAGAACAGTTCACCGTTGCTGAGCTCGCTGCTCAGCCGCTGAAACCAGTCGATGCCAGCGCATTGGATGGCGGGAAACTTCATCGACGGGCTGGCGATGATGCCGTGGAAGGACAGGCCCTGCAGCGCCGCGCGAAAACTGGCGGGAACCGACACGCGTCCCTTGCTGTCGATCTTGTTCACAAAGGTGTCGAGGAACAGAGCCATTGGGCGTACAGCCGTCTCCCCCTTTGAACCGCTCGCCCCGAATCTGTCCGGGTTCTGGGTGGCGGCCTGCCATGCTCCATTTCCCCTGGCGGCATGGCTGATCGGCGATTTTGCCAATGGGAGATTGGGATATCATGGGATACTATGGGCGTCAATGGGCTGAAACAGTAATTCGTGGGAAAATTCAGGCAGTTAACAGAGATTTCCCAGAAGTTACCAAGCGCTCCAAAGATCGTCTTACAACTCCATGACAAGACGCGGAGAAATGGCCGTGAACAAATCGGCAATCACAATGTTGCTTGAAAGTTCTCATTTGAGCAAGATTTAGTATGCGGCCTTACGCATCCTCCAATATCTGGTTACCGCATTTGAACAGAAAAAGAACGCCAGACGGCCTGTAAGCCGGGTTCTGTACCGGTCTTGCGACCGGTGACGGCCATTCATCTGGGACGTCCGTTGCCGGACGCCTCGCGCGACCTACCCGGGCGGCCGCGCGGAAACGCGTTCGACGGTTGCCCGTCATGCCGCCCCTATCTGGTCTTGCTCCCGGTGGGGTTTGCCTTGCCACCGCCGTTACCGGCGGCGCGGTGCGCTCTTACCGCACCCTTTCACCCTTGCCCCGGCGGCAGGACCGAAATCCTGCGCCGCTGGCGGTTTGCTTTCTGTGGCACTGTCCCTGGGGTCGCCCCCGCCGGGCGTTACCCGGCACCGTGTTTCCGTGGAGCCCGGACTTTCCTCCCTCCGTGCAAAGCACGAAGAGCAGCCATCCGGCCGTCTGGCGCAGCATCAGGTAGGCGCTGCCGGAGCCCGCGTCAATCGCCGGTTTAGCTCAGAGAAACGGCAATTGGGCAATCAAGGCCGCCAGCATGCGCCGCGTGCCGCCGTCGGCGTCGCCGGTGACGCGGCAGGGATAAAAATGCCGCTGAAAGGCGGCCAGCGCCGCCCGGCTGCGGCTGTCGGCGATGCCGGTGACGCCGACGTCGTAGCCGAACCGGGCGAGGTCCGATTGCACCCGCGCCATGGCGTCGTTCGTGTCGGCGGCGCCGGGATCGGCAAAACCCGTGGCGTCGGGCCACAGGCCGATGCCCGCCGCAGCCATCCGCCGCCAATCGAACAGCTCACCGGGATCGATCTTCCGCGCCGGCGCCACGTCGGAATGGCCGAGCACGCGATGGGCCGGGATGGGATGGCGCTCCAGGATGCCCCGGCAAAGCTCGATCAGTGCCTGCATCTGCGCTTCGGCAAAGGGCCGGTAGCCGAACTGATGGCCGGGATTGTCCAGCTCGATGCCGATGGACCGGCTGTTGATGTCGCCAACGCCGGCCCAGGAACTGATCCCCGCATGCCAGGCGCGGCGATCCTCCGGCACCAGCGCATGCACCGTGCCGTCGATACCGATGCAGTAATGGGCGCTGACGCGCGCCAGGGGATCGCGCAGCCGTTCCACCGCCTCATCGCAGCTGCGCATGTCCGTGTAATGCAGGAGCAGGATATCGACCGGCACACCGGCCGGCCGGGCATCGTGATTGGGTGAAGGGCTCTGGCGGATCTGCATCCGCCCTTATCGCCTACAAACCGGCCTTCGTCGACGGCGCCAGCACCTTCGGCCGCCGGATGGTGATGATGGCAACGCCGAGGATCGTGCCCATGCCGCCAATGAGCATCGGCCAGGTCAGCCGGTCATCGAAGAACACCACGCCTGAGAGCACGCCGAACACCGGCACCAGCAGGGTGAAGGGCATCACCTGGTTGACGCTGTAGCGGCGCATGCAGCTATACCAGACGCCATAGCCGAACACCGTCACCAGCAGCGCCTGATAGGCAATCCAGGCGGCTAGCTGCCAGCCGCCGGCGATGATGGCGGTGAACTGGTCCTGCTCGGTGAGGGCGGACAGCAGCGCCGTCTGCGGCACCGCCATCAGGGAGATCCAGCCATTGAGCGGCCAGACGCCGACATCGTCGCCCAGCCTCTTGATCAGGATATTGGCAAAAGCCCAGACGCAGGCGGCCGCGACCACCAGCAGCAGCGGCACCAGATTGCCGCCGAGCCGCGGCTCGCCGGCGATCAGCACCACGCCGGCGAAGGCTATCGCCATGCCGGTGAGGCGCCGCCAGCCCAGCTTGTCGCCGAAAAAATAAGCCGCCAGCAGTGCCGCGAACGGCACCTGCAACTGGATGGCGATGGAGGCGGTGGAGATGTCGAGGCCGACCAGGCCGCTGAACATCAGGCTGAAATGCACCACGCCCAGCACCACCGACAGCAGCAGCAGGTCGATCCAGCGCGGCGGCGGCCAGCGCAGGAAGGGCAGCAGCACGATCGCCACGGCGGCAAAGCGCAGCGACACGAAGGCAATCGGCGGCATCATCGTCACGCCGGCCTTGGCGACGGCGAAATTCACGCCCCAAACCAGGGCGACGACGACCAGGCCGATCAGGTCGAGGGGCTTCATGCGTGGAGGCGATATTCCCTGGGGATCTGCAACGGGAGCGGGCGCGGCGGAGTGTTGCCCGCCGGATGGCCCCGAAACCAGCGGTAAAAACGCATGGCGGCCTCCCGGGAATGCCGGGCTGGTCGCTCACTTAATCAGGTGATCCCGCGTTCCTGCGCCACGCGGTCATAGGCGCTGTTTATCGCCGCCAGCTTGTCGGTCGCGATGTCGATGAATTCCTTCGGCATGCCCTTGGCGATCAGCCGGTCGGGATGGTTGTCGCGCACCAGCTTGCGGTAGGCGGCCTTGATCTCGGCGTTCGGCGCATCATGGGCAACGCCGAGTACGACGAAGGGATCGGTCTTGTCCGCCCCCAGATGGCTGGCGCGGATGCGGGCGAACTTGGCGGCGTCGAAACCGAAGATCGTCGCCACTGAATGCAGATAGTCGATCTCCTCGTCGATCACGCGGCCGTCGGCCTTGGCGATGTGGAACAGGCCGTCGAGCAGTTCCTCCAGCACCGTTGGCTGGCGCCGGAACATGCCGGCGATCTGCTCGGCATAGGCTTCGTAGCCCAGCGAGGACTTCCGCGCCTGGTCGAATATCCGGCCGACATTCTGCATCTCATCCTGCGGCACGTGGAACACCTGCTTGAAGGCGTCGACCTCGTCGCGGGTCACGATGCCGTCGGCCTTCGCCATCTTGGCGCCGAGCGCGATGGCGGCGACGGTGAAAGCGATCCGGCGCGTGGCCAGGCGCTGATCGCCGGATTCCGCCGGCAGTTCGTCGCCGGAAGCCGATTCCGTTTTCTTCTTCCGCCAGCGCCCCACTGCGTGGCCCGCGGCCGCGCCCAGCAGCGCGCCCAGCGGGCCGCCGAGAGCGATAAGGCCGGCGGTACCGCCGAGGATGATGCCGAAAATGCTCATGAATTTTTCAGATGGCCGAACTCTGAATCCATTGTCATGTCGCGAGCGCCGCCATGTCCAGATAAACAGGTGAATGGGACCACGTATTTCGTCAGACGACATCCAGATCGGCGGCGATCAGGATATTGGTCTTGTAGCCGTTGGGCACCAGCCGCTTGCTGCGCGCCCTGGCCATCTTCGCAATGCGTTTCACTGCGGTAAAGCTGCCGGCCATGCTGATGTCGGGCTGGGCAATGTCGATCTCGCCGAGATTCTCCGACCGGTCAATCGCAGCGCAGGCGATCGACGAGGTCTTCGTTGAGATCGAATCCCAGGCCCGGCCGCGTCGGCAGCTCGATGTAGCCGTCGACGATATTCGGCTCCGGACTGGTGAGTTGGTCGCGCAGTGTGGATGGAAAGACCAGCGGCGACACGAACTCGAACATCGGCGTCGCCGCGCAGGCGGCGTGAAAATGCATGCCGGCATGGACGAGGATGCCGGTTTTCCAGGCGTGGGGGATCACCTGCACCGCGTGCAAGTCGCAATAGTCGGCGATGCGGCGAATTTCGGTGAGGCCGCCGCAGCGGCTGATGTCCGGCTGCACCACCGCGACCTTGCCCTGCTCGACCCATTCGCGGATCTCCCAGCGCGTCGCCGAGAACTCGGCGCCGCAGACGCGGATCGGGCTTGTCTGCGACAGGCGCGCATGACCAGCGAGATCGTCATGCTGCAGCGTCGCCTCGGCAAAGTAGATGTTGCAGTCGGCGATGCGATCCAACACCCATTTCGCATCATGCCAGTTGTGCCAGCGGTAGCCGAAATCGATGGCCAAGGTGATCCCGTCGCCCAGCATGCGGCGGGCTTCCTTGATCAGGCCGACCAGTTCCGCGTCGGTGACCAGATCGAAGAACACGACCTCCATCTTGACGGCGCGAAATCCGGCGGCGAGCGCCTTGTCGAACTGCTGCTCGGTGATCCGCATCAATTCGCCGATCGGCCGGCCTTGGGGGAGGCCCGGATAGATCGTGCAATAGGCGCGCAGCCTTTCGCGCCGCGCGCCGCCCAGCAGCTTGTAGACCGGCAATCCCAGCTGCTTGCCGGCGAGGTCGTGCAGCGCGAGGTCGATGGCGGACAGGGCGTGAATGCCCAGGCCGCGCCGGCCATAATAGATCGTTCCTTCGTACAGGCGCTGCCACAGCGCGCCGGTCTCGACGGGATCGGCGCCGATGAGCATCTGCGCCATGCCCTGGCTCCACAGGTCCGCCGATTCCGACTCGATGATCGCCTTGATGACCGAGGGCGGCGCGTCGCTCTCGCCGATGCCGAAGCGCCCCTCTTCGTCCGTGATGCGGACGATCACCGTCTCCCGTGTGCCGTCCAATTCGGTGGCGTCCTGCGGCCCGATCGCCAGCGGGATGACTTCGACCGATTTGATGGGGCTCATGGGTCCGGCGCTCTCTCCGCGGCTGTTTTGCGGGCCGCCGCCTTGACTCCGCGCAGACGCCGACCCTAACGTCAACTGTGACCAAATGCATAACGCGGAACGCCAGCGAATGGCGCATCACGCGAGACAAAAGGGAGGATCACGATGCCTATGTCAAAGTCAGCGGCAGAACTCATCGCCAAGGCGCCATGGCTGTCGCGGCGCAATTTCGCCAAGGGATTGGCCGGCACCGGCATGCTTGCGGCCGCCGGGCTGCCGGCGCGTAGCGCGGCGGCCAAGACGACGATCACCTGGATGGGCTGGCAGGGTTATGAGACGCCAATCACGTCGGGCACATTCCTCGCCGACAATGACATCGATTTCCAGCCGACATTCATCGGCTCGAATGAAGAGATCATTACCAAGCTGCAGGCTGGCGGCATCGGCAACACCGACCTGATCACCATGTATTTCGGCTACCTGCCGCTGATGGCCGAAGGCGGCCTGCTGGAACCTGTGGATGCCGCGCGCATCACCGCTTTCGGCGATCTCATTCCGCAGTTCACCGCGCAGGATGCCATCAAGCATGACGGCAATCTCATGGGCGTGCCCTGGAACTGGGGCTCGTTGCCGATCATGTACGATCCCTCGGTGGTCACCACGCCGCCCGCCTCCTGGTTCGATGTGATGAAGCCCGAATACAAGGGCAAGGTGGCGATGGTCGACGATCCCCTGGGCAATCTCCTGGTGTGGGGCCGTCCGGTCACCGGCGCGGAGCAGGGCACGCTGCTGTCGAAGGAACAGCTCGCAAAGGTCATCGACTTCCTGATCGAGGTGAAGACCAAGCAGGCGCGGGCATTCTTTGCCAGCTATGGCGACATGGCCGATGCATTTGCCCGCAACGAAGTGGTCATTTCCACCATCGGCTGGGAAGCCGTCGCGGTTTGGGCCAAGGGAAAGGGCAAGACCATCACCTACTCGATACCGCAGGAAGGCACGGGCATGTTCATGGATTGCCTCTGCATTCCCAAGGACTGTCCGCATCCCGATCTGGTCTACGGCATGATCAATCACATTATGTCGCCGGGACCGCAGACCCAATTCGCGACCGAGCAGAGCGCCGGCATCACCAACCTGAAGGCCGTGCCGTCGCTGCCGGAGGAATTGCGCACCGCCTACAATTACAGCGACATCGACGGATTCATGCAACTCGCCCGCCTGTTCCCGGTGCCGCCGACCGCGGAAGGCCAATACGCCACCTACGAGGACTTCCTCGAGGAGTATGAGCGGCTGAAGCGCGCGTGACCTGCGACCGGTAATGCCGCGTTGATCGCAACCGCCGACAAGAGCGACGGCAAAGGCGCATCGGGCAATCCGGTGCGCCTTTCTCGCGAGGTTGAGGGCTCGCTCCCTTGACCAATCTGCGCCGCTGGCTGCCGGTGGCGCCGGCGGCGTTGATCTATCTCTCGGCCTTTGCCTTGCCGGTGCTGTTCTTCTTCGTGCTCAGCTTCTGGTCCGCGCGGGCCATGCGGATCAGCCGCGACTTCACTTTCGATAACTACATCGAGACCTGGCAGAAATACGCCGATGTGATCGGCGCGACGATCCTCATCGCGTTGGTGACCGCGGTCGTGACGACTGTCATTGCCTTTGCCTTCGCCTATCTGATCCGCTTTCGCGCCGGGCGCTTCGGGCTGCCGCTTTTGTTCATCACCTTGCTCACGTTGTTCGGCGGCTATCTCGTGAAGATCTATGCCTGGAAGGCGATCCTCGGCCGCGAAGGGATTCTGAACTCGGCGCTGCAGACCATCGGCCTGATCGACGAGCCGCTGACGATCTTCATCTATAACTCCGGCGCGGTGATCGCGACCCTGACTCATTTCCTTCTGCCGCTGGCGGTGCTGCCGATCTACGGTTCGCTCCGCGGCGTGGAGGATGATCTGATCGAAGCGGCGCGCGACCTCGGCGCGGCGCAGCGTCAGGCGTTTCGCGATGTGGTCCTGCCGCTCTGCCAGCCGGGAATTCTCACGGCCTTTGCGCTCTCTTTCCTGATCGCCGCCGGAGATTATGTGACGCCGCGCTTCGTCGGCGGCACGGGCACGGCGATGATCGGCGATTTCATCGAGCAGCAATTCTCCCTGCGCTTCGACTGGCCGATGGGCAGCGCCATGTCCTTCAGCACGCTGGCGGCGTCAGTCCTGGTGATCGTCTTGGTGGGTCTCGCACTGCGCGCCGGAGTCCGGCGATGAACCTGCGCGTTTCCCTGGCGATCTGGAGTTTGTTCGGCGCTGCCGTCGTCGTCTTCATGCTGACGCCGCTGGTGCTGCTCGTGCTCTTCAGCTTCGGCCGGAACGCGCTGACGGCATTTCCCATGGGCGGCCTCACGTTCGACTGGTATCGCAAGCTGCTGGCTAACGACACCTTCTGGGGCGCGGCGGAAAACAGTGCCATCGTGGCGCTCTGCGTCGGCATCTGCTCCACGGCCGTCGGCACGATGGCGGCGCTGGTCCTGGCGCGGTTGCCGGGGCGCATCAGCAATCCGCTTCTGCTTCAACTCGGCGCGCCCGTGATGCTGCCGGCTCTTTTCATCGGCGTCGCCCTCATGTCGACGCTGCGGCTGGCGCTCGATCTCAAACTCGGCCTGCCGACGGTGGTGCTCGGCCACCTGGTGATCACCCAGCCCTTCGTGATCCTCATCGTCCATGCGCGCATGGTCGGCTTCGATCACGCGCTGATCGAAAGCGCCCGGGATCTCGGGGCATCGCCGCTGCAGGCCTTCTTCACCGTCACGCTGCCCATCGTCCGCGCCACCATCGTCGGCGCCGGTCTCATCGCGGTGGCGGTGTCCCTGGATGATTTCATCATCACCTTCTTCACCATCGGCAGCGGCAACACCATCCCCACCCTGGTCTGGAGCATGGTGCGCACCTCGCTGGATCCCTCGATCAACGCCAGCGCCACGATCCTGATCACGCTGACCATGGGAATGACCGTGCTGGCGCTCTATTTCAGCAGGTATCGCGGCTGAGCCCGCAATTGGAGAGACGCGATGAATAGCGAAGATTTCAGCGGCAAAACAGTCCTCGTCACTGGCGCCGCGCGCGGCCTGGGATTGAAGATCGCCGCCGCCTTTCACGGCCGCGGCGGCCAGGTGATGCTCAACGATCTGGATGCCGGCCGGATCGCGCAGGCCATCGCCGGCCTCGGCGGCGGCGAGCGGCTCGCGCCCGCGGCTGGCGGATATCTCCACGGTCGCCGGCTGCGAGAGTATCGTCGACGCAAGTCTGAAACGCTTCGGCCGGCTCGACGTGGTCGTCAACAATGCCGCCATCAATTGGGAAATGCCGATCGCGGCCCATACCGAGGAGATCTGGGACAAGCATCTGGATACGATCCTGAAGGGCAGCTTCTTCATCACCCGCGCGGCAATCCCCGCGCTGAAGAGCCACAAGGGCAATGTCGTGAACATCGCGTCCGAACTCGGGCTGCGGCCGATTATCAACAACGTCGCCTATTGTGCGGCGAAGGGCGGGCTCATCAACATGACGCGTGCGCTCGCCGTCGAGCTGGCGCCGGCGATCCGCGTCAATTGCGTCTGCCCGGGCTCGATGGATACGGAGCTGATGCGCGAATGCGCCGACGCCAGCGGCGATCCCAAGGCCTACTATGCCTATTACGAGAAGTTCGCCGCGCTGAACCGGATCGGCACGCCGGCGGAAGTGGCGGAAATGGTGCTGTTCGTCGCCTCGGATCGCGCGGCCTTCATGACCGGCTCGATCATCACCGTCGACGGCGGCAGCACAGCCGGCCGCCACGGCTAGGACGCAGCGGCCCCAGCGTAACGTTCCGCCGTCCGCGGGCGCGCGTGCGCCCAGCGTTGAACAGTGCTGGAAAACCTCGTCAGCCGCGGTAATCGCGCGGCGGCAGGCAATCGGGCGCTAGGCCGCGATTCCGTCCCGCCAGTCGCTGGTCTGCTTGCAGGGCGAGCAAACGCGCTCGCCGGGCCAGGCGCTGGTAAAGGATTCCTGGCAGCGCAGGCACTTCCTCCGCTTCGGCTCGTACTTCTTGTCGGATTCCGGCTTCTTGTGGCTGTCGTCGGCCATTTTTCAAATACCTATCATTGCGGCGCTGCCCCCAGCACCGTTGCCATTCACAAATTGTCGCAAACCCGACATAAGTTGGGTCCGAATCCACGGCCGTTCAAGGCCTTGGCCCGGGCCCGTTGGGCATATGCGACACCGCGCCGCAGCCTCGACCGCCTACCCCGTGTCTGCTCTTCTTGAGAAGTTCTGCGACAGGAACGATCCCGCCACGTGTCAGGTCGACAGGCTACTACGGTGAATTTATAAACAGGGCTGCTGTCCAATTTCTTGTCAGAAAACGTCACCACGGGACGGATTCAGTAGCATGGCTGTCACAAAGGCATATTGGCAGTTTTGGATCGACCGCGGCGGGACCTTTACCGACATCGTCGCCCGTGCCCCCGATGGACGCATACTGACGCATAAGCTCTTATCCGATAACCCGGAGTTGTATCGCGACGCCGCTGTCCAGGGCATCCGCGAGCTGCTGAATTTGCCCGCGGGCGCAGCTATGCCGTCAGCGCATATCTCCTCTGTAAAAATGGGCACCACGGTGGCGACCAACGCGCTGCTGGAGCGCAAGGGTGACCGCACGGTCCTGGTGGTCACCGCCGGCTTCGCCGATGCCCTGCGGATCGCCTATCAGAATCGGCCCCATATTTTCGCCCGCCATATTCGCCTGCCAGAGCTGCTGTATGAGCGTGTGATCGAGGCCCGGGAGCGGGTGACCGCCGATGGGCAGGTCCTGACGCCGCTGGATCTCCGCCAGCTACGGACGGACCTGACGCGCCGCTTACAACCTGGGTATCCGCGCCGCCGCGATCCTGTTCATGCATGGCTACCGCTACAGCGAGCATGAAAAGCAGGCGGCTGCCATCGCCCGCGAGATCGGCTTCACCCAGATCTCCGTCAGCCATCAGGTAAGCCCGCTGATGAAGCTGGTGGGCCGCGGCGACACCACTGTTGTCGATGCCTATCTGTCGCCGATCCTGCGCCGCTATGTGGACCAGGTGGCGGGCGAGCTGGGCGATGTGCGGCTGATGTTCATGCAGTCCAATGGCGGCCTCGCCGACGCGCGCCATTTCCAGGGCAAGGACAGCATCTTGTCCGGCCCCGCCGGCGGCGTGGTCGGCGCGGTGGAGACCGCGCGCCGCGCCGGCTTCGACAAGATCATCGGCTTCGATATGGGCGGCACCTCCACCGACGTCTCGCACTATGACGGCGAGTATGAGCGCGCCTTCGAGACCCGGGTCGCCGGCGTGCGCATGCGCGCGCCGATGATGCAGATCCACACCGTCGCGGCGGGCGGCGGCTCGATCCTGTTCTTCGAGGGCGGCCGCTATCGCGTCGGCCCCGATTCCGCCGGCGCCAATCCCGGCCCGGCCTGCTACCGGCGCGGCGGACCGCTGACCGTCACCGATTGCAACGTCATGCTCGGCCGCATCCAGGCCGGTTTCTTCCCCCGCGTCTTCGGTCCCGCCGCCGATCAGCCGATCGATGAGGCCGTGGTGCGAAGGAAGTTCGCGGCGCTGGCGCAGGAGATCAAGGCCGCCACCGGCGACGACCGGAGTCCGGAGCAGGTGGCGGAAGGGCTTCCTGCGCATCGCCGTCGCCAACATGGCGAATGCGATCAAGGAAATCTCGATCCAGCGCGGCTACGACGTCACCGAATATGCGCTCTGCTGCTTCGGCGGCGCCGGCGCGCAGCATGCCTGCGCGGTCGCCGATCAGCTCGGCATGACGCGCGTGTTCCTGCATCCGCTCGCCGGCGTGCTCTCGGCCTATGGCATGGGCCTTGCGGACATGCGCGTGCTGCGCGAGCGCGCGGTGGAAGCGCGGCTGACCGACGGCGGCATCGGCGCACTCACGGCGGCACTCGGCGAACTGGAAGCCGAGGGCCGGGCGGAGATGTCCCGGCAGGGCATCGATGATCAGCACATCCGGGTCATTCATCGCGTCCATCTGCGCTATGAGGGCACGGACTCGCCGCTGGTCGTCGCCTTCGGCACCCGCGCCGAAATCGTCGCCGGTTTCGAGGCGGCCCATCGCCAGCGCTATGGCTTCATCGTGCCGGAGAAGGCCCAGATCGTCGAAGCCGTGTCGGTCGAGGTGATCGGCAAGACCGAGACTGTGGAAGATCCGGAACTCGATGCCGCGCCGCGCACGCTGCCCTTGCAGCCGAAGGCAACGGTGCCGATGTGGGCGGGAGACGGCGGCCCGGCCACCCGCCGCGACACGCCGCTCTATGATCGGGGCGATCTCCTGCCGGGCGACGCGATCCCGGGCCCGGCCGTCGTCATCGAGCCCATCAGCACCATCGTCATCGAGCCCGGCTGGCGCGCCAGCTTCACCGCGCGCGGCCACCTGGTCCTGGAGCGTGTCGAGGCGGCGGAGCGCGGCGTGGCCGTGGGCACCGCCGTCGATCCCGTGATGCTGGAGATCTTCAACAACCTCTTCATGTCGATCGCCGAGCAGATGGGCTCGACCCTGGAGAACACCAGCCATTCCGTGAACATCAAGGAGCGCCTGGATTTCTCCTGCGCCGTGTTCGACCGCGACGGCCAACTCATCGCCAACGCGCCCCATATGCCCGTGCATCTGGGGTCGATGGGCGAGAGCGTGCAGACGGTGATCCGCCAGCGCGCCGGCGCCATCAATCCCGGCGACGTCTTCATGCTCAACGCGCCCTACAATGGCGGCACGCATCTGCCGGACGTCACGGTCATCACGCCGGTGTTCGATGAAGCTGCGGCTGTCGCCGATGGCATCCTCTTCTGGGTCGCCTCCCGCGGCCATCACGCCGATATCGGCGGCATCACGCCGGGTTCCATGCCGCCGGATTCCCGCACGGTCGACGAAGAAGGCGTGCTGATCGACGACTATCTGATGGTGGATCGCGGCCGTTTCCGCGAGAAGGAAACCCTGGACCTCCTCGCGTCGGGCGCTTACCCCGCCCGCAACCCGAGGCAGAACATCGCCGATCTGCAGGCCCAGATCGCCGCCAACGAAAAGGGCGTGCAGGAGCTGCGCCGCATGGTCGCCCATTTCGGTCTCGATGTGGTGCGCGCCTATATGGGCCATGTGCAGGACAATGCGGAGGAGCAGGTGCGCCGCGTGCTCGGCGTGCTGCGGCCCGGCGCCTTCGCCTATGAGATGGATGACGGCGCCATCATCAAGGTCCGCATCGACATCGACGCCAAGGCGCGCAGCGCGGTCATCGACTTCACCGGCACCTCGCCGCAGCAGGGCAGCAACTTCAACGCGCCGGCTGCGGTGACGAAAGCGGCGGTGCTCTATGTCTTCCGCACGCTGGTCGACGACGAGATCCCGATGAATGCCGGCTGCCTGAAGCCGCTGCAGCTCATCGTGCCCGAAGGCACCATGCTGAACCCGCGCTATCCCGCCGCCGTCGTCGCCGGCAATGTGGAGACGTCGCAATGCATCACCGACGCGCTCTATGGCGCGCTCGGCATCATGGGCGCGTCCCAGGGCACGATGAACAACTTCACCTTCGGCAACGACAAGTATCAGTATTACGAGACGATCTGCGGCGGCTCCGGCGCCGGGCCGAGCTTCGACGGCACCGATGCCGTGCACACCCACATGACCAACTCGCGCCTCACCGATCCGGAAGTGCTGGAATGGCGCTTCCCCGTGCTGGTGGAGAGTTTCGCCATCCGTCGCGGCAGCGGCGGCGGCGGCAAGCATCGCGGCGGCGACGGCGCTGTCAGGCGCATCCGGTTCCGCGAGCCAATGACCGCCGCCATCCTCTCCGGCCACCGCCGCGTGCCGCCCTATGGCATGGCCGGCGGCGGCGCGGGCGAGATCGGCTACAACTATGTGCTGCGCAAGGACGGCACGCGAATTGATCTCGCGGGCACCGGTCGTGTCGAAATGGCTGAGGGCGATGTCTTCGTGATCGAGACGCCCGGCGGCGGTGGCTTCGGCAGGGCCGGAGCATCGCGGGAAGCGGCGGAATAAGCCGGGCCTAGTCGTCCCGTTCGAGCGCCTGCTGCAATTGCTCTTCCAGCTCGGCGATGCGCGTGCGCAGGCTCTTGCTCTCCTGCTCCCAGCGCCGCTGCGCCTGCTGCAGCCGTTCCTTGGTCTCGCCTTCCCATAGCGACCGCGCCAGGGCGATGCGCTGCTCCACGCCCATGGTCACTTCCATGGGTTCGCCCTGCTTCTGGCTGAGATCGCCCTGGAAGAGCGCGTCGAGATAGGAGGTGGAGCGATGGGCGACGAACTCTTCGGTGGAGCTGGCGTCGCCGAATGTGAGCGCGCGCTTGACGGTCTTGGCGGCCAGCTTGCCGCGGCCCTTGGCCACCGACTTGCGCAGCCGCCGCACCGGCGCCTTCTCGTTGTCGCGGTCTTCCGGCTCCAGATGGCTGAAAGCGGAACGCGCGCCCTCGGCGGTCAGCATGACGTCGAAGCGGCTCAACACCTGGGGAACGCCACCGGGTCCGGCCTCGCTGCTGACGATGCTGACGCCGACGGGGACCTGATCGTTGAAGCTGCGGGGCAGCAGGATCTCAAGGCCGTCGATTTCGCCCCGTTCGATCAGCCAGTTCATGGCCTGATCCTGGGTCCCGGCCGTCAGGCCGCAATCCATGGGCAAGCCTTCGATGCGGATGACAAACTCGCCCTCGAGATCGAGATAGGCGAGGGCGGTCCGGAGGTCGAGCGGGATTCTCAGCCCTTGGATTTGCTTTGCTGCAAGCATGAGCGGTGACGGAGCTCCCACGGCGATTGTCATTCCCCTCGCGATCCCCGGCCGCCATGCCGGGAATCGTCCGGCGGGCAGCATACCCAGCGGGTGGTTTACTGAGTCTTAAGCAAGGGCAACTTGTTGATTTACCGCGACTTTGGCGGCGGCTAGGTCCCCGTGCGCGCCGGCTCCGCTTTACCGACATGTTCGGCGGTGCCGTGGGGCATGAATAGCTGGGCCGCCTTCTTCATGTCGGCATCGGCCCATTTGCCCTTGGAGGCGATCGCCCAGAGGGCGTAGTTGGGCCGGTCGCGCGCCACCACAACATGGGCGAAGCCGATCTCGCGCAGGGTGACCGCCAGCAATCGGGCGGTGAAGCCGCTGCGATGGGCCATATGCAGGTTGCCGCGCATCAGCGAGGCGCGGTGGCCATAGAGCATGTCGAACGGCGAGATCGGGCCCGCCGCCGATATGTAGGCCGGCTCGATCAGCTTGTCGTCGGCCACAAGCGTGGCGATGGTCTGAAGGTCGGGGCAGGTGATCAGCGCAAAGCCCTTCGCCGTCAGCACCCGCAGGAATTCCCGCAGCGCCAGCGGTATCTCCTGCACATAGAGATGCTCGATATTGTGCGAGGAATAGACCGCATCCACGGCGCCATCGGCGAAGTTCCCCATGTCGGTCATGGTGCCGACCACGTCGGGCTTCACGTTCGGATCGATGTCGAACCGGATTTCCCGCCAGTCGCCGCTGCGGAACGGCGCCGGCAGCTTGTTCGGCGCGGGCGCGCCGCAGCCGACATGCAGGACGGTCTTCTTACTGGACTCGGACAGGGTCAATCCTCGCGCACTTCGAAATCATGGGTGATGGCGGCCGTGCGGCCGAGCATCAGGGTCGCCGAGCAATACTTCTCCGCGGAGAGCTGGATCGCCCGCTCGACCTTGTGCGCATCCAACCCCTTTCCGGTTACGATAAAGTGAATATGGATTTTTGTGAACACCTTGGGGTCGGTTTCGGCCCGTTCGGCCTCCACCTCGGCGACGCAGCCGCTGACCGGGTCGCGGCCCTTCTCCAGGATATGGACGACGTCATAGGCGCTGCAGCCACCGGCGCCCATGAGCACAAGCTCCATCGGGCTGATGAGCTTGTTGCCACCGCCGGGGGCTTCGGCGCGGCCCAGGGCAATTATGTGCCCGCTGCCGGATTCACCCGTGAATGTCCGCCCCTCGACCCAGGTGATGCGCGCCTTCATGTGCTCCTCGCGGAATGAAACCGCGCGGAGTTTGTCATTGCCGCGGGCTGCCTTGCAATCTGTTGCTAACTGGTCGACAGAACGGGAACTTTTGCGCAATCTTGCTAAACGGAGTCTAATCGCCGGACGCGTCTTGCGGGGGAGATTGCCGGAATGCCCAACAGACTTGCGGGGTTTGCCGACCACGCGCCGGCGGCGGAGAGTTTCCGCGACGCCATGTTTGCCGGGCTGTCCGAGAGTCCCAAGCGGCTGCCGAGCAAGTTCATCTATGACGAGCGCGGCTCGCAGCTCTTTGACGCGATCCTCGACCGGCCCGAATATTATGTGCCGCGGGTGGAGATGGCGCTGCTGGGGGATCATGCCGAGGATGTCGCCGGTCTCGCCGGTCTCGGCTGCGCGCTGGTGGATTACGGCAGCGGCTCCATGGCCAAGGCGCGCATCCTGCTGGAGCGGCTGCGCGACCCGGCAGTTTACGTGCCGGTCGACATTTCCGCCGAGCATCTGCTGGCCCATGCAATCGATGTGGCCGCGGATTTCCCGGCCCTGCAGGTCTATCCCGTCTGCGCCGATTTCCTGCGCAGCTTTCCGCTGCCCGAACTGGCGCAGGCGGCGAAAGAGCGGCTGGGATTTTTTCCCGGCAGCACGATCGGCAACATGACCGACGACGAGCGGCTGACATTCCTGCGCCGCACTGCGCTGCAGCTCGACGGCGGCGGGTTGCTGGTGGGCGTCGATCTGAAAAAGGATCCGGCGATCCTGCGCGCTGCCTACAACGATTCCGCCGGCGCCAGTGCGGCGTTCAACACGAACATCCTCTTCCGCGCCAATCGCGAACTGAAAGCGGATTTCGATTTGCACCGGTTTCGACATCGCGCCGAATACAACGCTGCGGCGGGGCGCATGGAGATCGGCATCGAAAGCCTGGCCGACCAGACGGTGACGATTGCCGGTCGCGCGTTCCGGTTCGGCGCCGGTGAGGTGATCGACACCCAGTGGGCTTACAAATTCACCGTCGAGGAGTTCCGCTCGCTCGGCCAGCAGGCGGGATTCGAGCCACGGGAAGTCTGGGTCGACGACCAGCGGCTGTTCTCGATCCACTATCTGCGGGCCCCCGTCCGGGAGGCCGGCCGCATCGGCGGGCGCACGCTCTGAGCGGTTGTTCATCGGAGCACACGGCGCAGTGCATCCATCAGCCGGTCGACATCCTCGGCATCGTGATAGATGCCGAAGCCGAAGCGCAGCCGGTCGCCGCGATGATCGGTGACGATGTCGGCGGCCAGCAGGCGCTTGTGCAGATCGCCGGCATTGTCGGAACGGAAGGTCAGGAAATTGCCGCGATCGCGGTTCTCGATCGGCACCGCGAGGTGGCCGGGATTCAGCAGCGGCGAATTCATCGCCGCGAGTTCGCGCGCGAATGACGCCTGCAGCCGATGGGCGTGGCGGTGGATCTCCGCGATATCCAGCCGCAGCTTCGACAGCAGGCCCATCACCGCATTGAGGCGATAGAGTCCGACGGGATCGAAGGTGGCGCCGAGGAAGCGCGAGCCGTCGCCGCCATAGCCGACCGATCCGTCGGCGGCTTCGAGCGCGCCGAAACCGGCGAACCAGCCGGTGTCCCGCGGCCGTGCGCCATAGCCCGGCGGCACATGCAGGAAGCAGACGCCTTCGCCGGCCATGGCGTACTTGTAGCCGCCGGCCATGTAGAAAGCGCGGGCCTGAATCTTCTGGAGATCGGCGGGGATCGCGCAGAAGCCGTGATAGCCGTCGATGACCACGATCGTCTGTTCGTTGGGCACGGCATCGACCAGCGTCGCGAGGTCGCGGATCGCATAGCCGGAATTGTAGAACACCTGGCTGAAGTAGATCAGGTCGTGGCCGCCGCGGCGGATCTCCGCGGCAAGGCGGGCCGGGAAATCGGCGAAGGGTTCCGTGGCCACGCGCGTGACCTGGGCGAGGCCTTCCTCTTCCAGCCGCGCCGCCTGCCGGGTGAAGCTGTGAAACTCGCTGTCGGTCGCGAGAATGCGCAGCCGCCGGTCGGCCGGGAACAGCGACAGCAGCCGCATGAGGAAACCATGGGTGTTCGGGCCGAAGGCAATCGCCGCGGGGTCGCTGAGATTCAGCAGGCGCGCGACGTGTCGCTGAGCGGCCGGCAGCACCTCGCCGAAAATCTTCTCCCATTTGCGGTCGGCGAGCCGAGCTGCATCTTCCCAGCAGCGCTGTTGCGCCTCGAAGGTGACGTCGGGCCAGAGGTGATGGCTGTGGGCGGCAAAATGCATCCGCTCCGGCGCGGCGGCGAAGAAGCGCTGGAAATGCGCCTTGTGATTCACGCGCCGCTCTCGTCGGCATAGCGGTAGCCCATGGCGCGCATCAGCTCCGGCGGCAGCGCCGGCAGGCGCGAGCGCGGGATCAGGAAGGTGGAGAGCGCGAAAAGATCGCGGAAGGCGCGATGGCTCTCGGCGGTCTGCCGCAGATAGTCATGGCCCGAGGAGCCGCCGGTGCCGACCTTGAGGCCGATCATGCGCTGAACCATGAGGGCATGGCGGTAGCGCCAGGTGGTGAGGTTCTCGTCGACATCCATCAGCAGGCTGAGCAGGCGGAACGGTAGCTGCAGCACGGGCTCGTCGCGGTAGAGATTGATGAACAGCGCCGCCTGCAGGGCGCGCGACGACATCCGCCAGACGCCGTCATCCACCAGCTTCTTGTGAGCGGCTTCGTCGAACAGCCCGACGAATCGCTCGCGCGCCGCTGCGAGCGTCGCCAGTTCGCCTTGCTTTTCCGCGTCGCTCAGATGGGGATTGGCGCGCAGCAGCGCCGCATCGCTCTCCAGCATTTCTTCGATTGTGCGGCGATAGGCGTCGCGGAATTTGTAGCTGCCGCGATCGATGAAAGGTGTCCGCTCCAGCCATTGCGCCACCTGGTCGCTGATCGACGGCGCCGTCTGCGCGGATTCCAGACGTTCGCGGTCACTGGCCGTGAGATAGGCTTCGGGGCGGCGGCCGGCCAATGCAATGCGGTCGCGGGCGCGCAGGCCGAGCGTCGTCTCGATCAGCCGGAACTGCAGGCTCTGCGACCCCGACGCCGGCACCAGCAGGTCGCGGAAATCCATGAAATCCAGCGGCGTCATGGTTTCGAGCACGGAAAGCTGCTGGATGATCAGCCGTTCGATCTCGACGATGCGCAGCAGCGCGTGGACGACGCTGCCCAGCGCGCGGTCATCCACCTTCGGCCCGGCGAACAGCCGCTGCACATGATCCAGCTCGAACAGGATCTGCTTGAACCACAGCTCATAGGCCTGGTGCACGATGATGAACAGCAGTTCGTCATGGGCGGGCCGGCCCTGCTTGTCGCTCTCCGGCTGCTGACAGGCGAGGAGCTTGTCGAGCATGAGATAGTCGGGATAGGAAACCGGCGCTCTCTGGGTCATCGTCTGTCCCCGGGAATTCTGCGGCGCGATGGGTCGGCGACAATAACAACCGCAACCGCGGCACCGCCAGTGCCCTCGTCATACAGGCCTGCGGCCGGTAGAGTGGCATGAATCGCAAAGGGGATTGCACACATGACCGAGCTTATCGTTCTGCCGGCGCGCACGGGCACGGCTATGCGCCTGGCGCAGGGTCAGCGGCTGAAGATCGTCAATACCCATGGCACGCAAGTGGTGGATTGCTGGGCGCTGATTCCCGGCGATCCCCAGGAGCATATGTCGATGCCGCATTCGCGGAACGCCTGGTACCGGCTGGTGCCGCGGCCGGGCGATCCGCTGGTCACCAACCGGCGCCGCACGATTCTCCGGCTCGAGGAGGATACGTCGCCGGGTATTCACGACACGCTGATCCCCTGCTGCGACCTGGAACGGTATCACCAGCTTGGCGTCCAAGGCCATCATGAGAGCTGCGCGGAGAACTTCGCCAAGGCGGTGCAGCCTCTGGGCATCGCGATGTTGCCGCCGCCGCCGCTCAATCTGTTCATGAATGTGCCGATCAAGGCCAATGGCGCGCTGGCGGTGGCGGCGCCGGAATCCAAGCCGGGCGATCATGTGGTGCTGAAGGCGGAGCTGGATTGCATTGTCGCGCTCTCCGCCTGCCCGCACGACATCTTCCCCGTGAATGGCGCCGATAGCACGCCGCGCGATGTCGCCTACACCGTGTTGGATCGGTAGGGGCGCTCCGCCGATATGGTCGAAGCGGTCACGAGTGTTCTCGGCGCCTACCCGTTGCCGCTCTGGATCTTCGCGGCCGTCGTGGTATTCGCCGCCGGTTTTCTGCGCGGATTTACGGGATTCGGTTTCGGCCTGTCGGCGGTGCCGGCGCTGACGCTGTTCCTGGAGCCGCAGGATATCGTGCCCGCGGTGGTGATCATCGCCTGCGCGGTCGGCTTGCAACTGCTTCGCCGCGTGTGGAGCCAGGCGGATTGGCCGTCGGTCAAGCTGCTGACGATCGGCGCCGTCATCGGCACGCCGTTCGGCACCTGGGTGCTGGCGTCGGTCTCCGCCGATCTGATGCGGGCGATCATCGGCTCGATCTGCATCGCCGCCGTGCTGCTGCTGTGGCGCGGCTTCAAGCTGCACAACATGCCGGGCCGCGGCGCGCGAGTCGGCATCGGCGTCGTTTCCGGCATGATCAACGGCGCGACGGCCATGGGCGGCCCGCCCGTCATCATCTTCTTCCTGGCGCTGCCTAGCGGCGTCGCGGTGGGCCGCGCCTCGCTGCTGGTGTTCTTCTTCTTCACCTCGATCATCAGCATCGTGGTGCAGGCGGGCGCGGGGCTGATGAGCCTGCGCGTGCTGGTGCTGACGCTGTTGATGCTGCCGGTGATGGCGCTGGGCAACAGGCTCGGCGACCACTGGTTCGGCAAGGCCACCGATAAGCACTACCGGCAGGTGGCGCTGGCCTTCCTGCTGGCGATCGCCATCGCCGCCGTGGCGCGGGCGCTGATCGGGCTTTACGGTTGAGATCATTTATCGGCGATCTCCGGCGGCCAGACGATCGTGAAACGCTCGAACACGGTTTCGGTGCGGTCGTGGAAGTCGTAGCCTTCGCGCGCGGCCTGGCGGGAGAAGAAGTTGCGGTGCATGCGCAGCCAGTCGTCGCGGCTGCGGTCGCCTTCGCCTTCGTCCCAGGCGAAGGCGTCGTCTACCTCGATCAGCGGTTTAACCGCGACATCCGTGGTGCGCCAGATGCAGCGGGGCTCGCCCCGGCCATCGATGACAACCGCATGCTCGCCGACCGCCGGCATCGGCTCGCCGCCGGGGCCGAAATCTCGGGCCAGGCCGGCGGTGGCGCGCTTCGGGCCGTTGACCACGAGGTCGGCCAGTTCGTCGGCCATTTCGGCGCTGTCGCCGAAGGCGACGACGTCGTAGCGGTCGTGATCGATTCCGGCGGCGGCCTTGAAGCTGGCCCAGAAGGCTTTCACCTGTGGCGTCTTTTCGCATCATGTCACAACTCCAGCAGCCGGCGTGTGTGGGCGGCGATTATCTGTTCTTCGTCGGTCGGCACGACCCACGCTGCGGCGCGGCTGGATTTCCTGCTGATCTGCTGATCGCCGGCAACGTTGGCGGCGGCATCGAGTTCAACGCCGAGCCAAGCCGCGTCGCGGCAGACGGCGGCGCGCACGAGCGCCGCGTTCTCGCCGATGCCGCCGGTGAAGACCAGGGCATCGAGCCCGCCAAGCGCGGCGGCGAGGGAGCCGAGTTCGCGGGTGATGCGATAGCAGTATTGCGTCACGGCTTCGCGCGCGGCCGGTTCCGGGCTGGCCAGCAGGGTGCGCATGTCCGGGCTGAGGCCCGACAAGCCGAGCAGGCCGGATTTGTTGTAGAACAATTCCTCCAGTTCTTTCAGGCCGTATCCTTCGGTTCGCATCAGATGAAGGATGACGCCGGGGTCCAGCGCGCCGATGCGCGTCGCCATGATCAGGCCGTCGAGGGTGGAGAAGCCCATGGTGGTGGCGACGGAGCGGCCCTCACGGACGGCGCACATCGAGGCGCCGTTGCCGAGATGGGCGATCACCAGCCGCTTCGGCAGCGCGCCGCCGGTCAGTTCGCGCAGGCGCTGGGTGACGTACTCATAGGAGAGGCCGTGGAAGCCGTAACGCTGCAGGCCCTTGGCCGCGAGGTCGCGGGGCAAGGCGAGGCGGCGGGCCTCCGGCGGCTGGGTGGCGTGGAAGGCGGTGTCGAAGCAGCCGACTTGGGGCAAATCCGGCATCTGCGCCGCCAGCGCGCGGATCGCCGCGACATTGTGCGGCTGGTGATGGGGCGCCAGCGGCTCCAGCGCGGCAAGCTGGCCGATGTTGGCGGGAGACAGGCGACAATGTGCGGTGAAGTCCGTGCCGCCATGGACGACGCGATGGCCCGCGCCGGCGAGACCATCGCCGCGGCCAGTTTGCTTGAGCCAATCGAGCAGATGGGCGAGGGCGGCGCGGTGATCGCCGATGGCGCCGGCGGCGGCGAAGGCGATGGCTTGTCCCTGGGCATCCTTCGCCTCCAGGCGCGGCGTGGTGCCGATGCCGGCGATCTGGCCGCGCAGGATGAGTGCCGGCGCGTCAGGGCCGGTTTCGTAGACCGCGAATTTGAGGCTCGAAGAGCCGGCGTTGAGGGTGAGGAGGCGGGCGGTCATTTGTTCACTTTGGTTCGGTTCTGTATCGGATCATATTCCTATCATATCACCTGCTGAATGCCGAGTTTCCCCTCCCCCTACCCCCTCCCGCAAGGGGAGGGGAAAGTCTCGGTCCAATCCCTCCCCCCTCGCGGGGAAGGGTAGGGAGGGGGATTACGCCACCGTATAGTCCTTGTACTTCGCCAGGGCGCGCACCGGCTTCTTCAGCGCGTCGCGGCGGAAGGGGTCGCCGAGTTCCTGGGTCACCATGATCTCGATGACCGTCGGACGGTTGGAGGCGATGGCGGTGGTCACGGCGTCGCCGATGCTGCCGGGCTTGTCCACCTTGATGCCGTCGGCGCCCATGGATTTGGCGATGGCGGCGAAGGAGGGGTTCTTCAGGTTGGTGCCGACATAGCGGTCGGCGTAGAAGTCGATCTGGTTCTTCTTTTCGGCGCCCCACTGGCCGTTGTTGAACACCACGGCGATGGCCGGAATGTCCTCGCGCACGCAGGTCAGCGTCTCCTGCAGGCTCATGCCCCAGGCGCCATCGCCCACATAGGCAATGGCCGGCCGGTCGGGTGCGGCCACCTTGGCGCCGATGGCTGTGGGATAGGCATAACCGCAATTGCCGAAGCTCATGGCGGCGAAGAAGGAGCGCGGCTTGTCGAAGCGCAGATAGCTGTTGGAGACCGAGCAGATATTGCCGATGTCGGTGGTGACCATGGCGTTCTTCGGCAGGGCTTTCTCCAGCTCGCGCAAAGCGCGGCGCGGCGCCACCGGCGTGCCGTCGGCCTGGCCCCATTTGTTGAGCTCGTCCTCCCACTCCGCCTTCTGCTTCTTCACTTCGGCGAGGCGCTGGTCCTTGTTGCCATGGGCCTCGATCTTCATGTTGCCGTGCTGCAGCCGGTGCAGCATCTCCGCCGCCGCCGGCTTCGCGTCGCCGCAGACACCGACCGTCATCGGCTTCACCAGGCCGAGCACGCGGTGGTTGGAATCCACCTGGATCAGCTTGGCGTTCTTCGGCCAGTAGTCGATGCCGTGCTGCGGCAGGGTGCCGAACGGCCCGAGGCGCGAGCCGAGCGCCAGCACCACATCGGCCTGGGCGATCAGCTTCATCGCCGCCTTCGAGCCCTGATAGCCCAGCGGCCCGCACATCAGCGGATGGCCGGCGGGGAAGGCGTCGTTATGCAGATAGCTGGTGACGACCGGCGCCTGCAGATATTCCGCCAGCGCCACCGCTTCCGCCTGGCCGTCGGACATGATGACGCCGCCGCCGGCGAGGATCACCGGGAACTTGGCCGAGGCCAGCAGCTTCGCCGCATCATCCAGGCTTTTGCCGCCGCCGGCGGCGCGCTCGATCTTGATCGGCGTGGGGATGTTGACGTCGATGTCGCCATAGAAGACGTCGCGCGGGATGTTGAGCTGGGTGGGTCCGCGCTCGGTCAGCGCCAGGTCGAAGCAGCGGGACGTCAGCTCGGCCATGCGGTCGGCGCGGCTGACATGGGCCTGGTACTTGGTGATCTTGGAGAAGATCGGCAGCTGCTCGGTCTCCTGGAAGCCGCCGAGGCCGATGCTGTTGGAGCCCGTCTCCGGCGTGATCACCACCACGGGCGAATGGGCCCAATAGGCGGCGGCGACGGCGGTGACGAAATTGGTGATGCCCGGGCCGTTCTGGGCGATGCAGACGCCCTGCTTGTTCAGCACCCGCGAATAGCCGTCGGCCATATGCCCCGCGCCCTGCTCATGGGCGACCGAGATGAAGCGGATGCCGGCGGGCTCGAACAGGTCGAGTGCGTCCATGTAGGCCGAGCCGACGATGCCGAACACATGCTTGACGCCATGGGCGACGAGCGTTTCGACGAAGGCTTCGGAAGGCGTCATGCGGGTCATCAGGGGATCCTTGTGATTGGAGATTTTCGCAGGGCGGAAACGGGGCGGCGATACGACACAGCAGCATCGCCTATCGGTGCTGGAGATAGCAAAGGGCGCGTTTCCAAGTGAAGTGCCAGCAAAGGCCATTGCGGGGAGCCAGGAGGAGCCGGAATGCAACGAGAGTTGCGACCATGAGAGAAGGTTGTTTTGCAAATGGGTGCGGCGCATCCCCTTGCCGCCGCAAAGAAAGTTTGCGGATTTTTGATTTTTGCGAAAACAACCCTCGCCCCTTGGGAACGCGTCCGAATCTGTATGCAATATGACGAATCCTGCGTATTCATGATAACGACCGGATGCCCCCAGAGTTGCGAATGCGGCCTAGGAAATTGGGGTATGACAGCAGCCGATTTCGCTCGACAGCGGCCCCAGTATACGCTAAAATTACGTATAATACAACAACTCGGAATCAGCCGATGATTCGGGACGGTGTCCCGCCGATAGAATTCGGTGCCGCCTGTTTGCGGCGCGAGGCTGCGGACCGGCCGCCTGTGCGCAGCACGGCCGCCGCACGGCAAACGCCGCTGCCGCAGCCATGGCGGCGCCCCCGGCAGCGGTGCGCCCAAGGGCAACAGGAACGCGTTGAAGCACGGCGCCTATACGGCGACCAGCAAGGCGCGCCGTAAGGCGATGCGCGACTATGTGCGGGCGAGCCAGACGCTGATGGATGCATTTGATGCTGGCGTGCGGTCCGCGGCGCTGCTCCGCTACCACGCCGCGATCGAACGGATCGCCGACCATCTGACGACCACGACGCAGCGGTTGTTGGGGGAATAGGTTGCGGATACGAAGAGCCGTACAACCTTTCGACCACACAATCTCCATGCTAAAGATGAACCGCAAATGGGCTGGGCGACGGGACATATTTCACGATTGCAGAAAGGGGAGACGGTCTCCTTCCGGCCACGCGGACACTCGATGAAGGGAAAGATCAACTCCGGCCAGCTTTGCACGGTAGCGCCGGTCGACGCCGCGACCTTGTCAGTCGGTGACATCGTCCTCTGTCGTGTGCGCGGCGCCGAGTATCTGCACCTGATCAAGGCAATCCAGGGCGGCCAATTCCAGATCGGCAACAATCGCGGCGGCATCAACGGCTGGATCGGCGCGAATGGGATCTTTGGACGAATAGTGAGCGTCACGGACTAGCTAGTCGCCCTAAGTGCCGCCGCCGGCCACTGACAATTCCCGCTCGACGGATGCACGCGGCGCGGGTCACATATTCGGGTTGGGGGTAACTTCCTGCAGATCGGCAATGGGCAAGAATTCGGCCGGCGAAAGCGCGGTGGCGCCGGACTACCCGCGCATCAGCGACTATCCGGCCTGCACTACGCCCTGGCGGCGTCCGCAGCGGCAGCAGCTGATGCTCGATGGACGCGAACGGAGCTACCTGGCGCGCTTGGCGCCGATATCGACGCTGCGCCGGGCGCTTGCTGGCCCACGGCATCGGCAAGGGCGACCGGGTGGCGATGCTGTCGACGCCGCGGCCGGAGCATCTGACGGTCTTCTGGCCACGGCGCGCATCGGCGCCATCTGGATGGGGCTGAACCGGTGCATCAGCTGGATGAGCACCGCTATGTGGTCGAGCGACTGCGAGCCGCGGATCCTTTTCGGTTTCGCGCGATCTGCGCGGGCGCGCAGAATCGCGAGGCGCTGCGGCGGCAGCAAGACGGAGTTCGCCTGCATCGAGTGGCTGGTCATGATCGGACGAAGCCGGCGGCGCAGCGGAAACGCGCCTACGAGGATTTTCGAGCTGACGGCGATGCGGCTGTCCGGAGGCGATGTTCGCGGCGGCGCGTGGCAGGCGGTGGCGGCGGACGACGTCGGCGCTGATCTGTCCATACGTCGGGATCGAGCGGGCAGCCGAAGGGCGCCATGATCACCATCGTAATCTAGTGCATTGCGCGCGAGTACAGTGGAGCTGTTTCCACCGCGGCCGTTGCGGGTGCTCTGCAACCTGCCGGTCAACATGTGGCTTCGACGAGCGATATCTGCGCCCACACCCTGGTGGGCGGCGGCGCGCTGGTTTTCCAGGAGAAGTTCGATGCGGCCGAGCTTGGATATCGTCGAAGCGTCGCGGGTGAGCATCCTGATGCAGCTTCCGACCATGTTCCTGAAGATGCTCGAGGCGCGGCAGGATCGCGCCCGCGACCTGTCGAGCCTGCAGGCGGTGCTGTTCTTCGGCGCTCCGATGGTGCGACAAGATCGTCGAGTTGCGAACTCGGCGCGACCGTATTCACCAGCTGGGGCATGACCGAGACCTCCTGCTCCGTGACTACACGAGCCCGAGCGACGACCTCGACGCCCTGGCGACAGTGCGGGGCGGCCGGCGCGGGGCTGCGAGCTTAGGATCGTCGATGGCGATGGCAGGGATGTGAGCGGCTCGGAGGTGGCGAAGTCGTGGTGCGCGGTCCCGCTGTCATGGCCGGCTATACAGCCGGCCGGATGCGACCGCGAGGCGATCGATGCCGATGGCTGGCTGCATAGCGGCGATCGCGGCCGCATCGACGAGGCCGGCTGTCTGCGGCTGGTCGGCCGCATAAAGGACATGTTCATATGGCGGCTACAACATCTATCCGCGGGAGGTGGAGGCCGTGATCGAAGACCATTTAGATGTGATGTCGGCGGCGGTAGTTCCCGTGCCCGATACGCTGTATCAGGAGGTCGGCTATGCCTTCATCCGCTGCCAGCGGGGCCGCGGCATCGAGCGCGGCGGACACTGGACGCATACTGCCGCGAGCGTCTGGCCAACTACAAAATCCCGAAGCGGTTCATCGTCAGGGAGGAACTGCCGCTGCTGCCGATCGGCAAGATCGACAAGGGAGCGTTGCGGCAGGAGCGCTGCGATGCGCCACCGGAGCCGGTGCTCTTGCAGCGATGTCGGGAGCGGCTTATGAGGCGGCAGCAGTCGCTTGAAGCCGCTCGCATTCAGCCTGCCATTTTTCGGATCTGGCCGAAGCTTCGAAGGGTATCCTTTTTAGGATTTCCAGGACGTGGTGCAGAGAGTCGTATGTGATTGTCTCTTTTCTCTCCTCGTCGAGATAGAGCTCGGCCGCTTTAGCGGCATCGTCGATTTTGCCCAATGCCACCAGACTTGCGATCACAGGTAAGCGCATCGCATTGCGCGGATGGCCAATATTGCTCGCAGTGTATCGATGGCTTCTGATACTGAGCTCCGCGTAGTAGGCCCAGGACAGCACCCAATAGAACCATTTTTCGTGTACTAGTTTCTTGCATCGAGATTTAGCATATCATCAACGGCCTTCTTAGTGTTTGCCCAGTTTCTTGCTGTGTTTTGCCTGTCAACAGCAGCATCTCCGCGATATCGACTTCAGGGCATCCAGATCCGACGGAACGGCGTTCCTTTTGCGCGGTCCACAGTCTGATAAACCGCCGGGCGGCGTCGAGTCGCGGGATACGTGCAGCGCCTTGATCCAGAGGTAATAGTAGTCCTGACAGTTGGCGGGGAGTTTTCTGCAGCGCGTCTTCGCGTTCTGCAACGTCATGCTCTTGTCCATTTGAATATCGAGCTGAAGGAGCGAATAGGCGAGATCGGCATATGCAGGATAGATCTCTCGATCCGCGTCGATGCCTTTGATAGGCGATCCGCGCCTCGGCATTGGCCTGCGCGCTGAAGCGCTGTAGAGGCCCCAGCCCTGGAGGAAGTAGTCGAATGTCTTGCTCATTCGCTGTCCCCGATTTGATATCTCTTCATTTTTCTTCAGTCCGGCAGTCCCGCCAACCGAGATCGTCAGTGAGAGCACACTCCGGGTTCTTGAAGGGCCGCGGTTCTCCGTCGCCAGCCGGTACTCCGGTTGTTCGCTCAGGATATCCTGTGCCAGCGCGCGGGCTTCGGCGAGTCGTCCAGCCTGACATAGGTTGCGACAATGTCGCGGCGCTGCAGCGGCGGCGGATCGGTGAAGCGCGCTAGGGCTCCCAGCGATTCCTCGTAGCGGCCCTCATGGATGCGGCCATGCCGAGGACCATCATACAAATCGGGATGGATGGGATTGACCGTTTGGCTGCTCGATCATCCGCGAGGCCTCGACCGTGTGACCCATTGAGCTAGCGTGTGGGCCATATCGGCCAGCAGGTCCGGGCAGTTCGGATTGAGACTCAGGGCGCGGCGAAAGCAATCGAGGCTGCGATCGACTCCGCTGTAGAGGCAGGTGAGCCGAGCTGCTCATAGGCGTCGAGTCGACGGCGCCAGGGCGACGGCGATCTGCGCTGCTTATGTCCGGTGCGCGGAGGGCTCGGGCGTGGTGTTCCAGCCACCGAGGGCGGCCTGGATCAGGGAATAGGAACAGGCACTGTGGGCCGTGCGAAATTGGGATCCAGGGCAGCGCCTTGGTGAGCGCCGCGACTGGCGTCGGCCGGGGAGGCGGCGCAGCGGAACTCGTCGGCGCCAGATGGTCCGGCGCTGCGAGTGAGCGGGGGTTCGGCGATAACTACGCCCATACGACGTGATCTGCGATGCTATGATGACCTGCTGCTTTCATGTGGCGGGCGATTGGTGCAGCTGCGGCCGCTGGCGTTGACAGTTCAAGATTGAACCGAACGATTTTGAGTGCGCTGCTGGCCTAACGCATCGGCGCGGCAATGACAGAGCTGCGCATTCCGGTGGGCCGTGCTCTCCAGCGAGTACGAATGCCTGGCGAAAACGCGGAGATCGGGAAATCGCGTGAGATTCGAGATAGATCTTTGGTGACGCCGTCGCTGAAATCGTCCGGCTCGGGATCGCAGCTCAGAGTTCACCGGTGGCACGGTACGCGCGGTTCGGCGGTCGCGCGCAGCTGCGTGAGATCTTTCTCGCGCCGGCGGCCGGGAGCGATGGAGACGCGAAATGCTTGACCGGCTTGGGCAGGTTCTTCAGCGTGATGTGGAGGATGCTCTCGAGCTCGGCGTCGATCGTGTTGCTGCTGATATGAGATTTCGTCGACACGGAGATGGCTTGGTATGGCAATGCGCTGGAGCCGGGCAGCGACGTTGACGGCGTCGCCGAGGATGTCGGAGTAGTGCCAACAATCGCGGACAGTTGACGCCGTGCGGAAGCGAGCGGCGGTCTTCGGGCTTTAGGTTGTTGCGCAGGCTCATGCCGCGCGGAATAGACGCTGCGGTAACCGCGCGACGCGAAGAAAACTCCATAGGATGCCGTCGTCAGTGGTTTCACCAGGCGCCGCTCTCTTCGCGATCGCGGGTTCGATCAGTTAGCGGAGGTGCTCAGGGCGGTGATGGTCGTTTTCATAATCATGTTTCAGCCGGCTGTAACCGCGAAGTCGGCAAAGACGATAGCCGCGAAGCGTCGCATAAAGAATTTCGCGGCGCCGATGTTCGAGTTGCTCTGATGGCATTGCGAAGGTGACACATCACATGGCCTAGAGGTAACCGAATGGCCGATGATAGCGTATACCTATGATAACTAGCGTCATCTACCGCGTGCCTCCTTTGGAAGAATCTGCGAGCCCTTCGCATCCGCCCGCCTCGCCCTTTCCTGTAACGGCATGATTCGCGCGCGTGCGCGGCGGGCCGGCACGACATCCCACCGTCCGTAGTACATCCCACTGGCAATTGCACGCGCCGATGGGCCGGACTTGCGAACAGCGAAACGCTGTGACTTTGCGCCGATCGGCGGGCGGATGCCCTCGGGCTGGCCCATGCGGGCCTTAAAAGTATCCGACGAGCCGGCCGAGAACGAGCACGGACAACCAGACGCCGAGCGATATCGCGCCACACGAGCGTCGCGGCAGCGGGCCAGGGCGGCGCCACCGCCATCCGCCAGCCGAGGCGGCGGGACAGCAGACGGTAGGCGAGCAGATTGGCAAGGCCGATGGCCAGCAAGACCATCTTTGCCTGGAACAGGGACGAGGCGGCGTATTCTGTGGCCTTGACGATGAAGAGCAGACTGCCGAAGCCGCGGCGAGGCAGAGGCCCGTGCCGGCGACGGGAACCAGGACTTGGCCAGCGTCTCCAGCGGCACCCGGGGCCAGGCGCCCATGAGCCTGAGGTCGAAGCCGGCAATGGCGCCGAACAGCAGGGCGATGCCGGCGATGTGGCCGGCATTCACCAGGGGATAGACCCATTTCGAGCCGCGCAGGCCGGCCGCGAGCGCGGAGCCTTCGAGGCCGGCCAGGATCTCCATCAGCATGGCTTGCTGCCTACCGGCGCGCGCGAGCATCAGGACTCCCGGTCGGGGTAAAGATTGTAGTCCTTGCCCGCGATGATCAGCCGCTCCGCCTTCATCAGTTTCTCGTCGGGGTCGATCGAGCGATGGCCATGCACGGTGACCTCGGTGCCGATCGCCAGCAGTTCATCGGTCAGGCCGGCCTGCTCGTTGCGCCAGGGCTGGCCGATCTCCACCAGCCAGGCCTCGCCATTGGCGTCGAGGTGCATTTCACCATGGGGATTGCCCAGCTTCACTTTCGTGATCTTGCCGGTCAGCTCGAACTCCTCGTCGGTGGCCCAGCCCCAGCCGTGATGGGCGGATGCGAGCGCGGCAGCAGGCTGCCGACGCCGGCCAGGATCGCCAGGGATACCGACTGCATCAGAAAGGAACGCCTGGTCATGTTGACCTCCTTCGCCTGATCTGTTTCTCTTACATAGGAGCCGTGGACGGAGGGGGAAGTGGGGAGCGGAGTTTTTCGGTGCCTGCTCCGATCTAACACATGGCGGAACAGAGAAGTCGGCAGGCGACAGGGAGCCGAGGCTCTTGTAGTTTCGTAGCCGTTATGACGGCACCAGTCTCTTCCCCGCCACAATCCATACAATCCGGCCGCCGCGCCCTCTGGGCGCTGCTGGTCGGCAACTTCGTCATCGGCACGGGCGTGCTGCTGCCAGCGGGCATGATGAACGATCTGGTGCGCGATCTCGGCGTGTCGGTGTCGAAGGGCGGCAGCCTGATCTGGGCCGGCGCCATCATCATCGGCATCGGCGCGCCGCTGATCGCCGCGCTGACCAGCGACGTGGACCGGCGCCTGCTGCTGGTGGGCTCGCTGCTGCTGTATGTCGCCGGTCACGCGCTATCGGCGTTGAGCTTGAACTTCGAGATGCTGCTGGCGGTGCGGGTCGTGACGATCCTTTCCGCCGGCGTGTTCACGCCCCAGGCCGCGGCCACGGTGGGGCTGCTGCTGCCGCCGGAGCGGCGCGGCGCCGGGATCACCTTCATCTTCCTCGGCTGGTCGATCGCCAATGTGCTGGGCATGCCCATGGGCAGCCTGATCGGCGCCACGCTGGGCTGGCGGGCGGCCTATGGAATTCTCAGCGTCCTGGCGCTGATCGCGGCGGCGGGCGTGTGGTGGGCCGTGCCGCGCGGTCTCCGGGTGCAGCGCCTGTCGCTGGAGTCCTGGCGGGGCGTGTTCCTCAGTCCGGTCCTGGTATTGGTGCTGCTGGTGACGGTGGCCAGCCTCTCCGGGCAATTCGCGCTCTTTACCTACATAGCACCGGTGCTGAAGGAGTCGCTGGCGGCGGCGCCCGGCACCATTGCGCTGCTGCTGGCCTGGGCCGGTTTCTGGGGCGTGACCGGCAACAGCCTGGCGGCGCGGGTCAGCGGCCGGCTCGGCGTGGCCGGCGCGATCCTGGTCTTCATGCTGTGCATGGCCACGGGCCTGGCGCTGTGGCCGCTGGGCCATGGCTCGCTGGCGTTGACAATGCTGGCCATGGCGGTCTGGGCGTTCGGCACCTTCGCCGGCAACTCGCTGCAGCAGGCGCGGCTCATGGGCATCGCGCCGCCGCTGGCCTCGGCGTCGATCGCGCTCAACACCTCCGGCATCTATGTCGGGCAGGCGGTTGGAGCGGCGCTGGGCGGGGTGCTGGTCAGCTGCCGGCCGCCTCGATCTGCTGTCCTGGGCCGGCGTGGCGTTCATGCTGGCGGCCATCGCCTGCTCGGTGGCGGCGGCGCGGCTGACGGCGCGCTGACCCGCCGGATCGGAACTCAGCGCGCGACGATGGCGACGGCGGCGCCGGCCATGACAGTGCCGGTGGTGCGGTTCACCGCGCGCATGGTGCGCGGGCTGGCGATCAGCCGGCGGGCGCTGGCGGCGGCGAGCGCATAGGCCGACAGCACTGCGCTGAGGATCACCACGATCAATGCTGCGATCTCGACGAAGCCGACGACGCTGAGATTCTCCAGATCGATCACCAGCGGCAACAGGGCGAGGAAGAACACGATCACCTTCGGGTTGCCCAGGGTGACCGCGAGGCCACCGAGGAACAGCCGTCCCGCGCCGTCGCTTCGCCGATCAAGTCCGACCTCTGTCTGTTGCGCCGGCGCTGTCCAGAGCTTCCAGGCGAGATAGAGCAGATAGGCGGCGCCGGCATATTTAATGGCCACGAACAGCATGGCGAAGGTCTGCGCCAGCAGGGCCAGACCGGTGGCGGCAATGGTGAACCAGAAGAGATCGCCGACCACGAATCCGGCGATAAAAGCGGGCACGCCGCGCAGGCCGCGGCCGAGCACGCGGGCCAGTATGGCGGCGATGCCCGGGCCGGGTGAAGCGGTGGCGACCGCATAGGCGGCGCAGAAAGCCAGCAAGCCGGTGGAACCCATCGGTGACTTCCCGGTTAGAATTTCAGGTCAGCAAACGGGGCGGAGTGATGCCGCGCCCGGTCCGGTCTGTCCAGCCCCTCTGTTCAGAAACGATACAGGGGGGCGTAAATTTGTCATGGAGAGCAGGGGTGCCGTCGGGCACAATTGGCAAGGCTGGCCAGGAAGTCTGGGAAAAACTGGAGATCGACATGAAACGCAAGACGATCGTGTGGATGGCGGCGGTTTCAGCTTTGACACTCATGGCATCGGCGCCGGTTTTCGCCAAAGGCGAAGGCGCCCGCAGTCATACCCGGAGCACGGTGTCCGATGCGACCGGCACGGCCCTGTCCAAGGCCAAGGCATCGTGCAAAGGCGCCTGCTCGACATCGGCGCGCACCTCGGCGGAAGTCACGACGACGGGCACGAACACGAACGCCAATGGCATCAGCGTCAGCATTTCGACAGGCGGCACCAGCGGCAGTACGACGTCGTCGGGAACAGTCTCCAACAGCGTCTCCGGCAACAGTACGACGACCGGCAGCCCCTAGGGCCGCCTGCCGCCAGGCAACTCAGAAGGCGCTGACCTGATAGCGCTGCCTCTGGCGCAAGGCGATGTCGCTGATGATGTGGATTGCGGCCCATGCGGCGCCGATGCCGGCGATCAGTGCGGCCACATCCACAAAGGTGAGTACGACCGAAGCGTCAAAGCTCGGCGTCCCACCGACGGATTTCGCATAGCGGTCCGTTATGTTGCCGCCGATGCTGTTCGCCAGGAATAAGCCCCACCACCAGCCGAAAATGGCTGGGGGCGTGTCGCGGCGCCAGCCGGGCATTGTTGCGGGATCGCTGGCCTGCCAGGTCTCTTTGACGACCTGGTAGGGCCGGAAAAGCGACATGATGGGAATGAACCACCAGGCGATCGACCAGCCGGGCGACCATCGGGCATTGGCAACGCCGAGCGCCGGCAGATTGCGGCGGGCCCGGTAGAGCCACATCAGGAAGACGACGACGCAAACGATATAGATGATGATGTACAGGACTAGGGAAATCCCCGACATCAGAAGTACGGCAATGCCTGGCGGCGTGTCTTCGGCCGGATAGGTGATGTCGGAGTAGAGATTCACGCCGATCATCGGCGCAGCAGCCAGCGCCAAAATCGCGGCCGCCGATATGGCAATGTAGCACCAGAATAAGATGGTCACCAAGCGGGCGCGAGGTTCCAGCGGCAGAAACAGCCTCGCCGTCGAGTCCATTGATAACACCCCTACGCCATCATCAAAGTCGGCCCCGCGGGCAGCATGGCGTGCACCGGGGTTTTTGTCACCGTTTGATCTGGCGGCGGATGATTTCGCCCAGCAGCTTCAGGCCGGGCTCGATGCGGTCGACCGGGATCGACGAGAAGCCGAGACGGAAATGATTGCGCGGCAGGCCGTCAATCACGTTGCCGGCACGCGGCGCTTTCTTGCCTTTTGCTACGGGCTGCCAGGTCGTGCCCATGAAGTGCACATCGCCGGGTTCGATCAGGATGCCCTCGATGGCGGCGAGGCGTTCGGTCTCGCGGGCGTCCAGCGTTTTCGGCCCCTCGATCCAATAGGCGGTACCGCCGATCGACGGCCAAACCTTGCATTGCGGCAGATGCCTGATGAGTGCGTCGCGCATCACCTGCCAGCGCTCGCGATAGGCGTGGGACAGCCGGCGCATCAGAGAGTCATGATGACCGCGAGCGAGGAACAGCGCGACGGTGCGCTGATTGTTGGCCGGCGGATGACGCAGCATCAAGCGGCGCAGGGCGCGCGCTTCGCGGATCAGATCGCGCGGCCCGACCATGTAGCCCATGCGCAGGCCCGGGGCGAGCGTCTTTGACAGGCTGGCCAGGAAAATCACCCGGCCGCTATCGTCGAGCGATTTCAACGCCGGGTGCGGCGGACCCACATGGTTGATCTCGCTTTCATAGTCATCCTCGATGAGGACGAAGTCCCCGACCTTGGCGTGGGCCAGCAGGGCTTCCCGGCGCTCCAGCGGCATGTTCACGGTGGTCGGGAACTGATGGCTGGGCGTCACGTGCACGTAGTCGCAGCCTTTGAGTTCCGGGCCGATCACAATCCCGTTAGCATCCAGCGGCAGCGGCCGCAGTTTCGAGGTGCGCAGGGCGAAGATATTCCGTGCATCGGCATAGCCCGGCTCTTCGATGCCGACCGTGGTCTCGCCGTTCACCAGCAGCGCCGCCAGCAGATAGAGCGCATGCTGCGCACCGACGGTGACCAGGATCTCGTCGGGCGCCACGCGCACGCCGCGCCGCGGCAGCAGCCGGGTGCGGATCTGCTCCACCAGCAGGGAATCGTCGAGGGTGAAGTGATCGGTGCACCAGTCGCGCACGGCATCGACGCTGAGCGCCTGGCGCGAGCATTCGCGCCATTCGCTGAGCGGGAACAGCGCCGGGTCCACCTGGCCATAGATGAAGGGATAGCGGAAAGCCTGCCAATTTCCGGGTTTCACGACGTTCCGCTGCCCGGTCGGAGTCACCTTGAAGCGGTGCCGCCAGTCCGGTCCGGCATCATTGGCGGCGGGTTCTGCAGGCGCCGTGCGGCTGGCAGCGCGGCCGGCCTGGACGCTGCCGGTCAGAATCTCGCCATTGACGAAATAGCCGCGCCGCTCATGGGCGACCAAGAAGCCCTCGGCGACCAGGTCCTGATAAGCGAGGGCGACGGTATTACGGGCTACGTCAAGCGTTTCCGCCAGCTTGCGGCTGGAGGGCAACGGGCTGCCGGCAGGGATTTGCCCTTGCAGAATCGCTGATACCAGCATCTCCCGCAGCTGCATCTGCAGCGAGGATTTGCCGTCTCGGCGGAGGTGAAAAAGGGCGTCGCGCATCTTTCCGGGGACAGGGGTCGCTTGACAATGGAAGCGCCCCACAAGAGAGTCAATCGGCGGTATGTAACAAATCCGCAGCAGAGCCGTAACACTCCACCCCTAGATTGCGCCCTGCTAAAAACCACTGGGAGGTATTTATGAGGTCGAACTGGCTACGCGTCGTTTCCGTGTCCGCCCTGGCCATGGCGGTTTCCACGGGATTTGCTTCGGCGCAATCGGATGAACTGATCGCCGCCGCCAAGGCGGAAGGCGAACTGACGATCATCGCCGTGCCCCATGACTGGTGCGGCTACGGCGCGGTCATCGAGAGTTTCAATGCGAAATACGGCCTGAAGCTGAACGAGCTCAATCCGGACGCCGGCTCCGGCGACGAGATCGAGGCGATCAAGGCCAACAAGGGAAATATGGGCCCGCAGGCGCCCGACGTGATCGATGTGGGCTTGGGCTTCGGGCCGACGTCGAAGGCCGATGGGCTGATCCAGCCGTACAAGGTCTCTACCTGGGACAGCATTCCGGACGGGCTGAAGGATCCGGAGGGCTATTGGTACGGCGACTACTACGGCGTGCTGTCGTTCGAAGTGAATGCGGACCTGGTCCCCAATCTGCCGCAGGATTGGCCGGACCTGATGAAGCCGGAATATGCCAACATGGTTGCGCTATCGGGCGATCCCCGGACGTCCAATCAGTCGATCATGACCGTCTTCGCGGCCGGACTCTCGGCCACGGGCGGCGATGTGGACAAGGCCGCCGAGGCTGGCTTGAAGTTTTTTGCCGACTTGAACAAGGCCGGCAATTTCGTTCCTGTTGGCGGTGGCACCGCGCCGCTCGCCCAGGGCACCACGCCCATCACAATCCGTTGGGATTACCTGTCGCTGGCCGATCGCGACACGCTGAACGGCAATCCCAAGGTTGAGACCATCGTGCCGAAAACCGGCATCGTCGCCGGCGTCTATATCCAGGCGATCAGCGCCTATGCGCCCCATCCGAATGCAGCCAAGCTGTGGATGGAGCATCTCTACTCCGACGAAAGCCAGCTTCTGTGGCTGAAGGGCTATTGCCATCCGATCCGGTTCAACGACCTGGTGAAGAACGGCAAGGTTCCGCAGGATCTGCTGGACAAGCTGCCGCCGGCCGAAAACTACGAGAAGGCGCTGTTCCCGTCGCTGGAGCAGCAGGCCAAGGCGAAGGAGATCATCACCAAGCAGTGGGATACCGTCGTCGGCGCCGACGTTAAGTAATCCGCTGCAATTGTTTCGGGCCGCGCCGTCCGTCCGCCGCATAGGCAGATGAGCGGCGCGTCTCTTTTGTGCATGCCGGCCTTCCCCGCCGTTGCGGCGGGGAAGGTTCGGGCGTAACGGTCGTTCCCATGTCCCAGCAATCCGATATCGTCCTCGCAGCACCCGTCGGTGCTCCGCCCAGGCTGGGGCAGTTCTCCTGGGCCTGGATCGGCGTTGCGCCATTTTTCATCTTTGCTCTTCTGTTCCTGATCATGCCGACCGGATTTCTGTTCGTCGGCAGCTTTCAGGATGCCGACGGCAATTTCACGCTGAACAATCTAGTCAATCTGACCCAACCCCTGATCCTCAATGCCTATTGGATCAGCATCAAAGTCAGCGTCATCTCGGCCATCCTCGGCGCCGCCGTCGGATTTTTCCTGTGCTATGCCGCCGTCATGGGCGGATTGCCGCGCTGGCTGCGGTCCATCGTGATGACCTTTTCCGGTGTCGCGTCGAATTTCGCCGGCGTGCCGCTGGCCTTCGCCTTCCTCGCCGCGCTCGGGCCTCAGGGCCTGGTGACGAAGCTGTTCATCGACTACTTCGATTTCAGCCTCTACAGGTCGGGCTTCCGCGTCGTCAGCACCTGGGGCCTGATTCTCGCCTATCTCTATTTCCAGATACCGCTGATGGTGCTGATCCTGGCGCCGGCGCTGGACGGACTGAAGCGGGAGTGGCGCGAGGCTTCGGCAATCCTCGGCGCCAGCAGCTGGCAATATTGGCGCTATGTGGCGCTGCCGGTGTTATGGCCGAGCCTTCTGGGGGCGACGATCCTCCTGTTCGCCAATGCGTTCGGCGCCATCGCCACCGCCTATGCCCTGACCGGCAGTTTGCTGAATCTCGTGACCATCCAACTCTATGCGCAGATCCGCGGCGACGTGCTGCATGACCAGAATCTCGGCTATGCCCTGGCGTTCGGCATGATCCTGATCACCGGATTGTCCAACGGCGCCTATATCTGGCTGCGGGCGCGCAGCGACCGGTGGCTGCGATGAAAACCTCTAAACTCGGCCCGTGGGTCGCCATCACCATCGGCATGCTCTATTTCATCGTGCCGCTGATCGCCACGTTCGAATTCTCGATGCGCATGCGCAAGGGCGAGTACAGCCTCGACGCCTACGGCGTCGTCCTCGGCGACCCGCGCTTTCAGGCGAGCTTCCTCTATTCAACAGGTCAGGCGCTGGCGACAATTCTTGTCGGCGTGCTGCTCGTCGTGCCGACATCGTATTGGATCCAGCTCCGGCTGCCCCGGCTGCGCGGCATCGTCGAGTTCCTTACCTTGCTGCCGCTGGTGATCCCGGCGATCTGTCTCGTGTTCGGATATCTGCGCCTCTACAACAGCTCGTCCTGGCTGCCGATGACCGGCAGCGACCGCACGACCGATATCCTGCTGATGTTCAGCTATGTCGCGCTGGCGCTGCCCTACATGTATCGCGCCGTGGACACCGGCATGCGGGCGATCGATGTGCGGACGCTGACGGAAGCGGCGGAGAGTCTGGGCGCAAAGTGGCCGACGATCCTGTTCCGCGTGATCTTCCCCAATGTGCGCATCGCCATTCTCAGCGGCGCATTTCTCACCTTCGCCACGGTCATCGGCGAATTCACCATGGCGAGCCTGTTGGACCGGCCGGCCTTCGGCCCCTATCTGCAGCTCATCGGCGCCAACCGCGCCTATGAGCCCGCAGCGCTGGCCATCATGGCCTTCGCCATCACCTGGGCCTGTATGGGCGTCATTCAACTCTTCGGACGAAGCGCGCAAGGCGCGGCGCTAAAGCTGTAAGCGCGCAGGGAACATCATGTCATTCCTCAAGATCGAGAATCTCCGCAAGTCCTTCGGCGCCAACCAGGTGGTGGAGCATTTCGATCTCAGCGTGGCGCGCGGCGAGTTCGTTTCCTTCCTCGGCCCCAGCGGTTGCGGCAAGACAACGACGCTGCGCATGGTCGCCGGATTCGAAACGCCGACATCGGGCAGCATCAAGATCGACGGCCAGGAAGTCACCCATCTGCGGCCGAACCAGCGCAAGGTCGGCATGGTGTTCCAGTCCTATGCGCTGTTTCCCAACATGACCGTGGCGCAGAACGTCGCCTTCGGCCTGAAGGTCGCCAACCGGCCGGCGGCGGAGGTCGCTACGCGGGTCGAGGAGATGCTGAACCTGATCAAGCTGCCGAAGCTGGGCGGCCGCTATCCCTTCCAGCTTTCCGGCGGGCAGCAGCAGCGCGTGGCGCTGGCGCGGGCGCTGGCGATCAAGCCGCAGGTGCTGCTGCTGGACGAGCCGCTGTCGGCGCTGGACGCCAAGATCCGCGTCTCGCTGCGCGAGGAGATCCGCGCCGTGCAGCGTCAGCTCGGCATCACCACCGTCTACGTCACCCACGATCAGGAAGAGGCGCTGTCGATGTCCGACCGCATCGTGGTGATGAACGAAGGCCGGGTCGAGCAAATCGGCCAGCCCTTCGAGATCTACAATCAGCCACGCACGCGCTTCGTCGCATCGTTCGTCGGTACGCTGAACATCCTCAAAGGGAAGATCATCGACGCCGCCGGCGGGCGCATCGAGGTCGACGGGCAGGAGATCATCGCCTCGCGGGGCATTCCCGACGGCCGCGCCGGCGAGAGCCGCTCGGTCGCGCTGCGGCCGGAGGCGGCGTCGCTGGAGGATCGCGGCAACGGCGCCAACCGGCTGCGCGGGTCGATCGAGGAAGTCAGTTTTCTGGGGTCGGTGGTGCGCATCCGCGTGCGCTTCAAGGACAATGCCATCTCGCTCGACACCTTCAACAATCCGGGCGTGGCGCCGCCCCAGCGCGGCCAGCCCGCCGATGTCACCTTCGCGCGCGAAGATCTGCTGGTCCTGAGCGGGCCGGAACCGTCCTAGCGGCAACTTCGAAGCGGCGAAAAAGATCGCGCAATGCCTTGAAAAGATGGCGGCTGCGCGGAATCTCAAAACCTGCTGAAGATTTAGGTCCCGCCCGATGCCGATACCTGGTCCTAGGTACCGAACGGATACCGGCTACGATGCGGCCTGGCAGGCCTTTCCAGGGAGCGGGAAGCCGGGGCATGCGCGCCGGCTGGGACGTGCCAAATCAGGGGTTGGAGGGCCTTGGCGGTCGGTTATATTCTGGCGCGGCAGGGCTGGGCCAAAGGCGCGTAACTCGGACGGTTTGCCGGCGTCTGTAACACAGACGTAGCGGAATCGACGTATACGCCTTTATCATTCAATTCCATATTCGGATCACCCCTCATCACACCAAGGTTGCAACCAGGGAGCTAAACAATGGCCAACAAGACCAAAGCACAACTTGAGACGGAGGCAACGCTGCTGGCGGCGCGCAATTTCTCGCGGCGCGTCATGCTGAAGCGCTCCGCCGCAGCGGGCGCCGTTCTGGCGGCCGGTCCATGGATCGTGAAAAATGCGTTCTCTTCCTCGGGCGAACTCACCATCCTCAACTGGGCGGACGAGCTGCCGGAGCCCGTGCTGCCGAATTTCGAAAAGGCGACGGGCATCAAGGTCAATTCGACTCCGTTCTCCCAAAATGAAGAACAGATCAACAAGCTGCAGGCGACCGGCGGCGAAGGTTTCGACCTCTGCCAGCCGACGCGCGACCGTGCGCCGCAGTTCAAGGAGCTGGGCGTGCTCGGTGCGTTTGACACGAACAAGCTCGCCAACAGCAAGAACCTGATTCCCTCCATGCTCGAAGGCTCATCCTCCGAGTGGACCTGGGACGGCGGCCTGTATCATGTGCCGCATTGCTGGGGCAGCGAAGCGATTTCCTGGCGCACCGATCAGACGACGCTCGAGTACAAGACGTTGTCCTATGGCACGCTCTGGAGCGAAGAGTACAAGGGCAAGGTGCAGGGGCGGCCGCACTCGCTGCTGCTGGGCATCGGCTTGTGGCTGGACCACAGCGGCAAGCTGCCGACGAACCGCATGGCCGACGCCTTCAAGGACGAAGAGACCTTCAAGAAGATCTACGATCAGATCCTGCCGATCGCGATCGAGCACAAGCCTTGGATCAAGCAGTTCTGGGACAGCGCCGACAACACCAAGTCCGGTCTGCTCGAGAACGGCGTGGTGATCGGCCAGACCTGGGACGGCCCGGTGCTGTCGCTGAAGAAGGACGGCAAGCCGGTGAGCTATATGGCGCCGCAGGAAGGCGCCATTACCTGGCTCGACGGCTGGGCGATGCCGGCGGCGGCGAAGAACCAGGAGCAGGCCTATGAGTTCCTGAACTTCCTGATGACGCCGGAAGCCAGCGCGGCGGTAGCCGAAGGCTCCGGCTACAATCCGGTGGTGACGGGCGCCGATGCCCTGCTGTCCGATACGGCGAAGAAGAACTTCGCCGAGGCCTATCCGGAGGATGCGCTGCAGAAGCTGTGGCACCGCATCCCCGAGCCGGCCTGGTTCGGCGAGCTGCGCACGCAGTACGCCGACAAGTTCAAGTCCGCCTAGGCGGACCGCAGAACGGCCTGAAGGTGACTGGACATCCCGGCTCTCCCGAGCCGGGATGTCTTGTTTTTAGCAACGGGCGACGATAGACAAGTGACATAAGAAGAAACTTCCGGGACCGGAAGCGCACGGCTTAACAGGGCAGGCGAGACAGGGGCATGAGCGCCGACGTCGAACTCGACGGAGTCACCATCCGTTTCGGCGATTTTACCGCCGTTCAATCCGCAACGCTGCGTATCAACAACGGGGAGTTCTTCAGCTTCCTCGGCCCCTCGGGCTGCGGCAAGACGACAATCCTGCGCACGGTATCGGGTTTCCTCGAGCCGTCGGAAGGCAAGGTCCGCATCGGCGGCAAGGACATGGCCGGCTTCGGCCCCAACAAGCGGCCGACCGCGCTGATCTTCCAGAACCTGGCGCTGTTCCCGCTGATGAGCGTCACCGACAATATCACCTATGGCCTGCGCGTGCGCGGCGCCTCGCGGCAGGAGCGTGAGAAGAGGGCGGACGAGCTGCTATCGCTGATCGCCCTGCGCGGCCAGGGCAAGAAGATGGTCAACGAGCTGTCGGGCGGACAGAAGCAGCGTGTGGCAATCGCCCGCGCGCTCGCCGTGGAGCCGCAAGTGCTGCTGCTGGATGAGCCGCTGTCGGCGCTGGACCTGAAGCTGCGCCAGCATATGCGCAACGAGCTGCGCAATATCCAGCAGCGCGTCGGCATCACCTTCATCTACATCACCCACGATCAGGGCGAGGCGCTGACCATGTCGGACCGCATCGCCGTGATGAATGCCGGCGTGATCGAGCAGGTCGGCGACGGCAAAACGATCTATGACCAACCGGCGACGGCGTTCGTCGCCTCCTTCGTCGGCGAGAACAATCCGTTCCCCGGCAAGGTGCTCCGCGCCGACAACGGCACCGCCATCATCGAGACGGCGTTCGGCGCGCTGCGCGGACGGAATGCGGGCGGATTGCGGGCCGGCGACCAGGCCATCCTGTTCGTGCGCCCGGAATCGCTGCGGCTGGGCCAGGGCGGCGCCGACACCACGATCGGTTCCAACGTCCTCAACGTCGCTTTCGAGGGCAATGCCAGCCATATCTTCCTCAAGGGCGCGGGCAAGAAGGACATCACCCTGACTGTCGGCCGCCATGACGGTGCGGCGATCCCTGAACAGGGATCGTCGGCGGCGATCAGCTACGACCCGGATCTCGGGCTCGTGCTGCCGGAAGGAAAGATGGCCAGTGAGTAGGCTCTTCGTCTTCCTGATCCCGGTGGTGGTCATCGCCGTCTTCTGGGCGATGTCCCGCTATGAGGCGAAGGGGCGCCACGATCCCACGCGCAAGAGTTTCTTCGAGCGCAATGGCACCGTGCTCGGCATGGTGTTTATCGGACTGGTGGCTTTCTGGGCGCTGTTCCTGGTGGTTCTGCCCTATCTCTACATGGTGCAGGAGAGCTTCCACCCCCGGCTGCCGCCGCTGAAGCGCGGCGGCCCGGAGGATTTCCTCACCATTGCTCAGTACCAGTCGTTCTTCGTCGAACCTTCGAGCGGCGATTGGAATGTCACCCATATGGCGGCATTCCTGTTCTCGATCGTTGCGTCCGTCGCCGTCACAGCCTTGAACTTCGCCATCTGCTATCCGCTTGGCCTACTACATGGCGCAGGCCGGCACCGCCCAGAAGGTGCGCTTGCTCATGCTCGGCCTGATCGTTCCTTATTGGGTGAACGAGGTTCTGCGCGCGTTCGCCCTGCGGCTGCTGATGGCCTCAAAGGGGCTGATCAATCAAGCCATGATGGGTCTCGGCCTGATCGATACGCCGATCGATTTCCTGGGCAGCGACACCGGCCTCTATGTCGGCCTGTCCTATGCCTACCTCCTGGTCATGATCTTCCCGCTCTACAACGCGATCGAGAGCCTGGACAAGAATCAGATCGAGGCGGCGCGGGACCTCGGCGCGCCTTGGTGGCGCATCCACCTCGAAGTCGTCATGCCCTACGCCAAGCCGGGCATCGCGTCGGGCTGCACCATGGTGTTCATGCTGTCGGCCGGATCCCTGGCGGCGCCGCAATTTCTCGGCGGGCCGAACACGCTGTGGTTCACGTCGATCGTCTATGACTTCTTCTTCCAGGGCTTCAATTGGCCGCGCGGCGCCGCCTATGCCTTCATCCTGCTGACGGCCTGCATCTTCTTCGTCATGGCGATGCTGCGCCTGTTCAAGGTCAGCCTGGGAGAGACGATCCGATGAGCTCCCAATTCGTCATGAAGGCGATGATCGGCTTCTACGTGCTCCTGTTCTTCGGCTATCTGTTCGGGCCGCTGCTGGTGATGAGCGTCACCGCCTTCAATACGCCGAGCTATCCCCAGGCCTATCCGTTCGAAGCTTTCACGCTCGACTGGTTCGTCAAGTTGTGGAACCACCGGGCGATGATGGAAGGCCTGCTGAACTCCATCATCATCGGCTTCGGCGTCGTGCTCCTGTCCGTGCCGATCGGCCTCGCGGCCTCGATCGTGATGAACCAGATCTATCACCGGGCGCGGGGCATGTATTATCTGGTGACGGTGTCGCCGGTGCTGACGCCCGGAGTCATCATCGGCATCTCCACGGTGATCTTCTGGAAGGACATGCTCGGGCTTACCGCCTTCACCAAGGGCGCGTTCTACAACGGCATCACGCTGACGATCCTCGGCCAGTCGAGCTTCATCGCCGCCTATTGCCTGCTGATCATCATGGCGCGGCTGCAGCGCTTCGACCGGGCGCAGGAGGAGGCGGCGCTGGATCTGGGCGCCAGCTATCCGCAGGTATTCTGGCACATCCTGCTGCCGTTCCTGAAGCCGGCGCTGGTCTCCGCGGCGGTTATCGCCTTCCTGTCGTCGTTCGAGAACTACAACACCACGACTTTCGCCATCCTGGCGGACAAGACGCTGGTGACCGTGCTTGGCGGGCGAGGTGCGGCAGGGCACGACGCCGGCGCTGTCGGCGCTGGCTGTGATCATCATCGGCGTTCACCCTGGTCGGCGCCATCGTCTACGAAATCATGCGCCGCCGCGAGGAGCGGGTGGCCGCCGACCGCGCCCGCGCAGCGCGGGAGGCCGAGCGTCAGGACCTGGGCGCGGGGGCGCTGGCGGCTCAGGCTGCATAGCAGTTTTAATCAGAGGACATTCATGACGATCAAGCGGTTGGGCGATCCCACGGAAATCAGCGATGCCGTTATCTACGGCAACATGGTCTATCTGGCTGGGGTGGTGCCCGAAGACCCGGTGCCGGTCTCGGTCTATGAGCAGACCAAGAACGTGCTGAAGCAGATCGACGAGGTGCTGGCCCAGGCGGGCACCGACAAGACCAGGCTGCTGAAGGCCCAGGTGTTCCTGGCTGATATCAAGACCTTCGACGATATGCACCGGGCCTGGAAGGAATGGGTGCCGAAAGGCCATGCGCCCGCCCGCGCCACCGTGGAGGCAAAGCTGGTCCATCATCCCCATTGGGGCGTGGAGATCATGTGCGAGGCGGCGATCGGTTAGGCGGCGGAAGCAGCCCTGCTCGGGCTCTTGCGCCCGGTGCTGACCTCACCGGACGACTCCTGCACGGCGTTGATCGCGCCGATCAGAGTTGCCAGGCGGTTGTCGACCTCGTTCAGGGCCGCCGTGGAGCTTTCCACCATGGCGGCGTTCTTCTGGGTCATTGTTTCCATGTCGGTAACGGTGTCGGCGACGAGTTGCATGCCGCTGGACTGCTCCTGAATTGCCGACGCCATTTCGCCGACGATCGACGCCACCTGCTTCACCGAGCCGACGATATCGCCGAGCTGCTGCCCGGCCTTGCGGACGAGGGCGACACCCTGGCCGACCTGGCCGCTGCTCTCTGTGATCAGCGTGCGGATTTCCCGCGAGGCTTCGGATGCGCGCATCGACAAGCGCGCGTACTTCCTGGGCGACGACGGCAAAGCCGCGGCCGGCATCGCCGGCCCGCGCCGCTTCGACCGCGGCATTCAGGGCCAGAAGATTGGTCTGGAAGGCGATCTCCTCGATCATGCCGATGATGTCGGCGATCCGCCGCGACGATACTTCGATCTGTTCCATCGCCTCGACCGCATCGGCGGCGACCACGCCGCCGCTTTCGGCGGCGCGGCGCGTGGCATCGGCGAGCCCGCTGGCCTTCTGCGCGTTGCCGGTATTGTTTTTCAGCGTTTCCGTCAGCTCGCGCATGGCGGCGGCCATTTCCTCGAGACTGGTCACCTGCTCTTCGGTGCGCTCGGAGAGGTCGCCGCTGCCGCGCGCGAGGCGGGCCGTGGCCGATTTGATCGCCGTGACGCCGTCGACGGCATGACGGACGATCTCTTCCAACTGCTGCGAGGTGGATTTCATCGACTTCATGGGCGGCCCGCGCCGCGAGTTCCGCACTTTTTTGCTCGGTGATATCGGCGTGCAGGGAAACCACGCCGCCCTCGGCGGTATGATGCTTGCTGATCCGGATCCAGCGGCCGTCCTCGAGTTGATGCACGACCGTGGAGTCCGAAGATTTGTGGCGGGCGATGCGCTCGGCGACAAAAGCATCCTCCCGCCCGACGGCCTCCGGGAACAAGCCGCGGGCAATCGCGCCGCGGATGATGTCCTCGAAATGGCGCCCCGCCACGCTGAGATCGGCCATCTTGGGATAGAGTTTCCGGTAGTGCTCGTTGCAGATCGCCAGGCGGTCATCCTTGTCCCAGAGGACAAAGCCGTCGTTCAGGCTGTTCACGGCGTCGCTCAGGCGCAGGCTGGCGGTATTGGCGACAAGGTCCCGTTCCCGCATCTCCTCGGCCCGTTGCGCCAGGGCGCGCTCCGATTCCGCGCGGCTGTGCAACAGCTCGCTGAGATCGGCCTTCGAGCGGAGCAGCGAGCGATGGGCGTGCAACCAGGCAAGGGCCATGCCAACGAACAGGCTGCCGAAGGCGATTGCGGCGCCGGCGAGGTCGATTTCGCGCCGGCTCAGGTTCTCGAGATCGCGCAGGATCCAGAATCCCGCCGCGACCAGCCCGATGATGACCAGAACCGAGCAGGCCGCGACCGCCAGCATTGCGAATCGCGAAAACTGCGCAACGACCCTATTCGCCGACATTGTACTCTTCCCCAGGCAATCGGGCCGCGCCGTACCGGGCACCCTGCGGCCGCCAAGCCAAGCGGACAATATCGCTGGAGCTGGTTAACAGAGCGTTATGAATGGCGCTGGACTTGCACAACCGGGGGTCGTGAAATCCTTTACGATCAGTACGTTAGATTCTGACTATAGGGATGTGCTTCCCTGTCAATGAAACCGGGCGACGCAGACGAGAATCTCGCCTGCCGTCGGCGCGACGACCTTCGGTCACCGCTTGGGTCTGCTATCGGCGCCGCGGCGGTGGCGAAATGGCGTGGAAATCATTGGTGAGGCGGCGATCACCCATCGAGACCGCAGCGGGTCGGCCTTAGGCCGCGAGGCCGGAGTCCGGCCGCTCCTTGTCGGTCAGCTCCTTGGCATCGTCGATGGCGTCGATCAGAGCGGCCAGGCGGCGGTCGACCTCGTTCAAGGCCGCCGTGGAGCTTTCGACCAGGACGGCATTCTTCTGCGTCATCGATTCCATGTCGGTGACCGTGTCGGCGACGAGTTGCATGCCGCTGGATTGCTCGCGGATGGCCGACGCCATCTCGCCGACGATCTCGGCAACCTTTTTCACGGAAATGACGATCTCGCCAAGCTGCGTGCCGGCCTTGCGCACGAGTTCGACACCTTGGCCCACATGGCCGCTGCTGTTGGTGACGAGGGTGCGGATCTCCCGCGAGGCTTCCGACGCGCGCATCGAAAGAGCCCGCACTTCCTGGGCGACGACGGCAAAGCCGCGGCCGGCATCGCCGGCCCGCGCCGCCTCCACCGCCGCGTTGAGGGCCAGCAGGTTGGTCTGGAAGGCGATCTCTTCGATCATGCCGATGATGTCGGAGATGCGGCGCGACGAGACCTCGATCTGTTCCATTGCCGCGACGGCATCCTTGGCGACGGCGCCGCCGCTCTCCGCGGCTTGCCGCGTGGCATTGGCCAGGGCGCTGGCCTCCTGCGCGTTGCCGGTGTTGCTCTTCAGGGTCTCCGTCAGTTCGCGGATCGCGGAGGCCATCTCTTCGAGGCTGGTGACCTGCTCTTCGGTGCGCTCGGACAGGTCGCCGCTGCCGGTGGCAAGTTTCGCCGTGGCTGACTTGATCGCGGAGACGCCGTCGACAGCATGGCGGACGATCGTCGTCAGCTTCTGCGAGGTGGCACTTAGCGTGCGGTTCGATTCACGCACCGCCAGCTCGGCGTTCTTCTGTTCGGTGACGTCGGCATGGACGCCGACGACGCCGCCCGCCGCCGTGCGGTGCTCGCTGACCCGGAACCAGCGGCCATCGGGCAACTGGCGCAGATGCGCGGAATTGGCGGCGCGATGTCGCGCCAGCCGCTCGGCGACAAATGCATCTTCGCGTCCGATCGCTTCCGGAAGCAAGCCGCGGGCGACGGCTGTACGGACGTGGGTTTCGAAATCCGTGCCCGGCACGTTGAGGTCGGCCATCACCGGGTAGATCTTCACGTAGCGGCTGTTGCAGATCACCAGTTTCCCGTTCTTGTCCCAGAGCACGAACCCGTCATTCAGGCTCTCCACGGCGTCGCTCAGATGCTGGCTGGCCGTGCCGGCGGCGTTGTCGCGTTCGCGAAGGTCTTTGGCCTGCTGGGCCAGCTCGCGCTCGGAAGAAGAGCGGCGGTGCAGCATCTCGTTCATATCGGCGTTCCACCGGGCCAAGGTGCGATAGACCTTGAGCCAGGCGAAGATCAGGCCGATCAGCGCCAACGCGGCCGCTATGCCGCCGGTGAAGATTCGCTGGCCGATGGCGCCGCGTTCCGCCGCCAGCATGGCATTGACAGCCGCATTGAAGCTGTCGGACCCATCGGCGAGGACCTTCTTGTCGGCTTCGTATTTGTCGCTGTAGAGCAGCTCGGCGGCCTGCGCGGCCTGGCCCTTGCGGACGAGATCGAGCGCCTGTGTTTCCAGCTCCACCAGGCGGGTGTTGGCTTCGCCGGTTTCCTTCTGCAGCTTGTCGTTCAGATCCTGGGGCGCCAGGCTGCCGGCGTTCCTGATGGCGTCGTCCATCGGCTGCAGGAAAGTGTCGTAGCGGTCGGCCCATTTGACGTCGCCGGTAGAGGCGGCGAGACGGGCCGACATGGTCAGCGCTTCGTCATAGTAGACAATAGCGCCCTGAGCGCTGGCGAGGCTGGCGGAACGGCGGCTGAGATCGTCGAGGTCGCGCAGCACCCATCCGCCGGCGAGAACGTCGCCGATCACCACAACGGCGGTGAGTATCACGACTGTCAGCAAGGTCGCGCGCGGGAACTTCGCGACAGCCTTCTCTCCCGACATGACGATGGTCTCCGAGGATAGCCGGCCCCGGCCAGCTTGAGCGAATGCCTGAAAACTTGTCCTTATAGGAATGATTGCAGAACTTAGTTAACGGGAGCTTATCGCAGGCGGTTGCCGCCGCCGGGTCAGGTTGAAAATCCCATTGGTTCAAGGCCATGGACGAAACTCCTAGAGAAATTCTTGGGCCGGTTTTCAGTTGAACCAGGCGGCATAGGTGAAAAAGTCGCCTTCCATCAGCATGAGGATGTTCTCCCAGGTCTCCGTCCTGCTGACCGGGCCGGGCTCCGCATAGGGCAGGGCGGCGCTGCCCTGGATCCACAGCACCAGATCGAAGGGCCGCGGCTCCAGGAAGACGCGACGGAGATTGACACCCTGGGCCAGTCGCCAATGGGGCATCAACTTCTCGCCCTTCAGCATGGCGCCGAACTCGTCCAGGAACAGCATCCAGGCGTCGATCCGCGACTGGGTCACCGCAAGGCCGGGGATGGCGCCGGTCTGCCGGGGATTGGGCAGCCATTCGCGGCCATTGTCGGTTTCGGCCAGGATGCGGCGCCAATTCTCGTGGCTTAGATCCACGACGCTTTCAAGGTGACGGAGGGCGCTGGCCATGCGGTCCGGTTCCTGCACCGGCCAATGGATCAGGTGGATGAAGGCAATGAAATCGGCGATCTCATCGACGTCCCGAGCGTAGTCGCTACGCGTCGATTTATCGGTCAAAGCCTGAAATGGCAGATTCGCGCGGGGAAACAGCGTGTGGAAAGTGTGGTCGAAACCCTCATGCCAGTCATGGGCGAGGAGGAAATCGCCGAGTGCCATCAGCAGATGGCTGTAGCCGCGCAGCCACGGCGCATCGCTGCCGTCGAAGTCGATGACGAACTGCGCCACCTGATCCGGCGGCAGGTCCGGCGCCTGGTTGATCTGCCGGTAGAGCTGCCACAGTGTCTCCTGGTCGGTTGCCGTTCCGTCGCCGTTGAGGTCGAGCCGGATCTGGCCGATCGCGAGCGGCATCTGTACGGCGGGATCGTCGACCTGCGCTAAGGTCGCCTCCGCGATGGCCAGATCGTCGGTGAATTGCCGGATCATGGCACGGGCCTGCTCGTAGGCGAGTGGCTCGGGAGTAGGATTGTAGGGCACCGGGATACGGAAAAACGGCACCGAGAAGACTTCCGGAGCGGGATTGAGGCCGTGGCGGTACAGCGATTGGCCGAGCCTCTCCGCCGCCTCCATGAACTGGACAGCACCCAGGAGGAACCGGGCGGTGTCGTCGGCGGGCGCGTTCTGCAGATGCGCCTTCAATGTAACCGCGGCATCCGCTAGGCGGCCGGCCGCGAGCTCAGCCTTGGCCGCTTCGATAACCGGCTGTTCGGCGGTAGCCGAGTCGCTGCCTATCGCCGCCGGGACGAGGGCCAGCAGCAGCGCGGCCCTGGTCAGAAACCTCGAGAATGTCATCCTGCCCACCTTTTTTCCCATGTTCGAACGCTGCTGCATTCTACCGCGAGCGGTGGTGGCCAGGGGCGGCGTGACGTAAGCCCGGTTCACAGCAATCCTAGGCCCGAACAAGGGCTTGGCATAATCGCCCGGCGGCCCACGCGGATTTGACTTTCCGAGGTTTCTGTCCCGCAATGGCGCGGCACAGGCGGCCGATTCCCCGCCAGGGGCGGCGAGCGGAGGAAAGCTAGGGATGAACGATGTGAAACTGTTCCGCATGGCGGACCTGAACCTGAAGCCGAACGATGACGGGATCGTCACCGCGCCGGTGGTCAACCGCCGCTACAGCACCGGCCTCGGCGCCGGCATCGGCGTGTTCGAAAAATGCGAGATCGAGTGGACGGTCACCTATGACGAGGTGCTGTTCATCAAGGAAGGCAAATTCACCCTGCAGGTCGGCGACAAGACCTATCGCGCCGGCCCGGGCGACATCCTCTGGATTCCCAAGGACACGCCGCTGGTCTATGAGGCGCGGGGCAAGGTCGTATTCTTCTATGCCGTGTGGCCGGTCGACAAATCGCCGTCCACGAGCCAGACGACGGAGTATCCGACCGCCGCCGCCGAGTCGGCCGTATCGTAAGCGCGAGTTCTGCACCGAGTGGCCCGGCCGATTGGGATCATCTGGTTCTACGGCGGTTGCCGGCTCTCTTTCTAGACTAGTGAAGTTCCAAATCCGGAGAAGCGGCGCTCTGGCCGCCGGACCCGGTTGACCTTCACATTGCCGAAAGCAGGGACGCGCGCCTCCATGACCGTGATCCAGAAGAGTTTTTCCGCCAACAGCCTGGAGCAGCACTGGGCGCCCTTCACGTCCAACCGGGAATTCAAGTCCGAGCCGCGGCTGATCACCAAGGCCGAGGGCATGTACTACTGGAACCATCGCGGCGAAAAGCTGATCGACGGCAGCGCCGGCCTGTTCTGCGCCGCCGCCGGCCATTGCCGGAAGGAGATCACCGAGGCGGTGTCGAAGCAGCTGGCGACCCTGGATTTCGCTTCGCCGTTCCAGTCCGGCCATCCGCTGTCCTTCGAGCTGGCGCGACGCGTGGCGCAGATCACGCCGGGCGACCTGAACTATGTGTTCTTCACCAACTCGGGTTCGGAGTCCGTGGACACGGCGATGAAGATCGCGCTCGCCTATCAGCGCGCCCGCGGCGAGGGCACGCGCACGCGCTTCGTGTCGCGGGAGCGCGCCTACCACGGCGTCAATCTCGGCGGCGTGGCGCTGTCGGGCCTGGTGCGCAACCGCGAGGCGTTCGCCATCGGCGTCGCCAACGTGGTGCATATGCGCCACACCTGGTTGCCGGAGAACAAGTTCGTGAAGGGGCAGCCGGAGACCGGTGCCGACTTGGCCAACGATCTCCAGCGTTTCGTCGATCTCTATGGCGCCAGCACGCTCGCCGCCTGTTTTGTCGAGCCGATCGCCGGATCGACCGGCGTGCTGATCCCGCCCAAGGGCTACCTGGAGCGGCTGCGGGAAATCTGCGACAAGCACGGCATCCTGCTGGTGTTCGACGAGGTGATCTGCGGCTTCGGCCGCACCGGCAAGGCCTTCGCGGCGGATAGCTTCGGCGTCACGCCTGACATCATGACCATGGCCAAGGGGCTGACCAACGGCGCGCAGCCGATGGGTGCGGTGGCCTGCAGCACCAAGGTCTATGACACCATCGTCGATGCGGCGCCCGACGGCGCCATCGAGCTGTTCCATGGCTACACCTATTCCGGCCATCCGGCGGCCTGCGCCGCGGGTCTGGCGACGCTGGACATCTATGAACGCGAGGGGCTGTTCGAGCGGGCGGCTGAGCTGTCGGAGTATTTCCTGGATTCGGTGTTCGCGCTGTCGGACCTGCCGATCGTGACGGATATCCGCGGCTATGGCCTGTTGGCGGGGATCGATCTCGCGCCGATGGATGGCAAGCCCGGCCTGCGCGGCTGGGATTGCACGAAGCGGCTGTTCAATTCGGGCATGCATATAAAATTCACCGGCGACGCCGGGATCATCGCGCCGCCGCTGATCGCCGATAAGAAGCATGTCGACGAAATCTGCGCCATCTTCCGCAAGACACTGGGCCAGTACTAGAAGCCGAGGGAGACAGCTTGAGGAAGGGCTGGGGGCGGGTGATGAACCCGCCCCTCGCATTTGGGCCGTCTTTTCGAACGGCACGATTTTTCCTAAGATGACCGGATGCAGGCGGTGAAGAGGATCAGAGCGTGACAGCCCCCCATGTCGAATTTCTGCGGGAGCATGGCTATGCCATTATCCGTGGCTTCCTCACGCCGGCCGAGATCGCCGATGTCAAGCGGGAGACCGAAGCGGTCGCGGAAGTGGGCCTGAAGCACCACGCGACTTACCGGGATCGCAATCTCCTTTTCGAGATTATCAATGACCCGGCGGCAAAGCGCCGGGTCCTGCTGCAGGCGCACTGGTTCGCCTGGATCAACCCGACGCTGGAGGCGCTGCGGCGCCATCCGCGCTATCTCGAGATCATGGAGCCGCTGCTGGGGCGGGACATCAAGCAGGTGACCAACCAGCTTCATTGGAAGCCAGTCGGTGCGAAGTTCACCGGCTACCGCTTCCACCAGGATCTGCGCTTCCGCGAGCGGCCGGAAGTCTACAGCAACCTGGACCGCACCTATCTCAACACTGGATTGGCGATCGATCCCCATGGGCCGGAGAATGGCGGCCTCGCGGTATTCGATCGCAGCCACAGCCGCGGATATCTCGGCCTGGCGGATGACGGCCCGATCATGAAGGGCGAAACCCAGGAGGCGGAGTTGCGGCGGGCCGGCCTGGATCCGGCCGATCGCGTCGATTTCCGGCTCGAGCCGGGCGACCTGGCGATCTGGACCTTGCTGACGGTGCATGGCTCGCTGCCCAACAAATCCGGCCGCGACCGCTGTTTCATGATCAACTCGTATGTGCGCGCGGCGGACTCGCCGGATCGCGGCGAATGGGTGTTCCGGGATGGGGTTTCCACGCCGCTGGGCGCCGAGCCGGAGATCTGCAAGTACGAGCAGCTGCGGGAACGGCCAGGGCCGTTCTACATCGAAGAGGATTGGACCGGCGAAACGCCGCCGCGGCCGGCCCCGGCGATGAGCTAGGCCGCGCGCGTGCAGCCGCAGATCAGAACATGTCGGCCTTGATCTTGCCGATCATCTGTTCGATCCGCGCCTCCGATACCGGGCTATCGCTGGGAACGAACTCGCAGTAGAAGCCGGCGACCATATGCCGGAACCCGGTGGTGCCGGAGACATGGCCGCCGTAGCGCGAATAGGCGAAGCAGGGCACCTTCTCCAACTCATTGTCGAACTTGCTGAAGAACTTGGAGATCGAATAGCCCTCGCTGACGGTCGTTCCACTCCAGCTGTCGTCGATGGCTATGTCGATGCTGTTGCTGAACAGCGTCTTGGGATCGGTGCGCTCGAGGTAGGTCTGCACGCCCGCGCGGCTGTGATAGACGAGCAAGACCGATAGAGCGTCCTGCGCTTCGATCAATTCCATGTTGGACCAGCCGGTATCGCCGCCATAGCCTGTTTGCCCGGCCTTGCATTCGATGCTGCGAAAATCCGCCGCCGGCTCGACGGTAATATCCAGGTCGTCGCATTCGGCGTCTCTCGTTACGGCGCCCACACTGCCGCCTGCCAACAATATTGCGGCGACCACCAAGAGCCGGCGCCGCCGCCAAGACGGCGGACCGCCACGAGCCAATTCCATCCCCCACGCGCATGTTTTTCCTCTTGTAACGAACCGGCGCAGGCCGCAGTTGCCATCGGCCCGGCGCTGGTTGTTTCGTTGCATTATAGGCGTTTCCTGCAACGCAGGGAAGTACGTGGCTTGCGGGAGGCGGCCGTGGGATGGGTCGGAAATCCGGCGTCGGTCGGGCCGCACCGCTACGGGGTCTGCTTGCGCCAGAGATCTTCGTAGTGTGAGTAGACAAGCACCTGGTCGACGCGCGCGCCTGTGAAGGACAGGGGCATGAACAGGGACTCGTCGACCAGGAAATGGCCGTCCTTGCTGCGGAAGGGGTCGTAGTCGTAGAGGTGAGATGCTTTGGTCGCGACATACCGGTAGTTGTTGAGGACGCGCTCCTGCTCGCTGCCAAACCAATTGCCGGCGACGGGCTTGCCCGTCGGATTGTAGCCGCGTGCCTCGACTTCGCGGGTGCCGACGACGCGATAGATGAACTCCATCGGTTCCCAGCGCACATCGACCAGCAGAATCCCCGGGAGATGGCGCGGAAAGGCGGCCGGATTGATATCGGAACGCAGCGGCATGATCCGGCCCGCGCGGCGCTCGTTCCAATAGGCGTAGAGCTCCCGCACATGCGCGTTGCAGCTGTCGAGAAAGCTCAGATCAGTGATGACTCCGCTCTGACGGCGGTCGACCGGTGCGGTCGGCATACGACGCCTTTGCTGGTGGTGCGGCTGAGCTGTCCGTATAGCATGTTGTTCCTACAGAAGGGTAAATCACATTCAGGCGATCTCGGCCCATGAAACCGGTTGCGGACCGGTCAGGCCGGCGAGCGAAACGATGCGGCGGGCTGCGGATCCAGCCGCAGCCGGGCAAAAGCCGCCGCCAGCAGGAAGCCGAGCAAGGCGACGCCGCCGAAGGAAAGCCAGGTCACTGTCGGCGTGCTCTCCAGAATCAGCCAGCTGCCGATATAGTTGCCGGCGGTGCCGCTGATCGCCCAGGCCAGGCTGGCGACGCCGAAGAATGTCGCCTGGCTGCCCTTGTCCGCCAGGCCGGCGATCAGCGTTTCGAGGGCGGGAATGAAGATCGACTCGATGATCGTGTAACAGGCGACGAAAAGCAGGAACCACCACAATTTATCCGACAGCGGCACCAGCACGAAGATCACGGCGGCGGCCAGATAGCCGCTCCTGATCAAGCGCTCGCGCATTGACGCGCTCGAACAGCAGCATGGCGCCGATCATCGCCACAAAACCGACGGCGCCGTTGACCAGGAAGATCTTGGCGACGGCGCTTTCGCCGGCGATCCGCGAAAGGTACAGCGGAAATGCGACGAAAAGCTGCGTGTAGAGAAACCACCAGGGCATCGACGCGAGAAAGAAGACGAGGAACGCCCGATTGCGCAGCACGCGCGACAAGCTGGTGGCGATCGCGGTCGGCTCGCCATGGACCGCGTCGATCTCGCGCAGGGTCGCGGTCCAGGCCGCCAGCAGCAGGAAGACGATCCCGCCGCCGATGAAGAGCGAGCGGATGTCCAGGGCAAGCGCCAGGCTGCCGATCAGCGGCCCCACCATCACGCCGATATTGAGGAACTGATTGTTGACGATGAAGACGCGCGCCGCCAGCGCCGTCGGCTGACGGCCGAAGACGCCGTTGATGGCGGATTCGTACAGCGCCGTTCCCAATCCGATGAGAAAAGCCATTCCCGACAGCGAAAGCCAGTCGGTCGCAGAAGGCAAAGCCGATCAGGCCGGCGCCGCGCAGGAAGAGTCCGGCGATCAGAAAGATACGCAGCCCGAAGCGGTCCGCGATCGGGCCGGTGAGCGACGGCAGCACCTGCCTTGTTACCAAGTGAACGGTGAGGACGGTGCCGAGCTGTCCCGGCTGAAAGCCCAGAACGTTGGCCATGTAGACCGCGAAGAGCGGAAAGGCCATGAAGTGGGTCGCGTTCATGCAGCCCTGTGTGACCAGCAACCGCCACAGCAGGGAAGGGATCTCGCCGTAGTTCTTCGTGAGATCGCGAAGCAAGGTCGATATGGATCTCGATCTATGTCAGCCGCGCGGCGCGGCGCCGGATCAGACTCTCGAATCTATCTTCGATGAATAGAGCTTCTTCTTTGCGCGGCGCAATCGCCAGAAAATCGAGAACGCCGAGCTGCTGGGTATCCTCGGCCATGACGACGATCCCACGCCGCTCCGACAGGTCGAATTGCAGTCCTTCCTCGATGGTGATGTCGATGACCTCGTCGATCAGCGGCGCCGGTACGCGATGATGCGTGGCGATCACGCTGTTATCGCCATATCCCGGGCCGAGCAGTAGCGAGGCGATATGATGGACCTGCGAACAGCCGCCGATGCGGCCGTTGATCTCGTTGAAGACCAGATCGCCGCCGGGCGTGATGACGCCATCGACGCTCAGCCTGCCGGCCATGCCGAGATCGCAGGATATGCGCGCCAGTTCGGTCGCGCCAGACACGAACCGCGCGCCTTGAAACGCCGGCAGCGACGGCGGAATGACAAAGCCGGTGAAGACCGGTTCCATGCGCTGCTCGCCCCAATTCAGCAATTCTACGGCGCGGCGCCGCGGATCGACGGCGAACTCGGCATAGAGGCTTATCGACGACGGATAATAGACCTCGACGATCAGCGGTGCGCGTTCATGATAGGCGAGCCGTTTCCAGATCGCCGCGATTGCCTTGCGCATCGCCGGGCCGTCCTCGGCATAGATCGCCTCGAGCGCGCCTTCGCCGCAGATATCGCGCTTGCGGCTCAGAATCAGATTACCTTCAGCGCCGGAATGCCGGTCCTGCTTGATGATCACGGCGTTGGTGACGCCGATCAGGCGCAAGACCGCCCGGTCGAGTTCGTCGCGGCTGGCGATAATCTCGCCCGGCGCCAGCGGAATGCCGCGCCCGGCGGCAAGACCGCGGAACGCTCGTTTATCGTTCAGCATCTCGCAGCCGCCCTCATGGGCAAACGGCGTGAGAAGCGCGGAGTCCGGCAGGTCCAACTCCTGCGACAGCGCGATGACCGCGCGGTCGCAAAGATAGGGCGCTATGATCCAGTCCCGGCGATTGCCCATCAGGCCGCGGACCTTCTTGACGAAACGCGGTTCCAGCAGGTTTTGCGCCCCCAACGGCAGCGGGCCGTGATTGCCGGGATCGGGCGAGAGGATGCGGATCTCATCGGGATCGCAATGCTTCCAGCCAGCGAGATAGCGTTTCATCGCCACCGAAGGCGGGCTGGGCAGCAGAACGATATCGCCCGGCTCGGCGAACCAGAGCATGCGCTGGGCAATGAGTGCGCTGCCGGCGCAGAACTCCGGTGTCAGTCCGGACGGGTCCGCCATCATGTTCTCATTGTCCACGTTGGCGACGACGATTTGCGGCGGCCGCAAATGTCCGTATGCACCGCGCGGCAGGCCCAGGGCGTCGATGGCGTGTTGCATGCTGATCCACTCGCTGCGTTGCAAGCAGAAGCTGGAAGGCAACAGCGATTCTTGGGATTCCGCCTAAGTATAAAAGATATGGGGCGTCAGAATCTGCGAATCGGAATACAAAAGAAAGTTTTCGGAAATTGCCGCGAATCAAGGTCAAGTCTTTCGCCAGATATCCTCATAGTGAGTGTAGGTGAGTATATCAGTCACGTTGCGGTTATCGGGCGACAGCGGCATGAACAAAGTCTCATCGATCACATAGTTGCCGGATCGGCCGACAAAGCGCTCGAACTCGTAGAGACAGGCGCCCTGCGTCGTCACGTAGTTGTAGTTACCGAGCACTGCCTCCATGCCGCCGCCGCCATGCCAGTAATCGGCAACGCTCTTACCCGTCGGGTCGGAGCCGCGGGCTTCGATCTCGCGGGTACCTACACTGCGATATACATATTCAATCGGGTCGCGCCGCACTTCGACAAAGACGATGCCGGGCAGGTGGCCGGCAATATCCGCGACATTGATATCGGTGCTCGACGGCATCCGCCGCCCTTCGCGGCGGCGGTCCCAGTAGGCGTAGATGTCACGCACCGGTCCGCTGCATACGGAGAGAAACTCCAGGGTCGTAATGACCTTCTGTATCGAACCCTGCGGTCGACCGCTTCCCATCATCGGCCTCTGACGCGCGGAGGAATATAGGGTCGCGCGCAGTCTCAATGGTTTCAAGGCTTTCACAGTTTCACTGCGCAACGCAATTAAAAACGAAGTGAGGTCGGCCTTGTTCCTAACAATAGTGAGCCGCTTTCCCTTTCCGCCGGCCACCCAGGTAAATTGTCTGATATTGCTGTTGGTCCCAGCATGGCCTACCCTCCGGGCCGTACCTGCTCCTGCTGCCAATAGCGGCGGCGGGCGCGGAAGAGAAGGTTGTTGCGCGCGGAATAGATCCATGGAAACAGCATCGGCGCTTTCCGGTCACAACACCCATGCGGCCCTGTTTGCCGAATTGCAGGCGCTCCTCGGTAACCGGTTCACGACTGCGCTGGCCGTGCGCGAGCAGCATGGCCATGATGAATCCTATCACGCCACCCATGCGCCTGATGCCGTAGCCTTTGCCCGGACGACCGAAGAGGTAAGCCAGATCGTCAGCGCCTGCGCGCGGTACCGCACGCCGGTCATAGCCTTCGGCACGGGCACATCGCTGGAGGGTCATGTTGCCGCCCTGCATGGCGGCGTCTGCCTGGACCTCAGCCAGATGAACAATGTCCTACGGGTCAGCGCCGAGGACCTGGACGTCACTGTCCAGGCTGGGGTCACGCGCAAACAGCTTAATGAGCATCTCAAGGAATTGGGGCTGTTCTTTCCGATCGATCCCGGTGCCGATGCTTCCTTGGGCGGCATGGCCGCCACTCGCGCCTCCGGCACCAATGCGGTCCGCTATGGCACCATGCGCGAGAATGTCCTGGGCCTGACGGTGGTCACCGCCGACGGCCGGATCATCAAGACCGGCGGCCGGGCGCGGAAATCGGCGGCCGGCTATGACCTGACCCGGATCTTCGTCGGTTCGGAGGGCACGCTGGGCGTGATCACGGAGGTGACGCTGCGCCTCTATGGCGTGCCCGAGGCGATCTCGGCCGCGGTGGGCTCGTTCCCGACCATTGAAGATGCCGTCAACACGGTGATCCAGACGATCCAGACCGGCATCCCCGTCGCCCGCATCGAGCTGCTCGACGAAGTGCAGATGGACGCCGTGAATCGCTACGCCAAGTTCGACTACCCGGTGCAACCGACCCTGTTCTTCGAGTTTCACGGCACCGAGGCCGGCGTCGCCGAGCAGGCGGCGATGGTCAAGGAGATCGCCAGTGGCTATGGGGCCGGCGATTTCCGCTGGGCCTCAAAGGCGGAGGAGCGCAACCGGCTCTGGCAGGCCCGGCACAACGCCTACTACGCCTGCAAGGCAATGCGACCGGGCAGCAAAGGCTGGGCAACGGATGTCTGTGTTCCCATCTCCCGGTTGGCAGAGTGCATCTCTGAAACCAAGGCCGATCTGCGAAAGTCGACGCTTATAGCGCCGATCGTCGGCCATGTCGGCGACGGGAACTTCCATGTGACATTCCTGGTCGACCCGGACCAGCCCGCGGAAATGGCGGAAGCGAAGCAGCTGAACGAGCGCATGGTGATGCGGGCGCTGGCGCTGGGCGGCACCTGCACCGGGGAACATGGCATCGGCTATGGCAAGATCGACTTCCTTACCGCCGAACATGGCGATGCGGTCGCAGTGATGCGGCAGGTAAAGCTGGCGCTGGACCCCCAGAACATCATGAACCCCGGCAAGATTTTGCGTCTGTGAGCCGTGCATGAGCCAGAATCAATCCGGCCTGACGAAATTCTTCGATATCCGGGAGGAAGCAGTAACCCCGGCCACGCAGTTCATCAGCAAGAAGAACAAGCACCTCTATGACTGGTGGCGCAACGCCAATGGCGGCCTGATTCCGCCGCGCAAGATGTTCGACGTCACCGACCACAAGATGATCGTCGCCAACATCTTTCTGACGGAGGTGCTGCCCGACGGCGATTTTGTGTTCCGGCTGTTCGGCGAGGGCGTGATCCAGATCGTCGGCCGCAACCGCAAGGGTGAACTGGTGCAGAAGGGTGCCTTGGGCGACTATGGGCATGCCCTCTACGAGTACTACCATATCGTGGTCGCCGGCCGCGTCTGCCGGATGTGCGAGGGGTCCCTGGCTTTCGCCGGCCGCGAACTGCGGAAATTCGAATCGATCGACTGCCCGCTCACTGACGATGACGGCAAGGTCACGTTCATCGTCGGGGTCATGGACTTCATTGTTTGAGCCGCCACAATGCCATTCCCGGTCCATCGGCTAGTTGCCTGTCCCCATGGTTAAGAAACAGCAAAAATCCGGTTCAGACACGGTTCAGGTCAACTGCTCGAAAATGACGACCGTTTGATTTGCGGCGCATTGGGAATGAGCCGTCACAGTTTTGCCACGGCGTCAGCGAAGGCTGCCACACCACCTTATCGGGGATCGGAATGTTGCTGGAAGGTAGATCGGGCCGCGCCAATGAACTTGGGCGGCGGTTGCAGGACGCCCGTCAATCCAGGAGTTTATCGTCCAGGTTGCGGATTTCCCGGTCCTTTTCGGCGAGGACCCGGCCCCGGTCGGCCTTGTCACGGCCGAATTTCACGCGATTCTCGGCAGCGCGCTTGGCTGTCGCCAGCTTCTCACGCTGCTTGCGGTATTTGTTGAGGTTGACCAACTCTCCCATAGGATCACCGCTGATCGCCGCACCGTCTCTGTACGCGGCGTACCGGTCGTCGGATTACATGCCAGACGATCGGATGCTACAATAGACTGAATCTTCCGCGGCGCAAAGAGTTTGCTGCAATCGGCACGCGGACGTGAACAGGAGTTGCTCTGCGCATGAAGAAGTTTCTCATCGGACTTGGCGTCCTGCTGGTGCTGCTCGTCGTCGCCGTCCTTGTCGGTCCGAGTTTCTACGACTGGAATCAGCATAAGCAGCTGATCACCGACGAGGCGCGTAAAGCCACCGGCCGGGATCTGGTGATCGATGGCGATATCTCCGCCGCCATCCTGCCGATGCCGACAATCTCCGTCGCCGGTATCCGCTTCGCCAATGCCGAGGGCGGCAGCGCGCCGGATATGCTCACGCTCGAGACGCTGAAAGTCCGCGTCGCCCTGTTCCCGCTGATCCAGGGCAATGTGCAGATCGAAGAGATCACGCTGGTGAAGCCGGTGATCCTCCTGGAGAAGCTGCCGGACGGGAAGGGTAATTGGGAAATCACGCCGCCGGCCGCCGAGTCCGCCGCCACCACGCCTGAACAAGGCGGTGGCGGCATGCCCGCGGTCAGCCTGGACAATGTCAATATCACCGACGGCACCCTGATCTACCGGGATGCCGTGGCAAAGAGCGAGCAGAAGATCGAAGCGCTGAACGCCAACCTGGCGGCCGCGTCATTGCAGGGGCCGTTCGGCGCCAAGGGCAGCCTGATCTATCAGGGGCTGCCGGCAACATTCGATATTTCCACGGGCAGGATCGATCCGGCGCAGCCGGCGCCGGTCGCCATCGCCCTCGGCCTCGGGGGCGCGGGCAGCCAGGGCGACGCCCAGATCAAGTTCACGGGCACACTGGCCCAGGCTGCCGATGGCGTCAGCGCCGTGGGCAAGCTGGAGGGCGGCAGCGCCAATCTCGCGGCGGCCCTGGAGGCGGTGGCGCCGGGCAGCGGCAGCGGCGCGCCGATCGCCTTGGACAAGCCGTTCAAGATTGCCGGAGACGTCAATTACGCACCGACGGGCGGCAAGGTCGAGAAGTTCACCTTGTCGCTTGGCGATCTCACGGCGGCGGGCGACGTCAGCTTTACCCCGGGAACGCCGTCCCAAGCCGCGGTCAAGCTGGCCATCAACCGCATCGACCTGGATGCGCTGCTGGCCCAGGCGGCCGCCAAGCCGGCCGCGCCGGCCCAAGAATCCGCGCCGCCGGTGGCGGGCGCTTTTGCTCTGCCGACGGGGATCAATGCCGCGATCGATATCGCCATCGACGCCATCAGCTATCGCGGCGGCCTGATCGACAACACGAAGTTCGTCGGCGAATTGGCTAATGGAGAGTTCGCGATCAAGCAATTCTCCGCCCAGCTGCCCGGCGGCGCCGCGGTTTCGGCTGCCGGCGCGCTGACGGCGGTGGACGGCAAGCCGCAGATCGGCGGCGCACTGGAGGCCAAGGCGGACAATCTGCGGGCGCTGCTGGACTGGCTGCAGGTGGCGCCCGCCGGCGTGCCGGCGGAACGGCTGCGCACCCTGGCGCTGACCAGCCGCTTCATCGCCGGCGCCGACTTGCTGGAGCTGGCGGACCTGGATCTCAAGCTGGACAATTCCCGGATCACCGGCGGCTTGCGGATCGCGCTGCCGAAGGCCGGCCAGCAGAAAATGGCGTTCGGTGTCGGCGTGGCGATCGATCAGCTCAATGTGGACGCCTATATGCCACCGGCGGCAGCGCCGGCCGAAGCTGCACCGCAGCCGGCAGGGAGCGGCGGATTGCCGCTGGACAGCCTGAAACCGCTGGCGGATCTGGACGCCAATGTGGAGCTGCGGGTCGGCAAGCTGACGATCAATCAGCAGACACTGCAGGGCGTGCATCTGGACAGCACGATTACCGGCGGCACGCTCACATTACGCGACCTCTCGGTGAAAGAATTTGCCGGCGGCAAGGGCGCGCTTAACGGCACGGTGACCGATCTCGCCGGCAATCCGAGATTCGACACCAAGTTCGATCTAACCGCCAAGGACGCCAACAAGGCGTTCCAGGCGGCGGGCATGGGTGACCGGGTCAAAGGCAAGCTGGGCGCGCTGAAACTCGCCGGCGCGCTCGCGGGCGGCGCTCAGGATGTGAATTTCGATATCGATTTCGGCCTGAGCGGAATCGGCGCATCCGGCCAGGCCAAGGGCAAGGCCTCCGGCATCGGCCAGGGCGTGGTGCCGCGCATCGATACTGCGTTCAATGTCCAGGCGAAGGATGCCGGGCCGCTGCTGGCGCTGGCGGGCATCAAGGGCGATGTCAGCAAGCTGGGCGCGTTGTCGCTGAAGGGCAATGCGGCGAGCGGCACCGACGATCTCAACTACGATGTGACGATCTCGATTGCCGGCGCCGGCGCCAAGGGCAGCTTCAAAGGCCGCGTGCTCGCTTTATCGTCCGCGGCACCGAGGGTCGATACCAAGCTGGACTTCTCCGCCGACAAGCCCGCGCCGCTGCTGGCACTGGCGGGCATGGCCGGGCCGGAGGCGAACAAGCTGGGCAAGATCGCCGCCACCGGCTCCATGGCCGGCAATGCCAATGACATGAAGCTGGACCTGGCGCTGCAGGGGTTCGGCGGCGCGGCCACCGTGGCCGGCACGGTGCAAACCGCGGCCGCGCCCGCGCCGACCAAGTTCGATCTCGCCGTCACCGCCAACCATCCGGAGTTTCGTCAGCTCCTCTCGGCGCTGGTCCCCGGTTACAAGCCGGCGGCTGCCAAGCTCGGGCCGCTGCAGTTCTCCGCCAAGGCCCAGGGCAGCACCGACAAGGCGACCATCTCCGGTCTTTCGCTGCGCGCCGGCCAGACGTCGCTGAACGGCCAGGCCAGCATGGACAAGAGCAGCGGCAAGCCGTTCTACAGCGCCGCGCTAAAGGGCGGTACCGTCGATGTGTCGCCGTTCATGCCGCCGCCTGCCAAGGGCGGCGGCGGCAGCGGCGAGCGCTGGTCGCGGGAGAAGCTGGACCTGTCGGCGCTTCAGTCGATGGATGCCGATGTGGATTTCAGCGCCGACCGTTTCATCGCCAACACCACGGTCATCGACAATCTGCAAGCGCAACTCACGCTGCGCGACGGCACGCTCACCATCAAGCAACTCAACGGCAATTCCTATGGCGGCGTCATCGATTTGACGGGAACGCTGGCCAGCCGCGGCGTGCCGACGTTCAACGGCCACGTAACCGGCAGCAACGTGGCCGTCAGCGAGCTGATGGGCGGCGGGTTCCTCGCGAAACGCATCACCGGTCCGGTGTCCTTCGACACCGACCTGGCCTCCAGCGGTTACAGCATGGCCGAGTTGGTCGGCGGCCTGCAGGGCAACGGCAAGGTCGATGGCTCCATCACCGTGCTCACACAGGTGGAGCAACAGGTCGGCTCGGCGCTATTGGGAATTCTAGGCCAGCAGGTGAAGCAGCTGCAGGGCTTCACGGAAAGTGTCAACGCCGTCTATTCGGCGTTCACGGGCTCGCCGAACGCGCTGAACGGTACGTTCGACATCAATCAGGGTGTGTTGAACACCCAGGATCTCAGCCTGGCGAACAACCGGGCCAGGCTGCTGGCGACAGGCGATGCGAACATCGCCGCCTGGACCATGGATATGATCGCCAACATCTTTTCCCAGGAATATCCGGACCAGCCCTATCTCAGCATCGATCTCGACGGGCCGATGGACGGGCCCAATACGAAGTTCAGCGGCAATGCCTTTGCCCGCGGCAGCGATAAGTCGCAGGGCACGTTCGGCAGTCAATCGCCGACCGACATCTTCAACGGCATCATCCCCGGTCTGCCGGGTTCCGAGGGCGGTAGCGAAAGCGGCGGCGGCATTGGCATTCCCGGCATCGACGGCGTCATCCCGGGGATCGGCGGTGGCGATGCCGGCGCGCAGGGTGAAGGCGAAACGCCTGGCATCGGCGGGATCGGGACGGAGAACCTTCCCGATGCGCTCGGCGGCGAGCAGCAGCAGGAGACGGCGCCCGAAGGCGCGGCACCGGATGCCGCGTCTCCCGACGAGGCCGCTCCCGGCGAAGCCCCGGCTGCGGAACAGCCGGCAGCCGAACCCGAGGCGGCCACGCCGGAAGGCGAACAGCCGGCGGCGGAGCCTGAGGCGGAACAGGCAGAACCGGATGCTCCGGTGCCGCCGGAGAAACCGGATACGCCCAGTGATTTCGGTCAGCAGCCGGCGGCGAGCCGGAGGTCGCGCCCGAACCGGCCCCAGAGCCGATGCCCGAAGTCCAACCGGAGCCCGAGCCCGAAGCTCAGCCGGAACCGGCGCCCCAACCTGAACCGGAACCGCAGCCGGAGATCGCGCCTGAGCCCGTGCCGGAACCGGAGCCTCAGCCGGCGCCCGAGCCTGAACCCCAGCCTGAGCCTGAGGTGGTGCCGGAAATCGCGCCGCAGCCGGAGGCCGCCCCCGAGCCTGCACCGGAGCCGGCGCCAGAGGTTGCTCCTGAGCCGGTGCCTGACAGCGCGCCGGTGATTGTGCCGCAGCCTGAGGAATCGCAGACCGAGCAGCCGAAGAAGCGAAAGGCGACGGACGCGCAAACCGATGAGCAGCCGGCCGAACTTGCGGTGCCGGAAGCTCAGCCTGAAGGCGAGCAGAGCACGGACCCCGGCACGATCGTGCCGCTGATCGAGCCCGAGCCGCAGTAGGGCTAGGCGATTTCCACGGTCACCGCGCCGAGCCCGTCGAACGAGGCTTCGACGCGGCCCGGCCGGTCGAGGCGAAGGGCGGCGACGATGCTGCCGAGGGTGATGATGTCGCCGGCGCGCAGCGGCGTCATTCGCGCCGCAGCATGATCCGCGAGCCAGGCCAGTGAATTCAGCGGATGGCCGAGGATGTCGCGGGCATTGCCCGCGCTGGCAACCTCGCCATCGACCGTGAATCGCCCGGGGATATTGGCGTCATCAGCCAGGATCGCCGGCGGTTGCTCCGCACCGAGTACACAGCCGCAGGAGAAGAAGTCATCGGCCACCAGGCTGGGCACGCCCGCGTTCCTGATATCCTGGAAGCGCCACTCGACGATTTCGACCGAAGTCATGACGGCCGCGATGGCGGGCAGCACGCTGGCGCGATCATGGCCGCCGGCCCGTCCGGGCAGTTCCGCTGGCGAGGCGCACGGCAATCTCGCATTCCAATCCAAGTTTTGAATAGTCGGCGCGGCTGAGGGCGGCATGACCGCTGATGTACCGTGCCGGCATAGAGCGTGCCGGCGCAGGGGAAGGGGATGCCGAGCGCCGCCTGCATGGGCGGCGAGGTGGAGCCGATTTTCCAGCCCGCCGGCACACCGCGCCCGCGTGCGGCGATCAGCGGCCGCGCGGCCTCTTGCACCGCATAGGCTTCGTCAAGCGACTGCGGCCGGAAGGCCGCGGGATGGCATCGACCGGCGGCCGCCGCCCGTTGCGGCGCTGGCGCAGGTCGGCGAGGAAGTTGGCGCAATCGGCGATGCTGGCGGGAGCAGCGGCATGCTGCGCCGTCACGCGACCTTGCGGCAGCCCTCGGGCTTCAGCACGCGTTCTGCCGAGGGCGGATACTTGGCGAGCTTGCCCGCCGGTCGTATCGGCCGCTGCACAAGATTACCGCCGCAATTCGGGCAGATGCCGCCGAGCGCATGGGCTGCGCAATCCCTGCAGAAGGTGCATTCGAACGTACAGATCATAGCCTCCATCGAGTCCGGCGGCAGATCCTTGTCGCAGCATTCGCAGTTCGGGCGGAGTTCGAGCATAGGATATCCTCTGGTGCGCGGGCGATGAGTAGATTACCACAAAGTCACAGAGAACACAAAGCTACAGAGCGCGGCATCGAAACCACGGGCATTTCCGAACGAGGTGACTGCTTTCTTCGTGCCTTTTGTGACTTTGTGGTGAAACTATTTTCTGTCTGCCGCCAGATGCTCGAGCACAAAGACCGTATCGCGCTTGAAAGGTTTGCCGGAGTCGATTGCGCTTCGGGCCGTATCGATCTCGGCCACCAGCTTGTTCAGCGACAGGCCGCGCGCATCGGCGATTGCTTTCAACTGAACCCAGAACGCCGCCTCCAGCGACAGGCTGGTGCGATGCCCGGCGATACGGACTGAGCGCTTGCGGATCGTATGAGGATCGTCCATCGGCGGCCGGAGGAGCAGCGGCCGCGTTACTTGCGCGGCCCGATCATCTGCTCCGGCCGCACGAACTTGTCGAAATCCTCGGCGGTGAGGAAGCCGAGCGCCACGGCGGCCTCCTTCAGGCTGGTGCCTTCGGCATGGGCCTTCTTCGCCACCTTCGCCGCCTTGTCATAGCCGATATGCGGATTGAGCGCGGTGACCAGCATCAGCGATTGATCCAGCAGCTGCTTGATCCGCGCGCGGTTCGGTTCGATGCCGGCGACGCAATTGTCGGTGAAGCTGATGCAGGCATCGGCGATCAGACGGCCGGATTGCAGCAGATTGTAGATCATCACCGGTTTGAACACGTTGAGCTCGAAATGGCCCTGGCTGCCGGCGACGGTCACGGCGACATGGTTGCCCATCACTTGGGTGGCGACCATGGTCATGGCCTCGGCCTGGGTCGGATTTACCTTGCCCGGCATGATCGAGGAACCGGGCTCGTTCTCCGGCAGCAGGATCTCGCCGAGGCCGGAGCGCGGGCCGGAGCCCATGAGCCGCAGATCGTTGGCGATCTTCAGCAGCGAGACCGCCAGCACGTTATAGGCGCCGGAGAGCTCGACGATGGCATCGTGGGAGGCGAGGGCTTCGAACTTGTTGGCGGCGGTGACGAAAGGCAGCTTGGTCAGTCGCGCCACCTGGGCCGCGAACTCCTCGGCAAAGCCGGCTTTGGCGTTAAGACCGGTGCCGACGGCCGTGCCGCCCTGGGCCAGCGGATAGATGCGCGGCAGGCAGGCTTCGACACGCTGAATGCCGAACTCGATCTGCGCCGCATAGCCGGAAAATTCCTGCCCCAGCGTGACCGGCGTCGCATCTTGCAGATGGGTGCGGCCGATCTTGATGATGTCGGCGAACTCTTTCTGCTTCGCGGCGAGAGCCTTCTGCAGATGCTGCAACGCCGGAATCACGGAGCGCGCGGCCTGCTCGCCGGCGGCGATATGCATGGCCGACGGAAAGCTGTCGTTCGAGGACTGCCCCATATTGACGTGGTCGTTGGGATGCACCGGAGACTTGCCGCCACGCTTGCCGGCCAGCATCTCGTTGGCGCGGCCGGCGATCACTTCATTGGCATTCATGTTCGACTGCGTGCCCGAGCCGGTCTGCCAGACCACCAGGGGAAATTCATCGTCCAGCTTGCCGGCGACGGCTTCGGCCGCGGCAGCGGCGATGGCGTCGCCCAGTTTCTTGTCCAGCCCGCCGAGCTTCATGTTGGTCTCCGCCGCCGCCTGCTTCACCAGGGCGAGGGCGCGCACCAGGGGAATGGGCATCCGCTCGCCGCCGATCTTGAAATTCTGCAGCGACCGCTGGGTCTGGGCACCCCAATAGCAGTCGGCGGGAACGGCGATGTCCCCCATTGAAGTCGCTTTCGATGCGGGTCTGCGGCGTGGCGTTCATCAGGATCTCCGGCGGCAAATGGCGCGCTTCTTTTACCCGCAAACGCCTGACGGGCAAAGGCCGGCAACGGGTGCTTCGCAAACGCTAGACCGGCCGGCGCGAAAGGCAGTAGCGGCCGGTGTGGAGCCAGCAGGCTTCGTCTGGCGTGTGCTGGTCGTGTCGCAGCGAGCGGACGGATTCATGATCGGCCCTGATGAAGGCGTCGCTCAAGGCGGCCTCCGTCTGGGGATCGCGGCTGCTGATGCAATGGATGAAGCCGCATCGGCCGAGCAGCCGTGCTTCGAACGCAGCGCCGCGCCGGGTGATCTTGATGGCGCGGCCCCAATTGTCCTGGGCCGTCAGCATGAGCAGCAATCGGCCACCATCGGCCAGGCGGTCCAGCCACAGAGGGGCCGGTTCGGTGACACCGGCATTGACATAGATTGCATCGACGGTGCCCGCATCATAGGCCGTGCCGTCGCCGCAGACCGCCTGGACCGTGGGATAGTCCGCGAGATTCTGCCGCAACCGTTCAGCCAGCTCCGGCTGGAATTCGACCGCCGTGACCTGTCCTTTGGGACCGGTAAGTTCGGCCAGGATCGCCGTGTAATAGCCGGTGCCCGTGCCGATATGCAGCACCCGGTCGCCGGGCTGCACTGCCAGTGCCGCCAGCAGCCGCATATGCAGGGACGGCTCGCCATTGTTGATGCCTTTTATCGGGTCGATGGCGACGACCACATCCTGATAGAGCCGGATCGGATCGCCATCAGATGTCGGCTCGTAACCGCTCTCTCCCAGCAAGAGCCAGGGACCGGCAGCGAGGAATTTCTCCCGTGGCACCGTGGCGAAGGCTTCGACGATGCGGCGTTCGGCGATTTCCGTGATGCGCGCCAGTTGTTCGGCATAGGCTCGCCGCGCCTGAGCAAGGCTCTTCATCGATTCTTCTTGCCTGGCTTCTTCGGCCGGGCATTGCGGGCAGGGGCTTTCTTGGCTGCTTTCCGGCGAACGGATTTCTTTGGCCTGGCCTTGGCGCGGCGGGAAACCGCCTGGGACTTGGCCGCCCACGCGCGCAACAGCTCCGGTTCCTCCATCACATCGGCCGGGCATTCCCAATAGGCATTGATGGTCGCGGTCTGATCGCTCCGCTGGTAGCGGAACGGCTCCGCGCCCGCGGCCTCGAAATCGGCGCGGTTGGAGTCATCGGCCTTCAAATAGAAGGTGTCGAACGCAATGAGGCCGATGATGAATCCATCGAGATAAACGCCGAAGCCGCCGAACATCGGGCGGCCCTGCGCGTCGCCCAGGGGCGACAAATGATCGACCAGATAGTCGAGGAGAGGATCACTCTTGGCCATGGCGCGACCATAGCCCGGGCGAAAAGAAAGGGCGAGCCGCGCACGGCTCGCCCCTGGTTACGCGCAATCGATGGACCGATCAGATCCGGTGGTCGCGCCAGCGATCCTTCCCCGGAATCGGGTCGAGGCCGATATCGCGGCGCAAGTGATTGCTGAGGTGCTCCACCGGGGGCCCTTGCGTCCATTGACTGGGTTTCAGCATGGCCAGGACCGAAGGTGCCGGCGGTTTGCCGGGCGTCGCTTCCGGGCGAATCTTGCTGATGACCTGGTGGGACGAAATGAGCAATCCGATGAACGAAGCGGCGGTCTTCATGACAAAGTCTCCTTAAAAGTTAGAAGTTGAAATCAGCATCGTTGGCCTTGGCACTACGCCGGACCGCCGGACAAACCTCCGGCCTTCGCCAACTCGATAGCTCGAGCGGCGTGGAGGTAGCCGACGGTGACGGTACGGCTGTCAGGGAGACTGAAGAGGCGTCTTCACATCGCAACTCCGTCCTTGCGGAACGGAATCACGCTCGCGGAATCGACTAACGGGAGCCGTCAGAAGCGGATTGGGATGATCTTTCGGGAGATCCTAGCAATCCAAGCGAGATGGAGACGCCTTTTCAGGCGCTCACCGACATCGGCCGTTAGGCTGCGCTGCAGCCTCGAAGATAAATACGGGTCATTGATGCTCTCCCCTCGCTGAGAAAGGATGGCGGAACTTAATGATTGCGGTTGTTTTCGTCAATCGCGAATGGGGGAGATCCGAAAATTCTCACGGAGGTGTGGCCGAGTTGCAACAGTCGCGCGACGTTGTGACATAGGTCACAGACTGGCGGTATCGGCTATTTCTTGCGGAAGGCGTCGAGCGCGATAACCTTCTCGTCCTTGCCATGCTCCGGATTCTTTTCCGTGTTCTCGGCCTTCTCCGGCAGCTTGGCGGGAACGGACGCTTTCGGCGGCTTGGACTCCTCCTCGCCTTCGCGGCGGGTCTGGAACTCGAGGCCGAAATTCACCGCGGGATCATGGAACGCCGTCACGGCCGCGAACGGCACGAACAACCGCTCCTGCTGATTGTTGAAGCTGAGGGTGACCGCGAAACTGCTCTCTTCGATTTCCAAGGCCCAGAACTGATACTGCAGGACGATGGTCATCGCCTCCGGATATTGCTGATGCAGCCAGTCGGCGATCTGCACATCCGGATGGTCGGTGCGGAAGGTGATGTAGAAATGATGGTTGCCCGGCAGCCCGCGCTTGCCCACGTCGATCAACGCCGTGCGCACAACGCCGCGCAGCGCTTCGTCGATCATGCGGTCATAACGTAGACGTTCTTGCGCCATTGTTCCCCGTTGAACTTATCCTAGGCGGCCGTTGCTTGAGTTTTCCGTCAAGCGGGGCGCGTCTGTCAACAAGGTCCGACCGACAATTCGGTCACTGGGTGGGCCGTCAACCCGATCTCCTTGGATCAAGTGTAGCGAATCAAGTGGGGGGCTTCTGTTGCCCGGTGCCCCCCGGACCGCGCTTACCTAAACAAGTTAGGCAGCGAGAGCCATACGGTTATCGTTGGCACTTTCAGAATAGCCCGATAACGGTGGTACCATGCCGGACGAAAACCAAGCCTTTATTGCGCGCGTCGATCCTGCTTCGCCCCCAGAGTGGCCGCGACACGCATTCGCGCAAATCGCGGCTGAAGAAACTGGTGGAGGCGCCGGGTACTGCCCCCGGGTCCGCTACGCCTATGTCGCAGGGCGTTTATCGTCATAGTCGGTTGCCCGACAATTGAAATATATAGTGTCTTGCGCCGCGAATCAAAGGCCCCGGCAGCCCCTATGGTGCAGCGCGAAAGTTCCCGTTAATCTGCAATTAGCTGCAAATGATTCGCGGTTCCCAAAAAATGGCGCTCACCAAGGACCAGCAGGCGGAAGTCGACGCCCTCAGCACGGCGGCTTTACCCACACGGCGCGCAACCGTGCCGGCGCTTGGAGGAAATTCTCTATCAGGCGATCCCCGTGCTCGACCACGGCTTCGTCCGCGTGGTCGACTATATGGGCGACGACGCGGCGATCGTGCAGGCGGCGCGGGTGTCCTACGGCAAGGGCACGCGCAAGATCAGCGAGGACCGCGGCCTGATCCATTATCTCCTGCGGCACCGCCATACGACGCCGTTCGAGATGTGCGAGATCAAGTTCCATGTGAAGCTGCCGATCTTCGTGGCGCGGCAGTGGATCCGCCACCGCACGGCCAATGTAAATGAATACTCCGCCCGCTATTCGGTGCTGGACGAGGAGTTCTATGTGCCCGCTCCCGAGCATCTGGCGACGCAGTCGCAGATCAACAAGCAGGGCCGCGACGATGCGTTGCCGGCGGCCGAGGCGGCCGAGGTGCTGGCGGCCATCAGGAACGAAGGCGCGCGCGCCTACGGCACCTATACGAAGCTGTTGAACGAGACCGCCAAGGGCGAGGTGATCGACGAGAAGCGCAACGGCATCGCCCGCGAACTTGCGCGCATGGTGCTGCCGGCGAACATCTACAGCCAATGGTACTGGAAGATCGACCTGCACAATCTCCTGCATTTCCTCAGTCTGCGCGCCGATCCGCACGCCCAGTACGAGATCCGCGTCTATGCGGAGGCGATGCTGGACGTGGTTAAGCGCTGGGTGCCCATCACCTATGAGGCGTTCATGCAGCACCGGTTGAAATCCGTCACGCTGTCCGCTGCCGCCTGGGAGGTTGTGAAGCGGATGCTGGCAGGCGAGGATATCGCGGAGGCGCAGAGCGGCCTCGGCAAGCGCGAATGGCGCGAGCTGATGGCGGTGCTGGGCCGGTCAACATAATGCGGTTTCCGGAGAAGGAGCATGGATGACGGTGCGGATGTCTGTGCGGTGCCCAGCGAATCAGCGTTGCGGGATGTCATGGGCCATCCGGGCGACGGCGCGGTTCGCAAGCAGCTCGCGCAGCTCGACAAGCATTGCCGGCGCTTCATCGAGCTGTCGCCGTTTCTTTGCATCGGTACGGCGGACAAGAACGGCAAGGCCGACGTGTCGCCCCGCGGCGATCCCGCCGGCTTCGTCCAGGTGCTTGATGAAAAGACCATCATCATCCCCGACCGTCCCGGCAACAACCGCCTGGATACCATGAGCAACATCATGGAGAACCCGAATGTGGGCATCCTCTTCATGATCCCGGGGTTCGAGGATTCCCTGCGCGTGAACGGCCGCGCCACGATCGTGCGCGATCCCGAAGTGCTGCGGAAAGCTGCGGTCAACGGCAAAGAGCCGAAAGTGGCGATCCGCGTCACCGTCGACGAGGCTTTTCTGCACTGCGCCAAGGCCTTCAAGCGCTCCCGCCTCTGGGAGGCGGACGCGATAGTCGATCGTAGCGCCATGCCGAGCCTGGGAAAGATGATCCTCGAGCAGATCGCCCCGCCGTCCAAGCCGCCGACTGCCAAGGAGGTGGCCGAGGGCGATGAGTGGATCGAAGAGTTCTACAAGACCGAGATGTACTAGCCCTCAGCATAGGCGGCGGTACGCCAGTCAGGTTTCTGCCCTGAAAAGAAAAACGCCGGCGGGAGTTCAGGCTCCCGCCGGCGTTGTCATGACTCGATACCGGCTATGCCTTCAGCTGATTGCCGATAGGCAGGTCGCGGATGCGCTTGCCCGTTGCATTGAAGATGGCGTTGGTCAGGGCGGGCGCGAATGGCGGCACGCCCGGTTCGCCGACACCGGTCGCATGGGTCTTGAACTCATGGGGCACGATATGGGTGTGCACCACCTCCGGGAAGTTGTCGGCGCGCACCATCTGATAGTCGTGGAAGTTGCTTTCCACCGCCTTGCCGTCCTTGAAATTGACGGCGCTATAGAGAGCCAGCGTCATGCCGTAAACGCAGGCGCCCTGGATCTGCGACTTCACCCGTTCGGGGTTGGCGGTAAACCCGCAGTCGATGGCGACATGGACCTCCGGCACGCGCACCGTGCCGTCGGCCGCCACCTTGGCATGCACCACCATGGCGACATAGGACACGAAGCTGCGATGGGCGGCGATGCCCAGCCCTTCGCCTGCCGGTAAAGTCTTTCCCCAGCCGGCTTTTGCCGCCGCCAGTTCCACGACATTGCGCAAGCGGCCCGTATCGATCGGGAACTCGGCATAGGGCTCGCCATAGTTCCAGAAGTCCTCGGGCAGGCCGGCCGCCTTGAGGTCGATGACCCGCGGCGAACCGATCATCTCCAAGAGAAAGTCCTTCTGGTCGCGGCCGAGTTCGACGGCGAGCTCCGCAGCGATCGACTGCACGGCGAAGGCGCGGGGGATGTTGGATACCGAGCGGTACCAGCCGATCCGCGTATGCGCCAGGGCCTTGCAGTTTTCGGCCCGGACGTTTGGGATCTCGAATGGCATGTCGCCCAGGCCCATGCCGAGTTCGACTGGATGCTGGAATCCTTCATCCGGCGCGAAGGTGGAGAGGAACGAGGGCGCCGCGCTCCGGTGCCGCCAGGCGACAGGCTTGTTGGCGGCGTCGAGACCGACTTCGATCCGCTCCACTGACGTGGTGTGGTAGAAGCAGTGCTGGATATCGTCCTCGCGCGTCCATTGCACGCGCACCGGGGCGCCGATCTTCTGCGAAAGCAACGCCGCCTCGATCGCATAGTCGCATTTCGACTTGCGGCCGAAGCCGCCGCCCAGGAGCGTGACATGAACGGTCACGTCCTCTTCCTTCAGGCCCAGCGCCGCCGCGACATCCTGGCGGGTGCCATAGGGGCTTTGCATGGGCCCCCACACCTCGGCCTTGCCGTTGGCCACGTTGGCGATGGCCACCGGCGGCTCCATCGACGCGTGGGCAAGGTGCGGCTGATAGTACTCCTGGGTAAAGACGCGCGCCGCGCCGCTCAGCGCGGCCTCGGGATCGCCCTGATTGCGGATCAGTTTGCCCGGGGCGTTGACGGAGGCGCTCAGCTCCTTGTGATATTCGGCCGTGGTGAAGCCGGCGTGGGGCCCGTCGTCCCACTCGATGACCAAAGCGTCCCGGCCGTTCAAGGCGGCCCAGGTGTTGCTGGCGATGACGGCCACGCCGCCCTGGGGGGCGAACTTTGCCGGCGGGATGCTGGAGGGCAATTCTTCGACATGCTCCACGCCAGGGACTGCCAGAGCAGCTTTGCTGTCCACGGACTTGACCTTGCCGCCGACCACGGCCGGCCGGGCCACCACCGCGTACTTCATGCCGGGCAGGCTGATATCGGAACCATAGACTGCCTTGCCGGTGATGATGTCATGCAGGTCGAAGATCGGCACATTGCCTTTGCCGACATAGCGGAACTCCCGCTCATCTTTGAACTGCAATTGGTCGCGGGACGGCGTGGGCAGGCTCATCGCCGCTTTCGCCAGGTCGCCGTAGCCAAGACTGCGGTCGAGAGACTTCTGCACGACCGCGTGGCCGGTGGCCTGGACGTCTTCATGGGCGACGCCCCACTGCTTGGCCGCTGCCTCCTCCAGCATCCAGCGGACCGCCGCACCGATCTCGCGGCAGGGCTGGATATGATGGCGCAGGCTGCGGGAGCCGTCGGTGTCCTGATTGCCGTAGCGCGGTTCATCGCCCGGCGCCTGGACGATCTTGACCCGCCCCCAGTCCGCCTCCATTTCATCGGCGATGATCATCGGCAGGCTGGTGCGGGAGCCGGTGCCCATCTCCGACCGGTGGGCGACGATCGTCACCGTACCGTCGGGATCGATCATCACGAATATGTGAGGATCGTTGACGACGCCGTTCGGCATGCCCTGACCGCCATGGGGATAGGCATCGAAGGCCTTCGCGCCGGATGGCAGGAACTGCAGGGCCACGACCAGCCCGGCCGCGCCCTTCAGCATGTTCCGGCGGCTTACGTTCTGGATGATGGCGCTTTCGCCGCTAAACGCCGGCGTCCGCGCTGCATATTGGTTCATTTGTTTCAACATGGCATCACGCTCCCGTCGCGGCTTGGCGAACGGCCGCAACGATGCGCTGGTAACAGCCGCACCGACAGATGTTTCCCTTCATGCCCTCGAGAATGTCCTGATCCGACGGCGTGGGGTTTTCGGCAATCAGCGATGCCGCCTGCATGATCTGGCCGGCCTGGCAGAAGCCGCATTGCGGCACGTTCTGATCGCGCCAGGCCTGCTGCACCGGATGGTTTCCTTCGGGGCTCAAGCCCTCGATCGTCGTCACGGCGCCCTCCACATCGCCGACTGCGGTGATGCAAGAACGCACCGCGACGCCATCTACGTGAACCGTGCAGGCGCCGCACTCGGCGACGCCGCAGCCGAACTTCGTACCGCTGAGTCCGATGACATCGCGGATAACCCAGAGCAAGGGCATCTCCGCGGGGACATCGACATCGTGCGCTTTGCCATTGACCGTAAGGGAAATTGCCATAGCAGGGACCTCCCGAGTTTGCTTGCGAACTTGAGTGAGGCAGGCGGGAGTTATCTTTAGTTTTTGTGTTCCGTAACACAATCAAAAAAGGCAGAAGCTCAACCACCGTGATGCGCTGCGCACGCAGTCGGTATTCCTGTCAGCGACTTCGGCGATGAATTGCTTAGCTGACGACGATCCGCGGCGCCTGGCGGCGTTTGTCGCCCAGGGCTGCCTGCGTCTTCTCCCACACCCGCGCCGCGATGGCCTTGAAGATGCGCGCATGCTCGCTGTCGGGTGCGGACACGACGATGGGATGCCCGCCGTCGGAGGTCTCGCGGATGTCGATATGCAGGGGGACTTCGCCGAGGAAGTCGGTGCCCAGCTTCGTGGCCTCCGCCTTGGCGCCGCCATGGGCGAAGATGTGGCTGACATGGCCGCAATTCGGGCAGGAGAAATAACTCATGTTTTCGATGATGCCGAACACCGGCACTTCCACTTTGCGGAACATGTTCAGGCCCTTGCGGGCATCCAGGAGGGCGATGTCCTGGGGCGTGGACACGATCACGGCGCCGGTCACCGGCACATCCTGGGCCAGACTGAGCTGGATGTCTCCGGTGCCCGGCGGCATGTCGACGACGAGGATGTCTAGCTCGCCCCACTGGGTTTGCTGCAACATCTGCTTGAGGGCGCCGGTCGCCATCGGGCCGCGCCAGATCATGGGGGTATCCTCCGCGACGAGGAACCCCGCGGACATGCATTTCACGCCGAAGTTCTGTAGCGGAATTATCGTGTGATCCTCGCGGGCTTGCGGCCGGCCTCTCAAGCCCATCATGCGGGGCTGCGAGGGGCCATAGATATCGGCGTCGAGCATGCCGACCTTCAGGCCCTGGACGGCCAGCGCCAGCGCCAGGTTGACGGCCACGGTGGACTTGCCGACCCCGCCCTTGCCGCTGGCGACGGCGACGATGCTGCGGACGCCAGGGATAACCAGCTTCGCCGGACGTTGTTGTGCCCCGCCATGGGCATGGCCCTGGGGTGGCGGCGCGGCGGCCTTCGGCCGGTGGGCGGTCAGGACCGCGCTGACGCTCAGAACGCCCGGAATTGCGTCCACCGCTTGCTCCGCGGCCTTTCGCAGCGGCTCCAGCTTGGGCCCCCGCTGCGGGTCCACCTCGATGGCGAACGCGACATGACCGTCGCGCACAGCCATACCGGTAACCATGCCCAGGCTGACGATGTCGCCGCCGCGATCCGGGTCGCTGATCCGGCGCAGAGCAGCCATCACATCGGCTTCCGCCACAGGTGTGGATGGCTTATCGGCAGGCGCCATGCTTGAAAACTCCGGCCTGGGGCCAAGATTTAGCTGACTGCCGGCGGGTTGTGACCGGCGATGCAGTGACATATAAGGCCCACAAGCGGCATTGGAAAGGCTGCGCTCCGCAGCCATAACAGCGAGGTCGATCAATAACATGCCCTGGCAAAGTCAAGGTGGAGGCGGCGGCGGCCCATGGGGCGGCGGCAGCGGTGGCGGCGGTGGCGGCGGCCAGGGCCCCTGGGGCCGGGGGCCATCATCGGGTGGCCAGGGCGGACCCCCGGATCTTGAGGAAATACTGCGCCGCGGCCAGGACCGGATGAAGCAATTCATCCCCGGTGGCCTGGGCGGCGGACGCATGGCCGCCGCAATCGCCGGCGGCCTGCTCATCCTCTGGGGTCTTTCCGGATTCTACCAGGTTCAGCCCGACGAGGTAGGCGTGCCCCTGGTGTTCGGCAAGGCCCATGCCGTGACAACCCCCGGCCTGCATTGGAACTGGCCGACGCCGATCGGCAGCGTCGAGCGGCCCAAGGTCACGCAGGTCAGCACCGTCGAGATCGGCGGCACCAGCGGGTCGGAAGAAAGCCTGATCCTGACCGGCGACGAAAACATCATCGATATCCGGTTCACGGTGCAGTGGCTGATCAGCGACCCGACATTGTTCCTGTTCAATATCCGGGAGCCGGATCAGACGATCCGCAGCGTGGCGCAGTCGGCCATGCGCGAGATCATCGGCCAAACGCCTTTTGAATTTGCCCGCAGCGATGCCGGCCGGGCCGAAATCGTGACCCGCACCACCGATCTGATCCAGCGCATGCTCGACAGCTATGGCGCCGGCATCGCCATCACCCAGGTCGCGCTGCGCAACACCGACCCGCCGGCCGCCGTCAACGAGGCGTTTCAGGACGTCGCCGCCGCAATCCAGGATGCGCAGGCACTGCGGAACGAGGCGGAGCGCTATCGTTTCGAAGTTGGCAACCGCATTCAGGGCGAAGCACAGCAGACAATCCTTCAGGCGGAAGCCTACAAGGCAGAGCGCATCGCGAGCGCAACCGGCGAGGCGCAGCGTTTCCTGGCGCAATACGAACAGTTCCGAGCGGCGCCAGATATCACCAAGCGGCGCCTCTATCTGGAGACCATGGAACGCGTCATGGGCAAGCTCGATAAGGTGCTGATCGATGAAGGCGCGGGTGGGTCGGTTCCCTATCTGTCGCTGAACGAGCTGATGCGCCGCATGGTGCAACCCGCGCCGACGACCAACCCGGCAGAGCCTGGTACCGGGCAGGCGGGAGCCGCGCCATGAACCAGTACAGAACCATCGGCGTCGTGATCGCAATTGCCGTTGTCGTCATCATCGCGTTGATGTCGGTGTTTACGGTGCATCAGCGGGAACAGGCCCTGGTGCTGCGTTTGGGTCAACCGGTTCGCGTTATCTCCGCGCCGGGGCTGCAATTCCGGATTCCGTTCTTCGAGGAGGTCGTCAAGATCGATCGCCGCGTGCTCTACGCCGAAGGCAGCGGTGAAGAGGTTCCGACCCGCGACCAGAAACAGCTCATCATCGACTACTTCGCGCGCTACAGGATCACCAATCCGCTGCTGTTCTTCCAGACCGTGCGCAGCGAGGAGATCATGCAGCAGCGCCTGCTGCCGATCATCACGTCGCAGCTTCGCCGCGTCGTCGGCGGCGTGCCGATGGCGCAATTGCTGACCGCACAGCGAGCCGACATGATGCTGGAGATCACCCGTGTCGCCAGCCAGGAGACGGAGCGGTTCGGCATCCAGCTCATCGATGTGCGCATGAAGCGGGTCGATCTGCCGACACAGAACAGCCTGGCGGTGTTCAACCGGATGAAGAAGCAGCGCGAAGCGGAGGCGGGACGCATCCGTACCGAGGGCGAACGGGATGCCCGGCGGATTCGCGCCGAAACCGACAAGGAAGCGGTCGTGGCGATCGCCGAGGCGCGCCGCCAGGCCTCGATTCTCCGAGGTCAAGGCGAAGCGGAGGCAACGCGCCTCTACAACGAAGCCTACGGCAAGGATCCGAAGTTCTTCGACTTCTTCCGCTCGCTGCAGGCAATGGAGACGGGGATGCCGGCCTCGACCACGACCTATGTTGGTCCGGCTTCGGGCGATTTCTTCCGCTTCTTCGGGCGGGAGGAGGGTGCTAGCGGGAATGTCGCTCCCGAGGCGACGGCGCCCGCAACGCAGTAACGGCGGCGGCGTTACCGCATGGGCTTTGCGTTCGGCGATTTTGCGACCGCAATCGGACTGGTCCTGGTCATCGAGGGCGCGCTGCTGGTCCTGGCACCAAACCTGGCCAAGCGGATGGTGACCGAGATTTTGACCGCGCCGCCGCAGCTTCTGCGCCTGGGCGGTATTGTATCGGCGGCCATAGGCGTTGCCGTCGTTTGGGCGATCAGGGGCTAGCCTTGATCCCCGTTCCGGTCACGTCACCGTGAATGCCGCAATATGGCCGCAACTTGTTTCTGGGAAACTAAGTTAATTTCGTTAACCATTTTTCATTCTTCTCGCGTATCCTCGCGAAAGCACATCTGAGACGGCTCTTGAACTCGGCGACTGCGCATCCGATTTCCTCGTATCCAGTCAGGGGCCATGTCCCCGGCGCACCGGCCCGTCCGGCCACCGGAAACCCACAAGCCAGGAATGGAGTAATGCCGTGACTTCCACCCGTTTCATCCGCCGCAGGCCTACCTCGAGCGTCCGGGCCTTGCCCGCGCCGCTGCCGGCCATGCGCGGCATCTATTGGCTGATCTGCCTGCTGACCGCTCTGGCTTTCCTGCTGGCCAGCCAGGCCGCCTGGGCCCGGTCGGCGCCGGAGAGCTTTGCGGATCTCGCCGACAGCCTGTTGCCCGCCGTCGTCAACGTCTCCACGACCCAGACGGTAAAAGCCGACAGCATGAGCGGCAGCGAGGAACTCGACGACTTCTTCAACGAGTTCATGAATTGCCAGGGGCGCGAGAACAAGCCGCGCCGCATGACCTCGCTCGGTTCCGGCTTCATCATCGATCCGGCCGGCTATGTGGTCACCAACAACCACGTCATCGCCGACGCGGACGAGGTGACGGTCCTTCTCCATGACGACACCGAATTAAAAGCCACGATCATCGGCCGCGACGAAAAGACCGATCTGGCCCTGCTGAAAGTGGAAGCCGGCAAGCCGTTGCCGGCGGTGAACTGGGGCGATTCCGATTCGCTGCGGATCGGCGACTGGGTGATGGCGATCGGCAATCCGTTCGGCCTCGGCGGCACTGTGACCGCCGGTATCGTGTCGGCCCGCGGCCGCCGGCTCGACGGTGCGTATGACGACTACATCCAGACCGACGCCTCCATCAACAGGGGCAATTCCGGCGGTCCGCTGTTCGATATGAACGGACAGGTCATCGGCATCAACACGGCCATCTATTCCCAGACCGGCGGCAGCGTCGGCATCGGTTTCGCGATCCCGTCGACCCTGGCAAAGAATGTGGTGGCGCAGATCCGCCAGTTCGGCAAACCCAAGCGCGGCTGGCTCGGCGTCCGCATTCAGAACGTGAATGACGAGCTCGCCGAAGGGCTCCATCTGCCGTCGACCAAGGGCGCGCTTGTCGCCAACGTCACCGAAGGCGGCCCGGCCGACAAAGCCGGCATCAAGCAGGGCGACGTGGTGCTGCGCTTCGACAGCAAGGAAGTGACCGCCAGCCGCTCTCTGCCGCGCATCGTGGCGGAAACCGCGATCAGCAAGAAGGTCCAGGTGGTGGTCTGGCGCCAGGGCAAGGAGATGACCTTCGATGTCACCGTCGGCGAGTTGACCGACGATGTGGAGAAGGCGGCGCTGAGCCAGCCTGAAGAGCAAGGCGATACCGGTCCGACCGAGGGCAAGATCGCCAATCTCGGCCTCACCGTCGGCCAGATCACCGATGCGGCGCGCAGCGAGTTCAAGCTCGAGAGCAGCATCAAGGGCGTGATCATCAGCGCGGTCGACGAAAATGGTCCGGCGGCGGAGAAAGGCCTGCAGGTGGGCGACGTGATCGTCGAGATCGACCAGAAGACGGTCGGTTCTCCCACTGACATCGAGCGCCGCGTCAAGGAAGCGAAGAAGAACGGCTTCCGGGTCGTGACCCTGCTGATCTACCGCGGCGGCGATTTCCAATGGTTCGCCGTCCGCATCGACAAGGGCTGACGCCGCCAATGGCGCCGGCCGGTCCGGCGCAGTAAAAGGAAAGGGCGGCGCCCCATCGGTGCCGCCCTTTTTTCATGGCGACGCAGCGCATCATCGTTATCGGCGGCCCGACCGCGAGCGGCAAATCCGCGATCGCCCTGGAATTGGCGCGGGCACTTGATGGCGTTGTGATCAATGCCGACAGCATGCAGGTCTATGTCGAGTTGCCGATCCTGACCGCCCAGCCCGATGCCGCGGCTCGCACCGCTGTGCCGCATCGTCTCTATGGGGTGCTGTCGGCGGCGGAGGTCTGCTCGGCCGCGCGCTGGGCGGACATGGCCTGGGCGGCGGTCGACGACGCGCTGCGGGAGGGCCTGCAACCGATCGTCGTCGGCGGCACCGGGCTCTACATCCAGGTGATGATGCGGGGATTAGCGCCGGTACCGGAAATTCCGCCCGAAATCCGGGCAGAGGCGCGAAAGCTCCTGCTAGAGTTGGGGCCAGAGGCGTTTCATGCCCGTCTCGCCGGGCGCGATCCCGCAGGGGCGGCCCGGTTGCAGCCGACCGATCCGCAACGGTTGGCGCGCGCCTGGGAAGTGCTAGAGGCCACCGGCCGCTCCCTGGCCGATTGGCAGGCGGAAGCCAGTCCAACGCGGGCGGATGCGGAATTCCTGCCGTTTGTCATCAACCCCGACCGCGAGGCGCTCTACCAGACGATCGACCGTAGATTTGCGGAGATGGTCCAAGCCGGGGCGCTGGAAGAGGTCAGTGCCTTGTCCCGCATGGACCTTCCCGCTCAGGCGCCGGCCCTGAAGGCGCTGGGCGTCCAGGAGCTTCTGAGCCATCTCGCGGGTGATATCGACCTGGCAACCGCGATTGCCGCCGGCCAGCAATCCAGCCGCCGCTATGCCAAACGGCAGATGACCTGGTTCCGAAACCAGCTTCCAGCGAAGCTAATTTTATTTCTGTTGACCGCTGATTTAAAGACATCATTGGAAAGAATATTGCCTAGAAATCTTTTCGGTTATTCGCAAGAACTGTTGACCGGGTGCAGGGCGAGTCGCTAGCTTGTGCCGCCCTCGCGCGGCGTTGTGCAGTGCAATAAGCAAGGCGGGCGATAGCTTTAGCTTTACCGCCGTGCCTGAAACGGCAAGATCAGGCGGGAAGGGCGTGAAGCGGCGAACGGTGTTTTTTCCGGGCGCGGCAGACGATCAAGCGGAGAGGCGTTGGGTTATGGCGAACGAAGAGATGAATGGCGCGCAGATGGTGATCCGGGCTCTGGTGGATCAGGGCGTCGACGTCATCTTTGGCTATCCCGGCGGCGCCGTGCTGCCCATCTATGACGAGCTGTTCAAGCAGAACGCCCTGCGCCACGTGCTGGTTCGCCATGAACAAGGCGCGGTCCATGCCGCCGAAGGCTATGCGCGCTCCACCGGCAAGGTGGGCGCCGTGCTGGTGACCTCCGGCCCCGGCGCCACGAACGCCGTGACCGGGCTGACGGATGCGCTGATGGACTTCAATCCCGATCGTCTGCCTGACCGGCCAGGTGCCGACCCACCTGATCGGCAACGACGCCTTCCAGGAGGCGGATACCGTGGGCATCACCCGTCCCTGCACCAAGCATAACTACCTGGTGAAGAGCATCGGCGAACTGCCGCGCATCATGCATGAGGCGTTCTATGTGGCGCGCAGCGGCCGGCCGGGTCCTGTGGTGGTCGACCTGCCGAAGGACGTCCAGCAGGCTAAAGGCATCTACACCAACGGCGTCACCGCCAAGCACCGCTCCTACAATCCGCAGATGAAGGGCGAAATCCGCGCCATCGAACAGGCCCTGGAACTGATCGCCAAGGCGCAGCGGCCGCTGTTCTATTGCGGCGGCGGCGTGATCAATTCCGGCCCGACCGCGTCAAAGCTGCTGAAGCAGTTCGTCAACCTGACCGGCTTCCCGATCACGTTGACGCTGATGGGCCTCGGCGCCTTTCCCGCTCGGCGACAAGCAGTTCCTGGGCATGCTGGGCATGCATGGCATGTACGAAGTCGAACCACGCCATGCATGACTGCGATGTCATGATCAATATCGGCGCGCGCTTCGATGACCGGATCACGGGGAGGCTGGCGGCGTTTTCTCCCAATTCGAAGAAGATCCACGTCGATATCGACCCATCCTCGATCAACAAGAACGTTCGGGTCGATGTGCCGATCGTCGGCGACGCCGCCCATGTGCTGGAAGACATGATCCGCCTGTGGAAGGCGAAGCAGATCCGCCCCAACCAGAAAGCGCTGGACGCCTGGTGGGAGCAGATCGATGGCTGGCGCGCGCGGGACTGCCTGAAATACCGGACCAGCGACAGCGTGATCAAGCCGCAATATGCGCTGCAACGGTTGTTCCACGCCATCAAGGACAAGGATTTCTACATCACCACCGAAGTCGGCCAGCACCAGATGTGGGCGGCGCAGTTCCTGCGCTTCGAAAAGCCCAACCGCTGGATGACCAGCGGCGGCCTCGGCACCATGGGTTACGGATTCCCCGCCGCGATCGGCGTGCAGATGGCCCACCCGGAGTTGCTGGTCATCGACGTCGCCGGCGAGGCCTCCTTCATGATGAACATGCAGGAGATGTCGACGGCCATGCAGTACAAGCTGCCGGTGAAGGTGTTCATCCTCAACAATCAATGGATGGGCATGGTGCGCCAGTGGCAGGAGCTGCTCCATGGCGAGCGCTATTCCGAAAGCTACATGGAGTTGCTGCCGGATTTCGAGAAGCTGGCGGAGGCATTCGGTTTCGTCGGCCTGCGCGCGGACAAGCCGTCGGAGGTCGACGACGTCATCAAGGAAATGATCGCCGTCAAGCAGCCGGTGCTGGTGGATATGCGCGTCGACAAGACCGAGAACTGCTTCCCGATGATCCCCTCGGGATCGGCCCATAACGAAATGCTGCTGGGCCCGGATGACGTGGCCAAGCCCGTGTCCGAAGAGGGCATGGTGCTGGTCTAGAGCCGGCCCGCGGCAAAGAACAACAGGGCCGGGCGCCCGGGAGCCATTGCTTGCAACCGCAGACGATCGAACGACACACGATTTCCGTGCTGGTGGACAACGAGGCCGGCGTGCTTGCGCGCGTCATCGGCCTGTTCTCCGGCCGCGGCTACAACATCGAAAGCCTGACCGTGGCCGAGGTGGATGCGACGGAGCATCTGTCGCGCATCACCATCGTCACCTCGGGCACGGCGATGATCATCGAGCAGATCAAGAACCAGCTCAATCGGCTGGTGCCCGTGCATACGGTGAACGACTTGACCATCGAAGGTCCGCATGTGGCGCGCGAATTGGCGCTGATCAAGGTGAAGAGCACCGGCGAACGCCGCGTCGAGTCCCTGCGCATCGCCGACATCTTCCGCGCCCGGGTGGTCGACGCGACTAACGACTCCTTCGTCTTCGAGATGACCGGGATCGACTGAAAAGCTCAGCGCCTTCATCAACCTGATGAAACCGCTGGGTCTGGTGGACGTGTCGCGCACGGGCGTCGTGGCGATTGCACGCGGGGCGGAAGCCCTCTAGAACCCGGGCCAAATTGGCGCTTTACGCCGGGTTCTCATGCTAAAACTGTCGAAGCATGGGAACGGTTGAACTCGACAGACAATAGACGGGGCGCGGCCCATTGAGGCTCGCCGCCGCAGCAAGGGATGCCAGAGATGCGTGTCTATTACGATCGCGATGCCGATGTGAATCTGGTGAAGGGCAAGAAAGTGGCCGTCGTCGGCTATGGCAGCCAGGGCCATGCCCATGCGCAGAATTTGCGCGACAGCGGCGTCAAGGATGTGCGCGTCGCGCTGCGGCCGAGTTCACCCACGGTGAAGAAGGCGAGCAGATGCCGGCTTTACCGTTGCGGCGCCCGCAGAGGCCGCCAAATGGGCCGACATCGTCATGATGCTGGCGCCCGACGAGCTGCAGGCGAAGATCTACAACGATGACCTCCATGCCAACATGCGTCAGGGCGCGGCCATCGCCTTCGGCCATGGACTTAACATCCATTTCCGCCTGATCGAGGCGCGTCCGGATCTTGACGTTTTCATGGTCGCGCCGAAGGGTCCGGGACACACGGTGCGCTCCGAATATCTGAAGGGCGGCGGCGTCCCCTGTCTGGTGGCGGTGGCGCAGAATCCATCGGGCAATGCGCTGGAGATCGGCATCTCCTATGCCTCGGCCATCGGCGGCGGCCGGTCCGGCGTCATCGAGACGTCGTTCAAGGAGGAATGCGAAACCGATCTGTTCGGCGAACAGGTGGTGCTTTGCGGCGGCCTGACGGCGCTGATCCAGGCCGGCTACGAAACCCTGATCGAAGCCGGTTATGCGCCGGAGATGGCCTATTTCGAATGCCTCCATGAAGTGAAGCTGATCGTCGACCTGATCTATGAGGGCGGCATCGCCAACATGCGCTATTCGATCTCCAACACCGCCGAATTTGGCGACTACACCCGCGGGCCGCGCATCATCACCGACGAGACGAAGAAGGAGATGAAGCGCATCCTCGACGATATCCAGTCCGGCCGTTTCGCCCGCGACTGGGTGGCGGAGTGCCAGGCCGGCCAGCCGAGCTTCAAGGCGATGCGCCGCCGCAGCGCCGAGCACAACATCGAGGAAGTGGGCGCCAAGCTGCGCGCCATGATGCCCTGGATCGCCAAGAACAAGCTGGTCGACAAGGCGAAGAACTAGGGGTGGGCGCGGCGGGCCGCGCTGACGGCGGCCTTCGCCGCCGGAGCCGGTCCGCATGATCATCAGGCAACTGATCTATCTGACGGCGCTGGCGCGGGAGAAGCATTTCGGCCGCGCCGCCGCTTCCTGCAATGTCAGCCAGCCCACGCTGTCGGCGGCAATCCAGCAGCTCGAAGCCGATCTCGGCGTGCCCATCGTCGAACGCGGCCAGCGCTTCAAGGGCCTCACGGCGGAAGGCCAGCGGGTGCTCGAATGGGGCCACCGCATCCTGGCCGACCTCGAGGCCCTGACCCAGGATCTGCAGGAGATGCGCGAGGGCCTGACCGGCCATCTGCGTTTCGGCGTCATTCCGTCCGCCCTGCCTGCGGTGTCGCTGGTGACCGCGCCGTTCTGCGCCAGCCATCCGCGGGTGTCGATCACCGTGCGGTCGATGTCATCGATCGAGATCCAGCGCGGCCTCGACGCCTTCGAACTGGATATCGGCATGACCTATCTGGACAATGAGCCGCTGATCAATGTGCGGGCCTTGCCGCTCTATTGGGAGCGCTATGTGCTGCTCACCTCCGCCACCGGACCGTTCGCCGGCTACAAGACGCTGACCTGGGCCGAGGCGGCGAGCGTACCGCTCTGCATGCTGACGCCCGACATGCAGAACCGCCGCATCCTGAATGGCGTGTTCCGGTCGGTGAACCGGGCGCCGGCGCCGGCGATCGAAACCAACTCCATGCTGCTGCTCTGCGCCCATGTGCGCGACGGCCCCTGGTCCAGCGTCATGCCCCATACGGTCATGCACACCATCGGCCTGCCCGAAGGCCTGCGGGCCATCCCCCTGACCGAGCCGGACACCACCCATGAGATCGGCCTGGTCATCGCCGACCGCGACCCGGCGCCGCCTCTGGCCCGGGCGCTGATGGCCGTGGCGGCGGGCCAGACCATCCAGCTCAAGGTCGATCACGACCTCCAAGCGGGACCGCTGCCCTCTGTTGATAGCTATTAGCTATCATACGATCCGAAATAGCGATTTGATAATAGCCAACCCTTTGGTAATATTGCCCAGCTTATAAGCGGGCACAGATGCACACATACAGCCATTGGGACGCGGGCGCGGCGGAGTCGCTGATCGCCGAGCGGCAGCATATGCCAGGAGCTTTGCTGCCCATCCTGCATGCCCTGCAGGAGCGGTTTGGCTATGTGGATACCGCCGCCGTGCCCCTGATCGCCGACGCGCTGAACCTGTCCCGGGCCGAGGTCCATGGCGTGGTCAGCTTCTACCATGATTTTCGCCGGGAGCCGCCGGGCCGCCATGTGGTGAAGATCTGCCGCGCCGAATCCTGCCAGAGCATGGGCTGCGAGCGCCTTGCCGCCCACGCCCAGCAGCGGCTCGGCGTCGATTTTCACGAGACCTCCGGCGACCGCCGCTTCACGCTGGAAGCCGTTTATTGTCTGGGCGATTGCGCCTTGTCGCCGGCGGTCATGATCGACGGCGAACTGCATGGCCGGGTCGATCCGGCGCGCTTCGACGAGCTGATCGCGGAGTGCGGGAAGGGCTCATGAGCACGCGCATCTATGTGCCCATCGATGCGGCGGCACTGTCCGTCGGCGCCGAGCGCGTGGCGCGCGCGGTAGAGCGCCTGATCGACGAGCGCGGCGCCGATGTGACGCTGGTGCGCAACGGTTCCCGCGGCCTGTTCTGGCTCGAGCCGCTGGTTGAGATCGAAACCGACGTAGGCCGCGTCGCCTTCGGACCCGTCGCGCCCGCCGATGTCGCGAGCTTGTTCGACGCCAAATTCAAGCCGAATACCAAGCATAAGCTATATCTCGGCCTGACCGAGGAAATCCCCTTCCTGAAGAAGCAGGAACGGCTGACCTTTGCCCGCTGCGGCATCACCGATCCGCTGTCGATCGAGGACTATAAGGCCCATGGCGGCTATCGCGGGCTTACTCGCGCGCTCGCCATGGACGGTGCCGCCATCGTCGACGAGGTCACGCAATCCGGGCTGCGCGGCCGCGGTGGCGCCGGCTTTCCAGCAGGCATCAAGTGGCAGACCGTGCTGAAGACGGCGGGGCCGGTGAAATACATCGTCTGCAACGCGGACGAGGGCGACAGCGGCACCTATGCCGACCGCATGATCATGGAGGGCGATCCCTTCGTCCTCATCGAGGGCATGACGATCGCCGGCATCGCCGTCGGCGCAGCCGAAGGCTACGTCTATATCCGCTCCGAATATCCCCACGCCTTCCGCCAGATGACCCAGGCGGTGGAGAACGCCCGCGCCGCCGGCTATCTGGGCGCCAGCGTTCTCGGCAGCGGCAAGCCGTTCGACATCCATCTGCGGCTCGGCGCCGGCGCCTATATCTGCGGCGAGGAAACGGCGCTGCTGGAAAGCCTGGAAGGCAAGCGCGGCATGATCCGCTACAAGCCGCCGCTGCCGGCGATCAAGGGCCTGTTCGGCAAGCCGACGGTCATCAACAACGTGATCTCCCTGGCCAGCGTGCCCATCGTCCTCGACAAGGGCGCTGCCTTCTACAAGGATTTCGGCATGGGCCGCTCCCGCGGCACGCTGCCGATCCAGCTCGCCGGCAACATCAAGCAGGGCGGGCTGGTGGAAAAAGCCTTTGGCGTGACGCTGCGCGAACTTATCTATGAATATGGCGGCGGCACCGCGACCGGCCGGCCGTTGCGCGCGGTCCAGGTGGGCGGTCCGCTGGGCGCCTATTTCCCGGCCAGCCTGCTGGATCTGCCGCTGGACTACGAGTCGTTCGCCGCCCAGAAGGGCATGGTAGGCCATGGTGGCATTGTTGTGTTCGACGACAGCGTCGATCTCGCCCGGCAGGCGCGCTTCGCCATGGAGTTCTGCGCCATCGAGTTCTGCGGCAAATGCACGCCCTGCCGCATCGGCTCGACCCGCGGCGTGGAGGTCATCGACCGCATCATCGCCGACAAGGATCGCGCCGCGAACCTGTCGCTGCTGGACGATCTCTGCAACACCATGCTCGACGGCTCGCTCTGCGCGCTGGGCGGCCTGACGCCGCTGCCGGTGCAAAGCGCCGTGAAACATTTCCCCGAGGATTTCGACCGCCCCACTGCCAGGGCCGCGGCGGAGTAGGAGACCCAGGTCATGACGCTCTCGCTGATCAAGGAAATCGACTACGGAACCCCGGCGGTGCCGGAAGGACCTGCAGTGACCTTGGAGATCGATGGCTTCTCCATCAGCGTGCCAGCAGGCACGTCGATCATGCGCGCGGCCATGGAAGCCGGCGTGAAGGTGCCGAAGCTCTGCGCCACCGACAGCGTCGACGCCTTCGGTTCCTGCCGCCTCTGCCTGGTGGAGATCGAGGGACGCAGGGGCACGCCCGCCTCCTGCACCACCCTGGTCGAGCCCGGCATGAAAGTGAAGACCCAGACGCCGCGCCTCGCCAATCTGCGCCGCGGCGTGATGGAGCTCTACATCTCCGACCATCCGCTGGATTGCCTGACCTGCTCCGCAAACGGCGATTGCGAGCTGCAGGACATGGCGGGCGCGGTCGGCCTGCGGGAAGTGCGCTACGGCTATGACGGCGCCAACCATCTGAAATCCGAGAAGGACGAGTCCAACCCGTACTTCACCTTCGATCCCGCGAAATGCATCGTCTGTTCCCGCTGCGTGCGCGCCTGCGAGGAAGTGCAGGGCACCTTCGCCCTGACCATCGACAGCCGCGGCTTCGCCTCGACTGTGTCCGCCGGCCAGACCGAGGACTTCATCGATTCCGAATGCGTCTCCTGCGGCGCCTGCGTGCAGGCCTGCCCGACCGCGACGTTGATGGAGAAATCCGTCATCGAGCAGGGCCAGGCGGAGCACAGCGTCATCACCACCTGCGCCTATTGCGGCGTCGGCTGCGCCTTCAAGGCGGAGATGAAGGGCACCGAAGTCGTGCGCATGGTGCCGTACAAGGACGGCAAGGCGAATCATGGCCATTCCTGCGTGAAGGGCCGCTTCGCCTGGGGCTACGCGACCCACAAGGACCGCATCCTGAAGCCGATGATCCGCGCCAAGATCACCGATCCCTGGCGCGAAGTGACCTGGGACGAGGCGATCAAGTATACGGCGTCTGAGTTCCGCCGCATCCAGGCCAAGTATGGCCGGGACTCCGTCGGCGGCATCACCTCGTCGCGCTGCACCAATGAAGAGACCTACCTGGTGCAGAAGATGATCCGCGCCGCTTTCGGCAACAACAACGTCGACACCTGCGCCCGCGTCTGCCATTCGCCGACCGGCTACGGCCTGAAGACCACTTTCGGCACCTCGGCCGGCACCCAGGATTTCGATTCCGTGCTGGAAGCCGACGTCATGCTGGTGATCGGCGCCAATCCGACCGATGCCCATCCGGTGTTCGCGTCCCGCATGAAGAAGCGCCTGCGCGAGGGCGCCAAGCTGATCGTCATCGATCCGCGCGCCATCGACATGGTGCGCACGCCCCATGTCGAGGCGTCCTATCACCTGCCGCTGAAGCCCGGCACCAATGTGGCGGTCATCAATGCCCTGGCCCATGTGATCGTGACCGAGGGGCTGGTCGACGAGCCCTATGTCCGCGAGCGTTGCGAGCCCGGCGATTTCCAGGCCTGGCGCGACTTCGTGGCGCAGGAGCGCAATTCGCCGGAGGCGACGGAAGCCGTCACCGGCGTTCCGGCCAAGGATCTGCGCGCCGCGGCGCGGCTCTATGCCGACTGCCGAAAACGCCGCGATCTATTACGGCCTCGGCGTCACCGAGCACAGCCAGGGCTCGACCATGGTCATGGGCATGGCCAATCTGGCGATGGCGACCGGCAATATCGGCCGCGTCGGCGTCGGCGTGAATCCGCTGCGCGGCCAGAACAACGTGCAGGGCGCCTGCGACATGGGTTCATTCCCGCACGAGTTCTCCGGTTACCGCCATGTGTCCGACGACGCGACGCGGGAGCTGTTCGAGAAAGCTTGGAACGTCAATTTGGAAGGCGAACCCGGCCTGCGCATCCCCAACATGCTCGACGCCGCTGTCGACGGCACCTTCATGGGACTCTATATCCAGGGCGAGGATATCGCGCAGTCCGATCCGAACACGAAGCATGTGACGGCCGGCCTTGAGGCGATGGAATGCGTCGTCGTGCAGGACCTGTTCCTGAACGAGACGGCAAAATACGCCCACGTCTTCCTGCCGGGTTCCTCCTTCCTGGAGAAGGACGGCACCTTCACCAACGCCGAGCGCCGCATCAGCCTGGTGCGCAAGGCGAAGCCGCCGATGGCGGGCCTCGCCGATTGGGAAGTCACGATGGCGCTGTCCAATGCCCTCGGCTATCCGATGAATTACAAGCATCCGTCGGAGATCATGGACGAGATCGCGCGGCTGACGCCCACTTTCGCCGGCGTCAGCTTCGCCCGCATCGACGAACTGGGAAGCATCCAGTGGCCCTGCAATGACAAGGCGCCGACCGGCACGCCGATCATGCATGTCGGCGGCTTCGTCCGCGGCAAGGGCAAGTTCATGATCACCGAGTTCGTGCCCACCGACGAGCGCACCACCCAGCGTTTCCCGCTGATCCTCACCACCGGCCGCATCCTCTCGCAATACAATGTCGGCCAGCAGACCCGGCGGACCGAAAACGTCCGTCTGGCATGAGGAAGACGTGCTGGAGATCCATCCCTTCGATGCCGAGTATCGCGGCATCAACGATGGCGATCTGGTGGCGCTGGCCAGCCGCTGCCGGTGAGACGACACTGCGTGCCGTCGTTTCCGAGCGCATGCAGCCGGGCGTGGTCTACACCACATTCCACTTCGCCGATACCGGCGCCAATGTGGTGACGACCGAATACTCCGACTGGGCGACCAATTGTCCGGAGTACAAGGTGACCGCCGTGCAGGTGCGCCTGACCAACCGCCCGTCGGAATGGCAGGAGCGCTTCCGCGAGGACGATACGCGCCTTACCCGCATCGCCGCCGCGGCGGCGGAGTAGGGACGGCAATTCCGGCCTCGCCATGAGCGTGCCCGCCCGACCGGCCAGCATTGCCAACGCCGCCCGCGTCCTGCGCAGCGGCGTCTCCGCGCCGATCACCGAGGTGATCGCCGAGGAAATGCCGGTGGCGCTGGTCTACAACAACATCAGCCATGCGGTGATGATGTCGACGCCGGCCGATCTCACGGATTTTGGCCTGGGCTTCAGCCTCAGCGAAGGCATTCTGACCAGGCGGGACGAGCTGCTCGACATCGCGACCGAAGAGACCGATGTCGGCATCGAGGTCCGCATGGCCATCGCCCTGGAGCGGTTCAACTTGCTGAAGGACCGGCGGCGCAGCCTGACCGGCCGCACCGGCTGCGGCATCTGCGGCGTCGAGAGCCTGGAACAGGCGATCCGCCCCGTCGAGCAGGTGACGGCCGCCACCGAAGTGCCGATCAACTCGATCTACAAGGCGCTGACCGATCTGCCGGGGCAGCAGCTCGTGAACAAACTGACCCACGCGGTGCATGCCGCCGCCTGGGTGAATTGCGCCGGCGAGATTCAGATCACCCGCGAGGATGTGGGCCGCCACAACGCGCTGGACAAGCTGATCGGCGCCATGGCCTGGAAGGATGTGGATGCCGCGCAGGGCTTTGCGGTCATCACCAGCCGCTGCAGCGTCGAGATGGTGCAGAAGGCGGCCGCCGCGAGGATTCCCGTGCTGGTGGCGATCTCGGCGCCGACGGCAATGGCGCAGCGCATGGCCGATAGCGCCGGCATTACGCTGGTGGCGCTGGCGCGGCTGGACAGCGTGCTGGTCGTCACCCACCCCGAGCGCATCACTGGAATACCCGGAGTTTCCGATCAATGAAGGCCGAACGGCTGGTGCATATGGCGAACCAGATCGCCGATTTCTTCGGTTCCTATCCCCAGGAACAGGCAGTGGCCGGCGTGGCCGACCATCTGCACAAGTTCTGGGACCCGCGCATGCGCAAGCAGATCATCGAGTATGTGGGAACCGACGGTGCCGGCCTGCGGGACATCGCCCTGGCCGCCATCAAGCAGCTGGCGGCTGAGAAGAAGTCGAAGTAATCGGCGCGCGCGCCTCAGTTAGGGCGCTTCTCTTTCCATCGATCGCTTGGCTTCAGCAACTCGGCGACCTTGGCGCGCTGAGCCGGGTCCAGTTGCGCTGCCAGCTCCAGGATCATGTTCTGGGCGCTGCTGTGCAGAACTGCTTCTGCGTCGCGCAGTGTCGACATCGCAGCTTCGACCTTTGCGCGATCGAACGGCTCCGCGGCGATGGCTTGCGGAAACAGCCAGCCTCGCTTCGAACATCGGCTGGAGATTGGCGTGGAATGCGTCGCGCCGGGTTTCAAGCATGCTCTCGAGAATTTCCTCACCGCGTTCGTCCAGAACTCCCCGCAGCTGACGCGGATTCGGCATGCCTGTCAGGCGCGGGCCATGAGGCGGGCCGAACCCGAGCAGTCCGCCCATCCGGCCATGACCGGAGATGGCGGATACGGCTATGGCGCCAATGAAAAACAGATTGAGCGCCAGGGAAATGACCAGCAGTAGCCGCAGCCGCCGTGACCAGGTTTCGCTCATAATTTAGTACTCCGAATAGGCGTCGTCATAGACGGCAAGCTGCACCAGATCGCCGTTGGCTTCGGTCGAGTTGTCTTCGTTGAAATACCCGGCGAACAGGCCAAGCAGCAGCGACGCGAACAGCAACGGCCGCACGGCGGGCAAGGCCCCGAACTCGCCCAGGAGATCACGCAAGCCCTGCCACCGGCTGCCGCGGCCGGAACGATCGACTTGCGGCATCCCGGCAAGCACGGCGGCGCGCAGCGCCGGGCTGGGTGCAAGGGCGGGCACCGCATCGAGGAGAGTGTCGAGCGGCTCCGCCTCCGCCAGCGCTGCGCGCGCCTCGGGCGACCGGGCCAGCAGTGCCTCGGCCGCAGCACGTTCCGCTGTGGGCCACTTGGCAGGCTTGCCGCCATAAGCGGCGATCAGGGCCCGCAACCGTTCCAGAGTCATCGTTTCGCTCATCATGTCGATCCCGTCAGATCCGGCCTTTCCTCAAGCAACAGTTCTCGCAGCCGCCGGCGGCCGCGCGACAACAGGGATTCCAGCGCCTCGACGCTCAGCTCCAGCACCGCCGCGGCCTCGATATTGCCCAGCTCCTGGAAGTGGCAGAGCAGGATCGCTTCCCGCTGCCGGTCTGGAAGCAGAGCCAAGGCCGCCTGCACCCGGGCGACGATGGCTGTCTCCTGCAAGCCCGCATCCGGCAGAGGGGCGTCGCTCGCCATGTCGCCGATCGCTTCCAGTCCCGTCTCGCGCCGCCGCCGTAGCCGGTCGGTGCAGAGGTTGAGGGTCACGCGATGCAGCCATGTGCTGAACTTCGCCTCGCCGCTGCGCCATTTCGGCGCCTGCTTCCAGACCCGCAGGAAAACTTCCTGGGCCACATCCTCGGCATCGGCCCGATTGCCCAGCATATGTCCCGCCAGCGCCGTGACGCGGCGGAGATGCCGGTCGACCAGCACGGCGCAAGCGGCCCCATCGCCGGCGCCGATCCGGCGCAGGATTTCCAGATCCGGATCGCCGGACTCCGTTTCGAGCCTGTTCCGGTCCGCCAAACGCCGCTCGACCTCCTGCAACACGGTGCGGCCGAGCACCCGATGGTGCCGGCCATCCCGCGGTTCAACTCGGGGACGAGTTTACTGGTGATGGCGCATTCCGTCATGGGGTCCCATACGGGGGTTCAATTCCTTGGGATCGATGGTGCCGTTGCCATCGTCGTCCAGCCGCGCCAGGCGCCAGGTCTGAGCCGCCTGGTACTCCTGCACGGAGACCGTGCCGTTGCCGTCCTGGTCCATCGCCTTGATCTCGTCGGCAAGGCGCTGCAAACGCTGTTTCTCGCGATAGGCGACGACTTCCTCGGCGGTGATGGCGCCGTCCTTGTTGGCGTCGATTTCCGTAGCCTGAGCGGCGGTCGCCGTCTCGATTTCGCTGCGGGTGATGGCGCCGTTATTGTCCGCGTCCATCGGCTCCAGCATCGTTTCCATCCAGCGCGCGCCATGGCCGCGGTGATGCTCGCCATGCCGCGCCTGCGATGCATAGGCCGCCGCGGCGACGCCGCCCGCGACCAACAGGACGGCCGCGCCGGACAGAACCAACTTCTTCGCTGAAATCTTCACCATGTTTCGGTCCTCTGAGTGGGGGATATGCAACATCAAACGCTGCAGGCCGTTGATTCCGTCGCGCGACGGAATCCCTGGCCTCGGCCGTTGAATATTGTCGTTAAGGGCCGTTCCGGCCGCAGAATCGGGAAATCCTGCCCATGCTGCTTGATGTTGAAACTGCTGCCGAAACCGACCTTCCGGCCCGCCGGCGGCCGAAGCGCTGGCTGCTGGCGGTGGTGGTCGTTCTGGCGGCAGCGGCCATTGCCGCTGGCATCTATGGCTGGCGCCAGTGGCAGGCGACCGGGCAGCCGGAGATCCGCACCGCCGAGGTCGCCCTCGGCGACATCGAGAAATCGGTGACCGCGCTCGGCACCCTGCAGCCGAAGGACTATGTGGATGTCGGCGCCCAGGTGTCCGGACAGCTCGATACCGTGCATGTGGAGATCGGCGACATCGTCAAGAAAGATCAGCTTCTGGCGGAGATCGATCCCACGGTCATCGAAACCCGGGTGAGAACCGACAAGGCCAACCTGGACAATCTGCAGGCGCAATTCGCCCAGCAGCAGGCCGAATTGAAGCTGGCGCGGCTGCAGCTCAAGCGCAATCAGGCGCTCTTCAAATCCAGGGCGATCAGCCAGGATGCGCTGCAGACCACCGAAACCCTGGTCGCCGTGGGCGAGGCCAAGGCAGATGCGCTGTCAGCGCAGATCGCCGCGGCGCAGGCGACCTATGACGGCGAGGTCGCAAATCTTGGCTACACGAAGATCTACGCGCCGATGGCCGGTACCATCGTCTCCCAGACCGCGCTCGAGGGTCAGACGCTGAACGCCAACCAGACGGCGCCGACTATCCTGCGCGTCGCCGATCTGCAGACGATGACGGTAAAGGCCCAGGTCGCCGAAGCGGATGTGGTCAAGCTGACACCGGGCATGCAGGTCTATTTCACCACGCTTGGCCTGCCGGAGCGGCGCTGGCGCGCCACGGTACGGCAGATCCTGCCGACGCCGGAAACCGTCAACGACGTGGTGCTCTATAACGTGCTGATCGACGTCGAAAACGATGACGGCGTGCTGATGACCAGCATGACGGCGCAGGTGTTCTTCGTGCTGGGCGAAGCCAAGCAGGTGCCGCTCATCCCCATTGCCGCCCTCGGCAAGAAGCAGCCTGATAGCAGCGACGAATATCTCGTGCGGGTCATGACTGATAAGGGACCGGAAGCCCGCGCAGTCAAGGTCGGCCTGATTGACCGCAAATCGGTGCAGATCGTCGACGGACTCGCGGTCGGCGATCGCGTCGTCCTCGAGGCGCCGGCCAATAGCGCAAGTGGCTCGGACAGCAACCGGCCGTTCGGCATGGGGTTCCGTTTGTGACACCGCTGACTCCCAAGCCGCAGGAGGCGCTGCTCGATCTCGCGCAGGTCAGCAAGACCTACCGCAATGGCGAGGCAGTGATCCGGGCTCTGGATTCCGCCAGCCTGCGCATCCATGCCGGCGAGTTCGTCGCCATCATGGGCCAATCGGGCTCCGGGAAATCGACGCTGATGAACATCATCGGCTGTCTCGACCGGCCGACGTCGGGCAGCTATCGCGTGGCCGGCCGCGATGTCTCGCGCTTCACGCCGGATGAGCTCGCGGCGCTGCGCAGCCGCATGTTCGGTTTCGTGTTTCAGCGCTACAACCTGCTGAACACCGCGACCGCCATCGAAAATGTGGAGATTCCCGGGGTCTATGCCGGGCGCAAGCGGCGCGACCGCCTGGCGCGGGCCGGGGCCTTGCTGAAGCGGCTCGGCCTTGGCGACCGTGCGGAACACCGGCCGAGCGAACTCTCCGGCGGCCAGCAGCAGCGCGTTTCGGTGGCCCGCGCCCTGATGAACGATGCGCAGATCATCCTGGCCGACGAGCCCACGGGCGCGCTCGACAGCAAGAGCGGCGAGGACCTGCTCGATCTCCTGCGCGAACTCCATGCCGACGGCCGCACCATCGTGCTGATCACCCATGATCCCGCTATCGCTGCGCAGGCTGAGCGCGTCATCCAGATCCGCGACGGCAGCATTGTCTCGGACAGCGGTGCAGTCTTGCGCGCCCCATCCGTGCGGCCGGCGCGAGCGGCATTGCCCGGCCGACATAGCGCGCCGCTGGCCGATATTGCGGAAGCGACGAAGACGGCCTTCCGGTCGCTACGCGCCAATCTCTTCCGCACCTTGCTGACGCTACTGGGCGTGGTCATCGGCGTTGCCGCCGTGGTGGTGATGCTGGCCATCGGCAATGGCAGCCAGCAGCAGGTGCTGGAGCGCATCTCCGCCATGGGCACGAACCTGCTGATTGTCCGGCCCGGCGCACCGGGCGTGCGCAGCAGCGGCGATACCGCAACGCTGGTGCGGGAAGACGCCGACGCCATTGCCGAGCTGCCGAATGTCGAAGCTGCCGTGCCCGAGCGGAACAGCCGTGTCACCCTGCGCGTTGGCAATATCGACTACCAGACCAGCATTCTCGGCACGGCGGCCGACTACACGGCGACCCGCGAGTGGAACATGGCATCCGGCGGATTCATCACCGATGACGATGTCCGCGGCTATGCGCCCGTGATCGTGCTCGGCCAGACCGTGGCGCGCAATCTCTACCCCAACGGCGAGGATCCAGTCGGCCGCTATGTGCTGGTGCGCAATGTGCCGATGCAAGTCATCGGCGTGCTGGCGCCCAAGGGCGCCACGCCCTTCGGCAGCGATCAGGACGATATCGCGGTCGTGCCGCTGACCACCGGCTTCGTGCAGCTTTTCGGCCGGCAGTATCTCAGCACGGTGTCGGTCAAGGTCACCGACGCGGCGCAGATCGATCAGACGGAAACTGCCATCGGCGATCTCCTGAAAGCGCGGCATCGCACTGTCGATTTCCAGGTGCGCAACACTGCCTCGATCCTGGCCACGGCGCAGGAGACCCAGGGCACCCTGACGCTGCTGCTAGCCTCGGTCGCCGCGGTATCGCTCCTGGTGGGCGGCATCGGCGTCATGAACATCATGCTGGTCAACGTCACCGAACGGCGACGGGAGATCGGCATCCGCATGGCCACCGGCGCCCGCATGCGCGACATCCTGCTGCAGTTCAACACCGAGGCATTGGTGGTCTGCGGCGTCGGCGGCTTGATCGGCGTGGCACTCGGCTTTGGCCTCTCGGTGGCAGCGGGGTGGCTTGGGTTTCCGATTCAGCTCTCGCTGGGTCCGGCGCTGCTCGCCTTCACCTGCGCCTTCCTGACCGGCCTGCTGTTCGGCTTCTTGCCGGCGCGCAAGGCTGCCCGCCTCGATCCGGTCATTGCCCTCGCGTCAGAGTGATTTCAAGAACATGCCTTTAATACGAGTTGTCTCTAGCCTCGTCCTGGCGTCGCTGCTCGGCGCCTGTTCGATGGTGCCGGATTATGAACGCCCGGTGGCGCCGACGCCGGCGGCATGGCCGGCTGAGGCCGCCGTCAGCCCAAGCGCGCAGCCGGTCTCAGTCGCCTGGTGGCAACGCTTCGGCAGTCGGGAACTCGACGGCCTGATCGCCGAGGCTATGACCGCAAACCAGGACCTGGCGGCGGCGGTCGCCCGCATTGGTCAGGCGCGGGCCAATGCCCGCGTTGCCGGCGCGCCGCTGCTGCCGACGGTAGAGGCGTCCGGTTCCAGCGCGCGCCGCTACAACGACATCGATACGGTGACCCAGAGGAGCACCGGCTATCAGACCGTGATCACCACCAGCTACGAGATCGATATCTGGGGCAAGAACGCCGCCGGCCTGCAGGCGGCGGAGGCGGCCGTCGACGCCAATGTCTACGACCGCGACGCCATCCTGCTGGTGCTGCAGACCGACGTGGCCACGACCTATTTCAGTATCCTGGCGTTCCAGGATCGCCTGGTGATCGCCCGCAACAACCTGTCCGCGGCCCAGGAATTGCTGCGGCTGGTGGAAGTGCAGTTCGAACAGGGCGCCGCCAGCGCGCTGGACGTGGCGCGGCAGAAGACCGCCGTGGCCGCCTTTGAGGCGCAGATCCCGCAGCTTCAGCAACAGATCCTGGCGGCGCAGACTTCTCTGGCGATCCTGCTTGGCCGCGCGCCCGGCGGCGACATCGTCGAAGCCGCGTCGCTCCAGTCGCTGGCTCTGCCGGCAATCGCCCCGGGCCAGCCTTCCAGCCTGCTGGAACGTCGGCCCGACATTGCCCGTACTGAGGCCAACACTCAAGAGCGCCGATGCCGATATCGGCGCCGCCCGCGCCGCCTTCTATCCCAGCATCACGCTCTCGGCCTCCGCCGGGATCGAAGGCCTCGCCACCGGCGGCGCCAGCGCCCTGGCCTCGCTGGTGGCCGGGCTGGTGCAGCCGATCTTCACCGCCGGACGCCTGGAGGGCGAGTTGGACTTCACCAAGGCGCGCCGCATCGAGCTGGCCGCCAACTACCGCCAGACCGTTCTCACCGCCTTCAAGGAAACCATCGACGCGCTGAGCGCCGTGAACACCAGCGAGGCGCGCCACGGCCTGCTGCGCAGCGCGGCTGAATCGGCGGCGGAGGCCTACCGCCTGGCGGATCTCAACTACCGCAGCGGCGCCGCCGACTTCCTGACCGTGCTCGACGCCCAGCGAACCTTGCTCGCCAGCCAGGACAGCGTCGTCCAGAGCGAGCTCGACCGCTACGGCGCCGCCGCCGGCCTGTTCAAGGCGCTTGGCGGCGGCTGGCAGCTGCCGCAAGTCGCTTCCGCCGCGAGCCCTTAGCCGCTACCGTCGCGCCGCGCCTGCCGGGACCGCCCGTCACACTTTTTTTGCAACGGGCTCAAGCGATTAAATACTTGTTAACCGTAATCCGGCAGGTTTAGAAACAGGCCTTAACACAATGCTTGCGGTCGGGCAGGGCCAAGGGCGCGTGGATGAAAAAAGAATACAATATCAAGGCGTTAAGACGGAACGGCGCGTTTGCCGCTTCGGTTCCGGGTCTGCCGCACCCCGAATTCCAGGCGAAACGGTGCGGCGGCTCACGCATCCCTGAGAGTCAGGCATCGGACTTTCGGGAATCTCCGGGCCGGTGCGTCGTGTCTATCCGAGGGAATTCAGAGCGCTAAAACCATGGCCCAGACGACCGATCAGAACCGGGTTTTCATCTTCGACACCACGCTGCGCGATGGTGAGCAATCGCCGGGCGCGTCGATGAACCTGGACGAGAAGCGCCGCATCGCCGCGGTGCTCGAGGAGATGGGCGTCGACATCATCGAGGCCGGCTTCCCCATCGCCTCCAACGGCGACTTCGAGGCCGTGCGCGAGATCGCCCGCCAGACGAAAACATCCTCCGTCGCCGGACTGGCCCGCGCTGCGCGCCGCGACATCGATCGCGCCTGGGAAGCGCTGCAGGGCGCCGCCCGCCCGCGCATCCACACCTTCATCTCCACCAGCCCGCTGCATATGAAGTTCAAGCTGCAGATGGAGCCGGAGCAGGTGCATCAATCCATCGCCGACAGCGTCAGCTATGCGCGCAAGCTCTGCGACGATGTCGAGTGGTCGCCCGAGGATGGCTCCCGCAGCGAGCATGATTTCCTTTGCCGCTGCGTCGAGACGGCGATCAAGAGCGGCGCCCGCACCATCAATATTCCGGACACCGTCGGCTATGCGGTTCCCGAGGAATTCGCCGCGCTGATCGCCATGTTGATGAACCGCGTGCCGAACATCGACAAGGCGATCATCTCCGTTCACTGCCACAACGATCTCGGCCTTGCGGTCGCCAACTCGCTGGCCGCCGTCGGCGCCGGCGCGCGCCAGGTCGAATGCACCATCAACGGCCTCGGCGAGCGCGCCGGCAATGCCGCGCTCGAGGAGATCGTCATGGCGCTGCGCACGCGCCACGACCGCATGCCCTACGACACCGGCGTGAAAACTGAAGTCCATCACCAAGGCGTCGCGGCTCGTCTCGACGATCACCGGCTTTCCGGTGCAGCCCAACAAGGCCATCGTCGGCGCCAATGCTTTCGCCCATGAGTCCGGCATCCATCAGGACGGCATGCTGAAGCATGCGGGCACCTACGAGATCATGACGCCGGAATCCGTGGGCCTGATGCGCTCGACGCTTGTCATGGGCAAGCATTCCGGCCGCCACGCTTTCAAGACCAAGCTCAAGGAGCTGGGCTTCGAACTGGGCGAGAATGCGCTGGAAGACGCCTTCCGCCGCTTCAAGGATCTCGCCGACAAGAAGAAGGAAATCTTCGACGAGGACATCGTCGCCCTGATCGACGATGCTGTCGTGCGCAGCAACGAACATATCCGCTTCATCTCGCTGCAGGTCATCGCCGGCTCGAAGGGACCGCAGAAGGCGGACCTGGAGCTGGAGATCGGCGGCGAACGGAAAGCGACCACGGCGACGGGCGATGGTCCTGTTGACGCCACCTTCAAGGCGATCAAGCAGCTCTTCCCCCACGACGTGCGCTTGCAGCTGTACCAGGTTCATGCCGTGACCGAGGGCACCGATGCCCAGGCGGAAGTGACGGTGCGTCTGGAAGAGAACGGCAAGACGGTGAACGGTCAGGGGTCCGATACCGATACTCTCGTGGCGTCGTGCAAGGCCTATCTGCACGCGCTGAACAAACTTCTAACCAAGAGGCAGAAAACGGCGCCGGCGGCAATGTCGGCGTGACGCAGGGGATATTCTTTAAACACCAACAGCGGGACCAGCATGGTGGTCGGACCAGGCGCGGCCCGCATTATTGCGAGTGAGTATGTTTGGCAAGTTATTGGGTATGCTATCCGCCGATATGGCGATCGATTTGGGCACGGCGAATACGCTGGTCTATGTGAAGGGGCGGGGGATAGTCCTGAACGAACCGTCGGTCGTGGCCATCGCCGAGTCGAAAGGCCGCAAGCAGGTGCTGGCGGTGGGAGACGAGGCGAAGATGATGCTGGGCCGCACGCCCGGCAACATCACCGCCATCCGGCCGCTGCGCGAAGGCGTGATCGCCGACTTCGATGTCGCCGAAGAGATGATCAAGCACTTCATCCGCAAGGTGCATAACCGGCGCAGCTTCGCCAGCCCTCAGATGATCATCTGCGTGCCGTCGGGCGCCACCGCCGTCGAACGCCGCGCCATCCGCGAATCCGCTGAAAGCGCCGGCGCCCGCAAGGTCTTCCTGATCGAGGAGCCGATGGCGGCGGCGATCGGCGCCGGCCTGCCGGTGACCGAACCCACGGGCTCGATGGTCGTCGATATCGGCGGCGGCACGACGGAAGTTGCCGTGCTGTCTCTCGGCGGCATCGTCTATGCGCGGTCGGTGCGGGTCGGCGGCGACAAGATGGACGAGGCCATCATTAACTATATCCGCCGTAATCATAATCTGCTGGTGGGCGAGGGCAGCGCCGAGCGCATTAAGAAAGAGATCGGATCGGCGGCGCCGCCGGAAGACGGCGACGGCCGCACCATGGAAATTAAGGGCCGTGACTTGATGAATGGCGTGCCCAAGGAACTTGTGATCACCGAACGGCAAATTGCCGAGGCACTGGCCGAGCCGGTTGGTGCTATTATCGAGGCGGTGAAGGTTGCGCTGGAGCATACCGCGCCGGAACTCGCGGCCGACATCGTCGACAAGGGCATCGTGCTCACGGGCGGCGGCGCTTTGCTCAGCAATCTGGACTCGGTCCTGCGCAACGCCACGGGCTTGCCGGTATCGATCGCCGACGATCCGCTGTCCTGCGTCGCGCTCGGCACAGGGCGCTGCCTGGAAGAGATGAATGTGCTGAAAGACGTGCTGATCGAGAACTGAACGGCGGGACGAGAATCTGGGGGAGCCGCTGAGAACGTGAGCCGGAATCGACAGATGCGGAGGCCAAGCGCATGTCGCGCCTAGGCACCCTTGCAGCCATCCTGCAGCCGCTGAAAGCATGGGGCGATCGTATCGCCCTGTTTGGCTTTCTGCTGGTTGCGTTCGCCCTCGTCGCCATCGAGCGATCCAATCCGGATTTCGCCGGGACGGGCGCGGGGCGCGGCATCCGACCTGGTGGCGCCGGTCCTGAGCCTGCTGTCGGAACCGTCGGCGGCCATGGCGCGGGCAATCGACAGCGTGCGGGAAATCAGCGACATGCGGGCGGAGAATGAGCGGCTTGCGCGACGAGGTCGGCCGCCTCTTGCAGTGGCAGACCGTGGCGCGCCGGCTCGATGCCGAGAACCAGGAGCTGCGCGCGCTGATGAATCTCGCGCCGGATCCCAAGGTGAAATTCGTCTCCGCGCGCGTCGTCGGCGGCACCGGCGGCGCCTTCGTGCGCAGCGTCCTGATCGCTGCCGGTTCCCGCGACGGTGTCCGCAAGAACCAGCCGGCGATCACCGGCGACGGCCTGATCGGCCGGGTGATGGAAGTGGGCGGCCGGTCGGCCCGTGTTCTCCTGCTGACGGACATCAACTCGCGCGTACCCATTTATGTGGAGCGCACGCGCGCCCGCGCCGTCCTCGAAGGCGACAATTCCGATCAGATGCTGCTCAACTATCTGCCGACCGGGGCTGATATCGTTGTCGGCGACCGCATCGTGACCTCCGGACAGGGCGGCATCTTTCCGCCGGGGTTGCCGGTGGGCGTGGTGACTGCGAGCAATGCCGGCACAGTCCGCGTCCAGCCACTGGTGGACTGGGAAACGATGGAGTATCTGCGGCTGGTGGATTACGAACTGAGCGATCTGCTGTTGCCGCTGGATACAAGTGACCCTCGGCGGGGACCGCAATGAACGAATCGGTCTGGCAACGGCTGGACCAGACCGCCCGCAACCTAACGCCGGTGGCCCTGACCCTGTTGCTGCTCGTCCTGAGTATTGTGCCGTGGCGGCTGCCTTTCCTGCCGCCGCTGGGGCTGAACCTGACGCTGATCTCAATCTTCTACTGGATCATCCATCGGCCGTCGGCGATGCCGATCCCGGCCGTTTTTGCGATCGGCGTCGTGGCCGATCTGATCGGGGGCGGCCCCCTGGTCAGCCCCTTTGTCCTGGTGACGGCAGCGGCCGTCCTGCATTCGGTGCGGCGCTGGCTGGTCGGCGCCTCGACGATCATCGTCTGGGGCAGCTTCTTCGTCATGGTGATCGATGCGGTGCTTCTGCTCTGGCTGCTGATTTGGTATGTTTCACGCGAGATGCCCGTACTCGCGCCGGGAATTTCCGGCGCGCTGCTGGGCGCCGCGGCTTATCCATTGATTGCGTCCCTGCTCAGCCGGGTTGAGCAAAGGGTGCTGCGGCAGATAGTGAAGATGTCAGGGGCGGAACGAAAGACGTGAGCGAAGAGAAAGAAAAATCCAAGCTGTTCAGCCGGCGCGCGGCGTTCCTCGCCGGCGGCAAGCTCTTGCTGCTGTCGGTGCTGGGCGGACGGATGTATCAGCTTCAGGTGCTGCAGGCCGACCAGTTCGAGACGATGGCCACGGATAACAGCATCAGCCAGCGGCTGATCGAACCGCCGCGCGGCCGTATCTTCGACCGCTACGGCAGGGCGATGGCCGAAAACGAGCAAAACTACCGCGTGCAGGTCGTCCGTGAAGAAGTCGGCGAGCTCAAGGAAGTGCTGGCGAAACTCAGCAAGTTCGTGCCGTTCTCAGAAGCCGAACAGGCCGACATCCTCAAGCAGAGCAAGAAAATCCGCCCCTTCGACCCGATGACCGTACGGGAAAATCTGAGCTGGAATCAGGTGGCGGCCATCGAAGTGAATGTTCCCGATCTGCCTGGTGTCAGCATCGATGTGGGCCAGCGCCGCCGCTATGTGCAGGGAACGCTGTCGGCCCATATTCTCGGCTATGTCGCCACCCCCTCCGAAGACGAGGTCCAGGGCGAACGGCTGCTGCAGATGCCGGGTGCCCGCATCGGCAAGAGCGGCATCGAACGCCAGTACGAAACGGCACTTCGCGGCAAGGCGGGCACAAAGCTTGTGGAAGTCAACGCTGTCGGACGGGTCATCGAGGAGAAGAAGGACGAGCGTATCGAGGCGCAGCCGGGCGAGGATGTTATAATTTCCCTGGATGCGGATCTGCAGCGCTACACGCAGGTGCGCCTGTCGCGCGAGCGGAGCGCCTCGGCGGTTCTAATCGATATACACACCGGCGATATTCTCGCTCTCGGCCGCTGGCCGTCCTACGATCCCGGCATGTTCACGCGCGGCATCACCCAGCGCGAATGGCAATCTCTGACGAATGACGAGTTGCGCCCGCTCGCCAACAAGGCGATCGCCGGACAATATGCGCCGGGGTCCACCTACAAGATGGTCGTTGCGCTGGCGGCATTAAAGGAAGGCGTCGATCCCCACACCACGGTCTTCTGTCCTGGCGTGACCAAGCTGGGCAATGCGCGATTCCATTGCTGGAAGAAGGGCGGCCACGGCAAGCTGGACATGACCGCCGCCATGAAGAATTCCTGCGACGTCTTTTTCTATGAAACGGCGCGCAAGGCCGGCATCGACAACATCGCGGCAATGTCCAGGGCGCTCGGGCTCGGCAATCTGACCGGCGTCGATCTGCCGGGAGAGAAGCCGGGCCTGATTCCCGATACCGATTGGAAGCTCGCCACCTTCGGCGAAAAATGGCAGCAGGGTGAAACGCTGGTGGCCGGAATCGGTCAAGGCTTCATCACGACGACGCCCCTGCAGCTTGCCTTGATGACGGCGCGCATTGCCAATGGCGGAATTGCGATCACGCCGAAATTGCGCCGCGACGCCGTGATTGCCGGCGAGCCCGACCCGCTGGGGCCTCACGGGCCCGCGCTCAATATCCCGGCCGATCACATGGCCATCGTCAAAGAGGGAATGAACCGCGTCACGAACGAGGCCGGAGGCACCGCCTATCGCGCCCGCATCGAACAGGTGGGAATGGAAATGGCCGGAAAGACCGGCACGGCCCAGGTCCGCCGCATCACCATGGCCGAGCGTCAGCAGGGTGTGCGCAAGAACGAAGATTTGCCCTGGGACAGGCGCGATCATGCGTTGTTTGTGGGCTATGCGCCGGTGCATGCGCCGCAATATGCCGTCGCCGTCGTGGTGGATCATGGCGGCGGTGGTTCCAAGGTCGCGGCGCCGATCGCCCGCGACATCCTGCTCGAAGCGCAGCGGCGCAATCCCTCGCGGATTGCCGGAATGCCTGATGCAGCGCCCGCGGTGAAGCCATGAGATGGCGCTTGCCGTTGTCGACGATGCGCCGGTCGGAGTTGTCGATCGCCGAGAAGCTCCAGCAACTCAATGTCGGCCTGCTGCTGTTGATCTGCGCCGTCGGCGCCGTCGGAGTCGCTTGGCTCTATTCCGCCGGCGGCGGCAGCATGGAGCCCTGGTCGATGCGCCACGCCATCCGGTTCGGCGCCGGCCTGCTGATCCTGGTGGTCGTGGCGATGGTCGATTTCCGCCTCTGGCTGAAATACGCCTATGCCATCTATGGCGTCACTTTCGTGCTGCTTCTCTACGTCGAGGTGGCCGGCGAGATTGGCATGGGCGCGCAGCGCTGGATCGATCTGAAATTCATCCAGCTGCAGCCGTCGGAGATGATGAAAATCGCGCTGGTGCTGGCGTTGGCGCGCTACTTCCACCGGCTTAGCGTCGAAGACATCCGCAATCCCTTTGTATTGGTCCTGCCGACGGCGATGGCGGTTGTGCCCGCCGCCTTGGTCTTAATGCAGCCGGATCTGGGCACAGCCACGATCTTGTTGATGATCGGCGGTGGCATCTTCTTCATCGCCGGCGTCCGTCTCTGGAAGTTTACGTTGGTCATGATCGCTGGCCTCGCGGCGCTGCCGGTGGCCTGGAGCTTCCTTCGCGACTATCAGAAGGACCGCATCCTCATCTTCCTCAATCCGTCCGAACGACCCGCTGGGCACCGGCTACCACATCACCCAATCGAAGATCGCCTTCGGCAATGGCGGCGTCTTCGGCAAGGGATTCCTCGGCGGCACCCAGGCGCAACTCAATTTCCTGCCGGAGCATCATACCGGATTTCATCTTCACCATGGTGGCGGAGGAGAGCGGGTTGATCGGCACGCTGACCGTGTTGCTGCTCTACACCTTGATCCTCGTCTATGGCTATGCCATCGCCTTCAACGCGAAAAATCATTTCGGCCGGCTGATCGCGACCGGCATGACACTCAATCTCTTCCTCTATGTCTTCATCAACATGGCGATGGTCATGGGCCTGATCCCGGTGGTCGGCGTGCCGCTGCCGATGATCTCCTATGGCGGCACGGCGATGATCACGGTGATGGCCGGCTTCGGGCTGCTGATGTCCGTCTACATCAATCGCGATCTCAAGATCGCCCAGCGCGGTTTCGCAGAGGAATAGCTGCCAGTCAGTCCTGCGCCAGGCGGCGAACTTCGTCCGCCATGCGGCCCCGCCACATCAGCCCGTACATCCTGAGATCGCCCCTCACGCTCCAAAGCGGATGGCGAAACGTCGCCGGCTTGTTGCGCTCGATGAAGATGTGAGCGATCCAGGCCAAGCCATAGGCGACAATCGGCGCCACCGGCAGGAACCGAAGCTTGAGCATTGCACTGCGCCAATCACGAGAGCGAAGGCATCGTCGTTCCCACGAAATGTAGTTGCCGCGTCCCGGACGCCGGTGCTCGCGGACATAGTGCGGCCAGAACTCCTCGAAATTGCGGAATTCGCCGGGCGACATTGCGCGATCAGGCCTCGACCTTCTGCGACAACTCCAGCGCCAGCGGCGCGTTGCCTGGAGGTCGATTTTGCCCGTCGCCAGTACCGGCAGTTCCGGCACGCGATGGATCTGCTGACGCTTGGGGATCCAGAGATTCGGCAGTTCGGACTGGGAGAGGCCATTCCAGAGATTCTCGGGCGAGACGCCGTCTTCGCCCATGTACAGCAGCACCAGTTTCTCGCCCCGCGCCGCATCGGCGACGGCGACGACGACGGCGCGGGTGATTCCTGGCGTCGCGGCCGCGGCCTCCTCGATCCGGCCATGGGGCACCATCTCGCCGCCGATCTTGCTGAATCGCGCCAGCCGGTCGGTGATGCGGATGAAGCCATCCTCGTCGATGATCGCGATGTCGCCGGTGACGTACCAGCCGTCGCGCGAGGAGCATCGGCCGTGCGCGCCGGATCGTTGAGGTAGCCGGTCATGCGCCCGCCGCCTTTCACCAGCAGCAGGCCCGGTTGCCCGGCGCCCAGCGGGTTCCGCGTTTCCGGGTCGACGATGCGCGCGGCGACGCCGGGAATCGGATGCCCCACCGTGCCCGGCTTGTGGCCGACATGGCGTGTGCCGCCATCGGCCATGTCGGGCACATTGACCGCCACCACCGGGCCCATCTCCGTGCAGCCATAGCCCTCCAGCAGATCGATGCCGAACTTCTCCTTGAACGCCTCGGCCAGCTTCGGCTGCAGCTTCTCCGCGCCCACCACCACATGGCGCAGGCTGCGGAACTGATCGGCCTCGATCGCCCGGAGATAGGATTGGCAGAAAGTTGGCGTGGCGATCAGGATCGTCGCCTGGTGGTCCTTCGCCAGCTTGCCGATGGTCTTCGCATCCAGCGGATTGGCATGATAGACCGCGCCGATGCCGGCGATCAGCGGCAGCCACAGCGTGCCGGTCAAGCCGAAGGCGTGGAAGAACGGCAGGATGCCCAGCACCTTGTCGTCCTGCGCCACCCACAGCACCTGGCCGACGCCCTCGACATTCGACAGGATCGCATGATGCGACAGCACGACTCCCTTGGGCGTGCCGGTGCTGCCGCTGGAGAACAGCACCGTCGCCGGATCCTCCGGCGACTGCCGCCGCAGCCCGTAGCGCGCGACCAGCAGCCGCGCCGGCAGCAGATAGGCGGCCAGCGCCAAGCCGGAGCTTTTCCAGCTTCGAGATCCGCCCGGCGATATCCTCGATGAAGACCATGCCGTCCCGCGGCTCGATCTTCGCCTTCTCGAGAAAGCGCCGCGAGGTGATGATGGCCTTGATGCCGCATTGCGCGATGGCGCCGTTCATTGCCGCGTCGCCCAGGGTGAAGTTCAGATTCACCGGCACCTTGCCGGCGAAGGACAGGCCGACATTCACCAGCGCTCCGGCGGTCGAGGCCGGCAGCAACACGCCCACCATCTGCCCCTCGGGCAGGTCGCGGAGAAACCGCCGCGACAGGGCCAGCGATCCCACCAGCGCCTTGCCGAAGGTGAGATTGCTCCCGGTGGAATCCCGCAGGGCATCGGCTCGCCAATAGCGCCGGGCCGTGCGCAGGAAATGCAGATGCAGCAGGTCGTCGCGCCGGCGCCGGTTGACGAAGGCGTCGCTGCCGAGCTCCAGGATCGCCTGGCGCATCTCCCAGGCGCTGGCGGTCGACTTCATCGCCTTGCCGAAGGACACGGTGACCGGCAGCGGCACGCGCCGCGGCCATTTCCAGAAGAACTTGCCGTCCTTGAAGCTGAAGATGCTGCCCCAGACCCGGTCCAGATGCACGGGGATGACCGGCACATCGATATCCTCGAGGATCCGCTCGACGCCGCGGCGGAACGGCAGCAGGTTGCCGGAGCGGCTCAATGCGCCCTCGGCGAAGATGCAGACCACATGGCCGCTGCTTCAGCGCCTCGCGGGCGCGGGCGAAGGCCTCGTTGATCAGCTTGGGATTGCCGCCGCTGATGGGGATCGCATGCATGGCCCGGAACAGCCAGTTCAAGACCGGCAGGTCGTAATAGGCGCGATACATGATGAAGCGCACGAAGCGCGGGACGGTGGCGCCGATCAGCAGGCCGTCGACGAAGGAGACATGGTTGCAGACCAGCAGCGCCGGGCCCCTGCGCGGCATGTTCTCCGCACCCGCCACGGTGATGCGGTAGATGCTGTGGGTCAGCAGCCACAGCAGGAAGCGCACGAAGAAATCGCCGAGCTGGATCAGCACGTAGACTGGTAGCCGCGAAGGTGGTGAGCCCGATCACCAGCACGATCTCGTCCGCCGCCAGATTCAGCCCGTTGCTCAGCAGCCACAGCACGCCGGCGGCGAGCATGACGCCGAACATGTTGAGGAAGTTGTTGGCGGCGATCAGCCGGCCGCGCTCGTCCGCGCCGGCGCGCAGCTGCAGGAAGGCGTTGAGCGGCACGATGAACAGGCCGGCGGAGAAGCCGATCAGCGCCAGCGCGATCAGCGTCATGGTGTAGGAGGGCGGCGCCGCGGCCAGCATCAGCGCGCCGATGCCGATGCCGATCGAGCCCAGGGGCACCAGGCCGAACTCCACATGGTCGCCCGACAGGCGGCCGGCGGCGATGCTGCCGAAGGCGATGCCCACCGCCACGGCAACGTTCATCAGGCCGATCTCGGTGTCGTTGAGGCCCAGGATCTGCTCGCCCATCAGCATGTTGCCGAGCTGCAGCAGCGCGCCCAGGAACCAGAAATAGCTGATGCCCAGCACCGTCAGCCACAGCGGCCGCACGCGGTAGAGCCGGCGGATGCCCGTGACCATCTCGCCCCAGGGCCGCTTGGGGAAGGGGCGATGGCTGACCGGCGCGGCACCGCGGGAAATCCACAGGCTGGTCAGCGAGCCGATGACGGCAATGACCATCAGCATGCCGCCGATCCACGGCATGTCGTTGCCCCAGGCGTCGCTCATGGCGCCGCCGGCCGCCGAGCCGATGACGATGGCGATGAAGGTGCAAAGCTGGTCCAGGCCATTGGCGCGGGAGATCGCGCTCTCCGGCAGGATCTCCGGCAGGATGCCGTAATGCGCGGGCGCGAACAGCGCCGACTGCAGCGCGGTCAGGAAGATCACCGCCAGCATCATGTCCATGCGCCCGGCCATCAGCGCCCAGTAACCCAGCGCCATCGCCAGGATTTCCATGGATTTGACGATGATCAGCACGCGCCGCTTGTCGAAGCGGTCGGCGATGTAGCCGGCATAGCCGGAGAACAGCAGATAGGGCACGACGAACAGCGCGCTGCCCAGCGCCAGGCTGGTGCTGTCGCCGGCATCGGCGGCCAGCCGCGTCGCGAACAGCGCCACGACGATGCGGAAGATATTGTCGGTGATGGCGCCCAGGAACACGGTCGCCATCAGGGCCATGAAGCCCCGGTTCCGCAGCAGCGCGCCGTAGCCGGCGCTGTCTTTGTGCTCGGTGGTCATTGCTTCACCGGAGCTGGCCGCCGTCGATCACCCGCCAGCAGGCATCGGCCAGCGTCGCCGACAATTCGCTCAGGTCCATTTTCAGCCGTCCGTAGATCCGGTCCACCGCCACCTGCATCACCAGCCCCAATACCATGGATGATATCACCGAAGGATCGATTGCGGGCTTGCCGCTCGTCTGCTTGGCCAGCCCCTCGGCGATCACCCGGCGCACCACGCCCGGCGGGGTCATCATGGTCGCCGGCACCTTGCGCACCTGATTATGCTGGGTCAGCAGCAGATAGGCGAACAGGGTCGGGTTCTCGTCGAACACCCGGACGAAATGCCCGACCAGCGCATCCACCTTGCCGCGGAACGCCGGCTCCGCCGCCTGGAGCTGCTCCAGCTTCCGGGCGAGCTGGATGTAGTGGTCGGAGAACAGCTGCCAGGCCAGCTCGTCCTTGCTCTCGTAATGCCGGTACAGCGCGCCCTCGGTGATGCCGGCGGCGGCGGTGATCTCGCGCACCGAGGTCTCGGTCACGCCGCGGTCGACGAACAGCTTCAGGGCCAAATCGCAAATACGCTGGCGGGTCAGGGCACCGTTACGCATGGAAACCTCCATTGCTTGGCTGCCGATGAGGATAGGTCTAGATAAGTAAACACTTACTTACATTACACGACCCTTCCCGCCCCGCATAGCCGGATTCCCACCGGAGAGGTAAATCCGGTTTCCGATTAACGACAGCCTTTTCAATGAATTACCGTAAGACCCTTCGCCATCGGGGAGAGAGCCTGCCCCGGACTGGTCCGGGGCAGGGGTGAGGGGTCTAACCAAAACTACGGCCACTTTCCAAACACCAACGGCCGCCAGCTTCCACATCCAGCCCAATCCCCCGCCGAGCGCCTCCAGCCAAACACACAGGACAGCCACCACAAGGCCAGCCGGGCCGCCCCTTTCTATCGACAAAGGGGATGGCCTCTGCTATATCGCGCGCCTTCCCGCGAGTTGGGATTGCCGAAAGAAAGCGCGCCTCGCGCCGCCATCCTGCGCGGCCCAAGGCACGACCGAAAACCCCGGCGGGGGCGCATAGCTCAGTTGGTAGAGCAGCTGACTCTTAATCAGCGGGTCGCAGGTTCGAGTCCTGCTGCGCCCACCATCTTTTCAATAACTTACGTACGGCCCGTCTTAAGCCCATAAATAGGCCACGCACTGGACCGTCCGGGGCGCCTTCATCTGCCTGGTCATCGCCGCGGTATACCGCTCGGCGAAGGACGACGCCCGCCAGCGTGACTGGCTGAACGAACTGGCAGTGCGGCTAGGCCTCGATCGCCGAGCTGCCACCCGATCAAAAGAAAACCTCGACCGGTTAGATCGAGGTTTAAGGTAGCCGGACTCCATGGGGTTCCTTGAGTTCGATTTGGCAAGTGTCGGGCAGATTGTCTTACAGCATGCGGCATGCCAATTGGACCATGGTCCAATGTAGATCATGTGCGAGAGCGCATCACTGGCTGCCGCCCCGCGCGCAACACCATAGCGTTATAGGGCGGCCCTACCGATTGGTTGGTCTGTGCGACCGCCTCAAGGATCTCCCAGAATTGTTGGATGATGCTGTCCGGTTCCGTCGCATGAAGCGGCGCCATATCTGCCGGGATTTTCTTGCCCCCTATTGCCCAACCCGTACCCATCTTGACACGAGTCGCAGGCTGACGCTGCGCTCACTTGTCGCAAATCCATCGCCAGCGAAACAGATCCGCATCATCCGCGTCATGAAGTTGAGTTGCGTATAATCTACGGCGCTGCGGTGCCGGGCGGCTGCTCTGCGACTCACTATTAGACGAAGTAGAGCCACGCCTCCCGGAGCATCAAAAATCCCCCGGGTCAGTAGTGCGATGGGGATGCCACCTATCTCGCGGGTGTTCATCCGGGGCAGTGGTGTTACCGGCCGAGCATCCGGCGATGAATAGAAGGGCAAGCGCAAGAACGGGAAGAGCCATCGTTGCCCAGCGCGCCGCTTTGCTGGTCGATAGTCCTGCTAGTAGTTTGAACTCGTGCGTCATGGTTACATTGAGTTCATCAGCCAGTTCGGAAATGACTTTCCGGCGCCGCTCCGTGCTGCCGCCGCCGTGTTGGATGTTCCAAGCAACAATGGACTTAAAATTCATGACTGCCCGCCAAATCGCAATGCTCTAGGTTCTAGCGATTAACGAATGCTAAACCTTTTGCTCAATACATCCCTAAGCAAACCTTAACCCTCCGCAGGTAACTTTGAGGCTGGCAGAGGCTGCAGCAATGGCGGCTGCCGTAGTGCTCTTCCCAATGGCTGTCGCGACAAGGTGCAATGGAGAATGAAGTGGATTTTTGAAAACCAACCCAGTGTACCAATTCACTTAGCCTATCGTTGTGATCTGCTAACGCCAGAGCAGGCGGCTTACATTGCGGAAAATTTCAAGCAGGGGGAATGAACATGAAGCGTTTGCTGCTAGCTGCCGCACTGTGCCTTACGGCCGGGCCTGTGAGTGCTGAAGATAATGCGCCACCGCCATTATCTGCTCTGATCGCCATGTGCCAAACAAATGATACGACGTTAAAGCATTCGTGTTCGGCCTACGTCTCCGGAATCATACAAGGGATTACCACGGCTACTGCTATGAACGTTGGCCTATCAAGAAGCCCGCTTGGGCCTATTTGCCACCCCGATGGTAACATCACTGTTTATGCCATGGGAGAGGCTGTTGTCGCGAAATTTAGTGAACCTGCCACACTCGAATTGCAGTCCTATCCGGCTCCCGTTGGGATATGGATTATAGCCTCCGTTCTGTACCCATGCGGAAAGGTGGGGATCTGAGCCATCACCGAAGGAGCAAACAAGTTGCACTCCAAAAAATCGCCTGCCCCTTCAGAATCCGGTCAAGGCACGCCTGCCGATTCGGTAACGCTATGGCCGAAACGGACAGAGAGAAAAACCCGCAGATATTGGATTTCCTACGGGTTTCTGCCAAAATGCTGATAGATGTTGGGTTACTGAATCAGGCGTTCATCTGACTCTTAATCAGCGGCTCGTAGGTTCGAGTCCTGCTGCGCCCACCATCGCTGGGATGTCCTTCCAAAGCTCAGATTATTGACTGGCGCACGAACCGTGCCGGCAAAGCCGCCACGTCATCTTGAATTGCGGGGATTGCACGAGTTTTGCACGGAGAGCGGTGCAAGTGCTTCGTCAGCGATCAGACAGCGGATTCAGCCTAGCCCGCGTTGCCGCCCTTGAGCAGACCGACAAGCGGGTTCGGCGTCGGCGGTGCGATCCGCCGCAAGGTATTGGTGTCGCGATGGTCGAACGCCGGCGTGTTTCCCCGGACCGCCAGATCCGTGCGCGTCACATAGGTCCAGCTGTCGTCATCGTTGAAGGTGATGTCGATGCGGTAGTAGTCGGTGCGAAACGCCGCCTCGAGGAACGTGGTCGAGCAGATCCCGAAGCGGGTATCGCCGCGGCGCGCCTCCACCGAAATGCGCTTGTCGTCCGGTGCCGCCGTTCCGCCCGCTAGCACGACCTGACCGCGGGGGATGGCGATGGTCTGCATGATCAGGCCGGTGGCCGGTTCCCACAGCCAATAGCCCACCTGATCGTGGAAGGTGGTGGCTTCCTCCGGAGTGTTGATATGGATGTGGTAGCGCAGGCCATAGAGGAGCTGCGGGCCGTTGGGCTGCGGATCGATCGGCTCCATCCGGATATGTTCGCGGTATACGCGCCGTTCGGGGCCTTCCGCCTTGGGGCTGAGGTCCACCCCCTGATCCGACTGCCACACGCCGGCCAGGCGGCGCAGCGGCCCCAGATTGGCCAGTGTATCCGGCGAGATATCATCGGGCTCGGTAAAGATGTCGTCGGGGATACTCGTCATTGGTTCCTCATACTGGCGCGCATCCGTCAAGCATGCGTGCTCGCCCTGGCGATGACAAGCAGCAGGCGAGCGGCGGCGATACCCGCCGCGCCCGCAACGGAACTGTCATGTTTTGCAGGGCCTTCACGGCCATGGCCAAGGCCCGGCGTCCGGTTTTATCCTGGCGCGCTCAGCTAATCCCGCGCCCAGCGAAAAAAGTCCCGGGGAACCTGTCGATTCCCCGACTCTTCATTCGTCGTATCCGCATAAACCCGGTGCAAGAAGGAGCCCCTATGCAAGTCCAGCCCTACCTGAATTTCGAAGGCCGCTGCGAAGAGGCAATCGAATTTTACCGCCAGGCGCTCGGCGCCAAGGTCGAGATGATGTTGCGCAACAAGGAGAATCCGCAACCGCCGCCGCCGGGCTCGACCCCGCCCGGCAACGAGAACAAGATCCTGCATGCGAGCCTGCGCATCGGCGACACCGTCGTCGGGGCGTCCGACGGCTATTGCAGCGGCAAGCCGGCCTTCCAGGGCATCACTCTGACATTGCAGGTCGCGAACGAAGCGGAGGCCGATCGCCTGTTCAATGCGCTCGGGAACGGCGGCCAGGTGCAATTGCCGCTGACGCGCACCTTCTTCTCGCCGCGCTTCGGCATGGTGAACGATCGTTTTGGCGTGGCCTGGATGGTGCTCGTCCCCCAGGGCCCCACCGCGTAACAAACTTCAACAGGAGATTGCAGCATGCGTTTCATGATCGTCGTCAAGGCATCCAAGGAGTCCGAGGCCGGCGTCATGCCGGAGGAGAAGCTGATCGCCGCCATGGCGACCTATCATGAGGAACTGGCAAAGGCCGGCGTGCTTCTGGACGGCACCGGGTTGCATCCCAGCTCAAAGGGCTGGCGCATCAAATACAAGGGCGACAAGCGCACGGTTGTCGATGGGCCCTTCGCCGAGACGAAGGAGTTGATCGCCGGCTACACCCTGATCCAGGTGAAGTCGCGGGCCGAGGCGCTGGAATGGACCAAGCGCTTCCCCAATCCCCGCGGCGAGGGCCTCGATGCCGAGATCGAGGTGCGCCAACTGTTCGAGCTCGAGGATTTCGAGCCCAACGCCGCCGTCGACCGCTTCCGCGAACTCGATGCCAGCATGAAGAAGTAGGCGGGCTAGAGTGTGATGCACTCGATTGGAATGTCACGTTCCTAGCTTCTTCCCCTGCGAAAGCAGGGGCCCAGGGAAGGCAGGGCGCTCTGCAATTTCTGGGTCCCCGCTTTCGCGGGGAAAGAAGGAATGGGTTATCTCGAATTGAGTGAATAGACGCCTAGCGCAGAACCGGGTAAGGCCGGCAGCCGATTGCGTGCCGGCCTTGCTTCATCCGGCGGAGATGCGCTAATCGGCGGTGGTGAGCGCCCCCGACCTCAATAGCACCATCGACGCCATCTGGAGAATCGAGTCGCCACGGCTGATCGCCGGCCTGGCGCGCATGCTGCGCGATGTCGGCCTGGCCGAGGAGCTGGCCCAGGATGCCCTCGTCACCGCACTGGAGCGCTGGCCGACAACAGGCGTGCCGGACAAGCCCGGCGCCTGGCTGATGTCGGCGGCGAAGAACCGGGCAATCGACCGCCTTCGCCACAAAAAGCTGCACGCCCGCAAGGCGCCCGACATCGCCCAGGAGATCGAGGCGCGCCATGCGGAGTCTGCGCCGGATCCCGACGCCGCCTTCGATGACGAGGTGGGCGACGATCTGCTGCGCCTGATCTTCATCGCCTGCCATCCCGTGCTGCCGACGGAATCGCGGCTTGCGCTCACGCTCCGGCTGCTCGGCGGCCTGTCGACGCCGGAGATTGCCCGCGCCTTCCTGGTGCCGGAGGCGACCATCGCCCAGCGCATCGTCCGCGCCAAGCGCACGCTGGCCAAGGCCGGCGCCGCCTTCGAACTGCCCCGCGGTGCGGAACTTGCTGAACGGTTGTCGTCGGTACTCGAAGCCGTCTACCTCATCTTCAACGAAGGCTATGCGGCGACATCGGGCGAAGACTGGTTGCGACCGGCGCTCTGCGATGAAGCGCTGCGCCTTGGCCGCATTCTCTCGGAACTCGCGCCCGATGAGCCGGAGGTCCACGGCCTCGTTGCCCTGATGGAGATCCAGGCCTCGCGCAATGCCGCCCGCACCGGTCCGGCCGGCGAGCCGGTGCTGTTGCTGGAGCAGGACCGCCGGCGCTGGGACTATCTGCTGATCCGCCGCGGGCTGGCGGCGCTCGACCGGGTCGTGAAGCTTGGCGGCACCCAAGGCCCCTACGCGCTGCAAGCCGCCATCGCCGCCTGCCACGCCCGCGCCGCCACTGCGGACAACACAGACTGGCCCCGCATTGCCGCGCTCTACGCCGAGTTGTACCGCGTCACGCCATCGCCCATCGTGGAACTCAACCGCGCCGTCGCCGTCAGCATGGCCCAAGGCCCCGCCGCCGGCCTCGACCTCGTTGACGCGCTATCAGGCGAACCGTCGCTGAAGAACTATCACCTCCTGCCCAGCGTCCGCGGCGACCTGCTGGCGAAACTCGGCCGCAAATCCGAAGCCCGCGCCGCATTTGAACTTGCGGCCTCGCTGACGCAGAACGCGCGAGAACGCAAACTGCTGCTCGACCGGGCTGCGGCTTGCGGCAATGCAGGTGAACGATAAGATTTAGCTCCATGCGCGAAGGCTATGGCGCGGCAAGTGCGGCCTACCTACATCTCATCAGCCCGCTACTGCTGCCATCAACGGAGGGCCCGTGAGAGACCCCTACGAAATCCTCGGCGTGGAAAAGACCGCCTCGGCGGACGAGATCCAGAAAGCGTACCGCCGCCTGGCCAAGAAGCTGCATCCCGACCTCAATCCCGGCAACAAGGAGGCGGAGGAGCGCTTCAAAGAAGTCACCGCGGCCAACGGCCTGCTATCGGACCCTGACAAGCGCCGGCGTTTCGACAGCGGCGAGATCGATGCTTCCGGCGCCGAACGGCCGCGGGAGCGATACTACCGGGACTATGCCGGTGAGCAGGCCGCCGGCGGTGCCTACGAGGATCCATCCGCCTTTGCGGATCTTGCCGATATGGACGATCTCCTGGCGCAAATACTGGGACGCCAGGCGCGGCAAGCGCGCCGGGGCCGCGGGGCGGATCTGCATTACCGCCTGGCAATCGAGTTTCTCGATGCGGTCAATGGCGCTGTCCAGCGGCTGACGCTGCCGGAGGGTGGAACCCTCGACGTGACTATTCCCGCGGGCCTGCAGGACGGACAGACGCTCCGCCTGCGGGGCAAGGGCGCGCCGGCGCTGGGCGAGGGCGATCCCGGCGATGCGCTGGTGGAGATCTCGATCAAGCCGCACCGCTTTTTCACCAGGCAGGGCAGCGATATCCACCTCGAGTTGCCGGTCACGCTGGCGGAGGCGGCGCTGGGCGCGCGCATCAGGGTGCCGACGCCGTCAGGCCCTGTCATGCTGACGGTGCCGAAGGGATCGAATACGGGATCTATCTTGCGGCTTAAGGGCAAGGGTGTCGCCGGCCCCGGCAGTCCGGGCGACCAGCTGATCAAGCTCAAGGTGATGCTGCCGGACCAGCCGGACCCCGAGCTGGAAACTTTCCTCAGCAACTGGAATCTGGGAGAGCGCTACAACCCGCGCCGGGACATGCAGCCATGATCATCAGCAAACGGGAATTTCTTGTTCGCGCGCAACTGAACCAGGAAACGCTCGAAGTCTGGATCGCCGAGGAATGGCTGGTCCCCGGCGGAACCGCGGCCGAGCTGCACTTCTCCGAAGCCGACCTAGCGCGTGCGGAGCTGATCCACGACCTGAAACGGGACCTCGGCGTCAATGACGAGGGCGTCGGCGTCATCCTGAGCCTGCTGGACCAGGTGCACAGCCTTCGCACTGTGCTGGCCGAGGTGCTGCTGTCGGTGCGGGAGCGCGCGTCGGTGCCGGCTGGCAAGTCGACGGTGGGTGGGAATGGGAACGGGGAATAGATGTGGACCGGCCCACTCGGCCGGTGCGAGCTGGTGCGACTCAGATTTTATTCAATGGGTTCCCGGGCCATTCCCCTTGCTCAGGTGAACGTCTTCGGAACTCTTCGCTGTATCCTGCAACCGTTCAATCTCGTCAATTGCCGCCGGATACAGTGAACAGGCAACCGAGATGAACTTCAGCGCATTGTCGAGCATCATGGCGTTGTGATCGCGTTGATGCTTCTCGTCTAGACCCAGATAGTCCGCCAATGGTCTCGCATCATGGCCATCAATGCCCTTTGCCACGAATGTCAGATAGTCGACCACACCCAGCCTTCGGGTGTTTTCGATCCATTGACGAGCGGCGGTAATGTCTTCGGGGGTCATGGCTGAATTCCGGTTGGCTCAAATCAGGAATGCTTTCTCTCGGCGACAAGTTCCGCAGACGGTCTGCGCCACCTCGGCAATGGCGAAAGGTTTGCGGATCACGGGCTGTTCCCGGTGCCGCGCCGGAATTGGGTGATCGCTGTAGCCCGTCATGAAGACAAAGGGCACGCCATGATCCGCCAACGTATCGGCAATCTCGAAGGAGTCGCCGTCGCCCAGCTTGATGTCCAGAATTGCGCAATCAATCGTGGCCCCGGTGCAAAGGCACAAGCCATCGGAAAGAGACTGTGCCGGGCCCAATACAATTGCGCCTTCCTGCGTCAGCGTCATCAATAGTTCAATGGCGATGTACGCTTCGTCCTCGACCACGAGAATATGGCAGTCTGATAGCATGGCTTGCCTCTGCCGATTCAACGCCTAGGGACACCTATGCGTTCACGACTTCTCCTGCAGGTGCAATTTCTTGCGAACTCCGCCGTTCGGTTGGCCTGACTCGTTTTCGTTAGGCGGTTTGACAATCGTCATCGCGGATTGCTCGAACCGCGTCGCCTTCCCGCATTTTGTACATTGCGCCAGCGTATGGTTCTCTGGCGCCGTATGCAGGAAAAATGAATTGCTGCCGCAATACGGGCACACGAACTTCATCGCGGACCTCCCAGGTCTCAGCCCAATGCTAAAGCAGGGCGCGGATATGCCGATGCTGTCAATTTGGAAAGGGTACGAAACCGCACAATATGCGGGCGGAATCAGCCGAGTATTCTTCGATACTCGCCTTCCGCAATCCCATATGCGCCATTGGACACTTCCTTCAGCCCATCGCGGTCTATGATGAAGATTCCGCCGCGCTTGGCATCTATCAATCCGCGCTTTTCAAGAAGGCGGAGGGCAACGGTGACACCCGCCCGACGTACGCCAAGCATCGTCGCAATGAATTCGTGAGTAAGGTCCAGCTCATCGCTGTCCTGCCGGTCGTGAGCCATGAGCAGCCACCGCGCCAGCCGCTCTTCGATCTTGCTGCGGGCATTGGTCAGCGCCGTTTGCCCAGTTTGAATCATGAATGTGTGGCACCATTGCAGAAGTATCTTATGCAATGTCGTGCTCTTGCCGATGGCCGCCAGCAGATTGGCGACGCCGATGCGTTGTCCCGCGCCCGCGCCTTGCATGAATGTGTCGTGCGGCGAGCGATCGGAACCCATGATCACCGCGACCCCGGTGACACCCTCACGCCCGATGAGGCCGACTTCGACGCTGCGCTCGGACGAACCATCCGCCACGACCGAGGCAAAGCCGCGTTCGACGAAATAGGCGAATTCGATCGGTTTGCCGCGCCGTTCAAGATATCTGAGGACGGGCAAGTCGACCGGTTGCAGGTGAGGCGTCACCAGTTGGGCGTCAGCCGCGGACAAACGCGACAGAATTTTGTTCTTGATGCCAACCTCATCGGCCATGGCGCACCTCCATGAAAGAAGTGGCCAACGGCGGATTTTCGCCGGTAGGCGGTTTCGCCGATTTCATTGCTGGTACTCCCGAGAGTCAGAGCAGATCGGCGCACGCGGACGGCGCCGTCTTCGCCCCAGAAGGGAGTGTTCCAACACTAACTGCGTGTTTATAGGCCTTGAGACGGCCACAACCGCCTTTGGCGGCGCGCTCGTGTCTTATGCCGAGCATCCGACTGGTTTGTCATAAGCACACGATTTGCTTCTGATGTCACGTCGGATAGGAAAGTGCCCTTGCGTACCAATTCCGTACACAAAATGCCTCATAGAATGGTCCCGCCTTTAGCGTCCATGCGCCGCGCCGGCTGCCCCAGGCAACACCATGGTAAATAAGCCGAATTTCCAGCTTTGAGTCGCGCACCTTGCTTATTTGCCGCCCTATCCCTATATACACGCCATCAAACTCCCACGGGCCAGTTCGCTCCGCCCACGCCTTTCCAAGCGCCGGACCAAGTGACCTTCCCTGTAAGTTCGATCCGACGCGCGATCGTCGCGCGGCGGCACTGCTTGGTTTGGAGAAAACAACCTATGCAAAACGGTACGGTAAAGTGGTTTAACCCCGCGAAGGGCTTCGGCTTCATCACCCCGGTCGATGGTTCGAAGGACGTCTTCGTGCACATCTCGGCGGTCGAGCGTTCCGAGCTCGGCACCCTCAGCGAAGGCCAGAAGATCAGCTTCGATCTCGAGCGCGGCCAGCAGGGCAAGGTTTCGGCGGTCAATCTGAAGGCTGCCTAACACCCAGGGCTATAGCTAAAGAGGGCGGGGCGCCGGAAGGCGCTCCGCCCTTTCTATTTTGGACCCCGCGCACGCCGAGCGCCGGGCCCATCCCGTCCGGCTGATTGTCGCAACTTCGGCCTGCCCGCTCGGCAGTTCAGCGGCGCTGTTGGCGCCCTCCGCCATCCTTTATCCTGTTGCCCGCCGATGGCCGCGGCGGCCGCCGGCGGATTGACCTCAAGAACATCGCGGGAGCTGTCATGAGAAGCTCGAGCCACTTCACCCGATTTGCCACTTGGACAGCAGGGGCCACCGGCCGGCCAATGACCTTCATCCTGGCGTGCCTTATCATTGTCGTGTGGGGCGTCACCGGGCCGCTCTTCGGCTATTCCGACACCTGGCAGCTGGTGATCAACACCGGGACCACGATCATAACCTTCCTCATGGTGTTTCTGATCCAGAACACACAAAACCGCGACAGCAAGGCGACGCAGTTGAAGCTCGACGAACTGCTGCGCGCGACCAAGGGAGCGCATAATGCGCTGCTCGATCTGGAGGAACTGAACGAGGATGAACTGAATCGCATCCGCCGTCTCTACGCCGTTCTGGCGGCAAAAGCGCGAGAGGACATGAATACCGGCCTGCTCGATATCGATATCCCGGATATCGACCTCAGCGAAGATCGAAGCGGCGGCCGAAAGGGGCACTGAAACCGAATTGCAGCGCCACTCAGCCCTGGATGGGTAAAATGGACTCTGTGGCGCTATCGCGCCGCGAGACTTGGTTCCGCCCGTCGCCGGCCGCGTTCCTTCGCGCGGAATCCCAACACGCGGGAGATCTCGTCGGCATGGCGCATGACCAGGGCGCCCAGGCGGGTGGCTTCCGGCCCGAAGATGCGCTGCACCGGGCCGGGCACGCTGATGGCAGCGATGGCAATTCCCCTGGCGTCGCGGATGGGCGCGGCGATGCAGCCGGTGCCTGCCTCGAACTCCTCGCGCTCGGTGGCATATCCCCGCTGACGCACCTGCTCCAGATCGGCACGCAATTCCGCCGCCGTGGTGATGGTCTCCGAAGTGAACCGCTGGAACGGCGCATTCTCCAGGATCGCGTTGAGCATCGCGTCGTCCGCCTGGAAGGCCAGGATGGCCTTGGCCGATCCCGAACTGTGGGCGGGAAAGGTGCTGCCGATGCGGCTGGACATGCGCACCGCCCGGGCACCCGGCACCTGGTCGAGATAGACGGCGCGCACATCGTCCAGCACCACCAAGTTGGTGGTTTCACCGGTCTCTGCGACGATCTTCTCTAATTGCGGCCGGGCCAGCGCGCGCAGATAGGCGGTGCGGCGCTCCACCGAGGCGGCGATGCCGGCGGTCCGGTGGCCAGGGACATAGAAGCCGGAATCCCGGTCCTTGATCGCGAAGCCGTCCTGGATCAACGTCGCCAGCAGCCGGTGGGTGGTGCTCACCGACAGGCTCGTGCGGTTGGCCAGCTCGGACAGGGTGGCGCCGCGGCCCTGACTGTCGGCCATGGCATCCAGCAGGGCCAGCCCGCGGCGCAGCGATTGGACGGTTTCGGATTTGCCCATGATCCACCTGAAAACAACGGCTGTATCGTTTAGCCCATTTCTGACGACAACGTATGCAGTATACCACTGGTCCCGCAATATAGAATCACAATCCCAGTGGCCGGGAATTGCATCACTGAATACCGTATAGCGCATCCCTCCGGATGATCGACGTTGGGGTCGTGAAATTGCTATCTTAACAGGATCATAGAAGCGGGGAGGGCAGCAGCATGATCGCAAATCCGGTTCCCTGGCCAGATGGCGCCCGCTGCGCCGCGGCCTTCACCTTCGACATGGATGCCGACAGCTTCCTGCATCTGGCCCGGCCGAAGGACGCGCACCGCCGGATCGCCGCCATCTCCCAGCTCCGCTACGGACCGCAGATCGGCGTACCGCGCATCCTCGAGATGTACCGGCGCTATGGCCTGAAGCAGACCTTCTTCGTGCCGGCCTGGTGCATCGAGCAATACCCCAAGGCGGTGGAAGCAATGGTCGCCGATGGCCATGAGGTCGCCCATCACGGCTACATCCACGAGCATCCCAACGAGATGCCGCGGGAAGAGGAGCGCTACTGGCTGCGCCGGTCCATCGAGGTGATCCAGAAGCACACCGGAAAGCGGCCGCGCGGCTTCCGGGCGCCGCTCTACAACTTCTCGGAAAACACCCTGGAACTGCTGCTGGAGGAGGGCTTCGCCTACGACGCCTCGCTGATGGGCGACGATGTTCCCTATCTCATCCGCGGTAAACGCGGCGATCTGGTGGAGCTGCCGAGCCATTGGGGCCTGGACGACTGGCCACCCTATGTTCACATGGCCGACATCAACTACGAGATGCCGATCCGCGCGCCGGCCGAGGCGGTCGCCAACTTCCGCGAGGAATTCGATGCCGCCTGGGACCATGGCGGCCTCTGGATCGCCGTCTGGCATCCCTTCGTCTCCGGCCGGCTGGCGCGGCTGCGCGCGGTGGCGCAACTGATCGAATACATGCAGAAGAAGGGCAAGGTCTGGTTCGCTCCCATGGAGGACATCGCCGCCCATATGCGCAGCGTCGTCGCCAGCGGCCGGCACAAGCCCCATGTGGACCATCTGCCCTACTATCCCGGACCTGTCATCGTGGACAGGAAGGCGGCGGAGTAGGCGTCAGTCGCAGCAGGTATCGATCTCGACGGTCACGTGGGACAGGCTGTTCAGCACCCGCAGCCGCTCGCGATAGTGGGACGGGCGCTCCGGCCTGTGGGTCACCAGGGATACGATGGCGCTATAGTGGCCGGGCCCGACGCGCCAGAGATGCAGGTCCGCGACGCGGTCGCCGTCGACCTCCAGGATCGAGCGGATCTTCTGCGCAATCCCCGGATCGGGTGTCATGTCCAGCAGCACGGCGCCGGTATCGCGGATGAGCTGATAGGACCAGCGGGCGATGACGGCGCCGCCGACGATGCCCATGATCGCATCCATCCAGATCCAGCCGAACAGCAGGCCCGCGGTGAGACCGGCGATCGCCAGCACCGACGTCAGCGCATCGGCCAGCACATGGAAGTAGGCCGAGCGGATATTGTGGTCGGCGTGATCGCGATGCGTCGTGCCGTCTTCGTGGGTATGGACGTGCCCATGGTCGTGGCGCAGCAGCCAGGCGCTCAGCAGATTCACCGCGAGACCCACCACGGCGACCAGCAGCGACTCGCCAAAGGAGATCGGCACGGGATTGGCCAGACGCTGCACGCATTCCACGACCAGCCACAGCGCCACCAGCGACAGGATGATGGCGCTGGCAAAGCCGGCGAGGTCGCCCACCTTGCCGGTGCCGAAGGTGAATCGCGAGTCCGACGCCCGCCGGCGCGCATAGACATAGGCAGCGGCCGAGATCGTCAGCGCGCCCGCGTGGGTGGCCATGTGCCAGCCGTCGGCCATCAACGCCATTGAGCCAAAGGCAAAGCCCGCCGCGATCTCGATGACCGTCATCACGGCGGTCAGCGCGATCACCAGCTTCAGCTTGCGCTCATGCTCGCCATGGGCCTGGCCGAGATAGACATGCTCATGACGCCATTTGTCGAGGGAGTCCGTGTGCATCGCCGGTCCTGATTGTCCCCAGCAATATATACGATCCGCCGGCCGGAATGAAACCGCCCGCCTTTCGCGACTCAGTTCTGCGGCCGCCGCAGATTGCGCACCATCCGGGATGCGGCGTTGTCCGGCGGGGCTTTTGGCGGCTGCGGTGGTTCCGGCGGCAACTCGGACACACTCTCCGTAGGAGGCGCGGCAACGGCAGCCGCTGCCGCAGGGCGCAGCGGCTGCACGCTGGCGGACTTGGCTGCGGCATGCGCCGACTTGTCCGGCTGTGCCTTCGGCACATCTTTCAGATAGCCCGGCTGATTTGGTGATACTGCGGGATCGAGCACCTCCAGCGTCAGCTCGTAGACCGGCCGCCGCGAGTAGCGGCCGCGGTCGAGATGGCGCACGCGCACGGATTCGGACTTGCTGGTCCCTGTGGTTTGACCGTGCTCGATGATGGGTCCGTTCATGAGCAAGTATGCTGCCGTACCGATGACTCGTTCGCCGACGATCACCGGATGTACGGCGGCCGGCAGGAACTCGATCTCGCGGTCGAGGAACGGCACCAGGCCCGTCGTTACCAGGCCGATGCCGGGCCGGCCATCCTCGGTCGTGGCGCGGATCAGCCGCAGTTGCAGCCACCGATCCACCGGCGGCTTACCTTTGAGATACAGTTCGGCGCCGCTTTGAAAGTTCTCGGGCTTGCTGAGGACGTCGCCGGCCCCCCAATACACCGCCAGCGCCGGCACAACATCGCACAGCGCGGCTGTCAGAATCGTCAGATCGCCGGCGCGCTGCACGGCGTCCTTGAAGTCCTTCGCCGAAGCGAGGATGCCGACATTGATATGAGCCTGATGCTGCGAAACAGTCTTGGCAACGTCGGGCCACACGACCTCGGCGGCCGACACTGCATTCGCAAAGTTACTTGCCGGTATCGGCGCGTCGATCGACATCATAACGATCGGTGTATTGCGCATGACGAACATTTGGGTGCTGCCGCTTGCGCTGGCGGCCTGATTGCCGTCGATGCTGGCGTACTCTCCCTTGAAGTCCGGAAAGCGTCGCCGAATCGCGGCCGTTAGCATCTGCGCAGAAATCTGCGTCGGACGCGCCAACAAGACATAGGCAACGAAGATGCGCTCATGCTCCTGCACTGGTTCTGCAGGTTCCGTCGCGGCCTGCTCGGCCGCGCGATCGCGTGGCTGCTTCGGCGGCAGCGGTGTGTCGCCGAACGCATCGGGCGGCAACTTTCCCGCGGCATCCAACTTCACCAATCTTGTCTCGAAGATCGGAATCCCCTGGCGCTGCCCCTCGTTTGCATATCGCACGCAGGCAGCTTCGCCATCGTTCATTTTGACGCTGTCTCCTTCGTCAAAGCCGGCGCCGCGCTGAAGGGTAAAGCGACAGCAGTTGGTGAGTAGCCTCGAGCAGCTTCTCCCTTTCGCGTGCCACTGGCCGGATTTCAATCTCGCGGCCGACGAAGTTGCGCAATCCGTTGGTCATGGCCGTCAAGCGGCGCTGTCCCTTGTCGGCGGCCGCGTCCGTAACAATCGTCTGGATCCAGGCTTCGACCGGCGGTTCGCCTGATAGCATCTTCGCCGCCAATTCACGCAGTCGGCGGACCGGCGTCAGCGCATTGCCGCTCGGGCAGAACATGCCCACAGCCGGTACCAAATTGCAGATGCAGGCGGAAATCAGTGTCAGGCAGATGGCATTGCGGATGGGATTGTCTCTGCCGTCCTGCCGCTGCAGGGCAATCACCGCGACGTGGGCGCGGCAGCGCTGGAGTTCCGCTCGCGCCTCCGGCCAATGGGGGTTCGTGGCATAGGCGAAGGTCAGCATGTCCGGCGGAATTGGAGTCGGCATCATCATGACATCGATGCCGGCCTCGCCATTGGTGCCGAGGATGATCCGGATCGGCGCGCCCGGCACCTGCGGCTCGACTGCCTCGATCGGCAGCTTCTCCTGATAGCCGGGAAACAGTTTTCTGTACTGATCGGCAATCGCCTTGCCGGTCACCGGCAAATGACTTGAAATCGCGATCTGCGTGATGAGTTGAATGCCGTCCTGCGCCATGGTCCGTTTTCCGACTATCTGTTTGACGGCATAGATTAAATCAAGGCCCTTTACGTTCCGTTAAGCGCGATTTTCGTTGAGAAATCATGGGCGAATGCCGGGTCGATAGCCTATTCTGCCGGCGACGAAAATCGGGGGAACAACGAGAAAGTCCAATGAGTGCGACCTACGACGCCATCGTCATCGGCGGCGGCCATAACGGGCTGACCGCCGCGGCCTATCTGGGCAAGGCCGGTCAGAAGGTTCTGGTGCTGGAGCGGCGCGCCGTGCTGGGCGGCGCCGCGGTGACCGAGGAGTTCCATCCCGGCTACCGCAACTCCGTCGCCTCCTACACCGTGAGCCTGTTGCGGCCGGAGGTGATCGAGGAACTGGAGCTGAAGCGCCACGGCTATCAGCCGATTCGCATGAAGGCCCATCTCAGCATTCTCCAGGACGGGCGCGCGCTGCTGATGACCGGCGACGACGCGCACGACCGCGCCGCCGTCGGCCGGTTCTCCAACCGGGACTACGATAATCTCCATCGCTTCCACGCGGCCGTCGATCGCGTCGGCCAGGTGATCCGCGCCCAATGGCTGAAGCCGCCGCCCGATCTCGGCGGCGGAATCATGGATCTGCTGACGCTGCTGCCCGCCGGGCGCGAATTCCGCGGCCTGTCGCTCGACGACCGTCACCTGCTGATGCAGCTGCTGACATCGCCGGCGAACGAGATCGCCGAGCGCTGGTTCGAGAGCGAGCCGATCCGCAACATCACCGCCGGCCATTGCGTCTCCGGCAATTTCGCCAGCCTGGATGCGCCGGGCTCGGCGATCCCCTATTTCCATCACGCGCTCGGCGAGTTCGAGGGCGAGCGCGGCGCCTGGGGCCATTCCCGCGGCGGCATGGGCGCGATCACCCAGGCGATGGCCTCATCCGGCCGCGCCCACGGCGTCGAGTATCGCACCGGCGCGGCGGTGGAGCGCATCATCCTGGAGGGCGGCCGCGCCGTCGGCGTGCGGCTGGAAGGCGGCGAGGAATTCCGCGCCAAGCGCGTGCTCGCCAACACCGATCCGAAGCGCACCTTCCTGAAATTCGTCGGCCGCGAGAATCTGCCGGAGGGATTCGCCGACGGCATCGAGCGGCTGCGCATGGGCCACGCGACACTGCGGATGAACCTGGCGCTGTCGGGCGCGCCGGAATTCGCCGCGCTGTCGGGAGCGGAAGCCGATATCGCCCGCGGCGCCTCCATCACCATCTTCCCGGAGCGCGCCACCATCGAGGCCAACTATCGCGCCGCGCTGGCGGGCCAGATCATCGACGAGCCCTATCTGGATATCCGCATCCCCTCGGCCATCGACGATACGCTGGCGCCGCCGGGGCATCATGTGATGAGCCTGATCGGCAAGTACTATCCCTACCGCCTGGCCGACGGGCAGAGCTGGGATGGATCGGCCCGTCCGTCGCCGAGCGCATCCTGACCAAGCTGGAAAAGCACATGCCGAACCTGCGGCGCCTCATCGTCGGCCGGCAATTCCTGACGCCGCTGGATCTGGAGCGCGTGTTCGGCCTCACCGAGGGCGACATCTTCCACGGCCGCCACGATCTCGATCAGATCTTCGGCCTGCGGCCCCATCCGAAATCGGCCCAGTTCGCGACGCCGATCCCCGGCCTCTATCTCTGCGGCTCCGGCGCCCACCCCGGCGGCGCCGTCTCCGGCGCCCCGGCGGCATGCGGCGATGCGGGTGATCAAGGATGCGAAGCGGGTGAATCTTGCTCTCGAATTCGAACGCCAGACCTTTATCGAGAGAACAATCCCCAATAGTCCCCTCTCCCCGCGGTCGCAGTGGCGAGGCTACAGTGCCATCCTTTGAGCCTCAGTCACCGCAACCCGGCTGCGCGAAGGGCTTCAGCACGGACATCGCCAGGCTGGAGCGCGTGTCCTTCACGCCGGGCATGCGCAGCAGGGCCTTCAGCGCGAACTCGCTGTACTCCTCCAGGTCCGCCACCATGACGTGGAGCAGATAGTCGAACTCGCCGCTCATGATGTAGCAGGCGACGACTTCCGGCCGCGCCGCCAGCGCGCGCTGGAAGGCGGCGACGCGTTCTTCCGAATGATCCTGCAGCGTCACCTGGACGAAGGCCTGCAGGCCGCGGCCGATGGCGGCGGGGCTGATCTGGGTGGTGTAGCCGACAATGATGCCGGCCTCTTCCATCTGCTTCACCCGCCGCTGGCAGGGGGTGGGGGAAAGGCCGACCTTGTCCGCCAGGTCGACCATGGGGATGCGGCCGTCCTTGCGCAGTTCCTCCAGGATCCGGCGGTCGATGGCGTCGATTTCTGGCTGGTAGAGGTTTCATCTATCAGTTAACGAAATAGTAGTGAATAACCTCTCATATTAAGCATCAGCAAGGCATTTTTGCAATATTTCCCTAGCTTCCTTTGGCGTATTTTATAGGTATGCGGAGGAGACTTCCAAATGCCTGATGGTGGCTTTGGCAGGGTTTGCGGGGCGACTACAGCCGGGCTCGGCCGGACTACACGGTCGAGGCGGACTGGCACGCCTACAGCGCCGACGATCATGAGATCTGGCGGCAGCTGTTCCAGCGCCAGACGGCGCAGGTGGAGCGCTATGCCTGCGATGAATTCATCCACGCGCTGCAAGGCGTTGAACCTCACCGACCGCATCCCGCATTTCGACAAGGTGAATGCCATCCTGGCGCCGGCCACCGGCTGGCGCATCGTGGCCGTGCCCGGGCTCATCCCCGACGACGTGTTCTTCGCCCATCTGGCGAAGCGGCAGTTCCCGGTCACCGTCTGGATGCGCAAGCCCGAGGAGCTGGACTACATCGTCGAGCCCGACCTGTTCCACGATTTCTTCGGCCATGTGCCGCTGCTGTTCAATCCGGTCTTCGCCGGCTACATGGAGGCCTATGGCCGCAAGGGGCCGGAGGCGCTGGCGCTGAATTCGGTGAAGCTGCTGGCGCGGTTCTACTGGTATATGGTGGAGTTCGGCCTGATCCGCACAGCGAGGGCCTGCGCGCTTTCGGCGCCGGCATGTTGTCGTCGCACAGCGAGCTGGCCTATTCGGTGGAGAGCCCGGAGCCGAACCGGGTTAATTTCAATCTCGAACGTGTCATGCGCACGGACTACAAGATCGACGCGTTCCAGGAGACCTATTTTGTGCTCGACAGTTTCGACGAGCTTTTCGCCGCCAGCCAGCGCGACTTCGCGCCGCTCTACGCCGCCTATCGCGATCAGCCGGCATTTCCGGCCGCGACGATCCTGCCCACCGACGCCATCATCCACAAAGGCCGCCGCGCCCTCGCTCCCCGCGCCGCCTGAAGTTCAGAGGACATTGCCATGACTCCTGCCGCCGCGCCGGCTATCGCTGCCTCCGTCGCCAAGCTGGCGAAGGATCTCTGGGACAATCCCATGGGCACCGACGGCTTCGAGTTCGTGGAGTACACCGCGCCCGATCCGGAAGCGCTGGGCAAGCTGTTCGAAACCCTCGGCTTCACCGCCGTGGCGCGCCACCGCTCGAAGAAGGTGACGCTGTACCGCCAGGGCGATGTGAACTTCATCGTCAATGCCGAGCCGCAATCCTATGCGCAGATCTTCGCCCGCGCCCATGGCCCGTCGGTCTGCGCCATGGCATTCCGCGTCGCCGATGCCAGCAAGGCCTTTCAGCGCGCGCTGGATCTCGGCGCCAAGCCGTTTCCCGGCAAGGTCGGGCCGATGGAGCTGAACATCCCGGCGATCGAGGGCATCGGCGGCTCGCTGATCTATCTGGTGGACCGCTATGGGCCGCAGGGCTCGATCTACGATATCGATTTCCGCCCGGTCGCCGGCGTGGATCAGAAGCCCGTGGGCGCAGGCCTCGCCGCCGTCGACCATCTGACCCACAATGTCTTCACCGGCCGCATGGATGCCTGGTCGGGCTTCTACACTAAGCTCTTCAATTTCCGGGAGATCCGCTACTTCGACATCGAGGGCAAGCTGACCGGCCTGCGCTCCCGCGCCATGACCAGCCCCTGCGGCAAGATCCGCATCCCCATCAACGAGTCCGCCGACGACAAGTCGCAGATCGAGGAATATCTGCAGGCCTATCGTGGCGAGGGCATCCAGCATATCGCGCTCTCCACCAACGACATCTACGTCCACTGTCGAGAAGCTGGCTGCCGCCGGGATTTCGTTCCTGGATTTGCCGGACACCTACTATGAGATGATCGACAAGCGGCTGCCTGGCCACGGCGAGGACTTGGCGCGGCTGCGGAAAGGCCGCATCCTCATCGACGGCGCGCCGGAATCGAAGCCGGGCGCCAAGGACGGCGGGCTGCTGCTGCAGATCTTCACGAAGACAGTGATTGGGCCTATCTTCTTCGAGATCATCCAGCGCAAGGGCGACGAGGGCTTCGGCGAAGGCAACTTCAAGGCCTTGTTCGAATCCATGGAGCTGGATCAGGTGCGGCGGGGCGTGCTGAAGCCGGCGGCCCAAGGGAGTTAAGGGGCGCATGAAGAACTGGATCAATTTTCCCAAGCGCGAAGGGGAGACGTCGCGCCAGGCCCACACCAACCTGCCGGCCGGCAGCTATGAGCGCGCTCGGTAAGAACGGCTTCTTCGGTCCGGCGACGGAGATGTATCACAGCCATCCGCCCACGGGCTGGACCCGATGGGAGGGCGATCTCCGGCCACGCGCCTTCGACCTGACGAAGATCAACACCCTGACTGACTCGCCCTGGGAAGCGGCGGCACTCATGCAAAACCGCGCGATGCGGCTGCGCTATTGGCGGCTCAGCGGCAAGATGAAAAACCTGGCGCGCAACGCCGATGGCGACGAGCTGCTATTTATCCATGAAGGCGCCGGCGAATCTTCTGCGATACGGCCATCTGACTTTCCGCGACGGCGACTATATCCTGCTGCCGCGCTCCACCATGTGGCGCATCGAGCCGTCCTCTCCAGTGACGGCGTGCTGATCGAGGCGACCGAAGAAGCTATCTGCTGCCGGAGAAAGGCATGGTCGGCCGCCATGCGGTGTTCGACCCCGGCATGCTGGAGACGCCCGCGATCGACGACGCGTTCAAGGCGCAGCGCGGCGAGACCAGACGAAAGTCCTGATCAAGCGCCACGACCGGCTGACCACCGTGACCTATCCGTTCGACCCTCTGGATGCGCTGGGCTGGCAGGGCGATCTCTGCCCGGTGAGGTGAACTGGCGCGATTGCGGCCGCTGATGGCCACGCGCCCATCTGCCGCCCTCGGCTCATACGACCTTCGTCGGCGGCCGTTCGTCGTCTGCACCTTCGTGCCGCGGCCGGCGGAGAGCGATCCCGATGCGCTGAAGGCCGTTCTTCCCGACAACGACGATTCGACGAGATCATCTTCTACCATCATGGCAAGTCTTCTCCCGCGACAACATCCATCCGGGCATGATACCTTTCATCCTGCGGCTTCACCCATGGCCCACATCCGAAGGCGCTCGCGCTGGCCCAGGCGTCAAGGGCGGGCAGATGCTGGACGAGGTCGCGGTCATGATCGATACCCGCGATGCCGTCGAGATCGCGCCGCTGCCCCAAGGCGTGGAGTGGCCGGGCTATGTCGATTCCTGGCGCGCCACAAAGCGGCGGAGTAGGGGCGCGCCAGCGACAATCTCACCTCCGTTTAGCGGGAATCGATGCAAATATTTCAACCAAAAGTTGTGTGATGAAATTGATTCCCCCATTCAAG
>CAWKOG010000006.1:0-42313 GCA_963851215.1 uncultured Alphaproteobacteria bacterium
AGCGAGAGGCCGTTCTACAGTTGTCAGTTAGCGGTGAAGTCCAAAAATACTAAGCAGATGAAGGAATTACCAGATGGCCGTCAAACGCCCCCGCCTCGGCCGCCCGGCTGGCGGCCGCTGTTTCGGGATCGCAGACTTCCGTGGCGCGGGCGGAACATAAGTGCCGGATGCCGCGGGTGCAAGGCGGGGGCAAGGCCGGCGGCGGCCATCTGTCCAGCGGGCCGGCGTCCAGCGGCAAGGTCGAATCCGTGCGATCTACCCCATGCCAAGCGAGGAATCCGGACAAGCGACCCGCGGACTCGTCCAGTGGCGCAGGCATCGGGCTGTTTGTCTCACGCGGAGGCGCGAAGACGCGGAGATCTGTAGGGGCGGGTTTCAAACCCGCCCTTCTCCCGTCGCTCGAAGGGCACGCTGGGTTGTTTTTCACGAGCACCACCGACAAGCCATTGATCGCCGCGCGGAAATTTTCAGACTTTTGTTTTTTCGAAGAACAACCCTCTCAAAAATGCCGGGTCGGCTATCGAATCAAATCGTCAGACATGGTGACGGTCGGCGGGATGCCATGTTCCAGCCGTGCGCAATCCGATTCACAATGTCCAACATCGATATCAGGATATAGGAACAATTTCAGGGAATGGAAGGTCGGCGCGGGTGTTCGTCTGTTTGACGGCGCGCGGCTCTCCCGGAATTACCCATGCAATATGCAAGGAATAACCAAGACCCGCGTTCCCGCGCCCGCTATGCAGGCGGCATCAATTCAACCGCGCGCCGCCCAGCCCACGAAGGATGCATGGATCAATCGATCGCCACGAGCGCAAAGTCACAACCGCGCAGGTTCCTGCGCGATTGGGTGCTGACGGTGCTATGGCCGGCCTTGGGCTGCGGCGGGCTCGCAACCCTCTTGATCAGCGACGATATGCGGCTTGAGGATGCGGCCTTTGTCTATTTGCTGGGATTGCCGGCGGTTTACTGGTTCCTCGCCGGGCTGTTGCAGGGACGATTGCTCGGCACACTGGTCGAGCGGCCTTGGGCCTGGGCGGTGGCCACTTGGGGTGGCGGAGGCCTGGCGCTGATCGGCGGCTTCACGAGCTTCGGCGCGCTGACGGTGTGGATCGCCGCGATCAGCCGCACCGGCTACGATTTCACCCATCCGATCGCGCTTCTGCCGTTTGGCGTCAGCGGTATCGTCGCTGGCGCAATCCTGGGGTTCTTTCAGGCGCTTACCCTAGGTACCGGCTGGCGCGAACGCCGCCGCTGGATCGCCAGCTCAACGGCTGCCGGCACCGCGGCCTTTCTCATCCAATGGCTGGGCGCGAACCTGGCGGTTTTCATGAGCGACAGGGGCGCATTCGAGCTCGCGCCAACTCCGTTCATCGCCTCGGTCGCTGGCTCCCTGCTGGCCGGGGCGCTGCTGCATAACTGGCTGACGGGCATCGCACTGCGGCGGTTACTGGCACGGCGCGAGTTGTTTCTCTAAACTCCGGCGCTCCTGAGGGCGCAGCGCGCCCGCGGACCACTGCAGGTCGTCCCACATGAGTGCGGATATAGCGAGCAATGAAGCACGTGCTTTTCATTTGCAGTCAGAACAGACTCCGCAGCCCGACGGCTGAGCAGGTGTTTGCCGGGCATCCAGGGATCGAATGTGAGTTTGCCGGCCTCAACAACGATGCGGACAATCCGGTGACGCCAGAGCTGGTCGAATGGGAGGAACTGATTTTTGTGATGGAGAAGGCGCATCGGAGAAAGCTCTCGGCCAAGTTCGGCCGGCACCTCAAGAACGCGCGCGTCGTCTGCCTGGACATTCCGGACAAGTTTGATTTCATGGACCCTGCGCTCGTTCGCCTTCTCAAGGAAAAGGTAACTCGCTTCCTGCCGGCAACCTGATGGTAATGACCTCACAAGGTTCCATGAACTCACCGACACTCCATGCGCTCGCCGCCTTTCCCCAACAGCTCGAGGCCTTCTATGACGCTATTCCGGCTGCGTACAAACATTGGACGCCGCCGTCCTGGGAGGGCATTCCGAGCGAGTCGTTCACAGCGATCGAGCAGGTCTGCCATGTACGGGATATCGAGGTCGAGGGGTACCATCTGCGTTTCCGGCGGCCACTCGAAGAGGACAGTCCGACGCTCGAGTCCATTGACGGATACCGGGTCGCCAGGGATCGGAACTACGGGGATGCCAATGCGGCCGAAGCATTCGCCGCGTTTCGAGCCGCGCGGGCGCGGACGATAGAGATGATTTCCGGCCTCGATGCAGCGCAGCTTGCGCGACCGGCGATGTTCGAAGGCGCGCCGATCACCGTGCAGGGATTGATCCATCTGCTCTGCAGTCACGACCAGCAGCATCTGGCCGGGCTGCAATGGCTGCTCTGCCGGATCGCGGCTTTGCCGGCGAAAGCCTAGGGCGCATGGATCTCTCAATCCGCGACGTCGGGCCCGAGGACGCCGAGGCCGTGCTGCGGATCCTCAATCCGATCATCGAGGCGCGGACCTATACCGCGCTGGACCGGCACTACACGGTGGCGGAGGAGCGCGCTTTCATTGCCGCCCCTCCGCCCCGGCGGATCTGGAAGGCGGCGATCAGCAAGGGCGATGGCCGGATGCTCGGCTATCAGATCCTGGAGCCGTTCGCACCTTACACGGCCGCGTTCGATCATGTCGCGACGATCGGCACCTTTGTCGATCTCAGTCTCCGGCGCCAGGGCATCGCCCGGCGGCTGTTCGCGGCGAACTTCGAAGCGGCGGCGAAGGCGGGGTTCGAGAAGTTCTTCACCTTCGTGCGATCGGACAATCCTGCGGCGCTGGCGACATATCTCGCGCAGGGTTTCACCGTCATCGGTACGGCGCGGAATCATTGCAAGATCGATGGCCGCTATATCGACGAAGTGATGATCGAGCGGCGGTTGAAGCTATAGAGCGATGTATCGAATAGAAGCCAATGGTGAGTTCGGAGAAATAGCAAGGATTGTCCCCTCGCTCCGCGAAAGCGCTAGGGCATGCACGTATCTTTCCGATGGGAGCTTGAACAAGAAGTTTCTCCCCTCTCCACTTGGGGGAGAGGGGGCAGGGGGTGAGGGGGGCTCCGCGCGGAAGCGCGTCAAGAGTGTTGCCCAACTCAATCAGAACCCAGGCCAGACTTTTCCTCGCAGGCATATGCCGGCGCGGGCCGTTGCTTTTTTTTGCGCGCTGCCGCGCCAACCCCTCATCCCCTGCCCCCTCTCCCCCAAGGGGAGAAGGGGATTCATGCTGTGGTCGTCAATCAGCATATGGAAGTGTGCATACCCTAGCGCGCTTGCGGGGAGAGGGTTAGGGTGAGGGGTCGCGCCGCAAGTTCGGGCGTCGGGCGATTCTTCTGGCTGCAGCGCGACGGTATCGACACCCCCTCACCCTAACCCTCTCCTCCACTTCGTGGTGGCGAGGGGACAGGAACTTGGCGCTGTGAGGACAGCATTCCCTTCGCACCTTTAGCGTCAGAGGATTTCAGAAGCGCTTGCACATCCGGCGGCGGTCAGTACAGCCGTTCCCCGTCGCGCACCGCTTCAGGCGTAGCGTGCTTGCTGTCGACCGTCCGCGGCGCGAACTTCAGGAAGGCGCGCACCAGGCGAGCGAGTCCGTATTCGTAGACCGCGGCGCCGAGGTTGGCGCCGCCGAGAAAGACGATCGCATCGTTGGACGAAATCGAGTTGGTGAAGAGCACGGCGCCGAATGCGCCGGCATAGTAAGGCGCCTCCTTCGCAAGTTCGGTGCCGGTGTAACCGACCGATGCTGCAAAGCGCTGAACGCGCGGACTGGCGGTTCTGAGCTTGACCAGATCGTATGCCGCTTTCGACAGCGCATTGGTGCTGGTGCCAGTATCTACCAGCAGCGCCCAATTGGCCTTCAGATTGGCGTGAAGCCCCAGCCCCCAGATCAGATAGGTCGAGGCGAGGAATAGCAGCACCTGCATGTGCCCAAGCCCCTGCAGGAGGCCTGAGGCGGCGAGGCTTAATCCCGCCACGGTGGCCACGGCATCGAGCGCGTAGGTGGAGAGCACGGTCGCAGCAATGGTGACGGCCCACTGGCCCACCTTCGTGAGCGCGAAAGGACCCGTTCTCACGCCACTGCTTTCACTGCCCGCCAGAGCCAAGGGCCACCTCAATTATTAACGTACATACGGTACGTACTAATACATTAGTTGCCAACCGCACACCCGGCAAGCAGAATCAATACGTACGGTACGCACGCAAAAAGGATTGTTAAATCATGGCCATAAAAGAAAGACGGCGGCGATCTACAATGCCGAAAGACGAAGCTCGGCGACGGTATGTCGAGATCGGCGAGATTGTCGCGCTGGAGCAGATTCAGAAGGACTCGAAAATCCTCGACAGGCAGGAGATACCGGTCGGCCCCTTTGCTCGCCTCGATGCCAATGCCGTCGCGGCGCGGCATGGCAAGACGCGCGGCGCGATCACCAACCTGTTCGGAAGCCAGACCGTCTTTCAGGCCGAGACCATGGCATTGGCCCTGAGCGCGCGGGACTGGATCGAACGTGTCGAGTTCCCGGAGCTGGGGGACTTCTCCTCCGGCGATGCCTGGATCGACGCGTTCTTCGCCGGCCAGGCCGCGCGCGGCCCGCGGCACGGCGCCAAGCCGGAGGCGGATTATGGATTCCTCTGGGCGCTGTGGCTCTGCGTGCTCCCCTATGGCCTGTGGAGCGAGGAGATCAGCCGATCGAGCGTCGAGGAACATGTGCAGTGGATCGAGCGGCTGAAGCAGGTCTTGAGCCAGGCGATCGATCATTACGGCATGAAGCTGCGCGAGGGAACCACGATTACCGATCTCGCCTGCGCGATCGCCAGCCTGATCGAGGGCGTCTGGCTCAATCAGATCTTGAGCAACCGACATCCCTGCGAACCGCGAGAACCGAACGCCACGGCGATGCGCCGCGCCGGCAGCCTTTTGTGGCATGGCGCAACCGTGCAGCGTTCAGGAAAGGCGACATGAGCTGCGGCGATCATTCTTTCGCGGTTCGCTTCGCCGCCCGCCGATTTGACATTCTTTCGTCCGACAAGAATTGTGTCCGCCATGCAGAAACGAATTTTCCTTGCCGGCGCCGCCGGAGCCATCGGGCGGCGGATGTGTCTGCTGCTGGTCCAGGATGGCTGGCAGGTGACGGGCACGACGCGGTCGCCGGAGAAAGCGGCTGTGTTGCGCGATATGGGAGTCACGCCGGCGATTGTCGATGTGTATGACGAAACGAAGCTGCGCCGCGCTGTCGCCGATGCCGCGCCGGAGATTGTCATTCATCAGCTGACCGACCTGCCGCCGGGACTCGATCCCCAGAAGATGGCGGAGGGCGTGATCCGCAATACGCGCGTCCGCGAGGTGGGGACGCGTCATCTGCTGGCAGCGGCCGTGAACGCGGGCGCCAGGCGGATCGTGGCCCAGAGTATCGCCTTTGCCTATGCCCCGTGCCCCATGCCCTATGGCGAGGACTCGCCCCTGGATCCGGGCGCGCGCGGCGTGATCAGCCTGGAGCGGCAGGTGCTGGAGGCGCCACTCGAGGGCGTCATCCTGCGCTATGGCCGGTTCTATGGACCGGGCACCGGATTCGAAGATGAGCGGGAGAGCGGCAAGCTGCATGTGGACGCGGCCGCCGATGCCGCCCGGCGCGCGGTTACGCGAGGCCGCGGCATCTACAACATCGCCGAGGAGGATGGCGAGATCTCCAGCCGGAAGGCGGCGGTGGAACTCTGCTGGCGCCCGACGTTTCGGATCGGCTAGTCCCGGTGCTATATTGAAATCGGCCGATGTAGCGAACACATCAGTAAGCACAAACAAACAATGCGCGTGGGATGAGTATCATGAATGCGAGCCGGGCCATTGCGAGTGCGGCACTGCTGATGCTGGCGGCTTGCGGCGGCAATGGCGGCGGGCAGCCGACCGAGGCCTCCTGGCGCATGCAGGCCGAGCGCTATTGCGCCGACGGCCCCTATGCCCGGAACACGCCGGCGTTCGAGTATTGCGTTGATCAGGAAATGCAGCGGCACAAGCGCGTCGACGATTCCAAGCGGCTGTACGAACTCGATCCGCAACATCCCGACAACTCAGCCGACGCGGTGAGTCACGGAGAACCTCCCCTCGCCCCTTGGGGGAGAGCGGGCAGGGGGTGAGGGGCCTTACGCGCGGCAGCGCGTCATTGAAGCAACCCAAGGCATTACCCACAGCCAGCGCCGCTCAATGAGGCGTCTCGTAAACACGTCAATCGCACAGTGCAAAGACTCTGGGTGCGCTTACGCGCAAACCCCTCACCCCTACCCCTCTCCCCCAAGGAGAGAGGGAAGTTTCTTGAGCGGCAGAAATCCTGCGTTGTAACCTGAGCGCCTACTCCACCGGCAGCGAAGGCTCGCCGGCGGCCATGGGCGCGGGCGCCTCGGCCTTGAGACCGCGGCGGATCAGATTTTGCCAGGCTTCCTCGGCATCGTCGGCGAAATCGAACAGCTTCAGGTCATCCGCGTTGACCATGCCGTAGCGTACCAGCGCGTCGAAATTGATCACGTCCGTCCAATAGCTGCGGCCGAACAGGATGATCGGCACGCTGGGCGCCTTGCCGGTCTGCACCAGGGTCAGGAGTTCGAACAGCTCGTCCATGGTGCCGAAGCCGCCAGGGAACACCGCCAGCGCGTTGGCGCGCATCGCCAGATGCATCTTGCGCATGGCGAAATAGTGGAAATTGAAGGTGAGATCGGGCGTCGAATAGCTGTTCGGCCCCTGCTCCATCGGCAGCGTGATGTTGAAGCCGATCGAGGGGGCGCCGGCCTCGCGGGCGCCGCGGTTCGCCGCCTCCATGATGCCGGGGCCGCCGCCGGTGGCGATGACATTGTCGCGCAGGCCGTCATGGCGCAGGGAGAGGGCGCCGCCGCGTTCGGAGACAAGCTTCGCGAAGGCACGGGCCTGCTCGTAGTAGACCGAGAGCTTCCGCCCCCGCTCGGCGCGCTCCCGTCCCGCGGGATCGATTGCCGCCGACAGCGCTGCCTCCGCCTGCTCCGCCGAGGGAATACGGGCGCTGCCGAAGACGATGACGGTCGAGCGGATGCCGGAATCCTTCAGCAGCAATTCCGCCTTGCTGTATTCGAGGGCGAAGCGGATCGGCCGCAGCTCGTCGCGGTTCAGCAGAAACTCGCTGTCCTGGTTCGGCAGGAGATAGCTGCGGGAGTAGGATTGCTGGCCGTTCTCGGGCATGGGTGTTTCCGGGGCTTCAATGGGCAAGGGCGCAATTATCGCATGGGGCGCCAACCCTGAGGTTACGCCGATGCGGGCAAGAATTGGTTAACGAATTCTCGGGGGATCGCTAAACGTCTTGCGCCGCTCGGTTTTGGAGAACTGCGCAGATGGCCATCGGCCTAAAAAGCAACAGGGGCGGGTATTGCTCCCGCCCCTGCCGAAACCTGCAAGGAAAAGCTCGGCGCGGCGAATCAGACCGACGTCTTCAGTTCCTTGGAAGCGCGGAAGGCGACCTTCTTCGACGCCTTGATCTTGATCGGCTCGCCGGTGGCGGGATTGCGGCCCATGCGGGCGTCGCGCTTGCGCACCTGGAAAATGCCGAGACCGGGGAGACGGATCTTGTCGCCTTTCTTCAGATGCTTGGTGATCTGGGCGATGAGCGACTCCATCACTTCGCCGGTCTGCCGCTTGGTCATCTCGTGTTTGTCGGCGAGATCGGCGGCGATCTGCCGCATGGTGACGGTGTTCTGCTTCTTAGCTACTGCCATGGGTATCCCCTCGAGGTTGGTGTCAACAAATTGCGGTCCGGCCGCGTGGGCGCCTGAGTAGCAGACCCCCTCCCTAGCTTCCGGTGCGAGCCGCCGCCCTTAGGCCACCTGATTCCGGCGGGCGGGCGGTTCGGGCCGGCTTCCGGATGCGGCTAGCGAACCCATACAGGTAGGGGTCCTACACCTGTTCGCATACAACGTCTAGCGATATTCGCGATAGAATTGCGATTTTCTGTGGATTATTCGTATCCGGCGGCGCGAGAAAGCCCGGATTTACGGGCTTTCGGCCGGGGTGGTCCGCGAAAAACCCAGCAAATCCGCCGGTTTGGCGCGATTGCAACAAGGCGACGGCGGGACGGATTGGGATGGGAATTGAAGCCGCTAATGGGTAGCAATAGACGAGCGTGTTAGGCGCCGTGGCACAAATAAACATCCCTCTCTCCCTGGGGGAGAGGGGTAGGGGTGAGGGGTTTCGCGCGCGAGCGCGCCGTGAGACTTCACACCAATCATTGCAGAAGTATGCGCGGGCGGCATCTGAGTACCAACATGCCGCTGCACTGAGGATCGCGCTGTTGTTGGCGTGCCTACCGCAAGCAATACCCCTCACCCCCTGCCCCCTCTCCCCCAAGGGGAGAGGGGAACTCCACTACGAGAGAATGAAAGGTCAGATCGACTACGAACCCGCCTTCACCTCTTCGAGAAGCTTGTTGTACTTGGTGCGGATATCGAGTTCGAGCGGCTGGAAGAAGATGCCGGCATTGAGCAGCGCTTCCGGCGTCGAGAGATTCAATTCCTTCAGCTTCTCCGGGCCGACAATGTCGAACGCCTTCTTGTTGGCATGGCCGTAGCCCCAGGTGGAGATCTCATAGGCGCCGGTCTCCGGTGAGGTCATGCCGTTGATCAGGTCATAGGCCATGTCCTCGTTCTTGATCTGAGAATTCAGGGCCAGGCCGCAGCACCAGGTGAAGATGCCTTCCTTCGGCACCATGAACCCAACGGGCACGCCCTGCTGCTTCAGCTTTACATAGCTCTCGTTCCAGGAATAGGCGGCGACGATCTCGCCCGATGCCATGGACTGCTCCATCGAGGTCGCCTCGTTCCAGAAGAAGCGCAGATTTTCCCGCTGTTTCTGCAGCAGCTTCTTTACTTCCACGAGCTGCTCGTCTGACAGCGAGAAGATATTGTCATAGCCGAGGATCAAAGCGGCGATCTCGATATTGACGTTGTCGTCATAGGCCGCAAGCTTACCCTTGTAGCGATCGTCGAACAGGATCTTCCAGGAATTCTCTTTCATGTATTCTTCGTCGACCAGATCGGTGCGGTAGACGACAGTGGAGTTGCCCCAGTCCATGGGCGCGAACCAGCGCTCGTTGTTGACCACCATGCCGTCGATATCCAGCACCGCCGGGAACATGTCCTTGAGATGGACGAGCCGTTCCGCGTCGTAGGGCTTCAGCAGGCCAACCTCGCGCCAGGTCTTGATCTCGTAGGTGCAGGGTCCCATGACGTCGACGACATAGCCGCCGCGCAGCTTGGTGAGACCTTCGTCCTCGCTGCCCCAGAAGGTGAAGGTGGGCAGGCCGCCATGCTTCTCCTGAAAGGCCTTGTGGAACTCCGGATCGTCATAGCCACTCCAGCCGTAATAGGTGAGATCGCTGGGCGAGGCGGCGGCGGCCGGGCGGGCGAACCCCTTCATCCCGACCATGCCGACGCCGGCGGCGGCGGCATATTTGGCGAACTGGCGGCGGCTCAGCAGGCCGTCGCGGCGGGCCTGTATCAGTTTGTCCGTGTGCATGTTTGCTTGTGCTCCCTGTTTTGGTCTTGGCGCCGCCTGGCGCGGCGCAGCCGTGGGGGAAGCTTGGCACATGCCGGGCGCGCCGCGCAATCGGCGGCGGCCCTTCCCGGTAAATCGCAAGAAAGCTGCGAACTCAGCTCCTGAGCGTGCCGCCGGTGGCCTTGGTGACGGCGGCAACGATCTTCTGCTGGGCGGCGGCGATGTCGTCTTCGGTGAGCGTGCGGTCCGGCGCCTGCAGGGTGACGGAGAAGGCGATGGATTTCTTGCCCTCGCCCAGGCTGCCGCCTTCGAAGGCGTCGAACAGCGTGACCGCCTGGATCAGCGTCTTGTCGGCGCCCTTGGCGGCGCGGACAATTTTCTCCGCCGGCACGTCGCTGGCGACGGCAAAGGCGAAGTCGCGCTCGACCGGTTGATAAGGCGAGGCCTTGAGCAGCGGCCGCGTCGATCCCGTGCCCTTGCCCTTGGATTTCGGCTGCGGCACGCGGTCGAGGAAGACTTCGAAGCCTGCGGCCGCGCCCTTCACGCCTAGTTCTTTCAGAATGCGCGGATGGATCTCGCCGAACCAGGCGATGACCGTGGGCCCGAGGCGCAGCGAGCCGCTGCGGCCAGGGTGATACCAGCCGGGCGCATCGGCGGAGACCTGCAGATTCTCCACCGGCGCGCCGAGCGCTGACAACAACGCCAGCGCATCGCCCTTGGCATCGAAGGCATCGGCGGGGCGAGGCTTCACCGCCCAGTGGCGCGGCGTGCTGTTGCCGTTGCGCAGGCCCGCCGCCACCGTTGCCTGACCCTCGGGCGTGTCGTCGCTATATTGCGGGCCGACTTCGAACAGCGCGGGATCGGTGAGGCCGCGGGCGGCGTTGCGCGCGGCGGCCTGCAGCAGGTTGGGCAGGATCGAGGGCCGCATGGCGTCGAGATCGGCGGCGATGGGATTGGCCAGCTTTACCGGCGGTTTGTTGCCGGCGGTGAATCTCTCGGCGATGCGGTTCTCCATGAAGGAGAAGGTCACCGCCTCCATCAAGCCGCGGGACACCAGCAGGCGCTTGCTGATCTGGACCCGGCGCTGCGCCGGCGTGATCGCCGGCTCAGGCAGCGCGCTGTCGATCTTCAAGGGCACGCTGGGGATGCGGTCGAAGCCGTAGATGCGCGTGACCTCTTCCACCAGATCAGCCTCGCCTTCCACGTCGGCGCGCCAGGAGGGGATGTCGGCCTGGATCTGGCCGTTCTTCTCCGAGGGCTTGAATCCGAGGGCGGCGAGCATCTTCGCGGCTTCCGCCGCGGGCAGATCGACGCCGCCGAGGGTGCGGACGCGGTCGGGACGGAGTGCCACTTGCCGCTGCCATTTCGGCATGGTACCGGCGCTGACCGGGCGGCTGGCCTCGCCGCCACAGAGCTCGAGGATCAGCCGCGCCGCCACCTCGGCGCCCCAGTTGGCGCTCTCGGGATCGACACCGCGCTCGAAGCGGAAGCGGGCGTCGGACTGGATGCCCAGCTTGCGGCCGCTGGCAGCGGTGCGGATGGGATCGAACAAGGCCACTTCCAGGAATACATCGGTGCTATCGAGCTCGCAGCCGGAGGCGGCACCGCCCATGATGCCGCCGATGCCATGGGGGCCGGTCTTGTCGGCGATGACCACCATGCTGTCGTCGAGCTGGTAGGTCTTGCCGTCAAGGGCCTGGATGAACTCGCCGGGTTTTGCGAGCCGCATTGTGAGATCGCCCGACAGGCGCTTGGCGTCAAACACATGGAGCGGGCGGCCGAGATCGAAGGTGACGTAGTTGGTGATGTCCACCAGCGCGGAGATCGGGCGCAAGCCGATGGCCAGCAGCTTGTCCTGCAGCCATTTCGGGCTCGGGCCGTTCTTCACGCCGCGGAAATAGCGGCCGACCACATAGGGGCAGAGATGCTGCTGATCGGCGGGCAGATCGCGCAGCCATTTGACCGGGCTGTCGAAGGCTCCGGGCACGGCGGAGAGATCGGGCGGCCGCAGCTTGCCGATGCCGGCGGCGGCCAGATCCCGCGCCACGCCATGGACGCCCAGGCAATCGGGACGGTCGGCGGTGACGTTGATGTCGATTACGGGATCGTCGAGGCCGAGCAGCCGGGCGAAGGGTTCGCCGACGGGCGCGTCGTCAGCCAGTTCGATGATACCGTCATGCTCGTCCGACAGGCCCATCTCGCGCATGGAGACCAGCATGCCGTTGGAGTCCACGCCGCGGATTGTGCCTTTCTTGAGATCGAGATTGGTGCCGGGAATGTGGCTGCCCACGGGCGCGAAAACGCCCTTCATGCCGGTGCGGGCATTGGGCGCGCCGCAGACGACCTGGTGGGTGCCATGCGCCGTCTCGACGATGCAGACCCGCAGCTTGTCGGCGTTCGGGTGCGGCTTCGCCTCCTTCACATAGGCGACGGTGAAGGGCGCCAAATCCTTGGCGCGGTCGGCGATGTCTTCCACCTCGAGCCCGAGCATGGTGAGGCGCGCGCCGATCGCGTCGATGTCGGCGTCGGTGTCAATGTGGTTCTTCAGCCAGGAGAGGGTGAATTTCATCGCGACAGCCCTCCGGTCATGCTCGGCACATCGAAGGCGCTGAAACCGTAGTGGCGCAGCCAGCGGAGGTCGGCCTCATAGAACGTGCGGAGATCGGGGATGCCGTATTTCAGCATGGCGATGCGTTCGATGCCCATGCCGAAGGCGAAGCCCTGGTAGCGAGCGGGATCGACGCCACTGAGCTGCAGCACTTTCGGATGCACCATGCCGCAGCCCAGGATCTCCAGCCAGTCGCCGCCGGCGCCGAGCTTGAGCTCGCCGCCCGCTCGGGAGCAGCCGATATCCACCTCTGCCGAGGGTTCCGTGAACGGGAAGTAGCTGGGACGGAAGCGCACCGGCAGATCGGCGACGCCGAAGAAGGCGCGGCAGAATTCGATCAGGCAGCCCTTGAGATGTCCCATATGGGTATGCTCATCCACGACAAGCCCTTCGACCTGGTGGAACATCGGCGAATGGGTCATGTCGAAATCGCAGCGATAGGTGCGGCCGGGCGCGATCACCCGCAGCGGCGGCTGCGTCGCCTTCATGGCGCGGATCTGCACCGGCGAGGTGTGAGTGCGAAGCACCATGCCGCCCGGCCCGCTGCCGTCGCGGCCTTCGATATAGAAGGTGTCGTGCATCTGCCGCGCCGGATGCTCGGGCGGGATGTTGAGGGCGGTGAAGTTGTGGAAGTCGTCCTCGATGTCGGGCCCCTCGGCGACGCGGAAGCCCATCTCGCCGAAAATGGCGACGATCTCGTCCAGCGTCTGGCTGATGGGATGGAGACGGCCCTCGCCTTCCGGCCGCGGCGGCAACGTCACGTCGATGCGCTCGGTCTTCAGCCTCTCGTCCAATGCGGCGTCATCCAGCGCGGCGCGGCGGGCCTCGATGGCCGCCGTGATCGCATCCTTCGCCTCGTTGACCCGGGCGCCGAATTCGCGCCGCTCGTCGGGCGCCAGCGCACCGAGAGTTCTTCATCAGGCCGCTGATCTCGCCCTTCTTGCCCAGGGCATCGACGCGCGCCTGCTCCAGCTCAGGCAGGCTTGCCGCAGCCGACACGGCCTTCAGCCACTTGTCTTTGATCGGTTCAACATTCTGCATCGGAAAACATCCTGAAATGAAGAAGGGCCGTCACGTCCGTGCGGCCCCGCAATCCACCTGAAGTCGAAGGTCTGCTCAGCGCATGCAGAGCGACTTGCTGCCCAGGACGGACGGAGCCTCGGAGCCGGCGCTAAAAAGCGAAAGCCGCCCGGAGCGGTGTTGCCAGCAATGTGTCATGCCAGAAAGCATGCAGCGGCCCGATCTCTGATCCCAGGGTTGAAAACGGCGCGGAGTATAGGGGGAGCGCTTGGCGCGGGTCAAATAGGTCATTCCCGGGCGCAAAGGCTTGCCAGTACAGGGAAATCACCGGCATGTTGGCCGCCAGGATCGGGGAGCAGTCAGGGGCCCAGTGTATGGGTCAGGTCGCGCCGCAGCGCATCGCCGTCACTGGCAGTGCGAGATTCATTGGCAGCTTCTTATGCGAGCGCTTGCTGGAGGACAGGCATGAGGTCCTCTGCATCGATAATTTCTACACCGGGCGGCGGCGTCAGCCGGATATCACGCGCGCCCGCGAGATTCTGGGGTGGCAACCGGCGACAGGCCTGGCCGTTGGGCTGGACCGCACCATCGCCTATTTCCGTGGAGCTTTGTGACGGCTATTCCAGGCTGAGCAGCCGCAGGCCGAGGCCGGTGAGCCGGTTGTCGCCTCCGCGGCCGTAGTCCGCCGGGCGCACCAGGCGCGTCACCTGGAACTCGATCCTCAGCGCGCCATCTTCGGCGACGATGCCAGGGGGAATGACCGCGGTGATCTCCGCCGTCTCGGCGATGCTGTAGATCGCCACGGTGCAGCCGTTGCAGGTGATCGTGAGATGCTGCGGCGGCAGGCTGTCATGCTGCACGCCCGGATAGACGACGGCGGTCAGGAAGACGTCGTGCGCGCGGTCGAGCCACAGCCCCTGCAGCACGGCGATGGAATTCGCCATCAGGCTGCCCTCGCCGTTCGGCTTGTGCCAGCCGGTGTCTCTGAAGGCCAGGCCGGTGCCGCCGCTATCGAAGTTCAGCACCAGCCCGCTGCGGATCACCGGATGCTGGGCGATGCGAGGCATGCGATCGAGCCTGACCGAGCGGAGCCCTGGGCCGACGGCCTGGGGCCAGCCTTCAGGCCAATCCTCGCCCTGCTGCCACAAGCCCGAGGGCACCAGATTGAGGACAACCGTGCCGAATTCATTCACCACCGATGGCGGAATGAGAACGCGCAGAGTTGCCTGCCGCGACACATCGACGATGCCGAGCAATTCGCCGGCGGCGGAGACCTCCACCGTGGCGCGCGGTGCGGCGCCCTGATCCTCGATGGCGAATTCCATTTCCAGGACATGATCGAAGGAGCGCCCGTCCAGAAGAGTCAGCGCGACCTGTGCTTCGGCAGCGCAGAGGCGCGCGGTTCCAGCCGCATCCGGCATATGCCAGCCCCCGTTCAAGGCCCCGGATTCCTGCAGCTCGGCCGCACCGGCGCGGTGATCCAAGGGCAAGAACATGCCGGCGGCGGCGCCCGCTTCCGACACTGAGCTGGAAATCTGCATCGTCGACAGGGAATAGCCCTGCGGCCGGAAATCGCTGGGTGTGTCGGCAATGAGCCGGGGGACGAAAACGTCGGGCATGCTCAAGCGCAGAACCAGCATGCCTTCTTTGCGCGCGACCGCGCGCGGCACGGAAAGCCGGACCACGGCCGGCTCGAACATCCGGCCGTCATAGACGCGGGTGCCGTTGGCATCGATGGTCAGCCGTTGCCAGGGCAGCGCCGGATGGGTGACCGGTGTCAGCGCCAGCTCGATGGAGAGGTCGCCGCCGCCGGCAGACACACGGCCAATGATGGTGGCGATATGGCCGCTGACGGTCGCCTGCAGCGGATCGCCCTGATCCCAGCCATACCAGAGGTGGCGGTTTCCGTCGCGGCCGCGGCCGAATTGAATGGTCTCGTCCATCGGAAATTCCGGGACCGGGTCGGGCGGCGCCACTGCCGATTGCCATTCATAGAACCCGGCGCCTTTGCATTTTTCGATCAGCCGATGGAGCCAGGCCGGCCGCAGGCTGTGATGGGCATTCCAGCGCCGGGCGGCGTCGAAGCGCCAGCCCTGGCCGCCGGCCAGGAGGAAACTGGCGAGATAAAGCAGCCTTTGCCGCAACGGCACCGCCGCCGTCAACGCCTTGAGACGAGCCGCGCGGAGTAGGCGCCGCAGCTCTTTCGGTGTCAGCAGGCCGCCGACCGAAGCATACCCGGCAATCAGGCGGCGGTAGAGATAGAGCGCCGCCTGATCGCGATGCAGGTGCGCATTCCCCGCCTGACTGGGCGCGCTGTGCGGAGTGAGATCTTCCAGCAATGATCGCCAGAGTTGGAAGATCTGGCGCCAGACCTGCTGCATCTGATCGTGGTCGCGGCCCTCACGATACCAGTTGTTGCTGTCATGGACGCGGTAGTAGCCCAGGGTCTCGGCGATATTGTGAACCCCTCCGGCGGCGGCGGTCCGGTAGACGATGTAGGAATCCGCGCAGAGGCGCCACTCCTGGGCCGGGATGGGAAACAGCGGTGCCAGCGACGCCCGGGAGAAAACATTCCCCGAGGTGGGAATGAAACGCATATGGCCGCTGACAACGGTCTTCCACTGCAGATCGCCGCCGTCCATCTTGTGGCTGAAGGGATGCAGGCCCAGCCCGCGGCCCTCGGGATCGACTATCTGCAGCGGGAACTGGCAGCGCGACAAACCTGCTCTCCACTGACTGAGCACGGTGGCGACGGCCTCGGGATGCAGCAGGTCGTCGGCGTCGAGGAACAGGATGAAATCGCCTGAAGACGCGGCAAATCCGGTGTTGAAGGCGGCGGCCTGGCCGCCATTCTCCTGAAAGATCAGCCGGACGCCGGGCCGGTCGCGATAGGCCTGCAACACGCTGCGCGATTCATCCTTCGACCCGTCATCGACGACGATGATCTCGCAATTCCGATGGGTCTGCGCCAATCCACTGTCGATCGCCGCGCCGACAAAGCGGGCATAGTTGTAGTTGGTGATGATGATGCTGACGGCGCTGCGGCCGGCAGCGGTTTCGACCGCTGCCTCGACGGGGCTGTCGCTGCCGATCTGGCCGGAGTCCGGCGTCATGACGCAGCCGCGGCGGCGCCGGTGAAGTTAGCGAAGAACCGCTGTTCGCCGACCGCCAGCCGGTCGGCGCAGACTTCTTTCATGTTCCGGTAGGGCGCCATGAAATCATAAGCAAACACGGTATCGAGAAAGCGCATCCGCGCCGCGCGCCACATGCGCTGATATTCCTCCAGGCTTCGGTCGGCGAGATGGATGTCCTTGCGCACCAGCACTTGCGGAATCTTGATCACCGGGCGTTCGTCGCAGAGCAGCCCTTCCGTGCCCGGCGGACCGGCCATCAGCCGCACATAGCAATCGAGATCGGAGAAGCGCGGCAGCGCCTCGTTGAAACCGCCGATCGCCATAAGGCCGTCGCGTGGCGCGGCGAAGGACGACGTGGTGTGGATGAAGGGCCGCAGGATCATATGCAGGATCGCGTTCTCGGCCAGGGGTTCCGGCCAGAGCTGGGCAACCGGGCCGCGCATGGTCTGGCTGTCGGCCATATACTCCGTGAAGGTGAAGATCGCGTCCGGAACCTGCGCATAGGCTGCGCGCACGAAATGCAGAAAGCGCGGATGCCAGACATCATCGCTGTCGATCACGGCGATGTATTTGCCCGAGGATGCCTGGATCGCCACATTACGGGCGCCGGGGATGCCGCAATTCTTGTCCAGCCGGATGAATTTTGCCGATGGCGTGACGTCGCGCACCGCGGCGGCGATATCCTCGGTCGAGCCGTCATCGACGACGACGATCTCGAAATCGCGCATCGTTTGCCGGCGCACGCTTTCCAGCGCGCGGCGCAGCATGTCGGCGCGATTGAGCGTGGAGAGAATGACGCTGAACAGTGGTGACATTCGAACCGGTTCCGGCTCGCAAGGACCGCGATCGCCGATAATGAGCGCCCGTTTCCTGAAATCCCCGCCGGGCGGCGGGCCTGAAAATCCGATTTGGTGCCAGCTTGCGGATCTTCATGACCCGCAAGCTGGAAGATCAATGTGGAAGCTAAATCAAAAAAACTCCGGCAGAGAATTAGTAGGAGTTGTCGCGTTCCTTGTCGAAGTTATCGCCAACAAAATTGGTCGTGCCCGGATAGAGAGTTTCCAGACGGCGGTCTCCGTCCTTGTCCTGCGCCGAAAGAACAGTCGGCTGCAGGGCAATCGAGGCAAAGCCGACCGAGAGCGCAAGCGCCCCCATCAGCTTCTTCTTGCCTTGCTTACTCGGCATTGAGAATCTCCTGATCATACAACAAGCCCTGAAAACAGAATCAGCGGCCGCAGGAGACGCCGAGCCACTCCGCGACGTGGCGGCTCCTCCGGTTCATGAGTTTGGTCCTGCCAAGCTTAATAAAGGATAAATATGGCCGACTCGGGTACCGTGTCACGGCAGACGCCCTGAGCGTGAGACACGAAGTCCCGTTCCGGCATGGCAAATTCGCCGATATCGGGCCCAGGCGGCATGTGAGGAGGGTGTAATATGGTCGTACAGGATCATGCCGACGGCCGGGATCCGGCGCATTCCCCTGAGGCCGAGGAGCGCCGCCCCGGCAGCAGCTACCGCGCCAGTGAAATCACCTGCCAGCCGCCGAACGGCGCGATGTCGGCAGCGGGAGCATTTGTGAGAAAGAACACGGTTTCGGCGCCGGTAATCTCGGGAGCAGAGGCAAGTTCCTTCAGCTTCGCGAAGTCGCGCGGGCCGTAGGGCTCGGCGAGGCTGGCGCGCAGGCGCGGCTGCCAACTGTGGATCACCCGCTTGTCGGTGACCAGGCTGAAGGCGCTGTAGCGGACCGCGCCGATCTGCGTCAGCTCCGGTTCGACCCGCGGCCAGACCGCGATCATGTCGTAGGAGGTATCGACCACCACGGCGATGCGCCGGGGATTGTCCTGCAGATAGCCATGATAGCCGCCGGCCAGCCCGCCGAAACCGAGAACCGAAAGAACCAGCCAGACAACAAAGGGCTTCATTGCCGGGCCTACATCTGGGCGTTGAGCAGCGAGCCGATCTTGTAGCGGATCTCACCCTCGCCCGCATTGATGGTAGCCGCCTCCACCAGGCCGCTGACCCGCTTCAGCTCGTCGAAATTCGCCTCATAGCCGATGGTGTAGATCGGCACCCGCAAGCCCTTGATGATCGCCTCCATGTCATCGAAATAGAGGCCGTTGTTGGTCTCGCCGTCGGTCAGCACGAACAGCACCGGCTTGATGCTGGGATCGGCTTCCTTCGCCTTGGCCAGCAGCGACAGCGCGACCGCGATACCGTCATACATGGCGGTGTTGCCGCCGGCGGTCAGGTCCTCGGCCGCGGCGATGAAGGATGCCTTCTGGTTTATGTTGAACTTGCGGATCGGCAGCAGCGTGCGCACGCGGTCGGAGAACACCACGAGGCCGATGGAGTTGTCGGGCGAAATGAAGTCCGCGCCCTGGATCAGCGCTTCGCGCACGCCTTCCAGCCGCGGCCCGACCATGGAGCCGCTGACATCGCAGAGGAACACCGCGGCGACCGGGCGGCCGGCGTCCTTCTTGGTCTTCCAGGTCTGCTGCGCCTGCACCAGCGTGCCGCCGCTCGGCAGCGGGTAGAACTTCTCGGCCTTCATCGGCGGATTGAAGCCGTACTGCGTTCCCAGGTCGCGGTAGCGCGGCTTTTCGCTGAATTTGGCGAATGCTTCCAGCGCCTCTCTCTTCTCCGGCGGCAGGTTGCCGATGGCGTAGAGCGGATTGTCATGGGCATAGCCAAAGGGCAGGAACACATAGCCCGATTGCAGCTCCGCCGTCTTCACGAAGGTCTGATACTCCATGACGAAGGCATCGAGGGAGCCGTCATTGCGCACGGATTCACGAAGCTGCAGCGTGGTCTCGCCGACGAATGGCACGCCCTTCTGGAAGGCCGCGAAGGCGCTGACCACCTGCGGCGACAGCATCTTCGCCTCATCGCCGTCGGCGAAGGCGGCGAGCACGGAGACCAGGAAATTGATGCCGGTGCTGCTGGCGAACGGGTTGGTGTAGCCCATGGCCATGTCGCCCTGGAGCACGGCGTCGATCAAGGCCTTGATGTCGAGAGCGCCGCCAGCGGTTTTCAGCTTCTCGGCCCGGTCGGTTTTCATCACCACGCCAGCCAGATTGACCACGGTCTTCTCGCGCACCGGCGTCATGGTCACGCCATGGGATTCCGCCATGCGGATCCACAGATGGTTCGAGGGCGAGAAGGCATCCGGCAGATATTTGCGCGAGGCGATGAATTCATAGCCGGTGCCCGAGGCGATCTTGCGGATCGCCACCTGGGCGCGCCGGCCATCGGCGAGCTTGACATTGGCGGCGTTGAACTCCTTGCCGACGTCGGTCATCCAGCCATCGGTGCCGGTGCCGGATTTCTCCGTCGAGACGAAGATCTCCACGGCGACGTCGTTGAAGCCGCCGAGGGGCGACGTTGCCATCGGGAACTGGCCGATCGGCGGCAGCGTGTCCGTGATATCGGCCTTTTGTCCGAGCTGGACGTTCGCCTTGCGCTGGACGATCTCCTCCGTCCAGTCGATGTCCGCCACCTTGTCTTGCAGGCGCGACGCCGCTTTCTCGTAGGTCAGCTCGCCGGCGAAGCCGAAATCCAGCGAGCCCAGGCCGCCGGGGCGCGAGCCGTAGTAGAACCCCGCCGCGATGAGGATCACGATCAGGACGAGGATGAAGCGTGCCTTGGACATTTGCTGGGCCTATAGGCTGTTTCCGGGAACTCGCAGGTACATCGGCGGCAGGGTCACTGGGCGTCGATCGTCAGCTTAGGCCGCGCCCTTTCACCGGCCTCGTAGCGCTGGATCGCCGACTCGCCCTGGGCCGACAGCTTGTCGAATTCCAGGATCGTCTGGGCCATGCGCGGCAAGGCCTCCTGGCGGTAGCGGGCGATCTCGTCCATCGCCGCGTTGATATTGGCGAAGGCGGATTTCAGGGATTCCAGGCTCAGCATGGAACCAGAGGCCTGCTTCTGGATCTCGGCTCCTTGATTGCGCAGCCGTTCGGCGGTGCCTGAAATCAAGTCGCTGGTGGTCTGGTTGAGGGCGTTCACCTTGTCGAGCACGATCTTCTGGTTGGCCAGGGCCAGGGCGGCGGTGACCGCCACCTGCAGCGCGCTGACCGTGACATCGACGGCGCGGTTGACGCCGCGCATCAGCTCCTCGTTGTTGCGCATGATCAGGCCGAGGGAGAGCACGCCCTGCTGGTTCACCGCCAGTTGCTGCTGCAGGTCCATGATGCGCTGGCGGAGCGGGAAAAGCAGTTCCTCCTGAACGAATTTGTGCCTGACGTCGCCGGCGGGAATCTCGCCGCCCAGCTTGCCGGACAGCTTCTGATCGATCAGCTGCCCCAGCTTGATCTGCCGATCGAGCTTGCGTGTCAGGGCGCGCATCAACCCCTGATCCTCGCCGAGCGTGACATTGTCGCGCCGGAGCTGCTCGCGCCCCTGCTGCAGGGAATTGACGATGGCGTCGATGACGGTCTGGGCGCTCTCATAGCGGGAGAAGTAGCGCTTCAGCGGCGAGCCGATGCCCGGGATCATGCCGAGAATGCGGGTGAGCGCACCGGGCGACAGGTCGAGCTTTGCCGGATCCAGCTCCTCCACCTTCATCTTGAGATCGAGCAGCGCGTTGGCGACGGTGCCGCCCTCGGTGCCGCGCGCCGATAGATCCTTGATCGGCTGCCGCAGCATCTTGCTGCGCTGGGCGGCTTCGGCCTGCAGGTCGCGGCCCATGGATTCGACGGCGGCTTTCGCTTCCGATTGCGCCATGTCGGCGTTGGGCTGGATGTTGGCGAGGACATCCACATAGTCCTGCGCCTTCTTCTCCAGCGCCACGGCGTCGCCGGGCTCGGGCTGGGGCACCAGTGCGCCCTTCACCGCCTCCACATCCAGGTTCAGCCGCAAGGCCGGTAGCTTGGTCTCGGTCACCGCCATGGTCTCCATCCCCTCCAGGTTCCAGCCAAAGTCACGCGCTTGAAGTCGCCGGCGTCACGGCATAGCGCCCGGCCCGCTTGGCCAGCCGCTCCAGTTCCGCCATTGCCGCTTCGGCGTCGGCGCCGGTCCTTCCGGCTTCGGTTTCCGTGTTGGCCACAGCCGTCGCCACATCCACCAGGATTGTCAGCGCCGATTCGTTCTGCGCCAGAAGTTCGGCGACGCGCTTGTTCTGCTTGCCCACCAGCGCCGAGCGCTCCTCCAGCGACTTGATCTCCCGCCGCTGCTCCTCGCCGATATGCCCGCCGCCACGGCGCAGGTGATTCAGCCGTTCGCCGATGGCATCAGCATCGATGCTGCGGATGCTGCGCAGCGTCACATCGACATCGCGCAGATTGTCCACCACGCTGTTGGCGACCTGCTCGGCGGCGCCGAGATAGCGGCCATAGGTGAGTTCGCCCGCGGACAGCCGCCGGTTGAGCACGGCGCGCAGATTGTCCAGGAGCGGCCCCAGCTTCTGCATCTGCTGCGCGCCCTGCGGCGCGCCAAGCCGCTTCAGCTCGTCGGCAAGCTCGGAGAGAGAAGCGGGGCTGTCCCGCGTGGGGCGGCTCGGTGTGTCATAATACGCGCTCGAGAACGCCGCCGCGCGGGCGACGATCAGCGGCCAGAGCAGCAACAGCACGGCGCCCACAGCGGCAGCCGCGATGGCCATGATGAAGGATGGCTGGAACCAGGAGAAAAAGCTCCACTCTGCAACCGCCGTCACCAGGAGAACCAGCCAGGTGGGCGGGAATGAGAGCAATGCGCGAAGGAAGCGCCCCGGATTCATTCGACGGCCAGTATGTGGGCGATGCCAGCCGGATTTCAAGCGGCCGGCGACGCGGTTGCAACCAACGGTTCCGGATTCATTCCAGCTGCAGCAGAAGCAGGTTGACCGCGCCGCCGATCAGATCCTGCGGTCGCCCGTCGATCAGCAATTGCTCAAACGCGACTTGGCGGGTCTGACGATTGTTGATGAACTGTAATTCCACCAGCCGCTTGGCGCCCGCGCGGGTGTAGCGTTCGATGCGCGCGGTGACGCCAACGATGTATTCGTTGTCCTCGTACTTCTCGAAGCGGCTGCCGATCCACTCCACCTTTCCGCGGGCGCCGGCGAGCTCTTGGGCGAGCTGGTCGTTGCTGTCGTCGGTCAGCGTGGTGGCGGCGCGTACGGTTTCGATGTCCTTGTCGAAATTTTCGCCGCAGCCGGCCAGCATCGCTAGGAAAACGATCAGGATCAGGCGCGGCGCGAATCGCAAACATCGACTCCCTTCGAAATGCAAGAGCCCCATCCCTCGCACGCGGCGCAGGATGGGGCTCATGAAATCAGCCAATGACTCGGCAGCCGTTACTTCGCCAGCGCGGCCTGCGCCTGCTTGACGATAGACTCGAAGGCCGCGGGCTCGGTGACGGCGAGATCCGCCATCACCTTGCGGTCGATGACGATGCCGGCCTTCTTGATGCCGTTGATGAACTGCGAGTAGGTCAAGCCATAAGCGCGCACGCCAGCGTTGATGCGCTGAATCCACAGGCTGCGGAAGTCGCGCTTCTTGTTGCGGCGGTCGCGGTAATTGTACTGCAGCGCCTTTTCGACGCGCTCCAGCGCGATGCGGTAGTTGGTCGAGGAGCGGCCGAAATAGCCGGACCCCATCTTGACCACTTTCTTGTGGCGGGCGTGCGAAGTGACGCCCCGTTTTACGCGTGCCATGTCTTAGGTTCCTTCTCTCGGCGCCGTGCGGTCCAGGGCCTCAGCCCCAGGGCATCCAGATCTTCTTGACGACGGGCTGGTTGGTCACATCCATCGTCTCGGCGCCGCGGTGCTGGCGCTTCATCTTCTTGGGACGGTTGATCTGGCGGTGGCGGCGCTGGGAGGGGTACATGCGCACCTTTCCCGTACCGGTGAGCTTGAAGCGCTTTTTGGCGCCGCTCTTGGTCTTGAGCTTGGGCATTTCCTTTTCCTTACAGAGTGTTAGCTGTCAGCCGCGGTTGGGGCATGCCCGTGCAAAAACACTAGCCCATGGCCGTCCGGCTTGGCGAAGGCGGGCTTATACAGAGGGGGGCCGGAAAAGGCAAGGCGACCGGGCTCTCGCGGCCCGGCGGAACCCGGCGGTTAGAAGAAGCTGGTGTACCAGCCGCCGAAGCCGAAATAGCCGGCGACGGCATCCACCAGCCAGGTCATGCCCACGATGCCCCAGAACCAGGGCGAGGTGGCCAGGGCCGCCAGGCCGATGATGCCGCCGATGGCCGCCCAGGAAAACTGCCGGAACAGGACCGCGAGCAGGGCAAAGACCAGCGCCAGGGGCGCCAGGAGCAGCGTCGCCTTGAACAGGGCGGCGATGCCGAAGATCACGGCCAGACTGCCGAGGACCGGCGGCTGCCATGCCTTGCCTGGGAGCGCCGGCGGCTGGGCCGGCTCTGGGGTCAAGTTCAGTAGCGGCTCGTTTGGCAGGACAGCCGGCTCCGGGAAATCTTCGCGTTCTTCCGGCTCGGCCGTGAGATTGAGGTCGGGATCGGCGCGTAGCATGGGCACCAGCACCGGTCTTCCCGGGCTCGCGGGCTCGCGCTTGGCGGCGGATTCAAGATCGAAGGCGGGTTCGCGCATAGCGGCAGGATCAGGGTTCATGATGGCGGAAATGAGCCCGAGTTGTTAACGGCCCCGCTTCTATAGCGGCGAGCCCAAACGCCGGCTCGGGGGAAATTTAGGGCCAATTTCTGATGGTTACAGCGGCAGAGGACGTCGGGGTGGCCGTCGGGCCACCCCAATTGGAAATCCCGGAGATGGCGCTATTTCGGCGCCAGGATCATGACCATCTGCTTGCCCTCAAGGCGCGGGAACTGCTCCACCTTCGCCTTGGCGTCGAACTCGGTGCGCACCCGCTCCAGCACCTGGGCGCCGAGCTCCTGGTGCACCATCTCGCGGCCGCGGAAGCGGAGCGTGACCTTCACCTTGTCGCCTTCTTCCAGGAAACGCGTGACCGAACGCATCTTCACTTCATAGTCGTGCTCGTCGGTCGTCGGGCGGAGCTTGATCTCCTTGACCTCGATGACCTTCTGCTTCTTGCGCGCTTCGTTCTTCTTCTTCTGTTCCTGGTACTTGTACTTGCCGAAGTCGAGAATCTTGCATACCGGCGGATCGGCATTGGGCGACACCTCGACCAGATCGAGGCCGGCGTCGGCCGCCATCTGCAGCGCTTCGCGCGTGGGTTTTACTCCGACCATGGTGCCGTCCTCTTTGACGAGCCGGACGGAAGGCACGGAAATCTGAGCGTTGATCCGCGGTCCATCATTTGACGACGAGGACGCGCGTTCTCTCTCCATTGGTGGCCTAGCGATGAAACACCTCCATTTGAATAGTTAAAAACAACCGGCCGCCCTCCCATCCAAAGAAGCGACCGGCGATGGCGGCGCCCCTACGATGCGGGCACCGCCGCTTCCTGCCTTAGTTTAGTAATGGCCTCATCCAGCGCAAGCACTTCCTGCTTTTCGCCGCCGAGGCGACGCAGCGCAACGGCGCGATCGGCCGCCTCTTTTTTGCCCACCACCAGCATGATCGGCACCTTGGCCAGGGAATGCTCGCGGACCTTGTAGTTGATCTTTTCGTTGCGCAGGTCGATTTCCGACCGCAGGCCCGCCTTTGCCAGCGCCGAATTGACCTCTCCCGCATAGTCATCGGCATCGCTGGTGATGGTGGCGACAACGGCCTGCACCGGCGTCAGCCAGAGGGGCAGCTTGCCGGCGTAATGCTCGATCAGCACGCCGACGAACCGCTCCATCGAGCCCAGCAGCGCCCGGTGCAGCATGACCGGCCGGTGCCGCTGGCCATCCTCGCCGATATAGTGAGCGTCGAGCCGCTCCGGCAGCACGAAATCGAGCTGCAGCGTGCCGCATTGCCAGGTGCGGCCGATGGCATCGGCGAGATGGAACTCCACCTTCGGCCCATAGAAGGCGCCCTCGCCCGGCAATTCTTCAAACGGCAGGCCGGCCGCGCGCAGCGCCGCCCGCAGGCCTTCCTCTGCGCGGTCCCAGACGTCATCCGTACCGGCGCGCGCATCCGGCCGCAGCGCCAGTTTCACGATCACCGTATCGAAGCCGAGGTCGCGGAAGATGCGCATCTGCAGATCGCAATAGCGCACGGATTCCGGCGTGATCTGATCGTCGGTGCAGAAGATATGCCCGTCATCCTGGGTGAAGGCGCGCACGCGCATGATGCCGTGCAACGCGCCCGAGGGCTCGTTGCGGTGACAGGAACCGAACTCCGAAAAGCGTATCGGCAGATCGCGATAGCTCTTCAGCCCCTGGCGGAAGATCTGCACATGGCCTGGGCAATTCATCGGCTTGATGCCGAATTCGCGCTCGCCCTTGTCGATGACGACCTTGAACATGTTGTCGCCATAGATGTCCCAGTGGCCCGACGCCTTGAATAGCGATTTGTCGATGAGCTGCGGCGTCCGCACTTCCTGATAACCGGTCGCGGCGAGGCGATCCCTGATGAATTTCTCCAGCGTCAGCCACAACGTCCAGCCCTTCGGGTGCCAGAACACCTGGCCAGCCGCCTCTTCCTGTTGATGGAACAGGTTCATCTCCTTGCCGATGCGGCGGTGATCGCGCTTCTCCGCTTCCTCCAACTGATGGAGATAGGCGGCGAGCTGCTTCTCATCCGGCCAGCAGGTGCCATAGATGCGCTGCAGCTGCGCGTTCTTGGCATCGCCGCGCCAATAGGCGCCGGAGATCTTCATCAGCTTGAAGGCCTTGCCCAGTTTGCCCGTCGACGGCAGATGGGGGCCGGTGCACATGTCGAGCCAATTGCCCTGGCGATAGATCGTGATCTCTTCGCCATCGGGGATCTCGCCGACCCACTCCGCCTTGAACTGCTCACCATGCTCGCGGAACCAGCGAGCCGCCTGGTCCCGCGTCCATACTTCGCGGGTGATCGGCTCGTTGCGATCGACGATCTCCTTCATCTTGGCTTCGATCTTGGCGAAATCGTCGGGCGTGAAATGCTCGTTGCGCACGAAGTCGTAATAGAAGCCGTTATCGATCGCCGGGCCGAAGGTGATCTGGGTGCCGGGATAGAGTTCCTGCACCGCTTCCGCCAGCACATGGGCGCAGTCATGGCGCAACAGCTCCAGCGCGTCCTTGTGCTTGCTGGTGACAATCTCGACCTTGGCGTCCTTGTCGATCGGAAGCGCAAGATCTCGCAGTTCGCCGTCGACCTTGATCGCCAGCGCCGCCTTGGCCAACCCCGGGCCGATGTCAGCCGCCAGCGCCTCGCCCGTAATGGACGAGTCGAAGCGGCGGACACTGCCGTCTGGCAAGGTGATGGCGACCATGGGAACTCGCGGAATGTTTTGCGATTTCACGGCATTAGGGCGCAAACGCCCATGCCGGAAACCGGGACCGCGGACTTTACCGGCTAGCTGTTCGCTGTCAAGCAGAGCGGCGGCAGAAAGCGGAGAAACCGAAGTTTCTACTGCGCGGCAGCGCCGTTGCTGTTGATGCGCATGCGCTTGATCTTGGCGTAGGCGTCGTTGATCGAGGTCATGCGCTCATGGGCGAGGCGGATGAATTCCGCCGGCAGGCTCATGGATTGCAGGCGGTCCGGATGATTTTCCTGGACGCAACGGTGGTAGGCTTCGCGGATCTCCACGTCGGACGCGTCGTCGGCAACGCCCAGCACCTGGAACGGATTGTCGGCCTCCACGTTCGCGCTGTTCTTCTTTTCCACCGGCTTGATGCCGCGCGCCGCGGTCTTGTGGAATATGTAGATCGAGCTGTCGAGATTCTCGAACGGCAGGAAATCCCGGTCGTCGTTCATGAGATCGGACAAACGCTGCTGCTGGCCGACGAACATGTAGCCGATCAAGACCCGGCCGCTGTCGAGCTCGAGCTCGACCAGCAGCTTGTTCTTGAACACCATCTTGTCGTTGCTACCGTACATGCACGTACCGATCGGCTGTAAGGGCAGCCGTTCCCCCGGAGAACGCCCTTCGACGCCCCTAGTTTACGAAGTCCATGGTAAAGCGAAGGTGAACGAAACGGGCCTTAACCGCCCATCACCCATTTCGGCTTGGCCGCCTCAGCCTGGCTCCGGGACGCCTGAATACGGTCGTGGGCGTCGTTGATTCGGGACAGTTTTTCATTGGCGAGCTGGACGAAATCGGCCGGCATGCCCATGGCGATCAGCTTGTCCGGATGGCACTCCTGCACCTTGCGGTGGTAGATGACCTTAAGATCTTCGTCCGGAATCGAGGGCGCGACGCCGAGGATTTCATAGGGGTCGGCATTGATGTCCGGCAGCGTGATCTGGTTCATCGGCGTCACGCGCCGGATGGTGGATTTGCGAACGATGGTGATCAGGCCTTCGGTGGTCTCGAACGGCAGGAAGTCACGGTTATCGTTCAGAAGATCGGGCAGCCGCTGATTCTGCGCGACGAACATGTGGCCCATCAGGCGAGTGCCGCCATCGATCTCCATCTCGACCGAGAGCTTTGCCTTCTGCAGCTTTGCCTCTTCCATCTCCCGCCTCCCCCGCAAATCCAAAAATGGGCTGGCGGTCCGCTGCGAACCTGACCCGGCCATGGCGCAAGGACATAGCAAGAATTGGTCAAGGAGCCGTTAACCCTGGCGTAAGAAAGTGCCGATCAGGCGGGCCTGAGGGCCGGCTGGGAGTCGACCGCCTGGCGGTAGAACTGCACCATCCGCTGGGCGGCGGCGTTGCGCGAATAGAAGGTGCGCGCGCCCGTCTGGGCCAGTTGCGCCAGGCGCAGCCGTTCGGCCGCCGGATAGCGCAGGGCGGATTCGACGGCCTGCGCCACCGAGTAGGCATTGCCCGGCGGGGTGAGCCAGACCATGGCGCCGCGTGATGCCTGTTCGGCGGCACTGCCATGTTCGCTGGCGACCACGGGCCGGCCCATCGCCTGGGCCTGGGCGAAGACGCGGTCGAAATGCAGCGGCAACTCGCTGGTGCTGACCACCACATCAGCCAGCATCATCGCCGCCGGCAGATCGCGGCATTGATCGACGATGAAGGCGCGCTCGGCAAGGCCTGTGCGCTCGATCCGCTGCTTGAGATCGCGGACGTAAGTGGCATCGGAGTCATCATCTCCGATAAGCAGGGCGCGGAAATCCACATCCTTGACCTGGGCGAGCCCGTCGACGAACAGCTCATGGCCGCGCGGCCGCCGGATGGAGCCGGGCATCAGCAGCAGCGGCACGCCGTCGGGCAATTGCCATTGCCGCGCCAGAGTGGTGATCCGCTCGGGCCCGACATGGGCGGGATCGAAGAACACGGTGTCGATACCGGGCGCCACAAGCTGGATGCGTTCGGCATGGGGTGCCAGATGCCGCGCTTCGTCGGCGGAGTACTCCGAGCCCACCACCAGCCAATCCGCCGCGGCCAGCAGCTTGCGGCGCCAGTGCTGCCGCCAGGCCTTGGCCGGCAAGCCTTCGCGCAAGCTGACGATGAACATGGGCCGCATCTGCTTACGCAGGGCGCGCAGCGCCACCACCGCGATACGCCCGCTGTCCAGATCCTGGGCATGCACCACATCGGCCTGGAATTGGCGGATCTGCTGCGCGAGGTCCCGCGCCAGGCGCCGCCGCGCGAAGTATCCCGTGCGATCCAGCGGCAACACCAGATGATGACCGCCCGCCCGCGCCAGGTCGCGCGTCCCCGGCCCGGCCGGCGAGACGACCAGGCCGGTGCCGCCGGCATCATGAACGGCGCCGGCGGTGGCGACGATATCGCGGGTCAACGGGCTGATGCCCAACTGCGAAACAAGCTGGAGAACCACGGGATGGCGTGCTTCCGCACCGCCGGTATCGGTGGTAATCGTGTCGTAGAAAGCCCCCGTAACGGTCAATCCATTCACCTCTGGTAACGCAATCCGACGATGGCCAACTCACTGCCCGCGCCGCAAATTCTAGTCCGTCCGCAAGCTCCGGCAATCGCCTATCATCTATTGCCCGCAGTCGGGGAAAAAATGCAAGGGGCACCCGGCGTGGTGTTCATGGGCGGCTTTGCCTCGGACATGACCGGCATCAAGGCGATGACTCTGGACAGCTACTGCCGGCAGCGCGGACAAGCCTATCTGCGCTTCGACTATCGCGGCCATGGCGCTTCCGGCGGCGAATTTCGCGACGGCACGATCGGCGGCTGGCTACAGGATTCGCTGGCGGTCTTCGATAAATTAACGGCCGGGCCGCAGATCCTCGCGGGATCCAGCATGGGCGGTTGGCTCATGTTGCTGCTGGCGCTCAGGCGAAGAGAGCGGATCGCCGGGCTGGTGGGCATCGCCGCGGCGCCGGATTTCACGGAAGATATCTGGCAGGCATTCTCCGAAGCTGAGCAGGATGAGCTGATGGGGCGCGGCGAGGTGACGCGGCTATCGGCTTACAGCGACAATCCCTACGTCATCACCCGGGCGCTGATCGAAGACGGGCGGCAATATTTTCTGCTGAGCGGCGATATCGAGCTGGCCTGTCCGCTGCGATTGCTCCATGGCATGGCCGATCCCGATGTCTCGCCGGCCAAATCGCTGCGCATTGCCGAAAAGCTGCGGGGCAATGACGCTGCGGTGACGTTGATCAAGGATGGCGATCACCGGCTGTCGCGACCGCAAGATCTGCAGCGGCTGTGCGACGCCGTGGCCGAGCTCTCCGCGCCGCGCGGCGATGCCTGAGCTGCCCGACATCGAGGTCTATATCGAGGCGCTGGACCGGCGCGTCACCGGCCAAGTATTGCAACGCGTGCGCCTGGGCAGCCCATTCCTGCTGCGGTCGGTCGATCCGCCCTTGAGGGCATTTGAGGGCTTGCCGGTGCGGAGGTTCTCACGCCTGGGCAAGCGCATCGTCTTTCATTTCGACGGCGAACTCTATCTGGTGCTGCATCTGATGATTTCCGGCCGGCTGCATTGGCGGCCGGCCGGTGCGCCGCTGGTGCGCAAGCTGGGGCTCGCCGCGCTCGATTTCGCCGACGGCTCGCTGGTGCTGACGGAAGCGGGATCGAAGAAGCGGGCCTCGCTCAATGCAGTCCGTGGTGCCGCGGCGCTGGCTGGCCATGATCCCGGCGGCATCGATCTGTTCGTCGCGCCGCCTGAATTGTTTCGGGAAACCCTGCGCCGGGAGAATCACACGCTGAAGCGCACGTTGACCGATCCCCGCCTCTTCAGCGGCATCGGCAATTGGGTGTCCGACGAGATCCTGCATCACGCCAAGCTCTCGCCGGTGAAGATGAGCCAGAGCCTCACTGACGGGGAATGCGACCGGTTGTTGGAGTCGACGCGGATCGTGTTGCGCCTGTGGACCAACCTGCTGCGGCAGCAGACCGGCGACGGTTTTCCCGAAAAGGTCACCGCCTTCCGGCCGGAGATGGCGGTGCATGGCAAATTCGGCAAGCCCTGCCCGGTCTGCGGCGCGCCGGTGCAGCGCATCGTCTATCGAGTCCAACGAAACCAACTACTGCCCGCGCTGCCAGACCGGCGGCAAGATCCTGGCCGACCGTGCTTTGTCTCGCTTGTTAAAGGCAGACTGGCCGCGGACGCTGGAGGAGTTGGAGGAGCGGAATCGAGGCAAGACGTGAAATCGTGCCCCGATTGCTGTAAACTGAACTTGGATATCACACTAATTTGCGGCTTCTAGCATGCAAAATCGAAGCGCCCTGCCCAAGTTCAAGACCGCGGTGGAATGCAAAGAACTGTTGAAGGCGCTGAACTCTGTGATTGACGGCGCGGAGGCGTTTGTTTCCGGAAAAGTTGGCGGAGCCACGCTGGCCAGGAGAGTGTCTTGGCCGGCTCAGATTGTGGCGGAGAAATTTCCGGAACTGGAAGACAACATGACGCTGTTCGTCGCCATCGATTCACAGACGGATCACTTGCCGGTGGATGTCAGCTATCCCATGACGCCGGAATTCAAACTCCAAATAGAGCGGGACCTAGCTGGCTTCGACGAATTCTACAAAGAAGACGTCCGTCGCGTCTGCAGGATCATTTTGGAAACTTTACCCGCCGCTCGAAACGCGGTTGAAGCCAGTCTTGAAGAGATGACCCAAGGCTGGCTTCCGGAGAATCGAGAAAAGCTTTAGGTCTAGCGGCGCTGAACTCCGACGGACTTCGTCTCATCGGTGGAGATTTTGTTGTCGAGAATTGCCCTGAGCCCAGCGCGATAATCTGGATACTTCAACTTCACGCCCAACTCTTCCTTGATGCGGTTGTTTCGCACGCGCTTGTTGTCGGCGTAAAAGCTGCGCGCCATCTCGGACATCTCCGCTTTCTCGTAGGGCACGATCGGCGGTGGTTCGACGCCGAGCAACTCAGCCGCATAGGCGATGACCTCATCCGGCGGCGCGGGGTTGTCATCGCAGACATTGTAGGCGGCGCCGGGATTGGGGTGCGCCATGGAAGCGAGCAGCACGGTGGCGATGTCGTCGACATGGATGCGGCTGAACACTTGGCCGGGCTTTACAATACGCTTCGCAGTGCCGCTGCGTAGGGAATCGATGGCGCTGCGGCCGGGACCGTAGATGCCGGCGAGTCTGAAGACATGCACCGGCAGGCCGTCCCGTTCCCAGAGTGTCAGCCAGCCATCCTCGGCCAAGGCGCGGCGGCGGCTGCGATCAAGAGTCGGCTTGCGCGAACTGTTTTCATCCACCCAATCGCCGCCGCGATCGCCATAGACGCCCGTGGTGGAGAGATAGCCGATCCAACGGAGTGACTCGAGATCCTGCAGTTCCCTTAGATGCAGGTCGAGAACGGGATCGCCGGCCTCATCGGGCGGGATTGAGCTGACGATATGTGTGACACCACGCAATGCCGCCGCGGCATCGCTCAGCGCCCGCTGCCGATCGAAGAGATGGGCGGTGATGCCCTCTGCCAGCAGCGCCTGCCGTTTCTCCTCCGACCGGCAAGTCCCGGCGACCGTCCAGCCCTCGTGCAGCAGCCGTCGCGCCAGATGCCGCGCGCTGAATCCGAGGCCGAAACAGAAGAATTTTCCGGGTTTGCCCATGCTTCCTGTGGCGAAATGCGGCAGGCCCAGAACGGTGGCGCGCCGGCCTAAGCCTTACTATGATCGCCCCTCCCCGAACAACGGCGCGTCCATGATGATCCTCCGCCCCGCATTGAAACTCGTCTGCCTGCCGCTGCTGCTGGCGCTGCCTGCCGCCGCACAGGACGAGGTGCCGCCGGACAACAGTCTGAGCGACACCATCAATGCCAATGAGTACGAAGCTTGCATGACGCTGGCCCAGCGATCGCCGGCGGAGGCTTACGGCAGCGCCAAGACCTGGTCCCAAAAAGGCGGCGGGGCAGCGGCGCTGCAATGCGGCGCTTTTGCCCTGATCAACATGAACAAGCCGAAGGAAGGCGCGCAGATGATGGAGCTCGCCGCCGCAAAAGAGGAAAAACCGGCATTGAAGGCCGCGCTCTTCGGCCAAGCAGGACAAGCCTGGTCCATGGCCAACGACACCACCCGCGCCCTGAATGCGCAGAACGAAGCGCTGGCTCTGGCGCCCGACAATGTGGATATCCTCGTCGACCGCGCCTTCAGCTATCGGGACCGGGAAGATTTCCGCAGCGCCATCGCCGATCTGGACAGAGCCCACGAACTGGCGCCCGAGCGTCCGGACATTCTTGCCTATCGCGCCAGCGCCTGGCGCTTCCTGACGGACAACGAGAAAGCACTGGCGGATGCCGATGCGGCGCTGGCGCTCGATCCTGAGAATCCGGAGGCGCTGCTGGAGCGTGGCATCATCAAGCGCCTGACCAATGACCCCGAGGGCGCGCGCGCCGATTGGATGCAAGTTGTGGCCCTGGCCGGCGGCACGCCCACGGGCGACGCGGCCAAGGCCAATCTGGCGAAGCTGGCGGAGAAGGCGAACTAAAAATCCAAATTCACGTAGTGCGCCGGCGGCGTGAAGCCCGGCAGCGCATCCGACAGCAGCGGCCGGAAGCTGGGGCGCGATTTCACCCGCGCATACCAATCCTTCGCCGGCGGATGATCATCCCAGGGCACGTCGCCGATGAAGTCGAGCACCGAGAGCTGCGCCGCCGCGGCGAGATCGGCGATGGTGAGCTGATCGCCCGCCAGCCATTTCCGCCGGTCGGCGAGCCAGCCGACATAGTCCAGATGATAGTGGATGTTCGACAGGCCGCTGCGGATCGCTTGGGAATCCGGTCCGCCATTGCCCTTGAGCCGGCGGATCACCTTCTGGTCGAACAGGTTCGCGGTCACCTCGCGATTGAACTTCTGATCGAACCAGGCCGACAGCCGCCGCGTCTCCGCCCGCTCGGCCGGGGCAGCACCGATCATCGGCTGTTCGGGATAGCGCTCCTCGAGATATTCCTCGATGGCATTGGGATCGGCGACGATGGCGCCATCCTCATCCACCAGGACCGGCACTTCGCCGGAAGGATTGAATTTCAGGAAGGCGGGGCGCCGTTCCCAGTAGTTCTCGGTCTCCAGCGCGAAATCGAGGGATTTTTCCCTAAGGAGGAGGCGGAGCTTGCGCGAGCAGGGATGCAAGGCGAAGTGATGCAGGCAACGCATGGCCCTTCAGTTAACCGATCCCGGCCCGGAGAGAAACTGTTTTTCCGTTCCATGCCAGTGACATAGAGGTGCCATTGGCGATACACGCGCCCTCGGCAGGAGCGCCGCCGCGGCGCTCGCCGGATCATGACTTGACGGCGGGCCGCCGGTAACGTTTTTTCCCCGGCGGGTGGCTGTCGCGGGCCGCCAGAAATTCCATCCGGAGACATCAGGGGATCATGGCGGAAGCCTCCCGCGAAAGCATGTTGCTGGCCTGTGCCACCGGCGATCGAACGGCCCTTAACCGTCTATATACCGCGACGGCACCGCATCTTTTTGGCCTCGCGCTCAGTATTATGAGACGTCGCGACCTGGCCGAGGACGCTGTGCAGGAGACTTTCATACAGGTGTGGCGACATGCCGGCAGCTTCGACATCAATCGGGGCACGGCGATGGCATGGATGGCGCGGATCCTGCGAAACCGCTGCTTCGACATGCTGGATAAACGGCGGCGGGAGACCTCGCTCGATCCGGAGATCGCCGAGGCGCGGGAAGACCCCAGTCCCGGCCCTGCCGACCTGGTCGCCGGCAGCGAGTCGGCCCGGCTGTTGCATAACTGCCTGAACGAAATCGAGGCGCGGGCGCGGCAATGCCTGAACCTGGCCTATTTCGAGGGCCTGACGATGGAGGAGATCGCCCAGCGGCTGCCCGCCCCCATCGGCACTGTGAAGAGCTGGGTGCGCCGCAGCCTGGTCCGGCTCAAGGGATGCCTCGAACGATGAAGTACGAGAATCCAGAGCTGCGCGACCGCCTGGCTGCCGAATATGCCCTCGGCACGCTCCGCGGCGCCGCGCGCCGGCGCTTCCAAAATCTGATGGCCGGCGATCCGGCGCTGCGCGACCTGACGCTGCAATGGGAGATGCGCCTCAACGACATGGCCGCTGTCGTCAAGCCGGTGACGCCGCGGCCGCAATTGTGGCAGGCGATCGATCGCGCCCTGGGCCCCTTGCCACGGCCGCAACATGAGCGGCCGGAGCTGCTGAGCGGGCTATGGGAAAGCCTGGGCTTCTGGCGCACCTCCGCCTTCGGCGGATTTGCCGTCGCTGCGGCCCTGATCCTGTTCATCGCCATCGGCCGGGCGCCCGTGGCGCCGGAGACGCGCTACATCGCCGTGCTGATCGACGACAAGGCGACGCCGGTGCTGGTGGCCAGCTTGGAAGCGGTGGACGGCAAGCTGTCAATCAAATCGGTCAAGGCCACCGAAGTGGCCGCGAACCAGGACCTGGAATTATGGCTGCTGCCGCCCCAGGGCGCGGCGCCCCGATCGCTGGGCGTTCTCAAGGGCATGCAGGCCCTGGTCAAGCTGACAGAGGGCGATGCCAGCGACCTGACCCAGGGCGCCCTGGCCGTCAGCCTGGAACCTAGCGGCGGCTCCACCACAGGCGCGCCCACCGGGCCCGTGCTGTTTTCCGGCACGGTCCTGCCGGCGGCGGACATCCAGGAACCATAGGCGCCTCTCGCGGTTACTTGCGGTGTACCGGCTCACATTCAAGGGTGGCGCCGACACGCAAGAATAGCTCGGGGGCAGACCAAGATGGGCGACAGCGAAAGGGTCACGCTCTACTACGCACCGCACAGCCGGTCGATGAGCACCGTGGCGCTATTGGAGGAGCTGGGCGCCCCTTATGACGTTCATATCCTCAATATCAAAGCGGGTGAGCAAAGGGCCTCCAGCTATCTCGCGATCAACCCCATGGGCAAGGTGCCGGCGATCACCCATTTGGGCCAAGTGACGACGGAGCAGGTGGCAATCTACATCTACCTGGCCGATCTGTTTCCCGCAGCCAAGCTCGCGCCGCCGATCGGCGATCCGCTACGCGGCCCCTATCTGCGCTGGCTGGCGTTCTACGGCGCCTGCTTCGAGCCTGCGATTGCCGACAAGGCAATGAAGCGGGAGCCTCCGCCGCGGAGCCAGTCGGGTTATGCCGACTACGACACGGTCATGAACGTACTCAGCCAGCAGCTTGCCACGGGGCCCTACCTGCTGGGCGACCGTTTCACGGCGGCGGATATTCTCTGGGGACTGGCCCTGAGCTGGCTGATGGGCTGGCAGCTCGTGCCGTCATTGCCGGAGTTCACTGCCTACGCAAAGCGCATTGTCGAACGTCCTGCCGTTGCCCGGGTCAGGGCGCGGGATACCGCGTTGGCGGCCGAGCATGAGAAGGCGGCGGCCGGAAAGAGCGCGGCGCAATAATCCGTCACAGATCGTGACTTGTCTTGCGGCGCGGGCGGCTTAAGAAACGCCACATGACGAAGCCAATTTCCATCGCCAAGAAATCCTGGCTGCCGGCGGAATGCATCAGCCGCATCGCCGACATCGAGAAGCTGCTGGTCCCCAACGACCTCGATGCGGTCGAGGCGCGGCTGATGACGCTGGTCGACGATCACGAGCGCCATATGGACCGGGAATCCCTCGGCCTTAACGCCGGTACCAACGTGATGAACCCCCGGGCGGCGGCGCTGCTGTCGCGCTCCCTCGGCAACCGGCCCAGTCTCGGCTATCCCGGCGACAAGTACGAGATGGGCATGGAATATGCGGAAGAGATCGAGGTCATCGCCGAGGATCTGGTGAAGCAGCTATTCGGCGCGCCCTTTGCCGAACTGCGCGTGGCATCCGGCGCGCTCGGCAATCTCTACTGCTTCATGGCGACCGCCAAGCCGGGCGACCGCATCATGGCTTTCAGCGGGGAGATGGGCGGCCATGTGACTCACCATAAGTCTGGCGCCGCCGGGCTCTATGGCGTCGAGACCCATCCCGTGCCCTATGACGGCGCGCGCATGACCATCGATCTGGACCGGCTGCGGAGCGAGGCGAAGCGCTTGCGGCCGAAGCTGATCACCGTCGCCGGCAGCCTCTGCCTGTTCCCCTACCCGCTACGCGAGGTGCGGCAAATCGCCGACGAGGTCGGCGCCTACGTGCTGTACGACGCGGCCCATATGTCCGGCATGATCGCCGGCGGCCGCTTCCAGCAGCCGCTGGCCGAAGGCGCCCATCTGATGACCATGTCCACCTATAAGGCGTTCGGCGGACCACCGTCGGGGATCATCGTCACCACGGAAGCGGAGCTGGCGGCGCGCTTGGACAAGATCGCCTATCCCGGCATGACCGCGAATTTCGATCTCGGCAAGACGGCGGCGCTCGCCATCTCGGTCATGGACCTGCTGGCCCACGGCGCCGCCTATGCCGATCAATGCATCCGTAATGCCCAGGCGCTGGGCAGGGCGCTGGCGGCCGAGGGCCTGCCGGTGCATGGCGTGGAAGGCCGCGGCCATACCGAGAGCCACCACCTCGCGCTGCACGCCGCGCCCTTCGGCGGCGGGCAGACCGCGGCCAAGCAGCTGGCGGCGGCGAACATCCTGCTCTGCGGCATCGGCCTGCCGTTGCCGCCGGTCGCGGGCGACCTGAACGGCATCCGCATCGGCAGCCAGGAACTGACCCGCTTCGGCCTGAAGGAAGCCGCCATGACCGATGTGGCGCGCTTCATTGGCCGGTTCCTGGTCAAGGGCGAAGCGGCCGAGGGCATCCGCCGCGATGTCATCGCCTTCCGCCAGGATTATCAACGGATTCACTACATCCGCTGAGCGCCGGCCGCGGGCGAGAAATCTTCTGCCTTCCTGCATCCGTCCACCAGTCCCGCCGGTATAGGGGGTGACTGGATGTTGGGGCATCAAGGGAGACTAGGCGCCTAAAAATAAAGATGATTTCACCCGAGACGTTCGCATGCTCTCGCGAACCGCTGCCGGCGGCAGCGGCCCTCGGACAAGAGGCCGCTTCCGCTCCCCCCGGAGCCGCCGGCAGCCTTTCTCGGGGTGACAAAAGACGAAAGCAACCGATCTGACCCCTCGCGCAACAGAGGGGAAAGACGGATCCGCCGGCGGCAGCTGCGAGGTTTCCGCGACGTCCTCGCCTCCATCCGCCGGCGGATCTCGCTTTTCGACCAGGTTAGGCCCGCTTCGCCGCCGGTTTGTCGCTGAGTGGGCGCGCCAAGTGACCGACGATTTCCTTCGGCACCACTTGCCAGAAGCGGCCGCGCTCCAGGGCCCAATCGTTCAGGAGGCGCGCCGCGAACTTCGATTGGGTCTCGTCCGCATGCTCGGCGATCAGGTCCTTCAGCACATGCTCCCAATGGGCGGAGTCCAGGCGCTGCCAGACGACGCTTTCGCCGTTCACATACAGCGGGAAGGCGCCGGTTTCGTCATAGACGAAGGCCATGCCGCCGGTCATGCCGGCGGCAAAATTGTCGCCGGCCGCGCCCAGGATCACCGCCGTGCCGGCGGTCATATATTCACAGCCATTGGATCCGCAGCCTTCGACCACTGCCGTGGCGCCGGAGTTGCGCACGGCGAAGCGCTCGCCCACCTGGCCGGCGGCGAACAGCTTCCCGGCGGTGGCGCCATAGAGAACGGTGTTGCCGATGATGACGTTCTCGTTGGTCGCCAGCGGGCTGGAGGGCAGCGGCCGCACCACGATGGTGCCGCCTGACAATCCCTTGCCCACATAATCGTTGGCGTCGCCGAAGACCTCGAGCTTCAGCCCCTGCACCGCGAAGGCGCCGAGCGATTGTCCAGCCGAGCCGCGCAGGCGCACGGTGATATGGCCGGGCTTCAGGCCGGACATGCCGAACTTGCGGGTGATCTTGGAGCTGAGCTTGGTGCCGATGGCGCGGTGGGTGTTACGGATGTTGTATTGCAGCTGCATCTTTTCGCCATCGTCGAAAAGCTGGCGCGCATCCTGGATCATCTGCGCGTCCAGGGTTTCCGGCACTTCGTTGCGGCCTTCCAGCGTGCAGTAGCGCGCATGCTGGCCGGGATCGGCCTGAGCCAGCAGCGGATTGAGATCGAGATCGTCCAGATGGGCCGCGCCGCGGCTGACCTGGCGCAGCAGATCGGACCGGCCGATGACTTCGTTCAGATTGCGGAAACCAAGGCCCGCCAAAGTCTCGCGCACTTCTTCGGCGATGAAGCTGAACAGGTTGACGACTTTCTCCGGCGATCCCGTGAACTTCTCCCGCAGCTTCGGGTCCTGGGTGCAGACGCCCACGGGGCAGGTGTTGGAATGGCATTGCCGGACCATGATGCAGCCCATGGCCACCAGCGATGCCGTGCCGATGCCGAATTCCTCGGCGCCCAGCATGGCGGCGATCACCACGTCGCGGCCGGTCTTGATGCCGCCGTCGGTGCGCAGGCGCACGCGGTGGCGCAGGCGGTTGAGCGTCAGCACCTGCTGTGTTTCCGACAGGCCCATCTCCCAGGGAATGCCGGCATATTTGATGCTGGTCTGCGGGCTGGCGCCGGTGCCGCCTACATGGCCTGAGATCAGGATCACATCGGCCTTCGCCTTGGCGACGCCGGCGGCGATGGTGCCGATGCCCGAGCGGGCCACCAGCTTCACGCAGACGCGGGCATCCGGATTGATCTGCTTCAGGTCGTAGATGAGCTGCGCCAGATCCTCGATCGAATAGATGTCGTGATGGGGCGGCGGCGAGATCAGCATGACGCCGGGCGTGGAATGCCGGAGCTTGGCGATCATCTCCGTCACCTTGAATCCCGGCAGCTGGCCGCCTTCGCCCGGCTTGGCGCCCTGGGCCACCTTGATTTCGATCTCGCGGCAGCGGTTGAGATATTCCGCCGTGACGCCGAAGCGCCCGGAGGCGATCTGCTTGATGGCGGAGTTGGCATTGTCGCCGTTGGGCCGCGGGCGATAGCGCTCGGGATCCTCGCCGCCTTCGCCTGAATCCGACTTCGCACCCATGCGATTCATGGCGATGTTGAGGGTGCCATGGGCTTCGGGCGACAGCGCGCCCAGGGACATGCCCGGAGTCACAAAACGCTTGCGGATCTCGGTGATCGAACTCGACCTCGTCGATGGAAATCGGCGTGCGGCCCTGGCGGAAATCGAGCAGATCCCGCAAGGTCACCGGCGGCAGCTTGGCCACTGCTTCGCTGTAGCGCTTGAAGGTCTGATAGGCCTCGCTGGACACCGCGCTCTGCAGCATATGGATCAGGCTGGCTTCCCAGGCATGGGACTCGCCGCCGCGGCGATAGCGGTAGAAGCCGCCGATCGGCAGCGCCACGAAATCCTCGGCCCAGGCGCGGGCATGCTGCTCCAACACCTTCTGCTGGATGCCTGCCAGGCCGATGCCGGAAATGCGCGAGGGCATGCTGGGGAAATACTCGGCCACCAGGGTGCGGGACAGGCCGACGGATTCGAAGTTCGCGCCGCCGCGATAGGAGCTGATCACGGCAATGCCCATCTTCGACATGATCTTCAGCAGTCCCTCGTCCATCGCCTTGGTGAAGCGCTTCAGGCAATCGTCGAGGGCGAGATCGCCGAACAGCCCGCGGCGATGGCGGTCGGCGATGGACGCTTCAGCCAGATAGGCATTCACCGTGGTGGCTCCGACGCCGATCAGCACCGCGGCATGATGCACATCCAGGCATTCGCCGGAGCGCACATTGAGCGAGGTGAAGGTGCGCAGCTGCTGGCGCAGCAAATGCGTATGCACCGCGCCTGTCGCGAGGATCATCGGTATCGAGGCGCGGGACGGACCGCTCTTCTCGTCGGTCAGGATGACATGCACCGCGCCACCGCGCACGGCGTCCTCCGCCTCGCGCCGCACCCGGGCGATGGCGTCGCGCAGCGCGTTGTCGCCGGCCTTGGTGCCGGGCTCCGGAATGTCGTAGGTGCAGTCGATCTCAACGGCCGAGGCACCCATATAGGCGCGCATGGCCTGGAACTGCGCCGTCAGCAGGATCGGCAACTCAAGTTGCAGCAGCCGGCACTGGCTTTCGTCCTGGTCGAGGATGTTGCCGAGATTGCCGAGGCGGGTCTTCAGGGTCATCACGCGGCGCTCGCGCAGAGAGTCGATCGGCGGGTTGGTGACCTGGCTGAAATTCTGGCGGAAATAGTGATGCAGGCCGCGGTACTGTTCCGACAGCACCGCCAGCGGCGCATCGTCGCCCATGGAGCCGACGGCTTCCTTCGCCTCCTCCACCATTGGGTGGAGAATCAGTTCCAGATCCTCCTGAGAGAACCCGGCATTGAGCTGGCGCCGGCGCAGCTCTTCCTTCTCGAAGGACGCGGGCTGGCCCGGCTTGGCGCGCACCAGCGTGTCGATCACCGTGATGTTCTTCACCCAGTCGCTGAAGGCGGCGCCGGCGGAGAGTTGATCCATGATCTCCCGGTGCTTGTAGAGGCGGCCGGCGCCGAGATCGATGGCGATCATCTGGCCCGGGCCGACACGGCCCTTGGCGACCACATTCTGCTCCGGCAGGCGCACCATGCCGGTCTCCGATCCCGCCACCAGCAGGCCGTCATCGGTGATGGTGTAGCGCATCGGCCGCAGGCCGTTGCGGTCCATGCCGGCCAGCACCCAATTGCCGCCGAAGGCGCAGATGGCGGCCGGGCCGTCCCAGGGCTCCATCACCGAGTTGCAATAGCTGTAGAGATCCCGGTGGGCGCGCGGCATGGTCTCGCGCTCGGCCCAGACATCGGGGATCAGCATCGACTTCACCATCGGCAGCGTGCGGCCGACGCCGACCATGGCTTCGAACACATTGTCGAGGATGGCGGAGTCCAGCCGCCGGGCTGCACCACCGGCTTGATGTCGGCCATGTAGTCGCCATAGACCGGCGTCGCCATGCGGGTCTCGTGCGCCTGCATCCAGTTGATGTTGCCCTTCAGCGTATTGATCTCGCCGTTATGGGCGATGACGCGGAAGGGCTGCGCCAGATGCCAGGTGGGGAATGTGTTGGTGGAATAGCGCTGGTGATAGATGGCGAAGTTGGAGACGAAGCGCTCGTCCAACAGGTCGGGATAGAAGGAGGTGAGCTGCTCGGCCAGGAACATGCCCTTGTAGATCACCGAGCGGCAGGACATGGAGCAGATATAGATGTCCTTGATCGATTCCTCGAGCGCCGCCTTCTCGATGCGGCGGCGGATGACGTAGAGATCGATTTCGAACTGCTCCTCGGTGGTGCCGACGGAGTTCGCGATCATGATCTGCTCGATCTCCGGCCGCGTCGCGTTGGCCTTCTCGCCGATCACCTCCACATTCACCGGCACCTGGCGCCAGCCATAGATGGTATAGCCATAGGCGAGGATTTCACGCTCGACGATCACACGGCAGCGCTCCTGCGCTGCGAGGTCCGTCCGCGGCAGGAACACCATGCCGACGCCGAGCTTGGCGCGGCCGATCTTCTGGCCGGTGCCCCGCACATACTCGCGGAAGAAATCATGGGGGATCTGCACATGGATGCCGGCGCCATCGCCGGTCTTGCCGTCGGCGTCGACCGCGCCGCGGTGCAACACCGACTTCAGCGCGGCGATGCCGTACTCCACCACCTGCCGCCGTGGCTTGCCGTCGATCGCGGCAATGAGCCCGACGCCACAGGCATCATGCTCGTCGCTGGGATCGTAGAGTCCGTGGGCCTGCAGGTGAGCGGCGTTGCGATGCCATAGCGGGATGTGATCGTCGGCCATCTGTCCCATCCCTATTCCGCAGCGACTGCAACCGCTG
>CAWKOG010000007.1:0-24501 GCA_963851215.1 uncultured Alphaproteobacteria bacterium
TTATAGAAATCTGGGCATTTTGTCAATCTCGCCCCTTGCCGACTTAAGGAGTTTCGAATACTGTATACGAAATCACGCACGGAGCCTCCGATGCAGCGTTTGGCCCTGCATATGCCGCTAACCGACCGTGTTTACAGGGAAATCCTGGACGCGATCTGCGATGGCGAGCTAGCGCCCGGGCAGCGCATAACCCAGGACGAACTGGCCGAGCGGCTGAATGTCTCGCGCCAGCCGGTGCATCAGGCCCTTCGCCTGCTGAAATCCCAGGGCTTCGTCATCGATACCGGCCGCCGTGGCGTCGTGGTGTCGCCGCTCGACCCGGCCTTCTTCGCCCATCTCTATGAATTGCGCAGCGCCATCGACGGCATTGCCTGCCGGGCCGCCGCCCGGCGCGGGCAGGCCGACGCCAAGCTCTGGGGCCCGAAGCTGATCGCCGAAGGGCGCGAAGCGGTCCGCAGCGGTTCGCTGCACGAAATGATCGCCGCCGACATGCGCTTCCATCTCTTCCTGCATGAGCTGTCCGGCAATCCGCTGATCGCGGAGACGGCGGCACTGCACTGGGCCCATATCCGCCGGGTCATCGGCATCTCCCTGCAATACCGCGCGCGGGAGCCGATCTGGGACGAGCATGCCGCCATTCTCGATGCCGTCATGCGCGGCGATGCCGACGCGGCCGAGCGGGCCGCGCGCCACCATGCCGACAACGCCGCCGCGAACTCTCGTCCAATCCATCGAAGGTGAAGCAGCAGCGCCCAATGCGGCAAGACAACAAGCCAGCTAGCCAAAGGGGAGACCGCCATGAAACTCACTCCAGCACAGATCGCCGAGTTCGAAGAGCAGGGCTACCTCTTCCTGCCCAATGTGTTCTCAGCCGAAGAGATGGCGCTCCTGCATGGCGAGCTGCCGGGCATCTTCGCCCAGACGCGCGAGGAGGTGATCCGCGAGAAGGGTTCGGAGGCGCCGCGCAGCGCCTTCTATGTGCAGCACTGGAACCCGGTCTTCGAAATGGTGGCGCGGCATCCGCGGCTGGTGGAGCCGGGCACGCAGCTCCTGGGCTCCGACAAGCTCTACATGCATCAGTTCAAGATCAACGCCAAGGCGGCCTTCGACGGCGCCGTCTGGCAGTGGCACCAGGACTACGCCACCTGGTTCAACGACGACGACATGCCGACGCCCCGCGCCATGAACATCGCCCTCTTCATCGCCGAGGCGAACGAGTTCAACGGCCCGCTGATGTTCATCCCCAAGAGCCACCGGCTCGGCCGGCTCGAGGCGAACCACGACGTCACCACCACGAGCTATCCCCTGTGGACCGCCGACAACGAGACCATCACCCGCCTGGTCAATGAAGGCGGCATCGTCGCGCCCAAGGGGCCGCCGGGATCGATCCTGCTGTTCCACGGCAATCTGGTGCATGCCTCCGGCTGCAACCTGACGCCCTGGTCGCGCTGGATCCTCTATCTCTCGCTCAACCGCTGCGACAACGCGATCCGCCGCTTCAAGCGGCCGACCTGGATCGCCAACCGCGACTTCGCGCCGATCGAGCAATTGCCTGACAACTGCCTGATCGAATATGCGCGGCATCGCACCGCCGCCGAATAGGAGCGCACCATGAATCTCCACAGGCTCCTCTGCGAGCGCGCCGAGGCGAAGCGACCGCTCCGCGTCGGCCTCATCGGCGCCGGCAAGTTCGGCACCATGTTCCTGGCCCAGGCGCTGCGCACGCCCGGCATGCATCTGCTCGGCGTTGCCGACCTCGCGCCGGCGCGGGCGCGGGAAAATCTCACGCGCGTCGGCTGGCCGGCGGAGCGTGTCGCCGCGGCGTCGCTCGGCGAAGCCGTCGATCGCGGCACCACCTGGGTCGGCGAGGATGCCCGGGCGCTGATCGCCCATCCGGCGCTCGACGTGATCATCGACGCGACCGGCCATCCGCCCTCGGGCATCGCCCATGCGCTGGCCGCCATCGCCAACGGCAAGCATATCGTCATGGTCAATGTGGAGGCCGACGTGCTCGCCGGCCCGCTCTTGGCGCAGAAGGCCCGCGCCGCCGGCGTCGTCTACAGCCTCGCCTATGGCGACCAGCCCGCCTTGATCGCCGAGCAGGTGGATTGGGCCCGCGCCTGCGGCTTTGACGTTGTCGCGGCGGGCAAGGGCACGAAATATCTGCCGGCCTATCACCAATCGACGCCTGATACGGTGTGGGGCCATTACGGCCTGACCGAGGAGCAGGCGCGCATCGGCGGCATGAATGCCCAGATGTTTAACTCCTTCTTGGACGGCACAAAGTCGGGGATCGAGATGGCGGCCGTCGCCAACGCCACCGGCCTGACGCCGGCGCCCGATGGGCTCGCCTTCCCGCCCTGCGGCGTCGACGAGCTGCCGCGCGTGCTGCGCCCTCGGCTGAAGGCGGACAGCTCCATCACAAGGGCCAGGTCGAAGTCGTTTCCTCGCTCGCCCGCGACGGCAAGCCGGTGTTCCGCGATCTCCGCTGGGGCGTCTATGTGGTGTTCGAGGCGCCATCGGACTATGTGCGCCGCTGCTTTTCCGAATACGGTCTGGTCACCGACGACAGCGGAAAATACACCGCGCTCTACAAGCCCTATCACCTGATCGGGCTGGAGCTCGGCATCTCCGTCGCCAGTGCCTGTTTGCGCGGCGAAGCCACGGGTTCTCCCACCAGCTTCCGCGGCGACGCCGTCGCCACCGCCAAGCGCGACCTCGCCGCCGGCGAGACGCTTGATGGCGAAGGCGGCTTCACGGTGTGGGGCAAACTGATGCCCGCCGCCGACAGCCTGCGCGTCGGCGCGCTGCCGATCGGCCTGGCGCATCATGTGAAGCTGCGACAATGCGGTGAAGGCAGGGGCGGCGGTGTGCTGGGCTGACGTTGTTGTCGATGAAAACAGCGAAGCTGTGCGCGTGCGGCGTGAGATGGAGAAGACATTCGGCGGCAATCCGCGACGGCGCAGCGCCCTGCGGCGGAGTAACGCGACCGAATTCACCGATATTGCGATCCCAAAGGAAATCGAACGGCCGTCTCCGCGCGCTGGAATATCCGCTGGCGGCGCGATGTTCATCTGATCCGGCAGGAAACTAACCCCTGACAATGGGGCCTGACAGATCGCCGAACTATACCTCCCGCGTGGCCGCCATCCTCCTCGCTGGCCTACTGCTTGCCGATTGTTGCCATGGACCGCCACCGCCGGCGAGCGCGTCGCTCGCCACAGGCGACACATCTGTCGGCAGTGTCCTCGTCGACAGCCGCGGCATGACGCTCTACACTGGCACCGAGGACAAGCCCGGCGAGTTCATTGCGGCGGCATGTGCGCGGAGTACTGGCCGCCGGCGCTGGCCGCGGCCGGCGCGCAGCCCTCCGGCGACATCGGCCTCGTCACCCTGGAAGACGGCAGGAAGCAATGGGCCTACAAGAACATGCCGCTCTACACCTACGTGAAGGACAAGGCCCCCGGCGACGCCACCGGCGAAGGCGCCGAAGGCGAGTGGTACGTCGTGAAGCGAGTAGGCTGGGCGGAAAACTGGCGCGCGCTATTCAATAAATATTGTCATCCCGGAAACTGCGCTTCCCGAGCAAACGCGAAGCGTTTGTCTCGCGCGCGATCTCCGGGATGACAAGGGGATGTCCCTGCGCTTTTTAGCTCACGCAATAATATCCGGCAGCAGCATGCTCTCGAGCTTGGCCATCTGGTCTTTCAGGCCGAGCTTCCTCTTCTTCAGCCGCTGCATCTGCAGCTGATTGAACGGTGAGGTTTCCTGCAGGCGGGCGATCACCTCGTCCAGGTCGCGATGCTCCTGGCGCAGTTCTTCCAGGCGGCGGCGCGCGTCCGCCTGGCTCGTCACGCCGCCGAGGCCGGTGGGGGAATTCATGGCCCATGATAGCGCAGAACCGGCCCCGCCGTCACCGTCCGCGGCGGCGCTTTCGTTCCCGCCGGACAGCGCTTATGGTGCCCGCTCAAGGCGTTAACGGGGGCAAACGGCATGGCGGCGGGCAAGCGGATCGGCATCCTCACCAGCGGCGGCGACTGCGCCGGCCTTAACGCCGTGATTCGCGCCGTGGCCAGCCGGGCCCGCACCCTGGGCTGGACGGTGGTCGGCATCCGCAACGGCACCGCCGGCCTTTTGGCCCGGCCGGTCGACGCCGTGGAGCTGGGTCCGGAGGTGCTGGGCGCCAACATGCTGCGCCAGGGCGGCACCATCCTGGGCACCACCAACAAGGGCGACCCCTTCGCCTTCCCCACTGCCGACGGCCATCTGATCGACCGCACTGATGAAGTCATTGAGGGTTATCGCCAGCTCAAGCTCGAGGCGCTGATCGGCGTCGGCGGCGACGGCAGCCTGCGCATCCTGCGCAACCTCGCGGTCAAGGGCGGCATCCCCCTGGTGGCGATCCCCAAGACCATCGATAACGATCTCGGCCTGACCGAGGTCTCCGTCGGTTTCGAGACCGCGGTGCAGACCGCGACCTCGGCCCTCGACCATCTCACGCCCACCGCCGCCAGCCACAGCCGCGTCATGGTGCTGGAGGTGATGGGCCGCGACGCCGGCCATATCGCGCTCACCGCCGGGATCGCCGGCGGCGCCGATGTCATCCTGATCCCGGAGATCCCCTACCGCATCGCCAACATCGCCGCGAAGGTTGAGGCACTGAAATCCGAGGGCCGTAATTTCGCGCTCATTGTCGTGGCCGAGGCCGTGCCGACAGAGGACGGCGAGGCGCTGATGACCGCCCATACCGGCGGCCAGGCCACCTATGGTGGCATCGGCCATTTCATCAGCGAGCAAATCGCCGACCTCACCGGCGCGGAGACCCGGGTCACCGTGCTGGGCCATGTGCAGCGCGGCGGCACGCCGGAGCCCGGCGACCGGGTCATGGCCTCGGCGTTCGGCATCGCCGCCGTCGATTTGATCGCCGCCAACCGTTTTGACCGCATGGTGGCCTGGCAGAATCGCGAGGTGGTCGACGTGCCGATCATGGAGGCCGTCGCCCGCTATCAGGCCGTGGACCTCAACGGCGCCCTGGTGCGCACGGCGCGGGCGCTCGGCATCTGCCTGGGTGATTCGCCGTGAGTGAAGCACCGCAGAACTTCTGGAACTTCTCCCTCGGCCTCTATGGCCGTCCTGGCGTCGCGCCGGCATTGCTGGGGCTGCAGGACGCGCTGGGCCTCGACGTCAACATGCTGGTGTTCTGCTGCTGGGCGGCGTCCCGCGGGCGCGCGTTGTCGTCAGCGGATTTGGACGCCGTGGAAGCCGTCGCCGAACCCTGGCAGGTCGAAGTGATCCGCCCGCTCCGGGCCTTGCGCCGCCGGCCTCAAGGGCGGCTTCCCGCCATTGCCACCGGGCCGAGTGGAGAATTATCGCAAAGGCTTCAGCGATCTGGAGATCGAAGGCGAGCACATCGCGCAAGAGGCGATGGAAGTTGCACTACCGCAATCCGCCGCCGCCCCCGCCAGCGCCGCCCTCACCGCCGCCAACCTCAAGGCCTACGTCGCCCACGCGCAGAAGGAAATCGGCGACAAGGAAACCTCCGCCTTGACCACAATCCTCCAGGCCTGCCATCCGGAGGAGAAGGGAACGTTCCGTTAAGGGTTCAATATCTGGCCTCTGAATAAATTCCCCTCTCCCCTTGGGGGAGAGGGGGCAGGGGGTGAGGGGTCTAGCGCCAAAAGGCGCCGTCAAGTTTGCGGTCCCGCCTCGTTTCGCTGCAGCTGCGCGAGAATCATGTGCAAAGTTCCCGGAGTCTGAGTTGGACAATGTGTCGTTGCGCGCTCACGCGCGAAACCCCTCACCCCTGCCCCTCTCCCCCAAGGGGAGAGGGGATTTTTCGATTTGATCAGGAACGCTTCCTCGGCTTTGTCCGCACCGGCTTCTCCATCCGCTTCTTCGCTTTGGCTTTGGGCACCGCCTCGCCCCAGCGCTTCACCAGGCCGGAATCGATGCCCATGAGGTCCAGCACCCGGCCCACCGAGTGGTCGACGATGTCGGCCACCGTCTGCGGCTTGGTGTAGAACGCCGGCAGCGGCGGCGCCACGATCGCGCCCATCTCCGACAGCGCCGTCAGGTTGCGCAGATGGCCGGTATGCAGCGGCGATTCCCTGACCATCAGCACCAGCCGCCGCCGCTCCTTCAGCACCACGTCGGCCGCCCTTGTCAGCAGGTTGGTGGTCACGCCCGTGGCGATCTCGGCCATCGACCGCACGGAGCAGGGCGCAATGATCATGCCCAGGGTCTGGAACGAGCCGCTGGAGATCGCCGCCCCGACATCGGCCACCGGATACCAATTGTCGGCCAGCGCCCGCACGTCCTTGGCCTTGAATTCAGTCTCATAGGCCAGCGTCATCTCCGCCGCCTTGGACATGACCAGATGGGTCTCCACCGGCAGGTCCTGCAGCGCCTGCAGCAGGCGCACGCCATAGATCGCGCCGGACGCGCCGCTGATGCCGACGATCAGCCGTGATTTCAATGACATGGGCCCCCGGGAACTCTATAACGACCTATTAATAAGGCGTGAAAGGTTGATGTTTACAATGATCGCCGATGAGGATTAGCATCTTAGAGTCTTCAGCCAACATGGAACAGATGGAGGTTCCCGAATGTCGGTGATAGAGCACGTGGACGCCCTGCGGTCCAAGCATGCCGAAATCGATAGAATGATCCAAGAAGAAGAACACCGGCCGCACCCAGACGATGGCGCCCTCGCCGAACTCAAACGACAAAAGCTGAGAATCAAAGACGAAATTGCGGTTTTGAATCGCGAGCCCGGCAACGCCTAGTTGACGGGTGACGGGCCGGTCTCCGAAACAGGGGCCGGCCTTTGTGTTTGATGTGTGATTAGCATCACCGCGCGCCCGCGCGCGAAATCTTAATTGTTGCATATCAGAATCAAGGGGCCGGCCCGCGTTTTGCCCGCCGGTCCTACAAGCATGACGTGTGGATTCTTAACGAAGGGGTTGAGGGGATGATTCGCAATCTGGTGTTTGCGGTTTTGGCGCTGATGTCGATCTCGGCGCCGGTATCGGCTCAGCAGGATCCGCAGGCGATCGCCGATTCGCTGTACCAGCAGGAGGGCACGATCCCCCTGGGCAATAATCTGGCGACGCTGCGGCTGACACCGGCGTTCCGCTATTTGAACCCGGCCGATACCAAGAAGGTGCTGGTGGAACTCTGGGGCAATCCGCCGGAGTCGGTGGGCGAGGTCCTGGGATCCATCGTGCCCGCCGGCGTGAGCATCCTGAGCGCCGAAAGCTGGCTGATCATCGTCAGCTACGAGGACTCCGGCCATATCGACGACGCTGATGCCGCGGGAATCGACTACGCCGAACTGCTGTCGGACATGCAGCAGTCAACTCGCGAGAACAGCGAGGAGCGCGTCAAGCAGGGTTACGAGAAGCTCGAGCTGGTCGGCTGGGCCGAAGCGCCCCATTACGACAGTCAGGCGAAGAAGATCTATTGGGCCAAGCAGCTCAAATTCGGCGATGCGCCGCCGCCGGATACCCTCAACTACAACATCCGCGCGCTCGGCCGCACCGGCTTTCTGGACCTGACCGCCGTCGCCGGCATGGACCAGCTCCCGATGATCAATTCGCGGGTGAATGAGATCCTCGGCACGGTGAGCTTCAATATCGGCAACCGCTACGAGGATTTCGATTCCACGTCGGACCACGTGGCCGAGTACGGCATCGCCGGCCTGATCGCCGGCGGCGTGCTAGCCAAGGCGGGCTTCTTCAAGCTGCTGGCGCCGTTCATCAAGTTCATCGTCCTGGGCCTCGCCGCCGCCGGCGGCATCTTCTTCAAGTTCTTCCGCCGCAAACCGACCGGGCAGGCGTAACAGCGGAAATCCCTCTCCCCTTGGGGGAGAGGGGCAGGGGTGAGGGGTCTCCGCGCGTCAGCGCAACAAGAATTGTTGCGGTTTGCGGTGCGAGTGAGTTGAGATTGCCTGTGTCTCATGGAGGCCAGGCCCGCCTACGCAGCCGCTGCGCCACATCATTCATCGAAAGAGGCCCTCACCCCCTACCCCCTCTCCCCAAGAGGAGAGGGGTTTCCAATGCCGCGTATCAATGAAGTTCCGCAGCACAGGGATCGCGCGGTCCAACCACCCCGGAACCATCCCCATCATCGGGACATTGATTCCGCGGCAACCGGGAGCAAGCCATGACCGTTGGCGATCGGGATCATCCCTGGACTTGCGATACCGTGATGTTCATCGCTCTGCTGTCGACGGCGCTGGCCCTCGGCCCGGCGCTGGCGCATCTGCTCGAACTGCCGAACAAGGTCGGTTTGCCGGTGGAGCAGTACTTCATCGTGCAGCAGATCTATCGCGGCTGGAGCCAGCTCGGCTACGTCCTCGGCTTCGAGCTTCTGTCGATGATGGCGCTGATCAGCCTGTCCTGGCACCGGCCGCGGATCGTCGTGCCGGCGGCGCTGGCGCTGCTCTGCCTCGTGGCGGCGCAGGCGTTGTTTTGGATCTACACCTATCCGGCCAACGCGGCGACCGGCAATTGGACGATCATCCCCCCGGAGTGGGAGCAGTTCCGCCGCCAATGGGAATATTCCCATGCCGCCGGCGCGCTGCTGCAGCTCGCTGCCTTCTGCGCGCTGGTCGTCGCGGCGCTCGGCCGCCACCGCGCGCAAGCCTGGCCGTGGAATCTCCTCAGATCACGGCCAGCGCCTTACCCGCATCGGTGAAGGCGGCGATGGCGCGGTCGATGTCGGCTTCGCTGTGGGCGGCGGAGAGCTGCACGCGGATCCGCGCCTCGCCCTTCGGCACCACCGGATAGGAAAAGCCGATCACGTAGATGCCGCGCTCCAGCATGGCGGCCGCGAGGCGGTGGGCAAGGGCAGCGTCATACAGCATGATCGGCGCGATCGGATGGATGCCGGGCCGGATGTCGAATCCCGCCGCCGTCATGCGTTCGCGAAAACGCCGGGTATTGGCATTCAGCTTCTGCCGGAGGTCGCCGCTTTTCGACAACAGGTCGATGGCGGTGATGCCCGCTGCCGCCACGGAAGGCGCGATGGAGTTGGAGAACAGGTAAGGCCGCGAGCGCTGCCGCAGCAGGTCGATGACCGGCTGCCGGGCCGCCGTGAAGCCGCCGGTGCCGCCGCCCAGCGCCTTGCCGAGGGTGGAGGTGAAGATGTCGATCCGGTCCTGCACGCCGCAATGCTCGGCAGCACCGCGGCCGTTCGGCCCGACAAAGCCGGTCGCGTGGGAATCATCCACCATGACCAGCGCGTCATGCTTCTTCGCGAGATCGACGATCTCGCGAAGCGGCGCGATGTCGCCGTCCATGCTGAACACGCCGTCGGTGGCGATGAGCCGCGTGCGCGCTTCCTTGGCCGCGGCGAGCTGCGCCTCCAGGTCGGCCATGTCGGCATGCTTGTAGCGCAGCCGCTGCGCCTTGCAGAGGCGGATGCCGTCAATGATCGAGGCGTGGTTCAGCGCATCGCTGATGACCGCATCCTCCTCGCCGAGCAGGGTTTCGAACAAGCCGCCATTGGCATCGAAGCAGGAGGAATAGAGGATCGCATCGTCGGTGCCGAGGAAACGCGCGATCATCAGTTCCAGTTCCTTGTGCAGATCCTGGGTGCCGCAGATGAAGCGCACCGACGCCAGGCCGAAGCCGTGATCGTCAAGCGCCTTGTGCGCGGCGGCAATGATGGCGGGATGGTTGGCAAGCCCGAGATAGTTGTTCGCGCAGAAATTCAGCACTTCCGTCCCCGCCGCGAGCCGGATATGCGCGCTCTGCGGCGAGGTGATGATGCGTTCTTCCTTGTAGAGCGAATCCCGCCTGATCTGCTCCAGCGTTTCCGCGATGCGTTCCTGTAGGCCCATTGGATGTTCTCCGAGCTGCACTCAATCCGTCATCAAGCTCACCAAGTTTGTCATCCCGCAAAACTCGCGCAGCGAGTTTATGCGGGACCCATGAACACCAGGCCATGGTTAGGCAACCTGGATAGTCCCGTGTTCATAGGTCCCGGATAATCGCGCTGACGCGCGCTTTCCGGGATGACAATGGTTTTACATCCCGCAACTTCGTGCGTAACCAGCACGGGCAATGTTAGACTTCGACAACCACATCAACGCAAGCCGCAAAGAAACCGCCCCCGAGGATACCGCCATCATGTCCGATCTCGATCTCTGCTACATGCCCGCGGTCAAGGCGCTGGCGGAATTCCGCGCCCGGCGCATCTCCCCTGTCGACATCCTGAAAGCACAGATCGCCCGCGCCGGGCAGGTGGAGCCTGTCATCAATGCCTTCTCGCACCGCTATTTCGAGCAGGCGCTGACACAGGCCAAGCGCGCCGAGGAAAAATACCAGAAGACCGATGGCCGCCCCCGGGCGCTCGAAGGCCTGTCGCTGGCGGTGAAGAACGAGATGGCGGTGAAGGGTCAGCCCCATGATTCCGCCAGCCTGATCCACAAGGACAATATCGCCGGCCATACCGAGCCCATTGTCGAACGGCTGTTCCGCGCCGGCGCCATCCAGCATGCGCGCAGCAACTCGCCGGAATTCTCCGTCGCCGGTGTCACTTACTCGCGGCTTTATGGCGTCACCGGCACGCCCTGGAACCCGAAATATACCTGCGGCGGATCATCAGGGGGCGCGGGAGCTTGCCTTGCCGCCGGCACGTCGACATTGGCGACGGGCTCGGATATCGGCGGCTCAATTCGCATCCCCGCGGCGATGTGCGGCGTCGCCGGCTACAAGCCGCCCTATGGCCGAAATCCCGCCGATCCCCCGGGCAATCTCGACTGGTACAGCCACACCGGTCCCCTTGCCCGCACGGTCGCCGACTGCGCTCTGTTCCAGAATGTCGTCAACGGCGCGCATCCCCGGGACATCGTTTCCCTGCGGCCGAAGATCAAGCTGCCGCTGGCCTATCCGGAAGAGCGGCTCAAGGGCAAGCGCATCGCCTACAGCATCGATCTCGGCTTTCACGCCATAGCGCCTGACGTGCGCGCCAATGCGGTCCGCACCCTCGGCCTGCTGCGCGACCAGGGCGCCATCGTCGAGGAAGTCGATCTCGGCTGGACCCGCGAGATCCAGGATGCCGCCGGCGCCTATCTCGATCACCTGTTCGGCCACTACATGGCCGAGGCCGACCGCGAACATCCGGATCTCGTCACCGACTACGTCAAGTACTACGCAAAGCGCGCCGGCGGTGCGGCCGATGTGAAGAAGTTCGCCTGGAGCCTCGAGGTCGCCGGCCGCATCTACGAGAAGTTCGGCCCGCTGCTGGAGAAGTACTACGCCTTCGTCTGTGTGCCGCTGGCGACGCATGAGGTGCGCGCCGATCAGCCGCCTTGGGAGAAGATGCTGGTCGATGGCCGCGAGATCGATTCCGATTACGATTGGACCATCACCTATCCCTTCAACATGCTGAGCCGCTGCCCGGTCATGGTGGTGCCGGCGGGCATGGGGCCGCAGGGATTGCCGACGGCAGTGCAGATCGTCGCCCGGCCCTATGACGATCGGCGGGTGTTCGAAGTCGCCGCCGCCATCGAGCGAGCGCAGCCCTGGATGGATGCGCCGGAACGGCGGCCGAAGTTGTAACAACAGCAGCCGGCCAGTGCGGCCGGCCTAAAACAACAACGCCGCGCCAACCCTGCCGGTGCGGCGAGGGCTGGCGCGGCGCTGGAACTTGCCGCCTGTCGTTACGGCCGCCTAAAAGGTCTCGTCGATGAAATCGCCGATGGTGCTCGCCGTGTCGGTCACGGCGTCGCCCACCGTGTCGGCGGCATCTGCCAGCGCACCGTCACTTTCGTCGGCGTCGTCGGCATCATCGCCCTCGGCAACGTCATCGCCTTCCTCGCCCTCGTCGCCGCCGAGACCCTGGTTGGTTTCTGTCGCCTGGATCTCATTGGCTTCGTCGGCCAGTTCGTCGGCAAAGTCTTCATCAGTCAGTTGCGCGCTTAGGGCCTCGTCCTCGGCCAGCTCGGGATTGGTCGCGATCAGCTTCTCATGGACGGCGAGAACCTGTTCGCCCGTCAGCGGCTTGTTCGCCGCCTCTGCCAGAATACCGGCGAGTTCATCGGTCGTAACCGTGCCATCGACGTTGAGCAGCGCGTCCCGGTAGGTCTTGGACAACGTGCCGACCGCCGAGTTCGGCGATGCATTCGCCAGCGCCTGCGGCGAGGCGTTCAGGAAGCCGTTGAGGCGTCCCAGATTGCTGGGATGCATCGCCTCGTCCTTCGACAGCTTGCCTTTGCCGTGCGATTTCTTCGCTTCCTGGACCTGATCGGACTGGCCTTTGCCGTGACCTTTGCCATTGGCCTTGCCGTTGCCGCCGGCAGCGGCCAGCGCCGCCTTGCCATCGATAGTCATCGAGCCGGAGTCGAATGAAACCGGCAGCGCGCCGAGCGCCAGCGCGATGACTCCGGTGGCGACGCCGAGACCGATTCTCTTTCGAGTCTTCATTGGCATTGAGACCTCCGCGATCTGTTGGTATTCCGTATCCTCGGCAGTCTACATTAACAGGCTGTTAAGGATGGTAGTTAAATCCGTAAGATTGATGTGGCGGCTTAGCGGCTGCACGCGTGCAACAGGTTGAGAAGCGGGCACTAAATTCCTGTGCCAATTGGACCAAGGTCCAGTTGAGGCAGGGGCTGGGGGCCAATCATAAGAAGAATGCTTCGGCTCGCATCGGTCAGAACAGCGGGCGGAAAGCCAGGGGGGCAGATGCGGAAACTTTTCCGGAGCTATTGGTCTATGTGCGCCGCCTTTATCGGCTGCATGATCTTGCTCCTGTCTGTCGGTGGCTCCGCCATCGGCGAAGATCTCAAGAAATCCGGCACCGTGCGAATCGAGCAGGTGCAGGTCGCCTTCATCGGCAGCGGCAATCTCGGTGGCGGCACGCTGAAATTCGCCGGCAAGTCCTACAATTTCACGGTCGGCGGACTGGGCATCGGCGGTTTCGGCATCTCGAAGATGGTCGCGGTCGGAAATGTCTACAATCTCAAGGATGCGGCCCATTTCCCTGGTTCCTATGTGCAGGGCCGCTACGGCATGGCGGTCGGCGAGGCCAGCACCGGCCAGCTGTGGCTCAAGAACAGCCACGGCGTGGTAATCGAGCTGGAGGCCGACCGCACGGGCCTGGCGCTCTCCCTCGGCGGCGATGCCGTCTATATCGATTTCGATTGAGCCGCGGTGGAGGATCAAATGATCAAGTCAATGCTGCGGCTGCTCTTCATTGCCATCGTCAGCGCCGCACTTCCGGCCTCGGCGGCGGAAGAAGCGACGGTCAAAGCCTTCGTCGCCTGGCAAGGCAGCGGCGAGACATTGCAGACGTCGGTCACCGAGGCGACTTTCATCGGCTCGATCTCCGGCACCGTCTATGTCGAGACCGACAAGGGGCCGATCGCCAGCGGCGAGATGGTCTGTCCGGCGACAGTGAGCATCATTCTTGAGAGCGGCGCTCAGACCGGCACTGGCCGCTGCATCATGACGGCGCCCGATGACGCCCAAATCTTCGCCGACTTCACCTGCACCGGCTACCACCTGATCGGCTGCAGCGGCGACTTCGTGCTCACCGGCGGCACCGGCCGTTTCGCCGGCGTCACCGGCGGCGGCCGCGCCGTGCTGCGCGCCAACCACCGCACGCTGACCGCGGTCGGCGGCGCCGGTGTTGTGGAGACCGGCAGCGGCATCCTGTTCTGGCCGGCGCTGGCGTACAAACTGCCCTGAGCGCGCCAGCAGCGCACAGCGGCCCGCAGCCGGGCCGCCTTCAATCCCGCATGTGATCCCGCGGCCCGGCTTCCCGCCCGTCGGCGAGGCCGAGGTCGCGGAGCCGGTGGCAGCTCAGGCTGTCCAGGTCCAGCCGTTCCGCCGGCCGCAACCGGCCGAGAGCCGCAAGCAGTCGGGCGGCGATGCCGGGGTTCTTCGGCGCGACGGCGAGGTCCAGATCGTTGCAAGTTGTGCAGGTCATGGGGCGATCCTCCATTTAGACTGCATTGATGTCATGACCGGTATATGAGGGTGGAAACACAACGCTTTCCAACTGAACCTCAATGGGGTACCATAAGGCTACCTTATGCCATGACCTGATCCCTGCGATCGGAGGGAGCAGGCAAGCGCGACTGCGCGCCGGCGGAAGTCCGCCGGATGTCCCGCGATGAGCTTTCATCGCGGGACCAACCCAATGGGACCCTGCCATGAACCTGCCGCCGCTAGCCGCCATCAGATGCTTCGAGGCCGCCGCCCGGCATCAGAGCTTCACCCGGGCCGCCTCCGAGCTGGGCATCACCCAGGCGGCCATGAGCTATCAGATCAAGCTGCTGGAGGAGCGCCTGGGCGCGTTGTTCCTGCGCAAGCCCCGCGGCGTCGCCCTTACCGATGCCGGCCGCCGCCTGGCGCCGCCGGTCACCGCTGCCTTCGACGGTCTGCGCTACGCATTCGAAGAACTGAACCAGACGGCCGAGGGCCTGCTGTCGATCACGGCGGTGCAGACCTTTGCCGTGAACTGGCTGGTGCCGCGTCTCGGCGCTTTCCAGGCCGCGCATCCGAAGATCGCGGTGCGGCTCGACGTCACCGGCCGCGTGGTCGATTTCGCCCGCGAGGAGTTCGATGTCGGCTTCCGCCACAACGCCACCGATAGCTGGCCCGGCCTGGTCGCCCACCCGCTGATCGCCCTCGAATTCACGCCCATGCTGAGCCCCCGCCTGATCGAGCGATTCGGTCCGGTGGAGCGGCCGGCGGACCTCCTCAAGCTCACGCTGATCGAGGCTTCCGATCCCTGGTGGCGGATATGGTTCGCGCTGGCCGGCGAGCCGGTGCCGGACATGGGCGCGCGCCCGAACCTGAACCTCGGCACCCAGCATCTGGCCGGCAGCGCTGCCGTGGCCGGCCAGGGCGCCGCCATGCTGACGCCGGCCTTCTTCCGCACCGAACTTGCCGAGGGCCGCCTGGTGCAGCCCTTTCCCCTGATCGGCCGCGACAAGGGTCACTATTGCCTGGTTTATCCGGAGGCGCGCCGCCGTTCCCCCAAAATCCGTGCCTTCCGCGATTGGATCCTCGCCACCATGGCCCGGGAATGTGGGCCAGGAGAGCATGGGGAACTGGAGCATCGCACTGAGAGCTAGCCGCGCCGCCGCTTGTCGCCGATAGGCCAGCGAGCGCCGCAGCGATCGTCTAGACTCCCCATCGTTTTGTGGGCTGGGCCATAAGCAATGCGAACAGCCGGCGCCGCGGCAGCACCGCGCGACCGGCCGCGGGGAGGCCTTTATGCCGCACAAATTCACCCGCGCCCTGATCGGGGCGCTGCTGCTGGGCGTTGCCGGCAGTGCAGCGGCCCTCGGGCCGGTCCGCTTCGGCGGCGATGCCGCGCCGCTGCTGCAGCTTGCGGAACTGAAGTCGACAAGTTGCGACAACCTCAAGGTCCATCTCGAACCGGCGGGCGATTTCCGCAAGATCGACTGCAGCAAGGGCCAGTCCGGCTATGGCGGCGAGACCGGCTGGTCGATCGCCAGCAAGATCTTCGCCACCGACGCGATCTCCTGGATCGTCGTCTTCCACGACGAGGCGGGCGTGCAGACCTATTTCGAACGCGCAGGCCCGCAGAGTCTGTTCGAGGACTGGATGGACGAAGCGATCGACGGCAGCTGGACGACGGGCACCGGCGCCAACGGCTATGCGGTCAGCCGCTTCTTCGCCAAGTTCGACGACGTGAAGGTGCCCTGCTTCGCCTTCTCGCGGTTCGGCAGCCATGTCTCCCGCACGTCTGGCTACCGGCAGCGCGTCGCCGGCGTCTATTGCGAGCAGATCACCAGCGAACAACCGGTCACCGCCGAGCGCACCAAGGAAATGCTCGGCAAGATCAAGACCAAGCTGTTTTGAAGGCGGGGCGGCGGCCCTGTTGTCGTTGCCGGGCCGGCGGCCCGCCAGCGATGGCGAATGGTGGAAGGAGCAAGGACCATGTCGCGCAAACGGATTCTCATTCTCGCCTCCGGGGCCTTGCTGGCGCTGCTGCCGGCGGCCGGCGGCGCTGCGTCATTCGGTCCGCCGCCCGGCGGCGGCGCGCGGCACCTGCTTCCGATACCGGTCGCAGGCGGAGACGACTGACTGCGCCAAGCTCGACGTCACCGTCGACCTCGGCAGCGGCTTCGACGAGGTCACCTGCAGCGGCCGGGAGAAAGGCTATCGGCGGCGAGAGTCCGCACGTCGAGCGGTCGAGGGTCGACGCCGTGGGCCCGCGCATGGATTTGGTGCTGTTCCACGATCACGGTGGCTCGAACACCTATTTTGAGCGCCAGGCGCCGAGTTCACTGATCGAGAGCGCCGTAGACTACGACATTCCCGGCAGCTGGGAGGAGGCGGAGGAGAGCAACGATTTCGCGATCGCTACGTTCACCGCCAGTTTCGGCGCCCACAAGGTCCCCTGCTTCGCCTTTGCGCGCTACGCCGGCCATGTGTCCCGCTCGACCGGCTACAGCAATCGGGTCTTCGGCGTCTATTGCGACAAGGTCGCGGGCAGCCAACCCCTCGGCGCCGCCCGCATCGACGAGGTGACGAGCAAGATCAAGGCGGAGTTTTTCTGAGTCGCTGCGCGGCTGCTGAAAGCGGCCCGTCTACTGAAAGCGATAGGTCAGCGTCACCAGGATATTGTGCGTGCTGTAGTCGGGATCGACCGTCACGGTGCCGCCGCCGGCACTGTCGGTGAATTCCTGCTGCGCGGTGGCGAAATAGCGGTACTCGAGGCCGGCGGAAACCTGCGGCGTGATGTCGGCGGCGACGCCGCCCATGGCCTGGTAGGCGAAGGCGAAGTCGCTGTCGCTGAAATTGCCGCCGACCGAATCCGCATCGATGGTCAGCAGCGCGCCGCCGGCGCCGGCGCCGATATAGGGCGTGAACATCGTCCCGGTATCCAGCCGGTAATAGCCGTTCGCCATCAGCGCATAGCTGCGAATGAAGCCGTCGATGGGAATGATTCCGCCGAGCAGCCGCTCCTGGTCGACGCCGTTCTGCCGGAACGTGAACTCGCCCTCGACCGCAATGCCGTTGTCGAACTCAAAGCCCGCCGCCACGCCCGCGAGCCAGCCGGGGTCGAATTCGAGCTCGGCGGGGATTTGCCCGACGCCGGGAATCTCGATGGTCATGTCGGAGTCCTGCAAGCAGGCTGGCGCCGCCGCGGAAGCCGAGATAGACGTCGCCCGCCTGCGCTTCCGCTGCCAGCGCGCCGCAAGCCAAACCGAATCCGCCGGCGAAAAGCCGCTTCCATGCCCCCATGGCGCATCCCCCTGTTATGGGACCCAATTCACACTGTCGCTGCCGGGATGCGCAGGTTCAAATGTCCAATTCGGGGCGGGCCGCTACTTGATCACCGAGAACTCGAGAGCGGCGGTAGGATAAACCCATAGGAATTCTTTATACCGGGTTTGCACCGCTTCGGTCCGCCGTAGGATTGCGCTGCAGCTGCCGCCCCAGTTATGCGTGGACATGCAGATGAGATCGTTGTCGAGGCTGATCACCTTGCCGAAGTCGGATCCCCAGCTCGCTTCCTCTGTGATCGTGCCGTCAGCGTCGAAAACATCGGTGAAGACTTCGCCGCTCTTGAGGTCGCGGCCCCGGATGGTATGGCCGGTCAGCAGCGTCTTGATCTCCTCACCGGTCAGGCGGTCGGCCGCCCGCGCATCGTAACCGAAAGGCAGCTCCGGCAGGCCGGCTTGCGCCATATCCGCCAGCTCGCGCTCCAGTAAGGCCCGGTCCTTATAGGGGAACGCTCAGGTCATAGCTGCGCATGCCGATCTTGAGTCCACCCGGGCTCGCGCTCGAGCAACCGTCGCACGGTGTCGCGCGCCTCGTCGATCTGGCCCAGGCGCACATGGCTCGCGGCCCTGTAGGTGGCGGCGTCGCCGGCAAATTCCCGGCTCAGCTGCTCGTGGGTTTTCGCCGCCTCGATGGATTTCTCGTAGTCTGCCATTCAGGTAATACGCCCACGCTAACAGTCGCGTATTGCGGCCGAGGGAGGGATCGAGCCGCATCGACGCCTGCACCCATTCGATGCCGCGGTGCACATTGCCGGTCGCGATCTGCAGCCGTGCCAGGAAGGACAGCGCGTCCGCCGCGTAGGGGTTCAGCGTCACAGCCTCTTCCGCCGCCCGCACGGCGCGGACGAAATCCCGCTCGCTCCAGTAGACATAGGCCATCAGCGAAGTGCCGGACCAGCGCTCGAACGGCGTCAGGTTCGGCAGCGCCATCGCCTCTCGCGCCAGTTCGGCTGCGCGGCGGTAGTCGACAGCGGGCTTCGGCGTCTCGAAATCCCGCGGCCGCCAGAAATGCGCCCAGGCCAGCGACAGGCGCAGCAGCGCCAAGTCCGGGAACTTCTCCAGCCCCTCGCGCCAGATCGCGCCGGCGCGATCCAGCTCTGCAAGACTCGGGTAGTCCTCAAAAACCTCATGCCCGCTGAGATACCAGTCATAGGCGTTGAACTCGGCCCGCGCCTTGCCCTTGGTCCGCTCGTACTCATGCTGGCGGATCTGCCCGCCCTCGTCCGCTAGCGCAACCGCGATCTTCCGGCCCGCCTCTTCCTGCAGCGCCGACGGATCGCCGCCGTCGAAGCCGTCGGCCCAGACATGCAGGTTGGTCTGGGTGTCGATCAGCTGCGCGGTGATGCGCAGGCCGTTGCCCTTCTTCTGCACGCTGCCTTCGATGACGTAGTCGACGCCAAGCTCGCGGCCCACTTCCATCGGATCGATATCCCTGCCGTTGAGCGTGAAGCTCGAATCCGGAGAGGAGATGGCGATCTCCGGGCCTTTGTAGGCAAAGCTCGCATTGCGCGAGACCACGGTGAGGCTGGGGAAGCGGGAGAGCAGGGTGATGAGGTCTTCGGAGAAGCCTTCGCTGTAATGCGCAGGCGCCGCGCCGTCGCTGAAATCCTGGAACGGCAGCACGGCCACCGAGGGAAATCCGGTCCGCGGCGGCTTCGCATCGAGCAGCGGCCAGGCCGCGAGCGCGCCGGCCGCGATCAGCAGCAGCAGCACGGCCGCCGCGGCGAGCCGCCGGTGCCGCCCGAGAGCCGCCGCCCAGCGCCGGTGCAGCGGCCGCCGCGCCGTGCCCGGCAGCAGCACGCGATAGACCGCGACCGGCGTGGCGATGTTCTTCACCTGATGCTCGCCCATCGGCTCCAGCCTCAGGTCGGCCTTGTTCCGCAGATGGTCCTGCACATTGCGCGCGATGCAGATGCCGCCGGGCTCCGCCAGCTTCTGCACCCGGTCGGCGACATTTACGCCGTCGCCGAACAAATTGCCGCCCTCGGCCATGACATCGCCGATATTGATGCCGATGCGGAACTCCAGGCGCTTGGCCTTGGGCACCGCCTCGTTGCGCCTGCCGATCTCCTGCTGGATCTCGACGGCGCAAAGCGTCGCCTCCACGGCGCTGGCGAACTCGGCGATCACGCTGTCGCCGGCGGTGTTGAACACCCGGCCGCGATGGGCCGTTATCATTCCGTCCACCACCTCGCGGTGGTCCCGCAGCGCCGCCAGCGTTCCCTCCTCGTCAGCCTCCATCAGCCGGCTGTAACCGGCCACATCGGCGGCAAGGATCGCGGCAAGCTTGCGTTCCATGGGCAGGCAGTCCTGACGGCCGGGAAACGAACAAAGGCGCTCGATGATAGCCTATTCCGCGTGGCAGGGCAGCCCTGATCGGGACCAACGCTTCAGCAGGTTGTGCGGCATTTCTGCCTCCGGATTAAATCCCTGCCGTCCCGCCGCGCTCAAGCGGCCGGCGTCAAGCATGGACAAAAACAATGACCTCTCCCCACGAAGTGGGGGAGAGGGCAGGGTGAGGGGGTGCCGATATAGCAGGAGATATCGAAGGAGAATGCACTGGCCCCGATGTCCGCGCCGTGTCCCCTCACCCCGCAACATCCGCTGAACGCGGATGTCGCATCCCTCTCCCCCTTCGGGGGCGAGGGGCCGTTTGCGTATCGCTGTCCGCCACCGAGTCCCATGTCGAAGATGAGATCCCGGTGACGCAGGATGGCGTCATGCAATCACCGGGAGCGTTCCAATGACCCCCACCATCACCGCTTTTGCACGCTCGCCCGATCGCGGCAGGGGACTGGCGCGTGACATGCGCGTTCGCTGGGCGCTCGAAGAAGTGGGCCAGCCTTACGACGTTCGTCTTGTTTCATTCAGCGAGATGAAGGAACCCGCGCATCGTAGGCTTCATCCGTTCGGGCAGATTCCGACCTATGAAGAAGGCGATCTCGCCCTCTTCGAGTCGGGGGCGATCATATTCCATATCGCGGAGCGCCATGCGGGGCTGCTGCCAGACGATGCGAATGCCCGGGCGCGCGCGATCGCATGGATGTTTGCCGCGCTCAACACGGTGGAGCCGCCGATCGTTGATCGCGGAATGGCCACGCTCCTGGAGCGCGACAAGACCTGGTATGAGGAGCGCCTGCCTATCCTCGAGGATCGCGTCCGCGCACGGCTGGGCGAACTTTCCAGCCGGCTTGGCGATGCCGACTGGCTCGACGATGCGTTCAGCGCCGGTGACCTGCTGATGGTGACGGTGCTGCGCAGGTTGGACGGATCGGGTATACTGGAGAAATATCCGAACCTCTCCGCCTATGTCGCCCGCGGCGAAGCGCGGCCCGCCTACAAGCGTGCTTTCGCCGATCAATTGGCGGTTTTCACCGGCAAGCCACCGACCGGCTGATAAACGTCCGCTCTGGGCTCGAGGCGGTCATCGCGCTACTAGTGCGTGCGAAGAATTCCTGATTGTGAGCCAGCGCCTCCGTCATTTCGCACCATGCACGATTGCCGTCAGCACGCCGTCGCACCACCTTATGAAATCCCTGATCTCCCGCCGCTCGCGGAGAACGGTCTGCCGGTAGCGCCCGTGCTTCAGCGCGTTCTCGTTGCCGATCTTCCCGCCCTCGTTCCTTCCGCCATGCATGCGGCAGCGGCGCTTGCCTTTCACCGCGGGGTTGCGGCAGGGCTGCCAATCGCGCGTGCGGGCGCGGGCGCCGCAGCGGGGGCTTTTGAACATCCGCGTGATCTCCGCGGCGCTCGGCCGCGTGCGCCTGCCGCTGCGATTGCGCCGTGCGGTCCCGGTGGAGATGTCGTTCATGTTTCATGACTCCGTAAGTGAACCGTGGAAAGGTCTTCCCCCCTTGAGGGGGAAGATGTCACGGCGGGCGTCAGCCCGATGTGACAGAAGAGGGGGGTGTGTCGAAGCCGAAAGCCGGCGGCAATGGCTGAAGCGAAGCCGGCGTCTGATGCCCGCACCGAACCGCACCCCCCACCCGCGCGCACCGCGCAAACGCGAAGCGTTTGTCGCGAAGCGCGCGACCGCCCCCTCAAGGGGGGCGATTCGACGGGGCGTTGTGCTGGAAAGGTGCTCATTGGTTGCCCAGATGCGGCTTTCGCCGCTTCCTACGCTTGTCCTTCTCGCGGCGGGCCCGTTCCTCCAGCCAGTCGCGATAGCGCATGCGGGCGTAGGCTTGGCGGCGGGCGAGCGTGAGCAGGCGGGTTGCCGCCAATATGTGGTGGCCGGGCAGGCGCTCATCGAAATTCGCGGGGTCGAAGGACTTGAGGATCAGGCCCATGCCCCGGCTGTGAGCGGCCATCATCTGCGCCAGCAGCATGCCCTCGATCTCGTCCAGCGGCTGCGCCTCCTCGGCTGCCGCCGCCGTGATCGCGCAGCGCCGCTCGAAAACCTGCTTGGGCACATAACTGCTCATCCGCAGCGCCAGCAGCACCTCCTCGGCCACGCGCGTGGGGAGAGCCTGGAGGATGTAGGGTTTGTCTTCAGCGTTCGCCTTGGCGCCGGCGCCGGCGGACGCGGGACTTTCAGGCAGTGGCGCGGCGAGCGGCGCGTCTTCCAGCGGCCACGGATCGTCGCCGTCCTGCGGACCGGCATCTCCCGCGGCTGAAAACGGTGATGGAGGCAGATCTGGATTCACGGCAATGCCCCTTGATGTATTACGTATAATACAGTAGTATTTACGTATTACCGGTATTTGTCAAGGTGGATCATGTGTCGCTACGAGATCACCCTAGCTTGTCAATCCGGAAACCGAGCTTCAGCGAGGTTATCCGGGACCCAAGCACACGGAACCATCCAGGAAGTGCTGCCAACCGCTCGGTGTTCATGGGTCCCGGACAACGCTGCTGCGCAGCGTTTCCGGGATGACAAGTATTGTGACTTGCCCGGGAGCGATCCCCTTGCATGGCATCGTTCCCAAAAATCAGGGTCCCCCGGAAAACGCGGAAACCGCACTCACCGCCTAGGTCGCATTAGAAAATCCAGAATGGAAAATACGAAAAAATATGCCGCTTTACGCAAAAAGGGCCGGTTTGAAACCGGCCCCTACATGCATCTTCGTGTCCTTCCTGCCCGCCGTAGCCTTGGCGAAGGCGGGTGTGACTTCGTGGTGAACCCTTCCTTCGACCTGTCACTCCCGCGTATAGCGGTGCTTCACCCCCGCCGGGAACCACTCGGGATCGCCGGCCGCATGCAGCGTGATTCTCGGCAGCCGATACTCCGCCGGCGCGTAGTTCTTGAACTCGCTGTTGAGCCGCTCCAGCTCCACCCGGATCGACTCGGCGATGACCGAGCGCTTCGCCTCATCGCCGGCCACCTTCGGCGCCAATTCCACTGCGAGCGCCAGATGCGCGGCCTCCTTCAGCCCCTCCACCGGCTGCAGCACGAACTTGCCGGTGACCCAGTCGCGGATCTGCGGCTGCTCGAGGCCGACGCTGATGTTCTCGGGGTAAATATTCGCGCCGAAGAACGACACGGTGAAATGGCTGCGGCCAAACACGAAGGCGAAGGGCATCGCCGGTGGCCGCGCCAGCCAGTGGCCGCCGAGTCGTTTCAGCGGGATCGAAGCCGGCATGGGCCAGGAATTCAGCATCTCGTCATAGCCGACGATGCCGCCATGATCGGCGATGTGATAGCGGATCAGCGGGACGCCATTGTCGCCGGTGAACAGCAGCGTCTGCCGGTCGGCATTGCCGTCGGGAAGCTCTCGAATAGCGGCCGGGATCGTATGGACGAGCGTCGGCAGCCGCGATTCGCCGAAGAGCTGCCGCGCCAGCTCCGGCTGGCCGCTGAGGAACCTCCGAATGCAGATCGACAGCGGCGTCTCGTTGCCCAGCACGCCCGGCATCCGCCGTGCCATAGAGCGAGGCGGAATCGTAGCAGATGTCGGTGGACCCCAGCCGTTCGGCCACCAGGCTGCGCCATTCCTCGGAGAACACCTCGCCGGCCATGACCAGCTTCACCTTGTACGGCTTCCAGTCGAACCCGGCGGCGATGCCGCCATCGATCACGTCCTTGAGGAACGGCGGATAGCCCAGCAGCACCGTCTGGTCGAACTGCGGCGCCATTGCCTTCACCACGCGCAAGATCTCGCGGTTGTTGCCCGGCGTCGCGAGCGTGATCGGATAGCCCTTCGCCGCCAGCGCGCGGCAGCAGGAGGTGGTGAACATGCCTCCGACCCACGTCCCCAGCGCGAAGCAGACGACCGCCAGCGTGCGCCGCTCATCGGTGGCGAAGCTGTCATGGAACACTTGCTCGAACCGCGCGGCGATCGGCATCTCGTCGGCCGGAAGCGCGGCCAGAAGGTGGGCGTGCCCGGTGGAGCCGGAGGACACCGCCAGGAAGTCGGCAGCTTTCAGACCGCCCGCCGCGGCAGAGCGCGGGCAGGGGATGCTTCTCCAGGTAATTGGCCTTGGTGATCAGCGGCACCCGGTCGAAACCCGCACCGTCGCGGATGTCTGGGCGGCGATGCCGTCTCCTCCAGGAGGCGCCGTAGGCCGGCGCCTGGGAGGACGTCGCGGAAGAGCCGAGCGCCGCCTCGGCCGGCGGCCGCGCCGCCGGCGGCTCCAGCAGGTTATCCAGCGGCGTATGGATGAAGTGATGCAGCGCCGTCTCCGCACGGCCCGCTTTCCGATGATCGAGCATGAAGCGATTTCCCTTCGGCGCACCGCCGGTGCGGGCACGCGGCCATGTATGGATACATTAGCTCCCGGCGCTGTCCGGGAGACTATAGAGGGGGGAGATCGGCGGCTTTGGATGCGTCTTATATCGGCTCCAGGCGAAAGAATTGGCAAAAGAAAGAGGGCCGGGAAACCCGGCCCTCTCCCATCTCGGGGCGCCTCTTGCGGGGAAAACAGCGGAGACTGACGCCCGAAATCCCGCTGAGTTGCTTCTCACATCGGGAACCGGGCGCTTTGGCCTTCAGCTCCAGCCGTTGTCCCGGGCGCTCCCTCGTCTCCCACATCATGGCGGCTCGGATCACTCGCTCGGCTGTGACGTGATCGACCGACATCACGGCTTGAACCACCGGATCGGCCAGATTCCTCAGGCTGGGCTCGCCGCCAAATCTGCCGCCGCCCCGGTTGCAATTCCGTTCGCTGTCGCGTCTTGCCTCAAGTCCCATCGGATATGCCCTCCTTTACTAAACGGCGGCGGCGCCGGTGACCTTGACCTGCATCAAACTGGAGCAACACGAAACTTGAATGTTTAGGCACACAGG
>CAWKOG010000008.1:0-637390 GCA_963851215.1 uncultured Alphaproteobacteria bacterium
ATCTCCGGTGGCGGTTGTGATCCAAGTTACGCTTGGCGAGATCTACCGTTTGGCCGGGTTCACCATCGCCGGCGACAACCCGGCACTGCGCGATGGCCGAATCCGCATCGATCCCAAGAAGATCGGATTGGAGGCGGGAAGCGTCGCCGCCTCCCAGCCGGTGATCGATGCCGAGCAGAAGATGCTGGCCCTGTTGGCCGAGCAGGCCTATCCGCTGGCGCGTGCGGAGGACCGGCGGGTGGTCGTCGATCACGCGACGCGGCGCATGACCGTCGAATGGCGGATCGATACCGGGCCGAAGGCACGGTTCGGCGAGGTGACCATCGAGGGGCTGAAGGATGTGCACCGGGATTTCGTGCAGTCGCTGCTGCCCTGGCGTCGTGGCGAGCTGTATGACAGCCGCGAGGTGGAAGCCGGGCGCGTCACCTTGGTCGATACGCGCGTGTTTGGCTCGGTGCGCATCGCCCATGGCGACAAGGTTGACGCCGACGGAGAATTGCCGATGACCGTCACGCTGACGGAAGCCAAGCATCGCTCGATTGGCATCGGTCTCCGCTACTCCACCAACGAGGGACCGCTGGGAAAAATTTTCTGGGAGCATCGCAACCTGTTTCATGAAGGCGAGAGCCTCAATCTCTCACTTACCAGCGGCTTCGTGATCCAGGGCGTGGGGGCCGATTTCCGCAAGCCCGGCGTCTGGTCGCCGGACCTGGATTTCCTTTCGTCAATCCGGGTGGAGCGAGAGAACCGCGAAATCCTATGAGAGCGAGTCGGCGGGAACGAATGTCGGCTTTGAATACCGAACTCAGCGAAACCATGACGACAACCGGCGGCGCCGGCTTCGAGCTCGAGCGCATCGACGAAGACAACGACAAGAAGGACTTTGGTCTGCTGAGCTTTCCGCTGTCCTTTACCTATGACAACACGGCGGACCTTCTGGATCCCAAGAGCGGCACGCGCGCCAATGCGGCCCTGACGCCGTACGTGTCGGTCGTCCGCTCGGATGTGGATTTCCTGGTCATGCGCCTGTCGGATTCGGTGTATGTGCCGCTGCAGGAAGATGGGAGGCTGGTGCTGGCAGTATGGGCCCGCTTCGGTTCCATCGTGGGGGCTAAATCGACGGGCGATATCCCAGCAACTAAGCGGCTTTACGGCGGCGGCGCCTCGTCGGTACGGGCTTACGGCTATGAGGAGCTGGGGCCGATCGGCGCCGATGGCGATCCCACCGGCGGGCGCTCGCTGCTGGAGTTGGGAACGGAACTGCGCTGGCGGATGTTCGAGGATGTCGGCGGCGTGGCTTTCATCGAGGGCGGCAACGTCTATGACAATTCCCTGCCGGAATTCGACGAGCGGATCCTGTGGGGCGCTGGCGTCGGCGTCCGCTATTACACGGAATTCGGACCGCTGCGGTTCGATATCGCCTTCCCGATCAATCGGCGGGATACCGACGACGCCTTCCAGTTCTATGTCGGCATCGGGCAGGCGTTCTGATGGCGGCGGATCTGGAACAGTTGGCGAAGACATGGCTGCGGCGAGGGGCGCGGCTGGTGGCCGGCCTCGCACATCTGGCGGAGACATGGCTGAGGCGAGGGGCACGGCTGGTGGCCGGCCTCGCGCTGCTGGTGGCAGCGGCACTGCTGTTGCTGCAGACGGCACCGGCCAAGCGCTGGATCGCCGAGGGGCTTTCGGCGGAACTGTCGGATGCGACGGGATTCTCGGTTTCAGTCGGAAGCATCGAGGGGCGATTGCCGTTTACCGCATCCGCTCTCGATGTGGTCATGGCCGACGCGAACGGCGAATGGCTTCGCCTCCAGCGGCTCGATCTGGCGTGGAGTCCGTTCGCGCTGCTGTCGGGGCGGCTGCAGATCGAACTCGGTGATCGCCGATCGCGTGGCGCTGTCCCGCATGCCGCTGTCGCCGCCGGAGAAAGAGGAGAGCGCCGGCGGTCTCACCCTCGATCTCCAGCTGCCCCAGTTGCCCTGGCCGACACGCGTCGAGGACATCCGGATCGGACGCTTTGAGATCGCACCTGCCGTTCTCGGCGAACCCGCGGCGGTCAGCCTCGCCGGAAAGCTGTCGGTGGAGAATGCCACCGATGCGGCCCTCGATCTGGAGCTGCGGCGAGTGGACACCCGGGCCGGGCATGCCGCGATTGCCTTGCGCATGGCGCAGGAGCCGGCGCAATTTGCGCTCAAGGCCGATCTCGCCGAACCGGCCGGCGGCCTGATCGCGCGGCTGCTGGAATTGCCGGGACTGCCGCCGGTGCAGATGAGCCTGGATGGCACCGGTCCTGCCGCCGCTTGGCGGGGCAAGCTGGCCGCTTCGGCGGGTGATGCCGCGCTGGATGTCGATCTGGGCATCGGCTACGGCCCGACGATATCCGTGTCCGCCGACGGCCGGATGGAGCCGGGACGCACGCTGCAGGCCGGCACCGACCTGCTGCCGCCCGCGATGGACACATCACTGCGCGTGCAGTGGCAGCCCGGCCATCGCTTCGCCGTCGAGCAATTCAAGCTGGCGTCGACGGAGGCTCAGGCCGACATCTCCGGCGTGGCCGATCTTGATGCCGGCCAGATTAAAGCGGATGTAAATCTCCGGGTCAGGGACGCCGCGCGCTGGCGGCGATGGTTCGCGCCGCTGGAGATCGGCGCGGGGCAGTTCTCGGGCTCGCTGTCCGGTGCGCTGGAACGGCCGCAGTTCAAGCTGTCGGCGGCGGCGGAGAATTCCCGCACTGCCGGAAGGATCGGCACAGCGGGCGAAGCTCGAGGCGACAGGCAGCGTCGGCATCCGGGATTTGCATCTGCTAACCGGTCTCGCGCTGGACGCGGAAGGCGGATTTGAAGGCCTGACAATCACCGATGGCGAGCCTTGGGCGGCAATGATTGGGCCGAGCCCCGACTGGCCGGTGAAGGGCACCGCCGATCTTCAGGCGGGCGACCTGCAGATCGACGCGCTAAGTCTCAAGGGCGACAAGGCGGAGATCGGCGGTTCCGGCACTTTGGCGGCATTCGGGCAGCGCATCGCCGCGTCGCTAAACGGCAAGCTTACGGATATCGCGCCGCTGGCGCGCCTTGCGGACTTCGATGCCACCGGCGCGGCGTCGTTGCATGTCATGCTGCAACGGCAAACGGCGTCGCCAATCCAACTGACTCTGGACGGGCGGCTGCGCGATTCGTCGGTCGGCGATCCCACGCTTCAAGCCTTGCTGGGAAGAGAGCTGGCCATTGCGGGCGCCGTTGCGCTCGACGATGACGAGATACAACTGTCCGATGTGAAGCTGAGCGGCGCCGGGTGCAATCCTCGGTCGCCAACGGGAGGACCGACCTCAGCGGTGATGCGTTGGACCTGACTGGCGACCTGGAGGTGTTCCGCATTGCGCCGTTGCTGGCGGATACGGGCATTGATGCGGACGGCCGGCTCACCGCCACGGCCAAGGTGTCGCGGAGCCGGCGCGGCGAGCCGCTCGCCATCAACGGCGATGCCCGTGTGGATGACCTTACAGCCGACAGCCCGCTCGCGCCGCTGATTGGCCCGGGGATCGACGGCCATTTCGACGGCGCTTATGACGAGGACACGCTGCACATCGCCGCCGCGACGTTGAACGGGGCCAAGGTCTCGCTGATGGCGGACGGCACGCTCGGCGATGAAGGGGCGATCGACTACGATCTCCGGCTGCCGGAACTGGCGGCGCTGACGCCGATCGTCGGCGTGGCGATGACCGGCGACGCACGGGCGACCGGCACGGTGAGCGGGGCGATGGCCGATCCGCGCGCCACTGCCGATATTGTCATAGAAACAGCCGGCGCTCACCGGTGTTTCGCTCGATCGCATCGCCGGTCAAGTCACCGCCGATAAGGTGGTGTCCGGGCCGACGGGAGATATCGACCTGACGCTCAGCCGCGGGCGCGCGACGGGGACCGTGAAGAGCGCCTATGGCTATGCCGATGATACCCTGTCACTCCGGAATTTCAGGCCGCGACGGCCGGCGCAGGATCGCCGGGGACCTGACCCTGTCGCCAGCGGGTTTGCTCAGCGGCAAGATCAGTGCGGATTCCGACAACCTGAAGCCTCTGGGTGCGCTCGCAGGCTAGGATCTGTCCGGTGCGGCGCGTGTCGATCTGGATCTAACGGCGCCGGATGGGGCGCAAGCCGTCGTCGCCGATCTGACGGCGCGCAATCTGGCGGCTGGCGAACTGGCGGTCGCTGGACGCTCGGGCGCGCGGCGATTAAAGGGCGATTGACCGATGTCTTCGGCAAGCCGGGGGGCCGCACACTCCGGTCGCCGACGTCGTGCATAACGGCCTCGCGGTGAAGAACGGACAACTGACCGTGAACGGCCGCAGCGATGCGCTGCGGTTCGAGCAGAGCGCGTACGGGACCTGGGACCGGCCGTTCTCGGTCAAGAGCGCCGGCGAGGTCGCGCTGCTGCCGCGGGAGACGCGGCTCCGGCTGGACCGGTTCGACGGCAGCTTCGATACGCTGACGGCCGAACTCCGCGCGCCGGCCACCTTGCGGCGGGATCGCGGTGGGGTCGCAATCGACGATTTCAATATGGCGATTGCCGGCGGCACGCTGCGCGGCGGTGGACGGCTGGGCGCGCCGTCGGCCGATTTCCACCTGACCCTGCAGGACGTGCCGATGGAGACCGCCGCCATCGTCTTTCCCGACCTGCCCTTCGCCGGGCAGATCGGCGCCGACCTCACCGTGTCCGGACCGCCCAATCGTCCGACAGCGCTGCTCGACCTCGATCTCGCTGACATCCGCGAGCGGGGCGCGGCGGTCGGCGAGTCGGCCGCGCTGACCGGGCAGGGCCGATTGGAGCTCCGCGACAATCGCGGCACGCTGCGGGCGACGTTGAAGAGCGGCACTGGTCTATCGGCCACGGCGACCGGATCGGCGCCGATGCGCTTCCGGCTCAATCCATTCGAGCTTGCGCCGGACACCGGCGGCACTCTCGAGGGGCGTGTGCAGGGGCAACTGGATCTGGCACTGGTGCCACAGGTTGTCGACCTCTACGGCGATTCCGCCGGCGGACGGCTTGATGCCGACGTGAGCGTCGGCGGATCGCTGGCCAAGCCCCAGCTCAGCGGCGAGGCGCGGATCAGCGACGGCGCCTATGAGAATGCGCAGAGCGGCACGGTGTTGCGGGATCTGGAGGCGGTGCTGCGCGGCGCCGGCGACCGGCTCGAGCTGGTCTCGCTATCTGCCACCGATGGCGAAGCGGGACGCATGAGTGGCGAAGGCTTCGTCCGCTTCATCGGCGCCGGCGATCTACTCTATGACGCCGACCTGCGCACGACCAGGTTCAAGCTGCTGCGGCGCAACGACACGAGCGCCACCCTCGGCGGCGATCTTCACCTCGGCCGCACGGCCGGGCGTACGCAGCTCTCGGGCAAGCTCACCATCGAGGAGGCGGAGCTGCGCATTCCCGACAGGCTGCCGCGGGAAATCGCGCGGCTTGAGGTGGAGGAGATCAATCTGCCGGCGGACAAAGCCGCGATGTTTCATGCGCCGCCGCCTGCGCCGTCCGCGCCGCTGCTGCTCGACGTCACCGTCACCGTGCCGGGCCGCAGCTTCTTGCGGGGGCGCGGGCTGGATTCGGAATGGCGCGGGGAGCTGCAGGTGTCCCAAAGCCTAGCCGCGCCGAGCCTTGTGGGAAAGCTGGAAGTGGCGCGCGGCACCATCGACTTGTTCGGTACCATCTTCCGCATCGAGCGGGGCACGGTCACCTTCTCCGGCGACGACGATCCGGACCTGGATATCCTGGGCGTGGCGAACACCGGTGACGAACTGGTGCGGCTGAACGTGACGGGCCGCGCCTCGGCGCCGAAGTTCGCGCTCTCCTCCGAAAGCGGGCTGCCGTCGGATGAGGTCCTGGCGCGGCTGATGTTCGGCAAGGGCGCCGGCGGCCTGTCGCCGCTGCAGGCAGCGCAGCTGGTGCATGCCGCCGCGCAGCTCTCGGGCTCCGGCGAGGAGTCCGTCATCGATCGCCTCCGGCGCACCACCGGTATCGATGTGCTGAGCGTCGAGTTGTCCGATCAGACTGTCGAGGGCTCCAGCGTGCGGATCGGCAAATATGTCAGCGACGATGTCTTCCTGAAGATGGAGCAGGGGCTGACGCCCGAAAGCCGCAAGGTGGGCGTGGAAGTGCGCGTGCTGCCCCAGATCACCGTCGACGGCGACGTGGCCGCCACCGGCGACAGCGCCGTCGGCGTCAACTGGCGCTATGACTATTGAGGGAACCTAGTTGTTCGCAATGGCACCGTCATGGCTATTGGAATTGTTGTACACGGACTTGAGCGATTCTGAGCGGCAGTGCCGTTACTAGGAAAAGTGGTAGGATTTGCTCGACGAACTGCGAAAGCTCAATTCGTAGGCGAGGCCGATTGCCGCGAAGGTCAATCTGAGCCGAACCGCCGACCAATGCCGGCGTCGGCTTTCGGATACGAATCGGAAGTACTTGCGCTTTCGTCAGCTAGACCCTCATCACCCGACCTGGCATGGCAACGCCACGATGGCTCAGAAGTGCCAGGAGCGGACCAATGCGGAGCGTCGATGCTGACGTGGTCCACTGTCACTCCGGCATTTCTGCCTTTCGCAGGTTCTCCCGGAAATGTTCCAGATCCTTCTGGTCCTTGTAAGGTGCCATTTCGGGGGACGTGACCTTTTGAAGCGTGGCATGCGGATCGGCTTCGATGACCCGGGCCACGGCTTTTTGCGCTTGACTGGCATGGCCCAAGGCGGCGTGACTGGCGGCCAAATAGAGATGAATGCTAGTCGTGTCCAGTAGCCGCAAACTTTCCAGCGTGGTCACGGCCTCCTCATACTGGCGCGAGTTGAACAAGATGGGACCAAACTGCATCACCCAGTATTCGGGATAGTGCGGATTGAAGCGCATGGCCTTGCGAACCATTTCAACGCCTTCCTTGGCGCGACCGGCAAAGCTCAGACACTGGCCGAAGTCGTTGAGCACATCAGCATCGTTCGGGTTTAGCTTCAACGCCTTCCTGTAGGCCGCGATGGCGCGATCATGCTGCTGGCCGAACAAGTGATATCCGGCTAAAGCCCAATGACCCCATGCCTCATCGTCATCGCGCGCCACCGCTAAGGTGGCGAATTCCAGAGCTTTGGCCATCGAATTGGCGGGGTTTTCGCTCCATCCCAGCCAGACATCACACAAGTGCGCCCAGGCAATTTTCGCGTAGGCCTTTCCGTAAGCAGAATTGAGATCGATGGCCTCTCGAAAACATTCTCTAGCGCGCTCGATGTCCTCACGGGTAAAGCGGTTGAAAAGATCCATGCCGCGTTGAAAATGATCGTAGGCGCGGAAACTCTGTGGACCGGCCGCTCGCCCCTGCCAAGCCTTGTACAACCGACCACCACCGTGACCAGTAGCCAGCGCGCCGACGACCAGTTCGGTCACATCGTCCTGTACCGCAAAGATATCCTCGACACCGCGATCATATCGCTCCGACCACAGATGGCGGCCAGTCTCGCCATCGATTAACTGGGCTGTGATCCTAATCCGGTCGCTCGACTTTTGGACACTGCCCTCGAGCACGTAGTGAACGCCCAGTTCTCGGCTCACGTCTTGTATTCTTGCCGCCTTGCCTTTGTAGGTGAAGGTAGAGTTGCTGGCGATGACAAACAGGTCGCGAAACCGCGACAAGCCCGTGATGATGTTCTCGGTGATACCATCGACGAAGAAATCCTGCGTCGGGTCGCCACTCATGTTGACGAAGGGCAGGAGAGCGATGGAGGGCTTGTCGGCAGTGGCCTTGGTGACGACGGGCGATACGCGGGGCGTACCGGTTACGCGATAAGTCCGTACTGATTTGGCGATGTTCTTCAACGCCTGGGTGCCGAGATCGTCGAAACCGACCTTGACCTTGTTCTTGATGTGGTCATAGGCGGTGCCGGAGACCAGGATACCGCCCGGTTCCGCGATGGCTTCCAAGCGAGCCGCTATGTTGATCCCGTCGCCATAGAGGTCGCTACCCTCGACCATCACGTCGCCCAAGTTGATGCCGATGCGCAGAACGATGTGCCGGTCATTGGATTGATCGCCATTTGCGGCGGCCATGGCCTGTTGCAGATCGACGGCGCATTGCAGAGCGTTGACGGCACTGCCGAACTCCACCAGAACGCCGTCCCCAGTGACTTTGAAGATGCGGCCCTGGTGCCTTGCGACCAGGGGGTCCAGGACATCGTTGTGTCGAGATTTGAGAGCCCTCAGCGTTCCGGACTTATCGGCCTCCATCAGCCGGCTGAAGCCGACCACGTCGGCGGCCAAAATGGTAGCGAGGCGGCGTTGGATGCGCTCTTCGGCCATGGATTGCAGTGACCTTCAGAGAGGCAGCTGGCCGGATTTTATTGGCCCCTCGCTCCATAGTCTACCGGACCGAATGTCCGCTTTGGGTCAAATCGCGACCTGAGCCGACCCCTGGAGCGCCGTCGCACGGCAGCAATGGTCCGCAAGCGGATGGTTGTGCATCAAGCGATAGGACTGCCGCATGGTCATCCTCATTAACTGAGGAGAATGATCATGGAAAACTCCGCCCCAAAAGCCCTAAGGCTCCAACCCTGGAACAAGGGCAAGCTCATCGGGCAAAAGCCACCCCTCAGACCCAAACACGTCTGGTCGATCTGCACAAAACTCCAAGTCGAGGGACATACCCCAGATCTGGCAATGTTCAACCTCGCCATCGACAGCAAGCTGCGTGGGTGCGACGTCGTCGCACTGAGGGTCGATGACGTGGCTCCGAGCGGGTATGCCGTCGATCGAGCGACAGTGCGACAGAAGAAAACCGGACAGCCTGTCAGGTTCGAATTGGCAGAGCAGACCCGTCAGTCAATCAACGACTACCTAAGGGCTACCGGAACGAAGCCGGGACAGTTCCTGTTTCCCGGCCGGCGCGGTCTGGATCGGAGCATGTCGACAAGGCAGTATTCTCGGCTCGTTTCTAAGTGGGTTGCCAGCATCGGCTTGGACCGAAATCTCTTCGGTACCCATTCACTCCGACGGACCAAGGCAACCCTGATCTATCGGCGTACCGGCAACCTACGAGCCGTCCAACTGTTGCTCGGCCACACGAAAATCGAAAGTACCGTCAGATATTTGGGCATCGAAGTCGATGATGCCCTAGCCATAGCAGAACAGATTGATGTCTGATTTACCTGGGCAGAGCGGACATGCTCTGCCCATCCTCTCACCGCCGATTGGTGCCAATAGCGGCCAAAGATACCATGTGGACTCAGAGGCGACACGTCGCTAGCTTTTTATGGTCAGGAGAAGCCCAATGGAGCGCCGACTCGCAGCGGTCCTCGTCGCCGACATGGCTGGCTACAGCCGGCTGATGGAACGAGACGAAGAAGACGTATTGAATCGTCAAAAGAAGCATCGGCGGGAGCTGATTGATCCCGAAATCGCCGCTCACAAAGGGCGAATTGTGAAGACGACCGGTGACGGCATGCTGGCGGAATTTGGTGCCGCCCAGGACGCCGTAGGGTGCGCCATAGACATCCAGACCGCGATGGTGGAACGCGAAATCAAAAGCCCAACGGACACGCGAATTACATATCGCTTCGGAATCAATCTCGGCGACGTCGTTTTCGAGGACGATGATGTCTTCGGGGATGGCGTGAACGTTGCCTCACAACTCCAAGGTCTCTCGGAGCCTGGCGGCGTGTGCGTATCGGATATCGTTCATCAGACTATTTCAGAGCGGTTTCGGGAACCCTTCCGCGACATGGGCAGTCAGCGTGTGAAGAACATCTCCCGACCCATCCGAGTTTGGCAGTGGACACCGGGCGCCAAAGCAACTGAGAAGGCGCTGTCCGAAGAAGCGCTCCGGCAGCGCGTCCGCTTCGCTGCGGCATCGGATGGCGCGCAAATTGCGTGGGCGAGTATCGGAGCGGGGAAGCCGGTATTGAAGGGGCCGAATTGGCTCAACCACATCGAGTATGAATGGCGCAGTCCGGTCTGGGGTCCGGTGTTCACCGAACTCGCGCGTCGCTGCCAACTCGTGCGCTTCGACCAGCGCGGCAACGGGCTGTCCGACTGGGACGTGGACGAGATTTCGCAAGACGCAATGATCGGAGACATGTCAACCGTCGCCCATGCCGCAGGCCTCGATCGGTACGCTCTCCTCGGTATCTCCCAGGGCTGTGCCTATTCAATCCACTACGCAGTCGCAAACCCAGAACGGGTGACCTGCCTCGTGTTCTTGGGCGGCTACCTTCGCGGCAGGCTCAGGCGGCCGGACCCAGAGCAGAAGAAAGTCCACGAGGCGCTGACCGCAACGATCCGCGACGCATGGGGATCACCCAATCCGATTTTTCGGCATTTCTTCACGTCGGTCTTCATTCCCGATGCCCCGCCCGACGTCGCTTCGAGCTTTGACGAGCTGCAGCGTATCGCAACGAGCCCCGCCAATGCGCTTCGGCTTTGGGATTTAAACGCGAGATTGGACGTGACTGAGCTGCCAGAAAAATTCGCGTTCCCACTCTGGTGCTCCATTGCAAGGGCGATCGCGTTGCACCGGTGGAGGAAGGCCGCCATATGGCCAGGATCATCCCGGGCGCGAGCTTCGTCGAGCTACCGGGAAACAATCATGCGCTCCTGGAAGGGACCCCTGCTTTTGAGCAATTCTTCAACGAAGTGACCACCTTCCTCGCAATGCACAACCAATAACAGCAGCGCCTTCCCGCGAGGTCCGCCTCGGGTCAAAAGGCGCTGCGTCAGCCAAGCTCTCAATTCTTCGGCATAGCCCTCAAAGCAGGCGTTCGCCATCGGCATGGGACCGTCCGCAAAGTGCCACAACCGGACCTATGGTTGACCTCAAGTGGCATCGATGGCGCGATCGATCTCGCCCAGCTGCGTATAAGTACAGACAGCATTGGCGACGTTATCATCTCGATCGATTAGCAGGGCCCGCGCCAACCATTCGTACTGTCGCTGCCGAAAACTCCATCCGCGAGGAAATCAGGCGCGGGAGCTAAATCGTGTAACGCTCTGGCGCCATGGTCGAGACGTTCAAGATTGTGTGAAGTGGTCTCCAGACATTCAAAAGCGTGACCTGTCCTCCGACAAGACCCCAACTCAGGACACCCCTGCCAGTTTTCATGTCCTTCACGCAAGATGCCGGGGGTTCCCTGCGTGCGTAACTCGCTTGATCTTGCGCAAGGACTAAAGCAGCGGGAGAGTAGCATAATCATGCTAGAGAGGGCGAAATGGACGGCAAACCCACGGATCACGACCCGCGGTGGAAGATGATCCAGCGTGTGGAAAAAAAGCACAGAGTCGAACTGGACAAGCTGGACACCAAGGCTCGCCTCAAGACGCTCGATAAGTATGTGCGTGCGGAACTCAGGCGAGAGGCTACGTCGGAGGCGATGGCGAAGGTCAGGGCCAGGAGCCGGCCAGAGGCTGCCAAGAAGATTCACAAGGTCCCTACCCACCTGGCTAAGCTGCGGAAGGCGCATCCCAAGGAGTTTGACAAGGTGGTGAATCAGATCGAGGAGATCGTTCAAGAGCCACTGATTCGCCCAACAAAACCGGATCCTCAGGGCGCAGTTGAAAGGGCGGCTGCAGCGCTCCGACGCTGAGCGAGCCACGCGGCAACCGGCAGGCATCTATTAGACTAAGGTCCAATTGCGGGTCGCATCGCCTCACTGTATGGATGCGATGGTTGGCAGTGGGCGTTCTCCGCGAACACCTCGATCAGTGCAACGCGTAAGCCCAACCATGACATCGGCATTCTTTTTTGCGCCCCTGCTCGCCGGCTTGGCGTAAATCCATGTGTTCGAACATAGACGCGCCGGCAAACGCGTTGGCGGAAGGCATTGCCTGACGTCGCGGCCGCCTGCGCCGCTTGCAAAATCGCCGCGTCGTGATAACGCTCGCCGGAATCTGACGACACGCCGGAGTAACACTCGGTCAAAACGTTTGAGATCAGAAAGGAAACGGAAATGAAGATCAAGATCCTCACTTTGATGGCCCCTTTCGCTGTCGCGTCCGTCGTCCTCATGGGCGCTGCAGGAAGCGCCAGAGCTGATGACGAGTGGTTCGTGCTCGGCGAGCAGACGATCAATTCTGCCAATCCAAGCGTGGAGATTAAGAGCGAAGCAGGTCGATGGGAGAAGGACGTCAAGCAGATGAAGTTCTCTGTCGATGGCGCCGATGTGGAGATCACGGGGGCTGTCCTCCACTGGGACAATCGCCGAGACGACACCATCTCCAATATCGGCGTCCTGAAGTCGGGAGGAGAAACGGCTGCCAAGGATGCTCCGGGACGCAAAGGGCGCCTCGAGTCGGTGACGGTCCAGTACAAGACCCTTAATGATGCTCCGACGGCCTCCCTCAAGGTCTGGGGATATGACTGAGCGGGGCCTGGCCGCCGACCGAGCACCAGCGCGAGACTAGGGCGCGACGAGAAGCTCAGCACCACCGGCGCGCGCTTCCTCTGCCACGCGCGCCCGGGAGGGCAAGATTACCCTCCGGCGTATCGGGACGCTCGGGACCCTGGAAACAGGCAATCGCAGTTAGACCGGTCCGCGAGCGACAGGAAGCCTTTGAGAGTCCCTCCGCTTCGGTCTGGCGAAGAGAGACCCGGCTTGACCATCTGCTCGAGCCTCGCGGCGGTGTTGACGCCTTCGCCCAGCAAATCGGTCCCCTGCACCATGACATCGCCGACGACATTGATGCCGACGCGGAACGGGTTGCCGAATTCTTCGAAGAGATATCCGAAGGATTGCATTAGCGCCCTCTTCCATACAGACCCATGACCGCTTAGGGTCATAAGCGGACATTCTTGCTGTGTGGCGTTTATGGCGGCCTTTGACCCGAAGCGGACCTCCCGCTGTCCAAGGATTATGGGCGGCGAGCCAGCGTCGGAAGCCCGTTTGTACGCAAAGGATTCGGCAGCCAGTGACTTCTACAGTATGCGGCGCGCCTCGATCCGGAGAATGTCGCGACGGCACTGTTGGTGCCACAGGTCGGGCGGTGGCAACACCTGATCCCTTTGGCGCTGCGCCCAGCAGCGAACTTTACCGGTCATGGTTGCGGCGCACTTGCCGGTTTGCTGCCATAGACGCCCGATCAAGCCTCGTGTCGGCGTCCAAACCAGTTGAGACCACGTAACAGCTCCAAATTCGTTGGATGTCATCTGTGCCATGGGGTCTGCTCCTTGCTGCCTAGTGCGCTTGATCGGCGGGTTTCGTTGGTTTGGTGTACGACACTGGGTGGGAGCGAAACGCTTGGAGGATGTGAAACCAGCGTTTATTCTTGCCGCCGGGGGCGTCCGGGGCGTGAAAACGGCCAAAATCCGGCCAGCACCCATGCTCCAAGCCCAGTTGGGAGGAGTCCCGCCAGTTGAGGCGTCTACAACTCAAGCTTCTCGGCGGCTTTGAGGCCCGGAAAGTATCCGGGCCGGTGCTGGATATTGCCGCCCGAAAGACCCGGGCACTGCTGGCCTATCTGGCGCTTCCAACCGGGCGGACCCACTCGCGTGACAAGCTTGTCGGCCTGCTCTGGAGCGATCGGGGAGACGAACAGGCCCGCAACAGCCTGAGGCAAGCGCTCACGGAGCTTGGCAAAGCGCTGGGTGCCGTCGAACCATCGCCCCTGGTCAAGCAAAGGGACTCGCTGGCGCTTGATCCGGCAAACGTAGAGGTCGATGCGCTCATATTTGAAGAACTTGCCGCCGGCAATGCCACCAGCGATCTACGGCGCGCGGCAGAGCTCTACACAGGTGATCTGCTAGACGGACTCGACGCCCGCGATGCAGCCTTCGAAGAATGGCTCACTGTCGAGCGGCAGAGATTGCGGGCGCTTGTGGCGACCGTGCTCAAGAAGCTGCTGACCCAAGAGACTGGGGCGAGTGCCATCGCTGTCGCCCATCGTCTATTGGCGCTCGATCCATTGCAGGAGGACGGTCATCGGGCGTTGATGAGGCTCCATGCGGAAGCCGGCGAGACCAGCACGGCGCTGCGGCAATACGAGCACTGCCGGGAGATCCTGAGGAGCGAGCTCGACGTAGCGCCGTCACTGGAAACGACGGCCATATACAGCTCCATCCGGGAGCAATCGGAAGCGCCTGCGCCGCAACGGTCGCAGTCTCATCCTGCGATGAGTGTCGATAGCGAAAAAATGGCCTATGTGGACAGGGAGACCTCCAAGCCCTCCATCGCGGTGCTGCCCTTCACCAACATGTCCGGCGACGCAGAACAGGAGTACTTCTCCGACGGCATCACCGATGACATCATCACGGAGTTGTCGCGTTTCCGTTCCCTGTTCGTCATCGCGCGGAATTCATCGTTCCAATACAAGGGCAAGAATGTCGATGTGCGCCGAGTGGCACGCGAACTCGGCGTGCAATACGTCGTGGAGGGCAGCATTCGTCGCATCGCTGATCGGGTGCGCGTTACGGCGCAGCTGATCGATGCTAAGTCCGGCAGTCATCTGTGGGCTGAGCGGTATGATCGTGGTGTGAAGGACATTTTTGCTGTTCAGGATGAAGTCACGCAAACTATAGTCTCTCGAACTCGCGATCCGGTTGGAAGACCAAGAATTCGAGCAGACGAAACGCCGGTCGCCAGGAAGCATCAGAGCCTATGACCACTGGTTGCGCGGCAAGAAGTGCCTCAATCTGTGGACCGCCGATGGCAATGCTGAGGCCCGGCGCTATTTCGAGCAAGCCATGGAGATTGATCCGGAGTTCGCACGGGCCCACGCGGGGTTGGCGTTCACTTACGAATGGGGTTCTTTCTATTCGGCGTGGGATGCCAAGGTCCAGAAAGGACATGATCTTGCCGAGCGCCACGCTCGGCAAGCCGTCGCGCTCGATGACACCGACCCGCAGCCACATGTCGTGTTGGGTTCAATTCATAGTGCGCGTCGAGAGACCGAACAGGTCAGAAAGCATTTTGATCGAGCAATCGCAATAAACCCCAATGATGCCGACACTCTGATAAATGCGGCGATGGCACTTGCCATATTGGGTGAGCCGGAGGAGGGCTTAGCTCTAGTGAGCACGGCGATCCGCCTCAACCCCAATCATCCTGATTGGTACTTCTCGTTTCTTGGCGGCTGCCATTTCATCGCGGGTCATTTTGTCGACACGATCGCGGCGATGGAGAAGGCCCCTGACGCTCTGCCGGAGGTTCGGGCCATTCTAGCAGCGGCGTACGCTCAGGTTGGACGCTTGGATGAAGCGCGAACGGAAATCGCTGAGTTCGTTCGCCGCTTTCCGTCACACTGGACTGGCCAACCCAGCATACAATTCGTTGCCGATACGTTTCGTTGGGGGCGTCAGGAGAGTATCAATCGACTTCTCGACGGGCTGCGCAAGGCAGGGCTGCCAGAGTGACGGTCGGCCATGGCCGCTTCTGGCACATCTCGGACGGGCTTGCGCCTGTTACTGCTGCCTATGCCAGGAAATCGCATAGGCCTCGATCCACGTCAGGTCTTCGCGATCCTGAACTGCGGCTGGAAGGTACAGCACATTGTCGTGAATGACCGGCCTGGCGTTGCGCATTGGCCATCCGGCTGTCCTGATATTGGCCAGCACATGTCCATCCCTGACCTGGATTCCCACAATGCGACCTTCCCTCGCGTTGTCTGCGACCCACACCACGGCTTCTCCATCGATCCACTGGATAACGGGGCGGGTCGGTGGCGCCCGGAACCATTTAGTTGCCTCCGGCGCATCCGGACTGGGGACACGCCATGCCTCTTCCAGTTTCGGGCCATCGGCGCCGATCTTGATGCGATACGCTATTACGCCTGCGGCATGAACCTTGTCTGGATTGTAGGTTGGAAATCACCGTGACAGGCGAGCTATCGATGACGGCCACCTCGGGCTGCGTCATCGTCAAGCCCTCGTTCGGCAGGCCGCAGAGTTCCTCCCGCGTACCGCAGAGCTCGACGGCCTGTCGCCGGTCGTACAGGACCCCAAGCCTGACCGCATCGAGTAGATATACGTCGCCGGCTTTTCCAGCTGTCACATAAAAGGCTCGTCCTCCGGCTTCTACCCGGACCGGAGAGCTGGACCCAAAGTCCCAATCATTGATGTTAAGGCACTCCATGAACGGCTTGCCATCACAGGAACCATTCGCCGGACGAAGCGGCGTGTCAGTCGGCAGAAGCCGCGGCACGAACAAGTTACGGCATGTGGCCAGGCATTCGTTCGACGGTTCCCGTGGGTTCCCGCCCGCGCAGAGTCTCCGGTCACATGCGGGGTCGAATTTGAGCCCGGGGCCTAACCGCAAGAGCGATTGCGCATAGTTCCCACGCTCGAGATCAAGACGGCCGTTGCCGGTCTGTACCAGTATCTCATAGCCTGTGGGTGAGCGGTAAATCTGAGGTCCAGCGTAGGCCCAGATGCCGCCTCCGCACAACTTGCCTTCGGTACCGTCATCGCAATCCGCCTCGGGGGTCGTTACGAACACGGACGATATCGCCCGTCCGGGAAGGCCGCGACGCCAGACATCCAAATCGAGTTCGAAGAGCCAGCCGTGCCATGCCCCCTGATCCTGGTTGCCGCCGAACGAGACATAGGCGTGGCCGAAACCGCCGCCAGAGGGAATATGCGCGATCGAACGAGGGAGATGCCATTCCGGATCGAAAACAACTGTTCCGCGCGCATCCGCAGCCGGCGTCTCGGCCGTGAAGACCAGATTGGCGAAGCTGCGGTTCAGCACGCCCCTCCTCAGATCGATCACGGCGGCGCGATGGGTCGTCGCCCCTTCTATGCGATCGCGCGTCGTGTAGGCCACCACGAGTTGACCATTGACTTGTAACGGCGCCGCGCGAAGTTCGGCTTCCTGCGTCTTTGCATGAGGCAACTTCACTTCCCACTTTAGCCTGCCCGACTGGAGATCGAGAGCAGCGACCGATCCGCTCGACGGCAGGACCAACAAAAAGGGACGCTGTCCAGGCAATTGCACGATTTGGGGCGACGCCCAGAAATTGCCTTTGAAAACATGCGCTGGCGCTGTCGTTGTTGGATAGAGCGGGGTCAGCAATAGCGCATCATTGGCCGAGGCCTCGCGGTTCACCGCATAGCGCAGTACCGTCTCTGTCGGGGGAACGTCCGGCATGAGAAACTGATATCCGGCGACGGACCCGACGAGAGTGGCGAGAAGCGTCAAAGCAATCAGGCCTCGACTACGGGTTTTTCCCCGGTCCATCGCGCATGCCCCCACGATCTCTGTTCGGCTTTATCGTAACGCATCTCGTGCGGACGATAAACCGTGGCGCTTTGCACAGACGCGTGTCTCGAATTTCGGAAAGGGTTTCATCACAGCGCTAATCCCGATAGGGCTAAGCCTAGGCTATCCACATGATTTCGCTCAGTGGTGCGTATCGCGATTGCCAACCAAGCATCGAGACCGCACGTTGAGGATCGGCGAACAGAAAGTGCGTTGTTACTGTAATAGAGTTCGGGCTGGTTGACCAACTCCCCGACGTTAGCAAGCCTCCCGAGATGCACGCCGCCGCCCGGTTAATACAACCGGTGAGCCTCGAGTAGACGCGATCGATCCGCCAGGCCTCCGACCTCGAGCTTCTAGCAGACATGGCTGCCGATGCACTCGGCACGTCCGGTGACTGGAGGTCTTGCTTTTGATGGCGGTGATTCAGTCTGATAACTCAGGATCCATTGATTCTGGCTTCGCGGTGCAATCCAAATCAGGCCGATTGCCGGCTGTACTCCAAGCAGTCTTCCGGAGGCTCTCACGCGGAGAATGCGGGCGCTGAATTCGGCGTGCTCGTTCGATACGTGCCATGCTCCACGCACTTGACCCTCTTACGTCCAGTACATTCGTAATGCGCGTGTCTACCGAAAGGAATGGACGGCCGAGAACTGTGTCCGTCGCGCCAGCGTGCGGCCCATGCGATATCTTGAAGCCATCGAGTTGTCCTCTCAATGCAAATGTGCGCATCCAGCTAGACGCGCGCAGTCCGGACTTCACCATCGCGCGCGACGTGCCGAAAGGATCGAGAACAGCAGCCTGGGCAAAGTAGCTAAACGCGGCGGCTAGGTCGCTCTGCTTCAGGAACTGCGTGCCGCGTGCTCGAGCCGAATTGGCACGCAGCCACCGGAAGAGGAATTTAGGCAGATCGGGATGGCGCCGCCTCATCTCTTCGCGGACGCACTCTCTCGAGCGCCACATCGCCCAGAAATTCGCCGACATACTTGTTGGCAAACGGCGATAGCCGACAAGGTATTGGGGCACGACCTCGAAGTCACACCGCTCGGCCAGAAGAAGTTGCATCTTCCAGTCCTCGCAACCTTCAGCACCTGCGGCGCGCAAGCCGGGATCATAGCCACCGACCTCTTCCAGAGCTTCGCGGCGAATGAGTGGTGCGCTGCCCGTCCCAATGAAATTCACCAGCAGCATTAGGACGTAGACGTCGCCCGAAACGGCAAGCGGCAGCTGCGATCCAATAATGATGTCCTGCTCATCTATCTTTCGCGACCAAACAGAGACCAGTCCGACGTTCGGCCTCCTGACAATGCGTTCGATCTGCCGCTCGATTTTGGTTGGGTGCCAAACGTCGTCGGCGTCAATCGGTGCCACAAAAGGTCCGCGCGCATGTTGCAATCCGAGGTTACGTGCCTGTGCGACGCCCGAATTCGGCTGCGTCAAGACGTCGATGCGGTGATCCCTTGATGCAAAATCGGCGATGATTCCTGCCGTTTGGTCGGTCGAGCCGTCGTCGACGACTATTATTTCGACATTTCGATGGGTCTGAGCGCAAACAAACTCGAGTGTTCGCGCGATCGTCTGTTGGGCGTTAAAAGCTGGAATAATAACGGAAACTTTGGGTGCATCTGAAGGTTGCATGGTTCATGCGCACTCCACGTTGCCTTAATTGATAGCGACGCTGCGACCACCCATACGATCGGCATCTGTTACTTCGTTCTACGGGGGAGCCCCTGGTCTCAAAGCTACGTCCTCAGCCAAGCGAATTCAATCCAGTATTTGTCTCAAATACAAGATATATTCTGGGGGAACCCGATCAAGACCGTGCAGGCGGGATAAATCTCGCGACCGGCGAGCGGAAGAAATGCGTAATTACTCGGTAGTTAGGATGGGCCGCCCGAAGTCAACCGGCGGAGACGTCGACGCACTTCAGCTTTAAGCGTGAACTTGAGATGCCGAAGAAAGCGATACGCAGCCACGGACCGGTGACGGTAAGGAGAGGACGCCTTGCGAAACGCTCTGATAACACCAGGATCGGAGACACCTAGGGAGTCGCCGTAAGTTCGCAGCCAGTCAAGGAAGCGTTGTTCGGCCGCATGCACCCGCCAAGGATGGTAGTCACCCGCTCGCTGGGCCCGGGCAGACGTTAAATCAGCATGCTGACGATATCTGGATGAAGGTCTCGGCGAGACAAGGACTGGATAGCGAAAGAACAATTTGCCCCACAGAGTCTGGTCCTCATAGAGAGCGAAACTCTCCTCAAATCCACCAACCGCAATCAGAGCCCAGCGGCGAATGAGCACTGAACAGATACACGGCACAGCCCCCTTGTGAAGTAAAAGGATATGGCCGGCAAGAAAGGGGGGATTATAGATGCGGCCTGGCTCAATCCCCAGCTTTTCGGCCCTATCAGGCCGCTCGCCACCAGGATACCACCAGATTGCCGGGGCATACAGCATTGCCGCTTGCGGCATCGATTGCAGCAGGCCGACTTCTGTTTCGAGCTTGTGAGGTTGATAAACATCGTCCCCGTCGAGGAAACTTATGAACTCACCCGCCGCATGTGCGAGTCCCAGGTTGCGCGCAGCAGCAGCGCCGTGATTGCCACCACTCGGATGTCGCAGGAGTTTAATTCGTCCCGGATGGGAGTTAGCGTATTCGCAGGCAACCTTCGGGCCTGCGTCATGCGAGCCGTCGTCTACCAGCAGTAGCTCCCAATCAGACATTGTCTGAGCGCGAACGCTTTCTATCGCCTCGACGAGGTAGCGTTCTTGATTCAAGAATGGAATAATCACCGTAACCAAGGGACTCATGCAGGGCTCGCGCGACGGACTATGCGTTTCATGGTTTTCCTGGCGCCTGTGAAGAGCCTCTTGCCAAGCACCAATCGACTGCGGATAAGCTCTTGATACAATGCAAAGCGCAGGCGCCGATCGACGTCGTGCCTCTCACGCACATAGCACCTCAACCATTGAAGGAACCGCAATCGGGTGCGGAGATCGTCACCTCGATCATGAGAAATGGCAGAACAGCTTTGATGATGCTGTCGATATCGTGCCCAAACCCTGTTGTCGACGTATGCGGGGGTGTCGAGCAGCGCCTTTGCAAAGAAGGTCTGATCCTCGAACATCGCGTGGAATAAATCCTCGAAACCACCGACTTTATCGAACAGTGCCCTCCTCATCAGTGCATTGCAGATGGTGGGCGTTTGCGCCTTGTTTTTGAGCAGGATCTCGAAGAGCTTCGGCGGGTTGTAGAGGCGGTCAGGCAGTACGCCCAAATCATAAAAGAAGTCCGACTTCTCGGGAGACTTGCTCCAAGTGTGCCAAATCTGCGTTCGTCCGTACACGAGACCGGCTTCCGGCCGGCAATCCAAGACTGCAACCTGCTCAGCAAGCTTGTGTGGCAACCAGACGTCGTCAGCATCGAGGAATGCGACAAACTCGCCTACGGCGTGGGCGAGGCCAAGGTTGCGCGATGCGCTCATGCCGCGGTTGCTTCGCCGAGGATGGCATAGGCAGCAAATCTGATGGCGTCCTAGGTCGGCGAACCCGTGCGCGACGGCAGGACTACTGTCGGTCGATCCGTCATCGACCAGCAAGAGTTCCCAATCTCGAAAGTTCTGAGCTAAAACGCTATTGACCGCCTCCGCAAGGAAACGCTCTTCATTCAAGAAGATAATTATTACGGAGACACGTGGTTCAGCCATGTACACGCATTTCCCGCGTCAGCCAGTTGACAAAGGGCTCCGCTTCCCAATCGCCAACTGCAAGGCGCGGCAGCCGCATCGTGTCGGAGAGTTTCGTTAACATCGCGTGCTTGGTGCTGCAGGCGAAAGCGAACCCCGCCTTTCGGACGGATGCAATGCAAGCGTCATCATAATCGCCGAACGGATAGGCAAAACCATCCGCTGGCACACCCGTCAGTTGCTCGCAGGTGCGCTTGCTCTCTACAAGTTCAGCTTGCCGCGCTGCTGGATCAAGCGAGGGCATTGTCGGATGTGTCACAGAGTGGGCGCCGATGTCGATAAATCCAGGTTCCGACAAGCGCCGCACATCCTCAGCGGCAATGGCGCGATCAGCAAGGCGCGGCTGCAGGTCGCTCCCGGCCCATCGGGCAAGCGTATCAAGGTGTCGGCGTCGTGCCGCAGGGGCAAGCGGTCGCAGCGCTTTCCATAGGGCAAGATGCAGGGCTTCTCTGTCATATGCCTCGGCTGTGCCTGCTTTCGCCACCGTATCTTTTGGCGAGTTCTCAAGCGGCCAGCCGTACATGCGCCCGCCGATCTCGATTTCAAGAGCAGGAGGCAGCACGGTGCTTTCCAGCAAGAGATGCGAAAGTTCATCCCACCAAAAGTTCTCCACACTGCCGATCGCACCTGTCGTGAGGAACATGGTTGCCGGACAACCATACCGCTCCAACACCGGCTTGGCCTCGACGAGAACATCGGCATAACCGTCGTCGAATGTCACGGCTGCAGTTCCATACGGAATCCGACCATCTACCAATTCCCGTACCAGCCAGCGTAGCGGCACAACTTGGCGCATATGCACGAGCGCCCCGATCTGCGCGTCGAAATTCCTTGGCCGAATGGCGAGTTGCCAGGGATCACATGCGAGGCTCGCGACGCGATGATACATGAGGATGAATGGCTGCTCTCTTCTGCGGAGCCGGCCAACGATCCGTCTAAACTGCCGTAAGCTGTGCAGCATCGTGCTTGGCCTCCTTCACGGCGCGTGCGGCAACAATGACGGGGTAACGAGGATCGCATGCCTCGAACTCACTAGGTCGCAGCTCATTCTCGGCCATGCCGTACAAGAACGCTGCAGCGGTGAGCACATTGCCGTAGCTGACCACTTCAACACCAGCTTGGGAGAATCTCTCCTCAAGCAGACGGCGTAGCGCGGCCTGTGTCAGGGACCAATACCAGCTATCGCCCCACTCGCCTCGGTCCACGCTGCTTACACCCGGTACCGTTGCCAACAGCACGCCGCCCGGCCGTAGTATCCTATGCAGTGTCTCAACAGCCCTGGGCATGTCGTAGATGAGCTGAAGAGTTTGCGTGAATACGATGCAATCGAACGCGTTTCCGGGCAAGCAGTCTCCGTTTGCGAGATCGCCCACAAAGGTCGCGTGTGGATTGCCCTCGGCGACGTGAAGAACGTCGCTCTGAGACACGCGCGTGCCACCAAACCGCCTTGTGTAGGCATTATCGCCTATTTCGAGCACTCGGCCACGAACATCGTCCGCGTATCTTGCGAGGAAGGTCTCGATGTAGTGGCGGTCCACAGGCTTGCCGCGATCGTAGCCGAAAGCACTGCTAATTGGAGTCGTCCGGCGGAGGTCCCCGAAGCGAACCTTATGAGGCGCAACTCGGCGAGTACGGTTGCACAACCGCTTGACCGCCCTCCGCAACCGGATGTAGGCGCTCCCCAGCGCGGCCCGTGGCAGCGCGATCGGCGCGAGCCGGAACACCCTATAGCCGTCGCGCATCAGCATCCATCGATTTTCCGACCTCGCCACGCCGATGCGAGCGTGATGAAGGTACCTCTCGGCGTAGAATAGCTGCCAGTCTCGAATGCCACGCTTGTAGGCCGTTCGCCAACGCGGATCTGCGCCAAGCTGTGACCGCTGACGACGCAACACGGCAAGTGCCGAGCCAAGCATCAACGGCAAGTCACCGGACATGTTGGTGTCGTGCCGTCTATATTCAGCGAGGCACTCGCTGCCAGACGCGATCCGATACTGGCGAGCGAGCCGGAGATACACATCATAGTCTTCGCACGCCCGCAACCCTTCGTCGAAGCCACCCGTCTCCTCGAGCCGATCTCGCCGGTACAGCACAGTGGCATGCATGCCGATGCAGTTGCCCTCGAGCAATACCGCGTAGGCGTCGTCATCGACGTCCGGTGCGGGCTCGGCATCTTTGAGAGGACGGCCTAGTACATCGATCCAGCGGTAGCTGCCGAAGACAAAGGCACAGTTGGGGAATTTGGAAAATCGCCGCAAGTTGCTGGCGATGGCATTTGGAAGAAGCCGGTCGTCAGCGTCAACAAACATAATGTACTTACCGCGTGCGGCTCGCCAGCCGGCGTTGCGAGCTGCTGCCAAGCCACGATTGGTTTGCCGAATCAGGTGCACGTTAGGATAGCCGGCAAGGACAGCGGTTGGATTGTCGGTCGACCCATCGTCGACGACGATTACCTCGATCGGGTTGACCGTTTGCGACAACGCACTCTGGATCGCATCACCCAGAAAGCGCGCGTGGTTATAGGTCGTTATTATCACGGAAACTGCCGCCGCTGGATCGCGGTCGACGTTGAACCTAGGCAAATTCGCCGCGTCCGATAATTCTTGACGTCCGTCGGCTGAAGGATCGGTTGCCGGGCCGAGATCGCTAGCGCTCGAGGATAAATCGGGCATCATTAGAATGTCCGAGTTGTTCCGGCTGGGGGACACCCCTGCGCGCCGCCGCGCTGGTACTGTTGTCTATCTTCAATGATAGGATAACCGGCGAAAGCGAGCCAAGCAACCGATCGACGGCACCCTTCATTGAAGGAGACAATGGGCTCATATCCCAGCAAGGCGGTAGCCTTATTGAACGGAAGCTTGTACCGGCATTGGTTCAGTAGTGCTCTCTCCGGGATTGCGACCGGTTGAGGTGGGAGAGGGTTCTCCCACGGCGAGCGGCCGTTCGATCGTCGTTGTCTCCAAAGATGGTGAGCGGCATGGAACCCCTTGCGTAAGGGCCGGGGAAGGGACGAAACCGCCAGCGTGACCTTCTCAGACGATTGCACGAACTCAAGCGGATCACGCCAGAGACTGGCTCTTCTGGGGAGGGAAACACTGGGGACCTGCGCAAGATCCATCCCGAGAGCCTCGACAACGGGCCGATAGAATTCGCGCCAAGTGACCGTTTCCCGATCGCCAACGAGGAACGCGTGACCATCGACATCGGCCACCGTCGCGGCAAGATGTATCGCATGTACGAGATTATCGATATAGACGCTGTTGCAGATCCCATCTCCGGAGCCAATGAAGCATGCCTGCCCGCTCAATAGCTCGTCTGCCAGTCCGCCTGTCCAGCGTGAACGCGGGCCAAACACAATACCCGGACGTAAAATCACCACTTCGACGTCACGCCCGCGACGCAGCCGCCAAAGCTTTCGTTCGGCCCAGACCTTCGAGTTGTTGTAAGGAATTGTTTGCCTGGCACTGAGCGCCGAGCTCTCGTCAGTGCCGGAAGCCGGAGCCTGGCCATGGACCGAGGCCGAGCTCAAATAGACCAAGCGCCTGGCACCTACGGCCATCGCCGCCTCATAGGTCGGCGCCAGGGTCCCGAGGATCGTCCGGCGATCGCCGGCGATTGCGTGCACAACGACGTCGCAGCCGTCCAATGCTCTTTGTAACGCGGAAGCGTCAAAACCGTCGGCAATGCGAACATCGAGCGCGAAGCGGGATGAGCGCGCGAGGCTCGAGATGCTACGCACGATCGGCCGCACCGTTGCCAGCGACCCAAGATGGAACAGTTCCACAATTCGGCTGCCGATGAAGCCGTTCGCCCCGATGACGCCGATTACTGGTCTCATATCAGCTATCGGCCAGTTGTCGCGCGCCGAGCCACTCCCGCTCGCTGAGCCAGGGCATCGGCAACAAAGCGCGGTGGCGGTAGCAATGCTCGATGAGCTGCACGCTCTCTAGGGCTTCCACACCGGAGACAATCGGTGCGTTGTCGCCGTGGACCGCAGCTACTACGCTGCGAACCTGCTCGACGAAACTCTGATGGAAGTTGGCCGCTGGGCGGCCTAGCGTTACTGAACCATTTTCTCCTGTGGCTTCGTGCAGTCGCGCTGCAGCCGCATACCCAGAATCTGAAAAGCCAATCTCGATGCGGTCAGCCTCGTTGACCGCCCAGCCCAACCATCCACGAGAGCCTTGAAAAAGGTAGCAATTCGGCCGTTCCCAATCGCGGCTGAGCCGGACGTCTCCGCAAAACCCATCGTACACCAGCCGGATACGGCAGTTTGCTTCGACGCCACCCACGGCGTCGTCCTCGTATACAATCTCAGCAGGGGCACCGAGCCACCAGTTCAGCAAGTCTAGGATATGAGGGCCGATATCAAGGAAGACGCCGCCGCCCGCGCTCTTATTGTCAAAATAGGCATCCGACCGCGCCGGCCATTGAAACGGGCCACCTTCGAAGCAGCGGAATGCTCGGAGATGCCCCAACATGCCGCTTGCCAGAGCGGTCTTAATTGCTCGGACAGCGGGAAAGTATCTGCGAATGAGTCCGACGGCGAGCAGGCGGCTCGCATCTACTGCTGTATCGACCATACTTTGGCCATCGGCTAGGGTAGTCGCCAAGGGCTTCTCGCATAGCACCGCCTTGCCCGCTCGAAGTGCCTGAATTGTCTGACCGGCGTGGTATTGTGGCGGCGAGGCGACAATGACGAGAGCGACCTCCATTTGCAGAAGCTCTTCGAAAGTCCTCGCGAGTGCGGCACCGGGAATTTTCGCCCCGACCTGCCTCATGTTTTTGCCTTCCGGGTCGAACAGCGCGGAAACTCTTAGCACTCGCGCCCGCTCGAGAACATTGAGCGCGGGCGCATAGTATAAGTCCGTCACAGCGCCGCATCCGACGATCCCGACGTTTAGCGGTTGCCGGCCGATCGAAAGGGACGCTGACAAAGGCTCGACCATGACCTCTAACTATTTTCGCGCCGATGGAGAACTACGCCTGTGGTGCAGCATTCCGGCCACAGTGCGGGGGAGGCCTTGGGCCATAAGCCGCAGGGTTCGTCGGATCACGCGCGGGGAGCTGCGCAGAGTCAGCGCCTCCCCGATTTGCGCCATGGCCGCCGTAATGTCCTCGCCACGCAACATTGTCTCTGCGGTTCGCAACGCGGCCAGTGCGTAGGTCTCCCTAGCCCTCGCCGCTACAGCTCGCGAGACGGCGGGCGGCAGGTAGCCCTCAAAAATATCAATCGCTTTGCGAGTATAGCGCATGTCCTCAGCCGTACGCATGTGGCGCCCCGTGTTGGAGTCGTTATGCATGCGATAGAGTGCGAGTGGCGCGGTCTCGTACGCGATGGGGTAGTCGGCGGCAATGCGCACCCACATCTCCCAGTCCTCGGCGCAGATTAGTCGGCGATCGAACCCGCCGAGTCGCTCATAGACATCGCGCCGAACGACAATGGACGGCGTCATGATACGTTGCTCGACAGCTAGGCGAAGTAGACAATCGTTGAGGAGGCCTCGCTCGAGTTGCTCTAGAGGAGAAATCGACAACCAGTGGCCGGAATCATCAATGAATATTTGCCGGCAGAACGCAGCGCCGATTTCGGGGTACTCCTCGAAGGCGCTCTGCATTCGGTAATAGAACCCGTCCCGCACTCCATCGTCACCGTGCAGGATGTGCACGAGCCGCCCCCGCGCGCGGCGCAGGCAGGTGTTGAGGTTGCCGGTCACGCCCTGGTTTTGCTCCTGCCGGAAGAATTCGACCCTGCAGCGCCCCATTTCATTGACCATGGCACGAGGATCGTCCCGCGTCGAATGGTCGTCGATGACTTCTATCTGCATGAGTTCCGGGCCCAAGTCCTGAGCCAAGACACTCGCGAGTGCCTCGCGAAGAAAAGAGGCGCAGTTGTAGGTTGGAATCATCACCGACCAGAGCGGCCGTGGCTCGGTTCCTGCCGGCGGTCCGATGAGGGCGCGATTATGAAAAACCTGCTCTACCATCGCATGCTGCGCAGCCGCATATCAACTAAGTCCGCCCCTTGCGTGCCGAACCAAAGGTGACGCGTAGAGCTGAACACCCAGCTTGATGAGTTTTCGCAAGGAGATCGGGCTATAAATCCCACCTTCGACAAGGCTTCGGAGAAAGCAAGATCTCCCCCGCTCGACCTCCCCGCGCGTGGCATATTCCTTAGCCCACTCGAAGAGGTACCGGGCGCATGCCTCTCTTATCACGCGGTCGTATTTGTACGTCAAGTTGGCATTCATCACCGCATAGAATCGGACGGTCGCCGCTTGCTTCTGGGTCTCAGTCATCGGCGAGTACAGGCCGGCATCATGTTGGCGGTAAACGCTCATGGACTCGTCAATATAGCCAATCGCCCCATGCTCGGCGTTCAGGATGTGAAGCGGCCAATCGGTGATCGGGAACAGCGAGATATACCATGCCGGAATGTCCCCAATGAGACCGCGTCGGAACATGGTCGAAGCAGTGGCGATGAAATTACCCTGCCAGAGATCGTCAATATTCGACAGCCGTTTTTGGTCAGGCGGAGTCCAGTAGTACGACGGCCGCTCGCCATCTTCGTGCACTACCTCAGCATTGTGAAAGCAGATGGCGCATTCGGAATGATGGTCCAGGAAGTCGGCCTGCTTCTGCAGCTTGTGCGGCGATGTCCAATAGTCATCGCCGTCTAGAAACGCGATATAAGTCCCGCGCGCCGCCCTGATACCGCGAGCGACGATCTCATTGCTACGGAGGTTGCGTTCGGAGAGCAGGAGTCGGATCTTGTCAGGGTGTTGCCGCTCGTATTCAATGACGATCTCGCGTGTCCGATCCGTGGAGCAGTCTTCGCTTATGATGATCTCGAGGCCGAAGTTCACCTCTTGCGCCAATACGCTCTCCAGGGCCTGCTTGATGAAGCGCTCATGGTTGTACGTCATCACGAGGACGGAGACTTTCATGGCGGCTGCGATGGCTAAGGTTTCCTGTTGTTGTGGTGGGCATGTATACCATCTGGCAACTGAATAAAAGCATTTTTGATCCGTGAGATTCCCAGCCGCCGCGAGATTGCCGCACCAGGACGACAATCGATAGGAGATGCATGGCGCTCCTGCATAAGCCAACCTACCTGATTACCGGCGGTTGCGGATTTATCGGCTCGCATCTCGCGGAAGCACTCGTCGCGGAAGGGTCTCGTATTCGCATCCTAGATGACCTTTCCACTGGAACAATCGCTAATCTGCCACCGGCAGCCGACCTAATTGAGGGCGACGTAGCCGATCCAGATGCGATTGCGCGCGCGATCGAGGGCGTGGATGGTTGCTTTCACCTTGCGGCGGTGGCGAGCGTAGAGCGCACGACACTCGAGTGGCTCGCGGCGCACCGGACCAACCTTACCGGCACGATCACCGTACTCGACGCCGCACGGCGTGCCCAAAGCAGGGGCCCCATTCCAGTTGTCTACGCGTCCTCGGCGGCGGTTTATGGGGACAATTCAAATCTGCCGCTCATGGAGGATGCGTCTGTACATCCGCTCTCGGCTTATGGTGCCGATAAGCTAGGGTGTGAGCTCCATGCTGCCGTGGGCAGTCAGATTCACAACGTCCCTGCGTGCGGATTGCGACTTTTCAATGTCTATGGACCCCGTCAGTACGGAATGTCAATTTACTCGGGTGTAATCTCGATATTCGCCGCGAGAATGAAAGCCGGCCGCGACATCACGATCTATGGAGACGGTGGACAGGCGCGCGACTTCATCTATGTTGGAGACGTTGTGAGGGCGTTGCTGGCAGCAATGGAACGGTCGCCGGTGTCGACCCAAATCCTCAACATATGTACGGGAAAGGCGAGCTCGATCCTTGAGTTGGCCCACACCATCGCCGAACTTCTAGCTATCCAGCCGCGCATTTCGTTCGCACAGGCGCGGGCGGGTGACATCAGAGTTTCAGTTGGTGACCCGACGAAAGCGAGAGAGAATCTCGGATTTGAAGCTCGCACGTGCCTTGTCGACGGCCTTAAGGCCACGCTGGATGCACTTCCATAACCTTCGATTGCCATTGATGAATTGCCGAATGCTAGGTTTGGACGCATGATATCCAGGACACAGACTCCGTCTAAGGTGCGAGCCACATGAGCGCACAAGATCCCGCTGCATTGCCGCAGCCGAAAGGCGCGAAGTTCGACGCATCGGTCACCGAAGACGCGCTGCCCCTTATAATTGTGAAGCCCTCGCGGGGCTGGATCTCTCTGAACTTGGCGGAAATCTGGAAGTTTCGCGAGCTTTTGGGATTCCTTGTCTGGCGGGATTTGAAGGTACGCTACAAGCAGACGGTTCTCGGCGTCGCATGGGTAGTTATCCAGCCGTTCTTTACGATGGTAGTATTTACTGTCGTCTTTGGTAGGCTGGTTGGGATGCCCTCAGACGGGGTGCCTTATGCCTTGTTCAGTCTTGCCGCTATTGTGCCTTGGATGTTCTTCGCGCACGCGCTGACCCAGGTATCGAATAGCGTGGTTTCCAACCAAGAATTGGTGCGCAAAGTGTACTTCCCGCGTCTGGCGCTTCCCCTGGCGGCCGTATTGTCGGGCGTAGTCGACCTTGCTCTCTCCTTTCTCATGCTCATTGGCGTAATGGCGTATTTCAGTTTTTTCCCCACATCCAGAATTCTGCTGCTCCCGGCGCTTGTCGCGCTCGCGATCGTCACCGCTCTTGGCACCGGGTTGTGGTTAGCGGCCCTGAATGTTCGCTACCGGGATGTCAGGCACATTGTTCCCTTCATGGCGCAGATTTGGCTCTTTTTGACGCCGGTTGTGTATCCCAGCAGCCTGCTCGTCGAACCTTGGCGCACGCTCTACGGGCTCAACCCTATGGCCGGCGTGGTCGAGGGATTTCGTTGGGCACTCCTCGGCACGACCGTCGCGCCGGGGGCGATGATCGGCGTCTCCACGTTAGCCGCCTTGCTTATTATGCTCGGAGGGATCGCTTTCTTCAGGCGAGTGGAAAGTTCGTTCGCAGACATCATCTAATTATCGATGGGCATAACGGATGGTTCGCAGGATAGCAATTCGTGCCGAGGGAATCAGCAAACGCTACCGTTATGGCTCGCGTCTCAATACCCACCCGACGTTGCGCGAGTCCATTACTTCGGGGGTCTCCCGCCTCTTCGGCTCGAAAGTACCCGGAGAGCTGCACCGCGAGAGCGTCGATCGAACGCACTCTTCTTTCTGGGCGTTAAGAGACATCTCCTTTCAAGTCGCGCACGGCGAGTCGCTTGGCATCATCGGGAACAACGGTGCTGGTAAGAGCACATTGCTGAAGATCCTTTCCCGCATTACGGAACCCACCGAAGGATATGCTGAAATTCGTGGCCACATCGGATCTCTGTTGGAAGTCGGTACCGGCTTTCACCCTGAGTTGACTGGTCGCGAGAACGTCTTTTTGAACGGCGCCATTATCGGAATGAAGCGCTCCGAAATCATTTCTCAATTCGACGAGATTGTTGATTTCGCGGAGGTCGAGCGCTTTATTGACACTCCGGTGAAGTTTTACTCCAGCGGAATGTACCTTCGCTTGGCCTTCGCCGTGGCGGCACATCTTGAGCCTGAGATTTTGGTCGTTGATGAGGTGCTCGCGGTCGGCGACGCCGCATTCCAAAAGAAGTGCCTTGGAAAGATGAGTCATGAAAGAGGCGAGGGACGAACCGTCCTATTCGTAAGCCACAACATGGCTGTGATACGAAGTCTTTGTAGCCGTGCAATTCTTATCCAAGATGGAATGATAATTTCCGATGGCGTTGCCAGCGAGGTCGTCGCGACTTATCTCAAGCAGTTTGAGACCAATGTCACAAATGACCTTCGAAAACGCACCGGACGATCGGAAGGCCGGGCACGACTGGTCGGAGTTGAAGTCTCGTCTGGCGGTCGAGAACTAAGTCACGGTTTGATGACGGGTCAATCCGTGTGCATCTGTTTTCATGTTGAACCCGTGCGGGTCGGCATCTCCTGCTCGTTCACAATTTTTGATCCTCTCGGACAGCCCGTGACATATTTCGATACCACCGAGCGTGGCCAGCATGATTTAAGAGATGTTGGAAACGGTTCGCCCTTCTGCTGCGAAATCGACGAGGTGCTTCTTGTGCCGGGGCGGTACCGCATCGATGCAAGCGTATACTGCGATGGCGAACTCCATGACCATGTCGAAGCAGCGGCCTTCCTGGAGATGCAACAAGGAATACTACGAGGCCGCCTCGTGCAGCGCGAGCCTCAGTATGGCAGTGTCATAATGAACCATCGATGGAAAACGCCGGTGTGACGGATAAGCACTCCCCATCCACAAAACAGAGTTCTGGCGAAGGCCCAGAATTATGCCGATGGCCGCGACCGGCTGCGTCTGCTGGCCATTGAGCGTCGCTGGCCTTTCCGCGCCTTTAGGAATCGACCGCTATTGAGAGCTAGGTCGACGTGTCGCAACTTGAGTAGCACTGCTCCTTTTGACCCTAAGCGGGCCATGGAGTCGAATTCTCGAGAAGGCTCGCGAATGCTGCAGAGAATCGCCGATTCGAGCCGGCGAACGATCCTATAATGGTCCGGCACTCCTCTCATGCGGCGCTTAGGAGCTGTTGCACTTCCCGTTCGAGAAGCGGTGTTGGAACTGTGAGGAGATTGAGACATACGCTGAAATTGTGCTCAACGTCGTCGCGCGACCAAGTCAGGTCGCGGGTTGGCGTATTGATGTCTTGACATCGGAAGCTCGAATAGAGCGCACACGGCTCTTCGACGAGCGGAATGGCGCCGCACATTGTCGCTTCGAAAAAACGATAGGTCCAGGCATAGTCTCCACGTGGGCACAGGACGAACTTGGCGCGTGACATGGTTCTGAAATATTCGTCATCCCAGGCCTTTAGCGGAAACTCGCGCCCCCGCTCGTTCGAGGCGATATGGAACAGCTCACCGCCGATAGATATGCTTTCGGTGTACTGCGTCGAAAACTTTGTGCCGAGAATTTTTCGTCGCAGCCAATTCATCATGCTTGAGGAAGGAGGTGAGGGAAGCTGGTATGTAGAGCGTTGCAATCTCAGCCAGCCACTCAACAAGTCGTGTCGCGCGGGCGTCACGAGTCCCGAAAACAAGAATGTGATATCGCGCTCCACTGACCACATCGATTTACAATAGTTAAAGATAGCCAGCGGAAAGATTAGCGGCCGAACGATGTCTCCGACCTCCGTTCGGGGGGAGTCGTGGAGGATGCGAAGCCGCGGAAGCGGGGCCAGACCCTGCGTGGCGGCATCGATTTTAACGTTGAACCGCTCCCGCAGCAGCTGGAATTTCGGTACATCGGCTTGGCGTACGCATACGTCGACGTTTGTTTCGCTCAGCGCATGACATAGCCGCAAGGATTGGATCAGTTGGAACGGCAGATCCACCAAAATACGCGGGCGCTCGCCGGGGCTGGCACTCATTCACCAATGGACCTCAACCGCACCCCGACGCTGTGAGCCGAGGGTTTGGGTTTCCTGGGTATAGCGGCAGACACGAATGTTTGGGCACCGGAATTCTAGATAGTATTGCGATCAAGGTCTAGACGGCACCACCTGAACAGGATTTCCCTGATCGTCAATAATTCGGTTGTTGATGTCCGCTTTTGGCACAAAGCGGACGTCCGACGATGACGGACGCTTGGCCGCTGTTGAGGCCTAAGCGGACATGGCGGGGCACAGCTAGCAGGGCCGCTTTTGACCTAAGCGGTCAGGGGGCACGATAGTCTCGGGAACAGGGCGCCCATACAATCGGGGACATCAAAAACAACGGCAGCTTGTCCGGCATGGACTGCGGCTACCTTGATGATACAAGCTATTAACTTAGCGGTAGCGGGTGCCATTGACGCCGCTGTCGCTGTGGTTTCTTATTTTGTTTCCTTTGCGGAAGGCGGAGGCCAGATCATGCGTGTCATCGGCCTATTCTGCGCATTAGCCGTAATTGCGGCTTCAACCCTCTTTGCCAGTGGCGGACCGACGGCAGCACAGGGCGATCTCGTTGCCGCTGGCGAGAAGGTGTTCGTCAAGTGCCAGCAATGTCACGCGGTAGGCGCGCCGACGAAGTTCAAGAAGCCAGGGCCCCATCTGAATGACCTGTTCGGCAGAAAGCCCGCTAGCCTTCCGGACTACAAGAAGTATTCCGAGGGACTTGTCGCGTTCGGTCAAGACAAGGTCTGGGACGAGGCGACCCTAACGACCTTCCTCCATGACCCGCAGGGGGTGGTGAGGAACACCAAGATGGCATTCCTCGGCCTCAAGACAGACGAGGAGATCAAGGCCGTGCTCGCCTATCTGGCAACCTTCGACCTGGATGGGGCGGCACCAAAATAAGGCCACGGGTCTCGGGCGGGCATTCGCGATTTACGTTACGGCGGCGCCACAGGGGAACTCGTTTCTCCTCGCGCGTGAGAAGGGAGAGCCGGGCAGCCGTTAGAGTTCCTTCTGCAAGACACAGACTGGGGGTCAATCTGGAGGCCAATCTAAAAGCGAATCGGTTACGAAACGGCGCCCGGGAGACTCTAGCTTTGACCAAAGTTTTTCGCAGATCTCGTCGGGTATGTCTCCAAACTCGACCCAAATGTCACTTCCCGGAGAACGCGCGAAGTATGTTCTACATACACACGAGCATTCATCCGGAACCCCTTCGACACCGTAAGGATCGAGTGTCTCCGCCCATGTCCACGTAAACTCAGCTGTCTCGGGATCAATTCTTAGCCGGGCCTCCTTGCGGATCTGGAGCTATTGTTCCACCGAGAGCTCATTTTCGGTACCAGTGTTGGCATCTGGCATTTCCGTCATCCTTTCTTCATTTTCACGGATAGTCATTGGTTCCCCTCGTGCGTGAGAGCACATCCCGCGAGTAGCAGCACATCGATGGGAAGGCCATCATCCTTGCCTAAAGAGTGCCCGTCTTTCGCCATCGTTTGCAGGCATGCCCCAAAGCAAGTTGGACAGCCGACCCCAGAAGAGCGCGATCCCTTGCTAGAGCATCTGGCGGCGTTCGGGTGCCGGTGGAGAGGTACTCTAGGACGTTTGGCTTGATTTCAATGCGCGCAATCAAGATTCCCACCTTGCGGCGCTCGCGGCAACGGCGCGTCCGCTCTCGGGAACTCGACTTGCTACCAAGCTCCGGCGTGTCCCTCAAATCGCCGGCAAGGCTAGCCTCGGATAGTGTTGGATCATTTTTCATCGCTCAACTCCAAATCTGCGCAGTCGAACTGTCACGTCCCGTCGTTTCTTGCGAGAAGGACCTACTCGAATGCGTCCCGATTTTCTTTGAACTCACGGTGGTCGTAGCATTGAATTGCTGCCGATGCTGTTGGTGAGCTAGGAAAGTGGGCATAGCTAGCCCTACGCGGGCTAGCCTAATGCTGTCGGAGCCGCTGAGGTTTCCTTCGACATTCAGCATCGCGACATGGGGCCGGGGACCGGCTGTGCTGCGGCCCGTCGCGGAGTTATCCCTCGCGGGACGGTCGGCAGGAACCAGGAGCCATGCTGACGACTTCCTGGAACTCACACTCGGAACAACCCGAGTCACCTGGTGCAACTGCACCTCCTATGTCATGCCCTTGACCGTTCTTGCTACCGGTTGTCCCCTCTCCCCTCTTGCGGTCGGGGGCCGGGCGGCATATGAGCGCCGCTGGCTATGGAGTCTGGTGTGCGCGTAGCTAATCTCACGGAGGGTCGGTGCCCTGGTTGGACGCTGGCCCTTTCTTTTTCACATTGGTGACATGTTTCGGGCCCCATCGAACTCACCGCCGGCCGGGCTCTTGATACTAATCGTTGCAGCAATCATGCGGCCCGCTTCGGTTGGTCGGAAGCCGCAGGCGCATAGGCAACGAGTTTCAGCTTCGCTTCATGTGCGTCCAATTCGTCGTCGTACCAACCGATCGAGTTCGGCCCGAGTTGAATTGGTGCCGGGAAGCGGCCAGCACGGATATCACGCCACACTTGCGTCCCAGACTTCCCGAACCGCGCCTTGACCACCGGCCAGCGAGAAATTGTGCGTTTCTCTGAGGCAAAAAATTCCAAAGTCATGCAGGTGAACTCCGCCAAGAATGTTGAACCCGGAGAACATCGTGCAATCCAGTGGGATTTCCTAGTGACAGGAAGAGCAAAGAGAAATTCGGGACAAATCAATCAGATAGTGGCGTTCTTGCGGATGAATCGGTCCTCAGGTATCGGATCACTGTCTCCGGCGCGAGGGTCAAGTTGTAGAAACTGAGCGCCGCTGCGATCGTTTCCGCAGCCAAGGCCACATCAGGAACGACCCCCATCAACTTGCCGATTGCAAAATACAGGTCGTGCACCAGATCATGTTTTCCGGCGCGCGCCCGCTCACGCTTTGGCCACCCGCCCCTTAGTTCGTCAGCGCGCTTCCGGCCTCTCTTTTCTCGGTTGGAGACAGGTTCTTAAAGCGCATCTCGGCCGTCTGTTCTAGCGCCCTGTTTCTCCCGACGTTGCGCGTCTCTAGTTTCTCAAGACGAATCAATCGGGCAGCATAATCGAGCGCGGCCTCATCCGGATTTCGCGATTTGTCCCAGGCGATGGCTCTCGCGCGAGCGCCATCCTCAGCTGCTCGGTGGCGCCGCGTTGATCGGTACTTCAGCATGATCACAAAAAGCAGCTTCTCCAGATCATCCGTGAGCGAGACGGGCTTGCCGTGCTTCTTAAGTAACCGCTTTGCAGCATCGGTATAGATTACCTTCCTCTCTTCGAAGCAACGCGACACTTCATGCAAGCGTCGTATGCTGTCGGTCGACACGGGCGCACCTCCGCCAGGCGTCTGCAAGGTATCGACGTGAAAACCCAGTGCGGTGCTGCGCTTGTCGGCCGGCCAGCCTATCCCCATCGATCCGATGTTATGCTGCTGTCTCGTGCAGCGTCACAACATTCTTCGCTGGCGGGTTGAGGAGTTTCGCAACATGCAGCGCCCACGCCTCCAGCGCGATGCGCTTTTCGGCACGGTAGTCATGCCGATCGTAAACACCGCGTACGCCAGCCGGAACATGTCCAAGAACGCGCTCCGCTATCTCTGACTCAACGCGTAGACGGCTCAAGCCGGTCCTAAATTTGCGCCGCAGGTCGTGTAGGACCCAGGCTGGCATCGGATCGCTGCCTGCGTCCCTTCGCTCTTTGGCTAGGTGTGCGTCTAGGGCGCGCTTGATGCCTTTGAACTCCCGCATCGGCAGATCATTGCTACGTTGCGGAAACAGGCAGGACAGCGGCTTTTCCCCGATGGGGGCAGGCACCTCGGTGTTCCGCGGACGTCTCGGCTTAGCGGACCTCGCTGAGCCTTTCCGCTTGCGCGGCACCTGTGAAAGCAGTGCCCCGACCGTATCGGCCAGAGGCACCTCGTGATCGATGTTGGCCTTGGCCCGCGCCGCCGGCAGGAGCCACAGCCTTTCGGCATCGTCGATCTCGTCCCAACGAAGCCCCGCAACCTCGCCGCGGCGCTGTCCGGTTAGGAGAAGGAGCTTCAGCAGTTGCTCGTCCGGCTTCCCGAGGGTGCCTGCTGCTTGCCAGACCTCAACCAGTTCCGCATCGCTCAGGACCCGCTTCCGGCCGGTCTCTTTGCCGCCCGGCTTCCGGACGTTTGCCATAGGCGAGCCGGGGATAAGATCGCGCTCTAGGGCGAATTTGAACAGTTTCGAGAGGAGGGCCTGGAGGCGGTTAGCGGCGACAGGGGATCCGCGCGCCACAATCCCATCTAGGAGCGCTATTGCCTCCCGGCGTGTGATATCGCGTGCTTTCTTGTCGCCCCACGCCGGCAGAATGTCCTTCTTGGCCTGGCGTTCGTCCTCGGCCTTGCTCGAGGCTCGCTTGTTCCGTTTGGCGTGGTGCTCGAGGTATTGGTCGAACAGCCCCCGAACAGTGATGGCATCCAGGGCGGCTTTATGTTGGTCGACAGCGCGCGCCGCCGGGTCCTTTCCTGCTGCCGCGAGTTTTCTAGCCTCAGCAGCGCGCAGGCGGGCGTCAGCGAGGCTTAGGCGCTCCAGGCCGTGTGCGCCATGGGCGGAGCCGCCCTCGTATCCTGGGACAACGTAGCGGCCCAATGTGACGCGCTTCGCCTTGCCGTTGACACGCAGCAAAAGGGCGAACGTCTTAGCTCCCGCCGGCGCCACACGCACGGCTAGGCCGCCTGCTTCCACCAGCTCGTAACGGGATCTTCGCGGCTTCAGAGCCACCAGTTGCTTATCGGTGAACCGCATCTGGTCCTTCGGCGAATCTGTAACCCTGAGGGCCGCGGGGTTACAGTTGGGGTTGCACGAATCAGGCAACAGTATGAAATAGGATGAAACGGTGTGCAAGATAGAAAGCCCGTAAAATCGGCATTTCTTCGCGGTGGCCAGCTCGCTTCGTCGCTTCACCCCGTTTCATGCGGTTGCCTTTCCCCCTGACTGGGGGTCTGGGGGTCGCTGGTTCAAATCCAGTCGCTCCGACCAATTCTCCCGAAGACGCCACAACAGACCGGCCGCCATTCGCAGAGCCCTGCGCTTCGCGCTGGGGAAATTGGCGCGAGCCAATACAGGTATGTATTCCTCGTCCATGTAAGGTTGCGCTTTTTCAGGTTGACTTCAGGTCCACCGCAATAGGAGCGTTCGGGCGGGCCGGAACAATCGGTGCGGGGAGAGTTGCGATGAAGCATGTCATGCTGGCAGCCGGGCTGATTTCACTCTGGTCCGCTGGCGCCTTCGCGCAATCCACGATCAAGGACGACTTCCGGTCGGGAGCACTGGATTGGAGCCTCTGGTGTCCCTGCCAGGTGGACATGACGGATGCCCCGCCGACCTTCTCGCCCAATCCCGGCCAGGCCGGCGACCAGTTTATATCGATCGTCGCTGACAAAGCGTCGCTTGGCGGCAATGTCTGCAGATCGGCAAAGCCCGACCTCGAGTGCCGGCCACCGGCCGGCACTCCGGCGTTCACGATGTTTATGTCCGAAATAGGAGCCGGCGAATCTGCTTCGGAGGCGCCCGCAATCCCCGACGAACCGGAAGCATTGGGTCCAAGCTTCATCCGGCCGCCGCAGTTCCTGTCTTTGGACAGTACGCTGGGTACGCTGACAAAGCGGATGGCGGAAAACCGCTACTGCAATGACGAGGTATTGCAGCAGGTCCACGCCGCGGGTGAAGAGGACGAATGCATTCAACGCCAGGAACTGAGGCCGCAGGGCCTTCACGTCCACAGCATCACAAGGCCCTATCTGTATTCGATCCGATTTCGCATGCCACGCGTGATCGAAGATCAGAGAAGCTCGATCCGCTGGGTCATCAGCCAATGGAAGCAGGAGCCGATCAGCACTGCCTACGAGAAGGAATTTGGCGAAGGATGGGGACCGAGTCCGTTTTTGGCGCAGAGATTCGACAATGGCGTTCTCCATGTGACCATCCAGGACGAACATTGCCGCTGCATGGTGGCGTCCGCTCCGCTGCCGAATGGGTCAAATCTGGTCTGGAAGGACGGCCCGGCCCAATATTGCATCTCGACCAGGCCCGAAGATCCGCCGAACTTTGCTTGCGTCGCCGATCTTCAGGTCGAGTACGGCCCTGACCCGGTGCTCACCGCGCCGCGCGGCCAATGGGTCGGGATGACCTATAGGGTGGAAGCCGGCCGCTCGGGACGAGCCGTGATCGAGGTTCACGAAGGAAAGAAGATTCATCGTTCGCGTCACCGGCAAGATCGGCTATGCGGTGGATCCCGGTCAGGACTCGCAGGTGAAATTCAAATTTGGCGCCTATCGCGACTACATGCCGTTCGTGCACAACATGGATGTCGATTGGATTGACATCGAGCCGGTCAACTAGCGGGGTTCCGAGGCATTCTCGAGAGCGCCAAGCGCGCGCAAATAGCCGTCCATCAGGTGATCACGGACGGCCCGCGGTAGGGCGTTCATGGCAAAGGCCACGCCGGCATGGGCCGCAGGGAAGGGCGGCATCTCGCCATTTCCGGAGTCCGGGTCGCCGCCGAGGAGCGACTTGATCGACAGCGGCGAGTTGTTGGCGGCGGGTTCGCTGTCCGGCGGCTGCAGCGCCTGCGGATTGAACCGGCCGCCGCGCGGGCAGGCCAGAGCGCCGCCCACATGGCAGTAGTCCAGATGACCGATCGTGGGCGGGACGTGGGGCACGATGTCCGCGCCATGGATCAGCCGGAAGGTGCGCTGACCGAGACTGGCATCGGGGGCGAGGCGCGTGTCGTTGTAGGCTCGTGCCGATGCGGCAGTGAACACGCGAGGCATGCCCAGGGTGTAGACGGCGCGAAGCTTGGCGGCCGCCTCGGGCATCTCCCGGCACAGCCGCGCCGCCGCAATAACCGATAGCGCGCCGCCCAGGCTGTGGCCGGCGAAGTAGAGGCCGGCGGCCGCGGCGATATGGGGCCGGAGCTGCTCCACCCACACGGCCTCGACGCCGGACTCGAAACCCTCATGCACGCCTTCGTCCGCACCGATTGTCAGATTACGCACCCATTGCAACAGGTTCTCCGGCTCGGTGCCGGTGAAGGCGATCACGGTCGCATCATCGGTGCGCGCGATGTAGCCGCTGGTGGTGGAGATGGGCAGAACGCTGTTGAAGTCGGCGGCGATAGTGGTTTCGAGTTTCCAGTTCCAGCGGGAAAGGATGCGGGAGAACTTGGCTTCGTCGGTAGTCTCGTAGGCGAGCTGCGCGGCCCAGGCGAGGGCGCGGGCGGCCACCAAATCGAAGCCGTCCTTCCGTGGAAACCCAGCGGAGGCCGCCGCAGGATAGGCGGACTCCGCGAAGGCGGTAAAAAATCCCATGATGGGTTCCGGCTACTCCGCCGCCAGGCCGCGCACGCCGTGCCGGTCCCGGGCCAGGGTGCGCGCGAGGTATTTGTAGAACTGCGCCACCGTGCCCTCGAAATGTGACAGCGGCCCGCGCCCGGTCTTACGCGAGCGCATTGCCTTGGCCAGCTCGGTAGTGGCCAGGGAGTCCTCCTGGTTGACCCTCTCGATCATCTCGCGCCGGGCACGGCTGAGTTCCGGGTCTTCGTCCACCAGGTCCCGCCACATCAGGTAGCCGCCGAGGATCCTGGTCTTCTCCGGCCCGTCCGGCCGGAAGGAGAGCCAGTTGTTGGTGCCCGGCCGCATCGCCATGGTGAAGGCGGGGAACACGTAGACCATGTAGCCGGTGGTCAGCTCCTCCTCGGTCAGGCCGCGCAGGTCACCCCTGGGATTCATCGGATGGGACTCGCCGCCAAGAAACTTTTTGCCCATGCGGCAACGCTCATGGGTAAAGCTGTCATCGGTCTTGGGCGAGGCCGGGATGTAGGTGTTGCGCGCCGGCAGCTGCACGCCCACCGTTTCGGCATGGAGCGCGATATGGTGGTAGTACTCCATGGAGTTCTCGGCGGAGAGCTTCCAGTTGCCGTCCCACATCGCTTCGTAGTGGAAGATTTCGGTCTGTTCGGCGATACGGTAATGGGCGACCGCTGCATCCATCGACGCCATGACCGGCGCCAGCGGTGCGGCATCGTCGTCCAGATTGACGAACAGGAACCCCATCCAGCTGTCGAGCCGGTATTGCGGCAGACTGCAGGCTTTCTTGTCGAATACGAGGCTCTGCTCCATATGGGGCGCACCGATCAAATGGCCGTCGATGCCATAGGTCCAGGCATGGTAGGGGCAGGTGAAGCGCTTGGCGTTGCCCTTGCTCTGTACCACCGGCATGGCGCGATGGCGGCACACGGCGCTGAGCGCCCGAACCTCGCCGTCGCGGCCGCGCACGATGATCACCGGCTCGCCCATGACATCGATCGTGTAGTAGTCGCCGGGGTTGGGCACATACTCCTCGCGGCCGACGCAGAGCCAGGATTTTTCAAAGATCTCCCGGATCTCGAGGCCGTAGAGTTCCGTGTTGATGTAGGCCTCGCGCGGCAGCGACAGGCAGGCGGCGTCCGGCTTGCCCAGATACTCCTGGAGTTCGCCGAGCAGCGCATTCAAGTTCATGGTCATCGCGGGTCCCCGTCCTATCGCTAGGGCGCGGATTGTATCACGAATGCGAACGTCTTCCAACGGCGCAGCGGTCCTGCTGAATGCATTCTCAGCGCTAGCCGATGCCGCCGCCCACCGCGATCACCTGACTGCCCGTCCTCATTGAAAGAGGAAGAACACGGCGGCGCGGCCCTCGATCAGCGTGCGCGCGCCCGATTGCAGCGTGAAGTGATAGGCGCAGGCCTTGCCCCAGCCGGTGAGCAGGCGGGCATGAACGGCGAGCGGGCCTGCGATGTCGTCGAGGCGATCGGCATGCAGCGCCAGCTCGCGCAGGCTGCCGAGTACGCCGCGCTTGGGCGTGCGGTCGCCGATCAGGCGTCCATGAGCGGCCATCGCCTGGCCGGCGATCTCGATGCCGGCAATGGCCGGCAGCCGGCCGGCGCGGCGCAGCGGGTTGCCGGGATCGCGGTGGGAGTCGGTGCTGACCTGATATGAAATCAGGACCCCAGTCGTCGATGCGATCCAGCAGCACCATCGCGCCGCCATGGGGAATGATGGCGGCGATGCCGGCGCGGTCGAGGCTGCGTCGGTTCAATTCAGGCATGCGACCTGCACCCGGAGCGTGGCTTCGGGCGAACCGGGCAGGCGGATCTCCTGGGATTGCACCCGTGCGATCATCTCCAGCAGCGGCAGACCGTGCCCTGCCGGATTGCCGGACCACAGCGGCGCCAGCGCTTCTGCCGATAGGCGGCGTGCCGCTCTCATTGCCCTGTGTATCCCAGTCGAGTTCCAATCTGGCTTTGGAGTTCGCCGTCGGTGCCGGCGACAAGGCGAGGCCGATTCCCAGCGGCGCGGTGAGAGGGTAGGCGGCGGCGAGCGGCTCCGGCAGCGGGTGATCGAAACAGACCATGAGCACCGGCGTATCGTCAGCGATGCATTGGCACGCCGCCTTCAGCAGTGTTGCGGCAAAGCAGTGGCGCGCCGCGGAGATGCTGGTGGAAGCTTCCGGGCAGCCGGTGCCGAGCGCCCAATAGAAGGCGGGCGCGTTGTGCACGGAATTGTGGAAGTCGGTGGGCGATACCGGCTTGTCCGCCTTGCCGAGCGCGGTCAGCAGCCGGTGGACCACCTGGCCATCGCCGGCGGTATAGGCGAACACCGACGGCGTGGCCGCAGCATCGAAGCCGGCAGCCCGGATGGTTTCCTGCGCCACCTGGAGCGCCAGACGCACCGTGTTACTGCAGCGCCGCTGGTCCCGCGGCGGAATGATCGAAGGCGGCGGGATGTTGAGCGGCGCGGGCGCATAGCCGGCATCGCAGTTCAGCACGGTGCGCGCCTGGTCCCAGCCCTCGAGCCCGGGGCCGAGGATGCCGACGCCGTCGATCCAGACCGGCTGCATCACCGCCCCAGCACCAGGGCGCAATTGCTGCCGCCAAAGCCGAAGGAGTTGGTCAGCACCGTACCTACATCGGCCGATTGGGTCTGCCGGACGAGCTGCATCTGGAATTCGGGGTCGGGCTGCGTGAGGTTGAGATTGGCGGGAACGAATTGCTGCTGCAGGCAGAGGACGGAGATCGCCACCTCGGTCATGCCGGCAGCACCCAGGGTGTGGCCGGTCCAGCCCTTGGTGGAGCTGGCGCGCTGGGCCGGGCCGAAGACTTTGGTCACCGCCATGTCCTCGGCGCGATCATTGGCCGGCGTGCCGGTGCCGTGCAGATTGACATAGTCGATGCCTGCAGGCTCCAGCCCCGCGCCGGTGAGGGCGCGGCGCATTGCGGTGATGGCGCCCAACCCTTCCGGATGAGGCGCCGACATATGATGGGCATCGCAGCTCTCGCCGCAGCCCAACAGCTTCGCAGCGGCGGAGTCGTCTGTCGCACGCTCCAGCAGCGCGAAGCCGGCGGCCTCGCCGATCGACAGGCCGTCGCGGTCCGCGCTGTTGGGACGGCAGGGCCCGCGGGCCAGAAGCTGCAGCGAATTGAATCCGCAGAGCGACATCCAGCAGAGGCTGTCGACCCCGCCGACCACGGCCGCATCGCAGGCGCCGACTGAAATCAGCTGGCGCGCGTCGGCGAAGACCTTGTTGCTGGAGGAGCAGGCGGTGGACACGGTATAGGCCGGTCCGCGCAGACCGAGATAGTCGCGCACGAAAGCGGTGGCCGAGAAATGCGACTGCGAATATTCGAATTCGAAGGACGACCGCAAACTCTCGGCGTCGGACTTGCGCTGGGCATAGGCGTGCTCGGCCTCCTGGATACCCGATGATGTGGTGCCAATGATGGTGGCGATGCGGCCGGCGCCATAGCGGCCGATCGCGCGCTTGACCTGCCCCTCGAAATCGTCCGCCTGCAGCGCCTTCTGCGCCAGGCGGTTGTTGCGGCAATCGTGGCGCTTGAGTTGCGGCGGCAGCGGCGTCTGCTCCAGGCCGGGCACCATGCCGATATAGCTGTCGAGCACCAGCCCGTCGAAGTTGCAGGGCGACAGGCCGGATTCGCTGCTCGCGCAGCGCTTCGGCGGTCGCGGCCATGCCGCAGCCGATGGCGGAGACCAGCGTGATGGCGGCGATGTTCAGCGGCGCGATCATCGGCTGGGTTCCGGCGGCGGGCAGATCACCATCGCGCTCAGCAGCGCCAGCGTGACGCCGATCGTCACGGTCAGGCCGATGCCCAGGAGGATGGGAGCGCTGGAAAAGATCATGAAGAAGAAAGCCAGGATCGTGGTTGCGGCGCAGATCACCAGCGACTTTACGACCTGCCGCTGATCCTGCGCGTTGGCGCTGTCATGACTCATGAAGAGAGCGTAGTCCAGCCCGATGCCCGCGACCAGCAGCAAGGCCGCGATGTGGAAGGGGGTGAGGGCGATGTCCAGGAGCGAGAGGATCGCGGCGGTCAGCAGCAGCGCGATGCCCAGCGACAGGATGACGCGCAGTGCGCGCCGCAACTTGAGCGCCGCCATCAGCAGCAACGTGACCGCCAGCAAGCCGCCGGCGAGCCAGCGCAGAGATTCCTGCCGGTAGTCGGCGATGATCTGCACCGACTCCGCCTGGAGATCGAGATAGTGGATGGCGGGATCGCCGATGGCGTTGATCGAAGTCTGGAGTTTGTCGGGATTTGTCACACCGCTCAGCAGCGTCAGCGCCAGCCATTGGCCGCCGGACCGCTCCGCAAGCAGCGACTGCAGCTTGTCGCCGATCAGCGGGATAGGAGTGACGTCCGTAGGCGAGAGGGGTTTCGCCGTTTTCGCCGCCGCAATATCGCGCAGGAACGGCGAGAAGGTTGCAGGCTCGAAAGGCAGGCCCTCCAGCGCGCGGTCGAGCGATTGCTCGCAGGGTTGCGGTTTCCGGCAGCGCCTGCTGGCGGCGCTGCTGCTCGGCGGTGCTCGGCAAGTAGCGCGGCGCCGAGTCGTAGGCTGCAATCGTGCCGTCGCTCACGGCGCGATCTAGGATCGGCAATAGCTTCTCCGATTTTTCCAGCACAGCCTCCGCGCCGTCGCCGGTGACCGCCGCCAGCCGCCGTACATCCGGCGCGCCGAGATCGCCGCGCAGGCGGATGTCCAGGTCCAGCAGATCGCGCGGCAGCGGGTTGAGGCGGCTGAGATCGTCAGAGAACAGCGTCGCGGCACCGGAGAACAGCCAGACGCCGCTGACCGCGGCCAGGGCGATCAGCGGCAGCCTGATCCAGCGCGCAGGTCGGGCGGGCAGCGGCGCCAGGCCGCCGAGGCCATGCGGCACGAAGCCGTCGAGCACCCAGGGCACCAAGTACCAGGTCGTCAGCATGGCGGCGGCGATGCCCGTCACCGCAAAGACGCCGAGCTGTGCCAAACCGGGAAAAGACGACAAGGTCATCGGCAGGAAGGCGACGATGGCGGTGGCGCCGCTCATCAGCAGCGGCGCCGCGATCGATCGCCGCACCTCCCAGGAACTGCGGCCGGCGCGCAGATGGGCGATCAGATGCACCGGATAGTCGGAGGTGACGCCGATCAGGGTCATGCCGAAGGTGAGGGCGATGCCGTGCACCGACCCGAAGAAAAACTGGACGACGGTCGCGCCGGCGATGCTGGCCGCCGCGGCGGGAAAGCCGATGACGATCAGCAGCACCGGCGAGCGCAGCGTGACATAGAGCAGCAACACCACGGCGATCGAGGCGCCGGCGCCGATCCAATAGGCCTCGCGCTGGATCGACTGGCTGATGCTCCGGGAGAAGACCGGCGGTCCGGTCATGCCGAGACGGGCGCCGCTGTTGCCGGCGAGTTGGTTGAAGGTGGCGGTGATCTCCGCCTGCGCGGCGCCCTGGGCGGGCTCGTCGTCGCCGGTGGCCGATGTCTCCGCGACGATGATGGCGGCGGCGTCGTCGCGGCTGAACCAGACGCCATGAAGGAAGTGAGGCTGGAAGCCGCTCTGCCAGGCCTCGACCAGCGCCAGCGTGCGGCCGGTGGGGTCGCGGGGCAGGAGATCGGCGGTGGCGAGGCCGGTGAAGGTGCCGAGATCGGCCAGGGCTCTTTCCAGCGATTGCCGCAACGCAGTCTCGGTGAATTCCTGTGGGTCCGGCGGCGTACCGAGCAGGTATCGATGCTCGACCAGGAAGGCGATCGCGCTTTCGTCCAGTTCGTTCGCGCCGTTGGCGATATGGCGGAAGGCGGGCGAGGCATTGAGTTCCGCGGCGAGGCCCTTGCTCAACTCGGCCAGTTTCGGCGCCGGGGCGCCTTCCAGGGCGATGAGGATGAGGCGTGAGGCCGGCCCGCGCCGCACTTGCTCCATGGCGATCTGCGACGTCTCCGACAGCGCCGCCGGCTGAAAGAAGCTGAGATCGCGGCCGATCCGGATGTTGCTGAAGGTCGCGGAGGTCAATGCGATGAGGATCGCCGCGGCTACCGCGATGCGGATTGCCGTGCGACGGTTCATTCCGCCTCGCGGATCGTCAGCACCGAACGGTCGCCATTGGCCAGCTTCAGGAGGATCTCGACGATGCTGCCGTTGTTGCCGGCGATCTCGATGCCGTCGACCTTGGCGCGAACGCGCTCCTGCTTCGGCACCAGGGTCATGCGCCAATTGCAATCGGTATCGGTGAAGAAGACATCGAACCTGTCGCGCAGCCTTGCTTCGTCGCCCGACAAAGTGCCGACGAGGGCGGCGAACAGCGCGGACAGCAGCGCTTCGGACTCGACGGAGATATCGCGGCCGGCATTGGCGACGGTCAGCACGCCGTCCTGATAGATGAATGACTCCGGCTTCGGGGTCGCAACATTCATCTCCAGACGATCCGGCGCGCGATAGCGCAGATTGCCGGCGGCCATCACGGGTGCGGTAACATAATGGATATGGCGTTCTTCAGTGTAGGCGGCGTTGCTCTCGCTGATCTTGGCTCGGGCGCTGAGGACGTCGGACAATTCGCAGGAGGAAGCGACTTGCGCTGATGCGAGTATCAGCAATGCCGAGATCGTAACGAGCGTTCTGGAATGGAACGACAAATGCACAGCCCCTCTCCCCTTGGGGGAGAGGGGTAGGGGTGAGGGGTTTCGCGCGTCAGCACGCCAACAATCCTTCCACAATTCATTCCATGCACTGAGGAGATGGCGTGCCATTTGTCTTAGTCGCAATTGACGCGATTAGTAGTGTCACATGCGGGCTGCCGCGTGCGAAACCCCTCACCCCCTGCCCCCTCTCCCCCAGGGGGAGAGGGGATTGCTATGTGCGACAAGTTAGAGCGAGAGAATGCCATCCTATTTTGCCCAGAAATCATAGAAGTTGAACCAGTTGTAGGGTGAGAGGCGGCAGTAATGTTCGAGACGGTCGGCGTAGGCTTGCAGCCAGTTCCTCATTTCCGCTTCCGGCAGAGCGCGCGCAGGGCCCGCGGGCGTTTCGGGGCAGCGTTCGAAATGGATGCTGTAGCCGCGGTCCCGCTGCCGGAGGCCGACAAAGAGGATGACCGGCACCTTCAGCGTCATCGCCAGCATCAACGGGCCCACGGGCAGCCGCGCCGGCCGGCCGAAGAACGAGACCTCCGCCAGCTTGTCGTCGCGGATGGCGCGGTCGCCGAGCAGGGCGACGAATCCGCCGCGGCGCACGAACTGGCTGGCGGCGATCAGGCTGGTGGGCGTGCCCAGGGCAATCACGCTCTCGCTGAACGTGGGGTCGACTGTCCCGAGGATGCGATTGAACTTGCGGGACACGTCCACATCCATCATCGCCTTCACGGCCACCTTGTGCTCCGCCGCCAGGCAGCGCAGCACATCGAAGCTGCCGAGATGGGCGCCGAGCAGGATGCAGCCCTGCTGCCGGTGCTTCTGGTCCTCGATGACGTCGAGGCCATGGATCTCCAGATCGAAACCTTGGGAGCCGCGAGCCAGCACGAAGAAGCGGTCAAGCAGCACGCTGGCGTGAACATGCAAATGGCGGAATACATCGAGCCAGCCCGGGCGCCGCTGCAGCACGATTGTCAGGTATTCGGACGAAGCGCGCCGCGCCGACGGGGCGAAAGCCAGGAAGTAAAGACTGATGGGATAGAGCAGGGCGCGGCCCAGCGGCCGCCCGATGCGCAGGCTGAGGAAGACGATGATCCGGATCAGCAGCAGGCTGCCGCGGTCCGGCGGGCTCTCGGTCTTGTCAGTCATGAGGCGCGCTGTCCTGCAGCAGAGCGGTGAGCGAGAACGCGACCTCGCCGTCGATGACGGCCGAGACCGATGCCGCATCGGCTTTGACCTGCATGCTGAGAACGCAGGTCTTCCCGGGCAACACCGGCTGGTTGAATTTGGCCGCCGAGATGGCGGTCACGCGACGTCCGGTGTTCGCCTGAATGAACTCGATCGCATGATCCAGGAACACGGCGGCGGGCACGATGGGATCGCCGGGGAAATGTCCGGGCAGGCTCGGATGATCCGCGCCGATGACGAAGCTGCCTTGGACCGGCATCGGCTGCCTCAGTCGGCGCGCGTCGCCAGCGACCGCAGGCGGTCGATCGGCAGCTTGCCGGTGGCGTTGCGCGGCAGTTCGGCGACCAGGATGATCTGCCGTGGCACGAAAGCGGGATCGATGCGCTGCCGCAGCTCCTTGCGGATCTCCGCCTCGGTCGTTCCCTTGGCGACCACCAGGGCGGTCAGGCGCTGAACTTCCGTGCCGTTTTCATTCTCCGGGGCAAAGACGATACCATCTTCGACGCCGCTGATCTCCAAGAGGGTGCGGCTCAATCCCGATAGCGAAGTCTTCTTGCCTGCGATATTGACGATATCGGCGGCGCGGCCCATGAGCTGAAAGCGGTCCGTTGAGGACATTTCGATCACGTCAGCCAGCGGCACTGGGCGTTCCAGGAAGCTGGCGTGGACATAGTGGCGCTCGCCCTCCGGCCGCAACTGCATGTCGTCCCTGACCTGCCACTCCGAATCCGCCGACGGCCAGCGGGTCGCGACGAAACCGGATTCCGTGCAGCCATAGATCTCGAGGATGCGGGCGCCGAGCCGCTGCTCGGTCTGCCGCGCGAGATCGAGGGACAGGGGCGCCGTGGCGCACATGATGAGATCGACCGGCGGAAACTTCGTCGATGACAGCACAAGCGCGCGCAGATGCACCGGCGTGGTGACCAGGCAACGGGGTGCCGGCGTCTTTGCCAGCGCAACGCGGACATCGGCGGGAAACAGCGGCCGGCTTGATTCAACCGCCGCGCCGCCGAATAGCTGCGGCGCGATCGATGTTTCATAGCCGTAGCTATGCCCGGACGGGACCGTGGCGATCACCGACATGGCCTCGTCCGCGGGCCATCCCGCGCGGGCCGCCAGGGCATCGGCCCCGGCAATCAGCGCTTTCCAGGATTTCAGCGTCGCTTGCGGGGTGCCCGTGCTGCCGGAACTGAAGGCATGGATGACGATGCGTTCCGGGTCGACATGAGGCAGCTCGGCATGACCGGCAGAATTGCCGCCGGAACAAATCAATGCGTGAGTGCGCATCGATGAGACAGACGCTGCGCCATCATGAACCACATAGGGCGAAGGGTAGGCAGCGGCGAGCATCTCAAGGGAAGCGGTCGACGGGCCGCCGGGAAACAGGCTGGTCTGACCGCGAATGATGGCGGCGGCGAACGCCACGAGGAAGTTGTAGCGATCCTCGCAGACATTGACGGCGAAAGCGCCATCGGGGAGCGCCGCGGCGCTGGCAAGCGCATCTGCCAGAAACTCCGCCTGCGTGATCGCCGCACCCTTGCGGATGGCGATGGTCCGGTCTGCCCGGAAGCCGCGGATGAGTTCAGCCATTTCGGATGTTGTCGCCTTGGGGCTCGGCCGCCGGCTGCGGCAGCCACGCCTGGGGATGGAACATCAGCGACAGCGTGTGCAGAGGCGAGGTGCGTTCCTCGGCGCCGTAGCGGTAGGCGCGGTAGACATGCTCCCCCAGAAAGAGCGCCACAGTCAGCGCCGGCAGCAGAACGAACGCGATCCAAGACCACAGCTCGACATTGCCGGACATGGCGGCTGCCAATGACACAAGCGTTCCCGCCGCAAACAGGATTGTCCAGACCATCGTCAGCTGGCGCGTGTAGCCGATGAACTTCGGCTCGACATGGCCGATATCGAGCCGCCGGAATCGGGTGATCAGCGGTTCCTTTCCCGGCAACAGCGTGTGCCCGAAAATGTAGAGCATTGCCAGGTTGGCCAGGACCGACGGCGCCAGGAGCAAGGCGATCGCCGACGCATAGCCCTGCCAGATCGCTGCCAATGCCGCGATGAGCAGCATGATCGCAGCGAACCAGGCAGTGCGCCGTGCGGTGCTGGCGCCCTGAATCCAGTCCAGCACAAGGTTGGTAGTCGCATAGCCGAGGCCGACGATGATGGCGGCGGCCGGCGCCTGCTTCACGATGGCTACATGGATGGCCAGAAAGCTGACGACGGCGAAGAGGATGCGGCTTTCCGGCCGGCGGCGCCACATGGCTACTTCCGCCGGTGCTTGTCGATGAATTCCGTGAGCGCGCTCAGCGAAGCAAAGATCTTCGGCGTCTCCGGATTGTCGGCCTCGATCTCGATGCCGTAGCGGCGCGAGATTTCCATGGCGAGTTCAAGCGCATCGATCGAGTCCAGGCCGAGGCCGTCGCCGAACAGCGGCGCATCGGCCGCGATCGTCTCGGGCGTAGTATCCAGATTCAGCGCGGAAACGATCAGTTCTGCGATCTCGGCAGGGGAGGTCTTGATGGTTTCGGTCGTCATATCGTCCTGTTATTCGGCTGCTGTCTCGGCGGTCCTGAGAACCTGGACATGCTTGCGCCATTCACGCGACTGCTGCCAGGTCTGAAGGGTAAAGAGGTAGTAGACGGCTTTGAAGGCCGTGATCCGGAGGATACGAGAAAGCGTCATCGTGGTATCGCCGGAAAGAATGGATATGGCGGCGGATTTCAGCCGGTGCGGATTGTTGCGGGTCGTGATGATGCGGTTCATTGCCGGGCTGGTGAACCTGTAGATGAACCAGCTGTAGACGCGCAACCACCGGCGGACACGCCGCTGATGCTCGGCCAGACGGCGTTGTCGGCTCGCCGGATCCCGCAGGCAGGCGGTAATCGTTTCCGCGCCCGAACGCGCGCCCGACATCGCCAGGAAAACGCCGGTCGAAAACACGGGGTCGATGAAGGCGTAGGCGTCGCCGATCAGCAGGTAGTTCTTGCCGTACATCTGCTTCGAGTCATAGGAGAAGTTGCCGGCCGTCATGACGTCGGAAGCCAAGGTTGCGCCGCGTATCCGGTCGGTGAGTTCCGGGCATATCGCCAGCGTGTCCATGAGGAACTGCTTGATCGGCACCTTGCGCGATTTCAGATAGGCGGGCCGGCAGACGGCGCCGATGCTCATGATGTTGCCGCGCAAGGGGATGAACCAGTACCAGCCATGCTTGAAGAAATACATGCTGATGTTGCCGGCTTCATCGCCGGGGCGGAACGTCACGTTTTCGAAATGCGCGAAGATCGCCGCGCTCTCATGCTTGGGGTTCTTGACCTTCAAATTGAAACGATTGCCGAGAAAGGTATCGCGGCCCGAGGCGTCGACCAGGAATCGGGCTTCCCAGGTCTTGGTTTCGCCGCTTTCGTTTCGGCTTTCGACGATTGCCTTCTCGTCGCCTTCGAAGCGGATGGCGGTGGCCTTCGTGCGTTCGTGGACGACAACGCCGGACTCCTGGGCGTGACGCAGCAGCACTTCGTCGAATTCTGCCCGCTTGACCTGATAGGCCGTGGGCGGCGACGGATCCAGCGCCTTGGAGAAATCCGCGATGACATAGGCCGACTCTCCGGGCAGCGTGAAATCGGCACCGCGCTTGAGGACGCCGATGTTCCGGATCTTCTCGGCGACGCCCATCTCATCGAAGATCGGCAGGTTGCGCGGCAGCAGGGACTCGCCGATATGGAATCGGGGGTGTTGGTCCTTTTCGAGCAGGACCACGTTCCAGCCTTCCCGGCGCAGGTAGGTCGAAACTGTGGATCCCGCCGGACCGCCGCCAATCACGAGGACGTCGCAGGTTTCAGGCTGCTGCATTGCTTGCTTCGTTCGTCGGGTGTTCTAGGAGAATGGTGGCCCGGCCGATCAACTTGAATTGCCCATTCTAACCTAATAATACCCGAAATCAGCCAGTTATTCCATGGCGGCAGGAATCCCGGATCATAATATGATATGATTTGGTCATTGCGCAACTCGTCGACCGGAAACGCATGGTCCGTGATTCGGTATGGGATCCTCGAGCTGCTGCGTCTTTGGGGGCACGAGTGCGTAGACTTTAAGACCGCCGGTCGCGCTCGCGCAACGACCGGAACAGCGCCGCCGGGTCCATGCCCCGGGGGATCAGCTTGCCCGCCACCATCTTGGTGATCCGGCCGATGTCGCGCACGGGGTGGAAGCGGGTCTGGTGCCAGTGGTTTTCCGGATAGTGGATGGTGATCCGGACATAGGTGACGCTATGACCGGCACGCACGGCATTGATCAGGAACTCGCTCTCGAAGACGAAGCCGTGCTTGGGGCTGTGGCGGGCGTCGATGGTCTCCAGCAGGTGGCGGGGATAGAGCCGGAAGCCCGATTGCGTGTCCTCCAGATACACGCCGCTGGCCCAGGAGATCCAGAAATTGGCAAAGCGGTTGGCGCAATAGCGCACGATGGGGATTTCCGGCTTGTTCCACAGCCGGGAGCCGACGATCACATGCTCCGGCTTCGCGCGGTGGGCATCGAGGAACAGCGGGATCTCTTCCGGCCGATGCTGGCTGTCGCCATCAAGGGTGATGACCGCCTCGGCGCCGTGGCGCAGCGCGTAGTCGAACCCGCTCACCAGCGCGCTGGCCTTGCCCAGATTCCGTTCATGGCGGATCAGCGTGACCGGCAGATCCTTGATCAGATCGGCGGTGCCGTCGGTGGAGCCATCGTCCACGACAATGAGATCGGCAACGTGGCGCAGGGTGCGCTGGACCACGTCGCGAATCGTCATAGCCTCATTGAATGCGGGAATGACGGCAAACAAACTCATGGTCAACCCTACTATGCTCAAGCGGGCTCGAACTGCCGCTGTTCACAGGGCCCGGACAGTAACGAGGCCTTCGTCCTTCGTCGTTTCCATGCTGTTGCGCAGTGGCTTGCCGAAGACGGACGCGACGATTTCGAATTCGTCGCCCGGTTTGGTCTTCACGCCGGATGCTGAGCTCAGCACCGCCGCGCCGAAGAAATAGGCGTGCAGATCGCCGGGGCGCCGGAACATATCGTACTTGAAATGATGATGCTCGAGATTGGCGACCGAGTGCGACATGTTGGCTTCGCCCGAGAGGAAATCGTCCTCCCAAAGCGTCTTGCCGTCACGGATGACGCGGGTCTTGCCGCGAACTTCCTGGGGCAGTTCGCCCAGCAGGAGCTCCGGCCCGATGGAACAGGCGCGCAGCTTCGAATGGGCGGTGAAGAGATAGTTTTGCGCTTCCGTCACATGGTCGGAGAACTCATTGCCGAGGGTGAAGCCGATGCGGAACGGGGCGCCGTTCTTGTCGAGGATATAGATGCCGACCACTTCCGGTTCCTCGCCGCCGGCGAGGGCGAAGGCCGGCATGGGCAACGCCGCGCCCGGCGGCACGATGCAGTGGCTGGTGCCCTTGAAGAACCATTCCGGCTGGACGCCGATCTGTCCCTTGGCGGGTTTGCCACCTTCGATGCCCATGCGGAAGATCTTCATGGAATCGGACTCCGGCGCGTTGGAGCCGTGGGTGACCGTGTGCATCTTGTTGCGCGCGGCGGCGCTGCCGGTGTGGGTCAGGCCGGTGCCGGTGATCAGGAACCGCGCCGGCTCCGGATGATCGACGGGCGGCAATACGCGCCCGGCCTTGAGCAAGGCGGCATAGTCGACCCGTTCGCCCTATGCCGCCTCGCTGACAAGGGCGGCGAGTCCAACGCCGCGGTCGAGCGCGGCGTTGGCAAGTTCATAGATGGTCGAGAAATCCCTGAGGGCGATCGCATGATCGCCGTCGGCTTCGACGAGCCCTACCCGCCGCTGACCGCTGTCGTCTTGAAACTGGATTACGCGCAATGCCGCCTCCGCTCCGGGTCCGCCGCCGCGCGGTCAGACAAGTCTCTTCATATTGTAGCCCGGTATCTTCCCGAGGTTCAGCCGCCTTGGCAAGCAGGGCAGGTAGCCGATTATTGGCCGTCGTTCTCAGACATGGTGCTAGCGCGTTGGAATGCCGGATACCATAGAGAGCCGGCAAGGACCGTCACGGCCGGTTTCGCCAGACGCGAATTTACGGGTTTGTTGACGTGGTTCCGATCGAGTCGAGACAGGCGCCGCTGATGGGACTTCCTGGTAGAGTGTCAACATCCCGGCAATCGGCATTGTTCGGCAGGCCGACGGCCACACCGATTTCACAGGCGGACAAAATCAGGGCGAGAAGGATCAGCGACAAAATCGGTACCGCCAATGGGAGCAGCCAGGCGGACGGCGATTGGCTGGTGAACTGTGGCTTGTGCTGGGAGTGGCGCGGGGCGGTCGGAAATTCATCGCCGCGGAGGTCATGTTCATCCGGACGCGCGTGCTCGCGTACTGGTTTTTCCCGCGGATCCATTCGGCCCTTCGTTCCGGGGAGGCTATCGACAGCGGCGACAGTAGGACCGCGCGCCGATTCGCGCAATCACGCCAAGTGCCTCGGCTGGCGGCCGCAGCTTACTGTTTGGTCAGGGCGGCCCGGCCGGCGTCGGTCAGCTTGCAGACCAGCCAATCCGGCTTCAGCGGATTGGTGAACCAGGGCTCGGCCCAGCCCTGCTCGATGCAGCTCTTGACCGTCCGCTCGCTGATGCGCTGTCCCCATTCATCGAACAGCGGCAGCTTGCCTCCCGGCTGATCCAGACCGCGTTCCAGCCAGTGAAACTGCTGGGTGGAGGGGCGGTGATGTACGCCTGACCTGATACCAGACTTAGAGTCGAGTATGAGCGCTTCCTGTATCATTCCCAGATTCCATTAGCTTATGTGTTTATGCTGACATTGTACTCTTGGTTAATCCGGCCGCAAGAGGTCTGTTGCGCTATTGTGGCCGCCAAGGCTAAAGGAATGGTTGCCGTTCACCCCCATGGAGCATCTTCCTCATGCGATTTCTCGTCTTCCAGCATATCGATATCGAGCATCCCGGCATCTTCCGGGACTTCTTCGCCGCCGACGGCATCGCCTGGGACGCTGTCGAGCTGGATGCCGGCGACAAGATCCCGTCCCTCGATGGCTATGACGCGCTCTGGGTCATGGGCGGGCCGATGGACGTCTGGGAGGCGGACGAGCATCCCTGGCTGAAGCCGGAGATGGCGGCGATCCGCAACGCCGTCGCCGTGCGGCGCATGCCGTTCCTGGGCCTCTGCCTCGGCCATCAGCTCCTGGGCGAGGCGCTCGGCGGCAAGGTGGGCAAGGCGGCGCAGGCCGAGATCGGCATCCTGGATGTGGAGCTGACGGACGGAGGGCAAGCGCGATCCGCTGTTCGCGGGGCTGCGGGGCCGTTTCAAGGCGTTGCAATGGCACGGCGCCGAGGTGGCGAAGCTGCCGCCCAATGCGGTGGTGCTCGCCCATTCGCCGCTCTGCCGGGTGCAGGCCATGCGGATCGGCAGTCACGCCTATGGCCTGCAGTATCACACCGAGCTGACGCCGGAGACGGTGACGAAATGGGGCGCGGTGCCGGCCTATGCCGCTTCGCTCGATCAGGCGTTGGGGAAGGGTGCGCTATCGCGGCTTGAGGCCGATGCAAAGGCGAACATGGCCGACTTCAACCGCAACTCGCGGCAGCTCTACGACAACTTCATGCAATTGTCCGGCCTGCGGCGGAAGCTGGTCGCGTAAACTTGCGGCCTAGGCGCCGGCTAACCGCAGGGCCTGATCCAGATCGCGCGATGATGTCGTCCACCGTCTCGAGGCCGATGGAGAGCCTGATAACATCGTCGCCGGCGCCGGCGGCAATGCGCTGCGCTTCCGTCAGCTGCCGGTGCGTCGTCGACGCCGGATGCAGGATCAGGCTGCGGGTCTCGCCCATATTGGCGAGGTGGGACAGCAACTCGCAGGCCTCCACGACCTTGACGCCCGCGTCGTAGCCGCCCTTAACGCCGAAGGTGAAGACGCTGCCGGCGCCCTGCGGGATGATATTTCCGCGCCAGAGCGTGATAGGGGCTGGACGGCAGGCCGGCATAGGACACCCAGCCCACCTGCGGATGGCGCTTCCAGAAACTCGGCGACCTTCTGCGCATTGGCGCAATGGCGCTCCATGCGCAGCGCGAGCGTCTCGATGCCCGTCAGCGTCAGGAAGGCATTCATCGGCGATAGCGCCGGGCCGAGATCGCGCAGGCCCACCGCCTTCATGTGCATGGTCAGCGCCATGTCGCCGAAGGTCTCGTAGAACGGAGGCCGTGATAGGCGGGCTCGGGGCCGGTGAGGCCGACTTGAACTTGTCGTTCTGGCTCCAGTCGAACTTGCCGGAATCCACGACCACGCCGCCCATGGAATTGCCATGGCCGCACAGGAATTTGGTCGTCGAATGGATGACGATATCGGCGCCCCATTCGAACGGCTGGCAGAGCCAGGGCGAGGCCAGGGTGTTGTCGACGATCAGCGGCAGCTTGGCCTCGTGGGCGATGGCGGCAATCGGCTCGATGTCGGCGATGACGCCGCCGGGATTGGCGATGCTCTCGATGAAGATCGCCTTGCATTTCGGCGTCAGCGCCGCGCTTGAAGTTCGCGGGCTTGTCGGGATCGACGAAGATCACCTCCCAGCCGAACTTCTTGAAGGTCTTGCCGAACTGGGTGATGGAGCCGCCATAGAGCTTGCTTCGAGGCGACGAATGCGTCGCCCGCTCCATGAAGGAGAAGAAGGCCAGCATCTGCGCCGCGTGGCCGGAGGCGCAGGCGGTGGCGCCGCGCCCGTTCTCCAGGCTGGCGATACTTCTCTTCCAGCGCCGCGACGGTCGGGTTGGTCAGGCGCGAATAGATGTAGCCGAAGGTCGAGAGATCGAACAGCGAGGCCGCATGGTCGACGGAGTCGAAGACATAGGCCGTGGTGTGATAGATCGGCGTGATGCGCGCGCCCGTGGTCGGGTCCGGCGGCGTGCCCGCATGGACCGCCCGCGTCTCGAAGCCGGGATCGAGCGCCAGCGCGACCAGCTCCGGGTGCGCTGCGTGCCGGCCGGCCTTCGATTGCTGTCGTGCGATTCATCATTGCCGCAGCGTCCTCTTGCGCTCTTGCTGGTGATGATGCGGGAATTGAACCCGCCCCAGCTCAGTTCGCCTTCAGCCGGCCATATTCGATCTTCGGGCAGCGGTTCATGATGACGGTAAGGCCGGCATCTTCGGCGCTGGCGGCGGCCTCGTCATTGCGCACGCCCAGCTGCATCCAGACGATCTTGGCGCCGATGGCGATGGCGTCTTCGGCGATCGCGCCCGGCGGCGCTGGAATTGCGGAAGATATCGACCATGTCGATCGGCCCGGTCTCCTGCAGCGGGATGTCGCGCAGACGGCATAGCATGTCTCGCCGAGGATCGGTCTTGCCGGCGGCGCGCGGATTCACCGGGATGACGCGATAGCCTTTGGTCTGCAGATACTTCATCGCGAAGGAACTGGCCTTGTGCCAATCCGGGCTGGCGCCGACCATGGCGATGGTCCGCACGCTGCCGAGGATGCGTGCGCAGATGGCCGTCTGGATAGAAGTCGTGATCGGGACATGTCGCGCAACGCTGCCATCGGTGAACTCTATGATATGACAGCGGCCCTGCCAGGTGGGGTGGCGTTTTTCGATGAAGGCGTCGATGCCTTCGGCGGCGTCGCGCGGCCATCATGTTGCGGGTCATGACCTCGCTGGCATAGGCGTAGGCTTCGGCCAGGCCCAGATCGCGCCTGGCGGTAGAACAGGCCTCCTTGCCGATGCGCCAGCGACCTTCGGCGATTTGCCGGCGATTACGGCGGCGAGCGATCGCCACGGTCGCTGTCCAGCTCGTCCGCCGGCACGGCGCGGTTGACCAGGCCGATCTCCAGCGCCCGCGTCGGCGGGATCATATCGCCGGTCAGCAGCATCTCCATCGCCTGCTTGCGCCGGCACGCGCGGGAGAGCGCCACCATCGGCGTCGAGCAGAACAGGCCGATATTCACGCCGGGCGTGGCGAAGCGCGCGCCGTTGTCGGCGATGGCGAGATCGCAGGTGGCGACAAGCTGGCAGCCGGCGGCGGTGGCGATGCCGTGGACCCGCGCGATCACCGGCTTCGGCAGGTGGGTGATCTTGAGCATCAGTTCGACTGCAGCGATTGAACGGTCGCTTCATAGTTCTCACGCCGCGGATCGTGCGCGCAGTCTCCTTGAGGTCATGGCCGGCGCAGAAGCCCGGGCCGGCGCCGGCGATGACCACGACCTTGATATCGGGATCGCCGGCGAGGCCGTCCAGCGCCTGGATCAGCGTGCCCATGAGCGCCATCGACAAGGGCGTTGCGCGCCTGCGGCCGGTTCATCGTCAGCGTCGCCACGCCGTTGCTGTCCTGGCGCAGCAGCAGGGATTCGTTGGCGGCGGCTTCGGTTCGGGCGGGGCTGGTCATGGAAGGCTCGGATCGGAATGAGTGTACGGCAACGACGGCGAAACTATCACGCTTTGCGCGGCTGCCGGAAACAGTATTCCCGCGCAAGTGCCCGCAGCAGATCCCGCCGGCCTTCGAAGCCCAGCGCCAGCGCCAGATCGGCGGCATCATCAGGGCCTTCGCCGCCGCTGTCGTTGTGGTACCAGCGGAGCAGGGCGGCTTCGTCAAGACCGGTGTCGGCAATGCCGATTTCGCTGAGTCCGGCCTCGGCCAACCTGCTCTGCTTTTCGCGGGCGCGGCCGAGCAGGTGGGAGAACGCACCATCCAGGCGCAGTTCATCCAGCAGTGCCCGGTCGATGGCGCCGCCCAGGGCCTCCTCCAGACTTGCCAGCCGCGCTTCCTCGTTCATCAGCCGCAGGAATTCGTCGCGGCTCAGGCCGGCCTCCTGCATCCATTCCTCCAGGGCCGACGGTGAAGCGAGGCCTGCCGCTCGGCGGAAGTCCCGCAGCGCGTTCTGCAACTGCGCGATCGTCGGCTCCAGCCCGCGGCGCTCGGCCTCGCGGCCCGCGAGCGCGCGCAGCAGCGCCTTGCGCCGGATGGCGGCGAACGCGCCGGGCGTCAGCCGCAGTTCGTCCAGCAATTCCTCGCGATCGACGACCACGCCGCCATCCTCGCTGCCGGTAAAGCGGTGCAGGATGGCGTCCCAGGCAACGGTATGCTGGAAGTCGAAATCGACCTTCTTCGGTTCGTTGGTGGCGGCGCAGTCGGCGGCGATACGCTGCAGCATGGCGATCGCATCTTCGCGCTTCTGATTAACCTTGTGCCCCGGCAGCCAGGCGCGCAGCCGCGCCAGGACATCGGCGCCGACATCCTTGGCTGCCGACAGCAGCGCGTCATAGCCGCGCTGCTTCCAGAAGATCGAGCGGCCCGCGGCGATCAATCGTTTCGCCGCTCGACTCGTCGATGACCCCATCCGCCGCGGCTCGATTCAATGTGGCGCGGATGTTCACCATCGCCTCGCTGACCTGCAGATAGCCCATCTCGGCCGGGCTGTGCAGCACCGCCACCTCGTCGTCGTCTTCGATGGCGCCGTCACGGTAATCCTCGAATACCTTACCGACGCCGGTCATGCCGAAATCGGCCAACTCCGCGGCGCGCAGCGCGCCCATGCTGGCGGCGCCATAGACATGGATGCCCTGCTTCAGCGCCCAGAGCACTTCCTTGTGCCAGATCGACGGCGTGGTCTCGTAGTAGCCGTCGATGATGCCGATGGCGAAGGGGCGGCTCAGCGCCGCCTTATAGAGATCGCCGATCGCCGCGGGCGGGCGGTAGTCGGCTTCCAGGTACAGCCGCGCCTCCCGCTCCGGCAGCGTCGGGCCGGTGAAGACGATCAGATTCATGCGGCCTGGCCCAGCTTCGCGAGCACCCGGGCGCCGGGGCTGTAGCTGGGATCGTCGGGCACGCTCTCCAGGCCGGGGATGACAATTCTCACGACGGGCACGGCGTAGGCGGCCATCGTGAGATCCACGGCAATGACCTGCTTGATGCCGGCGGCCGCGAGCCGCTCCAGCTCCCAGGCCAGATCTTCGTTGAGCAGATCGCTCTCCTGGCTCGGTGCGCCTTGCGCCATGCGCGTGGCCGGCCGACCTTTCGCCAATGCGCGATACCAGTCCGCCGGGCGCTCATCGCCGGGGCGGCGGTAATCGCGGCGCTCAATATCGTCGCGGGCGCCGGCGATATAGGTCAGCCGCGATTGCGCCGCCTCGGTCATCGACCGCAGAAGCGCGATGCGCCGGGCCGGATGACAGCCGGCGCCGAAGAACACGCCCTGCGGTTCATGCGGATTTTTGTCGCTCTCATAGATGTGGCAGCGGAAGGCCGCGATACCCACATCCGACGTCGTTTCCCAGAGCTGGACGTCGATGTCAGCCGCCTCGTACTTCGCCAGGATTTCGCGCGCCTGGGGATCGTCGATGCTGCTGAGATCGAGCCGGCGCGCCCCGGCTTCGTCGTCCGACATGATTTCCCACAGCGCATCGCCATCGCGCTCGACCACTTCGCAAATGCCGGAACTGATCGCCTCCAGCAGATGATTTCCCGAGGCGAGACCATTTGATGTCGAAGCGAAACAGGCAGCGCCCTCCGGCAACGGCAGGGTGTAATTCATGTGGACGCATTCGTAAGGCAGCCAGAGCGGCGCGCGGCCCATCAGGTCGTAACCCTCGATCCACAATAGCCGCAGATGCTCATGGAAGCGGCTATTGGGCAGGTGCGGCAGCGTGGCGATATCGGCGACAGCGTGGCTTCGGCGCATCTCGGCGTGGCTCGCCAGCTTCAAGGGCAGTTCGATGCGCTCGCCGTGAAAACCCTCGATGGCCTCCATGACGCCGGAGGCCTTGGCATGATCCAGGTCGATACCTTTCCCCTGGGAGACGGACAAAGCGCGGGAATTGGGACGGGTCACCATCACCACGGGAATGCCGAGGTAATCCAGGCCGGTGACATTGGCGATCCGCGTGATGCCCATATCCGCAAGATGCGGCCGTGCACGCTCCAGCGTCGTGCTGGGCGTTACCGTGCGGTGGGTGCCGCCGCGGTGGAGTTTCTGGGTCGGCGTTCTCAACGCCTGCTGGAAGGCTGAAATCCAGGTCACGATGGCATTTTCGCTAGAGGTGCAGGTTTGCGCCTCGCAAAGCGCGGCATCTGTTGACCTAGCACGGGGAACCCGGCCGCCGCCAGTTCAGCCGGAATACGAAAAAGCCCCGCCGCAAAGCGACGGGGCTTCTTTCAACTTGTTTGCTCGCTGGCGGCGATTAACCGCCCCGCAGCACCCGCACAGTGTTAAGCGACGCCTGCTTGGCCGGCGAACAGGCTGGCATGCCGCGCAGAGGCGCTGGCATGCCTCGCGGACGCACTGGCGTGTCTGGCACTGGCATGCCTGGCGGAAGCGCTGGCGTGCCGCATGGATGAGCTGGCATGCCTCGCGGAAGCGCCGGCATGTCGATCCCGGATCGGTGTGTCGGCGAATGCTGCAGACACGACCTCGTCCCAGTTTTCACTAACGCGCATTTTCCTGACCCCCTAATGGACCGCCGTTGAATTCGGCGGATTGCCAATGGTTAACGAATGCTTAAGATAATGCCTTACTTATCAAAGCAAAGCAACACTCTATTAACCCTAAGAATTTATGAACGTTTCAACCTTGACGCGATCTGAATCAGCGGTATAGCCGATCGCTATAAGACTATGGTCTTATCGAGGGTGCCGCAGAAATCGCCCAATCCACCGCAATTTTTTTACGATTGTTGAGATGGAATGCCTATGATCCCGGGCGCGTGACCATGCCAGGGGCATTTACTCGTTCTATTTTTGTTCCAGGACGTGTGTACGGAAACGAGCAGAAAATTTTCCGCTGGGAAGCGTGTGATTAGCATCATAGAAAAATTCACCAATTTTTTAGCAAATTGGCGCGATGCTATTGTTGGGCCAGAGTAGGCTCCGTCTGTCGGCAGCCGGAGCTGCTGGTATGTTGCGTACCTGCCGGATGTAAATGATCGTGCACCCGCCTGATGTAGAACTGCTTTTGGAGGAGCTGGCGGTAACGCCAGACGCCGCTGGGCAGTGCTCGGTCTTGTTTCGGCTGGTGCACCGCGTCTGGGTCTATGACCTGGAAGTTGCCCTCGAGTTCGCGAATCATGCCCGGACGATTGCCGATAGCACCGGCCTGGCGCGGGAGGCGGCTCTGGCACGCTTGGAGCGCGGCCGCATGTTGCGCATGCTCGGCCGGTACTCGGAGGCCGAAGAGGTCCTGAAACCGCTGCCCGAGCGGTTCACGGAATTGGGCGATCGCGAATTGGTGGGCATGACCATCCGCACGCTGTCGGCCGTGTACATGGACCTGGGTCTGCTTGAGCCGGCACTGGACCTCAACCGCGAGGCTCTGGAGATTTTCGACGAGGTCGCCAACCGCCGCTACTACTTCATCGCGCTGATGGAATGCGCGGAGGTGTATCGCAAGCGGCGCGAGTTCGATGAGGCGCTGCATATCATCAACCGCGCCAGCGAACAGCTCGACCTCATGGAGAAGACCGATGAGGCCGACTACGCCTCGTTGCAGTTCAAATACACCCGCTCCCAAACTCTGCTGGATGCGGGCCGCAGCCCGGAAGCGATCGCCGGTGCGCTGGAAACGCTGATGATCGCCCATGAGATCAAGAGCAAGAATATCGAAGCCGGTTGCTACGGCATCCTGGCCTTGGCCAATGCGCGGCTGGGCCATATCGACGAGGCCAGCCGCTGCATCGAGGAATTCACGGCGATCGGCGAGTCGATCAACGACCCCTACGACTACACGGCGGGCCTGCTGAATTGCGGCCGCGCGGCGATGGCGTTCAAGCGCCTGGACAAGGCCCATGAGCGGATCAACGAGGCGCTGCGCCATGCGGCGGAAAAGGGCATCAAGGGCATCGTGCTGGAATGCCACCGCACCCTGGCGGAGATCTTCGAGTCCGCCGGCGACACGGCGACCGCGCTGAAGCACTTCAAGGATTTCTACACCATGGAGACGGAGCTGCGAACGGCCGGCGTGCAGCACCGCCTCAGCCGCATGCAGCTCCAGCTCAAAGTCGACCAGACCAAGATGGAAACCCTGGAGCGCGCGCGCCAGGATCTGGAGCGTATCGTCGAAGAGCGCACCCACGAGCTGCGCGTCGCCAAGGAGCAGGCCGAGCTCGCCAACCGCACCAAGAGCGACTTCCTGGCCCATATGAGCCATGAGCTTCGCACACCGCTCAATGCGGTCATCGGCTTCGCCGAGCTGATGATGCAGGAAGTGCACGGTACGTTGGGCGTGCCGAAGTACAAGGAGTATCTGAAGGACGTCCATGACAGCGGCGTGCTGCTGCTGTCGCTGATCAACGATATCCTGGACGTGTCGAAGATCGAGGCCGGCAAGCAGGAACTCAACATGGAGGTCTGCTCGGTCGAGGAGATCTGCGTTGCCTGCATCCGTCTGGTAAAGGACCGTGCCAACGCATCGATGGTCCGCCTGAAGGTCGATCTGTCGCCGAACCTGCGCCGGCTGAATGCGGACATGCGGGCGGTGAAGCAGATCCTGCTGAACCTCTTGACCAACGCGGTCAAGTTCACGCCCCAGGGCGGGCTGGTCACGCTATTCGCCGCCGACGACGGCGGCCGCTATGTCGCGCTCGGCATCACCGATACCGGCATCGGCATCGCGCCCGACGATCTGCCGCGGGTGCTCGAGCCCTTCGGCCAGGTCAGCAACAGCTATACGAGGGCGCAGTCCGGCACCGGCCTCGGCCTGCCGCTGGCCAAGATGCTGACCGAGCTCCATGACGGCGAATTCAGCATCGAAAGCCGGCTGGGCGAGGGCACGACGGTCCGCATCCGCCTGCCGGCTGCCGCCGAGATCGAGACGCTCAATCAGCCGCTGCTGAAGACGCTCTCGGTCAACTAGCCCCCGCACCCTGTGGCAAGTTGGCGCGCCGCTTGCGGATGGCGGTGCCGGCCACCCATGTCTTTCTGGTATGGTCCTTGCAGCAGCCGGCGATGTAGCGTCGCCGGCATCCCTTCTGCGTCAACGCATCGGAACTCCCATGAGCGAACAGGAAGGCGCCGGCGGCGCCCAGGTTTGCGCCTTCGATCGCATCGCTCTCGTGCTGCAGGGCGGCGGCGCGCTGGGTGCCTATCAGGTCGGCGTCTTCGAGGCGCTGGATGAAACGGGATTCTGCCCGCAATGGTTCGCCGGCACCTCCATCGGCGCGATCAATGCTGCGATCATGGCCGGCAATGCCCAGGGCGAAGTGCGCGGAGAAGCTCGGCGGAATTCTGGGACCGGGTGTCGCGCCCCGATGGCTGGGCCGCAGCTCCGGTCGGCGATGAAGGGCGCAAGGCGGCGAACCAGTGGCACGCCTGGGAAACATTGGTCTATGGCCAGCCCGGCTTCTTCCAGCCGCGGCTGTTCGGCCCGTTCCGTCGCCGCCGGGCACTCCCGGCGCGGTCAGCTTCTATGACACGGCGCCGCTGGCGGATACACTGGGCGAGGTCGTCGATTTCGGCCGGATCAATGATGAGATGGCTCGCGGCTGACGCTGGGCGCGGTTAACATCGCGACCGGCCGCCAGGTCTATTTCGACAGCACGCGCGAGACCATCGATGTCCGCCATGTGATGGCCAGCGGCGCGCTGCCGCCGGGCTTTCCGCCGGTGGAAATCGATCATGAGCTGTTCTGGGATGGCGGCGTGGTTTCGAACACGCCGCTGGAAGTCGTGCTCGACGACGAGCCGCGGGTGAGCACGCTCTGCTTCATGGTGGATATGTGGGATCCCATGGGGCCGCTGCCGCGCACCCTCGATGACGTGACGGAGCGCGAAAAGGACATCCGCTATGCCAGCCGGTCGCAGCGCGCGATCTCGGGCTATCGCCGCACGCACAATCTGCGCCGCGCGGTCATGGCCATGTGGAAGAATCTGCCGCCTTCGGCCCGCGCCGATCAGGAGCTGGAGCAGCTCTCCTGGCTCGGCTGCACGACCACCATGCAGATCGTGCATCTGATCTATCAGAACGAGAAATACGAGACCGCGACCAAGGACTACGAATTCTCCCGCGCCTCCATCGCCGGGCATCGCGCCGCGGGCTATCGCGACGCCATGCGCGCCATCGCCGAGCGCAAATGGGAGCAGCCCGTGCCGGCGAATGTGGGCGTCATGGTCTATGAATATCCGCCACGCAATGTCGGCTTGTAGCTGACATCTGAACCTACGAAAGATCCGTCCATGCGAATGAAAGACAAAGTCGCCATCGTCACCGGCGCCGCCAGCGGCATCGGCCTGGAGATCGCCCGCGCCTATGCCCGTGAAGGCGCCAAGATCGCCATCGCCGATCTGAAGCAGGATGCTGCCGAGGCGGCGGCGAAGGAAATCAAGAATGGCGGCGGCCAGGCCATCGCCGTCGCCATGGATGTGACGAACGAGGCGCAAGTCGATGCCGGCGTCGAAACGACGGTGAAGGCGCTGGGCGGCGTCGACGTGCTGGTCAGCAATGCGGGCATCCAGATTATTTCTCCCGTGCAGGATCTGAGCTTGTCCGATTGGCGCAAGATGCTGGCCATCCATCTGGACGGCGCATTCCTGACGACGCGCGCCTGCCTCCGTCACATGTATAAAAGCGGCAAGGGCGGCAGCATCATCTATATGGGTTCGGTCCATTCCAAGGAGGCCTCGCCGCTGAAGGCGCCCTATGTCACCGCCAAGCACGGGCTGATCGGTCTCTGCAAAATGGTGGCAAAGGAAGGCGCCAAATACAATGTGCGCGCCAATGTCATTTGTCCCGGTTTCGTGCGCACGCCCCTGGTGGATAAGCAGATCCCCGAGCAGGCAAAGGAACTGGGCATCAGCGAGGCCGATGTCATCAAGAAAGTGATGCTGAGGGAAACCGTCGACGGCGAGTTCACCACCACGGCCGACGTGGCGGAATGCGCGGTGCTGTTCGGCTCCTTTGCCAGCAACGCGCTGACCGGGCAGTCTATCGTCGTCAGTCACGGTTGGTTCATGCAATAGGGTTTGGTCATGAGTGGCAGCGAAATCGCGCGTACGCCGCGATTGGTGGTCGAGCATCTGCGGGCGGAACACATCGAACCGCTTTGCGACATCTGGTGCGATCCCGCCGTCACGAAATTCATGGGCGGCCCGCGCGTCCGGGAGAAGGTCCGCCAGTCGCTGAACGAGGAATTGCAATTGCCGGAAACCTACACGCTCTGGCCGGTCGTCGAGCAGGCGAGCGGCAAGGTCGTCGGCCATTGCGGCTTGCTGGAAAAAGAGCAGGACGGCCGCAAGGACATCGAGCTGGTTTATGTCATCGGCAGCGGCTATCAGCGGCGCGGCTATGGTTTCGAGGCCTCGCGCGCGATTGCCGGATACGGCTTTGCGCAGTTCAATCTGGACCGGCTGGTGGCGCTGATCGAACCGGAGAATCAGCCGTCGCAGCGTCTGGCCGAAAAACTTGGCTTCGTTGCCGGGCCGGTGGTTGTCAGGCCCAGCGGCGGTCACCGCATTGTCTACGCGCTTAAGCGGCCGGCGGCCGCCTAGCCAGGACGCCGCATCGCGAACGTCTTCTCGACGACTGCATATTCCGAGTAACCGAGGCGCGCGATCGGCTTGGCCCAGGTGATGTCGACGCGGCCGTTGACGATCAGGTCGTCGCGGATATGGATGCCGATCACCTCGCCGAAGATGCTGGCGTTCGGCTCCTTCGGATCGTTCGTCGGCAGCTCGATCGTCTTCCAGTGGCGGCATTCCAGATGCACGGGCGACTCCGCGACCCGCGGCGGTTTCACCAGCCGCGAGGGAGCAGGCGTCAGTCCCGCATGCTTCATCTCGTCGGTCTCCGCCGGCAGCTTCGCCGAGGTGGCATTCATCTGCTCCCGCAGGTCCCAGGTCGTGAGGTTGACCACGAACTCGCCGGTCGCCTCGATGTTGGCGCGCGTATCCTTCATCGGCCGGTCGGCTTTGCTGCCGCCAGGCCCGAAGCAGATCATCATCGGATCCTCGGACATGGCATTGAAGTAGGAGAACGGCGCCAGATTGACGACGCCGTTTGGGCTCAGGCTGGTGACCCAGGCGATCGGGCGCGGGACGACCAGGGCCTTGAACGGGCTGATCTGCAAGCCGTGATCGTTGCGGCGGGCATCGTAGAACATACGGTTGGGCCTGTCAGTGATGGCTGAATTGTGCGGGAGTGATTTGCGGGCGCGGCGGCGCTACAAGCCCATCTGTTTCAGCATGGCCGCCATCAGCGGATCGCCGGGATCGGACAGCGCATAGGTCAGCGAGAAATGGTGATGGCCGGGCATCACCATCAGCGACACCGGATAGCCGCGGCTCTGCAGCATCGCCGCATAGTCGCGCGACTGCTGCACCCAGGCCTCCGGCTCGTCGCCGCCGGGCGCGACAATGACCGGCGCCATCACCTTCGGCTCCAGGAACAACGGGCTGTTGCGCGCCACCATCTCCGGCTTCAACTGGATCTCGGCATTGGCCTCGATGCGCAGCACCGGCTCCAGGTCGAGGACTCCGCTGAGCGCGCCGATGCCCTTGATGAAATCGCCGGGCAGGCCATCGGCGCGCCAGTCATGGGCCAGCGTCATGGCCGCGAGCTGACCGCCGGCGGAATGGCCGGAGACATAGATGCGGTTGGGATCGCCGCCCAGCTCGCCGCCATGGCGGTAGGTCCAGGCGATCGCCGCCATCGTCTGGCGCACCACGTCATCGACGGTCACCTTCGGGCAGAGGTCATAGTTGATCAGCACGCCGACGGCGCCGGCGCGGGCCAGCGTGGCGCCGATATGGCTGTAGGCGGCCTTGTCCAGCGCCCGCCAGAAACCGCCATGGATGTAGATGTGGATCGGCGCGTCTTTGCGCGCGGTTGGGAAGATATCGAGCCGCTGCAGCGGCGTGTCGCCATAGGGCACATCGAGCCGCGCGCCCTTGAATTCCTTCCGCGCCTTCTCGGACAGGGCGGCCTCGCGGGTGAGCCAGGCCTCGTGGTCCGCCACCGCCCGGCGCGGCATGAAGCTGTTATTGATATCCTCGTCGGAGAAATGGGCGTAACGGGTGAGTTTCATGTTCCTGCTCGCTTGCGGGGGCCGGCGGCGACGATAAGCAACCGGCGGGCCGGTGAAAAGGAATTCAAAGTCCTGGTGGCCCGGCTGTAGATTGCGGTATCCAGATACCGCAATCGAATAATGCTTAAAATCCGGCCTCCCGGCTTGACATCCCCTGGCCAATCTCGTATTTCCCGCCACCCCCAAGGGCCGGAGACGGCGCCGCCGGGCATTTCCAGAACAGCTGATAGCGGACCTCAACTCGCCATGAAAACCTATTCCGCCAAGCCGTCGGACATCCAGAAGAAGTGGTTCATCGTGGATGCCGATGGCGTCGTGCTCGGGCGGCTCGCCACCGTGGTCGCCATGCGACTGCGGGGCAAGCACAAGCCCACCTTCACGCCGCACATGGATTGCGGCGACAACATCATCGTCATCAATGCCGCCAAGGTGAAGCTCACCGGCAACAAGGCCGCCGGCGAGAAATTCTACTGGCACACCGGCTTTCCCGGCGGCATCAAGGAACGCACGATGGGCGAGATCCGCGACGGCAAGCATCCGGAGCGGCTGATCGAGAAGGCGGTGCAGCGCATGATCACCCGGGGCCCGCTCGGCCGCCAGCAGATGGGCAACCTTCGCGTCTATGCCGGGAACGGAGCATCCTCATGATGCGCAGAATCCCGAAATTCTCGATGTCGCCGGAATGAACCCGAAGAACAAGAGGCCCGCTTCCCGATGAGCGCCGATACCCAGACCATCACCGATCTCAAGGATCTCAAGAGCGCCGCGGCGTCCGTCGCCGCCGCCGTGTCCGCGCCCGCGCCGACGCCGAAAATCGACAAGTTCGGCCGCTCCTTCGCCACCGGCAAGCGCAAGAACGCGGTCGCCCGCGTCTGGATCAAGCGCGGCGCCGGCAAGATGACCATCAACGGCCGCGACCTCGCCGTGTATTTCGCCCGGCCGGTGCTGCGCATGATGATCAGCCAGCCCTTCGCAATCTGCAATCGGACGGGCCAGTACGATATCATCGTCACCGTCGTCGGCGGCGGCCTCTCCGGCCAGGCCGGTGCGGTGCGCCACGGCATCTCCAAGGCGCTGACCTATTTCGAGCCGGAGCTGCGCCCGGTGCTGAAGAAGCAGGGCTTCCTCACCCGCGACGCCCGCGTGGTCGAGCGCAAGAAGTACGGCCGCCGCAAGGCCCGCCGGAGCTTCCAGTTCTCGAAGCGCTAAGCGATCCGGAACATTCCGATTGCAGAAGGGGCTGCCCATTGGGCGGCCCCTTTCGCTTTTGGGGCTCAGGCTAAAAGGTGCGTGCGAGGCGGAAGGCATCGTAGATCGCGGCGTGGATGTTGCGGGAGGCGACGGCGTCGCCGATGCGGAAGAGCTGGAACTTGCCGGACACGTTGGTGCGCAGCGCCTGCGGCTTGCCGGCGATGAGCGCGTCGTAATCCACCTCGCCGCGGTTCTGCGATTCCTCCTTCAGCGCGAAATAGAGATCGGCCAACGGCAGCGTCGCGTTCTCCACCACCACCTGGTCCACCAGCCGTTCGGCGATGTCGGTTTCCGTGAAGGCGCTCCAGATGGTGGCGGCGATCTTGTTGCCGCGCCGCTCCAGCTTGCGCACGCGCTGCATGGGCGTGATCACCACGCCGCGCTTCTGGAAGGTCTTCATGTAGGGAACCATGTTGAGCCCGCCCACGTCCGGGGAGAAGAAACGCTCGGGCGTCATCAGCTCCAGCTTCGATCCGGCCTCGGCGATGAATTCCGCCGCGGCGATGCCCGGATGCTGGCCGTTGTCGTCGAACAGCAGCACGTCCTCGGCCGGGCGCACGTCGCCTGAGAGGATGTCCCAGGATCGACACCGCCAGCTCCGCGCCTTCCTCCACCGATTGCTGGGTCGGCAGGCCGCCGGTGGCGACGATGACGATGTCGGGCGACAGCGCGCGCACGTCATCGGCTTCGGCGTAGCTGTTGAACTTCATCGCCACGCCCAGCCGCTCGCATTGCTCGGCGCGCCAGTCGGCGATGCCGATGATCTCGCGCCGCCGCTTCACCTGCACGGCGAGGCGGATCTGGCCGCCGGGATCGGACGCCGCTTCCAATAGCGTCACATGGTGCCCGCGCTCGCCAGCGACGCGCGCCGCCTCCAGGCCGGCCGGGCCGGCGCCGACCACCACCACCTTCCGCGCCGGTCCTCCTGTGCGCTCGATGTTGTGGGGCAGGGTGGCTTCGCGGCCGGTGGAGGGGTTGTGGATGCAGAGGGCGCCAAGGCCGTCATAGATGCGGTCGATGCAATAGGTGGCGCCGACGCAGGGGCGGATATCCTGTTCTCGTCCGGCGGCGATCTTGTTGACGATATGGGGATCGGTGATGTGAGCGCGGGTCATCCCCACCATGTCCAGCTTGCCGCTGGCCACCGCATGTCGCGCCGTTGCGACATCGCCGATGCGCGCGGCGTGGAAGACCGGGAATTTCGTCGCCTGCTTGACCTCGCCGGCGAAATCCAGATGGGGCGCCGAGGGCATGCCGGTGACGGGAATGACCTTGGCCAGCGGCGCGTCATGATCGATATGGCCGCGGATGACGTTGAGGAAATCCACCTGGCCGGTGGCGACGACGCGGCGGCAGATCTCCAGCCCCTCGGCCTTGCTGATGCCCTTGTCCCAATCCTCGTCGGCCACCAGCCGGGCGCCGACGATGAAATCCGGCCCCACGGCCTTGCGCACGGCGTCGAACACGCGGAAGGAGAAGCGCAGTCGATTGTCCAGGGAGCCGCCATACTCGTCGGTGCGCTTGTTGGTGGCCGGCGACCAGAACTGGTCCATCAGGTGGCCGTAGCATTCGAACTCGATGCCATCCAGTCCCGCAGCCTGCATGCGCTGGGCGGCCGTGGCATACTCCCGGATGATCCGCTCGATGTCCCAATCCTCGATCTCCTTGGGAACGGCACGGTGGGCGGGTTCGCGGACGGGCGAGGGCGCGAGGATCGGCAGCCAGTCCGCCTTGTTCCAGACGGTGCGGCGGCCGAGATGGGTGATCTGGATCATGACCGCGCAGCCATGCTCGTGGCATTCGTCGGCCAGACGCTTCATCGGCGCCACGACCTCGTCCTTGTAGACGTGGAGGTTGCCGAAGACTGCCGGCGAGTCCGGCGACACCACGGCGGAACCCGCGGTCATGGTCATGGCGATGCCGCCCTTGGCCTTTTCCACATGGTAGAGCCGGTACTGCTCTCCGGGCATGCCGTTGTCGTGGTAGTTCGGCTCATGGGCCGTGGACATGATCCGGTTCTTGAGCGTGAGATGCTTGAGCCGGAAGGGCTGCAAAAGGGGATCGCTGGCGCGGGGGGCGCTGGTCATCGACGGGGCTTTCTTGCGCAATGGGTGACGCTGTTCGGCCGGTTCGGATCGGCTCTGGCGCCGACTATAGCAACGGCATGACGGCTCGCCAAAGGCGGGGCGGGGCGCGATTTGCGGCGACAATTTTTCGCATTTTCGCGCAGGAATTCGCCAGCCGCGCCAAAGCGGTAGGTGCGAAAACACGGATTCCCGGGGGACCCTGATTTTGTGGAACGATGCCATGCAAGGGAATGGCGCCCGGTTTCGCCGCTCTGCCGGGTCGATTGATCCGGCGAATGCAGGTCAGCGGACTGTATTCCTGTATACACTGCGCAAAGTCCCAACGGTGCAAGCCCAGACGGCATGTGGGAATTTGCACCCAGACGTCAAGGGTGGGGAGGAGAGATTCAGTACAGAGGGAACGGAGAGCACAGAGAATTGAGAAAACGTAGGGGCGACCTCGGCAAGTTCGCTTCGCGATCTGCCTGGCGGTCGCCCCTACATTGTTTCTGCGGTGAATCTTCGATAGCGCGTGCTTGAAAGAATCTCCGGAAGGGCGGCTTCGCAAGCCGCCCTTCCGGGCTTGGTCAAAACTCGTTATCGAGTGCGAGCCGCCGCAACAATCAGGTTGACGGCTTGCGGTTGCCGATCGGCACGAACTTGCCGTCCTTGACGGCGATGATCGTGACTTCCTTGTCCGGCGCCCGCTTCGGGTTGGAGAAGTCCGCATTGCCGGTGACGCCGCTGAAGGCGGTGATGGTGAAGATGGCGTCATTGATCGCCTTGGAGCTGAGGTCGGAGGCCTTGTTCATCGCCTCGACCATCAGATTTACCGAGTCATAGCCGAGACCGGCGAAGGCGTTCTCCGGCGGAATGCCATACTCCGCCTGATAGGCCTCGATGAACTTGGCGACGACCGGATTGTCGTTGGTCAGCGCCATGTGGGTGGTGAAGTAGACATCGACGGTGTTGTTGGCGCCGGCATTCTTCACGAGGTCCGCATTGTCGAACGCATCGCCGCCGATGATGGGAATCTTCACGCCGGCTTCGCGGGCCTGTCGCACGAAGGTCGCGTCGTCGCCGGGATTCATCGCCGCATAGATGAAGTCCGGCGCCGGATCCGTGCCGCGGATCTTGGTGATATGGCTCGAATAGTCGGTGTCGCCGGTGTGGTAGCTGCTCTCCTCGATGATCTTGCCGCCGGCTTTCTGGAAGCGTTCGGTGAAGAAGTCGGCGATCGCGTTGGTGTAGTCGGTGTCGCTGTCCCGCAGCAGGAACGCGCTCTTTGCGCCCAGATCCTTGAGAGCGAACTCGGCTGCGACATAGGCCTGATAATCGTCGCCGAACGGCATCATATGGGCGAACTCGCCGATCTGCTCGGGCAGGTTGGGCACCGTGCCGCCGGTGTCCAGATAAGGAATGCCGGCATCCTGCGCGATCGGCGCGCTGGCGAGATAGAAGCCGGAATCGCAGACGCCGATGATCGCCGTCACCTTGTCCTCATGGACCAGGCGCTGCGCGGCGTTGGCGATATCGGCCAGCGTGCTCTTGCCGTCATACTGGATCAGCTCGATCTGCTGTCCCTTCACGCCGCCGGCCGCGTTGACCTGCTTGATCGCGAGCTGGGCGCCCTTGAGGGCGGGATCTTCGATCGTGGCATAGCCGCCGGTCAGGCTGTAGATCGAGCCGAGCTTGATCGGATCGGCTGCGCCGGCAACCCTCGGCAGCAGCGCTGTGCCGACGACCGCCGTACTTGCAACCAGGAACATTCGCCGTTTCATTGTTTGCCTCCTCGTTGTCTCCCCGGTGGTCTTGCATCTAACCGCCGGCCCCGGCGCCACCTGGCACGGAGCCGTCCCCTTTCCCCGCTCGCGGCCGGCCGAACAGGGCCCGCCACGAGAACTCTTTTGCGCCGGCGAGGCCCGCGGGCCTGACCAGCATGACGGCGATCAGGATCAACGCCGTAACGATCTGCGTCAATCCGTTAAGAGCCGGAATCTCGAAACCCAGGACATTGCCCCCGCGCTCGAACGGGATGATGAGCTGCGGCAGGATGGTCATGATGATCGCGCCCAGGATGCTGCCCGTGATGCTGCCCATGCCCCCCAGGATCATCATGGCAACGCCGAGAAACACCGCGCTGAAGGAGAACTGACCGGGCGTCAGGATGCGCAGAAGATGACCCAGCAGCCCGCCGGCAATGCCGGCGAAGAAGGCTGCGACAGTGAAGCCGATCAGGCGCGTGCGCGCCACATGGACGCCGGACATCTGCGCCGCCACATAGTCGTCGCGGACGGCGCGAAGGGCACGGCCGTAGCGCGAATGCACGAGGCGATAGACGACATATATGGTCAGAACGACAAATCCCGCGATCCACCACAGGTTCGTCAGCGCGGGAATGCCGGAAAGCCCGAGTGCGCCCCGGGTGTAGTCGCGCAGATTGACGATGGCGACCTGGACGATGACCGTCAGGCCCAGCGTCGCCACCGCGAGATAGTGCCCGCGCAGCCGAAGCACCGGCCAGCCCACGAGGACCGCCACGAACGCCGCCGCCAGTCCGCCGATCAGCAGCGACGGCAAGTACGGCATCTGCAACTGCAGCAGCCAATCCGCGTGTCCGGGAAGGCGCGATGCTTTCATCGCCACCGGATAGGTCAGAATGGCGGCGGTATAGCCGCCGATCGCCATGAAGGCCGGGTGGCCGAGCGAAAACATGCCGCCGAACCCGGCAGCGAAATTCAGGCTGACCGTGGCGATGATATTGATGCCCAGCAATCCGAGAATCTGCAGATAGAACGGGTTGAGCTGCATCTGCGCCAGCCACACGGCGAGCGCGAAGAGAACCAGCATGCCAACAGTCGCCGACGTCGACCGGGTCATGGGGTCATACCTTCACCGACTCGGGTCTGCCGAAAAGCCCGCTGGGCCGCACCAGCAGCACCAGGATCAACACCAGGAACACGTAGGCATCGCGGTACTGGGCCCAGGCGTCCGGCAGATAGCCGACCAGGAATGTCTCCAGCAGACCGAGGATCAGGCCGCCGACCACGGCGCCGGGAAAGGAGCCGATGCCGCCGATGACAGCGGCGACGAAGCCCTTGAGGCCCGGCAGGAAGCCCGCGAGGGGCGTCAGATGCCCGTACTTGTAGCCGATGAGGACGCCGGCGACGCCCGCCAGCGCCGATCCGATGAGGAAGCAGATCATCACCATGAACGGCACATGCACGCCCATCATGCGTGCGGCGCTCATGTCCTGCGCCAGCGCCCGCAGCGCCCTGCCGTGACGGGTGCGCTTCAGGAACAGGTGCGTTGCCAGCATCGAGCCAAGAGCCAGCAGAACGATCGCAATATCCACATTGCGCAGCACGATATCGCCGAGCAGGAACGGCTGATCGAGGAAGGGCGCCGGATCCGGCCGCTTTGGTTGCGGCGAGGTCAGCATGAGCACGACATTCTGCAGCAGCAGCGACACGCCGAGCGAGGCGACGAGCAATGTCACCTCCGGCGATTTCAACAACGGCCGGTAGATGGTCCATTGCACGAGCAATCCCACGAACGTCGCGCCGGCAACGCCGGCCAGCAGCACGACCCATGCCGGCGCGCCCAGGGCCGACACCGGCAGCGCCAGAAACACGCCGGCCATGAGGATTTCGCCATGGGCGAAGTTGATCATGCGCAGAATGCCGTAGACCATGCTCAGCCCGATGGCGACCAGGGCATAGAGGAATCCCAGCACCAGGCCATTGGCGACATGTTGCAGAAACTCGCTGAGCTCGGACATCGGCGCTATCCGAGATAGGCTTCGATGACGTCGTGCCGCGCCTTGAGCTCCCTTGCGGAGCCCGAGAGCGTGACATCGCCGGTTTCCAGGACATAGCCAAAATCCGCCACCTCCAGCGCCATCGCGGCGTTCTGTTCCACCAGCATGATGGAGCAGCCGAGCTTGCGGATTTCGGCGATGGTCTCGAAGATCAGTTCCACCAGATTGGGCGCCAGGCCGAGCGACGGTTCGTCCAGCAGCAACAGCTTCGGGGCGGCCATCAGCGCGCGCCCGATCGCGACCATCTGCTGCTCGCCGCCGGACAGCGTGCCCGCCGATTGCCGGCGCCGCCCGGCAATGCGCGGGAAAAGCGAATAGACGCGCTCAAGGCCGCTATCGATGGTGCCGCGATCTCTGATGTTGTAGGCGCCCAGCAGGAGGTTCTCCTGCACCGTCATATCGGGAAAAAGCCGGCGGCCCTCGGGACACAGGACGATGCCGCGCGCCACGCGCTGCTCGCAGGGCAGCCGCGTAACGTCGCTTCCGCCATACAGCACCTGACCCTGATGCGGCGCCACAATGCCGCTCACCGTCGACAGCACGGTGGTCTTGCCGGCGCCGTTGGCGCCGATAATCGTGGTGATGCCGCCGGCCGCGACCTTGAGCGAGACGCCCCGCAAGGCGGACACGGCGCCATATCGCACGCCGATGTCCTTGATCTCCAGCACGGGCGCCAGCTCTGCGGCGCCGCTTGCCGTCTCGGCGGCCGCTTTCGTGGCGGCGCTGAGTTCGCCGGTGCCCAGATAGGCAATGACGACGTCGCGGTTCTCGCGGACCTCTTCCGGCGTGCCTTCCGCGAGCTGCTTGCCGAAATCGATCACGGTGATGCGCGGACATAGATCGGTGACGAACTGCATGTCATGCTCGACCAGGAGCAGACCGAAGCCGTGCTCCGCATGCAGCGTCCGGATCAATTCCATGAGCTGATGGCTCTCGGCACCGGTCAGGCCCGCCGCCGGCTCATCAAGCAGCAGCAGCGACGGATTGGCGACGAGGCTGCGCGCGAGATCGACCCGTTTCTGCACGCCATAGGGCAGGTTGCCGGCCGCGTGCTGCGCGTAGTCGGCGATCTGCAGGGCTTCGAGCGCGGCCATGCTGCGGGCCCGGACATCCGCTTCGAACCGGCGATGCCCCGGCAGGCCCAGGAGGATCGACGCCGGCGATGGCGGCCGCGCGCCGAGATGCGTGCCCAGCATCACATTCTCGATCACGCTCATGGCATGGAACAGGCGCAAGGACTGAAAGGTGCGTGCCACGCCGCGGCTGGCGATCTCATCGGTCCGCAGGCCGACGATGGTTCGCCCGCCCACGCGCACATCGCCGCTGCGGGGCCGATAGAGGCCGGTGATGACATTGAACGCCGTGGATTTTCCCGAGCCGTTCGGTCCGATCAGCCCGCGGATCTCGCCGGGATCGACCCGCAGCGAGAAGTTCTCGAGCGCCTTCACGCCGCCGAAATTGATGGACACCCGGTCAAGTTCCAGAGCCGGTTCGCCTTTCGACGGCGACGGCTCGCCGGGAGCCGCAAGGTCAGGTCTCTCCCGGGCCGGGAGGGCACTCATAGGCGGTTCCTGTGGAGCGGCCAAACAGGCTCTATTCGCTGCGCGATCATGCCGGGCGCCTTCATCGACTCCCGAACTTTCCTATTCGGCCGCTTGTTTCTGCAGCTTTTGGATCTCGGTCAGGACCTGCTCGGTCTTGCGCTGACGGCAGTACCCCTTGATCGCCCTGAGCGTGGCGTCATGGCGCTCCTGGGTCTTGGTGGCGCAAGCGTCCTCGATGAGCGTGACAAGGAAACCCTCGTCGCAGGCATCGCGCACCGCCAACTCGACGCACTGGTCGGTGAGCAAGCCGATCACCATCAGATACTCGATGCCGAGATTGCGCAGGACGTAGGAGATGTTCGTCGAAACGAAGACGCTGGACGACATCTTCGGGATGACGATCTCGTTGGGCAGCGGCTTCAACTCGTCGAGGACTTGCGCCTCCCACGAGCCCTTGGCGAAGAAGATGCCGGAGACCTTGTAGTCGAGGCTGCGGTCGCGGCCATCCAGCGTGTAGCACTCGACGGTCGTGAACAGCACCTCGATGCCCGCGCCGCGGCAGGCCGCCAGCAGCTTCTGGCCATTGGGGAGCACGGTCTTGCCCAACCGGTTCCAGAAATACTCGTGCTGCGGCTCCGCCTTGATCAACTTTTCATTGTACTCGCCATTCTGCACATCGATGACGAGCAGCGCGGCGCGGCCCGGCTCGATGGCGCGCTCGCGAAAGGACACATCGCCCTGCAGCGGCAGGGCATCGATCTCGCTTCTTTTCATGGCCGGCTCTCCCTGATTTTCCCAAACTGTAGCGCCCGCGCGGGGTGGCGGCAAGAAAGGGCGCCCGGCGGACGGGCCGCGCTTGGCAGCATTCCAGGTGGCTGAGATCATGCTCCTCCCACGATTGCCGCCGCCCGGCCATTGACCCCACCCCTGGCCCGGCGGATCATCCGGTCGGAACGCAATGCCGGCTTCCGCCGGCTGGCCGGGAAAGGGCCGAACATAAGGAGGAACGCCATGTACAGGTCGCTCACGCTTGCTTTCGCGCTGATCGTTGCGGCTGTGGCGCCGGCCGCCGCCGAAGAGGCCTGGCAGACGCTGCCGAAGTTCCCGCCGATGCCCAAAGCCGACGAGAGCGGCATGGCGCCGGTGAACGATATCCAGATGTACTACGCGATCTATGGTGCTTCGAACCCCGGCGATCCCGTGGTCATGCTCCATGGCGGCCTCGGCCATTCAGATGTCTGGGGCTATCAGATCCCGGCGCTGACGGCGGCCGGCTACAAGGTCATCGTCGCCGACAGCCGCGGCCATGGCCGCTCCACCCGCTCGGCGCAGCCCTATGGCTATGCCCTGATGGCGACCGATGTGGCGGCGCTGCTGGATCATCTGAAGGTCCCGAAGGCCGCGATCGTCGGCTGGAGCGACGGCGGCATCATCGGCATCGACATGGCCATGAACCAGGCGGACAAGGTGTCGAAGGTGTTCGCCTTCGGCGCCAACACCAACGTGGCCGGCCTGCGCGACGACATCGCCAACAGCGTGGTGTTCAACCAGTATATAGAAGTGGCCGGTGGCGAGTATGCGCGCCTGTCGCCGACGCCGACCGAGTACGAGGCGTTCGTGGCGCAGATCAGCGAGATGTGGGCGACCCAGCCGGACTACAAGGCCGAGCAGCTCGCCACCATCAAAGTGCCGGTCACCATCGCCGACGGCGAGCATGACGAGGCGATCCGCCAGGAGCACAACAAGGAGATGGCCGACCTGATTCCCGGCGCGAAGCTCAACATCCTCCCTGATGTCAGCCACTTTGCCATGCTGCAGAAGCCGGAGGAGTTCAACGCGGCGGTGCTGGCGTTCTTGAAGGAATAGGTGCGGCGCGCCGGCCGGGTCGTACGGACCTTACTTAGAGGTTCCGCCCGCCGGTAATCCGCTTATGCCAGGCATCCCTGGCTCCGGAGGGCGGCTGCCATCTCGTCCAAATGGCTGCGTCGTGGCTTCATGCCTTCGCGGGTGATGCGCGTGACCATGTTGACCGCCGCCCGGTTGATCGGACAAGGATAGTTGCCGGCCAGCCGCACGACGTGACCATTGTAGGCGTCGATCTCGGTTTCGCCGCGGCCGATGTCCGCCGCCATCGAGCAATAGGTGCCGCGGAGCGACGGGCGGAAGAAAATCGACATCAGCTCAGGCAAGCCACGAGTCTGCAGGATGCGCGCGACCGTGTCCGGATGGAAGGGGCCGATCTTCGCCATCGCCAGGCCGGCATGCCGCAAGACGGCGTAGTTCTCCTGCAGCAGGCCGAAGAAAAGCTGCTTGGCCAGCGTATCGGTCATGAGTTCGGCGTTATCGACACCCGCCGCGGCCGCGATCGGGGCGATGGCAGCGCTGTACATCAGCTTGGCGGCCTTGAACGGCCGCACATCCTCAACCAGCTCGACCTTGAACAGACCGGCCCGGTTCAACGCCTCGGCCAGGTTTGCCAATTCGCCTCGCTCGTCGTCGTTTGCCGGGCGCCGGGCGCCGATATGCAGGCTGCCGGAACGCGTGATGCGCGCGGCGGGCAGCTCGCGCGAGCATTCGGAGACGAACGATGCAATGCCTTCGCCGGCAAAGTCGCGGGCATCGAGGACGGTGTCATAGCCGTTCTGTACGGGCACCAGGCGGCGGGTAGTCTTCAGGCGCGCAAGGAAGGCAAGATTGTCATATGTCTTGGTGCACAGCAGGATGACGGCGTCGGCGGGTGGCTGCCAATCCGCAAAGGCGACGAAGGGTACCTTCATCGGCTTTTGGCCGGCGACGACGAGTCCGTCGGCCCGGCCGGCGGCGATCTTGTCGGGTCGGCGTTCGACCAGCGTCACGTCCCAACCGGCGCGGGCCAACGACCAGGCCAGAACAACGCCTATACCGCCGGCACCGACAACGTGAACCTTACTTTTCATGACCCGCCGAGGTCTCCAGTTCGTCGTTGATGGATACTAATGGGCTTTCGCTGATCCGACGCCAATCAGTTCATTGAGGGTGGAGGCGTCAAACCAGATATGGGCACTTGCCTTCGTTTGTCGAGCCCGCCCACACCGTTCTCACCGTCGTTTGCGAAATGAGCTGCATAGTCGCGGAAACGTCGGGCGACCGTTTGCGGAACTAACCCGAATTCCTCTGGCCGGTACCGGTTCCGGCCGTAACCGCCATTGCGCCGGCCGGCGATAAAACGTTCGAGCCGGCCGGTGGCCTCTATGCCGATAGGGACGCCGAAATGCCTGTAGAGCGCCTTAGCCGTGGCTAACGGCTGCTGAATGAGCTGCCGGTGCTGGATGTTCAGGATCGGACGGTCGGTGCCCTGTGACTCCGCATCGGCTTCCACCATCAGATCCACGCCTCGGGCCCAGTGATCGCTGAGCTGCCGGCCGATCTGGAGCCGGTCGATGCTGCGCGTAAAGGGCCGGCGCAGGACTTCGGTCAGCTTGGCCAGGGATCGCAACACCTCAAGCGGATCGCGATGCATGAAGACGAAACTTGCATCCGGATAAACCGCGCGAATCGAGTCCAAGGAGAAGACATGCTCGGGGCATTTGACGATCCAGCGTCCCGGCCCCCTGCGGTGCTGCAGGTGCTGCAGGAACCGCTTGTGGAATCGGTAGGCAGACAGGTCACCGGCGCGTTCCAGCCAGGCTCGATAGTGCGGCAGGCGATGCGTCGTCTCGAACCGCCGGCTCCTGAATACGTGTGCCGAGATCTCGGAGCATTCCTGGGTCGAACGCGCGGTCAAAGGGTGGAGCGCGCCAAGCTCGGGGGCCAGCCGGTTGTAATTGGCAAGCTGGCGATCCACCATCTTCTGCCGGAGACTGGGATCTCCGTCGGCTTCGCCAGGCAAGCGGCAGGGATGGATTGTCTCCCAGCACAAGGGGGCAAATATGCTTGAGTCGTGGGCCAGCAGGTTATGCAGGAAGCTGCTTCCGCTGCGCGGCATGCCGGTGATGAATATCGGCTTGACGATCGGCTGCTGCAGTATCTCGGGACAACGCCGTTCCTCTTCGTGCAACCGAAGCAGGTTGGTGAGGAACCGCAGCACGTCCCAGCGGGCGGCTATCCGCCCGAACAGGCTCAAATCGGCGGCACTCTCATAGTCTCGCAGCAGAACTTCCAGCGGCTCCTCGAAGGAACTGTCGCCAAAGTCGGTCAAGCCCGTGCGCTTTGCTGCAAGCTGCGTCAGCTCCTCGCCCCGCAGCGGGTGCTCGAAAACTCCGAACGCGCCGGCAAGCTGGTCCGCTGCAGAAAGCAGTCGCGTTGGAAAGAGAGCCAACTTCACCTCCGTCAGAGCCTGGACATTCGGTAGGCGTAACGCCCATCCAGCGCGGTCCGGCGGCCGACCCGGATGCCGCCGATGCCCGAGATCTCGGACGTGATGATTTGTCGCGCTTGGCAGTTCTGCCTTGAGGCATGTCAAGGCTAGAGGCTAGTTTGCAGCCAATCGAAGCACACTACAAAGGATTCCTCTGGCTATTGCCCAGAGGCGCAAGCCGCGCGCTGCTTGGGCGTCCGTGCGGTGGCTCTCCGATCAAGGGGGGCCACTGGTATTTCTCTATCCAGGCTTTGAGGAGTGAACTGCATGCGAATCCGGCTTGGCTGCGAACTGGGCTATGAGTTTCCCGCGCCGACGCCGATGATTGTCATGTTGAATGTGCATTATTCCCGCGCGGCGAACCTCGAGCAACCCGATCATCTGATCACCACGCCTTCTGTTCCGATCGAGAGCTACCGGGACAGTTTCGGCAATTGGTGCTGCCGCCTGGTGGCGCCGGCGGGGCGCTTTAAGCTGGGAACGGACGCGGTCATCCGCGATGACGGCAGTGCGGATCCTGTCGCTGTGGATGCGATCCAGCATCAGGTGCAGGACTTGCCGGCGGAAACGCTGCTGTTCCTGCTGGGCAGCCGCTACTGCGAGACCGATCGCCTGTCCGACGACGCCTGGCGCCTGTTCGGGAAAGCGCCGCTGGGGTGGCCGCGGGTGCAGGCGATCTGCGACTTTGTCCATGGTCACTTGACCTTTGGCTATCAGCATTCCCGCGCCACGCGGACCGCCGCCGAAGGCTATGCCGAGCGCTTGGGCGTCTGCCGCGACTTCGCCCATCTCGCCATCGCCTTCTGCCGCTGCCTCAATATTCCCGCGCGCTATTGCACGGGATATGTCAGCGACATCGGCCTGCCGCCGCCCTATGAAACCATGGATTTCGCCGCCTGGATGGAGGTCTATCTCGGCGGCCGCTGGCATGTGTTCGATCCCCGGAACAACAAGCCGCGCATCGGCCGCATCCTGATCGCCAGGGGTCGCGACGCCGCCGACGTGCCGCTGACCCACACTTTCGGGCCGAATGTGCTGACGGGCTTCAAGGTGTGGACCGACGAGATCGCGGCATGACCCGCCGGTGATTTGCGCCGATAGCCGGGCGCAAATATTCCCGGAGCTTGCCGCAACTACATCAAAGTAATAGCCAAAAACAGACAGCGGCAATATTTCCACCGGCGGCAGAGAATATTTCGGTATGCTAGATTTTTGATTTTCCTTGTATTTTTCGGCCATTTCCGTCATGGTGCTGAGAGATCGGTAGAGCCGACGGCGCCCAAGAGAAGAATGAGCGCGATGTTCCGCCGCTGGTGGCGCGGCGGTCGAAAGCTGGCCGACAGGACTAGGCTTCCCAAGATCGCATAAGCTGGCATAGGCGACTGGCGCCGTTCGTCACGAACCATTGGCGCCGCCTGATCCGCGGGTTGCGGATCGGCACGACCGCGAATGTTTGTGAGACCGCGGACTCGCCGCCCCGTTTCGACTCTCTACATTGCAACAGTCATTTAAGTCGCGGCGCCCTTCGGCGCCGTTCAACGCGTAAACAACAACCTCAAGGGAGACATACAATGGCGCTATCCATGACATCCAAGTGGGAATCGATAAAGCCGAAGATCGTCTATCTCGTCATCGGATTGGTGGCGGGTCCCGTTCTTTCGGGCATGTTCGGGCTGCAGGTTCTCAGCAGCACGGCGCGGAACCAGGTTCAGGCCGGCCTCGTCGATCTCCAGGCCACTTATTGCGCCACCAATGCCCGGACAGGGACGGCGGATACAACCAAGCTCGACTACACCGCGCGCAACGACCTGGCGAAGAAGTTCGCCATCATGCCTGGCGCGACGACTGCCGATTTCAGCGTCGTCAGCGCCTGCGCGCAGAAGCTTTCGATCTGATACGGACGACGGCCGGCAGGGACCGGCGGCAACCTTAGTCGGGAGCTATACTCATGGACGACAGTCCGATCATGCTCGACAAGCATCGCGGTTTGCTGGCGCAACGGGCAACCGAGATCCGCCGCCGTCTGACCGATGTCGCAGCCGGCCATGCGGAGTATCGCAAGCGCCGCGGCGATCTTGAGAAATTCCTGGCGGAGACGCCGGCGGAAACCTGGCCCGAAGCGGCGGAGAAAGCCCGCTATCTCCTCAGCATCCTGGCGCAGACACCTTCAGGCCGCGATCCGCGGCGGCAGAAGATCATCGAGTTGGTGCTGGAAGATTTCAAACGCCTGGGTGGCGAACCGGACGAGCCCGTCGGCGGCGAGGCGCATGCGAGCCGACCGGCCGAAGTGCGCCACTTCCGCGGGCCGGCGCGCAGCGTCTGTCTACACTACTCCGTCGCCTGACGGAGTTCGTTGATCATCTGCTCGACGGTGAGACCCGGCGAGACGTAGTTGCTGGACACCGTGCTGGAGCTGCGCAGGTGGTCGCGGAGCGCCATGCTCGGGCGGCCGGTGACGGCGAGGCCGGCATCGGCCTGGTAGGATTTGATTGCCGCCGTCGTCCTCGTATCGACAACACCATCGACGCTGCCGACCGCATAGCCGCGGCGGTTCAGGCGGCGCTCGATCTCCCGGATGTCCCGTTCAGTCACATTGCGGGCATTGGAGTATTCCAGGTTCTCCAGCAGCGCCACGGTGGCCTTGCCGGTAATGGCGAGTCCAGCGTCTTCCTCATAGCTGCGGATCGCGGCTGTGGTCTGCTGATCCACCGTGCCGTCGATCGGACCGGTCTTGTAGCCGCGGCGGGTCAGCTCCGTCTCGATGTCCCAGATCAACTTCGAGGCAGTGCCGGTATCGTTGCGGATATTATTCCGCTCGAGATGATCCTGCAGCGCAAAGGTGAGCTGTCCGTCGCGCGGCAAGCCGGCATTGGTCTTGTAGACCTGGATGGCGCTGCGCGTCTGGTCGTCGAGGTTGCCGTCGACGCTGCCGACCGCATAGCCGAGGCGATCGAGCTGGTTCTCCACCTCCCACACCAGCAACGAATTGTTGAAACTGCGGTTGCGGACCGTGGAGGAGTTCAGGCTGTCCAGCAGGGCGCGCATTCGCCTGGCCGGTAACTGGCAAGCCGGCATCGGTCTGATAGGCACGGATCGCATTGCGCAGCTGATCGTCGCCCACGCCGTCGAACTCGCCGACATAGTAGCCGTGACGCTGCAGTTCGCCCTCGATCTGCAGCAGCCGCGCTGTGCCGACGTCGCCGCTGCCGGTGTCCGTATCGTCGTCATCGACATCGTCGCCGGCATCGGATTCGAGGCTGGCGAGAAGCGTGCGCGTCGCTTCGCCGGTGACCGGCAGGCTGGCGTCCGCCTGATAGGTGCGGATGGCGCCACGAACCTTGGGGCCGATCACGCCGTCGGCGGGGCCGGTCTCATAGCCGCGCTCGGCGAGCGCCTGCTGCAGGCGCACCACTTCGGCGCGTGTCAGCGTGCGGCTCGTCGCCGTGCTGCCGACGCGCAACTGGTCCAGCAGGGCTGCGTTGGCGACACCGTTGACCGGCATGCCGGCATCGCCCTGGAAGGCGCGGATGGCCGCCGTCGTCGAGGAGTCGAGCGTGCCGTTGACAGAGGCGACGTTGTATCCGCGATCGCGCAGGCGCGTCTGGATCTCGACGACCGACGCAGAGTCTACGCTCGGCGCCGGCGCCGGATTTACCCGCGCGGTCAACGTGTGCTGGATGTGCTCGTAGAGCGTCCGGCTCGGCTCGCCGCTGACCGGCAAGTTGTTGTCGATCTGATAGGCGCGGATGGCGCCGCGAGTCTTGCCGCCCATCAGCCCATCCACCGGGCCAGCGGAGTAGCCGAGATCGTTCAGCGCCCGCTGCACGGCGGCGACAGAATAAGGCATTGTCATGACCGTCGAGGTCTGCGCCATCGACGGCATGGGCATGGCAAGCGCCAGCATCAGCGCACTCGCGCCGGCCAGGAGGTATCTCTTTGACATATCGCAACTCCTTCTTTTCCGAGCCGCATTCGGCGACTCGCCCACACAAAACACCCCCGACGCCGTAAACCCTACATGCCGGGTTTGGTTCCGAGCTTTGGAATTGCCATGGCAGACCAACGGCCCGATTTCTGGATCAAATTCGATTCGCGCCATGCTGTGACTTACATCACGTACTTCGCGTCGAGACGGACGCAATATCGCGACCGCGTTCTGTCCACCCGGATATCGAGGAGGGCATGTCATGGCATTCGATGCTTGGGTTCCCCTATTCGCAAAACTGGTCTGGCCGGTGGTGATTGTTGGCGTCGGCACCGTCTATCACGCAGAGGCCGGACGACTTATCGGCAATTTCAATAACGCCATCGAGGCCGGCCGCAGCGTCAAGGTCGTGGACCTGTTCGAGATCGGCGCCGGCACGCCGATCGGCGACGTGGTTGAGGCAACCGCCAAGGATGTCGGCAAGGAGATCGACCTCTCGGTCAACGCCATCGGCGGCTATGACGCCTTTGTCGACAAAGGTTCCGGTCAGCTTCTCTACGAATTGCAGGATCGCTTGCGGCAGTCGCCAGGACAGACGATCGAGGTACTCGGGCTGCGCGACGGGTTCAGGTACTCGACCAAGTTGCTGCACAGCTACGTCGAATCCTGGGCATCCGTTATGTGGTGTTCCAGGAAGGCGACCGCTTCGTCGGCTGGATCGACGCCGGCCTGTTCAATTCGCAACTGCCGCCGCCGGAGCGGGACGAGCAATGGGATTACAGCCAACTTTTGGGCGCTCTGGTCGGCCGGCACGAGCAATTTGTCCCGGCCGAGACTTCAGCATTGGACGTGCTGCGGATCATGGAGCAGGAGAAGCTCGAAAGCATTGCCGTGGTCGAGAACGGCGCCTTCAAATCGATGGTCAGCCGCGAGGCGATCCTGGCAAAGCTGCTGACGGCAACGATATTGAAGGGCGGCCAGGAAACCTAGCCGCGAGAGCGGTTCAGCCGCCGCTCAGCGCCTGCACGATCTGCACGGATTCCGCGGGCCGCAGCGGATGCGCCAGGTCGAAGGTCTGCTCGCCATTGACGAAGAAGCGGATATGCGGGCGCATCTTGTCCTGCTCGTCGATCATGCGGAAGCGCAGGCCGGGATAGCGGCGGTCGAGATCGGCCAGCAGCTCGGCGAGCGTGGCGCCGGCCGCGTCGACGTCGCGCGCCTTCGTGTAGGAGCGCAGGGCGCTGGGGATCAGCACATTCATCGCAGCTCGGCCGCCTCCACCGCATAGATCTCCGGCAGATGCTGCGCCAGCGGCTGTCCAGCGGTCGCCTTCGTTGCGGCTCATCCAGAGTTCGCCGCTGGTGGTGCCGAAATAGAGTCCGACGGGATCGCGCGCGTCCGCGGTCATCGCCTGGCGCTTCACGGTCCACCAGGCCTGGCCCTTCGGCAGGCCGGCATCCAGGCGCTTCCAGCTCTTGCCGCCATTGCGCGTGACGAAGGCGCCGGGCTTGCCGTCGGGGCAGGTGCGCGGCCAGACCGCGGTGCCGTCCATCGGGAACACCCAGACGGTGTCGGCATCGCGGGGATGCACCACCATGGGAAAGCCGATGTCGCCGACCTTCTTCGGCATGGCATTGCCGATGCGCTCCCACTTTGTCGAAGGGCGGTCGAGGCGGTAGATGCCGCAATGGTTCTGCTGATAGAGCCGGTCCGGATTGCTGGGGCAGAGGCGCATGCAATGGGGATCGTGGAAGGAAGGGGTGCTCGGCGTCGAAGCCTTCGACGACCTCCATGCCCTGGATCATGACCTTCCAGGTCTTGCCGCCGTCGGTGGATTCATGCACGCCGCCGCCGGACATGCGCGAAATAGAGATGCTGGGGATCGCGGGGATCGACGATGATCGAATGCATCTTCGGCCCGTCGGGCGTGCCGTCCTGCACCGTGCCCATCCAGTCCCGGTACTTCGGATCGTCATTGATGCTGGAGAACGGCTCCCAGGTGACGCCGCCATCCTGCCGAGCGGAACAAGCCTTGCGGCGAGGTGCCGGCGTACCAGACATCGGGCTCGCTCTCATGGGCCGGCGTGAGCCAGAAGGTGTGATCGACGCTGCGGCCCGGCGGTGCCGTTCGCCGCCTTGGCGAAGGCGGGCGGGCGTTTGGCTTCCTTCCAACTGCGGCCGAAATCGGTGGAGCGGAACACCGTCGGGCCGAGATGGCCGGTCTTCGCCGCGGCCAGCAGCGTGCGGCCGTCGCGGGGATCGAGCATCATGTGATTGACGATATGGCCGAGGAAATGCGGGCCGTCGGCGCGCCAGGTCTTGCGCGCGGCGTCGCCATGATAGAGCCAGGCGCCCTTGCGCGTTGCGACCATCACAAGAACCCGGCGCGCGGCGGCGGTGCGGGCGCGCGGTTTTGCCGCTTTCTTTCGCGCCTTGGTTTTGCCGGGGGATTTACGGGCGTTGCGTGCCATTCTTCGCTCCTTCGCCGTGATTGTCTTGCTACCGCGCCATGGGCCGGGGCGCCTGTTACTCAACCCGAAACACTCTCGGGCCGTTCCAATTCCCGTTGGTATGCTGCGTCATCCCGTAATTAACCTATCAGTTAAATACAAATTTCCTGGCGATATGTCAAGTCGGCCTCAGGGGCCGGCGATGAACGGCAAATTGGCGACACCATTGGTCAGAATCTGCACGCCCAAGCAGAGCAGAATGAAGGCCGAAAGACGCATGAAGGCGTCGGTGCCATTTTCACCCAGGCGGCGCAGCAGGCCGGCGGCGAAGCGGTAGCTGAGATAGATCGTGCCGGCCACCGCGAGCGCAGCGAGTACACCGCCGGCGGCGGTCCAGAGTATCTGATCGCTCACGGCTGCTTGAGTGCCCAGGGTGATGGCCACCGAGATCGTTCCGGGACCGACCGTGAGCGGCATGGTCAGCGGAAAGAAGGCGCGGCGCATCATCGTTTCGTCATCAGGCGCGGCGGCCTGCTGCTCGCGGGCGCGGGTGTCGTCGCCCTGCATGAGCAGGCGCCAGCCCGCGGCCATCACCACCAGCCCGCCGCCGATCTGGATCGCCGTGATGGTCAGGCCGAAGAAGGCGAGGATGTGGGAGCCGATGAACAGCGACACCGCCATCAGCACGAAGCCGCCGACGGACACGCGCCAGGCAAGCCGTGCCCGGGTCTTCGCCGATGACTCGGAGGTCAGGCGCAGGAAAATGGGCGCCATGCCCAGCGGATTGACGATGGGAAACAGGCCGATGAAGACGGTGAGGAAGCTGGCGGCGAGGGCGGTCATGGCGTTTCCCGGCGCGGGGCGGTCATTGCGGGGAATCTAGAGCAGGACGGCATGCCGTGCATCCGCCAAGAGGGGCTTGCCGGGTTCGTGGCCTCATGATACTTAAGTATATGCTTAACTATCAGGCATCGCTAGATCTAATGTTTCAGGCGCTGGCCGATCCCGGCCGGCGCGAGATGGTCCAGCGGCTGACCCGCGGCCCGGCCTCGGTCAGCGAACTGGCCGAACCGCTGGACATGTCGCTGCCGGCCGTCGTGCAGCATCTGCAGGTGCTGGAGGCGAGCGGCCTGGTGAAGTCGCAGAAGGTGGGGCGGGTGCGCACCTGCCGCATCGAGCCGGCGGCGCTGCGCAGCGCCGAGAAATGGATCGGCGAACAGCGCATGATCTGGGAGCGCCGGCTCGACCGTCTCGGCGAGTTCCTGGCCGCCACTGGCGATGAACCCATCAAAGGGAGGAAATCTTGAGCAAGCGTTCCGTGGTTCACAGCACTTTCGTTCTCGAGCGGACCTATGACGTGCCACCGGCACGGGTATTCAACGCGTTTGCGGACATCGATGCCAAGCGCCGCTGGTTCGCCGGCGGCGAGGGTTGGGAAACCGACGAGTACAAGCTCGATTTCAAAGTGGGCGGGAAGGAGATCTGGCGCGGCAGTCCGAAGGGCGGCCCGAAGATCCGCAACGACACGATCTACCGGGATATCGTCCCGGATGAGCGGATCATCTTCGCCTATGACATGTTCATCAACGAGAACCGGATCTCCTGCTCGCTGACGACGGTGGAACTGAAGCCGAAAGGCAAGAGCACGACATTGACTCTCACCGAACATGGCGCTTTTCTCGACGGCTTCGACAATCCGAAGCTGCGCGAGAGCGGATGGGGCGGCTTGCTGGTGTCGCTGGGCAAGGAATTGACGCGGAAATAGCCGGAGGCCGGATCATGACGCTCAAACTCTATTTCCATCCGCTGTCATCCTTCTGCATGAAGGCGCTCACGGCGCTGTATGAGAACGACACGGCCTTCGAGCCCGTGATCGTCGATCTCGGCAACGAGGCGTCGCGGGCGGCTTTCCTGAAGGTCTGGCCGATCGGCAAATTCCCGGTGCTGCGCGACGAGGCGCGGGAGCGCACGCGTGCCGGAGTCCAGCATCATCATCGAATATCTGGCGAAGCATTATCCCGGCAAATCGAAGCTCGTGCCCGCCGACGAGGATCTGGCGCGGCAGACGCGCCTGAGCGACCGGTTCTTCGATCTCTATGTGCATATGCCCATGCAGAGGATCGTCGCCGAAAGGCTGCGGCCGGCGGGGAAGGGCGATCCCTTTGGCCTGGAGCAGGCAAAGACGCAGTTGCAGACCGCGCTCGGCATGGTCGAGCGGGATATGGCCGCAAAGACTTGGGCCATGGGCGATGCCTTCACCATGGCCGACTGCGCCGCGTCGCCTGCACTGTTTTACGCGGATCAGGTGATACCGTTCGGCGACAGCCACAAGAACGCTGCGGCTTATCTCAGCCGGCTGAAGGCGCGGCCCGTCCTTCGCGCGGGCGCTCAAGGAAGCGCAGCCTTACTGGCATATGTTTCCGAAGTAACTTGCCGGTGCGGGCTTGCCCGCCGCCGAAGACCTCCGCTAACATTGTCTGAGGATTTGTCAGACAAATAGCGGGGGATCTGCGTCATGGCCGGCCGTCTCATTCTCGTCACCGGCGCCACGGGCAAGGTGGGTCAGACGTTCATGCACCGCCTGCTCGGCGATGCGGCGTTCGGCCAGGACCGCATCCGCGCCCTCTGCCATAACCGCACGCTGCCGGAAACATCGCGGGTCGAGGTGGTGAAGGGCAGCATCGCCGACCGCGCGCTGGTGGCGCGCGCGATGGACGGGGTGACCCATGTGCTGCATCTCGCCACCTGCAAGGAGACGCCTGAGGACGTCATGGACGTGACGGTGAAAGGCCTCTTCTGGCTGCTGGAGGCGGCGCGGGAGAGCAAGGCCTTCCGCCAGTTCGTCCTCATCGGCGGCGATGCCGGCATGGGGCATTTCTTCTACCGCCGGTCGGCGCCGGTGACGGAGGCCGACCGGCACAGCGCCTATCCCGGCTGCTATGCGCTGTCCAAGGTGCTCGAGGAGGTTATGCTGGAGCAGTACTACATCCAGTACGACTTCACCGGCTGCTGCCTGCGGGCGCCCTGGATCATGGAGAAGGACGATTTCAAATACACCATGTCGTTCGGCGAGGATGTGTTCGGCGGGCCGCGCTGGATCGAACTGGTCGGCAAGGAGCGCGCGGCCGGCTATCAGAAGGCCGGCACGGTGCCGCTGATGCTGGATGCCGACGGATCGCCGATGCGGCGCAACTTCGTGCATGTGGACGATCTGGTCGACGCCATCCTGAAGTCGCTGGACCATCCGGGCGCGCGGCAGCAGACCTTCAACATCTGCATGGACGAGCCGGTGGACTACGGCGCCGTCGCGGCGCACCTTAAGGCGACTCGCGGCCTGCCGTCGGTGGCGGTGCCGACCGAGTTTCACAGCACCTGGCTGGATAACTCGAAGGCAAGATATCGCCTCGGCTGGCGCCCGAGCTATGATCTGAAGAAGCTGGTGGATGCGTCCTACAACTATGTCCGCGCGGCCAACGATCCGCGGAAGATCTGGTATCCGGGCTAGGGATATTCACCCGCCGTTGAAGCTCGCCTTCAGCAGGTTGCGTTCGACGAACTCCAGATGCTTGCGCATGCCGGCGGCGGCGCGGCCCATGTCGCGTTCGGCGATGGCGCCGACGATGGCGTCATGCTCGCTGAAGCTGTGATGATCGGGATCAGGCTTGACCGGATTGGTGCGCGGGCGGCTCCAGGCGACGGCGCGGCGCACGGCGTTCAGCGTATCCAGTAGCGAGAGCAGCAGGTTGTTCTGCGTCGCCTCGGCGATGGCGCGGTGCAGGCGGTTGTCCCACGCCTCGTACTGCCGCCAGCTCGCGGCCTCGCGGCTTTTCTTCAGGCAGTTCTGCATCTCGGCGATCTGCGCCGGGGTCGCATTCAGCGCCGCGAGCCGCGCCACTTCCGGCTCCAGCAGCAGGCGCGTTCGCATCACCTCCGCCGGATTGGTGCGGTGGGAGATCGCGGCGATGTCGGAGACGGAGTCGAGCGGGCGGTTGCCGAGGAAGGTGCCCTTGCCCACATGGCGCCAGAGCTGGCCCTCTGCTTCCAGCACCGCCAGCGCCTTGCGCAGTTCGGCGCGGGTGACGCCCAGCGCCTGCGAAAGCGTGCGCTCGGGCGGCAGGCGGCTGTCGGCGGCGAGCGTGGTGCGTGCGAGATAGGCGCGCAGTTGGGCTAGCGCCGTGGCGCTTTCCGCCGGTGTGCTGACGACCTGAAGGGTTGCCGATCTCAGTTCCATGTCCTCAACCAATCAAATGATTGGTTCGCTCATATGCACGGAAATCAAGCAGGTCAAGGTTTCATTGACGGCTTGTTGCAACCAAGTTAAACCAATCGACGGAATGATTGCAAAAAGGGCCGTAAAGGCCGGGCGCGTTCTCAACACAGGGCTTGGGAGGATCCAATGGCTAGATTTCTGCGTCGTCTTGCCGGCGTTGCCGGCGCCGCGTTGATTGCCGCTACGCTGTCGCTGTCGGCGGCGCAAGCTCAGGAAAACAAAATCCGCATCGCCTTCGGCGATGTCGCCAGCGTCGAGTCCCTGAACTTCCTGATCGCCATCGAGCGCGCGAAGGAGAAGGGCGTCAATATCGAAGTCACCTTCTTCAAGGAAGAAGATATTGCCGCGCAAGCCGTCGTGAGCGGCGAGGCCGATGTGGGCGTCGGCACGCCCTATGCGCTGCTGCAGAAGGTGAAGGCGCCGATCCGCATATTCTACCAGCTCAGCACGCTGCGCTTCTATCCGATCGTGAATACCGAGTTCTATAAGGAGTGGAAGGATCTGGACGGCCAGGAAGTGGCGGTGCATTCCCGCGGCTCCGGCACGGAAGCCATCATGAAGCTGATGGCCCAGCGCAACGGCATCACCTACAGCAACATCAGCTATGTCGCGGGCGCCGAAGTGCGCGCCGGCGCGCTGCTGCAGGGCAATGTCAAGGCGACCATCGTCGATGCCGCCAACCGGCGCATGATCGAAGAGAAGGCGCCCGGCAAGTTCGCCGTGCTGCCGATGGAAGGCGTGAACGCCAGCGACGAAGCGCTCTATGCCAACACCGAATTCCTGACCCGCGAGCAGGCGGCGGTGGATATCCTGGTGGAAGCGCTGATCACCACTTGGCGCGAAATCAACGCCAAGCCGGCGATCGTCGCCGACCTGCGCAAGCAGTACAACCTGCTGACGGATCTGCCGGCCGATCTCGAGCCGGAAGTGGTTCCGTACTTCGAAGAGTCCGTTGCCTCCGGCGCATTTCCGGAGAATGGCGGCGGCGAAACGGCGGCGCAGGACGATTTCGGCTTCTACAGCGTGGCCGGCCAGCTCGAAGGCGACCCGGCGGCGCTCAAGGTCGAGGATTACTGGGACCTCGGTCCGCTGAATCGCGCTCTCGCAAAGCTCGGCACCAAGTAGGCGACGGAACATCCGTTGACTGTACGTTATGATGACGAAGCCGGGGTCCGCGCGGCCCCGGCTGTTCTCGTCGAGGGCGCGCTGGCAGCGCGTCGCGATTATGCGTGGCTTTGGCGCCTGCTGTCTGTCGTCTTGTTCTGCGGCGCCTGGGAAATCGCCGGGCAGATCCCCATCAACTATGCCTTCCCGCCTTTCTCCGAGACGGCGGCGGCATTCTTCTCCATGATCTTCGATGGCAGCCTGCCGCGCGCCTATCTGTCGACGCTGCAGCCGCTGGTGATCGGCGTGGTCGCGTCCGCGGTCATCGGCCTCGGGCTCGGCGTGCTGATGGGCTTGCGGCGGGGCGCGGAATGGCTGGCCGCGCCGGTGTTCATCGTGCTGCAGGCAGCTCCGGTGGCGGCGCTGATTCCATTGGTCACCTTCGTTTACGGCATCGGCCTTGTCGCCAAGTCACTGTCGGTCATGTTGCTGGCCCTGCCAGTGATCGTGCTCAATTGCTACAAGGCGGTGCGCAACGTAAATCCGTCGCTGGTGGATATGTGCCGCTCGTTCCAGGGCACGCGGACGCAGCAGATTGCCAAGATCGTCATTCCCGATGCCAGCCCGGTGATCTTCGCCGGTCTGCGCCTGGGGGTCGCGGCGGGCTTCATCGGCGTGGTACTGGCCGAGCTGCTGATCACGCCGACGGGCATCGGCGATCTCATCACCTATCACCGGGCGGTGGCCGACTATGCGGAGATGTATGCGTCGATCGCCTCGATCATCCTGTTTTCGGCGCTGACGCTGGCGCTTCTGCAGCGGCTTGAAATCGCGCTGTTCCGGCCGGAATTGAAGAAAGCATGACAATGGGTACAGTGCACAAGATGAAGGCTTCGCCGACCGGAATAGCCGATGAGGCTGCCGCCAAGGTGGAGGTGCGCGGCGTCGGCAAGACCTATCAGGGCGGCGTCGAGGCGCTGCGCGGCATCGACCTGGCCTTTCCCCAGGGCAAGCTGACATCGCTGCTCGGCCCCAGCGGCTGCGGCAAGACCACGCTGCTCAAGATCATCGCCGGCCTGCTGCGGCCGGATGCCGGCGAGGTGATCGTCGCCGGCAAGAAGGTGACGGGCCCGGGCCCGGAGCGCGCCTTCGTGTTCCAGGATTTCGCGCTGCTGCCCTGGGCGACTGTGCTGCGCAATGTCGGCTTCGGGCTGGAGCTGCGGGGTACGCCGAAGGCAGAGCGTGAAACGGCGGCGCGCCACTATATCGGCGAGGTGGGTCTCGCCGGTTTCGAGGACCGCTATCCCCACGAGCTTTCCGGCGGCATGCGCCAGCGGGTCGGGCTCGCCCGCGCGCTGGCGGTGAATGCCGATGTCCTGCTGATGGACGAGCCGTTCTCCGCCGTCGACGAGCAGACACGCCGGAAGTTCCAGGAGGATCTGCTGAAACTCAGGGGCGTCGAGCACAAGACCTTCATCTTCGTCACCCACAGCATCGAAGAGGCTGTTTATGTCTCCGACCGCGTGGTGCTGCTGTCCCAGCGGCCGGGTCAGGTGTCCCAGATCATCGAGCCCCACATCGATCGCACCGCTTCCCCTGACGATATCCGCCGCGACCGCGCCTATCTCGATACGGTGGAGGAGATTTGGCAAGGCCTGCGGCAATATGTGACGTGAGCTCGGCATGATCATATTCGGATATCGCGTGCCGATGATGGCTTCGATTCTGGTCTGGTGCCTGCTGTGGGAGATCATCGGCCAGACCGGCCTGATGTATCTGGTGCCGCCCTTCTCGTCGGTGCTGGTGGCGGTGGTCGAGCTGGTGCAGCTTGAGAAATTCCAGGTGGCGACGGTCACCACCTTGCGCTCCTTCGCCATCGGCATGGCGCTGGCGGCGGTCATCGGCATTGCGCTGGGCGTGCTGATGGGGCGGGTCAAGGCCGCCGACAAGCTTCTGGGCATGTGGGTGAATCTGTTCGTCAGTGCGCCGCTGTCGGCGCTGGTGCCCGTGTTGATGATCCTCTCGGGCATGGGCGAGCGGACGATCGTCGTCTCGGTCTTCCTGTTCGCGGTCTGGATCATCGTGTTGGATACCCGCGCGGGCGTGCAGCATGTGTCGGTCTCGCTGGTCGAGATGGGGCGCAGCTATGGCGCCAGCCGCTGGCAGCTTTACACGCGCATCATCCTGCTGGCCGCCTTGCCCGAGATCCTGGCCGGGCTGCGCCTCGGCCTGATCCGCGGCGTCAAAGGCGTGGTGATCGGGCAGTTGCTGGTTTCCATCATCGGCTATGGCGAGCTGTTCGAGATCTATTCGCGCAACTTCCTGATGGAAGAGTTCTGGGCGCTGACGATCCTGCTGTTCGCCTTTGCGATGGTGGTTTCTGAGCTCGTGGCCTATTTGGAAAAACGCATTGAATTTTATGCGGGGGTTAGATGACAAACGTGATGGTCAAGGAAGCCGCCTATCTGTTCCAGCCCGCGCCGGCGCCGGCGCTGCCGGTCCGCGGCATGAACAAGCTGTTTCCGGTGCACCGGATCTATTGCGTGGGCCGCAACTATGCCGAGCATGCGAAGGAGATGGGCCACGATCCGAACCGCGAGCCGCCGTTCTTCTTCCAGAAGAACCCGGACTCGCTGATTCCCGGCGGCGGCGATTTCCCCTATCCGCCGAAATCCAACGACGTGCATCACGAGTTCGAAATGGTGGTGGCGCTGCACCGGGGCGGCAGCGACATCCCGGTGGAGCGCGCGCTGGATTGCGTGTTCGGCTATGCCGTCGGCCTGGACATGACGCGGCGCGACCTGCAGGCCGAGGCGAAGAAGGCGGGCCGCCCCTGGGAAGTGGGCAAGGCGTTCGAACATGCGGCGCCCTGTTCGGAGATCGTGCCGGCCTCGGTCATCGGCCATCCGAAGAAGGGCGCCGTCTGGTTGAAGGTCAACGGCGCGGTGAAGCAGCAGGGCGATCTCAGCCAGCTCATCTGGGGCGTGCCGGAGACGATCAGCTATCTCTCGGGCCTGTTCGAGCTCAAGCCCGGCGATCTGATCTTCTCGGGGACGCCGGCGGGCGTTTCCGCCGTGAAGCGCGGCGATGTGCTGCAGGGCGGCGTCGACGGGATCGGCGAGATCACGGTGAAGGTGGTTTAGCTCGGTCTGTACCGCCGGGAATGTAGGGGCGACCTCGGCAAGATCGCTACGCGATCTGCCTGCGGTCGCCCTGTTGCGGCCACCCGATGTCCTTAGCCAGGATTGTGCGCGATCCGATGAAGGGCGCCCGCAGGTCGCCCCTACAAACCCGACTGCGCTACGGCAGCGCCCAGCCGCCATCGACGCGCAATGAAACGCCGGTGATCAGCGACGCCGCGGGCGAAGCGAGGAACACCACCGCGCCCGCCACTTCCATCGGCTCGCCGATGCGGCCCAGGGGGATGCTCGCGATCGTCTGCTTCAGAAACGCCGGATCGGACAGGGCCGGCTTGGTGCCGTCGGTCCAGATGAAGGTCGGCGCCACGGCGTTCACGCGGATGTTGTACTGCGCCCATTCATTGGCGAGGCAGCGGGTGAGGTGGTCGATGGCTGCCTTGGTCATGCAGTAGATCGGCTCGCCCTTCAGCGCCACCGTGCCGGCCTGGGAGCTCATATTGACGATGCAGCCGGCCTTGCGCTTGATCATGCGCCGGCCGGCCGCTTGCGCGGCGAAGAATGTGCCCTTTAAATTCACTGCCAGCGTCGCGTCGAAATCCGCCTCGTTGACGTTCTCGGCCAGGTTCTCCGGCCCGATGCCCGCGTTGTTGACGAGCACGTCGATCTTGCCGAAGTGCGACTCGGCCTGGGCAATGGCGCTTTCGATCTGGTCGAGTTTCGCCACGTCCATTTGTAGCGGCAGAACCTTGCGGCCCAGCGCCTTGATCTCCGCCGCCAGTTCCTGGCCCGGCCCGGACTTCACGTCGCGCAAGCCGAGCGCGATATCGGCGCCCGCCTTGGCGCAGGCCAGCGAACAGGCGCGTCCAAGGCCGCGCGCCGCGCCGGTGACGAGCACGGTCTGCCCCGTGAGTTCGAAGCGCGGAAATTGTTCGGCCATTGTTCGTTCCCCCTTGATGGGCATGCTGCGAAGAAAGCGCGCCCGCTCAGACCGACAGAAACATATCGGCCCGAGCGGGCGCAGCCAATGGCAGCCCTTCAGCGAGTTAGCGGATGCCCGCGTCGATCAGCGGGATCAGCTTCTCCACATTCGCCGGCGAAAGCGTGCCCGCCGCCGTATTCGTGGTGAAACCGCCCATCTGGTACTTCGCCGACAGCACGCATTGCAGCACCGGCAGGAAGCCCTGGAGATAGAGCTGCTGGTCCAGGGTCGCCGTCATGGTGCCGGCCTTCACCGCGTCAACCGTCTTCGGATCGGTGTCGATGCCGCCGAAGATGATGTCGCCGGGACCTTTGCCGGCCTGCTGGCCCACATCGGGGAGCAGGGGCGTGATGCCGCCATGCTGGGTGCCGATGGCCTTGGTGTCCGGATGCTGCTGCAGATAGGCGACGAGCTGCGGGATGGCGAGCGGCGGATTGCCGTTCACTTCCTCCGACATCTCCAGCCGGTCCACGGTCACGCCGGCCTTCTCCAGCGTGTCTGCCATGCCGGTATCGGACAGGCCGCGATCGCCGCGGCTGAAATTGCCGAACACCATCGCCTTGTCGCCGGAAGCGAGACCGGCCGCCAGCATGGCGCGGGCGGTGATGGCGCCGCCCTCATAGAGATCGACGCCGGCATAGCCGAAGCCCTTGTCCTGATACTTGACCTGCAGTTCCTTCAGCGGCGCGTTGCCTGATGTCACGACAATGCCCTGCGCAACCGCGTCGGCCACCACGATCGGCAAAGGCATCGTTGCCGGGATGGCCCATGATGACGATGCAATTCGGCTTGGCGGCCAGCGCCTCGCGGAATTGCGCCAGCATGGTCTCCGCCTGCCAGCTCGAATATTGCTCGATCAGATTGACGCCGAGCGCCGCGGCGGCGGCCTTGGCGCCGTTGGTGCGCGGCAGCACCGGCGGCTCGCCGGGTTGCCCGCCCATCTGCATATAGACAGTGACGCCTTCGCCGATCATCTGGGCGCTTGCCGGCATCGCCATTGCCGCCAGTGAGCCCGCGATCGCCGTCACGCTCAGTAGCTTCGTAATCGTCCGCATCATGATCCTCCTAATGTTAGGTTTCATTGTTGCAGTGTTATCGATTGCCGAACCCAAGTCCCTTCAGCCGCATTCCCTTTAGTCTCTCCGGGCGCTCCACCAGCATATGCAGGATGACAGCCGCGAGGAACACCAGGCCGATCACCATGTCAGCGATATCGCCGCCCAGGCCCATGGCCACCATGCCGATCTGCAGCATGACGACGATGAGCAGGCCGATATAGCTGCCGACGATGGTGCCGGAGCCGCCGAAGATCGAGGTGCCGCCGATGAACACGGCGGCGATCACCACCAGGAGCATGCCTTGCCCCTGGGTGGTGGTGAAATTCTCGGTTTCCATGGTCAGGAACATGCCGGCGAGGCCCGCCAGCGCGCCCATCAGCGTGAACAGCTTGATGCGCGTCGTCTTGACGTCAATGCCCATCACCCGCGCCACATTGGCGTTGTCGCCGATGAACAGCAGCGCCTCGCCGAAGCGGTGGCGGTTGAGGATGAACCAGAGCAGCACCGCCAGGCCGATGACGATGACCGCCTGAATGGGTATGCCGTCAGGCTTGCGCAGCACCACGTCGCCGCTGAACAGGCCGGTGAACAGGCGGCCGGTGGTGAATTCCCAGAGCGTCGTCTGGTTGAAATCGCGCAGGGCGAACTGTTTGCCGGCGGCGAGAAACACCGCCATGCCGCGCCAGATGAAAGCCGTGGCCAGAGTGGCAATGATCGAGGGAATGCCGACCCACGCCACCAATACGCCATTGATGAACCCGGCAAGCGCGCCGACGCCGATGGCGGCAATGACGCCGACCCAGGCATATTGGGCCTGCAGGATCTTGATCTCCTCGGGCGCGTGACCTTCCGCCAGCCAGCTCAGCCAGAACACGTTATCGAATCGATAGAAGGCGGCGAAGATTAGGCTGGTCAGCGTGACGATGGACGGGAAGGAGAGATCGATATCCCCGGCGGCGATCACCAGCGTCAGGCCGAGCACGCAGATGATCTGCGGTTGGTAGTTGATCATGACGGACACATAGGTGCGCCAGCCGAGGAAGGCGTTGGGCGCCAGGATCATCAGCACGATGAGGATGACGATGAGCACCAGCAGAATCGGCACGCCTTCTGTCGCCAGCAGGCGCGCCAGCGGCGGCGTGCGGGATGCGGGGCGATACCGGCCCACCGCCGTCATGCCGCGCTCTCCTTCTTCGCCTGCAGGGACAGCAGGTGGCCGGTCAGCTCATGCAGGGTCATTTCGCCGCGCTTGATGTTGGTCACGATCTCGCCGCGGTCGATGACAACCAGCCGGTCGGCCAGCTCATGCACATGGGCCAGGTTATGCTCGATATAGATGCAGGCCCGGCCGCTGCTGCGGATGCGCTCGATGAAATCCAGCACCTTGCGCACTTCCTTGAGCGCCAGCGCGACCGTCGGTTCGTCCAGCACGATGAGGTCGGCGTCGAAATGCATGGCCCGGCCGATGGCCACGCCCTGCCGTTCGCCGCCCGATAGCTTGCTGACCGTGGAGTCCGCGTTGATGCCCACGCCGCGGAAGCCGATGGTTTCCAGCAGGATCTTGTTGGCGATTTCCTTCTCTTTTTTGACGTCGATGAAACCCCAGCGGTTGGTGATCTGGCGGCCGGCGAAGAAGTTGCGCCAGAGCGGCTGCTTCTCGCCCAAGGATTTTTCCTGATAGACGGTTTCGATGCGCAGGTCGTGCGCGCGGCGGACGGAATAATCGGACCAGGGGATGTGCCGGTCACGGATATAGAGCCGGCCGGCGGTCGGTTTCTGCACGCCGGTGATGATCTTGATCAGAGTGGATTTGCCGGCGCCATTGTCGCCGATCAGGCCGACGATCTCGTTGGCGCCGACCTCGAAATTGATATTGCGCAGCGCGACGACGTTGCCATAGGCCATGGAAACGTCCTCGAGCCGCACCGCGTGCCGGTAGTCAACACCAGCCGCCATGCAGAGCCTCCCAATGGTGCGCCCCCTCTCCGGTTGAACTCCGGCATTCCGGCGGGCGCTAAGTTTCTCAGGCGATAAGGACAGCCGACCGGCGCAATAGGGTCAAGAGGTATTTGTCATACAATTGAAATTGAATGTCCGGCCCGCCGCACATCGAGAGCTGCCGGTCCGGCGCTTGCCCGTCTCAAGGTTCGGACCTACAACTCCCGCTCAACGATCCGGCCGGCGCCCTCGGGCCTGTGTCATGGATAAGAAACAGAAAGAGCTCATACCGCCGTGATTCACGCCTACGTGCCCCGCAATAACCGCTTCGAGCGGGCCGAGCAGATCAAAGGAGCGCCGCTGCCCGCGGATGCGCTGTGGCTCGATGTGGTGGCGCCGACCGCCGAGGAACGGACCCAGGTGGAGAAGGCCTATGGCCTGAGCTTGCCGACGGCGGAAGAGGCCAAGGAGATCGAACCGTCGGACCGGCTCTATGTCGAAGGCGGCGCCCGCTTCATGACCGCGACCATCCTGGTCCATGCCGATGCGCCCCTGCCGGAGCGGGCCAGCATGACCTTCATCCTGACGCCGCGCGGGCTGATCACCCTGCGCCATGTGGAGCCGCGACCGGTTGCGACCTATGCCCAAAAGCTACTGCGGGGCACGGAGGCTTGCACCTGCGGCGAGGAGGCGCTGACCGGCCTGCTGGAGGCCTTCATCGACCGGATCGCGGATATCCTGGAGAAGACCGCCCAGGATCTGGATCGGGTGTCCCACACGATCTTCCGGGAAGAGACCAAGGGCGGGCGCCGCCGCCGGCCGCAGCAGGATCTGCGGGAGGTTATCCGCGACCTCGGCCGCAACGACGATCTGGTGTCCACGATCCGCGAAAGCCTGCTGTCGATGACCCGGCTGATCAGCTTCCTCACCGCAACGCTTCAGGGCGCCAATGATAAGACGCTGAAGGATGTCCGGGCCCGGTTGAAATCGGCGCGCAACGACATCCTGTCGCTCGGCGAACATGCGGCCTTCGAGTCCCATACGATCAATTTCCTGCTGGATGCCACGCTGGGCATGATCAACATCGAGCAGAACGGCATCATCAAGATCTTTTCGGTGGCGGCCGTGGTGTTCCTGCCGCCGACTCTGGTGGCCAGCATCTATGGGATGAACTTCGAATATATGCCCGAGCTGCAATGGCTCGGCGGCTATCCCTGGGCGCTCGGGCTGATGGCGATTTCAGCGATCATCCCGCTGATCTATTTCTACCGCAAAGGCTGGCTGTAGGCTCGCCGCCGGTCAGGCGCCTGCGAGTGGCGCCTTGCTCCGGCTGCCTGCCCGGACTGGGTCTATTTCGAGCAGCGCCGGCTGGCCGTAATTCTCGACCAGGAATTTCTCGGTCGTCGTCAGCGGTCATCTCCTTGCTGCGGTCGTAGCGCTTGGTGACATTGTCCCACATGCGCTCCTTGTTCATCTTCCTCGACGTCCTCGCGCATCTCCGCGATCTTCCGCCGCTCCGCCTCCGAGAGCAGGCCGGGATCGTCCGAGTAGTCGATCAAGGGGACGACAATGCCCGCCAGCGATTGGATCGTGATATCGGCTTCCCGGGCGCCGAAGAGGTGGAGGAAAAAGGTCGGGGCGGCGTTGCCGTTCTTGGCGCTGCGATGGAGGGTGACCCGCACGGCGTTGATGGGCTTTCCGCCGTCGTAAAAACTGCGGTGCTTCCTGTCCCAGTGGCCGAATTCGACGTCATCCTTGTAGAGGACATGGCCGTGCGCCGCCTCGGGCATGTTCTTCTCCGCGTATCGCAACGCGGCATCGGTTGCCCTTTCTTTGTACGGCAACTCGATCACGGCGGCGAGCGCCGCCGCGTCAGCCGCCGCCGTCATCTGCGAGCGGAGCGCTTCCTGATAGCCGAGATCGACGACAATGCGCGCCGACGACGAAAGTCACGAGCATGCACAGGCCGACGAGCGGAAGAACGCTGCCCGCTCTCGTCACGCACAAACGAAGGCACGCACCGCATCCCGACGGCGATGCCGAGAGCCCTCATTCCATCACCATGTGAACTTCGGCGACCATGTCGCCATCCATGCCAAAATTCACGAGATTCATGATCGCGGCATCCTGCATGGAGACTCTGATCAATACCGCGATGTCGCGTTCGGGGAATTTGGGCAAAGTGACCTGTGCACGGAAGGCGGCGTCCCAATCCGCAAGCTGCGCCAATGCAAACTGTCTCACCCTCGACCTCCGACCCCAGATCGTGCACGGCCAGCCGGCGGGCGGTATCGCGCGCCGTGTCGTTCATCCGCATCTGCACCATGGCCAGCGAGCCATACTCGATCACCCCCAGAAGCAGGCCGATCAGCAGCGGCGAGACCAAGGCGAATTCCACGGCGCTGGCGCCGCCGTCGTTGCGTGACCAGGCGCCGGCACCGCGGAGGCCAGCGGCCGGCCGGCCGCAGCACTGTAAGGCAAAGGCGCGCCACCTTTTCATCGCGGACCCGGCTCCGGTTGCGGTTGGGGAATGCCCGGGAATTAAAGGCTCGCAGCCTTAATGCCGCGTCAGCAAAGATGGTTAATGCCAGTTAGGATTGCCGCAGAGCGGCGTTTCGGCTGGATCAAGCCCGGGGCCTAGGCCTTTGACATTGCTGGCTGGCCGTGTAGCTAGCACGGGGAGTACCAGGATGGAGTAGACCGCCGCCATGCCGTCGCCGACGATCGAACGCCTGCTGACCGGGTTCAGGAACTTCCGCCGCAACTACTACGTCAAGAACCAGGCCCTGTTTCAGGCGCTGGCCTGGCGCGGCCAGTCGCCGAAAGTGATGGTGATCGGCTGTTGCGATGCCCGGGTCGATCCCATGCTGATCACCGGCGCCGGGCCCGGCGAGATCTTCATGCTGCGAAACGTGGCCAACCTGGTGCCGCCCTATGCACCCGACAGCCGTTCCCACGGCACCAGCGCGGCCCTGGAATTCGCCGTCAAGACCCTGCAGGTCGAGCATATCATCGTTCTCGGCCATGCCGCCTGCGGCGGCGTCCGCGCGCTGCTGAACGAGGCGGAAACGGCGGCCATGGGCAGCGACTTCATCGCCACATGGATGGCGATCGCCGAACGCGCCCGCACGGCCGTCAACGCCCATGCCCATGACTTCGAACTGAGCCGCCAGAAATTCGGCGAGCTGGAGAACATCAAAGTGTCGCTGGAGAACATCCGGACATTCCCCTGGATCGTGGAGCGGGAGGAGGCGGGCAAGCTCAGCGTCCATGGCTGGTACTTCGATATTCATAGCGGCCACCTGATGGCGTTCGATCCGGCCACCGGCGCTCTACAACAATGTGGATACCGACGTAGGGCGCCGCCGGGGCTCAACTACGCATTGACAGGGCCGCCGGAAAACGCGGAAAACACTATTGAGCACCGGGCTTTCCGGCGCGGCCTCTAAGAAAGTCCTGAAGATGGCGGGTACGAACAGAATTCGGGTCGGAATCCTGGGAGCGAGCGGCTATACGGGCGCCGAACTGGTGCGCCTGCTGTCCCGCCATCCGCAGGTGGAGATCCGTCTGCTGACCGCCGACCGCCAGGCCGGCAAGCCCCTGGCCGAGGTGTTTCCTCATCTCGGCCATCTGAAGCTGCCGGCGCTGATCAAGATCGACGAGGCGGATTGGTCCGGCATCGACATGGTGTTCTGCGCGCTGCCCCACGGCACAACCCAGGAGGTCATCGCCAAGCTGCCGCGGGATCTGAAGATCGTCGATCTCTCGAACGATTTCCGGCTGGCCGACGTCGCCAACTACGCCCAGTGGTTCGGCCACGAGCACAAGGCGCCGGACCTGCAGAAGGAGGCCGTGTATGGCCTCACCGAACTGGCGCGGCCGGCGATCAAGTCGGCGCGGCTGGTGGCCAATCCCGGCTGCTATCCGACCTCGGCGGCGCTGCCGCTAATTCCGCTGCTGGCGTCAGGAGAAATCCAGGGCGCGGACATCATCATCGATGCCAAATCGGGCGTGAGCGGCGCCGGGCGCGACGCCAAGCAGGGCAGCCTCTATGCCGAGGTCAGCGAGGGCATCCATGCCTATGGCATCGCCGGCCACCGCCATGTGGCGGAGATCGAGCAGGAGCTGAGCGCGGCGGCGAAGAAGCCGGTAGTGGTCAATTTCACGCCGCATCTGATGCCGATGAGCCGCGGCATCCTGTCCTCGATCTATGTGAAGCTGAACAATGGCGCCACCGCGGAAGGGCTGCGGGAGACCCTGGCGGCGAAGTACAAGGACGAGCCATTCGTGCGCCTGCTGCCGAACGGGCAGGCGCCGGCGACGCGCCATGTGCGGGGCTCGAACCATTGCGTGATGAATGTCTTCGCCGACCGCGTGCCCGGCCGGGCCATCCTGATGTCGGCGATCGACAATCTGGTGAAGGGCGCGTCCGGCCAGGCGGTGCAGAACATGAACGTCATGTGCGGCATCGCCGAGACCACGGCGCTGGAGCAGGAACCGCTGTTCCCGTGAGCCTGATACCAGCGTGAAGCCCACCATCCTCACCTTCGGCAACTACAAGCCGCGCATCGCCGCCGATGTCTTCGTCGCCCATACGGCGGCGATCATCGGCGATGTGGAGATCGGCGAAGGCAGCGGCATCTGGTTCGGCTGCACGCTGCGCGGCGACGGCAACCTGATCAAGATCGGCAAGCGCACCAACATCCAGGACGGCACGGTCATCCATGTGAACGGCCAGCCGGACGGCGGCCGCGGCGCGCTCGGCTATGCCGCCATCATCGGCGACGAGGTGACGGTCGGTCATCTGGCGATCATCCATGGCTGCATGCTCGCGAACCGCGCTTTCGTCGGCATGAAGGCGATGGTGATGGATGGCTGCGTCATCGAATCCAATGGCATGCTGGCCGCCGGCGCCGTGCTGACGCCGGGCAAGCGCATCAAGACCGGCGAACTCTGGGCCGGCACGCCGGCCAAGCTGATGCGGGAAATGAAGCCGGCGGAGTGGGACATGATCGGCGCGACGGTCGATCATTATGTCGGCCGGGCGGAGTTCTACAGCAAGAATGTGGAGCCGGTGGGGCGGTAGCTCCACATAGAGCTCCCCTCTCCCCTTGGGGGAGAGGGGGCAGGGGGTGAGGGGTTCAACGCGCGGCCGCGCGCTGAAGAATTCAATCATCCGAAACAGTCTCGGCATAAGGCGGGAAATCATTCAATTCAAAGTCGGGGTGTGTTCCGCAGAGACTCCTCGCGCGCTTGCGCGCGAATACCCCTCACCCCTGCCCCTCTCCCCAAGGGGAGAGGGGAGTGTTCTTACTTCGCCATCATCGTCATCGGGATATCGATGCCGGCTGCGGTCGGCACGACGCCGTGGCCGGTGATCCGGTAGCCGAGGCTTTCATAGAACGGCACGGCATTCAGGCTGGAGCGGACGATGAAGCGCCGTGCATCCGGCATCGCGCGCCCGCTGCTCCGCATCTTCGACCATGCGGCGGCCGATCCCGCGCCGCGCCGCGGCCGGATGCACCGCCAGCTTGCGGATGCGGCCAATGGTTACATCCTCGGGCATCGAGATCCAGCCGCCCATGGCCACAAGGCCGAGCGCATCGTCGAAGGCCAGCATGATGTGGTTGAGGACGAGTTCCGCGGCATAGTCCTTCTGCACGCGATTCTCGCGTAGCGCCGCGATTTGCGCCGGACTATACGCATCGCCCGACAGTTCCTCGAAAGCGCGGTTGCGCAGCTCGATCACGGCATCGGTGTCGCCGGCGGCGAAAGGGCGAATGACAAGCGCCGGGATCACCGCATCCTCATTCAGCAGTACCGCCGAGCTTTGTGCCGGTGCCTTCGAGGATCGCCGCTCGCGCACCGGCGAGCGTGAAGCGCGCCTCCTGCGGGTCGCCTGCGGGGGTGCGCCAGGAAACGACCAGTTCGCTGCCGCCAAACCATTCATGCAGCCGGTCGCCACTGAGCACTTCATCCTGGATCGAAGTCCAGACCAGCCAAATCGCTGATGTCGGGCCGATATAGCCCCAGAGGGCGTTCAGATCTTCGCCGTCCTGGCGGATGCGATCGGTGTCGATCTCATCGCCATCGTCGATGCGGTAGCGCGGCATTTCGCGGCCGAAATGGTGGCCGGCGCCTGGATGCAGCTCGGCGAAGATCTGAAAGCGCTCGTCGGCGCGGCGCGACCAGATGTAGAGCGTGTCGCCGGTGTCATTCGTCACCATGGCGGCGCGCATGCTGGGATCGTCGCTGGGCGCGGGACCGACGGTCCATTCGCCGGCGGCCGACGTTGCGGAGATGATCATCGAGCAAAGAAACGCGGCTATTCTCATGCGCGCCCTGCTAACGGCCGATTGCGGAGAGAATAAGGCGAAGCGCCGACAGCGCTATTGCAAGCGCACCTTAACGTAGGAGCCGGGCGCATCCTCGATCGCCTTCAGCTTGCCATCGCCGGGCGTGCGCGCCTTGACCTCGCCGCCGCCATGCTTCTTCACCCAGGCCGACCAGTCGGTCCACCAGGAGCCGGGATGCTCCGTCGCACTTTTCAGCCAGGCATGGGGATCGTCGGGCAGCTTGTCGTTTGTCCAAAAGTTATACTTCTTGGCGTCCGGATGATTGACCACGCCGGCGATATGGCCGGAAGCCGCCAGGACAAACCGCGTATCGCCCTTGTAGATCTGCGTCGCCGCATAGGTCGCCATCCAGGGCGCGATATGATCCTCGCGCGTCGACAGGATATAGGCCGGCAGGTCGATCTTGCGCAGATCAATCGGCACATCCTTCAGCGTGATGCCGCCGGGCTTCGACAGATTGTTCTCCTGGTACATGCGCCGGAGATAGAAGCTGTGCATCGCCGCGGGCATGCGCGTGGAATCGGAGTTCCAATACAGGAGATCGAACGGGAAGGGGTCCTTGCCCAGCAGGTAGTTGTTGACCACGAAGGACCAGATCAAGTCGTTGGCGCGCAGCATATTGAAGGTGTTCGCCATCGAGCTGCCTTCCAGGTAGCCCTTCTCACTCATCCGCTGTTCCAGCGCAGCGAGCTGCTCTTCGTCGATGAAGACGCCGAGTTCGCCGGGTTCCTTGAAGTCGACCAGCGTGGTGAAGAAGGTGGCGCTGGCGATGCGCTTGTCCTTCTTCGTCGCCATGTAGGCGAGTGTCGACGCCAGCAGCGTGCCGCCGAGGCAATAGCCGATGACGTTGAACTCTTTCTCGCCGGTGGCCTTTTCCATGGCATCGAGCGCCGCGAGTGGACCTTCGGCCATGTAGTCCTCGAAGCTCTTGGCCGCCAGCTTCTCATCCGGGTTCACCCAGGAGACGACGAAGACGGTCTGCCCCTGCGCGACAGCCCATTTGATGAAGGAATTCTTCTCCCGCAGATCCAGGATGTAGAACTTGTTGATCCAGGGCGGGATGATCAGCAGCGGCCGCCGCTGCACCTTCTCGGTGGTCGGCGTGTACTGGATGAGCTGCAGCAGGTCGTTCTGGAACACCACCTTGCCCGGCGTGATCGCGATGTTCTCGCCGATCTTGAAGGCGTCCAGATCGGTCATCTTGATATGCAGCCGGCCTTTGCCGCGCTCCAGATCGCCCAGCAGGTTCTCCAGACCCTTCACCAGGTTCTCGCCGCCGGACTCCATTGTGGTCCGCAGCACTTCGGGGTTGGTGAACAGGAAATTGCTCGGCGCCATCGCATCGACGAACTGGCGCGTATAGAAGTCCACCTTCTTCGCCGTCTTGTCGTCGAGGCCGTCCACATCCCGCACCGTCTGCTGCATCCAGCGGGCGGTCAGCAGATAGGATTGCTTGATGTAGTCGAAAAGCTGGTTCTCTTCCCAGGCCGCGTCCTTGAAACGTCGGTCGTCGGCTGCCGGGCTATGAGCCGGTGCCGTGTCCTCGCCCATCAGGCGCCGGGCCGCTGATTGCCAGAGGTCCATGTGGGCCTGCCACAGGTTCATCTGCGACTGCCACAGCTTCGCCGGATCGGTCATCAGCCGCGTGGTCATTTCCATGAACGCAGCGCCGACGTTCAGGGGATCGGCCATGCCGAAGCCATGCTCGCTCTGATGCTTCAGGAAATCGCTGACGATGCGCTGCGACCGCTCGGCGATGCTGGCAAGGGTCTTGGACAGCTCGGCCGGGTCGGGAAAATCGCTAGCCGCTCCCGGTTGATCCGCCATCGTCCTTTCCCTATGATCCCGTTCTGTTTTTTGGGCCTGAATGCTATATGGCCCTGGGCTTTCTGCATTGCAACATAGGCTTGCTGCAATAGACTGACAACTGATTCTCGGAGCCGATTAGCCAAGATGTCACAGGGTTTAGGGACCATGCCGCTTGCCGCAGATCTGCGTTGGAAACTGAAGGGGATGCTTCTTGCCGTCACTTTGATCGTGGCCGGTTGCAGTTCTTCGGACGAAGAGGCGGAGGCGCCGGGCTCGTCCGCCACGCCGGTCGAATTGGGCAGCGAGGAATTCCCCAATTTGGGCACGGTGCCGGATCAGGCGCCGGAATCGACGCCGAAGATCGAACGCGACAAGCTGTTGCAACAACTGGCGGCGGACCGCGCCAATGCGGAATACACCGATGAGCCGCTGACCGAAGAGACCACCATGGTTCCCGCAGCTCCGCCCCCGCCGGCCAGCACCGCGGCGCCGGCGGCCACGGCTGGCGGCGAGGAGTCGGCGTCCGGTGCCGAGGATCCGGAATCCGCTGCGGCATCGCTGCCGCCGCCGGAAGTTGCGGCACTGCCGCCGACATCGGGCGATACCGCCGCGGTGATCTTCTTCCAGCCGGGCTCCGACAGCATGACCGACCGCGACCGGGCGATCCTGCATGATGTCGCACTGTTGCAGCGGCGCCAGCAGGTCAAGCGGCTGACCGTCGTCGGCCATGCCAGCAAATCAGAACTGGCGGAGTCGGAAGCAGCCCAGCTCGACATGGCGCTGGCGCGCGCGAACGCGGTGGCCGCCCAGCTCATGGCGGAGGGCGTGCCGTCCGCGACTATCCAGACCGCAACCGGCGCCGGCAGCGTGTACGATGAATCCGGCGCGCAGGGCGCTGCCGCCAATCAACGTGTCGAAATCCTGCTGAGCAACTAATGGCGGCCCTTGTACGACTGCCGCGTCGGCGCGAAGGCCGGCCATGACGCAGCCGCTGCGCATTGGCATCGCCGGACTTGGCACCGTCGGCGCCGGCACCGTCAAGCTGCTGCAGGAACATGGCACGCTGCTGGCCCAGCGCTGCGGCCGCGCCATCAAGGTCACGGCGGTATCGGCACGGGAGCGGAAACGCGACCGCGGCATCGATCTCGCCGGCTACCGATGGCATGACGACCCGCTGAAGCTGGCCGAGGATCCCGAAGTCGATGTGGTGGCCGAATTGATCGGCGGCTCCGACGGCGTCGCCAAGGCGCTGGTGGAAAAATCCATCGCCGCGCGCAAGCATGTGGTCACCGCGAACAAGGCGCTGCTGGCCATGCATGGCACGGCGCTGGCCCGCAAGGCGGAGGAGGCGGGCGTTGCCCTGAGCTGCGAGGCGGCTGTGGCCGGCGGCATTCCCGTCATCAAGAATTTCCGCGAGGGCCTGGCGGCCAATCGCATCGAGCGGGTCTACGGCATCCTGAACGGCACCTGCAATTACATCCTCACGACCATGCGCAAGACCGGCCGCGAATTCGCCGACGTGCTGGCGGAGGCGCAGAAGCTGGGCTACGCCGAAGCCGATCCGACTTTCGACGTCGATGGCATCGACGCCGCACACAAGCTGGCGATCCTCACCAGCGTCGCCTTCGGCTGCGAGGTCAATTTCGCCGGCATCCATGTCGAGGGCATTCGCCATATCAGCGCCACCGACATCGCCTATGCCGAAGAGCTCGGCTACCGCATCAAGCTGCTGGGCATCGCGCGGCCGACCGAGCTGGGCATCGAGCAGCGGGTGCATCCCTGCATGGTGCCCCTGGGCACGCCCATCGCCCATGTGGAGGGTGTGTTCAACGCCGTGGTCACCGAGGGCGATTTCGTCGGCCAGAACGTGGCGGAGGGACGCGGCGCCGGCGCCGGGCCCACGGCTTCGGCGGTGGTGTCCGACCTGATCGATATCGCCCGCGGCCGCACGCTGCCCACTTTCTCGATCCCGGCGGCGCAGCTTAGGAAGCTGCCGGTGTCGCCGATGGAGCGGCACCAAGGCTCATATTATATCCGCCTGATGGTGGTGGACCGGCCCGGCGTGATTGCGGATGTAACCGCGGCCTTGCGTGATGAGGAAGTCTCGCTGGAGGCCATGCTGCAGCGGGGCCGGGCGCCCGACGAGGCGGTGCCCGTGGTGCTGACCACTCATGATACAGTGGAGGCGTCGATGCGCCGTGCTCTGGCGCGGATCGAAAGCTTGAAGACGGTGGTCGAACCGCCGCGGCTGATCCGGATCGAGACGCTGTGATCCCCTAAGGGGATTGCCGCTTCGTCCGGTCTGCGAAGGGGGAATGATGGCGAAGAAGATGGATCGCAATCTGGCGCTGGAGGTGGTGCGGGTCACCGAGGCCGCGGCCCTGGCCTCCTCGCGCCTGATGGGACGCGGCGATGAGAAGGCGGCCGACCAGGCGGCGGTGGACGCCATGCGCCGCTCGCTCAACGGCCTGGCCATCGATGGCGTGGTTGTCATCGGCGAGGGAGAGCGCGACGAGGCGCCCATGCTCTATATCGGCGAGAAAGTGGGTGCCGGCGGTCCGCGGGTGGATATTGCGCTGGATCCCCTGGAAGGCACCACCATCACCGCCAAGGGCGGCAATAATGCGCTGAGCGTGGTGGCGATGGCGGAGGAGGGCGGCTTCCTCAACGCGCCCGACGTCTACATGGACAAGATCGCCGTCGGCGGTGGGCTGCCCGATGGCGTCGTGGACCTTGATGCCAAGCCGGAAGAAAACCTGAAGAACCTGGCGAAGGCGCGGAAGGTGGAGGTGCCCGATATCGTCGCCTGCATCCTGGACCGGCCGCGCCATGCGGAGCTGATCGCGCGGGTTCGCGCGGCGGGCGCCCGCATCATGCTTATCTCCGACGGCGACGTCAGCGGCGTGATCTCCACCGCTCGCGCCGGCAGTGGCGTGGACATATACATGGGCACCGGTGGCGCGCCCGAGGGCGTGCTGGCCGCGGCGGCGCTCCGCTGCATCGGCGGCCAGATGCAAGGGCGGCTGATCTTCCGCAATGACGACGAGCGCGGCCGCGGCCTGCGCTGGGGCATCTCCGATCTCAACCGCAAATACGACATGATGGACATGGCGAAGGGCGACGTGATGTTCGCCGCCACCGGCGTCACTGACGGCACCATGTTGCGGGGCGTGCGGCGGTTCCAGGACGGCGGCACCACCCACTCCATGGTAATGCGCTCGAAGACCGGCACCGTGCGGGTGATCGAGGCGCAGCATAATTTCGCCCGCAAACCGATGATCGAGGGGTAGGGCGCGCCCGTCCCGCGCCGTTTCAGGCCGGCCGAATCTCCGCTAAGCAGGTGGTTGGCCAACGGGCCGGACCCAAACCCAATCCAAACCCATCCCCAGGAGTGCCATGGCCTTGGCGGCACCGCAGCAGGCGACGGACAGCACGGCCATTCTGGGCGTGCAGCGGTCGGTGCTGGGCCGCCGCTGGGTTTCCCGCGGCGGCGATGACCGGCTCGGGCTGGCGCTGGCGCAGCGCCTGTCGGTGCCGGAGATCGTCGGCCGCATGATGGCGGCGCGGGGCATCGATCTGGACTCCGCCGCGAGCTTCCTCAATCCCACCCTGCGCGACCTGCTGCCCGATCCCGCGCGCCTCCAGGATATGGATGCGGCGGCGGCGCGGCTTGTGGCGGCGATCCAGGGCGGCGAGAAGATCGCCGTGTTCGGCGACTATGATGTGGATGGCGCGACGTCCTCGGCATTGCTGCACCGGTTCTTCAGCGCCATCGGCGTGCCGCTGCGGATCTATATTCCGGACCGCATGACAGAAGGTTACGGGCCGAACCTGCCGGCGCTGTTGAAGCTGCGGGCGGAGGGCATCGCCGTCGTTATCACGGTGGATTGCGGCACCACTGCCTTCGCGCCGCTGGAGGGCGCTGCCAAGGCCGGGCTCCAGACGATCGTGGTGGACCATCACACCGCCGAGCCCTCGCTGCCCGTGGCGGCCGCCGTCATCAATCCCAACCGCCTGGATGACACCAGCCATTGCGGACAGTTGGCGGCCGTCGGCGTGACCTTCCTCTTGATCGTGGCCCTGAACCGGGCGCTGCGGGCGGCCGGCTGGTACGGCAGCGGCCGCGCCGAGCCGGACCTGAAGCAGTGGCTGGATTTGGTGGCGCTGGGCACGGTCTGCGACGTGGTGCCGCTCACCGGCGTCAACCGGGCGCTGGTGGCGCAGGGCCTGAAGGTGATGGCCCGCCGCGGCAATCCGGGCCTGGCGGCGCTGGGCGACGTGGCGCGGTTGTCGGAAATGCCCACCGCCTACCATGCGGGCTACATCCTCGGCCCGCGCATCAATGCCGGCGGCCGGGTCGGCAAGTCGGACATGGGCGCGCGCCTGCTCTCCACCGACGACGCCTCACTGGCGGCGGACCTGGCGCGGCAGCTCGACATCCTGAACGCCGAGCGGCGGGCCATCGAGCAGGCGGTGCTCACCGACGCCATCGGCCGGGTGGAGCGCGAGGCCCGCGACGACCGCTTTCTCCTGGTCGCTGGCGAGGGCTGGCATGCTGGCGTCATCGGCATCGTCGCCGCACGGCTGAAGGAACGCTTCAACCGCCCGGCCTGCGTGGCGGCGATCGAGAACGGCGTGGCCAAGGGTTCCGGCCGGTCGATCCCGGGCTTCGACATGGGGGCGGCCATCATCGCCGCCCGTCAGGCCGGGCTTCTCATCAACGGCGGCGGCCACGCCATGGCGGCGGGGTTCACCGTGGCCGAAAGCAACATCGGTGCGCTGCGCGAGTTCGTCGCCGACCGCGTGAAGTCGATGGCTGCCGATGGCCTGATGCCGGTGCTGACAGTTGACGCCACGCTTTCAGCGCGCGGCGCCTCGCCCGAGATCGCGCAGATCGTCGAGCAGCTCGGTCCCTTCGGCAGCGGCAATCCGGAGCCTCGCTTCGCCATTCCCGACATGAAGGTGGTCCGCGCCGATGTGGTGGGCGAAAACCATGTCCGGGCAATCCTGTCCGGCAGCGACGGCCAGCGGCTGAAGGCCATCGCCTTCCGCAGCCTGGAGGGCGGGCTGGGCCAGGCGCTGCTCGGCGCCCGCAGCGCGCCACTCCACGTCGCCGGCCATCTCCGTGTGGACAACTGGCAAGGCCAGTCGAGCGTGCAGCTTTTGCTTGATGATGCGGCGGTAGCGGCGGGGAGCTAGCAAATACGAAAACGGCGGCCGATGGCCGCCGCGATCGCATCGACAAAGCGGGCGAAGCTACTTCGCCGCCACGCACATGATCTCGACCAAGTACTGCGGCCCCGCGAGGCGCGACTCCACGGTGGCGCGGGCCGGCTTGTTGTCCTTGGACACCCACTTGTCCCAGACCGCGTTCATCTCGTCGAAGGTGCGGATATCCGACAGCCAGATATTGACCGACAGGATCTTCGACTTGTTGCTGCCCGCCGCCTTCAGATGCTTGTCGATGCGCTTCAGGATCTGCTGCGTCTGCTTGGTCACCGACGGCACGGGATTTTCGGCCACCTGGCCGGCGAGATAGACGGTGTTGCCGTGGACCACGGCCTGGCTCAGGCGCTGGCCGGGCTCGATGCGGGTGATCGTCATGGAGTTCTGTTCCCCTCGTGTTTGGCGTTGCTTGTTGGCGGCCTGGCTGACGGCGCGGCCGGCGGCGATTGCCTATCGTAAGCAGCAAGAGGGCGCAATGGCGCCCTGAAAAGCCGGGGATTTCCCTCAAGATACGGCCCAAAACCGGGCCGTCGGGCCGCCAAGGTTGCTTTTCGCGCCATCCAAGGGTACATGACGGGCCGCCCCCTAGGGGCGATACGGCCTCCGCGTCCCCATCGTCTAGAGGCCCAGGACATCACCCTTTCACGGTGAAGACACGGGTTCGAATCCCGTTGGGGACGCCATCCCGCGCAAAGTGACGATCTCATCTATGCGCGCCGTGGCCTCTTCGATCACCTAGTCATCGGTCGATTTGCGATAGGCAATTGCTCAACCGCAGAGGCAACGCCCCGGGGGCGCCCTAGTCCGCCAGCGGCCTACAGCGCATTCGCAGCCGCAAAAAATCCTTATTGCGTCCAGTTTGTGCCCTCTCCCGCACATGGCGCTGCGCCCCAGTTCCGTATCGGATGACGGAACGATGTAAATCTCCCCCGGTTTCTACATTAGAAGGCATTGAACCTCTCAAATTTTGTATTGGAGGATCATATGAGGACGCACTTATTTGCACTGGCCGCGATTATCGCGGGCGTTGCGACGGTATCATTGCAAGCCGAGCAGGACATAAGCGGCACAATCAGGTCAATCGATTCCAGCAACTACCGTGTCACCCTCGACAACGGACAGGTTATTCAGCTCCATCCGAATACAAACATGGGCACCCTGCGAGAGGGCGCATTGATTGAAGATTCTCGTGGTTCCGGAATGTTGGATTGCACAACCGTTGCGCCGGAATCGCTCGACGATACGCCAAGCCTGACACAGCCGCCGGCAAATCCCGAGATGCAATCGCTTCCAGGCGCACCTGGATCTAATGGACATGGCGGCGGTGCTGACAGCGGCGGCAATTCAAACTGAAGCGCATCCGGCGGCAGTTGAGGGTTGAGCAGCGGAAGTTGGCGCTGACAGGTCTTCCCTGAGACTGCATCGTCTGAGGGATGTCGCAGCTACTGCGTCTACATTGGCTCTGCGTGGGTGACGATCACCGTGACGGAGTTGTCGCAGGATCGCAGGCAGGCGACGCCGGCCAGGGGCCGTCCGTGCGGGCGAAGATGTAGATGCGAATATCCTCGCGGCTGACGCCACGAGGTCGGTCGTTCGCGAGAGCTCACTCCTAGAAAGAACTGGACGGGATACGGAAACATGCCCGGTGTTCGGGTGAGGGTTTGGGCAGCTACTTCTTTCTTTAGCGGTCCCCTCCTTGTTGCGTATACCTCAATATCTTTGGGCCTTAGCTTTCCGACCTTGATCTCTCCAAGGTCCGTCACGGAATCCTGATGACTCCTGCATCGGTCCGTCCCATAACTTGCGAAGTAAGATAGAACCCGGCAGGAATCCGGGCACGGCAGGGCGGGCGAATTCAGACCCACGGGTGTACAGTTGGGCAGTGCAGGCGGGCACTCGACTCCTACGGGCTCGGGAAGGGACCGGTACGTCCGTTCAGTTCACCAGGCATAGGAGTTGCCCATGAACCTCAAATGCCCGCATTGCGAAAACATTTCATTCAAGATTGTCAGGGAGCACGCGGGATCTCAATTTGCGAAGTGCTTGAAGTGCGGTGCGGTGACCGCGTTTGCGGTCGCCCCGCAGGATCCGTTGTCGAAAAAGAAGGACTGTCCTCCGGCGCCGGATAATCGAAGTACTGAGGCATAATTTCAGCGTCCAAACGGGAGGCGTTGGGACTGCCTGAGCCGGGAACCTTGCTCGAGACTCGAAGTTTTCCTTACATGACCCTACGCAAGGCGCCGAGGAAACCGCGCGTATACGCTGCCGAACGGCGCGCGCTGCAGCAAATGAATGCCGGCGGCTTGTGGTACGCCGACCATGGGGGAAACGTCAGATTCGTCTATGACGATTGCGTCTGGGTTCTGGGCCCGGATGGCAGGTGGCGTTGGGGTGACGACAACATCAGGCTCGATCCTCAGATTTCCGAACTTAACAAAATTCGTCGTCAAGTTCTGGCGGCGCAGTGAGCCTGACTTAATTTTGTTCCAGAGATTCGGAACTTTTCCCCAGGAAGCCCGTTATTTTGCACACCGGCCGACAGGGGCTTGCCATGAACTTTATCTGTCCGCACTGCGGCAATAACGCCTTCCATATCCGGACAGAGCATGTCGGCGCCCAACACGCCGAGTGCATGCGCTGCGGCGAAATCATTCCCTTTGCCGCAAGCGAAATGGAGCCGACAAATCAGAAACGGCGTGGCCGTTCGCCTACCAGAGGGATTTCGGCGCGGGAGGGAGCTTAGCTGCAAACCTCTCCGCTGCCTCGGGATGTTCGAAGCTGTACACGTTGAGCACGGCCTCTCCGATTGCCTGCTGGTCGGGATCCATGGAATCCCACCACGAAATGCACGCGTCGTAGTAATTCCTGTTGGCATTGTATTCAGATTCAGTCCAGGTCTGATGCAGGCAGGCGTGCAGTTTGTCCTTGGTGTGGTTGGACAGTTTTCCCGCGGGCGTCATGGACTTCCTAACTGCAGTTGACAGTTGCATCTGACGCAATGGCCACATCGGGGCGCTCGGCAGTTCCTGGGCCAATTTCCCAGCGGCGGCAAACTCCGCAAGACGATAGGCGTCAATCACCGCGATTGAGGTTTCCTGCTGCTTCGCGGTAAGTCCGTTCCACCAGCGCATGCAGGCGGTGAAGTATTCTCTGCCGGCAATGGCGTCAGAACGCGTCCAGCAATGATTTCAGACAGGCCTGAATCTTGTCTCTCGGATCACGGTAGTTCTTCGCCCGGGGTCTTGCCAAGATATGCATTTCGCCATTCTTACGCCGACGCCCTTACCCGACTGGAATACTTCAAGGAGTCACTGTGCTTGCGTCAATTCTGAAGGTGTTCGAAAGCGCGATGGCCGCCCGGCACTTTCGTCACGAACGCGTCGGCTCCTCCACCTACATCGGCTCCGCGTGGGTGACGATCACCGTGACTGTGTTCTCGCAGGATCGCAGGCAGGCGACGCCGGCCAGGGGGCCGTCCGCGCCGGCGAAGATGTAGATGCGGATGAGGTTCGTGCTGCTATCGGTCAGGTCTAGGGCATAGGTCTCCCCAACGCCATCGGGCAGGTCCGCCCCGGATTTTTGCGCGAAGAGCTGTTTCGCCCAGACCAGGTCCGTACCGGTCGCCTCATGAACCGACGCGGCGATGAAGTATCCGTCCTCGGTGTCGCCGCCGCCGGCGCCGGCCTCGATGCCGGCGGCCCGCGAGTCCTCCTTGATCTCCCAGGCATCGCCCGCGGCCGGCGCCAGCGTATGGCCTGATGGCGTGCAGACGATCCGCGCCCAGTATCCCACCGGCGCCGGCAGCTCCAGGACGGCCTCCGCGGGCGCACCCTCGCAGCCCTCGGCGGGCTGGATGGTTTTTGAGTCCTGGGCCGCCACCGGCACCGCGCCCGAGAAGACCAGCGCTGCCAAAAATTTCTGCAATGCGGACATGAGCCTTCTCCCTATGTCGCCGCCGGGGCTTTGGGGCGGCGGCGCGGACGATGCCGGCTGGAGCGGGCTCAGGGCAGGGGACCGGTGCGTCCGAAGCCGACGGAGCCGCAGGCTACCCGACCAACAGGATCGCGCTGCACCACGTTATCATCAGGGTGAGCAATGCAAAGAGTAAAGATATCGGGCTCATGGCACTGAACTTATTGGTTGTTTGGGATGGCAGGCAGGCTTGGAACAGAAACCCGGCGCAAGCCGAGTTGTTCCGCGCCGCGCGCAGCGGCCGTCACAAACCCTTCACAAAACAATCGAGCAAAACGTAAGGCCCGGCTGCTTCACTGGTCTCTGCAACTTACGGAGCACCGATGGATCCGGTCTGTCCTCACTGCGGCGGCAAGACGTTCAAGGTGTTTTCCGGCGCCCATGGCGACATCCTCGGCACCTGCGTGAAATGCGGTGCGACGAGGGCGCTCAGGCCATCGGAGCTTGCGGGCGCCAGGCGCCCGGGCCAGGATAACGGCCAGGACTTCTGGGCCATGGCTCGCTGACGCTGCAGGCGCCGCACCGCGAGCCGGCGACCAAAATAGCGGGGATCCCATGGCACACAGGGCGGCACCGAGACCGGCGGCGCGTTGCGCACAGCATGAAATCAGGATCGTCGAGGCGACGCCGGAGTCGCTCGCCGGCTATGGCCGTATCGAGCGCGATTTTCCCTCCGCGAAGATCGAGATCGTGCGCTGGCCGGCGCAGGGCTGGCGCCCGGTCGATGACGACACCGGCGACCAGGGCGGCACGACCGAGGGCACCTTCGCCTTCACCTGGAAAGGCGAGGTGCTCTATGGCCGCAACGATGCCGTCGGCGACAGCTACCTGATCGGCTGGAGCCGCGATCCCAGCGAAGCCTCGGAGACCACGCCTTCGCCCGACCGCTCGAGGGTGCTGGTGTGGCACGCCAATTACCATCCCGACGGCGGCCAGCTCTTCTACCCGCGCCAGCGCATTCCCTACATCGTGCCGCTGGCGCTGCCCGGCGACGACATCGCGCCGGAGAAATTCACCGGCTTCTACTGCGACGGCAGCTTCGGCATCTATTTCCATCCCGGCGTCTGGCACACGCCGGCGCTGCCGCTGGCCGCGGGCGCCGAGTTCGACGACCGCCAGGGCCGCGTCCACGCCCGCGTGAGCTGCAACTTCGTCGAGGAGTTCGGCGCCTACCTCGCCGTGCCGCTGCGGCCGCCGCGGTGCGTAGTTCGGGGCAGGCGCTATCCCAAGATCATGTCTAACCAATCGTCACCGCATCCTGGGTCTGGAGGGTTGCGACGGTCAGTTCGTAGCCATTGCTGAGATCGCCGTCGAGATTCACGCGAATATCCACATTAGCTCCATAATCGATGATCGCGACGAGCGATGCGCGCTGATCGCTTGGCACTGCCTTGCTGTCAAAGAGCAGCGTGAGATCGACCGTGTCCTGTCCGCCGGCGGCGTTACCATCGAAGCCGGTGATGAGGTCGTGCCCGTCTAGGGTAGTGTTGATCGCTACGGCGTCATTGCCGGCCGAGACGTTGATCGTATCGTCCCCGTCGCTGCCGGCGATCTTGTCATCGCCCAAGCCGCCGAGGATCGTGTCGCTTCCCAATCCGCCTTGCAGTGAATCATCTCCCGCGCCGCCATCGAGGGAGTCGTTATCCTCATTGCCTCGAAGCGTGTCGTTGCCGGCGCCGCCGGTTACGGTGTCGTTGCCGAGGTCCGCTTCGATGAGGTTCTTACCCTCGTTGCCGGTGATCTTGTCGCCCGACAGGCCGCCGATCGCACCGATGTTGCCGGCCCCCGCCGCTAGTATAAGGTTTTCGACCGAACCTGTTACCGAAGTACCGAGATTGAAGAAAGCGGAAGTGATGACGGTGTCGATGCCGCCGCCGGTCTCCTCGATGGTTTCGAAGATTCCGGGTGGCGTCCCATCGACGATGTAGACATCGTTGCCGGCGCCGCCGACGAGACTGTCCAGTCCAGTTCCGCCGTCAAGCGTGTCGTTGCCATCGCCGCCGATCAGCGTGTCGACTTCACCCATGCCGAACAGTTTGTTGGCGCCGGAATTGCCGGTGATGACGTTCCTGCTGTCGTTTCCGGTTGCGCTTAGTGCCAATGCCCCCGTGAGAGCGATGTTCTCGATCGTGGCCAGAGCCGCGGCCGAAATATTGACGGACGCCTTGGATGATGTGATCGCATCTCCCGTATCCGCGCCGATTTCATCGACCACATCGAACTTGCTATCGATGACATAGAGGTCGTTGCCGTCGCCGCCGCTGAGCTTGTCGAAGCCGGCGCCGCCGTCGAGCGTATCGCTGCCAAGGCCACCGGCCAGGCTGTTCTTCGCCGCATTGCCGGTGATCTGGTTATCAAGGGCGTTGCCGGTACCCGTTGCGGACTTCCCGAGCAGAACCAGATTCTCGAGGTCACCGAGAACCGTCGTGCCGTTGGCCGTCAAGCTGAAGTCGATGGTGCTGCGAACGGTATCGTTACCGGTCTGGATGCCCTGGGACTCGTCAACGATGTCAGTCGCGTTGTCGACGAGATAGCTGTCGTCGCCGCCGTTGCCAACCATCGTGTCCTTGCCCGCTCTGCCGTCGAGCGTGTTGTTGCCCTGGTTGCCGATGAGCTCGTTGTCAAACTTGTTGCCGTTGCCGAAGTTGTTTGCGTTCGTGCCCGCGAGCGTGAGGTCCTCGAAGTTCGCGCCCAGCGTATAGCCCGTGGCTCCGATGTAGCTGACCTTGTCGCGGCCGCCGGTCAGCGCAGGAATAGTCTCCGCAACGACGTCCTTTGCATTGTCGACCACATAGATGTCGTTGCCGGCGCCGCCCGTCATCTTGTCGATGCCATTGCCGCCATTGAGGATGTTGTCATCGGCCGAACCTATCATCGTGTCATTGCCGCCCTGGCCAAACATGATCGTCGTGCCAACGCCGTCGTTCTTTGCCCAAATCAGATTGTTGAGATCGTTGGCGTTGGCGATGATGTCGGCGCTTCCAGTAAGCGTCAGGTTTTCGATGTTTGGGTCCAGAACGATACTGGTTGAGCTGAACACGGTATCGATGCCGCCGGCTTTGCCGGCGATCGAATTCGATAGCCTTGTCCGACGCGCTATCGACAGTATAGGTGTCATTGCCGGCTCCGCCCGAGATCGAGTCATCGCCGCTGCCGCCATCGAGGCTGTCGTTGCCGGCGCCGCCTTCGATCGTATCGTTGCCCAGCAGGCCGAGCAGCTTGTTCGCGCCGATATTGCCGACGATCTGATTTGCGGAGCCGTTGCCGGTGCCATTCAGCGGCCCGAACCCCGTGAGGAAGAGATGCTCGATGTCGGCGCCGAGGATCTGGCTGACCCCGCTTTGCAGCGAATCGATTTCGCCCGTATCGGTGACGGTGTCCTTGGTGTTGTCGACAAAGTAGAAGTCATTGCCGTCGCCGCCCGCCAGCGAGTCGACGCCGACGCCACCATCCAGCGTATCGTTGCCGCCGCCCGGGCCGGTGTCGCCGCTGATTGAATCGTTGCCGGCAAAACCCTGGAGGTAGTCGTCGAACTGGGAGCCGGTGAGGGTGTCGTTGCCCGCAAAGACAGCGGCCAGAAAACCCTGCGAATTGCCGGCGGTGACGAAGGCGCGGAATTGTGGAACCGGCAGCGCGATGTTCTCGATCACGAACAGCGAGTTTGGGTTGTTAAACCGCTCGATCCGATTGATCGTGCCGGTGACGAAGAGGCCCGCGCTATAAGTAAAGCCGCTGCCGGTGAATATGGTGCCGGAGGCCATGCTAGGCCCGACGATAAAGTCCGTCGGACCGGCCTGTTGCGCCGTGCCGGCGACAAGATCCGCGACATTGAACAGATCGAAGCGGACGGGGCTCGGAGCGGACGCTGCGGTGAAAGCGGCCATGACTGTTCTCCCTCTGCGAGCGGCCCGACGTGCGGGGGCCGCCCGTATTGTGTTGCCGGAGCCAACAATGAGGGGATGTCGACAGCGCCACCCACGACTGTCCCGTGCCCGTCTCGTCGGGCAAGATCCCTGGGTTGAGTATAGGTTAAGAAGTTCGCTGCGCTAGCGGGTTTTGGTATTGTTCGCGATAGTGTGAAGGCATACGCGTCGTCGAAATGCGCGAATATCAGCTTGGGCTGAAGACAAGCCGCTCAGCAAATTGGAGTGTTATCTTACGATACGACGGTATGCCCGAATTTTGGTGCTGTTGATCAGCAGCAAACGACAAACCTCCTCCAGCAGCGGGCCTTGCTTGTCATGGGGTCGATCGCTCGAAATTGCTGCGCCGCCGATCTGGAGAGCCTACTCTTCCCAGCCGAGCTGCAGCGCCAAGCGCACCGCCTGGGTGCGGCTGGCCACGTTCAGCTTGCGGTAGATCGAGCGCAGATGCAGTGCCACCGTGATCTCCTCGATCTTGAGCTGGCGGGCGATCTGCTTGTTGGAGTTGCCCTTGACCAGCAGCCCCAGCACCTCGCGCTCCCGCGGCGTCAGCTGCGAGAAGGCGCGCGGAGCGCGAGGTGCTGGGGCTGCTGGTCAAGGGCAACTCCAACAAGCAGATCGCCCGCCAGCTCAAGATCGAGGAGATCACGGTGGCCTTGCATCTGCGCTCGATCCGCAAGCTGAACGTGGCCAGCGCACCAGCGGGTGCCGCTGGCGCTGACTCGGCTGGGAAGAGTAGGCTCTCCAGATCGGCGGCGCAGCAATTTCGAGCGATCGACCATGACAAGCAAGGCCGCTGCTGGAGGAGGTTTGTCGTTTGCTGCTGATCAACAGCACAAAATTGGGCGTACGTCGTATCGTAAGATAACACTCCAATTTGCTGAGCGGCTTGTCTTCAGCCAAGCTGATATTCGCGCATTTCGACGACGCGTATGCCTTCACACTATCGCGAACAATACCAAAACGCGCTAGCGCAGCGAACTTCTTAACCTGCTGCTCAACGGGGTGCTTGCCGACGAGACGGGCACGGGACAGTAGTGGTCGTCGACATCCCCTCATTGTTGGCTCCGCAACACAATACGGGGCGGCCCCCGCACGTCGGCCGCTCGTATTGTGTTGCCGGAGCCAACAATGAGGGGATGTCGACAGCGCCACCCACGACTGTCCAGTGCCCGTCTCGTCGGGCAAGATCTCTGGGTTGAGTATAGGTTAAGAAGTTCGCTGCGCTAGCGGGTTTTGGTATTGTTCGCGATAGTGTGAAGGCATACGCGTCGTCGAAATGCGCGAATATCTGACTTGGGCTGAAGACAAGCCGCTCAGCAAATTGGAGTGTTATCTTACGATACGACGGTATGCTCGAATTTTGGTGCTGTTGATCAGCAGCAAACGACAAACCTCCTCCAGCAGCGGGCCTTGCTTGTTATGGGGTCGATCGCTCGAAATTGCTGCGCCGCCGATCTGGAGAGCCTACTCTTCCCAGCCGAGCTGCAGCGCCAGGCGCACCGCCTGGGTGCGGCTGGCGACGTTCAGCTTGCGGTAGATCGAGCGCAGATGCAGCGCCACCGTGATCTCCTCGATCTTGAGTTGGCGGGCGATCTGCTTGTTGGAGTTGCCCTTGACCAGCAGCCCCAGCACTTCGCGCTCCCGCGGCGTCAACTGCGAGAAGGCGCCGCCGCTGTCCAGGTTCGCGCCGCCAGGTTTGCCGTCGCCCTGCATCATGGCGAGATCAGGCACATAGCGCTCGCCGGAAAGGACCAGGCGAAGGGCATTGATCATCGCCGGCGCCCGCATTGTCTTGGGGATGAATCCGGCCGCGCCGGCCTGCAGCGATGCCTTGATCAGGTCCGGGTTGGTGTCGCCGGAGAAGATCACGATCGGCGTGGTCGGCAGCTCCTTCTGCATGGCGCGGAAGCCGGCGAGCCCGTTCATCCCGGGCATGCGCAGATCGAGCAGCACCAGCGAAGCGTCGGTGGCGCCCTTGGCGGCGTCCAGGGCCTGGGCCAGCGTGGCGGCATGCAGAACATCGACCTTGGTGTCGAGCTTCTGCAGATAAACCTCCAGCGTATCGCGGATGAGGTCGTGATCGTCGGCCAGAATGATGCGCATTGCCTTCGACGCCTGCTTACCGTGTCAGTTGCGGCAGCGGCGCCTTCGGCACCCGCTTCGCCGTTCTTCTCTGCAACCTGCGCTGCAGATGCATGTTCTTGCATCTTATGCTCCGATCGTTCGGCTATAGCTTGAGGGCACGGCTCCCGACCAACCGGTGTTCTGTGTGCTCGCTCCTACGCGGGGTCGGTTTTGCCAATTCTCGGCATGTTTGTCCGCCGCATCATTGTCGCAGGTCAAACGGTTGCGCCGCGAAAGCAGTGAAGCGCGCGCCGCAATGTCTGCATGGCCTGTAGGTCTATCGAGTTCTTTGCAGGCCTTAGGCCAACAATTTCTCGCATCTCCGTGACGACTTTGGACAAACTAGCCCTTCGCCCATGATGTCTATCACACCTTATTGTCAGACAATTAGGTGTTTTACTATATAAACCTATGTGTACTCCAACATGGAGCAAAGATACGCCCGGGCGATGCGGGGTGCCATCGGATTGTTGCGCTGCGGCGTTGCTGCGAAGGCGGCCTTCGTCCCGACCGCTTGCAGGATCTTGGTCCTCAGGCGGCGGTGATCCTCAGCCTGCCGTTGCTCGCAGCGACGATACTCTCGGCAAGCTTGCGGCCGAGGCGGATTTTGACTCCGGGCACTCGCGCGGTCGCTAAGACCGCCCAGTCAACCACCCAGCCCTTGTGGGCCGCGGCAGCGATGTCCTGCCAGGGTATGAACAGCCGGCGATAGCCCACGCTGAAGGGACGGAAGAGCCATAGAAACAGCCCGTCGGGCGCAGCGGCGAGATGCAGGCAGCCCCGGTAGCTGAACCAGCCGATGCTGCCGCCGCGGAACAGAAACTGCGCGCCGGCCGTCGGTACAGTCGCGGCATAGTGCTTTGCCAGGCGCTGCCAGCCCGAGAGAACCGCGGCGAGATAGCAGACCGCGCACCACAGGCCGACAAAGAATATTGGAAACGCCGGAATGATCCAGTAAGGCAGTTCGGCCGTTTCCTGGTTCATTGCGCTAGCTTGAGTGCCGGTCTTGCATGATTGCAAGCATGCCGCGCGCGCGGGCGGAAGTCATCCGCCCAATGTCTACCCGGCGCGCTTCAGCTTATGCTGCGTTGGCGCCGATGCACCGTCGCCATTGAAGAAGGCAGTGACGTCGGCGACCGATTCCACCTGATCGTCGACCGAACCGATGGTTGCCGTCGTCTCTTCCACCAGCGATGCGTTCTTCTGGGTCACGGTCTCCATCTGGTTCACCGTGTCCTCGAGCTGGTTGACGTTCGCCGACTGCTCCTGGCTCGCCTGCGCGATCTCGGCGACGATGTTGGCGACGTTCTTGATCGAGATGACGATCTCGCCGAGCGTGGTGCCCGCCTTGGTCACGAGATCGACGCCCTGTTTCACCTGCTGGCCGCTGACCGCGATCAGCCCCTTGATATCCTTCGACGCCTGCGCCGAGCGCTGCGCCAGCGCGCGCACTTCCTGGGCGACGACCGTGAAGCCGCGGCCGGCATCGCCGGCCCGCGCCGCCTCGACCGCCGCGTTCAATGCCAGCAGGTTGGTCTGGAAGGCGATCTCGTCGATCAGGCCGATGATATCGGAGATATGCCGCGACGAGTCCTCGATCTTGCCCATGGCCGCAGTTGCCGAGTTGGCCACGTCGCCGCCGCCCTGGGCGGCGCGGTGGGCCGCGGCGGCGATCTCGCTGGCGAGAATGGCATTCTGCGAATTCTGCTTCACCGTCGCGCTCATCTCACGGATGGCGGCGGAGAGTTCTTCCAGGCTGGAAACCTGTTCTTCCGTGCGCTGGGACAGATCCTGGGCGCCGACGGCAAGCTGCGCCGTGGCGGACTTGATGACCGTCATGCCATCGGTGGTCTGCCCGATCACCTGGGCGAGCTGGTCGACCATGGCATTGGAATCGTCCTTCAGTTTCGCCAGGTCGCCGCGATAGGTGCCGGCGATGCGCTTGGACAGGTCGCCCTTGGAAAGGCGGGACATCAGCTCCATGACTTCCGTCAGGGCGCCGCGCACCGTGCCGACAAGGCTGTTCAGGCTTTCGCCGACCTTGAGGATCATGCCGCTCTTGCCGGCGAGTTCGACACGGGCGGAGAAGTCGCCGGCAGCGGCCGCGTCGGCCAGCACGGCGATATCCTTGTGGGCGCGCTCCAGCGCCAGTTCCGCTTCCTTCTGCGAAGTGACGTTGCGGCACAGCGTGACGATGCCGCCCTCGGCGGTGCGCCGCTCGGTGATGCGCACCCAGCGCTTGTCGGGCAGGCGGAATTCGATCTCGCCGTCGCATTTCTGCCGGGCGCGTACGCGGCTTTCCAGCCACTCGGCCTCGCGGCCATTGGCGTCGGGGAACAGGCCCTCGTCGAGACCGGCTTTCAGAACCTCCCGATAGGTCCGCCCTTCGACGAACAGGTGCGCCTGATTGCTGAAGAACTGGCGGGCATTTTCGGTGCAGAGCACCAGCCGGTCGTCCTTGTCATAGAGGATGATGCCGTCGCCGAGAATGCGCAGGGCATCGACGATGCGCTCCTCGCGCCGTGCCGCGCGGTCGCTGATATCGCCCAGGGCCTGGCGAAGATTGCTGCCGGCAAAAGATTTCCCGAAGGCCAGTGCGGCGCCCGCGATCGCCGCCGACAGCGCGAAGATATGGGAAATATAGGAAGTGCCCAGGCCCGCAAACCATTCCGGAACGAGGAGCGAGATAGCGGCCCCGGCGATGCCGAGGATCAGAATCCCACTCAAGGCCAGGAACACGAAACGGCCAGACCGCGCCACCGTGCTATTTGCTGACAAGTTTCTTACTTCCATATCGGAATTCATCTGCCGATTCACCGTCCGCCAACGAGGAACCTCAATTCACCGTGGCAACAAGCGCGCAGATGCGTTGTCGGGAATTCAGTTGCAGCGAACTGGATTGGACCGCTTCAACTTTCGGTCAGACGGCAGGGCATCCGCGACGTTTGGCCAAGCATATTTCTATGCCGTGAATCCCAAGGAATGGTTAATCCATTTGGTGAATCTGGCGTAAAAACCCGGGTTTTCCCTGTGAAATCAACAATTACAGGAAATTGTATGACGGCGGAAAACCGGCCGGCAGACAGTATTATCGTTTGCCCCCGTTGGCTTCTTCGATCGCATCGATGATGTGCGGCAGATACTTGTCGCCAAAGCCCCTGGTATTGGCCATCTGGAAGGTCTGATGCACCGCTTCGGCGATGAAGCCGACCACCGGCGTCGCTTCGGCCATATGCGTGTAATACCGCAGATCCTTGGCGCAATTGGCCAACGCAAAGATCGCGTGGCTGTCGTCGCCGTCCAGGAAGTACTTGCTCAGGCGTTGGAACATCACGCTGTTGGCGCCGCCTGACATGACGATTTCCGAGAGCGCCTTGAGGTCGACGCCGGCCTTCTTGGCGGTGGCGATGCCCTCCGCGGCAGCGGCGGCGGCGGCCAGCGCAATGTAGTTGTTGATCAGCTTCAGCTTATGCCCGGCGCCGAGCGGCCCGGCATGGAAGATGGCGTTGGCGAAGGTCTCCAGCACCGGCTTCAGTTCTGCCAGCAGCGCCGCGTCGCTGCCCACCATGACGCCCAGTGTTCCGGCCTCGGCCTCCCGCGGTGTGCGGATCAGCGGAATGTCGGCGAAACGCGCGCCCGCTTCTATGACGGCGGCGGCGACCTTCATGGTGGAGGTGGGCTCGGCGGTGGTGGCATCGGCGACGATCATGCCCGAGCGCAGGCCCGCCAGCAGGCCGTCCTTCTTGAACACCAGTTCCTCCACCTGCGGCGAGCCGGTGACGCAGATGATGACGATATCGGATTGCTGCGCCAGTTCCTGCGGTGATTTCGCTTCGCGGGCGCCGCGGCCGATGAGGTCATCGATCGGCTGGCGGTTGCGATGGCCGAGGACGGTGAGAGGATAGCCCTTCTCGACGATGTTCTTGGCCATGCCGTGTCCCATGAGCCCGGCGCCGATGAATCCGATCCGCTGCTTATCAGCCATGTTTGCTTCCCCAGATTTTGTGAGAGGTCTTAACTCGTACCATTGTCGAACTCGGCCCGCCTGTCACGCGCTGATGCCGCCGGCGCCGCTGGCGCGCGCCGCGGGGATCGAGTAGGCAGATCAATTCGCGCCTAATCGTTTCGCGTTTCACAGCAGATTTCGCCACTCCCATGATCGCCTCCAGCCCGCTGCCGATCAATGCCGTGCTGCCGCAGGTCCGCGCGGCGCTCGCCAACCATGGCGGTGCGGTACTGCAGGCAGCACCCGGCGCCGGCAAGACCACGCGGGTGCCGCTGGCGCTACTGCAGGAGCCCTGGCTGAAGGGCCAGCGCATCCTCATGCTGGAGCCGCGCCGGCTGGCCACGCGGGCGGCGGCGCGGTTCATGGCCTCGAGCCTCGGCGAAAAACCGGGCGAGACCGTCGGCTTTCGCGTGCGCCTCGAAAGCCAGGTGTCGTCCCGGACCCGCATCGAGGTGGTGACCGAGGGCATCCTGACGCGCCGGCTCCAGCATGATCCATCGCTGGAGGGCATTGGCCTCGTCATTTTCGACGAGTTCCACGAGCGCAGCCTGGACGGCGATCTCGGCCTGGCCCTGACGCTGGAGTCGCAGGGCGCGCTGCGGCCGGATCTGAAGATCCTGGTGATGTCCGCGACCCTGGATGGCGCCGCGGTCGCCGCGCTGCTCGGCGATGTGCCGGTGGTGACCAGCGAAGGCCGCGTTTATCCGGTCGAGACGCGCTATGTGCCGGCCGATCCCCAGCGGCGCTTCGATGCCGAGATGGCGTCGCTGATCCGCCGCGCGCTGCGGGAGGAGGTTGGCAGCGTGCTGGCGTTCCTGCCGGGCGAAGGCGAGATCCGGCGCGTCGCCGCGCTGCTGGCGGACGCCGGCCTGCCTGCGGATACAAGCGTCCATCCGCTCTATGGTGCGCTGCCGCCGGCGGAGCAGGACGCCGCGATCCGCCCCGCGGCCGACGGTGGGCGCAAAGTGGTGCTGGCGACCACCATCGCCGAGACCAGCCTCACCATCGAGGGCATCCGCGTGGTCGTGGATGGCGGCCAGAAGCGCGCGCCGCGCTTCGATCCCCGCACCGGCATGGCGCGACTGGAGACGGTGCGTGTCTCCGCGGCGTCGGCGGATCAGCGCCGTGGCCGCGCCGGGCGCCTGGAGCCTGGCGTCTGTTATCGCCTTTGGAGCGAGGCGGAGATGCGCGGCTTTGCCCCCTTCGACAAGCCGGAGATTCTCGCCGCCGATCTGGCCCCGCTTGCGCTTGATCTCGCCGCCTGGGGCGTCGCCGATCCGCGGCAGCTCCGGTGGCTCGATGCGCCGCCAAAGGCGGCCTATGACCAGGCGGTGACTCTGCTGACTCAGCTCGATGCGCTCGACAATGCGGGGCGCATCACCGTGCTAGGGCGCGGCATGGCGTCGCTGCCGTTGCATCCCCGCCTGGCCCATATGCTGCTGCGGGCGAAGGAGATGGGCCAGGGTGCCCTGGCCTGCGATCTGGCGGCGTTGCTGTCGGAGCGCGATATCATGCGCCAGGCGGCGGACGCCGATGTCCGTACGCGGCTGGAGATCATCGCCGCCCGACGGCCGGAAAGCGCCGCGCCGGTGAACCGCGGCGCGCTGATGCGCGTGCGCGAAACCGCTGCTGATCTGCGCCGGCAATTGAAGGTGAAGTCCGATGGCGGTTCACTGGCTGAAGCTGGTCCTTTGCTGGCCCTGGCCTATCCCGACCGCATTGCCCAGCAGCGCGGCGGGCGCGGACGCTACCGGCTCGCCGGCGGTGGCGGCGCCTACCTCAATGAAGCCGATCCCCTGGCGGCCGGCGAGTTCCTGGTCGCCGCCGAAATGGAAGGCGACGCGCGGGAAGGGCGCATCTATCTGGCGGCGCCGCTGACCGCGGCCGACATCGAGGACTTGTTCCCGAATGGGATCGCCGATGTCACCGCCACGGAATGGGATGCCCGCACCGAGTCCGTCGCGGCGCGGCAGCAGCGGCGTTTCGGCGCCATCGTCCTGGCCGATCGTCCGCACGGCAAGCCAGATGGCGAGGCGGTGGCGGCCGCCATGGTGCTGGGCGTGCGGCAGATGGGTCTGGCCTGCCTGCCCTGGAGCGATGACATCCAGATCTGGCGCCAGCGCGTCGCCTTCCTCGGGCGCGTACGGCCGGAAGATGGCTGGCCCGACCTGTCGGACGAGTATTTGATGGCGTCGCTGGAGGATTGGCTGGCGCCCATGCTCCCGGGCATCAGCAGGCGGTCGCATTTAGCCCGGCTGGACCTGGCCGGCGCACTCCGCGCCCTGGTGCCTTGGCCGCTGCAGCGGCGTCTCGATGAACTGGCGCCGATCCAACTCGAAGTCGCGTCCGGAGCGCGCATTGCCGTGGATTATGGGCCCGTCGAAGGCCCCGTCCTGGCGATGCAATTGCAGCATCTGTTCGGACAGCTCGACACCCCGAGGGTTGCCGATGGCCGCGTCGCCGTAACCCTGCACCTGCTTTCGCCGGCGCGGCGGCCGATCGCCGTGACCAAGGATCTCCGCAGCTTCTGGGCCAATGTCTATCCGGAAGTGCGCAAGGAAATGCGCGGCCGCTATCCCAAGCACAATTGGCCGGAAGACCCCCTCAACGCCGAACCAGGGGTGCGGCGGCGGCGATAATCTGATATACTCCCGTAGTGGGTTGGAACGGTTCATGCGGCTGAAAACTTTACACTTTGTTCACCATAATTGCCGCAACATGAATCCGAGGGTGTCTGCCGATCGCTCGGCTCGCGATAGCGGCCGGGGGCAGTGAGGAGTTAACCATGCCGTGGCGTTCAAGGGTGTGCGCAGGCAAAGAACTCGCCGTATCTTTCGCGGCGCTGCTTGCTGTTGGCGCTCTGATATACGGCGCCAATTCGATCGTCGATCTGGTACTCCCGGCGGCGAAAGCCGAGGACGGCACGGGCGCCGACGCTCTCTGGCGCGTTCAGTCCACGGAAGGTGGTGCCATGGCCCGCCGGGCAGACGGCGGTGACGATTGGTACCCCGTGCGCGTCGGCCAGGCCCTGGAGCCCGGCAGTGAGATCCGAACCGACCCGTCGGCGCGCGTGGCGCTGGTGCGCGGCACGGAGACCCTCAACATAGACCCCAACAAGAGCGTCGAACTGCCGAGCCGTTCCCGGCCGCCGCGGACGCTGATTATCCAGTGGTTCGGTGAGGTCATCTACGACGTCGCCAAACGTCCCGCACCGAGTTTCGAGGTCGACACGCCCCATCTTGTGGCGGTGGTTAAGGGCACGAAATTTTCAGTGAAAGTCGACGATGCCGGCAGTGTCGTGAATGTCACCGAGGGGCTGGTGTCCGTTGCCGCCGAAGGCAACAGCGATAGCGAGGTCGATGTCGGGGCCGGCTCCAAGGCAACCGTGCTGACGGCGGCGCCCATGGATGTGGCCGTGGGGCCGACAGTCAGCAGCGACGGCACTGTGGCGGCCAATGGCGACAGCAGCGGCGATACAGCCACCGGCGGCGGGGGCGTTAGCGGCGGCGATGGAGATGGGGACGGCGATGGAAGTGGCGACGGCGACGGCGATGGCGATGGGGACGGCGATGGAGATGGAGACGGAGACGGCGATGGGGACGGCGACGGCGATGGCGATGGCGATGGCGATGGCGATGGCGACGGCGACGGCGACGGAGATGGCGATGGAGACGGCGATGGCGACGGGGGCGGGGACAGCGACGGCGGCGATGGCAACAGTCAGTAACACCGGCGGTGAATAAAATCTCAGCAGACCCCGCTTGGCGCGATAGCGCAGCGGACCGCACCACAGACCTTCATTCCTAAAGCGATTTTAGCCCGGAATTTTCGGTTCTCCGCCGCCGGAGGTCGGCGCGGAACCCTTCAGCCTGCCCTCTTGCTGCATGCTATGTCCTTGTTTGTAATAACTCTGTGACCCTAAAACCACAGCTAGGGGCAAAATTAACCATACCACTTGAAATATGTCCGGTTAACCTATTGAATCGGTTGGTGTCAGAAGGTCGTTAACGATCTGTTTACCAATCTTCGTTAGTTTTAATGATTGGTTTACTAGGTCCGCCGGCCCTGGCCGACGATAACAAAACTAGGGCTGTGGGTATGTTTGGGAAATGGTTCAATGAGGCCTCGGGCTTCATGAAAGCAGCGACAGTCATCGACGACGTAATCACGGGATTTTCGCAGGCCATTCGGGCAGCGTGCACGCGCGCGTTCGCCTCCCGGATGCAGGCGGCGATTATATTCCTCGCATTGTGTCTGCCGATACTCGGCACGGTGGCGCCGGCAGCGGCGCAAGACGCCGGGCCGTGGCATGCGATTGAAGTGCATGGCGTTGTCTATGTTCGTGCAGCCAACGGCACCATCGACGATTGGCGTCCCCTCGCATCCGATGAAATTCTCTACGAGGACAGCGATGTCCGGACCTGGAAAGACGGGACGGCAACGCTCACCAATGGCCTCGACACCATCCGGCTGCAGCCGAACGCGCAAGTAACTCTGCGCTCGCCGGAGCGGCAAGGTCTGTGGATGGGCCTGCAGCAGAAGCTTGGCATCATCTTCTACAATGTCGGGAAATTCCCCGGCCGCCAGTTCTCGGTCGATGCGCCGAACCTTGCAGTGCTGGTCAAGGGCACGGAGTTCTTTGTCGATGTGACCGCGGCCGGCGACGCCGTCACCGTCGTTGGCGGCCTTGTAAAGGTCACGGCAAGAGAGAGCGGCAAGAACGCGACGCTCGGTGCCGGCCAATCGGCATCGGTGGCGACCGACAGCGGCGGCTCGCTCGAAGTCGGCGGGGTTGCTCCCGGCGGTCCCGTCCCAGGCGCACCCGCCAGCCCCGCAAGCGGCCAGGATCCGGTGGCGCTGTCACCTAGCAAGACCGGCGAGGACAACGGCGAGGACGGCGACGACGACGACGACGACGGCGGCGACGACGACGGCACCGGCAGCGGTGGAAGTGGCGATGGCGATGGCGACGGCGATGGCGACGGCGATGGCGATGGCGATGGCGACGGCGACGGCGATGGCGACGGCGATGGCGACGGCGATGGCGATGGCGATGGTGACGGCGACGGGGACGGCGATGGGGACGGCGATGGGATGGCGATGGGGACGGAGATGGCGACGGCGATGGGGACGGCGACGGAGATGGGGACGGAGATGGAGACGGCGACGGAGATGGCGATGGTGACGGGGACGGCGATGGCGATGGGGACGGCGATGGCGACGGAGATGGCGACGGCGACGGAGATGGCGACGGCGACGGAGACGGCGATGGCGACGGGGACGGAGATGGCGACGGCGATGGCGACGGCGATGGCGATGGCGACGGAGATGGCGACGGGGATGGAGATGGCGACGGGGATGGCGACGGCGACGGAGATGGCGACGGCGACGGGGACGGAGATGGCGACGGACGACGACGACGACGACGATGACGACGACGACGATGATGACGATACCTGCCCGAAGCCGGGTTCGAGCGGTGGCACGGCTGGCTCTGGCAGCGTAGGCACTGGAGACAGCCAAAGCGAAGGCAGCCATCACGGGCGCCATGGCCGCCACGGCCACAGTGGAACCAACAGCGCCGAGGCGACGATGGTCTTGCCGGCCTCAGAAAGCGGTGTCGGATAGATCGACAGATTGCTGCCGCGATTGGGCGACTAAGCACGGGCTGCCGTCCCTGGGACGGTAGCCGTTAACGTTTTCTTAGGGCTAAATCGCGCGGGCGCCGCTGGCGCCCATTCTTGTCACAGAAAAGCCAGGGATCGCACTGCCCAATATTAGGCCCTTGGTAATGAATTGATGAGATTTATTAAGCTCTTGAGGAAGGGCCGCGACGACGGGACCAGATGAAGCTTCTGACCAAAAACGTGCTGGTCTTTGCCGCGGTCTCGGCGATGTATTTGGGCGGCCTGCTCAATTTCGCCGAGCGCCACCTCATCGATCTTCGCTATCGGCTGCTGCAGCGTGACGCCACCGGCGAGATCGTCGTCATCAAGATCGATCCTGTCAGTCTGGCGGAGCAGGGCGTGTGGCCTTGGCCGCGCTCGCGCCATGCCGATTTGCTCGATCGGTTGTTCGAAGCAGGCGCCCGGGAAGTCGCTCTCGATATCGATTTCAGCTCGCGCCAGAACCCGAGCGAAGATGCGCGCTTCGCGGCGGCACTGAACAAATATGGCGACCGGGTCATCCTGCCGGTGTTCAAGCAGGAAGACCGGCATTCGTCCGGCAGCGCCATCAGCTACACCAGGCCCATACCGGAGTTTCTGACGTCAGTGCGAACGGCGTCGCTCAACGTGCGGCCGGATCCCGACGGCACGATCCGAATGATGCAGGTGGCCGACAGCTGGCCGGATGATTTCGTGCCGACCTTGGCGACCATGCTGTCGGGTACGTCTCGTGGCGCGACCGACAGCTACAACATCGATTTCGGCATCCGCGCGCAGTCCATTCCCCAGCTGTCTTACGCCGATATCCTGCGGGGCAATTTCGACCGGTCGCGGATCGCCGGCAAGAAAGTGATCGTCGGCGCCACCGCGTCCGAGCTTGGCGACAGCAAACCCGTGCCCGTCCGGCAGGACATGCCGGGGCCGCTGATCCAGGCGATTGCCGCTGAATCGCTGCTGCAGCAGCGCGATCTCGCCAGTTCGCCCGGCGCCGTCGTCCTCCTGGGCATCGCCTTCATCGTCTTGATCGGCGGCGCCCGTTTCCGCGCCTGGAACTGGCGTTTCGGTCTTGCGGTCACGGTTGCGGCGACGTTCGCGATACTGGGTATCGCGTTGCTCGTTCAGGCCTATCTTCCCGTTATTTTGTACGTCACGCCGCTCATCGTCGCGGTCGGCTTTACATTTATCATCGGACTGACCGGGCGCATCGAGGATCAGAGCGTACGGCTGCTGGCGCAAGGGCTGGCGCTGAAGCATCAGGATGCCTTCATGCGCCGGGTCGTGAACAACACCTTCGATGGCCTGCTGACCATCGATGGCATGGGTTCGATCCGCTCGTTCAATCCGGCGGCGCAGCGCATATTCGGCATCGGCGCCGACGAAATGCTCGGCCAGAACTTCGCCACCATGCTGACGGGGACGGCCGGCTTCGGCGAGGGTTCCGGAGCGGCGACGTCGCTGCTTGGCGCGGTCGCGCGCAGCGGCACCTCGCGGGGCATCATGGGACGCCGGCGCGACGGCAGCGCCTTCCCGATGGATCTGGCCGTGACCGAAATGCAGGAAAGCGGCACATCCGTCTACATCGCGCTGGTGCGCGATATCTCGGCCCGCGCCGCCGCGGAAACCATGGCGGCCGAGGCCCAGCAGCGGCTGGTCGACGCGCTGGAGAGCATCAACGAAGCGTTCGTGCTCTGCGATACGCAAGACCGCATCGTTCTGTTCAACGAGAAATTCCGCGAGCTGCATGGCCCGGTGGGCAATGTGATCGCCATCGGCAGCAGGTTCGACGATATCGTGCGCGGAGTTGCGGCCCAGGGCCTGGTGCCCGAAGCCAGTGGCCGGATCCAGGAATGGATCAGGGAACGCATGGCGCGCCACCGGGATCCCCAGGGTTCGTTCGAGATGGAGATGACCGACGGCCATTGGTACCGCATCAGCGAGCGGCGCACGATGGCCGGCGGTGTCGTCGGCACGATGATCGATATCACCGAAGAGAAGCGGCGCGAGCAGGAACTGCGCCGCGCCCGCGATGCCGCAGAGATCGCCAACCGCAGCAAGAGCGAGTTCCTGGCCAATATGAGCCATGAGCTGCGCACGCCGCTCAACGCCATCATCGGCTTCTCCGAGTTGATGAAGAACGAGGTGCTCGGCCCGATCGGCGTGCCGTCCTATAACGGCTATGTCCGCGATATCCATGAGAGCGCCCAACATCTGCTCGGCATCATCAACGACATCCTGGACCTCAGCCGCGTCGAAGCCGGCAAACTGAAGCTCTTCGAATCCACCATGAATATCGTCGCCGTGGTGCAGGGCGTCGTGCGCCTGATCCAGGAGCGCGCCACCGACGCAGGGGTCAAGATCGCCGTCGAACTCGGCGGCCGATATGCCGGCGCTATGGGCGGACGAGCGTCTGGTCAAGCAGATGCTGATCAATCTGCTGGCGAACGCCGTCAAGTTCACGCCGCGGGGCGGGCAGGTCAATGTGCGCGTGCAGCAGGACGCTGCCGGCGCGATCGCCCTCATGATCACCGACACCGGCATCGGCATCTCCGAAACCGACATGGCCAAGGTCATGGAACCGTTCGGCCAGGCCGACGGCTCCCTGCGCCGCCGCTATGACGGCACCGGGCTGGGATTGCCGCTGGTGCGCTCGTTTGTCGAACTGCATGGCGCGACTTTCGACCTGGACAGCCGCGTCGGCGCCGGCACGACGGCCATCGTGCGTTTCCCGGTCGAGCGTACGCTCAAGAGCGCTGCACCGCTGTCGGCGGCCAGCAGCGGCCCGGGCGAGGCCCCGCCAAGCAACGTCACCAATCTGCGCAGCGCATAGCAAGCGCTGGATCGCCGCCGCGTTGTCAGCGGCACTCTCGATCTGCACAAACGGGATGGGCCGCGATCGCGAAGCGCCGCGGCGACTAGCGGCGCTTGTCCAGCAGGATCTGGTTTTCGCTATCGACGAATGTGACGTTGTATTTCCTGAGCACGCTCATCCCCAGCAACGCCGTGCCGCCGAGGGAGGCATCGTCCACGAACAGCACGCTGACGCGGCGCAGGACTTCGTTGCGGTCCGGGCCACCGAGTTCGATGCTGTTCAACGTGCCACGCCAGGCGGAAATGACTCCGTTGGCGGTCTGGACCAAGGTTTCATCGAGCCGATCCAGCTCGAAGCCCAGGCTTCTGGTCATCGATGAGCGGCAGGATTATTTCCGTGGCGCCGGTATCGACCAGCAGCGACTTCATGACGGTCTTGCCGTTCGGTCCTTCGAGCGAAACGCGCATGACATGGTGACCGAAGCTGCGCGTGGTCTTGATCACCAGCGGCCATGTCGGCTCCGCCGGCGCTGCGACGGCGAAATTCGCTTCGGGCTGGTCCGGCGTCGCCAGGACCCAGCCGAGGCCCACCGCGACAAACACAGCGGCAACCGTACCCATGACCGTCGGTAGGGTGGAAATATGCGCCTCCGTCAATTGCCGGGTTGCCGGTCTCGTTTCAACCATCCTACGGCGGCCGCAGTTAAATGACCCTGAATGGAGGGCCGCGAAATGTCCGTCTCGGTTCTGCTGGCGTTAAGGAGGTCTTAAGACTTCTCCGCCATGATGCTCGGACTGACTTCCTCCAATCATCGACCTAAGCCGCGCCCTCGGGCGCGGCATTTTTTTTGCCCGCGCGGCCGGCGAAAAACCGCCCACAACTATCTGAAACTATTAGGCAATGGTTAAGGCCATCTCACACAAATGACACAACAAATTGGCGCTGGAGAGGGTCATGGTAACCATGACACGGTCGATGTCCGCAGTCTCTGCGGATGGCTGCTGTCCTGTAGTCCTTTGACCCGAACGGCCCCTGCGCCGCTGAAGTGAAGAGGACTTTTCCACCCACACGCAAACTCCATAACCCCGCGTCCCGCGGGGTTTTTTTTGCCCTCTGCGCCTTGTGCAATCCGTCACTGCGCCGGCCGTTCACCCATGATGGTTTACGCGCCGTGGCAATCGAGATTCGACCGCATACCATAGCTTTGCATGGTGCATTCGAACTATAATTGCCTCAAATACCAAGACAAGAAACTGGAGGAAGTGAAATGCGTAGGTTGCCAGGTACCAGCATTGGGCTGGCCGCTGCTGCTGCACTGCTGTGGAGCGGCGCTGCGATGGCCGAGCCTGAAATCGGTGTCGTCATCCAGCAGGATTACTCCGGTGCGATCGGCACGCGCATCGCCGGGCAACCCGAAGACCTGATCTATTCCCGGACCCTCTTCGCCGAAGAGCGCGTCGACACCAGCGAGACCGCGAGCACCAGCCTGCAGTTCCTCGACGAGACCAGCCTCCATGTCGGCAACCGTTCGACTGTGGTGCTCGACCGCTTCATCTATGATCCGACTACGCAAAACGGCGAGGCCGCGATCAACTTCACCAAGGGCGCGTTCCGCTTCATCACCGGCAACATCAAGAGCAAGGAAGCGGTGAACCTCAATACGCCGACCGCGTCGATGGTCATTCGCGGCACCCATTTGCTGATCTTCGTGCTGGCGGACGGAACTTCCGAGATCAACGTGCTCGAAGGCGCCATCGCTCTGACGCCCTGCCAGTCGTCGGAGGCACAGCTGGTGAATGCGGGCCAGGCTATCACGATCACGCCGAATTGCAATTCCGCGCGCTCGGTCGCCCGCCCCGATATGCGGGAGGCCGGCCTCATTCCGCAATGGCCGACCGATCTTGCGGCCGTGCAGGAAATCGCCCCAGCCGCCGGCGAAGAGGACGATGACGATGATGATGACGAGATTTACCAGAACGACGAAAGCGGCAAGTCCGGCGAGCGCAGCGAGCGCAGCCGCGATGGTAATAAAGGCTGATCTGTAATCAACATCTGACCCATCAAGTCATGCATCAATTGCTCTGGAGCCGCCGCAGTTTCTGCGGCGTGGCGGCCATGACTGCTCTGTTCTATGCGGTGAGGGGCAAACCTGCGGCGGCTCAGACCGCTATCGCCGGCGATGTCGTGGCGCTGAAGGTTTGGGCGTATGGCACCGCACCCGATGGCGCCGCGCGGCGCGATCTCTTCATGTCCGCCCCCGTCTATGTGCGGGACCGGCTGGAGACAGTGGCCGATGGCGCGCTGCATGTTGAACTGATGGACGAGACCGTCCTGCGCCTGGGATCGGCCACGCAGATGGTTGTCGACGAATTCGTCTACGAGGATTCGGCTGGATCCCTGCAGTTTCTTGCGTCGCTGTCCAAGGGGGTTTGCCGCTTCGTCACCGGCAAGGCGAAGAACAAGAAATTCCGCGTGCAGACGCCAACCGCCAGTATCGTTGCGCGCGGCACGACTTTCTCCGTGTGGGTCGACGCGCAATGGCGAGACCGTCGTCTGGGTTCAGGAGGGTGAGGTCGACGTGACCTCTGCCGTCGATGGCGGATCGGCGACGGTTGGCGCGACCGAGATTGTGAAAGCGCCTGCTGCCGGCGGCATCGAGCTCGATGCGACGCGGCCGCCGAACGATCCGGGTATCGGCGACAGTTCCAAGATCAACTCGAAAACGACAAAGCGAGGCAGTTCGCAGTAGGCGGGGCAGCTATCCCGTCAGCACTGCGGCAAGACGCTTCACCGCCAGGGCCAGGGCCAGCAGATGCTGTTCCTGCCGATGGATGGTCAGGCGCAACTGCTCCAGTTCGGCCGCCAGAGCCTGGCCGTCGGCACGGCGCACCATCTCATCTTCGAGCCGCAGCAGTTCGGCGCAGTTGTTCTTGTAGCCGGCGACCAGATCCTCGAGCACGCTGTTCTGCTGTGCCACCGCGGCTTTCAGGCGGTTCACGAAATCCGGCGAGGGCGAAGGTTCGGCTGCGGGGGCGGCCGCGGCGCCGGCGGAGGCGCGGGCCGGGTCACTGCCGCCGGCTGTGCCGTCATCGCCGCATGGGCCATCTGCACCGATTGGCGCACGCCCGCCAGTTCGTCGAGGATAGAGGCGAACGGATTCTCGCCGCGTCCCTGGCCCGGCAGGCGGATGCGGAAAGCCGGTGCGGTGCGCTCGGTAGCTTCATGGTCCGGCGCGGGCGCGGTGAACCGCATCGGGTCCAGATGTCTGCGGTGCTGATGCGTTCATGGCCATGTCCTTTGCGGCGCCGTCCACGCCGATATGCTGGGCGAGGGAATGGATTTCCTGCACCATCCGCAGCGACAGCCGCGAATTGTGGCTGACGCTCAGGATCAACGCCTCGCACAGCCGGTTGAACCGCGCGCGCGGATCGTCCAGGACATCTTCATGTCCGCGAAGTTGTTCGGGCGAGAGCATGGCCCGGCGTTTCCCACCACGTATAAGGTCCGGCTTCTTTCGGCCGTCGGCGGCGCTTACTCCCGCGCCGCTCGAATTGATAAAAATCGTCGCTTATACCGGAGAAAAATGCAAGAAATAGTAATGGTTTACGAACATGGTTGCGCGCGGTTCGTTAACCTTCGTGCCTAGGCTAGGTATTCGGCGTCCTCGCGCACCTCGATCAGGGTTGGGCCTTCCCGGCCAAAGGCTTGCTCGATTTCCCGCGTCAGGGCCTTGAGGTTGGCCGGCCGCACGGCGCGGCAGCCGAACGACTTGCCCAGCGCCAGGAAGTCCGGATTGCGCAGCTTGACGCCGATTTCGGGGATGCCGAGATCGACCATGTCGCCGGCGATCTGGCCCAGGGCGTCGTTGTTCCAGAGCAGGATCGGAATGGGCAGCTTGTACTCCACGGCTGTCGCCAGCTCCTGGACCGTGAACAGCAAGCCGGTATCGCCGGCCATGGCCACCACGGCCCGCTCCGGTGCCGCGATCTTGGCGCCGATGGCGGCGGGCAGGGCATAGCCCAGCGTGCCGAAACCCGAAGGATGGAAATAGGACCGCGGCCGCTCGCTGGGGAAGGTGTAGCGAGGCGGTGTAGGCGATCTGGGTCATGTCGGAGACCACGATGCCGTCCACCGGCAGTGCCGCCCGCAGCGCGTCCAGCACGCTGCAGATGCTTTCTGTTCAGCGCCGGCAGGGCGTCGCAGGTTGCGGGCGCGGAGCGCCTTGATTTCCGCCTCATCGACGCCGCCCTGGGTCAGTGCGGCGACCTGGGGCACCAGCGCTTCGAGCGCCGCGCGGGCGTCGGCCAGGATCGCCGCATCGGGCCGGTAGTCGCGGACGATACAGGCGGGGTCAATATCGATGCGCACCAGCTTGCCGGAAAATGGCAGGCGCTCGACCCAGGAATTGGTCTCGCCCAGCTCCGTACCCACGGCCACCACCACATCGGCGCTCTTCACCAGCTCTTGGGTGGCCTCCAGCACCAGCGAGGAGCCGACACTGCGCGGATGGCTGTCCGGCACCACGCCCTTGGCGGCGGTGGTGGGGATCAGCGCGCCACGGCGCTTCTCCAGCAGGGCCTGCAGCAGGTCGCCGCAATGGCTGGCGCCGCCGCCATTGAGGATCACCAGCCGCTGGGCGCCGTCGATCAGCCGCGCCGCGGCGTTCACCGCCTGGGCGTCGGGCGCCGGCGGCTGGGATTTCGGTCCGCGGTCTTTGAGCGCCGGGCCGGTGGAGGCCATGACGTCCAAGCGGGATCTCGATATGCACCGGCCGCGGCCGCTGGGATTCGAACACCCGGAAGGCATCGGCGAAGGCCGGCATCAACTCATTGGCGTTGCGCACGGTGCGGCTGAAGGCGGTCAGCGGCGCCATGACCGCCTGCTGGTTGGTGATCTCATGGAGCTTGCCGCGGCCTTTGCCGAGGTCGCCGGTGGCATTCACCGAGGACAGCACCAGCATCGGCGCGGAGTCCGTGAAGGCCTGGCCGATGGGCGTGGCGGCGTTGGTGACGCCGGGTCCCGTAATCAGGACGCAAACCCCGGACGGCCAGAGGCGCGGGCGTAGCCGTCGGCCATGAAACCGGCGCCCTGCTCATGGCGCACGGCGATGTGGCGGATGCTGGAGGCGGCGAGCCCGCGGTAGAATTCCAGGGTATGCACGCCGGGAATGCCGAATACCGTGTCGACGCCGTAGCGTTCGAGCAATGCGATGGCGGCCTGGCCGCATGTCAGGTTGCTGGTCATGATCAATTTCGGATTTTAACTACTCTTCGGAGAAAGATCGATTTTCCAGAACATTAGCTTCAACCGCCGGCTCGGGTTATCGCCATAATCCCCGCTTTCCACAAGGGGACAGTGATGAGATGGGATGCTAGCCTCCCGTCCGACGTTGGGAGGCCAAGGCGATCATAAACAAGGGCGGCAATGGACATCAGTCCTTATCTGCGCAAACCGCTTCGCAGCCTGCAGGAGGTGGTGGAGACGCTGAAGCCTGGCTGCATCGCCGGAAGCCGCGACGGCGAGGCCGCCGCGGCGGCAGAGCCGGAATGCATCCTGGGCGAGCCGCCGGATCCGTCGAAGACCTGATCCCGTCTAAAGATCCTCCAAAAGCTGAGTCGCGACATCCATTTGCGCGCAGTGCGGGGCCTTTTGAACCTCGCGGCGACCTTGGCCGACCCATGTGTGATCAGCCGGCAGAACGGCCGGCAGCTGGTTAATCCCTTGGGAGACAGGCCATGCAACCGAAGTCAATTCGCTATCTCGCCGCCACTGCGATAACGACGTGCCTTTCGGTGCCCGGGACGGCGGCACTGGCCGATTCAGATTTGGTGCCGGCCACCGAGAATCTGGCGGTTGGTGGGCAAATCGGCGCGGTAAACCAGGGCGACGAGGCCAGCGGTCCGGCTCACATCACCATCGTCTGCAGCAAGAACGGCGGCGGCGGTTGCGCCGAGGCCGCCGGCATGGCCGCCTATGAAAACCCGGCCTATCCGGATGCTGTCACGATCAATCTGCCGGGCCTGCCGCCGGGCGAAAGCTTCGATCACGCGCTGGCGTTTTGGGACGAGCTCGACTGGTCCGCCGGAAACTACACGCTGTCGGTGGTCGTCGATGCCGGCAATGACGTCGATGAGGATGTCGAGCTGAACAACTCTCCGCCGTCATGAAGACCGTGCTTGCCTCCGCTGTCGGCACGCCGGTTCCCAACGGTCCCGGCAACCTGACGCAGGCGCCGCCGCAGGACGACGGCGCACGGCGTTGTGCAGGCCGGCGTGGTCGTGGCGGGATTGCCCGACATCATTCCGACCACGCTCGGGTTCGTGCTGAAAAGCGGCCCGTTGAAGTGGGGAAGCACCAAGACGATCAAGAATCCCGCATTGGCCGATGCCACCATGCAGGGCCCGCAGCAAAATCTCTGCAGCTTCTCGCCCGCGGCCTATCGCACCTTCAACAAGGGCGCGTTCGCGGCCGGCCCATTCGTGACCAAGGTCTATCGCGACAATGCGCTGGTCCACACTCACAATGTGCCGGCGGGGTTGGCGGCCAAGGACTACATCGACTGGCACCAGTTCGGCATCCAGCTCCATGAAGGGCAGAACATGATCAAAGTCGTGTTCGATGCCAACAAGCAGGTCAGCGAGAGCGACGAGAAAAACGGCTATTGGATCCGCGTCAATGTGCAGATCGACTGCAATGGCGACGGCAAGGCCGGCATCGGCGGCTTCAAGGCGCCGGACAAGCAGCCGCAGCCCGGCACGACGCTCAAATTGAAGTCCACGTCGCCTTAACGAGCGTTGTCATCGCCCCCTGGTGACTGCTAGGAAGCGCGCCTCGCTTTCCACCACCAGGGGTTTCTCGCCCGTGTTCGCCGAACTCGCGGCCATCGTCGCGCCGATCCTCGTCTGTTCGGGCATCGGTTTCCTCTGGGGCCGGCTGGAGCGGCCGTTCGAGTCCGAGTTCCTCACCGCCATCGTCACCACCATCGGCACGCCCTGCCTGGTGTTCTCCACGCTGACGGCGCTGGAGACGGACCTTGGCGCGCTGGGCGAAATGGTGATCGCCACTTTCGCCTGTTTCGCCGCCTTCGCGGCGGTCGGCATGGCGGTCCTGCGGGCCATGGGCCTGCCGTTCCATTCCTATCTGCCGGCGGTGATGTTCCCCAATACAGGGAATATGGGCCTGCCGCTGTCGCTGTTCGCCTTCGGCGAGCAGGGGCTGGCGCTGGCGATCGTGGTTTTCGCCATCTCCGCATCGCTGCAGTTCACCGTCGGCGTCGGCATAGCTGCCGGCCATGCCAACTGGCAGCGGCTGTTGCGGATGCCGCTGCTCTATGCGGTGGCGGTGGCGATCCTGGTGCTGGTGCTGCATATCCCGGTGCCGGAGTGGGTGGCCAACACCACGGGCCTGCTGGGCGGGCTGGTGATCCCGCTGATGCTGATCACGCTGGGCGTCTCGCTCAGCAAACTGCGGATCGATGAGCCTGGGCCGCAGCCTGACGCTGTCGCTGGTGCGGCTGGTGCCGGGCGCGCTGATTGGCCTGGCCGCCGGCTGGATCTTCAACCTCGGCCCCATGGGGCAGGGCGTGCTGGCGATCCAATGCGCCATGCCTGTGGCGGTGTTCAACTACCTGTTCGCCCAGCTCTACCGCCGGGAGCCGGAGGAGGTGGCGGGCGCCGTGGTGCTCTCGACCCTGATCTCCTTCGTCACCCTGCCGCTGTTGCTCTACTACATCCTGTCGTTTTCAAGGTGACGGCGAAAGTGCGGCTATTGCTACTTCCTTGACGGCTTGCCGTCATGCATGATGCCGATAGCCTTGCTGAGCTGCCAGATTCCATCTTCGTGCTTGTCGTTCTTGCATCGGTTGAGCCCTTCTTCCGCCATGGCTTTTGCTTCATCCTTATCGGGGTCGTCGAGCGTGGTGGAATAGTTGCTGAACGCGTCGTAGAGACCTTCACAATCCCTCATGGGATCATCCGCGGACTGGGCATAGGCGAAACCGGCTCCCAACATCCCCAGCGCGGCTGTGATTACGGCAAAGCGGCAGGATTTGCGAGATGACATGCCTGTTCTCCTCTTCCTCCTGTTTGAACCGTGACCCGCTCATGACATACAGCATTAGGCGATGCGCACAACGCTAATAAAATTGCGGTATAGACACGATCGAATGCCACAGATCGATCTGCATCAACATGTGATCAGGTTCGACTAGTGAATATTATCCTAGATTTGCAAATCCTTAGTTGGGAATTGCCAAATGCGACTGCGCTACGGCAGGCATCGAAACGGCCTCGCGATTTGTACTGCTTTTATCAGGGGCTGGTGGCGCACTGATGGCGTAGGCTATAATTGGCGGCGATCGCAGATCCGAAGGAAGGCCCGCCCATGAACCAGACCGCCCTGCGCCCCATTCCCGCCGAGAGCCGCTCGCCCGACGGCGTCGTCAGCAAGACTCACATGAAGTTCCAGCTCGACCAGGGCATCGCCGCGCGGGGGCGGGTGGGGCTGATCGTGCTGGCCACCGACCACACCATCGAGCATGAGTTCCGCCAGGTGTTCGGCAAAGTGCAGGGTGTCGCGCTCTATGAGAGCCGCATCCAGAACGCCGCGGAGATCAATGCGGAGACCCTGGCGGAGATGGAAAAGGGCATGGCCGCCGCTGCCGGCATCATCCTGCCGGGCATGAAGTTCGATGTCATCGCCTATGGCTGCACCTCGGGCACGGTGGTGATCGGCGAGGAGAAAGTGTTCGAGCGCATCCGCGAGGCGCGGCCGGGCGTGGCCTGCACCACGCCGATCACCGCGGCTATCGATGGGCTCGAAGAAGCTGGGTGCCAAGCGCATCGCCCTGCTGACGCCCTATGTGGAGGAGGTCAACCAGATGCTCCGCCGCTTCGTCGAGGCGCGGGGCATCGCCGTGCCGGTCATGGGCTCCTTCAACCACGAGAACGACAACGAGGTGGCGCGCATCTCCCAGGACTCGATCAAGGACGCGGTGCGCGACCTGGCCCGGGAGCCTTCGGTGGACGGCGTGTTCGTCTCCTGTACCAGCTTGCGGGTGGCCGATATCGTGGAGGGGCTGGAGCAAGAGCTGGGCAAGCCGGTGACCTCCAGCAACCACGCGCTGGCCTGGCACTGCCTGCGGCTGGCGGGGTATGGCGAGCCGGTGCCGGGTTTCGGGCGGTTGTTTCGGGTGTGATCGGGAACACCGTCGATCCATAGGGGCGACTTGCGGTCGCCCGTCTATCCGTCGGCGTCTCTCGGCGTTCATCGGCGGTTTCCTTGTTTGCGCCCTCCGCCTAGTATGACCCGACATGCCCCCGGGGGCCGGGCAGGGCAGCAGAGGGGACCGGTCATGGCCGAACATCGCAGCGATCTGACGCGCATTACGCTGGCGATCCTGTTTCTCGGATTGCTCATTGCCACGTCGCTCTGGATCCTCAGCCCGTTCCTGCCGGCGGTGGTCTGGGCGATGACGCTGGTCATCGCCACCTGGCCGATCATGCGGCAGGTGCAGCAGCGGCTCTGGAACAGCCGCGGCCTGGCCGTGACATTCATGACGCTGGTGCTGCTGGTCCTGTTCGTCATTCCCTTCTGGTTCGCCATCGGCACGATCGTCGATCATTCCTCTGAGATCGTGGGCTTCGCGGAGTTTGTCACGACGATGCAAATGCCGCCGCCGCCGGCCTGGCTGGCGGATGTGCCGCTGGTCGGCAACAGGGCCTCCCAGGCCTGGCAGAGCGCCACGGATGCGGGCGTGCCGGCGATCCTGCAGAAGGTCAGGCCCTATACCAGCATGATCACCGACTGGTTTGTCGGCGCGGTCGGCGGTTTCGGCATGGTCATTGTCCAGTTCCTGCTGACGGTGGCAGTCTCCGCGATCATGTTCGCGAGCGGCGAGCACGCGGCCGCCGCGGTGATCCGTTTCGGCCGCCGCCTCGCCGGCGACCGCGGCGAGGAGGCGGTGCGTCTGGCCGCCGCGGCCATTAAAGGCGTCGCGCTCGGCGTTGTCGTCACCGCCTTCATCCAGACGGCGATCGGCGCCGCTGCAGTCTACATCGCCGGTGTGCCCTATGCGGGGTTGCTCAGCGCCGTGATATTCATGCTCTGCATCGCCCAGGTAGGCCCGGCGCTGGTGCTGATCCCCGCCATCATCTGGATGTACTACAGCGGCGACACGAGCTGGGCGACGGTGCTGCTGGTCATCAGCGTCGTGGCCATCGGCATCGACAACTTCATCCGCCCGGTCCTGATCCGCAGAGGCGCCGACCTGCCGATACTGCTGATCCTCGCCGGCGTCATCGGCGGCCTGATCGCGTTCGGGCTGATCGGCATCTTCATCGGCCCGACGGTGCTGGCGGTGGGCTATACGCTGCTGGATGCGTGGATCAAGGAGGGGGAGGAGGGGGATCGGATGAGCCGAGGCGGAGTTCATGAGTTCCCACCGACCCACCGACGCTCAATCACTTGCACCCTACGTTGCGACATGCAGCGTTTCTGCGTCAATTGATCGTGCATCCGGACGGAAGTACAGCCGCTCGACCACGGTGATGATCAGTGCTGTCGTCCAGCCGAAGATGATCCACCCATTCATCGCTTCGAACGTCGCCAACTGGCGCCATTCGCTGCCAAGAACGATGTCGCCATATCCGACCGTCGTGAACGTGACAGTCGAGAAATAGAGTGATTCCTCATAACTCTGCAGCACTCCCAGGGAATAGTAGAAAGTCGCCCATAGGATAACATCGATTATGATTGGAATCATGAGGAACAGGACCCAGATCACAGTCGTGACGGTAGGTCTGCGAGCCATGATCATAGGTCGGCGCTTCTCGACCCACCGCAAAGTGCTCAACCCCGTAGACATGAACAGCGCCTGGAATGCAACAGTCGCCACGAAGAGACCGACACCCGCAGTAAGTTGTACAAGCATGTGTAACTCTCCACTGGTTCGCTATCCGCCCTACCGATTGGTTTTCACCGGAGCTTGGTGCGGAAGCCACGATTTCCGAGACCTTGATGTGAGAACGTCAGTTTGACGACGATGATCCTATGTCGCTTGGTTTATCAATCTGTTTTGGCGTTAGGTGTGACGTTCGGCCACCCACTGCTTCCCTGGCACTGAAGCGATCTGCGTGTGGTGGCATATTCGAGGAGACTAACATGCAGACACGCAAGCTTGGTACTGAGGGCCTAACGGTTTCCGCGCTCGGCCTGGGTTGCATGGGGATGACGTCGACCTATGGCGCGGCCGACAAGGGTGAAGCGATCGCGACCTTGCACCGGGCGATCGAACTCGGCGTGACCTTGCTCGACACCGCCGAGGCCTATGGCCCGTACGAAAACGAGAAACTCATCGGCCAGGCCATCAAGGGCAAGCGCGACAAGGTCGTCATCGCCAGCAAGTTCGGTTGGAAGATCGATCCGAAGGCGAATCCGTACCTGGTCGGCGTCGACAGCCGGCCGGAGAATGTGAAAGCAGTGGCGGATGCCTCACTGCAGCGCCTGGGCGTCGATCACATCGATCTCTTCTATCAGCACCGGGTCGATCCGGCCGTGCCCATCGAAGACACGGTCGGCGCCATGGCGGATCTCGTGAAGGCCGGCAAGGTGCGCTATCTCGGCCTCTGCGAGGCCGGCGTGAACAATATTCGCCGCGCGCACAAGACGCATCCCATCTCGGCGATCCAGAGCGAGTATTCGATCTGGGAACGCAATCTGGAGGGCGACATCCTGCCGGTGCTGCGCGAGCTGGGGATCGGGCTGGTCCCCTATTGCCCACTGGGCCGCGGTTTCCTGACGGGCACGGCGAAGCGGGCCGAAGAATATGCCGACAACGACTACCGGCATCAGGATCCGCGCTTGGCGGGCGCGAACTATGACGCCAACATGCGGCTCGTCGATCGGGTGCGGGCGGTCGCCGAGGAGAAGGGGGCGACCGCAGGTCAGATCGCACTCGCCTGGCTGCTCGCGCAGGGACCAAACATCGTGCCCATCCCCGGCACGAAACGGCGCAGCTATCTGGAAGAGAACGCCAAGGCGGCAGCGATCACGCTGTCGAAGCAGGATATCAGCCGCATCTCCGACGCCGCGCCGCCGGGCCAGACCGCCGGCCCTCGCTATGGCGAACGCATGATGGGCCTTATCGATAGGTAGTGCTACCGTGTCGCGCGGCTGAATGTCTGGCCCTCAAATCCAGACACCTCCGGAGTTGTCTCATGCCCGCCGAAACCCGTTCCGCCCGCCTTGCCGTGCTCATCGATGCCGACAACACCTCGCCGCGCATTGTGGCCGGGCTGTTCGATGAGGTGGCGAAGATCGGCGAGGCGAGCGTGCGGCGGATCTATGGGGATTTCTCGAGCACGCGGCTGAAATCCTGGGCCGAGGTTCTCGCCCGGTACGCCATCCTCCCGCACCAGAATTTCGCCAATACTATCGGCAAGAATGCGTCCGACATCGCGCTGGTGATCGACGCCATGGACCTTGTCTATAGCGGGCGCATGGACGGCTTCTGCCTGGTGTCGTCGGACAGCGACTTCACGCGGCTGGCCTCGCGCATCCGGGAGCAGGGCATCGATGTCTATGGCTTCGGCGAGCAGAAGACGCCCGAGAGCTTCCGCCAGGCCTGCCACCGGTTCATCTATACCGAGAACCTGCTGCCGGACGCGGCGGCGGCAGGGCGCGATGCGGCGCCGGGGGCAAAGGTTTCCAAGCAGTCGCCCAGTGCGGCGGTGCCGCTGCTGCGTAAGGCCCTCGACCAGATGGAAGACGATGACGGCTGGGTGCATCTGGGCGGCGTCGGCGCGCAGCTGCTGAAGCTGGCGCCGGATTTCGATCCCCGCACCTATGGCGTGGCGAAGCTGGCCGACCTGGTGAAGAAGTCGGGGGCGTTCGAGATCGACAGGTCGTCAGGGCGGGCGGTGCATATCCGGCTGAAGCCGGCGGCGGGGAAGGAAGTGGCGGGGAAGAAGTAGCAAAAGCTACAACACACGTTGTCATCCCGAAAACCGAGCGTCCGCGAGGTTATCCGGGATGACAAGTTTTGGTGCGTGTCTCGGAGGCGCGCGTCCCTAATACCGCTCCAAGCTAAACCCGCTCACATCGATATCCGGCGCCTTGTCCGTGACCATATCCGCCACGATGCGCCCGGCGCCGCAGGCCATGGTCCAGCCCATATGGCCGTGGCCGCTGTTGATCCAGAGGTTGCGGTAGCGGGACGGGCTCATGATCGGCGGGCCGTCGGGAGTCATGGGGCGGAGGCAGGCCCAGTAGTCCGGGCGCTCGAAGGCGCCGCCGTCGGGGAACAGCTCGCGGGCCACATGCTGCATGACCGAAAAATCCTTGGCCTCGTAGTCGGTGTCGTAGCCGGCGAAATCGGCGGTGGCGGTCAGGCGCAGACGGTCGCCGAGGCGCGAATAGGCGACGAGGTTGCCCTCATCGACGCCGCCCATGACCGGCGCGCCCTTGTGGCCGTCGATGGGGATGGTGAGGGAGTAGCCCTTCACCGGATAGATCGGCAGCTTCACGCCGATCTTGCGGGCGAGCAGGGGGCTGTAGCTGCCGAGCGCCAGCACATAGCGGTCGCCGCTGACCGCACCCTTGTCGGTGACCAGGCCGATGATTTGATCGCCGTGGGACTCGATGCTGCGGATCGGTGCGGTCGAGCTCGAAGGTGACGCCGCGCGCCCGGCACATCTCCGCCAGACGCTCAGTGAAAACCAGGGCGTCGCCGCTCTGATCCTTCGGGGAATGCAGGGCGCCGGCCAGCTTATCCTTCATGTGGGCGAGTGCCGGCTCCATCTGGATGCAGGCATCCATGCTGATGGCGCGCACGCCCGCGCCGTGATCGTTGAGCACGGCCATGTTGGCGACGCCGGTCTGGTAGTGTGACCGCGTCGCGGAACAAAAACAGGCAGCCCTTGTTCGTCTCCTCATGATAGGCGAGGCCGGTATCGCGGCGCAGCGCGTCGAGCAGGCCCAGGCTGTAGAGGCAGAGCTTCAGCTTGACGATCGGTGTTGTGCCGGTTGCGCTCTGCCGTGCAGTTGGCGAGGAAGCGCAGGCTCCAGCTCCACATGCGCGGGATCCGCGCGCAGGTGAAAGCGCAGCGCGGTGTCGCTGCGGTAGAGGGACTTCAGCAGGATCCAGGGCGCCCGGGGCGAGGCCCAGGCATAGGCATGGCCGGGCGAGATCAGGCCGGCATTGGCGAAGCTGGTTTCCCGCGCCACCGAATCGCGGCGGTCCACGACCGTGACCTCATGGCCGGACTCGGCTAGATACCAGGCGGTGGCCACGCCGATGACGCCGGCGCCGAGGATGACGATTTTCATGGTTAGCGGCCGGTATTCAGATGCTGGTTGAAGCGGATGAGGGCGAAATTATCAGGCCGGTGCAATAGCATGCCGCCGCAAGCTCGACAAACAGCGCGGTGCGGCCGGCCTGCCCCGGAGAGGTCCGGGCGAGGTCACGGGTTTGCCATAATCCGCCACTACCTCTGCCGGACACGGGACGGAAGCGGAACCGAATCAGGAGAGCTGCGATGAACCTCAGCCACAGCAATGACCGGCGCGCGCTGCGCCTGACCTTGGCGGCGGTGAGTCTGGCGGCGTTTGCCGCGGCGCCGCTGCCGGCAAAGTCCCAGGACAGCACGGGTGGCTATCTCAACGCCCAGGACACGATGTCCTGCGTCTGCTGGGATAATGCACTGGTGCAGACGGACGCCGAACTCAACGGTCCGGAAATCGGTGCCTTGCGGGATGAATTCAACCGCGTGGACGAATTGCTGCGCACGGCCCATGCCAACTTGGACACGAACGATCAGGCGGAGGTGGACAGCGTGGCACGCATCTCCGAGCGGCACACCATGCTGAAGCAGCAACTCGATCAGGCAGAATTCCCGCTGCTGCGGCGCAAGACGGTACTGGCGACGGAATACAACAAGATCTGCGCCGGCAAGAAGATGCTGGTCATGAACGTCGACGCCGCCCATGCCAATCCGCAGTGTCCGGCGATACCCTGAGGGTTGCGGCCTAGCCCTTCGCCGTCGCGTCCCATTTGCAGGTGAGGCTCATCTGCGCCGCCGTGTTGGCGACAGTGGCGAGGCAGGCTTGTTCCTTGTCCTTTGGAATTGAAACGGCGATGCGCGTGGCGTAGCGGGCGCCGCTGGCGCCGGGGATGCGCTCGGAATTGAGCCGCACGATGTTGGCCCCGTAGTCGCCGAATACTTCGCTGAGCCGGGCGATCAAGCCCGGGCTGTCGTCGCCGATGATCTCGATGCGGTGGGTGATCTTGCCAGAGGGCGCATGGGTTGCCTGGAACGAGAAGGGCGACACCGTCAGCTTGGCGTTCTCCAGCTCCGGCAGTTCCAAGAGCTCGCTTTCCACCTCGCCGAGGGAAACATCGTCGGGGATCTCGCAGAGCGTGGTGAATTCCGCGCCGGTGCCCAGCACCGCGAAGGTCGTATCGCCGAGATTGATGCCCAAATCGAACATGCGGCTCGTAATCGCCGCAACCAGCCCGGTGCGGTCCTCGCAAATGATGGATACCAGCGCGCTCTTGCCCATGGGCTGCCCCCGAAATTCTTCCCGGCGTTTTCTATAGTCCGCGCCGTCGCCGCTGCGCAACGCCTTATGGTTAACGGTCGGCGCGGCAGCGAATGCCCCGAGTTTGCGCCGGATTCCGGCCGATCGCCGCCACAATCCGGTCTCAGTGTGGTTCGAACGCAACCTAACCGGGAGGGTCAATCCATGCATTGCCGCAATCATGCGCTGGCGTTCGGTACCGTTTGTCTGGGCCTGCTATTCCTGCCAGGCGGCGAAATCCGCGCCGCCGATCTCAGCGTCCGAGCACCCGTGGGCGCGGTGACGGTGTTCCCCGACCGCGCCGAAGTGACGCGGGTGATCGAGGCGACGGTACCGGCGGGCGCCACCACGCTGGTGCTGGAAGGGCTGCCGGCGTCGCTGCTGCCGGATTCCGTGCGCGTGAGCGGCAAGGCCGGCGACCGGATCGCCATCGGTTCGGTGGAGACCAAGCCGCTATACCAGGAGGCGGCGGTGCATGAGACCGAGCGGCGCCTGCTGGCCGACATCGAGGCATTGAACGACCGGCGCCGGGCCTTGAGCGACAAGATTCAGGCGCTGCAGGTGCAGGTGGATTTCATCGCCTCCATCGGCCGCGAGATGCCGGCGGCGGCGAATGAGGAGATCGTCAGAGGCAGCATGGACCCGGCCAAGTGGCAGGAGGCCTGGAAGGCCCTGAGCCTGGGCACTGCAGAGGCGCGGGACGGCATGCGCCTGGCAGAGATCGAGATGCGCGGCATCGACGCCGAAGTGGCGAAGAAGTCGGCCGAGCTTGCGCAGGTGCAGACCGGCCAGACAGCGACCATGGTGGCGCGGGTAAATATCGACGCACAGCAGGGCACGACGGTGAAGCTGGAGTTCAGCTACCAGCTCGGTGATGCCTGGTGGTGGCCGGTCTATGACGCGCGCCTCAATACCGAGTCCGGCAAGATCGATCTGGTCCAACTCGCGCAGGTGCAGCAGCGCACGGGCGAGGACTGGTCTAACATCAAGCTGACGCTGTCCACGGCGCGGCCCTCTGCGGGTGCCGCGTTGCCGGATCTGCAGACCTGGTTCCTGCTGACAGCCGAGGAGTTCAAGGACAAGCTGGCGAAGACCGGGCAGAACAGCCTGGACGATCTGGCCGCGGTGCAGGAACAATATGCGCCCGCCAGCCCGGTCACCGGCGGCGAGGTAGATGGCCGCCGGGATGCGGAACTGCTGCGCGCCAATCTGGTGGCGACCGAATTTGCCGCGCAATACAGCATTCCCGGAACGGCGAACGTGCCGTCGGACGATTCCGCGCATAAGTTTGTCATCGCGGACCACAGCATGCACAGCAAGCTGGCGGTGCGCACAGTGCCGAAGATCACGCCGATCGCGCATCTGTTCGCCACCTTCAAGTATGACGGCAAGGATCCGCTGCTGCCGGGCAGCGTGTCGCTGTTCCGCGATGGCGCCTTCATCGGCACCAGCAGCATGGCGCTGCTGCGGCCGCAGGAGGAGCGGGCGATGGGCTTCGGCGTCGACGACAAGGTGAGCGTCGACTACTGGCTCGAGGATGGCGGACAGTCGACCGAAGGCGTCTTCACCAGCAACCGCCGCATCGAGCGCAAATACCGCATCGAGATCGACAACTATCACAGCCAGCCGATCGAGATCACCGTCCTCGACCAGCTACCGGTGCCGCAGGACGAGCGGATCGAGGTGGAGCTTCTGCGTAGCACCACGGAGCCAACCAAGAAGAACTGGGAAGATCGCCAGGGCGTGCTGGCCTGGGCCGGCGAGTTCAAGCCGGACGAGCACAAGGCGATCACCTTCGGGTATGCGGTGACCTATCCCGAGGATATGCCAGTGCCGGCGCTGTAGGGTGTGAACGCACTGATTTGGATAGACGGTGCGAGCGCCCCCTCCTGACCGAGATCGTCATCACCTTCGGCGTGCTGCAACCCTCCCCCGCGGATGCGGGGGAGGGGATGTCGCGCACATGCGTGCGCTGATGCAGAGCGCCGATTGGGAGGGCGCTAACGCACCAATCTAAACGACGTTGATCTCCCGCAGCGGTTCGTTGCGCAGGATGCGCTCATATCCGAAACGCTTCAGGTCGATGCTCTTGTAAGCCCCGTGGACGATCAGCTCGGCGGTGGCGCGGCCGACGGCGGGGGATTGCTGCAGGCCATGGCCGCTGAAACCGTTGCAGAAGTAGAAATTGCCGATCTCCGGATGAGGTCCGAGGATCGCGTTCTGGTCCAGCGTGTTGTAATCGTAATGCCCAGCCCAGGCGCGTGTCAGCTTGATTGCCTCGAAAGCCGGCACCCGGGTGGCGATAGTCGGCCAGATCAGATCTTCATAGAAGCTGTAGTCGATCTCGAAATCGGTGCAATCGGGATCGGCAGACTCTTCCGGCGAGACGCCGCATATATAACTGGCGCCCTCCGGCCGGAACCAGACGCCATTGGGCTCGATGGTCAGGGGCACGCGGCCAAGCTGTTCCCGGCAATCGAAGACATAAACCAGGCGCTTCCGTGGGCGCACCGGCAGATCGATGCCGGCGGTCGCCGCGATCTCCCGCGCACGATAGCCGGAGGAGTTCACGATGGCGCCGCAAGCAATTTCGCCATTGTCCTTGGTCGTCACGGCGGTCATGCGATTGCCGTCGCGCTTCAACGCCGTGGCCGTGTCCGCAAGATAGGTCACGTCCAGCGCGCGGGCCTTGCGGCGGAAGGCCTGCAGCAAGCCATACGGATCGGTCCAGCCTTCATTGCTGAGACCATAGCAGCCACCGGCCAGATCGTCGGTGTTGATCCAGGGAAAGCGCGCTCGAATTTCGTCGGGCGACAGCAATACGTTGTTGGCGCCGAGCGATTTCTGGATCTCATGATTGCCCCGCAGAATATCCATGCCGGCACCGCTGGCCAGGAACAGGTAGCCGTTCTCGACAAATGGAATCAGCGGTGCATCGTCGTCCACCGCCAGATACTCGCCCGCCTTCTTGATGAAGTCGGCAGCGAACTGGCCCATGCGGATGTTCTCGGGCGTGGAGAATTGCTGACGGATGCCGCCGGCGGCGCGGGGCGTGGCCGCATCGGCATAGGTGGGATCGCGCTCCACCACCAGCACGGAACCTGGAAAGTTGAGCCAGCCCTTGAGGAAGTAGGCGACGGAACTGCCCATCACCCCGCCGCCGACGATGACGACGTCGTAGCCCTGCATGATGGGCCGCCCTATCCCGCGAAGGCCGGCTCGGGCAGGCCGCGCACGCCCGGCTTGCAGGCGAACAGGCTGCCGGACAGTGGCGCCTTCGCGAGCTGCTCGTCGGTGAGGCCGGTGGTCGCCGTGGTGATGTAGAGGGTGTCGAGATTCTCGCCGCCGAAAGCAACCGAGGTTACTCGCGGCACCGGCAGCATGATCTCCCGGTCGACGCTGCCGTCGGGCGCATGGCGCACCACGCGGCCGCCATCCCAGCGAGCGCTCCAGAGATAGCCCTCGGCATCGACTGTCATGCCGTCGGGCATGCCGGTCTCGACCGTGGTCCGGGCGAAGGGCTGCTTCGGCCCGACCTTGCCGGTCGCGGGGTCGATGGTCAGGCGGAAGATGGCGCGGCCGTTGCTGTCGGCCAGATAGGCGATGCGGCCATCGGGGCTGAAGGCCGGGCCGTTGGAGCAGATCAGGGAGTCGGCGACCTTCGTGACCTGCAACTTCTTGTCGATGACGTAGTGGTTGCCGCTGGGATGGGTTTCCCGTTTGTCGAGAGACCCGGTCCAGAGCCGCCCCTGGCGATCGCATTTGGCGTCGTTGAGCATGTTATCAGGCTGATCCGGTTCCGGATTGACCAGCGGTTGCAACCGGCCGGTGGCGAGGTCCAGGGCGGAGACTCCGTCTTCACGGACGACGATCCAGCCACCCTTTTGCCGCTGCACCATGCCGCTGACATAGCTGCCCAGGTCCGCTCTTAAGGCGCTATTCTTGCCGGTCGCGGGATCGAACCGATAGACGGCGGGCTTCATCAGATCGAGCCAATAGAGGCGTTTTTCCGAAGGAATCCAAAGGGGATTTTCGCCGAGAAGCGTGGGGATCTCGACGATGCATTCGGGCGTGGGCGAGTTCATGGGGGCCTGTTTTGGGAGAATGGGGGCCGAGAATGATTGCTGTGGCACTCGGGCAGGAAAACGCCCTATGCTTGCTGTTACGCAGCGGTAACGAGAGGAGGCCATGAGCCGCGCCTTTGTCAAGGAGTCCGACGGCGACCAGCCGGGCGACGAACTGCCCGAGCGGCCCCAGAGTCCTCACCCGAACTACGTGACTGCTTCGGGCTTGCGGGCGCTGCAGGAGCAGCATGCCAAATTGCTGGAGGAGAAGCGCCACCTGACCGAGGGCGGTGAGCCCGAGATGCTGGACAAGGAGCACCTGAAGCTTGTCGAGCGCGACATGCGCTATTTCAAGGAGCGCATCGAGCGGGCGGTGTTGATCGATCCCGCCAGCCAGCCGGCGGACAAGGTGGGCTTTGGCGCGCAGGTGGAATGCGTCGACGACAATGACGAAAAGCACAAATTTCGCATCGTGGGAGAGGACGAAGCCGATCCCAAGCAGGGCCGCATCAGCTGGGTGTCGCCGCTGGCCAAGACGCTGAATGGCGCGTCTGTCGGCGATACCGTGACGTGGAAGCGGCCGACGGGCGATCTGGGCCTTGAAATCCTCAGCCTGAAATATCCCAAGGACTGAGCGCTGCACTCCTACTTCCGCGCGAAACCAATCCGGCCCACGGCTTGCTGCGGCATGGCGGCTCAGCAATAGTCCGATGATCGAGTTAGCGGAGCTTTCACCGTGAATGTTCCACTTTCACCTGTAACCCTGCGCCAGGCGCGTCAGCCGGGCTTGCCGCTGCTGCCGCGCGGCACCGAGCGCTATATCGTGCCCGGCGGCGGTGCGTTGGCGCTGTCGGTCGAAGCAGGCGACGAAATCACCGTCATCGACCGTGAGGGACTGCAACGCTGCGAGGCGGCGTATTTTTCCGGCGAGGGCCGCGAAGATCTGGCGGCGCTGAATTTGCGCGCCGCCGAGCAATCGCCTGGGATCAACAAGCTGCTGGGCGGCGAGGGCGAGGAGGCGGCGGCCATCGGCGCGGCGCTCAAGCGCCGGGGATTGCCGGGCCGCATCGACAAGGCGGCGCTGCTGTTCGAAGGCGGCCGCGCAGGCGAGCAGACCAGCATCACAGCCGCGCGGAATGGCACGCTCCTGCTGCATGCACCCGGTGAGCCGATGGCGGTGGATGCGCAGAATCCGCCGACCGATCTGGTCGTCTACATCAAGCGCGCAAAACTTCCGACGCTGGCGCAGCACGCGCTGCCGGATCCACTTGCCGATCCGCGGGAAGATATCCGTATCAGCAAGGCGACGGCGCGCGGCTATCTGGTCAAGGCCGGAGAGTACATCCAGATCATCGATGTCGCGGGACGGGAGTGCAGCGATTTCGTCGCCTTCAACGCGCGGCAGCTCGACAAGGGCGTCGAACGCGGTGTCGATGCGACGGCGACCCGCAGCATGATCGGCATGGGCTATCCCGGGCCGGGGCTGTTCTCGAAGTTCTTCGACACCGACCTGCAGCCGCTGGTGGAGGTGGTGCGCGACACGGTGGGACGGCACGATGCGTTCGGTCTTGCCTGCACGCCGCGCTACTATGACGATGTCGGCTATCCCGGCCACGTGAACTGCACCGAGAACATGAATGGCGCGCTGCAGCCTTTCGGCGTCGCGCCGCGCGGCGGCTGGCCGGCGATCAATTTCTTCTACAACACGGGCATCGACGCCCATAATGCCTTCATCTTCGACGAGCCCTGGTCGCGGCCGGGCGACTATGTGCTGCTGCGCGCGATGACTGACCTGGTCTGCGCGTCATCGGCCTGCCCCGACGACATCAGCCCGGCCAATGGCTGGCAGCCCACGGATATTCATCTGCGCATCTATCCGGCGCACCACAACTTCAGCAAGGCGATCGCATTCCGCATGGCTCCCGACGCAGAACCCAAGCTGACCAAGGAAACCGCGTTCCACCCCCGCACGTCATCCCTGACGCGCAATTTCGCCGAATACCGCGGCTACTGGCTGCCGACGAAATTCAACAACCACGGTGCGGTGGAGGAATATCACGCCTGCCGCGAGCGGGCGGTTGTGCTGGATCTGTCGCCGCTGCGGAAGTTCGAGGTGACGGGGCCGGATGCCGAAACTCTGCTGCAGATCGCCTGCACCCGCAATATCCGCAAGCTGGCCGTGGGGCAAGTGGTCTACACGGCCATGTGTTACGAGCATGGCGGCATGCTGGACGACGGCACGGTGTTCCGGCTGGGCCGCGACAATTTCCGTTGGATCGGCGGCGATGAGTATGGTGGAAAGTGGCTGCGGGAGCTGGCTGAGCAGCGCGGACTGAAGGCCTGGGTGCGATCCTCGACCGATCACTTGCACAATATCGCCGTGCAGGGCCCGAAGAGTCGCGACATCCTTAAGCAAATCGTCTGGACACCGCCGGCGCAGACGAGTTTGCCGGAGCTGGCCTGGTTCCATTTCACGATCGGCCGCATCGGCGATTTCAATGGCACGCCGGTACTGGTGTCACGCACCGGCTATACCGGTGAGCTGGGTTACGAAATCTTCTGTCACCCAAAACATGCGCTGGCCGTGTGGGACGCGGTGTGGGAGGCGGGCAAGGCGCACGGCATGGCTCCGCTGGGGCTGGAGGCGCTGGACATGCTGCGCATCGAGGCCGGCCTGATCTTCTTCAACTATGAATTCAACGATCAGACCGATCCGTTCGAGGCGGGAATCGGCTTCACGGTGGCGCTGAAGAGCAATGAAGACTTCGTCGGGCGCGACGCGCTGCTCCGCCGCAAGCAAAATCCGCAAAAGGTGCTGGTGGGGCTGGACGTCCATGCCAACGACGCGGTGGGGCATGGCGATTGCGTCCATGTCGGCCGGGCGCAGGTGGGCATCATCACCAGTGCGACCCGGAGTCCGGTCTTGAAGAAAAACATCGCGCTCTGCCGCATCGACGTGGCCCATAGCGCCATCGGCACCGAGGTGGAAATCGGCAAGCTGGACGGCCATCAGAAACGCATTCCCGCGACGGTGGTGCGCTTCCCGCATTATGATCCCGACAAGACGCGCGTTCGGGCATAGAGCCCGGTCTTGACACTGCCGCGCCGCTGTTGATGGATGGGGCAGAGGAGTCGCCCCATGGAATTGCATCTGCCGGAACTGCATAAGCTCGTTCTCTTCATCGGCGCCAGCATCGTCATGCTCGTCATCCCCGGACCTGCCGTGCTGTTCATCGTGGCGCGTGGTATCTCCCAAGGCCGCTTGGCGGCGTTTTCGTCCGTGTTGGGCGTTGCAGTGGGATCGTTTGTCCATGTCATTGCGGCGGTGGTCGGGCTGTCTGCCCTCATGGCGGGATCGGCACTCGCCTTCAGCGTGGTCAAATATGTCGGCGCGGCCTACCTGATCTATCTCGGCGTCATGACGCTGCTGAAGAAGCGCCGGCCTGAGGTTAATCCGAAAATCGAACGGAAGAGCCTGCGGCGCCTCTTCGTCGATGGCATCGTCGTGAACGTGCTGAATCCGAAGACGGCGCTGTTCTTCCTGGCGTTCCTGCCGCAGTTTGCTGACCCGGCGCATTTCACCGCACAGGCTCTTCTGCTCGGTGCGGTGTTTGTCGTTCTGGCGATCCTGAGCGATGGGACCTACGCAATGATTTCCGGTTCTCTTGGCCATTTCCTGCGCGGTCAACCGCGGTTTCTCGCGGCGCAGCGCTGGGTGTCGGGCAGTGTGTATATCGGCCTCGGTGTGCTCACTGCCCTGGCAGACCGGAATACCGGCGCCGCCCCATCGAAGTAGGGTCGTGCGGCATTTCCGACATACCCCGTCCGGGCCGCCGGATGGGGCTTCCGCCTTGATTTTTACCCGCTTTTCTTCCCGGCCGTCTGTGCTAGCTTGTGGCCTTACGGGGCTGCCCACAAGAAGCGGCCCCGCAGGGAGACGTAGCCTTTTTGGATAGTTGCAGGCCGGCATTGTAGTGGGCCTGCGAGCTACATCCGAACAACGCGAGGGAGGATTGCTGGATATGAGCAGCCAAATGAAGACGCTGATCGGCGTCATCGCAGTCGCCATTATCATCGTCGGCGGCTATTTCTTTTTCTTCAAGAAGCCAGAGGAAGCCGTCGCACCGACGGCGGCTGTCATCAAGTTCGGCGTCGCGGCCGAGCCCTACCCACCATTCTCCAGCAAGAACGCTTCGGGCGTTTGGGAGGGTTTCGAGATCGACCTGATGAATGCCGTCTGCGAACAGATGCAGGCGAAATGCGAACTGGTGGAAGTGGCTTGGGACGGTATCATCCCATCCTTGCAGGAAAAGAAGATCGACGTGATCTGGTCGTCGATGTCGATTACAGACAAACGCAAGGAGGTAATCGACTTCACCGACATGTATTACGACACGCCGGCGGTCTTCGTCGGCGCCAAGACTGGCGGCCCGCAAATCACCAAGGAAGGGCTGACCGGCAAGATTATCGGCGTTCAGACCTCAACGACGCACGCCGACTACGCGCAGAAGGCCTACGGCGACGTGGCGCAAGTGAAGATCTATGACACGCAGGACAATGCCAACGCGGACCTTGTTGCCGGGCGCGTCGACGTCCTGCTCGCGGATGCGATCGCGTTGGATGCTTTCATCAAATCCGATCAAGGCAAGACCTATGGGGTTTTGGCGACGGCGCCCGACGACCCGATCTTCGGCTTCGGCGTCGGCGGCGGCATGCGCAAGGAAGACAACGATCTCGAAGGCAAGCTGAATGCTGCCATCAAGGCCTTGCAGGAAAACGGCAAGTACAACGAGATCGCGAAGAAGTACTTCGACTTCGATATCTCAGGCAAGACGTCGTAACGCGCTTCAGGGCTGCGGGAGAGCCGTCCACGGATGAGTGGGCGGCTCTTTCCAGCAGCCCTCGAGTTGCACCGGCAATGGCCGATGAAACATCCTATCTCGATCTGTTGAGCTTCGGCGATTTGGGCTGGGGCGACGAATTGTGCGTGGGGCGCCTGGCTGACAATCCAGATATCGGTATGCTCGTATCTCGTCGGCATGGTGCTGGGCTTGCTCGGTGCAGGCGCCAAGCTCTCCCATAGCCAGCTCCTGCGGTGGATTGCCGATATCTATACGACCATCGTGCGCGCGGTGCCGGAACTGCTGCTGATCATCCTGATCTTCTATACGGGGACATCGGCACTGAAGCGGCTGCTTGTTTCTGATCGGCATGGGTGAGGGTTTTGATGTCAGCGCGTTCGGCGCCGCCGTCGCCGCGCTTGGGGTTCATTGCCGGCGCCTACATGACGGAGGTGTTTCCGCGGCGCCATCCTTGCCGTGCCGAAAGGCCAGATGGAGGCGGCCCGTGCCTATGGCATGCCGGCAACGCTGCGGTTCCGCCGCATCCTGTTCCCGCAGCTGATGCGCTATGCGCTGCCGGGCCTGAACAATCTGTGGCTGGTGGTCATCAAGGACAGCTCGCTGATCAGTGTCGTCGGCTACTACGAGCTGCTGTTCGCCGGCAAGCAGGCGGCCGCGTCGACGCGGAACTACCTGTTCTTCTATTCGGTTACGGCGCTGTGCTTCCTCGTCCTCACTGATCATATCGATGATTGGCAGCAACTAGCTCGAGCAGCGCTCCAAACGCGGCCTGCGGCGAGCCTGAGGGATTTGGCATGACGGGCCCGCTCGACTTCTTCCTAAGCCTGTTTCCCCTGGTGGTTGCCGGAATATGGATGACGATCAAGCTGCTGGTTGTCTCGGCGATCGTCGGCAATGTGCTGGCGCTGCCGATTGCTCTGGCGCGCGTGTCCCACAACCCGCTGCTTTGGATCCCGAGCTATCTCTATATTCTGATCATGCGCGGAACGCCGCTTCTCGTGCAGATGTATTTGATTTATTACGGCGTCGGTAGCCTGTTTCCGGACATTCCAGGAATTCGGGACAGCTTTCTCTGGCCGTATTTGCGCGACGGTTTCTTCTACGTCTGCCCTGGCTCTCAGCCTGAATGTCGCCGGATATTCCGGCGAGATCCTGCGCGGCGCCATTCAGGCCGTGCCTCATGGCGAGATCGAGGCTTGCAAGGCATTCGGCATGTCCCGCTGGCTGGCGTTGCGACGCGTGATCCTGCCGCGCGCAATTCGCATCAGCCTGCCGACTTTCAGCGGCGAGACGATCCTGCTGCTCAAGGCGACCGCTCTGGCGTCCACTGTCGCGGTCGCCGAAGTGCTGGGCATGGTGCAGAAGATCCGCGCGGATACGTTGCGGAACTACGAGCCGCTTCTGGCCGCGGCCGTCGTATACATCATGCTGACCTTTATCCTCACGCGATGTTTCAACTTCTATGGAGCGGAGGATGAACAAGGACCGTCTGGCGCCGAAGATCTTGACAATGGCTGGCGCCGTCGCGAAGCCGGCAAGCGTAGCCGGACCCGGCGCCTACACCGCCGCCCGGTCGAACGCGGCCAGTGCTTTCTTCTTCTCCTCATCGGCCATGAACGACGCGGCGAAGCCGTTGCGGGCGATGGTGCGCATTTCGCTGTCGGCGAGTTCGAGTGCCTTCTGGATCGCGCTGTAATTCTCGCCGACATAGCCGCCGAAATAAGCGGGGTCGTCGGAATTCACGGTGACGAACAAGCCCTTGTCCAGCATGCGCTTGAGCGGATGCTCCCCCAGGTCGCGCACGCCCTGGAGGCGGAGGTTCGAGAGCGGGCAGACCGTCAGCGCCATGCGGTCGCGCGCCAGGCGCTGCACCAGGGCCTCATCCTCCATCGCGCGGTTGCCATGGTCGATGCGGTCGACGCCCAGGATATCCAGCGCTTCCCAGACATATTGCGGCGGACCTTCCTCGCCGGCATGGGCGACAAGGCGGAAGCCTTCCTCGCGGGCGCGGCGGAACACATTCTTGAACTTGCTGGGCGGGAAGCCGACCTCTGATGAAGTCCAGCCCGACGCCGGCGATGCGGCCTTTGTAGTCGAGCGCTGTGTCGAGCGTGCGCTCCGCATCAGCTTCGTCGAGATGGCGCAGGAAGCACATGATGATCCGCGATTTGAGGCCCAGCTTCGCGGCCGCATCGGCGCGGGCGCGGTCGATGCCGTCGAGCGCGGTCGCGAAGGCGACGCCGCGCGAGGTGTGCCCCTGGGGATCGAAGAACAGCTCGACATAGCTGACCTTCTGCGCCGCCACCCGCGAGAAATACGCCCAGGCGAGATCATAGAAATCCTGCTCGGTCTGCAGCACCGACATGCCCTGGTAATAGAGATCGAGGAAGTCCTGCAGATTGCCGAAATCATAGGCCCGGCGGATTTCCTCCACGGACGCGTAAGGCAGGCGCACCTTGTTGCGTTGCGCCAGCGCGAACATCAGTTCGGGCTCCAGGCTGCCCTCGATATGGATATGCAGCTCGCTCTTCGGCAAGCGGTCGAGGAAGGCGCTGGGCGTGTTCATGGAGTCACCGGATTTGCGGGCGGACGATTCCGTGACCGGCGACGTTACACTGGTGCGGGCGTTCGGGAAAAGGGGCCGGAAGCCGATGCAAATCCGCAATAAAAAGGGCGGACCTTGCGGGCCCGCCCCTAGTTCGCATGCGATGTTCTCACTGCGGCGCCGCTGTTCTCCCGTTCCCGGCTTCCGCCTCGAGGCCGCTATTCTGCGGCTTTAGCCTGGGCTTCCTTGAGCAACCTGTCGGCCAGCTCACGTTTGCCCTTGGCATCGAGCTTCTTGATCTCGTTGTTCAGCACCCGCTCGTTGACGGCCTGGTTCCAGTAATCGAGCGACTGGAAGCCCAGCAACGCCGACTTGCCGACGAACTGGCGCAGCACTTCGTTGGTCGGACCCATGACCCAGCCGGCCTTGCCGTCGCGCAGCAGGCGCTCGATCTGCAGGCCGGGCTTGTAACCCGTGCCGCCGCAGGCATGGAGCATCTTGTCCGATACATGGGCGACGTTCTTCGCCGCCGCGAACTTCACCTGCCACATCCAGTGCAGATATTGCGCGCGGGGCAGGGCGTCGAGATCCTTGTGGATCGACCAGTCGCAGTTGTTGGTGGCGTCGTCCATCGCCTTGCCCATGCCATAGACGAACGAGCGGCAGCCGTTGGTGTCGATGATCGCTTCGCCCACATAGTCCTGGATGGTCGGATAGTCGGCGACGCGCATGCCGACGTCGGCATGCTTCTTCATGGTGGTGTGGCGCTTGGCGATGTCGATCATCGCCAGCGAGATGCCGTTCCAGCAGGCCGAGGAGCAGAGCAGGAAGAACGGATCGACGCATTCGTCGTTCGATTTCGAGCCGTCGCCCTTTGGGCCGACCATGCGGTCGGCCTTCAACACCACGTTATCCAGCTCGAGCGTACCCGACTGGTTGCCGCGCAGGCCGAGGCCGTCCCATTTCGAGGGCTCGGCCTTGACTTCGTTGTTCAGCGCCAGCCAGCAGGTGAGGTCGGCATAGTTGCCGCCGAAATCGGGACTGGTGGTCTGCAACACATACCAGTCGGCGAAGCCACCCGACGTTGTCCAGGAGGCCTTCTTGCGCACCTTGTAACCGCCTTCGACTTTCTCCGCGCCGGAGGAAATCGGGTACCAGAAATGCGAACCGGTCTCGGGATCGGAGTAGGAGAGCGTGCCGACGAGACAATCCTTGTCGATGCGCCGCATGATGTCCTGCAGCACCGAATTGTCGTGATGGCGGAACAGCGCCGCCGCCACCGCGCCGGTATGCATGGTGTAGCACATGGCCGTCGAGGGGCAGGCGTAGCGCGCGATCGTCTCCACCACCATCGCGGCGCAGACATGGTTTTGGCCGAGGCCGCCGAGCGACTTCGGCACCAGCAACCCGAGCAGGCCGTGCTTGGCCAGGATCTGGAAATTCTTACGCGGGAAAAGCAGCTTCTTGTCGGACTCGATGGCGTTTTCGCGCATTTCCTTCTGCGCGAGGTCGATGATCAGTGCCTGGATCTTTTTCTGTTCATCGGTAAGCAGCCATTGCGGATCGTACTCGAAACCCAGGCCCCAGAAGTCTTCCGACCCCCATTTTTTCTGGCTCATTTGATCCTTGCGAACCTCCTGTGGCGGACCGCGTTTCCGGTCCTGGTTTTTCTGCTCGGCGGTCCGGCATTGGGCGCCGTCCGGCCGGTTTCTCGGACAAAATTACACGATTGGGAAAAACCGAAGCAAGCCAATTGCAACCAACCGCGCGCCAAACGAACCAATTATGGACCAGTTGGCGCGGGAGAGAACGAAGCTGGAATTCTTTGCAAAAATTGCGTGGCAACAGCGCGTTCAGTGGGCATCGCCGATGCGGTGATATGCGCCCCGGAAGTAGAGCAGCGGCGGCCCTTCGGAATTGTAGCGCATCTTATCGACGCGGCCGACGAAGATCAGGTGATCGCCACCGTCATAGATATGCTGGGTCTTGCATTCGAAGCTGGCCAGCGCGTCGGTGAGGATCGGGCATCCGGTATTCCAGAGCTCGTAGGAAACATTGTCCCACTTGTCGATCAGGGCGGTGGCGAAGATCTGCGACAGGTGGCGCTGATCGTCGCGCAGGACATTGATGGCGAAATGTCCCGCCTGATGGAAAGCCGGCAGGCTGTAGGCGCGGCGGTCGAGGCTGAACAGGACCATCGGCGGATCGAGCGATACGGAGTTGAAGGAGTTTGCGGTGATGCCGACCATGCCGGTAGCCAGGGACGCCGTCGTCACCACTGTGATGCCCGTGGCGAAGGACCCGAGGGCCTGGCGGAATTCGCGTGCTTCGATCATCGTATGTGTTGCAAGCCCTTCGGAAGAAGCCGGCGCCAGGGGCGCCGGCCCGGCAGATGGCGACTGTTTGCGGGAGAATTCACAAGGCCGCAACGGACATAGCAACGCAGGGCGGCGGGGAGAAGGATTTTTCTACGGGGGCGGACCGGCTGGCCGCGGGTCCTGGCTGTGCGTAACAGCTTCCACCGGCGCCGCCGTCTGACGGCGCTTGCGATCCGGCGGGTGGGCTAGAGCTAACCCTGTGCCGGACGCGGCGGATACGGGCGGCGCGGCTTTTGGGCGCGTGGTGTTGCCGTCGTCGTATCCATCTGGATTACGCGCAAGACCTGGACGCCTTTCCTGCCTTGGCCCACCTCGCAATGGATGGTGGCGCCTTCAGGCGCGTCCTGAAGCCCCGCCTGCTTCAGTGCGGAGATATGGAGGAACACGTCCTGCGATCCATCCTCCGGCGTTACGAAGCCATAACCCTTTTCTACGTTGAACCACTTCACTTTGCCCTGCAGCTCCGAGGAGGGGCCGCCGGATTCGCTGCGATCGTTCATCGAAACACACTCTGCTCCTAGACACTCCCCCAATGGTTTGTCCCGACCCCGAGGCGCCAAACTAACACCCCCACAGCTATTTACTGTGGGCTTCGCGGATTATGCTTCCGCGAGAGACAGGTCTTGGTTACTTTGATCTTGCCTGAAAAGAAAAGCAAGTGGCGCCGGGCCCGAATACTGCGCAGGTTTTGACAAGTCTTCATCAGCCAACATAGTTGAAGGTAACACTGCCGTCATTTCTGCGCGGCGGCGCAGCGATGCAGGTCGCAAGCCAGTTCAAACCGAGATTTCCAACGAAGCGAGAAATTCACAACATGCCTATCGAGTTAGCAACCCGGGCAGACTTCACTTTGCCTGCCTATCGCGCCGCAGCATGGGGCGCTGAGACTGTCACGATCGCAATCAGCGCACAGGCCCGCATGGCCGAACGGCGCGAGCCAGTTCATGACGCTGATCGACAGCGATCCTGACCTTGTGATCTATGGCGTCACCAGCGGCTATGGCCAGAACGCGCGCAACCGGCTGGCCCCGGCCGAGCGAAGGGCCCATGCCCGCAATCCACCCTATGCGGCGGCCGCAGCCTTCGGGCCGGCGCTGCCGACACGGGTCGTCAGGGGCTTCGTGTTCACGCGGCTGGCCAACTATGTCGAGGGCCATGCCGCGATCTCGCCCGAACTGGGCATCGCCGTTGCCGGTCTGCTGCGGGAGAAGCGGTTGCCCAAAGTCGCGTCCATGGGCCAGGGCGGTGCGGGTGAGATCCTCGGCCTGGCGCCGCTGTTCTACGGCCTCGCGGAAAAGTTCGATCTCGGCGAGAAGGAAGCGCTGTCGCTGATCAACGGCTCGCCGTGCGCGACGGCGCTGATCGCCGATGCTGTCATCGCGATGGAGCGGCGGCTTGAGCTGGCCGAGCGCGTGCTGGCGCTCTCGGCCGAAGCGATCCGCGCGCCGCTCAGCCACTTTGCGCCTGAGTTCGAGGAACTCTGGAACGATCCCCATGAAGCCGCGGCACTGCGCTCCCTGCGCGGGTTGCTCGATGGCGCTGACAGCGAGCGGCGGCCCTATCAGGCGCCTGTGAGCTATCGCATCCTGCCGCGTATCCTCGGGCAATTTCGCCGCGCCGTGGCGCAGGCCCGCGAGGTCGCCGAGCGGAGCTTGCAGGCGATCACCGACAACCCGGTATTCCTGCCGCCGGACACCACGAATCCGCTGGGACGGGTCTACAGCACCGGCGGCTATCACAATGGCGGTGCCTATCCGGCGCTGGATAATCTGGCGGCGTCGGCAGCGGATCTCTGCACGATCGCCGATAAGCATGGCTCCAAATTGCTCGATGGACGCTTCTCGCTGCTGCCGGACCAGTTGATGGTGGGCGCCGGTTACATCGGCTGCCTGAACATGGTGCAGGTCGGCTTTGCCGAGGAGGCGAAGCGGGCGGCGCAACGCACCTTCCTGCCGGGCAGCGAGGGCGGTGGCTTCGGTCAGAACGACACCGCGCCGCCGACCTTCATCGCCTGGCGCGCCCAGGAGCAGGCGGGCTACTGCCTCGATGCGGCTCTCGCGGCGCTGGCGGTGATCGCGTCACAGGCTTTCTTCGTCACCGGACGGAAGATCCCGCCGGCGCTGGCAGCGTTGGTGGATGACGTGCGGGCGGTCATGCCGCCGATGAAGGATCAGCGCCCGCTGGCTGACGATATGGACAGGCTGCTGGCGGCGTTCCAGGCCAAGGTCTACGACGTCCGCGGGAACGCGAAGGATTAAGCAAGGATCGTACAAAGAAAGATCCGGCGGACCAAGACGCGCGCTCAGCGAGCGTGGTGGAAATCCCCGAAAAATCTCGCGTTGCACGTTGAAGTAACCGGGGGCGACGACCTTGAGGTCAGCTTGCAGCAAGCGGTGCGCGGCGGGAAGTGCATGGAACGGCAGCGAAGGAAACGCGTGATGCTCGGCATGGTACGGCATTTTCCAGGCGATGAATCGAATCGCGGCGTTGCTAAGCGTCGTGCGGGAGTTGGACAGCATGTCTGACGACATTGCGCAGCCGGTGTGTTCGGCCATCAGATAGAGGCGCAGGAAAGGCTGCCCGACGAGCGCTGGGATTATCCAGTAGATGAGCAGGATGTCGCTTGCAGCCCAGACTGACAACAGGATCGCCGCCGCATAGATCGCAAGGAAAATGCGCGCTTCCGTGACGAGTTCCGCGCGGCCGCGTACTGGCACAAAGGGTGCGGAGACCCGGCCTAACGCATGGGAAATCAGCAGAGCGGCCTCCGCACGCCAATAGGGCCAGCCCGACACCTGCAGCAGCCATTCACTGAGGCTTTTGGGTTTGGGCGTGGCCAGCTCCGGATCCCGCTCGGGATCCTGGGTGTGCCGGTGATGGGCGAAGTGGAAGTAGCGAAAATAGGCCGGCGGCAGCAGGATCAGCAGGCCGGCGATCCAGGCAACGGCATCATTCAGCCAGCGGCGGCGGAACGCCGTGCGGTGAATGCACTCATGCTCGGCGGCGAACAGAAAAATGAGGGCGATGCCATGAACAATCATCGCGCCGATCACCCAGAACGAACCGCGTGTGAGATAGATCGTACCGCCTGTCAGCAGAAGCATAGCACAATGCGCGCCGAACTAAATCAATCCCCGCCGATCCGACCGCGTTTCCAGGGGCCGGATTGCCTGCCGAGTATATAGCGGATGTGCGTAGACGGTCTCGTCCATGATTTTCCTGGCTCTAGTGCGCACAGCAGATAGGAGTGTGCGCTCCGCTGCGCCAAGCCTAGACCTTCCCGCCGGCCCATTACAATTCCTCACAACAGCGTGGCGACAGGGCGCGTTTGAGGGGCATTGTCCAGCCGACACTGCTGATTGCCATCCGCCCGGCTGCGCTTCATGATTATAGCCATGACCTATGCGAGACGGCTTACCGTGTTGCTGCCACTGCATTTGTTGCCGCCGTTTTTGCGGGCGCGCATGCGGAAGTTCCTGTATCTCGCGGCACAGCGCTCAAGCAAATCGCCTACATGTATGGCGTTGTGGAATATTGCGGCCTGAACTCCGCCGAGGTGTTTGACGGCTACCTGCGGGAGACGAGCTACGTCCGCCGCCGCGACGGCATCACCGATCCGGTGGCGCGCTGGCTGCGCATCCGCGGGCTGACCGCGGCCGATCTCGAATATGGCGACCGCGGGCTCGGCGGATATCGCAACTGGTGCCGCACCGAAGGGCTCGAACTCGGCACAACATTTCCTCGAGTTCCGCGATCAAAGCCTGGCGGGCGAGGGGCCCTGAAGCGGCAGGCAAGCCGGTTGCCTGTTCTGCCCGATGACGGCATTCTCCGGCATCGGTTTACAGCGGATGTCCGGGATCAAGCGGCGCATGCTTAGTTTTCTCGCGGGGCTCGCCATCGTCTATCTGGGCGTGCTGGCGCTGCTCTATTTCAATCAACAGAAGATGCTCTACTTTCCCAACGTCGAACGGCCGAGCGCTGGACCGGACGGCTTGCTCCAGCCGGTTGCCTATCGCAGCGCCGACGGCATTGAGCTGAATTCGCTGTATCGCGCGCCGCCATCGGATGCCGCGCGGGTGCTCCTCCATTTCCATGGCAACGCCGGCAATATCGGCGACCGCGTCGGGCGCATCCTGCCCTATGCCGATGCGGGCATGGGGATTTTGCTGGCCGAGTATCGCGGCTTCGGCGGCAACAGTGGCAGTCCGAGCGAGCAGGGCTTCTATGACGACGCGCGCGCGGCCATCGCTTTTCTGCGCAAGCAGGGCGTGGAGCCCGGCCGCATCGTGTTCTATGGCGAGTCCCTCGGCTCGGGTGTGGCGGTGCAGATGGCGACGGAGTTTGCCTGCGGTGCCCTGGTGCTGGAGGCGCCCTACAGCTCGGTGGTCGACGTGGCCCAGGGACGTTACTGGATGTTTCCAGTGAGGGCGCTGGTCCGGGACCGTTACGACTCGACGGGGAAGATTACTCGGGTGCGCTGCCCGATCTTCATCATGCACGGCGCTGCTGACCGGGTTATTCCCATCCGTTATGGCGAGCGCCTCTATGAGCTGGCGCCATCGCCCAAGGAGATGAAAGTATATCCGGGTCTGGGCCATGTGGGATTCGACGAGGTGCGCGGCTTCGATGCCGTGCTCGATTTTCTGCGGCGCCACGGCATGATCGGCGCGGCTGGCGGCATGCGGCGGCAGGATGCGGCAAGTTAGTGGGGCAATAAGGATCATGGGTCAGAAACGTCCGTTCATCTTTCTCAACCTTGCGCATTTTCTCGATCACTACTTCATGCTGATCTTTCCGGCGGCCGTGCTGGCGATTCACCGGGAGTGGGGCCGCGGCTACGGCGATACGCTGTGGCTGGGGACGGCGGCGTTCGTTGCGCTCGCGATTTCGACGTTGCCGGCGGGCTGGCTCGGCGACCGCTGGCGGCGGTCCAGCATGATGGTGATCTTCTTCATCGGGCTTGGCCTGTCGGGCATTGCGGCCGGGCTGGCGACTGGGCCGGTCAGTCTCACCGCCGCCTTGGCGGCGATCGGCGTATTCGCCGGCATCTATCATCCCGTGGCCATCGCCGCGGTCGTGCGGCTGGCCCATGGTAGCGGCCGCGCCATCGCGCTCAACGGCGTCTTCGGCAATATGGGCTTTGCCGGTGCGGCCATCGTGACCAGCCTGCTCACGGTGCAGTTCGGCTGGCGCTCGGCCTTCATCGTGCCGGGCGTTGTCAGCATCGCGCTCGGCCTCCTGGCAATGCGCTTCATGGGACGAGATGTGGACGTCACCAAAGCCGAGGCGAAGAGCAAGCCGGCGTTCGAGGTTTCCAGCAATGTGCTGCTGCGCGTTTTCCTGTTCGTCGGCGTCGCCGCGCTGTTCGGCGGCCTGATTTTCAACGGCATCACCGTTGTCTTGCCGAAGCTGTTCGATCAGCAATTGCATTTCGCCGATGGCGATCTCCTGGCCTCCGGCGCCTTCGCCGCGTTTGCCTTCGCCTTCGCCGCCTTTGCGCAATTGCCGACCGGCCGGTTGCTCGATCGCTACGGCGCCAAGCCGGTGGTGCTGGTCATCGTGACATTGCAGGTGCCCATCCTGGTCCTGGTCGGGCAGTTCTTCGGCTTGCCGCTCATGGTGGTGACCATTGTCGCGCTGCTGCTGGTGTTCGGCGAAATCCCGGTGTCCGACTGGCTGATCGGACGCCATGTGTCGAGTGCCTGGCAGTCGCGCATATTTGCCGATCAATTATCTCTTCTCGCTTGGCGTGAGCGCGTTGGCCGTGCCGTTGATTTCCTACCTCTACAACCGTACCGGCGATTTCCAGACGCTGTTCTGGATTCTCGGCCTCAGTGCGGCATTGGTGCTGGCGACCGCGATCCTGCTGCCCGGCCGGCGGCCCGCCGCTGCGGCACAACCGGCTGAATAGGTTTCTTCGATTGCGATTAACCAGGGATCGAAAGGTTAACAGTAAAGACATCAACGATTATTAACTTAAAGAAAGTATTTAATAGACAATCTGTGTAGTCTTTACTGAAATTGAAAACGAAACTTGTTGCATCAGCAATTCAACTTGGAGAATATTAGACGTGATGGGGCGTGCGCCGCATCCGTTCTTGCCGAGGGTTTGTGGGAACGACGCGCGCCGGAAATGAGATGCGAGGACAACCATGGCTGATGCATTGCGTGATCTGGTGAAAGCCGTCGATATCCTGCAGGTCGAAGTGCAGCGCGAGATGCATGTAAATCGCACTGCCTCCGGCCCGACGACTGCCTATATGGTGCGGCAGGCGAATGAGAGCAGCGAGCGCGCGCTGAAGCGCTGCGTGGATGCCGTCGATGCGATCCAGCGCTTGCAGGAAAAGATGCCGTCGCTGCAGTTCATGGAGACCGGCGAGGTGGCGATGGCCATGAAGCGGTTCGATTCCCTGGTGGCGCGCCGCAAGGAACTCAACGTCACCCCGAGGGTCTGCGGCTACAACCAATCCGGCGGCGCTCAGCGCGCTAGGCCTCGCGGCCCTGATCGCGCCGGAGCGCATTGAGCGCCTCCGGCGTATCGATATCGACCAGCGTCGCGTCGTCGGGCATCGGCACCTCCGCCACTTGGTCGGCGTATTCGCCGATCAGATGCCGCGCGCCGACATCGCCGGCGATCTCCGCCATCTCCGCAAAGTAGCGCCGCGCCCAGAGCACGGGATTGCCTCGCTTGCCGTTCCAGACGGGTACGCAGATGCTGCGGCCTTCCGTGGGATCGAAGACGGCGATCAGCCGGTCGATCGTGGCCTGGTCGATCCGCGGCATGTCGCCGAGCAGGATGACCGCGCCGTCGGCATCCGCCGGCAGGGTGGCCAAGCCCTGGCGCAGCGAGGTGCTCATGCCCTCGGCATAGGCGGGATTGTCGACGAAATGCACCTTGCAGCCCCTCAGCGCCGCGCGCACGCGGTGCGCGTCATGGCCGAGGACGACGAACACCGGCGCAGCACCTGAGGCTAGCGCCGTCATGACCACGCGCCGCACCATGGGCTGGCCATCCACTTCCGCCAGGAGCTTGTTCGCCCCGCCCATGCGGCTGGAGCGGCCGGCCGCCATCACCAGCGCCGCGATGCGCGGACCGCGGGGCGCCGGTGCGGCGGGTGGTTCGCCGGCGCGGGGCTGCGGCCGGGACGGGATTTCCTTCAGCAGGCCGCCGGCGCCGAGGCCCATGATATCGCCGCGGCTCACCGGCAAATCCGCCATGCGCCGCTGCAAGACCCAGTCGAAGCCGTTGAGCTTCGGCGACCGCACGCAGCCCGGCAGTCCCATGGCGTCCACGGCGCCGATCCGGCCCAGCAGCAGCAGAGTTGCCGGGATCCACGGGCATGCCGAAATGCTCGATCGTGCCGCCGGCCCGCTCGATCGCCGCGGGAATGACGTCGCGCCGGTCGGCAATGGCCGAAGCGCCGGCGATCAGGATCATTTCGGCGCCGCCGGCCTTGGCATCGGCAATGGCCTGCGTGACCGCCTCCACGGTATGGCCGCAGCGGACTTCGGCCGCCGGCTCTGCGCCGAGCGATGCGAGCCGCCCGTTCATGATCTCCAGCGTCTTGTCGAGCACGCTTTCCTTGAGGCCGGGCAGGCGGGTCTGGATCAAGGCAACCGGCCGTTTCCGGAAACCGGCAACGCGGATGAGCGGGCCGCCCTCGCGCGCGATGGCGATGCAGCGCTCCAGATCCGACCGGGGAACGGCAAAGGGGATGATCTTGACCGTCGCCGCCAGGTCCTTCGGCGCGACCACGTCGAACGGCGCCAGGGTAGCCGACCGTGATCGCCTCGCTGACCAGGTTGATGCGGTCCAGCCGGGCCTTGTCGATCACCAGCAGGCCCGCCGTCTGGGCATGAAGATTGCATCGGCCGGTAAATGGCCGGCCGAGGGTCAAATTCGGCCCGGCCAGCGCCTCGGCCAGCTGCGCCGCCGCCTGATCCTCGCCGATGTCGCCGGCTTTCCAGCCGGACCGCAACGATCCGCTCATGGCCGGCCGCCCGGAGAGCCGAGGCATCTTCAGCGGACAGCCGCCGGCCTTTCTTGAGCGTCAATTTCCCGGCGCGAACGCTGTGGACGAGGATGGCGCCCTCGGCCTCGTCCAGCGGGATCTCGCCGAAGATCATGCGGCGCGGTCGCGGCTGCCGGCTTCCGGCTGATGGCGCCGCACGGCGGTGATCTGCGCCATGATGGACACCGCGATCTCGGCCGGGGACTCGGCGTTGATGGAGAGGCCCGACCGGGCCCATGGATGCGGGCGATTGCCACGTCGTCAAAACCCACCGCCTTGAGCCGCGCCAGCTCTGGACGCGTGGGTCTTCCGGCTGCCGAGGGCGCCGATATAGAAGGCGTCTGACCGCAGCGCCGCCTCCAGCGCCGGATCGTCCAGTTTGGGATCGTGGGTCAGGGTCACCACGGCGGTGCGCCGGTCCGGCTTGAGTTCCGCCATCGCTTCGTCCGGCCAGGCCGAGGACTTGGCCATGTCCGGGAAGCGGCTGTCGGTGGCGAAGGCGCGGCGGGGATCGATGACCGTCACGCCATAGCCGGTCAGGGCCGCCATGGGCGCCAGGGCCTGGGCGATATGGACCGCGCCGACGATCAAGAGCCGCAGCGGCGGGTTATGGACTTGGATGAAGAAGCGCTCCGCCGCCGGCTTCGGCAATACCGCTCTCGTCGGCATCCAGGGCTGCCGCCGCCGCTAAACCGATTTCTGAACCGAATAGAAAATTATCAGTGTTTTCTTTGGCATAAAGAATGGCTTGGTCTCCGGACTTCAGGTTCGTCACCAGGGCAAATGCACGTTTGGCTGCGCGCTCAGCGACGACCTTCTCCAGGTCGCTTGACTTCATGTCACGGGTTCCACGAACACCTGGACCTTGCCGCCGCAGGCGAGACCGACCTCCCAGGCCTGTTCATTGGTGACGCCGAAATCCAGCAGGCGGGGTTTGCCATCCTTCAAGGCCGCCAAGGCCTCATGGATCACGGCGCCCTCGATGCAGCCGCCGGAAACCGAGCCGGTCATGGCGCCGCTGTCGTCAATAGCCATCTGGCTGCCGGTGGGCCGGGGCGAGGAGCCCCAGGTGCTGACCACCGTGGCCAGGGCAACGCCCTTGCCCTCGGCGCGCCAGCGGGCTGCCTGCTCGAGCACATCGTCGGCGTAGAGGTTTGTCCGCTCATGAAGGCATCTCCCAATTCCAGCCCTGCAGCCGCCTGCCCGCAGTCTAGACCGAAATTCTCCGGAAACCAGAAGAGTGAAAATCCACGGCGATTTCCGTCAATCCCGGCGTACCGGCATGGCGCCGGGGTCTATCCCTCGGTGGCACCGGCCCATTCGCTCTTGGCTTCCAGGCGCCGGCGCGGCGGCTGGCTCAGCACTTCCGTCAGATCCGCCAGGCTCTCCAGGTTATGCACGCGGCGGAAATCGTCTACATGGGGCATGATCGCCTTCGCCCCCTGGGACTTCGGCTCGAAACCTTCGTAGCGGAGCAGGGGATTGAGCCAGATCAGCCGCCGGCAGGATTTGTGCAATCGCTCCATTTCCGTCGCCAGCCCCTGGGCGCCGTCCCGGTCCAGCCCATCGCTGATGAACAGCACGACGGCGCCCTGACCGAGCACCCGTCGCGACCATCTGGCATTGAACTCCTGCAGGCATTGGCCGATGCGGGTGCCGCCGGACCAGTCCTGCACCTTCTGTCCCACATTCTCCAGCGCCAGATCGATGTCGCGATGGCGGAGATCGCGGGTGATGTTGGTCAGGCGGGTGCCGAACAGGAAGGTATAGACCCGGTCGCGGTCATTGGTGACCGCATGCATGAAATGCAGGGCGATGCGGGAATAGCGGCTCATGGAGCCGGAGATGTCGCAGAGGATCACCAGCGGCGGGTGGCGGCGTCGGACGCTGCGCCGGCGGAGCGGGATGGCGTCGGCGCTGCGCAAGCGCGGCGCGCAGGGTGTTGCGCATGTCGATCCGCGCGCCATTGCGGTCCGGCCGGTGGCGCCGGGTCGCCACGTCCATGATGGGGAGCCGCATGCCGGCGATCAGCCGCTTCGCCTTGGCCAATTCGTCGCCGGACATCTTCTCGAAATCCATGGTCTGCAGCAGCTCGCGGTCGGAATAGGTGAGGGCGGCGTCGAACTCGATCTCTTCCTCCGCCGGCTCCTCGCCTTCGCCGCCTGGTGTTTTTGTTGCCCAGCGCCTCGGCGAGGCGGCGGTTCATTTCCAGCCGGTCCTCTTCTTTTGCCGGAACGCGCATCTGCGGCAGCAGCATCGCCATCATGCGTTCCAGGATCTTCGGGTTGCGCCAGAAGATATGGAATGCCTGGTCGAACAGGTCATGCTGGTCGCGCCGGTTTACAAAGCTCGGCATGGAGCGCCCAGTAGAAATCCTCGCGGCTGGTGATGCCCACGGCTTCCACCGCCCGCAACGCATCGAGCACGCGGCCGGGCCCTACCGGCAAGCCGGCAGCACGCAGCGTGCGCGCAAACTGCATCAAATTCGCGACGAGCCGGCCGTCGTTGGCTTGTTCACCTGGCGTTTGCATCTTTCGATATACTCTGCGGCGACGTCATCCGATAGAACCTTGCTGAGCAACTACCGCATCTTTCGTCAGGTCCGCGCTGCCTTGGCCGCAGAGAGTTCTGTCTTCACCTGCTGCAGCAGGGCGGCCGCCTCGCTGCCGCGGATCTTCGCGATATCGTCCTGATACTTCAGCAGGACGCCCAGCGTGTTGTCGATCGATTGGCCGTCGAGGGCGACGCAGTTGAGCTGAATCAGCGCATCGGTCCAATCGATGGTTTCGGCGATGCCCGGCAGCTTGAACAGGTCGACGCTGGCGCAGGTTCTGCACGAAGCGCGACCACCTCCTGGCTCAGCGCATCGCTGGCCCGCGGCGCCTTGACCCGCAGGATCTCCAGCTCGCGCGCGGCGTCGGGATAGTCGACCCAATAGTAGAAGCAGCGCCGCTTCAGCGCGTCGTGGATTTCCCGCGTGCGGTTCGAGGTCACGATGACGATCGGCGGCTCCTCGGCCTTGATCGTGCCGATCTCCGGAATCGTGATCTGGAAATCGGAGAGGACTTCCAGCAGATAGGCTTCGAAGGGTTCGTCCGTCCGGTCGAGCTCGTCGATCAGCAGCACCGGCGGCCCGGCGGCGTCCTTCTGCAGCGCCTGCAGCAGGGGGCGCTTGATCAGGAAGCGCTCGGAGAAGATGTCGGAGCCCAGCGTGTCGCGGTTGCTGTCGCCCATGGCTTCGGCCAGCCGGATCTCGATCATCTGCCGGGCGTAGTTCCACTCATAGACCGCGGAGGCGACGTCCAGGCCCTCATAGCATTGCAGCCGCACCAGCCGGCGGCCCAGCGTCGCCGCCAGCACCTTGGCGATCTCCGTCTTGCCGACGCCGGCTTCGCCCTCCAGGAACAAGGGCCGATTCAGGCTGAGCGCCAGATAGAGGGCCGTGGCCAGGCTGCGGTCCGCGACATAGTTGCCGGCCTTGAGCAGGGCGAGGGTTTCGTCGACGGATTTGGGCTGGATCATCGATTCTTGGCCTGGCGAGCTGGCGAAGATCCGATGGCGGAAGCTAACGATTCCCGGCACTTGCCGCAATGCGACCCATCGCGCCACTGAGGACCGTCACGAAGTTATCAATTTGCTAACCCTGTTTCCTTAATTTGCGCGCTTGGGCTTCGGGGCGTAAATCAGGGCCGCGGAACAGCCACCAGAGCTGGTCTTCAGCGGCAAGGGAACAAGTCATGATTGCAAATCGGATCTGCAGAGCTGTCGGCGCTCTCGCGGTTTTCGCTGCCTTTGCGGGCGCGACGGCCGCCGGCGCGGAGACGCTGCCGCGCTATGAAAAGGCGGAATGCTGGTTCGTCGTGCCTCAGGAGCAGAAGGCCGAATGCGGCTTCATGACGGTGGCCGAGGATCACGCAAAGCCGGAGGGCCGCACGGTCCGGCTGCCCGTCGTCGTGATCAAGGCCTCCTCTGGCAAGTCAAAGGCCGATCCGGTTGTCTTCCTCACCGGCGGCCCCGGCCAGCCGATCGGCGCCGACAAGGACGGCATCAAGGACTGGTGGTTGTTCGCCGAGTTCTGGCCGTGGATGAAGACGCCGGGACCTCATCCTGTTCGAGCAGCGCGGCAACGGCATGTCGGAGCCGAACCTGAATTGCGCGGAGGCCGATGCGCGCGGCATGGACATGCTGCGGTCTCTCGAAGATACAGCGAAGGTGCAGAAGATCTACGCCGCGGCGATTGCCGCCTGCCGCAATCGTCTCATCGGCGAGGGCATCGATCCCAACCTCTATGGCACCCGCGAAACGGTGAAGGATCTCACGGACCTCCGCCATTTGCTGGGCATCAAGCAGTGGAACCTGCATGGCGTTTCCTATGGTACGCGGCTGGCGCTGTCGGTGATGCGGGATGCACCCGAGGGCGTGCGCTCGGTCATACTCGACTCGCCTTATCCGCCTGAGGTCCATGCCTATGAGAGCCAGGCTGCCGGCATCGAGCTTGCCTTTGAAAAACTGTTCAAGGCCTGCGCCAAGAACAGTTACTGCCGCCGCCGCTATCCAAATCTGGAACGCGCCATCTTCGAACAGATCGAATGGCTGAACATCCGTCCCCTGCCGGTCACCGTGACCGATCCCCGTAACGGCGAGCCCGTGACGATCCAGGTGACGGGAAACGCCCTGGTTGAGATTACCCGCTGGGCGCTGGCTTTCACCGATGCCCGATATGCCCTGCCGCACTATCTGGCGGCGATTTCGTCTGTGGATCCGGCGGTCCTCGAGCCGGCGGTACGAGGCATGGTGGATGGCTATCTCGGCCTCGGGTCCGGCGACATGAGCGAAGGCAAATACTACGCCGTCGAATGCGTCGAGGAGATTCCGTTCAACGATCCGGTCCTGGTCAGGGAACTGGAGAAGAAGCATCACCGCTTTGCCGGCTTCGGCTACAAGCTGGACGAGCTCACGGCCTGCGATGCCTGGCCCGACGTGACGCCGGACGCCAGCCTGAAGGCGCCGATCAAGAGCAGCATCCCAACCCTGGTCCTGTCCGGCGAACTCGATCCGATCACGCCGGTGGAATACGGCCAGATGACCGCGAGCCGCCTGGATCATTCCTTCCTGATCGAGGTTCCCGGCCTCGGCCACTCGCTGCTGTCGAACTCCGAATGCGTTGTGGAGATCGCGGAAGACTTCCTGGACAACCCGAAGAAGAAGCCTTCGGAATCCTGCCTGAAGAAAGGCCAGGATTGATCCGGCGTTCGGGCGATCCCGGCCGTCCATAGGCGGCGTCCGGTAGAGCTTCAAAATTCTGTCATGCGCCACGGATTTGTCGCCTTCCTGCGGCATGGTCACCCGCAACCGGCCCGTCTAGAATTGCTGTGGCGGAACTGGTTTCCGCGCGGATAGGTGTGCGGACGGGAAAGGCGGATTCACGTTGCTCGAAATATCTTTGCGCATATTCAAGGGCATAGCCATGGCCGCCGCCGTGATACTGCTGCTCCCCGACGCGGCGCGGGCGGAATCCAAGCCGATGTTTGAGCGGCAGGACTGCTGGTTCGATGTACCTGAGGATCAGCCGGCCGAATGCGGCTACCTGGTGGTGCCGGAGAACCGGCGGCAACCGGGCGTCAGCAAGGTACGGCTGCCGATCGTGATCCTGAAGGCCGACCCGGACGACGATACCTATGCCGATCCGATCCTCTACATCACCGGCGGTCCGGGCTCCGACACCGAGATCGACCGCCGCGGCATGGCGACCTGGCTTTCCATCCGCCGCGCGTCGTGGCTCGATGGCCGGGATTTCATCCTGTTCGATCAGCGCGGCGTCGGCATCGCCAAACCCGCGCTCGAATGCCCGGAGGTCAACCGTGTCGGTATGCAGCTGCTGACGTTGACCGGCAAGCCTGAAGAGCAGCGCAGCGTCTATGTGCAATCGCTGAACGACTGCGCCGCCCGGCTCCGGAGCGAGGGACGCGACCCCGCTAACTACACAACGCGCACCACGGTGGCTGACATCGCCGACATGCGCACGGCGCTTGGTGTCAAGGAATGGAACCTGCTCGGCGGTTCTTATGGAAGCCGCGTAGCCCTGGCGGTGATGCGCTACCGGCCCGAAGGCGTGCGGGCGGTGATCCTGGACTCGGTGTTCCCGCCGCAGGTGAAATTCTATGAGGAAGAGCCGGCGAAGATCGCCTGGTCGATCGACAAGGTGGCCAAAGCCTGCGCCGCCGATCGCGATTGCAATCAACGGATGCCGAACGCGAAGCAGAAGCTGCTGGAGATCATGGACCGCCTGCAGAAGAAGCCGGTCATGTCAAAGCAGAAGGATCCCAATACGGGCAAGTCAATTGAACTGCCGATCAATGGAGCGGTCTGGCTGCGGTTCATGATGGAACTCATGGCGGAACGCGATGGCGAATTGCAGCTTGTCCGCTATGTCGCGCTCCTGGAGCGGGGCAACTATCATTTTCTCAACGACTATGTCCGGCTGACGACCCTTGCCTATACGCGCGACCGCAGTACGAAGATCGGCATGCACTACTCCGTCAATTGCAATGACGAGTATCCCTTTACGAACTGGCAGGCGGTGCAGGCCGCGCTCGCCGGACATCCGATCTACGCCGAATTCGGTGCCGCGCTCGACACAATGGAAGCTTGTCCCGCCTGGATTTCGCCGGATGCGGAGCGTCTGGATAAGACGCCGGTGGAAAGCAACATTCCCTCGCTGATCCTCAACGGCGAGTTCGATCCCAAGACGCCGCCGGAGTGGGCGGCGTCAACGGCCCGCAGCCTACCGCGTTCCTTTTACTTCGAAGTCAAGCGGGTGGGGCACGGCGCAATCTTCGAGTCCGCTTGCGTGGTGCGGATGGTCAAGGAGTTCCTCGATGATCCCCTGGTGCGCCCGGCGGATGCTTGCATTGCCCAGGAAGATTAGGCGGTGCCGTTCGAGATGCAGGTGGAACACGCGATGAGGCGGCGCGGACCAGCCGGCGCAATCATGCGCGTCCTGACCGCAACGGCGGGGCTTCTGGCCATTCTGTCGGCAGCCCCGGCCTCCGCCGCCGATTTGCCGCGGCTGGAGCAGACTCCCTGCTGGTTCGACATTCCCCGCGGCCATGAGGTGCAGTGTGCCTATCTCTATGTCGCCGAAGATCGCGGCAACGCCGGCAGCGCAGAGATCCGCCTGCCGGTCGCTCGCCTGAAGACGCCGGATCAGACGGTCGCTGATGATCCCGTCCTCTTTATCAATGGCGGACCCGGTGGCGATGCTGGCCTGGATGCCGGCAGCATCGAGAGCTGGTGGTGGTATGTCGACAACAGCGCCTGGATGCGCAAGCGCGACTTCATCCTCATGGATGTCCGGGGTACGGGACTGGCGGTGCCTAATTTGGATTGTCCGGAGATGGACAGGGGCTCGGCGGGCGCTGATGGTGAAAGCCACGGCTTTGCCGGCTGGATCGACGAGACGCTGCGCAATTCGGACGAATGCCGGGATCGCCTGATCGGCGGAGGGAGGCAGATTGCCGCATACAACAGCAATTCCGCGGCCGCGGACATCGTCGATCTCATGACGACGGCCGGCATCGAGAGCATCAACATCTACGGCGCGTCCTATGGCACGCGGATCGCCTTCTCGCTGTTGCGCGATCATCCGGAGCGGGTGCGAAGCCTGGTCTTGGAATCGGTGCTGCCGCCCAATGCGGATCTGGTGATCCAGCAGCAGGTCGGGTTCGGCCAGGTCATCGCCCACATCGCGGCGGACTGTGCCGCCGATAGCGCGTGCAACGGGAAGTATCCGGATTTGGAAGTCCGCTTCCGCAGCCGGCTTGCGGATCTGAACCGTTCGCCGCTGTATGTCGAAATCTTCAACCCCGCTTCGCGATCCCGGCAGAGCTATCCCCTGATCGGCGTCGACATCGTCGATGTGCTGTTCGATTTGATGTACGGCTCGGAGGTTCTGCGGTACATGCCGACCCTGCTCGATGGGTTGAGCCGCGGCAATGAGGCCTCCCTGCAGAGCTGGTTCCAGGCCTATCGCCTGCGGACCGCCGGCCCCGATACGACCAGCGAGGGCGCCTATTATGCGTTCGCCTGTGCCGAACAGGTGGCCCATGTCGATATGAAGGAGGCCGCGGCTGCGGCGGCCAGGTACTCCGTCTACAATGACGATGGCGTCGTCGGTTTCTCCGACTATCTAATCTGTCCGCGCTGGCCGGTCCCGGCGGTCGACGAAAGCGAATTGCAGGCCGTGATCAGCGACAAGCCCGTGCTGCTTCTGAGCGGAGAGTACGATCCCGTGACTCCGGCGGCATTCGCCGACATGGCGGCGGCGACGCTGTCCCATGGCTATCACTTCGTGCTGCCCAAAGCCGGCCATGCGCCGCTGTCGCACTCCCTCTGCGCCAACGAAATCGCGGATGCCTTCCTGGACGATCCGACGCAGCGTCCGCCGGCAACATGCCTGGATAAGATTCACTAAGCGGCGCGTCGCACACCATGCAAATAGGGCCGGCGTTGCCGCCGGCCCCTGCATTTGCCGATAAAAGTATGGATCGAGCTTGGACTAACCCGCCGCCGCCACGGCCCGCTTGGCCATCACGGTGACCAGGTGGGCGCGGTAGTCGGCGCTGCCGTGGATGTCGTTGTTCATGCCCTTGGACGCAACTTTCACGCCACCGGCGGCATCGGCCGACCATTTGCTGCCCAAGGCCTGTTCCAAATCCTTGGAGCGGAACACGCACGGTCCGGCGCCGGTCACCGCCACGCGCACGCCGCTTCCCGTCTTGGCCACGAACACGCCGACCATGGCATAGCGCGAGGCGGGGTTGGGAAACTTCGCGTAGCCCGCTTTCTCCGGCTTCGGGAAGCTGACGGCGGTGACGATTTCACCGGTTTCCAGCGCCGTCTCGAACAGGCCCTTGAAGAACTCGTCGGCCGCAATCTTGCGCTTGTTGGTGTGCACGGTCGCGCCCAGCCCGACCAGCCCGGCCGGATAGTCCGCCGCCGGGTCGTTGTTGGAGATCGAGCCGCCGATGGTGCCGCGGTTGCGCACGGCCGCATCGCCGATGCCTTCCGCCAGGACGGCGAGGGCAGGGATGGCGCCTTTCACGACCGAGGACTTGGCAACCTCGGCATGGGGCGTCGCCGCGCCGATGACCAGGTTGTTGCCGTCCATCTTGATGCCCTTGAGCTCGGCGATGCCCGTGATGTCGACCAGGTCCGACGGCGCCGCCAGGCCTTGTTTCATGGTCGGCAACAATGTGTGGCCGCCGGCCAGGATCTTGCCGTCGGATGCCGCGGAAATGGCCTTCACCGCGTCGGCGACGCTGCTCGGTCGGTGGTAATTGAAGTTATGCATGATGTCCTCCCTTACTCCGCGGCTTTCTTCTGAGCGCTTTGGATGGCCTGCCACACCCGGTGCGGCGACGCCGGCATGGTGATGTCTTCCACACCGACATCCTTCAGCGCATCCAGCACCGCGTTGATGATCGCCGGCGGCGAGCCGATAGCGCCCACCTCGCCGACGCCTTTCGACCCCAGCGGGTTGTGGGTGCACATGGTGGCGTGCGTCGACACCTTGAAGTTGGGCAGGTCATCAGCCCGCGGCATGGTGTAGTCCATCAGCGAGCCCGTCAGGAGTTGGCCGCTCTTGGTATCGTAGACGCAGCTTTCCAGCAGCGCCTGGCCGATGCCCTGGGTGACGCCGCCATGGACCTGGCCTTCGACGATCATCGGATTGATCACCTTGCCGATATCGTCGACGGCGGTGAAATTCACCACGCTGGTGACGCCAGTCTCCGGATCCACTTCCACCTCGCAGATATGGCAGCCGCCGGGGAAGGTGAAGTTCAGGGGATCGTAAAACGCCGTTTCATCCAGGCCTGGCTCGAGCTCGGTGATCGGATAGTTGTGCGGCACATAGGCTGTTAGCGCCACCTGGCCGAACGGCACAGTCTTATCCGTGCCGACCACGCGGAAATTGCCGTCCTTGAATTCGACGTCGGCGACCGATGCCTCCATCAGATGGGCGGCGATGCGCTTGGCCTTGGTGACCACCTTGTCCAGTGCCTTCACAAGCGCCGATCCACCCACGGACAGCGACCGCGAGCCATAGGTGCCCATGCCGAACTGCACCTTGTTGGTGTCGCCATGGGACACTTCGATGTTCTCGATGGGAATGCCCAGGGAGTCCGCCACGATCTGGGCAAAGGTCGTCTCATGGCCCTGGCCATGGCTGTGGGTGCCCGTAAACACCGTCACGCTGCCCGTGGGATGCACGCGAACGCCGGCCAACTCATAGAGGCCGGCCCGGGCGCCCAGGGAGCCCACCACCGCCGACGGCGCGATGCCGCAGGCCTCGACATAGGTGGAAAAACCGATGCCGCGCAGTTTCCCTTTCGCCTTCGCCTCGCCTCGCCGCTTCTCAAAGCCGGCATAGTCCGCGGCCTTCAAGGCGAGATCGAGCGTGGATTGATAGTCGCCGCTGTCATACTGCAGCGCCACCGGCGTCTGGTACGGGAACGCATCCTTGGGGATGAAGTTCTTCCGGCGGATCTCCAGCCGGTCCATCTTCATCTCGCGGGCCGCCTTGTCCACCAGCCGCTCCAGCAGGTAGGTGGCTTCTGGCCGACCGGCGCCGCGATAGGCGTCGACCGGCACGGTGTGGGTGAATACCGCCTTCACTTCGGCATAGATCACCGGCGTCGTATACACGCCGGCCAGCAGCGTCGCGTAGAGATAGGTCGGGATGCAAGGCGCGAAGGTGGAGAGATAGGCGCCCATATTGGCGATCGTATGAACCCGAAGGCCGAGGAACTTTCCGTCCTTGTCCATCGCCAGCTCGGCATGGCTCACATGATCGCGCCCATGAGCGTCGGAGATGAAGAACTCCGTGCGATCGGCGACCCATTTGATCGGCCGTTTAATCTTGGCCGATGCCCAGGTGACGATCGCTTCCTCGGCATAGTGGTAGATCTTCGAACCGAAGCCGCCGCCGACATCGGGCGCCACGACCCGCAGCTTGTGCTCGGGAATCTGCAGCACGAAGGCGCCCATCAGCAGCCTGATGACGTGGGGATTCTGGCTGGTGGTGTAGAGCGTGTAGTCGCCGGTCGCCTTGTCGAACTCGCCGATCGCCGCCCGCGGTTCCATGGCGTTGGCGATCAGGCGATTGTTGACGATGTCGATCTTGGTGATGTGGGCGGCCTTGGCGAACGCCGCCTCGGTGGCCGCCTTGTCGCCCAGGTCCCAATCGTAGCAGACGTTGTTCTTCGCCTGGTCCCAGACCTGCGCCGCGCCTTGCTTCATGGCATCGCCGGTCGAAACGATCGCCGGCAGTTCTTCGTAGGTGATATCGATCAGCTCGGCCGCGTCCTTGGCCTGGTCGCGGGTTTCCGCGATGACCACGGCCACCTGGTCGCCCACATGGCGCACGCGGTCGGCCACTAGCGGCGGATGGGGCGGCTCGGCCATCGGGCTGCCGTCCTTGTTTTTGACCAGCCAGCCGCAGGGCAGGCCGCCCTTCTGGTCGGCGGCGTAGTCGGCGCCGGTGAAGATGGCGACCACGCCCGGCGCAGCCTTCGCCTTTGTGGTGTCGATCTTCTTGATGTTGGCGCAGGCATGGGGCGACCGCACCACATAGGCGTGGGTCTGTCCCGGCCGGTTGATGTCGTCGGTGTAGTTGCCGCCGCCGGTGAGGAAACGGAAATCTTCCTTGCGCTTGACCGCGGTTCCGATGAGCTGAGCCATGATTACCTCCCCATCGCCTTCGCGCCGGCGGACACAGCCTTCACGATGTTATGATAGCCGGTACAGCGGCAGATATTGCCTTCCAGACCCTCGCGGATCTGCTGCTCGGTCGGATTGGGATGGTTCTGCACCAGATCAAGGGCAGTCATCACCATGCCCGGCGTGCAGAAGCCGCACTGCAAGCCATGATGCTCACGGAACGCCTCCTGCATCGGGTGCAGCTTGCCGTCCGTGGCCAACCCTTCGATGGTAGTGATTTTTGCGCCCTGCGCCTGGACGGCCAGCATCGTGCAGGATTTCACGGCCTTTCCGTCGAGATGCACGACGCAGGCGCCGCATTGGCTGGTGTCGCAACCCACATGGGTGCCGGTCAGGCCGAGCTTGTCGCGCAGGAAGTGAACGAGGAGCGTCCGGGCTTCAGCGTCGCCCGAAAGCTTCTGGCCGTTCACCGTTACGGATACGGTGGGCATAGAAGACCTCCCTGTAAATGGGGGCGGCCTTTGGCCATGCCCCCCGGATGACAGCGGACGGTTGCCCGTCCGCAGAACCCCTTTTCGGGCCCGATTGCCGGCCCGCCGCTTTGTGCTGAGTTTCGGTAGCTTGCCGCGTCAGGTCAAGGCGTAAAGGTAGTAACCCGTTGTGATTACGGTTTTTCGCCCGAGTTTCCGGCAGACGGCAACGATACGATCGACGTCTGTGACAGCTTCATGGCACTAGTGACGACTATCGACGTTGGGTTGGACCTCGTGCGGACTCCCAACATTGGCGGTTTCGTGCCCACGCCGCAGTTGAAACTGCTGTGGGATACGGGCTTCAGTGGTGGTGCATCATTTCACGCCGAAGTAGAGCAGGACCAAGGCAACGATGACGATCAGCAGCGTGACCCACACGCGCTGGCTGAGACCGCCTGGGGCGGTGCTGGGCGCCGGGACTGCCGCTGCAGGTGTTGCCGCGGCGGCGGCCGTGCCGCCGGATTGCGCAACGACGAGCTCCGCGAATTTGCCGAAGAACTGCTCGGCCATGGAGCGCGCCGTGCTCTCGATCAGCCGCGAACCGATCTGCGCGATCTTGCCGCCCACATTCGCCTGCACCGCATAGGTGAGGATCGTGCCGGCGCCGGTCTCGTCGGGTTTCAGCCGCACATCGGCGCCGCCCCGGGCGAAACCGGCGACGCCGCCCTGGCCCTCGCCGGAGATCTTATAGCCATTCGGCGGATCGAGGTCCGACAGCGTCACCTTGCCGGTGAAGCCTGCACTCACCGGGCCCACCTTGGCGCGCACCTTGGCGTTGAACTCGGTGTCCGAGGTTTTCTCCACGGATTCGCAGCCGGGAATGCACTGGCGCAGCACATCGGCGTCATTCAGCGCCTTCCACACCGCCTCGCGCGGCGCGGCAATCCGGTATTCCCCACTCAGATCCATTGGATCGCTCCCAATTGTTGCCGCGAGCTAACTCGAATTGGCGATGCCCGGCAAGACCCGTCGGCCGCCGGCGGTGCGGCGCATAGCCTCAGAGGTGAAACCTCCGGTGCGCCGCGATTTCGGTAGTAGCGGAAGGCGGCTGTGTTCATTTTCGGACAGGTGTGCCACGGCGATATCAGTTGTAATCCCACGACAATCTACCTAGGTCACCTCTGAAGCCGGGCGGCGTCTCGGTGAATGTCCAACCGTGAGGGGACATGCAGCCGGCTGAAATCCTGACCAATCCCGATCGATGGGCGCTGTTCCTCGATGTCGACGGCACAATTCTCGATGTGGCCGCCACTCCAGATGACGTCAAAGTGCCAGCCGACCTCTTGCGGTCTCTGCAGCGCATCGAGCCGCTGCTGTCGGGTGCGCTGGCGCTGGTCAGCGGCCGCACGATCGCAACTCTAGATCGCCTGTTCGCGCCCCTTTGTCTGACCGCTGCCGGTGAACACGGCGCCGAACTGCGGCACGGCCCCGGACAACCGATTGTGCGCTGCTCTACCCGGCTGCTTGATCCCGATTTGAAGGCCGCCTTGCAGCAGCTCGTTGTCGAGCATCCGGCGCTGTTGCTGGAGGAGAAGCCCGCCAGCATCGTCGTTCACTATCGCCGCGCCCCGGAGATCGGCCCCGGGGTCGAGCGACGCCTGCAAGCCATTTTAACCAAAGCCGACCAAGGCCTTGGCATCTTTCCGAGCAAGATGGCGTGGGACATTCGCGACGGAACCTGGACCAAGGGGACAGCGTTACTTCAGATCATGGCGCAGGAGCGTTTCTCCGGGCGGCTGCCGGCCTACATCGGCGACGACCGGACCGACGAAGACGGCTTCACCGAGGCCGAGCGGATGGGGGGCATCGCCTTGGCGGTTGCTGGAGAGTATCGTGCATCGCGGCCGCCGGCGTTCGCGTCGCCCGAGGCGGTACGTCATTGGCTCGCGCAACTGGCGGGATTCCGAGAGGCCGCGGCATGAGCGGCCTCGATCTCGGCGTTGTCGGCAACAGTCATGTGGCGGCACTGATCAATCAGCTCGGCCGTATCGTCTGGTATTGTCTGCCGCGCCTGGATGGCGATCCTGTCTTCTGCAGCCTGCTGAAGAACGATCCCGAAGGGCGCGATCAGGGCTTTGCCGACGTGGTGGTCGAGGATTTCGCCTCGGCCACGCAGAGCTATCAGCGCAATTCCGCCATCCTCACCACTACGCTGACCGACCAGAGCGGCAGCTCAGTGCAGATCACCGACTTCGCGCCGCGCTTCAAGCAGTATGACCGCATCTTCCGGCCGGGCATGCTGATCCGGCGCATCGAGCCACTGACCGGCGCCTGTCGCATCCGCATCCGCATGCGCCCGCTGTTCGAGAATGGCAGCGTTGCGCCGACGCGCACGCTCGGCAGCAATCATATTCGCTACGTGTCGCCGATCACCGCGCTGCGGCTCACGACCGACGCGCCGATTTCCTTCGTCAATACCGAGGCGGTGTTTCCGCTGACCCGGCCGGTCATTCTGATCTTGGGGCCGGACGAGGCCCTGGCGGATTCCATCCAGCGCGTGGCGCGGGAATTCCAGGAACGCACCAACGACTACTGGCTGGATTGGGTTCGCTATCTTTCGGTGCCCTTCGAATGGCAGGACGCGGTAATCCGAGCGGCGATCACGCTCAAGCTCTGCAGCTTCGAAGAGACCGGCGCCGTTGTCGCCGCCTTGACCACTTCCATTCCCGAAGCGCCGCAGACCTCGCGAAACTGGGATTACCGCTATTGCTGGCTGCGGGATGCCTACTTCGTCGTGCAGGCGCTGAACCGGCTTGGGGCGACGCGCACGATGGAAGGCTTCCTAGACTATATCACCACGGTTAGCGCCCGCGAAGCCAACGGCCATCTAAAACCGGTCTACGGCATCGTGCCGGATCTGCCGCTGGAAGAGATCGAGGTGCCGTCGCTGCCGGGCTATCGCGGCTTCGGCCCGGTCCGTGTCGGCAACCGCGCTGTCGAGCAAAACCAACATGACAGCTATGGCAGCGTCGTACTGGCGGCGGCGCAGATGTTCTTTGACCGCCGCCTGCCGCGGCAGGGCGACATCGCGCTGTTCGAGCGGCTGGAGCAGCTCGGCGAGAAAGCACGGGCGCTTGCATTCGAGCCTGACGCTGGCCTTTGGGAATTCCGCACCCGTGCGCGCATCCATACTCATTCGGCCGTGCTGTGCTGGGCGGCCTGTGACCGCCTGGCCAAGATTGCCACTGTGCTCGGCCTCGAGGGCCGGGCCGAGGTCTGGCGGCAGTCGGCGAAGGATTTGCGCAACCGCGTGCTCGAAGGCGCCTGGAATGCCGATCGAAACAGCTTCGTTGCCTCGCTCGGTGGCACTGATCTGGACGCCAGCCTGTTGCTGATGCAGGAAGTCGGCATCGTCGCCGCCAACGATCCGCGCTTTGTCTCGACCGTCGACGCCATCACCAAGGATCTCCGCCGCGGCCACCAGCTTTTCCGCTATTCTAACGAGGACGATTTCGGCGTGCCGACCACCGCGTTCAATCTCTGCACCTTCTGGTACATTGATGCGCTGGTGGCCATCGGCCGTGCGGATGAGGCGCGGGAGCTGTTCCAGGAGATGCTGTCGCGCCGCAATCATGTCGGTTTGCTGTCCGAGGACCTCGATCCCGTCAGCGGCGAACTCTGGGGAAATTTCCCGCAGACCTATTCCATGGTCGGAATCATCGTCTCGGCGATGCGTCTGTCGAAGAGCTGGGAGGCGGCATTTTGGCGCGGCTGGTGATAGTCTCGAACCGGGTCGCCATGCCCCGCGACACGCCCTCGCGCGCGGGCGGCTTGGCCGTGGCGCTGCGCGACGCGATGGCCGATCGCGGCGGGCTCTGGTTCGGCTGGAGCGGCGAGGTCGCCGACAGCACGCCCGAAAAGCCTGAAATCGAGGTTGGCGGCAAGATCACCTACGCAACGGTGGATCTTGGCCGCGAAGACTATGAGACGTTCTATCTCGGATACGCCAATGGTGCGCTCTGGCCGATCTGCCACTACCGTCCCGGATTCATCGATGCGCGCCGGCACGAGTTCGAAGGCTATCTGCGGGTGAATGAAACCTTCGCGAAACAGCTCGCGGCGCTGCTGCAGCCCGACGATCTCATTTGGGTCCATGACTACCATTTCATCTCCCTGGCCGCCGGCCTGCGTAAACAGGGCGTTCGCAACCCCATCGGGTTCTTCCTGCACATTCCCTTTCCCGTACCCGAATTATTCACCACGCTGCCCGGTCACGATAGACTGATGGCCGATCTCTGTGCTTACGATCTCGTAGGGCTGCAAACCGACAACGACGTCCGCTCACTGGTCCGCTATATGACCGAAGAAGCGGGCCACAGGATGAACGATGATGGACTGCTCGTCGCCGGCGATCGCACGCTGCGCATCGGCGCCTTTCCCATAGGCATCGATACGGAGAAGTTCGCCAAGCTGGCGGCGAAGGCGGAGAAGAAGCCGGAGGCGCAGCGGCTGCGGGAAAGTCTGGGTCAGCGGCAGCTCGTCGTCGGCGTCGACCGGCTCGACTACAGCAAAGGCCTGACCCAGCGGTTCCAGGCGTTCGAATCGCTGCTGGAGAGGTGGCCCGAAGACCGCGGCCGGGTCACCTTCCTGCAAATCGCTCCGATATCCCGCGGCGATGTGGCCCGCTATCGCACGCTCCGGCGCGAACTCGAGGGCATGGCCGGCCGCATCAACGGCCGTTACGCCGAGTTCGACTGGACACCGGTGCGCTATCTCAACAAGCCGTTTCCACGCCAAACGCTCGCGGGCTTCTACCGCACCAGCCGCGTCGGGCTGGTGACGCCAGTGCGCGACGGCATGAACCTGGTGGCCAAGGAGTATGTGGCGGCCCAGGATCCGCAGGATCCGGGCGTGCTCGTGCTCTCGCGCTTCGCCGGCGCGGCGCGAGAACTGAAGAGCGCGCTGATCGTCAATCCCTATGACATCGACGGCACCGCCGATGCGCTGAACCGCGCGCTATCGATGCCGCTGGCCGAACGCTGCGAACGCTGGTCGGCGATGATGCAGACCTTGCGCGGCAACACGATCGTCACCTGGCGCCGCGGCTATCTCGGCGCCCTCGAAGGCACCCGCCGCGCGGCTTAACGGCACCGGTCAGGGCAGAAGCACTAGATAAACGTAGATCGTGCTGACGATGATGCTCATCAGCATCATCGGGAAGGCGAGAAACAGGAAGGTCATGAAGCGGAACGGCACGCCGGCCCGGTCGGCGATGCCGGCGACCGTCAGGTTGGCGCTGGCGCCGATCAGCGTGCCGTTGCCGCCCAGGCAGGCGCCCAGCGAAAGGGCCCACCAGAGCGGCAGCAAGCCTTCCGGCCCGCCGAAGGTGGGCGCCATGCTCTTGATCACGGGTATCATCGTGGCCACGAAGGGGATGTTGTCGATGATCGCCGACAGGATGGCCGAGGCCCAGAGGATGGCGATGGCCGTCGTCGCCAGTTCACCGCCGGTGAGCGACAGTACCTCGTCGGCAAACCATTCCAGGAGGCCGGCATGCTCGACACCGGCCACGACGATGAACAGCCCGACGAAGAAGAAGATCGTCACCCATTCGACTTCCGCGAACATCTCGTTGATGCGGTGGGTCTGCGCCTCCCGGTCCCGCGGCCAGCAATCCAGCAGCAGGAGCAGTGCGGCCCCGGCGAGCGCAATCGTCCCGGCCTCCAGGCCGATGAAGCGCGCGGAGACGAAACCGACAACGACCAGGCTGATAACGAACAGCGACTTGTAGAGCAGCGTCCAGTCGGAGATCGCCTCCTTTGCGTTGAAGGCCATGATCCGCGCCCGCGCCGCCGGATCGCCGCGCATCTTCCGGCCCCAGATGACATGGTTGATCAGCAACTGGAAGATCAGGATGACGACAATGATCGGCGCGAGGTTGACGACGAAGTCATTGAACGAGAGATTGGCCGCGGATCCGATGATGATATTCGGAGGATCGCCGATCAGAGTCGACGTGCCGCCGATGTTGGACGCCAGGATTTCAGTGAACAGAAAAGGGTATGGCGGCACTTTCAGTTGATCGGTGATGACCAGCGTCACCGGTGCGATCAGCAGCACGGTCGTGACGTTATCCAGCAGCGCCGACACCACCGCGGTCACCACCGTCAGCAGCGCCAGCAGCGCCCAGGGCTGTCCGCGCGATACGCGTGCCGACCAAACCGCCAGATACTGGAACATGCCGCTGCGCTTGGCGATGGCCACCAGCACCATCATGCCGACCAGCAGCGCCAGCGTGTTCAGGTCGACGCCTTCGACCGCCTGTTCCTGATTGATGGCGCCGACCAGGATCATCACCCCGGCGCCCAGCAGAGCGACGATGGCGCGATTGACCCGCTCGGTGATGATCACCGCATAGGTGATGATCAGGATGATTGTCGAGACCCAGAAAGGATCCCAGCCGAACCAGACGCCGCTGTGGGGTTGCATCACGCTTTCCTGCCTGAGGCCGCCGCCAGCGCATCCCAGTATGACATGACTCCCACGAGTTTCCCGGTCGCCTCATCGACCACCGGCAATGTGCTTCGGTTGCGGTAAAACAACAGCAGTGCCTCCACCGGTGACGTATCCGGCCGAAGCAATGGAAGGTCCGGCCGCGCCAGGGGGCCGACCGCCTGACCACCGATCTCCGTCATGCGTTGCTGCAAGGCCGGCAAATCGTCGCTGAGAAAGCTCAGATTGGGCACGAGATCGCCCATGGTCGCCGCCTTCGGCAGCAGCAGCGCCAGCAGGTCCCACATGTCGAACACGCCGGTGTAGCGCCCCTCGCCATCGACCACCGGCAGGATCAGATAGCGGTGCTTCTGCATGATCTCGGCCGCCTTGGCGACGGTGTCGTCGGCGCGCAGCGTCACCGGGTTGGCGGTCATGATGGTGCTGACGGTCACGGCTTGATGCCCCCTGAAATTGGCCGCGGCAGGTTTTCCGCTTACCCAAGGCTTGTCAAGGATGGCGATGCCAGCGCTATTCTGTGCGAAGCCGCGTGGCAATTTCCACGAGGGGGAGGAGCAAGGTCATGGTCCGACGGTATGACGCCATCGTCATCGGCACCGGGCAATCGGGCCCGCCGCTGGCGGCGCGCTTGGCGGACGAAGGGATGAAGACCGCCGTCATCGAGCGCAAGCGGTTCGGCGGCACATGCGTCAATGTCGGCTGCGTGCCGACGAAGACGCTGGTGGCCAGCGCCCGCGCCGCCTATATCGCACGCCGCGCAGCGGATTTCGGCGTCAGGATCGACGGCCCCGTTGGCGTCGACATGGCGAAGGTCAAGGCCCGCAAGGATGAGATTGTCGACCGTGGGACGAAGGGCATCAGGAAGTGGATGCAGTCGACCGACAACGTGACTGTCTATAAAGGACATGCCCGCTTCACCAGCCCGAAAACTGTGGAGGTGAATGGCCATACGCTTCAGGGCAAGAAGATCTTCATCAATGTCGGCGGTCGCGCTTTGGTGCCGGACCTGCCGGGCGTGAAGGACGTGCCGTTCCTGACCAGCTCGTCCATTCTCGAGTTGGACTTTTTGCCCCAGCACCTGGTCATCATCGGCGGCAGCTATATCGGCCTCGAATTCGCGCAGATGTATCGCCGCTTCGGCAGCCGCGTCACCGTCGTCGAGAAAGCGGACCGGCTGATCGCCCGCGAAGACAAGGACATTTCCGATGCCGTGAAATCGATCCTCGAAGCCGAGGGCGTCGAAGTCCGCTTGAAGGCCGAGTGCATCAATCTGAGGGCGCGCGGCGGCGGCGTCGTCATCGGGCTCGATTGCGCCGATAAGTCCAAGGAGGTCGTCGGCTCCCATCTCCTGCTGGCCATCGGGCGCGTTCCCAACACGCAGGATCTGGGGCTGGAGAAAGCCGGCGTCAAAACGGACTCCCGTGGCTACATTCTCGTGGACGAAGAACTGAAGACCAACGTGCCGGGCATCTGGGCGATCGGCGATTGCAACGGCCGCGGCGCCTTCACCCACACTTCCTACAACGACTACGAGATTGTCGCTGCCAATCTCCTGGATGGCGGCCGGCGCAAAGTCAGGGATCGCATCCCTACCTACGCCCTGTTCATCGATCCGCCGCTCGGTCGCGCGGGCATGAGCGAATGGGAAGCGCGCGCCACCGGAAAGAAGTTGCTCGTCGCCACGCTGCCGATGACGCGGATCGGGCGGGCGCGGGAGCGCAGCGAGACCCAGGGCTTCATGAAGCTCGTCGCCGATGCCCGGAGCAAGCGCATCCTTGGCGCTGCCGTGCTCGGCATCGAGGGCGATGAGGTGGTGCAATCGATTCTCGATCTGATGTATGCCAAGGCGCCCTACACGCTGATCGAACGAACGATGTATATCCATCCCACGGTCATGGAGTATCTGCCGACCTTGGTGGGAAATCTGGAGCCGTTTGAATAGACCCTATCTCATCGGCAGCGAGATCTATCGCGTTTCTTCGTATGGCGGCCGGCATCCCCTGGCCATTCCCCGGGTGTCGGCGGCGCTCGATCTGATCCGCGCCATGGGCTGGCTCGCCGAAGACCGCTACATCGACAGCCCCACCGCGACGCCGGAACAGCTCGCGCGCTTTCACGCACCCGATTACATCGCCGCCGTGCAGCGCGCGGAGTCGCTGCAGCGCGTGCCCGAGGAAGACCGCGACCGCTACAATATCGGCCGCAACGGCAATCCGATCTTCCCGGAAATCTTCCGCCGCCCCGCCACGGCCTGCGGCGGCACGCTGAAGGCGATCGAGTTGCTGCGCGGCGAGGGCGCGGTCTATTCGCCGGCCGGCGGCACCCACCATGGCCGCCCCGACCGCGCCAGCGGCTTCTGCTATTTCAATGACCCTGTGCTCGGCATCCTGGCGCTGCTGGACCAGGGGCTGGAGCGCGTCTTCTACCTGGATATCGACGCCCATCATGGCGACGGCGTGCAGGATGCTTTCGCCCAGGATGACCGCGTTTTCACCATCTCCATCCACGAACAGGGCCGCTGGCCCTACAGCGGCCGGCTGGACGACCGCGCCGGCGGCCAGGCCCGCAACCTGCCGGTGCCGCCTGGGTTCAACGACAGCGAACTGCGATTCCTGCTGGACGAGGCGGTGTTGCGCCTGCTGGAGGATTTCTCGCCCCAGGCCATCCTGCTCCAGGGCGGCGCCGATGGCCTGGCCGACGATCCCATGAGCGGCCTGGCGCTCTCCAACCGGGCCTTCTGGGACACGGTGGCGGCGGTCAGCGGCCGGGCGCCGCGGCTCCTGGTGCTGGGCGGCGGCGGCTATAACCCCTGGGCCGTGGCCAGGTGCTGGGCCGGCATCTGGGCCACCCTGAACGGCATCGACCCGGCCGCCACGCCGCCCACCGCCGCCGCCCTCCGGATGCTAGAGGGCCTGCAGTGGCGCCACAGCCGCGGCCGCGAGCCAGATTTCCGCTGGCTCACCACCATCGCCGACCCGCCCCATCCCGGCGCCATCCGCGAGGAAATCAGGGCCATTGCCCAGGCCACGCGGCGGCCCTAGACACGTCATTCCCGGACCCGGACGGCGTGCAATAATGGCGATGATGGCAAAGCGGCTCTGTATTCTGTGGATTGTCCTGATGACGGCCATGCCGGCGGCCCGTGCGGCCCAGCTTCAGACCTTCGAGCGCGGCCAGGTGGTGATCGAGACGCCCGGCGGCAACCACGAGATCGCCGTGGAGCTCGCGGTGACTCCCGATCAGCGGGCCCAAGGCCTGATGTTCCGGCGCAATCTGGGCGGCGAGGAGGGGATGCTATTCCTCTATCCCAGCGACCGCATCGCCACCATGTGGATGAAGAACACCCTGATACCCTTGGACATGCTGTTCATCGCGTCGGACGGACGCGTTGTACGGGTGGCGGAACGGGCCGTCCCGCAATCGACTGAAACGATATCTTCGGAAAAACCGGTGCGCGCCGTGCTGGAACTCAATGGCGGCACCGCGGCGCGCCTGGGTATAGCGGCAGGCGCGATGGTCCGGCTTCCAGCGTCAGCGGCCCCGAACTAGTCCCGAGGCCCGAAATCCCGGCCCCGGAAGGCCGCCTCGCTGGAGGCGGACTTAGATTTGCGGTTCGTCGGCGGCGACGTGTTCGACGTCGTGCCACTCTTCGCCGGCGGCGAGGAGGCAGCTCTTGCCGTTGGGCATGCTCAGGATGATGGTCCAGGTGGATCCATCCGTGGAGGTCAGCACTTCGATCAGGCCGCCATTGTTGGCGACGCCGACGGCGGCTGGCGCTTCCTTGTACTTGGTGCCGAGCTGGGACAGGACGTCATCCCGGTCGCTGCACGGCATGGAGCCGGCAAAGGCCTGCGCGGGCAGAGCGACGAGGGTCACCGCAAAAAGGTACTTCCACATGACCGTTCTCCTGGGCCGGCTTCCGGAGTCCGATGTCCGGGTCTTACCGACCATGCTGAAAGTCTACGGCCCCAGCTGTAAATCGCGTCTTAACTATCTCTGAAACAAAGGTTAAGGGCTGTGCCGGCAGTCACATCACCAGCACATTTTCAAACCGCCGGATTCGGCGCCTAACAGGCTGAAATTAAGGGCGTTTCCTCGCCAGGGTGAGGCCATCGCCGATCGGCACCAGGCTCACATCCACCCGCTCGTCGGCATGCACTTTCTTATTAATGCGCCGGATAGCCTCGGTATCCTCATCTTTTTTCCCGGGATCGGCGACGTCACCGCCCCAGAGCACGTTATCGATCGCCAGCAGGCCGCCCGGCCGCAGCATCTCCAGCACCAGGTCGTAGTAGGTCTCGTAATTCGTCTTGTCGGCGTCGATGAATGCGAAGTCGATTTTGCCCTTGGCGCCGTTTTTCAGCATCGACTGCAGCGTCTCCGCCGCCGGCCCCAGCTTCAGTTCGATGCGGTCGGCGACGCCGGCCTTGACCCAGTATTTGCGGGCAATGGCGGTGAATTCCTCGCTGATGTCGCAGCAGGTGATGCGCGCGTCCTTGCCCAGCGCGAGCGCCATGGCAAGGGAGCTGTAGCCGGTGAAGGTGCCGACCTCGACGATATTCTTGGCGCCGATCAGCCGTACCAGCAGGGCCATGAACTGCCCTTGCTCCGGGCCGATCTGCATCATCGCCATCGGCAGCTTCGAGGTCTCGGCGCGCAGTTCCGCCAGGATCTCCGGCTCGCGCACCGAATTGGCGATCATGTAGTCGTAAAGCTGCTCGGTGATCTGAATGCTTCTGTTAGCCATCGCAATGCTCCAGCGCCGCGGCGCTGGCGGCGCCGCAGGCATCAAATGAGTTCGATTGAATTAACGGGCTTCAGGCCGTTTCGGCAACGTATTGATTGCTCTGGCCCAGGGCCGCGGCCGCCAGCGTCTTGCGCAGGCTTCGGTCGCCCACGCGCACCAGCTCCACATAGGGCCGCCCGTCGGTGCCCTTGAATACATCCGCGACTTCCCAGATCACGATCTGGGTCGCATCGGTCTTGCGGAATCGCTGACCGATGCCGACCTCGGCTTCCGTCCACCTACGCACCATGGCGGGACATCCTTTCTATGGCCCCGCTTACCGCCTTTCCGGCGGCGCAGGGCGCTGTGCATCCCGTTCTCAGTACTCACAGGTTAGCAGATTCTCTTGGCCGTCAAAAGGTGCCCGATGGCGGATTTCCCGCGCCTCAGAGCGACTTCCGCTGCATGGCAGCCGCGTTTGTTAGGCGCTTGTAAAGATTGGCCGCCTTGCCCCGGGAAGCGGAATAACATAGCTTGCTGCGCCAACATCGGGGCGTAGCTCAGCCAGGTAGAGTGCCTGCTTTGGGAGCAGGATGTCGGAGGTTCAAATCCTCTCGCCCCGACCATCGGATGCCGGAAATTGCGGCGGCACGGCACCGCCAAGGGAACGGACAGCATGCGGGCACGGATCTATCAGCCGGCGAAGACGGCGATGCAATCGGGGCTGGCGGGCACCCAGCTATGGGTCCTGGAGTTCGAACCCGAGAGCCGCAGCGGGATGGACCCGCTGATGGGCTGGACCAGTTCGCCGGACACCCGCGCCCAGGTTCGCATGTCGTTCGTGACGCTGGAGGAGGCCGTGGCCTATGCCAAGCGCCAGGGCTATGCCTACAGCGTCGAGCAGCCGAAGCAGCGCAGCGTACGGCCGAAAGCCTATGCCGACAATTTCAAGTACGATCGCCTGGGCCGCTGGACCCACTGATCGGCCGCCACATCGCGGCAATGCCCGCTCATCAGGGCGCCCGTAGCTCAGCGGATAGAGCAGCCGCCTTCTAAGCGGCAGGTCGCAGGTTCAATTCCTGCCGGGCGCGCCAGACTTCTTGTCTAGTAGTAGACCGAGCAAGCCCGCACCATGCATCGGTCTTCGGGCGTGCGCTGGATCGGCTCGCCTTTCTCGGCACAGCCTGCGATGGCGAGGCAACTTGCGATCAACAGCGCCGCCAGGGTGCCTTGGACTATCCGCTTCATCTGAAGTCCACGCATCTTTTCCTCAAAGGGAACCGTGCTGACGGTATGAATGCTCCTGCCGCATCGACGGCCAAATCAACAGACTGTATCAATGCTGCTCCGCTGAATTTATCCAGCCACCGAAGGTAACACCCTATGGCCCTCGAGCTTCGACCGAACTGTGAATACTGCGACAAGGACCTGCCGCCCGCTTCGACCGAGGCGCGGATCTGCACCTATGAGTGCACGTTCTGCGCCAACTGTGTTGAATCCAAGCTGCACAACGTCTGCCCGAACTGCGGCGGCGGCTTCGAGCGGCGGCCGGTGCGTCCGGCGACCGAATGGCGCCCGGGTCTGTCGGTCGCCAAGCGCCCGCCTTCAAGCAAGCGCGTGCGCCTTTCCCACAGCCTTGAAGACATCGCCGCCCACATCAAGCGGATCGAGCAAATCCCACCGGACAAGCGGTAAGAGACTGGCGACAGCCGTCATGCGGCCTACCGCGCGATCATTCGGCGGCTGACGTGGGCCTGGAATTAGGCTGCCCTGCGGCATTGTGCTCGTGAGCCCGGCCGATTGGCCTCTTCGAACGGTACTGGGCTCTGGCACCGGTTGCAGACGGCTTTCGTCCGCCCATCAGGGCCGGTCGTCAGAAGAAATGAATTTCCGTGGCAGTTCGGACATACAGGATCCATTGCGCATACCCCCATGCATATGTTGGATCGGTGCACTTTCTCGGCACCTTCATCGCCTAAGACGAAGAAATGTTCTTAGTTAGGCCCGGCTCGGCTCCTAGCTTTTCTTTCGTTTGTTGCCGGGTGCGTCCTGTGACGTCAGCAGGCCGAAATCCTGCGACTTGCTGCTGGATTCGGCGACACTAAAGCCTTCGGCCTTCAGCCCCCGGTGCAACAGCTCGCGGACAGCCGCAGCCCGGCTCGGCATTCGCCGGGAAAATCGCCAGTCATCAACGGCTTGCAGCTCACCTTCCGTGAGCATGATTTGCAGGCGCTCGCCGCGTGCAAGAGGTGCCATGTTTCGTCTCCTTCCCAGATTCAGCGTTGTTGGGAGGGAAATTAGTCAGTCAGCTTAAATATGTCAATGGCTAATCGTGCGGCTAAAACATAAAAAACGCTACTTACTCATTGTACGGCTAATCAGATTGGGGCAACTTGTCATCATTAGCATTGAAGTACTTCTTGGATGATGTTGTGTAACTATGTGGAATGTCTGAGTAATTGGCATAGTTATGACGAATTTTCTCTTTGGTTTTTATTGAATCTGGCCTAAGGTTCCGCCTGCTCTTACTCGGAGGATGACGCTATGAGCTCAACTCCAAAAGTCGTTCAGTTGCACCCGGCATCAATCTCAATCCCGACAAACACTGAGTCCGCGACCGCGCAAAACGAAGTGCGGCCCGCTGCGAGCCGCCCGTTGCAGCGGCGTTCCGGCGCGACGGTGGATATCGCGGCAGCCTTATATGAAAGCACTGCCGCGTTGATCGATTCCCCGGCCGGTGCCGGGCAGATGAAACTCATCCAGCAGAAAACGAGCGGCTACTTTGTCGAAGTGGCGTGCGCAGGGCCGCTTGTCGTCTTCGTCAACGAAGCGGTGCGAAACGCCATCAAGCACGCGCATCCGTCGGGCGTAAGCGGCAAGATCATCATCGATTTCAGGCAGGAGAACGATGGCGCAATTGTAATCGAAGTGGTCGACGATGGGGTTGGACTTCCGGAAGGGTTCGATCCGGCCGTTGATGGCGAGAGTGGCTTCCGGTTAATCCGCCGCCAGGCGGAAACCTGCGGAGGAAGCGTGGCGTTCGAATCCAGTTGTTTAGGGCTTTCCGTCTCGGTGCGTGTGCCGCCGCACCTGGCTACCAAGAATGCCGGTCACAAAGGCAACGGAATTTTGGACGACACGCAACAGTCCCGCAGCATCCTGGAGGCGCTTCCGTCCGCCATCTACACGACAGACGCTGCGGGCCGAATCACCTTCTTCAATGAGTCGGCCGCGGCTCTTTGGGGCATCCGCCCCGAATTGGGGACAAGCGAGTTCTGCGGCTCGTGGAAGCTCTACTGGCCGGATGGAACACCGCTGCCCCATGACGAGTGTCCCATGGCGCTTACGCTGAAGACCGGAAAGCCTGTCAGGGGAGCGACCGCGGTGGCGGAACGCCCCGATGGCACCCGAGTCACCTTCATTCCATATCCGACGCCATTGTTCGACGACGCCGGAACGCTGATCGGTGGCGTCAACATGCTGGTCGATGTTACGGACATTAATCGCGCCGATTTCGCGCAACAGCGATTGGCGTCGATCATCGAGTTTTCCGATGACGCAATCATCAGCAAGGACCTGACGGGAACCATCACGAGCTGGAATAGCGGGGCCGAGCGGTTGTTCGGATACACCGCGGACGAGGCGGTGGGAGAATCCGTCACCATGCTGATCCCCGGCAATCATGTTGATGAAGAGCCGAAGATAATCGCCAGCATCGAGCGCGGAGAGAAGATCGATCACTACGAGACTGTGCGGCGGCGCAAGGATGGAACCCTCGTCGACATTTCGCTGACGGTTTCGCCGATCAGGAACGCCCAGGGCAAGATCGTCGGCGCGTCCAAGATCGCACGCGACATCACCGAGCGGCGGCGCGCCCAGGAACAGCAGAATCTCATTCTCGGCGAGATCAAGCACCGGATCCGGAATACACTTGCCACTGTGCAGGCCATTTCCGCGCAGACGATGCGCAGCGCCACGGCCGAGGAACGCTCGGCTTTCGCGGCGCGACTGCGGACGCTTGCGGCGGCACATGATCTCCTGACCTTGGAGAAATGGAATGAGGCCTCTCTTGGCGAAGTCGTCAGCAAGGCGCTCGACCCCTTCGTTGAGGAGCATCGGGCGCGATTCGAAAGCTACGGGCCCAGCCTCTCGCTGAATGCGAACAATGCCCTGCTGGTGGCGATGGCCCTCCATGAACTGGCCACGAACGCGGTCAAGTATGGCGCCCTCAGCAACAAGCGCGGTTCGGTGCAAGTCACTTGGAATGTGCTGCCGGGAAATGCAGACAGGATGCGCTTCACTTGGCGCGAGACCGGCGGGCCGCCGGTCAAGCCGCCCAGCCGAAAAGGATTCGGTTCTCTCTTGATCGAGATGGCGTTTCAGGATCGAGGGGGCAGCAGCCGCATCGATTTCGAGCCGCAGGGACTCGTCTGCACCTTGGAGCTGGATCTCTAGCGGTCCCCGCTACATCCCCGCATTCTCCACCTGCCCCCTGATCTCGCCATCCGGGTATTTCTCCGTATGGATGTTCACGTACCAGAGGCCGCCCAGCACCTGGCGCATCTGTTCGTCGGTCAGGGTTGCCTCGCCGGCGATGCGGTTGGTGGTGGCGTTGGTGGGGGCCATCTTGAGCTGCACGCCGGCGGCGACGCCGGGGCCCACCGGGCCGTGGAAATGCGCCGCCGTCACGGGTGAGGACAGATCGTTGTAGGAGATCTCCCAAAGCAGCTTCTTGCGTGGCGCGGTCGAGGTAGACCATGCCCGAGCCGTTGGCGATGGTCTCCACCGGCGGCGTTTCCTGGCCGCCGTCCAGATTGGTGACGAACTGGATGCGATCGGTCGCGGCGACCTCGGTGTCGCTCGCGCGTCGAACGTTGCGACTTCGTCCTCCGGCGTGCCGGATGGTTCATCGAGCAGCCGGCTAGCAAGGCCGGCCGCGGCAAGCATCGGGAGCCAGATGCGTTTGCGGTTCATCGCGATCTCCTGTTGGTCACAAAGTGGCGATCACAGAGCCTAGTCATGACAAAGCCCGGGCGCCGCCGGCGGCAGCGCCCGGTTAGTCGGGGTCAGCAGCAAGGTTACATCCAGTATGGCGCGACACCGTAGTAATCATAGACGCGCCGGTTCCAGTCGCGGTCTTCCCAATTGACGCCCTGCGCGTCCTCATAGGTCGGCGCACCGCGCAACAGTATCGGTATCCATGTTGACCACATAGCCGCCCATATTCGAGTCGTACTTCAGCGTGTCCCAGGGCAGGGGATGGCGGCTCTCGCCCATGCCGAGGAAACCGCCGAACGACATGACGGCATAGCTCACCCGGCCATTGTGCTTGTCGATCATCAAATTCTCGACCGTACCCAGCTTATCGCCGGCCGGATTGTAGACCGCGGTGCCTTCGACCTTGTCGGCGGCAATCAAATTCAACGTCTCCGTCGCCCGCAAATCACCGGCCGCATTGGCTGTCGTCTCCGAAACTCTCATGGAATGACCCTCTCAATCGAATACAGTTGAAATATGCGTGAACGGCGTTTTGCCGCCCATTGCAGCAGGGCTGCTCGCTTACCGAACCAATCAAAATGCAACGAGAAGGTTCCCATCCCAGCAACCGGGTTTGCCGACATGGATGAGCGGGCTCAATGAGATGGGCCGGCCTGTGCCACAAAATTGAGCATCGGTAACAGGAGGAATCTAGAAGATCTTATTTTCGATAGGATAGGATTCTTGACATCGGCGTCGCGCTCCCCATGTCACGGAGTCGCCCTGGGCCTAACCCCATCGGCCTTGATGTTGGACATTGTGGATCTGTTATCGTGGCAATATGGGCGTAAGCCTGTATTCCCATCAGACTGCGTGCCTACGCGAACTGCCCACGGGGTTCGCGAGTGCAATCCGTCGAGGGTTGTTTTGCCGAAAATCAAAAGTACCTGGCTGTTGCCGCAGCAGATCAACGGCTTGGCTGGTGGCCTCGATGAAAACAACCCGCTCGCCATCAGGCACTTCCGCTGGAGAGCGCCGTCATTCCTCGCTTGGCATGGGGTTCATCGCACGGATTTGCGCCAGAGGGCTATCCAGCGGTGACCGTCCAGCGGGGCCGCCCCTACCAGCGGAGCGCCGCCGTATGGACCGGGGCGTCCCAGAGCTTCAGCAGGTCGGCATCCAGCGACGTCACCGTCAGGGAGCAGCCGGCCATGTCCAGCGAGGTGCAGTAATTGCCCACCAGCGAGCGGGCGATCTTCAGGCCCTTGCCGTCCAGCAGCCGCTTGGCCGAGTCGTACATCACGTAGAGTTCCATCGACGGCGTGCCGCCGAAGCCGTTGACCAGCAGCAGCACCTCGCTGCCCGCGGGCGCGGCAAGATCCTTGGCGATGGCGGTGACCATCTCGTTGGCGATGTCGCCGGCAGCCATCAGCTTGCCGCGGCGGCGGCCGGGCTCGCCATGGATGCCGACGCCGAACTCCATCTCGTCCTCGCCGAGGCTGAAGGTGGGCTTGCCGGCGGCGGGCACGGTGCAGGAAGTAAGGGCGACGCCCATGGAGCGGGTGCGGCCGTTCACCTTGGCGCCAAGTGCTTTCAGTGCATCGAGGGGCTGGCCCTGCTCGGCGGCGGCGCCCACCATCTTCTCCACCACCACGGTGCCGGCCACGCCGCGGCGGCCGGTGGTGTAGGTGGAGTTCTCCACCGCGACATCGTCGTTGGTGACCACGGTGGCGTGCTTGCCTTCGAGAATCTCGGTCGCCATCTCGAAGTTCATGACATCGCCTTCGTAGTTCTTGACGATGAACAGCACGCCGGCGCCGAAATCCACCGCCTGGGCCGCGGCCGACATCTGGTCGGGCGTGGGCGAGGTGAAGACCTGGCCGGGGCAGGCGGCGTCGAGCATGCCCACACCCACGAGCCCGGCATGAAGCGGCTCATGGCCGGAGCCGCCGCCGGAGATCAGCGCCACCTTGCCGGACCGGGTCGGCTTGGCGCGGGTGACGAAGGCGGGATCGTGATGCACCCTGACGATGTCGCCATGGGCGGCGCCGAAGCCGTTCAGGGCCTCGGTCAGCACATCGTCGACTTTGTTGACGAACTTCTTCATGACTTCTTCCTCCCCTTGGGCGTGCCGGCGCCCGGGCTTTCCTCGGAATGCTGCGCCAGGCGGATGGTTCGCGCGGCGAAATCGAGGATCATCGCCTCTACCTCGCGCGCCGTGGACTCGGTTTCGAATTTCGGCAGGGCGATGCGCAATTCATGTGCGGCGTTCGGCGGCCGCAGCGGACGGCCCGCGCGATCGGGATGGGCACTCCGATACGCGCTCAGGAACTGCTCGCGCTCGGCGGCCGAGAGATGGCAGATCTCGAAGATCGTCGTCAGGTCGGTCGCCGGGATTGGCACGCTATAGGTGGGGTTGGTGATCTGGGAAACGAAGCTCTTATGCTTGCCCAGCGCCATCGCCAGCCGGCCGCGCAGTCCTGAGGGGCGGCGCTCGATAACGGTGCGCAGCAGCGTCTTGTAGCGCGCGATCTGGTCGGCGCGGTCGGCGGCGTCCAGGTCAGCCATGGCGGCCGTCGAGCTTGGACAGCGCCAGCTTCACCCGGCCCAGCGCCGCCGGCGCCACCGAGATCTTGCGCAAGCCCGCCGCCAGCAGGATGGCCAGCAGGCCGGTGTCCGAGGCCATGTCGCCGCAGAGGGAAACCGGCTTGCCGATGTCCAGGCCATGGCGCACCACCTGGGCGATCAGCCTGACCACGGCCGGGTGGCGCGGATCGTTCAGGGCGGCGACCGGGCCGCTGGCATCGCGGGCCGCGGCCATGACGTACTGGGTGAGGTCGTTGCTGCCGATGGAATAGAAATCGGCGTCGAGCTGGTCGATGGCGATGGCAGCCGCGGGCGTCTCCACCATGATGCCCAGGGGCGGCAGAGCGGCGGTCTTCCCTTCGCGCTTCAACTCAGCCAAGCAAGATTCGAAAATCTCTCGGGTTTGTGCAATTTCGCCGGCGGTAGCCACCATCGGCAGCATGACCCGCAGCGAACGGTCCGGTGCCGTGCGCAGCAGCGCCCGCACCTGCGGCTTGAACAGCTCCGGCCGCGCCAGGCAGAGCCGGATGCCGCGCAGGCCAAGGAACGGATTGGCCTCCGCCTCGATACCCAGATGGGGCAGGGGCTTGTCGCCGCCGATATCCAGCGTGCGGATGATCGCTGGCTTGCCGCCCAGCTTGTCCAGCAGCGCCGTATAGGCGGCATACTGCTCGTCCTCGGTCGGCGACCGGTCCCGGCCGAGGAAGAGGAACTCGGTGCGCATCAGCCCGACGCCGTCGCAGGCGGCCAGCACCTCGTCGGGCACGGCGGCGGGATCGTCGACATTGATCATGACCTCGATCCGCTCGCCACCAGCGGTGACCGCGGGCTTGTGGAGCGCTGCCCGCGCCAACTGGCGCTCGCCATCGGCCTCCACCAGACGCCTGGCATAGCTGGACCGCGTGGCCTCCACCGGCGAGGTTACCAGCAGGCCGGCATGGGCATCGAGCACGGCCTCGTCCACCGGATCGGCGGGATCGCCGTCCAGGCCGGTGACCAGCGGCACGCCGCGGGCGCGGGCCAGCATGGCCACATGGCTGGCCGGGCTGCCCGATGTCAGCGCCGCCCCGCCGATGCTGCGCCAATCCAGGGACAGGAAGCGCGACGGCGTCAGGTCGGTGGACAGCAGGATCGCCCCGGCCGGAAAGCCTTGGACCGCCGCCGCCCCGCCGCTCAACGCCATCAGCACCCGCTCCCGCAGATCGGTGAGATCGGCGGCGCGGGCGCGGAAATACTCGTCTTCCGCGCTGTTGTAGTTCGCGGCCTGCTCGTCGATCGCCGCCTGCCACGCCGCCGCGGCGGACGCGCCGCCGGCAATGGCCGCAGAGGCAGGTTCGGTCAGGCTGGGATCGCCCAGCAGTTCGAGCTGGAACTCCAGGATCTCGGCACTCATGGCCTCGCTGGTTGCGACCAGCGCCTGCAACTCCGCCTGCGCTTGCGCGACGGCCCGAGCCAGTTTGCGCTCTTCGATCTCGGCACCTTCGGCCGGCGCCGCATGGATAGCGATCTGCAGCGAGAGACGGACCAGCGGTCCGATCACCAAGCCGGGCGCCGCTGCCTGTCCGCGAAAGACCCGCTCAGGACTTGGCCGCGGCTTCATCGAAGTCCCGCTCCACCAGCGAGCGCAGCGCATCGACCGCATGCTGCGCGGCCACGCCCTCGGCCTCCATTTCCAGCACCGTGCCGGTGCGCAGCTTCAGCCCCATGACCTTGACGATGCTCTTGGCGTCGATCCACGGCGCTTCCGGCGCGCCGCGCACCCGGATATTGGCGTCGAACGTCTTCGCCAGCTTGGTGAACTTCACCGCGGGCCGGGCATGCAGGCCGACCGGATGGGTGATGGTGACGCTGGAACGGATGGCGCTCACGGCGACAGCTCCTCGGCCGTGGCGCAGACCTGGTCGAGCGTGGCGCCGCCGGCGGCTTCCGTCGCCGCCACCACCGCGCCCTCGACCACCGGCGCGTTGCAGATGCGCACCCGCGAGCCGCGGTCGCCGTCGAGCATCTCGATGGCCATTTCCGCGTTCATCTCCGCACCGCCGAGATCCACCAGGATGGCGACGCCGGCATCGTTCCAGATCGAACTCGATGGCGGCGCGGATCTTCATGGGATCGGTGCCGAGGCCGCCGTCGGGATTGCCGCCGGTATGGGCGCAGGGCACGTCGTCGCCGACCATCTGCCGCACCATGGCGGCCGCGCCGCGCGCGACATCGGGCGAATGGGAAACGATGACGATGCCGACCTTGTTGCTCATGCCCGCCCCTCGATCACGTCGCACACCGCCTCGAGCATCAGCTGGCTGGAGCGGGCGCCGGGATCCATATGGCCCTTGGACCGCTCGCCCAGGAACGAGGCGCGGCCGCGGATCGCCTGCAGCGGCGTGGTGGCAGCCGCGGCTTCGCTCGGCGCGCTTGCGCATCGCCGTCGTCAGATCGGCACCGCCATTTTCCAGCGTCTCGGCCAGCGGCAGCAGCACATCGAGCATCGTCTTCATGCCGCCATCCGACTTGCCGCGCGCCTTTACCGCATCGACCGCGCCGCGAAACGCCGTGGCGAGAGCAGGGCGGTCCGGAATATCGGAAAGGCCCTTGCCCAAACTCATGAACAGCGTGCCATAGAGCGGCCCCGACGCGCCGCCGACCCGTGTGACCAGATGCATACCGGCGGCCTTCAACGCTTCGCCCAGCGGCTTTTCCGCCAGCTTGTCCAGATCGGCCAGCACGGCATCCATGCCGCGCTTCATGTTGATGCCGTGATCGCCGTCGCCGATCGCCTGGTCGAGCGTGGTCAGCTCGTCGGCATGGGCGACGATGCGCTCCGCCACGGTCTTGATGAGGTTTCGCCGGAGAGCTTGCGCGTCGGCCATGATCAGGACCCGCGCAACCGGCGGCCGCCGGCATCGAAGAAGAGCGGCCGCGTCAACTCGATGCCCAGGGTGTCGCCGGGCTTGCGGTCTTCATGGGGATCGGCCAGCAGCACCATCTTCTGGCCGGCGACATCCAGATGAAGATGGCTCTGGTCGCCGAGACGTTCGATGCGCGTCAGCTGCCCGCGCAGCATGCCGTTGACCGGCTGGCGCTCCAGCCGCACATGCTCGGTGCGCACGCCGATCGTTGCCGTTTCCGCCGGCGCCGCCAGATGGGGCAGGGTGGAGGCGGCGAGCAGGTTGATGCGGGGAACGCCGAGCCGCGTGGCCACATAGACATCGCCGGGCTCCTCATAGATCTGCCGCGGCGTGCCGACCTGGATCAGCTCACCCTCTCTGAGGACGCCGACTTCCGTCGCCATGGTCATGGCTTCGATCTGATCATGCGTGACATAAAGAACGGTGGCGCCCAGGCTCTGCTGGATGCGCTTCAGCTCGAGCCGGAGATCGGCGCGCAGCTTGGCGTCGAGCGAGGAGAGCGGCTCATCCATCAGATAGACCGAGGGTTGGCGCACCAGGGCGCGGCCGATGGCGACGCGCTGCATCTCGCCGCCCGACAGCTTGGTCGCCTTGTTGGCCAGCTTGGAGGTAATGCGCAGACAGCTCCGCGACCTCCTCGACCCGCTTCTTGATCTTGTCCGCGGGCATGCGCCGCGACGGCGATTTCAGCGGGAAGGCGAGGTTGTCGAACACCGAGAGATGGGGATAGAGCGAATATTGCTGAAACACGAAGGCAACATCGCGCGCGGCCGGCGGCGCGGCCGTGACGTCCTGGCCGGCGATATGCACCTGGCCGGCGTCCGGCTGCTCGAGGCCGGCGACGAGACGCAGCGTGGTCGTCTTGCCGGCGCCGGTCGGCCCCAGCAGCACGACGAACTTGCCGTTGCCGACGGTCAGATCGAGCGACTTCACGGCTTCGGTCTCGCCGAAGCGCTTGCTGACGCCCTGCAGCCTGATCTCAGACATGGGCGGCGCCTCCGGGGCTGCGGATGGCACGGCCGGTCACGGCATCGAACAGCGAAATCTGCGGCGTGCGGAAGGTGAGGCCGACCGTTTCGCCGGCGCGGGCAACGGCGTCGGCGGGGATGCGCGCCTTCACTTGGCCATGGTCCGTATCGAGGGTGACGATCTGCGTCGTGCCCAGATACTCCGCCCCGAAGATCCGGGCGCGCAGATTGCTGCTGTCGGCGAGCCGGATATGTTCCGGGCGCACGCCCAACACCAAGGGGCTCTCGGAGCGGCCTTCCGATACCCGCGGGATGGGAACGGCGGCGCCATTCAGCCGTATCGCTTCATCGCCGGGAGCCAGGGCGGAGGAGAAGCGGAGGAAATTCATCGGCGGCGAGCCGACGAAATCGGCGACGAACATGGTGGCCGGCCGGTCATAGATCTCCTGCGGCGTGCCGAACTGCTCGACCACGCCGAGATTCATGACAGCGATCTTGTCGGCCATCGACATGGCTTCGAGCTGATCGTGGGTGACGTAGACGGTGGTCGCGTTCACGCGGTCATGCAGGGCGCGCAATTCGTGACACATGATTTGGCGGAATTCGGCGTCGAGCGCGCCCAGCGGCTCATCCATCAGGAAGGCCTTCGGCTCGCGCACGATCGCCCGCCCGAGGGCGACGCGCTGCCGGTCGCCGCCGGAGAGGCGCGACACCGGCTGGTCGATCAGGCCGTCGATGCGCAACAGCTTGGCGGTTGCCTCGGCACGGCTGTTCTGCTCGTTGCGGTCCATGCCCTGGCATTTGAGCGGGAAGGCGATGTTCTGCCGCACGGTCATATGCGGATAGAGGGCGAAGAGCTGGAACACGAAAGCGATATCGCGCTCGCGCGCCCGCAGGAAGGTGACGTCGTCGCCGCCGAGCAGGATCTGGCCGGAGGTCGGTAACTCCAGCCCGGCGATCATGCGCAATGTCGTGGTCTTGCCGCAGCCCGAGGGCCCGAGCATGACGAAGAATTCGCCGTGACCGACCGTCAGAGCTCGAATCCTTGACGGCGACAAAATCGCCGAAGGTCTTGTGCAGGTTCTGGACCCGGATTTCCGCCATGACCGGCTAATCCCGAAAATGGCTGACGACAACGAACATCAGCGTACCCGCGAGAATGGTGATGAAAGAGTAGGTGAACAGGCCCAAGAAGAATGGCTGCATCAGCATGAAGACGCCGATGCCGATCAGCGCCGTGGCGGCGTTCTCCCAGGGTCCGCGGCGGAAGAAGCTGCGGGGGGCGTTCGTCTTGCGTGTCGCGCGGTTCACTTGCGCACCGCGCCGAACGTGATGCCGCGCAGCAGATGCTTCCGCAGCAGGATGGTGAAGAGCACGATCGGAATCAGGAACAGGGTCGCACCTGCCGCGACGGCGGGCCAGTCCTGGCCGCCTTCGCCGATGATGATGGGAATGAACGGCGGCGCGGTCTGCGCCCGTCCGGAGGTCAGCAGGACGGCGAAGGCATATTCATTCCAGGCGAAGATCAGGCAGAAGATCGCGGTCGCGGCGATGCCCGTGCTGGCCTGGGGCAGGACCACCTTCCTGAAAGCCTGGAAGCGGGAGTAGCCGTCGATCATCGCGGCTTCCTCGTATTCCCGCGGAATCTCGTCGATGAATCCTTTCAGCAGCCACACGGCCAGCGACAGATTGACGGCGGTATAGAGCAGGATCATGCCCAGGTGGGTGTCCGAAAGTCCGAGCGACCGGTACATGAGGAAGATCGGAATCGCCACCGCGATCGGCGGCATCATGCGGGTCGAAAGGACGAAGAACATGAGATCGTCCTTCAGCGGCACCTTGAAGCGCGAGAAGGCATAGGCGGAGAGCGTTCCCAGGAAAACCGCGAGGAACGTCGAACCGAAGCCGATGATGATCGAGTTGAGGAACCGCTCGCCGAACTTCGAAGGCCCGGCGATTACCATATGGCGCTCGCGGACGATCTGATCGCAGATACCGCGTGCCGGCGGCAGAGACGCGATGTACTCGTCGGTCTGCCGGGTCCGGGTGGTGAACAGGTTGCAGAAACCCTCGAGCGTCGGATCGAACACGACCTTCGGCGGGTAGGAGATCGAATCCGGCGGCGTCTTGAGGCTGGTCATGACGATCCAGACCAGCGGCAGAATCGTGATCAGGGCATAGAGGATGACCACGGTTCCGGCGACCCACTGGGTGGCGCGCCGCGGTTCGACGACAGAATGGGCGGTGCTCAGGCCGGTCATCTCTGCTTCACCCGGTTGAGCGCCTTGACGTAGATGTTGGCCGCGCCGAATACGGTCACGAACAGGATGATGGCGAAGGCGGAGGAATAGCCGGTGCGCCATTTCTCGAACGCTTCGCGCTTCAGGTTGATCGAAGCCAGCTCCGTCACCGATCCGGGACCGCCCGACGTCAATTCGACGACGAGGTCGAACATCTTGAAGTTCTCAATGCCGCGAAACAGGATCGCCAGCATCAGGAAGGGCAGCACCATCGGCACGGTGATCGACCAGAATTGCCGCCACTGCGAGGCGCGATCCACCTCGGCCGCTTCATAGATATAGTCGGGAATGGATCGCAGGCCGGCCAGGCAGATCAGCATCACATAAGGCGACCACATCCAGGTGTCGACGATGACGATCGCCCAGGGCGCCAGGTTCACTTCGCCGATCATCTGGAACGAGCTCGGATCGATGCCGGTGAAAAAGGAGATGACGTAGTTGAAAAGCCCGATCTGCGGCTGATAGAGGAAGGTCCAAAAGTTGCCGACGACGGCCGGCGACAACATCATCGGCAACAGGATGATCGTGGTCCAAAAACCATGACCCTTGAACTGCTTGTTGATGAGCAAGGCCAGGCCGAAACCGATCAGCATCTGCAGCACCAGTGTCCAGCACAGGAAATGCGCGGTGACCTGCAAGGTCTGCCAGATGTCGCTGTCGGTGAGGACCCGCTGATAGTTCCTCAGACCTACCCATTCCAGTTCCTGGGTCGTCTTGTTGGCGCGGTAGTTGGTGAATGACAGATAGACGGTCCAGATCAACGGGAAGATGTTGATCGCCAGCAACAGCAGGATCGTGGGCGTGATGAACCACCAGGCGATCGCGCGATCGGACAGACCGCGGAGGCGATGCGCCAATATCGTCGGGGTTCGTGCCGCAGCTTGCTGCAACATGTCTGCCTGCAACCTACTTAAGCAAAGTTTTAAAAATCCCGGCGGCGGCTCCGGCTGTCCGTGGACAGCCGGAGCTATGGCGCCGGTCGGCGGCGGCTAAATCAAATCTTGCCGTCGGCCTCGAAGACTTCTTTCCAGTCTTCGATGAGCTTATCGAGCGCTTCCTGGGCCGTACCCTGGTCGGCCACGACGAAGTCATGGACGCGCTTTTGCATCGACAGGAGAAGCTCGGCGTAGGTCGGCTCCTGCCAGAAGTCCTTCACGCCCGACATCGCCTTGAGAAAGTCGGCCGCAAACGGCGCCGTGCTGGCAAAGTTCGGATCGCCGAGCACTGCCTTGTGGCAGGAATAGCCGCCCAGGGACCACCACTTCTTCTGCACATCGGCTTGGGCGAACCACTTGATGTACTTCAGCGCGCCTTCCTGGTTGTCGGAGTAGGCGACAACTGAGATGCCCTGGCCGCCCAGCGTGGAGGCCTCGACATTCTGCTTCGGATTGACGAAGAAGCCGATCCGGTCGCCGCCGACATTCTCGTCCTTGTAGAGGCCGGGGAAGAAGGCGAACCAGTTCATCTGCATGGCCACCTGGCCCGACTTGAAGGCATCGAGGCCTTCCTGCATGTAGCTGTCGGTGTAGCCCGGGGGCGTGCAGCACTTATAGAGTTCCTTGTAGAACTCCAGGGCCGCGACGGCGTCCGGCGAGTTGACGACGCCGTCCATGTGATACGGGCTGTTGGGATCTTCGTACTTGAAGCCCCAGGAGTAGAGCGCGGCGGTGACGCCCATGGTGATGCCTTCGGAACCGCGCTCGGTGAAGATGGCGGCGCCGTAGACCTTCTTGCCGTCGATCTCACGGCCTTGGAAGAACTCGGCAACTTCCTTGAGTTCCGTCCAGGTGGTGGGCGGCGCCAGGTCGCGGCCGTGCTTCGCCTTGAACTCGGCCTGCAGCTCGGGCCGGGCGAACCAGTCTTTGCGGTAGGTCCAGCCGAGTGCATCGCCCATCGCCGGCAACGCCCAATACTCAGGCGCGCCCTTGGGCCAGGTGGAGTAGGCGTAGACCGTCGCCGGCAGGAAATCATCCATGGAGATGCCTTCCTTGGCGAAGAAGTCGTTGAGCTTCACATAGTGGCCGTTGGTGGCTGAACCGCCGAGCCACTGGCTGTCACCGATCAAGAGGTCGCAGAGCTGACCCTTGGAATTCAATTCATTCAGAATACGGTCGGCGAAGTTCGGCCACGGCACGAACTCGAACTTCATCTCGATGCCGGACTGCGCCGTGAAATCCTTGGACAATTCCACTAATGCGTTTGCCGGGTCCCAAGCTGCCCAGCAGAGCGTCAATTCATTGCTTTGGGCGCTGGCGCCCGTACCGAAACCGATTGTCATTGCCAGTGCCGTCGCAGCACCGGCACACCATGTGCCTAGTCTCCGCATGTATGCCTCCCTCGCGGTGTTACGCCTGCATTGCACCGCGCCGCTAACGCGGTGAATTCGGTCAATTGGTATAGTTTAGTTTAGTGGAGTTTAGTTGGGAGATGTTCGGCGTCAAGCAGAGAATCATGCTGCACCGCAACAAATCGTCAGCAGCGATGCCGCGCCGCAACAGTCCAGTCCGCAACTTTATCGAACACCGCGGCCGAAGCCGGAAAGCAAAAACCCGCCGCCTCCTTGCGGAAGCGGCGGGCTTTTGATGGGAAAAGAAACTGTCTGCGTCAACCCGTATTGAGGCCGGCGAAGGCGTCCATCAAGCGCAGGATCGCGGGACCGATGAGCACGATGAACAGAGGCGGCAGAATGAAGAGGATCATCGGCACGGTCATCAGGGCCGGCAGGCGGGCCGCCTTTTCCTCGGCGCGCATCATGCGCTCTTCGCGGTACTCGTTGGCGAGAACCCGCATCGACACCGCCAGCGGCGTACCGTACTTGTCGCTCTGGATGAGCGCGTTGACCAGGCCGCGGATGGCCGGCATGTCCGTGCGGTTGACCAGGTTTTGCAGCGCTGAGCGGCGATCCGGAAGGAAGCCGATTTCAAGAGAGGTCAGCTGCAGTTCCTCGGCCAACTGGGCGCAGGAGCTCGAAAACTCGTCCGACACCCGCTTCAGAATGCCGTCAAGCGCCACGCCGGCTTCGGCGCAGATGACCATCAGGTCGAGCGCATCCGGCAGGCCCTTGGTAATGGCCCAACGGCGCTTGCCGATCGCGTTCTTCACGAAGATATCGGGACCGACGAAGCCCAGCATCACGGCGCCGGCCGTGACACCAAGGCGCGCGAGCGGCGACAATTCGAACGCGTTGAGTCCGTAGAAATACACCACGGCAAAGCCGCCGAAGGCGATGGGCAGCGTTGCCTTGAAGAAGAGATAGCGAATGAGCGCGTCGTTGGAACGCCAGCCGGCTTGCGCCAGCTTCCGCGTGATCAATTCGGCGCGCTGACTGCGCTGCAGGTTCATCGACATGACGAACTGGCGCATGAAGTTCGTCGACCCCTGGCGATTGCGCCGGCGCGACGTCGTCATGGTGCCGGCCTTCAATTGCTCGCGGCGCATCGCCAGTTCCTTGACCCTGCGGGTGCTGGGCGCGGGCTGTATTGCGCCGAACCAGATGGCGGCGAAGGTCAAGATGGCGCTGAGAGCGGCGCCGATGGCGACGACGTCCTCGAGCCGGATCCCGAATGGCAGAATAAAATCCTGGTTCATATGTCGAACCTCACCATTTTCCACATGATGGCAATACCGATGCCATAGCTAACGAAGCCGCCGCACATCATCAAGATGCCGCGATTGTCCGTGTAAAGCTGGCTGCCGTATTCGTAGTTCGTGGTCAGAATGATTCCGAACATGACGAATGGCAGAGAGCCGATGATGTACGCGCTGGCTTTCGCTTCCGAAGACAGCGCCTTGATCTTGAGCTTCATCTGCTTGCGGCGGCGCAGGACGGTCGACAGGTTCTCCAGCGTCTCCGCCAGATTGCCGCCGGTTTCCTGCTGGATCGCAAGGGCCGTGATGAAGAAGCGGAACTCCTGAATGTCGATACGAGGCTCGATCGCCCACAGCGCATCGACCATCGGCTTGCCGAATTTCACGGCGTCGGAGATGCCGCGGAACTCGACGCCGATCGGATCGGCGATTTCCTGACCGACAACGCGGATGGATTCCGACACCGGCAAGCCCGACTTCAGGCCGCGGACGATCAGGTCGATCGCCTCGGGGAAGGTCCGCATGAACTTGTCCTGGCGCCGGCCGAGCATCATGCCGACCGCGATGTGCGGTATCAGGAAGCCAAGCGCGAAGCCCGCGAGAATGCATGCGATCGTCGGCAGGCCCACCACGAACTTGAGCGCAAGCGTCAGGATCGCCATCAGCGCAACGCAGAACAGGAGGTATTGGCCGAGCGTTATCGTGCGTCCGGTTCTCTGCAGGCGCATGCGCATGCGCTGCGGATTGGGCAGGAACCGCTTGATCAGGTAGTCGATGGCGGCGATCGAGCTGTCGGCCGTTGCGCGGCGCACGTTGACGGTGCTCTTCGAGCGGATATCCGCCTTGCTGGTCACCGCCATGACGCGCTTCATCCGCATCTTGGACTTGTGGGCGCCGATCAACGCCACTGTGGCGATCATGAGCAGCGCCACCACCGCGCAGACGATGAAGATCATCACATCTGCGGGTGAAAGATCGGTGTTCTGCAAGAAATTCATTACATAGCCTCCATCAGGGCCCGGTCGAGGCCGTAGTAGGACGCCTTGGGCAGGAAGTGCGGGCGCAGTCCCGATGACTTGAACGTGCCCTTCACATTGCCCTGGGCATCTTCGCCCTCAAACTCGAACGCATAGAGTTCCTGCGTCGTGATCACGTCACCTTCCATGCCGACGACTTCCATGATGTTCGTGATGCGCCGCATGCCGTCGCGCATACGGCTGATCTGCACGATCAAGTCGATCGCCGAAGCGATCTGCGTGCGGACGGCCTTGGGCGGCAGATTGATGCCAGCCATGCCGATCATGTTCTCAAGTCGGGTCAGCGCCTCGCGGGGGCGGTTGGCGTGGATCGTGCCCAGCGAGCCGTCGTGACCGGTGTTCATGGCCTGAAGCATGTCGAGCGCCTCAGGTCCACGGACTTCGCCGAGGATGATGCGGTCGGGACGCATACGCAGGGTGTTCTTCACGAGGTCGCGCATGGTGATTTCGCCGACGCCTTCAAGATTGGGCGGGCGAGTTTCCAGACGGACGACGTGGGGCTGCTGCAGCTGGAGTTCGGCGGCGTCTTCAATGGTACAAATCCGCTCGCCCTGGTCGATCAGCTGCGACATGGCATTGAGCAGCGTTGTCTTGCCCGAACCGGTACCGCCGGAGATCAGGATGTTGAGGCGGCTGCGGGCGGCGATCTTCAGCACCGTGCCCATCTTTTCGGACAGGTTCCGCTGCTTGGACATGATGTCGATGGTAATGCCCTTTTTGGAGAATTTACGGATCGAGATGCTCGGCCCGTCGATCGCCAGGGGCGGGATGATGATGTTAACACGACTGCCGTCCAGCAAACGCGCGTCGCAAAGAGGTGACGATTCGTCGACACGCCGGCCGACTTGGGAGACAATGCGGCTGCAGATGTTCATGACGTGGCCGTTGTCGCGGAACTTCACGTCCGTGATTTCGAGTTTGCCCTTACGCTCCACGTAGACCTGGTAGGGGCCGTTGACCATGATGTCGGTCACGGTCTCGTCGGCCAGCATCGGCTCCAGAGGGCCAAGGCCCAACATATCGTCGAGCAACAGCTCGACGAGGTCTTTCTGCTCGCGCTGATTGAGGCGGATGCGCTCTTCCCGCAGGATTTCGCCGACCAACTCGCCGATCTGCCGGCCGAGTTCCTCGCGGTCGAGGCGGGCTGCCGCGCCGATATCGATACGGTCGACAACCAGCGGCTGGATCTTCAGCTTGGCTTCTTCGACGCTCTGCTTGCTGGAGACGCTGGCCTCGGTGTTCTGCCGGGGCTGCGCGGGTGCCATCGTCGGTTTGCCCGGCTGCGCCGCCGGGGCACCGGGGTGGTTGGTCTGGGCATTGCCGATGTTGGCGCCGGGACCGGCATGAGCGGCGGCGGGCGCAGCCGTGCCCGCGGATGCCGTCGCCATACCGGGAACGGAGCCCGCGCCGGCGGAAGCCACCACCATCGCGGTGCTGGCGCTGGCGCTGCCGTCCAGTACTTGCGGCGGCAAGCCGGCGATCAGCGCACCGATCAGGGTGCGCCGTTCCAGCAGGTTGAGGTTGTGATTCATGGCCTCGAGCTCGGCAGACGCGATCTCGCCGACCTTGAGGGCAAGCATATGCTTGGACAGATTTGCCGTGCCTTGCTCGATCAGCTTCCGCACCACAACGGGCTGCAGTTTGGCGATGATCGGGGCCAGGTTGGCCGCCGGATCGGCGCCGCTATTCGCGGCGGATCCGACGACTTGACCAGGCTGAAAGGCACCTTCAGCGGGCGGCACAGCAGCCATGACTCTTCAGACCTTTACTTCTTCTTCGAGAAAAATGAGAACTTCTTCTTGGCCGGCTTGCCAGCGGCGGCATCGGCCAACAGCAGCGTCGCGATAGACTTGAAGCCCGCGGTCATCTTGCTGCTGGCTGCAGCGGCGACCACAGGCTTGCCGGCATTCGCGGCCGCCTGATTGGCTTTGGGATCGTCGGCGAGCACAACGTTCACCGGCTTGCCCAGGGCCTTTTCGAACTCCGCCTTGGAGACAGTGGCTTCCTTGCCGCCGTCCCGGTTGGCGACGAAGATGACGCGCGCCGTGCTGGCGACCTGCTGGATCATGGCATTGAAGCGGATCGCATCGCGCAGACCCGCCAGCGTCATGTCCGTGACGACGACGATGTCGGTCGAAGCGGCGAGCACGGCCGCACGGGCCGCAGCCGCCTTGCGCGGCACATCGACGACTAGGACCGGCGATTGCTTGCGCAGCTCCTCGACCAGCAGCGAAACGGCGGAGGTGTTGTAATGTACCTCGTCATCGACGCCTTCTTCGGCGGCCATGACGGTCAGATGATCGCCGCACTTCACGCCGACGCTGGTGATGAACAGGCTGTCGATGCGCGACGGATTGTCCAGGACCTCACGCAGGCCGTGAGACGGCTCCACGTCCAGAGCCAGGGCAATCGAGCCGTCCTGCAGATCGAGATCCATCAGGATGGTGTCGCGCTTCTTGTCGAAGGCCATGAGCCAGGCGAGGTTGGTCGCCACGGTCGTAGCGCCGACACCGCCGCGGGTGCCGAGAACGGAAATGACCGAGCGCTTGTCGCTGACCGCTGAGGCGGCCGGTCCGGGGCTCATGCTGGCATGCATCGCCTGCTGGCGCCGTTCCTCGGCCCGGTTGATGGCGCCGTCCAGGGCGCGGTCGCTGACCGGCTTCACCAGGTAGTCGGAAATGCCGGCTTCGGTCATCTCGCGGTAGAGGTTGATGTCGTTCACCGCGCCGATAGCGATCACCTTGGTGTCCTCGGCGAACGCCGCGATGATCGGCAGCATCGCCGACATCGGCTTGGCCGAATCGGAGACATCGACGATCAGCAGCCGCGGCGGCGCTCCGGCGGCGAGGTAATCGACGACTTCGCGCGTACCGCCGTTGACGATCTGCAAGCCCGGAAAGCGCGGGCCGCACACGATATTGATGATGCCGTGCGTCTCCGGATCGTTGACGAAGGCCACGCAATCGCCGGCCGACTGATTGCTCATTTCCGGCTCAATCGGACCTTCGATCGGCGCGCCGCGCCGCAGTTTGCTGGCAAAGCTCATGTTGGTTTTCTCCTTAGGTTATTCGTCCGACGAGACCCGGAACGGTACGGTGCCCGGACCTTCCGAAGCTGGGAATGTGACCGGCGCCGCCGGGATGCCGCGATAGCGCTGGATGGCCATGACGTTGTTGGTGCCGTCGCCGGGCGCAAGCGGGCGGCCCTGGGCGATGTCGTTCGGATTGCTGACCATGCGCGCGAAGTTGACGGCGTTGGCGCAGCCCAGGCGCGTTTCGGGCCGCCACTCATAGTCGAGCGTGATCGGCTGATTGTAACCGGGGCAGTCCGGCACGACGAGGGCGACCGTTTCGGCAAAGACGACGACTTCGTCGCCGGTATGCTGATTGTCGGTCGATTTGACGGTGGCAATGCGCGCATTGACGCCTTGCGACCGCAGGGCGGTGCGCACGGCATTCAACCGGGCTTGAGTCATCGAGTTCTGCGCCGCGGTCTTGGCTGGCGCGCCGATCAGCACCTGGCTGCCGGCCTGCACGCTGTTCTGGCGCAGGAAGATGCCGACGGCTTCACGCTCCACGTCCGAAAGCTGGTTGGACTTCGGCGCAAAGGCGACGACATGCTGCGACTGCACGGACTGGTATTGCGGCTGAACGAACGGCTCGTTCTGCTTCCAGGTGGCGTAATCCAGCGGACGATGCTCGCAGCCGGCGATTACTGCCGGAACCAGGACCAGGGCCGCAATGGAGCAGGCGCGGTTAAACAGGCGGTTTGAATTGCTTTTCATGACTATGACCTCATTCAATAACAAAGCCGGAGTTGGCCGGAGCTGCTCCGGATGCGGCTGACGCGGTGCCAAGCATTTGGCTGCCTTCGGGTCCGACGGCAGCGTCGGTCGGCAGCGAGACCAGGGCCGGGTTGTTGATCGGTTCGACCAGGTACGGCGTGACGATGATGACCAGCTCCGTTTCCGACCGTTGGAACGTGTCGGACTTGAAGAGCTCGCCCAGGATCGGAATGTCGCCGAGACCGGGCACCTTGTCGGCCGTGATGTTCTGATCGGCACGGACCAAGCCGGCAATAGCCAGCGATTGGCCGCTCGCCAGTTCCACCGTCGTTTCCGCGCGGCGCACGGTGAAGCCGGGGAAGGTGATGTCGTCGATCGTGATGGAATTGGCGGACGACAGGGCGCTGACCTCCGGACGCACGCGTAGGCTCATCCGGTTCGGTCCGAGCACAGTCGGCGTGAATGCGAGCGTGACGCCAAAGGGATGCAACTCGATCGTGATATCGCCGTCGTCGTCGATTTCCTGCGGAATGGGAATCTCGCCGCCGGCTACGAATGACGCCGTCTCGCCGGAGATCGCCGTCAGGTTCGGCTCGGCGAGCACCGTGGCCAGGCCCTGAGAGTTGAGCAGGTCCAGTGTCGCCGTGAGATCGAAGTTGCCGGAGCTGACCGAGCCGGTGACGCTTCCGCTGGGGATGAGGGCCGTCGGCAGACCGGTGACAAAGCCGACCGCGAATTCACCGTTGCTGACGAGAACATCCCAGTTGATGCCCAAATTCAGCAGCGTATTGCGGTTGATTTCGGCGATGCGCACCCGCAGGTTGACCTGGTTGGGCAACGTGATCTGCAGGCGATTGATGATCTCCTCGCCGCTGCCGAGATAGCGGTCGGCGAGACGCCGGGCTTCCTCAGCCTCGAGCGCCGTGCCAACGCTGCCCGACAGGATGATGCCGCCGCTGATCGACTGCACTTGGATATTGCGGCCCGGGAGGGCCTGCGCAATGACTTGGTTCAATGAACCGAGATTATGCGTGACGACGAGCGTAACGCTCGCCAGCACGTTGTCGCTCTCGTCCGTCGCATAGATCGTCGTCGTCCCCGGCCGCTTGGCGAAGACGTAGATGAGCTGCTGCGACTTGATGCCCACGTCGGCGATCTCGGTGTCGGCAATGAACACCGACGTGATCGGCCGGTCCAGGCGGATCAACTGGCCCTGGCTAACCGGCAGCTGCACGACGCTGCCGGAGCTGGCGTTGGTCACTTCCTGGGCGGCTGCCTGATGGCCGGCAAGGTCGGCGTAGCCGGCGATCGCAACAATCGCGATCGCGGAAGACGCCAGTAGCTGAAAAAACTTCCGACTATGCATTTTCATAATATCCCCCTAGCAAATGCCTTACTGCGTGACAGGCAGCACGAGTGTGGTGTTGTCACTACCGCCCGATGAAGAACCGCGCACCACGTCGACGCGAGCACTGTCGCTACCCATGGATTTCAGCATGCGGTCTTCGAGAGCGCGGCTGACTTCATAATCATAGGTGACGCTGTCGCCGCGCTCGGGAACGGTGCTGTCGGCAAACGGATCCACAACTGTGTCGCTATCCGTGCTGCCGTCTGATGTCGACGTGGCGGCATTCGCGATGGCCGTGGACGCCTCGGCGCCCGCCGCTGTCGTCAACTCGGAGTTCGCTACCGTTGTGACGTCCCCGTGGCCCGGAATTCTGTCGGCCGGCGAGACGTTGAGGAAGCTGACTGACGGCGTCTTCGTGCCGGAAATCGACGCCACCGGCGTGCCCCCCGGCTGCTTGTCAGTGGCCAAGCCGCGCAGAGACAGGGCGAGATCGCCGATGTCGCGGACGGAATGAACCATTTCCACCTGCTTCGGCGTGAGCTCGACAGTCACCGTGCTCAGCTTCTGCGGCTCCTGGCCCTCGATATCATTGATGATGCGATCGATGGCGATGACGCGAATGTCCTCGAGGAACGTCTCGGCGATATGCGGCTCGAAACTGTCCGGACCGACGACTTCCTCGCCATTGACGCCTTCCAATGCGGGCATCTGCATGAGGAGCATCAGGTCGACGTGATCGCCGGGGAAAAGAAGACCGGAGATCGCCGTCTGATCGTCGATGTCGATTGACATGGCGCGCATGCCCGGCCGCAGCACTGCGGCAAGGAACCCGCGGTCGCCGGGACGCGCGATCATGGTCTCGGTGATCGGACCACCGGCGGCGATGCCGCGGCGCACGACGGCGCCGGCGACAGCGCTGCTGTCGGCCTGGCCCTCAACCAGATAGGCGGCATTGATGCCGTCCTCAGGCCACTTCTGCCACTCGACATCCTCTTCCTTGATGAGCGTGCCGGCGGGCAGGTTGGCCTTCGCGACCAGAACCTTCTTGCCCGAGGTGTCCTGCTGGACAGCCACCGGTTGCGGCTTCTGCGTAAGCAGGCCGCGCGCGACGAAGGCAGTACCGCCTGCGATCAGCAACGCCGCCAGAACAAAGACAATCGTGCGAACGTTCATTGTTTCACCCTCTCATTTGCAGCATAGCGGCAATGGCGAGTCCGCCGACGGCGATGGCCGCTCCATATGGCAATACCATAGGAAAACGATCCCCCGTTCTCTTGGACCCATCTTCGCCGCCGTCGCTGCCGATTCCCGGCGTCGAAGTACCAACTGAAAGTCGATCCGGCGCGTTACCGCTGCCGGTCATTGTCATGTCACTGATCGTCACCCCGGCATCGGCGCCCAGGGCCGCATCCGCCAGAGCAGGGCCATGGGACGATCGCGCCTTGGCATGGCGCCGGAGCAACAGATATGCGGCGAACAGGCCGCCGCTGACCGCTGTTATCATCAGGAATGGCGCGATGAGCTTGCCGTCGGTCCACAACGCAGCCGCGGCGAGCAGCTTCGCATCGCCGGCGCCCATGAGATGGAAGACCGAGCTGAGGACGAAGCCCACCGCCAGCACCGCGCCGAAACAGATCAAACCGGCACGCCAGTCGATGGCTTGGGGAGCCGTCATCACGAACAGCGGATAAAGAAGGATGATCCCAAGCACGTACAGATTGGGAATGCGCTGGTTCCGGATGTCGGAAACGGCGACCGCCAGCAGCAATGCGGCGAAACCCAGGAGACAAGCCTGACTGAGAAGGGTCAGCATGGCCGGGCCCGTCACCGCGCTACTTGCCGGGATTCAATCCCGGAGTTGTTGTGGTTGGGGTGGATTACGGGCCGGGAGACGCTTCCGTCACAGCATCCGCGGCCAGCGTATACATGAACACGACCGCATCGCTCAATGGGCCGATGAAACCCACAACGCCGATGCTGAGGATTCCGGCGATCAGCCCATACTCGATGGCCGTCGCCCCTTTGTCGTCCCATAGGAAACGTCCGACGATGGTCCACACGGCAGGCTTCTCCCCAGATCAATGTTTCGATGATCAAAGCACACCCGCCTTTAACGAACTGTTAAAGCCGATCGGCACCTGCCATCGGCTTTCATCTCGAACATCCGCGTGCGCGAGGGAATGCGCCAAGCGCCTAAATTCCCAATATTCGGCACGCATGGTCCGGTCCGATCCCTAATACTTCGGCGGGTAAATTATCGAGTAACGATTAATGCTTGCTTAATGTCGCCGCTTAATTTGCGAATTAGTCGGCAACTTATGCTGTGGTTGTCGCGGTTTCGCCTTGTCGCGGACCTGACTCGAAATGCGGGAGTGGAGCTCGCCGATGATCGCGGCCGGGTCGCCGCGGCACCGCGGGCGCGAAGTTCAGTCATGCAAGTAAGTACGATTCCACCGACATTTCACGGCATCGACCATTAACGTCGTCGCCCACTTGGTCGGCCGAGTTAACGCGGAATTAAGACAGGTAATTTATCCTGTCAGCGATTAAATCATTTTTAGCGGAATTGGCGAAATATCGGTTGGATTGGGACTAAGTTCCGGATGATAGGTTCCCCGCAATGCATCGGAAGTTAGATGCAAAATAAGATAAAACTCGAAACAACAAGAAGACAAAGATTAGTAATAACAAGTAATAAAGATCATTAACCAAATAAAACAATTGTTTTTTGGCAGTTTCAAGCGTATACGAAATGATTGGGTGGGCGGATATTCGGAAGCCGGATCCCAATTCGGGAACGGACGGCGAATTCCCTCGAATGAAGCTGGGAAGATGTCCTTCGCGTCGGGACAAGGAGAATACATGATCAAGCATCTCGCTCGCAGAGCCAAGAGCCGGCTGGCCGGCTTTGCCAGGGAAAGCGACGGCGCCTCCGCTGTCGAATTCGCGCTCGTCTTTCCGCTGGCGTTCTTTCTCATCGCCGCGTCTTTCGAGCTGGGCATGCTGATGTTCAACCAGGCGGCCATCGAGTCCGCCGTCCGCGAAGCGGCGCGCTATGGCCTGACCGGTCAGGGCACCGAGGAAGAGCGCGCCGAGGCGATCCTGGATATCGTCGACAAATACACCTACGGGCTCGTGGACCGCGTGAAGACATCACGATCACGACGGAGGTCTATCCGTCGTTTGCGGATGTCGATGATCCGGAGCCATTTGTCGATTGCCAACGCCAGCGGCGAGTGGGAAACCGGCGAGACCTATCACAGAGCTGAATGGCGATGCCCGGTTCGCAGGATGACATCGGGCGAGGACGGCGTCGGCGCCATGTCGGAAATCGTGCAGTACACGATCAGCTATGACTGGACGATGATGATCCTGCCCTTCATCACCAACATGCCGTTCTTCCCCGAGGGCAAGATGGTCGACGATGCCGTCGTGCATTTTTCCGCGAAAATGACGATCCGGAACGAACCGTTCCCGATGCCGGCGATCCTAAGGGGTGGATTTCATGTTGCAAGTAATCAAGAACTTCATTCGGGGTGAACGCGGGTTTGCCGCAGGCGAATTCGCATTGTGGCTGCCGGCGCTGCTGCTCATCATCCTCGGCTGCTTCGAAGCGACGCGTTACATCCTGATCCATCAGAAGCTGGATCGCGCCGCCAGTCAGGTGGCGGACCTGGTGGGCCAGTCCGATGGCATGACGACCGCGCAGCTCACCGCCGTCTATGATGCGGCTATCGAGCAGATGATGCCCTACGACCTGGATACCCAGGGCCAGATCATCGTGTCTTCGGTGTTTCGTCTCACCGGCGAGACCGATCCGAAAGTCGCCTGGCAGCGCCGCATGGTGCAACGCTCGGCAGCAGCGCGATTGGCGCCGAAGGGGCCACAGCGGATCTGCCCAACAACTTTACTCTCACGGAATCCGAGGACGTCGTCGCGGCGGAAGTTTTCTATGCGTACGAGCCGGTTTTCTTCGGCGCGTTTGCCGGGATGAGGAACCTGGGCGGCGAACCCTTGTTTGGCGAGATGTTTCAGGCAATCACGTTTCGTCACGAAGCCTGGGCGCGTCCTCGCGGCGCCAATCTGACGACGGCGCCACTCTGAGGACATTCAAGATCTTCGATTGCGCGGCTGCATGCTCGCGCATTTCGGATCAGGAACGAGACTTGAGGACATAGCAGAAAGATGAGAAGCATCATGAAAACGAAGCGTCTGGGTGAGCTGTCGCGCGGCGCGATGCTGAAAGCCTCCACTTGGCTACGGCAGGAAAAGGGATCGCTGAACGTGATCTATGCGTTGGCGCTGATCCCGATGATCGGCGCGCTCGGTCTGGCGACCGACACGGCGCGCGGCTATCTTCTGAAGGCGCGCCTGTCGCAGTCCATCGATCAGGCGGTCCTCGCCGGCGGCAAGGTATACTTTTCGCCGGAGCGGAACGCTGATGTGCTGAAATATTTCTCGGCAAACTTCCCGCATACGGTTGCGATCGCCTACGATACGCCGTTCCAGGCGGATTTCATGGACGCCGAAGTGACCCTCAATACGCCGGTTGCCGGCGGCGAGTCGGGCAGCGAGACGCTTCGCCTTTCGGCGACGGCGACGATTCCCACCACCTTCATGCGTGTCCTGAACGCGGTGGGTTGCACTGGATGCAATGAAATGACGGTGTATTCCGAAACCGAGGTGGAGCGCACCATCCGCGCGGTGGATGCGGTGATCTCGCTGGATATGTCGGGCTCGATGGACGGCGCGCCGAAGATCGGCAATGCGAGAACCGGTCTTGTCGACTTCCTGGACACGCTCTACGGCGCCGGCGTCACCGCTTCACCGACTCTCACTGTCGAAGGCACGACCTACAACCTGATCAATGTCGGGTTCGTGCCCTGGAATTCGAAGACGAATGTCAGAACGCAGGGTGCGACGAGCACCACGGTCACAACGCAAACCGTTACTTCCTACACGAATCCGGTAACCGGCGCGACGGGTCAGACGACAGTCTGGAAGTCTGGCCTTTCGGAAGTGCCGCTCCTCCGGGATCCGAGAAATACCAGCGCCAGTGGCCATCTGCCCGGCGGCTGGAGTGGTTGCGTCTACGCGCGCTATGTGGGCGGCGAAGCCACGCCGGGTGCGCAGAATACGAACACCAACAGCGTCAACACCAATGATGCCGACCTGGTCAAAGGCGCGCAGTATCGACGTCGGCTCCGGTGCGACGCAGAAGGATTGGCCGGCCTGGGAGCCGATGGCCATTTTGGAGGCCGAACCGCAGAGCAACAACTGGTCGAGCGCCGATGCAGGGTCGACCACGCGTTGGGCGACCGACAACAATTGGCGCCCGCGGAGTTGTTCGCTGGCGTACTACACCGACTATCGCACCAGCAGCAATTCATACTTCAACGATGAATTGAACAATATGGACGCCGTAAACGGCGCCATCCAGTCCGGCACACAGGCGCGGGCCGACAACACAGCATACGTCTCCGGCGCTTACGGCAGGCGCAGAGCAGCCGGCCGGTCTGGGTGTCCGGCGGCGACGGCGGCTGTCGGCACCAACTATTCCGGCACGATGCGCTTCTTCAATGACAATACGCGGCCGTCCGCCGTGCCGCCGATCGGCGATAATCCGGCACAGAATGACTGCTCGCCCTGTTTGGGCCGCAGCATCATTCCGATGTCGCCGAACCGGGCGGCACTTTCCGCCTCAGATCAGCACCATCACCAACACCGATCCCGACGGCAATACGAACATCCTCCAGGGCATGTATTGGGCCTGGGAAGTGCTGATGCCCGGTGAGCCGTTCAATCAGGCGGTACGTGACCACTCCATTCCAGCGCGATCGGTACATCATCCTGATCACCGACGGCGCGCAGGTCGGCGGCAATGGCGATGCGTACAAGGGCAGGTTCGGTTCCGGTGAAAATGCCGGTGATAATACCGACGCGGCGCACGGGACGATTTCGTCGCCGGTGGAGTCGGGCTCTTGGGCGTATGGCGATCCCATCCCGTCATTCACGACAACGAACAACAATCTGGACAATCGCCTCCGCATACTGGCCCGCAATGTCAAGGATGAAGGGATCAAACTCTACATCATCGGGTTTGACCTCGCGGACCATCCGAACGAGCTGCGGATGCTGGCCGCGTTGGCTTCGCCGCCGGACGGCGACAGTCCTCAGTACTTCTTTGCTGCTGAAACCGGTCAGGATCTGAAGGATGCACTGAAGACGATTGCTTCACGCCTTACGGACGTCCGCCTGTCGGATTAGGCGCACGACAATCACCGGCCAGGAAACGGCCTCCGGCGCAAGCCGGGGGCCGTTTTCTTTTGTGCTCAGGATTTCGCCGCCGCCAGGCGCTGGAAGCCGTCATCCAGATCGGCGATGAGATCGTCGATCGATTCCAGCCCCGCATGCAGCCGCAATGTCGGACCCGCGGCGTCCCATTTCGTTGCCGTGCGCGACGCCGCCGGATTGACCGGCAGGATCAGGCTCTCATAACCGCCCCAGCTGGCGCCCATGCCGAACAGCCGCATGCCATCGAGCATCGCCGCCAGCGCTGCGGGCGGGCAGGGATGCAGCACGATGCCGAACAGGCCGCTGGAGCCGGCGAAGTCCCGCTGCCAGATTCCGTGCCCGGGATCATCGGGCAATGCCGGATGCATGACGCGCGCCACCTCCGGCCGCTGTTTCAGCCAGCGCGCCAGCGCCAGCGCGTTCTCCCCATTGCGTGCAAGCCGGACGGGCAGGGTGCGCAGCCCGCGGATCGCCAGATAGCAATCGTCAGGCGAGGCGCAATGGCCAAGCCCGTGGATGCCGAGCTTCAACGGCCGGTAGAGCTCGTCGCGGCAGACGACGATGCCCATCATCACATCGGCGTGACCGACGATGTATTTTGTGGCGGCATGAACGATAATGTCGACGCCGTGGCTGAACGGTTTGAAGTACAGCGGCGTGGCCCAGGTGTTGTCCATCATTGCCAGCGCGCCGGCCTGATGGGCCGCGCGCACAACCGCGGGGATGTCCTGCATCTCGAACGTGAGCGAGCCCGGCGCTTCCATATAGACGATCCGCGTCTGCGGGCGGATCAGTTCGGCGACGGCGCCGCCGATGAGGGGATCGTAGTAGGTTACCTCAACGCCGAACTTCGCCAGCACCTTGTCGCAGAAGCCCCGGGCCGGGCCATAGACAGTGTCGACCATCAGCAGGTGATCGCCCGCGCTCAGATGCTGCAGCAAGGTGGCCGTGATCGCGGCCAGGCCGGAGGAGAGAACGATCGCCCGTCCGCCGCCTTCCAGGGCCGTCACCGCCTCTTCCAGTGCCGAAACCGTCGGCGTGCCGTCGCGGCCATAGGCGGTGCGCGACAGGCGGTCCTTGTTGACCTGCTCGAGCGCCGCGACATCGGGATAGAGGATGGTGGAAGCCCGGTAGACCGGCGGATTGATCACGCCATGATTTCGATGCGGGTGGTTGCCGGCATGGGTCGCGCGGGTCTCGTCACCAAGCGTTCCGCCTTTGTTGCCGCCTGCCATGCCGTTTTTCCGCTTTCTACGCCATTTTCCGTGCGCCGAGCCGGCACGGCAGTAAGCCTCCGGCAAAGCAGGCTTGTAGCATCCGCAAGCCTTGTGTTAAAGCAAACCAACCAAATGTGAACCGCTTGGCTGCACCGGTATAAGGCGTTGCTGGCGGGTAAGCAGAACGCAAGAAAAACGCACAGTTCAAGTGATTATCGACAAACGCTGAACCAGGGAAGGTTGAAACATGAAACAGCTCAAACTGCTGGCGTCGGTGGCTGCCGTCGCCTCCATCGCCATGATCGGCGCCGCCAGCGCCGCAACGCTCGATGACGTCAAGGCCGCCGGCAAACTGAAATGCGGCGTCACCACCGGCCTCGCCGGCTTCGGTGCCCCCGATAACAATGGCGAATGGCATGGCCTGGACGTTGACCTGTGCAAGGCGGTCGCGGCCGCCGTGTTCGGCGATGCGTCGAAGGTCGAGTATAAGCCGCTGAGCGCCGAAGTGCGGTTCACCGCACTGCAGTCCGGCGAAGTGGACATGCTGGCCCGTAATTCGACCTGGACTCTCTCGCGTGACTCCCAACTCGGCCTGGATTTCGTGGCGGTCAATTATTATGACGGCCAGGGCTTCATGGTGAAGAAGGGACTGGGCGTGGCGAGCGCCAAGGAACTGAAGGGCGCCACGGTTTGCGTGCAGGAAGGCACGACGACGGAAAAGAACCTGGGCGACTTCGACCGGGCCAACAGCCTCGGCATGCAGCCGGTGAAGTTCAAGGAGAACGAGCAGGCCCGCGGCGCCTATGACGAAGGCCGCTGCGACGCCTACACGACCGATGCTTCCGGCCTCGCCGCCGAGCGCACGACGCTGAAGGATCCGTCCGAGCACATCATCCTGCCGGAAATCATCTCCAAGGAGCCGCTAGGCCCCGTCGTCCGTCACGGCGACAATGCTTGGGGCGATATCGTCCGCTGGTCGCACTTCGCGACGCTGATCGCCGAAGAGAAGGGCATCACACAGGCGAATATTGCCGAAGTTCTGGGCAGTGCCACGGATCCGGAAACCCGGCGCTTCCTCGGCCTGGAAGACAAGATGGGCGAGGGCATGGGTCTCAGCAATGACTGGGCCGTGAACATCATCAAGGCCGTGGGCAATTATGGCGAAATCTTCGAGCGCAATATCGGCTTGAAGACGCCGCTGGCCCTGGCCCGCGGTCTCAACGATCTCTGGACCCGCGGCGGCCTGCAATACTCGCCGCCCGTCCGCTAGGCGAACGTACGAAGAGCAGCGCCCGGTTCCCCAAAGAACCGGGCGCTCGCGCTTTGTCCAACTCCCATAGGGAGGATAATCGCCTTGGCGCAGTTGGTAACGACTGATACCGAACCGACGGTCGCCTGGTGGCGCGACGAGCGAAAGCGCGGCATCGTCGCGCAGATCGTCACGCTGGCGCTGGTCGTTCTCATCGCCGGCTACCTCATCAACAATATGGTGCAAAATCAGGCCCAGCTGGGTGTTCCGCTGGGCCTTGATTTTCTCGACGACGTCGCTGGATTCCCGATCAGCGAGTCGCTTATCCCCTACACCCTGCAGTCGAGCAACTTCGACGCTCTGATCGTCGGAATTCTCAATACGCTGCTGGTGGCTGTCATCTGTATTCCGCTGGCGACCATCGTCGGTTTCTTCATCGGCATCTGCCGCTTGTCCAGCAATAAGCTCATCGCCGGCTTGGCGACGGTCTATATTGAGACGCTGCGCAACATACCGCTGCTGGTGCAGATCCTGTTCTGGTACAACGGCGTGCTGCAGGTCCTGCCCAGCGTCAAACTGAGCCACAGTGTGTTTGATGCAATCTTCCTCAACATCCGCGGGCTGTACGTGCCAAAGCCGATTGCCGAGCCTTCGGCGCTGGCTTGTCTCATTGCCCTGCTGATCGGCATCGCGGCGGCGATCTATGTCGCGCGCTGGGCAAAGCGGCGGCAGGACGCCACCGGACAGCAGTTTCCCAAACTCTCGGTCGGCTTCGCGCTCATTTTCGGATTGCCGCTGCTGGTATCGATCGTCCTCGGCAGCCCGATCACATGGAACTTTGCCGTGCTGCAGGGATTCAATTTCCAGGGCGGCATGGTACTAAGCCCAGAGCTTACCGCTCTTTGCCTCGGCCTCAGCATCTATACATCTTCCTTCATTGCCGAGAATGTCCGCGCCGGCATCCAAGCGATCAGCCACGGTCAGACCGAAGCGGCCGGAGCTCTCGGCCTGCGAAACAGTTGGACATTGCGGCTGGTCATCATCCCGCAGGCGATGCGCATCATCGTGCCGCCGCTGACCAGTCAGTACTTGAATATCGTCAAGAACTCGACGCTGGCCGCGTTCATGGGCTATCCGGATCTGGTATCGATCTTCACCTCGACAGTGCAAAATCAGACCGGCCGCGCCGTAGAATGCATCGCCATCACCATGCTGTTCTATCTGACGGTCAGCCTGGCGATCTCCTTCTTCATGAACTGGTACAACAAGCGCATCGCGTTGGTGGAACGGTAAGACGCGATGGCAGACATTACCGCCAACGGCGTACCACCAGCCGCCTACCGTCCAGGCGAGCATCCAGATCTGCCGCCGCCCCTGTTGGTTGCAGGCCCGATTGCCTGGCTGAAGCGCAATTTCTTCTCGTCCATCGGCAACACCATTCTGACAATTCTGGCGGTGGTCCTGCTCTATCTGACAATGCCAGGGCTCATCAATTGGGCGGTCATACAGGCGAATTTCGGCGGCGGACTTGGGGTCACGCGCGTCTTCGAGCTCAAGGTCACGGAGAGCACGGCTGGTCTGACTGAACCGGCACCTGCGGCCAGTGGCAGCGGCCCATTCGATTTCGGACTCACCAACGTACTCGTTCCCGCCAATGTGCCCGGCGCGACAATCGGCAAGATCGAATTGGTAAATCTGCCGTCGCAGCGTCAAACGACCTTCAACCTGTCCGACTCGCGGTTCGAGATCCGAAGCGGCGAGCTGAAGCTTCGAACGGGAGTAACGCTGGACCCCGCGAATGAAACGTCGGTGACATTGGCAATCAACGCGAATGCCGCTTCCAGAGACGATTGTCCCAAGCCGGGCGCTTGCTGGGTTATGGTCACCAATCGGTTCAGCCAGTTCCTCTATGGCTTCTATCCCAGCAGCGAGCGCTGGCGGATCGATTTGACCCTCCTGATGTTCGTCATTGCCGCGGCGGCGCTGCTGATCGATCGGGTGCCCGGCAAGCGCTACTGGGCGATGTTCATGTTCATCGGCTTCCCGATTGTCGCCTTTGAACTGCTGGTCGGCGGTACGATCCTGACCCATGTGCCTACCGACAAATGGGGCGGCCTGATGCTGACGCTGGTAATCGCCATCGTCGGCATCGTCTTCTCGATACCCTTGGGCATCCTGCTGGCATTGGCGCGGCGGTCGTTCCTGCCGGTCAACCACCTGCTGTCGGTGCTCTTCATCGAGTTCGTGCGCGGCGTGCCGCTGATTTCGATCTTGTTCATGGCCAACGTCATGCTGCCGCTGTTCCTGCCCAAGGGTGTGACGTTCGACATCCTGCTGCGCATCCTGATCGGCGTGACCCTGTTCTCCGCCGCCTATATTGCCGAGGTGGTGCGCGGCGGCTTGCAGGCCATTCCCAAGGGCCAGTTCGAGGGCGCCATGGCCATGGGCCTCGGCTACTGGCAGATGATGCGCCTGGTGGTGCTGCCGCAGGCGCTGCGCATCTCGATCCCCGGCCTGGTCAATACGTCGATCGGCCTATTCAAGGACACAACTCTGGTCGCCATCGTCGGCCTCTACGACTTCCTGAATATCATCAAGGCATCGACCAAGGATCAGAACTGGCTCGGCCTGTCGATGGAGGGTTACGTCTTTGCCGCGGCGGTCTACTGGATCTTTTGCTTCGGCATGTCGCGCTACAGCATGCATCTGGAGCGCAAGCTCCATACCGGCCACAAGAAACGATAAGCGAGGAGGCATCCGCCATGTCCCTGCAAGCCGCCGCACCTGCGATGCAGATCTCCAGCGACGTGATGATCCGGATGGACGGTGTCCATAAATGGTACGGGCAGTTTCATGTCCTCAAGAACATCAATCTGACTGTCAACAAGGGCGAGCGTATCGTCGTTTGCGGGCCCTCAGGCTCTGGCAAATCGACGATGATCCGCTGCATCAACCGGCTGGAAGAGCATCAGAAGGGACGCATCGTCGTCGACAACATCGAACTCAGCCATGACCTCAAGCATATCGAGCAGGTGCGCCGCGAAGTCGGCATGGTGTTCCAGCATTTCAACCTGTTTCCGCACTTGACCGTACTTGAAAACCTGACGCTGGCGCCGATCTGGGTCCGCAAGATGCCGAAGGCCGATGCGGAAGCGGCCGCCATGAAGTATCTGGAGCGGGTCGAAGATTCCGGAACAGGCGGCCAAATACCCAGGGCAGCTCTCCGGCGGCCAGCAGCAGCGCGTCGCCATCGCCCGCTCGCTCTGCATGAATCCGAAAGTGATGCTGTTCGACGAACCCACTTCGGCGCTCGATCCAGAAATGATCAAGGAAGTCCTCGACGTGATGATCGAACTGGCGCGTTCCGGCATGACGATGATCTGCGTGACCCACGAGATGGGTTTTGCGCGCACCGTTGCCAATCGCGTCATCTTCATGGATCGCGGCGAGATCATCGAGGAGAACGAGCCGGAGGAATTCTTCAACCATCCGCGCTCGGAACGCACGAAGCTGTTCCTGTCGCAGATCCTGCATCACTAAAGGCGTTCCGGCGGCTGCATATGCCGGTTCTCCCCGATGCGGCACGCCAGTGACTCTGCCCTCGATCGGCTTGAAGACCTGCTCGGCGAAATCCGCAAGCGACACGCCACCCTGCGCGAACGCAAACGCGGTGCCTTCTATAAGGGCGGGCAGGGTTGGTTGCATTTTCACGAAGACCCCGCCGGCCTGTTCGCCGATCTGAAGATCGGCTGCAGTTTTGCCCGGTTCCGCGTCAGCACGAAAGCGGAGCAGGGGGCACTGCTCCGCGAGCTGTGCAAGAGTCTGGCGGTGGATCGGATATCCGGAAAAGGCGGGAGTGGGCCTGCCTGAATTCAGGTCCCGCTTTCATGCGCCTTCAATCGGCCGACATGAGGGCCGAAAACCGCACGGGAATGATCTCCCGTGTCCGCGCGCGCCCGGAGTCATCCTTCTCCACAACCAGAAGCTGTTGCGCCTCGGCGATGCCGGCGGGCACCACCATGCGGCCGCCGCGCTTCAGTTGGGAGATCAGCGGACCGGGAATGAGCTCCGGCGCGGCCGTGACGATAATCTTGTCAAAGGGGGCATGCTGCGGCCAGCCCTGCGCACCATCGCCGATGCGAAACTCGATGTTGCGGTAGCCGGAACGGCTGAGGCGGTTTCTCGCTTCCTGTCCCAGTTCCTCGATATATTCGATGGTGAATACATTTGCCACGAGCTCCGCCAGCACCGCCGACTGGTAGCCCAGGCCCGTGCCGATCTCCAGCACCCGGTCCGCCGGCTGGAGATCCAGCAGATCGGTCATCAGCGCGACGATAAAGGGTTGTGAGATCGTCTTGTCGAAGCCGATGGGCAGCGGCGAGTCCACATAGGCCATCGGCCGCAATTCCGCCGGGACAAATTCATGACGCGGCACCCGGCGCAACGCAGCCATGACGCGCTCGCCGAAATTTGCGCGGCCGGTCTTCTCCGCCGACATCTCGGCATAGGCCGCGATGATGCCCAGCATCTCCTCGCAGACCTCGGTGTAGTATTCTTCGCTCATGTCGGCCTCTTTCCGACAATACGGAAGTTGAGAGGCTTCGTGACGGTGCGCAGCGCCTTCCGTTCAAGGAAGTCTGCGACATCCGCAGTCGGAATCCAACCTCATTCTGCGGCTGACGACGCGGCGTCGCTTTGCCGCGCAAGACGCCAGCAGGCGGCCTCGGTCGCATCGTCGGCCGGGAAGAAACACTCCACCCGCAAGTCCTGCAGCGTGATGTCCTGGGGCGTGCCGAAGGTGGTGATGATGGTGAACCAGGTCAGGCGCAGACCATCCTTCTCCAGCGTCAGCGGCAACAGAGGCGGGATCGCGGCATCGTCGCTTTCCGCCGGCCATTCGCGGGGAACTCCCGGATATTCCATAACCTCCGCCAGCAATCGGCCGATCGCCGCATCGGGATAGGCATTCAACTCGCGCCGCATGCTGGAGATCATGGAAAGGGCAACGGTCTCCCAGTTGACGACATAGCGGCGGAGGACGGCGGGATGCAGCAGGGCCCGCAGCAGATTCGGCGGCTCGCCGCCGCTGTTCTGCACGGGGAGCCCGAGCATCCCAAGGAGCCGCTCCGCCGCCTTGTTGGCCATCAGCATGTCCCAAGCTCTGTTGACCACGATGGCGGGGTAGGGCTCCTGCTGCGTCAACATGAAGGTCAGCGCCTTGCGCGCCTGGGCGAGCGGCACGCTATGGAGAGAGCTAGCCGGGAACACCGCCGCGAAACCGGCGCCGATCAGAAGCTCATTCCGGTCCCGCAGCGACAGGTCCAATGCCTCGCCGAGCCGCAGCACCATATCGCGGCTCGGCCGCGCCCGGCCGGTTTCGATGAAGCTCAGATGCCGCGCCGACAGGCCGGCATCCAGGGCCAAGCCAAGCTGGCTGATGCCGCGGCTCTGCCGCCAGCGCCGCAGCAGCTGGCCGAAGGGACTCCTCCGGGGTTTTGCGCGTTGCTTCATGTCCTCGCCACTGCTGTCCGGGCGATTACCTGCCAGGTAATTGCGGCCCATCATGTCCGGCTGCAGCATGCAGCCGCAACTGCACGTCAAACGGAAAGGTGATGCAACATGACGGGGAATGCAACTGCGGCGCCATTGCTGCGCCGCGCCATGCTGGCCGACGCGGCGGTGTCCGGGGCTAGTGGACTGCTCCTGACTCTGCTGCCGCGCCCTCTCAGCGCACTGATCGGCTTTGCGGAGCCGGGTTACCTGTTTGCAGTGGGAATTGGCCTCATCGGCTATGCGGGCTGGCTGTTGTTCAGTGCCCGGCGGCCGGATGTTAACGTTTGGGCGGGCCGGACTGCAATCATCCTCAATATGCTATGGGTAGCCGGCAGCGTCGCCCTGCTTGCCGCCGATCCCGGCCTGTTCAACACGCTCGGTCAATGGCTCGTGGGCATTGTCGCGGTGGTCGTCGCCGACTTTGCACTCGTGCAGCATCTGGGGCTGCGCCGGGTGGGGCGGCCCGCCGGGCTGCCGGCGACCTAGGGCAGGACTCGTACCAGCCGCCGCGCCGCGGCTTCGCTGGAAACGGCGCGGCGGCTGCCGAGGGGGAGGGCTAGCCTCCCACACTTATGTCTACGCCGGCGACAATGACGTCCGGTGTCTGCAGCGTGACGGCAAGGAGATCGAATGAGCCATTGCCGTCGGTATCGATCCGCACATCGACGGCAGCGCCGCGGTCGGTGACCTGCACTCGCGCAATTCGCTCTGCTTCGGTGCCGGCGCCCAGATCGTTGAACAAGGTCTCCAGATCCAGCACGTCCTGTCCGCCGTTGGCATTCCCGTCGAAACCGATGATCAAATCATGTCCGTCGGCCAGACTGTCGTAGAAGAACGAGTCGGCGCCGGCTCCGCCGCTGAGCGAGTCGTCGCCCTCGCCGCCCAAAATTAGGTCGTTCCCGGTGCCTCCGTTTAGCTTGTCATTGCCTTTCCCACCGAGGATGCTATCGACATCGCCGCCGCCGTTGATCGTATCGTTGCCGTCGGCGCCGTTGAGGAAGTTGAAACCCTCGTTGCCGGTGATCAGATTGTTCAGTCCATTGCCGGTACCGCTGATGCCGCCGGCGCCGGCGGCGAGCGTCAAGCGTTCAACATCGGCAGCTGCCGCTGCGGCCAGGGAGTAGGAAACGGACGCTATGACGGTATCGATCCCGTCGCCTGAGGTTTCGTCCGCCACGTCCCCGGCAGAGTCGACGTGATAGACATCGCTCCCCTTTCGCCCCGCCATCGTATCGTTGCCGATGCCGCCATCCAGAGTGTCGGCACCATCTTGGCCGAGGAGCGTATCGCTGCCACCGAGGCCAAACAGCTTGCTGGAATGAATATTCGCACCGACAACGTTATCTACAGCATTTCCCGTAGCAACTGTGGCTTTGCCGACAAGGTCAAGTTGTTCGAAGTTTTCCGGCAAGGTATAGTTGATTGAGGCGAGTACGACATCAAACTCTGTGCCGGCCAGTTCACGAATGACGTCCTTCGCATTGTCGACAAAATAGGTATCCCCGCCGGCGCCGCCTTCCATTGTATCCGCGCCTGCGCCGCCGTTGAGGCTGTCGCCATCATCGCCACCGAACAGCTTGTCATTGCCTGCTCCACCGGCGAGCTCATCGGCGCCCCCGCCACCGTAGATGAGATTGGCTGCGCCATTCCCAGTGATGATGTTGTCGAAGCCGTTGCCGGTTCCATTGATCGCGTTGGTTCCTGTGAGGGCCAAATGCTCCACTTCGCCGAGTACGGTGACGCCGTTCTCCCTTAGATCGAATGATACAGAGCTGTGGACGGTATCGAATGCGAAAGCGCCTTTGGATGCATCGACAACATCCTTGGTGTTGTCGACGAAGTAGTCGTTGAAGCTACCACCGCCCACCAGGGAGTCTGCGCCGACGCCGCCGTCCAACGTGTTGTGAATGTTGTTGAAGATCGCGAAGTCCCCTCCCAGGAGCGTGTCGTTGCCGGCCATGCCGAGAAGGCGGTTGCTGCTGTCATTGCCAGTGATGGTGTTGTTGAGGGCATTGCCGGTGCCGAAAGAATCGCCGGAGGCAGCCGCCAGTATGAGATTCTCGACATTGGCGCCAAGCGTATATCCCTTCGTGCCGACATAGATGACGTCGTCCACGCCACCCGCGGCGCCTCCCACGGATTCTGCAATAGTATCGCCATCATCGACCCCATAGGTATCGTTGCCGAGCCCGCCGTTCATGGCGTCTTTGCCGGTGCCGCCATCCAGCAGGTCGGCACCACCGCCGCCCAGCAGCGTGTCGTTGCCGTCGCTGCCGACCAGGATGTTCGCGGCTTCATTGCCGGTCATGCGATTGTTGGCGGAATTGCCCCTACCGTTCTCGGCGCCAGCGAATAGGACAAGATTTTCGACGCCCGCGACCATTGTGTTTTCGAGAATGGTGCTGAAGATCGTATCGGTGCCGCCGCCGGTAATTTCGCCTTTGATCGCATCGTTATCGCTGTCGACGATGTAGGTGTCATTGCCCTTGTCGCCGAACATGACATCGTCGTCGGTTCCGCCGTCGAGGGTATCGTTTCCGTTTCCGCCCTCCAGCGTGTCAGACGCTGCGCCGCCGACGAGCCTGTTGGCGGCGGCGTTGCCGGTCAGCCTGTTCCTCGCATCACTGCCTGTTGCGTTTAGAGCGGTGCCGCCGGTCAGCATGACGAACTCAATCTCTGAAAACTGGATGGAGGTGAGATCCACGTTGAATCCGGCAACAATGGCATCCCCCAAGTCTCCTCCGAATTCCCCGATTTGAACCGATTTGGAAGCCATGAAGTAGGTATCGTTGCCGACACCTCCCTCCAACGTGTCTAGACCGCCGCCGCCATTCAGCGTGTCATTGCCGTTGAGCCCGACCAGCAGGTTCTTTGCGCCATTGCCGACCAGCGCATTGTCGATGGCGTTGCCGGTTCCGTTGATCGCCGCCATGCCCGTAAGCATGAGTTCCTCCACATCGCCGGCCACTTGGCCGGCGGCAGCGTCCAGACTGAACGTCACGGAACTCCGAATAGTATCGAAGCCCGGATCGGGCAGGAGTTCCTCTATGGAGTCGAAAGCGTTGTCTACAATGTAGACGTCCGAACCAGCGCCGCCGATCAGCGAATCGGCGCCCTTGCCACCATCAAGCGTGTCATTGCCGGCAGCGCCGTCGAGATCGTCGTTGCCCGCGAGGCCGAACAGCTTGTTGTTGAGGAAATTGCCGGTGATTTCGTTATCGAGCCCGTTGCCGGCCCCGGTCGTGCCGGAACCAAGCACGAGGTTCTCCACATTCGCGCCCAGCGTATAGCTGCCCTTGGTGCCGTTGTATCGTACGGAATCCTCGCCGCCGAGCGCACCGCCCAGGGACTCGGTCACGCTGTCTTCGTCGTCGACGGCATAGCTGTCGTCGCCGGCGCCGCCGACCAGCATGTCGCGGCCGAAGCCGCCGAACAGATCATCCGCGCCATCGCCGCCGAGCAGCCTGTCGGCGCCGGTGCCGCCGTTGAGCGTATCATCGCCGCCGCCGGCATCGATCGTGTCACTGCCGCCGAATCCGAAGATACTGCTCTTGAGGTCATTGCCGGTGATCTTGTTGTTCAGATCGTTGCCGGAAACAAAGGAGTCGACGGTGGCGACGATCTGAATATTCTCGATGCTGCCGCTGCCATTGGTGAAGAGCGAGAACGACGATCCGCGAACGATGACGGTGTCGAGGCCCGTGGCGCCGATTTCGTCGAGAATATCATTCGCATCGTCGACGACATAAATGTCGTTGCCTGCGCCACCGATCAGGTTGTCAATTCCGTCGCCACCCGTCAGGCTGTCATTGCCGCTTCCGCCCCGCAGCGTATCGTCGCCTTCGGCACCGTCGATAGAATCGTTTCCTGCGAATCCATTGATGACATTTGCGGCGAGGCCGGCCTCATTGCCGCCGATTTTGTCGTTGCCTGCCAATACCGCCGCCAGGAAGCGTGTGGCGGAGACATCTTGGGTAAATCCGCGAAGCGTCTGGATGGGCAGCTCGAAACTGGCGATCGTCATCAGGAGAGAGCCGTTCGTGACGATGTTGATCTCGGTGACGATGCCCGATATGGGATTGCCGTTGGCGTCGTAGGTAAAGTTTCGTCCGACGATTTCGGAGCCGTTTGCCACGATAAATCCGGTCGCCGTGCCTCCGGCAGGGCCATCCAGGAAGTTAAGCAGACTGAGGGTATCGAAGTTGATGCCACGCCCTGGACCGCCTTTTATCGTCGCCATCGTTTCTCTCCACCCGCTGCGCCGGCGCCATGGGCGGCGGCATGATTGATGCGCTCACTGCCGAAGGGGATCAGCGCGGCGAGTGCATACTGAGTTTCTAAGCTTGTCTTGGTGTGGCGGTCATGCGCGTGGGATCAGCACGCAGCCTTGCCGTTGGCGTTCAATCTCATCGCTTTGAGCTCTTCCGCCTTTGGTCCTCTGTTATGGAATCACACCAACCGCAGGTCGGTGCGGTGGAAGTCCGGATGCATGAAACCGGACCAGCGCGGAGATTCTGCGCTGCCCGGGCGCGACGCCCGCTCGTGCCTGACCTCGGTGGTATCGGTATTTCCGCTATTCACGGAAGGGAAGGTAGGCGGTGCTAGCCGTCGAAGCTTGAAGGATTTCTGGAGAAAGCTTGGATACGGCGCGGAGTTCGCGTGCAGGTGTGACGACGCTCACACACTACTATGGTTAAGTGCGGCGCGGCTGCACGGTTCCGGGTATCAATCCGAGGGCGCGCGGATCGATAATGGATTTCCGCTCCTGCTGATAGGGCGTGAACCCCGCCTTCTGATAGGTGCGCAAACCTCTGGGATCATCGAGGGAGCAGGAGGCGACCGTCAGGCGCTTGGGCTCATGGGACCAGGCCTGATCGACCGCCCAGTTCAGGAAATAGCCGCCATAGCCCCGGCCGGTGAAGTGGGGCATCAGGCCGAAATAGTCGATGTTGATCTCCGGTGTCGCCTGGCGGTTTAGCTCGACATATCCAGCCGGCTCGCCGCCGACATACAGCACATAAATATCGAGCGTCGGCTGCGTGATGACGTCGTGCAATTTGTCCGCGCTCAGTTGCCGCCGCTCCCACCAGAACCACTGCTCGCCGACGCTGTCATAGAGATAACGGTAGAACTCGATTGTCGGCTTTTCCAGTTTCAAGAGAGCCAACCGTCCCGGCGGCGCGGGTACCGTGGGCCGCTTTGGCGCGCCCAGCATCTCCAGATGCGTAATCACCACATCCAGCGTCGGCGCCGGCGGATCGTCCTGATCGTTGTCAACCCAGCGCGACATGACGATGCGCGGCTGCACTTCATAGCCGAGACGGACATAGAAACTCTTTACCGCCTCGTTGCTGTCACGGATCATGAACTGGCTCTTGCGGATGTTTCGCTCCTTCAGCCAGGTCTCGGCATGGCGCACGAGCGCGCGGGCATGGCCGTGGCGGCGATGCTCAGGGGCGATCGCCAGCCGGTAGATCCAGCCGCGGTGGCCGTCATGACCGATGATGATGGAGCCGATCAGCTTGCCGTCGTCATGGCCGACAAACAGCGCCGCATTATCATCCTGCCGCAACCGGGCGATATCGCTGGCCGGGTCGTTGTAGGCCACACTGAGCCCGCAGGCGTCCCAGAGCGCGACGACAGCGTCGAAGTCGCTGTCGGCGTACGGCGCGATCTTCATGTCTCCACCGGCGTATCGCCGGGCCGGCCCCATTCCGCCCAGGAGCCGTCATAGAGCGCCACATCGTTGTGACCGATCAGATGCAGGCTGAAGGCGAGTACGGCTGCGGTGACGCCTGAGCCGCAGGAGGTCACGATTGGCTTCGTCAGATCGACGCCGGCACGGCGGAACTTCTCGGCAATCTGATCCGCCGACAGAAAGGTCTTCGCCTTCGGATCCAGCATCTCGTTGAAAGGAACGTTGTAGCTCCCGGGAATATGTCCGCTGCGGCGGCCGGGCCAGACTTCCGGATCGGTGCCCTTGAAGCGCCCGGCGGCGCGGGCATCCACCACTTGTTCCCGCTTCGCCTGCAGATTGTCCTTAACCTGGCCGATGTCGCGCACCATGAAGTTATTAATGCGCGCCGTGAAGTGACGTTCCCGCGGCTGCGGCACGCGATCCTCGACCGGCCGTCCCTCGGCGATCCATTTCGGCAGGCCGCCATCCAAAATTGCCACATCGTCATGGCCAAACACGCGGAACATCCACCAGACCCGCGCCGCGCTCATCATGCCCTGGCCGTCATAGACGATGATGCGGTTGCCGTCGCCAAGGCCCAGCTTACGCACCCTGGAGGAGAACTTCTCCAGGCTTGGCAGCATATGGGGCAAGTCCGTCGCGGTGTCGGCGATGTCGTCGATATCGAAAAACACGGCGCCCGGAATATGAGCGTCCTCAAACTCGCGCCGGGCATTTCGATTCTGCGCCGGCAAGAACCAGGTGCCGTCGACGATTCGAATATCCGGCGCGGTCAGGCGCTGCGCCAGCCACTCGGTGGAGACGAGACTTTCAGGATGTGCGTAGGACATGGTCTGCCGGGCGATGAATGCGGGTAATCGCAATATGGGCGGTCAGCCTTTGACGGGCAACAGCCGAGCCCTGCTGCAATGCACACAAGTCGGGATCAGAGCTGGCTGCTGAGCGCTTCGGCGGTGTCCTTGCCGGCCACGACCGGAACGATCTCGAACTCGGCGAGGTCGCACCATTCCGCCACCCATTTCTGGAACAGGGTGATGTCGTCGGCCTCCATGAGCTGGAAGCATCGCGTCATATCCGCCGTCACCCAGCTGCTGACGAACTTCAGCCCCTCGGGCATCATGCGGCCCTTTTCCCGGAAGCGGCGATAGACCGCCTTCTTATCCCGGTTGCGGAAATCTTCGACGACCATGAACAGCATTCGGACAACCTCTATTTCTGCGGTGCGGGCGGCGGCGCTAGGCGGCAAAGGCAATATTCACCCGCCGGTTCTGCCGGCCCTTGTTCTCGATCTTCGTGACTTCCACCGCGCCGATCTCGCCGGTGCGCGCCACATGGGTGCCGCCGCATGGCTGCAAATCGACGCCCTCGATCTCCAGCAGGCGCACGCGGCCGCTGCCCATTGGCGGCTTCACCGACATGGTGCGCACCAGCTCCGGCTTCGCCATCAGTTCCTCGTCGGTGATCCAGCGCGGCTGCACCGGATGATCCTCGCGGACCAGGCGATTGAGCTCAGCGGTGATATGGACTTTGTCGAGCGCGGTGTCCGGCAAGTTGAAATCGAGCCGACCCTTCCCGTCGCTGACTTGGCCGCCGGTGACGTCGCCCTTGATGATCGAGGACAGCAAATGCAGGCAGGTATGCATGCGCATCAGCCGATGGCGCCGGTCCCAGTCGATCTCGGCGTTCACAGTCGCGCCGGCGGCAGGCAACTCCGACCCGGGCGCCGGAACATGCACCACGTCGTCTTGCCCATTGCCCTTGACGGTATTGGTGATCTGGATCGACCGGCCATCGGCGAGGCGCAGAACGCCGGTATCGCCCATCTGGCCGCCGCTCTCGGCATAGAACACCGTGCGGTCCAGCCGGATGCCCCGCTCATCGGCTGAAACGACCTTGGCCTCGCAGGACTTGGTATAGGGCTCGGCGCGAAACACGAGTTCGGTCATGCCGCTGGTTCTCCATCAGTTCAGGGGATCATTCCCGCCTGTCCGCCGAGGATCAAGCCTCTGCTTGTATCCATACAGGCAAATGACGGCATGTGGCCGCCGGCTAGGCCAGCCAGTCCGGCACCGGTAGGTTCTTGGAGCGCAGGAAGACCGGATTGAACATCTTGCTCTGATAGCGGGTGCCATAGTCGCAGAGGATGGTGACGATCGTATGGCCGGGCCCCAATCTCCTTGGCCAGACGGATGGCGCCCGGCGATGTTGATGCCGCTGGAACCGCCCAGGCACAACCCCTCATGCTTCAGCAGATCGAAGACGAGGGGCAGCCACTCTTCATCCGTGATCTGATAGGGCACATCGACCGGCGTGCCTTCGACATTCTTGGTGACGCGGCCCTGGCCGATGCCTTCGGTGATGGAACTGCCTTCGGCCTTCAATTCGCCGGTCTTGAAGTAGCTGTAGAGCGCGGCACCCATGGGATCGGCGAGGCCGATGCGTACCTTCGGGTTGCGCTCCTTCAGGAACATGCCCACGCCCCACAGCGTGCCGCCGGTGCCGATGGCGCAGATGAATCCGTCCACCTTGCCGCCGGTCTGTTCCCAGATCTCGGGGCCGGTGGTCTCGTAATGCCCCTGGCGGTTGGCGACATTGTCGAACTGGTTGGCCCAGAAGGCGCCGTTGGGCTCGGTCTTCGCCAGGTCGTGGGCCAGCCGCTCGGACACATGCACGTAGTTGAACGGGTTCTTGTAGGGAACCGCCGGCACTTCGCGCAGGTCCACGCCGCAGAGCCGCAGCATGTCCTTCTTCTCCTGCGACTGGGTATCGGGGATCACGATCACTGTCCGGTAACCGCGGGCATTGCCCACCAGAGCCAGGCCGATGCCGGTATTGCCCGCCGTGCCCTCGACGATGACGCCGCCGGGCCGGATCAAGCCCTTGGCCTCGGCGTCCTTGATGATGGCCAGCGCGGCGCGGTCCTTGACCGAACCGCCGGGATTGAGGAACTCCGCCTTGCCCAGGATGGTGCAGCCCGTCATCTCCGACGCCTTGCGGAGTTTGATCAGCGGCGTATTGCCGACCGTATCGATGAAGCCGTCTCGGATGTTCATGGGCATGCTGCGTACTGTAAGGTCAGGGCGGGCCACACTAATGGCGGCCGGGCGGTCGGATCAAGGGTTCTCAGGCCGCTAGAGCCAGCGCTTTCTCAGCATCTCGCGGTTGAGCGCCAGCCACTGCAGGGCGATCAGCGCGGTCGCATTGCCGATCACGCCATTTTCCAGCATGGCGCGAGCTTCGTCGAACAGCACGACTGTCACGCGGATATCCTCATGCTCATGGGCGAGGCCATGGATGCCGCCGAGCCCGCGACTATCGATACGCGCGCAATAGAGCTTGCAGGTTTCGCTCGTGCCGCCCGGGCTCGCCAGGTAGTGCGCGATCGGCACCAGATCTTCAAGCTTGCAGCCGGCCTCTTCCTCCGCTTCGCGATGCGCCACATGCTCGGGTGACTCGTCTTCATCTATGATGCCGGCGATGACCTCGACCTGCCATGGCGGCATGCCGCCGGCTTGGGCGCCGATCCTGAACTGCTCGATCAGCAGCACGGCGTCCCGCTCCGGGTCATAGGGCAGCACCGCCACGGCGTGGCCGCGTTCGAACACCTCGCGGCTGATCTCGCCGCTCCAGCCGCCGGCGAACAGCTTATGGCGGAAGCGGTAGCGCTCGATGCGGAAATAGCCCTGGAAACTCGTGGTCTTTTCGATCAGCTGGAAATCGTCATTGGTCATGGCGCTCACTGGCTCTTGCACAGGTTGCTTGTCGCCGATACGGATGGTCTTAGGCAAGGGGACATGAGGGAGCGCCACTATGGTTTTGCGTTTCGAGAAACTGACCTTCCCCGGTTCGCAGGGAGCAGCGCTGGCGGCGCGGCTAGAACTTCCCGATGGCGAACCCTTGGCCTATGCGCTCTTCGCTCATTGTTTCACCTGCACGAAGGACATATTCGCGGCGAGCAGAATTGCTGAGGGGCTCGCGGCCCGCGGCATCGCCGTCCTGCGCTTCGATTTCACCGGACTCGGCGCCAGCGAGGGCGATTTCGCCCATACCAACTTCACCTCGAATGTCGAGGACCTGGTGAAGGCCGCAGATTTCCTGCGGGACAACTACGCTGCGCCCCGGATCCTGATCGGGCATAGCCTCGGCGGCGCGGCGGTTCTGGCTGCAGCGCATCGCGTGCCGGAGGCGGCGGCCGTGGCGACCATCGGCGCACCGGCCGATCCCGCCCATGTTCTCCATCTGCTGAAAGGCAAACAGGCGGAGATCGAAACGACGGGCGAGGCCGAAGTGCATCTGGCCGGACGGCCATTCCGCATCCGGAAGGAGTTTTTCGACGATATCGCGACCCACAACAACGCCGGCAAGCTGGGAAAGCTAGGTAAGGCGCTATTGGTCTTTCATGCGCCGCTCGACAAGACCGTGGGAATCGAGAATGCCGGCCTGATCTTTCAGGCGGCCAGGCATCCGAAGAGTTTCGTTTCTCTGGATGACGCCGATCATCTGCTGAGCCGGCGGCGCGACGCGGTCTATGTCGCCGATGTCCTGGCGGCATGGGCGGCGCGCTACATCGGCGAACGGCCGGCAAGCGCCGAAGTCACGCCGGCGTCGACCGGGGCAGTCTTCGTCAGCGAACGGGGCGCCGATGCAAGTCGTGGCATAAGCCGCATGGCGCAGGAAGTACGTATCGGCCGGCATCGCCTGGCTGCCGACGAACCGGTGGAAGCGGGCGGCAGCGACCTCGGTCCGAACCCCTATGATTTCCTGCTGGCTGGTCTGGGCGCCTGCACATCGATGACCCTGCGGCTCTATGCCGATCACAAGAAATGGCCGCTGGAGCAGATTCGAGTACGGCTCAGCCACGAGAAAATCCACGCCGCCGACTGTGCCGATTGCGAGACGAAGGAGGGCAAGATCGACATGATCGACCGGCAGATCGAGGTCCTGGGTCCGCTCGACGCCGTGCAGCGCCGGCGGCTGCTGGAGATTGCCGAGAAATGCCCGGTTCATCGCACGCTTCATTCCGAGATCAAGATCGTCAGCAAGCTTGCGGAAGGGGCGTTAACCAAGACCTGACCCGACCGTTTGTTTTGACTTCCTTCGCCGCGATCGCTAAAATTTCCTCATGAACACAGCCTTTCTCTGCATTGCGCGAATTATTGGCCGGGCCGCCGCTTAGGCGCCCGGGTCATTTGTTCGTGCAATTTCTGGAGAAAGCCGTGTGTCATGTATCCCCAACATCGCAACGCTGCGCCGAGCCTAGGCGCTAGCGTTTCCGCGGCGGCCAATGTCGCTGCTCTTCATACAGTCTGTTTCCTGGTCGAGGCGGTCGCCGAATGCGGCGTGATGCCGCGCGTCCTAGAGCAGTTCGCCAAGCGCAACCTGTTGCCGTACCGCATCGCCGCCGATGTGGCGCCGGAGACCGGCATCCTGGAGATCAATCTGCAGATGCCGGGCCTGACGCTGGAGGAGGGCGAGCAAATCGCCCGCGGCCTGCGCGCCATCATCGGCGTCACGATTGTACTTACCAGTACGAAGGAACGGCGCTGAGCTCAGGTCAGCGGCGAGCCCCCTTCGGCCTTGCGGCGTTCGACAAAGGCATGCAGAACCTCGCGGCGGCCAGGGTCCAGGGCCGGCGCTTTGTACTCCTTCATCGCCTGCTTATAGACCTGATGGGCGCGGGCGGTGGCGTCGAGCTTACCGTTCTCGACCCACTGGCCGTAACTCTGTGTATTAAACACGAGCGGCCGGTAGAAGGCGGTCTCGTACTTCTCGATCGTCTGTGCCGTGCCGAAGAAATGGCCGCCCGGCCCGACCTCGGCGATGACGTCGAGCGCCAGCGTGTCCTTGTCGATGCGCAGCGGCTCCAGCCAGACTGACATCATCTGCAGCATCTCAACATCCAGCACGAACTTTTCGAATGAGGCGCAGAGACCGCCTTCCATCCAGCCGGCCGCATGCATGAGTAGATTTGCGCCGGCGCCAATGGCGGCGCAGGCGGCGAGCTGGGACTCGATGGCGGCCTGGTAGTCGGCGCTGGTGGAACCGGTGAAGTTCGATGAGCGCATGGGCATTCCGTATTTGCGCGCCAGTTGTCCGGAGACATAGGTCGCGCGCACCGACTCCGGCGAACCATAACCCGGCGAACCCGTGCGCATATCCACATTCGAGGTCGCCGCGCCATAGAGGATCGGCGCTCCCGGCCGCACGAGTTGCGCCAGCACCACACCAGCCAGGATCTCCGCATTCTGCTGGGCGATGGCGCCTGCCAGGGTAATCGGCGTGGTGGCGCCGGCCAGCGTGAAGGGCGTGATCAGGGTCGGTTGGCCGAAGCGCGCCATCTCGATCACGCCCTCGGTCATCGGCAGATCATACTGGAGCGGCGAGTTGGTATTGATGATGGAGTAGGTGCTTGGCTTGTTCGCCAGTTCATCCATCGAAATGCCGCGGGCGATGGCGATCATCTCGAAGGCGTCGAGGATGCGTCTCTGGCTCTGGCAGAAGACATAGGGAATCTTGTCCGACAGGTTCAGCATCACCTCGACCGCATCCAGATGTCGCACCGGCACGGGAATGTCGCCAGGCTCCACGGGCGAACCGCCGATCAGGTGGATGATGTTGAAGAAATGCGCCAGCTTGATGAGCTCGGCATAATCGGCCAGCGTGCCCTGGCGCCGGCCGCGTTCTATATCGTGGCAATAGGGCGGCCCGAGCACGGTCGCGAACACCATCTTGTCGCGGCCGAGAGTCACGGTGCGTTCGGGATTGTAACTCTCCAATGTCACGCTGTCGGGCACAGTACGCAGCGCCTGGACGACGATGTCGCCGCCGATGCGCACTCGCATCGAACTCTTCATCGACCAGCGCTCCCGCCCGGCGGAAAATCTCCCGCGCTGCCGGCAGCGAGAAGCGGATACCAATCCGCTCCAGGATCTCCAGCGACGCGCCATGGATCGCCTCGATTTCATCGGCTGAAGCCAGCTCCAACGGCCGGAAGGGGTTGCTGAGCTGCCGCCAGGGCCTTTGATAGAGCGAGCTATCGCGGCGGGGATGGCCGGCGCGGCGCGATGCGTGGCGTGCCGGTTGCGCCGGCGCGTCCTGATCACCCGGAGGCATTTAAGCCTCGTTTACCGATCGCCATGGCTATGCCTAAAGTGTCGACTTCGCGAGCCTGCCGCGCGCAGGCTCGCAGGAGGAAAGTCCGTATGCAAGCCAAGTTTCCCACGCTGTTCTCGCCGGTCAAACTGCGGCATCTGGAACTGAAGAACCGCATCGTCTTCGGCGCCCATACCGTCAATATGAGCCATGAAGGCCTGCCGGGCGACCGGCATTTTGGTTATTACCGCGAGCGGGCGCGGGGCGGGGCCGCCATGATCGTGGTGGAGCCGGCGCCGGTGCACCGCACGGCAGTGCTGATCCGCGGCAACTTCCTGGCCGAGAACGACGCGGTCATCCCCCATTTCCGCCGCATCACCGACGAATGCCACAAGCACGGCACCGTCATGATCCATCAGGCCTACCACGTCGGCGGCCATGGCGATCAGGACAATTCCTGGGAACCCTATTGGTCCCCCTCCGGCGCTCCGTCGATGCATGACCAGTGGGGCAGTCACGCCATGACAGAGGCCGAGATCGAGGAGCTGATCGAAGCCTTCGTCCAGGCCGCCCGGCGCGACCGCAACTCCGGCTTCGACGGCACGGACATCTTCGCCGGCTACAACTGCCTGGTGGACCAGTTCTGGTCGCCCATTACTAATAAGCGCGATGACAAATGGGGCGGCAGCCTGGAGAACCGGATGCGCTTTGCCGTGGATATCTGCCGCGGTATCCGCGCCATGGTAGGTGACCGGTACATCATTGGCATGACGATCTCAGGCGCAGAACCCTATCCTGGCGGGCTTTCCATCACCGACAAGCAGGAGATCATCAGCCATCTCGACCGGCTGGGCCTGGTCGATTATTTTTCCTGCGGCACTGGCGGCTATCTCAATCAGTTCTCCAAAATCGTGCCGTCGTTCCATTTTCCCATGCTCCTGGGCGTGGACGACGCGGCCAAATTCAAGGAAGTAGTTAAACATGCGCGCATCACCACGGAAGCCCGGGTAAAGACGCCGGAGAATGCCGAGAAGGTGCTGTCGGATGGCAAGTCCGACATGGTCTCCATCGTGCGCGGCCAGATCGCCGATCCGCACTTGGCCAACAAAGCGAAGGAGGGACGGCCGGAAGACATCCGCCCCTGCATCTCTTGCAACCAACTATGTCTGGGCCGCCGGCTGCGGGACTACTGGGTGTCCTGCATTTCCAATCCGTCGGTTGCACGCGAAACCCAATGGGACGGCGACTCCACGCCACCGGCGGAAAAACCGCGCCATGTGCTCGTCGTTGGCGGCGGGCCGGCCGGGTTGGAGGTCGCGCGGGTCGCGGCGGCGCGCGGTCACCGCGTTACCCTGGCGGAAAAGACCGGTGAGCTGGGCGGACAATTCCGTCTCGCGGCCGGACAGCCGGAGCGGGGCGAGATCGGCATGCTGTTGAACTGGTATCAGACCCAGCTCACCAAGCTCCAGGTGCAGGTCAAGCTGCGCACGGAAGTGACGGCGGAAGACGTCAAGGCCGCCGGCGCCGATGTGGTGGTGCTCTGCACAGGTTCCGCGCCGTCGCGCACCGGCTACCAGCGTTCCTATCCCCATCGCCAGGGTCTGCCGGGCGCCGGACAGCCGAATGTCTGCACCATCCATGACGTGCTCGATGGCAAGGTAACGCCGGGCGAGCGCGTGCTGCTGCTGGACGACATCAACGGCTGGTGGCCCGCCAGCGGCACGGCGCTTCACCTCGCCAAGCAGCGCCACCAGGTGACCATCGCCACCGCGGCTGAAAAAGCCGCTGGCGCGCTGGACAACAGCGCCACCGGCGACACCACCCGCGAGCGCTTCGCCAAGCAGGGCATCGAGGTGCTGCTGGCGACGGCCCTCGAATCCTGGGCCGGTAACACCGCGACGCTGCTGAACCTCTACACCAACGACAAGGAAAGCCGCGAGTTCGACACCCTTGTTCTGGCGACGACCAACACCCCCGAAGACAAATTGACCAAAGAACTCGCTGGCGCAGGCCTGGAGGTCAAAACCATCGGCGATGCCGTCGCCGCGCGGACAGCGAGCATGGCGTTTTACGAGGCGAGGAAGCTGGCGCTGGCGTTGTAGATCATCAGGTCATTCGGTAGGGGCGACCGGCGGTCGCCCGTATTGTAGCATAGGATTCTCGCCCAGTCGTTTCTGGGCGCGGGCGACCGCCGGTCGCGGACCGGCGACAATGTTGTTTCCTTCGAGGCGGAACGCCGGTAGGCCTGGTTGCGCCCTGCCACTATCTCGTTATTGCGGCCATCGGTAGGGTTCGGATTCCGCGCTTCGGGGCGGCTGCCGCCAATGCCAGCTATCGATGTATTGGCAACTCCACAGTCCGGTCTCGCTGCTCATGGCCTTGAGTTCTTCCCACCGGTAGAGCGGTTCTCGATCCGCAACGGTCACGGCCCAGCCGGCAAGGACCATTGTTCGGCCAAGATCGCGTCCATCGGCAATGCAGACACCGATGAACCGCTTCAGGTCGTCGACCTGCGTCCCTTTACAGAGCACCGGCCCCGCTACGATGAGATCCGCTAGAAATTGGGCTGATGCGTCGCCACAGCTACGAGCCGAGTCTTGCACAATGCAAGTTTCCGGCAGTCCGGGGGCATCGATGCCGAACAGCCGGACCATGGTCCCTGCGACGACAATAATGTCGCCAGTGACGGCTGTTGCCTCGCCGCTGACCTCCATATTCATGAGCAGCGAATTATGGTCGATGCAGCATCCTACCACAGCGTCCGCTGCGGTGCGACCGGGTATCAACAAAGAGGCTGAAGCCGCAATTGCCACCGCCACGACGCACGACCCGATGGCTGAATATCGAACTCGTGGTCTCGCCATCTCAATCCTCAATAAAGAGTCGAGATTGACCAAATGCGGTTACGATTACCTACGATACAGCAAAGGGGTGACTCTTCGCCTAGGGCAATCGGGATTCCCTGCCGCGCTACGGCCGGCTGCCGTCAAACAATTGCGTGCTCAGATACTTCAGTCCGGTGTCGCACATCACCGTGACCACCGTCGCGTTCCGGCCCAGCCGCTTTCCGATGCCGATTGCCGCCGCCAGGTTCGCTCCTGTGGATGTCCCTGCGAACAGTGCATCGGCCCGTGCCAACTTGCGCGCCGTGGCCATCGCCTCTTCGGTTGAAACGGGAATGATCTCGTCGGCGATCGATGCGTGCCACAGCGGTACGACAAACCCAGCGCCAATGCCTTCGATCTTGTGGACCCCGGTCTTGCCCCCTGAGAGCACCGCCAACTCTTTCGGCTCGACCGCCACGATGCGGATATCAGGCTTCCTGCGGCGCAGGACCTCGGCCACGCCGCGGACGCAGGCGGCCGTCCCCGTGCTCTGCACGAAGGCATCGATCCGTCCGCCCGTCTGGTCCCAGATCTCGTCCGCCATGCCGTGGTACGCTGTCAACTGATCGCAGTTCTTGAGCTGGTCGGTCCAGAACGCGCCCGTCTGCTCGGTGATCTTCCGCGCGGTCTCGACCATGTTGCGCGTCAGCGCCGCGTCCATGCCGCCGCCGCTGCTGGGGATGATGGTCAGCTCGGCGCCGAGAGCCGCCATGTGATTGCGCTTTTCCGCGCTGAAGGCATCAGAAGTGACGATACTCAGAGGATAGCCGCGCGCGGCGCAGATCAGGGCGAGTGAGACGCCGGTGCTGCCGCCGGTATACTCGACCACGCGCTGGCCCGGCTTGAGTCGGCCCGTCCGCTCGCCGGCTTCGATCATGGCCAGGGCCATGCGGTCCTTCATGCTTCCGGTGGGATTGACGCTCTCGATCTTGATGAGGATGCGGGCGCAACCGTTCGGCACGATGTTCTGGAGCTGGAGCAGGGGCGTGCCGCCGATGCGCTGCAGGATCGACGCGTCAATGCCCGGTTCATTGCTGGTTGCCATCGAGTGTTGCACAGTGCCGGCGCTCTCTATTGCATGTAACTGCATTACATGTATATACATATAATAATGACGCCGCGAAAGCAATCATCCCGGAAATCACTGGTCGCCGATGCGCGCCTCGTTATCCGGACATGCGCCGGCCTCAACATCCGGCTGGCCGCGCGGCTGATCACCCAATTCCTGGAAGTCCGGATGCAGGCGGCGAATCTGAGCCTTGCCCAATTCGGCCTGATGAGCCACATCGCCGCAGCCGGCGACGACACGATCGGCAGCCTCGCCGAGCGCGCGGGCCTCGACCAGTCCACCTTGTCGCGAAACCTGCGGAGCCTGGAACAGGCCGGCCTGGTCGAGATCGCCATCGTCGAGCAGGACCTGCGCCGCCGCGCGGTCTGGCTGACGGAGAAGGGCGCGCGGCGCCTGGAGGCGGCGATCCCGATCTGGCGGCGGGCGCATAGGGCGTTGTTCGATTTGATCGGCCCCGGCAATGTGCGGCGGATGGCGGCAATCACCCAGGCACTGGCTGAAACCGGTGAGGCCGCGCACGCCGCAGGCGAATAGCGCCGGCCGCGGAGACCAATCCGGCGATTGCCAAAGTGGCTCACGGATGTAACCTCTCCCGAATGATTCTCCAGTCTTCGGGTGTCGTTTGAATACATCGGTACAGTCTATCGAGCATACTAGTCGTCGCCACGCTGGTGCAGCTCATCGTTATCATCCTGTTTGCGCGGGTGGCGGGAAGCGTGGCGCGGGCGGTGCGGCAGCCGCGCGCCGTCGGCGAGATCGTGGCCGGCCTGCTGCTGGGGCCGTCATTCCTGGGCTTCCTGTGGCCCGATCTCTCGGCCGCGATCTTCGCGGCCGACGCCGCGGCGCCTATGCTGATCCTCAGCCAGATCGGCCTGATCCTGCTGATGTTCCAGATCGGCAGCGATTTCGAGTTCGGTCACCTGCGGGAGCTGCGTAACCGCAAGGCCGTCATCTATATCGGCATCGCGAGTATTTGCGTGCCGCTGGTCGTGGGGGTGATGTTGGGAGTGGTGACCGCGCCGTTTCTGGCGCCGGGCATCGATGTTCTGACCTACAGCCTGTTCGTCGGCATCGCCTTTGCCATCACCGCCGTTCCAGTCCTGGGCCGGATCCTACGGGAATATGCGCTGACACGAACGGAAACCGGGGTCATCGCCATCACCGCCGCGGCGGCGAATGATGTGGTGGGCTGGGTGGCGCTGGCGGGTGTGGCCGCCTATGCCTCGGCGCAGTTTTCCGCCGGACAGTCGGCATTGCAGATCGGCGGCATCCTGCTGCTGCTGGTGTTCCTGTGGTTCGTCGGCCGGCCCGGGGCGGATTGGCTGATCCGCCGTTTTCCGATCGAGCAGGGGCAGCCCTCCAACAGCCTGGTGGCGATCGTGCTGGCGCTGATCTTCGTGGCGGGGATTGCGACCGAGAAGCTGGGCATCTTCACGATCTTCGGCGGGTTCCTGCTGGGGCTGTTGTTCCACCGGCATCATGAGTTCGTCGAGGCCTGGCGCCGGCAGATCGGCCAGTTCGTGTTGGTATTCTTCCTGCCGATTTTCTTCACCTATACCGGGCTGCGCACGAATGTGCTGGGCCTGGATACGGTGTCGGACTGGGCCTGGTGCGGCGCGATCCTGTTCGCCGCGGTCGTGGTGAAGGTTGTACCCGTCTACATCGCCGCGCGGCTTGCCGGGCTCGGCAGCCAGCAGTCATCGATCCTTGGCGTGCTCATGAACACCCGCGCCTTGATGGAGCTGATTGTGCTGAATATCGGTTTCAGCCTCGGCTTCATCCCGCAGGACGTCTTCACCATGCTGGTGATCATGGCGGTCGCCACGACCGTGATGACCGGGCCGCTGCTGCAGGTGATGCTGCCGCGCGCGGGCTACCGGATCGACAAGCTCATCGAGGCGTGACCGCCGACGGGCTAGCGGAGCGTGAAGACTTCACGCGCGTCGCGCACGCCGCGCAGCCGGTGCCGGCCCAGCGGAATGCATGCGCGCCTGCGCCGGCCCGGCTTCGGCATGGAAGGAACTGGAGATCAGCAGGTTCGTGCCAAGGTCACGGCACAGGCCCTCCAACCGCGCCGCCTCGTTCACGGCGGGACCGATGACCGTGAAATCGAGCCGCTGCGCCGTTCCGACATTGCCGTAGAGCACCTGGCCCTTGTGCAGGGCGATGTCGGCCGTAAGGATGCGATCCGCGCCAGCGCCTTGGCATTCAGCTCCGAAATGCGCCGGAGTGCATCCTCGGCTGCATCCAAGGCGGCACCGCAGACCACGGCCTTCTCCGAACCGATCGTCGAACATGAACACGGCGAGCAATCCGTCGCCGAGGAACTTCAGGATCTGCCCGCCCCGCGCCTCGACCGGGGCACCCATGCAATCCAGATAGGCATTCAGCCGCTCGGCCACCGTTGCCGGCGGCGTTGCCTCGGCATAGTCGGTGAAGCCACGCAGGTCGGCATAGAGCAGGCAGGCCTCGATCTCGCCGACGGCGCCGCGCTGAATATCGCCGGCGGTTACTCTGTTGCTGGCGTCGCGGCCGAGATAGGTTGCCAGCAGGTCGCGGGTGACGCGGAAGCCGATGCTGCTGCGCATGGCCAGCGCCATGGTCCGCGAAATGTCCTCGATGGTCTCGCGCTGCGCCTGCGTCCAGCCGCCCGGCCGGTCGGTGCACCAGGAGCAGATGACGCCGAGATCGTATCCCGAAGGAATGTCATCGTCCTCTCGATGCCGATCAGAAATGCCATCCACGCCGTATGGCCGGCATCGCGAAACTCCTGGAGCACGGGGTAGTCGAACTGCGCGTGGGGGCCCGTCAGTTCCGTTCCAGGCGCGGGACCAGATTGTTGATCATGTGCCGGAACGGACTTTCATGCCAGATCGCCCGCCGCAGATCGTCATGCTGGAACTCGCTCTCGGCAATGGCGCCGCGTTCCCAGGTCACTGAATGGGCGCGCAGCAGCGGGTGCAGCGTTTCGATGGATGAGAAGCCGCGGGAAACCGGCAAGCCGCCGGCGTTGAGGCGCTGGCAGAGTTCATTGAGGATTGCCGCCATCGGCAAGTTGCTCAAGCCGGCTCTGATCAGCCAGGAATGAATGGAATCCGTTTCGCTGCCGGTCAGCTGCATGACGCTGTGGGGGGCATGGTTGCGCGTGACCGAATAGAGATGGTCACGGGCCGGAAATCGGCAAGGCTCTAGTGCTCCTTGCCTGCTTGGTATTGGCTCCAGGCCAGGCGCAGCGAGGTGGCGGGGCCGATCAGCGGGCCCAGGCGGTGATTGGCGGCCTGCGGGAAGGTCATCATCTCCCGCACCAGTTCGGTCTGGCGCCCGAGCGCATATTCGGCGATGGCGCGGCCGGCGAAGGTGCCCTTAGGTACGCCGACGCCGTTGCAGCAGACCGAGGCGAAGATGCCCGGCGCCAGGCCGCCCCAATAGGGTGCGGCATTTGCCGACAAGCAGACGAAGCCGCCCCAGGTGCCGACGATCTCCACGGCGCCGAGATCGGGATAGCGGTCGGCGATCGATTTAAGGTGGTTCTTGCGCGCCCGCGCCAGTTCCCTGTCGCCGACGGCCGTGTCGCCGCCATAGCGGAAGCTGTTGCGCATCATCAGACGGTTGTCGGCCGTGCGCCGGACGGTGGAGCCCATGCGGATCGGTGCAGGTCACGCCCCAGTTGGGGTCGCTGCCGAGCTGCTGCAGCTGCCGGTCGCTCAGCGGTTCGGTCAGGCTGGCATAGGTCACCAAGCCGGATCAGGCGGTTCTCCAGAAAGCCCCAGCCGTCGGTGAAACCGTTGGTGGCCAGGATCAGGCGCGGCGTGGTGATCTCGCCCTCGGGCGTCTCCAGGCGGTGGGGCGGGCCGGCGTCAAAGCCGATGACCGGCGACTCCTCGAAGAAATCCACATTGGCCGGCAGGGAATGGGCGAGGCCGCTGACCAGGGCGGCCGGCTGCATCAGGACGGTGCCCGGCTGGTAGACCGCATCCTGGTAATAGCGGGTGCCCAGCCGGGCGGCGATTTGGTCGCGATTGAGCCGCTCGGACTGCAGGCGCAGCTTCTCCGCCAGAGCCATGATCGGCTCTGCGCCAAGGCTGCCGGCGGGGGTCGCAGCCACACGGTATTGCCCGCGGCGCGCCCAATGGCAGCGGATTTGATGTTTTTCCACAAGCTCTTCCAGCCAGTCGATGGCAAAGCGGTTGAGCTTGAGAATGCGTCGGTTGGCCTCCATCTCCGCCGCCGAGGCGTCGGAGTTGTGGGGCGCATCGATGACGAAAGCCCGAGTTCCGGCCCGGAAGCGCCCATGCCCGCGCGCTGGGCCTCGATCAGGACGACCCGGGCATCCGGCGCCAGCTCTGCCAGGCGGCGGGCGGCGGCCACGCCAGTGAACCCGGCGCCGACGACGACCCAGTCGGCCTTCTGCTCCCCCTCCAGCCGCCGGACGGGCGGCGCCGAGGGCATCGTCATGTACCAGCCACTGGGCCGGGGATCCTGGGGGAAGACACTGATCTGCATGGCGGTGATCTCAGATGATGGGCGCGCCGCCTTCTTCGGTGCGGCGGGCGATGAAGGCGTCGAGTTCTTCGGCGCGGGCGGGGTCCAGGGGCGGCGGCACATACTCGGCCAGCATGGTCTTCCAGATCTTGTTGGCGCGCTTGGTGGCGTCCATGGCGCCGTCGGCGGACCATTGCTGGAAGGTCCGCCAGTCGGAGAGCAGCGGCGTGTAGAAAGCGGTCTCGTAGCGGTCGAGCGTGTGCTGGGTGCCGAAGAAGTGGCCGCCGGGGCCGACATCGCGCATGGCATCGACGGCCAGGGTGGACTCGTCCACGACCACCGGCTGGCAGAACTCGGACATGATCTGCAGCATTTCCGCGTCGATGATGTACTTCTCGTAGGAGGCCACCAGGCCGCCCTCGAGCCAGCCCGAGGCCGTGGATCATCATGTTGCAATGGCCCATTATCGCGCCCCAGATCGACATGGCGCCTTCGTAGGTCGCCTGCGCATCGGGCCAGTTCGACGCGTTGGTGTTGGAGGAGCGGTAGGGCATTTTGTAGCGCCGCGCCATCTGGCCGCCGATCAGCGCCGCCTTGATGTATTCCGGCGTGCCGAAGGCGGGGGCGCCGCTGCGCATATCCACGTTCGAGGTGAAGCCGCCATAGATCAGCGGCGCGCCGGGGCGGACCAATTGCGACAGGGTAATCGCTGCCAGCGCCTCGGCATTCTGCTGCGTCAGTGCTCCGGCCAGGGTCACCGGCGCCATGGCGCCCAACAGCGTGAAGGGCGTGATGCAGAGCGGCTGATTGAACTTCGCCATCTCGATCACGCCATGGGCCATCGGGCCGTCGAGCTGCAGCGGCGAATTGGTGTTGATGACGGAGTAGTAGCTCGGCTCCCGCAGCAGCTGCTCTTCGGTGATGCCGCGGACGATGCACACCATGTCGAAGAAATCGCGCATCCGCTGGGGCGTGATGGTGCCGGCGAACGGCACCTTGTCCGAGAGTGTCAGCACCACCCGGCCCATGATCATGTGGCGGATCGGCACCGCGACATCCTGGGCTTCCGGCGCCGAGCCGGCCAGGAAATGGACGATGTTGAGGCTGTGGGCCAGCTTCACCAGCTCGGTGAAATCGGCCAGAGTGCCCGGCCGCCGGCCGCGATCTAGATCCAGGGCATAGGGCGGCCCGCCGACGGTGCCGAAGTTCATGTAGTTGCCGCCCATGACGATGTTCCGCTCGGGATTGCGGGCATGGACGGTGTAGGAGGAGGGCACGGAGCTCAGGGCGTGCTCGACCAGGTGCGGGTCGAAGCGCACCATCTGGGTGTCTTCATCCACCGAGGCGCCGGCCCTTCTTTAGAATGGTTCGCGCCTCCGGCAGCAGGACCCGCATCCCGATTTCCTTGAGGATGTCGAGGGATGTCAGGTGAATGGTCTGAATTTGGTCGGCAGAGAGCGGCTCGATCGGCGGATAGGGGTTGCGCACCTGCCGCCAGGGAAGCTGGTGGATCGACTGCCGTCGCGACTCCGTGTTCCGCCGCCGTGGACGCCGGTGGTCGGTGACTGTGGATTCCATTGAAGCTCCGCCGGGAAGTTCGCCGCCAGCGCCGCTGCCAGTGCCCGCCCTCGGGCCCGCGCCGGCCGCCGCCCACAATACGCGGGCGGAGACGTGCTGTAACAAGACGAGCCGTCACGAAACTGTGAGCGGCCGGCGACTCTGGACATATGTGTCCGGGCCGGCATCGGGCGGGGAGCCGGTGCCCGCCGCCTTGCCCCGGTTCCTAAAGGAAATGCTTGAACCCCTTGCCCAAACAGTGCTTTGCTAGCCATTAATATAAGAATCAAGACTGGTGAGGCGCTGAAAATGAAGCGGTTACGAAAGTCCGGGACCAAATCCGGACGCCATCCGCGTCGCTGTCAGCAAGAACATGAAGAGCTCAACAAAGGGAGACGCATAAGCAATGAGCGATAGAACCCGCTTAGAGGAAATCCATTCCTACCTGCCGAAATTGGCGCAGGACTTCACCGAGAAGAAGTTCGGCCGCCGCGAGTTCCTGCGTACGGCGACCCTGCTCGGCCTGTCGGCCAGCGCCGCCTATTCCATCGTCGGCTTGCCGAACCCGTGGACGAGCCGCCAGGCGCAGGCCGCGACCGGCGGCACGGTGCGCCTGTCGATGCGCGTGCAGCCGATCGAAAGCCCGCATACCTATTCCTGGATCCAGGACTCCATGATGTCGCGCAACGTCATCGAATATCTGACGCTGACGGGCGCCGACAACATCACGGTGCCCTGGCTGTGCGAGAAGTGGGAAGCCAGCGACGACCTCAAGACCTGGACACTGCATCTGCGCAAGGAAGTGAAGTGGTCGAACGGCGATCCGTTCCTGGCCGATCAGGTGATCTGGAACATCAGCGCGCTGCCTCGATCCGGCGACGGGTTCCTCGGTGCTAGGCCTGATGAAGGGCTACATGCTGACCGAGTTCGACACCGGCGAGAAGGACGAGAACGGCGCTGCCAAGATGTCCACCAAGCTGTGGGATGCCAGCGCCATCGAGAAGGTCGACGACCACACGGTGCGCCTGAATGCGCAGGTGCCGCAACTGGCGGTGCCCGAGCATTTCTTCCACTATCCGTTCCCGATGATGCATCCGAGCTCGGAAGGCAAGTTCCCGGGCGTCGGCTCGATCGGCACCGGCTGGGCGGAAATGACCGAGTACGAGCTGGGCAAGAAGTGCGTGGTGACGAAGAAGCCCGGCTATTGGGCGGGCGACGGCGCGCTCGACACCGTCGAGTTCATCGACCATGGCGACGATCCCGCGGCGGCGCTCGGCGCCATCGCATCGGGCCAGGTCGACGGCATCTGGGACGTGGATACGTCGCAGATCGCCGCCGTGCAGAAGCTGGCGAACATCCAGGTCTACCAGTCCGCGACCGCGCAGACCGGCGTCGCCCGCATGCAACCCATCCACGACCAGTGGAAGGACCCGCGCGTCCGCAAGGCCATGCGTCTGGGCGTCGACACGGAGAAGGTGCTGCAGGTCGCTTATCTCGGCCTGGGCGTGCCCGGCGAACATCACCATGTCTCGCAGGTGCATCCGGAATACTACAAGCTGCCGTTCATGCAGCGCGACGTCGAGGGAGCGAAGAAGCTGCTGGCGGATGCCGGCTTCCCGGACGGCTTTGAAGCGGAACTGGTCTGCATCAAGGATCCGGACTGGGAGTCCAAGGCCTGCAACGTCATGGCCGAGCAGTGGAAGGATATCGGCGTCACCATCAATGTGAACGTGCTGCCGGCCGCCCAGTATTGGGAAATCTGGAATGCGAACACCAATCCGTTCGCCTTCACGGCTTGGACGCATCGTCCCCTAGGCGTCATGGTCCTCGGCCTCGCCTATCGTACGGGCGTGCCATGGAATGAAAGCTTCTGGTCCAATGCCAAGTTCGACGAAATGTTGAGCAAGGCGGAAGGCATCCTCGATCCGAAGGCCCGCAGCGAAGTGGTGAAGGACATCGAGATCCTGATGCAGGAGGAAGGCCCGATCGTGCAGCCGCTCTGGCGTTCGGTATTCTCCGCCATGGACAAGAAAGTGAAAGGCTACGAGGCGCATCCGACCCTCTACATCTTCCCGTGGAAGTGGTCGCTCGAAGGCTGATGCCGCAGGGAATTCCGGCGGGTGTCCAGGATGACATCCGCCGGATTTGCCCGCGCATCCCCGCACTGAATTGCCTAACGGCATCGGTGAGGCAGCATGCTGAAGTTCTTTGTCAAGCGCATCGGCGGCTTGCTCTTCACCATGCTGGTGGTTTCGTTCCTGATCTTCCTGACTTTCGAGTTCTCGTCGCAGAACGTGGCGAAGTCGGCGCTTGGCCAGTTCGCGGTCAAGGCGCAGCTCGACATTTATAACAAAGAACACTGCCTTACGGACGGCTTCATCGACCGTTATGGCGCCTGGCTCGGCGTGCTGCCGGATTGTCATGGCGAGGTGAGCGGCCTGCTGCAGGGCGATTTCGGCGAGTCCCATCTCTGGCGCGTCCAGGTCAACACCTTCATCTGGGATCGCATCGGCAATACGACGCTGCTGGCGCTGATCGCCTTCGCGATTATCGCGCCCTTGTCCGTGATCTTCGGCGTGGCGGCCGGCATGCGCGAAGGTTCTTTCACCGACCGCACGATATCCCTGGCGAGCACGATCACGACATCGATTCCCGAATTCGCCACCGGCGCCTTCCTGTCGACGATCTTCGTCGTCTGGCTTGCCATCCTTCCGGGCACCGCGCCGATGGATTCCAGCGGCAACTGGTCCATCGCCTCGCAACTCATTTTGCCGGTCGCAACGCTGACCACCTTCTATCTCGGATATCTGGTGCGAATGGTCAGGGCCTCCATGGTGGAGGTGATGACCCGGCCCTATATCCGCACCGCCGTGCTGAAGGGCATGTCGTTTCCCGATGTGGTGATCAAGCATGCCATGCGCAATGCGCTGATCACGCCGTTTACGGCGATCCTGATGCAGCTCAACTTCCTGTTCACCAGCGTGGTGATCGTGGAGGCGCTGTTCGCCTTTCCCGGTTTTGGCCGCATGATCGTCGAGGCCGCGCTCTACAAGGACCTGGCGACGATCGAGACCGCATCGCTGTTTGCCGTGTTCGTCGTGGTCTCGTCGCAGATCATCGGCGATTTCACCTATATGCTGCTCAATCCCCGGATTCGTTTCAGCTAGGATGCCACGATGACAGTGCTGACAGCCTCTCCGAACAAGCCGAAGGCCAAGGGCGCATTGCCCGGCTGGCTGCGGACGCTGAGCCTGCTCCGTGAATCGCCTGTCGGCATGATCGGCCTGTTCCTGGTGCTGTTCTGGATCTTCGTCGCCATCTTCGCGCCGCTGCTGGCGCCCTATCCGCCCAACGCCAATCTCTATGAAGGCGGAGTCAATTCGCCGCCGTCGGCGGAGCATTGGCTGGGCACCGACGATCAGGCGCGGGACCTGCTGTCGCGCATCATCTATGGCTCGCGGCTGGTGCTGACCATCGCGCCCCTGGCCACGCTCTGCGCCTACATCGTCGGCTGCACCATCGGCCTGCTGGCGGGCTATTATCGCGGCTGGGTCGACGGCGTGCTGATGCAGATCTGCAACATCATCCTGTCGTTTCCGGTGCTGGTGCTCTACGTCATCATCATGATGAAGTTCGGGCCGTCGGCCATCAACATCATCGTCGCCGTCACCTTCATCGCCTCGCCGCAGGTGGCGCGCCTCGTGCGCAGCCAGACGCTGGAGCTGCGCGAGCGCGAATATGTAGCGGCGGCAAAGATGCGCGGCGAGCCGGCCTGGTACATCATGCTGGTGGAGATCCTGCCGAACGCGCGCGGGCCGCTGATCGTCGATGCCTGCCTGCGCACCGGCTATACCGCGATCACCATCGGCACGCTCGGCTTCCTCGGCGTCGGCCTGCCGCCGCCCTGGCCCGACTGGGGCGGCATGATCAATGCCCATTACGGCTTCATGCTCGGCGGCCAGGTGCATATGGCGCTGGCGCCGGCCATCGCGCTTTCGTCCCTCGTTGTCGGCTTCAGCCTGCTGGCTGACGGCTTGCGCGAGATCAGCCTGAGGGATTGACGCATCAGCATGGCCAGCCGCCCGCCAGCCGGAACCCCCGTCCTCGAACTCGATAACGCGCGGATCTCCTATTACACCCGGGCGGGCGAGATCAATGTGGTGCCGGGCATCAGCTTCACGCTGCAGCAGGGCGAGGCGATCGGGCTGGTGGGCGAGTCCGGCTGCGGCAAATCGACGGTCGCCTTCTCGATCATGAAGTATCTGGGCGGCGCAGGACGGCTGACCGGCGGGCGCATCCTCTTCGAGGGCCGCGACCTGTCGAAGATGAGCGAGAACGAGCTCAGGGCGATCCGCGGCCGCCGCCTGGCCATGGTCTATCAGGACCCCATGAGCAGCCTCAATCCGGTGATACCCGGTCGGGCGGCAGCTCATGGAAGTGCCGATGATCCATCAGGGCGCCGGCGAGGCGGAAGCCAAGCGCCGCGCCCTGCAGATGCTGGCCGAGGTGCGGCTGCCGGACCCGGAGTCGATCTTCGACCGCTATCCCCATCAGATCTCCGGCGGCCAGCAGCAGCGCGTGGTCATCGCCATGGCGCTGATGGCGGAGCCCTCGCTGCTGGTGATGGACGAGCCGACCACGGGCCTGGATGTCACCGTCGAAGCGGCGGTGCTCGATCTCGTGCGCGACCTCCGGCGGAAGCACAACTCGGCTATCGTCTTCATCAGCCACAATCTCGGCACGGTGGTGCGAGTCTGCGACCGCATCGGCGTGATGTATGCGGGCGAGCTGGTGGAGGAGGGGCCGATCACCTCGGTGTTCCGCAAGCCCAAGCACCCCTATACCCGCGGCCTGCTGGAATGCATTCCCGTGCTGGGCACCGACAAGCATTCGACGCCGCTGGTGCCGATCCCCGGATCGGTGCCGCCGGCGCTGAACCGGCCGCCGGGCTGCATCTTCGTCTCCCGCTGCAAGTTCGCCGATCCCCCGCGCTGCTCCGTTGGCCGCATCGCCACGGTCGAAGTGCCTGGCGATTCCATGCACCGGGTGCAATGCGTGCGGTTGAACGAACTGGCGCCCTGGGAGCGGCCGCAGGGTGCGGTGACGCAGGCTGTCGAGAGCCGCGAGGCTGATGATGTGCTCAGCGTCGTCAACCTGCGGAAATTCTATGACACCTCCGCCAGCATCTTCAGCGGCGGCGGGAGCTATCAAGTCAAGGCGCTGAACGAGATCAGCATGTCGGCGCGGCGCGGCATGACGTTGGCCATCGTCGGCGAATCCGGCTGCGGCAAATCCACTTTCGCCAAGGTGCTCACCGGCCTGGAGAAGGCGACCGAAGGCAGCGTGTCCGTCGATGGCCTGGATATTGGCATGATCGCCGTTGAGGCCAGGACACAGCAGGTCAAGGGCAAGCTGCAGATGGTGTTCCAGAACCCGGAGAGCACGCTGAATCCCAGCCACTCCGTCGGCTTCACGATCGAGCGCTCGCTGCGCCGCCTGAAGCATATGAAGGGCGCGCCGATGCGCGACCGGGCGCGGCGGCTGATGGAGATCGTCAAGCTGCCCGGCGATTTCGTGGCGCGGAAACCGCGGCAGCTCTCGGGCGGGCAGAAGCAGCGCGTCGCCATCGCCCGGGCGCTCGCCGGCGATCCCGATATCGTGGTGGCCGACGAGCCGGTGTCCGCGCTCGACGTGTCGGTGCAGGCGGCGATCATCAATCTGCTGATGGAGCTGCAGGAGAAGCAGCAGGCGACGCTGATCTTCATTTCCCATGATCTCTCCGTCGTCCGCTATCTGGCCGACCGCGTGGCCGTGATGTATCTCGGCCGCATCGTCGAGTTCGGCACTGTCGAGGAGATCTTCGAGCCGCCTTATCATCCCTATACCGAGGCGCTGCTCTCGGCCGTGCCGATCGCCGATCCGGACCGGCAGCAGAAGCGCATCCTGCTGGAAGGCGCGATGCCGAGCCCGCGGGACATCCCGGCGGGCTGCCCCTTCGCCACCCGCTGCCCGCGCAAGATCGGCAGCATCTGCGACACCACGCCGCCGCCGGAGCAGCGCACCAACGCCGGCCACCGCATCCTCTGCCACATCCCCATGGAGCAGCTGCGGGAAGTTGAGCCGATCCTGTCGACGGCGGCGGAGTAGGGCGGCTGCGCGCGCGGCTTGCGCAACGACAGCATTCTTGGTTGGCTAGGCCTGACAACAACAAGAACAGGCCAACGACCATGGCGCGCGATCCCCGTTACGACATCCTGTTCGAACCGATCAAGATCGGTCCGAAGACGGCCAGGAATCGGTTCTACCAGGTGCCGCACTGCAACGGCCTCGGCCATGTGCGGCCGAATGCGGAGGCGGTGCATCGCGGCATGAAGGCCGAGGGCGGCTGGGCGGTGGTCTGCACCCAGGAAACGGAAGTGCATCCCTCCAGCGACATCAGCCCATCGCCGGAGGCGCGGCTATGGGACGACCGGGATATTCCGGCGCTGGCGCGCATGGCCGAGGCGGTGCAGAAGCATGGCGCGCTGGCCGGCGTCGAGCTGACCCATCATGGCCCGACTTGCGACTGCATGGAGAGCCGGGAGACGCCGCTGGGTCCGTCGGCGCAGCCGGTGAAGTCATTCGCGCCGCTGCAGGCGCGGGCGATGGACAAGGCGGATATCAAGGCCTATCGCGACTGGCACCGCAAGGCGGCGCTGCGGGCGAAGAAGGCGGGCTTCGACCTCATCTACTGCTATGCCGGGCACAACATCACGCTGCCCATGCATTTCCTGCAGAAGCGGCGCAATCACCGCACCGACGAATACGGCGGCAGCCTGGAGAACCGCGTGCGGTTGTTCCGCGAGATCATCGAGGATACGAAAGCGGCGGTGGGCGATAGCTGCGCCGTTGTGGTGCGCTTTGCGGTCGACGAATTGCTGGGCCCCGACGGCATTACCAGCGAGACCGAGGGCCGCGAGGTAGTGGAGATGCTGGCGGAGATGCCGGACCTCTGGGACGTGAATGTCAGCGACTGGACCAACGATTCCGTGCCGTCGCGTTTTGCCGAGGAGGGTTTCCAGGAGAAACATATCGCCTTCGTGAAGAAGCTGACCACCAAACCGGTGGTGGGCGTGGGGCGGTTCACCTCGCCGGACACGATGGTGTCGCAGATCAAGCGCGGCGTCCTCGACATGATCGGAGCGGCGCGGCCCTCGATCGCCGATCCATTCCTGCCAAAGAAGATCGAGGAGGGGCGCATCGACGACATCAGGGAATGCATCGGCTGCAATATCTGCATCGTCGGCGACTACACGGTGACATCGATCCGCTGCACTCAGAATCCGACCATGGGCGAGGAATACCGCAAGGGCTGGCATCCAGAAAAGATTCCGGCCAAGGGCGCTTCGGAGTCCGTGCTCGTCGTGGGCGCCGGACCGGCGGGACTGGAATGCGCGCGGGCGCTGGGGCAGCGCGGCTATACCGTGCATCTGGCGGAGGCGGGCGAGGAGATGGGCGGGCGAGTGAGCCGGGAGTCGAAGCTGCCGGGATTGTCGGCCTGGGCGCGGGTGCGGGATCACCGGCTGCTGCAGATCGACAAGATGGCCAACGTCACGATGTATCCGGCGAGCCGGCTGGCGGCGGCCGACGTGTTGGAGATGGGAAGCACCCACGTCGTGATTGCCACGGGGGCTTCGTGGCGGCGCGATGGGTCGGGGCGAGCGTCCTACCGGCCGTTGCCGGCGTTCGATCGCGATGGAGTCTATACGCCTGATGACATCATGGACGGCGCCGTCCCGAAGGGGCCGGTGCTGATCTATGACGACGATCACTTCTATATGGGCGGCGTGATCGCCGAGAAGCTGCGGCAGATGGGGCTGGCGGTGACGCTGGTGACGCCGGCGGAGTCGGCGTCGTTCTTCACCCACAACATGCTGGACCATGGCCGCATCCAGGCGCGGCTGATCGAGCTGGATGTGAACATCGTCGCCAACCGCAAGGTCACGGCGTTCCACGGCGACCATGTGGAGACGGCCTGCGTCTATACCGGGACGGCTGTCGAAGATCGAATGCGGGTCGGTGGTGACGGTGACGGCGCGGAATGCGCGGGATGAGCTGGCCGTGGCGCTGCGGGCGGACGAGGCGGCGTTGGCCAAGGCGGGTATCAAGTCGGTGCGCGCCATTGCCGATGCATACGCGCCGGCGACGATCGCGCATGCGGTGTATGCCGGACATCGTTATGCGCGGGAACTGGATACGGTGCCGGTGGGCGAGATGCTGTTCAAGCGCGAGATGGCGGCGATGGGGTAGGGTTGGCAAGAGCTATCCCCTCGTCCACGAAGTGGGAGAGGGAGGCAACATTCGCGTTCAGCGAATGTTGCGGGGTGAGGGCGGCGCCGATGCTGCCGTTTGTTTCAACGATGTCTTGCTTGCTGCGCTTGTGCTCCCAATCCTCTCACCCGCGTAGCGGTCGCAGAGCGACCGCCACGCACGCTCTCCCCACTTCGTGGGGCGAGGGGACAGTTCGGGTTACGTCTTCAGCCAATCCCTGAACCGGTAGTAGCGGTAGATCATCTCCACCATCGAGCATGCCGACGGCGCCGCCGGTCCAGGTCGAGGCCGAAGGGGGCGAAGAGTTTGTAGCGGTCGTCGCCCTGGGCGATGGCGGCGGCGACCAGCTCGCCTGCCACCGTCGTGGTACCCATGCCGTGGCCGCCGAAGCCCATGCTGTACCAGACGCCGGGCGAAATCTCGCCGATCTGGGGCATGGAATGCTTGGGATAGCCCATGAGCCCGGTCCAGGCCGACTCCACCCGCACGCCCTCGAGCTGCGGATAAACGGTGAGGAGTTTCTTCAGCATCATCTGCCGGAGATCGGGCGGATCGCTGCGGCGGATCGTGATGCCGCCGCCCCACATGATGCGCGTATCCAGCAGTGGCCGGTAATAATCGAAATCGAAGCGGGAATCGATGACGCTCTGATTGCCGCGGATGGCGGTGCGCAGCCGATCGCCCAGCGGCTCGGTGACCATGACATAGGTGGCGACTGACTGCAGCGCACCGGCAAGCTTGCGGTACAGCCCCTCGATGTAGCCGCCGCAGGCGACGACGACAGCGCCGGCCTTGATGCGGCCGCCGGCGGTATGGACCGTTTTCACCGAGCCGTCGAGTTCGAGGCGGGTGACCCGCGAGCTCTCGAAGATGCGCCCGCCCTTGCGCTCGATCATGTCGGCGATGCCCAGCGCGTAGTTCAGGGGATGGAAGTGGAAGTTCTGTGGATAGTAGAGGGCGTCGAAATAGCGCTCGCTGACGAGCGTGTCGCGGAGGCGCTCGCGCGGCCAGAACTCGACCTCGATTCCGAGCTTGCGCCTGAGGTCGTCGCCGGCGCGGCGCGTTTCGTCGGCATTGTCGGTCCACCAGGCGCGGATCATGCCCGACGCGACGGGCGAGCAGGCGATCTGGTTCTCGGTGATGCGGCGGCGGATCAGGTCGACGGCGTCGACCGTGAGGGCTTGCAGCTTGCGCGCCTGCTCGACACCGACCTGCTTGATGACGAAGTCCGGCCCGGCGGCGTAGCCGCGCCCGACGAAGCCGCCATTGCGGCCCGAGGCGCCCCAGGCGATGCGCTCGGCCTCCACGACGACGGCTGAGCGGCCGCGCTCCAGCAGGCCGAGTGCCGCGTTCAGCCCGGCGAGCCCGCCGCCGATGACGCAGACGTCGGCCTCGATGTCGCCGGTGAGTTCCGGGCGTTCGGGCGCGGGATTGGCGGTCTGCGCGTAATAGCAGTCGATGTAGCGGGAATGCATGGGCGGGACTACCGCAGCTTCACGATCAGCTTGCCGAAGTTCTCGCCCTTGAACAGGCCGACGAAGGCGCGGGGGGCGTTCTCCAGGCCGTCGACGATGGTCTCGCGGTACTTGATCTTGCCGGTTGATATCCAGCCTTCGAGCTGGCGGATCGCCTCGGGCCAGACGTCGGGCGTATCGGAGCAGATGAAGCCCTGGAGATGGATGCGCTTGAACAGGAACATGGCGCAGGTCGGGAATGCCCCGCGGCTCGGTGGAATTGTAGTCGGAGATCAGGCCGCAGAGGGGAATGCGGGAGAAATCGTTGAGGCGCGGCAACACGGCCTCCAGCACCTCGCCGCCGACATTCTCGAAATAGATATCGATGCCCTGAGGCGTTGCAGCTTCCAGATCCTTGACCAGATTCCCGGCGCGGTAATCGACGCAGGCGTCGAAGCCGAGCTCCTTCACCGCGTAGGCGCATTTCTGCGGACCGCCGGCGATGCCGACAGCGCGGCAGCCCTGCAGCTTGGCGAGCTGACCGACCACGGCGCCGACGGCGCCGGTGGCTGCGCCGACCGCGACCGTCTCGCCGGATTTCGGCTTGCCGATCTGCAGCAGCCCGATCCAGGCGGTGACGCCGGGCATGCCGGCCGCGCCGAGATAGACCGACAGCGGCAGCTTGGCCGAGCTCAGCTTCTGCAAGGTCTTGCCGTCGGCAACGCCGTAGAGCTGCCAGCCTTGATAGCCGAGGACTTTATCGCCAACGGCGAAGTTCGCATCGTTGGAGGCGACGACCTCGCCCACCGTGCCGCCGACCATCACCTGTCCCACCTCGACGCCCTTGGCGTAGGATTTTCGCGTGCTGATCCGGCCGCGCATATAGGGATCGAGGGAGAGATACTCGTTGCGCACCAGCACCTGGCCGGGGCCGGGCGTTGGCATCGGTGCGTCGGCGAGCTTGAAATCGGATTCCTTGACCCAGCCTTCGGGATGGGCGGCGAGAAGGATCTGCTTGTTGCGTTCACTCATGGCGGTCGCCTGTCACTCGACGGTTGCGCTAATGATGCGGCTGGCCTGGGCGGGTGTCGGCTTACTGGCGCCGCGCGGATCGAGCTCGGTGCCGGATCCGGACTGGGCCACCGGCACGGCAACGTAGTTGCCCTGCTCTTTCGCCGACAGCGCCGGGCGGACGATCATGCGGTACATGATGAAGCTGGCCAGCATCACATGGCAGGTGCTGACGAAGTAAAAGAGGCCGTTGGGATTGTTGAAGAAGCTGATAGCGGGGGCCGCGGCGATGGGGCCGATGATTGCGCCGATGCCCCAGGCGAACAGCAGGCCGGCGCTGGCGGAGACGAAATCGTTCTTCGAGACATAGTCGTTGGTCTGTCCCACGCCGAGCGCGTAGAGCGGCGATAACATGCTGGCGAGCAGCGTAGTTAGCGCGACAAGCCAATAGAACGCACCCGGTGGCAGGCTGACTATGGCGGCCGACACAGCGATGGCGATCAGGGTTGTGGCCAGCATCAGCGGCCGGCGGCCGAAGCGGTCGGCCATCCAGCCGACCGGATACTGGATGAAAAACGGGCCAATGGACGCGATGCTCAGCAGGATCGAGGTCTCTGCGGTGCTGTAGCCTACGCGGGTAGAGTAGATCGGCAGCATCACGAACAGACCGGTGTTGATGACGCCGGACGCGAAACAGGCCAGCACGCCGAGCGGCGAAATCTTGTAGAGCCGGAGAATGCCGAAATGGCTGCGTTGGCCGATATCCGGATTGCCCACAGTGGTCAGGGCCACCGGGATGACCGCGGAGGCCATGACGATGCCGATGAGGCAGAACAGGATGGTGCCGCTGTCGTCCTGGATGTTGATACCCAGCGGGCCGATGCCGCTGAAGCCCCAGGCGACCATGGTGTAGAGCGCGAAGATGCGGCCGCGAGTCTCGGTCGTCGCCTTGTCGTTCAGCCAGCTTTCGACAATCGTGAACACGCCGGCCAGCGCGAAGCCGATGACCGCCCGCAGCACGGCCCAGGAGATCGGGTTGGGCACGACCACATGCAGCAGCGTGGCATTGGCGGCCAGTACGGCGAAGACGCTGAAGGCACGGATGTGGCCCACGCGGTCGATAATCGGGAAGCAGAACATCGTGCCGGCGACGAAGCCGGCATAATACGCCGAGCCGACGATGCTGGTGAGCTCGGTGCTGACTCGCTGATGTTCGAGCTGCAGGCCCAAGAGCGGCCAGAGCGCGCCCAATGCCACTTCGAACAAGGCAACGCCGAGGAGGACCTGAGCGGTCAGGCGGATAGCGGCGAGCATTGAGACCCCGGCGGCCGATGGCTGGTGCGGACTTTGTTAGACTGTGCGGTCGGGGTTGGCAATGGGAGCAAGGTTTGCACTAGCTTCACCCCTCTCCCCTTGGGGGAGAGGGGGCAGGGGGTGAGGGGTAACACATCCGTAGCGTTCGGCAGTGAGACGCAAACCTGTAGAGAGATGGTGCAAGTTCGTGATGTCTTTATAGACCCGCAATGCGGCGATCGAAGAAGACTCTATGCACGCTCGCGCGCGGAAACCCCTCACCCCTGCCCCTCTCCCCCAAGGGGAGAGGGAGATTTTTGTTCGATTGCATTCAGTACATGGGCGATAGGATCAGCCTACTCGATCAGCGCTTTTTGGCCGCGTTTGTACAGGCCGTTGCAGATGATGAGCCGCTGAATTTCGCTGGTGCCTTCCCAGATACGGTCGACACGGAGTTCCCTGAAGAAGCGTTCGGCGACGTTCTCGCGCATATAGCCGCGGCCGCCGAAGATCTGCACGGCGCGGTCGGCGACACGGTTGGCCATTTCGGAGGCATAGAGTTTCGCCATCGAGCATTGCGCATGCAGGACTTTGACGTCCTCGCCCTGATCGATGGCTTCGGCGGTGCGATAGGTCATGAGGCGCGCGGCCCATAGCTCGGTCAGGCTGTCGGCGAGCATGAATTGGATGGCCTGGAAATCGCCGATGGGCTGGCCGAACTGGTTGCGGGTCTGGGCGAAGGCAGTGGCCTCGTCGATCAACCGCGCGGCGGCGCCGCAGCAGCGGGCGGCGATGCCCAGCCGCTCATAGCGGAACCAGGCATAGGTGAAATCCATGCCGCCGCCTTCCGCGCCGATGAGATTAAGGGCGGGCACGCGCACATTCTCGAACTTGTAGATGGGATGGTGCGAGGAATAGTTATGCGTGTAGGCGGGCGTGCGCACGAGCTGGATGCCCGGCAGATTCATATCGACGAAAAACAGTGCATGTTTGCCCGAATGCGAGCCGTCCAGCAGCCGGCCTTGGAAGATGAAATGGTCGGCCTTGTTGGCGCTCGTCACGTGCCACTTCTCGCCGCTGAGGAGATAGTCATCGCCGTCGCGCTTCACAGTGGCGGCGATGCTGTCCACGTCTGAGCCGGCATGTTCTTCGGTGATGGCATAGCATTCATGGCGCTCGCCGCGGATGTTCGGCGTGACCCAGGTCTTCATCTGATAGTCGTTGCCGGCGCAGGCCTCCAGCATCCAGGGCGGCGTCGAGGAATAGCACCAGTCCGAGCGCGTTGGTGACGCGGCCGACCTGCTCGCTGACAATGGCCTGCTCCAGATTGGTCAGGCCCTGGCCGCCATGTTCCTTCGGGATTGCCAGGGCATAGAGGCCGATCTCCTTCGCGCGCTTGCGGTGGCGCAGATAGATGTCCTTCGGTAAGTCGCCTGAATTCATCTCGGCTTCGACTTCGAAGGGGATCAGTTCCTCGTCGACGAAGCGGCGCACTTTCTCTTGCCAGGCGCGGGCGCCGGCGGGCAGGGGATGGGACATGAAACTCAACTCTTCTTGTTAGAGCGATGTCGTATCGGAACACAAATGAACTCCCTCTCCCCTTGGGGGAGAGGGGTAGGGGTGAGGGGTTTGCGCGCGTGAGCGCGCTAAGAGTCTGCGTGCGCCCAATACCAGCTGAGCCGAGATGATGAATCCGTGCTTGCGACAGTCGACATAATTCATCAGCGCACTACCGCGCGTTAAACCCCTCACCCCCTGCCCCCTCTCCCCCAAGGGGAGAGGGGGGGTCTTGGTGCGACACCCCATGATTGAATCAGCCATTGCCTTAGCGCGCGGCGAGCTTTGCATTCACCGCGGCAACAGTGCCGGGCTCCGGTGGCTGCAGTTGGTTGGCAACGGGAATTGCCGCGCGGATCATGTCGTGGAACTGGCGCAGGCAGACTTCCTTCTCGGAGAAGTAGCCGTGGCCATAGGCGCTGGTGCCCAGGCCCGCCTGCACGGATTCGATCAGGCTGTTGTCTTCCCGGAACACATCGACATTGATGCGGGTGTTGAGCCAGCGCGCCGCCTTCATCCGGCGATCGTCGGTGGGCAGCGCGTAGATGCGGCCGCGCAGCCGCGACTTGCCGGGCGCCACTGGGATGATCTGGAAAAAATCCATCTGCTCGGGATAGACGTCGAAGGCGAAGTTCGGCAGCATCTTGTAGTAGCGCCAGCTCTTGCGCTGGTAGTCTTCGAGATGCGCCAACTCCGGCCGCAGCTTTTGATAGTGCCGCTCGGTCCAGTTCGGTGACTCCTTGTCGCGCAGCCAGCCGACGGCACGGGCGATGTTGCCCGGGCGCGCCTCGACTTCGTAGCTGGTGCCGAACAGGCGGTAGAGGCCGGGATGGCCGACGGGCACGTGATAGCCCTCGAGATAGTTGTCCATCACGTTCTTCCAATCGACGGGGATGTCGACATCCCAAACGCGGCCCCAGGGCACCATCTCTTCGATGTGGTAGGCGGCGAGCTCATCGTGATAGGGCGCCAGGCGTTCGGCGACGCTGGCACCGCCGGGGATGAAGCGGATGAAGACGAAGCCCATATAGATCTCGATCTCCAGCGGCTTCAGGCCGAAATCCGCCTTGTTGAGATTGGCGAAAGTGGCCTCGGCGGGCAGCGCCTTCAGCCGGCCATCGAGCTCATAGGCCCAGCCGTGATAGAAGCAGCGGATGGCCTGAGTGCAATGACCGGTACTGCCGCGCACGACGGCGGCGGCGCGATGGCGGCAGACATTGTGGAACGCGCGCACCGCGCCGTCATCGCCGCGGATCGCAAAGGCGCGTTCGCCCAGCATATCCAGCGTGGCATAATCGCCGGGCTTGGCGATTTCATTCACATGGCAGACGATCTGCCAATTCTTCAGCAGGAGATCGCGGCGTTCGAGCGCAAAGAACTCAGCGTTGTTGTAGGTCCATCCCGGCAGCGTTTCCCGGTTGAACGAGGACACCGGATTTGCGTTCTCTGATTTCAATGCCGTTGCCGACATGGACCAACTCCTTCTCCCCGGGTTGGCTTGGACAGCTTGGCCTGCAGGCGGGCTAGGCGGCGCTCGATAGCCTCGATGCCGCGTATTCCAGCGGGAATGCGACCGCCAGGAAGGCGTGGCAGGTGCGGTGCGCGACTTCCTGCGTACAGGCTTCCGGATTGACCAGGTGGTCCAGCCAGAGGCCGTCGATCATGGCATTAAAGGCGCGGGTCAGGCCGGTGACATCCATCTTGCGGTCGCGGCCCTGGTCGGCGATCTGCTGGATGATCGCGCGCGCCTGCTCGAAATAGGCGTTGGACAGCCGCTCGCAGATCTGCCGGCATTCGGGCCGCCATTGCGCCTCGCGCCAGAAACCGTACCAGACGATGGCGCCCGGGCGGTTGGTGACCATGGGATCGAAGTCGGCCTCGACCATGGCCTTGAGTTTCTCGATCGGCGCCGCTGCGCGATGCACCTTTTCGCGCCAGCAACCCTCGTACTTCAGCACCAGGCTGCGCAGCGTTTCCGCCAGCAGGTCCTTCTTGTCGCGGAAATAGAGGCGCATCTCCGCCGGCGTGGCGTTGGCCGCCTTGGCAACGCGGGCCATGGTCGCGCGCTCGAAGCCATACTCGCCAATCACGCTGATCGTCACGAGGATCAGTTCTTTGCGCCGTTCGAGTCTCGGGTCTTTCCGCGCCATGGCCTAAGTATCGAGTTCTGCTCGACAATCTTCTCTATACTATTGATATATAATGTATAATACACTTTCGCTGAACACGCAGTCAACTTGCTGTCGACCCATATTTCCTGTGGTCTCGGCGCCAAAAAAATCTGCGCGCTTCGGATGGACAAAGCTGTTTCCGTGCATCGAGATAGGCGAAGTATCTGGCACGGCGCGGCAAAATGTGGCGCGCAACGAACGCCGGGGGAAGGGAAAATGCTTTCAGTCGATGATCGCGCGGGCGTCCGGTACCTGACTCTGGACCGGCCGGACGTGCGCAATGCGCTCAACCTGGCGCTGATCCTGGCGCTGCGCCAAACCGTGCATCAGGCGAAAACCGACAAAGTCCGCTGCCTGGTGATGACGGGCAGCGGCAAGGCATTCTGCGCCGGCGGCGATGTGGCGGAATGGGCGGAGGTGGAGGCGCGGGGTGAGAGCGCAACTTTTCCCTGGGTCGAGGAGATGCATGGGCTGATCCTGGATGTGGCCGGCTTTCCCGCGCCCGCGGTAGCGTGGATCAACGGTGCCGCGGTCGGCGCCGGGTTGGATCTGGCGCTCGCCTGCGATTTCCGGCTGGCGTCCGACAGCGCCCGGTTCCAATGCGCCTATACCCGCATGGCAATCTGCCCGGATGCGGGCGGGACTTGGCTGCTGCCGCGGCTGATCGGGATGGAGCAGGCGAAGCGCTTCGCTTTCACTGCCGAATTCTGGACGGCGGCGGAGGCATTGGCACGCGGGCTCGTGACGGAAGTCCACAGCGCCGATGATCTTGCCGAGGCCTGCCGGTCGTTCGCGGAAAGGCTGGCGGCGGGACCTTCAATCGCGATCACGGAAACAAAACGGTTGATGGAGACGGCGGCCGCGCGCGATCTTCGCGCGCAACTGGCGGCGGAGAAGGCGGCGTCGGAGCGCTGTTATCAGACCGACGATTTCAAGGAAGCGATGGCGGCGGCGACTGAAAAGCGCGCGCCAGTGTTTCAGGGCCACTAACGCAAGAAGAAGGCAACGCGATGGGCTGGGATTTCACGCCGACGGAAGAGCAGGGAATGCTGGTCGATTCCGTCCGGCAATTCATGGCGAAGGAAATATTCCCCCATGAGCGGGAGATCGAGCGGCGCGGCGAGATTTCGATCGAGCTGGGCAAGCAGATCCAGAAGCGGGCCAAGGAGCAGGGGCTTCATGCCGCCAACATGCCGGAGGAAGCGGGCGGCGGCGGGCTGGATTTCCTCTCGGCGACGCTGATGGACCGCGAATTGGGCAAAAGCACCTGGGGTCTGGTGGGCTGGGTCGGCCGGCCGTCGGAGATCCTCAACGCCTGCCACGGCGATCAGCGCGAGACCTACCTGCTGCCGACGGTGCGCGGCGAGCGGAAGGAGGCGTTTGGATTGACCGAGCCCAATGCGGGCTCGGACGCCATGAGCATCCAGACGCGGGCGACGGCCGACGGCAGCGACTACCTGATCAACGGGAGCAAGCATTTCATCAGCTGCGTGACCAAGCCGGACTTCGTCATCCTGTTCACGGTCACGGGCATCGACAAGACGCCGAAGGGCGAGCGCAAGCGCATCACCTGCTTCCTCGTCGATGTCGGCATGCCGGGGTTCGATATCAGGCGCGGGCCGAAGCCGGTCAGCCACCGCGCCTATCACAACTACCAGCTCTCGTTCGACGGTTGCCGCGTTCCGGCGCGCAACATCCTGGGCGAGGAGGGCAAGGGGTTCGAGCTAGCGGGGCAGTGGCTCTCCAACACGCGCATCCTCACGGCGGCGACCTGCTGCGGCAAAGCGGAGCGCGCGCTGCAGATCGCCTCCGAGTGGGCGGCGACCCGCAAGCAGTTCGGCCAGAACATCGGCAAGTTCCAGGGTGTGAGCTTCAAGCTCGCGGACATGGCGACGGAGTTGCGCGCCGCCGACCTGCTGACCATGCAGGCGGCCTGGAAATATTCGCAGGGCAATATGACTAACAGCGATGCGGCGATGGCGAAGCTGTACGCATCGGAGATGGCGGGCCGCGTGACCGACCATGCCATCCAGATTCTCGGCGGCATGGGTCTCATGGACGAGCTGCCGCTGGAGATGCTGTGGCGGGATGCGCGCATCGAGCGGATCTGGGAAGGCACCAGCGAGATTCAGCGGCACATCATCTCGCGCGAAATCCTGCGGCCGTTGAACGGCTGAATATCCAGCGAAGGAACCTGCAAGAATGTTTCAGCCTGATCTGCTGAAGGGCAAGCGCATCCTCATCACCGGCGGCGGCACCGGGCTTGGGCTATCCATGGGCCGTCGGTTCCTTGAGCTGGGGGCCGAACTCGTCATCTGCGGGCGGCGGGAGGCGGTGCTTCAGGAGGCGGCGGCGAAGCTCACGGCCGAGACCAAGGGCTCGGTCGAGACCCATGGCTGCGACATCCGCGACGCCGCGGCGGTGGACGCGATGTTCGAGAAGATCTGGAACAAGCGCCCGCTCGATGCGTTGGTGAACAATGCCGCCGGTAACTTCATCTCCCGGTCCGAATCCCTGTCGCCGCGGGGAGTCGACGCCGTTCTCAACATCGTCCTCCACGGCGCCGCCTATTGCACCATGGGTGCGGGCCGGCGCTGGCTGGCGGCGAAGCAGAAAGGGACGGTCCTCAGCATCATCACCACCTATGCCTGGACCGGCTCAGCCTATGTGGTGCCGTCGGCCATGGCCAAGGCCGGGGTGCTGGCAATGACCCGGAGCCTGGCGGTGGAGTGGGGCGGCCGTGGCGTGCGGTTGAACGCGATCGCCCCCGGGCCATTCCCGACGCCGGGCGCCTGGGAGCGGCTGGTGCCGCGGGCGGACCTGGCGCGGGTGTTCGAGACGAAGAACCCGCTGCAACGGGTTGGCGAGCATCTGGAATTGGCCAACCTGGCCAGCTTCCTGCTGTGCGACGGGAGCGGCTACATCAATGGCGAGGTGGTGACGATCGATGGCGGCGAGTGGCTGCAGGGGGCGGGGCAGTTCAACTTCCTCAACCGCCTCACCGAATCGGACTGGGAGGCGATAAAGCCCAGGAAATAGTCTTGCTATTTGCCTTTTTTGTCACCGGGCGGTCGAATCGCCAAAATTTTGCCACGCCCGCCGCCCATGCTTCCGCTTGCGCCACCCTCGGGTTAACGTTAACGTTTTCTTGGCAAGTCTTTGTGCTTGAAAAGAAAGATTGTTCCGGTGTCGCCGCTCGCCCAAAATAATGGCTGGGTTAGCGGTTGCCCGATGCGTTAATGGTCTCGTTAACCGCTTCTGCGGCTCATTCGAGGGTGGATGGATGAGCCCGTATGCCAACAGAGGGGCAGAGCCATGAGGCGCAGTTTGGTGTTGCCGGTCGTCGCGATGGCGGCTCTGAGCGCATGCGCTACGGGCGACCAGCGGGACTACAATGTGGCCTCTGTGCCGGAGCCGACTATCCGGACAGAGGCGCCGGAGTTGCCGCCGCTGCCGCAGGACGCGGTGCCGGTGCCCGGCAGCAAGCCGGTCGCGGGGACCACGTTCATGACCAGCGGTCCGGTCAATGTTGAGGAGTTCAAGTCGCCGCAGCTGGACCCGAAGGAGCTGGTCGGGTTGAACTTCGAACAGATACAGAGCCTGCTGGGCGAGCCCAGCGGCCGGGGCGAGAAGCCGCCGGGAAAGGTATGGACCTACAGCACCGATAGCTGCGTGCTGAATGTTTTCTTCTACGCCGACATTAATACGCGCGAATTCCGGGCCCTGACTTACGAAATCGACAACGGCAAAGCGCGGGAGTTCGATACGACGAAACTAAATGAGGAAGTAAGCGAGCAATGTCTGCAGCAGTTGATGCCGGGAACCTGACTCACGCGACAGCGCTGGCCGAGGCCGCCAAGCGGGTCGTAATCGTCGACGATGATGCGCTCTTCCGCGAATCGTTGGGGCTCAATCTCGTCGAAAACGGCTATCAGATCGAAGATTTCGGCGATGGCGAATCCGCGCTCGGCACTTCGACAGCGGCGGAGCTGCCGATGCGATCCTGCTGGACTGGCGCATGCCCGGCGTCGACGGGCTCGGCGTGCTGCGGCAGCTGCGCACCCGCGATGTGCAGGTGCCGGTCATCTTCCTCACAGTGCTGAGCGACGAGATCTACGAAGAGGCGGCGCTGCGCTGGGGCGCGGTGGATTTCATCGAGAAATCCCGCAGCCTGTCGATCATCCTGCAGCGGCTGCGGCTGATCACCGACGGCGCCAAGGGCGGCGCCGGCGCGGAGCTGGCGCAGGACTCGCCGGTGGTCTTTTCCCGCGGCGGCCTCGAGCTGCGCAACGATATCAAGCGGGCGTTCTATAGCAGCCATCGCGTCGACCTGACGCTGACGGAATTCCAGATCGTGCATCTGCTGGCGACGGCCAAGGACACCGACGTGTCCTACCGCCAGATCTACGATCTGGTCAGGGGAAAGGACTTCATTGCCGGCTATGGCGAAGACGGCTATCGCGTGAATGTCCGGTCGTTCATCAAGCGGATAAGACAGAAATTCCGCGACGTGGACGATACATTCGAATGCATCGAGAACTATCCAGGCTTTGGCTATCGTTGGGTCGATCAGGCGTAATGCGCCGCTAGTTGCTCAAGGCGTGCAGGCCTCGCGGCCGCGCCGCTCACTGGCGAGCCGCATCATTTTGCTGGCGGCGGTTTTCATCGCCGTTCCCGTGGCGCTGTATCAAACATTCGTCGAGGCCGAGGCCGACCGCCAGGCGCTGCTGATCGAAGCAGTGCAGGAACGCGGGCGGCTGGTGGGGCTGGCGCTGGAGCCGCTGCTGCGCGCGACCGATCCATCGCCGCTGCTGGCCGTCGACAATGAGCTGCAGCGGTTTGCCAGCGCGACCACGCGGCTGAAGGTGCTGTTCCGGCCGGCCGATCAGACCGACGTCAGCGGCTTCTTCTTCGTGGCGGCGTCGCCGACGGTGCCGGCGGAGGAATTGACCCGCGCCCGCGACGAGCTGCTGCGGCAGGGCATCCTGGGGCGGGTGTCCGCGAGCTGCACCGAGAACCTCTCCCTGGCCACGCGCTATCAGGACCCCGCGGGCGAGGACGAGATCCTGACCTCGATCACGCCGGTGCTGACGCCCGCCGGCTGCTGGATCGTGCTGGTGGCCCATCCCTATGCCAGCATGCTCGGCACCTCGCTGGCGGAGCCGGTTTGGCAGCGTTTCGAGGTGCAGGTCGCCGCGGCGATCTATCTGGCGATGGCGATCATTACCATCGTCGTGTTCCTGAGCATGCGGCGCAGCGTGCTGCGCTTCCGCGGCCTGGCGCGGGACATCCGCACCGGCCATGCGGGCAATCGCAGCTTTGCCTCGCAGAACGAATTGGTGGAGCTGTCCGGCGTGGCCGAGGAGTTCGACCATCTGATCGCCAAGCTCCGCGCGTCGGCCGACAGCATCCGCCATGCCGCCGAAGACAACGCCCATGCGATGAAGACGCCGATCGCCATCATGCGGCAGTCGCTGGAGCCGCTGAAGCGGCTGGTGCCCAGCGGCGAGCCGCGGGGCCGGCGCGCAATCGAAGTGATCGAGAACTCCATCGAACGGCTGGACCAGCTCGTGTCCTCGGCGCGGCGCATGGACGAGGCGATGGCGGAACTGCTGGATCCGCCGCGGCAGCCGGTGGATGTGTCGCGGCTGCTGCGGCGCATGATCGTCGCCTATGGCAGCGTGATCGAGGCGCGCGGCCTGCGCTTTGCCACCGACCTGGACGACAAGATCGTGGTGCGCGCCAGCGAGGAGCTGCTGGAAACGGTGGTGGAGAACATCGTCGATAATTCCATCAGCGTCTCGCCGCCGGGCGGGCGCATCACGCTAGCGCTGAAGCGCGATACCGGCCGCGCCAGGTTGACCATCGCCGACGAAGGGCCGGGCGTGCCGTCCCAGGATCTGGAGCGCATCTTCGAGCGGCGCTTCTCCAATCGGCCGACGCAGGAGGCCGAAGGCGCCGGAAGCTCGCTGCACGCGGGCATCGGACTCTGGATCGTGCGGCGCAATGTCGAGGCGGTCGGTGGTCAGGTGCATGCCGAGAATGGGCCGAGCGGGGGCCTGGTGATTCAGATCAACTTGCCGCTCGCGGGCTGACGCGGCTCTCTGGGCGTCTTCGCCCGCCGTTTCCCAATAGCAAACTATGGAATTGGCCGCAGTCTTCGCGGCAATGCGAAAGCCATGCCACAACTTTCACCCAAGACCGCATTAATGTCGCCTGATAACTTATTGAACGACATATAGAAATGGTTAATACGGCGTTAAGTATATTTTGATGACGTCTAAACTCTTCAGACTGGACAGCCGGACAGCGACAGCGAGATACCGGCCGCCGAACGGCGCGGGCATGTCGCTGCCAAACGCGTTCGTCAACAAGCTGGACGCGCAATTGCGGCGGCTGGCGGACTTGCATCTGCGCGTGTCCCTGGCGCGCCTGGACCGCGAGGTGATCTCCAGCGGCAGCGATACGCCAACGCAGCAGATCGTCGACGGCCTCTACGATCCCAGCTCGATCGTCGGCGTCGGCGGCGATGGCAGCATCGTCGCGGCGTTCCTAGGCCCGCGCGATCAGGAAGGCAGCTCCGGCGACCAGGCGATCGCGGCGCGCATCGAGCGGCTGTTCACCGGCGCCCTGGCCGCGGCCGGCATCGACGAGATGCGGGTGCGGCAGAATCTCACCATCGTCCATGGCTGGACCGACGAGATCCACGATGTCCCCGGCCTTGCCCTGGCGCTCGAACGGCAGCGCCACGGCCGCAAGCGCGCGCCCGAGGCCAAGCCTCACTCGGCCTGATCTGGATCGATCCGCGCCGCGCGGCTAGTCTGCGGCGCGATGGCGAACCTGCTGCTGATATCCACCCGAATGGCCGACCAGTGAACGGCGCCCCGCCGCTGCGCCGGATCACGCCCGCCGATCACAGGATCATGCCCTGGAAGAATGGCCTGGGCTTCACGCGGGAGATCGCCATCGATCCGCCGGGGGCCTCGATGAACGATGCCGGATTTCGCTGGCGGCTCAGCATCGCGACCGTCGATCAGTCCGGCCCGTTTTCGAACTTTCCCGGCATCGACCGCACCATCATGGTGATCGACGGCAAGGGAATGGAGCTAACCGTGGCGGGGCAGGCGCCCCAGCGCCTGGACCGCTGCTTCGTGCCGGTTTCGTTTCCCGGCGATGCGGCAACCGAGTGCAAGCTGATCGACGGGCCGATCCGGGATTTCAACCTGATGGTGAACCGCAAGCACCTCACGGCGCGGACCACGGTCCGCCGCTGGTCGGACCCGGCGCGGCTTGCCATGGATGTCCCCATCGCCATGCTGCATCTGCTCGAGGGTGAAGCCGGGTTCACGACGATGGCGCAACATGTGCAGGGCGCAGCCGGCGATACGTTGATATGGCAGGGGTCATCGCAGGCATCCCAGGTGATCGAAATCGCGCCACAGGGCGCCGCCACCATAGCTGTCATGGAACTGAAGCCCGTCCGCTGATTCAGCGCCGGCGGCATTCATGGACTAGGCCGGCTGCCATGGCAGTGGCGCGGCGCGCGATGCTATGATGGTAATCGGAATGAAATCGAACAGGGGAATCCAATCATGATCTCGCCGCTTCGCCGGAAGACAAGCGCTCTAGGCACGATAGCGGCTTTCGATTGCGTTCTCGCTCTGTGCGACCCCCTTCCTGGGCAGCCGAAAAAGTTGTCGTCGCTGTCACGGCGATCGAGAAGCACCCGGCGCTCGATGCCTGCCGCGACGGCGTCCGCGATGCGCTCAAGGCGGCCGGTTATGTGGAGGGCAAGAACCTGGAATTCGTCTATGAGGAGGCGAAGGGCGATCCGGCCATCGCCATCAAGATCGCCCAGAAATTCGCCAAGGATAGGCCCAACGTGATCGTGGCGATCTCCACGCCGTCGGCGCAGGCGATCGCGAAGACGACAGTTGAAATCCCCGTCGTTTTCACGGCCGTCACGGATCCGCTGGGCGCCCAACTTGTGCGGGATATGAATCGCCCTGGTGGCTACACGACAGGGATCAGCGACCTCGCGCCGATCAAGAAACAATTCGATCTCATCAAGGAAATCACGCCGGGCGCTCGCGCGATCGGTGTCCTGTTCAATCCCAAGGAAAGCAACTCCCGTACGCTCGTCCGCTTGATGAAGATGGCCGCGACAAACGGTTTCATGACCGTCGTCGAGGCGCCCGTTGCCAAGTCGTCTGATGTGGCGGCGGCGGCGGCGAGCCTGATCGGCAAGGCAGACGTGATCTTCATTCCGACCGACAACACGGTCATCGCGATGCTCGGTGACGTCATCAAGGTCGGCATCGACAACCAAATGCCGGTGTACACCGGCGATATCGAACTCGGTGAAGCACGGCGCGATTGCCGCCGTCGGCTTCGACTACTACAGCGTCGGCTTCCAGACGGGAAATCTCGTCGTGCGAATCCTCAAGGGCGCGAGGCCGGGAACGATCCCGGTGGCCGTCGCCGAAGACACGTTTCTTCATGTCAATCCCGGGATGGCCGAGAAAATGGGCGTGAGGATTCCCCAGGACGTTGTCGACCGGGCCGACGTGGTTATCGAGTAAGTGCTTCCGGTATAACTGCTTGCTTCGGATCATGCCGACTTGATGCCGTTTCGCGCCAAACTCGGAGAACCGCCATGAGCATGACGCGACGCGATTTCACCAAAGGTGGGAGTTGGTTGACCAACCGGTACGGCAAGCATTGGCCGCGATAGGGAGCTAGGAAGTGATCAATCAGAACTGGTGGTTCACGACGCTGCTGGTAAAGCAGTTCCAGTATTGTCCGCCTCTCAATAAATCAATCAAGTGCGACGTTCTTGTTGTCGGCGGCGGCATGACCGGCATCAGCGCTGCAGCGGAGTTCCTGCGCTCGGGGCTGAAGGTGGTGATGATCGACAAGAACATCATCGGTGGAAGCTCTACGGGGCGAAGCGCCGGGTTTCTCACGCCCGATAGCGAACTGGAGCTTCATCAGCTGGTTCGGCGATATGGCATCGATGCGGCGAGAGAAATCTGGGAAATGCCCTGCCGCGGGATCGACCGTCTCGTTGAGAACATCAAGAAATTCGACATCGAATGCGGGCTGCTGAAGCAGGATTTGCTATTCCTCGGACTCGGCAGGAGCGGGAAGGAAGCCGTCGAAGAGGAAATGGAATGTCGGCAAAGCGTCGGCTTCACCGACCAAACGCTTTACGACGTGAATGGCTTGAAGAGCATCCTCGGCGCCGAGAAATTCACCGGCGGCATTCGCTACACGAAGACCTATGGTATCAATCCGCTGTTGTGTGTGCAGGGTTTCAAGGATCTGTTCATTCAACACGGCCTGCAGGTTTTCGAGAGCACCGCAATGGACCGGCTTGAGGACCACACTGTCTACACCCACGGCGGCAGTGTCACGGCCGACCATATCATCATCGCTGCGGACAAGCCGGAGTCATCCATCTCCGATCTGGCTCATGATATTTTTCATGCGCAAACGTTTTTGAGCGTCACCGAACCACTGAATGATCGGGAACTTGCCGCACTGTTTCCCAGTGGCGAGCAGATGCAATGCTGGGATTCGCAATTGGTATATTCGTACTTTCGTTTGACCGGGGATAATCGCCTGCTTCTGGGCGGCGGAACGGCTGCGACAACCTTTCTCAGGGATGCGTACAACAATCCCGGTATCATCAAACGGGTCATCAAGCGTTTCAAAAATCATTTCCCGTTCCTGAGGGATCTTTCCTTCATTCAGTTCTGGCCGGGTCTCATCGATACGTCCCGGGACCTGCTGCCGATCGTCGTCAGGCCGCCGAAGCAGCCGCATGTGCAATTCATCATGGGCGTAGTGGGTCTGCCCTGGGGCGCTTTTGCTGGTGGATTCGCCGCCAGATGTGCCCTCGGGATAGGGGAAGATGAGTACAAGAAGTACTATCGATACTTCACGAACAGGCGCCACTTCTTCCTGCCGAGCAGCCTTGGGAAGCTAATTGGCAAGCCGCTGCTGTTTTCCCTCAGCAACGGCTGGGCGAAGTACTATCAGGTCGACAAACATCGCCAACTTGACGAAGTGAAGGGCGAGTTCTAGACGGCACCCCGCGCCGAATGCATTCGTGCTGATCGCGCTCCTGGATGTGAGGGTGTCAGCCACAATGGATGGTTCTGATGCACCGTCCAATTGACCCGCTAATTTGCCTGTTCGCTTGGATACAAGGTGGAGCCAGTGTTGCAGTTTCTCGGCTAGCCAGCGCCAACAGCCCCCTTGGGATCGACCTCACGAAGCCGCCGAGTCCGGCAGATGAGAAGACGTCGCCTGAGTTCTTCATCAACGGCAATGCACGCTACATTACAGTCCGCGTTAGACCGCCGGTGCCAGCAACAGTGACATGCGCAAGTATGTGCATTTAGGATTACCGGTTGATCTTAGCCGCACGGGCTATGATACAGGAAACGTGGCGCAGAATGCTGACAGGCGATTGATTTAGCATTCGAATTTCAAACCAGTTCCGATACTAGTCCGCTTCAGTACAATTTCCCACGGCTAGTCTCTTTCTACTTTGCTCACGACCGTTTTATTGTATTATATGAATACTGCGAGCAGGAGTGCGGTGCCATGTCGGATGGTGTTTCGCACACGGAACAACCAAGCGCGCGACAAAGCTTGTCGATTGTTGTTCCAATTTACAATGAAGAGGAAGTACTGTCAGAGTTTTATGCCCGCTTGTCTGCGGTCCTTGCAAAGCTGTCAATTGACGCAGAAATCGTCTTTGTGAACGATGGCAGCACCGACGCATCCGTACCGATCATCATAGAGCTGCGACGCCGAGATTCCCGGATTGCGCTCCTCGATCTGAGTTGCAATTTCGGCAAAGAAGCTGCCGTGACCGCTGGATTGAAACATACAGTTGGTGACGCAGTTATCCTCATCGATGCTGATCTTCAGGACCCACCAGAACTAATACCCGAGCTAGTACGCCACTGGCTCGAGGAGGACTATGATGAAGTCTATGCCCAGCGGATATCGCGTAAGGGTGAATTGTGGCCCAAGCGCGTGACGGCTGCAGCGTTCTACTGGTTGATGCAGCATGTCGGCCGAGTCAGATTGCCGCCAAACACCGGGGACTTCAGATTACTCAGCAGACGTGCCGTCGATAGCCTGAATCGCCTTCCAGAGCGCAGCCGATTCATGAAAGGCCTCTTTGCATGGATCGGGTACCGGCAGATGGCTGTCCAGTATCATCGTGCCGCACGGCATGCCGGCAAAACAAAGTGGAACTATTTCGCTCTGTGGAATCTTTCCATAGAAGGCATCACGGGCTACACGACAACACCTCTCAAGTTGGCTACTTATGCTGGATTTGCGATTGCTATGATTGCGATAGGCTATGGTGTCTTCATTGTTTACAAAACTCTCGTATACGGCGCGGACGTTGCCGGATATCCCTCTCTAATAGTAGTGATGCTATCTCTTGGAGGCATCCAGCTGATCACGATTGGCGTGTTCGGGGAATACTTGGCGCGCATCTTTGAAGAAAGCAAAGGGCGCCCAATCTACCTAGTTCGGTCATTTTTGCCTGCAGACCCTATTGGCGCGAAGACTGTCGCGGAGCGGACAGCGGCTTACGAACCCGAGAGCGTGCAAGAAACTGTGGCGCTATAGGGCTAGAGGAATGTCATTCATATTGAGACGATTGAGTGGCTTTACGATCGCCGTGCAAATCAAGCACAGACAGCCACTTATAGTTGGCCTTCTTGTCTGAGCCGGTCGACGCGATTGCATGGAAATCGGGACATATGAGATCGCGTATCGGACAGATCATTGATAAAGCCGGTTGTGCCATCGAACGTGCCGCAACTTTTGCCGACCGCAATGTTATCACTGCAGGTTTCATCGTTTTGCTTGTCGCTGTCGGATTCCTCCCATGGTGGGGCTTCGGGCGAGTACTAGCGCCTCTGGACATTCTCAACGAACTCTACGAACCCTGGGCCGCTGGCGATACTGAAGTCAACGTTCACAATCACTTCACCACAAACTCGGTAACACAGTTTCTACTCTACCGGAAGTTTGCCGAGCGCTCATGCAGCGAAGAGGGGTTTGTGCGCTGGAACAATCTGATTGCTGGCGGCACTCCAATCTATGCGCAGACTACAGCAGCATTCAATGATTGGACAATGCAGCTACACTGCTATCTTGAATACTGGAACGCTTGGCACATTGGCTTTATGGGGCAATTTCTGATCGCCGGACTGGGAATGTTTGTTTTCCTGAGATCACAGAGATTGTCGCCGTTAGTTGCTCTTCTGGGAGCTATTGCTTTTGTGCTCAATTCGCAGTTCGTCGTTCTAAGTCAGTTTCGTTTCCTGCTCGGCGCGTTTTCGTGGATGCCTTGGCTGCTGTGGGCCATGTACCGATACCGCGATGGCAGCGCCTGGGCCTGGCCCTTTGTTCCGATATTCATGGCACTGGTTTTTCTTGGCGGTACGTTGCAAACCAATGCCTTTGTTTTTTTTATCGTACTATGCATTTGGATTGCCTGGTTCATTGAACTCAATACCGGGATGGCGCCTCGTTTCCTTCGCCACTTTGACCGCCCACTTCGCGATGTGGGGCCTATTGGGAGTGGGAATTGCGGCGTTCGCGCTAATACCCAACGCGCTTAACTATTTCGATAATCTGTCGGCTGGAAATGTCAGAGGGGCGCCAGGTTATGGCCAGCGCGTACCCTATCTATCCGCTTTGTTGATTGCAGCTCAAGTCTTTCCAACGCTACTTGGCAGCACAAGATCCCTCGATTTAGCAAAACTCCTGAACCTGAATTTCTTCGCTATTGCCTATTTCGGCTTTGTGCCGGCTATCCTGGCCCTTCGATGTTTTTTCGCCCGGGGCGTCCCAATCGCGCCCAAGCTTTTTAATTCTATTTGGTTTGCTTGTTCCTCTGACGCCCCTTGTGGCTGCGCTCTACCATAGATTCCAAATTGTATACATCATTGGCGGCATCTGGGCGTTTGCATGGTACTGGCAGCATATGCAACAGGGTTCTGTTGACCGCATTGTCAAATGGATATTCACCCTTTTCGTCGTGCTGTCGATTTTCTGGTTATTCGCCAGCATTGCCAGCCAGGTATTTGAGGAACAATTAGTCGCGTTGGGTCAAGAGAAACTTGCTGCCCGATTGTCCGACGGCGCCGGCCATTTTGCGATGTATCGGGATTGGATGCTACAGCGTCCGAGCATTCTAATATCCGAGTTACGAATTTGGCACCCGCGACAATTGATCCCGCTGTTGGCCGCTTTTGCCTGTTTTGGTGCATATCTTATCCGCGTCCGTTATAGCCTACGATGCGGAACAGGTTTATTTATTGCCGCCCTCATAGTTGAACTTGCAGCCTTTGCCTGGGGCTGGATGACATTCGCCGATCCGAAGAGGCATCCCTTCTATGCGCAAACCGCCGACATATCTGCAATCCGCGAGGTCGTTGGCGATGGACGGTTGTACATCATACCGGCTCCCGGCCGAGCAGAGCTCTTATCCACCCAACACTTTGTCCGCCTACGGCGTCGCTACAATTGAACAGTACGAGAACATTCGGCCACGGAACATATGGGACGAAATCAACAATGCGACTGACGCAAGCAGCCTTGGTCGCATTGGTGTAACACATGCGATTGGTTATCCGGATCAATCGCCTTCAAGCGAGGACTGGATACTTGATATATCGAGGTCAACGTCTCAGTGTGTGGCGCAACAAGCATCCCTTGCCGCGCTATCTCAGCAATCGCGGCATCGCAGAACGAGTGGCTCGAGCAATTCAGCTTAAACCCTCGCAGTGCATTGGACTCGGCGAGATGCGCCGGGGAGGTTGAAGTCATCGTTGCTACACAGAACAAGCGGTCCATCGTGGCCCCGGCGCATACTTCCGCGATCCGCCTGGCTGAGACCTGGTCTGAAGGTTGGCGGTTCCAGGTCGGTGGCGGTGCGGTGCGGCCGATCCTACAAGGTGCCGACATGAGCATGGTGATTCCGTTGGATGCCTCGAACGTGCCTAGTCACATAACGATTTTATACGAACCGCAGCGGCGCGTGACCGGTCTAAAGATCACGTTGGTATCTTTGATGGTGAATTTGATCGCCGCTTTGGCGATTGTCCGATTGGGGGCGAGGGGCAATCACTTTCGAAAATTGCAAGGCACTTAATTGCGGAGTGGTGGATGCGCAAATCGTCGAATCGCGACCGGAGACGCTCTCATTCGGAGGCAAGAGAGAATTGTGTTCCGCATGCGCTGAGGCATCGCGGCCGTCGAGCACGCGCTCCTGGTTTGTCCGATAATGGACCTCAAGGGAAGAGAACATCCTGGGAAATGCTATTGCCAACCATTGGTACTACATTGCCAAGGGTCGTGCCCTTCGTGCCATCCTGCCACCATTGCAAGTTGAAGAAGTCCTTGATGTGGGAGCCGGATCCGGCGTGTTCTCGCGTCAATTGCTGGACGCAGACATATGTCGAAAGGCCGTTTGTGTCGATCCTGGTTACACCGAGGAGCGGATGGAACTTCACAACGGTCATCAACTAAAGTTCGTGCGAACTGTTGATCGCGTAGAACAAAAGCTTGTATTAATGATGGATGTGATCGAACACGTCGATGATGACGTTGGCCTCATACGCCAATACGTCAAGGGCATGTCTCCTGACGCGTTTGTTGTCATCACGGTCCCAGCATTTCAGTTTCTGTGGTCAGGGCACGACGTATTTCTGGAACATAGACGCCGCTACACTCGTAGCAGTCTTGAGCGTGTTGTCGGTGCCGCTGGTTTGATATGCATACGAAGCCGCTACTTCTTTGGGTTTCTGCTCCCATTTGTGATAATGATGCGCCTGCTTGACAGACTAAGATTGGGCAAAGGAGATAAACGCGCCCGTAGCGCGCTCAAGCAGTATCCGCAGTTCTTGAACACGGCTTTAGGCCTGCTTCATGATATTGAGCGCAGGACATTGTTCCGGTGTAATTCTTTTGCCGGATTATCCATATTCTGCTTGGCGAAGCGCAGGGAGAGTATGCAAGGCAACTCAGGCTTACAGCCGCGGTAACTCATGCTGCCCGCATTTTACTGTCCTCATCGTGTATGCGGGAAGTTTTTGACGCCGTAGCGGACTCAAGATGCAGGAAAAAGAGCTTCTCAGTCTCACACTTCAATATGCCAAGTTCGGCAGCATCGGCATCGTGGCGACGGCTATTCATGTTGCCGTCTTTACAGCGCTGGTCGAGGTCTACGATACTCCGCCCCTTCTCGCGAATATCCTGGCCTTTTGCATCGCCGCGCTCTTTGCCTTCGTCGGACATTTACATTGGACGTTCAAGCTCAAGGCGGAACAGCGCCTCATCTCGATCCGCCAACTAAAATGGGTGTTTGTTCGTTTCTTCCTGATCGCGCTGCTCGGCTTGGGGCTCAATTCGTTTTCGGTCTTCGTGGTAGTCGATGTTGTCGGCTTGTCGTATCTGTGTGCAATCCCATTGATGGTATTTGTCGTGCCCCCGATTGTCTTTTTGATCAGTAAGTATTGGACTTTCAGATTTTACTGAATCGGCGCCTCAACCCACTGTCCGGATTCGCCAGTACATGGATTGAAGTCCGCTCGAGAGTCCGTCACAAGGCTCATTTCGGCTTCGGATTTGGGACTCGGACCCGGGGTGCAGATGCGCATGCGGCTTCCAATAAACGGTGCTTCGAGGAACTGAGCCGCCCAAGAATCCACAGAAGTCGACACAACGCCATTGGCGGCCAGTACGTTGTGAAGTCGGCGCGGCGTACTGTGGACGCATGCTCCTGAAGCGCGACTTGCTTACCGAGTTAGCAATTTTCGGCGCGCGCCGGTAGATGGGGCATGGTCAACGCCACCCGAAGCATGTTGCAGAACCCGCGTATCGATCGGGATAGATTGCCCGGGGGGACAGCCGCTTGACGCTCTGCTGCCGCATCCTACTGAGAACCTAATGGTGATTTGAGCAAACAAGGGGTCAGCGCTTTCCGCTAACCCCTTGTTCTAACTGGCTCCCCGGGTTCGAACTCGAACGAACGACCTAGCGGTTAACAGCCGCTTGCTCTACCGGCTGAGCTACCGGGGATCAGAGCCTGTGAATTGTTCGGTGGCGGGGTATATCAAAAGACCCTGCCGGATGCAAAGCTTGTCCAGGATGGTCGCAGAAGTGCGTTTCCCAGCCGTTAAGCCCTCATTGCAGGATCTTAACGATGCAGGCGGCCACCGGCAGATAATCGGAGTTCGGCAGGTGGAAGGCCCAGAGGAAATCCTGGGTGGTGATGCGGCCCTGGACATACAGCTCGAGGAACATGCGGCTCACCGGGTGGAGCCGTTCGGGCAGGCAGACCAGCAGGGCCTCCGGGATTTCCATCGTTCCCCCGCGAGCGAACAGGTGCAAGGCCCTGCTCAAACGCCGTAATCAAGCTAGTCCCGTTCGCGGCGCAAGTCCATTGACAGCGTCGTGACCGGCTTACAAGTTGGCGCCGCCAAAGCCGCAGCGGCGCATGCAGCCTGCCGCGGCGGCGCAATCCAGCACCGCCGGAGCCTCCGCCGGCGACTTCTTTGAGAGCAGGGATCGGACAGCAGGAACAGGATGCGTGCGGTCATATTGAGCGCCGGTCAGGGATCGCGCCTGCTGCCGCTGACGGCCGACAGGCCGAAATGCCTATTGCCGCTGAAGTCGCGAACCCTGCTGCAGTGGCAAGTGGAAACGCTGGCCGCCTGCGGCGTGACCGAGATCGCCGTGGTGGTTGGATTCCGCGCCGCCATGGTGGAGAACCACCTGGCGTCACTGCGGCGCGATGGCCTGGTATTGCGCACGATCCTCAATCCGTTCTTCAACGTCGCCGACAATCTCGGCAGCTGCTGGCTGGCGCGCGGCGAGATGGCCGGCGATTTTCTGATCGTGAACGGCGATACGATCTTCGAGCCGGCCGTGCTGCAACGGCTGATGGCCAGCCCGGCCGCGCCGATCACCGTGACCATCGACCGCAAGGACAGCTACGACGCCGACGATATGAAGGTGCAGGTGGCGGGCACGCGGCTGCTGGATATCGGCAAGACGCTGCCGCTGGATGTGGTGAACGGCGAGTCCATCGGCATGCTGCTGTTCCGCGGCACGGGGCCGCGGCTCTTCTGCGAGGCGGTCGATCGTGCCATGCGCCAGCCCGAGGGGCTGAAATGGTGGTACCTGAAGGTGATCGCGCAGATTGCCAAGGCGCATGAGGTACAGACGGCGCTGATCCAGGGCCTGAGCTGGGGCGAAGTGGACTATCCCGCCGACCTCATCCGCGCCGAGCGCCTGGCGGAAGCGTGGGAGAAGCAGGGTTAGCGTTGCGCGCGCCGCGCTAGAATCTGATTGGCGAGTTCCAGATCTTCCGGCTTGTCGACATCGATCGCAGCTTCGGCAAAGGGCATGTCGGCGGCGGCGATCTTGATGCCGACGATCGCCGACAGGCGCGCCAGGGCGTCGGCGAGGGTCAATCGACCGAGGGCGAAGCGGATCAGCGTCAGGGGGCCGATGGCGGCGACCATGCGCCAGGGCTTCTTGCGATGGGCTTCCAGCTTCGACCAGAACTGGATCAGGCCGGCGACCGCCGGGCTGCGGAACAGGAACAGGTTGCAGCCGCTATAACCATCATCGCGAAAGCGGTAGAAGGTGCGGATGGATTCCGGTTGCTGTTGCTGGATCACGCTGGCGCGGGCCAGGCCCACCGTTGCGTCGGCCTCGGCCGGTGCGGCGCGGTAGAAATGCTCGACCATCGCCGGCGTCAGCAACGGATGATCCGATGTCGTGATGAGCAGGGGCCAGGCGATGTCCTTGCTCTCAAGCGCGCGGCGCACACTGGCGCTGGGGCTCGCCGCCGGCGGAATGAACAGAATGTCGGCGGCGGCGAGACTCTGCCGGGTCGGCGGATCGGCACTGTTCAGGAGATCGGGATCGCCGCAGATGAGGATGCGGTCCATGCCGGCGGCGCGCAGCGTCTCGATCACGCGGCGGATCATCGGCTGGCCGCCGACAGGCACCAGGGCCTTGTGTTTGATGCCGGCGTGGCGCGCGACGGGATCGTCCGGGCCGCGGCTTCCCGCCAGGAGCAGAGCGCAGGTCGGCCGCGCCGCCGCTGTCACGGTATCTCCTTCTCGTACATCCGGTAGGTCTTGTAGACGCGGGCGCCGATGGATTCGAGGACGCGGCGCAGCGCCACGTTATCTTCCAGAACCCAGCCCAGTTCGATCCGTTCGATGCCGCAACGCTGCAGGCCGCCGCGCAGGCCGTCGAAGATCGAGAACAGAGCCACGGCGCCGATCGGCGTGCCGTGATACTCCCGGCGGAGGCCCATGAGCGGCACGCGCGCCGTCTTCACGCCCGCCACCTTGAGCCGCCAGAGCATCCTGGCCCAGCCGAAGGGCAGCAGCTTGCCGTTCAGGCCGGCCGCGGCTTCGCAGAGGTTCTGCAGGCAAAGCGCCATGCAGACCGGCTTGCCGTCCAGCTCGGCGATCCAGAACAGCTCCGCATTGATCAGCGGCCGCAGGCCCTTGGAGAGATGTGCCGCCTCCGCCTTGGTGAAGGGGATGAACATCCAGTTCTCCGACCAGGCGTCGTTGAAGGTCTCGATCAGCAGGTTCAACTCTTCGCCATAGCGCTTCATGTCGACGCGGCGGACGCGGAGGCGGCCGCTCTTGCCCGCGCGGGACGAGAAGTGCGTGACCGCCGCCGGAGTCTCCCTGGGGATCTGCAGGTCGTAGGCGACCACGTCCTTGGCTTTGGCGAAACCGAGGGTGTCCAGATGCCGGCCGACATAGGGTGGATGGTAGGGCATGAACATCATGGGCAGGGCGTCAAAGCCGTCGACCATCACGCCGATCTCTTCGTTGATGCTCAGGCTGAACGGACCGAGCATCCGCCGCATGCCCTGGGCCTTCAGCCAGGCCGCGGCGGTTTCCAGCAGTGCTGCGAACACCGCGGGATCGTCCACCCCGTCGATATTGCCGAAATGGCCGAGGTTGGCGCCGTGGCGCTCCAGCGAGAGGCGGTCGACCTGGGCGCTGATGCGGCCGACGGGCCGGCTGCCTCTAAAGGCCAGCCAGTATTCGCCGCTGGCATGCTGGTAGAACGGATTCTTGTCCTGGCGCAGGGCATCCAGCCGCTCCAGCTCCAGCGGCGCGACATATCCGGGATGGCCGCGATAGATGATCCCTGGCAGGCGGATGAATTGGCGCAGCGCCGCGGCATTGCGCACGGGTTCGACGCGGATGGGCGATGTATCGTTTGAGGCCGCGGCCGGAACCGCGGTCACGATATTCATGACCCGGCCGTTGCCGAGCTGCTACCGACGGTCATTTCCCCGCCTACAGCGCGCTCGTCGCCGGAGGGCCGGGGGCCGCCGTCGCGGCGAACGCCGCCGGAGAGATCCTGGACCCAGGGATACTTTTCCGCCATTTCCGCCGTGTAGCCGAGGTTAAACACGGTGGCGCTCCGGCCGACGTTTTTGGGCTTGCCGTAATAGGTGCCGAACAAGCGGTCCCAGTTGAAATTCGTAATGCCGAAATTGCCCTGCTCATTGTGGAAATGATGCGCGAGATGCAGCCGCTTCACGCGCTGCATGTACTTCGTTTTCGGCGTTGTGTTCAGATGCTGCACGCAGTGGGCGAATTCGTAGAAGCAGGTGGTCAGCAGGCCGGTGGCGAAGGCGATGGCGCCGCCGGCCGGTCCGGCGACGAGCCAGCCAACTGTGATGGTGATGATCGCGATCGTCGGCAGCGTGGTGTAGAGCGCGCCGAACAGCACGCGCAGATCATGCGGATCCTGGTGATGATCGAAATGGACGCGCTTCCACACCGCAGCGGTCCAGCGCGACTTGTAGAGATGCTGGCCGTGCAGCATGAAGCGGTGGATCAAGTACCAGGCCATGGGATAGACGCCGATTGCCAGCGCCACGGCGATCGCCAAGCCAAGCAGCGACGCGCCTGGCAGCAGATAGATGGTGATTCCCAGGCTGATCAACGCGAGTAGGACATAGGCATGTACGGTCGGGTAGGTTACGAACGCCAGGATCAGGTCGGCCATATCCATCCGGCCGAGATTATGCGTACGCGTCTTCCACAGGGTAGCCAAGGAATGCTCCGTGGCGGTAATAGGCCAAGAGGCGGCGAATCGCCGCTTGCGGAGAATCTAATATCTCGAGCATTTTTTCGCAACCCGAGGGTGCGCGGATAATCCAGCCAGCGCAATGGGTTGTGGCCGGGCTGGGTGGCTGCAGCATATTAGTAGTTAGTAGCCCTCGACCCGCAGGAGCCAGAACGTGCCTAATGCACCGAACAGCAGCGGCGGCGCCCAGGCGGCGATCATCGGGGACATGGCGCCCGTCTCGCCGAGAGTCAACATGAGGCCCTGGCAGACGAAGTAGAGGAAGCCCAGTGCCACTCCCAGCGCCAGGCCGGTCGCCATGCCGCCCTGCCGCTGCAGACCCTGAGCCACGGGCGCCGCCAGCAGGATCATCACCAGCAGCGAGAACGGCAGCATCAGCTTGTGATACATCCAGGTCTCGTAAAAATAGACCGCGCGGGCGCCGACATTGGGCTTGATGATGAATTGCAGGAGGTCGCGGAAGGACAGCGTGGCGGGATCGGTGGCGAGGTTGGCGAAATGCGCCGGCGTCAGCGATGTTTCCCAGGGTATCTGCGCGGCATGGATCGCTTCCGTGTTCTGCTGCTCGCGCATATCGAAGCGCCAGGTATCGAAGAAGGCCCACTTGCCGTCCTGATTGACAGCCTTCTGGGCGGTGATCTGCTGAGTCAGGATGCCCTTGTCGTTGCGTTCGAAGATCCGCACATTGGTCAGGACATGGCCTTCGTCGGAGACGCCCTCGACGCCGACGAGAACCTGGCCGTCGCGCAGCCAGACCGGCGTTGAATTCACCGCCGGGGCGTTGGGCGCCGCATCCCAGGTCGCCAGCCGTTCCGCGGCCCAGGGAACGAGCTGGTCGTTCACGATGAAGTAGATCGCGCCGGTGATCATCGCGATGGGTACGAAGGCGAAGAGCAGCTTGTAGAAGGAGAAGCCACCGGCCTTGAGCGCGATGATCTCATTGCCCCGCACCAGGCGTGCCAGGCAGAGCAGGGCGGCCATAAGCACCGCGAAAGGCAGCATCAGATTGACGATCTGAGGCAGGCGCAGAAGGGCGTAGGTGACCAGGGCGGAGAGGCTATTGCCGTGGCGCGCCGTGATGTCGTCGGCACTGTTGAGCAGATCGAGGATCTGCAGCATGGCGACGAAGCCGACGAGGATCGGCAGCAGATGCACGACGAACAGCCGCGACACATAGCGGACGACGGTATTGCTCATGCGGGCGCGCGCCTGACGAACAGCCGGCGGGTCCATTCGCCCAACTCGCCGATACGGTCGATCAACGCGGTGACCGGGTTGTAGCCGGGCCGGGTTGCCGATGTATGGAAGGCCCAGATGCTGAGGGCGACGAGGCAGAAGAAGGGCGTCCACAGCGCGACGGTGGCGGGAAGCACCCCGTTATCCGCGAGGCTTTCGGCGAACTGCAGCAGGTGATGATAAAACAGCAGCAGGATCAGGCCGACCACCAGACCGACCGATCGGCGGGCGCGGCGGCTGCCGATACCCAGGGGCATAGCCAGAAACGGCAGGAAGAGCACCGACGCGATGCGAACGAGGCGGCTGTGGATTTCGGCCTCTACCTTCTCGCGAGTCAGGCCGGCCGGCGGCGCTGCCCGCTGATCCCAGAGCTCGCTCAACGTCAACTCGCGCTCGCGCTGCCCGCGCTCGCGGAACACCGACGTGCCCAGCGCTTGTTCCAGCGGCACGTCGAACTGATCGAAGGACAGTACGGTGGATTTCTTACCGTCGGGCGAGGTCTGGATCCAGATGCCCTTCTGCAGGCGCAGGATCAGGTCCATGCCCGTGCGTTCGCGGTACAGCTTTCCGGTTTCGGCCGTCGTGGTCGTCGTGCTGCCGTCGGACTTCTCATTGTAGAGGAAGATGCCGTTGAGCTGGCGGCCGCCATCGGACAGGCTCTCCACCATGATCGTCATGTCGCCAAGGCCGGTGAAGAAGGTGCCGCGCTCCAGTGCCGTATTCCAGGCCGTGTGGGTCACGGTGTAGACCAGCGCTTGATAGGCGTAGCGAGTGTAGGGCTGCAGATAGCCGATGACGATGGCGCTGCAGATCGTCAGCAGGATCGCCAGCCCCATCAGCGGCACCAGCATGCGGCGCAGACCGACGCCCATGGCGTGGATCGCGTCGAGTTCGCTGTCGCCGCTCATGCGCATGATCGCGACGAGTATGCCGACAAAAAAGGCGGCGGGAATGGCGATGCCCAGATAATGCGGGATGAGGTTGGCCAGCATCTTCAGGATGAGGAAGAACGGACCGCCCTTGTTGACCACCAGATCCAGCAGCCGCACCATCCGCTCCAGCAGCAAGGCGACCAGCGCCACGGCGATGCAGCCGGCCAGCGGCCACAAGGTCTTTGCCAGGATATAGCGGTCGAGGGTCTTCATGCCAGGGATGCCAGGCGGCGCGGATGGTCTGGACTATTCGCGCCAGATCGCGCGGCGGCCGGCTGCCAGGAACTTGGTCAACTCCGGCGTCTTTGGCCAGCCATGATCCGCCATTTCCATGCCGGCGATGGCTCGGCTTCCGGCATAGCGCGGTATTACATGGAAATGCACATGAGGGATCGACCATCATCAGCATCAGATAGTTGATCCGCTCATACTGTACCAGGGCTTTCAGATTGCGTTCGATATCACGGACGGCGTGTTCAAGACCGGCGAAAGCCGCCGCGGACAGGTCGGAGAACGCGTTGGCGCCGCCGCGATGGGCGAGGACCAGAGCGCCGGCCGTCACCTGTTGCGGGCGTAGGAGAACCAGCCATTCGGGATGCTCGGCGATCAGCGTATCGGGATAGCCGAATTTAAGAATTGTGGCGTTCGCTTCGGTCATCAGTTGAAAGACTTCCGGTTCTGCAAAGGAACGGTTGCGGCCAGCGGCCGTCTGCGCAAAATATAGTGGCCGGTGAATCGGGGCCGATCAACGGCGTTACGGATCGCGGCAACACAGAATCTCGAGGGGGTGTGATGAGCAGGGGCGAACAGCGCCTGATCTTGATGGTTGGCGTATCGAGTAAGGAAGAAGAATGGCTGTCCCAGGTTGAGGGGGAGCGGTTCCGCTTCGAAGATCTGGGGAATTTCGCCGAGGCCGACGATCCCTTGCTCTGCCGGCCGAGCAAATTCGTTCGCCAGGCAGTGTCCGAAGCGCGGCAGCGCTTTCCGGATGCAGCCGGCGTCGTTGCGTTCGATGATTATCCCGCGAGCCTGCTGTCGCTGGCAATCGCCAACAGGCTGAAGCTGCCGGGGGCCGACCTGCAATCGGCGCTGACCGCGAGCCACAAGGTTTGGAGCCGGGTGTTTCAGCGCAAGGCCGCCGCCGCGAGCGTGCCCAAATTCCAGATTATCGATCCCGGCCGGGACTACCGGGCCGCTGAACTGAAGCTGACGTTTCCCTTCTGGCTGAAGCCGGTGAAGGGCGCCATGTCGTTCCTCGGCCGTCGGATCAACAATCTGGAGGAATTTCGCGCGGCGCAGGAAAAGGCGCAACGGGAGCTGCCACCCTATGCCCGGGCGTTCAATGAAATGCTGGCGCTCAGTCCGGCGCCGCTCAACGGACACTATGGCGCCGTCGGCGGCAACTGGCTGATCGCCGAGGAGCTGATGAACGGGCATCAATGCACGCTGGATGGGCTGATGGAGAACGGGCGGTTCCATCTGCTGGGCATCGTCGACTCCATCCGCCTGCCGAACCGGGTCAGCTTCGCGCGCTTCGAACTGCCGAGCCGACTGCCGCGCCGCGCGCAGCAGCAAATGGCCGCTATTGCCGAGCGGGTCATGCTGCAGCTCGGCTATCGCCATGGCCTTTTCAATATGGAATTCTTCGCCGATCCGCGGGGCGGCGAGCCGAAAATCATCGAGGTCAATCCGCGGCTCAGCCCGCAGTTCACCGATCTCTATGCCAATGTCAGCGGCCAATCGCTGTATCAGCATGTGGTGCGGGCGGCGGCGGGCCTGCCGATCCCGGCTTGCGCGGAAAAAAGTGTGTTCACCTATTCGGCAAGCTGCGTGCTGCGGCGGGCGGATGACTGCCTGGTGCGGCGAGTGCCGTCGCAGCGCAGGCTGCAGCAGGTGAAGAGGAAGCTTCCGGGCACCGATGTGGTGCTGACCGCGGAGGAGGGCGACCGGCTGTCCGATCTGATGCAGGACAGCTACAGTTTCCGCTATGGATGGATCAATCTGGGGGCAAAATCCCGCGCGGAATTGCGCCGCCGCTATCTGCGGGCGCTGAAAATGCTGAAGTTCGATTTCGTGCCCTTGCGCAATGGCGCGGAGGCAAAGATGCCGACGATGAAGAACGGGCAGAGAAAACCGGGAAGGACAGGTTAAGGTACGGCGAGGACGAAAACGGCCTCATTCGCGAACTTGTCGAGCGAGGGCGTGACGCCGCGCACTTCGGTTTCGATGCGCCAGCCGGGGCCGTCGCGGGCGATGCGGTAGAGGTGATAGCGCGAATGGTCCTTGCCGTTGTGATCGCCGCATGAGGAGGCGGCGGGCACGCCGACGACAGGCGCATGGCCGGCGGGCGTCGGCAGCTTGGTCAGTCCCGATTTGTGCGTATGGCCATGCAAGATGAGCTCCGCGCCGGCGGCCCGGATGCAGGCGCGGAAGGCCTCATAGTCGGTGAGTTCCTTGCGCCGGTGCTTGGGATCGCCGAAGGGCGGATGATGCAGCATGACGACGCGGCAGAGGCCGCGATTGCCGAGGTCGATCAGCTTCTCCTTCAGCGCGGCCATCTGCCGCTCGCCGATGGTGCCGCCGGCAAAGCCGGGCGGCATCGGGCAGGCGGTGGAGACGCCGATGAGCGCGATGTCGCCGCGCAGCCTGACGAAGGGAAACTCACCCTCGCTCTTGAGCGCCGTTTCGACGGCGCTGCCGTTGTGCAGATCCATGTTGGCCATGTAGGGCGCCCACTGGCCGATCGTCTGCTGCCAATCCAGCGCGATATAGGCGTCGTGATTGCCGGGAATCACCGTGACCTTGTCCGGCGGGCCGAGGCTGCCGATCCAGTTCGTCGCGTGGTCGAATTCGCCTGGGAGAGAGATGTTGACGATATCGCCGGTCACCGCGATGTGGTCAGGCGCGGCGGCGGTCATGTCCTTGGCCAAGGCCTCGAGCACGGGCGTCACATAGAGGTTCTGTCGGCGCAGGGTCCAGGACAGGAAGCCGAGGATGCGCTTGTTGAGCAGCTCGCCGATGCGGGTGTCCGGCAGCGGTCCGATATGGGGATCCGACAGATGCGCCAATGTGAACATTTCGCTCCCCGGGCAGCCTCGCTATATATGCCGCCGTTCATGTGGCCTGCCGACGCCGGGGTCAAGAAAACTTTGATTCGCTCTAGGGTTAGAGTTGCGGCCTCAATTCTGGCATAAGGCAGATCCCGGGGCGCGGCAGCGCCCTTTGAGCGATATTCACTGGAGAAACCGGCCGTCGCCATGGGTTCGGAACCACAGGGAACGGAGAACAAGGCATCGTCGGCGATCATCGTCGGCGATACCGATCAGGCGGCATTCAGCCTCGATCAGCCGGCACGCTGGCGTCGTGCCTTCGGCCGCGCCGGAATCGGCGATGTGCGCCGCGAATCCGATTCGGCGCCAGTGGAGGGAACGGCGGTGCTGGTGCGCGCCGATCTGATCCTGGAGGAAGTGCTGACCAAGGCGCTGGCCCAATCGCCGGACACCTTGCTCTATGTGGAGCGGGGCGCGATGAAGCGGCCGGTCGCGGTGCATCTGCCGGCCGCGCGGGCGGCAGAGGGCGCGCGGCTGATCGGCGCCGCGGAACTGCCCGCCGGGCTGCCGCCGGGTTTGCGCGCCGTGAACCCGTTGGGGCTTGGCAGCAGCTACAATCACGCGCTGCGCAAGCGCGCGGTGCCCTATGCGCTGCTGCTGGGCGAGATGCCGCTGCGCCTGATCGAATGGCGCATGTTCAAGGGCGCCTACAAGGGCGTCACCGATTTCGTCACCAAATGGCTCTGGCCGCTGCCGGCAGTGTGGGTAACGCGCTGGTGCGCGGCCGCACGGATCTCGCCAAACATGGTGACGGCGGCCAGCTTCGTGCTGGTGCTGCTGGCGCTCTGGCTCTTCACCATCGGCGCGTTCGAGCTGGGCGTGATCGCGGCCTGGCTCATGACGTTCCTCGATACGGTGGATGGCAAGCTGGCGCGGGTGACGCTGACCTCCTCGAAATGGGGCAACGTTTTCGACCATGGCATCGATCTGATCCATCCGCCGTTCTGGTATTTCGGCTGGTATCTGGGGATCGTGCAGTTGGGCCATGGATCGACGTGGCAGGTGATCGCGTTGTGGATCGTGGTCATAGGCTATGTGCTCGGGCGGCTGCAGGAGGGTTTCTTCCTCTGGCGCTTCAAGGTGGAGATCCATGCCTGGCAGCCGCTGGATTCCGCGTTCCGCCTGTTCACGGCGCGGCGTAATCCGAACCTGGCGATCATGACGGTGGCGGTGATTGCGGGGCGGGTCGACCTCGGCTTCCTTGCCGTGGCGGTTTGGACCCTGCTGTCGCTGGCGTTTCACTTCGCCCGTATCGGTCAGGCGATGCGCCTCAAGGCTCGGGGCGAACCGGTCCAGTCCTGGCTGATGGAACGGGCCAAGACGGCCTGACGATGCGGATCGGCGTTATCAGCAATCCCCGCAGCCAGCGCAACCGCAGTGAGATGACGCGCATGCGCGAGCTGATCGAGCGCCATGGCGTGCCCCATGGCGAGATCGATGAAATCGAGTCCGTGCCGCACATCCTGCAACGCCTTGCCGCCGACGGTGTGGAACTTGTCGCGATCAGCGGCGGCGATGGTACGGTACAGGCGGTGCTGACGGCGCTGCTGAACGGCAACGCCTTTGCCACGCCGCCCCGCGTCGCCGTGCTGGCCGCTGGCATGACCAACCTGATCGCCGCCGATGTCGGCATGAAGGATCACCCGGCCGAGGCGCTGGCGCGGCTGTTGGAACCTGACGCGCTGGTCCGCGGCAAGCCTGTCGAACGTGCGGTACTGTCGATGCATCTCGATCCGGCAGCTCCGCCGGTGCATGGCATGTTCCTGGCCACTGCCGGGTTCCATCGCGCGGTGATGCTGGTGCGGCGGCGCGTGCATTCGACGGGGGCGGTGCGCAATCTGGCGACCGGCATGGGCATCGCCGCTGCGCTGCTGCGGCTGATGATCGGGCATGGCGGCAAGGAAGAGTTGCTCCAGGGCGATGCCATCCGCGTCGATATCGACGGTAGCCGCGGCGAAAAGCGCGACTATCTTCTGTGGATGGCGACGACCCTGGACCGCTTCATGATGCATCTCCGGCCCTTCTGGGGCAGCGGGCCGCAAGCGCTGCGTTACACGGCGGTGCCCTATCCGGCGCGGCGGCTGGCCTTGGCCATGTGGCCGATCCTGAGCGGCCGGCCGAGGAAATGGATGGCCGAGGCGGGCTACAGCAGCGGCCGGGCGACGGCACTTGAGTTGATTCTGGATTGCCCCATCGTGTTCGACGGCGAGGTCTTCAATCCGCAGGCCGGCCAGCCGGTGACGCTTCGCGCTGACCGGCGCGTCACCTTCTGGCAGGTCTGAGCCGATGCCGGACCTGTTGCGCCAGCAGATCGAGTCGGAGATCGCCGGGGCCTTTCCGGCTGCGGCCGCGAAGCTCGCCGATGCCATCCGCGCCCAGCACGATGATGGGGTGGCGGCGGTGATCTTCTACGGTTCCTGCCTGCGCCAACGGGAGATCAACCCGGAAGCGATGGTGTTCGACTTCTTCGTGCTCGTGGACGATTACCGGCGGTTCTACGGCCGGCGCTGGCCGGCGCTGGCCAATGGTCTGCTGCCGCCGAATGTTTTCCAGATCGCGGTGGCGTCAGGCCATCGCAAGACGCTGCGGGCGAAATACGCTGTCGTCACCCTGGCGCAGTTTCACGACCTGGTGTCGCCGCGCACATTCCATTCCTATTTCTGGGCGCGCTTTGCCCAGCCGACGCGGCTGGTCTATGCGCGGGACACGCGGTCGCGGGAGGCCGTCATCGAGGCGTTGATGCAGTCGGTGTCGGCGATGGCGGGAGCCGCCGCGGGCCTGATGACGGCGCCTTTCGCTCCCGGCGACCTCTGGAAGGAAGCCTTCCGCCATACCTATGCGGCGGAGCTGCGGGCGGAGAAGGCGGGCCGGGGCGAGCATGTCTATGTGGCCGATGCGGCGCGCTATGACGCGCTGGCGGAGCCGGCGCTGGCGGCGGCAGGGTTAGCGGTTACACGGCTCGAGAATGGCCTGCTGTCGCTGCAGAACGGCGGCGGAAGCCGGACCAAGGCGGATGCGGTCTGGGCGCTGCGGCGCTGGTACGGCAAGCTGATTTCGGTCGCGCGGCTGACCAAGGCGGTGTTCACCTTCGACGGCGGCCTCGACTACATCCTCTGGAAGATCGAGCGCCATAGCGGCGTCAGCGCCACGGTCACGGATTGGCAGCGGCGCCATCCGCTATTGGCAGCGCCGGGCCTCGCCTGGCGGCTCTATCGCCGCGGCGCGTTCCGCTAGTTCAGGTAGGGGCGAAAGCCGCGATCAGCCGACCGCGGCCATCTTCTCCGGCACGTCCAGCAGACCGGCCTTCAGGGCCACGTCGGTCAGCTTCGCCACCACGCTGTCGAGCTGCGCCTTGGTGTGGGCGGCGCAGACGCTGCAGCGGAGCAGGGCGGTGCCGTTCGGCGTCGCCGGCGGCAGTGCCAGGTTCACATAGACGCCAGCCTGCAACAGGGCGTGCCACAGATGCACGGCGATCTCCGGGCTCGGCAGATGCACGGCGACCACCGGGCCTTTCTGCGGGCCGAGCACGAAGCCGCGGCGCTTCAGCCCGTCATAGAGCGTGTTGACGTTGGCCCAAAGGCGCGTGCGCAGCTCGGGATGGGCTTCCATCTCCTTCAGCGACGCCGTCACCGAGGCGACGATGGAGGGCGGCAGCGAGGCCGTGAACATGTAGGGGCGGCAGGCCACGCGCAGGATGTTGAATTCCGGATGGTCGGAGACGCAGTAGCCGCCGATAGCGCCCAGGCTCTTGCTGAAGGTGCCGACGACGAAATCGATCTCGTCTTCCACGCCGACCACTTCCGCGAGGCCGCGGCCATGCTCGCCGAGCACGCCCATGGAGTGGGCCTCGTCGAGGATGATGTAGGCGCCGTGCTTCTTCTTCACGGCGACGATGTCGGCCAGGGGGGCCTGGTCGCCGAGCATGCTGTAGATGCCCTCGACGACGATGATCTTCTCGCCCTCTTTATTGGCGAGGCGCGCCAGGCGCTTGTCCAGATCGGCCGCGTCATTGTGCTTGAAGCGGATCACGGTCGCCGCGGTCATGCGGCAGGCATCGTAGATGCTGGCATGGGAGTCGGCGTCGATGATCAGGTAATCCTTGGGGCCGGCCAGGGTAGAGATGATGCCCAGATTGGCCTGATAGCCCGTGGTGAAGACCATGCAGTGGTCCCGGCCGTAGAACCGCGCCAACTCCCGCTCCAGGCCCTTATGGCCCTGGTAGCTGCCATTGGCGATCCGCGAACCGGTGGTGCCCGTGCCGTAGCGGCGCAACGCGTCGACGGCGGCGCCGACCGAGGCGTCGTCAAAGGTCAGGCCGAGATAGTTGTTGGTGCCCACGAGGATGGTATTGCGGCCTTCGATGATCGCCTCCGTCGGCGACAGGACACGTTCCATTTTGACGCTGAACGGATCCGCGCCCACGGCCTTGACGGCCGTATGCGAATCGATCAGCGACTTGAACTTGTCGAACAGAGCCATCCCTACGCACTCCCTTTCAATTGACGGACGGTGTTAACCAGGTCACCGACCGTCCTGACCTCCGGCAGAAGGTTGAGCGGGATCGAAACGTCGAACCGCTCCTCTAACTCCATCATCAGATCCATCATCGCCTGTGAATTGACACTCAGGTCTTCGGCGATGTCGGTATCCGCATCGATCGGCTTGCCCCCTTTGCGAAACGGCTCAAGCACTTTAGTGATCGTGCCCAGCACGTCGTCGGCCGCCATTACTCTCACCGATCCCGGCGGCCGTTTCGCAACTGCGAACAACTCGAGGCCGCCGATCTTGCTTTCTAAGCCTTAAAGTTAAGTGCTTTTTGGCCAAAACCGTTGCCGACTGGAAATGACAATTTGTTACCGGTTGTTACAGCCAGCCCGCCTCGCGGTACCAACGCATTGTCTTTGCAAAGCCTTCCGGCAGGAGGCAGGACGGTTTCCATCCGGATAGCATTTCGTCGCCCAACGGGCGGGCGACCCAGTCGGGGTGACGCAACTCGCGGGCCTTTCCTGGCGTGAAGACCGTGCTGGCGCCCAAAATTCGATGCGACGCAGCATTGACGGCCGCTGAGGCATGGACGGCGAAGGCCGGCAAGCGGGATCGTCCTGAGCTGTTTTCCGGCCGCGGCGGCCATTGCAGCGCCTATTTCGGGCCAGCCATAGCCTTCGGCAGCGCCATCATCGATTTCCAGAGTCTGGCCGTCGCCGCGCCCTGATTTCATGAATTACTTTAATAAAGTCACATAATTCATTTACATCAATAAAGGAAATTCTCTGGTCGGATGGCCCCGGTTGCGGCAAGAAGCCACGCGCGGCGCTGCGGAAGAAGCCGAGCGTCTCGCGATCGCCCGGACCATAGACGGCGGGCGGGCGAACAATTATCCATCGTAACCCGCTGCTTAGCTTTCCAACTTCAAGTTCCGCATCAGATTTGCTGAGAGCGTAGTCCGAGAGCTGCGGCTCGCGGGCGGCCAGGGACGACACATGGATGAAGCGGCAGTTCCGCTGCCGGGCGGCTGCCTCGGCGATCGCTCGGGTGCCCAGCACATTGGCCTCCTGGAAGGCTTCAGCCGATCGCGCCTTCACCGCGCCGGCCAGATGGATGACGGTGCCGGCACCGGTCAGGAGGCGGTCCAGCGCTTTCGCGTCGGCCAGGTCGCCGATCACGGCTTCGACCTTGGGCAGGGGGAAGCGGCGGTCCGCCGGGATTCGCCGGGTGAGGATCCGGACCTGCCGGCCCTCGGATGCCAGACGGCGCACCAGTTGCGTGCCGATGAACCCCGTTGCTCCGGTGACGGCGACGAGGCTTGCCATCGATCAGGCCGCCACGCCGTGGCCGGTTAGCGGCGGTCCGTAGACGCCGCTGAGGTAGTTCGCCTTGGCCTTTGCCCGGCTCAGCTTGCCGGAGGAAGTCTGGGGCAGACCGCGGGGTTCGATCAGGTAGACCTTGCAGGTGACTGCTGCGGAACGCTGAACGGCGGCTTCCACTTCTTTCACTAACTGGCTGCGCGCCTCGGCTTCGTTGGTCCGGCATTGCACCAGCAGGACCACCTCTTCCTGGTCGTGGACGCCGCTGACCGAGAAGGCGGCGACGTCGCCACGCCGGAGCGCCGGCAGCCGTTCGACCGCCCACTCAATATCCTGGGGCCAGATGTTCCGGCCGTTGGCGAGGATAAGGTCCTTGCTCCGGCCGGTGATGACGATCTGGCCGGCCAGGAAGTAGCCAAGGTCACCGGTGTCCAGCCAGCCGTCAGGCGGAGAGGACGAGATCGGTGGCCTCCTTCTGCTGGAAGTAGCCGGCCATGACGCTGGGGCCTTTCACATAGATGCGGCCGATGCGGCGCTCATGCAGGGGGCGGCCCTGGTCGTCGCGGATCTCCGTCACATGGCCGGGCAACGTCACGCCGCAGGCGACCAGCGGCCGAGCCTTTTCTTCGCCGGCGCCGGGCGTCGGCACGGCCTCGTTCCTCTCCGCCATCGCCTTGCGGTCGATCTCGTCGACGAGGATACCGGTGTCGAGCGGCGCGAAGCTGACCGCGAGCACGGTTTCCGCCATGCCGTAGCTGGGGACGAAGGTGGTCGGCTTGAATCCGTACTCGCCGAAGACCTCGATGAAGTGGTTGAGCACATGCCGGCTGCACCATGTCGCCGCCGACGCCGGCCGCGCGCCAGGAGCTGAGATCCAGATCGAGCTTGTGCCGGTGCTGGCGCGCCTGGCGCAGAGGTCGTAGCCGAAAGTCGGGGCATAGGACAGCGTGCTCCGGTTGCGCGAGATCAGCGACAGCCAGAGCAGCGAACGGCGCGCGAAGTCCCGCGTCGCCATGTAGTCCACGGAAAGCTGGCACAGCATGGGCGACAGCATGAAGCCGACCAGTCCCATATCGTGATAGAGCGGCAGCCAGGAGGTGCAGCGGTCGCCGCCGCGCGCTTTCAGGCCATGGTTGATGATGCCGTCGGCATTGGCCATCAGCGCCTTCTGCCTGATATCGACGCCCAGCGGCGCGCGGGTGCTGCCCGAGGAATATTGCAGATAGCCGCGCTCGCCGGGGCCGAAGGGGCGGGGATCGGCGTCGCCTTTCGGCAGATCGTAGAAATCCTTGGCGCCGCCGAGGAGACGAAGATCAAGGCCTGCGGCGGCTTCGCGCAGATAGCCGATCAATTCGTCCGGCGCCATCGCCGCCACGGCGCCGCTGCCTTCGATCTGGCGGCGCAGGCCGGCGATATAGGCCTCCTTGCCGCCGAGCGTGGTCGGCAGGGACACCGGCACGGCGAGCAGTCCCGCATACTGGCAGCCGAAGAACATGACCATGAAGTCGGGCGTCGTATCGGCGATCAGCACGACGCGATCCTCGCGCTTGAAGCCGGCCGCGATCAGGCTATGCGCCAGGCGGATGGCCCGCTCGCGCAGCTCGCCATAGCTCTGCACCGCCTGCAGGTCGCCCTTGGCGGAGTAGAAGTTGAATCCGGTCTGGCCCCGCGCCGCGTAGTCGAGGCCCTCGGCAAGAGTTGAAAAGCCGCCAGGCCGATAGGCAAGGCTGTCGTTGATAGTGGGCGTTGGAGTTATCGGATCAGGTTTGCGGGGAGACTGTGGAGTGGCGGAATAGCAAATGGGGGAAAAGCGCTCAAGAGCAGGCCTTTCCGCGGCTGCTCACGATTTATTGCCGAATGTTACGGCAGTCCTACGAGGCCGCGGCGCGCGGCGCAGTCTCGTCGAGCGCCGGAACTCACCTGCTGCCGGTCGAGCCGGTAGACACGATCAGCGGCCTCCACCCAGGCCGGCTGGTGGGAGATGGCCAGGATGGTCAGGCCGCTGCTCGCGGACAGGGATTTCAGGCTTTGGCAGATGGCGGCCTCGGTGCCGGGATCCAGGGCGCTGGTGGCTTCGTCCAGGATCACCAGCGACGGTTGGTGGATCAGGGCGCGGGCGAGGGCGATACGCTGGCGCTGGCCGCCGGAAAGCAGGCTGCCCCGCTCGCCAACCACGGTCTGCAGGCCCTGGGGCAGTTGCCCGACGAAATCCAGGGCGTCCACGGATTTCAGCGCCGCTTCCACATCGGCGGGGGAATAGGCCGCATCGCCGAGGGTGACGTTAGCCATCACCGTGTCATGGAACAGGATCACGTCCTGGGGCACATAGCCCACCATCTCGCGCCATTGGATGATGTCGACCTCGGCGAGCGGAACATCGTCCAGGCGGATCGTGCCGGCGGCAGGCGACATCAGCCCGAGAATGAGATCGGCGATGGTGGTCTTGCCCGCGCCGGAAGCGCCGGTGACCGCGGTAATGGCGCCGGCGGCGACCTCAAAAGAAACATCCCGCAGGATCACTTTATCGCCATAACTGAAAGAGACGCGGTCGAACACGCAAGCGCGCTTCAAGGTGGGGACCTTGGCGCCGGCATTGGTTTCGCGCTCTGCGGTGGCCTCGTGGATGGTGTCCTGCAGAGCCCAATAGGCGCTCTCGGCGATGGCGGCCATTTGGTAGTTCTGCTGCGCCTTGTTGGTCGTGATGACCGTGCGGAACAGCAACGCGCCCATGACCAGAAGTGTGGAGAAGGAAACGTCCGTGTACCGATAGGCGATCAGCAGGATGATCGCGCTCAGGGTCCAGAGGATCGGTTCCTGCAGGTTGCGGACACCCTGCTTCGCGACGACCTGCCGCCGCAGCGTTTCGTTCACGGCCTTCGCATCGACGGCAAACAGCGCGCTGATCCTCACATGCTTGGCCATTGCCTTGAGCGGCTTGATGCCGTTCAGCGTGTCCGTCAGGCGCGCCACGAGGTTCTGGGTCAGTTGCGTCTGCGCCCGGCCGGCTTTGCGCGACTTGCGCACCAGGGGCCGCAGCATCCAGGTGATCGATCCGCCGATCAGCAAAGACAGCAGGCCGACCTGCCAGGAGAAAACAAGCGTGAGGATGAGATAGATGATCGACTGGATGACCGTCGTCACGAACATCGCGGCGGCGTAGTAGGCCTCGGCAGCGCGCGCGGCCTCGTTGCTGATGGCGTTGGCGAAGCGCCCGACGGGCTGACGCGTGAAATAGCTCCACTTCACATTCAGCAGCGTGTCGATCAGCCGGAGTCGCAATCCCGTCGCCACCTGCGCCATTTCGTTGCCGACGAAGACGTTGCCAAGCTGCATGATGGCTGCCTTGACCCAGACGCAGGCCACCACCAGGGCGATCAGGATCGATAGATTGTCGAGCGGGATGCCGACCCAGGTGAGCGCGTGGCTGACGGCCATTTGCAGATCCGACTGCTGCCCGACGGTGTCGCCCATCGCCACGCTAAGCACCGGCAGCAGGGTTGCGTAGCCGATGCTTTCCGCGAAGCCGGCAAGTAGCAGCAGGACGACAACCAGCGCCGCGCGCTTGGGGGCGGCAGAGATGAAGATCTGCAGCACACTGGCGGCCCGGGAGCGGCGGCGCTTCGGCACTTGTCTTACGCTGTTCATTCCGGTTTGGTAGCCTACATGATTCGTGGCCGGTATGTCTTTGAAAGTCATTCGATTTTCAGCACCGCTTTGCAGCGGCCGGCCGGCTGACGTTGTGCGGCAGAGGCGCGGATCGGTCAAGTCTTGGGGCTGCCCACAGCCAAAGTGACGCGGATGCGGGAAAGCAGCCGATTACAGGGGGTTGGCGGGGTGATTGGCGGTATCGCGAAGCTGGGGCTCGGCACGGTCCAGTTCGGCCTCGACTATGGCGTGACGAACCTGCGGGGGCGGGTTTCGCCCGATGATGCGTCCCGCATCGTCGGCGATGCGATTGCCGCCAGTATCCGCGTCTTCGATACCGCCGCCGCCTATGGCGACAGCGAGACGATCCTGGGGCAGGTGTTGCGCCATCCCGAAGCGCGCGTCGTGACCAAGCTGCCGGCGCTTGACGGCGAGAGCATCGATGCGGCGGCAATTGACGGCTTGCGCCGGATATTCGAGCAGTCGCTAAAGCGGCTGCAGCGGCAGAGTGTCGATGGGCTCCTGCTTCATCGACCCGACGATCTGGGCAAGCCCGGTGGCGATAGGCTGGCGCGGCTGCTGGTGGATCTGAAGAGCGCGGGGTTTTGCCGGAAGATCGGCGTTTCCGTGTATGATGGCGCGCAGATCAAAGCCGCGCAAAAGTCGATGTCTGTAGAGCTTGTGCAGGCGCCGGCGAATTTGCTGGACCAGCGGCTGCTGCGGGATGGATCGCTTCGGGCGCTGAAAGATGCCGGTTGCGAAGTGCATGTGCGCTCGGCATTCCTGCAGGGATTGCTGATCGGGCTCGATGGACCGCTGCCGGCGTATTTCAGGCCATACGCTCCGATGCTGGATCGAGTCCGCGCCGCTGCGGCCGAAGCAAGATTGAGCACGCTGGAACTGGCGCTGGGATTTCTGCTGGGACAGCCTGATATCGATCACGTTATCTTCGGCGTCACGCGCGCCGAGGAACTGGCGGCAATCCTCGACGCGGCCCGCCGGCCGAAGGCGATGCCCGGCGGACTCGAAAAGCTGGCCTGCGACACCCCCGGATTGATCAATCCGTCCCTATGGCCGGCGGCAAAGTAGGGGAATCACTGGCCCGAATACCATTGGCCGCTGCGGGCGCTTCGGATAAAACCCCGCAGACCGCAAGGAGAACACCTATGTCCGATCGATACCGGCACTCCGAAGAGCTGCTGGCGCGTGCCGAGAAGACGATCCCGCTGGGCACCCAGACCTTCTCGAAGAGTAAGACCCAGTTTCCCCATGGTGTCTCGCCGTTCTATGCGGCGCGGGCGCAGGGCAGCAAGCTGTGGGACGCCGATGGCAACGAGTACATCGATTTCATTAACAGCCTGGCGTCGGTGACCCTGGGCTACAACGATCCCGACGTGACGGCGGCGGTGCGCCGCCAGCTTGAAGACGGCGTGATCTTCTCTCTGCCCCATCAGATCGAGATCGAGGTCGCCGAGCTGATCGTCGAGATGGTGCCTTGCGCCGATGCCGTGCGCTTCGGCAAGAACGGCTCCGACGCGACGGCCGGTTGCATCCGCATTGCCCGCGCCTTCACCAGCCGCGATCATGTGGCTGTTTGCGGCTATCATGGCTGGCAGGATTGGTATATCGGCAGCACCGCACGCAACCGCGGCGTGCCGATGGCGACGCGGGCGCTGACCCATCGCTTCGACTACAACAATCTGGACTTCCTGCAGAAGCTGTTGACCGAACGGCCGGGCGAATTTGCCGCTGTCATTCTCGAGCCGATGTCGTCGGTGGCGCCGGCGGAGGGATTTCTCGAAGGCGTCGCCGAACTGACGCGCAAGCATGGCGCTCTGCTGGTGTTCGACGAAGTCATCACCGGCTTTCGCTTCGCCAATGGCGGGGCACAGGAATACTTCGGCGTGATTCCCGACCTGACGGCGCTGGGCAAGGGCATCGCCAACGGCTATCCGCTGTCGGCGGTGGCGGGCCGCGGCGACGTGATGAAGCTCATGGAGGAGATCTTCTTCTCCTTCACCATGGGCGGCGAGACGCTGTCGCTGGCGGCGGCGAAGGCGACGCTGAATAAGCTGCAGCGGGAGCCGGTGGTAGCGACGCTGCGCCGCCGCGGTGAGCGCATCCTTGCTGGTGTCGATGAGCGCATCCGGAAATTCGGCATCGGCCATTTCGCCAAGACCGCCGGTCATCCGGCCTGGAATTTCTTGATCTTGTCGGACACGCCGAAGCACACGCAGTTCGCGATCAAGACGCTGTTCCAGCAGGAAACGCTGGCGCGCGGAATCCTGACCTTGGGCGCTCACAACATGACCTATGCCCATAGCGATGCCGATATCGACCGGCTGTTCCAAGTCTATGACGAGGTCTTCCCGATCCTGAAAGATGCGGTCGATGAGGATGCGATGAAGCAGTACCTGAAGTGCGCGCCGCTGCAGCCGCTGTTCAGGGTGCGGTGACGGCGTCCGCTCTAGCGGAAGAAGCAGCGCACATGCTGCGACTGCTCGATCTCCATGTTCGCGGCGACAGTCATGATCATCGACACGTCATGGCCATCATGAGACAGCGGTAGCGCCAGCCTTTCGTAGGTGGTGCCGAAGATGCCGTGCTCAGTGCAGATGCGGTGCGCCGCCGGCGCTTTCTCGGCAACGACGGTGGCGAACTGGCCGTGCAGCATGCCGGCCGAGGGCTTGTGCTCGATGGCGTCGATGGCGCGCCCGGTCATGTCGTGTCCGTTGCGCGTGGCAATCACCGACCCGTCGAGCCGGTAGCGGAAATTGAGTGGCCGCTGCTCCACATCCAGCAGGCAGACCAGGCCGAGGGCCCAGCGGAATTCCGAAGGATCGATATCACGGCGCAGAGGCAGGCGGCCCTGCGCCGATTTGGACCGCCAATAATCCAGAAAACGGAACAGCCGTTGATCCCTGAGATTCGTCGAGCGGAATGCGCTGGGCGATCCGCCCGGCTGGCATTGCATCCGTGACGCTACTGCACTCGTATGCCCAACTCATGGGCGCGAGTAAGGCGTGCGAGTGCCACCTGCGCTGTGACGAAATACACAATGCCCCCGCGATGTCTCTGAAATCTGTGGATATCGCGGCGGATGGTGAAGGAAGTACTAACAGCGATCAGTGCTGGAGCGCGCGCGCGAGTGCGTCCACGACGCGATCCACATCATCGTCGGTCATTGCCGGAAAAAGAGGCAGGCTGAGACAGCTCTCATAGTACGCATCGGCACCCGGCAGGTTCAGATTGCCATAGCGCTGACGGTAGTAGGGCTGTTGGTGTACCGGAATATAGTGCACCTGAGTTCCGATACCATCGGCGCGCAGCTTGGTCATCAGCGCCGCCCGGTCGATTTTCGCCTCCCGGAAGTTGATCCGGATGGCGCAGAGGTGCCAAGCCGGTTCGCAATCCGAGGGCGCTGTCGGTCCGGAAACCAGGGGCCGCAGCGGTTGCAATTGCTGACGGTAGCGATCGACCAATTGCCGACGACGCTTTGCATAGCGGTCGAGCTTGCGCAGCTGGCTGAGGCCGAGCGCGCACTGCATGTCGGTGGCCCGGTAATTGTATCCGGGTTGCGACATCTCGTAGTACCAGGGGTTCAAATGGCCGCGCGCATCCAGGGCCATCTCCGGATTAGCCAGATGGCCGATTTCGCGGGTCATGCCGTGGGTGCGGAAGCTGGCCAGCGAGGCCTGCAAGCTGTCGTCGTTGGTCGCGATGGCGCCGCCTTCGCCCATGGCAATCGTCTTCACGGGGTGGAAGGAAAACACCGCCATTTTGCTGAAGCGGCAATTGCCGACCGGCTCCAGCTTGCCGTTCACCTTGTACTGGCTGCCGATGGCGTGGGCGGCGTCTTCCACCAGAGCAAAGCCGTCGCGCTCGGCGATTTCCGAAAGCGCGGCCATGTCCACGGTCCGGCCGGTGAGATGCACGGGAAGGGCGGCGCGGACGTTGCCATCGTCGCTGCGCGCCAAGGCAGCTTCCAGCGTTTCCGCCGTCATCAAGCCGGTCTCGGGATCGACATCGGCGAACAGCACTTCGGCGCCGACATAGCGGGCGCAGTTCGCGGTGGCGAGGAAGGTGATTGACGGCACGACGACGAAATCGCCGGGGCCGATGCCCAGGGACATCATCGCCAAGATGCAAGCCGGCAGTGGCACTGTTGCAGACGACGGCGTGCTTGGCGCCGGTGACGGCGGCGAGGGCGCTCTCGAACTCGGCGACCTTGGGTCCGGTGGTCAGCCAGTCGCCGCGCAATACCTCGGCGACCGCGGCGATGTCGTCTTCGTCGATGTCGTGGCGGCCATAGGGAAGAAAGGCGCCAGGCGGCAGGGTCACAATGCGGGCTCCCGCATCATCTTGTTGAGACCGTCCACATCCAGCCACTGTGTGTTGGTGTCGCTGGCGTAACGGAACCCGTCGGGCAATTGCTTGGCGCCCTCCTTTGCGAAGGAAGTACGCCGCCACCAATGGAATGCCGGCTCGATGATGTAGCGGTCGTCGATCTCCACCGTGTTGCGGGTGTCGTCCTCGGTGACCATGACCTCATGCAGTTTTTCGCCAGGGCGGATGCCGATCTCGCGATGGGGCAGCTTGGGCGCCATGGCCTTGGCGAGGTCGACGATCTTCATGCTGGGAATCTTCGGCACGAAGATCTCGCCGCCGCGGGTCATGGCCAGGCAGGAGAGCACGAAGCGCACACCCTGGTTGAGGGTGATCCAGAAGCGGGTCATGCGCACGTCGGTGATCGGCAGGCTGTCGGCGCCCTTGGCGATGAGGTCGCGGAACAGCGGCACGATGCTGCCGCGGGAACCCACCACATTGCCGTAGCGCACGACCGCGAACAGCGTCTCGGCCGTGCCGCTGAGATTATTGCCGGCGACGAAGATCTTGTCGGAGGCGAGCTTGCTGGCGCCGTAGAGGTTGATCGGGTTGGCGGCCTTGTCCGTGGACAGCGCGATGACGCGCTTGACGTTGTTGCGGATCGCTGCCTGCACCACATTCTCCGCGCCGATGACATTGGTGTTGATGCATTCGAAGGGATTGTACTCGGCGGTCGGCACCTGCTTCAGCGCCGCGGCATGGATGACATAGTCGACGCCGCGCATGGCCATGTCGAGGCGCGTGCCATCGCGGACATCGCCGATGAAGTAGCGCAGGCAGGGATGGGCCTCCATGCTGAGGTCGCTGCTCATCTCCCACTGTTTCATCTCGTCGCGCGAGAAGATGATCAGGCGGCGCGGCTTGAAGTTCGCGAGCACATGGCGGGTGAAGGCTTTGCCGAACGAGCCGGTGCCGCCGGTAATGAGGATGGAGGCGCCGTCGAGGGCTGGCTGGGGCAAGGTCGCCATACCGGGGGATATCCTTTTGATGGTGCGGCGGACCGGTACCAAGCCGGGCTGGCAGGGTCAACCCTGAGGCCCGGTATCTACTGGCGCCGGCCGTCGATCAGCAGCAGGCGCCGGATGCGGGCCACGGTGTTTTCCACGTCCCGCTCGGGCTGACGCGCGCAGGGGTGACGTTCCTCGCCCAGGCGATAGGCCCAGCCGCGGCGGATCAGGGAGTCCTGATAGGCCCGGAAATCCCGCAGCGGCATGAACCAGCCGCGCTCGATCAGCCGGTCGTAGAAGCGGGCGAACCGGTCCTGCTGCTGCGGCGTGCCGCGGTAGCTGGCTCGGCCGCCATGACCGCCGGCCAGGCGTTCGACCACATCGATCGCGCTGGTCAGCGCGCCGGGCCGGCGCGGCATGTCGAAGATGCCCACCGGCTTGCCGGTGCTGCAGGCCTCCGCCAGCATGGAGGCGCTTTCGCCGGTCACGATCAGTTCGTCGGCCAGCGCCAGGATCGCGTGATAGGGGTTTTCCCCGGCATCCGCGGTCCAGACATGGATGAAGGCCGGGGCCGAGATCGCGGCGCGCAAGGCCTCGGCTTCCGCAGCTCCGGTCCGCGGGCTGGTGGTCACCAACAGCGAGCCGCCGGCCTTCTGCGCCACTTCGCTGGCCAGGCTGCCGAGCCGGCGTGCTGCATCCACATCGAACACATAGGGCGCCGCCCGGCCGCCGGCGATGAGGCCGATCCAGGGCCGCGGCAGATGGCTGAACCGCTGGCGCCATTGTGCCGCCCCTTCATCGAGGGCCGATTGCGACGGGCGATTCATGGGCACAGCGTTGACCTGGACATTTGCGCGGGGCGGCACGCGGTATTGCGGCGTGGTGACGATGAGGTCGAACCAGTCGAATGCACCCCAGGGACGGCCCAGATGCACCAGTCGCGTTCGGCCGCCCGATTGTTTCTTGATCCAGCGCGCCACCGGCACGCTGCGCTTGCCGCAATCCAGCACGATGTCGGGCCAGGGCGCGAGAAGCTGGGCGGCGCTGGGCGGGTCGAGCGTGAGCGTGGACTCCTTCTGCATCAGGTTCGGCAGATAATGGCGACCGGTATAGACCATTTCCTTGGCTTCGAACGGCCAGCCGAGCGCGGTGGCCAGCGCCAGGAGCTGGGCGCGGTCGCCGGCGCGATGGCCGAGGAGGACCCATACCGCCGGCGGCTTTGCGCGAAACTGGCGCGGGCCGTCATTCAGAATGACGGCGGTGCTGTCTTCGTCGGTCCTTGCTTCAATGTACCAGGCGACACCGGGATGGCGCGCGGCAGCCGTGCGGAATTGATCGTGCCACCATTCCGGATTGCGGATCGTGGCGCGTGCATCATGTTCGCTTTCGACGTCTCGCGGCAATCGATGCGCGCCGCGACGGCTTTCTGGGCGGACTCGAACAGTTTATCGATCGTCCAGGGAATGTCATCCGATGGCAGCCGCTCCAGCAGATCCACGGTGATTACGCTTTCCGCCTTGCCGACGGGCCAGACCCCGGCGCTGGCTGAAAGATCGATGGCGATTGTGGCCGGTGTTTCAGGCGAAGGCGGCGGCGGCCCGGCCGTCACCATCATCGCGCCGCGCACGCCATCGGCCTGGATGAATTTTAGGAGACCGTCGGACAGCGGCGCCTTGGCCTCGCCGTGGGCGTTCGCGGCAAGCGCCGGCGCGTAATCGCCGCTGGGGTTCGCGGCCGTGAACACATGATAGCCGGCGGCATCGGCCCGCCGTTCGAAATCGAACCAGAGATCGGCCAGCGGATTCTGGCGATAGGCGTAGTCCTCCGGGAAAGGCTGCCAGGGCTGGGTATGCATGGCGGTGAAATGCAGCAGCTTCGACCGGCCTTCCTCATACTCCGCATCCCGGGAATTCCAGGCGGCGTCCAGCGGTCCCCAGAACGAAGCGGCATCGGCATGCAATCGTTCCTTCGATTGCGATGTCGCCGCCGGCAAATTCCACACCGGCGCCATGCGCGCGCAATCCATCACCATGACCGACGTATCGGATGCGGAAACGGCGAGAAAGCCGTGATTGCCCAGATCGAGATCGAACATCCCGCTGGGGTCGGCAAGATAAATCTGATCGACATCGTTGTAGATCGCCTTGCCGCTGCGCCCGGCATAATCGGGGATGGCGAAGCGATAGTTCGTAAATCCGGTGCGCCAGCCCCGCGGCGTGTAGCCGGTCATGTTGCGCATCACGAAGATTTCATAGGCGCGGCTTGGGATCGCGCACCTGCTCGAGGGCATAGAGAAATATCCGCTCGGCCCGATGCTGCGCGTCTTCGCTGCCGAGAAAGAGCCGCACCGGCGGTTTGGCGACAGGCGCAACCCCAGGGCGCGGCTCAAGCCGCACAAGGATGGGCGTGTCGCGGGCTTGCGGGACGCTGCGGGTTCGCAATATGGGGGTCGCTGCGATGGAATTCATGATCGGTCGCGAATCTGATTAATTTTCGCCATAATGACAAGACATAGTCCCTTTGCCTGCTGCGGGTGTATCGGGCAATAGGTGTGACGCCCTGGGAATGATGAAATTTCTGTCAGGTTACCGCGCCGTCGGGTCGTCTGATGGCGTGCAAATTCCAATAACTATGGTATGACCACAGTCCTCACGATTGCCGATTGCCGGAGGTTCCCTGTGCTTTTCCGTCTATGCATTCTTTTTGGCCTTTTGATTGCAGCTTTCCCCGCGCGCGCCGACGATTTGCCGGATCTGGCGCCGGAAGCGAGGCGTTATGTCGACGAGGTGACGGCGCATTTCGCGCTCGACACCGATCTTCTGGCCAGCCGATCGAGCCAACTTGCAGGCGACAGCGCTCTTGATAAGGGCAGGGTACAGGATGCGATTGCGGCCTATGAGCGCGCGGTCGCCCTGGGCGGCGACAACTATCAACTCTGGATGTCGCTGAGCACGGCGCTGAAAAGCGGCGGCCGTCCGGGCGATGCGCTGGCGGCGGCGTACAATGCGCGGCTGGCGGCGGATCAACCGGCGGACAAGGGCGCAGCGCTGATCGCCATCGCCCAGTTGCTGGACACAGCCAATCGCGCCCGCGAGGCGATCGAGGCCTATCAGACCGCCCTGAACTACGCCTATGACGACGCGGCGTGGCAGCGCATGCAGGCGCTGCAGGAGGCGATGGCGTTCCGCGTGCTGTCCAAGCAGACTCGGGCCGAGGGCGATACGGCGGAGCTCTGCCTGCGCTTCCGCAGCCCGCTGAAACAAACGGACGCTGTGCATTACGAGGACTACGTCAAGATCGAGCCGGCGACCGATGCGGCCTTTCATGTGAGCGACGATACGCTCTGCGCCAGCGGGCTGGGCTATGGCGCCAACTACAAGGTGACAGTGCTGAAGGGCCTGCCCAGTATCTATGACGAGAAGCTGGAAGTTTCCGAGGAATTCTCCGTCGCCATCGGCGACCGGGCGCCGTCGGTCGGCTTCTCCGGCTACAACTACATCCTGCCGAAGGTGGATCAGAACGGCATTCCGCTCGTCACGGTCAATGTCAACGAAGTGAAGCTGCGGCTGCTGCGGATCACCGACCGTAATCTGGTGCAGCAGATCTATCAGGGCCGCCTGTTCCGCGGCATCGACGGCTATGAGACATCGCAACTGCGCGATGAGATGGGCGAAGAGCTGTGGTCGGGCCAGCTCGCGATCGACGGTATGCGCAATCAACGCAGCACGACCTCCATTCCGATCAGCGAAGTGCTGCCGGAAACGAAATCGGGAATCTATGCGCTGATCGTCGAGACGCCTGATGACGAGGTGAACACCTGGAACTACCGGGCCACCCAGTGGTTCGTGATCAGCGATCTCGGGCTGACGACGGCCTCCGGCACCGATGGCCTGCACGTCTTCGTGCGCTCGCTGACGACCGGCGAACCGGTACCTAGCGTCACATTGCAACTATTCGCGCGGAACAACGAGGCCTTGGGCGAGGCGACGACCGATCTGACCGGCGCCGCGACCTTCGCGCCCGGGCTTGCTGCGCGGCGATGGCGGAAAGACCGCGACGGCGCTCATGGCCCGCACGGCCGCGGGCGATTTCGTCTTCATCGACATGACACGGGCGGCTTTCGATCTTTCTGATCGCGGCGTCGGCGGCCGCCTGCCGCCGGGCGCGACGGACGCCTTCATGTACACCGATCGCGGCGTCTACCGCCCAGGCGAGACGGTCCATCTGATGGCGCTGGTCCGCAACAATTCGGGCTATGCGGAAGCCAGCTTGCCGGTAACCTTTGAACTCATCCGCCCCGATGGCGTCGTGGCCGAGAAGCGGCCGCTGACCGGCGGCAAACTAGGCGGTTATCAGATCGATCTGCCGATCTCGCCGTCGGCGCGCACGGGCACCTGGGCCGCATATCTTTATGTCGACCCCAAGGGGCCGCCGGTCGGCTCCGCCAGCTTCCAGGTGGAAGAGGTGGTGCCGGCGCGGATCGAGCTGAAATTGAAATCGGATCAGGCAACGCTGAAACCCGATGCGACGGCGCTGGTGACGGTGGATGCGCAATATCTCTATGGTGCGCCGGCTTCCGAGCTGCAGGTGAAGGGTACGTTCTCCATCGGCGTGGACTATGCGCCCTTTGCGAACCTCCGGGACTACACCTTCACGCTGGCGGATGAATCCGTTCCCTCGTCGCAGCAGCCGCTGGAGGACAGCTTCACCGATGCGACGGGACGGGTGGATCTCGCGGTCACGGCGACGCAACTGCCGGATACGCCGCAGCCACTGAAGGGCACGCTGAACGTCGAGGTCTACGAGTTCGGTGGCCGGCCGGTGATCGAGTCAATCGACCTGCCGATCCGCAATCGAGATGTCTGGCTGGGGATTAAGCCGCTATTCAGTGGCGGCGAGGTGGCGCAGGATTCCTCACCGGAGTTCGAGGTCATCGCCGTCAACGGAAATGGCGAAATGCAGGCGCTGCCGAGTTTGAAGTATCGGCTGATCCAGGAGGACTGGGACTATCAGTGGTACTACAGCAACGGCTATTGGGATTATAACGTCAGCATCCGCGACGGCCGCATCCAGAACGGCGATTTCGCCACGGCGGCGGACAAGCCGGTCAAGGTCGGCGGCCATGTGGATTGGGGCAGCTACCGGGTCGAAGTCTTCGATCCCGCGTCGGGCGCGGCCAGCAGCCTTCGCTTCTATGCCGGCTGGTACGCAGCGCCGGGCACGAGCTCGACGCCGGACAAGCTGCAGGTCTCGACAGACAAGGAACTGTACAGCGCTGGCGACGTCGCGCATGTGGCGGTGAAGCCGCCCTTCGCCGGCAAGATGACGGTGCTGATTGCCACCGACCGCGTGCTGGAGACGCGGCAGATCGATGTGCCGGCCGAGGGCACGCAGATCGACGTCCCCATCGATCCGGCCTGGGGTGCCGGCGCCTATGTCCTGGCCACGGCCTATCGGCCCGATGGCGGGCAGGGCCAGCCGGGCCCGGGCCGCGCTATCGGCGTGGCGTGGTTGGGTGTCGACACCAGCAACCGCACGCTGCAGGTGGCGCTGCAACTGCCCGACAATGTGTCACCACGCCAAACCATCGAAGTGCCGGTGACCGTGACCGGCGCCAGCAATACCGAGGCCTACATCACCGTTGCGGCGGTGGACGAGGGCATTCTCCAACTCACGGATTTCATCACGCCTGATCCCGTGAGCTATCTCTTCGGCAAGCGGCAGCTTGGACTGGAGCTGCGCGACATCTATGGCAGCCTGATCGACGGCCGCAGCGGCAAGCGCGGGACGATCCGCTCCGGCGGCGACGCGATGTCGCTGGCCAAGCGAGGCGCGCCGCCGACGTCGATCCAGATGGTGGCGCTGTTCTCGGGCATCGTGAAGCTCAATGCCGACGGCACCGCCCGCGTGCCGCTGAACACTGCCGGACTTCAACGGCAGGCTGCGGCTGATGGCGGTGGCCTATGATGCGGCGAAGGTCGGCGCCGGCGAAGGGCCGCTGATCGTCGGGATCCCGTCGTAGTGCTGACTTCGACGCCGCGGTTCCTGGCGTCGGGCGACCAGAGCGAGATCGGCATCTCCATGCAGAATGTCAGCGGCGCCCCTGGACTTTACGAGGTGACGCTGGCCTCGGACGGGCCGCTGCAGCTGACCGGCGCCGGCAGCCTGTCGCAGGATCTGCAGGTCGGCAGCTCGGCCAATTTCCGTGTCAATGTGAAGGCGCTGGGCACCGGACTCGGCCAGATCACCATGGCGATCAATGGGCCCGGAGGCTTCCGCATCGATCGCACGGTGAAGCTGGGCGTTCGCGCGCCGCAACTGCCGATCCTCGAGCGCACGACGCAACGTCTCGAGGCCGGCAAGTCGCTCACGCTGAACGCCGACGCGCTGGCGCGCTTCGTGCCCGGCAGCGGCGAGATCTATGCCAGCGTGGCAGCGACGCCGAACCTGGATGTTCCGGGATTGCTGCGCAGTCTCGATCGCTATCCCTATGGCTGCCTCGAACAGACGACGAGCCGGGCTATGCCTCTGCTCTATGTCAGCGAAGTGGCCGAACTCTGGCGGGTCAAGGACAGCGGCGGCGGAGTCGGCGCAAGTCGCTCGACAACCGCATCGAGAACGCGGTGTTCAGCGTGATCGAGCGGCAGCGCTATGACGGCGGCTTCGGCCTCTGGTGGTCGGGCGCGGAGGCCGAGGCATGGCTGTCCGGATTCGCCATGGAGTTCCTGCTGCGCGCCAAGGAGAAGGGCCATTATGTGCCGGATGTCGCGCTGGATCAGGGGCTGAAATGGCTCGACGACTATGCCCGCAGCTATCGCCAGGAGGATTCCTATGCGATCAGCTCGCGCGCCTATGCGCACTATGTGTTGGCGCGGGCCGGCCGTGGCGATCTATCGGGCGCCCGCTATCTGCTCGACAACTATGGTCGGACCATGCCGTCTGCTCTGGCAGCCGCGCAGCTTGGCGCGGCGCTGGCCAGGCTCGGCGACAAGGGACGGGCGGAGAACGCGTTCAAGGCCGCTCTGGTGCGCCTCGATCGCGAACGGCGCAGCGTGCGCGACTACGGCAGTTCGCTGCGCGATCTGGCTGCGGTCGTGACGCTGATGCTGGAGAGCGGTGTCGGCGGCGAGGATCCGCTGCCGCTGGTGGAGCGGCTGGCCGGCCTGCAATTTTCCCAGACCTATCTGAGCACGCAGGAGCAGGGCTGGCTGATCATGGCCGCCAAGAGCGTGGCGGAGGAGCGGGCGAGTTCCATCACCGTGTCGCTGAACGGAGTTCCCCAGGCGCCCCGGGACACACCCCTGAACCTCAAGCCCGATGCAGCGGATCTCGCGGCCGGATTGACAGTCGCCAATGCCGGCGACGGCTCGCTCTGGGCGGTGACGACGATCATCGGTGCACCGGAGAAGCCGCAGCCGCCGATGGCGGAGGGATTTACTCTCAACCGCCGCTACTACAGTCTTTCCGGCACGGAAGTGAAGATCGACCAGGTGAAGCAGACCGACATGTTCGTGGTGGTGCTCGAGGGCAGCACGTCAACCTACGTCGAGCATCAGGCGCTGATCGTCGATCTGTTGCCGGCCGGATTCGAGGTGGAGAATGCTCGGCTCGCCGACGCGCAATCCGTCTCGCAATTGAGCTGGCTGCCGGAGCAGACGCCCACGGCCTATACCGAGTTCCTCGATGACCGCTTCGTGGCGGCTCTCGATCTCGGTTATGGCCGGCGCGATTTCCGCGTTGCCTATCTGGTGCGGGCGGTGACGCCGGGCGTCTATAGCCTGCCGGCGGCGGAGGTCGAGGACATGTACCAGCCGCAATACCGCGCCCGCACGGTGATGGGGCGGGTGACAGTGACCGCGGCGCAGTAGGTGCTAAAGAGGCAAGCGGCCATGGTCAAGCGATGGCAGCGCTGGATCGGCGGGACGGCGGCGGCGATTGTCGTGGCCGCCGTCGCCATTGTTGCGCTGGACTGGCTGTTCCCGCCAAATCTGCAGCGGCTGTATCGCCAGTCGACGCTGGTGCTCGATCGCGACGGCATTCTGCTGCAGGCGTTCACGGCGGCGGATGGCGCCTGGCGGTTGCCGGTCAGAATCGATAAGGTCGATCCCCGCTATCTCCGGATGCTCGTCGCCTATGAGGACAAGCGGTTTTACAGCCATTGGGGCGTCGATCCCCTGGCGCTCGGCCGCGCGATGGCGCAATTGGTCGAGCGTGGCCGGATTGTCTCGGGTGCCTCGACACTGACGATGCAGACCGTGCGATTGCTGGAGCCGCGGGAGCGGACACTCGGCGCAAGCTGATCGAGATGGCCCGGGCGCTGCAGCTCGAGTTGCATTACGGCAAGCCTGAAATTCTCGACATGTATCTCACGCTGGCGCCCTATGGCGGCAATCTCGAGGGCGTGCGCGCGGCGTCGCTGTTCTACTTCGGCAGGGAACCCTCGCATTTGTCGGATGCCGAGGCGGCGCTGCTGGTCAGCCTGCCGCAATCGCCGGAGCGGTTGCGGCCGGACCGCAACGGCGCGGCGGCGCGAACTCAGCGCGACAATATTCTCCAGCGCATGTCCGAGCTGGGCGTGCTGACATCGCAGGCCGCGGCCGAAGCGGCGGAGGAGCCCGTGCCGTCGCTGCGCCGGCCGGCGATCCGCCGGGCTGCTCATCTGGCGGAACGGCTGCATGCGGGATTCGGGCGACGGGCAGGTGATCGAGACCAATATTGATGGCACGTTACAGGCGCAAATCGAAGCGCTGGCGCAGCGGGTGCAGGATCAGCTCGAACCCGGGGCCACCGTGGCAGTGCTGGTTGTTGAAAACGGCACGCGGACCGTCCGAGCCTATGTCGGTTCCGGGGATTTCTGGGATGCCGGCCGCTATGGCCAGAACGACATGGTGCGGGCGATCCGTTCGCCGGGATCGACGCTGAAGCCATTCATCTATGGCATGGCGTTCGACGAGCTTATCGTTCATCCGGAAACCATCGTCATCGATGAACCCATGCGCTTCGGCGATTACGCGCCGGAGAATTTCGATCATTTCTATCGCGGCGAGCTTTCGGCGCGGGAGGCGCTGCAGCTTTCGCTGAATCTGCCGGCGGTCGCGCTGCTGGACCGGATCGGGCCGCTGAAACTGACCGCCACGTTGAAGCGCGCCGGCGCGCCGTTGCGCTTGCCGGGCGAGGTGACCATGCCCGGCTTGCCGATTGCCTTGGGGGGCGTCGGCACGTCGCTGGAAGATCTGGTGAAGCTCTATGCCGGCATTGCCGATGGCGGAATGGCAAAGCCGTTGCAGTTGGAAGCGGCGCCTTCGCCGTCGGCAGAGTAGGCGGTGCCGCTGATGAGTTCGGTGGCGGCCTGGTACATCACGCGCATACTGGAGGAAGCGCCGCCGCCGCCCAATGCGATCCCGCCGCAGCACAGAGAGCGCGGCCACGCGGTCGCCTTCAAGACCGGCACGTCCTACGGCTTCCGCGATGCCTGGGCGATCGGTTTCGATGCGGCCTTCACGGTAGGGGTCTGGATAGGCCGGCCGGACGGGACGTTTTCGCCGGGACGCATCGGACGCGAGGCCGCGGCGCCAGTGCTCTATGACATCTTCGATCTGCTGCCGACGAGTGCCCGGCGCGAACGGCATCGCCAATCCGGTGCGCCCGGCGGGGGTGCTAGTGGCCACCAACGCGGCGCTGCCTGCCGGGCTTCGGCGTTTCGAGGGGCGCGGCAGTTTCGCCAAGGCGGATCGTTGGCGGATATGGACATGCCGCGGATTGCGTTTCCGGTCGATGGCGCCACACTGCAACTCTCGGCCCCGGCGGCGGCTATCAGTCGCTGCCGCTGGTAGCCGCCGGTGGAAAGATGCCGCTGCTCTGGCTGGTCAACGGCAAGCCGGTGATCTCCATGCTTTTTCGCCGGAAAGCGGAATGGGAGCCCGATGGAGGCGGAGCGGCGCGAATCACCGTCATCGACGCTACCGGCTAGGCGGCCAGCGCAGAGGTTTGGATAAAATAGCCGCCTAGGCGACGGCGGGAACTTCGGGATCTGTTTCCGGCAAGCCGATTCGCGAGCACAGTTCGGCGGGCGGTAACGGCCGTCGATAGCCTGGGCGGCCATTGATCCAGGCCTGGCCGCTCATCGCGGCTTCGATCACGTCCGGACTCCGGTGCCAGCATCGTCGAGCGCGTTCTTGCGGCTGGCAATACCCGTGCCATCAAAGCGAAAAGTGCCATGGTTTTCAAGGGTCAGCCGGCCGAGGCGGAAGTTGATGTTGATGATGCGGTCGAGGCTGAATTCCACCATATTGCGCTGGGCGTGACGCACGATGACGACGGCATCCATGCGGATGTTCTTGCGAATCCAGGCATCGATGGAGCGGCTGGTCTGCGCCTAGACCCGGCAGTTCTGGCTCCTGCTCAGAGCCACTGATCAACGCCCAGAAGCCTGCTTTATCCGATGCCATGCCGTTGTTCCCCAGGTCTGCCATGGCGGCCCCGAACTCAGGAGCCTTGTTTCTTGCAAGAGAGCCTAGTGGAGTGCCATAGCGGCTCTCGGTGACAATCATCACATTGCCGAGCGAAAAATGAGTTGAAATGTGAAGCCGGCGGCCGAATGCTACCGGTTTGTTGCGTTGCAACAGGATTGAAACACAAAGGACGAAGGAATTGCGGTCAGGCCTTCGTGCCGCCACTCATCTGCAACTGCTGGATCAGGACTTCCAGGCGGGCGCGGTCGGTGATGAAAAGATTGCGGCCTTTTCGCCGCATCAGGCCGGTCGGGTAGAGCTGGCTCAGCGCCCGGGTGACGGTTTCGCGGGTCGTGCTGGCGTGGGAGGCGATTTCGCGCAGTGGCGGCAGCGGCCGCACGATCCAAAGTCCGGCGACCGCGGCATCTGGTTTGACATGCGCAGGAGTTCGGAATAGACGCGCGCGGCGGCGGCGAGGGTGCTGAGCTCCATGATGCGCACGGTGCTGGCGCGGACCATGGCGGCCAGATGCTGGAACACCTTGAATGTCACTTCAACACGGCGGCGGAGCAGATCCAGGAACACTTCGCCGGACATCGTCGCCACCGTGCATTCCTCCGTCGCCACAACGCTGGCGGATCGCGGCTGGGCGTCCAGCGCCGCCAGCTCGCCGAAGAATTCACCGGCGTTGAAAGTGGCGAAGGCGACTTCGCGGCCGGAGAAGGAATAGTTCACCGCGCTGGCGGAACCGCTAATCATGAAGAACACCTCCCGCGTGTCGCTGCCGCTTTCGAGAATGCGCTCGCCGGGCTTGAAGTGGCGCCAACGCACATGCTGCTCGAGCGAGCGTAGTTCAGCGGCGTCCAGACCTGCAAACAAGGGCAGGCTGGCCAACGATTTCTGGACGGATTCGGACAAGGGGCCCCCTGGCAATTTAAGGACTTGCCCCATTCATCAACCAGGTCCCCGGGGCTGTCAACGGACCGGCCGGGGGAGGATTATTTACCAAGGATTCCAAGTCTGTGCGATTCTGCACAACGGGAGGTCGCAGCCAAATTTCGCGCACCATTTGGTTCTGGAGCCTCATGGAACTCCATCAGGTTCGGTGTTTCCTGGCGTTGTGCGCGAAGCTCGATTTCGCGCGAGGAAGAATCCTGCAACCTGCCGGCCGATGACGACGCGGGTGAAACAGCGGGAGAAGCGGCGCGCGAACTACGGCTGCAGCAGGCCTTCCTTCACAAGATCGTCCGTCGTTGCTTGGATGGCCTTGCGCAGCGCGGCGACGGCTTGATCGACCTGCGCCTTGGTGATGATCAAGGGCGGCGACAGGATCACCAGATGACTCAGCGGGCGGATCAGCAGGCCCTGGGGCATGGCGTGGCGCCAGATGCGCATGCCCACTTCCCATTCGGCCGGCGGCGCGGTCTTGGCCTTCTTGTCGGTAACGCATTCGACGCAGACCATGAGATGGCTGCCGCGAACGTCGCCGACCAGCGGCAGGTCTTTCAGCGTCTCAAGCTGCTGCTGGAAATAGGGCCCGAGCTCGCGGACATGGCCGCAGAGATTCTCCCGCTCGATGATTTCCAAATTCTTGAGGCCGGCGGCGCAAGCGACGGGATGGGCTGAATAGGTGAAGCCGTTGGTGAACATCTTGCCCTTCGAATCAGGGCCGGTGAGCTGTTCATAGAGGCGGTCCGACACGAAGAACGCACCCAGCGGCACATAGCCTGATGTCAGGCCCTTCGCCGAGGTGATGATATCGGGCACGATACCGAACACCGGCTCGGACGCGAAGATGTGGCCGAGACGGCCGAAACCGGTCACCACCTCGTCGGAGATATAAAGCACGTCGTACTTGCGGCAGATGTCGAAGGTGCGCTTCTGATAGCCCTTTGGCGGCACGATGACGCCGCCGGACGCGAGCAAGGGTTCGGCGATGAAGCAGGCGACCTTGTCCGGACCCAACTCGATGATCTTCTTCTCGAGATCGCCGACGCACTGATCGCAGAATTCCTCTTCGGTCATGCCCTCCGGGCGCCGGTAAGTGTTGGGCACCGGCAGGTGGTGGATGGTGTCGCTGACGAAATCGAGATAGCCGCGATCGCTCGGCTTGCCGGACACCGAAGCGCTGAGATAGGTGCTGCCGTGATAGGCATACTCGCGCGTGATGATGTGCTTCTTCTGCGGCTTGCCGGTGAAGTTGAAATAGAACTGGACGAAGCGCAGCGCCGAATCCACGGCGGTGGAGCCGCCCGTGGTGAAGAACACATGCTTGAGATCGCCGGGCGTATGTTCGGCCAGCTTGGCGCCGAACTCGATCGAGGGCGGCGTCGAAATCATGCCGAATGGCGAGTAGTAACAAAGGCGCCGTGCCTGGTCGGCGATGGCCTGGGCCATCTCCTCGCGGGCATAGCCGATATTCACGCACCACATGCCGCCCATGCCGTCGATCATCTTCTGACCGTCGGAATCGTAGACATAGACGCCCTCGGATTCGGCGACGACCAGGGGGCGGCGCGTCTTCGCCGACCCCAAGTTCGATCCAGGGATGGATGATATGCTCGCGATCCAGTTCCCAGAGGGCTTCCGTATCGTGTCGCAGATTTCTCAGCATGATGGGGTGCACTTTCGACGGCTGCCGGCTGTTCTTGCGCCGGTGGCGTCACAGATGTTTGCCGGTAACGCATCGGCCCGGCAAGTCGGGGGAGGGAGGGGCGGCTGATGCCGCCCCTCGGCGTCTTCGATCAGGTGCCAGCCTTCACTGCCTCATACATATTGCTGATTTCGTCGAGGCGCAGCACGGGCTTGTAGAGATGCCCGGCGGTGAGAAAATCTGTCGGATCCTTCGGTATGCCGCGCTCGGCCAGCATGGCTTCGTCGACCAGCTCAAAGGTCTTGCGGTTCGAGTGACCGTATCCCTGGACCTCGATCAGCCACTTGCCGGCATCGGTTGCGATCATGGCATCGATCAAGTCGTAGGCCGCGTCGAGATTCGGCGCATCCTTGGACAATACGAGGCCGCAACAATACGTGAAGATGCCTTCCTTTGGATTCATGAACTTCACCGGCACGCCCTGCGCCTTCAGGGTCACCGCTGAGCTGTTCCAGCCTGTCGTTGCGACAAGCTCGCCGGAAGCGAGGCCTTGCTCGATCGTCGTGTTGGTGTCCCAGTAGAATCGGACCAGCGGCTTCTGCTTCACCAGCAGTTCCTTGATCTTGACCATCTCTTCGTCGGTGGGATTGAAGGGATCGGCGGCGCCAATCAGGACGGCCGCGATCGGAATGGTTTCCTCCGCCGAGTTCGCCACGGAGATCTTGCCGGCATAGCGTTCGTCCCACAGCAATGTCCAGGACTCCTCGGAGATATCCACGAGGTCGGTCCGGTAGATGATCGACGTGTTGCCCCAATCGACTGGCACGAAGTACTGCTTGTCGCCGTCCTGAGCGCCTTCGAAGGTCTTCAGCAAGTCGAAGACATCGGGCCAGTTGCTGAGGCGAGAGGTATCGATCGGCTGCAGCAGGCCGGCTTCGCGCCAGCGCGGGATGCTGTTGTTGCAGGGGTGGGAAACGTCAACCACAGAACCGCCGCGCAATTTGAGGAACGCCTCCTCTTCGTCGGCGAATATCGGCGTGTCCGGCATCGATCCATGCTTGGCAACATAGCCGGGGAAGAAGCCCGGATCGTCATAACCCGACCATGTGAAATAAATCGCCTGGCCCGCGGCGCTGGCACGCCCGGGCATCATCGGCATCACCGCAAGACTTAACCCTGTCCCGGCCAGCAGGCGATTGAGCTGGCGGCGGGACATCGGCTTACTGGCAAGCTGGTCCAAGATTTTCCTGGTCATTACGCTAACCTCCCTATCTGATTGCGGAATGTCTGATGGCCCGCTGTACTCGCCCGGCGGCTTGAAATCCTGGCCTGCGGACCCACCACATTCGTTGAACAGTCATTCAAATTGTAATCCGGCGGCACCAAGGCGGGCAAGGCCCTGTGGGCAAAAAAACGATTGCATCCAGCCGCTAAGCGATTAAGTTTGCCCGTTGAATAGTGGAACAAACCGGGGCGCCAAGACCCTGGGGGAGGCCAGGTGATGCAGCAAAAAGCGATGGAACGGCCCCGCCGTGGTTAGCGCCACCGCGCAAGCGACTGCGAACGGGTCAGTGTCGTCTGGCCTGGGGCAGCGTATATCCCGCTTTCTTCCACCGGTCCGAGACCGCGCGGGCCAATGCTCTGTTGTCGCCCAACCTGTTCATGCTGTTGGGCCTGCTGGTGGTGCCGTTCGCCACCCTCGTCATCCGCAGTTTCTGGACCCAAGTGAACTTCGATTTCGATACGACGTTCACGCTGAACAACTATGCCAAGATCTTCGCGCTCGGCTGGAAGGAGAATGTCGAGCTGTTCAATCTGAAGATCGACTGGCCGTTCACCAACGCGATCTACACGGTCCTCCTGGCGAAATCGATCTTGATGTCGATCGCGGTGACGGCGGTGGTGATCCTGTTTGCCTATCCGATGGCCTATTTCCTCGCCTTCCGCGTACAGCGCCACAAGATGATCTGGCTGATCCTGATTTCCATACCGTTCTGGACCAGCTATCTGCTCCGCATCTTTGCCTGGAAGGTCATTCTCGGCTTCAACGGCGTCGTCAACTCATCGCTGATGTACCTGGGGCTGATTGATCAGCCGCTGGATTTCATCCTCTACAACTCGACGTCGGTGGTGATCACGCTGACCCACGCCTGGGTCACCTTCGCGGTGCTGCCGATCTATGTCTCGCTGGAGAAGATGGACAAGTCCCTGCTGGAAGCGGCGACGGACCTTGGCGACACGGCGGTAGAGCAATTCTTCCGCGTCACCTTGCCGCTATCGGCGCCCGGTACGATCGCTGCGGCACTGCTCGTCTTCATTCCGACTGTCGGCGAGTATGTGACGCCGGAAGTCGTCGGCGGCACGTCGGGCATCATGGTCGGCAGCCTCATCAAGTCGCTCTATGGCAAGTCGAACGACTGGCCGCTGGGCAGCGCACTTTCGATCGTGATGATGCTGAGCGTTGCCGCGCTGGTCATGCTGTTCCTGTGGGGCGTCGGCTACAGGCGCATGCGACAACGGATGGCGTGACACCATGAAGGCGCAATCATCCGTCAACCTGCTGCTGATCTATGCTTGCGTCTTCGTCTTCGTGATCTATGCGCCATCCATCTTGATGGTGGTCTTCTCATTCAACGACAATATCTACACGACGTTCCCCCTGAAGGGCTTCACCTTCAACTGGTACTTGCAGATGATCAACCAGGGGCCGCTGCTGGCGGCTCTGGGCAACAGCATCAAAGTGGGTATCGTTGTCGCCATCCTGAGCACCATCATCGCCCTCCTGGCGGCTATGGCGCTGACGCGATACCATTTCCCCGGCAAGGGGCCGATCACCGTCACCACGATGATCCCCCTGGTGGTTCCCTACATCATTCTGGCCATTGGACTGCTGCAGTTGGTCCGCCAGGTTCTGGATTGGCCGCTGTCGCTCTATACCATCGGCGCCGGGCATGTGCTGATTGCCGCGCCATTCTCGATGCTGGTCCTGATGTCGCGGCTTGAGGGGTTCGACAAGAATCTCGAGGAAGCATCCCGCGACCTCGGTGAGAATGGCTGGCACACCTTCTGGCGCGTCACGTTTCCGCTGGCCTGGCCCGGCATCGTCGCCAGCCTGATGATGGCCTTCATCACATCCTTCGACGAGTACATGATCTCCGCCTTCCTGAGCGGCACCGATGCGACGCTGCCGGTATATATCTTCAGCCAGTTGAGATTCCCGCAGCGGCTGCCGGCGACCTTGGCGCTCGGCTCGACCATCCTGGTGTTTTCGTTCGTCTTCGTGATTACCGCCCAAATGATCCGCCGCCGCGGCGTCGCCGGCGAAAAAGCGTCCGCCTTCTAGCAACAACGGAATCTACGCTTCATCATGACATCAGCGTCCGACGCCATCATCTCTCTCAAGAATGTCAGCAAGCATTTCGGGCCGGTGAAGGCGGTCGACGATGTCAGCTTCGACATCATGCGAGGCGAGTTCTTCTCCATGCTCGGTCCATCGGGCTGCGGCAAGACCACGCTGCTGCGCATGCTCGCGGGCTTCGAGGTGCCAACCACGGGCGAGATCTTCATCGATGGCCAGCCGATGGCGAACGTGCCGCCGAACGAACGGCCGACAAACATGGTGTTCCAGAACTACGCGATCTTCCCGCACCTGACGGTGCGGGAAAACATCGCCTATGGCCTGCGCAAGAGCGGCCTCAACAAGGACCAGCTGCGCAAGGTCACCGAGGAAGCTCTGGGCATGATCAAGCTGCCGGGCTATGGCGACCGCATGCCGCATCAGCTTTCCGGCGGCCAGCGCCAGCGCGTCGCCCTGGCCCGGGCTCTGGTCTGCCGGCCGAAGGTGTTGTTGCTGGACGAACCGCTGGGCGCCCTGGACAAGAAGTTGCGCGAGGAGATGCAGATCGAGCTGCGCGCCTTGCAGCGGTCCGTCGGCATCACCTTCATCTTCGTCACCCACGATCAGGAGGAGGCGCTGACGCTGTCCGATCGCATTGCCGTCATGTTCCGCGGCAAGCCGCTGCAGATCGACAACGCCACGCGCCTGTATGAGAACCCGAATTGCCGCGAGGTGGCGGAGTTCATCGGCTCGATGAATTTCTTCGATGGCGACCTGAAGCAATTGCAGAACGGTCACGCGCTGGTGGATGCAGGTCCGCTGGGTCAATTGGTGGCGGTGCCCGGGCAGGGCGGATTCTCCACCAATATGCCGGTTACCGTCGCCGTGCGTCCGGAAAAGGTGCAGATCCAGTGGGACCGGCCGGTGAATGCCGACAACATCATCGAAGGGAAGGTTGGCCCCGAGGCCTATTTCGGCGACCGCAGCCATTACTATGTCGAAGTTCCCGGCCTGAATCGGCCCGTGGCCGTCGCCTATCAGAACCAGGTTCGTTCCCTCGACAACACCGAGTCCCGTGGCCGCCAGGTCTGGCTGACCTGGCAGAAGGACGCCTCGGTCCTGCTGCCGCGCTAAGCAGAGACTACAAACGAAAGAAGCCGGCCCTGCGTGGCCGGCTTCTTGTCGTCTCGGCGGGAGCGTCGGGTTACTCGGCAGCGGCGCTGTGGGCTTCCACCTTCTTCTCGCCGAGCTCGGCCTGCATTGAAACCCAGAACTTCTCCTGAGTGCCCTTGTTCATTTCCTCCGTCGTGACATCGACGGCGGATTCGAAAGCCTTGAGCGTGTCCGACAGGCAGCGCTCGTCATGCATCGAGCTGATGAACCAGGGCTCGCGCGAATCCGGCTCGCACAGCACGCCGCGGTCGATCAGGTTGGCCGCCAGCGCGTCGTAGAACGAGTAATCGCTGGTCTTCCAGTCACGGTAGTTCTTCGGCGGCTCGGCGCGGAAGAACAGGCCGCCCATGCTGGGATGGCCGGCGAAGCTGTGGGCGATGCCCCGCGCATTGAGGATGCGGCTCATGCCGGTCTGCATCTTGCGGCCATACTCGGCGATGTTGGCCAGGGCCGGCGTATCGCGCAGGATGGTCAGGGTCTTCTCCGCGGCGGCGAGGGACATCGCCTGGGCCGTGTAGGTGCCGCCATGGACCACGCCGCGGCCGTAATTCCGCATCAGGTCCTCGCGGCCGCAGACGGCGGCGATCGGGTAGCCGTTGCCCATGGCCTTGGCGACCGTGAAGATATCGCCCTGGATGCCGTAGTGTTCCTGGGCGCCGCCCTTGCCGACGCGAAAACCGGTCTTCACCTCGTCGACGATCATCAGAACGTCGTACTTGGTGCAGAGGTCGCGGATCGCCTTGATGGCTTCCGGTTGCGAGGGAATGCCGCAGCAATTGCCGAGGATCGGCTCGATCAGCACGGCGGCGATCTTGTTCGCGTTCTTCTTCAGCACGTCTTCCAGGCGGGTCGGATCGTTGTAGGGCACCTGCCAGAAAATCGAGCGGATGATGCCGGGGATGCCCTTGCCGTAAGAGACGATCTCGGGATCGCCGTTGAGATCTTCGAGATTCTCCACATCGGCGCGCCACATCGCGGCGTCGAACACGCCATGGTAGGAGCCCTCGAAGGTCACATAGCCGTCGCGACCGGTGACGGCGCGGGCGAGGCGGAGTGCCGCCATGACAGCTTCGGTGCCGGAGTTCGAGAAGCGGACCAGCTCGGCGCCCGGCATCATGTCATGGATCAGCTCGGCGACAGCGAGTTCCTTCTCGGTGCCGAGGGCATAGACCGTGCCGACCTTCTGGCCCTCGCGGGCGGCGGCGTCGACTTCCGGGTGGCAATGGCCAAGGATCGCCGGCCCGTAGCCCAGGCGGTAATCGATGTATTCATTGCCATCGATGTCCCAGAGGCGGGCGCCTTCGCCGCGCTTCACATAGATGGTCTTGTCGTCGCCCCAATAGCGGAAGTTGGAACTGACACCCAGGGGGAGCCGCTGCACGGCCTTACTAAAATGGGCGTTGGACTTGTCGAGCTTGCGCAGCATGGGGCCCTCCTTGGCGATCCGATCGCTCTTGAATGTATATTGAATGTGCAATCAATTCATTGAACGTAGCGTCAGAATAACTATCATAGGTGCTGCTTTTCTGTCCAGAGGGGTAAGACAAGAACGGTTGTTGACTCTGCATATAGCTATGATAAATCAATGTGTTGTCAGGAAACTCCGCCAGTTAGGGGGCGACAATTGAGCAAGCCCAATCTGATCAAGGAGGCACGGCAAAAGCAGCTGATTGAAGCCACAATCAGTAGCATCGGACGCCATGGTTATGCGGGAACGACGCTTAACCATGTTGCTGGCGCCGCAGGGCTTTCGCCGGGGATCGTCAACTTCTACTTCAAGAGCAAGGACCAGCTCCTGGCGGCAACCCTGGCCAAGCTGGCGGAGGAGTATGAGTCGTTCTGGATGGCCGCCATCGAGGCGAGCCGCCAGTCTCCCGCCGCCGGCCTGGAGGCCATGCTGGAGGCCGACTTCCATCCCACGATCTGCACCCATGAGAAGGTGGTCGTCTGGTTCGCCTTCTGGTCGGAGGCCCAGTCCCGCCCGCTCTACAAGAGCGTCGTGTCGGAACTGGAGGAGCGATACCACTTCCAGACCGTGGCCCTCTTTGCGGCGCTGATCGAGGAGGGTGGGTATACCGACATCGACGCAGATTCCGCGGCGCTCGGCATCAATGCCATGGTCGACGGCCTCTGGGCGGATTTTCTTATTGCACCCGAGACTTTCGATCGGGAGGCGGCGAAACGCGTTTGCCGCCGGTTCTTGGCGGCCTTGTTCCCCCGGCATTTCGCCGGGAACGGCGACTCCGGCGGCAACGTGACCGAGTTTGCCGGCGCAATGCAGCCGGCGGCGTCTGCCCATCGCCAGACTATCCGCGCGGCACTGCAGCGCCGATTGGCGCCGGCGGGCGCGCTGACATTGGCTGAATTGTCCGCGAAATCGGCAATTCCGGAAGGACGAATTGTGTCGTGGCTCGAAGGCGTGACCGAGCCGGCATCATCGGAATTGGGTCGATTGCTGCCCGTGCTCGATCCGGAGTTCCTGACGGAAATTTATGCAGCAGAGATTTCCGCAATGGCGGACTCATTCGAAGAGCGCATCGTCAAGCAGAAGGAAGAGGAAGTCGCGAGCCAGGGCTGCATTGGAGAGGCTGCGGCCGAACCGCTCCTAAGCTTCCCATGGATTTTGCATTGTCATCTTCGACGCAGTCCCGCCCGGGGATTGAAAGTCACCGCCTGGCGCCGCTGCTCATGCCACGCTCCATTGCGCTGGTTGGCGCCTCGGCGAAAGAGGGCTCGGTCGGCCACGGCATGGTATCCGTGTTCAAGGGCGGCGCTTTTCCGGGCAAGGTCTATCTGGTCAATCCGAACTATCGGGAAATCGAGGGGTTGCCCTGTTTCCCGTCGCTCAGCGAACTGCCGGAAACGGTCGACCATGCTGTCATGGGGATCGCGAATGCGCGGCTTGAAGCGCAGTTCGCCGAGGCCATAAAGCGGGGCACGCGCGCGGCGACGATTTTTGCCAGCGGCTATCTGGATAATGACAGCGAACCCAAGCTGACCAAGCGCATCACCGCCATGGCGCAGGAAGCGGGCATGCAGATCTGCGGCGGCAACTGCATGGGGTTCTACAATCTCGAATACGGACTGCGGGTCTGCGGGTATCTGCCGCCGCCCTGGCTGTCGGCTGGGCCCATCGCCTTCATCACCCATTCCGGCTCGGCCTATTCGGCACTTTGTCACAACGACAAGCGGTTTCGTTTCAGTCTTGCCGTATCGGCCGGGCAGGAGCTGGTGACGAACGCCGCCGACTATCTCGATTTCGCGCTGGAGATGGAGACGACGAAAGTTGTCGGCCTGTTTCTCGAGACAGTGCGCGATCCCCAGCGCTTCGTGGCGGCGCTGGAAAAGGCGGAGGCGCGGGACATCCCGGTGGTCGCGCTGAAGGTGGGGCGGACGGCCGAGAGCGCGGCCCTGGCGCTCAGCCATTCCGGTGCGATGGCGGGCAACGATGCGGCCTATCAGGCGCTGTTCGACCGCTATGGCGTGATCCGCGTCGACGATCTCGATCAACTGGCCAACGCGATGCTGCTGTTCAGCCAGCCGCGGCGGCTGGGCAAGGGCGGGCTGGCCTCGATCCATGATTCCGGCGGCTTGCGGGAACTGACCATCGATGTCGGCGCGGCCCATCAGGTGCCGTTTGCCAAGATCAATGCGGCGACTACAAAGCGGCTGGCGGAGCGGCTGGAATATGGCCTGGAGCCGGTGAATCCGCTGGATGCCTGGGGCACCGGCCATGACTGGGAGGGCATCTTCCGCGACTGCCTGGCGGCGCTGATGCAGGACCCGGATACGGCGATCGGGATCCTCTTCGCGGAGACGCGCAGCGGATATTATCTGCATGAGGGCTATGCCGATGTCGTGCGCGACGTTGCCGCGCAAACCGACAAGCCGATGCTGATCGCCAACAACATGGCGTGCCTCGGCAATGACGATCTCGCCGTGCGCATTGACCCATGACGGATTTCCCGGTGCTGATCGGCATCGGCCAGACCATGGCCGTGCTGCGCGCGGCGATGGCTCATCGGGATCACCGGGCCTTGCCGCCGATGAAACCGCCGCGCGCCGCCGGCGGGCGCGCGACAGCGGTGGATGGCGCGGCTGCAGCAGGGCACGGCGCTGGATGAGTCCGAAAGCCTGCTGCTGTTCGGCGATTACGGCGTGCCTGTGCTGCCCCACCGGATTGCGGAAGATGCGGATGCAGCGCTGGCCGCTGCGCGCGAGTTCGGGTTTCCGGTCGCAATGAAAACGGCGATGCCGGGCATCTTGCACAAGTCGGATGTCGGCGGCGTGAAGTTGGACCTGGCGAGCGACGAACAGGTGCGCGGCGCGGCTATGATGATTTGTCGCAAGCGACTGGGACCGAGGGTCATCGTTATGCCGATGGCCGGGAAGGGCGTCGAGCTCGCTTTTGGCGCCATCGCCGATCCGCAGTTCGGGCCGATCGTCATGGCCGGCGCCGGCGGCACGTTGATCGAGATCCTCGCCGATCGCCGCTTTGCCATGCCGGCGCTGGATGACGCCGGTGCGCGGCGGCTGATCGACAGGCTGAAGTGCGGCCGCTGCTCGATGGAGTCCGCGGCGCAACGCCGGCGGATGTTGACTGCTGTCGCACAGGCGTTGGCGCGATTTTCGGTGATGATTGCGGATCTCGGCGATCTGATCGCGGAGGCTGACGTCAATCCGGTGCTGTGTGGCCCGAAGGGCTGCGTTGCGCTGGATGCCCTGGTCGTGGGACGCGCGCCTGCCGCCAATCATCTGAAGACAACAGAACAAGCAAGAAGGCGCCCGAGCAGGGCGGACAACGATGGATCTTCAGCTTTCGAAAGCAGGACCTGGAAGTTCAATCGCGGACTCGTGAGTTCGCGGAGAAGTTCCTGTTTCCCCACGAGATCGAATGCGACGAGAACGAGGGCCTGTCGCCAAGTCGCTGGCGAAGATTCGCAAGGGCGTGCTCGAGTACAAGCTCAACGCTTTCAATCACAGCAAGAAGGATGGCGGGCAGGGGCTGACGCACTTCCAGCAGATCCTGCTGCATGAGGAACTGGGCAAGGCGACGAATGGTCTGTGGACGCTGGTCTGGACCGCGTCGTTGCCGCTGAAGTTCGGCACGGCGGAACAGCGCAAAGAAGTATCTGCTGCCGATCAACGCCGGCAACGGCCGCGCCTGCTATGCGATCACCGAGCCCGATGCCGGCTCCGACCCGCGCATGGTCAAGACCAGCGCGGTGAAGCGGAAAGGCAAGTACGTCATCAACGGCGAGAAATGGTTCGTCACTTCGGCCAACGCCTCCAGCATCATTCTCGTCCATGCCCATATGGATGGCGATCCCGACAAGCCGACGCTGTTCATCGTCGACCGGGACCAGGCGGGCGTGAAGAAGCAGCGGGTGCCGCGCTTCATGCACAACTACGCCTTCGAGCATTGGGAGATCCTGTTCGACAAGGTGGAGGTGGACGAGTTCCGCATCCTCGGCAAGATCGGGCAGGGCTATGAACTGACCAAGGACTGGTTCACCGACACGCGGCTGGAACTCGGCGCCCATTGCGTCGGCGCCGCCATTCGCGCCACCGAGATCGCCAACGACTATGCCGCCAAGCGCGTGCAGTTCGGCAAGCCGATCCGCGATTTCCAGGCGATCGAATTCATGCTGGCCGACATGGCGGTGGAGATCATGGCGGCGAAATCCATGCTCTATCGCATCGGCGCCCAGCTCGATGCCGGGCTGGACCGCAAGATCGTCCATGCCCGCGCCAGCGCTCTCAAGCTCTATTGCTCGGAGATGGCCGGCCGCGTCATCGACAAGGCGGTGCAGATCCTCGGCGGCCGCGGCTATATGCGGGAGAACCCGGTGGAGCGGCTCTACCGCGACATCCGCGTCGAACGCATCTGGGAGGGCACGTCGGAGATCCAGCGCATGGTGGTCGGCGGCCAGATCAAGAAGCGCGGGCTGGGAGTTTATACCGGGTGGGACTGAGCGCCCGCTACGAAAACGCCTTGAAGGCGATGAGGGTGAAGGTGTCCTTCACGCCGGGCAGGCGCTGGATGCGCTCGGTGACGAAATGCCCGACATCCTGCTCATCGGGCAGATAGCATTTCACCAGCAGGTCGTACTGGCCGGAGATGGAATGCACCTCCGAGACTTCCTCGACGGTCTGCACGGCGGCATCGGCCACTTCATAGGCCCGGCCGAGATCGCTCTTGATCATGACGAAGATCGTGCGCATGGCCGCATCATAGCGAAAGCCAAGCGCGGGCCAAGCCGGAAACGAATCCGGCTTGGTTCAGGTCGCTGATCTGGAAATCGCGCCGGTCTAAGCGGCGCGGGGCGCCTTGCGGACCACCGGCGGCAGCTTCACCGGGCGGCGCAGGAAATCCGGCGTATTGTCATCGCCGAAAGCGACGGTCTGACGATCGTCGCGATCTTCCGCGTCCCGGCGCGGCGGTGGCGCTTGCGTTCTTACGCCGTCGCTCTTGCCGGTCGCGTGCGTCTTGGCGCTCCGGGCCGGGGCTCTGGCGGGCTTGCCGGCGCGGGGCGGGCGAGTTCGGGTTGCGGCTGTGGCGCTGTGCACGCGGCGTTTCCATCAGCTGGCTGCTCCACAGGCTTGCGCTGCTCTTCGCTGCTCTGGCGCTTATGGCGCGTGTGCGCCTTCGCCGTCATGGCGCCGCGGCTCGGCATGCTTCCGTTCGCCTCGCTCGCGGCCACGGCTACGGGAACGCTCGGGCGCCGCGATCGCGCCCGCCGCGTTCTCCGCCGCGGCTGCGGCGCTTGCCTTCTTCAAAAGGCAGCTGCTCGATGCCCTCGATCTCGATGCGCGGGATCTCGCGGCCGATCAGCTTGACGATCGCCTCGACGAACTTGCCGTCATAGGGCGTCGCCAGGGTAAAGGCGCGGCCTTCACGGCCGGCACGTCCGGTGCGGCCGATGCGATGGATATAGTCCTCGGCATGGATCGGCACATCGAAGTTGAACACGTGGCTCATGCCGATGACGTCGAGACCGCGAGCGGCGACATCGCTGGCGACCAGTAGCGTGATCTCGCCCTGCTTGAATTTCTCCAAGGTCTCCGTGCGCACCGCCTGCGCCAGGTCGCCATGGATGGCGGCGGCGTTGAAGCCGTGGCGGTGCAGCGACTTGTAGAGGATGTCCACATCGCGCTTGCGGTTGCAGAAGATCAGGGCGTTCTTCACCTGCTCCGCGCGGATCAGACGGCGCAGCGCCTCGCGCTTCTGCATTTCGTCGATAACGGTCATGCCTTCGGTGACCAAGGCCGTGGTCGAAGCCGGCGGCGCAACCGTGATCTCCTTCGGATTCAGCAGGAAGGCATCGGCCAGGCGGCGGATTTCCGGCGCCATGGTGGCGGAGAAGAACAGCGTCTGCCGGATCTTCGGCAGCAGCGAGACGATGCGCTCGACATCCGGGATGAATCCCATGTCGAGCATGCGGTCGGCCTCGTCGATCACGAGCACCTTCACGTCGGACATCAGGATCTTGCCGCGCTCGAAGAGATCGAGCAGGCGGCCGGGCGTGGCGATCAGCACATCGACGCCGCGGTCCAGCGCCTTCTGCTGATCGGTGAAGGATTCGCCGCCGATCAGCAGCGCCTTCGACAGTTTGTGGTACTTGCCGTAGCGGTCGAAGTTCTCGGCGACCTGCGCGGCCAATTCGCGCGTCGGCTCGAGGATCAGGGAGCGCGGCATGCGCGCCCGGGCGCGTCCGCGCGCCAGGATCTCCAGCATCGGCAAAGTGAAGGATGCGGTCTTGCCCGTGCCGGTCTGCGCGCAGCCAAGCACGTCGCGGCCGGTGAGGACGACGGGGACAGCCTGAGCTTGAATTGGAGTTGGCGTGGTGTAGCCTGAGTCGGCGATCGCGCGCAGGATGTCGGGACTAAGCCCCAAGATCGGAAAATTGCATGAAGTCTTTCTCGGGCGTTCAAGGAATTGCCTGCATGCGGTCGGTGCCCGGAAACGCGACCGAAAGGCAGCGGATAATCGTCTGGTTTGCCTCTTTTGTCAACCGGTTAGCGGATTGGTCCGGCGTCGCAGCGGGTGCCGCAGGCGTTGGCCGGACGGTGGAATTAACCATAGCCTTCGTTTGGTTTCAGAGAGGTAAAGGGCATGTTGATCGGGCGTGACAGTTCCTGCCTGCTGGTCGTCGACATCCAGGAAAAGCTGCTGCCAGCCATGCAGGACCCGATGCTGGTGGTTCGCAATACCGGCATTCTGATGCAGGCTGCCGCAAGATTAGGCATTCCGATCCTGGTCTCCGAGCAATATCCGCAAGGATTGGGGCCGACGGTGGCGGAGCTGCGGCATCTGGCGCCGGCGGACGCGGTGCTGGCGAAGACGGCGTTTTCCTGCGCCGACGATCCGGGGTTGCGTCAGCGGCTGGCGGACCTGAAGCGGCCGCAGGCCATCATCTGCGGCATAGAGGCGCATGTCTGCGTGCTGCAGACGGCGCTGGGACTTGCGAGGCAAAACACGGGAATCACGCCGATCGTCATTGCCGATGCCACGTCGTCGCGCACCGGTGCAAACCGCGAAGCCGGGTTGGCACGGCTCCGCGCGGATGGCGTGGAGATCGCGACGACCGAAATGGCCGTCTTCGAATGGCTCGGCAGCGCCGGGACGCCGGAGTTCAAGGAACTCAGCCGGCTGATCCGCTAGCCGCGCCGCTCAGCAGTTCGGCGGGAACGCAGTTGTTGATGTCCTCGGGATTGCGCAGTCGGGAACAAGCAGCAGGCCCACCTGCCGGACGAGCCGGCGGAAGGCCGGATCGTTCATGTCGGTGATGCCGCCGCTCTTGGCCGAGGCATAGGTCATCGGCTGGTCGCCGCGGCAGAAGGCGCCGATCACCCGCACCTCGCCGCTCGGGGCAGAGGATGGCGCAACCTCCGGCGCGCTGCCGCAGAGCTGCGTGCCGTTGCTGGCGGATGGTCCGTTGAACGCCAGGCGGACGAAGTAGGGCTCCCGCGCTGTCGCCGCCGGCGTCGGCGTGAAGTGAATGTCCGGGCCGGGATTGACGCCCTGGAGGTGGTCCGCAACGACCGCCGCGAACGTCGCCTGGTCGCTCTTGAAGGGATTGCCGAGGACGTCGGTCTTCAGATCCTTGCCAGCCGCGATGTAGGAGAGATCCCCGAGGTGATAGCGGCTCTCGATGCGGGACTCCGAGGCGACGGGCACCTGCCGCTGCCGGAACAGGCAGCCAGCAACGGCAGCAGCAAAAGAATGCGCTTCATATAAGCTCCAATGCTAACAGCCCCCGGCCGCAATAGATGGGCATCTGGATGATGTCCGTCAAGGCGGCGTCGCGCGGCGCGGTACAGGACTGCCCTAACTGGCGCTTGCGCTGGCCTTTGCCGCATCCTTCGCGGCCTCTTCCTCGGCGATGCGTGCGCGCTGCTTGGCCGCCGCCTCGTCATACAAGAAGGGAAGCACACAAAAGCGCCTGCCTCTTGTCACCGGCAGAGCCTCGTGCATCAGGGAACAGGAGAAGACGACAGCGCCACCGGTGGGCGCCCGATAGCTGCGGTCGTCGAATTCCGGGAAGCGCAGATTGCCGCCTTCATACTCCTCGGCATTCAGGTTCATCGTCACGGCAAAACGGCGATGGGCCGTGCCGCGCGTCGTGTTGTCCCGGTGCGCCCGGAAATAGCCGCCCTCGCCGGTGTCATAGCAGGCGACGATGTAGCGCTCCGATTGCGTGACGCGGAACTGATAGGCCTTGTAGACCTCCGGTATCAGGCGGCGAATGATGCGGCTGCGGATCTTGGTGCGGAGGACTTCATCCTCGATATTACAATCGCGACGGCGCTTGCGGCCGTAGTCGATCACGCCGACCGTGCGCCCCTGGGCGTCGCTGGTCATATAGCCGCTGTCATGGCCGCCTTGTGTCCCATAGTAGTTGATCAGCTCGCGGCAGAGCTCCGGTTCGAGTATCCGAGGGACAATCAGCACCGGCGCCCCGGGGACCGCAAGACCATTGGCTGCGGGCTGGGATAGCGAATCCACCAGCGCGGCAATGCGATCGACATGGGCGCGAATTTCGCCGGCGCCGGCGGATGTAAGAGGAACGACCGCAAGGACGCGGAGATTGCGATCGAGGATGTAGGTCGCCGGCACAAAGCGCACATTGCCGGCGGTTTGGTCCTTTGACGCTTCGCAGACGCCGAAGGCCGTGCTGATCTTGAAATCGAAGTCCCAGAACTGCCGATATCCCGGGATCTGCTCGCCGACCCGCTTCTCCGCGTCGTCGGTGGGATCGCAGCTGATACCGAAGAACGCGGCGCGGTCGTCATTGAAGAGATCGGGCCGGCCGCGGAAGCCCTGCAGAAGCTCCAGGACGCCCGGCTGCCGCGCCGAGCCGAAGAAGCAGAGCACGATGACGCGCCCGGCCACGGTGTTGAACTCATAGCGGGGATTGCCCGCGGAACGGGCCTTAAACCAAGGGGCCGGATCGCCCGGCGTCAGAAAAGGCATGGAACACCCGGCGCCATTGCTGAATACCAAGCGTCTCGTTTAATGAGAGCCGTTCAAGTCGGTCAAGATGCCGAAGGAGAAGTCGGCGGAGCGCCGGAAATGAAGGCAACTGGATCGGCACGCGGCGGGTGCATCAGATCACCGGCTGCTCCCCGCGTCAGACGCTCGCGATCAGGTGCCGACGAACATGTCGTTGGTCGTCGAGATTGCCAGCGCTGAGGCTCGGGATGTCGTGCCAGGCACATCATTGGAAGGTCAGCAGATGCAGATCGCCACCAGCCACGCCGTCCGTATCGATCCAGAGTTCGGGCTGCCGCCGTTCTGCACGAAGGAGACGCGGCGACGCGATCTGGCGGCCGCGACGCCAAGTGAATTCGAACAGAGCGTCGAGCATCACGTAGTCCTGAGATGCTGCGCCGCTGGTGCTCGAAGGCCTGCAGATATAATCGCCCAACGTCCCGCATCCAGAACATCCGTGTAGAAGACCCGATCGACGCCATGAATGCACGTTGATCTCATCATGGCCCTGGCCGCCATAGAAGTGGTCATTGCCAAGGTTGCCGGACAGTGCATCGTCTCCGGCGCCGCCATAGATCGTGTCGTGCCGGCGTTGCCGCCTTGGATGTCGTTCTTGCCGCTATTGCCCCAGATGACGTTGTTGGCGGCGTTGCCCATGCCGTCGATATCACCGGAACCAAGGAGGACCAGATTCTCAACTGCGTTGATCGAGTTCAGATTAAAGGTGACCGATGACTCAATCGTATCGAGACCGCCGCCGGTCGCTTCGACAATCTTGTCGTTTGTATCCGACACCCGGAAGGTATCATTGCCGGTGCTGCCGATGAGCGTGTCGAGGCCGGTGCCGCCATCGAGGGTATCGTTGCCGGCGCCGCCATTGAGCGCATTGTTGCCCGAATTGCCGATCAGCCAGTTGTTGCCGGCATTGCCGTTGCCGTTCAGGTTTGCCGAACCGATCAGCTGCAGTGCTTCGACGTTGGCGGCAAGGTTGACGGCGAAAGCGCTCTGGACGATATCGAAGCCCTGGTCGCGCCTTCGATCACCACATCAGTGGCGACGCTGAGAACGTAGGTATCATTGTCGAGACCGCCGAACATGCGGTCGACTCCGTCGCCGCCGTCTAGCGTATCTTTGCCGTCGCCGCCGACAGGCTGTCCACGCCGATCTCGCCGGCCAGGAAATCCCAGCCGAGACCGCCGTCGACGGTGTCGTTGCCGTCGCCGCCGCTCAGGTTATTGCCGTAGTCATTGCCGGTGATGTCATTGTTGAGCGCGTTGCCGGCGCCGACGATGGCGCTGCCGAGAAGCACGAGATTCTCGAGGTCAGCAGCCAGCGTGTAGTTGACGTGGCTGTTGACAGTATCGATGCCGCCCGACATCGACGATCGTATCGTTGCCATCGACGAAGTAGGCATCGTTGCCGACTCCGCCAGTGAGCGTTGACAGGGAGCCGACGCCGCTAAGCGTGTCGTTGCCGTCCTCGCCATTGATGGAGTCCGTGCCGCCGCCGCCAATGATAGAGTCGTTGCCGTCGTCGCCCAAGAGAACGTTGTTGTTGCCGTTGCCGACAATGACGTTGTTAGCCGCGTTGCCGGTGCCGCTTGCTGGCAGATCCGGTCAACGTCAGGTTCTCGAGGTTGACGTTAGAGGGCGAGCGTGAAGCTGATCGCGCTCTGGACCGTGTCTAAGCCGCCGGCGGCGATTTCGGTGATGATGTCGGTGCCGTCATCGATGATCAGCAGGTCATTGCCGGCGCCGCCCACGAGGGTATCCGTGCCGCCGCCGCCGTTCAGCGTGTCATCGCCAGTGCCACCGGAGAGCGAATTGGCGGCGCTATTGCCGGTCATGGCATTGTGGAACGTGTTGCCGGTGCCGTTGACAGCGGCGGCGCCGGTCAGCACCAGGTTCTCGAGATTGGCGCCCAGGACATAGGCCAGGCCGGTACGAACCGTATCCGTGCCCTGATTGAGGCCTTCGATTACCAGGTCGCCGGCGTCGTCAACGGTGTAGGTATCGTCGTCGAGGCCGCCGGACATCCGGTCGATGCCTGTGCTGCCGTCGATCGAGTCATTGCCAATGCCGCCGTTGATCGTGTCGTCGCCGGCAGCACCATTCAGGCTATTGGAATTGTCGCTACCATTGATGATGTTGTTTTGGCCATTGCCCGTGCCATTGGCAGCCCAACTCACGAGCGTGAGATTCTCGACATTGGCCGCAAGCGTGTGGCTGACGCTACTCTCGACTGTGTCGACGCCGACGTCGGCGCCTTCCACGACCGTATCGCCGCCATCGACATAGAACAGATCGTTGCCGGCGCCGCCGACGAGCTGGCTCGTCGAATTCTAGCCATCCAGCGTATCATTTCCGTCGCCGCCATCGAGCGTGTCCGTGCCGCCACCGCCATAGATCGAGTCATTGCCGCCGAGGCCCGACAGCACGTTCGTGCCGCCGTTGCCGATGATGACGTTGTTGACGGCGCTGCCGGTGCCATTTACGGCCGACCCGGTCAGCGTGAGATTCTCGAGATTGTCGTCGAGCGTGAAATCCGCCGAGGACTCGACGGTGTCGAATCCACCGCCGGCCACTTCGGTGACCGTGTCGCCGCCATTGACGACGTAATAATCGTTGCCGGCGCCGCCCACCAGCGTGTCAGAGCCGCCTGTGCCGCCATTTAGCGTATCGTTGCCGTTGCCGCTCTCAGGCTGTTGTTGCCGCTGTTGCCGGTCATGACGTTGTTGCTGGCGGTGCCGACGCCGTCGATGTTGGCGCTGCCCGTCAGTTCCAGGCCTTCGGTCGCAGCGCCCAGGGTGTAGGAGATGGAGCTGCGCACGGTGTCGAAGCCCTGGCCCGCGACATCGGTCACGACGTCGCCTGACATCATCGACGACGTAGACGTCGTTGCCGGCGTGGCCCGCCATCTTGTCGGCGCCGGTACCGCCGTCGATGCGTGTCGTCGCCGATGCCGCCGAGGATCGTATCGATGCCGGCGAACCCCAGCAGATTGTCGCTGCCGGTCGAGCCGGTGAGGCTGTCATTGCCGCCGAGGGCATCGGCAAAGAAGCCGGCCGTGTTGTTGCCGGCGACGTAACGCGGCGAAGGTGCTGCCCGACAGGCAACAAGGCCGCTGAGCACGAAACCGTGTGTGCCGCTCGAGATTGTGCGTCCAGCTGGCGATCGTGCCGCCAGTCAGCCGGTCCGAACCGTTGTAAGTGAACCCGCTGCCGCTGAGCTCATCGAAATCGCTGCCATTCGTGACCCGATATACGGTCGCCGTATGCGTGGTCACCGTGCCCGAAGCAAAGGCGCCGATCTGGATCGACGTCATGTCGATGGCACTGCTCGCGACGAAATTCGCCATTGGTCTGTCCCTTTCCCACTCACATTGAGCCGTGTCCCGCGGCTCTTACTTCCGGCGCTCGTTACGCCGGTCCAAGGCGTAGATTCGCCTTCGTTATTTGTGAGGGTAGGGGCCAAGTAATACCGATTTCCTAAAGTGTTAATTCGCACCGCATTCAGGGGGATTTTTTGGAAAGTTAAAAATGGCTCCGGTAAACATGTGTTAAGGCGTTAATTTACATTGGTTATCTGCGGGTTTCGTTTCGCGCTGCGGCCGCCGAGGTGACAAATTAGCAAGGATAACAAGCAGTAAAGGCCGCTTAATCTTTTCAGTGGCGCGATTTTTTGCTCGCGGCTCATTCCAGCCGGCCTGCTGCGATGATGGCCGGACGTCGCGCCTCGGCGGTGCCGAGCGCCATGGCGGTCGGACGATCCGCGCCCCGCTGTTTCGCCGCTAAAGGACCCATGAAGAAATCGACTGCGCTGACTCGTGCGACGGATCGCAGCGAGTACTGTCCGTATCTTGCGGCCTTCCGGAGTAAATCCTCACTCCATGGTTGTAAGTAGGTTCATGATATTATTTAAACTTGGAATGCGAGCAGAGTTCGCGGCCAGTATAATAAATTAATATTGTTGTGATTTCTGTCACAGATAATACTCACTTCTATAGTATTTCCTCCCAGATGCGGCGGACTAAGTCAGGTAAAAATACTGATACTCCGCTTCCGCCAATGCCTTGCGCCTCGCGGTACTGCGCTGGCGGCAAAAAAAGATCACACGGCAAAAACAGGGGACTTGGATTGGGAGGTTAGCCATGGGCAGGCCTTCGCGGGTGGAAAACGCTATCGGCAGTGTATATGAAGCCGCGCTCGACTCGGCGGGATGGGCATCGGCGTTGATCGCAATTGCCAAGCAGGTGGAAGCCAGCACGGCGACGGCGATCGCCATGAACCTGTCGGATAACAGCATCAGTTTCGGAGCGCTTCACAACATCGAGCCGGCCCGGCTGGGCGAATATGCCCAGCACTATATGGGCGTCGATGTCTGGAATGCCGCGCTTGTCCGCTTGCCGCCGCGGCGCGCCTACTTCGGCCATCTGCTGGTCGATGAAAGAACTTTTACGCGCTCGGAGTTCTACAACGAATTTCTCCGTCCGCAGCAGATTTTCCATGCCTTGGGCGGATTCGTCGTGCGGAACGGCACGCAGGTTTTCCTTTGCGGCGTCCAGCGGGACCTGGGAGAGCCGAATTTCACAATGGCGGAAGGGCGACGCTTAATCGCCTGTTTCCCCATCTCGAGCGGGCGGCGAAACTTCACGGCAGCCTGGCGACCGCCGGCGGCTTGACCGAAGGCCTGGCGGCGGCCCTGGAACGGCTGCCTCAAGCGGCAATTCTGGTGGATGGATCCGGCCGCATTATCTGGGCCAACCATCTGGGCGAGGAACAGCTCCGGCGCGCCGACGGCATCCGGTTGCGTGACGGCCGCGTGGAAGCCGCGGCCTGCACCTCGGCGAACCAGCGCCTGCTGCGGCTGATTGCGACCGCAGAAAACGTCTCGGCCGCCGGCAGCGAGACTCTGCCGTCAGGTCCGCTTGTTCCGATAGGGCGGCCGGAAGCACCGGGCGATGCAAGCATTCGCGTCGATTCCTGCGGGGCCAACAGGACCGCGGGGCAGCAAGGAAGAACGGGGTTGCAGGGCATCTGCAGAACGGCGCTGCCACCAAGCCCGCCTCTGCCAACGGCTCGCGGCGCGAGACCGCGCGTCGCGCATTGGCCGCACCTAGGATCATCCGAACATTGCAGCTAGCCGATGTGGATGAGGCTGGCGGCCTTCTGCTCGTGCCGCGTCGCTGGCCATTGCGTCCCCTGACGATGACGGTGACGCCGCTTGTGGCATCGAGGCGCAAGGGCAGCGTCATGCCCGGCGTCAGCCGGCCGGCGGCGCTGTTGCTTGTTCACGATCCCGATCGAACCGTGCCGCTGCCCGCCGAACGCCTATGCCGGGTCTTCGGTCTGACACCGGCGGAAGCGAAACTTGCGGCAGCGCTCGCCGGCGGCTCGACACTCGGTCAATACGCCGACCGCGCCAGCATCAAGATCGGCACCGCGCGCTGGTACCTCAAGCAAGTGCTGGCAAAAACCGGCGTGCACCGGCAGAGCGAGCTGGTGCGCAATGTGATCGCGACGGTTGGAATTGGCGCCGCGCAGGATGGCGTGCGCGTGTAGGCGTCGACCGGCGTCTGCTTCGCTAACACAGCACCTGTTGTCGCGACTGGCCGCACGCAGCCTTATACATCCACTTCCTTCACGAACTTCGCGTTCTCCTGGATGTATTCGAAGCGCAGCTCGGGCTTGCGGCCCATCAGCGTTTCCACCAGGTCCGCGGTTTTGCGGGCGATGGCGCGGTCGTCGCTGTCGTGGGCATGGCGGTCGGGCAGGCGGACGCGGAGGAGGGCGCGATGGGCCGGGTCCATCGTGGTCTCTTTCAACTGCACCGCCATCATCTCGCCCAGCCCTTTGAAGCGGCTGATCTCTACTTTGCGGCCTTTGAACTCCGTCGCCATCAGCTCGTCCTTGTGGCGGTCGTCGCGGGCATAGGCAGTGTCCTTCCCCGCGCTCAGGCGATAGAGCGGCGGCACCGCCAGATAGAGATGGCCGCTTTCGATCAGGCCGGGCATTTCCTGGTAGAAGAAAGTCATCAGCAGCGAGGCGATGTGGGCGCCGTCCACGTCGGCATCGGTCATGATGATGATGCGGTCATAGCGCAACTTGCTTGCCTCGAACTTGTCCCGCAGGCCGCAGCCCAGCGCCTGCACCAAGTTGGTGAGTTCCTGGTTGCCCTTCAGCTTGTCGGCGCTGGCGCTGGCGACGTTGAGGATCTTGCCGCGCAAGGGCAACACCGCCTGGATCTCGCGGTCGCGTGCCTGCTTGGCGCTGCCGCCGGCGCTGTCGCCTTCCACCAGGAATAGTTCCGTGCCTTCGGCCTCGTCCCGGGTGCAATCGGCCAGCTTGCCGGGCAGGCGCAGCTTCCGGGTTGCTGTCTTGCGGGTGAGTTCCTTCTGCTCCTTGCGGCGCAGGCGCTCTTCGGCGATCTCGATCACCCGGTCCAGCAGGTCGCGCGCCATATCAGGATCGGCGGTCAGCCAGTGGTCGAAATGGTCCTTGATGGTGGCGTCCACCAGCTTCTGCGCTTCGACGCTGGCCAGCTTCTCCTTGGTCTGGCCCTGGAACTGGGGATCGCGGATGAACACGGAGAGCAGCACGCAGGCGCCGCCCATGATGTCCTCGGTGGTGACCTGCGCCACCTTGCGATTGCCGATCAGCTCGCCATACGCCTTGAGGGAGCGGGTGAGGCCGCTGCGCAGACCGGCCTCGTGAGTGCCCCCTTCGGGCGTGGGCACGGTGTTGCAGTAGGAATGGACGAAGCCTTCGCCGTCAGATGGCCAGGCGATTGCCCAATCGCAGCGGCCCTGGTCTTCTGGGAAGCCTACATGGCCCATGAAGGGCTTCTGGGTGACGGTCTTGCGGTCGGCGAGCTCGGATTGGAGGAAGTCGACGAGGCCGTCTTCGAAATGCAGCGTCGCCTCGGCCGGCGTGTCTTCCTCGCCGGCGACCAGCTTGGGATCGCAGCGCCAGCGGATCTCCACGCCGCGGAACAGGTAAGCCTTGGAACGTGCCATGCGGTAGAGCCGCGCGGCGCGGAACTTGTTCTCCTTGCCGAAGATCTGCGGGTCGGCGTGGAAGCGGACTGAGGTGCCGCGTCGATTGGTGGCCGGGCCTACTTTCTTGAGCTTGGAGACCGGTTTGCCGCGTGAATACTCCTGCTTGAAGAGTTCCTTGTTGCGGACGAACTCGACGGTGAGCTGGTCCGACAGGGCGTTCACAACCGACAGGCCCACGCCATGGAGGCCGCCTGAGGTTGAATAGGCCTTGCCACCAAACTTGCCGCCGGCATGGAGCATGGTCATCGCCACCTCCAGCGCCGTCTTGCCCTTGATCTTCGGGTGCGGCTCCACGGGAATGCCGCGGCCGTTGTCCCGGATGGTGACGAAGCCATCCTTGTCCAATTCCATCTCGATGCGGCTGGCATGGCCCGCCACCGCCTCGTCCATGGAATTGTCCAGAATTTCGGCCACCAGATGGTGCATGGCCCGTTCGTCGGTGCCGCCGATATACATGCCCGGACGGCGGCGGACGGGCTCCAATCCCTCCAAGACCTCGATATCCTTGGCGCCATAGTCGGCGGAGGTGCGGCGGGAGTCTTTTTCAAAGAGATCGGGCATTGCGCTCTTCGCGTTGTTCTAGGGCGGTCGGGCGGCGGCTGGCTGTGACAAGGGTGGCTGGGGATTGGCGACACATCTTAATGCGCCGATACCATCAACCGCATCATCTAGTATAGACATAAGCCATCAAACACAACCCATTGATGTTTCACGTGAAGTCGCTTAACCTTTAGAAACTAGATTAAGAACTTCACCCCTCAGCGATCGGTCCATTCAGGGCCAATTTGACCGCCCGAGGCGCCCGGGCCGTGACTTTGATATGGTCCGCGCCGGCCAACCGCGCCACCCGCTGGAGCCCTTGGCGCAAGGCATCGGGCGACAGTGGCCGCCTCAGTTCCAGTCCAGTGATCTGCCAGGTCGCGGACTTGCCGCTGCGGTCGAGTTTCGCGTCCACAAGGCCCACCACATCGCTGCCGAACACCAGGGGCTTGGCGAAATAGAAGCGGCGTTGGTCGGCGGGCGTATAGGCTTCGAACTTGTAGTCGAAGCCGAAAAGCTGGGAGAAGCGGCCGCGGCTGAACAGGAGCTGGTCCAGCGGCGGTACGACCCGAAGCAGGGGCTCGCCGGCGGTCGCGGCCCGGTCCCAGCCGGCTTCGTCCTCTGGCAGGTACCAGAACACCGGATTGTCGGGGAGATCGGCCACGGTGACGGCCCGCGCTACCTCCGGCAGCTTGTCTTCCACCAGGGCGCGCCAGCGTTTGATGCTCTCGCCGCGCCAGGAACCATAATGGAGCGCGACGCGGCTGGCGATGCGGTCGGCGGTGTCGATCTTGAGGACGGATAGGGCTGAGTGGATCAGGAAGCGCTCATAGGCTTCCTTGGGCGGCGGCGACCAGCCCTGAAGATGGGGATCTGACCGTTCGGTGAGATCGAAGACCCGGTGGAAGTTCGGCGTGCGGCCGACGATCTGGATCTCGCGGTCGTAGAACAGATAGTCCAGAGCCTTGGTGGTGGACTTGATCGTGTTGAAGCCGCCAACCACCCGTCTTGACTCGAAATCCGCCACGGTCACCGGGCCGTTCGCACGGATATGGTCCTTGATCTTCTGCATCAACGGCAAATAGCGCCGCCGCCCGGTCTTGTGGCGCGGCCGGAAATCGCTGAAGCCCGTCAACAGCAGCGGCAGCCAATCCTGGCGTACCGCGAAAAGCGGATAGTGCGTCTCGCGGAAGGCTCCTTGCTTGTAGAGGAGGTCGTAGAAACCTGTGGCGGGCTCATCGGCGCGGGCGACCCAGGCCAACTCGTGGTTGCGCAGGCCGGTCACGCGGATGGAATCGATCTGCCACATGCCGAGATCGCGGGCGCGACCGGCCGCTTCCGCCTGATGCCACAACGGCCCGCGAAGGCCGAGGCGGTCCAGCAAGAAGGCCCGCAGCTCCACCTGCGATACCCGGCGGATTGCCGAAGATACCGATGCCACCTGCCGCGCTCCGTTGGTAATGCGTGGGTTTTCGATGCCAACCGTCGCCGGATTCGTGGGGTGAACGCAATGGCAAGTCACGGCCATGGGTTGACGGATCGGATCGGCCGGGCATGACTTGGCGGCAACAGTCTTGGCATTCCAGGAGATCCGCGTGGCCGACAATCCAAAAACCACTGAAAACGAAGGACAAGATGGCGGCCCGTCACCCGGCCGCGATCCGGCGCTGCGCACGTTCGCCATGCCCAAAGACGCCAATCCCAACGGCGACATCTTCGGCGGCTGGATCATGGCGCAGATGGATCTTGCTGGCGCCGTCGCCGCCGTGCGCCGCGCGCGGGGACGCGTGGCCACGGTTGCGGTGGAGGCGATGGAGTTCCACCGGCCGGTGAACATCGGCGATCTGGTGTCCTGTTATGCGGAGGTGAAGAAGGTCGGCCGCACTTCGATGCGGGTGGAGATCGAGACCTGGGTCGAGCGCCGGATGACCCGGGTACAGGAAAAAGTCACAGCCGGAACTTTTACCTATGTGGCAATTGATGAGAAGGGCCGGCCAAGACCCGTGGAGACACAAGCGCGCGGATAGCCGGAACGGGAAGCCTGACGCGGCGCCATCTGGCGCATCAACTGTTCCTTTACCGGCATGGGGGAGAAGAGTGGCATGGGGGACACCGCACTAGTCGGACTGCGTAGCTGCGGCCTGCGCCACGTCGCGTGGCTGCTGTTGCTGTTGCTCGCCGCCTGCGCCCAGCCGCATTCAGTTCCGACGGCGCCCTCCACGCCGACCGATGGCACTGCTACCAGCAATCCTCAGATCGCCGCCATTCCTCCGGAACCGCTGATGCCGGCTTACCAGGCAACGCCGAAAGAACGCGAGTGCCTCGCGCTCGCGGTTTATTTCGAGTCGCGTGCGGAAACGGTGGAAGGGCAGCATGCCGTGGCCGCGGTGGTGCTAAACAGGGTTCGCAACGAGAAGTTTCCCGACAATATCTGCGCGGTCGTGCATGAGGGTGGCGGCGGACGCGGTCGCTGTCAGTTCTCCTGGTACTGCGACGGTCGCAGCGACAAGCCGCGCGATCCCATTTCGTGGCAGCGGTCTCTGGACGTGGCGGATGCGGTGCTAGACGGCGAAATCGCCGATCCGACGGACGGTGCGTTGTATTTCCACAACACCGCCGTACGGCCCAAGTGGCGCAAGACGATGACGAAGACCGCGGCGATCGATAATCACGTCTTCTATCGCTGACCGGTCAAGAGAAACGGCCCGCCGGGACGTTTCGGCGGGCCGCAGTGTTACCAGGGAAATAATCGTCAGACGCTGTAGTACCGCTTGAATTCCACCGGGTGCGGCGTGTGCTCGAAGTCGTAGACTTCCTCCCACTTCAGCTCGATGTAGCTGTTGAGGAGATCGTCGGAGAACACGTCGCCCTTCTTGAGGAATGCATGATCGGCTTCGAGAGCGCCGATCGCTTCGCGCAGCGAGCCGCAGACCGTCGGCACATTCTTCAGCTCATCCGGCGGCAGGTCGTAAAGATTCTTATCCATGGGATCGCCGGGATGGATCTTGTTCTCGATGCCGTCGAGGCCGGCCATCAGCATGGCGGCATAGGCGAGATAGGGGTTGGCCGACGGATCGGGGAAACGCACTTCGACGCGCTTGCCCTTCGGGCTCGCCACATAGGGAATGCGGCAGGAGGCCGAACGGTTGCGCGATGAATACGCCAGTAGCACCGGCGCCTCGAAGCCGGGGATCAGGCGCTTATAGCTGTTGGTCGTCGGGTTGGTGAAGGCGTTCAGGGCCTTTGCGTGCTTGATGATGCCGCCAATGTAGTACAGCGCCATCTCCGACAGATCGGCATAGCCGTTGCCGGCAAAGAGCGGCTTGCCGCCCTTCCAGATCGACTGGTGGCAATGCATGCCCGAACCGTTGTCGCCCTTCACCGGCTTCGGCATGAAGGTCGCCGTCTTGCCGTACTGATGGGCGACGTTGTGCACCACGTACTTGTAGACCTGCATGTTGTCGGCGCACTTCACCAGCGTGGAGAACTTGAGGCCCAGCTCATGCTGCGCCGGCGCCACCTCATGATGGTGCTTCTCCATCTCCAGGCCCATGTTGGCCATGGTGGTGGTCATTTCCGCGCGGATATCCGTGCCGCCATCGACGGGACCGACCGGGAAGTAGCCGCCCTTGATCGGCGGACGGTGGCCGTGGTTGCCCTGTTCCATCACCTTGGCGTTGGAGTAGGGGCCTTCGTCGGAGTCGAACTCATAGAAGCAGCGGTTCATCGACACGTCGTAGCGCACGTCGTCGAAGATGAAGAACTCGGCTTCCGGACCGAAGAAGGCGGTGTCGCCGATGCCCGTAGTCTTCAGATAGGTTTCGGCCGCCTTGGCGATTGAGCGGGGATCGCGGGAATAGGCCTGGCCGGTCAGCGGCTCATAGACGTCGCAGAAGATCACCATCTGGGTCTGCGCCGCGAAGGGATCGAGCACCGCGGTGGACAGATCGGGCATCAGCGTCATGTCGGACTCGTTGATCGCCTTCCAGCCGGCGATCGACGAACCGTCGAACATCACGCCCTCCGTCAACAGGTCTTCATCGACGGTGGCCACGGTGTGCGCCAGATGTTGCCACTTGCCACGCGGATCGGTGAAGCGGAAATCGACGTACTTCACGTCCTGGTCCTTGATCATCTGCAGTACTTTTTTTACGTCTGACATCGGTCTAGATCCTTGTTTTCTTGCTGTCGCCGTTGATTGTTGAACTGTTTCTTAGACTATAGGGCGTCGGGCCCGCGTTCGCCGGTGCGGATGCGGATCACCTCTTCGATCGTGCTGACGAAAATCTTGCCGTCGCCGATGCGGCCCGTATGCGCTGCTTGCTGGATGGCCTCGATGGCCCGCTCCACCTGGTTGTCCTCGAGCACGATCTCGATCTTCACTTTCGGCAGGAAGTCGACGACGTACTCGGCGCCGCGATAGAGTTCGGTGTGGCCCTTCTGCCGGCCGAAGCCCTTGGCCTCGGTCACGGTGATTCCCTTGATGCCGACTTCGTGCAGGGCTTCCTTCACTTCATCCAGCTTGAACGGCTTGATGATGGCTTCGATTTTTTTCATCGCCTTTATGTCCCTTGGGGCAGGGCGGTGGCACTTGGATACAACGCGACCGGCCGCCACCCCGCAGTTGTTGGTGCCGTCAGCCCTTCATAAGCAAACCGCGTGCCAAAGCTGAATTTGGCCTAAGGTCTTGTATTGAAGAGGAGTTCGGCTAGGGTCTGGGCACCCTGCCGCAAGGGTGGGCGCACCCGCGCCTCAAATCTAGGCGGACTGCACAAAATTTAGGCTGTGGGGCCTAGGCTGCGAATGAACACGACGAATTTCGATATCCATCCGGACATGAAGGCGATGATCGCTGAGCTCACCCAGTGGCCGCCGAACCTCACGCCGCAGCAGGAACGGGATCTTTGGAATCGAGTTCTGCCGGCAGATGGCGCGGCCGCGGCCGGCAAACATCAGCGCCGAGGATTTCACTGTGCCGAGTTCCGGCCGGTGGCGTGCCCGTGCGGCTCTACAAGGCGGGCAGGGCCGCGGTCTATCCCTGCGTGCTCTACATGCATGGCGGCGGCTGGATCCTCGGCAATCTCGACACCAACGACTCTGTCGGCTGGGGGCTTGCCGAAGGGACGGGTGCCGCGGTCGTCAGCGTCGACTACAGGCTGTCGCCGGAGAATCCTTATCCGGCGGCATTCGACGATAGCCTTGCGGTTCTGCAGTACATCGCCACGCATGGCGCCAAGCATGGTCTCGATGGCACGCGGATCGCCGTCTGCGGCGACAGCGCCGGCGGCAACCTATCGGCGGCGCTCAGCCTCTGGTCGCGGGACCATGGCGGCCCGCGCATCGCCGCGCAGGGACTGATCTATCCGGTGACCGACATCAATACGAAGACCGAATCCTACCGAACGTGTGCGCTGGCGCCGATGCTGACCAGCGCGGAGATGCATCACTATCTCGATGCATATCTGGGCAATCAGCGGGACAATCCGGATGTCTATGCGATGCCGGGCCTGGCCAAGGACCTCAGCAACCTGCCGCCGGCGCTCGTCCATACGGCGGAGTACGACCCGCTCCGCGATGAAGGGCGGATCTATGCGGACCGGCTGAAGGCGGCGGGGAACTCGGTGATCTACCGCTGCGCAAAGGGAATGGTGCACAGCTTCATCCGCGCCCGGTTCTATGGGCCGGGCGCGAAAGCCGAGTTCGATTTTATCTGCGACTTCCTGCGCAAATATCTGGAGCCGATTCCAGCGTCATAGCACCTTGAAGTGCCAGCGCATCTTGACGTCGATCGGGGCGTTGTAGTCCTCAAGACCGGGGAGCTGAAACGAGTCCTCGCCGCTCTGATCCCTGTAGCTGCCGTTGATCGGGCGGCCGATGATGTTCGTGTGCTTCTGTATCATTTCAAGTTGCTGGGCATTGGCAAGCGGCATCGTCTTCTTGCCGCTGCCGTCCTGCGTGACCTCGGTAACATTGATCATCACCACCGGCCAGGGAATGCTCAGGCTGATGAGGTTCTTGACCATGTCGACTTCCACCATCGTCATGGTCAGGATGGCTTCCTTTGCGGTGTCGTAATCCTGCGTGCCGTCGCGGTTTCGCATCATGGTGCAGACTTCGCCTTCCGTGCAGATCGGGAAGTAGGTTTTCTGCACCAGCGATTCCTTGACGCTGGCGCTGCCCTTACCTTTGGGCGCCTTGTCGTTGGGATCTTTCCAGAGCTGATAGCGCGGCGGTGACTTCGCGTCCCAGGCCTCGACGGACTGGTTCATCGCCTTGCCGTCGCTGGAAAGCTGATTGAGTCCCCGGCTGCGCGTTCGGATCCTGCGACAGCTCCCAGACCTTCTGCTCGATGCAGGCTTCGTCATCGCCACAGGCATCGGCGATCGCCTGGGCCTTCGCCATCATGTCGGCGTTGTCTACGGCCAACTGCTGGCTCTGCTGACCCAGCGCCTGCGTTTCCGGCTGCATTTCAATCTGGTGCGACTGATCGAGGAAGCCGAACTTCGCCAGCTCCTGGGCCCTGATCTCAAAAATCGCTTTGAAGTGCCTGTTGACGTTCCAGTCCGTGCTGCGCCAGGTCGCCTGACTCCGAGAATTTGCCGGAGAGCGTGAACTCGACTTCCAATGTAGCCTTCGCGCCGGTCTTTGCCGGTTTCTGATCGCCAAAAACGGGATTGGCCGCGGATAGCAGGAACAGGGTGGCCAGCGACAGTGCGCTGCCCGCGATACGACGCGACATACACGGCTCCTCGATGTTGGGATTGACGTCCGATCGGCGGATAAAGTCCTAGGCTACTTTCTTCTCCGTCAGCCAGCCGCGGATGCGGCCGGTGGCTTCCAGGATGTTATCCACGCTGTTGGCGTATGAGAAGCGAATATAGCCTTCGCCATAGGAACCGAAGCTGGTTCCCGCGATGACGGCGACGCCGGCTTCCTCGAGCAAAGCCAGTTCCAGCTTCTTCGAGGTGATGCCGGTCTTCGTGACGTTGGGGAAGGTGTAGAAGGCGCCGTGGGGATCGACGCAGGAGAAGCCGGGGAGGGAATTCAATTCGCGGACGATGATGGTGCGACGCTCGTCGAATGCCTTCATCATCTTGGCGACGTCATCCTTCGGCCCTTTGAGTGCGGCGATGCCGGCCCACTGGGCTGCGGCATTGACGCAGGAATGGCAGTTGATGGCGAGGCGCGTCGCCTGCTCGGCGAGGCCCTTCGGCCATACCGCATAGCCCATGCGCCAGCCGGTCATGGCGTAGGTCTTGCTCCAGCCATCCAGCATGATCAGGCGGTCGGCGATCGAGGGATAGCGCAGCAGGCTGGTGTGCTGGCGGCCGCCATAGAGCATCTCGCTGTAGATCTCGTCACTCATCAGCGCGACTTCGGGCCACTTCTCCAGGCCCTTCACCAGCTTCTCGATCTCTTCCTTGGAGCTGGCGCCGCCGGTCGGATTGGCGGGACTGTTGATGATGATCAGCCGCGTCTTCGGCGTGATGCGCGACAGCAGGGCATCGGCGCTGAAGCCGAAGCCATCCTTTTCCAGGAGGGGCAGGGGGACCGGCGTGGCGCCGGTGAACTTGATCACCGAACTCGTAGATCGGGAAGCCGGGGTTCGGATAGATGATCTCGGTGCCGGGCTCGCCGAACATGAGGACGGCGAAGAACATGGTCACCTTGCCGCCGGGAACCACAACGATCTGGTCGGGGCTGACATTCACGCTGTGGCGGCGGTGCAGGTCGGCGGCGACCGCCTCGCGCAACTGGGGAATGCCGTTGGCCGGCGTGTAGCCGTGATGCCCGTCCTTTAGCGCCTTGATGGCGGCCTCGACGATATGCTCCGGCGTGCGAAAATCCGGCTGGCCGATGCCCAGATTGATGATGCTCCGGCCCTGCGCCTCCAGGGCTTTCGCCCGCGCCAGAACTTCGAACGCAGATTCCGTACCCAGCCGTCCCATACCGGCCGCCAACTTCACCATGGTAACTCTCCCTCAGAGCGTTTTCGTTTTTACGATCATTAAGGCCTTCCGGCGAAGGCAGTGTCCAATATTAGTGTAAGGGCCCGGAAACGGCCTTTTCGCCGCGACTTTCACCGTCGCGAGTGCGACAGGAGGCAACAGCAGATCGTAGGCCGGGCGGCTTGACGGCTGGCAATCCAAGGCCTTACACCCAGCGCGCGTATGGCGAGCGTAGCTCAGTTGGTTAGAGCACCGGATTGTGGATCCGGGGGTCGCGGGTTCAAGTCCCGTCGCTCGCCCCAGTACTCTTTCGGGCATTGCCGAATTATCCTTGGAGGATCGGCCAGTTAGCCCGAAATTCTGCGACCAGTGCCGTGGATGGGGGACCAGGTGGACCGCGATGCGATCCTGTTCGCCAACGAGGCCTTCTATCGCGCATTCGCAGGCCGCAATTTCGCAGCTATGGACGACCTCTGGGCGAAGAATGGGCCGGTGGCCTGCATTCATCCGGGATGGGGGCCGCTTACCGGACGCGCCGAAGTCATGGCGAGCTGGGAGGCCATCCTGAACCACCCGTCGCAACCCGCCGTCACCTGCCATGCGCCCACGGTCCAGGTCCATGGCGATACCGCCTGTGTCCTTTGCTTCGAGGAAGTCGGCGGCACCTATCTGCTGGCGACCAACGTCTTCATCCGCGATGGCGGCGTCTGGCGCATGGTTCACCACCAAGCGGGACCAACCTCCGCCGTGCCGCCGCGGCAGGAGACGGAATCCGGCACCGGCCGGCCGAACTAACCGCAACTCATTCATTCTATGCGCTGTCCTTTTGCGCCGACTGTGCTAGGTAAATTCCATTCCCAATTTCGCAGGGTGCCTAACTTGTCCCGTCCGTCAGAGGTTAAGATTCGAGTGAAAGCTTTTTTGACCACCGCGCTGCTCTTTGCAGCGACAGCGTTATTCGCTGGCGGTGCCGCCGCCGACTACAAGAAAGGTCTGGAGGCCTACAACAACAGCGACTTCTCGACGGCCTATAGCGAATGGCTGGCGTCGGCCAAGACCGGCGACAAGCTGGCGCAGCATGGCTTGGGCTTCCTCTTTGAGTTGCGCAAGGGCATCCCGGAAATGCCGGAGGCAAAGAGCCTGGCGCAGGCCGTGGAATGGTACCAGGCGGCATCGACGCAGGGCGTAGCTGCCGCCCAGACCAATCTCGGGTTGATGTACGCCCAGGGCCGCGGCGTGAAGCAGAACTATGACGAGGCGAGAAAGCTCTGGGAGCAGGCAGCGGTTTCCGGCCACCCGATGGCTCAGTTCAATCTCGGACTGCTGTATCTTCAGGGACTGGCGGGCACGCCGGATGAACGGAAGGCGTCTCAGTACTTTCTGCAGGCGGCACGGCAGAACGTGCCCGATGCGCAGTACGCGCTGGGAACGATGTATCTGGCCGGCCGCGGCGTGACGAAGGACCGCGATGAAGCCGTGGCGTGGCTGCAGAAGGCAGCCGTGGCCGGCCATCAGCGGGCCATCCTGGCGCTGTCGGACCTCGACAAGGCGGAGCAGCAGGCCATCAACGAGGGCGCCGCGCAGAAGCCGCCGGAGCCAGGTGCGCCGGCGACGGATGCCGCGGCCGAACCGGCCACGCCGCCGGCGACGGCTGAGGCGCCATCGACCGGTTCTTCCAGCGGCACAGCACCCGACGCGACAAACTCCGGCAGTGCGGCGATGGTGACGCAGCCGGCGACGGTTGAACCGCCAACGCCAACGGACAGTAGCGGCCAAGCAGTTGCCGAAGCGCCGACAACCGAAACTGAACCCACGCCGCCTGCAACGGCAGCGGCGCCGGCAGCAACGGCAGTAGCGGCAGAAGCGCCGGCAGTGGCGACCACGGAACCGCAGGTTCCAGCAGCCGACACCGATACGCAGACGGCGGAAGCCACACCGGTAGCGCCGGCGGCGGAGACGGCACCGGCTGCCGCCGAACCGGCGACGCCGCCCGAAACGCAAACCGCCAGCATCTCGACCATCAATGTGCAGATATCGTCGCAGAAGACCCGCAGCGAAGCGGAAGGCTCGGTGGAAAAGCTGAAAGCTGTCTATGCGAAGGTCGTGGAGCCCTATGATTTCTACGTGAAGGAAGTCGATCTCGGGAAACCAAAGGGCATTTGGTACCGCGTGCTGGTCGGGCCGATACCGTCGGAGAAAGATGCGCGGGCGCTGTGCGCCAAGATCAAGTCGGAACCGCCGCACAACGATTGTCTGGTGCAGCTGAAATGAGTTGACAGCGCACCGGTGCTTCGGCGTGTCGTAGCCGTCGGAAGGGTCAGTAGCTAGGATCGCCGTCGGAACGACGCTCCGGCGGGTCGACCAAATGCCAACAGCGGAAGAACAGTCCCAGACATCTCCTGATCCGCAGAGCCAGCGGGCCTTGCTGACGGTTGCTGAGATGCAGCGTGCCGACCATCTGGCTGTGGCGCGCGGCGTGCCCAGTGGGACTCTCATGCAGGCGGCGGGAAACGCGGTGGCGCGCCTGGCGCGGCTGCGCTGGGATCGCCCGGCAACGCTGGTGCTCTGCGGGCCCGGCAACAATGGCGGTGACGGGTTCGTTGCGGCGGAGGCGTTGCGGCGAGCGGGCTGGCCCATTCGCGTTGCCTCGCTGGGAAATGTATCACAGCTCAAAGGTGACGCGGCCCTGGCGGCCGCGGCCTGGGGAGGTCCGGTCGAGGACCTCACGCCGAATTTGGATGGCGCCGAACTGATCATCGATGCGCTCTTTGGCGCCGGCCTGACGCGGCCGCTCGATGGAATCGCAGCGGCGGCCGTCAGCGCGATCAACGAGCGCAAGATGCCGTGCCTCTCGATCGATCTGCCCAGCGGCGTCAACGGCGATACCGGTCAGGTTCTTGGCCAGGCGCCGCAGGCGGCAGCGACCGTGACTTTCTTCCGCCGCAAGGCCGGGCATCTTCTGTATCCCGGGCGCGCGCTTTCGGGTGAGCTTGTCGTGGCTGATATCGGGATCCCGGCGGACGTGCTGACGGAGATCGCAGCACGCCAGTTCGAGAACCATCCGGAACTGTGGCGTCACGGGCTGCGTCCGCCGCGCTGGGACGACCACAAATACACGCGCGGCAGCCTGCTGATCGCCGGCGGCGACGAGATGACAGGGGCGGCCCGCCTTGCCGCGCGGGCGGCCCGGCGCGCCGGCGTGGGCCTGGTCACTGTGGCCTGTAGCACAATGGCTCATCCGATTTATGCGCTGGACAGCCCCGGCGCGGTGACCCGCATCGCCGACAGCGATGCTGAGTTCGCGGACCTGGTTGCCGATGCCAGGCGATCCGCATTCCTGATCGGACCCGGTTATGGGAGCGGGCAACGGACCCGCGGTCGAACCCTCGACATCTTGCGCACCGGCAAGCCGGCGGTGCTCGACGCCGATGCGCTGTCGAGCTTCGTCGCCAATCCGCGCGAACTCGTCGATGCTTTGCATGCCCATGTCGTACTGACCCCGCATGAAGGCGAGTTCGCACGGGTGTTTCCGGAAATTGGCCCAGCGGCTGGCAGGTTAGCCCGGGTACGGGCGGCCGCCCGGGTGTCGGGGGCAACCATTGTCCTCAAGGGTCCGGATACGGTAATCGCGGCGCCCGAGGGACTTGCTGTCATCAACGGCAACGCGCCGCCGTCTCTGGCAGTGGCGGGCAGCGGCGATGTGCTCGCCGGTTTAATTGCCGGCCTGATGGCTTTGGGGATGCGGCCCTATTTGGCTGCGGCAGCCGGCGTCTGGCTGCAAGGTCGCGCCGCGACTTTGGCGGGAGAGTTTCCACTAATTGAGGATATTAACAACTCTATCAAATCTGCATTGTTAGAAATATCTTTTATCTAATTATAAAGATTATTATTTTTTGATCCCGCAGCAAGGCTCCAGTCTGCCCGCTTACTGCGCCCGATGCTAACCACATTTGTTAGTTGCGTGTTAGTGGATGACGTATGACGTCGGACATAAATGTTAGCTAAGTCGTGGCCCAGACGCAAAAAAATCACACCGCCCTGGCCCGACGTTTAGACTCTTTTAATACTCTTGGCGCAATAATCCATAAAGCATGAACTCCTGGTGATTTAGGCACCAGTTTTTATACGAGGGGCAGGTATGGGCGGGTGGTTTCATAAGAAAACCGATGGCCGGGCCGATCTGGAGCCTGGCTGGGTTTTTCGCAATATTCGGCCTGGCAATGTCGTGGAAGTGGCGAAGATCCACTCGCTCTCCAAAGACAGCCTCGGCATACCCCACGTAAGATTTGACATGACGCTATTCACGCCCGGCCAAACCAGGATGTTGGAAGGCCGCCGTGTCCTTTGTTTAGCATCATTTACCAAGCAGTTTCCTGAGCGCGTCTCCGCCTGATCCTGTCGCCACAAACTGCTAAGCGTACCGAGTAGAGTTCCAATTGCGCACCCAAAGGCCGCCGGAAATCCACCGGCGGCCTTTGTCTTTGGGCCAAGCCAAATCCGGGTTGCTGGCATCCCCGGCGTGCTATACATCCCGCCCCACCCTTTAGGGGCCGGTCCGGCCTTTTTGGCGATTTGCGGGCGTGGCGAAACTGGTAGACGCGCCAGATTTAGGTTCTGGTGACGCAAGTCGTGGGGGTTCAAGTCCCTCCGCCCGCACCAGCAGCGCGCGGTCGTTCCGCGGCGGGCCGGGATCTAATCCGTGAATGCAATAGATGTGAGACACCTAGCGAGTAATCCATGCAGATAACAGAAACCAGCAATGACGGGTTGAAGCGCGAGTTCAAGGTGGTGATTCCCGAACAGGATGTGCAGAAGCGGGTCGACTTCCGCCTGGCGCAGCTTGGCGGCGGCTTGAAGCTGCCCGGGTTCCGGCCCGGCAAGGTGCCAATGCCCGTGCTGAAGCAGCGCTTCGGCAAGAACGTCATGGGCGAGGTGCTGGAACAGGCGATCAGCGACAGCTCGCAAAAGCTGCTGAGCGATCGCGGCCTGCGGCCCGCCGGCCAGCCGCGCATCGAGATCCTGTCGGGCGCCGACAAAGGCGACCTCGAGTTCAGCATGGCGGTCGAGCTGATCCCTGACATCAAAGTCATGGACTTCAAGGGCGTGAAGCTGGACCGTCTGACCGTGGACATTCCGGACGCCGAGGTCGAGCAGGCCATCGAGCGCGCCGCGCAGCGCTATCGCAAGACGCAGCCGCTGGCGGCCGCCCGCCCGGCGCAGAAGGACGATGTCGCCGTCATCGATTTCGTCGGCAAGGTCGATGGCGCCGAGTTCGCCGGCGGCTCGGCCAATGACTACCACCTGCAGATCGGCTCCGGCTCCTTCATTCCGGGCTTCGAGGAACAGCTGATCGGCGCATCAGCCGGCGACAGCAAGACGGTTACCGTGACGTTCCCGGCCGAGTATCCGCGCGCCGAAGTGGCGGGCAAGGAAGCCACTTTCGACGTGACGATCAAGGAACTGCGGGAGTTGGCTCCCCTCGTCGTCGACGACGAGTTGGCCAAGGAAATGGGCACCAAGGACCTTGCCGAGCTGCGCGAAAACATGAGCAAGGGGCTCGCAGCCGAGTATGCCGGCCTGTCGCGCACGCGCACGAAGCGCCAGTTGCTGGATATTCTCGCGGAAAAACACGCCTTCGACTCGCCGGCAGGGCTTGTGGAGACGGAATTCACAGCCATCTGGAATCAGATAGAAGCTGACCGCCAACTCGGCCGACTTGATCCCGACGATGCCAACAAAAGCGAGGACGAGCTCAAGAAGGAATACCGGGACATCGCCATCCGGCGCGTCAAGCTGGGCCTGCTCTTGTCCGAGGTCGGCCGGATCAACGACGTCCAGGTCAGCAACGACGAGATGGGCCGAGCCATCATGAACGAAGCCCGCCGGTTCCCCGGCCAGGAGCGGAAGGTCATCGATTATTACCAGAAGACGCCGCAAGCCATGATCCAGCTGCGCGCACCTATTTATGAAGACAAGGTGGTGGATTTCATCCTCGATCAGGCCGAAGTGAATGAGCGCAAGGTGTCGGTCGAGGAATTTACCAAGGAAATGAGTGGCGATATGGCGAATCCCAACTAGATACTTCCTGGTAATCCCCGCGTTCTAGGTTTGGGTGCCGCCGGCGCCCGCCGGAGCGCGGCAGATCGCCGGTCGGTTTGGGGTTGGCGTAACAGGACGATGCAATCATGCGAGACCCGGTCGATACCTATATGAACTTCCTCGTGCCGATGGTGGTCGAGCAGACCAACCGCGGCGAGCGTTCTTACGACATCTATTCCCGGCTGCTGAAGGAACGGATCATCTTCATGATCGGGCCGGTGAATGACGGCGTCGCCAGCCTGGTCTGCGCGCAGTTGCTGTTCCTGGAGTCGGAGAACCCGAACAAGGATATCGCCATCTACATCAACTCTCCGGGCGGCGTGGTGACGTCGGGCCTGGCGATCTACGACACCATGCAGTACATCCGGCCGGACATCTCCACCGTCTGCATCGGCTTGGCGGCGTCGATGGGGTCGCTGTTGCTGACCGCCGGCGCCAAGGGCAAGCGGTTCGCGACGCCTCACGCCAAGATCATGGTTCACCAGCCCTCCGGCGGATTCCAGGGGCAGGCGACCGACATCGAGATCCACGCCAAGGACATCCTGGCGACCCGTACCCGGCTCAATCAGATTTATGTCGAGCATACCGGCCAGGACATGAAGGTGATCGAAGACGCCATGGAGCGGGATAAGTTCCTGACGCCCGAGGATGCCAAGGAGTTCGGCCTGATCGACGACGTTATCCTTAAGCGCCCGCCGCGCGAGGATGCGATCACAAAGGCGAACTCGGGCAATTAACGATTTGTTGACCATAACCAGCGATAGTAGGAGCCGAGGCAATAGTCGTTTCCGCGGCAACCCCCGCCAAATGCCGGTTTTCCCACTCTGGGAGCCGGAATTGATAATCTCCGGTAAGGTAGAGGGTGTAAATTGTCGCTGTACGACCGGGGCCGGTGCGGCTAACCTGATTCCCTCTAGAATCAGGGCCTTGATGGGTGGCTCATGACCAGCAAGTCCAGTAGTGGCGACTCTAAGAATACCCTGTACTGCTCCTTCTGCGGAAAGAGCCAGCACGAGGTGCGGAAGCTCATTGCCGGTCCGACGGTATTCATCTGCGATGAATGCGTCGAACTTTGCATGGACATCATCCGCGAAGAGCACAAGACGACGCTGACCAAGACGCGCGACGGCGTGCCGAGCCCGCGGGACATCTGCAATGTCCTGGACGATTACGTGATCGGGCAGGACCACGCCAAGCGGGTGCTGTCGGTCGCGGTCCACAACCACTACAAGCGCCTGGCGCACGGCGCGAAGAACAACGACGTCGAACTGGCGAAGTCCAACATCCTGCTGGTTGGTCCGACCGGTTGCGGCAAGACGCTGCTGGCCCAGACGCTGGCGCGCATCATCGACGTGCCCTTCACGATGGCCGACGCCACAACGCTGACCGAAGCCGGCTATGTCGGCGAGGACGTGGAGAATATCATCCTCAAGCTGCTGCAGGCGGCGGACTATAATGTCGAGCGGGCGCAGCGCGGCATCGTCTATATCGACGAAGTCGACAAGATCAGCCGCAAGTCCGACAACCCGTCGATCACGCGCGACGTGTCGGGCGAGGGCGTGCAGCAGGCGCTGCTCAAGATCATGGAAGGCACCATCGCTTCCGTGCCGCCCCAGGGCGGCCGCAAGCATCCCCAGCAGGAATTCCTGCAGGTCGACACGACCAACATCCTGTTCATCTGCGGCGGCGCGTTTTCCGGCCTGGAGAAGATCATCTCCTCCCGCGGCAAGGGCTCGGCGATCGGCTTCGGCGCCGATGTGCGCGGCCCGGACGAGCGCCGAACCGGCGACGTGCTCAAGGAAGTCGAGCCGGAGGATCTGCTGAAGTTCGGCCTGATCCCGGAGTTCGTCGGCCGCCTGCCGGTGGTCGCGACGCTGGAAGATCTGGACGAAGCCGCGCTGGTCGACATCCTGACCAAGCCGAAGAACGCGCTGGTGAAGCAGTATCAGCGGCTCTACGAGATGGAGAATGTGAGCCTCGAGTTCACCGAGGACGCGCTGCGCGGCATCGCGCACAAGGCGATTGCGCGCAAGACCGGCGCCCGCGGCTTGAGGTCGATCATGGAGGGCATCCTGCTCGATTCGATGTTCGAACTGCCCAGTCTCGAGGGCGTCGAGAACATCATGATCAATCGCGAAGTCGTCGAAGGGCGGGCAAAGCCGCTCTACATCTATGGCGACCGGCTGGGCGATGTGGGTACGGGCGCCTAGCTGCCCCATCTTGAAATCCATGTCGCCGCAACCGAAGTTAATGGCGAAAGCACGTCAATGCCGGCGCTGACTAGTACTTGGGCGCCGATTCGTTGGCGGATCACGGTAGTAGAGGGTTCATGTTAGACATTAGTGGCTCGACCTTCCCAGTGCTGCCTTTGCGGGACATCGTGGTGTTTCCGCACATGATCGTGCCCCTGTTCGTCGGGCGCGATAAATCCGTGCGCGCGCTCGAGTCAGTCATGAAAGACGATAAGCAGATCCTCCTGGTTACCCAGAAGAATGCGGCCCAGGACGATCCGTCGCAGACCGATATCTTCACGGTCGGCACGGTCGGCACGGTTCTGCAGCTTCTGAAGCTTCCCGACGGCACCGTGAAGGTGCTGGTGGAAGGCGGCCAGCGAGCGCGGATCACGAAGTTCGCGGATAACCCGAACTTCTTCGAGGCCTATGGCGAACTGATCGGCGAGAAGGCCGGCGAGGGCAAGGAAGTCGAAGCCCTGGCGCGCACCGTCGTGTCGCAGTTCGAGCAGTACATCAAGCTGAACAAGAAGATCCCGCCGGAAGTGCTGGTCTCGATCAACCAGATCGAGGAGCCGAGCAAGCTCGCGGACACGGTTGCCTCGCACCTGTCGCTGAAGATCAGCGAGAAACAGGAGCTGTTGGAGACCGAAACTGTCAATGAGCGGTTGGAAAAGGTCTACGCTTATATGGAGAGCGAGATCGGCGTGCTGCAGGTGGAAAAGCGCATCCGCAGCCGGGTCAAGCGCCAGATGGAGAAGACCCAGCGCGAGTACTACCTGAATGAGCAGTTGAAGGCCATTCAGAAGGAACTCGGCGAGGGCGAGGACGGTCGCGACGAGCTGGCCGAAATCGAAGATCGGATCAAGAAGACCAGGTTCTCCAAGGAAGCCCGCGAAAAAGCGCAGGCGGAACTGAAGAAGCTGCGCTCCATGAGCCCGATGTCCGCCGAAGCGACTGTGGTCCGCAACTACCTGGATTGGATGCTGAGCATTCCCTGGAAGAAGCAGACCAAGATCAAGCGAGACATCAGGCAGGCTGAGAAGGTTCTGAACACGGACCATTACGGGCTGGAAAAGGTCAAGGAGCGCATTCTTGAGTACCTCGCAGTCCAGCAGCGCATGAAGAAGGTCAAGGGCCCGATCCTGTGCCTCGTCGGTCCGCCGGGAGTCGGCAAGACGTCATTGGGCAAATCGGTTGCGAAGGCGACCGGGCGGAATTTCGTGCGCATGTCGCTGGGCGGCGTTCGTGACGAAGCCGAGGTGCGTGGCCACCGCCGGACCTATATCGGCTCCATGCCCGGCAAAGTCATCCAGGGCATGAAGAAAGCGAAGTCCTCGAACCCGCTGTTCCTGCTGGACGAAGTGGACAAGCTGGGCGCTGATTGGCGCGGCGATCCGTCCTCCGCCTTGCTGGAGGTATTGGATCCCGAGCAGAATTCGACGTTCAACGATCACTATCTCGAGGTCGATTATGACCTCTCGGACGTGATGTTCGTGACGACCGCAAACTCCCTGCGCATGCCCCAGCCCTTGCTGGACCGTATGGAGGTTATCCGCCTTCCCGGTTACACCGAGGATGAGAAAGTCGAGATTGCTAAGCGTCACTTGCTGCCGAAGCAGGTAAAGGATCACGGCATCAAGAAGTCGGAGTGGTCGATCTCCGACGACGCGTTACGCGACCTCATTCGGTACTACACGCGCGAGGCCGGCGTCCGCAATCTCGAGCGCGAGATCGCCAACCTGGCGCGGAAGTCGATCAAGGAGATTCTGATGAAGAATCTCGCGAAGATCGTCATCACCCGGCGCAATGTGGAAAAGTATGCCGGCGTCCGCCGCTATCGCTACGGCGAAACGGAAGCCGAGGATTTGGTCGGCCTCACGACCGGTCTCGCCTGGACGGAAGTCGGCGGCGAGATCCTGACCATCGAGGCGGTCACGGTCCCCGGCAAGGGCAAGGTCACGGCCACCGGCAAGCTCGGTGACGTGATGAAGGAGTCCGTGCAAGCGGCCGAGAGCTATGTGAAATCCCGCGCCATTGCGTTCGGCATCAAGCCGACCATGTTCGAGAAAGTGGACATCCACGTCCATGTTCCCGAGGGTGCAACGCCAAAGGACGGTCCGTCCGCCGGCGTGGCCATGGTGACGTCGATCGTCTCCGTGTTGACCAGCGTGCCGGTGCGGCGCGACCTGGCGATGACCGGAGAAATCACGCTGCGCGGCCGCATTCTGCCGATCGGCGGCTTGAAGGAGAAGCTGCTGGCGGCGCTGCGGGCGGGCATCAAGACTGTGCTGATCCCCGCGGAAAACGAAAAGGATCTCGCGGAGATTCCGGAAAACGTCAAACGCGGCATGAGCATCAAGCCCGTTAAGGCGTTGGATGAAGTGCTGAAGTACGCGCTGACGCAGGAGTTGAAGCCGATCGAATGGATCGAGACCGACGTCGATAAGGTTCCGGCAAAGCCCGGCGACAGTGAGCGCGGCGTCATCACGCACTAAAGTGTTCTGACATGAAACACAGCAACGGCGGCCGCGACGGCCGCCGTTGTTTTTTCTGGGGAAAACTCTTTCGCGCGCATTGACGCTCGCGCGCGAGCAGGATTAGGTTTTCCTGGCAACGAAGCTATCCATCGTTGCTTCCCAAATTCAGGATCAGGAGTGTAATCGGTGAACAAGAACGATCTTGTATCGCTCATTGCCGACCGGACCGGCTTCTCGAAAGTCGATGCGGGCAAGGCTGTCGATTCCGTGCTCGGTGCGATTACCGAAGCTTTGCAGAGCGGTACATCGGTACGGCTCTCCGGCTTCGGCACGTTCACCATCTCCAAGCGTGCCGCATCCGAAGGACGGAATCCTCGCACGGGCGAAAAGATCCAGCTTCCTGAATCGACGCACCCGAAGTTTCGCGCCGGCAAGCAGCTGCGCCAGGCAGTGAACTGATATCAGTTGGGATTGGTCTGGATTTGGCTTGCTGCTGATCTGGCGGACCCTGCCGATTATGGTAGGATGGTCCTGCTGGTGACCTTGAGGCGGCGCGCAAAGCGATTTGCGGCCTATCCGGGCGATTAGCTCAGTTGGTAGAGCATCTCGTTTACACCGAGGGGGTCGGCGGTTCGAGTCCGTCATCGCCCACCAGCCTTCGCTCGCGAAGCGAGTGAAGGCTGCCGCGCCGAAGCCCGAAGGGCGTAGGCGGGCTCTTGCACCGCGGAGCTACGGCTCGGCGAGCCCGGCCCGCTTAGCTTGACTTTGCCGGCCGTTGCGCAGTACACAACGGCCCTCCATTCCAGGCGATATGCGGGTGTAGCTCAGTTGGTTAGAGCGCCGGCCTGTCACGCCGGAGGCCGCGGGTTCAAGTCCCGTCACTCGCGCCATTGCGCCTGGAAATGGAACCTTCCCCGGTCGCCGGGACCTGCGACTTCACGTCGCCTAAACCGTCACAAAGCAACAAGTTTTAGTCCTTTTCCCAACCGGTTACCGGTCCTATAGTGCGCGCCGTTTCGGAACCCCGGCTTGGGTCTCCGGCGAGTCGCGCGGGTGGTTCGCGGTTTGGAGGCGCCGGGGTCCGGTTGAGGGGTTGGATCATGGGATCGCTGTTAACCGAGTATCTGCCGATCCTGATATTTCTGGGGGTGGCCATTGGACTGGCCGCCCTGGTGCTGGCGGCTTCCTTTGTCGTCGGCCCGAAGCGTCCGGACCCGGAAAAGCTGTCACCCTATGAATGCGGCTTTGATGCCTTCGACGACGCACGCCGCAAATTCGATGTCCGTTTCTACCTCGTGTCGCTGCTCTTCATCATCTTCGACCTCGAAGTGGCGTTCCTGTTTCCCTGGGCGATCACCCTGGGCGAGATTGGTTTTGCCGGTTTCATCTCCATGTGCATCTTCCTGGGCGTGCTGACCGTCGGGTTCATCTACGAATGGAAGAAGGGAGCTCTGGAATGGGAGTAAATCCCAACCCGGCCAATCTTCCGCAAGCCGGTGGCGAGGATCCGTTCTTCCAGGCCGCCAGCGACGAGTTTCGCGACAAGGGATTCATTGTCGCGCCGTTCGAGCGGCTGTGGAGCTGGGCGATCACCAAGTCGCGCACCGGCTCGCTCTGGCCGATGACCTTCGGGCTCGCCTGCTGCGCCGTCGAGATGATGCATGCCTACATGGCGCGCTATGACCTCGATCGCTTCGGCATCGTGCCGCGCGGCAGCCCGCGGCAATCCGACGTGATGATCGTGGCAGGCACGCTCACCAACAAGATGGCGCCGGCACTGCGCAAGGTCTACGACCAGATGCCCGAGCCGCGCTGGGTCATTTCCATGGGTTCATGCGCGAATGGCGGCGGGTACTACCATTATTCCTATGCCGTGGTGCGCGGCTGCGACCGGATCGTGCCGGTGGACATCTATGTGCCCGGCTGCCCGCCGACAGCCGAGGCGCTGCTCTATGGCATCCTTCAACTGCAAAAGAAGATCGAACGCACGGATATCATCAGGCGCTAGGCCGTTGATAGACGTGTCCCGTCGGACGAAGACAGCATGGCATCCCAGGCATTGCAGGAACATGGCGACTACCTGATCGCGGCTCTCGCCAAGGAGTTGCCGCGGTTCGAGATCGCCCATGGCGAGGCGATCCTGACGCTGCCCCGCGAGGCGATCGTCCGTGCGCTGACTTTGCTGCGCGACGACGGCAACAGCCTCTACAAGATGCTGATCGATATCTGCGGCGTCGACTACCCCGATCGGGCTGAGCGATTCGAGGTCGTCTACAATCTGCTGAGCCTCAAGCATAACCGGCGGATCCGTGTGAAGGTCACGACAAGTGAGGACACGCCGGTGCCCTCCGTCAGCTCTGTCTATTCCGCCGCCGGATGGTTCGAGCGGGAAGCCTGGGACCTCTACGGCATCTTCTTCTCCGATCATCCGGATCTGCGCCGGATCCTCACCGACTATGGGTTCGAGGGTCATCCCATGCGCAAGGACTTCCCGCTGACGGGCTATGTGGAGGTCCGCTACGACACCGAGCAGAAGCGTGTTGTCTACGAGCCGGTCAAGCTGACCCAGGCGTTCCGCAGCTTCGATTTTCTCTCGCCCTGGGAGGGCATGACGCGCCAGTTGCCCGGCGATGAGAAGGCGACTGGGAAGAACTGATGGCCGAAGTCCAGATCAAGCCGATGACCGTGAATTTCGGGCCGCAGCATCCCGCGGCCCACGGCGTGCTGCGCCTGGTCATGGAGATGGATGGCGAGATCGTCGAGCGGCTCGATCCCCATATCGGCCTGCTGCATCGGGGCACCGAGAAGCTGATCGAGTACAAGACCTACATCCAGGCGATCCCGTACTTCGACCGGCTCGATTACGTGTCGCCGATGTGCCAGGAGCACGCCTTCGTCCTGGCGATCGAGAAGCTGCTGGGCATCGAGGTGCCGGCGCGCGGCCAGTATATCCGCGTGCTGTTCGACGAGATCACCCGCATCCTCAACCATCTCCTGAACATTCCCGCCTACGCCATGGATGTGGGCGCCATGACCCCGTTCCTCTGGGCGTTCGAGCAGCGGGAATTGCTGATGGAATTCTATGAGCGCGTCAGCGGCGCCCGATTGCATGCGGCTTACTACCGTCCCGGCGGCGTGCACCAGGATCTGCCGGCGGGCATCCTCGATGATATCGCCGCCTGGGCGGAGAAATTCCCGGCGGTCATGGACGACATGGACGCGCTTCTGACGGAGAACCGCATCTTCAAGCAGCGGCTCGTCGATATCGGCAAGGTCACGGCCGAGCAGGCGATGGATTGGGCCTTTACCGGCCCGATGCTGCGCGCCTCCGGCGTGCCGTGGGATTTGCGCAAGGCGCAGCCCTACATGGTCTACGACAAGATGGATTTCGACATTCCCATCGGCAAGACCGGCGACTGTTATGACCGCTACCTCGTGCGGTTCGAGGAGATGAAGCAGAGCCTGAAGATCGTGAAGCAGTGCATCGCGCAGATGCCCGGCGGACCGGCCACTTCTATCGACCGCAAGATCACGCCGCCGCCGCGCGGCGAGATGAAGCGCTCGATGGAAGCGCTGATCCATCATTTCAAGCTCTATACCGAAGGCTTCCACGTGCCGGCCGGCGAGACCTACACCGCGGTCGAGGCGCCCAAGGGCGAGTTCGGCGTCTACCTGGTGTCCGACGGCAGCAACAAGCCCTACCGCTGCAAGATCCGCGCCCCGGGCTTCGCCCATCTGCAGGCTATCGATTTCTGTTCCCGCGGCTACATGCTGGCGGATTCCGTGGCCATTCTCGGCTCCATGGACATCGTCTTCGGCGAGATAGATCGATGAGTGCGTCCACCAGCAATGAGGCGGTGCAGCCCGCCAGCTTCGCCTTTACGCCGGAGAATCTGGCGGCGGCGAAGAAGTTCATGGCGAAGTATCCGGAAGGCCGGCAAGGCAGCGCCGTGATCGCACTGCTGGATCTGGCGCAGCGCCAGCATGACGGCTGGCTGCCCCGCGCGGCGATGGATCATGTGGCAGAGGTGCTGGATATGGCGCCGATCCGCGTCTACGAGGTCGCCACCTTCTACAGCATGTTCAATCTGCAGCCGGTCGGCCGTCACCATATCCAACTTTGCCGCACGACGCCCTGCTGGCTTCGCGGCGCGGACGATCTGTCGAAGATGTGCCAGCGGAAGCTGGGCATCGGCCTCAAAGAGCGCACTGCCGACGGCATGTTCTCGCTGATGGAAGTCGAGTGCCTGGGCGCCTGCGTCAATGCGCCCGCGGTGCAGATCAATGACGATTTCTACGAGGATCTCGACCCGGCGAAATTCGAGGCACTGCTTGACCGGCTCGCAAAGGGCGAGAAGCCGGCGATCGGCTCGCAGAGCGGCCGGCAGTTTTCGGCGCCGGTCGGCGGCCCGACCACGCTCAAATCGGGCGCCAAGTCCGGGGCAGGGGAATAGCATGCTGCGCGACGAGGATCGCATCTTCCGCAATCTCTACGGCCTAGACGACTGGCGTTTGGCCGGGGCGCGCCGGCGCGGCAATTGGGACAACACCAAGGACCTGTTGGCCCGCGGCCGGGATGCGATCATCGACGAGATCAAGAAGTCGGATCTGCGTGGCCGCGGCGGCGCCGGTTTTCCGGCCGGCCTGAAATGGTCGTTCATGCCCAAGCAGTCGACGGGCAAGCCCGCCTATCTGGTGGTCAACGCCGACGAGTCCGAGCCCGGCACCTGCAAGGACCGCGAGATCCTCAGGTTCGACCCGCACATGCTGCTGGAAGGCTGCCTGGTGGCCGGTTTCGCCATGGGCACCCAGGCCTGCTACATCTATATCCGCGGCGAGTTCTATAACGAGGCGGTCAATCTGCAGGCCGCCATCGACGAGGCCTATGACTCCGGCCTGATCGGCAAGAATGCCTGCGGCTCGGGCTATGACTACGACATCTTTCTCCATCGCGGCGCCGGCGCCTACATCTGCGGCGAGGAAACTGCGCTGCTGGAGAGCCTGGAGGGCAAGAAGGGCCAGCCCCGGCTGAAGCCGCCATTCCCCGCGGCCATGGGCCTTTATGGCTGTCCGACCACCATCAACAATGTGGAGACCATCGCTGTCGCGCCGACGATCCTGCGCCGCGGCGCCGCCTGGTGGAGCGGCATCGGCCGCCCGAAGAACACGGGCACCAAGATCTTTTGCATCTCCGGCCATGTGAACAAGCCGTGCAACGTGGAAGAGGAGATGGGCATTCCGCTGAAGGCCCTGATCGAGACCCACGCCGGCGGCGTGCGCGGCGGCTGGGACAATCTGCTGGCTGTCATTCCGGGCGGGGCCTCGGTGCCGCTGCTGCCGAAATCGATCTGCGACACCGTGCTGATGGACTTCGACTCCCTGCGGGAAGTGAGATCCGGCCTCGGCACGGCGGCCGTGATCGTGATGGACAAGTCGACGGACGTGGTGGCGGCGATCGCGCGCCTCTCGCACTTCTACATGCATGAGAGCTGTGGCCAGTGCACGCCCTGCCGCGAAGGCACGGGCTGGATGTACCGGGTGATGCAACGGATGGTGCGCGGCGATGCCGAGCTGTCGGAGATCGATGCCCTTGAAGATGTGACCAAGCAGGTCGAAGGCCACACGATCTGCGCCCTTGGCGACGCGGCGGCCTGGCCGATCCAGGGCCTGATCCGCCATTTCCGGCCGGAGCTGGAGCGGCGAATCAACGAATACCGCTCCCGCAAGGCAGCTTGAGGAACAGCCCATGCCCAAGCTGACCATCGACGGCAAGGAAATCGAAGTCCCGGCGGGGATCACCGTGCTGCAGGCCTGCGAGCTGGCCGGCGCCGAGATTCCGCGCTTCTGTTATCACGAGCGCCTGTCGGTCGCCGGCAATTGCCGCATGTGCCTGGTGGAGATGGAGAAGTCGCCGAAGCCCATCGCCTCCTGCGCGATGCCCGTGGCCGACGGCATGGTCATCAAGACCGACACGCCGACGGTCAAGAAGGCGCGCAACGGCGTGATGGAATTCCTCCTGATCAACCATCCGCTGGATTGCCCGATCTGCGATCAGGGCGGCGAATGCGACCTGCAGGATCAGGCGATGGCCTATGGCTTCGATCGCAGCCGCTATCGCGAGAACAAACGCGCCGTCGAGGACAAGGATTTCGGGCCGCTGGTCAAGACCGAGATGACGCGCTGCATCCATTGCACCCGCTGCATCCGCTTCTCCACCGAGGTTGCCGGCGTCGAAGAGCTGGGCGCCACCGGCCGCGGCGAGCATTTGGAAGTCACCACCTATGTGCAGAAGACGCTGAGCTCCGAGCTGTCGGCGAACATCATCGATCTCTGCCCCGTGGGTGCGCTGACCTCGAAGCCCTATGCTTTCATGGCGCGGCCGTGGGAGCTGAAGAAGACCGAGAGCATCGATGTGATGGATGCGGTCGGCAGCGCCATCCGCGTCGATACCCGCGGCAACGAAGTCATGCGCGTCCTGCCGCGCCTGAACGAGGCGGTGAACGAGGAGTGGATCTCCGACAAGACGCGTTTCGCCTGTGACGGGCTGAAGCGGCAGCGGCTCGACCGGCCCTATGTGCGCCGGGACGGCAAGCTGCAGCCGGCAAGCTGGGACGAGGCTTTCGCTGCCATCGCCCGGCGCGTCCAGGGCGTGCCCGGCCATCGCATGGCCGCCATCGCCGGCGACCTCGCAGATGTCGAGGCCATGTTCGCGCTCAAGGAATTGATGGGCGCGCTCGGCTCGCCGAATATCGATTGCCGCCAGGACGGCGCGGCGATCGATCCGCGGCAGCGGGCGGGATATCTGTTCAACACGGGCATCGCCGGAATCGACCAGGCCGACGCCATCCTGATCGTCGGCAGCAATCCGCGCCATGAAGCCCCGATCATCAACGCCCGCATCCGCAAGCGCTTCCTGCAGGGCGGGGTGAAGATCGGCGTGATCGGGCCGAAGCTGGACCTGACCTACAAGTACGAGCATCTGGGCGCCGGGCCGCAGACCCTGGCCGAGATCGCCGATGGCCGGCATAAATTCGCCGAGGTGCTGAAGGCGGCGAAGAACCCGATGCTGATCCTCGGCGCGGGCGCACTGCGGCGGCCCGACGGCGCGGCGATACACAATCTCGCTCAGCGCGCCGCGCAGGCCTGCGGCCTGGTGCGCGAGGGCTGGAACGGATTCAACTTCCTGCATCTTGCAGCCGGACGCATTGGTGGCCTCGAGGTCGGCTTCGTGCCGTCAACCGGCGGCCGCGACGTGGCCGGGGTCCTTGCCAGCGCAGGCAAGGGCGAGATCGAAGTCGTCTATCTCCTCGGCGCCGACGAGATCGACATGGCCAAGCTTGGCAAGGCCTTCGTCATATATCAGGGCCACCACGGCGATGCCGGCGCGCATCGTGCCGATGTCGTTCTGCCGGGCGCGGCCTATACGGAAAAATCCGCGACTTTTGTGAACACCGAAGGCCGCGTGCAGCGCACGACGCTGGCGGCCTTCCCGCCGGGTGACGCCCGCGAGGATTGGACCATCATCCGCGCTCTGTCGGATGTGCTGGGCCGGCGCTTGCCCTTCGATAGCTTCGGCCAGCTCCAGCGGCGCATGTTCGCCGCCAATCCCCGGTTCCAGGAACTGGATACCGTGCAGCCGGCGGCCTGGGCCGAATTCGGACAGCCGGGCAACATCGACGCGGCGCCTTTTGCGATGCCGATCGCCAATTTCTACATGACCGATCCGATCAGCCGCGCCTCCGAGACCATGGCGCAGTGCACGGAAGCCTTCGGCGCCGGCCAGACGCAGAAGACCGGCACCCATGGATAGTCTTCTGACATCTCTGTCGGACTTCACGGCGACCCCGGTCGGGCAGGGCATCCAGATCGTCGTCTATATCCTGTGCATCGTGGTGCCGCTGCTGCTCTGCGTCGCCTATCTTACCTATGCCGAGCGCAAGGTCATCGCCAAGGTGCAGCTCCGCAAGGGGCCGAATGTGGTGGGGCCGTTCGGCCTGCTGCAGCCGATCGCCGACGGCATCAAGCTGGTGGCCAAGGAAACCATCATCCCCACCGGCGCCAACCGCGTCGTCTTTCTTATAGCGCCCATGATTACCTTCGTTCTGGCCCTGGTGGCCTGGGCGGTGATTCCGTTCGGTGCCCAGGCCGTGCTGTCCAATATCAATGTGGGCATCCTCTATCTCTTCGCTATTTCGTCGCTCGGCGTCTACGGCATCATCATGGCCGGCTGGGCCAGCAATTCGAAGTACCCGTTCCTCGGCGGCCTGCGTTCCGCGGCGCAGATGGTGTCCTACGAAGTTTCCATCGGCTTTGTGATCATCACGGTCCTGCTTTGCGCCGGATCGCTCAATTTGAACGTCATCGTCGAAAGCCAGGGCGGCGGCTTCTGGCATTGGTACATCTTCAATAATTTTGGCCTGCTGCTGCCGATGGCCGTGATTTTCTTTATCTCTGGCCTCGCGGAAACCAATCGCGCGCCTTTCGATCTGCCGGAAGCGGAAGCCGAACTGGTTGCCGGCTATTTCTCCGAATATTCGTCCATGAGCTTTGGGCTGTTCTTCCTCGGCGAATACGCGAACATGATTCTCATGAGCGCGATGACCACCATCCTGTTCCTGGGCGGATGGCAGCCGCCGTTCGATTTCCTGGACTTCATCCCCGGATGGATCTGGTTCTTCGGCAAGATCAGCTTCGTGCTGTTCCTGTTCCTGCTGGTGCGCGCCACCTATCCGCGCTACCGCTACGATCAACTCATGCGGCTGGGCTGGAAAGTCTTTCTGCCGCTGTCTCTTTTCTGGGTTGTGTTGACGGCGGGCATCGTCCTGCTGGTCGGCAAGAACCCGGCGCTGTGAGGAGAACGCCATGGGCTCTATCTCGCGCGGATTGAAATCACTGCTGCTGAAGGAATTGGTGTCTGGGCTGTTCCTGACCACCCGCTACATGTTCAAGAAGCCGGTGACGATCAATTACCCGTATGAGAAGGGACCGCTCAGCCCGCGCTTCCGCGGCGAGCATGTCTTGCGCCGCTATCCCAACGGCGAAGAGCGCTGCATCGCCTGCAAGCTGTGCGAGGCCGTCTGCCCGGCGCAGGCGATAACCATCGAGGCCGAGCCGCGCGAAGACGGCAGCCGCCGCACCACCCGCTACGACATCGACATGACGAAATGCATCTATTGCGGCCTGTGCCAGGAGGCCTGCCCGGTGGATGCCATCGTCGAGGGCCCGAATTTCGAGTTCGCCACGGAAACCCGTGAAGAGCTCTTCTACAACAAGGAAAAACTGCTGGCGAACGGCGACCGCTGGGAATCGGAGATCGCCAACAACCTGTCGCTCGACGCGCCCTATCGCTAGGCGCCGGCAGACGGGATTGAAAGGGGAAGGGGTCAGGCGCAGGCGATGATTATCCAGACGCTCGCCTTCTATCTGTTCGCGGTCATCAGCGTAATTGCCGGCGCCATGGTGATTTCCGCGCGCAATCCCGTGCATTCCGTGCTGTTCCTGATCCTGGCGTTCTTCTCCTCCGCCGGGCTGTTCGTGCTCATGGGCGCCGAGTTCCTGGCGATGATCCTGGTGGTCGTCTATGTCGGGGCGGTCGCCGTGCTGTTCCTGTTCGTGGTCATGATGCTCGATATCAATTTCGTCGAGCTCCGCGAGGGCTTCCTGCGCTATTCGCCGATCGGCGCCCTGGTGGGCGTAGTGCTGCTGATCGAGCTGGGCATCGGCTTCACGGCCTGGCAGGCGGCGCCGGCAATGAGCGGCAATGTGCCGACCATTTCCACCGATCCCGCGATGACCAATACCCACGCCCTCGGTCTCATCCTCTATACGCGGTACTTCTATCTGTTTCAGGTCGCTGGCTTGATCCTTCTGGTGGCCATGATCGGCGCCATCGTCCTGACGCTGCGCCAGCGCGCGGGCGTGCGGCGCCAGTCGATCAGCGCCCAGGTCGGCCGCCACAGGGAAGACACCCTGGAAGTGCGCAAAGTCCAAAGCGGGAGCGGCGTCTGATGGCCCCCATCGGTCTCGAACACTACCTGACGGTTGCCGCGATCCTCTTCACGCTCGGCATTTTCGGCATCTTCCTGAACCGGAAGAACGTCATCATCATCCTGATGTCGGTCGAACTGATGCTGCTGGCGGTGAACATCAATTTCGTCTCCTTCTCCACCCATCTGGGCAACCTGCTGGGCCAGGTCTTCGCCATGTTCGTGTTGACCGTCGCGGCGGCGGAGGCCGCCATCGGCCTGGCGATTCTGGTGGTCTATTTCCGCAATCGCGGCTCCATCGCGGTTGAAGACATCAATATGATGAAGGGCTGAGTCGATGGATGTAGCCCTCGTATTCCTGCCGCTGGCGGGCGCCATCATCGCGGGCCTGTTCGGCCGCATGATCGGCGACCGGGGCGCCCAGTGGGTGACCTGCAGCTTCATGCTGTTGTCGGCGCTGTTGGCGGTCATCGCCTTTGTCGACGTCATCTATAATGGCAACTCACGCACCACCGAGCTGTTCACCTGGTTCGACAGCGGCGCCTTCGAGGCTTCCTGGGCGATCCGGGTCGATAATCTCACGGCCGTCATGCTCGTGGTGGTCAGCGGCGTGTCGTCGATGGTGCATGTCTATTCCGTCGGCTACATGTCCCACGATCATTCGATCCCGCGGTTCATGTCCTATCTCAGCCTGTTCACGTTCTGCATGCTGATGCTCGTGACCGCCGACAATTTCATGCAGATGTTCTTTGGATGGGAGGGTGTCGGCCTCTGCTCCTACCTGCTGATCGGCTTCTGGTACGACCGGCCTTCGGCCAATGCCGCGGCGATCAAAGCTTTCCTGGTCAATCGCGTCGGCGATTTCGGCTTCGCCCTCGGCATCATGGGCGTGTTCCTGATCTTCAACTCCGTGGACTTCAATACGGTCTTCGCCGCTTCGCCAAGCAAGGCGGGAATTTCGATGGAGTTCCTGGGCCAGCAGTTCGACGTCATGACGACGCTGTGCCTGCTGCTGTTCATCGGCGCCATGGGCAAGTCGGCGCAGATCCTGCTGCACACCTGGCTGCCCGACGCGATGGAAGGCCCGACGCCGGTCTCCGCCCTGATCCATGCGGCCACCATGGTGACGGCCGGCGTATTCATGGTCTGCCGCCTGTCGCCAATGTTCGAGCAGGCGCCCTTCGCTCTGGAGGTCGTCACCTTCATCGGCGCGACCACGGCGATCTTCGCGGCCACCGTCGGCTTGTGCCAGAACGACATCAAGCGGGTCATCGCCTATTCGACCTGCAGCCAGCTCGGCTACATGTTTTTCGCCGCCGGCGTATCCGCGTACGGCGCGGCCATGTTCCACCTATTCACGCACGCCTTCTTCAAGGCGCTGCTGTTCCTCGGCGCCGGTTCGGTGATCCACGCCATGTCCGGCGAACAGGACATGCGCAAGATGGGCGGCATCTACAAGCTGATTCCCTATACCTATGCCCTCATGTGGATCGGCAGCCTCGCGCTCGGCGGCATCGGCATTCCCGGCGTCTTCGGCTTTGCCGGCTTCTATTCCAAGGATGTGATCCTGGAGTCGGCCTGGGGCGCCCATAGCGGCGTCGGCAGCTATGCCTTCTGGCTGGGCGTGCTCGCGGCCTTCCTGACGGCGTTCTACTCCTGGCGCCTGCTGTTCATGACCTTCCATGGCCCGTCGCGGGCGGATCACCATACGCTCGAGCATGCCCATGAATCGCCGTGGATCATGCTGGCGCCGCTGGTGGTATTGGCCACGGGGGCCGTATTCGCCGGTTTTGCCTTCCAGTCAGGATTCGTCGGCGAGGGCCTCGAGCATTTCTGGGCAGCGTCCATCCCGGCTGAGCCCCATCATCATGCCCTGGAAGCTGCACATCATGCACCCGCTTGGGTCAAATGGGCTCCCCTTGTCGTTGCCGTGGCGGGCATAGGCCTCGCCTATGTCTTCTACATCGCCATGCCGTCGCTGCCTGGGCTCGTGGCCACGATGTTCCGCCCGGTCTACCTGCTGTTCCTGAACAAATGGTACTTCGATGAGCTCTATGACTGGCTGTTCGTGCGGCCGGCGCATCTGCTCGGCCGCGGCCTTTGGAAATCCGGTGACGGCGCCATCATCGACGGCGTCGGCCCCGATGGCGTTGCCGCCGCGACGCTGCAGATGGCCCGGCGCGCCGGACGGCTGCAAAGCGGCTATGTCTACCACTATGCCTTCGCCATGCTGATCGGTGTCGTGGCGCTGTTAACCTGGTATCTGTTTGCGCACGGCAGGTAAGCGATGGACTGGCCTATCCTTTCGACCATCACTTTCCTGCCGCTGATCGGCGCGGTCGGCATTCTGCTGATCAACGGCGATCCCGTATCGGTGGCGCGCAACAGCCGCTATGCCGCGCTGTGGACGTCGCTGATCACGTTCATCATCTCGCTGTTCATCTGGTTCGACTTCGATACCGGCAATCCCGGTTTCCAGTTCGAAGAGCAGGCCGAGTGGCTGCCGGCTTTCAAGATCGGCTATCGCATGGGGGTGGACGGCATCTCCATGATGTTCGTTCTGCTATCGACCCTGCTGACGCCGGTCTGCATCCTGGCGAGCTGGGAATCGATCCAGAACCGCGTGCGCGAGTACATGGCGGCGTTCCTGATCCTGGAAACGCTGATGGTCGGCACTTTCTGCGCCCTGGATTTCATCGTCTTCTACATGTTCTTCGAAGGCGTGTTGATCCCGATGTTCCTGATTATCGGTGTCTGGGGTGGCGCGCGCCGGGTCTATTCGGCTTTCAAGTTCTTCCTCTATACGCTGCTGGGCTCCGTGCTCATGCTGGTCGCCATCCTCGCCATGTATTTCGAGGTGGGGACGACCGATATCCCGACGCTGATGAGCTATCCGTTCGCCCCGGGCATGCAGACCTGGCTGTGGCTTGCCTTCCTGGCGTCATTCGCGGTGAAAGTGCCGATGTGGCCGGTGCATACCTGGCTGCCGGATGCCCACGTCGAGGCGCCAACCGCGGGCTCGGTTATCCTGGCCGGCGTGCTGCTGAAGATCGGCGCCTATGGTTTCCTGCGGTTCTCGTTGCCGATGCTGCCGCTCGCCTCGGCCGATCTGGCGCCGCTGATCTTCGCGCTCAGTGTCATCGCGGTGATCTACACCTCGCTGGTGGCCCTGGCGCAGGAGGACATGAAGAAGCTGATCGCCTATTCCTCGGTGGCCCATATGGGCTTCGTCACTGCCGGCATCTTCGCCTTCAACGTTCAAGGCGTGCAGGGGGCGATTTTCCAGATGCTGAGCCACGGCATCGTCTCCGGCGCGCTGTTCCTCTGTGTCGGCGTCGTCTATGACCGCATGCACACCCGTGAGATCAATGCCTATGGCGGCCTGGTGCACCGGATGCCGGTCTATGCCGCGGTATTCATGCTGTTCACCCTTGCTTCCGTCGGCCTGCCGGCGACCAGCGGCTTCATCGGCGAGTTCCTGGTGATGACCGGACTGTTCATGGTGAATACCTGGGTCGCCGCGTTGGCCTGCACTGGCATCATCCTCGGCGCCGCCTACATGCTCTGGCTCTACCGGCGGATCATCTTCGGCGAACTGGTGAAGGCCGAACTCAAGAACATCCTCGATATGGATATGCGGGAGAAGGTGGTGTTCGCGCCGCTGGTCCTGCTGGTCCTCTGGATGGGCATCTATCCCGCGTCGTTTACCTCGGTCATGGAAGCATCTGTCGATAAGCTGGTTCAGGATTTTCAAGCAGATCTCCGGACGGCCGGACGTTCTCCCGAAGGCGGTGAAAATACGCTGCTCTCCGGCTGGTTCACTCAGGAGTAGGCCGCCATGGATTATCAGGCCGCCATTCCCGAGATCTTCCTGGCTTGCGCCGCCATGGCGCTGCTTCTGGTCGGCGCGTTCCGGCGCGGAAACCCGACGCAGCTGATCGCCCGGCTCTCCGTTTTGTGCCTCGTTGCGACGGCGGTTTTCGTCCTCATGGGGTCCGAAGACGCCACTGCCTTCGGTGGACTTTTCATCGTCGACAAGTTCGGCGTGTTCTTCAAGATGCTGGTGCTCGCCGGTTCGGCGCTCGCGATCGTCATGTCCATGGACTATATCGAGCGCGAGGGGATGAGCCGCTTCGAATTCCCGGTGCTCATGCTGCTGTCGACGGTCGGCATGCTGCTGATGCTGTCGGCGAACGACTTGATCTCGCTTTATGTCGGCCTGGAACTGCAGAGCCTGGCGCTTTATGTGGTCGCCGCCTTCCGCCGGGACGATCTGCGCTCCACGGAAGCGGGCATGAAGTACTTCGTCCTGGGCGCGCTGTCCTCGGGCATGCTGCTTTATGGCGCTTCCATGGTCTATGGCTTCACCGGCACGACGACCTTCGTCGATATTGCCGCCTCACTGACCCAGCCGGCCAGCGGCGCTCCGCCCGTGGGCGTCATCGTCGGCATCGTGATGGTCATTGCCGGCCTGGCCTTCAAGGTGTCTGCCGTGCCGTTCCACATGTGGACGCCCGATGTTTATGAAGGGGCGCCGACGCCGGTTACTGCGTTCTTCGCCGCCGCGCCCAAGCTCGCTGCCATGGGCCTGCTCGTGCGGGTCATGATGGAGCCGTTCGGCCACATGGTCGCCCAATGGCAGCAGATCATTGTCTTTATCTCGATCGCCTCCATGGTCCTGGGCGCCGTCGCCGCCATCAACCAGGAGAACATCAAGCGCCTGATGGCCTATAGCTCCATCGGCCATGTCGGCTATGCCTTGGTGGGCCTTGCCGCCGGCACGCGCGAAGGCGTGATCGGCGTGCTCGTCTATATGGCGATCTATCTCGTGATGAATGTCGGCACCTTCGGCTGCATCCTGCTGATGCGCCAGAAGGGCCGCATGGTGGAGGGCATCAGCGATCTCGCGGGCCTGTCGCGGACCAAGCCGGCGATGGCGGCGGCGCTCGCCATCCTGATGTTCTCCATGGCGGGCATCCCGCCCATGGCCGGGTTCTTCGGCAAGCTGTTCGTGTTCCAGGCGGCGGTCAATGTGGGCCTCTATTGGCTCGCCGTTATCGGTGTCGTCGCCAGCGTGGTGTCCGCCTTCTATTATCTGCGCATCATCAAGGTGATGTATTTCGACGAACCGGTGGAGTCGCTGGACCGCTCGACCGGATGGGTGATGAACGGCATCATCGCCGTCAGCAGCCTGGCCATCCTGCTCTTCTTCGCGCTGCCGGGGCCGGTGATCGACAGCGCCGCTGCGGCGGCCGCTTCGCTCTTCCCGGGATGAGCGGCGCCGTCAATCTTCCGCCGTTCTTCAGCCTGATCTGCCTGCCGAGCGTCGGCAGCACCAATGACGAGGCCAAGCGGCTCGCCGATGATGGCGCGGCGGAGGGCACGATGGTCTGGGGCCTCGAGCAGACCGCCGGCCGTGGCCGGCGCGGGCGCGGCTGGCATTCGCCGCCGGGCAATCTCTACATGTCCACCGTGCTGCGGCCTGGCAAACCAGCCACCCAGTCGGCGCTGATCGGGTTCGTAGCCGCCGTGGCCCTGGCGGATGCGCTGCAGGACCTCGGCCTTGCCAGCGACCGGCCGCGCCTGAAATGGCCCAACGACGTCCTGGTGGACAAGGCAAAGGTGGCAGGCATCCTGGTGGAGACGGCGGCGATCGCTGGTGAAACCCCGCCTTGGATGGTGTTGGGCATGGGCGTGAATCTGGCCCATGCACCTGAGGACACACCCTATCCAGCGACCACGCTGCGGGTGGTTGGTTTGCCCAACCTCACCGTGGAGGGCCTTCTGGAAGGCCTCGCAGGGCGCCTCGCGGAATGGTACGGCCGCTGGCTGGCGGACGGCTTTGCACCCGTGCGCGCGGCCTGGCTGAAGCGGGCGACCGGCCTGGGCGAACCGATCGAGGTCCGTCTCGATCAGGAATCGCTCCAGGGGCGTTTCGTCGCGCTGGAAGAAGACGGAGCGCTGAGCCTGGAGCTGCCGCAAGGCGAACGGCGACGGGTGACCGTCGGCGATGTATTCTTTCGCCGATAGAGGGCTGAGAGGGAACCATGCTGCTGGCAATCAATTCCGGCAATACCAACGCGTCATTCGCCGTCTATGACGGCGATAAGCAGCGCGGCCGCTGGCGCATCTCCACCGATCCGCGGCGGACGGCGGACGAATATGGAGTCTGGCTGAGCCAACTCATGGGGCTGAAGGGGCTCAAGGCCAGCGACATCGAGGGCGCCATCATCGCGTCGGTCGTGCCGGACGCGTTGTTCAATCTGAAGACGCTGGTGCGCAGCTACTTCAACTGCAATCCGCTGGTGATCGGCGACAGCGATGGCAACCACCTGGGCATCAAAGCATCGATCGACCGGCCGGAAGAGGCGGGTGCCGACCGGCTGGTGAATGCCTATGCCGCCCACCAGCGCTATGGAGGACCCGCCATCGTCGTCGATTTCGGGACCGCCACCACCTTCGACATCGTGGACAAGGATGGCGCCTATGCCGGCGGAGTCATCGCGCCGGGCATCAATCTGTCGCTGCAGGCTCTCTATATGGCCGCCGCCAAGCTGCCCAATGTGGCGATCGAGAAGCCGAAGCAGGTCATCGGCAAGTCCACGGTGCCGGCCATGCAATCCGGCGTCTTCTGGGGCTATGTCGGCCTCATCGACGGGCTGGTGACGCGGATCAAGGGTGAATATGGCGCGCCGATGAAGGTAATCGCCACCGGCGGCCTGGCGCCGATGTTCAAGGATGCCGCTGAGACCCTCGAGCACATCGACGGCGACCTCACGCTGGACGGCTTGCTGTGGCTCTACCGCGCCAACTCAAAGAAGTAACGAAAACAGCCGCGCGATGAACTCGATCAGCGACAACGGCCTGTATTTCCTGCCGCTCGGCGGCACCGGCGAGATCGGGATGAATCTCAATCTCTACGGTCATGCCGGGAAATGGCTGATGATCGATCTCGGCGTCATGTTCGGCGACGACTCCACGCCGGGCATCGATGTCATCATGCCGGACATAAGGTACATCGCAGATCGCCGCGATAAGCTGGTCGGCCTGGTCCTGACCCATGCCCATGAAGACCATCTGGGCGCCGTGCCCTATCTCTGGCCGCGCCTCGGCTGTCCCATCTATGCGACGTCGTTCACGGCATCTGTGCTGCGGCAGAAACTGCGCGAGCATGGACTCTCCGAGGAGGTGCCAATCACCGAGGTGCCGCTGTCGGGCAAATTCAGCATTCCGCCCTTCGATCTCGAGCTGATCACCCTCACGCACTCGATCCCCGAACCGAACGCCATCGTCATCCGCACGCCCGTCGGCAACGTGCTCCATACCGGCGATTGGAAGTTGGATCCCAATCCGCTGGTCGGCGACGTCACCGACGAAGCCGCCTTGCGCCGCCTGGGCGAGGAGGGGGTGCTGGCCATGGTTTGCGACTCCACCAATGCCCTGGTGGATGGCCATTCCGGCTCCGAAGCCGAGGTGCGGGACAGCCTGCATGACCTCGTCGGCAAAATGAAGAATCGCGTGGCCGTCGCCTGCTTCGCCAGCAACGTGGCGCGGGTAGAGACCATTGCCAAGGTTGCCGCCGCCCATGACCGCCGCGTCGCCCTGGTGGGGCGGTCGCTCTGGCGCATTGCCCAGGCGGCCAAGGACAATGGCTATCTCACTGACCTCGCGCCCTTCATTACCGAGCATGATGTCGGCTACCTGCCGCGGGAGGAGGTGCTGATGATCTGCACCGGCAGTCAGGGCGAGCCGCGTTCGGCCCTGACGCGCATCGCCCGTGGTGACCATCCGGCGGTCACCCTCGCCGCCGGAGACGCCGTGATCTTTTCCTCGCGCATCATCCCCGGCAATGAGAAGCCGATCGGCCAGTTGCAGAACGACCTGGCGCGGCTCGGCGTCGACATCGTCACCGAGAAGGACCATTTCGTCCATGTCTCCGGCCATCCCGCCCGCGACGAGCTGATCGCCATGTATCAGTGGGTGCGGCCCCGTATCGCCATTCCCGTCCATGGCGAGGCGCGCCATCTGGCCGCCCATGCCAAGCTGGCCGAGGAATGCCAGGTAGGGCAGGGGCTGGCGATCAGCAACGGCACGCTGGTCCAGCTTCGGCCAAGCGGCGCCGAGATCCTGGAACATGTGCATGTCGGCCGCATCGGCCTCGACGGCAAGGCGCTGCTGTCTCTCGACAGCGAGGTCATGCGCGTTCGCCACCGCACCATCTGGAACGGCTCGGCGGTGGTCAGCCTGGCGATCAACAAGCGCGGCGAATTGCTGGGCTAGCCGCAGATCACGGTGCACGGCCTGCTGAATCAGTCCGAACATCGCGACGAGCTTGCCGAGCTTTCCGAGGCTGTCCGCGCGGCGGTGCAGGGCGTGCCTCTGGCGGCCCGCGGCGACGATCAGTCGATCAAGGAGGCGGCCCGCATCGCCCTCCGCCGGGCCGTCCATGCCAGCCACGGCAAGAAGCCGGTGACGGAAGTCCATCTGGTACGCGTATGACCGCGGCCGAGGATATCGCCGTTGCCGCCATGCGCGGCGGCGAATATGACGACGGCGCCCGCTACGACGCCGAGTATGGCGGCATCGACGATGACGGCCAGTTCTTCCTGGATCTGGCGAAGGCCTGCGGCCCGCGCATCCTCGACCTCGGCTGCGGCACCGGCCGGCTGGCGATCCCGCTCTGCCGCAGCGGCAAGCAGGTCACCGGTTTGGATGCGATGCCCACCATGATCGACCATGCCAGGCGCAAGGCCGCGGGCCTGCCGATCCGCTGGGTCGATGGCGATTTCCGCAGCTTCGATTTGGGTGAAACCTATGACCTCGCCATCTCCTGCGCCCATGCGTTCCAGGGCCTGCTGACAGAGGATGATCAGCAGCGGTTCCTGGCCTGCGCGGCGCGCCATGTCGTGCCCGGCGGCGTGCTGGCTTTCGATACCCGTAATCCATCGCCCCATCATCTCGAGTTCCCCATCAGGCGAAAGCCATTGGCAGAGCTTCCTCGATCCCGCAGGCGATACCGTGGACTCCTCGGGCACGCAGCACTACGAACACGGCGACCGGTCTCATGCGCTACGACATCGTCCGCACCAACAGGCGCACCGGCGAGCGCCAGACCGCCCATATCACCATCAAGTTCACCTCGTTGGAGCGGCTGCGCGAGCTCCTGTCAGCGGTGGGCTTCACCATCGAGCAAGCCTACGGCACCCACCGCCGCGATCCCTGGACTCCGGAAGCGCCGGAAATCGTGATTGTCGCACGCCGGGCCTAGCCCTGGACGCAACCCTACGCCTTCTGTAGACAGCCCCCATGATCGGCCGCCTGAACCATGTCGCCATCGCCGTGCCCGACCTGCAGAAGGCGGCAAAGACTTATGCCGGAACCCTGGGCGCCAAGGTGTCGGCGCCGGTCGACCAGCCGGCCCATGGCGTGACCGTGATCTTCGTCGAGCTGCTGAACACCAAGATCGAGCTGCTGCATCCCCTGGGCGCCAACTCGCCCATCGCGGCCTTTCTGGAGCGCAACAGCAGCGGCGGCATCCACCATGTCTGCTTCGAGGTGGACGATATCCTCGCCGCCCGCGACCGCCTGGTGGCCGAGGGCGCCCGCATCCTGGGCGACGGCCAGCCGAAGATCGGCGCCCACGACAAGCCGGTGCTGTTCCTTCACCCCAAGGATTTTTGCGGTACACTGATCGAGCTGGAGCAGGCGTGAGCATGGGCTGGGGCTGGGGTCTTTTCATCTTCCTGCTGATCTGGTGGACGGTGCTCTTCACCGTGCTGCCCTGGGGCAACCGCGCATCGGAGCATGTGGAACCCGGCCACGCCCCCAGCGCGCCGGAGAATCCGCGGCTGCTGCTGAAGGCGATCGTGACAACGGGGATCTCGCTGGTGATCTGGTTCGGCATCTACTACGCCATCACCCGCGGACTGATCACCATCCCGAAATTGCGGCCGTAGCAAACCATGGCCAAACCCGCCAAGCCGGCCAAGGCGCCACCCGTCACGGCCAAGACCTATTGCGACGCCGCCCCCGGCCACCCGTTTCACGGCCCCTACCACGAGAGCGAATACGGTTTTCCGGTGCAGGACGAGGCCGTGTTGTTCGAACGGCTGATCCTGGAAATCAACCAGGCCGGCTTGAGCTGGCTGACCATCTTGAAGAAACGGGAAGCGTTCCAGGCCGCCTACCACGGCTTCGATGTGGACCGCGTGGCCGCCTATGGTGCCCGGGATGTGGAGCGGCTGCTGGGGGATGCCGGCATCATCCGCAACCGGCTGAAAGTCGAAGCGGCGATCGGGAACGCCAGGCGCCTGCAGGCCATCCGCCAGTCCCACGGTTCTTTCGCCGGCTGGCTGGCGGCCCACCATCCCCTGGACAAGCCCGCCTGGGTGAAGCTGTTCAAGAATACCTTCCGCTTCACCGGTGGCGAGATCGTCGGGGAATTCCTGATGAGCATCGGCTATCTGCCGGGGGCGCACCGGCCGGACTGCCCGGTGCAAAAGCGCATTCTAAAACAGCGCCCGCCTTGGAATTCAAAGTGAATTCAAGGGTATAACAAATTATTCTAAATTAATTTACTAAAAATGTAGGCAAAAGAATTGGCAAGCCCCGAAGGAGCTTGCCTCTAGATTGGTCTCTCAGTCTTGTTCTCGTTGTGAGGTGCCCTGGAGGGGTGGCTCCAAGACATTCCCTCGCTGCGTTCTTCCCTGAACCTGGGCCTGAAGCTTGTTAGATCGCTTCCGATTACCCATTGCTTGTTGGCCCGGCCAGTATACGCAACTTCGGCGAGAAAGCTACTCAAAAGATTGATTAAAATTCATGCACTTGATGTGATGCATGAACATGGCAAAAGGTCATTCGAATCGCCAAGCGTGGCGATTCGCGGGGGCCGCAGCCGAAACCCGGCGCGACCAACCAAGCTCAAGATCGGTTGCGGTGACCCAGTCCCAACGGTGCCCTGCTGAGAGTTTATTCATATCCGTGGTGGCGGCGGTTTTCGGCTGTTTGCACGCGATGTCGTTGCCGCCACGAGAAGAAGGTCACGCTGAGTCGCGCGGCCTGCAATCAGTTCGTCGAACGCGTTGTCGACGATGATGTGGGCCTCTAGCCCGGCAAGACGGCGGATGGCCGCGACGTGGCGTGCGCTGATCAGGATAGCGGGCAGCGAATCGAACTGCCGGAGTTGATCCCGATTCTGATATCGGCGGATCTTCAGCATGAATTCCATCTGTCTTTCGACTCACCGCTTTCGATTCTGGCCACTGGCGCTGATCTACCCACAAACCAGCCCGGCCGGCGCCCGTAGACAGGGCGCAGGCCATTGCCTACAGTCCCGCGCGTTTCGCCGGCCCACTGGGCGGCGGTAATAGCCTGTCGTGTTTGCGAGGAAATCCGATGCGTTTGTCCGCGTTCTTCATGCCGACCCTGAAGGAGAATCCGACGGAGGCGCAGATCGTCTCCCATCGCCTAATGCTGCGCGCCGGCATGGTCCGCCAGGCCAGTGCCGGTATCTATTCGTGGCTCCCGCTGGGCTTCCGGGTGCTGAAGAAGATCGGGCAAATCGTCCGCGAGGAGCAGGACCGCGCTGGTTGTCAGGAAGTGCTGATGCCGACGATCCAATCGGCTGATCTCTGGAGGCAGTCCGGCCGCTATGACGACTACGGCAAGGAAATGCTGCGGATGAAGGACCGCCATGAGCGGGACATGCTCTACGGTCCGACGAATGAAGAAGTGATCACCGATATCTTCAAGAACGGGGTCAACAGCTACAAGCAGCTTCCCCGCATGCTCTATCACATCCAGTGGAAATTCCGCGACGAGCAGCGGCCCCGCTTCGGCGTGATGCGCGGGCGGGAATTCCTGATGAAGGACGCCTATTCCTTCGATCTGGACTTCGAGGGCGCCCGCCATTCCTACAACAAGATGTTCGTCTCCTACCTCCGCACTTTCGCCCGCATGGGCTTGAAGGCGATTCCCATGGAGGCCGAGACCGGGCCCATCGGCGGCGATCTCAGCCATGAGTTCATCATTCTGGCCAAAACTGGGGAGAGCGAAGTCTACTGCCACAAGGGTTATCTCGAGTTCGATGCTGTCGGCTCGAACATCGACTATGACAGCCGCCCCGACTTGCAGAAGATCGTCGACCAGTTCACCAGCCTGTATGCGGCAACTGATGAAAAACATGACGCTGCCCGGTTCGAGCAGATTCCGGCCGATCAGCGCATCAACACAAAGGGCATCGAGGTCGGCCACATCTTCTATCTCGGTGAGAAATACTCGAAGCCTCTGGGCGCCCTGGTCACCAAGCCGGACGGCCAGCAGGTGGCCGTTCAGATGGGCTGCTACGGCATCGGCGTGTCGCGGCTGGTGGGCGCGGTCATCGAGGCGAGCCATGACGACGCGGGCATCATCTGGCCGGCGTCGGTGGCGCCGTTCGATGTCGCGCTGGTCAATCTCAAGCCGACCGATGCCGCCTGCGCCAAGGCCGGCGAGGATATCTACGGCAAGCTGAACAATGCCGGGCTCGACACCCTGTATGACGATCGCGATGAGCGCGCGGGCGCCAAGTTCGCGGACATGGATCTGATCGGACTGCCCTGGCAGGTCGTGATCGGTCCCCGCGGAGTCGCCGCCGGCCAGGTGGAATTGAAGAACCGCGCCACCGGCGAGAAGACCGAATTGGGCATCGACGCGGCGCTTGCCCGTATCAAGGGCTGATGGCCGCGCTGCGCCCGGCGGTTGGTGGCCCGCACAGCCTGACATCGGTGGAGGCGTAGCCGATGACCATCGCTGTCGAACGGCTGATCGCGACCCGCTATCTCTTCTCCCGCCGCAAGGGCGGCTTCGTGTCGATCATTGCCCTCTTGTCGACCATGGGCATCGCCGTCGGCGTCGCCACGCTGATCGTCGTGCTAGCGGTCATGAACGGTTTCACCGGCGAGATGCTCAACAAGATCCTCGGCATGAACGGCCATTTGCGGGTCTATCTGCCGCAGCAGCAAGCGCATGACTACGCCCTCGCCGCCGACCGTATTCAAGAGCTTCCCGGCGTGGTTCTGGCCATGCCGATGATCGAAGAGCCGGTTATGGCCACGACAGGCGATCAGGCCTCCGGCGCCTTCGTCCGCGCCGTGCCGCCGGAGGATTTGGAGAAACTGAACTCGGTGGCCTCTACCATCACCGTCGGCGCTCTCGACAAGTTCAAGGGCCTCCACACAATCATTATCGGGCAAGGGCTGGCGGACAAGCTCGGCGTCGAGCCGGGGGGCGACCTGACGCTGGTTATTCCGCTTTCCAACTGTACGCTCTTCGGCTGCGTCCCGCGCACGAAGACGTATAACGTCGCCGGGACCTTCAATCTCGGCATGTCGCTCTATGACGAGGCATTCATTTACATGCCTTTGGAGGCGGGCCAGGCGTTCTTCCGCACGTCGGACAAACCCGAGGAGCAGGTTGTCGCCAAGACGATCGAAGTCACGCTGGAACGGCCGGAGGATGCGCCGGCCATGGCGCCGGAGCTGAAGGCCCGTATCGGCGGGACCGTAACCGATTGGCAGGAGTTCTACGCCGGCTATTTCGAGGCGATCAAAGTGCAGCGCAACGCGCTGTTCCTGATGCTCAGCCTCATCAGCCTCGTTGCCGCGCTGAACATCATCTCAAGCCAGATCCTGCTGATAAAGGACAAGGCCAAGGAGGTGGCGATCCTCAGAACCATGGGCACAACGCAGCGCTCCATCCTCCGCCTTTTTGTCATGAACGGTTTGGGTATTGGCGTCGTCGGCACCGGCCTCGGGATTCTACTCGGGCTCTGGCTTGCCGCCAGCATCGACAATGTGCGTCAGTGGATCGAGAGCCTGACCGGCGTTCCGCTGTTCAATCGGGATATCTATTTCCTGTCGAACCTGCCGGCGGCGGTCGATCCGCTGTCGGTGACGATCGTCAGCGCCGTGGCCTTGCTGCTGACTCTCGCGGCGACAATCTATCCCGCCTTGCGGGCGGCGCGCCTCGATCCGGTCGAAGCCTTGCGCTATGAGTAGGGGCCGGACCACATGCTGACGCCGCCGGAACGGTTGCTCGCCATTCGCTACATGCGCTCGCGGCGCCGGGCGAGGGGATTTTCGGCTGTGAGCTGGCTGTCGCTGCTGGCGATCGCGTTGGGTGTGTGGACCCTGGTCATCGTGACATCCATCATGAACGGCCTGCAGGTCGATCTGATCTCCCGCATTCTCGGCGTGTCGCCTCACATGCTGGTCCAGGCGGATGCATCGGCATCTCCGGACTTTGACAAGCTGCAGCAGAGCATCGCGTCATTGCCCGGTGTCGCGCAGGCGGCACCGGTGGTTCGCGGCGATGGCCTGGCTGCTGCCGGCAAACGCTCGGCCGGCGCCCGGATCGTCGGCATTAAGCCGGAAGATTTGCTGGCGCGGACGGATCATCGCCGACGAGATCACTGAAGGGCGGTTGGCGCAGTTTCAGAGCCCTTCTGTCGTCATTGGCGCTGGGTTGGCGCGTAATCTCGGCGTTCCCATCGGCGGCAAGGTCAAGTTGATCGTGCCACGCCGCGATCCCGAGACCGGGACGCTGATGCCGCGCGGGCGGACTTTCGTCGTCGCGGCAGTCTTCGAGACGCGCCGGGACGAGTACGACAATCTGCTGGTTTTTCTCACCCTTCCGGAAGCCCAGGCGCTTTTTGAGACGGAAGGACGCGCCACAGCGCTGGATATCGTCTTGGATGATCCGCTTTATGTGGATGACCTGCGGCCGCAAGTCCAATCGCTGCTCGGTCCCGGCGAAACGGTCAAGACCTGGAGAGATCTCAACAGTTCCCTGGTCGCCGCGCTGCAGGTCGAGCGCATCGCCACGACCGTCATCCTCGTCCTGATCATCATCGTCGCGGTGTTCAGCATTGTCGCCGGGCAGGTGATGATGGTGAAGGACAAGGCGCGGGAGATTGCCATTCTCCGAACCATGGGGGCGACCCGGGGTTCGATCCTGCGAATCTTCATGTTCAGCGGCGTGCTCGTCGGGATTGCCGGTGCGCTCTTCGGCTGCATCCTCGGCTTGCTCGCGGCCAGCCGGAATCAAGCGGCCGGCCGATGGCTGTATGACAACTTTCAAGGTTGGGGGATGGATGGAATGCTCTGGTTCCTGGCTCACCTGCCGTCCATTGTGCAACCCTCACAGGTGCTGATCGTCATCGCCATTGCCCTGATCCTGACCTTGCTGGCGAGCATCTATCCCGCCTGGCGCGCAGCGCGCCTCGATCCCGTGGAGGCTCTACGTTATGAGTGAACGCAAGGGGGATGTGCTCGTCCTCGACCGGATCAACAGAGGGTTCGGCAGCGGTGCCGCGCGTCTCGAAGTCCTGCGGGGCGTTCCGCTGTCGGTCCATGGCGGCGAGATGGTGGCTCTGGTCGGTCCTTCCGGCTGCGGGAAGTCCACGCTGTTGCATATCGCCGGCCTGCTGGAGAAGGCCGACAACGGCGATGTGACGATCGATGGCAAGGCGGCCAACAGCCTGGGCGACGATGCCCGTACCGCCATCCGCGGTTCGGCCATCGGATTCGTCTATCAGTATCATCACCTGCTGCGGGAGTTCTCAGCGTTGGAGAATGTCATGCTGCCGCAGATGATCGCCGGCGTCGCGCGCAAAGCGGCAAGGCAGAGGGCCGAGGAGTTGCTGACGTCGGTCGGCCTGGCCAAGCGGATGGAGCATCGCCCGGCGGAGTTGTCCGGCGGCGAGCAGCAGCGGGTGGCGATCGCCCGCGCGCTGGCCAACAAGCCGAGGCTGCTGCTGGCCGACGAGCCGACCGGCAATCTCGACGAGCGCACCGCCGATGATGCCTTCGGCCTGCTGCAGAATCTCGTGCGCGGCTCCGGCGTGGCGGCGTTGATCGCCACCCACAATGTGAGTCTGGCCCAGCGCATGGATCGCCGGGTTACGTTGCATGAGGGCAGAATTCAGGCGATGTAATCCAAGGCGGAAAGGCGTAAAATCCGGGCGATTTGTCGCTGGGTGCGCACTCCCAGCCGCTTCGATGGTCCGCGTACCGGGATTGCATGCTCTGTCAGAAATGTTCGGCCGAAAATAGCGAGGGGCGGCGATTCTGCGCGCAATGCGGCGCGCCGCTGCCTCAGCCCTGTCCAGCCTGCGGATTTGCCAACAAACCGGGCGACCGTTTCTGCGGCGGTTGCGGCAAGGCGCTCGGACAGGCTGGCGACGCCGCGCCATCAACTCCATCTTCGGCATCGCCCGGCGAGCATCGGCCGGTGACGATCCTGTTTGCCGACCTCGCGGGTTTCACGAAACTGACCACCGAGCTGGGCGCGGAGAAAACCCATGCGCTGCTCAATCGCCAGCTCGCCTTGCTGGATGACTTGGTGACGAACTATGGCGGCGGCAGCGAGTATATCGGCGACGCCGTCATGGCGGTGTTTGGTGCGCCGATCGCCCATAGCGATGATCCCATCCGCGCGGCACGCGCGGCCGGCGACATGCATGGTGCGATTGCCAAGCTGGGAGAAGAAATCGGCCGCCCCCTGAAGCTGCACATCGGCATCGCCAGCGGGCAGGTTGTGGCGGGCGGGCTGGGGTCGGACAGCCGCACGAAATACACGGTGATCGGCGATTCCGTGAATCTGGCGTCGCGCTTGAGCGGCCTGGCGGAACCCGGCGAGACTCTGGTGTCCGATACCGTCAGCAACGCCATCGGCCGGCAGATCAAATGCGAGGCCGCCGGAACAGCGATGGTGAAGGGCATCGATCAGCCCATTCACCTGTGGCGCATCGCCAGCGATGGCGTGGCGGCCGCGCCGCAATTCGACACACCCTTCGTCGGCCGCCAGGCAGAGCTGCGGCAGCTTGGCGGACTCATCGATGCTTGCCGCGATTCCGGCGAAGGCCACGTCGTGCTGCTGCGGGGCGAAGCCGGCATCGGCAAGACCCGGACCGCGGCGGAACTGCTGCGCATGACGGCCGAACGGGGCTTCTCCTGCCATCGCTCCCTCGTGTTGGATTTCGGCGCCGGCAAGGGCCAGGACGCGGTGGGCAGCCTGACGCGCAGCCTGCTGGGTATCGCGCCCGGTACCGGCAAAGAAGGCCGGGCAAAGCAGATCGCGGCAGCCGTCGGCTCGGGCCTGGTGGATCAAACTGATCTGGTCTTCTTCAATGATCTCCTCGACTTGGCGCAGCCGATGGAACTGCGCGCCATTTCCGATGCCATGAATACCGCTGCGCGTCAGCAAGGACGAGAGGCCGCGCTGCAGACATTGCTCAGACGGCTTGCAGTTCAGAAGCCTGTCATGATCCTGGTCGAAGACATCCATTGGGCGGATCCGTCGGTGCTCTCGGTGCTGGCCGCTCTGGCGCATGTTACGGATGAAGCGCCGGTGATCCTGGCGCTGACCACGCGCATCGAGGGCGATCCCATCGATGCCGCATGGCGGGGGCAGGCGGGAGGCGGCGCGCTGGCGATCGTGGATCTTGGCCCACTGCGCCGGACTGAGGCGCGGGCGCTGGCGGTCGGGCTGTCCATCACCGACGACGGCGTGATCGCCGGGTGCATCGAACGCGCCGAAGGCAATCCGCTGTTCCTCGAACAGCTCTTGCGCAATGCCGGCGAGAGCAATTCGCAATCGATGCCGGCCTCTATCCAAAGCCTGGTGCTGGCGCGAGCGGACCGCCTGCCGCCTCTGGACAAGCGGGCCCTGCAGGCGGCGGCTGTCGTCGGCCAGCGCTTCACGCTGGAAGCGATGCGCGCGATGATCGGCATTGCCGACTACTCACCCCAGGAACTGCTGCGCCACCGCTTGATCCGCGCGGATGCCGGGGCGTTCCTCTTTGCCCATGCGCTGATCCGCGACGGTATCTATGACTCTCTTCTGACACAGCCGCGGCAGGATCTGCATCGGGCCGCCGCGCAATGGTTCGACAAGCGTGATCCCGTACTGAGGGCGCTGCATCTGGATCTGGCTGGCGATCCGGCGGCGGCTTTGGCGTATGACGCCGCGGCCCGCGCTGTCGCGGCTCAGTATCGGAACGATCAGGCGCTGACCCTGGCGGAGATGGGCCTGGCATTGGCCACGAACGACAAGCAGCGCGCGTCGCTCGAGCTGCTGCATGGCCAGCTTCTGCAGGATGCCGGTCAGGCGGCGGAGTCGATCGAAGCTTATGGGCAGGCCTTGAAATTGGCCGAAGACGATCGCGCGCGTGTCGCCGCCTGGTACGGCCTTGCCGCCGGCCACCGCATTCTCGATCGCTATGCCGAAGCCGAGGAGTTCTTGGCTAAAGCACAGGAACTGGCCGAGCGCCACGACCTCAAGGAAGAGCTGACGCTGATCCATCATCTGTGGGGCAACCTGCATTTCCCGCAGGGGCGCATCGAAGAATGCGTGGCCGAACATCAGCGCGCGCTCGAGTTGGCTCAGGCGATCGGCTCGCCGGAAGCCGAGGCGCGCGCGCTGGGCGGCCTTGCCGATGCGGAATATGCGCGCGGCCGCATGCTGTCGTCCCACGCCCGCTTCAAGGCCTGTGTCGAATTGGCGCGGGATCATGGCCTCGGCCGCATCGAGGTCGCCAACATGAACATGATGGCCTACACGCATCTGTTTTCCGGCGATGTGCGCGATTCGTTGAAATTGGCGAATGCCGCCGTGGCGGCGGCGATGAAGGTCGGTCATCAGCGGGCGGAAGTGATTGCCAGGGAGTCCGCGTTCGAGTGCAATTTCAATCTCTGCAACTTCGCCGACGCCCGTGAGCAGGTCACGAACTCCTTGGCGCTCTCCCAACGGCTCGGTGCGAAGCGTTTCGAATCCGAGGATCTCATCTTCCTGGCCGCGATGGATTTCCGCGATGGCAGAAACGCGGAGGCCATGCAGGGAGCCGAGGCGGCCCTCGCGCTGGGCCGTGAGACCGGCATGAAGTATATCGGCCCTCGATCCTCGGCGTCCTGGCCCGGATCACGCCGGATGCCAAGCGCCGCCGCGAAGCGCTGGCGGAGGCGGAGGAGATTCTCCGAACGGGAGCGCTGAAGCATAATCACCTCTGGTTCTACCGCGAGGCGATCGAGGTCAGCCTCGAGTCCGGACAATGGCCGGAAGCGCGCCGCTATGCCGAGGCGCTGGAAACCTGCTTCCTGGACGAACCGACGCCCTGGAGCAGTTTTCTCGCTGAGCGCGGGCGGGCATTGGCGGCCTGGGGCGAAGGAGGCCGAAATGCAGCCGATGTCGCGGAATTGAAACGTCTGCGCGGCGAGGGCGATCGCATGGGGTATCTGGCGGCGCTGCCGCTGATCGACAAGGCGCTCGCGGGCCTGCCGAAATCCTAGGTTCTTCCCACTGACATTACCGGCAACTCGTGGAATTATCCGGCCATGCCGCACGCCGATTTCGTCCATCTGCGCGTCCATTCCGCCTACTCGCTGTCCGAAGGCGCCATCAAGATCAAGCAGTTGATCGAGCTCTGCCGCCGCCAGCGCATGCCGGCGGTGGCGATCGCGGATACCGGCAATCTGTTCGGCGCGTTGGAATTTGCCCTGGCGGCCAAGGATGCGGGCGTGCAGCCGATCATCGCCTGCCAGCTGGCCATCGCGCGGGAGGAGGAGGGGAACGCCGCCGCCGCCAACCGGCCGGTGGCGAAGCCGAAGCCCGATCAGCTCGTGCTGCTGGTGCAGACCGAACCCGGCTATCGCAACCTGTTGAAATTGGTGAGCCGGGCCTTTCTGGAATCCGCGCCCGGCGATGCGCCGCAAGTGCCGATGTCTTTGCTGGACGGCCACAGCGATGGGCTGATCGCGCTGACCGGCGGGCCGGCGGGCCGCGTCGGGCGGCTGCTGTCCGAGGGGCAGAACGAGGCGGCAGAGGCGGCGTTGCGCCAACTCGCTGGGCTGTTCCCCGGCCGGCTTTATGTCGAGCTGATGCGCCATGGCCAGGAGGCGGAGCAGCGCATCGAGGAAAAACTGCTCGACCTCGCCTACGCCCACGATCTGCCGCTGGTGGCGACGAACGAAGTCTTCTTCGCCGACCGCAGCATGTTCGAGGCCCATGACGCGCTGCTCTGCATCGCCGGCGGCAGCTATATCGGCGAGGCCGAGCGCCGCCGCGCCTCGCCGGAAAATTACTTCAAGTCCGCGGAGGAAATGCGAGCGCTTTTTGCCGATCTGCCGGAGGCGATCGACAACACGCTGGTCATCGCCCAGCGCTGCGCCTACATGCCGGAAGCGCGCAAGCCGATCCTGCCGGCCTTCCCGGTGGAAGACGGCAGCACGGAAGCCGAGGAATTGCGCCGCCGCGCCGCCGACGGTCTCGAACACCGGCTGGCGTTCCAAGTATGGACGCCGGACATGGATGAGGCCGGGCGGGTGCAGGCAGCCAAGCCCTACCGCCAGCGGCTGGAATTCGAGCTGGGCGTCATCGAGCAGATGGGCTTTCCCGGCTACTTCCTCATCGTCGCCGATTTCATCCAGTGGGCGAAGTCCCAGGGCATCCCGGTCGGGCCAGGCCGCGGTTCGGGCGCCGGCTCGGTGGTGGCCTGGTCGCTGACGATCACCGATCTCGATCCGCTGCGCTGGGGCTTGCTGTTCGAGCGGTTCCTGAACCCCGAGCGCGTGTCGATGCCCGACTTCGACATCGACTTCTGCGAAACGCGGCGCGACGAAGTGATCAAGTACGTCCAGCAGAAATACGGCAGCGAGCGGGTGGCGCAGATCATCACCTTCGGCACGCTGAAGGCGAGGGCGGCGCTGCGGGATGTCGGCCGCGTACTGCAGATGCCCTACGGCCAGGTCGACCGCATCTGCAAGATGGTGCCGAACAATCCCGCCAACCCGGTCACGCTGCAGCAGGCGATCGAAAGCGAGCCGCTGCTGCAGCAGATGCAGGAGACCGACGAGGCGGTCGGCCGGCTGATCGACATCGCGCAGAAGCTGGAAGGCCTCAACCGCCATGCCTCTACCCACGCCGCCGGAGTCGTGATCGGCGACCGGCCGCTGGAGGAACTGGTGCCGCTCTACCGCGATCCCCGCTCCTCCATGGCGGCGACGCAGTTCAACATGAAATATGTCGAGACCGCCGGGCTGGTGAAGTTCGATTTCCTCGGCTTGAAGACGTTGACGGTGCTGGCGCAGGCGCGGGACATCCTGAAGGGCCGCGGTGTCGACGTCGATCTCCTCAACATTCCGCTCGACGATCCCAAGACCTACGAGATGCTGAGCCGCGGCGAAGCGACGGGCATCTTCCAGCTGGAAGGTTCGGGCATGCGCGACGTCTTGCGCAAGCTCAAGCCCAGCCGCTTCGAAGACCTCATCGCCGTCGTGGCGCTCTACCGGCCCGGCCCGATGGACAACATACCCCGCTACATCGCCTGCAAGCACGGGCAGGAACAGCCGGATTACCTGCATCCGACGCTCGAAGGCATCCTCAAGGAAACCTTCGGAATCATCATCTACCAGGAGCAGGTTCTGCAGATAGCACAGACCCTGTCCGGATTCACCTTGGGCAACGCCGATCTCTTGCGTCGCGCCATGGGCAAGAAGATCAAGTCGGAGATGGAGGCACAGCGCAAAGCCTTCATCGATGGCGCCGTGGCGCGAGGCGTACCGCAGCCCAAGGCGGCGCAAATTTTTGAGCAGGTCGATAAATTCGCCGGATATGGTTTTGTGAAGAGTCACGCGGCGGCCTACGCGCTGGTCGCCTATCAGACGGCTTGGCTGAAGACGAACTACCCGGTGGAATTCTTCGCTGCGTCGATGACGCTGGATCTCGGCAACACCGACAAGCTGAACATCTTCAAGCAGGAGCTGGACCGGCTGAAGATCAAGCTGCTGCCGCCTGATATCAACCGGTCTCGCGCGGTGTTCGCCGTGGAAGAGCTGCCCGACGGCACGAGCGCGATCCGCTATGCGCTGGCGGCGATCAAGAATGTGGGCCGCGGCGCCATGGAGGATCTGGTCAGCAAGCGCGCGGAGACCGGGCGGTTCAAGGATATCTTCGATTTCACCGGCCGGCTCGATGCCCAGATGGTCAACAAGCGGCAACTGGAAAACCTGGTCTGCGCCGGCGCCATGGATGGCATCGCGCCCAACCGCCGCCAAGCCTTCGACGCCATCGAGCTGATCCTGCGCCATGCACACAGCGCCGCCAGCGACCGCGACAGCCCGCAGGAAAACCTGTTCGGCGGCATCGACACCGGTCCGAAGCGCTTTGCCCTGCCGGTTGTGGAGGATTGGCCGGTCATGGAGCGGCTGCGCCATGAGTTCGAGGCGATCGGCTTTTACCTGTCGGCCCATCCGCTGGATGCCTACAGCGCGTCCTTGCGCCGGCTTGACGCCGTGAAGTACGGCGATCTGCCGTCCTGGCTCACCGGCCGGCCGAACACCCGGGCCAAGATGGCCGGCGTGGTGGTGTCGAAGCAGGAGCGCACCTCCGCCCGCGGCAACCGCTTCGCCTTCGTCCAGCTCTCCGACGCCAGCGGCATCTTCGAGACGATGGTGTTCTCCGAACTGCTGGCCGCCGGCAGGGAGTTGCTGGTGCCCGGCACGATGGTTTTCCTGACCGCCGATGTGCGCACCGAGGGCGATCTCATGCGGCTGACGGCGCAGACGGTCCGGCCGCTGGACGAGGCGGTGGCGGGCGCGGCCGCCGGCCTGCGTATCTTCCTGCGGGAGCCCGAGGCGCTGGACGGCATCAAGACCATCATCCAGCGCGATGGGCGGGGAAAGGGCAGGGTCAGCCTTGTCCTGGAGCTGGACCGCGCCCGCGAGGTGGAGGTGACGCTGCCCGGCACCTGGATGATCTCCGCCGGCACGCGGCAAGCGATCAAGTCGCTGCCACGGGTCGTGGATGTGCAGGACGTGTAGCTGCCGGCGGCCCGGCACAACAGCGTGACATTTTGCCGCTATACTTTTCCCGGTCTAGCTCTCGGACTCTATTCAGGAAAACCTGAAATCGCGCGGATTCCGGGGGACCCTGATTTCGTGGAACGATGCCATACAAGGGAATCATTGCCCCGCCGCGCCAAGCGCGGCAATGGCAGGGCATAGATGCGTGCTATCGGCCCGTGCCGCTGAGTTGGCCGAGGCATCCTGTATTCCGATACACAATGTCCAAAATCGAAGCCGCTTGCCTGCAACAGGTGCGGCAAAGTCATCATAGGTGCATAATCCTATATGTCAAGAAGGATGGCCTGGGCATCGCGGAGAGTACCGGCCAGGTTCGTGGCCGGCTGGGTAATGCCGCCTTGACCTTGGAAGACCCGGCGATTTACAATGTACGCACTAGTTCGTACATTTGGAACGCAAGCGGGCGGCATGAAGACGTCTATTGCGACTGTTTCCATTGGCGGGGATTTCCGCGAGAAGCTCGCCGCAATCGCGGCCGCCGGCTTCGATGGAATCGAGATCTTCGAGAACGATTTTCTCGCCTTTGACGGCTCCGCCCGCGATGTCGGCCGGATGGTCAGGGATTTCGGCCTTGAGATCACCCTGTTTCAGCCATTTCGAGACTTCGAGGGAATGCCGGAGCCGCAGAGGGCGAGCGCACTCCAGCGCGCCGAGCGGAAGTTCGACGTCATGCAGGAGCTGGGCACAGACCTCATGCTCGTCTGCTCGAACGTATCGCCGCTGTCCCGCGGCGGCATCGATCGCGCCGCGGAGGATTTTCACGAACTGGGAGAACGTGCGGCAAAGCGTGGCGTTCGAGTCGGATTCGAAGCCTTGGCGTGGGGCAAGCACATCAACGATCATCGCGATGCCTGGGAGGTCGTCCGCCGCACCGATCATCCGAATGTCGGCTTGATCCTGGATTCCTTCCACAGCCTGGCGCGCCGCATTGATGTGGACTCCATCCGATCGATCCCGAGGGAGCATATCTTCATTGTCCAGCTCGCCGATGCGCCGCTGATCGATATGGACTTCCTGTATTGGAGCCGCCATTTCCGCTGCATGCCCGGCCAGGGCGATCTTCCGGTCGCGGAGTTTGTCCACGCCGTAGCGGCGACCGGATATGATGGATATCTGTCGCTGGAGATCTTCAACGACCAGTTTCGCGGTGGATCACCGAGATCCCTTGCCGTCGACGGAAAACGGTCACTGAACTATCTGGTCGATCGCATTCGCCGGGAATTCCCCGAAGTCGCTATCCAGGCGCCGGACATGCCGGACCGCGTTGAGGCAAGGGGATTGGCGTTTGTCGAATTCGCCGCCGATGAGCGGGAAGCGGCCGAACTGGCGTCTCTGTTCAAGACGCTGGGCTTCGGCCTGGCCGGCAAGCACATCTCGAAGGACGTCACCCACTATCGCCAGGGCGAGATCAATCTCGTCATCAATACGGAGCGGGAGGGCTTCGCCCATTCGGCCTACATTGCCCACGGCACATCGGTTTGCGCCGTCGGCTTGAATGTCGAGGATGCAAGAGCCGTCATCGCGCGCGCACAGGCATTGGGGGCTGAACCGTTTAGGCAAACGGTTGGCCCGGGCGAACTCACGATTCCCGCCATCCGGGGAGTCGGCGGCGGCGTGATCTATTTCCTCGATGAGAAATCAGAACTCGCCACGGTCTGGGAGAACGAGTTTGTGCCGACCGGCGACCCATCGCCGCCGGTTCCCGCCGGCCTCACGCGCATCGATCACCTCGGGCACACGATGAACTATGAGGAGATGTTGACCTGGCTGTTGTTCTACACGTCGATGCTGAAGACCCATAAGACGCCCATGGTGGATGTCATCGATCCCGGCGGCGTGGTGCGAAGCCAGGCAATCGAAAGCGACCGCGGCCTGCTCCGATTGACACTGAACGGCGCTGAGAACCATCGTTCCCTGGCGGGTCATTTCATCGCTGAAAGCTTCGGCGCCAGCGTGCAGCATTTGGCGTTTGCCACAGAGGACATCTTCGCGACCGCCGCCGCCTTGCGGGCGAATGGCTTTGACGGTCTTTCAATCTCGGAAAACTACTATGAGGATGTGGAAGCGCGCTTTGGCTTGCCGGCACCGATGGTCAGGCAGCTGCGGGCGTCAAAGCTTCTCTTTGATCGCGATGACTGTGGCGAGTATTTTCAGCTCTATTGTCCCATCTACGGCGACGGGTTCATTTTCGAGATCGTCGAACGCCGAAACGGGTATCGGGGCTACGGCGCGGCAAACGCTCCGTTTCGCATTGCCGCGCAGAAGCGCCACTTGGCGCCGGTCAGCCTATCCCTAGCCTGACGCCAACCGCTGCGCATGCGAACTGCTGCATGATCGGCTCAGACACTTAGCAATTATAGGCTCCGCTCGCGCATCGCCGCGCGGTCCGCCGGCTAACGCCGGCAACGCTCATCGGCGTCAGGGGGCGGCCGACGACGGCCTCGGCCGTGGAGATGACGCTGAGGTTGCTTTGCGGCGCGATGTACTGTCCCACTTCGAGACAAACGGCGCCGATGACCAGGGTGATCGCGCAGATCGCAATACGTTTCAACATGACGTCCTGATTCCCTCTACTTGAGTGCAAAAGCGCCGGGCAGTTCATCCACATCGGGGAACTCACCCTCTTTCAGCTTCTGCGCGCCCGTCGGTGCCTTGAAAACAAAATCGTCGGCGGCAACTTCGGCGCCGGCCTTGAAGTTTCTCACATCGACGGTGTATTGCGGCCATCCCTTGACATCCTTGGTGGTCACGACGAAACGGCAGGGATAGGGACGGTCGCCCTGGGCAATCCACATCTGCCAGTCCACCTCGGCCGTCCGGAAGGCAAGGTGATCGCATTCCGTGCCACGGATCACGCCGCTGCCGAGATCCTTCACGTCCGTGACAAGCGGCATCAGCGCCCCACTCACGTCGGACAGCAGCAGGTCGGCGCCGGGCAGCGGCCTATGAAACTTGTCGCGCAACACATCGACCAGATTGTCGATGGTGCCGGGCAATTCGGCCTGGGCATAGAGATTTGCATTCTTGCCGAGCAGGGAAACGGTCTTGCCGTCAAAGACCATCTCGACATCCGCAAACCCGCCGGTCCGCTTGGTGCGAAGCTTGTCCGGCCGGTTGAGGAGCACGCTGCCCGAGCTAAGCAGCGCCACCTTCTGGTCGTCAGTCGTGACGATCTCGAAGCTTGTGTCATAGTCGAACGATATGGCCTGTTGAGCGGCCATGTAATCCGACATGGCCTGGAAGATCTGCTTGGCCTGTGCTTCGTCGGCATGAGCAGCCGGTACATTCACCAGGACCGCCATGGCGAAAGCGGCACCCCATAATTTGAGGCTTATCATGGGCTTGAGCATTCTCACTTCACCCTCCCTGTAGAACTTAAGTATGAGATATTATTGTGTACCAGTCGTATCCTTGAATTGACCTGTGTCAATACGTTTCGACTGAGGTCTGGAATCTGGGCCATCATTGATGACTGCCGTTACATTCATGCGTCGAGTGCGTCGTAAATCCGAGGAGTTTGGGTGCTTTGAAAACAGCTAGTCCGACGGGCCCGATGCGCTGGCTGCCAGGACTGGTCATGCTGCGCCAATATCAGGCGGCCTGGCTGCCCAAGGACATCGTTGCCGGGCTCGTGCTGGTGACGATGCTGGTGCCGGTCGGCATTGCCTATGCCGTGGCGTCGGGTGTTCCGGGCATCTATGGCCTCTATGCGACCATCGTGCCGCTGCTGGCCTATGCGTTGTTCGGGCCCAGCCGCATCCTGGTGCTGGGACCGGACTCATCGCTGGCTGCCGTCATACTCGGCGTGGTCCTGCCGCTGTCGGGCGGGGATCCGCAGCGCGCCATCGCCCTGGCCGGCATGATGGCGATCGTGTCGGGCATCGTGTGCATCCTGGCCGGCGTCGCGCGGCTTGGCTTCGTGACCGAGCTTCTCTCGAAACCCATTCGCTATGGATACATGAACGGCATCGCGCTGACGGTGCTGATCAGCCAATTGCCGAAGATGTTCGGCTTCTCGATCGAAAGCGACGGCCCGTTGAGAAATCTCTGGGCCATTGCCGAGGCGATTTGGAACGGGAAAACGAACTGGACGGCATTCGCGATCGGCGTGGGAACGCTCGCGGTCATCCTCCTGCTCAAGAAGAGCAAGCGGATTCCGGGCATCCTGATTGCCGTCGTTGGCGCCACCGTCATCGTCGGCATGCTGGACCTGGGAACGAGCGCCGGTGTGTCGGTTCTCGGTCAGCTGCCGCAGGGCCTGCCGGCGTTCGTCTTTCCCTGGATCACCCAGGCCGACATCATACCCGTGCTGATCGGCGGTTGCGCCGTGGCCCTGGTTTCGTTCGCGGACACCAGCGTGCTGTCACGGGCCTATGCAGCGCGCACGGGGACTCGCGTCGATCCCAATCAGGAGATGGTGGGACTCGGCGCCGCCAACCTGGCGGCCGGATTCTTCCAGGGCTTTCCGGTCAGCAGCAGTTCTTCGCGCACGCCGGTGGCGGAGGCCGCGGGCGCCCGCACGCAGCTCACCGGCGTTGTCGGCGCCCTTACGGTGGCCTTGCTGTTGGTGGTCGCGCCGAACCTGCTCGAGCATTTGCCTTCTGCGGCGCTGGCTGCGGTCGTCATTGCGTCGGCGATCGGCCTGTTCGAAGTCAACGATCTCGTTCGAATCTACCGTATCCAGCGCTGGGAGTTCTGGCTTTCCATCGTCTGCCTCGTCGGCGTGGCGGTTTTCGGTGCGATACCCGGCATCGGCCTGGCCATCGTCATCGCCGTCATCGAATTCCTGTGGGATGGCTGGCGGCCGCACTCCGCGGTGCTGGGGCGCGCCGAGGGCGTCAAAGGCTACCACGATATCACCCGCTATCCCGATGCCCGCCAGATTCCCGGCCTGGTCCTGTTTCGCTGGGATGCGCCTTTGTTCTTCGCCAATGCCGAGCTGTTCAAGGACCGCGTGCTGGATGCCGCCGCGAATTCGCTGACACCGGTGCGCTGGATGGTGGTCGCGGCGGAGCCGGTCACCAGCGTGGATGTCACGGCCGCCGATGTATTGGCTGAACTGGACAAGATCTTGCAGGACGGCGGGACCGAGTTGTGCTTTGCGGAACTCAAGGACCCGGTAAAAGACAAGCTCAAGCGATTTGGGCTCTTCGCGCAATTCGGCGAAGATCGCTTTTTTCCCACCATCGGCGCCGCGGTCAGCAGCTACCTCGAGAGCCACAAGGTGGATTGGGTCGATTGGGAGGATCACGGCCACTAGTGTAGCGTAGCTAAGCTGCGATCCGGCAGTTACGGTACCTGGCCGTCAATCCGCCTGAAATCGGGAGTGCATCGGCTTGACCGTGTCTCAGACTTCGAGCGTCGACAACGTCCGGCTCGGCATCGCTGTCATCCTGGTGACGGACCTCGGCCTGTCGCTCGGCGATGCGGCGATCAAAGCGCTCAGCGCGGATTTCGTCCTCTGGCAGATCTTTGTCCTGCGTTCGGTCTTCTCGGTTCCGGCATTGATTGCCATTATTATCTGGCGAACTGGCGCAGCATCCTTGATGCCACGCCACCTTGGCTGGGTGGCTCTGCGCAGCTTGATGCTCGCATCCATGTGGGTGGCGTATTACGCCTCATTGCCGCATCTTGAGCTGGGTGTCGCTGCGGCGGCATACAACACGCTGCCGATCTTCATCACGCTGTTCGCGGCGCTTTTCATTGGCGACAGGATCGGCCCGATCGGCTGGAGCGCAATTTTCCTAGGGTTCGCCGGCGTGCTGCTGATCCTGCGGCCGGAGGCCAGCGGCTTTAACGGATATGCGCTCCTGCCGCTTGCCGCAGCGGTCCTTTACGCGCTGGCGATGATCCTGACGCGGACAAAGTGCCGCGGTGAGCATCCGCTGGTCCTGGCGCTAAGCCTCAATGTCACATTCGTCGTCGTTGGACTGCTGGCGACGCTAGCGATCGCGGCGACCGGCGGACCGGCGGAGACCGGGGTGAGCAACTCTTTCCTTTTGGGAGAATGGTCGAGCATGGGCCAGACAGAGTGGCTCTCAATGGCTCTGCTGGCCGTGGCGGCGGTCATTGGCAGCGTGGGCGCGGCAGTGGCCTATCAAATCGCGCCGCCGGCGACTATCGCCACCTTCGATTTTTCCTATCTCGGATTCTCGGCGCTGTGGGGCATGCTGTTCTTCGCCGAGATCCTCGACGCCGTGACAATCATCGGCATCGTGATGATCGTTGTCGCGGGTGTGCTGGCGGTGAGGCGGTAAGCTTGTTACCGCTTACTTCCTCCCCACCCGCATCAGTCCCATCACCACACCGCCGGCAATCAGGCCCCAGAACGCCGGGCCGATGCCGAAGAAGGAGACGCCCGACGCGGCGGTGATGAAGGTGAGGATGGCGGGGATGCGCTCGTCCTCTTTCGCCAGGGCGGCGGCAAGCGCGCTGGCGAGGCTGCCCAGGAGCGCGAGGCCGGCGACGGCCTGGATCAGCAGCGGCGGCGAGGCGGCGATGAAGGCCGCGGCAAATCCGGCGAACAGGCCGATCACCAGATAGCTGGCGCCGGCGGAGACGCTGGCGATGTAGCGCTTGCCGGGATCGGGATGGGCCTCCGGCCCGGCGCAAAGCGCGGCGGTGATCGCTGCGAGATTGAGCGCATGGCCGCCGAACGGCGCGACCAGCGCACTGCTGATGCCCGTGGAGAGGAACAGCGGGCCGGCGGCCGGGCGGTAGCCATTGGCGCCGAGCACGGCGAGGCCGGGCAGATTCTGCGACGCCATGGTGACGATGAAGAGGGGCAGGGCAATGCCGATGATGGCGTCGAGGGAGAATACGGGCATCAGCAGCACCGGGCGCGGCAGGATGTCGGTCATCGCGCCTTCGGGGATCGGCGTGGCGAAGAACACGATGGCGGCCGTGACCACCACGGCGATGGGCACCGCCCAGGGCCGGAGGAAACGCCAGGCCAGCGCCCAGGCGATGATGATCGGCAGCGCCAGCGCCGGCATCTGGCCGACGGCCTCCACCGGCGCCAGGCAGATATGCAGCAGCACGCCCGCCAGCATGGCGCTGGCTATCGTGGTGGGGATGAACTCAACGGCGCGGGCGAATGGCCGCCACAGGCCGGCGATGATAACCAGCGCCGCCGCCACCAGGAACGCGCCGACGGCGACAGCAAAGCCGCCCGACGGTGCGACAGTCGAAGCCAGCAGCGCCGCGCCCGGCGTCGACCAGGCGATGGCGATGGGCATGCGCATGCGCAATCCCAGCCAGATGGCCAGCAGCGCCTGGCCGATGCAGAGCGCCAGCAGGCCCGAAGCCGCTTCGGCCGGGCTGGCGCCCACGCCGGCCAATCCCTGGAGCACGATGGGAAAGGCGCTGGCGAAGCCGACCACGGCCGCCAGCACGCCCGCCGAGATCGGCTGGGCGATTGATCCGGTGGAGCCGGCAGCGACGGTCATGCAATTTCCTGTTCGTCCACACGGTTCATGAACATGGGCGTGGCAGAATAAGGGCTGGAGTGGTCACGGCCAAGACCGGGAACCTTCTCCGGATCGCGAGATCAATGTGTCGATACAACAGGGCATGACATGAACCACCCCGCCGTGAACCAAGAAGAGTTGAGCGATCTCTGTCGAGCGGTGGCAGCGTCCGTCGGGCGGCTGCTCGTTACCATCGTCGGAATGCGGCCGATCGTTGTTGCCGTGGTTCTAGCGGGAGGAAGCGGAACGTTTCTCTCAGATGGTGAACGCGATCTTTGCTCCCCTATTGAATGCCGCGGTAAGCCGACCACCGGATTGCCGGCACAGCCTCTTGACCAAAGTTTCGACCCCTTCGAAGGTTCTGCGATGTCTGGGCGGTGAATTGCCTGAGACGTTGCTGAACCAAAACTTGAACTTGCGTCCTTGTGCTTGGGGCGCCCTTGCCAGATTCGCGGCCGCACCCATACGCAACTCGTAGATCAGCTTGATGACCTTCTGCTCCGGGTTGCCATGCGACCCGTTCCCGCAAAACACATAGTTGTCGGCGCTGATCTTGCGGCAGAAATCTGCATCGAGATTGTTCTCAGAGCCATGATGCTGCACCTTCAGCACGTCGACATGCTCGTGGCCGTTTGCCAGAAAGCCCGCTTTCTCGAGCCCTTTGAGGATGATTTTCTGCTGCGAATCGCCGGTCAGCAGCAGGCGCTTGCCGTCCTCCTCGACCATGAACATCAGGGAGGCGATATTGGGGGCCGATACTCCTTCGAAGTCCGGTACGCCGTTCCAATCGCGAAGGTCGAAGGGCGATTGCTCGAGCGCGCCATTGCTGAACTTTTCCACGTTCTTTCTAACCTGCTCGCGCATGGACTTGACCGTCTGCTGGTTGGATCTCAACCAATTGTTCCATCCCTTGCGAAGACTCCGGAGTTCATCCTCAGTCGGACCGACGATCGTGAAATTCATCGAACCGACCTGGAAAGAGTTCCCCTGAGGCCGCACCATCATGAGGCGGCTGCTGCTGGCGCTCCCGGGCGGACGGTTGATCGGGATGTTGAGCAACTCCGGAGAGGCGAGCTGCGCGACCTTGATTCCTTCTTTCACCGCGGTCGCAATTTGGGCCTGCGCGAGCCCTGCTGACTGCAGTCTCCGGAGTCTACTTCCACTGAGCATGGGGGCCATTGCGATGAGAAGATCTTCGATGGAATCACGATCGTTCTCCTGCACACTGTCGCGAAATGCGTTGTGCCAGATACCACCGATCTTCGGCGGCCGTGGGAATGCCGGCCTCTTCTTTCGTCCGCCCGTGGCCTGGTTGTGCTCGAAAATGCGCCACTCGAGTTCGTCCTGCAGCAGGCGAAGGACACCGGTAATATGGTCATTGTCCACATGCGAAACGTAGACAAAGTCGATTTTCTTGTTGGCGGTCCTCAGGGCGCCAAGTTGATCGCGAACGAAAGTTTCCATGCTCGAGGTCATGCCGCCGTCACAGAGGATGCGGCGGCCGTTCTTGCTCTCCAGCAGAAGGCAGTCGCCCATGTCGGACTGAAAAACCGTGAGTTTCATGCTCCACCTCCGCTGGGCGCGCGAAGTTCTATTCGTTCGTTGAGCCGTTTGGCTTCCTCGATGGCCGCTTCCGGCTGAATCCGTCCGTAGCCGGCATCGTTCTGCCATTTGAAGGGCTTTCCCGGCAGCGGCTGCGAGGTCCTCTGCAGGATGCCGAGACATTGGGCGGCCGTGAGCTCGGGGCGCGCGGCCAGCATCAGCCCAATGACGCCGCACACATAGGGGCTGGCCATGCTGGTTCCGGTCATGGAGATCCATTTTTGGTTGTCCCGCGCGAATCCCTTGGCGGCGACAATGTCTGTACCCGGCGCACACACGTCGGGTTTGCTGCGCCCGTCACGGGTGGGGCCCTGGCTGCTCGTGACGTTGATCTTCTGCCGCAGCTCATGGGAGTTGGCGACGCCAATGACCAGATGCCCGCAGGCAAGCGAGTTGATGGAGTGGGAATCGATGTTCGACCGTTCGGAAAAGAAAGATGGAAACGTGAACAGCCGCCTCGACGACCGGTCCGCGAGCTCGGACGGATCATCGCGCTCGATCCAGCCATGGAAGCTGCCGTCGCGGATTTCCTCTCCTCGCAGGCGGACGCGCCATACACCCGCCTGGACGCCGACGAATGCGCCCAGCCTCCAAATTCGGCGACAAATAGAACGCAATGTAGTTCTGGCCGTTCGTCGGGTGATAGAGCTCATTGTATATCGACAAGGTCGTTCCGCTCGGCAATCGGCGATTTTCGACATACTCCCGAGGCTTGACGGTGATCCATTCCGTCGACCCGGGCGGCTGCACCATCGCCACAATGCGGTCCTGCGCGCCGTACCAGATCTCGAGTTCGTTCTCCGACACGTCGGCAATGCCGTTGCCGACCACTGTCCAATCGAGATCGACCTCCAGGCCGCGGGCGGCGATCTGGCCCGAAGTGTGGATGCGGCCCATGATCCAGCCGATATCATCCTCGCGTTCGGCCGCTTCCTGGCCGGCGTTTCCGGCAGCGACGCTAACGGCTCGCCCGGGACTGTCCAGCAATGCATCCAGCCAGCGCGACACGCCTGATGATCCGTCGTGAGCGCCGCCGTTAGTGCCAAGACTGATGTTGATGGAAACCGGTAGCCTTTCGCGCTTGCCGAGCTCGAGCAGGTATTCGACCGCATGGGTGATGCGGCTCGAATCACTGAAGGTCAAGCGCCGCTCTTCACGTTCGTCTGTCGGCGCGGGAAGGCTGATCAGCACACCGGCAATCGGCGCCTTGGGACAGACGCCGTTCTTGCCGGCGGCAATGCTCGCCACATGCGTGCCATGCGAGCCTTCCGATTGCTGGGACTGCGGCTCAAGCAGCGTTGCGGGTAGCCCGCCCGATCGAGCCGAAGCTGCGAGGGCGGCGTTGATGTGCTGAGCGTGGATCTCGGCACCGTAGCGGAAGCCTGCGGGCGGAGGACGGGTGGACCCGCCCTGATCCCAGATTGAAAGGAACCGCGTCTTGCCGTTCGCGTTCAGGAACTCCGCGTGCGAGAAATCGAAGCCTCCGACATCGATGATCCCGATCAGGACACCCTCACCGGAACCGGTCTTGCCGCGATTGCCGACATCCACGCCGGGCGTCGCCATCGCCCGCGTATGCGGGGGCAGGTCGACGCGCAAAGGTTCGGCTGGGTGCACGAAAGCAACGCTGTCGTTTTCTTTCAGCTTTGACAGCAGGGACACGGGTATGGTCGCCGCAACGAAGTTGCGTTGCTGCAGAATGACTCCGTGCGCGCGCTTTCCGCGCTCGCTCTTCATCGATTGCGAGATTTCCTTCACGACGGCGCTCATGGATTGAGCAAGCGCGTTCTCCGGCGCTTCCGGCGACTCTCGGACGAACTCCACGAACACGTTTATGAACGCATGCTTTGCAGTGTCCTTGGCGTGAAGCTTTCGCCGCCGCTTTCGTCGCCGGCGCGGCTCTGGCAGAAGGTCAGGCGAGAGCATCTGCATGCAGGCTTGGGCTGCCGGAAGATTGACGGCAACCAATGACGCATCGACCTTTTCCGATGGCGGGGCCGGTTTTTTCGTCGATACCACCACGCTGCTGATTTCGGATCGCAACCCGTTGACGGTGTCGCTCCCATTTGCCAGCACCCGGAGCTTGGGATGCAGGCGGCGTGCATATTTGTCAATTCGTGCCATGTCGCCCTCCGACGGCGTTGCCAGATGCCAATCCGCGCCGACCGGCTACGGAACGGACGTTCGCTCAACAATGACGCAGTATCACGATCAATAGACTGCAGAATTCAAGGACCCATGAGCGGACTCCGGCCCATTGGACAAGAACCACATCCTAGCGCCCTTGGCGGCTGCAGCGCCCCTCCCAATTGGGGGGACATCTGAACGTCGACGCCTATGGAATTTCCGGTCGATCCCATCGGTTTATCTAGGCAAGCAGCGTACCGGATAGAGTTGCAGCCGCCAGGGCCAAGGCCGGGAACCTTTCGGCGGGCGCGGCATCAAATGATCAGAGTGAAGGGATAAAAGATGAGCCTGCGCGCCGTCGATTATGAACAGTTGAGCGACCTCGAGCTGACCGAGCGGGCGGCCGGGCGCGACGGGATCGCGGTGCGGCTGATCACCACCCGCCACAATCAGCGCCTGTACCGCGCTGCCTGGAGCATCTTGCGCAATCGCGCCGATGCCGAGGATGCGGTGCAGGACGCCTACATCAAGGCCTTTTCCACCGGCGCGCGATTCACCGGCAGATCGAGCCTCGCCACCTGGCTGACGCGGATTGCCGTCAACGAGGCGCTGCAGCGCAAGCGCGCGGCCTCGCGCCGCCGCCGCACACTGGAGATGCAGGATGTCACCGTCCTCGAAACCTATCGGGAAACTTATATGAGCGGAAACGCCCAACAACAGACACCAGAGACAGAACTGGCGCGCCGGCAGATCGCCAAGGTGCTGGAAGCTGCCGTGGCCCAGCTCTCCGATATCTTCCGCACCGTGTTCGTGCTCAGGGAGATCGAAGGACTCTCGGTCGAGGAAACCGCCGAGGTGCTCGACATCCCACCGCAGACGGTGAAGACGCGGCATCTGCGGGCGCGGCGCAAACTGATCCAGGCGCTCGATCCGGAGATCCGCAACGTGCTGACAGGCGCCTTCCAATTCGCCGGCGCCGACTGCGAGCGCCTGACCGCGCGCACGCTGGCCGCCCTAGGAATTGCTACCGGGACTGAACTCGACCCCAAAGGAGGAGACTAGACCCATGGACAAAGCATTGATCTCGATCCCGTCGCGCCGCGGCGTGATCCTCGGCACCGGCAAGACGCTGTCGGTGGCCGGTGCGGCGGTTCTGCTGGGCACCAGCGTTGCGGCGCTCGGCTCGCGGCCGGCCTATGCGAAACAGGATGTGGAAATCCTGAATGCCGCCATCGGTCTGGAACATGAAGGCATCGCCGCCTATCAGATCGCGGCGGAAAGCGGCCTGTTGCAGCCGGAGGTGCTGCAGGTCGGCGTCACGTTCCAGGGTCATCACAAGCTGCACCGCGACGAGCTGGTCAAGGCGGTGAAGGCCCTCGGCGGCGCACCAGCGGAGCCGAAGACCCTTGAGCAGTATGCCGCTGACCTGAAGGCGTCGACATTGAAGGACCAGGCTGACGTATTGAAGCTGGCTCTCGGTCTCGAGCGCGGGGCGGCCAATGCCTATCTGAGCTTGATCCCGTCGCTGGGCTCGGACTTCCACCAGGTCGCCGGGCGCATGGCCGGTGACGAAGCGTTCCATGTGGCGATCCTGGCCAATGCGCTGGGCGAGCCGATTCCAAAGGAAGGCCTGATGTTCGGCGGCTGATGCCCGCCATCCGACTACGGCAGCGCTGGAATCATGTCGCGTTCCCTCCGCACAACTCTGGCGCTTGCCGTCTTCGGCATGATCATCGCCGTCACTTTTCAGGCCTCGCCGCAGCAGTCCCCCCTGCCTGACGGCGACCCGGCACGCGGCGCACGGCTCTATAAACGGGTGTGCGCCGCCTGCCATTCCTTTGATGCCAACCGGGTCGGACCGATGCATCGCGGGGTGGTGGGGCGGCCGGTGGCGTCGGTCGAAGGATTCCACTACAGCGAGGCGCTGGCCGCCCAGAGTTTCGTCTGGGACGAAACGGCGCTGAACAGATGGCTGGAAAACCCGCCGGGCATGGTGCCGGGTACGGCGATGGGCATTCGGGTCCGCCTGGCGGAAGACCGGGCCGATATCATCGCCTATTTGCGGCAGGAAGCCGGGCAACCAGCGCCCTAAGATGCCTCTGCCAGATAAATTGTTGAATAACAGGTGGATATCCGCTATTCCTCCCATGCATAGTTGGCCGTTTCGCCCTTGCAAAAGCGGCGCAACGCGGCTATTTAGCTGCCACTTCTAAAACCGCACGCGGGTCCGCGGTCGGACGGGGAGACATCCCGCCGCCTGCTCCGGTGTTCCTGAGGCTGCTTCGGCGCCCTTGGGGATCACTTCCCGCGGAGGCATAACCGGAAAAGGACTGAATCAATGGCGCTGCCAACCTTCACCATGCGCCAGCTTATGGAAGCTGGCGTGCATTTCGGACATCACACTCGCCGCTGGAATCCGAAGATGGCTCCGTTCCTCTTCGGCGTGCGCAATGGCGTGCATATCATCGACCTCGAGCAGACCGTGCCGATGCTGCACAAGGCGCTGGAGACCGTGCGCGACGTGGTCGCCGGCGGCGGTCGCGTGCTGTTCGTCGGCACCAAGCGTCAGGCGAGCGACAAAATCGCCGACGCCGCGAAGCGCTGCGGCCAGTATTACGTCAATCACCGCTGGCTCGGCGGCATGCTGACGAACTGGAAGACCATTTCCAACTCGATCAAGCGGCTGAAGAACATCGACGAGCAGCTGGCGCAGGGTGCCCAGGGCCTGACCAAGAAGGAGCAGCTCAACCTGACCCGCGAGCGCGACAAGCTGGAGCGCGCGCTCGGCGGCATCAAGGAGATGGGCGGTCAGCCGGACGTGCTGTTCGTCATCGACACCAACAAGGAACAGATCGCCATCGCCGAGGCGAAGACGCTGAATATCCCTGTCATCGCCGTGCTCGACAGCAATTGCGACCCCGCGGGGATCACCTTCCCGGTTCCCGGCAATGACGACGCCATCCGCGCCATCGCCACCTATTGCGATCTGATCAGCGATGCCGTGCTCGACGGCCTGCAGCGCGAGATGATCGCCTCGGGCACCGATGTCGGCGCGCAGGAAGTGGCGCCGGTCGAAGCGCTGCCGCCGGAACCTGAAACTGCGCCGGCGCCGGCTGCAACGGCTTGATTAGTACGGCGTTCCCGGCGACGGGGACGCCGCATCCACCGTTTATGGACTGCAACTCTAGAGATTGAAGGGAACGACCATGGCCGAGATCACATCCGATCTCGTCAAGAGACTGCGCGAGATGACCGGCGCCGGCATGATGGACTGCAAGAAGGCGCTCGGCGAGACCGCCGGCAAGCTGGACGAGGCAGTCGATCTTCTGCGCAAGAAGGGCATCGCAAAGGCGGGCTCGAAGGCCGGGCGCGTGGCTGCGCAGGGCCTGGTCACCGTCGCCGTTGAAAATGGCAAGGGCGCCGTCGTCGAGATCAATTCGGAAACCGATTTCGTGGCCCGTAATGAAAAGTTCCAGGAGTTTGTTAGAGGCGTTTCGGAGCTGGCCCTGAAGAGCGGCAGCGTCGAGGAGCTGGCCAAGAAGCCGTTCCCCGGCGGCAGCGGCAGCGTCGCCGACAAGTTGACCGACCTGATCGCCACCATCGGCGAGAACATGTCGCTGCGCCGCATGGCCGCCGTGAGCGCCAATCCCGGCGTGGTGGCGGCCTATGTCCACAGCGCGCTGCTGCCCAACATGGGCAAGATCGGCGTTCTGGTGGCGCTGGAGTCCAGCGGCGACCAGGGCAAGCTGGCAGCGGTGGGCAAGCAGCTGGCCATGCATATCGCCTTCGCCAATCCCCAGGCACTGACGTCGGACGCCGTGCCGGCCGCGGCGATCGAGCGCGAAAAGGCGGTCCTGGCGGAAACCGCCAAGGCCTCCGGCAAGCCGGAGCCGGTGATCGCCAAGATGATCGAAGGCGGCTTGCGCAAGTATTTCGAGGATATCGTGTTGCTGGAGCAGACCTTCGCCATCGACGGCAAGTCGAAGGTGAAGGATGTGGTGGAGGCGGCGGCCAAGGAAATCGGCGCGCCCGTGAAGGTGGCCGGCTTCGTCCGCATGGCCCTGGGCGAAGGGGTCGAGGCCGCGGAAGGCTGAGCGATTCCGCCGGCTTGCCGCCGGCGGCTTTGCCACAACTTCGCCTCACCGCGGCCTTAGGGTCGGCGGCTGGCGGGGGCAGGCTCCCGGCATTACCTAGTGGCCGAGGGGGCCGTTTGTGTATGATTACGCCCGGCCGGGGCTGATTCGGCGCAACGGGCGGGGGTGCAAGATGGCGGATCGAGTTGCCGAAAGGAATGTCGTGCCGCTGAAGGCCGTCTACCGCCGGGTGCTGCTGAAACTGTCCGGCGAAGCCCTGATGGGCAACCGCGACTATGGCCTGGAGCAGGAGACGGTGGACCGCATCGCCCGCGAGGTGCAGGCGGTCAATCAGATGGGCGTCGAAGTCTGCATGGTGATCGGCGGCGGCAATATCTTCCGCGGCGTCGCCGGCGCCTCCCAGGGCATGCAGCGCGCCACCGCCGACTATATGGGCATGCTGGCGACCGTGATGAACGCGCTCGCAGTGCAGAACGCGCTCGAACAGCTCGGCGTCGCCACCCGGGTACAGTCGGCCATCACCATGACCTCGGTCTGCGAGCCCTATATACGCCGCCGCGCGCTCCGGCATATGGAGAAGGGGCGGGTGGTGATCTTCGCGGCGGGCACCGGCAATCCGTTCTTCACAACCGATACGGCGGCTGCCTTGCGCGCCTCGGAGATGGGCTGCGACGTGCTGCTGAAGGGCACCAAGGTGGATGGAGTCTACAGCGCCGATCCCAGGAAGGATCCGAAGGCGGACCGCTATGAGCGGCTGACCTATCTCGAGGTGCTGGCGCGCGATCTCAAGGTGATGGACGCGGCGGCGATCTCGCTGGCGCGCGAGAACAATATCCCCATCCTGGTGTTCTCCATTACCCAGGCCGGCGCCTTCAGCGAGGCGATCTGCGGCAAGGGGAAGTTCACGATAATCACGGAATAGGGAAAACCATGGCTATCGAGGCTGACAAAAACGAATTGAAGCGGCGCATGGATGGCGCCATCGACGCGCTGAAGCGGGAATTCGCCGGGCTGCGCACCGGCCGCGCCTCGCCGCATCTGCTGGATACGGTGGTGGTGAAGGCCTATGGCAGCGACCTGCCGATTGCCCAGGTGGGCACCGTCGGCGTGCCCGAGCCGCGCATGATCACGGTCCAGGTCTGGGACCGCGGCCTGGTCTCGGCGGTGGAGAAGGCGGTCCGCGATGCCGGCCTCGGCCTCAATCCCTCGTCCGATGGACAGCTCGTGCGCGTGCCGCTGCCTCAGCTCAGCCAGGAACGCCGGCAGGAATTGTCGAAGGTGGCGCACAAGTATACGGAGTCCGCCCGCGTCGCCGTGCGCAATATCCGCCGCGACGGCATGGAGGCGCTCAAGAAAATGGAGAAGGACCACAAGATCTCCGAGGACGAGCATCGCACCCGTTCCGACGAAGTGCAGAAGATGACCGACCAGCACATCAAAGCTGGTGGATGAGATGCTGGTGCAAAAAGAAAAAGAAATCATGCAGGTCTAGCTTGGCAGAAGCCCTCGCAACTTCTGGCGGCGCGTCGCCGCCGGTACATGTCGCCATCATCATGGACGGAAACGGCCGCTGGGCCCGGTCCCGCGGCCTGCCGCGTACGGTCGGCCATCAGCGTGGCGCCGAAGCCGTGCGGCGCACGGTCGTCGGCGCGGCGGAACTCGGCATTTCCTACCTGACGCTGTTCGGCTTCTCGTCGGAGAACTGGAAGCGGCCGCTGAGCGAGATCGACGAGTTGATGGCGCTGCTCCGGCTCTATATCCGCAGCGAGATCGACGACCTCGACCGCAACGGCGTGCGCATCCGCGTGATCGGCGACCGGGAGAAGCTGGCGCCCGATATCGTGCAGCTAATCGAGCAGGCCGAGGCGCGCACGCGCGGCAACCGGGGGCTCAATCTCACCGTGGCCCTGAGCTATGGCGGACGCGCCGAGATCACCCAGGCAGCCGCGCGCATCGCCGAGGATGTGCAAGGCCGGCAAGCTGCAGTCCGCCGACGTGAACGAGGCGCTATTCAGCCGGTACCTGCTGACCGCCGAGCTGCCCGACCCCGATTTCATTATCCGCACCAGTGGCGAGAAGCGGATCAGCAATTTCCTGCTCTGGCAGTCCGCCTATACGGAGCTGATCTTCCTCGAGCGGCTGTGGCCGGACTTCACCAAGGACGATCTGTCGGCGGCTATCCAGGAATATCAACAGCGTGACCGGCGGTATGGCGGTACAGCCTAAAGGCTCGGCGCTGCTCAAACGCCTCATATCGGCGTTCGTCCTGATCCCGGTCGCTCTTGCGGCGATCTGGTTCAGTGGGCCCGAGTATCCTTGGCTGACGGGCGCCCCCTTGATCCTCCTGGTCGCCCTGGTGGGGGGAGTCCTCGCCTGGGAATGGGCGCGGCTCTGCAATCGCGGGCATCTGAGTTTTGCCGGAGCGCTGCTGATCATTCTGGTCCTGCTCTCAGTGGCGCTGGCCACCTTCATGAGGGATGTAAATGGGATTTGGGTGCTGGTCTCCAGCGCTGCCCTGGTCGCGGCCTTGGCAAGGCTGGAACATGATGCGCGGCCCTACTGGCTCGGCTTTGGCGCTCTCTATGTCGGACTGCCTTGTCTGGCCATTTTGTGGCTGCGAGGACAGCCGCATGGCGGGTTGGCCACGGTCCTGTGGCTCTTCGCCCTGGTGTGGGCGACCGATACCGGCGCCTATGTGGCCGGGCGCCTGATCGGCGGACCCAAGCTGGCGCCGGCCATTTCGCCCAACAAGACCTGGGCCGGGCTGGCGGGCGGGGTCGCCGCAGCCGCCGCGGTGGGATTTGCGGCATTTTCGCTGTTGCCGGAGGGGAACAGCCTATGGCTGATCCCGGTGAGCGGCGCCCTAGCCCTGGTGGAACAGGGCGGGGATCTGTTCGAATCCGCGGCCAAACGCCAGGCCGGGGTCAAGGACAGCAGCAATCTGATCCCCGGCCATGGCGGTGCTCTGGACCGCCTCGACGGGCTGCTCGCGGTTTGCGTGGCCGTCGCGGCGCTTTGCGTCATCCTCGGCCGCCCGCCGGTGGCCGGCCTCTGATCGCGAATCCGTGAGTATGGCGGCCTTACCAAGGCCCCGAATCCGCCTATCTCTGGGTATGGGCATTCCCATGGTAACTATGGTAATTGTCCCGCCCGCCCAAGGCCTTGTTGGAATCGGAAGCTGGAGTTAGCAACTGAATGGACCTACTGCTCGGCGCTCCCCACTACATAATCGCGACCCTTGTCCTGTTGACTATCGTCGTCTTTTTTCACGAGCTCGGTCACTTCTGGGTAGCGCGGCGCTGCGGCGTCCATGTCGATGTGTTCTCCATCGGGTTTGGCCGCGAGCTTTTCGGCTTCACCGACCGCAAGGGCACCCGCTGGAAGTTCAGCGCCATACCCCTCGGCGGCTACGTCAAGATGAAGGGCCAGTCGGATACCGAAGGCGTCGAGAATCCGGATCCGGCGTCGGTCAGTGCCGAGGAGCGCAATACATCATTCCTCTTCAAGCCGCTTTGGCAGAAGGCGGCCATCGTGTTCGCGGGGCCCGCGGCCAACTATGTGCTGGCGGTGATTGTCCTGGCGGGGATTTTCGCCACGCTGGGCAAGCAGTACTTCCCGCCGGTGGTCGGCATGGTCGAGGCGGGCGGTGCGGCTGAGAAAGCCGGTCTTCGGACGGGCGATCGCATTCAGTCGGTCGCCGGTTACGAGGTCGATGAGTACAACGGTGTGTTCATTGCCCTGCAGGTCGATGTCAGCGAGATCGTCGATATTGTGGTCGACCGGGGCGGGGAGACCTTGACGCTGCAGGCCAAGCCAGATCTGACCAGCGAGACGGGCTGGCTCGGCAATGTCGACACTTACCGAGATCTGAACTTCACCCCGTTTGCTGCGCCCGTCATCGGCGAGGTCAGCAAGGGCAGCGCCGCCGAAAAGGCCGGTCTCAAATCAGGGGATCGTATTGTCAGCCTAGCCGGACGGCCCATCAGCGATTTTGCGGAGGTTTCCGCGATCGTGCAAAAAAGCAATGGGGCGCCGCTGGATATCGAGATCGAGCGCAACGGCCAGCGCCAGACCATCAGCGCGACGCCGACGGTTAAGGAAACTGACAATGCCAAGGGCGTAAAGGAGTTGCGCTTCCTTCTAGGCATCGGCCCGGTCGATTCACGAGAGGCGCATCGCCTGGGTCCATTGACTGCCATGTGGGTCGCTGTGGAAGACACGGCCCGGACCTACCGGGTTCATTCTGACCACGGTCGGCCAGATGATCACCGGTAAGCGATCCTCCGATGAGATCGGCGGAGTCCTGCGGATCGGCAAGATCGCCGGCGACACCGCGCAGGGCACGCTGCGGGAATTCCTCGATGCTCGTGGCAATGATTTCGATCAACCTCGGCCTCATCAATCTGTTTCCGGTTCCGCTCCTGGACGGCGGCCACCTTGCATTCTATGCGGTTGAGGCGGTTCGTGGCCGGCCGCTGAGCCAGCGCGTGCAGGATTTCGCACTGAAGATCGGTCTTGCCGCCGTGGTGAGCCTGATGCTGTTTGCGATGTGGAACGATCTCAAATATCTGCGTGTGATCGAGTTCTTCAAAAATCTGGTCAGCTGACCCAAAAAGAATTCGCCTGGGGGAGTAGCGTGAAAGTAGTGATCGTGCGTCTGTTGCTGGGGCTTTTTTTGTGCCTGCTGTCGGCGGGACCACTGCCCCTTCTGGCGCAGGAACTGACAACGGGCGACACGATCAGCGAGATCAGGATCGAGGGAAACCAGCGCATTGAGCCATCGACCATCATCTCCTACATGCAAATAAGCCCGGGCGAGAATTTCGACGCCCTGAAGGTCGATCAGGCGTTGAAGAACTTGTTCGCGCACGGGCCTGTTTGCCGACGTGAATTTCCGCCGCGAAGGCAGCGTTCTCGTCGTCCGCGTGGCGGAGAACCCGATCATCAACCGACTGGCGTTCGAAGGGAACCGGCGTATCGACGACGAAACCTGCAGGCGGAAGTCCAGCTGCGGCCGCGCGTGGTCTACACCGCGACCAAGGTTCAAAGCGACGCCAAGCGAATTCTCGACATCTACCGGCGGAGCGGCCGGTTTCGCCGCGACAGTCGAGCCCAAGGTGATCCCGCTGGATCAAAATCGCGTCGATCTGGTCTTCGAAATCAAGGAAGGCGAGGTCACGGAGGTCCGGCGCATCGTTTTCGTCGGCAATGAAAACTACAGCGACGGGACGCTGCGCGGCGAAATCCTGACGACCGAAAGCGCCTGGTATCGTTTCTTTTCCACCAGCGATACCTATGATCCCGATCGTATCACGGTGGATCGCGAGGCCTTGCGGAATTTCTATCTCGACGAAGGATACGTGGACTTTCGCGTGGTCTCGTCAGTCGCCGAACTGTCGCCGGGCCGCGACGCATTCTTCATCACCTTCACGTTGGAGGAAGGAGAGCGCTACCGTTTCGGCAAGATCGACATCAGTTCATCGCTCAAGGATCTCGATCCGCAAACGCTGGAAGGCGAACTGACTACCGATGAAGGCGATTGGTACGATCAGAGCGAGGTCGACAAAACCGTAACGGCACTGACGGAAAGGATCAGCGAGCTCGGCTATGCCTTTGTCGAGGTGGAGCCCATTCCGCAAAAGGATACGGTTAGCCGCACGGTGGGGATTACCTATCAGGTTCGCGAAGGGCCAGCGCATCTATGTCGAGCGGATCGACATTCATGGCAACGTCCGGACCTTGGACGAGGTTATCCGCCGGGAGTTCCGTCTGGTCGAAGGCGATGCGTTCAACAGTTCGAAGATTTGCCGTACACGTCAGCGCATCCAGAACCTTGGATTCTTCAACAAGGTGGATATGGAAACGCTGCAAGGCAGCGCGCCGGATCGCGCCGTCGTCGACGTCACGATCGAGGAACAGTCGACCGGCGAACTCTCGTTCGGCGCCGGCTTTCTCCACCGGCGAAGGGTCCGCTTGGCGATATCAGCATTCGCGAGCGAAATTTGCTCGGCCGAGGCCAGGACCTCAAGTTGGCGTTCACGATATCCGGCCGCCGACAGCAGCTCGATTTCAGTTTCACCGAGCCTTACTTCCTGGACAAGGATCTTGTCGGCCGGCTTCGATGTCTATAATGTCCGCCTTGAGCGAGACGAGAGTTCATTCAGCGAAAAGAACCTTGGCGGCGCTATCCGGTTTGGTTGGGAATGGGCGGAGTTCCTGAGGCAGAGCGTCAAATACACGTTGAGCCAGGACGATATCTTCGACGTCGAGAGCAATGCTTCGCCCGGTATCAAACAGCAGGAGGGCGACCACGATTTCGTCGATCGTCGGTCAGGAAATCTCCTACGACCGCCTGAACAACCGCTTCAACCCCACAGACGGCTATATACGTCCGACTGCGCAATGACGTCGCAGGCCTCGGTGGGGATCTGCACTATCTGCGAACCAGATTGTCGGCAGCCTACTACTATCCGATCACGGAGAGCGTTTCGGTCGGCGTGAACGGCGAAGCCGGCTATATCTTCGGCTTTCGGCGAGGACATCCGCATCACTGATGCCTTCTTCCTTGGCGGCGCCACCTTGCGCGGTTTCCGGACCGCGGGCGTCGGCCCCCGCGACGTCTCGACGAAGGACTCCCTTGGCGGCAACAAATATGCCCGCGGCACAATTGAAGTAACTTTCCCGGTCGGCCTGCCTGAGGAGTATGGTATCAAGGGCCGAGTTTTCACCGACTTCGGCACCCTTTTTGACACGAGATTTGACGACCGCAGAGGTACCATTCTTGGTAGACAAGAATTCGATAAGGGCCACGGCCGGATTTGGCCTCACTTGGTCATCGCCGTTCGGTCCGCTTGCGGTCGATTTCGCCCTGCCTTATCTCGCGGAAGACTTCGACCGCGAAGAATTCTTCAGATTCAGCGTAGGAACGAGATTCTAGGAAATGAAACAGATCAGACAGAACTTGAAAGCAGCCATCCTGGCCATGGCAATTGCCGAGCCGGGTTGGCACGTGCCCCACGCAACATGCCTATGCGCAGGAGGCGGCGCCGCGAAGCATCGGCGTCCTGGATTTCGAATACATCTTCAGGAAATCCAAAGCCGGTTCGGGCCTCCTGGCGACTGTCAAGAGCGAACCAGAAGAAACTGGATGATGAAGCCGCGGCCACCGGGCAAAAAGCTCCGCGAAGACGGAAGAGCAGATACAAAAGGACTGCGAAAACTGCCGGCGGAGGAGTGCAAGGCCGAGCAGGAAAAATTCATGGGAGACATGAAATCCGCGAGGAAACACTGAACGACAAGCGAAAGGCACTTGAGAAGCGGCTTGTCGACGGCAAGGACAAGATCACAAAGGCGCTGGAGCCGATCGTCCAGAAGATCATCGATGAGCGAAAGCTGACGCTGGTCATCGATCGCGCCATGGTGGTGTTTCCGCGATCCGAGCTACGATATCACCTTGGAAGCCCTAAAGGGGTTGGACGCCAAACTGGCGAGTATGTAGAAAGCAGACGGCGAAAGAGAAGGTTACGGCCCGCCGGGTGAACCGGAGTCTCAGGCGGATAGATCATAGATATGCCGGGTGTGAGCGAAAGCAGCAGCGTCGCGGGCGAACAGCCCCTGACATTCGATATCGAGCGGATCATGCAGATGATCCCGCATCGTTATCCATTCCTGATGATCGACCGCATCGTCGACGTCATCACCGACAAGTCGGCGACCGGCATCAAGAACGTGTCGATCAACGAGACATTTCTTCCAGGGCCATTTCCCACGTCAGGCGGTCATGCCCGGCGTATTACTGATCGAGGCGATGGCACAAACAGCTGCCGTGCTGGTGGTGCATACCCTGGGCAAGGCATTTGAAGGCAAACTCGTCTATTTCATGTCGGTGGACAGCTGCCGGTTCCGCCGCCCGGTGGTGCCGGGCGACCAGCTGCACGTGCATGTGATCAAAGACCGCAACCGCGGCATGATCTGGAAGTTCAATGGCGAGATCAAAGTTGACGACAATGTCGTTGCGGACGCCAGTTTCGCCGCCATGATCCGCGACGCTTGAGCCGGCACGGTCCGCGTCTACCGCACCTGACCAACCTCAATTAAGGAAGGGCCGCTCCCCATGAACGTTCAGGCAAAGCCCGCAACATCGGTCGGCGCCGGCGCGGGTTTCCGCATGCTCCACACGATGATCCGGGTATTCGATCTCGAGAAGTCGATCGACTTCTATACCCGGCTGCTGGGCATGAAACTGCTGCGGCGGAAGGACTATCCGAGCGGCGAGTTCACCCTGGCCTTCGTCGGCTATGGCGACGAGGAGTCCGAGACGGTGATCGAACTGACCCACAATTGGGGGCAGAAGACGCCCTATGAGATCGGCAGCGGCTTCGGCCATCTGGCCATCGGCGTGCCCGACATCTACGGCACCTGCGAAACGCTGAGTAAGGAAGGCGTCAAGATCCCGCGCCCGCCCGGCCCGATGAAGCATGGTGGCAGCGTGATCGCCTTCGTCGAGGATCCCGACGGCTACAAGATCGAGCTGATCAATCGGCAGTAACGCAAAAAGGGGCCCCGCGACGGCCCCTTTTCTTACGGCGTCTCGGTCGAGCACTATTTGCGCTGATCCAGCGGCAGATAGCCGCGCTGGGGCGAACCGGTATAGAGCTGCCGCGGACGGCCGATGCGCTGCGAGGGGTCCTCGATCATTTCCTTCCACTGGGCGACCCAGCCGACCGTGCGGGCGAGGGCAAACAGCGCGGTGAACATCGAGGTCGGAAAGCCGATCGCCTGCAGGATGATGCCGGAATAGAAATCGACATTCGGGTAGAGCTTGCGCTCGACGAAATATTCGTCTTCCAGGGCAACGCGCTCCAGCTCCATGGCCAGATCCAGCAGCGGCTCGTTGCGCTTGCCGAGGGCATCCAGCACTTCATTGCAGGTGCGCCGCATGATCTGGGCGCGCGGATCGTAGTTCTTGTAGACCCGGTGGCCGAAACCCATCAGCCGGACCTCCCGGTTCTTCGCCCGATTGATGAAGTCGGCGACCTTATCCTTGGAGCCGATTTCCCGCAGCATGGTCAGCACCGCTTCGTTGGCGCCGCCATGAGCGGGGCCCCACAGCGAAGCGACGCCGGCGGCGATGCAGGCGAAGGGATTGGCGCCGGAAGAACCGGCGATGCGCACGGTCGAGGTCGAGGCGTTCTGCTCGTGATCGGCATGCAGGATGAAGATGCGGTCGATGGCCCGCGCCACCACGGGATCGATATTGTAGTCCTCCGCCGGCACGGCGAAGGTCATGTTGAGGAAGTTTTCGGAGTAGTTGAACTTGTTGCGCGGATAGATGAAGGGCTGGCCGACGGAGTACTTGTACGCGTAGGCCGTGATGGTCGGGATCTTCGCGATCAGCCGGTGCGAAGCGATCATGCGCTGATGCGCATCGCCGATATCCGTGCTGTCGTGATAGAAGGCGGACATCGCGCCGACGACGCCGATGACGACGGCCATCGGATGGGCGTCGCGGCGGAACGCGCGGTACACGTTGAGCAACTGCTCGTGCAGCATCGTGTGATGGGTGATGTCGTGCACGAACTTTTTCTTCTGCTCGGCGTTCGGCAGTTCGCCCTCGAGCAGCAGGTAGCAGACCTCCATGAAGTCGCTGTTCTCGGCCAGCTCCTGAATCGGATAACCGCGATGGAGCAGGATGCCCTGCTCGCCGTCGATATAGGTGATCTTGGATTCGCAGCTGCCGGTCGAGGTGAAGCCCGGGTCATAGGTGAAGAACCCATGATCAGTATAGAGCTTGCGCACGTCGATTACCTGCGGGCCCAGGGTGCCGTCCATGATCGGCAGGTCGAATGACTTGCCGGTGGAGTTGTCGGTCACCGTAACGCTCTGCTCGGCGGCCGCCGCCTTCTTGGCTGTCGACGTGGTCATGTATCTAACCCTTTGAAATTACATCAATTGTCGCCTGCTGCGGTGCAATAACAGGATGACAATAGTCCCGATAGTGTCAGCTTTCAATTAATCCTGGGTGACAGTGAAACCCGGCTCTAAACGGCGATTCCGGCGTCCCGCAACCGCGCCAGTGTCTCTTCCTTCCCGAGGATTTCCATAACTTCATATATGGGCGGCGAGGTGGTGCTGCCAGTCAGCGCGGCGCGCTTTGGCTGTGCGAGTTGTCCCAGTTTGATCGCATGCTGCTCGGCATATTGGCGGTCCACCTGTTCCAGCGCCGGCGCCCGCCACTCTGCCAGGTCCTGAAGAATCTTCACGGTTCCCGACAGCGTGCCCTTGGCCTCCGGCGTCAACACCGCAGCCGCCTTTGCATCCATCGCCAGTGGCCGGGAGCGGACATAGAGCAGGGCGCTCTCCGCGAGATCGACCAACGACTTCGCCCGCGCCTTCAGGCCGTCCATGCCGCGCAGCAGCCGCGACTTGCCGGCGGCGTCGATCGCCGCGCCCAGCACCGCTTCCAGCCGGGGCGCGATAAGTTCGACCAGCCGCTCATTCGAAGCGCTGCGGAGATAGTGGCCGTTGAGGTTCTCAAGCTTGGCGAAGTCGAAACGCGCCGGAGAGCGGCCGATGGACTCCAGATTGAACCATTCGATCGCCTGATCGGTGCTGATGATCTCGTCGTCGCCATGGGACCAGCCGAGGCGCAGCAGATAGTTCCGCAAGGCCTCCGGCAGATATCCCATATCGCGGTAGGCGCCGATGCCGACAGCGCCGTGCCGCTTCGACATCTTGGCGCCGTCGGGGCCGTGGATGAGCGGGATATGGGCAAACTCCGGGATAGCCCAGCCCATCGCCGCGTAGATCTGATACTGGCGAAACGTGTTGGTCGTATGATCGCTGCCGCGGATCACATGGCTGATGTCCATGTCATGGTCATCGACAACGACCGCGAGCATGTAGGTCGGCGTGCCGTCGCCGCGGAGGAGGACCATATCGTCCAACTCTGTGTTGCCGACGCGGATCTCACCGAGGACGCGGTCCTGAACGACAGTCTCGCCGATCTGGGGCATGCGCAGGCGGATTACCGGCTTCACGCCCGGCGGCGCGTCCTTGGGATCGCGGTCGCGCCAGTGTTCCGTCATAGCGCTGCGGCAGGTTCTTGGCCTTCTGCTCCTCGCGCATCTTCGTCGAGCTCTTCGGGCGTGCAATAACAGTGATAGGCCTTGCCCTCGGCCAGCATCTGGCGGGCGATCTCGGCATGGCGTGCGGCGCGCTCGAACTGGAACACGATATCGCCGTCCCAATCGAGGCCGAGCCATTTCATGCCGTCGATGATGGCGTCGATGGCGGCCTGCGTGGAGCGTTGCCGGTCGGTATCTTCGATCCGCAACTTGAACGATGCCCTTGTGGTGCCGGGCGAACAGCCAGTTGAACAGGGCCGTGCGTCCGCCGCCGATATGGAGGAAACCGGTGGGCGAGGGCGCAAAGCGTACGGTGACGCTCATGTGTGATCTGATCCCATAATACAAACTGCGGCGCTGTGTAGCATGCCCGCCGCCTTGCAAGCCAGAATCACGAATAAGCCGCGATTTTGCTGTTGTTTTCTCGCCTGCAATATGCGGCAAGACATTCATCGTGACCATAACAGCCGAAACAGAAACAAGCAGGACGGGCCGGCGCGCCGGATTGACTTCGCTGATAGCCACGAGCTTTGCGCTGGAAGCGGAGCGATGGATGCTGTGGTTCCCGGTGTTCCTGGCGGCTGGGATCGGGATCTATTTCGCGCTGCCGGCCGAGCCGCCGTTTTGGCTCGGGCCGGCGGTGCTCGGCCTGTCGGCAATGGCCATCTTTGCCGGCCGAACTCTGCCAATTCTCAAGTGGCTGCTTACGGTACTGATTGCCATGTCGCTGGGCTTTGCCGCTGCACAGGGACGCACGGCGTTCGTGGCGGCGCCGGTGCTGGCCAAGGAACAATGGGCCGATCTCAGCGGACAGGTGCTTGAAGTCGAGGTGGATCCGCCGGGCGCGCGGATCACTCTGGATCACGTGGCGATTGCCGGAGTCGACAGCGCCGGGACGCCCGCGCGCATCCGCGTCCGTCTGCCGGCCTCGGTCGAGATGCCGTCGCCCGGGGACTGGCTCGCGCTCCGGGCCAAGCTGGGACCGCCATCGAGGCCAGTCCTGCCCGGCGGGTTCGATTTCCAGCGGCTCGACTTCTTCCGGCAAGTCGGCGCTATCGGCATCGCCACCCGTGACGTCAGGCGTATCGACCCGCCGGATGGCGTGGCCCCCGGCACGTTCGGCGAGCTCTGGGCAAATGCCTGGCGCGAGATTTCGGCCATTCGCGTCGCTATCGCGCATCGCATCCTCGCGGTGCTCTCAGGCGATAGCGGAACCATCGCCGTCGCGCTGATCGCCGGCGATCAGTATGGCATTTCGGACGGCACGATGGATGACATGCGCGACTCCGGTCTCGCGCATCTGCTGTCGATCTCCGGCCTGCATATCCTTCTGGTGACGACAATCTTGTTCGGCGGATTCCGGCTGCTGCTCGCGGCGCTGGAGCGGGTCGCACTCTATTGGCCGATCAAGAAATGGGCGGCCGGGCTGGCGCTCATCGGCGCCGGATTCTATGTGCTGCTGGCCGGTGCGCCGGTGCCGACATTGCGGTCATTCATCATGGCCGGCATCTTCCTGTTGGGCATCATGTTCGACCGCGACGCGATTTCAATGCGCACCGTCGCCATCGCCGCCGTGATTGTGCTGCTGATCGGTCCGGAAGGCCTGACCGGTGCCAGTCTGCAGATGTCGTTTGCCGCTGTCATCGCCCTGATCGCACTCTACGAAGTCGTGACGGAGCGGCAGGCAAACCGAACGCGCGATCCCTCCTGGACATCGCGTATTCTCCGCTACATCGCCATGACGATCCTGGCCAGCCTGGTAGCGTCTCTGGCAACGGCGCCGTTTGCGCTCTATCACTTCAACCGCCCGTCGTTGTATGGCGTGGCGGCCAATCTGGCGGCAGTGCCGCTGACGTCGATCTGGGTCATGCCCTGTGCCGTTGCTGCTGTGTTTTTGATGCCGTTCGGACTTGAGGCGCTGGCGCTCGTGCCCATGGGGTGGGGGATCGACGGGATCATGCTCATCGCCGACACCGTGGCCGGCTGGCCGGGCGCGGCGCAGCCGATGCCGGGGATGCCGCTGGCCGGACTGATCACGGTGGTGATCGGCGGTCTCTGGTTCTGCCTCTGGCGGCGGCGCTGGCGATGGCTGGGTGTGCCGGTGATCCTGCTGGGGCTGCTGAGCACTTTGCTGGTCCGGCAACCGGACATCCTGGTTTCCGAGGATGGCGACCTGATGGCCATCCGCGACGACAGCGGCGGCTATCTTTTCTCGTCGCTCACGCGCAGCAAATTCGAGCGCGAAATCTGGCTCCGCCGCGCCGGGCTGGAGAACGGCGCCGCCTGGCCGGCTGAGGGTTACAGCCCCGATGGCGGACTTGCCTGCGACAGCCAGGGTTGCATCCACCACATCCACGGCCTGACGGTTGCCCTGGCGCTGGAGCCGGCGGCCTTGCCGGAGGATTGCCGCCGCGCCGACATCGTCATCAGCGTCGACAGCATTCGTGGGAATTGCGCAGCGCCCCTTCGCATCGACTGGCGCGATCGCCGGCGCAACGGCGCATATGCGCTCTGGATCGACGAAGATGGCGCGGTGGAGATCGTGGCCGTCGACGATCTGCGCGGCCGGCGGCCCTGGGTCGCCGGGACCGGCCCGCTATCGGCGCCGGACGATCCGCCGGCCCTCGAGATAGAGCGCGTCCAGCGATGAAGCGGCTAAGAAGCGGATCGCGTCCATGGGGCTTTCGACGATGGGTTCGCCCGGTCCGTTGAACGAGGTATTCAGCACCATCGGCACGCCGGTGCGGCCGTGGAACTCGCGCAGCAGGTCATGGAAGGCGCCGTCACCGGCATCGACAGTCTGGATGCGCGCCGACTTGTCGGTATGGGTGATCGCCGGCACGTCGTCTGATTTCACCTGCGCGGTATAGAGCATATGGGGCGAGGGCAGGGGGATGCCGTCGAACCAGTCGCGCGCATGCTCGGCAAGCACGGCCGGTGCGAACGGACGCCAGGTCTCCCGCTGCTTGATCTCGTTGACGCGCTGCCAGTTCTCGGCCTTCCGGGGATCGGCGAGGATCGAGCGGTGGCCGAGGGCGCGCGGCCCGATTTCGCTGCGGCCTTCAAACCAGCCGATAACCTTGTCGTCGGCGAGATCCTGCGCCGCCAGGGCGATCCAGTCGCCGCGGACTTCGCTGCTGATGCGTTCGGCAAAGATGGATAGCGCCTTCTCGACCTGATCCTCGCGAACGGCGGCGCCTAGATAGGCGTCCACATCCTTGCGCGGCCGGGCCTCAGCGGTCAGCGGCTGATCCAAGACGTTGTGATACAGCGCCAATGCTGCGCCCAGGGCCAGGCCGCTATCGTCGCACCAGGGCGGAATATGCAGGGAGGCGAATCCGGGACGCTGCGCCATCAGGCTGTTGGCCGGGCAGTTGAGCGCCGTGCCGCCGGCATAGCAGAGGGGCAAGCCGTCGCGGCCGATAGTGCCGAGCATGCGCTGAAACGTCTCCATGGCCGCAACCATGGTCATCTCGAACAACCGCTGGGTGCTGGCGGCGACGTCGACATTCACCCGATCGGTCATTCGCGTCTTGTCGCGGAAAGCGCCGAGATCGTAGCCCTGCTGCTTGGCGGATTGCAGGCAGTAGCCAACCCAGTTTCTCCCGGGGTGAGTGATGCCGGCCTTCGCCAGATCATTGTGATTGCCGACGAACAACGGCGACTGGAAATAGGCGTGGCCGTAGGGCGCCAGGCCCATGAGCTTTCCGGCCGGGCCAATGAGACCCATATTGAGCGCGATGGCGGCCTGATCATAGATGTGCCCGATGATCAGGTGATGGGGCGCGAGCGGGAAAATCTTGTGGCCGTCGCCCAGATAGTACATGCCGCTGTGATAGTGCTTGCCGCTGCCGAAGCCGTCATGGGTCAGGATGGCCGCACTCTGCAGGCCGAGCGGATAGTAGATCGACGCCGCATGGGCCATGTGGTGGCTGATGAAATAGGCGGGAAGGGCGCGGCCGTTGAGCTTCAGCGTGGCCGGATAGTGAAATCCATGCCGGACCGTGTCGGTTTCCAGCAATCGCCGGTAGTCGGTTGCCGCAATGTCGGCCAGGCGCTTGTCGCCAGACCAGAGATCGACCGACAGATAGGTATCGAGCCAGCCGAGCGTGAACAGATCCTTCTCAGGAACCGAGCGGAATTCCGGAAAGTAAGTTGGCGCCGCATGCGCCGATAGATCCGCATTCGGGCTGTGATACAGGAGCGGCAGGATCTCGCCATGGAGCAGCCCGGCGACATCGAGATTGCCCCGCTTTGCGACGTCGGCAAACGTGCAAGGCGCGCTGTGCTTTTCGTGCGGATCGAGCGTGACGGAGAATCTCTTGGGGTCGCGCGCGATCAGTTCGGTCTTTTGCGTCGACGTGATTGCCACATAGTCTATTTCCGCTTCGCCGATGCTGGCTTCATTCAGCGCCAGCTCGATCGTGGCGAGGTCCAGCGACATCGCATGCTTGATGCGGCTGTGGCGCTCGCGCAGGACGAAGGAAGCCACGCGCCCGTCGCGCACTACGGCGGCGCCGGCGTCGTGGCCGAACTGAAGACCGAGAACATTCATCGCAGGCAGCTACCCCCGGGAATCGCCGCCGCGGCGCGGCGGGCGGCGCACCATAATGGAGGCCGTGGGACCTGTCAGCCCTGGCAGGGACCAGATGGGAGGTATCGGAAGGTCAGAACCGCCGCATCAGCGCAACGAGACGCCCCTGGATGGCGACCCGGTCGGGGCCGAAGATGCGCGTTTCGTAGGCCGGATTCGCCGGCTCCAGCGCGATCGAGTCGCCCTTGCGCCGGAGACGCTTGAGCGTGACTTCGTTGCTGTCCACCAGCGCGACGACGATTGACCCATTTTCGGCGGTTTCGCAGCGCTCGATGATCACGGTATCGCCGTCCATGATGCCGGCGTTGACCATCAAATCGCCGTCGACCTCGAGGGCATAATGTTCGCCGCGGCCGAGCAGGCTTCCAGGCACATCGACGCTGTGGCTATGATCGCGCAAAGCCTCGATCGGCGTGCCGGCAGCGATGCGGCCATAGAGCGGCAATTGCACCGCCGAAACCGTCGTAGCGACCTGCGCGCCCGCGAGGTTTGTGCCGAAGTTCCCTTGAATGACGTTCGGCGTGAAGCGCGGGGCGCCTTCCCGTTCCGTGCGGGCTCGGCCGATGCCCTGATCTTCAGGCAGTCGAAGCACCTCGAGCGCCCGCGCCTTGTGCGGCAGGCGTCGGATAAAGCCGCGCTCCTCCAGGCCGGTAATCAGGCGATGGATGCCCGACTTTGATTTGAGGTTGAGCGCTTCCTTCATCTCGTCGAAGGACGGCGAAACGCCCCGTTCCTGAAGATGATTGTTGATGTAGTTCAGGAGCTCGTATTGCTTCCGCGTGAGCATGCTAGCCACCAGATTTAGAACAAAACCAAAACACCGGCACATGTTCTAGTTTAGTTCCGCAATGGCGTCAAGCCGCAAATGCGGCGGCTGGGAAGCTGTCCTTAAGCGCCGCGCCAGGCTTGCCGGGGCAAAGGTATTGGTAGCTTGACCGGCAGTAACGAATTGGGATCGCATGAATCCGCGGTTTCGTTTTCAGGTGAAGCCCGGCGATTTCCGAGCCTTTCCGGCGATGGGTTAACAGGCCGGCAACCGGAATCGTCAACAAGTTTGGAGCCTCAAGCCCCGCGCCTTGCCCTTGGATCTGACTTCTCCGGCCTTCCGCCGGAAGCTTTTCGATCGGAGCCGCTGAACCAGGTGATTCCATTGCTATCTGGAATGCCGACATGTTTCGCATGATGGATCACGCGCCGGGCGTGGAAGCTCGCGATCAGGCGTTGCACCAGCCCTTTTGGATTATGGCCGGCATACTCGTGCTCGCGGCGGGCACCGGAGCGGCGGCATTCTTCATCGCCGATGCATCGTCAATGTGGCGAATGCCTGCGTTCCTCCTGCAAGTCGCGGCGATCGGTTGCCTCGGCATTCTTGCTGTGCGGCGGCAATCCACATCGCGCTTTGAGCGAGATCTCCCGCGCGAACCTGTTTCCAATTCGCCACAGTTTAAGCAGCGCGCCGGCGAACAGCCGGGCGGATCGGATCAACTGCCGGCGGAGCCGAGGCGGGCGTCGGGCGCGGCGGAAAGTACCGCAGTCTTTCTATGGGCCGAGGATGCGCAAGGGCGCACGGCTTTCGTCAACAAGGCACTCTGCGCCTACCGCGGCGTTACCGAAGCTGAAGCGCTCCAGCATCACTGGGATGACGGTGTGCATCCCAACGACCTGGCGGCGAATCGGGCGACTTGCGAAGCGGCCATCATCAGGCGCGAGCCTTGGTGGATGGAGTACCGCTATCGCCGGCATGACGGCGTCTATCGCTGGCTGCTGGAGGTCGGACAGCCGCAGTTTGCTGCGGACGGGTCTTTTGCAGGGGTCGTCGGAAGCTGCGTCGATATCTCCGAACATCGGGAAATCGAGGCGGCGCTTCGGGCGACGGAAGCGGAACTGCGGCAAGCACGCCAGCAGCTTATCGACGGGATCGAGGGACTGACCGACGGCTTTGCGCTCTATGACAAGGAAGATCGTCTGGTGGCCTGGAACAGCCGCTATGCCGAACTATCCGGCACTGATGCCGTCTTGCTGAAGCGCGGCGTGCAGTTCGAGGACATCCTGCGCGCCCATGTGAAGGCCCGGCGCGAACCCTCAGCCATCGGCCGGGAGGAGGAGTGGATCGCCACTCGGCTGGCGCAGCATCGCGATCCCAAGGGCTCATTCGAACGTTTCATCAACGGCCGCTGGTATCGCTTCAGCGACCGGCCGACCACCGAGGGCGGCATCGTCACGATCTTTGCGCAGATCGACGAACTGAAACAACGCGAAGACCGGCTGCGCGAAAATCAAACCATCCTGCAAAGCATCATCGACAACATTCCGGCGACCGTCAGCATCACCGACCGGGACCGCCGGATCGTTTTGCTAAATCGCGAAATCGAAGAGCTTTACGGAGTCAAGCTTCAGGATGTGATCGGCCGCCCCGTCGCCGAGGTGCGTCCCGGCAGATACGCGTCCGATACGGCGGTGCAAGACCATCAGCAAGTCGTCGCAACAGGTCTTCCCATTCAGGGGCGGGAGGACAAGTACGTCGTCGAAGGCGGCGAGGAAACTTGGATCACGAGCATCGTGCCGATCAAGGACGACATGGGCGTAGTCAAATTCGTGTTACGAACAACCATCGAAGTGCCTCAGTTGGCGCAAGCCTATAAGAATCTGGAGGCCAACCAGGCGCGCTTTCACAGCTTCATGGAGCACGCTCCGTTCGACATGTATGTGAAGGATCTTGATGGCCGCTACCTGCTGATTAATCGTGGGGCCGAGAATTCATGGGGCCACAGCCGGGATCAAATCCTTGGTCGGACCGTACGCGACTTGTCGCAAAGCAAGGGCGTAGAGGAGGTTGAGGCGATCGAGCGTGAAATACTGGCGACAGGCGCTGCCATGGTGCGCGAGGTACATTTTACCGACCTCGGCGCCGAATGGACTCACGAGATCAAGTTTCCGATCCGCGATGCTGCTGGCCAAATTACGCATGTCGGCGGCATCGCCGTCGACATCAGCGACCGCAAGAGGGCCGAACTGGCTCTCAGTGAAAGCGAAGCGCGCCTTCTGCGTGCGCAAAAACAAGCGCGTCTGGCTTATTGGACAGAGGAACTGAAGTCCCAGGAGATTCAGTGGTCGAAAGGTTCCGGCTGGGTATTTGGGCGACCGGATTCCGATCTGCCACCCTACGAGGCGAAATTCATAGAGCTGGTCCATCCTGATGATCGCGAGCGCATCAGGCGCAACTACGATCGCGTCAGAAACGGATTGGACAACTACAGTATTGAATATCGGTTGCTCCACCCCGATGGCACCATCGTGTGGGTCCAGGAATTGGGCAAGGTAGAACAGGATTCTTCCGGGCGCCGTGTCACCTTCGATGGAACCCTGCAGGACATCACCGAGCGGCGAGCGCTCGAAGAACAGCTGCAACAGGCACAGAAAATGGAGGCGATCGGTCAGCTGACCGGCGGCATCGCCCACGACTTCAACAATCTGTTGGCCATCATCCTCGGCAATCTCGACCTCATCAACGAGCAGAAGGAGCTTGCCTTCTCGATGCGGCGCAGGATCGAGACCGCGATCAGGGCCGGCATGCGCGCCGCCGACCTGACTCACCGCCTATTGGCCTTTGCCCGGCGCCAGGCGCTGATGCCGAAACTGACGGAGATCAACGAACTCATTCGATCGATGGTACCGCTTCTGCAGCGGCCTCTGGGCCCGAAGATCGCCACGACATTCATGCTCGACCCCAATACCTGGACCGCGGAGATCGATCAGTCGCAATTGGAAATGGCGCTGCTGAACCTCACGCTGAACGCACGAGACGCGATGCCAGACGGCGGTTCGCTGACGATCAGCACCGGCAATGCGACGACGACGCAAAGGCAGGTATTGGCCGGCAACGGGCAGCCCGCCGGCGACTATGTGGTGATTTCAGTCACCGATACCGGTACCGGCATGCCCGACGAGGTCAAGGCGCGTGCCTTCGATCCGTTCTTCACCACAAAGGGTGTGGGCAAAGGGACGGGACTTGGCCTGAGCATGGTCTATGGCTTCGTCAAGCAGTCGGGCGGCCATGTGCAGATCGAGTCCCGCGTCGGCGAAGGGACCAGGGTATCTCTCTATTTGGCCCGGGCCACCGCCGCGACGGCAGCAGAAGAAGCAATCAATGACCAGCCGCTCTCATCCGGGCAACAGGAGATCGTGCTGTTGGTGGAAGATGAGGCCGACGTGCGAGTGCTGGCCGAGGCCTATCTCGAGTTATTCGGCTATACCGTTATCTCCGCAGCCGATGGCGCGACGGCGATGGCCGCCTTGGCAGCCAATCCCCGGATCGATCTTCTGCTCTCAGACATCATCCTGCCGGGCGCCCTGGATGGCATTGCCATCGCCGCCCATGTCCGCGCGACAAGGCCGGAGATCAGGATTGTATACATGTCGGGCTACGCGCCGGACCCTGAAATGCTCCTGCCGGGGACCGAACTGATCAAAAAGCCGTTTCTCCGCGCGCAACTGTCGCGCGTGGTCCGGGCGGCCTTGGATAGGCCGCGCGCCACATAGGTGCGGTCTCAGCCTTGCGACGCTTTCCCGGCAGGTCCGGGAGCCGGCAGCAAGTTCTCGATCGCTTTCAGCAGGTCTTTCGGCGAGAACGGCTTATAGAGCGCCACGTCGGCGCCGAGCCTGACCGCCGGTTTGAGATAGTCAAAGCCTGCCAGAGAGTGCATTCCGGAGATTGCAATGACCTTCGCATCCGGCACCGAGCGGCGGACCTCGCGAATGACGAAGAGTCCGTCCTGCTCAGGCATGATCAAGTCGACGATCAGGATATCCGGCTTAAACTCGCCAAACGCGGCGATAGCCTCGTCTCCATTCGCGCCTTCCAGCACTTCATGTCCGGCGCTCTCGAGTACGTCCCGCAGAAAAGTGCGGACGAGACTTTCGTCATCGATGACCAGAATTCTTGCCATTAGGGCTCAGTTCGATGGAGTTCGTCCCGTCGCGCGCGAGCCGGCTGTGAGACCGGCCGTCAGCTGCTAGACCTGCAACCGGAACGCCGTCCTACACAATGGAGTTTTCCGTATGGCCGCTATCATACAGAAGCTTTATCCCAACCGTGAGAAACCCTATCCCGGCATAAATCCTCGACCGACGGGGTCCTGCGGGCCGGCTAGATCGACAGCGCGCCGCCTGAAAGCAACACAATCGGCACCGCCGTCCCGGCCTTGATTGCGGGCGCCCGGATCGGCCTGACGATCAGGCAGTCCGCCCGGGCCATCAGGGACAGCATGGAGCTGTCCTGCTTGGGAAACGGCGTGGCGACCAGGCGCCCCGCGGAATCGTAGGAGGCCTCGGCCCGCAGATAGTCTTCACGGCTGTCGTTCTCCGGCAGGTCGCGGCCTAGGATGGCGGTCGCGCCAGGCGCTGTCGATGCCATCAAACCGAGCATCTTGTCGATCGCCGGACGCAGGAATAGCGTCGACCCCACCAGGGCCGACACCGGATTTCCCGGCAGGCCGAGAACCGGCGTGGCACCGACCCTGCCGAAGAGCACGGGCTTGCCCGGCCGCATGGCGATCTTCCAGAAATCCAACTCCATACCGGCTGCGCCGAGGGCCTTCTGCACGAGGTCGTGCTCGCCCACGGAAGCGCCGCCGCTGGTCACCAGCAGATCGGCGCCCGCGGCGGCCGCGGCCATCCGTTGCAGTACCTCCAGGTCGTCGGGCGCGATGCCCAGATGAATCGGCTCAGCGCCGCATGCCGTCACGAAGGCGGAGAGTGACAGGCTGTTGGAACTGACGATCTGCGTCGGTCCCATCGGCTCGCCGGGCATGACGACTTCATCGCCGGTGGCGAGGACGGCAATGCGCGGCCGGCGCGTCACCCGCAGCCAGGGCGCATTCATTGCCGCGGCGATGCCGATGTCCCGTGCCGTCAGCCGACGGCCCTTTTTCAGCAGGACATCGCCCTTGTTGAAATCCGTTCCGGCGGCGCGCACGTGGCGGCCTGCAACTACGAACTCGCGGACTTCCACCTGATCCCCGGTGGCGATCGTGTCCTCTTGAATGACGACCGCATCGGCGCCCGGCGGCAGGGCGGCCCCAGTAAAGATACGCGCCGCTTCGCCGGGCTGCAGCTTCGCCGCAATGGCATGGCCGGCTTGTGCATATCCGCTCACGCGCAGTTGCACGGGCACCTTGGTGACGTCGGCGGCCCGCAAGGCATAGCCGTCCATGGCGGAAACGGCCGCAGGCGGCTGCGTCAATCGGGCGACTATATCCTCCGCCAGGACGCGGCCCAAACCATCGGTGAGGGCAACCTGCTCGGCGGCAAGCGGCGCGAAGGCGGCGAGGATGCGCGCCCGGGCTTCCTCGACCGTTATCATCAGTCGGCCTCGAACGTGCCCGACTTGCCGCCGCTCTTCTGGACCAAGCGGATGTCGGCGATCCGCATGCCCCTGTCGGCGGATTTGCACATGTCGTAGACGGTGAGGGCGGCGACGGCGACGGCTGTCAGCGCCTCCATCTCGACGCCGGTCTGGCCCTTCAGTTTGCAGGTGGCCGTGATATCGACCGCATTGCGCGCCGCATCGACGGAGAGATCGACGGCGACGGAGGTCAATGCGAGGGGATGGCAGAGTGGAATCAAATCGGGTGTGCGCTTGGCACCCATGATGCCGGCAAGCCGCGCCACCGAGAGCACGTCACCTTTCTTGACACCGCCGCCGGTAATCAAGGCGATCGTCGCCGGCTGCATGTAGACGGAGCCCTTGGCCGTCGCGGCGCGCTCGGTCACGTCCTTGCCGCCGACATCCACCATGGCGGCTTTGCCCTGGGCGTCGAAATGGGTGAGGCGCGCCATCGCGGGTTCTATGCGCTGAGCAAGGCGCCGGCGGGGCGGGCGAGGAGGGCGCGGGTCGCCGCCGCCACATCGGCCTGCCGCATCAGGGACTCGCCGACCAGGAAGATGCTGGCGCCCACCTTGTGCATGCGCGCGAGGTCGGCGGGGCCATGGAGACCACTCTCCGCCACGAGTAGCCGGTCTGCCGGCACCATCTGCGCAAGCTGCTCGGTGACCGCGAGATCGACCGCAAGGGTCTTCAGGTTGCGGTTGTTCACGCCGATGAGCCGCGATTTCAGCTTGAGCGCGCGCTCCATCTCCGGCGCGTCATGCACCTCCACCAGGACATCCATGCCGAGGGCAGACGCCGCCGACTCAAGCTCGGCGGCTTGCGTATCTGCCAGAGCCGCCATGATCAACAGGATGCAATCCGCACCAAGGGCACGCGCTTCGACAATCTGGTAGGGGTCGAGCATGAAGTCCTTGCGCAATGCCGGCAGATCCACGGCATTGCGCGCCGCCGCAAGATACTCGTCGCGGCCCTGGAAGTAGGGCTCGTCGGTCAGGACCGACAGGCAAGTGGCGCCGCCGGCCTTGTACGCCTTCGCCAAGACAGCGGGATCGAAATCGGCGCGGATGAGCCCGCGGCTCGGCGAAGCCTTCTTGATTTCGGCGATCAGGCCATAGCGGCCCTGGCGTACCTCGCGGGCGAGTCGGTCGGCGAATCCGCGGGGTGCCGAGGCCGACCGTGTATCGGTCTCGAGTTGCGCCAGCGGACGTTCAGCCTTGCGGCGCGCGACATGGGCGCGCTTGTCGTCGCAGATCTTGGTCAGGACGTCACTCACGGCGCGGCCTTCCCACTGGTCGACGTGGCAATCAGCTTCTGGAGCACCCGCCGCGCAAGACCAGAGTCGATCGCATCTCCGGCCTGTGCCACGCCATCCTTCAGGTCCTTCGCCTTGCCGGCGATCAGCAGCGCCGCCGCGCTGTTGAACAAGACGATATCCCGATAGGCGCCATTCTGTCCGTCCATGAGTGCGCTTAGCGCCGCGGCATTGGTCGAGGGATCGCCGCCTTTGAGATCCGCCTGGGACGCGTAGGGGAGCCCGGCATGCTCCGGCGTCACCTCGAAGCTTTTCACCTTGCCATTCAAAAGCTCGGCGACGAAGGAGGGGCCGGTGGTGGTCAATTCGTCCAGCCCGTCGCTGCCATGGACAACCCAGGCGCGTTCGCTGCCCAGTTTGCCCAGAACCTCCGCCATCGGCACCATCCAGTCGCGGGAGAACACGCCTGTCAGCTGGCGCTTGGCGCCGGCGGGGTTCGACAGCGGCCCCATCAGGTTGAAGATCGTCCTGGTACCCAGCTCGACCCGGGTCGGGCCGACATGGCGCATGGCGGCATGGTGCCGCGGCGCCATCATGAAGCAGATCTTGTTGTCCCACAGCGACTGCCTGATCAGCGCCATATCCGCATCGATATTGACCCCGAGAGCCGCCAGCACATCGGCGGCGCCGCTCTTGGACGACAGGCCGCGGTTGCCATGCTTGGCCACTGGCACGCCGCAGGCCGCCACCACGATGGCCGCCGCGGTCGAGATGTTCCAGGTTCCCGACGCATCACCGCCTGTGCCGCAGGTGTCGATCGCATCCGGCGGCGCGTCGATGCGGGTCATCTTTCCGCGCATGGCGCGGACGGCGCCGGTAATCTCGTTCACGGTCTCGCCGCGCACGCGCAATGCCATCAGGAACCCACCCATCTGCGACGGTGTGGCGTTGCCGGTCATGATGATCTCGAAAGCCTGCTCGGCCTGCGATGCGGTCAGCGGCTTGCCGGTCGCGGCGAGATTGAGGAAGGCCTTCAGGTCTGTCGGCGGAACACTCATGCGGCCCTGGAAGACGACATGTTATGGCCGGCGATGCGCAGGAAATTGCCCAGCAAGCGGTGGCCATGCTCTGACGCGATGCTCTCGGGGTGGAACTGCACGCCATGCAACGGATATTGGCGGTGCTGCATGCCCATGATCAGGCCGTCGCTGGTCTCCGCAGTGATCTCCAGGCAATCGGGCAGGGTGGCGCGGTCGACAATCAGAGAGTGATATCGCGTACCTGTGAATGGCGTCGGGATATCCTGGAACACGCCGATGCCCTTGTGGCTGACCTGGCTGAGCTTGCCGTGGAGCGGCGCAGGCGCGCGCACGACTTTGCCGCCGAACGCCTGGCCGAGCGCCTGATGGCCCAGGCACACGCCGAGCAGCGGCACCTTTCCGGCAACGGCCTCGATCAGCTTGAGGCAGATGCCGGCCTCGTTCGGCGTGCAGGGGCCTGGCGACAGGATGATGCCCTGCGGACTCATCGCCACGGCCTCGGCAGCGGTCAGTGCGTCGTTCCGTTTGACCACCAATTGGGCGCCAAGCTCGCCCAGGTAGTGGTACAGATTATAAGTGAAGCTGTCATAGTTATCGATAAGGAGAAACATTTCAGTAGCTTGCCCCGCCAAACTCAGCTATTAAGCGAATTAACCATGTCGGTCTAACAGTCCAATACGAAGCGGCATAAGGGATGCACCGGTTGGCCGCAACTCCAATCGGCGGGCTCCCTGCGTTGTGGATTCGAGGAAGCGATGAGTGAAATTTCCCAGGAAACACAGGACCAAAGCAAGAGCCAAGCAGCGCGCCAGCGGACGCCGCGCTGGCTCCTGGAAGCCGGTCATGTGGCCCTGCACGAGGTCGCCGGGCTTGCTGTCTTGGGGCTGATCATTGCCAGTGCGTTTGGCTGGTTCTGGTCGAACCCGCTGGATTTCGATAGCGAGGGCGACGAGAGCCCGGCGCAGGCCTCGCTGCCTGCCGTTGAGCCTGTCGTGGACGTCGCTCTCGCCGATTTCGCCCATGCGGATCCGGTCGAATTGGCAGCGATTGCGCCAGGCGCGGGCAAGCAGGAGTTTTCGGCACCGGCCGCCGGCGGCGGCGCAGACATCGGCGCCCAGATCCCGTTGCCGCAGTGGCGGCGCAATGCGGTCGCTTCACCGGTTGCGGACGGGCGCTACCGGATCGCCGTCATCATCGATGACCTGGGCCTCAGTCCGGCCGCCTTCGATCGCGTCGCGGCGCTGCCGGCGCCCCTGACCCTGGCGATCATGAGCTACGCGGAGGGGGCGCCGAAATTGGCGCAGGCAGCGCGCAAGGCCGGCCATGAGGTCCTGGTGCATGTCCCGATGGAGCCGGAGGGCAATGTGAATCCCGGGCCCCATGCCTTGACCACGGAACAGACCCGGGACGCGTTCGAGCAGCTGCTTTCCTGGGACCTGGATCGCTTCGAGGGCTATGTCGGCATCAACAACCACATGGGCAGCCGGCTCACCGCCTCCACCGAACGCATGAGCTGGCTGTTCGAAGTACTGGAGCGGCGGGGCCTGATGTTCGTCGACTCCCGCACCACCAAGGAAACGGTGGCGCCGATGCTGGCCGAGCATTTCGGCCTGCCCTTCGCCGAGCGGGATGTCTTCCTTGACAACGAATTCGACGCCGACGCCGTGGTAGCTCAGCTAAAGGTCCTGGAAAGTGAAGCGCGGAAATACGGCTACGCCGTCGCCATCGGCCATCCTCACGTTGGCACGATTGCAGCCCTGAAGGCCTGGCTGCCGACGCTGGCAGACCGGGGCTATGTTCTGGTACCGATCAGCGACATCGCGGCGCAACGCGACCGGACGACCACGCTATCCCTGAACAACTGACCTAGCGATTGCGGCCGACAGCGGCGAAGCGCACGGCTTCCTGGGCCGCGCGGATCAGCGCCTGCGCCTTGTTGCAGCTTTCCTGATATTCGCTCTCGGGATCGCTGTCGGCGACAACGCCGCCGCCCGCCTGCACATACATGAACCCGTCTTTCACGACAGCAGTGCGCAAGGCGATGCAGGTATCCATTGCGCCATTGGCGGCAAAATAGCCGATGGCGCCGGCATAGACGCTCCGGCGGTCCGGCTCCAGCTCCTCGATGATCTCCATCGCCCGGACCTTCGGCGCGCCGGAAACGGTGCCCGCAGGAAAGCCGGCGATCAGGGCATCCAGGGCGTCATATTGCGGTTCGATCTCGCCCTCGACGTTCGAGACGATGTGCATGACATGGGAGTAGTACTCGATCTCGTTGCGCTGCGTGACCTTCACGCTGCCGATCTTGGCGACGCGTCCGACGTCGTTCCGGCCCAGGTCCAGCAGCATGAGATGTTCGGCAAGTTCCTTCGGATCCGACAACAGGTCCCGTGCCAGGGATTGATCCTCTTGCGGCGTGGCGCCGCGGCGGCGGGTTCCGGCGATCGGCCGGATTGTCACCTGTCCCTCGCGCAGCCGCACCAGGATTTCCGGACTCGACCCGACGATCGAGAAGCCATCCAGATCCAAATGAAAGAGAAATGGCGACGGATTCACCCGGCGGAGAGCGCGATAAAGCGACAGCGGCGGCAGCTTGAAGGGCAGGGAGAAACGCTGCGACAGCACCGCCTGAAAGATGTCGCCGGCGTAGATGTATTCCTTCGCCTTCAGCACCATGGCGTGGAAGGCCTCCCGCGACACATTCGAGGTCGGCTCCGGCAAGCTTTCCAGATCGGCCAGGCCATCACGCTGATGGGGCAGGTTGCGGTCGAAATCATCCACGATCTCGCCCAGCCGCTCGCAGGCCTGATCATAGGCCGCGCGGGCGCTCTGATCCTTGCGCGGCCAGACTGGCGTCACCACCGTCACCAGGTCTTCCACATTGTCGAAAATGGAGATCACGGTCGGCCGCAGCAGGATCAATTCCGGCACGCCCAGCACGTCCTTGTTCTTGGACGGTAGCCGCTCCATCTGCCGCACCATGTCATAACCCAGATAGCCGAACAGGCCGGCAACCATGGGGGGCAGGGATGACGGCGTCTCCATCCGGCATTCCTTCACCAGCGAGCGCAGCGACTGCAGCGCCGGTTCGGAACAGGGCTCAAATTTTCCGCTGTCCAGGCGGGCGCGCCTGTTAATCTCGGCCTTGCCGTTCCGGCAACGCCAGATGAGGTCGGGTTTCAGCCCGATGAATGAGTATCGGCCGCGAGTCGCCCCGCCTTGAACGGATTCGAAGAGAAAACTGTTGGGCCGCCCATCCGTCAGCTTGAGCATCGCCGATACCGGAGTCTCGAGATCTGCGACCAGCGTCGTCCAGACGACTTGAGGCTGGCCCGCTTCGTAGATCCGGCGGAAGGGGTCGAAATCGGGAGCGCTCTGCATCGCCTAGAACAGTGCGTCGATCGCGGCCTGATCGATTGAAACACCGACCTCGGCACGCAGGGCCTCACTGAGTTGCGTGGCCAAATCGTCGGCGAGCTGCTGTTTCATCTCGTCCCGGAGATCCTGGATCTCGACATCGCGCTTCGACAGGTCGACAGGCCTGATCTCTGAAACGACCAACAGGACCTCGCCGTCGTCACTGCCGGATCGACCGGTCGCAACATCGCCGACCTTCAATTCAAATGTTTTTGAAATCAGCGCGCTGGAAAGATCGGCCGTCGGCTCGCTCTCGCGCCGGCTAAAGGGTTCAGACGACTTTACGGCTATGCCGGCCTCCGAAGCGACCTTGTCGAGGGCTTCGCCGGCCTGGATCCGTTGCGCAAGGTCCTGAGCATTGGCGGCGGCGGCTTCCCGCCGCTTCGACGCCTGCCAGTCTGCAATCACCGCCTCTCGCACTTTATCCAGGGGGCGGGTCGCAGCCGGTATGATCCTGTCCACGCGCAAGGCAAAATAGCCGCCATTGCCGGCTTCCTCCAATCGCGTCTCCTGGCCTTCGGCCGTCGCTTGGATGATCTGCAGCAAATTCTGATCGCCGGCGATACCGGCAATCGGCGTGCCTGCATCGTCCTGGCCGGCGATATCAGTCGCAGCAATGGTCGTGACCGGCAGCTTCAGCGCAGTGGCCGCATCCTCGATTTTCTGGCCAGCGCCGCGCAGATCCTCGAACTGGTTGCCGAGGTCATGAATCTGGACCTGCGCTTGCGACAGAGCCAGATCGTGCTTGATGACGGCTTTGACCTCATCCAGCGTCTGCTGGCGCGCCGGCGTTATCTTGGCGACTCGGGCGATGACCCAGCCGTCGATGGTTTCCACCGGATCCGTCGCCGCGCCTTCGGTGGCTGCAAACGCCGCCTTCGCGAGGTCCTCGCCCAATGTTTGCGAGAGGCTGTCCTGTGTCGCCGCTTGCAGGGATTTCACGGTTTTCGCGCCGGTCTGCGCCACATCGGCCAGGCTGCGGCCGGACTTCAACAGGTCGAAGGCGGCCTTGGCGGCTGCCTCGTCCGGATAGCTCACCGTTTCGATATCGCGCGTTTCCGGCAGCATGTACTTCGCCTTGTCGGCCTCGTAGTTCAGAGAGATTTCCTCATCGCTAACCGGGATCGAAGCGACAAGCGTCTCCGGGTCCAGGCGAACCAACGTGACCGCGCGATATTCAGGAGCCTGATAGTTGGCGGCATTAGCCTCGTGGTACTTCTTCAACGTCTCTTCATCAGGCGTGAACTGTTCGGTGATGCTCGCATCGGCGATCAGGATGGTCTTTGCCAGCCGCTCCTCGCCCCTGGATGCGTAAATACTTTCCGCCATCGCCTTCGGCATGGCGACACCGTTGCTGATACTGCCGATGATGAAGCTCTTGATCGTATTGATGCGATACTCCTCGGCAAAATCGCTTTCCGAGATCTCCATGCTGCGAAGGGCGGACTCAAATCGCCGGGGATCGAACTGGCCCTGTTCGTTCAAAAACGCGGGAAAAGTTCGGACGCGCTGCTGGATCATGTCGAACGAAATTCGCATGCCCAATTGCGCCCCGTATGAAGAATAGACGCGACTCTCGATCAACTGATTGAGTGCCATCTGATCGAGGCCAAATTGCTTGGCCTGCTCGCCGTCGATTGTCACGCCCGACTGTCTGGTAATGTTGCTGATGGTGACGCTGAGCTGTTTGCGCAACTGGGAGGTCAGGATCTCATCGCTGCCGACCTGGGCCACCGCGCGCTCCTCGTCGCCGGCTTCGCGCAAAAAGTCGCCAATGCCCCAAACAGCGAAGGATAGCACCAGGAGGAGGAGCAGGCCTTTGGCGACCCAGGACGAGGCTTTCGAGCGAAGGGCGGTCAGCATTTATGGGAACTCGCTATCGGGTGCATGATTGACGGATTTGGCTGACAACCCAAGGGTTTCGGCCGCGCGGCATCATAGTTTCGCAAGGACATACCGGCAACCGCGATCCGGACCCCGCGGCCGGCCCGCTGGCCTCGCTTCATACGGCATGTTAGGAGGCCGCAGGTTCCTTATCGGGGTACTTCAGGGCAATGGCAAAATCGCGGCTGCGCCCGCTTGTTGCGGGCAACTGGAAGATGAATGGACTCCGGGCGGATGGGCTGAAACTGGCCGCCGATCTCGCTGCCTGGAGTAAGGGTGCCGGGGCTAAGGGAACGGATATCCTGATTTGTCCGCCCGTAACGTTGCTGGGGGAGATCCGCCCTCAGATCGCGGGCAGCCCTGTCAAACTCGGCGCACAGGACTGCCATTGGGCAAAGAGCGGCGCCCATACGGGCAATGTCAGCGCGGAAATGCTCGCAGACCAGGGCTGCAGCTTCGTCATCGTCGGTCACTCCGAACGCCGCGCGGGACATGGCGAAACCGATGCGATCGTCAGGAGCAAGGCCGCTGCGGCCCTGCGGGCCGGCCTTGCGGCGGTTATCTGCATCGGCGAAACCGAAGCCGAACGGGAAGCCGGCCGAACGATCGACGTTGTGACGGCGCAATTCATGGGGAGCCTGCCGGAGGGCGCCGCCGCTGGAAACACCGTTATCGCCTATGAGCCGGTCTGGGCCATCGGCAGCGGACGTGTCCCGACGAATGCCGAGGTCGCCGCCGTCCATGGCCAGCTGCGCCGTCTTGCCCTCAGTTCCATTGCCGATGGCGCGGCCGTGCGCTTGCTCTATGGCGGGTCGGTAAAAGCGTCGAACGCCAAGGAGTTAATGGCTATTCCTGAAGTCAATGGCGCGCTGGTGGGCGGGGCCAGCCTGAAACTTGAGGAATTCGTGGGCATTATCCAATCATGCCCCTAGCACAACTGGCCGAAAGCGACTAAATAGCCGCCGTCCCCTTGGTCATATGGCGGACCCGCGGCCGGCGCCGCATACCCACCCCATCCGAGGATATCCATGACCGACGTCGTAAGTCAAATTCTGAACGTTTTGCTGCTGGTGATTGCGATCGCCCTGATCGGTATCGTCGTCATCCAGCGGAACGAGGGCGGCCTTGGGGGCCTGGGCGGCAGTTCCGGCGGTGGCATGGGCGGCCTGATGACGGGCCGGAGCGCGGCGAACTTCCTGACCAAGGTCACGCGCTGGCTCGCGGTCGGATTCTTCGGGGTCACACTGGCTTTGGCCTGGATTGCTACTCACCGCAGCGCGCCGGAGTCATTAATCGCCCCGGTTTCGCAGGAAGCGCCGGCTGCGCCCGCGGCACCGACCGAGACGGGCGGAGCTTCGGCGCCGGCAACCGACGGCGCGGCTGGCGGCACTACCGGCGGTACGGCCGGCAGTTCCGGCGGCGGCGCGACAGAACTCCGACGCCGCCAGCGTCGGGGTCAGCGCCAACCACCAATCAATAGGACGCCATGCTTGTCTGCGAATTCGTCCGGCAGCTTGGAACCAAGGCTTGCCGCGCCCCCCGAACTCGCGACATAACGGAATTCCATGACGCGGTTCATATTTATCACCGGCGGCGTGGTCTCCTCACTCGGTAAGGGCATCTCGGCGGCGGCTCTCGGAGCCTTGCTGCAGGCGCGCGGATTTAAGGTCCGCCTGCGCAAATTGGATCCCTACCTGAACGTCGATCCCGGAACGATGAGCCCGTACCAGCATGGCGAGGTTTACGTCACCGACGATGGCGCGGAGACCGACCTGGATCTCGGCCATTACGAGCGCTTCACTGGCGTCTCGACGCGCCGCAGCGACAACATCACCACCGGCCGCATCTACTCTACCGTGATTGCCAAGGAACGGCGCGGCGATTATCTCGGCGGCACTGTTCAGGTCATTCCCCATGTCACCGATGCGATCAAGGAGTTCATCCTCGGCGACGCCGACGGCGCGGATTTCATGATCTGCGAGATCGGCGGCACGGTCGGCGACATTGAGAGCTTGCCGTTTCTCGAAGCCATCCGCCAGTTGGGCAACGAGCTCGGCCGCGAGCGCTCGCTGTTCGTGCACCTGACGCTGGTGCCCTGGATTCCTTCGGCCCACGAACTGAAGACCAAGCCGACCCAGCACTCGGTCAAGGAGCTGCAGAGCGTCGGTATCCAGCCGGATATCCTGCTCTGCCGCTGCGACCGCGAGATCGCCGCCGATGCCCGGCGCAAGATCGCGCTGTTCTGCAATATCCGTCCGGAAGCGGTGATTCAGGCGCTGGATGTCGACACGATCTATCAGGTTCCGGTTGCCTATCACGGACAGGGGTTCGATTCCGAGGTCTGCCGGCATTTCGGCCTCAACACGGCCGAGCCCGATCTCGCCACCTGGTCGAGGATCGTTGACCGCATCCGCGCGCCGGAAGGCGAGGTGTCGATCGCCGTGGTCGGCAAGTACACCTCGCTGCTTGATGCCTACAAGTCACTGGCGGAAGCCCTGGTCCATGGCGGCATCGCCAACAATTCACGGGTCAATCTGAACTGGATCAATTCCGAAATTTTTGAACGCGAGGACGCCGTTCACTACCTGGAAGACGTCAATGGCATCCTGGTGCCCGGCGGCTTCGGCGAACGAGGCACCGAGGGCAAGATCGCCGCGGTGCGTTTCGCGCGCGAGCACAAGGTGCCGTATTTCGGTATCTGCTTCGGCATGCAGATGGCTGTCATTGAAGTCAGCGCGGACGCTGGCCGGCATCCGCAACGCCGGCTCCACGGAGTTTGGCCCCTGCACCGAACCCGTCGTTGGCCTGATGACCGAGTGGGTGCGCGGCAACGTCGTCGAGCGGCGCAACGAAGAGGCCGATATGGGCGGCACGATGCGGCTCGGCGCCTATGATTGTCAGATTGCACCGAACAGCCAGTTGCGTGCCATCTATGGCAAGGACATGATCAGCGAGCGCCATCGTCATCGCTACGAAGTGAACATTAATTACAAGGAGCGGCTGGAGAAAGCGGGCCTGCGGTTCTCCGGAATGTCACCGGATGGATTGCTGCCGGAGATGATTGAAATGCCCGGTCATCCCTGGTTCATCGGCGTGCAGTTCCATCCCGAGCTGAAGTCAAAGCCGTTCGATCCCCACCCGCTGTTCACGTCGTTCATCGGCGCGGCGATTCAGCAATCGCGCCTTGTCTAGCATCGGCAGCAGGGCCGCACCGGCATGATGCCCCGCATCAAGATTTGCTGCATCGGATCGGTCGCGGAAGCGCAACTGGCGGTCGCCCATGGCGCATCGGCACTCGGCCTCGTATCGGAGATGCCAAGCGGCCCGGGCGTGATCCCTGACGACCAGATATCGACGATCGCGGCGACCGTGCCGAAATTCATCGGCACCTTTCTGCTCACCAGCCGCACGGAGTCGGCGCCGATCATCGAACATATCCGCCGCTGCGGCACCAATACCGTGCAGCTTGTCGACGCTGTCGGCGAGAATGTCTATCAGGAGCTGCGCCGAGAATTGCCCGACATCCGCATCGTCCAGGTGGTGCATGTCACCGGTGATGCCGCGATCGAGGAGGCCCGGCGGATCGCCGGCCGCGTCGATGCGCTTCTGCTCGATTCCGGCGATCCGACGCTTGAGATCAAGGAACTCGGCGGCACCGGCCGCACCCATGACTGGAACCGCAGCCGGCAAATCGTCGAGTCCGTCAAATGCCCGGTGTTCCTGGCCGGCGGCCTCAATCACCTGAAATATCCTGGAGGCGGTCCGCCAAGTGCAGCCCTATGGGGTGGATATCTGCACCGGCGTGCGTACCGAAGGGCGGCTGGATCCCTTGAAACTCACCGATTTCTTCGCCGCCATCCGCCGGCTGGCGTCCTGAACCCGCGACACGGGGCGCCATCGACAACCTGAGCGACAGTGGATATGAAGGGCGCCCGAACGCCAAGCAGGACCCTGTGATGCCGTCACCGCGGACCGTTTCTGTCGGCAAGCTTGCCATCGCCAATGACCGGCCGTTCACGCTGATCGCCGGTCCCTGTGCATTGGAGTCCCGGGCCCATGCCCAGGAGATGTGCCAGGCCTTGGTGGAGATGACCGGCCAGCTCGGGATCGGCCTCATCTACAAGACATCCTTCGACAAGGCGAACCGCACCAGCAGCAAGAGCGCGCGTGGCCTGGGCATGGAGAAGAGCCTGCCGATCATGGCGGAACTCCGGGAGAAATTCGGCTGCCCGGTGCTCACCGACGTTCACGCGCCCGAACAATGCGCGCCGGTCGCGGAGGCGGTGGATGTATTGCAGATTCCGGCTTTCCTGTGCCGCCAGACCGACCTGCTGCTGGCGGCCGGCGAAACCGGCCGGGCGATCAATGTGAAGAAGGGACAATTCCTCGCGCCCTGGGACATGAAGCAGGTCGCGGCCAAGATCGCGGAAACCGGCAACGAGAACATCCTGCTCTGCGAACGGGGCGCCAGCTTCGGCTACAACACGCTGGTCTCCGACATGCGCAGCCTGCCGATTCTGGCGCAGACCGGTTATCCGGTCGTGTTCGATGCCACCCATTCCGTGCAGCAGCCGGGCGGGCAGGGCGCCACGACCGGCGGCCAGCGGGAATTCGTACCGGTGCTGGCGCGCGCCGCGATTGCCGTCGGCGTCGCCGCGGTGTTCATGGAGACGCACCAGGATCCCGATCATGCACCGAGCGATGGCCCCAACATGGTGCCGTTGAAGCGGCTGCGCGGGCAGCTTGAGACGATGCTGGAATTCGACCGAATTGCGAAAGCGCAACCGATCGTGCTGGAGCGCTAACAGGGGAAAAATTGATGAGTGCGATTATCGACATCCACGCCCGCGAGATTCTGGACAGCCGCGGCAATCCGACGGTCGAAGTGGATGTGAAACTGGAGTCAGGCGCCATGGGTCGCGCCGCCGTGCCCTCGGGCGCGTCCACCGGCACCCACGAAGCCGTGGAGCTCCGCGACGGCGACAAGAAGCGTTATGCCGGCAAAGGCGTCGCCAAGGCCGTGGCGGCGGTGAATGGCGATATCTTCGAGATCCTCTCCGGGCTGGAAGCGCTCGATCAACTGAAGATCGACCGCGCGATGATCGATCTCGACGGTACGCCCAACAAAGCCCGGCTCGGCGCCAACGCCATCCTCGGCGTCAGCCTGGCGCTGGCCAAGGCGGCGGCGGCGGAGTCCAACCTGCCGCTCTACCGCTATGTCGGCGGCACGCGGGCGCATATCCTGCCGGTGCCCTTGATGAACATCGTCAACGGCGGCGCCCATGCCGACAACGGCCTGGACTGCCAGGAGTTCATGATCCTGCCCGTTGGCGCGCCCACCTTCGCCGAGGCATTGCGCATGGGCGTGGAGGTGTTTCATGCCCTGAAGGGGCAATTGAAGGCGGCCGGCCATTCCACCAATGTGGGCGATGAGGGCGGCTTCGCGCCGAACCTGGCGCGGACCGACGAGGCGCTCAGTTTCATCATGAAGGCGATCGAGAGTGCCGGCTACAAGCCGGGCGAGCAGGTGGCGCTGGGCCTCGACGTCGCCTCAAGCGAGTTCTTCAAAGGCGGCAAATACAAGATGGAGGGCGAGGGCAAGACTTTCGGCTCCGATGAGATGGTGAAGTTCTACGAGGATTTGGTGAAGCGCTATCCCATCCTCACCATCGAAGACGGCATGGCCGAGGACGATTGGGACGGCTGGGCGGCGTTGACCCGTGCGCTCGGTGGCCGCGTGCAGCTCGTGGGCGACGATCTCTTCGTCACCAATACCGAGCGCTTGCGCAAAGGCATCGGCGGCGGCATCGCCAATGCCATCCTGATCAAGGTGAACCAGATCGGCTCCCTCAGCGAAACGTTGGAAGCCGTGGAGATGGCGCACAAGGCCGCGTATCGCGCAGTCATGTCGCACCGCTCCGGCGAGACCGAGGATGCGACCATCGCCGATCTCGCCGTCGCCACCAATTGCGGTCAGATCAAGACCGGCTCGCTGTCACGGTCGGACCGGACAGCGAAGTACAATCAGCTTCTGCGCATCGAAGAAGAGCTGGGCCCCAGCGCCGCCTATGCCGGCCGCGCCGCCCTACGCGCGGGTGGCTGAGAGGTCGCGGCCTGCTCCCGCCGCGCGTCTGCGCGACGCACAGGACGTCTACGATTTCATCGTCGATGATCCATTCCGCCGCAGTGTGATCGAGGCGGCGCGTTCTGTCGGCTTGCCCGACGGCGCGATCGGGGCCGGCTTTGTGCGGCAGCCGATCTGGGACCACCTGCATGGCTATCAGCCCACGGACAGGTTCGCCGACATCGATGTCCTCTATTTCGATCCGGCCGATCTAACTCCCGAAAGCGAACTGCGGATTGAACAGGAACTTGGACGTCGAATGCCCGGCGTGCCTTGGGAAGTGACGAACCAGGCGCGGATGCACATCAGCAATGGTGATCCCGCCTATCGCGACACAGAGGATGCTATCGCGCATTGGCTGGAGACGCCCACGGCCTTGGCCATGCGTCTCGCGCCGCGGACCGCGGGCGGCCTCATAGCACCGTTCGGTCTTGTAGATCTGCTGGCGATTCAAATAAAACCAACTCCGGCCGGCGCCCGGCGGAGCGATGCCTATCGCAAACGCTTGCGGCAAAAGGACTGGCATCAGTGCTGGCCCAAGGTCCGCATGTACGACGTCGACGGCACTGAAATCGTTGCAGAAGAGCTGCGTGCTAAATTCGAATAGTTGTTGACGCCGGGGAATCATCTGTGATTCCGTGCCCACATGCTCGGTACCCTTGATTTTCGCAAAGGCCTGCGTGCGTTGCTGCCGCAAATTCTCGGCGCGGCGATCTGCATTTATTTCGCCTATCACGCCGTGCAGGGCGATCGCGGTCTGATCGCGTGGCTGCAGCATTCGCGCGAGCTCGGCGAAAGCGAGACCGTCCTCGCCGAACTCGCCGCCGAACGCTCCACACTCGAACATCGCGTTTCGCAGCTTCGCGCCGAGAGCCTGGACCCGGACATGCTGGAAGAGCAGGCTCGCACCATGCTGAACTTCGCCGAGCCCGACGACCGGACGCTGCTTCTGCCATCCGCACCCGGGCGCTGATCTCCCTGTTTAACTGAAATCGGTATAATCACCTGATTTATTATATAATTCAGGTAGTTACCATCGCTTGTATTGCAAGCCCCGCGGCGTTAGTTTCTGCTAACGCTGACGTCGGGCCTGCATCAAGGGCCTGCGATTTTCCGGGAGAACGCAATGGCTTCTGGGGCTAAGCGCAAGGGGCGGCCCGATGACGGACTGCCCGATTCCGATGACCTGCTGAAATTCTATCGCGACATGCTGCTGATCCGCCGCTTCGAAGAGAAAGCGGGCCAGATCTACGGCATGGGACTGATTGGCGGCTTCTGCCATCTCTATATCGGCCAGGAAGCGGTCGTGGTGGGAATCCAGTCTGCCCTGGAGCCGAAAGACACGGTCATCACCAGCTATCGCGACCACGGCCACATGCTCGCCTGCGGCATGGATCCGAAGGGCGTGATGGCGGAACTCACCGGGCGCCGTGGCGGCTATTCCAAGGGCAAGGGCGGCTCGATGCACATGTTCAGCCGCGAGAAGAATTTCTTCGGCGGCCATGGCATCGTCGGCGCCCAGGTGCCCTTGGGCACCGGCCTGGCCTTCGCGCACCGTTACCGCGAGGACGGCGCCATCTGCGTCACCTACATGGGCGATGGCGCGGTCAATCAGGGCCAGGTCTACGAATCCTTCAACATGGCGGCGCTGTGGAAGCTGCCGGTGATGTACGTCATCGAGAACAACAAGTACGGCATGGGCACCAGCATCGAGCGGGCCTCGGCGCGGACCGACTTCTACCGCCGCGGCGAGGCCTACGGCATTCCCGGCGCGCAGGTGGACGGCATGGATGTTACCGCTGTCCATGCCGCGGCCGAGAAGGCCGTGGCCCATGTGCGCGGCGGCAAGGGACCCTACATCTTCGAGGCGCTGACCTACCGCTATCGCGGCCACTCCATGTCCGATCCCGGCAAGTACCGGAGCAAGGAGGAAGTGGCGAAGATGCGGGAGAAGCACGACCCGATCGAGCATCTCACCAAGCTGCTCCTCACCGACGGCGCGGCTGATGAAGCAACGCTCAAGGACATCGATCGCAAGATCAAGGAAGTTGTCGCCCAGGCGACGGAGTTCGCGCAGACCAGCCCCGAGCCCGATCCCGCCGAGCTGTACACCGACATTCTCGTGGAAGCGACTGCCTGAGGCGGGCCTGCCGCCCGAAGAGGTTTCTATGCCGATTGAAATCCTGATGCCCGCGCTGTCGCCCACCATGACCGAGGGCAAGCTGGCCAAATGGCTGAAAGCCGTGGGCGACAATGTACGCTCCGGCGATGTCATTGCCGAAATCGAGACCGACAAGGCGACGATGGAGGTGGAAGCCGCCGACGAGGGCAAGCTGTCGGAAATCCTAATCCCCGCAGGCACGGAGAATGTGAAGGTCAATACGCCGATCGCATTGTTGGCGGGTGAAGGCGAGAAGCCATCAGCAGCCAGGGCGCCCGCCGCCGCGCCCGTTTCCGCGCCGGCTCCAGCAGCCGCTGCGGCAAAGCCCGCGGCTGCACCGCCTGCGCCAAAGGCGGCTGCCGAGCCGACTTTCGCCGGTGCTACCACCACCATGACAGTGCGCGAAGCGCTGCGCGACGCCATGGCCGAGGAGATGCGGCGCGATCCCACCGTGTTCCTGCTGGGCGAGGAGGTGGCGGAATACCAGGGCGCCTACAAGGTCAGCCAGGGCCTGCTGCAGGAGTTCGGCGCCAAGCGCGTGGTCGATGCGCCGATCACCGAGATCGGATTTGCCGGTCTGGGCGTCGGTGCGGCATTCCACGGGCTGCGGCCGATCATCGAGTTCATGACCTTCAATTTCTCGATGCAGGCAATCGACCACATCATCAATTCAGCGGCCAAGACGCTCTACATGTCGGGCGGCCAGATGGGCAGTCCCATTGTCTTCCGTGGGCCGAACGGCGCGGCATCGCGCGTGGGCGCTCAGCATTCCCAGTGCTACGCCAGCTGGTACGCCCATTGCCCGGGCCTGAAGGTGATCTCGCCCTGGTCGGCGGCCGATGCAAAGGGCCTGCTCAAGGCGGCGATCCGCGATCCCAATCCCGTGATCTTCCTCGAGAACGAGATGATGTATGGGCAGAGCTTCGAGGTGCCGACGGCGGCGGACTTCGTTCTGCCGATCGGCCGCGCCAAGATCGAGCGCCCGGGCAAGGATGTGACGATCACCGCGTTCTCCCGCCCGGTCAGCTTCGCACTGGCGGCGGCGGAGAAGCTGGCCGCGGAAGGCATCGATGCCGAGGTGATCAACCTGCGGACGATCAGGCCTTTGGACACCGCGACCATCGTCGAGTCCGTCAAGAAGACGAACCGGCTGGTTTCCGTGGAGGAGGGCTGGCCGTTCGCCGGCATCGGCTCGGAACTAGCCGCCGTCATGATGGAACAGGCTTTCGACTATCTGGATGCGCCGATGATCAGGGTCGCCGGCGAAGATGTGCCGCTGCCCTACGCCGCCAATCTTGAAAAACTGGCTCTGCCGGATGCCGACAAGATCGTCGCGGCGGCAAAAGCCGTCTGCTACCGCAGCTAGCGCCGGAAGGAGGACGCAATGCCGATCCAAATCCTCATGCCCGCGCTGTCGCCCACGATGACTGAGGGCAATCTGGCAAAGTGGCTGAAGAAAGAGGGCGACAAGATCAAGGCCGGCGACGTCATCGCCGAGATCGAAACCGACAAGGCGACGATGGAAGTGGAAGCTGTCGATGAAGGCACGCTGGGCAAGATCGTCGTCGCCAGCGGCACCCAGGGCGTCAAGGTCAATGAACTGATCGGGCTCATCCTGGAAGAGGGTGAGAGCGCGGATGCGCTCGCCGGCGCAGCCGCCAAGGCCGCACCGAAGCCTACCGCAACTGCCGCTCCATCCGCACCAGCGGCCAAGCCGGCTGCAGCGCCTACATCGGCGCCCGCGGCACCGGCATCTGCGGCTCCGGCCCCAGCGGCGGCGAAGGGCAATGGTCATGACCAGGGCGCGCGGGTCGTCGCCAGCCCGCTCGCGAAGCGCATGGCCCTGCAGGCTGGGATAGATCTCGGCCGGATCACCGGCAGCGGCCCCCATGGGCGTATCATCAAAGCCGATATCGACAACGTCCTGGCGCGCGGCGTTCCCGCAGGCGCACCGGCAGGACGCCCGCAGGCGGCGCCGGTCGCCGCTGCTGCCGTGGCCGGCCCGACGCCCCATCACGTCGTGCCCCATTCCATGATGCGAAAGGTCATCGCCAAGCGCCTCACGGAATCGAAGCAGACCGTTCCCCATTTCTATCTGACGGTCGATTGCGAGATCGATGCACTGTTGAAGGGCCGCGCCGCTCTCAACGCCGCGGCGCCGGAGAAAGGCGAGGGCGCCTACAAACTTTCGGTCAACGACTTCATCATCAAGGCGGCGGCGATGACCTTGAAGAAGGTGCCGGCCGCCAACGCCTCCTGGAGCGACGACGGCACGGTCATGTATGACCGCGTCGACATCTCCGTCGCCGTCGCCATTCCCGGCGGCCTGATCACGCCGATTATCTTCGACGCCGCGAACAAGGGCCTGGTCCAGATCTCCGCCGAAATGAAGGCGCTGGCTGCGAAAGCCCGCGACGGCAAGCTGGTACCCGAGGAATATCAGGGCGGCACCTTCTCGCTGTCCAATCTCGGCATGTTCGGCATCAAGCAGTTCGAAGCCGTGATCAATCCGCCTCAGGGCTGCATCCTCGCGATCGGCGCCGGCGAGCAGCGCGCTGTCGTGAAGAACGGCCAACTCGCGGTCGCCACCGTGATGAGCTGCACCCTTTCGGTCGATCATCGCGTCGTGGATGGCGCCGTCGGCGCCGAATACATGGCCGCCTTCAAGAAGCTGATCGAAGAACCGCTGGGCATGTTGCTGTAGGAGACGACGATGGCCGATACCAGCTTCGATCTCATCATCGTCGGCGGCGGTCCCGGCGGCTATGTCACAGCGATCCGGGCCGCGCAGCTCGGCATGAAGACGGCGCTGGTGGAGCGGGAGCATCTGGGCGGCATCTGCCTGAACTGGGGCTGCATCCCCACCAAGGCGCTGCTCCGCACGTCGGAGGTCGGCCATATCCTGCACAATCTCGAGGCCTATGGCTTCAGCGCCAAGGACGTGAATTTCGACATCAAGAAGATCGTCAAGCGCAGCCGCGATGTCGCGGGCAAGCTGAGCGCCGGCGTTGGCTTCCTGCTGAAGAAGAACAAGGTCACGGTGTTCGACGGCCATGGCAGTCTGGCCGGCACGGGCAAGCTCAAGGTGGAGAAGGACGGCAAGCCGGTCGCCGACCTCACGGCCAAGAACATCATCCTGGCCACCGGCGCGCGGGCGCGCAGCCTGCCGGGGCTGGAACCCGACGGCAAGCTGGTCTGGACCTACAAGGAAGCCATGGTGCCGGAAGCGATGCCGAAGTCGCTGCTGGTCGTCGGCTCCGGCGCCATCGGCATCGAGTTCGCCAGCTTCTACCGCGATCTCGGCGCCGAGGTGACAGTAGTCGAAGTGGTCGACCGCGTGCTGCCGGTCGAAGACGAGGAGATCTCGCTGTTCGCCCGCAAGGCTTTCGAGAAGCAGGGCATGAAGATCATGACCGGCGCCACGGTGAAGACGCTGAAGAAGGGCGCCGACAACGTCACGGCAACCATCGACGCCGGCGGCAAGACCTCGGAAATCACCGTCGACCGCGTCATCCTCGCCATCGGCATCGTCGGCAATGTGGAGAAGATCGGCCTCGAAGGCACCAAGGTGAAGGTCGAGAAGGCCCATGTGGTGACCGACCCCTGGGGCTTCACCGGCGAGCCCGGCGTCTACGCCATCGGCGATCTCGTCGGCCCGCCCTGGCTGGCCCACAAGGCGAGCCATGAAGGCGTCATCTGCGTCGAGAAGATCGCCGGGCTGAAGGGGCTGCATCCCCTGAACGCCCAGAACATCCCCGGCTGCACCTATTGCCGGCCCCAGGTGGCCAGCGTCGGCATGACCGAGAAGGCGGCCAAGGCGGCGGGCCGGGAGGTCAAGGTCGGCCGCTTCCCCTTCATCGGCAACGGCAAGGCCATCGCCCTGGGCGAGCCTGAGGGCATGGTGAAGACCGTGTTCGATGCCAAGACCGGTGAATTGCTGGGCGCCCACATGATCGGCGCCGAGGTGACGGAGCTGATCCAGGGCTATACGATCGCCCGCACGCTGGAATCCACCGAGGCCGAGCTGATGCACACGGTCTTCCCGCACCCGACCCTGTCGGAAATGATGCATGAGGCGGTCCTTGCGGCCTATGGCCGGCCGATCCACATCTAGACCATGAGCAACGTCTCCGACATCGCCGCCGCGCGCCATCCGGAGAAGGCCAAGAATCCGGCCACCCAGACGCCGCGCAAGCCGGAATGGATCCGTGTCCGCGCCCCGACTTCGCCGGAGTATCAGCAGACCCGCGACCTGATGCGCCGGCTGAAGCTCAATACGGTCTGCGAAGAGGCGGCCTGCCCCAATATCGGCGAATGCTGGAAGCAGAAACACGCGACCGTGATGATCCTCGGTAGCGTCTGCACCCGCGCCTGCGCCTTCTGCAACGTCGCCACCGGAAAGCCTGATCGGCTGGATCCCCACGAGCCGGAACATGTGGCGGAGGCGGTCGGCGAGCTCGGCCTGTCTCATGTGGTGGTCACGTCTGTTGATCGCGATGACCTGGATGACGGCGGCGCCGAGCATTTCGCGCGGGTGATCCGGGCGGTGCGCGAACGCGCGCCCGGCACGACGATCGAAGTGCTGACGCCTGATTTCCTCAAGAAGCCCGGCGCGATCGAGACCGTCGTGGCGGCGCGGCCCGATGTCTACAATCACAATCTGGAAACCGTGCCGCGGCTCTACCGGCCAGTGCGGCCGGGCGCGCGCTACTTCCATTCGCTCCGGCTGCTCTCGCGGGTGAAGGAGATCGATCCCGCGATGTTCACCAAGTCCGGCATCATGGTCGGGCTCGGCGAGACCCGCGACGAAGTGCTGCAAGTCATGGACGATCTGCGTTCGGCCGATGTGGACTTCCTGACCATCGGCCAGTACCTCCAGCCGACGCCGCGGCACCATCCGGTGGACCGCTTCGTGCCGCCGGCCGAGTTCGAGGAGTTCCGCGTCCATGCCCTGGGCAAGGGCTTTCTCCAGGTCTCGGCATCGCCCCTGACGCGCTCGTCCTATCATGCCGGTGACGATTTCCGGCAATTGCGCGCCGCCAGGCTGGCACAGCTTCAGGGAATTCAGCCCTAAGCTCCAGAATATGCCGACACACGCTGAACAACGGGTGCTGCCCTATACGCCGGAGCAGATGTTCGATCTCGTCGCCGACATCGAACTCTATCCGGAGTTCCTGCCCTGGTGCGTCGGTGCCCGCATCCGCAAGCGCGAAGCCGATGAAGTGGTCGCCGATCTGGTGATCGGCTTCAAGATGTTCCGCGAGCGGTTCACCAGCATCGTGAAGCTTGACCGGCCTGGGCAGCGCATCGATGTGGCCTATGCCGACGGCCCGTTCCGCCACCTCAACAATCACTGGCATTTCGCGCCCCACGGCAACAACCACTGCCGCATCGACTTCTTCGTCGATTTCGAGTTCCGCTCGGCGGTGCTGCAGAAGCTGATCGGCGTGCTGTTCAACGAAGCCGTGCGCCGCATGGTCGCAGCGTTCGAGAGCCGCGCCAACAAGCTCTATGGGGCGGGCGCCGCCGCTACCAGATGATCCGGCCCTCGATCAGTTCGAGCGGCTCGGCGGATTTGGTCAGTCTGCCGTCTTTGTAGGCGCGCGCCGTCGCGGCGGCCGCAATGACGCTGTCCAGCGCGTCGCCGCCCTGATCGGCCAGGAGTGTAACGCGCAACTTGCCATCGACGGCCGTGGTCAGGCCTGACTGATGCAAACAATCGAGTATCCGGCCGCGCTGCGCCCGATGAACTTTCGTTGCGCCCTTGTAGGGCCGGTACACGCCCAGCGATTTCAGCGTCGAGGCCGGGCAGGCTTCGACGATCCAGGCTTTGTCGGCCGCATATTCCTGCATCGGAATGACAGCCGCTGCCTGCCGTGCCACCGCCGCCGCCAGAACATCACGGACGCCATAGAACGTCTGGCGGTAGATGCGCAGGTTGTAGGCCGCGAATGGCACCCGCGCTTCGCGGTCGCAGACCCGGCGGCGTTCGGTGCCATCGGCCAGCTTCCGGCAATGCTCGCGGAAATCCTCGGGCATGGAGAATTGCCGTGCGAAAGCTTCGGCCAGCTGGCTCCAGCTCCGGCCCTGCATCAGGAACTCCGGCAGGCTGAAGGGGAAATCACAGCCGAATATGGCGTCGGGACTGGTTGCGATCAGTTCCACGAGTGCCTTGTGGCAATCTTCTCGGCCCGCGCCTGCACCAGCCCATTGCCCGATGGGCGCGCAGGCGGTGATCGACAAGCGGCCCGCCTTCATGCGTCCCTCGGCGATCCAGAGCCGGCGCGCGGTATCGGCGGCACCGCTGAAATCGACGCCGAAGATGCGTCTAGGCGTTGATCGCTTGTTCAAGGAGATCGAAGGCCCGGGCGACTGTGGTGAGCCGCACGCCGGCGCGATCGCCAGCAAAGACCTGCCGCTCAACGATTGGTTTCCGGTCACGGCGCTGCACCGCCAGATAGACCAGCCCCACCGGCTTTGTCGCCGTCGCACCGCCCGGCCCGGCGATGCCGGTGACCGCGACGGCCGCATTGGCCACGGAGCGGGCTAGGGCGCCCCGGACCATCGCTTCCGCCACCTCGGCACTCACGGCGCCATGAGCGGCAAGCAGCGCTTCCGGCACGCCGATGAGGTCGGTCTTGGCGCCATTCGAATAGGTCACGAAGCCCCGATCCACGACGTCAGAGGAGCCTGCAATCTCGGTCAGTATCGCGATGATCAAACCGCCCGTGCACGACTCCGCCGTAGCAATCTTTGCGCCCTTTTCTCGGTAGAGGCTCAGCAGCGCCTCCGCCCGGGTCCGCAATTCGTCCGGCGTGACCATGGATTAGGCGGGCAGGGCGACCGTCGCGGTCGCCTGGGCCGCGATGCCTTCGCGGCGGCCGGTAAAGCCCAGCCCCTCAGTCGTCGTCGCCTTCACGCTCACCCGCTGCGGATTGAGACCGAGGATCTCCGCCACACGCCGCACCATGGCGCCACGATGCGGCCCGACCTTCGGCCGCTCGCAGATGATCGTCACATCCACATGAACGACGCTGCCGCCGCGGTCGCGCACCAGGCTTGCCGCATGGCTGAGGAACGCGGCAGAGTCAGCGCCCTTCCAGCGCGCATCTGTGGGCGGGAAATGCTGGCCGATATCGCCGGCGCCGATCGTGCCGAGAATGGCATCGGTGATGGCATGCAGTCCGACATCCGCATCCGAATGGCCTTCGAGGGCATGTGAATGTTCCACGCGGATACCGCAGATCGTCACATGATCTCCGGCGGTGAATTTGTGCACATCGAATCCGTTACCGGTGCAGAAAACCTGGCTCGAGCCTAGGAGCCGCTTCGCGCGATCGAAATCTTCCATGGTGGTGATCTTGAAATTTCCCTCTGCGCCCGGCACCAGCTCGACGGTCAATCCCTGTGCTTCGAGTAGCGCTGCATCATCCGTGAGCTGCTTGTCCTTGAGTTTTCGATGCGCTTCCAGGATCGTCTCGAAGTGAAAACCCTGAGGCGTCTGCGCGCGCCACAGGCCGCCGCGATCCACCGTGCCAACGATGATGCTCTCGTTGCCGCGCTTCAACGTATCGATCACCGGCACCGCCGGAATTGCACCGGGATGGTGATCCAGCGCCGCAAGTACGCCATCGATAACATCTCCAGTCACAAATGGCCGCGCCGCGTCATGGATCGAGCACTTTGTCCGGCCTCAATTCGGCAAGGCTCTCGAGTCCGTTGCGTACGGATTCCTGCCGCGCCGCGCCGCCATTGACTGGCGGCAGGATATTCAGGCCTTCGGTGGATTGCCGGTACAGATCGCCGTGATCCGCGCTGATGACAACACGGATAGCGTCGATGCGCGAATGTCCGGCGAACGCATCGATCGACCGGCGCAAAACGCTGCGTCCCGCTAGCGGCAGATACTGCTTCGGCATCTCGGCGCCGAGCCTTTGGCCGCTGCCGGCGGCGACGATCAATACTGCATTTCCAGCCATGATTTCTCCGTGGCGGCAGACGCTATAGAGAACCGCCCAGGTTGCCAAGCAGCGGCAAAGCTGATAGCGGGCTGCGATCTTCCACGAAATCCCCGCAGCGCAATATGCCGGTATCCTTCGCGTCCATTGTTGCAATTCTCGCGGTGATTCCCGCCTTGATCCAGTCGCGCCGCTGCATCAGCCAGCGGCGGGCTGTTCTGGCCGCTGCTTCTGGTCGCGGGCGCCGGTGTGGCGTTGCCGGCATTCCGGCTGCTGGTCGGCAATGAGTTCGCCGGACTTGGCGGTGCGCTGACCATGAGCAACGCGGCGACGCTCCTGCTGTTCATCCTCTGCGCCATGATCTGGCCGGCGGCGCGGGGCCTGAGTGTGTTGATATTGGCCTATTGTCTCTGCCTGGCCGTGCTGGCGGCGTTCAGTTTCCGGCCCCATGCCGAAGTTAGCAGTGGCTGGAAATCCGGTCTGGCTGGATGCCCACATTCTCGTTTCCATCCTGACCTATGGGCTGGCGACGATCGCCGCCATCGCGGCGCTGGCGATCTTCCAGCAGGAGAGGGCGCTGAAGCGGCGGGAGCCCAGTCCGCTCTCGGCGAATTTGCCGGCCATCGCCGATGCCGAGCGGCTGCAGAACCGGCTGCTCTGGCTATCAGCCATTGTCCTCGCCGCCGGGTTGCTCACCGGCGTCGGCACACTCTACAGCGAGACCGGTCAGCTCTTCACCTTCACCCACAAGACGATATTCGCAGTTGCAGCATTCGCTGTGATCGTGGCTCTGTTGATCGTGCACAACCTGACCGGCCTCCGCGGCCGCCGGGCGGCACGTATCGTCCTGTTGATCTATCTTTTGCTGACTTTGGCCTATCCCGGGGTCAAGTTTGTCCAGGATATCCTTATAGGTTAACGGCTTGCCTGGCTTGGCTTTTCCCTTGCCAAGGGCCGTATCCCAGAACCATTATCCCGCCCAATTCCTGAGCAATATCGAGGCTGCCTAAATTATGGGCATTCAGATCGGGCCCGTTCAGCTTGAAGCGCCTGTCATCCTCGCACCCATGTCGGGCGTGACGGACATGCCTTTCCGCCGGCTGGTGAAGCAGTCCGGCGCCGGCCTCGTCGTGTCCGAGATGATCGCCAGCCAGGCGATGATCCGCGAATCCCGCCAGACCATGCTGATGGCGCAGAACTCGCCCGAAGAGTTTCCCATGGCTGTCCAGCTTGCCGGCTGCGAGCCCGAAGTGATGGCGGAAGCGGCGCAACTCAACGAGGATCGTGGCGCGGCGCTCATCGACATCAATTTCGGCTGCCCGGTGAAGAAGGTGGTCAATGGCCATGCCGGTTCGTCGCTGATGCGGGACGAAGTCCATGCGGGCCGCATTCTCGAGGCGACGGCGAAGGCGGTGAAGCTGCCGGTGACCCTGAAAATGCGCACCGGCTGGGACCACGCCAACCGCAATGCGCCGAACCTGGCCCGCATCGCAGAAGAGAGCGGCATCAGGATGATCACCATCCACGGCCGCACCCGTTGTCAGTTCTACGAGGGCAGGGCGGACTGGGACTTCGTGCGCGAGGTCAAGGAGAGCGTGAAGCTGCCGGTCGTCGTGAACGGCGACATCACCACGCTCGAGGACGTGAAGGACGCGCTCGGCAAATCCGGCGCCGACGGCGTGATGATCGGCCGCGGCGCCTATGGCCGTCCCTGGTTCCTGCGGCAAGTCATGCATTTCCTGAAGACCGGCGAACGGTTGCCCGATCCATCGCTGTCGGCGCAGCTCGCCACGCTGCTGGAGCACTACGAGAGCATGCTGCGCCACTATGGCGCCTCCACAGGCATGCGGATCGCCCGCAAGCATCTGGGCTGGTACAGCAAGGGCCTGCCCGCCTCCGGCGAGTTTCGCGCCACCGTGAACCGCATCGACGAGCCCGCCACGGTCATCGAGACCATCCGCCGCTTCTACACGCCGCTGCTGGAGCGGCTGGCCGCCTGACGGACGAGGGAAGCATGATCCGCACTCAGACTTCCCTCCGCCTGCATATCCCGGATGAAACCGCCGTGCCGGAACGGCCCGATGGCATGTCGCTGCTCAATGCCATCCCGACGCCGGTCTTCGTCGTCGGCGACGATCTGGCATTCCTGCTCGCTAATCCGGCGGCGGAGCAGTTCTTCAGCTTGAGCGCCAATGCGCTCCTGCGCCGCAAGCTGGATGAACTCGCCGGCGCCGACAGCCCGCTGGTGCTGTTGCTGCAACAGGCGCGCGAGCATGGCAGCAGCCTGTCGGAGCATGAAGTCGCCCTGGAGCTGCCGCGCTTGGGCCGCCGCCTGGTCGGCATCAGCATTGCCCCCGTTAGCGAATGGCCGGGCCGCTACATCGTCAATCTCCACGAGCGCACCATCGCCAGCAAGATCGACCGCCATCTCAACCAGCGCGACGCGACCCGCACCGTCACGTCCATGGCCAGCATGCTGGCCCATGAGATTCGCAACCCGCTGTCGGGCATCCGCGGCGCCGCCCAACTGTTGGAAGGCAGCCTGCCGCCGTCGGATCGTGAACTGGCCCGCCTGATCCGCGACGAGACGGACCGCGTGGTCGGCATCCTGGACCGCATCGACATCTTCGCCGACGACCGGCCCATCGGCCGCACGCCGGTGAACATCCACGAGGTGCTGGATCATGTTCGCAAGCTGGCCAAGGCTGGCTTCGCCCGCGACCGCCGCATCGTCGAGCGTTATGACCCGTCGCTGCCGTCGGTGCTCGGTCACCGGGATCTCTTGATCCAGCTCTTCCTAAATCTTGTGAAGAACGCGGCGGAAGCCACTGATAATGAATCGGGAACGATCATTCTTGGCACGGCATTTCAGCATGGCGTGCGGGTCCAGGCGCCGGGCGGCCACCACCGCGTCGACCTGCCGCTCTGCATCAGCATCGAGGACAACGGCAAGGGCATCCCGGAAGAGCATCTGCCGCGCCTGTTCGAGCCCTTCTTCACCACCAAGACGGAAGGGAAGGGCCTGGGGCTGGCGCTGGTGGCGAAGATCGTCCGCGACCATGACGGCATCATCGAGTGCCGCAGCAGCGGCCGGCGGACCCAGTTCGACGTGCGTCTGCCCGTCGCCCCGGCGGAGGCGCACTGACCATGGCCGGCCCCGCCACCATCCTCGTTGCCGACGACGACCGCTCGATCCGGACGGTCCTCACCCAGGCGCTGTCCCGGCTCGGCCACGAAGTGCGCACAGCGGGCACGGCCGCCCAGATCTGGCGCTGGATCGACGAAGGGATCGGCGATCTCGTGATCACCGACGTGGTCATGCCCGATGAGAGCGGCCTCGACCTGATCCCGCGCATTCAGCGCCGGCGGCCGGGACTGCGCATCATCGTCATGAGCGCCCAGAACACGCTGCTGACGGCGCTGAAAGCTTCGGAACGCGGGGCGTTCGAGTACTTGCCCAAGCCGTTCGATCTCAATCACCTGGTGGAGGTGGTGCAGCGCGCGCTGTCGACGCCGAACCAGACCATCGCCAACAACAATAGCCGCGAGGAGCAGCTGCCGATCGTCGGCCGTTCGGCGGCGATGCAGGATCTGTACCGCGCGCTAGGCCGCGTCATGCGCACGGACCTGACCATGCTGATCACCGGCGAATCCGGCACTGGCAAGGAGATCGTGGCGCGGGTGCTGCACGAGTATGGGCCGCGCCGCGCCGGCCCCTTCGTCGCCATCAACATGGCGGCCATTCCGCGCGACCTCATCGAGAGCGAATTGTTCGGCCATGAGAAGGGCGCCTTCACGGGCGCGCTCCAGCGCAAAAGCGGCCGCTTCGAACAGGCTGAGGGCGGCTCGCTGTTCCTCGACGAGATCGGGGACATGCCGACGGAGGCTCAGACCCGCCTGCTGCGCGTCCTGCAGGAGGGCGAATACACGACCGTCGGCGGCCGCACGCCGATCCGGGCCAATGTCCGCATCATCGCCGCGACCCACCGCGACCTGCGCCAGCTCGTTCGCCAGGGCCTGTTCCGCGAGGACCTGTTCTACCGTCTGAATGTCGTGCCGCTGCGTCTCCCGCCCTTGCGCGAGCGGGCGGACGATATTCCGGAACTGGTGCGGCATTTCTTCGATCAGGCGGAGCAGGAGGGCTTGGGCGGCAAGTCGCTGGATATCACCGCCTTCGACCGCCTTCGGGACTACCATTGGCCGGGCAACGTCCGGGAGCTGGAGAACCTGGTCCGCCGGCTGGCCGTCCTCTACAGCGAGGACGTCATCGGTGCCGAGATCATCGAACGGGAATTAGGCGAGGCGACCGGTGTTGTTGACAACAGCGGCAGTGCCCCGGACGTCCGGGAATCCCTCGGGGAGGCGGCGGAACGCCATCTTCGGGCCTATTTTGCCGCCCATAGTGAGGGTTCGCCGCCGCCCGGTCTCTATGATAGGGTCTTGCGCGAAATCGAGCGGCCGCTGATCGCCCTGACCCTGGATGCCACGCGCGGGAATCAGATACGGGCGGCAGAGTTGCTCGGCGTGAATCGTAACACCTTGCGCAAGAAGATCCGCGAGTTGGATATCAAGGTCATCCGCAGCGTGCGATAAAGGCAGAGAGGCCCGGCAGTCCGCCGCCAGCACCCAGGGCCGGCGACGGAGCGTAGGGCCCCATCGAACATGACATTCTTCAGCCAATCGAAAGCGGATATTCTCGGCAGGCTGGGCGAACTCGCCCACCGGCCGACGATCACGCGCCTCCTGGCCATCGCGCTGCTGGCTGCGTCCGTACTATCGGGCTTCGTCACCTATCTCGCGTTAACAGGCGAGTTCGGCGACAACCTCAGCCAGACGACCGTCAATCTGTTGCTGGTCCTCAACCTGGTGCTGCTGCTCCTGCTCGGCGCGGTGGTCAGCTGGCAACTGGTCGCACTTTGGCTGGAGCGGCGCCGCGGCCTGCTGGGCGCGCGCCTGCATTTGCGCCTGGTGCTTTGGTTCAGCGTCATCGCGATGGTGCCGACCATCGTGATCTCGCTGTTTTCGGTCCTGTTCGTGATCTTCGCCATCAACGAGTACTTCTCGGATCAGATCGGCGGATTCGTGAAGAGCTCCGACATCGTCGCCAAGACCTACGCCAAGGAACAACAGAACATCATCGCCAATAGCACCGCCGGCCTGGCGACCGATCTTCGAAAACGCGTCAGCACCGGCGAGTTCAATCGCAGTGCCTTGGAACCGGTGCTGACGCGCTGGACCCAGGGCGGGCCGATCGATGAAGCGGTCATAATCGACGCCAACAACAGCGTGCTCGCGAGCGCTGAAATGAGCATGGCCGTCCAGTTCGAACTGGCGCTTCCCGCCGATGCGATTGCCAGGGCCAATGCTGGACAGGTGCTTGTCTTTCCGACTGCGGGTAAGGACCGCTTGCGCGCGCTGGTCGGCCTGGACGCCACCGGCAGCAGATATCTGCTGACCGGCCGGCCGATTTCGCCGGCCGTGGTGAAACATCTGGAGACGCTGGCCAAGGCAACTCACGACTATGACCGGCTGAAAGTGGAGCGGCTCACAGTTCAGGCGCGCTTTGCGTTCGTCGTCATCGCCATGGCGCTGCTCCTGCTGTTCGTCGCCATCTGGGCGGCGCTGGCCTTCGCCGCGCGCCTGTTCCGGCCCGTCAGCACGGTGGTCGCCGCGGCAGATGTGATCGGCGCCGGCAAGCTGGATACGCGCGTGCCCGAAGGCGAGCCGGGCGACGAGATGGGCGCCCTCAGCCGCGCCTTCAACCGCATGATCGAACAGATCAGCTCCCAGCGCGAAGAGCTGGTGAATGCCAACCGGCAGCTCGAGGAACGGCGACGCTTCACCGAAGGCGTGCTGGCCGGGGTGTCCGCCGGCGTGATCGGCCTGGACGAGCAGGCGCGGATCAACCTGCCGAACCGCTCGGCTTCCGACCTGCTGGCGGTCGACCTGTCCACGCGCATCGGCCAGCCCATCGCCGAGATCATCCCGGAGATGGCGCCGCTGGTGGAATCCGCCCGGCAGCGGCCGTCCTGGATCGCCGAATCGCAAATCAATCTCGAACGCGGGGCCGAGACCCGCACGCTGCTGGTGCGTATCGTCGCCGAGTTCATCGCCACGCGCCTGATCGGCTTCGTCGTCACCTTTGACGACGTCACCGAGCTGATGTCGGCGCAGCGCAAGGCGGCCTGGGCTGATGTCGCCCGCCGCATCGCCCACGAAATCAAGAATCCGCTGACGCCGATCCAGCTCTCGGCCGAACGGCTCAAGCGCAAATACCTGTCAGAGATTACCAGCGATCCCGAGACCTTCGCGGCCTGCACCGATACCATCGTCCGCCAGGTTGCCGATATCGGCCGCATGGTCGACGAATTTTCGGCCTTTGCCCGCATGCCGGCGCCGGTCATGGAGCCCAACGACGCCATCGAGCTTTGCCGCCATGCAATTTTCCTGCAGCGCGCCGGCAATCCGCATATCGAGTTCGCCGCGGATTTCCCGGATCATCCGGTGCCGCTCAATTGCGATGGCCGCCAGATCGGACAGGCGCTGACCAACCTGCTCAAGAACGCCGGCGAGTCCATCGAGGGCCGGCTATCGGGCACCGATGGCGGCAATGAGCCCGGGAAGATCCAGATCGCGATTTCAGAGAGCCCCGAAGATCTGTCGATCATCATCAGCGACAATGGCCGCGGTCTGCCGGTGCAAGGCCGGGAACGCTTGACCGAGCCCTATGTCACCACGCGGGCGCGGGGCACCGGCCTGGGTCTCGCCATCGTCAAGAAGATCATGGAGGATCACGGCGGCTTGCTGGCGCTTGGCGATCGGGATGGCGGCGGCGCCACCATCCGTATGATCTTCCGCAAGCAAAACGACACGGCGGCACCGGAATCGACACGGAAAACGAAGCGGTCAGGGCGGCGCATGGCGGCTGATATCCTTATCGTCGATGACGAAGCCGACATCCGCATGCTCATCGGTGGCTTGCTGACCGATGAGGGCTATGCGACGCGCGACGCGGGCAACAGCGACGAGGCTCTCGCCGCTATCCGGCACCGGCAGCCGAACCTGGTGATCCTGGACATCTGGCTGCAGGGCAGCGCACTCGACGGCCTGCAGATCCTTGAGGTCATCAAGAAGGAGTATCCGGTTTTGCCGGTGCTGATGATCAGCGGCCATGGCAGCACGGAAACCACGGTCGAAGCCATGCGGCTGGGCGCCGTCGATTTCATCGACAAGCCGTTCAAGTCCGAGCATTTGCTGGTCCGCATCGCCAAGGCGCTGGAAGACGCCCGGCTGCGGCGCGAGGTCGTGGAACTGCGCAGCAAACTGGGAGCCGAGGGCGATCTCCTTGGCCAATCCACAGGCATCAACGCGGTCCGGCAGTTCATCGAGCGTGTGTCGCCGACCAACAGCCGCGTCCTCATTACCGGTCCGGCGGGTGTCGGCAAGGAAGTCGTCGCCCGCATGATCCACCAGCGCTCCAAGCGCGCCGATGGGCCTTTCGTCGTCCTGAACTGTGCCGCCTTGCGTCCCGAACGGTTCGAGATGGAGCTGTTCGGCAGCGAAGCTGGTTCGGACGGCCCCGCAAAGATCGGTACCTTCGAGCAGGCCCATGGCGGAACGCTGCTGCTGGACGAGGTCGCCGACATGCCGCTGGAAACCCAGGGCAAGATCGTGCGCATCCTGCAGGACCAGACCTTTCAGCGCGTCAGCGGCAAGGACAGGGTTTCCGTCGATGTCCGCGTCATCGCCTCGACCAACAGGGATCTGCAGCGGGAGATGAACGAGGGGCATTTCCGCCAGGATCTCTATTACCGGCTGAATGTAGTGCCCATCCCCGTGCCGTCACTGCGCCAGCGCCGGGAGGATATCCCGATCCTGGCCGGTTATTTCGTATCCCGTTTGTCCGAGACGCAGGGCCTGCATCCCCGCATGGTCGGCGAGGATGCCATGGCAGTTCTCATGTCGCACGACTGGCCGGGCAATGTGCGCGATCTGCGCAATGTCATCGAGCGCATGCTGATCATGGCGCCGGGCGAGCCCAGCGAATCGATCCATGCCGATGCGATCATGGGCGTGATCGGCGCCATGTCCGACAACAGCAAGCCGAACCGACTCGATGGCGAGATCATGGCAGTACCCTTGCGCGAGGCGCGCGAGCTGTTCGAGCGGCAGTATCTCGAGGCGCAGGTCACGCGCTTTGACGGCAATGTGGCGAAGACCGCCGCTTTCATCGGCATGGAGCGGTCGGCGCTATATCGGAAGCTCCGGTCCTTGGGCCTGACACCCAACGACCGGGCCGCCGCGAATGAAGAATAGCCGCATTTCCCTGCAAGCCTGCCGATGACCGCCTTCGACCAGCTTAGTTCCAAGGTGTAGTTCCCATGCCGCGTATCGCTTATGTCAATGGACGCTACGTCGCCCATCGCGAAGCCAGTGTCCATATCGAGGATCGCGGCTATCAGTTCGCCGATGGCGTCTACGAGGTGGTGCCGGTATTCAACGGCCGTCTCGTGGACGAGGAACCGCATCTGGATCGCCTCGACTATTCGCTGGGCGAACTCAAGATTGCCCCGCCACGTTCGCGCGCCGCTTTGCGATTTATCTGTCGCGAGTTGCTGCGGCGGAACGATCTGCGGCGGGGCATCCTCTACATGCAGGTCACCCGCGGCGTTGCCCCGCGTGACCACAAGTTCCCCGGCGCAGCGAAATCGGCGCTGGTGGTGACCACAAAAAACTATGGGGGTCCCGCGGCACGGATGATCAAAGAGGGTGCGCGGGTCATCACCATCCCCGACATTCGCTGGGGGCGCTGCGATATCAAGTCGGTGTCTCTGCTGCCCAACGTGCTTGGCAAGCAACAGGCGGCGGAGCAGGGCGCCTTCGAAGCCTGGATGGTGGACCTCGACGGCAATGTCACCGAAGGCACCTCGACCAATTCCTGGATCGTCACGGCGGACAAGCGCGTGATCACCCGGCAGCTCAGCGCCGCGATTCTGGCCGGCATCACCCGCGCTTCCCTGTTCAAGCTCATCGCCGCGGACAACTACAAACTGGAGGAGCGGCCTTTTACCCTGGCCGAGGCGAAGGCCGCCGCCGAGGCTTTCCTCACCAGCAGCACGTCGTTGGTATTGCCCGTGACGCAGATCGACGACACGCGAATCGGCGACGGCAAGCCCGGCCCGATGACCTGCAAGCTGCGGGAGGTCATGCTCGCCCATGTCAGCAAATAAGAGCGGTTCGCAAGGCAAGCTGCCGCGGCCCCGGGCCTTGCTGTTCGACTGGGACAGCACGCTGGTGGACAACTGGACGGCGATCCATGCCGCCATGAACGTCACGCTGGGCCATTTCAGGCAGGAAACCTGGACGGTCGAACAGTGCAAGGCGCGGGTCAAAACGTCATTGCGCGATGCCTTTCCCCGCCTATTCGCCGGACAGTCAGACCTCGCTCTGCAGACATACCTGGACACCTATGAGCGTATTCATCTGCAGCATCTGGCGGAGATGCCGTCCGCCGCTGCCATGCTCGATGCCGCGCAGGAGATCGGCCTCTATCTCGGTATCGTCAGCAACAAGACCGGACCTAACCTGCGGCAGGAGGTGGAGCATCTGGGCTGGACGCCGCGCTTCTCCCGCATCGTCGGCGCCACCGATGCCCTTAGGGACAAGCCCGCGCCGGACCCCGTGCACCTCGCGTTGGGCGACAGCGGCGTCAGCCCCGGGCCGGATGTCTGGTTCATCGGCGACACCGATATCGACATGCTCTGCGCCCGCAACAGCGGCTGCACGGGCGTACTGCTCAATCTTGAGGCACCTTCGGCGGAGATCGCCGCAGCCGACCCGGCGCATCACGTCCCCGATTGCGCGGGCTTCGCCCGCCTCTTGACGACGGTTTGCCTTTCCGGGTGAATTGTTGTTGTGTAAACGGTACTTGGGAAGGGTAGGTTGACGGCTTCCGCCAGGGGAGGCCCTATAAGAAACCAGGCCCCGATAACATTGAACAAAGAGGGGAGCCGATGGCTGGAGAAAAGTCTCAGAATGTTCAGGACATTTTCCTGAACAGCATCCGCAAGAACAAGACCCCCGTGACGATCTTCCTGGTGAACGGCGTAAAACTGCAGGGAATTGTCACGTGGTTCGACAACTTCTCGGTGCTGCTGCGCCGTGACGCTCACTCGCAGCTGGTCTACAAGCATGCCATCTCCACGGTCATGCCGGCCGGTCCGATCCAGCTCTTCGAGGGGGCGAAAGAGGGCGAAGAGGCATGAGTTGACGGCGTCTCCGCCCAACGGTCACAGCGTCGCACGTAACGGCAAATCCACGACCTCCGGTCGCGCCCTGATCCTAAGCCCGGTCCTGCGTCAGGACGCGGGGAAGGGGCGCTCGCCCGAAGCCAGGCTGGCGGAAGCGGTGGGAACTCGCTGCCGCTATCAGCCTGGATGTGGTGCATGCCGCCGTGGTGAAGGTAAGCCGCTATCGTCCCGCCACCTTGATCGGCGGCGGCGCGGTCGAGACCTATCGCGATCTGATCGCTGAGAATCACGTCGAGCTGGTGGTGGTCGATGCGGCCGTCAGCCCGGTCCAGCAGCGCAATCTCGAGCAGGAGTGGAAGTGCAAGGTCATCGACCGCACCGGCCTGATCCTGGAGATCTTCGGCGAGCGGGCGCGGACTCGGGAAGGCCAGCTTCAAGTCGAGCTGGCCGCCTTAACCTATCAGCGCAGCCGGCTGGTGCGGTCCTGGACCCACCTGGAGCGGCAGCGCGGCGGCTTCGGCTTCATCGGCGGTCCCGGCGAATCGCAGTTGGAAATCGACCGGCGGTTGATCGGCGAGCGCATCATCCGCATCAAGCGCGATCTCGAGGATGTGCGCCGCACCCGTGGCCTGCATCGCAAGGCGCGGCAGCGGGTGCCCTACCCCGTGGTCGCCCTGGTCGGCTACACCAACGCCGGCAAGTCGACGCTGTTCAACCGGCTGACCCGGGCCGACGTGCTGGCCAAGGATGTGCTGTTCGCCACGCTGGATCCGACCATGCGGGCGGTGAAGCTGCCGTCGGGGCGGGACATCATCCTGTCCGACACCGTCGGCTTCATCTCAGAACTGCCGACCGACCTGGTCGCCGCCTTCCGCGCCACGCTGGAAGAGGTCATGGAGGCGGACATCATCCTGCATGTCCGTGATGTCTCTCATCCCGACACTGTCCTGCAGCAGCAGGATGTGGAGGTCGTCTTGCGCGATCTCGGCATCGGCGAACAGGTGGATCGCGGAATGATTCAAGTTCTTAACAAACTCGATCAGATGTCGCCGGAGGCGCGGCAGCAGATTGCCGAGCAGGCGGCGCGCGACCCGTTGCTGGTGCCGATTTCGGCGCTGACCGGGGAGGGCTGCGAACGCCTGCTTTTACTCATCGATGAGGTGATCGGCCGCCAGCAGACCATGGTCGACGTGCAATTGGCCCATGGCGACGGCAGTACGATGGCCTGGCTGTATGATCATGGCGAAGTGATCAGCCGCCGTGACGATGACGATTTCTCCTACCTCTCGGTACGGCTCTCGCCGGCGGATCTCAGCCGGTTCGAGCAGATGCAGCGGCGGAAGTCGCAAGCGCCCCAGGCCTGACGATCGCGCCGTCATGAGGCCAAGTCTGGATCAGGTTTCCCGGCTGATCGCCGACGTCGCCGCCACGGAGGTGATGCCGCGGTTCCGTAAGCTGGAGCCCGGCCATGTGATCGAGAAGGCGGCGGGCGATCTCGTCACCATTGCCGACCGGGCGGCGGAGGAACGGCTGACCGCGGCGCTGCACGAACTGATGCCGGGATCCACCGTCGTGGGTGAGGAGGCCGTGGCCGCCGACGCGGCGCTGCTCGACCGCCTGCTGGGCGAACAGCATGTCTGGATCATCGATCCCATCGACGGCACCACCAACTTCATCGAAGGCCGCAATGAGTTCGCGGTCATGGTCTGCCTGGCGCGGAAGGGCGAGCTGGTCGCAAGCTGGATCCACCGGCCGGTGACCGGCGCAACCGCTGTTGCCGAGGCCGGCGGCGGCGCCTGGATCGACGGCGACCGCGTTCATCTTTCGGAACCGCCGGATATCGCGGCGCAGATGACGGGGACCCTGCTGGCCGGCACTTATGGCGACAAGCTCTACAACAAGCGCCTCCAGCAACGGCGCGGCCGCGTGCAGGCGGTCCGCAGCAGCCATAGCGCCGCCATCGAATATTGGCGCCTGCTGACCGGCGACCTGAATTTTTCGGTGTTTACAAAGCTGATGCCCTGGGACCATGCGCCAGGCGTGCTGCTGCATCGGGAAGCCGGCGGCCATGCCGGATATATCGACCGCGGCGATGCCTATGTGCCGGCCGACATTTCGCGCCCGGGTTTGCTGGTCGCGCCGGATCAAGACGCCTGGCACAAGCTGCATGCCACCTTACTAGCCGATGACCGTTAGCGGCGCCTGCGGATTGTCCGGTGCCACCGCGGCCGCTAGCATCGCGCCATCAATCGAAAGGACGCATTCATGAGCGAAAAGCAGAACGTCGCCTTCATCGGCCTGGGCGTGATGGGCTTCCCGATGGCGGGCCATCTCGCCGCCGCGGGACATCAGGTCACCGTCTATAACCGGACGGCAAGCCGGGCCGAGGCCTGGACAGCCAAGCATGGCGGCAAGAGCAGCCCGCAACCGGCCGATGCAGCCAAGGGCGCCTCGATCGTCTTTGTCTGTGTCGGCAATGACGACGACCTGCGCTCGGTCGTCTTCGGCGAGAAGGGCGCGCTCGCCGGCATGAGCCGTGGCGCCATCCTGGTCGACCATACGACGGCATCAGCCGAAGTTGCGCGGGAGATTTCCGCCATGGCCAAGGGGCCGGGGATCGGCTTCCTGGATGCGCCCGTCTCCGGCGGCCAAGCCGGCGCCGAAAACGGCAAGCTGACGGTCATGGTGGGCGGCGAGCCCGATAACTTCGCCCGCGCTAAGCCGGTGATCGACAGCTACGCCCGGGCCTGCGCCCTGATGGGGCCGACCGGCTCGGGCCAACTCGCCAAGATGGTCAACCAGATCTGCATCGCCGGCCTGGTCCAAGGCCTCGCCGAGGGCATCAACTTCGCCACCAAGGCAGGCCTGGACGGCAAGACGCTGATCGACGTGATCTCCAAGGGCGCGGCCCAGTCCTGGCAGATGGAGAACCGCGCCAGCACCATGTTCGAGGGCAAGTTCAACTTCGGCTTTGCCGTGGACTGGATGCGGAAGGACCTGGGCGATCTGCCTTGCGGAGGCGAAGCGGAACGGCGCGCGCCTGCCAGTGACGGCCCTGGTGGATCAGTTCTACGCCCAGGTCCAGGCCCGTGGCGGCAAACGCTGGGATACCTCCAGCCTGATCCATCTTCTGGCCAACGATTGAGGGTGAGGGCGCGCCTTTACCTGGCGCCACCCTCAGTTTTCTTGGCCTCCTGCCAGAGGCTCTCCATCTCATCCAGGTCGGAGTCGGCCAGGGACCGGCCCTGGCCGGCCAGCCGCTGCTCGATATGGCGGAAGCGGCGCTCGAACTTGCCGTTGGCGTGGCGCAGGGCCGCCTCCGGGTCCACGTCGAGATGGCGCGCCAGGTTGGCGCAGACGAACAGCAGATCGCCGACCTCATCCAGCACCCGCTCCGGCTTGCCGCCGCTGTCCAGCTCGGCGCGGATTTCGTCCAGCTCCTCCTGCATTTTTTCGAGCACATCACGGGCGTCCGGCCAGTCGAAGCCGACGCGGGCGGCACGGCGCTGGAGCTTCAGGGCGCGGAGCAGGGCGGGCAGCCCAACGGCGACGCCGTCCAGGGCGCTGGGCGGTTTGCCGGCGGCCTTGGCCTGGGCCTGCCGCTCGGTCTCCTTGTGATCCTCCCAAGCACGGGTCTGAGCCTCGGAAGTCTCCACCACTGTATTGCCGAAGACATGGGGATGGCGTCGGACCATCTTCTCGGAAATCCCATCGGCCACCTGGCTCAAATCGAACTGACCGGCCTCCTGGGCCATCCGGGCATGGAACACCACTTGGAGCAGCAGGTCGCCAAGCTCGTCCCGGAGCGCTGGCATATCCTGGCGTTCGATGGCGTCGGCCACCTCATAGGCTTCCTCGATCGTGTAGGGGGCGATGGTGGCGAAGTTCTGCTCCAGGTCCCAGGGGCATCCGCCCTTGGGATTGCGGAGTTGGGCCATGACCGCCACCAGCCTGTTGATCGCGGATTCCAAGCCTTCGTTGTTCATGGCAGCCGCCTGCGAATTGATTCGGGGTGTGTAGGGAGGCGGGACGTTAGCGAACGCGCCAATGGATTGAAACCCACCCTATATCCCGCCCGATTATCGCATAATGTATATTATGGGAAATTAATAATATATTATCCATATCAATCAGATGTATAGAAATCCGAGTCCTTATATATAGCCGTGCAGCGTTCGCCTCACGGCAGCTCCGCCGTCAATCCATCGTACCCCGGCTCGACACCCGGCGGGCATCGCCGCGCCAGCTCGTCATAGTCCACCGTGTGGTTCAAATGCGTGAGGATCGCCCGCTTCGGCTTCAGCTCGGCGATCCATCCCAGCGTCCGTTCGAAATGGGTATGGGTGGGATGCGGCTCAAATCTGAGGCAATCCACCACCCAGAGGTCCAGACTGCCCAACGCCGCCTTGGCGGCAGCCGGTAGCTCCACCAGGTCCGTGGAGTACGCGAAGTTGCCGATGCGGTATCCCGTGCTGATCGCACCAAATCCGTGGTCCTGATCGAACGGGATGACCGGACATCCGGCCGCCTCAAACGCATCGTCGATCTCATGGGCGCGGAGCACCGGCCGGTATAGGCCGCTGACGCTGCCTTCAACCTGACTGAAAATGTAGGCAAACCGCTGGCGCAATGCCGCCATGGTGGCCGCCGTGCCGAAGGCGTCGATCGGCTGGCTGTTCTTGTCGTAGCTCAGCGCCCGGAGCTCATCGATGCCATGGCAATGGTCGGCATGGTCGTGGGTATAGAGCACCGCGTCGATCTTGCTGACCTTGGCGTCCAGAAGCTGGAGTCGGAGATCCGGCGATGTGTCGATCAGGATGGTGGCGCCCCGGTCCTGGACCAGCACCGATACCCGGCGCCGGCGGTTCTTCGGATTATCCGGATTGCAGCTTCCCCAATTTCCGTTGGCCAGCGGCACGCCGCCTGAACCGCCGCAGCCAAGAACCGTCACCCGCATGGTCAGGTTCCAGCCGGAGCCGCAGGCCGGACCGTCTTTGCAAACAATTTGAAGAAATTGTCGGTTGTTTTCTCAGCCAGTTCCTCAAGCGAGATGCCGCGGAGCTGGGCGATGAAAGCGGCGGTGTCGGCGACGAAGGACGGCTCATTCCGCCGGCCCCGGTGCGGCACTGGCGCCAGATACGGAGAATCGGTCTCCACGAGCATCCGCTCGATCGGGATATTCTCTGCAATTTTGCGCAGTTCCACGGCATTCTTGAAGGTGACGATGCCTGACAGCGAAATCGAAAAGCCGATCTCCAGCGCCGCCTCCGATAGGGTCTCCGTGGAGCTGAAGCAATGGATCAGGCCGGGGACTGGCCCCTTCCCGTTCGCTGCCCGCAAAGTCGCGGCCATCTCCACGTCTGCATCCCGGCAATGGATGATCAGCGGCAACCTGGTTTGGCGCGATGCCTCGATATGCATGGCGAAGACCTTGGCCTGGCGGTCGCGGGGACTGTGGTCGTAATAGAAATCCAGCCCGGTTTCGCCGATGCCCACCACTTTCGGATGCTGGGCCAGTTCTACAAGTCGGTCGATGCTGGCGGCATCCTCCGCTTCGGCCTCATGGGGATGGACGCCGACGGTGCAGTAGACATGATCATACTGCTCGGCGATCGCCCGCACCCGGTCGAACTCCCGCAGTTTGGTGCCTATGGTTACCATGGTGTGAACGCCGCGCGCGGCGGCCCGCGCCATGATGGCGTCGAGCTCGCCGTCGAAGTCCTTGAAGTCCAGATGGCAATGGCTGTCGACCAGCATGCGCCCTGCCCGGCCCTAGGCCGGGCTCCCTGCTTCGACAAACTTCGGGAAAATGCCGGCCGGATCCGGCAATGCCGTGCCTGGCTTCAGCGCATGCGCCTTGGTTAAGGCGCTGAATGCTCGTTCCGCCGGCGGCACCGCGAGCTGATCCAGCATGCGGCCGCAGGACTCGGGCATGAAAGGCTGACACAGGATCGCCAGCTGGCGCACCAGTTCGGCCACCACATAGAGCACGGTGTTCATCCGCGCCAAGTCGCCGTTCTTCCGCAGAGTCCAGGGCGCCTGGGAGTCGACGTACTTGTTGCCATCCGCGATGACCAGCCAGATAGCATCCAGTGCCTTGTGGAAGGACTGTTGGTTAATCTCGGTTCGAACAACGTCCAGCAGCTTCCCGGCTGCGTCCAGCAACGCGACATCCTCGGCAGCAAGCTTCTCCGATGGCGCCGGCAACTTGGCGTCACAATTCTTCTGGATCATCTTCAGGATGCGCTGGGCCAGATTGCCGAACTTGTCCGCCAGGTCGTTGTTCATCCGGTTGATCATGGCTTGCCGGGAAAAGTCGCCGTCGTTCCCGAATGGCACCTCCCGCAACAGGAAATAGCGCACTTGGTCCAGCCCGAATTGCTTAACCAATTCGTGGGGATCGATGACATTGCCGAGCGACTTCGAGATCTTCTGGCCCTCGTTGGTCCACCAGCCATGGGCGAATACGCGCTGCGGTGGCGCCAGTTTGGCGCCCATCAAAAAGGCCGGCCAGTAGATGGCGTGAAAGCGCAGAATATCCTTCCCGACCATGTGCAGATTGGCCGGCCAAAACGCCTTGTAGTCAGCGCTCTCCACATCTGGATATCCAGCCGCGGTGATGTAGTTGGTTAAGGCGTCCAGCCAGACATACATGATGTGCTTGGGATCGTCGGGAACCGGGACGCCCCAGTTAAAGGTCGTCCGCGACACCGACAGATCTGTCAGCCCACTCTTGACGAAGCTGATGACCTCGTTCCGGCGTGACGTCGGCGCCACGAAATCCGGATTCTTTTCATAAAATTCAAGCAATGGGTTTTGCCAGGCGGAGAGACGGAAGAAGTAGCTCGGCTCCTCCACCCATTCGCATTCGGCGCCCGACGGCGCGATCTTCTTGCCGCCTTCGTCGCGCAATTCATCCTCGCCATAGAAGGCTTCGTCGCGGACGGCATACCAGCCGGCATACTTGCCGAGATAGATCTGGTCGTTGGCGATGAGCCGGCGCCAAAGCGCCTGGCAGGATTTCAAATGGCGGTCCTCCGTCGTGCGGATGAAGTCGTCATTGCTGAAGTTCATCGCCTTCGCCAGATCGCGAAAATTTTGCGAAACTTTGTCGGTGAAAGCCTTCGGCTCGAGCCCGGCGGCCTGGGCGGATTTCTCGACCTTCTGGCCATGCTCGTCGGTGCCCGTGAGGAACTTCACCTGCTTGCCGTCAAGACGCATGAATCGGGCGATCACATCGCACGCCAATGTCGTATAGGCATGCCCGATGTGGGGCGCATCATTCACGTAGTAGATGGGCGTCGTTATGTAATAGGTGTCGCGCACGCCAGTCTTCTCCCGCGCACCGAAGCGTCATCGGGCGCTGACCCGCACTGACTCCGGTAAACGATGTCTTGAGGTTACCGCGCCGCTGTCAACTGGGCGATGTCGACCATGGCGCCGATCCAAACCTGTTTGCGGTCCAAGTTGATGGCGTCGGTCCGCTTGAACAGGCCATCGGTCTTTTCCCACAGGGCCAGCCATTGTTCAGAGACTCCCCCGGGCCGCCGCAGCCGTCGAAGGCGGGCGCCCTGCCCCGGTCGCCCTTTGCCTGACGACCCGGCCGAGCCAGATCAGCAGCAGTTCCGATGCCATTTCGAAAGGACTCTCGCCGCCGGGTTTCCCCACCTTTTCGGCAAATGCATGGATTTCGCCCATCTGCAGGTTGGGCATTGCCGAAAGCTGCCGGTTCAGCTCGGCATAGATCTCAAGGCCGCCAGTGCCGGCGACCGAAAGCGCGCGGCCGATGGAGCCGCCGGCGATTTCCGTCAGCTGGCGCACTTCCCCGGGATCGAGACCTGGCTCGTAGTGGTAAATAAGCTCGCTGACGATGGCCTCCGGCAGCGGCGCCAGCTCCAGCCGCCGGCACCTTGAGCGGATCGTTGGCAGCAAACCGCCCGGAGCGTGACTGACAAGCAGAAGTAGCGTCCGCTGCGGCGGCTCTTCCAAAATCTTGAGGAGTGCGTTGGCACTGTTCCGGTTCATGTCGTCGGCGCAATCGACGATGACAACCCGCCAGCCGCCCATCGCCGACTTCAGATGCATGAAATCGACCGCGCGGCGGATGTCGTCGACCACGATCTCCGTCCGCAGGCGATCCTTCTTCTCGTCGTAACCACGTTCCACGACCATCAGATCCGGATGAGCGCCGGATGCGACCTGGCGGAACACCGGCGAAGCCGGCTCGACCTGGAGGGACGGTACTGTGGCGCCAAACAGACCGTCATCGCCGCCCTGCCCGCTCAACGCCAGCCGCGCAACCCGATAGGCCAGCGTCGCCTTGCCGATGCCGCGCGGTCCGGTGATTAACCATGCGTGGGGGATGCGGCTCGAAGACCAGGTGCGCAGGATCGCCGCCTCCGCATGTTCATGCCCACGGAAGTGGCCGTTACGGCGCGGCTCGAGGATTTCCGGCTCGTCTGCTGCCATGGTTAAGCCCCCAGGTCGAAGCGCTCGGAGATAACAGTGCGTATCTGATTCTGCACCTTATCGATGCCCTGCAGGGCGTCGATGATCCGGCAGCGCTCCGGTTCCTGCCCTGCGATCGCCTGGAACCCTTGGCGAAGCTGCTGGTGAAATTCGATCGGCATCAACTCGTAGCGGCGTTCCGTGTTTGCCCGGCTCTGGCTGCGGCGAATGCCTTCGTCGGCCGGAAGATCAAGTATCAGCGTAAGATCGGGCCGATGTTCAGCGCCCACGATCCGATTGCGAAGCGTTTCGATAAAATCCAAGGCAACGCCGTGGCCATAGCCCTGATAGGCCGTGGTTAAATCAAAGAACCGATCGCAGATCACCCATCGCCCCGCCGTCAACGCGGGTTTGATGACACGGTGGATATGTTCCTGGCGGGCGGCATAGTGGAGCAGAACTTCCGTCATGGGAGTCCAACGGCTCGCATCACCGGTGACCAGCAGCTCTCGGATCCGCTCGGCGCCCGGTGAGCCTCCCGGCTCCCGTGTCGCCACGGCATGAACGCCACGCTCGCTTAACCAAGGCAGCAGGAGTTTGCTCTGGGTCGACTTGCCGCCGCCCTCCCCGCCTTCAAAAGTGATGAACCGACCGCGCCCGCCGGCGTTCGAGACCATGCGATGTCACTCTGGCAATCAAGATGCCGCTCCCTGTCTACATGCCAAACAGGAAGTACTCCAGATTGCTGAAAGCGCGGCCGACAAATCCCTGGCGTTCCACGGCCGCAGCCGCCACCAGGGGGACCTCGGTCTTGCCGTACCCGGGGGCCTCGATGACGATCTTGCCAACTTCCTGTCCCTGGGCGATCGGCGCCGGGATCGGGCCGTCGAAGGTAACCTTAACTTGCGCCTGGTCCCTTCCGTTTCGCGGTAAGGTCGCAACGAGATCGTTGGCCACCGTGAGCGGTACGGTCGCCTCGCTCCCGTACCAGACCGGCGCTTCATCCAGCACCTGTCCCGGCTTGGCCAGGGTGTAGTTGTTGAACTCGCGGAAGGCCCACTCGACCATGTTCGTGAACTCGTCGGAGCGCTCCTTCATGCTGTTCATGCCGTGCAGGACAATGAAGACCCGGCGTCCGTCGCGCTGCGCGGAGATGACGACGCCAAATCCCGAAACGCTGAGATGCCCGGTCTTCAGCCCGTCCACGCCGATGTTCTTGTAGACCAGGAGATTGCGGTTCTCCTGCTTGATGCCGTTGAAGACGAACTCGCGCTCGGCGAAATAGTGATAATAATCCGGGTATTCGCGGTAAATATGCTCGGCGAGCTTGAGCAGATCCCGTGCCGTCATCTTGTGATTGGGATCCTCGAGGCCATGAGAGTTCCGGAAGTGACTGTTTTCCAGGCCTAATTCGACAGCCCGCTTGTTCATCTCCTCGACGAAGGCCTCCTCGGTTCCGGAGAGTCCTTCCGCCACGACGATGCAGGCATCGTTGCCCGACTGCACCACGATGCCGCGGATCAGGTCTTCGACGCGGACCTGGGAGTTTATGCCGACGAACATGGTTGAGCCTTCGTTATGCGCCCAGGCCCGTTCGGAGACTGGAAACGTGTCGTTCAGGGTGATCTGCCCCTTCTTCAACCGTTCGAACAGAATATCCAGTGTCATGAGCTTGCTCATGGAAGCCGGATGGATCGAACTCATCGGCGTTCTTTTCGAACAGCACGGTGCCGGTCTGGTAGTCGGCGATGATCGCCTGCTTGGCGAGCGTATCGACAGCTGCCGCCGTGCCAGCGGCGAACATCGTCATGAGCGCCGCAATGGCGCCAAGTACATCGCGTTTCAATAAGCCTGACAGCATCTTATCCCTCTGAGTCAGTATGGTCCGGCCTGCTTTGCCCGGCCGGAAATCTTGCACGCAGCCACAGGGCCAATAGAAGCAAATTTGGTCGAAATTGTGTTAACGACGAAGTGGCTTTCCGTCTACTCGACGACGATCTTCGCCTGCGGATTGCCGGCGCCGACGACCTGATCCAGGATTCGATCGGCATCTGCCACCGAGGCGATCGGACCGACCCGGACCCGGTAGAATTTTTGCCTGTCCACGACCACCGGCACGATCCGGGCCTGGCCGAACTTGGCCAATCGGCTGGCAAGGCGGTTGGCATTGCTCTGACTGGTGAAGGCGCCGGCCTGAACATACATGTTCGCCGCCTTGACAGGCACCTTGCTGACCTTGCCGTCAGGGGCCGGCGCCGCCGCGAGCACTTTGTCTTCAATGGAAGTCGCCGAATGAACCGGCTTGGTTACCGGTTGATTGACTTTCGGCGCTGCTGCCTGGCCACCGGGCGGCGGCGGGAGCGGTTCCTGCGCCAAATCGCCGACAGGTGCTGCCGCGACCTGGGGACTACCCTGGCCGGACACCGTCGAGCCGCCTGTCCCGCTGGAAACTTCCGGCGCGACATTGTAGGCGCCGGCCTGATAGGCGAGTTGTCTGCTTTCCTCGGCCAGGATCTCCACGCGTACCTTGGCGGTGCCGGTTCTCTCGAAGTCCAGGAGCTGAGCTCCCCGCTTGGAAACATCCAGTATCCGCCCATGGGCGAAGGGTCCCCGGTCATTAACCCTAAGGGTAACTGGCGCCCGTTGACGAGGTTCGTCACCCGCACAAGGCTGGGCAGCGGCAGTGTCCGATGCGCGGCGGTCAATCCATTCTGGTCGTAGGTCTCGCCGCTGGCCGTCTTCTTCCCGTGAAAGCCGGGGCCGTACCAGGAGGCAATGCCGGTCTCGTCATACTCGTAATCGACATGCGGGTAGTACCAGACGCCGGCGATCTGATAGGGCTTGCCGACCTTGTAGCCTGAGGACGGCGCCGAACTTGGCGACTTCCCGCCCGCGCAGCCGGCGAGCGCGACGACAGCGAGGACGGCAAGCAACAGCCTAAGTGTGGGGAAACGCGTCATAGCCTCGATCCAAATTCCGAAATCCGCTGCCTATAGTAGCCATGCGCCGAATGTAATCAATGGATTGGGTCGGTCGTTCAGGTGAAGTCGCCGGAGCCTAGTAAAGTCCAGGCGGCCTGTGTATGTAACGCCGTCCTCAAGGGGATGGGTGGCCGAGCGGTTGAAGGCACCGGTCTTGAAAACCGGCAGGGGTGCAAGCCCCTCGTGGGTTCGAATCCCACCCCATCCGCCAGCTCGACTGCTGCCGCCCTCTCTCGTGGCAATGCACGTGCCAGGCGGTAGTCCCTCCGTGACATCAGCGACAAGGCAGTTAGGATTATGGTGCGCAGGCCTTCGGCGATCGCGACCGGATCACTTTCATCCGTGCCGCCGTCACCGGGCGCTTCACGATTCTATTCGTTACAGGGGAGGCAGTACCAAATGCTAAAGGAATTTCGCGACTTTGCTATGCGCGGCAATCTTGTCGACATGGCCGTGGGCATCATCATCGGCGTCGCCTTTGGTGCCTTGGTCAATTCCATGGTGAACGATTTGATAATGCCGATTGTCGGTGCGATTACGGGCGGCGTCGACTTCAGCAACATCTTCATCAACCTCAGCGGCCCACAGGACCAGTACGCCACTTTGGCGGCGGCAAAGGAGGCCGGCGCGGTGACGATCAACCTCGGCATCTTCATCAACCTGGTCATCAACTTCATAATCGTCGCCTTCGTGATGTTCATGTTGATCAAAGCCATGAACAAAGCGATGCGGAAGGCTCCCCCGGCTCCGGCCGCGCCACCGGCGCCGCCCCGTTCCGAAGTCCTCCTCGAGGAGATCCGCGACCTGATGAAGCGAGCCTGATCTACCTGTAATTGAAAGACGACGTCCCAGATCCGGGCGTTCGATGATCGAGGCCCGGGAATGCCGCTGAACACGGCATCCCGGGAATTTTTTCTGCAATATGCCCGGCGTAAAGACCAACTTTTCTTGAGTAACAAATACTTAGGCTTAATCGGCGTTAACCAAGTGCTAAGCACTTCTGCCGCAATATCCGCGTCGATCAGGGATTTGCCCCCATTTTTAGTTCGACGCGGAGGCTATTTATGCCATTTCCATCTAAGACCCATTGGACCGCCCTTCTCGCCATTGGGTTGCCGCTCATTGTAAGCGGCTGCGCGCAGACCGGGAACCAGGAGTACATGAGTTCCCCCTCCGCGACCGTACCCAGCGACGTCAATGCGATGACGCTGGCGCAGCGGCTGGAGCAAGACGGCAACTACGCCAACGCCGTCGGCATCTTTCAGCAGGTGGCGGCCGCCGAACCCCAGAACATCGATGCCCTCATTGGCATGGGTGATTGCTACTTGGCACTCGGTTCGCTCGACAACGCGGCGCTGGGATATGCGCGCGCCCTGGAGATTAACCCTAACAGCACCCGCGCACTCCGCGGCCTGGCGAGCGCCCGCATGATGAAGGGCGAGCCGCAGTTCGCGGTCGCGCATCTCGAGAAGGCGGTGCAGATCGACGGCTAGGATACCAAGTCGTTAAACACACTCGGCGTGACCAAGGATATGCTCGGCAAACATACCGAAGCGCAGGCGGCCTACCGCCGGGTGCTGCAGATCGATGCACGGCAACTACTCGGCGAAGAACAATCTGGCGCTGTCCCTGGCTCTTACCGGCAATCACCCCGAATCGATCAAACTGCTGGAAGAGATCGCGTCGTCGACGAAGTCGACCCCCATCACCAAACAGAACCTCGCCCTGGTCTATGCGGCCGCCGGCCGGTCCCAGGATGCGATGATGACGGCGCATGCCGGCGCGACGGCCGGAACGATGCAGCAGGTTGCCGCCCTCGAGAACGCGGAAAGCAATGAGGATAAGGCCGTCCTTCTCCGCCGGGCCTTCGGCATCGAGTTCAAGGGGACCCAGTTTGTCGCCGCGAGCCAGCAGATCGCTGTCGTGACCGGGATCCAGGAGCCCTCGCCCTACTCCGATGGCGTGGTTAACATCCAGACGGGGCAGCAAACTCAGGCGCAGCAGACGACCCAGGCGCCGACCATTATCAATGTGAAGACCAACGTGCCGGGCTCCACGGCAGCGACAACGACCACGACCGCTTCAAAGGGCAAAGTCGCAGACGAAGACTGGGCCGATGACTGGAACGAGGAGCTGGTTGACGCGGCCGACATCGCCGCCCTGCCCGACACCCCGGCCGCGACAACTGATGACGGTTCCAATGAACGCCGGCCGCGAACCGCTGACCGCGGCAGCGACTCCGGCCGCCACATCAACAGCGAAGGCCGAGCCGGCCAAGGCGCAGACACCGGAGACTCTGCCGATGGCCAGTGCCGGCCCTGTTAACGATACGCCCAGGATGACGCACCAACATTCCGGTGCAGGTCGCCGAGAACAATGATCGCGCCGCGGGCGCCATCTCAACGCCGGTCACCGCTTCGACGGCTCAGCCAGCGGCATCGGTGACAGCGACAGCATCACTGGCGACCGGCACGGGCCGGGAAACCGATGGCATGACCGCCCAGGAAACGCCGGCAGCCACGCCTGTGGTTAAGACGGAGACAGCTTCGGCGACGACGGCGGCGAGACGGGGTCATCCGTGCAGATTGCCGCCTTGCCGCCCGCCGAAACCGAGAAGCCGAAGGCTGACCGACACTGCTACGCCCGCCGCGACCGCTTCAACCGATGCGAAGAGTGAGCCGAAGCAGCTGACAACCGCCAATGGCACGCCGATTACCGAGCAATCGGTCAATGCGGCCAAGATCTACACGGTGCAGATCGCCTCTTTCCGCAAGGAAACCGAAGCGGCGGCATCCTGGCAGATGCTGACCACCGAGCAGAAGGATCTCTTCGCCGCCCTGCCCCACAATGTGGAGAAGGCGGATCTTGGTAAAGACAAGGGTATCTATTATCGACTGCAGGCCGGCAGTTTCGCCGACATGAAGGAAGCCAAGTCGCTCTGCAATACCCTGAAGAAGCGTTCGATCGAATGCATGGTCGTCGAGGCCAAGCAGATGAGCATGAACAATTCGCCGGCGGCGTCATCCACGACGTCGATCCAGTAGTCCCGAGAGCAAGCAACAACAGGTCTATCCACCACACGTCCCAGGAGAAGGCCGCACCCGGTTGGTGCGGCCTTTTCTTTACTTCGCGTTAACTACAGCGCAATGCTGTGGCCGCCATCGATCACGAGAACGGCGCCATTGATGTAGCTGCCGGCATCCGACGCCAACAGCAACAAGGCGCCATCGAGTTCGGCGGCCTCGCCGGCCCGCCGCAGCGGATTGCGTTTCAGGATCGCCGCGCCAGCCGCACTGTCCAGGAACTCCTTGTTGAGATCACTCCTTATATATCCCGGCGCGAGTGCATTCACGCGAATGCCATGCTTCGCCCATTCAACCGCCAGTACACGGGTGAGCTGATGCAACGCCGCCTTGGCGGCACTATAGGCCGGGACTTGCCCTACGGCCTGCAATCCCAGGATCGACCCGACATTGATGATCGAACCGCCGTGTCCAAGCTTAACCATGTGGCGTGCCGCTGACTGCGCCACCAGCCAGGCGCCTTTCAGATCGGTGTCGATGACGGAGTTCCAATCCGCCGGCGAGACAGGTCCGAAGCGCCGGCGCCGTCATGACGATGCCTGCATTGTTGACGACGATGCGCGATCGGCCCCAACTCGGTCTCGACTTCGGTAATGGCGTGATCGATGCTGGCGGCTTCGGTTACATCCATCACGACAGGCAGAGCGCGGCCGCCGCTCTTCTGGATCTGCTCGGACAGCGCGACGAGCTTTGCCTCGCGCCGCGCGACGATCGCCACCTTGGCGCCCGCATTGGCGAGAGTTTGCGCAAAATGCGCGCCAATGCCGCTCGATGCACCGGTGACGAGCGCGACGCGCCCGTCGAGCGAGAATGGAGTCCTCATATATAGGAGTCTCTCTGCGCGATGTTCACGCGGAGACTCTTCGCCTGCTCGCGCAGGACGAACTTCTGGATCTTGCCGGTCGACGTCTTCGGCAACGGTCCGAACACGATGGTGCGCGGAGCCTTAAAATGCGCCATGTTTTTCTTGCAAAAGTCGATGATCTCCTCGGACGAACAGTCTGCGACATCGGTGCGCAGCGTGACGAAGGCACAGGGCGTTTCGCCCCAGTGGCTATCCGGCTTGGAGACAACCGCGGCCTCCAACACCTTCGGATGGCGGTAGAGAGTCTCCTCGATCTCCAGGCTGGAGATGTTCTCGCCGCCGGAGATGATGATGTCCTTCGAGCGGTCCTTAACCTCCACGTAACCATCCGGGTGGCGCACGGCGAGATCGCCGGTGTGGAACCAGCCGCCCCGGAATGCGGCCGCCGTAGCCTTCGGATTCTTCAGATAGCCCTTCACGACCGTGTTGCCGCGGAGCATCAGCTCGCCAATGACCTGGCCATCCGGCGGCACTGGCGCCATGGTTTCCGGATCGGCAACCATCATCTCTTCCATGGTCGGCTGCGGCACTCCCTGCCGTGCCATCTTCCGGGAACGATCGCTCAGCGCCATGCCGTCCCACTCCGACTGCCAGGCGCAGACCGTCGCCGGACCGTAGGTCTCGGTCAGGCCGTACATATGGGTGACGCGGAAGCCGCTGTTCTCCATCGCCTCGATGATGGCGCTCGGCGGTGCGGCCCCGCCGGTGGTGATCTCCACCTGATGGTCGAATTTGATCTTCACGGACGCCGGCGCGTTCGCCAGCAGGTTCATGACGATCGGTGCTCCGCACATATGGGTGACGCCATGGCGCTTGATCAGCGGATAGATTAACGCGGGATCAACCTTCCGCAGGCAGACATGGGTGCCGCAGGCGGCGGTCACCCCCCAGGTGAAGCACCAGCCATTGCAATGGAACATCGGCAGGGTCCAGAGATAGACCGACTGCCTGCTCACGCCGCAAGTCAGGATGTCGCCGATGGCGTTCAGGTAGGCGCCGCGGTGATGATAGACCACGCCCTTGGGATCACCGGTCGTGCCCGAGGTGTAGTTCAGGCTGATCGCCTGCCACTCGTCCGCGATGGGTGGCCCGGCATAATCCGGATCGCCGCCCCTGAGAAATTCTTCGTAGTCGATACCGCCGAGCCGCGGCGCGTTCGGCGCATACTGCGCCTCGGCATCGTTCACCTCTACTAACAGCGGTTTTCGGTCGAGCTTCGCGACGGCCTCGAGCGCGATGGGCGCCCATTCCCGTTCGACGATGAAGACTTTCGCCTCTGCATGGTTAAGGCAGAACGCCACCGTGGCGGCATCCAGGCGCGTGTTCTGGGCATTGAGCACGGCGCCGGCCATCGGTACGCCGTAATGTGCTTCGAGTGTCGCCGGGATGTTCGGCGAAAGCACCGCCACCGTGTCGCCGATCCCGACGCCGGCCTTTGCCAATGCCGACCCGAGACGATGACAGCGCTCGCGAAACTCACGATAGGAATAGCAGCTCTCGCCATGAACGACCGCCGCCTTGTCCGGATAGACAGCGGCGGCGCGCTCGAGAAAACTCAGGGGCGTCAGCGGGGTATAGTTCGCCGCGTTCTTGTCCAGATCCCGGTCATAGATCCCGGACGGCATTTCACCCCTCCCCTTTGCGATGCTCTTTGCGGTATGGTCGGCGCACCGGTGCGGCGGGTCAAGGGCACAGACACAGCGGCCGGTCACGGAAGGAAAGCGGCCATGCAAGTCGATGTCTTCTCCGATACGATCTGCCCCTGGTGCTTTGTCGGCAAGCGCCGCTTCGAGCGGGCGCTGTCGATCCGGCCGCAGTCTGGATTGAGGATCCGCTGGCGCGCTTTTCAGCTCAATCCGGCCATGCCGGCCGAAGGCATGGAGCGTCAAGCCTATCTGGAAGCCAAATTCGGCGGCGGCGACCGGGCGCGCTCCCTCTATGACACGGTCCGCACGGCTGGATCCGGTAGAATCGATCGAGTTCCGCTTCGATCTCATCAAGCGGACGCCAAGCACCCTGCTGTCCCACCGGCTGCTACGGCGGGCCATGGCGCAGGGCCAGCAGGATACGTTGCTGGAGTTGATGTTCCGCGGCTATTTCCAGGAAGGGCAGGATATCGGCAACAAGGAAGTCCTGGCCGAAATGGCCGACGCCGTCGGCATGGGTGAGCAATCGGTCCTGGAATATCTCGAGGGGAATGACGACGCCGACGCCATCATCGCCGAGGATACCGTGGCCCGGCGGGCCGGCATCAACGGCGTACCCTGTTTCATCTTCAACGGGAAGTTCGCCCTGTCGGGCGCACAGGAGCCGGAAGCTTTCCTGCAGATGTTCGATCTCGCCCGGGAGCATGAGACCATGGAGGCCGAGCAGGCGGCGTCTGCTTGAACCGTAGATGCCGTCCAACGGGGCACGGTTGATCGCGGAAGTACTGCCGAAAGTTAAAGGCGTATCAAGCTTGCTACGCCGCCAGCGCCGCGATCTCCTTCATCAGGCTGCGGATGCCCGCGACCCGGCTCTTGGCGCTGTCCCAGTTCTGCCGCACCACCAGCTTGTGGTCCGGCCGCAGATTGATGTTCGCCGCCCGCTGGCCGATATAGGCCACCAGTTTCTCCGGTCGGGCAAAGCGGTTCTGACGGAACGACAGCAGGCAGCCTTTCGGCCCCGCCTCCACCTTGTCGATCCCGGCGGCGCGGCACAGCCGCTTGATGGCGATGACCTCCAGCAGGTTGTCGACTTCGGCCGGCAGCGGCCCGAAGCGATCCACCAGCTCGGCGGCAAAGGCCTCGATCTCCGCCGCATCCACCAGCCCGCCGAGCCGTCGATAGAGACTGAGGCGCACACCAAGATCAGTGACGTAGCTCTCGGGAATGAGCACGGGCATGCCCAGATTGATCTGCGGCGCCCAGGCTTCCGCTGTCTCCACCCGCACTGCGCCACGCGCTTCGGAAACCGCCTCCTCCAGCATGTGCTGGTAGAGCTCGACGCCCACCTCGCGGATATGGCCGGACTGTTCCTCGCCCAGCAGATTGCCGGCGCCGCGGATATCCAGATCGTGGCTGGCCAGCGTAAAGCCGGCGCCAAGCTGGTCCAGGGTCTGCATCACCTCCAGCCGCTTCTCCGCCGTACCCATCAGCACCTTCCCCGGCGGCAGCGTCAGGTAGGCATAGCCGCGCTGCTTCGCCCGGCCGACGCGGCCGCGCAGTTGGTAGAGCTGGGACAGGCCGAACATCTCGGCCCGGTGGATGACAATGGTGTTGGCCGTCGGGATATCCAGGCCGGATTCGACGATGCTGGTGGAGAGCAGCATGTCGTACTGCCGGTCATAAAATGCCGTCATGGCGGCTTCCAGTTGCGTCGGCGCCATCTGGCCGTGGGCGACCACGAACTTGATCTCCGGCACCAGCTCCCGCAGCCGCTCGGCGACACGGTCCAGATCCTCGATGCGCGGGCATATGTAGAAAAGCTGGCCGCCGCGGTAATGCTCCCGCAGGATCGCTTCGCGCAGGATCACGGGATCATAGGGCAGCACGAACGTCCGCACCGCCAGCCGGTCGACGGGCGGCGTGGCGATGAGGCTCATCTCCCGTACGCCCGACAGCGCCATCTGCAGCGTGCGAGGTATCGGCGTCGCCGTCAGCGTTAACACATGCACGTCGGCGCGCAGTTCCTTCAGCCGCTCCTTCTGCGACACGCCGAAATGCTGCTCCTCATCGACGATCATCAGGCCCAGTGACTTGAAGGCCACGCTCTTGCCCAGCAAGGCATGGGTGCCGACAATGATATCGATCTTGCCGTCGGCCAGGTCCGCCTTGACCACCGTTGCCGTCTTGCCGGCAACGAGCCGCGATAGCTGTGCCACCCTCACCGGCAGCCCGGTGAATCTCTCGCTGAATGTCTTAAGATGCTGACGGCAGAGCAGTGTCGTGGGCGCCACGATGGCGACCTGGAAGCCGGCCATTACGGCGATGAAGGCGGCCCGCAGCGCCACCTCGGTCTTGCCGAAACCGACATCGCCACAGATCAGCCGGTCCATCGGCTTGCCTGACGCCAAATCCTCGATGACGTCCTCGATCGCCCGGGCCTGGTCCTCGGTTTCCATGTAGGGGAAGCGGGCGCAGAACTCCTCATACAGCCCTTCCGGCGGCTGCATCGTCTGCCCGGAGCGCACCTGCCGCTCCGCCGCGGTCTTAATGAGTTGTTGCGCGATTTCCCGGATGCGCTGCTTGACCCGCGATTTCCGCGATTGCCAGGCAAGGCCGCCCAGCTTGTCGAGCTGGACGAAGGCATCCTCGGAACTGTAGCGGGAGATGACGTCGATATTTTCGACCGGGATATAGAGCTTGTCGCCGCCGTCATAGATCAGGCGCAGGCAATCATGGGGCGCGCCGCCCACATCCAGGGTCTCGAGCCCGTCATAGCGGCCGATGCCGTGATCGACATGGACGACGTAGTCGCCCTCGGCGAAGGTCGCCAATTCGGCCAGGAACTGTTCCGGCCGCTTGCGCTTGCGCGCCGGGCGGCTGAGACGATCGCCGAGGATTTCCGGTTCGGCAATGATGGCGGCATCGGCGGTCTCGAAGCCGGAATCCAGCGGCAGCGCCACCAGGCCCAACTCATCCGGCTGCAGCTTTGCGGCATCGCTCCAGGACTGGATGGCCTGCTGCCGGTCGAGACCGTGGTCGCGGAATACATGGCTCAGACGGTCCAGGCTGCCGGCGGTGTAGCCGCTGACGATTACCCTCTTGCCGGCGGCCTGTAGCTCCTGCACATGGGCGCGGACCGCATCATAGAGATTTACATTGGGCTGGGCGCGGGCCTCGGCAAAATCGCGCCCTTTGCGGGCGGGGACCGCGATCACATGCTGATGGCCTTCCGGCAGGCTGAACGGCGACAGCAGCGCCACCGCGCGTCCGGCCAGCGCCTCGTCCCAGTCCCCCTTGTTCAGATAGAGCATCTCCGCCGGCAGGGGCCGGTAGGGCGTACCGCCCGGCTCCTCGATCTTCTGGTGGGCGACCCGGGCTTCGTGCAGATCGGCAATCAGTTCGAGCCGCGCATCCCGCGCTTCATCGGCCTGCGGGTCCAGACTGACGAGAGCCCCCGGCAAGTAGTCGAACAACGTGACCATCCGGTCGTGGAACAGCGGCAGCCAATGTTCCATGCCCGCGTAGTAGCGGCCGCTCGTGACGGACTCATAGAGTGGATCGTCGGCCGAACCGGCGCCGAATCGCTCACGGTATCTCGTGCGAAACCGCTCGATGGATTGCTCGTCCAGGCGGAATTCCTTCACCGGCCGCAGCCGAATGAATTCGAGCTTTTCCGTGCTGCGCTGACTCAGGGGATCGAAACTGCGCAGCAACTCCACGTCATCGCCGAAGAAGTCGATGCGCAGCGGCTGCACCTGCCCCGGGGGAAAAAGATCGACGATGCCGCCACGCATGGCATATTCGCCGGCCTCGCTGACGGCGCCGGTGCGGACATAGCCGTTGCGGCCGAGATATTCGAACAGCGTCTCCGGCCGCAGCCGGTCGCCGGCCTTGATCGTCAGGGCAACCTCGGTGAGGAAGTCCGGTTGCGGCACGCGCTGCAGGACGGCCGCCACGGTCGTCAGGACGATGCGGCCGGGTGCGGTTCCGGCTTCACCCGCCGCAAGATCCGCCAGCGCATCGATACGCGCGGCCACGATGTCCCGGTGGGGCGGCACACGGTCGTAGGGCAAGCAATCCCAGGCCGGCACGCGCAGGACCTCGACCTGCCGGTCGAAAAACGGAATCAGATCTTCCAGCTTCGACAGCCGCGCATCGTCCCGGCAGATATGCAGCAGCGGACGGCCGCCGGCCTGGCGCGCCAGCTCCGTCAAGACCAGCGCGTCATAACCCTCGGGGACGCCGGTCAGGGTCCACCTGCCCGGCCGGTCTAGCGTGGCGAAGTCCTTGTTCACGAGCGGCTGTGATTCAGGGTGAAGTTGCGCAATTGGGTCAGGATTTCCGAATCGCTATCGCCTGGAACAGGCGTCTTGCCGGTGATCCAGTCATAGATCTCAGGGTCGCTGTTCTCCAGGAGGCGGGCGTAAAGGTCAAGCTGTTCCGGCCCGAACCTATCGACATGGCTGTCGGCGAATCGGCCCATCAGGAAGTCCATCTCGCGCGTGCCCCGGTGCCAGCTGCGGAACTTCAGCTGCCGCCGGCGCTTTGCCACATCGCTGTCACTATCAGTCATGCGCTTTCACTCCGAGCCCGCCTGCATATAGGGCCTGGAAAGCCGGTTGTCAGCCGGGCCGAACTGACCCAAAGATTTGCCGTGCGCCCGCAAATCCTGTTTCCGTTGTTTGCGCCCGTTACATCGCTGCCCGGCGTCGGGCCGCGGCTGGGAAAACTTGTCGAGAAATTGACGGGAGACAAGGTGGTGTCCCTGTGCTGGCATTTGCCGACCGGACTGGTGGATCGCCGTCCCTGTGCAAGTCTCGCCGACGCGCCGGCGGATCGTGTCGTCACAGTGACGGTGATCGTCGACGGACATGTGAAGCCGTACAACCCGAAGCAGCCCTACAAGGTGCGCTGCCGCGATGTGACCGGGTTCCTCCATCTGGTCTTCTTCAATCCCCACGCCGACTATCTGACTAAGACGCTGCCGGTCGGCGAGACGCGGGTCGTCAGCGGCAAGTTGGAGCGGTTCGGCTCGGAACTGCAGATCACCCATCCCGACTACATCGTGGCGCCGGACCAGGCCGATTCCATTCCGGCCGTCGAAGCGATCTACCCGATGACCGCCGGCCTCACGCCGAAGGTGTTGGGCAAAGCCATCCGCGAGGCCGTGTCCCGCGCGCCGGAATTGCCGGAGTGGATCGATCCCCACTATCTGCGCCGGCAGACCTGGCCCGGATGGAACGCCGCGCTGGCATCGGCGCATCACCCGAAGGACGAGGGCGAGCTGATGCCGTCCACGCCGGCAAGACAGCGTTTGGCGTTCGACGAGCTGCTGGCCAACCAACTCGCGCTTGCCTTGGTCCGCGCCCATCAGCGCCGGATGCCTGGGCGCCGTATCAAAGGCACAGGTAATGTGGCCGCCAAGGTCATCGCCGCCCTGCCCTTCAAACTCACAGCATCGCAGGAGGGCGCATTCACAGAGATCAAGTCTGACATGGAGTCGGAGTTGCGAATGCTGCGGCTGCTCCAGGGCGATGTCGGCAGCGGCAAGACGATCGTCGCCCTGCTCGCCATGCTGACAGCCGTGGAGCAAGGCGCCCAGGCGGCGCTGCTGGCGCCGACGGAGATCCTCGCCCGTCAGCACTTCGCGACCATCGAGCCGCTGCTGGAGGCGGCGGGAGTCCGCGGCGCCATCCTCACCGGGCGGGACAAAGCCGCTGCGCGGGAAGCTGTCGTGAGCGGCCTGGCATCCGGCGAGATCAAGATCGTCGTCGGCACCCACGCCCTGGTGCAGGAGGATGTGGCCTTCGACGATCTGGCGCTGGCGGTCGTCGACGAGCAGCACCGCTTCGGCGTGCATCAGCGATTGTCGCTGGCGGCGAAGGGCCGCGCCGCGGATATGCTTGTCATGACGGCGACGCCGATCCCCCGCACACTGATGATGACGGCCTATGGTGATCTCGATGTCTCGCGGCTGGTCGACAAGCCGGCCGGACGGCAGCCGATCGATACCCGCGTTCTGCCGATCGAACGGCTGGACGAAGTGATTGCCGGCCTGCGCCGCGCGGTGAGTGCCGGCGCCCGCGCCTATTGGGTTTGCCCCCTCGTGGATGAGTCCGAAGTGGTCGATCTTGCCGCCGCGGAGCAGCGCTATGCGGAAATGGCGGAGATATTTCCCGGCAAGGTCGGCCTGGTCCATGGCCGCATGAAGGGGCCGGCGCGGGACGATGTCATGGCGGAATTCGCCGCCGGCAAGCTGCAGGTGCTGGTGGCGACAACCGTGATCGAAGTCGGCGTCGATGTGCCGGCCGCGACAGTGATGATCATCGAGCATGCGGAGCGCTTCGGCTTGGCGCAACTGCACCAGCTTCGCGGACGGGTGGGCCGCGGGCTCGAACGTTCGTCCTGCCTGCTTGTCTATCAGGGCCCGTTGGGCGAAACGGCGAAAGCGCGGCTCAATATTCTACGGGAGACCGATGACGGATTCCGCATCGCCGAGGAGGATCTGCGCCTGCGCGGCGCTGGCGAACTGCTGGGAACGCGGCAGAGTGGCCTGCCGGAGTTCAAGCTCGCGGATATCACGGCCCATGGCGAATTGCTGGCGGCGGCGCGGGACGATTCCAAGCTGATCGTCGAGCGCGATCCCGATCTGGCAACGGCGCGGGGCGAAGCGTTGCGGACGCTGCTGTATCTCTTCGAACAGGATGCCGCCGTGCGTACAACGCGCGCCGGCTAGTAACCCCGTCAGGAGCCGGAACCGGCACTTTGGCGCGAGGGGATGTGCTTCTTCCGTTCGGAAAGCGGCCGCCGGTCGGGTGGCGTAACGATGCCGCCGGAGACCACCATCTTGATCCCCTCCTCCACCGACATGGACAGCGGCACGATATCCTTGCGCGCGACGAAGCAGAGATAGCCAGACGTCGGGTTGGGCGTCGTGGGGATGTAGACGTTCAGCACTTCGTCTTCCGTCAACTCCTGGATCTCGCCTTCGGTGCGGCCGGCGATGAACCCCAGCGACCACATGCCCAGGCGGGGGAACTCCACCAGCACCACCTCGCGGAACACGTCGGATTTCTCCGTCAGCATGGTTTCAAATATCTGCTTCGTCGCGCCATAGATGCTGCGCACGATGGGCATGCGGTTGAGGATCCGCTCGCTGTAGTCGACGAACAGGCGGCCCACCAACCCGGCGGCCAGCGCGCCAATGATGATGAGGACGAACACCGCAATGACGAGGCCGATACCAGGAAGCGTCAAATGGATAAGCCCGATGCCCGGCACATTGAAACGCAGGTAGCTTTCCGGATTGTAGGCCTCCGGCAATAGCGGCAAGACAGTGCCGTCGACCCAGGCAATGAACGACCAGGTGAGATAGATCGTGATGCTGATCGGCGCCGTCACCAGGAGGCCGGCGAGGAAATAGTCCCGCAGGCGCGACAGGATGCCCCCGCGAGACGCCTTCGGCGCGGGCGGCGGCGCAGGCAAGCCCAGAAACTGATTTGCGAATTCAAGTTCATCGTCCCTTTCACCGCGGCACGTCGTTCTTGATATACCCGCCTCACGATTGTTTGAACAGCCGGAGCTAAATGCTTGACCTGAACCCGTTAGTTCGTCCGGCGGCGCAAGCAGGCGCAAACTCGCAATCTGATGCAGGAATATTGCCGACCACTTGATTGTTCCTCCATTGACACAATGAACCAGAATTCGCGGCAAGGCGATGCAGATCGTCCAGGATCATGCCCGGGCGCGTGCCCGCAACCTTTCTATCGTTGAACCGCACTGGGCCGCGCCGGTTCGGATCAGGGCTGTGGCAACCGCCGTTCCCGGGGCTGCGATCACGCAGGAAGAGATTGCCGCCGTCAGCGGACTGGTCTTCGACGGGCACCATTCCGAGATTGAGCGGCTTCTGCCGGTCTTTGCCCATGCCGGCATCGACAGCCGAAACTTCTGCATGCCGATCGAATGGTACATGAAGCCGCATAGCTGGGCGGAGCGGAACCGTCTTTTTGTCGAGCAGGCAGTCGATCTCCTGGTCGCTGTTGCCCGAGAGGCGATCGAGAAGGCCGGCTGCGATATTGCCGATATCGATGCTCTCGTGGCTGTATCGACCACCGGCGTCGCAACGCCCAGCCTCGACGCCCTGGTCATGGAGCGGCTCGGCATGCGGCACGATACTCGACGGCTGCCCTTGTTCGGGCTCGGCTGTGTCGGCGGCGTGGTGGGGCTTTCCCGCGCCGCCGATCTGACACGCATGAGTATCCGCGGCAAGACCCTGATGTTGACCGTGGAACTCTGCAGCCTCACTTTTCGCAGCAACGACCAAACCAAGGGCAATATCATTGCGGCTGCCCTGTTTGGCGACGGCGCCGCGGCACTGCTCTTGGAAAACGATGGCGACGGGCCGGAACTGCTGGGCGGCGGGTCCCACACTTGGCCGCATTCACTCGACGTCATGGGTTGGCGAGTGGAGGATGATGGGTTCGGCGTGCTCTTTTCCCGCGATATACCGACTTTGATACGGCGGGAGTTCCGCAAGCCTCTGCTGGATTTCCTGCGGTCGCAGGCGGTGGGGTTGGAGGATCTGGCGGGATTTGTCATGCACCCCGGCGGCGCCAAGGTGCTCGATGCCCTCGAGGAAAGCATTGGCCTCACTCCGCAAAGCTTGCACCCGGCCCGCGAGATACTTCGGCGCTACGGCAACATGTCGGCGGCAACAGTGCTATTTGTCCTGCAGAAGATGCTGGGTCAGGGAATGCGCGGCCTATACTTGATTTCCGCATTGGGTCCCGGATTCACGGCAGGATTTCAGATTGTGAATGTGCTTTGACTTGGCCCTACGTCATTCTCGGCCTGGTTGGCTTGCAACGCCTCGCTGAGCTGATCTATTCGGCACACAATGCGAGAGCCCTCCGGGCACGCGGTGCGATCGAAGTCGGCGCGGGTCACTATCCGCTGCTGGTAGCCGTCCATGCGGCTTGGTTTCTTGCAATGGCTGTCAGCATCGATGCAACAACGGCGATACAGCCGGGATTGCTCGCGGCTTTCATACTGTTGCAGCTCGGACGTGCATGGGTGCTCCTGACCCTTGGGAGCTATTGGACGACGCGGCTGTTCCATTTTGAGAGCGTGCCTACAATCCGAACCGGGCCTTACCGGTTCCTGCGGCATCCGAACTACCTGGTTGTTGCCGGGGAGATCGCGGTTCTGCCTCTGGCGTTCGGCCTCTGGCGTATCGCCATAGTTCTATCGTTGCTTAACGGCGCGGTATTGCTTTGGCGCATTCGCATTGAGGACAGTTATCTGGCGCGTCGGCCGTAGAGCGCGGGGATCAGTAGGTTGCTGTGTAGCCCTCGGAGCCGTGGGTCTTGCGCAAATGCTCCAGGGTGCTGTTGGTTTCCAGCGCGCCTTCTTCCTGCGCAGCCAGCAATTGCACCGTCAGCTTCACGGTGATGCGGCCAGAGGCGGTGGTGTAAGTATAATAGCCGGGCCAGCCGTAGCCATAATCGTAGGGCCAATAGCCGTAGGCTCCATATGGCCAGTGTCGATACCCCAGTCCGCCCCAGGGCCCATAATATGGCGCAATGGCCTGCTGCCGGTTCACGGTCACGTCCACGTCCCGGCTCTCCTGCGTCACCTTGAATGCAGGATAGCCTTTGCTGTCTGCCAGTTCCGCCGCGCGCCAGAGGGCGAATTCGTAGACGCGCTGCTTTTCGACTTCGAGACCGTGATCGTTGTCGCTGTCTGTATCGGCGCGCAGTCGCGGACTGACATACGTGACCTCGTAGCGCGCCGCATCGAGCGGCCTGTCACTATAGCCGTACTCACCGTTGATCGCTTGCGGCACCATTGCCGCGCGGGTGGGCTCGTGGCTGCTGCAAGCCGACAGCAAGAACAACACCGTCGCTAGAGCCATTCCGCTCCGAAGAAATCTCGCGCTGATGCCGACCGGCATATCGCACCTTTGATCTGCAGTTGCGCGACCGCATCGCGCGCCCTTAACAGATGATAGCACAATTGTAGGTTGGCAAGCACCCACCGGCCGCTTCGGGTGGCGAATTCAGCCTAGTTAACGCGCGGTGACCCTGCTTTATTCCGCCGCTACCGCCCCGCCAAGCACTTCCGCAATGCCTGCACGGTCGCCGGCGAGACATAGAACATGCCGTCGACCAGCTCATTGTGCCCCCTGTCCCATTTCTCGGCCTCATAGTCCCACATGATCAGGGAAATGATGCGGTTATCGTCACCGACCAGCCGGCGCAATTTGCGCGTTATTGCACCCTCGAACGCCGAGAGCACGTGCAGATCCGCGCCCTTTGTCGCCGCCAGCATCGTCTTGAGCGAGACGCGCCCATCGCCCTTCGCGAACAGCTTGAGCCGTTTTAGCTGATCGTCGGTGAGGCCGCGTAGCAGTTTGCGCCCGAGGTCCGCCGTCAAATCGAAGGGAACGCGCCAGCGGAACCCCTTGTTGTTATCTGCCGACGCCGTTGCGGATCGCAGCTGTGCCGGCGCCGAAGAAGATGGTTCCTCCAGTAGCTGCAGCAACTCTTCCCGCGCGCCTGACGAAAGGCGGCGCCAGTCAATGCTTTCGATGACAATCTGCATGCAATCCTCCATCTTGGCGGTCTGCGCCGTCTTGGTTCGACAGCAGCTAAGGCTACGCCTGCTGCCGGCCGCGGATTGCGCGGTATATGACGAGGATGACGATGGCGCCGATCACGGCGCCGACGAATTTGCCAGAAATCCGCCCTCGGGATAGATGTTGAGAGCCTCGCCGACATAGCGGAAGAGGATCGCGCCGCCGATGCCAAGAAGAATCGTGATGATAATGCCGCCCGGATCCTTTCCCGGCATGATGAACTTGGCGACAATGCCCGGCTAGCAGCCCGATGATGATCGTGACAATCCAATCCACACATGATTCTGCACTCTCTCGCTAGCGTCATCGACTACGAGTCGCCAACACCGCTGTCGGCATCATAGCGGCTGCCGAGAGCCGCAGCAATCAGCCTTGCGTCGCTGGCGATCATGCACCCCCGCCTTTCGCAGGCCGTCGATGCTCTGCGCCAGGATTTCCGCCGCCAGCCCCCAATGTTTCATATCCGCCACCGGATCGTTGAGGAATTGCGGCTTCAGGCGCTCGATTTGATCGATGGCCGCCTTGGCCTTTGCCGTGTCCCCGAGCTGGCCGTAGATCATCGCCCGCAGGACATAGGTCCGGTAGTAGTCCGGCGTGTTCATGCGATCGACAAAGGTCAAGGCCGCGGAATAATTGCCGTTCATGTATTCGTAGTAGACCAGCGGCGTGAACAGCCAGCCCGGCGGCGCCGGATTGCGCTCCACCGCGTTGCGCACCAGTGGAAGCCCCTCCGTCCAAAGGCCGCTCATCGCGAGTTTTGCGCCATAGTCGCCGACGAGATCCAGGCTGTTGCGATTCAGCTCGAGAGCCTTCTTGCCGATCCGCTGGAATTCCTTGGTATCGCCGCGCAGGAATTGCACCGTGTACAGCGCCTGATAGGCGCGGGCGTCGAAGGGATCGAGAGCGACAGCCTTGTTCGCACTCACCAGGGCGCGTTCCAGCGGCGGGCTATCGTCGCGCGGGTTGTAGCCGTAGCGATACTCATCCATGTAAAAATACGACAATGCCGACCATGCCACTGCGTAGTCCGGTTCGACCTTGACCGCATCCTCCAGGCAAGTGCGCACCTTGGCATGCAACTCCGGCGTCAGTTCGCGCCAGTAATCATAGGCGCGCAGCGCGCAATAATAGGCTGACACGCTCTGCGGGCGATTTGGTTCGGTGATCTCCGACTGCCAGATCACGCCATAGGGATCGGCGATCGTCGCTGCCACCTGTTGCGTAATTTCGTCCTGCAGTTCGAACAGGCTATCGGTGTTGAGCCGGCGCTCGTAATTCTGCGCCCACAGGCTGCGGTTGTTGCGGGCATCCAGCAATTGCACGAGAACCCGCACATCGCCCCGCTGGCTAGCCACCGTTCCCTGCAAGCGGTAGCGGCTGACATCCAGCGGTCCCGACGGACTCGGGTTTCACCTGATTGCTGTTCTCGGCATAGAGCACGATCAGTTCATGAAATCCGGTCAACGCACCGCTGATTTCAGCGGCAAGGCCGCGGCCCAGCAGGGCGTCGCGCTCGGTGCCGAAGGTCGCCTCGAATGGGAGGACCGCGATCGTCGGCCGGGCCGGCCGGGATAGCTCGTCCTTCGTGTTCAGAGGCGGCAACGTCGAGTCATTGCCGATACCGAGCCAATACGCGCCCCCCGCCAGAAGCGTCGCTAGGGCAATAAAGCCAAGAACCACCAAGGTTGCCCTCTGGGGTGCCGCTCCTCCGACCGGTGGCCGACTCGGCAGATTCGACATCGGGTATGGCCATCGGGGCGGTTGCCGCCGGCGCGGAAGGTTCCGGTTCCGGCGCTGAGGCGCCATTCGACCGCGCTTGGAAGTCCGGCACGTAGCCGCCCTTGGGGATGCCGATAATGACGGGGTCGTCCCGGCCCTCGCCGTCGTAATAGGCCGTGAGAGTCCGGCGCAGCCGGGCCGCTTCGACGCGCACCACGGAATTGTTGGCGGGGTCGAAACTGTCGCCCCGTCGGAACACCTCCAGCGCCAGGGAATAGCCTTTGATCTCGTCGCCGCGGCCCGCCAGCGTCTCCTCGACCACATAGCGCAGGAAATCCTGCATCCGCGGCGAGGCGGTGAAAGCGGCGCTGGCGGCCACCCTGCCAAGGGCGGCGCGAATTTGCTCGGGAGCCAGGCCTCCGGTTGCCGAATCCTCGGACATCGTTCCCAATCCCGTCCCGCTAATCGCCCAGACCTGGCCGCCGGACGCTGCCCGAGGTCCCACAGAGTGCAGCGCGGGGTTCAATTAACTTGCTGAAATGACTAATCTTTCACTGTTAGACAGGGGCGTCTAACTTGTCTCTGGCAATGGCACTCTCTATCTCGAACGGCAGACACCCAGACGCATTATACGCCGTTCCCCGAGAACCGGAACCGAAAGCCCGTCGAGGGATTTCTCCTGGTGACTGAATAGCTCGTGGCGCAGCGCATCCGGCCGGTGGCCGGCATCTGGGGCACCCTTGATTGCCGGTGGGCCAGCCACCCTTTCAAAGACGGATGTGTACCCATGCGCCTAGCTTATGAAGCCGTGCCCGCGACAGGGGCCGGACAGTCCAATGCGACCGCCGCCGGCGTTCAATCCGGCAGGCTAACCCCAGGTCCCCGCGCCATTCAGCCGCCCGCCAACACCGCGGACCGCTATGCGGGCACTGCCATTAAATCGAGACGAGGTCAGGCCGAGATGATATCGCGCCAAAAGGAACAAATTCTGCCGGCGACCGATCACGTCCTCGGCGGCGATTGGGCGATCACGCCCTTGCTGACCGGTGGCGACGCCATCGGCGTTGAAATGGCAGAGATCGCCATCGAAGCCGGCTACAGCACCATCGGCGAAACCGGCAGCACGCCGGCGGCCTATTATTGCCTCAGCGGCGAAGCGATCTATCGCAATCTGGAGACCCAGACGACCCACTATTTCCGTGGCGGCAGTCTGTGGAGCATTCCGGCGCGCACTCGCTTCCGGTTTACAGCGCTGTTTCCGATACGGCTGATTGCCGTCGCGCCGGCGCGGCCGGAGGCCGACAATGGCGCCGACGATGCACCCTATTTCCCGCTGATCGGCAAGTAGTCCTCAGCGGAGCTTACAGCTCCATTGCCTCGACCATATCGGCGCGCTGGCTGCCGGCGACCGGTCCCGATGCCTGATTGATGCGTGCCACGGTCGCCTGGATGTTCCGGCCGCCGATGGGGCATTCCACAAGCTGGCCGACCTTGGGCGTCGGCCCGGCGCCGCCATCGAAGGGCGCCACGATAAGGCCGTCCCGCTGCTTCAACTGAACCCAATAAGCCATCTGTCCCTCCCGCATTCTCAATCCAAGGGCGCTGGGTGCGACGGGTGCGGGCTATTGGCTCGAGGGAGCCGCAGCTTCGGTGCGCAGACAGCGCCAGACTCTGCTCATAGAGATAGCAAGAAATTCTGGTTTTTCCCTTAATAGCAATGGGTAGATCAGCCAATAACAGCCCCATACACACGTCGATCACTCTGCCGCGGCCGTGGTTTCACTTCCCGGCATTGCAGCATGCTTAGGAATTGGTTAGGGACGCGACGCCGGGCGACGCCGTGAGGCCTCGGCCGTTAAGGGCTGATTCACCACAAATCGCTAGAACGGCCAGCGCCACACACCGATTGTTCAAGAGTTCCAGGGGATCCCATGCCAAATGCGACGCAGATAGTACTGACCTATACGTTGAAGGCCGATGGGACGACCTGGTCCCGGCACATCGCCGCCCCCGGCAACGAAGCCGCGGTCAAGGAGTGGCAGGACGGCAAGGCCAATGGCGACGTGGCCAAGCTGATGCGCAAGCTGGCGAACGTACCGGGCGCCAAGGCGATGAAGATCGAGGACGAAAAGCTCTAGCATCCGCCGCCGGCAATGCACCCGTTTGACCGTCTGCCGACAACACTGAAATTCGATCAGGGCTCAGCGTAGTTTTTATCGCTTGGCTGCGGCCTTGGCATGCCCCCGCGCGCGTGACTTGGGAGCCGCGGCGGTCTTTCGAGTCCGCTTTGACGACGCAGCCTTGCTGCGTGACTGCGAGTTTTTCAACGCATTGCGTTTCCTGCGACGCAAGACCGCCGCCGCGCCCAGTGCGGCAGCTCCGACCAATGCGGGAAGTATGCGCACCATGTTCTCCTCCGGGGATAGTTTGTATCCGTTGCAGTGTCTATTGAATGCAGGCACGGACTAAATGTTCCGATTCGCCTGGCTACACGGCGTTCAAATGCTTGGTTTATCGGCTGCGATGGAACCTTTTCAGCATAGAGCCGTTGTAATCATACACCGCTGGAGGCCTTACATGCGCCGCTCCCCCATCCTGCTCGCTATATCGATGACATTTGCCGCCGCAATTCTGGCGGCCTGTTCGTCCGCCCCGGTCACCGGCCGCCAACAACTGGTGCTGATGTCCAGTTCCGAAGCCGCTGGTATGGGCCGCGACGCCTATCGGCAGATCCTGCAAGAAAAGGGCATCTCTTCCAATCAGCAGCAGACCGCGATGATGAAGCGCGCCGGCGAACGTATCGCCGCTGCCAATGGGATGGCCGGCCAGCATTGGGAGTTCAACCTGATCAATGACGACACGCCGAACGCGTTCGCCCTGCCCGGCGGCTATGTCGGCGTCAATACTGGCCTGTTCCAGGTCGTGAGGAACGAAGACCAATTGGCAGCCGTGATGGGCCATGAAATCGCCCACGTTGTCGCCCGCCATCCGGAGGAGCGCATTTCCCGCGAGGCTCTGGTCGGGACCGGCGCCGCCGTGCTCGGCGCTGCCGCGCCTGATCTTGCGGGCCTTGCCTCATCGGCGGCCACGCTAGGTCTGATTCTGCCCTTCTCCCGCGAGCAGGAATCCGAAGCCGACGTCATTGGCCTGCAATACATGGCGCGCGCCGGTTATAATCCGCGGGCGGCGGTGCAGGTCTGGCAGAACTTCGCAGCCGCCAGTAGCGGCGAGCCCCCGGCTTTCTTGTCCACCCACCCCTCCCATGGCGACCGCATCGCCCGCTTGCAAGAACAGATGCCGGAAGCAATGACCATCTACGAGGCCCATCGGGTAGAGTAGGGACTGACCGCCGCCGCAGAACTACTTTTCCACGCCTCCAGCCAACAATCGCCGCGTCCGATCGAACTCCCCGCGCTGGCTTCATCGCCATCCGTGCCCTACAACTGCGCGCCCGCCAGAGCCGCGTCTGTAGTTCGCCGGAGGAATTTTCATGTCCCATCCCGCTCTCACATCAGGCGCTGTCGCCGTCGTCACCGGCGGCGCGGCCGGCATCGGGCTGGCGGCGGCGAAACGCTTCGCCGCCTTGGGAATGTACGTCTGTATTGCCGATCTCGGCCGCGATCGACTGGACAAAGCGGCGAAGGAAATTGGCGCGGTTGCGCCCGGCGGCGCCGGCAGCGTCATGGCGATGGAAACCGATGTTGGCGATGTCGCGGCAGTGACGGCGCTGGAAGCGGCGGTGCGCCAGCGCTTCGGCGGCACCGAAGTGCTGATGAACAACGCGGGCATCCAGCCGGGCAGCGGCCTCTTCGGTCCGCCGCAGAACTGGGCGCGCATCCTCGGCATCAACCTCTGCGGCGTCATTCACGGCACCCAGGTCTTCGTGCCGCACATGATCGACCGCGGCCGGCCCGGACTCGTCATCAACACCGGCTCGAAGCAGGGCATCACCACGCCGCCTGGCGACCCCGCCTACAACGTCGCTAAGGCCGGCGTGAAGGTGTTCACCGAAGCCTTGCAACACGAACTGCGCAGCAACGCCGAATGCAGCGTGACCGCGCACTTGCTGATCCCCGGCTTCGTGTTCACCGAACTCACCGCCCACGGCCGGGCCGAGAAACCCGCCGCCGCCTGGACGCCGGAACAGACGGTCGATTTCATGATGCAACGGCTCGAGGCCGGCGACTTCTACATCCTCTGTCCCGACAACGATGTCCCGCGCGCGCTCGATGAACAGCGTATCCTCTGGGCGGCCGGCGACATCGTCGAAAACCGCCCGCCTCTCTCCCGCTGGCACCCTGATTATGCGCGGGCGTTCGAAGCCTTCGTGAAAGCCGGACCGCGCTCTTAGCGCTCCGCCAACGCCAGTTTCGCGCCGAGGGCGACGAAGGCGGCGGCGAAGGCCCGCCGCATCCAGGCCAGCACCCGTGGCCGCGAGATCACGTGACTACGGACCGAAGCCGCGAACAGCCCATAGCCGACAAAGACCACGAAGGTCAGCAGCATGAACACCGCGCTCAGCAGGAGCATGTGCGACAGCGGCGCCGGATCGTCCGATCGCACGAATTGCGGCAGGAAGGCGAAGAAGAATATCGACAGCTTGGGATTGAGGATGTTGATCAGGATCGCATCGACGGTCACGCGCAAGGCCGAGCGGGCGCCGGCCTGCTGTTCGATGCGGAGCGCACCCCGCTCCCGAAGCGCGTTCCAAGCCATGTACAGCAGATAGGCCACGCCCAGATATTTCAGGGTCTGGAACGCGATCGCGCTGGTATGCAGCAGTGCCGCCAGGCCCATGATCGCCGCCGCCATATGGGGGATGATGCCGAGCGTGCAGCCGAACGCCGCTACAACGCTCGCTCGCGACCCGCGCGACAGTCCGGCTGCCAGCGTAAAGAGCACACCGGTGCCCGGCGATGCGACGATAATGAGGGATGTGACCAGGAACTCGATGCTCATGCTGCGCCTCCGCCGGGGCCGGCAGGGTAGCCGACCGGCCCCAGGCGATCAAACGCAGGGCGGCCACTGTTGGACCAAAGTCCAATTGTGCCAATCCCGGTATCTATTCAAGTATTCATCATAAGCATGGCTTTCGCCTAATCCTGATCGGAGGCGATGAATTGGGGTCTGTTCTCAGTCCCGCGCGGAAAAGTGTGCGCGGGAAGGATTTGAAGCCATCTCATGCAGCAATGGAAGTGCTGCCCGGCGTCATCGGTTGTTTGCTTGAAGAGTGAGTTCTAGGGACTGTTTCGCGTTGCCCATACCCCCACTTGCCGTGGCATCGCGACGGAATCCGGGCGGTCCGCCCCCATGCCGCCCGGATTTTATTTGCAGAAAGTTAACGGTGTTCGCTTAAGACCGCCCGCGATCTCCTGTTGCGCGATTGCACCCCCCGCGAATGTCAACCCGAACCTAGTGGAACCCGAGCACCTCTTCAGGTGTTTTATCGGGATGAACGCCCATTTTCGGGGAGCAATTCATGTCGCTCGTTTGTCCGCATTGCCGCGGCAATGCGTTTCTGATGGTCACGGGATCCGATGGCCGGACCGTTACTGTCTGCACGGAATGCGATAATCCCGTTCCCTTCGATCCCCCAAAGGAAACCGGTCCCGGATTGGAAAAACCGGAATTTGAAGATGCGGCCTAGCTTGTCTTTAGCTTCCTCTGACTATTCCTCGATGAGGCGACATGCGCCGAAAGGAGATTGAAAGATGAAAACTGCAACCATGCTATTCGGCGTCGTCCTGGCCGCCGCCGTCATCACACCCGCCCGCGCCGACCGCGATCCCACCGACCAGGAGCGCGCCAGCATCGAAGCGGTTCTCAGGAGTGAAGGTTTCTCCGATTGGGGGCCGATCAAGTTGGACGACGAAGCCTGGGAAGTGGAAGGCGCCGAGTTCGCGGAAACCGGCGATGGATACGACCTGAAACTGGATCCGACGACGCTGGAGATCATCGAGCGGACGGAGGATTGATTCTGCGCCACCGGTCCCAACGACAGTCCGTATTTCGGACTTCTGTCGACCTCCGCCCCGGCATCTTGCTGGGGCGCTTTCTTTTTCAGGGCGTTAGAAACTGAAGGGGATTTTGAATCGAAGGACGCCGCCGAGATTCTTGGCGCCGACGGACAGGGACATGGGATCCTCGCCATCCTGCGGGACCTCCATCAGCTTTAGGCGCAGTTCCTTGCCCGTGACCAACTCGCACCGGTTGTCGGTCAGATCCAGTTGATTGGTCCGGCTGTAAGGATCGATGTTCGCGCCTTCGCCTTGCACTGAGCCAAGGCACGGTTTCCTTGCGTCTTCCGCTAGGGCGGAAGCAGTAGCAAGTGCTGCCAATAGTCCCACCATGCCGATACTGCGCATGACGGCCTCTCAGGTTCCGCTGACAGTGCCACCGGATATCGAGATTATAATCCATTTTACCCCGCGTTGGTTCCACATTCGTGAAACGCCAACCATATGAAAATGCACACCTATTCAGTCACTCTTGCGTCAATTCAATGGCGGCGGCGCAACGTGTTCTTTACGGAACGTCGGATGCGACGAGGTTCAGTGCCCAGGAATATCTTGAGTTCCGTTTGTGAAACAGCGAAGCAGGCATTTCCGCCCGATGTGAAGATCGTTTGCGAAGCCGCCACCGGGGAGATGTCGAACGATGCGGCGATGCCGCTCGCCCTGATCCTCAACGAGCTGCTCACCAATGCGGTCAAGCATGGACTGAAGGACGGCAAGGGAACAATTCGCGCGGGATTGGCCGATCAGGATGGGTCCTTCATCTTGTATGTCGAGGACGAAGGCTCGGGATTTGATCTTGAATCCGTCCTGCCAAGATCGTTGGGCTTGGCGACGCTGCAGCAGCCGGTCTTGGCCATGATGGATGTTTGCCTGACTGGCGACCGCGACGGCATCGATGCCGCCCTGGAAATGTTCCAGAACATGGGCATTCGCTGCATCTTCGCCACGGCACATGATGACGCGGCGACGCTTAATCGCGCAGAGGCGGCCCATCCACTGGGCTGGTTGCCGAAGCCCTACACACCGATGGCTCTGATAGAGATGGTTCGGCTCGCGTTGCGTGATTTGGACGACCAACAGTCCTAGCGCAGTTATCAGAAACTGAACGGTATCCTGAAGCGGAGAATCCCGCCGCCCTTTTTCAGGCCGACCGAGACTGACATGGGGTCTTCCTCTTCCTGCGGTATCTCGAACAGCGACAGGCGAAGCTCGCGCTTCGTCGCAGCCTCGCATTGATTCCCGGATAGAAAGAGCCGGTCACCTTGTTCAGGTTGGCTTTCGGCCTGGCCGTATCCGGCAAACGGACCTGGGCAGGATTCCTCCGCATTGGCTGAAAGGGCCAATACGCCCGCGAACGCTGCGACTACGCCAATCACGCCGATCCGCTGCACAAAGGCCTCCTGAGGCCGGACCCAGCCCGGGAGTTAGCCGCCAGGCGAGCGCCGCGCTGATCACGCCGACAATTACGTGTGGCTTGCTAAATGACATCATCGCCGCCTCCTCGCAGTGACTTAGATCACGGGCGTATACGCTTTGAGGCTTGTTGACGCGATGTCTCGACCGATGGCAATGGTGCGGACGGCATCCGCTCACTCTATCCGGAAGCGAAGATCGTGGCGCAGGAGAACCAGAATTGCTGCGGCATATCGTGGCGCGCAAGCTCTGGGTCTATGTCGACGGTTATCCGCCCCTTGATTTCCAGCTCGGCCCTAAGGGCAAAGGCACCGACGGCTGCGATCCCCGCCCGGCATGGCCGAGTTGAGGTGGCCGATGGGCCACTCGGAAGAATGGTGAGCGCGGCGGGAGTCGAACCCGCTACCCGTTGATTAAAAGTCAACTGCTCTACCGGTGAGCTACGCGCCCGTTTTTTTGGGCCGGGAAACCGGCGTCGATGTATCACCCTAAGCGCCGAGAGCAAAGGAAAAACCCGGATTTTCCGCAGGGTTGCGCGGCGTTTCCGATAATCTTGGCAGGGCGACCTGCGGTCGCCCTGCCAAGGCGGGCGTACTGGGCGAGATCTAGCACCGCACCATCAAGGGCGACCGCAGGTCGCCCCTACAATTCCGTGCCCTGGAAACAGTTTACGGCCCGCTCCTTACACCGAATCTTCCAGTGTTTGCACTCGGCCCTTGGCATGATCGCCGTTCTTGCGTTCGGCGGCAAAGCGCTTCTTGAGGTGCGCGGCCACGCGGGGGGAGACGAAGGAGGAGATATCGCCGCCGAGCCGGCCAATCTCCTTCACGAAGCGCGAGGAGATGAACTGATGCGTCTCCGAGGCCATGAGGAACACGGTTTCCACCTTCGGATTCAGGCGCGAATTCATGCCCGCCATCTGGAACTCGTATTCGAAGTCCGACACCGCCCGCAGGCCGCGCACGATCATGCCGGCGCCGACGGATTCGGCGAAATGCATCAGCAGGGTGTCGAAGGTGCGCGCCTCCACCTTGCGGCCGGGCTTGTTCAGGTCGGCGATCTCCGCCCGCACCAGCGCCAGCCGGTCATCGACGGTCAGCAGCGGATTCTTCCCCGCATTCTTGGCCACGGCGATGATCAGGTGATCGGTCAGGTCGGCGGCCCGGCGGATGATGTCCAAATGGCCGTTGGTGATGGGATCGAAGGTGCCGGGATAGACCGCAATCGAATGGTCAGCCATGGTTGTCATTCCCGTTGGCGCCGTTGCTGCCATTCCCCTCGGCACCGTTCGCGCTGCCGTTGGCGGAGCCATTGGCGGCGCCGTTCCCGTCGCCATTCCCATTGCCTTCCGCCTCGTCGCTGAGGCGGGTGACGGAAACAACTCGCTCGCCGCCCTCCACCTTGAACAACGTCACGCCCTGGGTCTTGCGGCCGGCAATGCGGATGTCGTTCACCGGGCAGCGGATCAGCTGGCCGCCGTCGGTCACCAGCATGATCTGGTCGCGCTCGGCCACCGGGAAGGATGCAACCACCTGGCCGTTGCGCTCGGTGATGTCCATGTTGGCGATGCCCTGTCCGCCGCGGCCGGCGATGCGGTACTCATAGGCCGAGCTGCGCTTGCCATAGCCGCGGGAGGTGACGGTGAGAATGAACTCCTCCTTGCCCTCCAGCTCGGCGTAACGCTCGCCTGATATCGTCGCGGCCTCCGCCGCCTCTTCGCCGTCGCTCTCCACCCCATCGCTTTCCACTGGAGTCTCGTCGCCGGTGGCGCTTCGGCGCATGCGCAGATAGGCGACACGCTCGCCGGTATCCGCATCCACGTGGCGCAAGATCGACATGGAGATGACGTGGTCGTTCTCCTCCAGCTTGATGCCGCGCACGCCGACGGAGGTGCGGCCGGTGAAGACGCGCACATCATTGACGGGGAAACGGATCGACTTGCCGCCGGCCGCGGCCAGCAGCACGTCGTCGTTTTCGGTGCAGGTCTGCACGGCGATCAGCCGGTCGCCCTCTTCCAGCTTCATGGCGATCTTGCCGTTGGCCTTCACGTCGACGAAGTCCGACAGCTTGTTGCGCCGGACCGTGCCCTTGTCGGTGGCGAACATGATGGACATTTCCGCCCAGCTCGCTTCGTCCTCCGGCAGCGGCATCAGGGTGGAGATGGTCTCCCCCTCCTTTAGCGGCAGCAGATTGACCAGCGCCTTGCCGCGCGCCTGCGGCGTGCCCAAGGGCAGGCGGTAGACCTTCATCTTGTAGGCGATGCCCGTCGTGGAGAAGAACACCACCGGCGTATGGGTGTTCACCACGAAAAGCTGGGTGACGAAATCCTCGTCCCGCGTGGCCATGGCGGCGCGGCCCTTGCCGCCGCGGCGCTGGGCGCGATAGCTCGACAGCGGCACGCGCTTGATATAGCCGCCATGGGTGACTGTGACGACCATGTCCTCGCGCTGGATCAGGTCCTCGATGTCCTGCTCGAACTCCAGATCCATGATCTCGGTGCGGCGCGGCGTGCCGAACTGTTCCTTCACCTCGCGCAGTTCGGTGCGCAGGATGTCCAGGCGCCGCGGCCGCGAACCCAGGATCTCCAGGTAATCCTTGATCGTCGTCGCCAGCTCCTGCAGCTCGGCGCCGATCTTGTCGCGCTCCAGCCCGGTCAGGCGCTGCAGCCGTAGTTCCAGGATTGCCTGCGCCTGCGCGTCCGACAGGCGCACAGTGCCTTCCGGCGACAGCCCGCGGCCGGGCTCGTCAATGAGCTGGATGAACGGCGCCATGTCCTTCGCCGGCCACTCACGAGTGATCAACTGTGACTTCGCGGTATTGGGATCGGGCGATTTGCGGATCAGCGCGATCACCTCCTCGATATTGGCCACGGCAATGGCCAGGCCGACTCGGATATGAGCCTGCTCCCGCGCCTTGCCCAGCAGATAGACGGTGCGCCGGACGATGACGTCTTCGCGGAAGGCGACGAAGGCGACGATGATGTCCTTGATCGTCAGCACCTGCGGCCGGCCGCCGTTGAGCGCCAGCATGTTGACGCCGAACGAGGTCTGCAGCGGCGTGTGCTTGTAGAGCTGCGCCAGCACCACGTCGGACATGGCGTCGCGCTTCAGCTCCACCACCACGCGCACGCCGTCGCGGTCGGATTCGTCGCGCAGCTCGGCGATGCCCTCGATGATCTTCTCATGCACGCATTCGGCCATGCGCTCGATCATGCGGGCCTTGTTCACCTGATAGGGAATCTCGGTGATGACGATGGCTTCGCGGTCTTTCCGCAGCTCTTCAATATGCGTGCGGCCGCGCATGACGATGGAGCCGCGGCCGAAATGATAGGCCTCGCGGATGCCGTTACGGCCGAGGATCAGCGCACCCGTGGGAAAATCCGGCCCGGGCAGATGCTGGATCAGCCCCTCGATGGTGATGTCGGGATTGTCCACATAGGCGATGCAGGCATCCACCACCTCGCCCAGATTGTGGGTGGGGATATTGGTCGCCATGCCCACAGCGATGCCGGCCGAGCCGTTGACCAGCAGGTTCGGGAAGCGCGCCGGCAGGACCGTCGGCTCCTTGTCGCGGCCGTCATAGTTGGGCTGGAAACTGACGGTATCCTTGTCCAGGTCGTCCAGCAGCGTCATCGCGGCCCGGGCCAGCCGGACTTCGGTGTACCGCATGGCCGCCGGCGGATCAGCGTCCATGGAGCCGAAATTGCCCTGCCCATCGATCAGCGGCAGGCGCATGGAGAAATCCTGCACCATGCGCACCAGCGCGTCATAGATCGCCATATCGCCATGGGGATGGTATTTGCCCATGACGTCGCCGACGATGCGGGACGCCTTGTTGTACCCCTTGGCCGGGCCGAAACCGCCCTCGTTCATGCCATAGAGGATGCGCCGGTGGACCGGTTTCAGCCCGTCGCGCACGTCCGGCAGGGCCCGGGAAACGATCACGCTCATGGCGTAATCGAGGTAGGAGCGTTTCATCTCCTCCTCGAGCGTCACGGGCATAATGTCGTGGCCGGGCGTACCCGTCGGTTCAGTCAAGAATAATACCGTTAGATCAGTATGTTATGCTGTGGCGGCGGAGGCCGGAAACCGGCCCGCGGAAGGCTCCCCAATTCGACATCGAAAGTACCAAATTTCGCATATGCTAACAACGGCCTGATGTCGCTTTTTGGCCGTCACTATCCAGCAAAAACGGGAGGCGCTGGGCCTCCCGTTTTCGCTGTCGTTCAGGGCCTGCGGGCCTAGGAACTGCCGGCTTTGATCTCCGTGATGAACTGGATGTACTTGCTGCGGTAGGGCTCTTCCGGCTCCGGATCCAGCGTCAGGGCGCCGAATGTCTTCGCCGGATCCTCGACGCCCAAGTTGGCGAGCGTCTCCTTGGACACCAGTTCGTACGACTTGGTGTTGGAGTGGTAGTAGCCCTGCACTTCGATCAGGAACTTGCCCACTTCCGGATCGAGCATCGCATTGATCAGGTCATAGGCCGCTTCTTCGCTGCCCGGCGGATTGGCACCGCGCACCAGGCCGCAGGAATAGCCGAGGATGCCTTCCTTCGGCGTCATGTAGTTCACGGCCACGCCCTGGGACTTCAGCGTCGCATAGGAGCCGCTCCAGGCATAGGCGGCCACCAGCTCGCCGGAGGCGATGCCGTTCTCGATCTGCGTATTGTCGGACCAGTAATAGGGCATCAGAGACTTCTGCTTCACCAGCAGCGGTTTCAGTTGGGCGAGTTGCTCGTCGCTCAGATGCTGATAGTCGGCATACATGCCGGAAATGCGCGCAGCGATCTCGATGAAGGTGGTGTCGGTGTCATACATCGACAGCCGGCCCTTGTACTTCTCGTTGAACAGCAGCGCCCAGGACGGGTCGGCGACATCGGCGGGATCCACCAGGTCGGTGCGGTAGACGACCGATGAGGTGCCGGCATCCCAGGGAATGAAGTATGGCTGCCCGTCGAAAGACGTGTTCGGAATGGTGCGGAAGCGCTCCCAGAGATTGCCGTATTCGGGAATGCGCGAGACGTCGAAGGCCTGGATGACCTTGCCTTCCTTCCAGCGCTTGATGTTGTAGTGGCAGGGATGGGCCAGATCGACGTTATAGCCGCCGACCATCTTCTGCAGCGCCTCTTCCTCGGACGCAAAGATCGGGAAATCGGGCGGACCGCCGTACTTCGCCACATATTTCGGGCAGATCTCCGGGACGTCATAGCCGGACCAGGTGTAGAAGGTCAGATCGCCAGCCGCCGCGCTGGGCTTCGACAGCAGCGGCATCGCCGCCACCGACAACCCCGCCGACGCCAGCATCCGGTTGAAATCCCGGCGCGAGAAACCCGGCCGGCGCAACGCATCGATAATACGCCCCTTCATGGAACCTCCCTTTTCTGGTTTGATTGTAGAACCTGTTGGTTGGCCGGAAACCGGCAGGCCTTAGAACAGCCGGCCTTAGAACGGTATGTCGTCGTCGAGATCGCCAGCCGGCGCACGGCCGCCGCCGCCACGCGATGACGAGCCGCCGCTATAGCCGCCGCCCTCATCGCCGCTCTCGCCGCCGCCGCCGCCCTCGCTGCCACCGCCGCCGCTGCGGCCATCCAGCATCACCAGCTCGCCGCGGAACCGCTGCAGGACAACCTCGGTCGTGTACTTCTCGGCGCCCGACTGATCGGTCCATTTGCGCGTCTGCAGTGCGCCTTCCAGGTAAACCTTCGCACCCTTCTTCAAGTATTTCTCGACCACGTCGATCAGCCGCTCATTGAAGATCACCACGCGATGCCATTCTGTGCGCTCGCGCCGCTCGCCCGAAGATTTATCCTTCCAGCTTTCCGAGGTCGCCACCGACAGGTTCGCCACCTTGTTGCCGTCCTGCAGACTGCGGATCTCGGGATCGCGGCCGAGGTTGCCGATCAGAGTTACCTTGTTGACTGAACCTGCCATTGTCGCGTCTCCGCCCAATTCGTTTTGTTGTGGGAAAATCGTTGATAAGGACCGTACAAGGCTTTGACTTAGCAGACAAGTCAGGCGGCATTGTGGCGTCCGCCGAAATTGTCAGTAGGGTCCCCCTGCGGCGATGTTAGGGGTCGATTTTGCCGGGCGGACCGCTAATATCCCCCTCCCCCTCAAATCAAGCGTAACCCATGCTGGACAAGATATCCGTACGCGGCGCCCGCGAACACAACCTCAAGAGCGTCGATGTCGACATGCCGCGCAACAGCCTGGTGGTGATCACCGGGTTGTCGGGCTCCGGCAAATCGTCGCTCGCCTTCGACACCATCTATGCCGAGGGGCAGCGGCGCTATGTTGAATCGCTATCCGCCTATGCGCGCCAGTTCCTCGAGCTGATGCAGAAGCCCGATGTGGACTCGATCGAAGGCTTGTCGCCGGCCATCTCCATCGAGCAGAAGACCACCTCGAAGAACCCCCGCTCCACCGTCGGTACGGTGACGGAAATCTACGACTATCTGCGCCTGCTGTTCGCCCGGGTCGGCGTGCCCTACTCGCCGGCCACCGGCCTGCCGATCGAGAGCCAGACGGTCTCGCAGATGGTCGACCGTATCATGGCGCTGCCCGAGGGGACGCGGCTCTACATCCTGGCGCCTGTGGTGCGCGGCCGCAAAGGCGAGTATCGCAAGGAGTTGCAGGACTACCAGAAGCGCGGCTTCCAACGGGTGAAGGTGGACGGCGCCTTCCACGAGATCGAACTCCGTCCCGGCTCTCAACAAGAAGCTGAAGCACGACATCGAGGTGGTGGTCGACCGCATCGTCGTGCGCGACGGCATCCAGAGCCGCCTAGCCGACAGCCTGGAAACCGGCCTGCAACTTTCGGAAGGCCTGATCTTTGCCGAGAAGGCGGATGGCACCGAGGGCGAGGCCAAGGGGGACGCAAAGAGCAAGCGCAAGGCTCAGCCGGAGCGCATCACTTTCTCATCCCGCTTTGCCTGTCCGGTCTCCGGCTTCACCATCGACGAGATCGAACCTCGCCTCTTCTCCTTCAACAATCCGTTCGGCGCCTGCCCGGCCTGCGACGGTCTGGGCACCCGCATGTTCTTCGATCCGGAAATGGTGGTGCCGGACGACAGCGTCACCCTGCGCAAAGGCGCCATCGCGCCCTGGGCCAGTTCCACCTCGCCCTACTACATGCAGACGCTGGACAGCCTGGCCAAGCACTACAAGTTCAGCACCAACTCGGCCTTTAGGGATCTGCCCGAACGCATCCGCAAGGTCATTCTCTTCGGCTCCGGCGACGAGCCGGTGACCATGAACTATGACGACGGCCTGCGCAGCTACAAGACCACCAAGCCGTTCGAAGGCGTGATCCCCAACATGGACCGGCGCTTCCGCGAGACCGACAGCGATTGGGTGCGCGACGAGCTCGGCAAATTCCAATCCTCCAGTCCCTGCGAAACCTGCAAGGGCATGCGCCTCAAGCCCGAGGCGCTGGCGGTCAAGATCGACAAGCTGCACATCTCCGAAGTCACCGAGTTCTCCATCGACCATGCGAAGGACTGGTTCCTCGGCCTGGACAAGAAGCTCACCGCCAAGCAGCGGGAGATCGCCGCGCGCATCCTCAAGGAGATCAACGAACGCCTCGGCTTCCTCGTCAGCGTCGGTCTCGAATACCTGACCCTTGGCCGCGCCTCCGCCACGCTATCAGGCGGCGAAAGCCAGCGCATCCGCTTGGCGTCGCAGATCGGCTCGGGCCTTACCGGCGTGCTCTATGTGCTGGACGAACCCTCCATCGGCCTGCACCAGCGCGACAATGCGCGGCTGCTGGTGACGCTGAAACGCCTGCGGGATATCGGCAACACGGTGATCGTAGTCGAGCATGACGAGGAGGCGATCCGCGCCGCCGATTTCCTCATCGACATGGGGCCGGGTGCCGGCATCCATGGCGGCCGCGTGGTCGCCATCGGCACGCCCGACAAGGTGATGCAGAACCCCGACAGCATCACCGCGCAGTATCTCACCGGCTTCCGCCAGGTCGAGGTGCCAAAGCAGCGCCGCCCCGGCGCCCGCGGCCAGCGCATCCGCGTGGTCGGCGCCAAGACCAACAACCTGCAGAATGTCAGCGTCGACATCCCCCTGGGCACCATGACTTGCGTCACCGGCGTGTCCGGCGGCGGCAAGTCGACGCTGATCATCGAGACGCTCTACAAGGCGCTGGCCCGCCGCCTGAACGGCGCCCGCGAAACGCCCGGCGCCCATGATCGGATTGAAGGCCTCGAATTCCTCGACAAGGTCATCGACATCGACCAGTCGCCCATCGGCCGCACGCCGCGCTCGAACCCCGCCACCTACACCGGCGCCTTCACGCCGATCCGCGACTGGTTCGCCGGATTGCCGGAAGCCAACGAGCGCGGCTACAAGCCCGGCCGCTTCTCCTTCAACGTCAAAGGGGGCCGCTGCGAAGCCTGCCAGGGCGACGGCATGATCAAGATCGAGATGCACTTCCTGCCCGACGTCTACGTGCAATGCGACGTCTGCAAGGGCAAGCGCTACAACCGCGAGACTCTGGAGATCACCTTCAAGGGCAAGTCGATCGCCGACGTGCTGGACATGACCGTCGACGAGGCCGCCGACTTCTTCAAAGCGGTGCCGTCAATCCGCGAGAAGATGACGACGCTGCAGCATGTCGGCCTCGGCTACATCCATGTGGGCCAACCCGCAACCACGCTCTCAGGCGGCGAGGCCCAGCGGGTGAAACTGTCGAAAGAGCTCTCGCGCCGCGCCACCGGCCGCACGCTCTACATCCTGGACGAACCAACCACCGGCCTGCATTTCGAGGATGTGCGCAAGCTGCTGGAAGTGCTGCACACGCTCGTCGAGCAAGGCAACACCGTGGTGGTGATCGAGCACAATCTGGAGGTCATCAAGACCGCCGACTGGATCATCGACCTCGGCCCCGAAGGCGGCGACAAAGGCGGCCGCATCGTCGCCGCCGGCACCCCCGAAGACGTGGCCCGCGTGGCGGAAAGCTACACTGGCCAGTACCTCGCGCCCTATCTCCGCAACGCCGCGGCGAAGGCGAAGAAGCGGGCGTAGTCTTCAGCGCAATGAAGTTGTCATCCAGAGTTCCGTCGCTGACGCTATGGCCCTTGGATGACAATTATCGGGGCGGATCAGTCATCCGAGTCATAAAGCCCAAAACGCTCGCCGAAAAACGCATGCACGACACTCAAAAGTAGAATGACTCCGGACAAAGCCAACATTCCCAGTAATGCGCGGACGATCAGTAGTTCGCCTCTTGGCGGCAGCAACTCCGGGACAAACACCACGAAAATACAAGAGGGAATGCGCCATACAGCGGGTGAGTTTTTCCACAGCAGGATGAAACTATGATCAGGACTTGCCGCTAAACCGACACCGGTGAAGACAGCGACTAGAATAGGAATCATAATCGCGCTCGGCATCATGGCCAGCGTGAGGATCAAAGAGCTTCCAACTAATCCGACGAAGATGAGAACCGACGATCTGTCAGGCATCTGAAATCAACCTACACCGAAAGATTGTGGACCATACCGGCAATAGTCCTTGACCGCATCAACAGTCTCTGAGAACACGGCACTTCGACAGTTACACTGTAAGTCGGTGCCACGCCCGTTCACCGAACCGATAGAGTCTTCCCGTCCATGACCGCCGAGACGTCACGCCCCGTCCGCCGCGCCGCGCTGGCGTTCATCTTCGTCACCGTGCTGCTGGATATCCTGGCGCTGGGCATCATCATTCCGGTGCTGCCTCATCTGATCCAGGATTTCGTCGCCGGCGATGCGGCGCGGGCGGCGGAGTATATCGGCCTGTTCGGGACGAGCTGGGCCATCATGCAGTTTTTCGCTTCGCCGATCATCGGCGCGCTGTCCGACCGCTTCGGCCGGCGGCCGGTCATTCTCCTTTCCAATCTCGGGCTCGGACTCGACTACATCGTGATGGCCCTGGCGCCGTCGCTATGGTGGCTGCTGCTCGGCCGCCTGATCTCCGGCGTCACCGCCGCCAGCATTGCCAGCAGCTACGCCTATGTGGCGGATGTCAGCGCGCCGGAGAAGCGCGCCGGCGCCTTCGGCCTGCTGGGCGCCGCATTCGGATTGGGGTTCGTCCTGGGCCCGGCGCTGGGCGGAATCCTGGCGGATATCGCGCCGCGCCTGCCTTTCTGGGTTGCAGCATGCCTGAGCCTGGCGAACTTTCTTTATGGCGCCTTCGTGCTGCCGGAATCCCTGCCGCCCGACAAGCGCATGGCCTTCGACTGGCGGCGCGCCAACCCGCTCGGGTCGCTCAAGCTGCTGCGCCGCCATCGCGAGTTGCTGGGGATTGCCGGCGTCTATTTCCTCAGCAATCTGGCCCATGCGGCACTGCCTTCGGTGTTCGTTATCGCCACCGCTTATCGTTACGGATGGTCGGCAGCCGACGTGGGATACGTGCTCGCGGCAGTTGGAGTTTGCTCAATGATCGCGCAAGCCGGCCTGGTGCAGCCGATCGTGACGCGGCTGGGCGAGGCGCGAACGCTTCTGATCTCCCTTTCGGCCGGTATCGTCGCTTTCGCACTCTACGGCTTCGCACCGACCGGCATGTTGTTCCTGATCGGCATACCCATCATGTCGATCTGGGGCATGACCGGCCCCGCCAGCCAGGGTCTGATGTCGCGCCGCGTCGGCGTCGACGAACAGGGCCAGCTTCAGGGCGCAACTGCTTCACTGCGCAGCCTGACCGACATCATCGGCCCCGGCCTCTTCACGCTCAGCTTCGCGCATTTCATACGCCCGGCCGCGCCAGTGCACCTTCCCGGCGCGCCATTTCTGCTGTCGGCTCTACTGCTTTTGGCGGCATTGCTGCTGACTTGGCATGTGACACGCGCGGCAAAAGCCTGAGACGGCACGCGGTTGCCGCTAAGGCAGCTTCATGGAATGTCAATTCCGCTCGATTTTGCCGATTGCATAACGTATAATACGTACAACAATGACCATATAGGCCGGGGTTTCTCACAAGTCTCGGGCGTGAGCATATGCATAATACGGTAATACCAGTATTGCTCCCGCCATTTTGCCAGTGTGGCCGCAGCACCGCGCTTTCTTGCTGGATGAACCGAAGGGTCGTTTTTACGGAGTTCCCCGCTGGACATGGGGTCCATCGCTCAAATTGCTGTTTCCGAGTGGCATCCAGCGGAACGGTGGCAGAATGCAACCCGCCGCCGGAAACATGAGTGGTGGCGGACTTGCCGGGCCGGGCGCGCTGCGGCAGGTAACGGGTCCAAACTGACAGCAAGGGGTTGAGAGATGTACGAACTATTCTGGAATCCCGGCAGCGCCAACATGGCGCCCCACGCGGCACTCGAGGAAATTGGCGCGACCTACAAGCTTGCTGGCCTCGATTTCGATCGCAACGAGCACAAGGCCGCCGCATATCTGAAGCTGAACCCCAACGGTCGCGTGCCCACGCTGATCCATGACGGCAAGGCGATCTACGAGTTCGCGGCGATTCTGCTCTATCTCTGCGAGCGCCATCCCGAAGCGAAATTGATGCCTCTGCCGGACTCGCCGGAGCGCGGCCTCTTCCTGCAGTGGCTGTTCTTCTTCACCAACACGGTGCAAGAGGAGATGATGCATTGGTGGCACGCCGACAACTACATGGACAGCGAGGCCGGCCGCGCCGAGCTGAAGCAGATCGCCGAGCGGCGCCTCGCGGACATGTATGGGCAAATCTGCAAGACCTTGGCCAATCCCGGCCCCTACCTGCTGGGCCAGACCTTCAGCGCCGCTGACATGTTCCTGGTCATGCTCTGCCGCTGGACCCGCAAGATGGCGAAGCCGGCGACCGATTGGCCGGAGCTGAAGCGGCTGGTTGATGTCGTCTCCGCCCGCCCCGCCTGGCAGCGCATGATGAAGGCGGAGGGCATCACCTGGACAGGCGATATCGCCGCTTGAACCGGCCGGTCCGGAAAAGGAATCTTTCACTATAGATCAATATAATAGCGGGCTACTTTCCCGCTGATAATGAGAATGCGTCAGTTCTTGTGGGTGTTCCCAAGTCGATGCGGAAACGGCTGAACAAACTGCTGATCTGCCTGATCGCCGGCGCCATGGCCGCACTGGCCCCGTCTGCGCGCGGCCAGGATTTCGCGGCCGTCGTCGTCGATGCGCAGAGTGGCGCGGTGCTGCAGTCAATCGATGCGCATGCCCGCTGGTATCCCGCCTCCCTCACCAAGGTGATGACGGTCTATCTCGCCCTCGAGGCGATCGTGGCTGGCAAGCTCAAGCTCGATGAGGAACTGACGGCCTCAGAGCATGCGGCTTCCCAGCCGCCGACGGAACTGGGCATCGGCACCGGTGACAAGATCACGGTCGAGCAGGCAATCCTCGCGATCATCCTGCAGTCCGCCAACGACGTGGCGGTCGTGGTGGCTGAGCGGCTCGGCGGTACGGAGGAAGCCTTCGCCAAGATCATGACCGCGAAGGCCATGCAGCTGGGCATGGCCCGCACCCAGTTCCGCAATGCCACCGGCCTGCCCGATCCGGATCAGGTCACAACGGCGCGGGACATGGCGATCCTCGGCAAGGCGCTGCTCGACAATTTTCCGCAGCACTACCATTTCTTCTCCGCCAAGAGCTTCACCTATGCCGGCCATAACTTCGGCACCATCAACGGCATCCTGTCGCGCTATCCCGGCGCCGACGGCATCAAGACCGGCTTCACCTGCGGCTCCGGCTACAATCTTATGGCGTCGGCGGTGCGCGACAACAGGCGGCTGATCGGCGTGCTGCTGGGCGGCATCAGCAACGAAGACCGTCACGGCGAAATGATTGCGCTCCTGGACAAGGCGTACAAAGGCGGTCCGGATGGCGGCAATGGCAAGACGCTGCTGGCCGGGTTCGTTCCGGCGCGCGACGACACGGCGGTGCCGCCGCCGTTCCAGCTCGCCGCCTTTCAATGCACGATCGGCACCGGCAGCAGCGGCACGGAAGCCGCGCTCGGCGGCAATTACGGCGGCTGGGGCATCATCTTCGGCTCATTCCCCAGGAAGGGACAGGCGCAGACGGCGATCCGCCAGGCGCGGCAGAGCCTGCGCGGCATCCTTACCGCCGGCAAGCCGGTGATCATCGCCCGGAAATGGGAGGGCGCCCGCCGCTACAACGCGCTGATCGTCGGCTTGTCTCAGAAACAGGCGGGCAAGGCCTGCAAGCATCTCTGGAACATCGGCGCCTATTGCCTGGCGCTGAATCCGAAGATCCTCAACAACCCGGCGGCGGCCTGGAGGTGACTGCCGATTATGCTGCCTTCGCCGCGATGGCCTCGATCTCCACCAGGAGCGCGGGATGAGCCAGCGCCGAGATGATCAGCATGGTGGAGGCCGGTGCAGCGCCCTCCAGCGCCTCGTCCCGCAGCCGCCGCGACTCCGCGATGTCTTCCGTGCGGGTCAGGAACACGTTGACTTTCACCAGATCCTGTACGCCCATGCCTGCTGCGGCGAGGATCGCCAGGATGTTCTTCCAGGTCTGCTCGGCCTGCGCCGTGAACCCTTCGAGGATCTTGCCTTCTGGCGTAGCGCCCACCTGGCCGGAGATATGGAGCCAGCGGAATCCGCCGGGCGCGTCCGCCGCCTGGCTGTAGCGGCTGAACGGCTTCACCACGCCCTCCGGATTGAGGAACTTGATCTTTCGCGCCACGGCAGGCTTCTTCGGCTTTGCCCGCAGCGGCGGCCGCGGCCGGCGGGCGGGTATCTTGCGGGGCTTGGTCGACTTGGCGGAACGGCGGGCCATGGACGCTACCTTCTGTTGAATCACTGGAACGGAGACGCTACTTCAAGCCCATGACAACGCGCAACGCGATCCCTCCCATCCATGTGGTCGGCGGCGGCCTGGCTGGCAGCGAGGCGGCCTGGCAGCTCGCCTCGGCCGGCATCCCGGTGGTCCTCCACGAGATGCGCCCGGTGCGCGGCACCGACGCCCACAAGACCGGCCCAGCTGGCCGAGCTGGTCTGCTCCAATTCCTTCCGCTCCGACGATGCCGTGAACAACGCCGTCGGCCTGCTGCATGAGGAGATGCGGCGCTGCGGCTCGCTGATCCTGGCGGCGGGCGACAAGCATAAGCTGCCGGCCGGCGGCGCGCTGGCCGTCGACCGTGACGGCTTCGCCCTGGAGATCACCAGCCGGCTCGAGTGCCATCCGCTGATCCGCATTGAGCGCGGCGAGGTCGCCGGGCTGCCGCCGCCGGAATGGGAGCAGGTAATCGTCGCCACCGGCCCCCTCACCTCCACCGCATTGGCCGCCGCAATCCATGAAATCACCGGCGAAGAGTCCCTCGCGTTCTTCGACGCCATCGCGCCGATCGTCCATCGCGAGTCCATCGACATGGAAAAGGCCTGGTTCCAGTCGCGCTATGACAAGCGCGGCCCGGCCGGCGGCGATGCCGACTACATCAATTGCGCCATGGACAAGGAACAGTATCAAGCCTTCATCGCCGCACTGCTGGCGGGGGAGAAGACCGAGTTCAAGGAGTGGGAGGCGTCGACGCCCTACTTCGAGGCTTGCCTGCCGATCGAGGTGATGGCCGGCCGCGGCTTCGACACGCTGCGCTATGGCCCGATGAAACCGGTGGGCCTGACCAACCCGCGCAGCACGATCCGGCCCCATGCCGTGGTGCAGCTTCGCCAGGACAATGCGCTGGGCACGCTCTACAACATGGTCGGTTTCCAGACCAAACTGAAATACGCTGAGCAGGCGCGCGTCTTCCGCATGATCCCCGGCCTGGAGCGCGCCGAGTTCGCCCGCCTCGGCGGCCTTCACAGGAATACGTTCCTGAATAGCCCGCGCCTGCTGGACGGGCGGCTGCGCCTGAAGGCCCTGCCGCGCCTGCGCTTCGCCGGCCAGATCACCGGCGTCGAGGGCTATGTGGAGAGCGCCGCCATCGGACTTCTCGCCGGCCGCTTCGCTGCGGCCGAGAGATCGGGTACGGCCAGCGAGCCGCCGCCGCCCACCACCGCGCTCGGCGCGCTGCTGGCCCACATCACCGGCGGCGCCGACGCCAAGAGCTTCCAGCCGATGAACGTGAACTTCGGCCTGTTCCCGCCGCTGCCGGAGCCGGCGGACAAGCGTAAGGCCAAGGAGGGCCGCAAGCCCGCCCTCTCCGCCCGCGCGCTGGCCGATCTCGAGCGCTGGCTCAAGACCACCTGGCCGGTCGCCGCCTAGCTCACCACGCCTTGCCGCGCAGCCATGCCCCCGCCAGCGGCCACGGTGTCGCCGGCGGCATCGCTGCAAGGCGTGGGTCGAAGACATCGAACCCGCTGATCTTGAGGTAGCCAAGATGCCGCCTGCGCCAGCACGGCCATCAGGAAGACCGAAAAGGCCGAGCGCGGCGGCCGAGGCATAGCGGCTTGGGCCTGCACCATCAACCGCTGCAGCCTCACCGCAAATGCGCCGCACGACTGCAGCCATACCCGGCCCCGGCCGCAACTCAAGCAGATCGTCCGCCGCAACACCGGCCTCGGCCATCAGCGCCTGCGGCACATAGACCCGCTTACCGCGGGCATGGAACGGGATGGCGCGCACCAGCCCTATGAGGGCCCAGGCTGTGCCGAGATCCCGCGCGGCGAACAGTTCCGCCGCTGCCAGCCGATCATCCATCACAATGCGCGCCGCCAGTTCGAGCAGCGCACCGCCGGTCGACTCGGCGTAGGCGACGAGGGCGGCAAGATCCGCCGGCGCCGCCACATCCATGTCGGCTTCGCGCGCGTCGATCAGGCGGTCGAACGATTCGCGCGGCAGCCCATGACGCGCAATAGCGGCAGCCAGCGGTTGCGCCACCTGATGCCGCCGGACTTTCCCGCCATAGATCTCGGCGATGCAGTCGCGCCACCATTGCAGGCGAATCAGTCCCATCATGGGCTCGCGCACCACCTCGCGGATCTTGGCCAGCTCGAGATTGAAAGCGTAGAGCGCCAGCAGATCGGCGCGCGGCCCGCTGCGGGCGAACAAGGCCGCCAGATAGCGGTCGCGATCGAATCGCCGCACCTGCTCCAGGCAGTAGGCGGTGTCGCTCTCGGCGGCTGCGGGCGCGGATGTTGCGGTAACCATACGATTGGCGGCAGCAAACCACCGGGCGGGCCATGTTGCAATCAGCCGCACCGGTGCTATGGTTGGAATCATCCTACTGTCTATTGGGGAACGGACGAGCGGAGATCAATCAATGAAAACACCTTGGGAAAATTTACATGTCGCGTTGGGGATTGGATTGGTCCTGGCGCTGATCGTATTGGTGGTGTCGGGTCACTGAGCTGGCTCGGCGACAGCATCTTCTGGACTTTCTTCTTCCGCTGGCTTCACATCTTCTTCGGCGTGCTGTGGATCGGCCTGCTCTACTACTTCAACTTCGTGCAGATCCCTTCGATGCCGAAGATTCCCGATGAGCAGAAGCCGGCAATTAGCAAGGTGATCGCGCCAGACGGCGCTGTTCTTCTTCCGCTGGGCGGCGGCAGGCACGGTGCTCTTCGGCCTGATTGTCATGGTCTACAACAAGTCGTGGCAGTCGACGCCGCTGGCCATCGGCATGCTGCTGGGCCTGATCATGGCCTACAATGTCTGGTTCATCATCTGGCCGAACCAGAAGAAGGCGCTGGGCCTGGTCGAGGCCGATGCCGACAGCAAGAAGAAAGCCGCGCGCATGGCCATGCTGACCTCGCGGTTCAACACCATGCTGTCGATCCCCATGCTCTACGGCATGGCCTCGGCTCACATGCCGTAATCGCAGCAGCGCGACGCTTGTTATCGAACGGGGCCAGCAATGGCCCCGTTCTTGTTTAGGGATCAGTTATTGAAAGCGATCAGCGCCGCCGCCACGCGCCGGCCGTCGGCCATCAGGACGTTGTAGGTCCGGCAGGCCGCACCGGTATCCATGCCCTCGACGACCACACCGGCAGCCCGCAGGTGCTGGCGCACACCGGCCGGAACCATCGCCATCCGCGCGCCACAGCCCAACAAGAGCAGGTCGATGCCGCCCGCCTGTGCCTCTGCCACAACAGGCTCCAGCGACTGTTCATTGAGCTGGTCCATCGCCGCCACCGGCCAAGCCACCGTGCGCGCGCGAAATACGATGACGGAGCCTTCATACACGACGCCGGTTACCCGGAACCGCCCGCCGCCGTAGGACTCGACGATCTGCCGGCCGGTGGGGATGAGCGGCGTCAGATCCACGGGCCGCGCTCAGGCTTCGCTGGGCGCCTGCTCCGCGTCCGCCGGCTTGCCGCCCGCAACGCGGTCGCGGCGCAGGTTCATGTAGACGAGCATTGGCGCCGCCACGAAGATCGTGGAATAGGTGCCGACGATGATGCCCCACATCATGGCGATGCTGAACCCGCGCAGCACCTCGCCGCCGAACAGGAACAACGCGAGGACCGCCAGGAATGCGAGGCCTGAGGTCATGGTGGTGCGCGACAGCGTGCGGTTGATCGACATGCTCAGCAGCTCGCCCAGCGGCATCTTCTTGTAACGCCGCAGTTCCTCGCGGATGCGATCGTAGATGACGACGGTGTCGTTGACGGAAAAGCCGGCGATCGTCAGCACAGCGGCCACGGTCGTGAGATCGAACTGTATGCCGAGCAGCGAGAACAATCCGACGGTGGTGATGCAATCGTGGAACAGGGCGACGATGCAGTTCACGGCAAACTGCCACTCATAGCGGAACCAGACATAGGCCATGATGCCCAGTAGCGCCAAGACCGACGCCAGAACGGCGCTCTCGATATACTCCTGGCCGACCTTCGGGCCGACGAACTCCGTGCTTCTGATGATGTATGCATCGCCCAGGATTTCCTCGACCTTGGCGATGGCGCGTTGCTGCGCCAAGCCGCTCGCTTCCGTCGGTGCACGGCGTTCGATTTCATCGGCGGGAATCGGCGGATTTTGTTTTGCCTTCAGCGCGGCTGTCGCCTTCGCAACATCTTCCGGGCGTCACATCCTGATGCTGCAGCCGTATCAGCGCGAATTGCGGATCGCCAAAGCGCTGCAACGACACTTCGCCAAGACCGGCTTCGCTCAACTTGGCGCGCATGTCCGTCAGGTCGGCGATGCCGGACTTGGCTTCCACCTCCATGCGGATGCCGCCGGCGAAGTCGACGCCGAAATTCAGCCCCTTGAAGGCGATCAGCAGGATCGATCCAACGATCAGAATGACCGATATCGCAAAGGTCACCTTGTGATGGCGCATGAAGTCGATGCGCGTGTCATGGGGAATGATATGGAGACCGCGATACGCCATGGGGGATGCCTCAGATGGGAAGTTCGGACGGGCGGGTGCGGCGCAACCAATACACCGTACACATGCGCGCCACGACAACCGCGGTGTACATGGAGATGATCGTGCCGATGATCAGCGTTACGGCGAAGCCCTTCACCGTGCCCGATCCGAAGATCCACAGGAAGATCGACGAAATGATCACCGTGAGATTGGAATTGGTGATCGTGCCGGACGCCGAACGATAGCCGGCATCGATGGCCATGACCGGCCCCCGGCCGGCTCTGATCTCTTCGCGGATGCGCTCATGGATCAGCACGTTCGCATCGACGGCCATGCCGAGGGTCAACACCATGCCGGCAATGCCGGGAAGTGTTAGCGTCGCTTGCAACAGCGACATGGCGGCGATCAGCAGGATGAAGTTGAACACCAGGGCTACGGTCGCAAAGAGTCCGAACAGGCCGTAGACCGCCACCAGGGCGACGACGATGAGCGCGAGCCCCATATAGCTCGCCATCGTTCCGGCGGCGATCGAGTTGGCGCCAAGCTCTGCGCCGACGCTGCGCTCTTCGAGAATTTCCAGATTTGCCGGCAACGCGCCGGCCCGCAACAACAAGGCCAGATCAAGGGCGCTTTGCACCGTGAAATTGCCGCTGATCATGCCGCTGCCGCCGCAGATCGAGGACCGGATAACGGGCGCGCTGATGATCTTGTCATCAAGCTTGATGGCAAACACCTTGCCCACGCCCTTGGTCGTTGCATCGCAGAATTTGCGCGCGCCGACGGCATCGAATTTGAAATCGACAACAGGCTGATATTTGCTGGTCGTAAGTTCTGGCTGGCATCGACCAAGATTTTCGCCGCTGACCATGACGCGGCTTTCGATAAAGTACCATTCGCCGCCAGATTGTCCGGTGTCGCGTTCCACGCTTTGCACTTTGATGTCGCCCGGCGGGACCTGCGCATCGGGCGGCTCGAACAGCGTCGGAGGATAGCGCTCATCGACGAAGTGGAATGTCATCTTCGCTGTCGTACTGATCAGTTCCCGCAATCGCTTGGGATCGTCATAACCGGGCACCTGAACCAGAATGCGGTCGCGCCCCTCTCGCTGGATCGAGGGCTCCTTGACGCCCTCGGCATCGATGCGGCGGCGTATGATCTCGATCGATTGATCCACGGCATGCGCCTGCCGGCTGACGATGCCCGGTTCAGTGATGCCCAGCTGCAGCTTTCCGTCACTTTCGATTTCCAGAACCATGTCGGCGTCGACCAGCGGCCGCAGAACTTCCTGCGCCTTTTCGGAGTCGGCCGGGTTCATCAGTGTCGCAACGACAGCATTTCCTTCGGCGGCGAGGCCCTGATACGTGATGCCGGCCGCGCGGAGGGCGTCACGCGCCTCTTCCTTGGTCGCTTCCAGGCGATCGCGGATCACCGACTGGACATCCACCTCGATCAGCAGATGCGACCCGCCCCGCAGATCGAGGCCCAGGCTCATCTTTCGTGGCGAAATCCAATCCGGCAGCGCTTGCAACTGCGCATCGGTGAACAGGTTCGGCAGGGCAAACAGGATGCCGAGACCGAGCACCGCGAAGTTGAGATAGGTCTTCCACTTCGCGAAATAGACAAAGCCGCCGCCGCGGGGTTTCGGTGGTTGCGCCATCGCGCGTCGGGCTCCGCTACTTCTTTGCCGTGGATTCGGCGGCTTCTTCTTCGTCTTCGTCGGCCGCGACCGTCTTGCTCAGATGGCCGGTCTTGGCGAGGACTTCGGTGATCATGCCGCGCACGACGCGGACGCGCACGCCCTCGGCGATCTCCAGATCGATTTCCGTATCGCTGCGCACTTTCGCAACCGTGCCGATGATGCCGCCCGACGTCACCACCTGGTCGCCGCGTTTGATCGCCGCAATCAGCGCCTTGTGCTCCTTCACCTTCTTCTGTTGCGGGCGGATCATCAGGAAGTACATGACCGCGAGCATCAGCCCCATCATGATCAGGAACATGGGGTCGAATCCGGGAGAAGCGCCTCCGGCGGCTTGGGCATAAGCTGGCGAAATGAACATTATTGGGCTCCTCGTCCCGCGCTAAGCCGGCGGACTATACTGGCCATTCACTGAATTGCAATGTTGATAGATTACAGGCACAATAGTCTGTAAGCATATGGATTCGAATGGTTCCCGGCCCTTCGGATTCTCCCGTTTTTCCGGCTGGAGGCCGTGAGGCCAAGGGCGATGAGCGAATCCGACCTGCTGCCCCTGCTGCAATCCATCGCCGCGTCGCTGGAGCGGCTGGCGCCCAAGCAAGGGGCCGCGCCCGATCTCCGGGCCGCGGACGCCTTTGTCTGGCACAGCCAGGGCGAATGGCTCGAGCCCATTCCCAACGTCAACCGGGTGGATATCGAGCTGCTGCGGGGCATCGACCAGGCCCGGGATATCCTGATCGACAATACCCGCCGCTTTGCCGCCGGACTGCCGGCGAACAATGCACTCCTGTGGGGCGCGCGCGGCACCGGCAAGAGCTCCCTGGTCAAGGCAGCCCACGCGGCCGTCAACCGCGAGGCCGGCGGCAAGAAGGATCGGCAGATCGCCCTGGTGGAAATCCATCGAGAAGACTTGGCGAGCCTGCCCTCGCTTCTCAAGATGCTGCGCGACAGCGATCGGCGTTGTCTGCTGTTTTGCGATGACCTGTCTTTCGACAGTGCGGATACCAGCTACAAATCGCTGAAGGCGGTCTTGGAGGGCGGCATCGAGGGCCGGCCGGCCAATGTGCTGTTCTATGCCACCTCGAACCGGCGGCACCTGATGCCGCGGGACATGATCGACAACGAGCGATCGACCGCGATCAACCCGTCCGAGGCGGTCGAGGAGAAGGTGTCGCTGTCAGATCGTTTTGGCCTGTGGCTCGGCTTCCATAACTGCGACCAGGACACCTACTTCGCGATCATCGAGGGCTATGCGAAGCGATATGGCCTCGCCATCCCCAACGAAACTTTGCGGGCGGAAGCAGTGGAATGGTCGGTGACCCGCGGCGCCCGCTCCGGCCGCGTCGCTTGGCAGTTCATCCAGGATCTGGCCGGGCGCTTGGGCAAGAAGATCGAGAATTAGGACGGGCGCTTATGGAGCTTAGAACCAGGTAGCTGAGAACAATAGGCCGCAATCAATTTTCCACCGCCATGCCGATCACGATGAGAACTTCGTAGTCCTGCTTGTTGCAGCCCTCGACCGGCGGCATCGGCCCGCCCGGCGCGACTGGAAAGTTCGTGATCTGCGCCTTGGCAGGCGTGCAGGAATTACCACCCGCCGCAGGCGTGTACCGGGCAGAGCGGCATCGCAAATGCGTCACATCATGGAGCGTGGCGCCGTTGTCGAGCTCCCAATGCTGCACACCGTCATCGCCTTTGGGATGCACGGTCAGAATGGCCGTCACCTCGCGGCCGCCGGTGACGACGTATCTGCCGGGAGGAATCGGGAACTCCGGCTGCTCCATGATCAGGCCATGCTCCTCCAGCCACCAGTCCGCCCCGTCAAACTGCCACTGAGCCGGCGCGACTCCGCCGTCGGCCTTCAATGTCTCGTAGCCGCTCAGCTCTACGCCCCGCGGGCCTGGATCCAAGCGCCACAGGCCCCAAGACTCCGCTCCGGTCCCGGAGTTCGCACCTGCATCGCCCAACGCGGCGATGTACTGCGTCGGAATCGGCTTGAGCACAGTCTCGGCATCAACCGGCGCGGGCAACATGAGCAGCGCCAGTGCCAGCGCTACACCGATCATGCGCCGCAGAGTTGTATGGATGACCACTAAAGCCATATCGCATTCCCTTTGTGCTCGCCGCGCAACAGTCACTTTCATCTTGGCGGGCATCCGCCCGATGAGCGGCTTGTCGAGTTGAGGTTGCCTCCATATGCGGACATAGGCAATTCTGCACCCTCGCATCTGGCGGCTGCAACAATTTTGCAATCTGCCATGTCCTTTGCATCGATCGTGATGTCGCGGTCGATATCGAACGGAGGATAAGTCATGAAAATCGTCGTCATCGGGGGCAGCGGCCTCATCGGATCGAAGCTCGTGAACAGGCTTCGGCAGAAGGGCCATGAGGTCCTGCCGGCGTCACCGAACTCGGGCGTCAATACCATCACGGGCGAAGGACTTGCGGAAGCGCTTGCCGGCGCCCAGGTCGTCGTCGACGTGGCGAACTCGCCTTCGTTCGAGGACAAGGCGGTTCTGGAGTTTTTTGAGACGTCTGGCCGCAACCTTCTGGCTGCCGAAGCGGCCGCCGGCGTTGTACATCACGTCGCGCTATCGGTCGTCGGCTCCGAGCGCCTTCCGGACAGCGGCTACCTGCGTGCAAAACTGGCTCAGGAAAACCTGATCAAGGCTTCCAAGATCCCCTATACGATCCTGCGCTCAACACAGTTCTTCGAATTCGTGAACAGCATCGCCCAATCTGGCGCCGATGGGCAAACCGTTCGCTTGTCGCCGGCGCTTCTGCAGCCCGTCATGTCGGATGACGTAGTCGCCGCACTGACCGATGTCACGCTCGGGGCGCCGGTAAACGGCACAATCGAAGTGGCCGGCCCGGAAAAGATCAGTCTCGACGAGCTCGTGCGCCGATTCCTGAAAGCGAAACAGGACGCCCGTCAGGTGGTCGCGGACGTTCATGCCCGCTACTTTGGCGCGGAGCTGAACGACCAGTCGCTGACTCCTGGCAAGAACCCGGTGATCGGCGCGACGCGTTTCGAGGACTGGCTCAGCCGCACCGTGGCTCAGAAGTAAGGGGGATCGGACCGATGAAATCGCTTTGCGTTGGATTGGCCGTGCTGCTCGGCATCGTATTGGGAGCCAACGGCGTATTCATGCTGCTGTCCCCTGAAGACTGGTACTTCGCGGTGCCCGGCGTGACGGACACGGGCCCCTTCAACCAGCATTTCCTGCGCGATATCGGCTTGATCTTCGTGCTCATGGGCGCTGGCTTCCTGGTCGGCGCGGCGCGGCCCCATCACCGCGTCCTCCTCTGGGCCGCTCCCACGATCTGGCTATCCGGCCACGCCCTGTTCCACTTCTGGGAAGTGGCGGTCGGCATCTGTTCGCCCGCGGTCCTTCCGCGCGACTTCCCCGCGGTCACCTTGCCGGCGATCATCGGGGCGGTGCTCACCTTCTGGGCAATCGGCTACTCGCGTGCGGGAAGAGCGGCGGCGCTCTAAAGCAAGGTGGACGGCCGTCCGGGGCAATTCGCACCGGGGCGGCCGTTCGGTCGATCCGAGCCTGGAACCTGGACCACTGCCGGGATATGCTCCGGGTTCATCAATTTCGGGAGACTTCCAATGGCCAAGGGTCAGCAACGCAGCAACCGTGAAAAGAAGAAACCCAAGCAGGCGAAGAAAGCCGCCGCTCCGGCGACGCCATACTCCATGGCGCCGGTAAGCCCAGGCGCTGCCCCGCCGGGAAAGAAGAAGTAACCGGCAGGCTGCAGGGGGCTAACCCTGAGCGGCCAGATGCTGCATCGGGTCTACGGGATCGGAGCCGCGGCGGATCTCGAAGTGGAGTTGCGGTGAATCCACGTTGCCGGTCGCGCCCACCAGGGCGATCGGCTGGCCGCGGGAGACCTTGTCGCCCTTCTTGACCAGCAGCTTTTCATTGTGGGCATACGCGGTGATCCAGCCATCGGTATGCCGGATCAGCAGCAGGTTGCCGAAGCCTTTCAGCTCATTTCCCGCATAGGCGACGGTGCCGCCGTCGGCAGCGTAGACTTTGGCGCCCTCTTTGGCGGCGATATTGATGCCGTCGTTGTGCTGGCCGCCATTCTTCGCGCCGAAGCGGGAGATGATCTTGCCCTGCAACGGCCATTGGAAGCGGTCATCGGACGATGTCGCGCTCGGTATCGCCGCGACATCCTTCGTCTCGGACGCAGGGGCGGCCGACTCCTGCGCCGCCGGCTTGACGCTGGGAGTCAGCGGAAGATCGCTTTGAGTTTCGTCTTCGATCGGTGCAGATGACGACGTTTCCGCCGTTTGCGTGGCCGCAGGCGCTGTCGTTGCAGCGGGCGCGCGCGTCGAAGTGCTCGTTCCGCCTGCCGAGGGCGAGAGATCTTCCATGGCGATCGAGCCGCCGGTAGACGTCGTTACCCGTGGTGGCGAGCCGGTATTGGTATCGCCATCGGCTGCGGGCGCCGCGGTTGTCACCGCAAGATCGGGGTCATAGTTGCCGCTGCCGGGCGCGGCCAGCTGCTGGCCTGGGGTCAGCCGATAAGGCGGTTTCAGGCCATTGGCATCGATCAGCGCCTGAGTGGGTACATGCATGCGCTGGGCGACGCCATAAATGGTGTCACCGGGCGCGACGGTATAGGGCGCGGCGTTTGCAGTTGCCGCCGCATAGTCGGACGATCCCTCCGTCGCGGGCTGCGAATAGGTCGGTTGCCCTTCGCCTGTCGTGGTGATCTTCGCCCCTTCCGGCGCGCCCGAGTAGTTGCAGCCCGCGATCAGCAACGCCAGACCGAGGCCCAAGCCGATGCGCACCGTCCCCGGTGCTCTGCGAATGAAGTCTGTCATCATTTCAACTCCGCGCACGCTTGCGGGATGTCGGCTGATCCGCACCGCCCTCCTCCGGCAAGGCACCGGAGATCAAGGGAACGAACCGCACATCGCACACCCGCTCGTGCTCATACCCCGTTTCCGTTCGCGTCACCCGGATCAGCTCCTGGTTGCCGCGTTCCGGCCCAACAGGCACCACGAGGATGCCGCCGACCGCCAACTGGGCGAGCAAAGCCTGCGGCACCTCTGCCGCGGCAGCCGTTACCATGATTCGGTCGAACGGCGCTTGCTCCTTCCAGCCGGCGCTACCATCCCCATGCCTTGTGGTAACATTATGGCGGCGCAGCGACAGGAGCCGGGCCTCGGCTTCCTGAAGCAGGGGTTTGTGCCGCTCGATGGTGTAGAGGCGGCGGCACAGCATCGCCAGCACGGCGGCCTGATAGCCGGAGCCGGTGCCGATCTCCAGCACCTTGTGCCGGGGGCCGATCTGCAGCGCCTGGGTCATGATGGCCACGACCTCCGGCTGGCTCAAAGTCTGCGCATGGCCGATTGGCAGCGCCCGGTTCTCGTAGGCCTGATCCTGGAACGGCGCCGGCACGAACAATTCCCGGGGCACGCGCTCGATTGCCGAGAGCACGCGCGTGTCGGTTATGCCGGACTGGCGGAGCTGCATGATCAACCGGATCTTGCGCGCTGCGAGGCTCACGCGAACACCTTCTTGAGGCGCTTGAAAGTCGCCGTATGCGTGAGATCCAAATGCAGCGGGGTGACCGAGATGTAACCGCGACGAGTGGCCGCGAGGTCCGTGTCGGACTCCAGGGATTCATCGCTGATATAATCGCCGATCCACAGGTAGGAGCGCCCTACCGGATCGGTCGTCGGCACGATCTCGATCCCGCCGGGGCGTCGGCCCTGGCGGGCAACGCGGATACCCTTCACGTCCGCCGAAAGTATCTTGGGAAAATTGACGTTCATCAGAACGCCATCCGGCCAAGCGATCGAGGCCAGCTTCCGGATGACCTTCGGCGCGTGATCCGCGGCGGTATGCCAATGAACGTTGAGGCCGTCGCGAAGCTGAGACAGGGCAATGGCGGGAATGCCCAGCAGCGTCGCTTCCATTGCGGCCGCGATGGTGCCGGAGTAGGTCACGTCCTCACCCAGATTGGCGCCACGATTGACGCCGGAAAGGACAATGTCCGGCCGTTTGCCGGGTAACAGCTTGTTGACGGCGACCAGCACGCAATCGGTGGGCGTGCCGTCGATGGCAAAGCGGCGCGCTGAAAGTTTGCGCACCTGCAATGGCCGGCGCAGCGTCAGGGAATGGGCGGAACCGCTCTGCTCGATCTCCGACGACACGACCCAGACGTCTTTCGACAGGCTCTTTGCCGCCCGTTCAAGCACCTTGAGACCGGGCGCGTTGATTCCGTCATCATTCGTCACGAGGATGCGGGCACGCGATAGGTTCAGGGGCGCCTTAAGCATAGGGCTCGATCGCCTTCACGCCGCCCATATAGGGCACCAGCACCTCCGGCAGCGTCACCCGCCCGTCGGCCTCCTGGTAGTTCTCCAGCATCGCGACCATTGTGCGGCCAACCGCCATTCCCGAGCCATTCAGCGTATGCACGAAGCGCGTGCCCTTCTCGCCGGATTTGCGCGTGCGTGCCTTCATGCGCCGGGCCTGGAAGTCGCCGCAGTTGGAGCAGCTGGATATCTCGCGATAGGCCTGCTGCCCCGGAAGCCAGACCTCGATGTCGTAGGTCTTCTGCGCCGAGAAACCCATGTCGCCGGTGCAGAGGGTGACGACGCGGTAGGACAGGCCGAGGCGCTTCAGTACTTCCTCGGCGCAAGAGGTCATGCGCTCATGCTCGGCGCCGGAATGATCGGGATGGGCGATGCTGACCAACTCTACCTTGGAGAATTGATGCACGCGGATCATACCGCGGGTGTCCTTGCCGGCTGCACCCGCTTCGGACCGGAAGCAGGGCGTATGGGCGGTGAAGCGCAGCGGCAACTTGTCCTCATCGACGATGCTGTCGGCGACCAGGTTGGTCAGCGGCACTTCCGATGTCGGGATGAGCCAGAAGCCGTCTTCCGTATGGAACAGGTCGGCGGCGAATTTGGGCAACTGGCCGGTGCCGTAGACGGCGGCATCCCGCACCAGAAAGGGCGGCACGATCTCCGTATAGCCGAACTCGCGGGTATGGATGTCCAACATGAAGGCGGCGAGCGCCCGTTCCATGCGCGCCAGATTGTGCTTCAGCACCACGAACCGGGCGCCCGACAGTTTGGACGCGGCATCGAAATCCATCTGGCCCAGGGCCTCGCCGATCTCGAAATGCTGCTTGGGCGCGAACGAGAAATTCCTGATACTGCCGTGGCGGCGGACTTCCACATTGGCGTCGGCATCGGCGCCCGGCGGCACGTCGTCGGCCGGCAGGTTCGGGATCGCCGACAGGAGCTGATCGAGCTTCTCCGATTGGGCCTTCTCCTCCGCCTCGGACGCCTCCATGGCTGACTTCAGGCTCGCCACTTCGCCCATCAGGGCACTGGCGTCCTGGCCTTTGGATTTGGCCGCGCCCACCTGTTTGGACACCTCGTTGCGCTTGGCCTGCAGCTCCTGCAGGCGCGTCTGGGCGGCCCGGCGCGCCAGGTCGATCGCCAGGATTTCCGTCGACTGCACGGCGAGGCCGCGCTTGCGCAGGCCGGCGTCAAAGCGCTGGGGATCGTCGCGTATGGTCTTGAGGTCGTGCATTGCCAGCCGTTATGCGTGCCGAATCAACGGCGTAAATGTATAGGGCTTGGCTGGGAGTCCGTCTACGGGGTCTGCGGCGACGGTGCTATTCGGCGGCGGCGGTGGTTTCTTTCGCCTCTTCCGCCGCGCGTTTCTTCTCGACCATGCGGGCGACGATGACGGAAACCTCGTAGAGCAGGCAGAGGGGAATGGCGAGGCTGAGCTGGCTGATCGGGTCCGGCGGCGTCACGATGGCGGCGAAGATGAACACGAAGACAATCGCGTAACGCCGCTTACTGCGAAGGGTTTCCGACGACAGGATGCCGACGCGCGCCAGCAGCGTCAGCAGCACCGGCAACTGGAACGACAGGCCGAAGGCGAAGATCAGCCACATCACCAGCGAGACATATTCGCCCACCTTCGGCAGCAGCTCGAGCGGCGGGTCGCCGGGGCCGCCGACCGTCTGGAAACCGATGAAGAATTCCCAGGCCGCCGGCAGCATCAGGTAGTAGAGCAGCGACGAGCCGAGCAAGAACATGAAGGGCGTCGCCATGATGAACGGTAGAAATGCCGCTTTCTCGTGCTTGTAGAGGCCCGGCGCCACGAATGCCCAGACCTGGCCCATTATCACGGGGAAAGCCACCACCAGGGCGCCGAAGACCGCGAGCTTCACCCGGGTGAAGAATGCTTCGGTCAGGTTGGTATAGATGATCTTCGGGATGTCCGTGCCGTACTTGTCGATCCAGGCCTCGTTCAGCGGCTTCACCAGGAAGCTCATGATCTCGTCGGAGATGAACCAGCAGCCGATGAAGGCGACGATGAGGAAGACGAAGGCGATGATCAGCCGCCTGCGCAACTCGATCAGGTGATCGAGCAGCGGCATCTTCTTAGCCTCGTTCGGATCTTCGACGGGTTTCGCCTTGGCCATGGGAACTATGCCGGCTTTGCTTCCGGCGTCGCTGCGGGTTCAACGGCCGGCGCGGGCGCGGCGGGCACCGGAGCGGCGACGGGGATCGATGGCGTGCCGGCGGCCGGCGTTGAAGTACTGGTTGAAGAATTCCCGGAAGGAGCAAGCGGTGTCGCGGCTTGCGCGGTGACACTCATGGATTTTTTCAGATCGTCCTCGTTCAGCGCCTTCTTCATTTCGCCGGTGGGATCGATGGTCTTTTCCAGCATCTGGTTGACGCTGCGGCCGGTGACAGCGGTGACCGCCTTGCGGGCGTCGTCCAATTCGGCCTCGCGCACAATCTCATCGACACCGCTCTGGAATTCGCGCGCCATCTTGCGCGCCTGCTTCATCCAGTACGCGAAGGTCTTGAGCGCGTTCGGCAGCTCCTTGGGGCCGATGACCACAAGGGCCACGACGGCGATAACGGCCATCTCGGACCAACCGATGTCGAACATGCTGCTCCCCGCGCCGCCTCTCGTGCGCGGCCGCCGAACGCCTTAGGCGACGTTGTCTTTCTGCGTGACCGTGTTGTCGATCACCTTGCTGGCGTCGGCCTCGACCTTTTCCTTGTCGTCCTTCATGCCCTTCTTGAAGGCTCTGATGCCCTGCGCGGTATCGCCCATGATCTGCGCGATCTTGCCCTTACCGCCGAACAGCAGCAGGACGACGGCCAAAGCGATCAACCAATGCCAAATGCTCAAGCTACCCATGATGGCGGACCTCCTAGCCCGTATCTTCGCGGCGCGCGGGACTATGGCAAAACGCCATAACCCCCGCAATACGCCATTCTGCCCCTATAATTTGGTCCGTGCCAGCCGGGTTCAAGGGAAAATCAAGGGATTAGGCTGGTTTCTTTGGTCCGATTCCGGTCCTTAATCCTCGTCGGGGAGCTGCTCCAGGTCCGCCACCAGGGAGGCTTCATCGAAGTCGCCCATGGCCACCAGCTCCTCCTCCTGGTCATCAGTATCGTCGCTATCGCCCTCTTCCCCTTCGGGATTGTCCTGATTGGCCGGCCGGGCGGTGTCGGACAGGGCCTGGGCGCCAAGGGCCGACAGGGCCGAACGGACATCCAGCAGCCCGGCGGCGCGCAGTTCCTCGACGCCAGGCAGGGCATCCAGGCTGTCGAGGCCGAACTGGCCCAGGAAGGCGTCACTGGTCACCCAGGTCACCGGACGGCCGGGCGTGCGGCGGCGGCCCTTCGGCCGGACCCAGCCGATTTCCAGCAGGGTATCCAGGGTGCCTTTGGACAGGGCGACGCCCCTCACCTCCTCGACCTCCGCGCGCGTCACCGGCTGGTGATAGGCGATGACCGCCAGGGTCTCCAGCGCCGCACGGGACAGGCGGCGCGTGACCTTGGCTTCGATCTGCAGCCGCGAGCCCAGATCCGGCGCGGTGCGGAAGATCCATTTACCGTCGAGGCGCACCAGATTGACGCCACGATTGGCGTAGAGGCCCGCCACCTCGTCCATCAACTCGCGGAAATCCACGCCCTCGGGCAGCCGCGATTTGATGCCGGCGTCGGATACGGGGTCGGTCGAGGCGAAAATCAGCGCCTCTACCATGCGAATTTGTTGAAAGCGTTCTTCGCTCATTGCTCCACTCTCGTGCGGCCGCGGAGGAAAATCGGGCCGAATATCTGCTCCTGACGCAACTCCGCTTTCCCTGACCGCACCATCTCCAGGGTTGCCGCGAACATCGCCGCAACCGCGGAACGGCCCCCCATGCCGTCATTCAGTTGCGGCGGCAGGAAGGTCGATAGCGTTTTCCACTCGATCGTATGACCCAGCATGTCGCCCAGCCGTTTCAGCGCTTCATCCATCGAATAGAGTTCAGTCGGGACAATGCGCAGCATGCCCTGCTGGCGCCGCGTCGCGATCGAGCCGTAGGCCCGCAGGAGTTCGAAGAGCTTCACATTGTAGACCACCTTCTGCCGCACCGGCAGCCGCTCGGCGCCGCCGCGGTGGAAGAAGTCGTGGCCCAGCTGCGGCCGCTCCATCAGCTTGCCGGCGACATTCCGCATGGCTTCGAGCCGCTGCAGCTGGAAGGCCAAGGCCGCCGCCATCTGGGCGCCTGTGGGCTCGCCGCCTTCCACTTCGGGCTCTGGCAGCAGCAGCTTGGACTTCAAAAAGGCGAGCCAGGCCGCCATCACCAGATAGTCGGCCGCCAGCTCCAGCCGCAGCCGCCGCGCGCGGGCGACAAAGGAGAGATATTGATCTGCCAACGCGAGGATCGAGATTTTCTTGAGATCGACCTTCTGATCCCGCGCCAGGGTCAACAGAACGTCGATCGGTCCCTCATACCCGTCGAGATCGAGCAGGAATTGCGAGTCGCTCATCGGTTCCCGCGGTCTGTCTTCGAATTCGTCGGTCAACCTGTTCTCCCCGGAAAAGAGAGCGTTTCCGGCCTGGGTCTGTGGCCGCCCTGATGCGCGGCCATGGCCAGCGATTACCGCCTTGCCGCGGCCCTGTCTACCCCGTCAAGCGGCCAGCAGCGCATCGACTCGCGCTTGTATTGCGGAGATGTCGATTCGTTCTCGCGTGTTAACGATCCCAAGGCCTGATTCGACCCGTTCCAGGGCCTTTGCCGTCAGTGGCGGCACGGCCTCGGCGACCTGCCGCATCTCGTCCATGTTGCCATTGCAATGCAGGGCCACATCGCAGCCAGCCGCCAGGGCCCGTTCGGCGCGCTGGCGCAGGTTGCCTTCCAGCGCTTGCATCGAAAGGTCGTCGGAAAACAAGAGCCCCTGGAATCCGATGGCGCCGCGGATTGTCTTGTCGATGATCGTCTTCGAGGCAGTGGCCGGCGCTGCGGTGTCGAGGGCGGTGAAGAGAATATGCGCGGTCATCGCCCAGGGCATGTCGCGCAAGGCCCGGAACGGCGCGAAGTCGGTGCGGAGCAGTTCCTCTGAAGTGGCGGTCACGCGTGGCAGTTCCACATGACTGTCGGCAGACGGCGCGGCCATGGCCGGGCATGTGCTTGATGACGGGAATGATGCCGCCATCGAGGAAGCCTTCGCAGGCGGCGCGAGCGAGCGCAGCGACAACGGCCGGATCGTCGCTGTAGGCGCGATCGCCGATGGCCTGGTGGGTGATTGGCAGCCTGAGATCGAGCACGGGCGCGCAGTCGACGTTGAAGCCAAGCGTGGCAAGATCCTCGGCGATCAGCCGCGCGTTGAGCCGCGCGCATTCGAGGGCTGCCGCAAGGTCGCGGCGGGCCATTTCGCCGATGACAGCCGCCGCCGGCCGCTTGTGCCAGGTTGGCGGTTTCAGCCGCTGCACGCGGCCGCCCTCCTCGTCGATCATAACCGGAGCGTCGCGGCGGCCGACGCAGCGGCGCAGGTCGGCGATCAGGGCGCGGATCTGCTTTGGCGACTCGCAGTTGCGCTGGAACAGGATGAAGCCGAGCGGCTTCGCGGCGCGGAAGAAGCGCCGCTCGTCATCGGTGAGAGCCGTTCCGAGACAGCCGAAGATACAGGCTAGCGGTGCCGCCATCAGCCGAGGACACTCACGGCTTCACGACCATGCAGCCCTGCTCCAGCTTCTTCAGCGCCACGCAGACATCGGTCGCTGCAGCGCGGTCCGCAAATGGCCCCGCTTGCACACGGTAGAACTTGCCGTCGCTGCCTTTGTCGATCTCGACCACGGTGAGCTCCTTGCCGTTGAGCAACTGGGCATGCTTCTTCTGCAGCTTCTGCCAGGTCGACTGCGCACCGTCTTTGGTCTTCACAGCCGCGAGCTGAACGCGGAAGGCGGCGCCCAAGGAAGCGGTCTGCTCAACTACGTCAGTGATGGTCGATGCGGCCGGTTCGGCTGGCGTCTCTGGCACGGCTTCGCTTGCAGTGCCGCCGCCCGCACTCGGTTCCACTTTTGATGCCGCCGCCGCGGCATCATCGGTCACATCAAAGGCCGGCGCCGGAACCTGCGGGATGGCACCGGACGCATCGGAAGACTTGTCGCTGTCCGCCGGCGCGGTCTCCGCGGGAACCGGCGGCGGCAGCGGCATCGGCGCTTCCGGTTCTCCGAGCAGAACCTCGGTTTGCGATTTTGCCTCGCCGCTCAGGGTATCATAGATCGCCACGTCCTGGTTAAGAGGCTGCATGCCGCCCTCATCGGCCGGACGCACTTTCTCCGGTCCCTCCACTGCGGCCACAACAGGCAGATCCGCATCGGCGACAACGGTCCGTTCGCCCTGGTTCATCAGCATCAGCAGCGGCACGAAAATGGCGATGCCGCTGACCGCAGCGATTCCGATCCAGAGCAGCGGCCGTGTGCGGCCGGGACCATCCGGCAAGGCAGCAGACCCCGGCGCGGCAGCCGGCCCGGTGTGGCTGGGGCTCGGCGGAATCTCCGGACCGCTGTCGCCGTCATCGACAGAGAGATCGGGAAAAAGCTGCGGCTCCTGGATGGACTCGCCAGGCTGGTTGGCGGCCATCGCCGCGCGCGCGGCCGCAGTCAGAATTCGATCCTGGCTAAATACGGGTTCGAGCACGGGCTGGCGCCGCTGCAAGGCGGGACCGCCATGGGTCGGCCGTGGGGAAAATTCCGGGTCCTTAGGTATCATCAGCGCATCTCCTCAACCGGTTCTACCCCCATGACTTCCAACCCAGAGGCGATGACGAACGCCATTGCCTGCACCATCGCCAGCCGTGCCGCTGTCAGCGGCAAGTCGTCTGGACGAATGAAACGCAGGACGGCATTTTCTCTGCCTTGATTCCAGTGCGCATGAAACGTCGACGCAAGTTCATACAAGTAAAATGCAATGCGGTGTGGCTCGTGAGCTTCCGCTGCCAGTTCGACCGTTTTCGGCCACGCGGCCATTTTCTTGATCAGGCCAAGTTCACCTTCATCAGTCAACTTCGACAAGTTCGCTGACGCAAGTGCCGTTGGGCTGGTATCGATCTGTGGCGCCTCCTCCGGCGCTTTCCGCAAGACCGATCTGACGCGGGCATGGGCGTATTGAACGTAGTACACGGGATTGTCCCGTGACTTCTCGATGACTTTGGTCAGATCGAACTCGAGCGGTGCGTCGTTGGTGCGGGTCAGCATGATGAAGCGCACCACGCCCTTGCCGACCTCATCGACGACTTCCCGCAGCGTCACGAAGGTGCCCTTGCGCTTTGACATCTTCACCGGCTCGCCGTCGCGCAGGAGGGTAACGAGCTGGCACAGCTTCAGATCCAGCGAACCCTTGCCGCCGGTGACCGCCTTCACCGCCGACTTCATCCGCTTCACATGGCCGCCGTGATCGGCGCCCCAGACATCGATCATCTCCGGGCAGCCGCGAAGGAACTTGTCATAGTGATAGGCAATGTCGGACGCGAAATAGGTCCAGCTTCCGTCCGACTTGCGCAGGGGCCGATCGACGTCATCGCCGAAATCTGTGGAGCGGAACAAAGTTTGGGGCCGCGGCTCCCAGTCGTCTGGCTTCATGCCTTTGGGCGGGCTAAGCACGCCGACATAGAGCAGGCCATCATCCTCAAGCTTCTTCAGGGCGCGTTCGACCGCACCCGAATTCCACGACCTTACGCTCGGAGGAAAACACGTCCTGGCGGATCCCCAGGACCTCAAGATCCTCGCGGATGCCCGCCATGATCTGATCGATGGCGAACTGCCGGACCGGGACCAGCCATTCGCTCTCAGGCTTATCCAGCCATTTCTTGCCATCGCGCTTGGCCAGCGCTTGGCCGACATCCATCAGATACTCGCCGGGATAGAAGCCCTCAGGAATAGCCGGTATTGTTTCGCCCAGGGCTTCCCGGTAGCGAAGATGGGCCGAGCGCGCGAGCACATCGACCTGCGTGCCCGCGTCATTGATGTAGTATTCCTTCGTGACGCCATGACCGGCTTTGGCCAGCAGGCTGGCCAACGCGTCGCCATAGACTGCGCCCCGGGCGTGGGCCAAATGGAGAGGGCCCGTTGGGTTTGCCGAAACGTATTCGACGTTCACCTTGCGGCCTTGTCCGATCTTGGAGTCGCCGTAACGTACACCAGCCGCGAGAATATCGCCGATTCGCGCCTGCCAGAACAATTCCGCAAGATGCAGGTTGATGAACCCCGGACCGGCGATATCGGCCTTCCGCACATCCTTGTGCCTCTTCAGAGCATCGGCGATCAGTTGCGCCAGGTCCCGCGGCTTCATCCCCAGGCCCTTGGACAGGACCATTGCCGCATTGGTCGAGAGATCGCCATGGGTCGGATCGCGCGGCAGTTCGACGGACACGCGGGCAATATCGACATCGCCCGCGATCTTGCCGGCGGCCTGAAGCCCGCGCAGCGCCACGCCGACCTCATCGTGAAAATAGGAGAAGAGATTCATCAGGCAGCGCCGCCCTGCGCCAGCCGCTGCTGCTCATCCAGCGCAAAACGGTCGGTCATGCCGGCGATATAGTCGCCGACGACGCGGGCCGTCGCGGCCGCGTCCTTGCCGTCGCAATATTGACGCCAGCCTTCCGGCAGATGTTGCGGATGAGTCATGTACAACCCGAACAGATTCCGAACCACATCCCGCGCCCGGGATGTCATTTGATTGACCCTATGGTGCCGGTACATCCGTTCGAACAGGAACCTGCGTATGACCTGTTCGTGTTCCACCATGGCCGGCGAAAAGGCGACGAGCGCATGGCCCAACCCGCGAACTTCGGCAGCCGATTGCGGCTGGGCCCTTTCAAGCCGGCGGCGGGTTTCCTCTATCAGGTCGGTCACCATGAGGTCAATCAAGCGTCTGACTGTCTCATGGATGAGACGCGGTGCTTCCAGGCCGGGATACTTCTCCTGCAGCGATTTCAGCACCGGCCCCACCAGCGGCAGTACGCCGATGTCGGCGATGCCGAACAGGCCGGCGCGCAGGCCGTCATCCATATCGTGGTTGTCATAGGCGATGTCGTCGGCGATGGCGGCCACCTGCGCTTCAGGGCCGGGAAAGCTGTGCAACTCCAGGTCCCGCTGTTCCGCGCAATAGGCGGCGATTGTGGCGGGAACGGGGCGCCGCTTCGCCTTCTCCGACGCAGCGGGCCCGGTCAAAGGACCGTTATGCTTGACCACGCCCTCCAGGCACTCCCAGGTGAGATTGAGGCCGTCGAACTCGGCATAGTGCCGCTCCAGAACCGTCAGGATGCGGAAGGTCTGCTCATTGTGGTCGAAACCGCCATAGTCTTTCATCGATTCGTCGAGGGCGTCTTCGCCCGCATGGCCGAACGGCGGATGGCCGAGGTCGTGCCCCAGCGCCAGCGCCTCCGCTAGATCTTCGTCGAAGCCCAGGGCGCGGCTGATGGACCGGGCGATCTGCGCCACCTCGATCGTGTGGGTCAGGCGCGTCCGGTAGTGATCGCCCTCGTGGGAGACGAAAACCTGGGTCTTGTGCTTGAGCCGCCGGAAAGCCGTGGAGTGGATGATCCGGTCCCTGTCGCGCTGGAACGGGTTGCGGGTAGAGCTGGCCGGCTCCGGGACCAGCCGCCCGCGGCTCTCCTCCGGCCGGCTGGCTACGGGATGGCGCTGGGGTGCGGCGACGCTCATGCGCCGACCCTACGCGGGCAGTCCTGGCAAATCAATGGGTTGCAGTGTGATTGACAAGGCGATTCAACTACTTACATAACGATCTGCAAACGGCTGTAGGAGCCGGCGCCGATTTGAGCTAGGATGATTTCATGAACGCAATTACCGATCCTCGCAGCCAGGACCTCAGCATTTCCGCCCGCGCCGCCAGCCGCATCTCGAAGCTCATTGCGGATGAGGCCGGCGATGGGCTGATGTTCCGCATCGCTGTTTCCGGCGGCGGATGTTCCGGGTTTCAGTACGGCTTCAGCATCGACGACAGCAAGCTGGCCGACGATGTGACATTCGAGCGCGATGGCGTGAAGGTCGTTGTCGATACCACGTCGCTAGATCTGATCCGCGGCGGCGAAGTGGATTTCGTTGAAGAGCTGGTTGGTTCCTATTTCCAGGTGCGCAATCCCAACGCGACTTCGACCTGCGGCTGCGGCACGTCCTTCTCTGTCGGTTGATCTGACGCCGCTTCAGGCGCTAGGTAAGAGGCCCGCTCCGGCGGGCCTTTCTGTTTCCAGGAGCCGCGCGTGATCCGCATCGCCACGTTCAACGTCAATTCGGTCAAGGCTCACATCGTCAATGTGACGGGCTGGCTGAAGGCGGCCAAGCCCGATGTGGTGCTGATGCAGGAGATCAAATGCACTGACGACGGTTTCCCACGGCTGGAGATCGAGGATCTCGGCTACAACGTCGAGACCGTCGGACAGAAGACCTACAATGGCGTCGCCATCCTGTCGAAGCATCCGCTGACCGTGGAGCAGAAGGCGCTGCCCGGAAATCCCGGCGACGATCACGCGCGCTACATCGAAGGGCTGATCGAGGCGCCCAGGGGCAAGGACGGCAAGCGTATTGCTCTGCGCGTCGCCTCGATCTATCTGCCCAACGGCAATCCGTCGGGCACGGAAAAATTCACCTACAAGCTTGCCTGGATGGAGCGCCTGCGCGCCCATGCAGCCGAGTTATTGAATCTCGAAGAAGTTCTGGTGCTCGGCGGCGACTACAATGTCGCGCCGACAGATGAGGATGTTTACGATCCCGAGGGTTGGCGCGACGATGCGTTGTGCAGGCCCGAGTCACGCCGCGCGCTGCGCATGATCATCAACCTCGGCTACACCGATGCGATCCGGGCGCTGCACGGCCAGCCCCATCTCTACACGTTCTGGGACTATCAGGCCGGCCGCTGGCAGCGCGACGAGGGCCTGCGTATCGATCACCTGCTGCTGTCGCCTCAGGCCGCCGACCTGCTGTCCGAATTCGGGCGTCGACCGCGATCCCCGCGGCAAGGACAAGCCGTCGGACCATACGCCAGTCTGGTGCGACCTGGATATCTAGGGCTCTACGCCGAAGTTGCCCGCTGCACTAGATTAGATATCCGCAAAGCACTGCGTCTCAGCCTTTCCGCCGGGATGGCAGACAGCACCCTGCTCGGCATCGCTGACGGTCTGGGCGTAGCGCCAAATCGCGCCGGATTGATAGTCGTGCTTGCGCGGCTTCCACTGCTTGCGGCGTTCGGCCAGCTCGGCGTCGCTGAGGTCGACTTCAAGCGTGCCCTTCTCGGCATCGATGCGGATGGTATCGCCATTCTTCAGCAGGCCGATGGGTCCGCCGACAGCGGCTTCAGGCCCGACATGGCCGATGCAGAAACCGCGGGTGGCGCCGGAGAAGCGGCCGTCGGTGATCAGCGCCACCTTGTCGCCCATGCCCTGGCCGTAAATGGCCGCCGTAGTCGCCAGCATCTCGCGCATGCCAGGCCCGCCGCGCGGACCCTCATAGCGGATGACGAAGACATCGCCGTCGCTGTACTTGCGATCCGCGACGGCGCGATAGGCGTCTTCCTCGCAATCGAAGCAGAGCGCCTTGCCGGTGAAGTCCAGCTTCTTCATGCCCGCGATCTTCACGATGGCGCCCTGAGGCGCCAAATTGCCGCGCAATCCGACGACGCCGCCTGTTGTCGACAGCGGCTTTGCGGTAGTGCGGATCACGTCCTGATTGGTGGGGAAACTCACGCTCTTCAGGTTCTCGGCGATGGTCTTGCCGGTGACGGTCATGCAATCGCCATGCAGGAATCCGCCTTCGAGCAGCGCCTTCATCAGCACGGGCACGCCGCCGATCTCGTACATGTCCTTGGCGACGTAGCGGCCGCCGGGCTTCAGATCGGCGATGTAGGGCGTGCGGCGGAAGATTTCACAGACGTCGTGGAGGTCGAACTTGATGCCGATCTCATGGGCGATCGCCGGTAGATGCAGGCCGGCATTGGTGGAGCCGCCTGCCGCGGCCACCACCATCGCGGCATTCTCCAGCGCCTTGCGGGTGACGATGTCTCGCGGGCGGATCTGCTTCGCCACGAGATACATGACCGCCTGCCCAGAGGCTTCGGCATAAGCGTCACGGCTCTCATAAGGCGCGGGCGCGCCGGCGGAGCCGGGCAGCGCCAAGCCGATCGCCTCGGACACACAGGCCATGGTGTTGGCGGTGAACATGCCGCCGCAGGAACCGGCGGACGGACAAGCGACGCACTCGAGTTCGTGCAGATCCTTGTCGTCCATCTTGCCGGCGGAATGGGCGCCAACGGCTTCGAAGACGTCCTGCACAGTGACGTCGCGGCCGTGAAAGCGGCCCGGCAGGATCGAGCCGCCATACATGAACACGGACGGCACATTCAACCGCACCATGGCCATCATCATGCCCGGCAGGGATTTGTCGCAGCCGGCGAGGCCGACCAGCGCGTCGTAGCAATGACCGCGCATCGTGAGTTCCACCGAGTCTGCAATCACCTCGCGGCTGACCAACGAGGACTTCATGCCGGCATGGCCCATGGCGATGCCGTCGGTCACGGTGATCGTGGTGAATTCCCGGGGCGTGCCGCCGGCGGCCTTGACGCCCCGTTTCGCCACCTGCGCCTGGCGGGCGAGCGAGATGTTGCAGGGCGCCGCCTCGTTCCAGGTGGTTGCCACGCCGACGAAGGGCTGGGCGATCTCCGCCTCCGTCATGCCCATGGCGTAGTAGTAGGACCGGTGCGGGGCGCTGGAGGGGCCGACCGAGACATGGCGGCTGGGCAGCTTGGACTTATCGAATTTCACGTTGGTAGGCATGGCGGTTCCTTCGACGGGGCCGGAAACAAGACCGGCACGATATGGCGCTCCCAGCCGCTCGCCAATGGGTATTGGCGCATGGCATCAATGCAATTACTGGGATTTGCGAGGCGTTTCCGGGCGTTGGGCGATCTGAGTGGCTGGGATTGCGGCGATGACCTGGCCCGGTTGCTGCAACAGGTAGAAAATCGCCTCCGGCGAGGCATCGGATATGACGAATGTCATGGAAACCGAGGCGCCTGGCGGGATACTGCCGCCGGTGAACTCCAGTTGATCGTAGGGCTCCTCGATCTCGCTGCTGGTGATGAATTGGGGCGAGACGTAAGGCCGCCCCGCGGTCGATGCCTGGCCAAAGGACAGGCCGTCACCGTAGGGGCTGTAGGTCTCCAACACCTCGCGCAGCTCCAGAGAGAAACGCGTCCAGGCGCGCGTCGTCTCGTTGGTGACCACCTTGTTGAGCACAAAAGCGAATGCGTGGTGGGTACCGACCAGGTTGCCGATCTTCGGATCGATATCCCTGATGACCAGGATGACGTCGGCGGAAACCGTGGTGATGTTCTCGTGGACAACAAAGGGATCGGCCTGCGTGCCCGAGCCGGAAACGCCGGTAATCTCGAAGCCGCCGAGCTCGTCGCTGAAGGTGATGCCGTTGACGCGCATCGGCTCGGCTTGACTCCCAGACGGGAGGAGCAGAGCAAGAATAGCGCCGACTGCGATCAGTGCCGTCCGTAACAGGGCAAGCATCGGTCTATTATTGACAGCGCCGCGCGCCTTGGCAAAGGACCGGGTTAGTTCCCAATTACAGCGCGGCGAGGCGCTCCAGCGCCGCGGCCAGTTTGGCCCTGGACGCCGTCGCTTCGGCCAGACGTTCGCGCTGTTCCTCGATGACCTCCGGTGGCGCCTTGGCCACGAAGGCTTCGTTGCCGAGCTTTGCGGTCCATTTGGAAATCTCGGAGCCGGCCTTATCCAGCTCCTTCTGCAGCCGGGCCTGCTCGCGGGCGACGTCGATGACGGCGGCGAGCGGCAACATGAAAGTCGCCTCGTCGACCACGACCTGGACGGCACCCTTGGGCGGCGCGCCGGTGGCGATGTCGATGGAATTGAGACGGGCCAAGCGCATCAATAGATCGCGATGTGTCTTGAGCCGCGTCTGCGTCGCTGCGCCGGCATCGCGGACTTGCAGTGTCAATTGCGCCGCCGGCGGCACATTCATTTCCGAACGCACCGCGCGAATGGCGGTAATTGCCCGGATCAGCCAGTCCAGCTCCGTCGCCGCTGTTTCGTCGGCCTTGAGACCGTCATGCTTCGGCCAGGGCGCGCTGATCAGCGCATCTGCGCCGGCATGGTTCTGGCCCCACAGCTCCTCGGTGATAAACGGCATGAACGGATGCAGGAGGTGCAGCAGCTGATCCAGCACCCAGGCTGTCGCCGCACGGGTCTCGCTCTGCGCGCCGGCGTCTCCGCCGGCCAGAATCGGCTTGGTGAATTCCAGATACCAGTCGCAGAACTCGCCCCAGGCGAAATGATACAGCGCGTTCGCCGCATCGTTGAAACGGTAGGCCGTCAGCGCGCTTTCCACCTGCTGGCGTGCATCGATGGCGCGGCCGACGATCCAACGGTTGACCGTCTGCTTGCACTGGCCGGGATCGAACTTCGGGTCGGGTGCGCACTGATTTATCTGCGCATAGCGCGCGGCGTTCCAGAGCTTGGTCGCGAAGTTCCGGTAGCCCTCGACCCGCGCCTCCGAGAACTTGATGTCGCGGCCCTGCGCCGCCTGGGCCGTGAGGGTGAAGCGCAGCGCGTCGCAGCCATATTTGTCGATCAGATCCAGGGGATCGATCACATTGCCCTTGAACTTGGCCATCTTCTGGCCGCGCTCGTCGCGCACCAGGGCGTGGATATAAACCGTACGGAACGGCACATCGTTCATGAAATGCAGGCCCATCATCATCATCCGCGCGACCCAGAAGAAGATGATGTCGAAACCGGTCACCAGCACATCGCCGGGATAATAGCGCTTCAGCTCCGGCGTCTGCTCCGGCCAGCCGATGGTGGAGAACGGCCAGAGCGCCGAGGAGAACCAGGTATCGAGCACGTCCTCGTCGCGGCGCAGCGGCACATCCTTGCCGTAATGCTGTTTCGCGGCGGCGGCGGCCTCGGCCTCGCTCATCTCGACGAAGATCTTGTCGTCGGGGCCGTACCAGGCGGGGATCTGATGCCCCCACCAGATCTGCCTGCTGATGCACCAGGGCTGGATGTTCCGCATCCACTCGAAAGTAGGTCTTGGTCCATTGCTCCGGCACGAACTTCGTGTCGCCCTGCTCCACCGCGCGGATCGCCGGCGCGGCCAGAGTCGCCGCATCCACATACCACTGGTCGGTCAGCCACGGCTCCAGCGGCACATTGCCGCGATCGCCATGGGGCACCTTGTGGGTATGCGGCTCGATCTTTTCGACCAGGCCCAGCGCTTCCAGATCGGCGACGATGCGCTTGCGCGCTTCGAACCGGTCCAGGCCGCGATAGGCTTCCGGCGCGTTTTCGTTCACGTAGGCGCTCTTGTCGAAGATGTTGATGCGCGGCAGGTTGTGCCGCCGTCCCACCTCGAAATCGTTGAAGTCGTGGGCCGGCGTGATCTTCACCGCACCGCTGCCGGTTTCCGGATCGGCATAGGCGTCGGCAATGATCGGAATCTCGCGCCCGACCAGCGGCAGCGGAATCGTCTTGCCGACGAGATCGCGATAGCGCTCATCGTCAGGGTGAACGGCAACCGCGGTATCGCCGAGCATCGTCTCCGGCCGTGTCGTGGCGATGACGATATGGCGGTCCGGCTCGCCCTTGATCGGATAGCGGATATGCCAGAGGTTGCCGCTCACCTCGGGGTTTTGCACCTCGAGATCGGAGATCGCCGTGTGCAGCTTCGGGTCCCAGTTCACCAGCCGCTGATCCCTGTAGATCAGGCCTTGCTTGTGCAGGTCGACGAAGACCTTGCGCACCGCATGGGACAGGCCGGGATCCATGGTGAAGCGTTCGCGCGGCCAGTCCGGCGATGCGCCAAGGCGGCGAAGCTGGCGCGTGATGGTGCCGCCGGACTCCGCTTTCCACTCCCAGACCTTGGCGATGAAGTCGTCGCGCCCGATGGTCTGGACATTCGTCGCAGCCCCGCGCGCGGCGCCCGGCCGGTCGAGCACGACACCTTTGGCTGGCGAGCTGCCGCTCCACCACCGCCTGGGTGGCGATGCCCGCATGGTCGGCGCCCGGCTGCCACAGCGTATCGAAGCCGCGCATGCGGTGATAGCGGATCAGGATATCCTGCAGCGTAAAGGTCAGCGCATGGCCCATATGCAGGCTGCCGGTCACGTTCGGCGGCGGCATCATGATCGTATAGGGTTGTGCATCGGAGCGCGGATCGGCGGCGAAGGCGCCCGACGACTCCCAGCGCGCATACTGCCGCTTCTCCACCTCGGCCGGTTCGAACGTCTTTTCCAACATCAAACAGATTTCCCTAAATCCGGTCAGGCCCTGATCCGGCCGGTTGTCCCGTCACCAATACGGAGGATTGAGTCAGCCGGCGGGCTTGGCAAGTTTGTCGACGGCTTCCTTGACGGCCCGTTCGACAAGCGGCGGCAGATTGGCATCGAGCCACTGGCGCAGCATCGGCCTTACGGCATCGCGGACCAGCTCCTCGACGGTCAGCGAGGAATGGCGCCTCTCGGGCTCCGCGGCCGACGCTTCCGGGCCGGGTGTCTTGGCGAGTCCATGAGGCGCGACAGGGCAGCCATGGCGCTCTCGACCTTGGTGTCGGAGGCTGAGGCCGCAGTAGAAGGCGCGGATACCGGACGCCTTCTCGGCCAGGGCCTCAGGAACTACCAGCTTCTCGACGACGGCCGCCGCTTCCGCCTTGACCGCCTCTACCGAAGCCTCGGCTTTGTCGCCCGACGCCGGCGCGGCTTTGAGCACCTCCTGACCGACCGTGACGATGCTGCCATCGTCCTGGACAATCTGCGTCAGTTCGAAGACCTCGGCCTTCGGCTGTGCCGGCTTCGCGGCCTCGGCGGCGGGAGTCGTGCCGTCCTTTGCGTCCTGCTCCCCCTCGGCAATAATCCGCCGGATGGAAGCCAGGATGTCTTCCATGGATTGGCCGCTGTCGGTGCCCGATTGGTTCATCGTCTTTGCCTGTCTGGGTCATATTTATCAGACCGGCCGCGCTCCCGGAAGCCATTCCTTAAATTGGTCACCGGGTCACTCCGAGTTGATATCGGTCCCCCAGAACTTGTCCTTTACCTCGTCGTAGTGCTTGTCCACGTCGTACCGGGGCGCCGGCAATCCGATCCCGCTGGCGGTCAGCCTGCCGATTGAGGACAGGACCTGATACGCCGCCACGACTTCGTCCCTGTAGGCGCGGACCAGATTGACCTGTGCAAGCAGGTACTCCTGCTGTGCATCAAGGACGTCCAGGATGGTACGGGCGCCGACGTTCGCTTCTTCCTGCACGCCCTCAAGAGCCACCCTGGTTGCCTCCACTTGGGCCTTGAAGGACTCGATCTGCGCGCGCGCGGTCACCAGCGACCGCCAGGAACTGGTCGCCTGTTGCTCGGCCGAGCGCCGCTGTTCCTGCACCTGCTGCAGGCGCTGGCTGACAACCTGCTTCGATTGCCGGACACGCGAGCCCACTCCGCCCGCCTGATAAAGGGGAATTCTCACTTGCAGCAAGACAGCAGCCGAGTTTTCGTCGCTGCCGTCATTAGTCAGTTCGTCGTCGCCGCTCTGCAGGCGGCCGACCAAATCGACGCTCGGAAGAAGCTCCCCGAAGACCACGTCAATCCCATCCCGGGCCGCTTGCTCGAGATACTTGGCGGCAATCAGGTCGGGATTGCTCTCCGACTGGGCCACGGTTTCTGCCTCGCTCGAAGGAAGACCCTCCGGCGGCGTGGCCGTTTCGAGATCCACCGGGTCTTCGCCAATCACCTCCCGATAGATGGCGCGGGAAGTCGTAAGCAGGCCCTCGGCGGCGGTTTGCTCGGCATAGGCGCCCGCCAAACGAGACTCGGATTGCGCAACGTCCGTTCGCGTCAGTTCTCCGACATCAAATCGGGTTTGCGTCGCCTCAAGCTGCCTCGTCAACACCTCGACGTTGTTGATCGTGAGGTTCAGCACCGCCTGATCCCGCAGCACGTCGGAGTATGCAGTTACTCCCCGCAATAGCACTTGCTGCTCCACGGAATTAAGTGTCGCCCGCTGCGCCCAGATCACATTGTCGGCCTGGCTGATGCTGGCATCAATGCTGCCGCCGCGATAGATGGGCTGATTTCAGATTGAGCGCGACTGTGCCGGTGCCATCAGTCCCGCTGTTGAAATCGTTGTCGACAGCTCGTACTCCAGCTTCGCCCGTCACGTCGATTGTCGGGCGCCGCAGGGATTTCGCCTGCGCTATCTGTTCATCGGTCGCCCGCAATTCGGCACGGGATGCCTGCAAGGTCGGATTGGTCTCATAGGCCCGCGCCAGGGCTTCTTCCAATGTGATCGCCCAGGCCGGTGTCGCCAGAAATGCCCAGGGCGCGAGCGCCGCATACAGCGCGATCGATTGCAGACGCTGACGTGATGCCACTTATTCCTCCGTCACAGGCCCCTGTTTGGCATCTTAACCGCCCGATACCCCAAAGAGAAGCGCAGCAGTATAAGCCGGTTCTTAGAACACGAACCCGGGCTGACATTGCAGCCCCGGCAGCATTGAAACCGACGCATCGAAGAGCATGCGCGTCGAAATGATTTCGCCGTTCCGTGTAAACAGCATGGCGCGGCCCACGCCGCGGTCCCTGACAACGGCGACCAACCGCCCGCCATCGGCCAACTGGCCGAGCAGCGTGGGCGGCACTTCATCCGCGAGGCCTTCGACGACAATGCCATTGTAAGGCGCCTGCCTGGGAACCCCCTGCTCCAACGGACCCTGCAGGATCATTGCGTTGGCGAGCCCGAGGGTCGACAGCACGGAATTCGCGCGATCGGCCATCGCGCCGTCGATTTCCAGCCCGATGACGGACGCGGCAAGCCGCGACAAGACCGCAGCACCGTATCCGGTGGCGCTGCCGACATCGAGGAATGTATCGTTGCGCGACGGCGCCGCGGCCTGGATCAGTCGGCCGAGCACCATCGGCTCAAGCAGGAAACGGCCATTGCCCAGCGGCACGTCTTCGTCCACATAGGCGGCGGCCCGGAAGGCGTCGGGCACGAATTGCTCGCGCGGAATCACCGCCATGGCGTCCAACAGCGCCTGATCGGTCACCTTGTTGGGCCGCAATTGGCTGTCAACCATGCTGCGGCGCGCGGCTTCAAACTTCATGGCGAAACTGCATCGGCTGGGCGGTGAAACGGGCGCCGCGCTCGGCCAACCCCGCGGCCGCAACGGCATCCGCAGCTTATACCCGGCAGATGGCCCAAAAACAATGCGTTACGGCCCGGTAGAAAGGTTGACCCCTCAGCTTGACCCCCTCACGCGACGCCCTTAATGTCCCGCCCTTCCCTCAAAATGCGGGACGAGGGCCCGGTGGCAGAGTGGCCATGCAGAGGACTGCAAATCCTCGTACGTCGGTTCGATTCCGGCCCGGGCCTCCACTTCGCGGCATATCTCCTGCCGACCCGGCGCCGCAACGAAAAGCGGCACGGCCGGCGCTTTTCGCCAACCGTGCCGCAATCAATGCCGACACGCCGCTAAATCGCTGAGTGGGCTCAGTCGAACGGATTCCAGCTCTCCGCAGCCTGCGGATTTGCCGCCTCGACGGGAGTCAATCCGAGAGACGCCTGCAAGGAACCTTGCGAAGCCAGCAAGCGGTAGTTGGCGAAGAGCTCGGTGTATTCCGCCGTGACCAGGGAGTCGCGCGCCAGGAACAGTTCATTGTCCGCATCGAGCAGATCGAGCAGCCCACGCTGACCGATTTCGAACTGCTGCTTGTAGACATCGCGAGTTTGCTCGTTCGCCTCGACTTCGCGGCGCAGGATCTCGACGTTGTTGTGCGAGACTTCCATGGCGTTCCAGGAGACGCGGGTATCCTCAGCGACCTTGCGCTCGTTCACGCGCAGGCGATCAAGGGCTTCCGCTTGGCGGTATTTGAACTCGCGGATGCGGGCCACGTCGGCGCCGCCGCGATACAGATTGTATCGCATGACGACAAGCGCGGTCGCGTCGTACTCGGTGTCGCGGCGGCCGTCGATGTCATCATTGATCGAGCCGCCGAGCTCCAGCCTTAGGTCCGGATAGAGGCTGGCATTCTGCTGCTTGACGTCGGCCTCGGCCGCCTTGACGTCGGCGCGGGCGAAACGGATGGTCGGGCTGTTCTCGATTGCCAAGGCAACGGCCGATTCCACATCTGCAGGTATTGAGTTCCGCAGGCACGGTGGGATCCTCGAGCGTATCGGGCGCCTGGCCGACGACACGAATGAACAGGGCCTCGGCATCCTTCAGATCGCCGCGCACCTGGTTCAAACTCGATTCCGCGTTGCTCAGGCGGGCTTCCGCCTGGCGGACGTCGGCGATGTTGCCGCCGCCGGCGTCGGCGCGGGCACGCACCTGGTCCAGGCGCTGGCGGTGGACCTGCACATTGTTTTCCGCGATTTCCACGCGGGCACGGTGGCGGAGCACTTCCAGATAGGACTCTACCGCATCCAGGCCGATAAACTCCGAGGTCTCATTGACCCGATGGGCCGCGGATTCGACGCGCGCGATCTGCTTTTCGACTTCGCTATCGGCGAAGAAACCGTCGAACAGGAGCTGGCTGAGCGTCGCCGAGCCTTCCTTGCGCACGAGCGTGATGTCGTCCTTGCCGCGAGCCTCGACGGTCACGTTGTCGGAATATTCGGGACCCGTGGCGGCGCGAAGATCGACCTGCGGCAGATAGAGTGCCCGGCCCTGACGCAGTTCCTCATCGATGGCGCGCCGGTTGTTGGAGACAGAACTCACCTCCGGGTTCGTGTTGATTGCGATCTCGACCGCTTCCTTGAGGGTCATCGATTGCGCCGGGCCGGCCCACATCGGCAAGGCTAGCAAGCAGGCCGCCGCGACAGATCGCAGCAACTGCGTCTTATAGTCCAGCATGGTAATATTCCATCACTTCAATGAGTTAGAACAAATTCCTGACTCGGCCGGAGAGTTCCGGGCGAGGGCCGACATAAGCACTTCATCAAAACTATGTAAAAATCTGATTAATCTGTTGTTTCTTCGAAAATCCTAGCGTTCGCTGAAAGCCGAGTCGCGGGTGCGCATGATCGGCAGAAGCAGGTACTGAAGGACCGTCTTCTGCCCGGTCAGGATGTCCACGATCGCCGTGTCGCCAGGACCGATTTCCAACGGGTTGCCCGCCTTACCCTCAAGATAGTTCCGGTCGGTCCGCAAGCGGACGCGGAAGAACCGTTCGCGCTTCCCGCCAACCTCCTCTTCGATCGCGTCGGAGCTCTTGAACTCCACAACCGCGTCGAGGCCGCCATAGATACTGTAGTCATAGGTGTCGAACTTGACGACGGCCTTCTGGTCGAGATGGACGAAGCCGTTGTCGGTCGTCTTGATGCGGGCCTCGATCAGGAGCGAATCTTCCATCGGCACGATCTCCATCAGATCCTCGCCGGGACGGATGACGCCGCCGATGGTGCGGATCTTGATCTCCTTCACCGAACCGCGGACGGGCGAACGCACTTCCGTGCGCAGGACGCGATCCTTGTTGGAGATCAATTGTTCCTGCACGCTGGCCAGCTCCGCGCGATGACGGCTGAGTTCCTCGGCCGCTTCGCTGCGGAAGGTGCTGGTCCGCTCATTGACCCGGTTTTGCTGCTCCTTTATCTGCGCTTCCGTCTGCGGAATGGCCGACTGTGCTGCCTCCATCTCGGTCTTCAGTTCGTTCACGTCACGCTGGGTCTGCAGCAGCTCGACCTGGGAGATCACGCCCTGGTCCGCCAGCGGTTTCTTGATTTTGAGCTGTTTTTGCGCCAGCGCGAGAGATTGCTTGACGTTCTTCTCCTTGATGATCAGCGACTCCAGCTCCTTCTCCTTCTGTATCTTCTGCTCTCGAAGAATACTGAGCTGGGACTCCAACTGTTCGCGCCGGATTTCTGCGTTAGCTCGTTCCGCCTCGATAAGTAAGGGAGCCTCTTTGGTGAGCTCCGACGGAAATTCGATGTCCGCGGGCGATTTCCGGGCGATTTCGCCCTCCAACCGCGCAACGACCGCGGAAAGATGCAGGTACTGTTGACGCAGATCGGAGAGGTCCGATTCCGCCCGCCGGTTGTCGATGCGCAGAAGGACCTGGCCCTTCTCCACGACATCGCCCTCGCGCACCATCACGTCGGCGAGGATGCCGCCTTCGAGATTCTGGATGAGCTGAACCTGGCTCGACGGAATCACGCGGGCTTGCCCGCGAGTGACCTCGTCCAGCACCGCCTGGTCCGCCCAAATCAGGAAGACGATGACGAACGCCGCCACGGCGTAAAGAAGGATGTGGCCGAAGAACCAAAACCCGCGGCGGTCCACGTCGATCGGATCGATCCAATCACCCCGGTTCGTATCGCTCATGACCCCGCTCCCTACGGCTTCGCCGCGCTGACGCGGCCTTTGACGAGCGCCTCGAGCACGGCGGTCTTCGGGCCGTCGGCAACGATCTTGCCGTTGTCGACAACGAGCAGGCGATCGACCAGCGCCAGCATCGAATGCCGGTGCGTCACCAGCACGAAGGTCTTGTGCGACAGGCATTCCGCCATGCGGGACCTGAACGAGGTTTCCGTGCTGTTGTCCATCGAGCTGGTCGGCTCATCCATGACCACGATCGGCGGATCCATCAGCAAGGCCCGGGCAATGACGATCGCCTGGCGCTGACCACCCGACAGGAAACGTCCAGCCTCGCCGACCTGCAGATCGAAACCCGAGGGGTGCGTATTCACGAACTGATCGACGCCGGAGATGCTGGCCGCCTTCAGGATGGCAGCCTCATCCACATAAGGCGCGCCAAGGGTGATATTGTCCTTCACCGAGCCGAAGAACAGGCCGCCGTCCTGGAGCACGCAGCCCAGATTGTGCCGCAGATCCGCCGGGTCGATTTGCCGCATGTCTGTGCCGTCAACGAGCACGGCGCCCTCTGTGGGGTCATAAAGGCTGAGGATCATCCGCGCGATCGTGGTCTTGCCCGAACCGATACGGCCGATGATGCCTACCTTCTCACCCGGATTGATCTTGAAGCTGACGCCATGCAAGGCGGCTACTTTCGAATTCGGATAGGCGAAGGACACATTGCGGAACTCGATCGCGCCCCGCACATCCGGGCGGCGCAGGAACTCCTTGCCGATCGGCCGTTCCGACGGCAGCGCCATCAGACGGTTCAAGCCCTTCAGCGATGTCCAGGATTGATGGAAGCGCACGATCAAACCGGCAATCTGGCCCAGGGGCGCCATGGCGCGGCTGGTCAGCATGGAGACGGCGACCATCGCGCCGGTGGTCATCAAGCCTTCGCCGGTCCGGTAGACGCCCCAGACCACCACGCCGATGGAGGCGAGGTTCGCCGCCATCACCGTGAAGTTCAGGGAAATCGATGCCCAGAATTTCGATGACATCGAAGATGCCGCCGCGGCCGCAACATAGTGGTTCCAGTCGCGCTGGCGCCGGCCCTCCGCCGATGCAACCTTCACGGCATCCAGGCCGTTGATGGTCTCCACCAGCATGGCGTGCTTTTGCGATGCTTCGCGATAACCCCGTTCGACCGCCGCGCGCATCGGTATCTGCGCCAGGATGCTGACGATCACCACGACGGGGACCATGATCGCCGGTACCCACGCCACTGGTCCGCCAAGGACGAAGATCACGAACATGAAGAGGAAAAGGAACGGCAGATCCACCAATGCGGTTAGCGACGCCGAGGTGAAGAAGTCCCGCAGCGTTTCGAACTCGCGAATATTGTTGGCGAACGCGCCCGACGACATCGGGCTGGCCGCTAGCTTGATGGACAGAAGATGCTCGAAGATGCGGGCCGACAGCTTTCGGTCGAGATTCTTGCCGACACGATCGAGGAAGTAGCCGCGCAGCGTGCGCAGCAGGAAATCGAAGACGAAAGTCAAGCCGATGCCGACCACGAGCACCGTCAGGGTATCGAGCGCCTGGTTCGGCACCACGCGGTCATAGACGATCATCGTGAAGATCGGGCTGGCGACGCCGAAGAGATTGATCAGCAGCGCCGCCAGAATGACCTCGAGATAGATCGGCGTGAAGGAAAAGACACTGCTCCAGAACCACGACTTCGCGCGGGGCGGCGCAAGATCCTCCGACCTGGCGTCCAACCTGATTTTCGAGCGAACGACAATGGCGCTCCCGCCATAGCGCTGCTGCAGATCCTCCCGGCGTACTTCGTGGCTGCCGTCGACATTGTCGGGCGTGATGACTTCCGCCCGATCCTGGCCGATCAGGCGCAACAGCACGCAGGCGCTGCCGTCCTTCAGCAGCAGGACGCAGGGCAGCGAAAGACGGTCGATGTCGATGAATTTGCGGTTCTTGATCGCGGCGGACAGCCCGATGCGTTCGGCCGACTGTATGAATAGGTGCGGCTTGATATGCCCGACCGCGAGCGGCAGTCCTGCACGCAGCGCCGCGGCCGAGCGCGGCACGCCGTAGTAGCGCGACAGCGCGACCAGACATTGCAGCAACGGATCTTCCGCAAGACCGTCGGCCGGCCGTTCCTCGGGAGCGGCGTTATGAATGGGGAATTGTTCGATGACTGCTTTCATGGGGGCGCCGAAATGAAACCTACCGGATTATTAACGAATTCAGTTATGGAATGGTTAATTTCGCCCATAGAGTGACGCAACCGATGTCACCGCCATCACACATCCCCTAACTCTTGATCCCGGCCTTGGCCGTGTTCCGGCCGGTCGGCGCGCATGCTAGCGGAATGTCTTAGCAAAATATCTAACCGGACGAAAATATATTAAGATCAATGAATTATATCATGGTTTTGGTCCGCCCTGCCAGGTCCGCGGCGGCCCCTAAGCCCGCCGCAGGGCCCGGCCCGGCCGGCGGCCCGTCGAACGGCCATGGGACCATACGGCCGCTCCGTTGACGAAAACACTCAGGATCCCCGCCGCCGGCTGGATCGGGTCCTCAAACGTGGCGCGGTCGATGATAGCTGCCGGATCGAAGATCGTCAGGTCGGCAAAGTAGCCCGGCCGGATCAGACCGCGATCCCGCAGCCCGAACTGCCGCGCCGGCAGGCCGGTCATGCGGCGCACCGCCTCTTCCAGAGGGAAAAGCCCGACATCGCGGCTGTAGTGGCCGAGCACCCGGGCGAAGCTGCCCCATAGGCGCGGATGGGGATGGCTGTCATGGGGCAGCCCGTCGGACCCGATCATCGTATGGGGAAAGGCGAGGATGCGGCGCACGTCGCCTTCATCCATGGAGAAGTAGATGGCGCCCGCTGGCTGCAGCCGGCGGCACGCCTCTTCCTGCGACACCCCCCAATCGCGCGCCACGTCCGCCACTAGGCGCCCGGCCTGCTCCGGCGCGCTCTTCGACCAGGCGATCATGACCTTCTGCCGCCTCGCCGACCCATTCGGACTTGAGGATCGTCGAAGATGCGGAATAGGGATAGGCGTCGAGGCCGACAGGTTGTTGGGCCTGGGCCTTGTCGATCTTGGCGAGGCTCTCCACCGAACGCCCGAAATTCGCCTGCCCTGCCGTCTTGTGATGGGAGATGACGACAGGCACATCGGCGCGGCGGCCTATATCGAATGTCTCGTCCAGGCTCGCCAGCACATGGTCGGATTCATCGCGCATGTGGGTGGTGTGAATAGCGCCGGCCGGCTTGAGCAGCTTGGCCAGTTCCACGATTTCGTCCGTCGGCGCCGATTCCGCCGGTTCATAGCCCAGGCCGGTAGAGAAGCCGACGACGCCGGCATCGAGCGCTTCTTGTAATCGAACCTGCATCTCCTTCATCTCGGCTGGGTTCGCTGGACGGTCCAGCCGGTCCATCGCGCCGACCCGCAATGTCGAGTGGCCGACGAGGCAGGCGGCATTGATCGCCGGCGGCGCGCTATCCAGCGCAGACATATAGGAGGCGAAGGACTCGAACCGGTACCAGGACTGGTCGCCGAGCAGGTCCAGGGGCGGCGGCGGCGATCCCCTGAGCTTCAGCGGCGCCAGGCTGATGCCGCAATTGCCGGTCACGACAGTGGTCACGCCCTGGCTCGCCTTCGGCGACATGTCCGGCGCGCTCAGCAGCAGGCGATCATCATGGGTGTGCACATCGATGAAGCCGGGCGCGATCACATGGCCGCCGATGTCGACAATCTCCGCACCCGAACTCACGCCGATATCGCCGACCGCGAGAATGCGATCTCCGTTGATCGCAACATCTGCGGTTACGGCGGTGGCGCCGGAACCGTCGATGACCTGCCCACCCCGGAAGATGATCGTGGGAGTTTCCTGCATCTGTTCCCTACCCCGCCTGATCGTAAAAGCGTGCTTGAAAGAGATCCGCCCGTGCGAGCGTTGGCCGGATCGCCGCCAGCAGGATGTCAGCCCATTTCTGAGCCGCTGCTTCGGTCCCGATCAGGTCTTGCCTGAACTCGACCAGCAGATGCGGCCACCCTCTGCGCATGCCATGAATCGGCAGGCTGCAATCTTCGCCTGTCACGAGACCATAGGGCTGATTGTCGCCGACCGTAATCGTACCGAGATTCCGCAACTCCGCCATGACGGGCGCCGCGATCCGGTCGTCACGCTCCCAGCAGATATCGATCTCCCAGGGCCGGAATTCGCCGTTCATGCGATCGGTGCAGCTATGAATTGAGAGCACGGCCGCCACGCCATGACGGACTGCGCATGGCCTCGGCCAGATCCTCGATCGCCCGGTGATAGGGAACATAAATCGCGTCCAGGCGTGCCCGTCGGTCCGCCTCGGACAGCGAGACGTTGCCGGGAATGGCGCTGCCATCGCTTACCGGTGGGATCAACGTCGGATCCCGCAGCAGCCGGTTGCAGTCGATGATCAGCCGCGAATAGTTAGAGAGCACCGCCGACGCATCGAGCTGCAAGGCCATATGCCGCGTGATGTCGGCGGCGCCGATATCCCAGGCGATATGACGCGTCAGATCGTCGCCGGACAGGCCCAACTGCCGCAGGCTGGCCGGGATGAACCGGCTGGCATGATCGCAGAACAGCATGAGCGGTGCGCGGCCCTGGCCGTTGAACAGCTCGAATGGCGGCGGATCCCCGGGGGTAAGAAGCTTCATCGGCGGTCAGCCCAGCGGATAGATGCGGCGCGCATTCTCGCCGGCGATCAGGCCGGCGATGCGCTCCGCTTCCCGGACATTGCAGAAGCCATCCGAGATCCACTGATCCATCTGGCGGCGGAGGCCGGCGCGGAACAACAGCGCCCCGAGATAGTAGAACTCGGCAACGCCGAAGGCGTCGGAGCTGTAGAGCTGCTTGGTGAAGGGCGCGATCTCCAGCGCCTCACCGAGAATCCGCCAGGCGGACGGCCCCGTGTAGTGGAGGATCACGCCGACGTCGAAATAGACGTTGGGGAACACCTCCGCCAGGTATCCGGCGATGCGATGGAACGGGAAGCAATGCAGCATGGTGACATTGACGCCCATCTCGTTCAGCGACTGCAAGAACGGCATCATCAGCGACGGATTGTTCTTGTGAATGATCGCATCCCGGTCGCCGAATCCGACATGGAACTGGATCGGCATCCTGCGTTGCCTGGCCAGTTCGGCGCCAATCCACAGGCCCTGGCGCAGCAGCGTCGGCTCTTCCATGCGAGTGCGGCCGGCCTGTATCTCCGGCAGCCACTTGCCGGCCGCTGCGACGACGTCGTCCTTGCTCGGCGGCGCGGGATCGAAATCGAAGCCGCCGCGATAGGCGATGACCGATTTCAGACCGACGGCCGTCTTGCTGGCAGCCGCCAACTCCTCGGCAAAGGCGCGCGCGAACTCGGCGGCGCCGACACCGGACTTGCCGACCCGCTCGGCAATCGCCTCGATGCGCACTATTTCGCGCGCGGGCACGCCGACGGCCTCGGCCATTTGCGGTGGCGTGAGAATATCGGCGGATCGAAACCCGCTATCGATCAGCAGCAGGCCGCAGTTTGCCGCTTTTACGAACCGCCGGTTTACCTCGGCAGCGCCCAATGCCGCTCGACGCTCGATATAAGCATCGGGATCGGGAAAGGTGTCGAGGTCGAGGATGGGTGCGCATTTCGCGCGGATTGCCAAACCGAGCGGCGTGTCGAAATGGCTTGTCCCGGCGGGCGCATCGACAAAGCTCTCGGAGATCATCAGTTCGAACTGCTTGCGCGTGAGATCGCGCGGCACCAGGCCGTGGCAATGATGATCGATCAGCTTCAGATCGGCGGCGATTTCAGTAGGCATTGGCATATCGGCTCATGATTTCTTCGGCGGTCGCGTTCTTGAACATATCCACCTCTTTGCGCTTCACCGATATGTAGGCCTTCCACAAGTTATCGGAGAACCAGCTTTTGACCACCTGGTCCCGCTCCAGCGTGTCCAGTGCTTCGCTCAGCGTTCCCGGCAGCGCCGCGATGCCCTTCTTGCGCCGCTTCTCGGCACCCAGATCATGGGGATCCTCGGTCAGAAGCTCTGGCATCGGCAGTTTCTCGCGGATCCCCTGCAACCCTGCGCGCACGAGAAGGCCGAGCACGAGATACGGGCTCGACGTGCTGTCCACGGGCCGGTACTCGAGATTGTACAGCCGCCGCATTCGTGCGGCGTCGCCCTTCGGCGGCAGGCAGATGCGCAGCGACGCCTCGCGATTGTTCAATCCCAGGCAGGCATAGCCCGAACTCCAATGCTGCGGGCCGAGGCGAAAATAGGACGGCGGCGTCGGTGCTGAGAATGCGCAGATCGCGGGCGTGTGCCGGACAACGCCGGCGGCGAACTGTCCAGCCTTCTCGCTCAAGCCGCCGGGGCGGGACGGATCGTAGGTCGCCGGCTTGCCGTCCTTGCTCTGCAGGCTGAAATGCACATGGGCGCCATTGCCCGGCCGGTCGAGGGCGACTTTCGGCGTGAAGCAGGCACGATAGCCGGCGCGGCGCGCCACCTCGCGGATCACTTCCTTGACGATGAGGGTTCGGTCCGCCGCGGCGATACCGATGGCGGGGCGGCAACTGACCTCGAACTGATTGACGCCATATTCCGGCTCGAAAGTCTCCGGCTCCGTACCCGCCTGACGCAGTGCCTCGATGCAGCGCAAGGCGAAGTCCGGGACGAGCCGGAATGCCTCCAGCGAGAACGGCGTCGTCAGAGGCAGGCTGGCGCCCAGCAGGCTGAATTCCAGCTCCGGTGAACTGTAGAATTGCAGGCCTGTTTCTTTCTCCAGATCCTGCAAGGCCGCCCGGTAGAATCCGCGCGTGCAGGAATCCCAGACTGTGCCATCGAGATTGTACCCGTCGCACAGGACGAAGCTGAGCGGCGGGTAGCCTTTGGCGATCTCCACGCGCACACGCGTCGACGGATCGGGGAGCATCTGCGCTTCCATCAGCGCGCCCCAGGGATTGTCAGCAATATCCTCGAAAGGCGTCAGGGCGTGGCCCGCCATCGCCCAGTTGATGCCGAGCTTCTTGCGTTCGGCATAGGCGGCCAGGGGAATGCCGCGCCCCCGGGTAATTCCCACGAGGTCGTTCCACGCCAGCAGCATCAGCTCTTCGCGAGCGGCCATCGGCCCCCTCCCCTGGTTTTTTCTTTGCTACAAGCGGACGGCCGCCGGCAGGTCCCGCAGCCTGCTTTCGATGGCGGCTTGCAGCGGCAAGCTCGGTTGCGCGCCCACCGCCTCACAGGTCAAGGCGCCCGCCACGCTGCCATAGCGCAGCGCTGCCGCCAAATCCTGCCCGCGATCCATTGCCGCCGCGAAGGCGCCGACGAAGGCATCTCCGGCGGCGGTCGTATCGATGGCTTTGACGGCCAGCGAGCCGATGGACAAATCCGGACCTGCCGGCGAAAAGGCCCGCGCACCTTGATCGCCGAGCGTTACGATGACAGTCGCCTTTCCGCCCTTGGCGGTTGCCTGGGCGGCTGCGATCGCATCGCTTGTAGAGTTGCCCTGTGCCCGCGCCACTTGCACAGCTTCAGTTTCATTCACCACAAGCCAATCCAGTTCGGTCAGGACGTGGGCGGGAACGGGCGCCGCCGGCGCGCAATTGAGAAGGATTCGCGCACCAGCCTTGCGGGCTCGCTTCACCAGCTCCCAATTTTCTGCAAAAGGCACTTCCATCTGCAGGACGATCAATGTGCCTGGCCCCAGCCAGTTGTCGGGAACATCCGTCTGGCGCGCCTCCAGGTTGGCGCCGGAGGCAACGAAGATCAGATTGGCGCCCTTCGCATCCACGGCGATGAAGGCGGCGCCGGTGGGCTGGAGGCTCCTGCGCATCTGTTTCAAATCGACAGCAGCCTCCCGCAACATCGCCAGCGCGCCGTCGGCAAAGCCGTCGCTACCGACCGCGCCGACCATGCGGACTTCCGCGCCCGCGCGGCGTGCGGCCACCGCCTGATTGGCGCCCTTGCCGCCCGGTACGGCACGATAGCCAGGACCAAGGACCGTCTCGCCGGGACGCGGCAACGCGGTCACCGATACGACGAGATCGATACTGAGTGAGCCGAAGATGACAATCACAAAAGGCGCTTTCCCTGGGAGGCGGCAGACGGGCCGACGGGAGCCGGGAACCGGCTAAGATTTGAAACCTGCCTTGGCTCTGGCGTTTCGCCAAGTGGCATGGCCGAAATGGAGTCAAATCCGGCGCCAATGGGAGGGCTAAATCGCCTTCCGGACAGCGTCCGTTTCCCTAGATTGTCTGTTGTATTATTTACATTTGTGACACAAAGCGGGCGAAATCGCCGCCGTGGTAATCTTTGTTAAACATAATTTGTTACTGCAGATATATCTTTCAATTTATTGATATATAACAGTTATACTAGAACTCGTATGCCGCTTCGGCGCGGTGAATTTCCCGAAAGGTTGACGCGTTTTTTGCCAATCGGCGCCGTTTCTTAACGAAGCGTTTAGAGGTTCCGTGGCTTGTTATAAGCGCAGGGTTAGGCCCGCGTTAACCGTCAGCGATAGAGGACGGAGTCTAAGGTTTTGGGAGTGAGTCCAACGCAGCAAAACGCGCCCGCGGCGAATCTCGCTGGCGGCCAGAGCACGTCGCTTCCCTCGGCGACCGTGGCGCAAATTGCTGACCTGAACGCGAATGAACTCGTGCTCGTCGCCGCCGTCGCCCCCGAACAGCAAAACGAATTCGTCGGCATGACGGCCGAACAGTTGATGCAGCTCGACCTCTATTTCGTCCCGGGCGGGGAAACGCCGGCGACGCCCCAGTCCGCAAGTCCGACTGAGTCCGAACCGGGAGATGGAGATTCCGTCTGTCCGGAAGGCCAGCAGGATTCGTCGATCTTCGCGTCACTCGAACCCGCCGCCGAGGAAACGGGCGCGCTCGTTGCGGCTGCCGATCCGAACTCCGCGGAGGCCGAAGGCATCGAGCAGGGTCAGGAAAATCCCGCCGCGGCCGGAGCGTGCATCGACGACTTGACGGAATTGAGTCTGCTCGAACTGATGAGCGTACGCGTGGCAGCCGAGCCCACGCCAATCCTGCCGCAATTGCAGCCCGTCGATCTCGATACCCTGTTCGATCGCTCGGACGAGACCGAAAACAACAACCGCGAGAACCTGAACGAGGACAGCAGCGAAGACACGTTCTTTCCGCTGATCGAAGGTCCGGTGCAAACGCTGCCGCCGTTCAACGTTTCGCCGATAGCGGGCAACGACAAGTTCGCCATCGGCGAAGATGGAAAGTTGACAGTACCCGCGAGCGGCGTCCTGCAGAATGATTCCGACGGTAATGGTGACGCCCTTTCTGCATCGCTGATCGGCGGACCAACCAGCGGTACATTGACGCTCCTTGCCAATGGGCGCTTCACCTATACGCCGAACGCGAACTTCAACGGAACCAACTCCTTCACCTACCAGGTCGCCGACGGCAACGGCGGCTTTGACACGGCAACGGTTACGCTGACGGTCACGGCGGTGAATGACGCGCCGGTGCTCACCGCGCCGGGAACGATTGCCGTGACCGAGGATACGGCGGCGGCGATATCAGGCATGTCGATTACCGATATCGACGTCGGCACGGGACTGGTCACTGTCACCCTCGCGGTACCCTCCGGAAGCCTCAGTGCGCTTTCCGGCAGCGGCGTTACGGTCGGTGGCACGGCCGCCGCCCTTACGCTCACTGGCACGCTCGCCGACATCAACACTTTCCTCGGCGGCAGCAACGTCACCTATGCGCCGGCCCTCAACAACAGCACTGACGTCAACCTCACGGTCACCGTCAACGATAAAGGCAACACCGGTTCCGGTGGTGCCAAGACAGACAGTGCGGTCGTCGCCCTGGATCTCCAGGCCGTCAACGACGCGCCAGTAGTGGCCGTGCCGGCAAGCATCATCGTCACCGAGGATGTGGCCTCCAATATCACGGGCATCAGCTTCAGCGATGTGGATGCCGGCACCGGTAGCGTAACCGTGACTCTCTCCGTCACAACGGGCACGCTGGCCGCGGCGACCGGTGGCGGCGTGACTGTTGCCGGATCGGGCACAGGCTCCGTCACGCTGACGGGAACGGTCGCCGCGATCAACAGTTTCATCAGTGGCGGCAATGTCGACTACACCACTGCGACGGACGATACTACCGCCCAGACGCTGACCGTCAGCATCGATGACGGCGGCAATACCGGCTCCGGCGGCGCCAAGACCGATACCGAGACCGTTACCCTCAACGTCACGGCCGTCAACGATGCGCCGGTGTTAACCGTTCCCGGCTCGATCACCATCGATGAGGACGTGACCACGGCCATCACCGGCATCTCCGTCGCGGATGTCGACGCCGGCACGGGCAATATCACCGTTACGCTCTCCGTACCCGGCGGCACGCTGGCGGCGACCACCAGCGGCACTGTTACCGTCGGCGGTACGGCCACCGCCCTGACCCTCACCGGCACGCTGGCCGACATCAATGCTTTCCTCGGCGGCCCCAACGTCACCTATACGACGGCGCTCAACATCGACGGCGACGTCAATCTGACTGTCACGGTCAATGACAAAGGCAACACCGGCACGGGTGGCGCCAAGACCGACAGCGAGGTCATCACCCTCGACGTGCAGCCCGTCAATGACGCGCCCATTGCCGCGGTTCCGGCAAGCATCACCGTTACGGAAGATGTGGCCTCCAATATCACGGGCATCAGCTTCAGCGATGTGGATGCAGCCCCTGGCAATGTGACTGTAACTCTCTCCGTCACAACGGGCACGCTGGCCGCAGCGACCGGTGGTGGCGTCACTGTCGCCGGATCGGGCACAGGTTCCGTCACGCTCACGGGCACAGTCGCCGCGATCAACAGTTTCATCAGTGGCGGCAATGTCGACTACACCACCGCGACGGACGACACCGCCGCCCAGACCCTGACCGTCAGTATCGACGATGGCGGCAATACCGGCTCCGGCGGCGCCAAGACCGATACCGAGACCGTCACCCTCAACGTCACGGCCGTCAACGATGCGCCGGTGTTGACCGTCCCCGGCGCGATCAGCATCGATGAGGACGTGACCACGGCAGTAACCGGTATCTCTGTCGCCGATGTCGACGCCGGCACGGGCAACATCACCGTTACGCTCTCGGTACCCGGCGGCACGCTGGCGGCGACAGGCACGCCCGGCGTTATCGTCGGCGGCACGGCCACCGCGCTCACCCTCACCGGCACGCTGGCCGACATCAATGCTTTCCTCGGCGGCCCCAACGTCACCTATACGACGGCGCTCAACATCGACGGCGACGTCAATCTGACCGTCACGGTCAATGACAAGGGAAACACCGGCACCGGCGGCGCCAAGTCTGACAGCGAGGTGATCACCCTCGACGTGCAGGCCGTCAACGATGCCCCTGTGGCCGCCGTGCCTGTCAGCATCACCGTCACCGAGGATGTCGCTTCCGCTCTTACGGGCATCAGCTTCAGCGATGTAGATGCCGGCGCCGGCAACGTGACCGTGACTCTCTCTGTCACGACGGGCACCTTGGCGGCCGCGACCGGCGGCGGCGTCACCGTCACCGGATCGGGAACCGGCACCGTCACGCTGACGGGAACGGTCGCGGCGATCAACAGCTTCATCGGCACCAGCAACGTTACCTACACCACCGCGACGGACGACACCGCCGCCCAGACGCTGACCGTCAGCGTCGACGACGGCGGCAACACCGGCTCCGGCGGCGCCAAGACCGATACCGAGACCGTCACCCTCAATGTCACGGCCGTCAATGACGCGCCGGTGCTCACCGTCCCCGGCGCGATCACCATCGATGAGGATGTGACCACGTTGGTGACCGGCATCTCCGTCACCGATGTCGACGCCGGCACGGGCAACATCACCGTCACGCTCTCGGTGCCCGGCGGCACGCTCGCGGCAACCGGCACGCCCGGCGTTATCGTCGGCGGCACGGCCACCGCGCTCACCCTCACCGGCACGCTGGCCGACATCAATGCTTTCCTCGGCGGCCCCAACGTCACCTATACGACGGCGCTCAACATCGACGGCGACGTCAATCTGACCGTCACGGTCAATGACAAGGGCAACACCGGCACCGGCGGCGCCAAGTCTGACAGCGAGGTCATCACCCTCGACGTACAGGCCGTCAATGACGCGCCGGTCGCGGCCGTGCCGGCAAGCATTATCGTCACCGAGGATGTGGCCTCGGATATCACGGGCATCAGCTTCAGCGACGTGGATGCCGGCACGAACAATGTCACCGTCACCCTTTCGGTCTCGGCGGGCACGCTCACGGCGCTGTCCGGGCCGTTCGTAGCGGTCTCGGGTTCGGGCACCGACAGCATCACGCTGACCGGCACGATCTCCGCGATCAACAGCCTTATCGCAGGCGGTGGTGTCGATTTCACGACGCCGCTTAACAGCAACGCCAGCGAAACGCTTACCGTGGTGATCGATGACGGCGGCAACACCGGCACTGGCGGCGCGAAGACCGATACCGAGTCCGTCACCCTCAATGTCACGGCCGTCAACGATGCGCCGGTAGCCGGCGATGATACCTTCACAACCGACGAAGACACTCCCTTCGCGGATACGGTGGCGGCAAACGACAGCGACGTCGAAGGCAATACCCTGACCTACAGCCTGGTCGGCGGCCCGGTCGCCGGCCTCACCTTTAATGCCGATGGCAGCTTCACCTATGCGCCTCCGTTGAACAGCAACGGTCCGGTTGCCTTCACCTACCAAGTGGCAGACGGCAAAGGCGGCACCGACACCGCGACGGCTACGATCGACGTGCTCCCAGTCAACGATGCGCCGGTCGCCGGCGACGACAGTTTCATCACCGCGGAAGACACGACCCTCAACAGCAAGGTATCGACAAACGACTTCGATGTGGACGGCGATACGCTGACCTATGCGCTCGTCGGCGCTCCCATAGCCGGTTTGACCTTCAACACGGATGGCACCTTTAGCTATGCGCCGCCGCTGAACTTCAACGGCGTGGCCACGTTCGACTACGAAGTCGACGACGGCAAGGGCGGGACGGCTACCGCCAAGGCCACCATCACCGTCACGCCGGTCAATGACGCGCCGACCTTGATCACACTCGACACCAGCGACGTGGACGAGGAGACGCCCGGTGATTTCATTGGAAAACTGACTGTAACAGATCCGGATGACCCCCTTGGCCCGCACAGCTTTGCCGTCGACGACGCCCGGTTTGAGGTTGTCGGGGGGCAACTACAACTGAAAGCCACCGAGAGCGTGGATTTCGAATCCGAGCCATCTGTCACGATTCAGATTACGGCAAAGGACGCCGGCGGTCTTACCCATGCCGAGACTTTTGTCATCACCGTGAACGATATCGCCGGTATCAGCCTGGGCGACAGTGGCGGCGCCGACAGCCTTTCCGGCACGAATGAGGGCGATACGCTCAGCGGCGGCGTGGACAACGACACCCTCGATGGCAAGGATGCGCACGACAGCCTTGATGGCGGCGACGGCAAGGACAATCTCGAAGGCGGCGCCGGTAATGATACGCTCGATGGCGGCGCGGATAGTGACGCCATCTCAGGCGGCGACGGCAACGATCTGATTATTTGGGACCCTTCGGACAGTGCCATCAACGCCGGGAAGGGAATCGACACGATCTTCCTGAACGGATCCGATATCGATCTCTCGGCCGCGATCTCCGGTATCGAAATCATCGACATGAAAAACGGCGGCCCGAACAGTGTCACCCTGTCGGCAACGGATGTAATCGCGGTCTCCGAGACGAGCACGATTACGATCGCCGGCGATGGCGACGATACGATCTTTAGTGGCGGCGGGTGGAGCCTTACCGGTCCCGACGGCAAGGGCAATGACATCTACACGCAGATAACCGGGTTCGGCACGGCGACGCTGGTCGTCGATCAAGATATCAACTTCGTCAATGTCTAAATAAATCAATCGTTTGACTGGGTTGGCTGATTTCCGGGCGCCAAGCGCTTGCCCGATGGCGCAAATTTTCCTGAAACTCAATATTAACCATTATTGTGAAATGATTGGCTGCGGTTTTTCCGCGTGAGTTCAGGCGGATAAGAGGCGCCGCCGCCGCATTTGCCTCTGTTTTGTTTACCGGGACTCCGGACGTCCAGAATCATGCGCGCCCTGCTTCTGTCACTGCTCGTTGCCGGCCTTGCCGTCTTCGGCCCAGTCGAAACGACTGCGCGGGCCGAAACGCCGGTGCGCGCGTACAAGATCAAGGCGGCATTCATTCTCGATGTCGCCCGGCAAGTGAAGTGGCCCAACCCGGTCGGTCCCGTCGCCCGCCTCTGTACCGTCGGTGCCGACCCCTTCGGCGAGGCCTGGGGCGCCATCGAGGATCAGCGCATTCAGGGCCGGCCGCTGCAGATCGAGCATAACGTGCCGAAGGAGAGAATCGGCGATTGCATGATTTTGGCGATTGGCGATCTCTCCGATGCCGAAGCCGACACGCTGGCGCAGGCAATCGATGAATCACCCATCCTGACGGTAGCTGACGATGCGACGCCGGCAAGCGTCGATGCGATCCTGCGATTGAAGTCGGTCGATAATCGTCTTCACTTCGATCTCGACCTGCCGCAAGCCCAACGCAGCGGCCTGTTGATCGGAGCGCAGATCCGCGCGCTGGCTGATTCCGTCGACGGCGCCGCGGCGGATGGGAATTCCCAGTGAACTGGTTCCGCAACCTTTCCATCCGGCGCAAGCTGACGCTCATCATCATTTCCGTCAGCGCCCTGGTGCTGCTGGTCTCCACGCTGATCAACGTTACGCACGAGTATCGCGAGCGCCGCGCCAACCTGATCCAGGAAATCTCCACCCTGGCCGAGATCATCGGCCGCAATAGCGACGCGGCAATCCTTTTCGAGGATCCGGGCCGCGCGCAATCAATGCTGGATTCGCTGAGCGCGAAGAGCGAAATCGAGTCGGCCTTCATCTTCAAGAACACGCGGGAGCTGTTTGCCGCCTATCCGGCCGGCGCGATGACGACGCTGCCGGAGATTTTCCCCGTCGATACGCCGATCGAACTGGGCGATCACGTCCGCCTGATCCGCCAGATCAAGGGCGAGGACAGCACCATCGGCTATATCGTCGTAAACGCCAGCCTGGCGAATTTCTACAACCAGCTTGCCGTGATGATCGGCGTTGCCGCAGCCATCTTCGGCATCTCCATGGTAATCGCCATGATTTTTTCAGCCTGGATGCAGCGCGTGGTTTCCGTACCCATCGACAAGCTGGCGCAGTCGATGAAACTGGTCTCCGAAACCCGGAACTACTCCGTCCGCCTCGCCAAGGATGGCAATGACGAACTGGGCGAACTCGTCGACCGCTTCCATGAGATGCTGGCGGAAATCGAGCAGCGGGAGAAAAGCCTGTCGGTCGCCCGGCAGCAGGCCGAACTGGCGAACCGCGCCAAGACCTCGTTCCTGGCCAATATGAGCCATGAACTGCGCACGCCGCTCAACGCCATCATCGGCTTCTCCGAGATGATGGCACGCCAGCTCTTCGGGCCCCTGCCCAACCGGCAGTACCAGGAGTACGCCCAGGATATCCATGACAGCGGCACGCACCTGCTGGATATCATCAACACGATCCTCGACCTGTCGAAGGTGGAAGCGGGCGCTGTCCGCCTCAATGAGTCGGAAATCTCCATCCTCGACATGATCCAGCGCCTCGAGCGGCTGTTCCGTGAGCGCGCCGCCAATGCCGGCGTCACCCTCGCTCACAGTCTCGCCGAGGGCACGCCGGCGCGGCTGTTCGCCGACGACCGCCTGGTTCGCCAGTGCCTGAGCAACCTGCTGTCCAACGCCCTCAAGTTCACGCCCACCGGAGGCGGCGTCAGCGTGCTGGTCGACCGCACCTCCGACGGCGGCATCAGCATCGCGGTCCGCGACACCGGCATCGGCATCGCGCCCCAGGACATTGCCGTCGCCCTGGAGCCTTTCGGCCAGATCGACAGCTCTCTCAGCCGCAAGTATCAGGGCACCGGCCTTGGCCTGCCGATCGTGAAGTCCTACATCGAACTCCATGGCGGCAGCCTCGACATCGTCAGCCGCCCCGGCGACGGGACCACCGTCACCCTGTACTTCCCGCCCGGCCGGGCCCGCAGCGGTGACCCTGTGGGCGAATCCCGCCAACTTGCCTAGGAGCGCGCCGGCACTCCGGGAAGCCCCTGTTTCCACTGCCCTATCCCGCTTGACACTCCTGGTATTCTGCCTATCTTTGAAATACGACTAAATTAGTCGTATTTCGGAACAGGCGGCGGCAATGATCAGAGTCAGCAGGCTGGCGGACTATGGGGTGGTGCTGGCGTGTCATATCGCCGGTCATCCTGGCCAATGCCACAATGCCTATGACCTGGCGGAAGTTACCGGCCTGCCCGCGCCGACAGTCAGTAAGTTATTGGCTGCATTGGCAAAAACCGGCATCTTGACCTCGATCCGCGGCGCCAAGGGTGGTTATCGCCTCGCCCGCGACCCCGGCCAGATATCCGCCGCCGACATTGTAACTGCGGTGGACGGGCCCATCGCCCTGACGATCTGCCTGGAAGAAGGCAATGTCGGAGCCTGCGACGTCGAATCGCTATGCCCGACCCGTCACGGCTGGCACCGGCTGAACGAGGCAATCCGCGCCGCCCTGGCCAGCGTACCCATTTCGGAACTGGCGCCGGCCATGCCTGTGCGCGCACCCCTGCCCTGGCCCGCTGCCGAAGCCGTGACGGCGCCGGCAACCGCGCCAAGCCTGGCAAAATCATAACCGCCCGGAAGGACATTCATGGCCAGCACGGCTGAAACCGCCGAGAAAGTCCACTCGCTCGCCGGCGAGAAGTACAAGTACGGCTTCGTCACCGACATCGAGTTGGATATGGCGCCCAAGGGCCTGAGCGAAGATACGGTCTGTTTCATCTCGGAAAAGAAGAACGAGCCGCAGTGGCTTCTGGATTGGCGCCTGAAGTCCTTCCGCGCCTGGACCCAGATGGACGACCCCAAATGGGCCAAGATCGGCTTCCCGCCGATCGACTACCAGGACGCCTACTACTACGCAGCGCCGAAACAGAAGATCACCCCGAAGAGCTTGGACGAGATCGATCCGGAGCTGCTGAAGACCTACGAGAAATTGGGCATCCCGCTCCGCGAGCAGGAGCGGCTGGCCGGCGTCGCGGTTGATGCCGTCTTCGACAGCGTGTCCGTCGCCACTACCTTCAAGAAGAAGCTTGAGGAAGTAGGTGTTATTTTCTGCTCGATCTCGGATGCGGTGAAGAATCACCCGGAGCTGGTGCGCAAGTATCTGGGCAGCGTCGTGCCCTACTCCGACAATTTCTATGCCACGCTGAATTCCGCCGTCTTCACCGACGGCTCCTTCGTCTACGTGCCGGAGGGAGTGCGCTGCCCGATGGAGTTGTCCACCTATTTCCGCATCAATGCGGCACAGACGGGCCAGTTCGAACGCACGCTGATCATCGCCGACCGCGGCAGCTATGTGAGCTACCTCGAAGGCTGCACCGCGCCGATGCGCGACGAGAACCAGTTGCACGCCGCCGTGGTCGAGCTGATCGCGCTCGATGACGCGGAGATCAAATACTCGACCGTGCAGAACTGGTATCCGGGCGACGAAAATGGCAAGGGCGGCATCTATAACTTCGTCACCAAGCGCGGCGCTTGCCGCGGCAAGAACTCCACGATCTCCTGGACCCAGGTGGAAACCGGTTCGGCGATCACCTGGAAGTATCCGAGCTGCATTCTCCAGGGCGAGAATTCCGTCGGAAAGTTCTACTCCATCGCCATCACCAACAACTACCAGCAGGCCGATACCGGCACCAAGATGATCCATATCGGCAAGAACAGCCGCAGCACGATCATCGCCAAGGGCATTTCCGCCGGCAAGGCGCAGAGCACTTATCGCGGGCTGGTGCGGGTCCTGCCCGGCGCCGCCAATGCGCGCAACTACACCCAGTGCGACTCCCTGCTGATCGGCGACAAGTGCGGCGCTCACACGGTGCCCTACATCGAAAGCCGCAACCGCACTGCGCGCATCGAGCACGAGGCGACCACCTCGAAGATCAGCGAGGACCAGCTCTTCTATTGCCGCCAGCGCGGGCTATCGGCCGAGGACTCGGTCTCCCTGATCGTCAACGGCTTCTGCAAGGAAGTTCTGCAGGAGCTGCCCATGGAATTTGCCGTCGAAGCGCAGAAGCTCGTCGGCATCAGCTTGGAAGGCAGCGTCGGCTGAGGCCGCGCTGAAACAGAGTAGTCAGAATGCTGGAAGTCCAAAATCTCCACGTCACCGTCGCCGGCAAGCAGATCCTGAAGGGTCTGGACCTGAAAATCGGCACTGGCGAGATCCATGCCATCATGGGGCCGAACGGCTCGGGCAAGAGCACGCTGTCCTATGTGCTGGCCGGCCGCGACGGCTATGAGGTGACAGACGGCGCCATCCTCTACCAGGGCAAGAACCTGCTGGAGCTGAATACCGAGGAACGGGCGCGGGAGGGCATCTTCCTCGCCTTCCAGTATCCGGTCGAGATCCCCGGCGTCGGCAGCAATAACTTCATGAAATCGGCACTCAACACCGTGCGCAAGCATCGCGGATTGCCCGAGCTGGACGCCATGGAATTCCTGAAACTCATCCGCACCAAGCGCGACGAGCTCGGCGTTGCGGAGGACATGCTGAAGCGTCCGCTGAATGTCGGTTTCTCCGGCGGCGAGAAGAAGCGCGCGGAGATCCTGCAGATGACCCTGCTGGAGCCGACTCTGGCCATCCTCGACGAAACCAACTCCGGCCTCGACATCGACGCGCTCAAGGTCGTGGCGAAGGGCATCAACGCACTGCGCTCGCCGGACCGTTCGATGCTGGTGATCACCCATTATCAGCGTCTGTTGGATTATGTGCAGCCTGATTTCGTGCATGTGCTATCCGATGGCCGCATCGTCCGCTCCGGTGGCCGCGAGCTGGCCCACCAGCTTGAGAAGGAAGGCTATGGTCGCCATCAGGCGAACAGGCCGGCGGCCTAGGATCTAGACCGATGGCGTCCTCGAACCGCTCCATCGCCCTCCCCTACGCCGACCGCTTCGCCGCGATCGCCGCGTCCTTGCCGGGCAGCGACCTGCCCTGGTTGCGCGATCTCCGCACTGAAGCCTTGGCCAAATTCCGCCGCCAGGAGCTGCCGTCGACGCGGGTCGAACGCTGGAAATACACAAACCTTCATCCGGTCGCCGCCCGCGATTTCGCGACGGCTATCCCGGCCCCGGCAATTGACAAGGCGCGGGCCGTTGCGCCCGCGATCGCCGACGCTCTTGCCCGCCTCGTCTTCGTCAATGGTGTATTACAGGGTTCTGATACGAACCGCTTGCCCAAAGGTGTGCGGCTGCTGAGCATGCCCGAGGCTGTTGCAGCCGATGCCGAGTGGCTGCACCGCTCTCTCGCCGCGGCAAAGATCGACGATCCGTTGGCCGCACTCAATCTCGCCTTCATGTCCAATGGCGTCGTGCTGCGGATTGACGACGGCGTGCATTTGTCCGCGCCGATCGAGATCCAGCATCTGGCTGATACCCGCGGCGAAGCACGGGCCTTTCATCAACGCCACGTCATTGCCCTGGGAAAGGGTTCGGCTTGCACCATTGTCGAGCGCTTTAGCGGAACGGCCGCCGATCCCTATTGGACGCACTATCACAGCGACGTCGCCGTCGGTGCGGAAGCCCATTGCCGCTACTTCAAGGTCCAAGACGAAGGCACGCAGGCCATCCATCTGGCGGCCATGAATGCCGTTGTCGGGAAGGCGGGCAGTTTCGACAGCTTCGTGCTGACCACCGGCGGCGGCCTCTCCCGGCATGAAATCACCGTCTCGCTGGATGCCCCCGGCGCCACCTGCCGTCTCGACGGCTGCTATCTCGGCCGCAACCGGCAGCATATCGACAACACGACCGACATCCGCCACGCGGCACCCGAGACCACCAGCTCGGAGACCTATAAGGGCGTGCTGGACGAGCAGGCCCACGGCGTCTTCCAGGGCCGCATCACCGTCCAGCCCCACGCCCAGAAGACCGATGGCCATCAGCTCAACAAGACCATCCTGCTGTCCGATCGCGCGGAGATGGACACCAAGCCGGAACTGGAAATCTACGCCGACGACGTGAAGTGCAGCCATGGCGCCACGATCGGCGAGCTGGACGAAAACGCCGTGTTCTACCTGCGCGCCCGTGGCATCGGTTTGGCTGAAGCCCGGCAGATGCTGGTGGAGGGTTTCATCGAAGACCTCATAGGCGCCGTGGATGATCCGGCCGTTCGGGATGCCTTCCTCGCCCATGCGCGCGGCTGGCTTGCGCATCCGAGCCCGGGGATTGCCGCATGACCGCCGCCGCTGTAGCCCGGTCCGACCGCCGCAACGCGCCGATCCTGGACCTGGAGCGGGTCCGCCGGGATTTCCCGATCCTGGCGAAGCCGGTTCATGGCCATCGCCTTGTGTTCCTGGACAGCGCCGCCAGCGCCCAAAAGCCGCGCGCGGTCATCGACGCGATCAAGAATTGCTACGAAACCGAATATGCCAACGTCCATCGCGGCGTCTACTGGCTGAGCGAGCGTGCGACCCTGAACTTCGAAGGCGCCCGCGAGCGGATTGCCAAGTTCCTCAACGCAAAGGAGGCGCGGGAGATCATCTTCACCCGCAGCGCCACCGAGGCGATCAACCTGGTGGCCTTCAGCTATGGCGAGGGGTTCCTGAAGGCCGGCGATGAAGTCATCATCTCCGCCCTGGAGCACCATTCCAACATCGTGCCTTGGCAGTTGCTCCGCGACCGCAAGGGCATCGTGATGAAAGTGGCGCCGATCAATGACGCCGGCGAATTCCTGCTGGACGAATATGCGAAGCTGTTCACGCCGCGCACCAAGCTGGTTGCGGTCACGCACACCTCCAATGCGTTGGGTACCGTCACTCCGCTCGCCGATATCGTCCGTATTGCCCGCGAGCATGGCGCCCATGTGATGGTGGACGGCTCCCAGGCCGCGCCGCACCGCGCCGTGGACGTTCAGGCGCTAGGCTGCGATTTCTTCATCTTCACTGGCCACAAGGTCTATGGGCCGAGCGGCATCGGCGTGCTCTACGGCAAGGCGGACCTGCTCAACGCCATGCCACCCTATCAGGGCGGCGGCGACATGATCCGCTCGGTGACTTTCGAAAAGACCGAGTTTGCCGAAATTCCGAACCGTTTCGAGGCAGGCACGCCCCATATCTCCGGCGCCATTGGCCTCGCGGCTGCCGCCGACTACGTCACCGCGCTCGGCTTCGACCGCATCGAGGCCCATGAACAGGCGCTCCTGCGCTACGCCACGGAGCGGCTGAATGACGTCCCTGGCCTTGCCATCGTCGGCCGGGCGAAACAGAAGGCCAGCATCGTCTCCTTCACCATGGAAGGCGCACATCCCCACGACATCGGCACCATCCTGGACCGCCAGGGCATCGCCGTCCGCGCCGGTCATCACTGCGCGCAGCCGCTGATGGACCGCATGAACGTGGCGGGAACCGCGCGCGCCTCCTTCGGCTTGTATAATGGCTTCGACGATGTGGATGCGCTGGCCGACGGCCTGCTGCGGGTACGGGAGATTTTCGGCTGATGTCCGATCTGCGCGAACTCTATCAGGAGGTCATCCTCGACCATAGCCGCCAGCCGCGGAACTTCCGCAAGCTGCCTGCGGCAACTTGCGAGGCCAAGGGCGACAATCCGCTCTGCGGCGACCGGGTCACCGTCTATCTCAAGGTGAAGGATGGGATCGTCGAGGACGTCACCTTCGAAGGCCGCGGCTGCGCCATCTCCATGGCATCGGCTTCGATGATGACCGAAGTCCTCAAAGGCAAGACTGAAGCCGAGGTGCGCCAGCTCTTCGATCGCTTCCACGATTCCATGACCGGCAAGAGCGCCTGTCACGGCGCCGACGCCGGCGCCCTGGACAAGCTCACGGTGCTGTCGGGCGTGCGCGAGTACCCCATGCGCGTGAAATGCGCGACCCTGTCCTGGCACACGCTGATGGCGGCGCTGGACCACAAGCAATCAGCGATTTCGACGGAGAACGCCTAGATCATGTCCGCCGAACAGCAGACGACGACCGTTTCAACTCCCGACGTCGCACCGGCAGCGACTGCCGGCGGGAGCGACCTCACGGCCGAGCAGATCGAGGCCCTTCGCCCGCAAATCGTGGATGCGATCAAGACCGTCTATGATCCGGAAATCCCGGTGAATATCTACGAACTCGGCCTGATCTATGACCTGGATATCGATCCCAAGGGCAACGTGGCCATCAAGATGACCCTGACGGCGCCCGGCTGCCCCGTGGCGGGCACCATGCCCCAGATGGTCCGGGACGCCGTCGCCAAGGTCGATGGCCTTAACGATATCGACGTGGATTTGGTGTGGGATCCACCCTGGGATAAATCCCGGATGTCCGAAGCCGCCCAGCTTGAATTGGGCATGTTCTAGTCTTAACTTTTAGGTGCTATTGGAGTCCTTGTAATGCGCCCGACCCCGAACGCGATCAAGATCACCGACGCTGCCGCCGAGCAATTCAAGTCGCTGCTGGTGAAGCGCGATCAGCCGCCGGCCGGCCTGCGCATCAGCGTAAAGGCCAAGGGCTGCTCCGGTCTCTCCTATGTCATCGACTACGCCGACGAGAAGGGCCCGAACGACGAAGTCGTGCAGGACAAGGGCGTGACGATCTTCATCGATCCCCGCGCCACCATGTTCATCATCGGCACCGAAGTGGATTATGTCGAAGACAAGCTGCAGTCCGGCTTCGTCTTCAAGAATCCGAACGAAAAGGGCCGCTGCGGCTGCGGCGAGTCGTTCCACGTCTAGGCAAAATCACATTCGATAATGCAGCGCCCTGGCCGAAAGGCCGGGGCGTTTCGTTTTGTCACGCCAGCCAACACTTGGATGCGCAGACGACTATGGCTAACCTCGCCATGGAGCGCGCGTGTCGGCGGCTCAATCGACGGGAGGCTTGAATGGCAGTCACCATGGATTTCCACGGCGCGGCCGGCAGCGTCACCGGTTCCTGCTACCGCGTCGTCCATTCCAAGGGCAGCTTCCTGGTGGATTGCGGCATGTTCCAGGGATCGAAAACACTCAACGCGCTCAACCACCGGCCCCTGCCCTTCGATCCCCGCGAACTGGCCTTCGTGCTGCTGACCCATGCCCATATCGACCATAGCGGCATGCTGCCGCGGTTGACCAAGGCCGGGTTCCGCGGATCCATCTACGCGACGCCCAGCACCAGCGATCTGCTCACTTTCATGCTGCCGGACTCCGGCAGCATCCAGGAATCCGAAGTTGAGCGGTTGAACCGGCGCAACCAGCAGCGCGGACAGGAAAAGCTGCAACCGATCTATACGCTGGAAGACGCCAAGGCCTGCCTTTCGCAAATGCGCGATGTGGTCTACGAGGAGTGGCTGAAGGCCTCGCCGGGCGTCCGGGTGCGCTTCTGGAACGCCGGCCATATCCTGGGCTCGGCATCCCTGGAGATCGAAATCGAGACTGGAGAAAACCAGCATCCGACGCTTCGGCTGCTTTTCTCGGGCGACCTCGGCCCTAGCCACAAAGCCTTCCATCCCGACCCGGGAGCGCCGGAGGGCTTCGACTATGTCGTGACCGAGTTCGACCTATGGCGGCCGCGATCGGCCGGAAGCCACGCCCGAACAGCGCCGCGCGCGTCTCCGCGACGAAGTGAAGGCGGCGCTGGAACGCGGCGGCAACCTGCTGATCCCATCCTTCGCGGTCGAGCGAAGCCAGGAGCTGATGCTCGACATGGCGCATCTTTTCCGGCACAACGAATTGCCGTCGAGCCATGTCTATATCGACTCGCCGCTAGCCGTGCGGGCGACCAAAGTCTTCATCGAGCATGCGAAAGATCTCGAGGATATGGAGGACGGCTCGCCCTTCGAGATGCCCAATTTCCATTTCGTCGAGAGCGTCGATCAGAGCAAGGCCGTGAACATGATCAAGGCCGGCGCGATCATCCTGTCGGCCAGCGGCATGTGCGAGGCCGGACGCATCCGCCACCACCTCAAGCACAATCTCTGGCGGCCCGAATCCACGGTCCTGTTCGTCGGCTACCAGGCGCCGGGTACGCTCGGTCAGCTCCTGGTGTCCGGCGCGAAAACCGTCCGTATTCATAATGAAGAAGTCATCGTTCGGGCGGCGATGAGGCGGCTGGACGCCTATTCCGGCCATGCCGACGGTCCGGAGCTCGTAACCTGGATCAAGGAACGCCTGCCGGTGAAGAGCGGCATCTTCCTGACCCATGGCGAACCGGAGAGCCGCCAGGCCTTCAAGGCTGCCTTGGTCGCGGCCGGCTGCGACGGCAACAAGATCTTCCTGCCGGAATTGGATGATCGTTTCGATCTCATTGCCGGCCGCATGGTCACCGCGGCCGCGCCTCGTCTTCCGGCCGGGCAGGTGGCGACGGAAGATTGGAACAACAAGCACGCGGCCTTTGTCCTGGACCTTCGCCAGCATCTTGCATCGCTGAAGAGCAATGCCGACCGGGAAAGTTTGCTCGTCGAGCTACAGGGCCGATTGAAGAAGCGGGCTTAGAGCCCGATAATCGGCTTCAATGGCTGCGCCAGCGGCTTGGCGAAGCGCGCCATCGTCCGCACATGGCCCACGCTGTTGAGTGCATCGGCCACGGCCTGCCGGTGCGGCATGTTGCTGTCGGCGAGATTGACCCTGACTTCATGATAGCCGCCGCGTCGTGCGATATCCTCGATACCGGCCAGCAGCGTCTGCGCGACGGACCTCGTATCGAGAAAGTTCGCCACGACCAGATCGTCGACATCCAGCGTCCGGCCACATCTGAGGTCAAAGCCATCGGCCAAGGTGCAGAGGCCATGCAGATAGCCGCCCGGATTCGATGCCACGAGAACGCGCCGGGGCGACCCGGATTTCAATGGTGGCCGGCCGCTGGCGTAAGCGACCCATTCCGCCTCCAGCAAGGATGGATACAGGAGATGGATCAGGGGAACCGCCAGCCGCAGTTCTCCTTCAGGCAGAATCCGGACTTGAAAGGCGCTTTGAGTGTTGGCGGTCATGGGCACTATTCAGAATTACGCCAAACAATTCAACGCATCCCGGGCAGCCCGGCGATGACCTAGATCAAATTGTCGCAGTTTGCTTGATCCCGAGCGAGCAAAGGCGCAAATATGAGTAGGGCACGGGGATTGAGACTTAATCGGCGGGGAAAATCGTGCAGATCATCAGACAGACCAAAGTGTCGCAGGGCAGCCATTTCCATCTCGGCGAGCCCTGTGCCGATTGCGAGATCCGCGAGATCGGCGTCTGCAGTTCCATGGAGCCGGAGGAGCTCGAAGAGGTCCGCCGCATTGTCTCGACGCTGACCCTCCATCCCGGCCAATCGGCCATCGTCGAGGGCGAACCGGCGCAGGATCTGTTCAACGTCATCAATGGCTCCGTGAAGCTCTACAAGCTTCTGCCGGACGGGCGGCGGCAAATCACCGGCTTCCTGTCTTCAGGCGATTTTCTCGGCATCGCCTATAATGATACTTATGCCTACACAGCCGAAGCCATTACCGACGTGAAGCTCTGCCGCTTTCCGCGGCGGCGGCTCGAGGCGTTGCTGCCCGACCATCCGACATTGGAGCGCCGCCTGCTGGGCGAGGCCGCCCATGAACTGGTGGCGGCGCAGGACCAGATGCTGTTGCTCGGGCGCAAAACGGCGATGGAGCGGGTGACGTCCTTCCTCTCCATGCTCGCCAAGCGGGCCGAGCGTATGCGCAGATCCACGAAAAATCTCGAGGTGCCGATGACCCGTACGGATATCGGCGACTATCTCGGCCTGACAACCGAGACCGTCAGCCGCGCCATTTCGCGGCTGCGCGACGACAAGATCGTCTCCGTGGCGACCCGCGGCGAGATCGTCATTCTCGATCGGGAGGCCCTGGAGCGATTGACCGAAGGCGAATAGACTTACCGAACAGGCGCGGAATGCGCGGCCGCTCCTCCGTCAGGGAGCGGCTTTTCATTTGGCGGGACAACATGCACCCGGACATCTACAAGCTCTTCGCGATCTTCGGCACCGTCTTCGTGGCCGAACTCGGCGACAAGACCCAGCTCGCAACCTTGCTGTTCGCGGCGGACAGCAAGCATAGCCCCATCCTGGTGTTCATCGCGGCGGCGAGTGCTCTTTGCTTGTCGACCGCCTTGGCGGTCGCAATAGGCAGCAGCGGCGCCGCCTATTTCACGCGGGTGCCGCTCAAGCTGATTGCCGGTATCGGCTTTCTTGCGCTCGGGGCCTGGACGCTGATCGACTACTGGCGCGCCTGACCGCTACACGGCACGCTCGGCGCTGAGACCGAAGCGCCGCCGCTGCTCCGCCAGGCCGAGCAGACGATCCTCGACCCGCCTGTTGACGGTTCCCTTCGGGAATTTGCCATCGGGCTGCCGCTCGCCCGCTGCGACACCCGTCAATTGCTCGATCCCCTCGTCGATCCGCGACACCGGATAGATATGGAACTTGCCGGTACGGACGGCATCAACCACGTCGCGCCGCAGCATCAGATGCTGCACATTGCCGGCGGGGATCAGCACGCCCTGCTGCCCGTTCAATCCGCGCTTGGCGCAGATATCGAAGAAACCCTCGATCTTCTCGTTCACACCGCCGATCACCTGGATTTCGCCGTACTGATTCACCGATCCTGTCACCGCGAAGCCCTGCTTGACCGGCAGATCGGACAGCGCCGACAGCAGCGCATAGAGCTCGGTCGATGAGGCGCTGTCGCCTTCGACCCCGCCATAGGACTGCTCGAACACCAGCGTCGCCGACAGTGACAGCGGCTGATCCTCGGCATAGCGGGCGCCCAGATAGCCTGCGAGGATCAGCACGCCCTTGGAATGGATCGGGCCGCCCAGCTCCACCTGCCGCTCGATATCGATCACTTCGCCCCGGCCCAGCCGCACCCGCGCGCTGATCCGCGTCGGCTTGCCGAAGCTCATGGTCCCCAGAGTCATCACCGACAGGCCGTTGACCTGCCCGACCTTGGCGCCATCGGTGGCGATCAGCACCAGGCCCCGCTGGATCATCTCGTGGGAGCGGTCGCGCACCCGCTCGCTGCGGTCCCGCTGCGCCGTCAAAGCCTCCTCGACCTGCTGCAGCCCCACCGTATCCCGCTTGCCCTGCTCGGCGATGTAGTCGGCCTCGCGCATGACATCGGCGACGGCGGAGATGCGCATCGACAGCTTGCGCGCGTCGTCGGCCAGCCGCGAGGCATGCTCGATGATCCGCTCGACCGCATCGCGCTCGAACGGCCGCATATATTCCCGGCGCGCGATGGTTGCCACCAGCCGCGCGAAGGCGACCATGGTCTCTGGCTGCCGCGGCATGTCGTCCTCGAAATCGGCCGCCACCTTGAACAGCTCCGCGAAATCCGGATCATGCTCCGAGAGCTGATAATAAAGCTGCCGGTCGCCCACCAGCACGACGCGGATATTCAGCGGCACAGCCTGCGGGTCCAGGGTCACGGTCGTCACCAGCGTGTACATCTGGCCCGGCGACTCGATATGAATCTCCCGGGAGCGGATGGCGCGCTTCAATGCCTCGTAGGCGTGAGGCTGGATCAGCAGCTTGCGCGCATCAACGATCAGGTAGCCGCCATTGGCCCGGTGCAGCGCGCCGCCCTTGATCAGCGTGAAGTCGGAAATCAGCGCGCCCATATCGGCCAACTGCTCGATCACGCCCACCAGATTGGCGAAAGTCGGGTTATCCTCGTACACGACCGGCGTCCCGGTCTTGCCGGTCTGGTCGACGATGACATTGACCTGATAGCGACGGAAACGGTCGCCATCGCCAAGCCGCGCGCCGGCCGACGCGCCCGGCTGCGGTTGCGCCGCCTCCTCCTGCACGATCCCCAGAAAGATCTCGACATGTTCGACGATATCCCGTTCCACCGCGTCCAGATAGGCAAGCACAGCAGGGTTGTCCTTGTAGCGCGCCTGGATGTCATCGATGCGGTTGCCGACCGCGAATGTCGTCATCTTCCGGTTCAGCGCCACGAGCTGCTCGCGCCGCTCCCGCTCCCAGAGCGGCAGCTGACCCAGCGTGCTCTCCAATTCCTCCTGCAGCCCCTCGATCGTGTCGCGGATCTTCTTCTGCGCGTCTTCAGGCAGCTTCTGGAATTCCTCCGGGCTCACCACGATGCCGTTCTTGGCCGGCGCGAAGCCGAAGCCGGCGGGAGTGCGGATGAGCATGACGCTGCGCGCCTTGCCCAGCTCCTGGAGATGCTCGAATGCCGCTTCCTGCCGCTGCTTGAACTCGTCATCGATGATCTGGCGCCGCGAGCGGTAGTTGGCGCTCTCGAACATCGCCGGCATGGTCGCCCGCAGGTCCTTCACTAGCTGCGCCATCTCGGCGCGGAACGCTGCCGCGCTGCCCGGCGGCAGCTCGATCGCCACCGGCTTATGCGGATCTTCAAAGTTGAACACATAGCAGAGGTCGCGCGGCACCGGTTCGTTCAAGGCAACCCGGTCCAGGAACTCCCGCACCATCGCATGCTTTGCCGTACCAGGCCCGCCGAGCGCGAAGATATTATAGCCCGGCCGCTTGATGCCAATGCCGAAGCGAATGGCGCGCATCGCCCGCTCCTGCCCCGGCACATCAATCAGATCTTCCAGCTCCGCCGTGGTGGCGAATTTCGGCAGTTCGTCGGCACAGCAGCGATAGAGCTGTTCCGGCAGCAGCGGTTCAACGGGCATGCGGTACGCCTCCTAGCCGCGATCGTCCAACCAATCCGGGCCCAGATAGGCCCGCAGCGCGGCGGAAGACGGGTGTAACAACAATTCGCGGGCCGGGCCAGTGGCCGCCACGCGTCCCTCGGCGATGAAGGCGACGCGGCCGGCCGCATGCAGCGCATCCTCGGGCTGATGGGTGACGAACAGCACCGTGAAACCCTGGGCCAGCCGCAGAGCGTCCACCAGGTCCAGCATCTCCCGCCGCAAGGCCGGCCCTAGCGCGGCGAAGGGTTCGTCTAGCAGCAGCAGCGGCCGGTTGCGTACCAGGCTGCGGGCGAGCGCGGTCCGCTGCCGCTCGCCGCCGGACATCTGGTCCGGCCGCCGCTGCGCGAAGCCGCCGAGGCCAACCCGTTCCAGCGCCGCGCCGACCGCATCGCGCTGTTCGGCCGTCAGCCGCAGTCCCGGATGGATGCCGAGGCCGACATTCTGCTCCACGGTCAGATGGGCGAACAGGTTGTTGTCCTGGAACAGCATGGTCACCGGCCGCTCGTTCGGCGGCAGCGCGACGATCTCCTGGCCATTGACCCGGATGCTGCCGGACTCCGCCCGCTCGAAGCCGGCGATCAGCGACAGCAGCGTGCTCTTGCCGGCGCCGCTGGGTCCGATCACGCCCAGGAATTCGCCGCTCTCGACCTGCAGATCGAACTCCATCTGCATGTCCTCATAGCGGAAGCGAAGATGTTCGATCTCAAGCGCGGCCATATCCGCCCAACCCCCGCTCCAGCGCGATGAACAACAGCAGGCAAAGCCCCAGCAGCACCAGCGCCACCACCGCCGCCGCGTCGAACTGATAGGCGGCCAGGCGCTGATAGAGCAGCAGCGGCAGCGTCGCCGTCTCCGGCGTGCCGAACAACGCGATGACGCCGAGATCGCCCACCGCCAGCGCGGCGCTCAGCGCGGCGGCGCGGCCCAGCGGCCGGCGCAGCACGCGGCCATTCCACCAGCCGCAGCCGGTCGAAACCGCGGATGCCGAGGCTGCGCGCCAGCCGGTCATGGCGCTCCATGATCAGCTGCATCGGCTCCTCCAGGCTGCGCAGAACGTAGGGCAGGCAGAGGCAGGCATTGATGGTCACCACGAACAGCGGCGCCCAGGCCAGCACATCCAAATGGGGCGACAACAGCACATAGAGCCCCGTGCCCAGCGCCAGCGGCGGCACCACCAACATCAGCGATCCGCCAGCCTCCATCATCGCCGCGCGGCGGTGGGCATAGCGGCGGAATCGCAGATGGCGCAAGGTATCCGACAGGCCGACTCCGAGTATGAGGCTGAGCGCACTCGCTCCCAGGGCGAATAAGAGACTGAGTCCGGCCGCCCGCCACAGGCTCACTTCGCCCAGCACCCGCATGACCGGACCCTGAAAACCGTGGATGAGCACCGCCAGGATCGGCAACCCGACAAACAGCAAGCCCAGCGCCAGCCACACACCATCATTGAGCTTCGCGCCCTGCGCCGCTGCGTCCGGCCGGGGCACCGCGCGCCGCAGCCCCTGCCCCCGCGGCAGCGGCGGCATCAGCATGAACCCCGCACTGACCAGCAGACCGCAGATGCCGATCTGCAGCAGCGCCAGAACCGCCGCGCGCTCGAGATCGAAGTCGAACCGCACGGATTGGAAAATCGCCACTTCCATGGTGGTGGCCGCCGGTCCGCCGCCCAGCAGCAGCACCACGGGAAAGCTGGTGAAGCAGAGCATGAAGATCACGCCCGCCGTGCCGGGAATGGCGCGGCTCACCAGCGGCCACTCGATCATCCTCAACACCTCGCGCGAGCGCATGCCGAGCTGCCCCGCCAGCCGCCAATACTCCTCCGGGATTCCCTCCCAGACCGGCAGCAGCAGCCGCACCGCCAGCGGCAGATTGAAGAACACATGGCCGATCAATATCCCGGCGAGGCCATAGATATTCAGCCGCCAGATGCCGCCGGCGGCGGCGATGCCTTCGCTGATCCATCCGGCGCGGCCATACACCGCGAGAACGCCGAGGATCGCCACCAGCGTCGGCATGACGATCGGCAGCATGAACAGCCGCAATAAAAGGGCGCGCCCGGGAAAATCGCCGCGCCGCGCCAGCGCCCGCGCGATCGGCAGCGCGAAGCCGATGCTCAGCAGCGTCGACAATGCCGCCTGCCACAGCGTGAACTGGATCACGCCGCGATAATAGGGATTGGCCAGCACCGATGCCGGATCGAGATCGCCTGATGCCGCGATCATGCCCGAAAGTGCAGCGGCGATGAGCGCTCCAACAGCACCCAGCACCGCCAGACCCGGCCATAGCGGCCGCATCAGTTGCCCATCGCGCCGAGCCATTCGTCAATCCAGGGCTTTCGTCCGGCCGCCGCCTCGTCCGCCGTGTAAAGCAGCGCCGTCTGCGGCACCGGCTGCTGGGCGAAGGCCTCGGGCAAGCCAGCCGACGGCGCGATCACCGGGTACATCCAGTTGGTCGTGGGGATCACGTCCTGGAACCCCGGCCCGGTCATGAAGGCGAGGAACTTCTCCGCCAGATCGGCGTGGGCCGACGTCGACGTGCGCGCCGCCACTTCCACCTGCATATAGTGGCCCTCGCTGAAAGCCGCGGCACGGTAGCGGTCCGTGTTCTCGGCGATAATGTGATAGGCCGGCGAGGTGGTATAGCTCAGCACCATTGGCGCCTCGCCACTGATGAACAGGCCATAGGCCTCGCTCCAGCCCTTGCTCACGGTGACGATGCGCGGCCTCAGCTTCTGCCAGATCTCCGGCGCCCGTTCGCCATAGAGCTTGCGCACCCACATCAGCAGGCCGAGTCCCGGCGTGCTGCTGCGCGGATCCTGGATCAGGATCTGCCAGTCTGCCGGCCCGTCCAACAGCTCCTCGAAACTTTTCGGCGGTGCCGTGATCTTCTGCGAGTCATAGACGAAGGCGAAGTAGCCGTAGTCGTAAGGCACGAACACCGGATCGGACCAGGCCATCGGCAGCTTCAGACCCGACAGGTCCATGCCATGGGGCGCGAACAGGCCTGTCGCCGCGGCCTCTGCCGTCAGGTTCGTATCGAGGCCGAGAACGATATCCGCCTTGGTGTTCTTGCCTTCCAGCAGCAGCCGGCTCAGCAGCGCCGCGCCGTCTTCCACCGCGACATACTCCAGCTTGCAGGCGCAGTCGGCTTCGAACGCCTTCTGCACCGCTGGTCCCGGACCCCACTCCGAGGTGAAGGAGTTATAGGTATAGACCGTCAGCACCGGCGGATCGGCCGCCTGGGCCGCACCCGCCGCCATCAGCAGCGCCACCGCCGCAATCAGAATGCGCATGTCTCATCCTCCGCAATGAAAGAACGGCGGAAGAGGCCCATGGCGATAATCTGGAGAAGTCCCGGACTCATCTCCCTCCGCCGGCATTACCCGGATCAGGTTCGTCGGGTTGGCGCGCAGACCGCGCCTCTCAGCCACAAGGGCACCCCGTTGAGGACTCTTACTATAGTGATCTTTGACGGCGGTGCAATGGGTGGACCCGCCGACCTGCGAACTAACCTGTGCAGGCGGATTGCTCAGCACAGAATCTCCCCTCTCCCCTTGGGGGAGAGGGGCCAGGGGGTGAGGGGTCTAATGTGCGGCAGCGCGACCTAACTCTTCGCTTTCTCAGAGCTATACGCGCGCAGGTTTATTGGACCGTTTGCAGCAACATATCGCCTCGCCCGCTTTGCCTTTTTGCCGCGCTGCTGCGCGGAATCCCCTCATCCCCTGCCCCTTCTCCCCCAAGGGGAGAAGGGATATCGGTCCCTAATCTTGAGCCCGATGCCGGTGATAATGCGCCCGAGCCTTTGCCTTGTTGCCGCAAGTCTCCATCTCGCACCAGCGCCGCGACTGATTGCGCGATGTATCCAGGAAGAACCAGCCGCAGTCATCGCCGGCGCAGTGATGGATCTGCGCCCGCGCCGGCGCGGAGAGCAGCGCGGCCGCTTCCCGCAGCAGGCTCAAAAGCGGTTGCCGAAGTTCCGGACCATCCGGCTTCCAGTGCTGGCGTAGTCCCGCCTTTCCCGACTCGAGCTGCATGACGAAGCGGTCCTGCGCCAGCACTTCGTTGATCTCCGCCACCGCCTGAGTCCGTTGCGGCACCGAACCCCTGAACAAATCGGCCAGCGCCGCCTCTCGCCTTCAGCACCAGGGCGAGAGTCTTCGCCGCGGCCCGCGGCTGCTTCGCGGCCAACGCCAGCAAGCGGCGCTGCCCCGCCGCGTCGATCAGGCCTGCAGCCTTCGACCAGATGACGAACTCGGCGTAGCTCGTCAGCCGCTCCACCCCGCCGTCCTCCGTCGTATTGAGGAAATCCAGGCAGCGGGCGCCGGCGATGAACTTGGGCGGCGCCTGGGCATAGGAGCCATAGTTGCGCATAGGATTTGACCTAACCATCAAATATGATGTTTACTGGTTATATAGATTTCTCCGGCAACAGGCAACATCGCACCCTGCCCATGAGCTCATCCACGGCCCCTCCCTTCACCTGGAAAGGATTCCGCGCCGGCGCCATCCGCGGCTTGGTGCTGGTGCCAAGCATCGGCCTGTACGGCGTCGCCTTCGGCATCATGGCGGGCGCCGCCGGATTGAGCACTGCCGAGTCGATGCTGTTCAGCGGTGTCGTGTTTGCGGGCGGTGCGCAGATGGCTTCCCTTGAGGCCTGGACCGAACCGGTGACCTTCATCGCGGTGACGCTCACCACTCTGGCGATGAACGCCCGCTACATGCTGCTGGGCGCCACGCTGCGCCCCTGGTATCGCGGCCTGCCGGCTTATCAGGCCTATCTCTCGATGTTCGCCCTGGGCGACGGTAATTGGGCACTTGCAGATGCGAGAGTATGAGGCAGGCCGGCTCGATGCCGCCTTTCTGATCGGCAGCGCCTTCTTCATCTGGTTCCTCTGGGTCGGGACGACGGCGGCGGGACATGTCTTCGGCCAGCTTCTCGGCGATCCTCACCGCTACGGCGCCGATTTCATGCTGGCGGCGTTCTTCGCCGGCATGGCGGTCGTGTTCTTCCGGAAATCCAGCCAGCTCTGGCCGCTGGCGACGGGCGTCATCGTGGCCATCGTCGTCGAGAAGCTGCTGGACGGTCCTTGGTACATCCTGATCGGCGCGCTCGCGGGCAGCCTCGTGGGCGCCTTCCGCAATGCTGATCCGGCCTGACGCCCTCGCCGCCATCTTGCTGATGGGCCTGGCCTCCTATGCCTGCCGCGCCGGCGGATTCTTCCTGATGCGCTACGTGACCGTGACGCCGCGGGTCGAAGCCTGGCTCAAGGCCATCCCTGTCGCGCTGATCGGCGCCATCCTCGGCCCCATCGCCGCCAACGGCGGCCCGCCCGAATGGCTCGGTCTGGTGACGGCTGTGCTGGCGATGAAGTTCATCGGCAACGATTTCGTAAGCGTCATCGCGTCGGCGGCGGTGGTGGCGCTGTCGCGGCTATACTTTGGGTAGTGTTCTCCTAGCAAAACGTCGGCTGAAATGACTGATGGCACCGACAAACCACCAAAGCACATCCTGATTGAAGGCTTGACGCCCGAGGAAATCCTTTCGCTGCCGGAAGAGTTTTTCACCGTTCTGGCGAGTGTTGGCCCGGTCGTATTCAAAGCCGGGTCAGCCGAGATTCTTGGACAACTGCATCTATTGCCTGATCGGCTCAGGATTGAGTTGGCGCAAATTGACGGTGGCGGTGAAGGCGTCCTGCCCACAATTGCGGTAATTGCCACTCGACTCGCAAAGCAACGCAGATTGTCTGAATTAGAATGGGTGGTACATGCCATCAATTGCGCGGCACCCAACCTCAAGCTTCGGCGCGTCCTTGTAAAACGAGGCTTTGCCGTGCGGGATGTGGATGGAATTGGGCATGCGTATTACCTAAGGCAATCACTACCGACACCGCCGGGCAAATAGGAAGCATCGACGCTGGCAATATTCAATGAGTGCGTATTGCCTCTGTCGCCTGGGCTAAGCGTCGCTCCGCCATCTTGTCCAACCCCGGGGTCCGGTTGCCCAATTCGATCGCCATTGCCGCCCAAGAACCTGCCATCAGATAGAGCGACACTTTGTAGGCGGCGAAGCGGTCCGGCGTTGCGCCTCTTACTCCGTCGCCATATGCAGCGAGTAGCGCGCGATCCACTGCGTCGCTGAACTCCACCTCGATGGACAGCCCCGCCAGATCATAGGCCGGCTCGCTCATCTCCGCATATTCCCAATCGATGAGATAGAGTCGTGACGCTCCATCGGAGCCGCGCCCCCGAACGAAATTGTGGGGCGTCGGATCGATATGGCAGGGCACCAGCCGCCGCTCGGGACCGTCCACCAAGTTCCGCAACTTCTCCGCCGCCCTGCGAACCGCGCCAAACTGCGCCGCCGCACGCGGGCTCTTCTGCAGATATGAATCGATTTTTTCGAACACCCGCATCACCCGGCGAAACACGAGTCCGCTGTCATGCAGCCGCCGCAGGATGTGCGCGGCGGCGCGCAGCGTGGCGGGATCATGCATCGCCGCGGCGGTCAGCGTCTCGGCGCCATCGACAAAGCGGGTCAGCATCAGGCCAGTCGCCGGATCGGCGTAGAGGATCTCCGGCGTCAACCCCGCTCCCGCCGCCAACGCCGCATCATGGGCCTCGGCCGCACGGTCGATGTATTTCTCCGTGCCCGCGCCCGGCAGTCGGAGCACGTAGTTTCCGCCTGGTGTCGTGATCTTGAAGTTGCGGTTGGTCAAACCCGGCAGCGGCTCGACTAACAGTTCGCTCGCTGGAACTTGCGCTAGCACAGGTATGCGCGCGATGGCGGCTACGAGTTCCGTAGGTATGTCTATGGCCATGAGCACCGTTTACCAACACCCGCACAAATTGTCATCCCGGGACCGCCGCTTCAGCGGCGGAGCCCGGGACCCAAGCACACTGAACTTGCCAAGAAATCCCACCACCGCTCGGTGTTCATGGGTCCCGGATAACCTCGCTGACGCTCGGTTTCCAGGATGACAGCCTTGCGTTAGCCAAGGATCAGTTTCCTTGAGAAGCGGCAACGCCTTTGATATGATAATGTTCCTGTCGGCGTTCAGCCGCGGGAAATCCTGTACACAATCTATCGGAATACGGCATGCCGCTCACAGCTACTTGGTGCGAACAAACAGTCATGCCCAAACCAGGGATTCCCTTGCATGGCATCGTTCCCAAAAATCAGGGTCCCCCGGGAATCGGCAATTCCGGGCTCAATCCTCTGCCAGCACAGGAAAATTCCTGCACAGAATTTGCAAAAAATGCGCGGATTCCGTCCGGGAAAGTCGGGATGCTACAGGGCCGGCACTCCTGCGGACGCTACTTCGCGAGCTCCGCGATCAGCCGGTTCACGTCGCTCGCCGCCTCCATGTGCGGCATATGGCCGGCATTGGCCAGGGAATGCACCTTCACTTTTCCGGGCAAACCTTCCGAATGCTTCGCCGGGACGATGCGGTCTTGGCTGCCGGAGATGATCTGGATCGGCGCCTTCACCTTGCCGACGGCGTCGCGCAGGATGACCCCCTGTTTTCCGCCCGGGAAGATGGCGTCGCGCATCTTTCTCAGCGCAGCGTCGACGCCATCGATGCGCTTGAACTTCAGCACGTCCTCGATCATGTCGCGGGTGACCAGCGCGGGGTTGGCCATCAGCATCTGCAGGATCGGCTCCAGCTTCTTGCCGCGGCTCGTCTCGATGAAGCCGTTGATATACTCCATCGAGACATCAGGCCCGAGGCCGGCCGGGCAGATCAGCGTCGCCGACGCCACCTTGTCCGGCTGCGTTGCCGCCAGTTGCAGCGCAATCGCGCCACCCAGCGAATGACCCACCAGATGCGCGCGGTCGATCTTCATCGCCGCCATCCAGCCCGCCACCGCCGCCGTCATGGCGCCGAGATCGCCGGCGCCCACATCCTTGCCGGACCCGCCATGGCCCGGCAGATCGATGGCGTAGGTCGTGTGGCTCTCCGCCAGGACTTCCTGGTTGAACAGCCAGTTGTTGAGATCACCGCCGAAACCATGGATGAACAGCACGGGCGCGCCGTCGCCGCTGCCCAGTTTCAGATACCGGATGCGGCCGCCGCCGGCGATCTCCACCATCTCCGGCTCCGGCTTCTTCTCGCTGGCCCTGGCCGCCAGCTGCTCCTTCAGCGCCTCGTTGAACTTCGCGACGTAGGCATCGATTTCGCCGTCGCCGACCTTGTCGTCGGCCACCACCGCCAGCAGCGCCCCCACCGGCAGCGCTTCGCCGGTCGGCGCCACCAGCCGGCGCACCTTGCCGGACACCGGGCTCTCGAAGACGTTGGCGATCTTCGACGTCTCGATATCGGCGATCTCCTGCCCCTTGGCGATCGTCGCTCCCTCGGCGATCTGCCAGGCGGTGACCGTGCCCTCCTCCATCGCCAGGCCCCATTTCGGCATGACGATGGTATGGATCTCGCCGGCCATCAGGCTTTCCCCATCACGGCGCGGACCGCCGCCTCGATCTTCGCCGGGCTGGGCACATACAGATCCTCCAGCGCCGGCGAGAACGGCACCGGGCAGTGGGGCGCGGTGACCATCTTGATCGGCGCTTTCAGATCGTCGAACGCCTCCTGGCAGATCAGCGCCGAGATATCCGCCGCCATGTTGCAGCGGGGATGGGCCTCGTCCACCACCACCACGCGGCCGGTCTCCGCTGCCGTCTCCAGCACCGTCTCGGTGTCCAGCGGCGACGTCGTGCGCAGATCCACCACAGTGACGCCGATCTTCTCCTTGGCCAGCTTGTCGGCCACTTGGTTGGAGAAATTCACCATGCGGCCCATGGTGATGATTGTGACGTCGTCGCCCTCGCGGCAGACATTCGCCTCGCCGAACGGGATCGTGTACGCGTCATCGGGCACCTCGGCGGTCTCGTCATACATCGCCTTATGCTCGAAGAAGATGACGGGATCGTCGTCGCGGATCGCCTGGGCCAGCAGGCCCTTCGCCTCATAGGCGTTGCTGGGCAGCACCACTTTCAAGCCGGGAATATGGGTGAAAATCGAATAGAGGCACTGGCTGTGTTGTGACGCCGCGCGGAATCCGGCGCCATACATCGTGCGGATCACCATCGGCGTGATCGCCTTGCCGCCGAACATGTATTTGAACTTGGCGGCCTGGTTGAAGATCTGGTCGAAGCAGACGCCGAGGAAATCGACGAACATCAGCTCCGCCACAGGCCGCAGGCCCGTGGCCGCCGCGCCCGCCGCCGCGCCGATGAACGCGCTTTCGGAGATCGGCGTGTCCAGCACGCGGTCGCGGCCGAATTTCGGCATCAGTCCCTTGGTGACGCCCAGCGGGCCGCCCCAGGCATCCTGCTCGCCCGGCGCGCCCAGGCCGCCGGCGACGTCCTCGCCCATGAGGATAACCCGGTGATCGCGCTCCATTTCCTGGCGGAGCGCCTCGTTGATGGCTTGACGGTAGGTTTTCTTGGCCATGACAGCGCCCTCCTAATACGCCGACGTATAGACGTCGGTGAGCAGATCAGCTTCGGTCGGCACCGCCGAGGATTTGGCCGTGGCCACGCATTGCTGGATATGCTGCTTGCACTGCTTGTCGATCTCGTCGAGAGACTTGGTATCCAGGAGATGCGCCTGGGTGACACGGTTGCGGAACACGGAGAGCGGATCGTTCGTCGTCTTGTACTTGGCCACCTCGTCGGCGGATTTATAGGTGGAGGCATCGCCCTCGAAATGACCGTAGTAGCGCATGACTTTCACATGCATCAGGCTGGGCCCGCCGCCGTTGCGCGCCCGGTCGATCACCTCGCGCGCGGCATCGTAGACGGCGAAGAAATCCGAACCGTCAACTTCGACCGACGGCATGCCGAAGCCCTTGCCGCGGCCGACCTGGCTGCCGCCGACGGACCATTTCGACGCCGTGCTCTCGGCGTAGCCATTGTCTTCGACCACAAAGATCGCCGGCAGATTCCAGACCTTCGCCAGATTGTAGGACTCGAAAGTCGTGCCCTGGTTGGAGCCGCCATCGCCGACGAAGGCGATCGCCACGCCGCCGGTCTTCAGTGTCTTGGCGGTCAGCGCCGCGCCGCAGATCAGCGGCGGCCCGCCGCCGACGATGCCGTTGGCGCCCATCATGCCCTTGGAGAGGTCGGCGATATGCATCGAGCCGCCCTTGCCGCCGCAGAGGCCGTCCTTCTTGCCGAAGATCTCCTGCATCATCCCCTGCTCGTCGCAGCCCTTGGCGATGCAATGGCCGTGGCCGCGATGGGTGCTGGCGATGCAGTCGCGATCCTCGAGATGCATGCAGATGCCGACTCCCGACGCCTCCTCGCCGGCATAGAGATGCACGAAACCGGGGATGTTGCCGGCGGAGAACTCGTCATGCACGGCATCCTCGAACTCGCGGATCATGCGCATCCGCTTGTAGGCCTTGAGCAGGTCGTCCCGGCTTAACTGCATACTATCCTCCCTATGCCATGCCGTGCCGCGCTTCAGCAGACATGATGCAACCTGCTGAAACGCTGTCTTTGTTGGGAGGTATGTTGTTGTCGCGCGCCAGCGGCGTCAACGGCGCCGTTGTGTCAATGAATGCGCGGCGCTGTGGTAGCGGGTTAAATGGTTCGGGGCGAACTAGGAACTTTGCCGCAACGCCGCCACGTAGCGCGCCGCCTGTTTCCGCAGCGCGGCAATTTCGCAGCCCGGCTGGAAAAGCTGGCCGCCGGTGCCGAAGCCGGTGGCGCCGGCCGCGAGATAGCCCGGGATCTTCTCCGGCGTGATGCCGCCGACCATCAGCAGCGGGACGGATTTCGGCAGCACCGCCCGCCAGGCCTTGACCGCCGCCGGCGGCAGGGTTTCGGCGGGGAACAGCTTCAGGGCGTCAGCGCCCGCCGCCAGCGCCGCGAATGCCTCCGTTGGCGTGGCGACGCCGGGGATGCAGAGCATGCCGGCCGCCTTCGCCGCCTTGATGACAGTGGGATCGCCATGGGGCATGACAATCATGCGGCCCCCGGCATCCTTCACCCGCTGGACATCTGCGGGATCGAGCACCGTGCCGGCGCCGATCAGCGCCTTGTCGCCGAAATCGGCCGAAAGACGCCCGATGCTGTCGAACGCCGCCGGCGAATTCAGCGGCACTTCGATGATGGAAAAGCCGGCCGCGATCAGCGCCTCGCCCACTTCCTCGGCCTCATCGGGCCGGATGCCGCGGAGAATGGCCACCAGCGGACAGCGAGCCAGCCATGACTGCAATTCCTGACTCATGCCGCCTCCTTCACCAGCCCTCGGGTGAGGCGAGCCGCCAGATGCCATGCAACGCCGCATCCGGTGCTGCCTCAGAGGTCGCATAGCCCAGCTCGGCCGCAGCCATAGCATAGGACCGGCAGAGTTGCGGTTGCCCGATCAGCCCGATGGAGGACGGCTTGCCGGCAAAGCCCAGAACCCGCGGCGCTTCCAGCAGCTCTGTCCCGATGAGCAGGCCGGAGAGGTAGCCGGCCCCTTCCCGCTCGGCCAGTTCACCGAACAGATTCAGCGTGCGAGCGCCGAACAGCCCATGGAGCAGCGCGCCGCCGCCCTTGGCCGCCGCAGCCACGCCACGCCTGAAACCGCCCGCATCGAACTCCTCGCCCTGCATCGTGCGGCCGAGGATGCTGTGCTGCCGCAGCACGCCGAACACTTCGCCGGTCATGAAGGTGGCAAAACTGATGATCCGGCCCTTCTCCACGGCTACCCATTTGCTATGGGTTCCCGGCAGCAGAAAGAGACCTCCACCGCCAGCAACCGCACCGAAGATCTGCGTCTCCTCGCCGCGAATGACATCCGGCACGCCCTGAGCGTCACGGCAGGAGATGCCGGGGATGAGGAGGACAGGCTGGCCATCGCGCCACTCCACGGCAATCATGCCCTGCGCGACATCCGCCGCCCCCGCCGGGCAGGCCACATACGGCGCCTCGCGCCAGCCCTGGCGGCTGCCAATCATGCCGCAGGCTATAATCGGAAGGCCCGGTGGCAGCGGCATCCAGGCTTTCAGCGTTTCATCCAGAGCGCCGGCGAAGTCCGCCTTGGCCACCTGCATGATGCCCAGCGGCCGCTCTTCGCGCGCGATGACGTCGCCGCCCATGCCCACCAGATAGGCCCGCAGGTTGGTCGTGCCCCAATCCAGGGCGATCAAGGCCGGCGCCGTCATCGCGCGATACCCTGCGGCCTCCTAGACCCAGCCGCCATCAACGATGTAGTGCTGGCCGCTGCAGCCGCCGCTGTCCTCGGAGGCCAAAAACAGCACCATGCGGGCGATGTCGTCGGGCACCAGCTTGCGCTTGATGCACTGGCCTTTCATCAGGTCTTGCTCCGCCTCCGGCGTCAGCCACAGCTTGAGCTGCCGCTCGGTCATGATCCAGCCGGGCACCAACGTATTGACCCGGATATTCATCGGCCCGAGGTCACGGGCGAGCGCGCAGGTGAGGCCATGCACCGCCGATTTCGACGTCGTGTAGGCCGGCATGTTGCCTTGCTTCTTCATCCAGGAGATGGAGCCGAAATTGACGATCGATCCGCCGCCGGCAGCCGCCATGTCCTTGTAAACGGCCTGGGCGGCAAAGAACTGATGCTTCAGATTGACCGCAATCCGCTCGTCCCAATATTTCGGCGTCACCTCATCGATCGCGTGCCGCTGGTCGTGGGCGGCGTTGTTCACCAGCACGCGGAACGCGCCGAGCTTCGCCTTTGCGTCCGATATCGCGCGCTGCAGGGCCTCCGTATCCGTGATGTCGCAGTGAATGTACATCGGCGCCGGCAACTTGCGGCCGGCCAGATCCTTCGACCAGCTTTTCCGACTCTTCCTTGGCGATGTCGACGAAGGCCACCTTCGATCCCTGAGCGCAGAAATTCTCGACGATCGCCGCGCCGATGCCCGAGCCGCCGCCGGTCACGAATACCGCTCTGTCTTTCAAACTTGGATATGTCGCATGACTTGCCATCAACCAACTCCCGCAATTTACAAAGGTCTAAGCCGCTACCTCGCCCTGGACAATCATGCCCAACACTTCATCTTCCGAGGTCTTCCCGATGACACGATCGCCGACCAACCGGCCGCGTTTCAATACCATGACCCGGTCGCCGACGGCGAAGATATCGTTGAGCCGGTGGCTGATGATGATCTGCGCCACGCCATGGCTCTTCAACTCCAGCATCGTGTCCAGAAGCTGCTTTGTCGCCGTGACCGAGAGATTTGCCGTGGGTTCATCCAGGATCACGACCCGGGGATCGGAACTGATCGCGCGGGCGATAGCCACCGATTGCTGCCGGCCGCCCGACAGGCTTTCCACCTTCAGCCGCACCGACACGACATCGACCTTTAGTTTCTTCAAAATGACACTAGCGTCGGACTCCATCTTGGCGCGGTCGACAAAGAAACCCTTCTTCGGCCAGCGCCCCAGGAACATGTTCGACGCGATATCCATGTTTCCGCAGAGCGCGAAGTCCTGATAGATCATCTCGATGCCCCGGTCGCGGGACTCGTGCGGGCTGCGGAAGTGCAAGGGATTTCCGTCAATGAGGATCTCGCCGGTGTCCTTCTGGTAGGCGCCGGACAGGATTTTCATCAACGTCGATTTGCCGGCGGAGTTGTCGCCCACCAACCCGAGAATCTCGCCGGGCATCAGGCGCAGCGCCACATCCTGCAGCGCCTGAACCGCGCCGAAGGCCTTGCAGATCGCCCGCATCTCCACGACTGGAGGTTTCGTTTCCGTCATGCCGTCTGCTCCCTGCCTCTGCGGATGAACTGTGGAATGAAGCGCGCCAGGACGCGCTCCTGCCGCAGCCAGATATCGCCGAGCACGGCGATGATCAAGATGACGCCGATGGCGACATTGACCCAATGCTGCGGCATCACGAAGGATTTGCCGTCGGAGCTGATGATCTGCAGCGACAGCAGCGCGCGGATCAGCGTGATCACCATGGCCCCTGCCAGTGCGCCGAGCACGGACCCGTAGCCGCCGAAGATGCTGGCGCCGCCGATGACAGCGGCTGCGATCACATCCAGTTCACGCAGCGTACCGGCCGATGGGTTGAAGGATCGGAAGTAAGCCACATAGATCAGGCCCGCCAGCGACGCGCACATGGAGCAGAACAGCAGGCTGAGGAACCGCACGCGATCCGTGTTGATGCCGGCGTATCCCGCAGCCCGCCGGTTGCCACCCACCGCTGTCACCTTGTAGCCGAAGGGCGAGCGCCAGAGGATGATCGCGAAGATCACGGCGATCACGGCGAGGACGACGGTCTGCGTGCTCACCGCAGCGGCCAGCCGGCCCATGAAACTGTCCGGCGCCAAGGCGACCCCGTAGTAACGGAGAATTTCGATCACCTTTCGGCCCATCAGATTGTAGCTCTCCGGAAACTGGTTGAGCTGACGGCCGGCAACCAGCCAGGCGGCGATGCCGCGGGCGATGTAGAACATGCAGAGCGTGGCGACGAAAGCCGGCAGCCTTGCCTTGGTGGCGAGAAAGCCGCTGCACATGCCGGCAACCATCCCGGCGGTGAATCCGATCAGCGCCGCGACCAGGGGCGGCGCGCCCATCATCTTCATCAGGAAGGCTGTCGTCGCCGCCGCCAAGGCGAGAACCGATCCCACGGAGAGATCGACATCGCCGCCGCGCATCACATAGGCCATGCCGACCGCCATCAGGCCGATCTCGCTGAAGGCCAGCAGCAGGTTGAAGCTGTTATCCAGGCTGCCCCAGAAATCGGGACGCAGGAGATAGCCAATGAGCCACAAAACGATGGCAAAGATAATCGCCGCGGCTTCGCGCCGCGCCATCATCCGCGACAGCCAACTGCCGGTAACCTCTCGCGCCGTCGCGCGCGTGCCGATCGTGCGGGCGGACTCGATGGCGATGCTGTCCACCGCGGCCGGCGGCGGCGGCAGGCCGCGCAGCCGCGCGATCAGCCGCGCCAGCAGGCGCCGCCGGATGATCCAGGGTTCGATCAGCACCGCCGCCAACAGGATCAGCCCGAGGAACGCCGGAACGGCGCCGGGCGGCAGCTGGGCCATCGCTCGCACTTCCATCATGGTGCCGCCCACGTCGATGGTGCGCGTGATCGGCACGCCCTCGCGCAGTACCTTGTCGATCAGCACGATTAGCACCGCGCCAAGGCAGGCGCCGAAGATGCGGCCGCGGCCCCCGAGAATGCTGGCGCCGCCGATAATGACGGCGGCGATGACGATAAGTTCGGCGCCATACCCGTACTGGCTGTGGGCGCCTTTGTCCTGCGCCATGTTCATCAGCCCGGCGATGGTCGCGCAGAGCGAAGAGAGAACGAAGGCGCGGATGCGAACCTTGTTGGTATTGATGCCCGCGTATCCCGATGCCAGGGCGTTGCCGCCGGTGGCATAGGTCTCGTAGCCCCAGCGCGTGTAGGCCAGCACCAGCCCACCGATGATGGCGACGATGATGAAGAGGACGATTTGATTGTTGAAGCCGAGCGCATTGTTCACGCCCAGCAAGAAGAATGGATCGCTGCCCTTGGCCGCGAAGCCGATGTTCTGCCCACCGGTCAGCCCGAGGACCATGCCGCGGCCGATGAACAGCATGGTGAGGGTCGCGATGAACGCTGGCACCCGCAAATAGCTGACGAGAACGCCGTTGATCAGGCCGATGCCGACCCCGACCACCAGCCCGGCGAGAATACCGATCCAGGGCGATAGGTCATAGAAGCTCGGCGCCACTGCCATGGAGAAGACGACTGCGACCAGGCCGTAGGTCGAGCCGACCGACAAATCGAGATCGCGATTGATGATGACGAACGACATGCCCACGGCCATGACGCCGAAGCGCGCCGCGTCGCGCATCACCGAGGCCAGCGCATCGGCATTGCCGAAGAACACCGGATTGATCCAGGTGCCGACGATGTAGAGCAGGATCATGAACAGGATCAGCCCGGCTTCCCAGCCGCCGATCGCGCCCATCAATTTCTTCAAGCCCTGTGGCATGCGCCCCCTGCCGCTGAACGGCCGCGCCGCCCCTCCCGATCATCCGGGAGGGACGGCGCGGATTTACCGCTTAGCTGCTGCAACCGGCTCTAATTCTCGAACCGCTTGCCGACGAGATCCACATTGACCTTGGTCACGAGCTGCGCCTTGGTGTCCAGGTCGGCCGCGGAAACACCGCGGTCGATCTGCAGGTAGAGCTGCGCCACCGGCCAGAAGCCCTGCAGGAACGGCTGCTGCCCCAATGCGCCGTCGAGCGCGCCGGAGCGGATGGCGTCAAGCTGCTTCGGGCCGAGATCGAAGCCGTAGGAGCAGATGCTGTCGCCATTGCCAAGCTGCGACACCGCGTCGGCGATCGCCGGCGTGACGAAGCCATTGGCGCCCATGATGCCGACGACATCGCCGCGGGACTCGATCAGGCTGACGATCGAACCCACGATGTTGTTGGCGTCCACGTCGATGCCGATGTTCTCCGGACCCGCGTCGATCTTGTAGTCGGCCAGCTTGCCCGCCGCTTCCAGCTTCTTCACCGCCGCCTGGAAGGCCGCGGTGATGCGATTGTTGACCTCGACATTGCCGAGCGTGGTGGTGTTCGGGAAGATGATGCTGCCGCCCTTGCCGGCCGCCAGCACGCAATCCGCCATCGCCTCGCCGCCGATCGCCGCCGCCGACGCATCCTGGCCGGTGTGGGAGATCTGATTCCGGTTCCGGATGATGGGATCGAAGCTGTTGGTGGTCGCCACGGGAATGCCGCGCTCGAAGGCCTTGCCGACGATGTCGTCATAGGCGCCCGATTGCGGCGTGGTCAGGATGATGCCGTCGATGGTCGGGTCCTGGATGATCTGGTTCAGGATCTCCAGCTCGCGCGGAATGTCGTCAACCGGCGCTTCGGAGCCCAACATGATCAGGTTGACGCCGAACAAATCGGCCGCGACCTTCGCGCCGACATAGGTCGGATCGAAGAAGCCGTTGCCGGCCGTGTGGGTGATGATGGCGAAAGTCAGCTTGCCGTCATCGGAGTTGAACTTCTTCGTCGTGTCTTTTTCCTTCGCGGCCTCTTCGAAGTTGTAGCCGCCGACGGCCTTGTCGACCGAGCCGGTCGACTGCGCCATCGCTGACGTCGCGGCAAATCCGACGACGCCGATAAAAATCGGTAGAGCGAGTTTCAACAGCATTTGGTTCCTCCTCGTTGACGTTGTCCAAATACACTCATGCGGGGTCCGTGCGCACGAACTCAGCGCCGCACCTTCTTGATCGACCATTTGCGCCGCCGTGGCGGAACGATGGCCACCGCCAGCTTCGCGTTGCTTGCCAGCAGATTCTTCAGATCGGCTTCAGACTCGCCGAGCAGCTTCACCGTCGCAGCCCGCGCCGCCTCCGGATTCCGCTTCTTGATCGCGTCGAGCATCGCCTTGTGCAGCGGCAGCGACAGCTCGCGCGCGTCCGCGGGCATCAAACCCGCCAAGCGGAAGCCGGCCGCCAGGGCGGCTTCGATCGTCGCCGCGAGCGGCCGGATCAATTCGTTGCCGGTGGCCAACAGGATGGCGCGATGAAAACGGATGTCGTGCTCGGCCCATTGTTCCGGCCGGTCCGCCGATTTCTCCATGTCCCGGTAGGCGTCCTCGATGGCGCGGATCTCCGGCGCTCTTGCCTGACGGGCGGCAATGGCCGCCGCCTGCGGCTCGATGATCTGCCGCAGCTCCATCAGGTCGCGCACGAAGCGGTCCACGGGACCGGCGGCAAGCTGCCAGGCGAGCACATCGGGATCCAGCAGGTTCCAATCGTGCCGCGCCCGCACGCGCGTGCCTGTCTTCGGCCGGGATTCCACCAGGCCCTTGGCGGCCAGAACCTTGATGGCCTCCCGCAGCGCGGTGCGGCTTACCTTCAAGCGGATGCTGAAATCGGCTTCGTTCGGCAGGACTTCCCCGGGCGAGAGATCGCCGCGCAGGATGCGCTCGCCAATGTCATGGGCGACCTGCCCATGCAGACTGCGCTGGGAATAGGTGTGTATCCCGCCGCGATCCTCGGTCAACCCGATCCTCCCATGGCCGCCATCCCGCCGCGCATTCTCCCGGCGCGGTCGGAGGCGGGGTCGTGTCCCTAGGGTCTATTCCTCATACAATTGCCAATGCTTGTCAATCGCAGCCGGCAAGTAAGCTCTATGACAACCTTCTAGTGTGATTCCCGGGGGATCGAAGCGCCGCGGTTGCCCACCAGGAAGTCCATATCGCAGCCGCGATCGGCCTGCAGCACGTGGTCGATATAAAGGCGCTGATAGCCCGTCGCCATCGAGGGTTCCGGCGCCTTCCAGGCTTTGCGCCTGACGGCGAGCTCGTCGTCGGTAACGTCCAGATGCAGGCGGCGCTTGTCCACATCCAGCTCGATCATGTCGCCATCGCGCACCAGCGCCAGCGGGCCGCCGGTCGCGGCCTCCGGCGCGGTATGCAAGACCACCGTGCCATAGGCCGTGCCGCTCATGCGGGCATCGGAAATGCGCACCATGTCGCGCACGCCCTTCTTCAGCACCTTCTGCGGCAGCGGCATGTTGCCCACCTCGGCCATGCCCGGATAGCCTTTCGGTCCGCAGTTCTTGAGCACGAGCACGCAATTCTCATCGACATCCAGCGCCGGGTCGTCCACCCGTTGCTTGTAGTGATCGATGTTCTCGAACACCACCGCGCGGCCCTTGTGGTGCAGCAGCTCCGGCGTCGCCGCCGATGGCTTCAGCACCGCGCCGTTCGGCGCCAGGTTGCCGCGCAGTACCACGATGCCGCCCATAGGCTTGAAGGGCTCGCCGCGGCTCATGATTACGTCCCGGTTGAAGCACTCGGCCTCCTTGATGTTCTCGGCCACGGTCTTACCTGACACCGTCATCGCATCGCCATGGATCAGATCGCCGAGCTCGCGCATGACCGCGGGCAGGCCGCCGGCATAGTAGAAATCCTCCATTAGGTATTTGCCCGACGGCATCAAATTCACCAGGCAAGGCACCTGCTGCCCAAGCTTGTCCCAATCGTCCAGCGACAGATCGACGCCGATGCGGCCGGCAATCGCCAGCAGATGGATCACGGCATTGGTGGAGCCGCCGATGGCGCCGTTGACCCGGATCGCGTTCTCGAAAGCCTTGCGGGTCAGGATCTTCGACATCCTGATGTCTTCGCGCACCATCTCGACCACGCGGCGGCCGGCGAGATGGGCCAGCACATAGCGGCGGGAGTCGACCGCGGGGATCGCCGCATTGGTCGGGAAGGCGATGCCCAGCGCTTCCACCATCGAGGCCATAGTGGACGCCGTTCCCATGGTCATGCAGTGGCCGGCCGAACGAGACATGCCGGCTTCCGCCTCCATGAAGGCGGCCAGGGACATCTTGCCGCCGCGCACATCCTCGGAAAGTTGCCAGACGCTGGTGCCCGAACCCATGGTCTGGTCGCGGTAGTGGCCATTCAGCATCGGACCGCCGGAAACGACGATGGCCGGCACGTCACAGCTTGCCGCACCCATCACCAGCGCCGGCGTGGTCTTGTCGCAACCCGTCAGCAGCACCACACCGTCCAAGCGGATTCGCCCGAATGGATTCCTCGACATCCATTGACGCCAGATTGCGGAACAGCATCGCCGTCGGCCGCAAATTGGTTTCGCCCAGTGACATCACCGGAAACTCCAGCGGCATGCCGCCGGCTTCGTACACGCCGCGCTTCACATGGTCGCACAGTTTACGGAAATGCGCGTTGCAGGGCGTGAGCTCGGAAAATGTATTGCAAATGCCGATGACCGGCCTGCCGTCGAACAGATCATGGGGGATGCCCTGGTTCTTCATCCAGCTTCTGTGCATGAACCCGTCGCGGTCCGGCTTGCCGAACCAGGCGGACGAGCGAAGCTTTGGGGTTTTATCGTTCATAAGGCGCTCCGATGCTCCAATTCATTAAGTATGACAAATTGACCGCCATGGTCCTGCGGCCCGATTGACAAGTCAACCGTGGCGCGGGAACGTTTTGCCGGCCAAAGGGGGACAGCCAGGGGAATGAGCCTGATTACCATTAGCAGCGGCGACACGCACCTGACCATTGCGCCGCATCTGGGGGGCACGATCGCCCGCTACTGGCAGGCCATCCGCGGCGGCATCTTCGAATGGTTCCGCCCGGCGAAACCGGTCGATCTGGAGTCCATCAATCCCGAGGGAATGTCGCTGTTTCCGCTGGTGCCCTATTCCGGCCTGATCCGGCATGGCCGATTTACCATCGATGGTCGGCGGATCGTGCTGCCGCTCAACTGGCTGCCGGAACAGCACACGATCCACGGCCATGGCTGGCAGGCCCGCTGGCATCTCGTGGAGACCGATGGCCGGCAAGCGCGGGTCGAATACCGCCATGCGGCGGACGCATGGCCCTGGCCGTACCGGGCGCAGCAGACCTACCGCCTCGACGGCAACCGGCTGCGAATTGAAATGAGTGTAACCAATGAGGCCAATACGCCGATGCCCGCCGGGATTGGGCCGCATCCCTATTTCGTCCGCACGCCCCGCGCCCGCGTAACCGCGGAGATATCCCATGTCTGGCTCGCCGACAGCGAAAACCTGCCGACCGAACTGGCGCCGCCGGAACCGCTCTACGATCTGCGGGCTGGGCTGGTGCCGTCGCGCCAGGCCATCGACCACCTCTTTGCCGGCTGGGATCACAAGGCGGTGATCGAGTGGCCGGAATGGAACGCCCGCCTGACCATGACGGCGGAATCGCCTCTGGATACGCTGGTGGTCTACACGCCTGCGGGACAGAACTATTTCTGCGTTGAACCCGTGAGCAACACGACCGATGCTTTCAACGGCTATGCCGCCGGGCGCAAGGATACCGGCACGGTACTGCTGCAACCCGGCGCGACCCTGTCGGCCACGGCCGAATTCCAACCCGAACTCACGTGACCCATGACTGACAGCATTCTCAGCGATTCCGATCTCGCCAAGCTGCGCGCCCTCGATACGCCGACGATCTGCAATGCGCTGGAGATCATCCTGCCGGCACGGCGCGGCATCGGATTCACCACCAAGCCGCTGGTCTGCGCCCGGCCTCATCTCCAGCCCATCGTCGGCTATGCCCGCACCGCCACGATCCGCGCCACCCATCCTGCAGACGGACGACGCGAAGGCGATGCGCCAGCGGCGGCTGGATTATTACCGCCATGTCAGCGAGGGGCCAGGCGCCGCGCATCGTCCTGCTGGAGGATCTGGATGCCGAGCCCGGCTATGGCGCCTTCTGGGGCGAGGTGAACAGCAACATTCACAAGGGCCTCGGCTGCCTGGGAGTCATCACCAACGGCAGCATCCGCGACATCCCCGCCTGCGCCGAGGGTTTCCAGCTCCTCGCCGGGCGCGTCGGCCCGTCCCATGCCTATGTGCATGTCGTGGAAATCGCGGTGACTGTGACCATCCATGGGATGACAGTGCGGCCTGGGGACCTGATCCATGGCGACCAGCATGGCGCCGTGGTGATTCCGCATGAGGCCGCGCGGCGCATTCCAGATGTCGCCGCCCAGATCGCCCGCCGCGAAAGTCACATTATTGCAGCCAGCCAGCAGCCGGGATTCTCGTACGAGACGCTGGCGCGGACCCTCGCCGAAGCCGACGAGATTCACTGACCGGCGGATCGGCGGCGTCTAACCCCGGGACAAGCGCTCGCCGCTGGCGGCGTCGAACAGATGCACGTCGCCCAGTTCGGGCCGCAGATAGACCTGCTGGCCCGGCGCGACATCGTAGCGCCCCCGCAGCAGGCAGCAGACGGAGGTGTCGGCCAATGTCGCGAAGGCGAGCATATCGAGGCCGGTCTGCTCAACCACATGAACCGGCGCCGGCAGCCCATCGGCTGTGCCCGCCAGTGACAGATGCTCCGGCCGTACGCCATAGACCACTTCCCGCCCCTCGCCGCCCGGCGTATCGGGCCGGAGCGGCAGACGCAGCCCGCCCGCCGTCTCGACGCAAGCGGATCCCGACTGATAGCGCAGCCGGCCCTTCAGCATGTTCATGGCCGGCGATCCGATGAAACCGGCGACCAGAAGATTGGCCGGCCGGTCATAGAGTTCCAGGGGCGTCCCGATCTGTTCCACCCGGCCGGCATTCAGGACCACGATCCGGTCGGCCATGGTCATGGCCTCCACCTGGTCGTGAGTGACGTAGACGGAGGTCGTTCGCAACGATTGATGGAGGGAGCGGATCTCCGTCCGCATTTGCACGCGGAGCTTCGCGTCCAAGTTCGACAGCGGCTCGTCGAACAGGAACACCTTTGGATCGCGGACGATGGCGCGGCCCATGGCCACCCGCTGCCGCTGGCCGCCTGAGAGTTGGCGCGGATAGCGGCCGAGCAAATCGGTTAGCCCGAGGATTCCGGCGGCGCGTGCGACACGTTCGACGATGACCGCCTTCTCTGCCTTCCGCAATTTCAGGCCGAAGCCCATGTTCTCGGCAACCGTCTTATGGGGATAGAGGGCATAGTTCTGAAACACCATCGCGACATCGCGGTCGCGCGGCGTTACGTCGTTTACCACCCGGCCGCCGATGGAAATCTCGCCGCCGCTGATGTCCTCCAGCCCCGCGATCATCCGCAGCAGCGTGGATTTTCCGCAGCCGGAGGGGCCGACCAGCACAAAGAATTCCTCGTCGCCGATCTCGATATCGACGCCATGGATCACCTTGCTGGTGCCGTAGGATTTCTCCACGCCGCGCAGCGTGACAGCGGCCATGCACCCTCCCTCGCGCGGCACCGATTAATGTTTGTCTGTCCAATCCCTGCCGCGCCACCTATGAAACCCAGCCAGCGGGAATGGTGCAACAGATTTCGCACTGCGAAATTGATCTGTCCGTGCATTCCTAACTTTGTTGCAGCGCACCTTGCTTGACAGTGCTCAGGCAAGCCCGCACGATCCGCGCGACGTCTGGTCGCGCTTAACATCGTGAAAGGAACCACAATCGCCGATTGTCGGCGAAACAACAGCAGGAGGATCGCTCATGGCATACACCCGGACAATCGCCGCAGCCGCGCTGATTGGTCTTGCCGCTGCATCGCCAAGCTTGGCGCAAGACACCAAGCATGTGAAGTGGCTCGATGACGGCACGGTCGAGTTGACTATGGATCCTGAGTATGGCGGCACCATCAAGACGACCCGCGAAGAGCTGGGAGCGTTGTTTGGACCTGGCCAGAAACCGTTCGAAGGGCAGGAAGTCACGGTGTTGAGTTTCAACTCCGGGCCAAAGGGCGGCATTTCCGGACCGCTCTACGCATTCCGGCCGATCTGGGAGGAACTCTCCGGCGCCAAGCTGAACATCGCGTTGACGCCAATTTCCGAACTCTACACCAAGACGTTCCTGGATCTGCGCAATGGCACCGGCGAGTACGATGCCATGATCGTCGGCGCGTTCTTCTATGGTGACCTGATCGGCGGCAACTACATCCTGCCGATTGATGACTGGTACACCAGCGGCGACTATCCGAAATGGAGCTATGACGCGATGCCCGCGTCCTTGCGCAACATCTATACCTGGGGCGGCGTCGGCTATGGCGTGCTCAGCGACGCCGATGGCCAAGTTCTCTATTACCGCCGTGACCTATTGACCAATCCGGAACATCAGGCAGCGTTCAAAGGCGAGTATGGATATGATATGCCGGTGCCGCCGACCACGCTGCAGCAGCTCCGCGACATCGCCAAATACTTCAACGGCAAGAACTTCGATTCCAACGATCCCGAACCGGACTCCGGCGCGGTCCTGCATCTGAAAGTGCGAGAGCAAGGGCTCTATCACTTTACGACGTTGGCAACCTCCTTCGCCATGACGCCCGGACCGGAACTGACCAGGACGACGAACGTTTACTGGTTCGATCCCGAGGATATGAAGCCGCTGATCAACAGCCCCGGGCACGTCAAGGCGCTCGACTTCCTGAAAGAGCTTGCGCAGTACGGACCGCCGGCACAGGTGAGTTGGAGCCTCGGCGAAGCCTGGGACTATTTCCTGCGGGGCAAGGCGGTGTTCAACTTCTCCTATGGCGACGTGTCGCCACTGGCGCAGGATGAAACCCGCTCGAAAATCAAGGGCAAGGTAGGCGCCGCCATCCTGCCGGCATCCGACACTTACTGGGACATGAACACGAAGGAATTCGTTACGACCCAGGAAGTGCGCAAGGTCGGCAACGTCACCGGCGGCTCGTGGCACGGCGTTATCTCCTCCCTTGGCGACGCGCCGGAAGCTTCCTATTCCTTCCTCTCCTTGATGGCCATAAAGCCGGCCTCCAAGTGGCTGGCAACCTATGGCTGGGACGGCGTCGATCCCGGCTACGAATACCAGTTCCTCGAGCCGCTCGGCGAAGCCAAGCTGGAGGACTACACGAACGCTGGATGGGATGCGACGGACGTAAAGGAGTATCTGCAGGCCTATTACGACAACTTCAACGCACCAACCCTGCTGCCCTATCTGCGGATCACCGGCACGCAGGAGTACTTCGATGTGCTGGACAGCAACCTGTCGGCCGCGATGAGCGGATCCAAGACGTCCCAGCAGGCCCTGGACGACACGGCGGCGGCCTGGGAGCAGATCACGGATCGTCTCGGTCGCGATAAGCAACTTGCAGCCTACCAACAGGCTATCGGCTGGAAGCAGTAGCGAACGGCTGGCCGGCCCCGCAATTCGCGGGGCCGGCCGCATTTTGGGGCACCCATGCGTTGGACCAGCCGCGTTCGATGGTTCTTTCTCGCCCCGGCGATCGCCTGGGTGCTGGTTTTCACGTTGTTTCCGCTCGTTTACTCGCTCTACGCCAGCCTGCATAACGTCACCAACGAAACCGTCGTCGAGCGCAGCGTGGTGCCCATGCTCGACGCCGCCGGCAAGCCGGTGCTGAAGACTGACGGCACGCCGCGCACAAAGACGGATATCAAGCGCGAAACCGTCACGAAGTGGGAATGGGTCGGGCTCACCAATTTCAGCCGCGTGTTCCGGGATCCGCAAGTGGCCGAGGCCGTGCGGGTCACCGCGATCTTCGTCGTGGCCGCGGTCAGCCTGGAAATGTTGCTCGGGCTGCTGCTCGCCTTTCTGTTCAACCGGAATTTGCCGATGCGTTCGCTGTTGCGCACGATCATGATCCTGCCGATCTTCGCGACTCCAGTAGCGGCGGGATATCTGTTCTTCACCATTTTCTATGAGGAAGGCGGGCCGTTGGGCTGGACCGGTATCCCGTTCCTCTCCGATCCCGGATGGGCGCTGGCCTCCATCATCATCGTGGATGTCTGGCAATGGACGCCGTTCTGCTTCCTTGTGTTCCTGGCAGCCCTGCAGAGCATCCCCGAAGATGCAATCGAGGCCGCGCGCCTGGATACGGATTCGTCCGTCGCGGTCTGGTTCCATGTCGTGATGCCGTTCCTGCAGCCGGTCATCATCATCGTCCTCCTGTTGCGGCTGGCGGAAGCGCTCAAGGTCTTCGATGTCGTCGCCTCGCTGACAGTCGGCGGGCCAGGCAACGCCACGCAATCCGTGTCCTATCTCGCCTTCCGCACCGGCTTGCGCTTCTTCGATGTCGGCTATGCCTCGGCGCTCGCATATCTATTGCTGGCGGTAATGATGGTGATCGTGACCTTCTTCTTCAAACGCATGCGGACCGTCTATGCCTGACGCAACCCCTGGGAGACGCAGCAAGCCGCTGGCGCAGGCGCTCTGGTCGCTGCTGGCGATTGCCATCACACTGGTGTTTCTGTTCCCGCTCTATTGGGCGGTGTCGACCGCGCTGCGCAATCCGGCGGATACCTTCACGGTCGCCGGCCTCGGCATTCCCTGGATCGATTTCCGCCCCACCCTGGATAACTTCCGGACGGAATTGAGCACGCCCGAGGGTTTGAAAGCCCTGAGAACCAGTATCGTCGTTTCGGTCTGCGCTGTCGTCCTCGCGCTCCTGCTGGGGCTACCGGCCGCCTACGCCCTCGCCCGCTTCCGATTCCTGCGCTGGAAGAACAGCGACATCACCATCTGGTTTCTCTCGCAACAAGTCTTGCCGCCGGTTGCCACGCTGCTGCCTTTCTACATCATCTTCCGGTCCTTCGACCTGCTGGATACGCCGCTCGCGCTCATCCTGGTGAATGCGACGTTCATCCTGCCTTTCGTCGTGGTGATCCTGCGGCAGAGCTTCCTCGATCTGCCCGTCGAACTGGAAGAGGCGGCGCTGGTCGACGGTGCGACCTACTTCGGCGCCTTTACCAGAGTGGCCCTGCCCCTGGTCGCGCCGGCCGCCGCCGCCACCGGCCTGATCATCTTCGGCTTCGTCTGGAATGAGTTTCTATTCGCTTCCAGCCTCGGCATTACCGAAACCAAGACCATGCCCGCCCATATGGCCGGCGCGGTCGATACCCGCGGCGTGCAGTTTTGGTTCATGGCGACCCGTGCTCTGATCGCAATGGTGCCGCCGGTCTTGCTCGCCCTGTTCGCACAGCGCTATATCGTACGAGGCCTGACCCTGGGAGCCGTGAAGGGTTAGAGCGGCAATTCTGGGGAGTACAGATGTCCGGGGATTTCGAAGTCGTCGACGAACGTTTCCGCTACATGATGCAGGGCAATGCTTGGGTGGAGAAACTCCATGGCGGCATGCTCTGGGCCGAGGGACCGGTCTGGTTCGCCGACGGGCAGTATCTGCTGTGGAGCGACATACCCAACAATGTGATCCTGCAGTATGCCGAGGGGCTGGGCGTGCGGGTCTGGCGCCATCCATCTCACAACACCAACGGCCATACGCGGGATAGAGAAGGCCGGCTGGTTTCCTGCGAACATGGCGGCCGCCGCATCTCCCGCACCGAGCATGACGGCAGCTACACCGTTCTGGTGGATCGCTACAAGGGCAAGCGGCTGAACTCGCCCAACGATGTGGTGGTTAAATCCGACGGCACCATCTGGTTCACCGACCCGCCTTACGGCATCCTCAGCGACTACGAGGGCAAGAAGTCCAAGAGCGCGATCGGTGCCAACTTTGTCTACCGGTTCGATCCCAAGACCAAGAGCCTGACCGTGGTGGCCGACGATTTCGACAAGCCCAACGGCATCGCCTTCTCGCCCGACGAGAAGAAGCTCTACATCGCCGACACCGGCGGCTCCCACGATCCCGACGGCGCGCACCATATCCGTGTCTTCGATGTCATCGACGGCCGCAAGCTCGCCCGGGGCCGCGTGTTCGCGGAGATCAGCCCCGGCCTCGCCGACGGCTTCCGGCTGGATACCGACGGCAATGTCTGGACCAGCGCCGGCGATGGCGTGCATTGCTTCTCGCCCCGCGGCGAGCTGCTGGGCAAGGTCCTGGTGCCGGAGGTGGTGTCCAATGTCTGCTTCGGTGGGCCGAAGCGGAACCGGCTGTTTATCACCGCGACCACATCGCTCTACGCAGCTTATGTCTGCCAAGTCGGCGCGCAACGGCCCTGATCGCAGGTTTCATGACCGAACTCCACAGCGAACTGCTCTATCGCATGACTCTCGAAGTGGGGGTGCCGTTCGACATCGGCGCCGGCCCGCGCGGCCAGCGTCTGGTAATCCCCTTCAAGGGCGGCCGCTTCGAGGGGCCGAAGCTGCGCGGCGAGGTATTGGTCACCGGCGGCGACTGGCTGCTGCATCGCGCCGACGGGGTCTTCGAGCTCGATGTCCGCCGCACGCTGCGCACCGATGATGGGCACCACATCTACGCAGCCTATCGCGGCATCCTGACCGGCAGCGCCGAGAGCCTGGCCCGCATGGGCCGCGGCGAGGCCGTGCCGGCGGCCGATCTCTATTTCCGCACCACGCCGGTGTTCGAGACCGGCTCCGAGAAATACGCCTGGCTCAACCGCATCATCAGCGTCGGCATCGGCGCGATCACCGCGACAGGCGCGGAGCTTGAAGTGTTTCAGATTTTGTAGAACTGATTGCTCTGCTCAAAAATCACTCCCAATTGTCATCCCCACGAAAGCGGGGACCCAGTAGAAGCAGGGCGCCCTGCAACCACTGGGTCCCCGCTTGCGCGAGGATGACAGCAATTAATGTGCGCTATTCCAGCTTCAATACGACTTGCCCACCGTCATCGCCGCGCGGAACTCCTCGTCGCCGTCGATGAACGCCTCTTCCGGCCCCGCGCCCGTGGCGTCGAAGAAGCGGCTGACGAAGTTGCGGAAACCGGCGCAAAGCGCGATGTCGCAGATTTGCGGATCGGTAAATCCGACCGACCGCAATCGATCGATATCAGTCCGCGCGATCTGCGATGCATCCTTGGTGATCTTCTCCGCATAGGCCAGCATCTCGATTTCCTTTTCCGACAGGCCCGCCGTCCGAAAGTCCCGCTGCACGGCCAGAACCGCCTCCTTCGAACCGAGATCGGCGATCAGCTGCTTGCCATAGACATAGCAGCAATAGGTGGAGCGGATATGTTTCGCCGCGACCAGCGTGATCAGGCGCCACTCCCGCATGCCGAGCGAGAAGCCTGCGCGAACTTTGTCGTAGAACTCGGCATAGATGGGCAGCAGGTCCGGCCGGGCAGTAAAGCACCGCGTCGCCGACATGGTGAAACCGAGCTGCGCCTTCTGCGCCGCATAGATCTCCGCGACGCGACCGGTCGCGTCTTCTTCGCCGATTGTTTGCAGAAACATTCGATCCCCTGGATAGCGTAAGTCGCCCGGCCTAGCTCTGCACCTTGGCGCTGCGACCATAGACCAACAGCATGCTAATGATGACGGCGCCGTAGATCACCTGGCGGTAGGCTTCTTCCATCTGCATGACGGACAGAATGCTCTGCAGCAGGGTGATCAGTATGACGCCGCCGACAGTGCCGATATACTTGCCGCGTCCGCCGAGGATGTTGGTGCCGCCGAGCACGACCGCGGCGATCGCCGGCAGCAGGTAGGCGTCGCCCATCGCCTGATAGGCCTTGGTCGAATAGCCGGCCAGCAGAACGCCTGCCAACGCTGACAGCGTGCTGCAAAGGGCGAAGCAGGCTATCAGTACGGCGCGCGTGCTAACGCCCGACAGATAGGTCGCGCTTTCACGATTGCCGAAGGCGTAGATGTAGCGGCCGAATGGCGTGCGCCGGAGGACAAAGACAATGATGATGCCGATGAGAATCCAGACAAAGAGCACATTGGGTATGCCAATGGTTTTCCCAAAGATTTCGAACGACAGGCTCCGCTTCACGGCAAGCCAATGCATCAAGGGCGTCGCGTGATCCTGCGGCGCGAAGCCGCCGGTGTGGAGCACCATCAGACCCTGCGCCACGGCATTGACGCCCAGGGTGAAGATCATTGAGGGAATGCGCAGATATGCCACGCCGAGCCCGTTGACGATGCCGAATATCAGCCCGCACAGCATGGCGAAAGGCAGTGCGATAGCGACACCGGCGTCACCCCACCATCCGGCGGCTGCCGTCGCCATCATGCCGCCAACCGTCACAACCCAGGGAACCGAGAGATCGATATGTCCAAGCAGGATCACCAGCATGGCGCCGCTGGCAATGATGCCCAGAAACGAAGCCACCTGAAGCTGCTGCAATAGGTAGTCGGCGGAAAAGAAGCGTTCATCGATGGCTGTCGCGATCAACCAAAGAACAATGATGAACCCGAACACGATCAGGATCGGCAGATCCACATATCTGAGGATTTTCTGCATGGCCTAGGTGAACAATTCCAGCCGGTTGCGAATGCGGAAGACGCGTGCCGCCCCGAGGCTGACCGCCAACAACAGGATCACGCCGTTGAACAGCGGTTGCCACAATGGCGGCATGTCGAAGACGAAGAGCAAGTCGGCGATGGTGCGCAAGCTGAACGCCCCGAAAATCGAACCGATCGCCGAGCCGAACCCGCCGAACAGCGACGTGCCGCCGATCACGACCGCCGCAATGGAATTGAGCGTATAGGTGCCGGCGCTCGGCGCGCTGGCCTCGCCGGCATAGGTGTAGAAGGTCTGCACCAAACCGGCGATCGCGCAGAACACGCCTGAAAGGGTGTAGGCCGCAAGCTTCGAGTTGGCGATGGCGACACCCGAGAGAAAGGCCGCGCCCTCCGCCGAACCCGTGGCATAGCAGCCGCGGCCCAGCACCGACCGCCGGAACGGAAGCCAGATGAACAAGACGACGCAGAGCAGCAGGACGAGGACTGTCGGCACTTTGCCCCACAACAGGCCGGTAACGAAATCCGCGAGGACCGGATCGACGCCGCCGCCGGGTATCGGGCGTATGGCAAGAGCAATGCCGTAGTAGATTGCACCGGTGGCCAACGTAACGATGATCGGCTGCAAGCGGCCGTACACGACAATCGCGCCGTTCAGGAAGCCCGCTGCAGCGCCGGCGCAGAGGACAATGAAAATGCCCATTGTGACGTCAAACGGCCCGCCGATGACAAGCGTCGAGGCGATACAGTTGGTCATGATGAACATCGTGCCGACCGACAAGTCGAGCCCACGGGTCAGCACCGGCACGGTCTGCGCCATGGCGACAAGAGCCAGCAGCACGGCTTTCACCGCCGCCGTATTCAGCACGTTCGGCGTGAAATAGGCGGGGCTGTAGACATAGGTCTCGATGTCAGACGGGAATGCCGCATTGAGCCCGTCCATCAATGCCGTGATCAGCGTGCCTACCGGCGGCACGCCGAAATAGACGGCGAACATCAGCAGGCAGAGCCCGACTCCCAGGAAGTATGCGTTGTTAGCCGCGGCCCAAAGTTTGAAAGATTTCACGCTGCGGCGCCCCCTGGATGTAGATTCCGTTCGACCGGAAGATTGAGCGAGCTGGCGACGATGTTGTGCTCGTTGATTTCCGTTCCCGCCAATTCGCGCAAGATTCGGCCGTCATACATGATGGCGACCCGGTCGCAGCAGCCCACCAGCTCGTCGTAGTCGGTCGTGTAGAACAGGATCGTTGTGCCCGCATCGGCAAGTGCCCGAAGAAGCTGGTACAACTCCTGCTTCGTGCCGACATCGATGCCGCGGGTGGGATCGTTGAGTAGGACGATGCGGGCATCGGTCATGAGCCACTTGCCGATCACCACCTTCTGCTGATTGCCGCCCGACAGCGTCGCCACGGGATCGTCGATATTGCCGACCTTGATCCCCAGCTTCTGCACCATCTCGTCGATGCGTGCATTCTCAGCCGCGCGGTCGACGAAGAGGAACTTGCTCAATTGGCTGATCGCCGCCATGGAGATGTTCTCGCGCACCGACATCGGCAACATGAGCCCTTCGGTCTTCCGGTCCTCGGGGATCAACGCCATGCCGACATCAGCCGACTTGGCGTGACGCGGGCTGGCAATTCGCTGAGGCTTGCCGTCGATTGCGATCGTGCCGCTGCAGCCGCGGAGGACTCCGAACAGCGCCAGCAATAACTCGCGCTGTCCCTGCCCGTCGAGCCCGCCAAGGCCGACGATCTCGCCGCGATTCACCGTGAGCGAAATATCGTGCAGCCGGTCGTTCCAGCTCAGCTTGTCAATCTGCAGCACGCAAGGCCGCGCAGTCGGCGCCGGCTTCGGCGGGAACACATGCTTGTATTCGCGGCCGATCATCAGCTCGACCACCTGGTCGTCGGTCTTGCTGCCCTTGGGAAAGGTCTCGATGTGGCGGCCGTTGCGGAACACCGAGCAATCGTCGGCCAGTTCGGCAATCTCATGCATGCGGTGGGAGATGTAGAGGATCGACAGCCCCTCCTCCCGCAGCATCTTCAATGTCTGATAGACCTTGGATACGTCGGCCGCCGTCAGCGCCGAGGTTGCCTCGTCGAGGATCAGCATCCTCGGCTTGCGGCCGAGCGCCTTGGCGATTTCCACCATCTGGCGCCGCGAGAGCGGCAGGTTCTTCACCAGCTCGTCGGGATGCACATCCGTGCAGCCGGCGCGCTTCAGCAATTCTTCGGCGCGGCGGCTCTGCGCGCCGTAATCGATCAATCCGAATCTCCGCGGCGGATCGGTGATGCAGATATTGTCCGCCACGGTCAGGTCGGGCATCAGCGACAGTTCTTGGAACACGCAGACGATGCCGGCCTTCGTCGCCTCGGCCGGCGACTTGAAGCTCGCGGGCTGGCCCAGGAACTCGAGCTGGCCGTCGTCAGGCTGCACCACGCCGGCGATGATCTTGATCAGCGTCGATTTGCCGGCGCCGTTCTCGCCCAGGATCGCGTGGATGCGCCCGGGGGCGCATTCGAAATCCACGTTGTCGAGCGCCCGCACGCCGCCATAGCGCTTGCTGACACCCTTCATGCGCCAGAACGGCGCGGTTCCCTCAGCCATGGTCGAACCCGCAATGGATCAAAGTCAGAGTCACAATCCCAGATCGCCGCATAGACTCGCGGCCCTCACGGTTCGTCGTCAAACCATGAGGGCCGCTTGCTTATGCACAACAATCAGGTCGGTGAGCCGGGCTTATTGATCCGCTTCCGACTTCGCCATGATTTCCGTCGCCTTGATGTTGACGTTGCAAGGCGGGAACTCGTTCGGCGTGAAGAAGTTGTCGGTCAAGGCCGGATAGTAGTTTTCGTCGGCCTTGAAGTTCGGCGCCTCGACATAGGGGATCGGCACCGAGATGTACTGCGGCATCGGCTCGCCCTTCAGGGCATGGATCGCGGCCTTGATGGAGATCGCGACCAGGCCCGGCGATTGGCCGGCCGAAGCGCAGAGGAGGCCTTCCTTCTCATGCTCGGCGCAGAGCTTGCGGAAACCGTTCTCCGCCTCGCCCGACACCGGAATGAAAGGATGGCTGGCGTCCATCAGCGCGCGCACGGCGCCGGTGGACCCGCCCTGGACGAACATGCCGTCGAACTTCTTGTGAACGGCCACTGCATCGGCCACGACTTTCTGTGCCGTGCCGTCGTCCCAGTTGCCGACCACTTCGATGATCTCGAACGTGTTGCCCGAGGCTTCCATGATCTCGCGGAAGCCCAGATGGCGGTCACGATCCACGGAGTTGCCGGGCAAGCCGCGCACTTCCAGGATCTTGCCGGTCTTGGCAGGAATGTTCTTGGTCAGCCAGCGGCCCATCTGGCGGCCCATCTCCAGCTGATCCTCATTCACCTGCATCACGTCCTTGCTGTCGGTGACGTTGTCGAACGGCACCAGCACGACGCCCGCCTCATTGGCGCGCTTGATCACCGGTTCGAACGCCGTCGGGTTCACCGCGATGGTGACGATGGCGTCGTAGCCGGAGTTGATGAAGTTATCGATGGCGGCGATCTGGGCAGCCACGTCCGTGCCGGTGCTGACGACCTTCAGCTCCTTCACGTCCGGCTTCACATCAGCCGCTTCGACGAACGCCTTGGCGGTCTTGATCATCTGAATGCGCCAGGTGTTGCCGACGAAGCCGTTGGCCAGGGCGATGCGGTACGGTCCGTCCTTCTTTGCCCACTGGAAGAACTTGGTGTCGGCCGCATAGGGCTTGAAGCATTCCGGCAACATGCTCGGTCCCGCGACAGTCTGCGGGCCCTTGGTTGCAGGCACTGCGGCGGTTGTCGTCGCTGCCGGTTCGGTGGTCGTTGCCGCCGGCGCCTCGGCCGTCGGCGCGGCCTCTTCTGCCGGCTTCTTCAGAAACAGGTAACCACCGATCGCGATGATTGCGACAATCACCACGCCGATCAGTGTTTTCATTTGGCTGCTCATCTCCAGCGGTCCTCCCTCGCGTTAGGCTGGCAAATTCCGGGCGTTAGCGTTGCCTTCTCGCACTAGGCCCGTCAATCGTTTTAATTGTCTGATGATTGCAATGTGCACGCATCGCTGCCATCGTGACAAGACCGCCGTGCTGCAATGCAGCAATAACCAAATTTGCGCATCCATGCTGCCACGAGACGGTTAGGCGATATCAGCGTCAGACAGGCGTTGCCGGCGCAGGAGTGCAGTCCTTCGCCGCTCAGCCGCGATAGGGCCCGCAGGATTCGCGCACGTTCAGCGTCGGCTGCATGACGACTCGATGCGGCGGGTCCTCGGTCGTGCCCGACAGCCTGTCGCTCAGCAGGCGCACCGCTTCCGCGCCCATCTCCGCCATCGGCTGGCTGACGGTCGTCAGGCGGGGCCGGAACGCATTCACCCAGATAAAATCGTCCATGGAGACGACCGAGATATCCGCCGGGCAGTTGAGCCCCGCTTCCGCAATGGCGCGCATCAGGCCGATCAGCATCAGGTTATTGGCCACGAAGAATGCCGAGGGCCGTCCCGGCTGCCGCAAGATCTCGCGCGCCACGGAGAAGGCGCGGTCCTCGCGATAGTCGCCGGAGCGGATATGCTGGGGATCGGGCGTCAGGCCCCGCGCCGCCATCGCCTGCATGAATCCGGCGTGGCGGTCGGCACCGGTGGAGACATGGCGCGGTCCGGTGATCGCGCCGACTCGCCGATGGCCAAGATCAAGGATGTAGTTCGTCGCCTGGACCGCCGCCGATACATTGTCGAGCGACACCGAATCGGTCTGCCAGGATTCGATCACGCGGTCGATCAGCACGGTCGGCGCCGGCAGCGTGGATGAATCGTAGGTCTGATAGGCCTGCGGCTCGCCGCAGGGTGCGAGGATCAGGCCATCGCAGCGGCGCGCCCGGATGCGGCGCAGATATTGCCGCTCCAGGTCGAAACGCTCGTCGCTGTTGCAGAGCATGAGCGAATAACCCCGCGCGTCCGCGGCAGTCTCCACCGCGTTGATCAGGCTAGTGAAGAACGGGTTGGTGACATCGGCAACGACGAGCGCCAGCAATCCCGTGCGCCCCTTCTTCAGGCTCTGCGCGACGGCCGATGGCGCATAGTCCAGCCGGTCCACCGCCGCCAAAACGCGGGCGCGCAGATCGGGACTGACATAGGCGCTGTTGTTCAGCGTCGCGGAAACCGTCGCGGTCGATACCTGTGCCTCCCGGGCGACATCCTTGATCGTGGCCATTGGCTCCTCCAGCGAAACGTTTCGCTAGCAGATGCGCAGAGATTTGTCGAGTTTTCTTGTGTTCTATGCCGACCATGACGCCAGAAAGCTTTATCTTGGCAAAACGATTTTGTAGCATTCGCTGATTATTTGGATCGCAAACGGGCCAGCGCCACCAAGAGCGCCTGGCCGCAAAACACTGGGAGGAGATGCGATGAACAAGAGTTCGCTGGCGTTCCTGCTTATGACTGCGGCGGCCGTCGCCGTGGCTGCCGCCCCGGCATCGACCCAGGACAAGCCGCTGCTGGGCATCGTGTCGATCACGGCAACCGAGGCCAACAATGCGCGCTATATCAAGGGCGCGGAGAAAGCGGCGGCAGAACGCGGCTGGGAAGTTTCGGTCATCGATGCGCAGGGCAGCGCCGATCAGGCGAACGCCGGCATCCAGAATTTCGTTCAGCGCAAGGCGCACGGCAATCGTCGACATGGTGTTCCCGGTCAGCTCCATCGGCGCCGGCCTCGCCGCGGCCGATGCGGCGAAGATCCCGGTCGTCACCTGGGGCGGCGGCCTCGGCGGCAGCGTCATCGCCACCAACGGCTGCGGCGGCCCAATGGCCGTGCCGATCGTCGAGATGATGGTGGCACGGGCTCGGCGGCAAGGGCGACGTGCTCGCCCTCACCTATCACACCGGCGAAGTCTGCCGGAACCGCGAACTCGTCATGGACGAAATCCTCGCCAAGAACCCGGACATCAAGGTGACCAAGAACGAAGTGCGCATCCCCGGCTACTTCGAGGACGGCGCGCAATACGCCACCGCCTGGCTCGCCGCACATCCCGCCGGCAGCGGCCCGTTGGCCATCTGGGGCTGTTGGGACGATCCGTCCATCGGCGCCATCTCGGCCCTCCGCCAGCAGGGGCGCGACGACGTGCTGGTCTATGGCATCAACGGCAATGCCCAGGCACTGGAGAACATCCAGAAGGGCTTCATGACCGCCACAGCGTGGCAGGACAGCTTCACCGAGGGCTACAACATGGTCGGCATCATCGACGAGGCGATCAAGGCCGGCGACGCCTGGCAGCCAAAGGCCGTGGAAGTGCCGGCGGTCGTCGTCACCAAGGACACGGTCGACCAGTTCCTGAAAGACCATCCCGACGCGATCGGCCAGTAGATAGCCGAAAGCGGTCCTATCGGTTACGGTCGGGCCATGACCGAAGCGCTCAATCCGGGGGCACCGCAAGGTGCCCCTTTCCTCACTATCAGCGAGATCCGCAAGTCCTTCGGCGGCGTGCAGGCGTTGAAGGGCGTGAGCCTGGACCTGCGCGCCGGCGAAGTGCATGGGCTGGTCGGCGCCAACGGCGCCGGCAAATCGACCATGATCCGCATCCTCGCCGGGCTCGACCGGCCGGATTCCGGACGGATCGAGATCGACGGCCATCCCATCGTGATCGACAACCCCCATCGGGCGACGGCGCTGGGACTCGGTTTCATCCATCAGGAGTTGGCGCTGGTGCCCCGCATGAACGTGCTGGAGAACATCATGCTGGGCGCGCCGAAGGAGTCGCGCTTCGGGATGCTGTCACTGGCGCGCCGTCGCCGAGCGAGGTCGAAGCCGATCGCCGAACGCGCCGGCATCGCCTTTCCGCTGGAATCGCCGATCTCCAAACTCTCGACGGCCGAGCGCTGGCTGGTCGTCGATCTGCCGCGCGCTGGTGCGGAAATGCCGGCTGATCGTCATGGACGAACCGACGGCATCGCTCTCGGTGCATGAGGTGGAAAGGCTGTTCGCCATCATCCGCGAGCTGTCGAAGGCCAACGTGGCGGTGCTCTACGTGTCGCACCGCCTCGACGAGATCTCGACGCTCTGCCACCGCGTCACCGTCTTCCGCGACGGCCAGTCGGTCGATGCAGGCGGACCGCGAGCGGCTGACCCGCCGCGATCTGGTCGAAGCCATCGTCGGCGGCGCGGTCCATGCTCCGGAGCGCGGCCCCGCCAGGCCCCGCGACGGCGCGCGCGTTCTCGAGATTCGCGACGTTCACCGCCATCCCCATCTGCGCGGCGTCGTCTCTCGATCTGCATGCGCGGCGAGGTGCTCGGCCTCGGCGGACTGGTCGGCGCCGGGCGCAGCGAACTGGTGCGCATCCTCTTCGGCGCCGATCAGGCCGGAGAGCGGCACGATGACGCTATGACGGCCGGCCCTTCGCGCCGCGCTCGCCGGCGGCGGCGATGCAGGCGGGCGTCGGCCTCGTTCCGGAGGAGCGGCGCGCCGAGGGGCTGATCCTGAACAAGAGCATCGCCTTCAACTTCGGCCTGGCGAATCTGCAGCGGCTGCGCGTCGCGCCGGCGCTGCCGTTGATCAGGATGAGCCAGCGCAGCAAGCTTGCGACGACGATGATGCAGCAGCTTCAAGTCAAGGCACCCAACGCAGAGACGCCGGTGGGCCGGCTCTCGGGCGGCAACCAGCAGAAGGTGGTGATCGGCAAGTGGCTGTCGCGGCGGCCGCGGGTGCTCATCCTCGACGAGCCGACCCGCGGCGTCGATATCGGCGCGCGGGCGGAGATCCATCGCCTGATCCGCAACCTTGCCGCCGAGGGCGTCGCCGTCATCGTCATCTCCTCGGAAGCGGAAGAGTTGCCGGAGGTTTGCGACCGCGTGCTGATCATGGCCGAAGGCCGCGTGGTGCGAGAACTTGCAGGCGCGGAGATGACGCGCGCGAACATCGTCGCAGGCCAGCTACAGCGAAGCGCCTGCCCAACCTCGGGCCCTCAGCGCATGACCGGACCTCCGTCATCGCACACGATCGCCATCGAGCATGCCCGCGCACAAGTCCGCCCTCGCCTTTATGGCCCGCTACGGCACGATCGTCGGCCTGCTGCTGATGATCGGCATCTTTTCCGGGCTGTCGCCCGACGCCTTTCCCACGTCTCGGCAACGGCCTCAACGTGCTGAACCAGGCCTCGCTGCGCCGCGATCATCGCCGGCGGTCTGACCATCGCCGTCATCGTCGGCGAGCTCGACCTCTCCATCGGCTTCGCCGCCAGCATGGAGGGCGTGCTGGTCACCGGCCTGATCGTCCATGCCGGCCTGCCGATCCCCGTCGCCATCCTGCTGGTGCTGGCGGTCGGCGCCTTTATCGGCCTGATCAACGGGCTGATCGTCACCAAGGCGCGGGTCAACTCCGTCATCGCCACGCTGGGCATGGGCACGATCATCGTCGGCCTCAACTTCGCCTATTCCAGCGGCGTGCCGATCGTCGCCGGCGTGCCCGAGGCGTTCCTCGAGATATCCCTCGGCCGTTGCTGGGGCATTCCGAACAATGTCTTCGTCATGGCGGCCGTGCTGCTGTTCCTCTGGGTGCTGGTGGAGCGCACGTCGATCGGCCAGGCGATCCAGGCGGTGGGCGGCAATCCGGCGGCGGCGCGGCTTGAGCGGCATCAATGTCGACGGCATCAAGATCCTCGGCTTCGTCATCTCCGGCGTTTGCGCCGCGCTGACCGGCATCCTGCTCGCCTCGCGCCTCGGCAGCGGCACCACCAGCGCCGCCGACAGCTATCTGCTCACCGCCTTCGCCGCCGTGTTCCTGGGCTCGGCCACCCTGCGCGATGGCGAGTTCCATGTGTTCGGCACGTTCATCGGCGTGCTGATCATCGCGGTCGGCTTCAACGGCCTCGCCATCTTCGGCGCGCCGACCTTCTATCAATTCGTGTTCCAGGGCGCCATCCTGATCGTCGCCGTCGGCCTGTCCAGCCTCGGCCGCGTGCTTTCGGAGGAGTGACATGACGGCCAAGTGGGAGCTCTACGTCCTCGAATATGCGCGCAGCCGCAATCAGCCGGTGGCGAGCCTGATCCAGGGCGCCTTCGACGACGGCGTCGATGGACGTGCCCTTCGCCTTCGTGCTGGCGCGCAACGGCAAGCGCAACGTGCTGATCGACAGCGGCTTCATGAACAAGGGTGGCGGCGCCGACATGGCGACCAAGTTCGACATCCCCTGGTGGATTTCGCCGGTGCGGCTGCTGGGCGAGCTCGGCGTCCTGGCCGAGCAGGTCACCGACATCTTCATCTCCCACGCCCATTTCGACCATATGGGCGGCATCGGCGAATTCCCGAATGCGATGATCTACATGCAGAAGCGCGAGTATCTGTCCTGGCTGGAGGCGATGGCGCTGCCGCCGCGCTTCGGCTTCCTCACGGCGGTCGGTCAGTCCCGACGATCTCCGCTCGGCGCTGGATGCCTCGGTCGACCACCGGCTGACCTTGCTGGAGGGCGACAAGGACAATGTGCTGCCGGGCATCCATGCCCGCTTCGGCGAAGGCCACACGCTGGGCCAGCAGTTCGTCGTGGTCGAGGCCGCCAAGGGCCGCATGGTCGTCTCCGGCGACTGCGTCTATGCGGCGCGCAACATCACCGGCAACAACAATGACGGCGTCTATGTGCCGCTGGCCTTCGGCGTCGGCAGCATCTGGGAGCAGCTCAAGACCATCGACCGCATCAACGACGAGATCGCCGGCGACATCTCCCGCATCATCATCCTGCACGATGCCGACCGCTGGTCGAAGATGCCGGTCGTCAAGGAAATCGACGGCTTCCGCATCCTGCGCGCGGCCTAGGGCGGCGCGCCGGTTCCCAGGTGAAATTCGGCCATGGCGGCGCGCGGGATGATCGCGCCGGGATGCTGCACGACGATGGCCGCGAGCTCGTTGCCCTTGCGCGCGGCCGCCAGAGGATTAGAGCCGCCCAGGCGGGAAGCGAGATAGGCGGCATTGAAGGAATCGCCGGCGGCCGTGGTGTCAACAGGTTGGGGCACGGCCACGGCCGCGACGTTCTTGGCTGTCGATCCGGCACTGACGTAGCAGCCCTCCTCGCCCATTTTCACCGCGACTTCCGCTACGCCCAGCGCCCGCAGCCGCGCTGCGCATTGGTCCGGCGTGGCGTCGCCATAGAGCTTCTGCTCGTCATCGAGCGTCGGCAGGCCGATGGTGGCACGGCGCCAGGCCTGGACCATCCACTGCCGGGCATCATTGACCGAATGCCAGCCCGCGGGCCGGTAGTTGCTGTCGAAGGCCACCTGGGCGCCATGGCCGCGGGCGTCGTCGAGCATGGCCATCAGGCTGCGCCGTTGGGCATCGTCGAGGATCGAGAGCGTGATCGCCGAGAAATAGATGCAGCCGGCGGCGGCGACCTGGTCCTGCAGGGCTTCGGCGCGGCCGTCCTTCAGCATGTCCCGCGCCGCGGCCGCCGCGCGGAAATAGGAGAAGCTGCGTTCGCCCGCCGCATTGGTGCGGATGATGTAGAGCCCCGGCAGCCGCCCGGGCAGCCGCGCCACCAGGCCAGTGTCGATGCCCTCCGCCTTCCAGGCGGCGATCATGCGGTCGCTGTAGGCGTCGTCGCCCAGTGCCGTCAGGTAGGACACCTGGAGGCCAGAGGCCGCGCCGAGACGGCTGATGTAGAGGGCGGTGTTCAGCGTGTCGCCGCCGAATCCCAGGGTGAGATTCTCGTCATCCCGGTGCCGCAGCTCCATCATGCATTCACCGATGGAGATGATGTGCTTGCGTGCGGTCATACGGGACTATGCCCCGCGGCCGCGGTCACGTGGCGTATTGGGCCGTTCCCGTTCGACTTGTAACATCGCATCCCCTGAATTCTTCCCCCGCGAAAGCGGGGGCCCAGGAGAAGCAGCGCGCTCTGCGGCCCCTGGGTCCCCGCTTTCGCGGGGAAAGAAAGTTTGGGTAGGTGGTTGAACGGAGCCTCCCGAGCTCCGCCCCGCTGGAGCTCATCCAGCGGCGAAGCGAATCCGAGCGATGAACCCCATGTCCAGCGGGGAATTGCCGCAAAACAACCCTCGGCCTCGTCCAGCGGGGAGCGGATAAAAAGTTTGAACCGTAAAGGCGCATAGACTCAAAGAAGGCTTGCGGCTGGTGATAGCCAGGCCCCCGGTCCCTTCGCGGATTTGCGTCTCTGCGGTTCATGCTTCCCAAAGCTGGCACGCCAACGGCCCGCCATCCAGCGAGACGACAACTCCGGCGATGCACCCTATGCCAAGCGAGAGACTGTCTCGCGGCTGGACTACATGTTGCGGAATCTACGCATTATGCGTTAATTTTACCGGAAAGTCAAATCGTCCGCACGGGGGCCAAGTTGGCCCCAGAACGGCGCGAATATTTTTCGTGGATGGATGCTACTGGCGTTCGGACCGCAATCAGAATCCGGCTCGCGCCTCAGCACCGGCTGACGCGGCCGGAGCGATTGGCAATGAGTGTCGCCAGGGTTTCGGCGAACAATTGAGCGTATTCCTCCGCAGGATTCAGCTCGGGCTGTGCCGGCAAAATGACGTCTTCCAGCGGGAACAGGCATTGGCACCGCATGCAGTACGGGCGGAATTTACCGGCCACGGCTGCCAGATTTACAAACTCCACCGTACTGCAGTTTTGGCATGCGAGGTTCATGGTATCCCCTCATATCGAGAACCGATGTCCCACACCAACCCGGTCACGTGGCGCGGTGTTCCATTCAACGGTCAACAGAAGAGAAGCCCCGGGGCGGGGGGCACCGGGGCTTCGGAGGTCACTAAGACTGGTCAGCGCGTAAAATTCGGGGGTGGGAAGGACTTTCCAAGCTGCATTCATCCTTTTGAGGGGATAACTACTGTCTGGTCCGTGCCTTCCCAACCAATCAATTCAGGCGTGCCGCAAAGGTTGCAATCGAACTGAAAGAATCTGCTGCGCTGGATTCCCTCCGGCGAACTACAGCAATCCCAAGTTCTTCAGATCCGCCAGCATCTCTTCCGACGGCTGGCCGTGGCTCTTGCCTGCCTCGCGCTTTCGCACATCGGGCGGCACGTCGGCGGGGTCGAAATAGCGCCAGCCTTGGAAGGCGCGGAAGGAACGGAGCGCGGTGGGGATCAGCGGCGGGTCAAGGACGATGGCGCAGTAGGGTTGGCCTTCGTCATCGATGCGCTGGTCCAGGTCGAGGATGCGCTGGCGGGCGCGGATGAAGCCTTTGATGACCCAGTAGATGGAGCCGCCATCCAGGACCTCCGCCTTCTTCTTCGGCATCATGCGGGTCCAATGGAAGAGTTCCGGCTTCTGCCGCTTCTTGCGCTTTTTCGCCAGGATCTCTTCCTGCCATTCGCGCAGGCTTTCGACGCTCTCGCTGCCGACGGAGAGCTTGATCATATGCAGGGTCACGGTGCCGGCGTCTCCTCAGGCTGATTTTTTCTTCCCGGCCAGCGCCTGCGCCACTTTCGAAGCGGGCGCGCGGCCGAGCTCTTTGCAGATATAGGCTCCGGCATCGGCCAGCGCCTGTAGATCGACGCCCGAACTCGATGCCGAGTCCGTTGAGCATATACAACACATCCTCGCTCGCCACATTTCCCGAGGCGCCCGCGGCATAAGGACAGCCGCCAAGCCCGGCGACAGATGAATCCACCGTGGCAATACCGATCTCCAAGGCCGCGAGAATATTGGCCAATGCCTGGCCATAGGTGTCATGGAAATGCACCGCAAGTTTCTCGCGGGGCACGACGGCGGCCACTGCCTCGATCATCCGCTCCGCCTTTGCCGGCGTGCCGACGCCGATCGTGTCGCCGAGCGAGATCTCATAGCAGCCAAGCGCCGCAAGCCGTTGTGAAACATGGGCGACCTTCGCCGTAGCGATCTCTCCTTCATACGGACAGCCGAGCACGCAGGAAACATAGCCGCGAACGCGAATCCCCGCGCCCTTCGCCGCCTCGCAGACCGGCGCGAATCGATCGAGGCTCTCATCGATGGAACAGTTGATGTTCTTCTGCGAGAACGATTCGGAAGCTGCACCAAAGACGGCGATTTCCTCAACTTGCGATGCCTTGGCGGCGTCGAAGCCCTTCATGTTTGGCACCAGCACGGGATAGCTAACGCCGGGCAAACGCTCGATGCCGGCCAGTACCTCGGCGGTGTCCGCCATCTGCGGCACCCATTTCGGCGAGACGAAGCTGCCGGCCTCGATGGCCTTCAGCCCGGCTCGACCGAGCCGGTCGATCAGCGCGATCTTGACGGCCGCCGGTACCGTCTTGGCTTCGTTCTGCAACCCGTCGCGCGGTCCGACCTCGACCATGCGCACGCGGGCCGGATAGCGGCTCACGCGCCCTCCTCGGCGAAGGACAGCAGCGCCGCCCCCTCCTTCACCAGGTCGCCGACGCGGAAATGCACGGCTTCCACCACGCCATCGGCGGGTGCTGTAATACTGTGCTCCATCTTCATGGCTTCCAAGATGACCAGGACGGCGCCGCGCCGCACCTTCTCGCCGGCCTTGGCGCCGATCTTGATGATCTTGCCGGGCATCGGCGCCGACAGGCCGCCCACATGGCCGTCGACGCGGTCCGCCGCCGCAACCGGATCCACCAGCTCGAACTCGAAGCTGCCATCGGCCGTGGCCACCAGCAGCGTGCCGCCATTGCGGATCACGCGCGCCGTGGCCTGGCGGCCGTCGATGATCAGGCGCACGCCACCATCGGCCAACCGTCCGCCGCTGACGGTCTTGGGACCCTGGGGCAGGTCGAAGCGGTAGTCGCCGCTGCTGTAGGTGACGCCGAGGCGAAGAACCTCGCCGCCATAGCGGAGCTGGATCTCCTCGCAGCCCTTCATGTTCAATCGCCAACCATCGGTGCTGTTCCAGGGCGACCAGGGATCGCCGGAGATCTCGCGCCCGCGCGGCCGCCGCATCACGGCGATCCAGCAGGATCGCCAGGCCGGCGAAAGCCCAGGCGTCCATGTGGGGCGCCGGCAACGGGGCGAAGACGTCGTCTTTGTGGAGTTCGATGAAGTCGGTCGAGACTTCGCCGGCCTGGAACGCGCCATGGCCGAGCACGGATTTCAGGAACTCGAGATTGTTGCGCAAGACCGAGGAGCTGCGTGCCGGCCAGCGCGCCTTGGAGCCGGGCCAGCGCGGACGGCCGGTCCTCGCCCCAGGTGATGATCTTGGCCAGCAGCGGATCGTAGTTTAGGCCGATCTCGTCGCCCTCGCGGATGCCGGTATCGACGCGGATATGCTCCGATGCATCTGGCCAGCGCAGATGACTGACCCGCCCGGTCGCCGGCAGGAATCCGCGCGCCGGATCCTCGGCATAGAGCCGCGCCTCGAAGGCATGGCCGTTCATCTTCACTTGGTCCTGGGTCAGCGGCAGAGTTTCGCCGGCGGCGATCAGCAACTGCCACGCCACGATATCGAGGCCAGTGATCATCTCCGTCACCGGATGCTCGACCTGCAGGCGGGTGTTCATCTCCATGAAATAGAACTGGCCGTCGGAATCCAGCAGGAACTCCACCGTGCCGGCGCTCACATAGCCGACAGCCTGCGCCGCTGCCACGCCGGCCGCGCCGAGCTTGCGCCGCTGCTCGGCCGTCAGGCCGGGCGCCGGCGCCTCCTCGATGATCTTCTGATGGCGGCGCTGCACCGAGCAGTCTCGCTCGAAGAGATGGATCGCATTGCCCTTGGTATCCGCGATAACTTGCACCTCCACATGGCGCGGCCGCTGAAGGAACTTCTCCACCAGCATATGCTCGTCGCCGAAGGCGCCCTTGGATTCCCGCTTTGCGCCCGCCAGCGCATCCGTGAATTCGGCCGCGCTGTCGACCCGGCGCATGCCCTTGCCGCCGCCGCCCGCCGAGGCCTTGATCAGCACGGGATAGCCGATCTTGTCGGCCGCCTGGCGCAGGGTCTTCTCATCCTGAGCATCGCCGTGATAACCCGGCAGAATCGGCACCTTTGCCTTGTCCATGGTGGCCTTTGCCGCGCTCTTGGAGCCCATGGTGCGGATGGCGCTGGGCGGCGGGCCGACGAAGGTGACGCCGTTCTCGCTGCAGGCGACGGCGAAGGCGGCGTTCTGCGACAGGAAGCCATAGCCGGGATGGATCGCATCGATACCCGTGCGGTGGGCGGCGTTCATGATCGCGTCGATGTTGAGGTAGCTCTCCGCGGCCGGCGCCGGGCCAAGCCGCACCGCCTCATCCGCCGACTGCACATGCAGCGCATCACGGTCCGCATCGGAGTAGACAGCCACGGTGCGGATGCCCATCTCCCGCGCCGTGCGGATAATCCGGCAGGCGATCTCGCCGCGATTGGCGATCAGGATTTTCCAGAATGCGGCCACGGGTTTTGTCCGGCCCTCAGATCCAGTTCGGCTTGCGCTTTTCGAGGAAGGCGGCCACGCCCTCCCTGCCTTCCGCGCTGGAGCGGATCGCGGCGATGCGGCGCGCGGTTTCGTCCAGCATGTCCGGAACGATCGGCTTGCCGGCGATGTCGTTGATCAGGCGCTTGGCGGCAATTTGTGCCTTGGGTCCACCCAGGAGAATGGAGTCGGTAATTTTCTCGAGTGTGCGTGCCATGCTGTCAGGTACCACGACCTCATGGACCAGACCGATGCGCAGCGCTTCGGCCGCGCTGAATTTTTCCGCCGACAGGAAGTAACGCCGCGCCTGCCGCTCGCCGATGGCGGCCATGACATAGGGGCCGATCACCGAAGGGATCAGGCCCAGCTTTACCTCGCTGAGGCTGAACGTCGCCAGCTCCGAGGCGATGGCGATATCGCAGGCGGCGATCAGACCGACGCCGCCGCCATAGGCCGCGCCCTGCACCACCGCGATGGTCGGCCGCGGAAAGAGCTGCAGCCGCCGCAGCATGCCGCTGAGTTCCTCGGCGTCGCGCTGATTGGCATCGGTCGAGGCGCTGGACATCCGCTTCATCCATTGCAGGTCGGCGCCGGCCGAGAAGCTGGAGCCCGTGGAGGCCAGCACGAGAACGCGCAGATCCTTCGTCTCGAGATCCCGCAACGTGGCGGTGATCTCGCGGATCAGCGCGTCGTCGAAGGCATTGTGGATGACCGGCCGGTTGAGGGTGAGCGTGGCGATCTGCCGCTCGTCGATTTTTAGCGTGATTGCAGACATCGATTACATCCTGAAGATTCCAAAATCGGTGGTCTCGACCGGCGCATTTAGCGCTGCTGACAGTGACAGGCCCAGCACGCGCCGGGATTCAGCGGGGTCGATCACCCCGTCGTCCCACAGCCGCGCGCTGGCATAGTAGGGATGGCCCTGAGTCTCATATTGGTTGCGGATCGGCGCCTTGAAGGCCTCCTCCTCCTCCGCGCTCCAGGCCTGTTTTTTCGCCGATAGGCCGTCGCGCTTCACCTGCGCCAGCACATTGGCGGCCTGCTCGCCGCCCATGACGGAGATGCGCGAGTTCGGCCACATCCAGAGGAAGCGCGGGCCGAAGGCGCGGCCGCACATGCCGTAATTGCCGGCGCCGAAACTGCCGCCGATCAGCATGGTGATCTTGGGCACCCGCGCGCAGGAGACCGCCGTCACCATCTTGGCGCCGTCCTTGGCGATGCCGCCGGCCTCGTACTTCTTCCCGACCATGAAGCCGGTAATGTTCTGCAGGAAGATCAGCGGCAGGCCGCGCTGGGCGCAGATCTGAATGAAATGCGCGCCCTTCAGCGCCGACTCCGAGAACAGGATGCCGTTGTTGGCGATGATGCCCACGGGATAGCCGTGGAGATGCGCGAAGCCACAGACCAGCGTTGCGCCGTAGAGCTGTTTGAACTCGTCGAACTCGCTGCCGTCGACGACCCGGGCGATGACTTCCCGCACGTCATAGGGCTTGCGCGTGTCGGCGGGAATGATGCCGTAGAGCTCCCGGGGATCGTAGAGCGGCTCCGCCGGCGCCGCCGTGCGCAGTGCGGGTTGCTTGACGGTCGTCAGGTGGCCGACGATGCGGCGCGCGATGGCCAGGGCGTGCAGATCGTTGTCGGCCAGATGATCGGTGACGCCGGAGACCTTGCTGTGCACCTCCGCGCCGCCCAGCTCCTCCGCCGTCACCACTTCGCCTGTCGCGGCGCGCACCAGCGGCGGGCCGGCCAGAAAGATGGTGCCCTGATTGCGGACAATGATGCTCTCGTCGGACATCGCCGGCACATAGGCGCCCCCGGCGGTGCAGGAGCCCATGACCACGGCGATCTGCGGGATGGCCTCCGACGACATGGTCGCCTGGTTGTAGAAGATGCGGCCGAAATGATCCCGGTCGGGGAAGACCTCGTCCTGGTTCGGCAGATTGGCGCCGCCGGAATCCACGAGATAGATGCAGGGCAGCCGGTTCTCGCGCGCGATGTCCTGGGCGCGCAGATGTTTCTTAACCGTCAGCGGATAGTAGGTGCCGCCCTTCACCGTGGCGTCATTGGCCAGGATCACGCATTCCCGCCCGCTGACCCGGCCGATGCCGGTGATCAGGCCAGCGGCCGGAATGTTGTCCTTGTAGACCTTGTGCGCGGCGAGTTGGGAAAACTCCAGGAATGGCGAGCCCGGATCCAGCAGGGCCTCGACCCGTGCCCGGGGCAGCAGCTTGCCGCGGGCCGTGTGCTTTTCCCGGGCGCCTGCGTCGCCACCCTGGGCGATGTCGGAAATCCTGGCCCGGAGGTCGGCGACCTGCGCGCTCAGCGCCGCTTCATTGCGCTGAAAGTCCTCGCCCCTGACATCGATATTGGATTGGAGAATCGGCATGCCCGATACCTATCACCAGAACCGGCCATCGTCACCCGGCCTAATCCGGCACCCGGAATGCCGCTATCCTGTATCGGCTAAACGCATCTCCATACCGACTAATGGGTGGGTTTGTTGCAGCGCACTCATTCTTGAGATTTTCAGCGCAGCGGCGGTAGTGTCAGTACATAACAACAAGTGGTCAGGGAGGTTTGCTATGATGATACAATTCTGCGCGGCACTTGCGCTTTCCATGCTGCTGGCCGGGCCCGGCGCCCAGGCCCAGGACTACCCCTCCAAGGTCGTCACGATCGTGGTTCCCTTCGCGGCCGGCGGGCCCACCGACACGGTCACGCGCCTGGTGGCGCAGGCGATGAGCCCGGTGCTGGGGCAACAGGTCATCGTCGAGAATGTCGCCGGGGCCGGCGGCACGCTCGGCGCCGACCGCGTCGCCAAGGCGGAGGCCGATGGCTACACCCTGCTGCTGCACCATATCGGCATGGCCACCACCATGACGCTGTACCGGAACCTGCCCTATAACTCGATCGAGGATTTTGAGCCTATCGGCCTGGTGACGGAAGTGCCGATGACCCTGGTGGGCAAGAAGGACTTCCCGGCCGCCAGCCTGGCCGAACTGATCGACTATGTGAAGGCGAACAAGGATACGGTGACCTATGCCAACGCGGGCATCGGCGCCGCGTCGCACCTCTGCGGCATGCTGTTCATGTCGGCAATTCAGACCCAGGTGACGACTGTCCCGTACAAGGGCACGGGGCCGGCGATGAATGACCTGCTGGGCGGCCAGGTGGATTTCCTGTGCGACCAGACCACCAACACCAGCAGCCAGATCAAGGCCGGCGAGATCAAGGCCTATGGCGTAACCACGAAGACCCGGGTGGCGTCGCTGGCCGACGTGCCGACGATGGATGAGGCCGGCCTGCCCGGCTTCGAGATCTCGGTCTGGCATGGCCTCTACGCGCCGAAGGGCACGCCGCAGCCTGTCATCGATAAGCTGGCCGAGGCGCTGCAAACGGCGATCAAGGACCCGACTGTTGTCGCGCGGTTCGCGGAACTGGGCACCGACCCGGTCGCCATTGACCGCGCCACGCCCGAGGGCCTGCGCACCCACCTGAAGGCCGAGATCGACAAGTGGGCGCCGATCATCACGGCGGCCGGCGAATACGCCGACTAGGCGGCCTAGGCCGGCCGCTCTGAGAAAGCGATCCCATCCCGCGGCGCTTGCAAAGCGCCGCGGGAGTGCGATCCTGTGAACGTCTTCTGACAGAGGGAAGTGCCCGATGCGTCTCGCCATCCGGCATCCGAAGGATTTCTGGGCCGGGCTTATCTTTACCGCCGCCGGATTGGGCTTCGGCATCCTGGCCCGGAACTATGAGTTCGGCACCACGATCCGCATGGGGCCGGGCTATTTCCCCACGATCCTCGCCGTTCTGCTGGTGATCCTCGGCCTGGCGACGACCGTTCGCGCCTTCGTCATCGATGGCCCGCCGGTCCAGGGGCTGGCGCTGAAGGCGATCCTGCTGGTGCTGGCGCCAATCGTGCTGTTCGGCATCATTCTGCGCGGCGCGGGGCTGGCGGCCGCCCTGCTCATCCTGGTGATTGTCAGCGCCTATGCCAGCAGCCGGTTTAGCTGGCCGATTGCCGTCGCCCTGTCGGTTGGGCTTACGGCTTTCGCCCTCCTGGTGTTCGTGATGGGCCTCGGCCTGCCGATCCCCGCCATCGGCCGCTGGTTCGGCTGAGCCCGGCGGCCATGGATCTCCTCGCCAATCTCGCCCTGGGGTTCGAGGCCGCCATCACGCTGAACAACGTGATGTACTGCTTTGCCGGCGTGCTGCTGGGAACGCTGGTTGGCGTACTGCCGGGGCTGGGGCCGGCGGCGACCATCGCCATGCTGCTGCCGATGACCTTCACCCTGCCGCCGCTCTCGGCGCTGATCATGCTCGCCGGCATCTACTACGGCGCGCAGTATGGCGGCTCGACCACGGCGATCCTGATCAATCTGCCGGGTGAGACATCCTCCGTGGTCACGGCCATCGACGGCTACCAGATGGCGCGCCAGGGCCGGGCCGGCGCCGCGCTGGCGACCGCGGCCATCGGCTCGTTCGTCGCCGGCACCTTCGCCACCTGCGTCGTGGCCATCCTCGGGCCGATCCTGGCGCGGGTCGCCCTGAAATTCGGACCGGCGGATTATTGTTCGCTGATCCTGCTGGGCTTGGTGGCGTCGGTGGCGCTGGCCCATGGCTCGCTGCTGAAGGCCTTCGGCATGATCGTGCTCGGCCTGCTGCTCAGCATGGTCGGCGCCGACGTTAACTCCGGCGAGCTGCGCTTCACTTTCGGCATTCCCGAGCTCAGCGAGGAGATCGGCCTGGTCGCCGTGGCCATGGGCATGTTCGGCATCTCCGAGATCCTGCACAACCTGGAGCATGAGAAGACCCGCGAGCCGATGGTGAAGAACGTCTCCGGCCTGATGCCGACGCGGGAGGATCTGCGGCGCATCGCTGCTCCCATTTGCCGCGGCACTCTGCTGGGTTCGGCGCTCGGCATCCTGCCCGGCGGCGGCGCGATCCTGTCGTCATTCACCGCCTACTCCCTGGAGAAGAAGCTGTCGCGGGATCAGAACCGCTTCGGCAAGGGCGCTATCGAGGGCGTGGCCGCGCCGGAGGCCGCCAATAATGCGGGCGCGCAGACCTCCTTCATCCCCATGCTGACCCTGGGCATCCCGCCCAATCCCGTCATGGCGCTGATGTTCGGCGCCATGATCATCCAGGGCATCGTGCCAGGGCCGTCGGTCATGACCGAGCGGCCGGATTTGTTCTGGGGCATCATCGTGTCGATGTGGGTCGGCAATCTGATGCTGGTGATCCTCAATCTGCCGATGATCGGGTTGTGGGTGCGGCTGCTGCGGGTGCCTTATCACCTGCTCTATCCGGCGATCCTGGTGTTCTGCTGCATCGGCGTCTACAGCGTGCGCAATGTGGAGTTCGACGTCTATCTGATGGCGCTGTTCGGCCTGCTCGGCTATGTCCTGGTCAAGCTGGATTGCGAGCCGGCGCCGCTGCTGATGGGCTTCATCCTCGGCGACCTGTTCGAGGAATATCTGCGCCGCGCGATGATCCTGTCCCGCGGCGATCCCATGGTGTTCATCGAGCGGCCGATCAGCGCGACGATGCTGGTGCTCGCGCTGATCGCCCTGATCATCGTCCTCAGCCCGGCCATCAGGCGGAAGCGCGAAGAAGTATTTCAAGAGGACGCATGAGGGACGGAGAACAGATTTCGACGGACGCGGCTTTGCCGTCCCTGGCAGCGCTTGAGCAGGCGGCCGCCCTCGTGCATTCGGCGATGCCGCCGACGCCGCAATATCGCTGGCCGCTGCTTTGCGAGCGCACGGGCGCCGATGTCTGGGTGAAGCATGAGAACCACACGCCCATCGGCGCGTTCAAGGTGCGCGGCGGGATCACCTACATGGACGCCTTGAAGCGTGCCGAGCCGGGCGTCACGGGCGTGGTGGCGGCGACGCGGGGCAATCACGGCCAGAGCATCGCTCTGGCGGCCCGGCGCGCCGGCCTGCATCCGGTCATCGTCGCGCCCCATGGCAACAGCGTGGAGAAGAACGCCGCCATGCGCGCCCTCGGGGGCGAGCTGATCGAGCATGGCCATGACTTCCAAGCCGCCTACGAGCATGCCGCCGCTCTGGCGCGGGAGCGGAGGCTGCACCGGCTGCCGTCGTTTCATCCCTGGCTGGTGCTGGGCGTGGCCAGCTACGGGCTCGAACTATTCAATGCATTGCCGGATCTCGATACAGTCTACGTGCCCATCGGCCTCGGTTCCGGCATCTGCGGCACGATCGCCGCGCGCAATGCGCTGGGGCTCAAGACCAGGGTCGTCGGCGTGGTCGCCGAGAACGCCGCCGCCTATGCGCTGTCCTACGCGAAGCGCGCGCCGGTCTCGACCAACAGCGCCGACACCATCGCCGACGGAATGGCCTGCCGCGTGCCGGATGAATCCGCGCTTGCCATCATTTTCGCTCATGCCGAGCGCGTGATCACCGTCAGCGAGGACGAGATCAAGGCGGCGATGCGGCATTACTTCACGGACACGCATAATGTCACGGAAGGCGCCGGCGCAGCACCGCTGGCAGCGCTGCTGATGGAACGCGACAAGATGGCGGGCAAGCGCGTGGCGCTGGTTCTGTCGGGCGGGAATATAGATCGGGAGAAGTATGCGCAGGTGCTGAGCGGCAGCTAAAACCCTCC
>CAWKOG010000009.1:0-34955 GCA_963851215.1 uncultured Alphaproteobacteria bacterium
CAACACCATCGTATCGGCGCTCGAAGCCGTCATCCAGGTGGGCACCGACAACAAGCTGCCGGTGTTCGCCGGCGATACCAACTCGGTGAAGCGCGGCGCCATCGCTGCCGTCGGCTTCAACTACTACGATATCGGCCGCCAGACCGGCCAGATCGTGGCGCGGGTGCTGAAGGGCGAGAAGCCCGGCGACATCGCCGTGCAGGGCGTCGAGATCACCGAGCTCTTCGTCAATCCGGGTGCCGCCGCGCAGATGGGCGTCGAGCTGTCGAGCGATCTCGTCGGCCGCGCTAAGGAAGTGGTGAAGTAGGCTGCTTCACTAATACTCCCCTCTCCCCTTGGGGGAGAGGGGGCAGGGTGAGGGGTTTCGCGCGCGGGCGTCCGGACACCTTCCATAGCGATCAAAACTGAGGCCTGCAGATGGCTCATGTCATGTGGCCGCTGGCCACAATTGCTGACGACACAATCATCGGCGCCGATCGGCGCCAGCCCCCTCACCCCTGCCCCTCTCCCCCGGTGGGGAGAGGGGATTTTGACAACGGCTACAGTCCCTTCTCATGTCCCTGATCCAATTCCTCGGCGCCATCGAGATCGGCCTGGTGTTCGGGCTGGTGGGGCTGGGCGTGTTCCTGTCCTTCCGCGTACTGAACTTCCCCGATCTCACCGTCGACGGCAGCTTTCCCCTGGGAGCCGCGGTCTGCGCCACGCTGATCGTCAATGGCGTCAATCCCTGGCTCGCCACGCTGGCGGCGATGATCGCCGGCTCATGCGCCGGCTTGGTCACCGCGCTGCTCAATCTGCGATTCAAGATCCTGCATCTGCTCGCCAGCATCCTGACGATGATCGCGCTCTATTCGATCAACCTGCGGATCATGGGCAAGCCCAACGTCGCTGTCATCGGCGACCCGACGATCATCAAGCAATTCGCCTTCATCGGCCTGACCAACCCACAGCTGAAGCCGCTGATCGCCGTCGTCATCGTCGGCATCGCGCTGCTCCTGGTCATCCGCTTCCTCGCCTCGGATTACGGTCTGGCGATGCGCGCCACCGGCGCCAATCCGCGCATGGCCCGCGCCATGGGCGTGGATACGCGGCAGGCGACCTATGTCGGCATGGCCCTCAGCAATAGTCTCGTGGCGCTGGCCGGTGCGCTGTTCGCGCAGATGAACGGCTATGCCGACGTGACCATGGGCACCGGCGTCATCGTCGTCGGCCTCGCCGCTGTCATCCTCGGTGAGGCGATCTGCGGCACACGTTCGATCGTCGTCTGGGCCATCGGCTGCGTCATCGGCTCGCTGATCTATCGGATGGCCGTCGCCTTCGCGCTGAATTCGCAATTCCTCGGCATCACCTCCTCCGATCTCAATCTCGTCACCGCGGTGCTGGTGGCGATCGCGCTGATCCTGCCGGGCGCGCGCAATCCGCTGAAGGCATGATGAGCCGGCGGGGCTGCGCCGATGATCCGCGTGCAGGACCTCGCCGTCACTTTCAATCCGGGCACGCCGATGGAGGCGCGGGCGTTGAACGGTATCGGTGTCGACATTCCCGCCGGGCAGTTCGTTACTGTCATCGGCTCCAACGGCGCCGGCAAATCCTCGCTGCTCAACGCCCTGGCCGGCGATGTCACCGCCAGTACCGGCCGCATCGACATCGACAACATCGACGTCACCCGCTGGCCGGCCACCCGCCGCGCCGGCCTGATGGCGCGGGTATTCCAGGACCCGAAAGCCGGGAGCTGCGAGGAGCTGACCATCGAAGAGAATCTGGCCATCGCCGACGGCCGCGGGCGGCGTCGCGGCCTGGGCCTCGCCATCGACCGGCGGCGGCGCGGCGATTATCGCGCGCGTCTCTCGCGTCTCGGTCTCGGCCTCGAAAGCCGCCTCGGCGACCGCATGGGCCTGCTGTCCGGCGGCCAGCGCCAGGCGGTGAGCCTGCTGATGGCGACGCTGCGGCCCATGCGCATCCTGCTGCTGGACGAGCACACTGCCGCGCTCGACCCGCGCACGGCGGAGTTCGTCCTGGACCTCACCCGCAGCATCGTCGCCGAGCAGAAGCTGACCACGCTGATGGTGACCCATTCCATGCGCCAGGCACTGGACCATGGCGACCGAACGTCTGATGCTCCATGAGGGCCGCGTGGTGTTCGATGTGGCCGGGCCGGAGCGCAAAGGTCTGGACGTGCCCGACCTGCTCGCCCTTTTCGCCAAGCATCGGGGACAGCAGCTGACAGACGACAGCCTCCTGCTGGGATAGCGGCCGCTCGCTATCGGCGCGGCCGTTCGCCGTGCGACAGAATGTCCGCTGTAAGCAGAGATTCGCCGCCCCACGTCCAATATCCGTAGCGAATTGGATGACCCAAAACCCGGATCCTCCGGCAAGGAGGCGATATGCAAGATCGCGAAAATCCGCGTGCTACCAGGCGGCTATGGCTCAATTTGCATCCCCTGGTCCCGCGCATTGCACTTGGCCTGATCGTCTGGTCGGTCGCAGCAGTTTGGATACTATTCGACCACAGTTACTACGCGCTCCTGCTCCACGGCGTCGTTACCTTCCTCGTCGGTGCCTTTGTCGTGGTGCCCTGGGTGCTTCTGAGGTTGGGGCGCAAGTCGAACGCGCCGCCGTCACCGAAGTTCGGCGACTGGGCCCATGGCGAATTCGATACCGCCAGTGGCCCGATGGACGCCCGCGAGGCGGCAATCATGGTGCTCTTGCTGCCGATGGCGGTGGCAATCGGCATCACTGCCTTCGGTTTGATCGAGTTTCTGACCATAACCGGCGTTCTATCGTAGCTTTGGCGGTACGGGCCTTGCTGGATCGGGCGCAGAAGGCAGGTGGAAATCCTGGCGGAAGGGGCTATATTCATACAGACACAACGCCCCCGTCAGCGCGGTTCACTTAACGATGATCGATCCCTTTGGCCGTTCAATCACTTACCTGCGGGTCTCGGTGACCGACCGCTGCGATTTCCGCTGCGTCTACTGCATGTCCGAGAACATGACCTTCCTGCCGAAGGCTGAGTTGCTGACCCTGGAGGAGATGGACCGGGTCTGCAGTGCCTTCGTGCGCCTGGGCGTGCGCAAGCTGCGGCTGACCGGCGGCGAGCCGCTGGTGCGCAAGAACGTGATGAGCCTGATCCGCAACCTGTCGCGGCACCTGAAATCCGGCGCGCTGGACGAGCTGACCCTGACCACCAACGGCAGCCAACTCGCCAAATATGCCGGCGAGCTGGTGGATTGCGGCGTGAAGCGGGTCAATGTCTCCGTCGACACGCTGGAGCCCGCGAAGTTCACGGAGATCACCCGGTGGGGCAAGCTCGACAAGGTGATGGACGGCATCGCCGCGGCGAAGGCCGCCGGCCTTCATGTGAAGATCAATGCCGTCGCGCTCAAGGGCGTGAATGACGGCGAGTTCGACTCCATGATCGAGTGGTGCGGCCGCGAAGGCCATGACCTGACCTTCATCGAGGTCATGCCCATGGGCGAAGTGGGCGAAGGCGCGCGGCTCGATCAGTATCTGCCGCTGTCCGTTGTGCGCGCCAATCTCGCCAGGAAATGGACGCTGGACGAGATCGACTACCGCACCGGCGGCCCGGCGCGCTATGTGCGGGTGCGCGAGACCGGCGGGCGGCGTCGGCTTCATCACGCCGCTGACCCACAATTTCTGCGAAAGCTGCAACCGCGTGCGTCTCACTTGCACGGGCATGCTCTATATGTGCCTCGGCCAGAATGACGACGCCGATCTGCGCACGCCCGTTCCGCGCCAGCGAAGGCGACGAACTGCTGGAGGCCGCGATCCAGGAGGCCATCGGCCGCAAGCCCAAGGGCCACGACTTCATCATCGACCGCCGCCACACCGGCGCCGCGGTGCCGCGCCATATGAGCGTGACCGGCGGCTGACCCGGCGGGCGGGGGCATGGCGACACTCAATCTTCGGGTGGAGTTCGGCGAGCGCGGCGCGCTCGGCCCCGGCAAGGCGCGACTGCTGGAACTGATCGCCGAGCATGGTTCCATCGCCGCCGCCGGCCGCGCCATGGGCATGTCCTATCGCCGCGCCTGGGACCTGGTGGACGAATTGAACAGCTGCTTCGGCAAGCCGGTGATCACCACCCAGATGGGCGGCCAGCATGGCGGCGGCGCCGCCCTGACGCCGCTTGGCCAGTCGGTGATCGAACATTTCCGCGCCATCGAGGGCCACGCCGCCAAGGCGGCCGCCGCCCATCTCAAGGCCCTGCAGTCGGCCATGAAGCGCAAGGCCGGCTGACCACTCCGGTCATCGCCCACAGAAATCTCGCGTTGGCTTGCCTGGACAGAAAGCCGCGATCCGCTATAGTCAGTCAAATATAACGAGTTCCCTGGAGGAGATGCGGAGATGAAAACCTGCCTGACAAGAATCATGACTTCGCTGCTGGGCGGGCTGTTTGCCGTTGCCCTGATCGCGACGCCTGCCGCCGCCGACGATCTCACGATCTTTGCCGCCGCCAGCCTGAAGAATGCCGCCGAGGATATCGGCAAGGCCTATGAAGCCGCCGGCAAGGGCAAGGTCGTCTACTCTTTCGCCTCAAGTGCTGATCTGGCGAAGCAGATCGAGAACGGCGCCCCTGCGGCGATCTTCATCTCCGCCGACAAGAAGTGGATGGACTATGTGCAGGAGAAGAACCTGATCGATCCCGAAAGCCGCCGCGATCTCCTGAGCAACACGCTGACGCTGATCGCGCCGGCCGACAGCGGCCTCACCGCCGACTTCAAGGCCGGCAATGTGGATCTCGCTGCACTGATCGGCGACAGCAAGCTGGCGATGGGCGACCCCGATAGCGTGCCGGCCGGACGCTACGGCAAGGCGGCGCTGGAAAAGCTCGGCCTGTGGGCCGCCGTCGAACCCAAGGTCGCGCGGACCAAGGACGTTCGCGCCGCCCTGGCGCTGGTCGAGCGCGGCGAGGCCGCGGCCGGCGTCGTGTACCGCACTGACGCGCTGGTGTCCGACAAGGTGAAGATCGCCGGCGAGTTTCCACAGGACAGCCACCCGCCGATCGTGTATCCCATCGCCATCGTTGCCGAACATAACGACGATGCCGCCAAGGCCTTCTACAGCTATCTGACCGGGGACGAGGCGCGCGCCGTGTTCGAGAAGTACGGGTTCACGATCCTGGGTCCCGGTGCTGCCACTAACTGATCTCGAAACCGAAGCGATCCGACTCAGCCTGCGGGTGGCGCTCTGGAGCGTCACCTGCAGCCTGCCGTTCGGTGTCGCCGCCGCTTTTCTCCTCGCCCGCACAAACTTCCCCGGCAAGAGCCTGGTCGACGGGCTGGTGCATCTGCCGCTGGTGATCCCGCCGGTCGTTGTCGGATACATGCTGTTGCTGCTGATGGGCCGCCGCGGCCCCATCGGCGGCTGGCTGTACGACACGCTGGGCATCACCGTCATCTTTACCTGGCAGGGCGCCGCTCTCGCCGCCGCGGTCATGGGCTTCCCGCTGATGGTGCGGGCCATGCGGCTCTCCCTCGAATCGGTCGACCGGCGGCTGGAACAGGCGGCACGGACCCTCGGCGCCGGGCGTTTCGACACCTTCCGCAGCGTGACCCTGCCGCTGATGGCGCCGGGCATCCTCACCGGGCTGGTGCTGGCCTTCGCCCGCAGCCTCGGCGAATTCGGCGCCACTATCACCTTCGTCTCCAACATTCCCGGCCAGACGCGCACGATTCCGGTGGCGATCTACACCTTGACCCAAACTCCCGACGGCGATGCGGCGGCGCTGCGGCTCTGCATCATCGCCGTGATCCTGTCGCTGATCGCGCTGATTGCGTCGGAATGGCTGGCCCGGCGGCTGCGGACGCGGCTCGGAAACTAGGCCATGCTGACGCTGCGCGCCGATCATCGCCTTGGCGACTTCCATCTGAAGCTGGATGTCAGCGTGCCCAGCGCCGGCGTAACCGCGCTGTTCGGCCGTTCGGGCGCCGGCAAGAGTTCCGTGGTCAGCCTTCTGGCGGGCCTGCTGAAGCCGGACAGCGGCTATGTGAAGGTCGGCGACAGCGTGCTGTTCGACAGCGCCACCGGCCTGTGGGTACCGCCGGAGCATCGGCGACTTGGCTATGTGTTCCAGGAAGGCCGGCTGTTCCCCCATCTCAGCGTGCGCGGCAATCTGCTGTTCGGCCACCGCCGCATCGCGGCGGAGGAACGGCGCGTCAGCTTTGACGAAGTCGTCGCGCTGCTGGATATCGCGCCGCTGCTGGAGCGCCGCCCCCGCGATCTCTCCGGCGGCGAGAAGCAGCGGGTCGCCATCGGCCGGGCGCTCTTGGCCAGCCCGAAATTGCTGCTGATGGACGAGCCGCTGGCCTCGCTGGATGCCGCGCGCAAGAACGAGATCATCCCCTTCATCGAGAAGCTGCGGGACAGCTTCGGCATCCCCATCGTCTATGTCACCCACGATCTCGGCGAGATCGTCCGCCTCGGTGACCGGGTAATCCTAATGTCGGAAGGCGCGGCGGCGTTCACCGGCAGCGTCGAGGAACTGGTGGGCCGCCTCGACATGGCTGACATCATGGACCATCCGGAGGCCGAGGCGCTGATCGCCGGCCATATCGCCGGCCATGACGATCACTTCGGACTCACGCGGCTCAGCCTGCCCGGCGCCGAATTGCAAGTGCGGCGGATGGCGCTGCCGCCGGGCGCCCCAGTCCGCGTGCGCATCCGCGCCCGCGACGTCGCCGTTGCCCTGCAGGCGCCCACGGGCATCAGCATCCTGAACGTGCTGCCGGTGACCATCGCCGAGATTCATGACCGGCGGGAACAATGCCTGCTGCGGCTCACGACACCGGGAGATGTGCCAGCGTCGATCTGGGCCGGGATCACGGCGCGCTCGCGCCACGATCTGGATCTCGCAGCCGGCAAGCCGGTCTACGCGTTGATCAAGGCGGTGGCGGTCGAAGGCTCCGGCGGCGGCATCGACCGGCCAGAGGACGCAGCGGCAGCTACTCGATGAACACCTGGTGCGCGAAGCCGACGCCGTCGCTGATCGTCACCTGCTCGAACCCCAGCAGCTTGAGCAGATCGAAGAATGTCATGCGGTCTGAATCCGGGGTCTCCTGGAAAATTGGCGACAGGCGCGCCACAGCCGTCAATGTCGCGAACAGCGCCCGCGCCCGGTAGATGGTGTCGAGCTGGCCGTCCATCAGGCCGATGATGATCAGTTTCTCCGCATCGTCGCCCTTGGCAAAGATCGCATAGGTCGGCGCGTATTTCTGGTTCAGCAGCTCGCTGGTGAGCGCGGTCACGAAGCCGATGCGCCGGTTACGGTCGCTATCCACCAGCCGGTTGACCCTGGCCGTGTAGGTCTCGCTCGATTCCGGCACCGGATAGTAGTAGCCGGCATGGCGATCGCCGGAGACCTCGTCCGCCCTGGCACCCCCGCAGAAGGCCACCGCAAACATCAGAAGAATCGCTGCCCGCATCATCTCTGCCACCCCCGCCAACTGCTTACCGCTGGCGATCAATTAACATGGGCGACCCCGGCGGAAAACCGCCGGGCTGGCCAGCGGATTGCGGGCCGCTATACTCGCCGCAAGCCCGGGCCACCCGCCCCAACGACTTCCGGAAAGTAACCGCCCTTGCCCGACCGCCGTTCGAAAGCCGAGCCCCGGATCTGCTTCCTGGCCGCCGACTCCCCGGTGGCGCAGCGTGCGCGGTTGCGCCTGGAGAAGCGCTACGGCGCCTGCGACCCGCGGCGCGCGAAGGTAGTGGTGGCGCTGGGCGGCGACGGCTTCATGCTGGAGACGCTGCACCGCTTCCTCAGCCGCGGCATGCCGATCTTCGGCATGAATTGCGGCACCGTCGGCTTCATGATGAACCGCTATGCCGAGGCCGGGCTGCCGGCGCGCATCGTGGCGGCGCAGAACGTCCGTCTCTATCCCCTGCTGATGGTCGCGCGGACCGTCAAGCGCCGCACCTTCAAGGCCCATGCGATCAACGAGGTCTCCCTGCTGCGCCAGACGCGCCAGGCGGCGAAGCTCGGCATCCGCATCGACGGCAGGACGCGGCTGAAGGAGCTGATCTGCGACGGTGCCATGGTGGCGACTCCCGCGGGCAGCACCGCCTATAACCTTTCCGCCCACGGCCCGATCCTGCCGCTGGGTTCGGACGTGCTGGCGTTGACGCCGATCAGCGCCTTTCCGCCCGCGGCGCTGGCGCGGCGCCATCCTGCCCCATGGCGCGGAGGTGGTGTTCGATATCAGGGAGATCGACAAGCGGCCGGTCAGCGCCGTCGCCGATTTCACGGAAGTGCGCGACGTGGTTCAGGTCAGCGTGCGCGAGGACCGCAACATCACGCTGAACCTGCTGTTCGACCCCGAGCATAATCTGGAAGAGCGCATCCTGACCGAGCAGTTCGCGGTGTAACGCACGCAGCTAGTGGCGCGCGCTGGCACTGCGTGCAGCCGGCAGATTTTGCTGCGCGTAGCCGATCACGGCGGCGATCAGATTGTCGATATCCAGTTTCAACTTCTCGAAGCCGGGCGATTTCTCGATCCGCTCCTCGTCCATGTAGAGGGCGCGGTTCACTTCGATCTGCAGGCTGTGGCGGTTCTGCCCCGGGGCGCCGTGGCGGATGATGATTTCGGCGCCCTTGAACGGGCTGTTCACGGCGACCCGGTAGCCGAGGTCCCGCAGCGTATCGGCGACCAGCACTGTGAATTCCCCATCGCAGCTCGTGCCGTCGCGGTCGCCGACGACAAAATCGGCCCGCTGCTTGCCCTTATAGGCGCCTTTCATGGAGTGGCAGTTCACATGCCAGGCGGCACCAAAATGCGCATATGTGGCATCGAGCATTTCCTTCAGGGCCACGTGGTAGGGCCGGTGATAGCTGTCGATGCGCAAGAGTATCTCGTCCACCGTCAGCGGCCGGTCATAGACGGGCACGGTGGCGCGCACCAGGCGCCGCACCACGCCGAGGCCGCGGTCGGCGCGCGGGCTGAGCGGCAGATCCTGCGGCCAGGGTTCCGCCAGCAGCTTGGGATCGATCTCATGTTCATGCCGGTTGGGATCCACATAGCTGCGCGGAAACAAGGCCCGCAGCAGGCCCGCGCCATGGAGCGGCGCCGCCGCGAACAGCTCATCGACGAAGGCATCCTCCGCCCGCCGCAACACGCTGAAGGGGGCGGCATAGGCGAAATCCTCGGGGTAGTCGGTGCCGCTATGGGGCGAATCGAACACGACCGGCGCGGCGTTCGCCGCGCCCGCTTCCGTCAGCGGATGCTCCGCCGCCAATACCCCCGGAATTACCAACGCCACGCCATTAGTCCTTGCCGCCGCACCCTGGCATTAACCGGGGCTGTCGGCCATATTAGCCGCCCGCGCCGATTTCGGGCGCCCTTGCAACAACGGCGAAAACTGCCACCGTGTCCGTCAGCCCCGCAAGCCTTGAAATGGTGGAAAAGCTGGTCGCTTTCGATACGACCAGCCGCAATTCCAACCTGGAACTGGTCGAATTCGTCCGCGCCTACCTGGCGAAATATGGTGTCGACTGCCGCCTGGTCCATGACGCCAGCGGCAAGAAGGCCAATCTCTATGCCACGCTCGGCCCCGCCGACCAGCCGGGGATCGCGCTATCGGGCCATACCGATGTGGTGCCGGTGGACGGCCAGGCCTGGGACACCGACCCTTGGAAGGTGACGCGGCAAGACGGCCGGATCTATGGCCGCGGCGTCAGCGACATGAAGAGCTTCGTTGCCATCGCCTTGACCTTCGTGCCCGAATTCATGCGCCGCGGCCTGAAGACGCCGATCAACCTTGCCCTCTCCTATGACGAGGAAGTGGGCTGCCTCGGCGTGCGGCGGCTGCTGGAAGTCCTGCGCGAGATGCCGGTGAAGCCCTGGGCCTGCATCATCGGCGAGCCCACCAGCATGAAGGTCACCGTCAGCCACAAAGGCAAGAAGAGCATCCGCTGCCATGTGCATGGCCTCGAGGCCCATTCGTCCCTGGCGCCGAACGCGGTGAACGCGGTGGAGTATGCCGCAGAAGTGATCGTCAAGCTGCGCGCCATGGGCCGGCGTTTCGCCGCCGAGGGACCGTTCGACAACGAGTTCGATGTCGCGCACACCACCGTCCATACGGGCATCGTCCATGGCGGCACGGCCCTCAACATCGTGCCCAAGGACTGCTACTTCGATTTCGAGTTCCGCTATCTGCCGGAACTCGATGTCGAGGCGATGCTGGCGGAGGTGAAAGACTTCGCCGAGCGGGAGCTGCAGCCGGCGATGCGGGCCATCGACAAGAGCTGCGGCTTCGAATGGCAGCAGATCTCCGCCTTTCCCGGCCTCTCCACCTCGCCCGACAGTCCGGTGGCGCAGCTGGCGAAGTCGCTCTCCGGCAGCAATTCCACCATCAAGGTCGCCTATGGCACGGAAGCCGGGCTCTATCAGCAGAGCGGCATTCCCGCCATCATCTGCGGTCCCGGCAGCATCGAGCAGGCGCATAAGCCCAACGAGTGGGTGGCGCTGGATCAACTGGCGCAGTGCGAGAATTTCATGCGGCGCCTGATGGACCGCGTTTGCGAAAGGCCGGCCTGAGCATCCCATGATCCGTTCGGTTGTCTTCGATCTCGGCGGCGTGCTGATCGACTGGAATCCACGCTATCTCTACCGCAAGCTGTTCGCCGGCGATGACGCGGCGATGGAGCATTTCCTGACCCATGTCTGCAACAATGCCTGGAACCTGGCCCAGGATGGCGGGCGAACCTGGGCCGATGCAATTGAAGTCCTCAGCGTTGAGCATCCCCAGCACCGGCCCCTGATATCGGCTTATCGCGAGCGCTGGGATGAAATGCTGAATGGGCCGATCCAAGGCACTCTCGACGTGCTGGCCGAATTAAGGGACAAGGGCATCCCGATCTATGCCCTGACCAACTGGTCCTCGGAGACCTTTCCTATTGCCAAGGAACGTTATGAATTCCTGGGATGGTTCCGGGACGTCCTGGTCTCTGGCGAGGAGAAGCTGATCAAACCGGACCGGCGCATCTTTGAACTGCTGCTGTCCCGCAACGGGCTGGCGGCGGCCGAGTCCGTCTTCATCGACGACGCGCTGCACAACGTTGCCGGCGCCAAGGCCGCGGGCATGGCGGCGCTGCATTTCCAGTCGCCGGAGAAACTGCGCAGCGATCTCTTGTCGCTGGGGCTGTTGGACAGCTAGAAGCCGGATTCAAACCTAGACACCTATCCCTCAGCGCGCTTCCCGCTTTGCGCCGCCGGAATCTTTCCCGACGATGCGTTCATCAAGGTTTCTTTCGCCGAGGCCAGATGCGCCCGGCAGGCCAGCTCGACGATGGCAGCATTGCGGCTGAGCAACGCATCGATATAGGTGAGATGCTCCTGGATCGCGACCTCGTTGCGCTTCCGTTCATCCCGTTTGTTCCACTGGTAGTGGTAGTGGAAGATCAATGTGATGATATCGAAGAAATCCTCGATGAATCGATTGGGTGCCGCCGAGCTGATGAGGCGGTGAAAGCGGCTGTCGAGATCGGAAAAATCGTGAAAGCGATTTCCCACCTCCTTCAGGAGCGCGACATGCTCCGCGCGCAAAGCCTGGAGCCGGTGCCAGAGGGGCGAACTCTCGGGCAGCGCCGCGAAGGCGATCGCTGACCGCAATTCGAACATCTCGCGAATTTCGAAGAGTTCGATCGCGAAGCTGGCGGTAAAGCCCTTGAATACCCAGCCGGCATTCTGCCGCTTTTCGATCAGCCCGAAGCGCTGAAAGCGGTTGAGGAACTCGCGAATGCCAGTGGTTGCCACGCCAAATCGCCGCGCCAGCTCGAGCTCGTTGATGGCGGTTCCCGGGCGCGTGTCGTCGCGCAGCATCCATTCCATGAACTGCTTTTCGACCTGCGCCGCCATGGGAACAGTTTCCGCCTCCGGAAACCGTTGGATCCCGGCACTGGCAGAACCGACGATGCTGTAGCGCCCGTTTCTGCGCACGACCCCCTGTGCCTGCAGAGTCGACAGAACCTTGCGTACTGTCGTGCGGCTGACGCCGAGCCTGCCGCTCAGATGGTTTTCGGATGGCACGGCCTCGCTGTCGCCGAGCTTGGAAATCAGATCCAGGGAGTCGTTGAAGGCGCGCTTGAACACGGCGTCGGTTTTCATGCGGTCGTCTCCTCTTGATTGTCTTTTAATCTATAAAAAACAGTTTGACCAGGGATTGCCTCCTGGTTTTTCTCTATAAAGAACAACAAGGATAGGGTGCACATGGCCGTGGCGGAGGGAACAAGGGAGCAGCCGGATATTGCCTCCCGTTCCGCCAACGGCGAACGGGCCGCCGGGGGGACCGGCGCCGTTTCGCTGTGGCTCAAGCTCCTCAACATCGGGCCGCTGTTGGTTTTGATCGTGCTTGCGGCGGTCATCAGCCTGCTCACGCCGAATTTCCTGAAGCCCGGCAATCTCAGCAATATCCTGGCGCAGACCGCGGTGATCGCCATCGTCGCGGTCGGGCAGCATCTGGTTATCCTGACCCGCGGCATCGACCTCTCTGTCGGCGCAAACCTCGCTCTGGCGACGGTCATCGGCGGGCTTGTCTTCCGGCTGGTCGATTCCGCGCCGCTGGTCGCGCTGGCGATGATCCTCACGGGCGCCGCCGTCGGCGCCATCAACGGCTGTGTCTACGTCTTCGGCCGCCTGCCCCACGCCTTCATCATCACGCTTGCCACCCTCAGCATCTGCCGCGGCCTCGCGCTCGAGCTGTCGATCGGCCACACTACCATGCGCGGCATGCCGGACGCGATCGCGACCATCGGCGGGGCATCGACCTTTGGCATTCCGAACTCGTTTTTTGTCGTGTTCGCCGTCGCGGGCTTGGTGCTGCTGATGGCCAAGGCGATGGTCTGGGGCCGCTGGATCTATGCCGTCGGCGGCGAGCCCCAGGCGGCCCTGCAGATGGGTATCCCGGTCAAGGGCGTGCTGATCTCCACCTACATCATCTCCGGACTGTGCGCCGGGATCGGCGCGGTGGTGCTGGCCGGCCGGACCGCAGCCGCCTCGCCGCTCTACGGCAACCTGCTGGAGCTCGACACGATCGCCGCGGTGATCATTGGAGGCGCCAGTTTCCTGGGCGGGCGCGGCCATATCGGTCATGCGCTCGTCGGCGCGGTGATGATCGGCGTGATCCGCAATGCACTCAATCTGCTGGGCGTCGACGTCTTCTTCCAAATGATCGCCATCGGCCTCATCATCGTCGTGGCGGTCGAAGCCGATGTGCTGCGCAATCACTTGGAATCGCGGGTGCGCATCCTGCAAGCCGGGAGGGTGCGATGAGCGCGCCCGTCCTGGCAGTGCGGCATGCGCAAAAACGCTTCGGCGCCGTGCATGCCCTCAGGGATGTCACGCTCGAGGCGTATCGCGGCGAAGTGCTGGCGCTGCTCGGCGACAACGGAGCCGGCAAGTCGACGCTGGTGAAATGCATCAGCGGCGTCCATGCGCTCGATGAAGGCGAGATCGCCCTCGACGGCGAGGCTGTCTCGCTCCATTCGCCCGCCGCCGCACGCCGCGCGGGGATCGAAACCGTCTATCAGGATCTCGCGCTATTCGACAACCTGACCCCGGCGCAGAACTTCTATTGCGGCCGGGAGATCGCCTTTCCCGCCTGGCTTCCCCAAGGGCTGCGCTTCCTCAGGAGCGCCGCCATGGATCGGGAGGCCGCGGCGGTGCTCGACCGGCTCAAGGTCAACCTACCGACGCTCGATGCGCCGGTCGCCCTGATGTCGGGGGGCCAGCGCCAGGCCATTGCGGTGGCGCGCGCGACCGTCTTCGCGCGCAAGGTCGTGATCCTCGACGAGCCGACTGCCGCCCTCGGCCTGCGCGAGTCGCGCAAGGTGCTCGACCTGATCGCGCAGCTTCGCGCCGAGGGCAATGCGGTGATCCTGATCACCCACAACATGGAACATGTGGTCGAGCTTGCCGACCGGGCGGTGGTGCTCCGCCAGGGGCGCAAGGTCGGCGAGTTGAAGCCGGGCCGCGCGAACCAGCAGGAGCTGGTCGCCATGATCGTCGGGGCCGCGGTGTAGCAGAATTCGCCGCCTTGAAGAGCGGCGAAAACAAGGGATCGCTTCAGACCGAGGCGATCCAGACAGGGAGGTCCCGTATGAGACTACAACTAGTTTTAGCAGGGCTGGCGCTTGCTGCCGCAACCGCCGGGCCTGCGACCGCCGACGACAACATCAAGATCGGATTCATTACCAAGTTCCCCGTGCCGTTCTTCGCCACCATGGAGGATGCGGCCAAGGCCTATGCCGCGGCCAATCCGGGTTTGGAAATCGTCTTCGGCCAGGGCACATCGGCCACGGACATCGAGGGGCAGATCGCCCTCATCGAGTCCATGGTCACCCAGGGCGTCCAGGGCATCGCCCTGACTCCGGTCGATCCGACCGTGGCCTCGACACTGGACAAGGCCATCGCCGCGGGGGTGAAGGTTGTCCTCATGGACAACAACATCCCGGACTGGAACGGGCGGACGGCGTTGGCGACCACCGACAACTACAATGCCGGCAAAATCGCCGGCGAGTATCTAAAGTCGGTTCTGAAGAGCGGCGACACGCTCGGCATTCTCGAGGGCGTGCCGGGCGTTCCATCGCTCGATGACCGGGTGAAGGGAATGCTCGACGGGCTGCAGGGCGTCGATGTCAATATCGTCGGCCGCGGCGCCACAAACTGCACGGAGGAGCTGGGGATCAACGTTGCCCAGGATCTTCTGACAGCGAATCCGGAACTCAAGGCCATCTACGCCGCTTGCGGTCCGCCCGCAGCGGGCGCGGCGCAGGCGATCAAGAATGCCGGCATTGCCAACGATGCCATCATTCTCGTCGGGTTCGATTTCTGCTGCGGCGAGAAGGAAGCCCTGGAAGCCGGCATCGAAGACGCCACCGTGGCGCAGTTCCCCGCCAAGATGGCCGAGTTGGGCGTGGACGCGCTGGTCAAGTCGATCAAGGGCGAGAAGGTCGATTCGCTGATCGACTCGGGCGCGGCCCTGGTCACCAAGGACAACATGGCGAACTTCTAACCGATGGTGCGAGGGCCGGCGCGGCGCCGGCCCTCGCACCATCCCGGATCTTGGCCGCCATCCTTCGAAAAACAGGCAGGTGACTCGTGCAGCGCATGGATGCGATCATTTGCGTCGAACCGGGCAAATTGCAGATGACGCAGCGGCCCGTGCCGGAGTGCATGCCGGGACATGCGCTGGTGCGCCCGCGCCGCGTCGGCCTCTGCGGCACCGACTATCACATCTTCCAGGGCAAGCATCCATTCCTCGAATACCCGCGCGTGATGGGTCACGAGCTCGCCGTGGAGATTGTTGAAGCGCCGGCGCAATCCGCTCTTTCGGCCGGCGCGATCTGCGCCGTCAATCCATATATCTCCTGCGGGCAATGCGTCGCCTGTCTCGCGGGCAAACCCAATTGCTGTGTCGGCATTTCGGTGCTGGGCGTTCACCGGGACGGCGGCCTGGCCGAGCTGCTGTCCGTGCCGTCGGGCAATCTCATTCCAGCGCAGGGCCTGACCCTGGACGAATGCGCCACCGTGGAATTCCTGGCCATCGGCGCCCATGCGGTGCGGCGAGGCGCGGTCACAAGCCGCGACAAGGTTCTCGTCGTCGGCGCGGGCCCGATCGGCCTGGGCGTGGCGCTGTTCGCGCGCCTGTCGGGCGGCACCGTTTGCGTGCTGGATCGCGACGCGGAACGAAGCGCAGCGGCCCAGTCCCTGATCGGCGTTTCCGCCATTCCGGCCGAAGGTGGGTCGGCGGCTGGGGTGCGCGGCGTTGCCCTGAGCGACGAATTCGATGTCGTATTTGACGCCTCCGGCAACGCCTCGGCCATGCAGAAAGGTTTCGAGTATGTCACCCATGGCGGCCGCTATGTGCTTGTCAGCGTGATCAAGGGCTCAATCACGTTCATGGACCCGGACTTCCACCGCAAGGAAATGACCCTGTTGGCGAGCCGCAATGCCACATCGATGGATTTCGAGCGCGTCATTGCGGCGATTCGCAACGGCGATGTCCCGGTGGACCGATTAATCACCCACCGCGCCAGGCTCGAGGATGCCTTGCGCAACATTCCCGTCTGGGCGACGCAGAAGTCGGGACTGATCAAGGCGCTCATCAAGATTGGCGAATAGGCATCTCGGCGGCAGGATCGCCGCCGCAGCTCATCGCCGGCCAATCGCGTCTGACCGGGGTTTTCGGAGGGGATTTTCCGCAAGACGATAAGCTCTGCTCTGCGCCGAGCTTATCGCCAATGTTAGCTCGCTGTTCCAGCGCGGCCCCCTCGAAGCAGTCCGGAAGCTTTCCGTCGGCGGCTTTTCGCACAATCAGTGGCGTCATTTAGGTCGAACTGCTAGCTTTCATCCCGGAATAGATTTCCTTCAGGGAGAATGAGCGATGGAATCTTCTCAACAGGCCGGCGCCTTCAATCGCATGCAGCAGCTGATGTCGTCTTCGCCGGTTCCGTCTATTTCCACGGAACTCCTGGTCACGGCCGACGGCGACTTCAATCGGGAACTCAAGGCTTTCCTGTTCGACCCGCCGTCGGACCCCAACCTGCTCAAGGGCAAGCGCATCGCCATCTGCTGCACCAACGGCGTCGAGGAGGTGGAGATCATCGGCGCCCAGCGCTGGCTCTCGGAACATGGGGCCACGGTCCATGTGGTTTCGCCGCGCATCGGCGAGTTCCATCCCACGCTCGGCCTGCGCTTCCCGCCGCAATGCGCCACCCATGTCCTCGCCATCCGCCTCATGGAGAATGCGGGCTGGCTGAAGATCGACCGCTACACGGACGAGGCAAAGGCAGGTGAATACGATGCCGTGCTTCTGCCGGGCGGCTGCTGGAATCCCGACGCGCTGCGCATGGATCCGCATGCGCGCGACTTCGTGCGCGCCATGCACGAAGCCGGCAAGCCCACCACCGCCATCTGTCACGGCCAGTGGGTCATGGTCAGCGCCAAAATCCTCAAGGGCAAGCGCGCTACGGCTGTCTGGAACATCCAGATCGATCTCGAAAACGCCGGCGCCACCGTTCTGGACGAACCCTGCGTCGTCGACGGCAACCTGATCACCGCCCGCTTCCCCTACGATCTGCCGCGCCTGATCAAGGCCATGGTGAAGCAGCTCGTACCGGCGAAGGTGCAGGAAAAGGCTGCGTAGGAGTTGAGGAAGGGATTGCGAGGCAGACACCCAGCGAACTTAGACTGACTTTCTCCGCCTTTGACCCTGATCGGACCTAAGGCGCGATAGACTCCACAACGGGGCGCCAATACAATTTGACACTTAACGTACCTTGAATGGGCAGTTGCACCCATGCCCGCCGACCGCACCCAACGCCGCCTTGCCGCCATTCTTGCCGCCGATGTGGTCGGCTACAGCCAACTCATGGCAGCCAACGAAGTTGGCACGCTCGCCGATTTGAAGGCACACCGCAGGGAACTGGTCGACGGCAGGATTGCCGAGCACCAGGGCCGCATCGTCAAACTTACCGGCGACGGCATGCTGGTCGAGTTTCCGAGCGTGGTGAACGCGGTCGCCTGCGCCGCCGAAATCCAGCGGAAAATGCGCGAGCGGAATGCCGATGTGCCCGACGACCGGCGCATCGAATTCCGCATCGGCGTCAACCTGGGCGACATCATTGCCGAGGACAACGACATCTATGGCGAGGGAGTCAATGTCGCCGCGCGCATTGAGAGCGTCGCCAAGCCGGGTGGCGTCGCCGTTTCAGGCTCTGTGCGTGACAATGTTGGCAGCCGGCTCGACCTCACCTTCGAGGATACCGGCGAGCAGATGCTGAAGAACATCGAGCGGCCGGTGCGTGTCTACAATGTCAACATCTTCCTCGGCACGCCATACACCGACCCGGGCGCTGGCATTCAAGCGAAGGCGGAGGTCCACGCACCGGAGAAACCGTCGATCGCCGTATTGCCGTTTAACAACATGAGCGGAGATCCCGAACAGGAGTTTTTCTCCGACGGCATCACCGAGGACATTATCACCGACCTTTCGAAGATTTCGGGCCTTTCCGTCATCGCTCGCAATTCGGTTTTCACCTACAAGGGCAAGCCCATCAAAGTGCAGCAGGCAGCTCAAGAGCTTGGCGTCAAATTCATAGTCGAAGGAAGCGTTCGCAAGTCTGGCCAGCGGGTGCGCATAACCGGCCAGCTCGTCGACGGCAAGGAAGGCGTACATCTGTGGGCCGATCGCTATGACCGCGATCTGACCGACATCTTCGCCCTTCAGGATGAGATCACTCATACGATCGTTGGTCAGCTCAAGGTCAAGCTGTTACCGGAGGAGAAGAAAGTCATCGAGCAGGCGCCGACTGACAACGTTGAGGCTTATACACATTATCTGAGGGCGCGGGATTATCTCCACATGCGCACCAAGACCTCCGTGCAACTCGCCCGACGGTTGTTTGTCCGGGCCGTGGAATTGGATCCCCTGTACGCACGCGCCTATGCCGGCATGGCGGATTGCGATTCGTATCTCAGTTCTTGGCTTGGCTTCCCGATTTCGGTCGACGATATCCTGGCGACCACCGGCAAGGCACTGGCGATAGAACCAAATTTGCCGGAGGCGCACGCGGTTCGCGCCCACGCATTGGTCAACGCTGGTCGGCGCGCCGAGGCAGTTCCATTCTTCGAACAAGCGCTCGCACTGGATCCCAATTGCCATGAAGCGAACTACTATTATGGCCGATTTTGTTATACGGAAGGCGACTTGGATCGGGCCGCGAAGCACTATATTCGTGCACTCGAAATTCAGCCCAATGACTACAAATCGCCCATGCTCCTGTATGGCGTGTATCAAGCGCTCGGACGCCACGACGAGGCGCAGAAATATGCACAGCTTGGGATCAACAGGGCCGAGGAAGTACTCAACCGGCATCCGGAAAATTCCGATCCGGCGGCGATGGGTGCCAGTGTGTTGGCGGCTCTCGGCGAACGCGAACGGGCAATGGAGTGGCTGTCGCGTGCCTTGGCAGTCGAGAATGACCCCTCCAGTGCCTGGTACAATATCGCCTGCACTTATTCGCTGCTGGGTGAGTCCGACCGCGCCATTGATCTGCTGGAGATCTGGTTGCCGCAAGTGGGACCCGACCAAAAACTTTGGTTCAAGAATGATACCGATCTCGATCCCATTCGAAGCAACCCTCGCTTTCAGAAGCTGTTCGAACTCGGCAGTTCGTGATCGCGCAACTGAGTCGTGCCCAATAAAAATAGGATCTCGAGATGCCACCTGAAAAAGTCGGGACGTTGATCGTCGGCGGCGGTCAGGCCGGATTGGCGATGAGCGAGCAGCTCAGCAAGCGCGGCCTGTCCCACCTCATCCTGGAGCGGCATCGGATTGCCGAACGCTGGCGCACGGAAAGGTGGGACGGTTTGCACGCCAACGGTCCCGCCTGGCATGACCGATTGCCGGGTCTGCCGATCGCGGGCGTTGATCCCGACGGCTTTGCGACGCGCAACCAGATGGTGGACTATTTTGTCGCCTACGCCGATCGGATCGAAGCACCCATCCGTTGCGGCATCGCGGTGACGGCGCTGCACGTAAAGGCCGGTGGGACCGGCTACCGCGCCGAGACGTCCGAGGGCGAGATCGAAGCCGCCAATGTGGTCGCCGCCACCGGACCGTTTCAACGCCCGATCATCCCGGCCGCCGTGCCGCCAGAGGCCGGGATCCTGCAAATGCATTCCAATGGGTACCGCAATCCCGGTCAGTTGCCGGAAGGCGCGGTGCTGGTGGTCGGGGCCGGTTCTTCGGGTGCTCAGATCGCCGACGAACTTTCGCGGGCGGGCCGGCGCGTCTATCTGTCCGTCGGCCACCATGAGCGGCCTCCCCGGCGATATCGCGGGCGTGATTTCTGCTGGTGGCTCGGCGTCCTCGGCCGGTGGGACGCGACAACCCGCGATCCGTCAGAAAAGCACGTCACGATCTCGGTCAGCGGCGCCTATGGCGGCCGCACGATCGATTTTCGGCGCCTTGCGGCCGATAGCGTGACGCTGTTGGGCAGGGCCGAGGGTTTCGGCGATGGCGCGATGCGGTTCTCACCCGACCTGGCGAGCAACCTCGCGCAAGGCGACGCGTCCTACCTGTCCTTTCTCGATGCGGCCGACGCCTATGTTGTTCAGAAAGGCCTCGACCTTCCCGAGGAAGCGGTGGCTCGAACCCTCGAACCGGAGCCGGCATGCGTCACCGACCCCATCCTGGAACTCAACCTCCGCGAAGCCGGCATTGCGTCCATCGTCTGGGCAACGGGATTTGGACTCGATTTCGGCTGGCTGAAGGTCGGCGCATTCGACGAACGCGGCGTGCCGGTCCATCGCCGCGGCGTAACGGATGTGCCCGGACTCTACTTTCTAGGCCTGAGCTGGCTGTCCCGAAGGGCGTCGGCCTTCATCTTTGGCGTCGGGCAGGATGCGGCGCATCTGGCGGAGCATATCGCCACGCGCAGGTAGCGGCCCATGCTTCAGCGCGGCGACGACTGCCCCGATCGTTTGGCCATGGGCACCGATGCATTGTGGAAACTCTCGTTGCAGCCCCGCATGCTTCCTGACAGCCTGATGGAATGAAGCGGACGATACTTTGCCTTCTGGCTGCAATGCTCCTTGTCGGGGCCGGTCATGGGATTGTGCCGCCGGCCTCAGCACAGGAGGCCGCGCAGCCAACTCGCCCGTCCTCGTTGGAAACCGCTCCCGTCACCATCGACGGCAGCTTCCTCTTTCATCTGCGCGGCGTTTCCGCCTATTCGGCCGAGGATCGCGCCCAGGTGGTCATGCAGCGGATCGTGAACTCGGCGCGCAACCCCGCGGTCACGAGCGAGATGATCGTCGTCAAAGCGCTGCCGGACCGCTCCGACATTGTTGCTGGCAATGCGCTGGTCCTGTCGATTTTCGATGTCGATGCCGAATTGGAGGGCGTCGACCGCCCTCTCCTGGTCGAAGCCGTGCTCCAGCAGGTTCGCGACGCCGTTGAGCAATACCGCCGGGATCGAAGCCCCAAGAGTTTGGCCACCTATGCCGCCTACGCAATCGCTGATCACCATCGCCTTTGCGATAGCACTCGTTGTCTTCTTCCTGTCCATGCGATTTCTCAATCGCTTCGCCGCCGCGCGGCATCTGAAATACATCGCCCCCTTGGAGGCCAAATCATCAAGGATCGTCCGGGCCGACCAGGTCTGGAAACTGCTGCATGCCGTTCTCAGAATCCTCTGGATCATCATCTTTGTGATCCTGGTCTACGCTTACCTGGCGTATCTGCTGGGACTGTTCCCTTGGACAAGAGCGCTATCGACGCGGCTCTCCGGTCTCGTCAGCGATCGGCTGTTGACTGTCGGCGTGGCAATCCTTGATGCCCTGCCGGACCTGCTCCTGGTCGCGGTCCTCATACTGATAACCCGCTATGTGCTTGAAGATAGCGCGCTTGTTCTTCGATGCCCTGAAGGATAGGCCATCTGGCGATGCGCCGGTTTCTGCCGGAATGGGCGGATCCCACTTACAAGATCGTCCGCTTGGTCATCGTGGCATTCGCATTTGTGGTCGCCTATCCGTATCTCCCTGGCTCCGGGACGGCGGCATTTCACGGCGTCTCGATCTTTCTTGGCATCCTGCTGTCGCTCGGGTCCTCATCAGTGATCTCGAATGTGATCGCCGGCCACACGTTGGTTTATCGCCGTGCATTCCACGTCGGCGACATGGTGAAGATCCAGGACACATTCGGTGAAATAGTCGAGACCAGTCTCCTGGTAACGCGCGTACGCACGCCAAAGAATGAATTCGTGGTCATCCCGAACTCGGTGATTCTCAATAATCAGCTGTTGAACTACAGCGAGCTGGCCCGGAAAAATGGGGTCATCCTCAGCACCACGGTCGGCATCGGCTACGAGGTGCCGTGGCGGCAAACGGAAGCGATGCTCTTGTTGGCTGCGGAGCGCACCGAGGGAGTCGCCCGCGAGCCGGCACCGTTTGTCCATCAGCTCGAGCTCGGCGGTTTCGATATCAAGTACGAACTGAACGTCCATTGCCTGAATGCCCATGCGATGCTGCATGTTCGCACGGCTCTCCACCGGAACATCCTCGACCTGTTCAACGAACACGGCGTACAGATCATGACACCGGCCTATGAAGGCGATCCGGAAAAACCAAAGGTCGTGCCCCGCGAGCAATGGTTTGCTCCGCCGGCGCGGCCGGTTGATCCGGAGTCCGATGGTCGATCATGAAAATGCGACGTGGGCGCGGAGCCCACGTCTTGGAGTCGGCGCCGCCGGTGTGGGCCGTCCCAATCACTTCAGCCGGTTAAACGCGCCGTAAAATAGGCGCAGATAGCTGGCCTAGCCGACGATGTCCCAGTTGCCGTCCGGGCGGCGGCAGGCCGTGCCGGCGAGCAACTCCGGTGCGCCGTTGATCACCACCGTGGTGGTGTAGTTGCGGCAATAGCGGCCGCCGGCCTGGTAGGTCGCCTGGGGCACGACGTTGTAGTCATAGCCGTTGGGATCGCGCCAATGGACGGGTGCACCATCGGCGGCATATTCCAGGGCATGGCCCATGCAGGCTTCATCCGCGTTGTCCATCGCCTTGCCGATCAGGCCGCCGACGACGCCGCCGACGATCAGCCCGCCGATGATGCCAAGCGCCTTGTCGTCATCGTCGACAACCTGAGAGCCGACGACCGCGCCGGTGGCGGCGCCCAGCGCCGCGCCGATCTCCGTGCGATTGCAGCGGCCCAGATCGATGCCATAGGGGATTTGAAATGGCTCTTGCTGCTCGACAACAACGGTCTCGCTACCCTGCTTCTTTTTCTTGTCCTTCTTGCCGTGCTTGGCCCTGTAGCCCCAGGCGGGCGCCCAGGGCGGCGGATCGGCCTGCACGGGCGCCGGCAGGGCCACGGCCACAGCCGCTACCAGGGCGAGGCCTGCAACGAGCCTGCGGCGAAGGTTAATCGGACGCATAAGCATAAGGCGCGACATCGTGGCCTCCATCCTGGCTAGGACGCTGGTGTACCGTATGCAGTGATAAGCCTCAGATGATTAACAAGCTCTAAACTAACTTCGCCCGATGGCTCGAGGCCGTTGTCCCGCTGATAGCGCGTGATCGCCTGCTGGGTTTCCCGGTCGAGAAATCCATCCACCGGGCCAACGGTATAGCCGCGTGCCTGCAATTCGCGCTCGATGGTTTCGACATAGACTGCGTGGAGTTTAACGATCTCCTGTGTGTTCGGTGGCGTCGCACCTGGATAGGCGTCGCTATCAGGCGGGCTGTGATGTAGGGACGTTGTTGCCGTTGTCGTCGTCTTGGATCGGCGGCAGTTCCTCGTATTCCGGCACGCCGTTGTTGCTGGTCGGATATTGCGGCGATGCACCGGCCACGCGGGTATTGCGCACCGGCGGATCGGTGTACTGCAGATGGTCCAGGAGTGCTGCGGAAGCGCGGCCGTCGACCGGCAGTTGCGCGTCGATCTGATACTGCTCGATCGCCGCGCGCGTGCGCGGACCGGCAACGCCATCGGCCGGGCCGGGATCGTAGCCATGCACCGCCAGGTTCCACTGGAGGTCCATGGTCTCCGTGCGGTTCAGCGTGCGGGTGTCGGTGCGGTAGCCGTTGTCGGCCGCGCCATTGCCGTTCGGATCGCCATAGCCATTGGGATCATAGGTGCCGCCGGTGTTGTAGTTGCGCGGCGGCGTGCGGGCGGCAATAGCCGTGCCCGGCCGCCATTCCCGCGCCAGCCGCTGCGCCTCGTCGATCTCCGAGGGCGTCAGGCGCCAGGACATGCCGTCCCGCGCGGAGGCCGCCTGGGGCTGGCCGCGGGCCGCCGCCACATGGAGCCAAGCATAGGCCGTGACGTAGTCAGGCTGCACGCCCAGACCGTCGCGATAGATGATGCCGACGAGATACTGGGCACGGCCGTCTCCCTGCGCCGCCAGCGGTTCCAGCTCATAGAGCGCCGTGCTGTAGTCCTGCCGCTCGAAGGCGGCCTGGCCGTCGCTGTAGTCGGCCTGGGCGTTGCCGCCCAGGCCGAACATCAGCGCGGCAACAGCCGCCAGCAGCATCTGCTGCCGGCGGCTGCGTTGGGGGCGATTGCTGCGCATCGCTGACTTCCCCTTTTGCTTGTGCAGGACCGTTAGCCGGCGATCTGCCAATTGCCGTCGGCGCGGCGGCAGGCGGTGCCGTAGCCGGTCTGCGGACGGCCGTCGATCACGACGGTCGTCTGGTACTCGCGGCAATACTGGCCGTTGCTGCTCTGGTAGGTGTTGTTCGGCTGCGTATAGCCATGGTTGCCGTTGTTCGGATTGTTCCACTGGGCCGAGCCGCCATCGGGGTAGCGCTCCAGCGCTTCATACTGCGAGCGCTGCGCCATCAGCTTGTCCTGATCGTCCATGTAGGCGCCGATCTGGTTGCCCAGCAGACCGCCGACGAAGACACCGGCCGCCGTGCCGATGAGCTGGCCCGTGCTGCCCTTCTTGCCGATCGTCGAACCGGCCCAGCCGCCGAGGCCGGCGCCGACCACCGTGCCGACGATTTCCTTGTTGATTCCGGTGCCGCCGCCGCCGCCATAGGGGTTGTTGCTCGCGCAACCCGCCAAAGCGGTGCTCGCCGTCAGCGCCAGGACCAGTCCAATCTTCGCGATCTTCATAACTGCGTTCCTTTCTCCACGAAGTTCGTTCTTCCGCGTCATGGCGCCCCCAACTGGTCGGCGCCTTCATGACTGCGGTGGAGATTCGCATAGCGCGACTGAACCCAATCTGATCGGCCGGTTCATCCGCCGTTCAGCTTCGGGTACAGATAACACTAAGTAATTTCAGTCAGTTACAGCGGCCGGCAGGCGGAGGATGGCGCGCGCGCCGCCGGCCGGAGAAGCCTCCAGCCGGATCGAGCCGTCATAGAGTTCGGCGATCTCCCGCACGATCGCGAGGCCCAGACCGGAGCCAGGCACCTGCTCGTCGAGCCGCTTGCCGCGGGCGAAGACGGCCTCGCGCTGGTCCGGCGCGAGGCCCGGTCCATCGTCATCGACGGTACAGGTGATCTGCGTGCCGTCTGACGAAGCCTGCAACTCCACATGGCCGCGGGCCCATTTGCAGGCATTGTCCAGGAGATTGCCCAGCATCTCCTCCAGATCCTGGCGCTCGCCGCGGAAGGCCAGACTGGGCGACACCCGCACATCCAGCCGCAGCGCGCGGTCGCGGTAGATCTTCTCGAGCGTGCGGCGCAGATCGTCGGCCACCGGCGCGAAGGGCACGCGGGCGCCGAGCACCCGCGCCGCCGCCGCCGTGCGGGCCCGGGCGAGATAGTGATCGACATGGCGGCGCATGACATCGACCTGCCGCTTCACCGTATCGCCAAGGGCCGGACCGGCTGTGCCGGCTTCGTTGGTGAGAACGGAGAGCGGCGTCTTCAGCGCATGGGCCAGGTTGCTCACTTGCGTGCGGGCGCGATCTACCACGGCCGCATTCTGCTCCAGCAGCGTGTTGATCTCGCCGGAAAGCGGCATGATCTCCGATGGGAACTCGCCTTCCAGCCGTTCCGCCTTGCCGGTACGCACGGCGATAATCGCCTGGCGGATGCGGCGCAGCGGGCTGAGGCCGTAGCGCACCTGCAGGAAGATCGCGACCAGAAGGCCGAAACCAAGCAGCAGCAGCGACCAGGCGAGCACGAAGTTGAACTTGCGGATCTCGGCGTCGATCTCGCTGCGGTCGCCGGCGACGGCGATCACATAGCGCCCCGTGCCGCCGGGCAGCGACACCGCGCGTTCGGCCAGCCGCAGCGGCACTTCCTCCGGGCCGATGATGTCCCGCGTCTCGACCTCCGCGCCCTCGACATCGCCGATGGCAAGGCCCTGATCCCAGAGGGAGCGCGATAGCAGCGCCGCGTTCTTGGGGCCGCTGATCTGCCAATACCAGCCTGAATAGGCCTGGTCGAAGCGCGGCTCGCCCAGCGGCCGCGACAAGGTGAGGGATTCATCAGGCGCCACCTCGACAACGGCAATCAGGCTGTCCATCAGGGCGTTCAGCCGCGCATCGAAACTGCGCACGACGTAGTCGCGGAAGATCGCCGACAGCATCAGGCCGACGGCCAACAGCGCAACGGCAATCCAGGCCCCCGCCGCCAGGATGAGGCGGAGAGCGAGCGAGCCGGTTCTACGCCTCATCGCCCGGCGGCGACAGTTTGTAGCCGAGGCCGCGCACGGTCTTGATGTAGTCGCCGCCCAGCTTCTTGCGCAGGCGGCCGACGAAGACCTCGATCGTATTCGATTCCCGGTCGAAATCCTGGTCGTAGATATGCTCGGTCAATTCGGTGCGGGAGACGATCTTGCCCTTGTGATGCATGAGGTAGTCGAGCAGGCGGAATTCCTGCGCCGTCAGCTTCACGGGATCGCCATCGACAGTGACGCGGCCGGACCCGGAATTGACCTGCAGGCCACCGCATTCCAGCTCGCCCGAGGAATGGCCGGCGGCGCGGCGGATCAGGGCGCGGATGCGGGCCAGCACCTCTTCGATCTGGAACGGCTTGGTGACATAGTCGTCGGCGCCGGCGTCGAAGCCCGCGACCTTCTCGCTCCAGCGGTCGCGCGCCGTCAGGATGAGCACGGGCATGTTGCGGCCGGCGCGGCGCCAGCGCTTCAGCACGGTGACGCCGTCAATGACCGGCAGGCCGAGATCCAGCACAACCGCGTCATAGGGTTCCGTATCGCCGAGGAAATGGCCTTCCTCGCCGTCGGGCGCCGTATCGACGGCATAGCCGGCCTCGGTCAATACGGCCTTCAGTTGCCGCGACAGATCGGCATCATCTTCTACAACGAGAACTCGCACGGCGCCCCTTCCTCAATCGTCAGCCTTGAACGTCGACAATCTGCCCGCTGTTCCCGTCGACACCGACATCGACAACGCGGCCATCTTTCTGCAATACGCGCACCCGATAGATCCAGCCGCCGCCGGTTTCGTAGAGCTGGGTATCGAGAATTTCGCCGCCGAATTGCCGCCGCACGATCCGGCGCACTTCCTTGAGCGAGACCGCGGGGCCGGAACCGCTCTGATTCTGCGCCTCGTTCCAAATGGGCCCATCCGCCAACTCGCCGGCATGGGTCTGCCCTAAGAACGGCCAATCGCCGTCATCGGCCACGGCCGGCAATGGCGAAAACATGCCCCAGGCCAAGCCGGCCAAAACGGCGGCAATCAAGCGGTTAATGCGGAGTCCAGCAGTTTTCATGGGCCGGCATCATACGGATTGAGCCTGAACGGCGCATGAATATGGCGCTCAACCTCCGTTCAGGTGGGGTGATGCAGGATAGCGACACCATGCGGCTGGTAAAGCCGCGATTGAGGAAGGAAAGGATACCCCAAAATGAAAACAGTGCTGAGTGCTGCCGCCCTGTTTGGCCTTCTGCTTGCCGCCAGCAATCCCGCGGCCGCGACCGAGACCTTTCATCGCGCCGCGCCGAAATCCACAGTGCCGGTTGCCGGCACTCCGGGCGCCAGCGCCCTCGGTGGCATCGTCCTTGTCCATGATGATGAGGACTACGAGAAACGCTACGGCGCCCAGCGCTACAACCAGTGGCCATATCCGCAGCAGAACAACACCTGGCCCTATACGCAACCGAACAACAACTGGCCCTATACGCAACCGAACAATGGCAACTACCCGGACTATTCCAGGAACAGCCCGGGTAGACGCGACTGGAGCAACCCGTGGCGGCAGCCCTACCAGGACTCGCACTATGTCAATCGGCAGCCCCTGCCCCGTCACGTCATCGTCCACAGGCTGAGGATGCAGCACTTCTATAACGTGCAGGAGATCAAGGCGAAGAAGGGCTACTACAGAGTCTACGCCTTCGACCGCTATCGCCGCCCGGTTTCCGTGATCGTCGATCCCTATAGCGGCAAAATCCTGCGCGTCGGACACCGATAGTCCGGCACGCGGATGCGGGGAGCAGGCCGGACCTGATGCCAGATCCATCGCGCCCCCAACGATCTGTGCTTCAACTTGGCCGGCCTGCTCTTCCGCGCTTTCTAAAGTCCCGAGATCTTCTTGTCGGCGGCGCTTTCCCTCGGGGGGAAGCGCCGCTCTGCGACGTCCTCGATCAGCCGCACATGACGGGCGAGACAGTCGGCGAGCTGATAGCGCTCGAGTACCGTCTGGCGCGCCTTCTGCCGCAAAGACTTGTACTTCTCCGGATCCTTCAGCACTTCCTCAACTCGATCGGCCACTGACTGCGGCGAGAAGAAATCCACCAGCAGTCCGTTCCTGCCTTCCTGCAGCACTTCGCGCACCGGCGGCGTGTCCGAGCCGATGAGCAGGCATCCCGTGGCCATCAATTCCATCATCGACCAGGACAGCACGAACGGATAGGTCAGGTAGATGTGGGCGGCGGAAATCTGCAGCACCCTGATGAACTGGTCATACGGGACCTGGCCGATGAAATGTACGCGCGCGGGATCGATGGTCACTTCGCTGAGATGTTTCTGCCGGTAGGTCTCGCCCTTGGGCAGCCGCTGGCCATAGCTGACATCATCGCCGCCCACGACGATGAACTGCGCATTGGGACGGCGGCGGCAGAGGTCCTCCAGCGCGCGCATATAGGTCGGAAACCCGCGGTAGGGCTCCAGATTGCGAGCGACATAGGTCACGACCTCGTCACCGGCACGCAACACTGTGCCATCCGGCAGAGTAAATGAGGCCGTCGGATCGGGTTTCGCGACTTCGGTATCGATGCCATCATGGATCAGCGAGATCTGCTTGCGCCACCATTCCGGATACTGGCGCCGCTGCCATTCCGTCGGGCTGACGCCCCAATCCATCAATTCGAGAGACAGCATGTGCGCCGCGTTCTTGACGCGCACGCGGCAGAGATCGTCGATCTCCACGGGATAGGCTGGATCGAAGCCCACATCGGCGCCGACGGCGCGATAATAGAACTCGCAGAACAGCAGCAGACGCGCATCCGGAAACACGTCCTTGATGAACAGGGACTCGCCCCAGCTCGGATGGGCGCAGACCACGTCAGGGACGAACCCCGCCTTCTTGAGCTGGATCGCCGCGCGGGCGACGCCCTGGCCATTCAGCACGAAGCCTTCGAAGTTCCTGATATAACGGTGGGTGTTCGGGCCGACCTGCCGGGTCGGCTTGTATTCGACCTTGGAGACGCCGTTGACGTTCGGCTTGCCCGGCTGGGTGATGAAGGCGACCTTGTTGCCGGGCACCGCCGCCACATGCGGCGCAAGATGCTTGTACTGGCCCGGGCAATTCTGATGGATGAAAAGGATGTTCATAGAGAACGACAAACGCACATTGCTGCTCTCGCGGTCCTAAGCGGCGGCCCGCGGATCGATGCCGCGAAAATGGCTGAAAGCAAGCAATCCGGCAATGGTGAAGCTGGGGCCAAGTGTATCGGCCCGCGCTGTCCCGTCAGCACATCAAGGCGTAGACGGCGGTGACACCAAGCGGAGCCGCGGCGCGCCGGCCGCTTCAATCGTGCCCGCCTGAGACAGATAGTCGGTCAGGTGCTGGACCAGGAGCTCGGCGGTGCGCAGATCGACGATGCGGTGCGCCTTGGCGAGCACGTCGTAGCCGTCGCCGCCCACGGCAACGAAATCGTTCACGGCCATCAGGTAGTTGTGATCGAGCCGCAGTGGCTTCCCGGCGATGGTGATGCCGGAGACGCGATGATCCACCGGACGGCTGGGATCGAAGCTGGCCTCCAGTCCTGAGACGACGGGGAACTTGCCGGTATACTCATCGAACTGACTTACGCCGTTTTCCAATGCGATCTTGATCTGCTCGCCGCTGACCCGAAGAAGCAGCACGCGGCTCTCGAATGGAAGCCACTGCACCAGGGAGCGCCGGGTGATCGGCGTACCGGCGGGAATCACCTGGTCGGCGTGTATGGCCCCGGCATTGATCAACGCCACATCGGCCTTGAGCGCGGACCGCATTGCGTCGGCAACGGCGTCGGCGAACGGCGAATTGCCTTCGCGCACGATGACATCCCTGATGTCCAGATCACGGTCGACGACGCCGATGCGCGAACCCAGATCATGTGAAAGATTCAGGAGCAGGCGCTGGATCTCGTCGGCCATTTCAACATCCGGCTGGACGTTCAGACTGTCGATCGATCGGAAATCCACCGACCAGCGAAACCGCAGTTCAACCCGCGGCTGAATCGCATCGATCGCCTGCTCGCCTTCCAACAGGTCCGAGAGATCGCCGCCGCCAACGGTTTCGACTCTGTAGCGGTCGAGCCGAAGGTCCAGGAGGATCACATGCTCTGCATCGCGGCTGGATGCGGCAGCGGCCGTACGGCCATCGAACGCCGCATGCAGCCGTTCGCCCGCGCCCAAGACCAGATCCACCAGACCGCTGTTGATCAGCGCCCTTTCCTCGGCGTCATTCACGGCGCCCAGCACAGCCACCAGGTCAGCGCCGCTTTGACGCAGGGCCGGAGCGACGCGCTCGACCAAGGCCAGGGCCGGTTGCACCGTGACGGGTCCTGGGCGCGATACTTCCTGAAGGTCCGATCGCGCGATACCAATGAAAGCGATGCGAATCCCGTCCGCTTCATAGAACCAAGTGGGCACGGCCGAGCCGATGGGCTCGCCGTCCGTCCCGCGCACATTCGCCAGCAGGATGGGAAATCGCGCTTCCTTGGCGCGCTCGCCGGCGACTGCCGCACCGAAGTCGAACTCGTGATTGCCGAACGCCATGACGTCGATGCCGATGCGGTTGAGCATATCGATCATGTACGCGCCCTGATCGTTGCCGCTGAGCAGCGACGGCGAAATGGCATTTCCCGCATGGGCGACGATCACGCGCTTCCGGCTCGCCCGCTGCAACTTGATGATTGACGCGAGTTTCGCAAGCCCGCCGCGGTCGGCTACGTCCTCCGCGCGCGGCAAATCATTGACAAGGATGAGGGTGACCTCGACCGGGCCGTCGGCCCGGGAAGGCTCTGCCAGCAGCCCACTGAAGGCCGCCACGCAAGCAATCGCCGCCAATGCCAGAGAACGGAACATACTTCCTTTACGCCGCCGGATTCCCCGCAAAATACCGAGTGTAGTATTCCCGGCGAGTTCAAGCGTATTACTAGGTATACCAAAAGACAACAAAACAGTGTTATGATTGGTATGGGCGTCTTTCGGGGTCTTTCCCATGGGCAGGATAGCGCACGCATTCGTAGTTGCAATATTGGTTTCCGCTGCATTTTTCAGCAGTCGGGCCGCAATTGCCAATTCATCCGCAAGTTGCAACTAAATACGCAAGCGACCCTGTCCTGGGCGGCGAGAAAAAAGTCACAAAGGGCTTCCGCCTGGCCCCCAAATGGGACCGGGTTCGCAAGCTAATCATCGATGGTTACGACGAGAAATCGGAGAGGCTGGCAACTTGGATCGCCTGGGCCAAGTCGTTGCAGCCGAAGTCTCCGACCGACCGGCTGCTGGCGATCAACAAGCGGGTCAACAGCGAGTTTCGCTACGATACCGACCCTGACATCTGGGACCTGGATGACTATTGGGCGGAGCCGATTGAGGCCAAGCGCAAGGGACGCCTGGACTGCGAGGACTACGCCATTTTCAAGTTATTCCTGGCACGGATTGCTGGGGTCGACGACAAGGACCTGTCCATCGCCGTCGGGAAGATCCGCAGCACCGGTGAGTTCCACGCCATCATGCTCGGCTCCGACGGGGAGTCACTTTACGTCCTGGACAACCGCACGAACTATATGCGCGACACGGACACCTACAGCGACTTCTCCGTCATGTACTCGGTCAGTCTTTACGAGGTCTGGTACTATCCCCGCGCCTACAAGAATAATTAGGCAGGGCTGGCGCCGGACGGGAGTCCGGCCATCACATCGCTTGAAAGCCTGTTAGCCGGTCTCGGATAGGCGTTCGGTCAGGTTCTGCTGACGGTCGCGGGCGTCACTGCGCCGCGCCCTTGGCACCTGGCCCGTATCGAAGATGCTCACGACATCGAGCAGCCCGTCGATCTGCCGGTCGACGGCATTGAGGGCGGCGTTCGATTCCTCGACCATGGCCGCATTCTTCTGCGTCACCGTCTCCATCTCGTTGACCGAAGCATCGACCTGTTGCACGCCATCGGACTGCTCGCGGCTCGCGGCAGCGATCTCCGAGACGATTTCGGCGACCCGCTTCACCGACGTGACGATGTCGCTCAGCGAATGCCCGGCCTTGTTTACGAGATCGACGCCGCGGGTCACATGAGTGCCGCTGCTGCTGATCAGGCCTTTGATTTCCTTGGAAGCCTGGCCGGCACGTCCGGCGAGCGCCCGCACCTCTGCCGCCACGACGGCAAAGCCCCGGCCCGCATCGCCTGCCCGCGCGGCTTCGACCGCGGCGTTCAAGGCCAGCAGATTGGTCTGGAAGGCGATTTCTTCGATCAGGCCGACGATATCGGCAATACGGTTGGCGGAGTCCTGGATCATGGCCACGGCCTCGACGGCCGATTGCGCCACCTGGCCGCCATTCTCCGCAGCCTTGCGCGCCGCAACCATCAGCTGATTGGCGGTCTGGGCATTCTCGGCGTTCTGCCGCACGGTCGCGGACATCTGGCGGATGGCGGCCGCCATCTCTTCCAACGAGGAAACCTGTTCTTCGGTGCGCGACGACAGATCCTGCGATCCGGCCGTAAGCTGCACGGTCGCATCCTTGATCACGGTCATGCCCTGGACGGTGCTGCCGACGATCGCCGCCAGCTTCTCCGCCGTGGCGTTGCTGTCATCCTTCAGCCGCTGCAACTCGCCGCGGTAGTCGCCGTCAATGCGCTTTGTCAGATCGCCCTGAGCCAGGGCCGACATCATCTCCACGACTTCGTTGAGGGCCTTGCTGACCGCATCGGCCCAGCGGTTCATGCCTTCGCCCAGCTTGAGCATCAGGCCGCTGCGGCCGGCGAGTTCGACGCGGCGCGACAGGTCGCCGGCGGCGGCGGCATCGACGAACGCCGCCAGATCCGATTGGAAGCGATGCTCCGCCTCCCGCTCGCTCATCGCCTCCGTCACATCCATCCATTCGATGACCGCACCCAGGCGATCGCCGCTTGCGCCCACCACGGGATTCAGGATGACATTGACGTGACGCTTGCCGATGACGATCCGTTCCTGATGCCCCGTGGCCAAGTCAGCCAAATGCACCCGCAATCCCTCCGAACCGCCCAGCAATTTGGCCAGCTCGAGGCCCTCGAGGTTGTCGGCGCGGAAATCCGCTGCCGCGCTCCGCATGTCGCTCTCGTGGCGCTGGAAGTAGGCCCGCGCCGCCTGATTGGCATAGTTCACCTTGCCCTGGAGATCCGTCGTCAGGGTCGCGCTGGAAGCGTTGTCCAGCGCGGTCTGGCTGCGCGCCGCGCGCACGCCCGTGGAACGGATCACCCGCAACGCCTTCGCCAAGTCGCCGATTTCGTCGGGGCGGTTCTCGCCGGGCACCACCACGGTTTGATCGCCGCCGGCGAGCTTGCCCACGGCGCCGGCCATCTGCTTCAGCGGCCGGGCGACACGGCGCAACACGTAGAACCAGACGATCGAGGCGGAGAACGCCAAGCTGATCAGGATTATCGCGACAATGAGCTGATTGCCGTTTTCGACCGAGCGCTCGACCGCGCGCTGATCGGCTGCGACCCGGCCCCGGCTCGACGAGACGACCCGGCGGATCTCGTTGCTAAGTGAGTCCATGAGCTCGCGCGTGCGATCCAGGGCGCCGGCGACGTCTTTCGCCGCCGATAGCTCCCGGCTCTTCTGTTCGAACAGGCCAATGGCGCCCGGACCGTACTCCCGCAACACGCCGAATTTCTTTCGCGTCGCCTCTTTGGTCGCGGGATCGCGCTGATTGGTGATCCCCTTCTCCAGCGACATGGCGATCGCGCTGAAATCGACCTCCTGTAACGTCAGCAACTCCGGGTCGGTCGTCTGACTTACGGCCTCCAGGATGGCGAGCATCCGGTTGGCATCGGCTTCCGACTTCGACAAGGCCGCGGTTTCCGTGACGCCGGTCAGGATCTGTTCTGCGGCAGTCGCACTCGGCAGGTATTGAATGTTGTTGGTCGCCGCCAGCACCTCATTGAACCGCTTTCCGGCATGGACGGCGAGTATCTGCACCAGGGCATCGTGCGCCGCGGTGATCATGACGAGCATTTCCTTCTGCTGCTTGCGCAGAAGAAGCATGGTCTTGATCCGCTCGCTCACGGCAAGAAGGTTGCTGTGCATTTCCGAGACGACTTCCTCGGGGATCTTTTCTTTCCCTTCAGCCTCGAGTTTCTTGTTCAGATCATTGAGCTTGGCGCGGAAGCGAACGGCGTCCACCGAGAGCTTCTGCGACAGCGCCGCCCGCTCGTTCTCGGTGCGTACTCCGGCGAGCACTTCGATCGACGCCGAGAGGCTGGAGCCCTCGACCTGCAGAGTCAGCGCATCCGTCATCGTCGGCAGGCTTTCCGCCGCCACCGAGCTGAAACGGTCGCGGATGTCCGCGAACGACGTCCAGGCGACAACGCCGGCAACGACGCTCATCATGGTGATGGCGAAGAAGGCGCCGAGCATTTTCACGCCGATGCCCGACAATCGGCGGCGAATCCGTCTCAGCAACGTTGTGCTGGCCGCTTTAGGCGGCATGGTCTGCTGCATCGTCAATCTGGGCCTACCAGTTCTCGGAGCCGGCGACGCAGATGCAAAGCCAATGGAAACGATCCCGCGGTCATGACTGCGGAATCGGCTATGTCATCCTTGCAGGTCGCGACAGCCCATTGTTCGTCAAACCCCAGCCCGCACGATACAAGGGCAATGGTTGCGCCGTGGTTAATGAGCCCGTAACCGCCTTCGCATCGGCTGTCAGATCAATGCTTTGCGTCTTTGGAAGAAACCGGGGATGGCGCCGATCCCCTTGAAAAGAAGAATGAACCGGCGCCCTGGGGCGACTGGCGTCAAGACGGCGGGTTTGGCTGCACCACCGCCCGATGCAACGGCCT
>CAWKOG010000010.1:0-40282 GCA_963851215.1 uncultured Alphaproteobacteria bacterium
AGGCGTAGAGAGTATTCTCGCTCTCTCCTTCGCCCACGATTGTCATCCCGGCGAAAGGCGGGACCAGGATTGCAGCGCGTCAATTCTTGAGACGTTCGCTCTCACCGCACCCTGAAACCCTGGCCCCCGGGCATTCGCCGGGGCGGGGCTAGCTCGCCTTGGCACGCAGTTTTGAGGCCTGAAAGGAGTCGAGCGTGCTGCGCGCGCCATTCTTCGCAGGATCCATGGCCTCGTCGTGACCGGGCCGCTTGGCGGTCAGCTCGATGACATACCCGTTGGGATCGCGGAAATAGATCGAATCGATAAACTGGTGATCGGAGATGCCACGGGTTTCGATGCCCGCTGCCTTTGCCTTCGCCATCATCTTTTCGAGCACGTCGCGCGGTACCTCTAGCGCAATATGAAGATCGAAATCGTGCTGGCGCTTGAACTCGAACGGCATGTCCGGAGCCTCGAAGAACGCAAGGCAGGAACCGTCATCCATCCTATAAAATGAATGAAGTGTGCTGGTCTTTCGGCCGCTCTTGGTCTCCTTGATCTCGAAGGCATTAGTCAGCGGCAGCCCGAGGAAGTCCTCGTAGAAGCGCCGCGTCTCTTCCAAATCCCGGCAGCGATAGGCGTTATGATGCAGACCTTTGATCATGTGAATCTCCATCACAGTTCGTTGCGTTGCGGCCCTAGAGGGCGTTGAACTTCTGTTCCTTGACCAATTCCACCAGCCCGTAGAACACTTCGTTCACCTTCGGCCAGCTCTTCAGCTTCTTCACATTGTTGAGCCAGCGCTGGATGTTCGGATAGCCGGAGAAATCGCAGCGGATGACCTCGCCCAGCGTCACAAGCCCAGAGCCGAAATAGTCCGCGATGGTGATCTGGTCGCCGGTGAGGTACGGCTTGTTGGGTCCGATCCAATGCTTATCGAGCAGGCCCAACCAGTCCTTGGCGCGCTCCTTGCCCCACTCGATCGTCGCCGCGTGGATCTCATCGGTCTTCCGCTTGTGGTGCGGGAAGACCTGCGGATAGATGAAGCCATAGGCATAGTCGCGATAGAAGTTGGTGTTGATCCAATCCATCACCTCATTGACCTTGGCGCGCTTCCTAAGGTCCTTCGGATAAGTCGGGAATTCGATCTTGTCGGCGAGGTATTTGAGAATCGCCGAGCTTTCGGTCAGCCGGAAATCGCCGTCTTCCAGTACCGGCACCATGTGGTTCGGATTGATGGCGAGGTATGGCGGCTGGTAGTGCTCGCCGGTGAAGAGATCGACCACCTGTTCCTCCACGGGAACGTTGTTTTCGGCAATGAAAAGGCGCACCGGGCGGCTCGTCATCGAGACCGGATGCATGTACAGCTTCATATTCATCCTCCCAGATAAAATGCTGTATTCGGCGGTAGAGTGACCGCTCCCGTTGCGACAAGCCTACACCCCTTCATCACGCTCGGAAATAGTATACAACAAGGGTGCTTCTCTATTTGAAAGCCATGTAAGCCCGAATGAGGTCACAGAGACCCCTTGAGGTGGACTCGCTCGTGCGGCGCGGCGCGGCCAGCACGGTCGCCAGCCTGTTCACGACACCGGCCCGGCTTTGTCCGGAGCGTTTGGCGCTGGTGGATGGCGAGCGCAAGATCACCTACGCAGCGTTGAGCGAACGCGTGCGCCACCTGGCGGCGTGGCTGCGCCGGCGCGGGGTGGGGCAGGGAACGCGCGTCGCGATCCTGTCGGAGAATCGCCTGGAGTATCTGGAGCTGTTTCTGGCCGCGGCGTGGCTTGGGGCGATCGTTGCATGTCAGAACTGGCGGCTAGCGCCGCCCGAACTGGCTCATTGCCTGAGGCTGGCAGAACCGGAAATCATGATCGTTTCGCCGCGTCACGCTGCGCTTGCGGCGAGGACCGGCGTCGAGATTCCGACCGGCCTCGTTCTCGGTGAGGCCTACGAGGCAGCGTTGGTGGAGAGCAATCCAGGCGATGCGGCTTCGCCGGTCGAGCTGGATCCGGAGTCTCCGTTGCTGATTCTCTATACCAGCGGCACGACGGGTCTGCCGAAAGGCGCGGTGATTTCCCATCGCGCGGAGGTCGCGCGCAACATGGTGCTGCGGGCGGAATTCGGAATTGCCGCGGAGGACGCTTTCGTCGCCTGGTCCCCGCTCTACCACATGGGCGCCGCGGAGTTCTCTCTGGGCACTCTCATGACCGGGGGCACGGTGTTCATCGTCGACGGTTTCGATGCGGCGCGACTGGCCGAGATTGTCGCCAAGGAATTGCTCGGCTGGCTTTTGCTGATGCCGGGCATGGTCGGACGGTTCGCTGCCGAGCTGAAACGCGCCGGCATCAGCGCCAAGAGCGTCAAGGTATGTGGCGTGATGGCGGACTTGGTCCCGCCGGCGGAGATCGCCGAAGTGACCCGGCTGCTGCGCGCGCCCTACGCCAACACCTTCGGCGCGACCGAGACCGGATGTCCGCCTTGCTCCTCGAATCTCATCCCGATCGGCGTTGCGCCGACCAGGCTGTCGAAACAGCAAAGCCCGTTCTGCGAGGTGCGCCTGGTCGATGCCGACGACCGCGATGTCGGGGTTGGCGTGCCGGGCGAGCTGTGCATGCGCGGTCCCACGCTCTTTAGCGGCTACTGGCGAGCGCCCGAGGCCAATGCCAGGGACTTCCGCGGCGGCTGGTTCCATATGGGCGATGTGTTCGTCCGCAATCCGGACGGCACGCTCGACTTTGTCGATCGCGTGAAGTACCTCATCAAGTCCGGCGGGGAGAACATCTATCCGGCTGAGATCGAGCGTGTGCTGCTGCAGGATCCGCGCGTTGCGGACGCTGCCGTCGTGCGGCAACCGGACGCGAGGTGGGGCGAAGTACCGATCGCCTTCGTCGCGCGACGCGATGAATTGGTGACGGAGGAGGAATTGCGCACCAGGTGCCGGGAACAGCTCGCCGGTTTCAAGCAGCCGAAAGCCTTCCACTTCATCCCGTTCGATGCGTTTCCGCGCAGCGCGTCGGGCAAGATCCAGCGTCACGAATTGGAACGTCGGCTCGCTGATGAGAAACGTGCCTGAAGGAAAGGACAATGCCATGAGCTCCGGGCCTGACGCGCCGACCACCGGCATCGCCAGCCACAACGCCGATGACGTCTTCATTCGCGGCCAGAGCCTGTGCAAGGATCTGATCGGTCAGCGCAGTTTCACCGAGGTCATGTATTTCCAGATCCTCGGCCGCATGCCCAGCCCCGACCAGACTGCCTTGATCGACGCCTGCCTCGTCGCCTTGATGGAACACGGCCTGACGCCGAGTGTCCTGGCGGCGCGGCTTACCTATTCCAGCGCGCCGGAGGCCCTGCAGGGCGCGGTGGCCGCTGGTCTGCTTGGCGTCGGCAGCCGCTTTGTCGGCAGCATGGAAGGGTGTGCGGCCCTGCTGAAGCGCATTGTCGAGGCGCAGGACGGAAATCGGAGGCGAAACGCATTGCTGTCGAGCATCGCACGGCGCGTACGCCATTGCCGGGTTTCGGCCACCCGACCCATAAGCCGGATGATCCGCGCGCGCAGCGGCTGCTGGAGCTGGCGCGCTCGCGGACGGGTTGCAGGCCAGCATGTTGCCGCCATCGAGACTCTGAGCGGCGCGGTTGACGCAGTCTATGGCCGTCACATCACGATCAATGCCACCGGCGCCATCGCCGCGGTGCTGAGCGACTGCGGCGTGCCGGCGGAGATCGCTCGCGGCTTCGGTCTGATTGCGCGCTGTGCCGGCCTGGTCGGGCATCTCTTCGAGGAACATCAGAAGCCCGCCATGCGCGCGATCTGGGATGCGGCCGAGCGTGCCGTGCCCTATGAAGCGACGAAAGAATAGCAGTCTTGGGGAGTTTTCTCGCTCAATCGATCACCCATGATTGTCATCCCGGCGTAAGCCGGGACCCAGGGTTGCAGCGCGCGATCGCGACGTTCGCCGACATCGCACCCTGCAATCCTGGGCCCTCGCATTTGCGAGGGTGACAATCAGGGGACCGGTGACTCAATGCAGCAGAATTTTTCGTTCCTCTCAGGAATTATTTATTCACCCAAGTATTGAACTCTCGCAGCCGATTGGTTACCTTCATGGCCAATTTCGGCATCGCTCGCGCCGCTCGAAGGAGCATCCGTAAATGTGTGGAATCGTTGGATTATTCCTGAAGAACCCGGCGCTGCGCCCGCATCTCGGCAGCCACATCAAGACCATGCTGATCGGCATGACCGATCGCGGGCCCGATAGTGCTGGCATCGCCGTCTATCACAAGCCGGTGGCCAAGGGGCAGTGCAAGCTGACGGCCTTCCACGCCGATCCGCATTATCACTGGCGCGAAGTCGGGGGCGCTCTCGGCGAGGCGATGAATGCCGAGGTGGATATCGAGCTCAAGAGCAATCACGCGGTCATCACCATTGCAGCCGATGAAGCGGCAACGCGCGCCTGGCTGCATCAGCATCATCCTGAGGTGCGCATCATGGGCTATGGCCAGCTCATGGAGGTCTACAAGGATATGGGCCTGCCCGTTGACGTCGCCGAGCGCTACGGCCTCGGCGCCATGGAGGGCACCCACGCCATCGGCCACACGCGCATGGCGACGGAGAGCGCGGTGACGACGGAACATTCCCATCCCTTCACCGCCGCGTCCGACATGTGCCTCGTCCACAACGGCTCGCTCAGCAACCACAACCGCCTGCGCGAGTGGTTGCGCCGCCGCGGCCATGAGATTCGAGACCGACAATGACAGCGAAGTCGCCGCGCGCTACTTCGCCCACCGCCTGGGCGAGGGCGCGACATTGGCCGAGGCGTTGGAAGCGGGCTTGAGCGATCTTGACGGCTTCTACACCTTCACCATGGGCACCCGTGACGGTTTCGCCGTGCTGCGCGACGGCATCGCCTGCAAGCCGGCGGTGCTGGCGGAGACCGACGACTGGGTGGCGATGGCCTCGGAATTCCGCAGCCTCGCCAATCTTCCGGGCGTGGAGAAAGCGAAGATCTGGGAGCCGGCGCCCGCCGTGGTCTACACCTGGAACCTGCCGAAGGCCGCATGATCTCTGTCGATCTCGCCAGCACCTCGATCCGCGACCTCAACGAGCGGCTGCACAAGCTGCCGCCGGACACCAATGAGCGCGCTTGGCGCGTGCTCAATCCGAAGGGCGCCCACGCTATCGCCGCCGGCCTCACCTTGCCGATCGAGGTGATCGTCGACGGCCATGCCGGCTATTACTGCGCGGGCATGAACAAGGAGGCGACGGTCATCGTCAACGGCCATGCCGGCGTCGGCGTCGGCGAGAACATCATGTCTGGCGAAGTCCGCGTGAAGGGCAATGCCTCGCAGTCCGCCGCCGCCTCCGGCCAGGGCGGGCTGGTGGTGATCGAGGGCGACGCCTCGGCGCGCTGCGGCATCTCCATGAAGGGCGTCGACATCGTGGTCGGCGGCTCGGTCGGCCATATGAGCGCCTTCATGGCGCAGAGCGGCAATCTCGTGGTCTGCGGCGATGCCGGCGCGCAGCCTCGGCAACTCCATCTACGAAGCCAAGCTCTACATCCAAGGCAGCGTCGAAAGCCTGGGCGCGGACTGCGTCGAAAAGAAGATGACCCCGGAACATATCGCCAAGCTGGAGCGCCTGCTGGCGCGCGCGGGCATCAAGGCCGACGCCGAAGCGATTCCGCCGCTACGGCTCGGCGCGCAAGCTCTACAACTTCCATACCGATCACGCCGACGCCTATTAGCGCGGGGATCGAGGAGCAACCAGAGATGACCGTCGATCCCCGGGGCCTGCGTCCGTCGCACAGCTTTCCGCCCCATATCCTGTCGGAGATCCATCGCGCCGCCGACCAGGGCGCTCTATGAAATCCGCGGCTATCGGCGCCAAGCGCAAGCTGCCCACTTTCGACGATCTCGTGTTCCTCGGCGCCTCCGTGTCGCGCTACCCCCTGGAAGGCTATCGCGAGAAATGCGCCACCGATGTCACGCTGGGCACGCGCTTCGCCAAGAAGCCGATCCAGCTCAAGATCCCGATCACCATCGCCGGCATGAGCTTTGGCGCGCTGGGCGCCAACGCCAAGGAAGCCATCGGCCGCGCCGCGACCTCCATGGGCACCAGCACGACGACAGGCGACGGCGGCATGACCCAGGAAGAGCGCCAGTCTTCGAAGACCCTGGTCTATCAGGTGCTGCCCTCGCGCTACGGCCTGAACCCCGACGATCTGCGCCGCGCCGATGCGATCGAGGTGGTGATCGGGCAGGGCGCCAAGCCCGGCGGCGGCGGCATGCTGCTGGGCCAGAAGATCACCGAACGTGTGGCCAAGATGCGCAATCTGCCTGTGGGCATCGATCAGCGCAGCGCCTGCCGCCATCCCGATTGGACCGGCCCCGACGATCTCACTATCAAGATCCAGGAGATCCGCGAGATCACCGATTGGGAGAAGCCGATCTATGTGAAGGTCGGCGCCACCCGCACCAAGTACGACGTGGCGCTCGCCGTGAAGGCCGGCGCCGATGTGGTCGTCGTCGACGGCATGCAGGGCGGCACCGCGGCCACCCAGGACGTCTTCATCGAGCATGTGGGCATTCCCACGCTGCCGGCGGTGCGTCTCGCCGTGGAGTCGCTGAAGGAGCTGGACATGCACCGCAAGGTGCAACTCATCGTCTCCGGCGGCATTCGCAGCGGCGCCGACGTAGCCAAGGCCCTGGCGCTGGGCGCCGACGCGGTCGCCCTCGGCGTCGCCACGCTCGTCGCGCTGGGCTGCAACAAGCCGGTCTATATCGAGGACTATCATGGCCTCGGCACCGAGCCCGGCATGTGCCACCACTGCCATACCGGCAAATGCCCCGTCGGCATCACCACGCAGGATCCCGGAGCTGCAAGCTCGCCTCAAGCCGGAGCAGGGCGCCCGCTGGCTGAAGAATTATCTCACCGTGCTGACGCTGGAGATGCAGACCCTCGCCCGCGCCTGCGGCAAGAGTCATGTGCACAATCTGGAGCCGGAGGACATGGTGGCGCTGACGGTCGAAGCCGCAGCCATGGCCGGCGTGCCGCTGGCGGGAACCAATTGGATTCCGGGACGGGGGGCAGGGTACTAATTGGCGATGTGATTTGTCGGGGCGACCAGTCGCCTCGGACCTGATCCGGGAACGCTCGCAGTTGCAAAACAAGAACACAATAGGGGAGCAATCATGGCCACCGATCTTCAGAAGGTCGCGAAAGACCGCAAGATCAAATATTTCCTGATCAGCTATGTCGATCTCTTCGGCGGGCTGCGCGCCAAGCTGGTGCCGGCCGCCGCCATCGGCGCGATGCAGCGGGACGGCGCCGGTTTTGCCGGCTTCGCCACCTGGCTGGACATGACACCGGCCGATCCCGATCTCTTCGCCCGTCCCGATCCCGATAGCCTGATCCAACTTCCCTGGAAGCCGGAAGTGGGCTGGCTCGCAGCGGACCTCTGGATGGACGGCAAGGAGGTCGCGGCGTCGCCCCGCGCCATGCTGAAGAACCAGATCGACAAGGCGGCCAAGCAAGGCTACCGGATGAAGTCCGGCGTCGAATGCGAGTATTTTCTCATCTCCACCGACGGCAAGTCGCTCTCCGATCCCAGCGATCAGCAGGAGAAACCTTGCTACGACCAGCAGGCGCTGATGCGCCGCTATGATGTGATCACAGAGATTTGCGACTCCATGCTGCAGCTCGGCTGGAACCCGTACCAGAACGACCATGAAGATGCGAACGGGCAATTTGAGATGAATTGGGAGTACGACGACGCCCTGAAGACCGCCGACAAGCACACCTTCTTCAAATACATGGTCAAGGCGATCGCGGAGAAGCACGGCATGCGCGCCACCTTCATGCCGAAGCCTTTCATCAATCTCACCGGCAATGGCTGTCATGCCCATGTCTCGGTCTGGGACAAGAGCGGCAAGACCAACCAGTTCCACGATCCCAAGGGCGAGCTCGGCCTGTCGCGGCTGGCCTACCACTTCCTCGGCGGCGTGATTCACAACGCCGATGCGCTCTGCTCCTTCTTCAATCCGACGGTGAACAGCTACAAGCGCATCAACGCGCCGCGCACGATTTCCGGCGCCACCTGGGCGCCGAACACCATCACCTATGGCGGCAACAACCGCAGCCACATGGTCCGCATCCCCGACCAGGGCCGTTTCGAACTGCGGCTGATGGATGGCGCCGCCAATCCCTACCTGATCCAGGCGGGCGTGCTGGCGGCCGGCCTCGACGGCGTGAGCAACAACCGCGATCCCGGCAAGCGGCTGGACATCAACATGTACACCGAGGGCCACACGGTGAAGAACGCCCGCAAGCTGCCCCTCAACCTCCTGGATGCGCTCCGCCTCACCGACAAGAGCAAGGTGGTCCGCGACGCCTTCGGCAGCGCCACGATCGACAGCTATATCAAGCTGAAAACCGACGAGTGGAACAGCTACGCCAAGCATCTCAGCAGCTGGGAACGGGACCACACGCTGGATTGCTGAGCTTGGCCGCGGAGCAAACGCAGTAACAGAATCCCCTCTCCCCTTGGGGGAGAGGGGCAGGGGGTGAGGGGTCTGACGCGGAGCGTGCCAAGAATCTTCACGCTGATCCGTATGTAAACACCAGCGGGTCATTCCAGGCCTTCTGCAGTCACATTGGTTTGATGGCGATCGCCTTGCCGGCGCTAACGCCCTCACCCCTGCCCCTCTCCCCCAAGGGGAGAGGGGATTTTGAATGAAGCTTGCAACCGGTTGGACTGCGTCTTCCGACCGCGTGCCCAAACGCTACTTGATGTCGATTTCAGGCTGGTCGCAAAGGCGCCTTCCGGCTAGTTTCCCGCGACTGCGGCGACCTGCCGTGGGCCGAAATCAGACGATAATCCAAGGGGGTGGCGCCATCAGGCGAAACCGCCGGGGCGCAAAGGGGAGAAGGCCGAACAATGGCTAAAAAGGTTGGCAGCGACATCGAGATTGCCCGGGCAGCCAAGATGCTGCCGATCGAACAGGTGGCGACAAAAGTCGGCATCGATGAGAAGCATCTCTACCGGTACGGGCCGAGCAAGGCGAAGATCTCGTTCGATTTCATCGACAGCATGAAGTCCAAGCCCGACGGCAAGCTGATCCTCGTCACGGCGATCACGCCGACCCCCGCCGGCGAGGGCAAGACCACGACGACCGTGGGTCTCGGCGACGGCCTCAATCGCATCGGTAAGAAGGCGGTCATCTGCCTGCGCGAACCCAGTCTCGGCCCCTGCTTCGGCGTGAAGGGCGGTGCCGCCGGCGGCGGCTATGCCCAGGTGGTGCCGATGGAAGACATCAACCTCCATTTTACCGGCGACTTCCACGCCATCGGCACGGCCAACAACCTGCTCGCGGCCTTGATTGACAATCATTACTACTGGGGCAACGAGCTGGGCATCGACGAGCGCCGCATCACCTGGCGCCGCGTCATGGACATGAACGATCGCGCGCTGCGCAACATCGTCTCCTCCCTCGGCGGTGTTTCCAACGGCTTCCCCCGCGAAGACGGCTTCGACATCACCGTCGCCTCGGAAGTCATGGCGATTTTCTGCCTGTCGAACGATCTCGAGGACCTGACGCGCCGGCTCGGTAACATCATCATCGGTTATACCCGTGACAAGAAGCCGGTCTATGCCCGCGATCTCAAAGCCGACGGTCCGATGACCGTGCTGCTCAAGGACGCGCTGATGCCGAACCTGGTGCAGACCCTGGAGAACAATCCGGCCTTCATCCATGGCGGCCCGTTCGCCAACATCGCCCATGGCTGCAATTCCGTGATCGCCACCAAACTGGGCCTGAAGCTCGGCGAGTATGTGGTGACGGAAGCGGGCTTCGGCGCCGATCTGGGCGCTGAGAAGTTCTTCGACATCAAATGCCGCAAGGCGGGCTTGCGTCCCGCGGCCACGGTCATCGTCGCCACCATCCGCGCGCTCAAGATGCATGGCGGCGTGACCAAGGAGGATCTGGGCAAGGAGAACATCGAGGCGTTGAAGAAGGGCATCAGCAACCTGTCGCGCCATGTGGAGAACGTGAAGTCCTTCGGCGTGCCACCCGTGGTGGCGATCAACCGCTTCTCCGCCGACACCGACGCGGAACTGGCGGCCGTGCGCCAAGCCTGCGCGGAGCTGGGCGTCGAGGCCATCGAATGCACCCATTGGGCCGATGGCGGTGCCGGCACCGAAAAGCTGGCCCACGCCGTGGTCAAGCTGGCGGAATCCGGCGCCAGCAAATACGCCCCGCTCTATCCCGATGACATGCCGCTCTGGGACAAGGTGCGCACCATCGCCCAGACGCCTCTACGGCGCCCAGGGCATCATCGCCGACAAGAAGATCCGGGATCAGTTCGCGGAGATGCAGAAGGCCGGCTTCGGCCATTATCCGATCTGCATGGCGAAAACGCAGTACAGCTTCTCCACCGATCCGAACCTCAAGGGCGCGCCGTCGAACCATGTGGTGCCGATCCGCGAGATGAAGGTCTCCGCCGGCGCCGAATTCCTGGTGGTGATCTGCGGCGAGATCATGACCATGCCCGGCCTGCCGAAAGTGCCGGCGGCGAACAGCATCTTTGTTAACAAGGCAGGCCAGGTGGAAGGGTTGTTCTAGGGCGCAATTTCACCATCCCTTGTCATCCCGGAAACCGCGCTTCAGCGCGGTTATCCGGGACCCATGAACACGATCCCATCCAGCTTGTGCCGACATCCGCTCGGTGTTCATGGGTCCGCATGAACTCGCTGCGCGAGTTTTGCGGGATGACAAGAAGTAAGGCGTCGAAACCTGACTGATCAGCCTGGAAACTATTGCGCTTAGCTCATCGCCCAACGCGCCTCCACAATTGCGCCATGATGTCAGGCATAATGGCGCCATGATCCCAAGGTCCCTGCCGCGCGCCATTGGCTTGTCGCCCCGCCGGCGCGTGCGCCGGAACCGGAAGGGCCGCGCCCGCTGGCGCAAGCGCCTGCACCGGGCGTGGCGCAAGATCGCCGCCCTGCCGCTGCCCTTGCGAATTGCCATGGCTGCGATGGCGATGTTGCTGTTCATGGCGGCGGCAAACTTCCTCTACCAGGTCGCGCGCAAGCCGACGGAGATGTTCTTTCCCGTGGCCGGCGTGCTGCACAAGATGCCGGCCGAAACCTGGGCTGCCTATGCGCCGCTCTTCCGCGAACATTCCACCGCTACCGTCAGCCCGGAACTGCTGGCGGCGCTGGCGCAGGTGGAGGCGGCGGGCAACCCGCTGGCGCGTACCTATTGGCGCTGGAGACTGACCTGGGATCCGCTGTCCGTGTATAAGCCCGCATCGAGCGCCGTCGGCATGTACCAGATGACCGATGCGGCCTTTGCCGATGCGCGAGATGCCTGTGTCCATGATCATGTCGTTGTCAATGATTGCTGGTTCACCGGCCTCTATACTCGCGTGCTGCCCAGTCACGCCGTCGAACTCGCTGCCGTATCCCTGGACCGCCAGGTAGCGTCGATCCTGGCGAAGTATCCGAATGCGAGACTGACGTCTCGACAGAAGCAGGACCTGGCCGCGCTCATCCATCTGTGCGGCGCCGGCGTCGCCAGAACCTATGCGCGCAACGGATTTCATCTCCCTTCCGGGCAGCGTTGCGGCGACCACAGCGCCGGACGGTATCTTGCGGCGATCAATGCGATGACGCGGAAGTTCCGGCAGATGGCGCCCAATGAGTAGGGGCATGGCGGCCTCCCTGATTGATCCGCATCAAGGACCCATCCCAACCACCGCGCTAAACTTTACGCACAGTTCCACTATGCCCGTGCTTCATGAAGCCTGCCGCCGGACCATACCTTTATCTTCCCATCGAGATCTCCGCCCGGGAGCTGGATTCCCGGCTCCTGCTCACAGCCTTTGCCGTGAGCCGGGGTTTCGATGTCGTGCTCGGCCAGAAATGGCTGCTGCATGACAATCTCGCCTATATGCGGCCGGGCGTCCTGTTGACCAAGACCCTGACGGCGTCCGATGGCCGCTTCATGGAGATCGCTCACCGCCGCGGTTACCGCACCGCCAGCATCGATGAAGAGATTCCCGGCCTTATCGCCACGCGGCAGGGCCTGCGCTGGGTCATGCGAAAGGCAATGGAGGCGTCGGATCTGGTTTTTGCCGCCGGCGAGGATCACCGCGATGCATTGGCAGTGAAATTTCCCGATTGCATGGCGCGCGTGACTATCGCCGGCAATCCGCGCTGGGACCTTCTGCGGCCGGAGTTTCGCGGCACGCTCGCGGCGGAGGCGGAGCGGCTGAAGCAGCGTCATGGCCGATTCTTCCTCATCAACACCAATTTCGGCCTGACCAACTCGGCAAAGGGCGATACGCAGGCCATCATCAGGTCGCTTGCGCGCAGCGGGCGCATCGACTTGGCAAAAGCTGAAGACAGGGCCTTCATCGAGGCCGCACGGCAGCTCGAGGTCGCCAACGCCGCCTCCCTGCACGACCTTCTCCGCATCATGCCACAGCGTTTTCCGCAGCATCGCGTCGTTCTGCGGCCCCATCCCGGCGAACAGCTTCGCCTGTGGCGCGAAGCGGCGCAGACTTTGCCGCATGTCACCGTGATCCGGGAAGGCGCCGCGGCCCCCTGGATCCTGGCCAGCGACGCTCTGATCCACACCAACTGCACCACGGGCGTGGAGGCGTTCGCCCTGGGCAAACCCGCAATCTGCCTGCGGCCCGCGGAACCGCCGGAGATGGACATCTATGTCGCGCCCCTGGTCAATCCGGTCGCCAGGTCGGTCGCCGAATGCCTGGACCTGCTGCAGCATGTCGCGTCGGGAACGGCTCTCCCGGAGTTGCAGCAGGGGCAATGGCAACAGGCTTTCGACCGTTTCATCGCCGCACGGATCGGCCCGCTTGCCGCCGAGCGGATTGTCGGTGCTATTGCCGAGCGCTTATTTGACGGCGCGGCGAAGATTGCCGACTCAACCTCCGATCCCTGGCGTCCGAAGAAAGGCTATCGCAGTGCCATCCGCCGCACCCGCAGCCGCATGAGCCTGATGCCCGAAATCGAGGGCGCGGAATTGAAAGCTCGGCTGCAGGCGCTGGCCCGCTGCGCCGGCATCGAACGGGAGTTCGCCGTCGAGCCTTGCGGCGACCGCACGTTCCACATCCACGCCAACGCCGTGACCGGCCGCAAGCGACTCGCGCCGGCTGTCGTCGCCTTCGCGCACCGCCTGGCCAAGAAGCGCCGGGGCCTGTAACTGCGGCGTTGTCCGGCCTAACCCCCGCCGCTAGATTGCGTGACAACGGGGGAGTGTCGCTATCGGGCACTCTTAGAAGGACAAGAATATGCGGCTCGACGGCAAGGTCATGCTGGTTACCGGCGCAACCTCTGGCATCGGCGCGGCCATCGCGCTCGAGGCGGCGAAGGAAGGCGCGAAGCTCTTCCTGACCGGCCGCTCGGAGGACCGCGGCGACGCCATCCGCAAGCAATGCAATGGCGCCATCTTCCACGCCGCCGATATCGTGCAGAAGGGCGTCGCTGAAACCCTTGTTGACGCAGCCGTGAAACAGTTCGGCCGCCTGGACATTCTCGTCAACAATGCCGGCATCGTGCACCGCCACACGGCTGAAACGGCGACGGATCAGGAATGGGATGACGTCATCGCCACCAACGTCTCCAGCGTGTTCCGCATGAGCCGCGCCGCGTTGCGGCAGATGAAGCGCCAGGGCGGCGGCACGATCATCAACATCGGTTCGGACTGGGCGCTGGTGGGCGGACGCAACGCCTTTGCCTATTGCGCCAGCAAGGGAGCCGTGGCGCAGATGACCCGCGCCATGGCGGTCGATTTCGCCCGCGACAATATCCGCGTCAATTGCATCTGCCCCGGCGATATCGAGACGCCGATGCTGGCCTCCGGCATCGCCAAGCGCGGCATGACCCTGGAGGAGGGGTTGAAGCACCTCGCCTCTGCGATTCCCATGGGCCGCGTGGCACAGCCGCGGGAGATCGCCCGCGCGGCGGTGTTTCTCGGCTCCGACGACTCTTCTTTCATGACCGGTGCAATGCTCTCGGTGGACGGCGGCAGCACCGCGGCGTGAGGCATGCACGGATGTTTCTGACTTGAGTTGAAGTCTCCCCTTTCCCCATGGGGGAGAGGGGGCAGGGGGTGAGGGGTCTCCGCGCCAGAGCGCGCTAAAAGCAATACGTACACGGATCTGAACTGAGTTAGGCTTTGCCTCTCATGCATATGCAGGCAAGAGCTAGTGTTTCGTATGCGCGCTGCCGCGCGCTAACCCCTCATCCCCCCCCCTTCTCCCCCAAGGGGAGAAGGGTGATCAAGCTGTAACCGTCAATCGGTGCGCTGGTTAATCCGCGTCGATAATCGCGATATCCGCCGTCACCGAGAAATGATCCGAGCCCACGTCAGGCCCGACGCGCCGATCCAGCACGGTGATGCCGTCGCTATGCAGGATCTGGTCGATCGGTATGCCGAGCGGCAGCCAGCGGGAGAACCAGGTGGGATGCACGCCATAGCCGAGCGCGCTGTCCCGCAAGCTGTTCTGCTCCATGAAGTGGCGCAGCACCGGCGACCAGGGCGTGGCATTCATGTCGCCGATGACGAGGCGGCGCTTCTCCGAAACACCGCGCAGATACTCGCCGACTTCGGTGAACTGCCCGTCGCGCGAGCGCGTCAGGCTCGGCGCCATCGGCGGGTCTGGATGCATGGCCACCACATGCAGACAGGGGGCTGCTTCGCCCGCTTGCGCACTCTCAAGGCAAATCTGCGCTGCGATCGCCGGCCGGCCATAGATGCCGAAATGAAGGATGTCATGATTGACGAACGGCCGTTGGCTTAAGAGTGCGATGCCAAATGGGCTGTCGGTGATCTCGGTGGCGCGAAAGGCATAGCGCTGCCGGAACTCGGCCGGCGTGGCCTCCCACCAGCCTGGCGTGATCTCCAGTAGCAGCAGCAGATCAGGATTCTCCGCCTCGATCGCCCGCAGCACCAGATCGGCATGGGGATTCTCGAAATGGATGTTTAGCGTCATCACCCGCAGCGAGGCGGCCGGCGCTGTCGTGGCATGGGCGCCGCCGCCCTGCCAGTAGTAGGGCGCCAGCAGCCAGAGATTCAGCCCCAGCAACGGCAGGCTGATCAGCCCCAGCCAGCGCGGCCGCAGCGCCAGGAAGAACGCGATGCCCGCGATCTGCGCCAGCACATACTGCACCGGGAAGTGGGAAAACAACTCCGCCGGCCAGCCCGTGCCCGCCAGCAGCGCCAACAGCGTCGCCGCATTGGCGCCGATGAGCGCTATGGCAAATATGGCAGTGAAGAAGCGCATGAAAGGATTCTCAATTTATTCTGAGAGAATAGGAGCGCACACTGCCATCTCTCTCCCAATAGCCCGCGAGTTCCAGAACTATTTCTGTGAAATCGCGCTAGCGCTGCCCGTCCAGGCTCAGCAGCCCGCCATAGAGGTCCGTCCGCCGGTCGCGGAACAGGCCCCAGGCGGCGCGCGCGGCCTGCAATTGATCGAGATCGAAGCTGGCGGTGATCAAACCGGCGTCAGTCTCGTTCGCCTCCGCGACCTTGGCTCCCGTGTTGTCGGCGATGAAGGACGAGCCGTAGAAACTCATCGCGAAACGATCGCCTTCCTCGCGCCCGATGCGGTTCGAGGCCAGTAGCGGCATCATGTTCGCCCCCGCATGTCCCTGCATCACCCGCTGCCAGTGATCTCTGCTCTTCAATTGCGGGTTCTCCGGTTCCGAGCCGATGGCCGTGGGGTAGAGCAGGACCTCCGCTCCCTGCAGCGCCATGGACCGCGCGCATTCGGGGAACCACTGGTCCCAGCAGATGCCGACGCCGATCTTGCCGTGCCGCGTCGGCCAGACGCGAAAGCCGCTGTCGCCGGGATTGAAGTAGTATTTCTCCTCATAGCCCGGCCCCTGGGGAATGTGTGACTTGCGGTACAGGCCGAGCGGCGCTCCATCTGCATCGATGATGGCCACGCTGTTGTAATAGGCATTGTTGGCGCGCTCGAAGAACGACACCGGCAGCACCACCTTGAACTCCGCCGCCACCTCGCTGAAGCGCTTCAGCATCGGATGATCCTTGGCGGGGTGGGCGAGGGCGAAATGCGCGTTCTTCTGGTCCTTGCAGAAATAGGGTGTCTCGAACAGCTCCTGCAGCAGCACGATCTGCGCGCCGCGCCCGGCTGCCTCCCGCACCAGCGATTCCGCTGCCGCGATGTTCTTTGCCCGGTCCCAGCCGCAGGCGAACTGCGTCGCCGCAACGGTTATGGTATTCATGCCCTGGCCTCCCGATATGCCCGCAAACTGGCGTCTTTATGCCGGAATATTGCGATTGTGCAAGAAAGACGGCCGCAATTCTCAGTGCCGGACAACCATACTGTTGTCATTCCCGCGAAAGCGGGGACCCAGGGCTGCAGCGCGCCTCTCTCAAAGAGACTTCGGCTACCGCACCCTGAAATCCTGGACCCTCGCTTTCGCGAGGGTGACAATGTAGGTGTCGCTATCGCAGGTGGTGAACTTTCTTCGCTTACCACTTCTTGCTGTCGGCCAGCGTCAAGTCCAAACCCTTCTTCACGATGGCTATGAACTCGTCGATATGGGCCTTGGTCCAGGTCAGGCAGGGCGAGATCAGCATGGTGTCGCGGGTCGCCCGCAGCATCAGGCCATTGCGGATGCAATGATCGCGGCAGGCCGTGCCGGCATTGCCCACGGGTTCGAAGGTCTTGCGCTTGGCCTTATCCTTGACGATCTCGATCGCGCCGATGAAGCCGAGGCTGCGCACCTCGCCCACCAGCGGATGATCCAACAGCTCCTTCATCCGCTTGCTCAAATACGGCCCGGTCTCGTCATGCACCCGCTCCACCAACTTCTCTTCGCGGATGATGCGGATGTTCTCCAGCGCCACGGCGCAGGCAGCGGGATGACCGGAATAGGTGTAGCCATGGCTTAGATCGGTATCGAACAGCACCTTGGCCACGCGGTCGCAGACCATGACCGCCGACAGCGGCAGATAGCCCGAGGTGATGCCCTTGGCCATGGTCATGAAGTCCGGCTTGATCTTGAAATAGTCCGACGCAAACCAATGGCCGGTGCGGCCGAAACCGCAGATCACTTCGTCGGCGACCAATAGCACATCGTACTTCTGGCAGATGCGCTGGATCTCCGGCCAGTAAGTCTCCGGCGGAATGATCACGCCGCCGGCGCCCTGGATCGGCTCCGCGAAGAACGCCCCCACCTTGTCGGCGCCCAGCGCCAGGATCTTGTCCTCGAGCGCCTTCGCCGCCTTGAGGCCGAACTCCGCCGGCGTCATGTCGCCGCCCTCGGCGAACCAGTAGGGCTGCATGATATGCTCGAAGCCCGGCAGCGGCAGGTCCGCCAGCTCATGCATGTAGCTCATGCCGCCGATGGAGGCGGCAACCATCGTGCTGCCGTGATAGCCGTTGATGCGGGCGATGATCGTCTTCTTCGACGTCTTGCCGACCATGTTCCAGTACTGCCTGACGAAGCGCGCGATCGTGTCGTTCGCGTCGGAGCCTGAGCAGCCATAGAACACATAGTTCAGATGCGGCGGCGTCAGGTCGGCCAGCACCTGCGACAGTTCCACCGCCGGCGGCGTCGTGGTTTTGAAGAAGGTGTTGTAGTAGGGCAGCTCCAGCATCTGCTTGTGCGCCACGTCGGCCAGTTCCTTCCGGCCATAGCCGACATTGACGCACCAGAGGCCGGCGAAGGCGTCGAGGATCTTGTTGCCCTCGGAATCGAATAGATAGGTGCCTTCCGCCTTGGTGATGACGCGCGAGCCCTGCTGCGCCAGCTCCTTCTGCGACGTGAACGGATGGATATGATGTTCGCGGTCGACAGCCTGCCAATGGGTGGTGGTGTTGCGGAGCGCAGTCTTTGCGGTTACGGCGGCCATGGAATGAACTCCCGGAAAATTTCGTATTGCGAAAGCAAAAAGGGCCCGGCCTGCGAGGGCCGGCGGCAAGACGATACGGGGAAGGCGCTACGGACGGAAGCCGATGCGCGCGCAGAGAATCAGCATCTCCGTGCGCAGCAAGCGCGGCGGAAAGGCGAGGGCGTGCGCCGATATCGTCTGGGGCTGAGAACCGAGCATGGCAAACACTACCATACATTCCGCCTCCTGCCAAAGTCGCCATCGCCGGCTAACCGTTTGGCGCTGCATGTCTATTTTCCGGCTACGATTGCCGGGCGCTGGCCCGCGCCCGGAGGGTCGAATGAGGTCCGCCAAAACGGGATTCCTGTTTACTTGCTTTGGTGCTATGCGGGATTGGGGAAAGCGCCGGCACAATGAACAGTCACCTCATCTGGCACACTGTTTTCGAAATGCTGGCCTGGATTTCGGCCATCGGCGTTGGGCTGTGGTCGCGGCACCGCTACTTCGCGCAAGCTGCGCTGCCGATGCCCGCCGGGGAATATCCGCGCTACATGGTCATCGTCTGGATCGGGGCCGTCGCGGGCGCCTTCGCTTTGGGAACACTGAACCTGATGTTGGACGGACAGCAGGCCGTGGGGCGCAGCATCCTTGGCGCCATCGTCGGCGGCGTGCTGGTGGCCGAAATCTACAAGTCGCTTCGCGGCATCCGCGGCTCGACCGGCGCGGTGTTCGTATTGCCGTTGTCTTTGGCGATCGCGGTCGGCCGCATCGGCTGCTTCCTCGGCGGGCTCGACGATCAGACCTACGGCACGCCGACAACACTGCCCTGGGCGGTTGGTTTCGGCGACGGCATCAGCCGCCATCCGGTCCAACTCTATCGAGTTTATCACGATGGCAGTCTTTGCTGCCTGGTTCTTCTGGCTGCTCAATGCGCATCGCAAGATTGCCATCCCCTGCGGCTTCTACATCTTCGCCATCGTGTATGGCGTAGAAAGATTCCTCTGGGAATTCCTCAAGCCCTATCCGCCGGTCATCGGCCCCTTCAACATCTTCCACCTCGGCGCGGTGGCGCTCGCCGTCTATGCGGTCCTCATGCTGACCCGACAGGAAAAGCAATATGCGCGACCATAAGCCCTATCTGTTCTACGGCCAGACTTCCTCGCTCTGCGAGACCTGCCTGGCGGTAGTGCCGGCCAAGATCCTGATCGAGGGCAACGATGTCTTCTATCAGAAGCGCTGCGCGGACCATGGCGTGCAGAAGACGCTGATCTCCACCGATGCCGCCTACTACAAGCGCTGCCGGGACTATCTCAAGCCCGGCGATATCCCGCTCGCCTTCCAGAGCCGCACCCACCATGGCTGCCCGCACGATTGCGGCCTGTGCCCGGATCACGAGCAGCATAGCTGCCTGGCGCTGATCGAGATCAACGAGGCCTGCAACCTAACCTGCCCGGTCTGCTTTGCCGATTCATCGCCGCGCCGTCCGGGCAGCTCAGCCTGGGGCAAGTGGAAGCCATGATGGACGCACTGGTGGAGAGCGAAGGCGAGCCTGACCTGCTGCAGATCAGCGGCGGCGAGCCGACCATTCACCCGCAGATCATCGAGATCCTCCATCTCGCCAAACGCAAGCCGATCCGCCATCTCATGCTTAACACCAACGGCGTGCGCATCGCCAATGACAAGGCTTTCGTCGACGAGCTGGCCAAGCTAAAGCCCGGCTTCGAGGTCTACCTGCAATACGACTCCGCCGCAAGGCGGCGCTGGAGAATATCCGCGGCGCCGATCTGCGCCATGTGCGCGAGCGGGCGCTGGCCAATCTCGAGGCCGCCGGCATCTCCACCACCCTGGTCTGTGTGGTGAAGAAAGGTGTCAACGACGATGAAGTCGGCGAGATCGTCAGCCACGCTCTCGACTACAATTGCGTGCGCGGCGTGACCTTCCAGCCGGTGCAGGATGCCGGCCGCAATGACGGCTTCGACGGCAAGCGCGACCGCGTGCTGCTCACGGACATCCGCCGCGACATCGTCGAGAAGTCCGGCGTCTTCGGCGACGAGGACGTTATCCCTCTGCCCTGTAATCCGGAATCCATCGCCATTGGCTACGGTCTGCGCGATGGCCGCGACGTCATGCCGATCACCCGCATGATCCCCAAAGACGTGATCGTCAGCGACGCGCCGAACGCCATCACCTTCGAGAAGTATCCGGAACTGCGCAAGCGCCTGTTCGACCTGCTGTCGCTCTCCGCCGCCGGCCAGCAGACCAACTCCAGTTTGCATAGCCTTCTCTGTTGCCTGCCCCAGGTTGAGGCGCCGAGCGAGCTCGGCTACGACCGCGTCTTCCGCGTCATCATCGTGCAGTTCATGGACCGCTTCAATTTCTGCGTGGGCGGCGTGAAGCGCTCCTGCATCCACTTCGTCACACCGGAAAAGAAGATCATCCCTTTCGACACCTACAACCTCTTCTATCGCCCCGGCGCCGCGGGGAATGCGGCGCTGGCTAGGGTGAGAATGAACCCAAGGGAATTAAGCTCACAAAGATCAACGAAATCCATTCCAATGCACGCCGAGTGAGGCATTCGCGGCTCGCTTGGCTGCTGTTTGAGGCCCTATCGTCTGCGGAGGATATGCATGGCAGATCCATCAGAGGACTCGAAGGCGGATGACGTCCCAAACAACGAAAATGCGAATAGTTCGCCCCCGCCTTCTCCCCGTGCCATGTCTATCGCGGCGAACTGTTCGATTCTCAGTTTTTGTGTCGGCATTCCCATGCTGGCCGGCAGCGGCTTTTGCATCGCGCTATTTTTCCCCAGCATCATTATTGCCGGCCCGCTTTTGCTCATCGGCGGCGTGTACACGATCAGCGGAATTGTCCTAAGGCAGAGCACCGACATCAGCGCATATATTCCGTTGATTGTTGCGCTGGCTGCGACCGTGGCATATCTCATCTGGATTAACCTGCCTCATGGCGGCGCCTAGTGCGATGGCACTTCGTGAGTCCCTTTCACAAGAGAATGCTTCGTCTGACGCCTGAGAAGGTTCTATGCATGCAACGGTGGGCTGGGGTCTTCTGGCCGATCACAGGCATGGTGCGTTAATGCGAATTTTCGGCGTCATCCTAATGATCGTTGGATATTTGCTGCTTTCGGTCGCTGGACTTTGCACCCTCATCTTTGGCGGGTCGATCCTGTCCGAAGGCTTTTATGGTTCCGATGTTGGGCTGGTCCTCGTCTATGGCGGCATCCCCATGATCCTCGGCGCCCTTATCGCCTGGGCGGGCCACAGCTTGTGGCGTAGCGGGGCGGGGAAATAGTTTCTGGCCCTGCACTATGGTGTCATCCCGGAAATCGCGCGTCAGCGCGATTGTCCGGGACCCATGAACTCGCTGTTAGTTGCGGTGTGTGCCGAGTTCTCAGTGTTACCAGCAAGCCTTCGCTTTGAGAGGCCGCGACGGCCATTGAAAAGCGCCGCGGCTCAGACAGTTGTCATAGGCCATGAACACCGAGCGGTCGTCGATGTCACCCCGCACTACCCGTGTTCTTGGGTCCTGGGCTCCGGCGCTGAAGTGCCGGCCCGGGATGACAAATGAAGAGTGGGAGACAGTAGTACATGGTGCACTGTAATACGCAAAAAACGTTGACTCTCATAGGACCAATGTCTTATACTGGGGAGCGCGCAGATTTTTGATGTTGGACATTGTGGATCAGGCCAATTGCGGTCGCGGGCACCCGTGCTGGGCGAATAACTGTGTCCAAGCGGCCGAGGGTTGAATTCGCAAAAAACAAATCCTCGCAAAGATTTCGCCGGAGATTCAATCCGCTGCACGTCACAGGGATGAAAAACAACCCTCGGTGAAACCCCGGATGCCTAGCGATCCGACGCCCTCGCCGACCGCAGCACATAGATGCCGGCGGCAATGATTAGGGTGACGCCGCCCAGGGTGTAGGGCGAGGGCAACACCTGCCAGATCACCAGGTCCCAGAACAGCGCCAGGATGATCGAGCTGTATTCAAACGGCGCGACAACGTTCACCTCGGCAACCCGGTAGGCGTGGGTCAGGCTCCAGGAACCGGCCGCCGCGATCAGGCCGGTGGCGGCGATCAAGAGGAGGTCAGTGGTCGTGGGCATGCTCCAGGCGCGCAGCAGGAACTCCAGGCTGGGATGGGCCTGGCCGGCAAAGCCGCCATGGCCGAGGAGCAGCCCGATCGCCGCGGCGCCGACGATGTTCACCGTGTTCTGGTAGAGCGCCATGACCGTGGTGGTGGCGGTCGGCCCTAGCATCCGAGACATGATCTGGGCGATGCCGTAGAAAGCCGCGGAGGCGAGCGAGAACAGCGCCGCCGGTTCGAAGGTCTCCGCCCCCGGCCGCGAGACGATCAGCGCGCCGCCGAATCCCACCAGCACAGCCAGCCATCGCCCGAGTCCCGCATGTTCCTTCAACAACGGTCCTGAGAGTGCGACGATGAACAGCGGCGCCGAGAAGAACAATGCCGTCGCCGTCGACATCGGCAGCGCCGCCAGCGCCAGATAATAGGTGGTGTAGGCCAGGAACAGGAAGACGGACCGCAGTATCATCCAGCCGAAGCGGCCGGTGTGCAGCGCCCTCAGTCCGCCGTCGTATGCCAGAAAGGCGAACAGCGGCAGGTAGGCGACGATGCAGCGGATCGCCAGTACCTCTGCCACCGGATAGCCGCCGCTGACCGACTTCACCACGACATCCTGCAGCGAGAAGATCGACGCGCCGAAGCAAAGGAACAGGATGCCCTTCAGCCGATGGTTGGGACGGCCGGTGTCCGGCGTTGAAGCCGCAATTGTCATGTCTGCGCCCGTGTCCGCCTGATGATGCAGCCGCCGGGGTCAGACGTTCAGCAGCAGATGTTCCCGTTCCCAGGAACTGATGACCCGCTGATAGGCTTCGAGCTCCGACTGCTTGACGCAGATCAGCGCCCGGATGAACCGCTCGCCGACGATCTCGCGGATCGGCTTGCACAACTGGAACCGGTGCAAGGCATCATAGAGCGTGCGGGGCAGGGTGTGCTTGAGGCGATAGGCGCTGCCTTCGACCTGCTCGGTCGGCTTCAGCCGTTCGATCATGCCGAGATAGCCGCAGGCCAACGAGGCCGCGATGGCCAGATACGGGTTGGCGTCGGCGCCGGCCAGGCGGTTCTCGATCCGCCGCGAGGAGGCCGGCGAGATCGGGACGCGCAGGCCGACGGTGCGGTTGTCGATGCCCCAATGGACATTGATCGGCGCGTCCATGTAGGGCTGCAGCCGGCGGTAAGAGTTCACGTTCGGCGCCGCCATCGGCATGACCAGCGGCAGGTAGCGCTGCAGACCGGCGACGTGGTTGCGGAACATGGCTGTGTCGCGCCCATTCTTGTCGGAGAACAGGTTGCGCCCGGTCGCCTTGTCCAGCACCGACTGGTGGATATGCATGGAGCTGCCCGGCTGATCGGCCAGCGGCTTGGCCATGAAGGTGGCGTAGATCTTGTGGCGCATCGAGGCGTGGCGCACCGTGCGCTTGAACAGGAACACCTGGTCGGCAAGCCGCAGCGGGTCGCCGTGGTTGAAGTTGATCTCCATCTGCGCCGAGCCGCTCTCGTGGGTCAGCGTATCGACATCCAGATCCTGCTTCTCGCAATAGTCGTAGACATCCTCGAAGATGGGATCGAACTCATTGACGGCGTCGATGCCATAGGACTGGCGGCCGGTTTCCGGCCGGCCGGACTGGCCGATGGGCGGGAGGAGCGGAACATCCGGATCGGTGTTCACCTGCACCAGGTAGAACTCCAGCTCCGGTGCGATGATCGGCACCCAGCCGCGGTCGTCATACATCTGCAGCACCCGCTTCAGCACGAAGCGGGAGGCGATGTCCACCGGGCTGCCGTCGCGGTTATAGACGTCGGAGATCACCTGGGCGACCGGCTCCTCGTACCAGGGCACGATGGTCAGGGTATCGATGTCGGGCATCAGGGTGACGTCGTGGTCCTGCGGGCCCAGGACCTCGTCCTCCTCATCCTCGCCGAACTCGCCGGTGACGGTCTGGATGAAGATGGACTCCGGCAGCCGCAGCGACTGCTCGCGGACGCTCTTCAGGAACTTGTGGGAGGGCAGGATCTTGCCCCGGGCGATGCCCGACATGTCCGGCACCAGGCACTCGACCTCGCCGATCTTGCGCTCAGACAACCAATCTTCGAACTGGGACATGATGCCTTCCGGCGGTGGTTTGGGGGCTCGGGCCGCCCCAAATGGCTAGCATGGCCCTTGAAGGCTTGGCAAGGCGAGGAGGGTAGTAAACAGTGAACTATCCATTGTAAATAATTGAAAATAAATATTATTCTAGGATGGTTAATGTGTTGAGTGAGGCCAAATCAGCGGCCGAATTGGCCCTAAAGCTCCCATTGCAAGGGTCGGGTCATGCAGGTCGGTCCGCCGGCGCCGCGGCCGCAGATTTCCTCGCCCGCGAACTCGTGGACTTCGATGCCGGCCTCGATCAGCCGCTGCCGTGTCTTGGGCAGGCCACTGCGCATGGCGCAGGTGCGCGGCGCCAGCGCCAGGATGTTGCAGCCCATGCCCTCGAACTCCTCCTCGGGCACTTCCACTAGGCGCATACCCCGTGCCAGCAGCAGTTCCCGGAACGGCACCGGCAGCAGCGGCGAGTAGACCACCGCCAGGTCCGGGTCGAGCGGCGAGATCATGGACATCAAGTGGAAGACATCGCCCGGGCCTTTCCAGTGCGGCAATGGCACGGTGATCACTTCGACCTCCGGCCCCAGGAGCTGCCTGAGCTGGCGGATGCCCTCGTCGTTGGTGCGATAGCCGCGGCCGACCGCCAGTGTCCGGGGATCGAGCCAGGTGACGTCGCCGCCCTCGATGCTGCCAGCGCCAGAGATCGTGCCGAGGATCTTGGTCTGCCGCAGGCGCAGGAACGACGCGATGGCCTCGGGCTCGGTGCGCCGCTGCGGCTTGCCCATGTTGCAGAGGATGACGCCTCTGTCCGTGGTGATGGTGGTGTCGCGCGGGTAGAGAGAATCCATGCCCACCTTGGCGTCCACGGGCAGGAAATCCACGGCGACGCCGAAGCGGCTCATCAGCTCGACGAAATTATCATACTCGCCGATGGCGCGCGGCAGATCGGGCCGGCCATAGTAGTTGAGATCCTGCCATTGCCGGTCGATGGCCGCCTCATCGACGAAGGCATCGCGTACATGCTTGACGACGACGCGGCGGAGCCGGCCCACATCGGATTGCGCGGTCAAGGTCATGAGGCGGAAACTCCGGTGATTTCGCGGTGGAAAGCGGCGGTGGAGATTGGCGAACTAATGCCCATTCTGCAAGGGCCGCCGCGGCTTGACCTTCCTGCAGGCATCGGCAGGATGCAGACTTCAGCCCAGAGAACGGAAGCCATCTTGGCGCGCAGTTCGCATATAGACTCCTATTATACGGCGACGGCGATCGGTGTTCCCGATTGCCCGGCCCTTGCCGGCGAAGTCGACGCCGATATCTGCATCGTCGGCGCCGGCTACACCGGACTTTCGGCGGCGCTCAATCTGGCGGAACGCGGCTATTCTGTCGCTGTGTTGGAGGCTGAGCGCGTCGGCTGGGGCGCATCGGGCCGCAATGGCGGACAGATCGGCACCGGCTACTCGCCGGGCATGGCGAAGATCGAAGGCTGGGTCGGCCGCGAGGACGCGCGCAAGCTCTGGGATATGTCGGAGGAGGCCAAGAACATTATCCGGGACCGCGTGCAGCGCCACCAGATTTCCTGCGATCTCAAGCCCGGGTATTTTCACGGCGCCGCCAAGGTCCGCGACCTGGATCATCTCCGCCAGGAGATCGAGTTGCTGTCGACGCGCTATGACTATCGCGACGCGCGCCTGATCGAGCCAGCCGATGTCGGGCAATATGTATCCACGAGCGCCTATCATGGCGGCCTCTTTGATGCGGGTGTCGGGCATCTGCATCCGTTAAACTATTGCCTCGGCCTGGCCCGCGCCGCCATGGAAGCCGGCGTCCGCATCTTCGAGGACTCGCCGGTCGAAGCGATCGAGAAGGGCAGCCGCCCGTTGGCGCGAACGGCGCAGGGCTCGGTGCGCGCCCGCTACCTGGTGCTGGCGGGGAACGCCTATCTCGGTGAACTCGTTCCCAGCATCCGCCGGAAAGTGATGCCTGTCGGCACCTACATGGCCGCGACCACGCCGATGGGCGAGAACCGCGCGCGCAGCTTGATCCCTTCCGACGCGGCGGTGACCGACACCAAGTTCGTGCTCGACTATTACCGCCTTTCCGCCGATCACCGTCTGCTGTTCGGCGGGCGCGTCAGCTACACCACATTGCCGCCGCCGAACCTGAAAGCGGCGATGCGGCGGTCCATGCGGGCTGTCCTGCCGCAGACCGATGATCTGGAGCTTGAGTACATCTGGGGCGGCAGTGTCGCGATAACAGTCGAGCGCACGCCCCATCTCGGCCGGCTCGATGGCGCCGGCAATATCTACTTCGCCCACGGCTTCTCCGGCATGGGCGTGGCGCTAACCGGAATCGCCGGCAAGGTCATCGCAGAGGCTATCGCCGGAACTGCCGAACGGCTCGATGTGTTCACCAGACTGCCGCACACCACCTTCTTCGGCGGCAAGCTGCTGCGCACCCCGACACTGGCGCTAGCGATGCTCTGGTACCGGATGCGCGATTGGCTATGATGCGTTCGAGGAATGTTGCGGCGACATTATTGTGGGTTCACCCATGGAACAGAGATTGACCGCTGTCACACTCGGGGTGGCCGATCTGCAGCGGGCGCGGCGCTTCTACGAGAAGGGACTCGGCTGGAGCGCTTCGCTGGCGGGTGACAAGGATGTCGCGTTTTTCCAGGCCAACGGCCTCGTCATTGCGCTCTGGGGTCGCGACAATCTGGCCAAGGACGCCAACCTGATCGATGACGGTGGCGGCTTCAGCGGCATCGCGCTTGCCCACAACGTACGTTCACGCGAGGACGTCGACGCGGTGCTGGCCAAGGCCGGTCATGCTGGCGCGCGTATCCTGAAGCCGGGACAGGAGACATTCTGGGGTGGCTATGCCGGCTACTTCGCCGATCCCGACGGCCATATGTGGGAAGTAGCCTGGAATCCCTTCTGGCCGCTCGATGACGCCGGCAATGTGAAGTTGCCGAGATAAACGAGCCCAAGAACATGCCGCGAACCAATCCCATCACGATCCAAGGCATCGATCATGTGGTGTTGCGCGTCCGCGATGTCGCCGCCATGCAGAATTTCTATTGCGAGGTTCTGGGCTGCACGGTCGAGAAAATCCAGGCGCATATCGGGTTGATTCAGCTTCGCGCCGGGCAACAGTTGATTGATCTCGTCGATGTCGACGGCACGCTCGGCCGCGAAGGCGGTGCGGCGCCGGGCCGCGAGGGCCGCAACATGGATCATCTCTGCCTGCGCGTGCAGCCCTTTGACGCCCCCGCCATTGCGGTGCATCTGCGCGCCAACGGCATTTCCCCTGGCGACGTCGTCAGCCGGTTTGGCGCCGAAGGCGAGGGGCCGTCGATGTACATCGCCGATCCCGAGGGCAATGTCGTGGAACTGAAAGGTCCTCCCAGACCCGCCGCCCAACGAGGAGGCTCGCCATGAAGAGAATAACCGTCCGCAAGGGCATGCCGGACGTTCATTTGACGCGGAAGGAATTCGAAGCGCGCTTTCGCGACCGGTTCTTCGATCCGGCCTTCGGCGCTGTGGACGGCGCACTCGAAAAGATTATCGATGTGGCGTGGGACGGCTATGACGAATATCGGAAGAATCCGCGGAAGCGCGTGGGCGGCAAGCAATTCGCCGATCCGAAGGCGGAGCTGCCGGTCGAATGGCTGGCGGCGCGGCGCGCGATTCAGGCGGCAGAGCGACGCCAGCGCAATCGCAAGTCGCCGTCGCGAGTTCTGCTGATCAACGGATCGTCCCGCACAAACCAGAGCTGCCCGGGTGAGATGTCCAAGACCTACCGGCTCGTGTCCATCGCCAAGCGCATCATCGAGCGCCAGCGCGGCTTCGAAGTGGAGCTGCTCGATCTCAGCCGTCTCACGTCGGAGTACGGCCGGCAAATCCATCCCTGCAAGGCATGCGTGTCGACGGCACAGCCACTCTGCCACTGGCCCTGTTCCTGCTATCCGAACTTTGCCATGGGGCAGGTAAACGATTGGATGAATGAGATCTATCCCATGTGGGCCGCGGCCCATGGCGTCATGATCCTTTGTCCGGTCAACTGGTATCAGGCACCGAGTTCGTTGAAGCTGATGATCGACCGGCTGGTCTGCGCCGATGGCGGCAATCCCGATCCCACCACCACTGATGGCAAAGATCCAAGGTTGGCGAAAGAGCTGGAGCTGAAAGGCTGGTCCTATCCGCGTCATCTCGCCGGCCGCGCATTTTCGGTCGTCGTGCATGGCGATGCCGCGGGCGTCGAGAACCTGCGGCGCATGCTCTCGGACTGGCTCTGCGACATCGGCATGATCCCCGCGGGGCGCAAGGCGCTGTTGGATGCCTATGTCGGCTACTATCAGCCCTATGCGACGAGCCATGAGGATCTGGACGCGGATACCGATTTCCAGAAGGAGGTCGGAAATGCGGCACGCGCCCTGGTCGAGGCCGTCAAGCTGCGCCGCCGCGGCAAGCTTCCGCAGCCCGACGAAGACCTGCGCGCGGTGCGCCCGAAGTAGCCACTGGGATACAATGGCGAGCCGCGGTGCTCACCCTGGCAATGATGCAGGTTGAGCGGATATGATGCCTTATGCAGGGCAACAAAGTTGAGCATTCCTGAGTTATGCACGTAGGTAGACGGTATAGGATCACCGACTTTCTCGTTTGGACGAGATGGGAGGCCGGCTACCTGATTGGCTGGTCGCTGTTCGCCACCTTGCTCCTTCAGTTCTCGCATTGGAATTTCCTGACGATACCGGTGCCCATACTGACAATCATCGGATCGGCGCTCGCGATTATTCTCGCCTTCAAGAATCAGCAATGCTACGCGCGCTTTGACGACGCTCTTGCGCTTTCCGGGCGACTCACGACGAACAGCTTGATCCTGGCCAACAAGCTGACATCGACGGTCGGCAATCAGGATACTGTGCAATCCGGCCCGCGGCTGAAGGAATTGTTCTATCGCCATTTCGCCTGGCTGACGGCGCTGCGCTTTTTTCTGCGCGAGAGAAGAGCCTGGGAGAATGCCTTCGAACCGGGAAACGTCAGGTTCCTTGCCAAGCTTCCGCCGCCTTCGGAAAACCAATCCGTCCTTAAGGACGAGCTTAAGGCATACCTGTCGGATGCCGAGTTGCAGAAGGTCATCACGCATCGAGGCGACAAGGAGGCTTTGATCCTCCATTGGCAATATGAAGCCATCAGGGACCTTTTCAGCAAAAAGCTCATCAGCGAATTCGTCTTGATCGTGCTGACAGGCGAGCTTGATGAACTTGCCCGGTTGCAGGGCGCTCTGAAGCGGATAAAGAACTATCCGTATGCGCGTAATTACTATTCCATCGCCGTCATTCTCGTGACGGTATTTGTCGGGCTTGTGCCGTTTGCTCTCTTTCCATATGCCCAGGAATTAGGAAAAGCCGCCGGGATCGAGCATTGGACGGCCTGGTTGAATGTCCCGTTCAGCGCGGTCGTGGGCTGGGTGTTCATTTCCCTGGAGAAGGTCGGGGAGAATTCCTCGAATCCGTTCGAAGGCGGCGCCAACGATGTGCCGATCTCATCCATTGCGCGGCGAATCGAGATCGAGATGCGGATGATGCTCGGCGAGCAGACGGACCTCAAGCCGATCGAAGCGCAATACAGTATCCTGCGCTAGAGTTCGAACCGGCCTCAATTGTGAGCCGGTCGCGAAGGCATGAGCGGCTGCTGCCCAGAGCACTGAAATCGACTGCGCGCTACACGCCCAACGCTTCCTGCGCTGGCGTGAATTTCAGCTTCAGCGCGTCCGCCACGGCCTTATAGGTCAGTTTGCCCGCGTGAACATTGAGGCCGTTACGCAGATGCGCGTCCTCGGCACAGGCACGGCGGTAGCCTTTGTCCGCCAGCGCAAGCGCAAAGGGCAGGGTGGCGTTGTTGAGCGCGAAGGTGGAGGTGCGCGCCACCGCACCCGGCATGTTGGCGACGCAGTAATGCACGATGCCGTCGACGACGAAGGTGGGGTCGGTGTGCGTCGTCGGATGGCTGGTCTCGAAGCAGCCGCCCTGGTCGATGGAGATGTCCACCAGCACCGAGCCCGGCCGCATCTTCTTCAGCATATCCTTTGTCACCAGCTTCGGCGCCGCGGCGCCCGGCACCAGCACGGCGCCGATCACCAGGTCAGCCTTGATGACATTGCTCTCGATGGCATCGACCGTGGCGTATTGGGTGTAAAGCTTGGAGCCGAATTGCTCATCGAGCTGCTTCAGCCGGTCGAGCGACTTGTCAATGACCATGACATTGGCTTCCATGCCCATGGCCATGCGCGCCGCATGGGTGCCGGAAACGCCGCCGCCAAGAACGACGACGCGCGCGGGCGGCACGCCGGGCACGCCGCCCAGCAGGATACCGGAACCGCCGGCCGCCTTCTCCAGGCAATGGGCGCCGACCTGGATCGACATGCGGCCGGCGACTTCGCTCATCGGCGCCAGCAGCGGCAGTCCGCCGCGAGCGCTGGTCACCGTCTCATAGGCGATGGCGGTGCAGCCGGACTTCAGCAGCGCCTTGGTCTGCTCGGGATCTGGCGCCAGATGCAGATAGGTGAAGAGCAACTGCCCCTCGCGCAGCATCTTGCATTCCTTGGGCTGCGGCTCCTTCACCTTCACGATCATTTCCGCCTTGGCGAAGACATCCTCGGCGCTGGCGGCGATCTTGGCGCCGACCGCGGTATAGGCCTTGTCGTCGAAGCCGATGCCGGCGCCGGCGCCGGTCTGCACCAGTACCTTGTGCCCGTGATGGATCAGCTCGCGGACGCCCGCTGGCACCAGGCCGACGCGGTACTCGTGGGTTTTGATTTCCTTGGGGACGCCGATCAGCATGATTTGCCTCTGCTTCATCTTTCTTGTTTCAGCGGAACGGGCCGCCAGAGCGGCGCCGGGGTAGGGGTACTATGGTCGGATTAAGGGGTACGCGCCAGAAGGGCCAGCGGCGAGTGTTAGATGGACCCAGGGTATGAACCCGGGCCGCGGCGCCAAGGCCGCGGCCCTGTTCCCAAATTACTCGACGGTCTTCAACACCTTGCCGAGCTTATCGAAAATCTCGTCGATGTGGTTCTTGCCGACGATCAGCGGCGGCGAAAGCGCGATGATATCTGCTGTGGTGCGGATCAGCAGGCCGTCGTCATAGCATTTGAGGAATGCCTCGAAGGCGCGCTTGCCCACTTTGCCCGGTGCGGACTCCAGCTCGATGCCGGCGATCAGGCCGAGATTGCGCAGGTCGATCACATTGCGCACGCCCTTGAGGGAGTGCACCGCGTCCTGCCAATAGTCGGCCAAGCTGGCGCAACGCTCGAACAGCCCTTCTTCCTTATATATCTCCAGCGACGCCAGGGCGGCGGCGCAGGCCAGGGGATGGGCGGAGTAGGTGTAGCCGTGGAACAGCTCGATGGCGTTCTCCGGCGCCTTCTCCATGAAGGTGTCGTAGAGGCCCTTGCGCGCGAACACTGCGCCCATGGGCACGGTGCCGTTGGTCAGGCCCTTGGCGCAGGTGATCATGTCCGGCACCACGCCGAAGTACTCGGTGGCAAAGGTGGCGCCCAGGCGGCCGAAACCGGTGATCACCTCATCGAAAATCAAAAGGATGCCGTGCTTGGTGCAGATCTCCCGCAGCTTCTGCAGATAGCCCTTGGGCGGCAACAGCACGCCGGTCGATCCGGCCACCGGCTCGACGATCACGGCAGCGATGGTGGAGGCGTCGTGCAAGGTGACGATGCGCTCCAGCTCATCGGCCAGATGGCCGCCCCAATTCGGCAGGCCTTTGCTGAAGGCGTTCTCCTTCAGGTTATGGGTGTGCGGCATGTGATCGACGCCGTTCAGCAGCGAGCCGAAAAACTTGCGGTTATTGACGATGCCGCCGACGGAGATGCCGCCGAAGCCGACGCCGTGATAGCCGCGCTCGCGCCCGATCAGCCGCGGTGCGCTGCCCCTGGCCGCGCACATTGTGATAGGCCAGCGCGATCTTCAGCGCAGTGTCCACCGCCTCCGAGCCGGAGTTGGTGAAGAACACATGCTCGAAATCGCCTGACAGCAGTGTGGTGAGCTGCGAGGCGAGCTTGAAGGCGATGGGGTGGCCCATCTGGAACGCCGGCGCGTAGTCCATGCGCGCGACCTGATCGCTGACGGCCTCGGTGATCTTCTTGCGGCCATGGCCGGCATTCACGCACCAGAGACCAGCCGTGCCGTCCAGCACCTTGCGGCCGTCATGGGTGGTGTAGTGCATGTCCTTGGCGCCGACGAACAGGCGCGGCTTGTCCTTGAACTGCCGGTTGGCCGTGAAGGGCATCCAGAAGGCTTCGAGATTGTTTGGAGAGGCATCGAACGATGCCGTATCGACGACGTTGGACATGCCGGGGTTCTTTCCGAAGGAGGGCCGAAGAAGGCGCATCTTATATCATGCTAAAGAAGCTAAACAAAATGAAACCGGTACGAAGGCTGATTTTGTGCGGAAAACTTGCGTGTGGCCATGTTGGTTGATTAGAATATTTAACACTCTAAACGGAGCGGGAGATTCGTGATGGTGGAGTTGGCTTCGATCTGGGCGCTCGGCTCAGGGCCTTGCGGGAGATGCATGGCCTGTCCCAGCGCGAACTCGCCAAGCGCGCGGGCGTTAGCAATGCGATCATCTCTCTGATCGAGCAGAACCGGAACAGCCCCTCGGTGGGTTCGCTGAAGCGCGTGCTCGACGGCTTGCCGATCTCGCTGGCCGACTTCTTCGCCGGCGGGGCCGCGGCGCGTCCGCAAGTATTCTTTAGCGCCACCGACTTAGTCGAGTTGGCTGGAGGCAAAATCTCCTACCGGCAAGTAGGCCGCGACCTTACCGGACATCAATTGCAAATCCTGCACGAACGCTACGCGGTGGGCGCGGACACCGGTGAAGCCATGCTGCGCCATGAATCCCAGGAAGGCGGCGTCGTGTTGCGCGGCAAGCTAGAAGTGACAGTCGGGGATCAGCGGCGGACGCTCGGTGCCGGCGACGCCTTCTATTTCGACAGCCGCCTTCCGCACCGCTTCCGCAATCCCGGCAATGAGGAATGCGAAGTCGTCACCGCCTGCACGCCACCGAGTTTCTAAGAGCCTATCGATCATCGTGCCTTTGTTTTTCAGGGCAGGACACGGCAGGATTGTTGCAGGCAATTTAGGGGCCGCTGATGGGTCTTGATCTCTACGCGGGAGCATTGGCCCGGTACTACACCGGTCAATGGGAAACCGAGGCGCAGCAGGCGGGGCGTGAAGCCGGCGTGCCGGTCGAGATATTCTATGCTGGCGGTGGTCCGCGGCGACTTTCAGACTTACGGCGCCCTGGCGGGTGTCAACTTGGCGCCGGCGAATCCGCACGAAGTACGCCAAGGTGATCAAAGAAGATTTGAATTGGTCCGAGGACTTGTCAGCGCCGTACTTCGCCCGGAAACCTGACCATGCCGGGCGGCTGGCACTAATACTGGCAAGTGCGTACGCGGAGCATCGCGAGTTTGCTATGCCTGAGCAACTCCCGGAGGATGTCGATGCCGATCCGGCATACAAGGCCGCATCTGACAAATACTTCGCAAGCGCGATTTCAGTCTTGGAATGTCACATGTTCCTTCCCAGCGCGGAGAATTTTGTTGTTTCCGAACCGGATCCTGTTGGCAACAAGCGATTTATAACGTCGATTGCGAATTCAGCTGGGCGCTCGACGTCGTGAACGGCGCGCATTGGCAGGCGGACCCTGCAAAGATTGACGAATGGGCGCGCGATGCGCCTCTTGGGCGAAAAAAGTTGCTTCGCACCGACAATGGAGAATTCGAGGTTCTTGATGAGCAGGACTTTCAGCCCGAGTTCTACTATCCTTCGCCCATTTCGGCTTTGCAGTTTACAGTAAGGCGCTGGCATTCTCGCGGGACCATAATGTGCCGATCCTAACAGATGAGTGAGTGCGGTGCGCCCAATCAAGATTTGTCCGGAACTCGCATGACCATGACCCTCTACACCACTGTCGGCGTCAGCGATTTGGCGCGATCATAGGTTTCTACGACGCGGTCTTTTCAACTCTTGGCTACAGCCAGACGCCCGGGCGCGGAAGGCGGCTTCGTCGGATGGGGTCCGAGCTATGATGACGGCGTCAGCTTCTGGATCTGCAAGCCGTTCGATGGCCGGCCGCCAACACCGGGCAATGGCACAATGATTGCATTCCGCGCTCGCAACGCGGGAGAGGTGCGGGGGTTTCACGCGGCCGCTCTAGCTCATGGTGGCTCGGACGAGGGGGCGCCGGGTACGCGCGAGATTTACGAGCCAAGCTTCTATGTCGCCTATGTCAGGGATCCCGATGGCAACAAGCTTGCCTGCGTGTTCCATCGCTATGATGCTAGCCAGGATCGCTAGCCCGGAGCGGCGAGCAGAATGGATCTGGTACGGGGAGGCGTGATGTTCGAGGTATCCTGGATTGTCTTTCTGGCGGCATCGCTGCTGGTGATCATTTCACCGGGTCAGGACATGGTGCTGGTGTTCTCGCGCGGGTTGGGGCAGGGCGCGCGCGCCGGCGTTTCCACGGCGGCTGGAGTCAGCAGCGGATTGATGGGGCATACGGTGCTGGCGGCGCTGGGGCTGGGCGCCATCTTGCAGACCTCGGCAACGCTATTCCTGATCCTCAAGTTTGTCGGCGCCGGGTATCTGATTTATCTCGGGCTGCGCATGCTGTTTGCCGGCGCGGCGCATTTCGAGGGTCAGTTACTGCGGGATCGGTCATTGCCGCGATTGTTTCGCGAGGGCGCGCTGTCAAATCTGTCGAATCCGAAGGTCGCCGTATTCTACTTCGCATTCCTCCCGCAGTTCGTGCCGGCTGCTGTACCGCACCCAACGGCGACGATCTTCGCAATGGGTGTCGCCTTCTCGCTGCTGACCTTCGCGGTGAAAGCGCCCGTGGGCTATTACTCCGGCGCCCTATCGGTATGGCTCCGATCGAAGCCGGCCGTGCTGAAATGGATCACCCGGTCGAGCGGCGCGATCCTCATCGGTCTCGGCTTGCGGCTGGCGCTCGAGAAGCGGCCGTAGTCAGAGGATCGGTTGCGCTTAGAGCGATGCGCTAGTTGCCGCCAGCGGCTGCGTTGCGGCCGACTTTGCGCGACAGCACCGCCAGCATCTGATCGGCGGCCGAAAGTTCGCCTGGCGTGATGATACCGGCGAACTCCTGCCGTAGCGGCGCAAGCAGGGCTCTGGCCTTCTCCGCTTGTCCCGCTGCCGCGAGGGCGCGCGCGAGACTTTGGGTCGCCCGGCATTCCCAGGTGCGGGCGCCTTGCCGCCGGGCCGTCTCGTGGGCAAACCGCAGGTCTTCGAGCGCTTCCGTTGCCCGGCCGATGCTGGCATCCAGCAGGTACTCGCCGCGCAGCCGATGTAGCTCCGGCTCGAACCAGGCTTCACCGGTGGCCTTGCTCATCGCCAGCGCCTCGTCGATGGATGTCAGCGCCAGGTCCTTGGAGCCGGCGATTGCCAGGCATTCGGCGAGAAGGCTGATGCAGTAGGGCACCTCCAGCAATTCGCCGGTGGCTCGGTGCTCGGCCAGGGAGCGCTCGATCAGCGGCAAACCGTTCGCTGCATCGCCGTCCTGCACCAGCGCCCAGCCGCGGAAGATCTTGGCCAGCGACAGCCAGGACGGAAAACCCTTCTCCTCGGCCAGCGCGATCACCATGTCGGCGGCGGCGGTGACAGCATGGGAATCCCGCCGGAATTGGTAGAAGTAGCAGGCATTGCCGTAGGCGACGACGAGATCGTAGGGCTGCGACAGCTTGCGCGCCGCGGCGATCGAATTGGCGCAACGCTGCAGCGCGGCGTCGATGTCGCCCTGGATGAAATGCGTCCAGGCCAGATAGCAGAGGTCGAGCACCTGGGATTCCGGGCCTTCGATACTGCTGGAGGAGCGGCGGAGCTGGGCATCGTCGATCGACAGCGCCTTCTCCAGATGCAGGTGCGCGGCGGCGAGATCGCCCTGGCCGAAGGCGGAACGGCCGACGGCGCTGTGGCCGCGCACCAGCGCGCGGGCGTCCTGAAGCCGCTCGCCGAGTGCCAGCAGCTCTTCGCCGAGCTCGCGCGCCTTCGCCAGATTCGAATGGCCTTGATGAAAGATGAACTGCCCGTACAACACCTGCAGAAGCCGCGGCGCGTCCGCATCGTCCCGGCATAGCTCGCGCGCGCGGTTCCAGGCGCGGCCGGTCTCCGGTGCGCCGGGCGCGCGGGCGGCGCGGTAGACGGTGCCCAGCATGACCTGCAATTCCAGCTCGATCGGCCGGCGATCGATCTTGCCATTCAGGCCGCTGAGCAGCTCCATCGCCCGGTCGAGCACAGTGATTGCCTCGGCCATGGCCGAGCGCGCGATCGCGAGACGAGCCGCCTTGACGTAATAGCCGATGGCTTGCTCGGGTGCGCCGGCGCGGGAGAAGTGCTGCGCGAGGACGGCGGGCTCCGCCGCGACGGTGTCCGGAAAGTCGCGTTCGAGAACGCCGGCGACCCGGGCATGGAGGCCGCGCCGGTTGCTCAACAGCAGGCTTTCATAGGCCGCATCCTGGACCAGGGCGTGCTTGAAGCGATAAGTGGCGCGCGGCGGTTCGCCGACGCAGAGGAGCAATTCTGAATTCGACGAGCTTGTCGAGCGCGTCGCTCAAGGCCGCGGGCGACCATTGGGAAACGGCGCCGAGCATGCCGTAGGAGAATTCGCGGCCGATGACGGAGCCGATCTGCGCCAGCTCGCGCGTGCCGGCATTGCGATCGAGCCGGGCCATCAGCGAACCGTTGAGCGTCGTCGGAATTGCGAGCGTCTTGGCGCCGGGCGTGATTTCGAAGCGGTCGCCCCGGTCCACGACGATCTCGGATTCGAGCACGGCCTTGGTCAGTTCCTCGACGAACAGCGCCACGCCGTCGGTGCGCACGATGATCTCGCTCAAGAGCGGCGCGGGGATGGCTTTGTTGCTGGCGAGATGCTGTACGATCGCCTGGCATTCGCGGTGGGCGAGCCGATTGACCGTCAGGATCTTTGCGTTGCGATGGTTGAGCAGGACAGGCGGCTGATCCGGCCGATAGGTGACGAGCAGCAGCAGGCGGCGCGTCGCGATATTGCCGGCAACCATCTCCAGCAGCTCGTGCGAAGTCGGATCAAGCCAGTGTGCATCCTCCACCACCACCAGGAGCGGCTGCAGCGAGCAAAGCGTCGCCATCTGTTCCCAGAGGATGGCGAAAGCCTGTTGCTTGGCGCCGCTGCGCAAGGGAGCGGCGGGACCGGGCGCGCTGGAGGGAATCGAGAGGAGCGTGCCAAAGACGCGCACGGCTTCATCGATGTTAGTGACCGTGCCGGCAAGATGAGCGGCGATCTTGTCGAGCTTTTCCCGTGGTTGGTCCTCGGACCTCAGCTGGGCAGCGCGGCGCAGCTGTTCCAGAAAGGGATAGAGCGCTGAACTCTGGTGGTGCGGCGACCCCTGGAATCGCAGTTCGGCATGCCCGCCATGGCCAAGCTTCTCGGTGAACGCAGCCAGCAGGCGCGATTTGCCGATGCCGGGCTCGCCGTTGATGAGAACGAACTGTCCTTGGCCCGCGCCAACTTGGCTCCAGGCGTCCTGCAGGAAGCCGATTTCATGATTCCGGTTCACCATGGGAACGAGCTGCTCGCCACGGGTCGCCTCGAACCGGCTGCCACGGTCGCGTTCGCTGAGGACACGCCATGCCTGCACATGGTCGCTGAGTCCCTTCAATTGCTGCGGGCCGAGATTGTCGAACTTGAACAACCCTTGCGTCAGCGTGCGCGTAGTGTCGTCGACGACGATGCTGTCGGGCTGGGCCATCGACTGCAGCCGGGCGGCGATGTTCGGCGCATCGCCAATGGCGGCGACTTCCTGTGATACGCCGCTACCGATCAATTCGCCGACGACGACAAGCCCGGTGGTGATGCCGATCCGCACCTGAAGTTGCATGTCGCCGGAAACCGTCAGGCGGCTCACCGATTGGACGATGTCCAGGCTGGCGCGCACCGCGCGCTCGGCATCATCCTCGTGGGCGCGTGGATAGCCGAAATAGATGAGGATGCCGTCGCCGATGTAGCGGCAGATGAATCCGTCAAGCCGGGCGACGATTTCGGCGCAACAATCCTGATAGGCGCGGATAATCGGCCGCAGGTCCTCGGGATCGAGTTGGCGCGACAGCGCGGTCGAGCCCACGAGATCGCAGAACATGACTGTGAGATAGCGCCGCTCGGGCACCGAGGCGGCGGCGGGATCTCTGCCGGCATCATTGCCGGCCGTACGAATTGATGCGATGGCCCGCAGCAGCTTGCGCCGGTGGCCGAGCGGTATGCCGAGCTGCGCCAGATCGGCGTCGCTGAGATCGATCAGGACGTCGATGTCGACAGACTGCGCGGCAAAGGCGGCGGCATACTGTTCCAAGCCAAGGCTGGCGAGCCAGGAACGGATATCGCCGGATGACTCTGGACCTGGAGACATGTTGCGCTGGGCTTGTTGAGCGTGCAAACTATCACAGACACTAATGATTTTGCAGCGCGAAATCACAACAATTAAGAAATCAATGGGGGAAGGCGGTCATGGCGCGCTTGCCATGGTTGAGTTCTGCGATTTAAGCTGCCCAGCGTGCATGGCCGGTTCGCCGGCCCCTGCATGGCACCGGCTGCATCATCGAGCTGGAGGGCATGCCGGCGGTCCGCCTCGACCGCCCGCCCGTCGCGCCACGGGAATACATTCCCTGGCTGTGGATCTACACGCCGCTGTTCTTCAAATGGATGTGGCTGTCGCTGCGCTATCGCAGCCTGACGCTGCCCACGGTGGCGAATCCCAACATCGAGACCGGCGGCCTGCGCGGCGAATTGAAGACTTCATACCTGCGGCAAATTGGCGCGGCTGAACAGCGCTGGGTCGCTGTGTCGGCACTTTTGCGATTCCCCGAAGGCGCCCATCCCTGGCCGCCGCTGCGCATCGCCGAAGCGAAGATGGCGGAGGCAGGACTGGACTACCCGCTTATCGCCAAGCCGGACATCGGTTCTTGTGGCTATGGCGTGCGATTGATTCGCGACCGGGCCGATTTTGCGGATTACCTGGCGCGGTTCCCGCGGGACCAGCAGCTCATGCTGCAGCAATATCTGCCTTGGGCCGGCGAGGCCGGCGTCTTCTACGTGCGGCGGCCGGGCGAGACTCGGGACGGATCCTGTCGCTGGGCTTGCGCTACTACCCGCATGTCGTCGGCGATGGCCGTGTATCCGTTCGTGGCCTCATCGAAGGCGATGCCAGGGCGTCTCGAAATGCAAAGCTGCATTGCGCGGCGCACAAAGCTCGGCTGGACGAAGTGCCGGCCGTGGGGGAGGTCGTGCGCCTGACGACGATCGCCAGCTTGCGCGTCGGCGCGCTCTACCGCGATGGCAAGGCGTATATCACGCCGGCCTTGCGGGACCGCTTCGAGGACATCGCCCGCTCGATGCCCGATTTCTTCTATGGGCGGTTCGATGTGCGGTTCCGCACGATCGATGAACTGGCAAAGGGCGAGGGCTTCTCCATCATCGAAGTAAACGGCGCGGCCGCTGAGGCCATCCACATCTGGGACCCGGAGCTGACGCTCGGCGATGCCTATCGCAGCCTGTTCCAGCAACTCGATCTCATGTTCGAGATCGGCGACCGGAATCGCGCCCGCGGCTTCAAGCCGATGACGCCCCGCGACCTGCTGGGCATGCAGTGGAAAGAGACGAAGCTCTTGCGGACCTATCCGTTGTCGAATTGAACGGCCGGCGTAGCCGCGGCTTATTCGCTCGGCGAGACGCTGTCGGCGAATTCTTCCTTGGTCATCTTGCCGTCGCCGTCGAAATCGGAGAGTTCGATCACCTGCTGACCGAAGCCGACGAACTCTTCCTGCGCGGCCGCGCCGTCGCCGTTCTTGTCCATGATGGAAAAACGTTTCTTGGCGCGCGCCAGTTCATCGTCGTTGCCCTCGGGGATGCCGTAGACATATTCGGTCTCGTCGACCGAACCGTCACCATTGCTGTCAACGCGGCCGAACTGTTTTTCGGCGACCGCATTGTATTCCTCCGGTGTCATGACACCGTCTTTGTCCTGATCGTAGCTATCGAACCAGCGCTGCGCCGCCTCGGAGTATTCGGCATGGGCAGCAGCGGACAGGACGCAAAAACAAGCTCCGGCGATGAGGGGTCGAAAACGCACTGCAAGACTCCTTTTGAACCAACTGACTA
>CAWKOG010000011.1:0-27882 GCA_963851215.1 uncultured Alphaproteobacteria bacterium
GGAGCGGAGTCCACGGTGCGGAGGTTGTGTTCGGTACTGCTCGCTGTGTTGTGACAAATGCATTTGTTTCCACGGCACTATCTGCCTTTTCTCCGCGGTGTGGAGGAACATTGTGGACGCGCCGACGCCGCTCTCGCTGGATGCATCCAGCGGCGACCCTGAATCCGAGCGATGGACCCCATATCCAGCGGGGAATGCTGGCAACCAGCCCTGCGGCTATGACGCCGTTTCCAATCCCGGCTGCTGAAACAGGCGGAGACTTTGCAATCTTGCCTCCTCCCAACCCTCCCCGACTCCGCCGCTTTTTTTGTATCGTGCACGAAGCGGCCAGCGCTGCCCGAGGCATTGACGGGACCGAGGGTTGTTTTACCCGGCGGTGGGTCACAAGCTCTTGGGCCATCTGCGAAATTTTCCGCCACTTTGAATTTTGCAAAAACAACCCTGGTATCAGCCGGGAGAAACCGATTGAAGCTACCCGCACGCCGTGGGCGGGTTTACGTATAATACACAATATTTGCGTAATATGCAAGATCCGGAGGGCGCGGCTCATCCTTTCGGGGTCGCCAAGGCCGCAGAACGGAACTGCTGATGCGGGATCATATGGCCGTGAGAAATCGCCTGCGCAGGTGAAGGGGAGTCTGTCCGATCGATGTCGAGCGCCGTAGCGCAAAAAGCGCTGCAGCCAACGCTGGTGATCCTGCTGGGCTTCGTGGCGCTGGCGCTGGCCTTCTCCGCGCGTGCGGCGGTCGGCCTGATGATGCCGATCTGGGAAGGCGAGCTCGGCTGGTCGCGGAGTTTCATTTCCGGCGGCGTCGCTGTTGCCCTGATCGTCATGGCCGTCCTCGCGCCACTGGCGGGGCGGTTCGTCGACCGGCAGGGATCGCGCAATTCGCTGGTCATTGGCCTTCTGGCGCTGGCGGCCGGTTGCGCGCTTATCCCCGTCAATGACAGCAAGCTGTGGTTCGTCATCGCGTTCTGCGGGCTGTCGGCGCTCGGCTTCGGCCTGGTGGCGACCCATGTGGTATCGACCGCCGTCGAACAGCAGCTCACCCGCAACCAGGGCCTCGGCATCGGCATCGCGACGTCGGGTTCGACCGCGGGTCAGTTCGTCATCGTGCCAATGATCGCCGTCATGTTGACAGTGCTCGACTGGCGCTGGTCCTACCTGGCGCTGGCGGCCGCCTGCGCAGGTCTCGCGGCGGCGGTATACTGGCTATTGCCGCGGCGCATGGAGCCGAAGGGGCGAAGCGCCGGAGCCGGGAAATCGAGCGCAGGTCTCGGCTCGGACCTGCTTTTCATCCTGAAAAACCCGACATTTCACCTGCTCTTCTGGAGCTACTTCATCTGCGGCTACACGACCAGCGGCGTCATCGAGACCCATTTCCTGCCTTATGCTTCGCTCTGCGGTTTTGGACCGGTGCCCTCGGCCACGGCCTACGGCCTGCTCTCGGCGATCAATCTGGTGGGCATGATCCTAGCGGGCTGGCTCGCCGACAGGATGAATCGTCCGCTGCTCCTGGCCGCCATCTATGTCATCCGCGGCCTGACCTTCGTCGTGCTGGTCAATGTCGGCGCCGATTATGAAACGCTGCTGCTGTTCAGCGTGGTGTTCGGGCTGGTCGATTATTCGACCGTGCCGGTGACGGCCAGCCTGGTCGCCAGCCACATCGGCTTGCGGGTCATGGGGCTCGCTTTCGGGTTGATTTCCGCCGGCCATCAGGTGGGCGGCGCGCTCGGCGCCTATCTCGGCGGCTATCTCTTCGATCTCTATGCGCAGTACGCGTGGATCTGGTGGTCGTCATTCGCGCTGGCCATCTTCGCCGGTCTGATGGTGCTCGCGATCCGCGACCGGAAGCCGGCGGACGGGCTGGTAGCCGGTGCCGCGTAAGGGTCGCAAGAACGATCAAGCGCGGAACCGCGGATGCGGGGCAGGGTTCGCCACGGTAACGTGAGGACCCCATGGATCCCGTCGCCAAGGCCATCTGGTACATCGAAAGCCATTTCGCCGGCGCCATTTCGCTCGACGATATCGCCGATGTCAGCGGCCTGTCACGCTACGCGCTCTCGCGGGCGTTCGGCGCGGCGACAGATCGCTCGGTCATGCGCTATGTCCGGGGACGGCGCCTGACGGAGGCGGCGAAGTCACTGGCGAACGGCGCCGGCGATATCCTGTCGCTGGCGCTCGATACGGGCTACGGGTCCCACGAAGCCTTCAGCCGGGCGTTCCGCGATCAGTTCGGCCTCACGCCCGAGGCCCTGCGTGCGCAGCGCTCTCTCGACAACATCCCGCTCGTGGAGACCTTCAAGATGGACGATTTATTGATCGTGAAGCTGGAACCGCCGCGTTTCGAGAAAAGCAAATTGCTGCTCATCGCCGGCCTGGCGGAACGCTACAACTATGAGACCTGCATGGAGATTCCCAAGCTATGGCAGCGCTTCACGCCTTACCTCGGCAACATTCCGGGGCAAGTTGGCAACGTCGCCTATGGCGTGCGCTATAACAGCGACGACGAGGGCAATCTCGATTACATGGCCGGCGTCGAGGTCAGCAGTTTCGACGGATTGCCGAAGGAGCTGACGCGGCTGCGCATCCCGGCGAAGCGTTATGCGGTGTTCCGGCATGACGGGCATATCTCGGAAGTGCGGCGCACCCACTACACGATCTGGAGCCAATGGCTGCCGGAATCGGGCCATGAGCCGGCCGACGCGCCGTCCTTCGAGCGCTATGACGAGAAATTCAATCCGCGCACCGGCAGCGGCGGGCTGGAGATCTGGGTGCCGCTGAGCAAGTGAGCATCGGCCTACTGCGCCAGGTGGGACAACGCGGTGCGCAACGGCAGGTCGGAGACCTGCACCAGCCCTTCGAAGGGGTGGGCCAGCTCGATGATCAGGAACATTGCGCCGGATACCGACAGCGCGCTGAAGAACATCGTGGCGATCACGGTCAGGTTGCGCGGCGAATACAAGCCGAAGCTGATGAACAGCACGACAAGCCAGAAGACCAGGATGACGATAAAGGTCATGGGTATGGCGGCGCCTTCAGACTGGGCCACCATCAGCCAGCGGTCCTTCCCCACCTCGATGCTGAGCTGGCGGGCCATGGTCAGAAGCTCTTTCTGCTTGTCGTTTGCTGGTTGCAACCCGAGGATGAGGCTGTGGAACTCTTCGCCCTCCGCCGATGAATCAGGCGCCAACCGGGACTCGCTGGAATCGTCAACCGGCCAGATTTTCTTCAGGCCATCGGCAACGATGCCGCGCAGGCGGTGGCGGGCCGGCAGCGCCTCCGGCCCGTAGAGCGCCAGCGCGCTGTCGATCAGGATGAGATTGGCCGCGATCTCGTTGAGGCCGCTCTTCTGTTCGTCATAGGAACCCTTGGCGGTTGCGACCAGCAGGCCGAGCACCAAGGCGGCCATCGTGGCCACCAATCCCATGCCCAGCTTCACCGCATCCTTCGAGTCCTCACCGAGATCAGTTTGCGGCAGGATGCCCCGCAAGCGCATGCCCAGCAACGCGCCGCCGAAGGCGCAGGCGAAGACGATCGCTCCGATCAACCATGCTGTCATGCCCTATCCCCTGCCGAGAGGGCTCGCCGACATAGCGGCCGAGCCCGTGACCTGGCCGTGTATTGCTGCGGCGATGGTAGGAGGCTCAGACCGGTTTCGGCAATGCCAAGAGCGATGGCGGCATGTCCCGGTTTCCGGCGCCGCTCATTCCGGCATGCCCGCCTTGCGCAGGCCGCTGCGAACATGCTCGGCTTCGGTACCGGTCCACAGATGTAGCTTGATTTTTGAGACCGAGAGGTCCGGCTTCTCTCGGCGGGCTTCATCAGCCGCGGCGACCGCTTCCTCTGTCCGTCCGATCTGCGCATAACAGGCGGCGATGCGCCACAAGGTCCAGTATCCCAGGTGCGTTCGGCGCTTGAAGGCGTCGGCCGCATCTTCATACCGCCGCGCGGCATAGAGCGCCATGCCCAGGTCCATCCAGTACCACTCCGGATGGTAGGGGTTGATTCGCATGGCCTTGCGGATGCGTTCAATGCCTTCCTCCGCCCGCCCGAGGCCCGCCAGTAACAGGCCAGAGCCTGCCAGAGCGTTGGCGTCGTTCGGATTCAAGGCGATCGCCCGTTCATAATGCTGTTCGGCGTTTCTGAGGTCGCCGCTATAGCCGTAGATCATGCCAAGCAGCCAGTGACAGCGGCCATCGTCTTCATCGAGTTCGACTGCTGTCTGTGCCAGTGCCACCGCATCCCGCAAAATCTTCTCCGGCGTGTCGGCGTAGCCATGGAGAACGATATCGGCAAATGCGCGGTACGCGCGAGCTCGCGCGTAGTCGGGATCAAGCTCCATTGCCTGCTGAAACAGCTCCACGGCGCGCTGATTGTCTTCGGATCCATAACTGCGCAGATGCTTGATACCGCGCAGCACGCACTCGTAGGCGCTCAGCTTCGGCTTTCGCCGCGTTTGCTCAAGCAGCGAGCTTTCCACCCGGCTGTGCAACGTCGACACGATTGCTCCCGTCACCTTGTCCGGAACGGCCAGGATGCCGGCCAGCGCGATATCGTAGGCCTCACCCCAGACCTGCGCCCGGCTGGCGGCGGCGATCAGGCGCACGGTGATGCGCACCCGCTCGCCCTGGCGCTGCAGGCTGCCCTGGACGAGATGGATGACGCCAAGCCGCCGGCCGATCTCCTGGACGTCGGCGGTCTGCTGCGCGATCGCGGCCGAGGAATGCCGGTCGATGACGAACAGCATGTGGAAGCGGCCAAGGCCGGTAATGATGTCCTCGGTCACGCCGTCGCAGAGCGGTGCGAGCGCGGGATCGGCGCTGAGATTGCTGAAGGGCAGCACGGCGACCGAGGGCCGTTCAGCGGCGGGCTCGCTCGCCGATGCCGCCGCCGTCGGCGACAGGCGGTCGGTGACGATGTCGCGATAGAGCGCCTCGATGCGGCTGTCGGGAGGGACGCCGAGTTCCTTCTGCAGGGCGTCACGGCAGTCGCTGTAGAGTTTCAAGGCCGATGTATTGTCGCCGCGCCGCACCAGGAGGCGCATCAGCGCGCAGTAAACCGGTTCGGCCAGCGGATCGGCGGCGAGCAGCCGGCGGCCGAATTGGATCGCCGCGTCAGTCGTCCCATTCGTCCCCGCAGTCTGCGCCAGCTGCTCGAGCGCGCGTTCGGCGAGCGCGGCGAACCGCGCCCGCTCCGGCTTCAGCCAATCGTCGAACTCCGGCGCCACGGCGTCGATGCCCTCGAGGAGCGCGCCCTTGTAAAGCGCGGCCGCCTGCCCAGCCGTGGCGGGATGGGCCGCGAAGTCCGCGAACTCCCGGGCATCGATCGCGATCCCGGCGGGTTCGAGGGTTACGGATTCCCGGTCGGCGCGGATCGGATCGGCATCGGCCTGCCGGAGGGCTTGGCGGATGCCGGCCAGGGCCTGCTTCAGGCTGTCCCGCGCCTGCGCCTCGCCGCGATCGCCCCAGAGCAGGCCGGCCAGTTTCTCCCGGGTCTGCGGCTGGCCCGCCTTGAGCGCCAGATAGGCCAGCAGCAGCCGGTCCTTGCGGGTCGGCAGGTTCAGCTTCTCGCCGCCGCCGGACACCAGGGCAAAGCCGCCCAGCAGGTTCAGCCTGCATGTAGCCACTGAATAAACTCCCTTCGTCAGACGATTTTACCCGGATTTTACGCGGCCGTCCCGCCGGGCTTTACGACCGCGGGTCACTGTCCCGTCGGATATAGCCCACAAGAGCGGCGGGAGGCGGAGATGGGACTTTTCGCGAGGTTACGGACGGGTTTTCGCGAACTGCTGGCGCGGGAGCCGGCGATGCGGTTCGGCGGCAATCGCAGCCAGGACTGGCTGCCGCCGATGCTGGGCTCCAGCGACTGGAGCCATGGGATCATGGAAAGCATGGCTGACCGAAGCACCGCCTGGTACTTCGACCGGCGCTAGTCCGGCGGGAATCGGTTCCCTATACTGGGGCATTCGCAGCGAGACCAGGGAGCCCTGGCGTTTGCCTCCGACCAAGTCCCCCATGTCCCCCATGTCCCTGACGGCGGAGCTGGTGGCGCGCTGTCATCGGGAGGAGCCCGATCCCGGGCCGGAAGACGGCTATCCCGAGTTCACCGAAGAGGAGTACGACGCAGCGGCGGCGAGGCTGCTGCGGGAGCGGCGGGAGACTGGCCCGCTCTGGCTCTTTGCCTATGGCTCACTGATCTGGAAGCCGGTGTTCGAGTCGGTGGAGCATCGTCGCGCCACGGTGCATGGCTGGCATCGCTCCTTTTGCATGGAAATGATCCGTTGGCGCGGCTCGCCGCAGCAGCCGGGTCTTATGATGGCACTGCAGCGCGGCGGCCGCTGCGAGGGCATTGCGTACCGGCTGCCCGACGGCGATCACGCCGAGCAAGTCGGCCGTTTGTTGCGACGCGAGGTCAACGACACGAGCAGCGTATCTGCCGTTCGCTGGCTTAGTGCCGACATCGGCGGCAAGAAACACCGGGCGCTGACGTTCTGGGTCGATATGGGGGATCTGGATTACTTCGTCAAACTGCCGCTGCCCGACGTTGCGCGCATCCTCGCTCGCGCCTGCGGCCATATAGGCTCCGGCGCGGAGTATCTGTACCATACTGTTAGCAAGCTCGAAGAATTCGGCATTCGCGACCGCAATCTCTGGCGGCTGCAGGAATTGGTGGCGGCGGAGATCCAATTGCTGATCGCCGAAGAGACGGTAAGGGCTGCGCCATGAGCGGCGATCTCGGTTTCACATTCCGCGTGACGAAGAACGGCGAGGTGTTCGTGCACCATCGCGGCAGGCTAGCCACGACCCTGCGCGGCGAGGCGGCGGCGGAGTTCCTCGCGGATATCGACGGCGCCGATGATGACGAACAGCAACAGATCATGGCGCGCATCACCGGCAACTATCGCCGCGGCAACGAACGGCTGGCAAAGAACCATCCGCGCAATCGTTAAACATTTCCGGGCAAAAAAGTGGCACTTGTAAGGTTGTGATTATGGTCACAGCCCGCCGAAGGCAATCGGCGTAGGCAAGATGCAAGCTGCAAAATTGGTGAACCCAGACCGCGCCCGAAGATCCCCTCTTCGGCGCCGCAGCCGGTCTTTTGCCTGATCCACACGGAGACCCAGATGAACAGAAGGCTTCAATTTATTTACGGCTTGAGCACCGCGGCCCTGCTGGCCTGCAGTGCGAGCCCGCTGCTGGCGCAAGACTCCCCAAGCAGCCCGATGGCCGGCGCCACGGACGAGAACGTGAACTATCCGTCGGGAACGCGCCTGCAATCGTCCTATGTCGTGGTGAACAAGGATCTCGGCCTCGCCGCAACGCCGATGGAATCCCGCGGCGCAACGGCCGGTTTCGCCGCCGCTTCCGAAATTCAGGCGGACTTGCCGGCCGGCTATACATTGGGGCCGGCGCCAACGGCGCATATCACGGAAGAAAAAACCGGTGCCGAGTTCGGCGCCAGGCGGTGCCGCGCACATGGCGGGCGCTTCCGACAAATTCATCACCGTGTATCCACTGCAGTACAACGGCGTGCCGCTGTCGAAGGGCAGCGACTACATGGCGATGGTCAGCGGCAGCGGAACGCTGCTGGTCAAGCGGGAACGGGGACTGCCGGAAAGTGTCGACGGTACCGATCCGTCCGTCACGGCCGAGCAGGCCATCCCCGTGGCCGCCGCGGACGCGAAGGACTATCTGGGAACGGCAGAACTCCAGACGTCAACACCGACCCTGGAGATCTGGGTCGACGAGGCGAAGCAAGGGCATCTCTCCTGGACCTTCAGCGTCGCTTCCGCCTCTCTGACAGAGCCGAAGGCCCGGCGCTATTGGGTCGCCGCCCTCGGCGAACCTTTGGTGCTCAACTGGGAAAGCGAAATCTACAGCACCCATCAGGGCGTCATCACCGGCCAGCTCTGGTCCACGACCCCGTTCGATGGGACCGCCAACCGGCCCTTGCCGGGACTGCAGGTGCTGCGCTCCATCAGCGGCCCCACGGCCACCGGCCCGGACGGACGCTACGGCTTCGACAACGGCGCCGGCGCGGCCAGTATCTCCGCCGATCTCGATGGCGCCAATGTCGATCTGCAGAACCAGGCGGGCGCGGACATGTCGCGCGCGAAGAACGGGACGCCCGCAAACTCGGTCGACCTCAACTTCGGCTCGGCGAACGATAACGAGCGCGCCCAGGTTTCGGCTTTCTATTGGACGGAAAAGGCCCATGAACTCGCGGGCAGCATCCTGGCGCCGACAGACCTGCCCAACCTGATCACGCGCGTGAACATCGCGGATTCCTGCAACGCTTTCTGGAACGGGAACTCGATCAACTTCTTCCAGGCCGGCGGCACCTGTCCCAACACCGCCTACTCCGATGTTGTCTTCCACGAGTACGGCCACGGCGTCGATTCCCGGAAAGGCGGCATCCTCGACGGCGGCTACAGCGAAGGCTTCGGCGATGCCTTGGCTCTCCTGGGCACGCGGCAATCATGCCTCGGCCGCGATTTCTTCGGCGATGGCACCTGCTTGCGGCCGGCGACTGACGTCATTCTCTGGCCGCCGGCGCCGGGCGAGAATGTGCACGCCGTCGGCCGCCGCTACGCCGGTTTCTCCTGGGAGCTGATTCAGCAGCTCGCCAAGACCTATGGCGAAAACGGCGCCTACGACATCGCTAGCCGATTGGTCCTGGCGGCGGCGGCGGCGAATCCGACGAATATTCCCGATGCCGTGCATCTGAGTTTCCTGGCCGACGATATCGACGGCAATCTCGCCAACGGTACGCCGCACTTCCGGGAACTCGCCGCAGCGGCCGATTCGCGGCATATCCCGCGGCCGGCCGATCCGGCACCCGCGATTGCCGGCGGCGTCGGTGTCTCGGCGCAATTCCCGTTCACCGATCACAAGACCGTCTCGGCGAATGAGAATATCGTGCAGGTCAATCTGCATCTGGACGAGGAAAGCGTCGTGCATATCTCGGCCAACTCCAGCGCGCAGAGCACAGCCCCGCTTTCGTTCCGCACCGGCTTCTACAATCAGGCGACGCAGAGCACCATCTGGACCAACTCTTACCGCAATGTCAGCCTGAGCAGTGCCAATCAGTGGGGCAATTTCGGCAGCAAGTACTCGGTGAAGCTGCCGGCGGGCGACCACACCATCTATTGGAAGATCTGGATCAACAGCGGCACGATCACCCTGAGCTCCGGCAGCCTGCAGGTCGAGACCTTCAAGGCCCCGGCCATGATGGCCATCGCGAGCAGCGCCGAGGTGACAACGGACGATCTGTCGCTGATCGTACCTGCGGCGGGGCCGGTGTCCACCGAGACGCAGTCGGTCGATGTGAACGGCGAGCCGATCACCATCGACAACGGGCAATAGCCCGCCTATGGCGACGGGGATGGGGGCTTTCGCCTCCATCCCCACCTTATCATTGCCGCAATTCCGCCTATCATGGACGCCGAATGAGGCGCATCGACCCGAAGCAGAGGAGGACGCCCATGTCGGTCGCTGCAGCGAAGAGGACCGTGCCCAGCCTGTTGGCAATGCTGATGCTCGCCTGTATCGGCAGCGCCGCCGCGATGGGGGCGGGGCCCTTGCTGCCATTGACGGAAAAAGTCGAACTGCAGGAACTTCAGTCGGGTTTCGCCGGAACGACCGGGACCGTCTGGACCGTCGAACCGGACGGCCGCTATACGATCGCCGGCAAAGTCAACGAGCAATTGACTCCGCGCCGGGAGGGTACGCTGGACGCCGCACAGTTATCGAAGATCGCGGAAACTCTGGCCGCGGCCGATGCAGATAATCTTCCGGCCGAGATGGGCGAGCCGCCGCCGGTGAATCCGCAGACCATCATTCTGCGTGTCGGTGAAAAATCCTCGACATTCAACACAATCGGCGGCATCGATCCGGATCAAGCCGCCGGCGATGACGATCCGCGGTCACGCCTCCTGAAGATTGCCGCGGCGATCAAAGAGGTCGTCGGCGTTCCCGCCAATCCCTAGCCTCGTCAGATAGCGCCGACCCATTTTGCGCCCACGGCCGCGCTCTGCTACCAAGCGCGGTGGTCGATCTTGCGGACACGGAGCGGGAACTGACATCGGCGCGGCTGTTCAGCCTCGCCGCGGCGATCGCCTGCACCTCCATCATGGGCATGTCCACCGGACTGGCCTGGGCGCTGCTGGCGCTGCGGCTGGAGCATCAGGGCTATGACGGCGCGGCCATCGGATTCAACGCCGCGGCCCAGTCGTTGGGCATCGCGCTGATCGGCCTGGTGGCGCCGCGGATCATCGCCCGCGCCGGATTCAAGCGGAGTTGCCTGGTCGCCACCGTCATGACCATGGCCATGATGCTGGCGCTGCCGACGTTCGATAACTACAGCGCTTGGCTCGCCCTGCGGTTCGTGCTGGGGGCGAGCTCCTCCTTCCTGTTCATCGCCGGCGAGAGCTGGATCCTGCTGATCGCGCCGCCCCGCTATCTCGGCCGCGTGGTCGGCATCCTCGGGCTGGTCTGGGGCGGCGCATTCGCGCTCGGCCCCATCATTATCGGCCTGTTGGGCATCGCGGGCTGGGGACCGTTCCTGGTGGGGGCTGCGGCGGCTTTCGCGGCCGGTTTGCCGCTGCTGTTCGCCGGCAGCGTGCCGGTGCCGGCGCAGTCGCTGAAGCCGCCGAACTTCCTCGCAATGCTGCGCCGCTCGCCGGCGCCGCTGATCGCGTTGGTGGTGCTGGGCCTGGTGGAGTCGAGCCACGATTCCCTGGTGGCGATCTATGGCCTGCGGCTGGGCATGGATGTCTCCCAGGCGGTGCTGCTCGTGACCATTCTCCTGCTGGGCTTGACTTTGATCCAACTGCCGATCGGCTGGATCGCCGATCACATGGACCGGCGGCGGGTGCTGCTGATCGCCAATATCTCGGGCCTCGGCCTGACGCTGGCTTTCGGTTTCGCCGCTACAACGGTGCTGCAATGGCCGATCCTGTTCCTGCTTGGCGCGTCGGTCGGCAGCGTCTGGGCGCTGAGCCTGGCGCTGATCGGCGACGATTTCGCGGCCGAGCATGTGGCAGGCGCCAATTCAGTGCGGGCCATACTCTATGGCGGCGCGGCGATGGCGGGGCCGCTGATCTCCGGCACGGCGATGGACATCTGGACGCCCCATGGGCTGATCGTCGCACTGGCGGTGATGTGGCTGGTCTATCTGCCGATTGCGTGGCGAGCGCCGCCCACCCGCTAGCGCGTTGCCATAAGCGGCTTGCCCCTTGGCCGCGAACAAGGGAACATCGGCGCGGGCCGCAGGAAACAAATTCGGGTCTACGGGGACTCCCTGGAAGACCCGTTCATTTTGGATGGCAGGGGTGCAAGCATGATCGGCGTCGCTCTCGGTTCAGATTTCGTTCCGAACAGGAACTGGCTGCGCGCCGCTGCGGCGATGGCCGGTGCCTTGGCGCTGCTGCTGCTGCAGGCCTGTTCCCTGCCGGAGCGCCTCAATGCCGTGCCCAAGGATATCGAGGCATCGGCCGAGATCCCCGGCATGCCCGGAATCCGCTATTGGCAGGCCGGGGATATGGAGCGGCTGGCCGAGGAAGCAATCAAGTCGTTCCGCACCGAACTCGAGCAGTGGCAAGCCGCAGGCAACAAGGGACCGATGCCGCCGGCCAACTTCCTCGCCATCTCCGGCGGTGGTGAGAATGGCGCCTATGGCGCCGGCCTGCTGTGCGGCTGGACCGAAGCCGGTACGCGGCCGGAGTTCAAGCTGGTCACGGGAATAAGCACAGGCGCGCTCACCGCGCCCTTCGCCTTCCTCGGTCCGGCCTACGACCAGCAGCTCAAGGACGTCTACACGACAATCACCGCCAAGGACGTGCTGGAGGAACGCGGTATCTTTGCTGCGATCTGGAACGATGCGATGGCGGACAATGCGCCGCTGCAGAATCTGGTGGCGAAATATGTGGACGCGGATCTGTTGGCGGCCATCGCGGCAGAGCACAGGAAGGGCCGCAACCTGCTTGTCGGCACAACGAACCTGGATTCACGGCGGGGCGTGGTTTGGGATATCGGCAAGATCGCGGAGTATGGCACTCCCGAGGCTCTGGAGCTGGTCCGGAAAATTCTTATTGCTTCGGCGGCCATCCCCGGCGCTTTCCCGCCGATGATGTTCGATGTTGAAGCCAATGGCACGAAGTATCAGGAGATGCATGTCGATGGCGGCGCCACTGCCCAGCTTTTCGTCTATCCGGCCCGGCTGCACGTCGCCGAGATTTCCGAAGCGGCCGGCGTCGAACGGGAACGGCACATGTACATCATCCGCAACGGGCGCCTCGATCCCGACTGGGCGGATACGGAGCGCCAGACCTTGACCATCGCCGGGCGGGCGGTGTCGTCCCTGATCCAGAATCAGGGCAACGGCGATCTCTATCGCATCTATGCCGTCGCCCAGCGGGACAAGGTGGATTTCAATCTGGCTTTCATACCCGCGACCTTCGATGTGCCGCTGCCCGAGCCGTTCGATCAGCACTACATGCAGGAATTGTTCAAGCTCGGCTATGAGGAGGGCAAGGCCGGCTATAAATGGGGAAAGGCGCCGCCGGGCTTCTAGGCGCTGCGCGCCGGGCTTTCCAGCCCGCCAGCCTGCTCGATGAAGCTGACGATTTCTGCCACACCTTTGCGGCGCAGCAGGTCGGTGAAGACATAGGGCCGGCCGGCGCGCATGCGTTTGGTGTCGTCCTCCATCACGTCCAGACGCGCCTGCACATGGGGCGCCAAATCGGTCTTGTTGATCACCAGCAGGTCGGAGCGGGTGATGCCAGGCCCGCCCTTGCGCGGGATCTTCTCGCCCTGGCAGACGCTGATGACATAGATGGTGAGATCGGCGAGATCGGGCGAGAAGGTGGCCGCCAGGTTGTCACCGCCGGATTCGATGAAGATCAGATCGAGGCCGGGAATGCGCCGGTTCATCTCGGCAATCGCCTGGAGATTGATCGAGGCATCCTCGCGGATGGCGGTGTGCGGGCAGCCGCCGGTCTCCACGCCCATGATGCGTTCTTCCGGCAGGGCCTGCACGCGGTTGAGGATCAGCGCATCCTCCTGCGTGTAGATATCGTTGGTGATGGCGGCCAGCGAATAGTGCTCGCGCATCGCCTTGCACAGCATCTCCGTCAGCGTGGTCTTGCCCGAGCCGACCGGGCCGCCGATGCCGACCCGCAGCGGGCCGTGGGTCGCGCTGTTCATGTGCGGAACACCCGGGAATATTGGGTCTCGTGTTTCATGGCGGCGATGTCGGCGCCGATGGTGGCGCTGCCGAGATCGTCGAGCGTGGCTGATGCGGCGCGGGCGGCGGTGGCGGCGATAACAGGCATGAGATCGCGAAGGGTTGCGAGTCCTTGAGTCTGGCCGAGTGGGATGAGGCGGACGGCGACGGAGATGAGAGTGGAGGCGAAACCTTGGAGGTAGGCGAGCAGGGCGTCACTTCGGTTGATTCTGGCAGCACGGCAGAAAGTTCCCGCGGCAACGGGGTAGGCGACGTCTCTCTGATTGAAGTTACCGATGAAACTCCCCTCTCCCCTTGGGGGAGAGGGGGCAGGGGGTGAGGGGTATCGTGCCGCCTCTCTATTTTCCCCAGGCTTGGTTGCCGATGCGAAATCCGGAAATGGATCCGTGATCGACTTGCTCGCATCAGGTCGGTTTGCAAGTTCACCCGCAATATCGTGCGATTGACCCCTCACCCCCTGCCCCCTCTCCCCCAGGGGGAGAGGGGATTCTTTTCGCATATTCCACATCGCCGCCGCTTGCAGGAAGGCATTGCCCAGGCTTGTTGTCTCCAAATAGCGCTCGCGCGACCCAGCAAGCGCCAGCGCCAATTCGTTCAGCGCATGGGCATCCTCATCCCAGCAGCGCGCGAAGATCACGGCATCGTTCCAGCCGCTGCCGCGCGTCAACACATCCTCGATCCATTGGCGGAGTGTCGCGGCATCGGTCACTTGGCGATCCTCGATGGCGAATTCCAGCCCGTGGGAATAGGCGAAGCCGCCGATGGGGAAGGCGGGCGACATCCAGGCCAGCAGCAATTGCAGTTGTTGCGCGTCAGTGGTCATGATGATGACCGTTGCCGTGGCTGTGGGAATAGGCGCCGGACTCCGGCTCGAAGATCTCGTCGATCTCCCGCAACGCCGCGCCGAGGCCGCGCAGCATGTCGGCGATGACATGGTCCCGGCGGATCAGGAGGCGCTGGGCTTCGATCTGCGCTTCCAGATGGCGGTTGCCGATCTGCCACGCGAGCGCCGCCAGATGCCGCGCATCCCGAGCGCGCACCTCCAGCAGTGGCTCCGGCAGCGCCTTCACAACGACCAGCCGCCCGTCCTCCAGTACCAGCCCGTCGCCATCGCGGAGAGCTTGCGCATGTTCGAGGTCGAGCAGGAACTGCAACCCACCCGCCGCGGTGAACACGACGCGCCGGCGGTGCCGCGCGGTGTGGTCGAGGGCGATGCTGTCGGCCGCCGCCTCGCCCGCATGCATCTGATCTCTCGGCCGGACGGCGGTGGCGCGCAGCATGGTCAGTAGAGGAAATAGCGCTGCGCCATCGGCAACTCGCTCGCCGGCTCGCAGGTCAAGAGCTCGCCGTCGGCGCGCACTTCATAGGTTTCGGGGTTCACGTCGATCTCAGGCGTCAGGCTGTTGTGGATCATCGAGGCCTTGGAGATGCCGCCGCGGGTGTTGCCGACGGGCACCAGTTCTTTCATCACGCCGAGCCGCTGCGCCAATCCGGCTTCCAGCGCGGCCCGCGACGTGAAAGTGACGGAGGATCGCGCCGCCGCGCGGCCATAGGCGGCGAACATCGGCCGGTAATGCACGGGCTGCGGCGTCGGGATGGAGGCGTTGGGATCGCCCATGGGGGCCGCGGCGATCGAGCCGCCCAGCAGCACCATGTCCGGCTTCACGCCGAAGAAGGCCGGCGACCAGAGCACCAGATCGGCGCGCTTGCCGATTTCGATGGAACCGACTTCGCTGCGCGATGCCATGGGCGATCGCGGGATTGATGGTGTATTTCGCGATGTAGCGTTTGGCACGCATGTTGTCCGCGCCGCGGCTGTCCTCCGGCAGGGACCCGCGCTGCACTTTCATCTTATGGGCGGTCTGCCAGCAGCGGATGATCACTTCGCCGACGCGGCCCATGGCCTGGCTGTCGGAGGAGATCATGGAGAAGGCGCCGAGGTCGTGGAGGATATCCTCGGCCGCGATGGTCTCCTTGCGGATGCGGCTTTCGGCGAAGGCGATGTCCTCGGGAATGCGCGGGTCCAGATGGTGGCAGACCATCAGCATGTCGAGATGCTCGGCGATGGTGTTCACCGTGTAGGGCCGCGTCGGGTTGGTCGAGGAGGTCAGCGCATTCGGCAGGCCGCAGACCTTGATGATATCGGGCGCATGGCCGCCGCCGGCGCCTTCGGTGTGGAAGGCGTGGATGGTGCGGCCCTTGAAGGCGGCAATGGTGATCTCGACGAAGCCGGACTCGTTCAGCGTGTCGGTATGAATCGCCACCTGCACGTCATGCTTGTCGGCGACGGTGAGCGCATTATCGATGGCGGCGGGCGTCGTGCCCCAATCCTCATGGAGCTTCAAGCCGCAGGCGCCGCCGATGATCTGCTCTTCCAGGCCGGCGGGCAGAGCAGCGTTGCCCTTGCCCATGAAGCCGAGATTCATCGGGAATGCATCCGCCGCCTCGATCATCCGCTGCAGATGCCACGGGCCCGGGCGTGCAGGTGGTGGCCAGCGTGCCATGGGCCGGGCCGGTGCCGCCGCCGAGCATCGTCGTGATGCCGGAATAGAGCGCCGTCTCGATCTGCTGCGGGGCGATGAAATGGATATGGCAGTCGATGCCGCCGGCGGTGAGGATGCGGCCTTCGCCGGCGATGATCTCGGTGCCCGGGCCGATGATGATGGTGACGGCGGGCTGGGTGTCGGGATTGCCGGCCTTGCCGATGGCGGCGACGCGGCCGTCCTTCAGGCCGACATCGGCTTTGACGATGCCCCAATGGTCGAGGATCAGGGCGTTGGTGATGACCGTGTCCATGGCGCCGCCGGCGCGCGTGACTTGCGACTGGCCCATGCCGTCGCGGATCACCTTGCCGCCGCCGAATTTCACCTCTTCGCCTGGAACGGTGAAGTCCTTCTCCACTTCGATGAAGAGTTCCGTATCGGCCAGCCGCACCCTGTCGCCCACCGTGGGGCCGTACATGGCAGCATAGGCGGCGCGGGAAAGCGGCTGGCGGCATCAGAGCGGTCCCATGATTTTCTGCTGGAAGCCGAAGACGCGGCGGCTGCCGGCGATGGGCACCAGCGTCACCTCGCGGCGCTGGCCCGGCTCGAACCGAACCGCGGTGCCGGCCGGAATATCGAGCCGCCAGCCGCGGGCTTTCTCGCGGTCGAATTTCAGGGCGATGTTGGTCTCGTAGAAATGATAATGCGAACCCACCTGGATCGGCCGGTCGCCGCTGTTGCGCGACTTCCAGCGTCAGGCGCGGCGCGTCCTTGTTGATCTCGATCGCGCCGGACGCGGAGATGATCTCGCCGGGAATCATGGGCGCCTCCGTCAGCGGATCGGCTTATGCACGGTCACCAGCTTGGTGCCGTCGGGAAAGGTGGCTTCCACCTGCACGTCATGGATCATCTCGGCGATGCCCTCCATCACCTGGGCTGCGGGACACAACATGCGCCGCGGATTCCATCAGGTCGGCAACGCTGCGGCCGTCGCGGGCGCCCTCCACCACGAAGTCGCTGATCAGCGCCACCGCCTCCGGATGGTTGAGCTTCACGCCCCGCTCCAGCCGGCGGCGGGCAACCGTCGCCGCCATGGCGATCAGCAGCTTGTCCTTCTCGCGCGGGCGTAAGGTGCATAGTTTTTCCTCAGGGTGACCAAATCATGGGCAACGCGTCGCTCGGGCACAAGAAGTTTCAGCGCCGGATTCAGCAGCTTTCGCAGATCAAATCCGTCCTTCGCCAGGACACGTGCAAGAAGCTTGCCATCCCAGGCGCTGACGGCGCCGTCGGCGCCGAAGATTTCGCGCAGCTTGTCGAGATGTGTCTCCGCATTGGCGGCTACCAGCAGCAGCGTGGCCATGGCACCGGCATCGCCGAGCGTCGCTACCGTGCGCGGCAGAGAGCCATCAATGCGGACATCGTCGGCGAAGACGAGCTTGCCCTCGCGGCGGACTCGCCAGCGGTCATGGAAGGCAAGATCATGGATCGTCTCGCCCATCGCCAGGCGGCCGAACACCGTGGCTTCCAGGGCCAGCAGCGTGGCACCGCCGGTGAGATCGACATCCAGCGTCCGCCGCAGCCGCGCGCCGTCGAACAGAATAGCCTCTTGCGGCAGCCAATAGAACTGCGCCCCCGACGACCCCTTAAGCCGGCTGTGAATTTCTGCATCGTTGCCGAGCGAGCGGTAGATCTTCTCCGCCGCCTGGGTCGTGGCGACCAGATTTGTGCCGTTGGCCTCCAGCGTCCAGTCGAGCCTGTCGCCGCCGGTGAGGCCGCCCGCTGTGTTGATGAGGATTGCCTCGGACGGCGCATTCGGCGGCCGCCGCGGCAGGCGGACTTTCGCCGCACCGTCCTCGCGCCAGCGCTGCACGCCCGAGATGCCGAAGGACAGATGGGCGGCGCCTTGGGTGCGTTGCAGGCGGCGGATGGCTTGCGGCTGACTTACGCGGCGCTCCCCCAAGTGAAGCCGGGAGCATGCCCCCCAGCCGCGCAGCGTCAAGGCTGGCGGGAGTCGCGGTCGATATGAGCCGTTGCGTCCGGCCAACGCTTTGCGGCCCGGCTATCGAGCCCGATATCGCGGCGCATGTGCGGCGTGAGACTGTCGAGGTCGGCCGGCAGGGCGAGCAGATCGGCTTTTACGTTTTTGATGATCCGCCAGAACCGGAGCACGGCGGTTCCGGTCGTGGGCGGCTCAGCGCTACGTTGGACAGTCGTTGAGGTACACATAAAGGAGGTCTCCCCGGAAAACCGGCGCCAATTGTCCATGAGTTGATTTTGAATGGGAACTGGCTATGATTGTTAAGTGTCCATTCAATATTGAATGAAAGCCTGGTATGGCGGCCCTGCGGGAATTGGATTGGGAGGATTTGCGGCTGTTTTTGGCCGTAGCCCGCGCGGGCACGCTGTCAGGGGCGGCGCGGAAAATCCGGGTCAGCCAGCCGACGCTGGGCCGGCGGGTCCGCCGGCTTGAGGCTGCCTGCGGTCAGGACCTCTTCCAACGCCGGCCCGACGGATTTTCCCTGACCGCGGCCGGCTCGGCGCTGCTTGCGGATGCCGAGGCGATGGATGAGGCGGCGGCCAGATTGGCGCTTCGGCGCGCCGGCGCCGATCCCGCGCCGACCGGCACGGTGCGCATTGCCTCCGGCGAATGGATGGCGCGGTTCTTCGCGAGCAATGCCCCCGAACTGCGGGCGACGCTGCCTGATATCGAGCTGGAGCTGGTGGCCGCCCAGCAATATGCCAATTTATCCCGGCGCGAAGCCGACATCGCGCTGCGCAACCAACTGCCCGATGCCGGCGCGCTCTATGTGCGCCAGCTCAAGGGCTTTGCATACGCGGTCTATGGCAGCCGGAACTACGCGGAACGAACTCCGGCGGCAGTGGCAGAGACGCGGTACCAGGACTGTTCCTGGGTCGGTTTTGACGACTCCCTCGCCCATATGCCGACGGCGCGATGGCTGGCCTCGAAGCGCGAAGGGCGCCAGCCGGAGCTGCGCTGCAGCCGCGCCATGCTGGTAATGGATGGGGTACGTGCCGGCGCCGGCCTCGGCGTGCTCGCCTGTGTGGCCGGCGACGAGGATCCGGCCTTGCAGCGGCTGACGCCACCCATCGCCGAATTGTCCGGACAGCCGCTCTTTCTGGTGGTGCACCGGGAATTGCGGTCCGTGCCGCGCATCCGAGCGACCTCAGCGGCGATCGTCGCGTTGATGGCCCGGCACCGGGCGCGGCTGGACGGAAAAAATTTGCCCGATCTTTCAAACGCCCAGGCGCCACACAATATGTAAGCTCGCCATTGGATTTGATGGCCCGATTGCGGGATAATCCGGAATGGATCGTTTCAACGCCGACCGCCTGAGGATATGGCGATTGTCGCGCTGGCAGACCGGTTTGCTGGCGGCGCTGGTCATCGCCCTCGGCTTGGCCGTTGCCGGCGTGGCGACCGTCCTGGTGGTGATCATTACGCCGATCTTCCTGGCGATCGCCCTGGCGCTGAAATATTTCGGCAAACCGTCGGAGAAGCGCGGCGGCTTTGCGGCGCGGGGCAAGGTCATCGATGCCGACTATGAAATCGTCGCCGTCGGCGACGATGCCCAGGCGGATCGGCCTGTCCGGGAATTCAAGAAGACGGGAACGCACAACGATTAGGCAGGCGCCTCCCGGGGCGATACCAGCTATGCGTAGATATTAGCTGGGATTTTTTTACAGCCGGCCTTCCCGCATCCAGAATAGCGACGAAACAAGTCCGGCCGGGCCGCGAGGCCCAGTGCCATCGCTATCCGTCGGGCCGCTCCGGTCCGGCAGCAGACATCGCCAAACCAGACATCGCCAAACGAGACAACGAAGGAAAGCTGCAGCCATGGAACAAAGACTGCTTGGTGGATCGGGATTCAAGGTCCCCGTGCTGAGCCTGGGCACCGGCACATTCGGCGGCGGCACGGACTTCTTCCGCGCCTGGGGCTCTACGGACGCACAGGGCGCGACGCGGCTCATCGATATCTGCCTGGACGCCGGCCTCAACATGTTCGACAGCGCCGACATCTATTCCAAGGGCCTGGCCGAGGAAGTGCTGGGCAAGGCGATCGCCGGCCGGCGGGACAAGATAATCATCTCCACCAAGGCGACCTTCGATTTCGGCCCCGGGCCGAACGATGTGGGCTCGTCGCGCCATCATCTGCTGCGCGCCGTCGAGGGCAGCCTGCGCCGGCTCGGCACCGATTACATCGACCTGTTCCAACTCCACGGCTTCGATGCGCTGACTCCAATAGAAGAGACTTTGGGCGCACTCGACGATCTCGTGCGTGCCGGCAAGATCCGCTACATCGGCTGCTCGAATTTCTCCGGCTGGCATCTGATGAAGTCGCTGGCGATCTCCGAGAAGTACGGCCTCGCGCGGCATGTGGCGCACCAGGCCTACTATTCGCTGATCGGGCGGGAATATGAGTGGGAGCTGATGCCCCTGGCGCTGGACCAGAAGATCGGCACTGTGGTCTGGAGCCCGCTGGGCTGGGGGCGCCTCACCGGCAAGATCGGCCGCGGCAAGCTGCTGCCGAAGGAGAGCCGCCTGCATGAGACGGCGGCGGACGGGCCGCCGGTGACCGACGAGCATCTCTATCGCGTCACCGATGCGCTCGATGACATTGCGCACGAGACCGGCAAGACCGTGCCGCAGATCGCGCTGAACTGGCTGCTGCAGCGGCCCACCATTGCCAATGTCATCGTCGGCGCGCGCAACGAAGAGCAGCTCAAGGCCAATCTCGGCGCCATCGGCTGGAACCTGACGCCGGCGCAGATGTCGGTGCTGGATGATGCGAGCAAGACAACGCTGATCTATCCCTATTGGCACCAGCGCGGCTTCGCCGAGCGCAACCCGCCGCCGGTGCCGGTGTAGGCGAAGCGGTCGGCGCAGAGCTCGCTGGGCTACAGTGATCCCACGAACACGTCGTCGGTCGCCGCATTGCCGGCGGTGAGACCGGTCGTATCCGGCATGTCCTTGAACGTCAGGACCGTGACGGAGAAACCGACGAAGACGCGCACCTCCACGTCATTGCCGGTATCGACGAAGGTCACGAGGCCGGCGCGCTGAGCAGTCGCGATGCCGCGGCTGTCAAACAGCGCGTCCAGATTGATCACATCCTGGCTGGCGCCGCCGGCGGTCCTGTCGAAGCCGCTGACCATGTCGGTGGCGTCGAGAATGTCCCGGTAGATCATCAGGTCCTTGCCGCCACCGAGCGTGATCGTGTCCGCGGCCTGGCCGCCGATGACCGTGTCGTTGCCATCGCCGGCGGCGATCAGATCCGCGCCCAGTCCGCCGGTGATGGCGTCGTCTCCGCTGCCGCCATCCATTGTGTCGTTGCCGTTGCCGCCGCCGGCGGTGATGACATCATTGCCGTCGCCGCCGCTGAGGGAATCGGCGACTGGCGAGCCGCGCAGCGTGTCGTTGCCGGCCCCTCCCTCGACGCGGATGGTCGACTGCGCCTCGCTGGTGAAGAAATCGTTGCCGCCGCCCAGGAAGATGCCGGCGTTGCCGGATGTGCCGTTGGTGAAGGACCCTTTCACGAGCACGACATCGTCGCCCGATCCATCGGCCGGATTGCTGCTGTCAGCATAGAACTGCACGCCGCCATTGATGCCGAGATTGGGATTGTTGTTGAGCGAGATGACGATGTTGTCGTTGCCTGCGCCGCCTTCGAGCTGGATCGCGGCAAAGACGCTGTTGTAGATGATGTCGAGGCTGTCATTGCCGTCGCCGCCGAGCGCGACGGCGCCGTCATCATCGCGCATCTTGTCGTTGCCGGCGCCGCCCTCGAGAATGTCGGCTCCCGGACCGCCTTCGAGTGAGTCCCTGCCGGCTAGTCCACGTAACGTGTCGGCGCCGCTGCCGCCGAACAGCGAGTCATTGCCTCCCCCGTCGTTGCCGATCTCGATGCGGATGGTCTCTTCCACCTGCAGCGTGTCCGGCGCCAGGTCATCGGGGCCCAGATCGGTGACGATGGCGGTGGCCGTCAGATCGAACGGCGCGGTGCCGGGCTCGACAATGAGCAGCAGGCCTTCCAATTCGGCCGGGGTCAATGTCCAGCTGCCGTCGCTGTTCTTGGTGCCGGCCGAGAGGAACGCGCTGCTGGGAAGTCCGGTGATCAGGACCGCCAGAGATTCCGAGCCGTCGGTGTCCGTGACTATGGCCGTGATGTCCAGTAGCGCCGCTTGCCCGCCGCTGGCGGGATCGCCGATCAGCAGGTCATTGCCTTCGAGACCGCTGATTCGGTCGTTGCCGTTGCCGCCGACGATCGTGTCGTTCCCCTGGGTGCCATTGATCGTCTTGTTGGCGGCCGCCACGACCAGGATATCCGGCACGATGAAAATCGGCAGGTCGGCGATCTGCGCGACAGTCACGGCCAGGGTGCCCGTTTGCGACGCCCTGTCGCCGGGACCGGACAGTCGCGGCTCCCGGCTGGTCGCGATCACCGTCAGCGTGAAATCGTCGCTGTTATCGGGGGGTGGCGTGAGGGTGAAGTCCGGCCAGTTGAGGTGGCGTCAGCGTCCAGGAACCATCGGCGTTCTTGGTGCCCGCGGACAACAAGGCGCCTGCGGGCACACCCGTGATGTCAATCGTAACCACCTCGGCGGGATCGATGACGACGACCTCGATATCCAGGGGGATCACCGTATCCTCGGTGCCGGTGGCCGGCTGGAGGATCAGGATCGGCGCGTCCGGCGAGGGCAGAACGGTGATTGTCACGGTGGCGGGATTGCTCGCGGCGGCGCCGTCGCTTGCCTGATAGGTGAATTTGTCGGTGCCGCTGAAGTTCGCATTAGGCGTGTAGGTATAGGTGCCGTCGCCGTTGAGTTGGAGCGTGCCGTTGGCCGGCCCGTCGACCACGATGGCCGTCAGCTTGTCCCCATCGGCGTCGTTGTCATTGCCGAGCACGCTGCCGCTGAGTGCAACGTCTTCATCCGTCACCGCTGCGTCATCTGCGGCAACCGGCGCGTCGTTGACCGGCTGCACGGTGATGGTGACGGTGGCGATGTTGCTGTCGAGGGGGCTGTCGTCGCTGGCCTGATAGGTGAATGTATCCGTGCCGTTGAAATCCGCGTCGGGCGTATAGGTGAAGGTGCCGTCGTCATTGAATATCAGCGTGCCGTTATCAGGACCATCGACCAATATTGCCGTCAGCTTGTCGCCGTCGGCATCGGTGTCATTGCCGAGTACGCTGCCGTTGGCCGCCGTGTCTTCCTTCGTGACGACCGCATCATCAACCGCGACCGGCACATCGTTGGTCCCGCCAACTGTAATGGTAACCGTAGCGAGGTTGCTATCAGCAGTGCCGTCATTCGCCTTGTAGGTGAACTTGTCGCTGCCGTTGAAATCCGCGTCGGGGGTATAGGTGATGGTGCCGTCGGCGTTGAATGTCAGCGTGCCGTTCTCCGGGCCGTCGATCACCTGCACGGTCAGCTTGTCGCCATCGGCGTCGAAGTCATTGAAACGGACGTCGCTAGTCACCGGCGTATCTTCGTCCGTCGCCTTGTTATCATCGCGGGCGATAGGCGGGTCATTGACGGGGTTCACTGTGATGACGACCGTGGCGACGTTGCCGTCAACGCTGCCGTCGTTCGTCTGATAGGTGAACTTGTCCGTGCCGTTGAAGTCCGCTTCGGGCGTGTAAGTAAAAGTGCCATCGGCGTTGAATAGCAGCGCGCCATGCTGCGGCCCGTCGATCAACTGCGCCGTCAGCTTATCGCCATCCGGATCGTTGTCATTGCCGAGAACGCTGCCGCTGAGGGCAATGTCTTCATCCGTCGTCACCGCATCATCCACAGCGACCGGGGCGTCATTGACCGGGACTACCGCGATGACGACCGTGGCGACGTTGCTGCCGGCCTTGCCGTCATTGGCCCGGTAGGTGAACTGGTCCGCTCCGATGAAGTCTGCATTGGGCGTGTAGCTGTAGGTGCCGTCGGCATTGAACTGGAGCGTGCCGTTGACCGGGCCGTCCACCAGCGTTGCCGTCAGCTTGTCGCCGTCGGCGTCGGTGTCGTTGCCGAGCACGCTGCCGTTGACGGTGATGTCTTCGTCGGTGATCGCGCTGTCATCCGCCGCAACCGGCGCGTCATTGACCGGATTGACGGTCACGGTGACGGTTGCGGTCGCGGTGCCGCCCTTCCCGTCATCCACCTGGTAGATGAACTCATCGATACCGTTGAAGTCGGGATCCGGCGTATAGGTGAACGTGCCATCGTCATTGAACAGCAGCGTGCCGTTGTCAGGATCATCGATCAGCAGCGCCGTCAGCTTGTTGCCGTCAGGGTCACTGTCATTGCCGAGCACGCTGCCGCTGACGGCTACGTCTTCGTCGGTAACCACGGCGTCATTCGCCGCGACGGGGTCATCATTGACCGGAAGGACCGTGATGAACACGGTGGCAGGATTGCTGTCGGCGGTGCCGTCGTTCGCCTTGTAGGTGAACTTGTCGATGCCGTTGAAGTCCGCGTCGGGCGTATAGCTGAAGCTGCCGTCGGCATTGAGCTGCAGCGTGCCATGCTCGGGGCCGGCGATCAGGAGCGCCGTCAGCTTGTCGCCGTCCGGGTCCGCGTCATTGCCGAGGATGCTGCCGCCGACGGCGACATCTTCGTCCGTGACAAACACGTCATTGGCCGCGACGGGCGCGTCATTGATCGGGTTGACCGTTACGGTGACGGTCGCGGCCGCCGTGCCGCCATTTCCGTCATCCGCTTTGTAAGTGAACGTGTCGCTGCCGTTGAAGTCCGCGTTCGGCGTATAGGTGAAAGTGCCATCGGCGTTGAAAAGCAGCGTGCCGTTTTCGGGGCCGTCGACCAGCGACGCCGTCAGCTTGTCGCCCTCGGCGTCGGTGTCATTGTCCAGAACACTGCCGCTGACGGCAACGTCCTCGTCGGTCGCGACCGCATCGTCAGCCGCGATCGGCGGGTCGTTGATCGGGTTAACGGTCAGGGTGACGGTGGCGATGTTGCTGCCGGCCGTGCCGTCGTCGGCCTTGTAGGTGAACTTGTCCGTGCCGTTGAAGTCCGCATTGGGGGTGTAAGTGAAACTACCGTCGGCATTGAGCAGCAGCGTGCCATGCTCCGGGCCGGCAATCAGCAGCGCCGTCAACTTGTCGCCGTCGGCGTCCGTGTCATTGCCGAGCACACTACCGGCGATGACGAAATCCTCGTCGGTCGTGAAGGCGTCATCGGTCGCGACGGGCGGGTCATTGACCGGATTGACCGTGACGGTGACCGTCGCAGTGGCCTTGCCGCCATGTTCGTCCGAAATCGTATAGGTGATGATGTCGGTGCCGGCGAAGTCCGGTGGCGGCGTGTAGCTGAGCGTACCGTCGTCATTGATGACGACCGTGCCGTTGCCCGCGTCTGCCAATTCAATCGTAAGCTCGCCTCCGTCATTGGCTTTGTCGTTGTCAAGGATGGGTATGATTACGGCAACGTCTTCATCCGTGTCGGCGATATCGTCGATGGCAATCGGCGGCGGAATGGGCTGTATGGACTGGCCGTCGCTGAGATCGACCGGCAGAAAAGTTTCGGTCGAGATTGGCGTCGTATAATCGAGGCTAGTCCCGGAAAGGCCGCCGACGGGGTCGCTAAGCCCGCCGACGGACGGGGCATCGTGAAACGGCGTAAACCCACCGCTGGAACTCCGGAATCTCCGGCTGCTTGTTCGCGGCCTGCGCTGGATCCTGGCCTCCGGGCCGGCCCAGCAAGGCGTCAGGAAAGATCGGTTCCCCCTGCGGCGAGACCAGAAGGGGCAAATCCTCCAGCCGGAGGCTCTCGAGATAGCCGACGAGGATGACCTCACCGCCATTGATGGTCAGGACGAGGTCATCGCCGCGAATCGCAGTTTCCGCCGTATTCGGATCGAACGCGAACTGCGCCTTCTCAATCCCCTCGAGGTCGATCACGACAAGCTCGCCGGATCGTGGCAGCGGGATCAGCGCGGTGCCGTCAGTTGCCACCGCGGTTTCAAGGGCAACGCGCGAGGTCAGCTCATTGGCGATAGCGTCAGGCCTGAAATCTACAAACATTCGCACTCATCCGCCTGCCGGTAATATCTCTCGTCCCCTGCAGGCTAAAGTCCGGAGCGATGCCCAATTCCTGACTTTGTTCCTGATACGGCGATGTTGCAAAAGCTGTTTGCACCGGGAACATCATCGGCATAGGCGGCCGACACCTGCCGGCGTAATACTTGTGCGGTGCCGATGTCCGTCGCTGCAATTGGACGATGGTCCAATCTGCGCCGAATTTGCAGGCAAGATTTCCGTGCTTCCATCCGCGCTCAAGTATGGTTAATGGCCGGAGGCACCGACGGTTGAGAGCTCAGCCGTAGCCGGCGCGCTTCAACCGCACGATCGTCTCGTCGAGCGCCGATAGGAAACGCGAGCGGTCGCGGCCGGCGAAGGGCTTGGGGCCGCCGGTGACCTCGCCCATGGCGCGCAGATCCTGCATGAGGTTGCGGGTGGCCAGCGCCATGCCGACGGATGACTCGGTGAAGGGCTTGCCGCCGGGGCCGATGACCTCAGCGCCCGCCTTCACGCAGCGGCTGGCCAGCGGAATGTCGGAGGTGATCACGATGGCGCCCGGCGCCACCCGTTCGGCGATCCAATTATCCGCGGCGTCGAAGCCGCCATCGACGATCACCCGCTCGATCAGCGGCGCTTGCGGCACCTGCATGAAGCTGTTGGCCACGACCCAGACCTTCAGGCCATAGCGGCCGGCGACCCGGTAGACCTCGTCCTTCACCGGGCAGGCATCGGCATCGATGTAGATCTGGATCGGGCCGGGCATGAGGGTTGTCGGTTTCAGCCGAAATGCAAAGAAGGGCCGCCCTAACGGACGGCCCTTCCATTGTCGAACCGCGTTCCGGCGCAGCCGGCCGGAAAAACGCCGGTCAGGCGGCGGAACCCTCGATAGAGGCGAGGATCCAGGTCACCTCACGCGACGACCGCGGACAAAGACAATGAGACACTGGATCACCTCCTTTCTGTTTGTTGATAGGACGCTGATAACATAGGGGTAATTGGACCGGAAGGGAAGGGCCTTCGGTTGCCGGGAGCTTCCCGGAGCGGGCGGCGGAACTTCGGACGGGGTTCCACATTGCTTGGAACAATGTCGGACCGATCCAATCAACTTCCCCCGAAAGCCGCTACGGCCGAAACCATCCTGGTGGTCGAGCCCGATGTTCTCGTGCGCATGGTGATTTCGGACTATCTGCGCGAGTGCGGCTTCAAGGTCTTCGAAGCCATCGGTTCGGATGAGGCGATGGCAATCCTGAAGACCGACAGCAAGGTCGACGCCGTTTTCGCCGAGGTGAAGCTCGAGGGCATGGACGGGTTCGAGATGGCGCAGTGGATCCGTTCTAATCGCCCGGAAATCGAGGTTATTCTCACGTCCGGACCGGCCAAGGCCGCCGAAAAGGCCGGCGAACTGTGCGACGACGGGCCCGTCGGCAAGCCCTACCATCCCCAGCAGGTCGTCCGGCGCCTCAAACTCCTGTTCGAAAGGCGGCGCCAAACAAAGTCATAAGGCCTTGGCGGAACCTCATACAACCGCGGGCGTTCCTGATTCATGGCGCAGGCTGACAGCACATCGGAGCCGGCCGCGGGCAGGGCACATGGCGTTCTAGTTGTGGAGGATGAAGCCATCCTTCGCATGATGGTCGCCGAGCATCTCCGGGCCAATGGATACAGGGTGATCGAGGCGGCCAGCCTCAACGAGGCGGTGGCCGTTCTCTCATCGGGGGAACCGGCTGACATCGTCTTCAGCGACGTCAATCTGTCGGGCTCACTGGGTGGGTTGTCCCTAACTGTTTGGGTTCGGGAGCATTTCCCGGCCGTACCGGTCATACTGACTTCGGGCAACAAGTCGGTTGTCGAACGCATCCGCGCCGGCGACACCGTGCCGTTCATCGCCAAGCCCTACGATCCTGAAGAGGTCGAACGCAGCATCCGCCGCACGCTGTCGAGCAAGTCCCCGCCGTAAGTAATAGGAGGACCATCGGCGTCCGCAGTCCCGACAGGCGGCAGCCTCCGAAGATCCACACCGAAATTAATTCTTTATAATCAATGGTGTATAGGATAGAGGCGGGTCTGCAAGGCAGTTGACCCCAGCGCCAGCCGCGCTTATGTT
>CAWKOG010000012.1:0-30472 GCA_963851215.1 uncultured Alphaproteobacteria bacterium
GCCGGATGAACGATCCCGACGGTTATCTCTAGGTCGTTCACTCATAAATTCGCAGATCGGAGGTCCGCTTTCGGAGGCAAACCGGAGGCGACTGCTAACTCCAAGACTTACCGGTTTTGACCCAAAGCAGACCTGGGAGCCAATCGGCGGATACTGTGATCCTAATGGAACGGTGACTTCGTACATGCCCAGAAATCGCTGCTAGCAGCCGGCGCGTCACTCGCATCGATACGGCACGGGAACGGATGGTCCTGGACGCAGGATAGCGGCAAACTCAGTACAGCCCTCATGTTAACTCGCGGCATTCATTGCGAGATGATTCGCAATCAATCCCACCAAGAAGAAAACCAAGACATCTGGCCCAGACACACTGAACAACAGGTGCCGTTCTGGGCAAATTAAGTCGAACACATGTGGGATCTACCGGCTGCGACACATGTTCGGCGGCACGGGTATTTTGCGCTGCTGCGCACTTCATGACCGACCCGCGCCGCGAGACGGGCGTACATCGAAAGTAAGAGCAACGGAATGTCTGCGGTCGGCGCGCACGCGCATGAATCGCAGAAGACGTCTCGTTGAACTGACGCTTTTACGCGGGAGAAAGACATGGCCATTGTGCACGGGACTCTGTTCGATGATGTGATGACGAAGGGGGGCGGTCGGTTCACGCGACCCGATGGCACGGTCGTCTTGCGACCGGCAAACAACACGACGGACAGTGCAGACGTGGTATTCGGCCAGGGCGGGGATGATTTCATTGAAGGCAATGACGGCAGGGACACCCTCTATTGGCGGCATGGGCAATGACACGATTTTCGGCTTCTTCGTGACGGACCCCGGCAGAGACTTCGAAGGTGACCTTTTGTTCGGCGGCGAGGGCGACGATGAGCTTTTTGGTATGGGAGGCAATGACACCATAAATGGCGGCGCCGGCGATGACCTCATGGGTGGCGACAATGGCAATGACACCATGAATGGCGGCCCCGGCAATGACGAGATGTTTGAATTCAACGACGATGACGTCATGAATGGAGACGACGGCAACGACGTTGTGGATGGCGGCAAGGGCAGTGACACTCTACGCGGCGGCTTCGGCAATGATTTTTTGTTCGGACGCGAAGACGCGGATCAACTCTTCGGTAACAACGGTAGCGACACGCTGTGGAGTGGCGACGACGACGACAGGCTGGAAGGTGGCAGCGGCGACGACATGCTGGCCGGCCAGGCGGGCGACGACACGTTATTGGGAGGCTCAGGTGCAGATCTTTTATTCGGCGGCGACGGCGACGATATGCTTTTTGCCGGCGCGGGCAATGACATTCTACGCAGCGACATCGACTCTCCAGGCGACACCGAGGCCTTGGATGGCGGTAGCGGCATCGACTTCCTCACGCTCAACGGCCCGATCAATTTCGGCGCGATGAGCCTGTCCGTCAAAGCGCTCGAAGTGCTGGACTTGCGCGATGCGAGCTTTGGAAACATCGCGGGTGCCGACAGCCTCGCACTCGCGATCGCGGACATTATCGACTTCGCCACTGATGCTACGACCGGCGAATTCTTTGGTACGGGGAAGATCGATCTCGTCCTCCGCGGTGATGCCACCGATAGCGTCGATCTCGCGCCCGGGAGCGGTTTCTCGCTGGTGGGTAGCCAAGCACTCAGCAATCCGATTTATGGTGGCGCAGGTGCTGTCTACGGCATCTACTCGAACGGCGGCGGGCAGATTGTCGCGCTCGAGGACACGATCCAATCGGTTAATACGAGCTAGACTGAGAATCATGACGTCGGCGGCGAACTGTCGTTCATTTGCTATTGTGGGCTAAGCCGACGTAGCTGAGGTTCAGCCGGTGCGGCAGCTTGTGACCCAAAGCGGTCTTCGCGCTCAGTCGGCCTAGCTAGACAAAGACACTCTAAGCGCGGCCCATGCGTTCGGAGAAAAAGAATGCATCCAGCTGTTCAGGGGTAAGCTTCTTCACAAGGTCGGCCGCGGCTTCGATCTCTGCCGAACTCAGACCCTCCGTCACGCCTGCCATCGGCAGGTTCTTGTAATCCTCGGGATGGTTCCGGCGAAGCAGCAGGATGTCACGCACTTCCACGGGCTGAACGCGATCGAACATCCAAGCGACGTTCGGCATCGTGTAGGACATCCCCTCGCCTTCTAGCGCAAGCGTGACCGCCACATGCATAGCATCTGAAAAGACGACGTCTTCATGCAAGCAGTCTCGCTTTGCGATTTCGGAGGCGAGCGTCTTTGCCTCGCGGTACTCGGAAAACTCCTCGAAGCTGATGGCCTGCCGGCCGCAGTTCTTTCCTTGCTCGCCCAAACGGGTCTCCCCCCAATACTAAGGGCCGAATCGCCCCTGCCGCCCGCGCATGGTGCAAGATTTATCATTAACAGTAGGTTAATGCCGATGAGAGACGACCGGCCCACGCTCGGGGACCGAGATCGAACCGCGGCCAGTTGACATGACGAAGACGTATTGAGCGGCACGCGGGAGCCGGGAGGGTTCAACAATGATAATCCGCTAAGAATCGACCATTTGGTGGGATAGCTGGGCGCCCCACGACCGATCTGCCAAACGCCGCGGCCGACGTTCCGGCGCGTCCAGGAACCGATACATCGGAAAGGCCTGGCCGGTTTCGGTCCGGCCAGGCTTCTGAAAATCAATTAGTGTTATGAGGAGTAGCCCAAGAATGCCTTGGCCTTGGCAACTTCGGCATCCCATTTCGTCAGCTGCTCTGCGGTCAAGAAAGCTGACACACGCTCGCGCAAAGGAGCTCGAGCTTCCCTCAACTTCGCGATGACATCGGCCCTCGTGACATCTGGATTGTTCTTGCGAACTTCGTCAAGTTTTTCGCGTGCGCTTTCCAACGCCGTTTTCAGCCGGGTTTTCTGGTCTTCGGATAGATTCAGATCGGCTGCGAAACGCTTCAACTCGGTCTGGACGGCTTCGGAGGCTTCAGGGCTAAGAGGCATTTCAATTCTCCTTGAATCGAATTCGATGACAGCTTGGTTTGGGGGCCAACCTGCTGTGCGATATGCTCGAGAAGTAGACAATTTACTTTCAGTGCAACTGTGTCTTGGTCGTGCAGGCGTCACCCCCAATGGGGCCATGCTGCAGTTATTGACACACACTCAACTACGGGATGCTGATGCTAAGAGTATCAAACGGCATACGTCAATTGGACCAAAGTCCAACGTACGAGCGGCGCCGGCCGCCGCACGAGCGCTTTAGGGACGCGCTCAACCTCGCTGAAAGCGATACTACCGACCCATCGTGGCAGTTCCCATGTCGGCATCTGGCACATCTCGGACACGCCGAAATGTATGCCCTGTGGCCGCTAATGGGGGAAACGCGGACTGTGGGCAAGCCGCACTTACCAGCTTGAATTATGAATACACGACCTGGATCAATCCGCCCCACCGGTATGCAGGAAGCGCCGGCTGCCGCCTTCCAGCACCAGGCAGGTCAGGCGGCCGGTGGCAAAGGCGCCGGTGTCGATGCCGATGCGATTCGGCCGCACATCCGGGTGATCGGTGATGGTGTGGCCATGGACCACGATCTTGCCATGCTCCAGCGCCGAGTTCAGGAAATCGCCGCGAATCCACAGCAGATCCGCCGGCGATTGCAGCTCCATCGCCAGGCCCGGGCGAATGCCGGCGTGGACGAAAAGGTAATCGCCGATCACGCGGCTGAGCGGCAGGCCGCGGAGAAACTCCAGATGCCGCGACGGCACGCGGCGGGACAGCCGCTCCTGCAGGCGGTCGGGTTCGAGCAATTCGCCATAGTCGAAGTCGACGCCATAGGACCGCATCGTCGCCACGCCGCCATTGGCGAACCAGCCGCTGCCGGAGCTGTTGTCGTCGAGGAAGCGGAGCATGAAATCCTCGTGATTGCCCATCAGATGGATGGCGGAGAATCCCGGCAAGGTCTGTTGCGAGAGCAGGTCGACGACGCCGGCCGACTCCGGCCCGCGATCCACATAGTCGCCGAGATAGACCAGGATGCGCGCGTCCAGCGCCGCACCTTGGGAATCCTCGAGGATCATCTGATGCAGACGGCTCAGCAGATCGAGCCGGCCATGGATATCGCCGACCGCGTAGACGCGAAAGCCGGGGGGAACGGTCGCGCCGGCCATGGTCGCCTCTAATCGGCGGCGGCGGCTGCCGGGCCCGAGGGCGTCACGGCCCAATGGTTCCGTCCGCCGTGATTGTCGAGGTAGCTGACGAGAGCGGCCACGACCCGGCGATCGAACGCCTTGCCGACCTGGGCCAGCAGCAGCTCCATCGCCTTGTCCACGTCCAGCGCCTCGCGATAGGCGCGGCGGCTCACCATGCCGACAAAGGCGTTGGCGACGCCGACGATGCGGGCGGTGAGCAGGATCTGCTCGCCGGCAAGATCCTGGGGGAACCCGGAGCCATCCCAATGGGCCTGGGCCTGACGCAGCGTCTCCACTACCGGTCCATCGAAATCGATGCCCTGCAGCAAGGCGGCGCTGGTCTGCACGCTTTGCCGGACCTTGGCGCGGTCCGCCTCGCTGAGTTCGCCCGTCTTGGTCAACAGCTCCGGCGCCACCAGCACCTTGCCGAAATTGAGCAGGCTGCCGGCGGTTTCCGCCGTGCCGATCTCGCGATCACCGAGATTCATCTCGGCGGCAATGGCGCGGGACAAGGCGGCGACCCGCGTCGAATGATGGGCGGCGAAGGGATCGCGGCTGTCGACGACGCCGACCAGGGTCTTGACGATGTCGCCGAGGGTGCGGGCGCGCCGCTCCCGCTCCGCCACCGCAGCCGTGACATCGTTCTCGACCACCAGGACTCCCGCGCTCCGGCCGGGGGCGGCGGCAATCGGAATATGCTCGGACTGGATCACCTGCACGCCGTCGGAACCCTCGAGGCGATGCAGGTCTTCGGCAACCTTGCCGGACGCCAGCGCCTGCTTGTTCAGCGCCAGATAGCGCTTGGCCACATCGGCGCCGCGGATATGGGCGATGGACTTGCCGAGCATATCGTCGGCCGTGACGTTCGCCTCTGCCGCCGCCTGGCGGTTGGCGAAGCGATAGTCGCCCTGTTCATCGAGAATGAACACGGCTGTGGGCTGGCTGTCGGTGACGAGGCGCAGCAATTGCCGCTGATGATCAATCTCGTCCGCCAGCCCCTGCAGACGGCCCGCCGACTGCCGCGCCTGCCGCAGATTGAAATGGCGCCAGGCGGCAACGAGCAGCGCCGCCAGGAAGCAGACGGCGAACAGGACGGCGGCCACAAATCGCCGCAGCCTGCTTTCCGCATCCGCCAGCGCTTCGTTCCGTTCGATCGTGTACATCAGCGTCCAGGGCACGGAGTCGAACCGCCGGCCGGTGACGAGGACGGCATTGCCCCGATGGTCGCGCCGCTGCGCGAAACCGCCGGGCGATTCCGTGGCGAAGATCGCATCCAGCTCCGCGGTATCGGTCGCCATCCGCAGCGTCAGCGGCGGCGTGCCGTCGCGCAGAGGCGTCAGATACTCGATGACATTGCCGTCGCGGCGCACCAGCGTCGCGGCGGCGGTTTCGCCGGTTTCGCCCGGCTGCCGCAGCAAGGGGAACAGTTCGGCCGCCACTTCCTTTACGCCGATGATCGTGCCGATCTGCGCATCCGGGTCCAGGGAGCCCTGCACGGCGAAGACGGGAATGGCGAAGGCCATGCTCGGCTGTCCCGCCGAATTCTTGTACAGGTCGCGGATCTGCACCTCGCCCGGCTTGAGCGATGCGACGAATTCCTTCAACGGACCGGCCAGGGGCGGCAGGCCCGTACTGCCGACAACCATCTCGCCGCCGGCATTCAGCAAAGCGATACCAGCCGTGCCCGATGACGGCAGATTGGCTTTCACCGTCGATGCCGCGGCGCCGGCGAATCCCGATTGCAGCGCCGTCGCTTCCAGCAGATTGCGGACATACTCGGTTTGCGAATCGATGATGGACAGCGATTCGTCATCGGTCGGCGCCATTGCGATCTGCGTGGCGTAAAGCTGCAGCGACGGATTCTCAGCCAGAGCGGATAAGGCGCGCTGCTGCCCGTCGAGCCAGCCATTGATCGCGGCGTAGCGGGAATCGCCGACGATGCCCAGGCGCACCTGCCAGTTGCGGAGGTCCCGCTGCCATTCGCTTTCCACATAGCGGATCGCCAGCCAGGCCGTCACGACCGTGAAGGCGACAACGGCGATCGCGGCCAGGATGCTCCAGGTCAGGCGGCTCGGCGGCTGCAGCATCTCGCGTTTCGGCTGGGGGTCCATAATGGTCCGGCGGGGGATCAGGCGTTGCACATCTATAGTGAGGAGTACGCAGTGAAATTTATTAACGGGGCAATGTTAACCGATCGCTAACGTTAACGTCACTTGTCCTTATATCGCCACAGGGCGAAAGCGTGAAATTAACCTTGCGTTAAGCGGCTGCGCATAGCGTCGAAAGTCAAGAAATTCGGGCCAATCCAAGAAAACGGAGTTGAGCGAGGCAATGATTTCCTGCCCGCCGTTCATGCGGCGCCAGCGCCGCATCTGCGTCATTTCGGCGGCCCTCGCCGGCGCCATGATTTTCCTGGCAAGCGCCTTCGCGCCGGCCGCATCCGCGGCGTCGAACACGCCGCCGGATTCGATTTTCGGCACCAAGGAACTGCATTCTTCCAACCTCAACATGTTTCCGAAATGGCGCGACGCATTGCGCCGCTTCGACACCGAGCTGAAAACCTGCGCCGCCACGGCCTGCAAGGCGAAGGAATGGAACGCCTTCATCGACGGCGTGCGGAGTTCCAGCCGCGAGGAGCAGGTCCGCGCCGTCAACCGGGAGATGAACGACAAGCCCTATGTCACCGATCCCGTCAATTGGCACATGGCGGATTACTGGGCGACGCCGTTGCAATTCCTCCGCAAGGACGGCGATTGCGAAGACTACGCGATCTCCAAATACATGGCGCTGAAAGCGCTCGGCTTCAGGGTCGAGGATTTGCGCATCGTTGTGCTGCAGGATACCAATCTCGGCGTGCCCCATGCGGTGCTGGTGGTTTTCCTGCAGGGCCGCGCGCTCGTACTCGACAATCAGGTGAGCGGCATCGTGCCCGCCGACAGCATCCACCATTATCATCCGTACTATTCGATCAACGAAGACGGATGGTGGCTGCACCGCAGCTAATGCTGGCTGCGGCCGGTGCCGCTAGCCGCGCGGCGCGTATTTGCTGAGAATGCGCTGCAAGGTCCGGCGATGCATGCGCAGCCGCCGGGCGGTTTCCGAGACATTGTGATCGCACTGCTCATAGACCCGCTGGATATGCTCCCAGCGCACCCGGTCCGCCGTCATCGGCATTTCCGGCGGCGGCGGCAGGGCGGCGCCGCGCTGAAGCAGGGCCGCCTCGATCGCGTCGGCGTCGGCCGGCTTCGACAGATAGTCGACGGCGCCCGATTTCACCGCGGCCACCGCCGAGGCGATGTTGCCGTAACCCGTCAGCACGACAATTCTCGCATCGGCACGTGCGGCGCGGATGGCCGGCACGACCTCCAGGCCATTGCCGTCGCCCAGCCGCAGATCCACCACCGCATAGGCCGGCTTCAGCGAGGCGGCCAGCTCGATGCCGCCGCGCACGCTTTCCGCCGCCGAGACGGCATAGCCGCGCCGCTCCATGGCCTGCGCCAGGCGCTGGCGGAACGGCGTGTCGTCGTCGACGATCAGCAGCGTCTTGTCGCCGCCATTGCCCTTTGCCTGTGAGGATGGTGATTCCATTCTTTCCCCGCTGCTATCCATAGGCCCTCACGCGATTACCCCTCATGGGGCATCGCCCTGCAACCGCGCCCGGTCCCAGGTCACGGTCACCTCGCCGCCGCCATTGGCGCCGTTGGCGAAGTGAAGCCGGGCGTCGGTCTGCTCCAGAAGCGTCTGCGAAATGAACACGCCGAGACCCATGGGTTCTCCGCTGGTGGTGCGGCCCTGGACGCCGCCCGACATATAGGGCTCGCCCAGATGATCGAGGACGCCGGGGGCAAATCCCGCACCGTCATCCTTGATTGTAACCATTACCTGCCGGTCATCCCAGCCCACGAGAACGCGGACTTCCTTGCGGGCGAATTCCATGGCGTTTTGCAGCAGGTTGCCCAGGCCGTGGAGCAATGCCGGGCTGGGCGGCACGGTGGGCGGACCGAGCCTGTCGGCGCCGGGGGACATGGGTGCGGCCACCACCGTCAGCTTGACACTGCCGGTGCGGTAAGGGCCGGCGGCCGTCTCCACCAGAGCGACGATGGGCAGCCGGTCCAGCGGCGCGCTGCCTTCCGGCCGGGTCGACAACTCGGTCAGGATCTGGCGGCAGCGTTCGGTCTCGCTCAGCAGCAGATCGACATCGCCGCGCATGGGATTGTCGGCCGGCAGGTCCCGCGCCAGCTCCTTGGCCACCACGGCGATGGTGCCCAGCGGGCTGCCCAGCCGGTGGGCGGCCGCTGCGGCCAGCGCGCCCAGGGACGATAGCCGCTGTTCCCGGTCCAGGGCCATGTAGCTGGCGGACAATGCCGCGGACATGCGCCGCGCCTCTTCGGCAACGCTGAAGACATAGCCGGCGATGAACACGACCGACAGGCCCAGCGCGATGGCCAGGCCGGCGACGAACAGCGGCTCCAGCGCGAAGTCCATGTCATTCCAGGGCAGCGGCAGATGGTAGCCGGCCAGGACGCCCAGGATTGCCACGCCCAGCGCCGCCAGGGCGATCGTGCTGAACCGGGACAGGATGGTGGCTGAGACGGTGATCGGCGCCAGGATCAGCAGCGCGAACGGGTTGTGCAGGCCGCCGGTCAGATAGAGCAGCGCCGCCAGTTGCAGCAGATCGAAACCCAGATAGGCCGCCGCCGCCCGGTCGCTGAGGCGTTCGGTGGCGCGCCGGCCCACCGTGGCCCGGATATTGACCAGCACCGACGAGCCGACGATGGCGAGCGCGATGAGCAGAGGAAATTCATAGCCCAGGCCGAAATAGGTGAAGAGCAGCGCCGACGCCTGGCCCAGGGCCGCGATCCATCTGATGGTGATCAACGTGCGCAGGCGCACGCGGCCGCGCTCGGCAGTCAGCCGCGCGTCGGCCCCAGCCTGCAGTTTCTCGGGGAGTTTCTCGGGCGCCGAGTTCGATGTTGCCGGAAACGGATGCCATGGTTCGGTATGCCTGGGCCGCGTTTTCCGCAGAGCTGCTGAAAGCCAGTTGATGCGCAGCTTGTAGCAGATTTTCGCGCCGCGCCGCCAGCCGCGCCAGCACCCGATCCCGCCTCGCCACTGGCCCGCCGCGGGCTTTGCCGTCATAGTGCGGCCATGCCCGAATCCGTCATCGATGTCAGCGCCCTGACCAAGCGCTTTGGCACCGTCGCCGCCGTCGACGCCATCAGTTTCTCGGTGCCGCGGGGCGCCACCGTGGCGCTGCTCGGCGGCAACGGCGCCGGCAAGACGACCACCATCTCGATGCTGCTGGGGCTGCTATTGCCGACTTCCGGCACGGTCGCGGTGCTCGGCTTCGACATGCGGCGCAACCGTCGCGGCGCGTTGTCGCGAATCAATTTCTCCTCGCCCTATGTGGATCTGCCGCACCGCCTGACCGTGCGGGAAAACCTGAAGGTCTACGGAATGCTCTATGGCTTGCCCGATAACAACGCGCGCATTGACGAGCTGGCCGGCGATCTGCATCTCCGGGACTTCCTCGACCGGCCGGTGGGGAGGCTTTCGGCGGGACAGAAGACGCGAGTCGCGCTGGCCAAGGCGCTGCTCAACCGGCCGGAGGTGTTGCTGCTGGACGAGCCGACGGCTTCCCTGGATCCCGACACCGCCGACTGGGTGCGCAGCTATCTCGAATCCTACAAGCGCGCCCAGGGCGCGGCGATCCTGCTGGCCTCGCACAACATGGGCGAAGTCGAGCGCATGTGCGACCAGGTGCTGATGATGCGCCGGGGGCAAATCGTCGATCGCGGCACGCCCGAGGAGTTGCTGAGCCGTTTCGGGCGCGAGACTTTGGAAGAAGTCTTCCTCGACATCGCCCGGGAACGGCGGCGGCCCGGCTTGCCTTCAGGCCATGTGGCCGGCCATTCGGCGCCGACGCCGACCACCGAGGAGGCGCTGGATTGAGCGAGCTCGCGCTTTCCCTCCGGCGCATCGGCGCCATGATGCTGCGGCACTATTATGTGCTGCGCGGTTCCTGGCCGCGGCTGATCGAGCTGGCCTATTGGCCGACGATGCAGATGCTCATCTGGGGCTTCATGACCCAGTTCCTGGCGACCAACAGCAGCTGGGTGGCCCAGGCTTTCGGCGTGCTGCTGGCGGGCGTGCTGCTGTGGGACACGCTGTTCCGCGGCCAGATCGGCTTTGCCCTGTCATTCCTCGAGGAGATGTGGGCGCGCAACCTGGGCAATCTGTTCGTCAGCCCGCTGCGGCCGGTGGAGCATCTGATATCGATGATGTTCATGAGCATGATCCGCACGCTGATCGGCGTGCTGCCGGCGGCGCTGCTGGCGATCCCGCTCTATCACTATTCGATCTTCTCGCTCGGACTTCCTCTGATCGCCTTCTTCCTCAACCTGATGATGCTGAGCTGGGCCGTCGGCATGCTGGTGATCGCGCTGATCCTGCGCTACGGCCTGGGCGCGGAGAACGCCGCCTGGTTCGTGATCTTCATGATCGCGCCGGTCAGCGCGGTGTACTATCCGGTGACCGTGCTGCCGGTGTGGCTGCAGCACGTGGCTTGGGCGCTGCCGTCGACCTACGTGTTCGAAGGCATGCGGGCGATTCTTTTCACCGGCAAGTTCGACAGCTCATTGTTCTTCGGCGCCCTCGCGCTCAACGCGGTCTATCTCACCATCGGCGCTGCGGTTTATTTCTACGCCTTCCATCGCGCAAGATACCGCGGCGCGCTGCTGCAGATCGGCGAATGACACCGGCGGCTAGACTTTGCCGCTGACGCCGGCCTCGCCGAAGGTGGCCATGCCGGTGTGGCAGGCGACCGCGGCTTTCAGGATGGAAATGGCGAGCGCGGCACCCGACGCCTCGCCCAGGCGCATGTTCAGGCTTAGCAGCGGCGGCTTGCCGATGCGCGCCACCAGCCTGCCATGGCCGGGCTCCGCCGAGACATGGGCGACGACGCAGTGATCCAGCGCGTGCTCGTCGATGGCGTGCAGCACCGCCGCCGCGGCCGTCGAGACGAACCCATCCAGCAGCACCGGCGTGCGCGCCATGCGTGCCGCGATCACCGCGCCGCACATCGCCGCCAGCTCATGACCGCCCAGCCGCGCCAGGATATCCAGGGGATCGCGGGCCGCGTCCCGATGCAGCGCGACGCCGGCGGCAACCACATCCTTCTTTCGCTGCAGCGCCGTGCCGGCGACTCCCGTGCCCGGTCCCACCCATTCCTCCGCCGTGCCGCCGAACAGCGCCAGGCAGAGGGCCGCCGCGCTGGTGGTATTGGCGATGCCCATTTCGCCCAGGCAGATCACATCGAGCCCGGGCTCCACCGCCATCATGCCATAGGCCATGGCCCGTGCGCATTCGGCATCGGACATGGCCGGCGCTTCGGTGAAATCCTTTGTCGGCTGATCCAGCGCCATCTCGTAGACGCGGAGATCGGCATCCGCCGCCTTGCAAAGCTGGTTGATCGCGGCACCGCCGGAGGTGAAGTTCTGCACCATCTGCGCCGTGACGGCGGGCGGAAAGGCCGACACGCCGCGGGCGGCGACGCCGTGATTGCCGGCGAAAACGGCGACGCGCGGACGATCGAGCTTCGGCGGATGCTGTCCCTGCCAGGCGCAGAGCCAGGCCGACAGCGATTCGAGCCGGCCGAGCGAGCCCGCGGGCTTTGTCAGCTGCGCCTCCCGCTCCGCCGCCTTGCCGGCAGCGACGGTATCCTCTGACGGCAATCGCTTGAGCAGCGCGCGGATCTCATCCAGCGAGGCAGCGGGCGGTTTGTTCATGGTGCTTGTTCGACCGAATTGTGCGATGTGAAGGTGAAGCGGGAGTCAACAGTGACAGCGCATCCTGCCGATGCCGCTTTGCGTCCGCCGCCGAATATTCTATAAGCGCCGCGCGCCCTTGGAGACAGCGATGAGCGATCAATTCGACTCCGAAGACATTGATTTGCGCCCGGTGGCCTGGTGGACGGACTTCGCGCTGGCGGCGATGTTCCTGACACGCCTGCGGCTGCCGATGCGCGAATCCGCCGGCATGCCGGCGCTGAAGCGCGCCAGCCGCATGTTCGCCGTCGTCGGCCTGTTCATCGGACTCGCCGGCGGTATCGTGTATGCCATCGCGGTTGAGCTCGGATTCGCTTCGTGGCTCGCTGCGTCATTCGCTGTCGGCACCACGATTCTGCTCACCGGCGGTCTGCATGAAGACGGCCTTGCCGACATGACCGACGGATTCGCCGGTGGCGGCACGCCCGAGGAGAAGCTGGCGATCATGCGCGACAGCCGCATCGGCAGCTTCGGCACGCTGGCGCTGATCTTTTCCGTCCTGCTCCGCGTCGCCGCGCTGGCCTCGCTGGCGGATATCGGCATCGTCATCGCCGCCCTGGTCGCCGGCCATGCAACGTCGCGCGCGGCGATGACCGCCGTCATGCATGCCCTACCGAATGCGCGCAGCGACGGCCTTTCCGCCGGCATCGGCCGCCCCGACCGCCTGGCCGCCGGCATCGGCCTCGCTGTCGCTGCGATTGCCGCCCTAGTGCTGCTGCAAGGCGCAGGGCTGCTGGCCATCATAATTGCGGCAGGCGCCGCAGCCGGCGTCGCCTGGCTGGCGCAGCGACAGGTCGGCGGCCAGACCGGCGATGTGCTGGGCGCCACCGAGCAGATCGCCCAAGCCGCCTTCCTGGCGGGCCTCACCCTGGCGCTATAGACTCGCCGCGATACAGGCGGGGAATTATGGCGGCAACAGTCACGCGCTGGTGGTGGGTTCGGCATGCGCCGGTGACGGGGCATCAGGGCCGCATCTATGGTCAGGCCGATTTCCCGGCGGATTGCTCGAATCAGACGGTTTTCCAATCGCTGGCGGCGGTTCTGCCTGCCGATGCCGTCTGGATCACCAGCAATCTGCGGCGCACGCACCAGACTGCCGAGGCGATCCTGGCAGCGATGCCCCGCGCCGAGGCGGCCACGGCCCCGGGGATCGCCCGGCCGGCAGAACGGTTGATCGAGCCCGAAATTGCCGAGCAGCATTTCGGCGACTGGCAGGGCCGCACCTTCGACGAGCTCTACAAAATGCGCGGTGACGAGCGCTTCACCTTCTGGATCTCGCCGGCCAGCGAAGTGCCGCCCGGCGGCGAGAGTTTCGTCGAGGTGGTGAACCGGGTCGGCGGCGCGGTCCAAAGACTGACCGAGCGGTTCGCCGGCCGGCAGATCGTCGCTATCGCCCATGGCGGATCGATTCGCGCCGCGCTGGCCCATGCGCTGGCCATCGATGCGGAACGCGTGCTGTCCTTCTCCATCGGCAATTGCTCGGTGACCCAGCTCGACCACATCTACGACCCCGACAGCGTCGATCAGGACAAGCAGGGCTGGCGCGTCAACATCGTCAACCTGATGCCTCACCCGCCCTTCGTGCGCTAGGCCGAGTCGCCGCAGAATTGCCATAGTTTGCCGATGTCTTTACCGGCAATCCGGCCCAATTCGGGCGGCGACAAACAACGCAATGCGATGATTTGAGGAGCTCTCAGAATGTACTCGACTGTCCGATCCCTGGTCCTGTTGCTGACCCTCGCCCTGGTCGCGGGATGCGTGCAGGACACGCCATCGCCCACGGCGCAGCAGGAACTGGTCGACCGCGCGCGCATCTCCTTCGACAAGCTGATGACCCATCCCGATTTCACCGAACTCCCTGATTACGTGAAGCGCGCCAATGCACTGCTGATCTTCCCGTCCATCGTGAAGGGCGCCTTCGGCCTCGGCGGCGAGGGCGGCAGTGGCGTTCTCGTCGCCCGCGGTCCCAACGGCTGGAGCGATCCCGCCTTCTACCGCGTCTCCGCCGGCAGCCTCGGCCTGCAAGTGGGCGGCCAAGTATCAGAAGTGATCTTCACGGTCATGAGCGACAAGGGCCTGGATGCGCTGATCAACAACCAGTTCAAGTTCGGCGGCGACATGGAGGCGACGGCCGGCCCCACCGGCAAGTCGCAAGGCGCTTCGACGACGCTGAACTTCGGCGCCGACATCTACAGCTTCGCCATGTCGTCGGGCCTGTTCGGCGGCGTGTCGCTCGACGGCACCGCTGTCGTGAAACGCGACGATCTGAACGAAGGCTATTACGGTCAGGGCGCCACCCCCTATGCCATCCTTATCGAACGGCGTTTCACCAACCCGAACACGAGTGCGCTGAAAGCATCGCTCTCGGCTTATTGAGCACAGGCGCCCGGTCCAGACTGCGTCAGAGGTAGAAATAGGGATTGAGAACGCGCACCTCCATGATCCGGTCGACGGGCAGGCCATTGAGCTGCGCCACACGCTGGATCGCTTCCGGTGTCGGCGCGTCGTAGATGCAAAAGGTCTTCTTCTTGTCCGGGACGACGTAAGAGTGGATCCAGGTAACGCCGTCCTGCGCGTTTCGGCTGATGATGCCTTGGGCTGCCTGTGCGCCCTCGGCGTTGACGGGCAGGCCTAGCCCGTCGAGAAATGTGCGTTCGACCAGATAGCGGGGCATTGGGTCTCTCCTTCCGTTGATTCTCGACTTGGGAGACTGTCCCGGTCAGGTGACAAGCACCTTGCGAGTCACTTGGCCGTTGCTTTCCCAGTAGGTCTGCTTGTTGGCGATGCGCGGATCGTCCATGGCCGGCTGGATCTGTCCGGACCCGTCGATCGCTCGCGAGGTGATGCTGTGCTCGCCCGGCGCCGCATCCGGCCAGTCCAGCGACCAAATCTTCCAGGCGAATTCGGCTTCCTCGCTGCCGTCGATGTCGGCCGGCCGCCACGGCCCGCCATCGATCTGTACCTCGACATGGTCGACCGGGGCGCCCCAGGCAGCGCCGATGATCCGATAGCGGCCCTCGTTCTGCGTGACCTTGGCGGGTGCCGATTTCAGCAGGCTGCGGCCGACGGAGGTTTCCGTCCAAACCGCCGTCCCATCGCGCTCTTCCTTGCGGATGGTGACATAGTCCCGCGCCATGAAACGGCCCATGAAGCGGGTGTCCCGCACCTCGATACGCTCTAGCCATTTGACATTGGCGATGCCGTACCAGCCCGGCACGATCAGCCGCAGTGGGAACCCGTTGGCATGGGGCAGCGGCGCGCCATTCATCTCGTAGCAGAGCAGAATGTTTGGATTCATGGCATCGGCCAGCGACAGGCTGCGGGCAAACTGCTGCGGCATTTTGATATCGCGCACGGTTTCCTCGCCGGCATCGCTGCCGAAGAACACCACCTCGATGCCGCCGCCCCGCACGCCCGCTTCCTCGAGGACCGCGGCCAGCGGCGTGCCGGCCCAGCGGGCGGTGCCGATGCCGCCGAGAAACCAGGGAAAGCCGTGATTACCGGAGCATTCGAGCGTGAAGGTGACCTCCTGCCGCGGCCGCGCCATGAGTTCGCCCAACGTGAAGGTCAGCGGCTGCTTCACCAGGCCGCCGATCTGCAGTTTCCAGTTCTTCTCGGCAATGACCGGCCGGTCGTAATGCGCAACGCTGAAGAACTTGTCGTTGGGAGTCAGCCAGGAATCGACGTCTTCCCATTTCAGCTGGTTGGCCACCACTTGAGGCACCGGATTCTCCGGCGGCTGATCCAGCCAGGGGATCACCTTATCGCCGGGACTGCCGGGAAAGGCTTGCGCCAGGCGTGAGGCTTGGAAAGCGGCGAGTGCAGCAATAGCTGCGCTGCCTTGAAGCATGAACTCTCTGCGCGGAAGCTCAATCATGGGGATCTCCTTGCACGAATTGGGGGATAGCGGGGGCATGCCCGACCAGCGGCCGAATCAGGCCAGCAGGAGGTTGCCCACCGCGACTGCCTGGTCGACGCTGGTCAACGTCACGCCCTGCAGCAGACATGCATCGACGAAGTTCGTGCCATTGGCGGCGCCGTCCACATCCAAGCGCACGATCGTGTCGCCGGCGGCGTTGCCGATTTGCACGAAGTCATTGGGATTCGAACTGCCGGATACGAAGCCGGAGAGCAAATCGGACAAATCCAACCTGTCGCCATTCTTGCCGGCGGCAAAGTCGGTGACGATTTCACGGACGCCATCGATCTCGATGAGGACTAAGCGATCGCGCCCGGCGCCGCCGGTCATGCTATCCGCCCCCGAACCCCCGATCAGCGTGTCGTTGCCGCCGAACCCGGACATGGCGTTGTCACCGCTGAGGCCGCCGCCGCCGTCGATGCGGTTCCCCAGGGCATTTCCCGCGCCGTCAGCGCCGAACAGCAGTTCCAGGTTTTCGATGTTGGCGCCGAGGGTGTAGCCGATGTCGCCGAAAGCGAACACAAGATCGGTTCCCTGGCCCGCCGCTTCGATTGCCAGATCCGCGGCGTCGTCGACCAGATAGCGGTCGTTGCCGGCGGCGCCGGCCATGCTGTCGATGCCGACCTGGCCGTTGAGCTCATCGTTGCCGGCGCCGCCGAACAGCTTGTCGTTGTCGTCACCGCCCGACAGGCTGTCATTGCCAGTGCCACCGTCCAGCGTATCGGCACCGGCATCACCGCGCAGATCGTCATTGCCCGCCGCACCCGCGAGCTTGTTCGCGCCGGTATTTCCGAAGATGCCGTTGCCCTGGGCATTTCCGGTGCCGTTGACGGCGCCGCCCAGGAGATTGAGGATCTCTACATTGCCCGACAGCGTATAGCTCGTGAACGCGTTCACCACATCGAAACCCGAATTCGCGCCCACCAGCTCAACAATCCTGTCCTTGGCCTCCGAGACGGTGTAGGTGTCGTCGCCCGTGCCGCCGATCATCGTGTCGTTGCCGGCCGCGCCATCGAGACTGTTGTTCTTTTCGTTGCCGGTGACGACATTGGCGAGGCCGTTGCCGGTGCCGCGGATGGCGTTGAGCACCAGACTCAATTTTTCAATAGTCGCGAACATCGGGCCGGCGAGACTGGTGTCTTGCAGGCTGCTCTGCACCGTATCCATGCCTTCGCCGGGATTCTCGCTCACGATGTCGCCGGCGTTGTCGATGATGTAGTAGTCGTGGCCCTTGCCGCCGGTCAGGCTGTCGGCGCCTATGAAGCCCTCCAGCGTGTCGTTGCCGAGGCCGCCGGTTAGCGTGTCGTTGCCGTCGCTGCTCACGAGCCAGTTATCCAGCGCATTGCCCGTACCGAAGCCCTGGACTTTCAGAACCAACTGCTCGACATTCTTCAAGCCGCCGGTGTCCAGGCTGAAAGTGGAGAGCGTGGTGACGACAATGTCGATGCCCTGGCCCGCCAGCTCCGTGACGCTGTCGCCGGCATCGTCGACGAGGTAGACGTCGCTGCCGGCGCCGCCCAGCATCGTGTCCGCGCCGAGGCCGCCGTCGAGATTGTCGTTCCCGGCACCGCCGGCAACGAAATCCAGGCCGTCACCGCCGATGAGAATGTCGCGTCCGTCGCCGCCCAGCAGCCTGTCGCCATCGTTGCCGCCTTGCAGATCGTCATCGCCGGCGCCGCCATCCAGCGTATCTGCGCCGGATTCGCCGCGCACATCGTCGCCACCTGCGGCTCCCACGAGCCTGTTCGCGGCTGCATTGCCGAAGATCAGGTTTGCATGGGCATTGCCGATGCCGTTGGCGGCGCCGTTCAGCAGACTGAGGCCCTCTACGTTGGCCGGCAATTTGTAGTCGATTCCGGCGTTGACGATATCGAATCCGGAGTTGGCGCCTGCCTGCTCCACAACCCTGTCGCGGGCGTCGGAAACGAAATAGGTGTCGCTGTTCTTGCCGCCCACCAGCGTGTCGTTGCCGGCAGAGCCATCGAGAATGTTCCCGCCGTCATTTCCGACGATGACGTTGGCGAGATCATTGCCGGTACCGGTGGAAGCCCCCGGAAGAAGAATCAAGTTCTCCACATTGGCGAACGCCGCCGTCCCGAGATCGATGGAAATGCTGCTTCGCACCGTGTCCGTGCCCTCGCCCGGACTCTCCGTCACGCTGTCGCCGGCCTCGTTGATGGAGTAGGCATCATTGCCCTTGCCGCCGATCAGCATGTCCGCGCCGAGATCGCCGGTGAGCGAGTCGTTGCCGATACCGCCGATCAGCGTGTCGTCGGAGAAACTCCCGAGAATTCGGTTGGCGAGGTCGTTCCCGGTTCCCTTGGCGCCGGCGCTGAGAACGAGGTTTTCGACATTGGCCGTGAGCGCATAGTCGATCGAGGCGAAGACAAGGTCGAGTCCCTGTCCGGCGGCTTCGTTGACGACATCACCGATGTCGTCAACGAAGTATTCGTCGGCACCGGCACCACCCGCCATGGTGTCGTTGCCGCCGTCGCCGAACAGCACATCGCCGCCGGCGCCGCCAAGGAGGCTGTCGTTGCCGCCGCCGCCGGAGATGGTGTCGTTGCCGCCGCTGCCGGCGATGGTGTCATCGCCATTGCCGCCGCGAAGATCATCGCCGGCGGCCGAGCCGATCATCTTGTCGGCGCCGCCGAAGACGGCGCCGAGGAATCCCGGCGTATCGTTCGTGGCGAGAAAGGCGAGGAAGGCCGTCACCGGCAGCGAAAGACCGGCGGCCTTGAACTCGAGACCGCCGCCGGTCACGCGGGCCCAGCCGGTGATCGTGCCGTCCACGAGGTTGCCGCTGCTGTCGTAGATGAAGTTGCCGGTAAACTGATCGAAGCTCGCGCCTCGGGTCAGCCGAAAGGCGGCCGCAGTCTTCACGTTCGCCGTGCCCGATGCGATGTCGGACATATCGATCTCGGCTCGTCGATCCTGACGGGTCTTGGCCCGCCGACGAGATTGGTCATTGCGGCACCCGGCCCTGCTGCCCCGATTGATCCGTTGTTTCCGCAAGCATCAGCAGCGGCATCAGCAAGAGCGTTGGTTTTACGAATAAATCCACTATGTCCCGACCCACCGTGCGATGCGTCACAGTCTGCGCGGGGTCAGGCATGATGTCCTTGGGAAAGGCTTGATTTTCGCTCTAGAAAGCCGCCATTTTCGGGACCCGGGCGGTTTAACGGCGTAACGGAGTTGGCGGATGCATCTTCTCTTCGGCGATTGCGCCCTCAATCCGGCCAGCCGCGAACTTTCCCGCGACGGCAATCCCGTCCATATCGAACCGCAGGTGTTCGACCTGCTCTTGCATCTGATCCAGAACCGGGACCATGTCGTCAGCAAGGACGACTTGCTGTCGGCGGTCTGGCAGGGGCGGATCGTCTCGGAGTTGACGCTGAGCAATCGCATCAACGCCGCGCGCAGCGCCATCGGCGACAGCGGCGAGCGGCAGCAATTCATTCGCACCTTCGCGCGGAAGGGATTCCGCTTCGTCGGCGAGGTGAAGAAGGCAGAGGTCGAATCGGGCAAGCCCGGCGTTCCGTCCGACCCCATGCCCGATGGCCGGACGGCAATCGCGGTCCTGCCGTTCGTCAATCTCAGCGGCGATCCGGCCCAAGGCTATTTCAGCGATGGGATCACCGAGGAGATCATCACCGACCTGTCCCGGTGGCGCCGGCTTGCGGTGCAGTCCCGCTCGGCATCCTTCCGCTACCGTGACGCCGCGGCCGATCTCCCGCGGATCGCCCGTGAACTGAACATTCGCTACATCGTCGAGGGCAGCGTCCGCCGGCTCGGAGAACGCCTGCGGATAACGGCGCAGCTGATCGATACCGAGACCGGTAGCCATGTCTGGGCCGACCGCTTCGACTGCGAGAATGCCGGCCTGTTCAAGATCCAGGACGAAGTCGTGCAGACGATCGTCAGCACGCTCGTCGGCCGGGTGGACGCCTCCGATGTGGAGCGGGCGCGCCGGAAGCCACCGGCGAGCCTGGCAGCCTATGACTGCGTGCTGCAGGGCAATGCCATGCCCTGGAGCGATCCGGACGGGACGGCGGAGGCAACACGCCTATTCGAGAAAGCCATCGAGATCGATCCGGACTATGGCATTGCCTACGCGCTCCTGGCGGTCATGCGTTATCATCAATGGTTTGGCGAGCTGAGCGGCCCGGACGATGCCGTGCTGGACGACTCCTTTCGACTGGCGCAGCGCGCCGTGGAGCTCGCCGGGAACGAAAGCACCTGTTTTTCCATCCTCAGTCAGGTTTGTCTGTGGCGCCGATCCTACGACCTTGCATTGCAGCACATGCAGCGGGCCTTGGAGATCAATTCGACCAATCAGTGGAATACCGCCGACATGGGGAACATCCTGGCCTATCTCGGCCGGGCTGACGAGGCGATTGCCTGGCTCAGCCGGGCCCGGCAGATCGATCCGTACTTCGATCCGGCCTGGTATTGGCAGGCGCTGGGCCGGGCGCAGATGCTTCTCCGCCGCTATGAAGAAGCCATCGCGGCGTTCGAGCGGCCATCGCTGCGGCCGTTTGAGATTTCCGCCTATCTGGCCGGCTGCCATGCCCGGCTGGGGGCGAACGATCGTGCCCGGGCTTACGCGGCTGACTGCCTGCAGAAAAGGCCCGATTTCACCATCGCCCGCTGGATGGCGAAGGTGCCATACAGGAATCCGGCCGACGCTGAACATCTGGTAGAATCTCTGCGTGCGGCGGGCTTCGCGGAGTGACGTCGGGAGCACATCATGACCAGGCGAGTAAGCCAGTTTGCCGGCCTTGTTCTTGTTTCAACTCTGGGGACAACAAGCGGACGCGCCGAGGACGACGCGGCAAAGGTGGTTGCGGATGCCGTACGTGACCAGGGGTTCTCCTGCTTGGAACCGATTTCCGCCCAACGCGATTTGCGGCAAGCAAACCTGATGAGGCCGTTTGGATTCTTGAATGCCGGGATGCCCGCTACCAGGTGCGGTTTAAGGGCGATACGAAGGCAGAAGTCGAGCGTCTCCAATAGGAGGGTGGACATTGGGCGAAATCCGGGCCAGCCGCGGCCCTTCTCCTGCCCTCACCCAAGCTGATAGAATACCCTCCGGAGGCGCGGGACTGCTCTATGGACGACGAACCCTTCTGGAAGACGAAATCGATGGCGGAGATGTCGCCCAGCGAATGGGAATTGCTGTGCGACGGCTGCGGCAAATGCTGCCTGAACAAGCTGGAGTATGACGATACCGGCGAGATCGACTGGACCAATGTCGCCTGCCGGCTGCTGGATCACCAGACCTGCCGCTGCAAGAGCTATGCGATGCGCAAGGTATTCGTGCCGGAATGCGTGTCGCTGACGCCCGACAATCTCGCCGACATCGACTGGCTGCCGCCCACTTGCGGCTATCGGCTGGTGTCCGAAGGCCGCGATCTCTATTGGTGGCATCCGCTGATCTCAGGCGATCCGGAAACCGTGCATATCGCCGGCATCTCCGGCCGCGGCCGCGTCATCAGCGAGGACGATGCCGGCGATCTGGAAGATCACGTGGTGGAATGGGTAGACACCATTCCGCCCCAGGCGAAGAAGAAACCCCGCCGCTGACCGCCGTTCGCGCGCCTAATGCGCGAAGACGTTGGCCATATCCTTGAAGGTCTTGAATTCCAGCGCATTGCCGCTGGGATCGAGGAAGAACATCGTCGCCTGCTCGCCGATCTCGCCCTTGAAGCGGATATGGGGCTCGATGATGAAGCTTGTGCCCGCGGCCTGAAGCTTGTCGGCCAGCTTGTGCCAAGCGTCCCAGGCCAGGATGGCGCCGAAATGGCGCACCGGCACGTTGTCGCCGTCGACCGCATTGGCTGGCCGCCTGCCGCGCCTCCTCCGGCTTCACATGGGCGGAGATCTGGTGGCCGAAGAAATCGAAATCGACCCAGGTCGGCGCGCTGCGGCCTTCGGTGCAGCCCAGCAGCTCGCCATAGAAGCGGCGGGTCGAATCGAGGTCGAGGACGGGAAAGGCCAGATGGAACGGCGGCATCGCCATGGGGGTAACTCTCCTGGGAAACTGGAGTCGGCGGATACTACTTGCGGCTGTCTCCAATGAAAAGAAAAGGGAGAGGACGCAACGTCCTCTCCCTTTTCACACAGTGGCCGTACAAACAGACGTACGACACAAAACCGCTGCCCGTGATCGCGGCGCAACCGACACTGTCGGCCCCCTCTGCGCCAGCGGGAAGAGAGGCAACGGCTCTCCCCAAACAACGCAACAACCGCCTGGAAGAACAGGCGATGAGGTTATGCTACGGCGATGGTTAACAAGGTCAAGATGATTGCCTATGGGCGTGGCATCTTTCCCGAACGCTGTTGCAAGTTTGCCACATAGTATGGTTAAGGCCCGGTAAAAAAATGGGAGTTCGATCCTCTTGTTGAGTGCCCCGGCAATGGCTAACAATTCGTTTATGGGCCAACGTCGCCGTCCGCTGATGCCATCGTTTCCCGGATCGCAATTCCGGAAGAAAAATCCCTATTTTCAGAACGTTGCCAACGATCCCGGCACCGCACCCCGGGCCAAGCAGGTGATGACTCTGAAGGACCGGCGCGTGCTGGTCGTGTATCAGAGCGATCGCCGGGCGCGGCGCATCATCCTGCGCTTCGATCATGGCAATGGCCGCATCGTGGTGGTGTTGCCGAAACGGGTCTCGCTGGCCCAGGGGCGCCAATTCGCGCTGCTGAATTGCGGCTGGATTCGCGACCGGCTCGATCTGCTGCCGGAGGCGATTCCCTTCCGGCCCGGTCGCAAGATCCCCTTCCTGGGCGAGATGCTGCGCATCCGCCACCGGCCCGGCGAGCGCGGCGGCGTCTGGCGCGAAGGCGAGGAGATCATCGTTACCGGCCAGCCGGAGCATCTGGGCCGCCGCGTCGAGGATTGGCTGAAGCGCGAGGCGCGGCGCGAGATCGAAAAGCGCGCCTATGCCAAGGCCGAGCTGCTGGGCAAGCGCATCAGCCACATCACCATCCGCGACGGGCGCAGCCGCTGGGGCAGCTGTTCGCCCAAGGGCCGGCTGTCATTTTCCTGGCGGCTGATCATGGCGCCGCGGTCGGTGCTCGACTACGTGGTCGCCCATGAGGTGGCCCATCTGCGCGAGCTGAATCACGGGCCGAAGTTCTGGCGTCTCACCGCCGAGCTGACGCGGCAGGTCGAGGCGTCGCGCGCCTGGCTCAATGAGCACGGCATTTCCCTGCACCGCTACGGGCTGAATCCGGTTTAGCCTGCCTTAAGCCGGCAGAGGAATGTCCGGCACCCAGATATAGCCATCGGGATCGGCGATGAAGGCCTCGCGCGTGCCGTGGGGCTTGTTCGACGGCGGCGACAGCACGGTATCGCCACGGCGGGTCGCGGCGGCTGCGGCCTTGTCAGGATCGACGCCATGGAGGCGGAATTCCGCCCCCGCACCGCGAATCGCGCCATCGCCGGTGAGGCTCAGCAGGGGATGATCGCCATAGGTGTGATCGGCGTGCAGCATCCACTCCACCGCACTGCCGCGGCAGTCGCGGCGCATGACAGCGAAATCCGCATCGGCATAGATGACCTGCGCCTCCAGCACCTCGCGGCAGAAATCCACCGAGCGCGGCACGTTGCGCACCAGGAGGTTCAGCGTGAAGCCCTTCAGCGAGCGGCCGTAGTCGTCGGCCGACATCCAGGGTTTCTGGCCCTCCGCCCGCTTGCTGACCATGATCTCTGAAGTCCCGCCCTGTTGATCTCAGCGCCATCTTCATCGGCGGAATCCGGTCCGTAAAGGCCGGTATTGTCCGGGGACATTGCGCTGGTTTCGGTGGCGGGCGCCGCCTATAAGACGGCGTCTTCCTCACATCAAGCTATCGCACCGCGCGCATCTCCCATGCTCAGGCCAAACCATGCCGCCGTGACCGCGCTGCTGACGGCGCTGGTCGCGCTGGGTCCGATGTCGACCGATCTCTATCTGCCGTCGCTGCCGGCGCTGACCGCGTATTTCGGCGTCGGCGAAGCGGCGGGGCAGCTCACGCTCAGCGCCTTCCTGCTGGGCCTTGCGGGCGGCCAAATCATCTATGGCCCGCTGTCGGATCGCTACGGCCGACGTCCTGTACTCCTGTTCGGCGTTGGTCTCTATGCCGCCGCCAGCATTGTCTGCGTTTTCGCACCCTCGATCGAGGCGCTGGTGATCGCGCGGTTCTGCCAGGCCTGCGGCGCCTGCGTCGGGCCGGTGCTGGGCCGTGCGGTCGTGCGCGACGTGTACGGCCGGGAAGGCGCGGCCCGCATCATGTCCTATATGAGCGCCGCCATCGCGCTGGCGCCGGCGATCGGGCCGATCATCGGTGGCTTCGTCGAAACCTGGTTCGGCTGGCGCGCCAACTTCGTCGTGCTGCTGCTCTATGGCGCGGCGGCGCTAGCGCTGACATTTCTGCTGCTGCCGGAAACCAACACGCAGCGCGACACCGGCCGGATGTCGCCGGCGCGCATGGCCCGTGCCTATGTCAGCTTTCTCGGTGAACGCGCTTATTTCGGGTACGTCTTCACCGTCGCCTTCGGCTACTGCGGCATCTTTGCCTTCATCTCGGCGTCGTCGTTCATCCTCGTGGATTCGGCCGGGCTGTCGCCGGGCCTCTATGGATTTTGCTTCGCCGCCGTCGTGGTCGGCTATATCGCGGGAACGCTGATATCCGGGCGGCTGTCGGCGCGGTTGGGCATCGACAAGCTGATCGCCATCGGCAGCCTGGTCGGATTTGCCGGCGCGCTGCTGGTGCTGATCCTGGCGCTGCTGAAATCCAACACGGACGGGAATTCCGGCGGCGATCGCCGTAGTCGGGCCGATGACGCTGTTCCTGGCCGGCGTCGGGCTGATGATGCCGAACGCCGTCGTCGCCGCGATCGCGCCCTATCCCCGCGCCGCGGGCACGGCATCTGCCTTGATGGGCTTTCTGCAGATGGCGATGGCCGCCGTCCTCGGCGCGCTGGTCGGTCATTTCCACAACGGCACGGCGATTCCCATGGGCGTCGCGCTGGTGGCGGTGACGGCGGCTATTCTCTTGAGTTTCTATGGCCTGGTGCGGCCGTTCCGGAAGAGCGCGGCCAACTAAGTTCACTTGTCCTGGGCGTTGCTCTTCTGCTTGGCGGGTTTCGCATTCGCCGTGCTGCTGTTGCCGCTGCCGCTGAAGATGCTGGTGATCAGGCTGTCGAGGCCGGAGCTTTCTTCCTCCGGTTCGGCCATGGCGATGGCGACCGGATAGGGCAGCGGGCGCACGGGTTCGCCCTGCAGCGCCTCTTTCATGTAGGCCTGCCAGAGCCGCGCCGGCAGGCCGCCGCCGGTCACCGACTTCATCGGCGAGTTATCGTCATTGCCGACCCAGACGCCGGTCACCAGTTCGGCGGAAAAGCCGACGAACCAGGCGTCGCGGTAATCCTGGCCGGTTCCGGTCTTGCCGGCGATCGGGCGGCCGAGTTGGATGCCGCGGCCGGTGCCCCAGTCGACCACTGCCGACATCATGTCCAGCATCTGCGAGACATTTTGCGGATTCAGCACCTGGCCTGGGCCGTTGCCGTCGCGCCGATAGAGCACGGCGCCGTTGCGGTCGCGGATCTCCTCGATGCCCCGCGGCCAGACGCCCGCGCCGCCATTGTCCAGCGCCGCATAGGCGCCGGTGAGTTCCAGCAAGCGAAACTCCGCTGCTGCCGAGCGCGAGGCTGGGGCCTGGTGTGATGTCAGCGGTGATGCCGAGGCGGCGCGCCATCTCGGTCACCCGCTGGCGGCCGACCTGTTCGGAGATCTGCACGGCGACGGAGTTCAGCGAGCGGGCGAAGGCTTCGCGCATGGTGACATCGCCGTAGTAGCGGCCTTCATAGTTGTCCGGTTTCCAGCCCTCGATACTGAGCGGCGAATCCGTCATTTTCGATTCCGGCGTCATGCCCTGCTCGAGGCCGGCCAGGAAGACGAAGGCCTTGAAGGCCGAGCCCGGCTGCCGCAGGGATTGGGTGGCGCGGTTGAACTGGCTGCTGCCGTAGTCGCGGCCGCCCACCATCGCCTTCACCGCGCCGTCGGGCGACATGCTGACCAATGCGGCTTGCGAGGCATCTTTCTCCGGCCCGCCTTCGTCGAGCACACGCACCAGCTCGGCCTGGGCCATGCGCTGCAGCCGCGGATCCAGCGTGGTGACGACGACGAGATCGCGGTCGACGAAGCCGACATAGCTCGACACCTGGTCCATCACCCAGTCGGCGAAATGCTGTCCGGTGCGGTCGGATTCCACGACGTTGGATTGGCTGCGGCCTTCGCTGGCGATCTTGTCGGCCTCTTCCTGGGTGAGGTAGTCGGACGCCACCATGTTCTGCAGCACCAGGAGCGCCCGCTGATCCGCCACCACGTCATCGGCGATCGGGTTGTAGTTCGAGGGCGCCCGCAGCAGGCCCGCCAGCATCGCCGCCTCATAGGGCGTGACGAAGGCCGCCGGCTTGCCGAAGAAACGCTGCGACGCCGCGTCGACGCCATAGGTGCCGGCGCCGAAATAGACCCGGTTTATGTAGAGCGAGAGAATCTGATCCTTGGTGAAGCGCTGCTCGAGCCAAAAGGCCAGCAGCATCTCCTGGCCCTTGCGGCGGATGGTGCGGTCGGGCGTCAGGAAAACATTCTTGGCAAGCTGCTGGGTGATCGTGCTGCCGCCCTGCACCCACCGTCCCGCCTGGATGTTCACCCACATCGCCCGGGCGAGGCCGATGGGATCGATGCCGAAATGGCTGTAGAAGCGGCGGTCCTCGGTGGCGACGATGGCCTCGGCCAGATGGGGCGGCAAATTTTCCACAGTGACCGCCTGGCCGTAGAGATCGCCATAGGTGGCGAGGATCGAGCCGTCGGCCGCCAGCAGGTCACGCTCGGCCGCCGCGTTGCGCTCTCCAGCCGGTCGATGCCCGGCAGGTCGTAGAGCAGCCAGCCGAGAACGATGAATCCGGCCAGCACCGACCAGCTGGTCAGCACCGCGGTCCAGCGCAGCAGGCGTTGCGGCCAGCGGCGCTTGCCAGCAGGTTTCCTGGCTGAGGATGACGGCTGCTTTCCCATATCAGGATATCAGGTTAGATATGGCCGGCCGGTCGCATCGGCAACATAAGAATTCGGCGGCCCGGAAGTTCCGCCGCCGCCGGTCCCGGTCCAAACACAGACATTCGCAAGCCGTTTCATGTGGTCTCCGCATTCCGATCTCATTATACGCCGCGCCACATCAGAGGATGGCGAGCTTGTCGCCGCCATGTGCGCCCGGCTGAGCATCGATGAAGGCAGCCGGGAGCCTACATTGTTTGCATCAGAGGATTTCCGCCGCCACGGTTTCGGGCCGGCGCCGCTGTTCCGCTGTCTCATCGCCGAGCTTTCCGGCCTGCCTGCGGGCTATCTGCTGTATTGCCGGGAGTATGACACCGACCACCTCTGCCGCTGCCTCTACATGGCTGATCTTTATGTCGAAAAGGCGGCGCGGCGGCGGGGAATTGGCCATGATCTGATGGCGGCCGCGGCCGATGACGGGCGGCAATGGGAGGCGCCGCTGATGATCTGGACGGCGCTGCGCCACAACGCGGAGGCGCGGGCCTTTTACCGCCAAGTCGGCCACGAGCAGAGCGATCTCGTGGAATGTATCGCCGAACGAGCGCAATTCCGCGCCCTGGTTAATGAAGCGCAGGGGCCGCCGTCCTCGATCCGCCTGCGGCCGGCGGCTGCGAAGGACTATCAGGCGATCGCCGGTCTTCTGGCCGGCATCTATGAGGAGGTGAAGCGGCCCGCGCCCGATGACATCGAGGGCAAGCTGCGCCGCGACGGCCTCGGCGCCGAGCCCGCTTTCGCCGCGATCCTGGCGGAGACAAACCACGGCGAAGCGATCGGCTATGCGCTCCACTGGCTCACCTACATGACGCAGTCGGCCAGCACGGGCGCGCTACTGTCCGATCTCTATGTCGCTCCGGCCTGGCGCCGCCGCGGCGTGGCCCGCGCGCTGATCGCCGCGACCGCAAAGGCAACGGCGGACGCCGGTGGCAATTCAGTGATCTGGGCCGTCGACGCCGGCAACGAGCGCGGCCGTGCGTTCTACCGGACAATCAGCACGGAGGCGTCGGAGACCGTGGTCTGCGGCTGCAATCACGAGGAATTTGCTCTCCTGGCCGGCCGCGCCGCGGGGTGGCGCCGCTAGGTTTGCCGCGCTATCGTCGCCCCCTGCAACGTCCGGAAACAGCCGACCAAAACGCTATGATCAAGCTGCAACCGCCCACCGGCGCCAGCCGCCAGCCGCCGCTCGACAGCCTGGCCGCCACCTTCGACGAGGCGGTGCGGCTGCATCGCGCGGGCGACGTGGCGAAGGCGTTTGAAATGTATCGCCGCGTTCTCGCAATTTATCCCCGCCATGCCGATGCCCTGCAGATGGCCGGCGTCTGCGCCGGACAGCTGGGCGATCCGGCCAGCGGCGTGCCGTTGGTGCGCCGGGCGATCGCCTTGCGGCCGCATGCGCCCGGCTATCAGCTCAATCTCGGCAACCTGCTGCGCATGCTCGGCAAGCTCGACGAGGCGGCGGCCGCCTACCGCCATGCGGTGCATCTGGATCCGCTGTTCGCCGATGCGCATAACAACCTGGGCCGGGCGCTGCTGCTGATGGGAAAGCCGGAAGAGGCGCTCCGGTCGCTGCAGCAATCCGCGCGGCTGAAGCCGGATTTCCCGGAGACCCAGCGCAACCTCGCCACCGTGCTGCTGGAGCTGGGCCGGCCGGAAGAGGCGAAGCCGGTGCTGCGCAACCTCCTGAAGCGCCATCCCGGCGATGCCGAGGGGCAAAAGCTGCTGGAGCAGGCGGAACAGGCCGGCGGCACGGCCGCGTGACATTTTTTGGTATTTTCCGCGCACTCAACTCGCTGGCGCGGCTGAGATATTCCGCAGAACACGCGATTCCGGGGGACCCTGATTTTGCGGAACGATGCCATACAAGGGAATCCCGCCCTTGGCGCGGCCTTGGCCTGCGTCTGGATGCGCAGCGGCTGCATGCCATATCCCGATACACAATGTCCAACGTCGAGGCCGGCGAAGAGCGCCGGCGGCGAAATCCATTATAGGATATTTTTCCGGAATGTGTGAGGAGGATTTTCTCGCGCTTACACAATCATTGTCATCCCGGGGCCGTCGCTTCAGCGGCGGAACCCGGGGACCCAAGCACACGGAATTCGTCAGGATAACTCACCGCCGCTCGGTGTTCATAGGTCCCGGATAACCGCGCACGAGACAAACGCTTCGCGTTTGCTCGGGGAGCGCGGTTTCCGGGATGACAAATTGGAAGTGCATCGTCATCAATGACCACGTCAATGCACAGGTTGCATATGATGGCGAACATGACTATCTGCGCAACATAGTCCTGCCTAAACCTGAAGGAGGAAAACATGCCGATCGGTGTCAAGGAACTCCTGGCCGAGGCGAACGCGGCGGTGCGCAAGCTGTCGCCGGCGGAGGCGGCGGAGAAAATCAAAACGGGCAATGTACTGATCCTCGATGTGCGCGATGCCGGCGAGGTGCAGCAGAGCGGCAAGATCCAGGGCGCGGTCAATGTGTCCCGCGGCATGCTTGAATTCCGCGCCGACCCCGAGACGCCCTATCACAATGCGGCCTTCCAGAAGGACAAGACCGTGCTGGTCTACTGCGCCTCCGGCGGCCGGTCGGCGCTGTCGGGAAAGCGGCTCAAGGATATGGGGTATAATACAGTGTACAACATTGGCGGCTTCAAGGAGCTCGCCGATGCGGGGCTCCCGACCGAGCCGGCGTAGCGTGTTCGAGTTGAACTACCGCTATTTGTTGACCTCATGCTGCAAAGACCGCGGGCAAAAAAGTGGCAGGACGGACCGGTGATTTGATTGGAGCCGAGGCGGTCACCACATAGTGCCGGAGCAAGCTCGCGGGGCCGGCCGAACGGTCGAGCCCTTTCTCAAAATTGTAGGGAGCGATCAACATGCCGAAGCCCAAAGTGAATCCCATTCCCAAAGACATGCCCAGCGTCACGCCGCACTTGGTCTGCGCCGGCGCGGCCGGGGCCATCGAGTTCTACAAGAAGGCCTTTGGCGCGGTGGAAGGGGCGCGGCTGCCAGGACCCGATGGCAAACTGATGCATGGGATGATCCGCATCAACGGATCGCCTGTCATGCTGGTCGACGAGAACCCGCAATGGGGAATCATCGGTCCCAAGTCTCTGAAAGGCACGCCGGTGACCATTCACCTGTATGTCGAGGATGCGGACGCGTTTGTCGAGAAGGCCGTGGCCGCTGGTGCAAAGATCACGATGCCGGTGGCGGAGCAATTCTGGGGCGACCGCTATGGCGTGATCGAAGATCCCTACGGCCATAAATGGTCGGTCGCCACCCATGTCCGCGACCTGAACATGGACGAGATCCAACAGGCGATGAAGAAGATGGCGAGCTAGCGGGCCACCGGCGGCGCCCTCCCCTCTACCCCGAACGGCGGAGGGGAGGGTGCGCCATCGCAGCGCCGTTAGTTGCAGCCCCTGTGCAGCAGGCCGCGGCGGATCGCCAGCACGCGGCCTGGGCCAT
>CAWKOG010000013.1:0-22990 GCA_963851215.1 uncultured Alphaproteobacteria bacterium
CTCGATCTCGGCTTCGGAGCGCGAGCGGTTGAGATAGGGGCGCTTCAACAGGCCGATGCCGTGCTCGGCGGAGATGCTGCCCTGCATCGCGCCGACGATCTCGTAGACGATCTCATCATCTCATGCTCGACATTGCCCGCCACAGCACCGGCGCTGGCGGAGATGTGCAGATTTCCGTCGCCGATATGGCCGTAGAAAGTGGAAGTACCATCCGGCCAGCGTTTGGCCAACGCGCCGCGGCAGCGGTCGGCGAATTCGCCGATGCGGCCGATGGCCAGGCTGACATCGTAGTTCACAATATCGGGCAGCCGTTCCAGCGCCAGGCCTTCCCGCACGGTCCAGAAATCCCGCGCCTCCTTCTCGGTCTTGGCGACTACTGCATCCGTGACGTCGCCGGCTTCCAGCGCGCCCGCCAGCGCCGCCTCCACGCGATCGCCATCGCCGGCCGCATCGTTGCCCTCGTATTCGGTCAGCACATAGAAGGGCTGGCCCTTGGGCAATGGCGTCACGCCGGTTTCGGGATGGCCGGCGACATAGTCGTAGAAATCAGGCCACATCACCTCGAAAGCGCTGACGCCGCCGAGCTCGCTCTGCAGCCGCCGCAGCAGGCGCAAGCCGGCGTCGAAGCCAGTGGTGGACAGGAACGCCGTCGTGCGGCTGCGGGGCAGGGGATGCAGCCGAAGCACGGCGCGGGTGATGACGCCCAGCGTGCCCTCGGCGCCGATGAAAAGCTGCTTCAGGTCATAGCCGGTGTTGTTCTTCATCGCCTTGTCGAGCGCGGTGATGACGGTGCCGTCGGCCAACACCACCTCCAGGCCGAGCACCAGGGCGCGGGCCATGCCATAGCGGATCACCCGGTTGCCGCCGGCGTTGGTGGCGAGATTGCCGCCGATCTGGCAGCTCCCGCGGGAGCCGATATCCAGGCCGAGATAGAGCCCGGCATCGCGGGCGGCCTCCTGCGCCACTTGCAAGGGCGTGCCGGCCCGGACGGTGAGGGTGGAAGCCTCCTGTCCAGCTCCTCGACACCGGACAGGCGATCCAGCGACAGCACGATCTGGCCGGGCGCGGGATTCGCCGCCGGCCAACCCGGTCATGCCGCCCTGGGGCACCACGGGAATGCCAAGCTTGTGGCAGACGGCGAGGCAACGAGAGACCTCTTCGGTGGTTCGCGGCCGCAGGATGGCCGGCGGCACGGTCTTCGGTGCGCCACTCCAGTCGCCGGCGCGGCGCTGGCGGAGATCGGCGTCGGTGGAAACGATGTCGGGGCCGAGCTCCTGGAAAAGCTGGCCGGCAAGGTCGGGCGCATTCATGCTGTGCATTCCCGCCGCGCGGCACGCCGATGTCAACGGCGGCGGTCGCGAACGCAATAGTGGAAATGTCGATCAGTTGGAGAATGAAATGAACGACAGCAGCAAGTCGGCCATCGTCACCGGCGCCTCCCGCGGCATCGGCGCTGCAATCGCCGAGCGCCTGGCGGCCGATGGCTTTGCCGTGGTGATCAACTTTTCCGGGAGCGAGGCGGCGGCGAAGGCCCTGGCGGGCAAGATCACGGGCAAGGGCGGCCGCGCCGTCGCGGTGCAGGCCGATGTTAGCGATCCCCAGGCCGTCAAGCGCCTGTTCGATGCCGCCAAGTCGATCCTTCGGCGGCGCCGATGCGCTCGTGAACAATGCCGGCATCATGATGCTGAAATCCATCGGCGAGAGCGACGACGCGCTGTTCGACCGGCAGATCGCCATCAATCTGAAGGGCACTTTCAACGGCCTGCGCGAGGCGGCGCGGCGTCTGCGCCAGGGCGGGCGCATCGTCAATTTCTCTACCAGCGTGGTTGGGTTGAAACTGGAGAATTACGGGATCTACGCGGCGACCAAGGCGGCGGTGGAAACCCTGACGGCGATCCTGGCGAAGGAACTGCGCGGCCGATCGATCACCGTCAACGCGATTGCGCCCGGACCCACTGCGACCGATCTCTTCCTGAACGGCAAACCGCCGGAACTGGTGGAGCGCATGGCGAAGATGAGCCCGCTGGAACGGTTGGGCACGCCGGAGGACATCGCCGCTGCCGTGGCCTTTCTCGTGGGGCCGGACGGTTCCTGGATCAACGGCCAGACCCTGCGCGCCAATGGCGGCGTGGTCTGAGGCAAAAGAAAACCTCCCCGGCATCGCGTTGCCGGGGAGGAGTAGGATGCACATTTAGCCCAGGCTCGGGCCTCCCTTAGACGCCGATCTCGCCGCCGCCGTCCTTGGTGATGACCACCACGGAGGGCCGCGGTGGAGTCTTGTCGTCGAAATCCGGCCAGCGGGTGGTGGCCTTCTCCAGCATCTCGGATTTTTCCGCGGGGTGCTGGATGGCCAGGAACAGGGTCTGGCCATCAGGCGTGAAACAGGGTCCGCAGACCTCCGCGTCCATGGGCGCCGCATAGAGCAGCTTCGGCGTTGCGCGGCCAGGCCCTTCGACCTCCGTGCCATAGAGACCGTCGGCGATGCCAAGATCCGGCGCGCCGTCGGTGGCGATCCAGAGGCGGCCTTGGTGATCGAAGGCGACATTGTCGGGGCAGGCGAACCAGCCGTTCGCGGAAACCTGGGCGCCGTACTTGGCGCCATGCTCCGCCACGGCGGGATCGCCGGCGAGGATGAAGGTGTCCCATTTGTACTGTGCCGCGGCGTGATCGGCGTCCTTGCCGTCACCCGGCGGCAGCAGCTCCAGGATATGGCCAGTCACGTTCTTGGCCCTGCTGTTGGTTGCGTTGACCTGCTCGGGCTTCCGCTTGCTGTTCTTGGTCATCACCAGATAGACCCGGCCGGTGACCGGATTGGCCTCGAAATCCTCGGGCCGGTCCATCGGCGTCGCGCCCAGGAGATCGCCGGCCTTGCGCGCCTGCATCACCACGTCGCCCTGGCTGTTGAAGCCGTTTTCTGCCGTCAGCGGCCCCTGGCCGAAGACCAGCGGCAGCCAGTCCAAGGTGCCGTCCTCGTTGAAGCGGGCGACGGAGAGCGTGCCGTCGTCCAGAAGGCCGGCGTTCTTGCTGCGGTCGTTGAGATCGACGGCGCCGTTGCTGACGAAACGATAAGCGTACTCGAAATAGTCATCGTCGCCCAGATAGACGACGGCGCGGCCGTCCTTGTTGATGACAGTCGTCGCCGCCTCATGGCCGAAGCGGCCCAGGGCCGTGCGTTTTACCGGCTGCGAACCCGGCGTGTAGGGATCGTACTCCACCACCCAGTCGAAACGGTTCGGCTCGTTCGGTTCCTTGTCGACATTGAAACGGTCCTGATAGCGGGTCCAGCCGAGTTCGTCGCCCAGCTCGCCATAACCGGCGCGTTCGTACAGGGCTGGATTGGGCACCTTCGTAACGTCACCGCCGAACCAGCCGGACGCGCCCTCTTCGCAGAAAAGCACAGTGCCCCAGGGCGTGGTGCCGCCGGAACAATTGTCCAGGGTGCCCAGCACCTCGGCGCCCGCGGGATCGGCCGAGGTCTTCAGCAGGTCGTGACCGGCGGCGGGGCCGGTCAGCTTGATCGCCGTGTTGGCGGTGATGCGGCGGTTGTAAGCGCTATCAGCCACCACCTGCCATTGGCCGCCGGTCTTCTTGATCTCGACCACCGAATGGCCATGGGCGGCCATGGTGACCTCGACTTGGTTCTTGTCGAGCTTGGTCGCCACGTCATCCTCGGTCAAACCCGGCCACATGATGTGGGCATCGACATATTCGTGGTTGACGCAAAGCAGGCCGTGGTCGGAGCTGTTGGAGCCCAAGGGCAGCGGCATGAAGCCGATGAAGTCGCAGTTATAGCCGAACTGCTTTTCCTGGGCGCCGCCGGTCATGGCCGCAGGCTCAAAGGCGCCGGCGCCCGCCATGATCGGATCGCCCCAGCGCAGCAGCACCTGTTTGCTGTAGCCAGGGGCGACGTGATCCTTTTCGTCATAGACGCGCGGCAGCTCGCTGAATGTCAGCGCGGGTGCAGCGGCGGCGGCGGTGCTGGCGCCGAAAATGCGGCCGCCGAACATGCCCAGTCCGGCCGCGGCGCTCATGCCCAAGAGGGCCGTGCGCCGGGACAGCCTGTTGGCGATCACGGTCTCGATCGGCGTCGAGGCCGTGCGGCTGGAATTGGTCGAGTTGGTCGAGTCGTGAGCCACGGGCTCGCTCATCGGAGTCTCCCTATCTTCTATGTTGAAACTGGAACGGGCAACGGCCCGAATCGGCCGCTGTCCCCGAACGTTAAGGCCGCGCGATTGCCCGAATGCGACGAAAGGATGAAGCTTTTGCGACGGGCGGCACGCTCAGCCGTTTGGCGCAGTGAATTCCCCTCTCCCCTGGGGGAGAGGGGGCAGGGGGTGAGGGGTACTGCGTGCAAGAGCACGCCATCGATTGACCGGCCTCCACCGCGAAATACGAGGCAATGGGTGCGTCACCCGTGCAGATGGTCACTGTTCCAGGCGAAGACTCGATGCGCGTTCACGCGCGAAACCCCTCACCCCTACCCCTCTCCCCCAAGGGGAGAGGGGTCTCTCTTGGTACGCCGCCGATGAGAGAGGGTCAGGGTGAGGGGGTGTTGACGGAACGCTTTCCTTCGTCACATTGAGGCCCCTCATGCCCGAAGCGACGCTCCCGCAGCCCGTCAAGTTCCTCGACCTCACCCTGCCGAAACTCTCGGCGGCGGAGGCGGTGGAGATCGCGCGGCGGGAATTCGGTCTTACGGGCGACGCCAAGCAGCTCTATAGCGAGCGCGACGCGAATTTCCATCTGCGCCCGGCCGATGGCGGCCTCGGCCATGTGCTGAAGATCGCCAACGCCGTGGAAGATCCGGCCGTGGTCGATCTGCAGACGGCCGGCCTGCGCCACATCGCCCGCGCCGATCCCGGTCTGCCGGTGCCGCGGGTGGTGCTGTCGCGGGATGGCGAGGCCATCGCCTGGGTGGAACTCGATGATGGCGCGCGGCATATGGCGCGGGTCTACAGCTTTTTGCCCGGGAAGATATTGGAGACGGTCCCGCACAGGCCGGCGCTGCTGGCCGATCTCGGCCGCTTTGCCGCACGGCTCGACAAGGCGCTCGCCGGCTTCAGCCACCGCGCCGCGGCGCAGGAGATCCCCTGGGACCTGCGGCTGCTGCCGCGCATGGCCGGCCATGTGGGCGATATCGACGGCGACGGGCGGCGTGCGATGGTCCGGCGCGTGATCGACAACTTCGCGGCAAATGCGATGCCGCGGCTCGCGCGCGTGCGCAGCCAGATCATCCATAACGATCTCAATCTCCACAATGTGCTGGTTGATCCGGATGACGGCGTCCGCGTCGCCGGCGTGATCGATTTCGGCGACATGGTGTTGGGGCCGCTGCTCTTCGAACCGTCGATCGCGGCGGCGGATATCTGGATCGGCAAGGACGATCCGCTGGAAGCCTCCAGCACCGTCGTCGGCGCCTATCATCTGGTGCTGCCGCTGCGGGACGACGAGATTGGCCTGATCTACGACCTGATGCTGGCGCGGCACGCCATTTCCGTGGTGATCTGCGCCCGGCGGGCCAGGCACAATGCGGAGACGCCGAGCTACCTGGAAACCTACTACGAGCCTTGCATGGCCGCCCTTGAGCAACTGCTCACCATCGGGCATGACAAAGTCACGGCCGCGCTGAAAGCGGCCTGTGCCTAGAGAAAGAAAATCAGTCGATGACGTCAGTGATTTCAACCGCAGCGCCTGTGACCAACGACATCCAACAGCTCCTGGCGCGTCGCCGCGAATTCATGGGCTCGCAGCTCTACATGTTCTACGATCCGCCGCTGCATCTGGTGCGCGGCGAGGGCGTCTGGCTGTATGACGCGCAGGGCCGCGCCTATCTCGACGTCTATAACAACGTGCCCCATGTGGGCCATTGCCATCCCCATGTGGTGGAAGCGATCGCGCGGCAGGCAGGCCGGCTCAACACCAACACCCGTTATCTCTATGACGAAGTGCTGGACTATGCCGAGCGGCTGACAGCGACGCTGCCGGCGGGGCTGGATGTAGCGGCGTTCGTCAATTCCGGCAGCGAGGCGGTGGATCTCGCCTGGCGCATGGCCAAGGCCCATACCGGACAGCGCGGCGCCGTCGTCATGGAAGAGGCCTATCACGGCTGGACCGATGCGGTGGAAGCGCTGTCGCCGGCGGGCAAGGCCGATGACGCGCTGGCGCCCCATGTCCGCATGCTGGCTCCACCAGACAGATATCGTGGCGCCCATGGCTCCGACGGTGCGGCCTATGCTGCCGATGCGGACCGCGCCATCGGCTCGCTACAAGCGGCCGGACTGCAGCCCGCGGCTTTCATCGCCGATCCCGGCTTCTGCACCAACGGCATCCACGAGCCGCTGCCGGGTTATCTCGGCCGGGTCTACGACCGCATGCGCGCCGCCGGCGCCGTCTGCATCGCCGACGAAGTGCAGACCGGTTTTGGCCGCACGGGCGCGCAACGCTGGGGTTTCGCCTTGCACAACGTCACGCCCGACATGGTCACCATGGGCAAGCCCGTGGCCAACGGCCACCCTCTGGGCGTGGTGGTGACCCGGCGCGAGATCATGGAGTCCTTCATGTCGCGCACCTCGTTCTTCAGCACCTTCGGCGGCAATAATGTCGCCTGCGCCGCCGGCATGGCGGTGCTGGATGTGCTGGAGAAGGAGCAGCTGCAGGCCAGTGCGCAAAAGGTGGGCGAGCATCTGAAGGCGGGATTGCGCGGCCTGATGAAGAAGCATGACCTGATCGGCGATGTCCGCGGCATGGGCCTGATGATCGGCGTGGAACTGGTGACCGACCGGAAAGCGCTGACGCCCGCGACGAAGGAAACCAAGCGCGTGCTCAACCTGATGCGGGATCATGGCGTGCTGGTCGGCTATGAGGGCCGCGCGGTGAATATCGTGAAGGTGCGGCCGCCGATGCCGTTCAAGATCGAGCATGCGGACCAGACCGTGGATGCCATGGACAAGGCGTTGAAGGCTCTCTGAGTTGGGAACAGCATGAAGAAAACAATGAAGGCCGCTGTGCTGCGGAAAATCGGCACCAAGCTCGCGATAGAAAACCTCCCCATCCCCGAACCCCAGCGCGGCGAGATCCTGATCAAGGTGGCGGCCTGCGGCGTCTGCCACAGCGATCTCCACGCTGTGGATGGCGACTGGACGCCGGGGCCGGTGCTGCCGCTGATTCCCGGCCATGAAGTGGCGGGGCATGTGGTCGCGCTCGGCGGCGGCGTGGATGGCTTCAAAACCGGAGATGCGGTGGGCGTGCCCTGGATGTTCAGCGCCTGCGGCGCCTGCGAGTTCTGCCATGCCGGCATGGAGACGATCTGCAAGAAGGGCGAAGCGACCGGCTACAGCAAGCCCGGCGGCTATGCGGAATACATGACCGCGCCGGCGGATTTCGTGGCGCGGCTGAACAAAAACACAAACCTCTATGAGCTGGCGCCGATCCTTTGCGCGGGCGTCACCACCTATCGGGGCTTGAAGCGCACGAACACGCGGCCGGGCCAGTGGATGGCGGTCATCGGCATCGGCGGGCTCGGGCACATCGCCGTGCAGTACGCCAAGGCGATGGGCCTGCGGGTCGCGGCGGTGGATGTCTCCGCCGACAAGCTGAAGCTGGCGAAGCGGCTTGGCGCGGAAGTGCTGGTCGATGCCAGCAAGGAGGACGCGCCGGCGGCGATCCAGAAGAAGACCGGCGGCATGCATGGCGCGATCGTCGCCGCCGTGTCGCCCCGCGCCTTCGAGCAGGCCATCGGCATGCTGCGGCCCGCCGGCACGGTCTGCTATATCGGCCTGCCCGGCGGCGAGAACGACAATATCCGCGCGTCAATTTCGGCTATCGTGAATGGCGAGCTGTCGGTGCGCGGTTCCAATGTCGGCACGCGCCTGGATCTCAACGAGGCGGTGGAGTTTGCCGCCAACGGGCTGGTGACGGCGAAAATCAAGACGGCCAAGCTCGCCAGCATCAACGATATCTTCGACGACATGCGGCGCGGGCGCATCCTCGGCCGCATGGTGCTCAAACTTGCCTAACGGCTCTTAACGCTATCCCGCCCAACGCTTGCCGCAATCGCCCGGCAACATCGGCGCCATGAGAAGCGGGCGTCGCGGGTTGCTCAAGATGATGCTGGGTGCGGGCGTGGCCTTGGCCGCGCGGCCGGTGCTGGCGGACGAAACGCCGGCGGAAAAACTCATCGCGGCGGCGCGGGCGCAGATCGGCGTGACGCTAATCTATGATTCCAGTTATACGCGGATCGATTATCCCAACGGCGATATCGGCCGGCTCTATGGCGTCTGCGCCGACGTGATCGTGCGCGCCTATCGCGATGGGCTCGCGCTCGACCTGCAGGAGCTGCTGCACCAGGACATGAAGAAGAACTTCGCCGCCTATCCCGCGACCTGGGGATTGGACATGCCCGACAGCAATATCGATCACCGCCGCGTTCTCAACCTCGAGACCTTCCTGAAGCGCCGCGGCGCGCAGCTCTGGCGCAACAACGGCGGCGTCACCGATGGCACTGGATTTCCGGACACTCTACAGGCGGGCGACATCGTCACCTGGCGCCTGGGCGGCCGCCTGCCCCATATCGCCTTCATCGGCGAGACCGGCGAAGCACCCACGGTGATCCACAATATCGGCTGGGGTGCACGGGAGAATGCGCTTGGTGATTTGTCACCCCATCTGCCGGTGGGGCATTTTCGGTGGGTCGGGTAAGGGAAACTGGCAATCCTAATAGTCCCCTCTCCCCATCGGGGGAGAGGGGATTTTTCAGTTCTTTCAGTTCTTGCTCAAATTCACAGCTTCGGCCGCACCGCCTGATGGGAGGCGGCGCTTTCATAGGCGGCCTCTACCAACGCGTAGGTCTTCAGGTTGTTGCGGCCGGAGGTGTCGGGCTCGCGGCCGGCCTTGAAGCACTCGACCCAATGGCGCTGGATGTTGACCACGCTCTCCTGCGACACATGCCAGGGCTCCGACGTCCAGGCCAGCAGCGGCGTGCGTACTGACCGTTTGCTGGTCTTGCCGTCGGCATGCAGCGTCAGTTCCAGGCCCGGTGATACAATGAGGCTCCCGCGCCGGCCCTCGATCTCCAGCAATGATTCCGGGAAGGGATCGGGATCGCGCCGCGCAGCATAGCTGAAATCCACCACGCTCACCGCGCCGGACCGGTGGCGCAGCGTGCAGGTTGCGGCATCCTCGCCGGCGATGCCCGCCTTCAGGCTCTGGGTCTCGCAATAGACCCGCTCCGCCTCGCCCATCAGCAGGCGCGCCAGGTCCAGGCTATGCACGCCGATATCCAGCAGGATGAAGCGCGTCTCCTTCGCCAGATAGGGCTGGCCGGCATAGACGTCATAGGCCGTCCGCCAGTTGACGCGGCCCCAGGTGACCTCGCCGATGGCGCCCTCCGACAGCAGCCGCTTGGCCTCGATCATGGGCGCCTGCCAGCGGAAATTCTCATGCACCATCAGCGGCACGCCGGCTTTCTCGCAGGCCTCCACCATCTCGACGCATTCGGACCAGGTCGGTGCGAAGGGCTTCTGCACGATGGCCGGCGTCTTGAGCGATGCGGCCAGCAGCACTAGCCGATGGTGCGTCGGCATAGTGGTGACGATGTCGACGAAATCGAGCTTCTCGGTCTCCAGCATCTGCCGGGCATCGCTGTAGGTCTTCGGCACGGCGAACTTGACCGCTGCGGCTGTGGTTTTCGCGGGATCAACATCGCAGACGGCGGCCAGCTCCACCTCTGCGTCCAGGTCGCGCCAAGCGTTGAGATGGTTTTGCGCATAGAAGCCGCATCCGATCACGCCCATGCGCAGTTTGGCGGCCATGACTTGCCTCGCGCTGAATTAATAGGTCGCCCGGCCTCCGCTGAGATCGAACACGGCGCCGGTGGTGAAGCTGTTCTCCTCCGATACCAGCCAGGCGATCATGTTGGCCGCCTCCTTCACCTCCAGGAACCGGCCGCGGGGGATCTTCGCCAGCATGTAGTCGATATGCTGCTGGCTGATCTGGTCGAAGATGCGGGTGCGCGCCGCCGCCGGCGTCACGCAGTTCACGGCAATATTTTTCCCCGCCAGTTCCTTGCCCAGTGACTTGGTCAGGGCGATCACCCCCGCCTTGGCGGCGCTATAGGCGCTGGCGTTCGGATTGCCCTCCTTGCCGGCGATGGAAGCGATGTTGACGATGCGGCCGTAGTTCTGCTGCTGCATGAACGGCACCACCGCGCGGCAGCAATGGAAGGTGCCATTGAGATCGATGTCGATGACCTCGCGCCAGGCCTCCAGCGGATAGTCGACCGTCGGCACGGTCGGCCCGGCGATGCCGGCGCTGTGGGCGAGGATGTCGATGCGGCCCAGCTTCTTGTGGGTTTCGGCCGCGGCGGCGGAAGTGGCGTCCGCGTCGCGGATATCCACGGCGATGTCCAGAACCTCGCCGCCCAGTTTTTTCCGGGCCTCCGCCAGCTCCGATTTGTCCCGGTCCCAGATCGCCAGCTTGGCCCCCGATTGCACGAAGCGCTCGGCCACGGCGAAGCCGATGCCCTGGGCGCCGCCGGTGACGATGGCGACCCTGCCGCCGAGATCGATCTTGTTCATGATTCCCCCGATTGATTTTGCTCAGTTCTCGGCCTTGCGCCGTTAATGTTTTCATAGACGGCGCGCGGCGGCCGGGCAATTGCCGACGGAAGGCGATTGCGCCCGGTGCCCGGTTCGTGGGAATCTTCCGGCCACCGAAAAAATCCTACGGACCGCCCCGATGCTGATGTCCGCCCCGCTCGCGCCGCTGACCCATGCCATGGCCGCGCGGGCTGCGGAACATATCGTCAATTTGCGGCTAAAGCATCAGGTCCTCAGCGGATTGCCCGAAGCCTGGCGCCCGCGCACGATGACCGAGGGCTATCTGATCCAGAGCTTCGCCCACCGCTATCTGATCGCCGCGGGCTTCGGTTCGATCGCCGGGTACAAGATCGGCTGCACCACGCCGGTCATGCAGGAAAAACTGGGTATCGATCACCCTTGCGCCGGCGCCTTTTTCAGCGCCGAACTTTATCAGGGCCGCGCCGACCTGCTGCAGACCGACTTCCATCGGCCCTTCGTGGAATGTGAAATCGCCGTCCGCCTGGCGAAGGATATCGACGCGGAAATTCCGGTGACGGCCGGCGCGGTAGCGGAAGCCGTTGAATCCTGCATGGCGGCGATCGAGATCGTCGACGACCGCTACGAGCTGCCGCAGACGTTGGGGCCGGCGATTCTAACGGCCGACGATTTCTATTGCGCCGGCGGCGTGCTGGGACCGGAAGTGACCGACTGGCGCCGCCTGGATCTGGCGGCGATGCGCGGGCGGATCGCCATCAATGGCGAGACCAAGGGCGAGGGGGTGGGCGCCGACGCCATGGGTCATCCCTTCAACACCGTCGCCTGGCTGGCGACCAACCTCGCGGGACGAGGCGAAAAATTACGGGCCGGTCAGGTGGTGCTGACGGGTTCGATCGTGCGCAGCGAAGCGGTGGGTCGGGGCGATCAGGTCACGATCGCGGTGGAAGGCCTGGGCGAAGTCTACGCCCGCTTCCATTAAGGCCCGGCGGATCGCCGGGCGGGCGCGCAATCTAGCGAGCCCAGCCTTCGACCAGCAGATGCTGGGCTTCGCGCATATGGGCATAGCTGGCGGCCAGCTTCTGCTCGATGACGCTGGGATCATCCTCATCGCGGCAGACCAGGGTGCAGAGCGCGAGGATCAGCGCCATGTAGATGTCGGCGCCGGACTCGCCGGAGCCATGCATGCGCGCCGCCTGGCGCAGAAATTCCTCGGACAGGCGATACACATCCTCGGGCGCCGTGTTCACCGCATCGACGATTTCGCGCGTCGGCTGCGGCCGGCTGGGGAAGGGGATCACGTTACTGACGCTAACGTTGCTCGCCATGGCGGGTCCTCGTTTGTCGCGTTCTCTCCAGAACACGGGCGTATTATCGGACCCGGTGTATTAACGATGGTCTAATGAGCGGTTAAACCAAGGCTAAGGCTGGCCACGGAAATGGCTGTAGATATTGGATAATAATCTATTGCTACGGCGAATCGCCCGGCGCCGCGGAGGGGCGCGAAAGGCAGCGAATCCCGGCCGAATTGGCGAATCAGGTCAGCGCTTCGGCGCGTCCTCGCCGAAGCAGGAGCTGGTGCCGAGATGGCAGGTGGGTCCCTGAGGTTTTGCGTCGATAAGGAGGGTGTCGTTGTCGCAATCGAGGCGGATGCCCATGACGCTGAGGGCGTGGCCGGTGGTTTCACCCTTCTGCCACAGCCGCTGCTTGCTGCGGCTATAGAAGGTGACGAGGCCGCTCTTCGCCGTCTCCTCCAGCGCCGCCCGGTCCATATAGCCGAGCATCAGCACCTGCAGGGTAGTGGCGTCCTGGATGACCACGGGCACCAGGCCATCGCCCTTGATCCAATCCACATCGTCTGGCTTGAAGGTCAGCTCGATCATTGCCGCACCGGAATTTTCTGGCCGGCAAGATAGGCCTTGAGGTCGGCGATGGCGATGACGCCCTTGTGGAAGACGCTGGCGGCCAGGGCCGCGTCCACCCGGGCCTTGCGGAACACGTCGCGGAAATGCTCCACCGCTCCGGCGCCGCCGGAGGCGACGATGGGGATGGTCACGGCCTGCCGCGCGGCCGTCAGTTGCTGCAGGTCATAACCCTGGCGCATGCCGTCCTGGTTCATGCAGTTCAGCACCACCTCGCCGGCGCCCCGGTCGGCGGCCTCGCGGATCCAATCGAGGGTGCGGCGGCGGGCCGGCCGGGTTTTGTCGGGGTCGCCGGTATATTGATAGACGAACCAGTCGCCGCCCTCGGCCTTGCTGTCGATGCCGACGACGATGCATTGGGTGCCGAAGGCCTCGGCGATATCGCCGATCAGCCGGGGATTTTCCAGGGCCGGCGAATTGATGGAGATCTTGTCGGCGCCGCTATGGAGGATGTGCTCGGCATCGGCGACGGCCCGGATGCCGCCGGCGACGCAAAAAGGGATGTCGATCACCCGCGCCACCTGCTCGACCCAGTCGCTGGTCACGGTGCGGCGGTCGCTGCTGGCGGTGATGTCATAGAAGACCAACTCGTCGGCGCCCTCGGCCGCATAGCGCTGCGCCAGCTCCACCACCTCGCCGACGATCTCGTGGTTCTGGAACTGGACGCCCTTCACCACCTGGCCGTTCTTCACGTCCAGGCAGGGGATGATGCGCTTGCTCAGCATGCCAGCGCCTCGGCCAGGGTGAATTTGCGTTCATAGAGCGCCTTGCCGATGACCGCGCCGGCCACCCCGATATCCCGGAGGTCGCGCAGATCGCCGAGGCGGGCAATGCCGCCGGAGGCCTGGACGGCGAGGTCGGGGAATTGCGCCCGCAGCCGCCGGTAGAGCGCGAGGTTCGGTCCCTCCAGCGCGCCGTCGCGGCTGATATCGGTGCAGAGCAGATGCTTCAGCCCGGCCGCAACGAAATCGTCGAGCACGATGAACAGGTCCGAGGCCGTCTGCTGCTGCCAGCCATGGGTGGCGATGGCATAGCCATGGTTCTCCACCGGCCGCACATCCAGGGCCAGGACGATGCGCTCGGCGCCATGCTCCTTGATCCAGCCTTTCACCAGGTCCGGCTTGCCCAACGCCAGGCTGCCGACGACGACGCGGCCGATGCCATGCTGGAAATGTCCGGCAACGGCGATCGCGTCGCGGATGCCGCCGCCGGTCTGGATGCTGGCGCCGGCCTGGGTCAGCGTCCAGATCAGCGCGCACTGGGCCGAGGCGCCGCCCTTGGCGCCGTCCAGGTCCACCACATGCAGCCATTGGCTGCCGGCGGCGCTGAAGCGCCGGGCGATCTCCAGGGGATCGTCGCCATAGACGGTCTCCTGGTCGAACTGCCCCTGGTGCAGGCGGACGCAGCGGCCCTGCCTGATATCGATGGCCGGATAGATGATCATGCGACGGCCAGGAAATTCTCGAGGACACGCTTGCCCACGGCGCTGGAGCGCTCGGGATGGAACTGGCAGCCATAGAGGTTGCCGCGATGGACCATGGCGGCGAACGGCACGCCATAATCGCAGGTAGCGACGGTGTCTTCGGTCACCGGCGCGAAATAGCTGTGGACGAAATAGGCCTGCTGACCCGGCGCCAGGCCCGACAACAGCGGATCGTCGGCGCGGGCCGCGTTCATGTCGTTCCAGCCCATATGGGGCACGGTCATGTCCGGCCCGTCCTTGAAGCGGCGCACCTCGCCCTTAAGCAGGCCCAGGCATTCCACATTGCCCTCGGTGGAGCGCTCGAACATGAGCTGCATGCCCAGGCACACGCCCATGACCGGTTGCCGCAGGTCGCGCAGGCAGGGGATGAGATCCTTCTGCTGCAGCTTGGCCATGCCGGGACCGGCGGCGCCGACGCCCGGCAGCAATACGTGACTGGCGGCGGCGATCTCCGCGGGATCGGCCGTCAGCTTTGCCGGCGCGCCCAGGCGCTCCAGCGCGAACAGCACCGAGTTGATGTTCGTGCCGCCGCTATCGACGACCGCGACATTGGCCATGGCCTAATCCATCATCTTCTCGATGGGCAGCACCAGGATGGCGCTGGCGCCGGCGGCCTTGAGCTGTTCCATCGTTTCCCAGAACACGCTCTCGCGGCTGACCGCATGCACCGCCACCTTGTCCGGCATGGACTCCAGCGGCAGCACGGTTGGCGACTCCGCGCCCGGCAGGATACGCGCAATCGCCGGCAGCGCCGAACGGGGCGCATGCAGCATGATGTATTTCGCTTCCGACGCCTTGAGCGCGCCCTGGATGCGCTTCATCAGCCGCTCGGCGATCTCAGCCTTGCCGCCGGTCAGCCGGTCCTTGCGGCCGATCAGCAGCGCCTGGCTGTCCAGCAGGGTATGCACGGGCTTCAGGCCATTGGCCTCCAGCGTGGCGCCGGTCTGCACGATGTCGCAGATGGCATCGGCGATGTGCAGCCGGGGCGCCACCTCGACCGAGCCATTCATGACCACGATCTCCGCCTCCACCTTGGCGGCGCTCAGCATGGCCTTCAGCGAGGCTGGATAGGTGGTGGCGATGCGCAGGCCTTTCAGGTCGCTGAGATCCTTGAACGGCCTTCCCTCCTGCACCGCCAGCACGAGGCGGCAGCGGGCATAGCCCAGCGGCAGGATGGTGCCGGTCTTGAAGCCGTCGCTGGCGGCACGGCGCTTTTCCTCCACCACATTCTCGCCGACGATGCCGAGATCGCAGACGCCTTCCTCGACGAATCCGGGGATGTCGTCGTCGCGCACCAGCAGCAGATCGATCGGCAGTTCCTCGATGCGGCAGAACAGCTCGGTGCGGCTGCGGGAGATATGCAGGCCGCATTTGCTCAGGAGCTCGAAGCTGGCATCCGACAGGCGGCCGGAGCGCTGCATGGCAAGCCTCAAACGGTCGCCGTCCATCGAAGTCATCCTTCCTCATCGGGGAGCCGGTTTGTACCGTCCAGGGGGCCTTTTTCGCAAGCCGGATGAACCGGCTAGGGCATTCAGGTTTGACACCCTCCGAATGCCCGTCATAAGGGAAACAGGGGCAATTCCCTGCAGGATTCCCATGGCTTCGCCCGCACCGCGTTATCGCATCGGCATCGATCTCGGCGGCACCAAGATCGAGGCCATCGCCCTGGCGCCCGACGGGCGCGAGCTGCTGCGCCGGCGGCAGCCGACGCCGAAGAACGACTATCGCGGCACCATCGCCGCCATCACGGGCCTGGTGGGCGCGGCGGAGCAGGAGCTGGGCGAGACGGCGACGGTGGGTGTCGGCATGCCCGGCGCCATCTCTCCCGCCACCGGGCTGGTGAAGAACGCCAACTCCACCTGGCTCAACGGCCAGCCGTTCGACCGCGATCTGGCGGCGGCCCTGGGCCGGGCCGTGCGCATGGAGAACGACGCCAATTGCCTGGCCGTCTCCGAAGCGACGGATGGGTCGGCCGCTGGCGCTCCCATGGTCTTCGGCGTCATCATCGGCACCGGCGTCGGCGGTGGCGTCGCCATCCGCGGCGAAGCCTGGCGCGGCGCCAACGCCATCGGTGGCGAGTGGGGGCATATCCCGATGCAGACGCCCCGGGACGACGAGCGGCCCGGGCCGGCCTGCTATTGCGGTCGCTTCGGCTGCGTGGAGACGCTGCTGTCCGGGCCGGGGATGCTGCAGGAATTCAACGCGACCGCGAAGCCCGCCGCGAATGTGCAGGAGATCCTGAACCGCGCCGCTGCCGGCGAGGCGCAGGCTGAAGCGGCGCTGGCGCGCTACGAGGACCGGCTGGCGCGCTGCCTGGCGACGGTCATCAACATCCTCGATCCCTCGGTCATCGTGCTTGGCGGCGGCCTGTCGAACATTGAACGTCTGTACGAAAACGTACCGGGGCTCTGGACCCGCTGGGTGTTCTCCGACCGGGTGGACACGCCGCTTCGTCGGGCGATGCATGGGGATTCCAGCGGCGTGCGCGGTGCCGCTTGGCTGTGGCCGCCGGCCGGCGATGCGAAAGGCAGCGCGGCATGAGCTGGAGCCCGGCGCAGTATCTGAAATTCTCCGACCACCGCTTCCGGCCGGCGATCGACCTGCTGGGCCGCATCGATGCCGCGCAGCCGCGCACGGTCTGCGATCTCGGCTGCGGCACGGGCCATTTGACGCTGGAACTGAAGAAGCGCTGGCCCGAGGCCGATGTGTACGGCTTCGATTCCTCGCCGGACATGCTGGCGAAGGCGCGGGAGGTGGCGCCGGCGCTGAAGTTCAGCCTCGCCAATGCCGGCGACTGGACACCGGAGAGGCCGCTGGACGTGATCTTCAGCAATGCCGTGCTCCATTGGCTGCCCGATCATGGCAAGCTGTTTCCGCGGCTGATGACGCTGCTGGCCGCGGATGGCGTGCTGGCGGTGCAAATGCCGCACAGCCACGAGTTGCCGGCTCACCAACTTATGTTGCAAGCCGCAGAGAGCGAGCGTTGGAAAAACCCGCTCGCACGCGTGCGCGGAATAGAACCGGTGCATGAGCCCGCTTTCTACCATCGCGCGCTCGCGGCTCATGCGCGCGAGATCGATATCTGGGAGGCGGAGTACCTGCATGTACTCGCCGGTCCCGATCCCGTCATCGAGTGGACCAAGGGCACGGCGTTGCGGCCGTATCTCGATGCGCTGGAAGGCGATGACCGCCAGGCATTCACGGCCGACTACCGGCGCCTTGTCGCGAAGGCCTATCCGCCTGAGCCAGACGGGCGGACGCTATTCCCGTTCCGCCGCATCTTCATCATCGCGCGGCGAAACTAGATCGCCGGAATCAAACGTACCAATCCTCCCCCTTGAGGGGGAGGATGGCTCATCGAGCGTCAGCGAGATGAGTCAGGAGGGGGTATCTCAAAGCCGATCTCTGGCGATGAAAGTCGAGGTGCGTGGGCCGCTGTTCATTGCTCGACGACCAACCCCCACCCGCTCGCTGTCGCTCGCGACCGCCCCCTCAAGGGGGGCGATTCGATTTGTAAGTTTGTTCCGAGAACTGAAGGTCAGCGATAACACCCCGCCACCCGCGCCCGCTGGATCACCAGGGCGAGAATGGCGTCGAGCAGCGGCGTGTCGATGCCGACGAGATCGCCCATCTCCGTCACCACGCTCAGCAGCGCGTCGATTTCCATCGGCCGGCCAAGTTCCAGGTCCTGCAGCATGGAGGTCTTGTGCTCGCCCACATCGGCGGCCCAGCCGATGCGGGTCTCCACATCGATACCGAACTTGATGCCGAGCGCGTTGGCGACTTGCTCCGACTCTTCCATCATCCGGCGTATCACCGCGCGCGTCCCGGGATCGGTGGCGATCTTCACCAGCGTGGCCTGCGTGAGCGCGCTGACAGGATTGAAGCTGAGATTGCCCCAGAGCTTGACCCAGATGTCGTCGCGGATGCGCGGCCGCACCGGCGCCTTGAAGCCGGCCGAGGTCAGCGCCTCCGACAAGCGCTTTGCCCGGTCCGAGCTGCTGCCGTCGGGCTCGCCCAGCATGAAGCGGTTGCCATATTCATGCTTCACCACGCCGGGCTCGACCACCGAGGCCGCCGGATAGACCACGCAGCCGATGCAGCGCTCCGGCGGGATCAGCCGCCACAGGCTGCCGTCGGGATCCAGGGTCTTGAGCTGGTGATTGGCGTGGGCACCAGGATGGGCGTGGAAATACCACCAGGGAATCCCGTTCATCGCCGTGACCACGGCGGTCTCCGGTCCCAGCAGCGGCTGCATCGCCTTGGCGACCGGCGCCACGGAATGGGCCTTCAGCGTGACGATCACATAGTCCTGCGGCCCGGCCTTGGCGGGATCGTCGGTGACCTTCGGATGCGCCGTCAGCTCCTGGCCGTCGATGCGCAGCCGCAGGCCTTTCTCTTTCATCGCCGCCATATGCGGGCCGCGGGCGATCAGCGTGACGTCTTGGCCGGCGAGGGCCAGCTTGGCGCCCAGCAGGCCGCCGATGGCGCCGGCGCCGTAGATGCAGATCTTCATGCGCCGAGGCCCAGCTTGGCGGCGAGGCCGATGCGCTGCAGTTTGCCTGTGGCGCCCTTCGGGATCTCCTCGAGGAACAGGACGCGCCGCGGCACCTTGAAATCCGCCAGGCGCTCGGCGGCGAAATCCCGCAGCTCCCGCTCGGTCAGCGCGGCACCCTCGCGCAGCACGATGGCCGCACCGACCTCTTCGCCCAGCTTGTCATGGGGCAGGGCGAAGGTGACCGCCTGCGCCACCGCCGGATGGCCCAGCAGCACAGCATCCACCTCCAGCGGCGAAACCTTCTCGCCGCCCCGGTTGATCAGCTCCTTCAGCCGGCCGGTGATGGTGAGATAGCCCTCGGCATCGAACACGCCCTGGTCGCCGGTGCGGAACCAGCCATCGGTGAAGGCGGCGGCGTTGGCGCTGTCATTCGCGACATAGCCTGACGTGACGTTGGGCCCTTTGATGACCACTTCGCCTGTTTCGCCCGGCGGCAGCTTCTTGCCATCCTCGCTGAGGATGGCGACCTCCGGCCCGGCCGCGCGGCCGACGGAGCCCGGCTTGCGCGCCGCCGGCGGCAGCGGGTTGCTGGTCATCTGGTGCGACGCCTCGGTCATGCCATAGGACTCGATGACCGGACAGCCGAACACGGACTCAAGTTCATTCATGACGGGCGCCGGCAACGAGGCGGAGGAAGAGCGGATGAAACGCAGCTTGCGCCGCTCCAGGATCTCCCGGTTGCGTTCGGCGCGGGCCAGGATCGCCTGATGCATGGTGGGCACGGCGCTGTACCAGGTGGGCTGGGACTCCTCGAGCCAACCGAAGAATTTCAGCGCATTGAATCCCGGCGTGCAGAACACGCTGCCGCCCGCGGCGATGGTGGACAGCACGGCGCCGATCAGGCCGTGGATGTGGAACAGCGGCATGATGTTGAGGCAGCGGTCCGCGGGCCCCAGGGCCAGCGTGCCGCCGATATGATTTGCGGAGGCCAGGATGTTCCGCTGCGACAGCGGCACCAGCTTCGGCCGCGAGGTGGTGCCGGAGGTGTGGAGCAGGAGGGCATCGTCCTCGGGGCTGGAAAAACTCGGCGCACCGCTGCCCGCCGGGATATCCAGCCGGAATAGCCCAGCCGCCGCCGGATCCGGCACCAGCTCGATCACGGCGATATCCAGCTTGCGGGCGGCCTCGCGGGCCGGGGTCTCCACCCCGGCCTGGACCACCAAAGCCTTGGGCGCCAGGTCCCGCAGATAGAAGTCGAACTCGTCGGCCCGGTAGGCCGGATTCAGCGGCGCCGTCGCCGCGCCGGCGCCGATCGCCAGGAAGGCGGCGGCCATGTCCGGGCCGTTGGGCAGGACGATTGCCACCCGGTCCTGGCGGCCAATGCCCTGGCCGTTGAGGGCCGCCACCGTCCGTGCCGCCAATCCGGCCAGACCGCCATAGGTCAGCGGCGGCCGGTCCGGGCTGAGGAACGCCAGGGCGGCGGCGGGCTGGCGGGATAGCAGGTCGATCAACGGCATTCGCGAACTCCCGGACTTAGGTCTCTGGGGCTAAGGTTTCTATCTCTTCTTGCTTCAATTTCCCGGCCGCTCAAGGACGGACCGCTTTGCGAATTGGTTCACGGCCGTTAATCCTCTTGCGCCGTTAACCAGAAATGCCACAGCATTCTCACGAAATCGTGTGCTGCCTCGCAAAGGCAATAGGAAGCGGGTATGGCCGCGCGCTGAAGTTGTCGCATATACATTTTCGAGATTTTTCCGGGCTTTGCAGCAAACGGTGACAATGCTTGCCGGCCATGGACTTAGCGGATGGGTGGCGGTCCCGGAAGCGGATTTCTCCGGCCGCTGTTCAGGGATTGTTAAAGCGCGCTGCCTATCCTTGCCTACAACTCAGACTGGGTATCGACCGCTACAGGGGGTCGATCCGTTCAGGAGCATTATTTGATGCGTAACGGCGCAGACATGGCTCGCCAACCGGAGATGGCCGACTGGATTCAGCAGGCCGTCATGGCGGCCGGCGATCTTTTCTACGATTGGGATCTGACCACGGACAACATCGTCTGGGCGGGTCAGGGCGCGCAGATTTTCGGCGAAGATCCCGAACCTTTGAAGCGCGGCGAGAAATTCCTGCAGCGGGTCAATCCCGAGGATATCCCGCTGCGGCTGAAGTCACTTTCGTCCCATGTCAGCGACAACACACCCTATGATTGTGAATACCGCATCCGCTCCGATAACGGCGCGTTTGTGTGGGTGCATGACCGCGGCAGCGTGATCCGCGCCGGCAACGGCATGCCGCAGCGCCTGGTGGGCAGCCTGCGCCTGATCACGGCGCGCAAGAATCACGAAGCGCGCCTGGAACGCATGGCCAGTTTCGACGAGCTGACCGGCCATCTCAATCACGTGCGCCTGCGCGAAGCGCTTGATCATGCCATCGAATACAACCGCCGCGCGGAGATTCCCGGCGCCTATCTGGTGATCGGCGTCGACAAGCTCTCCGTCATCAATAACACCCTCGGGCCGGAAGCCGGCGATGCCGTGCTGCTGGCGGTGGGTCAGCGTCTCGACCGCGTGCTGCGCGCCAGCGATGTCATCGGCCGCATCGGCGGCGACCGCTTCGGCGTCATCCTCGGCCAATGCTCGGAAGGGCAGATGGCGCGGGCGGCCGAACGTATCCTTCTTTCCGTGCGCGAGCAGCCGGTTCAGGCCGGCGACGCGGAGACCCATGTCTCCGTCTCCATCGGCGGCGTGCTGTTCAGCGAACTGTCCACCACCGCCGTCGATGTGATGGCCAAAGGCGAGACGGCGCTGAAGCAGGCCAAGATGCTGGGCCGCGACCGCTTCATTCCCTATCAGATGTCGGTGCGCCAGGGCGAAGTGCATCGCCAGAATCTCATCATCGGCAACCAGGTGAAACAGGCGCTGCGCGATCACCGCCTGCAGTTCGCCTTCCAGCCGGTGGTGAACTCCGACAGCGAAGTCCCGGTCTTCTACGAGTGCCTGCTGCGCATGCGCGACGAGCAGGGCCAGATCGTGCCTGCCGGCGTGTTCGTGCCCGTGATCGAGCAGCTCGGCCTGGTGCGCATGGTGGACCGCCATGTGCTGGACCTGGCGCTGGATTTCCTGACCGAGAATCCGCAGCTGCAGCTTGCAATCAACATCTCCGGCCTGACTGCGTCCGATCAAAGCTGGCTGCGCCGCATGTCGGCGCTGCTGAAGGGCCGTCCCGACGTGGCCAAGCGCCTGATCGTCGAAGTGACGGAGACCTCGGCGCTGATCGATATCGAGGAGTCCGCGCGCTTCCTACAGACCATCCGCGAGCTTGGCTGCCGCGTGGCAGTCGATGATTTCGGCGCCGGCTACACCTCGTTCCGCCATCTGAAGGCGCTGACCCTCGATATCGTCAAGATCGACGGCTCCTTCGTGAAGAATCTGGCCGGCAACGTGGACAATCAGCTCTTCATCCGCAATCTGCTGGGCCTCGCCGACACCTACGGCATGGAGACAGTGGCCGAATGTGGAAACGCAGAAGGATGCGACCTTCCTGATCGGCGAAGGCATGAAGTATCTGTAGGGCTATTTCTTCGGCCGGAGGAGCCTGGAGACGCCGCTGCCGAAGTACTGTCTGATAGCCTGCCGTCGGTGGACGCGCCTAGACGCGCCCGCCGAATGGTCCCTCTCGAACGGCACGTCACGCGACCGGCCTTCTTTTGCTTTAAGCTCGGCGATATCGGGGGAGACGGCGGAGGGGGCTTCCATCGGCGGGCGGACTGGCGGAAGCGGCGGGCCGCGGTCTGCGGCTATCGTTGGCCGTCTGGTGCCTTGCATGGGCGCTGTCTGACTGTCTGACAGCGAGCGCCGCGTCAAGCGCAGGAAGCAGAGAACGCGGCCGGCAAGGCGCCCGATCTTCGGGATCTCTCCCGCCTGCCGCCGGAATTGCGCGAGCCGCTGGCCAAGGCCTATGCGCCCGAGGATCTGCAGGCGACGCTGCCTGAAGACCGGAAAATTGAACCGATCGATCTGCCCCAGGGCTGGAATCCGCCGGATTGGCTGGCCCGCATTGTCGAGTTCATGTTCTGGCTGCTGATCGGCGTCGGCGTGCTGCTGGCGGTCTTCTATCTCGGCCGCGAGGTTCCCGCCTGGTTCGGCCGGCGCCGCCAACTGAAAGCGGGGGCTGCGCCGATGGTGCAGGGCTCGCCCGCCGCCGCCGACAGCCAGCTCCTCGATGCCCTCGGCCGCGCCGACCGGCTGGCCGCGGACGGGCAGTTCGCCGAAGCGCTGCATCTCCTGCTGCTGCACAGCATCGACTATCTGAAACGCCATCTGGGCGGCGTCTACGGCCCGTCCAGTACGGCGCGGGAGATCCTGCAGCGGGCTCGCCTTGCGGACTCCGGCCGGAATTCCCTGGGCGCCATCGTCGATGCCGCTGAAGTCAGCTATTTCGGCGGCCGGCCGGTCGATGGCGGCATCTATGCCGCCTGCCGCCGGCATTATCAGGCCTTTGCCTTCGGCGGCTCGCCATC
>CAWKOG010000014.1:0-468971 GCA_963851215.1 uncultured Alphaproteobacteria bacterium
GTCAGCGCGATCATCCGGGACCCATGAACACCGAGCGGTGATCAAGGTAACTTGACGAGTTCCGTGTGCTTGGGTCCCGGGCTCCGCCACTGAAGTGGCGGCCCCGGGATGACAATCTTTTGCTGCGGGCATCAATGCACCCCTACCTCTCCAGCAAGCTCCGCAGCTCCCGGCTCGCCACCGTGAGCATCGCCAGGTCCACCGTGCCCGATTGCTTCAGTTCGCCCAGCAATCCCTCGAGACGCGCGGTGACGGTGGCGCGGCCGTCGAGCCAGTCGCCGACCAGCTCCGGCCCCTCGATCTTGCCGTTGGCCTTGCGCTCCCCGAGCATGCGCGTCGCCAAGTCGCGCTGCTGCGCATACAGATCCTCCATGACAGCCGACACCGCCTGGCGCTGCCAGTGGGTTTCCGCCGTCAGCGCCGACGCCGATTGCCGCAGCCATTCCAGCCCGAGCCGGTCGCCGGCCGCGAAATAGGTGCGGCCCACCGCCTCCACCGGGATGTTGGCCCCGCGGGCGATGCGCACCACGTCCAGGCAGGGCGCCAGATAGCGCAACGTCGCCACCAGTTCCGACAGATCCGCCGGTGCGCCCTGGGCGGCGAAAGCCTTGGCCCGGGCGTCGATCGTGTCGCGGTCGTTGGGCGCGACGATGTTCTTGCCCCCCAGCAGCGCCTTGATGCCCGGACCATAGGCGGCCAGGTTGGCGGCGATATCCAGGGGATGCTCGCCATTGCGCAGGAACCAGGAAGTGCCTGACTCCGCCAGCTTGGTGGTCTCGATCAGCATCTCCGTCTGCAGCGCCGCCGGCACCTTGGTGTCCAGCGCCTCGATGCGGCCCCAGATATCGCGGAGATCGAACACGCCGCGGGTCACCGCATAGGCCCGGGCGATGGCTGCCGCCGGCATGCCCGTATTCTCCTTCAGCATGGCGACGAAGGTGGGCCCGGCACGGTTCACCAGGCTGTTGGTCACCACATTGGCGATGATCTCGCGCCGCAGCCGGTGCCTGGCGAGTTCGGCCTTGAAGCTCGCCTGCAACGGCTTCGGAAAATAGCGCAGGAGATCGTCGACGAGCTGCGGATCGTCGGGCAGGTCCGACGGCAGTAGCTCCTCATCCAGGGTCGTCTTGGCATAGGCCAGCAGCACCGCCAGCTCCGGCCGCGTCAGCCCCAGTCCGGCGGCCTCGCGCCGCGATATCTCCGTATTCGACGGCAGGTACTCGACGCCGCGGTTGAGCTTGCCGGCCCGCTCCAGCGCCCGCATGAAACGGCCATGCTGGTTCAGCAGCGCCGGCGCCTGGGCCAGAGCCACCGACAGCGCCTCGGTTTGCAGGTAATTGTCCCTGAGCACCAGCGTGCCGACCTCGTCGGTCATCTCCGCCAGCAGCTTGTCGCGCTGCTTCAGCGTCATATCGCCGGCCGAGACCATCTCATTCAGCAGGATCTTGATGTTGACCTCGTGATCCGAGGTATCCACGCCGGCGGAATTGTCGATGGCGTCGGTGTTGATGCGCCCGCCCTTGAGCGCGTATTCGACGCGGCCTTTCTGGGTGAATCCCAGATTGGCGCCCTCTCCCACCACCTTGCAGCGCAGATCGTTGCCATTGATGCGCAAGGCATCGTTGGCGCGGTCGCCGGCATCGCCCTGGGTCTCGTCGGTGCCTTCACGAAGGTGCCGATGCCGCCCAGCCACAGCAGATCCACCTCCGACTTCAGCAGGCGCTGGATAAACTCGGCCGGCGTCATCGAATCCTCGGCGATGGCAAAGCGCGTCTTCACCTGCGCCGACAACTTGATCGACTTGGCGCTGCGCTCGAAGATGCCGCCGCCGCCGGAGATCAGCTTGGCGTCATAGTCGGCCCAGCTCGAGCGCGGCAGGTCGAACAGCCGCTTGCGCTCCTGCCAGCTCACCGCCGGATCGGGATCGGGATCGAGGAAGATGTGCAGATGGTTGAACGCCGCCACCAGCTTGGTGTGCTTCGACAGCAGCATGCCATTGCCGAACACATCGCCGGCCATGTCGCCGACGCCGACGCAGATGAAATCCTGGTTCTGGATATCGGCGCCGAGCTCGCGGAAATGCCGCTTCACCGCTTCCCAGGCGCCACGCGCCGTGATGCCCATGCCCTTGTGGTCATAGCCGGCCGAGCCGCCGGAGGCGAAGGCGTCGCCGAGCCAGAAGCCGTAGTCGATCGACACGCCGTTGGCGATGTCGGAGAAGGTCGCCGTGCCCTTGTCGGCGGCGACCACAAGGTAGGGATCGTCGCCGTCGCGCCGGATCACATCAACAGGCGGTTTCACCGCGCCGCCGGCGAGATTGTCGGTGATATCCAGCAGGCCGCGCATCAGCGTCTTGTAGGACTCCACCACCTCGGCCATCAGCGCTTCCCGGCCGCCGGTCGTGGGCGGGCGCTTCACCACGAAGCCGCCTTTCGATCCCGTCGGCACGATCACCGCGTTCTTCACCATCTGCGCCTTCATCAGGCCGAGAATTTCCGTGCGGAAATCCTCCCGCCGGTCTGACCAGCGGATGCCGCCACGGGCCACCTTGCCGCCGCGCAGATGGATCGCCTCCACCCGCGGGCTGTAGACGAAGATCTCCACCACCGGCCGGGGCAGCGGCAGGTCCGTCACCGCGCGTGAATCCAGCTTGAAGGAGATGTAGGACTTCGGCCCCTTGTCCGCCGCCTTCTGATAGAAGTTCGTCCGCAGCGTCGATTGGATGGCATTGAGATAGCGCCGGATGATCCGGTCTTCGTCGAGGTTGGTGACGCGTTCCAGCGCCGCCTCGATCTCCGCGGCGATCTGCTGCGCCCGCTGTTCGGCCGTATCCTTGCCGGCGGGATCGAACATGCCATGGAACAGCTTGCTGAGGAGCACGGCGATGTCGCCATTCTTGCTCAGCGTCTCTTCCATATAGTCCTGGCTGAAGGGCACACCGGCCTGCCGCAGATATTTGCAATAGGCGCGCAGCATGGCGACCGAGCGCCAGTCCAAACCCGCGCCCAGCACCAGCCGGTTGAACCCGTCATCCTCCATTTCGCCGCGCCAGATGCGCGCCAGTGAATCCTGGAACACCCGGCGCACCGAGCTCAGCTCGCAGTCGCGCCCATCGGCCATTGCGGCGCTGAAATCATGGATCCAGACCGACTTCTCGCTGTCCCGCGGCTTCACATGGTAGGGCTCCTCGGCCATCACCTTGAGGCCCATGTTCTCGAGGATCGGCAGGATGTCCGAGAGCGGGATCTGGGAGCCGGTGTTGTACAGCTTCAGCCGCAGCTCCGACGGCTTCGCCTCGATCGGCCGGTAGAGATTCATCGCCATGCCGCCGCCCTGCAGCGATTCCTGCACATGCTCGATGTCCAGGATCGCCAGCGTCGGCATGAAGCGTTCGCGATACCCGGCGGGGAAGGCTTCGCCATATCTGCGCATCAGCGTCAGGCCGTTCTCCTCGCCCCGCGCCTCGATCAGCGCCTCCTGGAGCTGGTCGGCCCAGGAGCGGCCGGCCTCGACGATCTGCCGCTCCACCTCGTCCGGATCCACGTCGGGAATCGTGCCGGGCACCGTGGCGATGATGATATGCAGCCGCACCAGCGGCGCGTCGGTCATGTGCGTGTAGACCGAAGAGAATCGGCCCTTATAGGCGCGCGCCAGGATTTCCTGGATGCGCAGGCGGAAATCGGTATTGAAGCGGTCCCGCGGCACATAAACCAGGCAGGAGACGAAGCGCTCGAAGGGATCGCGCCGGGCGAACAGCGCGATGCGTTGCCGCTCCTGGAGCTGCAGGATTCCCAGGCTGAAGCTGTAGAGCTCTTCCTCGCTGACCTGGAACAACTCGTCGCGGGGATAGGTCTCCAGGATATGCTGCAGCGCCTTGCCGTCATGGCTGGCCGAAGCGAAGCCGGCGCGCTTTTGCACGTCCGCCACCTTGCGGCGCAGCAGCGGGATATCCTTCGGGCTCTGGCTGTAGGCGACCGAGGTGAACAGGCCGATGAAGAAGCGCTCGCCGATCACCTCGCCATTGCCGTCGAACTTCTTCAGGCCGAGGGTATCCATATGCACGGTGCGGTGCACGGTGGCGCGGCGGTTGGCCTTGGTGATCATCAGCGGCCGCGGCTGGCGCAGGAAATAGCGCACTTCCGGCGGCAGCTTCTCGAAATTGCGCAAGCCATCGAAGATCGACACCGCATCGTCCCGCAGCACGCCCAGGCCGCTGCCCGCCGTGATGCTCAGCGTCGCGTTCTCGTCCAGGCCGCTGAAGTCATATTCGCGGTAGCCGAGGAAGGTGTAGTGGTCGTCATCGATCCATTTCAGGAACTCGTGCGCCTCCGCCACTTCTTCCGGCGGCAGTCCCTTGGGCGGCTTGGCCAGGCTGGCGATGGCTTCCGCCGCCTTGGCCTTCATCTTCTGCCAATCCTCGACCGCGGCGCGCACATCCGACAGCACCGCCGAGATCTCGCTGCCGATCTCCTTCAGCCGGTCCGCCGAGCTTTGCTCGTTGATGCGGATCTGCATGAAGGATTCGGTGAATTCCGTGCCCTCGGCGCTGCGGTTGCCGGCCTTGTCGCGCTTCACCTGCAGGATCGGGTGGATCACCAGATGCACCGTCAGGTCGCGCCGGTGCAGCGCCGCTGTCAGCGAATCCACCAGGAAGGGCATGTCGTCGTTCACCATCTCGATGATGGTGTGGTGGCTGATCCAGCCATGTTCGTCGGGCCGCGGATTGTAGACCCGCACCTTGGCCGCACCCGGCTTGCGCTGGCCGCCGAAGCTCCAGAGGCTGAGCGCCGCGGCATAGAGGTTCTCGGCACTGTCGCCGGCCAGATCGTCGGGCGCCACATTGGCGTAGAGCACGCGGACGAACTCGGCCACTTCCGGCGCGCGGGCATCGCCCAGGCGCGTCTTGGCCAGCGCCGCGGCGCGGGCGATCAGGTCGGATTTCTGCTGCTCTGCTTTCGATGCCAGGGTAGCCATCGGAGACGTCCTCTATCTGTCGCTGCGGCCGGGCATCTTTGGCAATGCGCCCTGGCCGCCGCGGCCGGTTGAATATTTTCCCCTGTTGATGCGGGGTTTCGGCGGTGCGACCCCCCGAAGATACGGCGAAAACCCGCCGCCGCCCAATGCCCCGGCTCTATGGGCATTGAATGGCCGGCGTGTCACCGGCATCATGGAAGCTAAGCTATTCAGGTTTCAAGATAATGTCCGTTTTGCGCCAACCTTGTCCCCGGCCGCGCGGACGCTCTCGGCCGCCATCAGATGGCCGCCGCCGCGGATCGCGTCATAGGCGCGGGAGCGGAACTGGCGGGTCACCAGGATCGCCACCATCCAAGTGGTCGCGGCGATGAAGGCCAGGGGGTGGGCCAGCCAGGCCAGGGCGGCGAGGGCGAAGTAGTAGGCGCGCAAACCGCCGTTGAAGGTCGTCACGCCCAGGGACAACACCGCCGCCGCATGGTCAGCGAGGCGGTCGCGCACGTCTTCCGGCGCCGTGGTCGCCGGCGAGGCGCCGATCATGGCGCTGCAGTAATTGTATTGGCGGATCGCCCAGGTGAATTTGAAGAAGGCAAAGACGAAGATCGCCGTGAGCAGCGCGAGCTTGAGCTCGAACACCGACCGCGGCGTCATCACGATCATGTCCAGCCCCATGAAGGTCTCATAGGCGCTGCCCACGGTCGCCAGCACGCCCACCAGGGCCGCAATCAGCAGCACGGTGGCCGAGGCGAAGAACGACACGCTCTGGATCAGCTGCCCCAGCAGGATCGCGTCACCCACCCGGTCGTCGCGGGCGAACATCTGCCGCATCCAGGATTCGCGGATGAGCTGCATCTGGGAATTGAGGCCGCCGCTGCGCACCAGGAGCCGGTCGATGACCAGGTTGTAGCCGCCCCAGGCCACGGCAAACCAGATCAGCGCGACCGCATCCAGCGGCGACATCGAGAACGGCAGGTTGCTCGCGGCCATGACGGAAAGACTCCCCGGATAGATCCGTTGCGCCCGTCTGTGTGATAGCGGCGGCGGCGGCGAAGCTCAACCGCTGCCAACCACCGCCTCCGCCTCGATCTCCACGTCGTAGCCGCCGATCAGGCCCGAAACCTCCACCAGCGTGTTCGCCGGCCGCACATGGCCGAGATAGCGGCCATGGACGCGGGACACCGCCTCCCACTGCGACTGGTCCCGGAGGTAGATGCGCGTGCGCACCACGTCTTCCAGCGCTCCGCCCAGCGCCTCGATGCTGGCGGCGATCTTGTCCAGGATATAGACGGCCTGGCTTCTGACATCGCCGGGGCAGATGATCTCGCCGGCGCCGTGGGTCGCCGTCGTGCCGCTGACCAGGATGCGGTCGCCGATGCGCACCGCGCGGCTGTAGCCCGCCAGCGGCTCCCACACCGAACCGGTATCGATGCGCAGCCGCTGCGGCCGGTCGGGCATCGGCGTCGCCTGGTAGACTTTCGGGAAGCTCGCGAGATGGTGGCTGAGATCGCCTGACGCCGTGAGGAAAGGCGGCCGGCGGTACTCGTCGCCGCAATCGCCCGCTATCGGCCGCGATGCCGCCAGCGCTTCATCGAGACGGGCGTGATCATCGCGGTCCAACTCAAAACTGAAAAGACGCAGATTGTCGGCGCGATGCTCCCGCTCCCCCAGCCGCGCACCGACGATGACGGCGGCGACGGAATTCTGCTCCAGCACCCAGCGGCTGGCCACGTTGGCGATCGAGACGCCGTGCTTCTTCGCGATCTCACCGGCCGCGCGCAGGATGCCCTGCAGCACCGCCCAGCCGCCGATCTGATCGACGAAGCGTTTGTATTTCATCTTGCTCCAGTCGGTGATCGCGCCGGCCGCGGGCTCGGGCTTGCCGAGCCATTTCTCATCCAGCAAGCCGCCGGCCAGCGTGCCATAGGCCAGCAGCCGCACCCCATGCTCGAGACAGAACGCGCTCATCTCGCCCGCCGCGCGACAGTCCAGCAGAGAGAAGCAGACCTGATTGGACGCGATGGGAATGCCTTGCTTCACGAGCAGCCGCAGGTGATCCGTGTCGAAATTGGTCAGGCCGAGATGGCCGATGAGTCCTTCGGCGCGCAGCTTCGCCAGCTCGGACATCGCGTCGATCCAGCCAGGATGCCTGAAAATCCACCAATGGAACTGCAGCAGGTCGATGCGCCCGGTCTGCATGCGCGTCAGCGCCCTCTGCACCGCCGCGCGCACGGTCTCAGGTTTCATTTCGCCGGGGGTCGGGCACCATTTGGTGAACAGCGCCGGCCGCGTCGCGCCACGCACCTTGCCACCCTTCACCAGCGTGTTGAAATGCCCGGCGATCTCCTCGGCGCTGCCGTAGTGATCGGCCATGTCGAAGCTGTCGAAACCCGCCTCGGCATAGGCCGCCATGTCCGCCGCTGCCCGCGCCGCATCCAGCTTCGCGCCGCCCTTCTCCATATCCGCCACCTGCCACAGGCCGGTGACGATGCGGCTGATCTCAAGCCCGGGCGCGAGCTCGGTGCGGGCGGGGCGGTTGGTGGGCTGTTGTGTCATGAGGGTGCAGCTATCGCACGATTAATCCCCTCTCCCCACCGGGGGAGAGGGGCAGGGGTGAGGGGGTTCGCGCCGGCAGGCGCGCGTCAACTTACGGTTTCGCTCAATTGTACTCGAAGCAAGGCAACTAGACTCGGCGAGTGCTTGCGCGCTGCGACGATGGCAAGATCCCGGCGTACTTGCGCGCAGAACCCCTCACCCCCTGCCCCCTCTCCCCCAAGGGGAGAGGGGAGGTTGAGGTGTGCTAGGATTAGTTCCCGATCTTCGTCTTGATGCCGTCCACATCGGCGGTGCTCATCTCGCCGACGGTGGTGACTTCGCCGTTCTGGATCCGCCACAGGCGGAACGGGCCGGTGATGTCGCCATACTGGTCGAAGCTGACCGGGCCGATGACGCCTTCATACTTGATCGGCTTGCCGTCCTTGATCAGCTGCAGGGCCTTGGCGAACTCGTCCTTGCCGGCATGGATCACCGTGCCGTTGGGATCCAGCACCTTGCTGATCGAGTCCTTGATCGCCGCGGGATCGGCGCTGCCGGCCTGGGCGATGGCAAGGCCGACGATGGCGCCCGCGTCATAGGAGCGGTCCGCCGCCGGGTTGCTCGGCTCGATGCTGGAGAAGGCCTTGTAGTTGGCGTTGAAATACTCGGTCGATGCCGTCGGGTTGGTGCCCGAGGAGGTGCCGTAGGCGTCGTTCAGATGCTCGGCGCCCACATTGGCGATGAAGTCCGGGCTGTTCATGCCGTCATTGAGCAGGAACTTCGCCGGCCCGCCCTGGGAGATCCATTGCCGCGCGATCGTCGCGCCGTCGACGGGATAGCTGACGAGATAGAGCGCGTCCGGCGCACCGGCCATCGCGGCGGTGACTTCCGCCTGATAGCTGGCCTGCTTCTCGTTGTACGGCGTGACCGACACGATGGTGCCGCCCAGCGCCTTGTAGGCCTTCGAGAACTCGTTGACCATGTTGACGCCGAAATCGTTGTTCACATGGATGACCGACAGCTTGGTCAGGCCCTGGTCCAGCGCATATTTCGCCGCGGCCACGCCCTGCAGCGCGTCCGAGGTGATGGTGCGGAAGAACACGCCGTTGGTCTTGCCGTCGCGGCCGAGCTGGGTGAGCGTCGGCGACGAAGAGGCCGGCGACACCTGCACGATCTTCGCCGGGCCGGTGACCGAGGTCAGGATCGGAATCGACACCGATGAGATGATGCCGCCGATGATCACCGGCACCTTCTCCACCTGCACCAGCTGATTGGCCACGTCGACGGCCACATTGCCCTGGCTTTGGGAATCGCGGGTATCCGTCACCAGCTTGCAGCCGCCGGCGACGCCGCCGGCATCGTTGAGATCGCGAAAGGCCATCTCCACCGACTTCGCGCCGGCCTGGCCGTATTCGCCCGCCGGCCCGGTCAGCTCCATGACCACGCCGACCTTGACTTCGCAATCGGCCGCTTGCGCCATGCCGGCCGCCGCCATGACGACCGCAGCGGCGGTCATGGCGAATGAGATTCTTTTCATCTTGTTCTCTCCCTACCTTTTTTCCGGCCCCCGGATGGAGGCCGGTTGCTTCATTGGTTTGCGGGCGGGCTCTCCCAGGTTTCCTGCAGATGCCGCCAGAGGATTCCCCGCGGCGCCGAGGCCGCGCGCAACAGGAGCGCGCTCGACCGCCGCCTTGTGGTCCGGCCCTCACGATACTGTTGCTCTATATAGGCCAGCAAGGCCGCATCGCCCTCCTGCCAGAGGGTGCGGATATCCAGGATCTCTATGGTTAACGACGCCGGCAGCCGGCCGCGGGAGGCCTGGATTCCCTGGATAATTTCGGCCCGGCCGAGCAGCCGCCCGTCCGGCGTGACCATCCGGAAATCCGGGTGGAAGGCGCCTTCGCAGGCCTGAAAATCCGGCGCCGGGCCGGGGCGGAACCAGGCGACGAAGAACTCATGCAACGCCACGATTTCCCGCGCCGCCAGTTCGGCGAGTTCGCTGGGCATCAGCCGGTGCCCTTGTTGAGGTTGTACTTCATGATCGCGCCATGGCGGCCGGTGCGGTCCCGCTCCAGCGCGAAGGTGTCGCCGGCGGGTCCCTGGCGCCGGGCAAGCACCGCCGCGATCTCCCGGTGATCCTCCGCCGTGAGTTGCAGCGCGGTGATCGCCAGGTTGGCGGCGAGGTGCGACCGGTTTCGCGCGCCGACGATGACCGCCGCCGACCTGCGGCCGGTCCAGCATGGCGCGGCTGGCCACGGTGGCGATATCGCTGCCATGGCGGTCGGCGATGCCGCGCAGCGTGCGCAGCAGTTCCTGGAACAGACTCCAGCCGCCGAAATCGTCGATGATCAGTTTGTATTTCGTGAGGGAACGGTTCTCGAAAGGCGGCTGCGGTTCCGGCGCGCCCAGCCAGCGATCGGCCAGGAAACCGCCGGCCACCGAGCCATAGCAGAGCAGGTGAATATCCGACTTGCGGCAGAGATCGACCAGGCCGTGCTCCGGCCGCGCATCCAGCAGCGAATACTGCACCTGCATCGACGCCAGCGGCACGCCGGCTTTCAGCAGCGCTTGCGTGCCGGCGTATCGAAATTGGTGCCGCCGATCAGCTCGATCTTGCCCTCGTGGCGCAACTCGTCCAGCCAGAGCGCGGCTTCGACCATCCCGGAATGGCATAGTCCCACCAATGGAACTGCACGAGATCGAGCCGCTCCAACTTGAGGCGCAGCAGCGACCGGTCGATGATCGCGCGCACATCGCTCTTGCGCAGGCGCGGCAGCAACTCCAGATCGGGCACCAGCTTGGTATGGACGCGCAAACCGGCGAGCGCGTCGCGCCCGCCGCGATCCAGTGCCTGCTTGCGGAACTCGCCGATCAGCTCCTCGACGCCGGTATAGATGTCGGCGCAATCGAAGGTGATGATGCCGGCGTCGTGGAAGGCGGCGAGATCATCCACCGCCGCCGCGCGGTCCACCGCCCCATGGCCGCCGGCCAATTGCCAGCCGCCGCGGATCACCCGCGAAATTTCATAGCCGGGCCGCAGCGCGGTCCGTTCCACCTTGCTCATCGCCTTCAAGCCTTCGGCAGCGGCACGGCCGTCGTGTCGCCATGGCGGAAGCGGCGCTTGCCGGTCCTGCTGATGCGCAGCCGCGTCGGGCAATTGGGATCGGGACAGGCGACCTCGGCATCGGTCGACATCCAGTCATTGGGATCGCTGACCCGCTGCTTGGCCGCCAGCAGCGGCAGCACCGCCGCCAGGGAATAGATCGAGAAGCCCTGGCCCGGCGGCAGGTGCAGCATCTCGCCCTTCAGCTCGAAATAGTCGCCCGGCTTGGCGCCGCAATAGATGCGGGCGCCCTCGGGCGCGGTGACTTCGACCTTCAGATCGTAGAGCTCGAAGCTGTCGTCCCTGATCCCGTGTCATGGCGTGAAAAGTCCAGCGTTTGCGGCCACATCGGCCCCATGATACCTACTCCCCGCTCACGGCTTAGACAAACCCGGCGCGATCTCACGATGCCGGGACGCTGAGGGGGAGATGCTCGAGCTTCGGTCGGTGGCGCGCCGGTTCGGCGGCATGATGGCGGTGGACGGTGTCTCGCTGACGGTGCAGCGCGGCGAGATCGCCGGGCTGATCGGGCCGAACGGCGCCGGCAAGACCACGCTGTTCAATCTCGTCGCCGGCAGCCTAGCGCCCAGCGGCGGCGCGATCCTGCTGGAAGGGCAGGCCATCGAGTCCGAGCCCGCCCATCGCCGCCTCGCCCGCGGCCTCGGCCGCACCTTCCAGATCCCGCGGCCCTTTCCCGAAATGAGCCTGCTGGAGAATCTGCTGGTCGCTGCCCCGCAGCAGACCGGCGAGCGGCTGCTGCCGAATTTCCTGGCGCCCCGCCGCATCGGCGCCGAGGAGAAACGCAATATCGAGAAGGCCCGGGAGCTGCTGGCCTTCGTCACCCTCGACCGCCTTGCCGATCAGCCGGCGCGCATCCTCTCCGGCGGACAGCGCAAGCTGCTGGAGCTGGCTCGCGTCATGATGGCCGACCCCGGATCATCCTGCTCGACGAGCCCGCCGCCGGCGTCAACCGCGCTGGTCCTGGAGACCATCGTCAACCGCATCCCGACATCAACAGGCGCGGCGTCACGCTCCTGATCATCGAGCACAACATGGACATGGTCGCGCGCCTCTGCGGCCGCGTCTTCGTCATGGCGGCCGGGCGGCTGCTGGCGGAGGGCGCGCCCTCCGACGTCGTCCCGCGATCCTCGGGTCATCGAGGCCTATCTCGGCGGAGCCGCCGCATGAGCGCGCCGGTGCTGCGCATCGAGGATCTGGTCGCCGGCTATGAGCCCGACGTGCCGATCGTGCGCGGCGCGAACATCGCGATCGCCAGCGGCGAGATCGTCGCCATCCTCGGCCCCAACGGCGCCGGCAAATCGACCCTGATCAAGGCGGTCGCCGGGCTCGTGCCGGTATTCGGCGGCCGCGTGCATCTGGGCGAGCGCGACATCACCGGCTGGAAGTCCCACGACCTGATCCGCCAGGGCCTCGCCTTCGTGCCGCAGACCGAGAACGTCTTCGCCGGCATGAGCGTGGCGGAGAATCTTGCCCTCGCATCGGCCGTACTGCCGCCGCGCGCAGCGGCGGGCGCGCCTCGAGTCGATGTACGAGTTCTTTCCCGACCTGGCGCGGCAGAAATCGCTGCTCGCCGGCCGGCTCTCCGGCGGCCAGCGGCAGATGCTGGCGGTCGCCCGCGCGCTGATGGTGGAGCCGACGCTGCTGATGCTGGACGAGCCCTCCGCCGGGCTCTCGCCCAAGCTGGTGGAGCTGGTGTTCGCCAAGCTCAGGGAGATCCGGCAATCCGGCGTGACCATCCTCCTGGTGGAGCAGAACGCCCGCGCGGCGCTGGCCATCGCCGACCGCGGCTATGTGCTGGCGGAAGGGCGGAACCACCACACGGGCACGCGGCGCCGCCTGCTCGCGCGACAGCACCGTCGCCGAACTCTATCTCGGCGGCATCAGCCGCAGCGCCGCCATGAATCCGCAATTCCTCGCCGACGGCCTGCTGATGGGCGCCATGATCGGGCTCGGCGCCATCGGCGTCACCCTGACCTATTCGATCCTGCGCTTCGCCAATTTCGCCCATGGCGAGTTCGTCACCTGGGGCGCCTATGGCACGCTCGCCCTCATCGGGCTGATCGGCTTCGCCTTCGGCAGCGACATATCGAAGCTCGCGCCGTTCTCCTTCGGCTGGCCGCTCATCATCGCCGGGCTGATCGCCGCCGTCCTGACCGGCCTGCTGGCGCTGGCGCTCGACCGCGTTCTCTTCGCGCGGCTGCGGGCCAAGGGCACCGCCATCATCATGGTCATGGCCAGCTTCGGCGCCTCAATGGCGCTGCGCAGCCTCTGCGAGTTCTTCTTCACCTCCCAGCCGCGCTATTTCAGCCGCGATATCCAGATGGCGATCGAGATTCTGCCGGGCATGCGAATGACTCCCGATCAGATGTTCATGATCGGCCTCACCGCCGTCCTGGTCACCGCCATGCATCTGCTGATGACCCGCACCACCCTCGGCCGCTCCATGCGCGCGGTGTCGGAAAATCCGGCGCTAGCGGGCGTGGTCGGCATCGATGTCGACAGCATCGTCCGCGCCACCTGGCTGATCGGCGGCGCGCTGGCCTCCGCCGCCGGCGTGATGTCAGGCATCGTGGTACAGGTCCGGCCCTTCATGGGCTTCGACCTGCTGCTGCCGCTGTTCGCGGCGGCGATCCTCGGCGGCATCGGCAGCGTGCCCGGCGCCGTCATCGGCGGGCTGATCGTCGGCCTCGCGGAAGCGCTGGCGGTGCCGCTGATCGGCGCCAACTACCGCGCCGCCGTCGCCTTCGCGCTGCTGATCGCCGTGCTGCTGCTCCGGCCGACCGGGATCTTCGGGGTGCGCGAATGATCCTCGATCTCCTCGGCTATGGCGCGTTCTTCCTGGCGACGGCCTTGAGCTACGGCATCATCTGCCTCGGCCTCAATATCCAGTGGGGCCAGACCGGGCTGTTCAATGTCGGCGTCGCCGGCTTCGTCGCCATCGGCGCCTACACCTCGGCGCTGCTGACCACGCCGGAGACCGCCGACCGCTTCGGCGGCTTCGAGATGCCGATCGCCATCGGCTGGGCCGGCGCGGCGCTCGTCGCCGGGCTGGTCTCCCTGGCCATCGGCGCGCTGACCCTGCGATTGCGCGCCGACTACCTGGCCATCACCACCTTCGGCATCGCCGTGACCATCCAGCTCCTGGCGCTCAACCTGCAATCCCTCACCGGCGGCCCCTTCGGCATCGGATTCATCCCGCGCCCCTTCGCCTCGGTGCAGGAGAACGCGCTGCTGTTCAACCTGCCAATCTCGCGCTGGTCCTGGCCGTGCGTGATCGTCCTCTATCTCGCGCTGGAGCGACTGCTCCGCAGCCCCTGGGGCCGCGTGCTGCGCGCCATCCGCGAGGACGAGACGGCGGCGCTGTCCCTGGGCAAGAACGCCCGCGCCTACCGCCTGCAGGCCTTCGCGCTGGGTGGCGCGATCATGGGCCTCGCCGGCGCCATCCAGGGCCACTTCATCGGCTTCATCGCGCCGGACAATTATCTCTCGGCCCTCACCTTCCAGGTCTGGGCCATGCTGATCGTCGGCGGCGCCGGCAATAATAGGGGTGCGCTGCTCGGCGCGATCCTGGTCTGGGGATTGTGGAGCGCCTCCGGCGCGCTCATCGCCGCCCTGTTTCCGCCCGACCAGCAGGCCCGTGCCGCCGCGCTGCAGATCGCCATGATCGGCATCATGCTGGCCGCGATCCTGCTCCTCCGTCCCCGCGGCCTGATCGGCGAGCGGCGGACGGTGTCGCGCTTCGTCGGCTAAGTCCTCCAGTAGTGGCGGTCACCTCAGGCCCTCAGCCGACAACCTGCGCAAGGGGGAACGAATCCAGCAGGAAGTTCGGCGCCGATGTGACCGCAATCACAGACCTGCACCCGTCCCGGGACTGAAGTCCCACCTCCAGCCGGCAGGCGCCGAACTCCACTTCGTATCGATGCAAGCGTGCGATGGCGTGTGCCCGCGAGATTCACGTTCAATTTCCGCAGAACACAAAGATCACATCCCGCTTGCCGGCCCGCATTCACGATCAAATTACGGGCGTCTCCTAAGCTTATCCGCTCAATGCACTCCGGATTTCGGCGCATGTTCGCGACCCGCTTCGACTGACAACGGCGCAACATCGACCAGATCCTAGAACCGCAGCAAGGAACCAGCCGTGACGGCCCTGAACATCCAAGCTCACGTTGATCGCCCCTTGGCCCCAAGCCTCTCAACGACGAAGCGTTGGGTCATCACGCTTGCCGCCACCGCCGTCTCGACCTACACGCTGGATGCGGTCGCCACGACAGCGGGAGTTCTGCTCGCCGCGTCGCATCTCCTCCACGGCCTCGACCATGCATTCGTGCTCCTGTTTCTCGCTTGCACCTACATCGCATGGTGGACGGGATTGCGGGTGAACTTGAGGGCGAACTTGTCACTGCTCGAGGACACGGGTACCAGCACCAATGTGCTGTCGAAGGCCGCGTACGATCTCGTCAAGTCGCGGACCGGAAGCGAGCGGGCACGGCGCGTCGCGGCCGCCATCGGCTATGTCGGCACCGAGCTTGCGAAGGAGACGCCGTACTATGCCGGCGCTTTCGCCGCCGCCCTCCTCAGCGACTCGGTGTCGTCGAACGACGCGCTGATCTTCCTCGGGGGTGCGAACCTGGGCGCCGCGGCCTATGAGTACGGGCTTGCCCATGGCGTACGCGCATTCCTGCATTGGCGGAGTGCCCCCTCCTATGCCTCCTTCGAGGCCGACTGGGTGCCGCGCGAGTATCTGGTGGACTATTACAGCGTCGTCGAGCCCGACGAGCGGCGGACCATCGCCTTCTTCGTCGACGCCATGCGGCACGCGCCGTCCAATGAGCCCGTGCTCTTCTTCGGCGTCGGGCCCACGCTCCATCATGTATTCCTGGCGGCCGGCAAGGCCTCCGAGATCCACCTGGGCGACTACCTGCCGGCGAACCTGCGGGAGATTGAACGCTGGATCGCGCGCGATCGGGGCGGCCCATGACTGGCGCCCGTTCGTCCGCTATACGCTGGAATGTGAAGGTCTCGACAGTCCGACGGAGGATCAGATCACCGAGCGCGAGGAAGCCACGCGCGCCAAGATCGCAAATCTTCTCGAAGTCGACCTCAGGCGGACCGACCCTCTGCTCGCGCGGGAAGCGCCATCGTACGGCACCGTGATCAGCGCATTCTGCGCGGACTCGGCGACCGGCGATCGCCACAGCTGGGCGACCTACATGGAGCGCATCGCCGGCCTGGTGCGCCCGGGCGGCACGTTCATGACGGCTGCCCTCCGCCGCTCGCGAGGCTATCTCGTCGGCGGCAAGACGTTTCCGAGCCCCGATATCGACGAGAGCGACATGCGCGCGGTCCTGGAGCCCCGCTTCGGTGGCGCGAATGTCAAGATCGAAGTTTGCGAGCTGGCCGAGCATGGATCACACGGCTACGCGAGCATCGTCCTTGCCCAGGCCCAACGTCACGATGAGCTTGAAATCGCCGCCGCGCGATAGTGGCGGAGCCGATGCGTTCCACATCGGTCACAAGCTTGCGCGTCGTCGAGTGAACTACGTTTCTATTTCTTCCGCTCGGTGAACATCTTCACCCGTTCCTTCGCCTCTGGGCGCTGGAAGGTCTGGATGGTCGTGCCTTCCTCCAGGTTCAGCGCGTTATGCAGCACCGAGGACAGCTCGCTGTTGATCAGGCGCTTCAGCCGGCCGACGGAGAATCGCGATTTCTTCGCCGCCTGCTCCGCTACCGCAAGCGCCCGTTCCATCATCTTTGCCCGCGGCACCACCCAGTTCACCAGGCCGAGCTCGCAGAGCCTCGCCGCGCTCTGACGTTCGCCCAGCACCATCAGCTCCATCGCCCGCTGATAGCCGACGGCCAGCGGCAGCAGATGGGTCACGCCGCCGGTGACGAACTGGCCCCACTCCATCTCCGGGAAGAACGCCACCAGGTCGTCGGCCGCCACCGTCAGGTCGCAATTCAGCAGCCACTCGAAGCCGCCGCCGACGGCAAAGCCATGCACCGCCCCCACCACCAGCTTGTGGCTGAACATCAGGTCCTTGGTGATCTGCTGGATGCCGGTGATATGCTTTTCGATGGCGTCGTTGGTCTCCGTCTGCTGGTCGAATTCCTTGAGGTCGTCGCCGGCGCAGAAGGCCCGCCCGGCGCCGGTGAACAGGATCACGCCGACGGAGTCGTCATGTTCCGCCTCCACCAGCGCCAGATGCAGATCCTCCAGCAGCGCACCGCCGATGGCATTCAGCCGCTCCGGCCGGTTCAACGTGACGATGGCAATCGCGCCGCGGCGCTCGACGGTAACGGTGCTCATGCTCGATCCCTTTCAATCCACACGGTCTTGCCTGCCGTTCTCGGCAGCGATTCAAATCCAACCATTCTGATCTCCGCCCCGCGCGCGAAGCTGCCGCTTGATCGCCTCGGTCAGCGCCGCGGCGGCCTCCGGCCAGCGCGCCGGCGGCAGACTCCTTCGCCGCCTCCACGCTGAGCTCGATCCGGTCATAGGGCCCCGGCCCGCGAAGATGGATGCGGAAATGTCCCGACGACAGATCCGGCTGCTCGGCGATGACCGCCCGCACCGCGCCGGGAAACACATTCACCCCCCGCACATTGAACATGTCGTCGGTGCGGCCGGTGATGCGAAAGCGCCAGGCCGTGCGGCCGCACTTGCATGGCCCCGTGCCCGTCACCGTCACCACGTCCCGCGTGCGGTAGCGGATCAGCGGCTGGCAGCGCTTGTCCAGATGGGTGCAGACCAGCTCGCCCGCATTGCCCTCGGCGATCGGCGGCCGCTGCAGCGTCGCCGGGTCCAGCAACTCGACGAAAACGGCATCGCCGGCATGGAAATGCAGATCGTTGCCCTGCTCGCATTGGCTGCCCAGGATCGACATCACCTCCGACAGGCCGAAATTCGCGTTGCGCGCGGCGAAGCCCCAGGTCTCCTCGAGCTGACTGCGGAAGCGCCGGGTTGTCCAGCCCTGCTTCGCCCGCAAAGAGCCCAAGCCGCAGGCCCAGGTCGCGTGGCCGGAGCCTTCCCTCCGCCGCCAGCGTCTTCTCGATCAGCGCCGGATATGAGGGCGTGCAGTGGATCGCCGTCGCCTCAGCTCGACAATCGCGTCGATGAGCTGCGCCGTATTGCCGACGCCGAAGGGAATCACCGTCGCTCCCGCCGCCTCCAGGATCATGTGATCGGTGACGCCGCCGGTCCACAGACAGTAATTGAGACAATGCACCACCCGGTCGCCGGGCCGCAGCCCCGCCGCATGCATCGCCCGCCCGCCGAGCCGAGCCGCCAGTTCCGCGTCATGCCTTGTATAGGCCAGGTTCATGCCGCGCCCCGTGGTGCCTGACGTGCGATGCAGCCGCACGATCTCGGTCGCGTCGCAGGCCACATAATCGCCGAAGGGCGGCAGCGCCGCCTGGCTGTCCTTGATCTCCTCCTTGTCGGTGAAGGGCAGGTCCTGCAGCCCGTCCAAAGTCAGCTCAGCCGCGGCCGCCTTGCCCAGCTTCCGCCGGTAGAAATCGGAGCGCCCCCGAACATAATCCCATTGCTGCGGCCAGGCTCCGTCCTGATGCCGCCGCAGCTCTGCGGCGCTCAATGTCTCGATATCGGGATGAAGCAGGTCGGGATTGGGCATCAGGGAGGCTCGTTGATTCCAGGGGCGGCGCGCGAGCATCGCTTTATCATCAGAAAATGCAACTAGCCCTTGGATGCCGCTTTCCGATGGTGCCAAATGGGCTGGTCCTGATGCAAACCGAGCGGATTTAGTCAGCATGTCCGGCATCTTTGCGCCCCGCATTGTCATCGCCATCGACGGCGCCCCCAGCGCTCTCGCGCCGCAGGTCACATCGATCGTCGTGACCCTGCGCGCAAGCGCCCCTGATGACAGTGCCGAGATCGAGATCGGCGACAATGACGGCATGGCCGCGCTGCCGCGGCAGGACGCCGCCCTGCGCATCGCCATCGAGCAATCAGGTGATCGGGCCATCGACATATTCAGCGGCCGGGTGACCGGCGCCACAGCGACCGGCAATGACAGCGGCCGCCGGCTGGTCATCCATGCCGCTGCTCCGGACGGTGCAGGATCGCCACCGGTGAAAGCGCCCCTGATCTGCCGCGCCGGACAGAATCTCGTGAGCTGGAGTCTGCCCGCCCGGCTCGCCGGTGCGTCAGGCGCCGCCGCCGGTTATGACTCCACGCTGCTGCTGACGGCCGAACCGAAAATTCGCCCGGGCCGCACTGTGACCATCGCCGGCGCCCGCGCTGAGATCGATGGCGACTATCTCGTCGACCGGGTCACCCATCGCTTCAGCCTCGCAGCCGGCTTTTCGACGGAGCTGACTGTCAGGCGTGCCGGCTCACCTTCATCCGCCTTCGATAAGTGACAAGGCAACAATCACCCCTCTCCCCTTGGGGGAGAGGGGGCAGGGGGTGAGGGATCTTTCGCGCGGCAGCGCATGGTTGAGCCCATGGCGCAAAGCCTGGTCGAAAAATGCAATCACCGGGTAAACCCACTCGCACTCGGATCCAACTGCGTCCGATTTTTTGGCGCGCTATTGCGCGCTGAAAGCCCCCACCCCTGCCCCTCTCCCCCAAGGGGAGAGGGATTCTTTTTGAGTTTTCCTCGTCCCTCACCTCACGCCGGAAACGTCACCTTCCCCGCCGCCTGCAGATGCAGCGGCAGCAGGCTGCGAACAATGAAGCTGTGCGTCGGCGTCGCCACCTCGGCCTCGCGCCCCAGCCGCACCACCGCTCCGTTCCAATAATCCAGCTCGGTCGGCCGGCCGTCGGCGATGTCGCGCTGCAGCGAGGCGGTGGCGTTCGCGCCGATCGAATCCAGAATGGACATGGCTTCGGCGACGGCGTGGTCAAACATGGCCACGCCGCGGGCCTGCGCGACCTCGAGCACTTCCTCCATGCATTGCTCCAGCATCCGCCGGGTCTCCGGCAATGTCCTGGTTACGCCGATGGGCGCCCGGGTCACCGCGCCGACGCCGCCGAACGCTGTCACCACCAGGAACTTGCTCCACAGCGCCCGCTGAATGTCGGCGGGAACTTCCACATTCGTGCCGCTCCGCTGGAACGCATCCCGCAGCCGCTTGATGCGTTCGCTCGGCCTGTTGTCCAACTCGCCGAAGCGGATGAAGTTGGTCGACATCGCGCTGCGGATCCGGCCGGGAGCGGTCAGCCAGCTGATCGTGGCGCAGGTGCCGCCGGCCACATGAGCCTCTCCCAAGACAGCCGCCAGTTCCGCCGGCGCATCGACGCCGTTCTGCAGCGGTACGACGAAGGTGTCCCCGCCAATAGCAGGCCGCATGGCCTCAGCCGCTTCCTTCACCTGCCAGGCCTTCACGCCGAGGATTACGACGTCGACCTTGCCCACCGCCGACGGATCGTCGGTCGCCTGTGCCGGCTGAATGACGATCTCGCCGTCGGGTGTCTCGATGCGCAGGCCGTCGCGCTTGATCGCCTGCAAATGCGCGCCACGGGCGATGAACGTGACGTCCTCGCCAGCACGGGCCAGCTGCGCGCCGAAGTAACCGCCGGCGGCGCCGGTGCCAAAAATCAGGATGCGCATGGGACCCTCCTGCCGGCACTATTCGCAATGGCCGCCGCAGGCGCAAGGCCGCTGTTCGCCGTCAGCGCCGCCGCTTCCGGTGGTCGCCTGCAGCTTCGAATGAACCGACCGACAGTTCCAGCGTCTCGATGACCACCTCATTGCCCGAGAGCATTCAGCGGCGAGAGTTGATAGGCCACTGGCGCCGCATCGCCGAACGCCCAAGCCGCAGCCGCAAGGCCGTTGTCATCCAGCAGCGTCACGCGCACAGAACGGCGCGGTATCAGCTTGTCCCGCCGCGCCGCATCCCACCAGCCATGCCAGTCCCGCGATGCCGTCAGCCCGCGCCTGACGATCAGCGGGCCATATTGCGCCGCGCCGGCCTTCCGCGCCCGCGGCTGCAGGCGCGCTTCCGGAAAGATCACTTCCAGAGCACCGCTCTCCGGCAGCCCGTCGATCTCCAGCCGGAAGCGCATATTGCCGAAGGGCTGGCGCGGCCCGGCATCGCGGGCGGCGTTCATTGCACGCGCTCGATGCCTTCGTTGGCCAGCTCGAGCAGCTCGATCAGCACCTCGTTCCCCTTGGCGTTGAGGTCGCCGGCCTGGTACTTGACCGGCCAGGCGTCGTGAATGATGAAGCGCGCCGCGTCGGCGCCGCTCTGGTCGAGCACGGTGATGGCGACATTGCGCCGCGCGGCGCCGATATCGCCGTCCATGATCTGCTTGTGCCACTGATAGAGATCCATCGACGCGGTCATGCCACGCTTCAGCGTGACATTGGCGAACTTCTGCAGCCCCGGCAGCTTCCGCACATGGGTCGGCTCATTGCCCTCGCGGTAGTCGATGACTTCGGTCACCGTCTCGCCGATCGAAACCTCGCTGAACCCCGCGGCAACCAGCCCGTCGATTTCCACCCGAAAGCGGAAATTACGATAGGGATCGCGCCGCCCCGCTGCGGCCTTTGCCTGCTTCGCCATGACACCTCTCCTCCCGTTGGCTGCCCCGAACGCGCCGATTATCCGGCCCTGATCGCGGCCGGCAAATGACCAATAACGGCCGCCGGCTTTCGCTGGAAACGCCCGCGATGGACTCCCTGTTGCCCCGCACCTAGAGTTCGGGAATCCGGCCGAGTGCCAACAGGAGGGAGCCCGGGGATGACCGCCGAAATCCATGACGAACGATTCAGCCAGGTCGTCGGCGGCGCCATCGCCTTCGAGAAGCTGGCGACCGGCTTCGGCTTCACCGAGGGACCGATCTGGCATCCGCGCGCCCGGCACCTGACTTTCAGCGACATTCCCGGCGACCAGATGCATCGCTGGAGCGCTTCGGGCGGCGCGGCTTCGTTCCGCAAGCCGTCGAACAAGGCCAACGGCCATACCTACGACCGCGCCGGCCGCATGCTGTCCTGCGAGCACGCCACCAGCCGGGTGACGCGCACGGAAGCCGACGGCTCCATCACCATCCTGGCCACGCACTACAAAGGCCAGCAGCTCAACAGCCCCAACGACATCGTGGTGAAGAGCGACGGCTGGATCTACTTCACCGATCCCACCTATGGCCGCACCCGGGATTTCGGCCTCGAGCGGCCGACCGAGCTGGCCTTCCGCGGCGTCTACCGCGTGCGCGACGACGGCACCGGCCTGACTCTCCTGGCCGATGATTTCGGCCAGCCCAACGGCCTCTGTTTCTCCCGCGACGAGAACCTGCTGTTCGTCAACGACACCGACCGCGGCCATGTGCGCGGCTTCGACGTCAAGCCCGACGGGCTGCTCTCGGGCGGCGCCGTCTGGGCCGAAGTCAAGAAGGACGGCAAGGGCGCGCCCGACGGCATGAAGATCGACAGCGCCGGCAATCTCTATTGCTGCGATTGCCGCGACCAGGGCCGCATCCACGTCTTCGCGCCCGACGCGCGCCCGCTCGGCGCCATCGTGACGCCGGAGACCGTCGCCAACTTCACCTGGGGCGATGACGACCTCAAGACCCTCTACATCACCGCCGCCACGTCGCTCTACCGCACCCGCACCCACACGCCGGGCGTCGCGCTGTTCTGAGCAAGGAAGACCGGCGATGCGGATTTGCTTCGGCCGGCAGGTTAAAGCCGGCTGATGACCACCGCCGCCGCGCGCTCCAGGTGATCCTCCAGATGCCGCCGGGCCTGGCGGCTATCCCGATTGCGGCAGGCCTCGACGAGCGCCCGGTGATCGCGCAGCCACTCGCGGGTGCTGGCCGGCAGCGCCGCATGGGCATGCTGATAGTTCTTCACCGTGCCGCGCAGCGACATCACCATGGCGAGCTGCCGCGGCCGCGCGGCGGGTTCGTAGAGCGCGGCATGGAATTCGTCATCGAGCTCGCTCCAGGCCTGTCCGCGCGCCTGCCGCTCCGCCCGCAGCATCACGTTCTCGATCGCCCTGATATCGTCATCCTTCATCCGCTTGATCGAGCGGACCAGCAGGTCCCCCTCGAGCAGGATGCGCAGATCATAGATCTCGCGGACCTGATCGGCGTCGAGCTGTGAAACATAGGCGCCGCGGTTGGGATGAACCACCAGCAGGCCCTCGGCTTCGAGCCGGCGCAGCGCTTCGCGGATCGGCAGCCGGCTAACGCCGAAGCGGACCGCGAGCTCCTCCTGCCGCAGGGCATGGCCCGGCGGCGGCTCGCCGCGGGTGATTTCCGCGCGCAGCTCGTCGGCGATGAGATCCGGCGTGGTCCGCAGCGGCGGAAGACTCTGGCGTCAATTCTGCGCGCCCATTCACTCAAGACCCCTTTTTGACTCCTTATGAATACATGTTAACATGTATCCAATTTGGTGCCAAGACCCATTTCATGGAAAGGAGCATTCATGACCGTGCGCGAGCATCGCTATCTCACTGCCCTCGAATGGACCGGCAATACCGGCACCGGCACGGCGACCCATGCCGGCTACAAGCGGGCCCACGAAATCCGCATGGAGGGAAAGCCGCCGATTCCCGGCTCGTCCGATCCGAGCTTTCGCGGCGACCCGGCGCGCCACAATCCCGAAGAACTGCTCGTCGCCTCTCTGTCGGCCTGTCACATGCTCTGGTATCTGCATCTCTGTTCCGACCGCGGCATTGTCGTTTCCGCCTATGTCGATCGCGCGGAAGGCATCATGGTGGAGAATGCCGACGGCTCCGGCCAGTTCACCCGGGTGGTGCTGCGGCCGGAGGTCACCGTGAGCCGCGGAGATCTCGACGCGGCCAGGGAGCTGCATCATGAAGTTCCCGCCAAATGCTTCATCGCCCGCTCGATGAATTTCTCGGTCCTGCATGAGCCGGTGATCAGGGCCGCCGTCCCGGCCGCGCGGTCGGCCTAGGACATCTCGCCGCGAATCAAATGCCGCCGGCGGCGCGACCTGCTTGTCTGCGGGCTCCGCCTCCCTAAATTTTATGATAGGAGAACCCACAAGACTCGACCGGAGGATCGCGGCGATGGCGAAAGCAGCATCGAAGGACGAGCGGGACATCAAGGCGCTGATCAACAGCTGGGCCATGGCGGTGCGCGACGAGGACCGCGAAGCGATCCGCGCCGGCCACGATGCCGGCATCCTGATGTTCGACGTGCCGCCGCCGTTCCGGGTGCAGGGGCTTGAGGCCTACATGGCCACTTGGGAGACCTTCTTCGACTCGGCGGAGAAACCGGTCGCCTTCGACTTCAGCGATGTGCGGATCACCGCCGGCAGCGATGTGGCCTTCGCCACGGCGACCGGCCATTGCGTCACCATCGATTCGGACGGCCATCGCGAGCCGCTCAAGTTCCGGCTGACCATGGGGTTCCGCAAGATCGACGGCAAGCTGGCGCATCACCCATGAGCATCATTCATTGCCGGCGGAATGATCGAAGCCGGACTCCAATAGCAGTCCGGTTGCCAACGATCGCCGGAGCGCGGCCTGCCTGTGCAAGCCGATGCGCCTGATGTAGCCTTTGCGCAAGGCTGCATTTCGGAGACAGATCATGCTGCGCACCCGGCTCACCGAAAAACTCAAGATCGATCATCCTATCATCTCCGCTCCCATGGGCTTCGCCGCCGGCGGCAAGCTGGCGGCGGCGGTGACAGCGGCCGGCGGCCTGGGCCTGATCGGCGGCGGCTATGGCGAGGAGAAGTGGCTGCGCGAGCAGCTCGCGGCGGCGGGCAACCAGCGCGTCGGCTGCGGCTTCATCACCTGGTCGCTGAAGAAGCAGCCGCACCTCCTGGACATCGCGCTCGAGCGCGCCCATGGCGCGATGTTCCTCTCCTTCGGCGATCCCGCGCCCTTCGCGCCGCGCATCAAGCAGGCCGGCCTGCCCTTCATCTGCCAGATCCAGACCCTGGCCGACGCCGCGCACTGCATCGATCTCGGCGCCGACATCCTGGTCGCCCAGGGCGGCGAGGCCGGCGGCCATGGCGAGCGGCGCGCCACCTTTACCCTGGTGCCGGAGGTCGCCGACCTCATCGCCAAGCGCGCGCCCGATACCCTGCTCTGCGCCGCCGGCGGCGTCGCCGACGGCAGGGGCCTCGCGGCCGCGCTGGCGCTGGGCGCCGACGGCGTCCTGGTCGGCACGCGCTTCTACGCCAGCGAGGAAGCGCTGGTGCATCCGAACATGAAGGCGGCGACGGTCGCCGCCGGCGGCGACGACACGCTGCGCAACAAGGTGGTGGACATCGTGCGCGGCTTCGACATCTGGCCGAAGCGCTACGACATCCGCGCGATGAAGAGCGCCACCACCGACCGCTGGTTCGGCAAGGAGGACGAGCTGCGCGCCGCCGTCGGCGCCGAAGGCCCGCGCTATGCCGACGCCGCGGCGAAGGGCGATGCGAAGACCGTCAGCCCGATCGTCGGCGAGGCCGTCGGCCTCATCCACGAAGTGGCATCCGCGGAGGCGATCATGCAGGCCATGGTGCGGCAGGCCGGAAGACATCCTGAAACGCAAGGCGCCCGCCTGGGCGGCGGCCTGACGAGGCGCAGGACAAATCCGCCGGTGCTGGATTCCAACTATTTCGAGACTCGATTTCCGGACGCCCACGCCCATTCCCGATTGGCCGCCGGAGTTCGTCATCGTCACCGCCTATGCCACCACGGGCGAGCGCTGGTCCTCTGCCGAGAACGAGGCGGCCGACCGCGTCTGACGGCGGAGCTGCGGCAACTTGGCGTCTGGACGGCGCGGGTCACCGGCTACTCGCCCACGACCGGCCATGCGGAGCCCGGCTGGGCCGCTGACATCCCCTTCGACGCCGCCTGCGATCTCGGCCTGCGCTACCGGCAGGATGCGATCTATCATGTGTCCGGCGATAGGCTGTCGGTGAGCTTTTGCGATGGGCGGCGAAAGCTCGTCGCCGTCGGGCCGTTCAGGGAGCGGGTGCGGGAAGACTGATTCCAGCATCAATCAGATTGACCCCTCGCCACCACGAAGTGGGGGAGAGGGCAGGGTGAGGGGGTATCGACAGCGCATGCGATGCATCCAGAAAATTCAGCCGGCATTAAAACTTTTCAAACACCCCTCACCCTAACCCTCTCCCCGCAAGCGGGGCGAGGGGACTGTCTTCTTACTGCATTGCCTAGCGCTTTCCCCTGGAAAGAAATATGGGTGATTCAGGCAGACTAGAATTCGGAGAAGCGTAAATGGGGAGCTGGGGAACGGGGCTTTATCAGAGCGATGTCGGCCTGGACGTTCGGAGCACCTATCGCGAATGCAAGAAGTTCGGCTTCCGCGGCGATGACCTTGCCGCCGTGGTGCGGGATACCCTCGGCCTCGGCGCCACGCCCGAGAGCGAGGACGATATCCTGGCATATCTGGCGCTGGCGGATCTCCTGTGGAAGGACGGCATGCTGCCGAAGGATCTGCGGGACAGCGGCGCTGCGCCTGATCAAGACCCCGGCGCTGACTCAACGCTGGGAAGACCAGAAGTCGCAGCGCGCGCAGCAGGCCCAGCTCGAGAAGCTGGCGAAGCAACTCGGCTCGCCCCAGCGCGCCAAAGCTGCGAAGACCAAGCCGCCCTATATCGAGCAGTGCGATTTCGAGACCGGCGAGATCCTGGCCTTTCCCCATCCCGCTGGCGCCTGGACGCTATTGCGGGTGATCGCCTACTTCACCCGCTTCCGCGGCAAGAGCCCGATCTGCGAGGTGCTGGATTGGGAAGGGACGCGAGCTGCCGTCGGCCGCGGCCATCAGGAAGATCCCCTTCCGGAAGCGCCCGGGCACGCCGATCCTCGGCGCCGCGCGGCCGGAGGAGACCGTCGCCTCGCTGATCGAGCTGAAGCGGCTGCCGAAGGGCGCCACCTGGTCCGACTACGAGGACCAGATGATCGCGCCCCACATCCCCATCATCAGGATGTCCGAGCGCGATCCCCATTTCCACAAGATCAACCGCCTGGGCATCAAGGCGCCGTCCCAGCGGCCCTTCCTGAACCACTGGTTCGTCCCCACCAATGCCTGGACCACCTGGAAGGACCTGCCCGCCCGCCTGGACGAATATTTCGCCCCCGATCCCGTCTGGCCGGAGGACGATACCGAGCTGACCTGAGCGATTTCTGTCCTAGCGGCCGCGCCACAGAACGATTCCACCGGCCCCGGGAACCATGGGCAAACCGGCCCGTTCCCTCAGAAGGCACAACCCTGATCCGTGCGTTCGCGGCCCGGCAACCGGAAGGATTTACCCATGAACAAACAGCTTACCGAACTCCTGCAGCAGATGCTCGAAACCGAGATGGGAGGCGTGAAGATCTACGAGACGGCGGTGCAATGCGCCGTCAATCCCGACCTGAAGAAGGAATGGACCGAGTATCTCCAGCAGACCAAGCGCCATGTGGAAGTCGTGCAGGAGCTCTTCGGAAAGCTCGGCCTGCAGCCGGAGATGACCCCGGGCCGCAAGGTCGTCGGCCATATCGGCGAGTCCCTGGTGAAGGCCATGACCATGGCCAAGGCGGCCGGCGACGCCAAGGGCGCCGAGCTCGTCGCCTGCGAATGCGTGGTCTTCGCCGAGACCAAGGACCACCTGAACTGGGAGCTCCTGGGCAAGGCCGCCGAGAAGGCGAAGGCCGAGGAGAAGAAGATGCTGCGCGAGGCCTGCGACGAGGTCGAGGACCAGGAGGACGAGCATCTCTATCACAGCAAGGGCTGGTGCCGCGAATTGTGGATCGCCTCCCTCGGCATGAAGGCGGTGCTGCCGCCGCCCGAGGAGCAGAAGGACGTGAAGACCGCCATCGGCGCCGCCCGCGCCGAGCAGGCCCGCGATAAACTGATGTAGTGGGAGCCGCCGCGCGCATGTGCGGCGGCGAGAGGGCCCCGTCGAAAGGCGGGGCTCTTTCCTTTAGCGCTCCACCAGCTTGGCGAGCTGTGCCGCGACGGTGCCCCAGCCGTCCTGGAAGCCCAGCTCGTCATGCATGTTCCGGTCGGCGTTGCTCTTATGCATGACATGGGCGGCGTACTCGGTGCCCTGCGGATGGTCGCTCAGCCTGATGATCGCCGTCATGAAAGGCTGCTCGGCGGGCCGCCATCCGCCTGTCAGCGCATTGGTGAAGACGATCCGCTCGCCCTCGTCGACGGCGAGGAAGCAGGCATTCAAATGCGGCTGGAAGGCGCCGCCGCCCTCGCTCATCAGCGTCACGAAGGCGCCGCCGGGACTCAAGTCCATGTGCAGCACCTTGCATTTGGCCGGCGCCGGAATCCACCATTGCTCGAAGCTGGCGCGATCGGTCCAGGCGCGCCAGACGGCCGCCCGCGGCGCCTTGATGAGGCGCGCCATCGTGAGGTCGAGTTCCGGATTCACGGCTTGGATCATCTTGATTGTCCCTTGTCCCTGACTGCGGTGACGAACTGCTCGAGCCTGTCGGTGCGCGCTTCCCAGAGGGCGCGCTGGGCGGACAGCCAGGTCTCGACGGCGGCGAACGGCCGTTTCCTGATCGCGCAGGTGCGCACGCGGCCTTCCTTGCGCGTCCGGATCAGGCCGCTGTCCTCGAGGAAATGGATGTGCTTCATGAAGGACGGCAGCGCCATGTCGAACGGCTTCGCGAGGTCGCTGATGCTCGCGGGCCCCTTGCCCAGCCGCCCCAGCACCGCCCGGCGCGTGGGATCGGCCAGGGCCTGGAAGATGCCGTCGAGCTGCGCTGAATACTGTTCCATAAGGCTAAGTATCAGCGCACGACACTTAGCGCAAGGGCTAACTGATCCCGGTCACCGGCCCGCCGCCGCCCCGTCGTCGATGACGGCGATCGCGTCGACCTCCAGCATGTAGTCGGGCCGCGACAGCGCCGCCACGCCCACCAGCGTGTCGGTCGGCTTGTGATCCCCGAACAGCGCCACCCGGCCCTCTTCGATTTCGGCCAGATGCTCGCGCCTGTAGTTGGCGACGAAGATCCCGAGCTTCGTCACCTGCTCCGGCCGCGCCCCGGCGGCCGCGAGCGCGCGCCCGAATTGGCAAACACCTGCCGCGCCTGCGCCGCCATGTCGCCGGCCCCGACGAGATTGCCCTGTGCATCCTCGGCCACCTGCCCGGCGATGAAGACGATCCTGGTCCCGCTGGCGACGATGACATGGGTGAAGGTCTCGGGCGTGGGGATGTCAGGGGGATTGATGCATTCAAGTATCATTGAATAGGTGCCTCCAATGGTACCAGACAGTTGCGAGCTTCTAATCGGGGGCTAAGCGAATGATCGCTATTGTCTGTGGCAAGAATAATACTTCATTGGTTGTGGCCTCCTGCGGCCCATAGTCTTCTGAGGCCAAGTTCGTTATTGCTGGAGGTAAATAGAATGGTCGGGGGTGTCATGGGTGCAGAGCTTTCACAGGCTGTAATCAAGGCAAAGATCGACGAAAACCAAATAGTTGTGAGGGATTGGTCTCACTTTCACGACCGTATTGCTAGAATGAGTGATACGGGTTGGATCTTTCGTGGAGTATCGGCGCCAGACCATTATCCCCTGCCCAGCATCGGGCGCGAGAAACAGTATGGTCATTACAAACGTGCGCAAGAAGAGCGCCTGTTTCGGGCATTCAAAGACCGAGTTGTCGCGATTGCACCAATGACTGGTTTCGACGACTGGCAATTGCTGGCCTATGCACAACACGTGGGCGTACCCACAAGGCTGCTTGACTGGAGTACGAGCCCGCTAATTGGCGCTTTTTTTGCTCTCGCGAGCGACGTTGCGACTGATCGGATGATCTACTGCATTAATTATTCGACATATATTTACGAGGTGGATGCCGCTGCAGTATCGCCGTTTGATTGCAGTAAAGAAGGGCGCTTCAGCCCGCCGTTAGCATTTGACCGGCTCCGTTGGCAGCGCGGCGTGTTTACGATTTATCCAGGTCCCACGAAGATGTTCTATCGAGAGAACATGAAAGTTATCAGGATTAAGCAGGCGCTAGTTCAAGACTTTCGTAAGCGCCTCTTCAAATATGGGATAGATTATTGGCATATCTATCCCGATATTCACGGTCTCGGCCATCAACTGCAATGGCAGTACAAAAACAAGATTGGTCTCGGCACTGTCTTTATGAAGATGTAACCGCAGAGGATGCTAGTTCCTAGGCTAGCGCCGGACTGGGCACCGTGAGCGGATCGAGCCGGCTGTGTGGGCAACCGGTCGACCGCATGCTGTCGCAGGCCGATGCGCTGAGCGAGTTGCAGGACATCTACAAGGTGGCGCAGGCTGAGACCTGGGTGCAGATGGACTTCAGCGACGTGCCGAACATCCTGTGTCAGACGGACAAGTATCTCCGCGCTCGGCGAAGGCACGCCCAAGGCGCTGTAGGTGGCAAGCCGAGGCGCCTAGCTCGTTAGTAGTAGTCTGGCGTTGGCGCTTCGTCGTAGTCCTCATCGGCGCCTTCGGAGCGTCTTCGGACTTTCGCGGCGAACTCCACGTACTCCATTGCCCCCGAAGAGTAAGCAAGCAGCAAATCCTTGTACTGGTCGAAGCGTTCGCGAGCTGCTGGTAGCACCTTCGGCAGATTCACATGCAGGAAGCGCAGCAGCCGATCGTTCGGGTCGTTACCCACACGAATGTCGTGAAAGCCGAGGAGCATTTTGTCCGCAGCTTTGGCGGCGAGATCAGCCTCGTTGGTCGGATACAGCTGATTGAAGGTCTGATGCACGACGACCCCGCATGTGTACATCAGCTTGAAGGTGACGAAGGGAAATCGCCGTGCAATCAGCACCGGGACAATGTCCAGGGTGCAGCACTTGAGTAGAAGATCGAGAACCTCGGGGTCGGTCGGGATAGAGCCATTCGCGTACGTTCTTTGCCTCGATGCCCGCGTACCCAACGGTAGGATCGTGGATCAGGAAGTCGAGGTTCCTTTTCTTTGGCAGGTATCGGCCGTTCAGGTCGGAGGGTGGCTCCTTCTTGCTGTACAGGACAGAGTCGTCGTGGGCTTCCAGATCAACAAATGCACCGTGAAAGGACAGTGTCTGCTGCTTGCAGAGCGCTTTAAAAATGGCGATCTCAAGCGTCTGTCCAATTCGCCTTGTCACGTCTGCCGTTCGAAGGCGAGTGTGTATTGGGAGTTGCTCAGCGAGGCGGGCAGTGACAACGGCGGGATCGGTGTTGGCCAGATAGAACCAGGGCGATCCGCCAACGTCGCGGACTCGTAACTTCGCCCGAGTTCGATGAGTTCCGCCTTCGCTTCTGTAAGTATGTGGGGATTGATACGCATGTGAGCAGGTCCGGCGTCGGCGATCTTCTGCTCGAGCGTGCGGCCGAGGGCGATGACGTGCCGGGTCAGCACTTTCCGGTACCGGTTTCGGCCCAGAGAGACGCGTTCTTCACGGGTGAGTGACTTGACCGGAACCTCGGCCATCCCCCTGTCTCTTGTATATGTATATAGCAGTATTTCCCGGAGGCCGATTTTAACTGATTCGCGGGTTAGCGGCGGGCGTCCCCGACCCCGCTGGCGGTAAGCCCAGGCCTCGGCGCCGTGGGTGCTGGCGCGTTGTCGGTGCCTGCGGTGCCGCCTATGCCGGTGCTCTCTGGCGGGCGGGCAGCCTGACGATGTTCCGGACACAACCTATTGAATTCCGACGCGCCCGACCCCCATATACGGTGTATGACCCAGAACTTCCTTGGAATCTGTGCGCGCTGCCTGAATCGCCATGCCGGGTGGTGCGCCGTTGTCGGCAGCGTCATACTACTCGCGGCCATGCCGGTCGCCGAGGCCGCCCAGGGTCAAGCTCCCGGGACAACGCCGATCCCCATCTATGTCTCCGGGGGATCGACCGACTACACGGGCGGAATGATGATGGAGATAAGGACCTTCGTGGTCGACGGAGTGGCGCACATCACCGCCACGCCAAAGATGTGGCAGTTCGTCGAGCAGACGCCCGGAGAGACCGTGGTCAGCTACAAGGGCGCCACCCGGTATCGGTAGGGCGACCGGCTGCTGGCCTGGGTCACCCTGCGGGCCAGCGCGCATTGGCAGGCGGCCTGGGCATCAGGGTTTGGCCGGGGCAAAGGGGTTTTATAGAGGTTTTAGGGCCGCGAGCCGAATTCTGCCGACCTGAGGCAAACCCATATTTTACTGCGGAAGAAACTGGAGCGGGCGAGGCGATTCGAACGCCCGACCCCAACCTTGGCAAGGTTGTGCTCTACCCCTGAGCTACGCCCGCGCTCCGTTTTCGCGCGCGCCGGAGCGGACTTCCGGCGGCGAAGGCTGCGGATCATACGCAGCTTGCAATCGATTGCAAGCAGGACCGGATTTCCGGCCGGGAGCCGCCCGATCCTCATAGCCGAAATTCCCTAACGCCGCCTTATCCGCTGGCTTTTTACCCCGGAATCACGTATAATACGTAATTTCGCCTATGCCATTGCGGCCCGGGCGAACCCTTTGACCCCATGGGAGATCCGATCATGGCGCAGGACCTGGACGCCGAGCTTGATGACCTCGAATTACGCAAGAACCTGGGCATCCACCCGAAGTGGAGCGATCCCGCCGCCGTGGGCAAGGCGGCCCATGCCCCGCCCGTGGCAGCCCCGGACTTGCCGCGCCTGCCCGGCCCGCCGGCCGCAGGCGTGATTCCCGGGGCGGCGGCGGCGCGGGCGGCGAAGCTGGCGTCCGACGCCATGGCGCTGGACCTGGCCCAGGCCGCCGGCGATCCCGCCGCCAGCCGCGAGACGGTGCGCCTGCTGCTGGCGCACCAGGTGGCGGCCGGCCATTCCCTGATGATGCGGCTGACCGCCATCGCCGACGCCTACGTCAACTATGTGCAGCCGGCGGCGATGCGCGATCCCTATCTCAGCCGCTGCCCGCAGGAGGCGGTGCGCCTGGCCCACGGCGCCGCACGCCTGATGGAGCGGGTGCGCGCCGCAGCACTGGCGCTGCAGCGGCTGGGCTATCCCGGCACGGCGGATCCGCAGCCGCCCGCGCCGCCGCCCCTGAGGCCGCAGCCGCCGGAACATAATCCTGATCCGTCAAGTCCCCCGGACAAGCCGCCCCAGGCGCCGGCGCCGATGCCCCATCCCGCGCGGCCGGCCGCCGCCCATCTCCGCCGCGGCCGCCTCAACAACGGCAATCCCCCGGGCGATTTCCTGTCGGCGCCCCGCTGCGGCGCTGCGACCCGCGCCGGCCATGCATGTGCGCAGCCGGCGATGACGAACGGCCGCTGCCGCCTGCATGGCGGCAAGAGCACGGGACCGCGCACGGAAGACGGCCTCGCCCGCGCCCGCAACGCGCGGCTGGTCCACGGCTTCCGCAGCGGGGCGCTGATCAAGCTGCGCCGCAATGCCGCCGAAACGGCGCGAGGTCTGCAACGCCTTACCGATGTGGCGAAGCAAGAGGAATGCACCACAAAGTCACAAAGAGCACGAAGAGAACGAGGTTCGCGTGCATGTGCCGGTTACGTCGGGAATATGCTGGAATCCCGCGCGGCCGAAGGCCGCGCAAGAATTAATGTAGCCAAGGCCAGGTGAGGTCGCAGTCACCAGACACGGCCGCTTCGTGTCCTTTGTGACTTTGTGGTGCAACCCTGCTTTCCCGCCGCGCCCCGCTGGACATGGGGTAGATCGCTCAAACTTGTCTGTCTCGCTGGACACCTGTCCGCCGAAGCCTTTGGCGAAGGCGGATGGGGTCCATCGCCCGGATTTGCCTCTCCCGCTGGAGGTTCATCGCGCCGAAGCCTTGGCGAAGGCGGACCCCGTGCAAAGCGCCCCCGTTGCCGCTACAACATCCGGCCCCTCCGCAAGAGCCTGCCCATGAACGACACACCGACATCAGCACCAACCACCCAGCCCACCACGCCCGACCAGCTTCTGGCGCGGCTGGCCGAGCTCGGCCTCACGACCCGCACCGTCACCCATCCGCCGGTCTTCACGGTGGAGGAGGCCAAGGCGCTGCGCGGCGAGCTGCCGGGCGCGCATATCAAGAACCTGTTCCTGCGGGACAAGAAGGGGAAGATGTGGCTGGTGGTGGCGGAGGAGGACCGGCCGATCGACCTCAAGGCCCTGGGCGAATTGCTCGGCGGCCGCCTGTCCTTCGGCAGCGCCGACCGCCTGATGACCTATCTCGGCGTCATCCCCGGCGCGGTCACGCCCTTCGGCGTCATCAACGACGGCGGCAACCAGGTGCAGGTGGTGATCGACAAGGACCTGCTGGCCCAGGACCCGATCAATTGCCACCCGCTCTGCAACGACCGCACCACGGCCATCTCGCCCCAGGACCTCCTGGCCTTTTTCGCCGCCTGCAACCACCCGCCCGAGCTGGTGGATCTCAGCCGGGTGGCGCCCAAGGGAGGGATAAGCCGGAGGCTGAACCGGCCAGGCCCCGGCTTGCCCCGGGCCGCCCGGAAGCCCATCTAATTCCTTATATATTCCTCTTTACACCCCCGGGCGTGATCTCGCCGCTAAATCCGCCTAAACTCCCGTAGACCAAAGGAAACAACGGAAGCGATCATGGAACAATTGTTGGGAATGGCGCCCAAGGCCGGTCCGGCCGGCGCCGATCTGATCAAGGACAGCGACACCGAGCAGTTCGTCACCGACGTCATCGATGCCTCGCAGCAGCAGCCGGTCATCGTCGATTTCTGGGCGCCCTGGTGCGGCCCCTGCAAGCAGCTCGGCCCGCTGCTGGAAAAGGTGGTCAAGGAGGCCCGCGGCACGGTCAAGCTGGTGAAGATCAACGTCGACGACAACCAGGAGCTGGCGGGCCAGCTCCGGGTGCAGTCGATTCCCGCCGTGTTCGGCTTCGTCAAGGGCCGCCCGGTCACCGCCTTCACCGGCGCGCAGCCGGAAACCCAGATCAAGAGCTTCGTGCAGCGGCTGGTGCAGGCCGCGGGCGGACCCGGCCGGCCCGTCGCCGATCGAGCAGGCGATGACCCAGGCCGACGAGGCCCTGGCCGGCGGCGACTTCGCCACCGCCAGCGCCGTCTATGGCCAGGTGCTGGCCCATGAACCGCAGAATGCCGCCGCCATGGGCGGCCTCGCCAAGTGCCATGCCCTCGCCGGAGACGTAGCGGAGGCGAAAAAGATCCTCGCCCGCGCCACCGGCGATCTGGCCAAGCATGCCGCCATCGCCGCCGCGCGCACCGCGGTCGAGCTGGCGGAGGAAGGGCAGAAGGGCCTGGCCCAGGTGTCGGAGTTCCGCGCCCGCCTGGCCAAGGATCCGAAGGATCATCAGGCGCGCCTCGATCTCGCCACCGCGCTGTTCGGCGGCGGCGAGCGCGAGAGTGCCGTCGACGAGCTGCTGGAACTCTACCGCCTCGGCCGCGCCTGGAACGAGGAGGCCGCGCGCAAGCAGATGGTGAAGTTCTTCGAAGCCATGGGGCCGACGGATCCCCTGACCATCTCCGGCCGCAAGCGTTTGTCGACGATGATGTTCTCGTAAGGCTTGTCGGTCAGAGAGAATTCCATGCAGTCCCTCACAATCAAAAAACCCTCCCCTCTCCCCTTGAGGGAGAGGGGGCAGGGGGTGAGGGGTTTCCCGCGCGGCAGCGCGACAGCAAATGATGCGGTCATTGCAGATCACCGGACCGCTCCGATTGCATTCGCTTCCTTCCGCCCAAAGACTCTTCGCGCGTATCCGCGCGAGTACCCCTCACCCCTACCCCTCTCCCCCAAGGGGAGAGGGGACTATTGCGCGCTATGACCAATCCCTTCGACCCCAGCCTCGCATCGCTGCCGGAAGTAGTGCCGATCTTTCCGCTGACCGGCGTGCTGCTGCTGCCGCGGGGCAAGCTGCCGCTGAACATCTTCGAGCCGCGCTATCTCGCCATGACCCGCGACGCGCTGGCGGCGCCGGACCGGCTCATCGGCATGATCCAGCCGACCGAGCCGGAATCCACCGCCGATGCGCCGGCGGTCTATCCCATCGGCTGCGTCGGCCGCATCACCGCCTTCGAGGAGACCGACGACGGCCGCTACCTGATCACGCTGCGCGGCCTCTGCCGCTTCCGCATCACGCGCGAGGTCGACGGCCGCAGCGGCTATCGCCGGGTCGAGGCCGACTACGCGCCCTATACCTCCGACATGGCCGAGCCGAAGGAGCCGCTGCCCGATCGCGGCCGGCTGCTGGCCATGCTGCGCGCCTATTTCACCCTGCATAAGATCAAGGGCGACTGGGACGCCATCACCCAGACCGAGGACGACCGGCTCATCACCCTGCTCGCCATGCTCTGCCCCTTCGCGCCCCAGGAGAAGCAGGCGCTGCTGGAGGCGCCCGACCTCGCCGCCCGCAGCCGGCTGATGGTGGCCTTGTTCGAGCTTGCCGTCATGAACAAGGACGACGAGACCACGGCGCGGCATTGAGAGGAACACCATGTCCGACCGCCCGCACCCGATCGATCCGAAGCTGCTGGAGATCCTGATCTGCCCGGTGGCCCGCACGCCGCTGGTCTATGATGCGCAAAAACAGGAGCTGATCAGCCGCCAGGCCAACCTCGCCTACCCGATCCGCGACGGCATTCCGATATTGTTGCCGGACGAGGCGCGGCGATTGGATGATTGAGATGACCAACAACCTCGGCGCCGAACATTGGCCGATCGAGATCCGCCTGCGGAAGGCGGAGAAGATGCTGGAGGTCGACTTCGACAACGGCGTCAGCTTCCGCTACCCGGCCGAGCTGCTGCGGGTGGAGAGCCCGTCGGCCGAGGTGCAGGGCCACGGCCCGCATCAGAAGACCACCGTCCCCGGCCGCCGCCATGTGGGGATCATGGAGCTGGAGCCGGTGGGCCACTATGCCGTGCGCATCAAGTTCGACGACCTGCACGACACCGGCATCTACTCCTGGAAATACCTGTACGAAATGGGTGAACGCCAGGACCAGCTATGGAAGGCCTATCTGGAGGCGCTGGCCGCCCAGGGCCTGTCCCGCGATCCCTGACCGTGATACAACCACCAGGAACATAATCCCGCTTTCGGAGACAGACATGGCCGCCGCAGAACAGAGAACCGAAACAGCAAGCGAACCGCGCCGTCTCAAGCGCGTGACCGAATCCAGCTCGCCGATTATGAGCGCGACGGCTATCTCTTCCTGCGCGGCTTCTTCAGCGCCGAGGAGATGGCGCCGCTGCAGGCGGCCTGCGCTCAAGATCCGGAAATCGGCGGCGCCTTGCAAGCCGTGGCCGATAGCGCCGGCAAGCCGCAGGAAGTGGTGTCCTGGAGCCGGCTATCGGACGATCTCGTCGGCGTGTTCCCCCGCGTCGCCCGGCTGGTCGACGCGACCGAGGACCTGATCGGCCTGCCAGTCTATCACTGGCATTCCAAGCTCTCGATGAAGAAGCCCGGCAGCGAGGGCCGCTGGGACTGGCATCAGGATTACGGCTACTGGTACTACGAAGGCTGCCTGGCGCCGCACATGATCACCTGCATGATCGGCGTCGACCGGTCCGACCGGGAGAATGGCTGCGTGCAGCTCGTGCGGGGATCGCACCTGCTGGGCCGCATCGACCATACCCGCATCGGCGAGGCCACCGGCGTCGACCCGCAGCGGCTGGCGGAGATCATGAAAACCCACGAGGTGATCGACGCGGTGCTGGAGCCGGGCGATGCCGCCTTCTTCCATTGCAACATGCTGCATGCCTCCGGCCCCGAACAAGAGCGACCGTTCGCGCACGCTGCTGCATTGCTCCTACAACGCCATCGCCAACAGCCCGTTCACCGAAGGCCAGGAGCATCACGCCTATAAGCCGCTGGAGATGCTGCCCGACAGCGCCATCCTCGACGGCAAGTTCGGCAGCGTGTTCGACCAGCAGGAATTCTTCGCGGCGTCGAAGCAGCCGACGGTGAATCGCTACGGGTACAAGATGCTGAAATATGCGACGCGGGCGAAGGCCCACGATATCAGCGGCGAGCGGTAGGTCGGCGTCATGACCACCGAGCTCACCATGCTGGCGCTGTCGGTGCTGCTGGGCGTCCTGCAGACCTTTCTCGGTTCCGAAACCGGCGCCGGCCAGCGGTCCCGGCAATGGGCCGCGGGCTCGCGGGACGCCGCAGTGCCGCCCTTGACCGGCGTGCCCGCGCGGCTGCAGCGGGCGCAGCGCAATTTCCTCGAGACCTTTCCGCTCTTCGCCGCCGCCGTGATCGTTGCCCATCTCGCGGGCCGCAACGGCGAGCTCACCTTCTGGGGCGTGCAGCTCTATTTCTGGGGCCGCGTCGCCTATGTGCCGCTCTATGCGATGGGCGTGTACGCAGTCCGCTCCATCGTCTGGGCCATCACCATCCTGGGCATCGCCCTGATCCTCATCGCGCTGTTGTAGATCGCCATGACCCAATCACGCAAAAGGAAATCCGCTGATCCCGTGCTAGGAATAATATCTTACCAGCAGGTATACCCGCCATCGGCCACGACGATCGCGCCGGTCATCAGGCTGGCCGCGTCCGACGCCAGGAAATGCACCACGGAGGCGATCTCCTCCGGCTGCCCCACCCGGCCCATGGGCGTCATGTCCAGCCAGGTCTTGTACATGGCCGGGTTCTCCTTGATGCCGAAGGAGGTGAGCGGCGTCTCGATATAGGTCGGCGCCACCGCGTTCACCCGCACGCCGCGCTGGCCCCATTCGGCCGCCAGCGACCGGGTGAGATGATGCACCGCCGCCTTGGACGCATTGTAGAACGACTGCGGTTGTGGCTTGTTGACGATGAAGCCAGACATGCTGCCGATATTGACGATCGAGCCTTTGCCCTGGGCCAGCATCTGCTTGCCGAAGGCGCGGCAGCACCAGAACAGCCCGTCCACATTGACGTCCATGTGAAAGCGCCAATGGGAATCGCTGGTGTCCTCGGCGCGCACGTCGCTCTTGGCCACGCCGGCGTTGTTCACCAGGATATCGACACGGCCAAAGTCGGCGATGACGGCGGCCGCGGCCTTGTCCACATCCTTCGATTTGGTCACATCGAGGGTGACACCCGAGGCCTTCAGCCCCAGGTTCTTCAACGCGGCGACGCTCGACTCCACCCGGTCGGGCATCATCTCCGCCACCACCACCTTGGCGCCCGCCTCCGCCAGCGCCTGGGCGCAGGCGAAGCCGATGCCCTGGCCGCCGCCGGTAACCACGGCGACCCTGTCGTTCAGCTTCAGTCGTTCGAGATACATGACCTGTCCTTCTCAACTCATCCAGTTGCCGCCATCGACATTGAACGTCTGTGCGACGACATAATCGCTCTCGGCCGACGCGAGGAAGATCGCGCATCCCACATGATCCTCCGGCCTGCCCATGCGGCCCGACGGCACCGCCTTCGCCCACCAGGCGCTTCTTCTCGCCGGGCTGGCGGCCTTCATATTTGGCGAACAGCGCATCGACCTCGTCCCACATCGGCGTGTCGACCACGCCGGGCGAGATGCCGTTGACGTTGATGCCATGCTTGATGAGGCCGAGCCCCGCCGATTGCGTGAGGCTGATGACCGCGGCCTTCGACGCGCAATAGACGCCCACCAGCGCCTCGCCGCGGCGGCCGGCTTGGGAGGCCATGTTGATGATCTTGCCGCCCCGCTTGGCGGCGATCATGCTCTTCGCCACGGCCTGCAGCGTGAACAGCAGGCCCTTCACATTGACGGCGAAGATGCGGTCGTAGCTCTGCTCGGTGATTTCCTCGATCGGCGCCAGGTCGAAGATGGCGGCATTGTTGACGAGGATATCGATGCCGCCGGCCTTGGTTTCCACATCAGTCACCAGCGACTTGATCGAGTCGATCTGCGTGACATCGAGTCGGACGCCGAAGGCGCCGCCGCCGATCGCGGCGGCCGTCTCTTCGCTCTGCTTCCGTCGATATCGGCGATGCAGACCCGGGCGCCTTCGCGCGCATAGCCTTCGGCGATCGCCCGGCCGATGCCGCGCGCGCCGCCGGTGACGATGGCGGTCTTGCCCTTCAGTCTCATCGGTCACCTCAGCCGCGAAGCGCGCGTCCCTCGGCAGTCGAAGCGATGAAGGCGGCTGTCATCGGGCGTCATCCAGACCGGCCGCCCGGCCCTTGCGGAAATTCGCCGGGCGCGCGGACGGTGATGCGCCCGAGCGCGCCGGCATCCACATGCAGGAAGGTATCGGAGCCCAGATGCTCGGCCAGCAGGATCAGTGCCCTGCCATTCGCCCGCTTGTTGTCGACAGCGCGAGGTGTTCGGGCCGGACGCCCACGGTCTGCGCGCCGAGCACCCGCGCCACATCGCCCTGCAGGAAGTTCATCTTCGGCGAGCCGATGAAGCCTGCGACGAACAAGGTGTCCGGCTTGTTGTAGAGCTCGAGCGGCGAGCCCACCTGCTCGATGTTGCCCTTGTTGAGCACGACGATGCGGTCGGCCATGGTCATGGCCTCCACCTGGTCGTGGGTCACATAGATCATGGTGGCGCCCAGCGACTGGTGGAGCTGCATGATCTCGATACGCATCTGCACGCGCAGCGCCGCATCGAGATTGGACAGCGGCTCGTCGAACAGGAACGCCTTGGGCTCGCGCACGATGGCGCGGCCGATGGCGACGCGCTGGCGCTGGCCGCCGGACAGCTGCCCGCGGCTTGCGGTCGAGATAGTCGGTGAGATTGAGGGTCGCCGCCGCCTTGGCCACCTTGGCGTCGATCTCTCCTTCGGCTGGCCCGCCATCTTGAGGCCGAAGGCGATGTTGTTGCGCACGCTCATATGCGGATAGAGCGCATAGGACTGGAACACCATGGACAGCCCGCGCTTGGCCGGCGGCACGTTGGCGACGTCGACGCCGTCGATGACGATCTCGCCGCCGCTCGCGTCCTCGAGCCCGGCGATCAGCCGCAGCAGCGTGGACTTGCCGCAGCCCGACGGGCCGACGAAGACGACGAACTCGCCATTGTCGATGGCGAGATTGGCGCCGGGAATGATGACCACATCGCCGAAGCTCTTCTGCACGTTCTTGAGGGCGATCGTGCCCATGTCACCCGTCCCCGTTCATTTGACGGCTCCGAAGGTGAGGCCGCGCACCAGTTGGCGCTGCGCGAACCAGCCGAGCACCAGGATCGGCGCGATGGCCATGGTCGAGGCGGCCGAGAGCTTGGCCCAGAACAGCCCTTCCGGGCTCGAATAGGAGGCGATGAACGCGGTCAGCGGCGCTGCGTCCGAGGTCGTCAGGTTGAGCGTCCAGAACGACTCGTTCCAGGCCAGGATGATGTTGAGCAGCAAGGTCGAGGCGATGCCCGGTACCGCCATGGGGGCGAGAACGATACACCAGCTCCTTCCACAGGGACGCGCCGTCCATGCGCGCCGCTTCCAGGATCTCGCCGGGAATTTCCTTGAAGTAGGTGTAGAGCATCCACACGACGATCGGCAGGTCGAGCAGGAACAAGCACGGCGATCAGGCCGCCGCGCGAATCGAGCAGGCCGATATCGCGGAAGATGAGATAGATCGGGATCAGCGCGCCGACCGGCGGCATCATCTTGGTGGAGAGCATCCACATCAGCAGGTCCTTGGTGCGCTTGCCCGGCGCAAAGGCCATGGCCCAGGCCGCCGGAATGGCGAACAGCAGCGCGATGAAGCGTGGAGCCGAGCGACAGGATGACGGAGTTCATGGCGAAGCGCAGATAGTCCGAGCGCTCCTGCGACGAGGCGTAGTTCTCCAGCGTCCAGTCGAAGAACAGGAACTTTGGGCGGGGTGGAGAAGGCCTCGAGCTCGGTCTTGAAGCTGGTCAGGACGGTCCACAGGATCGGAAAAAAGATGAGCGAAGCCGACCGCCCAGGCCACCGCCGTGGTGATCACCCGTGCGTCTGCACGGATACCGCGCGCGCCATGGTCCTCTAGCCCTCCAGGTTCTTGCCGATCATCCTGACCAGGAAGAAGGCCACGATGTTGGCGAGCACGACCGCCACGATGCCGCCGGCCGAGGCGCCGCCGATATCGAACTGCAGCAGCGCCTGGGCATAGACGAGAAAGGGCAGGTTGGTCGGTCGGACGCGCCGCCGCCGGTGGTGACGTAGATCTCCGCGAACACGTTGAGCAGGAAGATCGTCTCGATCAGGATGACGACGGTGATCGGCCGCGCCAGATGCGGCAGCACGATGTAGAAGAAGAAGGAGAGCGGCGGCGTGCCGTCCATCTCGGCCGCCTCCTTCTGCTCTTCGTCGAGCGACTGGATGGCGGTGAGCAGAATCAGCGTGGCGAAGGGCAGCCATTGCCAGGCCACCATCAGGATGACGGCCGTCAGCGGCGCATGGGCGAACCAGTCGATCGGCTGCAGCCCCACCGATTTCATCATCCAGGCGAAGAAGCCGGACACCGGATGCATCAGCATGTTCTTCCAGACCAGCGCGCTCACCGTCGGCATGACGAAGAACGGCGCGATCACCATGAGGCGCACGATGTTGCGCCCGAAGATCGGCTGATCGAGCAGCAGCGCCAGCAGCACGCCGCCGACGATGCTGATGACCAGCACCGCGCCGACCAGCTTCAGCGAATTGCCGAGCGCGGAGAAGAAGGCCGGGATCGGTGAGGAAATACTGGTAGTTGAGCAGCCCGGCGAAGGCTCTCATTGCCGGGATCGAGCAGATTGTAGCGCAGCAGCGAGAACCAGATGGTCATGCCCAGCGGCACGATCATCCACAGGAACAGCGCCACGACCGAGGGCGCGACCGCCAGCTTGCCGACGATGCGCGTTTGTTGCGTCGCCATGGCTTCAAAGCCTCGCGAAGCTGGTTATCAGGTGAGAGAGACGTCCCCGGCGGAGATCTCCCTGGGAGAAATGACTGCCCGGCTGGCACCGGGCAGTCAGTCCAGGGAGGTACTGGCCTACTTGATGTAGCCGGCCTTGGTCATTTCGCGGGTCGCCGCGTCCTGTGCCTCGGCGAGCGCCTCGTCGACCGTCTTTTCGCCCGCAAGCGCCGCGGAGAACATCTGGCCGACGGTCGTGCCGAGACCCTGGAACTCGGGGATCGCCACGAACTGCACGCCGACATAGGGAACCGGCTTCACGGTCGGCTTGGTCGGGTCGGCGGAGTTGATCGAGTCGAGCGTCATCTTGGCGAAGGGCGCCGCCTTCAGATATTCCGGATTCATGTAGAGCGAGGTGCGCGTGCCGGGCGGCACGTTGGCCCAGCCTTCCTTGGCGGCGACGAGCTCGAGATAGGCCTTGCTGGTCGCCCAGCGAGACGAATTTCTGCGCCGCTTCGGCCTTCTGCGAGCCGGCGGGAACGGCCAGCGACCAGGCCCACAGCCAGTTGCCGCGCTTGCCGAGGCCGTTATCGGGCGCGAGCGCGAAGCCCACCTTGTCGGCGACCTTGGAGTCCTTGGGATTGGTCACGAAGGAGGCCGCGACCGTGGCATCGATCCACATGCCGCATTTGCCGGAGTTGAACAGCGCCAGGTTCTCGTTGAAGCCGTTGGAGGAGGCGCCCGGAGGGCCGGCGTCCTTCATCAGGTTGACGTAGAAGTCGAGCGTGTTCTTCCATTCCGGCTGATCGAACTGCGGCTTCCAGTTCTCGTCGAACCAGCGCGCGCCGAAGGAATTCGCCGTCGCCGTAAGGAAGGCCATGTTCTCGCCCCAGCCGGCCTTGCCGCGCAGGCAAACGCCGTAGATCTCGTTGGCCTTGTCGGTCATCTTGCGCGCCGCGTCGGCGATGAATTCCCAGGTCGGCGCATCCGGCATCTTCAGCCCGGCCTTCTCCATCAGGTCGGTGCGATACATCACCATCGAGCTTTCGCCGTAGAACGGCGCGGCATAGAGCTTGCCGTCATAGGACAGGCCGCCGCGGATCGCCGGCAGGAGGTCGTCCACGTCATAGTCGGCGCCGAGATTGTCGAGCGGCACCAGCCAGCCCTTCTCGCCCAGATCGGCACTTCATAGGTGCCGATGGTCAGCACGTCGAACTGGCCGCCCTTGGTGGCGATGTCGGTGGTCACCTTCTGGCGAAGCACGTTTTCTTCAAGCGTCACCCATTCGAGGGTGATGTCGGGATTCTTCGCCGTGAAATCCTCGGTCAGACCCTGCATGCGGATCATGTCGCCGTTGTTCACGGTGGCGATGGTGAGCTTGGTTTCGAGCCGCGGCTGTCGTGCTGTAGCGGCCAACAGAACGGCGCCGATCACGCCGCGCAAGAACGCGTTTCATATGTCCTCCTCCCATGTGCTCATTGTGAGCTTTTGCCAATTATACGGGCAAATACTCAGCAGGAAGGGGCTCGAGTCAATCGGGATTCGTCGCTGCAATGCAGCATTAAAGCGCGAAGTGGCGGCTTACATGCTGATATGTAATTATTATCCGCTGCTGAGCATTCGCCACTTATTTCAGCAAAAGCTCAGCCATCAGTTCGTTGGTGATCAGGCCGTTGATCAGTTTGCCGCGCAGCGCGCCGCTGAATCGCCCGCAAGCGCGACGGCGCCATGGCCACGCCGATGACCCGGCGGCGCGCCGGCTGCTGCAGCGGCACGCTCAGCACCCGGTCATTGGTCAGGCCGTCGATGAGCTGCCCGTCGGCATCGAAGGCCCAGCCGATGATCTCGCCGACCGCCGCCGGCCTTCACCAGGCCGCGCATTTCGTCGGCCTTGACGAATCCGTCCTGCAGCAGCGGCGCCTGGTCGCCGATGCTGCCGATGCCGACGAAGGTAACATCGGCCTGATGGGCCAGCTCGATGACGTTGCGCAGCGGCTGTCTGCGCCAGCAGCAACGCCTTTTCGTGGGACGTGGTGGCGATGACCGGCAGCGGCATCGGATAGTGCGGCGCCTTCACCGTATCGGCGATACGGCTGACTGACGTCGTAGAGCGACGCCGAGCCATCGGGCGCGATGTTGCCGACCAGCGACACGATCTTGTGCTGCGGGCAATCCATCGGCGTCATCTGCTCGGCCATGGCGCGCATCATGCGGCCGGTGCCCATGGCGACGATGATCGGATGCTGCGATGACGAGATAGCGTTCCAGCTCGGCGGCCGCCGCCTCGGCAACGCCGATGGTCGTGGAATTCGGATTCGGGATCGGCTGGCACGACTTCGCAGATCTCGAAGCCGTAGACGGATTTCAGCCGCTCCGAGAGGTCGAGGCAATGGCTGATCGGATGATCGAGCCTCACCTTGATCAGCTTTTCGCTGACCGAGAGCGACACCAGCCTTTGCGCCGTCTGCCGCGTCACGCCGAGCTTGCGCGGCGATCTCGTCCTGGGTATTGCCGGCGATGTAATAGAGCCAGCCCGCGCGCGCGGCGTCATCCAGCCTGTCGGCTTCAGAGTCAGGCTTTCGGGCCATCTGGTCACTCCCCGTGAGGGCCGGAAACATAGACCCGTGAGTGCGGGAATGAAAAGCCTGCGTCACCGAACAAACTCCCCTCTCCCTCAAGGGGCGAGGGGATTCTTAGTTTTGCACTCCGCAATCATTTCCTTCCTCGACACATTCTATCTCAACAGAATTAGCGCCCCAGCGCTTCAAACCCCCGAAAGAACAAGGCCATGCTGGACAGCTCGCGGTCGGCCCGCGGCGCCTGCGGTCCCGTGCGGTAGCCGGCGGCGAAGTGGCTGCCGCCGGTGAAGCGCCAGACCTGCATGCCGGCCGCCCGCGCCGCCAGCACGCCCATGTCGCTGTCCTCGATAACAAGGCATTCCCCCGGCAGCACCCGCATGGAGTGGGCGGCCAGCAGGAACAGATCCGGCGCCGGCTTGCCGCGCTTGACCATGGAGCCGGTGAAGAGCTTGCGCCGCTTGCCGTTGCCATTGCCGAAGCCGGCGATGGCCAGGGAGCGCTGCGCCCGCTCGGTGCCGCTGCTGGTGGCGATACAGGCCGGCACCCGCAGCGCCGCCAGCACATCGGCCGCACCGGGCATCGGCCTGAGCTCCGTTTCGAACCGCTGCAGCAGGGCTTCGCGGTAGCGGACTTCGAACTCCCGCGGCAGATCGCGGCCGGAGGACTGCGTCACCGTCTCTGCGACGGTTGTGAAGCTGCGGCCCAGGCAATGCTCGAACAGATAGGCGAGATCGACCTCGATGCCCTCGGCTTTCAGCTGCTGCATCAGCACGGTGGCGCTGATCATCTCGCTGTCGATCAGCACGCCGTCGCAATCGAAGATGACCAGGGAGATTCCGTCCACGGGCGGGGGCGCTGCCTAGAAGGACGAGCCGTCCTTGCGGGTGAAGGAAAACTTTCCGTCGGCGCCGAGCCTGCCCTGCATGTCGATGTCGGGATAGGTCACCTCGTCATTGGCGCTCTTGTCGCCGACCACCAGCAGCAGCACGTCCGCGTCCGTGCGATTGAGGAAGCGGTGCGCATCGCCGGTGCCCGCGGGAAATCCGGCGCACATGCCCGCGCCAAGGGTCTGCGCGCCGCCGTTTGTTTCCAACACGGTTTCGCCCGACAGCACATAGACGAACTCGTCCTGGGTGCTGTGGGCATGACGGTAGGAGGACTGCCCGCCCGGCACGATGCGCGTGATGTTGACGCCGAAATTCTTCAGGCCGGCATGTGCGCCAAGGCGGCGGTTGAATCGCTTGGCCGCCGCGGCGCGATAAGGCTCCGGGTAGCCGGTGGCGTTGCTCTCCGCCACATCGGCGGGATCGAAGGCGGGCGGCTTCGGTGTGATCATGGGGCGGGCTTTGAGGCTGTTGATGCTCGGCGGGACACAGGACGGCGCACCGAGCATAGCATCAAATTCGCCCGCGCAAGAGGGCCGCGAAATCCCGCCGATTCACGCCCACATGCCCGGCCGTCACTCCTCTTCGGCGCTGGCGCAGGGCCATTCCGGCGGCGGGGTCAGGCCGGCGGGCAGTTTCGTCGTCTCATCGCCGCAGGTGGCGTCGAGCTGTTCTTGCTCGAGCCGGAGCGCTTGCGAAAGATCGGCGCCGCGCAGATCGGCACGGTAGAAATCGGTATCGCTGAGATCCGCAGCCGCAAAATTCGCGCCCCTGGCGTCGGCGCGAGCCAGATAGGCGGCGTGCAAATTGGCGCCGTTGAAATCGGCCCCGCCCAGGATCGCGCGCCCGAACTCCGCCTTGTCCAGATTGGCCCCGGCGAAGCGGGCGCCCGAGAGGTCGGCTCGATGCATTTCGGTTTTCACCATCACCGAGTTGGAGAAATCGGCGCCCTTGAGGTTGGCGCGATCGAACATCGCCTTCGTCAGATCGGCGCCCACGACTTTTGCACCCGCCAGCCGTGCTTTTGCGAACGTGGCTTCCGTAAGATTGGCGCCGCTGAGATTGGCATCGGCAAAATCGCTGCGGCTGAGATCGGCACTCTTCATGACGGCGCTCGTGAGATCGACGCCGCTGAAATCCAACTTGGTCTTGTCGCATTTCGTCCAGTCGACGGCGGGACCCGGCGCCGCGTTGCAAGCGGCAATGGCCGGCGACGCCAAGGCGCCCATGATCAGCACAACCGCAAGAAATCCTGTGAGCCCGTCTTTCATGATCTGCCTTGCTTGTTTCTCGTAAACACTATCGCGGCTGCTTTGATTTGCCGCAAACATTCCTACGGCGCAGATATCAGGAAGTTGCAGGCCCGGCGGAAGAAATCCGCCGCGTATTATAGGCGGGACGGGCGGAATCTCCAGCGGTTCGCCGCGCACCAGGCGCGGCAAGTCGCCGACCACGCCCATGGCATGGCGCATGAACAGGCGCTTCAGCGGCGCGATCTGATTGACGGCGGCGAGGCCGAGATCGCGGACCAAGCGCACCGGCGCCAGGTCGGTGGAGAACAGGCGGTTGAGACTGTCGGTAACGGCGATCAGGGCCATGGTGTCGAAACGCCGCCAGCGCTCATAGCGCTCCAGCGCCGTGGACTGGCCGGGATCGAGGCCGAGGCGCTGGGCGTCGACGATGCATTCCGCCAGCGCCGCCACATCGCGCAGGCCGAGATTGAGGCCCTGGCCGGCAATGGGATGGATCGCGTGCGCTGCGTCGCCAACCAGCGCCAGCCGGTGATCCACGTAGCGCTCGGCATGGGACAGGGACAGCGAATAGCCGAAGCGGCGGCTCGCCGGCTTGAGGCGGCCGAGGCTGAGGCCGAAGCGGCGCTCCATCTCCAGGCCGAAGGTTTCGTCATCGAGCGCCAGCATCGCACCGGCGATTTCATTGCGTTCGGTCCAGACGATGGAGGAACGGTTCTGCCCATCCAGCGGCACCATCGGCAGCATGGCGAAAGGACCGGCCGGCAGGAAATGCTCATGGGCCACGCCTTCATGGGGCAACTCGTGATGCACGGTGCAGACGATGCCGGTCTGCGCATAGTTCCATTGCGTGACGTTGATGCCGGCTTCGGTACGCAGCGGCGACGTGCGGCCGTCGGCGGCGACCAGCAGCTTGGCGGCGATGGTGCGGCCATCGGCGAGTTGCAGGGTTGCATTGCCCAAGCCTCGTTCGGTTCCGGCAACCCGCTCCGGCGCCAGGTGGCGCAGCCGCGGCAGCTCCTTTGCGCGGGCCAGCAAGGCACGGCGGATTTCCCGGTTCTCGACGATGAAGCCCAGGGGCGGCGGCGGACCGCGCCGATCAGCCAGCAGGCGATGATCGTAATGGAGAAAGAGGCGGCTGACCCCGCCGGCGCCGTCGCCATCGGACACCCGGATATGGAGAATCGGCTCGGCGGCATCCTTCAGATGACGCCAGACGCCGATGCCCGCCAGCGCCTGCTGCGAGCCAAAGGCGATGGCGGAGCTGCGGCCGTCATAGGCGTCGCCGGTCATATGATCGGGGGTTTCGGCGTCGATGACCGCGACGTCCAATCCGGCGTCGGCGAGGGCGATGCCCAGGGTCAGGCCGACCAGCCCGCCGCCGGCAATCGCCACGTCAACCGGTTGATTTTCCGTCATTTGTCGGCTCCGGACCCGCCCGCTCCGACTTTCCGCCGCCGGTCCCGCAATGTCCAGGGCGGCAAAGCCGCAGGGCCGGCGAGGGGTCGAATCGGAGCTGCAGTTGCGATTCCGGACCTGGAAGACCCCCGTTGGCCGGGAACATTTCGCGCACGGGAAAGCTTGTCCCGGGATTCACCCGCCGGTACAATCGGTTCCAGGGATTCTCGCGAGTTTTCCTTTAGAAATTGGGCGCTGCGCGCGGAACGGCGTGGGCGATCGGTAGGAATGGCGGCAGACCGGCTCGAGGCATTGACCAGCTTCCACCCGTTCACCCGGCTGAACGGCCTTTTGAGCGGCCTGAAACCGCCGGCCGGGCTGGATCCGGTGCTGCTGTCGGTTGGCGAACCCCAGCAGACGCCGCCGCCGATGGTCATGGCCGAGCTGGATCGGGCCTCGGGCGAATGGGGTAAATATCCCTTGGCGCCCGGGACAGCGGAATTCCGGTCCGCGGTGCGGGACTGGCTGAACCGCCGCTACCGGCTGCCGTCAACCATGATCGATCCCGACCGGAATATCCTGCCGGTGGCCGGTACCCGCGAGGCGCTGTTCATGATTGCCTTGTCGGCTGTGCCGGAACCCGCCGGGGGCAAGCGGCCGGCGGTGCTGATGCCCAATCCGTTCTATCACGTCTATGCCGGGGCAGCGGCGATGGCCGGCGGCGAGCCGGTGTTCCTGTCGTCGACGATCGCCAATGGATTCCAGCCGCGGCCGCAGGATGTGCCTGATGATGTGCTGGCGCGCACCGCGCTCGCCTATGTCTGCTCGCCGGCGAATCCCCAGGGTTCGGTGGCGTCGGTGGATCTGCTGAAGGCCTGGATCGCGGCGGCGCGGCGTCACAACTTCATCGTCGCCTTCGACGAATGCTATGGCGAGATCTATGGCGATGTGGCGCCGGCCGGAAGCCTCGAGGCGGCGGCGCTGCTGGGCGGCGAGCTCGACCATCTGGTGGTGTTCCATTCCCTGTCGAAGCGGTCCGGCGCGCCGGGCCTGCGCAGCGGATTCATCTGCGGCGATGCCAAGCAGATCCAGCGCATGACCCAGCTGATCAATTACGGCGGCGTCGCCGTGCCGGGACCGATCATCGCCGCGTCCACGGCGCTGTGGCGCGACGAGGCCCATGTGGAAGCGGGCCGCGCCCGCTACCGCGCCAATTTCGACGCCGCCGAGCGCATCCTGGGCCAGCGCTTCGGCGCACCCCGGCCGGCCGGTGGATTTTTCTTATGGCTCGATGTCGGCGACGGCGAAGAGGCGGCAAAGCTGCTATGGTCGCAGGCGGCCTTGCGCGTGCTGCCCGGCGCCTATATGGCCCGTGCCGATGGCAGCGGCAAGAATCCCGGCCAGCGCTACATCCGGGTGGCGCTGGTGCATGAACCCGCGACCACGGCGGCGGCGCTGCAGCGCCTGGCCGATGTGCTGATGCCGCTGGCCGATGCCGGCGAGCGAATTTCATCCAGCCCGCAAGCGAGGGTGGGAGCATGACCATGAGCGACATCATTTCCTTCTCCGGCAAGACGCGCCTGCTGCCGCCGGCGGCGAAGGAATTCATCAAGCGGCGCCTGGCGGAGGTGCTGGGCGTTCTGCTGATGGCCGGCGGGCTCGCCTATTGCCTCGCCGTCGTCACCTTCAATCCTGCCGATCCCTCGCTGAACAAGGCGAGCGACGAGCCGGTGCGGAATCTGCTGGGCAAGTGGGGCGCCATCACCGGCGACTTCGTGCTGCAGAGCGTCGGCTTGGCGGGCCTGGCGATCGGCGTCGTGCTGATCGCCTGGGGCTGGCAGGCGGTGCGGGACAATTGGCGCGGCCATACCTGGCTGCGGCTGGCGTTGCTGCCGCTGGCGGTACTGATGCTGGCGGTGACCCTGGCGGCGCTGCCCCATCTGAGCGGCTGGCCGCTGGTCAGCGGCATGGGCGGCGCCACCGGCGACATGATGCTGGGATTCCTGACCGGCAGCACGGGCCTGGCGGCGGCGATCGTCGCGCTGATCGCGCTGACGCTGGCGGCGCTGCTGCTGTTCTTCTCCCTGGGATTGCCGCTGCTGTCCTACGTGCTGTTCGGCCGCCAGGTGCATCGGGGCGTCGGCGCTTCCGGCAGCGTGATCCAATGGCTTCTCGCGAAGCTCCATTTCCGCAATCGCGACAGCGGGGAAGCGGGCCAGCGCCGCGCCGAGCGCAGCAGGGAGCAGCGCGCCGGGCATCGCGAGCCGCGGCTGACCAACGACATCGATGACGATGAGGAGGTGGAGATCGCCGCGCCGCCGCCGCGCAATGCCGAGCGTCGCGCGGCACCCGTGGTGACCAAGCCGGCAAAGGCGAAGCCGCGCAGGGCTGCGGACAAACAGGGTCTGCTGGATCTCACGCCGAACGAGCGCTATGCGCTGCCGTCGCTCGACCTGCTGCACAAAGCGCCGGTCAGCAACGGGCAGCAGCGCATCAACGACAACTCCCTGCAGAAGAACGCGCGCCTGCTGGAAACCGTGCTGGACGATTTCGGCGTCAAGGGAGAGGTGCAGCAGGTGCGGCCCGGGCCAGTGGTCACGCTGTACGAGCTGGAGCCCGCGCCCGGCACCAAGACCAGCCGCGTCGTCGGCCTGGCCGACGATGTGGCGCGCAGCATGAGTGCCGTGTCCGTGCGCATCGCCGTGGTGCCCGGCCGCAGCGTCATCGGCATCGAGCTGCCGAACCGGTTGCGCGAGACCGTGGTCCTGCGCGAGCTGCTCGAAGCGGCGGAGTTCGAGCGCACCTCGGCGAAGCTGGCGCTGATCCTGGGCAAGGACATCAGCGGCGCGCCGGTCACGGTCGATCTCGCGCGCATGCCCCATCTGCTCATCGCCGGCACCACCGGCTCGGGCAAGTCGGTGGCCATCAACACCATGATCCTGTCGCTGATCTACCGGCTGTCGCCCGATCAGTGCAAGTTCATCATGATCGATCCGAAGATGCTGGAACTTTCGGTCTATGACGGCATTCCCCACCTGCTGTCGCCGGTGGTCACCGATCCGCGCAAGGCGATCGTGGCGCTGAAATGGACGGTGCGGGAAATGGAGCAGCGCTATCGCCTGATGTCGAAAGTCGGCGTGCGCAATATCGAGGGCTATAACATGCGCGTGGCGCAGGCGCGCGAGAGCGGCGAGGTGCTGACCCGCAAGGTGCAGACGGGTTTCGATCCCGACAGCGGCGCGCCGGTCTATGAAGAAGAGAATATGAGTCTCGATGCCTTGCCGTTCATCGTCGTGGTGGTGGACGAGATGGCGGATTTGATGCTGGTGGCCGGCAAGGATATCGAGGCGGCGATCCAGCGCTTGGCGCAGATGGCCCGCGCCGCCGGCATCCACATCATCATGGCGACCCAGCGGCCGTCGGTCGACGTCATCACCGGCACGATCAAGGCGAACTTCCCGTCGCGGGTCAGTTTCCATGTGACGTCGAAGATCGATAGCAGAACGATTTTGGGCGAAACCGGGGCGGAGCAGCTCCTGGGCCAGGGCGACATGCTCTATATGGCCCATGGCGGCCGCATCACCCGCGTCCATGGGCCGCTGGTGACCGATCGCGAAGTCGAATCTGTCGTCCGCTTCCTTAAAGACCAGGGGACGCCTACCTATATTGAAGACGTCACCCGCGACGACGAAGAGGAGATGCCGCCGGAGGCGGGAACGTTCAGCGAGGGTTCAGACGACGGCCTCTACGATCAGGCTGTCGCGCTGGTCTGCAGGGAAGGCAAGGCGTCCACAAGCTTCGTGCAACGCTATCTGCAGATCGGCTATAACCGCGCCGCCCGCATCATCGAGCGCATGGAAAAAGAAGGCGTGGTGAGTACGGCGAACAGGGTCGGCAAGAGGGAAGTCCTGGCGAGGAACATCGATAGGGATGAATAGAGAAATGACCGCTGACCTGACGAAACCCATATTGCTGCCGCGGCGGCGCATCCTTCGCGCCAGCGCGGGACTGGCCCTGCTGCCGCTGCTGTCCGTGCTCGGCGCTGGTGCGGCGCGCGCGGAACTGACCGAACAGGATCTCGCCGACGTCAAGCGCGTCGAATCCTATATCAACAATATCGGCACGCTGCAGGCGAGCTTTCAGCAGCAGGATCCGAACAACTCCATCTCGACCGGCCGCATCTATCTGCGCCGGCCCGGGCGCATGCGCGTGGAGTACGATCCCCCCAACCCGATCCTGATCATCGCCGACGGCGTGCTGATCAGCCAGGTGGACCGCAAGCTGGGCGAGCTCAGCCAGATGCCGCTGAAGCAATCCACCGCCTGGTTCCTGCTGCGCGATCCCATCGAGATCGGCGAAAACATCACCGTCACCAAGGTGGACCGCCGGCCCGGACTGCTCAGCGTCACCATGTACGAGAACGACGAGCCGGATAACGGCACGGTGGAGCTGATCTTTCTCGACGATCCGATCATGCTGACGCAGTGGATCGTCACCGACGCGGATGCCAACCAGGTGCGCGTCGGCCTGATCAATGTGGAGACGGGCCTGCAGTTGCCGGCCAGCCTGTTCGCCACGCCGCGGGTGTTCACCAACGAAGGCGATAAATAACGACGCCTTGTCATCGCTTAACGCTTTGCTGGCAGGATGAAATCCCCGCCCGCGGCGGTCTTGCAGCCCCTAACGGCCGATGCCATCTTGGCGGGAACGGGACGTGAGGCGACATGCAACTCGAGGCGAAGGCACCTGTTATCGGCATCCCCGTCTGCATCCGGCAGATGGACGACCAGCCCTTTCATATCGTCGGTGAGAAATACATCGCCGCCGTAACCGATGCGGCCGGAGGCCTGCCGCTGTTGCTGCCGGCTCTGGGAAGCCAATGGAATTTCAAAGAGTTGGTGGGCAAGCTCGACGGCCTGATGATGACCGGCAGCCCGTCCAATGTCGCTGTTCATCACTATGGCGGCGCGCCCGACCGGCCCGACAGCCCCCAGGATCCGGCCCGTGATGCCACCACGCTGCCGTTGATCAAGGCGGCGTTGGAGGCCGATCTCCCTTTGTTCTGCATCTGCCGCGGCTTCCAGGAGCTGAACGTGGCCCTGGGCGGCACCCTCCATACCCAAGTTCACAATGTCGTGGGCAGAACCGATCACCGGGCGCCAAAAGGTACATATGAAGAACGTTATGGCCCCCGGCATCCCGTCAAACTGACATCAGACGGCCAGTTTGCCCAGATTTTGGGCAGCACCGAAATCCAGGTAAACTCTCTCCACTGGCAGGGAATCGACCGGCTGGCGCCCGGTTTGACCGCCGAGGGAACCGCCCCCGACGGCACCGTCGAAGCCGTCCGGGTGACCGCCGCACGCAATTTTGCCCTGGGAGTTCAATGGCATCCGGAGTTTCGGGCGGTTGAGAACCCGGTCTCCCTGGCGCTGTTCCAGGCCTTCGGCAGGGCGGCGCAGGCTCATGCCCGGGCCAAGCAGGGGCATCGGGCCTTCCAGGCGGCCTGATATTTCCCCCGGCAAATTTCGCATGACCCCCTGCCGTGTCATGCGTGGGGCGCATGTCTGAATCTACCGAGCAAACATTGAAAATTCAGCCCTTCGGTGCCATTCTTACTCTTACACAGTGGTCGTGACCGCAACGGCCGCGATCGTCCGGGGTGGCTTCCCCTACCATCGCGGACTCCGAGAGGAACTGAGAGCGCCCGGTCCCCCCCTGACCGGGCGCTCGCCGTTTCAGGAACCCCCGCGCATTCGATTCGCATTTGATCACTTTGCCCGGCAGTGCTTCGACTCATTGTGAGGGCCGCGGCGAATCGCCTAACGTGTCGGCCCTGCCCTTGAGCGATTCCCAATCGAAGAAGAATCCGCCGATGCGTCTCGTCACCTGGAATGTGAATTCGGTTCGCCTGCGTTTGGAGAATCTGAAGCGGCTGTCGGAGACGCTGCGTCCCGATGTGATCTGCCTGCAGGAGACCAAGGTCGTCGACGATGACTTCCCGCGCGACGGCATCGCGGCGTTGGGCTATGTCCATCACGTCATCCATGGCCAGAAATCGTATAACGGCGTGGCGATCTTTTCCCGCCTGCCGCTGCGCAAGCCGCAGCTCTTATCCTGGTGCGGCAAGGAAGACCGGCGGCATGCGGCGGTGCTGCTGCCCAACGGAGTCGAGCTGCACAATTTCTATGTGCCGGCCGGCGGCGACATTCCCGATCCCAAGAAGAACGACAAGTTTGCCCACAAGCTGCGCTTCATCGAGGAAATGAAATCCTGGTCGGCCGAAATGAAGCGGCGGCGGCGCAAGGGCATCATGGTGGGCGACCTCAACATCGCGCCTTTGGAGAACGATGTCTGGTCGCACAAGCAGCTGCTGGATGTGGTGAGCCACACGCCGGTGGAGACCGAGGGCCTGACCGCCGTGCAGAAGACCGGTGGCTGGGTGGATGCGGTCAGGCATTTCGTGCCGCCGACGGAACGGATCTATAGCTGGTGGAGTTACCGCGCGGCGGATTGGGCCGCATCGGACCGCGGCCGCAGGCTGGATCACGTGTGGGTAACGCCGTCGGTGGCGTCCGATCTGAAATCCGCACAGATCCTGCGCGAAGCCCGCGGCTGGACCACGCCGTCTGATCATGTGCCGGTGATCGTGGATTTCGCGTAGGGGCGGATAGCTTGTCAGATTTCTTCCCCTGCGAAAGCAGGGGTCCAGGAGAAGCAGGGCGCTCTGCCGCCCTGGGTCCCCGCTTTCGCGGGGAAAGAAAAACAGGTGATTGCGACTGAGAGGTGGCTCTCTAAATCGCGCGGTAGACGAAGTAGCGGTTGGGCACCATGTCGGGCACCGTCAGGGCTTGCAGCCCGGCGGTTTCCACCGGCTGATCGCTGACGAGAATACCGCCTTTCGCCAGCGCCGCGCGCAGACCCGGGGCGATCTGCTCATAGAGCCTCTTCGTCGCCGGCTTGTCGCCGGAGCCGAGATCGCTGTGCAGGAGTGCTGCGGGCTGGCCGACAAGCTGAACCGCGCGCGGCAGATTTTCGATCACCTCGCCCAGGATCAGATCCTCTTCGGGCGGAATGCAGTCGGGATGGGCGCCGACTTTCCGTTCGAAGACGAAAATGCGCCGGTTCTTGATGTTCTCCCGCAGATGATCGTAGGAGCGGCCGTTGCCAAGGCCGAGCTCGACCACGGGTCCGGGCACGCCATCGATGAGTCCGAAGGCATAGCTGAGCGCCGCGCGTTGCGCTTTCAGGCGGCGGATGAAGCTGTCGAGGCGGCTCATGATCTCCTGGCTGCTGTGTTCGTGTATGGGATCGTCAATTGACTCGGGACTTTGCCTCGCGCAACTGCACCGTCGTCAGCTCAAGGCGATGGGCCAGCACGCGCATCACTTCCACGCCCATGGCCGGAAAGTCGGTGACCATGCGGAAGAACAACTCCTTGGTGATCTTGAGCGCGGTCAACTGAGTCACGGCGCGCACGGTGGCGGTGCGCGGCACGTCGCAGAGGATGCCGATATCGCCGACGAATTCGTTCTTGCCCAACTGCGCCACCGTCAGCGGTCCCTTCGGCGAATCCACCACCACGTCGGCGGTGCCGTCGACGATGATGTAGGCGGCGTCGGAATTGTCGCCCTGGCGGAACAGGTCCTGCCCTTCGCTGTAGGTGACGCGCTCGCTGGTGAAGGCAAGAAGCTTGAGCTTGGCCGGCTCCACCTTGGCGAACATGGGAATGCGGCGTAACAGCTCGACATCGTCGTTGATGCTCATCGCCTTCTCCTTTCTTTCACTGCGCCGCCGCCTGCTGATGCAGGATGCTGCCCGGCTTATCCAGCTCGCTGGGTGCGCCCTGCGCGACGACACGCCCGGCCTTCAGCACGAGGACGCGCTCGAATTGGCGGGCATGTTCGGCATGGGATAGCACCCAGATCACGCCGCGGCCGGCGCGGCTCTTGAGGATGTTGCTCATCACCTTGGCCTGGGCCGCGGAATCCAGCAGCGACGTGGATTGATTGAGCAGCAGCAGGTCCGGCCGCTTCACCAGCGCCCGCGCCAGATCCAGCTTTTGCCGCTGCGCCGCCGACAGCCGCTTGCCGCCGATGCCCACGGGGAAGTCCAGCCCGACTTCGACCACGTCGCGCCGCAGGCCGAGAACGCCAAGCACGTCGTTGATCACCTTGAGCACGCGCTCCGCCGCCTGGGCCTGGCCGTAGACGAGGCGGCCGAACAGGATATTGTCCTGCAAGGTCGCGGCGGCGATGTAGCGGTCCTCTTCGTAGAAATCCACGGCGCCCACCAGATGCGCGGGCAGATTTTCGGCGAAGGCTTCGCGCGCTTTCAGTATCTTTTCCTCCAGCGCGTCATCGATCAGACCGAGACGATGGCGCGCATCGATGTACGGCATGGAAACCGCCATCAGCTTCGCGGTGTCCGCGGCGTTCATGGCGGCGCCGTCCTTGCCGATGCGCGCCAATAGATTGCGGAACTCCGGCAGATCGTCAGCGTCGATGAAGCTGAACTGCTCGAAGAAGGGATGGCCCGCCGGCAGATCGGCGAACAGTTCCACCATGGTCTCGGCAATCTGCCGGCCGACCTGGGCCAAGGGCCGCATCAGGTCCTGGCTTTCCAGGATCTGCCGCACATAGGCGTTGTCGGTGATCTGCCCGGCGCGGAAGGCGTCGCCCGTGGGCGCGCCGAACAGCAGGTTCTCGGCGATCGACAGGTTCTTGTTGTAGCGGCTGCGGTCGAACGGCTCGACCAGGGCCGCCAGCGCCGGATCGCTCATACGGTTGCGGAATTCGTCCCGCGCTTTCAGCATGCGTTCGGCAAGATCGGGCCGGGCGTTGGGATCGATGGCGCCGCGCAGGCCGAGTTGATAGCCGTCATCCTCCAGATCCACCATCTGCAGCGTCTCGATCAGCCGGTCGGTGATGTCCTGCGGGCCTTCGGCGCCGGCGGCGGCGTAGTCGGTCCAATCGGCGCCGATATCCAGCAGCGGGTTGCCGGCGCGCTTGGATTCGAGTTGCGTCAGGTCGTGCTTGCGCTTGGCCGCGGCATCGAGCTCCACCGGCCGCAAGGGCCGGTGGCGCAGGCCGTAGAGGATGTTGTCGCGCACGCTCATCGGGAACAGGAACGGCTCGGAGCCCACCGCCGCCATGCGGCCGCCGATCACCGCTTCCGGCAGTTCGGTCAGGTCCAGGTCGCCGATCGTCAGGGTGCCGCCGGAGGGCTGAATCAGGTTGGCCAGCACCGACCAGAGCGCGTCGCCGCCCTCGCCGATCACGGCCACATGTTGGGTCACGGGGATGTCGAAAGCGGCGCCATCCAGCAGCTTGCGGTCGCTGTCGTCGATCAGCGTCAGGTTGGTCGCCACCAGGTTGCCGCTGAGCGGCGGACCGGCCTCGCCATCCAGCGCCTGCTTGGCGGGATCGAGCATGCCCGTGGGATGGAACTGCTCCACCACCTGCTCATACTTGATCTGCACGTCCTGGAGCTGCTGGTACCAGTCCAAGAGTTCCTTCACCGGGCCGGGCAGGTCCTTGTAAGCGGCAATGACAGCGACCAGGCCGCCCACATCCAGGTGGCCCGAGATCGCCAGGATGCCGCCCACGAGGTAGAAAAGGAACGGCGTCATCTGCGCCAGCAGATTATTCAGGAACTTCACGGCGAACTTCAGCTGATACAGCCTGAAGCGGATGAAGAAGATGTCCGATAGCCGCGCGACGATGTCGGCCCGTTCGTAGTTCGACGTGTCGTGGCTATGGATGGTGGCGGCGCCGTCGACGGCCTCGGCGATGCGGCCGGCGAGACGGCGCGCCGTGATCTGCCGTTCCCGGCCCAGACGCAGCACCGGCCGCCGCAGCGGCGGGATGAGCGCCAACTGCACCGCCAGCACGCCGACGGTGACGGCGCCCAGCCAGATGCTCTGGGTCAGGATGAAGGCCAGGGCGGTCAGCGCCTGGCCGCCCAGGAAGGCCGGCTGCACGAAGGCGTCGCCGATGAAGCCGCCCAAGGGCTCCACCTCGTCCTTGATCATGGTGGCGACTTCCGCCTGCTTCACCTTGCGGAAGTAGGGAATCGGGAAGCGCAGCACCCGGTCGAACAGCTCATAGCGCAGGCGGCGCAGCATGCGCTCGCCCATGCGGCCCTTCATGGTGTTGATCTGCAGCTTGAAGAAGCCGTTGATCAGCACCAGCACGAGAAAGGTCAGGCTGAGCGCCACCAGGTAGGGGGTGCGCTCGAACTCGAAGCCTTCAAATATCGTGACCGTGGGGTTGGCCGGATCGGGTGCCAGGAAGGCCGGCAGGTCGATGGAGATGGGGAAGTACCGGGCGGTGGCCCCCGGCGTCTCGAACCCCTGGCCCTGGATCGGGCTGTTGACGATGGTCTTCGGCAGGTCCAGGGACAGGAAATAGAACACCTGGGAAACGACGACGACCGCCAGGATCACCAGCTGTTCGCGCCAGCTATGGCGCCATATGTATTTGAAAAGATTGGATTCCATCAATCAGTGCTTGGCCTGGCGCCGGGTTCCGCGACCTGCCCCCGGCCAACAATCCTGTGGCACCATAACCCAGGCCAGCCGCCGGGGTAAGCCCCCGGGAGGTTTAGGGATGACTGAATGCCCATTCAGGATCGTCGAAACTTCACTTCCCGGCGCTATTTGCCCTATGGCATAGTTTGCGCCAGGGGAGTTCAAAAATCATAGAGGGGGCCGAGGCCTTATGGGCGTTCGCCGACCGAGCACGCGTAGTAACGCGCGGATACTCATCTATAGTCACGACACCTTCGGCTTGGGGCATCTGCGGCGCTGCCGCGCCATCGCCCATGCGCTGGTCGAGCATAACAAGGAACTCTCGGTCCTCATTCTCACGGGCTCGCCGATCATCGGCAGCTTCGATTTCCGCGCCCGGGTGGATTTCGTCCGCGTCCCCGGCGTCATCAAGCTGCGTAACGGCGACTATACCTCCTTGAGCCTGCTGATCGATATCGAGGAGACGCTGGCGATGCGCGCCTCGATCATCCAGCACACCGCGAAGATGTTCGACCCCGATATCTTCATCGTCGACAAGGAGCCGCTGGGCCTGCGCGGCGAGGTGCAGGACACCCTGAAGATGCTGAAGGAGCGCGGCGTGCCGCTGGTGCTCGGCCTGCGCGACGTCATGGACGAGCCGGGCCTGCTGGCGCCGGAATGGAAGCGCAAGAACGTCATCCCGGCGGTGCGCGACCTCTATGACGACATCTGGGTCTATGGCCTGCCGCAGATCTGCGATCCCCTGGAGGGGGTGGAGCTGCCGAAATCGGTGCGGCAGAAGATGACCTATACCGGCTATCTCGGCCGCAGCCTGCCGCAGAAGGGCATGCCGCCGACGCCGCTGCAGAAGATCACCGAGCCTTTCATCCTGGTCACGGTCGGCGGCGGCGGCGATGGCGAGGCGATCATCGACTGGGTGCTGCGCGCCTATGAAAGCGACTCCCAGCTGCCCTATCCGGCGCTGCTGGTGCTGGGGCCGTTCATGCAGTCGGAGCGGCAGACGGAATTCCTGGCCCGCGCCGCTAAGCTGAAAAATGTCGAGGGCATCACCTTCGAAGCGCAGATGGAGGCGCTGATGGCGCGCGCCATCGGCGTGGTGGCGATGGGCGGTTACAATACGTTCTGCGAGATCCTGTCCTTCGACAAGCGGGCGATCATCGTGCCGCGCACGGCGCCGCGCATGGAACAGTACATCCGCGCCGCCCGGGCGCAGGAGCTGGGGCTGGTGAGCATGCTGCTGGATGACAAGCAGCGCGACCCCTACACCATGGCGACGGCGCTGCGGCAGCTGCCGCAGCAGCAATTGCCGTCCCATGTGGTGGTGCCCGGCTTGCTGGACGGCGATATCAATATCAACCGGCTGGCCGACCAGCTGCTGGTGCGCGGCCGGCAGGATGCGCTGCGCGTGGCCTCGCGCCGCACGCGCTAGTCTCCGGGACTGGTTGACGGCGCGGGGCTTTCGCCGCCGCCCGCGCGCTTGTATCTCCTGAGCATGACTTTGCAGCGGACGATCCTCATCATCCTCAAGGGCTATCCGCGCCTGTCGGAGACCTTTATTGCCCAGGAGATCCAGGCGCTGGAGCAGCGCGGGCTGAACCTGCGCCTGGCATCGATGCGGCGGCCGACGGACAAGGCGGTGCATCCGGTGAACAGGGAGATCAAGGCGCCGGTGTCCTATCTGCCGGAGTATCTCTATCAGGAGCCTTTGCGGGTGTTACGCGCCTGGTGGCGGGTACGGCGCTGGCCGCGCTATCGCGAGGCGCGGCGGGCCTGGGTGAAGGACTGGCAGGCGCGATCGCACGCCGAACCGCGGCCGCCGCTTCGGCCAGGCGCTGGTGCTGGCGGCGGAACTGCCCGGGGATGTGGGCCATCTGCACGCCCATTTCCTGCATACGCCGGCTTCGGTGACCCGTTATGCGGCGCTGCTGACCGGGCTGCCCTGGAGCTGTTCCGCCCATGCAAAGGACATCTGGACCACGCCGGACTGGGAGAAGCGGGAAAAGCTGGCTGATGCCGCCTGGGCGGTGACCTGCACCGCGGCGGGGCGCGATCACCTGCAGGCGCTAGCGCCGCCGGGGAAGGCCGTGACCCTGGTCTATCACGGTCTGGATCTGCACCGGTTCGCCCGCGGCGCGGTAACCGGGCCGGCAACCGATGGCAGCGACAGCGGGACGCCGGCGATCATCGTCTCCGTTGGCCGCGCCGTGCCCAAGAAGGGCTATGGCGACCTGCTCGCCGCGCTGGCGGCGTTGCCGCCGGGACTTGCCTGGCGGTTCGTCCATATCGGCGGCGGGCCGCTGCTGCCGGAACTGAAGCAGCGGGCCGGACAGCTCGGCTTGAGCGATCGGATCGAATGGCGCGGCGCCCAACCCCAGGAGCAGGTGCTGGACCTCTACCGGCAGGCCGACCTGTTCGTGCTGGCCAGCCGGATCGCGGATGACGGCGACCGGGACGGGCTGCCCAATGTGCTGATGGAAGCGCAAAGTCAGGGGGTTGCCGTTCTGGCCACACGCACATCCGGCATACCGGAATTGATTGACGATGGCGCGACCGGCATGTTGGTAGAGGCAGGCGACAGCGGCGCCCTGGCGCGGGGTTTGGAGACCCTGATCCGGCAGCCGGCGCTGCGCCAGCGCCTGGGGGAGGCGGGATACCGCCGTATCCAGGCGCAGTTCGACATGGAAAAGGGCATCGATCTGTTGCTGGATCGCTTCGCTCCGGGACGGCGGCTTTCCCAGAAGGCCGGGACTTAGATTGCCAGAAAACAGCCAGGCGGCCGCGGAGCCGAAATGCGCATTGCCTTCTACGCCCCGTTGAAGCCGCCCACCCATCCCGTGCCGTCGGGCGACCGGCGCATGGCCAGGCTATTGATGGCGGCGCTGGCGCGCGCCAATCATCAGGTGACCCTGACCAGCCGTTTCCGCAGCTGGGAAGGCCAGGGCGATGGAGCGCGGCAGGATTCGCTGGCGCGCATCGGCCTGCATACCGCTGACCGGCTGGTGACTCAGTACCGCGCGGCACCGGCCGATCGGCGGCCAGAGGCCTGGTTCACCTATCACCTCTACTACAAGGCGCCGGACTTCCTCGGGCCGCGGATCAGCGCCGCCCTGGATATTCCCTATCTGGTTGCTGAGGCGTCCCATGCGCCCAAGCGCGCCGGCGGCAGTTGGGCGAAGTTCCACGGCGCCGCGCAGGACGCCATCGCCAAGGCCGACGCCATCTTCTCGCTCAATCCCGCTGATGCGGAATGCCTGAAGCCGGTGGTGGCACCCGGCGCGCTGCTGGCGCCGTTGAAGCCGTTTCTCGACGGCGCCGACTTCGCTGCGGCCGGCATGCGGCGCGACGCGATCCGGGCCGAGTTCGCGCGCCGGTTCGGCATGTCAGCCGACCGGCCCTGGCTGCTGACCGTGGCGATGATGCGCGAGGGCGACAAGTACTCGTCCTATCGCGTGCTGGGCCACGCGCTGCAGCAATTGACCGATCAGCCCTGGCAATTGCTCGTCGTCGGCGATGGGTCGGCGCGCAAGAAGGTCGAGGAAATATTCGGACCGCTGGCGCGAGACCGCGTGCGCTTCGCCGGCGCCCGGTTGCCGGAAGAGCTGCCGGATTTCTATGGCGCCGCCGATCTCTTCGTCTGGCCGGCGATCAACGAGGCCTATGGCATGAGTCTGCTGGAAGCGCAGGCAGCGGGGCTGCCGGTCATCGCCGGCGCGTCCGGCGGCGTGCCATCGATCGTCACCCACGACGTGACCGGCTTGCTGACTTCGCCGGGAGACATCGACGCCTTTGCCGCCGCGCTGCATGGATTGCTGCGGGATGCGGCGCGGCGCCGTACCATGGGCGATCGCGCGCTGGAGATCGTCGCCGGTCGGCATGACGTGGCCAGCGCCGCCGCCACATTGGACAGCACGCTGCGCGATGTGGTCGCCCGCCGCCGCCGCAAGGCCGAAACGTTGCGCCAAGCATGACCACGCTCGCTCTCCTGCGTCACGGGCCGACGGTGTGGAACAGCCAGCACCGGCTGCAGGGCCATACCGATCTGCCGCTCAGCGCCGAAGGGCGCGCCCGCGTGATCGGCTGGCGCTTGCCGCCGGAGATTGCCGGCTTCGGCTGGTGGTGCAGTCCGCTGCGCCGGGCGCGGGAGACGGCCGAACTGTTGGGCGAAGCCTTGCCGGAAAGACCTGACATCGCCGTCGAGTTGCGGCTGATGGAAATGTCTTATGGCGAATGGGAAGGCGAAGCGCTCGATCACCTGCGCCAGCGCCATGGCGAACAGATGGCCCAGTGGGAAGCCCAGGGCCTGGATCTGCGCCCGCCCGGCGGCGAAAGCCCGCGGGATGTGCAGCAGCGGCTGCGGCCCTGGCTGGCATCGATAGGACCGGACGGCGGCAACCACTTTGCCGTTGTTCACAAGGGCGTGATCCGCGCCATCTACGCCATGGCCACCGGCTGGACCATGGAGCGGAAAGCGCCGGATCGCCTGGCCTATGATTGCCTGCAACTGTTCACGCTCGACACCGATGGGAAGCCGTCGGTGCAGGCGTTGAATGTGCCGCTGACCGGCGGCAGCGCGGCGGGAGCCGCCGCATGACGCCGCGGGTTCTGCTCTACGTCCAGCATCTGCTGGGCATCGGTCATCTGCGCCGCGCGGCGGCAATCGCGCGCGCTCTTGCGGGCGGCGGATTCGATGTCGCGTTCGTTTCCGGCGGCGAAGGCGTACCATCGCTGGATATCGGCGCGGCGAAGCTGGTTCAGCTCCCCGCCATCCGTTCCGGCGATTCCGGATTCAGCAGCCTGGTGGATGACAGCGGTGCGCCGGTGACCGATGCGCTGTGGCGCGCGCGGCAGGCCGCGCTTGAATCCGAACTCGCCGGCTTCGCGCCGGATGCGCTGCTGATCGAGATGTTTCCGTTTGGCCGGCGGCAATTCCGCCGGGAATTGATTCCACTGCTCGAGACGGCCACCGAGCGCCGGCCGCGACCGCTGGTGGCCTGCTCGGTGCGGGACATCCTGGTGCGGAAGAGCAAGCCCGACCGGCTGCGAGAGATGCTGGATCTCCTCGAGCGGCACTATGACCTGGTGCTGGTCCATGGCGATCCCGCCTTTGTCGATTTCGCCCTGACCTTTCCCGCCGCGGCTGATATCGCCGGCAAGATCCGCTACACCGGGTTCGTCGTCGGCGATTTGCCGGCGCGCTTGCCGCCCGCGGCGCGGCGGGATGTGGTGCTGGTGTCCGCCGGTGGCGGCGCGGTAGGAGCGCCGCTGTTGAATGCTGCGCTGGCGGCGCGGCCGCTGACGCAGCAGCGCGACGCTCTCTGGCACATCATCACCGGACCCAACTTGGCGGAGAATGATTTCACCGCCCTGCGGAATGGCGCCGGCGAGAACCTGCGCATCGAGCGATTTCGCTCCGATTTTCCGCAGCTTCTCGCGTCCTGCCGCGTCTCGGTCTCGCAGGCCGGTTACAACACGCTGATGGAAATTCTCGCCGTCGGCGCGCGCGCCGTCGTGGTGCCGTTTGCCGACGGGCAGGAGAGCGAGCAGCCCTTGCGCGCGAGGCTGCTGGCTGAGCGCGGCCTGGTGCAGGCAGTGGCACCCGAGGATCTGACGCCGGCGCTCTTGGCGGCAGCGATCGATGCGGCGGCGGCGATGCCTGTCCCGCCCGACGGCATCTTCAATCTCAAGGGCGCCGCCGCCACGGCGGAGATCCTGCATCAGGCCCTGCGGCAACGGCTGATTGCATGAGTGCCTGGCGCGGTCTCGAGATCGAGCTGGAGCATTGGTCGCGGGCCGGCCGCGACGCGACGCTGTGGTGGCGCGACGACGATGCGGTGACGGCGACCCCGGAATTGGAACGCTTGCTCGGCATCGCGCGGCTTCCCGGCGGCGCGGCGCTGCCGCTATGCTTGGCGGTGATCCCCCGGCAGGCGGACCGATCACTGGCAGAATTCGCCGCGTCGCAGCCACAGCTTTCGATCCTGCAGCACGGCTTCGCCCACTCCAACCATGCGCCAGAGGGCGAGAAGAAGGCCGAGCTCGGCACCCATCGGCCGGCGGCAGCCATTCTTGGAGAATTGGTGGAGGGACGGAATCTGCTGCGCGCGCTCTTTCCCGCCATGCTCTTGCCGGTGCTGGTGCCGCCCTGGAACCGGATTGCATCAGCGGTGCGGTCAGGTCTGCCCAGGGCCGGACTCACTTACATATCGGCCTATGGCCCCCGCGCCCGCGGAGACAGCCAGGCGGTCAATACCCATGCCGACATCATCGACTGGCATCATGGCCGCGGCTTTGTCGGCGAGGACGCGGCGCTCGCCCTGATCGCCGGTCATCTGGCGGCCCGGCGGGAGGGGCGGGCCGATCCGGACGAGCCCACAGGCATCCTGACCCATCACCTGGTGCATGACGACGCCTGCTGGAATTTCTTAACGGAACTGGTCTATCGGTTGAGCCGGCAGGCCGGGGTCCGCTGGCTTGCCGGGACCGCTATCTTTGGCCAGACTGCGTCAGTCGCACCCAAGATTTTGATTTTATGATGAGTATTCACCGGTATTTGCCGCAAAAGCTGCTGCCGGACTATCTGCGGGGTGCTGCGGGACTGGCCATATCCGCCGGTCTTTGCGCCTTGGCACCAAATGTGACGGCGGTCGTCGTTATCTTTGGAGCGCTGGCCCTATTGTTCGGGTTGTTCATGTTGCAGACGGTACAGAAGCAGATGCTGATGCTGGAAATGACCGAGGATGGCATCGGCAAAGGATCGAATACCGCGCGGGCGAAGGCCTGGCGGGAATTGCAAGCGTTGCGTCTGCGCTACTACGCGCTGCGCCGCAACAAGCCCGGTGGCTGGATGGCGCTGCGGCTGGATTTTCCCGGCCAGCGCATCGGCATCGATTCCAATATCGAGGGATTCGAGGAGATCGTCGCCCGGGCGGCGCGGGCGGCGCGGGACCAGCGGCTGGAAATGGACGACACGACGCGGGCCAACCTGGCGGCCATCGGCCATGCGGCCCGCGCCAGTCTGCAGACGGAGCGCCGTGCATGAGCGATCTCCTGCAAATCGAGAATCTGAAGATCTCCTTCAACATCGCCGGCGGGCGGCTTGACGCGGTGCGCGGCGTTTCGTTCCGCGTGCCCCAGGGCGGCACGGTGGCGCTGGTGGGCAAATCCGGCTCCGGCAAATCGGTGATCAGCCAGGCGATCATGGGCATCCTGCCCAATGTGGGCGAGATCACCGGCGGCCGCATCCTGCTTGACGATCCGCGCCGGCCCGGTGGGCCGATCGACATCGCGGCACTGCCGCGCGACGGCGACGCCATGCGTGCCATCCGCGGCGGCAGCGTCTCCATCATCTTCCAGGAGCCGATGACGTCGCTGTCGCCGATCCACACCATCGGCGATCAGATCGTCGAGGCGCTGCATCTGCATCGCAAGGTGAGCAAGGCCGAAGGGCTGGAGCTGACGCGGGACATGCTGCGGCTGGTGGGATTTCCCGATCCGGCGCGGGCGCTGAAGACCTTTCCCTTCGAACTTTCCGGCGGGCTGCGCCAACGGGCGATGATCGCCATGGCGCTGATCTGCCGGCCGGCGCTGTTGATCGCCGACGAGCCGACCACGGCCCTGGACGTGACCATCCAGGCGCAGATCCTGAAGCTGATGCGCGATCTGCAAAAAGAACTGGGCATGGCCATCCTGATCATCACCCATGATCTGGGCGTGGTCGCCAACATGGCCGAGGAAGTCGTCGTCATGTATCATGGCGAGGTCATGGAGAGCGGCACGCTGCAGGATATCTTCGCGCGGCCCGGCCATCCTTATTTGCAGGCCCTGCTGCGGGCGGTGCCGCGATTCAACATGGCGCCGGGCGAGAAGCTGGTGCCGATCCGCGAGATCAAGAGCGAGGGCGGCCGCCTGATGGCGCAACGCGAGCCTTGGCCCGATGCCGCCGACAATCGGCCGCTGCTGTCTGTCTGCGACATCAGCAAGCGCTTCCGCATCCGCAACCGGGGCTTGTTCAACAGCGGCAAGACCGCCGACGTGCTGGCGGTGGACAGCGTCAGCTTCGACATCCGCCGCGGCGAATGCCTGGGCCTGGTGGGCGAGAGCGGTTGCGGCAAGACCACGGTCAGCAAGATGATCATGCGGGCGCTGACGCCCGATAGCGGTTCGATCCGCTTCAACAATCGTGGGCGGGAGATCGACGTCCTGGCGCTGTCAGGCGAAACGCTGTTCGACTATCGTCGCAAGATCCAGTTTATCTTCCAGGACCCCTTCGGTTCGCTCAATCCGCGCATGACCGTGGCCGACATCATAGCCGAACCGCTGGTAATTCATAATGTCGGTGACGCCAAGGCCCGCACCGAGATGGTTCAGGAGCTGATGCGGGTGGTCGGGCTGGATGTGCGCCATCTGCAGCGCTATCCCCACAGCTTCTCCGGCGGTCAGCGGCAGCGGATCGGCATCGCCCGCGCCCTGACGCTGCGGCCGGATCTGATCATTTGCGACGAGCCGGTGTCGGCGCTTGATGTCTCGATCCAGGCGCAGATCCTGAACCTGCTGAAGGATCTGAAGCGGGACCTCGGTCTGACGTTCCTGTTCGTGTCGCACAACCTGGCCGTCGTAGACTATATCGCCGACCGCATCGCCGTCATGTGCTATGGCCGGCTGGTGGAGCTCGCGCCGAAGGAACTGCTGTTCCGCCGGCCGGTTCATCCCTACACGAAAGCGCTGCTGACCGCGGTGCCGGAGCCGGACCCAAAGCGGCAGTTGGACTTCTCGCGGCTGATGGCGGAAAAAGCATCGTTGCCGGCCTATTGGCCGGCGCCGTTCCGGATCACCGAGCGCGAGCGTCCGGGACTGGTGGATCTGGGCGGCGGACATTACGTCAGAGCCATAACGGCCGACGCCGCGCTGCAGGCAGCATGAGGGGACCGTTGGGGATGAGATCGCACTGTTCCATAGGCATCCGAAGTTTGATCGCCGGCTTGTTCGCGGTGCTGGGTGCGCCGGCGGCGCTGGCGCAGGATGCGGCCATACCGTCGCAGTTCATCGAGCCGCCGATCCTGGCCGACCAGGTGGCCAGCGGCGCGCTGCCGCCTATTGCCGAGCGGCTCCCGTCGGTGCCGTCCGTGGCTGCCATGGAATGGGGTGGACAGACCCTGGGCCAGCATGGCGGCGAGATGCGCATGCTCATGACCTCTACCAAGGATACGCGCATCATCGTCGTCTATGGCGATGCGCGGCTGGTGAACTACAACAAGGACTACCAGCTGGTGCCGGATATCCTGCAGGCCTTCGAGGCGGAGGAGGGCCGCATCTTCACCTTCCATCTGCGCCCCGGGCATAAATGGTCTGACGGTTCACCCTTCACCACGGAGGATTTCCGCTACTACTGGGAAGACGTGGCGAACAATGCGGATATCTCCCCCGCCGGCCCGCCGGTGGAGCTTCTGGTGGACGGCGAGGCGCCGAAGGTGGAGATCCTGGACGAGACCACCATCCGCTATAGCTGGTCGAAGCCGAACTGGCGGTTGCTGCCGGCGATCGCGGGGCCGAGCCCGCTGTATATCTACCGCCCAAGTCAATATCTGAAACAGTATCACGGCAAGTATGTCGACGCGGCGAAGATGGCGGAGTTGATCGAGGAATCCGGCCAGCAGAACTGGGCGGCGCTGCATAACCGCAAAGACAACATGTACCGCAACGACAACATAGAGCTGCCGACCTTGGAGCCCTGGGTGCTGGCGACCAAGCCGCCGACCGAGCGCTTCGTTTTCAAGCGCAATCCCTACTACTATCGCGTCGACAGCGAGGGCCGGCAGCTGCCCTATCTGGACGCCGTGAGCTTCCAAGTCACCGACGGCAAGCTGGTGCCGGCCAAGGCCGCTTCGGGCGAAGCCGATCTGGCGGCACGCTATCTGCGCTTCGACAACTTCACGCTGCTGAAGGAGAACGAGAAGCGCGGCAACTACAAGGTGCGGCTGTGGGAGACTGGCTGGGGTTCCCAGGTGGCGCTTTATCCCAATCTCAACGCCAGCGATCCCGATTGGCGGCAGTTGATGCGCGACGTGCGCTTCCGCCGCGCGCTGTCGACCGCCATCGACCGCAGCGAGATCAATCAGGTGATCTATCTCGGCCTGGGTGTCGAGGCGGCCAACACCGTGCTGCCCCAGAGCCCGCTGTTCGATGCCGAGTTGAGTGCCCAGTGGTCGGTCTACGATCCCGATGGCGCCAATGCCCTGCTGGACGAGATCGGCCTGACTGAGCGCAATGGTGAAGGCGTGCGGCTGATGCCCAGCGGCAAGCCGCTGGAGATTCCCGTGCTCTCCTCGGGCCAGAGCCCGGAGGAAGGCAATGTGCTCGAGCTGATCCGCGAGCAGTGGAAGAACATCGGCGTCAAGCTCTACTTCAAGCCGTCGGAGCGCGACACCATCCGCGACTGCATCTTCGCCGGCGACTGCATCATGTCGGTCTGGACCGGCCTGGAAAATGCCCTGCCGACAGCGGAGATGTCGCCTTGGGAGCTGGCGCCGATTTCGCAGATGCAGCTCATGTGGCCGAAATGGGGGCAGTATGTCGAGACCAAAGGCCAGGCCGGCGAAGCGCCGGACCTGCCGGAGGCGAAGCAGCTGCTGGATGAATTGGCGAAATGGGGCGAGACCACCGATATCGAGCAGCGCACGGCGATCTGGCAGGAGATGCTGCGGATCTATGCCGCGCAAGTCTATAGCATCGGCACCGTGGCCGGCGTGCCGCAGCCGGTGGTGGTGAACAACCGGCTGCATAATGTGCCGGTGGAAGGCGTCTATAGCTGGGATCCCGGCGCGCATTTCGGCATCTATAAGCCGGACAGCTTCTGGACCGAACCGGCGAATTGAACCCGGCAGCGGCGGCAAGACAGGTGTGAAGCAGCCATGCTGATCTATATCGGGCGCCGACTGCTGCTGATGATTCCCACCTTGCTGGTGATCAGCTTCCTGGTGTTCGCCATCATCCAGGCGCCGCCGGGCGACTATCTGACCAACGAGATCAATGAATGCCTGGCGCGCGGCGAGATGGGCTGCAAGCAGCGCATCGAGATGCTGAAGAAGACCTTCCATCTCGACGAGCCATTCTTCAAGCAGTACGTCCTGTGGGTTGGCGGGCTGCTGCAGGGGAATCTGGGATACTCTTTCGAGCATCAGCTGCCGGTGGCCGATGTGGTGGGCGACCGGCTGTGGCTGACCATCGTCGTCACCTTCGCCACCATCCTCTTCACCTGGGCGGTCGCGTTTCCCATCGGCGTGTACTCCGCCGTCTATCAGTACAGCGTTTCCGATTATGTGGTGACCTTCATCGGCATTCTCGGCTTGGCGGTGCCGAGCTTCCTGTTTGCGCTGATCCTGCTCTACTTCGCCAATGTGTTTTTCGGCCTGTCGATTGGCGGTCTGATGGACCCGCGATACATCGACGCGCCCTGGAGCTGGGGCAAGCTGATGTCGATCCTGGGCCATCTGTGGATTCCCACCATCATCATCGGCGCCTCGGGCACCGCCGGCATGATCCGGCGCCTGCGGGCCAATCTGCTGGATGAGCTGCACAAGCAGTATGTGGTGACGGCGCGGGCCAAAGGCCTGCCGTTCTGGCGCGGCCTGATCAAGTATCCGCTGCGCATGTCGTTGAACCCGTTCATCGCCGACATCGGCACGCTGCTGCCGGAGCTGGTGTCCGGCGCGGTGATCGTTTCCGTGGTCATGAGCCTGCCGACCACCGGGCCGATGCTGCTGGATTCGCTGCGGAGCCAGGACATGTATCTGGCGGGATCGTTCCTGATGTTCCTGGCGTTGCTGACCGTCGTGGGCGTGCTGCTGTCCGACCTGGCGCTGGCGGTGCTGGACCCGCGCATCCGCCTGGGCGGCGGGGCGACGAAGTGAGCATGGAGCGCGCGCCATGACCGCCGGACCCGACGGCACGCCGCCGATCGACCATTATGTTTCCGGAGCGCCCTTCGATCCCTATTCGATCGAACGGACCGCCGAGGGCCAGGAAAAATACTTCCTGGCCTCGCAATGGAAGCTGATGTGGTGGCGCTTCCTGCGCCATCGCGCGGCGGTGATCTCAGGGATTTTCCTGGCCATCCTCTATGGCTCGATCCTGATCAGCGAGTTCATCGCGCCCTATCATCAGGACACCAAGGATATCCGCAGCGTGCTGTCGCCGCCGCAGACCGTGCATCTGTTCCACGACGGCGAGTTCGTCGGCCCCTTTGTCTATGGCTACACATTCAAGCTGAACACCGAGACCCTGAAGCGCGAATACACCGATGACCCGGCCAAGGTGCAGAAGCTGCGTTTCTTCTGCCGCGGCGATAAATACAAATTCTGGGGCACCATCGACGCCAATTTCCATTTCGTCTGTCCGGCGGAAAAGGGACAGCTGCATCTGCTGGGCACCGACGAGGTGGGCAAGGACATGTTCTCGCGCCTGGTCTATGGCGCGCGCATCTCCCTGACCATCGGCCTGCTGGGGGTCGGGACCAGCTTCATTCTCGGTATCTTCTTCGGCGGCCTGGCGGGATATTATGGCGGCTGGATCGACGAGGCGGTGCAGCGGCTGATCGAGATCCTGCGCTGCCTGCCCCATCTGCCGCTGTGGCTGGCGCTGTCGGCGATCCTGCCGTTGAACTGGAGCGCGATCCTGGTGTTCTTCGGCATCACCATCATCCTGGGATTGCTGGATTGGACCGGGCTGGCGCGGGCGGTGCGCTCGAAGCTGCTGTCGCTGCGGGAAGAGGATTTCTGCGTCGCCGCCCAGCTGATGGGCGCGCGGCCGGCGCGCATCATCGGCCGCCACCTGCTGCCCAGCTTCACCAGCCATCTGATCGCCTCGGTGACGCTGTCGATACCCGCGATGATCCTGGGCGAAACGGCGCTGAGCTTCCTGGGTCTTGGCCTGCGCGAGCCGATTACCAGCTGGGGCGTGCTGCTGAACGAGGCGCAGAATATCGAATCCGTGGTGATCTATCCCTGGCTGATGTGGCCGGCGATACCCGTGATCTTGGTGGTGCTGGCGTTCAACTTCCTGGGCGACGGCCTGCGGGACGCCGCCGATCCGTACAAATAATCGCCGGATTCAGCGCTTTTCCAGCCACAGGCTGCTTTCGATCGCGCCCGCCGGCAGCGGCAAGCCGGCAGCGATGCTCTCCGCGAATTCGTTGGCCATCTGCGAGTGCACGAAACTGCTGGCGAAGATCGGCGCCCAGCCACCGCCTTGGAACAGCTCTGCGATGGCGTCCTGTTCGTTGTAGTTCCGCCAGGACCATGACGCGGGATAACCGCCGGGCAGGAAGATGTCGTGGATATGCACGAGGACGCCCGCCGGGATCGCCGGCAGGATCTGGGTGATCAGCAGCTCCACGTCGCTGCCCGGCGTCAGTTTGTGGCTGGAATCGATGAACAGGATGTCGCCGGCTTCCAGCGCGGCAAATATTTCCGTGGGTACTTCCTGCAGGCGCCTGTCGATATGGCGGATCGGCAGGCCGGCGAGCGGCGCGCGCGGCTGCGGATCGATGGCGGTGAATTCCGCAGGAAGATTCCCATCGATGATGGCGCGGGCCATCACGCGGCTGGAATGGCCACTGCCGATCTCGACGATGCGGCGCGGGCGGCGCTCGCGCACCAGGGCATAGGCCATCGCCGCATCGAGCCGCGGGAACCAGTCCTGTTCGAACCGCGGCGCCGGCGCTTTGCCGCCGAAGCGGGCGAAATCGTCGCGATAACGGGCGAGATCCAGCAGGCGGGCCGCAAAGGCGGGCCGGCAGCGGGCAAGGATCGCATCGATGGTTTCCGCAGTCACGCCGCGCCCCCGATCAATCCGGCCGGGGCGCGGCCGCCCTGCAGCGTCACGGGCGCAGCACCATGCCTTCGCGGGCGACGATGGAGCCGGGGCGGCGCTTCACCGCTTCGTCGGCGATGCGGTCCATGGTGGCGTCGTCATGGCTGGGATCGTGATGGAAGATGACAAAGGACTTCACCTCGGCCAGGTCGGCGAGGCGGGCGCCCTCCTGCCAAGTGGAATGGCCCCAGCCGGTATAGAGCGGATACTCCGCGTCGGTGTAGGAGCAGTCATAGATGAAGATGTCGGCGCCGCGGCAGAGATCGACAATGTTCTGATCGGTCTGGCCGGGCCTGTGCTCCGTATCCGTCACATAACAGATCGAACGGTCGCGATAATTGATGCGGTAGCCGGTCGCGTTGTTGGGATGATTAAGCGGCGCGGTCTTGATGGCGATGCCCGGCTTGGGGGTCAGCACCTCGCCGGCGGTAAAATCATGATAGCTCACCGCCGCGGTGAACACGCCCATCGGCACCGGGAACAGCGGCGCCTTCATCATGGTGCCGATCACGTCCTGAAGATTGGCGTCCGGCAGCAAATGTCCGGCCCAGAGGCGCAGCCGGTTCTCCGGCTTGAACAGCGCCTTGAAGAAGGGCAGGCCGGCGATATGGTCGAAATGGCTGTGGGTGAAGTAGAGGTCGGCGTCGACAGCTTCGTTGCGCAGGCTTTCGCCCAGGGCCCGCAAGCCGGTACCGCCGTCGAGGATGAACAGGTGCGGCCCGCAGCGGACCTCCAGGCAGGAGGTATTGCCGCCATAGCGGGCGTAGTTCGGGCCCGGGCAGGCGATGCTGCCGCGCACACCCCAGAAACGGACCAGGAAATCATCGGCTTCGGGCAAAGGCTGCTTCCAATCCTTGTTCCGTCGACGGTCTTGGCCGCGGCAGGCGAGGGCTATGCATGGGTCGGCCGCGGAAACTCATGGGTTCAATCAGGGTACCAGACGATAGCCGCCAGGCTCTGTGACGATGATCTCAGCCTGCGTGGGATTGCGTTCGATCTTCTGCCGCAGGCGGTAGATGTGGGTTTCCAGCGTGTGAGTAGTGACGCCCGCGTTATAGCCCCAGACCTCGCCCAGCAGCGTCTCCCGGCCGATCGCCTTGTCGCCGGCGCGGTAGAGATATTTGAGAATGGCGGTTTCCTTCTCCGTCAGGCGGATCTTCTTGTTGCTGCCGGCATTGATCAGCATCTTCACGCCGGGCCGGAAGCTGTAGGGTCCGATGGTGAAGACGGCATCGTCGCTCTGCTCATGCTGGCGGAACTGGGCGCGGATGCGGGCCAGCAGCACGCCTAGCTTGAACGGCTTGGTGATGTAGTCGTTGGCGCCGGAATCCAGGCCGAGGATCGTATCGGCTTCGGTATCGGCGCCGGTCAGCATGATGATCGGCGAGGTGACGCCATTGCGCCGCAGAATACGGCAAACTTCGCGGCCATCCATGTCCGGCAATCCGACATCCAGCAGGATGAGGTCATAGCGCTGGGTCCTGCAGAGATCGATCGCGGCGGCGCCGCTGTCGGATTCGGCGGTGCCGAATTCCTCATGCAGGCGGAGCTGCTCCGCCAGGGACTGGCGCAAGGGGCCGTCGTCATCGACCAGCAGGATCTGCCGTTCATGGGCCGGCCGGGCGCCGCTGCGCGCCGCCGATTCAGCGCCTGCGATCACGGCTTCACCTCGACGCCGCGCCAGAAGGCGATCATGTCCTTGATGTTCGCCGCGGCGGCGGAAGGATCGCGGTAGACCCAGGCGGCGTCGATGTTCTCGCGCCCATCGACCACCAGGGTGTAGTAGCTGGCCGTTCCCTTCCAGGAGCAGACCGAGCTGGTATCGCTGGCGCGCAGATATTCGGCCTTCACGGCGGCGGCGGGAAAATAGGCATTCCCCTCCACCGTCTCGACCCGGTCCGATTGGGCGATCACGCGGTTATTCCAAACAGCTGTCGGCATTGGCTGGCACCGGCCCGGCCCGGTTATTGTTAAGATATTGAAATTACGAGAATCTCGGTGAAATTGCAACTTTCGCCCCCGGCGCAGATGTTGGCTTCTTTTCCGCTGAAAGCAACGCCATATTGTAGAGCGCAACGGGCTTGACCCCGGCGCGCCCGATCGGAGTTAATGCGCGCCCTGCTGCCGGGCGCCGGGCCGCCACGGTAGAGATGGGCTGAGGACATTCGTGAGTCATTTGCTGAGTAAACGCGCGGCGGCGGAAATCGCGGCCACCGAAAGTCTGGAGAGCGTGGATCGCGCGGTGGGCGAGCTCAGGCGCGGCCGTGCCGTGCTGCTGCGTGCTTCGGCCGCTGTTGCTGTTGTCGCTGCCATCGAGACGCTGGACGAATCCGGCCTGACGCAATTCGGCAGGGGCGGGGAATCCGATCCTGTGCTGGTGCTGACGGCGCCGCGGGCCGCGGCCATCGGGCTGCTGGCGCCGGCGGATCAGCCGGCCGGCGCCTGGCGGATTTCGCGTCCGGTGCTCGCCCGATCGCTGCGCGACCTCGCGGACCCGACAACCCTGGCGCCGGCCCATGACCCCCGGGAGTTCCGCGCCGTCGAGCTTGGCGCCGAACTTCGCCAGGCATCGATCGAGCTGATCAAACTCGCGCGGCTGCTGCCGGCGGCGCTGGTGGAGCCGCTTGATGAAAGCCATCGCGGCTCAATTGAGAAGTTCGCCCAGGCGCGGGAACTCCTGACGGTTACGGCAGCAGCGATCGGCAGCTATCAGAAGCTGGCGGCGCAGAGCCTGCGGCCGGTGGGCGAGGCGCGCGTGCCGCTGGCCGGGGCCGAACAGGCGCGCATCGTCGCCTTCCGTCCCAGCGACGGCGGCACCGAGCATTTGGCCGTCATCATCGGCGAGCCGCCGAAGGATTCGCCCGTCCTGACGCGCATCCACTCCGAATGTTTCACCGGCGATCTCCTGGGCAGCCTGCGCTGCGATTGCGGCGACCAGCTGCGCGGCGCCATCGCCGAGATCGGCAAGCAGGGGCAGGGGATCCTGCTCTATTTGGCACAGGAGGGCCGCGGCATTGGCCTCGTCAACAAGCTGCGCGCCTATCGGCTGCAGGACAGCGGCGCCGACACGGCGGAAGCCAACCGGCAGCTTGGCTTCGAAGCCGACGAGCGGATTTACCTGCCCGCCGCCGAGATGCTGCGGCAATTGGGCTATCACCAGGTGCGGCTGCTGACCAACAATCCGGCGAAGGTCGAGGGGCTGCGGCGATGCGGTGTCGCGGTGACCGAGCGCGTGCCCCATGTGTTTCCGTCCAATGGCCACAATGCGCGCTATCTCGCCACCAAAGTCGCGCGCCTCGGCCATGTGATGTAGGCCGGCTCCGGCGCGGTCGCGAAAACAGATGGATCTGATCGTCAGCGCGGAACGATGGGCGTCGTGGAACGGCAAGCGCTACCGCTGCAGCCTCGGCCCATCAGGCGTGCGGCGCGATAAGCGCGAAGGCGATGGGGCCACGCCGGCCGGACGATTTCCTTTCCGCTGCCTGTATTTTCGCGCCGACCGCTTGCCGCAACCGTCAACCGGCCTGCCGGTGCAGCCGATCGACCGCGCCGATGGCTGGTGCGACGATCCCGCCAGCGCATCCTACAATCGCGCCGTCAAATTGCCCTGCGACGCCGGCCACGAGCGGCTATGGCGGGATGATTCCGTCTACGATCTTATCCTGGTCATCGGTCACAATGACGATCCCGTGCGACCGGGAATGGGCAGTGCCGTGTTCGTCCATATCGCCCATGACGATTATCGGCCGACCGCGGGCTGTGTCGCGTTCGCTCGCGACGACCTGATGGAAATCCTGGCGCAGGCGAAGGCCGGCGACTGCGTGGCGATCGAGGTCTAGCTCAACCTTCGGCCGCAACCGGGCGCGCGCCGAAGATGGCGGTGCCGATGCGGACATGGGTCGCGCCCAGGCGTACGGCGATTTCGTAGTCGCCGCTCATGCCCATGCTGAGAATACTCAGATTGCTGCGGCGCGCGATCTCGCCGAGCAGCGCGAAGTGCAGCGACGCCTCTTCGTCTTGAGGCGGGATGCACATCAGGCCGGCAACCGGCAGCTTCAGTTCGTCGCGGCAATGGGCGATGAAGGCATCGGCCGCATCCGGCAGGATGCCGGCCTTCTGCGATTCTTCGCCAGTGTTCACCTGGATATAGCAGGCGATGCGCCGCGGCGACTTCGCCAGTTCCGCCGCCAGGGCCTGCGCCAGCTTCGGCCGGTCGACGGATTCGATGACGTCGAACAGCGCCAGGGCATCGCGCACCTTGTTGGTCTGCAGCGGGCCGATGAGATGGAGTTCGATACCGGCATATTGCCGCCGCAGGTCAGGCCATTTCGCCGCAGCTTCCTGCACGCGGTTTTCGCCGAAGACGCGGTGGCCGGCCGCAAGCGCGGGCGCAATCGCCTGGGCATCGTGAGTCTTGCTCACCGCGACCAGCGTGACGCTGCGGAGCGTCCCGGCCGCTGTCCTTGGCCGCATAGGCGATGCGCTCTTTGATCGCCGCAAGCCGGGCTGCGATTTCGCTCATCCGTCGATCCAGCTCGGTGATACTGGGAGACGCAATTCTGCCGGCACGGGCGGGATCATGCAAACATCCGGCGTGCCGGCCGATGGCGGCCGCCAAAACGAAACGGGGAGGGCAAAGCCCTCCCCGTTCGACACAGTGGTCTTTAGTGACGCTGGTTAGAAGCTGATCAGCGTACCGAGGCCGAAAGAAATGCCCTGGTAATCGTTGCTGAGCGCTCCGGCGTCCGTTTCGGAGTCGACCCACTCGACAACGCCATCGACCGTGATGCCCGGCCCGAGCGCGTAGGCAGCGGTCAGGGCGAAGATGTCCTGATTCTGCTCTGCATCGCTGGTCAGAGTAAGGGCGGTAAGCTGAGCGATTTCGTAATCGCCATGGGTCCAGCCCACGCCAACCGTCCAAGCGTCCCAATTGTAGGTAAGGCCCGCGCCGTAAACCAGACGATCGGAGCCATCAACACCGAAGTTTTCGCGGAGGTCCAAGGCGCCACCAATGGTGAAGCCGAAGAAGCCGACCGACGCATAGGTCTGGTACTCTGAGGTCTCGTCGACGCCCGGGAGACCTTCACGATCAAGGTTCCAGGTCGCGCCGCCGCCGAGATTCACGGTCACGCCATTGAAGTCGTGATTGTAGTTCAAGGCGACAGACACGTTGTCAGACAGCTGACCCGGGTTGTTCTCAAACCGAGTGCCGGCGCCGCTGACTGTGTTGCGAGTGTCCTGCGTACCGTCCGGCGTGAACGAAGCCGCGAAGCTGAACCCGCCCCAATTCGGGCTGAAGTAAATGACCTTCGTGGAGTCGCTATCCGTGCCGTAGCAGGTGCCGTTGGTGCCGGCATAAGCTAACGCACCGTTTGCAGCGCTGTTCGAAAAGCTGAAGAACGGCGAGTCCGGACCGAAGTTGGCCGCGGCGCTCGGCGTGATCGAACACAGCTGAGACAATGCTTCGTCGTCGTCGCCGAAGCGCAGCTCGCCCCAGCCACCGCTGAAGTAAGCATAAACCTCGTCGATCTGGTCGCCCGAGGTCTGGCCCTCAAGCTGAACGACCGCACCGACCGTGAGGCCGTTATCGAGGGTGGTTTCACCCTTGAAGTGCACTTCCACGTCCTGCTTGAAGACATAATCACGGAGATCGTCTTCAAGACCGGCCGCTGCGCCGTCGAAATCGTCAAACATAACGCCCGCCACGCCGCGGTAATAACCGCCGAGGCTGAGCTTCACGCCGTCCGCCGCTGCTGCGTCGCCGGCGATCAACCCGGCCGCCACCAGCGCGGTGGACCCGAGAAGAACCTTTTTCATGCTCTGTATCCCTCTTCCAAAATTCAGGCTGACGCGTCCATCAGCCCCCCATTTGCACAAGCCCAACAGCCATTGCGACTACCGGGCTTTGCCAGCCACCCTAGGATGATCGGCGACGGGCATCGTAAAGAGCGGAGCATCAGGGTCAAGCACAACGGCTTCTGGCGCGGAGCTTTTCCAGTCCCTGTGGCAAATATGCAACAGGCGGAACCGGGCAAACTTTCTTACCAACTTATTGATTCATAATAGATAATACGAACGAACGACACTGGAACGCGGCTTGCATTAACATAGTCGTGTAATATATTGAAATAATTACGTGATCTGCGGCTTTACCCCGCCGAGGCGCCGGTGACTGGGTCGGCAAGCGTTGCGATCAGCGGCTCCAGCGCCGGCGCATAGTTCCGCCACTTGCCGACCGACCTCTTATATACCGGCTCGCGCACTTGCCGGTAGCTGGCGGTGCGCACGACCCGCCGGGTTTCATGGAAACTCAGGCAGTTCGGGTCCCAGGCCAACCCGCAGCGATCGATGAGCCGCCGCGCTTCGGTCTCCAGATTGTCGATCACGGTTTCATAGACGAAATCATGAATCCGGCCGGGCATGACGCGGTACCAATGGGCCATCAGCCGCTCATATTCGCGATAGTAAAGACCCAGCGAGTTCCAGCCGGAGGGCCCAAAGGATCGGCGCGTCGAAATTCTGTGCATAGCAGGAAAAGCAGGTATCCCGGGGATCGCGCCGGCAATGCACGATCGCCGCTTCGGGGAACAAGCCGGCGATCAGGCCGAGATGACGGAAATTGATCGGGTGCTTGTCGACGACCCGGGACTTGTCCGCTGCGATATCCCGGAGCCGCTGGAGATAACGGTCGGCAAGCCGGCCCGCGGCCGGCCGGTCCAGATCCCGCAGGCAGGCCGGATAGCCTTCGCCGACAGACTTCCCGCCGGCGAGAAGCTTCGGCAATTCGCGGGCGATCGCCTGGATTTCGTTCAGTTCGCCGGCGCCGGCAACCTCGGCATGGCTGGCAAGGATCTGCTCGCACAGCGAGGTGCCCGATCGCGGCATGCCCACGACGAACAACGGCACCGGCGATCGTGAGCCGATATCCTCGAGCCGCCGCAGCATCTCATTGTCGAAGACGGCAATCTGCCGGTCAACGGAGGCTCGCAACGCCTCGATGTCGAAGGCCATCCCCTGCGCTGCCAATTCCGCCGCGCGAATGCCGTTTGCCGCGTCGTAGTGCGCCATGGCGCGGCCGTAATCGCGGTCCCGGTCTGCCTGATCCCCGAGCGCCTTATGCAGCACCCGCCGGTCCGCCGGCGAGCGGTCCGCGCTATCGGCGATTTGCCGGGCCCGCTCGAGAAGCTCCGGCGTCAGGTTCTGGCGTTCAAGGCCGATCAGGCCCGCCAGCGCGTCGGCATCGTTGGCGTCGAGGCGCAGGACCTCGTGCCAGGCCCGCGTGGCCTCATCGCTTTCGCCGGCATATTCAAGCTGCTGCGCCAGCTCGGCGGCGATATTGGCGTCGCCGGCGAAGTCGGCGGCCGCCTGGCGGATGATGGCCAGGGCCTCGTCGGGCCGCTGCAGCGCGCTGAGCGCCCGCGCCTTCTGGATTTGCAGCCGGGCATGGCGCGGCTCCGCTTGCAGGCCGCGCTGTACCGCCGCCAGCGATTCGCCCGGCCGGCCGGAGAGCCGCTGCGTCTCGGCCAACTGCACCAGGGTATCCGCGTGATTGGGCCGGGACTGCAGGCTGGCGCGCAAGGCGTCGACCGCCTCCTCCAGCCGGTCCAGCGTGGTCAAGGCGGCGCCAAGATTGGCCAGCGCCTCCGGATAGCCGGGGCGCAACTCGATCGCCTGGCGCCAGCTCTCGATCGCCTCGGGCAGAGCGCCGCGCGAGCGCAGGATGTTGCCCAGATTGTTGTGCGCCTCGGCATGGCGCGGATTGACCGCCAGCGCGCGGCGATAGGCGGCCGCGGCATCCTCCAGCCGGTCAAGTCGATGCAGTGCGTTGCCCCGATTCGAATGGGCGTCGGCAAAGTCGGCGCGCAGCGCGATCGCCCGGTCGAAGCCGGTCAGCGCCTCCGCGGCCCGGTCGAGCCGCAGCAGCGCCAAGCCGCGATTGTTATGATAGTCGGCGACCGCGCCGTTCTTTGCGATGGCCCGGTCGATCAGCAGGAGCCCCTCTTCGGAATGCCCGGTCTGATGCGCGATGACGCCGAGCAGATGCAGCAGGTCGGCATGTTCCGCCGCCTTTTCCAGCAACAGGCGATAAATCGTCTCCGCCCGGTCGAGCGCGCCGCTGCGATGATACTTGAGCGCTTCGTTGAACAGCCGCGTGGCATTGGAGGACGTGCCGAGCAATGTCGCGGGATCAGGTTCCGGCGTAAAGCGCGGCGGCAGCGGCGTCATCGGCCGGCATCCTCCGGCCAATATCCGAAGCGCCGCATCTGCGCTTCATGATTTCCGACCAGCGATTCAATCAGCGCCGGCGATAGACGCTCGCGGCCTTCGCCGCTGCGCCCGGCGCGGAAGAAGCGGTCGGATTTCAGGCTGCGTTCGCGGAATCCCGCGTTGCGTTCCTGGGTCTGCAGGACCTCGAAGGCGCTGTTGCGGATCGAACGCTGGAGGCGTTCGGCATTTGCCGGAAGTCCGAGAAAGCGGATGATGCCGCCGAACGCCGTTGTCGGATCCGCCTGCAGATCCTCATAGCGGACGACATGGATGGCCTTGGAATTCCGTCCTGTCCAACTCTCCACATTTTCCGACCAGGAACCATGAAACTCGTACACGAAGGCCGGCTGATTCGCTTTCGATTGGTTGTGCGGCCGATTCATCGCCGCCACCGCGTCGTCAAGCGACAAGCCAAAATGCACCCCATAGGAGACGGCGACATCCAGCGGATTGCGCAAGACATAAATGGCGCCCGCCGTGTGTTCTTCGCTGATCATCGGCGTGCCACGGTCGGCGACAAGGGCATTGTGGGTTTTCACCATGACCGTGTCGGCGCTGGTGCTGGCGATCATCTCCTGCACTTTCGGCCGCATCGCCGCGACCTCTTCCTTCGTCAGCGTGTCGCAGGGCCTGGGGTCGAGCATCTGATACCAGCGGGCGGCGCTCTCGATGACCGTATGTTCTTGCAGCCGATTGATGTCGTAGGGCTCGGCAGGATTGCGCAGATAGTTATGCAGCAGCACCCGCAGCCAGGTATTGCCCGAGCGGGGATAGGAAGCGAGCCAGAGTATCTTTCCCATCATCCGGCCCGATCATAACCCCGGCGCGGTCATTGCGGCAGCGGCCAATAGCCGAAGCGGGCCATCTGTTCCTGATGCGCGGCGACCACGGCGTCGACCTGCTTCTGGCTCATCTGGGACTTCCATTGGCCGGCCTTGCCTTCGCGGAAGAACTTGTCGGCCACGGCCGTCTTCTCCGTGAAGCCCTGGCGCTTCTCCTGCTCCTGCAGCACGCGGAAGGAACTGAGTTCGACCGCCTTGTCGAGACGATCGCGGTTCACCTTGAGACCGAGGAAGCCGAGTACGGCGCCGAAGGCTTTTTGCGGCGAGGCCAGCATGTCCTCATAGCGCATGACGTGCAGGCCGCGATGGGCGTTGAGCGTCCAGCTCCGCACATGCTCGGACCAGCTGCCATAGATCTCGTAGCAGTTCTTGTCGGTGTTTTCCGTGTGCAGCCCCGGCGTCGCCATCGACGCGATGGCTTCATCCAGCGACAGGCCGTAGTGATGGGCGAAGGAGATCGTCACATCCAGCGGATTGCGGATCACATAGATCGCGCCTGCCGTATGCGCCATCGTGTGCATGGCCGTGCCGCGGTCCTCGACCAGCTTGTTGTGGGTTTTGATAAACACGGAGTCGGGCCGGCTTTGGGTCATCAACCCGTGTACCTTCGGGCGCAAGGCGGCGACTTCTTCCTTGGTGATTTCCGAGCCCGGGCGCTTGTCGACCAGGTTATACCAAGCCATCTGGGCATCGCCCTTGGTGAAGTCGGCGAGCTTGTTGATGTCATAGGCCTCGTTGGGATTGCGCAGCAGATTGTGCAGAAACGCGCGCAACCAGGTATTTCCCGACTTCGGGAACGACGCCAGCCAGATGATCTTTCCCATAACCTGCTGAATCCGTGGACGAGCGGCCATTTACATAGGCGATAGACGGCCGCAAAGGAAGCCCGCGGGCAGCCGCCGGCGCCTTGCGTCACCTTGACCCTGGCGTGGCGGTTTGCTTTAAGTCTCCGGTTCTTTTGGCAAAATGAGATTCTCCGGTACGGTGAGGCGAGCGTTCATGCCGACAATCTTTCAGGGAATGCGATGGCAGATACAGGCGGTCGGCCTTTTGGTCGGCCTCGGTCTGCTCGCGGGATGCGGCAGTTCGACGGCGCGCTATCCGGTCGACCGGCCCAAAGGGGCCACCAGCCCAATCTATGAGGAGCCCGATACGATATTCGGCGACGAAGGCCTGTCGATCGGTGGCAGCAGCACCACCACAACCGAAGGCGGCGGATACGGCATTGGCGTCAATAGCTTCCTGTGGCGCGCCTCGCTGGATACGGTGTCCTTCATGCCGATCGTGACCGCCGATCCGTTCGGCGGCGTCATCCTGACCGACTGGTATTCCCCGTCCGAAACGCCGGGCGAGCGCTTCAAGGTCCAGGTCTTCATCCTCGGCCGTGGCTTGCGGGCCGATGGCGTACGGGCGCAGGTCTTCCGGGAGACCAACGACGAGGCCGGCTCGGGCTGGGTGACGGCGCAGGTGGCCTCGAATACGGCGACCGACCTGGAAAACACCATCCTTATGCGGGCGCGGCAGCTTCGCATCTCCCAGTTCGGAGAGTGACGCTGGCCGCCTGATCTGGCGCCGCCGCGCGGCGGGCCCGTCGCGCCGGCGTCTCTCTGGCTGAATCCGGCCCACCGGGACGACGAAGATGGCTTTGCCCGCAGCACGTTATAACTACAAGGACGCCGAGCCCAAATGGCAGCGCATCTGGGCGGACAAAGGCTGCTTTGCCGCCGGCGGCGACCTGACGCAGCCAAAATACTATGTCCTGGAGATGTTCCCCTATCCGTCGGGGCGCATCCATATGGGCCATGTGCGCAACTATGCCATGGGCGATGTGGTGGCCCGTTACCGGCGCGCCTGCGGTTTCAACGTGCTGCACCCCATGGGCTGGGATGCGTTCGGCCTGCCGGCGGAGAACGCCGCCCGCGACCAGAAGGTCCATCCCGCGAACTGGACCTACGACAACATCGCCACCATGCGCGCCGAACTGAAGCGCATGGGCCTGTCGCTGGATTGGGACCGCGAACTGGCCACCTGCCATCCCGGCTACTACGCCTATCAGCAGGCGCTGTTCCTGGATTTCCTGGAAGCGGGCCTGGCCTATCGCAAGGAAGCCTTCGTCAATTGGGATCCGGAGGATCACACCGTCCTGGCCAACGAACAGGTGATCGACGGCCGCGGCTGGCGCTCGGGCGCGCTGGTGGAGAAGCGCAAGCTGTCCCAGTGGTTCCTGAAGATCACCGCCTATGCCGACGAACTGCTGGAATCCCTGAAGACCCTGGATCGCTGGCCGGAGAAGGTCCGGCTGATGCAGGAGAACTGGATCGGCAAATCCACGGGGGCCGAAGTGAAGTTCCGGCTGGAGGGCCGCGGCGAGCCGCTGACCATCTTCACCACCCGGCCGGACACGCTGTATGGCGCGTCGTTCCTGGCGCTGTCGCCGGATCATCCCCTGGCCGAGGAGGTTTCACACAGCGACCCGGCATTGGCCGCTTTCATCGCCGAATGCCGCAGCGCCGGAACATCGGAAGCAGTGGTCGAGGCGCAGGAGAAGCGCGGCTACCGGACGCCGCTGCAGGCGATCCATCCGCTGCAGCCGGATCGGCGGCTGCCGGTCTATGTCGCCAATTTCGTGCTGATGGAGTATGGCGCGGGCGCCATTTTCGGCTGTCCGGCCCATGACCAGCGCGACATGGATTTCGCCCGCAAATATTCGCTGCCGGTTATTCCTGTCGTTTGTCCGCCCGGCGAGGATCCGGAGACCTTTGCCGTCGGCGACACCGCCTTCACCGATGACGGCTTGCTGATCAATTCCGATTTCATGAACGGCATGGATGTGGAATTCGGCGAAGAAGGCCGTCGGCCAACGGTTGTGTGAGCTGAAGGCCGGCGAGCCGACGGTGGTCTATCGCCTGCGGGATTGGCTGGTGTCGCGGCAACGCTATTGGGGCTGTCCAATTCCCGTGATCCATTGCGAGGGCTGCGGCATCCAGCCGGTGCCCCGCGGCGAATTGCCGGTGCTGCTGCCCGACGATGTGAGCTTCGACAAGCCCGGCAATCCGCTGGACCGCCATCCCACTTGGAAACATGCCGCCTGTCCGAAATGCGGCAAGCCGGCGCGGCGGGAGACCGACACCTTCGACACCTTCGTCGATTCCTCCTGGTACTTCGCGCGCTTCTGTTCGCCGCGCGCCGCGGTGCCGGTAGAGCCGTCGGCGGTGAATTACTGGCTGCCTGTGGATCAGTATATCGGCGGCGTCGAGCATGCGATCCTGCATCTGCTCTATTCCCGCTTCTTCACCCGCGCCATGAGCAAGAAGGGCCATCTGAATCTGAGCGAACCCTTCGCCGGACTGTTCACCCAGGGCATGGTGACCCACGAGTCATACAAGGACGATGAGGGCAAGTGGCTGTATCCCGAAGAGGTGCGGCGGCTGGAAGGCGGCGCTTCGGTCCATCATGAGACCGGCCGGCCGGTGACCGTCGGCCGCATCGAGGTGATGAGCAAATCCAAGAAGAACGTGGTGGCGCCCAGCGCCATCATCGACAGCTATGGCGCCGATACGGCGCGGCTGTTCATTCTCTCGGACTCGCCGCCGGAGCGCGACCTGCAATGGACCGAAGCCGGCGTCGAAGGCGCCTGGGCCTATCTGAACCGTGTCTACCGGCTGATCGCCGAGGCGCCGGTGGAGTTGCCGCCGGCGCGCACGCCAATGCCCAACAGGTTTGCGCCGGAGGCGGATAAGATCCGGCGCGCCAGCCATAAGGCGATCGCGGCGGTGACCGAAAATCTGGAAGGCCTGCGCTTCAATGTGGCGGTGGCGCTCATCCGCACCTTCTCGAACATCCTGAAGGAAGCCGACGGAAAATCCGAGGGCGAAGCCTGGGCGCTGCGCGAAGCCTTTGAGGCGCTGGCTCTGCTGATCGCGCCGATGACGCCTCATCTGGCGGAAGAGCTCTGGCAATTGCTGGGCCATGCCGATCTGATCTGCCAGCGGCCCTGGCCGAAGGCGGATCTGGCGCTGGTGGCGGACGAGACGGTGACGATGGCGGTGCAGGTCAACGGCAAGCTGCGGGCGACGATGTCATTGCCACGGGATTCTGCCCAGGCGGAGGCCGAAGCGAAGGCGCTGGGTCATCCGGATGTGCAGAAAGCGATGGCGGGCAAGCCGGCCAAGAAGGTCGTGGTCGTGCCCAACAGGATTGTCAATGTGGTTGTCTAAATCCGCCCTGCTCTTCATCTGCCTCGCGCTCGGCGCCTGCGGCTTCGAGCCGCTTTATGGCGAGCATCGCGGCGACGATACGACGGTCACCGCAAGCATGGCGGCGATCCGCATCGAGGCGATCCCCGATCGCATCGGACAGAAGATGTACAACATGCTGCATGAGCGGCTGACCCCCGATGGCCGCATCGAGGAGCCGAAATACTCGCTGCGGGTCCGGCTGCGGGAGAGCAATGATAAACTACTCTATGAACGGGACGAGACGGCGACTCGCGCCAATCTGACAATCCGCGCGGACTATGTGCTGCGGCGCCTCGAGGATGACGAAGTGATCGCCAGAGGTACCAGCCGCGCCACCAGCAGCTACGACATCCTGAGCTCGCAATATGCCACCGTGGTGTCCGAGGATGACGCGCGGGAACGCACCGCGCGAGTGGTGAGCGACGACATTCGCACCCGCGTCGCCGTCGCTTTGTCCGGGGAAGCGAACTGAGGCGCCGCCGTGAAGGTGGTGCCGCGCAACATCGAGACATTCCTGCGCAAGCCGGGACTGGAGATCATCGCCGTGCTGATCTACGGACCCGATGCCGGATTGGTGCGGGAGCGCGGCGACCGGATGGTGGAGACCATCGCCGGCGGCCCGGATGATCCATTCCGCGTCAGCAATCTGACCCTGGCCGCGCTGCGCGACGAGCCATCGCGCTTGCGCGATGAGGCGGAAGCGCTTTCCTTCAGCGGCGGCCGCCGCGCCGTGCGGCTACGCGATGCGGCGGATTCGGCCGCCGGCGCCGTCGAGCTCCTGCTGTCATCCACCACCAGCGCCGGCGTTGCCGTTCTCGAGGCCGGCGATCTTCCAGCACGGTCCTCGCTGCGGAAGCTCTTCGATGGCGCGGCGAACGCTGCTTCGGTGCCCTGCTATCGCGACGACAGCGAGGAGCTGGGCAAGCTTATCCTGCAAACTCTACGCGCCGCGGGCTTGCAGCCCGAGCGCGATGCCCTCTCCTATCTGTCGGCCAGTCTCGGCGGCGATCGCGGCCTGACGCGGCGCGAACTGGAGAAGCTTGTCACCTATATGGGGCCGGCCGCCGGAGCGGAGGTGCGGCCGGTGACGCTGGCCGATGCCGAAGCCTGTATCGGCGACTCCTCCGACACGACCCTGGACGATCTGGTTTTCACCGCGGGCATTGCCAAGCTGTCCGACTTGGAGAGTGTCATCGATCGCGTCCTGGCGGAAGGCGTGAATCCGATTCAGTTGCTGCGGGCGCTCAGCCGGCATTTTCTCCGGCTGCAGCTGGTGACCGGCGGCGGCGATGTTGAAGGCGCGATAACGCGCCTGCGGCCGCCGGTGTTCTTTCAGCGGGTGCCGCAGCTCAAGGCCCAGGCCAAACGCTGGCGGCCGCCAACGATCGCCGCCGCCCTCGAGCGGCTGCTGCAGGCGGAAATGCAATGCAAGCGCGCCGGCTGGCCGGTTGAGACCATTATCAGGCGCACGGTCCTGGATATCGCGCAGATGCCCGGATGAGCTTCGTTGGGCGGACTTAGTTGACGGTCTCGCCCCGCAAGCGGGCAATGACCAGGTCGAGCTGCTCCAGCGTCTTGTACTGGATCGTCACATGGCCGGATTCGCCCTGGCCGGAGACCGCGACATGCAATCCGAGCCGCGCGGTGAGGTCGCGCTCGAGTGCGCGAGTATCTGCGTCCTTCTCGACGCGAGGCCGCGGAGTCAGTTTGCTCCGGCCGAACTTGGCGAGCTTTTCGGTCTGCCGCACATTCAGCCCGCGATTGACCACCAGCGCCGCCAATGCCGAAGGATCCGCGGTGCCGATCAGCGCCCGGGCATGGCCGGCGCTGACCTTGCCTTCGTCCAGCAGGATCAGCACCGCATCCGGCAGGTCCAGCAGGCGCAGCGTGTTGGCGATGTGGCTGCGGCTCTTGCCCACATGCTGGGAGAGATCTTCCTGGGTGTTGCCGAATTCGTCGATCAGCCGGCGATAGCCGCGGGCCTCTTCCAGCGGCGACAGATTCTCGCGCTGGATATTTTCGACGATGGCCAGCTCCAGCGCCTCGCGGTCGCTGAGTTCCTTGAGGATGATCGGCACTTCATGCAGCTTGGCCAGCTGCGCCGCGCGCCAGCGCCGTTCGCCGGCGACGATCTCGAAGCTGCCGGGATGGCCCGCGCGCGGCCGCACCAGGATCGGCTGCAGGATGCCGTTCTGCCGCACCGACTCTGCCAGCGCTTCCAGCTCCTCTTGCACGAAACGTTGCCGCGGCTGGAAAGCGCCGGGATAGATCTGCTCCACCGGCATGGTGCGCAGCGAGCGCGGCGGCGTTACCGGTTCCGCGGGATTTTGCGAACCGAGCAGCGCCGAGAGACCGCGACCGAGATTGCGCTTCTGTCCGTCGCTGTTCATGCCGTTCTCTCCTGGGTCATGGTCGCCGGAGTCAGCGGCTGGCCCTCGCGCGTCAGCACTTCGCGCGCCAGCCGGATATAGGCCTGCGCGCCGCTGCTGCGCATGTCGTAGATCAGCACTGGTTTGCCGTGGGACGGCGCTTCGGAAATCTTCACGTTGCGCGGAATGATGGTGTCATAGACCGTGGCGCCCAGATGCTGGCGCACATCGGCGGCGACCAGTTCGCAGAGATTGTTCCGCTTGTCGAACATGGTGAGCACGATGCCCTGGATGGACAACTCAGGGTTGAAGGCGCGTTTCACCTGTTCGATCGTGCGCATCAGGTGGGTGAGTCCCTCCAGCGCATAGAACTCGCATTGCAGCGGCACCAGCACCGCATCGGCGGCGACCAGCGCGTTCAGCGTCAGCAGGTTCAAGGAGGGCGGGCAATCTATAAGAATATAATCATACATCAGCCGCGCCAGGTCGATCGCGCCGCGCAGGCGGAATTCGCGCCGCTCCTGATCCGCCAGTTCCAGATCGGCGCCGGAGAGATCCAGCGAAGCCGGCACTAGCGACATGCGGGGGATCGGCGTCGGCATGGTGGCCGCGGCAATGGTCACGCCGTCGATCAGCACGTCATAGGTCGAGAGCTGCCGCGCCTCCGGCCCGATGCCGAGGCCAGTGCTGGCATTGCCCTGGGGATCGAGATCGATGATCAGCACACGCTTTTCGCAGGCAGCCAGCGCCGTGGCGAGATTTACCGCCGTCGTCGTTTTGCCGACGCCGCCCTTCTGATTGGCCAACGCGAGCACGCGGCAATTGCCTGATGCCGTACCGATGTCGCTGTTACTGCTCTGCACGCCGAACCTGTCCGATTCGCAGGATGCACCCCTTCGGGTCGGAGGTGCTGGGGAAGCGCTCTACCTCCATTTGCCAGTTTTTACGCGCCGCCGCCACTTCTTCTTCCACGGCCGCACCCTTGAGAAATAAGGCTTTTCCGCCATGCCACAGAAATCTCTGTGCATAAGTGAGCAGATGGTCGAGCGGCGCGCAGGCGCGGGCCGTGACGACGCCGGCGCTGAGGCCTTCTAGCTGCTCGATGCGCGTGTTGTGGATGATCGGCTTGGCTCCGGCAGCGCGGGCCGCCTCGGCCAGAAAGACGCACTTGCGCTGATCTGAACTCGATCAGATGGGCTTCGGAAATCCCGAGTATCGCAAGGACGAGCCCCGGAAAGCCGGCGCCGCTGCCGAGGTCGATCAGTGACGTCGTCCCCTCAGGAAGCAGTGGCAGGAGTTGCGCACTGTCCAGCATGTGGCGCCGCCAGAGATCGTCGAGCGTCGTGGCTGACACCAGGTTGATCCGCGCCTGCCATTTGACGAGCAAGGCGGCATAGGCCGAGAGCCGTTCAATTGTTTCACGTGAAACGCCGGTCGCGGCGGCAAATTCTTTTGGCCCGTAGTCCATCCAGCCGTCAGGCCGAGATCCGCTCGTCGCGGCGCCGGACATGGCGCAACAGCGAATTCAGCGCCGCAGGCGTGACGCCGGAAATCCGGGCAGCGGCGCCCAGAGTTGCCGGACGGGACGCCTTCAACTTGCTGCGGATTTCCGCAGACAAGTTGGGCATCCGGTCATAGTCCAGACCTTCCGGCAGTAGAAGGTTTTCGTCCCGCTGGAAGGCGCGGATGTCTGCCTCCTGGCGGCCGAGATAACCGGCATAGCGCGCCTCGATCTCCAACTGCTCGGCGGCATGGCCGGGCACTCCCTGCAGTTCCGGCCAGAGCTCGCAGATGCCGGCAAAGCTCATATCGGGATAGCCAAGGATATCCAAAGCGGTGCGGCGGACACCGTCCTGGTTCACGGAAATACCCTTGTTTTTCAGCACATTGGGTGATGCCGCCAGACTAAGGGCGAGGCGGCGCGCCTGGTCGATCTCCTGCCGCCGCCGGTCGAAGGCCTGCTGCCGGCGCGACCCCACGACGCCGCAATCGACGCCCTTTGAGGTTAGGCGCAAATCCGCATTGTCGGCCCGCAACGTCAGCCGGTACTCGGCGCGGGAGGTGAACATGCGATAGGGTTCGCTGGTCCCGCGGGTCACCAGGTCATCGATCATGACGCCGATATAGGCGTCGCTGCGATCCAGAAGGAACGGTTCGGTGGAGCCGGACGCCGCTAAGGCGGCGTTGAGGCCGGCGATCAGGCCCTGGGCCCCCGCCTCCTCATACCCTGTCGTGCCGTTGATCTGGCCGGCGAGATAGAGTCCGGGCACGCGGCGGGTTTCCAGGCTTGGCTTCAGCTCCCGGGGATCGACGAAGTCATATTCAATGGCATAGCCCGGCCGGATCATCTTCGCCCGCTCCAGTCCAGGAATGGTGGCGAGGATCTTCAACTGCACTTCGGCCGGCAGTGAAGTGGAGATGCCGTTGGGATAGACGGTGTCGTCATCCAGCCCTTCCGGCTCGAGGAATATCTGATGCCGCTCCTTGTCGGCGAAACGGACGATCTTGTCCTCAACCGAAGGGCAATAGCGCGGGCCGGTACTCTCGATCTGCCCTGAATACATGGGCGAGCGGTGGAGATTGCGGCGGATGACCTCATGGGTCGCGGTAGTCGTCCAGGTGATATGGCAATCCACTTGGGGCACTACGATCCGAGCCGTCAGATAGGAGAACGGCACCGGCGGATTGTCCCCCGGCTGGATCTCCAGGTCCTGCCGGTCGATGGTCCGGCCATCGAGCCGCGGCGGCGTGCCAGTCTTCAACCGGCCCAGGGGAAATCCCAGCCAATTCAGGGCTTTAGACAGTCCCATCGAGGGCGCCTCGCCGACCCTGCCGGCCGGGGTCTGCGCTTCACCTATATGTATGAGGCCGCGGAGGAATGTTCCGGTGGTCAGGACGATGGCGCCGGCTCGATAGGTCTTGCCCGATGCTCCCAGCACTCCCTCGATGGCGCCATCTTCGCCGGTGATCAAGTCCTCGACGCCATCGGAAATGATAGTCAGGCCCGGCAGCTCAGCGAGCAATTCCTGGACCGCCTGGCGGTAGAGCTTCCGATCCGCCTGAGCCCGGGGGCCGCGGACCGCAGGTCCCTTGCTCCGGTTCAGCATCCGGAACTGGATTCCGGCGGCGTCAGCCGCCCGGCCCATGATTCCGTCGAGAGCGTCGATCTCCCGGACTAGATGCCCCTTGGCCAGACCACCAATGGCCGGGTTGCAGGACATCTCGCCGATCTTGGCGGCGTCGTGGGTCAGCAGCAATGTGCGGGCGCCCATCCGGGCGGCGGCCGCAGCCGCCTCGGTACCGGCATGCCCGCCCCCGACAACAATGACGTCCCAGTTCTTCATGGCGGCGAAATCTAGTGGGGGGTCATTCCCGAGTCAAAAGACCTGCACGCAATTTTGTTTCACGTGAAACAACCGGCCGGGTCACTTGCCGATGCAGAACTCCCGAAACACCACATCCAGGATATCCTCGACATCCACCCTGCCCGTGATCCGGCCGATCGACCGCACCGCCAGTCGCAGATCCTCAGCGATCAGCTCCGGTGCCGCCGACTCCAAGGCTCCTTTTAGTGCAGCGACCGCCTCTTCGAGAGCAAGACGATGCCGCGCCCTGGTCAGCGACGGCGAGTCGCCCGTGCCGGCAATGGCCTCGACCCGCTTTTGAAGTGCCGCCAACAACTCCGGTAGGCCCTGGCCCTTGGAGACCGAAATTGGGAGTGCTCCCTCAATTCTCCCGTTCCAGGCTTGGACCGCCAAGTCCATCCGGCTGACGACAGGCAATGCTCGTTCATCCATCAGATCGATGGTTCCGGCACTGGCTTCAGGGAGTCCGGCGCCATCGAACAGCAGGATATTGATGTCGGCCGCTTCCGCCCGCTGGAGCGCCCGCTTGACGCCTTCCGCCTCGATCTCGTCGGTGGCTTCCCTCAGCCCGGCAGTATCCGCAAGGTCAACGAGGTAGCCGCCGAGATCCAACCGCACTTCCACGACATCCCGGGTGGTGCCCGCCCGCGCTGACACGATGGCGGCATCCCGTCCAGCTAAGTAATTCAAAAGACTTGATTTTCCAGAGTTTGGCGCGCCGAGGATGGCGACCGACACCCCCTCCCGCAGCCGTTCGCCCCGCCGGTTGTCGGCCAGATGGGCGCCAATCTCCTGCGCCAACCCACTGGCAAGCCTTTGAACTTGCCGCAGAAGTTCCGAGGGAAGGTCCTCTTCCGGAAAATCGATATGGGCCTCGAGCCTGGCAAGCGTCCTGACTAAGCGCTCCCGCCAGCCCTCGTACACCTGTCCGAGCGCCCCCTCCATTTGCCGGAGTGCCTGGCGCCGCTGCTGTTCCGTGTCGGCATTGACCAGATCGGCAATGCCTTCGGCCGCCGTCAGATCCAGCTTGCCATTCTCGAACGCCCGCCGCGTGAACTCCCCGGCATCCGCCGGCCGCAAACCCGGAATCGCCGACAGCTCGTCGACAACAGCGGATAGGACAGCGCGGCCACCATGAAGATGCAGCTCCGCCATATCCTCGCCGCTGAAGCTGGCTGGCCCAGGAAACGAGGCGACCAGGCAGTGATCCAGAACAACTTGCTTATTCTGTGAATGCAAGTTGCACAAAGTAAGTACGCGCGGCTGTAGATCTACACCGCCGGAGAGCGTTTCGATAGCTTCGATCGCCTTCGGACCTGAAATCCTGATGACGGAGATCGCCGATCGGCCGCCGCCGGTGGCTAGCGCGAATATCGTGTCGTCACGGCGGCTGGCTGTTGGTCCGCGCGCCAGGACAGGCGGCTCACTTTTCGCCTGGCCCATCGTCTGGCTTCAGCATCAGGCGCGGAACCCGGCCCCCGCCTTTCACATGGTTAAGCAGGATCTCGTCGATGTCGGATGTCGACTCGTAGCGGTACCAGACGCCTTCGGGATAGATCACCATGGTCGGCCCGAGCTCGCAGCGGTCCAGGCAACCGGACGCATTGATGCGGACACGTTCGAGTCCCTCTTCCTTGGCTCTCGCCTTCATATAATTCCGCAGCTTTTCAGCGCCCTTCTCCTTGCAGCAGCCCCGCGGATGTCCAGGGGGGCGCTCGTTGGTGCAGCAGAACACATGGACTCGATAAAATGCCTCGGGATCTTCACCATCAGCTGGACTTCGAACTCATTTATGTCCCTTCTCCCGATGCTGATCGAACTGCGCCCAAAAGGCCTTCTGCATTTGATCGAAGCTTGCGCCGGCCATGGGCATCCAGGTCTTCCACAGCGACTCCGGATCCATCGATTTCATCGTCGACTTCAAGCGGTCGCCGATCTCCTGCATCATTTCCTTCTGCAGCGGCGCCACATCGGGCAGACCCATGAAGGTTCGCGCCTCTTCCGGCGAGCAATCGATATCAATGGTGATTTTCATAAAATCCTCGTCGCGCGTTGCGGATAGGACGGCCCGCCGCGGTCCAACCTAATGCCGCCATCCGCCGCCGTCCACTTGCCGACGCTCGAAGCTCGGGGCGGTCAATCTCCTTGCAGCCCCATGCTGCCCGCTCCATTTTGACGCCACCGAGTCGCTGCATGCCCTGGCGCCTTCCACAACATTGGCTTTCGAATGAGCAGAAACAACCTCGACGGCGAAACCAGCCCCTATTTGCTCCAACACCGGGAAAATCCCGTGCATTGGCAGCCCTGGGGCCCGGAAGCGCTGGCGCGCGCCAAGCAGGAGAACAAGCCGATCCTGCTCTCCGTCGGCTACGCCGCCTGTCATTGGTGCCATGTCATGGCCCATGAGAGTTTCGAGAATCCCACCATCGCCGCGTTGATGAACGACCTCTTCATCAACATCAAAGTCGACCGCGAGGAGCGGCCGGATCTCGACAGCATCTATCAGCAGGCGCTCGCGCTGTTGCGGCAGCCCGGAGGCTGGCCGTTGACCATGTTCCTGACGCCCGATGCCCGTCCCTTCTTCGGCGGCACCTATTTTCCGCCGGAGCCGCGTTACGGCCGGCCGGGTTTTCCGGAAGTGCTGGAGAAGATCTCGGAAGCTTTTCACGGTAACGCCGAAGCCGTAGCGCAGAACGCGGCGGCAATCGGCGACGCCCTGGCAAAACTTTCGCAGCCGGAGAGCGGCGCCGGCATTCCGCTCGACATCTACCAGCCCATCGCCGAGCGGCTGCTCTCGAGCATCGACATGGAGAATGGCGGCATCGGCGATGCGCCGAAGTTTCCCCATGTTCCCGCGTTCGAATTGCTGTGGCGCGCCTGGCTGCGCAGCCGCGATGCGCGCTTCCGCGACGCGGTAACGTTAACGCTGATCCGCATGTGTCAGGGTGGCATCTACGATCATCTCGGCGGCGGCTTCGCGCGCTACACCGTCGACGCGGAATGGCTTGTGCCGCATTTTGAGAAAATGCTCTACGACAATGCGCAGCTCCTGCAACTGCTGACGCTGGTCTGGCAGGACACGCGGGACAAGCTATTCTCCGATCGCGCGCATGAAACCGTCGAATGGACATTGCGGGAAATGCGCGCGGCGCCGAATGCCGACGGAAAGCGCGCCTTCGCCAGTTCGCTCGATGCCGACAGCGAACATGAAGAGGGCAAGTTCTATGTCTGGAGCGAAGCGGAGATCGACCGCCTGCTCGGCGACGATGCCGAATTCTTCAAGACAATCTATGACGTGACGGCCCACGGCAATTGGGAGGAGAAAAACATCCTTAACCGCACCGCCCATCCCAATCTGGGGGCGCCGGACGAAGAACAACTCCTGGCGGCTTGCCGCCACAAACTTCTGGACGCTCGTGCCTCCCGCGTGCGGCCGGGATGGGACGACAAGGTTCTCGCCGACTGGAACGGCCTGATGATCGCCGCGATGGCGGAAGCGGCGCTGGTTTTCGATCGGCCAATATGGTTGACGGCCGCGATCGAGGCTTTCGATTTCATCGTCACCACCATGAGCTCCGGCGATCGGCTGTTCCATGGCTGGCGCGAGGACAAAGCGCGCCATCCCGCCACCGTCGACGACTATGCGCAGATGGCGCGCGCGGCGCTAGCGCTCCACGAAGCCACCGGTGAGCAACAATTCCTAAACCATGCCGAGCGCTGGACCGGCATTCTGGATCAAAACTACTGGGATATGGAGCATGGCGGCTACTGTTTCACGTCATCAGATACCGCTGACGTGATCGTCCGCACCAAGACCGCCGCCGACAATGCCACGCCGGCGGGAAATGGCGTCATGGTCGGTGTTCTGGCCCGTCTCTTCTATGTCACCGGCAATCCGGCCTATCGGGAAAAGGCCGACCGGATCATCGCCACCTTCTCCGGCGAGCTGAGCCGCAACTTCTTTGGCCTCTGCACCCTGCTCAACCAGAACGAACTGCTGCAGACGGCGCTGCAGGCCGTCCTGGTCGGCCCTGCCGACTCCGCCGAGACCAAGAACTCTGGCCGCCGCCGTCTATGGCCGGTCCCTGCCGAACCGGATCATGGTGAACGTGGCGGACGGCGCAGCACTGCCGCCGTCGCATCCGGCGGCCGGCAAGGGCATGGTCCGGGGCAAGCCGGCGATGTATCTGTGCCGGGGCACGAATTGCTCGCTGCCGATGACGGATGCGGCCGCCGTTACCCGCGCTCTGGCCGCGGGGTGAGGCCGCAACACCCAGAGATGACAATCCCGGTCCAAAGCCGCTATGCTTTAACCATATTCATCAGAGGCCGGCGGCGGATATGCCGCCAAGGGGATTTCCATGGCTGATACGACCATCAAAGTCGGCGACGGCTCTCTCACTGCCTATGTCGCCGCACCCAAGGGCGTTTCCGCCGCACCCGGCGTCCTGGTGATCCAGGAGATCTTCGGCGTCAACCATGTGATGCGGGAGCTCTGCGATGGATTGGCCGGTCAGGGCTATCTGGCGATGTGCCCCGACCTCTTCTGGCGGCAGGAGCCGGGAATCCAGATCACCGACAAGACGGAGGCCGAGTGGGCGCGGGCCTTTCAGCTCTTTCAGGGCTTCGACCAGGATAAAGGCGCCCAGGATCTGATCGCCAGCCTGGCCCATCTGCGGAAGCTGCCGGGCTGCAATGGTAAAGCCGGCTCGGTCGGCTATTGCCTCGGCGGCAAGATGGCCTATCTGACGGCGGCCCGGTGCGACGCGGACTGCAATGTCAGCTACTATGGCGTCGGAATCGAAGCTGCCCTGGGCGAGGCCGGCGGCATCAAGAAGCCGCTGCTGATGCACATCGCGGCCGAAGACAAGTATGTGCCGAAAGAGGCCCAGGCCAAGATCAAGCAGGCGCTCGGCGCTAACGGAAAGGTAACGATACATGTGTACGAGGGCATGGATCACGCCTTCGCTCGCGTCGGCGGCGCCCATTGGGACGCCGCGGCCGCGAAACTCGCCAATGACCGGACCGCCGCATTTTTTAAGAAACACTTAACCTAGCTCTCAGACACATTTTGGATCGGCGCTTATGCAGCAAGCTCAAGCCATTCGCTTTCAGCGTATCGGGGGACCGGAAGTCCTCAATCTCGAGCAGGTCGTCGTCGGCGCCCCCCAGGCCGGCCATGTCCTGGTTCGCCATACCGCCATCGGACTGAACTACATCGATACCTACCATCGGTCCGGGCTCTATCCGATCCAGACCTTCCCCTCGGGTATCGGACTGGAAGCCGCCGGCGTGGTGGAGCGGGTCGGCGATGGCGTCACCGATATCAAAGAGGGCGACCGGGTCGCCTATGGCACCGGCCCGATCGGCGCCTATAGCCAGCTCCGGGTCATGCCCGCGGACAAATTGGTGAAGATCCCTGAGGGGGTCGATGACAAGACCGCGGCCGCCATGATGTTGAAGGGCCTGACGGCGCAGTATCTGCTGCGCCGGACCTACAAAGTGCAGAAGGGTGACAATATTCTGATCCATGCCGCCTCCGGCGGCGTCGGCATGATCCTCTGCCAATGGGCGAAGCATCTTGGCGCCAACGTCATCGGCACTGTCGGCTCGCCGCAGAAGGCGACGGTGGCCCGCGCCCATGGTTGCGACCACACGATATTGTATCGAATTGAAAACTTCGCCGCCCGCGTGAAGGACTTCACCGGCGGCAAGGGCGTTGCCGTGGTCTATGACGGCGTCGGCAAGGACACCTTCATGGGTTCGCTCGACTGCCTGTCCCGTCTGGGCATGATGGTCAGCTATGGCAATGCCTCCGGCTCGGTGCCGCCGTTCGACATCGGCGTCCTGAACCAAAAAGGCTCCCTGTTCCTCACCCGCCCGTCCCTGATGGGTTATGCCGCCACCCGCGACGAGCTGGTCAGCATGGCGGCTGAGCTGTTTGAAGTGGTGAAGAACGGTACGGTAAAGATCGAGATCAATCAGACCTACAAGCTGCGCGACGCGGCGCAGGCCCATCGCGATCTCGAAAGCCGCAAGACCACCGGCTGCACCGTCATCCTGCCGTGAGCGATAGCGGCGAACGGGTGATCTGCTGGGTACCGTGGTCCGGGCCCGGCATGGAGATGCTGCGGTTCCGGAAAGGTCACTCCGGCGATGCACCCTATGTCGCCGGCGGCGTTGTCCTCGGACTCAGCGACGCGGGCCCTTACCGTCTTAACTATAAGATCAAGATCGAGTCCAACTTCCAGGCGCGGAAGGTGATGCTGGAGGTGAACGGCATCGACGGCAATTATAGCCGGATGCTCCGCACCGACGGCATCGGCCACTGGCGCGACGAAACCGGCGCCATGCTCGCCGAGCTGAACGGTTGCCTCGACGTGGACATCCAGGCGACGCCCTTCACCAATCTGCTGCCGATCCGCCGCCTGAAGCAGAAGGCCGGACAGCAAAACGAGATCGGCGTCGTCTATGTCGAAGTGCCGAGCCTGATCATATCCAAGGCGCGGCAGCGCTATACCTGCGTGGAGCCATTGCGGCCCGGCGTCGCCGGCGAAGCCGGCAAGTATCTCTATGAGGGCCCTATCGGCGACTTCAAGGCCGAGCTGCCCGTGGAATCCGACGGCCTGGTCCTCGATTACCCGGAACTCTTCCGCCGCGTCTATCCGGAGTGACCAACTCCTATATATAAGGAGTCGCCGGAAATAGCGCATTTCCGGGCATTTGCCGCGCCTTGACGGATTAAGAAATTATTCACCATGCGGCCGCCGGCCGCGCGCGGTGCGGCTACTGGTTCATCGAGCTGAAGAAGTCCGAGTTGTTCTTCGAATGCTTCAGCTTGTCGATCAGGAACTCCATTGCATCGGTGACGCCCATGGGCATCAGGATGCGGCGCAGCACCCACATCTTCGACAGGGTCGCCTTGTCCACCAGCAGCTCTTCCTTGCGGGTGCCGGACTTGGTGATGTCGATCGACGGGAAGGTGCGCTTGTCCGACAGCTTGCGGTCGAGGATGATTTCCGAATTGCCGGTTCCCTTGAATTCTTCGAAAATCACTTCGTCCATGCGGCTGCCGGTATCAACCAGCGCCGTGGCGATGATGGTCAGGGAACCGCCCTCCTCGATATTGCGCGCGGCGCCGAAGAAGCGCTTCGGCCGCTGCAGGGCGTTGGCGTCAACGCCGCCGGTCAGCACTTTGCCCGATGACGGCACGACGGTGTTGTAGGCGCGCGCCAGGCGGGTGATGGAGTCCAGCAGGATCACCACGTCGCGCTTATGTTCCACCAGGCGCTTGGCTTTCTCCAGCACCATTTCGGTTACCTGTACGTGCCGCACAGCCGGCTCGTCGAACGTGGAGCTGACGACCTCGCCCTTAACCGTGCGCGACATATCCGTGACTTCTTCCGGCCGCTCATCGATCAGCAGCACGATCAGATAGCATTCCGGATGGTTGGCGGCGATCGCGTGGGCGATGTTCTGCAGCATGATCGTCTTGCCGGTACGCGGCGGCGCCACGATCAGTCCGCGCTGGCCTTTGCCCAGCGGCGATATCAGGTCGATGATGCGGGTGGTGAGATCCTTCTTAGTCGGTTCCGCATGTTCCAGCTTCAGCCGCTCATCGGGATAAAGCGGCGTCAGGTTGTCGAAGTTGATGCGGTGGCGGACTTTCTCCGGATCGTCGAAATTGATCGTGTTAACCTTAAGCAGGGCGAAGTAGCGCTCGCCTTCCTTCGGCGAGCGGATCTGACCTTCGACGGTGTCGCCGGTGCGCAAACCAAAGCGGCGCACCTGGCTGGGGCTGACATAGATGTCATCGGGGCCGGGCAGGTAGTTGGCCTCCGGCGAGCGGAGGAAGCCGAAGCCGTCCTGGAGGATCTCCAGCACGCCATCGCCGAAGATGGCGACGTCGTTGTCGGCCAGCTGTTTCAGAATGGCGAACATCATGTCCTGCTTGCGCAGGTTGCTCGCGCTCTCGATCTGCAACTCCTCGGCATAGGCCAATAGCTCGGCCGGGGACTTGCGCTTCAACTCCTGCAAATTCATGGCGAACTCGGATTCCGTATAATCGGGAAAGGGATGGCGGCTGACCGTCGGGGGAAGGTGCGGGATCTCGGCCAACGCGCCGGTTGTCCCCTGGCAGGCGATAGGCCTTGCAGCCCTACGCAATTGTCGATTTCTGTCGGGGTAATGGCGCGGCGGGCGACGCCCGCGCAAGGACACTGAATTCTTTAGCGAAACCCGCCGTCGAAGTCAAATCGAGAATAGAGCTATCTCATCAGGGTAAACAAAGGCTTAAGCCGCCGCTAAAACGGCCGCACGACAATCAGGATGACGATCAGGATCATCAGCAGCGTCGGCACTTCGTTGGCGAACCGGTAAAAACGCGCCGGCCGGCTGTTCCGGTCGGCGGCGAAGTCCTTGCGCCAGCGCCCCAGCAGATGATGGTAGTGGCTGAGTGCCGCCACCAGCGCCAGCTTCAGATAGATCCAGGCAGCACCCCAATCCACCACCCCCGGCGTCAGCAAGAGCAGGATGCCGAAGGCGAACGCAGCCGCCATCGCCGGGTTCATGATCCCCCGCAGCAGGCGCCGCTCCATGATCTTGAAGGTCTCGGACTGCGGCGAGCCCGCGGGTGCCTCGCAATGGTAAACGTACAATCGCGGCAGGTAGAGCAGCCCGGCCATCCAGGCGATGATGCTGATGATATGCAGCGCCTTGATCCAGGGATGGAGATCGGCCAGCAGGTCCGTCCACATGGCGCTACACTAGGCCGCCTGGTTCAGACAGCAACTTGCCGCCGCGGCGCAGATACGCCGATCCGTTGCGGACGCCACCTGCCGCTCGCCGGCAAGCAGCGTCTTTACCATATCGGCCAGCCCTTCGATGAAGTCCGGCTCCGTGCCCGCCGTCGGCACCCGGACATAGGCGGGAACGCCGGCCGTCTGCGCCAGATGGGCATATTCCAAGTCGAGTTCCACCAGGGTCTCCGAATGCTCCGACACAAAGGCGATGGGAACCACCACCAGCGGCGCCTTGTCCGCTCCGGCCCGGCGGATCTCCTCATCGGTCGAGGGGCCAATCCATTCCAGGGGTCCGACCCGGCTTTGATAGCAGATCAGCCATTGGCCGGCGGCTAGTCCCGCGGCCTCTGCCACCAGTTCGGCGGTCTGTTTCACCTGATCGGGGTAGGGATCGCCGCGGTCGACGATGCGCTTCGGCAATCCGTGGGCCGAGAACAGAACCCGTGGCGTTCCCGAACCGGCCGCCAGCGCCTTGTCCACGCCGGCCTGCACCAGGCCCGCCAGCGCCTTAACCATGCCCGGCTGGCCGGGATAACAGCACAGCAACTGCCCGGGCTCCGGCAATCCGGCTTGAGCCGCCGCGTCGGTCCATGAACGGTAGGATGACGCCGTGGTCGTGGATGAAAACTGCGGATAGAGCGGCAGCAGGATGATCCGGTCCGGCCTGAACGCCGCCACCTCCCGGGCCACCGCCGGCGCCATCGGATGCCAATATCGCATGCAGGGATAGGCTCTTACCTCGCCGATTCCCGCCAGCGCCCGCTCCAGGGCCCGCGCCTGGGCGATGGTATTGGCCAGCAGCGGCGAGCTGCCGCCGATCTTGGCGTAGATCTCCTTGGCGATTGGCGCCCGCCGCCGGGAGATCAGCCGCGCCAGCAGCCAGCGCAGCGGCTGAGGGGTGGCGATGATCGCCTTGTCGTTGAAGAGATTGAACAGGAAGGGCTCGACCGCGGCCAGACTGTCGGGACCGCCGAGATTGAACATGACGACGGCAACCCGCGCCATGGTTAAGCCGTTCCCCGCCAGCCATGCACGATGTGACAGAGCTCGGCCACGTGATCCGGCGGCGTTGTCTGCAGGATGCCGTGGCCGAGATTGAAGACGAAGCGGCCGGCGCCAAACGTCTTAAGGATATTTTCCGCCGCTGCTTTCATGGCAGCGCCGCCTTGGACGACGAGCAGCGGATCCAGATTGCCCTGCAGGACTTTCTTCGGCTGCAATTCCCGTGCTGCCCATGCCGGCGGCAAGCTTTGATCCAGACTCAGCGCATCGCAATCGCATCGGCTGGCATAATCGGCATAGGAGACACCGGCGCCCCGGGGGAAAACGATGACCGGGACATCCGGATATCGTTGTTTGACCCGGCGAACGATCTCCGCTGTCGGTTCAAGGCCCCAGCGCTGCAATTCCGCTGCCGCCAAGGCACCGGCCCAGCTATCGAAGATCTGCACCGCGTCCACGCCGGCCTCGATCTGCGCCAGCAGATAGTCGCTGGTCGCATTAACCAGGATCTCGATCAAACGGGCGAAGCTGGCGCTGTCGCTATAGGCCCAGGCTTTCGCTTTCTCATAATCACGGCTGGAACCGCCTTCGATCATGTAGCTCGCCACCGTCCAGGGGGCGCCGGCGAATCCCAATAGCGCCGTCTCCTTGGGCAGCTTCTCTCGGATCAGGCGGATCGCCGCCATGACAGGCGCCACCCGATGACCGAAACCCGTGGAATCCAGACGTTTGAGGTCCTCGGCCCGATCGATGGCGTCAAGCACCGGACCGCGGCCGTCTTCGAAGCGGACCGGCTGGCCCAAACCATGGGGCACCATCAGGATATCGGAGAACAGAATGGCAGCATCCAGCGGAAATCGCCGCACCGGCTGGAGCGTGACCTCCGCCGCCAGCTCCGGTGTCAGGCACATTTCCATGAATCCGCCGGATTTTTCCCGCAGCGCCCGGTATTCCGGCAGATAGCGCCCGGCCTGGCGCATCAGCCAGAGCGGCGTCCCGGCAGCTGGACGTCCTCTGAGGACCTCGATGAGGGTGGATGTCTGTGGCGTCACGGGTTCCGCTGGCAGGCTGGAAGGAATTTCAGCCGCCTCTCCTTCTACTATTCTAAGAATCTAGAGAAGTAGTAGTGGATAGTGGATATGGTTGAAACACCGGGATTAAGGGATTTCAAGGGCTTGTTCACAGGCCGCCGAGGATATGTGGATCGATTGATCACAGGCTGGGAATAGCCGGGATCATCGCGAAAAGCCGGGCTTCTCACCTCGATCCTGTACCTCCGCCAGCCGATCGACATGTGGAAGAACTGTGGGTGACTGCGAATAACAGGAGTCGTACCGAACGCGCTGAGAATGGCACTCGCCGTCGCAACGGCGGTGGACGCAATGACCGGGATCGGTAATCCTTTGGCAACCATGTTGCCGCAGCCCGGCTTCTCCCCAGGACTCCCAGGATTGTCGTCTCCGTGAACAGCATCGAACCGGCCAAGATTTTCCATCTGCATCTCGTTTCCGACGCCACGGGTGAGACGATCAACAGCGTCGCCCGCGCCTGTCTTGCCCAGTTCGACCAGGTGGAACCCCATGAACATGCCTGGACGCTGATCCGCACCTCCAAGCAACTGGAGAAAGTGCTGGCGGGGATCGAGGCGCATCCGGGCCCGGTGCTCTTTACCATGGTCAACGAGAAGCTGCGGATGGAGCTGGTCGCCGGCTGCCACCGGCTGCAGGTCCCCTGCATCCCTGTCCTCGATCCCGTGATCATGGCTCTCGCCAGTCATCTGGGCATGCAGGCGCAGGGTCTGCCGGGACGGCAGCATGAACTGGATGCCGAATATTTCGGCCGCATCGACGCCATGAATTTCGCCCTGAGTCATGACGACGGCCAGTCGGCACAGGACTACGATCTGGCTGACGTCATCCTCGTCGGCGTCTCCCGCACGTCGAAGACGCCGACCTGCATCTATCTCGCCAATCGCGGCATCAAGGCGGCGAACGTGCCGATCGTGCCCGGCTGTCCGGTGCCGCCGGAGCTGTTGACGGCGCGCCGGCCGATGGTGGTCGGCCTGACGAAGGACCCCGCGCAATTGGTTCAAGTGCGGCGCAATCGTCTCCACCTGCTGTCCCAGGCCGAAGACACCGACTATGTGGATCCTGAAGTCGTGCGCAAGGAAGTGGCGCAAGCCCGCCGGCTCTGCGCGGAAAACAACTGGACCGTTCTGGATGTCACGCGCCGCTCGATCGAGGAGACCGCCGCGTCGATCATTCAAATGCTCAGCAAATACCGGGGCGGCGAGGCATCGCTCGAATGACCGGCGCGATCGAAGCAACGGATCGCTCCGCTCTCTGCAATTCCACGACACACCTTATATTAGCGTCCGGCAGCAGAGCCCGTGCCGACATGCTGCGCGCCGCCGGCCTGCGTTTCGATGTCGTGAAGCCGGCGGTTGATGAAGAGGAAGTTAAGCACTCGCTGCGCGCCGCCAAGGCGCCAGGTTCCGCGATCGCCGAGACGCTGGCGGAACTCAAGGCCCAGCGTGTTTCATCCCGTCACGGCGGCAGCTTTGTCATCGGCGCCGATCAGGTCCTGGAGTGTGACGGGCAGCACTTCGACAAGCCGGCAAGCCGCGCCGATGCCCTCGATCAATTGCAACGGTTGCGCGGAAAATCCCATGAACTGAACTCCGCCGCCGTCGTGGTAAAGGATGGGTTAAGGCTCTGGCACCATACCGGCCGCGCGGTCCTGACCCTGCGTCCTTGCAGCGACGAATTTCTCGCGCGATATCTGGACGCCATGGGCGACAACATCCTGACGACCGTCGGCGGCTATGAAATTGAAGGGCTGGGGGCGCAACTTTTCAGCGCCGTCAGCGGCGACCATTTCACGATTCTCGGCCTGCCGCTCTTGCCGTTGCTCGGTTTTCTCCGGGACACCGGAGTCGCGATCAAATGACGGCAAGCGTCGCCCACAGCGGCAAGACCAAGCTGGCCGGCATCATCGGCTGGCCGGTGTCCCACTCCCGGTCGCCGCGCCTGCATGGCTTTTGGCTGAATTCCTATGGCATCGACGGCGCCTACCTGCCGCTGGCGGTGCGGCCGGAACAAGTGCGCGACGCCATCCGCGCCTTGCCGCTTCTGGGATTTGCCGGTGCCAATGTCACGCTGCCGCATAAGGAGGCGGCGCTATCGGCGGTCGACCGGGTGACGGCGCAGGCCCGCCGCATCGGCGCCGTCAACACCATCATTGCCGCCGCCGATGGCACGCTGGACGGCGGCAACAGCGACGGATTCGGATTTCTCGAGAATCTCCGGCAATCGGCGCCGCAATGGCAGCCCGGCCAAGGTGCTGCCGTGCTGCTTGGCGCCGGCGGCGCGGCCCGCGCGGTTGCCGCGGCACTGGTGGACGCCGGCGTGCCGGAGTTGCGCCTGCTGTATCGGACCGCTGCGCGCGCCGAGCAGCTTGCCCGCGATATCGGCGGACCGATCAAGCCCTATGCCTGGGAACAATCGGGCACGGCCCTGAAAGACGCGGCGCTGCTGGTGAACGGCACGACCCTGGGCATGAAGGGCCAGCCGCCGCTGGACATTGACCTGCAGCCGCTGCCGCCAACGGCTGTGGTCTACGACATCGTCTATGTACCGCTGGAGACGCCGCTGATCGCAGGCGCCCGCGCCCGTGGATTGGCCACTGTCGACGGCCTGGGCATGTTGCTGCATCAGGCGCGGCCCGGTTTTGCCGCCTGGTTCGGCGTCGAGCCCGCCGTGACGCCGGAGTTGCGGGGTTTCATCCTGGCCGACCTGGCGCCCTAGGCCATGCGCGTTATCGGCCTGAGCGGTTCCATCGGCATGGGCAAATCGACGGCGGCGGCGGCGCTGCGGCGCCTCGGCGTCCCCGTCCATGACGCCGATGCAGAAGTCCATCGCCTGCTCCGCGGGGATCGCGAGCTGATCGCGGCGATCGAAGCGGCATTTCCCGGCGTTACCGGACCCGATGGCGTCGACCGGCCGGCGCTGGGCGCCAAGGTGTTTGACGATCCTGCCGCGCTGCGCCGGCTGGAGGCACTGATCCATCCCCGCGTCCGCCGCAGCGAGATCGCCTTTCTGCGCCGGGCGCATGCTGCTCGCCGTCCCGTTGCCGTGCTGGATATCCCGCTGCTGTTCGAAACCGGCGGCGATACGCGGTGCGACGCCGCGATGGTGGTGGCCGCACCCCGCTTTCTGCAGGAGCAGCGGGTGCTGGCCCGCCGCGGCATGACCCGGGAACGGTTGGCCGCCATTCGCCAGCGTCAGCTATCGGATGAGGAGAAGTTGCGGCGCGCCGATGTGGTGATTCCCACCGGCCTCGATCGCCGCACCGCTTTGCGGATTCTCAAGCAGGCCCTCGCCGTGTTAAGAGTCTTCACCGCCGCCGCATCGCGGGCTGCGGCGCCTGCGGCTTTAACAAAGAGATTGAGTTCCACCCATGCGAGAGATCGTCCTCGATACCGAAACCACCGGCCTGGATCCCAGCGACGGGCACCGGGTGGTGGAAATCGCCTGCCTGGAGCTCAGCAACCACATTCCCACCGGCCGCCACTACCAGGTCTATCTCAATCCTGAACGGGACATGCCGGCCGATGCGGCCGCCATCCATGGATTGACCGGTCAATTCCTCGCCGACAAGCCGCGCTTCCTCGACGTCGTGGAGAAGCTCCTGGAGTTTGTCGGCGATGCGCCGCTGGTGATCCACAATGCCGAGTTCGATATGCGGTTCCTGAACGCCGAACTCACCCGCGCCGGCAAGCCCGGGCTGGACTACACCCGCGCCGTCGACACGCTGCTGCTGGCGCGGCAGAAATTCCCCGGCGCTCCGGCCAGTCTCGACGCCCTGTGCAAGCGCTTTGCCATCGACAATTCCGCGCGCAACTTCCATGGCGCGCTGCTGGATGTGGAGCTCCTGGCGTCGGTGTATCTCGAGCTGATCGGCGGCCGCCAGGCGGGGCTGGAGCTGGTGGCGTCACGGTCGCGCGCGCAGACTCTCTCGGTCGTGGGCGAGCGCCAAACGCGCCCGCCGCGTCCCCATGCCGCCAGCGAGGCCGAGCTTGCGGCCCATGCCGAGCTGCTCAAGCAGCTCAGGGAACCGATCTGGAATGGGTGAGGCGCGGCCCTAAGCCTGCGCCGGTTCGCCGCCGCCCTGTGTGGCCGCCGATTTCTTCTTGTGGTCGCGATACAGCGCGTGGAAATCGATGGGATTAACCAGCAGGGGCGCGAAGCCGCCCTCCCGCGTCAACTGCGTCACCAGCGCCCGCAGATAGGGGAAGATCAGCCGCGGCGTCTCGATCATCAGCAGCGGCTCGATCTTGTCTTCCGGCACTTCGCCGATCTGCACCATGGCGGCATATTCCATATCCACCAGATAGGCCGCCTTGCCTTCATGGGTCGCCTCGACCCGCAGCTTCAGCACCACTTCGAAGTTCGGCGGACCTACAGGCGTGATCCTGAGATCGACGCCGACCCGTCCCTGCCGCACATCCAGGGCCTGGCTGAGGATCGCCGGCGCGTTCGGGCTCTCGAAGGACAGATCCTTCAGGTATTGGGCGAGGATGACGATGGGCGGTGCGCGATAGGTTGCGGCGGGCGCGGGCGCCCCGATGTCGGTGTCGGTCATGGGTTCACGCTGAGGACTGGGTTTGCTCGATCGGTTGCCGGGCGCGGCCTAACATGGCGGCGGGGGCGGCTCAATGTGCTTTAGCTCGCTGGGGTGCTTTAGCGCGCCTGGCCGGCGGCGTCTTCCTGGGAAGCGCCGTGGGGATTGAAGGCCACCGCCTCACCATTGCGGGCCTCCTGTCCGGTCAATCCCCGGATAAAGCCCCAATGGGAGATCACCGCCACCCTGTTCCAATCGGTCAAGCCGCGGACGTGATGGCGGAAACGATCGCAGCGCGCGGCCAGCTCCGCCTCGCTTTCCTCAACCGGCCACCAGACCTCGTCCAGGTGATCGAACCGCAAATGGGGCCAGGCGCCGGCCAGATGGGTGCGCGCCGTTCCGACATCGCAGGAGAAGGCGGCCCGTTCCCGCACCAGGGGCTCGATGACCATCGGCAGGGCCAATTCCCGCGCGATGATTTCGGCAGTCTGGATGGTGCGGCGATACGGACTGACCAGCAGGCGGGCCATCCGCTGCTCCGCCAGCAATTCCGCCGCGCGCAGCGCCTGGTCCCGCCCGACCGCGGTCAAGGGCGGGTCGGGAATGCCGGGATCGACGCGGGTCCGGTTGTAAGCCGCGTTCCATTCCGATTGACCATGTCGAATCAAGATCATAGGCGTCTGGTCCAGGCGGCGGCGGAATCCGGGAAAACGCGACTAACCATTGGGCAATGCTTGCTCTTTGACGGACAATTCCCCATGTTAGCGGTAGTGCTATGGGCTGCGGCCTTGCAGGCGGAGTGATCTAGCTCAGCGGCTTGCCGCGGTCCAGCCGCCCAAACGATACATGGGCCCAAAGGATAGATGGGACTAGGCCCATGGGAACGACAAGTCTTGAGGGCGGCGCGTAATCGGATCCGGCAAGCGCCTCGAGTAAGCTGCGGGCCGCATCGCGGTCTAGGAGAGTTTGGGCTGACATGCCAGGGTTAGACATCATCATACTCGCGGCCATTGCCCTGTTTGTGGCCGTCCGCCTGTACAAGGTCCTGGGTCAGCGGACAGGCCATGAGCGGCCCCATGATCCTTTCGCGCCGCGGCCGGCGGAAGACGCCCGTTCCGACAAGGTGATATCGCTGCCCGATCGCGGCCGCCGGCCCGAGGCTCCGGCCGACCTAGCTGTCCGTCCGGCCGATGGATCGAAATCCGCACCGGCGCCGGCGCTGCTGCCGGGGCTGGGCGCCATCCATACCGCTGATCCCTCTTTCGATCCCGACAGTTTCCTGGCTGGCGTGCGCGCCGCTTTCGAGATGATCGTCGGCGCCTTCGCCGCCGGCGATGCGGCGACCCTGCGGCCGCTGCTGAACGACGAGGTGTTCGAGAATTTCAAGCGGGCCATCGATACACGCATCGCCGCGAACGAAACTCTGCAGACCACCCTGGTCGGCATCAAATCGACTGACATCATCGAGGCGGAGCTGCAGGGCCGCGTGGCGGAGATCACCGTCACCATCGTCAGCGATCAGATCAACGTGACACGCAACGCCGAGGGCCAGGTGGTCGATGGTGATCCCCTGAAGGTGGAGCCGGTAACGGATATCTGGACCTTCGCCCGCCAGGTTCGCGCGCGCGATCCCAACTGGGTTCTGGTCGCCACTCGCAGCCCGAATTGATCCCAGGCAGCTTTACCCGCCTGATCGCCGCTGCGGTTGCCAGCGGTCTGCTCTTCGGATGCGCTGAACAGCCGCCGGCGCCGAAAGAAACCGCCAGCTTCGCTGCCGTCGCTTTTGCCGATCTGCCGGGCTGGACCGGCGATGATCCTTCCGCCGCCTTGGCGGTATTCCAGCGCAGTTGCGCGGTGTTCGCGAAATCGCCAGACGATGCCGCCGTCGGTCCGCAAGGCATCGGCGGCAGAGCGAAGGATTGGCAGACTGCATGCGCTGCCATCCCGGCCGCCGGCAGCAGCACGTCAGCGCGGGATTTCTTCGAGCGGCATTTCACGCCCTATACCGTGACTGGCGCCAATGGCGCCGACGGGCTGTTCACCGGCTATTACGAGCCGGAGCTCGTGGGCTCCCGTCAACGCAGCGCTGAATACAGCGTGCCGCTCTTCCGGCGGCCCACCGATCTGGTGATGGTGGATCTCGGCGAGTTCCGTGCCGACCTCGCCGGCAACAGCATCGCCGGCGGTGTGGTCGACGGCCGGCTCAAGCCCTACAGCACCCGCGCGGAGATCGATGCCGGCGTCCTCGCCGGGCAAGGCCTGGAATTGCTCTGGATCGCCGATCCCGTCGACGCGTTCTTCCTGCAGGTGCAGGGGTCGGGCCGAATTCAGTTGGCCGAGGGCGGCAAAACGCGGGTCGGTTTCGCCGCCCATAACGGACATGGTTTCGTCAGCGTCGGCCGCATCCTGGTGGATGAGGGCAAGCTGACCAAGGACCAGGCGACGGCCCAGACCGTGGCGCAGTGGCTCAAGAACCATCCCGCCGAGGGCGCCGCGATCATGGCGCGCAATCCCCGCTTCATCTTCTTCCGCGAGATCGAGGGCGATGGCCCCGTCGGCGCCCAGGGCGTGGTGCTGACACCGGAGCGCAGCATGGCCGTCGATGGCGCCTTGTTGCCGCTGGGCGCTCCGGTATGGATCGACTCCACCTGGCCCGGCGGCACCGACCGGGCCGGCCAGCCATTGCAACGGCTGATGATCGCCCAGGACGTCGGCGGCGCCATCAAGGGCGCGGTGCGCGGCGATTTGTTCTGGGGCACCGGGACGCAAGCCCTGGAAGTCGCCGGCCGCCTGAAGCAGCCCGGCCGCTATTTCATTCTTCTGCCCAAGACCGTGAAGGTTCCAGCAGCCGTGGGCTGACCTGCCGCCGCCTTGCCATCCCCTGACGGCCCGGCCATTGTCGCGCCAATGAGTTCGCCTGAAATCACCCTCGACCGCAGGGCGCCGCGTCGCCCTGTTCGTCACCTGCCTGGTGGATCTCTACCGTCCCTCGGTAGGATTCGCCGCCGTGAAGTTGCTGGAGCAGGCCGGCTGCAAGGTGGAGGTCCCGGCGGCGCAGACCTGCTGCGGCCAGCCCGCCTACAATTCCGGCGACCGCGCCGATGCCCAGAAGATCGCCCGCCAGGTGATCGCCGCCTTCGAGCCGTTCGACCATGTGGTGGCGCCCAGCGGCTCCTGCGCCGGCATGATCCATGCGCACTATCCCGCGTTGCTGTCGGATGATCCGGCGTGGCGCGAGCGGGCGGAGAAACTGGCCGCGCGCACCCACGAGCTGATTTCCTTCCTGGTGGATGTCTGCGGCATGACTCGCGTCGCCGCCAGCTTCGGCGGCAAGGTCACCTATCACGATTCCTGCTCGGGCCTGCGGGAGCTGGGCGTGAAATCCCAGCCGCGGCAGTTGCTCGACAGCGTCGCCGGATTGAAGCGCACGGAGCTGCCGGGCGCGGAGATCTGCTGCGGCTTCGGCGGCACCTTCTGCGTCAAATATCCGGAGATCTCCGACCAGATGGTGCGGGAGAAAACCGCCGACATTGCCGCCACCGGCGCCGACCTTCTGCTCGCCGGCGATATGGGCTGCCTGCTCAACATCGCCGGCAAGCTTTCCCGCGAGGGCCGGCCGGTGGCCGCGCGCCATGTGGCCGAAGTGCTGGCGGGCCTCGACGAAACGCCGCCGATCGGCGCGCCGCGGCGCTGACGAGACGCTGGCATGCACACGCCCACCAGCCACGCCTTCAAGGACAACGCCCACCGGGCGCTGGGCGATCCGCAGCTCCAGCAGGCGATGTCCCATGTGAAGAAAAACTTCATCGCCAAGCGCGCCAGTGCTGCCGCGCGCTTGCCGGAGTTCGAAGCGCTGCGCGACGAAGCACGGGCGATCAAGGATCACACGCTCGCCAATCTGGACATCTATCTCGAGGCCTTCGAAACCAAAGTGAAAGCGGCCGGCGGCCATGTGCATTGGTGCGCCGATGCCGACAGCGCGCGGCAGACGGTGCTGCGCCTCTGCCGCGAGGCCGGCGCGCGCACGGTGACCAAGGGCAAGACGATGATCGGCGAGGAAATCGCCATCAACGATTTCCTGGAAGAAAACGGCATCACGCCGGTGGAAACCGATCTCGGCGAATATATCATCCAGCTTCGCGGCGAACTCCCTAGCCATATCATCGCGCCGGCGATCCATCTGACCAAGGAGCAGGTCGCCGACGCATTTCGCGAGGCGCACACGGATCTGGATCCGAAGCGCCCGCTGACGGAGCCGCGGGAGATGCTGGCGGAAGCGCGCGAGAAACTGCGCAGCAGTTTCCTGAAAGCCGATGTCGGCATCACCGGCGCCAACTTCCTGATCGCGGAGACCGGTTCTTCGGTCATCGTCACCAACGAAGGCAATGGCGATCTCACGCAGATCTTGCCCCGCATGCACATCGTGCTGGCTTCGCTGGAGAAGGTGGTGCCGACGCTGGAGGATGCGTCCACCATCCTGCGCGTGCTCGCGCGCTCCGCCACCGGACAGGAGATGTCGGTCTACACGACCTTTTCCACCGGACCACGGCGGGCCGAGGATGTGGACGGGCCGGACGCGTATCACGTCGTGCTCCTGGATAACGGCCGCAGCCGCATGCTCGGCAGCGAATTCGCCGAGGCGCTGCGCTGCATCCGCTGCGGCGCCTGTCTCAATCACTGTCCGGTCTATCAGGCGGTCGGCGGCCACGCCTATGGCTGGGTCTATTCCGGCCCGATCGGCGCGGTGCTGAATCCGGCGCTGATCGGCGTCGAGGAAGCGGGCGCGCTGCCCAATGCCTCCACCTTCTGCGGCCGCTGCGAGAGTGTCTGCCCCATGCGCATCCCCCTGCCGAAGATGATGCGCCATTGGCGCGAGCGGGAGTTCGAGCGGCATCTGACGCCGCTGCGCTATCGCTGGGGACTGAAGCTCTGGGCATTCCTGGCGACGCGGCCGGCGCTCTATCGGTTCGTTTCCGGCATGGGTGCGCGAATGTTGGGTGCGTTCGGCAAGAGCCGCGGACGATTCTCATCTCTGCCCTTGGCATCCGGCTGGACTGACCATCGCGACATGCCCGCCCCCGAAGGCCGCAGCTTTCAATCTCTGTGGGCCGCGAGGAAGCCCCGATGAGCAACTCCCGATCGGCCGTCCTCGGCAACATCCGCCGCGCCCTGAAACGCGGCGAACCCACCGCCGACCAGCGCCGCGTTGCAGAGGCGCGTATTGCCGCCGCGAAAACCAACCTGCTGCCGGCGCGCGGGCAGCTCGAACTGAAGGCGCGGGCGGCACTATTCCAGGAGATGGCGCAGGAGGCCTCGGCCACCGTGGCGCGCGTAACTGACGCCGGCGCTGTGCCCGCCGCCATCGCCGATTACCTGGCGCGGGAAAATCTGCCGGCTCGGCTGCGGCTCTCCACTGAAACCGATATCACCGGCCTGCCCTGGTCGACACGGCCGCTGCTGGAGATCACCCGGGGCGCCACCGACGGCAGCGACGAGGTCTCGGTCACCGGCGGCTATGCCGCCATCGCCGAGACCGGAACCCTGATGCTGGCCTCCGGCGCCGAACGGCCCACCACCCTCAACTTCCTGCCGGAAACGCATATTGTCGTGTTATCGGCGGATCGCGTCGTCGGCGCGCTGGAGCAGGCCTGGGCCAGGCTGCGCGGCGAGTTCGGCGCCGGCACCATGCCGCGCACGGTCAACTTCATCACCGGCCCGTCCCGCAGCGCCGACATCGAGCAGACCCTGCAGATGGGCGCCCATGGCCCGCGGCGCCTGCATATCATCCTGATCGATGGCGAAGCGGCCGCCGGATCTTAAGGAGCGCGAGCTCTGGCGCACGGCGATGCGCGATGTGAAGCCGCTGCGCAAAGGCAAGGCGGCTAAGCCGAAGGTCGAACATGCACCTTCGGCGCCGGCAAAGGAACCCGCGCCGGCCAGGGCCACGGCAAAGAAAGCGAGCGCACCCCCCGCGCCGCTGCCGCCCAAACCAAAGCCCGTCCCCGAACTCGCCGTCGGCCGCCTCGCCGATATGGACAAGCGCCTGGCCGAACGATTGCGCCGTGGCCAGCTTCCCATCGAGGGCAAGCTGGATCTCCACGGGCTGACCCAGGAAGAGGCCCATGATCAGCTCGGCGGCTTCATCGCCATCTCGCAAAAACAGGGGCGGCGGTGCATTCTGGTGGTGACCGGCAAGGGCATGTGGCGCGAAGGCGCCGGCATCCTGCGGGAGAATGTACCGCGCTGGCTGAACGAGCGGCCGAACCGGGCACGGGTGCTGGCAATCGCCCAGGCACGGCCCCAGCATGGCGGCGCCGGCGCGCTCTATGTCCTGCTCAAGCGCCTGCGCTAGAGCATGATCGGATCGTGCTGCTTCTGCTGCACGATCCGTGAATCATGCTCTGCTTCATTGAAGTAGACAAAGATTCACGCCTCGGATTGACTCAATCCGAGGCGATCTTTGTCTAGGATGGCGCGAAAGGAGGTTCGCGATGATGAGTTTGAAGGGTTCCTGCCACTGCGGCGCGGTGACGTTCGAGGTCAAATCCCACACGCCCCAGCCCTATATGCGCTGCTACTGCTCGATCTGCCGCAAGACGGCCGGTGGCGGCGGCTATGCCATCAACCTTATGGGCGAGGCGCGCACATTGAAGGTGAAGGGCCGCAAGCATCTCGGCGTCTACCGCGCCACGCTCGAGGAAGGCGGCGTCCGCATGCACAGCTCCGCCCGCCGGCATTTCTGCAAGCATTGCGGCAGCGCCCTCTTCATCGCCGATCCCCGCTGGAAGAAATGGGTCTACCCGCACGCTTCGGCCATCGACACGCCGCTGCCCGTGCCGGTGGAGACGGCCCATATCATGCTGGACTCGAAATGCAGCTGGGCGGAGGCGCCTGGCGGAAAGCGCAATCGCAAGTTCCATGAATATCCCGACCAGTCGATCGAGGATTGGCACAAGACGCGCGGGGTGTTTCTGAAGTGAGTGATATCTCGCAGCGAGATTTCACCCCTCTCCCCTTGGGGGAGAGGGGGCAGGGGGTGAGGGGTACTGCGCCGGCAGGCGCCCTTGAGTCTGCATCTTCGACAAACCGAGCGGGCTGAAAGAGGGAACTTCGCCGCCGCGCTGCCGCGCGTGAAACCCCTCATCCCCTGCCCCTTCTCCCCCAAGGGGCGAAGGGGAGTTGTACGGCGATGACCCCCTTCGGCCGCCGACTGCGCGAACTCCGCGCCGACCGCAGCATCCTGCTGAAGGACATGGCCGCCGCGCTCGGCGTATCGTCGGCCTATCTGTCCGCGCTGGAGCACGGCAATCGTGGCCGCCCATCCTCCGGCCTGGTGCAGCAGATATCGGCTTATTTCAATCTGGCCTGGGACGATGTGGACGAACTGAAACGCCTCGCCCAACTCTCCCACCCGCGCGTGGTGGTGGACACGGCGGGACTGTCGCCGAAGGCGACGGAGCTCGCGAACAGGCTCGCGGAAGTCATCGACGAACTGGACGAACAGACTGTCGACCATCTGCTCAATGCGATCGAAGAGAAGCGCCGCTAACGCGATACAGGCCTCGCCGCTTTCGCAAAGAATCAAGAGTAAAAATCGGCGATCGCGGCCTGAACCTCAGCGGGACGTTCAAGATAGGAGAAGTGCCCGCACTCCCTCAGCAGGACCAACCTCGAGCGCGGCAACGATTCGGCAAGGCTCCTTGCGCAAGCCAAGGGAAACAAATCGCGATCCCCGTGAACGACAAGCGCCGGTATTTCTATCAGGCGCAGTTTCGGGCGCAGATCGTATTCGGGCTTCAGCCAGGTCTGCGCGTAGAGTCTGGCTTCGATGGCTCTGGCCTTGAGGATATCCGGCGGCGTGAAATCCAAGCGCAAGCTTTGAACGATGCGCTCAAGATGTTCCGGCCGGCGAAGCGTCGCGCTGAAATGAGCCCGATAATATTCGGCTTCAACTTCGATCTCGCCCGCGGCGAACGCGCGCCTGCCGGCAATTGCCCGCATCCTCTCGAGAATTTCCGGCTCCGTGGCCTGGCGATGATCCCGAAAGAGCAGCAAATCGGCGTGGGACGGGGGCGCGCTATTCACGAGCAACAGCCTTGAAACATGTTGAGGATGGCGTGTTGCATACTCCAAAGCCAAGAGACCGCCCCAGGAGTGGCCCAACAAGGCCATGCTTTCCAGGCCGAAGTTAAGCCGGAGCCGCTCCAGATCGTCGATCTCGAACTCCAGACCGACATCCTCGGGCGCCACCCCGCGCGACGACCTGCCGCGGCCGCGCTGGTCGTAATAGATCAAGCGGAATGCCGCCGACAGGCGGTCCAGGTCCGGCAACAGGTAGCGATGATTGAAGTCCGGTCCGCCATGGAGAACCACGAGCGGCCGCCCGTTGCCAACCTCCCGGAAGTAGAGCTGCGCACCGGAGACCGGTAAGTAGCCCTCCTGCATTTGCGGCTGTTCACGGGGTCCAGAGGTCGGCAAGTCCAACTCGCTGATTTGAAGGGCGCGGCGGGATCAGATGTCGAACTGGGGATGCCCTAGAGGATAAACCGGCTCAGATCGGCGTTCTTCGCCAGCGGCGCGACGCGCTCCTTCACCAGCGCGGCATCGATGGTGATGGTGGTGCCCGGCCGGTCGGTGGCGCTGAAACTGATCTCCTCCAGCAGGCGCTCCATGACCGTGTGCAGGCGGCGCGCGCCGATGTTCTCCACCGATGAATTGATCTCCGCCGAAAGATCCGCGATCGCGTCGATGGCGTCGTCGGCGAAGTTCAGTGTGACGTCCTCGGTCTTCAGTAGCGCCCGGTATTGCTTGATCAGGCTGGCTTCCGGTTCCGTCAGGATACGCTTGAAATCATCGCGCGTCAGCGCCTTGAGTTCGACGCGGATCGGCAGGCGTCCCTGCAATTCCGGCAGCAGGTCCGCGGGCTTGGCCATGTGAAATGCGCCGGAAGCGATGAACAGCACATGGTCGGTCTTCACCGGGCCATGCTTGGTGCTGACGGTGGTGCCCTCGATCAGCGGCAGCAAATCGCGCTGCACGCCTTCGCGGCTGACATCGGCGCCGCCGCGGTTCTCCGCGCGGCCGCAGATCTTGTCGATCTCGTCGATGAAGACGATGCCGTTCTGCTCCACTGTATCCACCGCCTGCTGGCGCAGTACCTCGGGATCCAGCAGCTTGTCGCTCTCCTCCGCCATCAGCACCTTGTAGGAATCGACCACGGACATGCGCCGTGGTTTCGTCTTGCCGCCGAAGGCCTGGCCCAGCATCTCGTTCAGATTGATCATGCCCATGCTGGCGCCGGGCATGCCGGGAATTTCGAAGGTGGGCAGTGCGCCGGCCCCGCTGTCCTTGACCTGTAGCTCGATCTCCCGGTCGTTGAGCTCGCCCGCGCGCAGCATCTTGCGGAATTTGCTGCGGGTGTCCGGGCTGGCGCTGTCGCCGACAAGGGCGTCCAGCACCCGCTCCTCCGCCATCATCTCGGCCTTGGCGGTGACCTGGCGCCGCAGCCGCTCCCGCGACTGGTTCATGGCGATCTCCAGCAGATCGCGGATGATCTGCTCCACATCGCGGCCGACATAGCCCACTTCCGTGAACTTGGTCGCCTCCACCTTGATGAAGGGCGCATCGGCCAGCCGCGCCAGCCGCCGGGCGATCTCGGTCTTGCCGACGCCGGTGGGCCCGATCATCAGGATGTTCTTCGGCAGCACCTCCTCGCGCAGATCGTCAGGCAGCTGCTGCCGGCGCCAGCGGTTGCGCAGCGCGATGGCGACGGCGCGCTTGGCCTCCTCCTGGCCGACGATATAGCGGTCCAGCTCGCTGACGATTTCCCGCGGCGTGAAGGCGGCAGCACCCTTGATGGCGGCCGCACCCGCCGCGGCAGCGGCGGGGCCGCGCAGATCCGAATTCTCGTTCATAGGCTTTCGACGGTGATGTTTCTGTTGGTGTAGATGCAGATGTCGGCGGCGATCTCCATCGACCGGCGCGCCACCGCTTCGGCGGACTGGCCGTCGAGTCCCACCAGCGCCCGCGCCGCGGCCAGTGCGAAGCTGCCGCCGGAGCCGATGCCGATCAGCCCGTCGTCGGGCTCCAGCACGTCGCCGGTGCCGGTCAGCACCAGGCTGACCTGCTTGTCAGCCACCGCCATCATGGCTTCCAGCCGGCGCAAATAGCGGTCGGTGCGCCAATCCTTGGCCAGTTCGACGCAGGCCCGGGCGAGCTGGCCCGGATGCTGCTCCAGCTTCGCCTCCAGCCGCTCGAACAGCGCCAGGGCATCGGCGGTGGCGCCGGCAAAGCCGGCGATGACGTCGCCGCGGCCGAGACGCCGCACCTTCTTGGCGGTGGATTTCATGACCGTGTTGCCGAAGCTGACCTGGCCGTCGCCGGCGACGACCACGGCGCCGTTCTTACGCACCGACAGGATGGTGGTGCCGTGCCATTGGGGGATTTCCCGCCGAGGGATTTCGCTGGGTGACATGCCCCTTCCAGATAGGCCGCCGCCGCCAGGGCCGCAACCCCGCGGCGGCGGCGCCCCGGCAAGAGCGATATACCTTTGTCACCGCCCCCGGGTTCAAGGCCGGTGGCAGGCGGTTGTATTACCTGTTACAAGGCCGCAGACCCCATTTCCCGCCGAGTCGATGTCCCATGCCCACCACCCTGGTCGAGCGGCTGACGGCCTTTCGCAATAACGATCTGCAGGAACTCTGCGAGGCGGCCGAGGAAGGCATCAAGGCCGGCGGCGGCTTCGGCTGGCTGAAACCGCCGCCGCGGCACATCATGGAATCCTACTGGCGGGGGATATTGTTGAATCCGGACCGGCATGTCTTCGTCGGCCGGCTCGATGGCACCATCGCCGGCACGGCGCAGCTCGTGCGGCCGGCCCGCAACAACGAAGCCCAGGGCGCCTCGGCCCAGATCACCACGCATTTTGTGGCACCCTGGGCCCGCGGCCATGGCCTGGCGCGGCAGATCGTGGTGGCGGCGGAGAACGCGGCGCGCGATGCCGGTATCCGCGTGGTCAATCTGGATGTGCGGGAGACCCAGGGCGCCGCCATCCAGCTCTATCAGTCCCTGGGATTTCAGCATTGGGGCAGCCATCCGCGTTATGCGCGGGTGGACGGGATTTGGGTCTCTGGCCAGTTCTTCTGGAAGGAATTGGAGCCCGTGGCCCAATCATGACGTTTTTCTTACGGTTGTAACAATTCGCTGGCGGGGTCGCCTTTCGGGCGGTATTAGCGATGTCGATGGGAACCAATACCAAGCAGGCCTTGGACGCGACGATCCTGGATCGTCTGTACAAGGTGATCGAAAGCCGACGCGGCGCCGATCCGGAAAAGTCGAATACCGCCCGGCTTTTTGCCAAGGGCACGGACAAGATCGCCCAGAAGCTGGGCGAGGAAGCAGTGGAGACCCTGATCGAGGGTATCCGCGGCCGGAAGAAGGATCTGGCGCTGGAGAGCGCAGACCTGCTTTACCATCTGCTGGTGCTCTGGGCGGACCGCCGCTTGCGTCCTGCCGATGTCTGGGCCGCGCTGGCCGCCCGCGAAGGCATCTCCGGCATCCAGGAAAAGCGCAACCGCAAGGGATAAGTTAAATCCGCGGCGGCTCTCGCCCGGCGGGTTGTCCCGTTGTATTTCTAGGCGGCGACGCTCCGACGTCAGAGGTGCCCATGTCCTACGATACCAACAATGTCTTCGCCCGCATCCTGCGCGGCGAGATCCCCTGCAAGAAGATCTACGAGAACGAGCATGTGCTCGCCTTCCACGACATCAACCCGCAGGCGAAGGTGCATGCCCTGGTGATTCCCAAGGGCGCTTATCTGTCGATGGATGATTTTTCCGCCAAGGCCTCGGCGGCGGAGATCGCGGCGCTATTCCAGGCTGTGGGCAAGGTGGCGCGCGACCTGGGTGTCGCCGAGTCGGGCTATCGCATCCTCGCCAACAGCGGCCGCCATTCGCACCAGGAAGTGCCGCACCTGCATATCCATATCTTCGGCGGCCAGGCGCTCGGCCGCATGATCCAGCCGCTCTAGATCCGGATCGTGCTAGGCCGCGATGGCGCCGCGGCCTTCCTGCTGCGGCAGGCGCACGGTGACGGTGGTGCCGCTGCCCAGCTTGCTGTCGATCTGGATGTTGCCGCCATGGAGCTCGGCCAGACGGCGCACCAGCGGCAGGCCGAGACCGGTGCCGGAATATTTGCGGTTGAGGGCGTTGTCCACCTGGCTGAACGGCGCCAGGGCCTTCTCGATATTCTCCGGCGCGATGCCGATGCCGGTGTCGCGCACCCACAACAGCAGATCGCCGGAAGGCCCAAGCCGCGCCCCGAGCGTGACCTGGCCGCCTTGCGGCGTGAACTTCACCGCGTTTGACAGCAGGTTGATCATGATCTGCTTCACCGCCCGCTGATCCGCCTCCATCTTCGGCAGCTCGGCAGGAAGATCGGTCTTCAAGAGAACCTTGTTGGCGCTGGCGCGGTCGCGGACCAGGCGCATGCAGGACTCGACCGCATCCGGCAGCTTGAAGTTTTCGAGATGCAGCTCGAACTTGCCGGCCTCGATCTTCGAGAGATCGAGGATGTCGTTGATGATCTCCAGCAGATGCACGCCGCTGTCGCGGATGTCCTTGATGTATTCCTTGTATTGCGGCTGCGCCATGGCGCCGAACATCTCGTGCTGCATGATCTCGGAGAAGCCGATGATGGCATTCAGCGGCGTGCGCAGCTCGTGGCTGACATTGGCCAGGAATTCCGACTTGCTGCGGTTGGCGAATTCCGCCTGCTCCTTGGCTTGGCGCTGCTCCGCCTCGGCGATGATCCGGTCGGTGATGTCGAAATGCACGACAACGGCGCCCATGCGCTCGGCCGTCGACACCGGCCGGACCAGGAAGTTGTACCAGCGGAACTGGTCGCCCACCGGGCGCATATATTCATGGGAAAAGCTGCTGGCATTCTCCGCCAGCAGATCGGCAACGCCGCGCGCCATCGCCTGGGAATCCTCGCCATGGGCGCCCAGCGCTTGCTTCAAGAACTCCACATAGTTGCCGCCGACGATGGCCTCTCCCTCGCCGTCGGACTCGCGCCACATGCGGTTGACGGAAATGATGGTCCCGTCGGCATCCAGCAGCGCCACCTGCGCCGGCAGTAAATCCAGCGTCGCCGCATAAGTCTCCGCCAGATTGCGCAAATCGCTCTCGCTCTTGCGCAGCGCCTCTTCGGCGCGCACGCGGTCGGTCACGTCGGTCTGAATGCCGACGAAATGCACCAGGTTGCCGCGATCGTCGAACACCGGGCTGACTGACAACTCGTTCCAGAAAGTGCGGCCGTCCTTGCGGTAGTTGCGCAGCGTGACGGTGGCGGCGCGGCGTAGCTGGATCGCGCGGCGCAGCCGTTCCACGGTGCCGCGGTCGGTGTCGCGCCCCTGCAGCATGCGGCAGCTGCGGCCTCTGGCCTCGTCCCAGCTATAGCCGGTGATGCGCGTAAAAGCCGGATTGACGAATACGATCGGATTCCCCGGCAGGTTCGGATCGGTGATCAGCACGCCCGTGGTGGTGGAGGACACGGCGGCCGCCAGGCCGCTGTTGCGCTGGGCCAACTCCGCCAACTGGCGCTCGCGCGCCTTGGCGTCGCTGATGTCCGAATAGGTGATGCTGAAGGCGCCGCCGGGCATCGGGTTCAAGCGGGCGCGGATATCGACGTTGCCGCGAGTCACTTCGCAGCGTCCGCCGGCCGGCGGCGGCGCGCTCATCCGGCCGCCGGGCAGCCAGTCGGGATCGTTGGCGGCAGGTGAAAATTCCGCCGGCAGCAGCCGCGCCAGGTCGGCCCAGGCCATGCCCTTGCGCAGCTTGGCGCCCGGCAGGTTGAACAACTCGACAAAGCGCCGGTTCCAGGCGATCAGGCGGCGCTCGCCATCGACGACGCTCAGCCCATGCTTCAGGGAGTCGAACGTCGCCTGCAGCAATTGCGAATTGGCTTCCAGCGCGCCCTCGCGGCGCTTGCTGTCGGTGACATCGGTGATGATCAGCAGCACGCCCTTGTCATCGGTGGGCCGCTCGACAATCTGCAGGAAGCGGTCATCGCCGCGATGCTGCACATGTTCCGACGGAGTCGCGCGATGCTGCGCCAGGCGTTTCTGGATCCAGCTCTCCAGTTCCGCGTCCTCGACATCGACCAGCGGCAGGCCAACCAGGCTGCGGCGCAGCAGGTCTTCGAAGCTGATGCCCGGCTTGACCTCTTCGGCCATGAAGCCATGGAGCTCGCGATACCGGCTGTTGCAGAGGATCAAGCGGTCATCGACATCGAACAGCGCAAAGGCCGCCGACATGCTCTCGATCGCCTCGCCCAGCCGCGACTCCGACATATGCAGGCGGCGGTCGAACTCGATCTCCGTGGTAATATCCGTCGCCGTGCCGCGGAAACCCAGGAAGCCGCCGTCGCCGCCCAGGACCGGCTTGCCGCTGAGACGCGCGCGATGCTGGCGGCCATCGCTGGCGGCGAATTCGACAGTCAAGTCATGGAAGGCGCGGCGATGCTTGAAGTAGCTCTCGACGTCATGCCAGGCGCTGGATTTGGATTGAATACCGCCGAGTTGCGCCAGGGCGCGGCCGAGCACGCTGGAAGGATGCAGGCCGGTCAGCTTCTGGAATCGCGGCGAGACATAGGTCAGCCGCGCATCTTCGTCGGTTTCCCACACCCAGTCCGACGCCGATTCCGCGACGTCGCGGAAGCGCGCCTCGCTGCGCCGCAGGGCCTCGATGGCGAAATGCTGCCGCTGCTCATTGGACAACAGCAGGCAAAGCACCACCAGGCTCAACGGATAATAGACGAACATGGTCACGCCCAGGCTGCCCAGGGCGGCGGCGTTCATGCCCGGCTGCAACATGTGCCAGGGCAGCGCCAGCACGGCGAGGGTCGTGCCGGCCATCAGCATCTCCCGCGAATTGCCCAGGCGCGAGCGGCGCCACCAATTCACATAGAGCCAGATGCTGAAGGCGGTGCAGGTGGCGATCGGCGCCAGCTTGGCAATGGCCGACCCGCCGGACATCACGACGCTGTGGAGGGCCACCAGGATGGCGGCGACGGTCACCGTTAGCGGCCCGCCGAAGGCGCCGGCGGCCAGCAGGATCGGCAATTGGCTGTCCACAGGCTGGCCGGGGAAGATCGCCACCGGCACGCTCTGGCTGAGCACGGCGATGACGGCAAAAATCGCCCCGGCGGCGATCGCGCCGATGCGGCCGGCATGGCGCAACAGGGCGACACCGAACAGGCTGTAGAGCAGGACGAGCGCCAGCAGAACGGCGAGGTTTTCGCCGAGATCTACCAGGACCCGGAATAATTCATGCAGCGTCATAATCCCAAGGCTCGATCCGGCGGAGGCGGGAAGGAATCGCCCCCGCCGAATCTTATGAATTAACCAATTAACGCGCCTTAACGATGCCGCTGAATTCGTAAAGATGACGTTAAAACACCTTAGGAGATCACCTGAGTGACCTGTTGCAATTCTGTGATATAGCGGTTGAATCCCGTATGAGCTACAGCATCTTGTGCGCTGCAGCAATGGGATGGGATTGGGATCATGGGCGCCGCTGACCAGGAAGAATATGACGACCGCATGTTGACCATGCTGCAGCTCATCTGGGGCGAGGGATTTCTCTCGCCGGGAGGGCCTCAGGCGGTGCGGGAGATCGTGGCCGGGATCCCGCTCGACGGCCGCAAGGTGCTGGATATCGGCTGCGGCCTCGGCGGCCTGGATCAGGTGCTGGCCGGCCTCGGCGATTGCCATGTCACGGGTATTGACGTGGCACAACCCCTGGTGGCGCGGGCACAGAAACGAGTCCGCGCCGCCGGCCAGGATCGACGGATCGAGTTCCGCGCCTATGAGCCGGGCCCGCTGCCCTTTGCCGATGGCAGCTTCGATCTGGTGTTCGGCAAGGATAGCTGGCTGCATGTGGAGCAGAAGGACTTCTTCTTCGCCGAGATCTTCCGCGTACTGAAACCGGGCGGCCGCCTGGCTGCCGGCGACTGGATGAAATCGCCCGGCGCCTACAGCCCGGACATGGTCTACTTCTTCAAGATGGAGGAGCTGACCTACTTCCTGGTCACGCTGCCGGAGTATGAGGCGATCATCAGGGGCGCCGGCTTCACGGATATCCGCACCCAGGACATCACCGATGCGAATCGCGCGGAGGCTCACGGAGAATATGAGCGCCTGAAAGGCCCGCTGCACGATGCAATGACCGCGCAACTCGGCGCGGAATCCCGCGATCACTTTATCGAAGACTGGCGCAGCCTGACGGTGGTGCTCGATAAAGGAGAATTGCGCCCGGCCCGATTCTGGGCCAGAAAACCCAGCTAGATAGCAACGCCTGTCAGCAACCGACAATCCCTCGCACCATGCCCCGGAAACCCCAGAAAGTCCGCCTCAGCCGGCAATCGGCCAAGGCCCAGCGCCGGCAGCGCGTGATCGACGCGGTGTTCGACTGCATCAGCCGCAAGGGCATCGTCGACACCACGGTGGCCGACATCGCCAGCGCCGCAGGCGTGGCCAACGGCACGGTGATCCAGCATTTCACCAGCAAGCAGGCGCTGATGACCGAGGCGCTGAAGCAGCTCACCAGGGAGTTCGATGCGATCTCCGAGGCGGCGGAGCAGAGTCCCACCGATGATCCGGCGGCGCGGTTGCGGGCAGTGGTGCTGGCCCATCTCCATCCCGCGCTCTGCCGGCGGGAACGGCTGGCCACCTGGTTCGCCTTTTGGGGCGAGGCCAGCGCGCGGCCGATCTACCGGCGGTTGTGCCGGGCTCGGGACAAGGCCTACTACCAGCGCATGGAGTCGCTGGTGCGGGAGCTTGCCTGGGCCGGCGGCTATGCGGAGCTTGACGTCCATGCCGCCACCCATCTCCTGGTCGCCGCCTGCGAGGGCATCTGGCTGGCCATGCTCACGGGTTATATCCGGCAATGCGACGGCGAGGCGGCACTGCGTCAGCAACTGGCCGCGCTCTTTCCCAGGAACTTCGGCCACGGCGACCTTGCCAATCGAGGTATTGATTAGAATTACGTTGGTATTTCAGTAGTTTACGTTCACTAAATGAACGCTCGTTCAATATAATTGACGAATCGGGACCGGCCCGCCATCTTGGCGCCGCGCGATCGGGCGCTAGGGGCAATCTCCATCGGGATTCCGGGCCATGCAGCCAGCCTACGACTGCATCATCATCGGCGGCGGCCATAACGGGCTGACCTGCGCGGCCTATCTCGCCATGGGCGGCGAGAAGGGCGGCCGCAACAAGCTCAAGGTCCTGGTGCTCGAGCGCTACCACAAGGTCGGTGGTGCTGCGATGTCCGAGGAGATCTATCCCGGCTTCACCTATTCCACCTGCTCCTATGTCTGCAGCCTGCTGCGCCCGGAGATCATGCGCTTCCTCGACCTGCCGCGGCACGGGCTGCAGGTCACGCCCTACGAGACCAACGGGTTTCCCAATCCGGACGGCGAGGGAATCGTCACCTATAGCGATCACGACCGCACGCGAGAATCCCTGCGGCGTCATTCCCGTCACGATGCGGAGACTTACGACTACTACGCGGCGGAGATCATGCGGCAATGCCGCTTTATCCGGCCGCTGATGAGCGTCACGCCGCCGGATCCGACGCGGCTCAATCCGTTCGCGCAGAACCGCATCAATCCCTGGGGCCGGCACAACGATCTGGAGAGCCTGCTGAAGATCGGCCGCGAGTTCGGCCGCATGGGCGAGAAGCAGATGTACGAGATCATCCGCTTCTGGGGCATGAGCATCGGCGATTTCCTCGACGAGTATTTCGAGAACGCGCGCTGGAAGGGATTCTCGGCGACGTCGTCGATCATCGGCACCGCGCTGGCGCCGTCATCGCCCGGCACTGCCTATGTCTTGCTGCATCACTATATGGGCGAGGTGGACGGGCAGATCGGCGCCTGGGGCTTCGCCCGCGGCGGCATGGGCTCCGTCAGCGCCGCCATAGCCTCGGCCGCGCGCGAAGCGGGCGCCGAGATTCGCACCGGCGCTGAAGTGCACCGCATCATCACGCGCGACGGCCGTGCGGTCGGCGTGGCGCTCGAGAACGGCGAAGAGATCTATGCCCGCACCGTCATCACCAATGCCGATCCCAAGCGCACTTATCTCAAGCTGATCGAACGCGCCGCCCTCGATGCCATCGATCCCGACATCTACACCTATGCCAAGAACTTTAAGATCCGCGGCTCCTCCGGCAAGCTGAACATCGCGCTCTCCGGTCTGCCGCACTTCGCCGGGCTGCCACAAGAGGCGAGCTGGGGCACCATCGATATCGGCGGCGATTTCGATTACATCGAGCATGCCTTCGACGATTACAAATATGGCCGCTGGTCGAAGCGGCCGTTCCTCGATTGCGTCATCCCGACCACGGTGGATCCCACCATGGCCCCGCCGGGCCAGCATTTCATGTCGGTGTTCGTGCAGTATGTGCCCTACGCCCTGGCGGAGGGGCCCTGGTCGCCCGAGATGCGCGCGCAGTATGAGAAGGACGTGCTCGATACCATCGAGGCGAGCTGCCCGGGCTTCCGCAAGCTGATCCTGCATGTTCAGACCCGCACGCCTTGGGATATCGAGAACGAAGTCGGCATCACCGAAGGCAACATCTTCCATGGCGAGCTGACGCTGGATCAGCTGCTGTTCAATCGGCCTTTCCCCGGCTTCGGCCAATATCGCGGGCCGTTCGACGGACTCTATATGTGCGGCTCCGGCACCCATCCCGGCGGCGGCGTCATGGGCGCGCCCGGCGCCAATGCGGCGCGGGAAATTCTGCGCGATTTCAGGAACCGGGTGATCCGGTGAGCGCCGCCTATGACGCCATCGTCATCGGCGGCGGCCATAACGGGCTGACCGCGGCGGCGTATCTGGGCAAGGCAGGCTTGCGCACCCTCGTCGTCGAAGCCGCCGACGGCTTCGGCGGCGCCGCGGTGACGCGGGAGTTCGCCCCGGGATTCAAGGTTTCCGCCGTCGCCCATCTGCTCCACGGCCTGCATCCGCGAATCATGTCGGATCTGCAGCTCGAGAAGAACGGCCTGACTTACGCCGCGCAAAATCTGGCCACGGCGGCGCTGCTGCCCGGCGGCGGCCGGCTGGAACTCAGCGGCGATGCGCCGCGCACCCGCGCGTCGCTGAATCAGTTTTCGGCCAAGGACGCCGACGCCTATCCGAAGGTGATGGCGCGACTGCAGCGCCAGGCCAACGCGCTCGGCGTCATGCTCACGCGCACGCCGCCGCGGCCCGATCTGATGGCCAATGACTGGCAGGGCAAGATCGGCTTGGGCCTGCTGGCCTTCCATATGCGCCGCCTCGGCCGCAAGGACATGCTGGAACTGACCCGCATCCTGACCATGAACTCCGCCGATCTGGCGAACGACTATTTCGAGAGCGATGCGCTGAAGGGCCTGCTCGCCTTCGAAAGCGTGTTCGGCCTGTTCCTGGGGCCGCGCTCGCCCAGCACGGTCTACAATCTGCTCTACCGTCTGGCCTCGTTCGGCAAGCACGGCCTCGGCGGGCTGCATCTGCCCGCAGGCGGCATGGGCAGCGTGACGGCGGCGCTGGCCGCCGCCTGTCAGTCCTTCAAAGTGGAACTGCGAGCAAATGCGCCCGTGCAGCGCGTGCTCATGCGCGGCGATCGTGCTCAAGGCGTTGTTCTTGAGAGCGGCGAAGAGATCAGCGCCAGCATCGTTCTTTCCAGCGCCGATCCCGCGCGCAGCCTGCTCAAGCTGGTGGGGCCGGAGAATCTGGACACCAACTTCGCCCAGCGCATGCGCCATCTGCGGATGAACGGCTGCTCGGCGAAAATCCATCTGGCGCTGGACAGCCTGCCGGAATCCTGGCGCCAGGGCCCCGCGCGGCTGATGATCGCGCCGAGCGCCGACTATGTGGAGCGCGCCTATGACGACGCGAAGTATGGCCGCGTCTCCGCGTCGCCGGCGCTGGAGGTGGTCATCCCCACGCTCCATGATCCGTCGCTGGCGCCCGCGGGAAAGCATGTGATTTCCGTGATGGCCCAGTTCGCGCCCTATAAGCTGCGGGACGCCACGCCCGATCAGGCGCGGCGGGAGATCCTGGACCGGACGCAGACGGTGCTCGCCGCCCATGCGCCGGATCTGCCCCGGCGCATCCTGGCGACGGAAATGCTGACGCCCCACGATCTGGAATCCCAGTTCCGCCTCACCGGCGGCCAATGGCATCATGGCGAGATCACGCTGGACCAGGTTTTCCTGCTGCGCCCCGCCGGCGGCTATCAGCAATACCGCTCGCCGGTGCCCGGGCTCTGGTTCTGCGGCGCCGGCGCCCATCCCGGCGGTCATGTCACGGGGCTGCCCGGTGCCAATGCGGCCCGCGAGGCGCTGCGCCACCGCGCCGAATGGAGCCGGCCATGAGCCATCTCCGGCATATGCAGCCCTTCCTGCGCCAGACGCCGTTCCATGACCGGCTGTCGGCGCTTTGCCATTCCAACGACTGGATCCGCTGGATGGGCTTCATGGCGCCGAACCGCTTCGATTCGGTGCAGCTCGAATATTTCGCCATCCGCAACGGCGCGACTCTCTTCGACGTCTCGCCGCTGATCAAATACCGCATCCAGGGCCGCGATGCCGCGCGCTACGTCGACCATCTGGTCACCCGCGACGTGACCAAGGTGAAGCCGATGCAGGTGTTCTACACCGCCTGGTGCGACGATGACGGCAAGCTGGTGGAAGAGGGCACGCTGTTCCGCCTCGCCGAGAACGATTTCATCCTCAACGCCGCGCTGCACCAATATGCCTGGCTGAAGGAAACCGCCTACGGCTTCGATGTGACGATAGAGGACATGAGCGACGAGCTCTGCGGCCTGGCGCTGCAGGGGCCGATGTCGCGGCAAATTTTGCAGGCGTTCGGCGTATCCGGCATCGACAAGCTGGCCCATTTCGGCCTGATGGAAGCCACCGTCGATGGCCGCTGGCTGCGCATCGACCGCGCCGGCTATACCGGCGATCTCGGCTATGAGGTCTGGGTCAAGCCCCAGGATGCGCTGTGGCTGTGGGACACGCTGCTGCAAGTGGGCGAGCCCTACAAGATCGCGCCCATGGGCTCGGCGGCGCTGAATATCGCGCGCATCGAGGCGGGCTTCATCCTGGTGGATGTGGATTATCTGGCGGCGAACTACGCCGTGCGGCCGACCCAGCGGGAATCACCGTACGAAGCCGGCATCGGCTGGACCGTCAATCTGAAGAAGGATTGCTACTTCGTCGGCAAGCGCGCGCTGCAGCGGGAGAAGGCGCAGAACCTGTCGCGCCATATCCTGATCGGGATCGAGATCGAAGGCCGCAAGCCCGCTCCAGGCTCCTTTCTCTATGCCGACAAGCCGGGCAAACAGGAGATCGGCCTCACCACTTCGGCAATCTGGTCGCCGACCCTGAAGAAGAACATCGCCTTTGCCCGCGTGCCCCCGGCCTATGCCAAGCCGGGCACGCAGATGTGGACCGAGATCTGGTATCCCAAGGAAATGAAGATCGAACGCAGCATGGTCCGCTGCTGGGCCACCATCAGGATGTTTTACGATCCGCCGCGCAAGAAGGCGTAGGCCCACCTAAATCAGAATCTGCATCCCCATCTCCACCACCCGCTGGGAGGGGATCTGGAAGAAGTCGGTGGCGCTGGTGGCCCGGCCGGCCAGGGCGACGAACAGCCTGTCCTGCCAGCGCGGCATGGCCGATTGCACGGCCGGCTTCAGGGAGCGGTGGCTGAGAAAGAACGACGTCGACATGATGTCGAACTCGAAACCGTCCTTGCGGCAGCGGCTCAACAGCCGCGGCACATTCGGCGTTTCCATGAAGCCGAAGGTCATGGACACCTTGGTGATCTCATCCGACAGCCGTTCAATCTGCAGCGCCTTGTCGGGGTCCACGCGCGGCGTGTCCGCCGTGTGCACGGTGACGATGAAGTTCTGCGCATGCAGAACTTTGTTGTGCTTGAGGTTGTGCATCAGCGCCGAGGGCGCGGCGCCCTCGTTGTTGGTCAGGAAGACGGCGGTGCCCGGTACCCGGTGGATGCTCTTGCTCTGCACCATGGTGACGAGGTCGCTGAGATCGACGCTCTCCCGCCGCAGCTTGTCCAGCAGCAGCCGCGAGCCGCGCACCCAGCTCCAGATCAGCAGGATGATCACCAGCGCCAGCAGCACCGGCGCATAGCCGCCATCGCCCAGTTTCAGGCCGTTGGCGACGACGAAGATCAGGTCGATGAAGAGGAACGGCAATACGACCGCCGCGGCCAGCGGCAGGGTCCAATGCCGCACGCGCCGCACATAGACGAAGGCCAGCAGCGTCTCCACCAGCATGGTGCCGGCCACGGCGATGCCGTAGGCCGAAGCCAGGTTCGATGAGGTCTCGAACAGCAGCACCAGCAGCACCACGCCGATCAGCAACAGCCGGTTCACGTGGGGCAGGTAGATCTGGCCGGACAAATCGGCCGAGGTGTGGCGGATTTCCATGCGCGGCAGCATGCCCAGCTGGATCGCCTGCCGCGTCAGGGAGAAAGCGCCGGTGATCACCGCCTGGCTGGCAATGACGGTCGCGGCCGTGGCCAGCGCCACCATCGGAATCAGCGCCCATTCCGGGGTCATGCGGAAGAACGGATTGTCGGCGCCTTCGGGGTAATGCAGCACATAGGCGCCCTGGCCCAGATAGTTCAGCGCCAGGGCCGGCAGCACGAAGGCAAGCCAGGCCGCGCGGATCGGCTTGCGGCCGAAATGGCCCATATCCGCATAGAGCGCCTCGGCGCCCGTCAGCACCAGGAACACGGAGCCGAGCACGAACAGCGCCGTCCAGCCATGGGACAGGGTGAAGCCGATGGCATTGATCGGATTGAAAGCCAGCAGAATCGCGAAATCGTCGAGGATATGCCAGGCGCCCAGCGCGGCGATGGCAAGGAACCACAGCGCGGTGACCGGCCCGAACAGCGCGGCGACCTTGTTGGTCCCGCGATTCTGCATCGCGAACAGCAGGAACAGAATCGCGATGGTGATGGGGATGACGAAGGGCGTGAACACCGGCGTCACCAGCTTCAAGCCCTCCACCGCCGACAGCACGGAGATCGCCGGCGTCAGCACCGCATCGCCATAGAACAGCGAAGCGCCGACGATGCCGAGGATGAAGACGATGCCCATGCTGGTGCGCTTGCCCTGGGCCAGCGCCATCAGCGAGAGCAGGCCGCCTTCGCCCTTGTTGTCGGCCCGCATGATGAAGAAGACGTACTTCAGGGTGATGACGAGGATCAGCGCCCACAGCAGCAGCGACACCGTGCCGATGATCTCGTCCCGGGTCAGCCCGTCGCCGCTGGCATGGTGGATCGAACTCGCGGAAGGCATAGAGCGGGCTGGTGCCGATATCGCCGAACACGACGCCGACGCTGCCCAAGGCGAGCGCCAGGAAGCGCCGCCGCTCCGCCAGAGCATCACCATTGCCGGCGGCGGCGCCGGGCGCCTCGATTGGTTTGGTCGACATGAAATCGTTCGTGCTGCGTCTGTTGTTTCAACCGGTCAGCGCCGACGGTCCGGGAAGGGATAGCTTGTGGCCGGCGCAATCGCCCAGGGAAAAAATTGAAGTCCGGTTGTAGCCGGATTTTATCATGTCAGCATGACCATGCCACACCCCCTTCCTTTGTCGGGTCGTTTCTCCGACAGTAAGCGGCGCAAATGATTGCCGCTGCCGCCTCGCTGGCTATAATCCCCGCCCAAACAGCGCCAACACTCGTTGCCCAAACGGCATTTCTGCAGAAAATCCAATCAAATCAATCCATAACAGGAGGTACCCGATCCATGGATCGCCGCAAGTTCATCAAGTCCGCCGGTCTCGCCACCGCTGCAACGGCCACGGCCGCCATCGCCGCCCCGGCCATCGCGCAATCCGCCCCCGAGATCAAGTGGCGCCTGACCTCCAGCTTCCCCAAGAGCCTGGACACGATCTATGGCGCGGCCGAGACCTTCTCGAAATATGTCGCCGAGGCGACTGACAACAAGTTCCAGATCCAGGTCTTCGCCGCCGGCGAACTGGCCCCGGGCCTGGAGGCGGCCAATGTGGCGGGCGCCGGCTCGGTCGAAGCCTGCCACACCGCCAGCTACTACTACTGGGGCAAGGATCCCACCTATGCTTTCGGCACCGCGGTTCCCTTCGGCCTCAACAGCCGGATGCAGAACGCCTGGATGTATCACGGCGGCGGCATGGACTTGATGAACGAATTCTATGCCACCCAGAATCTCTACGCGATGCCCTGCGGCAATACCGGCGCGCAGATGGGCGGCTGGTTCCGCAAGGAGATCAACTCCGTCGCCGACATGACGGGCGTGAAGATGCGCATCGGCGGATTCGGCGGCAAGGTCATCTCCAAGATCGGCGTGGTGCCGCAGCAGATCGCCGGCGGCGACATCTATCCGGCGCTGGAGAAAGGCACGATCGACGCGGCCGAGTGGGTCGGCCCCTATGACGACGAAAAGCTCGGCTTCAACAAGGTGGCGCCCTACTACTACTATCCCGGCTGGTGGGAAGGCGGCGCCATGCTCCATGTCATGGTCAACAGCGCCAAGTGGGCAGAGCTCCCGCCCAGCTATCAGGCCATCGTTCGCGCCGCATCTCAGGCGAGCAATTGCGACATGCAGGCGCGCTACGATGCGCTGAACCCGCCGGCCCTGCGCAAGCTGGTCGCCGGCGGCGCGCAGCTTCGCCCCTATCCGCAGGATGTGATGGAAGCCTGCTTCAACGCGGCGAAGGAAACCTACGCCGAGATCAGCGGCGCCAATGCAGCGTTCAAGAAAGTGCATGACGCCATGATGGCGTTCCGCGCCGAGCAGTATCTCTGGTTCCAGATCTCCGAATACAACTTCGACACCTTCATGATGGGCCAGCAGCGCAAGAAGGCGCTGTAACCGTCTCGCTCGAGAGAATGAGTAAGGGCCCGGCGTTTCCGCCGGGCCCTTTTTGTCTTTGCCATCCAGCCAAGTATCCGATGCAGCCCAACACTAAATGTAAGTTATTGAAATAATTATATACCGGAAATATTTTTGCCTATTTTTCCGGTCAAATAGACATATTGTAACCGATACATAGACGTAGTATATTTCCGGAAATTATAGAACATCGGATGAAAGTGGCGGATTCGGAAACAACCAGCCTGAGAGTATCAAGATCGCGGCAGCGTCGTCGGCTCGCGGGCCTCAAGCGTGTTGAAGTCCTCGTTCCGGCCGATCACGCGGACGCTGTCAGGGCTTACGCCGCCCAACTGCGGGAGGGCTCGCAATCCGAATCACTGGTTCGGTTGCGCAAGTTAATTGCCAGCGCCTATCAGCAATTCCACGCGATGTGCTTGGACAACATCAGCGTAGATCCGGAGAAGGCGAATTTCGCCGATGGTGCGATTGTCGCTGCGGCTCTGATGCATCGAGGCAATTCAGAAGCCTATAAGCTTGGTCGAGAGATTAGTCGGCTCACAAAGTAGAGCAATGCCTCTCACCCAACTCCAGAAGATGGTCATGAGCGTCCTGCAAGAATTCCGGACGCCGGGCGATTATGTGGGCGGCGGTGCGGCCTTAAATCTCGATGAATTTCGACTTTCTGACGACATGGACATATTTCAAGATCGACTCAATGCGCTGCCCTTCGGTGTCAACAAGGAATTGGACGCGCTTCGCGCAAAAGGGTTCACGGTCGAAATTCGTCACGCCAACGATCTTGGGGTTGAAGCAATTGTCAGGCAGTATGGATTTGAGACGCTCGTCCATTGGATGAGCGATCCCGAGACTTGCCGGCGCTTCTTTGATGCCGTGAAGCATGATGTGTTTGGCTTCGCTCTGCACAAAAGTGACAACGCCGTCAACAAGGCGCTATGTGCATCCAGGCGCACCAAAGCCGCACGCGATGCCGTTGATTTGGTCACACTGGCGGAAGGCTATTGCCCCCTAGGGCCGCTCGTTTGGGCCGCCGCTGGCAAGGACACGTCACGAGGTCCGTCGGAAGTCATTAGAGAAATTCGCAACATCACCTTCGGATACTCTGACGAAGAGATTCGATCGGTGCGCATGGATAATGGGACCGTGATGACGCGGGATCACGTCCGAAAAGTCCTTGGGCCCGCACTCGATAGGGCCGTGGAATACTGCGAAGAGGTCGCGCCTATTGACTTCCAGGGGCATTTATTTGTCGACAAGGCGCAGATCCCAGGCGAAGCCACGGAAGAGGATCTGCAAGCAAAGCGATATGAAGCCCTTCCGCTGAAGGACTTCTCAGCGATACCATCGCTTCGATAGAAGCAGCCATCGGCTTGGATCCGTGCGCAATCTAAATCCCACGGACTCTTCCGCTTTGATCGCCGACGCTAATCGAATGTCGGCGGCTGGCTGAGGTCTGGCGGCTGGCTCGTATCAGGCGGTTGCCCCAGATCGGGCGGCGTGCCGAAGTCGGGCGTTCCGCCGAGGCCGTTGCCGTCGCCGCCACCGGTGGGCGGAATGGTGATCTCGATGGTCGCGGGATCGACTGTCGAGGCGCCGGATTTGTAATGCATGATCATTTCCGGCACGCCGATGGCGAGGCCGACCATGATGACCTGGATGCAGACGAAGGGCACCGCGCCCCAATAGATCTGCCCGGTGGTCACCGGCTGGATCAATGCGCCGGTGATCTTGTCCTTGTAGGGCGTGCGCGCCGCCACCGAGCGCAGATAGAACAGCGCGAAGCCGAAGGGCGGATGCATGAACGAGGTCTGCATGTTGATGCCCAGCAGCACGCCGAACCAGATCAGATCGATGCCCAGCTTCTCCGCCACCGGCCCCAGCAGCGGGACGACGATGAAGGCGAGCTCGAAGAAATCCAGGAAGAACGCCAGCACGAACACCAGGATATTGACCACGATCAGAAAGCCGATTTGTCCGCCCGGCAGGTCGATCAGCAGATGCTCCACCCAGACATGTCCATCGACGCCATAGAAGGTGAGTGAGAACACGCGGGCGCCGATGAGAATGAACAGCACGAAGGCGGACAGCTTGGCAGTGGATTCCAACGCCTGCTTGGTCAGCGACAGAGTCAGACGGCCCTTGGCGATCGCCAGCAGCAGCGCGCCGACCGCACCCATGGCGCCGCCTTCCGTCGGCGTCGCCAGCCCGATGAAGATGGTGCCCAGCACCAGGAAGATCAGCGCCAGCGGCGGCATCAGCACGATGATCGCCTGCTGCGCCAGCCGCGACAGCAGGTTGAGTTTCAAAATCCTATTGGCGAGCGCGAAGACATAGGCGATCAGTACCGCGGCGAAGAAACCGCCGATCTCCGGTCCCTGCATCTGGCCTTCAAGCAGTTTCGTCACGAAATAGCCGATGATCGCGACGACGAGAACAGTAACGAATAACGAGGCAACTCCGGAGCCCAGGGTACGTGCCTCGATCGGCAACGCCGGCGCCAGCTTGGGTCGCATGATCGTCAAGATCATCACGTAGACGGCATAAAGCGCCGCCAGCACGATGCCGGGAATGAAGGCGCCGGCATACATGTCGCCGACGGAACGGCCGAGCTGGTCGGCCATGATGATCAGCACCAGGCTGGGCGGGATGATCTGCGCCAGGGTACCGGAAGCAGCGATGACGCCGGAAGCCAGCCGCCGGTCATAGCCGTAGCGCAGCATGATCGGCAGGGAGATCAGGCCCATGGCGATGACAGACGCCGCCACCACGCCCGTCGTCGCCGCCAGCAGCGCGCCGACGAACACGACAGCATAGGCGAGGCCGCCGCGAATCGGACCGAACAATTGCCCGACCGTATCCAGCAGATCCTCGGCCATGCCGGATCGTTCCAGGATCAGCCCCATGAAGGTGAAGAACGGAATCGCCAGCAGGGTATCGTTCGACATGATGCCCCACATGCGTTCGGGCAGCAGGCCGAACAGATTCGAATCCAGCTCTCCCATCCAGATACCGAGGATGCCGAAGCTGATGCCGACGAAAGCCAGCGAGAACGCCACCGGATAGCCCAGCAGCAGAAACACCACCAGCGCCGTGAACATGATCGGCGCCATGTTGTGGGCGATGAGATCGATGATCATGATTGGTGGCTCCGCGCCCGCGCGATCAGGCTATTCGACATGGGCATGGGCCGAGGGTTGTCCGGCATGGGGATCCGGAATGATTCCGCGCATCACGGCGATGCGCTTGATCAGCTCGGAGACGCCCTGAAGGAACAGCAGCCCAAAGCCGATCAGCAGGCAGAGCCGCGGCGGCCAGAGGATCAGGCCGCCGGCGCTGCCGGACATCTCGCCCGAGGTAATGCTGTTCCGCACCCAGGGATAAATCTCGTAGATCATCAGCGCGCAGAACGGCAGCAGGAACAGCACATGGCCGACGATGTCGATCCAGTTGCGCGCCCGCTGCGACAGCATGTTGGAGATGATGTCGATGCGGATATGCTCGTTGCGCTGCAGGGTATAGGCGGCGGCCAGCATGAACACCGCGCCGAACAGATACCATTGCAGCTCCAGCCAGGCGTTGGAGCTCATGTCGAACAGCTTGCGGATGATGGCGTTGCCGGCGCTGACCAGGACCGCGGCCAGGATGAGCCAATAGATCCAACGGCCAACAAACGCCGTCACCGCGTCGATGGCGCGGCTCAGGCTCAGGAACGGAGCCATGGAGGCCTCCCCTCAAGACGTATCCCAGACCGCCCGTTTGCCGGGCTTATGGGCCGCACTCTAGCCGCAACTCGGGCGGCTGCGTAACCCGCTTTTAGTCGGGAGGCCGGTTTTTATGCTGGTAGCGCCGGACAAACGAAACCGGCCCGCCTCACGGGGGACGGGCCGGAATGCTTAATCTGCAGGCATCCGCCAATCCCTAGGCCGCCTCGCGCCGCAGCGGCTGGCACATGCAGTGAACGCCGCCGCCGGCCCGGGTGAACATGGTCATGTCCGGGTCATAGACCTTGAACCCGGCCGCCCGCATCTTGCCGTTCAGGTCCGCTGCGCCCAAGGGCGACAGCACCCGGTCCTGGCCCAGGGCCACCACATTGCAGCCCAGGCTCATGGTCTCCTTGAAGCTGGCGGGGATGATCTCGATCTTCTTCGCCTTCAGCCAGTCCACCACGTCATCCTCCGTGGTCTCCAGGCAGACCGCCGCGCAATGCTCGTTCAGCATGCAGACCATCAGGTCGATATGGACATAGAACTGGTCGATCGGCGCGTATTTGATCTCCCAGCCTTCCTTGGCGAACCAGTCGCCGATCTGCCGCGCCGCCACCTCTTCGCAGCGGAAGCCGGTATAGCCGATCAGCACCGCGCCATCCCGGATGATGTTGAAGTCGCCGCCCTCGAAATTGCCGGCGCTGACCATGTCATAGATCGGAATGTTGTTGGCGAGATAGAAGCGCAGCGCGCTGGCGTACTCACCGCGCCGCCGTGGATTGGCGAGCTGGCAGATGACCGCGCCATAGGGGGTCATGAAGCTCGAATCCCGCGCATACACTTGATAGGGGTTGTGCATATCCACCGGCAGGAAGTGACAGGTGACGCCCGCGTCCTCATAGGCGTCCACCATCTCCCGGTGCTGCCGCGCCGCCACCTGCTTGTCGAACTTGTAGCCGCGGCGCAGCGTGTCCCGCACCAGCGACGAATAGGCGGCGTTCTCCTCGCCCATCCAGCGGAAGCTTTCCGCCGGCCCCAGCAGCACGTCTTTCAACAGGCCGGTCTCGGACTTCATCACCCAGTCGGTCATCCGCGGCGTGCCGCCGCCTTCCACCCGCGCCTGCAGCGGCGGCTGACCGGCGCCGCTTTCAGTTCTCGCCATGTCGGTCTCCCGTTAGTTGCTTCTTCTTGCAGCCAGATTAGTCGCCGGGAGGCGGGTTCGACAATGCCGGGCGATGTCCCGGTTCGCAGTATGCCGCCTTGCCCCAATGCCCGGCATGGGAATTCATGGGGGCCGGGTCGCTAGAGTGCACCCAATTTGCTTAGGACAAGGCGCACTTCCTCGATGCCCTCAGGCGAAAGCGGCGTCTGCGGCGCGAGCGGGTTGCCGACCGCATAGCCTTGCAGCTCAAGCCCGCCCTTGATGCAGGCAGAAAGATTGTACTTCGCGAAGACCTGGTTGATGTTCCAAAGCCGGCGCTGCAATTCCATGGCCGAATCCCACTCGCCGCGGCGACAGCGCTCATAAAGCTCAACGCTCTGCTTCGGTACGATGCAGGCCGGCCCGGCCATCCATCCTTTGCCGCCAATCATCATGACGCATGCGGGAATATGCGACGAAGCGGCAAACACGTCCATTCGTCCCTCAACGCGATTGATGATGGAAAGCAGACGCCCGGTATTGAAGGATGCATCCTTGATATAGCGGATGTTCTCAATCCGGCTCAGGCGATCAATGACCGGAAGCGATAGATCGGAGCGCTGAAAATTGGGGTTGGTATAAAGGACGACCGGCAGCGTGACCAATTCCGCAATGGCTTTGAAGTACGCATAGACGCCATCGTCGGCGATCGGGAAGTAAGCTTCCAGAATTGCCAGGATGCCGCTGCAGCCTATTGCCTGCATCTCGCGCGCCTGGAAAACAGCGTCGGCAATCGTCGTCGCGGCAACTCCAGCGACGACCGGAACCCGGCCTTCCGCGGCGCCGACGACAATCTCGACGACCCGACGGCGTTGTGGCCAGGTGAGATATGCGAATTCGCCGGTCGAGCCCAACGGAGTCAATCCATGCACGCCGGCCGCGATCAGATCCTTGCAGAGGCGATGGAGCACGTCGCCGATGATCTCGCCCGAGGAACTTACGGGAGAGACAAGATAGGGGAAAACGCCATGGAATGAAGTATCAGCCACGAAGAGTCCCCCTGCCCAGTGAACCTCGCCATGATCTTCGGAATGCCCTGCGGATGAGATTGTATTCGCGCAAGATTTGAAGTCCATCGGAGCCCGGCGGATCATACAGAGACACAACGAGCGGAACATCTGGCCCTCCAGCGCCGATCCAATCGGCGATTGATCCGGTGACCCCGCATTCCGAGGACCATTGTGGATTGCTGCGCGACAGGAATCTAAACCGCTCGCAGCGCGCCATTGCTCGGCGCCGGGTCCCGGCGTGTCAGCCGGAAAGGGGATCCATCTACGATCGGTAACGCGCTCCGGCAGGCCGGGAACCCGGCCGACGGCGCTCATTCGAAGTTTGCGAATTTTTAAGAGGTAATTGATACGATTGCGGATCATGTGAACCCGCCGGGCTATGTACCGGTAAAGCCACATGATTTGGTCAACAGCCCTAAGGTGTGCACGTGGCTCTTTCTGATGCTGGCGTTGAATCACCTGTCGGACATGAAGCATTAACCAAGACAATCCTCGTCGTTGAGGACAATGAGCTCAATATGAAGCTCTTCAACGACCTCCTGTCGGCGCACGGCTATAAGGTCTTGCGGGCATCGGATGGCAGTGCAGGCCTTCAGCTGACGCGAGAGCATCATCCCGATTTGATCGTCATGGACGTGCAGCTGCCGGGCGGCCTTTCGGGGCTGGATGTCACGCGTTCCCTCAAGGAAGACGACGACCTCAAAACTATCCCGGTCATAGCAGTCACCGCATTCGCCATGAAAGGCGACGACAAGAAGATTCTAGACGCGGGTTGCGACGCCTATATGCCGAAGCCGATTTCGGCTATGCGATTTCTGGAATCAATCAAGGGGTTCTTGAACTAAACCGCGGTCACGCTTGCGCGAATTTCGCGCAGCTTGCCTTTGTGACCGACATGGCGTCACGCCGGTTTGACCGGCGGTGGCTTTCAAATCCTCCATCCCAACACAACCCAGCCACGACCCTTGGCCGTCTGGCCCTCCCGGCGCCGCTACGCTAGAGTTGCGCCAAACGGGAGAGCAACATGGCACAAACGAGAGCCAGCAACGGCCAGGCAATGACGCCGCTGCACGCCGATCCTGCGAAATCCCATACGCTGCCGGGCTGGGCATACACGGATGCCGAGCTGTTCGAGCGCGAGCGGACGGCGATCTTCGAGCGCGGCTGGCATTATGCCGGCCCGCTTTCGGCGCTGGCCAAAGCCGGCGACTATCTCACCGCGGGCCTCCTCGATCAGAACATCATCGTCATCAGGGGCAAGGACGGCGAGCTGCGCGGTTTCTACAATGTCTGCCAGCACCGCGCCCATGAGCTGCTGAAGGGCCGCGGTTGCGCCAAGGTGATCACCTGTCCCTATCACGCCTGGTCCTATCACGCCGACGGCCGGCTGCGCTCGGCGCGGGGCACCGAGACCATGGCCGATTTCCGATCAGACGAGTTTCATCTCAAGCCGCTGCGCATTGAAGTCTTCGCCGGTCACTTCGTCTTCTTCACACTGGATGACGACGCCGTGCCGCTGTCGGAACAGGCAAGCGACCTGGCGCAGGAGCTGAAAGCCGAGGTGCTGCAGGACGGGATGATTGCGACCACCAACTATCCGAACTGGCGGCTCGCCTGCAACTGGAAGGTCGCGGTCGACAACTATCTCGAATGCTATCATTGCGCGCCGGCGCACCCCGCCTTCGCCGACCTCGTGTCGATGGACAGCTACAAGACCGCAGCATCCGGACTCTGGTCGAGCCAGAAGGGCGTGGTCGGCAACCATGACAACAAGGCCTACCCGCTGCGCCGCAACGCGCCCGAGCAGCGGGCGCTGTTCTGGTGGCTCTGGCCCACCACCACCTTCAACGTCCTGCCGGGATCGCCTGCGGTCGGCGTGTTCAGCTATATGCCCAGCGAACCTGGAGTCACCGTCACCCATGGCGACCGCTATGCCGTGCCGGGGAACGAGTTCCCGGCGGAGGACAATGCGCGCATCGAATACAGCCGCAATATCCTGAACCCGGAGGACGTGTCGCTCTGCGAATCCGTGCAGCGCGGCCTGGCGTCACGAGGCTACAGCCAGGGCCGCTTCGTCGCCGATCCCGCAGGCAGCGTGATCACGGAGCAGGCGGTGCATCATTTCCACCGCCTGGTGGCGCAGGCGGTGGGGCTGTAGTTAAGCCGCCGCGCGCTTCAGCCCTACATCCGGCAGCTTAGGCCGCGTTGCCAGTGCCTTCTTCATGATCGCCTCGACCTCGGCCTTCTCCGTGCCCTCGAGCGCCAGCCGCGGCGGGCGGGTCAGGTGCGTGCCCCGGCCCACGATGTGCTCGCACAGCTTGATGCACTGCACGAGGTCGGAGCGCGCATCCAGATGCAGCAGGGGCATGAACCACTCATAGAGCGGCATCGTCTCCTCCATGCGGCCCTGGCGCGCCAGGCGGAACAGCGTCTCGCCCTCGATCGGGAAAGCGTTCGACAGGCCGGACACCCAGCCCACCGCGCCCATCACCACCAACTCCACCACCACATCGTCGAGGCCGCAGAAGGGAATGAAGCGGTCGCCGGTCATCGCCTTGAGATCGATGAAACGCCGGGTGTCGCCCGAGGACTCCTTGAAGCAGACGATGGTGTCCACATCGGCGAGCGAGGCCAGCATCTCCGGCGTCACGTCGGTGCGATAGATCGGCGGATTGTTGTAGAGCATGATCGGCAGGTCGGTCGCCTTGGCGACGCCGCGGAAATGCGCCAGCGTCTCCCGCGGCTTGGCGGAATAGACCATCGCCGGCAGCAGCATCAGCCCGTCGAGGCCGACCCGCGCCACTTCCTTGGCGATGCCCGACGCAAGCTCCGTCGTGTATTCGGCGACACCCACCACCACGGGCACGCGGCCCTTTGCGGCGGACTTGGCCATCTCCATCATCTTGATCTTCTCGTCGCGGGCGAGCGAGTTGTTCTCGCCCACGGTGCCGCAGAGGATCAGGCCGGAGACGCCGTCGCGGATCAGCGCATCGATCACCTTGGCTGTGGCGTCATAATCGATGCTGAAATCGCTGCGGAACTGGGTGGTGACGGCGGGAAAAACGCCTTCCCAGGCGACATGCTTGGCCATTTTCTGCTCCCTCCAGGCTTGAAACCGTTGACAAATCCGTCCAGATGGATATTGTATACAATATAAAACCCGAAAACGCAAGCCCGCTTTCCCTGGGGTCAGGCATGCAGGAACGCACGGCGCAGAAATTCCAGCTCGGCCACCGCACCCGCGTCGAAGCGGCGGCGGAGGAACTGCGCCGCCGCATCCTCGACGGCGATTTCCCGGAAGGCTTCCAGCTCCGCCAGGATGCGCTGGCCGCGGAGTTCGGCATCAGCCGCATCCCCATCCGCGAGGCGCTGTTCCAGCTCGAGGCCGAAGGGCTGGTGAACATCCATCCCCATCGCGGCGCGATCGTCTCGGCGCTGTCGGCGGCGGAGGTCGAGGAGATCTACGAATTGCGCGCGCTGCTCGAGCCGCGCCTGCTGGCGAGTTCTGCGCCGAAACTGACATCGGAGGATTACCGCGCCATCGACGTTATCCTCGACGAATACAGCGCCGAGCTGCGCGCCGATCATGTCGGCCGCTGGGGCGAGTTGAACACCGCGCTGCATGGGCTGCTCTACCGCCATGCCGATCAGCCGCGCACGGCCGCGATCGTCGCCTCCTGCTGCAGAACGCCGACCGCTACACCCGCATGCATATCTCCTTCACGCAAGGCCGCAGCCGCGCCGAGCGCGAGCATGCCGACATCGTCAAGCTCTGCAGGAAGGGCGATGTGACGGGCGCCTGCCGCGCGCTGGAGGAGCATATCCGCAATGCCGGCGCGTCGCTCACCGAGGTCATCCGCCGCAGCGAAAAGCCGCCGCAAGACGACAGCAAGAAAAAGCGCGCCTGACCGCGGCGCCCAGGGGAAACACCGGAATGAAAATCACCAAGATCACCGCCTACCAGGTGGACCTGCCGCTGAAGGAGGGCCGCTACGCCTGGTCCAACGACAATGCGGTGGAAACCTTCAACTCCACTGTCGTCGCCGTGGAGACCGATGCCGGCATCACCGGCTATGGCGAATGCTGCCCGCTCGGCCCCGCCTATCTGCCGGCTTATGCCGCAGGCGTGCGCGCCGGCCTGAAGGAGATCGCGCCGAAGCTCATTGGCCTCGATCCCACCCATCTCGGCGTGCTGAACCGCCGGATGGACGAGGCGATCCGCGGCCATCCCTATGTGAAGGCGCCGGTCGATGTCGCCTGCTGGGACATCCTGGGCAAGGCGGCGAAACTTCCCGTCTATGCCCTGCTCGGCGGCGCGCAGCAGGCCGAGGTGAAGCTCTACCGCGCCATCTCCCAGGACACGCCCGACAAGATGGCCGCCAGCGTCGGCCGTTACCGCGCCGAGGGCTACACCAAGTTCCAGCTCAAGGTCGGCGGCAACGCCGACACCGATATCGAGCGCATCCACGCCTGCCGCGCGGTGCTGAAATCCGGCGACGTGCTGATCGCCGACAGCAACACCGGCTGGACCATGCACGAGGCCGCCCGCGTGGTGCAGGCGGTGCGCGACGTCGATGTCTATATCGAGCAGCCCTGCCGCACCTACGAGGAATGCCTGACCGTCCGCCGCCGCACCTCGCTGCCCTTCATCCTCGACGAGAACATCGACGGCATCGGCATCCTGCTGCGCGCGATCTCGGAGGGCGCGATGGACGTGATCAATCTCAAGATCTCCAAGGTCGGCGGGCTGACGCGCGCGCGGGAGATGCGCGACCTCTGCCTCAATGCCGGCGTCGCCATGACCATCGAGGACACCTGGGGCGGCGATATCGTCACATCGGCCATCGCCCATCTCGCGCGCTCCACGCCCGACGAGTTCCTCTTCTCCGCCACCGACTTCAACAGCTACGGCACCAAGGACATCGCCAAGGGCGCGCCAAAGCGCAAGGACGGCAAGATGACCGCGCCCGATGTCCCCGGCCTCGGCATCGAGCCGCTGCTGGATGTCCTGGGCAAGCCGGTGCTGAGCGTCGGTTAGTCCCGCGGAATACGCCCAAGGAATTGTAGGGGCGGGTTTCAAACCCGCCCCGTCGATGACGCCTTCGCGTGACAATCCTCACTTCCTTCTCTGTGCCTCTGTGGTGAAACCTTCTTGCTTGTCTGTGGTTGTTTCATCCACAGCCCACGGTGCCGATTCTCTCCTGACAGCATGCTGTCAGCAGGCCCTCTCTATAACCCGCTGCATGCAACCCCCATGCGGGAGATTCTGAGATGAAGAAATCCATCGCCGTCCTGCTGGTCGACGGCTTCGCGGATTGGGAGATCGGCCCGGTCCTTCCGGCCGCGCGCCACTATTTCGGCGCGTCCGTCATCACCGCCAGCCTCGACGGCAACGCCGTGCGCTCCATCGGCGGCCTGCTGGTGCAGCCGGAAAAGCGCCTCGCCGATCTGAAACCCGCGGCAGCGCATCTCTGGCTCCTGCCCGGCAGCGACTTCTGGGCCAAGGGCCCGCGCGCCGGCCTGTCCGAGGCGCTGCAGGCCCGCGCCAAGGCCGGCAAGCCCATTGCCGCCATCTGCGGCGCCACGCTCGCCCTCGGCCATGCCGGCCTGCTGGATCATCACGCCCACACCAGCAACAGCCTCGATTTCCTGAAACAGAACCTCCCCGCCTATCGCGGCGAGAAGCACTACCGCGACAGCTTCTGCATCCGCGACAACAATCTCATCACCGCCCCCGCCAGCGGCCCGGTCTCCTTCGCCGTGGAAATCCTGCGCACGCTTTACCCGGACCAGGAAGAGCTGATCCAAACCGTCCGCCAGCAATTCGCCGGTGAGTTCGCGGCCCCGGCGCCCGCCCGGAAAAGCGCCGCGGCTTGAGCCGCGGCGGCGGCGCGAAGCCGCGGGAAACGCCGGGAGACGCTCAGCCCGCCAGCATGTGATCCGCCAGGCTGTAGCAGTGGCTCGCCTGATAGGCGTTCCGGCCCCGATTCATATGCGTCAGGTTGAACGCCCTGATGGCGCGCAACGCGCGGCGCGTCTTCATGAACTTGCCGATCGAGGCGATAGCCGCGGACCTTGACGCCGAAGATGTCCTGGCCGCGCGGGAAGAAACAGCCCACGTCCTCGGGCGCTTCGACGCAGCGTTCGAGAAAGGCATCGTCCACCCGGCCCTGGTCGAGCGAATGATCCCCAGTGAAATCCGAAAGATGCACCAGGAAATTCGCCCGGATGCCCTCGCCGTCGGCATAGAGCGCGAAAAGCTCCATCCAGCTCGCATTGACGCGGATCAGCGCCTTGCCCGGCGTCGACGGCAGGCAGGACACCGACCAGTAATGCCGCTCGGTCATCAGCGGGACCGGGATGCAGTCGCGGCCGTAACGCCCGAGAATCTCCAGCACTTCCCGCGCCTGCGGCCGGCGCAGCAGCTTCTCATACCGCCCGACGTATTTGAGACGCAGCTCCAGCGATTCCGCGCGCTCACCGCCATCGCGCAGCTTCGCCTTGCCCTCCATCCAAGCGCGCTGCTGCTCGAGATTCAGGAATCGGCGCAGACCGGTCGTGCTCCGGCCGCGAGTCGCGCTCACGTCAGGTGCCATGTAAGGGTCCAAAGAACAACGAAGTCAGTGTCGGTTTGCGAAAACCTAGGAAAGCCTACTTTGACCTCCATTCCTCACTAGCTCCACCGACAATTCAACATGTCGACAACTGAGGTGACATCCCGTTCCCCTGGGAATGGCTAGGGCCACCTCTAGACTCTCGAGCACCTACGAAGGGGGAAGGCGAATTGTGGTACAAGGTCCCCCATGACGGGACATCGAGAGAAGGACGACAGGCGGCTGGTCGAGGCGCACTTCGCCCCGCGGCTGCGATGCGTCCCATATACCAAGCTTGAACTCCGCCGCCCTGGCCAGGACACTCCGGACTTCAAGCTCTACCGCGGCGATGACCATGTGGGCGTCTGCGAGATAAAGTCGCCCCAACCGAGGGAGAGGCGCGACGAGTTCGGCTCTTGCCGGCGGATACAGCGCCAAATGCTCAAGGCCGTTGAGCAGTTCAACGACGTGAACCCCGACGGGTCGCTGCTCAACGTGCTGGTTTTCGTGAGCCACGATCCGCACGCCGACGCTGCGCATCTCCGCAAGACCATTGGGGGTGTGAGGGTCACCCCAGATGGCGAGGCCGGAATACCCGCTTTCTCGGTCACCGCCTCTAAACTAAACCCGGCCCGGCAATGCATCGACGCGATCATGTGGTTCGGCGCGAGCGCGTCTGGCGAATTGGCAGAGGGCATGCTGAACAGGACGCTCGGAGAGGCCAGGCTTCGCAAGACGTGCGAGTACGTGTTCGGCATCGACCCGCCACTCAAGGCCGTCTGATCAAAACGCCCGGCCGCATGGTCCGCCCAGCTTGTCTCGAGGCCTTGAAGCTGCCAGCGGAGTGAAGCGCTACGCCCCCCGACTAATCTTTCGGATCGCCAATGCAATTTCGGCAAAGGTGCCGAGCGCGACCGCAAAAAGAATTCTATACATGCCCTCGTCGATTAACGCGCCCGTTGTGGGAGCGGTCGTGTATCGACCCAAATCAATCTCGCCCCTCGCCCATTCGTCCGCGAGACTGAACCCCATCAGGACTTGACCCGCGCCGAGTATCAGCGCGAGGACCGCGACGACCCGTGCAAATTGTGAGAAAAACAAAGTGTCCTCCTGGTTCTGCCTATCACTGCGCGCGGATCATATCCGGGACGAGAGACGAGCGTCCAGATCACCACCCGAGCCGGGTTCGGGTAAAACGAATCAGAGCCAGTCTCTTGCACAGCCACAACGGGTAGTGGCGATTTGAAATTCGTGCCGGTCCGTGCTGATGTGGCGTTGCTTCTTTCCATCGGAGGAAAGCGATGCACAATTGGCTTATGCGGAATTTGTCGCTGCTGGCGTTTCTGCTGATATTGGCGAGCTTGGCGTATGCGGCATTGGCGTTGGTGCCGCTGCTGAGACTCCTCTGGGCCACAAGTGGCCCGTTTCGTTTCGGGCAGGTATTGTGGGGAGGATTGGCCGGACTGTTGGTCACCGCGGCGTACATTCTCGCCATTGCAGTTGTATACGGGCTTTTCCTGCGTTTCCTCGCGCTGTGCGACGATATCGCGGCGATCCGCCGGCAGCAGACCGGTGAGCCCGCGAGCCTCGAGTAGCACTACTGGATCAGAGCCGGTTTCCGCCAACCGCCTCCGGCGTCCAGTTGCGCTTCCTGCGGGCGAGGCGGTTCTCCGTGGTCTCGCCTTCGAAGTCCGCCGGCGCCACGACGAGCTCTTTGCGGTCCACATTGTCGAACGTGTTCACATTGACCACGGCGTAGCGGGCGCCGTCGATCTCGCAGGTTGCGATCGGCACCGCGCCGCAGGTGGTGCAGATATGGAAATCCGCCGTCTTGGTGCCGAACCGGTAGCGGGTGACCCGCTTTTCATCGGCGACGGTCAGCGCGAAACGGCCCTCCGGGTGCGAGGTCCAGACGCCGCCATGCTTCACGCATAGGCCGCAGCCGCAGGCGCGCACGGGGATCGTCGGCCCGGCGCCGGGCCAGTCGAAGGTGATGCGGATGTTGCCGCAATGGCAGCTGCCGTTGATTCGCCGGTAGGTTGCTGCGTCGGCCATGTCGGTTCGCCTCTGTTCACGCGCGATTGTATGTTCAGGCGCTCTTCGATTTTTTCTGGGAGCGGCCGGGGCCAGCGCAGCTCGCACCGACGTGTTCAGCGCCACGGCGGCGCGAATCAGCGCCTTCAACGCCTTTTCATCGATCTTGTCGCCTTCCTGGAAATCGATCGCGCGCCTGGTGTTGCCGTCGAGGCTGGAGTTGAAGAGGCCGGAAGGGTCCTCCAGCGAGGCGCCCTTGGCGAAGGTCATCTTCACGACGCTCTTGTAGGTCTCGCCGGTGCAGATGATTCCGCCGTGGGACCAGACCGGCACCCCCCGCCACTTCCACTCCTCGACCACCTGGGGGTCGGCCTGCTTGATGAGACTCCGGATCCGGGCGAGCATCTCGCCCCGCCAATCGCCCAGCTCCTTGATCCGCCCATCGATCAGCCGGGAGGGAGAGTCTCCGCCTTTTCCTTCCTTCGAGCCGCTCTTCGTCTTCTTCATGGTCGATGTCGCTTTCTTCATGGTCGTTGTCCTTTGCCCGGTCCGCTCACGCCACGCCCGCACATCGCCCTGGCCGCTCACATTCGTTCGCCGGGCAATTTGCTGGCCTGCTTCACCCAGGCGGCGAACTGGGCTTCGTCGAGCTGGTCGTCCTCATGGATGTCGAGATAGCGCACGTCCTTCTGCTTGGACTCGCCGGGCGGGACAGGGCGCAGCGCCGCGCCGCGGAAGAAAGCCACCTTGACGTACCTGGTGAAGCAATGCACGCCGAGGAACCAGCCCTCGCCCTCGATGCCATAGAAGGGCGAGTTCCATTTGACCGCCTTGTACACGCCGGGGACGGCGCGCTCGATGAGCGCGTCGAGACGGCGCCCGACGTCGCGCTTCCAGCCGGGCATGGCCGCGATGTAGGCCTGCACGGGGGCGTCGCCATAGGCCTTCGCGATCTGCGGGTTGCCGCCGGAGAGCAGCTTCGGCTTCGCGGCGGCCCGCTTGGCGGCCGCCTTCTTCGCGGCCTTCGCCGATTTTTTGGATGCCTTGCCGGCCATTATGTTCACTCCAACAGATGGACTCATCCCAATTTTGAAGAAAGCGGGACCAGAGTCAATTTTTCCGCAGCCGGAAATCTTGATGTCGAGGACAATCGTCCTACATCGATCATGCCGCTGAAATCAGCGGCCTTGATGTTGGACATTGTCTATCTGTATGCCACGCGGCTCCCGCCTGACGAGTGCGCCGCCGGCTCCTCTTGCCCGACAATATTTCATCGGCGCGTGAGGAATCCGCACGCGAACCCAAGGGCCAGTGATTCCCTTGTATGGCATCGATCCCAAAAATCAGGGTCCCCCGCGTGCGCTGCGCCGCAATTCTCGCGCAACGCCTTGTGTCTGATAGCGAAAGCCGGATTTAGCGATGCCGCGGCTGAAAAATTGTTCCAGACGGATCAAGGATTTGCGCGGAGGAAGATAGCGCAAGATGCACGCGTGAAGGTTCTCGCCACGAAGGGAAGGGTTTCACGCGAAGGCGCGAAGCCGCGAAGAAGCAAGCAAGGACGGTTCGCCGCAGATGAACGCTGATGGAGCGAGCTATCCGCGAAAGCTCTGAATAGGAGGCCACTCTGATTTCTTGCACGCCGCTGGCGCGCAGGAATCATCTTCGACCGGGAATCCCTTTCAGCCGACGGCCACTCACTGCATCTGTGTTTTTATCTGCGGCTAAACCTTTTCTTCTTCGCGGCTTCGCGTGGAAATCCTTCGTGCTCTTTGTGACTTTGTGGTGAAGCGAACTTTCCTCCCGACCTCTCATCCCCTGAGCTGGATCCGCCGGTAGCTCAACGCCTCCGCCACATGTTGCCGGCGGACCGATGGCGCGCCGTCCAGGTCGGCCAGGGTCCGGGCAACGCGCAGCACCCGGTGATAGCCCCGGGCGGCACAGCTTGAACCGCTCCGCCGCCTCGGTCAGCAGCCGGCGGCCCTCGCTTTCGGGTGCGGCCACCTGCTCCAGCAACTCGCCATCCGCCTCGGCGTTGGTGCGGATGATCTTGCCCGGCGAGCCCGGCCTCGATGACCGCGCCGTGGCCGTTGCCCGCCGCCATCGCGTTCACCGCCGCGAAGCGCTCGGTCTGCCGCGCCCGCGCCGCCGCCACCCGCGCGCCAACCTCGGCCGATCCCTCCGCCGGCGGCGGCAGGGAGAGATCGCTCGGCGATACCGCCGGCACCTCCACATGGAGGTCGATGCGGTCGAACAGCGGGCCGGAGATGCGGGACTGGTAATCCTCCGCGCAGCGCGGCTGCCGCGAGCAGCCCTGCTGCGGATCGCCGAGATAGCCGCATTTGCAGGGGTTCATCGCCGCGATGAGCTGGAACCGCGCGGGATAGGTGACATGGGCATTGGCGCGGGCGACGCTGACCCGGCCGGTCTCCAGCGGCTGGCGCAGGGACTCCAAGCGTCGGCCGCTGGAACTCCGGCAGCTCATCCAGGAACAGCACGCCGAGATGGGCGAGGGAAACCTCGCCCGGCCGCACGCGCAGGCCGCCGCCGACCAGCGCCGGCAGCGAGGCCGAGTGATGGGGATCGCGGAACGGCCGGGTGCGCAGCAGCCGCCCGTCGGCGAGTTGTCCCGCCAGGGAATGCACCATGCTGACTTCCAGCGCCTCGGCCGGCGCCAGCGGCGGCAGGATGCCGGGAAGGCGCGCGGCAAGCATGGATTTGCCGGAACCCGGCGGGCCGATCATCAGCATGTTGTGGCCGCCGGCCGCCGCCACTTCCAGCGCCCGCTTGGCGGACTCCTGGCCCTTGATGTCCCGGAGGTCCGGCAGCGCGCCAACGGCTTCCGCCAGCTTCGGCTGCGGCGGGGTCAGCACCTGGCTGCCCTTGATGTGATTGATCAGCGCCAGCAGGGTCGGCGGCGCCAGCACCTCGATCTGCCCGGCCCAGGCCGCCTCGCCGCCCTGCGCCGCCGGGCAGATCAGCCCGCGGTTCTGGCTCGCCGCATGGATCGCCGCCGGCAGCACGCCGGCCACCGGCGCGATCGAGCCGTCGAGGCCCAGCTCGCCCAGCGCCGTGTAGTTGAGCAGCGCATCGGCCGGCAGCACGCCCATGGTGACCAGCAGGCCCAGGGCGATGGGCAAATCGAAATGGCTGCCTTCCTTGGCCAGGTCGGCCGGCGCCAGGTTGCAGATGATGCGCTTGGAGGGCAGCGCCAGGCCGATGGCGGCCAGGGCGCCGCGCACCCGCTCCCGGCTCTCGCCCACGGCCTTGTCCGGCAGGCCCACCAGCATGAAGGCGACCAGGCCGCCGGTCATGCCCACCTGGGCGTCCACCTCCCGCACATCGACGCCCTCGAAAGCCACGGTCTTGATGCGGGCGGTCATATGCGGGTGTGATGGTATGCACGGGTTGGTTGCGACGAGGGCGAGGCCCTACAACCGCGCGATCTTAGTGGCGCGAGAGCGGCGCGGCAAAGTCCGGATCGTGGCGATACGCCGCCGATGCACCGGCCGCGGCGGCGCGCTATGCTGGCCTACCCGTCACTACTGCAGGAGTGCTTCGCCATGATGACTGCCTATCTCGTCGGCATGACCGCGAAGGCGAAATCGGATTCGGTCTCCGTGGATGCGGAGGATGCGCTGATCGCCGCGCTCAAGGTGAAGCACGATTACCCGGCGGCGATGATCACTTATGTGCGGAAGCGCAATGCCCGCGGCGATCGCAGGCATCCCCATGAGGGGCTGGCCGAGGGCGAGGCCCGGCGGCGGAAGCCGGCTTAGAAATAGGCCGAGCGGATGATGGTGGCCTGGATGGTGGCCGCCGTCTCCTGGCTGTTCAGCTTGGCCCGGGCGCCCGCGGTGACCTGCTTGTGCAGGTCCAGGATGGTGCGGCTGCCGGTGCGCTCGAACAGGAACGGGAACAGGCCATGCATCATGCAGGCCATGCCGGCCAGGATCATGCGGCCGCCCACGCCCGTGGCAAAGGCGAAATGCTCGCCATAGGTCTCGCCGACGGCGGCGGGGTGGCGGGTAAAGGCTTCGATCGGCGACATGAAGACGGCTCCCGGTTGGTTATCGAGCCTGACTATGATGCCATAAGCAGATGAAATGAGTTTGCTATATCCGGCTGAAAACGGCCAAATCACGGAAAATTGCTCTCCATTTTGGCCATTTCGTGGTATGATCTTCCAATGGATGAATTCGATAAGAAAATCCTAACTCTGCTCCAGACGGATGCCAGCCTGTCCAATTCGGATATCGCCGAGCGTGTCGGCTTGTCGCCCACCCCCTGCTGGCGGCGCATCCGGATGATGGAGGAAGCCGGTATCATCAAGCGCCGGGTGGCGGTGCTGGACCGGCAGAAGCTGAATGTGGGGGTGACCGTATTCGTCTCCGTGCGCACCAACCGCCACCACCAGGACTGGCTGGACAAGTTCGCCGAGGTGGTCGGCAGCATTCCCGAGGTGGTGGAGTTCTACCGCATGGCCGGCGATGTGGATTATCTTCTGCGGGTTGTGGTGCCTGACATCGCCGCCTATGACGGCGTCTATAAGCGGCTGATCGAGCAGATCGACCTGTTCGACGTCAGTTCGAGCTTTGCCATGGAGGAGCTGAAATGGACCACGGCCGTGCCCTTGAACTACGCGCCGGTCACGGCCTAGGCGGCGCGGCATGAAGCTCGCCCGCCACGGTCTCGCTTTCCTGCTCGCCGGCGCGGTCGCGCTGTCGGCCCAATCTTCCGCCGCCGCCGATCTTACGGTGCGCGAGGTGGTGCAGCGGCTGGTCAAGGCGCGGAACGGCCCGCCGGCGGATTTCGCCGGGCTGGATCTCAGCTTTCTCGATCTCACCGGCCTCGACTTCTCCGCGGCGAATCTCGCGGACGTCAATCTGTTCGGCTCCGAGCTGGATCATGCCGATCTGTCGGACGCCAACCTGGCGGGCGCGATGATGGACCGCACGGTGATCATCGGCACCAGCTTCGCCCGCGCCAACATGACCGGCGTGAAGACTGCGCCGGCCTGCCGCTTTCACCACGCTCGCCGTGCGCAAGGACGAGGCGCCGAATTTCGCCGGCGCCAACCTCACGGGTGCGGAGATCTTCGGCAAGCTCAGCGCAGCCAATTTTCCAACGCCAATCTCAGCGGCGCGATCATGCGCCAGTTCCGGCCGACCGAACTGTTGACCGCCACCCGCACGGAGCTGATCGATTGCGATTTCAGCGGCGCAAATCTCTCGGGCGCCGATCTCAGCAATGTCTGGCTCACCTTCGCCGATTTCACCAATGCCAATCTGGCTATGGCCAATCTCACGCGCACCGATCTGTCGAAGGCGAATTTGACGGGCGCCAACATCTCCGGCGCCAATCTGGATCGCGCCAATCTGGACGGCGCCATCTTCCGCAATGCCCGCGGCCTGGACCAGGCGGCGGGCCTGGATAAAGCCATCAACCTGGACACCATCATCGAGTAGGCCGCGATTGCTGCGTCTCGCTATCCCAGTCCTTGCGGCCCTTGCGCTTCTGGCGCCGACAGCATCGGCGCAGACGCCGGCCGACCGCGTCGACACCGCGCTGGTGCTGGCGGTCGATGTCTCGGGCTCGGTGGATGAAACGCGCTACGCCCTGCAGATGGAAGGCATCGCCAGCGCCTTCGAGGATAGCGAAGTGCAGCGGGCGATCTTCTCCGGCGTCCATGGCTCGCTGCTGGTGATCCTCGTCAACTGGTCGCACGAGCCCGAAGTGATGATCCCCTGGACCATCGTCGCCAATCCCGACGATGCCCGGAACTTCGCCGCCAGGGTGCGCACCGCGCCGCGCCATGCCGACGATTTCACCTGCATGTCCCGCATGCTGGAGCTGGTGGCCGACAAGGTGCTGCCGCTGGCGCCGCTGCAGGCCGACCGCATGGTGGTGGATGTCTCCGGCGACGGCCGCGACAATTGCAATCCGCGCACGGCCGTCGCCAGCCTGCGGGACTCCCTGGTCGCCGCCGATGTGGCGGTCAACGGCCTGCCGATTCTCGAGGGCGCGGAGGCGGCAACGATCGAACAATGGTACCGCGACCATGTGGTCGGCGGGCCGGGCTCCTTCATCCTGCCGGCCAACGGCTACAAGGATTTCGGCAGCGCCATCAGGCGCAAGTTCATTCTGGAGATCAGCGGCGAACGGATAGCGCCGCCGGATGCGTCCTAGCGGCTAGGCGCTCGCCTTGAGATCGGCGGCCGCTTCCGGCTGCACCGCTTGCTCGGGTTCCGCCGCCGGCAGATCCACCTTCACCGTGGTGCCCTGGCCCAGGCGGCTGGCGAGCGACAGCTTGCCGCCCTGCAGTTCCGCCAGCATGCGCGACAGCGGCAGCCCCAGCCCGGTGCCCGCATGCTTGCGGTTCAGCGCGTTGCTGACCTGGGCGAAGGGCTCCATCACCCGATGCAGATCCTGGGGCGCGATGCCGATGCCGGTGTCGATGATCGACAGCACGATCTTCTCCGGGCCAGCCGCTTCCGCCGCCACCGTGATGCCGCCGCCGCGGGGCGTGAACTTGATGGCGTTGGTCAGGAGGTTCAGCAGAATCTGCTTCGCCGCCCGCACATCCACCATCAGCCGCAGCGGCTCCGGCGGCAGCGCCACCTCCAGCCCGACGCCGGCCTCCAGCGCCCGCTCCTTCACCAGCCGCAGGCAGGAATTGATCAGGTCACCGGCGGCGATCAGCTCGTAATTCATCTCCCGGCGGCCCGCTTCGATCTTCGAGAGATCGAGGACGTCGTTGATCAGCGACAGCAGGAAATGACCGCTGTTGTAGATGTCGCCCAGATATTCCTGATAGCGCGTCGAACCCACGGGCCCGAAGGTCTCCGTGCGCATCAGCTCGGCAAAGCCGATGATGGCGTTCAAGGGCGTGCGCAGCTCGTGGCTGACATGGGCCAGGAACTCGCTCTTGCTGCGGTTGGCGATCTCCGCCTGCTCCTTGGCGGTGCTGAGCTCGGTGGTGCGTTCCCCCACCAGCCGCTCCAGGTCCTTGCGCGAACGTTCCAGGGCATCCATGCGGGCGCGGTCCACATCGATGCGCGTCTGCATGCGGTTGATGCGGCTCTCGCTGCCGACGCGGTTGAGCTGCTTGTCCAGCTTGTGATAGGCGCGGAAATGCCGGTGGGCGTCGCCGACCCGCCCGGCCTGCTCGAACAGATCCGCCAGCTGCCGGTGGCATTCGGCGGTCAGGCGCTTGATGCCCTTGGCCTCGGCATTTGCCAGCGCCGCCTCGGTGCGGGCAAGGGCGCCGTCGATGTCGCCGAGCACCGCCAGCGCCCGGCCGCAATTCATCAGCGCGATCGAGCGGTCGAACGGATCCTCCGCCGCATCCAGCATGCGCATCAGCGTGGCGATGGATTCGCGAGTCTCTTCCAGCGCGCCGAGCTTCGCCCGCGCCGCCGCGAGAATCGAGAGGCAGCCGGCGCCCATGCTGAAATTGCCGATGCTGCGCGCCGCCGCTACAGCGCGCGTCGCCGCCGTGGAGGCTTCGGTGTAGCGCTCGAGCTGCAGCAAGTTGTACGCCCGCGCATAGTCGAGCACCAACCGGTCATAGACCGTCTCTTCCGGCGGCAGCAGCACCAGGCGGCTGCTCACATTGTCGAGGACTTCCAGGGATTCGACGAACTGCTCGCGCTCCTGCAGCACATAGGCGGAGTCCATCAGCGCCTTGCAGTAGAGCGCCTGATCGCCCACTTCGGCGAGCACCGCCAGCGCCTGCTGATTGGCTTCCAGCGCGTCGTCGAGCAGGCCGAGATCCAGATAGGTTGCAGCGAGAGTCTTGTAGGAAAGTCCGGCGGAGAGCTTGTCGCCCGCCTCCAGGAATTTCGCGCCGAGATCGCCGACCGCTTCAAACGCCTCGGTGTAGCGGCCGAGCAGACGATAGGAACGCCCCATCTCCAGCCGGCAGCGCGCTTCGTCCTGGCCCAGGCCATTGCGCTTGGCGACGTCGGCGCCTTCCTCGGCCAGCGCCAGGGATTGGGCAACGTCGAACTCGCCCACCAGCTCCGCCAGCCGGCAGAGAATCGTGCAGCGCATCTTGGGATCGTGGGTTGCGCTCAGCGACCGGCGCAGGGTCTCGATCTCCGACATGGCTTTGGGCCGTTGTTCTCTTTGTGCAGACACAGGCGGTCGCGGTTGAACACCGGCCGCCAACTCCCCTACAGATTTCGACAAGTTATGTTTAATATTTGGTAAATGCCGGAAGCACGCTCCCGACATACTAGATATCGAAACTGTGAAGGAATTCTGTCTAGATATGGTGTGAACAGAAAAAATTCCGGGCCGGCGGGGACGGTGCCGGCCCGGGCAAGATCCGGCTAGCGGCCGGACCGTGCGTTGGTAGTGGCGCCGGCTGCCCAAGCCACGACCATCGTGGGCTTCGGATCGAACCGGGTTCCGCGCTCGAGCGCGCTCACATCGGTCGACGTACAGGCCAGGCTCACGGAGGGCATCAGGACAACCAGACCCAGGGCCAAGGAAAGAGCGACGATTTTCGCGCGAAGCATGATTCCCACAGCAAGTCTCCTTATCATTATTGCGGCTCGCGTCCAGGAAGGTTCGGTACTCCGTATCCCACCCGACGACGGGACGGATGATCGCAAACAATCTCTTAAGATTGCGTCAAAGTTTTAGATGAATTTGTGTGGTTAACGCGACGAATCGCGCGGCAACTGATGTCGCTCAGCGGGCGGATTCAAATCCCGTCAGCACATTCACGGTGTTGATGCCGATCTCTTCCACCGCATAGCCGCCCTCCATGACGAAGAGAGTGGGCCGCTTGGCGCCGGCGATCATCTCGCCCATGCGCAGATAATCGTCGCACTTCAGTTTGAAGCTGGAGATCGGATCGTTCTCGTAGGTATCGACGCCGAGCGAGATGACCAGTGCATCGGCGCCGTAGGCATCGATGCGTTTCAATGCCGCCGCCAGCGCCGGCTGATATTGCGCCCAGGCCGTTCCGGGCCGCAGCGGGAAGTTGGCGTTGAATCCGTCGCCGGCACCTTCGCCCGTTTCGTCTTCATAGCCGGAGAAGTAGGGGTACTCGTCCTCGGGGTGACCATGCAGCGAGCAGAACAGCACGTCACTGCGCCGGTAGAAGATTTCCTGCGTGCCGTTGCCGTGGTGGAAATCCACATCGAGCAACGCGACGCGCTTTGCGCCGTTGTCGATGAAGGCCTGCGCTGCGATCGCGGCATTGTTGAAGAAGCAATAGCCGCCATAGAAATCGCTGCCGGCGTGATGGCCGGGCGGACGGCAGAGGGCGAAGGCGGCCGGAGCGCCCTGGGCCACCAACCGCTGCGCTGTCATCGCCACATCGACGGCGGCGCTGGCCGCGGTCCAGCTGCCGGCGGTCAGCGCCGTCGAGGTATCGATGCAATAGTAGCCCAGCCGCGCCCGCAGCTTGTTCGGCAGCTTGCGCCGCATGCCCGGCGCAATCCAGGCGGTGGGAATGACATAGCTCTCGCCATAGCGCTTCTGCCATTCCTCGTGGGTCGTCTCGATGAAATTCATCAGGCCGGCATCGTGGATGCGTCCCGCCGCCGCGCGGCCCACGGCCTCCGGCGGCAGGATCTCGCCCAGCTTGGCGTCCCGCACGCGCGACAGCACGATCTCCGCCCGCTGCGGAGTTTCGAATGCCGGTCCGAAATCGCCGTAATTGAACTCCAACGGCGGCGCATGCAGCCGGTGCGCGTCGCTGTAGATGGTTTTCATCGGCGTCGAGCCGTTGCCAGCCTCACCGCTTGCCTTCGAATCCCGAGAGGACGTTCACGGTGTTGATGCCCAGGGCATCCACCGCATAGCCGCCCTCGAACACGAACAGCGTCGGCTTCTTGGCGCCGGCGATCATCTCACCCATGCGCAGATAGTCTTCATGCTCCAGCTTGAACTTGGAGATCGGATCTTCCTTGAAGGTGTCGAGGCCGAGCGACACCACCACCACGTCGGGACTGAATTTCTTCAGCGCCTTCATCGCGCGGGTCAGCGCCTCTTCGTACTTGTCCCACTTCGTGCCCCAGCGCAGCGGCAGGTTCATGTGATAGCCCTCGCCCTTGCCTTTGCCGGTCTCGTCGGCAAAGCCGAGGAAGTAGGGGAACTCCTGCAGCGGATCGGCGTGGATCGAAATCGTGAGCACGTCGGCTCTGTTGTAGAAAATCTCCTGGGTGCCGTTGCCATGGTGATAGTCCACATCGAGCACGGCGACCCGCTTGGCGCCGAGATCGCGGAAGGCTTGCGCGGCGATGGCCGCATTGTTGAGGAAGCAATAGCCGCCATAGAAATCGCTGCCCGCGTGATGGCCCGGCGGACGGCAGAGGGAGAACACCGCCTTTTCGCCATTATTGACCAGCTTCACGCCGGTCAGCGCCACATCGACCGCGCCCTTCACCGCCCGCCAGGTGCCGGCGGTGATCGGCGTGCCGGCATCGATGGCGTAATAGCTGAGCTTGCCGTCGATCACCTCGGGCAGCGGCGGCTTCTTGCGGAATCCCCGGGTGTGCCAGGTGATCGGGAGTGCGTCGTAGCAGCCATGGGCTTGCACCCATTCGTCCCAGGCGGTCTGCAGGAAGCTCACCAGCCCCTTGTCATGCACCCGGTAAACCGGCTCCAGGTCAAAGCTGTCGGGCGCCGTCACCGGCCCCAGCTTCTTGCTGCGCACCCGGTCGATGACGATCTGCGCCCGGCGCGGCATCTCGAACGGCGGCAGGAACTTGCCCTCGATCAGCTCGAACTTGCCGTCCTGGTGGCGATGCTCGTCGGTGTAAACGGTTCTCATGATGTCTCCCCGTGAATGCGCGCCGCGATGTGCAGAAATCGGGCCGCGCTGTCAATCCTTCCGGCTGCCATGGGTTTCGACGGCCAGATGCTCGGCGCTCCAGGGCCCGGGCCAGACCTCCGCATGGCCGTGGCGCAGGCGGCGCACGGTTCCCACCGGCAGGTCGCGGGCGATCAGCATCGGCCCCGGGCCTTCAGTCTCGCTGAACGGACCGATGGCGCCGGCCACGCCGTCATAGCCCAGCACCGCTTCGCAGGGCGTATAGGCGGCGGCGCCCGACACATTCGAACTCCCGGCTTTGCAGATGCTCGGGAACGCCGATGGCGCCGACGGTACAGACAACGGTCTGCAGCTCCACCGCCCGCGCCTTGGCACAATCGAAGACGCGGCGGAAGCCGGAACGGAACCCGGTCATGGAGGGCACCAGGATCAGATCGAGATCCAGTGACGCCAGGCGATGGGCCAGCGCCGGCATCTCCACATCCAGGCAGACCAGGGGCGCGATCCGCAGCCCCTGCCATTCGACGATCTGGATCTTGTCGCCCGGCACCAAGTTCCACGCCTCGGGATTTTTTTCACCGGGGGTCAGCACGACCTTGTCATAGGCGATGGTGCGGCCGTCGGGCAGCAGCAGCCAGGCGCGGTTGAGATAATCGCGGCCATTCTCGGCCTTCACCGGCATGGTGCCGGCGAGGATCGCCATGTCATAGCGTGCCGCCAGGGGCTCCAGGGCGGCCAGTGCCGCTTCGCCCTGCTCGGCCATCCAGGGAATTTCTTCGGTGATCTTCAAGCCTGACGGCGCGTAGCTCAGCCAATGTTCGCTGACGAATTCCGGCATCACCAGGATGCGGGCGCCGGCGGCCTTGGCCTCGGCGAGCTGCTGGTCGACGGTGGCAATCCACGCGGCGATGCCGTTCAGCTTGGTCGCCAGATTGGCGGCCCAGAGGGCGACAGTGATGGTCTCGATGGGCTCGGCAGCCATGACGCCTCTCAAAGAAAAATACGGGGGAGGCCGCAAGACCTCCCCCGTTGCAGGTCGGTTAGATCAGGCCCGTCCGCTTACTTCAGCAGATTGGTCCAGATCTGATTGTACTTCTCCGTCACTTCCTGCGGGCAGGGCGGCTGGAAGGTCGGTGCCGGCGCATTGGCCGGCATCATGATTTCCGGCGCAGTCGCGAATTCCTGCCGGCAGGAACTTCTCGCTGCCCATGATGCCGTTCGCATACTTCGCGAAGTCGGAGATCAGCGCGGCATTCTCCGGATCCATGATGAAGTTCTGCCAGATCTTGGCATTCTCCATGTTCGGCGCATCAGCCAGGACCACGGCATTGTCCATCCAGCCGGCCACGCCCTCTTTCGGATAAGCGTACTTCAACGTCGGCTTCTGCAGGCGGGCGCGCATTGCCGCCCCGTTCCAGCCATGGGACACGGCCACGTCGCCGGCCACCAGAGGCTCGATCATCGGATAGTCGATGGTGCGCCAATGGGGCTTCGCCCCGACCAGCAGATCGTTCAGCGCCTTCAGGTCTTCCGGATTGCCGTTGCAGAGCGGCTTGCCCAGATAGCGCAGCCCCGCATGCAGAACCTCGACGATTTCCGGCTGCATGTTGATCTTGCCATCAAGCTCGGGCGGCGGATCGAACAGGATCGCCAAGGTGTCGATGTCGCCGCTATAGACCGCGGTGTCGACCATAAAATTCGTCGTCCCCCACTGCCAGGGAACACTGTAGTTGCGGCCCTGATCCCAATAGACGTCGACCCAGCGCGGATCGACATTCTTGAAATTCTCCATCTTGTTCGGCTCGGTCTTCGCCAGGAAGCCCTCGCTCGAGCAGGATCTGCACGGCGTAGTCCGACGGGAAGACCACGTCATAGCCCGTGTTGCCGGCACGGACCTTGGCCAGCAGCGTGTCGTTGGAGTCGTAGTCGTCGAGAGTGACCTTGACGTTGTGTTGCTGCTCGAACTTCTCGATCAGCTTGGGATTGGTGTAGTCGCCCCAGTTGTAAAGATGCAATTCGCCGTCGGCATAGGCGGCACTGCTGGCAAAGAGCAGCGCGGCTGCCGCGGTCATACGGAACGCGTGACCCAACATTATTCATCTCCTCTGTTTTCTGGCCTCATGAGTACTCAGTACTTCTTGCGCCCGATCAGGAAGGACAGGGACACAAGCAAAATCGAGATCACCAGCAGGATCGTCGACATGGCGTTGATCTCCGGGCTGATGCCGCGGCGGATCGATGTCCAGACATACATCGGCAGGGTGGTTTCGCCGGGCCCCACCAGCATGCTGGTGATGGTGAAATCGTCGAACGAGACGACGAAGGCCAGGGTCGCGCCGGCGATGATGCCGGGCATCAGCAGTGGCAGAGTCACCCGGTGGAAGGTCTGCCAGGGCGTGGCATAGAGGTCGGCGGCCGCTTGCTCCAGCGTCAAATCCATGTCCTCGAGCCGGGCGCGGATCGGCATGTAGGCGAACGGGATGCAGAAGCAGGTGTGGGCCAGCATGATCTGGATGATGCCCAGGCGGGTGCCGAGCGCGCCGGCGAGAAGCCCGAAGAAACTCAGGGTCGCAATCGCGGTGACGATCTCCGGCACCATCAGCGGCAGATTGATGGTCATGTAGCTGGCGGTCTGGCCGCGCCAGGCTTTGGTTCGCGTGGTCGCCAGGGCGGCGGCCGTGGCGATGATTGTCGAAATTATTGTCGCGAAGATGGCGATCTGCATGGTGTTGAGCGCGGCACCCCAGATCTTGTCGTTCATGAAGGCCTTGGGATACCAATCGAGACTGAAACCTGTCCAGACGGTCACCGACCGCGTGCTGTTGAACGAGAACCCGAACAGGATCAGGATCGGCGCATAGAGCACGACCAGGCAAGCGGCGGCGATGGTGCCGAAACCATAAATTCGCTTGAGATCGAACTTGCGCGCGACGATGCGCCGGCGCGGCTGAAGGGCCCCAGGCTGTGCAACAAGTTCAGCCATGGGCGATGTCCGATTTGCGCGTGCCGAAGCGCACATAGACATAGAGCGCGATCATGACCAGGGCCATCAGGATCAGCGACGCCGCCGAACCGAACGGCCAGTTGCGCGAGCCCGCGAACTGCAGCGCGATCAGGTTGCCGATCATCAGCGACTTGCCGCCGCCCACCAGCAGCGGCGTCACATAGGCGCCCAGCGCGGGAATGAACACCAGCAGGCAGCCGGCGACGATGCCGGGCTTGGACAGCGGCACGATGATGCGCCAGAGCACATGCCAGCGCGTGGCATAGAGATCGTAGGCCGCCTCCACATAGCGGAAATCCAGCTTCTCCAGGCTGGCATAGATCGGCAGCACCATGAAAGGCAAGAAGCCGTAAAGGAGCGCGATGCCGACGGCAGTATCCGTGTACATGATCTTGAACGGCGTGCTGAGGATGCCGATGTCCAGTAGCGCATTGTTGACGATGCCGTCATCGCGGATCAGCACGAAGATGGCGAAGGTGCGGATCAACAGGTTGGACCAGAAGGGCAGCGTGATCAGGAACAACCAGAAATTGCGCTGATGGGCAGGCCGTGTGGCCATGAAATAGGCGGTCGGGAAACCCAGGATCAGACTGCCGAGGGTGGTGAACGCGGCGAGGCCGATGGAGCGGGAAAAGATTTCGAAATAGGCCGTGGTGAAATGATAGCTTTCGTCGAACAGGTCCTTCTCGAACAAAAACTGCACATAGGCGGCGGTGGAAAATTCCCAGACCACGCCGCCATAGGCGCCCGGCTTCAGGAAGGAATAGAGCAGGATGATGATCAGCGGCACGATACCCAGGACGCCGATCACGATCAGCGCCGGGGCGATCAACGCCCAGCGGGTGCGGCGGCTGACCCGTTCCGCCGCCGCCTGCGCCGCGCTGACGCGCTGCTCGACTGTCACGCGCGCATTCGGCATCGAGCCCGCGATAACAGCTTCGGCCATTCCGTTCAGTCCTGCAGCATGCGGGCGGCGCCGGAGGGCACGTCGATGCCCACTTTGTCGCCGACCGTGAAGGGGCTGCCGCCATCGACGGCGTTCTGCACGCGGACGCTGAGACCGCTGCCGTCGCCGATGCGCACCTGATAGTTGGTATCGGTGCCGGTATAGACCGACTGCACGATCTCGCCATGGGCGCCGCCGGCCTTGAGCCGGATCTTCTCCGGCCGGATCGCCAGCGTGGCGCTGCCGCTCTTCTTGTTGCCCGCGGGCAAGGCCATGAACTCGAGGCCGGCGGCGCCGCGGCAGCGCATCCAGCCATTTTCGGCGCCGACGATATCGACGATGACGAAATTGGTGTCGCCGATGAAGTCGGCGACGAAGCGGTTCACCGGCCGCTCATAGACATCCAGCGCCGTGCCCAGTTGCTGGATCTGGCCCTTGCTCATCACGGCGATCCGGTCGCTCATGGTGAGCGCCTCTTCCTGATCGTGGGTGACGAAGATGAAGGTGATGCCCGTGCGCTTCTGCAGCGCCTTGAGTTCCGAGCGCATGCCCTGGCGCAACTTCAGGTCCAGCGCCGACAGCGGCTCGTCCAGCAGCAGCACCTTCGGATGATTGGCCAGCGCGCGGGCCAGGGCCACGCGCTGCTGCTGGCCGCCCGAGAGCTGCGACGGGCGCCGTCCGGCGAGGCCGGACATCTGCACCAGCGACAGCATCTCATCGACGGTTTTCTGCGCATCGGCGCGGGAGGTGCCGCGCATCTCCAGCCCGAAGGAGATGTTCTCGGCCCACGGTCATGTGGGGGAACAGGGCATAGCTCTGGAACACGGTATTGACCGCGCGGCGGTAGGGCGGCTGGTCGGCCACCGACTGGCCATGGAGCAGGATATCGCCCGAGGTGGGCAGCTCGAAACCGGCGATCAGGCGGAGCAGCGTGGTCTTGCCGCAGCCCGACGGCCCGAGAAGGGTGAAGAACTCGTTCTCGCGGATCGTGACGGAGACATTGTCCAGGGCCCGCACGGCATCCGGCCCGAGGCCGAATACCTTGGTGACGCCCTGTGCCTCCACAGCGGCGATGTCAGTCAAGCGCTCTCCCAAACCTTGGTCTTATTGCCTTGTTGAGCGCTCAAGTTAGGGCATTTGGCCGGGGCTCGCCAAGCTAATCTTGGCAATCCAACGGAGCGGTTTCCAGCGCGACTATTTTGTTGCGCGCGAACCTATTCCGCAGCCTGGGAAATGGCGCGGAGCCCGGTGTCGAAGTCGAAGGCTGCGAACGGGTGCCGGGATGGCGCGCCGGGCGCTACCAGGAGCTGCGGCTTCAGGCCGAGTTCGGCGATCATCGCGGCAAAGGTAAAGCCATCGTCGGCATCGGTGATCTCCTGGGAAACCGGGAATTCCGGGTGGTCGCGGGAGGATCAGCATCGCCGCCGCCTTGTCCGTCGTGAAGGCTGAGCCGCCCTCGAAACGCCGCGCCAGTGCCTCCAGGCGGCAGCCGGAATCCCGGGCCTGCCGCTCCCACCAGGGTTCGGTGAGATCGGTTCGCAAATCACGGTTCGCCAGCGGGTGATTGGTGTGCCAGATGCGCCCATCCGCCGCACCCCGGATACTCGGCAATGCGGCCGGCGCTGCACTCGAAATCGCGAACAACAGCGGCATCGCCAAGGATGTAGTTCTGGCCGGAGGCATGGCGCACCTGCTGGAGGAAGTTCACGGCCTCGCCCAGGGCCGGCGTCTCGATCAGCCGCCGGGTGATGAAGGCGACCGGCAAGCCATCGGCCGACGAGTTCAACTGCATCAGCGTGTTCACGCTGACGCCCAGGCCGCGGCTGTTCATGCCCATCAGCGCGATCATGCCGGCGGCGGTGACGACATAGGCATCGAGGCCGGGCCGCGCGCCGCGGATCAGCAGCAGGGTCTGGAATCCGTCCATCCAGTTCGGCAGGTCCATGGTCTGCCCGACCAGCGTCGGATGGCCATCGCGGGCCGCCGCAGCAAAGCTGCTGCAATGGTTCCGGTACTGGCGCTGGAACCACCATTCCTCGTCCATGAACTGCGCGGCGAGAATGGAGCGATAGCTCAGGCCGGATCCTTCGGCGATGCCTTTCACTTCCTCATGCAGATCCGGCGTCCAGCGCTCGATCGCCGGGATGAAATTGGTTCGCTGCAGGAAATCCTCGATGAAATCGCTCGGCGGAAATTTTCGTGCGCGTCTCGATCTCCCGGCGCCAGCTTCGGTCCCGCTCGGCGATCAGGGGCCGCAGTCCTTCGCCATGGGCGCGGCCCCGCTGGCGCGGCGTGCCGGCGATCTCGAGAACGGCAAAGCGAGACGGGGTCATTTTTCAGCGCAGCTCCTGAAAGCAGGGATCGTCGATTCTAGCCGATCGGAAGGGGGATAGCCCAACCATAGCAAATGGTGGGGTTTGCCGCGGCGCTGCGGCGTGGCGGATCGTTTGACCTACCTCAGGGCGGCAGGCAATGTGCCGCGGACTTCACTGACGCCGCAATGACAGCTGCATCCCCCTCGACATCACTGGCCTTCCCGGATTCTGCACGGCATCTACTACATGCTGGTGGCGGTGGTGCTGTTTTCCTGCATGGATGCGCTTATCAAGTACGCCTCCGAGGATTATCCGACCGGGCAGATCATCTTCTTTCGCAATCTGTTCGCCTTCGTGCCCGTGATCTATTTCCTGCGCCAGGCGGGCGGCCTGTCGGCGCTGCGCACGCGGCGGCCGCGCGATCACATCCTGCGCGGCATCGTCGGCGTCACCGCCATGGGGCTGGTGTTCACCGCGTTCAAGCTGCTGCCGCTGGGCGAGGCGGTGGCGCTGACGCTATCGGGCCCGATCTTTCTCACCGCGCTGTCGGTGCCGCTGCTGGGCGAGAAGGTCGGACTGCGCCGCTGGTCGGCCGTGATCGCCGGCTTCATCGGCGTGCTGGTCATGACGCGGCCGGGCGCCGGCCTGTTCAATCCCGCCGCTTTGTTCGCGCTCGGCGGTGCGGTGTTCTATGCCCTGGCGATGATCTCCGTCCGCTGGCTCAGCGCCACTGAACCGGCGGCGACGACGGTCTTCTACTTCACCCTGTTCGCCACCGCCGCCGGCGCGCTCACCCTGCCGTTCCAATGGCAGACGCCGACCTTGGCGGCTTCTGCCTGCTGGCGGGCATCGGGCTGATCGGCGGCGTCGCCCAGATGGCGATGACCCAGGCTTTCCGCATGGCGCCGGCGTCGATCGTTGCGCCGTTCGAATATCTGGCGCTCGTTTTCGCCGGCACCATCGGCTATCTGGTCTGGCGCGAAGTGCCGGATGCCTATGTCTTAGGGGGCTCGGCAATCGTCATCGCCAGCGGCCTCTATATCCTCCATCGGGAAACCGTGCGCGGCCGCCGCGCCGTCGCCATTGAACGGGCCGCCCGAAGCGACTAGATCAGGCCGCAGTCATGAGTGCCGACGCCGCCGCCAATCCGATGCAGGACCGCCTCGCCGCGGCCATCGCGCAGCATCGCGCCGGCAAGCTGGCCGAAGCCGAGCGCGCCTATCGCGATATCCTGGCGGAAGAATCCGGCAATGCCGACGCGCTGCATCTGCTGGGCGCGCTGAAACAGCAAAGCGGCAAGCCGGACAAGTCGATCGCCTTGGTCCGCCAGGCCATCGCCCTGAAACCGAACTCGGCGCTCTATCACAACACGCTGGGTATCGCCTATGGCATGACCCGGGCCGTCGACTGGGCGGTGGAAGCCTTCACCAAGGCGGCGGCGCTGTCGCCGCAATATCCCGACCCCCATGTGCATCTCGGCAATATCATGCGGATGCAGGGCCGGCAAGGAAGAAGCGGTAACGCATCTGGAGCGCGCCGTCGCGATCAAGCCGGATTTCGCGGAGGCGCACAACAATCTGGGCACGCTGCTGATCGATATGGAGCAGTGGCGCAAGGCCGAAAGCCATCTGATGACCGCGGCGCAGCTGCGGCCGAAGAATCACGGAGATCGCCATCAACCTTGCGGTTGCCCGCCGGCCCATCAATTCAAAAGCGGCGATCGCCGGCCTGCAGGATGTGCTTGGCAGTCAATCCCGGCCATCCGGCGGCGCTGACGAATCTCGGCGCGATCTATTCCGATCTCGGCGAGCGGGAACTCGCGCTCGATTGCCTGCGGCAGGCGCTGGCCGCGGCCCCCGGCAATCCGCAGATCAAACTGGATCTTGCCAATGCGCTGTCGCAATTCGGCGACAGCCGCGAGGCCAAGGCGCTCTACACGGAGATCGCCGGCGAGTCCGCGCCGCCCAAGCGGTTGCCGGCGTCTGATCGCCTTGGCGGCTATCGCCGAGCGCGACGGTGATTTCGAAGACGCGGCGGGCTTACCTCGAGCAGGCGAATGCGATCCGTCCGGATACGCCCGCGGCCCTGGCCGGCATGTTGAAGCGGCAAGGCAAGAGCGCTGCGGAGGATTTGGTGCAGAAGGCCGAACGGGTTCTGGCCGGAGGAGAACGGGAACAATGACAGCTTCGCGGCGCTGCAGATGGCGCTCGGCGGCGTCTATGCGCAGCGCAAGGAATTCGGCCGCGCGTTCGAGGCCTACAAGACCGGAAACCTCTCGCGCCGCCAGAGAAATGAGAAGCGCGGCATCACTTATGACCGGCAGGCGCGCGAGAAACGCGTCGACGCGATCATCCGGACCTACGACGCCGATTTCTTCCACAGCCCACCGCGACGGGCGCCAGCAATTCCAATCTGCCGGTCTTCATCGTCGGCATGCCCCGGTCGGGCACGACGCTTTGCGAACAGATCCTTGCCAGTCATAGCGACGTGCATGGCGCCGACGAGCTGACGGATATCTCCATCGCCGCCTCGCGTCTGGATCCCGCCAACTATCGCGGCCGCGGCTCGGAATCCAAAGGTCCGCTGCGGATCGATCATCAAGCGCTGCATAAGGAGGCGGCCGCGTTACTCGGCGCGCTCAGGTCGATGGCGCCGGATGCGAAGCGGGTCATCGACAAACTTCCGGCGAATTTCGAGAACCTCGGCCTGATCGCGGCGATGTTCCCCCACGCCAAGATCATCCATTGCCGGCGCGATCCCCGGGATATCGCCTTGTCCTGCTTCACCACCAAGTTTCTCTATCCCCTGGTCTGGAGTCTGGATCTGGACGATTTCTCGCACTACTACGCCCAGTATCAGCGGATCATGGAGCATTGGCGGCGGGTGCTGCCGGTGCCGATGCTGGAGCGGCAATATGAAACCGCCGTCGCCGAATTCGAAGCCTCATCGCGCCAGCTGGTGGATTTCTGCGGCCTCGATTGGCAGGACGCTTGCCTGGAGTTTTACAAGACCCAGCGGGTCGTTCGCACCGCCAGCATCCGCCAGGTGCGCCAGCCGGTCTATACGAGCTCTATCGGCCGGTGGCGCGACTATGAAACCGACGCACCCGAGGCGTTCCGGCGAATTCGGCGCTCTTGAGTCCCTGACGTAGGGAGAGATTACACCGGCCGCCGCTCGCGGCTGCCGGCCCGGGCCTCGATCGCGTCCCACAGGCCCTTCTCCAGCATCACGCCATCCAGCCGGTTGATCTCCTGCAGGCCGGTCGGCGAGGTGACGTTGATTTCCGTCAGATAGTCGCCGATGACGTCGATGCCGACGAAGATCAGGCCGCGATCCCGCAGCGCCGGGCCGATGGCGGCGCAGATTTCCCGCTCCCGCGTCGTCAGCGTCGCCTTCACCGCCTTGCCGCCGACATGCAGGTTCGAGCGCGCCTCGCCGGCGGCGGGAACGCGCGACACCGCGCCCACGGCCACGCCGTCGGTCAGGATGATCCGCTTGTCGCCCGCGCGCACTTCCGGAATGTAGCGCTGCACGATGATAGGCTCGCGATAGAGCTGGGTGAACACTTCCAGCAGCGCGTTCAGGTTCTCGTCGCCCTCGGTGATATGGAACACGCCGGCGCCGCCATTGCCGAACAGCGGCTTGACGATGATGTCCCGATGCTCCCGGCGGAAGGCGAGGATCTCGTCCCGGTCCGAGGTGATCAGCGTCGGCGGCATCAGCCCGTCGAAATGGGTGACAAACAGTTTCTCCGGCGCATTGCGCACATGCACGGGATCGTTCACCACGAGAGTGTGGGGATGCACATGCTCCAGCAGATGGGTGGCGGTGATATAGGACATGTCGAAGGGCGGGTCCTGGCGCATCAGGATGACATCGACTGTCGCCAGGTCCAGCATCTCCGGCTTGCCCAGCGTTGCGTGGTTGCCAAGTTCGCGCCGCACCTGCAGCGGCCGCGCCCGCGCCAGCAGCCGCCCGTCGCGAAACGCCAGGTGCCGCGGCAGATAATGGAACAGGCCATGGCCGCGGCGCTGCGCCTCCAGCGCCAGCACGAAGGTGCTGTCGGCGTCGATATTGATCAACTCGATGGGATCCATCTGGATGGCGACGGCAAGGCTCATGGCGGGGCTTTTCTTGGCGCTGTGGTCGGGCGGGAGTGTTTCGCAGGGACCGGCTACGCTACGCGGAACCGGCGGCGGCGGTCAATTCATCTGCGAACGCAGCTGCGCCAGAAGCTGTTGCGCGGCACCGCGGCGCTCATGGCGCTGCTGCAGCGCGATCGATTTCTCAAGTGCGGTAAGGGCGGTGCGCATATTGCCGATGCGCGCATGGAGCACGCCATACTCCTGCCACAGCTCGGCGTCCTGCGGCGCCACCAGCAGCATGCGGTCCACCACCTCCGCCGCCGGGCCGAAGCGCTCATGGCGCAGGAGCCGCAGTTTTATGTTGTTCTCCAGCCGCAGCAGGATCTGCTTGTTGCCGGCGGGCTGGCAATCGCCGGGCGCCAGTTCCGCCTCCGGCCCGCGCACCGCCTTGATCAGGGTGCGCAGATCGGCGGCGGTGCGGATCTGGCCCTCGCTGAAGGCATCGATGATCGCCGCTTCGCCGCCATGGCGCAGCCGCAGCAGGAAATGGCCGGGGAAATTGATGCCGTCGATCGACCAGCCCTGGGCCCGCGCCGCATGAATGAAGAGGATGCTCATGGCGATGGGCATGCCGCGGCGGCGGTCGATCACGCTCATCAGGTTGGCGTTCTTGAGATCGTCGTAGGTTTCACGGTCGCCGCGATAGCCGTGGCGATCGACGATCACCGCCGTCAAAGCGGCGATCCGTCCGGCGATACCCGGATTGCGCGGCTCCGATGTGGCGGCGGCGGCGATGCCCACATCCTTCACCAGCGCCGCCAGATGTGTGCGATAGGGCGCGGGATCGGTATCCGGCCGCGACAGCTTTGCCAGCGCCAGCGCACCGGCAGCGAGGTCGACATCCTCATCGTCGGCGGCGCCGATGCCGCGCAGGAATTCCATCGTCTCCCGGCTATCCATGGCACGATCTTCGCCCCGTCTGCGCGCCGCTGCAAGACTCAATCCTCGCGGCGACGAATTATGACGGCCACGGCTGCACAAGATCGCCTTAGCGTAAAATCTATGCAGTCCCCTACGAAGCCGACCAGGCGTTGATCAAGTGTTGCGGCCAGCGGCGTTTCGCCACCACGATCACATCGAACCGCAGCGCATCGGTTTGATAGCGCGGATGCCGGCCGACGAACGCCGCGGCGGCGCGGGCGATGCGCTGACTCTGATAGGGCGTCACCGCTTCGATGGCGCTATCGGCGGAGTCGCGGGATTTCACCTCGACGAAGGCAAGCACGCCGCGCCGCCAGGCGATCAGGTCGACTTCGCCCATGGGCACGCGGAAATCCCGCGCCAGGATGCGATAGCCCTTCAGCCGCAGCAGCAGCATGGCCCAGAACTCGCCGCGGCGGCCGCGGCGATAGGCACGCTGTCGGCGCTCGCGATGGCGTTCGCGCGGTGACGCTTGTGACGCCATCAATCCCCGCCTCTGGTCAGCCGCAGCGCCCGGGCATAGATCTCCCGCCGTGGCAAACCGGTGGCCTCGGTGACCGCATCGACGGCATCGCGCAGGCTCTCCCGCTTCAGTGCCGCCGCCAGCAGGCGGTCGATCTCGGCGTCATCTGGCGCTGCAGCGGCGCCCGGCGGAGCGACGACGATGACCACCTCGCCCTTCGGCGCGCCCGCCGTGGCATAGTGATCGGCCAGCTCCCGCAGACTGCCGCGGCGTACCTCCTCGAACATCTTGGTCAATTCGCGGGTCACCGCTGCGTCACGCTCGCCCAATGTCTCGGCCATGTCGGCCAAGGCGGCCGCCAGCCGGTTCGCGGACTCGAAGAAGATCAGCGTCGCGCCGATGCCGGACAGATCTCCGAGCTCGCGCCGCCGCGCCACGGTCTTCGGCGGCAGGAAGCCGGCGAACATGAAACGGTCGCTGGGCAGCCCCGACAGCACCAGCGCCGCCAGCACCGCCGATGGACCGGGGATGGTCGTCACCTTGATCCCCTCGGCGATGGCGTCGCGCACCAGCTTATAGCCGGGATCGGACACCAGCGGCGTGCCGGCATCAGACACCAGCGCCACGGTCTCGCCCTCAGCCAGCCGCGCCAGTATCGCCGGGCGCATGCGGGCGGCATTATGCTCGTGATAGGCGATCAGCTTCGTCGCGATCCCCAGCCGCGCCATCAGCGGCCCGGTGACCCGCGTATCCTCGCAGGCGATCACGGCGCAGCTTCTTAACGTTTCCACCGCCCGGCGGGAGATGTCGTCAGCATTGCCGATCGGCGTTGCCACAATTGCCAGCATGCCGGTCCCCGGCGCCCCATCCCGGGCCCCAGGCGGTTTACTTCCCGCGGAGCGATGGGTAGGTTTTCCCCGCGCCGGGCTGCTTGGCGCGGAGGAAGGGGACGATGACTTCGATCGCGGAGCTGACATCTGACCTGTCGAAACCGTGGCTGACCCGCGCCCGGGCCGTCATCGCCGCATCGCTCCTGGCGGGCACGCTCGCCGGATGCGGCGGCAGCAACAACGTACCGGCCCCCGACACGGGGACACAAGGTCCGGCCACTGACAGCGGCGCGTTTCCCATGGCCATCCCGGAAGGGGAGCGCATCAAGGTCGGGCTGATCCTGCCGCTGACCGGCGAGTTCGCCGCCACCGGACAAGCCATGTTGAACAGCGCCCAACTGGCCTTGTTCGATGCCCAGGGCAGCAACATCGCTCTGGAGGTGCGCGACGATGCCGGCGCGCCCGGCCCAGCGGCGCAGGCCGCCCAGTCGGCGCTCGCCGACGGCGCGCGTTTCATGCTCGGGCCGCTGTTCGGCCGCAATGTCCAGGCTGTGCGGCCGGTGGTGCAGAGCAAGGCCATCAATCTGGTGTCTTTTTCCTCGGACGAAACCGTGGCCGGCGACGGCGCCTATGTCATGGGCATCCTGCCGCGGCTGCAGGTGGAGCGCATCGTCGGCTATAGCAGCCGCCAGGGGCTGAAACGTTTTGGCGCCCTCGTGCCGCAGAACGCCTATGGCCAGTTGGTCGCCGCGAGCCTGAAGCAGGCGGCGTCCGCCACCGGCGCTGAAGTGGTGCGCGTCGAGTTTTACGATCCCACCAGCCTCGACGCGTCTTTCGCCGTCGGCCAGTTGGGACAGTTCATCGCCGGCGGCGGACAGATCGACGCCCTGCTGATTCCCGAAGGCGATCAGCGGCTGCTGGGCATCGTCCGCAGCCTGCCCACCTTCGGCATCGATCCACTTCAGGTCAGGCTGCTCGGCTCTACCGCCTGGGAAAGCATCGGCGGCGCCGGCGAGCCGCTGCTGGCGGGCGCCTGGTATCCGGCACCCGATCCGCAGAAGATCAGCGACTTCGCCATGAAGTATCAATCCGTCTATGGCAGCACGCCGCCGCGGGTGGCGTATCTGGCTTACGATGCGGTGTTGATGTCGGCCGCGCTCGCCGCCGGTTCGTCGGGCGCGGATTTCGGCGCCACGGCTCTGACCGATCCCAACGGCTTCTATGGCGTCGACGGCCTGTTCCGGCTGAAGCCCGATGGCGGTGTCGATCGCGGCCTGGCGATCCTCGAGGTGAACTCGGCCGGCCCGCAGATCCGCGAACCGCCGCCTCCGAACTTCGACGGGTTTATCTACTAGGCTAGCAACTGCGCCAGCACGGCGTTAAGGCGCTGCCGGCCGGCGGCTGTGGCCCGCAGGCCTTGGTCATCCAACTCGACAAAGCCGCCCTCGATCAGCGCTTTCAGGCGCGGCGGGTCGAGAGCTGATAGCAGCGTCTCGCCGTTCTCCGCAGCGAAGCGGCTGGCGTCGATGCCCTCGGCGAGCCGCAGGCCCATCATCAGCATCTCCTCGCGCCGCGCCTCGGCATCCACCACATCCCGCTGCCGTGTCGCGTGGCCGTTTTGCTCGACCATCTCCAGCCAGGCTTCGGGCGCCCGGTGCTGCCGCGTCGCGTATTTCACGCCCTCCAGCGTCAGCCGCCCATGGGCGCCGGGGCCGATGCCGGCATAGTCGCCATAACGCCAATAGGTCAGATTGTGGCGCGAACTCCTCGCCGGGCGTTGCGTGGTTGGAGATTTCATAGGCCGGCAGGCCGGCCTCGGCCAGCGCCTCTTGGGTCGTTTCATAAAGTGCCGCCGCCATGTCTTCATCCGGCACGGTGAAATCGCCGCGGCGCACCGCCGAGGCGAAGGCCGTCTCCGGCTCGATTGTCAGTTGATAGACCGAGAGATGATTGCCGGCGAGCGCCAGCGCTTCCCGCAACTCCTCGCGCCAGGCGGCAACGGTCTGCCCCGGCCGGGCATAGATCAGATCGAAGGTGAAGCGGTCGAAATAGCGGCGGGCCAACTCGATCGCCTGCCGCGCCTCGCCGGCGCTGTGCTGGCGGCCGAGGAATTTCAGATCGGCCTCGCGCAGGGACTGCACGCCTAGCGAGACGCGATTGACGCCGGCATCGCGGAAGGCGGCGAACTTCTCCGCTTCCACCGAGGTCGGATTGGCTTCCAGGGTGATCTCGATATTCGGCGTCTGCGTGCCAGATGCGGCGCGCCTGCTCGATCACGGCGCCCACGGTCTCCGGCTCCATCAGCGAGGGCGTGCCGCCGCCGAAGAAGATGCTGGTGAGGCGCCGGCCCTTCGTCGACGCGCCATAATGCTCCATCTCCCGCAGCAGCGCCCGGCGCCAGCGGCCATGATCCACCGCTGCCCGCACATGGCTGTTGAAATCGCAGTAGGGGCATTTCGACCGGCAGAAGGGCCAGTGCACATAGAGCCCGAACCCCGGCTCACGCCCGGCCGTCATCGCTGTCACTTGCGCGCGAAGCAGGCCGCGAGCAATTGCCGGAAGGCGTTCGCGCGGTGGCTGATGGCGTGCTTCTCCTGGGGATCCATTTCACCGAATGTGGTGTCGCGGCCGTCGGGAATGAAGACGGGATCATAGCCGAAACCGCGATCGCCGCGGGGCGGCCAGGTCAGGCGGCCGAACACCTTGCCCTCGAAGCTCTCGCAATGGCCGTCGGGCCAGCAAAGACTTAGCACGGCAACAAAGTGAGCGCGGCGCTCCTTGTCGCCGCTGGCGTGCAGCTTTTTCTCCACCTGCTCCATGGCCAGACGGAAGTCGCGCTTCGGCCCGGCCCAGCGGGCCGAATAGATCCCGGGATCGCCGTTGAGGGCGTCGACCGCCAAGCCGGAATCGTCGGCCAGGCAGGGCAGCTTGGCCGCGCCGGCCGCCGCGCGTGCTTTCAACTCGGCATTGGCGATGAAGGTGGCGCCGGTCTCTTCCGGCTCCGCGAGGCCGAGCTCCGCCGCCGACACCACTTCGATGCCGAGCGGACGCAGCAGGTCGTGGATCTCCCCGACCTTGCCCTTGTTGTGGCTGGCGATCACCAGCTTGCTGCCGGTGAAATTCCGCGGCGCCGTCACGATGCCTTTTCCGTGGCGAGCTTCTGCTGCTGGATCAGTTCGCCGATGCCCTTGCGCGCCAGGCTCAGCATGGTGGCGAACAGTTCCTCGCTGAACGGCGCCTTTTCGGCGGTGCCCTGGATCTCGATGATGCCGCCGCTGCCGGTCAGCACGAAATTGGCGTCGGCATCGGCGTTGCTGTCCTCGGCGTAGTCCAGATCCAGCACCGCGCGGCCGCCGACCACGCCGCAGGAGATCGCCGCCACATGATCCGTCAGCGGTACCCGGGTCACTGCGCCGACTTTCTTCAGATGCTGGAACGCCAGATGCAGGGCGACGAATCCGCCGGTGATCGCCGCCGTGCGCGTGCCGCCGTCGGCCTGGATCACATCGCAATCCACCTTGATCTGCCGTTCGCCGAATCCGCCGAGATCGGTCACTGCCCGCAGGCTGCGGCCGATCAGCCGCTGGATCTCATGGGTGCGGCCGCCCTGGCGGCCCTTGGCGGCCTCGCGGTCGGTGCGGCTCTCGGTGGAGCGCGGCAGCATGCCATACTCGGCGGTGACCCAGCCGCGCCCGGTGTTGCGCAGGAAGGGCGGCACCCTATCTTCTATGCTGGCGGTGCACAGCACATGGGTGTCGCCGAACTGCGCCAGGCAGGAGCCCTCGGCATATTTGTTGACGTTGGGCAGCAGCGTCACCGCGCGCAGGGCATCGACGGCGCGGCCGGACGGCCGCTGGGCGTTGTTGGCGACAGGTTTCATGGCAGGACCTCTGCGCGGCGGCGCGCGACGGAAACTCGGGCGCGCACGCTATCCGGCCCGTCCCGCCGGGTCTAGGCTTTGCTGATTTCCGGCTGATGGCGCAAAGACTCTAAATAAATCAGCGGGAACAAGGGTAAAGTGGTTGCGTTGACGCTGCATACGCCCGTTACTACATTGATTTTGCACGCGGGACCCACGGATGAAGATGCCCGAAGGAAACACTTCTCGAACTCGGCGATCTCAACGAACGGTCTCGTCAGGTTCTCCGCCACATCGTCGATGCGTATGTGGAGACCGGCGAGCCCGTCGGCTCGCGCTCGATTTCGCGCCGCCTGGGCATGGCGCTGTCGCCGGCGACCATCCGCAATGTCATGTCGGATCTGGAAGAGGCCGGGCTGCTCTATGCGCCCCACACGTCGGCGGGCCGGCTGCCGACCGACCGGGGCCTCAGGCTGTTCGTCAACGGCCTGCTGGAATTGGGCGACCTGACCCAGGACGAGCGCCGCACCATCGACGGCAAATGCGCCGCCGCCGGCCGCAGCGTGCCGGAGGTGATGGAAGAGGCCTCGCAACTGCTGTCCGGCCTGTCGCGGTGCGCCGGCCTGGTGGTGGCGCCGAAGGCCGAGCGCACCCTGAAGCATATCGAATTCCTCCATCTGGGCCCGGGCCGGGCGCTGGTGGTGCTGGTGACCGAGGATGGCCAGGTGGAGAACCGGATCATCGACGTGCCCGTGGGGCTGCCATCCTCGTCGCTGATCGAGGCCTCGAATTTCCTCGCCAGCCGGCTGGTAGGCCGCACCCTGGCCGAGGCCCGCGCCGCCGTGATGACGGAGATGGAACAGCACAAGGCCGAGCTGGACGCCCTGACCAGCCGGGTGGTGGAGGCAGGCCTCGCCACCTGGGCCGGCGGCAATATCGGCGGCGCCCTGATCGTCCGCGGCCAGGCCAACCTGCTGGAGAATGTCACGGCGCTCTCGGACCTCGAGCGGATCCGGGCCCTGTTCGCCGCCCTGGAGACCAAGGAATCCCTGGCCAAGCTCCTGGATTCCGCGGAAACCGCTGAAGGCGTTCAGATTTTTATCGGCGCCCAAAACGAGCTATTCGGCCTGGCGGGCTGCTCGATGGTCATTGCACCCTACCGGGATAGTCGGCAAAAGATCGTCGGCGCGGTCGGCGTCATCGGTCCGACAAGAATTAACTACGCCCGTGTTATACCCATGGTCGACTACACGGCACGGGTCATCGGGCGCATTCTCGGCTAAAGGTTTGGATGATGAACGATCAGGAAAACGGTCCGGACGAGACGGAACCGGCCCCCGCGGCGTCGGACCGCGCGGCAAACGATTCCGTGGCCAACGACCGGGCGGCGAACGATTCCTCGGCGACGCCGGAGCCGAAGGCGACCGGGCCGACATCGGAGCCGAAGGCGGCCGGGTCCACCAAGGCCAGCCGCGAGGCCGAACTGGCGGCGGCGCTGTCCGCAGCGCAAACCCAGGTCGCCGAGTATAAGGACCACGCGCTCCGCGCCATGGCCGAGGCGGAGAACACCCGCCGCCGCACGCAGCGCGACCGCGACGAGGCGGTGAAGCATGCGCCGGCGATCCTGGCCAAGGACATCCTGGTCGTGGCCGACAATCTGCGCCGCGCCATCGAGCATGTGCCGCAGGAGGCGCTGGCCTATGACGAGGCGCTGGCCAATTTGGCCACCGGCGTGGAGATGACCGAGCGCCTGCTGCTCACCGCCTTCGAGAAGCACGCCATCCGGCAGATCAATCCGCTGGGCGAAAAGTTCGACAGCAATTTCCACCAGGCGATGTTCGAAGTGCCGGGCACCGGACAGCCCCAGGGCACCGTGGTGCAGGTGATGGAGCCGGGCTACCTGATCCATGACCGGCTGCTGCGGCCGGCGCTGGTCGGCGTGGCCAAGGGCGACGGTGCGGCGGAACCGCCACCGCCGGCCGATGATCCTGATGATATGGACTTTCTGGACGAGGAAGAAGCGCCGCCGCCCGACGACGGCCTCAGCCTCGATTTCTCGAGCCTAACGGAAGAGCCGCAGCCGGACGCGGAAACCCCGCCGGCCGACGACTCGAAATCCTAGCTGGGCGCTTATCCACAGAATGTGACGCGATGATTACCGGATCATCGCAGCGGTAGCGCTTCGGCGCTGCGCCGGTCGCACTAATGGCGGTGTGACGATGGTGTAAAGTCGTTCCATCACAACGCCGTGATGTGAAGATGTACGGTAAATTACCAAATTGTAATCGAGCCGTAAGTGCTCAAGCATTGTTGCGAAGAGCCCGTCTGGCCTAGGTTTTTCGCTAACACGCGGTCGTGGATCGCGAGCGAAAAAGGGCACACGAACAAAGTACTCTGGGTGGATCACCGGGACTGAAGAACGCCGAGGACTTTAGGGGTCTAGCTGTTCTCCAGCAGTGGCGCAGTGCGGGCGGGCAAGTCGCAATGCCGCTCCATAGCACGCGCAGTATTCCCGACAGCAACGCGGATGCCTGAACGCAGGGCCGCAGCAACTCGATCGCACTACCCGCAGCGCTTACCTGTGACGCCTGTCACCGCAAGATCCCACGGCAACTGGTTTATCACGCGTAGGGAGTTATTGCCGTGGCAGTTTTTACTGCCAATACCGCCGTCGATTTTACGACGCTCGTTGTCACTGACATCGATGAGGCGAATACGCTCGGCACGCCGACTACGACGAGCGTCACGTACCAAGACGGCAGTGCCACCGATACGCTCGGCGGAACAGATTTTACATTCGACTTGGACAACACGCCGCTCACCGGCACGGTCACCAGCTGGTCGCGGGCCGGTATATTCAACATTACCAGTATCCCGTCCATTTCGCTGCCCGACTTCGTCGCCGCGACAAAGGCTGGGGATACGCAGGCCGTACTCGCACTCGTATTTTCCGGCAACGACAACTTCACCGGCTCGACGTCGGCTGACCATCTCATCGGCTATGCCGGTGCGGACGACATGGATGGCGGGAAGGCCAACGATACGCTGGACGGCGGCAGTGAGAACGATACGCTGACCGGCGACGCAGGTACTGACAGCCTCATTGGCGGTACCGGCAGTGATCTCTACATCGTCGATGCCACCGACTCGATTTCGGAAGCTGGCGGCGATGGCACCGATGAAGTCCAGTCCGCCGGCACCTTCTCGATCGCGCCCTTTGACGGCGTTGAGAACCTGACGCTGACCGGCGGTGCCGTCGCCAATGGCACCGGCAATGCCGAGAAGAATGTCATCACCGGCAATAGCGCCGCGAACGACCTTGCTGGCGGCGATGAGGATGACACCCTGATCGGCGGCGGGGGGGCCGATGAACTTCTGGGCGAGGGCGGCAACGACTCGCTGGTCGGTGAGGCGGGCAACGACACGCTGTCGGGCGGCATTGGTGCCGACAATCTCGATGGCGGCGCCGATGCCGACTCTCTGGACGGCGGGGCCGACAGTGACACGCTGACCGGTGGCTTGGCCGCTGACACGCTGCTCGGCCAGGCCGGCATCGACTCTCTCGAAGGCGACGCCGGCGCCGATGATCTCGATGGTGGCACCGAAGCTGACACGTTGAGCGGCGGCACGGAGAATGACACTCTCGATGGCGGCGCCGCCACGGACTCCATGGCGGGCGGCGACGGCAACGACGTCTACATCGTCGATTTGACCTCTGATGTCATCGACGAATCCGCCAGCACGGGCGCGGATCTCGTGCAGTCGAGCGCCACCTTCACGCTCACCACCAATGTCGAGAACCTGACGCTCACGGATGCAGCGGACATCAACGGCACTGGCAACGGCATCGCCAACATCATCAATGGCAATGACGGCAAGAACAAGTTGTCGGGCGTGGTAGGCGCTGACAGCCTGGATGGCGGCAAGAACGACGACACTCTTCTCGGCGGAACGGAAAACGACTTGCTGGCCGGCGGCGCCGACAATGACAGCCTCGACGGCGAGGCCGGTGCCGACACCCTGTCCGGCGGCGACGGCAACGACACGCTGCTCGGCAATAGCGAAAACGACAATCTAACCGGCGGCATCGGCAATGACAGCCTCGATGGCGGCGCCGGCGCTGACACGATGACCGGCGATGTCGGCGATGACACCTTCATCGTGAACGACGCCAACGACGATGTGCTGGATTCCGGCGCCGGAACGGACCTGGTCAAGTCGTCGGTCACATTCTCGATTGCCGGCGCCGGCCTGACGACCATCGAGAATCTCACCCTCACCGGCGGAGACATAGACGGCACCGGCAATGCGCTGGGCAACACCATCACTGGCAGTGGCGGTGCGAACAGCCTCTCCGGCGCCGATGGCAATGACTCTCTCGTCGGCAACGTGGGCGCGGATACGCTGGCCGGCGGCAACAACGACGACACGCTGTCCGGTGGCGACGATGGCGACAGCCTGACCGGCGGCGCCGGACTCGATGTTCTCCATGGCGAAGGCGGGAATGATACGCTGGACGGCGGGCCCGGCGACGACACAATGGAAGGCGGGATCGGCGACGATCTCTACATCGTCGACTTCGACGACAGATTCGATCTCTGAAGTCGGCGGCAGCGGCACCGATTCCGTGCAGTCCACAGCCAGTTTCACGTTGGCCGACGGCGTGGAAAACCTGACGCTGCAAGGCACCGCGATCAGCGGCACCGGCAATGGCGGCATCAACCAGATCACCGGCAACGCCAGCAATAACACACTCGACGGCGGCACCGACGCGGACACGCTCACCGGCGGGGAAGGCAACGACACCTACCTCGTCGACAACACGGGCGATGTGGTGTCTGAAGCCGGCGTCGGCGACACGGACGAAGTGCAGACCAAGGTCAATCTTCCGGCGCTGGCGGCGAATGTTGAAAACCTGACCTTGCTGACCGGCGCCACGATCGGCCTTGGCAATGAGCTCGACAACAAAATCACCGGCAATGTCGTCGCCAATACCCTCAGCGGTGCCGACGGCGATGATTCGCTCATTGGCGATGCCGGCAATGATTTGCTCGATGGCGGCATCGGCAAGGATACGCTGAGTGGCGATGCCGGCGACGATTCGCTGACCGGCGGCGACGATAACGACAGCCTCCTGGGCGGCGACAACAATGACAGCCTCGATGGTGGCGCCGGTAAGGACGCCCTGGCCGGCGGTCTCGGCGCGGATACCTATGTTGTCGATGACACCAACGACACGATCACAGAGACGGGCGCCGATATCGACACGGTCAATTCTTCCGCTTCATACATCCTCGGGGCGAATGTCGAAAACCTGACGCTCACCACCGGCGCTAACATCAATGGCACCGGCAATACGTCAGCCAACATCATTGCCGGCAATGGCGGCAACAACACCCTGTCCGGTCTCGACGGCGATGACTCGCTGAGCGGCAATGCCGGCACGGATACGCTGTCCGGCGGCAACAACAACGATACGCTGTCCGGCGGTATCGATGTGCATTTACTCTGGGCGATGCCGGCGACGATTTGCTCGCGGGCGGCGCGGGCGCCGACACGCTGCAGGGTGGCGCGGCGACAACCAAGGATACGCTGGCCGGCGGCACCGAGAACGATCTCTACATCGTCGACTTGGCGACAGCCGACACGATTTTGGAAAACTCTGGCGAAGGCATCGACACCGTCAAATCGACCGTCGCATTCTCGCTTGCCGGGATCGCCAATGTCGAGAATCTCGTGCTCGACGGAGTTGGAAACATCAACGGCACCGGCAATACCGAAAAGAACGAGATCACCGGCAATACCGGCAACAATCTCCTCGACGGCGGCGGCAAGGAAGACACCCCTCACCGGCGGCGACGGTAACGACACGTTGATCGGCGGCACCGAGAACGACTCCTTGATCGGCGGCATTGGCCTCGATTCCCTGGACGGTGGCGCCGGCAACGACACGATGGAGGGGCGGCGACGGCAACGACACGTATGTCGTCAACGCCGGAGATTCCGTTATTGAGGGTGCGAATGCGGGCACCGATCTGGTGCAGGCAAGCGTCGACTTCACGCTCGGCAACGATGTCGAAAACCTGGAACTGACTCGGCGGCGGCAACATAACGGCACCGGCAATGCCGGTGCGAATGACATCATCGGCAATACCGGCAACAACACATTGTCCGGCTTGGCCGGCAAAGACACGCTGGACGGCGGCGACGGCACCGACACGCTGTCCGGCGGCGACGATGCCGATTTCCCTGCTCGGCGGTATCGGCGACGACAAGCTCGATGGCGGTGGTGCGGCCGACACGCTGGACGGCGGCGACGGCAAGGATACGCTCCTCGGCGGCGCCGATGGCGGCGATTCGCTGGTCGGCGGCAAAGGCAACGACAGCCTCGACGGCGGTGGCGGCAACGACACCATGGCGGGCGGCGACGGCGACGATATTTATGTCGTCGATTCCGCTCTGGATGATGTCAACGAGGCTGGCACGGGCACGGACAACGTCCAGGCCATGATTTCATACAGCATCGCCGGCTCCGGCACCGTTGAGAACCTGACGCTTCTCGGCGGCGCGACAACCGGCACGGGCAACACCGGCGCCAACATCATCACGGCAATGCTCTTGCCAATACGCTGGATGGCGGCGTGGGCGCGGATTCGCTGATCGGCGGCGGCGACGACAACTCCCTGGCCGGCGGCAATGACGGCGATACCCTCGATGGCGGCACTGGCGAGGATACCCTCGATGGCGGGTCAGGCATCGACAAGATTTTCGGCGGCGACGGCGACGATACCTATATCGTCGACTCTTCGGGCGACGAAGTCACCGACGACTGGCGCGACCGGCATCGACACGGTCAAAGCGACGTCGACTACAGCCTTGGCGCGGGGATCGAAAATCTCACGCTTGTTGCCGGCACGACCGGCAAAGGCAATGGCTGGGCAATACCATCCTCGGCAATAGCGGCAATAACACCCTGAGTGGCGCGCTGGGTGCAGACTCGTTGGTTGGCGACCTCGGCGCGGACACCCTGGATGGCGGCGCCGGCAAAGACACGCTGGACGGAGGGGACGGCAATGACAGCCTGATCGGCGGCGCCGACAACGACTTCCTGGCGGGCGGCCTCGGCAACGACAAGCTGCTCGGCCAGGCCGGCCTCGACAAGCTGGACGGCGGGGCGAACGACGACAGCCTGGATGGCGGCGACGACAACGATACGCTGACGGGCGGCGACGGCATCGACACGCTGCAGGGCGGAATCGGCGCCGATTCCATGAGCGGCGGCCTCGGTGATGACAGCTATTTCATCGATGCCATCGGCGACGTGATCACCGAGGCCAGCGGTGCTGGGACCGGGACCGACACCGCCGAGTCCAGTGTCGATATCGATGTCCTCGACGCCAATGTCGAAAATCTGACGCTGACCGGCGCCGCGACTCTCGGCGGCGGCAATGCCGTCAACAACGAAATCACCGGCAATGCGACCCTCGGCAGCAGCCTGTCCGGCGCGCTGGGCGCCGATACGCTGCTGGGCGGCGCGGCCAATGACACGCTGCTGGGCGGCGATGACAACGACACGATGTCCGGCGGCAAGGGCAACGACAGCTTCGTTGGCGGTGCCGGCATCGACAGCATGGCTGGCGGCCTTGGCGACGACACCTATTCCATCGACGCCGGCGACACGATCACGGAGAACGCGAGCGAAGGCACCGATGAGGTGCAGATCGCCGGCGACTACACGCTGGGCGGCGCGCTGGAGAACCTGACCCTTGGCGGCACCGACGGCTTCACCGGCGTCGGCAATGCCGTAAAGAACCTGATCACCGGCAACAGCGGCGCCAACAGCCTGTCCGGCGGCGGCGATGTCGACACGCTTATCGGCGGTGACGGCGCCGACACGCTCGATGGCGGCGTCGGCAATGACAGCATGGTGGGCGGCGAGGGCGGCGATCTCTACATCGTCGATGTCGCCGGCGATGTCATCAGCGAAACCGGCACCACGGGCGTCGACACCGTCCAGTCCTCGGCCAGCTACACGCTCGCCGGTGGGCTGGAGAACCTGACGCTGACGGGCGCCGGCGCCATCGACGGCACCGGCAATGCCGGCAACAACGTCATCACCGGCAACGACAGCGTGAACAATCTCACGGGCGCCGATGGCACCGACACGCTGATCGGCAAAGGCGGGGCAGATTCGCTATCAGGCGGCGTCGGCATCGATTCCCTCGATGGCGGCGCGGGCGCGGATACGCTCGATGGCGGCAGCGAGAACGACACGCTTCTGGGCGGCAGCGAAAACGACAAGCTGTTCGGCCAGGCCGGCACTGACAAGCTGGACGGCGGCGACGGGCTCGACACGCTGGACGGCGGTACCGGCAACGACACGATGACCGGCGGTCTCGGCGACGACACCTATTTCGTCGATTCCAGCAGCGACTTGGTGGTGGAAGCGCCGGGCGGCGGCAATGACGATCTCGTCATTTCCACGCAGTCATACAAACTCGGCACCGACGTCGAGAACCTCACGCTCACCGGCGGCACGGCAGCGATCGACGGCACCGGCAATACGGCCGCCAATGTCATCATCGGCAACGACGGCGCCAACAAGCTGCTGGGCGATGCCGGCGCGGATACGCTGACGGGCGGCAAGGGTAACGATACGCTGCAGGGCGATGCCGATGCCGATTCGCTTGCCGGCGGCGAGAACGACGATCTCTACATCATCGAGGCCGGCGATACCGTTACCGAGGCGGCGAACGAAGGCATCGACGAGATCCAGATCGCGGCCAGCTTTGCCTTGGGCGCGAATTTCGAACATCTGACGCTGGGCGAAGGCGGCAATTTCACCGGCACCGGCAATGCCCTCGACAACAAGATCACCGGCAACACCGGCAGCAACACGTTGGATGGCGCTGGCGGCGCGGATACGCTGGCCGGCAATGGCGGCGACGATTCGCTATCAGGCGGGATCGGCGCGGATGCCCTCGATGGCGGCGCCGGCAACGACACGCTGGAGGGCGGCGACGGCATCGACACGCTGCAGGGCGGTGCCAACGACGATCTCTACATCGTCGACACCGACACCGACGTCATCACGGATGCCGGCGGCATCGACACCCTCGAGTCCAGCGTCACCATCACCAAGTTGGCCGACGATATCGAACATCTGACCCTGACCGGCGTCAACATCAACGGCACCGGCAACGTCCTCAATAACAAGATCACCGGCAGCGGCGGCAACAACATCCTGTCCGGCGACGACGGCGCCGACACGCTGATCGGGAACCTGGGCAACGACACGCTGCATGGCGATGTGGGCGGCGACAATCTGGATGGCGGCGACGGCGCCGACAATCTGGATGGCGGCAGCGAGAACGACACGATCTCCGGCGGCATCGGCAACGACACGATCGACGGCGGCAGCGGCAACGACGCCATGACCGGCGGCGCCGGCAACGATGTCTACACCGTCAATTCTGTCAGTGACACCGTCACGGAAGCCGGCGCCGGCCTCACCGAAATCGACGAGATTCAGACCACCGTCACTCTGGCGGGACCGCTGGCAACCAATGTCGAAAACCTGACGCTGTTGACCGGCGCGGTGAACGGCACGGGCAACGACCTCGGCCAACAAGATCACCGGAAATACGGTTGCCAACAGCCTGAGCGGCGGCATCGGCGACGATACGCTGGATGGCGGTCTCGGCGCGGTTGCCGACACGCTGGATGGCGGCACGGGCGCCGACGCAATGACCGGCGGCGATGGCGGCGATCTCTATGTCGTCGACTCCATCTCGGACACAGTCAATGAAGCCGGCGCGACCGGTATCGACGAGATCAAGTCCAGCATCTCCATCGCGGCGCTGGCGAACAATGTCGAGAATCTGACGCTGACCGGTGGCGATCCGCTGTCGGGCACCGGCAACATCCTCGACAACAAGATCAGCGGCAACACCGCTGCCAACACGCTGGATGGCGCCGCCGGCAACGACAGCCTGCTGGGCGATGCCGGCAATGACTCGCTGGACGGCGATGTCGGCACCGACAAACTGGAGGGCGGCGCTGGCGCCGATACGCTGCTCGGCGGCGCGGATACCTTGGCCGATAGCCTGATCGGCGGCGCCGACAACGATCTCTACATCGTCGACAGCACCGTCGATGTCATCACAGAAGCTGCCGCGGGCGGCATCGACACCGTGAAATCGAGCGTCACCTACACGCTCGCGCCCGAGGTCGAGAACCTCATCCTCACCGGCGTCAATATCAACGGCACCGGCAATGGCGGCGACAACGAGATCACCGGCAGCACCGGCAATAACAGCCTGTCCGGCGACACCGGCGACGACACGCTCACCGGCAATGCCGGCCTCGACACGCTGCTGGGCGGCATCGGCGCCGATATCCTGGATGGCGGCGACGACAACGACACGCTGGACGGCGGCAGCGAGAGCGATGGCCTCACAGGCGGCCTCGGCAACGATTTCCTCGATGGCGGCAGCGGCGACGACTCGCTGACCGGCGGCGAGGGCAACGATGTCTATATCGTCAGCTCGGCCGGTGACGTGGTGACGGAAGCCGGCGCCAGCACGGCGGACGAAATCCGCACCACGGTGACGCTGGCGGGCCTGGCAAACAATGTCGAGAACCTGACATTGCTGACCGGCGCGGTGAACGGCACCGGCAACGATCTCGGCAACAAGATTCTCGGCAACGACACCAACAACGGCCTGAGCGGCGGCAAGGGCAATGACAGCCTCGATGGCGGCCTCGGCAACGATACCCTCAGCGGCGGCGACGATATCGACAGCCTGACCGGCGGCGATGGCAGCGACAATCTGGATGGCGGTCTCGGCATCGACACCATGGTCGGCGGTCTCGGCGATGACAGCTATACCGTCGACAATATAGACGACATCGTCACGGAAGCGTCCGGCGCCGGCACCGGCACCGACACGATCAAATCCTCGGTCAGCTATTCGATCGCCGCCTTCGGCGCGGTCGAGAATCTGACGCTGATCGGCAGCGCGCTCAACGGCACCGGCAATACCCTCGACAACGTCATCACCGGCAATACGAACAACAATATCCTGGACGGCGATCTGGGCGCGGACTCCCTGATCGGCGACGCGGGTGCGGATTCGCTGATCGGCGATGCCGGTCTCGATACCCTGGACGGCGGCATCGGCAACGACACGCTCAGCGGCGGCGCCGGCATCGATAAACTGGTCGGCGGCGCGGGCGACGATCGCTACTTCATCGATTCGCCCGACGACGTGATCACCGAGCTCGCGGGCGCCGGTACCGGCATCGATACGGTCGAAACCACCGCCAGCTATGTCCTCAGTGGCAACATCGAGAACCTGATCCTCGCGGCGGGCGCCGGCAACATCAACGGCACCGGCGACGGCAGCGACAACTCGATCACCGGCAATGAGGGCGCCAACTTGCTGTCCGGCGCACTCGGCGCCGACACGCTCTTCGGCGGCAGCGGCCTGGATACGCTGCTGGGCGGCGACGGCGGCGATGTGCTGTCGGGTGAAATCGGCAATGACAAGCTCTTCGGCGATGTCGGGATCGACAATCTGGACGGCGGCGACGGCAATGACAGCCTGGATGGCGGCAGCGAGAACGACACGCTGAGCGGCGGCGCCGACGCGGGCGCCGACACGCTGGATGGCGGCAGCGGCGACGACTCGATGACCGGCGGCGCCGGCAACGACATCTATGTCGTCAATGCCGCCGGCGATACCGCGGTGGAACTCGATGAGGTCGGCAACGACACGATCCAGAGCACGGTGGGCCTGACCCTGGGCAAGAACATCGAGGATCTGCTTCTGCTCGATGCCGGTGGCAATATCAACGGCATCGGCAACGAACTCGACAACGCGATCACCGGCAATACCGGCAACAACAGCCTTGCCGGCGCTGTGGGCCTCGATGTCCTGCTCGGCAATGACGGCAACGACTCGCTGAGCGGCGATAGCGAGAACGATACCCTGACCGGCGGCATCGGCAATGACAGCCTGGATGGCGGCACCGAAGCCGACGCCATGGCCGGCGGCGACGGCGACGACATCTACGTCATCGACATCGCCGGCGACATCGTCACCGAATCCGGCACCGGCATCGACAAGATTCTCTCGGGCATCACTATCGGCACGCTGGCGAACAATGTCGAAAACCTGACGCTCACCGGCGGCGGCAGCATCAATGGCGGCGGCAACGCCCTCGCAAACATCATCGCCGGCAATACCGGCAACAACAGCCTTTCCGGCGGCGACCTCAACGACACGCTCACCGGCAGCGGCGGCAACGACACGATGGAAGGCGAAGCCGGCAAGGACTCGATGGCCGGCGGCATCGGCGACGACAACTACATCGTCGATTTGACCGAGGACGTGATCACCGAGGCCCTCAATGAGGGCATCGACACGGTCGAGACCACGGCTAGCTTCACCCTCAGCGGCAACATCGAGAACCTGATCCTGGCCGGCGCCGGCAACATCAACGGCACCGGCGATACCGGCGCCAATTCCATCACCGGCAACGGCGGTAACAACATCCTCGGCGGCGCCGGCGGCAACGACACGCTGCTGGGCGGCGGCGGCATCGACTCCCTGCTGGGCGGCGCCGCCAATGACGTCATGAAGGGGGATCTCGGCAACGACACCATCCTCGGCGATATCGGCACCGACGCCCTCGAGGGCGGTGATGGCGCGGATGTGCTGGATGGCGGCGCCGAAAACGACACCATGACCGGCGGCGCCGGTAACGACACCTATACAATCGACACGGCCGGCGATGTCGCCACCGAAGACCTCAACGGCGGCGACGATCTCATCCAGTCGTCGATCAGCCTGGATCTCGGCGCGAACTTCGAAGACCTGACGCTGCTGGGCACCGCCGCCAACGGCAAGGGCAACGAGCTGGCCAACGCGATCCTCGGCAACGGCGCCAACAACAGCCTGAGCGGCGGCGCCCTGGCCGATACCCTGACCGGCGGCCTGGGCAATGACAGCCTGGACGGCGGCACCGAGGGCGACGCCATGATCGGCGGCGACGGCGACGACATCTACGTCGTCGATTTCGCCGGCGACGTCGTCACCGAAATCGGCACCGGCATCGACAAGGTCCTGTCCGGCATCACCATCAACGCGCTGGCGGCGAATGTCGAAAACCTGACGCTCACCGGTGGCGCCGACATTGATGGCGCCGGCAACGCTCTCGCCAACATCATCGCCGGCAATACCGGCGCCAACAAGCTCTCGGGCGGCGACCTCAACGACACGCTGTCGGGCGACGCCGGCAACGATACCATGGACGGCGGCGCCGGCATCGATTCCATGACCGGCGGCCTGGGCGACGACCGCTACGTCGTTGATGCAACCACCGATAAGATTACCGAGGCGGCCGGTGCCGGCAGCGGCGACGATACGGTGGAAACCGGCGCCACCTTCACGCTGGGCAACAATATCGAGAACCTGGTCCTCACCGGCGCCCTCGAAATCAATGGCATCGGCAGTGTCGACGCCAACTCGATCATCGGCAACAGCGCCAAGAACCTGCTCTCGGGCCTCGGCGGCGCCGACACGATGTTCGGCGGCGGCGGCCTGGACACGCTGCTGGGCGGCGACGCCAATGACGCCCTCGGCGGCGATGCCGGCGAGGATTCGCTGCAGGGCGATGTCGGCAATGACTCGCTGGCCGGCGGCGATGGCAATGACACGATGTCGGGCGGCGACGGGCTGGACACGCTGGCCGGCGGCCTGGGCAACGACACCTATATCATCGATGCGGATAGCGACACGGTCACCGAGCTGGAAAATCAGGGCACCGATACCCTGCAGCTGTTCGTGACCTTCTCGCTGGGCGGAAAAAACGCGACCGAAATCGAGAATCTTGTGCTGATGGGCACAGACGACATCGGCGGCACCGGCAACAATCGCAACAACCTGATTACCGGCAATTCAGGCAACAACACACTCAACGGCGGCGGCGGCAACGACACGATGCTCGGCGGCCTGGGCGATGACTTCTATGTCATCGATGACGGCAAGGATCAGGTCACCGAGAACAAAGGTGAAGGCATCGATACGGTCGCGTCGGCGGTGAGCATCACGCTCGCCGGCCTGTCCGAGATCGAGAACATGCAGCTGACCGGCAACAACAGCGTCAATGCGACCGGCAGCGACACCAACAACAAGATCACCGGCAACGGCGGCAACAACAGTCTGTCAGGCGGCAACGGAAACGACACGCTCGACGGCACCGGCGACAACAATGCGGACACGCTTAACGGTGGCCTGGGCGATGACACGTTCTTCGTCGAGGGCTCCAACGAAACCGTCACCGATTCCGGCGGCTTTGACACGGTCTTCTCTACCAAGAGCTTGACCCTGGCCAAGGGAATCGAGGTCGGAATTATAACGGGAAATGGCGATATGGATAGTCATTGGAACCTCGGGCAACAATTCGCTTGTCGGCGACAGGCGACGGCAACGACTCCATCGACGGACTGCGCTGGTGCAGATACCATGCTCGGCGGCACTGGTAATGACATTTACATTGTCGACAATCGTTGGCGATCTTGTTGTCGAGGAATGGCAGACGAGGGCACGTCGATACCGTCCGCAGCTTCATCAGCTACACGCTCACCGACAATGTCGAGAATTTGGAGCTGCTGGGTATCGGGTCGATCAGCGGCACCGGCAATACCGAGAAGAACTCGATCACCGGCAACGCCGGCAACAACCGGATCGACGGCGGCGCCAACGCCGACATCATGATCGGCGGCAAGGGCAACGACATCTATGTGGTCGACGATTTCCTCGACAACATCGTCGAGGATAATGGCGAAGGCACCGATACGATCGAAGCGTCATCTGATTTCTCGATTTTCACGATCGCGAATATCGAGAGCCTGGTCCTCGTAGGCACGGACGCGATCGACGGCAAGGGCAGCGCCGTCGGCAATCGGATCATCGGCAACAGCAACGACAACAAGCTGGAAGGCGACGGCGGCAACGACACCCTGATCGGCGGCGTCGGCACCGGCAACGACACGCTGGATGGCGGCTTCGGCGTCGACGCCATGACCGGCGGCGCCGGCGACGATACCTATGTGCTCGACCGGACCGGCAAGACCTTCGACACCATCGTCGAGGGGGCCGGTGGCGGCACCGACACCGTGCAGCTCGGCTTCTTCACCGCGGCCGGCTATGTCCTGGGCGCCAACCTGGAAAATCTGGAGATCATCGCCGGCGGCATAATCCACGCGTTCGGCAACGGCGCCAACAACAAGATGACTGGCAATGGCGACGAGAACACGCTGAATGGCGGCGGCGGCGCCGACACGATGATCGGCCTGGATGGCGACGATTTCTATGTCGTCAATTTGGAAACCGACGTCATCATCGAAGCTGTCGACGAGGGCGACGACACCATCATCACGCAGTTCAAGACCGATCTGAACAAGATCGGCCTGGAGGATGTCGAGAATGTCTGGCTGCAGGGCACGAAGGCGGTCAGCCTGATCGGCAACGATCTGTTCAATTTCCTCTTGGGCAACAATTCGGCGAACAGCCTGGTCGGCGGCATCGGCAATGACACGCTGACCGGCGCCGGCGGCGCCGATACCGAAGTCGGCGGCGTCGGCAACGACCGGCTGCACTATGACAGCAAGGGCGACGTCCTCATCGAAGAAGGCGGCACCGGCGAGGGCTTCGATACGGTCGCCGGGCAGATCAGCGTCGATCTCAATCTGGCGGCATTCGACAGCTTCGAGAACATCGAGCTGATCTTCTCAGGCAACATAGCGGGCATCGGCGACGAAGGCGCCAATGTAATCCTCGGCAATTTCGGCTCCAACCTGCTGGATGGCCGAGCCAATGACGACGATATCGATGGCGGCTTCGGGAACGACACGATCAATGGCGGCACGGGCGCCGACACCATGTTCGGCGGCGCCGGCAACGACACCTTCTATGTCGACGTCATCGGCGACAAGGTCGCGGAAACCACCGACAAGATCACCATCAATCTGGGCACCAACTCGGTGATCAGCGATGTGGATTTCGTCCTCGGCACCCACCTCGAGCATTTGACGCTCGTCGAAGGCAAGGCCGGCGCCATCGGCACCGGCAATGAAAGCTTCAACAGGATCCTCGGCAACAGCAACGCCAACTTGCTCACCGGCTTTGCCGGCAATGACACGCTGACCGGCAATGGCGGCAACGATACGCTGGATGGCGGCACGGGCTTCGATATCCTGACCGGCGGGGAGGGCGACGATCTCTACATCGTCGATTCCATCTTCGACAAGGTGCTGGAGACCGGAACCACCAAGAATGACCGGGTGGAATCCAGCGATACCTTCGTGCTGTCGGCCACTATCGAGAATCTGACGTTGACCGGCGGCAAGAGCATCAATGGCACCGGCAACGCCCTCGACAACATTCTCAACGGCAACACCGGCAACAACATCCTCGATGGCGGCGCCGGCAAGGACACGATAACGGGCGGCGACGGCGATGACATCTATGTCATCGACAATCTCCTCGACGCACGTGGACGAGATCCGGCTCAACAGGTTCGGATACGCTGAAGACCGGCCTCTACAGCATCGATCTCAACGACAAGACCAACAAGTTCGAGTTCTTCGATTTCGAGAATGTCTGGCTCACCGGCAACGCCAAGCTGTATGCAGGCGGCGATGACGGCAACAACAAGCTGACTGGCAATAACAATGGCAACGGCCTTGTGGGTCTTGAGGGCAACGATACGCTGGACGGCGGCGCCGGCGCTGACACGATGGACGGCGGAATCGGAGACGATGTCTATTTCGTCGACAATTCAAAGGACGTCATCATTGAAGGAAAGGTGCGCGGCACCGACACCGTCAGCACCACCGCCAGCTATATTCTCGCCGAGCACTTCGAGAACATTACCCTTCTCGGCAACGGCAACACGAATGCCACCGGCAGCGAACTGAACAATGTCATCAACGGCAACAAGGGCAATAACATCATCGACGGCAAGGAAGGCGCCAACTCGATGGCTGGCGGCAAAGGCAACGACCGCTATTTTGTCGATGACGCCGGCGATGTCGTTACCGAAATCGCCGAGCTGGCCGGCGGCGTCGACTCCGTCGTAAGCAAGGTCAGCTTCACACTCACCACCGGCATCGAGAATTTGACGCTGGTGATGGGCTCCGGCGGCGACCGACGGCATCGGCAATGGCAGCAGAAACGTCATTACCGGCAACCAGAACAGCAACAAGCTGGTCGGCGCGGCGGGCAACGACGTGCTGACCGGCGGCTCCGGCAACGATACGCTGGATGGCGGCGACAATATCGACAACATGGCCGGCGGCCTGGGTGCTGACACCTACATCGTCGATAGCAAGCAGGACAAGGTGACCGAGGTCGGGGAATCGAGCGCGGTCAGCCGCGACCATATCCAGAGCACCGTGAGCTGGACTCTCGGCGGCAATTTCGAGGATCTGACGCTGCTCGAGGGCAAGGACGCGATCAATGCCCTCGGCAATGCCGCCGCCAACAAGATCACCGGCAACAGCAATTCGAACTTCATCGACGGCTTCGGCGGTCACGACACGTTGGCCGGCGCAGCCGGCGGCGACCTCTACCGCCTCGGTGTGGGCGACATAATCGTCGAAGACCGCAACGGGGGCACCGATACGGTGCAGAGCTCCTTCAGCATTGGGGATCTATGGGACAATGTCGAAAACGTCGTCCTCTTCGGCTACCGGCAATCTCAACGTCACCGCCAATGAGGTGAACAACAAGATCCAGGGCAGCACCGGCGTCGAACCGCATCGATGGGCAAGGCGGCGACGATACGCTGATGGGCTTCCTCGGCAATGACATCCTCACCGGCGGCGACGGCAAGGATGTCTTCTACCGCATCAGCTCCAGCGACGGCGTCGATTTCATCACCGACTTCGAAGAAGGCGGCGATGGCGTGAACGCGATCGACAAGATCGATATCGCCGATGTCCTGACGAACTTCAAAGGCGGCAATATTGCGGACTATGTGCCGACTCGAAAATGAGGAAGGGAAACACATTTGTTCAGATCGACGCCAATGGCGCCGTGGGCGGTCATGCCTATTCGACGGTCTTCGTGATCCAAGGGCAGGTGTTCAACGAGCGTAATGGGCTCTAGACGGCAATTTCATCCTTACCCACGATCCCTAACCGCCGCCTCGGCCGGCGGGATCAGCATCTCGCCGGCCGGATCGTGGCGCCGCCGCCGTTGCAAAGCGGCGGCCGGGCTGCGCACCGCATAGCAATAGGCGCAGCCCTGGACGCAAGAATCATAGGCGCCGATATCCCGCGACTCCGCGCAAAGGCAGCCCGGCCGGTTGCCCTTCTCCTTCGCCGCGATCTCGCTGCCGGCGATTCGCGATAGCCGCCGGCCATCGATGCAGCGCGCGGCGTCGATGCCGTTCCCGGCCAGATCGGGCTGGGTGCAGAGGGTCAGCGTCATGCCGTTCTCCGCCGCGATCGCCGCCAGCCGTTGCAGCAGCGCGCGCTTTTCCGCCGGGTCGGGATCGCGCCAGGTGAAGCCATGCTCGGCCGCCGCCTTGGTCAGGTTCGCTTTGGTCTTGGCATAGAACTGGGTGAAGGAAACCACGGCCTCATCGGTGCTGCCCCGCAGCGCCCCGGCGATGCGGGCAAAGTTCTGTTCATGCCACGCGCCGTCAGTGAGGCTGCTCACCAGGACCGGGTCATAGCGCCAGACCGGCACGGCGCTGCCGAACCTCTTGGCAATTTCCTTGAACTGCGCGATCGCCTGGTCCGCGGCGATGGTGCTGGCATCCAGGGCACGGGGATAGCCGGTCACCGTCATCTGCAGAACGAAGGGGAAGCGCCGCCGCCTGACCTCGGCCAGGTCCTCGCATGAAGGCGCCTGCATTCCGCGTCCAGAAGACGAACCCCTCCACATCATCGGGGTGCAGCGATACAGTCGCCGGCGCACCGCCATAGGGGTTGGCCACGTGGCAGAAGCCGGCCGCCAGCCGGGCCCGGAACCAGGGGCCATAGAATGCTGGAATATCCGTACGATAGCTGGCGGAAACGATCATGGCCGCAGGATAGCGGCCGGAAGCCCCCGGCGGCTAGCCGCGCAGGGTCAGGTAGACGTAGAAAAGGCCGCTGAAGGCGGCAAGCACGCCACCGGCGATGGCCAGGCCGGTGGAGCCCAGCTCGGCACCGGCCATGCCCGCGATGCCAATTCCCGCCAGCATCGTGAAAATCATGATGTACTGGAGGATCTGCAGGCTGGCGCCGGCGTCGCTGCCGCCGCTCGGTTCCTCGGTCTCGAATTCCTCGGTCGGATTCGTCTCGCTCATGAGCTTTTCCGTAGCAGAGAGACGGTTAGCAAAGTGTAAACGCGCGGCTTTTTTCGATTTCCTGGCCCCCGCTGCAGCCCCCAAAAGCCACCCCTGGGGTTGAAAAATGCAAGCCGATCACGGCCATAAGCTGTCTTTCCCCGCCCGCGCGCACTTGCACCGCAATTAACCCTGCCTATATAAGCCCCGTGTCAAAATAGGCGGCAGCACAGGGCCTTCAGGCCGCTGGTGCTGTTGGCGATAACGGCACACTAAAGGGACCCGGCTGATGCTTCGCTTGGGAAGGTCGGCACAGGAGGGTCTGCTGTTCGAGCGAGGGATATTATGAGCAAAGTCATCGGCATCGACCTTGGCACCACGAATTCCTGCGTGGCGGTCATGGAAGGTAAAGAAGTCAAGGTGATCGAGAACGCGGAGGGCACGCGCACCACGCCGTCCCAGGTCGCATTTACCGACACCGGCGAACGCCTCGTTGGCCAGGCTGCTAAGCGCCAGGCCGTCACCAATCCGGAAAACACGCTGTTCGCCATCAAGCGCCTGATCGGCCGCCGCTCCGACGACCCGATGACGGAGAAGGACAAGGGCCTGGTCCCCTACAGGATCGTGCCCGGCGACAATGGCGATGCCTGGGTCGAAGCCCAGGGCAAGAAATATTCCCCCTCGCAGGTCAGCGCCTTCATCCTGCAGAAGATGAAGGAGACGGCGGAGAACTATCTGGGCGAGAAAGTCACCCAGGCCGTCATCACCGTTCCCGCCTACTTCAACGATTCCCAGCGCCAGGCGACCAAGGACGCCGGCCGCATCGCCGGCCTCGAGGTGCTGCGCATCATCAACGAGCCGACGGCGGCCGCGCTGGCGTACGGCCTGGAGAAGAAGGGCAGCGGCATCATCGCCGTCTACGATCTCGGCGGCGGCACCTTCGATATCTCCGTGCTGGAAATCGGCGACGGCGTGTTCGAGGTGAAGTCGACCAACGGCGACACGTTCCTGGGCGGTGAAGACTTCGACGCCCGGATCATCGATTACCTCGCCGACGAGTTCAAGAAAGAGACCAGCATCGATCTGCGCAAGGACAAGCTCGCGCTGCAGCGCCTGAAAGAGGCCGCCGAGAAGGCGAAGATCGAGCTGTCCAGCGCCATCCAGACCGAGGTCAATCTGCCGTTCATCACGGCGGACCAGAACGGCCCGAAGCATCTCAACATCAAGCTGACCCGCGCCAAGCTCGAAGCGCTGGTGGACGAGCTGATCCAGCGCACCGTCGAGCCCTGCCGCAACGCGCTCAAGGATGCGGGCATCAAGGCGTCGGAGATCAACGAAGTGATCCTGGTGGGCGGCATGACCCGCATGCCCAAGGTCACGGAGACGGTGAAGGAATTCTTCGGCCGCGAGCCGCACCGGGGCGTGAACCCCGACGAAGTCGTGGCCATCGGCGCCGCGATCCAGGGCGGCGTCCTCAAGGGCGAAGTCAAGGACGTGCTGCTGCTCGACGTGACGCCGCTGTCCTTGGGCATCGAGACCCTGGGCGGCGTGTTCACCCGGCTGATCGACCGCAACACCACCATCCCGACCAAGAAGGGCCAGACCTTCTCGACGGCCGAAGACGGCCAGACGGCAGTCACGATCCGCGTCTTCCAGGGCGAGCGTGAGATGGCGGCCGACAACAAGCTTCTGGGGCAATTCGATCTCGTCGGTATTCCGCCGGCGCCCCGCGGCATGCCGCAGATCGAAGTCACCTTCGACATCGACGCCAACGGCATCGTCAATGTGTCGGCCAAGGACAAGGCGACGGCGAAGGAGCAGCAGATCCGCATCCAGGCCTCCGGCGGCCTGTCGGATTCCGATATCGACCGCATGGTCAAGGATGCCGAGGCCCATTCCGCCGACGACAAGAAGCGCAAGGAGACGGTCGAGGCGCGCAACCGCGGCGACCATGTGATCCACGAGGTCGAGAAGCAGCTCAAGGAGCATGGCGATAAGGTCAGCGGCAGCGACAAGTCGGTGATCGAAAATGCGCTCAACGATCTGCGCAAGTCGCTGGAAGGCGACGATGCCGAGGCGATGAAGGCCAAGGCCGATGCGGCGTTGCAGGCGTCCTATAAGCTGGGCGAGGCGATCTATAAGTCGCAGCAGGGCGGCGCGTCCGGTCCGGCAACGGCGCCGGCGGCGGCGCCTCGGTTCCGGCGGCGGCGCCAAGTCAGGCGAGAAAGTCGTCGACGCCGATTTCGAGGAAGTGAAAGACAACCGCAAGGGCGGCGCAGCCTGATAACGGGCGGTGGACTGCATCATGTCATCGCCGTCAGCCGGCCATGACGGACGGAATTCAATGAAGCTGGCTGACGGCACATAGGTTGGGATTGGCGCCGCATCCATGTCGAAGCAGGACTACTACGAACTGCTGGGCGTTGCCCGTGACGCCGACGGCGATGCCATCAAGAAGGCATTCCGCAAGACTGGCGATGAAATATCACCCGGACAAGAATCCGGGCGACAAGGCCGCCGAGCAGAAATTCAAGGAACTGAACGAAGCCCACGACGTCCTGAAGGACGATCAGAAGCGTGCGGCCTATGACCGCTTCGGCCATGCCGCTTTCGAGCAGGGCATGCCCGGCGCCCGCGGCGGCGGCGGCGGCGGCTTCGATTTCACGGCCACCAACTTTTCCGACATCTTCGACGAGATGTTCAGCGAATTCATCGGCGGCCGCCGCGGCGGCGGCGGCGCACAGCAGGGCCGCGCCCGCGGCGCCGATCTGCGCTACAACCTGACCATCAGCCTGCAGGATGCCTTCGGCGGCAAGCAGACGACGGTGCGCGTTCCCGGCACCGCGTCCTGCGAGGCCTGCCATGGCAGCGGCGGCGAGAAGGGCGCGCAGCCCGATCACCTGCCAGACCTGCCGCGGCGCCGGGCGCGTGCGCGCCAGCCAGGGCTTCTTCACCATCGAACGCGCCTGCCAGTCCTGCGGCGGCAGCGGCCGGGTGATCGAGAAGGCCTGCAAGAGCTGCAGCGGCAGCGGCCGGCTGCGCAAGGAAAAGACCCTGTCGGTGAATATCCCGGCGGGCGTCGAGGACGGCACGCGCATCCGCCTGGCCGGCGAAGGCGAGGCCGGCATGAATGGCGCCCAGGCCGGCGACCTCTACATCTTCCTCACTATCGCCACCCATCCGATCTTCCGCCGCGACGGCAGCGATCTCCATTGCCGCGTGCCGATTCCCATGACCACGGCGGCGCTGGGCGGCCAAGTCGAAGTGCCGAACATCGACGGCACGCGGGTGAAGTTGAATATTCCCGCCGGCGCCCAGACGGCGCAGCAGTTCCGCATGCGCAGCAAGGGCATGAGCGTCCTGCGCTCGCCCTCGCGCGGCGACATGTATGTCGAGCTGTCGGTGGAGACGCCGGTCAACCTGACCAAGCAGCAGCAGGACCTGCTGAAGCAGTTCGACGCTGCCGGCAAGGGCAAGAGCCATAGCCCGCAATCGGAAAACTTCTTTTCCAAGGTGCGGGATTTCTGGGAAGACCTGAAGGACTAGCCACCTTCGGGCGCCCGCCGCCGGTCCGGGCAGTTTTCGGTTGTCCGCCGCCGGGGCCCACCCCAAACTGCCGCAAAACAGCGGCAGGGCCCCATGGCGAAATCCTCCAAAACAAAGGCGTTACGCGCCAAGGCTTCCGGCGGCAAGACTGCCGCGCCGGCCATTCCGCGCCCGACTCCCGACAACAGCCGGCTGAAATCGGCGCTGCGCATCGGCGTGGTCGGCTGCGCCGGCCGCATGGGACAGATGCTGGTGCGCGCCGCGGCGGCGAATGAGCGCTGCCTGGTGGTGGGCGGCGTCGAGCGCGCCGGGTCGTCGGCCATCGGGCGCGATGTCGGCGCTCTCGCCGGCATCGATCCCCTGGGCGTGCCGGTCAGCTCGGACGCGGGCGATCTGTTCGATGCCGCCGATGCGGTGCTGGAATTCACCAGCCCGTCGGCGACGCTGCATCACGCGGAGTTGGCGGCGAAACACCGCAAGGTGCACATCATCGGCACCACCGGGCTGGAAGCGCCGCAGATCACCACGCTGCAGCGCCACGCCAAGCAGACCGCCATCGTCCTGGCGCCGAATATGAGCCTGGGCGTGAACCTACTGCTGCGCATGGTGACCCAGGTGGCGCGCTCCCTCGATCCCGACTGGGATATCGAGATCGTGGAGATGCATCACCGCGCCAAGGTGGATGCGCCATCGGGCACCGCACTGGCTTTGGGCAAGGCGGCCGCCGAGGGCCGCGGCGTGGCGCTGGACCGCGTTTCCGCCCGCGGCCGCGACGGCATGACCGGCGCCCGCCGCCGCGGCGATATCGGCTTCGCCGTGCTGCGCGGCGGCGATGTGGTGGGCGAACATACGGTGGTGTTCGCCGCCGATGGCGAGCGGGTCGAGATCACCCACAAGGCCACCAGCCGCGAGATCTTCGCCCGCGGTGCCATCCGCGCCGCCCTCTGGGCCCAGGACAAGCCGCCGGGCTTCTATTCGATGGCCGACGTGCTGGGCTTGTCGAGCTGAGCCTTCGCCGCCGCCGGCCGGCGCTGCAACAGCCGCGGCGCGGCCACGCCTGCTAGGATAAGCAAGAGGGCGATGAAAGCGCGGGGCTCCAGCCGCTCGCTGAGCACGACCGCGCCCCAGATCACGCCGAACAGCGGCACCATAAAATTGTTCAGCGAGACAAATCCGGCGCCGGCGCGCGCGATGATGCGGAAGAACAGCAGATAGCCCACGCCGGTGCAGAGCCATCCGAGCGTGACTCACCGCGAACAGCGAGGTCCCCGATGGCGCCAGCTCCCAGGGCCGGTCCATGAGCAGGCTCAGCGGCACGGCGAAGAGCGCCGCCGCGATCAGCATGCCGGCGCCGGCCGCCTCGCCGCTGAAGTGATTTAGCCGCCGGGCGATGATGCTGTTGACCGCATAGCAGATGGTGGCCAGCAGCACGGCGATCTGCGCCAGCGCCTGGCCGCCCAGCCGGTTCAGCGCTTCCGGCCCGATCAGCACGATGACGCCGGCAAAGCCCAGGACGCAGCCCAGGGTCTTGCCCCAGCTCAGCGGCTCCTCCCGCACGAACAGATGGGCCAGCAGGATGGTGTTGAACGGTACCGCCGCCATCAGGATCGCCGCCAGCCCGCTGTCGATATGGGTCTCGCCCCAGCCGATCAGGACAAAGGGCAGCATGGTGCCGAAGGCGCCCATGATCAGCAGCGGCCGCCAGTGACGCCGGAGCGCCCACAGATCCTGGCCGCGGCCGGCGGCGACGGCGGCCAGCACGGCGCCGCCGATGACGATGCGGATCGCGGCCACGGTCATCGGCGGGATATCGGCCACCGCCATCTTGATGAACAGGAACGATCCGCCCCAGATCATGCCGAGCAGCAACAGCAGCCCATAGTCGCGGCGATGTCCGTGCATGGCCTTAGCGGGTCTGTTCTTGGGCAGGTCCGTTCGCGGCTGATCTAGCGCAAGGCCGCCAGCGCAGCCTGGAGCGAACGGGCGAAATCGGCCCGTTCCGGCGCGGTCAGGAAACTGCCGATCGTGAGCTGCCGGCCGTGGGACGAAAGGGTGAGCTGGCTGCCATGGGACGGCGGCTCGTCGAAGGCCACCCGCAGCCAATAGGTCTGGAACCGCCAGCGCCTGATCTCACCGTTGGTCTCATGGCGTTCGACCACCAGCTCGTCCTCGGTCAGCCGCACCCGCTCGAACAGGCGGGCGCTGCGATAGCTGAGCTCGAACATGACGTAGAACAGCGCGAGCTCCAGCAAACCGAATCCGGTGACCGGCCAGGCGCCCAGATAGACGAAGGCGATGCCGCCGGCGAATCCCACCAGGGCCACCATCAGCATCAGCAACAGGAAGCCACGGCGGCTCAGGCTGCGATAGGGATGCAGCACGGCGTCGAAGATCACCGGCGCCTCGGCATTGCTATGGGCGCTGGCGGGTTGAGCAACGTGATCCATGGCGCAACTATACTTAGACAAAGCCGGGGCGGCAAAGCGGAGTGCCCTTGGCGCGCGGCGCCTGCCGCCGCTAGAACTCAGCACCGTCTCCACCGCCGCCCACGGAACCTCGCCCTCTACGCCCCAGGTATGTCATGGCCGCCCGCAAGCTCGATGCCGATCAGTTCTTCAGCCGGCTGGCGGCGCTCAATCCCAATCCCCGGGGCGAGCTGGAGTACATAAATCCCTTCACCCTCCTGGTCGCCGTGGTGCTGTCCGCCCAGGCCACCGACGTCAGCGTCAACAAGGCGACGGTGGATCTGTTCAAGCTGGCGGACACGCCGCAGAAGATGCTGTCCCTCGGGGAAGAACGGCTGAAAGGCTTCATCAAGACCATCGGCCTGTTCAACACCAAGGCCAAGAACGTCATCGCCCTCAGCAAGATCCTGATCGACCGCTACAACGGCGAGGTCCCGGCGGACCGGGAGAAGCTGCAGGAGTTGCCGGGAGTCGGTCGCAAGACCGCCAATGTGGTGCTGAACATCGCTTTCGCGCAGCCGACCATGGCGGTCGACACCCATATCTTCCGCCTCTGTAACCGCACCGGCCTCGCCCCCGGCAAGACGCCCGAGGCGGTGGAGCAGGCGCTGGAGAAGAACGTGCCGGAGCGCTGGAAGCTCCACGCCCATCACTGGCTGATCCTCCATGGCCGCTACATCTGCAAGGCGCGCAAGCCCGATTGCCCGCGCTGCGTGCTGATCGATCTCTGCGGTTTCAAGGAAAAGACGAGCGACGTACCGGCGGCTGCCGCGAAGAAGCTCAAGCCGTCGAAGCGCTCAGGCGGCGGCGCGTTCCAAGACTGGATGATCAGGTCGGCAGCCGGTTCGTGCGGCGGATATCGTTGACGCACTCATCGGTGCGCGCCGGTTCGGCCGCCACGGTGCGCGCTTCCAGGTAGCGGACCTGGGCGCCCGTCGCCACGGGATAGATGAACACGTCGAGCACGCAGGCGTCGCTGCGGTATTGCCAGACTTCGGCCGGATCGTCCCGGCGCACCAGCTTCGGCATGCCCAGCAATTCTTCCACGTCATGAGGCTTCAGGCCGAGCACCTTCGGCGGCGCGCCCATGCCGGACTTGGGTGCTGCGGCAACCTTATCGCCGGTCGCGGAGTCCGGTGACTGACAACCGCTGAGCAAGACTGCCAGCAGGATCACGGTGCCGATGATGTGCGGGGCCGGCCGCAGCCGCTGCCCCATATTTCTCTCGCTCATAGTTCTTCTCGTGCGCCAAGTATTTCTAGCCGCGGGCGCCGCCTGCGGTCACGCGCATCGATTCGAACAGGTGAAGCATGAAAGCTGTCGCCACCACGGGCGCGACGAGATTGAGAAACGGAATCGTCAGCATCAGAGTGATCACTGCACCGGCGACGATCAATCGCCGCTTCTCTTTCCGCCACAGCTCTCTCGCCTCACCTGCGCTAAGGCGACGGAGCGCTACGGTCTCGAAATACTCACGGCCCAGAAGATAGCCATTTAGCGTGTAAAACACAAAGATATTTAGAAAGGGAACGAAATAAATCGGCAAGACCAGGAGGTTCAGGCCAAGAGCAACCAAGGCCAGTTTCACGCCGCCCCACATGGCTTCATGCAACGCCTGCTTGCGCGGCGGCGGCAGGTTCGGATAGTGGGTGCGCTCCACCTGCGAGGCGACGGAATCGAGGAACAGGCCGACCGTCGCCGACAGCGCCGCCGGGAACAGCAGCCAGACGAGGACGAACAGAAGGAAGCCGGCGCCGATCTCCACGGCCCGCTCGGCCCATTCCCACTGCAGGAACTGGAACTGGGCCAGTACGAACCAGAGGACGAAGGCGAGCACGATCAACACGCCCAGCGCGGTGAGCGCGCTCAGGATCACCAAGCGCCGGGTCGGCGGATCGAACAGCTGCTGGAAGCCGCGGATGAGGGAATTGATCAAGGGCAGGGCGACCGAAAATTGCGCTGGCTGCTATGTAGCGATGGCCGGCCCCCGGCTCAAGGCGCGGCCTTTGGCCGCTGACCGTCCCGATAGGTTCCCCGGCGTCCGACTTGTCCGGAAAGGCATCCTGGCTATACTCCGGCCGCGCTTTCCAGCCCTGCCCGGCCGAAACCGCCCCGAAAACCCCCAGCGAAATTGGGACCTTATGGCCGACAGCCGCTTCGACGTCGCCACGATCGGCAATGCGATCGTCGATATCATCACGAAATCAGACGATAAGTTCTTGCGAGATCAAGAGCTTATCAAAGGGGCCATGACGCTGATCGACGCCGCCCGGGCGAGCAGCCTGTACCGCAAGATGGGGCCGGCGATCGAGGCCTCCGGCGGTTCGGCGGCCAATACAGCGGCTGGGGTGGCCTCCCTGGGCGGCCGGGCCGCCTTCATCGGCAAGGTGGCCGAGGACCAGTTCGGCGGCGTGTTCCGCCATGATATCCGGGCGGCCGGGGTGGCCTATGATACCCCCCAGGAGACCCAGGGGCCGCCCACCGCCCGCAGCCTCATCTTCGTCACCCCCGACGCCCAGCGCACCATGCAGACCTATCTGGGCGCCTGCCTGAACCTGACCCCGGCCGATGTGGACCCCGATACCATCAAAGGCTCCAAGGTGGTCTATCTCGAAGGCTATCTCTGGGATCCGCCCCAGGCCAAGGAGGCCTTCCTGCAGGCCGCCCGCATTGCTCATGGCGCCGGCCGCAAGGTGGCGCTGACCCTGTCGGATTCTTTTTGCGTCGAACGGCACCGCGCCTCTTTCCGCGACCTGGTGGAGAACCATATCGATATCCTGATCGCCAACGAGGCGGAGATCTGCTCCCTCTGGCAGGTGGACAGCTTCGATGCGGCGCTGCAGGCCACCCGCGGCAAATGCGAGGTCGCGGCCCTGACCCGCAGCGAAAAGGGTGCGGTGATCTTCGCCGATGGCGAAGTGCATGTGGTCGACGCGGTCAAGGTCGCCAAGGTCGTCGACACCACCGGCGCCGGCGATTTGTTCGCCGCCGGTTTCCTTCACGGTTATACTGCCGGCTATAATCTGTTCGATGCCGGCCGCATCGGCGCCATCGCCGCCGCCGAAGTGATCAGCCATATCGGTCCCCGGCCGCAGACGCGGCTGGCGGATCTGTTGCCGGCGGATCTTCGTACTCCAGTTCGACAAGTGACCCGCCCATGACAATTCATAACTTCGCCATCATCGCCCATGTCGACCACGGCAAGACCACGCTGGTGGATCAGCTCCTGCGGCAAAGCGGCACCTTCCGCGCCAACCAGCAGGTGATGGAACGCGCCATGGACTCCAACGATCTGGAGCGCGAACGCGGCATCACCATCCTGTCCAAATGCACGTCGGTCGCCTGGAAGGGCCATCGCCTCAATATCGTGGATACGCCGGGCCACGCCGATTTCGGCGGCGAGGTGGAGCGCATCCTCAGCATGGTTGATGGCGCCGTGGTGCTGGTGGATGCGGCCGAAGGCCCGATGCCCCAGACCAAGTTCGTCACCATGAAAGCGCTGAAGCTGGGCCTGCGGCCCATCGTGGTGATCAACAAGGTGGACCGGCCCGATGCCAGGGCCACCGAAGTGCATAACCTGGTGTTCGATCTCTTCGCCGCACTCGGCGCCAGCGACGAACAGCTCGATTTCCCGACGCTGTTCGCCTCCTCGAAACAAGGCTGGGCGGCCACGACTTTGGAGGACGAGCGCAAGGATCTGGCGCCGCTGTTCGATCTCATCCTCCGCCATGTGCCAAAGGCCACCGGCGACATGGACGCGCCCTTCTCCATGCTGGCGACCACGCTGGAGTACGACCCCTATGTCGGCCGCGTGCTCACCGGCCGCATCCATTCCGGCGTGGCCCGCATCAACATGCATGTGCGCTCGCTCAGCCCCTTCGGCCGGGTCATCGAGCATGCGCGCCTGACCAAGCTCTTGTCCTTCCGCGGCCTGGAACGGCTGCCGGTGGAGGAAGCGGTGGCGGGCGATATCGTCGCCATCGCCGGCCTGACGGAAACCACCGTGGCCGACACCATCGCTGATTCCGTGGTGGCGTCGCCGATCCATGCCACCGCCATCGATCCGCCGACCCTGGCGATGACCTTCTCGGTCAACGACTCGCCGCTTGCCGGCCGCGAAGGCGACAAGGTCACCAGCCGCATGATCCGCGCCCGCCTGGAGCGCGAGGCCGAAGGCAATGTGGCGATCCGCGTGCGCGAGGCCGAGGGCAAGGAAGCCTTCGAAGTGGCCGGCCGCGGCGAACTGCAGCTTGGCATCCTGGTGGAGACCATGCGGCGCGAGGGCTATGAGCTCTCCATCGGCCGGCCCCGGGTGATCTTCAAGACCGATCCCACGACGGGCCAGCGGCTGGAGCCGATCGAGGAAATCCAGGTCGATGTGGACGATGAATTCTCCGGCGTGGTGGTGGAGAAGTTGGGCCAGCGCCGCGGCGAGCTGCAGGACATGCGCCCCTCCGGCGGCGCCAAGTCGCGCCTCACCTTCTTCGTGCCGACCCGCGGCCTGATCGGCTATCACGGCGAGTTCCTCACGGACACCCGCGGCACCGGCATCATGAGCCGCATGTTCCATGGCTATGCGCCGTTCAAGGGCCCGATCGAGGGCCGGCGCAACGGCGTGCTGATCTCCAACGCCGAGGGCAACTCCGTCGCCTACGCCCTGTGGTATCTGGAGGAGCGCGGGCCGATGTTCATCAATCCGGGCATCCAGGTCTATGAGGGCATGATTATCGGCGAGCATAGCCGGGGTAACGACCTGGAAGTGAACCCGATGAAGACCAAGCAGCTCACCAACATCCGCACCACCTCGAAGGACGAGGCGATCCGCCTGACCCCGCCGCGGCAGATGACGCTGGAGAAATCCATCGCCTATATCGGCGACGACGAGCTGGTGGAGGTGACGCCCAAGAGCATCCGCCTGCGCAAGAAGTTGCTCAGCCCCCATGAGCGCAAACGCGCCGAACGGGCCGCCGAGGCCGAAACCGGCTGATCCGGCAGCCGTAATGCCTTTTGACGGCGGCGGCGAATTGCAAGAAAGTCCGGCTAATCAAGACGATGCCGACCTAGCCGGATCGAGGCGACAGAGCGCATGGCCGTAACGACGGATGCCAGACCAGGATGGCGCGAGGCACTGCTTGCCTATCTGGATCGCCGGGTTGTCGCCCTGTTCTTTCTCGGCTTTGCAGCCGGCCTGCCTTACCTCCTGGTGTTTTCGACGCTTTCCACTTGGTTGCGGGAGTTCGGCGTTGATCGCGCGACGATCGGATTCCTGAGCTGGGTCTCCACGTTCTATTCGATCAAAGTTCTTTGGGCGCCGATCGTCGACCGGCTGCCACTGCCGATCCTGACCTCCATGTTCGGCCGCCGCCGCGGATGGATGCTGCTGGCTCAAACTGGCATCATCGCGGGTCTCATCGGCATGGCCGTGGCCGACCCGAAGGAAGGATTGTACTGGCTCGTCGCCTGCGCCTTGCTTGTTGCCTTCTCGTCCGCGACTCAGGACATCGCCATCGACGCCTTTCGTATCGAGTTCGGCGCCCGCCGAATTGCAGGGGCCGCTCGCCGGCACCTACAATTTTGGCTATCGCGTAGCGCTTCTGGTCGCTGGTGCGGGCGCGCTCTACATCGCCGAGTTCGAGTCTTGGTTTTCCGCGTATGTCGGTATGGCCTTGCTGATGCTCGCAGGTCCATTGACCGTCTTCTTGATCCCGGAGCCGGAGAACAAGGTGGATCGCACCAGTCTCCTGCAGGAGGAACGTGTCGTTGCCTATATGGCACGACTGCGGGAGATGCCGGCACGGCTCAAAAGTATCCTTGGTTGGCTCTACGGAGCCGTGGTCTGCCCATTCTTGGATTTCTTCCGCCGCATCGGCTGGTTCGCGCTGGTGATTCTCCTGTTCATCGGCATCTACAAGCTCAGCGACGTCATCATGGGCGTCATGGCGTCGCCGTTCTACATCGATGCCGGATTCAGCAAGACAGATATCGCCAACGTGACCAAGCTCTACGGATTCATCATGAGCGTCGCCGGCGGGCTCATTGGCGGTTTGCTGGTGGCGCGCTGGGGCGTGGTCAAGCCGCTGATCATCGGTGCGGCCCTGGTCGGTTTGCCCAATCTTCTCTTCGCGTGGCTGGCCTATCAGGGCATCGATCAGGTGTTCCTCACCATCCCCCCGCCGGAACGGTCCCTGCCTTTGCCCTCCGGAAGCGCCCAAGATCTCTGGCTGCTGGCGCTCGCCATCAGCGGCGACAATCTCGGCGGCGGAATCGCCGGCACGGTGCTGATCGGCTACCTCTCCAGCCTGACCAGCACGGCTTACACTGCGACCCAGTACGCTTTGTTCAGCTCCTTCATGTCGCTGCCCGGACGATTCATCGGCGGCTGGTCGGGGGTCATGGTCGAGGATGTCGGCTATCGCGACTTCTTCGCCTGGACCGCGGTGATCAGTCTGCCCGCCATCGTCATCGCCATCTATCTTGCGCAAAGGGAGCGGAAGCGAGACTCGCGGGCCAGTGGTGCCGTAAGCTGCCGCTGCGCGACAGCGGGAGACAATGCCATGGACATCTCCAAGATTCCCATCGGCCGCAATCCGCCCTGGGACGTCAACGCCATCATCGAGATCCCGCTTGGCGGCGAGCCGGTGAAGTACGAGATCGACAAGGACTCCGGTGCCCTGTTCGTCGACCGCTTCCTGCATACGGCCATGACCTATCCGGCAAACTACGGATTCATTCCGCACACGCTCTCAGAGGACGGCGATCCCTGCGACATCATGGTGGTGGGGCCGACGCGGGTGGTGCCCGGCGTCATCATCCGCTCCCGCCCCATCGGCGCGCTGCTGATGGAGGATGACAAGGGCCTCGACGAAAAAATCCTGGCGGTTCCCGTGGACGACCTGCACCCCTTTCACCGGGGCATCGTCTCGTACCGCCAGCTCCCCGAGATCCTCACCGAGCAGATCGCCCACTTCTTCACCCACTACAAGGACCTTGAGAAGGGCAAATGGTCCAAGGTCGGCCGCTGGGCCGAGGCGGAAGAGGCCAACAACATGATCGTCGAAGCGATCAACAGGGCAAAGGGGAAGTGAGCGGGTGGCCCGCCGCCCTACTCCCCGCGATCCAGCGAGTACCCCGCCGATCTTACCGTGCGGATCAGGTCGAATTCTTCCGGACCGTTCAGCGCCTTGCGCAGCCGGCGGATATGCACATCCACCGTGCGCGGCTCGACATAGACATCGTGGCCCCAGACCGCGTCCAGCAGCTGCTCCCTGTTGAACACCCGGCCCTGATGCTCCAGCAGATGGCGCAGCAGGCGGAATTCCGTCGGCCCCAGATGCACGTCGCGGCCCTTGCGGCGGACGCGGTGCGAGGCCAGGTCCATGGTCAGATCCTCGAACTGCATGGTCTCGCCGTTGGTGGAGGGCCGGCTGCGGCGCAGCACCGCCCGCACCCGGGCGATCAACTCGCTCGGGCTGAAGGGCTTGGTGACATAATCGTCGGCGCCGCTGTCCAGGCCGCGCAGCTTGTCGCCCTCCTCGCCGCGCGCGGTTAGCATGATGATCGGCACGCCGCGGGTTTCCGGCATGCGCCGCATCTGCCGGCAGACCTCCAGGCCCGACAGCAGCGGCAGCATCCAGTCCAGCAGCACCAGGTCCGGCTTCTGCTCCCGCGCCACCAGCAGCGCCTCTTCGCCGTCGCCCGCCTCCGCCACCCGGAAGCCTTCCCGCTCCAGATTGTAGCGCAGCAGCGTCACCAGCGCCGTTTCGTCCTCGACGACCAGTACGATGGGAGACATGGGTGTCATCCTCGGCGCTCGTCGCTGCCAACGACGCCACCGGCGTCATTGGCTTTGAAGACGGAGAAACTCGTATTGTCGCCCTTCGGCCGCTCCGCTTCGATGTCATGGCCACGAACGATAAAGTGTATCGTCTCCGCGATATTGGTGGCGTGATCGCCCATGCGTTCGATGTTCTTGGCAATGAACAGGAGATGGATCGACGGCGAGATATTGCGCTGATCCTCCATCATGTAGGTCAGGAGTTCGCGGAAAAGGCTGGTGTACATCTCGTCCACCTCCTCGTCCCGCTTCCAGACACTCATGGCCTTGTCGGCGTCCGCCTCGGTGTAGGCGTCCAGAACATCCTTCATGTTCTGCTGCACGAGCTTCGCCATGCGCGGAATGGCGAACAACGGCTTCAGCGGCGGAAGTTGGGACAGGGCGATCGAACGCTTGGCGATATTGGTCGCGTAGTCGCCGAAGCGCTCCAGGTCGCTGGAAATCTTCAGCGCTGCCACGATCTGCCGGAGATCGATGGCCATCGGCTGGCGCAGGGCCAGAAGGCGAACCACTTGCTGCGAGATCAGGTTTTCCTGCTCATCGATCTTGGCGTCATCATGGATGATGCGGCTCGCGGCATCGGCATCGCGCTTCAGCAGTGCTTCGACCGCCGCCTGGAGCTGCGACTCGGCGAGGCCGCCCATATAGGTAATGAAGTTGTTGAGCTTCCTGATCTCTTCGTCGAACGACTTGACGATATGGTCTTTGGCTTGGGGCATTGGCTTTCCGATCGTCGCTTTCGTGTGTTGCGTCCGCGCGCGGCTCAGCCGAAGCGGCCGGTGATATAGCCCTGGGTGCGCTCTTCCCGCGGGCTGGTGAAGATCTGCTCTGTATCGCCCTGTTCCACCAGGATGCCCATGTGGAAGAAGGCGGTGCGTTGCGATACGCGCGCCGCCTGCTGCATGGAGTGGGTGACGATGATGATGGTGAAGTTCTCGCGCAGCTCGTCCATCAGCTCCTCGACCCGGGCGGTGGCTATGGGATCCAGCGCCGAGCAGGGCTCGTCCATCAGGATCACATCGGGATTGACCGCGATGGCGCGGGCGATGCAGAGGCGTTGCTGCTGGCCGCCGGAGAGGCCGGTGCCCGGCTGGTGCAGCCGGTCCTTCACCTCGTTCCACAGGCCGGCGCGTTCCAGGCTCTTCTGCGACGATTTCGTCCAGCTGGGACTTGCCGTTGCCGATGCCGTGGATGCGCGGTCCGTAGCAGACATTGTCGTAGATCGATTTGGGAAACGGATTGGGCTTCTGGAACACCATGCCGACGCGGGCGCGCAGCTGCACCACGTCCAGGCTCGTGTCATAGATGTCCTGGCCGTCGATCATGATCTCGCCGCTCACCCGGCAGCCGTCGATCACGTCGTTCATCCTGTTGATGCAGCGCAGGAAGGTGGATTTGCCGCAGCCGGACGGGCCGATGAAGGCGGTCACTTCCCGCGGCCTTGATGTCGATCGACACGTTCTTCAGCGCATGCTTGTCGCCATAATGGACGTTGACGTCCTTGGCGGAGATCTTCGCCGGCGCCATCGTTTCCTCGCGAAGCGCCGCCATCGCCGTCATTCCCGTCGACAGGTTCATATCCTGTACCTTCCTCCCGATTTACCAGCGCCGCTCGAACTGGCGGCGCAGCAATATGGCAAGTCCATTCATCAGCAAGAGCACGGCCAGCAGGACCATGATCGCAGCACTGGTGCGCTCGACGAAGGCCCGTTCCGGGCTGTCCGCCCAGATATAGATCTGCACCGGCAGCACGGTTGCCGCGTCGGTGACGCCGCCGGGAATGTCGACGATGAAAGCCACCATGCCGATCATCAGCAGCGGCGCCGTCTCGCCCAGCGCATGGGCCATGCCGATAATCGTTCCCGTCATGATGCCCGGCATCGCCAGCGGCACGCACATGATGGGTCACCACCTGTAGTTTGGAGGCCCCGACGCCCAGCGCCGCTTCCCGGATCGAGGGCGGCACCGCCTTGATGGCCGCGCGGCCGGCGATGATGATGGTCGGCAGCACGATCAGCGCCAGCACCATGCCGCCCACCAGCGGCGCGGAGCGCGGCAGGCCGAAGAAGTTCAGGAACACCGCCAGTCCCAGCAAGCCGAAGACGATGGAGGGCACCGCCGCCAGATTGTTGATGTTGATCTCGATCAGGTCGGTCCAGCGGTTCTTCGGTGCGAACTCTTCCATGTAGACCGCCGTGGCGATGCCGAGCGGCAGCGTCATCAGCAGCGTGACCAGCATGGTGAACACCGTGCCGACGACGGCGCCCCAAACGCCCGCCTGTTCCGGCTCGCGGCTGTCGCCATGGGTCAGGAAGGCGGTGCCCAGCGCGGTCGATACCAGCCCCTTGGCCGCCAGGGCGTCGAACCAGGCGATTTGCTTGTCGTTCAGCCGCCGGTCCGCCTCGGCGCCGCCGCGCGATACATAGCCCTTGTGGAGCATGTCGAAATCGTCGGCGGCCAGCAGCGTGACGCGCTGGGTCTTGCCGATCAGCGACGGATCGTCCCGCACCAGCTTCTGCAGCTCGAAGACTGCTGCCGGTGCTGACCAGCCCATACAGGTCCCGCTTGTCGCCGCGGCTTGTCGCTTCCGGAAACTGCGCATACAGCGCTTCCTTGATCAGCTTGGCATAGTCGGCGCGGCCAGGACCGCCGGATCCCGCTTGCCCGTCGGGATCGATCGACCGCCGGGTCGAAGTGTGATATCGAGGGCGATTTCGGTCTGCACAAAGGCGCCATAGCCCTTGCTGACGATGCTGTACAGCAGCAGCGCCAGCATCAGGATGGCGAGCGAAATCGCCAGCACGCCATAGAACCGGAACCGCCGCTCCGCCGCATATCGCCGGCGGACCCTGGCGGCCGATGATTCAGCCTGACGGAACTGCATGGCTTCGATCGTGGCTTCTGTCATGACGCTTGCCCGGCTCAATCGTACTTTTCGCGATATTTGCGCACGATGCTGAGCGCGACGACGTTCAGCGCCAGCGTCACGCAGAACAGCACCAGGCCCAGCGCAAAGGCGGACAAGGTCTTCGGGCTGTCGAACTCCTGGTCGCCCACCAATAGCGTGGCGATCTGCACGGTCACCGTCGTCACCGCTTCCAGCGGATTGGCGGTCAGATTTGCCGCCAGGCCGGCGGCCATGACCACGATCATGGTCTCGCCGATGGCGCGCGACACCGCCAGCAGCACGGCGCCGACAATGCCGGGCAACGCCGCGGGCACCACGACTTGCCGGATGGTCTCGGACTTGGTCGCGCCCAGCGCATAGGAGCCGTCGCGCAATGTCTGCGGCACCGCGTTCATCACGTCATCCGACAGCGAGGAGACGAACGGTATGATCATGATGCCCATGACCACGCCGGCGGCCAGCGCGCTTTCCGAGGCCACATCGAGCCCCAGCGACTGGCCGGCGTCGCGGATGAACGGCGCCACCGTCAGGGCGGCGAAGAAGCCGTAGACCACGGTCGGAATGCCCGCCAAGCACCTCGAGCGCCGGCTTGACGAAGGCGCGCACCGTCTTCGTGGCATAGTCGGCCATGTAGATTGCCGCCATCAGGCCGATGGGCACGGCGACCAGCATGGCGATCAGCGTGATCAGCAGCGTGCCCGCGAACAGCGGCACCGCGCCGAAGGCGCCGGAACTGCCGACCTGGTCGGCGCGCATCGCCGTCTGCGGGCTCCATTGCAGGCCGAACAGGAACTCATGCACCGGCACCTGCGCAAAGAACCGCAGGGATTCGAACAGCAGCGACAGGACGATGCCGACGGTCGTCACGACCGAGATCGTCGAGCAGGCGATCAACACGATCACCGCCGTCCGCTCGACGCTGTTGCGCGCCCGAAGCGCAGGGAAGATACGATGGCGGCCCCACAGGACGCCGGCGATCGCCGCGGCAGCCACCGCAACGGCCAAGGCGATCCGGCTCAGTTGCTCCCAGCTCAGCAGATGGTCGGCCGCCGCCAGCTTGATCGGATCGGCGTCGGCGCGGGCCGCATTGCCTTCGGCGATGTTCTGGATGTCGTTGAGGACCAGCCCCAACTGATTGTCGGGGAGATTGGCCAATTCCGGCGGCAGGGCGCCGATGGTGAGCGCCCGCAGGATATGCGGCTCTGCCAGCATCCACAGCACGAGCATCAGCAGGGCCGGCAGCAGGCACCATAGCGCGACATAGGCGCCGTGATAGGAAGGCAGCGAATGCAGTTGTGATGCCCGGCCGCCGACCGAGGCAAAGGCCCGCTGCCGGCCGCTGATAATAGCCGATGGCGGTCAGGATCAGCAGCGTGGCGAAGATGACGGTCAGGTTCACGGCGGACCCGCGATTTTCGAAATGTGCAGGCGGCCGCGTTGCCGCGGCCGCCTGCCAATGGAGATCTAGTTCGTCATCGGCTGCAGCGCCATCGCGGCCTGCATCACCTGCTAGCGTTCGCCCGCCGGCAGCGGGATCAGGCCCTTGTCGGCCAGATAGCCCTCTTCGCCGGTGGCCTTGTCGCTCATGAACTCGGCGACGAATTCCTTCAGGCCGGGAATGACGCCCACATGGGCGTTCTTCACATAGAAGAACAGCGGACGCGACACCTCGTAAGAGCCATCGGCGATGGTCTCGAAGGTCGGGGTCACGCCATCCATGGCCGAGCCCTGCACCTTGTCGGCATTCTGGTCCAGGAAGCTGAAGCCGAAGATGCCGATCGCCGCCGGGTTCGCTTCCAGCTTCTGCACGATCAGGTTGTCGTTTTCGCCGGCCTCCACGAACAGGCCGTCTTCGCGCACGGACTGGCAGGCGGCCTTCTTGGCGTCGCCCTCCAGCGCCTTGATTTCCGCGAACTCGCCGCAGGCCTTGTCCATGACCAGTTCGACGAAGGCGTCGCGGGTGCCGGAGGTCGGCGGCGGGCCCAGCACTTCGATCGCCGCGTTCGGCAGCGACGGATCGATCTCGCTCCAGTTCTTGTAGGGATTGTCCACCAGCTTGCCGTCCACCGGCACCTGCTTGGCCAGCGCCAGGAAGACGGACTTCACCGTGAGGTTCATCGGCGCCGTGGCCTTGGAATTGGCCAGCACGATGCCGTCATAGCCGATCTTGACCTCGGTGATTTCGGTCGACGCCGTTCTTCTTGCAGGCTTCCAGCTCCGAATCCTTGATCGCGCGCGACGCATTGGCGATGTCAGGGTGATCGACGCCGACTCCGGCGCAGAACAGCTTGATGCCGCCGCCGGTGCCCGTGGATTCGACGACGGGCGTCTTGAAACTGCCGGCCTTGCCGAACTGCTCGGCTACGGCAGTGGAAAAGGGGAACACGGTGCTGGATCCGACGATGCGGATCTCATCGCGGGCCTGCGCTTCGCCGGCGAGGGCGAGCGTGGCAAGCGCCGCAAGGGTGATGGCGTATTTCATGTCTGGATTTCTCCGCTTGTTGCGACCTCTGGGGGTGGACCGGGGTTTCCTCCGATTCCATGCCGCGCGGCCCTGAACCGCCGGGGCCTCCGGACAATAGGAAACTTTCAGGTAACTGATACTACAGAAATATGACAGTCATATGACAAGAACTGTGGATAACCACCGGGCCAGACATGCAACCTATTGAATTAGCGATGAAAAATAAGGTCGCCGAGCCGATGAAATATTCTTGCGGACCAGCGCCGGCCACCGTGAAAACCGCCGCCGGGGCGTCAAACCCGCCGCGGTCCCGGTGCCCTACTCATCGCCCCCGCGCGCCAGCGGCAGATACACGGTGAAGCAGCTGCCTTTGCCCTGCTCGCTGTCGATCTCCAGCGCCGCGCGGTGGCGGTTCAGGATATGCTTGACGATGGCGAGGCCGAGACCGGTGCCGCCGAGATCGCGGGACCGCGCGGTGTCGACGCGGTAGAACCGCTCGGTCAGGCGCGTCAGATGCTCGCGCGCGATGCCCTCGCCTTCGTCCATCACGGCGATGGCGACCGCGGCGGGTCCCTGCATGCGCGGCGGCAGCACGTCATCCCTGGCATCGGCGCCGCGCTCGGCGAGCCAGCTGGCGACGCGCACGGTGCTGCCCGGCCGGCCATACTTGATCGCATTGTCGATCAGGTTCTGGAACACCTGTGTAAGCTCGTCGTCATCGCCGACGATAGGCGGCAGATCGCCGAGAGCCGTAGCCGTGGCTCCGCTGCCGGCCGGCGGCGGTGCATCCAGCCGGATCGTCATCTGCTTGCCGCCGGCCTTCATCTCCAGCGTGTCCGCCACGCCATGGAGGAGCGGCGCCAGCTCGATGACAGCGGTGGGCGGCGTATGCTCGTTCAGCTCGATGCGCGACAGCGACAAAAGGTCGGCGACGATGCGGGCCATGCGCGCCGCCTGCTCCTGCATGATCAGCAGGAAGCGCTCCTGCGCCGCGCGGTCGTCCTTGGCCGGCCCGCGCAGCGTCTCGATGAAGCCGATCAGCGTCGACAGCGGCGTGCGCAGCTCGTGGCTGACATTGGCGACGAAATCGGCGCGCATCCGGTCGGCGCGCTTGATCCGCGTCAGGTCCTGCAGCATCAGCAGCGCCACCGTGCCGTCGGCGATCGGCCGCGCCAGCGGCTCCACCTGGGCGCTGAAGCTGCGCTCCACCGGCACCGGCAAGGTGAACTCCACCATGCGGCTCTCGCGGCTGGCAAAGGCGGCGTTCACCGCCTCGGTCACCGTGGGATTGCGCAAGACCTCGAACAGCTCGCGGCCGGCGATGTTCTGGCCCAGCAGGACGCCGGCGGCGCGGTTGGCGCGCACGATCCGCCGCTGCTCGTCCAGCATGATCAGGGGATCGGGCAAGTCCGGAGATCACCGCCTCGTTCGCCGCCACCACCGCCTCCAGGTCGCGCCGCCGCTTGGCCCAGGCGCGGCCGGAGCCGGCCACCGCCTGGGACAATTGCCGCGTCGCTTCCAGCGCCGTGTCGGGCAGCCGCGGCGGCACATTGCCGGGATCGTCGCTTTCGGCGGCCAGCCGCTGCAGATATTGGGCGATCTGGCCCAGGCGCCGCAGATGGGAACGGATCAGCAGGCCCAGGGTTACCGCCACAACGGCAACTGCGCCGCCGGCCGCAATCCAGGAAACCCAGCCCATGGCCGCGAACGCCGCCAGCACCGCCGCCGCCGGCGCCGTCAGGATCGCCAGCACGGCCCAGAAATTCCGCGGGAACAGGGGTTCGGGATTCATGTCCGCCAGCTTAATCGTTTATTCAGGCCCGGTTCAGGGCAAATGCGCGAGGATGCATCGTTAACGCCGGCAGCCGCCGACATTGCCCGTGCAATAAATGCCATGTTACGGTTTGGCTGTCTCGGCGTCATGAACGGCCGCAGATGAAGGGAAATTCGCACATGAGACTAAAGTCTTTGCTGATCGCCGGCGCCGCTGCTTTCGCGATCGTCACCGGCCCTGCCTTGGCACAGGACAGCACCACGAAGCTACCAGCAGTGGCAAGGCTACAACTCCGAGAACATGCAGGACCTGATCAACGAGCTCGATGAGCTGATCGACCAGGCCGAGAGCCGACCGCGCCGCCGATCCGCAGTTCCTCAAGGATCTGCGTGGCGCGCTGGCGAAGTATACCGCGCCGGCGGCGCCGAAATATGTCGCCCTGCTGTTCGACGATTTCCGCGACGGCAACTACACCCAGAACCCCGTCTGGACGGTCACGTCGGGCACCTTCAAGGTGGACAACAAGGGCAGCTTCACCGGCCTGCGCAGCACCATCTATCCGCCGGGCACTCAGCCGGGCCAGACCCAGACCGGCAATCCGGCGCTGGACATCCTGGGCGCCATCCTCAACCAGCCGCAGCAGAACCCAGCACCGCGAAGTATGCGGCGATCTACACGCCCGTGAAAGTCAGCAACGAGTTCCGCATCAAGTTCGATTTCGCCTCGACCGAGCGGTTCGGCCGCATGGATTTCGGCGTCTATCAGGGCTCCGGCGGCAGCAACGCCTACCGCCTCGCCTATCTGCCGAACCAGAAGGACTCGCTCAGGCTGGTCCGCCTGACCTCCAAGGGTGCGGTGGTCATCGCCGCCTACAAGACGACGCTCAGCCTGGAAGACAACCGCCGCCACCTCTTCGAATGGACCCGCGACAAAAACGGCGTGATGAGCGTGGTGCTGGACGGACAGGAGGTCATGCGCGTCACCGACAAGACCATCACCAAGCCGTTCGACGGCCTTCTCTTCGTCAATGGCGGCGGCAGCTACTATATCCGCTCCGTCAGCGTCGAAGGCCTGAAGCCGCAGACATAGGCCCAGTAGCTGTCCAAAACCCCTTCTCCCCTTGCGGGAGAAGGGGTAGGGGATGAGGGGTATGGCGCTCAATGCTGCGGCTATCGAATCTTTTCGCCAGCCAAGCCAGCAGCCAGGATCAAATTCCTCCACCGCATCAGGCCAAATCTGCTATACTGGATTTCCCGCGGCCGCATCTTGCGGCCGCCTTGATGTTGGACACAGTCTATCGGAATACCATATGCCTCGCCGTCCCCGCTGGACGGCGGCGGCGGATTGTTTCGCCGAATTTCCGCTGGACATGGGGTCCATCGCTCGGATTTGCTTTCGCCGCTGGACATATCCAGCGGCGGATGGCCGCGGCAGGCGGTCTACCGCCTTGCGTCGAAGGCGGCGATGGCGGCGGCGGTGACGAGATCCGACACCGTGGCGCCGGGCTGGACGATCTGCACCGGCCGGCCCATGCCGATCAGGATCGGGCCGATGACAGTGCCGCCGCCCAGCTGCTGCAGCAGCTTGGCCGAGATGTCGGCGCTGTGCAGCGCCGGCATGATCAGCACATTCGCGGCGCCGGTCAGGCGGCAGAAGGGATAGCGCTCGCGCATGAGCTGGAAGTCGAGCGCCACATTGGCCTGCATCTCGCCGTCATATTCGAAGTCGATATTGCCGCGGCCCATCACCTTGCGCTGGTCCAGCTCGTCGACGGCGTCGCGCACCCGCTCCGCCTTCTCCCGCAGCGGATTGCCGAAGTTGGAGAAGGAGAGCAGCGCCACCCGCGGCTCATGGCCGAATTGCCGCGCCTTGGCCGCCGTCTGCACGGCGATGTCGGCCAGCTCCATCGCGGTCGGCAATTCATGCACGGAGGTGTCGGCGATGAACACGGTGCGGCCCTGGGACAGGAAGATGGAAAGGCCGAACACGCGCCGGTCATTGAGGGGATCGACGACCCGCGTCACTTCCTCATAGGTGGTGTGGAAGCTGCGGGTCAGGCCGCTGACCATGGCATGGGCATGGCCCTGTTCCACCATGCAGGCGGCGAACACGTTGCGGTCCTGATTCACCAGCCGCTGGCAGTCGCGGAACAGGAAGCCCTTGCGCTGCAGCCGGGTGTAGAGGAAATCGATATACTGCTTGTTGTGCTGGCTGAGCCTGGCGTTCTGGACCTCGAGGCCTTCGGCGCCGGCGAGTCCGAGCGTGCGGATCGTCTCGGCGACGCGCTCCTCGCGCCCTACCAGGATCGGCTCGCCATAACCGGCATGGCGGAACGAGACGGCGGCGCGGATCACCTTCTCCTCTTCGCCCTCGGCGAACACCACGCGCTTGGGATGATCGCGCACATGGTCGAAGATGCGCTGCAGGCCGACCGCTGTCGGGTCCAGCCGCGCCGACAGCTCGATCTTGTAGCCAATGGTATCGACGATCGGCTTCCGCGCCACGCCGGTCTCCATGGCGGCCTTGGCGACCGCAATGGGTATGGTGGAGATGAGGCGGGGATCGAACGGCACGGGGATGATGTATTCCGGGCCATAGCGCAGCCGGCGGCCGGCATAGGCGGCGTCGACCTCGTCGGGCGTATCCTCCCGCGCCATGGCCGCCAGCGCCTCGGCGGCGGCGATCTTCATGGCGTCATTGATGCTGGAGGCGCGCACATCCAAGGCGCCCCGGAAGATATAGGGGAAGCCCAGGACGTTGTTCACCTGGTTCGGATAGTCGGAGCGGCCGGTGGCGACGATGGCGTCGTTGCGCACGCTGCGGACTTCCTCGGGCGTGATCTCCGGGTCCGGGTTGGCCATGGCGAAGATGATCGGCTTCGGCCCCATGCCCTTGACCATCGCCGCCGTCACCGCGCCCTTCGCCGACAGGCCGAAGAACACGTCGGCATCCTTCATCGCTTCTTGCAGGGTGCGCGCCTTGGTCGGCACCGCATGGGCCGACTTCCATTGGTTCATGCCCTTCTCGCGGCCCTGATAGATGACGCCATTGGTGTCGCAGAGGATGGCGTTCTGATGCGGCAGGCCCATGGCCTTGATCAGCTCGATGCAGGCGATGGCGGCGGCGCCCGCGCCATTCACCACCATCTTGATGTCCTTCATCTTGCGGCCGGTGAGATCCAGCGCATTGATCAGCCCGGCCAGCGCGATGATCGCCGTGCCATGCTGGTCGTCATGGAAAACCGGGATGTCGAGAAGCTCCCGCAGGCGCTGCTCGATGATGAAGCAGTCGGGCGCCTTGATATCCTCCAGGTTGATGCCGCCGAAGGTAGGCCCGAGATAGCGCACGCAGTTGATGAACTCGTCCACATCCTTGGTATCGACCTCGATATCGATGCCGTCGATATCGGCGAAGCGCTTGAACAGCACCGCCTTGCCTTCCATGACCGGCTTGGAGGCGAGCGCGCCCAGATCGCCGAGGCCGAGCACGGCGGTGCCGTTGGAGATCACCGCCACCAGATTGCCGCGGGCAGTGTAGTCATAGGCCAGGGCCGGGTCCTTGGCGATGCGCAGGCAGGGTGCCGCCACGCCGGGGGAATAGGCCAGCGACAGGTCATGCTGGGTGGTGAGCGGCTTGGTGGCGCGAATCTCGATCTTGCCGGGCCGCCCGCTGGCGTGCATCAGCAGGGATTCTTCTTCCAGAAGGTCCCGTCGGTTGTCTGCCATCTTCCCGCCTGCCGCCCCTTATGAATGCCGAGTGAGTGTCTGTTTTGGTTGAAGATTCTTCGCTCGCAAGCTGGCACGAAACAAGCCGAAAGGGAAGGCGGGCCAGCCAATGGCGGCCGATGCTGGATTGGTCGGAATTAATGGGCTAGGACCCCGAGCATGAACGCTGAACTCCAGCCTGCCGCTGCACGTCGCCGCGCCCGATGCGGCCGCCTTCGCCACGCCGGCGATGGCGCAGTATCTGGCCAGCAAGCGGGCCTATCCCGACTGCCTCTTGTTCTACCGCATGGGGGATTTCTACGAGCTGTTCTTCGAAGATGCGGTGAAGGCGGCGAAGGCGCTGGATATCGCGCTGACCAAGCGCGGCCAGCATGGCGGCCAGGACATTCCCATGTGCGGCGTGCCGGCCCACGCCATGGATGGCTATCTGGCAAAGCTGATCCGCAGCGGCTTCAAGGTCGCGGTCTGCGAGCAGATGGAGGATCCGGCCGAGGCGAAGAAGCGCGGAGCCAAAGCCGTCGTGCGGCGCGAAGTCATCCGCGTGGTGACGCCGGGCACCATCACCGAGGACGCGCTGCTGGACGCGCGGCGCCACAACTACCTGGCGGCGCTTGGCGGATGCGGGCGGCGAGATCGGACTGGCCTGGCTCGACATGTCGACAGGCGATTTTCATACCCAGCCGATTTCGGCGGTGGAGCTGGGCGCGGCGCTGGCGCGGCTCGATCCCGGCGAGATCCTGCTGGCCGACCGGCTGCTGCGCGATCCCCAGCTGTTCGAGCTGTTCAACGATTGGAAGATCGGCCCTCTCGCCGCTGCCCAACCCGCGCTTCGACAGCGACAACGGCCGGCGCCGCCTGGAGAAGCTCTATGGCGTGCAGGCGCTGGAGGGCTTCGGCGGCTTCTCCCGGGCGGAACTCGCGGCGGCCGGTGCTCTGGTGGACTATGTGGAGACGACCCAGCAGGGCAAGCTGCCGCGCCTGTCGCCGCCGAAGCGCCTGGCCCGGGGCGCCGTGCTGGAGATCGATGCCGCCACCCGGCGCAATCTCGAGCTGATGCGCAGCCTCGGCGGCGAGCGCCAGGGCTCGCTGCTATCGGCCATCGACCGCACCCGCAGCGGCGCCGGCGCCCGGCTGCTGGCGGCGTGGCTGGCGGCGCCATTGACCGATCCCCCGGGATATCGCCGCGCGGCAGGACATGGTGGCCTATTTCGTGGCGCAGGAGGATCTGCGCGACACCTTGCGCGAGCGCCTGCGCCGCGTGCCCGACATGGAACGGGCGCTGTCGCGGCTTTCGCTGGGCCGCGGCGGGCCGCGCGATCTGGCGGCGGTGCGCGACGCGCTGATCGAAGCGGCGGCACTGCGGCAGAAGCTGGAATCGCCGCCGAAGCTGGGGGCGTTGCCGGCGGCGCTGGCGGAGACCGTGCGCAATCTCGGCCACCAGGCCGAGCTGGTGGACCGGCTGACGCGAGCGCTTGCGGAGGAACTGCCGCTGATCGCCAGGGACGGCGGCTTCATCGCGCCGCGCTACGAACCGGAGCTGGACGAGCTGCGCATGCTGCGCGACGCCAGCCGCCGTCTCATCGTCGATCTGGAATCCCGCTATCGCGGCGAGACCGGCATTTCCGCATTGAAGATCCGCCACAACAATGTGCTGGGCTACTACATCGAGACCACGGCCACCCACGCCGACAAGCTCCTGAAGGATGCGGCGCGCTTCATCCACCGCCAGACCATGGCCAGCGCCATGCGCTTCACCACCGTGGAGCTGGGCGATCTGGAACAGCGCATCGCCACCGCCGCCGACAAGGCGCTGGCCATCGAGCTGGCGCTGTTCGCCGATCTCGTGGGCGAGGTGACGGCGCGCGCCGAGGCGATCGCGCTGGCGGCCGGTGCGCTGGCGACACTCGACGTGGCGGCCGCGCTGGCGGAACTCGCCGTGGAAGGCCGCTATTGCCGGCCGCTGGTGGACGACAGCACTGCCTTCGACATCAAGGGCGGCCGTCATCCCGTGGTGGAGCAGGCGCTGCAGCGGAATGCCTCCGGCAGCTTCGTCGCCAATGATTGCGATCTCTCGGAAAGCCAGCGCCTCTGGCTGGTCACCGGCCCGAACATGGCCGGCAAATCCACGTTTCTGCGGCAGAATGCGCTGATCGTGCTGCTGGCGCAGATGGGTTCCTTCGTGCCGGCGGCCTCGGCCCATATCGGCGCCGTCGACCGCCTGTTCAGCCGCGTCGGCGCCGCCGACGATCTGGCCCGCGGCCGCTCCACCTTCATGGTGGAGATGGTGGAGACGGCGGCGATCCTGAACCAGGCAACCGACCGCTCCCTGGTGATCCTGGACGAGATCGGCCGCGGCACCGCCACCTTCGACGGCCTCTCCATCGCCTGGGCGGCGCTGGAGCATCTGCATGAAATCAACCGCTGCCGCGCGCTGTTCGCCACGCACTACCATGAGCTGACGTCACTGGCCGCGAAGCTGCCGGCGCTGGCGCCCCACGCCATGCGGGTGAAGGAATGGCAGCATGAGATCGTGTTCCTGCACGAGATCGCGCCCGGCGCCGCCGACCGCTCCTACGGCATCCATGTGGCGAAGCTGGCCGGCCTGCCGCCGGCCGTGGTGGCGCGGGCCGAATCGGTGCTCGAAACTCTGGAGCAGGGCGAACAAGCCGGCGCGCTCGCCCGCCTCGCCGACGACCTGCCGCTGTTTTCCGCCACGGTGAAGCAGGCGGCACCGGAGAAAGGACCCTCGGAATTGGAGCAGGCGCTGGCGGCCATCAACCCCGATGAACTCTCGCCGAAGGAAGCGCTGGAGCTGCTCTACAGGCTGCGCGGATTGTTGGGCCGCAAAGAATAAGAAGGCGGGGAGGATTTCTTGGCGAAACGCAATGACGTCCGGGCGCGGCTGGCGAAGGGGCTGACCGCACTTAAGGCCGATATCGTCCATGCCGGCATCTTCGATTTCGCCGGCGTGTTCCGCGAACGGCGGCTGCGGCGGAAGGAACTGCTCGACGGCGCTGACACCGCCGTCTTCGCCAATGTGCTGCCGAAATGGGACATCGCCGAGAACATCATGTTCCCCGGCCCCTATGGCAGCGAGACCATCGCCTATGATCCGGATTCGCTGCGGCCCTTTCCGTTCGAACCCGAACGCCGCAGCGCTGGTGGCCGACTATACCGGGCCGCAGGCGGACATCATGCCGCGGCGGGTGCTTGCGGCACAGATCGAGAAGGCCGCGCAGCGCGGCTTCGATGTCCGCGCCGCCTTCGAGTTCGAATTCATCGCCCTCAACGAAACGGCGGAGTCCCTGCGCGCCAAGAACTTCGCAGGGCTCGACCTCATTCGCGCCCGACAATCGCTGCTGGTCGGGACAGACGGCGGCCGTGCATGCGGAGTTCGTCGGCGAGCTCGAGTCGATGCTGCGCCATGCCGACATCGATCTCTTCGCGCTGGGCGGCGAGCTCGGTCCCGGCTGCTTCGAGGTCACGCTGCGGCACCAGGCGCCGATGCGCGCCGCCGACGATGCCGCCTTCTTCCGGCTCTATACCAAGGCCTTCTGCCGCCGGCGGAACATGACCGCGTCCTTCATGCCGCTGCTGGGCGACGGCTTCCCCGGCATCGGCGGCCATATCGTGCTGTCGCTGCGGGACCGCAAGACCGGCCGCAATCTCTTCGCCGACCCGAAGGATGCCAACGGGCTGAGCGCGACCGCGAAGTCGTTCCTCGCCGGCGTGATCGATCTCGTGCCCGAGGCCTTTCCGATGCTCGCCCACACGGTCAACGCCTATCGCCGGCTCTCGCCCGGCAGCTGGGCGCCGAAGACGGCGAGCTGGGCGCCCTACAATTATGCGGCGGCGGTGCGCACGGCGGCGGAGACTGCGGAGATGACGCGGCTGGAGCTGCGCCTGCCCGGCAGCGATCTCAATGTGCATCTCGGCCTGGCGCTGTTCCTGGCGGCGGGGCTCGACGGTCTCGACCGCAAGCTGAAGTTGACCGACGCGCCCATAACAGCCGGCGGACCGAACGAGATTCCGAAGAACGCGCCGCGCCTTCCTGCCGACCTCTTGGAGGCCACGCGCCGCTTCCGCGCCAGCGCCAAGGCCAGGCGCCTGTTCGGCACTGCCTTCGTCGATCACTTCGCCGCTCTGTGCGAAGCCGAAGATGCCGCTCTGCGTCGCGACGTCAGTGCGGCCGAAGTGAAGCGCTATCTGGAGTTGGGGTAGAGCATTCTCGTTAGTCCCCCTCTCCCCCAAGGGGAGAGGGATCATTTCTTGCTTTGATGACCTATTCAACGCGAGTCGCGTTTACATAGGCGTCGCTGGCGCGCCATAAAACCGCAACCTGGCGCACCTATATAGGGTGCATGACCAGCACAATCACATTCGATGAAGCGACCGACGGCGCGCTGCCGCCGCCGCGGTTCAGCTATGCCTCCGACGAACTCGGCCGTCTTGGCCAAAGCATCATCAGGCTCCTGGAGTTCGCCAGCGGCCAGCCGCGCATCCGGCGCCTGTACGAAGAGCATGCCAGGCTGGCGCGGCCCCATGAGCTGTTCTGGCAGGATGCGATCGACGCCCTCGAGCTAGACGTGCGGCCCGATCGCGATCCCCGCGGCGCGATCCCGGCGTCGGGCCCGCTGGTGGTCATCGCCAATCATCCCTTCGGCGTGCTCGACGGCATCATCCTCTGCCGGCTGGTGGCGCAGGCGCGCGGCGATTTCCAGATCTTGACCCATCGCGTGCTGCACCAGGCGCCGGAGGTGCGGTCCCATATCCTGCCGGTGGATTTCTCCGGCACCGATGCGGCGACGCGGAACAATCTGGAGTCGCGCCGCAAAGCGCGGGAGCTGCTCGACCGCGGCGGCGCCCTCCTGATATTCCCCGGCGGCGGCGTGGCCACGGCCACCAGCGCGCTCGGCCCTGTGGTGGAGCGGCCCTGGGGCCCGCTGACCGCGAAGCTGGCTCTGGCCGCCGGCGCCGACGTGCTGCCGGTCTATTTCCACGGCCAGAACAGCCGCCTGTTCCACATCGCCTCCCATCTTCACCAGGCTCTGCGCTACGGCCTGCTGTTCCACGAGGTGCGCAACAAGATCGGCCGCCGCATCGATGTGAAGATCGGCGAGGTGATCGGCCATGAGCGGCTGCGGGAGTTTGCCGATGCGCGGGCGGCGACATGCCTTCCTGAGCCAGGCCACGCACAGACTGGGCGGCTCATAGCGCGACCGGCGCTTTAAGCCACTCGGGTTGAATTCGTTCCAGAACTTTGCCCTTCGCCTGGGCGTTCATCGGGCCTATCATGATCGCGGTGCCAGGGTCCCCTCGGCCAACCGAAAGGCGGGGGCATGGAACGCAGACTATCCGCGATCCTCGCGGTTGACGTGGTCGGCTACAGCCGCCTCATGGAGACATGATGAGGCGGATACGTTCGAGCGTTTGCGTACGCACCGGAAAGACCTCTTCGAACCCGAAATCGCCGGACATCACGGCCGCATCTTCAAGCTGACGGGCGACGGCCTGCTTGGCCGAATTCGGCAGCGTGGTGGATGCCGTGGAATGCGCGGTGCTGCTCCAGCGGCAGATGGCCGAGCGCAACAATGGCCTCGCCGACGGGCAACGCATCGATGTTCGCATGGGCATCAACCTCGGCGACGTGATCATCGAGGACGAGGACCGCCATGGCGAAGGCGTGGTAATCGCCGCCCGCCTGCAACAGCTGGCGGAACCCGGCGGCATCGCCGTTTCTGGCACAGTCGCGGATCACGTGAAGCACAAGCTGGCGCTCCGGTTTGAACCGCAAAGGCGAGGAGCGGTTGAAGAACATCGCCGAGCCGGTGGCTGTGTATCGCATCCTCGCCGATGGTACGGCTGGCCGGCGGCCGGCGCCCCACTTGCATCGCCGGTCCGGTTTGCGGTGGACAGTTGCGGCGGCTCTGGTGGTTTTTCTTCTAATCTGTGCCGGAAGTCTTGCGGTTTGGTATTACTATCCACGCCCCGCATCGCCTCCGGGCGGCTTTCCCTCGATTGCCGTGTTGCCCTTCGTCAACATGAGCAGCGATCCGGAGCTCGACTATCTCGGCGATGGCGTCAGTGAGGACATCATCACCCTGCTGTCGCGCTTTTCAGACCTCACGGTCGTTTCTCGCCAATCCAGCTTTGCATACAAAGGCAAGGACGTTGATGTCCGTCAGATAGGCAAGGAACTCGGGGTCATCTACGTGCTCGAGGGCAGCGTCGCAAAGGAAAGGCGACAAAGTGCGGATTACCGCGCAGCTCATCGACGCCCGCACGAACGGGCACGTCTGGGCCGATGGCTACGAGAACGAAGGCAGCGATCCCTGGCGTGTTGCACGACGAGGTAACCGAGAAGGTTGTAGCGTCGTTGACAAGCGAGCGCGGGCAGATAAAGAAGAAAGAATATGAACAAGCCTGGGGCAGGGACTTCAGCGCATCTCGAGGAATATGACTACTACCTGCGCGGCCATGAATACTTCTTCCGATTTACAAAGGAGGATATGGCGACGGCACGACGCATTTGGCAAGAAGGCCTTACGAAATTCCCAGATTCATCTCTGCTCCGTATGAAACTCGGCTGGGGATATTTTCAGAACTGGTACCAGGGATGGGGCGAGTACCGGCAGCGAGGACCTTCATCGAGCCTATAAACTGGTGAAGGAGGCACTAGCGGATCCGCGGGCAACACCATTCACGCAGCACAGGGGCCATCACCTTTTGGCGTTTCTTCACACTTACTTCACGCAGGATGTTGGTGGGGCCCTGACAGAGGCAAAAGCAGCACGGGCTTTAGGGCCCTACGATGTTGCGACATTGGCAGACCTTCCGGAGATATTCAATTGCGCCGGATGGCATGAACCGGCAGCAATTGATGAGGCGATCATAGTCGCAAAAGAGGCGCTTAGACGTGATCCCACAGGAGATTACAACTGGGTGAATGGTGCGCTTGCATGGTCGTATTACTACAAGGGGCAATATGAAGAGGCGATCAGGTTTTCCATGCTGGTCGAGGATCCCTGGGTTTGGCAATTTGCTATACGCGCACTCAGCTATACCGCGATGAACAAGCACCGACGAAGCGCGTGCCGCTCTAGGCCAGGCAATCGCACTTGAACCGTCGTTCACCCTTGCCTACTACCGCAAATGGGCCTGTTATCCGAATTCCCCGGCAACCGAACATGAACTTGCTGAACTTCGCAAAGCCGGATTAGCGGAGTTCTAGCGCACAATAAATACCGTCTATGAGTTGTCACTGAGTTGAAAGTCATCGTGAGCGCTTGACTTGCACCAACGGCAACACCGGCTTCTTCCCCGCTTCCCGCTGCGCCGCCCAGTCGCGGCACCAGTCCGCGCAGTAGAGATGCTCTTTGCCGTCCGCAGCTTTCGCCTTCAATCCCGCGTCATAGATCAGCACGCCGCAATTGGTGCATTTGTCGTAGGCTTCGATGTAGTAGCGCTTGTCGGCGAATCGCATGGAGGCCTCACTCTGCCGCGTTCTTCTTGATGGCGGGCGCAGGCCCGTAGTCGCGCTCGGCGCGGCTCGCGCGTCACCCAGCCTTCGCGGATGTCCTGGTCGATCTTCGCGCGGTCGCGCTTGCGCGGATCGCCCCAGCCGCCGCCGCCGCCGTTATGCAGCCAGACGCGGTCGCCGGGATTGATGGTCACGCCGGCGAACTTCGAAGGCGATACTTTGCCCTCGCCTTCGACGGCGGTCAGCCATTTGTCCGTGCCCGCGCGCTTGATCCGGATGCCGGCGCTCGCCGCCTCGCCGCCGCCATGGAGTCCCCAGGGCTTGCGCTTGTGGCGGTCGCCCATATGGCTGACGGTGATCGGGGCTTTCCGGCAGAGCACGCGCTTGGAGACGCCGAGGCCGCCGCGATATTCGCCGGCGCCGCCGGAATCGACCACCAGCGACATCTCCTCGATCAGCCAGGGGAAGCGCACCTCGTAGACTTCGGCGGGGATCATGCGGCAATTGCCGTTGATGCCGTTGACCGCGTTGTTGCCGTCGGCGAAGGGCCGGCCGCCCCAGCCGGCGGTGAGCAGGTCGTAGCAGACATAGTACTCGCCGGTGACGGGATCGGTGCCGCCGAAGAGGAAATTGCAATGGGTCGCGGCGTCGGTCGCCGGCGCCCGCTCCGGCACCGCCTGGGCGAGCGCGCCGATCACGGTGTAGGCGATGCGCGGATGGGTCTCGGTGTTGCCGCCGACTTCCGGCGCGGGATAGTCGACATTCACGACGGTGCCCGGCGGCGCCAGCACCTTGATCGGCCGGAAGCAGCCGGAGTTCTTGGGGATCGACGGATCGGTCAGATGCAGCAGCGCGTTGTAGGTGGCGCTCCAGGTGACGCCCAAGGTGGCGTTGATCGGTCCCTTCGCCTGCTTGTCGGAGCCGGTGAAGTCCACCACGATCTCGTCGCCCTGCACATGGCACTCCACATGGATGCGGTAGGGCCGGTCCTCGATGCCGTCATCCTCCATGTAGTCGTCGAAGGCATAGTGCCCGTCGGGAAAGGCCTTCAGCTCGGCCCGCATGCGCGCTTCCGAGTAATCCATCAGGTCGCGGCAGGTGCGGGTGAAGACCGCCTTGCCGTATTTCCGGATCAGCGCCTCGGTGCGCTGCGCGCCCATCTCGACGGAGCCGATCAGCGCGCGGTAGTCGCCATAGTTGTGCCGGGGCGTGCGCACATTGGCGAGCAGCAGCTTCCAGACATCGTCATTGTCCTTGCCGGCGCGCTTGATCTTGATCGGCGGCACCCGCAGGCCTTCATGGAAGATCTCCGTCGCCTCGCTGGGAAAGCCGCCGGGCACCGAGCCGCCCACTTCCGCCACATGGCCGATGGCGACCGCATAGCCCATCAGCTCGCCATCGACGAAGATCGGCGTGAAGAAGGAATGCTCGGGCGTATGCAAGCCGCCGCGATAGGGATCGTTGTGGACGATGACGTCGCCGGGCTCGAGCGGCTCGGTCGAGAGCTCGCGCACCGAACTCTGCACCACAAGCGGCATGCCGCCGATCTGCGCGGGGTTGAACTCGGCGACGGCGATCATCTCGCCCTCGGCATCGGCGAGCGCGCAAGTGAAATCCAGGCCCTCGTTGAAGATGGTCGAATAGGACGTCTTCATCAGGGAGATGCCCATCTCCCGGCAGATGGAGACCATCGTCGAGTCGATGATGGTCATGGTCACCATGTCCATGGGCATGTCCTCATACTCTCCAGAAATGGTCGCGAATTTTCAGGTTGCTCTTGCTCGCAGGGAATACGCCCTCGCTGAGAAACCGCTCATGGCAGCGCTTCAGCGCCTTCCGGTCCAGCGTCACGCCCAGCCCGGGTCCGTCGGGTACCGCGACGCGGCCCCGCTTCGGCACGAAGGTCCCTTCGGCGATCACGTCGTCGCCATACCAGCGAAACAGGGTCTGGCTCGGCTCGCGCACATGTTCCATGGCGGCGGAGAGCTGCAGATAGGCGGCGCTGCCCACGCCGGTCTCGCCGCTGTGGAAGCGGAAGGCGACATCGAACTGCTCGCAGGCGCGGATGAACTCGACCGTGCGGCGGATGCCGCCATGTTCGTTGACATTGGTGACGATGCAGTCGGGCGCCCGCAGCCGGATGGCTTTCTCCAGATCGATCACATGGGTGGAGAAGGAGGCGCGGGTGAAATCTCGGAGTTGGGCGAACTCTTCATAGGTCTCCGCCGGATCCTCGTAATAGTGGATGACATAGGGATCGAAGCGCCGGAAGGCCTCGCGCGCCGTCGGCACGGTCCAGCCGCCATTGGCGTCGAGCCGGATCATCCGGTCGCCGATGGCGGCGCGGATCTCCCGCACCATCGTCACCTCGTCGTCGAGGGAGACCGTGCCGACCTTGCCCTCGAAGCTGTCGGAGTCATGCTGCTCCACCATGCGGCCGCAATAGCGGGCGATCTCCATGGGCGTCGATTCGCCGGGATCGGACGGGCCGGGATGGCGGAAAGCGAAATATTCGGTCAGCGCGATTTCGCGGCGCACGGCGCCGCCGAGCAGGACATTGAGCGGCACGCCCTCGGTCTTGCCGCGTGCGTCCCACATCGCCATCTCGATGCCGCCGAAGGCGCGGCGCTGCCCCACCATGTCGCCCCAGGGCGTGTAGCGCATGCCCGCGACGCAGCGGCGCTCGGCCGTGGTGATCTCGCGGATGTCGAGGCCCAGCAGCCGCTCGCGGAACTTCAGCACATCGGCCGACCGGTCGCCGTCGGCGACTTCGCCGAGACCGGTGACGCCGTCGTCGGTCGCCACCTCGACGATGGTCTTGGTCAGCGAGGCGACCGAGCCGTAGCTGAACACATAGGGCGCGGTGAAGGGGATATTGACCGGCGTGGCCTTGATGTCGGTGATCTTCATTTGGCGTCCTGGCCACCGATGCGGAGATTGCCGTAGTCATCGACCGAGAGCGTCTGGCCCGGCCGCAGCAGCGTGACCGAGGCGGCTTCCTCGATGACGGCGGGTCCGGATATCCGATGGCCGGCGCGCAGCGCGGCGCGGTCGAACACCGGCGTGTCGTGGGCGCCGTCTTCGAACACGACGCGGCGCGAACCCACGGCCTTGGCGGCGCCGGCGGCTTTGGCAATTTTCGTGAAATCCGGCTTCGGCGTCACCGACACCGCCGTCACCATGAAATTCACGATCTCGATCATCTGGCCGGGAATGGCGAAGCCAAAGCGCGCGGCGTGCATGTCGTGGAAGGCCTGCCAGAGCTTCGGCGTGGTGACGTCGTCGAAGCCGTCGAACGGCACCGGCACTTCCAGTTCGTAGTTCTGTCCGAGATAGCGCATCTCCAGGGAGCGGATGATCTCGTACGGTTCGCCATAGCCCTGCTGCCGCAGGTCATCAAGCGCCTCCTCCACCAACGTCTTCATCGTCGCTGTCGCGCGGGTGCGGTCGAAATCATGGGAGGTCTGCTGCAGGGTGCGATGCCGGTCGACCCGCGCATCGGTCATGGTGAAGCCGAAGGCGGAGAACTGGCCGGGATGATTGGGGATCAGGCCATGCGGGAATACCGGCTTCCACCATCAGGTCGGCGGTATGGGGCGGGCCGGCGCCGCCGAAGCCCAGGAGGGTGAAATCCCGCGGATCCTGGCCGCGCTCGATCAGCACCGCCCGCAGACGCGCCCACCATGTTGGTGTTGGCGATGCGCACGATGGCCAGCGCGGTCTCCTCCACGTCCTTGCCGATGCGCTGGGCGATCTTGGCCACCGCGCGCTGCGCCGCCTCGCTGTCGAGCTGCATGGCGCCGCCGAGGAAGTTCCCCGGACTGATGCGGCCCAGCACCACCTGGGCATCGGTGACTGTGGCCTCGATGCCGCCGCGGCCATAGCAGGCCGGGCCCGGCTGGGCGCCGGCGCTCTGCGGTCCGACGCGCAAGAGGCCGCCCTTGTCGATCCAGGCGATCGAGCCGCCGCCGGCGCCGATAGTGCGCACATCTACCATCGGCACCTGGATCGGGATGCCCCATTCCAGCTCGAAGGTGGAGGTAAAGCTCTCAGCGCCGTCGATGATGGTGGAGCAGTCGGTGGAGGTGCCGCCCATGTCCAGGCCGACCAGCCGGTCGATCTTCAGGAGGCGCGCCAGCTGCCTCGCGCCGATGACGCCGCCGGTGGGGCCGGACACCGCCATATGGATCGGCGTCTGCGCGGCTGCCTCGAAGGTCATTTCGCCGCCATTGGATTTGATCAATGCCGCGCGATCGGGGATGCCGGCGGCAGCCAGCCGCTCGCGCATCCGCGTCAGCCGCGAGGCCACCTTCGGCTTCAGATAGGCGTCGGCGATGGTGGTGGAGGCCCGCTCATACTCCTTCCATTTGGGCACCACGTCGCAGGAGAGCGACACCGGCATGTCCGGCAGCTCCTCCCGCAGGATCTCGGCGATGCGCCGCTCATGGCGGGGATCGAGGAAGGAGAACAGGCAGGTGACGGCGACCGCCTCGCATTCGCCCTCTTCTTTCAGTTGCCGCGCCAGCGCCCGCACGCCCTCCTCATCCAGCGCAGTAATGGTGTCGCCATAGCGGTCGATGCGCTCATCCACCTCGAAGCAATGGCGGTGCTTCACCAGGGGATCGGGCTTGATCCAGGTGATGTCGTAATGGCTGCGCCGGTTGCCGCGCTGGATGAACGGCACGTCGCGGAAGCCGCGGGTGGTGACATAGGCGACCGGCGCCCCTTTTCGCTCCAGGATCATGTTGGTGGCGATGGTGGTGCCGATGCGCAGATGGGCGATCTCCTGGGGATCGTCGATGCGCTTCAAGCCGTCCAGGATGCCGTCGGTGGGATCCTCCGGGCGTCGACAGGTTCTTCCAGGCGGACATGGCGCCGCTGGCCTGATCATAGGCGACGAAATCGGTGAAGGTGCCGCCGACATCGATGCCGACGATATAGCGCGTCACGCTGCCCTCCCCGTGCCGCCAGATTATTGTCCTGAAACCCTAGCGGGCGCGGGCAGGCGGGGCAATGGCGGGGCTGTTACGCCGCCGCACTCCTCGCCATGAATCGCTTGATGTTGCGCAACGCCTGCCGCAGGCGTTCGCGGTTCTCGACGAGGGCGATGCGCACATAGCCTTCGCCGTATTCGCCGAAGCCGAGACCGGGGGCGACGGCCACCTTGGCCTCGCTCAGCAGGAGCTTGGAGAACTCGACGCTGCCCAGGTTGGAGAATCGCTCGGGGATCGGCGCCCAGGCGAACATCGAGGCTTGCGGCGCCGGGACCTCCCAGCCCGCATGCGCCAGGCCGTCGATCAGCACGTCGCGGCGGCCCTTGTAGCGCTTGCGCATCTCGGCGATGCAATCCTGCGGCCCGTTCAGTGCCGCCGTCGCCGCCACCTGGACCGGCGTGAAGGCGCCGTAGTCCAGATAGGACTTCACCCGCGCCAGCGCCGCGATCAGCCGCTTGCCGCCGACCGCGAAGCCGATGCGCCATCCCGCCATGTTGTAGGTCTTCGACAGCGAGGAGAATTCGATCGCCACGTCCCTGGCGCCGGGCACCTGCAGGATCGACGGCGGCGGATCGTCGCCGTAATAGACCTCCGCATAGGCCACGTCTGACAGCAGCAGGATCTCGTGCTTGCGGGCGAAGGCGACGATCTCCCGGTAGAAATCGAGATCGACCACTTCGGCCGTCGGGTTCGCAGGATAGTTCACGACAAGCGCGATCGGCGGCGGCACGCTGCCGCGCATGGCGCGCTTCAGGCTGGCCATGAAATTGATGTTCGGTCCCACCTGCACATGGCGGATGGCGGCACCCGCCATGATGAAGCCGAAGGAATGAATCGGATAGCAGGGATTGGGCACCAGCACCGTATCGCCGGGCGCGGTGATCGCCTGCGCCAGATTGGCGAAGCCTTCCTTGGAGCCGAGGGTGACGATGATCTCGCTCTCGGGATCCAGCTCCACATTGAACCGGCGCGCATAATAGGCGGCGTAGGCCTTGCGCAGCCCGGGAATGCCGCGGGAGCTGGAATAGCCATGCACCCGCGGGTTTTTCAGCGTCTCCGTCAGCTTGTCGATCACATGCTTCGGCGGCGCCGCATCGGGATTGCCCATGCCGAGATCGATCACATCCTCGCCCCGCGCCCGCGCCGCCGCCTTCATGGCGTTGACCTCGGCGAACACATAGGGCGGCAGGCGGCGGATGCGATAGAACTCTTGCGGCGGCATCGTCAGGCGAACCTCCTGATGTGACTCAAGTTCCGATCGGGCGCGCACCCTAAACGAGGCGGCGAAAAATCCAAACAGCTTTGAACTATGAAACACCGCCGCGGCGTTTCTATGGCAGAGGCATTATTGAGCCCGGGTTAACGGCGGCGCGCCAGGGATAGCTGGACCCCCACTTCAGCCAGGGCATGGCTCAGGCGGGGAGCCGCGAAATCGATGAAGGCGCGCAGCTTGGCGGCGATCAGGCGGCCCTCCGGATAGACGATCTGGACGGCCACCGGCGGCAGGGCGAACCCGTCGAGGATGAGTTTCAGTCGCCCCTCGGCCAGCATCGGCGCCACCATATAGGTGAAAGCCTGGGTGATGCCTTCGCCCAGCGCCGCCCCTGCAATCGCCGCCGCGGCGTCGTTCACTTCCAGCCTCGGCGCGATCGAGACCGCCATCGTCCGCTTGCCGTCGCGGAAGCGCCATTCCCGCGCCGGATTGGCGCCGGGAAAGGCCAGGATATCGTGGCGCCGCAGATCGGCGGGCTTTTCCGGTGCGCCGCGGGCGGCGAGGTAGGCTGGGCTCGCTACCAAGACCCGCTGCACCTCGCCGACCGTGCGGGCCATGAGCGAGGAGTCCGGGAGGTCGCCGATACGGATGGCCGCATCGATGCCTTCCTCGGTGAGGCTGACGATACGGTCCAGCACCCTCAGCGACGCGGTGACCTTGGGATGGGCGCGCAGGAACTCCAGCAGCATTGGCGTGCCGTGCATGCGGCCGAACGTGACGGGCGCAGTCAGTGTCAGGTGGCCGGTGGGGATGGCCGCGTCACCGGCCGCGATCTTTTCCGCCGCGTCCAGATCGGCAAGGATGCGCCTCGCGCTGTCGAGAAAATGCACGCCGGCTTCGGTGAGGCTTAGGCTGCGGGTGGTCCGGTTTAGAAGCCGGGCTCCCAGCCGTTCCTCCAGCCCGGCCACGGCCCGGGTTACGGCCGGGGCTGAGACCCGTAACTTGTTGGCCGCCTTGCTGAAATTACCCAGCTCGGCAACTGCGGAGAAGATCTCGAGAGCTTGCAGCCGATCCATTCTATTATTCCACTGAGCGCAATAATAACTTCCATAATCAACCTATTCTGTCACCCATTAAACTGCGCCATCTTCAATCTCGAAAGGATGTCCGATGACCGCCCGCCCGCCCCTGCCGCCTTTCACCGCCGAGACCGCCGCGCAGAAGGCGCGCCTGGCGGAGGATGCCTGGAACAGCCGGGATCCCCAGCGCGTGGCGCTCGCCTATACGCCCGACAGCCGCTGGCGGAATCGCGCCGAGTTCATCGAAGGGCGCGCGGAGATCGAGGACTTCCTGACGCGCAAGTGGGCGCGGGAACTGGAGTACCGCCTGATCAAGGAAGTCTGGACCTTCGCCGGCAACCGTATCGCCGTGCGCTTCGCCTATGAGTGGCATGACGACAGCGGCAGCTGGTTCCGCTCCTACGGCAACGAGAACTGGGAGTTCGATGAGCAAGGGCTGATGCGCCGCCGCATCGCCAGCATCAACGACCTGCCGATCAAGGAGACCGAGCGCAAATACCGCTGGCCGCTGGGCCGGCGTCCCGACGATCACCCCGGCCTGTCCGACCTCGGTCTGTAGGAGCGGCGGGCCACTGACGGAGACCATCATGGGACATCAGTTTTCGAAGATCGCCTTCACCCCGACGATACGGGCGCTGCAGGAAGCGGATGGCAGCCGCGCCAGCTATGCTAAAAGCGAACTGGGCGAACCGCACCATGATCGTCTCGGCGAACGGGAAGCGGCCTTCATCGCCATGCGCGACAGCTTCTACCTGGCGACGGTAATGGAGACGGATTGGCCCTATATCCAGCATCGCGGCGGGCCTGCCGGATTCCTGCGCGTTATCGACGAGAAGACCATTGCTTTCGCCGATTTTCGCGGTAACCGGCAATTCGTCAGCGTCGGCAATCTGGCCAAGAACGATCGCGTGGCGCTGATCCTGATGGATTATGCGCATCAGGCGCGGCTGAAGATCCTGGGGCATGCGCAGGTGATTGAACTGAAAGACGATCCCGCACTGGCTGCGAAGCTTGCGCTGCCGGGCTATCGTGGCAAGCCAGAGCGCGCCTTCTTGATCACTGTCGACGCCTTCGACTGGAATTGCCCGCAGCACATCACCCAGCGCTTCGCCCTGGCCGATGTCGAGGACGCTGTCGGCGCGATGAAGGCCCGCATCGCCGAGCTGGAAGCGGAGCTGGAAACAGCAAGGGCCGAACGCGTTTGACGTATGCCTAAGTTGCCGGCGGCGGGGGCGGGGCGCCGATGGTAACGACGCGCTTGCCGGGGAAGGTGACGCGGGCCTGCCACTTCGTCCAATCGACGCGATAGGCCGCCATGTCCGGCAGCCTCACTTCGCCGATAGAGCGGGTTCTGGTCTCGCTGCTGTAGTTCGCGTCTCCCAGCGGAAAACCGAAGCCGATCCCGGTGCCGACACCGACGCCGCCGCCATGCCAACCGGTGTTGCCGACTCCGACCCCGACGCCCATGGTCGGCTGGCTGCTATAGCTGCCGGTGACCTTCTCGCGGTCGATGCGCGTCGCTGTGAAGACGGTACCGTCCGGTGCCACCAGCTCGATCTGCTCGGCCGCCTCGGGATCCAGCACATCGACGGTCACGGTATCGATGGTGCCGGGCTGGAACGATGCCACCACGGGCTGCGTGCTGACCTTGTGCGAGCTGGAGCAGGCGGCCAGGAGCAGCGCCAGGGAAAGAGCAAAAAGGCGATAGCGATGGAATGTCATCAGGGGCCTCATTTCGTGCCAGGTCCGCGATGCCGATCGATCCCCATTGTGCCACAGATTGAACGCCGGGCGGTGCGCAATATTCCGTGATTCCCGGCTGTATTAACCGTCCGGCAGCGCCGCATAGGCCTTGGCGATCTCCGCCGCAACCCGGGCATTGTCGCGGATCAGCGCCATGTTGGCTTTCAGGCTGCCGCCGCCGGTGATCGCCGCCACCTTGGTCAGCAGATAGGGCGTGGCCTCCTTGCCGCCGACGCCCTGCGTTTCCATGTCCGTCAGCGCCTGGGCAATCGCCTTGTCGATGACCGCGCGGGGGATCTCGGCGGCAGCGGGAATCGGATTGGCAATCAGCAGGCCGCCGCCGAAACCGGGAGACCATTGGGCCCGCATCATCTGCGCAATCTGGTCGGGTCTATCCACGCGCAGCGGCGCCCGGTAGCCGCTGTCCCGGCTATAGAAGGCCGGAAAGATGTCCGCGCCATAGACCACGACCGGCACACCCAGCGTTTCCAACCGCTCCAGCGTGGCGCCGATATCCAGAATCGATTTCGCGCCGGCGGCGACCACGGCGACGGGACTTTGCGCCATCTCCGTCAGGTCGGCCGAGATGTCGAAGCTCTGCGAAGCACCGCGATGCACGCCGCCAATGCCGCCAGTGGCGAAGACGCGGATGCCGGCGAGGGCAGCGATACGCATGGTCGCCGCGACTGTCGTGGCGCCATCGCCGCCTGATGCCGCGAGATAGGGCAGGTCGCGCGCCGTCGCCTTCATCACATCGTTGGCCTTGGCGATGTGCTCGATTTCCTGTGCGTTCAAGCCCGCCTTCAGCCGGCCGCCGATGACGGCGATGGTCGCGGGAACGGCACCGCCATCGCGCACAATGGCTTCGACGTCCAACGCCGTATCCAAATTCTGCGGATAGGCCATGCCATGGGCGATGACCGTCGATTCCAGCGCGACAACGGGCTTGTTCGCCGCCAGTGCGGCGCGCACATCGGGTGAAATGTCGAGATAGGGATTCATCGGCGGCGTGCGGCCTTCTTCGATAGGCTTTTCAGGATCGCCCGGGCCGTGATCTTCGGGCTGACGGAGTACTCGCTGGCGACGGTGAGCGCCGCTGTGGCCTGCCCGAAATCCGCGGCGCCGGTCAGGTCGAAGCCGCGCAGGAGGCCGAACAAGGTTCCGGCGACCGCGCCATCACCCGCGCCGGTGACGTCGCGGATCGTCGCCCGGCGGCTTGGCGCCACGGCGCCACGCTTTTCATTCGCTGCCGACAGATACATGCCCTTGCTGCCCAGATTGATGGCCACATGCCGCACGCCGCGATCATGCAGCCACCTCGCGCTGCTGGCCAGACCTTGCCGGCTGTTCGCATTCTTTCCGGCGATCGCCGCAATTTCCGCGCGATTGCTGAACAGCGCGAAGACCGGCCTGCGCATCTGCAGGAGCCGGCGCAGACGTTTCACCTTCGGCACGGAGACGGTCTCAATCGCCAGCGGCACGCCAGCCTTGGCGGCAAAGCCCGTGAGCCAATCCAGGCTGTCCAGCGGCAGGTTGCAATCGGCAACGATCAGCCGCGCCCGGCGCAACCTGGCCAGATGACGCTTGAGCACCGCCGGAGTCAGCCGCTGCGTCGCCTGCATCGCCGCCACGGCGATCATCAGCTCGCCGTCGCGGGTCAAGGTTGCGGCATAGCTGCCGGTGGGAAAGCGCCCGCGCAGGATCATTGTCATATCGACGCCGGCGGCCTTGGTCCCGATGATCAGCGTGTCCCCCATGCCGTCCCGGCCGATGGCGGCAATGAGAGCGGTTGGCAGGCCGAGCCGCGCCAGGGTCTCCGCCACATTGCGGCCGACGCCGCCGGGCATGAAGGTAATGGCGCCGGGGTTCGAGGTGGCCATGATGCGGGCGCCGTCGATCCGGCATTTCAGATCCATATTGGCGCCGCCGATGACGATAACCGGAGCGGACGGCTTGATTGCGGGGGATTTCGGCACGATCTCTGGGTCCGGTGTTGGGCCGGGGCTGATAATGGCGGCGATGCTATCGGCCGGAGCGCCCTTTGTCCCCTGCCATCGCGCTGGCTATGGCCTAAAACCGCTGGGTCCGGGCGGCCTTTCCGGCGATAATTCGGCCCGCGAGCAAATACACTGATATCGAGGACTGCGGATTTGAGCGGGCGGCTTCATGGACGGCGTTAAGGATCCCCGGTCGATCATCGACCGCCGCGATCTCGCGGTCCGGCTCGAGCAGATTTTCGCCGATAAGCCCGATCGCACGGCGGCGCGGCCGGCGCTGCTGGCGCTGTTCAAGCAGGCGCTGGCCGACGGCCGGGCGGAAGTGCGCCGCCGCTTCGAGGCCGACCATGACGGCCGCGCCGCGGCCCAGGGCCTGAGCCTGCTGATGGACCAGCTGATCCGCACCCTGCATGAGCTGGCGTCGGTGCGGGTCTATCCCCTGCATAATCCCACATCGGCGGAACGGCTGTCGGTGCTGGCGGTCGGCGGCTATGGCCGCGGCGAGCTCGCGCCTTTTTCCGACATCGATCTGCTGTTTCTGATTCCCTACAAGAACACGCCCCATGTGGAGCAGCTGGTCGAGTACATGCTCTACATGCTCTGGGACATGGGCCTGAAGGTCGGTCCGTCGACGCGCTCGGTGGATGAATGCCTGCGCCAGGCCCAGGCCGACATGACCATCCGCACGGCGATCCTGGAGATGCGCTATCTCACCGGCGACAGCGAACTCGCGCAGACGCTGCGCCGCCGCTTCGCCAAGGAGCTGGTCGCCGGCAGCGGCGTCGCCTTCGTCGAGGCCAAGCTCAGCGAGCGCGACGAGCGCCACACCCGCATGGGCAATTCCCGCTATGCGACCGAGCCGAACATCAAGGAAGGCAAAGGCGGCCTGCGGGATCTCCATGCGCTCTACTGGATCGCCAAGTATCTCTATCAGGTCGATGACATCGCCAAGCTGACGGAAAGCGGTGTCTTCACGCCAGCGCGAGGTGGTGCGCTTCGAAAAAGCCAGCGCCTTCATCTGGACCGTGCGCTTCATGCTGCACTACGTCGCGGGACGGGCGGAAGAGCGGCTCTCCTTCGACCTGCAGCCCGAGGTGTCGCGCCGCCTGGGCTATCGCGACCATGGCGCCATCCAGGGCGTCGAGCGGCTGATGAAGCACTACTTCCTGGTGGCCAAGAGCGTCGGCGATCTCACGCGCATCTTCTGCGCCGCATTGGAGGCGCAGCATCAGCGGCGCTCGCGGCTGCGGCTGCCGGGGTTCCGTCTGTTCCGCCAGGAGATCGAAGGCTTCCCGGTGGATTCCGACCGGCTCTCGGTCGCCGGGCCGGAGGCGTTCCAGAAGCGGCCGGTGGATCTGCTGCGGCTGTTCGAAGTGGCCCAGCGTCATGAGATGGATATCCATCCCATGACCATGCGCTACGCGACCCAGAACCTGCGGCTGATCGGCAAGGAGTTGCGCGCCGATCCCGAGGCGAACCGGCTGTTCCTGGAGATGCTGACCTCGCGCAAGGATCCGGAGGCGACGCTGCGGCGCCTCAACGAGGCCGGCGTGTTCGGCCGTTTCGTGCCGGATTTCGGCCGCGTCGTGGCGCAGATGCAATACGACATGTATCACCACTACACCGTGGACGAGCACACCATCTTCGCCATCGGCATCCTGCATCGCATCGAGCAGGGGCTGCTGAAGGACGAGGTGCCGATCGCGTCGGACGTCGTGCATAAGGTGCTGTCGCGCCGCGTGCTGTATCTGGCGGTGTTGCTGCACGACATCGCCAAGGGCAGGCATGGCGACCATTCCGATCTGGGCGCCGAGGTGGCGCTGCAGCTCGGCCCGCGGCTCGGGCTGACGCCGGAGGAAACCGAAACCGTCTCCTGGCTGGTGCGCTATCACCTGCTGATGAGCAACACCGCTTTCAAGCGCGACATCGATGACATCCAGACCGTGCTGGATTTCGCCGCCGTGGTGCAATCGCTCGAGCGGCTGCGGCTGCTGCTGGTGCTGACCGTCGCCGATATCCGCGCCGTCGGCCCGCGCACCTGGAACGGCTGGAAGGCGCAGCTGTTGCGCGAACTCTATTACCGCACGGAAGAACAGCTCGCCGGCGGCATGATCACCGAAGGGCCGCGAGGCGCGGGTGCAGGCGGCGATCGCGGCGCTGCGCGCGGAACTGCCCGACTGGCCGGAGAAGGATTTCGCCACCCATGTAGACCGCGGGCATCCGTCCTACTGGCTCTCCTTCGACAACAATGCCCATGCGCGCCATGCCCGCCAGGTGCGGCGGGCGGAGATGAGCGCCCAGGACCTCAGCCTGGAGACGCGCATCGACCAGTGGCGCGCGGTGACGGAGGTGACGATCTACACCGCCGACCGCCACGGGTTGTTCGCCGATCTTGCCGGCGCCATCGCCGCCTGCGGCGGCAACATCGTGGATGCCCGCATCTTCACCCTGGCCAACCACAAGGCGCTGGACACCTTCTGGGTGCAGGATGCCGATGGCGGCCCCTTCGCCCGGCCCGACCGGCTGGCGCGGCTTTCCGCCAGCGTGGAGCAGACACTGGCGGGCCGGCCCTTGCCCGATCTGGAGCAGCGGGATCGCCTGTTGCCCAGCCGCTATGCCCATTTCCCGGTGGCGCCGCGCGTGCTGATCGACAGCAAGCTCAGCGCCAACCATACGGTGATCGAGGTCAATGGCCGCGACCGTCCCGGCCTGCTCTATCGCCTCACCCGCTGCCTCAGCGATCTCAATCTGCAGATCTCATCCGCCAAGATCTCCACCTTCGGCCAGCGCGCCGTCGACGTCTTCTATGTAAAGGACCAGTACGGACTGAAAGTGGAAAGCGAGACGCGTCTCAAATCCATCCGCGCCGGGCTGATGCAGGTGCTTGAGCCCGAGAGTCCAGCCGCTGTCGCAACCGCGGAAGAGGACAGCGCAACAGCAGCCCAATAGTGTGCCAGTGGCCAACATCTGCAACTCCTGCGCTTAATGGCTTCTTAGTAAGCAAATCCTATGTTTGCCCGTTAATTGGGCAGAGTGGCGCCACAGGGTCGTCGCCCGCCTTGGGGATTCAAGGAGATTACCATGAGATTTCAGGGCGTTGGCTTATGCGTCGCGGCTGTCGTGGCCGCCTCCGGAATATTTTCAGCCGATGCGTTGGCGCGCGAACAGGTTCGCGTCGTCGCCAGTTCGTCGTCGATCGCTTACTTCGAAGCCGCCAGCGAGCAGCTTGTGAAATCCGGGGTTCCCGAGCCGAAGCTTGTCGAAGTATCGACGGCAGACCGGCGTCTCAAGGCCTTCTGCGGCGGTGTCGGCGTCCAGTATCCTGACGTCGCGGGCATGTCGCGCAAACTGAAGAGCGCGGAGATCGAAGCCTGCAAGGCCAACGGCGTTGCGGATCTCATGGAAATCAAGTTCGGTTATGACGGCGTTGCGCTGGTCCGCAAGGCATCCCACGCCAAGGCTCAGCCGATGAACCTGACCGCACAGCATCTGTGGCTGGCGATGGCGGCGCAGGTTCCGGTCAACGGCGCCATGGTCGCAAATCCGTACAAGATGTGGAACGAGATCGATCCGTCGCTGCCGGCGACTCCGATCCATTTCTATGTCGGCCCGGAAGGCAACAACCCGCGCCAGATGGCGGCCGACTATGCGGCCAAGCCCTGCATGGCGGACGCGGTTGTCGGCGCTCTGGCGGAAGCCGAGCAGGAGTCCGCCTGCGGCACGCTCCGCGCAGATGGGGTTCTGACCGAATTCTCCAAGAGCCGCGAGACCGTCGAGGCGCTGGTGGAAGGCAGTGAGGATGTCATCGCGATTTCGGCCTACGGGCTGGTGCATCGTTTTGGCGATGAAGTCGGCACCGCGATGCTCGATGGCGTTGCGCCGAACGAGTCGACGATCGTCGACGGCAGCTACCCTCTGGCGCGCAGCCAGTACATGGTGGTCAAGACCGGCAATATGAGCGACGTGCCGGGGCTCCGCGAACTGGTGCTGGAGATGCTCAGCGACGGCGCGCATGCGCCCGATGGCTATCTGCAGCAGCTTGGCCTCATCCCGCTGCCGCCGGAGGAGCGTACGAACATCATGCAGTCCTTCGGCAGCTAATCAGAATCCCATGGCCGGCGCCGAGGGGCTCGGCGCCGGCCATGCCTTGCCATGATGCCCCATGACAATCGCGGCCGGGACGGCTAGAAGGGCACGCTGATCCCATCGTCACTCTCCGGGCCGCGCTTGACCGCATTCCCGCCACAATACTCCGCAGCCTGAGCCCATGGCTCTGCTGCGAAACATCGCCACAGTCGGCGGCTGGACAATGGCCAGCCGCGTGCTGGGCTTCATCCGGGACGTGCTGATCGCCCAGGCGATCGGCACCGGCAACGCCGCCGACGCGTTCTTCGTCTCCCAGCGCTTTCCCAACCTGTTCCGCAGCCTGTTCGCCGAAGGCGCCTTCAACGCCTCCTTCGTGCCCCAGTTCGCCCGGCGGCTGGAGGGCGAAGGGCAGGAATCGGCGCGCCGGTTTGCCGAGCAGGTGGCCGCGGTCATGACCACGGCGCTGCTGATCTTCACCTTCGCGGCCCAGGCGGGTATGCCCTGGCTGATGTATCTTCTGGCCGGCGGCTATGCCGACAATCCCGAGAAGTTCGCCCTCAGCGTGCTGCTGACCCAGATCACCTTCCCCTATCTGCTGTTCATGTCGCTGACGGCGCTGCAGGGCGGAATCCTGAATTCGCTGCATCAGTACATGCACGCGGCGGCGGCGCCGATCCTGCTGAATGTGGTGATGATCCTGGCGCTGCTGTTCGTCGAGCCGTTCGTCGGCATGCCGGCCCACGTGCTGGCCTGGGCGATGACGGTGGCGGGCGTGGCGCAGTTCCTGTGGATGGTGATCGCCTGCCAGAAGGCCGGCATGACGCTCCGCTTCCCGCGGCCGCGATTGACGCCCGATGTGAAAAAGCTGCTGAAGCTGATGGTGCCCGGCATCATCGGCTCCGGCGTCATGCAGATCAATCTGGTGATCGGCACGCAGATCGCGTCGTGGCAGGACGCCGCCGTGTCCTATCTCACCTATGCCGACCGCATCTACCAGTTTCCGCTGGCGGTGTTCGGCTCGGCGGCCGGTGTCGTGCTGCTGCCGGAACTGTCGCGGCATCTGCGCGCCGGGCGCGACGGCGATGCCATGGCCTCGTTCAACCGCGGCATCGAGTATGTGTTGCTGCTGACCTTGCCCTCGGCAGTGGCGCTGATGGCGATCCCGCTGCCGGTCATGGACGTGCTGTTCCAGCGCGGCGCCTTCACCGCCGCCGACAGCGCCGCGACGGCCCTAGCGCTGGCGATCTACAGCGCCGGCTTGCCGGCTTTCGTCATGGTCAAGGCGCTGACGCCCGGCTTCTATGCGCGGGAGGACACGGCAACGCCGTTCCGCTACGCCATCATCAGCATGATCGTGAACACGATCCTCAGCGTGGCGCTGTTCTTCGTCATGGGCTATGCGGGCATCGCGCTGGCGACGGTGATCGCCTCCTGGCTGAACATCCTCATGCTCGGCCACAAGCTGCACCGGCAGGGCAATCTGGTGATCGACGGCAAGCTGCGCCGGAGCGCGCCGCGCATCGCCCTGGCCAGCCTGGCGATGGGCGCCGTCCTGCTGGCGGGACAGTATGGTCTGCAGGATGCGCTGGCGGCCTCATTCCTGATCAAGGCATCGGCTCTGGCGGCGCTGATCATCGTCGGCGTCGCGGTCTTCTTCGGCGTCGGTTTCCTTGTCGGCGCGGTGAACTTCAAGGACCTGAAACGCGCCCTCGGCCGCGGGTAGGCGAGGGTTCACCACAAAGTCACAAAGATCACGAAGGGATCGAGTACGACAGCGGTCCGCCGCAATAAATTCACTTGCCTTCGATTGGTAGCGGCCTACGGCCGCGTTCAGTTACCAACCGCTTCGTGATCTTTGTGACTTTGTGGTGAAACTTTCTGTTCTCAGCTAGCCCGCCTGGGTCAGCCGCCGGATCGGCGCCGCCGCGGGGATCTCCGCACCGGAACGGGGGAACAGCTTGATGCGCTGGGGCATCAGCAGCACATCGCGGCCGCTGCTCAGATCGCCGATGTTGCGGGAACGGTCCAGCTCCACCTCGACGATGTGCTTGCCGTCCTGCACGTCGAGCTCGACCCGCAGCAGATTGCCGGCGGTGAATACCTGGCGCACGGTGGCGGGAATGCCGAAGCCGCTGCCGGCGGCGCGGATCTCCAGATCGTGGGGCCGCACGAAGGCCAGCGCCGGGCCGTCGGGATAGACATCCCCCGTGCCGCCGAAGGACTGACCGCTGATGAATACCTGCCCGCGCGCGACTTCGCATTCGAAGCGGTTGGAATTGCCGATGAACTGATAGACGAAGGGCGACGCCGGATGGTCATAGATCTCCGCCGGCGTGCCGATCTGCTCGATCTTGCCCTGGCTCATGACCACCACGCGGTCGGCGAGCTCCAGCGCCTCTTCCTGGTCGTGGGTGACGAAGATGCTGGTCAGGCCCATGCTGTCATGCAGTCCGCGCAGCCAGCGGCGCAGCTCCTTGCGCACCTTGGCGTCCAGCGCGCCGAACGGCTCGTCCAGCAGCAGCAGCTTGGGTTCCACTGCCAGCGCCCGGGCCAGCGCCACGCGCTGCCGCTGGCCGCCGGAGAGCTGCGCCGGATAGCGGTCCTGCAGATTGCCGAGCTGCACCAGCTGCAGCAGGCGCAGCACACGCTCGCGGATCTCGCTCTTTGACATGCGTTCCGGACCGCGCTTGACGCTGAGCCCGAAGGCGACGTTGTCGAACACCGTCATGTGGCGGAACAGCGCATAGTGCTGGAACACCAGCCCGACATTGCGGTCGCTCGGGCTGGATGGCGTCCACCCGCTGGGAATGGAGTTTCAGCGTTCCGGAATCCGGCCAATCCAAGCCGGCGAGGATGCGCAGCAGCGTGGTCTTGCCCGATCCCGAGGGGCCGAGCAGCGCCAGGAACTCGCCGTCCCGCGCCGCCAGGGACACGCCATCCAGGGCGGTGAAATTGCCGAACTTCTTGACGATCCCCGTCAACTCGATCGCCATACTGTGCTCCGACCTCTCTTCGTTGTTCCATGCATTGCCGGCGGCCGATGTCGGCGCCAGGGAAATCCGTCTGTTGTCGACCGTGAAGGCCATGGTCCGGGTTCCCATTCGTCCGCTCAATGACGGCCCGCCGCGAGTTCGCGGCCGAAGCGCCATTCCAGCAGGCTCTTGCCGACCAGCGTCACCAGCGCCAGCAGGGCCAGCAGCGACGCGACGGCAAAGGCGCCGACAAAGTCGTACTCATTATAGAGAATCTCCACATGCAGCGGCATGGTATTGGTGAGGCCGCGGATATGGCCGGAAACCACCGATACCGCGCCGAATTCGCCCATCGCCCGGGCGTTGCAGAGCAGCACGCCATAAAGCAGGCCCCATTTGATGTTGGGCAGGGTCACGCGGGTGAAGGTCTGCCAGCCGCTGGCGCCCAGCACCAGCGCCGCCTCCTCGTCCTCCGTGCCCTGCTCCTGCATCAGCGGGATCAGTTCGCGGGCGATGAAGGGGAAGGTGACGAAGATGGTCGCCAGCACCAGGCCGGAAACGGTGAAGATGATGTGGATGTCATGGGCCTTGAGCCAGGGCCCGAACCAGCCATGGGCGCCGAACAGCAGCACATAGATCAGGCCGGACACGACAGGCGAAACCGAGAAGGGCAGATCGATCAGGGTGGTCAGCAGGCTCTTGCCGGCGAACTCGAACTTGGCGATGGCCCAGGCCGCGGCGATGCCGAAGACCAGATTGAGCGGAACCGCGATGGCGGCGACGGTGAGGGTCAGCCGGATCGCCGAGAGCGCATCGGCCTCGGTGATGGCAGCGAGATAGGCCCCGACGCCTTTCTCCAGCGCCATGACGAACACGGCGACGAGCGGCAGGATCAGAAACAGGCCGATGAAGGTCAGGCCGATGAGAACAACGAGCAGCCGGATGGAGAAGGGCTCCGTGACCGCCGAAGAGCGCGCGGATTTGCCCGGCGGCTCCTTGCCGCCGGCCGATTGCAGTTCCGCAACATGGGCTTCCATGACGGTCATGGTCTGTCCTAGGCGCGGGCCAGCTGCGGCACGGTCAGCCGCAGGCCGAGCTGCGCGGCGACCTTCCAGCATTGCTCGCGGATATCGGGCACGCTGGTGATTTCCCAGAAGATGCCCCGGGTAACGGGCCCCAGGGCAAAGAGCCGCGGCGATGGATTGCCGTCGCGATCGATGACAGCAGAGTCCAGGGTGACATCGAGGCCGAGGCGCAGCGGATCCGGCCGGGCCAGCCCCTGGTCCAGCAGGTTGCGCACCAGGGGATTGGCGATGTCTCCGTAATCGCATTGCGGACCTGAACAATCGATGACCCGGGCGACGCGCAAATGCTCGGCCGACTCCAGTCCGCGCCGCAGCAGCGCGACCTCGACGCCTTCAGTAGTTGCGGTCATCTGCTGCAGGCGTCCCGCGAGCAGCGTCAACTGTCCGCTCTGCACCGTGCGTTCGATGACATCGGCGACCGCGGGCGCCATGCGGTGGCGATGAACATCCCACCAGGGCCGGAGATGGCGCAGGAAGCGGCGGCGCTCTTCCGGCGACAGGCCTTGCCAAAGCTGTTGCGTGTAGGGGCGGAGCGCATCCACCACCGAGCGCCAGACCGCTTCATGATTTGCTGTCCGCACTTGCCGGCGCACGGCCCGCAAGATGTCGGTGACAGAGCCGAGATCCGCATCGGACAGCCAAGCAGAGCCATGGGCCGTCGCTTCGCCATGGCGGCGCGGCAGCAGGCCGCGGCGGGACAGGGCATAGATGCGGCCGCGATGGCCGGCATCGAGCAGGGAGATGACACTGTCCACCATGGTCAGACCGGTGCCGATCAGCAGCACCGGCGCCTGCGGGTCCAGATCCGCCGTCGCCCGGGCATCCCAGGGATTGCCGATATAATGTGCCGTGGCGTTCTTGTTCGGAAAGTTCCCGACCGCCAGCACGGCCCCGTCGACTTCATAGCGGCGGCCGGTGCCGACCTCCACAACCAGCCCGTCGGGAACCGTTTCGATCGCCGTGGCCTCGTCGGGGATCAGATGCAGGTTGCGGCCGCGGCCGGTCTGCCAGATCTCGTTGCCCAGCAGATCCTGGATATAGGCGCCATAGAGCTGGCGCGGCACGAAGGTATCGACCGTGCCGGCCGCGGCGGAGGCGTTGGCGCTGTTGTCGCGCCGCTTGAGCCAGTTCACGAAATGATCGGGCTCGTCGACGAAGGCGCTCATGCGGCTGGCGCGCACATTCAGCAGATGGTTGGCGTTGCCGGTGGAATAGGCGAGGCCGCCGCCGAACTGGGCGTTCTTCTCGATCAGATAGATGCGGCCGTTGGGCAGGGCGCGCTTGAGCAACTGCACCGCCAGCAGCGAGCCGCTGAAACCGGCGCCGATGATCGCGATCCTGGGTCCTGCTGCTGAAGTCATGGTTGGCCCCCCACGGTTGCCGATAGCATCAGCCCGCCCACCGGCGGGACCAGCGCTGGGCGAGATTGATCACCAGCAGCATGACGAAGGAGGCGGCGAGCATGACGACGCCGATCGCCGCCGCGCCCGCATAGTCGAACTGCTCCAGCTTGATGACGATCAGCAGCGGCGCGATCTCCGACACCATCGGCATGTTGCCGGCGATGAAGATGATCGAGCCGTATTCGCCGACCGCGCGGGCGAAGGCGAGGGCAAAGCCGGTGAGCAGCGCCGGCAGGATCACCGGCAGGATGATCCGCGCCAGCGTCTGAAAGCGCGAGGCGCCGAGGGTGAAAGACGCCTCTTCCACTTCCAGCTCCAGATCCAGCAGGATCGGCTGCACCGTGCGCACGACGAAAGGCAGGCCGATGAAGATCAGCGCGATGACCACGCCCAGCGGCGTGAAGGCGATCTTGATGCCCAGGGGCGCCAGCAGCGCGCCGATCCAGCCGTTGGGGGCGCAGATCGCCGTCAGCGCGATGCCGGCGACGGCGGTCGGCAGCGCGAAGGGCAGGTCCACTAGAGCGTCCACGATGCGCCGGCCGGGAAAGCGGTAGCGCACCAGCATCCAGGCGATGATGAGTCCGAAGAAGGCATTGACGATGGCGGCGATCAGGGCGGCGCCGAAGCTGAGCCGCAGTGCCGCCAGCACCCGCGGCTCCAGCACCGCCTTCAAGAATCCATCCCAGCCGAGTTCCACCGGCCGCAGCACCAGCCCGGCCAGCGGCAACAGCACGATGACGCCGAGATAGATCAAAGAATAGCCGAGCGTCAGCCCAAAACCGGGGAGGACGCTCGGCCGCTTCAGGGAGAAGGCAGTCACGAGTACGACGAAAGATTACTGACTAGGCTGCGTGTATATCTGATCGAACACGCCGCCATCGGCGAAATGCTCCGCCTGCGCGGTCTTCCAGCCGCCGAACAGCTCATCCACCGTGAACAGCGGCAGGTTCGGGAATTGGCTGGCATATTTCTGCGCCACCTCGGCCAGGCGCGGACGATAGAAATTCTTCGCCGCGATCTCCTGCCCGGCGGGCGAGTAGAGATACTGCAGATAGGCTTCTGCCACCGCGCGAGTGCCATGCTCGTCGACGACCTTGTCGACGACCGCGATCGAGGGTTCCGCCAGAATGCTGATCGTCGGCACGACGATCTCAAGCTGATCCGGCCCGAGCTCGTTGATGGCCAGATGTGCTTCGTTCTCCCAGGCCAGGAGAACGTCGCCGATGCCCCGCTGCACGAAGGTGGTGGTCGAGCCGCGGGCGCCGGTGTCGAGCACGGGCACATGCTTGAACAATTCGGCGACAAAATCCCGCGCCTTCTGCGCATCGCCGCCGTTCTTCAGCACATAGCCCCAGGCCGCCAGATAGTTCCAGCGCGCGCCGCCCGAGGTCTTCGGGTTCGGCGTGATCACCTGCACATCAGGCTTCACCAGGTCGGCCCAGTCCTTGATGCCCTTGGGATTGCCCTTGCGCACCAGGAACACGATGGTCGAGGTGTAGGGCGCGCTGTTATCTCCCAGCTTGGTCGCCCATTCCGGTGAAATCAGTTCGCTCTGCTTGACGATGGCGTCGATGTCATAGGCCAGCGCCAGCGTGACCACGTCGGCCTCCAGCCCATCGATCACGGCGCGCGCCTGCTTGCCGGAACCGCCATGGGACATGTTCACGGTGACGTTGTCGCCGGTCTTCGCCAACCACTCCTTGGCGAAGGCGTCGTTGAACTCCTTATAGAACTCGCGCGTGGGGTCGTAGGAAACGTTCAGCAGCGTGATGTCTTCGGCATTGGCCGGCAGCGACGACAAGGCAATCGCCCCAGCCAGCAGGACACCGGGAATTCGAATAAGCTTAGAGAGACGCATGGAGAAACCTCCAACTTCGTTGGCCAGTCATTTCAGGATTTACGGTCCGGCGGTGACAGCAACGCTGCCCGATTGCCGGCAATGTCCGATTCAGATCAGGGTCGATCCGTTCGAACGATCATGTCAGGCGTAGGCGACATCATCGAAATCTCCTCTTCGATTGCCGCACCTAAAACGAAACCCGCACAGCAAGGGCCGGCGGGTGGCCTCGCTTTAGCTGCATTTGTTAAGCGCCCGCAAGCTGAATGCTCAAATCGGCGCATGGGAAACGCTAGCAAAGGCGGCGCGCTGGCGTCAATTGAAATTTATTCATCATGTTTCACCGCACCGGCGCGATCACGGAAATTGCACGGCTGGAAAGAAACGCGAACATTGGCCAGTTGACCGCGGGTAACCGGTCGGCGATAAACCGCGCGCCTTCAGGCGGAGCGTTCCACTCTCCGTCCTACTTACAGATAGATAGAGGGGTCCACACCTTCCGATGAGCACGCCGTCCAAGCGCATCTTCTCGGGCGTTCAGCCCACGCATAATCTCCATCTCGGCAACTATCTCGGCGCGATCAAGAACTGGGTCAAGCTGCAGGACCAGTTCGACTGCATCTATTGCGTCGTCGATATGCACGCCATCACCGTCTGGCAGGATCCGAAGCTGCTGCAGCAGCAAACGCGGGAAATCGCCGCGGGCTTCGTCGCCGCCGGCGTCGATGCGCGCAAGCATATCGTCTTCAACCAGAGCCAGTCGCCGGCCCATGCGCAGCTCGCCTGGATCTTCAATTGCGTGGCGCGGCTCGGCTGGCTCAACCGCATGACCCAGTTCAAGGAGAAGGCGGGCAAGGATCGCGAGAACGCGTCCGTCGGTCTCTACGCCTATCCGAACCTGATGGCGGCAGACATCCTCGCCTACAAGGCGACACATGTGCCCGTGGGCGAGGATCAGAAGCAGCATCTGGAACTGGCGCGGGACATCGCGCAGAAATTCAACAACGACTTCGGCGTGAATTTCTTCCCGCTGCCGGAGCCGCAGATATTCGGCACGGCGACACGGGTGATGTCGCTGCGCGACGGCACCAAGAAGATGAGCAAGTCCGATCCCTCCGACTACAGCCGCATCAACATGACCGACGATGCCGAGGCGGTGGCGCTGAAGATCCGCAAGGCGAAGACCGATCCCCATCCCCTGCCCGGCCCCGATGCGCTCGACGACAAGGACCGCGTCATCGCCGCGCGCGAGGCGGAGCGGCCGGAGGCGTTCAACCTCCTGGGCATCTATGCAGCACTGGCTGACAAGCCGCTGAAGGATGTGCTGACGGAATTCGAGGGCAAGGAGTTCTCGTTCTTCAAGCAGGTGCTGAGCGACCTCTCCGTCGCCACCATCGGCAGGCTCGGCCATGAGATGAAGCGGCTGATGAGCGACAAAACGGAGATCGACGGCATCTTGCGCGACGGCGCCGAGCGGGCGCGGGCGATCTCAGGGCCGATCATGCGCGAGGTCGAGGACATCGTCGGCTTCCTGCGGCCGTGAGATAGACGTGAGCGGCGGCGCGATCAGCTTTCGATTTGCAACGCCCGATGACCGGCTGGTCCTCCAGCAGCTCTTCCACGAAGCCGAGGTCCACTATGAGGGCCACAATGCGCCATCGCGGGACCTCGTCGCCGCCCATGTCGACCGGGATGTGATTCCCGCGCTCGCGCGCTGCGAGATCCTGCTGGCCGAATGCGATGGTGCGATGGCGGCGATGACCAGCTTTGGGCAGCTTTATCCCGCACCAAATCTCGGCGGGCAAATTCAAGTGAAGGATATCTTCGTCCGCGACGGTTTTCGCAATCGCGGCTTAGGCACGGCGATCATCCGGCGTCTGGCCGCCCTGGCGCTGGAGCGGCGCTGCTCGCGGGTCGATTGGACGGCGGAGACAAGCAACCCGCGGGCGATCGAATTCTACGACCGGCTCGGCGTGCCCCGGGTCGAAAGCAAGGTGTATTTCCGGCTGGAAGGCGACGTACTCGCGCTATTTGCCGGCGCCGGTAAATAGCCGCTTACCGCCTGCGTCTCTGGCTGCTGCCGCTGGGAATGCTTGCAGTTTCAGCCCGTCGGGGCCACCTATTGCGGTGCCGCACTTACACCCGTCCGCTGGCCGGAAGGCCCGGACGGACATCTGGCAAGGGTCGACGCAATGGCCGACGATGACTTCCTGATCCAGAACCCGCCGAAACAGCGGCGCTGGCTGCCGCGCCTCGGCGGCGCCGGCTGGCGGCGGACTCTGAAGTGGCTGGGCGTGATTATCGTCTTCCTCCTGGTGGTCTATTACCCGGTGGGCGCGCTCTGGATATATCAGATCGACGACGATCCCAATTTCGGTCCCGGCGATGTCGCGCCCGGCGCCAGCCGCAGCATCGCCATGGCGGCGGCGCTGATCGACCGCGAAGTTAATCAACATGAATGGCCGGCCAATGATCCCTGGTTCCTGCCGGGCGCCGTTCTCGACAACATGCCCAACTATCAGATCGGCATCATCACGGCCTTGCGCCGCTTCGCCCAGGAGATGACCGATCAGGTCAGCCGGGTGCGTGGATTGACCACGGCGGATCCCGATCTGGAGGCGGCGCGCAGCAGCCTGAACTACAGGCCCGATATCTGGGTGGTGGATTTTCGTCAGTCCGTCGTCGGGGTGACGAGCTCGTCGGAGCGCATATATAGATCGGCACGCGACAACCTGCTCAATTACAACCGGCGGCTTGCTGCCGGCCAGGCTGTGTTCGAGCGGCGGGCCGACAATCTGCAATTCACCCTGGATCGTATCGCCAAGGACCTGGGCTCGGTGTCGTCCATCCTCGAACAGCAAGTGCAGAACGGCTCTCTGAAGTTCATCGATTTTGGCGCCGACAACGTGTTCTACGAGACCAAGGGCGAGCTCTACGCCTATTCCCTGATCTTGCGGGAACTCGGCGTGGATTTCGAGTCCGTCATCAAGGAACGCAACTTGACGACGGCCTGGAAGCAGATGATCGACAGCCTCGAGCTGGCCGCGCAGCTGCAGCCCTGGGTCGTGGTCAACGGCGCCCCCGACAGCGCCATTTTCCCCAGCCATCTCTCGGGCCAGGGCCTGTTCCTGCTGCGCGCCCGCACGCAATTGGGCGAGATCAGCGATATCCTGCTGAAATAGGTGCGGATTCGACTCCGGCCCGGCGGGATACACTTTCAAGCCTAGCGGTCGGCGTGTAAGTTCAGGGCATAGCGTCCGCCTGCCCAAGCGCCCGGTTTCATGCAGATCTACCTGCCGATCGCCGAAGTTTCGGTCAACATCCTCCTGCTACTCACCATGGGCGCGGCGGTTGGATTCCTCTCCGGCCTGTTCGGCGTGGGTGGCGGCTTCCTGATGACGCCGCTGCTGATCTTCGCTGGCGTGCCTCCGGCGGTGGTGGTCGGCACCTCGGCCAGCCAGATCGTCGCCTCCTCGGTCTCCGGCGTGCTGGCCCATTGGAGCCGCGGCAACGTGGACTTCAAGATGGGGCTGGTGCTGCTGGTCGGCGGCTTCCTGGGCTCGAGCTTCGGCGTCTTGCTCTTCACCGTGCTGAAGCAGATCGGCCAGATCGACCTGGTGATCACCCTGTCTTATGTCGTGCTGTTGAGCATCATCGGCGTGCTGATGCTGGTGGAGGCCACCCGCGCCTTCCTGCGCCGGCGCAGCTTGACCGCGCCGCTGCGCAAGCTGCATCAGCATACCTGGGTGCATGGCCTGCCGTTCAAGATGCGCTTCCGCCAGTCGCGGCTCTATATCAGCGCGCTGCTGCCCATGGCCATCGGCTTCATCGTTGGCATCCTGGTGGCGATCATGGGCGTGGGCGGCGGCTTCGTCATGGTGCCGGCGATGATCTATCTCCTGGGCATGCCGACCCGAGCGGTGGCCGGCACCTCGCTGTTCCAGATCATCTTCGTCACCGCCAACGTCACCTTTCTGCAGGCGGTGCAGAACCACACCGTGGATATCGTGCTGGCGCTGCTGCTGATCGTCGGCGGCGTCATCGGCGCCCAGCTCGGCGGCCGCATGAGCAACCGGGTGCCGGCCGAACAGCTCCGCATCCTGCTGGCGGTGCTGATCCTGGCCCTGGGCGCGCGGCTGGCCTTCGAGCTGGTGGCGACGCCTGAGGATGTCTACAGCATCGTGGTGGAGAAGTGACTGCCGATGCGCCGCTTCTGGCACCGTTGCGGAATGGCGCTGCCGGCCTGGGCCCTGGTCCTGGTCGGTCTTGCCGGGGCCGGCTCCGGCGCAGGAGTTGCTGTTCGACTGGTCGCCGCACCGGATCCAGATCACCTCCGATTTCACCGGCGCCCCTGTCATCGTCTTCGGCGTCGTCGACGGGCCCGGCGACGTGATCGTGGTGGTGCGCGGGCCGACCGACAGCGTCAGCGTGCGCCGCAAGCGCCGCTTCGCCGGCATCTGGATCAATCGCGACGAAGTCGAGTTCGATGACGTGCCTGCCTATTATGCGGTGGCCAGCAGCCGGCCGCTGAACGAGATCCTCAGCGAAGAGACCCTGAAGCAGCGGCAGATCGGCATCGAGACGCTGCAGCTGATCAGCGCCGACGGCGACGAAGACGCCGATCTCTTTCGCCAGGCCCTGGTGGAACGGCGCCAGGCGGCCGGCCTCTACAGCCGCGAACCCGGCAGCGTGAAGCTGGTGGGCAGCGCGCCGCGGCTGTTCCGCGCCAATTTCTTCTTCCCCGCCAGCGCGGCTGTCGGCTCCTACCGCATCGAGACGATCCTGGTCCGCGACGGCGCGATCGCCAAGGCGCAGAGCATCGCTCTGCCGCTCAGCCAGGAAGGGCGGGTCGCCGACGTCACCCTGTGGGCCCATGAGCAGGCCCCCGCCTATGGCCTGATTGCGATCATCCTGTCGCTGCTGTCGGGCTGGGCCGCCCACCTTCTGTTCCGGAGGCTATAACCGTCATGACTGAAGCACCTGACGCCGACAAGGCGATCAACCGCATCTTCCTGGTCGTGGTCGATGAATCGGCGGAATTGAAGGTGGCGCTGCGCTATGCCTGCATCCGCGCCCGCAAGACCGGCGGCCGGGTGGCGCTGCTGGCGGTGGTAGAGCCCGCGGAGGCGCAGCAATGGATGGGGGTCAACGAATTGATGCGGGAGGAGGCGCGAATGGCGGCGGAGCAGATCCTGCAGAAAGTCGCCGCCGACGTGCAGAAGACCTCGAACGCCATGCCGATCCTCTGCATCCGCGAAGGCAACCGGCGCGACGAGCTATTGAAGCTGATCGACGAGGAGCCCTCGATCTCCATCCTGGTGCTGGGGGCGGCCACCGGCGCCAAGGGGCCGGGACCCCTGGTTTCAGCGCTCACCACCAAGTTCGTCGGCAAGCTGCGGGTCCCCATCACCCTGGTCCCAGGCAACCTGTCGCTGGAGGACATCGACGCCATTGCGTGAGGCCGTGATCTCCCGGCAGTCCACATCGGGGGCGGCTGCGCCGTCGCGCTTCAGGATCAGCGCCTCCTGGCCCACCTGGTCCGGATTGTCGCTGGTCCAGACGCCGCACCAGATGCCGGCCCCGGCCTGCTCATAGAGCACGATATTGGCATTGGTGAAGCCGGCCCCGACAAAGGCGAAGGCCAGCCCTTTGCCATAGGCCAAGCCCCGTCCCCTGTAGGTGTCCTTGCCGATCTGCCAAAGAATCTCGTAGGTCTTGCCGGCGGCACTGATCTGGGCGACGCCTTCATAGGCCCTGCCGCCCTGACTGGTGCCCTTGACGATATAGAGACCGGCAACGCTGTCGTCGGCGCGGCCAAGCTGCGGCGGGACGCAAAGCGAGGCCGCAAGCAATGCAACGGTAGCCAGCCGTGGAAGACCGGTTTGCATGTCGAAATCCCTTTGTGACGTTACGCGTTCACGGCATCGAGCTGACGTTCCGCCAGCTCCGGCAGCGTGTAGATCTCCTGCGGCGCCGCCACGCCGCGCAGCCGGTGCAGGCCGATGGAACGCAGCGTGGAGCCGCAGGGCGAGGCGAACGGCGCCGAGGTCAGCAGCGGATAATGCAAGTCGCGGCACAGGTTTTCGATCCGCGACACCAGATTCACCGCCGGCCCGGTGATGGTGAAATCCAGCCGCTCGGCTGCGCCAACATTGCCATACATGACGCTGCCGATATGCAGTGCGATGCCCACTTCGAGAAGCGGCTTGCCGGAAGCCTGTCGGCTGGCATTGAGTTCTTTGAGCGCCGCAAGGGATTCCAGCGCCGCCTTGAGCGCGGTGTTGCAGGCGCGGTCCCGGTCCAGATCGTCCTTGATCGGGAAGATCGCCAGGAAACCGTCGCCGATGAACTTCAGCACCTCGCCCTCGTGGCGATGCACCGGGCCGCTCATGCAATCGAAATAATCATTGAGCAGCAGCACCACGTCCTGCGGCGACATGCCTTCGGTGATGGCGGTGAAGCTGCGGAGGTCGCAGTACCAGAGCGCTGCGGCGATGCTGTCCACATCGCCCCGCTTGATCCGCCCTTCCAGCACGCGGCGGCCGGCATTGCGGCCGAGATAGACCTCCAGCAGCATGCCGGCGGTTCGCTTGGTCTGCTTGATGTCGAGCACCAGAGACAGCACCGGCATCAGGCGCCGGATCACCGTCACGTCCCGTTCGGTGAAACCGCCGGGCCGGTCGGTGGAAACGCTGAAGCTGTTGGGCCGCTTGCCGGAGGAGCGCAGCGGCAGCAGCAGCACGTCGGTCATGCCCTCCTGCTGCAGATCGCGCATGATCGGGAAATCCAGCACCGCCTCCGGTCCCTCGAGCCGCCGGCGGATTTCCGGTGCGCCGTCATGGATCACCTTGATCGGACTGTCCAGGTACACCGCGCTGGTGACGATATCATGGCCGCGCTGGATTTCCTGGGCGGCGGCCTGACCGCGGTACCAGAGATAGCCGATGGCGAAGAGCTGGGGATGGAGCGTACGGGTGCCGACCTGGATGCGCGCGATCGGCAATCCGGCCTTGTTCAGCCGGGCGCCCAGTTCGCCGATCATCATGTCGGTCGATGGCACGGCGGGGGCCTCGGTCAGCAGCCAGTCCACCAGCGGGTCGGCGCAATCGATGACCGGCGCCGGCGGGGCCGTGACGGCCTGTGGGGGTCTGCCCATGGCGTTTCGAATCGTCCTTATGTAACAAAACGATAAAGCTTGACGTTGAAGATAGGCGCGGATTGCACCATGTTCCACTCACAATCTCATGTAAGGCGCCGGGTGGGCGCGCGAAAGGGCTGCTGCCATGTTCATCCAGACGGAAGAGACCCCAAATCCCCAGACCCTGAAATTCATTCCGGGCCGCGAAGTGATGGCCGAGGGTACCCTGCACATGCCCGATGCCGAGGCCGCCAAGCGCTCGCCCCTGGCCGAACGGCTGTTTCAGGTCGAGGGCGTCAACGGGGTCTTCCTGGGCAGCGATTTCATCAGCGTCACCAAGCTCGACGCAAAGGAATGGTACCTGCTGAAGCCCGCCGTACTGGGCATCATCATGGAGCATTTCACCGCCAACCGGCCGGTGGTGCTTGAAGGCGCCGAATCGACCGGTGAAACCGAAGGCGAAGACACGGAGATCGTCTCCCAGATCAAGGAACTGATTAACACGCGCGTGCGCCCGGCGGTGGCCCAGGACGGCGGCGATATCGTCTTCCGCGGCTTCGAGCAGGGCGTCGTCTTCCTGCATATGCAGGGCGCCTGCTCCGGCTGCCCGAGTTCGACGGCGACTCTGCGCATGGGCATCGAGAACATGCTCAAGCATTACATCCCGGAAGTCACGGCGGTGCGGGCGGTCCAGTAGCCCGGCAAACCTATTCACCCTTGAATGGTCGGCGCAGTCAGGCGGGGGCAGCCATGAGCGTTATCGACGATCAATTGCCGCCGGCCGCCAAGATCGTCGGCGACGCGGCCATGGACCGCATCTTCCGCCTGGCGCGGACTCACCGGTCCTGGAACGGCGATCCCGTCAGCGACGTGGTGCTGGCCGCGGTCTATGAACTGGCGCGCATGCCGCCCACCAGCGCCAATTGCAGCCCGATGCGGGTGCTGTTCCTGAAGTCGAAAGAGGCCAAGGAACGGCTGCGCCCGGTTCTGTCGGAAGGCAATGTGAAGCAGACCATGGCGGCGCCGATTACTGCCGTCATCGCCTACGACATGCAGTTCTATGAATTGCTGCCGCGCCTCTGGCCGTTCGCCGATGCGCGCAAGTGGTTTGCCGGCAAGGAGGCGCTGATCAAGGAAACCGCGCTGCGCAACGGCTCGCTCCAGGGCGCCTATCTGATCCTCGCCGCCCGGGCTCTGGGCCTGGATTGCGGGCCGATGTCGGGCTTCGACAATGCCAAGCTCGATGCGGAGTTTTTTCCGGATGGCCGCTGGAAGTCGAACTTCCTCTGCAATCTCGGCTATGGCGACGGCCAGAACATGAAGCCGCGGGCGCCGCGGCTGGACTTCGACGAAGCCTGCCAGATACTCTGAGCGGGCCCCCGGATTACAGACTCGCGGCCCTACATCAGCCCGAGCTTCAGGTCCGACCTCCGCGTAGAGCGGAAAGCTGCGGGAATTGAACAGCTGATAGTGCCACCACTCGTTCTTGTAGAAATCCCAGCCCGCCGCCGACATCAGGCCCAGCAGGATCGCCCGGTTGCGCTGCGCCGCCGGCGAGACGGTCAGCGCGCCGTGATGGGCGTTGGGCGTCATGTCGTCGAACGGCGTGCCCATCTCCAGCTCGTTGCCGGCGCCATCCACCAGCGTCAGATCCACGGCGACGCCGCGCGAATGGGGCGAGCCCTTGCGCGGGTCGGCGAAGAATTCGGGATTGGGCGCGTGGTTCCACAGCATCCATTGCGCCTCGGTCGGGCGATAGGCATCGAAGATCTTGAGCGTCAGGTCGATCGCCTTGGCCAGCTCGATGGCGCGCGCCAGCTTCGGCTCGGCGTCGCGGTGCAGATAGCACTTCGCCTGGCGGTAGATCGGCTTGCCCGTGATGTTCTGCGGCGTCGCATAAGCCAGCGACAGGATGACAGCGTGGCTTTGAGGCGTTATCTCGACGAGATCCATTCGCGTCGGTGGCTCCGGCAACTTGTTCTACGCAGGCGCGGCGCGCCCGTTGCGGCGCAGACAGGTATCACGGTCAGCGGCGGATGCAAGCGAGAAGCGAGCCGGCCAATGCGGTTCGAGGCTAGATGAAAGACGGCGAAACCATTCTGGCCTTCGACAGCTCCGGCGCCTGCTGCTCGGCGGCGCTGTGGGCCGGCGGCCGCATTGCCGCGCGGCGTCTCGAGCCGATGAGCCGCGGCCAGGCGGAGCGTCTGATGCCGATGATCCTGGCGGCGATGGCCGAGGCCGGCTGCGGCTTCGGCGATCTCGCGCGGATCGCCGTCACCGTCGGGCCCGGATCCTTCACCGGCATCCGCGTCGCGCTGGCGGCGGCCCGTGGATTGGCGTTGGCCGGCGGCTTGCCGGTGGCCGGCATCACCACCTTCGATGCGGCGCTCGAATCGCTGCCGCCGGGGGCGACCGCCGGCCGTATGGTTGCCATCGTCATGAACTCAAAGCGCGGCGATCTCTTCACCCAGTTCTACGACCGCGACCGGCGCCCGGTTTCCGCGTCCGGCGATCCTGGCGCCGGAATCCGTCCTGGCGGCAGCGCCGGGGCAGCCGCTGATCGTCGCGGGGGATGGCGTCGCCCTGCTGGCGCCGCACCTGCCGGCGGGCGCCGGGATAACCATGGCGGCGGTCGCCCACATCGATGCTGCCCATGTGGCGGCGCTGGCGGCGCGGCGGAAACCGTCGGAGCTTCTGCCGCCGGTACCGCTTTATCTGCGGCCCGCCGACGTCACTGTCGCCGGGCGCAAGCGGCCTTCGCCCCAGACCGCGCCGGGGGCGTGAGTCCTAAGTGGATGGCGGCGTCGCGATCCGGCCCCTGGGCCCCTTCGATCTGGAACTCGCGGCGGCGCTCCATGGCGCCGCCTTCGACACGCCATGGACCGTTCAGGCATTCGCCGAGCTCCTGGCAATGCCGGGGTCGGGCGGGTTCCTGGCGGTGCGGGATGGGCAGCCCGCCGGCCTGATCCTGCTGCAGATGCAGCCGCCCGACGCCGAAGTGCTGACCCTGGGCGTGCTGCCCGCCCTCCGCCGCCAGGGAATCGCGGCGGCGCTGCTGCGGCCGGGCCCTCGACTGGTGCTGCATGCGGGGGCATCGCGCCTGCTGCTGGAGGTCGCCGCCGACAACGGCCCGGCGCTGGCGTTCTATCGCCGCTACGGCTTTCGGCCCTTGAGCCGCCGGCCGGGCTATTACCGACGGGCGCCGGGACCGCCGGTGGATGCCGAAGTCCTGTGCCTGCCGTTGTAGCAATGGGCCCGGTTGTCGGGTCAGCAGCAATTAGCCCAATGGCCACAATTGCTTGTAAATGACTGTGCGCGGACCGGCTCTTGCATTATGATATTTGCTCTCAATCTATTGGGCGTGGGTGACGGGGTTCGAAGGCATGCATTCACGCATCGAGCAGATCTGTATCGACCGGGGATTGAAGATGACCGAGCAGCGCCGGGTGATCGCCCGGGTGCTGTCGGACGCCCATGACCATCCGGATGTCGAGCAGGTCTACCGCCGCGCCGTCGAGATCGATCCCCATATCAGCATCGCCACGGTCTACCGCACCGTCCGGCTGTTCGAAGAGTCGGAGATCCTGGAGAAGCATGATTTCGGCGACGGCCGCTCGCGCTATGAGGAAGTGCCGGAGACACATCACGATCATCTAATTGATGTACAGTCCGGCCGGGTCATCGAGTTCCAGGATGAGGAAATCGAGAAATTGCAGCGCCGCGTGGCGGAGAAATTGGGATACAAGCTGGTCGATCACCGGCTGGAGCTCTATGCCGTTCCCATCAGCGGTGGCAAGAAGCATCGCGCGGAGACCAAGTGATGGCGGTCGCCCATCAGTTCGAGGACCGTCCGGTGAGTATACGCGTCGGCGATTTCGAGCTGCGCGTGGCGGAGTCGCCGGGCGAGATCGAAGCAGGCGCAGGCGCTCCGCTATCGCATCTTCTATGAGGAGATGGACGCGCAGCCGACCGCCGAGATGGCGGCAAAGCGGCGGGACTTCGACGGTTTCGACTCGGTCTGCGATCACCTGCTGATCATCGATCACAAACATGGCGGCAGCGGCAAGGTCATCGGCACCTATCGCATCCTCAGGCGATCGGTGGCGCAGAAGCATGGGCGCTTCTATTCATCGGACGAATTCGACATCGCGTCCGCTTCTGGCCCATCCCGGCGAAATCATGGAGCTGGGACGGTCCTGCATCGAGGCGGAATACCGCTCGCGGGCGGCGATGCAGCTGATGTGGCGCGGCATCACCGACTATGTGATGCATTATGAAATCGGCTTGATGTTCGGCTGCGCCAGCCTGCCGGGCGTCGAGCCTGAGGCGCACGCGATGACGCTGTCCTATCTCTTTCATCATCATCTGGCGCCGATCGAGCTGCGCGCCCGCGCCCTGCCCGACCGCATGGTGTCCATGAACCAGTTGAGTCTGGACGCGATCGACAAGAAGGCGGCGATGGAAAAACTGCCGCCGTTGATCAAGGGCTATCTGCGCCTGGGCGGATTCGTCGGCGACGGCGCGGTGGTGGATCACCAGTTCCACACGACGGACGTCTGCATCATCGTCAAGACCGACTGGCTCTCCGACAGGTACATGAAGCACTATACCCGCGGCGATCAGTCCCAGCGCCCGGCGGGGAACGGCCAATCCGTCTGAGCGATCGGGCCGTGAGTTTAACGTCGTCGACAGCGACACCGCCCATGCGCAGGACGCGCGACCTGAGCTTGGGGTCGCCGATGCGCGCGGCCATCAGGCTGGCCATCTATTTCTTCTTCACCTCGATCGCCGTGCCGCTGCAGCTCGTGCTGATGCGGCTTCCCGGCACGGCCCAGCAGCGGTTTCCCCTCTGGTATCATCTGCAATGCTGCCGCGCCCTCGGCTTTCAGGTCGAGGTGATCGGCGAGATGAGCGCCGTGCGGCCGACGCTTTTCGTCTGCAATCACAGCTCCTATCTCGACATCACCGTGCTCGGCTCGATGATCCGCGGCAGCTTCGTCGCCAAGACGGAGGTGGCGAGCTGGCCGTTCTTCGGCATGCTGGCGAAGCTGCAGCGCACGATCTTCGTCGACCGGCGCCGCCACTCCACCCATACCCAGCGGGACGATCTGCTGGCGCGCCTGAACGAGGGCGACAACGTCATCTTGTTTCCGGAAGGCACCAGCAATGACGGCAACCGCGTCCTGCCGTTCCGCAGCGCGCTGTTCAGCGTCGCCGAGCCGCGGCGGCAAGGCGGCGGCGAAGGTGAAATCGAGGGACCTGATCGTGCAGCCGATCTCTATATGCCTATGTCAGGCTGAACGGATTGCCGGTCGGCCATGGCTTGCGGCCGCTCTTCGCCTGGTACGGCGATATGGATCTGTTCGGCCATCTGGTGAGGCTGGCCAGCCTGGGGACGCTGACGATCCGGGTCGAATTCCACCCGGCGGTGCCGTTCTCCCGCTTCGGTTCCCGCAAGGCGCTGAGCGACCATTGCCAGCGGGAGGTGGCCGCGGGCGTCGATCGGGGGATTCGGGGCAAATAGATAAGCTTCTGATATATAATATGAAATCTTGGAGAAAAGTGCGCCGCAGGCGGTTCACAGGGGGCGCGGCTAATGCTAAACTCCGGCCCCAATCATATTCATCGAACTTGTTCGGAGCGAAACGCGTCGCTCTCATTGCTGAGCGGACGCCCTGACCGATTTGGCCAAGAAACTCTTCATCAAGACCTATGGCTGCCAGATGAACGTCTATGACTCCGCCCGCATGGCGGATGTCCTGGCGCCGCTCGGCTATGCGCCGACGGATGACGCGGCCGAGGCCGACATGGTCATCCTCAACACCTGCCATATCCGCGAAAAGGCGTCCGAGAAGGTGTTCGGCGAGCTGGGCCGCCTGCGCCGGCAGCAGCATCGCCGCCGCGGCGAGGGCCGCGACATGGTGATCGCCGTCGCCGGCTGCGTCGCCCAGGCGGAGGGTGCGGAGATCCTGGCGCGCGCGCCTTATGTCGACATCGTGCTCGGCCCGCAGACCTATCATCGCCTGCCGGAGATGGTCGCCCGCGCCGCCCGCGCCCATGGCAGCAAGGACGGCCGCCGCGCCGGCGCCCATCTGCTGGACACCGAGTTTCCCGTCGAATCGAAATTCGATCACCTGCCGGAATCCCGCGCCGGCCAGGGCCTCACCGCCTTCCTCTCGGTGCAGGAAGGCTGCGACAAATTCTGCACCTTCTGCGTGGTGCCCTATACCCGCGGCGCCGAATTTTCCCGGCCGGTCGCCGACATCGCGGCCGAGGCGCGCCGCCTGGTGGCCAACGGCACGCGGGAAATCACGCTGCTCGGCCAGAACGTGAATGCCTATCACGGCGCCGCTCCCGCGCGAAGTTGGCGGCGGCACCGATGAATGGGGCCTCGGCCGCTTGATCCGCCACCTGGCCGAGATCGATGGCCTGGACCGCATCCGCTACACCACCTCCCATCCCCGCGACATGGCCGACGATCTGATCGATGCCCATGGCGATGTGCCGTCGCTGATGCCTTACCTGCATCTGCCGGTGCAGTCGGGCTCGGACAGGATTCTCGCGGCGATGAACAGCCATCACGACTCCGCATCCTATCTGCGCGTCGTCGAGCGGCTGCGCGCGCGCCGCGCCGATCTGGCGCTGTCATCGGATTTCATCGTCGGCTTTCCCGGCGAGAGCGAGGACGATTTCGCGGCGACTCTGCGGCTGGTGGAAGAGGTGGGCTATGCCCAGGCCTATTCCTTCAAATACAGCGCCCGGCCCGGCACGCCGGCGGCGATCATGGCGCAGCAGGTGCCCGAAGACGTGAAGGCCGAACGGCTGGAGCGGCTGCAAGCGCTGCTGCGCCGCCAGCAGGAAGCCTTCAATGCCGCGATGGTCGGCCGCACTTTGCCCGTGCTGTTCGAGCGCGAAGGCCGCCATGAGGGCCAGCTCGTGGGCCGCAGCCCGTATCTGCAGGCGGTGCATGCCACGGCCCCCGGCCTGCATCGGCGAGATCGCCGAGGTGGTCATCGAAGCCTTGCACCCGAACAGCCTTGCCGGCCGGTCTGGCCGGCAGCGTGGTCCCATCGGCAGCCGGCGCCGCGCGAAGCGGCGATGTCAGCGTGAGGTCGCAACCCCCCGTGCCGCCCGCCGCGCCCGCGTCGCAACCCGTTCACCTGGAGTTCGACGACAACCGCCTGCTGCCCCTGCTTGTTCGGCGAGTACGACCAGAATCTGGTGCGCATCGAACAGCAGCTCGGCGTGTCCTTGGTGTCCCGCGGCAATCACCTGGCGATATCCGGCCCGCCGGACTCCGTCGAAACCGCGCGCGAGACCCTGACCGCGCTCTATCAGCGGCTGAAGCGCGGCCAGAATCTGGACCGCGCCGATGTGGATACGGCGCTGCGCTTCGCCCGCACGCCCGGCGAGCCCAATCTGTTCGACCGCATGAGCGGCGACGGCACGGCGGTGCGCACGCAGCGCCGCCTGGTCAGCCCGCGCTCGGCGATGCAGGCCGAATATATGAAGGCGTTGCGCGAAGTCCGACATGGTGTTCGGCCTCGGCCCCGCCGGCACCGGCAAGACCTATCTGGCGGTGGCCGTCGCCGTCGCCATGCTGAACAAGGGCACGGTGGACCGCATCGTGCTGTCGCGGCCGGCGGTGGAGGCGGGCGAGCGGCTCGGCTTCCTGCCCGGCGACCTGCGCGAGAAGATCGATCCCTATCTGCGGCCGCTCTACGACGCGCTCTACGACATGATGCCGTCGGAGCAGGTGATGCGCCGGCTGACCAGCAACGAGATCGAGATCGCGCCGCTCGCCTTCATGCGCGGCCGCACCCTGTCCAACAGCTTCGTCATCGTCGACGAGGCGCAGAACACCACGCCGGTGCAGATGAAGATGCTGCTGACGCGCCTGGGCGAAGACTCCCGCATGGTGATTACCGGCGACCTCAGCCAGATCGACTTGCCCAGCGGCGTGCAAGTCGGGCCTGCAGGATGCGGTCGACGTGCTGAATGGCGTCGAGGGCATCAACTTCGTCCGCTTCACCGAAGCCGATGTGGTGCGCCATACCCTGGTGAGCCGGATCGTGCGCGCCTATGACGCGCGCGACAAGACGACCGAGGGCGCGCCCCATGGCCGGAAGCCGTAGGACGGAAAAAAGCGCGATGGCCGACCATGTGGAAATCGCCGTGCGGATCGCCGACCGCGGATGGCGGCAGGCCGTTGCTGGCATTGCTGTTCGCGCCCGGCGCGCCGCTTTTGCGGCGCTGGAAAAGGGCGCGACGCCGGCGCAGCGGCGGCGCCTCCGGAAATCGACGGGCGAACTGGCGCTGACCTTCGGCGACGACGCGACCTTGCGGACATTGAACAGCCGCTATCGCGGCAAGGACAGGCCGACTAACGTGCTCTCCTTTGGTTCGCCTGAAGATTGGAACGGCGCGGCGCCCGATCAGCCCTGCCCCTTGGGCGATGTAATCCTGGCGCGCGAGACCGTGCTGCGGGAAGCATGCCAGCAGGGCAAGACTGCGGCGGATCACGCGACCCATCTGGTGGTTCACGGCGTGCTGCATCTGCTGGGCCACGATCATACGCGCAGCGCCGGTGCCCGGAAGATGGAGGCGATCGAAACCGATATCCTCGCGCGCCTGGGCATCGCCGATCCCTATCGCATGCCGGCCCGCCGCCGGGCCAAGGGCTGAGGCCGCGCCATGAGCGACGCTTCCTCTTCCCGGCAACAGCGCAGCGACAGCGCCTCGATGTTCAAGGGCCTCAGGAGCTGGCTGCGCGCGCTGCGCCGCGGCCGCAACGGCGAGCCGAGCTTGCGGGAATCCATCGAAGAGATCATCGAGGAATCGGAAACCGAAGTCGATGAGCCGATCAGCGAGGATGAGAGCATCCTCCTGCGCAACATCCTGCAGCTGCGCGACCTCACCGCCTATGACGTGATGGTGCCGCGCGGCGATATCGTCGCGGTCTCGGCCGATGTGCCGCTGAACGAGCTGGTCAAGGTGATGGGCACCAAGGGCCATTCCCGCCTGCCGGTCTATCGCGAGACGCTCGATGATGTCATCGGCATGGTGCACATCAAGGATGTGCTGCACTGCCTGACCGGCGAGCGGCCCTACGATCTGCAATCCCTAGTGCGCCAGGTGCTGTTCGTGGCGCCCACCATGCCCGCCTTGGCCCTGCTGCTGCAGATGCGCGAGAGCCGCATCCATATGGCGCTGGTGGTCGACGAGTTCGGCGGCATCGACGGCGTCATCACCATCGAGGACGTGGTGGAGGAGATCGTCGGCGAGATCGAGGACGAACATGACACCGAGGTCGGCCCCGCCATGCATCAGCGGCCCGACGGCAGCCTGATCGCCGATGCCCGGGTCACCATCGAGGATTTCGAGCACGAGGTCGGCCCTGTGCTGTCGGATGACGAGCGGGAGCAGGATATCGATACCCTGGGCGGCCTGGTGTTCTCGCTCTCCGGCCGCGTGCCGACCCGCGGCCAGACCATCGCCCATCCCTCCGGCATGACCTTCGAAGTGCTGGATGCCGATCCCAGGCGCATCAAGCGGCTGCGCATCCGCAATCTGCCGCCGCCGCCGGTCCATGACGAAAATCAGGACTGAACCGGCCGCCAGCAAAAGCCCGCAATTGAGAACCGGTGGCCAGGGTCGCCGGCGGCGGCTTGTCGCCTGGCTGGATTCGCTGATCAGGCTGGCGCCGGTGGGGCCTGCTGATGGGGCTGGGCCTGCTGGCCATGCTGGCGATGCCGCCGCTGCATCTCTGGCCGCTGCTCTTTGTCGTCCTGCCCGGCCTGATCCTGCTGATCGACCGCACGCGCGGCGTGAATCGGCGCCTTCTGGACTGGCTGGTGGTTCGGGCTCGGCCATTTCATTCCCGGCTTCTATTGGATCGCCAACTCCATGCTGACCGACCCCTGGCGGTTCGGCTGGATGATCCCGTTTGCCGTGGGCGGGCTCGCCGCGTTCATGGCGGTCTATGTCGGACTGGCCGCCGGCCTGGCGCGCTTGCTGTGGACGCCGGGGCCGGCGCGGGTTCTGGCGCTCGCCGGCGCCTGGATCGTCGGCGAATGGCTGCGGAGCTGGGTGCTGTCGGGGTTCCCCTGGAATTTGCTGGGCTATAGCTGGGCATTTTCCGATCAGATGATGCAGATCGTCGCCTGGACCGGGGCCTGGGGTTTGAGTTCTGGTCACCGTCATCGGCTGCGGCCTGCCGGCATTGCTGTTGCGCTGGTCGCCATCGGCCGAGGGTCCGCCGGCGGCGGCGGGCAAGGCCGCCTGGTCCGCCATTGCCGGCCTGGCCCTCCTGGCCCTCGTCTGGTCGATCGGCGCGGTAAGGCTATCCGGTGCAACCGACGAGTTCGTGCCCGGCATCACCCTGCGGCTGGTGCAGCCATCGATCCCGCCTGACATGAAGAACAGCGCCGACCGGCGCGTGGAGAACCTCAACCGCTTGTTGAGCTTGAGTCTTCAGAGCCCGGGCCGCGACCGCGTCACCCATGTCATCTGGCCGGAATCGGCCGTGCCCTACCTGCTCGAGCGCAATGCCGATGTGCGCCAGGCCGTGGCGCGGGTCGTTCCTCCTGAAGGCCTGCTGATCACCGGGGCGGTGCGGGCGGCGCCGGATAGCGGCGATTTCCAGCAGATCTGGAACAGCGCGCTGGCGATCGACGGCAATGCCGCTGTTGTCGCCAGCTTCGATAAATTTCACCTCGTCCCCTATGGCGAGTACGTGCCGCTGCGGGAACTCTTCCCGTTCATCTCCAAGATCACACCGGGTTCGATGGATTTCACCGCCGGTCCGGGCCCCCGCACGCTGCATTTGCCGGGCCTGCCGCCGGTCGGGCCGCTGATCTGCTATGAGCTGATCTTTCCCGGCGAAGTCGCTGATCGAAGCGATCATCCGCAGTGGCTGCTCAGCTTGACAAATGACGCTTGGTTCGGACGCAGTACCGGCCCATATCAACACTTTGCCAGCGCCCGTTTCCGCGCAGTGGAAGAAGGCGTGCCGATGGTCCGTGCCGCCAACGCCGGAATCTCCGGGGTCATCGACGCCTACGGCCGCGTCCAGGTGCGTCTTGAACTCGACGCCATCGGCGTGATCGATCATGGCTTGCCGGCCGCAACGCCGGCGCAGACGGTTTTCGCACAGTTTGGCAACTGGATGCTCGTGTTGTTGCTGGCTGCCTGTGGCGTTTTTACCGCTGTCGCACATCGGCTACTGGCATGACTGTATGATTGTGTGCAAACTGACCGTTGACCTGTTGTAGTGTGATCACTATTAAACCGCGGGTTTGAAAAATAGCGGGAGGGAACAGGACCGTTATGGCCAGGGGACGGAAATCATCGGGTCGAGGCTCGAAAGACGGACAACCAAACCCGATCGATATGCATGTCGGTGCGCGGTTGCGGCAGCGGCGCACGCTCCTGGGAATGAGCCAGGAACGTTTGGCCGATGCTCTGGGAATCACTTTCCAGCAGGTGCAGAAGTATGAACGGGGCGCGAATCGCGTCGGTTCAAGCCGCCTGTTCGATGTCGCGCGCGTCCTGGACGTGCCGATTTCGTATTTCTTCGACGAAATGTCGGCCGGCGTCGCCGCGAAGACGCCCAGCCGCCTCCGCGGCTTGGGCGATACCCGCGCCGAGCCGTTCGAACTCGATCCCATGGCCAAGCGGGAAACCCTGGAACTGGTGCGCGCCTACTACAAAATCACCGATCCTCTCGTCCGCAAGCGGGTTTTCGAGTTGACGAAATCCCTCGGAAAGTCGAAATCCGGTTCGAAATAGCCTTGGCGCGGTAGGCGGCCGGTCGGCCCTCTTTGCCGTGACGACGGCTATATGTCCGTTTTTCACCGAATGAGGTAGGGCGTGCCCAAAGGCAGTTATCTGTTTACCAGCAAATCCGTGTCCGAAGGCCATCCGGACAAGGTCTGCGACCGCATCTCCGACGCCATCGTCGATACCTACCTCACCGCCGATCCCTATTCCCGCGTCGCGGTTGAGACGCTGGCTACCACCAACCGGGTGGTCCTGGCGGGTGAAGTTCGCGGACATCCGTCCATCACGCCGACTCTCATCGAGCAGGTGGTCCGCCACGCCATCAAGGACATCGGCTACGAACAGGACGGCTTCCATTGGAACAAGGCGGTGGTGGAGAACTACATCCACAGCCAGTCGGCCGACATCGCCCAGGGCGTCGACGCCAAGGGCAACAAGGATGAGGGCGCGGGCGACCAGGGCATCATGTTCGGCTATGCTTGCCGCGAGACTGAGCGTCTCATGCCGGCGCCGATCTACTTCGCCCACAACATCCTGAAGTCATTGTCGGAAGCCCGGCATTCCGGCGCCGAGCCGGGCCTCGGCCCGGATGCGAAGAGCCAGGTCACGCTGCTGTATGAAGAGGGCAAGCCGGTGCGGGCGACCTCCGTCGTCGTGTCGACCCAGCATAGCGCCGACCTCGACCAGGAAGCAGTCCGTGAAATCGTCCGGCCTCATGTGGTGAACACCCTGCCGAAAGGCTGGATGTGCCCGGAGCCCGAGTTCTATGTGAATCCCACCGGCCGCTTCGTCATCGGCGGCCCCGATGGCGATTCCGGCCTCACCGGCCGCAAGATCATCGTCGACACCTACGGCGGCGCGGCACCCCATGGCGGCGGCGCCTTCTCCGGCAAGGATCCCACCAAGGTGGACCGCTCGGCCGCCTATGCCGCGCGCTACCTGGCGAAAAACGTGGTGGCCGCCGGCTTTGCCGACCGCTGCACCATCCAGCTCGCCTACGCCATCGGCGTGTCCAAGCCATTGTCGGTCTATGTGGAAACCCACGGCACCGGCAAGCTGGCGGAGGAGCGCTTGGTGAGTTTGCTGGGCGAACTGGTGGATCTCAGCCCGCGCGGCATCCGCGAGCATCTGGGGCTGAACAAGCCGATCTATGCCCGCACCGCCGCCTATGGCCATTTTGGCCGCGCGGCGGATGCCGATGGCGGCTTCTCCTGGGAACGCACCGATCTCGTGGACAAGCTGAAGAGCCGGCTGAACTAGCGGTAGCGCCGCTGATGCGGCGCCGGGGGCGCTTGCGATGAGCAAACCGACGGCGGCCCCCCGGTTCGACTGGCATGGACGGCGGCAAGGCCGCAAGCTGCGGGTCGGCCGCAAGCGGCTGGTCGAGGATCTGCTGCCGCAGATCCGCTTGACGCTGCCGTCTGATGATAAACCGTTCGACCCGCGCTCTCAGTTCTCGCCGCCGCCCCCGCGGGAGCTGTGGCTGGAGATCGGCTTCGGCGCCGGCGAGCATCTGGCCGGCCAGGCGGCGCGCCACCGGGATATCGGCTTCATCGGCTGCGAAGTGTTCCTGAACGGCCTGGCCTCGGCGCTGGCCCATATCGACCGCGAAAAGCTGACCAATGTCCGGGTATTGCACGAGGATGCCCGCGGGCTGCTGCCCCGTTTGCCCGATGCAAGCCTCCAGCGGATCTACCTGCTGTTCCCCGATCCCTGGCCCAAGCGCCGCCACAAGGAGAGGCGCTTTACCGGGCGGGCCAATCTGGATGCCTTGGCCCGGGTGATGGCCGATGGTGCGGAACTGCGGATTGCTTCTGACGATGTGGGTTATATCCGCTGGACCCTGGAAAACAGCCGGCTCCATCCGGATCTCGCCTGGCTGGCCCGGCGGCCCCAGGACTGGCGCCAGCCGCCGGCCGACTGGATCGCCACCCGCTATCAGGAAAAGGCCATCAAGGCCGGCCGGAACCCCATATATCTTGCTTTTCGACGGCGTCCGCGCGCCTGAATTGCCCTTGAAGGGCCCCCACCCTTGGCTATATAAACTAAGGCAATAAATAGTCCTGCGCGGAATGTCGCGGGATGGAAAAACAAGGTGGGCCAGCGGCCCGCCTTTTTTGTTACCCGGATTTTCCGGCCCGCAATGGCCCGCACTGATTTGGAGTGGCATGACCGGCGAGAAGGCCGCTGAGATCGAACGTCTGATTGTGCCGTCCCTGGCGGCGCAGGGCTATGACGTGGTACGGGTGCTGCTGATGGGCGGCGCGCGCCATGCGACGCTGCAGATCATGATCGAGCGCGCGGACCGCATGGCTGTCTCGGTGGATGATTGCACCGCCGCCAGCCGCACCGTCTCGGCCTTGCTGGATGTGGAAGATCCGATCGCCGGCACCTACACGCTGGAGATCAGCTCGCCCGGCATCGACCGGCCGCTGGTGAAGCCGGCGGATTTCGACCGCTTCAAAGGCTATGAGGCGCGCTTCGAGTTCGCGCACGCCGATCGACGGCCGCCGCCGCTTCCGCGGCAAGCTGCTCGGCATGGCGGGCGACCAGGTGCATATCGCGACGCCCGAGGGCGAATCGAAGGTGCCCTTCCAAGAGGTTCAGCGCGCCAAGCTCGTGCTGACGGATGAATTGATCGCCGCTGCGGCGAGTGAAACGACTGGCTAGGTGTTGAGGACAATTATGGACACGACGATTGCTGTTCCCAGGCTCGAGTTGCTTCAGGTGGCCGATGCCGTTGCGCGCGAAAAAGGCATCGAGCGCGACGAGGTGCTCGAGGCGATGGAACAGGCCATCCAGAAAGCGGGCCGCTCGAAATACGGGCCGGAGCATGACATCCGCGCCCATATCGACCGCAAGACCGGCGAGATCCGCCTGACGCGCCATCGCGAGGCGGTGGAGACCGTGGAGAACGAGGCGACGCAACTGACGCTGAAGCAGGCGCAGAAGATCGAGCCGAACATCGAGCTGGGCCAGCATGTCGTCGACGAGCTGCCGCCGATCGATTTCGGCCGCATCGCCGCGCAGACGGCGAAGCAGGTGATCGTGCAGAAGGTGCGCGAGGCCGAGCGCAAGCGCCAGTTCGACGAGTACAAGGACCGCAAGGGCGAGATCGTCAACGGCCTGGTGAAGCGCGTCGAGTTCGGCAATGTCACCGTCGATCTGGGCCGGGCCGAAGGCCTGCTGCGCCGCGACGAATGCCTGCCGCGGGAATCCCACCGCAACGGCGACCGCGTGCGCGCCCTTATTCTCGACGTGCGCGAGGAAGCCCGCGGACCGCAGATTTTCCTGTCCCGCACCCATCCGGATTTCATGGCCAAGCTGTTCGCCCAGGAAGTGCCGGAGATCTATGACGGCATCATCGAGATCAAGTCGGTGGCCCGCGATCCCGGCAGCCGCGCCAAGATCGCCGTGATCTCCAACGACAGCGGCATCGATCCCGTCGGCGCCTGCGTCGGCATGCGCGGCAGCCGCGTCCAGGCGGTGGTCGGCGAATTGCAGGGTGAGAAGATCGACATCATTCCCTGGTCCAACGATCCCGCGACCTTCGTGGTGAACGCGCTGGCGCCCGCCGAAGTTTCCAAGGTGGTGCTGGACGAGGAAATGCGGCGCATCGAAGTGGTGGTGCCCGACGAACAGTTGGCCCAGGCCATCGGCCGCCGCGGCCAGAATGTGCGCCTCGCCTCCATGCTCACGGGCTGGAGCATCGATGTGCTGACCGAGGCCGCGGAATCCGAGCGCCGCTCGGAGGAATTCCGCACCCGCTCGCAGATGTTCATCGATGCCCTGGATGTGGACGACGTGATCGCCCATCTGCTGGTGACCGAGGGTTTCACCAGCATCGAGGAAGTGGCGTTCGTGCCGGTGGAAGAGCTGGCGTCGATCGAAGGCTTTGACGAGGACGTGGCCAGCGAACTGCGCGACCGCGCCCGCAACTATCTGCAGGAGCAGAACGAGAAGATGAATTCCCGCCGCCGTGAACTGGGCGTCACCGACGATCTCGCAACCCTCGAAGGGCTGACCCCGGCCATGCTGGTGGCGCTCGGCGAGAATGGCGTGAAGTCCCGCGACGATCTTGCCGATCTCTCCAGCGACGAGCTGATCAACAAGAATGACGGCCTGCTGCGCGGCTTCACGCTGAGCCAGCAGGACGCCAACACCATCATCATGGCGGCCCGCGCCCATTGGTTCGCGGAGCAGGAAAAAGCGGTTTAGGCGAGAGGCGCGAACGACAGGAATGAGCTTGGATATGACCATGGCAGTCACGGCGGATGCGGATCTGGAGGCGCTGGTGGATACCGGCACCGGCCGGGAACGCACGTCGCCGCTGCGCCGCTGCCTGGTCAGCCGCGAGAGCCTGCCGAAGTCGCAATTGATTCGCTTCGCCGCCGACCCCGATGGCAAGGTGCTGCCCGACATCGACGGCAAGCTGCCGGGCCATGGCTTCTGGGTGCAGGCGGAGCGCAAGGCGCTGGAGCAGGCCTGCCGCCGCAATCTGTTCGCCAAGGCGGCAAAGCAGTCCCTGACCGTGCCGGCGGATACCCTGGACCTGATCGAGTCGCTGCTGCGCCGCCGCTGCCTGGATCTCATCGGCCTGGCGCGCCGCGCCGGCGCCGCCGTCGCCGGCTTCGAGAAATGCCGCGCCTGGCTGCAATCGGGCCGCGCCGGCCTGCTGCTGGCGGCGTCCGACGGTGCTGCCGACGGACGGGCGAAGATGCGGGCGCTGGCTGGAGATCTGCCTGTGGTAGACCTCTTCACCTCAGGCGAGATTTCCCAGGTCTTGAGTCACGAAAATACGATACACGCCGTGGTGGCGCCCGGCGGGTTCGCCGACAAGATTACGGCGGAGGTCGAGCGATTGAAGGGCGTCCGCCCAAGAGAATGCGTTGATGATCGGTAGGCAAATGGCAACCAGTAACGAAACCGAAAAGAAACCGCTGAAGCTCACCCGTCCCGGACGGCTTGAGATCAAGAAGACCATCGACGCCGGCCAGGTGAGGCAGAGCTTCCCCCATGGCCGCTCGAAGACGGTTTCGGTCGAGGTGAAGAAGAAGCGCACCTTCGCCCCCAACGAAGGCGGCCGCATGACCGAGGTCACGGCGGAAACCACCGTCCCGGCGGAAGAGATCCTGGCGATCGAGAACGCCATCGAAGCGCTGCATGCGCCGCATCTGACCGCCGACGAACGCGCCACCCGCGTCAAGGTGCTGGAGGACGCGAAGAAGGACGAAGAACGCCGCCGCGCCATGGAAGTGGAGAACCGGCGCAAGGCGGAGGAAGAAGCCGTCCGCCGCCAGGCCGAGGAGGCGGAAGAGCGCCGCCAGAACGAAGAGCGCGCGCGCATCGAAGCCGAAGCGCGCAGCAAGCTGGATGCAACGGCGCCGAAAGCCAAGACCGACGGCGTGAAGGCGCCGGGCGCCAAGACAGCCGAAGTGCCGGCAACGCTGCGTCCGGGCAAGCCGGGCAGCCGCGGCGCCGAAGTGGCTGTCGAGGAGGAAGAGGAAGAACCCGCGCGCGCCAAGCGGGCGGGCAAGCTGACGGCGGCGAAGCCGGTGCCGGCGCCCCGGCGCCTGGAACCGCGCCGCGCCGGCCGCAAGGTGACGATCTCCGAAGCGCTGGGCGATTCCGACGAAGAGCGGTCGCGCAGCCTGGCCTCGGTGCGCCGCGCCCGCGAGAAAGAAAAGCAGCGGGCGCTTGAAATGCGCGCCGATGGACAGCAGTTGAAGGTCGTGCGCGACGTGACAGTCCCCGAAACCATTACCGTTCAGGATCTCGCCAACCGCATGGCCGAGCGCAGCGGCGATGTGATCAAGGCGCTGATGAAGATGGGCGTGATGGCGACGATCAATCAGGTGATCGATGCCGACACGGCCGAATTGGTGGCCACGGAGTTCGGCCATCGCGTGCGCCGCGTCGCCGCCGCCGATATCGAGACCGGCATCGAAGGCACGCGCCGACGATCCCGAGAGCTTGAAGCCGCGCGCGCCGATCGTGACCGTCATGGGCCATGTGGACCATGGCAAGACGTCGCTGCTGGATGCGCTGCGCAAGACCGATGTGGCGGCCCATGAAGCCGGCGGCATCACCCAGCATATCGGCGCCTATCAGGTGAAGGCGCCATCGGGCCAGCCGATCACCTTCATCGATACGCCGGGCCACGCCGCGTTCACCGAGATGCGCGCCCGTGGCGCCAACGTCACGGATATCGTCGTGCTGGTGGTGGCCGCGGATGACGGCATCATGGAACAGACGGTGGAGGCGATTCAGCACGCCAAGGCGGCTGAAGTGCCGATCATCGTCGCCATCAACAAGATCGACAAGCCGGACGCCAAGCCCGAGCGCGTGCGGCAGGAGCTGCTGCAGCACAGCATCGTCGCCGAGTCCATGGGCGGCGAGGTGCAGACCATCGAGGTGTCGGCCAAGGAGCGGCTGAACCTCGATAAGCTGGCGGAAGGCATCATGCTGCAGGCGGAAATCCTGGAGCTGAGGGCCAATCCGGATCGCCCGGGCAGCGGCACGGTGATCGAGGCGCGGCTGGAGCGCGGCCGCGGCGCCGTCGCCACCATCCTGATCCAGCGCGGCACCGTGCATGTCGGCGATATCTTCGTCGCCGGCACGGAATGGGGCCGCGTGCGCGCCCTGGTCAACGATCGCGGCGAAAACATCGACAGCGCCGGCCCGTCGATGCCGGTGGAAGTGCTGGGCCTGCAGGGCACGCCCCTGCCGGGCGAGCAGTTCATCGTCGTGGAGAACGAGACCAAGGCCCGCCAGGTCAGCGAATTCCGCCGCCAGAAGCAGCGGGAAACCCAGGCCAAGGCGGCATCCCGCGGCACGCTGGAGCAGATGTTCTCGAAGATCGCCGCCGGCGAAACCAAGGAACTGGCGCTCGTCGTCAAGTCCGACGTGCAGGGCTCGCTGGAAGCCATCGTCGGCAGCCTGTCGAAGCTGAAGAACGACGAGGTCTCCGTCCGCGTGCTGCACCAGGCGGTGGGCGGCATCAACGAATCCGACGTCACGCTGGCGCGCGCGTCCGGCGCCATGATCATCGGCTTCAATGTGCGCGCCAATCCCCAGGCCCGCGACATGGCGCGCCGCGACGGTGTCGATATCCGCTACTATTCGATCATCTATAACGTGATCGACGACATCAATGCGGCGCTGAAGGGCATGCTGGCCCCGACCCTGCGCGAGAAGTTCATCGGCTATGCGGAGATCCGCGAGGTCTTCACCGTCACCAAGGCCGGCAAGGTGGCCGGCTGCATGGTCACCGAGGGCCTGGTCCGCCGCGGCGCCAAGGTGCGCCTGCTGCGCGACAACGTGGTCATCCACGAAGGCAGCCTGAAGACTCTGAGGCGCTTCAAGGACGAAGTGCGCGAGGTCAAGGAGGGCTTTGAATGCGGCATGGCCTTCGAGAACTACGACAACATCGAAAAAGGCGACATGATCGAGTGCTTCGAGATGGAGCAGGTAACGGCGGCCTGAAGCCGCCGCCGCCGCTTCAGCCTCGCAGCGCCGGTCCGATCGCGCCGGACGGCCAGAGACCATGAGAAAACGTCAGGGGGCTTCCGGCCGCTCTCCGCGGCAGTTGCGGGTGGGCGAGGAGCTGCGCCATGCGCTGGTGCGCATCCTGGCGCGCGGCGAACTGCATGACCCGCTGCTGGCGGATGCCCAGGTGACGGTGACGGAGGTGCGCGTCAGCCCCGATCTGCGCGCCGCCACCGCCTTTATCACGCCCTTCGGCGGCGGCGATAGCGCGGCCCTGGTCAAGGCGCTGAACCATGCCGGCGGCTATTTCCGCGGCCAGATCGCCCGCGAGGTCGATCTCAGGATGGCGCCGACGATCCGCTTTGCCGCCGACACCAGCTTCGCGCAATCGACCCGGATCGAGGAATTGCTGCAGGATCCGCGGGTGGCGCGGGACCTGGCACCCGAGGCGGCGCCGAAGCCGGGCCGCCGCAAGGGGCCCGCGGGCGATGGCGCGTAAGCGCAAGGGCGACCCGGTCAGCGGCTGGCTGGTGATCGACAAGCCTGCGGGCGTGACCTCGACTCAGGCAGTCGGCAAGGTGCGGCGCATCTTCAACGCCGCCAAGGCCGGCCATGGCGGCACGCTGGATCCCCTGGCCACCGGCATCCTGCCCATCGCGCTCGGCGAGGCGACCAAGACCGATCCCCTTCATCATGGACGGCCGGAAGCGCTATCGCTTTACCGTGCGCTGGGGCGAGGCGCGGGCCACCGACGATGCCGAGGGCGCGGTCACGGCCACCAGCGACCGGCGTCCCACGGAAGCCGAAATCCTGGCCTGCCTGCCGAGCTTCATCGGCGAGATCGAGCAGGTGCCGCCGGCCTTCTCGGCCATCCATGTGGATGGCGAGCGGGCTTATGACTTGGCGCGGGCCGGCGAGACAGTTGAGCTATCGCCGCGGCGGATCACCATCCACGCCTTTCGCCTGGCTGCCATGGATGATGCCGACCATGCCACATTCGAAGTCTGTTCCGGCAAGGGCGCCTATATGCGCGCGCTGGGCCGGGACCTCGCTCTAAGCCTCGGAACTTGTGGACATATTTCGGCCCTGCGGCGGCTTGCCGTGGGTCCGTTCGAGGAGGCCCAGGCGATTTCCCTGGAATCGCTGGTAGCCCTCGGGCATAGTCCCGCCGCCTTCGGGCATTTAAGACCGGTCGAGACCGCGCTGGACGACATCCCGGCACTGGCCTTGACCGACATCGAGGCGAACAGCCTGCGCTCCGGACAACCGGTGGGATTTATCCGCCGCCAGGACGCAGGCAGGGTCAGCCACATTTCGAGCGGGACTTTGGTCTGCGCCACGGCCGGCGGAAAGCCGGTGGCGCTCGCTCGATTCGAGGCCGGTGACCTGCGCCCGGTGCGAGTCTTCAACCTTTGACGTGATGGAAAGGACCTCACGATGTCGATTAGCGCAGAGCGCAAGCAAGAGCTCATCAAGGAATACGCCACCAACACCAACGACACCGGCTCGCCGCAAGTGCAGATCGCCGTGCTCAGCGAGCGGATCAAGAACCTGACCGAACATCTGCAGTCGCACGAGAAGGACTATCATTCCCGCCGCGGCCTGCTGGTCATGGTCGGCCAACGGCGCCGGCTGCTCGACTATCTCAAGCGCGTCAACGCCGGCGGCTATCAAGAAATCCTCGATCGCCTTGGTCTGCGCCGCTAGCCAGGACCAAACGAAACACGAAAACGCGCGGGTTCTGCCCGCGCGTGCAACTTCACATTGCTTTCACACCGATGATCGATCGCGAACCGGCCGGCGCGATCGCAGGTCAGCCGGGCCGACGCAAGAAGCGGCGCGCGGAATGCGCGCAGCCGCCGCTTCTTTCGCGGGTCCGGCGAATCCCTTCCGGCCGTTACCCGAAAGGACAACTCGTCTATGTTCACTGTTCATCGCAAGGAAATCGAATGGGGCGGCCGCCGCCTCATCCTGGAAACCGGTAAGGTAGCGCGCCAGGCCGCAGGCTCTGTCGTCGTCCAGTATGGCGACACCATCGTGCTCTGCACGGCCACCGCGGCCAGCTCGATGAAGCCGGGGATCGATTTCTTCCCGCTCACCGTCAACTATCAGGAGAAGGCCTTCGCCGCCGGCAAGATTCCCGGCGGGTTCTTCAAGCGTGAAGGCCGGCCCAGCGAGAAAGAGGTTCTGACCTCGCGCCTGATCGACCGGCCGATCCGGCCGCTGTTCGCCGAGGGCTTCCGCAACGAGACCCAGGTCATCGCCACGGTGCTGAGCCACGACCTGGAAAACAATCCCGATATTCCGGCCATGATCGGCGCCTCCGCGGCGCTGACCATTTCCGGCCTGCCGTTCCTCGGCCCGATCGGCGCCGCCCGCGTCGGCTACATCGATGGCCAGTATGTGCTGAACCCGCGCGAGGACGAGGTGGAGAAATCCGCTCTCGACCTGATCGTCGCCGGCACGTCCGATGGCGTGCTGATGGTGGAGTCCGAGGCCAAGGAGCTCTCGGAAGAGATCATGCTGGGCGCCGTGGTGTTCGGCCATGAGTCGATGCGGCCGGTGATCGCAGCGATCATCGAGCTGGCGGAGAAATGCGCCAAGGAGCCGTGGGACCTGCCGGAGAAGCCGGCGATCCTTACGGAGACCACCGCCAAGATGCGCGATGCGCTGGCGGGCGAACTGCGCGATGCCTACACCGAAACCCAGAAGCAGCTGCGCTATGGCCGCATCGGCGAGGTGAAGGAAAAGGCGCTGGCCCAGTTCGTGACCGAGGCGTTGCCGAAGGAAGCGATCGGCAGCCTGTTCAAGGAACTGGAAAGCGAGATCGTCCGCGGCAACATCCTGAAGACCGGCCGCCGCATCGACGGCCGCGACACCAAGACGGTGCGGCCGATCTCGGCCGAGGTCGGCGTTCTGCCGCGCGCCCACGGCTCGGCGCTGTTCACCCGCGGCGAGACCCAGGCGCTGGTGGTGGCCACGCTCGGCACCGGCGAGGACGAGCAGATCATCGACGCGCTCGAAGGCGAATACCGCGAGGCCTTCATGCTGCACTACAATTTCCCGCCCTACTCGGTGGGCGAAGTGGGCCGCATGGGGTCGCCGGGCCGGCGCGAAATCGGCCATGGCAAGCTGGCCTGGCGCGCGCTCCGGCCGCTGCTGCCCAGCAAGGAGCAGTTCCCCTACACGATGCGCGTGGTGTCGGAGATCACGGAGTCGAACGGCTCCTCCTCCATGGCCACGGTCTGCGGCAGCTCGCTGTCGCTGATGGATGCGGGCGTGCCGCTGTCGCGCGCCGTCGCCGGCATCGCCATGGGCCTGATCAAGGAAGATGACGGCTATGCCGTGCTCTCGGACATCCTCGGCGACGAGGATCATCTGGGCGACATGGACTTCAAGGTGGCCGGCACGTCGGAAGGCGTCACCTCGCTGCAGATGGACCTGAAGATCACCTCGATCACGCCGGAGATCATGAAGATCGCCCTGGCGCAGGCCCGCGACGGCCGCCTGCACATCCTCGACGAGATGGCCAAGGCGATCGACCATTCCCGCGAGGGCGTCAGCCAGAACGCGCCGCGCATCACCGTGATCAACATCCCGAAGGACAAGATCCGCGAAGTGATCGGCTCCGGCGGCAAGGTGATCCGCGAGATCTGCGAGGTCACCGGCGCCAAGATCGACATCGAGGACGACGGCACCATCAAGGTGGCCGCCGTCGATGCCAGCGCCTCCCAGGCGGCGATCGACTGGATCCGCGGCATCGTCGCCGAGCCGGAGATCGGCGTGATCTATACCGGCAAGGTGGTGAAGACCGTCGAGTTCGGCGCCTTCGTCAACTTCCTCGGCAGCCGCGACGGCCTCGTGCATATCAGCGAGATGGCGCCGCACCGGGTGAAGACCGTCAACGACGTGGTCAAGGTGGGCGACGCCGTGAAGGTGAAGGTCATCGGCATGGACGATCGCGGCAAGGTGAAGCTGTCGATGAAGGCCGTGGATCAGGCGACCGGCGAAGACATTTCCAACCGGAAGGTCGAAGCCACCGGCTGATCCGTGCAGGACGCAGGCAACACCGGTGGCCCTGCCGAAAGTGGTGGGCCACCGCGGCGCCGCGGCCTATGCGCCGGAGAATACGCTGGAGAGTCTCCGCGAGGCGGCGCGGCGCGGCGTCGGCTGGGTCGAATTCGACGTCAAGCTGACCGCCGACGGCGTGCCCATCGTCTTCCATGACGACAAGCTCGACCGCACGACCGATGGACAGGGCTCGGTGGCGTCGGCCGCCTTCGAGCGGCATCCGCCGGCTGGATGCGGGATCGTGGTTCGCGCCCCGCTTTGCCGGTGCCCATGTGCCAAGCTTCCGCGAGGCGCTCGAGCTGGTGCGGGATCTGGGCCTGGGCGCCAATATCGAGATCAAGCCCTGCCCCGGCCGCGAGGCGGAGACGGCGGAACGGGCCGTGGCGCTGATCGCAGGAGCAGTGGCCCGCCCGGCGGCCGCCGCCGCTGATTTCCAGCTTCAAGCCGGCCAGCCTGGCGGTCGGTGAAGGCCAAGGCGCCCGCCCTGCCCCGCGGCCTGCTGCTCTATGAGGACGGCCTGCCGACCTGGAAGCGGGATGCCCGGGACCTCGCCTGCACGACCGTCCATTGCAGCGAGCACAACATGACGGCCGCCTGGGCCGCGGAGATCCGCGCCCTGGGCTATGGCCTGGCGGCCTATACGGTCAATGAGCCGGCGCGGGCCCGCGAATTGATGACGTTTGGTGTGCAGTGCATCATTTCCGACGCGCCCGATCGCATCCTGGCGGCGGTCTAAGTCACGTGAATGTTTGCGCTTAATAGGGTAGGCATGGGCGGTGGCGCCGCGATCCGGTCTTGCCTATATAGGCCGGTATCCCGGATCATCGGCTGAAGGGAATCGAAACAGGCGCGCATGAAAGCTCTCAACCCCGTCATCATTTCCGGACAAGGAGGTCCTGCCGCTGGTCGAAGGCGGCAAGGGCATCTCCGTCTCCAATGGCGAGAGCTCGGGCGCCTGGGCCGACTCCGGCGGCGTCGGCACCTTCTCCGGCGTGAACGCCGATTCCTATGACGCTGACGGCAAGCTGATCCCCCAGGACTACCATGGCCGCACCCGCCGGGAGCGCCATGAGGAACTGGTGGCCTATGCCATCCGCGGCGGCATCCAGCAGGCGCGCATCGCCCATGAGATGTCCGGCGGCCGCGGCCGCATCCATATGAACGTGCTGTGGGAGATGGCGGCGTCGGAGCGGGTGCTCCATGGCGTGCTGGAAGGCGCCAAGGGCCTGATCCATGGCGTCACCTGCGGCGCCGGCATGCCCTATCGCATCGCCGAGATCTGCAACCAATATGGGATCTACTATTATCCGATCGTTTCCTCCGCCCGCGCCTTCCGCGCTCTCTGGAAGCGCGCCTATCACAAGTTCCGCGATCTGCTGGGCGGCGTGGTCTACGAGGATCCGTGGCTGGCCGGCGGCCATAACGGCCTTTCCAACAGCGAAGATCCCACCAAGCCGGAATCGCCCCTGCCCCGCGTCGCCGAACTCCGGCGCACGATGCGCGACGAATGCGGACTGGGTGCGACACCGATCTTCATGGCCGGCGGCGTCTGGTTCCTGCGCGAATGGGCGGAATGGATCGACAATCCCGAGCTCGGCCCGGTGGCGTTCCAGTTCGGTACCCGGCCGCTGCTGACCCAGGAAAGCCCGATCTCCGATGCCTGGAAGCAACGGCTGCTGACGTTGAAAGAGGGCGACGTCTTCCTGAACCGCTATAGCCCGACGGGCTTCTATTCATCGGCGGTCAACAATCCCTTCATCCAGGAGCTGCGGGAGCGCAGCGAGCGGCAGGTGGCCTACAGCCAGGCGCCTGTCGGCGAACATGTCTGGCCGTTCCCGGTAGGCGCCCGCGGCCGCCTGGTCTATCTCACGGCGGCGGACCGGCTGCGGGCCGAGGAGTGGGTCGCCAAGGGCTTCACCGAGGCGATGCGCACGCCGGAATCGACGCTGATCTTCGTCAACTTGCCGAAGTCGCGGGAAATCCTGAACGACCAGGTGAACTGCATGGGCTGCCTCAGCGCCTGCCTGTTCTCGAACTGGGCGCAGAACGAGGAAGGCAGCACCGGCAAGAAGGCGGACCCGCGCTCCTATTGCATCCAGAAGACGCTGCAGGAGATCAGCCATTCCACCCAGACGGAGGACCAGCTGATGTTCGCCGGACATAATGCCTATCGTTTCAAGGACGACCCGTTTTACAGCAACGGCTTCATTCCCACCGTGAAACAGCTCGTCGATCGCATTGCGACCGGCGATTGAGCGGCAATCCCCCGGCCAAACCGCAGGCGGTCCCGCTCCTGGCGCGGCAGCGGTATCAATAGTCGGTTCTTGAACAGGTCTGACCGGTGCGTTCCCACAGATAGGGGATACTTTCGCTCGCGTAACGCCCGGACCGCACCAGACCCTTACAATTTCTCCAACAATTCAGTTAACAAGCTGAATTTTCACCTTTATTTCTGATTCATCTTGGATTACTCTGCGCTTGGTGTGATCGTCGCAAGGTTGGATCATGAATCTGCGCCCCTTTGCCCCCGCCATTGACCGCCTGAAGTCCGCGGGCCTGCGCCCGACGCGGCAGCGGCTGGCCTTGGCGCGCCTGCTGTACGACAGAGGCGACCGCCACGTGACGGCGGAGCAGCTGCATCAGGAAGCGGCGTCATCGAACGTGCGCCTGTCGCTGGCCACGGTCTACAACACGCTGCACCAGTTCACGACGCTGGGCATGCTGCGGGAAGTTGTGGTGGAGCCCGGCCGTTCCTACTTCGACACCAACATCGGCGAGCATCATCATTTCTTCGACGAAGATACGGGCGAGCTCGCGGACATCCCGGGCGAGCAGGTGGAGCTGACCCGGCTGCCGCCGCCGCCTGTCGGCGCGAGGATCAGCCGCGTCGACGTCATCGTACGCTTGAAGCGCTAGTTCTAGTTTCAAAAACAAAAGAATGCGGGATAGATTAGACACGCTCTAATCTATTGACAACGTATTGGCATGGTCGCAGATTAGTGTCGGCAGTGAGTTCATAAAGCCACGTCCGCAGGCAAGCGGACGCATTCGCCCCGTCATCAGCATGTTGCGAGGGAGACAAAGATGAAATCGCTCAAAAGCACCAAGACCCTTGATAATTTGAAGGCCGCGTTCGCCGGCGAAAGCCAAGCGAACCGCCGCTATTTGTATTTCGCCCAGAAGGCCGACGTCGAAGGCTACAACGATGTGGCCGCCGTGTTCCGCTCCACCGCGGAAGGCGAGACCGGCCATGCCCATGGCCATCTGGAATTCATGGAATCCGTCGGCGATCCCGCGACGGGCGAGCCGATCGGCGCCACCGATCTGAATCTGAAGGCGGCCATCGCCGGCGAGACCCACGAATACACCGACATGTATCCGGGCATGGCGCGCACCGCGCGCGATGAAGGCTTCGACGAGATCGCCGACTGGTTCGAGACCCTGGCGAAAGCCGAGAAGTCTCACGCCGGGCGCTTCCAGAAGGCGCTGCAGACGCTGACCTGATCCACGCGGAATTTATTCCGCCGGCATCGCTTCCATAGGGGCGGCCCGGGCTGCCGGGCCGCCCCGGTTTCCATCACAGGTACCCAAGCCCAACATGCGTCTAAGCTGTGAGTTCCGGCCTTAGGCGCGGCGGGCACAGGCCGTAAGAAGATGCGCGAAGGTAGTCTCGACGCCCCGACCCGTCATCCCATCAACTGGGAAGATCCCGATTTCTGCGACGCCGGGAAACTCGATGCGGAAATGCGCCGCGTCTTCGACATCTGCCATGGCTGCCGCCGCTGCTTCAATCTCTGCGACAGCTTCCCCAGGCTGTTCGATCTGATCGATCAGTCGGAAAGCGGCGAGCTGGACAAGGTGGCCAGCAAGGACTTCAAGCCGGTCGTCGATGCCTGCACGCTCTGCGACATGTGCTTCATGACCAAGTGTCCCTACGTGCCGCCCCACGAATTCAATCTGGATTTCCCGCATCTGATGCTGCGCTACCGGGCGGCCGAGCTGCGCCAGGGCAAGCTGGCTGTCATGGAAAAGCAGCTCACGGAAACCGACCGCAACGGCAAGCTCGGCTCGGCGCTGGCGCCGCTGGCGAATTGGGCGACGGCGGCTGACAACAAGCTGACCCGCCCGGCGATGGAGAAGATCGCCCATGTGGACCGCAACGCAGCACTGCCGACCTTCAATCGCAAGACCCTCATGCGGCAGGCGCGCGCGGAGGCGCCCGAGATCAACAAGCAGGCGCCGGCTTATGGCCGCAAGGCGGTGATCTACGCCACCTGCTATGGCAACTACAACCTGCCCTCGATCGGTCTCGCTGCGCGGGCGGTGCTGGCGAAGAACGGGGTGGAGACCGAAGTCGTTTATCCCGGCTGCTGCGGCATGCCGCAGCTTGAGCATGGCGACCTTGCCCGCGTCGCCGAGAATGCCCGCCGGGTCAGCGCCGAACTCGCGCCCTGGATCGACAAGGGCTATGACGTGGTCGCCCTGGTGCCGTCCTGCGCCCTCATGCTGAAGTTCGAATGGCCGCTGATCGAGACCAAGGATCCGGCGGTGAAGCGGCTGTCGGACGCGACCTTCGACATCACCGAATATGTGGTCGATATCAGCAAGCGCGAAGGGCATGGCGCCCGGCCTGAAGCAGCTCGATGGCGGCGTCGCCCTGCATATCGCCTGCCACGCGCGGGCGCAGAACATGGGCCAGAAAGGCGCGGAAATGCTGCGCCTGATCCCCGGCGCCGATCTCCAGGTGATCGAGCGCTGCTCCGGCCATGGCGGCTCCTGGGGCGTGCTCAAGGGCAATTTCGAAACAGCGCTGAAGGTCGGCAAGCCGGTGGCCCGCTCGGCGCGGGAGTCCGGGAAAAAGTATCTTGCTTCGGAATGCCCGCTGGCGGGCCTGCATATCCAGCAGGGCATGGAAAAGGTGCCGTCGGAAAAGCCGGCGCCGGCGGCCAGCCAGCATCCGATCGAGATTCTGGCGCGCGCCTACGGACTCTGAAGCGGAACGGAAGCGTTGATGACCATGAAGCACGAAATCACCCGCGCCGACCTGATGCCGGTCTCCGAATACGCCAAGGTGCGCAAGGACCGGCGCCAGGCCCTGGTGGCGGCAAAGCGCAATCGGCGGCTGCATGTCGGCCCCTATGCCACCTTCCACTTCGAGAACTATGACAGCATGTGGCATCAGGTTCACGAGATGCTCTACATCGAGAAGGGCGGCGAGGCGCAGATCGAGGACGAGCTGCGGGCCTACAACCCGCTCATCCCCAACGGCCGCGAGCTGGTGGCCACCGTCATGTTCGAGATCGATGACGAAAGGCAGCGCCGCAACTTTCTGGCAAAGCTGGGCGGCGTCGAGGAAACCGTCGCATTTCGTTTCGACGGCGAGACGGTGCGCGGCGTGCCGGAGGCGGACATGGACCGCACCAATGCCGCCGGCAAGGCCTCGTCGGTGCAGTTCATCCATTTCCCGTTCACGCCCGAGCAGATCGGCAAGTTCCGCCAAGCCGGCGTCGAGGTCACGCTGGGCGTCAGCCATCCGGCCTATGGCCATATCGCCATCGTTCCCGAGGCGACGCGGGCCGCCCTGGCGCAGGATTTCGACTGACCGGCCGCGTCCCGCCTATTCCACGGCTTCGCCGGGATAGACGCCCCAGAACTCGTCGCGCTTGAGCCAGCCGCCATAGCTGTCGGTTTCCAGCCGGCACCAATCCGTCATCGCATTCGGTCAGGCGGCCGATGACGCCGGCCTGCAGCCGGGCAACGCCGGACGCGCTCGCCATCGGCTCATGCCTGAGGATGCGTTCGCCGCCGATCACCAGCGCGCCGCGGCGGCCATCCAGCATGCTCTGATGCACCCAGCCGACGGTGCCCTGCCAGTCGCGGATCTTGCGCCAGGATTCGAACTCGGCCACCACTTCCACCGGCATGCCGCGGCGCTGATAGATCCAGACGATGGGATAGTTCGAGCCGGGGCCGGTGCGCAGGTTGATCTCGTTGCTGCGCAGGGAGACGAAGCGGGGCAGCGGCAATTGGGTTTCCGTTCCCACCGCTGACTGCGGCGGCGAGCGGGCAGCGGCGCCGCCGCCAAGGCGAGCAGGACGGCCAGACTCCGCCAGCGGCGCAGCATCGCCATCGCCTTCATCGGTATCGCCTGATGTCGCCGGTCACGCCGCTGACCTAGCGGTTTGCCGATTCGCGGTCAAGCACCCGCGAGACCGCAGAGGCCACCGCCGGGGCCGTGCTGGACAAGCCCAGCCCCAGTTGCTATGGCACGCGAACCCCCGCAAAGCGCCGCAGAATTGGCGCCTTCGCAACTCCAGCCGGTGCAAGCCATGGCGCAGAAACCCCTCGTGATCGTGACCCGGAAGCTGCCGGACGCGATCGAAACCCGGATGATGGAGTTGTTCGAGGCCCGGCTCAATCTGGACGACCGGCCGATGACCCAGGCGGCGCTGATCGAGGCCGCCAAGGCCGCCGACGTGCTGGTGCCCACGGTCACCGACCATATCGACGCCGCGATCCTCTCCCAGGCCGGACCCAAGCTGAAGTTGATCGCCTCCTTCGGCACCGGCGTCGACCATATCGATCTCAAGACGGCGCGGCAGCGCAACATCACGGTCACCAACACGCCAGGCGTCCTGACCGAGGACACCGCCGACATGACCATGGCCCTGATCCTGGCCGTGCCGCGGCGCCTGGCGGAGGGCGAAAGGCTGATCCGCTCCGGGCCAATGGACGGGCTGGGGCCCGACCTCGATGCTCGGCCACCGCATCTGGGGCAAGCGGCTGCGGCATCATCGGCATGGGCCGCATCGGCACCGCCGTGGCGCGCCGCGCCCGCGGCTTCGGCCTGTCGGTGCATTACCACAACCGCCGCCGCGTGCATCCCGATCTCGAGCGCGAGCTGGAGGCGACCTATTGGGAGAGCCCGGACCAGATGCTGTCGCGCATGGACATCATCTCCGTCAACTGTCCCCACACGCCGGCGACCTATCACCTGCTGTCGGCGCGCCGCCTGAAGCTGATGCAGCCCCACGCCTATATCGTCAACACCTCGCGCGGCGAAGTGATCGACGAGAATGCGCTGACGCGGATGCTCGAGCGCGCGGAGATCGCCGGCGCCGGCCTCGACGTGTTCGAGCATGAGCCGGCGGTAAATCCGAAACTGCTGCGGCTGAACAACGTGGTGCTGCTGCCCCATATGGGATCGGCGACGATGGAAGGCCGCATCGACATGGGGGAGAAGGTGATCATCAACATCAAGACCTTCGCCGACGGCCACAAGCCGCCCGACCGCGTCATCGAGTCGATGTTCTGACGAACTCGCTCGCCGGGATCGTGCGGAGACGAAAACAAAGGGCGCCGGAAATCTCCGGCGCCCTTCGTCTATCCGTTGGCTGGACAGCGAACCTCGCCGCCCGCAGCCGAAATCTAGTTGCTGGTTCCCGTCGTTCCGGTGGTGCCCGTGGTTCCGGTCGTGCCGGTGGTCCCGGCAGCGGGTTGCTCTGTCGTGCCCGTGGTACCGGAGGCTGCACCTTCCTCCTTCTTCTCTCCGCAGGCCGCCAAGCCCAGCAGGGAGACGATTGCCAACGCCGACATCAGCGACTTGTTCAACAGCTTCATCATAATCCTCCTACATGCGACCGAGCCGCAGGAACTTGATTATCCGCCCCATGCCATCGCCGAACTCGTGGCAAATAAATGGCGCGGCCGCTATCTCTGTGACACCGGCGACCGGACGAAATGGAAACCCGCAGCAATTGAGCGGCGAAACATAAGTGCGAAGTTGCTGATGCTACAATGTTTCTCGTGCAGCGCCGCGCGTGCGAGTCAATTTGTCGCAGCGTTCACGCGCATGCCGTCATACAATTCCCATGCGCCATGCGCATGGCTGCTCGCAGCGGAATTCAGGCGGAGAGCCGCAGATCCTTGATGCTGGCTTGCGGGCCGCAGAGCGCGCAGGCGGGATCGCGCCGCGTCTTGATCTTGCGGAACATCGTGTCGAGTCCGTCATACACCAGCAGATGACCCGACAGGCTCTCGCCGACGCCGATGATTTCCTTCAGCACTTCCGTCGCCTGCAGCGATCCCACCATGCCGGCGATGGCGCCGAGGATTCCCGCCTGCTCGCAGCGGGGAATCAGATCGTCGGGCGGACGTTCGGGAAACAGGCAGCGATAGCAGGGATGCGGCGGCCCGAGATGGGCCTTGAACACCGATATCTGCGCATCGAAACGCAATAGCGCCGCGGAGACCAGCGTCTTGCCCGCGAGATAGCACGCGTCGTTGAGCAGGAAGCGCGTGGTGAAATTGTCACTGCCATCGGCGACGAGATCGAAGCCGTTGATGATGTCAGCCGCATTGTCGGCGGTGATGCGCTGTTTGATAGGGGATGACTTTCACATCGGGATTGAGCCGCGCCAGCAATTCGACCGCGCTCTCGACTTTCGGCCGCCCCACCTGATCCGTCATATGGATCACCTGTCGCTGCAGGTTCGAGAGATCCACCGTATCGTCATCGATGACGCCGATGGTGCCGACACCGGCGGCGGCGAGATAGAGCAGCATCGGCGCGCCGAGGCCGCCGGCGCCGACCACCAGCACCTTCGATTGCAGCAGCTTGGCCTGTCCCTCTTCGCCGACTTCGTCGAGGATCAGATGGCGCGCATAGCGCTCGAACTGGCTGTCGGTGAATTCCATGACGCCTTACCCTCCGCTGGCCACGCGCGTGCCCGTGGAGCCGAAGCCTCCCGCGCCGCGTGCACTCTCGCTGAGTTCGGCGGATTCCTGCCAGGCCACGCGCGACACCGGTGCGACGACAAGCTGGGCGATGCGCTCGCCGCGGCGGATGACGAAGGGCTCGCTGCCGAGATTGATCAGGATGACGCCGATCTCGCCGCGATAATCGGCATCGATGGTGCCCGGGCTGTTCAGCACGGTGACGCCCGCACGCAAGGCCAGGCCGGAGCGCGGCCGCACCTGCGCCTCATAGCCGCGCGGCAGGGCGATGGAGAATCCCGTGGGCACCAGCTCGCGGCCGCCGGGCGGCAGGATGCGCTCGCCCGATATCGCGGCCGGCAGATCGACGCCCGCGCTGTCATCAGTGGCATAGGCGGGCAGGGGCAGGCCCGCGCCATGATCCAGCCGCTGTATGTTCACGGTCACCGTCATGGCGTTCACTGCGCCGCGGCGAAATGCGCGGCGATGCGGTCGGCCAACCGGTCGGCCACTTCGCGCTTCGACAGCTTGGGCCAATCCTCGACGCCGGCGGCGCTGATCAGATGCACCAGATTGTTGTCGCCGCCGAAGGTGCCGGTGCCCGGCGACACGTCATTGGCGACGATCCAGTCGCAGCGCTTGGCCTGCAGTTTCTTCTTCGCCTGCTCGACGACGCGCTCGGTTTCCGCGGCAAAGCCCACCACCAGCGCCGGGCGCGCATTGCCGGCTTGGGACAGCGTCGCCAGGATGTCCGGATTGAGCGCCAGCTCGAGCTTCGGCGGCGCGCTGCCTTTCTTGATCTTCTGCGCGGCCTGCGCCGCCACCTTCCAATCGGAGACGGCGGCGGCGCAGACGGCGATGTCGGCGGGCAGGGACTCGCGGCAGGCGGTCAGCATCTGCTCCGCCGTTTCCACATGGCGCACATGGACACCAGGCGGATCGGGTTCGCCTGTCGGGCCGGCGATCAGGAATGGTGTCCGCGCCGCGCCGCGCCAAAGCGGCGGCGATCGCATGGCCCTGCTTGCCGGAAGAGCGGTTGCCGATGAAGCGCACGGGATCGATCGGCTCATGGGTCGGGCCGCTGGTGACGATGGCGCGGCGGCCGGACAGCGCGCCATCGGCCGCGATCAAGGATTCGATGGCCGCCAGGATCTCCGCCGGCTCCGCCATCCGTCCCAGGCCGAATTCGTTGCAGGCCATGGCGCCTTCGCTGGGACCAACCTGCTTCACGCCGCGCGCCGCCAGCTTGGCCAGATTGTCCTGGGTCGCGCCATGGTGCCACATCCGCACATTCATCGCCGGCGCGATCAGCACCGGCTTGTCCGTCGCCAGCAAGGCCGTGGTCGCGAGATCGTCGGCGATGCCGCTGGCCATCCTGGCGATGATGTCGGCGCTGGCCGGCGCCACCACCAGCAGGTCCGCCGCGCGGCTCAGCTGGATATGCCCCATCTCGCTCTCGTCGGTGAGCGAGAAGAGATCGCCATAGACCTTCTCTTCGGTGATCGCCGCCACGGACAGGGGCGTGACGAACTGCGCCCCGCCCTGGGTCAGGATGCAGGTGACGCCGGCGCCCCGCTCCCGCAGCCGCCGGATCAGTTCCAGGCATTTATAGGCGGCAATGCCGCCCGAAATGACGAGAAGTATGCGCTTGCCGTTCAGCACAGGTGAAAGGTAAGGGCCCGGCCTACCGGGCGCAAGGCGGTCAGAGCTTGACCAGGACCAGCACCGCCAGGGCCGCCAGGGCGATCCAGAGGGCCCAGATGGCGCTCCGGCCCGGCCCCTGGCCCGCCCGGGCCAGGCTTTCGGGGTCGACCCGCACGCCCTCGCGGCTGACGCTGGTGACAAGCTGCTCGAAGCGGTCGGCCATATAGGGCAGGCGGCGGATGATGCGCACGGCATCGCCCAGGGCGTCCTTCAGCCGCGCTTCCGGCCCCCGGTTCTCCCGCATCCAGACCTCGATCAGGGGCTGCGCCAGGGTCCAGGTATTGAGCTCGGGATCGAGGCGGCGGCTGACGCCCTCGGCCATCAGCATGTTCTTCTGCAGCAGCAGCAACTGCGGCTGCACCTCCATCTCGAAGCCTTCGGCGAGCTGGAATAGCTGGCCGAGAACCCGGGCGAAGGAGATTTCCTGCAGCGGCCGGCCGAAGATCGGCTCGCCGATGGAGCGGCAGGCCTGGGCGAAGGAATCCAACGACTGGTGCGGCGGCACATAGCCGGCATCGAAATGAATCTCCGCCACGCGCCGGTAATCGCGATTGAGAAAACCCAAAAGCATATCGGCCAGATAGAACCGCGTGGCGCGATCAAGCCGGCCCATGATGCCGAAATCCACCACGCCGATGCGGCCCTCGGCATCGACGAACATGTTGCCGGGATGCTGGTCACCGTGGAAATAGCCGTCGCGGAACACCTGGTTGAAGAAGATCGCGGCCGCTTTCGACAGCACCTCCCGGATATTGTGCCCGCCGGCCAGAATGGCCTCGCGATCGTCAATGGGGATGCCGGAGATGCGCTGCTGGGTCATCACCCGGCGCGCCGTCAGCCGCCAGTCGATCGGCGGCACCAGATAGGTGGGATCCTGGGCGAAATTCGCCGCCAGCTCGGCTGCCGCGGCGGCCTCGAGCCGCAGATCCATTTCCGTCTTCACCGTTTCGGCAAAGGTGTCGACCACTTCCACCGGCTTCAGCCGCCGCAGCCGCGGCTGGGTGCGCTCGGTCATCTCCGCCAGCCAGCGCAGCAGATCGATGTCGCGCGCCAGCGCCGCTTCGATGCCGGGGCGCAGCACCTTGACGGCGACCTCGCCGCTAGGAATTTCGTCCGTCGGCGCGATAACGGCCAGATGCACCTGGGCGATGGAGGCGGCGGAAACCGGCTGGTCATCGAACGTGAGGAACAACTCTCCAACAGAACGCCCCAGCTCCAGCTCGATCGTGGCCCGCGCGGCGGCTGCCGGAAACGGCGCCAGCTGATCCTGCAGCGTCGAGAGATCGCTGGCGTTCTGCTCGCCGATCAGGTCGGCGCGGGTCGACAGCATCTGCCCGAACTTGATGAAAGCGGGACCAAGCTGAACCAATGCCGCGGCCAGCCGCTCGCCCGGCCGGCCCTTGACGGTGACCAGCGGCCGCGAGAACAGGCGTGCGGCGCGGATGATGGCAGGCGCCACGCCGGCGCCGCTCAGCGCCGCTTCGAACGGCTCCAGCGCGCCATGGCGCGCCAGGGTGCGGGCGATCCTCAGCAATCGGAACAGATGGCGGGGCGTGCGCAACATGACGTTCAGATGCGCCAGCCCGAATGGATCGCCGCAATGCCGCCGGTGAGATTGCGGAACTTCACCCGCGCCAGGCCGGCGGCCTCGATCATGACAGACAGTTCGCGCTGCGGCGGAAAGCGGCGGATGCTCTCCACCAGGTACTGATAGGAATCCCGGTCGCCCGCGACCCACTGCCCCAGCCGGGGCAGCAGCTCGAAGGAATAGAGATCATAGAGTTTCGACAGTGGCTCGCTCGCCACATGGCTGAACTCAAGGCAGAAGAACCGCCCGCCGGGCTTCAGCACGCGCCATGCTTCCGCCAGCGCCTTGTCGATATGCGTGACATTGCGCAAGCCGAAGGCGATCGTATAGGCATCGAAGCTGCGGTCGGCGAAAGGCAGGCTCTCCGCATTGCCGGCGATCCAATCGATGCCCAGCAGCAGGCCGCGATCGATGGCGCGGGCGCGGCCGGTCTCCAGCATCGCCGGCGTCAGGTCGCAAACGGTGACGTTGGCATCGGCGCTTTGCTTGAGCCGCGCCAGGATGCGGAAGGCGATATCGCCGGTGCCGCCGGCGACATCGATAAAGTGCTCGCCATTCCGCGGCGCCAGCAAATCGATCAGCACGGATTTCCAGAGGCGATGCACGCCCGCCGACATCAGGTCGTTCATCAGGTCATAGCGCGAGGCGACGCTTTCGAAGACGCCACGCACCATCCCGGCCTTGTCGGCCGGATCGACGTCGCGAAAGCCGAAGGGTGTGGAATCGGACATGGCGTGATTGCGGCGGCAAAATCTGCTATCGACGGGGGCAACAATAACCCCCCGGACCGGGCGTGGCCACGCCGCGCGGCCGGCTGCATGAAAATTCCAGACAATGCCCGAACTGCCTGAAGTCGAAACAGTTTGCCGCGGCCTCGCGGCTCGTCTTGAGGGCCGGCGCTTCCTCCGCGTGATCCAGCGGCGGCCCGACCTGCGGTTCCCATTGCCGGCGGAATTCGCCGCAAGGCTGCAGGGCCGGCGGGTCGAGCGGATCGCGCGGCGCGCCAAATACATGCTGTTCCACCTGGATGACGGCATGGTGGTGCTCGGCCATCTCGGCATGTCCGGGCGCATGCTGATCGGCGGGACGGCGGAGCAGGAGCCCGAGCCCCACGATCACCTGATCTTCGAAACCGACGACGGCACCGTGGTTCGCTTCAACGACGCGCGGCGCTTCGGCTCCTTCGATCTGGTCCCCCGCGACGGACTGTCGCGCCACCGTCTGCTTGCCGGCCTAGGGCCTGAGCCGCTGGAGCCGGCTTTTACCGGCGCTGTTCTCGCTGACGCTCTGAAAGGCAAGCGCACACCGATCAAGGCAGCCGTTCTGGATCAACGGGTTGTGGCAGGCGTGGGCAATATCTATGCATCCGAAGCGCTGTTCCGCGCCGGCATTTCGCCGCGCCGCCTCGCGCGCACGGTCCAGGGCGGCCGGGCCGCTCTGCTGGCTCAGGCGATCAAGTCGGTGCTATCGGAGGCGATCGAGGCCGGCGGCTCCTCGCTGCGGGACTATGTGCAGACCGATGGCGAGCTTGGCTATTTCCAGCATCGCTGGGCGGTTTATGAACGGGAAGGGCAGGCCTGCCCCGGCTGCGATTGCGCGCTCCGGCGCACCGGCGGCATCCGGCGCCTGGCGCAAGCAGGGCGCTCCACTTTCTATTGTCCGCGCCGCCAGCGCTGAGGTAGATAGCCCAGCGGCGGCCAAGCCGGCATTTCACTGGCATTCTCCCCGCTGGCATTTTCCCCTGAAATCAATCCGGTGACAGATCATGACCTACGAGAATCTCATCGTTGAGCGCAAAGGCGCTGTCGGCATCATCACCTTCAACCGGCCGAAATCGCTCAATGCGCTCTGCGATGCGCTGATCGCCGATCTCGGCAAGGCGGCGGATGAGCTGGAATACGATCCGCTGATTCGCGTCATCATAGTCACCGGCAACGAGAAAGCCTTCGCCGCCGGCGCCGATATCAAGGAGATGAAGGACCGCGGTTTCGCCGATGTCTATTCCAGCGACTTCGTGACCCGCGGCTGGGAGCGCTTGGCCCATTGCCGCAAGCCTGTCATCGCGGCGGTGGCCGGCTTCGCGCTCGGCGGCGGCTGCGAGATGGCGATGATGTGCGACATCATCATCGCCGCCGATAACGCCAAGTTCGGCCAGCCGGAAATCACCATCGGCGTGCTGCCGGGCGCCGGCGGCACGCAGCGCCTCACCCGCGTGATCGGCAAGGCCAAGGCGATGGAGATGTGCCTGACCGGCCGCATGATGGATGCGCAGGAAGCCGAGCGGCTGGGCCTGGTGGCCCGCGTCGTGCCGCTGGCGGATCTGATGGCCGAGACGGTGAAAACAGCGGAAAAAATCGCGTCGATGCCGGGGATTGCGGCGCTGATGGTGAAAGAGTCCGTGAACCGCGCCTATGAAACCACGCTGGCAGAAGGACTTCGCTTCGAGCGGCGCCTGTTCCACGCCGCCTTCGGCACCGCAGATAAGACGGAAGGCATGTCGGCCTTCGTGGAGAAGCGGCCTCCGGCCTTCAAGAACAATTAAGAAATGGCGCAAATCCGGGCCCATTGGCCCATGGTCCGGCTTGACGCCCCTGCGGCCGGCGGCTATAACCCGCGGCCTTTCGGCTTGACCCCAGATATCGCGAGATCCTCCTAAATGGCGCAGCACAAATCGGCGAAGAAGCGCATTCGGCAGACGGCACGGCGCACGGAAGTGAACCGCGCGCGCCTCAGCAAGGTTCGCACCTCCATCAAGAAGGTGGAGACAGCAATCGCCAGCGGCGACAAGAAGGCAGCGGAAGCCGCGCTGCGCGCGGCGCAGCCGGTGATCCAGGGCAGTGCCCGGAAAAGTGTTCTGCATCGCAACACTGCGGCGCGCAAGGTGTCTCGCCTCGCCGCGCGCGTGAAGGCGCTGAGCAAATAAATTTTCCGCCGCGCGTTTCCGCGTTCGGCGAAAATATGAACGGTATGCAGCGGCGCCGCATCAGCGGCGCCGTTTCACATTTGTGAGACGGCCGCGACGTATTCCTGACTTATGTCGAAAAGTTTTTTTGCGCTGTCGCGGGAAAATCAAACCAATAGTGCGCGCAAAGTTCCGAACCGCAAGATGCATGCCCTGGGCGAGGGAAAAGTTATTGCGTTCTCATTTCGGGCGTATTGCGACTCCTATCCATCGCAGCTACAGTGATCGTACTGAACTAGGGAGAAGGCGGCGCGTTAATCCGCGGGACAAGTTGGGAAGGCGCGCTGCGGCATCAGGGTTTGTTGGCACAATCTTGATTTCGGTGTCCCGAACCGTAGGATGAGAGCTCATCATCTTGCGCGATCTGGGAACTGACTGCGCGGCAGCGGGCCTCTTGGGGCGGCATGTCGAGCGGGCGCGGGGAAGTTGTTTGAGGGGTGGCAGGCATGGCCTACGCTGGCGACAAGAGACCGAAAGAAGCGTGGGACCTCCTTAGCTCCAAACCGACAGCACAGTTGGTCGATGTCCGTACCAGGCCGGAATGGGCCTTCGTCGGCATTCCCGATCTCAGCTCCATCGGCAGGCAGGCAGCGCTGCTCTCCTGGCAGATGTTTCCGTCCATGGATGTGAATCCTGAATTCGGCGCGCAGATCAAGAAGGTGGTGCCGGCAGCCGATACGCCGATACTCTTCATATGCCGCAGCGGCTCACGCTCCCGCGCGGCGGCCGAAGCGATGACCGCGCTTGGCTACAGCGAATGCTACAATGTCAGCGAAGGCTTCGAAGGCGTGCCCGATGGCGAGCGTCATCGCGGCCGCGTCAATGGTTGGAAAGCCGCCGGCCTGCCCTGGGTTCAAGAATAGTGTTGCGGGCCCGTGGAATGACCGGACAGCCGAACAACGAGCAAATTCAATCGCAGTGGGCGCGGGTGCGCGGCAAGCTGCGGGCCGAAATGGGCGAAACCGCCTACAAAAACTGGCTGAAAAAGCTGACGCTTCTGCAGGTTCGCGGCCAGGATGTGGAAATGGCGGTGCCCACGCGCTTCGTGCGCGACTGGATCGTGTCCCATTATCAGGACCGGCTGCGCGCCCTCTGGCAGACGGAGAATCCGTCGCTCAAGGGCGTTGAGATCATCGTCGACAGCTCCTCCCTGGCGGGACAGGGCGATGGCCGGCCGGCCGGGCGTACGATCGAGGCCGAGACGGCCCCCGCGATCGATCTCAACCGCAAGGACACGAATGACGCGCCCGCCGGAAACTTCTTCGGCGCCGTGCTCGATCCCCGGCTCACCTTCGAGGATTTCGTGGTCGGCAAATCGAACGAGCTCGCCTATGCCGCCGCCTACCGGGTCGCCGATTCCAAAACTGTACCATTCAATCCGCTGTTCCTTTATGGCGGCGTCGGCCTGGGCAAAACCCACCTGATGCACGCGATCGCCTGGCATATCCGCAAGAAATCGCCGGAGCGCCGGGTCATCTATCTCTCGGCCGAGAAGTTCATGTATCAGTTCGTCCGCGCGCTGCGCGACAAGAACACCATGGCCTTCAAGGAGCAGTTCCGCTCCGTCGACGTGCTGATGATCGACGACGTCCAGTTCATCAGCGGCAAGGACTTCGACCCAGGAAGAATTCTTCCACACCTTCAATGCGCTGGTGGATCAGAACCGGCAGGTGGTGATCTCCGCCGACAAATCGCCCTCGGATCTCGAGGGCATGGAAGAGCGGATGAAGTCGCGCCTGGGCTGGGGCCTGGTGGCCGACATCCATCCCACCACCTACGAGCTGCGCCTCGGCATCCTGCAGGCGAAGGCCGAGCGGATGAAGATCGAGACGCCGCCCAAGGTGATGGAGTTCCTCGCCCACAAGATCACGTCGAACGTGCGCGAGCTCGAAGGTGCGCTGAACCGCATCATGGCCCATTCGCAATTGGTCGGCCGGCCGATCACCCTGGAGACGACGCAGGAGGTGCTGCACGATCTCCTGCGCGCCAATGACCGGCGCGTCACCATCGAGGAGATCCAGAAGCGCGTGGCCGAGCATTTCAACATCAAGGTCTCGGACATGCATTCGGCCCGCCGCTCCCGCGCCGTGGCCCGGCCGCGCCAAGTGGCCATGTACCTGGCCAAGCAGCTCACGCCCCGGTCGCTGCCGGAGATCGGCCGGAAATTCGGCGGCCGCGACCACACCACGGTCATGCATGCGGTCCGCAAGGTCGAGGAATTGCGCTCGGCCGATTCGAGTTTTGCCGAGGATGTGGAGCTGTTGCGCCGGATGCTCGAGGGCTGATCTCCGGCCGCCATCTCCGCCCATAAAAGACCATAGGAATCAATATATTATGGTCTACCACCGGGCGCTCAAAACCCTTACCTTTTCGGTCCTATTTGCTATATTGATCGACTGATTCGCAAAAGCTCCGGGCACGCGATCGGCCGGCAGGGATCATCAGGGTTTAGCCGGCGAAAGAAAACGGGGGGCGACGGGTGCCGGGGCGTCCACTACAGCTATCGCTAGATCCCCAAGAAAGTCAGTCGTGACATGAAGATCACCATTGAACGGGGCGCTCTACTCAAGTCGCTCGCCCATGTGCAGAGCGTCGTGGAGCGCCGCAATACGATTCCCATCCTGTCGAACGTCCTGCTGGATGCGGCCGATAACATGCTGGCGCTGACCGCGACCGACATGGATCTGACGATCGTCGAAAAGGTGGCGGCCCAGGTCGGCGCCAAGGGCGCCACCACGGTTTCCGCCCACACGCTCTACGACATCGTGCGCAAGCTGCCGGAGGGCGCGCAGATTCAACTGGAGGGTGCCGCCGATGGCGGCCAGGTTACGCTGAAGGCCGGCCGCTCGAAATTCAGCCTGGCGACGTTGCCGCGGGAAGATTTCCCGGCCACCGCCGCCGGCGATCTGCCGAACAAATTCTCCATCGCCGGCAAGGATCTGCGCAATCTGATCGACCGCACGCGCTTTGCCATCTCCACCGAGGAGACGCGCTATTACCTCAACGGCATCTATCTGCACGCGCACACGACAGGCGACGTGAAGGTGCTGCGCGCGGTCGCCACCGACGGCCACCGCCTGGCGCGCTTCGAGATGGCGCTGCCTTCGGGCGCCGCCGACATGCCCGGCGTGATCGTGCCGCGCAAGGCCGTGGGCGAGCTGCGCAAGCTGATCGAGGAAACATCCGATAATGTCGAAGTGGCGCTGTCGGACAGCAAGATCCGCTTCGGCTTCGATGCTGTGATGCTGAATTCCAAGCTGATCGACGGCACCTTTCCGGACTATCAGCGGGTCATCCCCACCGGCAACGACAAGGTGATGGAAGTCGACCGCAAGAGCTTCGCCGAAGCCGTCGACCGCGTCTCCACCATCTCCAGCGAGAAGTCGCGGGCGGTGAAGATGTCGCTGAAGGCGGGCACGCTCACTCTCTCGGCCAGCAGTCCGGAGAGCGGCAGCGCCAGCGAGGAACTCGAAGTGAAATATGGCGGCACCGGCATCGATATCGGCTTCAACTCCCGCTATCTCCTGGACATCACCGAGCAGATCGAAGGCGAGGGCGCGCAGTTTGCTTTGGCTGACGCCGCGTCGCCCACCCTGGTCCGCGATGTCGGCGATCCCAGCGCGCTCTATGTGCTGATGCCCATGCGGGTCTGACGGCGGCCTGATGTCCAACGCCCCGGCTCTGCGCCAGTCCGCGCCCAGCGACCCGATCCGGCACTCCGCCGGGCCCGTCGTCTGGCTGGAGCGGCTGGTGCTGACCGATTTCCGCAATTACGGCCGGGCCGAGATCCATCTGGACCGGCGGCCGGTGGTGCTCACCGGCCCCAACGGCGCCGGCAAGACCAACCTGCTGGAGGCCATCTCCTTCCTGATCCCCGGCCGCGGCCTGCGCCATGCGCGGCTGCCTGAAATCGACCGCATGATATCGGCAGAGACCGATGGCCAGCCGCGCCGCGCCGCCTGGGGCATCGCCGCCACCGTGAACCGGCCGGAGGCGCAGATCGATTTGGGCACCGGCAGGGATCCCGCCGCCGCCGGCGGCCGCGACCGGCGGCTGGTGAAGATCGACGGCGCCCTGGCCAGCGGCCAGTCGGCCCTGGCGCGGATCCTGTCGGTCGCCTGGCTGACGCCGCAGATGGACCGGTTGTTCCTCGACGGCGCCCTGCATCGGCGGAAATTCACCGACCGGCTGGTGTTCGGCCTCGATCCCGACCACGCCAAGCGCCTGGGGCAGTACGACCATCTGCTGCAGGAGCGGGTGCAGGTGTTGCGGGGCGAGGGGGAGCGCGGGGCGCGATCCCGCCTGGCTGGCGGCGCTGGAGCAGCAGATCGCCGAGCGCGGCATTGCCATTGCCGCCGCGCGGCGCGACCTGATCGTCCGCCTGACCGCTTCCATGGCCGCCGGCGCCGGGCCGTTCCCGCGGGCGCTGCTGCGGCTGGAAGGGGCCGTCGATAGCTGGCTGGGCGAAATGCCCGCCCTGGCCGCCGAGGAGCGGCTGCGGGACATGCTGGCCCATTCCCGCGCCGCCGATGCCGAGGCCGGCGGCGCCCTCTGGGGGCCGCACCGCAGCGATCTCCTGGCCATCCATCAGGGCACGGGCATGCCCGCCGCCCTCTGCTCCACGGGCGAGCAGAAGGCGCTGCTGGTGGCCACGGTGCTGGCCTTCGCCCGCCTGCTGGCCGATCTCCGGGCGCAGACGCCGCTGCTGCTGCTGGACGAGGTGGTGGCGCATCTGGACGAGACCCGCCGCCACGCCTTCTTTGACGAGCTGCGGCACCTCGGGCTGCAGGCCTGGCTCACCGGCACCGATGCCGCGTTCTTCGACGCGATGGCCGGCGATGCCCAATTCTTCGATGTGCGCGAGGCGAAGATCGCGCCGCGCAATACCTAATCCGCGCCCGCCTTTCGCCGGCGCCAGAGATCAAAGCAGTTGAAACGATGACAGACGTAACCGAATCGCCCAACGGCAATTCCCCTGAAAGACAATACGACGCGGAGTCGATCAAGGTGCTGCGCGGGCTCGACGCCGTGCGCAAGCGGCCGGGCATGTATATCGGCGACACCGATGACGGCTCCGGCCTGCATCACATGGTCTATGAGGTGGTGGACAATGCCATCGACGAGTCCCTGGCCGGCTATTGCGACCTGATCAATGTCACGCTCAACGGCGACGGCTCGGTCACCGTGCGCGACAATGGCCGCGGCATCCCCGTGGACATCCACAAGGAAGAGGGCGTGTCGGCCGCCGAGGTCATCATGACCCAGCTCCATGCCGGCGGTAAGTTCGACCAGAACTCCTACAAGGTGTCCGGCGGCCTGCACGGCGTCGGCGTTTCCGTGGTCAATGCGCTGTCGGAGCGGCTGGATCTGCGCATCTGGCGCAACGGCCAGGAATACTACATGCGCTTCCGCCATGGCGTTCCGGAGTCGCCCCTGGCCGTGGTCGCCAAGGCGCCGGAGAAGGACGGCAAGCTCTTCACGGGGACCGAAGTCACGTTTCTCCCGTCGAAAGAAACCTTCACCAAGACCGAGTTCGACTACGCCACCCTGGAGCATCGCCTGCGCGAGCTGGCGTTCCTCAATTCCGGCGTGCATCTCATGCTCACCGACGCCCGCGGCGTCGAGCCGAAATCCGTCGACCTGCATTACGAAGGCGGGCTCGAGGCCTTCGTGAAATATCTCGACCGCAACAAGAACCCATTGCACCAACCGGTCATTGCAGCGATCGGGGAAAAAGACGGCATCACCGTCGAGATCGCGATGGAGTGGACCGACAGCTATCACGAGACCACGCTCTGCTTCACCAACAACATCCCGCAGCGCGACGGCGGCACGCATCTGGCGGGCTTCCGCGGCGCGCTGACCCGGCAGATCAACCAGTACGCCACCGACAGCGGCATCGCGAAGAAGGAAAAGATCGCGCTGACCGGCGACGACGCCCGCGAGGGCCTCACCTGCATCCTCTCCTGCAAGGTGCCCGATCCCAAATTCTCGGCGCAGACCAAGGACAAGCTGGTGTCGTCGGAAGTGCGGCCGGTGGTCGAGGGCATCGTCAACGAGCGCCTGAACCAGTGGTTCGAGGAGCATCCGTCCGAGGCCCGGCGCATCGTGGCCAAGGTCTACGAGGCCGCCGCCGCCCGGGAAGCGGCGCGCAAGGCCCGCGACCTCACCCGCCGCAAGGGTGCCTTGGATATGAACTCGCTGCCCGGCAAGCTGGCCGACTGCCAGGAGCGCGATCCCGCCCTGTCGGAGCTGTTCATCGTCGAGGGCGACAGCGCCGGCGGCTCCGCCAAGAGCGGCCGCAACCGCGCCTTCCAGGCCATCCTGCCGCTGCGCGGCAAGATCCTGAATGTGGAGCGCGCCCGCTTCGACAAGATGCTGGGCTCGGCGGAAATCGGCACGCTGATCACCGCGCTCGGCACCGGCATCGGCCCGGAAGAGTTCGACATCGCCAAGCTGCGCTACCACAAGATCATCATCATGACCGACGCCGATGTGGACGGCTCCCACATCCGCACCCTGCTGCTGACCTTCTTCTACCGCCAGATGGCCGAGCTGATCGAGAAGGGCTATCTCTACATCGCCCAGCCGCCGCTGTTTAAGGTGTCGAAGGGCAAGTCCGAGCGCTACCTGAAGGACGAGCGGCAGCGCGATCTGTTCCTGATCAGCTCGGGCCTCGAAGGGCTGGTGCTGCGCCTTGCCGACGGCAGCCAGGTGGCCGGCGCCGACCTCAACCGCCTGATGGAGCAGGCGGCGCAAGCCCAGACCAACATGCAGCCGCTGATCCGCAAGGTCGGCAACGCCCAGGTGGTGGAGCAGGCGGCGATCGCCGGCGCGCTGAACCCGGAGATCATCTCCGATCAGGCCCGCGCCACCGAGGCGGCGGCTTACATAGCAAAACGCCTCGACCTGCTGTCGCCGCTGGAAGAGCGCGGCTGGCAGGGCAAGTCCGAATCCGACGGCGGCCTGTCCTTCACCCGGCGCCTGCGCGGCGTCACCACCCGCTATGTCATCGACGGCCCGCTGATCCGCAGCGCCGAAAGCCACCGGCTCGACGCCATGGCCGCCGACCTGCAGCAGACCTACAGCCGCCACGCCACGCTCCTGGGCAAGGAGCAGGAGACCTCGATCGCCGGCCCCATCTCCCTGGTGGAAACCGTCACCGGCTTCGGCCGCGCCGGCCTCAACATCCAGCGCTACAAGGGCCTGGGCGAAATGAACCCGGAACAGCTCTGGGAAACCACCCTCGATCCCCAGGTGCGCACATTGCTGCAGGTGAAAGTCAGCCATGTGGACGAAGCCGAGGAAGTCTTCTCGACCCTGATGGGCGACGTGGTGGAACCCCGCCGCGACTTCATCCACGCCAACGCGCTGAACGTGGCGAACCTGGATATTTGAGGCGGGCGGGCGCACTTGCTCCAACGCCTCAAACGCGCCAGCCCTGGATTTCTTTCCCCGCGAAAGCGGGGATCCAGGAATTGCAGAGCGCCCTTCATCTCCTGGGCCCCCGCTTTCGCGGGGGAAGCAAAATTGGGTATTTTCAAACCAGCGGGTTCAGAGAACCCATTTCACATCTGCTGAACTTCTCGGAAGGTCACCATGAACACGCACTCAAACGCACCCGCCTGGACCACCATCGCCACCCTCGTCGCCCGCCTGGTCTTCGCGGCGCTCTTCATCATGGCCGCGTCCTTCAAATTCATGGATATCGGCGGCACGGCCGGCTACATCGCATCGGCAGGATTCCCCATGTCCCAGGTCCTCGCCTGGCTTGCGGCATTCTTCGAAACCGCGCTGGCGATCGGCCTTCTCACCGGCGCCTATTTCACGGAGGCAGCGCTTCTCGCCGCAGTCTATGTGATTTTTCTCGCCTTCGCCTTCCATGGCCCCTCCCACTGGGAAGGCAACCAATCCGAGTTCGGCTTCTTCATCGACCACTTCACCTTCATGGCCGGCCTGCTGTTCGCGGCCGTGCATGGCCCAGGCCGCGTGCTGGCGATCCGCCGCGGCCTGCTGCACAACGGATAGGCCCGCGGCGGCGTGCCGGATGTTGGGGAATGCCTGCCCATGACCGACCCCACCGCGCTACTACGACGGCGGCCTCGCCGTGGCCGCGTATGATCCTCTTCACCGGCTTCGGGCTGCTCGCGGGCGATGTCGAGTTCTATCTGGATCATGCGCGGCGCCTCGGCGGGCCGATCCTGGAGCTGGGCGCGGGCACCGGCCGGGTGCTGGTGCCGCTGGCCGCGGCGGGACATGACATCGTCGGCCTGGACCGGTCCCCCCAAATGCATGCCGTTGCCAAAGCGAAGCTCGCCGAAGATCCGGTCGCGGCCGCCCACGCCCGGCTGGTCGACGGCGATATGACGGCGTTCGATGCTGGGCCAGCGCTTCGCCCAGGTCATCGTACCCGCGCGGGCCTTTCAGCATCTGATCGCGCCGGCCGAGCAGCGCGCCGCGCTTCGCTGCATCCGCGGGCATCTGGTGCCCGGCGGCCATCTGATCCTCGATCTCTTCGATCCGAAGTTCGAGTTGTTGTTTGGCGAAGATCAGACGCTGCCACCGCCCCGCGACGCGCGCGATCCCGGCTCGGGCCATCTCATCCGGCGAACCATCATGGCGCGTGTGATCGATCCCATGTTGCAGACTGTGGTGGAAAACCTGCGCTTCGAGGCACTCGACGCAACCGGCGCCGTCTTCGCCAGCCAGGACACTTCCTGGACCGTGCGCTGGAGCACGCGGCAGGAAATGGCCTATCTCCTGGAGCTCTGCGGCTTCGAACCGGTCAGCGAATTCTCGGATTTCTCCGGCTCCCCGCCGGCCTAAGGCAGGGAACAGATCTGGATCGCGCGCGCGGTCTGACGCGGCCGCTTGGGCTGCCGCGCCGGCGGCCCGCTAGCTCGCCATCTTCTTCATCGCCTGCTGGATCTCGTCCATGTTCAGGTCGCGGACATGGGTGGCGACCGACCATTTATGGCCGTAGGGATCCTCGATCACGCCATAGCGGTCGCCCCAGAACTGCTCCGCCACCGGCATCGTGATCTTTGCACCAGCGGCCACGGCCTTCTCGACAAACGCGTCCGCATCCTCGACATACAGGTGAATGGTCACCGGCGTGCCTTTCAGAGACTTGGGACCGATGATTCCCCATTGCGGGTTCTCGTCGACCAGCATGACAGGAGAACCGTTGATCGTGATCATGCCCATGCATCAGCTTGCCATCGGGCCCCGGCAGCCGCGCCCCTTCCACCGCGCCGAAGGCCTTCTTGTAGAACTCGATGGCCCCGGCCGCGCCGGCGCAGACCAAGTGCGGCGTGACGCTGGGCATGTCTTTGGGAATCGGATTCACTTTCGGCTTCGGCATGTTGATCGCTCCCTACATTTCGAAAAGGGCCCGGCCCGTTGGCCGGCCCGCGATCGCTTGCTCCGGCACTATGTGGGGACCGCCTCGGCGCCAATCAAATCACCGGGCCGTCTTGCCACTTTTTTGCCCGCGCGCGTCTATGCCGCATTCCAGAAAAGCGGTAGTTCAACACAAGACGCTACGCCGGCTCGGTCGGCAGCCCCGCATCGGCGAGCTCCTTGAAGCCGCCAATGTTGTACACTGTATTATACCCCATATCCTTGAGCCGCTTTCCCGACAGCGCCGACCGGCCGCCGGAGGCGCAATAGACCAGCACGGTCTTGTCCTTCTGGAAGGCGGCATTGTGATAGGGCGTCTCGGGGTCGGCGCGGAATTCAAGCATGCCGCGGGACACATTGACGGCGCCCTGGATCTTGCCGCTCTGCTGCACCTCGCCGGCATCGCGCACATCGAGGATCAGCACATTGCCCGTTTTGATTTTCTCCGCCGCCTCCGCCGGCGACAGCTTGCGCACCGCCGCGTTCGCCTCGGCCAGAAGTTCCTTGACACCGATCGGCATGTTGTCCTCCCTCGGGTTTAGGCAGGACTATGTTGCGCAGATAGTCATTGTGTTCGTGCAACGAGGAAAAATGCAGGGGATAGATCTGTTCCTTCGCCCCACGAAGTGGTCAGATGGATGCGACATTCGCGTTCGGCGAATGTCGCTGGGTGAGGGCCGGCGCCGTTGTTTCCGTCACTCAAGCTGCAAACGCCGCATGCGAGATTTCAACGCCTAATACGTTCGTGCTCCCAATTCCCCTCACCCGCACAGCGGTCGCAGAGCGACCGCCATGCACCCTCTCCCCGCTATGCGGGGCGAGGGGACAGCATGGTGGCAAGCGCAGGAGACCCGATTTCGTCCTCACACATTCCGGAAAAATATCCTATAGTGGATTTCGCCGCCGGCGCGCTTCGCCGGCCTCGACGTTGGACATTGTGTATCGGGATATGGCATGCAGCCGCTGCGCACCCAGACGCGGGCCAAGGCTGCTCCAAGGGCGGGATTCCCTTGTATGGCATCGTTCCGCAAAATCAGGGTCCCCCGGAATCGCGTGTTCTGCGGGAATATCTTTCAGCTGCGCCAGCGAGTTGAGGGCGCGGAAAATGCGCAAAATGTCACGCGGCCGGGCCGCCGGCTGTGCTCCGCCTGCTCCAGCAGCTTTTGCCCCTCGGCGTCGCCGGGGTGGCGCTTCAGGAGGTTGCGCAGCACCGGCTTCGCCTCTTCGGGCCGGCCCAGCTCCAGCAGCACGGTGGCGAGGTTGCGCTGGGTCTCCGGAAAATCCGGCTTCAGCCGCGCGGATTGCAGCAGCGGCCTCAGCGCCTCTTCCGGCTTTCGCATCAGCAGCAGCGCGCTGCCCAGATTGTTATGCGCATCGGCGTACAGCGGATCCAGATGCACGGCCTGGCGGTAGCAGGCCGCCGCCTCCTCGATCTTGCCGAGCATGCGCAGCAGGTTGCCGAGATTGAGCTGATAGCCGGGCGCATGCGGACGCAAGGCGATCGCGCGGCGCACCAGCGGCACGCCATTGGCGGGATCGCCCAGCTGACCGGCGCAGACTCCCGCCATCTGCAGGGCATCGGCATGGCGCGGATAAACCGTGAGGACACGGCGATACATTTCCAGCGCCTTCGCCACCTCGCCGGCGCGATGCAGCCGCACCGCCTCGTCGAAGGTGGCGGCCAGGCTGTCGAGCGGCGGTTGGCGGCCGGCGCCCGTGGGCGGTTGTGTGGGCGGTTGCAGCTTGATCATGGCGTCTTGGACGGCTGTCTTCTGGACATTGCAAGGGGCGACGATAGCCCGGCAATCCTAGCCGCGCCACCCCGCGGCGCGGCCGGCCAGGAGAGCAAATTCCTGGAAATCGCAGCCATAGACCACCGTCTCCGCCGCCTCGGTGGCGATCGTGCGGTAGAAGGCGCGGCCGCGCTCGTTGTCGGCATCGACCGCCCAGATCACGGAATTGCCGCCCAGGTCGGCCGCGGCCCGCGCTGTCGCGGCGATCAGCGCGCGGGCCACGCCGCGGCGGCGGCGGGCCGGCGCGACATAGAGATCGGAAAGCAGCGCGCCGGTCCAAGCCGTTTGCGTCATGTAGGTCATCCAATGGAGCGCATAGCCGATGGCTTCGCCGCTGCCGGTCTCGGCAATGATGGCGCTGAAAGCGGGCTCGGCGCCGAAGCCGTCGCGGCGCAGCTTGGCCCCGATGTCGGCGGGCGCGGGCCTGTTCACCTCCTCATAGAGGCCGGCAAGAAAGCCGGCGATGTCAGCACAGTCCGCCGCGCCTGCCGGCCGCAGGCGGATCGAGGACGGCTGCGCCCGCGCTTCATTGACCAGCGCCCGGAATTGCGCTTCTTCGGCGATACATTCCACGAGATCGCTCTGCTCATGGCCGACTTGGCGGTAAAAGGCCCGCGCCGCGGCGTTGTGGCGCAGCGCCGTCCAGATCGTCAGCGGCGCCTCCCATTGCCGCCCGTCGTCGGCCATGGCGGCCATCAGATCATGGCCAATTCCCCGCCGCCGCGCCGCCTTTTCGACATAAAGATCGGCCATGTAGAGGCAGCGGCAAAGATGGTCGGTGTCATATTCCCGGCAGTACAGCACATAGCCCACGGGCAAGCCGGAAGCTCGGCGATGAGACAGCGGAACAGCGGCGCCGGCCGAAACCGTGGCGGCGGAAATCCTCTGCCGTAAACAAACTGGGGCTCGGGCCGCCTTCGTCCTCGGACAGCCGCGCGCACATCGCGGCGACGAGCTTGCCATCGTCGGGCAGGGCGCGGCGGAAAACGAGATCGGGATGCGGAGACCACATGACGGCTGCGAATGACAATGACGGGTTGGGCTTCGGCCGCGCCGGAACTTCCGGGCCGCGGAAGACTTATGTTGCCGATGGCGGCAAGCGGCCATATCTAACCTGATATCGGGACATGGGAAAGAAGCCGTCATCTTCAGCCGGGAAACCCGTTGGCAAGCGCCGCTGGGGCCGCCGCCTGCTGCGCTGGACGGCGGTGCTGACCAGCTGGTCGGTGCTGGCGGGGTTTATCGTTCTCGGCTGGCTGCTCTACGACCTGCCGGGCATCGACCGGCTGGAGAGCGCGACGCGGCGGCCGAGCGTGACGCTGCTGGCGGCCGATGGCTCGATCCTTGCCAGCTATGGCGATCTCTACGGCCAGGCAGTCACGGTGGAGAATTTGCCGCCCCATCTGGCGCAAGCCATCGTCGCCACCGAGGACCGGCGCTTCTACAGCCATTTCGGCATCGATCCCATCGGCCTTGGCGCGGGCGATGTGGGTGAATATCCGCGCCGGCGGCTGGTGCAGGGCGGCAGCACCATCACCCAGCAGCTGGCCAAGAATGTCTTCCTGACGCCTGATCGGACGATCCGCCGCAAGGGCCAGGAGATGCTGCTGGCGCTCTGGCTCGAGCAGCGCTTCACCAAGGATCAGATCCTCTCGCTCTACATGAACCGGGTCTATTTCGGCGCCGGCACTTATGGCGTCGATGCGGCGTCGCAGCGCTTCTTCGGCAAGCCGGCGGCCTTCGTCACGCCCTATGAGGCGGCGATGCTGGCGGGCCTGCTGCGCGCGCCCTCGAGCTACAATCCGATCGCCGATGACGTAGTGGCCGACCAGCGGGCGCGGCTGGTGCTGCAGAACATGGTGGCCTCCGAGTACCTCACGCCGGAAGAGGCGGACAAGATCGCCGGCGAAGGCCGCAGCCAATCCAACGTCGTGGAATCCGACCGCACCGGCCAGCATTTCGCCGACTGGGTGATGGACCAGGTGTCGAGCTATGTCGGCTTCGTCGACCGCGACCTCGTGGTCGTCACCACGCTGGACCCGCGGCTGCAGCGCATGGCCCAGGCCGAGCTGGTGCGCGTGCTCGATGAAGACGGGCCGGACAAGAAAGCCTCGCAAGCGGCGCTGGTCAGCATGTCGCCCGACGGCGCGGTGAAGGCCATGGTGGGCGGGCGCGACTACAGCAGCAGCCAGTTCAACCGCGCGACCCAGTCACTGCGCCAGCCCGGCTCGGCCTTCAAGGCCTTCGTCTTCCTCGCCGGCCTCGAGCAGGGCCTGACGCCGGAAACAGTGATGAACGACTCGCCGCTCAGTATCGAGGGCTGGAAGCCCGACAACTATCAGGATCGGTACTTCGGCGATGTCACGCTGCGGCAAGCGTTCGCCCGGTCGCTGAACTCGGTCGCCGTGCAGATCTCCGAACAGGTCGGCCGCAGCGGGTGACCGAGATGGCGCGCCGCCTCGGCATCACCGCCGACATCACGCCCGGCCCCAGCCTGGCGCTCGGCAGCAGCGGTGTTTCGTTGCTGGAGCTGACGGGCGCCTATGCCGCGCTGGACAATGGCGGCGCGGGCGTCTGGCCGCGAGGCATCGAAGAAATCCGCGACCGTAACGGCGCCGTGCTCTACCGCCGGGATGGCAACGGCCCCGGCCAGGTGCTGAACCCGAGGAATGTCTCGCAGATGCTTGACATGATGTCCGCGGTGGTCGATTGGGGCACCGGCCGCGGCATCCGCCTCGGCCGCCCGATCGCCGGCAAGACCGGCACCGGACAGGACTACCGCGACGCCTGGTTCGTCGGCTTCTCCGCCGAACTCGTCACCGGCGTCTGGGTCGGCAATGACGATAACTCGCCGATGAAGGCGGTGACAGGCGGCGGCCTGCCGGCGCGGCTCTGGCAGGCGTATATGAAGGAGGCGCTGAAGGGCGAGCCCGTGCGGCCGTTGCCATATCCTGTCGCCATCGCCATGGCGGAACCCGAAGAAGAAAGCTCCGGCCTCGACAGCCTGATCACCAGCATCTTCAGCGGCAGCGGCAACAGCAGCACGGCAAGCTCAAAGCCCGCCAAACAGAAGGGCAATTCGCAGGACAAGTAGGTTTATCCGGTGGCGCCCGTCCGGAACGGCCGCACCAGGCCGTAGAAACTCAGAAGAATGCCCGCCGTCACCGCCACCAGGGCAACGCCCATGGGAATCGCCGTGCCGTTGTGGAAATGGCCGACCAGCGCGCCGAGAATGGCCGCCAGCGCCATCTGCAGGAAACCCATCAGGGCCGATGCCGTCCCCGCCGCGCGGGGATAGGGCGCGATCGCGGCGACGACGGCGTTCGGCATCATGAGCCCGACGCCGGCCAGGAACAGCGTCATCGGCCCGACCACAGCAATCGCCGCCGGGATTCCCGTGCGCGCCGGATTTCAGCAGCGCGAGGATCAGCACCAGCAAGGCGCCGGCGAAACCGACGAGGCTGCCGATAGCGATCAGCCTGTCGATGCCGAGCCGCGCCGACAGCCGCCCGGATATCAGCGTGCCGGCGATATAGCCGAGCACGACGGCGGCGAAACAGAATCCATAAAGGCCCGGCGACAGCCCGGCCGAATCCACGAGGATGAACGACGACGCCGAGATGAACGCAAAGATACCGCAATAGCCGAAGGCGACGGTGAAGACGTAGCCGAAATAAGCGCGCTCGCCGAAGAAGCTGATATACGCTCGGGCGATGCGCGCCGGCGACATCCGGCCGGTGTCACGATGGGTGTTCGTTTCCGGCAGCAGGAGAAATGTCAGCGCCAGCGCCGCCGCGCCATAGAGCAATAGCACGACGAAATTGGCGCGCCAGCCGAACCAGGTTTCGACGAAGCCGCCGATGATCGGCCCGATCGCCGGCGCCAGCGCGATAGCGGCGCTCATATAGGACATGATGCGCGCCGCGCCCTCGCGGCCATAGACGTCGCGCACAACGGCGCGGCCGAGCACGGGCCCGACGCAGGCGCCGCAAGCCTGGCAGAACCGTGCGATGACCAGCGCCTCGATCGAGGATGCTGCGGCGCAGACGATGCTGGCGGCGGCATAAAGACCAATGCCGAACAGCAGCACCGGCCGGCGCCCATAGCGATCCGACAGCGGGCCATAGATGATCTGCCCGCCCGCCAGTCCCAGCAGAAAGGCGCTGAGCGTCAGCTGCCCCGCCGCCTCGCCGACGCCGAAATATGCCGTCAGTGCCGGCAGCGACGGCAGATAGAGATCCGTCGACATCGGACCCAGCGCGACCAGCGCCGTCAGCAGCGCGGTCACAGCGGCATGGTTGGGCCTGAGCATGGGAGATGCGGCGCGGGCGATGATCTGGGTTGGCGGGGAGACGCCGTCTTATAGGCGGCGCCCGCCGCCGAAACCAGCGCAATGTCCCCGGACAATCGCGTCCTTTACGGACAGGATGCCGCCGATGAAGATAGCGCTGAAAGCAATAGGGCGGGACTTAAAGATCATGGTCAGCAAGCGAGCGGAGGGGCAGAAGCCCTGGATGTCGGCCGATGATTACGGCCGCTCGCTGAAGGGATTCACGCTGAACCTGCTGGTGAGCAACGTGCCGCGTTCGGTGGATTTCTGCCGCGAGGTGCTGGAGGCGCAAGTCGTCTATGCCGATGCGGATTTCGCCGTGCTGCGGCGCGACTGCCGCGGCAGCACGGTGGAGTGGATGCTGCACGCCGATCATACCTATGGCGATCATCCGCTGCTGAGCTTGACCGGCGATGGCGCGATCCGCGGCGCCGGAGCGGAATTCCGTCTCCATGGCGTCGACCCCGACAAGGCCGCAGCTGCCGCGACTCGCCGGGGCGACACCATCTTGTCGCCGCCGGAGAACAAGCCCCACGGCACGCGCGAGGCCTTCATCGCCGATCCCGATGGCTATATCTGGGTGCCTGATATCCCGCTGCCGGCGTGAGGCGCTAGACGGGGTGCAGTCCGTAGCGGTGCAGGGAAATGCCGTGCTCGTTGAGCCAGGCGCGCGACGCCTCGACCTGCCGCGTCAATTCGGCGGTCAGTCGCCAGAACTTCGGTCCGTGATTCAGCTCGCGCAGATGCGCCACTTCATGGGCGACCACATAATCGAGCACCGAACGTGGCGCCATGATCAGCCGCCAGGAGAATGACAGCCGGCCCTTGGGCGAACAGCTGCCCCAGCGGCTGCGCCCGTCGCGGATGGTGATGTGGCTGATGCGCTTGCCCAGCTGTTCGGCCTTGGCATAGGCGCGCTTCTCGATCTCGCGCCGCGCCGTCCGCTTCAACCAGTCCTCGACGCGGCGGGCCAGATGCGCGGCCTGGCCGGTGACGATGATCTCCTCGCCCTCGCGCCAGACGCCGCCGCGCTCGCCGGGCCGGTGGCGGATGCGCAACATCTCGCCCAGGAACGGGATCTTGAGACCGGGCCGGAATGGGATCGCCTCCGGCAGCAGATCGAGCCGGTCGCGAATCCAGCCGCGATTCAGCAGCGCGAATCGGCGTCCTTGGGCCAACGACACCCGCTTCGGCAACACCACCACAATGCGGCCCTGGCCATGATCGAAGCGCAGGATGATGCGGCGAGCGCGCCGATCGCTCTGATACACGACCAACACGCGCCGGTCCTTCAGGGTCATCACCTGCTTGGCCCGGGGTGCTGTACCCGGATCGTTGGCAACATTCTGAAAATAGGGATTTTTCTTCCGGAATTGCGATCCGGGAAACGACGGTAGCAGCGGACGGCGACGTTGGCCCATAAACGAATTGTTAGCCATTGCCGGGGCACACAACAAGAGGATCGAACTCCCATTTTTTACCGGGCCTTAACCATGCTGTGTGGCAAAGTTGCAACAGCGTTCGGAAAAGATGCCACGCCGATAGGCAATCATCTTGACCCTATTAACCATCTCCGTAGCATAAGCTCATCGCCTGTTCTTCTAGGCGGTTGTTGCGTTGTTTGGGGAGAGCCGTTGCCTCTCTTCCCGCTGGCGCAGAGGGGGCCGACATCGTCGGTTGCGCCGCGATCACAGGCAGCGGTTTGTGTCGTACGTCTGTTTGTACGGCCACTGTGTGAAAAGGGAGAGGACTTTGCGTCCTCTCCCTTTTCGTTTCATGTAGTCAGCCGGAAACTGTATCCGCCGACGCCCGTTTTCGCTGGAGAGTTCCCATGGCGATGCCGCCGTTCCATCTGGCCTTTCCCGTTCTCGATCTCGAACTCGACGCGCCGCTTCTATGGCGAGCTGCTGGGCTGCGCCGAGGGCCGCAGTGCGCCGACCTGGATCGATTTCGACTTCTTCGGCCACCAGATCTCCGCTCATGTGAAGCCGGAGGAGGCACGGCAGGCGGCCACCAACGCGGTCGACGGCGACAATGTGCCGGTGCGCCATTTCGGCGCCATCCTGGCCTGGGACGCCTGGCACAAGCTGGCCGACAAGCTGCAGGCCGCGGGCACAAGCTTCATCATCGAGCCCCATATCCGCTTCAAGGGCGAGATCGGCGAGCAGGCAACGATGTTCTTCCTCGATCCCAGCGGCAATGCGCTGGAGTTCAAGACCTTCAAGGATATGGCGAACGTTTTCGCGCACTAGAAGCGCGATCGACGGTCAGCGGCGGGGCTTTTTCTTCGCCTTCGGCGGAGACTCCGCCACCCACTCCACCACGTGATCTTCCAGTTCGCCGGCGTCGTCCTCGCTGATGACGCGGCCGCGGCCGGAGATGCCGGCGATATGCACAGTCTCCGGATCGCCTGATATCAGCGGGTGCCACCAATAGAGATCGCGGCCTTCGGCGACGAGCCGATAGCCGCAGGTGGGCGGCAGCCAGTCGATGTCAGCCAGATTGTCCGGCGTCAGCGACACGCATTCCGGCACGAACACCTTGCGCATCGCATAACTCTTGCAGCGGCAGGTCTGGTGATCCAGCAGCCGGCAGGCAACATTGGTCCAGTCTATCTCGCCGGTATCGTCATACTCGAGTTTGTTCAGGCAGCATTTGCCGCAGCCGTCGCACAGCGATTCCCATTCGCTGGGCGACATCTCCGCCAGCGCCTTGGTTTTCCAGAATGGCAGATCATCCATCGGTGGTCCGAACCTCTCGCGCGCATTCTATCAGCCTGTGGGTGAATAGGAGAAGGGCGATGGCTGACAAACAGTGCCCCGGCGGGGAAAATTGACTCGATTTTGCTCAAGAGTAGCATTGACGTGCGGGATAGGTCTTTGGACGCACGCACGAGGTAGGCACGATGAGCGAGCGCGCCATGGAGCGGCGAGTCGTCACGGCTCTCTTCGTCGATGTCGTGGGCTCAACCGCGCTGATCATGCAGTTGGGGCCCGAACGGTTCAAGCGCTCGCTCGATCAGGCTTTCCTTGCGCTGAAGGCCGTTATCGAGGCCGAAGGCGGCAGCGTCGGGACGTTCATCGGCGATGCCATTTTCACACTGTTCGGGGTGCCGGTTGCCCATCCCGATGATCCGCAACGGGCTCTTCGGGCCGCACTGGCCTGCATTCGATGGTCCGAGACGCGCGGCCCTACGTCGGTTCCTCTGGCGGTGCGGATCGGCGTCGAGACGGGGGAAGCAATCGTCGATCTCGCGGGCGCGGAAACCGAGCGCCACCAGACGTGTGTCGGCGCCTGCGTGAATCTTGCGGCGCGCCTCCAACAGCTTGCCGAGCCCGGGCAGGTCCTTGTCGGCCCGACTTGCTACCAAGTCATTGGAGAACGGGGAGACTTCACCGCCCTGGGGGACGTGGAACTCAAGGGGCTCGGGCGACAGGCCGTGTGGCGCCTGGTCGCTCTCGCAGGATTGCCTGACAGCGCCCGCCCGCCCCTTATCGGCCGCCAATCCGAGCTCGAGCATCTCCAGCTCGCATATCGGCAAGCGCTCTCCGGTCGGAGCATTCTCACTGTCGTCTACGGGCCGCCGGGCCAGGGAAAAACGCGCTTGGTGGAGGAATTTATCGCCCGGCTCGGCGACGATACGAAGCTGCTCAAGGCGCGTTGTCGGCCGGCCGGAGAGCTGGGCGCGCGTAGCCCGTTGCGCGAATTGCTGATGTCCGATGCAAGCGTGTCATCGTCTCAGGGTCTCGCCGATCGCCTGGCCGGGTTGTTTGCAGATGCGCTCGAGCGGCATCGCGTGTTCGCCGCCCTTGCGCATAGTGTCGGGTTGATTGTTGCCCCGGAATTGTCCGCGCTTCCTGCCGGGCAGCGGCAAGATGAGATCGAGAACGGATGGCGCCGCTACCTCGCTGCTCTGGCGCGCCTTCATCCGCTAGTCCTGTGGATCGATGACCTTCATTGGGCCGACAGAGAGGTGGTGGATCTGCTCGATCGGCTGACGCTCGGCGCGGCTGTGCCTTTGCTGGTCCTGACGACGGCACGCCCGGAATTTGCCAGCCAGGCAGAATGGAGTCCTGGCAATGATCGGATCTTCATCCATCTGGATCCTCTCAACCAGACCGATGCCTGGGCTCTCGCCCGGCATGCCGGCAAGGCCGACCGAATGGGAATCGAGCGCGCCGAAGGCAACCCGCTCTTCATCATCGAACTTGCACGTGCCCGCCCAGGTGGCGCCCCGTCGGACCTGCCGATAACCCTCAAGGGAATTATCGGGGCGCGCCTCGACGAGCTTCCTAAGCAGGATCGCGAACTGCTGCAGCGCGTGGCAGTCGTCGGCGAGACGTTCACCGCTGATGATGCGACATTGCTGACAGGCCGCGAGATTGACGACGTTCAGAAGGCACTCGAGCGGCTCGCCGACCGCTTGCACCTGCGTCGCGCGCCGGGCGGAATGCGCTTCGATCACGCGCTCGTCCACGATGTGGCGTACGGGCGTCTGACGACCGCCGAAAGGATGCAGCTCCATGCCCGGTTTGCTCAAGCCGGTGTGCCGAAGGACGACGTTGAGGCGCTCGCCCATCATCTTTGGGAGGCGGTTGGGCCGCAGGACGCGGCGTGGGTGTGGGAGGAGAGCGAGGCGCTTGCCGGCCTTCGGGTCCGCGCGCGTGAGGCGCACCTCGCCGCCGCGCGCCGGTATGCCGATCGCTTTGCTTATGAGCGCGCGATTGAAACCGGCCGGCGCGCACTGTCCTTTGCGACAGTGCCAAAGGAGGTGGCGCGCGTCGAGCAGGCGCTGGGGGAGGTTTTTGCCGCGAAGGGCGATGCCGACCAGGCCTGGATGCACTACCTGCGGGCCCGGGATTCTTACCAAGGGGCCGGGCTGGAGCCACCTTCGGACCTCTATCCGAGCATGCTCGAGCTCCATATCTATACATCAGGCATGTTTGTCCATTCGCCGGACAGCAGGTTTGTCGAGCAGTTGCTTCGGGAAGGTGAGGCTGTCGCCCAGCGTGCCAGCAATACGGCGGCGCTGGCACGGCTCGTTGCCTTGCGCGCCTATCAGGCGCATGACGTGGCGCAGCTGACGGAGGCACTGCGGCTGTCCGAGGCAGTCGCCGACCCGCGCGCGCTTGGATCGTTCCTCGATCACGCGGCGATCCTGCAGATCCGAGCAGGCGAATTTGTCGCCGCGCGGCAGAGCTATGAACGCCTCGATGCGGTAACCGCCGCGGGCGGCTTGACCGACGAGCAGCTCGAGTTTCGCGGAATCCTGGCGCTGAATATGGGCGACATCGCGGAGGCTGAAGTGTTGGCCGCGCGGTTCCGCGCCGCGAGCGCCTCGCGAGGAGCTCATCTGCGGACTCATGCCTATCGCGAGGAATGCCATATTCTCCTCTCGCAAGGTAATTGGCCGGGTCTTGGTGAGCTGGCGGAGGAAACCGAACGCTTGGTCGCGGAGCATCCGGAGACGGCCTTTTGCTACGCAGTGACAGCTGTGCTGGCCTTTGCTGCCGTCGCTCACGCGGTCGAAGGGCGGAGCCCCGAAGCGCAAGCACTCCTGCGGCGCGCGGAGGCGCCGTTGCAAGCGGAGCCCCTGGAGCGCGAAAGCGTACTGCTGCTGGCCAACGGGGTTGCCGGTCGACCGGACAAAGTCGCCGAGCTACGCCGACAAGTCCGCGAAAGCGGGGACCCGCCGTTCTGGTTCTTCAAGCGGATGGAGGCGGTGGTGCTGACGATGTTCGAGCGCTGGGACGAGGTGGATGATGCGCTTCGGCCGCTCGAGCGTGTCGCCGAGAGGGGCAGCCGATATCTCGAGGCGCTGGTGACGGCCATCCGCGAAGAGATGGCGGCGGCCCGGGGTGGTCCGGCGCCAACCCACCGGATGCTGCAGGAACTTGGCTACCGGGGATGGAGCCAGTTGCTTGCGCACCGGCCCAAGGTGCTGTGACGGCCGTGCGGTCCGTGTCTGCGGAAAGACCGGCATCGGCAACGGCTAAATCAAATGTCCCGCAAGCGGGATCAATAAGCCGACAGCGACGCCTTCAGCGCCCCGGTGTTCGGATTGGTGAAGCGGCGTTCGATCAGGATGGCGTAGGGCGTGGCGCCCTGGCCGTAATAGGCTTCATTCAGGTCCTCGCGTTTCATGACAGCGGTGCCGTCGAGCGACACGCCGCCGAACAGTCCCGATGACATGGCGAAGCTGTAGATGTCGGCGCCGAAGTTCAGCGTCGTCGAGGCGCCCTGGGATTTGCCGGTAGGGCCGGCGGCCGCCTCCATGTCGCCGCCGAACTTGAACTGGTTGTTGATCAGCGCATCCAGCCCCTTGTCGCTCATCACCGTAAAGATCACTTCCGACACCTGACCGCCGACCTGCAGGCCAAGGCTGCCGGCGGAGACGCGGTAGAAAGCGGGGTCGCTCCAGCCGTTGGGGCCGCGGGCGACCAGCACGCCGTTGCCGCTCTCGCCGCCGAGGCCGAAAGCGCCTTTCACGACCGACGGGAATATCAGCAACGCATTGGCTCGCTTGACGTAATCAGGGAGTTCGGTGAAGTCAGGATGGGTCATCAGCTTGTCGAAGGAGATGCGCGCGCGGTCGACCAGTTCCTGCTGCGCCGTGGGCGATGGCGTGCTCTGCACGCATCCCGCGACCAGGGTGACAGCCAGCAACAGAAACAAAGAGCGGGCAATCGGGTACATTCTGAGAGCTCCTCAAATCATCGCATTATGTTGTTTGCCGCCGCCCGAATCGGGCCAATTTGCCGGTAAAGACATCGGCAAACTATGGCTATTCTGCGGCGACTCGGTTCAGCGCACGAAGGGCTGGTGGGGCATCAGGTTGACCGCATTCACGCGCCAGCCCTGCTTGTCCTGATCGACGCTATCGGGGTCGTAGATGTGATCGAGCTGCGTCACCGAGCAATTGCCGATGGAGAAGGACAGCACCCGCTCGGCATCGATGGCCAGGGCGTGGGCCATGGCGGCGCGGATCGAGCCGCCATGGGCGATGGCGACGATCTGCCGCCCGGCGAACCGCTCGGTCAGCCGCTGCACGGCACGGCCGACCCGGCTGACCACCTCGACGAAGCTCTCGCCGCCGGGCGGCACTTCGCTGGCGGGCGAGATCCAGAAGGTGAATCGCTCGTCGCCGCGCATTTTGTAGAGTTCGTCGAAGGTCAGGCCCTGCCAATCGCCGAAATGCTGCTCGGCGATCTCGGGCTCGATCAGGCGTTCCATCGGCCGGGGGATTCCCGGCGCGGCTCCTGCATCGGCGCGCGGCATCGCCGCCAGGATCGCCTCGGCGGTCTGGTGCGAGCGCTTCAGATTGCTGGTGATCCAGACGGCATCTGAAGGCAGAACCGCCGCCAGCGACTGAAAGACCGTCTGATTTGAGCAGTCGGCGGGAAAATCCGCCTGGCCATAGATACGCCCCTGATGCCCGGTCACCGGCGCATGCCGAACCCACCACCAGCGCGTGACCGTTGCCGCCATGATTTCCCGCCCCGATCGCGGCGAGTCTATATCGCCAGAGTGAGGCCGGCCAGGAAGGCGGCCTGAGCGATCTGTTCGGTGGCGCCCAGCACATCGCCGGTCTGGCCGCCGATCTGACGCTGCGCCAGCCAGGCAATGCCGGCCGTTGCGCCTGCGGCGAAGATGATCGCCAGCAGCCCCGCACCCTGCAGCAGCACCAGGGCGGCGACAGCGGCAACGGCGAGGCCGATGATGGCGGCCGTGCGGTCGGGCCGGCCTACGCCGGCCGAGAGGCCGTCGCTGCGGGCGTTCGGCAGAGCATGCATGACCGCGGTCATCGCCGCGCGCGATGCCGCATGGCCGGCGACCAAGGCGGCGATGACGATGCCGATATCCGCCAGCGACGCCAGCGCTGCAACGCGGAACAGCACGGAGAAGATCAAGGCCAGCGTGCCGAAGCTGCCGATCCTGCTGTCGCGCATGATCGCGAGCTTCTCGTCGCGCGTGCCGCCGCCGGCAAATCCGTCGGTCATGTCGGCAAGGCCGTCTTCATGCAAACCGCCTGTGAGCAGAATAGCCGCGCCGACGGCAATCGCTGCGGCGAGCCAGGAGGCAAAGCCGATTTCGACCGCGATGGCATACACGATACCGCCGGCGAGTCCGACGAACAGGCCGACGACGGCGAACATGCGGCTGGCGCGCTTCAGCGCCGCCATGCCGGCGGTCTCCTGAATCGGCAACCGCAAGCGCGTCAGAAACATCGCCGCCAGGGCGAAGTCCTTCCACCAGGCCTGCGGGCCAAAATCGCCGTTGCCCGCGTCGGGTTGATCGTCCATGGCTGTCTCCTGAATCGCGCGGCGCTTATAGAATATTCGGCGGCGGACGCAAAGCGGCATCGCGGCTGCCCGCTGTCACTGTTGGCGTCCCCGCAGATCTTTCAAATTCGCACAGTTCGGTCAAACCAGCATCATGAACAAACCGCCGGTTGCCTCCCTCGACGAGATCCGCGCGCTGCTCACGCAATTGCCACCAGAAGATACCGCCGCTTCCGGCAAGGCCGCGGAACGCGAAGCGCAGCTGACCAAGCCCGCGGGCTCGCTCGGCCGGCTCGAATCGCTGTCGGCCTGGCTCTGCGCCTGGCAGGGGCGCCATCCGCCGAAGCTCGACCATCCGCGCGTCGCCGTCTTCGCCGGCAATCACGGCGTCGCGGCCCGCGGCGTATCGGCCTTTCCGCCTGCGGTGACGGCGCAGATGGTGCAGAATTTCACCTCAGGCGGGGCGGCGATCAATCAGCTCTGCAAAGCCGCCGATGCCGATCTCCGCGTCTATGAGATGGCGCTGGATCAACCGACGAAGGACTTCACCGAGGCGCCGGCCCTGTCCGATGCCGAATGCGCCCGCGCCATGGCCTACGGCATGATGGCGGTCGAGCCCGGACTCGATGTCATCTGCCTGGGCGAGATGGGTATCGCCAACACCACCAGTGCCGCGGCGATCTGCCTGGCGCTGTTCGGCGGCACGGCAGAGGAGTGGGTGGGGCCGGGCACGGGAGTTGCCGGCACGGCGCTGCAGCGGAAGAAGGATGCGGTGACGGCCGGCGGTTGCATTGTCATGGGCAATCGGCGGCGGCCGCGATCCCCTGGATATCCTGGCGCGGCTGGGCGGACATGAGCTGGCGGCGATGTGTCGGCGCGGTGATCGCCGCGCGCATGGCGCGCACGCCGGTGCTGCTGGATGGATTCGTCTCGACGGGCCGCGGCGGCGGTGCTGCATGCCTATGGGACGAGCACGCCCTTGATCACTGCGTTGTCGCCCATGTCTCCGCGGAACCCGGCCATGGCCGGCTGGTGGCGCGCATCGGCAAGCCGCCGCTGCTGAGCCTCAATATGCGCTTGGGCGAAGCATCGGGTGCGGCGCTCGCCATATCCATCCTGAAGGCGGCGGTCGCCTGCCACACCGGCATGGCCACCTTCGGCGAGGCCGGCGTCAGCGGCAAAGTGTGATCGCCGGCGCTACTCGCCGATCTGCAGCAGCGCGCCGCGATGTCTTGCGCGGTGGAAAGCATAGAAATAGATCGCCGCACCGATGGCGAGATAGGCCGCGTTGAGCGCGAGAGCGCCGAGAGAATAGTTGAACTGTCGAACTTGCCGGTGAAGACAATCGCCCGCATGCCCTCGAACACATAGGTCGAGGGCAGCGCCCAGGCCACATGCTGCAGCCATACCGGCAGCACGGTCACCGGAAGTAGACGGCGCTCACCGGCGCGATCATGAAGATGAACGAAACCAGGCGTGCGTTTTCCGCGCCCAGGCCGTAGCGCAGGATCCAGCGCGATCACCAGCATGCCGACAGCCCAGCTCAGCATCATCAGATCAAAGAAGAACGCGATGAGCGGGAATCCGAGTCGAAAAGACCGAATAATGATAGAGCGGAATCGCCAAGAGAAGCCGCCGGCAGCTACGCCGATCAGCGTACGGATCATGCTCATCAGCATCATCGATATCAGAATGCTCGACCGGCCGCAGCGGGCTCACGAACAGATTGCCGAGGTTGCGCGCCCACATCTCCTCGAGGAACGACAGAGCAAAGCCGATCTGGCCCGGAACAGCGTGTCCCACAGCAACACGCCCGCCAGCAGCACGCCGAAGGCTTGCGCCACCCAGCTGCTGTTGGTGGCCAGAAACTGGGTCATGAAACCCCAGATGATCATTTGCATCGTCGGCCAATAGGCCAGCTCGATCAGCCGCGGCCAGGAGCCGCGCAGCACGTAGTAGTGCCGCAGCATCATGGCGCCGATGCGCCGGAGGGAAAGCGCCATCTCGCTCATTCCAGCGCCTCCTCGGTGGTCGGCGTCGGCGCGGAATGCCCGGACGCATGGCCCGAGGGCACATCGGGCTGCCGCCGGTTCCGGGCGATGTCCAGGAAGACCTCTTCCAGGGTCTGGCGGCCGAAGCGGCTGAGCAGCTCGGCGGGCGTGCCGCGATCGACGATCTGCCCCCGGCGCATCATCAGCACCTGAGCGCACATGCCGCTCCACTTCGCCCATGTTGTGCGAAGCCAGCAGGATTGCCGCACCCTCGGCGCGCTTATAGGTCTCGAGATAGCCGCGCACCCAGTCGGCCGTATCGGGATCGAGCGAGGCCGGTCGGCTCGTCCAGCAGCAGCACCTCCGGCCGGTTGAGCAGCGCCTTGGCGAGCGCGACCCGCGTCTTCTGCCCCGCCGAAAGTTTCCCACCGGCCGGTCGAGAAAACCCGGAGATGCAGATCGCCGGCCAGCTCGTCGATGCGCCCATTCATGTCGGCCAGGCCATAGAGCATGCCATAGACCTGCAGATTCTCCCGCACGGTCAATCGATGGGGCAGATCGACATAGGGCGATGAGAAATTGATTCGCGACAGTGCGCGGCGCCGGTTGCGCCGCATGTCACAGCCGAGCACCGCGACCGTGCCGGAGGTCGGCAGCAGCAGCCCCAGCAGCATCGAGATCGTCGTCGTCTTGCCGGCCCCATTGCCGCCGAGCAGCGCCACGGTGGCGCCTCGCGCCACTGAAAAACTGAGGGCGTCGACAGCGGCGACGGTGCCAAAGCGCTTGGTCAGGGCGCTGACATCGATGACGGATTCGGGCATGGCCGCACTATGACGGCAAAGGCCGCGGCGAGCCAGGGGCGGAGCCCGCATGGGCATCTCACGGCTGGCAACGCTGCGCCCAAATCTCGCCTAAAAGCTGCGGCATTGTCAGGCTTTCAGCAGCCCTGCGGAAAACGCGACCCAGACATTCCGAACTATGACATTCGCCTCCGGCAATACCGACTCTGCGTCTGAGAATCTGCCCGAGAAACTGCGCGGCGTGGCCGATACGCGGCTGACGGCCGAGCGCGGCCGCGTGCGCTTGCGCACGCTGATCATGATCAGATGGATCGCGGCGCTGGGCCAAGCGGCGGCGCTGCTTTTCACCTATTTCGGCCTCAGCTATGAGTTTCCGCTGCCGATCGCGCTGGCGGTCGTCGGCTCTTCGGTGCTGGTCAATATCCGGGCCACGGTCGGCCGGCGCGCCACCGAACGGCTCAGCGACCGGGCGGCGGCGGCCTATCTGGGATTCGACCTGCTGCAGCTGGCGGCTCTGCTCTATCTCACCGGCGGCCTGCATAATCCGTTCGCGCTGCTGATTCTGGCGCCGATCACCGTCTCGGCGACCATCCTGTCCCGCTTCAGCACCGTGGCGCTGGCGGCGCTGGGCGTCGCCATCCTGGCTTTCCTCGCCGGCTATCATCTGCCGCTGCCCTGGAACGACATGGACTTCGCGCTTGAGCCGCTGTTCGTCGCCGGCCTCGCCATCGCGCTTGGCCTGTCGGTCGTGTTCATCGCCGGTTATGTCTTCAGCGTGGCCGAGGAGGCGCGGCGCATGTCCGCGGCATTGTCGGCCAGCTACATGGCCCTGAACCGGGAGCAGCGGCTGTCCTCCCTAGGCGCGCTGGCGGCGGCGGCGGCCCACCGGCTGGGCAGCCCGCTGGGCACCATCGCCGTGGTCGCCAAGGAACTGGCGCGGGACTTGCCGGCGGACAACCCGATGCGCGGCGATGTGGACCTGCTGCTGAGCGAAACCGAGCGCTGCCGCCAGATCCTGACCGAGCTGTCGACCCGGCCGGAAGGCAGCGCGCCGCTGGACCGGCTGCCCATCGCTGCCCTGGTGGAGACGGCGGCCGTACCCTACCGCACCGGCCGGGTCAAGCTGACCGTGGTGGCCGCCCCGCTGTCCCCGGGCGCCGACAAGCTCGGCCCGCCCACCGTGCCGCCCAGCCCGGCCTTGCTCCACGGCCTGGGCAACCTATTGCAGAACGCCATGGAGTTCGCCCGCAAGGAGGTCCGCGTTCTCGTGGGCTGGGATGACCGGCAGGTAATGGTTACAATCAAGGATGACGGTGCGGGGTTTGCCCCCGGCGTTCTCGATCATCTGGGCGAGCCCTATCTGTCGGGCGGGCTCCAGGGCCGCGCCACCAGCGGGGAACCCATGGGCCTCGGCGTATTCATATCGCAGACGCTTTTGGAACAAACCGACGCCCGGCTTCACTTCGCCAACGGCGCCAATGGCGGTGGCGAAGTGACCGTAACCTGGACCGGGCGCGCTTGCAGGGCGACGCCCCTTGAAGGCCAAACGCTTGATAGCCTATCGATAGCAGCGAGGAAAAAAATGGACGCACCATCCTCACAGGCGAAGAGCAATGGCAGCGACAAGACGCTGCTGATCGTCGACGACGACACCCCGTTCCGGCAGCGCCTGGCGCAGGCCATGGAGCGGCGAGGCTATGCCGTCTCGGCGGCGGAGAGCGTGCGCGGCGGCATCGAGCTGGCTGCCTCGCTGAAACCGGCCTTTGCGGTGGTGGATCTCCGCCTGGGCGACGGCAACGGACTGGAGGTGGTGCCGGCGATCCGCGCCGCGCGCGCCGATGCCCGCATCGTCGTTCTCACGGGCTACGGCAACATCGCCTCGGCAGTGGCGGCAGTGAAATCGGGCGCCGTCGACTATCTGTCGAAGCCGGCCGACGCCGACGCGATCGAAGCGGCCCTGCTCCAGCGCGGCGCCGCCCTGCCGCCGCCGCCGGAAATGCCGATGACGGCCGACCGGGTTCGCTGGGAGCATATCCAGCGGGTCTATGAGCAGTGCGACCACAATGTTTCGGAAACCGCCCGCCGGTTGCGCATGCATCGCCGGACCTTGCAGCGCATCCTCAGCAAATACGCGCCGCGCGGCTAGCGGCACAGGCTGCAACCGGCTTTAGCTGCGGTGCAGCCACCATCCGTCTTCGTTGATCGAATAGTACGGATGATAGTGATGGATGCTGTTGGCGGGCACGATGCCGCTCACCTGATTGTCGAGCACGAGCGCGCGGCCCTCGAGGAAAACCACCAGCACCGCGTGGGGCACGCCGAGATTGGTATCCTGCAGCACGACGATGCGCATATCCTCGACCTTGAAGCCCAGCGCCTTTAGCGCCATGTATTTGGAGATCGCGTAGTCCTCGCAATCGCCGTCCTTGCGCAGGAATTGAAGCGGCGTCGCCCAATAATCCGCCATATGCCAATTGACAGGATCGGTGACATAGGGCTTGTCGTTCATCTCCCAGTTGACGGCGCGGACCTGCTCCTCGCGGCTGACATTCCGCACGCTGTCGATGAAGGCGCTCCATTCCTTCGCCTTGCAGGCCGTGCCGGTGCAGGTCTTCAACTCGGTGTCGAAGCGGCGCAAGGCGTCGCGCCATTTCGGAAACATGTTGAGGTTGGAGGAGTGCAGTTCCCTGGTGCCGAAGATCGAATCCGCCGGCGTGTTCGACGCCGCGGGTGCGGCCGGCGCGAAGGCGCTTGCCAAGAGAATCATGGCCCCGGCGAGGGCGGCCGAATGACGCCAGTTCGGCACTGGCGCCGTATGAACGGCGGGCAGGAAATCATCGCCTCGCTCGGCTCCGTTTTGTTGGTTTGGCCTGAATTTCTTGGTTTCCGACGCTAGGCGCAGGCGCTTAACGGAAGGTTAATTTCGCGCTTTTCCCCTGTGTCCATGTAAGGGCAAGTGACGTTAACGTTAGCGATCGGTTAACATTGCGCCGTTAATAAATTTCCCTGCGCCACTCCTTGCCATAGATGTACAACGCCTGATTCCTGCCGGACCGCGATGGACCCCCAGCCGAAACGAGAGATGCTGCAGCCGCCGAGCCGCCTGACCTGGAGCATTCTGGCCGCACTCGCCGTTGTTGCTTTCACGGTCGTGACCGCCTGGCTCGCGATCCGCTATGTGGAAAGCGAATGGCAGCGCGATCTCCGGAACTGGCAGGTGCGGTTGGGCATCGTCAGCGATTCCCGCTACGCCGCCATCAATGGCTGGCTCGACGGGCAGCTGCGCACCTTGTCCGCCCTGGCGGACAATCCGTCGCTGCAGCTTTACGCCACGCAGATCTCGTTGGCGCCGACGGACGACGAATCGCTCTCCATCATCGACTCGCAAACCGAGTATGTCCGCAACCTGCTAGAGGCGGCGGCGCTGCAATCGGGGTTCGCCGGCGTCGCGGCATCGACGGTGAAGGCCAATCTGCCGTCATCGGGCACGGCTGGTATCGCGCTGCTGAATGCCGGCGGTGAGATGATCGTCGGCAGTTCGGGGCTGCCGCCTCTGGCCGGTCCGCTGAGAGATTTCGTCGCATCGCTGAAGCCCGGCGAGGTGCAGGTCCGTGATCTTTTTAAGAATGCGGCGGGACAGCCGAGCATGGCCTTCGCCATTCCCGTCTTCGCCGTGCAGGGCTCCCTAGGCCTGGATGCGCAAATCGGCACGATCATCGGCGTGAAGGAAGTGGCGGCTGAGCTGTTCCCGTTGCTGCGGCAGCCGGGTGAAATCAGCGAAACCGCCGCCGCGACGCTGGTGCGCCGCGATGGCAACATCATCGAGTATCTGACGCCGCTGCGCGACGGCACGCCGCCGCTGACCCTGAGGATGGCGGCCGATACGGCGGAGCTGGACGCAATCTTCGCCACGGAGTCGCCCGGTGGCTTCGGGCAACGGCGCGATCATCGCGGCAACGCCGTCCTCGTCACCGGCCGGAGATTTGACTCCGTGCCCTGGACGCTGATGTACACGATCGAACGCAATGAAGCGCTGGCGGATGCGGAAATCCGGCTGCGGCGCTTTGTGGCCGCCGTCCTGTTCGCCGTCTGCTTCCTGGCGGCGCTGCTGGTCGCCGTCTGGCGCCATTTCAATTTGCGCCAGGCGCGGCAGTCGGCGGGCCGTCTGCAGGGGCTGGCGGATGAAATCGATCACCAGCGGCAATTGCTGCGCCTTGTCACCGACAGCCAACCCACTGCGGTCTTCATTCTCGATGAGCAGGGCAATTACCGCTTTGCCAACCGCCAGGCGGCGGCAGAGGCGAACGCCACGGCTGACGATATGCTCGGCAAATCCATCGCCCATATCCGCGGCGCCGATGTGGCCAGGCGCTATCTTGCGCTGAACAAGCAGGCGCTGGAGTCCGGCAAGGTCACCGAGGATCTGCATCGCCTCGAAGGGTCCGATGGCGTGCAGGTGATCCAGTCCGAGCATATTCCGATTGCCGCAGCCGCCGGCCGGAGCGCCGGGGTGCTGGTGGTGGAGACTGACGTGACGGCGGCGGTGGCGGAGCGGGAGCGGCGCGCCCGCACCCTCGGCGACATCGTCAAGACCCTGGTCGGCGTCGTCGACAGCCGCGATCCCTTTGCCGCCCATCATTCGACGCGGGTCGCCGCCTTGTCCCGCGCCATCGCCGCTGAGATGAATCTCGGGGATCGCGAGATCGGCACGGCGGAAACAGCGGGCAGCCTGCTCAATTTCGGCAAGGTGCTGGTGGCGCCGGAGCTGCTGACCAAGACCGGCGAACTCAGCGACTCCGACCGTGCGAAGGTCCGGCGGAGCGTGCAGACCAGTGCCGCCTTGCTGCAGGGCATCGATTTCGACGGGCCTGTCGTGGAGACGCTGCGCCAGGCGCAGGCCCATTGGGATGGTTCTGGATTCCCGCAGGATCTTGCCGGCGAGCAAATCCTGCTCACCGCCCGCATTGTCGGCGTCGCCAATGCCTTCGTCGGCATGGTAAGCCGCCGCGCCTATCGCGAGGCCCTGGACGTGGACAAGGCGATGGAGCTGCTGCTGGCCCAGGTGGGCAAGGCGTTCGACCGCCGGGTCGTGGCCGCTCTCGTCAGCTACCTCGACAATCACGGCGGGCGGAACCATTGGGCCGTGACGCCCTCGGGCCCGGCCGCCGCCGCCGCCGACTAGGGGCGGCTATGTCCGGTGCGAGCATTCCTGCTGGCTTTCGCGTCTATGCGATCGGCGACATCCATGGCCGGCTCGATCTGCTGGGCCGTTTGCATCAGATGATCATCGAGGATGCCCAAGGTGCCGCGCTGGACGCGCGCATCCTGGTCTATCTCGGCGATTATGTGGATCGCGGGCCGGACTCGGCGGGCGTCGTCGACCTGCTCTCGCAGCGGACTTTGCCGGGCTTCGCCGCCATCCATCTTATGGGCAATCACGAGGATTTCATGCTCCGCTTCCTGGACGACAACAGCTCCGGCAGCGGCTGGTTCGCCAATGGCGGCGTGGCGACGATGCGATCTTATGGTGTCGACTTCGACTATGGGGAATTGCTCGATCCCGACCGGCTGCAGGACCGGCTGTCCCGCCGCGTGCCCTCGCGGCATCTGGAGTTTCTCCGCGGCCTGCCGCTCTGCCGCGTGATCGGCGATTATCTATTTGTCCATGCCGGCATTCGCCCGGGCCTGGCGATGGAGCTGCAATCGCCGGCGGATCTCCTGTGAATTCGCGGCGATTTCCTGAATTCGGCAGTGGAGCATGGCAAGATCGTGGTCCATGGCCACACCATCACCGATCATCCGGATGTGCGGCCAAACCGCATCGGGATCGACACCGGTGCCTTTGCCACCGGCCGCCTGACCTGTCTGGTGCTGGAAGGCGACAACAGGCGCTTTCTGCATACCGGCGCGGCAGATTGATCTAGAGAAAACCGTCGGGATCGTTCATCCGGCCCAGGCGCTGCATCGCCGTCAGGGCCAGGCGCAGGGTTTGCGCGCGGCGCCGGCTGCCATTCATGGCTTGCGCCGGCGCTTCCCGGATTATCTCGGCGCCATAGTCGTCGGCCACCATCAGCCCGCAATCCTCCGGCAGGATCTCCCGGGGAAAATCCAGCGGCACGGCGAAATAGAAGACGTCGCAGAATTCCAGATACTCGGTCCATTTCTGATCGGCGCGGTAATCGGCGACCGAGCTCTTGATCTCGACGATGATGGTCTGCCCCGATCCGTTCACCGCGATCACATCCACCCGGCGGCCATTCAGCAGGAAGAACTCCGTCAGCGTCGCAAAGCCGCGGGCGGTGAGGGAACGGGCGATGCCGCGGGCCAGGCGCCGCGCCACCAGCTCCTGAATCGGTTCCGGAATCGGGCCGCTGCCGCCGGTCACCATGGTTCTCCGCCGGGCTCACCGCACGGTAATCTGGATGATCGCCCGAACAGTCGATAGATTGCCGGCATGATTTGGGGGAAGAACAGCAAAGCGCGGCCCGGCGGCAGGTTGCGGCGCATCGTCAGACGCGCGCTGCAAGCGGTCGTCGCCTTCTTCGGCATCTCGCTGCTCATGGTGCTGTTGTACGGGTTCATGCCGGTGTTCGTCACGCCGCTGATGATCCTGCGCCTGTTCGAGGGCGAAGGCATCAGCAAGGATTGGGTCGCCTACGAGGATATCTCGCCCGATGTGTTCCGGGCCGTGATCGCCGCCGAGGACAATCTCTATTGCCAGCATTACGGCTTCGACGTCGACGCCATTCTCGGCGCCTTCAAGAAGAATCAGCGGGGCAAGCGGATCTATGGCGGCTCTACCATCAGCCAGCAGACCGCCAAGAACGTCTTCCTCTGGCCGGGATCCAACATCGTCACGCGCGCCCTGCGCAAGGGCTTCGAAGTCTATTTCACATCGCTGCAGGAGCTGTTCTGGGGCAAGCGCCGCATCCTGGAAGTGTATGTCAACGTCATCGAGTGGGGCCACGGCGTCTATGGCGTCGAGGCGGCGGCCCAGTTCCATTTCGGGAAGTCCGCCGCAAAGCTGAGCAAGCGCGAAGCAGCGCTGCTGGCCGCCGTGCTGCCCAATCCCCGGCGCTGGTCGGCGGGCAAGCCGACGGGCTACATCTCGAACCGGGCCCGCAGCATCCAGCGGCGCATGGACCAGCTTCCCGCCGAGGCCGATCCCGGCTGTCCGGTGGGGCCGATCGAAGAGAAAAAGCGTTAGCGCTTCAGGGTGCGTAGCCGTAGGCGGCCGCCGGGACGATCACGAACTCCGTGCCGCCGGGCGGTTGCCAATAGAGCTGCAGCGTCGAGGTGCTCTTGCGCTCGAAGTAGCTGACCTCCAGCTTGTACCAGCCGGCGGCGGCGATGTTCAGCTCCGCATTCATCGAGAATTGGTCAGAATGGACATCGGGGTCGTTGATGATGATCTTGCCGTCGATGCGCACACGCACGCCGTCGTTGGATTGGGTCGCCAAGAGCCAGCGGCCCGGCTGGTCGAAATTGATGAAGCCGCGGATGCGGGCGCCGACCATATCGGCATGGTCGCTGGTGAGGACCGTACCGGCGCCGCTCTGGTAGTCGAGCTGCGGCAGCGGCGGACCGGGCTCGCCGTCGCCCGCTTCCTCCACCTCGTCCACATGGCGGGCCTTCACCTCCACGTAGTTCACGGCGAGTCCCGGCTGCAGCGTTCCCGCGGCCGGCTGGGGATCGGCCGGTTTCAGATCGTCGAAGCTGGCGAGGGCCGTGCCCGCCCACAGCAACATGCCGGCGAAGATGGCGCAGCCCAGTCTTCCCAACCCATTCCGCATTGCGACGTCCTCTAGTCCAGTAGGTTTCCGCCGCCAAGCATTGCCGTCTGCCGCGCAACGTCAAGCCCTCGCTTGGTATGCCGGGGCACTGTTTGGCCGTGACTTGATGGTCCGGCACGATGATACTCGGATAATTCCGTATTTTCGATGAAGCGATCTTGGCGACAGCCCCACCGCCTCCAGTAACACCATGACAGACAATGGCTATTTCAAGGGAGTCGCGGCGGCGATCGCGGCGACGCTGTTGTGGAGCCTGAGCGGCATCTTCACCCGGCTGATGGAATCCACGAACCCCTGGCAGCTCAATGCCTGGCGCGGGCTATCGACCGGCATCCTGCTGGCGATCTATCTGGGCTTCATCTATCGCCGCCGGCTGCCGGCGCAGTGGCGCAAGATCGAGCCGCGGGCGCTGCTGGCCTGCGCCGGATTCTTCGCCGCGGGGTCCACCTTCTATCTGACGGCGCTCGAGGGCGCGTCGGTGGCCAATGTCTCCTGCCTGACCGCCAGCTCGCCGGTGTTTGCCGCGCTGCTGGCCTGGATTTTTCTCAGGGAACGGGCCAACGCCCGCATCTGGCTGGCGACCATTCTCGCTATCGGCGGCATCTCCGTCATCTTCATGCAGGGCGTCGCCTTCAACCAACAAAACATCGCGGGCAATTTTATCGCCCTGCTGACGGCCTTCTGCTTCGCTGGCCAGACGGTGGCGCTCCGCCGCTATCGTTCGGTCGATATGGTGCCGGCGATCGCCGTCGGCGCCATCGCCGTGTTCCTGATCCTGGGCGTCGCCGCCGGAAATCTGGCGATCAGTCTCCATGATCTCAAGATCGTGCTGGTGATGGGCGCGGTGCAACTGGCGGCACCCATCGCGCTCTATGTGTACGCAGCGCGCCATGTCTCGGCGATGCAGCTATCGCTGATCTCGCTCTTGGATGTGGTGTTCAATCCGCTTTGGGCCTGGATCGGCGTCGGCGAAGTGCCGGAAACGAATTCCTTCATCGGCGGCGCCGTCATCGTCGGCGCGGTTCTGCTGACGCTGGCAAGGCGGCCGCAGCGCCAGCCGGCGGCGGCGCAGTAGAGCCGGCGTCAGGGCGTCGGCCCCGGCCCGTAATTGCCGATCAGCCGGCCGGGCGCCGTGGCGCTTATGGTAAAGATCCCGCAGATCGCCGCTTCTGTGACCGTGGTCACCTCAGGACTTAATGCTTCATTGACGGTCCAGGGCCTAGGCTGGGTTATCGCGACGCCGGATGAAACCGGTCAAGCTGATGACGGGACAGGAGTTTCCGATGGACAGGCCCATGATCGACAATAGCCGCTGGATGATCCTCTGCGCCGCCTTGGCCATGCTGTCATTTGCGTTGCCGACGGCCGCGACTGCCGATTCCGACTGCGCGGACGCCGCGGCTTGCGGCGACTCGCCTGATGATAGCGTGACCGGCGACAATCAGGCCGGCGATTCCGGTTCGGACCGCGACCCGCCGTCGGGCGACAGGGACAAGCCGTCCTAGGATTAAACTCTGCCACGGCGAGAATCCGCGCGCTAGACAACGATGCGGTGCAAGACACCGGCACCCAAACCATCGCTGCCATGGCTTGCATTTCCGGATACTCCTGAAATCTTAGCATCTTAAATTGCCGATGGTCGCTTCACATCGGCCTGCCGGTCCGACATCACTTCCATATGATTGGTTGCGTTGACTCCCTCGACGAAGAGGGTTAATTTTTGTGGTATGATAGGTATACCACAGCCTTTCGCCACGATCCGCCGCCGCAAGCTCTATGAGGAGGTCGCCGGCCGCCTGGAATCCCAGATCCACGAGGGTCATTACAACCCCGGCGACCAGCTGCCTTCCGAGCGCGAGCTGATGCTGATGTATGGCGTCGGCCGTCCGGCGATCCGCGAGGCGCTGTTCTCGCTGCAGCGCATGGGGCTGGTGGCGATCAACAGCGGCGAACGCGCGCGGGTCACCCGGCCGACGCCGCAGGTGATGTTCGAGACCTTGTCGGGCGCGGCGCGTCACATGCTGGCGGCGCCCGCCGGCATCCGCCATTTCCAGGAAGTGCGCACCTTCTTCGAAGTCGGCCTCGCGCGCCACGCGGCCGAGCACGCCACGCCAGCCGATCTCGACGAATTGCGCCGGGCGCTGGCCGCCAACGAGGCGGCGATCGGCAATGCCGCGGCGTTCGAGCGCACCGACGTGGCCTTCCACTATGTGCTGGCGCTGATGCCGCGCAATCCGATCTACATTGCCATCCATCAGGCGATCGCCGCCTGGCTGACGGAGCAGCGGCATGTCTCGCTGCAGCGCGAGGGCCAGAACGAAATCGCCTACCAGGCCCATCGCGCCGTGTTCGAGGCGATCGCCGCGCGCGATGCCGACCACGCCGAGCGGGTGATGCGCGGCCACATGGAACAAGTCATAAAAACCTACTGGGAAATAAAAGGAAGCATCGATGGGGGGATACGTGGTGATGGTGGAGTTCCGGCTGAAGCCGGGGATGTCTGAACGGTTCCGCCGTCTCATCAACGAAAACGCCCGCGCCTCGGTTCGTGACGAGCCCGGCTGCCGGCAGTTCGACGTCGTCGTGCCCGACGGCGAGCCTGATAGCATCGTGCTCTACGAGATCTATGACGACGCAGCGGCCTTCGACGCCCACAAGAAAACCCCGCATTTCGCCAGCTTCGACCGCGACAGCGCGGCCTGCGTCGCCAGCAAGAAGGTGACGCTGGGAACGCTGGTCTTTGCAGGCTCGGACGGCTGACGCGGACACACGAACGATCAACAACGGAACAGCGGCAAGAAGGTAACATCCAGATGGCATCGGCAAAGCTCAAGGACCTGGCGAAGTCCAAGAAACTCAAGGCCGGGCATTTCGTCGTCGAGTTCGCGACACCCGGCATCGGCCATATCATGAAATCGGCGGGCTGCGACTTCGTGCTGTTCGACATGGAGCATAGCGGCTTCGGCTTCGAGACGGTGAAGAGCGCCGTGCGCTACATGCAGGCGGCGGAGCTGCCGATGATCGTGCGCGTGCCGTCGAAGGAGTATCACCACATCGCCCGCGCCTGCGACATGGGGGCGGAGGGCGTGATGCTGCCGATGGTCGGCTCGGCCGATGAGGCGCGGCACATCCTGGATTGCATGAAGTATCATCCCGACGGCAAGCGCGGCGTGGCGCTGCAGGTGGCCCATGACGACTATCGTGCGGGTGCCGTGAAGGACAAGCTGTCCAACGCCAACAAGCGCACCACCTTCTTCGCGCAGATCGAAACCGCCGAGGGCGTCAAGAATGCCGAGGCCATCGCCGCTGTGCCCGGCGTCGACTGCCTGTGGGTCGGGCATTTCGACCTCAGCGTCTCCCTGGACATCCCCGGCGAATTCGACAATCCGAAATTCACCAAGGCGATCGACAAGGTGATCGCCGCGGCCCGGAAGCATGGCAAGGCGCTGGGCCGCCTGGTGCCGACGGTGGAGCAAGGGGCGGCGCTGCACCGCGCCGGCTTCGATTTCATCTGCTATTCCGGCGACATCTGGGTGCTGCATAACGCCCTGGCCGAGGCGGTCACGCAGCTCCGGACCGCCGCCAAGAAGAAGGGCTGAGCGATGGCCAAGGCGCCGTTCCGCGTGGTGCTGTCGGGCGACTTCAAGAAGCCTGACGGCTCGCCCACCTTCCCGGATTTCGATATCTCGCCGCTGCTGAACCAGCCCGGCCTCGATTGCCAGTATCTGGAGCGCGGCGACGAGATCCGCGCCGCGCAGGTGGCCGATGCCGATGCCCTGATCCTGCTGACGCCCCGCTTCACCAAGAACAGCGTCCATCCCAACGGCCGGCTGGCGGTCGTGGCGCGGTTCGGCGTCGGCTATGACAGCGTCGACGTGCCCGCCTGCACCGCCGCCGGCATCGCCGTGGTCATCACGCCAGATGGCGTGCGCCGGCCGGTCGCCGTCGCCATCCTCACCTACATCCTCGCCCTCGGCGGCAAGCTGATGGTCAAGGACCGCATCACCCGAGACGGTCCGCCGGGCTGGGCCAAGAAGACAGACCATATGGGCGTCGGGCTGGTGGGACGCACCCTGGGCTCGGTCGGCATCGGCAATATCGGCGCCGAGATGTTCCGCATGGCCAAGCCCCTGGACATGAAGTTCATCGCCCACGATCCCTACGCCAATGCCGAAGTGGCAAAGTCGCTGGGCATCGAGCTGGTGGGTCTGGAAGACGTGTTCCGCCGCGCCGACTTCGTCACCGTGAACTGCCCGCTGATGGATTCGACGCGGCATCTGGTGAATGCCGAGCGTCTGGCCCTGATGAAGCCGACGGCGTTCCTCATCAATACCGCCCGCGGTCCCATCGTCGATCAGAAGGCCCTGACCAAGGTATTGCAGGAGCGCCGCATCGCCGGCGCCGGGCTGGACGTGCTGGAGAAGGAGCCGCCGGATGCCGACGATCCCATCCTCAAGCTCGACAATGTCATCTTCGCACCCCATGCGCTCTGCTGGACCGACCAGTGCTTCGCCGGCATCGGCGCCTGCGATGTGCGGGCGGTGCTGGAGCTGATGCAGGGCAAGGAGCCGACAGGCGTCGTGAACAAGGAGGTTCTGGCGTCGCCGGCCTGGAGAAAGCGGCTTGAATCGTTTCGATAGTTCCAGAAAAACGTGCAAACCCAGGGACAAGGAGGCAAGATATCAGGCAACGAGAACTCAACGAATAAGGCGATGCCCGTCTGCCGGGCACGCCGGTGAGCAATGACATCAAGGGAGGACAAGATGCGCTTACCATTCAAGTTAAGCTGGCTTGCGGCGGCCGCCTTGGCCGTCGGATTTGCGGGTTCGGCCCATGCCCAATCCGCCGCTGAACGAGCGGTCGCCGAAGCGAAGCAATATTCCGGCACGACGATCACCATCGTCTGGGAAGCCGGACTTCAGGCTCTGGATCCGCTGAACTTCTCCGGGCCGAAATGGAAGGAACTGACGGGGATCGAGGTGAAGGTGGTCGAAGTCGCGACCGCCGAGATGTTCACCAAGATCATGCAGGATTATCGCTCGGGTGCGGGCGCCTATGACGCGCTCAACGTGATTCCCGCTTGGATGCCCGACCTGGCGAACGCCGGCGCCCTCGAGCCGCTGGATGCCTATGTCGACAAGTACGGCTTTCGCGACGAACTGCAGAAGATCGCGCCCACCTACCGCGACAACCAGATGATGGTGGATGGCAAGATCTTCGGCTTCCCGGATGATGGCGACGTCTTCGTCATGTATTACCGCAAGGACATCCTTGGCGATCCCGCAAACCAGGCGGAGTTCAAGGCCAAGTACGGCCGCGATCTGACGGTGCCGGCGACCTGGAAGGAATTCGACGAGGTCGGCCAGTTCCTGACCGACAAGCTGCAGCCGAATGTGTATGGCGCCGGCTTCTTCCGCCAGCCGCCCTACACCATGTACATGTTCCAGGAACGCTTCCGCAATGAGGGTGGCAAGTTCTTCGACGAACTCGATGAAGGCCGCCATCAACAGCGACATCGGCGTCAAGGTCTTCACCGAGATGCGGGAGGAGAACAAGTTCATGCCGCCGGGCGTGGAGCAGTGGGGCTTCGTCGAGAACCTCGCCGCCTTCCTCCAGGGCCAGACGGCAATGACCATCTCCTGGCCGCCCTACGGCCGTTGGGCCGCGGGTTACGGCACGGATCAGGAAGTGCTCTCCTGGGTGCCGAAATCCACCATCGCCGGCAAGGTGGGCTATGCCATGCCGCCGGGCGGCCATCCGCAGCTCGCAGCCGGTTTCGCCCTGTCGGTTTCCTCCACCAGCAAGAACAAGGAAGCCGCCTATCTGTTCATCCAGTGGCTGAACAGCGAGGATGTCAGCATGCAGCGCGTGCAGCTGCCCTACGCACTGCGCGATCCCTTCCGCGATTCCCACTTCACCAGCGCCGAGTATCTGTCGCGCTGGCCGGACGCGAAGGATTACCTTGCGGCATTGAAGGCGGGATCGGAGACGGGCCTGCTGGACCTGTCGCTGCTGCAAACCGACAAGTATGAGGAGTTGCTGCGGCAGGCGATCAGTAGGCTGTGGGCTGGCGAGGATCCGAAGGCGATCCTGGACCAGGCCGCCGCAGAATGGGACGCCACCACCGAGAAGATCGGCGTCGACAAGCAGAAGGCGGTTTACGACGCCTGGGCGTCCAAGTCCGGCGCCTATCCGAAGTAAGCCGAAGACTGACCGCGTCGGAACGTCCCCGGGATGAACCCGGGGGCGTTCCCGCGATCAGGCGGTTGATTTCCTTATGGCCAGCACTGCCAGCACATCCGCGATCGAAGCGGCCGCCGTCATTCCCGGACGCGCGCCCGACCGCTGGTTCAAGCATCAGCTGATCGCGCCCGCGATCTTCCTGCTGCTGCTGATCGGGCTATTCCCGCTGATCTATTCATTGATCGTCAGCTTTCAGCGCATCACCATGATGGAGGAGGACTACTCCTTCGCGGGGTTCGCCAATTATGCGCAGCTGTTCAAGGACACGCGACTCTGGCAATCGCTGCTGCACACAGCCATCATCACGATCATCGCCCTGCCGATAGAACTGATTGCCGGCCTGCTGATGGCGCAGCTCTTCCTCGAGCGCCTGCCTGGCCGGCAGATCTTCGTGTCGCTGCTGGTGTTGCCCACAGTGATCTCGCCGATCGTCGCCGGCGCCACCTGGCGGCTGCTGTTCGACAACAGGTACGGCCCGATCAACCAGATCCTCGGCTGGTTTGCCGGCGAACCGGTGGCCGCGCTCTGGACGGTGAATCCGAACCTGGTTTATCCCGCCATCATCCTCTGCGAGATCTGGCAGTGGACGCCCTTCATGTTCCTGATCCTGTTGGCGGCGCTGTCCAATGTCGACAGGTCTCTCACCGAAGCGGCGGAGATCGACGGCGCCGGCTACTGGCGCACCTTCCGCAAGATCGTGCTGCCGGCGATCTGGCCGGTCATGGCCATCGCCATCCTGATCCGCAGCCTCGATCTCGTGCGCATCTTCGACATCATCTGGGCGCTGACCCAGGGCGGGCCCGGCACCATGACCGAGACGATCTCGATCTATACCTATGTCCAGGGCTTCAATCAGTTCGAGACTTCTTACACCGCGGCGATCGCCTTCCTGGTCATTGTCCTGCTGACGGTGATCGTGACCTGGGCGATCCGGCGCATGGGGCTGGCGAAATGAGCGACGGCAGGCCGATTCATCGCCATCCCGGTTTCAGGCTCGCCTTGCGCTATGTCGCGGCGATCCTGCTGACGATCTTCTTCGTTTTTCCGGTCTATTGGCTGTTCACGATCTCCTTCAAGACGCCGGACGAGATCTTCGCCTTTCCGCCGGTCTGGTATCCGAAGAGCATCCAGTTCAGCAATTACGCGGTGCTGTTCAAGGACGGCGACGCCGAGACGGTGTGGAACAGCCTGGTGCTGTCGGCCGTCAGCACGGTGATTGCCATGTTCCTCGGCACCATGGCCGCCTACAGCCTGGTGCGATTCAAGACCGGCGGCGAGAACCTCGCGGTCTGGATCATCTCCCAGCGCATGATGCCGCCGGTCGCCATCGTCTTCCCGGTGTTCCTGCTCTATGTCTATTTCGGCTGGGTCGACACCTATCACGGGCTGATCATCCTCTACACCGCCTTCAGCCTGCCCTATGTGATCTGGATGATGCGCGGCTATCTCGAGGACATCCCGCTGGAGCTCGAGGAAAGCGCGCTGGTGGATGGCTGCACCCGCTGGCAGGTGCTGTGGAAGGTGGTATTCCCGATGGCGCGCACCGGCCTGTTCGCGACGGCGGTGTTCACCTTCATTTTCGCCTGGAACGACTTCCTGTTCGCCTTCGTGCTGTCGCGCACTGAGGTGGTCACCTACACGGTGCAGGTCACCCACTATTTCGGCGGACAATCCAATTTCTGGGCCAAGATCGCGGCCATGTCGGTGCTCGGCACGGTGCCGGTCTTCATCACCGTCGCCCTGCTCCAGCGCTATCTCGTGCGCGGCATCTCCATGGGCGCGGTAAAGGGATAACGGGGCAATGGCGGATCTGAGAATCACCGGACTTCACAAGCGCTATGGCGGCGTCCATGCGGTGCGCGGCATCGATCTGGAGATTCCCGCCGGCGAATTCACCGTGCTGGTGGGGCCGTCGGGCTGCGGCAAGAGCACGCTGCTGCGCACCATCGCCGGGCTGGAAGAGGCCGATGCCGGCCGCATCGAGATCGCCGGCCAGACCGTCAACCATGTGCGTCCGCGCGACCGCGACATCGCCATGGTGTTCCAGAGCTACGCGCTCTACCCCTACATGAACGTCTACGAGAACATCGCCTTCGGCCTGCGCGCCCGCAAGACGCCCGACAGCGAGATCGACGGCAGGGTGAAGCGCGCCGCCGACATGCTGGGCATCGGCCAACTGCTTGAGCGCCTGCCGCGGCAGCTCTCCGGCGGCCAGCGCCAGCGCGTCGCCATCGGCCGCGCCATCGTGCGCAATGCCCGGCTGTTCCTGTTCGATGAGCCCTTGTCGAACCTGGACGCGCAGCTTCGCGACGAGATGCGCGGCGAGATCAAGCGGCTGCATCGCGAGATCGGCAAGACCATGATCTATGTCACCCACGATCAGATCGAGGCCATGACCCTGGCCGACCGCATCGTGCTGCTGAAGGACGGCCTGATCGAACAGGTCGGCAAGCCGTTGGATCTGTTCGAACGGCCGGCGACCAAATTCGTCGCGGGATTCCTGGGCTCGCCGCAGATGAACTTCATTCCCGGCGAGTTGTTCAACAGCGGCAGCGGACTGGCGGTGCGGCTCGATGACGGAAAATCTCTGGCCCTGCCGCGGCAGGGGGCGCCCGCAAGCCCGACGGGCCAGAAGGTGGTCCTTGGCCTGCGGCCGGAGCATCTGGGGCGCGCCTCCGCTGCGCCGCCGCGCGCCGGCCATGTGCGGATTCCAGCCGCGATCGACCTGGTGCAGCCGACCGGCTCGCGCACCTATATCACCATCCTGCTCGGCGGCGTTGCCGTGACCGCCGAAGTCGAGCCGCATGAGGCGGGACAGGCGGGCGAGGCCATTGAAATCGAGCTCGATATGAACAAGGCTGTCCTGATCGATCCCGCAACCGACAAGGTTATCTAGGCGAGCGATCGGGACGTCACAGCAAGGGGGTTGTCCATGGCAACGAAGGCGCCATCGCGAGCGATCAAGCTCTTCGGCACGACTGTTATCGACAGCAAGGGGCGGGTCCTGCGCGCCGGGCCGCTTTCCGCGGTGCTGGATAACGGCCAGCTCCGCTACATCCGCGTCAACGACATCGAGGTGCTGCGCGCCATCGCCTTCCTGGTGCGGGACGAGAACTGGGGCACCTTCACGCCTGAGATCACCAATCTGAAAGTGAAGCAGGGCAAGACCGGCTTCCGCGTCACCTATCGGGCGCGCTGTGCGGATGCCAAGCGGGCGCTGACCTACGATGCCGAGATCACCGGCGACGTGAGCGATGGACTCAAGTTCAGCGCCAAGGCGACGCCGGAGTCGGATTTCCTCACCAACCGCACCGGCTTTGTCGTACTGCATCCCCTGCAGGGTGTCGCCGGCAAGCCGGTGAAGGTGATGCATGTGGATGGGCGCAGCGAGAAATCGCGCTTCCCCAAGATCATCAATCCGATACAGCCTTTCTACAACATCCATGCCCTCAGCCATGAGATCGCACCGGGGAACTGGGCGATCTGCCGCATGGAAGGCGACAGCTTCGAGATGGAGGACCACCGCAACTGGACCGACGCCTCCTTCAAGACCTATGTGCGGCCGCTGGCGGAACCCTGGCCTTACACGCTGCCGGCGGGGAAGTCCTTCGACCAGGCCGTCAGCCTCACCTTCACCCGCAAGCTGCCGAAGCCCAAGGGCCGCGGCGGCAGCAAGAAGATCGCCGTCACCCTGGGCGGGGGCGCCGGCACCATGCCGCGCATCGGCGTCGGCGTTCCCGCGGAAGAAGCTGACAGCGCGATCTCGGCCGCCGATGCGCTGAAGGCCGCGGGCTTGCAGCAGCTCATCTGCCAGATCGATTGCCGCCGCGGCGATGCCACCGCGCTCTGCCGGCGCTACAAGCAGCTCGGCGACGCCACCGGCGCCGGCGTGGTGCTGGAGATCATTTTGACCGGCACCGAATCACCTGACGCGGAGCTGGCGCGGGTGGGCGGCCAGGCGAAAGTGGCGGGCCTGCAGCCCATGGCGGTCGCGGTATCGCCGGCGCCGGATCTGAAGGCCACGCTGCCCGGCAGCGCCGGACCGAAGGTGGCGCCGCTGGCCGACATCTACAAGGCGGCGCGCGCCGCGTTTCCGGGTGTGCGCCTGGGTGGCGGCATGTTCTCCTACTTCACCGAGCTGAACCGCAAGCGGCCGCCGGTGGAGCTGCTGGACTATGTGACGCATACCAACGCGCCGATCGTCCATGCCGCCGACGACATCTCCGTGATGGAGACGCTGGAGGCGCTGCCCTATGTGATCGATTCCACGCGCTCCTTCATCGGCAAGAAGACGCCCTATTGGGTCGGGCCTAGCAGCATCGCCGCCCGCGACAATCCCTATGGCGCGGCGACGGCGGCCAATCCGGACAATCAGCGCATCTGCCTGGCGGACCGGGATCCCCGGCACCGCGGCCTGTTCGGCGCCGCCTGGACTCTCGGCTACATCGCGGCTTTCGCCCGCGGCGGTGTGGAGGCGGTGAACCTCGCCGCGGCCACCGGGCCGCGCGGCCTGCTCTACCGGCCGACCGATACGCCGCAGCCCCACTTCGACGAGGTGAAGCGCGGTTTCTACCCGCTCTATCACGTGATCGCCGGATTGGCCGGTGCGGCGGGCAAGAAGCAGATCGCCGCCAACAGCGGCGCGCCGACCAAGGTGGCCAGCCTCGCCTACCGAGATGCCGGCGGCCAGGTTGTCTGGCTGGCCAATCTCACGGGCGAGAAGCAGACCGTGCAGATCAAGGGGTTCAAGCCGGGACCGGTGGCGATCTCCACGATCGACGAGGGAAGCTTTGCCGCGGCAACGAAGCGGCAGGACTTCCTCGGCAAGCTGATCAAGAAAGTGAAGAAGGTTCCGGCCTCGATCCCGCTGCGGCCCTACGCGGTGGTACGCATCGCCGCGGCATCTTGACGAGCCGGTAAGGGCGCGTCAGGGCCGGCAATGACGGCGGCTGAAACCCGCGGCCCGCTGCTCGGCTGCATCGCCGACGACCTGACCGGCGCCACCGATCTGGCCAACATGCTGGTGCGCGGCGGCATGCGCACGGTGCAGGTGATCGGCGTGCCGGCGAACGGTGCGCCGCTGCCCGAGGCCGACGCCATCGTCGTGGCACTGAAGTCGCGCACGATTCCGGCGGCGGAAGCGGTGGCGCAATCGCTGGCGGCATTCGAAGTCCTCAAGCAGGCCGGCACGCGGCAGTATTTTTTCAAATACTGCTCCACCTTCGATTCCACCGATGCCGGCAATATCGGGCCGGTCGCCGATGCGTTGCTGGCGGCGCTGGGCGCCAAGTTCACCATCGCCTGTTCCGCTTTCCCGGAGAACGGTCGCACGATCTATCAGGGCCATCTGTTCGTCGGCAAGCAGTTGCTCTCGGACTCCAGCATGCGCAATCATCCGCTGACGCCGATGACAGACGCCAATCTCGTGCGCGTGCTCGGCCGGCAGACAAAGGCGAAGGTCGATCTGGTGCCGCTGTCTGTCGTGCGCGAAGGCGCTGCAGAGATCGGGAAGGCCTTCGAGCGATTGGCTGCCGACGGCGTCACCTACGCCGTTACCGATGCGACTGAAGACTGGCATCTGCTAGAAATCGGCACCGCCTGCGCCGAACTGCCGCTGCTCACCGGCGGTTCCGGCATCGCCCTCGGCTTGCCGGAGAATTTCCGCCGTGGCGGCTTTCTCCAGCCTTCAGCCGATGCCGAGACGATGCCCGAAGTCGGTGGGACTGCCGCCGTTCTTGCGGGAAGTTGCTCCGCCGCCACGCTCGGCCAGATCGAAACGTTCGCAAGAACTCATGCAGTCCTAAAGCTTGATCCCCTGGCAATCGCCGAAGACAAGACCTCTGCCGCCGATGCGCTTGCCTGGGCGAAGCCGAAACTCGCGGCGGGGCCTGTGCTGATCTACGCCAGCGCGCCGCCTGACGATGTAGCGGCCATCCAGGCCAAGCTCGGTCGTGAACGTGCCGGCGAACTGGTGGAGAGAATGTTGGCGGACATCGCCGCCGGCCTGGTGGCCGCCGGCGTGCGGCGGCTGGTGGTGGCGGGCGGCGAGACTTCCGGCGCGGTGGTGCAGCGGCTGGGCGTGACCACGCTGCGCATCGGCCGGCAGATCGATCCCGGCGTGCCCTGGACCTTCAGCCTGGGCGAGCCGCGCTTGGCGCTGGCGCTGAAGTCGGGCAATTTCGGCGACGTAGATTTCTTCGAGAAGGCCTTGGGAATGGTGCGATGACCACGGAAGCGGTGCTGCGGGACTCGATCGTCCGCTACGGCAAATCGATGTTCGAGCGCGGCCTCACCTTCGGCAGCTCCGGCAATATCAGCGCGCGGCTCGAGGATGGCTGGCTGATGACGCCGACCAATGTGGCGCTGGACCGCCTCGATCCCGCCCGCCTCTCGCGGCTCGACAGCAACGGCAAGTTATTGTCGGGCGATGCGCCGACCAAGGAGTCTTTCCTGCATATCGCCATGTATCGCCAGCGGCCGGCCAGCGGTGCCGTGGTGCATCTTCATTCGACGCACTCTGTCGCCGTGTCCTGCCTCGCCGACGTGAATCCGGAGGACGTCTTGCCGCCGGTCACCGCCTACTACGTCATGCGCGTCGGCAGCCTGCCGCTGGTGCCGTTCCATCCGCCAGGTGATCCGACGCTCGCCGATGCGGTGGCAAAATTGGCGAGTAAGCATCACGCCGTATTGCTGGCCAACCACGGTCCGGTGGTGGCAGGCACCTCGCTCGATGCCGCTGTCGGCGCCATCGAGGAGCTGGAGGAAACCGCGCGGCTGTTCCTGTTGCTGCGCCGGGAGAAGACCCGCTGGCTGACGCCGGAGCAGGTGGCCGACGTCAGGAAACGCTACCCGCCCGGCTGATCTACGCCGCCCATTTGCCGCCGAGCTGGTCGGCGATGTGCTGGCTGACGATCTCGTCGAAGTTCTTGTCGGCGGTGAAACCCATGGCGGTGGCGCGCGCGGTGTCGAACTTGTAGGGCCAGCCGGCGACGATGCGCTGGATATGGGCGTCCGGTTCCCAGCGGATGCGCTTCACCGGTCCGCGCGCCGGCCACGCGGCCCAGCCCGTCCACCATGTCGCCGATGCTGACATCGATGCCCGGCAGCGACAGGCTGCGGCTGCTGCCCCAGGCCGAAGGCGGCAGCTCATAGGCGTGGAGCAGGCTGTCCAGCACGCGCCGCGGAGAGAGGATCCACATGCGGGCGCTGCGCTCCACCGGGCAGACCGCCTCGGCGCCCGCCAGCGGCTCGCGGATGATGCTGCTGGCGAAAGTGGAGGCCGCCTTGTTCGGCTTGCCCGGCCGCACCACGATGGTGGGCAGGCGCAGCGCGCGGCCGTCGATGAAGCCCTTGCGGCTGTAGTCATTGACCAGCAATTCGCCCATCGCCTTCTGGATGCCGTAGGAAGTCTGGGGCGTCAGCGGCGTCACGTCGGTCAGCACCGGCGGCATGTCGCCGCCGAACACAGCGACGGAGGAGGAGAACACCACCCGCGGCGGCTTGGGCAGGGCGCGGCAGGCTTCCAGCACCGAGATCGTACCCTCGAGATTGACCCGCATGCCCAGGTCGAAATCCGCTTCCGCCGCGGCGCTGACCACTGCCGCCAAATGGAACACGGCGCCGGCATCGCCGGCGATGATCCGTCGCATCAGGGCACGGTCTGCCACATCGCCGGTCACGCTGCGATAGGGCACGCGGCCTGGCGCCGGCGGCGGACCTTCGACCGCATCGAACAGGACGATCTCGTCGATCTTGGCCGGCTTGCCGCCGGCATCGGGCAGCTCGCCCAGTTTCGACAGGCGCTCGGCCAGTTGCTTGCCGATGAATCCGGCGCCGCCGGTGATCACAACCTTCATGCTGCGCAAATCCTCTCAGTGTCAGGCGGCCGCGGAACAGCAATATTCCGGAAGCCGTGGCAGGTCCCGGCGGATATGATAGGCGGGCATCATGACGGCACAAGGCTATACCCTCTTCGATACACCGATCGGGCTTTGCGGCGTGGCCTGGGGATCGCAGGGGCTGGCCGGCTTTCAATTGCCGGAGACCAGTTCCGCCGAGACCCGCGCCCGCATGGCGCGGCGGTTTCCCGGCACGCCGGAGCTGGCGCCGCCGCCGGGCGTAATGCGGGCGGTGGAGGCCGTCCTGGCATTGCTGCGCGGCGAGGGCACGGACCTCACGGCCATTCCACTGGACATGACAGGCCTGCCGGAATTTCACCGGCGGGTCTATGAGGCCACGCGAGCCATCCCGCCGGGTTCGACCCTGTCCTATGGTGAAGTGGCGGCGCAGATCGGTGCGCCGGGCGCCGCCCGCGCCGTGGGCCAGGCGCTGGGCCGCAATCCCTTCGCCATCGTGGTGCCCTGCCACCGCGTGCTGGCTGCGGGCGGCAAGGCCGGCGGCTTCTCCGCCACCGGCGGCCTGACCACGAAAACCCGGCTTCTGGCCATTGAGGGAGTGAAGCTGCAAAAGGCGCTGCCGCTGTTCGAGGGCGACGGCGCCTTCAGCTTCGATCCCGAAGCCGCGGTGGCCCATCTGCGGGAGGCCGACAAGGCGCTGGCCAAGATCATGGACATGGCCGGACCGTTCCGCATGGAACTGAAGGTCGCGCCCAGCATCTTCGCCGCGCTGGCGGAGGCGATCATCCATCAGCAGCTCACCGGCAAGGCCGCGGCCACCATCCATGGCCGGGTCTGCGCCCTGTTCCCGCGCTCCAGGGCGGGCCTTGGCGCCGATCACATCCTGCGGGTCACCGACGGCAAGCTGCGGGAGGCCGGATTGTCGCGGCCGAAGATCGCGGCGCTGCGGGACCTGGCGAAGCGCACCGCCGATGGCGAGCTTCCCACCTTGGCCCAGGCGCACAAGATGGAAGACGAGGCCATCATCGAGCGCCTGACCGCCGTGCGCGGCATCGGCCGCTGGACCGCCGAGATGCTGCTGATGTACCGCCTCGGCCGGCCGGACGTGCTGCCGTTTGACGACTACGGCATCCGCAAGGGCTTCGCCTACGCCTTCAACCGCAACCAGATGCCCGAGCGCGAGCAGATGGAACGGCGCGGCCTGCGCTGGAAGCCCTATCGCACGGTGGCGAGCTGGTATCTCTGGCGCGCGGCGGAACAGGCGGGCCGCACTGTGCGGACGGCGGCGGAGTAGAAGCCGCCGGAACCGGAATTCAATCCCAGCACGGCATCGCTGTGTTCGCAGCGGCATTTTTGCGTATTTTCCGCAAGGTTAAGCCCCTGATCGCGCGTGGCTATTCCCGGAAAAACGCGGTTCCCGGGGGACCCTGATTTTCGGGAACGATGCCATGCAAGGGAATCACCACCGGAAAAGTCTCCGCGGGGAGCGCATATGGCATTCCGATAGACAATGTCCAACATCCAGGCCATGACGGCGAGCGGGTTCATTATAGCAAAACGGCCCGCTATTGTCTAGGATTATGGTCCTGATATGGCGGGTCGTTACAACTTGAGTTCCCTTCTCCCCTTGGGGGAGAAGGGGCAGGGGATGAGGGGTTTGCGCGCGGTAGCGCGCATACAAGACTGCACCACACTTCACGCCGATAGATGCATGCGAGGAAGAGTTTGAGTCCGGATTTGATTGGGCTACGCAATACTCTTGGCGCGCTGCCGCGCGGAGATCCCTCACCCCCTGCCCCCTCTCCCCCAAGAGGAGAGGGGAGAATCCTCTAGTCCAAACTCCGGTCCGTGGAATTCATGCATGTCCTAGCGCAAGCGCGGGGACTCGGGAGAAGTCAGCGCAATTGCGAAGCGATTGTCGCGGGGCGGCGCCGGCAACGCCTTTGGTCCTCGCCTACGCGATGACAAATGGGATGATCAACATGATGCAGATCAATGCCTAAGCCGTGTACTCATAAATTGGTAAGTCCGCTTTGCCACCAATAACCGACATGGCGCGGACATCGAATAAGGTCCGCTTTGTGCCAGAAGCGGTCTTGCGTCGCCTCAGCTCCGGGCTCCTTCGTTCGAGACCTATTTGGGCTGCGTCGCGTCCTTTCACCAACGCCCTTGAGCTGCTGCGCGCGGCGCATTTGCGGCCGACCCGGCAGAGGCTGACGCTGGCCCGACTCCTGTTCGAGCAGGGCGACCGGCACGTCACCGCCGAGCAGCTGCACGGCGAAGCGGTCGAGGCGGCGGTCCGGGTGTCGCTCGCGACCGTCTACAATACGCTGCAGCAGTTCATCGAGGCAGGGTTGCTGCGCGAGGTCGTGGTGAATTCCGGCCACTCCTATTTCGACACCAACGTCAGTGACCATCATCACTTCTTTTTCGAGGATACCGGCCGGCCGCTCGACATTCCGGGCAAGTATGTCGCCGTCTCCGGCCTGCCGAAGCCGCCCGCGGGCGGCGCCATCCGCCGCATCGACGTGATCATCCGCGTCGACCGGGACCCGGCTTCAGCCGCAGGCTAGAAATTTTCTAAACTTTATCGACTCCCGGCTCCGGCGGGCGCTTCCTAGCCGTTATCGGTTTTTCCGACCAAGCTGAGGAGGGCAGATGCCTTCTCTCAAGGGAACCGAGACCGAGCAGAACCTGAAGGACGCGTTTGCCGGCGAGAGCCAGGCGAACTGCCGCTATCTCTATTTCGCCCAGAAGGCCGACGTCGAGGGCTTCAACGTTGTCGCCGCCGTGTTCCGCTCGACTGCCGAGCGCGAGACCGGGCACGCGCACGGTCATCTCGAATATCTCAAGGACGTGGACGACCCGGCGACCGGCAAGCCGATCGGTCCGACCGGCGACAACCTCAAGACCGCGATCGCCAGCGAGACCCACGAATACACCGACCTGTATCCGGGCATGGCGCGCGTGGCCCGCCGGGAAGGCTTCGACGAGATCGCCGACTGGTTCGAGACGCTCGCCAAGGCCGGGAAGTCGCATGCCGGCCGCTTCCAAAAGGCGCTCGAAGAAAACTGGAACACGATCGGAGGGAAACATGGACACAAAGACTGACGAGAAAGCGGGCAAATGCCCAGTCGTGCACGGGACGACAAATGTTGGAATGAGGTCGAACAGCGACTGGTGGCCGAACCAGCTTAACCTCAGAATCCTACGCCAGAACTCGCCCCAGTCCGATCCCACGGGCAAGGGCTTCAACTACGCCGAAGAGTTCAAGAAGCTCGACTTCCAAGCGCTGAAGAAAGACCTCACCGCGCTGATGACGGACAGCCAAGACTGGTGGCCAGCGGACTTCGGCCACTACGGCGGGTTCATGATTCGCATGGCGTGGCACGCCGCGGGCACATACCGCATCGGCGACGGCCGCGGCGGCGGCGGCGCCGGCCAGCAGCGCTTCGCGCCCCTCAACTCCTGGCCGGACAATGCGAGCCTCGACAAGGCGCGCCGGCTCTTGTGGCCGATCAAGCAGAAATACGGCCGGAAAATCTCGTGGGCCGACCTCATCGTCCTCGCCGGTAACGTCGCGCTCGAGTCGATGGGCTTCAAGACATTCGGCTTTGGCGGCGGTCGCCCCGACGTGTGGGAGCCTGACGAATCCATGTACTGGGGCAAGGAGAAGGTTTGGTTCCCTGATCCTCAGAGCGATGAGCGCTACACCGGCGACCGCCAGCTCGAGAATCCGCTTGCCGCCGTGCAGATGGGACTCATCTACGTGAATCCGAATGGGCCGAACGGCAAGCCGGATCCGGTCGCCGCTGCCATCGACATTCGCGAGACCTTCAAGCGCATGGCGATGAATGACGAGGAGACGGTTGCGCTGATCGCCGGCGGACACAGCTTCGGCAAGGCCCACGGCGCCGGCGATGCGGCGCTGGTCGGTCCCGAGCCGGCAGCGGCGCCCATCGAGGAGCAAGGCTTTGGCTGGAGGAGCAGGTTCGGCACCGGCATAGGCAAAGACGCGATCACCGGCGGCCCGGAAGTCACCTGGTCGCAGACGCCGACGAAGTGGAGCAACCACTTCTTCGAAAACCTGTTCGGCCACGAATGGGAGCTCACCAAGAGCCCGGCTGGTGCCAATCAGTTCAAGGCGAAAGGCAACGTCGAGACGATCCCGGATGCCTTCGACCCGTCCAGGCGTCACGCGCCAACCATGTTGGTCACGGACCTCTCGCTACGGATGGATCCGGCCTACGAGAAGATCTCCCGGCGCTTCCACCAGCATCCGAATGAGTTCGCGGACGCGTTTGCCCGCGCGTGGTTCAAGCTGACCCACCGCGACATGGGCCCGCGCGTACGCTATCTCGGTCCGGAGGTGCCCAAGGAGGAGCTGGTCTGGCAAGACCCCGTTCCCGCCGTCGATCACAAGCTGATCGATGCCAAGGACGTCACGGAGCTCAAGGCCAAGATCCTCGCCTCGCGACTTTCCATCCCCGAGCTGATCGGAGTCGCTTGGGCCTCGGCGGGAACCTTCCGCGGCTCCGACAAGCGCGGCGGGGCGAACGGGGCGCGCGTTCGTCTCAGCCCCCAGAAGGACTGGGAAGTCAACCAGCCTGCGCAATTGGCAAAGGTGCTCGAAACCCTTGCGGGCATCCAGACGGCCTTCAACGGTGCGGCCAGTGGCGGCAAGAAAGTGTCGCTCGCCGACCTGATCGTTCTCGGCGGCTCGGCCGCCGTCGAGCAGGCCGCGAAGAAGGCCGGGCACGACGTGACCGTTCCTTTCGCGCCCGGCCGCACGGACGCGTCGCAGGAGCAAACCGACGTGGAGTCCTTTGGCTATCTCGAGCCGGTCGCGGACGGGTTCCGCAACTACCTCAAGGCCAAGTTCAGCGTATCGGCGGAGGAGCTGCTGATCGACAGAGCGCAACTCCTGACGCTGACCGCGCCGGAGATGACGGTTCTCGTCGGCGGCCTGCGCATCTTGGGCGCGAACCACGGCAAGTCGCAGCACGGCGTCTTCACAATTCGTCCGGAGACGCTGACCAACGACTTCTTCGTGAACCTCTTGGACATGAGCACCGAGTGGAAAGCGACCTCGGATGAAAATGTGTTCGAGGGACACGACCGCAAGAGCGGCAAACTGAAGTGGACCGGCACCCGTGTCGACCTCGTCTTCGGCTCGAACTCCGAGCTGCGCGCCCTTGCCGAAGTCTACGGGGCCGACGACGCGCAAGCGAAGTTCGTTGCCGACTTCGTGGCGGCGTGGACCAAGGTGATGAACGCTGATCGCTTCGACCTCGCCTGATTTCGGGCCGAGAGGTTTTCGAAGGCTGTTAAGGCCAAGCCGCTCCAGCCATGCGACTTGGCCGGGATGATGCGTCAGACGGCGTCAAAAGCGCGCTGTCCGGACTTTCATGGCCGCTCGCAGCCGTGATGCCCGTTACTTTGCGGTCCTGCTCCGTGCCTGGTCAAGAGGGATGGCCAAAACCCAGTGCGCAGTTTGCCCCCGCTTGGTCCGCCAAGATTCGGCGGCATTCGAGACCGGCAACGTCCGAAAAGGGTCATATGCGGCCGTCTCGGCCAGATCCGCGCTACTTCTGCTTACCCCTCAATAGCGGCCGACGCCTAAAGGCACGGGACCGTCCGAGAAGTGCTATGAGCGGAACTCTTGCAGGGCTCGCAAGGGCGTTCCTTCAAACCGGCGCCATGCCTTTGTCTGTAAGCTCCTTGATTGCGCTCTTGTTCTTCGACAGATCGGCGAGCCCCATGCCACGCAGCACATTCGGCGCTTTGGTGAACTGGATGTTGTCATAAGGGACGATCTCGATGCGGTTGCCCCAGGGATCACGAAAGTCGAGAAACGGACCCGGCAAGGGCTTGATGCCGGCGTCGGTCAGCGCCTTCCGCACGGCGCCCTTATCATCGACGACGAGGCCGAAATGCCGACCGTCGTCGGGAGCCTGAGTGCGGCCCTTCTGCAGGGCAATGAACTGGTCGCCGAGATCGATGAAGGCTGAATCCTTGCTCTTCCCGCGAAGCCTGAAGTCGAACAGGCGGCCATAGAACGCCAGCGCCTCCTCGATATCGCCGACTTCGAGGGCGATGTGATTGAACCCGACAGCGCGCGCTTTCTTTGCTTTGGGCATGGGACCCTCCAAGGAAGATTGCTGCGAAGGACCGAAACTCCGACGGAGCGATCGGTCCACCCGATTCTATGCCGGATTAGAGCGCAGCGCGACGGCGAGAGGGCCGTCCTCAGGCCGGAGTCGCGGTATGCTGTCGCAAACCGACTTCCCGCCTGCATCCGCTCGAGCCGTAGTCGATTAGAGCAAAGTCAATTCGTCGCCTATGGCTTAACGCACTCCGGCAGGCGCCTCGGCTTGGGGTTCTTGGCGAGATCGGCGTCCGAAGCACACAAGGATATACCCGCAGCGCGAAAGCCATCGAAGAGCAAATTCTCCTCCTCTGGCCGGGCGAAAACCCAGTCCTGATTTATCAGAAGCTCGGCGGAAATCGATGGATACTTGGCCAACAGATCGGCGCGAGCGCGCGCGGCCTCGTCATCCCGGCCGAGAAGGGCGTAGCTTAAGGTGAGCAGCAACCGACTGCCCCTGCCTCGCGCATTCTCCGGGATCCGTGAGATCAGGGCGATGGTATCCTCGAAGCGGCGGGCAAAAAAATAGGCATCCTTGATCGAATTCAAGTCCGCCGTTGTCATCCACGGGTCAAGCCGCAACGCCCTGTCCGCCAGTTGGGCGCCTTCTTCAGGATTGCCATTCCACGGGTGCATCGAGGCGACCACGGCAAGGACCTGGGCGTTAGCGGGATTGTCTTGCACCGCCAACTGAGCTTCTGCCTCGCTCTCGATGAAACGGCCACGGCCGGAGAGCAAGAATGCCAACGCCGCCCGCGCCTCCGCATCGTGGGGATCCAGCTCAATCGCGCGCCGCGCATCCGCTTCCATCGCCTGCATCGCCGTCTCGAAATCGCTGCCATAGTGAACCGTGATGTAGTTCAACCAGGCGCGAGCGACGTACGCGCGACCGAAATTGGGATCGAGAGAGATGGCTTTCGTAGCGTCCTCAAGCCCGCGGGTCACCAACTCCTTGGTGAACAGCGTCCTTCCCTCGTTGGCCAGCAGATAGTAGTCGTACGCGGTCAGGCTTGTCGGCGGTCGGCGCTTGGCCTTCCGGATCTCCTCTGCGGTGATTGCGGACGAACCGCTGATTCCCCCCAGCGTCCCCGCCACCTCTGCAGCCAATTCAGTCTGAATCGCGAATATGTCCTTGTCCGGCCTATTCCACCGCTCGGACCAGAGGTGAGCGCCCGTCGCCGTGTCGATGAGCTGCGCGGTAACGCGAATCTGTGTTCCTTGGCGCTGGATGCTGCCTTCGAGCACGTAGCCCACGTTGAGTTCTCTCCCCATCTGCCGCACATCGACGGCCTTGTCCTTGTAAACAGCAGTCGAATTGCGCGCGATCACGTCGAGATCGCGGAACCGAGCGAGGTCGGTGATGATGTCTTCGGTGATACCGTCGGCGAGCCGCGCAGTCACCTCGTCTCCGCCCTTGTTGTCGAACGGCAGCACAGCGATCCCAGGTTTGTTCGCGGGCGGCGATCCGTGTGGCAGCATGTACCACGCTGCCGCGCCTGCACCCGACAGCAGCAGGATCGTCAGCGCGGCCGCCGGAAGCTGGTGCCGGCCCACCGCCGCCAGCCATTTGAGGGGCGGTGGTCGTGCGGCCGTCGAATCAGCCAGCACGCGATAGACCGCGACAGGCTCGGCGATGTTCTTGAGCCGCTCCTCACCACGCGGCTCGAACCGCAGCGCGACTTTGTGCTTCACATGGTTGAATACCGTCTGCGAGACGCAGATGCCGCCTGGATCGGCCAATTGCTGCAGCCGGGCGGCGATGTTTACGCCGTCGCCGTGTCGGTCGTCGCCCTCGAGGATCACGTCACCGAGGTTGATGCCGATGCGGCAGTCGATGCGCCGGTCCTGGACCACGCCACCGTTGCGCTCCGCCATGCCGCGCTGCACATCAACGGCGCACTCTACCGCATCGACGACGCTTCCGAACTCCGCCAGCAGGCCGTCGCCCATCAGCTTGAAGACGCGGCCGTTGTGTTGGGCGATCTTGGGCTCGAACAGTTCCTTGCGATGCGACCTGAGCCGTGCGTACGTGTCCGCCTCATCCTTCTCCATCAGGCGGGTGTAGCCGACTACATCGGCAGCGAGGATGGCGGCGAGGTGGCGTTCCATTGCAGGATGCCTTGGGAACAACGACGCTTTTGGCGGTCAAATTCTAGGCCCGAACCGCGACGAATGCGAGTCCGCTTAGGGTCAATAGGCGCCGAAGCAGCCGGGTCCTCGATACGTCGGCTTAGCCCTCAATAGCAGTCGATCCCCAAAGGCACGGGACTGTCCGCTTTGTGCCAGAAGCGGTCGCCGCAAGTGCTTGCGCCCATCCGCCTGCGCCTCGTGGAGTATCCACTTGAGGAACGCGGCGACTTTTGGTCGGTCTGCTGATGCCCCTGGCGATACGATGTAGTACCAGATCCTTGCAGTGCATTTCACTCTCAAGGATAGACTATGGCACTGCCGCCCGCGTTGAAGTCGGTGGATACGCTTAACTCCCCCCACTTCTTGTCAGCTCCGATCCGCGCGCTATCGCTCTGTTCCGCCGAATGAACGGCCTCGCTTCCGAGCAGCAGCCGCAGCGGCGGTTCATCAAGGCTCACGATGCAGATAGTGACGGCCGCGGCCTTGACGGGATCGTCGGGATGGGCCCGTTAAAATCGCGTTGGAACCGTGCCATCCTGCCGACAATGGAATCGCATTCGGGACGACCAGGACGGATCGTCGTAGACGAGCCCGCAAAGTCCGTGCAGAAGCTGCCCGGCTCGATGATCGTCACCATGACGCCGAGCGGCCCGGCCTCTCTGGCGAGCACTTCCGAAATCCCTCGATCAGTTTCCGGCGACCGTTATCTCGACGCGGCGATTCTGATCGCGGCCGCGCTCGGTGGTGTTCGGAGCAACCGGATCAGCATCACCCCATCCTTTTGCACTGACATAATCCGGTTTCACGCCTTGTGAGATCATATACTGCATCACGGCATCGGCGCGCTTTTCCGATAGAATCTGGTTCGAAGTAATGCCCTGACTCTGCAAAGCTGGACCGACGGGAGCATTGTCGGTATAGCCGTTCACCACAAACTTCTCCTGCTGATGCGGCCCCATGACTCTCGCCATCTTGGCGATGATGTCCTTCCCGGCATCCGACAACTCAAATCCACCCGATGGGAACAGCAAGTCGCTGTTGACGGTATACTTGATCGCGCTTTGGAGCCGCTTGATGTGATCCTGGTCAAGAGCAGCTTGCCGCCGAAGCTCCTGATTTTCCGATACGAGTTTGTCGATCTCGGCCTGGGAGAGGCCCTGGCCGTTGGCGCTGGCGGACAGGAAGACGGTCGCCATGAATGAGAGCAGCAAAGCGCTGCGGTTTAAACCTTTGGTCATTTTCGCAACTCCTCCAGTCGTGAAAAACGCATGAGGGTTCTGCACTCGGAGGTAGGCGCAGTGACCTGCACAGCCGACACCGAGAACATCATGATGAAGGCCAGGAACCTAATCTCGAGCCATACTCTCCCTAGTCCCGCACTGTGCCTATTGGACCTAAGTCCAATAGGTAGAAAATTGCCAACGACACTGCCAACGTCTGGAGTAGGTCAAAAGCTGCTGTCCCGGCTGGGACCCTCCTACGTCGGCATGGCCCTCAATAGCGGTCAAACTCCAACGAGCACAGGAATGTCCAAGAAGTGCCGGGAGCTGCCATTGACCGACAGCCCTGAAATACGCCGCTATTTGCGCATACTGACGACGACGTCAATCGCGCTACAGAACTTCGCACGACCTCGCCTTCATCCAGCCCGATTCAATCAGGTTATGATTGCGCGTCGTGTCCACTCCCTAGTGGACCGTGGCCTCCGGCGGCGCTTCCTTCGCGCCGGTCATGAAGGCGACGGCATCGGACATGCTGTATTGCTTCGGATCGATCACCGTCAGCCGCCGCCCCAGGCGGTGGATGTGGATGCGGTCGGCCACCTCGAACACATGGGGCATGTTGTGGCTGATGAGGACGATGGGCAGGCCGCGCCGCTTCACGTCCAGGATCAGTTCCAGCACGCGGCGGGATTCCTTGACGCCCAGGGCCGCGGTCGGCTCGTCCATAATCACCACCCGGCTGCCGAAGGCGGCCGCGCGCGCCACGGCGACGCCCTGGCGCTGGCCGCCGGAGAGAGTCTCCACCGGCTGGTTGATGTTCTGGATGGTGAGCAGGCCGAGCTCGCTCAGCTTCTCCCGCGCCAGCTTTTGCATGGCGGCCTTGTCGAGCGTGTGGAACAGGCGGCCGAGGGGGCTCTTCGACCGCATCTCCCGTCCGAGGAACAGGTTGTCGACGATGGAGAGCGCCGGCGACAAGGCGAGGTTCTGATAGACCGTCTCGATGCCGGCCTGGCGCGCATCCATCGGCGAGCGGAAGTGGATCTGCTTGCCGTCGAGATGGATTTCGCCATGGTCGGGCGTGATGGCGCCGGTGATCGCCTTGATCAGGCTGGTCTTGCCGGCGCCGTTGTCGCCGATCACGGCGAGGATCTCGCCGGCATAGAGATCGAAATCGGCGTGGTCCAGGGCCGTGACCCGGCCGTAACGCTTGACCAGGCCGCGGGCGTAGAGAAGGGGGGTGCGAGTTCTCGGAGGTCATGCCGACACCTTTCTGAGCCATTGGTCGATCGCGACCGCTACGATGATGAGAATGCCGACGGTGAATTCCTGCCACAGCACATCGACGCCGGATTGCGCCAGGCCGCTGCGGAACACGCCGACGATCAGGGCGCCGATCAGCGGCCCCAGGATCGAGCCGCGGCCGCCGAACAGGCTGATGCCGCCGATCACCACGGCGGTGATGCTGTCCAGGTTCGCGGTGTAGCCCGCTTGCGGGCTGACCGAGCCGATGCGGCCGATCAGGGCCCAGCCGGCGATCGAGCAGATCAGGCCGGCGATGATGTAGACCGACAGCAGCAGCTTGTCCGTGCTGATGCCGGCGAGGCGGGCGGCGTCGGGATCATCGCCGACCGCATAGATGTGGCGTCCATAGGCCGTCCAATTGAGGATGTACCAGAACAGCCCGAACATGCCGAGCATCAGGAGCGAACCCACGGTGATGCGGAACTTGAAAAAATCAAATGAAGCGCCTGTCCACTGCAGGAACGGCGCTGTCGCCTCGATATCCTGGGAACGGATGGTCTCGCTGCCGGAGTACCAGAGATTGAGCGCGAAAAAGATGCTCCAGGTGCCCAGCGTGACGATGAAGGGCGGCAGGCGCAGCCGCGTGACCAGGAAGCCGTTGATGGCGCCGCAGATCACGCCGACCAGCAGGCCGGACGCAAATGCGATCGGCAGCGGCAGGCCGAGCTGCATGGCGAATTTGCCCATCACGACAGACGAAAGAACCATGATGGCGCCGACCGACAGATCGATGCCGGCCGTCAGGACGATGAGGGACTGGGCGATGGCCACAAACCCGATGATCGTCACCTGCTGCAGGATCAGCGAGAGATTGAAGGGGTGAAGGAATTTTCCGCCGGCGATGATGGTGAAAAGGATGACGCCCAGCAGCAGAACAATGATGGGAATCGCCGTCGGATTGGAATGCAGGAAATGCTGGAGCCGCCGCAGCGGTGTATTCTCATCTTCATCGAAGCTGGCAACCTTCGTATCGCCCTGCTTCGAGACCTTCTCATAGTCAGCCATCTTGGCTGAAGAATCTTGCTGCCCGGCGGCCATGATGTCCCCCAATCAAATGCGTTTTGTTGTCGGGATCCGGAAGGGGAAAGCCTGAACGGCCATCCCCTTCCGGCCGGTTACCCAGGGATCAGACTGATGCCGTCGTGAATCAACCCCAGCACTTGCCGAGCGCGTCGGCGGACGTGAGAGAAGGCAAACCGTCGACCGGCTTGTCGGTGATCAGCTCGACTCCCGTGTTGAAGAAGTCGAGGCCGGGCGTGGTTTCCGGCTTCTTGCCCGATTTCGCGAACTCGACGATCGCTTCCACGCCCATGGAGGCCATCAGCAGCGGGAACTGCATGGAGGTCGCGCCAATGACGCCATCCTGCACGTTCTTCACCCCTGGACAGCCGCCATCGACGGAGACGACCAGCACATCCTGCTCGCGGCCCATGGCCTTCAGCGCTTCATAGGCGCCGGCTGCCGCGGGTTCGTTGATGGTGTAGACAACATTCACTTCCGGGTCCTTCTGCAGCAGGTTCTCCATCGCCCTGCGGCCGCCTTCGTCATTGCCGGCGGTGACGTCATGGCCGACGATGCGAGGATCGTCCTCGTCGCCGATGTCGGAGACATCCTTCACGTCGATGCCGAAGCCCTTCATGAAGCCCTGGTCGCGCAGGACGTCGACTGACACTTCATTGGGGCTGAGATCCAAGAAAGCGATCTTGGCTTCCGCCGCCTTGTCGCCGAGCATCGAGGCCGCCCACTGGCCGATCAGCTCGCCGGCCTTGAAGTTGTCGGTGGCGAACGTTGCATCGGCGGCGTTGGCCGGGTCCAGCGGCGTGTCCAGGGCAATGACGAGCAATCCGGCTTCGCGAGCCTTCTCGATGGTCGGCACGATCGCCTTTGAATCGCTCGGCGTAATCAGGATGCCCTTGGCGCCGGCGGCAATCAGGCTCTCGATCGCGGCAACCTGGGTCTCGTTGTCGCCATCCACTTTGCCGGCGAAGGCGCGCAACTCCGCGCCCATCTCCTTGGCCTTTGCCTCGGCGCCTTCCTTCATCTTGACGAAGAAGGGATTGGTGTCGGTCTTGGTGATCAGGCCGATGATGATGTCTTCGGCCTTCGACGGCGCCGGTCCGGCCATCAGCAACAGAGAAGCGCCGAAGGCGAGGGACGTCATTTGAAGCAATCTCGATTTCACTGTGGTTCTCCTCCAGTAAATGCCGCTGCGATCCGCAGTCAGACGTTGATGCCTGTTCTTGTGAGCGACCGGTTGCAACAGAGGGACCCAATCATCTGTGTGGACCGCTGTCCTCGAACCCGTGCTCTTGGCCCAGATAGCGCCTCCTTAACGATCCTGTCAATAATTAAATCACTTGGATTTAATTATTGACAGGATCGTTGTTTGCCGCCATGATCCAGCAATCGGGTGAGCCAGAAATTCCATTTTATTATTTGAACGCAACGGATTAGGTAATACTAGGCAATGTCGATTCCACACAATCCTCCGGGCAAGCACGACTGGAGCGGCTCTGGCGCCGGGCCGTCGCGCCGGGCCGACCCGACCCGCGGCACCAATCAGAGCGGGGTGCGTCTCTATAACGAGCGCCTGGCGCTGTCGCTGATCCGCCGCCATGGCCGCTTGCCCAAGGCCGAGATCGCCCGCCTTACCGGACTTTCGGCGCAGACGGTGTCGATCATCATCAAGCAACTGGAGGCCGACGGGCTGCTGCTGAAAGAAAAACCGAAGAAGGGCCAGATCGGCCAGCCGCCGGTGCCACTGTCACTAAATCCCGATGGCGCGTTTTCCGTCGGCCTGAAGATCGGCCGCCGCAGCGCCGATCTCATGCTGCTGGATCTTGCCGGCGGCGTGCGCGGCACGATGCGCTATGCCTATCGCTATCCGACACCGCAGGACACCATGCGGCTGTTCACCGAAGGCTTCGACATCATCACCGGCGAACTTGCGCCGGCGCAGGCGTCGCGCATCTGCGGCGTCGGCATCGCCGCGCCCTTCGAGATCTGGAACTGGGAGAGCGAAGTCGGCGCGCCGCACGATGTGCTGGAGGAATGGCGGAGCTTCGATATCAAGGAGCAGATCGCCAAGACCTTCGCCGGCCCGGTCTATCTCTGCAACGACGCGACCGCGGCCTGCGCGGCGGAGCTGACCTTCGGCATCGGCAACCGCTATCGCGACTATGTGTATTTCTTCGTCGGCTCGTTCGTCGGCGGCGGCATCGTGCTGAATGGCAGCCTCTACCAGGGCCGCAACGGCAATGCGGGCGCGCTGGGCTCGATGGCCGTGCCCGCGCCGTCAGCCGAGGGCCGCCCGCAGCAACTCATCCGCAGCGCCTCGCTTTATGTCCTGGAAAAGAAGCTGGCGGCGCAGCATCAGGATCCCATGCTGCTATGGCAGAACGGCAACGGCTGGGCGAATTTCGGCGAACCGCTCGACGAGTGGATCGATGAGACGGCGTCGGCGCTGGCGACCGCGGCACTATCGACCGTCGCCGTGCTGGACAGCGAGGCCGTCATAATCGACGGCGCGATGCCCGGCGCCGTCAGGCAGCGGCTTGTCGCGGCGATCAAGGCCAAGCTGGGAGAATTGGATCAGCAGGGCGTGTCGCCTTTTGCCGTCATCGAAGGCACCATCGGCGGCGATGCCAGGGTGATGGGCGCGGCCAGCGTGCCGCTGCTGTCGAATTTCGCGATCGACCGCGACGTGCTGTTCAAGGAGGATGCGGCCTGATGCCGGCGAGGCTAACCCGGGGAGAGCAGCCGTCATGATCCTGGTCTGCGGCGAAGCGCTGGTGGATCTGTTCGTGCTTGGCGACAACGGCGCGCGGCTGAAGGCCGAGGCGGTGGCCGGCGGCTCGCCGTTCAATGTGGCAATCGGGTTGTCCCGGCTCGGCTGTCCTTCGGCGCTCTGCACGGGGCTTTCCACCGACCGCTTTGGCCGTCTGCTCACCGATCTGCTGATGACGGAGAACGTCAATCTCGACTATGCGATGCGGACGCCGCGGCTGACCACCATCAGCGTGGTCGCGACCGATGCGGCCGGGCAGCCGCAATACTCGTTCCATGGCGAGGGCGCCGCCGATCGCAGCATCACCGTCGCCGATCTGAAACCCGAGCTGGCGGCTGAGATCGAAGCCGTGACCTTCGGCTCCTATACGCTGATCGTGCAGCCGGTGGCCGAAGCCTACCTGGCGCTGGCCCAGCGCGAAGCGGGACAGCGGGTGATCTTCCTCGATCCCAATATCCGGCCGACGGTCATCGGCGATCTGAAGGACTGGCCGACCCAGTTCCGCCAGTTCCTGCGCACGGCCACCATCGTCAAGGCCAGCGAAGAGGATATCGCCACCGCCTATGGCGCGGAGGCCGCCATCGTCGATGTGGCGCGCGACTGGCTGACCCAGGGGCCGTGCTTCGTCGTGGTGACGCGCGGCGGCGCGGGCGCGGTGGCATTCCTGGATGACAAGACGATCGAGGTTCCCGGCCGCGATATCAAGGTGGTCGATACCGTGGGCGCCGGCGATACCTTCAGCGCCGCACTGCTGTCGGGCTTGCGCACGGCGGGGCTGCTCTCCCTGAAGCGCATCGGCGGGCTGACGGCCGAAAAGCTGGGCTCGGTGCTGAACTATGCCATCATCGCCTCTTCCATCACCTGCAGCCGGCGCGGCGCCGATTTGCCGACCTCGGCGGATGTCGCCGCCGTCATGGCCGGCATCAAAGTACATTGAGAAGCGGAAGCATGACTCAAACCGTCAGACAGAGCGGCAAGGTGGAAAGCGTGCTGAACGCGCTGCGCCTGCATTGGTCCGAAGAAGCGCCGCGGGACATGCGGGCAGCCTTTGCGGCCGATCCCCAGCGCTTCCAGCATTTCTCCGCGCAACTGGACGGGTTCCTGTTGGACTGGTCGAAATGCAATGTCAGCAAGCGCACGATGCAATTGCTGCAGCTGCTGGCCACATCGGCCGAGGTCGCCCGCAAGCGCGATGCCATGATCTCGGGTGCGGCGATCAATGCCACGGAGAACCGCGCCGTGTTGCATGTCGCACTGCGCAATCGTTCGAACCGGCCTGTCCTTGTGGATGGAAAAGATGTCATGCCGGCGGTGAATGACGCGCTGAAGCGCATGGCGGCTTTCGCCACGGGGCTGCGCGCGGGAACGATCACGGCGGCCGGCGGCGCCAAGTTCACCGATGTGGTCAATATCGGCATCGGCGGCTCCGATCTCGGCCCGGCGATGGCGACGCTGGCGCTGGCGCCCTATCACGATGGGCCGCGGCTGCATTTCGTGTCCAATGTGGATGGGGCCCATATCGCCGATACGCTGGCGCGGCTCGATCCCGCGACCACGCTGATCATCGTCGCATCCAAGACCTTCACGACCATCGAGACCATGACCAATGCGCAGACGGCGCGGCGCTGGATCGTCAAGCATCTCGGCGAGGCGGCGGTGGCCGCGCACTTCGCCGCAATCTCGACCGCGCTGGACAAGGTGGACGCCTTCGGCATCGGCGCCGACCGCACCTTCGGTTTCTGGGACTGGGTCGGCGGCCGCTATTCCATCTGGTCGGCCATCGGCCTGCCGCTGATGATCGCCATCGGCGCCCAGGATTTCGGCGATTTCCTCGATGGCGCCCATGCCCTGGACGAGCATTTCCGCACGGCGGCGTTCGACAGTAATCTGCCGGTGCTGCTGGGCCTGCTGGGGGTCTGGCACCGCAATGTCTGCGGCTACGGATCCCGGGCGGTCATTCCCTATGACCAGCGGCTGCAGCGGCTGCCGGCCTATCTGCAGCAGCTCGACATGGAATCCAACGGCAAGCGCGTCACCCGCGCGGGCGAGCCGGTGGCGGAGAAGACCGGCCCCGTTGTCTGGGGTGAACCGGGCACCAACGGGCAGCATGCCTTCTTCCAGCTCCTGCATCAGGGCACCGATGTGATCCCCGTGGAATTCCTGATCGCGGCGGAATCCCATGAAGTCCGATCTGGCTGTTCATCACAATCTGCTGGTGGCCAACTGCCTGGCGCAATCGGCGGCGCTGATGAAGGGGCGGACCCAGGATGAGGCGGCGGCGCAGCTCAAGGCCGCGGGCAAGAGCGCGGCCGAGATCGAAAGCCTGGCGCCGCACCGGGTGTTCGAAGGCAACCGGCCGACGCTGACCATCGCCTACCGCAAGCTGACGCCCTATGTGCTGGGACAGATCATCGCGCTCTCTGAGCATCGGGTGTTCGTCGAGGCGGCGATCTGGGACATCAATCCGTTCGACCAATGGGGCGTCGAACTGGGCAAGGAGTTGGCCACCGCCCTGCTGCCGGTCGTCGAAGGCCGGGCGTCATCAGCCGGTCTCGACGGCTCGACCGCCGGCCTGATCGCCCATCTCAATCGCTTGAAGAGCTAGATATCGACATGAACAGTCCTTACGGCAACGACCGCAGCGGCAAGGGCACCGAGGCCGCGTCCAAGCGCGAGGAGTCGAGGTCCGCGCTGCGCCTGGCGCCGGCGCCCACGAGCCAGCCGGCGGATTTCAGCAACGAGATCCTGCGCAAGCTGACCTATGAGATCGGCAAGGATCCCATCGTCGCCCGCAATCATGACTGGCTGGCGGCGACCATCCTGGCGGTGCGCGACCATGTGATCGACCGCTGGATGGCGTCGACGCGGGATACTTATCATTCCGAGCGCAAGCGGGTCTGCTATCTGTCGCTGGAGTTCCTGATCGGACGACTGCTGCGGGACGCCATCAGCAATCTCGGCCTGGCGGATACCGTGCGCGCGGCGCTGCAGCGGCTGGGCGTCGATCTCGATGTCATCGCCGAGCTCGAGCCCGATGCGGCGCTGGGAAATGGCGGGCTGGGACGGCTGGCCGCCTGTTTCATGGAGAGCATGGCGACGGTGGGCATCCCCGCCTATGGCTACGGCATCCGCTACGACCATGGCCTGTTCCGGCAGAAGATCATCGACGGCTCCCAGGTGGAGCTGCCGGAGGATTGGCTGGTGCATGGCAATCCCTGGGAGTTCGAGCGGCGGGAATACTCCTACGAAGTCGGCTTCGGCGGCGCCGTCGAGGCAAACATCGAGGCCGATGGCAGCGCAAAGTATGTCTGGCGGCCTGGCGAATCCGTGCTGGCCATCGCCTTCGACACGCCGATCGTCGGCTGGCGCGGCGCGCGGGTGAACACGCTGCGGCTCTGGAGCGCGCGGGCCCTCGATCCGATCCGGCTCGACGCCTTCAACAGCGGCGACCATGTCGGCGCGCTCCATGAGCGGACGCGGGCGGAGAGCATCACACGAGTTCTGTATCCTTCCGACGCCACGCCGGCCGGGCAGGAGCTGCGGTTGCGGCAGGAATATTTCTTCACCTCGGCCTCGCTGCAGGATCTGCTGCGCCGGCATGGGCAGCAATTCAAGGACGCGCGCAATCTCGCCGACAAAGCCTCGATCCAGCTCAACGACACCCATCCCGCGATTGCCGTGGCGGAACTGATGCGGCTGCTGATGGACACCCAGGGTATCGCCTTCGACGAGGCCTGGGATATCGTCCGCGCGACGACGTCCTATACCAATCACACCCTGCTGCCGGAGGCGCTGGAGAGCTGGCCGATCCATCTGTTCGAGCGGCTGCTGCCGCGGCATATGCAGATCGTCTATGCCATCAACAGCAAGCTGATCGAGGAGGCGCGCGCGGGGGGCCATGGCGACGGCGAGACGTTGTCGGCGGTGTCGCTGATCGGCGATCATGACGGCGGCCGGGTGCGCATGGGCCAGCTCGCCTTCGTCGGTTCGCACAAAGTGAATGGCGTGTCGGCGCTGCACACCGACCTGATGAAGGTCACGGTGTTCAAGCATCTGAACGCGCTCTATCCCGGCCGCATCAACAACAAGACCAACGGCATCACGCCGCGGCGCTGGCTGCAGCAGGTGAATCCGGGCCTGACGCGGCTGCTCTGCGAGACCGTGGGCGAGCGGCTGCGGGACGATGTGGATGCGTTGAAGGAGATCGAGCGCGTTGCCGGCGACGCCGCATTCCAGGAGCGCTTCGCCCAGGTCAAGCTCGCCAACAAGGTCAAGGCTTTCGAACCTGATTGCGCAGCGGCTCGGTATCCCCGTCGATCCGGCGGCGCTGTTCGACGTGCAGATCAAGCGCATCCACGAATATAAGCGGCAGCTGCTCAACGTGCTGGAGGCGATAGCCCAGTACAATGCGATCCGCGCCCATCCGGACCGCAACTGGGTGCCGCGGGTGAAGATCTTCGCCGGCAAGGCCGCGGCAAGCTACATGCAGGCGAAGTCGATCATCAGGCTGATCAACGATGTGGGCGCGATCATCAACAGCGATCCGGCGGTGCGCGGCCTGCTGAAGGTGATCTTCATCCCCAACTACAATGTGAGCCTGGCGGAAATGATCGTGCCGGCGGCCGATCTCTCGGAACAGATCTCGACGGCCGGCATGGAGGCCTCGGGCACCGGCAACATGAAGTTCGCGCTGAACGGCGCGCTGACGATCGGCACGCTGGACGGCGCTAATGTGGAGATCCGCGAGCATGTGGGCGACGGACAACATCGTCATCTTCGGGATGACGGCGGAAGAGGTGGCGGAGCGCCGTAGCGCCGGTTATGAACCGCGGCCGATCATCGAGCAGTCGGGCGACCTGAAGGGCGTGCTGGAGGCCGTCGGCGGCGGCGTGTTCTCGCCCGGCGATGCCGGCCGTTATCGCGGGCTCGTGGACAGCCTCTACAACAGCGACTGGTTCATGGTGGCCGCCGACTTCGCCGCCTATGCCGCGGCCCAGCGCAAGGTCGACGAGCTGTGGAGCGACCGCGCGCTCTGGGCCGACAAGACCATCCGCAATACCGCCAACATGGGCTGGTTCTCCAGCGATCGCACGATCAGGGAGTATGCCCGGGATATCTGGAATGTCCCCACGAGCTGAAAAGGCAGCGCGCAAGAAGGCGACTGACCGCGGGTACGGCGAGCGCGGCCGATATTGCTGCGATCGTTTCCGGTACCCAAGACGATCCCTTCGCGGTGCTCGGCTTGCATCAGCAGGGCGGGCAACTGGGTGGCGCGGACCTTCATCGCCAATGCCGAGCGGGTCAGCGCCACTGCTGCCCGACGGCACACCGATCGGCGATCTGGAGCGCCGGGATTTCGCCGGGTTCTTCGAGGGCGCGGTGAAGCTCGCAGTGCGGCAGCCGATCCGCTATCGGGCAGCGAATTCGACGGGTGAGTGGAGCGTCATCGATCCCTACACCTTTGGTCCGGTGCTGGGCCCGATGGACGATTACTACGGCGCCGAAGGGACGCATCTGCGGCTCTATGACAAGCTCGGCGCCCATCTGCTAGCGCACGAAGGCGTCGACGGCGTGCTCTTTGCCGTCTGGGCGCCCAATGCGCGCCGCGTTTCGGTGGTCGGCGATTTCAACGGCTGGGACGGGCGGCGTCATGTCATGCGCAAGCGTCCGGGCTCCGGCATCTGGGAGATCTTCCTGCCTGATGTCGCCGAAGGTGCGGTCTACAAGTACGAGATCGTCGGCGGCGATGGCAAGCTGCTGCCGCTGAAGAGCGATCCCTATGGCTTTGCCGCCGAGCTCAGGCCGAAGACCGCTTCGCGCGTCGCCCGCGTCGACTCATTTAGCTGGAGCGATGGCGACTATATGGCGGCGCCGCGCCGCGCGGGATGCGCGCCGGTCGCCGATGTCGATCTATGAGGTGCATCTCGGATCCTGGCGCCGCCGCGAGGATGGAACCGTTCCCCAGCTATGACGAGCTGGCGGAACAGCTCATTCCCTATGTCCGGGACATGGGCTTCACCCATCTGGAACTGCTGCCGGTCAGCGAGCATCCGTTCGATCCATCCTGGGGCTATCAGCCGACCGGGCTGTTCGCGCCGACCGCCCGTTTTGGCGAGCCCGCCGCTTTCGCGCGATTCGTCGACAAGGCCCATGCCGCCGGCATCGGCGTGATCCTGGATTGGGTGCCGGCGCATTTCCCGACCGACGAGCATGGCCTGGCGCGGTTCGACGGCACGGCGCTCTACGAGCATGAGGATCCGCGGCGCGGCTTTCATCCCGACTGGAACACGGCGATCTATAATTTCGGCCGCCGCGAGGTTGCGAGCTTCCTGATCAACAATGCGCTGTTCTGGCTCGAGCGCTATCACATCGACGGGCTGCGCGTGGATGCCGTCGCCTCCATGCTCTATCTCGATTATTCGCGCAAGGAAGGCGAGTGGCTGCCCAACGAGCGCGGCGGCAAGGAGAATATCGAGGCGATCGCGTTCCTGCGGCGCATGAACGAGGCCTGCTACGGCCTCCATCCGGGCATCGTCACCATCGCCGAGGAATCCACGGCCTGGCCCGGAGTCTCGCAGCCCGTGTTCGCCGGCGGGCTGGGTTTCGGCTTCAAATGGAACATGGGCTTCATGCATGACACGCTGGCCTATCTTGCCAGCGCGATCCCGTGCATCGCCGCCACCATCACCAGGAGATCACCTTCGGGTTGCTCTATGCCTTCTCGGAGAATTTCGTGCTGCCGCTGTCCCATGACGAGGTGGTGCATGGCAAGGGCACGCTGCTGAGCAAGATGGCCGGCGACGACTGGCAGAAGATGGCGGGCCTGCGCGCCTATTACGGATTCATGTGGGGTTATCCCGGCAAGAAGCTGCTGTTCATGGGCCAGGAATTCGCCCAGCAGCGAGAATGGAGCGAGAGCCGGGGGCTCGATTGGCATCTGCTGGATCAGCCTGGTCATGCCGGCATGAAATCGCTGATCGCCGATCTGAATCGGCTGTATCGCGGGACGCCGGCATTGCACGCCCGGGACTGCGAGGCCGACGGCTTTGAATGGCTGATTGTCGATGACGCCGCGAATTCGGTCTATGCCTGGCTGCGCAAAGCCGGCGACGGCGCATCCGCCTGTGGCGGTGGTGACGAACTTCACGCCGGTGCCGCGGGATGGTTACCGGCTGCCGCTGCCGAGGGCGGGCCGTTGGCAGGAACTGTTGAACACCGACGCCACGAGCTATGGCGGCAGCGGACGCGGCAATCTGGGCGCGATCGCCGCGCACGCCGAGCCGTCCCATGGCCAGCCCGCGAGCGCGGCGATCTCCCTGCCGCCGATGGCGACGGTGATGTTCGAATATTCGGAAAGCTGATCGGAACACCGACGGCGCCGCTTAGGAGGAGGACGTTCAGTGGCCAAATTGCAGAAGACCGCCCCGCTGGCCCGTGACGCCATGGCCTATGTTCTGGCCGGCGGCCGCGGCAGCCGCCTGATGGAGCTGACCGACCGGCGGGCCAAGCCGGCGGTCTATTTCGGCGGCAAGTCCCGCATCATCGACTTTGCGCTGTCGAACGCGCTGAACTCCGGCATCCGCCGCATCGGCGTGGCGACGCAGTACAAGGCCCACAGCCTGATCCGGCATCTGCAGCGGGGCTGGAACTTCCTGCGGCCGGAGCGGAATGAGAGCTTCGACATCTTGCCGGCCAGCCAGCGCGTTTCCGAGACCCAATGGTATGCGGGCACCGCCGATGCGGTGTTCCAGAACATCGACATCATCGAAAGCTACGGCCCACGCTACATGGTGATCCTGGCCGGCGATCATATCTACAAGATGGATTACGAGCTGATGCTGCAGCATCATGTGGACAGCGGCGCCAATGTCACCGTCGGCTGCCTGGAAGTGCCGCGCATGGAAGCCATCGGTTTCGGCGTCATGCATGTGGACGACAAGGGCACGATCAAGACCTTCCTGGAAAAGCCGAAGGACCCGCCGGGCATGCCGGACAAGCCCGACATGGCGCTCGCCTCCATGGGCATCTATGTGTTCGACACGAAGTATCCTGTTCGAGCTGCTGCAGCGCGACGCGGCCGATCCCAAGTCCAGCCACGATTTCGGCAAGGACCTGATCCCCTATGTCGTCAAGAACGGCAAGGCGGTGGCTCATCGCTTCGCCACCTCCTGCGTGCGGTCGGATCAGGAATCGGAGGCCTATTGGCGCGATGTCGGCACGGTCGACGCCTATTGGGAAGCCAATATGGACCTCGCCGACGTGACGCCGGAACTGGATCTCTACGACCATAACTGGCCGATCTGGACCTATGCGGAGGTCACGCCGCCGGCGAAGTTCGTCCATGACAAGGAAGGGCGCCGCGGCCAGGCGGTATCCTCGCTGGTTTCCGGCGGCTGCATCGTTTCCGGCGCGGGATTGAGGCGCACCGTGCTGTTCACCGGCGTGCGGGTGAATTCCTTCTCGCAGATGGAGGAGGCGGTGGTCCTGCCCTATGTGGATATTGGCCGGAATTCGATCCTGAAGCGGGTGGTCGTGGATCGCGGTGTAGAAATTCCGGAAGGTCTGGTGGTCGGCGAAGACCCTGAATTGGACGCCAAGCGGTTCCGGCGCACCGACAGCGGCATCTGCCTGATCACACAGCCGATGATCGACAAGCTCTCGGCCTGACCATGCTGAATGTCCTCGCCGCCGCATCGGAGATCTTTCCGCTGGTGAAGACCGGCGGCCTCGCCGATGTCGTTGGCGCGCTGCCGGCGGCGCTGCGGCCCCATGGAGTCGCGGTCAGGACGCTGGTGCCCGGATATCCGGCGATCCTGGCGGCGCTGGAGAACCGCACGGCGGTTCACAAGTTCGCGGATATGTTCGGCGGAGCGGCGACGCTGCTCGCGGGTGAAGCGAAAGGACTCGACCTTCTGATCCTCGACGCGCCTCATCTCTATGGCCGGCCGGGCAATCCCTATCTCGGTCCCGATGGCAAGGATTGGCCCGACAATGCCCAGCGCTTTGCCGCCTTCGCGCGCGCTGCGGCGGAGATTTGCCGCGGCGCCGTGCCGGCTTTTGTTCCCGACATCCTCCATGCCCATGACTGGCAGGCGGCGCTGGCGCCGGCCTACCTCAAGTTCGGCCCGAAATCCTCTGTGAAGTCCGTCGTCACCATCCACAATCTGGCGTTCCAGGGGCGATTCCCGGCGGCCATGTTCAAATCGCTGGGCTTGCCTGCCGCCGCCTATGCCATCGATGGCGTCGAGTATTACGGAGGCGTCGGCTATTTGAAGGCCGGGCTGCAATATGCCGATGCTATCACCACCGTCAGTCCCAGCTATGCGCGGGAGATCTGCACCAGTGAGAACGGCATGGGCCTTGATGGCCTGTTGCGCGTCCGGCAGAATCGTGCTGAGCGGAATCGTCAACGGCATCGACACGACCGTCTGGGATCCCGCCGACCGACAGCCAGATCGCGTCCAACTACGACGTCAAACGCTTGGCCCGGCGCGCGGTCAACAAGCGGGCGGTGGAGCGGCGTTTTGGCTTCGAGGCGAGCCACGATCTCACCTACTGCATCGTCAGCCGTCTGACCGAGCAGAAGGGCATGGATTTGGTGGCGCAGACGATCGACACGCTGGTCGGTTCCGGCGCGCGCCTGGCGCTGCTGGGTTCGGGCGATGCAAAGATGGAGGCGTCTTTTACTGCCGCGGCGAAACGCCATCCCGGTCGTGTCGGTGCTGTCATCGGCTATGACGAGGCGTTGTCCCATCTGCTGCAGGCGGGATCCGATGCGATCCTCATCCCCTCCCGCTTCGAGCCCTGCGGCCTGACGCAGCTCTATGGCCTGCGCTATGGCTGCATCCCCGTGGTGTCGCGGGTCGGCGGCCTCGCGGACACGATCATCGACGCCAATGACGCCGGCATGGCGGCCGGTGTGGCCACGGGTGTGCAGTTCGCGCCGACCGATGAACCTTCCTATGTGAATGCTCTCGCTCGCACAGCGGCTTTGTTCCACGACCAGCGGCGCTGGCGCGAGATGCAGCGCTGCGGCATGCGGGCCGATGTTTCCTGGCAGCGGAGCGCCGCCCAGTATGCCGCCCTGTTCCGGGGTCTCACCGGCGCCGAAGAGGCGCCGCAGGAGCTGAGCCGGGGGACAGGCCGATGATCAACACTGTCGCCACCAAGCCTTTTGCCGGACAGCGGCCGGGCACCTCCGGCCTGCGCAAGAAGGTGCCGGTGTTCCAGGAAAAGCATTATGCCGAGAACTTCATCCAGTCGATCTTCGACACGCTCGAAGGTTTCGCCGGCAAGACGCTGGTGGTCGGCGGCGATGGGCGATTCTTGAATCGCGAGGTGATCCAGACAGTCATCCGCATGGCGGCGGCGAACGGATTCGGCCGCGTGCTGACCGGCCGCGATGGCCTGCTGTCGACACCGGCCGCCTCCCACGTGATCCGCAAGCATGGCGCCTTCGGCGGCATCATCCTGTCGGCCAGCCACAATCCCGCCGGACCGCGATGGCGATTTCGGCATCAAGTACAATGCCGGGAATGGCGGGCCCGCACCGGAGAAGATGACGGAAGCCGTCTTACGCCCGGACTCAGGCCATCGACCAGTACCGCATTTCCGACACGCCGGATGTGGATCTCACGCGGATCGGCCGGACCAAGGTGGAATCGATGACGGTCGAGGTGATCGATCCCGTCGCCGACTACAAGGCGCTGATGGAGACGCTGTTCGATTTCGACGCGATCCGCATCCTGTTCAAATCAGGCTTCCGCATGCGCTTCGACGCCATGCATGCGATTACTGGGCCCTACGCCCATGCGATTTTGGAGGATGCGCTCGGGGCGCCAAAGGGGACGGTGGTCAACGGCACGCCGCTGGAGGATTTCGGCGGCCATCATCCCGACCCGAACCTGGTGCATGCGAAGGAGCTGTACGACCTCATGATGTCGCCGGCGGCGCCGGATTTCGGCGCGGCCTCGGACGGCGATGGCGACCGCAATCTGATCATCGGCCGCAATCAGTTCGTCACCCCATCGGATTCCCTGGCGATCCTGGCGGCCCAAGCCCAGTCTGGCGCCGGCTTATGCCAAGGGCCTCGCCGGTATCGCCCGCTCCATGCCCACCAGCGCCGCCGCCGACCGCGTCGCGGAGAAGCTGGGCATCGCCTGCTTTGAAACGCCCACGGGCTGGAAATTCTTCGGCAATCTGCTTGATGCCGGGATGGCCACCATCTGCGGCGAGGAAAGTGCGGGCACCGGCTCCAACCATGTGCGGGAGAAGGATGGGCTGTGGGCGGTACTGCTGTGGCTGAACATCCTGGCGCGGCGGCGGCAGAGCGTCGTGGATATCGTCCGCGAGCATTGGCGTACCTATGGCCGCAACTACTATTCGCGCCATGACTATGAGGAGGTCGACGAAGCCGCGGCCCAGGGGCTGGTGAAGCATTTGCGCGAGAGTTTGCCGCGATTGAAGGGAACGACCCTTGGCGGCATTGCGGTCGGCAAGGCCGATGATTTCGCCTATGAGGATCCGGTCGATGGCTCGCGGACCACGGGGCAAGGCATCCGCATCCTGTTCGAGGATGGCTCGCGCGTCGTCTACCGGCTCTCCGGCACCGGCACCGCCGGGGCGACGCTGCGTGTCTACATCGAGCGCTATGAGCGTGATCCCGCCAAGCTCGATCTGGAAACCCAGGCGGCGACTGGCGCCGCTGATCGGTTTCGCCCGTTCGCTGGCGGCGATCGAATCCCGCACCGGACGGCGCGAGCCCTCGGTCGTAACCTGAGTCAAAATGCTGGCCAATCGCTTCGCCATCTCCACGGGCCGCCCCGCGCCGCTGGGCGCGAGGATCGATGACGGCGGCATCAATCTTGCGGTGTTGTCGCGCCATGCGGAGCAAATCTGGGTCTGCATCTTCGACGAGGAGGATGACCGGGAGATCGCCCGGTTGCTGCTGCCGGGGCGATCCGGCGATGTGCATCACGGCTTTATTTCTGGTCTCACGGCAGGCATGCGCTATGGCCTGCGTGCCGAGGGACCATACGATCCGGCGCGGGGCCACCGCTTCGATCCGGCCAAGCTGCTGGTCGATCCCTATGCGACGGCGCTCGACCGGCCCTTTGCCTGGCATCCGGATCTGGCGGCGCCGCGGAGTGCGGCGCGGGATACCGCGCATCTGGTGCCGAAGGCGATCCTGACCGCGCCGATGCCGCAAGCGCCGCGGGCAGCGCCACGGCAGCCGGGCTTCATCTACGAGATTGCCGTCAAGGCCTTCAGCCAGCGCCATCCGGATCTGCCGCAGGCGATGCGCGGCACGGTTGCGGCGTTGGCCCATCCCCGATGATCGAGCATCTCCAGCGGATCGGCGTCGACACTGTCGAGCTGATGCCGATTGCCGCCTGGATCGACGAGCGTCATTTGCCGGCGCTCGGGACTCGCCAATGGCTGGGGCTACAACCCCGTGACCTTCATGGCGCCCGATCCCCGACTGGCGCCGGGCGGACTCGCCGAGCTGCGCCAGGCCGTGCAAGCGCTGCAAGATGCTGATATCCGCGTGCTGCTGGATATCGTGCTGAACCACACGGGCGAGAGCGATACGCAGGGTGCGACGCTATCGCTGCGCGGCCTGGATAACGCCCTCTATTACCGACATTCCGAGGACGATCCGGGGATGCTGGTGAACGACACCGGCTGCGGCAACACGCTGGCGCTGGATCGCGCGCCGGTGGTGCAACTGGCGGCCGACACATTGCGGCACTGGGCCGGCCAGACCGGCGTCGACGGTTTCCGCTTCGATCTCGCCACGGTGCTGGGGCGGACGGATCAGGGCTTTGACAGCCACGCGCCGCTGTTCAAGGCCATCGAGCAAGATGCTTTGCTGTCGGGACTTACCTATGTCGCCGAGCCCTGGGATATCGGCCCCGGCGGCTATCGGCTCGGGCAGTTTCCCGGGGGATGGCATGAATGGAACGACCGGTATCGCGACGATGTGCGCCGGTTCTGGCGCGGCAAGGAGGCAGGCGCCGGGCCAGTTTGCGACGCGGCTCGCCGGCTCGTCGGATATCTTTGCGGCCGGCGGCCGCGCGCCCTCGCGCAGCATCAACTTCATCGCCGCCCATGATGGCTTCACGCTGCGCGATCTCGTCTCCTATCGAGGCCAAGCACAATCAGCCGAACGGCGAGGGGAATCGCGACGGCAGCAGCCACGAGATTTCCTGGAACAACGGCGCGGAGGGGCCGTCCGATGACGCCGGCATCAATGAACGCCGGCAACGGGATCAGCGCGCGCTGCTGGCCACGCTGCTGCTGTCGCGGGGCACGCCCATGCTGACGGCGGGCGATGAAATCGGCCGCACGCAGCGGGGCAACAACAATGCCTATGCCCAGGACAACGAGACGACATGGCTGGACTGGGCCAATGCCGATGGGGCGTTGATCGATTTCGTCTCGCGGCTCGCGCAACTCCGCCGCGCCCATCCGGCGATATCCGCCGACCGGTTCTTGACCGGCGCGCCTGACCGATGGCAGCGGGTTTCCCGATGCGGCATGGCTGAGGGCCGATGGCGAGCCGATGGCCGGCGATGACTGGAGCGACAACAGATTGTCCGTCTTCGGCCTCGCGCTTTACGAACCGCCACGCGGCAGTACGCCGGCGGATCGGCTCTGCCTGTGGTTCAATAGGGGTGAGGCGGCCAGCACGGTGACGCCGCCGGAGCCGCGCGAGGGATTTGGGTGGCGACTAGGCTCTCAATTCGACAAAGCGGACTGAAGGTCGGCAGGCGATCCCGGCCGGCGTCACGGTTCCCGGCCGTGCGGTGGTGGTCCTGGCCGAAGCGGCCGAATGTTGGCGGCAAGAGCCGCAAGGCCGATGACGTGACGATCGACCGGCTCGCAGCGGCCGCGGGTATCCAGGACGAATGGTGGCAGGTGGATGGCGCCCATCGTCGCGTGTCCATGGAAACGAAGCGCACACTGCTCAAGGCGATGCGCCTGCCGGGCGATACGCTATCGGATGCGCGGGAATCGTTGCTTGCGTTGCAGCGCAAGCGCGATCGCCGGGCCTTGCCGGCGGTGCGGCTGCTGCAGGCGGTGCGCCGGGATCGGTGCGTCTTGCCCTGCCGGAACGGCTCGCCGGCCGCACGCTCGCGCTCGGCATCAGGAGCGAAGACGGATCGGCGCAGCGAATCACGATCGCTGGGGATCAGCTCCAGGAAATCCATCGCGCCGAAACCTGGACGGCGCAGCGGTCCGTCATTTGCAGGTCCGGTTGCCGGCGTTGCCCGCCGGGTATCACGAGACTGTTCTCGAGGAATATCCGGATGAATCCTGCCGCCTCATCGTCGGCCCGCCGGCCTGCTATCTGCATGAGCGAATTGCCGATGGCGCCAGGCTGTTCGGCCTGACAACCCATCTTTATGCGTTGCGGCATCCGACCGATGCGGGCATCGGCGATTTTGAAACACTGGCGCTGTTCTGCGAGGCTTCGGCGCATGCTGGGCGGATCGTTCGCCGGCATCAATCCGCTGCATCACCTGTTCCCCGGGGATCGCGAGCGCGCCAGCCCTTACCAGCCCTCGGACCGGCGATTTATCGATCCGATCTATATCGATCTCGGTGGCGTGGATCGCTTCTGCAGTCGCCGCGGATGCGCGCGGCATTGGCGGAAGGCCGAGGCGGCTGTCGCAGCATTGCGAGCACTGCGCCATGTCGATTATCCGGCCGTTTGGGAGGTGAAACGTGACGCGCTATCGGCGGCATTCGCCGATTTCAGGCGGGCCTGGCGAGCAGCAAAGGCTTCGCGCCACGGAATTCGAAGGCTTCAAGCAGGCCGGTGGCGACAGCCTTCGGCGCCATGGAGTCTACGAGTTCGTCGGCGGAGAAGGCCGGCAGCGCCGCAGCGGACGCGGCGGCGGATTTCCACATCTGGCTGCAATGGATCGCCGAGCGGCAGTTTGCCGCGGCGGCTGAATCGCGCACGCGCGGCCGGTCTCGAGCTCGGCATCTATCGCGATCTTGCGCTGGGCGCCGCGCGGGACAGTGGCGAAGATCCGGCGAGTCCCGATCAATACGCCGCCGGCGTCTCCCTCGGCGCGCCGCCCGATCCGTTTCGCGCGGGATGGACAGGTATGGCAGCTGGCGCCGTTCGAGCCTCACGCGCTTGCCGATGCAGCGGTTTGGTCCGTTCATCGCCCTCCTGCGCGCAAATATGCGCCATGCCGGCTTGCTGCGCATCGATCACATTCTCGGCTACATGCGGCAGTTCTGGGTGCCCGATGGCGCGGCGGGCAAGGACGGTGCCTATGTGACCTTCCCGCTTGAGGAACTGATTGCGGTGACGGCCATCGAAAGCCACCGCGCGCGCTGCACAATATCGGCGAGGATTTCGGCACCGTGCCGCCGGGTCTGCGCGAGCGACTGGCGCAGGCGAACATCCTTTCCTATCGCGTGCTCTGGTGGGAGCGCGATGGCGACAGTTTCCTGCCGCCGGAAAATTATCCGCCGCTGTCGGTCAGCTGTCTGTCGTCCCACGATCTGCCGACCTTCACCGGTTGGCTTCAGGGTCTGACATGGAGATCCGTCGCGAGGCGGCCAACTCGATGATGCATCCGCTGCGGCGAGCTCGGCTGCGCGCAGCAAGGAAGAAGCCGCATTGCGTGAAGCCGTTGGCGAATCAGGATATCAGCCGCCGGCGAAAGCGACGCCGAGCTGCTGACCGCCGCTCATGAATTGCTGGCGGAGACGCGCTCGGCGCTGGTGCTGGTCCAGACCGATGATCTGCTGGCGGAGACCGAGCCGCTGAATGTGCCGGGAACCGACAAGGAACGGCCGAACTGGCGGCGGCGCCTGAGCGCGCCGGTCGGCGAGTTGGCCGGCCGTGCCTTGGCAAAGCAGATCGCGGCCGCCGTCAAGCGGGGCCGGAACGATGGGAACTAGCTTTGTTTACCGGCCGGTGCGGGCGGCCCGCCGGGCCACGCGGCGGATATCGGCGGGCGGAATGCCCAGTTCGAAAAGCTCGCGGTCGTCATATCGCCGCAGTTCGGTCAGGAGCCGATTGAACCGTTGCTGCTCCTGCATTCTCGACATTAAGCTTCTAATGCATTGCAACATTATTCACCTCTAAAGTTGCCAAGACCATATATAATCACTTGAATATGCGGAAACAATTGTCTGTAGATAAAATGCTGCACTGCGTCAAACTGTCCCGACCCTGTTTCCCGGGCCAGCTTTAGGAAAGGAAAGACCGTGAGCGCACAATTCATTGCCGTCCCGGCCTTCGATCTCATCGTGTTCGGCGCCACCGGCGATCTCGCCATGCGCAAGATCCTGCCGGGACTCTATCACCGCCATTGCGACGGGCAGCTGCCGCCCGAGAGCCGCATCATCGGTGCCGCGCGCAGCGCGCTGAGCCGCGATGCCTTCGTGGCGCGGGTGCGCGAAGCGCTGACTCAATTCGTGGCCGCCGCCGATCTGGATGCGAGCCGCGTCGACAGCTATCTGCGCCGCATCGACTATGTGGCTGTGGATGTAACTGCCGATGCCGGCTGGTCGGCGCTGGCCGAACGTCTGGCGGAAACTGCCGAGCGGGTGCGAGTCTTCTATCTGGCGACGGCGCCTAATCTGTTCGGACCGATCTGCCAGAGGCTCGCCGCCAGCGGCGTGCTGACCCCGAAAACCCGCGTGGTGCTGGAGAAGCCGCTGGGCCACGACCTCGCCTCGGCCCATGCCATCAACGACGCCGTCGGCGCCGTGTTCGAAGAGCATCAGATCTTTCGCATCGACCATTATCTTGGCAAGGAGACGGTGCAGAATTTGATGGCCCTGCGCTTTGCGAACTCATTGTTTGAGTCGCTCTGGAACCGCACCGCCATCGATCATGTGCAGATCACCGTGGCCGAGACCATCGGCGTCGAGGGGCGCGCGGCCTATTATGACGGCGCCGGGGCCTTGCGCGACATGGTGCAGAACCATCTGCTGCAGCTGCTCTGTCTCGTCGCCATGGAGCCGCCGGCGGCCTTCAACGCCGATGCGGTGCGCGACGAGAAGCTGAAGGTGCTGCGCGCCCTGACCCAGATCTCCAACGGCTCGCTGGCGAGCTGCGCCGCCCGCGGGCAATATCAGGCGGGCGCCATCGGCGGCCAGCCGGTGCCCGGCTATCTCGAGGAAATGGGCGGCGCCAACGCCAGCAACACCGAGACCTTCGTGGCGCTGAAGGCCGAAGTGGCGAACTGGCGCTGGGCCGGCGTGCCGTTCTATATGCGGACGGGCAAGCGCATGGCCGCGCGGCTGTCGGAGATCGTGGTGCAGTTCAAGACCATCCCCCATTCCATCTTCGGCGAAGGCGCCGGCGAGATCAGCCCGAACCGGCTGATCATCCGCCTGCAGCCGGACGAGGGTGTCAAGCTCATGCTCATGAGCAAAGACCCAGGCCCCGGCGGCATGCGGCTCAAGCAGGTGCCGCTGAATCTCAGCTTCGCCGAGACTTTCCAGGTGCCGTTCCCCGATGCCTATGAGCGGCTGCTGCTGGATGTCATCCGCGGCAATCCCACGTTGTTCATGCGCAAGGACGAAGTGGAAGCGGCCTGGACCTGGATCGAGCCAATTCTCGACGCCTGGAGCCGCAGCCCGGCGACGCCGAAGGCCTACACCGCCGGCAGCTGGGGCCCTTCGGATGCCCAGGCGCTGATGGCGCGCGACAACAGAAGCTGGTTCGAGGACGCGGCATGACCATCGGTTCCGGCATTCGGATCCGCGAGCATCAGTTCAGGGATCTCGATGCTCTCGCCGCGGCGCTGGCCGCGGCGGTTGCCGCGCATCTGCGCGCCGCGCTCGCCAAGCGGCCGTCGGCCAGTCTGGTCGTCGCCGGCGGTACGACGCCAGCGCCGTTTCTGGCGCGGCTGTCGAAGACCGCCCTAGCCTGGGATCGCGTCCTCGTGACTCTCACCGACGAGCGCTGGGTCAGCACCGGCGATCCCGCCAGCAACGGCGCGATGCTGCAGCGGACATTGCTGCAGGCCGCGGCCGCGCCGGCGCAATTCGTTCCCCTCTATACCGGCGCCGCGACGCCGGAGGCCGCGATCGCCGACGCCTCCACCCGCCTCGCCGATCTGCCGCGCCCGTTCGACGCCGTGGTGCTGGGCATGGGCGAGGACGGCCATACCGCCTCGCTGTTCCCCGGCGCCGACAATCTCGCGGCTGCGCTGGCGCCGAAGAATGGGCAAGCCGTCATGGCTATCCGCGCGCCCGGGGCACCGCAGCCGCGGCTGACCTTGACCTTGCCGGCGCTGCTGGATGCCCGGAACCTGTTCGTCCTCTTCGCCGGACCGGCCAAGCGCCGCGCCTATGAGCTTGCCTGCAGCGATGGTCCGCTGGAGGAGATGCCCATCCGCGGCGTCCTGCGGGGCGCCTCCGTGCCGGTCGACATCTACCATACAGCGTGAGGTCCACGATCATGCCCGTCCAAGAGAGAGTGGCCGATATCACCGAGCGCATCGTCAAGCGGTCCCGCAGCGACCGGCAACGCTATCTCGATCACATCCGCGAGGCGGCGCGGCGTGGCCCTCAGCGGGGCAAGTTGTCCTGCGGCAATCTCGCCCACGGCTTTGCCGCCTGCGGCGCTGATGACAAGCAGGATCTCACCGGCGACGTCAAGGCCAACATCGCCATCGTCTCCGCCTATAACGACATGCTGAGCGCGCATCAGCCCTTCGAGCGTTTCCCGGCGCTGATCAAGCAGGCGGCGCGGGAGGCGGGCGCGGTTGCGCAATTCGCCGGCGGCGTGCCAGCCATGTGCGATGGCGTGACCCAGGGCCAGCGGGGCATGGAGCTGTCGCTGTTCTCCCGCGATGTGGTGGCGCTGGCGACCGCGGTTGCCCTGTCCCACGACATGTTCGACGCCGCCCTCTATCTCGGTATCTGCGACAAGATCGTGCCCGGGCTGGTGATCGGCGCCCTCAGCTTCGGTCATCTGCCGGCGATTTTCGTGCCCGGCGGGCCGATGCCCTCGGGCCTGCCCAACGATGAGAAATCTCGAATTCGCCAGCTCTTTGCCGAAGGCAAGGTTGGCCGCGCGGAATTGCTGGCGGCGGAAAGCGCCTCCTATCACGGCCCGGGCACCTGCACCTTCTACGGCACCGCCAACACCAACCAGATGCTGATGGAGATCATGGGCCTGCATCTGCCAGGCGCGTCCTTCGTCAATCCGAACACGCCGCTGCGCGATGCGCTGACGGTGGCGGCGACCAGGCGCGTTGCCGAGATCACGGCGCTGGGTAACGAGTTCACGCCCGTCGGCGAAGTGATCGACGAGCGCGCGGTGGTCAACGGCGTCGTCGGCCTGCTGGCCACCGGCGGCTCGACCAACCATACGCTGCATCTGCCGGTCATGGCGCGCGCCGCCGGCATCCGTCTGAGCTGGGATGATTTCGCCGACCTGTCCGAGGTAGTGCCGTCGCTCTGCCGCATCTACCCCAATGGCAAGGCCGATGTGAATCATTTCCATGCCGCCGGCGGCATGAGCTTCCTGATCGGCCAACTATTGGATGCCGGCCTGCTGCATCCGGATGTGCGCACCGTCGCCGGCGATGGCGGGCTGGCGCGCTATCGCGCCGAGCCGATGCTGAGTGATGGCTCTATCGTCTGGCGCGATGGGCCGCGGCAGAGCCACGATCCTGCCGTGCTGGCGCCGGTGTCGGCGCCGTTCAGCGCCAATGGCGGGCTCAAACTGTTGGAAGGCAATCTGGGCCGCGCCGTCATCAAGGTATCGGCGGTGAAGCCGGAGCGCTGGGTCATTGAGGCGCCGGCCCTCATCTTCAACGACCAGGATGAGCTGCAGGCGGCCTTCAAGCGCGGCGAGCTGCAGAGGGATTTCGTCGCTGTAGTCCGCTTCCAGGGGCCTAAGGCCAACGGCATGCCGGAACTGCATAAACTGACGCCGGCGCTCGGCGTGCTCATGGACAAGGGCTTCAAGGTGGCGCTGCTGACTGATGGCCGCATGTCCGGCGCCTCGGGCAAAGTGCCGGCAGCGATTCATCTGACGCCGGAAGCGGCCGATGGCGGGCCGATCGCGAGGCTGCGGGACGGCGATGTCATCCGCATCGACGCCACGACGGGCCGGCTGGAAGCGCTGGTTCCGCCAGCCGAATGGGCGGCACGGGCGCCCGCAACCGCCGATCTGTCACATCATCACGCCGGGCTTGGGCGCGAGCTGTTCGCCGGCTTCCGCACGCATGTGAGCGCGGCTGACGCCGGCGCCAGCGTTCTCGGCTTCCTGCCTGAAAATTGATGGGATCACAGAGATACCGGAATGCAGATCAAGGAAATCCTCGCCCTCGGCCCACTGATCCCCGTGGTCGTCATCGATGACGCCGACGCTGCCGTGCCGCTGGCCAAAGCGCTCATCGCCGGTGGCATCCGCGTGATCGAAGTGACGCTGCGCACCGACACGGCGCTGGCGGCGATCCGCCGCATCGCGGCCGAAGTGCCCGACGCCATCGTCGGCGCCGGCACCATCCTGCGGCCGCAGCAATTCAGCCGACATCGAACAAGCGGGCGCCGCCTTCGCCGTCAGTCCGGGCGCGACGCCGGAACTGCTGGCCGGCGCGCGCAACTCGAAGATTCCTTTCCTGCCCGGTGCCGCCACCGCCAGCGAAGCCATGCGCCTCTTGGAATCCGGCTACAAGCAGATGAAGTTCTTCCCCGCCGAAGCCGCCGGCGGGGCCGGTCTGCTTGCCTCGCTCGCCTCGCCGTTGCCGGACGCAAAATTCTGCCCCACCGGCGGCATCGATCCCGGCAATGCCGAAAGCTATCTGCGCCTGCCGAACGTGGTCTGCGTCGGCAGCTCCTGGCCGGTTCCGGCAGCAAGCATCCGCAGTGGGGAATGGGACAAGATCACGGAGCGGGCTCGAACCTGCGTGGCTTTGCGGCGTCAGGCAGCCTGAAACCCGCCGCCACGGTTTCATCGGAGGAGCTTCATGGCCGAACCGCTGAACTTTCTCAGCCTGTTGACCGGCTGCTTCGCGATGCCGGCAGCGGAAAATCCCACCGTGACGATGATCGAAGCCGCCTACCGGCATCATGGACTCGATGCGCGATACATCAACTGCGAGGTGGCGCCGGCGGAACTGGGCAATGCGGTACGCGGCGCCCGCGCCATGGGGTGGGCCGGCTTCAACTGCTCCATCCCCCACAAGATCGCCGTCATCGAACATCTCGACGGTCTCGCCGAATCCGCCGCGGTCATCGGCGCCGTCAATTGCGCCGTGCGCCGCGATGGCCGCTATGTCGGCGAGAATACCGACGGACAGGGCTTCATCAGCGCCCTGCGCACGATCGTCGATCCGGTGGGCAAGGCGATCGTTCTCTTTGGCGCCGGCGGCGCAGCGCGCGCCATTGCAGTGGAAGCCGCCCTGGCCGGTGCGGCGTCGATAACAGTTGTGAATCGCAGCCGGCAGTCCGCTGAGGAACTGACCGCGCTGATCAACGGCAAGACGAAAGCGCGAGCTGAATATGCGGCTTGGGATCGCACCTACCGCGTGCTGCCGGGAACCGACATTGTCGTGAACGCCACCTCGATCGGTCTCTTTCCCGACATCGAGGGCCGGCTGAACCTCGATGTCGAAAGCCTGCGGCCGGGCATGACGGTCGCCGACGTCATTCCGAACCCGCCGCGGACGCTCCTGCTGCGCGATGCGGCGGCGCGCGGCTGTACCGTGCTGGACGGCCTGGGTATGCTGGTCAATCAGGGCGTCATCAGCATCAGGCACTGGACCGGAATCGACCCCGATCCATCCGTGATGCGCAGAAAGCTGGAAGCCATTTTCGAAGTCTAAGCCGCCATGAAGTCCGCCTTCGAGTTAGTCCGGGAAGTGCCGGGAGCGGACATTCGGCCAATGACCTGTTTCGGCCCCTTGCAGACATCGGTGACTCACGGCAGAAAAGCGCGATGAGTGCGAAATATGACATCATCGGAAACAATTATGCGGAGCTTCGCAAGCCGGATCCGCGCATAGCCGGGATCATCAACAGCGCACTCGGGTCGGCGCAAACCGTTTTGAATGTCGGCGCAGGCACGGGTTCCTACGAACCGGCTGATCGATCCCTGACTGCTGTCGAGCCTTCGCGCGAGATGATTCGAAAGCGGAGTCCGACGGCGGCCGAGGCAATTCAGGCCAGCGCCGACGATCTGCCATTCGATGACAAGAGTTTCGACGCCGCCATGGCGATCCTGACCATTCATCATTGGCCCGACAAGGAGGCAGGCTTGCGCGAGATGCGCCGCGTAACACGCGGCCGGATCATCCTGCTCACGTACGATCCGTCGCACCGGCCCTGGCTAACGGACTATCTTCCTGAATTGGCGGCGTTGGACGAGGGACAGATGCCAACGTTGTCCGACTACGAACGATGGTTGGGCACAGTGCAAATCACGCCGGTTCTGGTGCCGCAGGATTGCAGCGACGGATTCCTCTATGCCTACTGGCGCCGGCCGGCGGCCTATCTCGATGCATACATCCGGTCCGGCAGTTCGTCGTTCTGGGCCATTGGCAACGCCGAAGCAGGATTGCAGAAGCTAAAGCGGGATCTCGAGACCGGCGAGTGGGAGCGCCGTTATGCCGAGTTGCTCACCCTTGATGAATATGACGCAGGATACCGGCTCGTCGTAGCGGAATGATCCGCAAACGACCGCCTCCACCCATCCCTGCCGCTGCTGACCGGACGCCGAAGATCCGGGTTGGGTCGTGAACTGCCGTTTCGGCTGGGTCCCGGTCCTATGCACTCCCGGGCTGGCTGGCTGGGTTGAGCGCTTTGAAGGCGAACGCCGCCGCGGCCCCTCCCAGTAGTTCCGCAACGATATAAAGCCACAAGTTGGACCACGGGAGCAGGCCTACGATCGAGGCGCCGATGGCGACGGCCGGATTGAAGGCCGCCCCCGACACCTGGCCGACGGCGAATGCGCCAGCCAGGACCGTGAAGCCGATAGCGAGACCGAAGTAGGAATTCCCGACTGTTGCGTCGGCCGTGGCCACGTTCAACACAACGTACACCAGCGCAAACGTGAACAGGAACTCGGCCAGAAACGCCCCTAATACGGGGGCAAAGAATGGACTCACCGGCTCACCGCGAAGGGCCAGGATGACGATCCCGGCAGCAGCGGCGGCACCGAGCAGTTGCGCCCCGCAGTATGGCAACAGGTCCGAGCGAGGACACCGTCCCCGCAGGAACACCCCGAGCGTGACTGCCGGGTTGTAATGCGCGCCCGAGATGTGGCCGCCCGCGTAGATCATCACCATCAGCACGGCCCCTATGGCCAGCGGAGCAATCACGCCCGGAGCCGATGCGATCCCGGTGCAGCCGATTGTCAGTACGAGAAAGAACGTTCCAATGAATTCCACAGCGTACCGGCGCATGGCGCGTCCTCTCGTCCTGATTGTCTGGCCCCCGGCAGCTGCGGCTGCTACGGGTGACGCTCGGGTGACAAGATCGTGTCGATCTACGCCCAATATCGGCGCAGGTAATACGAGTACGCCACTACTACCGGCGGCGGATAGATCGGACGCACCACCGGGTGCTGGGGAGAAGGACAGGCGCGTGAGCAAGGGGGCCTGCGCGCGCGCCTGTCAGGTCGAGTCCACTCTCTGAGTGGAAGCCGGAGTTTCGTGCGTCGCACGCAGATCGGCAATTGGACCTTGGTCCAATGCCAGCAACAAAAATGCCACGTGTTCGCCAGCGATGAGCCGGAGCCGCCGGCTAGCGGAAGTGAGCAGGATCGAGTTCTCATGCTTTGAAACCTACCAACCGCGCCCTACGGCAAGGCCAACACTGACAGTATTCTTGACTAATCAGTGCGCAAGATGAGTGAATGGCGTGGACCCGTGTCCGTAGCGCCTCAGCCGCCGAGCAGATAAGTTGCCCTCCCCTGTGCAGATCCCGACGGAGCGACGCCAACATGAGCAATGCGCCATCGCTGATGGAGCTGTCCACAACCGCATGCCACGGCGTCCTCGTTGAACGGAGAGCAGATCTTGGATCATACCACGACAAAGCGTAGTACGGCCTTCACGACAGTCGACCTCGAGAAGCCCGGCAAGCAAGTCGGCTTCGTCATGATCCCGCACTCGACGCATGACGACGCGTGGGGTGTCACGCGCCTGCCGATCGCCGTGATCAGCAATGGCAAGGGTCCGACGGTGATCCTCGAGGGAGGGAACCATGGCGATGAGTATGAAGGGCCGATCACGATCTGCGAGCTGATCCGTGAACTCGATCCGGGCGAGTTGCAGGGCCGGCTGATTCTGATGCCAGCGAACAATGTGCATGCGGTCATGGCGGGCCAGCGGACGTCACCTGTCGACGGGCTGAATTTCAATCGTACTTTCCCCGGCGTGGCTCACGGCTCCATAACAGAGCAGATTGCGGATTTCGTCGCCCATGAGATTTTTCCGCGCGGTGAAGCATTCTTGGATCTGCACTCGGGGGGCTCCTCCCTCGACATTCTGCCAAGCGCCATCATAGAACCGACCGACGATCCCGAGTTGCATCGCCGGAATGTTGCCGCGGTCCGGGCGTTCGATGCGCCGCTGATTGTGGTCGTCAGCAACTTCGGCGATCCGCGTACCGCGACCGCGACAGCCTGTCGCGCCGGGCTGACGACCGTCGGTACCGAAATGGGCGGGGGTGGGACGGTCAGGCCGGATGCGCTGGCGATTTGCCGCCGCGGTGTGCGCAATGTCTTGGCGCATCTGGGCGTATTGCCCGCCGCAGCAGCGACAGTGCGCCGCGCCGATGCGCCGCTGTTCGAGCTTCCGGGAACCCGTGCATTCGTATACGCAACGGCAGACGGGATATTCGAACCGTACCATCTCAATGGCGACAAGGTGCGGGCTGGAGATGCCGCCGGCCGCATCCATTGCACCTGGGATCCGACGCGCGCACCGGAATTGCTGCACTACGAAGTGGACGGGATACTCTACGGCCGGCGCCAGCCGGGCCGCGTGCGTCCGGGAAATTGCTGCCTGGTGGTGGCGGCGCCCTACAGCGGCAAGCTGACGTGAATGCGATCGGCGGCGTGGAAATCGCCGAAGAGCAGACTCCGCTCGATGCCGTGAGGCGAATTGTCCGGCGGGACGTGCAGTGAACGTCGCCCGGACCGGACTCAGCGCGGATCGCCGAACCTGGCCCGATTGGCATCCAGACGGCGCCGCCATTCTGCGTTCCCGGTTACCCGGCGCTGCACGATGCCTTGCGGTTCGCGCCCGTGCATCACGTCGAATACGGCCTTGATATCAAGGGCCCCGCAATTGGCGAAGAGTTCGTCTGTCATCGCCAGGCCGTGCGGTGCCAGAATGACATTGTCCAGCGCAAGGAGGGGGTCATCGGCGCTGGGCGGCTCGGGATCAAAAACATCGATGCCGGCGCCTGCGATGCGGCCGGCCACGAGCACCTCGGTCAGTGCCTTCTGATCGACGATGGGACCGCGCGCCGTGTTTATGAGGTAGGCGCTGGGCTTCATGAGTGCGAGCCGCTCGGCGTTGACGAGACCGCGGGTTGCCGGCGACAGCGGGCAATTGACCGTCACGATATCGCTCTCGCGGAACACGGTCTCAAGGCTCACCAGCCGGACTCCGAGCTTCCGGGCATCAGCCTCGTTCAGGTTCGGGTCGTGGGCGATGAAGTTGAGCCCAAGGGGACGCATGATCTGCACCATGTCACCCCCGATGTTTCCGAGTCCGATGGACCCCAAGGTCTTGCCCGTCAGCCCAACACCTATATGTCCGGCGCGCAGTGCAAAACCCGCCGCTCCCTGACGCGCGAGCCGGTCCTTGGCCATGATTTTGCCGCTCAGGGCCAGGACGAATGTGAGGATGCCGACGGCGACGGGCCGGGCTACTCCGCCCGGCGTGATGACGGTGGCCACCCCTTCGTCCGCGAAGGCCTCTACGTCCACGGAGTCGTAACCCACGCCGAAGCGGGCGACGACACCAAGGCGCCGGCTTGACGGAAGGCTTGACGCCCGCATCTGAAACGCGAACAGAATCAGCGCGTCATAGTCTTCGAGCGCGCGCGCGGGAAGGACGTCTCCTTCCGCATCCACGTAGCCCACCTCGATGCGCGGATCGGAGAACAGCGGCGTCAGGTCGAAATCCGGGAACGCAGGACTGCCGTCGGGCTTGAGGAAGTCGGCGCTCAGCGCGACACGAAACTTTGTCACGGACTTTATCCCCCTGGACAGATTTGCAATCGGCTGGTGGCAACGATCATTTGCGCCAAGCAGATCAAGCAGCGAAGCGTTTCAGCCGGACGGCGTCGCGTCTCAGTTCGAGGCCCCATCCCGGAGCGTCGGAAAGCGTGATGGTGCCGTCAAGAGGCAGTGGTTCGCCATCGAACATGTTTCCGAAGACCGACGTGATCTCGTCGCCCTTTGGGCTGGTGATGCAATACTCTACGAAGGGGATGGCGGGCTGGGTCATGGCGAAGTGATAGCTATAGATACCTCCCGCATGCGGCACGACAGTCACGTCAAAGGCCGAAGCTAGCGCGGCGATACGAAGCGCCTCGCTGAACCCGCCCGCCCACATCAAGTCGGGCTGGACGATGTCTACCGACCGGTGCCGGATGAGCTCACGGAAGCCCCAACGGGTGTATTCGTGCTCGCCGGTCACCCAGCGCACCCACGGAGCCGCCGACCTTAGCTGTCGATAGCCCTCCCAGTCATCGGGATGCAACGCTTCTTCGATCCAATAGAGGCCATAGGGCTCGACGGCACGGGCGAATTCCAGGGCGTAAGGCACATCGAGTGACATGAAACAGTCGATCATCAGGGGATAGTCGGAGCCAACAGCCTCGCGATGGGCAGCGACGGCGCGCAGGTTCGCTGCCAAACCCTCCCGCCCGTCGGCCGGACCATAGGGAAAGGGCACCTTTGCTCCGAAGAATCCACGCTTCTTGAAGGTCGTCGGGTCGGGCCCTGTGCCATAGACCGCAATGCGCTCTCTGGTCGCTCCTCCCGCCAAGCGGTAAACCGGCTCCCCGCGCAGCCGGCCAAGAAGGTCCCACAGCGCCAGGTCGGCGACGCTGACCGCCATCAGGGCCACGCCCTTGCGGCCGTATGGCAGCGTGGCTCTGTACATCTGATCCCATAACCGCGCGATGTCGCGCGGGTCGGCTCCGACAAGCAGGCCCGCTAGCCCTTGATCAATAATGGCGCATGCAGCGATGCCACCGCTACCGGTAGCTATGCCAACCGTCCCATCAGCGGACTCGATCTCCAACAGGATGCCGGCGGCCGCATCGCCGGTACCGGTCCTGAGATCGGTCCGGTCAGGGTATGTCGACATCGGGTTGGCTTGGCGCGCATCAACCAGCCAGTGGCCCGGTTCTCGCGCGGTGTAGTTGCCACCGGCGCCGAGGGATTCGATCACGTAGGAGCGCACAGCCGCGATGCGCCATCTGCTCATGCCATGCCCCCTGCCACACAGCTTTGCCAAAAACAGCTAATCATAGACTGTCAAAGGACGGATGGTATATATTCTCTTGCGCTCGGCGTAGATCGTGGCGCGTTCTGGGAGGACATAAGAATGACGAAACTTGGGATTGGCGCCGCCTCGGCGGCGCTCTTGTTAGTGACATGCACAGTTATGCCTGCGGCGCAGGCAGCGGAGTGTCCGGTACTGGTCGGTCCCGATTGGAGTGGCGAGACGCTATCGCCTGATCCCGCCAGATTGCTGAGTATATCGGACGTTTATCATGCGCGCATGATCTATGAGCCCCTCGTCGCGGCCGATTCCGCGATGCAGCCGGTGCCGTGGCTCGCCGAATCGTGGGAGGTGAATGATACGGCCACGGAGTGGACATTCCATATCCGGCAGGGCGTGACATTCCACGACGGATCGCCGCTCACGGCCGATGACGTCGTCTACACATTCCGCCGCTTGCTCGACCCGGAAGTTGGCTCACCGGCGGCAAGTGAACTCGGCGCCATCAAGCCGGACGCGTTCAAGGCCGTCGACGCAGCAACCGTCAAGGTCACACTCGACTCGCCGATCGTCGAGCTGCCTGCCATTCTCGCAACCAAGCATGGGATGGTCGTGAAGAATGGCGCATCGTCCGACGACATCAGGTTCAAACCGAATGGCACCGGGCCGTTCACGCTGGCCGAACTCACGATCGGACCGCTAAAGACCACCTTCACCCGTAACGCCAAGTACTGGCGCGAAGGTCTGCCCAAGTCCGAATGTCTTACCGTGACGGCAATCACCGAGCCGATCAGCCGTGTCGCCGCGCTCGAGTCGGGCGATGCGGACATCGTCCTTGTGGTGGATCCCGCGACGATCGGAACGCTCAAGGCGAATCCCAATGTCACGCTGACCAAGGCCCCGGGCGGCACGGCGGTGACCATGGGAATGTTCATCGATGTTCCGCCATTCGATGATGTCCGGGTGCGACAGGCCATGAAGCTGGTCATCGACCGCCAAGCCATCGTCGATACCGCGCTTCTCGGTTTCGGGATACCCGGCAACGACAACCCGATCATGCCGACCTCGCCTGACGCCTATCGCACCGACGTCATGCAACGCGACGTGGCCAAGGCGAAGCAGCTGCTTGCGGAGGCGGGCCATGCGGATGGGATCACCGTCGATCTGCATGCGGCCGACCTGATGCCGGGCACGATGGCCATGGTGCAGGCCTATCAGCAAATGGCGTCGGATGCCGGCATCAAGATCAACATCATCAACGAGTCGGCCGGCGAGTACTGGGACAACATCTGGCTGAAGCAGGCCTTCGCCGTCTCCAACTGGGGCATGCGGACGACACCGGCCGCGCTATCGGTCGCGTATCGCAAGGATGCGCCCTGGAACGAGACGCACTTCCGCCTCGACAAGTATGATGCCCTGCTCGATAAGGCGGCGACGACCTTGGATACTGACGCGCGCCGCAAGCTCTATCAGGAAGCACAGCAGCTCATTACCGAGGAAGGCGGCGTCATTATTCCAATGTTTGCCAACATCGTGGCCGCCACTCGTAAAGGCTGCGCCGGCTACACACCGGCGTCCGACCACAATCGGCCCGACTTCTCGGAGATTGCCTGCGACTGATCGCATCAATCACCGAACATGCGAAGGGAGCACGGCAACGTGCTCCCTTTCTTTTTGGGCAACAGGATCAGCGACCCGTCAGGCCAGGCGGGCGCAACGACGGCGTACATCGGCAGTGGCCAGCGCGACGGCATCGCGCAACGTCCCGGTGTCGGCGCCGCACATGATGATGCTGGCGCCGAGCCGGACCATATCTTCGAGCTCGCCCGTCGAGCCGACGTCCCACACAAATTGCTTGCCGTGGTTGCGGCATGCGGCGGCGAGGGCATGAGTCGCCTCGAGCAATCGCGGGTCGTCGTAACTGCCGGGAATGCCGAGGTCGACACTGAGGTCGACATGGCCCAGATAGAGGCAATCGACGCCATCGACAGCGGCGATTGCGTCGGCATTGGCAACGCCCACGCGGGTTTCCAGGAGGGCGATCATCGTGGTCGCCTCATCCTCCGCCAAAAGTTTCGGCCCTAAGGCACCGTCCGTAAAACGATCGTAGAAGTGTTGCGTGGTCACCCCGCGGATGCCGCGCGGCCTGTACTTCATGCAGGCGACGATCTCGCGAGCCTCTTCCGCCGTGTCCACCATCTGAAACATCAGCGATTTGGCGCCGATGTCCAGCGCGCGGGCAATATCCTGGTACTGCTTCGACGGTGGGCGAACGATGGTTGCGAGCCCGGCTGCTTCAGCGGATCGAAGAGCGGCTCTGATCGTCTCGAAGCCGAGCCCCGAATGTTCCATGTCGAACGTGACGAGATCACAATTGGCCGCCTTCAGAATGTGGCCGATTGCCGGCGTCATGAATTCGTTGACCCAGAAGCCGACTTTGACTTCGCGGCGCATCAACAAGTCACGCAAGGTCGGTTGTATCATCGCAACCACTCTCCTCTGCACTGTTCTTTCTCGCGTTCACACCGGAACATGTTTCGCCGTGTCTCGGTTAAGGTCACCAGCACGTCCGTCAGTCCAGACGACCTTGCCGTCCTTGAAGACGCACTCAATGTCACGCAAGGCGCCGAGATCGCCGATCGGGTCGCGGCGGAGCACGACGAGATCCGCCCGAAGACCTTCGCGGACCATTCCAAGCTCTTTTTCCAAGCGCAGCGCCCGCGCGCAGTTGCCGGTCGCTGCGGTGATGACTTCCAACCTCGACATCCCGAGGGCTTCCAGATTGCGCAGTTCCCGGTGCAGCATGATGCCGCCGAACTGCATGTCGGTGCCCGCTATCAGAACGCCCCCCAGCTCGCGAAATCGCCGCATCCATTCCATTCGCTGTTTGTTAGCGGCTCTTCCGTAGTCCAGATCCTCCTGCGTCCAACCGCCTTGCAGGCGCCGGGTGAAATCGTGAAATGCCTGCCGCTCCCCGTCTCCAAACAGCGTTGCGAAATCGCTGTCGGCTTCCAGTTCCGCAGCACCGTCACCCACCTGAAACTGCGTAATCACCTGCATGCCGCAATAGATAACGCCATGCTTGACCATGGCTTCCATGATGCCTTGTGTCGCTTGCCAATCGATGGACGCCCAGGCGCGGGACGTGAGGGCCAGACGGTCTGCAATGCTTGTATAGCGAAGCAGCCGATCCCTTGGGTACAGCTTGCTCTCATAGACACGAGAGCTGGTGTGCAGCTCGTCGATTCCGAGCGCTGCAGCTTCCCTGCCATCCACTTCCCAAGTCTGACCAACAACCGGCCGCCCATGCGCATGGGCAACCTCGATGACGGCCCGCATCACCGGTGCCGTGACGCGCTGTGTCAGAATGAGCGCTTCCAGATCATGTTCCCGGATCAGCCGTTCAGCCGTCGCAGCCGCTTCAGCCGGCGTGCCAACGGCGACGCTCCACTCCGGATAGGCCGGCGGCGGCTGATCGATCATGGGGCCACAGGAGAGAATGCGAGGCCCGATCAATTCGCCTCCAGCGATACGCTTGCGCAGCCGCTCCACGGTACTTTGATCGAGGCCCGCAAACCGGATTGTGGTAACGCCGTTCTTCACATAGGCGCGCATGTCCGCATCAAACGCCGCATGGGTGTGCGCCTCGATGAGGCCGGGGGTGATGGTTCTACCCCGAAGCGGCCAACGTTGCGCCGGCCGACCCTTAAACCGGTCCGTTTTGGGACCGGCATAGCTGATGCAGCTTCCCTCGAGGACCACCATCGAATCCTCGATCGCCGGCGCGCCACTTCCGTCGATCAGATCGGCACCTTCGAGCACCAGGAGATCCGAAGACATCAAGTATCCCTTCGCGGCCTCGTACGACCCTCGCTGCGCGTTACCGGGAGTGCCAAGTCGAAGGCCGCCGAACTATCTGAGGTGGCGAGTTTCTCATCTCGTATGCTCACCCGTTGTTTGCTGCCCGGGTTCGGCCGAGTGCCACTGCATGCCACTACGGTTCGCCATTCCAGTAAGTTCGTCCAAGGGGATGTGGCAACGGATGCGATGCTGGGCGGCGGCGTCTCGCCAGGGTGGCGACTGCTCCTCGCAGAGGCGGCCGAGCTGCCACGCGCATCGGCCGGCGAAGACACAGCCGGACGTCTCGGTCGAACTCTTTTCCGTTTTCGGTTGAGCGCGTCGCTTGCGTACAACGTGGATGCTGGGAACCGCCATTAAGAGTTCGTAGGTATAGGGGTGGAACGGCGGCGTGAAGATGTCCTCTACGCCGCCGACCTCCATGAGTTGACCACGGAACAGGACACCGACGCGATCGGCCAGAGTCCGCACAACTGCCAGATCATGCGAGATGAACAGCATGGAGAGGTGATGCTCCTGCCGCAACTGCTGTAGCAATGCCAGGACATTGGCTTGCACCGATACGTCGAGTCCGGAAAGAATCTCGTCGCAGAGCAGGAGCTTCGATTCTGCCACCAGCGCTCGCGCTACGGCGACCCGCTGACGCTCGCCGCCGGAAAGCTGATCCGGATAGCGCGTGGCATAGCCGACGTCGAGGCGCACATCCTCGAGTGCGCGGGTAACTCGCTTATCGACAGCGGCGCGATCGAGATTGAAGAAAACTTCGAGCGGCCGCGCCAGGATGGCCCCGATCCGTGTGCGCGGGTTCAAGGAAGCGTCGGGATTCTGAAAAATGTACTGAATGCGGCGCCGCAGTTCGCGTGATCGCGCGGCAACAAGGGCGGGCAAGACCTGGCCTTCGAACTGTATGCTGCCTGCCCGCGGGGCAAGAAGGCCGCTCACCGCCCGCGCTACGGTGGATTTGCCGCTGCCGGATTCACCGACCAGGGCAAAGGTCTCGCCCGCCTTGATCGCAAAGGATAGATCCTGCACGACATTGTAGATCGATGATCCCGGAAAAATCGCGCTGCGCCTGCTTGCACCATAGCCGAGACTTACGCCGTCGAGACTGAGGATGTGATCGGGCGCAATTCGTTTCTCAGCGTTCAACGCCTGTCCGTTCGCGGCGATCGCCTGCGGCGGAGGCAAGGCGCGCCAACGGCGGCAAGCCACAACGTGGCCGTCAGCGACCGCATCGGGCCGCTGTACTTCCGTCGCGCAAATGGCTTCGGCGAAATCGCAGCGCGGTTGGAAGGGGCAGCCCGGGGGCAGCTCGTTTCGCTTTAGCAGACCCCGCAGCATAGGGCCGGCCGGCTTGTCGGCTTTTTCGATCTGCGGGATCGATGCGATAAGGCCGCGCGTATAGGGATGCCGTGGCTCCGCGAAGAGGACTGCCGTCGGCGCGATCTCGGCCATTCGCCCGGCATACATGACGCCAACCCGGTCTGCGATCTGCGCGAGCACGCCAAGGTCATGCGTGACGTACAGCATGGACATGCCGAGCCGGGCCCGCAGGTCCGCGAGCAGCTCGATGATCTGCTCCTGAGTCGTGACGTCAAGGCCGGTGGTCGGTTCATCGAGCACGAGGAGATCGGGCTTGCAGGCCAGCGCCATGGCAATGCAAACACGTTGCTGCTGGCCGCCCGAGAGCTGGTGCGGGTAACGCCGCCCGATCGCCTCGGGGTCGGGCAATCCCACCATGCGGAATAGCTCGGTAATGTAAGTCGCCTCTGAGCCGCTTTCGGCCTGGTGAAACTGCAGCACCTCGGCGATTTGAGCTCCAACTCTCATGCCCGGGCTGAGGGCCGTCGTCGGATTCTGCGGCACCAAGCTCACCCGGTTGCCGCGCAGGCGGTCGAGCGCCGGCCGCTCCAGACGCAGCAAATCGGTGCCTTGGAAAAGTACCTGGCCTCCTTCGACCCGGCTGTTCCCGCGGCGGTATCCGAGGAGCTGATACGCTACGGTCGACTTGCCGCATCCGGACTCGCCGACCAAACCCAGTGCTTCGCCGCGACGGATCGTGAAGCTTACGCCGTGCAGCACGCGCAACCAGCCTTCGCCGTGCCGGTAGGCGACATCGAGGTCGATGACCTCGACGAGGGGGGATGTAGTAGTCACTTGTCGGCTAGACGCACGGTACGGCCGAGAATACGCGCGAGCCCCTCCGTAAATAAGTTCAGGCCAACCACGAGCGTGGCGAGCATCAGACCGGGGCCGACCACGGTAATCGGCGAAAAGATGATCAGCGAACGATTCTCGCTCATCATGAGCCCCCATTCGGGCGTCGGCGGGCGCATGCCGAACCCGAGGAACCCTAGCGACCCGATCAACACGGGCGCGTAGCCGGCGCGCAGCGCGAATTCGACCAGCAGCACGCTTGTGGCGTTGGGAAGCAGCTCGCGCCGCATAACCGACCAGGCGCTTTCCCCCGCAGCCGGGCTACGGTCACGAAATCGCGCGTGACGATATCCAATGCTGCCGCGCGTGCCATACGCGCGATGCGTGGCGCATAAATAAAGGCGATTACCAGGATCACCAGCAATGGGTTGCCGGAAAGGTCCGGCCCCGCAGCCACGATCGCAATCAGCGCCAGGACCAGGAAGGGAATGCTGATGATCGCCTCTAGCACGCGCTGCAAAATCTCGTCGATCCAGCCACGCACATAGCCCGAAAGCAACCCGACGATCGCACCGATGACGAGGCCGAGAAAAGTACCTGATAGTGACAGCAGGATCACGATATGGCTGCCATGCACCGCCCGGCTGAATACGTCACGCCCAAGCTGGTCCACACCGAACAGATGCTCCCAGCTCATGCCGGAGAGCGGAGGGCCGGTTCCAATCTGCGACGCGCCGTATGGCGCCCAGAAGGGGCCGGTAGCGGCGACGACAAAATGCAGCAGAAGAATGACCGCCCCGATGCGGAAACTCATCGGCGTGCGCCGCCACCGCGCCCTGAAACGGGCCGCTTTCAGCGTACTTTGGCTGGATGCCATCACCATCCTAGTGCACGTTGTTCCTGTGTCTATCCACCGCGGAGCCGTGGATTGAGCAGAATGGCGCCGAGATCGGCGAGCAAATTGGCCGCGACATAGACCACGGCGGAAATCAGCACCGTCGCTTCGACTACCGGCACATCGCGAAGCTGCAGCGAATCGACAAGCAACCTGCCGAATCCCGGAAAGGAGAAGACCTTCTCGACGATTACGACGCCCCCGATCAGGTAGCCGAGATTGATCGCGGTTACATTGAGCGTCGGCACCAGCGCATTGGGCAATGCGTGGCGCAGCAGTACGGCTCGAGGCGGCAGGCCTTTGAGTTCGGCCATCCGGACATAGTCGGAATTGAGAACCTCGATCAGGTTGTCGCGCAGCATGCGCACAGCGGCGATGGCCATGACGATTGCAAGCGTTACCGCAGGCAATGTCATCGCCCGCAGATACTGGATTACGGTCGAACTTTCGTCCACCAGCGAGATTGCCGGAAGCAAGGGAATCGCAACGACAAAGGCGATTATCAGGAGAGTCCCCAGCAAGAAATCGGGAATCGACAGAAGGACGAGGGTGATCGTGGAAAGCACGTGGTCCACCGGCCGGTCGCGCCGCACGGCCTGGATAAGCGCCGGAATCAGCGCCAGCGGAATATAGATCACGAAAGCATAAAGCGACAGCAGCCCGGTGTTGATGATACGCGGCGCCAGGATGTCAATGATCGGCCGCGAACTGGTGAGGGCATTGCCGAAATCCCCTTGCAGGATGCCGGCGAGCCAATTCACGTAGCGAAGGATCGCCGGATCGTTCAGGTGCAGCTTTTCGCGCAACAGGGCAAGCGATGCCGGCGTGGCGTCGCGCCCCAGAATGCGTGAGGCAACGTCGCCCGGCAGTACCTCGATAATCGCAAAGATGACGGCAGAGACGATGATGAGCGTCAATAGCGACAGGAGAATTCGCCCGATCAGCAAGCGAAGGACGATCACGCGCGTTTCCCCTTCACGGCCGACGCGCAAAGCGTGAAAACACCATTGCCGCGCAGCTCGATTCCCATTGCAAAAGCCTCGCCGGCTTCCGGAGCAATCGATTGCCGGCCCCGCAGGTTCGAGCTCAATCCCCGAAACGGCGGAGACCACGACCTTGGGCAATTCACGGCACATCCTCCCAGCATCGCTGTCGACTGCCGGAACGCGACTGCGCCCGGCGTCAACTATTGTTCTCATGAATAGCGAATTTGCAGGAATAAATCCACTTTTGCAGCCAACCCATTGCTGCCTGGTGTTCCCCTGATACAAAGCCGAGCAAGATCAGGTCAGTCGATATCAGGCGAGCGGTAGAGAATCTTGTCCTTTACCCGGATTTCCACGTCGACGCCGTATTTTTTCAGTGCTGCAAGATCAACGTCGATACCGAGACCCGGTGCATCGGGCGCGATAATCTCTCCATTGCGGTCTGGAGCGATGTGGTTCGCGCACATTTCCCAGGCCATCGGCTGAGGTTTCACAGGGTATTCGCAAATGCGGTGATCGGACAATCCTGCATAGGGCTGAATGGAGGCGCAAAGTGCGAGATGCGATGTAAAGGTGTGATTGACGTACGTCACGCCTTTCGCAGCCGCGTAATCGGCGATTTGCTTCGCCGGGCCAATGCCGCCGATTCGGCCGCAATCGATCTGCACAAAGCCCACTTTGCCATAGTCGATTGTATGGCGAGCCATAAACACATTGTGCGCCGCCTCGCCGCCGGCAAGCTTCAGAGATCCGGCCTTTCCGGCGAGCGAACCATAGGCCTCGTAGGCGCTGCCGTGAAACGGCTCCTCCAGCCAGGTCGCCCTGACACTCTCCAACAGTGGGAGACGCGCCTCGGCCGCGGCGACATCTTCGACCCAGATCTGCCCGGCATCGATCAGGAGCATGCCGTCCGGACCGAGGCCTTCCCGCGCCGCTGCAAGCTGATCGGCATCCTCTTTGAGACTGCCGCGGCCGAAGGGACCCCAGCCGCATTTGACCGCACGGAATCCGGCATTGCGCGCCGCGCGGCAAAGTTCCAGCGTTTCCTGCGCAGTGTCGCCGAAGAGCTGCGAGGCATAGGGAAGCTTTGGGTAGGCACGGTCATAACCAAGAAGCCGATAAACCGGCTCGCCGCGCATTCGGCCGAGCAGGTCCCAGAGAGCAATCTCGATGCCGGACCAGGTGTGGGCCGCCTGCAGCAGGTCCATGCTGTTCCACTGGATGGTCGCCGCAATTCGGGCGATGTCGGCCGGCGACGAAACGTCCATGCCCAGCACCGAGGCACTGACCGGCCGGCAGGCGCCGTGGGACATCGGACAGACGAACGACGCGATTGATGTCAGCGGCGAGGCCTCGCATTCGCCCCAGGCGGTAATGCCGCCCGCATGAACCCGTACCACCAATGCATCCTGGCTGCCGTCGCCCGCGTCGGTAACGATGGGCATGGACAGGTAAAAGAAGTCGACTGCTTCGATTTTCATATACGACACCTCGGTTACGCAGATCGCTGACAAGGCTGCAACTACTGGAAGCCGGATTCACCGTAGCGGCAATGGAGGCGGCCGACCATGACTTCGGCGCGACGAACCAAATGATCCGCTAGGGGCTTACCTCCCCAGCGCCATTCACAGGTTCTGTCCATGCCAGGACCTGCGATCGGTTTGCACTTTGACCGATAGCTTTGCCGAATTCTTCGCATGGTCAAGCGGTTGGCAGCGAGGGCCCGTAGCAACGGCGTTTGCCATGGGTCATGCTCATAGTGTTATGAACGCTAACGATGACAAGCTGCCGGATTTGTCGTTCACTCTCCGTCGTGGTCCGAACGGCAGGCGCCAGCATCGATGAGCTGACGGCGCCGAGCCGTCACAACACATAGCGAGGAGGTTGCCATGCTGAATGTTTCCCGGCGCCGCGTACTGTCCGGTGGAGTCGCTCTCGGCTTGTCGTTCGTACCGCTTACGGCGAGGGCCGACGAGTTCGTCAATATTCTGACCGGCGGCACGTCAGGCGTTTACTACCCGCTCGGAGTTGCAATCTCCAAAGTTCTGGCGGACAAGGTGCCGGGCGTGCGGCCGTCGGTGCAAGCGACCAAGGGCTCTGTCGAGAACCTCAATCTGATTCAAGGCGGCAAGGGTGAGATCGCCTTTACGCTCGGCGATTCGCTTGCGGCCGCCGTGTCGGGTTCGGCCGATGCGGGATTCAAAGCGCCGCTCGACAAGGTGCAGACCATCGGCGCCATCTATCCGAACTACGTGCAGATCGTCGCCTCGCAGGAAAGCGGCATCAATACGCTGGCCGACCTCAAGGGAAAACGAGTCTCGGTCGGCGCGCCGAAGTCCGGCACCGAACTCAATGCGCGAGCGATCCTCGCCGGCGCCGGCATGAACTATGAGGATCTTGGCAAGGTGGAGTATCTGGACTTTGCCCAGTCCGTTGAGTTGATGAAGAATCGGCAACTCGACGCCACGCTGCAGTCGGCGGGACTAGGCGTAGCATCCATTCGCGATCTCGCCACATCGGTTCCCATTGTCGTGGTCGCGGTGCCGGCGGAGGTGGCGGCGAAGATGGGGCCGCCATTCTACTCGGCCAACATTCCGGCCAACACCTATGAAGGACAGACCGCGGATGTGGCGACGGTTGCCGTGCCGAACTTCCTGGTGACAAGCGCCGATTTGCCGGCGGAGCTCGTCTACAAGATGACGGCGGCGATCTATGAGAATCTGCCGGAGCTGCAAGCCGCCCATGCGGCAGCCAAAGCCATTTCATTGGAGAAAGCGGCGACGGGCTCGCCGGCGGCACTTCACCCCGGTGCGCTGAAATACTTCACGGAGATGAACTTGCTGTAGCGTTGTGGAACCGGAGCGTACGGCGCCGGCGGTTCCATCCATGTCGACGGATCGGGCGAGCGATACCGGAACCGCCGCCGCATCGAATCTGCCGTTCGGCGAATCCGGATTGACCGACGACCTTTTCGCGGCGGGCGCCACCGGGCGCCTGCTCTTCTGGATCGCCGTGTCATTCTCGGTGTTTCAGTTGGTGACCGGCTTCGGCATTCCGCTGGACAAGGATTTCCTGCCGGGCATCGATTTGGCTGGAATGAGCGGAATTGCGCTTGTCCTGGGGGCGGTCAAGGTCGGGTGGGACAAGTTCAGAGGGCGCAAAATAAGTGAAGGGCTGCTGGCGTTGCTCACCCTGGCGGTGACATACGCGATCCTGGTGCGTTATGCGGGCGGATTGCCGAGCCAGGTCCTGCGCGCGATGCATGTCGGATTCCTGTGTCTGGTCGGTGTGCTGGCCCTTTCCGCGAGTCTCGCCAAAAAAGACCGTCGGCGTATCGACCGCTGGCTGCTGTGGCCGCTGGGCGCCGCGGGGTTCCTCGCAGGACTATACCAATGGGCATTCTATTTCGATCTCGTCCAGCGCTCTGGAGATCTCCTGACACAAGATCTCATTGTCGGCATACTCGGACTTGCAGTCTTGTTCGTGCTGGTATGGCGCGTGCTGGGCCCGGCGCTGCCAATCATGGCAGGAATATTTCTTGCCTATTGCCTGTTCGGCAATCAGCTGCCGGCCCCGCTCGACCATCGCGGCTATGACGTTGCGCAAGTCATCGAGCATATGGTCTTCGGCACCGAAGGAATCTACGGTACGCCGATTCTGGTCTCCGCCACCTACATCTTCCTCTTCATCCTGTTCGGCTCGTTCATGGAACAGGCCGGGATCATTCGATTCTTCAACGAAATCTCCATGGCGGCGTTCGGCCGCGCGCGCGGCGGACCCGGCAAGGTGTGCGTGGCGTCGAGCGCGCTGATGGGTACGGTCTCCGGCTCGGGCGTTGCCAATGTCGTGGCTTCGGGCCAGTTCACCATCCCGCTGATGAAACGTTTCGGTTTCACGTCCGCCTTCGCCGGCGGTGTTGAAGCGACATCCTCGATGGGCGGGCAGATCATGCCGCCTGTCATGGGCGCTGTCGCCTTCATCATGGCGGAGACGATCGATGTGCCCTATGCCGAGATCGCGCGCGCCGCCATCATCCCCGCCTTGCTCTATTTCTTCGCCAGCTACTGGTCGGTGCATCTCGAGGCAGGCAAGCGCGGGCTTAAGGGCCTGCCGCGCGACCAGCTGCCCAGCTTCACCGCGGAAGTGAAGGCGAACTGGTACCTCATTCTGCCGCTCGTCGCGTTGGTCTATCTGCTGTTCGCGGGCTTCACGCCACTTTTCGCGGGGGCCACCGGCGTTGCGCTCACGATCGTGCTGATCCTGGGACTTGCCATCCAGGGAAGCCTTTCGCCGACAGCGCTGCGCCTCCTGTTCTGGATCGCGCTGGGGCTCATCTGCGCGATCTCGATCTGGTTCAGCGTGGCGGCGGTCGCGCTGGTGACGCTCGCGCTGATCATACCGGCGTTAGCAAGCGGCAGCGGGCGCGAAGCCTTGATCGGGTGCCGCCGTGCCTTGGCTGACGGCGCCCGGCAGGCTCTGCCGGTCGGCTTGGCTTGCGCCCTGGTCGGCATTGTCATCGGCACGATGACCCTGACCGGACTTGGCACAATTGTCGGTGTGGCGGTGATGGCGGTTGGCCAGGATAACCTGCCGCTGGGACTGGTGCTGGTCATGCTGTTCAGCTTGATGCTCGGCATGGGGGTTCCGACCATTCCCAACTACATCATTACCTCGTCGCTGGCGGCGCCGATCCTGTTGCATCTGGGCGTGCCGCTGATCGTGTCGCACATGTTCGTGTTCTATTTCGGGATCATGGCCGACTTGACGCCGCCGGTGGCGCTGGCGGCCTTCGCCGCCGCCCCGATGGCCAAGGAATCCGGGCTCAAGATCGCCATACAGGCGGTGCGTATCGCCCTGCCGGCCTTCATCGTTCCCTACCTGATCGTTGCCGATCCCGTGCTGATGCTGCAGCCGGTGCCGGGATTGGATGGATTCAGCTATTGGCTCCACGTCGGCTATGTGACGATGAAAGCGACGCTAGCGGTGGTGCTGTGGGGCATCACCGCGTTCGGCTATGCCAATGGCAATGTGAATTGGATCGAACGGTTGCTGGCGGCAATCGCCGCCGGACTTCTGATCTTTCCCAATACCGCGAGCGATGCCGCTGGATTTGCCTTGGCCGCTGCGATATTTGCCTGGCGCTTTTTCGTCGCCCGCCGCCTCAGCCGAGCTGAGCCATAGAGCCCGCCCTGACTGCGGCCGATGCAAATCCCTCCGAGTAGATAGTGCAGGCCTAGTCCGGCGCGGTCCCCTCGCTCTCCGGTGTCTCCGAAGTGACGACCGCGCAATTGGTGTCCGTTGCGTCACAAGAAAGCGTCACTTCGGACCCTTCTTGCAAGGTTCCGACGTCCGAATTCTCGCCGAGGGTGTAGCGCGTCCCGTCCTCGAAAACGATCGTCCTTGATTCCCGGTCGAAAAATTGCACCGTGCCGCTAACAGCCGGCACCTCGATTTCGTCCTGCGCCTGAAGTTGAAATGCCATGGCGGCCGAAAGGCCGGTTAATGCCAGCGTGAGCGGTAATCTTGCCATTGGAAATCTCCTCGAGCCTGGTGGGCCCGATGCGTTCTCCAAACCTCATCCGCTTGTTGCGCGACTCCCTATAGAAACGCGGAAAGCGATCAGTCGTTCCGCTTACGCTGTACGCTTGCCAGTTCCACGTATCGATGCCGGCGGCATAGGCGGAGCTGCTCATAGCAAGTCTTGCTCACGGAAGTATCGCTCTGCACCCGGATGAGGACACGCAATACAAGAGACCCCGGACTCTGTTTCCAGAATCCGGGGTTTCCGGGAAGGCGCAAGTGGGTCTAGCAGAGCGTAGAGCCACGAGGGCTGTTGGGAATCAGCCAGATTGCCTTCGACAGCAGAACCGGCGCCGGCCGCAAGAGTTCCGGCTGGCCGTGGACTTCTTCGCGTCCCAGTTTGCACAGAATGGAGTGTCTTGCGGTCCCCAATGCCAATTGGGGCAAGTTCCGGCACCGGGAACCCCGACGCCATCCTCCCGTTAGTTTTCAGAGACGCAGGCCGATTTCCTGTGACCTATTTCTGCACCGTGGAAGCAACACGGGTTAAGCGGTGCATTTCCAGATGGCGGGAAAATTTCATGCGGGATTCAAGTCACGCCATAATCGATCAAAGGCCGGTGCTGAAGGCGCCGGCCAATGCCTGGAAAGTCGTGCCGGCAAACAGGGCGGCAGTCCTCATTGATGCTGCGCAGTATTTTGGTGCATTGCGGGAAGCGATGAAACTGGCGCAGAAAAGCATTCTCATCGTCGGGTGGGACATCAATAGCCGGACACGTCTGGTTGGCGAATCCGGCGAGGTGGACGACGGCCTGCCGGATTCGCTCGGTGATTTTCTCACGACTTTGGTCCAGGCCAAGCCGCAGCTGGCCGTAAAGCTCCTGCTTTGGGATTATTCGATCTTCTACTCGCTTGAGCGCGAGTTTTCGCCGTCCCTGGCGCTGCAATGGAAGACGCCGCATCAGATCGAGTTATGCCTCGACGATAGCGTGCCAATCGGTTCGGCCCATCATCAGAAGATAGTTGTCATCGATGACACCATTGCCTTTTCAGGGGGGCTGGATCTTACGATCCGCCGTTGGGATTGCAGTACGCACATGGTCAGCAATCCCTGTCGAACCGACCCGGCGGGCGCGCCCTATGCGCCGTTCCATGACGTTCAGATCCTGGTCGACGGGCTCGCGGCGCGCGGACTCGCGGAACTGGTTCGCGACCGTTGGTTCGCCGCGACTTCGGAGAAGCTGCCCTGGGCGACTCTGTCGGCCGATCTGTGGCCGCGGTCTGTAACTCCAGATTTCCAAACCATTGATGTTGCCATATCCCGAACTATTCCAAACGGCATCGGCAGGAGAGAGATTCGCGAGGTTGAAGCACAGTTCCTCGATCTGATCGACTCTGCGCAACACTATATCTACATCGAGAATCAGTTTCTGACCTGCTCGGCTGTCGCCGAACGGCTGGCAGCGAGGCTGGCGGAGAACCCGTCGCTCGAGGCGCTCATCGTCGTGCCAAAGACCCACAATAGCTGGATTGGTGAAAAGGCGATGATTGCCGGCCGAACCCGATTTGTGGAAACGGTCCGAAAATCGTCTGACGATCGCGTGCGCTTTGTATATCCTCACGTGGGTGCGGGCGATTGCTGTGCCGACGTGATGGTGCATTCAAAAGTGATGATCGTAGACGATCGTTTCCTGCGAGTTGGCTCGGCAAACCTTTGCAACCGGTCGATGGGGACAGATACCGAATGCGATCTCACCATAGTGGCGGAAAAGCCGTCCGATCGGCGGGCTGTCCGCCGGGTCCTGTGCCGGCTTTTAGGTGAGCACTGTGGGATTTCGGCGGATTGCATCTTCGAGGAAATCGAAGGAAGAAGCTCATTGTTGAGCATCCTGGATGGGGCGTGTCAGAGCGAGCGCAACTTGCTGGCCCTTCCCAGCGCCGAAGACAGTGTCGGTGAACTGATTGCCAACTCGGTCGAGGCCCTCGCCGATCCGGAGCAGCCGATCGGACTCGTTGATGGGGGCAAATCGGGTGCGGTCGCGACAACTCGGCGGCAAATTATTGTCCGAATCGCCAAGACCGGAGTCCTGATTTCCGCGGCAATCGCCCTCGCCCTGCTTTGGAGAGCCGCCTATGTCGCGGATCTGACGGATCCGGTGTCACTGGAAGCTTACTTGGCGGAAATTGCAGCCAGCCCGATTGCGCCGGTGCTGGTTTTCCTGGTGTTCATTGTCGCCGGACTCATTGGATTCCCGGTTACATTGCTTATTGCCGGGACGGCGGTTTCCTTTGGCGCTTGGTTGGGATTTATCTACGCCACCATCGGCGCAGTCCTCAGTGCCGCCGTTACCTACATGATCGGACGCCGGCTTGGGTCGCGCCCGTTGCGGCGCGTCATGGGTCCGCGACTGAATCGGATCAGGGAGCGCATTGATCGAACCGGCGTAATCGCGATTGCCGCTATCCGTCTCGTGCCGATTGCGCCATTTACCGTGGTCAATCTGGTTGCCGGCGCGGTTCGGGTCTCGATGACGGACTATCTCGTCGGCACATTCCTCGGGTTGCTGCCGGGAATCATCATTATGTCGTTGCTCGGCGATCATTTGGGCCGAATCATTCGCGAACCGACGCTCCCGGACTCTCTCATTCTCGCAACACTGGTTGCGGTTTGGATTGCGATCTCGTTGGGCTTGCAGCTGCTGTTGCGGCGAAAGAGGAGACCGCGCTAGTGGCGGCCGCGGGAGGCAATCTGCGGGTCTTGACGTGGAATATTCATCGCGGAATTGGCAGCCATGGCCTCTATGATCTGCTGCCGATTGCTCGCCTGGTGGCCCAGCATGATCCCGACATCATCGCCCTGCAAGAAGTCGACTCGCGCGGTCATGAGAAAGCAGCCGTCGGGCCTATAAAGCTGCTTGCGGAATCCCTGGGTGAGCACGTGGCTGAAGCCCGCACTATTGCGGCTCCCGACGGTGACTATGGCCATGTACTTATAAGCCGCTGGCCACTGCTGCCGCCGAAGCTCCACGATATCTCCGTGCCGCATCGCGAACCGCGATGCGTCATTGAAACGGTGGCCAAGACTCCCGCGGGCCCCGTCCATTTGACAGCGGTCCATTTGGGACTTCAGATCCGTGAGCGCAGGCAGCAGGCGTCAAGGCTCGCGGACATTGCCAGGTCCGCAGCGCCGATTTCAATCATGCTCGGGGACTTTAATGACTGGCCTTGGCGCGGTGTCGTGCGACGAACCCTGGCAGATGCTCTACCGGGGCGCACCCGCTTGAAGACATATCCTTCCTGGCTGCCTATGCTCATGCTGGATCGGATCTATTGCCGGCCGGCAGAAGCGCTACTGCGGTGTTGGACAGACCATCGCGGGCGCAGATTTTCGGATCATCTGCCGGTCATCGGAGACATCGCGATTGGCAATAGCTGAGCTGTTGATCGGACCTCGCGCAGTTGCTGCCATATCTGTGACAATTTTGGGGAACAAAATGGCCGACCGCTTGTTGCCTCGTCAAGATGGATGCGGGCAAAGATCCTGCAGCATTCCTTGGAGAAGCATTAGGCGCTTTCTGATTGCGTGCCGCAGCCCCGGCTACCCGGGAAATCGTCGCGGATCTTCGTCGTAGGTCCATTCGGCTTGGATAACATGTGCCTTCGATTTCACGATCAATTGGCTATAGCCATGGGACCGCGCAATCTGGCGACCCCTGTTTATCGCTTGGCGCTTCGTTGGAAAACGGCCGACCGGGGCGGATTGGCCTTCTCGCATAACGCACCAATCCTTACCCGCCGCGTCGACGATGAAGCGTTGGCGTTCCATTAGATTTCTCCAGCAGGCCGTTTCCACCAGAACGCCACCAGCGAACTGAGGTTCCATGGGGTGAATAGCGGCGACGAGGCAGCAAGCTTGTCTAGGATCAGAACCCTCGCAGTTGGATCGATTGCAGGCTTGGCCGTGGTTGCGGCCGGCGCCTATTACTGGCTGGAGATCCGGGGCCCGTGGGAGCGCCGCTATTGCGAAGCCATGATCGGAATCAGCCTTCAAGTGCCCAGCAGCTATCGAAGGATCGAGTCCGGTCGTCATGGCCATGAATGGCGCATCAAGTATTCCGCGATCGATCTGAAGGGCGCGCCAATTAGACGGGCGCGCGGCATGCTCTGTTCAGCGCATCGGAATGGCGGGACCGCAGGATGCGGCCGATCATGACGCAGCTCATGATCGATGGCGGTTCTGTCGATACGTCCCGGCTCGAGGAGCCAGCCCGCAGAATAGCTGGGGCCTGGTAAACCCGGATTATATGCCCCCGAATGCCGCGGGGAACTGATCAGCGTGGCTGCGGGTTCGTCCGAAGGGAAATGAGTGTCTTGGGGAGTGAATCTTATGGCTGAGAGAAACGGAAGCGGCTTAATGGGCGTGCTGGTCGGCGCTCTGCTGGTGATCCTTGTCGGCGCGGCATTTCTGATCGTAAACGACAAATCTGACGAAGATGAAGCCAGTTTCGTGATCAAGTTGCCGGGCGCTGACTGATCATCCTGATCATGTTTGTGACCAAAATTGTGTGGCAAGGAGTACTTCAATGAATGGTGTCATCTACCTAGTCGGTCTTATTGTCGTTGTCATGGCGATCCTGTCGCTCGTTGGCTTGCGGTAAGAGCGTACAATGGCCCTCGCAAATGCTCCGGCCCTTGAAGTCACTGCCGTTTCAGAACGGTCAATTCCGGCGCCCTATCTTGAATGGGGCCCCGCGATCGCCGGTGCTATAGCGGCGGCGGCGATATCGTTTCTCTTGCTTACGTTCGGGGCGGCGATCGGCTTTTCGATGACCTCGCCATGGCGATATGCCGGTGCTTCGGCGCTCGCCGTGACTATCACTATCGCGCTTTGGACGGTCGTGGTCCAAATCGGCAGCTTTGCCGCCGGTGGCTATCTGGCCGGCCGTATGCGCAGCAGCTGGGGCGAATCGCTCACCGAAGAAGGCCGGTTCCGCAATGGCATCCATGGCTTCATGGTATGGGCCATCGGCGTGTTGATGGGCGCCGTGGTTCTTGCCTTCGCAGCGACTACCGCTGTCGAGACGGCATCACAGACAGTCACGAGCGTCGGCAACATGGCTGCAATTGCGGCGGCCGGAGGCGGCAATGATCGAGCAGGACAAACCCCCGCTGACTATGCGGTCGACTTCCTGCTGCGGCGAGCGCCCGCAGCGGACCCCGCTGCAACATCAATGCCCGCAACCGGCCAATCGGCATCCACTGCGGTGTCGAACGATGCGCGGCAAGAAGTGGCAAGGATTTTCGGTGCGGCGGTTGCAAACCAGGAGCTGACCTCGGGGGATCGGGATTACCTCTCGCAAATCGTTGCGGAACGAACGGGTCTTCCTCCCGCGGAAGCCGAAAAGCGCGTCGATGCCACGATCGCAGAGCTGACCAGGCTGGAGGTCAAGCTGCGGCAACAGGCCGACGCTGCCCGTAAAGCCGCCATCATTGCCGCCTTCATCGCGGCGGCGTCACTGCTTGCGGGCTGTACGGCAGCTTGCGCTGGAGCGACCTTGGGGGGCCGGCACCGCGATTCCGCCAGTTCGCCGCGGTTCTTCGGCACTCACTTCTGGTAAGCCGCCCGGACGCCGTTCAGCATCCGGGTGAGAGAGTTTGCTCCAGTTAGGAAGTGGGTGGGTATGGGTCTTAGCCAATGGATCGATCCGAGATCCTTGAAGTAAAAATTCCGCGGCCTTCCGGGTACTGCGAACGCTGTCACCGGCCGCATCCGCTCCCCGGCACGGCTGATTTCGACGCACTGACCAAATGCCCGCGCGTCGTTGGTATCGGTCATGAAATCTGCGGTGGCCGTTACATGCCGACCAAGCAGTCGGAATGGAAAGAATGCCCCGTCTGTCACGCCACAGGACATGAGGGGCCTTCGATCTGCGCCCACTGCGCCGGCGATGGGTGGCTCCTGAGCTAGCCGAAAGGCGGGAGAGACCAAACAAGATCTAGGAAGTCCAGATCTGGCCTTCAGGGACTTTTGCAACCTATTGATTTATCGCTAGGTTTTTCGAATTCAGCGATTTCTTTCCACCGCCATGGAACCTTTCATATCGTCCCCGGTTTCAGTTGCGGGAGTGTAGGGCACAAATGTCAACGCCGGGGGGCGCGGCACGCAGTATTACTGCTTAAGAGTGGCTGCATCGTTCTTCCGGGTGCTGGCCGGCCCGGACTGCAAGTTTCCCCGCCTAGAGATTGTGCTCCGCATCCTTCAGTCCAAAGAGACTGGAGGCGGCATCCGGTATGGTCTCTACTTCCCGGGATCATAGGCCGGCAGATCTTGGGAGCGTGGAAATGGCGTCTATCGGTGAGAGCAGCGGGACTGCTCTCAAGAATCCCCCAGCGCATGAAACCGACTCATCCAATGGGACCGAAACGCTGCACGATACAGTGCAGTTGCGCACCTTGCTCGACGTTCTTCAGCGCGTCCGAGGCGGCGACTTCTCCATTCGCATGCCAAGCGATCAACTCGGTCTCTCAGGCAAGGTAGCCGACACCCTCAACGACATTATCGACGCAAACGCAAGGATCGCGCAGCAACTCGAGCGCGTTGGACAGGTTGTCGGCCGGGAAGGCAAGACCAAGCAGCGGGTGAAGTTCGGGTTGCCCGGCGGCGCGTGGGGCGAGATGGAATCGTCCGTCAATACCCTGATCGACGATCTGCTGCGCCCGACCACCGAGGTCACCAGAGCCATTGCCGCGGTTGCGCAGGGCGACCTCATGCAGACAGTTCAATTGGACGTCGATGGACGGCCCCTGCAGGGAGAGTTTCTGCGATCTGCTTCCATCGTCAATACGATGATCAAGCAGCTGAGTATCTTCACCTCGGAAGTCACGCGCGTCGCACGCGAGGTCGGTACCGACGGCAAGCTCGGCGGTCAGGCACAGGTCCGTGAGGTTACCGGCGTCTGGAAGGAGCTGACGGAAAGCGTCAACTCCATGGCCAGCAATCTTACGGCCCAGGTTCGCAACATTTCCGAAGTTACGATTGCCGTTGCCAACGGCGACCTCTCCAAGAAGATCACCGTGGATGTTCGGGGTGAAATCCTTCAGCTGAAGGAAGCCATCAACACGATGGTGGATCAGTTGCGCTCCTTTGCTTCGGAAGTGACGCGCGTTGCCCGCGAAGTCGGAACGGACGGAAAGCTGGGCGGACAGGCCATCGTTCCAGGCGTCGCCGGAACCTGGAAGGATCTGACCGACAGCGTCAACTACATGGCGGGAAACCTGACGGCGCAGGTCCGCAACATCGCAGAAGTCACGACCGCCGTTGCCCGCGGCGATTTGTCCCGCAAGATCACGGTCGATGTGCGCGGAGAGATTCTGGAGTTGAAAGATACCATCAACACGATGGTCGATCAGTTGAACGCTTTCGCTTCGGAAGTGACCCGCGTCGTCCGTGAAGTCGGCACGGAGGGAAAGCTCGGTGGCCAGGCCCAGGTGTTGGGCGTGGGCGGCACCTGGAAGGATCTCACCGACAACGTCAACCTCCTGGCGACCAACCTGACCACCCAGGTCCGCAACATTGCCGAGGTGACCACCGCAGTCGCGCGTGGCGATCTCTCGAAGAAAATCACCGTGAATGTCAGCGGCGAGGTGCTGCAGCTCAAGGAGACCATCAATACGATGGTCGATCAACTCAATGCCTTCGCCGGCGAGGTGACGCGCGTCGCCCGCGAGGTCGGCACCGAGGGCCGCCTGGGCGGCCAGGCCAACGTGCTCGGCGTCGCCGGCACCTGGAAAGATCTGACGGACAACGTCAACTCCATGGCTAGCAACCTCACCGCGCAAGTCCGAAACATCGCCGAGGTGACCACCGCGGTGGCTCGCGGCGACCTGTCGCGGAAGATCACGGTCGACGTGCGAGGCGAGATCCTCGAACTGAAAAACACGATCAACACGATGGTGGATCAGCTCAACGCGTTCGCGTCTGAAGTCACTCGAGTTGCCCGTGAAGTGGGAACCGAAGGCAAGCTCGGCGGTCAGGCCCAGGTGCCCGGCGTTGCCGGCACTTGGAAGGATCTCACGGACAACGTGAACTTCATGGCCAGCAATCTCACCGGTCAGGTCCGGAACATCGCGGAGGTCGCGACCGCCATCGCCAGCGGTGATCTGTCGAAGAAAATTACCGTCGACGTGCGCGGCGAAATTCTCCTCCTTAAGGACACGCTCAATACGATGGTGGAGCAGTTGCGATCCTTTGCCGCGGAAGTGACCCGCGTTGCCAGAGAGGTCGGCACCGAAGGACGCCTCGGCGGTCAGGCAGTCGTGCCCGGCGTCGCTGGAACCTGGAAGGATCTTACGGACAACGTCAACCTCCTGGCTGCGAATTTGACCACCCAGGTTCGCAATATCGCCGAAGTCACCACGGCGGTGGCCCGGGGCGATCTGTCGCGCAAAATAACGGTGGATGTGAAAGGCGAGATCCTGGAGCTGAAGAATACCATCAACACGATGGTCGATCAGCTTAATGCCTTCGCATCGGAAGTGACCCGGGTGGCCCGTGAAGTCGGCACTGAGGGCAAGCTCGGCGGCCAGGCGCAGGTTCCCGGCGTGGCGGGCACCTGGAAGGATCTCACGGATACGGTCAACGTCATGGCGGCAAATCTGACCGAGCAGGTCCGTGGCATCGTCAGGGTTGTCACCGCCGTCGCCGATGGAGATCTGAAGCAGAACCTGCGCGTGCAGTCGAAGGGTGAAGTCGCGGCGCTTGCCGAGACGATCAACAACATGACCGAAACCCTCGCCACCTTTGCCGATCAGGTCACAACCGTTGCACGCGAGGTCGGTGTCGAGGGCAGGCTTGGCGGACAAGCCAATGTGCCGGGCGCTGCCGGCACCTGGAAGGACCTGACCGGCAACGTCAACCTGCTGGCCGCCAATCTGACGACGCAGGTCCGCAACATTGCGGAGGTCGCTACGGCCGTCACCAAGGGCGATTTGACGCGCTCCATTCAGGTCGATGCCCGCGGCGAGGTGGCCGAGCTGAAGGACAACATCAATACGATGATCGACAATCTTCGGCTGACCACCGAGCGCAACACGGAGCAGGACTGGCTGAAGACGAATCTCGCCCGATTTACCGGCATGGTTCAGGGACAGCGCGATCTTGCGACCGTCGGCCGCCTGCTGCTCTCGGAACTGGTGCCGCTGGTGAGCGCCCACCAAGGGGCCATCTATCAGCTTAATACCGGGGACACACCGGACCTGACATTGCTGGCGAGCTATGCAAACGATCACGAGGTCGGATATCCGGGACGGTTGAAGCTGGGCCAGAGTTTCATCGGGCAATGCGCGGCCGAGCAGCGGCGCATCCTGGTGACGGACATCCCGCCGGAAACCGTCAGAGTTGGATCGGTCTCACTGCAGGCGCTTCCCCGCAGCCTGGTTGTCTTCCCCGTCATATTTGAGGGTCAGACCAAGGCGGTTCTGCTATTGGCGTCGCTGCAGGAATTTGGCGCCGCACATCTGGCATTCCTCGAGCAATTGACCGCAAACCTCGGCATCGTGCTGAACAGCATCGAAGCGGCAATGCAAACAGAGCAATTGCTGACGCAGTCGCAGCAGCTTGCGCGCGAATTGCAGGTCCAGCAGAAGGAATTGCAGCAGACAAACGAACAACTCGAGCAGAAGGCGCAACAGCTCGCGGAGCGAAATGTAGAAGTCGAGAGGAAGAATTAGGAGATCGAGCTGGCCCGGAAAGCGGTCGAGGAAAAGGCGATCGAGCTATCGATGACCTCGAAATACAAGTCCGAGTTCCTGGCGAACATGTCCCATGAACTCCGGACCCCTCTCAACAGCATCCTGATCCTCGGCCAACAGCTCGGCGACAATCCGGATGGCAATCTGACATCAAAGCAGATCGAATTCGCGCGAACGATTCATGGCGCGGGTACTGACCTGCTCAATCTCATCAGCGACATTCTCGACCTCTCGAAAATCGAGTCCGGAACAGTCGCAATCGAGGCGGAGGAGATTTCCGTCACGAGCATTCTGGAAGCGGTCGCCCGTCCGTTCCGGCATGAGGCGGAGCGGCGGCACCTGTCTTTCGACGTGCAGATCGCTTCAAATGTCGCACGCAGCATGACGACGGATGCCAAGCGCCTGCAGCAAGTCTTGAAGAACCTGCTTTCGAACGCATTCAAGTTCACCGAGGTCGGTGGCGTGAAGATCATCGTATCGAGCCCGATCAGCGGCTGGAGAGAGGACCATGTGGTGCTCAATCAGGCGCCCGCCGTCCTGGCCTTCGAGGTATCGGACACGGGAATTGGCATTCCGCACGAAAAGCAGAAGCTGATCTTCGAGGCCTTCCAACAAGCCGACGCCAGCACCAGCCGGAAATATGGCGGCACGGGGCTCGGTTTGGCGATCAGCCGGGAGTTGTCAAATCTTCTCGGCGGCGAGATCCAATTGAAGAGTTCACCCGGCGTGGGCAGCACTTTCACGTTGTATCTGCCCTCGGACTATCTCGCGGTCGCCGGCACCTCCACCCGCTATCTTGAGCGGCTTCCTTTGAAGGACCCGTACTCGAATGGTGGCCTTGCGGCCCGTCGCACTGACCATGCCATAGAGGCCGTGCCCGATGATCGCAGCGAAATAAAACCGGGCGATGATGTTCTGCTCATATTGGAGGACGATCCTCATTATGCCCGTATTCTCGCGGGTGCCGCGCGCAAGCAAGGCTTCAAGTGCGTTGTGACTGCCCAGGGGGCAGGGGCGCTCACCCTTGCTCGCGAATACAAACCAACAGCCATTTCTCTGGATATTTTCCTGCCGGACATGCTCGGCTGGAGCGTCCTGAGCCAACTGAAGCAGGATCCCGAGACGCGGCACATACCGGTGCAGATTCTGACACTGGATGAAGACCGTCAGCACGGCTTGGCCCGCGGCGCCTACTCCTTTGTCACCAAACCCAGTGCGGTGGCGGAGCTGGAGGCGGCCCTGTCCCGAATCAAGAAGTACGCATCTCTGCGCCACAAGCGTCTTTTGATCGTCGAAGACGATGCCGCGGAGCAGATGAGCATATCCGAGCTCTTGGGCCATCGTGATGTGAATACGGTCGTCGCGTCCACCGGCGCGGAGGCCCTCGACATCCTCCGGACCGAGCCATGCGATTGCATTGTGCTGGATCTTCGCCTGCCCGACATGTCCGGGTTTGATTTGTTGGAGAAGCTTGCAGACGATGAAATGCTGCGCGACATTCCCGTTGTCGTATATACCGGGCGCGAGCTTACGCCGGAGGAAGATGTCCAGTTGCGGTCGATAGCCCGCAGCGTCGTCGTCAAAGGCGTCGAGTTCCCGGAGCGGCTCCTGGATGAGACGGCTCTGTTCCTGCACAGGATGATCTCGGAACTTCCCGCTGAGAAGCAGAGGATGTTGGATCAGCTTCACGGTTCCGACGAGCATCTGGTCGGGCAGACCGTGCTGCTCGTCGATGACGATGCGCGAAACATCTTTGCGCTCAGTAGCGCCCTAGAGCGGCGCGGAATGAATGTGCTCGCCGCGACCACCGGAAGCGAGGCGATTTCCATCATCAACTCAACGCCTGACATCGGGATTGTCCTGATGGACATCATGATGCCGGAAATGGACGGCTACGAGACGATGCAGGCCATCCGCGAGGAACCGAGATTCCGTCGCCTGCCGATTGTCGCCCTGACTGCCAAGGCGATGAAGGGCGATCGTGAGAAGTGCCTGGAAGCCGGTGCGTCAGACTATCTGGCAAAACCGGTGAATACGGAGCAGCTCCTTTCGGCATTGCGCATGTGGCTTCATCGTTAGTGTGGACCGGTGACTTGAATGGCCGATGAAAAAGTCAACATACTTCTCGTCGACGATCAGCCGGGGAAGCTCCTCAGCTATCGTGTCATCCTGGAAGAGCTTGGCGAGAATTTGCTGGCGGCAAACTCCGCGCAGGAGGCCTTTGAGTACCTGAACCGCTCTGAAATCGCCGTCGTTCTTGTCGATGTCTATATGCCGGATCTCGACGGGTTCGAGCTGGCGCGCATGATCCGCGAACACCCGCGCTTCAGGGACACTGCGATCATTCTCATTTCAGCGGTGTTGCTTGCCGATATGGATTTTCTGCGCGGCTATCAGCACGGCGCCGTGGATTACATTTCGGTTCCCGTAATTCCGGAAGTGCTGCGGGCCAAGGTAAAAGTCTTTGTCGATCTGTACCGAAAGACCAAGCAGCTGGAGCGTTTCAATCAGGAACTCGAACAAAGGGTGGCGGAGCGCACCAATGCCCTCGAACTGGCGATGGCCGAGCTGCAAACCAGCGAGAACAGGCTGCACTTGGCATTGGACGCGGCGAACATGGGCTGGTGGAGTTACGATATCAACGCCAATTCAGTCGAATGGTCGCAAACTCTCATGCGCCTGATGGGTTTCTCGCCGGATTCCTTCGGTGGAACATGGGAGGGGATGCTTTCGCATGTGCATGCCGACGATCAGCAGGCGCTGAAGGATCTTGTCCATAAATCGACGCCGGCGGATAAATCCAAGTGTGAAGTCCGGTTCATCAGGCCTGACAACTCAATCCGATGGTCCCTTACGGCAGGCTACGCGGTTCGATCCGAGGATGGCGCGGCGGCACAGTTCTTCGGCCTGGATCTGGATACGACCGAGCGGAGGCAGGCGGCGGATCGGCAGGAGCTGCTGGTACGCGAGTTGGATCATCGCGCGAAGAATTTGTTGGCCGTCGTTCAATCGGTCGTACGACTTACCAAGGCATCGAGCATCGGCAGTTTCGTCAAGACGGTGGAAGGCCGGATTCTGGCGCTGGCGCGGGCGCACAATCTGTTATCGGAAGCCAGGTGGGCCAGCGTCGATCTCAGGCGGCTGGTTCAAGAGGAAGTCGAGCCCTTCCGCGAGGCCTATCCCCACATCCGCTTGGGCGAGTCCGCGGCAATTCCCCTCGCGCCGGCGGTTGCCCAGTCGCTGGCCATGGTCGTACATGAATTGCTCACGAATGCGATCAAGCATGGGTCTCTATCGACGCCGGAGGGAGCTCTCAGCATCGACTGGGAGTTGGCGGATGAGACGCTCATGCTTCGCTGGCGCGAGTTCAGCGGCCCTTCCGTAAGTCCTCCGAAGCGGCAGGGCTTTGGATTTGGCGTGATACAAGCGAATATTGCGTCCCTCAACGGACAGGTTGCCTTTGAATGGGGACGAGACGGCCTGCAATGCGACGTTGCCATTCCGATCGGGGGCCGCGCGGCCAGACCCGCCACATCGGGTGAAAGCAACGGCCAAGCCGCGCGGCCCTACAGGCGGAGCAGTGAACATCGGCCCCTGGTCCTGCTTGTCGAAGATGAGCCGCTGGTGGCCAGTCTGACGAAGGATCTCCTGATCGAAAACGGCTGCGAGGTCATCGGGCCATTCGGCAATGAGGAGGTCGCGCTCCGGGCGACAAGCGAGATGGAATTCGATGCCGCGCTCTTGGACCTGAACATCAATGGCCGCTTGAGCTATCCGGTCGCAACGGTGCTTCTGTCGCGGAACATCCCCTTCGCATTTTTGACCGGCTACAATGTCGAATTGATCGATGCGGCGTTTTCTCAAGTCCCGGTACTGGCAAAGCCGGTCGATCCCAGCTTGCTGAGGGGCTACCTGGCAAATCTGCCTTTCTTGCGCCGGGCGCTGCAGGAGAACAGCGTGGGTAAGGCGGTCTCTCCCGCGGCCATGACGGGAACGGGGTAATCGCCGCTCACACTCGCGCCTTCGGCGGTATCCGGTTCAGCGCTCCATTTCGGCATCGGCTTCAATCATGCACGACCACACGCAGCCGTTCCGTCCGGTCCAGTGTGTGTACAGCCGCCGACGTGCCCGAACGGCGGATGAGAATGTCCGCCGATTGATCGCCAAGACGCAGGCCGGTCAGTTTTACCTCGGCTAGCGATTCCGGTAGGCGCGGTCGCCGAAAGCGGATCTCGCTGCTGGCGAAGTCCAGCGATATGCCCAATAGCGCCTGCATCATGGCGAAAGGAGTTGCGGTCGCCCAGGCCTGTGGCGTGCAAGCCACGGGATAAAGTGTCGGCCCTGAATGCGGCTGCCTCGAGAATCCGCAGAACAGTTCGGGCAACCGGCGCAGATCCATGTGAATCGAGGCATCAAACATCCCCGAATACAGCCGGCTTACCTCGACCTTGTGGCCATACCGGTCCAGGCCCAATGCAATGATTGCATTGTCATGGGGCCAAACGGAGCCGTTGTGGTAGGACATGGGATTATAGCGGGCCTGAGACGCGGCTACCGTTCTGATTCCCCAACCCGCATAGCTGTCGCTTCCGAGCAGCACCTTCGCCATGGATTGAGATTGCTCGGGCGTCGCGATGCCGGCGAAGAGCGCATGGCCCGCGTTTGACGTGCAGACGCGAAGCGGCTTTTTGTCGCCGTCAAGCGCCAACGCAAATGTGGAAAGTTCCTCGCACCAAAATGCTGCCGAGAAGTTCTCTTTCAACAATTCGGCTTGCTGGTCAAGAACTCGCGCCTGGTCCGGCAGATCGAGCAGGCGCGCCATTGCCGCCGCATACCGCTTTGCCAAATACACATATGCTTGTACTTCGCAAAGGGCGATGGGCCCATGAGCGAGGCGGCCGTCGGCATGAAACATCGAGTCGCGCGAGTTTTTCCAACCCTGGTTGACAAGGCCGTCGTCGCTGCGCCGGTCATACTCAACGAATTCCGTCGGCATCCCGATCGCCGTACATATCCATCCAATTGAGCGCCGCGGAAACATGCGGCCACAGATGCTGTAACGTCGCCTTGTCGCCGGTACGCTCCACATAGGCGCCGGCCAGCACGACAAAAAGCGGCGTGGCGTCGACGCTGCCATAGTAGGCGCCGAATGGCACCTCGCGCAGCCGCGCCATCTCTCCCGCCCTGGTTTCGTGCAGTATCTTGCCCGGTTCGGCATCGCGTTCCGGATCGAACTCCGTGGCTTGCGTGGCCGCAAGATAGTTCAGAACGCCATAGGCGATTTTCGGATCAAGCCACAAGGTGAATAGGGCCGTGATCAGGCCGTCGCGGCCAAAGGGCGTGCTGAACCAGGGAATGCCGGCATAGGGGTATGGCCCATGCGTGGTTTCCGACACGAGCATATAGAGATCCGAAACAGAACGGCCGAGCAGTTGATTCAGCTGGCTGTTCGAACTCTGGATTTGCGTTGCGCGCGCCTGTCCCTGGCGCAGTCCGCGCCGGGCCGCAAACATGCAGCCCGCAAAGGTCTTCTTCGGTATGGCACCATTTTCTGATCCGGTAGTGCAGGCAATTTCGCTGAATATGCGAACTCGTTGATTTGGCTCCAGAATCAGATCGTAGCTTGCGGTCGAGACATCAAGCTTATCGGGTGACGGCGTAAAGCCTACCGACGTCATCCGCGCGAGATCGTCGAGCCCCATATACTTCAAGGAAACTTCATGGTCGGACAGCAATGTCCGCTGCATCTTGCCGCGGCGAATTCGCGACTGTCCCCGCACTTCAAAGAGATCCGCGAAATCCGCCGCAAACTGCAGCGAAACAACAATTGCTTTCGGGGAGGCATGGAAATTGCGGATGGATAGCCGTTCGTGGCAAGTCGCCTGCCACAGGAAGCGTAGCCGCTGCACGTGGAGCGATTCCCGCGGGAGAACAAGCTCGCCATCGATGTAGATATCCGGATTCGTCAGATCGACCGCCAGAACCGCATTGTCATCCCGAATGGTTGAGCTGAGCAGCAGCGGCCGTTGCCCATTCAATCGCAATTCAAGATGAGACAGATATCGAGTGTCGCGGTTGTAAAGACCGTCCGGCGCATTTGGGAAGGGAATGATGTCGCCATACTGATCGAAGAGCGCAAACGTGTCGTCATGCTTAAGCGCGCGCAGCCTGCGTTCGGCCAATGACGAAGCCGCCGGGATATAGAACTGAGAGACATTGGCGTCCTCATGAACGGAATGTTCATTCATTCGCTGCCTCTCACGCCGATTGCAGGAATCGGGGTTCCCTTTCTGGCTGCCGCGGCGGATTGCGACTGCCCCTTTCGTCAATCAGGCTTGCATATGTCCGCAGATAGTCGCGCGCCATGCGATCGACACTGAAACGTAGTTCAAACTGCCGGCGGATGCTGTGTCTATTTAGGTCGAGCGCCCGCGGAACCGCAGCGGCCGCTTCGTCCACGTTGTCGACAACAAAGCCGGTAATGCCCTCATCGATCACCTCCGGGACCGCCCCGTGACGAAATGCAACGACAGGCGTGCCATTCGCCATTGCCTCGATCATCGACAGTCCGAAGGGCTCCGGCCAGTCGATCGGAAACAGCAGGGCCGCCGCGCCGCCAAGGAATGCTGCCTTTTCGGCATCGTTGATCTCGCCGAGATACTCCACGTCGGGCAGCGAGAGAAGCGGCCGTATCAAGTCATCAAAGTACTCGCGGTCGACCTGGTCGATCTTGGCGGCGATGCGGAGCGGCAATCCAACCCGCTGGGCGATCTCAATCGCCCGGTCCAATCGTTTCTCCGGGCTGATCCGGCCAATGAAGGCAAGATAACCGCACGAACCATCGTCCAACTTGTACAGATCCGTCGGCAAGCCATGCGGCACCGTCGCGCGCCAGTTTGCCCAGGGAAGCGGTTCCCGCTGGCTGTAGGAGATGGAAACCAGCGGCATCTCGGAAAATTCGGTGTAGACAACAGGAAGGTCCGGCAAGTCCAGCCGTCCGTGCAATGTGGTGACAGTCGGGCAGGGCGAGTTCACGAAGGCGGAGAAATGCAGAAAGTCGGTGTGAAAATGGATGATGTCGAAATCCGCTGCCTGCGAAGCCACCCGATTGAACATCGCCATGTGATAGGCCAGGGGATCGCGGATCGTATCGTCCAGGCGGATTGCCTGGCGGCAGCCGGCGACGAGTTCCCCGCGTGTTTGCGAATCGCCGCTCGCAAACAGGGTGACGTCATGGCCGAGCCGAACCAGGCATTCGGTGAGATAGGAAACAACTCTTTCGGTGCCACCGTAGAGGCTTGGCGGGCACGCCTCATAAAGGGGGGCGACCTGGGCAATTCGCATGTCAGACCTGCCTGGAGGTTGCGACTGGAGCAATCTGGCCCCGGTGCCGATGCCAAAAAGGCGCCGGAGGCCACAGATAGGAAACCGCGCATTGCCCGGGAAGTTCCTCAACTGCATAGGCTTTTGCCGCGCTTGCGGAACCAGCCGGGCGGAAATCGGGTTCGAATCCAGGAACTGGATGCGGTCCGGGCTGAAGTGGAGCGGGCTCATGCACTATATGGCACTTGCCTGCGACTATGACAGCACATTGGCAAGTAACGGACAGGTCGATGACACGACGCTTGCCGCCCTGGAGCGCGTAAAGGCCGCTGGGCGGCGTTTGATTCTGGTTACGGGGCGGCAGCTTCCGGATCTCCAGCGGGTCTTTCCTGATCTCGGCGGGTTCGATCGCGTCGTCGTTGAAAATGGCGCCGTGCTGTTCAATCCCTCGGACAAGTCAACAAGAAGGCTTGCCGAGCCGCCACCGCCGATCTTTGCCGACGTCTTGCGCGAGAAGGGAATCGAACCCCTCTCCGTCGGCGAGGTTATTGTGGCCACGTGGCAGCCGAACGAAATCGCCGTTCTGGAGACGATTCGAGGCCTTGGGCTGGAGCTCCAGATCATATTCAACAAAGGTGCCGTGATGGTGCTGCCGACAGGCGTAAACAAATCGCTCGGCCTGTCGGCTGCGTTGGCTGAATTGGGGTTGTCGCCGCACAACACCGTGGCGGTCGGCGACGCCGAGAATGATCACGCCTTCCTGGCTCTATGCGGCTGTCGCGTCGCCGTGGCCAACGCCTTGCCGATGATCTGCGAGGCGGCCGATCTGGTGACGGCAGGCGCGCGGGGCCAGGGTGTCATCGAGCTGATTGACCGGTTGATCGCCGACGATCTGTCCGAAGTCGATCGAAATGCCGCCATGCGCGGCGTCGTGCTCGGGGAAACACCCGCCGGCGATCCCATCTGGCTGCCGCGGCGGGATGAATCGCTGTTGCTCGCTGGAACATCGGGCAGCGGCAAGTCCACGCTTACGGCCGGCCTGCTCGAACGGCTGGTCGAGCAATCCTATCAGTTCTGCGTCATCGATCCCGAAGGAGACTACGAAGCGATGGCCGGGGCGATCGTGGTCGGCGATAGCACTCAGCCGCCGACGCCGGCCAAGGTTCTTGAGCTGCTGGAGCCGCCCCATCAATCGGTCATCGTCAACCTCCTGGGCGTGAAACTGGAGGATCGTCCCGCGTTCCTGGGAGAATTGTTGCCGGGCCTGCTGGCATTGCGGAAGCGCACCGCCAGGCCGCATTGGCTGTTTGTGGATGAAGCTCACCATATGCTGTCGGGCGGGCGCAGCGCAGGGCGGGAGATCGAGCTGCCCTCCGCCGGCCTTTTCCTGATAACCGTCCATCCCGACAAGCTGGCGCCCGCGGCGCTTGCCGCCATCAATACGGTCGTCGTCGTGGGGAAGGCCGTACAGGAAACGCTGTCAGGATTCGCCAGCATTGCCGGTTGGCCGGCGGCTCAACCGGACCAGAACCTGGAGCAGGGAGAGGCGTTCATACAGGCTCGGAATGCGGCAGCCTATTCAGGGCGTCTGCGCATCATGCCGCCACGGGGCGAGCGGCAGCGTCATGTCCGCAAATACGCCGAAGGAAAGCTGGGAACGGACAAGAGCTTCTACTTCCGCGGCGCCGACCGGCGCCTCAATCTCCGCGCCCACAATCTCGAGATCTTCATGCAGATGGCTGACGGCGTCGACAACGATACCTGGCTTTATCACCTGCGGAACGGCGATTATTCCCGGTGGTTCCGCGAAGCGATCAAGGATGATGCACTGGCAGAATTGGCCGCGCGGATAGAAGCCGACCTGCACCTTGACTCAGCTGCAAGCCGCAGCCAGATCCGCGCCGCCATACAGGAACGCTACACGGCGTCTCCGTGACGGAACGTCCAACGGAGTTTGCTGAAGTGTTGTCTTGATTGGCGCACCCGGCGAGATTCGAACTCACGACCTCTGCCTTCGGAGAACACGGCATTAGCCGTAAACGGTTGACGCGCCGAGATTTCTCCGTCGCTGCATGACGCCCATTGACGTTCGGAGCGTCCCATTCTGCGGACATTCTGCGGATCGTCATCGTGAGCCGTCCATGGCGCGCTTGGCGCTGGTCAAGTAGTCTGGGTGATGATGGGCATACAACTCGCTGGTGCGTTCCTGGCTATGCCCTAGGTACCCGCCGATTTCCCAAAGCGGGACGCCGTGGTGTGCCATCCAGGTTCCGGCGGTGTGGCGCAGCACATGCGGCGATATGTTCGCACGCTTGACCTGGAGCGACTTTTGGCCGCGCTTCACCTCGACTATGTCAAAGAATCCGGCGCGAACGGCCGCCGTCGCGAAGCCTTTTTTGATGTCCTTCACCCGCGCGCCGTCGATATTGATCAAGTAGCCGAGCTGCCCGGAGCGCTCGAGCGTGCGACGGAGGAATCCCCCAAGCCGGCGGGGAATGGGAATGATCGGCCGGCCTTTGGAGGTACGACGCTGCCCCGGTGAATTGAGGTCGATGCGCCCACGCGCCAGGTCGACCTGGGGCGCCCGGAAGGAGAGGATTGTGCTCTTTCTGGCGCCCGTGTAGAGGCCAAGGAGGATGAACATCGGAAGATGCAGCCTGCACCGCTTGTCGTGCCTGGCGGCCCGCAAAAGGGCCGCGGCCTCGGTTCTAGTCAGCCAGCGGTCCCTTGCCGCCGGCGGAGGCGGCAGGAACACGAAGGGCACGCGCCTTAGACGGCCCTCCTGGAAAGCATGATTGAGGGCGGCTCGCAGTACGCCAAGCTCTCGGCAAATCGTACCGTCCGATTTTCCTCGATGCCCACCATAGGCGGCACAAGTCTCGCGCGTAATATCGCCAGCAAAGTTGCCCGACCAGAAGCTTGCCAACGCTTCCACAGCGTAGGAAATGCGCTCCGATGTAGCCGTACGCGGCGCGTGCTCCTTTGCGTAGTCCGCGAGCACTTCGGCTATCGGGAAGGCGGCGGGTTCACGCGGTCCGGCGCGGCGGCCTCGTTCTAAGATGAACTCTCCGAGTTGCGTCTCAGCCGTGCCGAGATCGCCCGTAGCGCAAGAGCGTTGCTTTGTGCGTCCGGCCTCGGTCCACTCGATGTACCATGACCCCTCGCGCCAGCCTCGTTTCTTGATAAACCGCAGTCGGGGGCCTCTTGCACGGCGGCCCATGGTTGCACCTCATTCGCTTCAACAAATTCTTCAATCGCCTGGCGTCGATACATGATCTTGCCGGCGAATTTAACATAGGCCAAACGACCGGCCGCCCGTTCGGTCCGAAGAGCCCGCTCTGTTACACCGAGCCTCGCGGCCGCCTGCTTTGGTGTTAGGAGTAACGACACAGCCATTTCCGGACCCATTTTCACCATCGGTCGCTTTACAACGTCAAGCTTTCTAATCCTGTTCATATCAAATGGTTAGGTTAAGATTTCGCTGCCCGCGGACTAGATGAACGCGCCAAGTCCGTTTCCCGGCCGCGGTCGCACTGCCCACCTCTCAGAAGAGAGTGACCTTGTTTCGGATTCGTAGTCAGTAAGAATGATTCCCGGACAATCCCGGAATCAGCACTAAGTGCATCGGAGAACAGGATTTATCGTCGTTGGACAACCTGCACTGCCCGCTTTTCTTTGCTGGATTTCTTCTTCGACTGGTTATGGACTGAGCGCACTATTCGAAGAACTGTCTCCCAACCTTTCCCGCCTTCCCATATTCCCAAGTCCCTTGCAACGAGGCGGGCAGCGCCAATTCCGGTACAGTATTTCCGAAACGCCTTGTTCTCCTTAAGCTGCTTGTACATATCCGGAACCGCGCGCTTTAAGACAATCTCTGCATCTCCGGAATCCGCTTTAAAATCGGTATGTAATCGCTTCGATTGGCTTTTGATCCATGCTTCTGCTGCTTCTAGGTCAAGAAATCGGACCAAATAGCGCGTTCCGGCGATAGTAGCTTCTGATTTGCGGAAATCGATTTTTGGCATCGCTAAGTTCCAACGGTCCGGCGGCAAAACAAACACCCTACCTCGTGGAGGCGCTGGATACACGATAGCGAACGTGACGAGCTGGCCAGTTATGCAAAGATCGCAGAATTCGTCAAAAACCCTGCCGCTAGGCCCCCCCATAGACAGTCCGTTTTTCAGATATTGCTCTGCAGCAAGAACAACACTGAGCACACCGTGCGGTGATGTCACTTTCCAATCTTCACGAAATCGTGCAGCGCAATGTTTCGCAAGAGCTGACAATGCCGGCAGCGCTTCCAGTGGGAACAATTCAAATAGGTCCATGGCACTTCCCAAATCCCATTCACTAGATAGGTGATGCGGCAGAACACACGTGAATGGCATCCATCTCGCAAATGAGATTAGCCGAGCAAATCAGAACTTAACTTGATTCGCGAAACCGCGCGCACGTGACGGGGAATCGCATCGGACTTAAGATCCGAGGTCCCACAATGGCTTGCGGGTTCAAGTCCCGCCGTGCGCACCATTGAAAAGACAGGATTAGGGTTAGCCGGCAACCACCAGGCAACCTCGCGGCCCTAGTCGTCCTTGCGAGTTAAGAAGCTTTTTTGGGGAGTTCAAGAATCGCGTTGTTAATCCCGACCAGCAAGGGCCGGTGGCGGAGCGTCCGCAATTGGCGTGAGCGCAGCTTTTCACGGCGCGTGCTAGGAGGCAGGGTTGATGGTCATACGTACTCGCTCGGAGCGGGCTTTTGCTCATCTTCAGCGCCAGTTCGTTGCTGACGCAGAATGCCGTGACAAATGGACAAGTGCGTTCACTGACGGTGAAGTTGCCTGTGAAGAGTTGAGGGCGTTACATCTGCTGCTTCATGGCCTTTGGGCATTTAAGGTCGATAATGCGGGTGCGCGTACTGATCTTGTCTTTCAGGAGCCGTTGGGAGCCTTTCTGATCAGGAGTGATACGCTGAAGGCATCGTATTGATGGAATGGAAGGTCTCGAGATCCGACACAAAAGCGCAGCCGAAATTTGCGCGCACGGCCCTTCCAGGCGAGATACTGGATCAAATCACCTTTAAGGGAGAAACGCTGCGCGTGCTTTCCCTGATAGCGCCTCATCCGGCCTCGCACGAACGTCGACCTGTTGGCGGCGCTCGATTTCTTTTTCCTGCTCATTCGGTCCATGCTGGGAAGATATGGCGACAGGGCCCCAGATGCTTGGAGTTGGCTTCTGCCGACAATCATGCCGACGCTGTCGCTCGTGATCGGTGCGCTTGCTATGGACTCTCATGTCCGGAGAGGATCAGAAGTGGCCGTGCCCAAAACGCCCTTACTCCGTCCGCTTACCCTTAATAGTGGTCACACACTTGCCATGGTCTAATATCCGCTATGTGCCAGGACCGGACCTCGGGCGCAAGCGAAGGGGACGAATCCTCTCTGCTAGTAAGAGCAACAGTCCCGTCAGCACCGCATGGTAATTTGCTCGACTTCCAACTCCAGTTTCGGCTTCCACTTCCGCGCCAACCGCTGCGCTTCCTCGATTTGCGCCGGAGTCATTTTTCCGGCTACGAGGTCACGGTTTTTGATAGCAATGGTTTGAACCTCTCCTGTCGTGTCGCCAGCCGCTGCGAGGCTGAACCAAACGTGAGCTTGCACTAAGTTCTTCTGCACACCATGGCCGACGTAATACATGCCACCGAGATTGAACTGCGCGAACACATTGCCCTGATCAGCAGCTCTTCGGTGCCACTTCGCGGCTGTGGCGTAGTCTTGTGGTACACCTTCGCCATTGTTGTACATGACGCCCAGATTCACCTGAGACCCGGCGAGACCCTGATCGGCCGCCTTGCGGTACCATTTGACCGCCTCAGCGTCATTTGTCGGCAAACCCATACCATCGTCATACATCCGGCCAATGGCTTGCTGCGCAAACACCTCGCCTTGCGCTGCCGCTTTGCGGTACCATTTCAATGCCTCCGTGTAGTCCTTTGGCACCCCTAAGGCCTCCAAATACATCTCACCGAGATTGCTCTGCGCGAGGGCATTTCCTTTGTCAGTTGCCGTTCTGATCCATTTCGCCGCCTCGGCGTAGTTCTGGGAAACGCCTTCACCGTCGCGATACATCAAACCTAGGCCGCGTTCAGCCTCGCAGTACCCCTGGTCAGCGGCCTTGCGTAACCATCGCAACGCCTCGGCGTCGTCCTGTCGCACACCCTGACCAAGATGATACATGGCAAAGAGATTATACTGTGCGTCGGCGTGCCCCTGCTCGGCAGCCTTGCGGTACCACTTGGCTGCGGCGGCGTAGTCTTGTGGTACACCTTCGCCATGGTCGTAGATTTCGGCGAGGTTGATTTGGGCCCACGCCTGGCCTTGCTCCGCCAGACGATGGCAGGCGGACACCGCCTTTGCCGGGTTGGTCTTCAGCAGCGTCTTGGCGTTCTTGCAGTCTTCGACATCGCCAGCAAAAACTGAACTTGGCGACAAGAAAAGCGAAAGTGCCAAGGCGAGTCGCAGCACCGCAAAAATCTGCTCGCGGTGGTGGCTTAGGAGACCGAGGACGCCCTTCCGCCCCTCCTTCAACGCCGCCAGGGTGCCCGCCTCGTCGTGCTCCATGAGGCGGCTATAGCCGACGACGTCAGTGGCAAGGATTGCAGCAAGACGGCGTTCCATTGCAGATTTGACCTGGCAGCACGACGTTACGATTCGCAATATCCTAGGCCCGAAATGGTGCAATGACGAGTCCGCTTTGGGGTCAAAAGGCGCCGTGTCAGTCGGGCCTTCGATTCGTCCGCTTAGCCCGCAATAGCAGTCGTTCCCCAACGGCACGGGACCGTCCGCAAAGTGCCAATAGCTGCTTGGCCTCATAGCGGCGTCAGAAGCACTGCATATCCAGATGACGCGCTTCCGCATCGGTGAGGCTGCAACAGAACGGGACATGCTTCAGCATTTCCAATGGTCGTGTCATGGTTCTGGTTCCCGCGCAGTAGCCGCATGCCGATGCTCCTCCGGTCGCATACCTTCGACGCGGCTACCATCTCTGCTGATGGTAGTCGGCTCTACTGATGGTAGTCGGCAAGTGCCCTTTCAAGGGGCAACGCCGGCGTGTGTGCGCACGTGCGACCGCAAGTCAACGACCGGTCAGCCGGCGTCGAGGTCACGGAAGTGTGATCTGAATCACACTGATACGGAATTTTCTCTGCGCGGAACGAAACGCAACAATCGGACTCGTCTTTTGACGGACCGTCCGACGCCTTTTGACAGCCTTGTGACGGCTTCTGACTACGTTATCGCCGACGTGATCCACGAGGCGAAGGTGCCGGTGGAATAATTCACTAAGGCGAGGTGTCAATTCGAGCAGCAGTACGAGCGGGCCACGTTTTTGTGACGGAGCGCACACTCGCAGAAAGCAGGTGCGCTGAAGGACATTCATGGAAAGCAAGTTCATGCACGGAACATTGAAGCCTTTCGTTCTCATGTATGACAGGCGACGTCGCGTCGCCGGAAGCAACTGAGACAGTTCACAGCGTCAATCGAAATAGTTCTTTTCCATTTGCTCGCGCATGAGCGAGCGCCGCTCCCGGCCGTTCGCGGGAGGCCTCGCCACGCGCGTCCTTCAGAAAGGGTTGAGATCCCATGGCCATTACCGCCTCTTTCGATGTCACCACCGGCGTGCTGAGCATCTTCAGCGACAACCTCAACAACACCGTCACCGTCAGCCGCGATGCCGCCGGCAATATCCTCGCGAACGGCGGCGCCATCGCTATCGTGGGCGGCACGCCGACGGTCGCAAACACCATCTCGATCCAGGCGTTCGGGCTGGGCAGCGCCGACAACCTCCAGCTTGACCAGACGAACGGGGCGCTGCCGGCCACGAACCTTTTTGGCGGAAACGGCAACGACACCGCCATCGGCGGCGCCGGCAGCGACCAGCTTTCCGGTGAGGGCGGCAACGACGTCCTCAACGGCGCTGGCGGCTTCGACACCCTGTTCGGCGGCGCGGGCAACGACACGCTCACCGGCGGAGACGCTGACGACCAGGTCTTCGGCCAAGGCGGCAACGACCTCATGATCTGGAATCCCGGCGACGACACCGACCTGTTCGAGGGCGGCGCCGATATCGACACCGCCCAGGTCAACGGCGGCAATGGCGCGGAGGTCTTCACCGCCACCGCCAACGGCACGCGCGTGCGCTTCGACCGCCTCGACCCGGCACCCTTCAGTATCGACATCGGCACCACCGAGAAACTCGTCGTCAATGCCAACGGTGGCGACGACGTCTTCTCCACTACCGGCGACCTGAGCCCGCTCATCCAACTCACCGTCGACGGCGGCGCCGGCAATGACACCCTCCTCGGCGGCAACGGCAAGGACGTGTTGCTCGGCGGCGCCGACAACGACTTCATCGATGGCCAGCAAGGCAACGACCTCGCCTTCCTCGGCACCGGCGACGACACCTTCCAGTGGGATCCCGGCGACGGCAGCGACGTGGTCGAGGGCCAGGACGGCACTGACACGATGCTGTTCAACGGCTCCGCCGGCGACGAGGTCTTCACGGCCTCCGCCAACGGCGGGCGGGTGCTCTTCACCCGCGACCTCGGCAGCATCGCCATGAACCTCAACGACGTCGAGACCATCCAGCTCAACGCCCTGGGCGGCGCCGACAAGATCATCGTCAACGAACTCACGCGCACCGACACAACGCTGGTCGACATCGACCTGGCCGCGGCGATCGGTGGCGCGACCGGCGACGGCAAGCTCGACACCGTGACCGTCAATGGCAGTAACGGCAACAACACGATCGACGTGCTGGGTGCCGGCACCAGCGTCGCCGTCGTCGGACTATCCGCTCAGGTCGACATCGGCAATACCGAGGCCACCGACCAACTCCTCGTCAACGGCCTCGGCGGCAACGACACCATCAGCGCCACGACGCTGCCTGCCGGCGTCATTCAGCTCACGATCGACGGCGGCGCCGGCAACGACACTATCAACGGCAGCAACGGCAAGGACGTGCTGCTGGGCGGCACCAGCAACGACTTCATCGACGGCCAGCAAGGCAACGACACGGCCTTCCTCGGCGCCGGCAACGACATCTTCCAATGGGATCCGGGCGACGGCAGCGACCTGGTCGGGGGCCAGGGCGGCACCGACACCATGCTGTTCAACGGCTCCGGCGGTGACGAGATCTTCGCGGCCTCCGCCAACGGCGGGCGGGTGCTCTTCGCCCGCGACCTCGGCAGCATCGCCATGGACCTCAACGACGTCGAGACCATCCAGCTCAACGCCCTGGGCGGTGTCGACAAAATCAGCATCGGCGAGCTCACGGGTACCGACGTCAAGCTGGTAGCCATCGATCTGGCCGCGGCGATCGGCGGCGCGGCTGGCGACGGCAAGTTCGACACCGTGACCGTCGACGGCACCAACGCCGGCAACAACATCAATCTGGCGCTGGCCGGCACGACGATCTCCGTCACGGGGCTTTCGGCTAAGGTGACGGTTGACCATGCGGATGCCACCGACACGCTCACCATCAACGCCCTCGGCGGCAACGACCGGATCGACGCCTCGAAGCTGACGGTTGGCGCGATCCAGCTGGTCGTCGATGGCGGCGCCGGAAACGACACCATCCTCGGCGGCCAAGGTAACGACACCATCCTCGGCGGCGACGGCAACGACTCCGTGTTCGGCGACGACGGCAACGACATCGCCTTCCTCGGCGCCGGGGACGACCGGTTCCGCTGGGCGCCCGGGGACGACAACGACGTGGTCGAGGGCCAGGATGGCATCGATACTCTCTTCTTCGACGGTGCCAACGTCAGTGAGAACATCGACATCGTTGCCAACGGCGAGCGGGCGCTCTTCCTCCGCAATATCGCCAACGTCGTCATGGACCTGAACGAGGTCGAGCGCATCGAGTTCAACGCCCTCGGCGGCGAGGACAACATCGTCGTCGATGATCTCTCGGGCACCGACGTCAAAGTGGTTGAGATCGACCTGGCTGCGGCGCTCAACGGCAAGGCCGCCGACGGCAAGCTCGACACCGTCACTGTCAACGCCACCATTGCCACCGACGTCGTCACCGTTTCGTCGGCTGGCGACAAGATCACGGTCGAGGGGCTTGTGGCCGATGTGATTGTCGATCACGCCGACAAGACGGACCGACTGGTCATCAACGGCCTTGGCGGCAACGACGTCTTCGATGCCAGCGGCCTGGCCGCCGGAAAGATCGGGCTGCAGGTGAACGGCGGCCTCGGCGAGGACGTCGTCATCGGCAGTGCCGGCAACGACACCGTCAATGGCGGCGACGGCAACGACGTCGCGATCCTCGGCGCCGGCAACGACCTGTTCATCTGGAACCCCGGCGACGACAATGACGTCGTTGAGGGCCGGGCCGGCATCGACACCATGCTTTTCAAGGGCGCCGACGTCGCCGAGACAATCAACATCGCCGCCGACGGCGGGCGAGTGCTTTTCACCCGCGACATCGCCAACGTCACGATGGATCTGAACGATGTCGAGACCATCAAGTTCAATGCCCTGGGCGCCGCCGACACCATCAATGTCGGCGATCTCTCGGGCACCGACGCCAAGCTGGTCGACATCGATCTGGCGGCGGCGCCGGGCGGCACGGCCGGCGACCTCCAGGCCGACAGCGTGATCGTCAACGGTAGCAGCGGCAGCAACAGCATCACGGTGGCGCTGGCCGGCACGGCGGTTTCCGTCACCGGGCTTTCGGCTAAAGTGACGGTTGACCATGCCGAAGCCGGCGACACGCTCATCGTCAACGGCCTCGGCGGCAACGATACGATCGATGCCTCGAAGCTGTCGGGCGGCGCGATCCAGCTGGTGCTCAACGGCGGTGCCGGCAACGATACCCTCACTGGCAGCGCCGGCAACGACACGATCAGGGGCGGCGCCGGCGACGACCGGATCAACGTCGGCCCGGGCAATGACAGCGTGCAGTATACGAGCACGCTCGATGGCCGCGATGTCATCAACAGCTTCGACGGCGACGCGACCGGCGGCCAGGACACGCTGGACCTCGACGCGCTGTTCGACGGGCTGAACGTGATGGACACCGCCGCCCGGACCGCGCGCGTCTCGGTCGACGACAAAGGTGGGTCGGTGAACGTCGCCGTCGACGCCGACGGCATCGCCGCCAACGGCTTCGAGCTCGTGGTGGCGACTCTGAACACGCCCGACGCGATCGCCGTCGGCCAGGACGTACTCGTGGGCAGCTAGCCCCGAGCACCTCTGACATCACAGAAAGGAGTGGCCTCATGCACCCGAATCGAGGAGAGGCCAATGGCCCGCATACTTGTGATCGATGATGATCGGCTGCTTTGCGGCACGATCGAGCTGATACTGGAGTCGGAGGGCCACGTAGTGGTGTCGGCACGCCCGGTTACGAAGGAATGATGCGGTTTCGATCGTCTCATTTCCATCTAGTGGCCTGCGATACCTGCATAGCTCACGGCGAAGGCTTGGACACGATAAGTGAGATGCGAGACCTCTCCGCGGCTCTGCCGATCATCGCGTTCACCGAGGATCCCTGCGCCACTGATGCCGAGTATCATGCGGCCGGCCCGCCCGGCGGCATGGAGATGCTGGCCAAACGGTTCCGGCGCCAGGAGCTGGTGGCGCTCGTACGGCGGTGTCTTCATCAGGCGGCGGGCTCATGACACTCGATTGGGTCGGCGATCGGACTCCTTCGGCCCGTTGGACCGAATGAGTGGCTAGATCGTCTGCAATAGGTTATCCTCGCCCCCCGGTGCGATCGCCGGAGTCCATAGGCGGAGGCTCGACGTGCAAGGCTACCGATCGTGACGAGCCAGGGAATAAGGATCGGTGCGCTGAATGTGTGGTAGGGTCAAAAACAGCCGTGTCAGCCGGATCAGCGCTACGTCGGCTTAGCCTTCAATAGCGGACGGTCCCGTGCCAATGTGGATCGACCGCAGTGTGCCAGAACCGGACAATCGGCATGGCACCCCAGCTGCGTGCGCGTCACAAGTAGCGGATAGAGATATATGAGGGGTTGACTACAGTGCTCGCGGTTCCCTTTACGTGTTCTTGGCCGGTTGCTCATCGTTTCCAGCAGACCTTACCCATGACAATGCCAACTCCTCCGAACCGGTCGGCCGGTCAGTTGTGTACCCTTCCAGATCAGGCTTAGACTTGGCGTCCTGCGGTCGCAGTCGAAGGAAAGCCAATGTGCGGAATTGCCGGCGTCGCCTATGCCGACGGCACCCGGCCGGCCGGCCGGGCAATGCTCGCCGGCATGGCCGGCCTCATGGTGCATCGCGGTCCCGACAGCGACGGCTTCTATAGCGCGCCGGGGGTGGGCTTCGCCTTTCGGCGCCTCAGCATCATCGACCTCGCCGGCGGCGACCAACCGATCTCCAACGAAGACAGGACCCTCACGCTGATTTGCAACGGCGAGATCTACAATTTTGTCGAGCTGAAGGCCGAGCTCGAGGGCCGCGGCCACCGCTTCCGCACCAAGTCGGACGTCGAAGTCATCCTGCACCTCTACGAGGAGTACGGCCCCGACTGCCTGCGCTTTCTGCGCGGCATGTTCGGCTTCGCGCTGTGGGACGCGCGCGAGCGGCGCCTAATGTTGGCGCGCGATCGCTTTGGCATCAAGCCGCTGCACTACGCGGTGACGCCGCAGGGACTCTATTTCGCGTCTGAGCAGAAGCCGATCCTGGCTTTCGCCGAAGGCGTCGATCTCTCGCCCGATCCGCAGGCCTACAGGATGTTGGTTGGCTTCGGCTATGCCTTCGGTGCGCAGACGCCATGCCGTGGCGTGCGGCGGCTCCTGTCCGGGGAATATCTGCTCTACCAAGATGGCCGGGAGTCGTTGCACCGCTATTGGACCCCGCGCTTTCCCCGATCTGACGAACAGTCCGAGCGGTTGAGCGCCGACGACTGGGCCGAGGGCCTGCTGGAAAAGCTGCGCGAAGCAGTGCGACTGCACATGCGCAGCGACGTGCCGGTCGGGTCCTGGCTCAGCCCCGGCATCGATTCGAGCGCGGTGGCGGCGCTCGCCGGCCGGCTGAGCGAGCAGCCGATCCACAGTTTCACCATTGGTTTCGAGGACCCTTCTGTGGACGAGTCCCGCCTCTACCCGACGCTGGACCGCTACGGCGACTACAACCTGCGAAACGAGCTGATCATGTGCCGCGACGACAGCTTCGAGCTGTTCGAAAAGGCACTTTGGTACTGCGAAGAGCCCGGCGCGGTCGTAATCCCACGCTTCATGTTGGCCGAGGCCGCGGCACGACAAGTCAAAGTGGTCGTGAACGGCGAAGGATCGGACGAGCTCTTTGGCGGCTATTCCCATTTCCGGCGACAGCGGACGGTGCAGCCACTATCGCGCCTGCCTCTGTGGCTGCGGCGGTTGGTCGTGCATTTCGGCCAGCGTCTGCACGGACGGCTGCGGCGAACGCACGTGCAAGAGCTCATCTTGCTGCCGCCGGTCATGGACATGCGGCGGTATGCCGCGCTGCATGGAGTTCCGTCGTCTCAGCGCCTCGAGCTGTTGTCTCCCGTAATGCGCGCCGCGCTCGCCGACAGCGACGAGAATGCGCCGCCGATTCCGCCGCCGACCGAGTTTGAGAGCTGGCAGACGTTTCAGCAGCAGCAGTATCTGGAGCAGACCGTCCGCCTGCCCGATTTTATCAACTCAGCGCTCGATCGCGCCTCCATGGCCCACGGCCTGGAAGTCCGCGTGCCTTTCCTTGACCACGAGCTGGCCGAGTTCTGCGCGCGCATTCCGGTCGGCCTGAAGTTGCATGGCAGGACCGAGAAATTCATCCTGCGGCGGGCCCTGCGCGGCATCTTGCCTAAGTCTATTCTCGATCGCCGCAAGCGGCCCTTCACGTCGCCCGGCTCGAGCTGGTGGCGCAGGGACCGCCTGCCAGACTTCGCCGCGGCGCAGATGAACGAGGGCGCGCTGCGGCGCAAGGGACTGTTCGAGCCCGCGGCCGTGCATGAGCTGCTGGCGCGCCACCGCCGCGGCGAGGGCAACTATGCGCGTCAGCTCGAGGCCGTGTTGGGCATGCAGCTCCGCTACGACCTGCTCCAACCGAGCCGCCTACGCGCCGAGTCCAGCCAGGCGGGCAGCCGACCGACGCCGACCGGGGCGCAATAGGAGACGAACGCTATGATCGTCCCATCGGGAGGTTTATCGCGCCGGACTTCCGGTATGGGTCAAAAGCCGCCGTCTCGGGTGGCCCCGTCTTACGTCGGCTTCGCCCCCAATAGCAGTCGGCTTCAAACGGCACGGGACCGACCGCTGAGTGCCAGAAGGAGACATAAACCGTTTTGTCACCAATCAAGATCAGAGTGCGGACATATGATATACGATGCAATCGAGTAGCGCGCGGATAAGTCGCGCGGCGCCCAGCAAGCCGGCCTGTTCATTGAGCGGCAGATTGTCAGGGACGGTGCTAGCGCGGTGCTCTTGGCATGGGCTGAATGCCTCCAACGGGTGATATCGGCGAGGCGTATGCCGAATTGTCTCGACATGCGGTCAATAAGAGTGCCTTGTGTGAAAATATTCTCGAATCACATTGCGAAAAGCTGCGCCGCCTGTCGGGGGGCACGCCGCGCCCGATGGAGCGGCCATGTCCAGCTATCGCTGTTACTTCCTTGATGTGAACAATCACGTTGCGGCAGATCGCTTCGTCGAGTGCGAGACGGACAGTATGGCACGCGCACGTGCCGATGAGCTGCTTGCCGATACCGAGTATCCCGCGATGGAAATCTGGGATGGCGCTCGGTTCATTTACCAGGCGATGCAGCATAGCGCACGTCCCCGCTTGAACTGACCACCGCAAGAGTAAGGTCAGGTCGGTCCGCCGACTTCGGAAACCAAATGGCTCACGCTCAAGATGGAGGGGCAGACATGACACGTCATGCCAAGCACACGCGGCTCGCAAAAGAAACGACGCCGACAAGCGGCTGGACACCAGGCTGCGATTTCCTGTTTGCGACCAACCAGCGCGCGTTCGCACGCTGGCTCAATGGGATGAATGGGCTTTCGCAGGAAATCGCGCAGTTCACACAAAGTCGTCTACAGGAAGACATGGCCGCGTGGTCGGCACTCGCCAGCTGCAGCAATGCCCAGGACGCTTTCGAATGCCAACGGCGCTTCGCCGAAAAGGCAACAGCGGGATATCTGGCGGAAGTCACCAAGCTATCGGCGATGATGATCAGCCTCGCAAACGAGGGATTGGAGTCGCGGCAGCGCCATACGGAGGCGACCTCCTAGTCTGGGGCCGAAACCCATTCAGGTTCATGGGAACGGCTTGACACCCTTCCGCGAAAACTCGGCCGAGCCTCGACAATCTGTCCGATTCCCTGAGAGGCCAGGCAATTGATACCTCGTAAGAGGTCGATGGGTTCACCAAGTCAGGAAGACAGGTCTGCAGTCCCCGCGTTCGGGATACGAACGCACTCAGTTGAAAAGGATATCACTATGGATGTCGTCGTCAGAACCTACACTGGAAAGGGTTCGAAAGAACTACTGGCGTTGTTGGAGCAGCGTAAGACAGACGTGGAAACACTCATGCGCGCGGTCAAAGGATTTGAGAGCTACACACTAGCGCGTAGCAGCGACGGTGAGGGCGGGATGTCGATGACCGTTTGCCAAGACAAGGCTGGCGCTGAAGAAAGCGTCCGAGTGGCAAAGGATTGGATAGCGAAGAACGCCGCTAACATCAGCGTCGATGCACCAAAGGTATCTGCTGGTTCAATAATCATTCACGCGACAAAGCACTAAGCGGTCGTAGGCGAGCCCGGTCGAGCACCTAGCCGGCCGGGCTTTCACTATCTCAAGGTTATACGGAGGATCTCGCAACTTGGTGATCGGGTCCGAATGCGGGGTCTAGCAAATCATCGAGGATTCGATCGAACAATCCGATTATGGACATGTGCCCTTCGTCGTTGAGCAGTCGGTAACGGGCGCCTGGGATATGATCGGCAAGCCAGCGGCCATGGGTGGAGGGCACCATATGGTCTTGCGCTCCATGCCAGACGACGACGGAACGTGCGTCGGCCACCTGGAAGCCCCAATCGCTCGTGAATGCGAGATCGTCGTCCCGGACTCCTGCGATGCCGTGCGCCGCCCCTACGCGGAAGGTCTCTGCCAACCATTCGGCGAATTTGCCTGTCACCTGAGCCTTGTCGACCTTGGACAGGAGCCCGCCGAACGATTCGGCAAGATTCGCGGGCTGGACGGTGGCGAGGGCGTCGCCGGACGCTGCGAGAAATGGCGCTAACGCGCCCTCGCCCCGAATGGCGAGGCTGAACTCTGCCACATTCTCGTCGGCCATGCCGGCGAACCAATCAATTCCATCTGCCGGGTAGGGCGCGAGCCCGGCGACCGCAACCGTTGCCAAACACCGATCCGGCAGCGTCGCGGCGCATGCGAGCGCGTGCGGCGCGCCGCCGGACCAGCCGATCGTCCGGAATGTCGTGGCGCCTACCGCATCGATGACCACCACCGCATCCAAAGCTGCGTCGACGATTTTCCGGCCGGGATTGGCCGTCGACAAGCCGTACCCGGGCCGAGAGTACATGACCGTACGCAACCCCCTTGCCGCCGCTAACTCCACCCACGGCCTGAAGGGCAGCCCCGCGCAAGGCGTCCCATTATGAAAGAGGAGAATTTCACCGTTTTCCGGCCCCGCTGTCCGAACCTCAAGCCTCCGCCCATCCTTCAAGTCGACAAGAGTCGGCGTCTCCATGGCACGTTCTCCCTCGCGATTCGTGCTGCACTCCCGGTCGGACCGCTAGCGAGAAGCTGGGTGCAGATCATGATCGTCTCCACGTCGCTATGGCCCAGCTCCCGGAGAAACCGTAACAGGTTTCCAGTGGATGCTTCGAAGAATCTCGACAAAGCATTTTTCGTCAGCGCGCAGCGCCTGGCTTCAGCGCCGATCAGCGGCGCCGCTTGAGCTTACCGAAAATAGTAGGTCGCCATGCGGCCCCGACAAAAAAGAGCCCCGTTCGCACGGGGCTCAGTCAAGGATCAAATGAGAAAATGCGACACGCCGTCGGTGAGAGGCGCTAGCAAAGAGGGCTCGGCTAGCAACATGGCGCATCCTCACAATTGCGAGGATGCACTCAATACCGCGGGCGAATCTGTTCGATATTGAACAGCGCCCAACTTGCCGATTGCCTATATGTACGGTCCAGCCAATCGAATCCACGCCGATGATGGAGGCATAGTCCACCTCGCGGCCGATTCATAGGAGCCAAACATGTCTACCACCACGATACTGATCATATTGTTCGTCGTCCTTCTGTTGGGCGGCGGCTGGTACGGCCGCGGACGCTGGTACTAGACACGAGTTTCTCAAGGCGCCCGGGAGCAAGCGATGAGTGAAGAATCGCAGGCACTGCCCGAAAACAGAAACAACAAGCGCGAGCGGCTCGATACAGAGGTCCGATTGTATCAGCAGAACCGATGGGATGCCGAAACAGCAAAGATCGCCCGCCTTAAATCCCTCCGCCTGGCAAAGGAGGCTGAAGACCAGAGCGCCAGACAAGCCGCTCAGCCGAAGCGCATCAGCAAGAAGAGCGGCGGCGATCGCCCCACGGCCGGATGAGCAGCCTGCATCGGCAGCTCGTAATGCGCTGCCCTTGTTTGAATTCGAAGAGGAGGCCGTCATGAGTTTTGTCTGTCAGCACTGCTATCGCAATGCATTCAAACTAACCACCAACTCAGCAGGCCGGACGATAATCACCTGCCTGGGATGCCGAGTTCCCCTGCCGGTTCACACGCCTACCATAGTCAGCCTCCAACATCGCAGCGGTCGAGCACCTGGCCGCCGAGAGTGCATGCAACTCGCCGTTGCCTGATCCTGGCGCCAAGGGCGCCGATAGGATCCGCCGATCCGGAACCGTGAAGCGTGGCGTCAGTCGATATTGCTATCGGTCTCGGCCAAGGCATTGGCTGCAGAATTGTCGATTTTGCGGGATAGCGCGGTAACGGCGCCGCCATAGGCCGCCAGGGCCTCGGCGCAGCGTTCCACCTGCGGGATCGGGAAGATCAGAATCACCGCTGAAGAAAGATCGGAAATGAACTGTTCCCCAAATCCGGGCTCCCTTTGCAAGCGATCGCGCACCGCCGCATGGAGGAATTCACAGGCTTGGTCCTTGACTTCCTCGGCGGCGTAAACAGGCACTTCGAGACCGTTCGCGAGTTCCTCGGAGGACCGGACCATCGGATCGGCCTCCAATAGAAGCCGGCTTTCCTCGGACAAAATGTACAGAACGTTAGTGCCGCAGCCGGGCAACAGCATTGTTGCCGCCAACGAAACCGCGAGCCACCAAAATTGGGTCGGGAAAACGCTCACCGGAGTACCCTTTCGAAGGGCATATGTGACCAGGGACAGCCTGGATGCCTCCACCTACTCTGATCTGGAACTTCTGGATATAGCCGCAATGGTAGTGGCACGGGCGGCGCCGCGAAGTTCACAACTGCACACAAACCTCGTTTTTGCAGCGCTTCCGTGCCTGCTGCAAAATTGTCAACAGGGGCAGGCAGGCCTAGCATGCGCGATAGCAAAGCTGCACGGTAGGCCGGCAATTCAAACCATTTGAAAGCTGAGCTGGAGGAGTGAAGCCATGTCGATCTCATTGCATGCGGCGGCGGAAGTCTTTCGCGACGCCATGCGGGAAACGGTGAAGCGGTATTCGCTTTGGTACCTGATCCAAGGCGTGCTGCTGGTCGTGGCCGGCGTTTTGGCGGTGATCTATCCCGTGGTTTCTTCGGTTGCCGTGGTCGTGCTGCTGGGGTGGCTGCTGATCGCCAGCGGCGTCCTGCAGGGCATCAGCCTGATCGGCGCCGGCCATGTGCCGCATTTCTGGCTGCAGCTCATTTCCGTCATTCTCGCCGTGCTCGTCGGGTTCCTGTTTCTGCGTGACCCGGCGCAGGGACTCCTGACGATTACCCTGCTTCTGATCGTCTTCTTCATGATCGAGGGCATCTCGAAGGTCGTGTTCGCGTTGACCATCAGGCCTTTCCCCAACTGGGGCTGGGTCCTGGCAAGCGGCCTCGTGGGAATGCTTCTTTCGGCGATATTGTGGGCCAGCCTTCCCGTAACGGCGCTATGGCTGATCGGGCTCCTGCTCGGAATTCAATTGATCAGCGTAGGCGCTGCCATCGCGTACCTCGCCTGGCAGGTGCGGCGGAACTGAGCCCTTCGGTGGGAAATTAACCGGTTCGACGGAGCATTGCCTTTTGTCAGCAAAATGGGGACGGGCACCCCGTGTTGCGGCGAAGCCTGTCCCCGGTCTTTCGGTTAGTTCCTGCCGGTCACTCCGTAGCCAGCATGACGTTCTTCATCAGCGAGCGGACGCTGCGGCAATAGGAGTAGTTGGCGCCCATGCGCAGGCCGGTTGAGAATTTGGAAATGACTTCGCCGACGTCATCATTGAGGATCTGACAAACCGACTTGTCGCGCCTGGCCGGCATCTTCGTGATCTCCCGCAACACCGCCTTCACCTACAAGGGCAAGGCGGCGCAAATCGCGGAGGAGCTAGGGTGCGCTACATCCTCGAAGGAAGCGTGCGGCGGGGCGGCGATGAGGCTCGGATCAACGCCCGGCTTATCGATGCCCTTAGCGGCGGCCATGTGTGGATTGATAGCTACGACGGCTCGATCGCCGACATCTTCGCGCTCCAGGACAAGGTCACCAACGCCATCGTCGATGCCCTGGCGCTGCGCCTGACCAATGTGGAGCAGCTAGCTCTGAACCAGCACGAGACAGCCACCGGCGGCCTACGACGCGTTGCTGCGCGACTGGGAGCACTATCGCCGCACCACGCCTGAGGACTATGCGAAAGCCATTCCGTTCCTTGAGGAAGCGGCGAGGCAATACTGCACACATGACTGCGTGAATGAACGCCGATGATCTAACTGCCGGTGTTTGATGATTGGAGCCGCTGGCTCGGGCATGAGCGGCGCTACTCGCGGCACACGCTATGAGCCCATCAATTGGACTTCTCCTAATTCGCGTGGTTTATGTCTGCGTCTGAGTAGCGATCCGTTTAGGATCAGCTTGCGCAAATACAGCGGTGACTTGGAGTACGACCAGATGCAATCATTCAATGATGGGCTGCCTTACCACGGTTCTAGTGACATGCAGGGCGGCAAGCTTAAAGGAGCGACAGGCGAGACCGACTATTTCTATTTCTTTTGTCCGAAGTGTCCCGACGACTACGCCATGAGAATCTTGGAGTACAAAATCCACACTCCACAGCGTGAGAACGAGTACAACGAATTCTACCAAGAGTAAGGCGAAATATGGGTTCACTCTCGCGTTCAATTTGCATTGCGAGAAATGCGGCCATGACGATTTCGTAAAGGTATCGAACACCGCGTGGCAAGGCGGGACGCATCGCGAGATGCTGGCGAAAGTGGGCGCCTCACAAGAGATAGAAGTGATCTAGCGGTCGCGCCGATGATTCAATAGCGACCGCCGCCAGGGCTCGCACCCGTAACCCCGGCAAGCGCGCGGCTCATTGACCAACCCCCTGATTTTCTTGCTTAACGAGACGCACCCATTTCGTCGAACCCATAGTATAATATGGGCGACTCGCCTGTGATGTGGAACTCAGACGATGGCACGTGAGAAATTTCAACAAATCGATGCCCAATCCTTCCTTGCATCCGTTGGGCCCGGAAAAACCGACGCAAAATACCAACGCGAGCAACCGATCTTCCGCCAGGGGGAGGCCGCCGATGCGGTTTTCTATATTGAGCAGGGCAAGGTCCAAATCACCGTTGTCTCGGAGGAAGGCAAGGAACGAGTCGTTGCCATGCTGGAGCCGGGACAGTTCTTCGGCGAGGGATGCATGGCCGGGCAGTCTTTGCACCTGGCGACAGCAAGCGCGATGACAGAGTGTGCGATGGTCAGGATTGAGAAGAATACGATGATACGCGCGCTTCGGGACGATCCGAAATTCTCTCAGGTGTTCATGGCATTCCTGCTGTCCCACAATGCCCAGATCGAAGCGGATCTGGTCGATCAGCTGTTCAATTCAAGCGAGAAGCGCCTGGCGCGCGTTCTCCTAATGCTTGCCAATTTTGGCAAGGACGCGAAGCTGGAGACCGTCATAGCTCCGATCAATCAGGAGATATTGGCGGCAAAGGTGGGTACGACCCGGTCCCGCGTCAACTTCTTCATGAACAAGTTCCGCAAGCTCGGCTTCATCGAATACAACGGCACTTTGAAGGTCCACACGTCGCTTCTCAACGTGATTGTTCACGACTAGGACCGTTCGCGGGTTGCCGCGCTGGCGCGTCGCCTAATTCGATTCAACCGCTCTATCTACGGATCTTGAGTGATGCGCTCATCGCTCCATCGCCATTTGCCGTCATGGTGGAGAATCCATTCGCATCCATCGCAGGTAAATCGAACATCGCGGAAATCGTGGTAATACCATAGGCCGCCATCGCTCATTTGCTGCAGCGCACGTCTTTCTTCAGCTTAAACATGGGGCAAAGGCGGCGACTTGCGCCGTGTCATACAAAATATACTCCTCGCGTTCTGCATAGTTCTCGAGGCAACTCGAATCTGTGATTGGCTCAGGCCGAACAATGCCAGCACGGCGACAACCATGACGGCAAACCCAAGAATCGGGTCATCCCCAGGCCAGAGTTGTCCGGCTTTGTCGGCAAATGATTCATCTGGCGAATGTGGCCGGCCTGCTCTGGCCGCCGCGTTCTTAGCCGGATGTGCAATTTTGTACAAACTCTCGGCCGATGCACCTGTTAGATCTTCGGCTAGGTATGAGACCCCGCAATGTCGCTCATACTCACTGCACTTTGCCTCGGCCGTGAGGTCGGGGCCTTTTCTTGCCAGCGGTCCGGCCGCCATGCCAACCTTGGCCATGGATTCGGAACTTGCCGCCGTCGCTGCCGCCTATCGCCATGCCCGGGAAACCGGCAAGGGAGAGTTTCAGGCGCGAGCCGAAGCCAAGCGCGTCTACTGCGAGCGCCATCCCGAGGCCGGCCCGGGGATGTCCCGGATGGTGGCGATCCTGATCCATGAGGCCAGCTCGAATGGGATGCTGGGGCCGCGGCGATCCTAGGCCGACTATCCACTTTTGAACAGACTCCCAGCTGGCGCACCGCTAGCTCTATCGCAAATTCAAAGTCAGGAGACTGCCGTGGCAACTGAGTTATCCAACAACACCCTGCATAAGCTGCATGCGGCGCTCTATCACGAATGGCCGTCTTCGGATGAAGTTTTCCAGACCAACTATCGCGACGCCCTCAAGCGTTGGTTCACAAATCTATCCGCCGGTGACAAGATGACAACGAAAACCGCGCGTAGGGCTTTCGACCGAGGGGACGATGCGGGAGCCTCGGCGACTGCAGCTGCACTTCCTCCGGCGCCGGTGTGTCCGCTGATATGAAGGTGGGAGAGGTCCAAATAGCCGTCGATTGCGCCCGGTTTTATTTCATGACGACTGCGGACGCGGATCTGTTTCGCTGGCGGTGGCTTGCTGAGTGGGTGCCGCAATTGCGGAAAGCTTGATGCGTATAAATTGTAGGCACACCATGGCCGGCGCTATTCGGGCAGTTGGATTCGTAATACTTCTTGCAACCACCGGCTCAGCAAGCGCCGGAGAGTCGACCTGGATACTTGACGCACAGGCTGAATCCGCGAGCCTAGCGCGGACCGGTTGGCAATTCCTGGATACGACCGGCTTGAGTTGGCCCGACGGCCGCCAAGCAGTAGTCACGTTCTGGCAATCATCCGGCGGCGACGTTGCTAGATGCATCGACTACTACAATTCAAACATGCAAGCCTCCGGCAGCATCTGCTATCGATCCGGAGTACAGAAATAGTCCACCGAGCGGCGCTGTCGAACACCCGCTGTGGTCTGCGGTACAGAACCATCGGCACCGGGGTTACAGGTGAGAAAATGTCCACTGCGTGGAGGAACCTGCAATGATCGGTGAAATTGCCGCCGCAGCATCACGGATTGATGTCGCCATGCACCTTGCGAGAGGCGCCAAAACTGCGGCCGATGCCCTGGGCGATGCAGGGATGAAATTCAAGATCGCAGATATCTATTCTGCGCTATCCGATATCAAGGCCGCCATTGCCGACGCTGAGGTCGGCTTTGCCGCAAAGGACAAGGAAATAGATAGGTTGAAGCAACAGTTTCAGCGGATGGAATCTGATACCGTAGAACTCGCCCCTTACCGCTTCCGGAAATCGGCTAGTGACGGCCAGCCTGCTGGGCGTCCGTTCTGTCCCAGATGTTTGGAAGTGGACGGCTACTTGATCCTTACTGAACGTGCCAAGCGGTCAGGGCCAAGCGTGTTCTGTCCGCAGTGTAAGACAAATTATAACGGCCTGCCTAACTTTGGCTCGGATGGGTAGCGGGCGATTCAATTGAACTGGCTCGATAGAAGAGCGGTTCGCCTGCTTGGATTGGGGAGGCAAATGGGGAAGGATACGACAGACATTGAAAGCGACTTCCCCCGCGGGAGAATTGCCCTATAGCGGTTCCATCGCTGCCGCATCGTTGTTTTTCGGACTATTGACTCGCGTGCTGACCTTTCATTCTTCATGGCGGGGTACGATCCAGGTCCGCTTTGGGTCAGCCTGGCTGTGATGCAAGCGTATAGCGTCGAGCACCCAGACAACGCGGAGAATCTCGCCGCAATGCCGCCGCTGGCGCCGGTTTGCCCGCTGTTATGAAAGTAGGTTTGGTCTGAGTAACTCCGGTCGGATATTGCCAGCGGCTAATGAATCATGAAACAGGCAATGCCTAACCGCCGCATTGTTGACCAGATCGCAGCCATCAGGCGCAAACTGACTGCGTTGTATGGTCGGTTTGATCGAGCCGAGGCGGTTTGGAACTATGAAAAGTCGGGCATCATCCAGCGCAGGATCGCGCGGAGGCTGTTGGAGTTGGAAGACTTGGACAGAATACGTAGCAACGTGCCGCTGACTTAGCACCTACAGCGCCCGCGTATCTGAGAAACGCTGCCGGAGGTTTCTCTGGGCCTCTAGAATGGATACTTCGGCGCCGCCGGTAGACTTGCGGCCATCCTCTCGGCGGCCTTAAAATGCGCGAAGCGGTACTCATCAACCACGGCAATACATAGTTCCTGCTGCTCGCGGCATTCGGACAAAATGAAAGCGCCCCGAAAACCGGGGCGCTCCCAAAGTCAAACCTTTGCAACGTCAGGCAGCGAGCTGGGTTGGCTTGATCTCCAGCGCCAGGCGGGAACTGGCGATCGGAATCACCCGCGACTTCATCGCCTCCGGGATCTCACGTGCGAGTTCAATATGCAGGAGCCCGTTCTCCAGGCTTGCACCTTTGACTTCCACATACTCGGCGAGCTGGAAGCTGCGCTCGAAGTTGCGCGCGGCAATGCCCCGGTAGAGCAGACCGCCGGTCTTCTCCTCTTCGGTCAACGACTTCTGGCCGAGGATGGTCAGTGTGCCTTCCTTCGCTTCGATCGAGATATCAGCATTGGTGAAGCCGGCGACAGCTAGCGAAATGGCATAGGTGTCCTCGCCGGTTCGCACGATATTGTAGGGCGGGTAGCTCGACGCCGAGTTATCCACGCTACTGAGCTGGTCGAGCGTGGAGAACAGTCGTTCGAAGCCGACCGTCGAACGGTAGAAGGGAGCAAAATCGAATGTCCGCATGGCATGACCTCCTCTAGATGAGCGACATGCGAAGGGTCCGCCCTTCAGAGGGCTGGATCTTCCGTATCACGCAGCCTGATGGCCTGCGCATTCTGTATTTAAGCAGTTCTCTTGGCCCAACAAGAGGAAAATAAAAGTATTTTCCCCGATATTACTCGACAATTTCTTGTTATGTTGTCAGGGGGACTACAAGCGTACGAGTTATTATTAAATCGCAGCCAGTATTCTCGAATCGAATTAGGAGAACAACTGGCGGGTCGGGATGGCGGGCGCCCCGATAAGCGTTATCAGCCTCGAGGCTGGGTAGCTTGCATGGGCCGCCGGGAATAGGCTAGCCGCGGCCTTTGTCTCTTCTGCCAGCAATTGCGACGCAAACACGGTAGGCGCCATACCGCGGCTCAATTTTTTTTGAAAGCAATGGAGACGGGTAGTGCTAGGCAAACTCCTGGGCATGCTGTCGGCCGATATGGCCATCGATCTTGGCACTGCGAATACGCTGGTCTACGTCAAGGGCCGCGGCATCGTGTTGAACGAGCCATCGGTGGTTGCCATTGCCCAATACAAGGGACGCAAGCAGGTGCTGGCGGTGGGGGACGAAGCAAAGATGATGCTGGGCCGCACGCCCGGCAACATCACCGCCATCCGCCCGTTGCGCGATGGCGTCATCGCCGACTTCGAAGTCGCCGAGGAGATGATCAAGCACTTCATCCGCAAGGTGCACAAGCGGCGGAGCTTAGCCAGTCCGCAGATGATCATCTGTGTGCCGTCCGGCTCCACCCCGGTAGAGCGGCGGGCGATACGCGAATCGGCCGAGAGCGCGGGGGCGCGCAAGGTCTGGCTGATCGAGGAGCCGATGGCCGCGGCGATCGGTGCCGGCCTGCCGGTGACCGAGCCGACCGGCTCCATGGTCGTCGACATCGGCGGCGGTACCACCGAGGTCGGCGTGCTGTCATTGGGCGGCATCGTCTATGCCCGCTCGGTGCGCGTCGGCGGCGATAAGATGGACGAAGCGATCATCGGCTATCTCCGACGCAACCACAATCTGCTCGTTGGCGAGGGCAGCGCCGAGCGCATCAAGAAGGAGATCGGCTCCGCTTGTCCGCCCGAGGATGGCGACGGCCGCGTCATAGCGATCAAGGGCCGCGACCTGATGCATGGCGTCCCGAAGGAGCTGGTCATCACCGAACGGCAGATCGCCGAGAGCATCGCTGAGCCGGTCATCGCCATCATCGAGGCGGTGAAGGTCGCACTCGAGCATACGGAGCCGGAATTAGCCGCCGACATCGTCGACAAGGGAATCGTGCTTACCGGCGGCGGCGCACTGCTCGGCAACCTGGACCTCGTGCTGCGTCATTCGACCGGGCTGCCGGTGTCGATCGCCGATGACCCGCTGTCCTGCGTAGCCCTCGGCGCCGGCCGTTGTCTTGAGGAGATGAAGGCTCTCGAAGCCGTGTTGTTCGAAAGCTAGAGGCCTTTTCGAATGTAGTCTGAGTGGTCGAGGACCGTATTATTCGAGGAAGTTCTCTGACTCTGGCCTGGAATCACCATTGTGGGTCATCGCGCTCAAGGCCGTGAAGAAAGACACGTAGCGCAGACGGAGTGGTTTGTTCGTCATGATGCCTGACTGCCGCGATTATCGATGCCCAGAGCGCCAAAAGAGTTTCAACCGAGCCAACGCCATCGTCGAGATCAAGATGCTGAGAGTGGCACGGCGCCCCCAATTCCAATCTGCGCACCTGGTGCGGGTGATCGTTCGCATCTATCGCTGTGGGTTAGTCCATCGTTCATATCTTCATGCATTCTAGCTGGCGAACGGGCTTAGCAAACTGCGCAAGTTCCTCTGGCTTGGCACAGGGCGGGTACTAGCGGCCCGCATCGTCTCGATCAGTCGTTGCCGTTCTGTTTCGCTCCAGCCCGGGTCGCTGACGAAGCCCTCGATGGCACCCGCACTATCCACACGTTCGCCGGCCCGAGGGTGCAGCGCTCGGTACGGCTGGTCGAGTTGTGCAGGCGCGATCGCCGGCCATGCGCCGGCGACCGCTCACGCTTTCTCAGAGCGGCCCTCTTCTTCCTTCATACTTTATCCCCTCGCCCCTGCTACCTCGCAAACCGCCCCGGCAGCCGCAGCATCTCCGCGGGCATGCCGAAAACCTCCGGGGTACCCATGCCGTCGCGCGCCGCCAGCAGCGTGCCGCCGCGCGCCAACAGGTCGTCCGCCAGCTGCACCATCCGCCGGTTGGGCGCGACCCAGGGACCGCGCCGGCGCATCGTCTGCGCGATCTCGCGCTCCCGCCCAGGATGCCGCGCCGCTAGCAGGATCAGCCCGGCCGCCGCCGAGCGCGACACGCCGGCCGCGCAATGGATCAGCACCGGCCCGTCGCCGTCCCACGCTTGCGCGAAATCCACAACCTGCGCCACATGCTCGCGGCCCGGTGCGATGTCGGTCGAGCCGGGTTGAGCTGCCTCCGCGATGTCATGAATGAAGATGCGGATATGATCCCGGAGATTGGTTCCCCCCGCGATCTCAATGGCGGAGCCGGGATCCATCAGCGAAATTATGTAGAACGGATCGATAGCCGCCGCATACTGCCGTGCCAGCGCATAGCCGGCGATAATGACCACACTGCCGTCGCCCGCCGGGCGCGCCGCGCTTCGCTCTGATCGTTCATTGGGGAAGGGCATGAATGTCTCCTGCAACGCCATTACTACGCCAATTGCGCTCGTTCGACACTGTTATCCCCTAGCCCTCAGCGCAAACGTATAGCGTTTGTCGCGACCACGAAGTTGGGCAGAGAGCCTGCCCCGGAATTGATCAGGTGAGGGGCACTTCGAAGCGACCCACGCCCGCCATAATCCTGCCGCCATACTTCTTGCACATCAACAAACATCAAAGCCCATGCGCCGCCGCGCGCTGCAGCCGGCAGTGGGCATCGTGGATCGGCGGCTCGCTCTCCGCCCCGAACATGGCGACCTGCAGGTCAACGATCAGCAGCGCGGTGTTCCCAGTAATGACCCCGCCAGCGCATCAGCAAGACTGCGTCAATTGGCCAGAGCAAGAACACATTTGGGAGAGTCACGAGAATACTCCCGCTGAGCCTTCTTTGCGTGGCGGCATCAGGCACGGGCGCTGTCGGCCGGCTGCGTGCCCAGAATGCTTAGCGTGGCAGCAGTCCGACTTTGGTGCGATTTCGAGCACGCGGACTAGAAGTCCATATCACCCATGCCGCCACCCGGCATCGCCGCTGCGGCCTTTGGTTTCTCGCCGACCATGGCCTCGGTGGTGATGAGGAGCGCGGCCACGGAAGCGGCGCCCTGCAATGTCAGCCGCACGACCTTCGCTGGGTCTATGATGCCGGCCTTTACCATATCGGCATAGGCGCCCGCTTGCGCGTCATAGCCAAAATTCACGTCATCCCTCTCCAGAAGTTTGCCGATGACGACTGAGCCGTCCGCACCGGCGTTCTCGGCGATTAGGCGAGTGGGGTAGGCAAGCGCGCGGCGGACGATGTCGATGCCGACCTGCTGGTCGCTGTTTTCGGGTTTCAGTTTGGCGAGTGCTTTAATGCTGTAGAGGAGCGCGACACCACCGCCCGCTACAATGCCTTCCTCAATCGCGGCACGCGTCGCGTGCATCGCGTCCTCAACCCGGTCCTTGCGCTCCTTCACTTCAACTTCGGTAGCACCTCCGACGCGGATGATCGCAACGCCTCCGGCAAGCTTCGCCAGCCGCTCTTGCAGCTTCTCACGGTCGTAGTCGGACGTCGTTTCCTCGATCTGAGCGCGGATCTGCGCGACGCGGCCTTGGATTTCCTTTTTTTTGCCGGCACCGTCGATGATCGTCGTGTTGTCCTTGTCGATGTGGACTTTCTTGGCCTTGCCGAGCATATCGAGTGTGACGCTCTCGAGCTTGATGCCGAGGTCCTCGCTGATCACCTGACCGCCGGTTAGGGTGGCGATGTCCTCGAGCATCGCCTTGCGACGATCGCCGAAGCCGGGCGCCTTAACTGCTGCGACTTTGAGGCCACCACGGAGCTTGTTGACCACGAGCGTGGCCAGTGCCTCGCCCTCGATTTCCTCGGCCACGATTAGGAGCGGCTTTCCGCTTTGCACGACGGACTCGAGCAAGGGGAGTATCACCTGGAGGCCGGAAAGCTTCTTCTCGTGCAAGAGAATGTATGGGTCCTCAAGCTCGGCGATCATTTTTTCAGCATTTGTGATGAAGTACGGCGAGAGATAGCCGCGGTCGAACTGCATGCCCTCGACGATGTCGAGCTCGGTCTGTAGGCCCTTCGCCTCCTCGACGGTGATCACACCGTCGTTGCCGACCTTCTGCATCGCTTGTGCGATCATATCGCCGATCTCTCGATCGTCATTCGCGGAAATGGTTCCGACTTGCGCAATTTCGGCGTTCGTCGACACTTTTTTGGAGCGCTTCTTGACGTCCGCGATGACGGCCGCGACGGCCATGTCGACACCGCGCTTCAGATCCATTGGGTTCATCCCGGCGGCGACGGCCTTGACGCCCTCGTGGATTATCGCCTGCGCCAATACCGTCGCGGTGGTGGTGCCGTCGCCGGCAAGATCGCTGGTCTTCGAGGCGACCTCCTTGACCATCTGCGCGCCCATGTTCTCGAACTTGTCGGGCAGTTCGATGTCCTTCGCTACCGTCACGCCATCCTTTGTGATGCGCGGCGCGCCATACGCCTTGTCGAGCACGACGTTCCGACCCTTGGGGCCGAGGGTCACCTTGACAGCATTGGCGAGAATATCGACGCCACGCAGCATGCGCTCGCGCGCGTCTGAGCCAAATCTTACGTCCTTAGCGGCCATGTTAATTCATTCCTTCCCTATGCGGCTTTGCGCTTGGAGCCGGCATCACGCTGGATGATGCCCATGATGTCCGACTCCTTCATGATAACGAGGTCCTCACCGGCGAGCTTGATCTCGGTCCCGGACCATTTTCCGAATAACACCCGGTCGCCAACCTTGACATCCGAGGGATGAAGCTTGCCGTCCTCCGAGCGGGCTCCTGGGCCGACCGCGATGACCTCGCCCTCTGTCGGCTTTTCCTTCGCCGTGTCGGGGATAATGATGCCGCCAGCAGTCTTGTCTTCCTGTCCGACGCTGCGGATCAGGACACGGTCTTGTAATGGTCGGAACTTCATCGAATATCTCCTCGCACTGAATCTGATGTAGCAGACCATGCTTCTGGCATGCTCAGCCGCTGGCGCCAGTTCGCGCTGCTACAATGGAACGGCTCCATACTCAGGCTGCCACGGTGGCGGCCTGGGCAACGTTGTCAGGATGGCGTCGCCTTTGAGAGTACTTCCGCGCACGCTCCCGCCAAATTGCTATTCGGCTCTTCTGCGGCGGGCACCGTTGCCCAGCCGGCCTTCATGACGAAGTCCCGGCGCTCATAGGGTGACGCGATGGCGCCGAATTGCGCCAACTTCGCTGTCGTATCCGGGTCCAACTTCGACTGGCTGATGCAGATTGGAATGAGCGCTTCGGTCACGGCGGCCTCCGACCGCTGAACAGCGAGCCGTTCGGCCGAACTGCCAAGCACCCATCCGCCCTGGTTGAAGCCCAGGACCACCGTGACGATGCCGCCGGCGATGGCGCCTAAGATGGCAGGCTTAAGCCATGTTGGTGTTTTCATCGTAGATCTCCTCATTTCCGAGAAAGGAAATTCCTTTCTCTGATCTTCAGCTATTTCGGCTGCCCCGCCTTCGTTTCGGGGTCGCCGATTTGACGCTGCTGTTGTGTGCGATCCTGTTTTGCCTGTTCCAATGTCCGGAGCGGCTGCTGCAGATAGGGGCTGACTCCATCGTCGGCCGCACTCACGAGTCGTTCCTCGGTCATTCGACGCCACCTTTCGAATGCTCACAGGCCGCAATGTGGGCATCACATGCAGATATCACTCTTCCATCCCTGTTCGTCGTCTTGACTGCCCTTGATGTCGCCAGTCCGTCGCTGAGATATCGAAGAGGGCGGCGGTTGGAGAGCGTATGACTCTCGCGTTCATGAGAGGAAAGAGCCCCGGCAGCCGAGTTTGGGGCACGAGCTGCCGGGTTTTGGAAGAGTTAGAGGGCCACAACGAGATGGGGGGACCGCGCGTGGCCTTGGACGCATTTTGCATGCGTCGAAGCCTCTGTAGGCTTCAAGCAGCTCCCGCGATGTTCAAAATTAGAACTCTCCGGCAGGTATATTCCCATCGGCAGGACACACCGTCGGCATAGGCGCGAGCCGCTAACCATGTGTTCAATTATGAACCGCGCGTGCCTCGACGCTCGGTTATGCACAGCGCTACTGGAAGATTCGGTCTGGGCCCTTGCCAGCCGATTACAACATTGGGAAGCGAGGAAATGAATGGTTGAGACGACTGTCATGGATGCATCGCCGGAGTTTCATACGGCCCTGCTCAACTCCATGCCCCATCTGCGTGCCTTCGCGCGCTCGCTGACACGCAACCGCGACCGGGCCGATGATCTCGTGCATGACGCCACGGTCCGCGCGCTTGCGGCGGCCCACCAATTCACTACGGGAAGCAATTTCAAAGCGTGGATTTTCACCATCCTGCGAAATTGCCACTACAACGAGATCCGCAAGCATCATTGGCGGAATGTGCCGTTCGACGAGGCGCCGGAGGAAAGACAGTCAACCGCCGCGACCCAGGAATCGGCGCTTGAGTTCTGCGACTTCCGGCGCGCCTTCTCGCAACTCGGCGACAGCCACCGGGAAGTCCTGACGCTCGTCGGCGCCAGCGGCCTCAGCTATGAGGAAGTGGCCAACGTCTGCGACTGCGCGGTCGGCACGGTCAAGAGCCGGGTTTCGCGTGCGCGCGAAGAACTGACACGGCTACTGTCGGACAACACGCTCATCCGGCGCACCGAATTCGCGCCTATCGCGCAAGCCGAATTGTTGCAATTCGGGCAGGCCGCCGAAACCCCGCCTCGGATCTGGATCCTCGCGGCGTGAATGCCCTGTGTAGCTTCCACTCTTGTCCTCAATCTTCGCTACGGCGAGTGGCGCGCTCACTTGATCCATGTTAACAGTCTTGCGAGATGGCCGATGCGCCCGGGCCGGCGCCGTGTTATCGGATCCCAATGAAATTGATATTAGTCGACGTGAGGCTGCGCAGTGCGCGAAGAACCAGGGTCATATACATGACCAGCAAAAGACACCTTTCACAGGATGTCCGGCGCGTTCGCCGTAGCCTTGCCGCGGCCGGCAGGATAACCTTGAAATCAGCCGCGCTTGCGATGGCCGCCAGTCAGGTTGTAGCGCGGCGAAGCGCGTTGGGCGTGTCGGCGCTGAGTGATCCTGCTCGCGCCGATCATCTGGAGTTGAGCCGCATCGTGCCGGAGAAGGTTAGCGCGATCGGCAACGCCACGGTCGGCATTGCGCTGCGATCCAGCGAAATTGCACGGCAAATTATCCGTTATACCGGCACGGAGAGGGTGATGCTCGCTAGCGCCGTGGGCGCCTTGGCGCAATGTCGCACGCCGGCTGCTATTGCGGCCATACAGGCGCAGTTTACGACGGCCTGGTTCTTTAGGACGCTTTCACACGCCATTGCTGTCAATGAGATTGGCATCCGCGCTTGGGGCGACCTTGTTGCACCGTTGCATCGCACGGTCATGAGCAACGCCCTGCGCCTTCGTTAGATCACCACGTCATTCAGCGGCATGCAGGCAAGCGTTTCGCTCCGCCAGGCGCCGCAAGTGTCGCGGCAGGCCGTGCAGCGGGTCATTGCCATCAGGTGCTTCAACGGCTCCGACACCCGGCAGGACGTGCAGATCCCTAAACTCGCCACTGATTCCGACCGGCACGTCCAACGCGAAAAAGCTGGTGGAGGCGGCAACGGATTGAATGGTCAAGTCGAGGCGCTGAGTCAGAAAATCCACTTGCCCCTGGCCGACGATGGTGCCATCGGAGGTGCGGAGCCGCAACGGCCAGATTTTGCCGATGCCGTTCTGGAGATCGACAATTCCGAGCAGGCAAGTCAACTGCACCATGTCCTCCTGCGTGCGGAACAGGATGCGCAGATCGGTCGAGATCCGTTCGATCAGGTCGCGGGCGACATGGGCCTCGGTCACCGCGAGCACGATGTGGCCGCGGCCCGACTTGAGAGCGGACTTCACAGTATCTCCGGTAATGTCGAGAGTCAGGCCGCCATCGAGCCGGCCGGTAATCTGCCCCGCCTCCCCGCCGGCCAACCCCGAAAGCTGGGCGGCGTCGACAGCGGAGAATGTTGCCCCCATCGTCAGTTGGCCGCCGCCGACCGCATTCTCGACGGAACCCGATACGTCGACCGAACCTCCGGCGAGCGCGAACTTGAGCTGTTCAAGAGCGATTGCGCCGGAGACGAGCCGGCCCTGGATACCAACATCGGCGATCCGCATCTTACCGTATTTCAGCAATTTTGCGGTGATACGCCAGGCGATGCTTGTCCCGCGCTTCTCCTCGACGTGCAGCGAAAGCGCGCGCCAATCGGCAATCTTCACACCGTTGGCGCCATCTTCACCCTTCAGCAGTGGGTCCAGGTCGAGCTTAGGAAAGGTGAGGTCGAAACCGACGTCATCAGGTTGACCGCGTGCGGCCTCATCCAATATCAATCCGCCGTTGAATGCGCTGCCGCCCAGCTTTCCCTGGACTGCCGATAACTGCCAATGGGCGTCCTGCCGCTGCAGATCGCCGGCGAAGCGGACCGGCGGGTCGATGCCGCTCTCCGCACCGAAGATCCGCAGCAGGCCGTCCAGCTTCTGCGCGTCGATTGCCAGCGACCCCAGCACACCGTCGAAATCCAGGGGATCCTGCAGAGTGCCCTTGAATTCGATGGAAGTGGAGGCATTGGCAATCGAGAAGTCGATGCCGTAGGGGCGGGAGGTGTCCCGCAGGGCGTCGAAGGACTGCGCGTCGGCCGTCAACTTGGCCGCCAGGTCATTGTACGCGCCGTCGAGAGTGATCGTCACGGGCCCGTCGGCGCCACTGGAGTGGATCTTGAGGTCGTCCAGTGCCACGCGCAGCCAATTGCCACTGGTGGTGCGGAAACTGACATTGCCGCCGCGCAGTGCCAGATCGATCAGCGTCGGAAACTGCGAGCGGTTGGCGGAACGGTCCGATGACAAATCGCTTTTCCCAATTTTCCAGTTGCCAAAGCCATCGGCATCGCGTTCGAGGACGATCACCGGCTTGATGACTTCCAGCTTCTCGAACCCGATGGCGCCACCGAAGAGGGACCAGGGATCGATCTCCGCCGTGACGCTTTCGATGTGAACCATGTCGGGCGAACTGCCCCAGGATGCGTTGGCAAGACGAAAGTCCTGCATCTCGAGAGACAGGGGATCCCCCCAGCCGATCCGCAAGGTGCCGATGGTCATCGGGCGCTCGAACGAGTTGCTGCCGTATTCCTCGATCCAAGGTCGCAGGTCGACTGTAACGAGCAGCAGGACGGCGCCGGCGCAAAGCAGAACGACGGTGCCCAGCAGTCCGATGACCCAGGCGATTAAACGCCGATGGGGCGAGTTGGAACTCTGATTCTTGGTCACAAGCGGGAAAATGGCGCCGATAGGCAGGACAGAGGCAGCGGCCGCCGGCTTAAGCCCTGCAGTCGCGGTCGCTGGGCTGGTTGGACGCACACGTCGAATGCGCTCGGGTAAGTGTTTCGGGCGGCGAACGCGCTTCGATGAGCCTGATTTTGAACGCGATGCCGCGCGCGATTTGGGTGCAGCCATCCGCGATGCCTAACTCCCTGCTTGCGCCGCGCAACGGCGTCGGCTGCCATCATCGGCGGCGCGATCTCATGGCAGGGCTGAAGCTGTACGCGGTTAGCAGGCTATCCGCTGTTCAATATTGCTCATGCGGGACCAAAGGCAGACTCGCCTGACTCTGTCCACGCAATACCGGCCCTACAGCTTGTCGGCCATTACTTCTTCCCCGGCGGGCGCCGGAATACGGCTATATTTCGGTGACCGCGCAATACGACCGATTGGCGTTCAGTGCGTCGCTAGAGCCGCATACGGAGTCGCATTGATTTTGAATTTTTGTTCTCGGCTACAGCGTGTGCAGACAAACACTCCAGCCTGCTTGCCAGTGCTATAAACTGGCTGATCTCGAAGACTTTCGTAGGCTGACTCAATCCGCTTGAGCCGCAACTCACCACCGCAGTTGCAACGGGACGAGGGTAGAGGCGGGACGATGGGACGCATTTGGCTGCCTACATTGTTCGAGACCAAGAACACGGGCAAAACGTTGCTGATGACAGACACAGCGGCGATTTTGGCAAAATTGCTTGTATCAGCTCCTGCACCGTTACTCGCAATAATAACTCGTCGGGCACAAGTGGGTTCCCGTCTGCTTAATGCGTTAGTGTCATAGAACAGAGATTTCGTGTAACAGAGGAACGTGTGCGCCTGCCGACGTCATCAAGGCCGCTTCTTGCCTGCTGTGCAGAAGGGACGGCCGGATCTCGGGAGCCGGGGACGCAAACATGTGTTACGTTGGGAGATAATGCCGTCGACGCCGGATGATCAGTCGAGTTTCGCCAAACTCAACTGATCCAGATTTCCGGTCTAATACAGTCGATGTGCGTCAGAAAGGTCCATTTGACATCGCTTATTCGTCTTTCCGTGGGACGCGCGCCCTCGCCGTCACCCTGGGACAATCGAGAGACCATTCGGGAAGAACTCTTCAGCGTCGAGCGTCTTGAAGAGCACGCGCGGAGCCTGGCTGTTGCGCAGACGGTGACACCAAAGCTGACCAAAGGACTTCCGCTCGCGAGCCGGCTCACCGACAACGCGGCGGTGCTGCTGGCTGCCCAACGCACCATCGCCGCGGCGATCGACGCGGGGCACGCGATAACCCCAGCGGCGGAATGGCTAATCGACAATTATCATCTCGTCGAGAGGCAGATTCGCGAGATCCAATTGGATCTGCCACTTGGCTACTACCGGCAGCTTCCGAAGCTGGCCGATGGCCCACTGGTGGGGTATCCGCGAGTGTTCGGTGTCGCCTGGGCCTTCGTCGCTCATACCGACAGCCACTTCGATTCCACCATGCTGTGCCGCTACATGGATGCTTACCAGGAGGTGCAGCCGCTGACGATCGGCGAACTCTGGGCGATTGCGATCACACTGCGGATCGTGCTCGTTGAAAACCTCAGGCGCATCGCCGCACGAATCGTCGACAGTAGCGCCGCCCGGCGGGAAGCAGATGGCCTTGCCGACCGTTTGCTGGGTCTAGGAGGGAATGCTGCAGAACCGGTGGCGGTGGTGTTTGCGGATCGCGAACGCATGCCACTTCCGGGAGCGCTTGCAGTCCAACTTGTTCAAAGACTGCACGACCAGGATCCCAGAATTATCCCAGCGCTGACCTGGCTAGACGAGCGTCTGGCAGTGCAGGGGACGACGACCGATGTAGTCGTGCACGGCGAACATCAGAGGCAGGGTGCGGCGACTGTCACGGTGCACAACATCATCACAAGCATGCGCCTGATCTCAGACGTCGATTGGACGGAGCTGTTCGAGCGCATCAGCCCCGTGGACAAAGTACTTGCAGCCGGCAGTGGCTTTTCAGAGATGGATTTTCCGACGCGCAATCTCTACCGCGATGCCATCGAGGAACTTGCACGCGGTTCGAACCGCACGGAACTCGACATTGCGCACAACGCCGTTCTGGCAGCAAAGTGCACCGAGTCAGCTGTTGTTGGCGCAGAGAACGATCGTCTGGGCGATCCGGGCTATCATCTCCTTGCCGGTGGGCGCCGTGCATTCGAGGCGGTGGTCGGCTTCCGGCCGCCATTGCATACTTGGCTCGGGCGTCTAAACCGGACGCTCGGCATTGGCGGTTATGTGAGCGCCATTGCCGCCGTGGCCGCCGTGCTTCTCGGATTGCCGTTGTGCGTCCTGGCAGCGTTAGGGCTTGGCGGGGCATGGTTGGGCGTGTTCGGTACTTTGGGCGCGGTCCCCGCCATTGATGCGGCTGTCGCGCTGGTGAACAGCGGCGTGACGCGCGGCTTCGGCGCAACGCTTCTGCCCGGCCTTGAACTTCGCAATGGTGTTCCCTCAAATCTGCGCACGCTTGTGGCAGTGCCGGTTCTCCTCACATCACGCGAAGAGATCCAAGATCAGATCGAGCAGTTGGAGATCCACCACCTCGCGAGCCTGGAAGGCGACCTCCATTTCGCGTTGCTTTCCGACTGGCGGGATGCCGCAACCGAACACGTCGATGGCGATGGGGACTTGTTTGCCGCCGCTGTTGAGGGCATTGCGCAGCTCAATCACCGCCACGGCCCGGCGCCCGGTGGCGAGCGCTTTATGCTTCTTCATCGCCGGCGGGTCTGGACCGAAAGCGAGGGGCAATGGATTGGCTGGGAACGCAAGCGCGGAAAGCTGCATGAGCTGAATAGGTTGCTGCGCGGGGCGAGCGATACCACGTTCATGCAATCGAATGGGCAGCCGCCCACGGTCCCCACCGGCGTTCGCTACGTCGTCACGCTCGATGCCGACACGAAACTCCCCCGCGACACGGTGCGTCGGTTGATCGGCAAGATGGCGCATCCTCTGAACCGCCCCCGCTTCGACACGGTGACTGACAGCGTCGTCGAAGGCTATGCCGTCTTGCAGCCGCGTGTCACGCCGCTACTACCCGTCGGTCACGATGGTTCCCTGTTCCAGCGAGCCTTCTCTAGCAAGGGCGGGATTGACCCCTATGCCGGCGCCGTCTCGGACGTTTACCAAGACCTGTTCGGCGAAGGCTCCTATATCGGCAAGGGCATCTACGACATTGACGCGTTCGAGTCCGCTCTCAGTGGCCGGGTACCGGATTCGACGCTTCTCAGCCACGATCTGTTCGAAGGTGTCTTCGCCCGCGCCGGTCTCGCCTCCGATGTCGAGGTCGTCGAGGAGTTTCCCGCCCGCTATGATGTTGCCGCCTTGCGTAACCACCGGTGGGCGCGTGGGGACTGGCAGCTTCTGCCCTGGATATTCGGTCACGGGCCGCTCGCTGACCGGAGTCGGAAACGGGCTGGCATACCAGCGATCGGCCGCTGGAAGATGCTCGACAATTTGCGACGGACGCTGTCGGCGCCCGCTGCCATCCTTGCCTTGTTGGCCGGATTGGCATTGCCGTTCGATGGCGCGTCTGTGTGGACCGTGTTTGTCCTTTGGACGATCGCGTTACCCACTCTGATCCCTGCCTTTAGTGCAATCATTCCGAGTCGACCTGGAGTCACCCTGCGCAGTTATTTGCGGGCACTCGGCATGGATTTCCGCCTCGCTCTAACCCAGTCGGCACTGCTGGTCACTTTTCTCGCTCACCAGGCGTGGCTGATGGGAGATGCGATCGGTCGGACCTTGATCCGACTGTTGGTCACTCACCGTCATCTGCTCGAGTGGGTCCCAGCGGCCCAAGCGACAATTGGTCCAAGGCTGGACCTTCTCGGTTTCTATCGTCGAATGGCCGGCGCAGTCGCCATCGGAGTTGTGGCATTAATCCTTGCATTGCTTTTGGGGCATGAGACATGGCCCCTGGCGGGCGCATTCGCTGCGCTCTGGATCGCTTCGCCAGCGATCGCTCGCTTGGCAAGCCGGTCGCCCATGGTCGCGGGCGGGCCCGCCATGTCGGACACCGATGCCCGCGCCTTGCGGCTGATCGCGCGCCGGACTTGGCGTTTTTTCGAGAGCTTCGTGACGCCGGAACATCACATGTTGCCACCGGACAATTTTCAGGAAGACCCAGTGCCGGTAGTCGCTCATCGGACGTCGCCGACCAACATCGGCCTCTATCTTCTATCGGTCGTGAGCGCCCGTGACTTCGGATGGATCGGAACCGTTGATGCGATCGAGCGGCTGGAAGCAACATTGGCAACCATGAGCGGTCTCGAGCGCTTTCGCGGCCATTTCTACAACTGGTACGACACGCAGGACTTACGGCCGCTCGATCCACAGTATGTCTCCTCCGTTGACAGCGGGAACCTGGCCGGGCACCTGATCGCTCTTGCCAATGCGTGTCGCCAGTGGCGCAACCTGCCCCTCGCGGACGCTCGGCGTCTTGCCGGTATTGGAGATGCGCTCGAGCTTACCCGCGAAGAGGCGGGCCGTCAGCGCGATGGACGGCGAACACAGACCGTAACCTGGCACCAGTTCGACGATGCACACGCCCTACTCGCTGCTGACGTACAACAAGCGCCCTTGGACGGGGACAATATCGCGGAACGGGTTGCGGGGCTTTCTGCTCAGGCCGAGACAATGGCCGATATCGCGCGCGCGCTTGCAATCGAACGCGGTGATGACACGGGTGCGGAACTGCTATTCTGGGCGGAAGCAACACGGAATTCGATCGAGACACACCGCCGTGATCTGCGTCAGTCGGCAGACGCGCCTGCATCAGCGGAGGCACGCCTCTTCGCCCTCGAAGTGTCCGCTCGGGGAATGGCGCTCTCAATGGATTTTCGCTTTCTCCTCGACCGCGACCGCAAACTGCTCTCGATCGGCTATAGGGTGCCAGAAGGTACGCTGGATCCAAGTTGCTACGATCTCCTCGCCTCCGAGGCGCGGCTCGCAAGCTTCATGGCGATCGCCAAGGGTGACATTCCGGCCCGTCACTGGTTCCACCTAGGCCGCGCCGTGACGGCAGTCGCCCACGGCGCCGCGCTGATTTCTTGGTCCGGGTCGATGTTTGAATATCTGATGCCGTCGCTCGTCATGCGCGCGCCAACCGGCAGCCTGATCGCGCGGACAAACAGGCTGATCGTGCATCGCCAGATCGACTATGGCGCTATGCTTGGCCTGCCCTGGGGGATATCTGAATCTGCCTATAACGCCCGTGATCTGGAATTTACCTACCAGTATTCAAACTTCGGCATTCCGGGTCTCGGGCTTACAGCGGGGGCTCGGAGAAAACGCCGTTGTCTCGCCCTATTCGACCGCGCTTGCGACAATGGTCGATGCGCATGCCGCAGCGCGCAATTTCGTCCGGCTCACTGATGCTGGCGCTCGCGGCCGCTACGGCTTTTATGAGGCTCTGGACTACACACCTACCCGGGTTCCAGAGGGAAATAACCTCGCGATCGTGCGTGCGTTCATGGCGCACCATCAGGGCATGACGATCGTCGCCATCGCCAATGGGTTACTGGATGGCGCGATGCGGGCGCGGTTCCATGCCGAACCTATCGTCCAGGCAACGGAATTACTCCTGCAAGAGCGCACGCCGCGTGATCTGTCGATGGTACAGCCCTGGGCCGCCGAGGTGAAGTTGGCTGCCAAGGTCCGCGAAATCGAGCTCGCCCGGCGGCCGGCGGTTCAACACCGCGCATGGCGCGACGCCCGCCACACATCTGCTCTCGAACGGACGCTATGCGGTGATGCTCACAGGCGCCGGCTCGGGCTATAGCCGGTGGCAAGACCTGTCAGTGACCAGATGGCGCGAGGATGCCACATGCGACGACTGCGGTTCCTACATCTTCCTCAGAGACGTCCGCAGTGGCGACGTTTGGTCGGCAGGTTTTCAGCCGAGCGGCGTAGAGCCCGACGAATACGAAGTCGCTTTCAATGAAGGCCGTGCTGAGTTCGCGCGCAGTGACGGGACGCTGACCACGACAATGGAGGTGCTCGTCTCAGCGGAAGTTGATGGCGAGGTCCGTCGCGTCTCGATCTCGAACTCCGGCAGTAGCACACGGGAGATCGACGTCACCTCCTATGCCGAGCTCGTGCTGGCACCCCAGGCCGCCGACGTCGCTCATCCCGCTTTTTCGAAGCTGTTCGTCGAGACCGAGTATCTCGCCGACGTTGGCGTCGTGCTGGCGACGCGACGGCGGCGCGCGCCGAACGAGCCCGAGATTTGGGCCGCTCATCTAACCGTCGTCGATGGTGAAGCCGTAGGAAAGCAGGAGATTGAGACCGACAGGGCTCGTTTCCTTGGCCGTGGCTGCGGAGTCAGAACGCCGATCGCGGTGATCGACGGTCGGCCACTTTCGAACACCGTCGGCACAGTGCTCGATCCGATCTTTGCCTTACGCCGCCGCGTGCGTGTTCTACCCGGCGCAACCGTTCGCATCTCCTTCTGGACGTTGGTCGCGTCATGCCGCGCTGCAATGCTCGACCTCATCGACAAGCATCGGGATATCACTGCCTTCGAGCGGGCAGCCACTCTGGCTTGGACCAAAGCGCAAGTGGAGCTGCATCATCTAGGCATCGATGCTGGTGAAGCGGCTCTGTTCCAGCGCCTGGCGGGACACGTACTCTATACGGCACCGACGTTGCGCCCGTCTTCTGACACGATCCGGCGCGGGGGCGGGGGGCAGCCGGGGCTCTGGCCGCAGGGCATCTCCGGAGATCTGCCGATCGTGCTCCTGCGCATCGCCGACACCGAGGACCTCGATATCGTACATCAGCTGCTCCAGGCCCACGAATATTGGCGGGTGAAGCAGTTCGCGGTGGATCTTGTAATCCTAAACGAGCGCGGGTCCTCGTATGTCCAGGGCCTTCAGATCGCACTTGAGACCCTGGTCCGGACTAGCCAGTCGCGACCGCAGGTCGGAGTGAAGGAACCGCCGGGCGGCGTCTTTATTCTTCGGGCCGATCTGATCTCGTCGGAGACACGCGGCCTTCTAGCGTCTGTGGCGCGAGTGGTGCTTGTCGGCCAGCGCGGTCGCCTCTCCGATCAACTCGACCGAGTAAGAGAGGGCAAGGCGTATGTCCGGTCGTCTCTAAAGCGCAATCTCCCGTGCTCCACATTCACAGGTCAAGCCGCTATTGCCAGACCTCGAGTTTTTTAACGGCCTGGGCGGCTTTGCCGACAACGGGCGAGAATATGTGACGGTCCTCGGCCCTGGCCAGTCGACGCCCGCCCCTTGGATCAACGTCGTCGCTAACCCGGCCTTTGGCTTCCAGGTCGCGACCGAGGGCAGCGGCTACACTTGGTCCGTCAGCAGTCGCGAAAATCAGCTCACCCCTTGGTCGAACGACCCCGTCACCGATCGTCCAGGCGAAGTGTTTTATCTGCGCGACGACGACACTGGTGATCTGTGGTGTCCAACAGCCCTGCCAATCCGCGACGACGCAGCGACTTATGTCGCCCGCCACGGCCGTGGATACAGCCGGTTCGAGCGCGTAGCACACGGAATTGCGAACTGACCTGCTCCAGTACGTGCCAATTAAAGACCCGATCAAGATCTCGCGCCTCGAAGTTTCACAATACGTCGAGCCGTACCCGACATCTCTCGGTGACCGCCTATGTGGAATGGGTTCTCGGGCCGTCGCGGACAGCCTCTGTCCCATTCGTAATGACGGAGATCGATCCCGACACCGGTGCAATGTTTGCCCGCAATCCATGGAATCCGGCATTCGGGTCCCGCATCGCCTTCGCCGATTTCGGCGGACGCCAGACAGAGTGGACGGGCGACCGGCGAGAATTCATAGGCCGCAATGGAACGCTCGCGAGCCCGGCAGCACTCGCCGGACCGGCGCCGCTTTCTAATAATGTCGGGGCCGGTTTCGATCCCTGCTGTGTGCTTCGGGCGAGCGGTCACGCTGCCGCCGGACGGCACCATCGAACTCGTCTTCTTCCTCGGGGAAGCTGCAAGCGCCGAGGAAGCCCGGAGTTTGATCGCGCAGTATCGCACGGCTGATCTCGACGCCGTGCGCGCCGAGGTCGCCGACTATTGGAACGATGTCCTCGGTGCAATCCAAGTGAGAACGCCTGACCGGCCGATGGACATCATGCTGAATGGCTGGCTTCTCTACCAGACGCTCGTTTGCCGTGTCTGGGCCCGCTCTGCGTTTTATCAATCGAGCGGCGCCTATGGATTTCGCGATCAGCTACAGGATGGTATGGCGCTCGCTACCACGCGCCCCGAAATGACGCGCGAGCACTTGCTGCGAGCGGCGGCGCGACAGTTCGTCGAAGGCGACGTCCAGCATTGGTGGCTGCCCCATTCGGGCCAGGGGGTCCGCACGCGGATCTCCGACGACCGTGCCTGGCTCGCCTACACCGTCGCCCATTACGTCGACGTGATTGGCGATGCCACTGTTCTTGACGAGGCGGTCCCCTTTCTAGAGGGCCAGAAGCTGGAGGCGGGTGAGCACGACAACTTCTTCCAGCCGACGGTGTCAGACGAGACGGCCACTCTGTTTGAGCACTGCGCCCGCGGCCTCGACCACAGTCTCGCACTTGGCGGCCATGGTCTGCCCTTGATCGGTACCGGCGATTGGAACGACAGCATGAACCGCGTTGGTGAGAGAGGGCACGGTGAGAGCGTTTGGCTGGGTTGGCTGCTCTACGCAACACTCGCGGCCTTCGTTCCTCTCGCCGAAGCGCGCCGCGAGACGGTACGCGCCGCGAAGTGGCGCGCACATGGCGCTGCTCTGCAGGCATCACTGGAGCGTGAGGCATGGGACGGCGATTGGTATCGCCGCGGCTGGTTCGACGATGGTACGCCGCTCGGTTCGGCGACGAGCGAAGAGTGCCGGATCGATTCTATTGCGCAGTCCTGGGCGGTGATCTCTGGGGCGGGGGACTCTGCGCGGGGCGCGCGCGCGATGGCTGCGGTCGAACGGGAGCTGATCCGCCCCAAAGACGGTGTTGCGCTGCTGTTTGCGCCGCCATTCGACAAGACGCCGCTCGACCCTGGTTACATCAAAGGTTACCCGCCGGGCATCCGTGAGAATGGCGGCCAATATACCCACGCCGGTCTGTGGTCGGTGGTGGCGTTCGCGGCTCTCGCGCGAGGGTGACAGGGCGGCCGGGTTGTTCTCGCTTCTCAACCCCATCAACCACGCCCGTACTCCGGCAGACGTGCACCGCTACAAGGTGGAGCCCTATGTCGTCGCTGCCGATGTCTACGCTGCACCTGCCCATGTGGGGCGTGGCGGCTGGAGCTGGTATACGGCCTCGGCTGGCCTAATGCAGCGGGCCGGTATCGAGAGCATCCTGGGTCTGCGCATGCAGGGAGCCTTCTTGCACCTAAACCCGTGCATTCCGAAGGGCTGGCGGAACTTCGAGATGTCGGTTCAATACCGCTCAGCGCGGTACGAGATCATGGTGGAAAATCCCGACGGAGTTGCTAAGGGCGTACTCGTCGCCCAGTTGGATGGGACGGTGATAACAGAGCGGCCATTGCGCCTGACGCTACTGGACGACGGCACTACCCATTATGTGCAGTTGAGGCTTGGTTGATGGACATGTCACAAAGGTGTCGAACACCGACCCGAGTATTGGTGATCCAGCGACGTTCGAACGTGCGAAATCACTGCCTATGACCGTTATCCGTGGTGAAGCAAATGAAGGTGGCAATAGGGGAGCATTAGCCCTTCGCGACGCGGCATTGACAATCAGCCTCATCGCCGATGTGGTCGGTATCTGCTAGCACGAATTGCGACGGGCCAAATGTCCGGAAAGGGTCAGAAGCGGCACTGATGATCGCTCATGCGCTTTTTCCGCTTAGCTTCAGAAAGCGGACACATGCGTTCAATCATCAACACCAAAATCAATCTCAGTCCTAGAAAAATCATAGTAGCGTACGCTTCGACTGCGCTGCCGCCCCGTGTTGCTTTCCGCCTTCCTGGAAGGACCCGAGTCAATTCAATGCGTTGTGAGCGTACGCCGTACGCCAGAAGCATCGCGGCTCCCAGTTGTGGCCGCGAATCGAGGTCTGCGGCATAGGCAATCCAGAATGACAGCGCTGCCCACCACTATGGGCTGCCAACTGTCGATCGGTCAGCATACAACGATGCGGCGCGCTACACGGGGGCTAGGTTACTCCCGTTCGTCGTGTCAGCCTGCCTGCCGCTGGCTCATTGTCTTGCTGTAGCTGAGTCAATTCAATGTCTTGCGAGCGCACGCGGTGCACTTGTGCCATATGGGCGACTGGAAGTCGGCGATTGACACACCGTTACCGCCGTTACTGTCCCCGTTACCCATATAGTCTTGATTTTAATATTGAATATTAAAGAGTAACGGTAGTAACGCAGGTAACGCACCCTATGCATTGCGCGTGTGCGCGCGCATCACGTATCTAGATGGGCGTTACCGCCGTTACCTTTGCCCAGAAATGCGATTCTGCGTTTTTTGGAAGGGACTTAGCGGTAACGCTCCTATGATTGCTACCGTTACCACAAGCGTGACCGCGTTACCGCTGCTGCCCCGGTTCCGGCTATTCATCGTCGGACATCTCGATGGGCAACGACTGTAGCGGAATCCAAACGCCCCGCTTCTTTAGCCCCGCAAAAGAACACGGCCCGCCGGGGAAGGCATCCGGCACTCGCATTAGTGCCTGCCGCCACCCGCCTTCTGCCCATCGGGTTCCCTCGAAAAGGCGATCAAGACCGCGATGTGAGTTGGCGACGATCAAGCAAGGCACGCTAACCGCAGCGGCCAGGTAAGGCTTGATTGCAAGCCCATGCTGACGCAGCGCCTTATCATAGTCGCTGCCTTCGCTGCCTTTCGAACGCACAACCATTTCCGAAACAGTCAGCGTTCGGCGGCCATCATAGAACGTGGCATCAATTGTCGAACTCAGAATCTGGGTGAGGCAGTCGACGTGATCCTCCTCGTCTTCATGACCGGTAAGGTCCGGCACAGCGAAATCGGCGACAAACTTGTCCGCATGTTCAATGGATACAGGCTCGTCAATCAAGAGAGTATCGGCCGCCGCCAACAGCGTGCCCAGCTGCTTTGCCACGCGCGCACGCGCCCCCAACTTGGCGATTGCAGTTTCATAGGTCAGCAGGTTCCGTTCGAACCTAGCGAAGCCGTCGATCATGCGCCGGCGCAGGCCTGGTCCAAGTTTGCCCAGCTCATCGATGCGCTGCGCCACCCATTGCTGTTGCAGCAGCCCATCATCACGTATGCCCGTAGGTAGCGTATCAAGATCTAGGACGCATATGCGGCTCAGATCCTGGGGCCTGAACTTCGGGTGCAGGATTGCAGAGAATAGAAAACATGCTCTAACCGGCCATTGCGTAGCTCGACCATCGGCCGAACCGCGCGGCACGGGCGACTGTGAGTTTGTAGATCCAAGCCGGGCTAACTCGATGACGCGCCGCGCCCGCTCCATGTTGTCCGGCTCCATCTCGTCAACCATGACGGGCCGAGCCGAGCCTTTCAGCAATTGCCGGATACCGGCCTCCGTAGGAGCGGAAACGCCGAGCATGATGCTGCCCAGTTGGCGCTTGATGAGATCATCAAGCGTTGTCTTGCCGGTTCCTGGACCACCGGTAATTTGGATATGTGGCCGCCACCGCAGCGCGCCTGTAGTGACGCCGCAGCCTGTGAAGCCCAACAGCAGCCGCGGAGCATGGGCGGGAGAACGCCAGAACCAGCTTTCATAGAGTTCCAACAACTCGCGCATCTGACTGGCGGTCGCCGGCTGTTCGGCCGGGCGCGTCTCTGACGGATAGGCTGGATAGATAAATCCATTGTGCAGGATGCCAGCGCCACGCCATTCACCGTCGATGAGAACAGCCTCGCCGCAATGAACAACCAACACATCGCTACCGGCGCGCGGCTCTCCGCGCCATACACCAGTTCCCCTAATCTTGCGTTCGGGGTCGAACATTCCTGCGACATGCGCCCGGCCGATCAACCACTCCGACGCTGCATCCTCATTCCAGCCAATGACGGTCCCGGCAGGGTTCGTGCGCGGCCAGGCAGCCCATAACCAGCTTATGTCGGTTCCAAAGACGGACCGTAAGTGGCGCTTGTCCATGCGACTTGCCTTGACCTCCCGCAGCTGCCCCTCGGGGGAGAGGAAGTAGTAGGTCCCGGCGTTGTGGCCGAGCACGGTGACTGGACACTTGCCGGCACGCTCTTCGACTGATTCTTTGCGGAGGGCTTCGCCGCCACCTTGTTGCTCCCTAGGGGTGAATGGCACCACCGATCCGTCCGGGTGTTCTGGCGGCGCGGGCATGATCAAGCGGCCGCTTGCAGCAGTGCCGTTCCGGTAACGTTGCTGTCGGCAGGCACGCCATTTTGCGGACATTCTGCGGACTGGCGGAACGGATCGTGTTCAGCGCAATTTGCTAAGTTGTTGTCTTGATTGGCGCACCCGGCGAGATTCGAACTCACGACCTCTGCCTTCGGAGGGCAGCGCTCTATCCCGCCAGCAAACGCCTTAAGCCGACAGAATCGAGAAAAACATCGATGGATCGCCACCAGCGTCCCGCCTCGATCTGCCCTTGATACGCCGTGCCGTGGTTGCTACATGGTTGCTAGAGATATTGGCAACAATTGGGGGCGGCTATGGCGGCGGAACCAGGCGACTCACAAAGCGTACGGTTGATGCTCTAAGGTCGGGTGAAACGGCTTGGGACGGCGGTGATGGCGGCGTGGGAAAGGCTTCGGCGTGCGGCGCCAGCGGCGCGACCGCATTTATATGCTCAAGTACCGTATTGGCGGCCGGCAGCGATGGTACGTGATCGGCCCGCATGGCTCGCCTTGGACCGTAGAGGGGGCACGAAAGGAAGCCCGGCGGTTGCTCGGCCAAGTCGCTGAGCGGAGTGACCCTGCCGCCAAGCGGGCGCAGACAAAGGCTGCAGGCAGCGTCAGGGAGCTATGCGATCTGTACCTTGCCGAGGCGCCGACGCGCATTTTGCGGAAAACCGGACAGCCGAAAAAGGCTTCGAGCTTTGGCCACAGACGCCGGCCGCATCGAACGACATATCAAGCCGCTTCTGGGTCGGATGCCGGTAGCTGCTTACTCGAGCAGGATGTGGAGAGTTTCCTTGCCGACATGGCCGCCGGAAAGACGGCAGCGGATGTAAAAACGGGGCCACGTGGCCGAGCCGTTGTCGAGGGTGGCGAGGGTGCCGCGACCCGAACGGTTGGCCTTCTTGGTGGCATCTTCGCCTATGCCGCCGAGAAGGGTATGCGGCACGACAATCCCGTCCGGGGCGTCACCCGGTACAAGGACCGGTCCAGCAAACGCTATTTGTCGGCGGCGGAATTGGCAAAGCTGGGGGAAGCACTGGCCACGGCGGATCGAGATGGTGAGAATGCGACCGCCACGGCGGCGGTACGCCTCTTGATTCTAACTGGTTGCCGCAAGTCGGAGATCCTCGCTGCCCGGCGAGAGTGGGTGGATGCGGAACACGGCTATCTGCATTTACCCGACAGCAAGACGGGCCAAAAGCTCGTCCCGCTTGGTGCGCCAGCATTGGCTGTCATCGCAGAATTGCCGCAAGTGAAGGGAAACCCGTACCTATTGCCCGGCGAAAAGAAGAACATGCACTTCGTCGGGTTGCCAAAGGCTTGGGACCGCATCAAGAGGCGCGCTGGCCTCAATGATGTGCGCCTGCATGATCTTCGCCATGCCTTCGCCAGCGTTGGTGCAAGCGGCGGCACTAGCCTTCTGGTCATCGGTGCCCTATTGGGTCACCGAGATACCAAGCGACTCAGCGTTATGCACATCTGCAAGATGACCCGGTGCGCGCCGCCGCCAATCGAATTTCCGGCACGATTGATGCCGCAATGAAAGGCAAGCCGGCGGCAAGCGTGGTACGCTTGAAAGGACGCAAGTAAGCTCGTCCATGACGGCTTGCGGGCAATGAGCAGACGCTTCAAGCACCTGCGATGAACGGCCGCTTATGACCCAAAGCGGACTAAGCGGGTCCTCGTGCGAGATCCACGAGTCATCAAATGCAAGGGCCTTAAAATCCCTTGGCTGGCAACGGCCATGCCGGTTCGAGTCCGGCAGCGGGCACCAATAAAATCAATAAATTACAGTGAATTTCGTCGGTCGCTCAGATCGCCTTTGTGATGTCGTGTAGGCTATGTGTAGGCAGGGGTATCGAGGTAGCCCTCACCGGTGGCGGCCCCTCGTTTCGTGGTTAACGGTTGATCAATGGAATTCTGGTGAATTGGAGCTGCCGGTTGGCATTGCCGGCAAGGCGACTCCTGCCCAGTTGATCGCCACTAGGTATGGCCAGGGATTGCGTTGACGCAACTTCACAATCCCTGACCTGCCTTGGCGCCATATGATGGCGCGCCGTCTCCCAGCCGCACCGTATTCAGAAGCTTGCATACCGCAGGCCGGGCCCGGGAGTCTAGGTCAAGCCCGTTACCGCGCGACATGGCAGCCGCGCCTAGTGCTGGTTCTCTCCTTCATGAGGCTTCACCGCCTGGATTCGTCTCAGCACCGCGATTACGCGAATCCACGTTGCTGCGCCTTCTATGTCCCCAAGGGATTGCAGATCTTCAGCTCGCGTCACAGCCTCAAGCTGCGCATCCGAACCATACCGTTTGATCATTGCGGCGGCCGACCGCCAGATGTCCTGTTCGGGGAGCATGACTGGCAGGGTAGCTCTCGACGAACAGACTGAATAGGTCAGCCGAGCGTGCCGAGCATGGATTCTTATTGCAGTCAGGAATAGTCTACCGAGCGGCGCGATACGTCTACGGTGGCTGAAACGGCCATAGCGCTGGCGATGCTGCAATCAAACCCGGCCAAGAAGATGGGGGCCTACAAGGTCAGCACTCGGATCAATTCGCCGAAGAACAACGATGCGGCGGTTACGGAGCCGGTATCATAACGGCCACTTGGGTGCTGCCGGTAAGGTTGAGGCCTTCCGCTCAGCGGCCTTCCAGTGCGCAAGTCGATACGCGTCGACAACGGCAACACTTGATTCCTGCTGCTCTAAAGTCAGGGTTTTCCACCAACGTGCACACGCATTGAAGTAATCCCGTTCCGGAGATGGCGTCAGAACGCCTCCAGCATTGATTCAGTCAAGCTTGGATCTTGTCCCTTGGATCATTGGACAACTTCGCTGAAAGTTTCGGCATGACGTTCGTCTCGTCACCGTTATGCCGACGCCTTGACCCGCCAACAATACTCCGAACTGAACATCGCACTCGATGAAATTCGGGTACTTGTACGAAACCGCACAAAGAAAACCGCGAAGGCTCTTGACGCCCAAATCGAACGGCGGAATTAATTTTCGTAACATCAATCGTGTTAGGGATTATTCCTCGCAAAGGGAGCGCGACCGCCACGCCGCGGGAGGGAAACATGATTTCCGCATGCCCTAAGTGCTATACCAGCGCCTTTAAGATTTTTCACGACAGTGTCGGACGGCCGGTAGCGAAATGTGTTCAGTGCGGCACAGAAACGCCGTTTACAAAGACCGCTTCTAGCGCAACGCCGCTCAGTCAGCAGCCTGCAGAACAACACACGCCAGACCTAGGTATTTTGAAGAACTGACGCCGATTGCAGATCGGCGCAGCGCTCACTCGTTGCGTATCTACTGCCAGCGCTTGCCAATGCGTGGGGCGAGGCGGTGTAGTCCGGTTGGATAACGCGGCTGTCTCGCTATTCGACGAGGTAGAGCCACGCCTCCACCTTCCTGTGACCACCGCCAGCGGCTGCCTGCTATCTGCGGAAGGCTAGGGGTCGGTTTCAATTCCTCATGTCATAGGCGGCCCCGGCTCTTATCTTCTCCTGCCGTTCATCTTCCCTGATCAAGGCTGGGTCAATTGGTTGATCAGCTATGGGAAGCGGGATCATTCGATGGCCGAAGATACGGACCGGGTGCAAAGCCCTATTTGGACACACAGCCACTACACCGGCGCCCAGGCAGTAGGAGCACTCACGGTGAAATACCAGCCAGGATCTAGTTTCCCGAGATCCACAACATTCAGGGCACGCCTCTAGGGAGAACGGCGTTTTGCATGTTCTACATTTTCCGAGAGCGGCCATTGCAACCTCCCAATTAAGGGGGTGGCGCATCCCCGCACAGGCGTGCAGGCTCGCGCAATAAAATGCTCAATTGAAATATTGCTGCATCCTGCACGGTGGGCGACCCGTGTCGGTGACAAATGTCACGCTGGCTATAAACTTTCGCTGGGTATGGGAGTAACTCAGCCCGGACGGAGAATTGGCAGGCAACCGGAGAGGAGCGGCCGGCGGTCAAAGCCGGCCACAGTTGCAAATACTATCCCGCAGATGTTGGCGCCGCTGTTTGCCCAGCGAGGTCAGTTGCAACTTGCCGATTCCGACGAGTCGCTTCCGCCGGGAACCGGCGCTCCTTCCCGTCGTTATCCTGGATGCAAGCTCCGCAAGGCATTCGCGATGGAAACGCCGGCTCCCCTGATCAAACAGCTCCTGTCCTGGCAGTTCCTGAAAGTCGCAATCGTCAGTTGGCTCAACGATCGCTGCCTCTCGATGGGCGCGGCGATCGCCTACTATGCCGCCTTCTCGCTGGCGCCCTTGCTCATCCTGGTGATCGCCGTCGCCGCGCTGGCCTTCGGCGGGAGGCCGCGCAAGGGGCGATCGTCGGACAGCTCGGCGCCCTGATAGGGCCTGAGGGAGAGGCGGCGCTAGTGGCCCTGATCGAAAATGCCAGCCGTTCCGGTTCCGGCGGCCTGGTCGCCAACATCATCGGCGTCGGCGCCCTGCTGCTCGCCGCGACCGGCGCCGTGGGCGAGATCCAATCCTCGCTGAACGTCATCTGGAAAACCGCGCCCTCGAAGGAAAGCACGGTCCGTGCCTTCCTGCGCCGCAAGATTCTCAGCTACTCCTTCGTCGTGGTCATGGGATTCCTGCTGATGACCTCGCTGGTCGTCAGCGCGGCCCTGGCGGCGGCCGGCGGCCATCTCGCGGCCTATGTCCCCGGGCTTGATGTCATCCTCCAGATCGTGAATTTCATCGTCTCGCTCGCCGTCGTGACGGCGATTTTCGCCACGGTGTACAAGATCCTGCCGGACACGCCGATCGCCTGGCGGGATGTCTGGCTGGGCGCGATCGTCGCGGGCCTGCTCTTCACCTTCGGCAAGATCCTGATCGGCGCCTATATCGGCAGCAGCGCCATCGCCTCAACCTATGGCGCGGCCGCTGCCTTGGTGATCATCCTGCTCTGGGTCTACTACACCTCCCAGATCCTCCTCTTCGGCGCCGAGCTGGCCCACGAACATGCGGAGCGCCGGCTGACGAAAAACACCCCTTAACGTCGCCGGCAATATGAAATGAGGTGAATCATGTTCGCGCTGTCCGAGCCCTGGTGGGAGCTGCTGATCCGTGGCGCCGCCGTGTATTTGATGGTGCTTGTTCTGCTTCGCCTGACGGGCAAGCGCCAGGTCGGCGAATTCACCCCGTTCGACCTGGTGCTTCTGCTGCTCATCAGCGAAGGCGCATCGAATGCGCTCCGGGCCGGCGACCACTCGATTACCGGCGCCTTCCTGGTGATTGCCGTCATGCTGGCCATCAACTGGGCCTTGGGAAAGCTCGGCATCTATTCGAAGCGGGTCGAGCGGCTGATCGAAGGGCGCCCGCGCTTCCTGATCCGCGACGGGCGCGTCGATTATCGATCCCTCCGCAAGGAATCGATCACCCACAGCGATTTGCTGATGTCGCTGCGCGCACACCAATGCTTCTCGCCCCGTGAAGCCGCCTATGCGGTGCTTGAAACCGACGGCACGATCTCTGTCTGCAAAAGACAGGATCACCGCCGCTAGCGCGCTCGGCTCAGCCGCCGCCGTAGCCGCCGATGATCGGCAGGATCTCGCCGGTGATGTAGCTGGACATCTGGGGCGAGGCGAGGAAGACGAAGGCCGGCGCGATCTCCTCGGGCTGGGCCGGGCGCTTCATCGGCGTCTTCGCGCCGAACTGGGCGACCTCTGTCGGCCTGCTTGTCGGCGGGGTTCAGCGGCGTCCAGACCGGGCCCGGCGCGACCGCGTTCACGCGGATGCCGCGCTGCGACAGATGCGCTGCCCAGCGAGCGGGTGAAGGCGTGGATGCCGCCCTTGGTCATCGAATAGTCGAGCAGGTTCTTGCTGCCCATCGATGCCGGTGACCGAGCCGGTCATGACGATCGAGCGCGCCCGCGCTTCATGTGCGGCACCGCCGCCTTCGCCATGTGGAAATAGCCGTAGAGGTTGGTCTTCAGCGTGCGGTCGAAATGCTCGTCGGTCAGGTCCTCGAAGCGCGTCGACATGCTCCTGGAAGGCGGCGTTGTTGACCAGGACGTCGAGCCGGCCGAATTCGCTTCAGCGTCTGCGCCGACCGCGGCTTCTGCAGAAGCGCGGATCGGCCACGTCGCCCGGCATCACGATGCAGCGGCGGCCCTCGGCCTCGACGGCGCGCTTGCGTGTCCTTCGGCGTCCTCGTCCTCGTCCAGATAGGCGATGGCGACGTCGCGCCCTCGCGCGCGAACAGCACGGCGACGGCGCGGCCGATGCCGGAGTCGCCGCCGGTGATCATCGCGACCATGTCCTTCAGCTTCTCCGAGCCCTTGTAGTAGGGCGCGTCATACATGGGCGCCGGGCGCAGCTCGGCCTCGCGCCGGGCTTGGTCTGATGCTGCCTGGGGAAGGGCGGCGCCGGATATTCCCGGGCGCCGGCTTGAACCGCGCCGGACGCGTTGCCCGCTTTCGACCGCGCCGTCTTTCGTTGCTTGCGATCGATCCGCGCCTGTATCTTCCGTTGATCCTCGGCGGTCTGTGCCGCGGCCTTGGCGAAGGACCGCGTTGCCTGGCGGGACGCACCGTTTCCAGCTGGGGGTATTGCCGCTTTTGTGCTCTGGCTCATGTAAGTATGTCCGAATGAGAGATCGTCAAATTCGCGTGCATCCACAGTTCTGAATTGCCACAACTTTAAGCGCCGTCAGTCGCCGGACCCTCATCCAATTGCTCTCGCAGCGCAGCATCGTCCGGTGGCGGCTGTTTGCATTGGGAGCAAAGGACTATTGTGTCGCCGTTGACATCCACATATGCGACGACGGCGCCCTGGCAATAAGGGCAAGCGCTCCATGCGTACCTCCTTAGTCGCCTAAGACTAAACTCCGGGCCGACCTAGCTGTTCCCAATTGAGTGCAAAGCGGGATATCGTCACCGTTGGAATTAGGGGAGGTAATGACCGCTGTTGGCACATTCCGGACGTACCGCGCGCCGCGATTGTTGGCCGCTTATGGCTAAAGAGCGGACCCCGCAGACCGCATTCTCGAATGGCAGCTATGTGCCAGAAGCGGTCATTCGGTCATCAGCTCGCCCAAAAGATGCTGCGTGGTACAAAAGATTTCCACTTACAGAGTAAGCACGCCGGTCACTAAATCGAAGAGCTAACGACGTTACAGTGCAGAAGCTGCCCTTACCACTGTTGTCACTGAGTTGACACAGATCGCCTCTCGTAAGAGAGGAGAGGAGAAGAAACGTAAGATCAGAAAGGGCGAAGCAGGTACGAGTTGCCACGTACCCGACGATCGTATTGCAACCCGAGCATAGCATTCTAGACCAATTTAGCTTTTACGAGAAGATGACTGATGGAAGATAGCACGATCACCAGGGTCATCGTCCTTGACATCGGAACACACAAGGCGGAGGAGGCCCGAGTTGTTAGCGATCGATCGATTAAATTCACGGCAAAAATTTTTCTAAGTCTGGCAAAACAGTTCAGAGGAAGGCCTGCTGCCTTCCGTCACTTCAAAGAAATTCAAGCTGCCAGAAAACGATTGAAGGAAACCGAATTCGCCTATTGTTTTGTTGAGCCCATCCTTCATCGAGAAACTCTACGGGCATTGAGTTTCATCAAGACTTTCATCCTCATCCGTGGAGTATGTAGCCAAAACCCCTCTGGACCCGAGGTGCTTAGACTCGCTCAAATAGCCTAGGACATTCGATCATTGCAACTAAACCAAATTTAACCACACGCAAGCTGGCGACCTGGAACTTCAATTTTCAAAGCTTGCTTGATTGGGTTAACTCAAATCTGCGTCACACGGATCAGGATATTCTGATCCTTCGAATGAATGCGGAGGGCGTAGAAAAGGAAATTATTGACGCCTTCAAGCAGCTGGGCCGGCGGCGACATCGCGTGGCTGCTGTTTTTGGTTCGCTTGGCGACATCAAAAAGTGTTTCGGTGCCGAAGCATACGGG
>CAWKOG010000015.1:0-377346 GCA_963851215.1 uncultured Alphaproteobacteria bacterium
CCAGAACTCTCATGCGAGATCGCGAGACTGAGGCATCCGCCTGGCGCGTTGGCAAGATGCCGCAGGGTGGACGGCGCGTCAATCGTTGAGTTCTTCCTGGGCGTCGTCGGCGGTGTCTTCGATTGCATCGCCGGTGTTCTCCACATCCTTGCCGACGCCTTTGACGGTATTGCAGGCGCTGAGGCCGATGGGCGCCAGCATAAGCGCGAAAAAAGCAACACGATAGATGAACTGTGACATGTGGCAATGCTCCTAGGTTGATAGCGCCACTCTGCGATAGAATGCCGCGCGCATGCCACGGTTCCTGCCGCTCTTTGAGGGGAACCAAGGAACTTTCTCTGCGGATCGCTGTTCATCTCTCCAGACACTGTGACGGAAACTCCCGTGGCTGAAGTCCAACCGCAGCCCCGCGGAGTTCTTTTCGTCGCACATCATTCAAGCAAAGCAGCGATCGGCGGAGGAAAAATGATGAGCAACGGGAAGAGCGCGAGCGAGAAGGATTATGCGGCCCTTGAAGCCGATTTTGCCCAATTGCGCGAGGACGTCGTGTCCCTGACGGAAACTGTGAAAAAGGTCGCCGCCAACGAGGCGCGCGGCATGGCTGATGCGATGCGCGACGGCATCGATGGTGCCGCGCCGCGGGTGCGCAAGGCCGGCAAACGCGCGCAGACCAGCGCCCAGGAAGCCGCGGAGTCGCTGCAGGCGAGCGTCGAGGAGCATCCGATCCAGAGCGTGCTGTTGGCGCTGGGGCTGGGTGTGGTCGTCGGCATGCTGCTGCGCCGCTGAGGCGCAGCATGTTCTCCCTGCTTCGCACGCTGCTGGTAACAGCAGCCGTGCAGCAAGGCGCTGCCGATGCAAAGCGCCGGTTCAGGCGTAGTTTGATTCAATTGGCGCTGGGCGCCCTCGGCGGGCTGTTGGCTCTCGGCGGCGCGATCTTCCTGATGGTTGCACTTCACGACGCGCTGGCGTTCCGCTTCGATCCGCTGACGGCGAAGCTGATTTGCGGCGGCGGGTTGATGGTTCTGGCACTGATCGCGTTTCTGATCGCGCGGCAACCATTGTCGTCCAACCGCGTTAACAGAGTGCGGCCGGCGGCTGCGGCGAGCGTCGATATCGCTGCGGCTCTGGGCGAGGACATCGGCGCTGCGTTCTCGCGCAATGCCGGCATGCTGACCATCGGCGCTTTCATCGCCGGCTTACTCATCGCCACAAGGCGGCGATAGATATTCATTCGAGGAGTTTGTCATGAGCAAAAGCGAATTGATGCAGCAGAAGGCCGAAGTCACGGATATCTATACGGGATCAAGCGGCAGGATCGCAAGAAGCTGGCGCTCGGCCTTTCACGCGCTCTCGCCGAGACCTACGTTCTATATGCCAAGACCCAGGGTTTTCACTGGAACGTCGTCGGACCGCTGTTCTACGGTTTGCACAAGCTGACCGAAGAACAGTATGAAAACCTGGCCGTTGCTGTCGACGAACTCGCAGAGCGCATCCGGGCGTTGGGATATCCGACGCCGGCGACGCTGGGCGAGTTTATCGCCCTGAGCGCCATCAAAGAAAGCCCGGGCATCGTCAAAGCGGAAGACGCCATCCGGCAGTTGAACAATGACCATGAAGAAATCTGCCGCACCTTCCGTGAGACAGCATCGATCGCCGACGAGTTCAATGACCAGGTGACTGCAGACATGCTGACGGACCGGCTGAAGGCGCATGAGCAGATGGCGTGGATGCTGCGGTCGCTGATTGCGACCTGACCGTTTCCTCAGCATCGCCGGCCCGGCCGGTATGAGAACTGGATGTCTGGTACTGATTCTGGGCTTCGAACCCGGCTGTTCCGGCCCGCAAGCCAACATCTCGAATGTAAAATTCTCCACTGCAGCGCCGATTAAACATTAGAAGGAGGTGTAGCATGGAAGCAGCTCGTTTCCGCGAGGTTCAAAAGGATATCCCCGGCCACTTTGGCAATCCCGACGGCATCGCCACCGACCGGGATCTCGACTTCGATCAGAAGGCAGCGCTGCTGAAGCAGTGGGAGTTCGATCTCCGGCAGATGATGGTGGCGTCGGAAGAGAACATGACCGACGACACCGCCAAACAGGGTCAAGTGGCCGAGATGTTGCGCAACGTCAGGCGCATCCTCAGCGCCTTCGAGCGCGCCGATCCGACCCTCGAGAAAGAAGCCGGCGGCGCTGCCAAGGCCGGCGGCCAGATCACGAAATAGCGCAGCTAGACTTTCGCGCCAGGAACCTTTTGCCGGGTTCCGCATTGATCCAACACGCCGCTGGTACGACCCCCCGCCGATGCCATGGCCAGTGGCGGTTTCCTGCTGAGAGGCGGCCTGCCCGGCCGCCTCTCATTTTCTTTTCCGCCCGCGTCCTGCAATCATCGGGCGTCGGAACAAGGTTCGGCGGGGTTGTTGTGACCGTTATCCCGATGCGCCGACTATCGCACGGCGCCGTCAGCTTAAGGTGGTATCATGCGCGTTCTTGCGGTTCTCTCGGCGGTTCTGCTCCTCGCGGCCTGCTCGTCGGCCGAGCCGGAGCGGGTCGACTCCAGCAATCCGACGGTGACCTACAAATATTTCGGCGATGCCTATGGCAGCCAATTCGATGAAGTCTCCGCCCGCGCTGCCGATTATTGCAATGAGCAGTTCGGCAAGGCGGTGCGTTTGAAGAATGTCGACGAAGGCAGCGGCGATGAGAATTTCGCCGTGTTCGAGTGCGTCTAGCGCCCGGCAACTAGCGGACTTTCAGTCCGGCCAGAGGCAGCTGAATAGCAGTATGCAATTGACGGAAGATCTTGGCCCGGCGCGAACGCCGGGGGCGGAGCGATCAGATCGCGTCCTTGACGTGCGGCAGGCTTCGTCAGGGCCTCGTTTTCCAGGACATGTCCGGCATCGAGTCCGGCAATCGGGGCGGATTCGGATCTCGGTAATCTTCAATCCGTCGCCTGAAAGAAGCTGCACCAATTCGCTGCGCGCCCGCGACACCCGGCTCTTGATCGTGCCGACCGCACAGTCGCAGACCGCGCCGCCTCTTCGTAGCTGAGGCCGCTGGCGCCGACCAGGATCAGCACTTCGCGATGATCGTCGCTGAGCTGCCAGAAGGCGCGGCGGAAATCGCAGAACTCCAGCGCCGCCTGCTGGGTCGCTGGCACCGATTGCACGATCGCTTCGGCATCGTCCAGCGGAACCACCGGCCGGTTCTTGCGGCCCTCGTTGTAAAACAGGTTGCGCAGGATTGTGAACATCCATGCCTTGAAGTTCGTGCCCGGCTGGAACTGCTCGGCCGCCGACAAGGCGCGGACAACCGCGTCGTTCACCAGATCATCCGCTTGCTCGCGCCGCCGGGTCAGCGACCGGGCGAAGGCGCGCAAATGAGGCAGCACCTCGACCAGTGCCGCCTGGAATTCAGGTGTGTCGCTAGCTCTCTGGAGTTGCACCATCCTCTGACCTTATTTTTTGTGAATCTCTCAGATTGCGAATCCGGGCGACGCCGGATTACTGAGCCTTGCTCTTCTTCTCGCGGAGCTTGTCGAGGAGCTCGAGAAATTCCCTGGGCAGGGGCTCGCTCACGACCTCCGAATACATCTGCATCAACTGCGAATCGAACCAGTGATCCAATTGTGCGGGATTGCCGAAATCCCTGAAGATGCCATTCGCCTGCTGTGCCGACTGCGGCTTGGGATCGGACCCGACTGTCGTGTTCTCAGAGGTGCCAATCACTTTTTTACTCTCACTCATTGCCGCGATCCCCCGCACCGAAACTTGCCACATGCGTGAGATCCCGATGATCCGATCGCGTGCAAGCTAAACCCCGCGCCGACGGTGCCTGTTCCATGTTTCCTTTGTGATGGCCAATATGCGACTGTCGCGCAAATGCGCAACAGGACCCTTGGCGACGGGCCAGACAAATCGCCTTGTACTTGGGAACTCATTTCCCTGGCTAGTGTTCCTCTCCAGGGCGAAAAAATATTTTGCCCGTTCTCTATTTGTTCAAAACAGTCATCGGTGGGAGACCTTCATGGCAGACTTGGCTCAAGAAATTGCTGTTCGATTGCCGTATCTGCGACGCTATGCACGGGCGTTGAGCGGTTCGCAGGCTCGCGGCGACGAGTATATCCGGGTCTGCCTGGAAGTGCTGGTGGAAGAACCGCACCGGATCAGCACTAAATCCGATATCCGCGTTCAGCTTTACCGCCTGTTCCACGATATCTGGTTGCCGATCGCCAAGGTCGAGCCGGTGCCTGCGGTCCCGTCTGGCCGCTCTATCGGCGCCCGGCTGGAAGCGCTGCCGCCGCGGGAACGGCAGATGCTGCTGCTGACCGCGCTGGAAGGATTTCCAGTCGATGCCGCCGCCGGCGTCATGCGCATCGCGCCGGCCGAAGCGGCCGCCCTCCTGGAGAAGGCCTGGTCGGAGGTGAACCGTCAGCTCGCCACCTCGGTGCTGGTGATCGAGGACGAATCCGTCATCGCCATCGACATTGCCTCGATCGTCCGCGAACTGGGCCATAGCGTGGTCGGCATCGCCGGCAGCGAGCGGGAGGCGGTGGCGCTGGCCAAGGCGAAGAAGCCCGGCCTCGTGCTGGCCGACATCAATCTCGGCGCGGGCGGCTCGGGCATCGAAGCCGTCAGCAAGATCCTGCAATCCATAAATGTACCCGTGATCTTCGTGACCGCATTTCCCGAGCGGTTGTTGACCGGAGAACGGCCGGAGCCGACCTATCTGGTCACCAAGCCGTTCGAACCCGATACGCTGAAGGCCACGATCTCACAGGCCCTCTCGAATGCCAGCGAGGGAAGTCTGGAGCGGCGCTCCGCCTAGCGGAGTCTGAGGACATTGTGAGGCTGCTGAAGCATCGATTGATGCTGGTGTTCGCGTTGGTTGCGCTGCCTCCAACGCTGATGGGGATTGTCGAGGCATTCGAGGCATCGAGCGTCAATGCGGACCGGCTGCGCGATTCGGTCCGCAGCTTCGCCGCCCTGGCGTCGACCTACCAGCTGGCTTTGATCGAGAACTCGACCAACATGCTGCTCGATCTCTCGGTCAGCAAGGACGTGTTCGCCGGCGCCGGCACGGTGGATGAAAGCCGCTGTCCGCCGACCCTGGATCAGGCGATCCGCCCCTATCCAGCTTATGCCTCGCTGGTCGTGCTCGATCGACAGGGCCGGGCGGTTTGCGCCAACGATGCCGAACACCGTGGCTTTGATGCAAGCAAGGAAACCTATTTCCAGCAGGCAGTCGCGGCCAAAGGCAAATATTTGAGCGGCTACGTGATGGGTGCGCAGCCGCCTGTGCCCATGCTGGTGCTGGCGCAGCCGGTGATGGCAGGCGGGGATCAGGTGGCGGCAGTGCTGGCGCTGGCGATCCGCCTCGACAAGCTCGATTCCGGCGAGCAGTTTCTCACCCTGCCGACCGATGGCGTGGTCTATCTGCTGGATCGCAACGGCCTTATGCTGCATGGGGCAACGGTGCCGGCTGGCCTGGGTGACAGCGGATTGCCGCCCGGCAGCCGAAATCGCGGCGGCGCGGAACAACAATGGCGCAACGTTCCAGACGACGGCGAAAGATGGCGTCGCCCGCGTCTACGCGGTTTCCGCGCTGGAGAATGGCAGCCTGTTCGTACTTGTCGGCGTCCCTAAGACCGGTGGTTCGGGCTGGATCGATCGCGATCTGCTGGCGCAAATCCTGCTGGTGACGGCGATCTGGATTTCAGGGGTGCTGGCGGCCTGGCTCGGCACAAGGCTGCTGGTCACGCGCTGGACGAGCAGGCTCGTTGTAACGACGTCGGCGCTGAGCAAGGGGAATCTGTCGGCCCGTGCAGACCTCGACGGCGCGCCGGCGGAGATCAAGCAGCTCGGCGACACGCTGGCGGAAACAGCGGCACGGCTCGATGCCCGGCAGAACGAGCTGAAGGCGGCGCTGCAGCAGAAGGAACTTCTGCTGCGGGAGATCCATCACCGGGTGAAGAACAACCTGCAGACCGTCACCAGCCTGCTCAACCTCTACTCGCGTGGCCTCCAGAACGAGCCCGCCAGGCAATCCCTGCAGGAGGTGCGCATCCGCGTGCAGGCGCTGGCCCTGGTCCACCGGCATCTGTACGAGAACCCCGAGCATCAGTGGGTCAATGCCAAGGCATTGCTGGGCGAGCTGTGCCAGCTCATACAGGTCAGTTCCGGCGTGTCGCGCACGCGCGTTTCCCTGTCGGTGGATGTGGCGTCTGTGGATGTGGGCATCGAACATGCCGTGCCGCTGGCCTTGCTGGTGACCGAGCTCGTGACCAATTCCCTGAAGCATGCCTTTCCGGATAATCGGCCCGGCAAAGTGACCGTCTGGGCTGAGCGTCGCGGATGGCGTGGCTGAGTTGGCCGTTTCCGATGACGGCATCGGGCTGCCATCGCCGTCCGAGGACGGCCCGGATATTTTCTCCGCGCAGCCGACCACCCTCGGGTTCTCGCTGGTGCGCGGTTTTGCGACTCAGCTGGGCGCGGAGATCAAGACATTGGGGCGGCCGGGCTCGTCGGTCCTGGTGAGGTTCGCACTAAGCAACCCAGGGCCGGAGAAGCCATTGCCTAATGAACAACAAGCACCACAATGACCGCATAATACGAGAAAAAGGCGGGGGCCTGAAGTGAAACGGTTTCAAAGAGCGAAGAACTGGTTCTTTGCCGGAGTGGCAGTGGTGTTTCTGCTGCTGGCGGCCAGCAGTTACTTCACCTATGCAGCGTTCTCTCAGTTGAAGCTGGACCGAGCACAGGCTCTGAAGGACAGCTTGATGCTGCAGACGGTCCGACAACTGTTCTCGGAACTGCAGGATGCCGAAACCGGGCATCGCGGCTATCTCCTGGCGCAAGACCCCGCCTATCTCGCACCATATCTTGAGAGCCTGGATAAGGTTCCGCCTCTGCTGCTGCAGCTGCAAACACTCGCCGAGGACAAGCCCGGCGTGATGCGGAACGTTGCCACGCTTCAGGAATCGATCGACGCCAGGCTGGCCGAGATCCGCTACTCGCTCGATATCACCAAGACACAGGGCTTCGAAGCGGCGCGCCAACGAATCCTCACCGACTTCGGCAAGCAGGTGATGGATAAGATCCGTGCGCAGGTCGACAATCTGGTCGAGCAGATGGATCAGGAAGTCCTGCGCAATCGCGAGATCATCAATAGCGGCGTGGATCGGGCAAGGCTGGCTGCGCTGCTGGCGGCGGCGCTAGGCTTGATCGTCGCCATTGTCGGCGGCATCGCCCTGGGTCGAAATTTCAACCGGCTGCAGGCCGCGCAGGACGAACTCCGGGAGCAAGCGAGCCTGCTGCAGACCACGCTCGACAATACGCGAGAGGGCGTAGCGGCTTTCGATCCGGTGAAGGGCCTGCTCGCCTGGAATCCGCGCTTCTTCAGCTTCGCCGGCTATCCTGATGATTTTCCGCGGTTCGGCCGGCAGTTCGGCGAATTCCTGGAGTTCGACCGCGGGCGGGCGGATCGTCTATTTGATCTCGGCGAAGAGGATGCAAGTGCCGCCGGCCCGGCGCAGATGGCCAAGCTCAGGCAGCGGCTGCGCATCGGCGGCCGCGAACTGGAATGCGCCCATAGGCGCACGCAGACTGGCAGCATCGTCATGACCTGCTCGGATATCACTGATCGGCTGCAGACCGAGCAGGTAGCGCGCCAGGCGCAGAAGATGGAGGCCATCGGCCATCTCACCGGCGGCGTCGCCCATGACTTTAACAACCTGCTGCAGGTCATCGCCAGCAATCTGGATCTCATGGCGCGGCACAAGGAAATCCGGAGCAGCTTGCCGTTAATATCGAACATGCCAGCGTCGCCGCCGGGCGCGGCGCTCAGTTGACCCGGCAGTTGCTGGCCTTCGCCCGGCGCCAGCCGTTGGAGCCGGTAGTCGTCAATCTCGGCCGCCGCGTCCGCGCCATGGGCGACCTGCTGCACCGGACGCTGGGCGAGACCATCGAGATTGAGACCATTGTCGATGCCGGTTTGTGGAACACCTTCGTCGATGTCAACCAGGTGGAGAACGCGATCCTGAATCTTTCGGTCAATGGGCGGGATGCCATGCCCAAGGGCGGCAAGCTGACCATCGAGTTGGCCAATGCCGTGCTCGATGAGGATTACGCCCGCTGGCATGACGAAGTGACGCCCGGCCAGTACGTCATGCTGGCCGTGACTGATACCGGTTTGGGCATGCCGGCGGATGTGGCGGCCCGGGCGTTCGAGCCCTTCTTCACGACCAAGCCGGAAGGCAAGGGCACCGGGCTGGGCCTCAGCATGGTCTATGGCTTCGTCAAGCAATCCAGCGGCCATGCCAAGATCTACAGCGAGGTCGGTCACGGCACGACGATCAAGGTCTATCTGCCGCGGTCCCGGCGGCCGGAGGAGGCGGTGTCGATGTCCGACGACGCGCCCGCAACCGGCGGCAGCGAGCGCATCCTGCTGGTCGAGGATGACGAGGATGTGCGCCGCGCCGTCGCCGAGATGACGCGCAGCCTCGGCTATCAGGTGATCGAGGCCAAGGACGGTGAGCAGGCCCTGGAGATGCTGGAGAACGGCACCAAGGTGGATCTGCTGTTCACCGACGTCGTCATGTCCGGCGCCGTCAGCGGCCGCGTGCTGGCGAACCGTGCCCGGGAGATCTTGCCGCACCTCGCGGTGCTCTTTACGTCAGGCTACACGGAGAACGCCATCATCCATCACGGGCGCCTGGACGAAGGCGTGCATCTCCTCAGCAAGCCCTATCGGGAGCCGGAACTGAGCCGGAAGCTGCGAACGGTGCTGGAGGAGAAGCGCCACGGCGAAACGGCGACGCGAGACTAGGCGGCAAGGAGGGATCGAGCATGAACGGACTTTCCATACTTCTCGTCGACGACGATGCGCTGATCCGCATGTCCACCGCCGGAATGCTGCAGGACCTCGGCCATACTGTGCAGGAAGCGGCGCGCGGCGGGGATGCGCTGGACCTATTGGCGGAGAACCCGTCGATCAACATGCTGATCGTCGACATCGCGCTGCCGGACATGAACGGCGTCGCCCTGGTGACGGAAGCGAGCAGGAAACGCGCGGATTTACGGGTGATCTTCGCCTCCGGCCATAGCCCGAAAGCCGTCGATATCGACCCGCAGAAGGTCAGGTTCGTCTATTTGTCCAAGCCCTATGATACGCGCCAGCTCGCGGACGCGCTGGCGCGGCTGTCATAGGCCCGGGGGCGCTACTCGGCTGCGGCGGGAGCCGCGTGCTGCTGAGCGGCGAAATCCCAGTTTGCCAGCTTGCCGAGAAAATCCTGCAGGAAGCCTTCGCGGTCGTTCTGGTAGTCGAGGTAGTAGGCATGCTCCCAAAGGTCGCAGCAAAGCAGCGGGCGGTGGCCATCCACCAGCGGTGACTTGGCATCGTGCGTTGCCACGATCTTGAGGCCGCCGTCATTGGCGGCGCTGAGCCACACCCAGCCGCTGCCGAAATGCTCGACGCCGGTCTTGACGAAGGTCTCGTTGAATTGGTCGAGCGAGCCGAAAGCGCTTTCGAGCTGCGACCGCAGATGCTTGTCCAGCTTGCCGCCGCCCGGCGTCATCGAATTCCAGAAGAAATCATGGTTCCAGACCTGGCCGGCATTGTTGAAGATCTTCTTCGCCGCTTCGTCGCCGGCGGATTTCCGGATGATGGCTTCCAGCGTCATGTGGGCGTAGGGCGTGTCCTTCACCAGCTCGTTCAGCTTGTCGACATAGCCCTTATGATGCTTGCCATGATGCAGCTCGACCGCGCGGGCAGAGATCACCGGCCGCAGGGCGGAGCTGTTGTAGGGCAGGGGCATCAATGAGAATTGTTTCGCCATGGGATCACCGTTGTCCTGAGTTCGCGCTCTGACACCGTGGAGCCGGGCGATTTGCCGCCCGTCTCCACGGCGCAGAAGGTGCGTTACATCGTCTTGTAGGCCGGCAGGCTGTTGAGCTGCTCCTTGCTCAGCGCCGTCGATACCACGACGTCATTGGCGTTACCAGCGAAGCTGAGATCGTTCCAGCCCAGCAGGACCGGCTTCTCGCCCAGCCCCAGGAAGCCGCCGACATCGACGACGACGCCGTTGATGCTGCCGTTGGACTGCACGATGACTTCGCTGATCTCGCCGATGTTCGTGCCATCGGGCGTGTTCACGCTGGCGCCGATGATCTCGCTGGCGCGCATCCCCGGAATGCCGGCCGCCGGCTCGATCGCGGCCTCAGGCGGCGCCACTTCTGGCGTGGTCGCCGTGGTCGAGTCAGCGGTCTGCTCCGTGGTTGATGCAGGCGGTGCCGGCGGGGTGCGCTCGGCAATGTACGGATTCACCGCCACGTCATCGTCGTAGGAATAGACCATGCCCGGCTTGGCGCTCTCCGGGAACTTGTGCTCCGGCAACGCCTCAAGCTGTTCCTTGGTCACGTTCGCCATGACCTTGTCGCCGTTCTCGCTGATCGTCAGCTCGTCCCAGTGCAGGGCCACATGCTTCTCGCCCAGCCCGAGGAAACCGCCAACGCCGGCAATGACGTACTTCACATTGCCGTCACCGTCGATGACGACGCTCTCCACCTCGCCGACGGTCTCGCCGCTCGCGTTCTCGATGTTCTGGCCGATCAGCTTCTGCGCGTCGACAGCTGCGGTTTCCGCGGTCGCCGCGGCGGCGTCATGGGGCACGAAGGAAATCGGCGCGGTCAGCAGGCCGATGCCCAGGACGGCTGCGATCGCAGTGGTTGTAAGATGCTTGTTCATGTTCCCTCTCCGGTCTTCGTAAAGTTGATTTTCCACGGTCCCGTGGATCACCCACGCTGACCTGATGACTAAGAAACAGTCCCTAGGTAAGAGGGTTCCAAACCCAATGGGCCCATGAACCGGTTTCCATAAGAAATCATAGGGAGTTGCGATCGGGAACAGATGGGTCCGCAAATGGTTGTTTGACGCCACAACTGAAATGCGGAGACCTACAAATGCGATATCTCATTGCCTGGCTGCTCGGCGTGCCACTGTCGGTGCTGGTAATCATCTGGCTGATCTGGGGCTAGTCGCCGCACCACGGAACCATCCTCCCACGCTGGCATTTTTCTAACAGGGTCCGATTTGGGCCGGCCCAGCCTGCCGGATTTACCGGCATAATTACTGGAGGAGATTGATAATGCAGAACAAGAACCCCGCCAATAGTGGCGGCAAGGACAAGGTGCCAGGCTATCCCCAGGACAAGAATCCGGCGGGAACGCCGGATCCGCGCCCCGAGGAATTCCCGGGGAAGGCGCCGGATATCTATGCCGGCAAAAAGTATCGGGATGCCAAGGACAGCGGTTCGGAGAAGCAGCCGCCGGAACGCCGCGATGCCGGCCGCGAAAACCCGGACGTCAACCAAGCCCGCCGCAAAGAGGAAGGCAATCCTGAGCGTGACAATGTCGAACGACCGGGCAGCGACAATCGCGGCCGCGAGTCGGGTCGCGACCAGGAGCGCCGTTAGCTCTTAGCTGAGTTTTGCGAAGCTGAGCGGGAGAAGTCGCAGGGCTTCTCTTGCTCCGCCTTGCAATATTTATCGGAGGTCATCTCATGACGGAAAAACAGCGGAACGAGGGCGAGGGCAATCGCACGGCTGCCCGCGTCTACAACCGAGCAACCAAAGAGTTTGCGCGCTCCGGCAAAGTCGAGGAGCAAGCGAAGCGCGCGGAGCAGGCGATCGAGGGCCCGCAGAAGGTTGAGCTTGAACGCGCGGAACAAGCCGGAAAGAGCAAATCTCGCGGCGAAGATCCCGCGGTGCTGCGAAAGAAGGACGCAGGCTGAAAGCGACTTCAGCGGAACCGTGTTAAACCGCTGGCGTTCTTATATTAGTGCCGTCGACAACGGCGGGACTCATTGTTTGAAAACGATAGTTCAGATCAGGAGATTGTCATGAATCAGGAACAAGCTTCCGGCAACTGGAAGATCTTCAAGGGCAAGGTGAAGGAGCAGTGGGGTAAGCTCACTGACGACGACCTGACGGTCCTTGAGGGCAACCGCGAGCAGCTCGTCGGCAGCGTGCAGAAGCGCTACGGCATCGCCAAGGAAGAGGCCGAGCGCCAGGTCAACGAGTTCCGCAATCGCAACGCGGATATCTTCCGTAACTAACACTGCCGTCGCTGGGTAAGCGAGGGTCGGAGAGTAGTCCGGCTCCAATATTGGCCCGGCATCAGGTCCGATCGACGGGCCGGGAGACGGATGAAGCGCGGATCGCCCGGGAGCCTGCCCAATGTTCCCGTGGCGGTCCGTGTCTTATTTCAGGTTAACGTCGCGCTCTAGCCTCCTGGTTGGGGAACCAATCTTTTCCCGGCGCATTGATACGCCAGACCAATGCACGGAGGCGCGACATGCTCGGCACCATTCTTCTGATTATCCTGATCCTTCTACTGCTGGGAGCGATTCCCGCCTGGCCCTATAGCAGGGGCTGGGGATATGCGCCCGGTGGCCTGATTTCGGTCGTGCTGATCATCGTCGTGGTGCTGTTGCTGACGGGACGAATCTAAGCGCCTGACTGTCTATGCCCTGTAGCGGGCCAGGGCGGATTCATCGATGTCGATACCGAGGCCCGGGCCCTGCGCGGTGATCATGCCGTCCTTCAGGGCGATAGGCTTGGCGAGTATGGCGCTGGCCTTGTCCAGGTGTTCGATCATGTGCGCCGTCGGCGTCACCGCCAGGAGATGCGCACTGGCTTCCACAAAGATGTGGCTGGAGACCGGGATGTTACGGACTGCCGCGAGAGCGGCGGCTTGCATCCATCCGGTCACGCCGCCGATCTTCATGACATCTGGCATTGCGTGATCGCTGGCGCCGGCGGCCAACGCTGCCGCCATGCCTTCAGGGAACCACCAGTTCTCTCCGGTTTAAATCGGCACGCCACAGGCTTGCCTGACGGCGGCATGGCCCGCGAGGTCCTCGGCTTTCACCGGCTCTTCGATCCAATGCAGGTCGAAATCGGACAGAAGGCGGACCCGCCGGAGGGCTTCCGGAACAACGAGTGACTGGTTGTAGTCCGCCATCAACAAGACGTCCGGCCCGGCGATGCTGCGGACCATCTGCAGCGCCGCGATGTCGCAGGCGACGTCGCCGCCGCCGACCTTGATCTTGATGGCGCGAAAGCCGCGGGCTAGCGACGCTTCGATCGCGGGACCGTCGGCCCCCGGATCCAGTATGCCGAAGCTGTCATAGGCCATGATCGCCCTTGGCGCGCCGCCGAGGAGCGTGGCGACCGGCAGCTCGGCGGCCCGGCCCAACACATCCCAGAGCGCCATATCGATCCCGGAGATCGCCATGCCGACGAGGCCCTGCCAGCCGAGCAGCCGGAATCGCCGGTCCCACTGCGCCATGATCGCCAGAGGCGCAACGACCTTGTGCCGGAGTTCTACACCGATATCGATCACCAGGCGGTGCAACGCAGGCAGCGCCGCCGGCGTATAGGCGAATATGTAAGCCCAGCCGATGGGTCCCTCCCGGGTTTCCAGCTTGATGATGACGAGCGGCGCGGCCGGTATCGTTCCGACGGCGGTTCGGACCGGACGTGACAACGGAATTACGGCGGCCGTCGCATCGATATTGCAAATCGTCAGCTGTGGCAGCGCCATGGCATGAACTCCCTTGCACACGCATACTCGCCGAGTTCCAATTCCCCGCCTATTCACTCATGAGTCTACTTTTCCGGATGCGCCAGACAGCCGAAGTCACACGCGAGAAGATTCTGGCGAGCGCTTACGCGCTGTTTTTCCGGCGCGGCTATTCCCGCGTTGGCGTCGAGGACATCGCCAAGGCGGCCGGCATCACGAAGCGGACCCTGTACAGCCATTTCGCCAGCAAGGACGCGCTGATCGGCGCAGTGCTGCAGCGGCAGCATGAGCATGCCCAGGCGGCAATCGAGCGCTGGGCCCAGGCGCTTGCCGGGCCATTGCCGGCGGCAATTGACCGGTTGTTCGCTGAACTGGCGAACTGGGCGGCAAAGCCGCGCTGGGCCGGCGCCGGCTTCACGCGCATCGCCATGGAGCTCGCCGACCTGCGCGGCCATCCGGCACGGGTAATCGCCCGCAAGCACAAGAAGGCCGTCGAAAGCAGGCTAGCGTTGGCTCTAGGATCACTCGAGACCGCAACACAGCTAATGCTGCTGCTAGAGGGAACAATGGCGATGCTGGTGATCAGCGGCGATCGCCGCTATGCCGAAGCGGCCGCCGAGGCCGCAAAGCGGCTGCTGGCGGCCCGTGAGGAGGGTTCTGGTCCCTAGTCCGATAACAGCAAGCGGTAGCCGACCCCCGGCTCGGTGACGATATGCCGGGGCTGCTCGGGATTTGCTTCGATCTTCTGCCGCAATTGGCGGATGAAGACGCGTAGCGCCTGCACATCGATATTGTCGGCGCCGCGCCAGACTTCATGGATCAGGTGGCGATGAGTCAGCACCTTGCCGGCATGGATCACCATCTGCTGGAGGATATCGTACTCCTTCGGCGATAGCCGTACATCGGTTGCGCCCACGGTCACGCGGCGATGGACGAGATCCACGGTTAGATCGCCCGATTGGAACAGCGGTTGGCTTCCCTGCTCCTGCAGCCTGTGGCGCAGGGCTGCTCGAATGCGCGCCATCAGTTCATTCACGCCGAACGGCTTTGTGACGTAATCGTCGGCGCCGAGATCGAGCGCGGCGACCTTACCGGCCTCATCGCCACGGCTCGACAGGACGACGATCGGCGTCCGCGACTTCTGCCGCACGGTCTTGATGACCTCCAGCCCGTCGATATCGGGTAGCCCCAGGTCAAGAATGATCAGATCGGGCTTGTCGCGCCGCAGGGCATCGAGCGCTTCGTGGCCGCTTGCCGCTTCGACCGTGCGGAAATTCTGCACTTCGAGCGTCTTGCACAGGAGCCGGCGGATCGGCGGCTCATCGTCGACGATCAGGACGCAGGGGTCGTTATGTGCCATGGACCATCCGGCCCGCCGTCATGACCGCGGCCAATTCCGGGATCGGCAGGCGAATGGTGAAGATGGCGCCGCTGCGATCCCCGCGGTTCGACGCGGTAATCCGTCCGCCCTGTGCCTCGGCAAAGCCCCGGCAAATCGCCAGCCCGAGCCCGGTTCCGGCCCGTTGCCGGTCGCCGCTCCGGACGCGATAGAACTTGTCGAAGATCCGCTCCAAGTCCTCAGGCGGGATACCCGGCCCCTCGTCACGCACGGTGATCACGGCGTCGCCGTCCTCGCGACTGCCTGCAATCTCTATAATGGATCCTTCCGGCGCAAATTTCGCGGCATTGTCCAGGAGATTGAACAACATCTGCTCCAGCAGCAGAAAGTCGACCGAAAGCATCGGCAGATCGGGCGACAAATTCACGGTGACGCGGTGGCTTTCCAGGACCTTGCCGGCACGCTGCAAAGCGGCGCCGACGATATCGCTGAGGTCGATCATCTCGCGCTTGGCTTCGATCTTACCGGAATCCAGCCGCGTCATGTCCAGGAGATTGGCGACGAATCGATTGAGCCGCTCACTTTCGTCCTGCGCCGTCGCCAGCATCTCATCCCGCGTCGGTTCGTCATACAGTTTGCCGAAGCTGCGCAGGCTGGTGATTGTGCCGATGATCGAGGCGAGGGGCGTGCGCAAATCGTGGGAGATCGATGTCAGCAAGGAAGCCCGCAGCCGCTCCGTCTCGGCTTGCAGCCGCGCCTTGTCGATGCTTTCCGCCAGCTGCGTGCGCTCGATGGCGACGGCGGTTTGGTCGGCGAGCGCATCGAGCAGCCGCCGTTCGTCCGGTGCAAACAGCGGACCGGGTGCGGCTCGGTTGATGCCGAGCACGCCGACGGCGCCGCGGCCGGTCCGCAGCGGCAGGAACAAGCGCTTGGCGCCGGGCAGGGTGTCCGCGCCGCGCCCCGCGGGCTGATTGCGGTCCCAGCACCAGCGCGCCGCGGCGAGGTCCGAACTCATCGAGCCGGTCCTCCGGCGGAAAGCCGGCACGGACGGCAATGGTCTCTCCTTCCGGTATCAAGATGACCACTTCCACCGACAGCATGACGGCGATCTGGTGCACCGTGGCCCACAGGAGATCGTCAAGAGCGGCAATGCCCGCCACCTTCCTGCTGAAACCGTAGAGTTCCGCACTGACACGGGCCTGCTTCTTGGCGATCACCGCCTGTGTCCGGGTTCGTGCCGTCAGGCCGCTGGTGAGGACGGCGACGATGAGAAAGAAGATCAGGGCGATGACGTTTGCGGGGTCCGCGATGGTGAAGGTGTAGAGCGGCGGAATGAAGAAGAAGTTGTAGCAGAGCACGCTCACGAACGCGGCATACACGGATGGCCAGGCGCCGAAACGCACGGCGCTCGCCAGAACCGCAGCCAGGAAAACGAGCGAGATATTCTCGAGATCGACGATCCGGTCGATGAGCAGCGCGATGCCCAGCGCTACCGTGACGAACGCCGTGCTCGCCGCATAGGAAAGGACGTCGGCTGACTTCCTGGCGGGTATCGGTGGCGCCGAAGTGCGAAGGGAATGCTCGTTCGTCCCGGGAATGACATGGATGCTGATGTTGCCCGCCTTGCCCAGCAGTTCATGCACGACCGAGCCATGTATCATCTCGAACCAGCGCGAGCGCATGGATTTGCCGATGATGATCTGGGTCGCGTTGTTCTCCCGCGCATAGGCAAGCACGTCGTCGGCGATGCGCTGGCCCGGCAAAGTAATCGTGTCAGCGCCGAGCTTCTCGGCCAGCCGCAGGGCCTCGGCGACGCGATCCCGTTCGGTCTCGCTCAACCGCTGATGCCGCGATGTCTCGACATAGAGCGCCGTCCAGGGTCCGCGAAGGCGGTCGGCGACGCGCTTGGCATGGCGCACGAGTTGCAGCGAGCTCGGCTGTTCACTGACGCAGACAAGCAGGCGCTCGCCGGCCGCCCAGGGCCCGGCGATGGCGTGCTCCTGCATATAGTCCAGCATCTGCTCGTCGACACGCTCGGCGGCCCGCCGCAACGCCAGCTCACGCAGGGCCGTGAGATTTCCGGGAGAGAAATAGTGCTTGAGCGCGCGCTCCGCCTGGTCGGGCACATAGACCTTGCCCTCGCGCAACCGTTGAATCAGATCATCGGGCGTCAGGTCGATGACTTCGACCTCCGCGCTGTTTACGATCCGGTCGGGCACGGTTTCGCGCACCCGCACCCGCGTGATCTGGGCGACGATATCGTTCAGGCTCTCCAGATGCTGGATATTGACTGTCGTGTAGACGTCAATGCCGGTGCTGAGCAGTTCTTCGACATCCAGATAGCGTTTCGGATGCCGCGATCCCGGCGCATTGCTGTGCGCCAGCTCGTCGACGAGGACCAGCGCCGGCCGGCGCGCCAGGATGGCGTCGATATCCATCTCCGTGAGTTCGCGGCCCTCATAGGCGATGCGGCGCCGAGGGATTGCCTCCAGGCCTTCGAGCAGTGCTTCGGTTTCCTTGCGGCCATGGGTTTCGACAACGCCAATGACGACATCGATACCCACCGCCCTTCGGCGGCGGGCGGACTGGAGCATCTCGTAAGTCTTGCCGACGCCTGGCGCCGCACCCAGGAAAATCCTAAGCTTGCCCCGTTCAGCCCGGGTGGCGGCCGCCAGCAGGGCGTCCGGCGACGGTCTTAGGTCCTGTGTCCCAGGTTCCGTTCTTGCCATCCCGAGAATCTAGCCGACTTCCACCGCGCTGGCCATCAGCCGCCAGCCTGGTCGAGCGCGAGATTTAGCAGCAACACATTCACGCGGGGCTCGCCAATGATGCCGAGCGTGCGGTCCTCGGTGAACTGCGCCACCAACTCCCGCAGCTTGTCTTCCGGCACGCCCCGGGCCTTGGCCACGCGCGGCACCTGGAACTCTGCCGCCGCCGGGGTGATATGAGGATCGAGGCCGCTGCCCGAAGTCGTCACGAGATCGACGGGAACTGGCGCAGCATTCTCCGCCTTGAGCGTCGCCGCGTCGGTTTGAACCCGCTCGACCAGCTTCCTGCTGGTCGGGCCGAGATTCGAGCCGCTGGACGCACCGGCATCATAGCCATTGCCGGCGGCCGATGGACGCGGGTGGAAGTACTTGTCGCCGGCGAAACCCTGGGCGATCAGTTCGGAGCCAATCACCGTGCCATTGCGCTCAATCAAACTGCCGTTCGCCTGGTAAGGGAACAGCAACTGCGCGATGCCGGTGACCGCCAGCGGATAGACGATGCCTGTCAGGAGCATCAACAGAACAAACAGGACGATGGCGGGCCGCAGGGAATTTCTGACCATGAGAGTTCTCCTCAGGCAAGGCCGAGTGCCGAAACGACGATGTCGACGGCCTTGATGCCGATGAACGGAATGATGATGCCGCCGAGACCATAGACCAGCAGGTTGCGGCGCAGGATGCTGGCGGCGCCAACGGGCCGGTATTTCACGCCCTTCAGCGCCAGCGGGATCAAGGCGATGATGATAAGGGCGTTGAAGATGATAGCCGACAGTATGGCGCTTTCCGGCGTCGAAAGTCCCATGACGTTGAGAATGCCGAGCTGCGGATAGAAAGCGGCGAACATCGCGGGAATGATGGCGAAATACTTGGCCACGTCATTGGCGATGGAGAACGTCGTCAGTGAGCCGCGGGTGATCAGCAGTTGCTTGCCGATGGCCACCACCTCGATCAGCTTGGTAGGATCGCTGTCGAGATCCACCATGTTGCCGGCCTCGCGTGCCGCCTGGGTGCCGGTATGCATGGCGACGCCCACATCGGCCTGGGCGAGGGCGGGTGCGTCATTCGTGCCGTCACCGCACATCGCCACCAGCTTGCCCTTGGTCTGCTCCTCGCGGATCAGCTTCAGCTTGGCCTCCGGCGTTGCCTGCGCCAGGAAATCGTCGACGCCGGCCTCTGCGGCGATGGCGGCCGCCGTCAGCGGATTGTCGCCGGTGATCATCACCGTGCGCATGCCCATGCGCCGCAGTTCGGCGAAGCGCTCGCGGATGCCGCCCTTGACGATATCCTTGAGATGGATGACGCCGAGAATGCGGTGATCCTTGACGACGGCGAGCGGTGTACCGCCGGTCTTGGCGATCCGGTCGGCAATCGCTGCCAACTCCTTGGGAACGGGCTGAGGTCCGGCCCGGCCGGAAACATGCTCGACGATGGCTTCGACGGCGCCCTTGCGGATCGAACTGCCCGCCAGATCGACGCCGCTCATCCGGGTCTGGGCGGTGAACGGCACGAAGACGGCCTGTAGCGCCGCCATGTCGCGACCGCGCAGCCCGTGTTTCTCCTTGGCCAGCACGACGACCGAACGCCCCTCCGGCGTGTCGTCGCTCAAGCTGGCCAACTGCGCCGCATCGACGAGTTCGCGCTCTTCAACTCCGGCAAGCGGGATGAATTCGGCTGCCTGCCTGTTGCCCAGAGTGATGGTGCCGGTCTTGTCCAGCAGCAGCGTGTCAACGTCGCCGGCGGCCTCGACCGCGCGGCCGGACATGGCCATCACATTGAAGCGGACGAGACGGTCCATGCCGGCGATGCCGATGGCGGACAGCAGCGCGCCGATGGTGGTGGGGATCAGCGTCACGAAGAGGGCGATGAGCACGATGCCTGAAATCGAACCGCCGGCATAGGCAACGAAGCTCGGGATCGTCGCGACGGCGATCAGGAAAATGAGCGTCATACCCGCGAGCAGGATGTTCAGCGCGATTTCATTGGGCGTCTTCTGCCGCCGCGCGCCTTCGACCAGCGCGATCATGCGATCGAGGAAGCTGGAACCCGGCGTGGCAGTGATCCGCACCTTGATCCAATCCGAGAGGACCGTGGTGCCGCCCGTAACCGCTGAGCGATCGCCGCCGCTCTCGCGAATCACGGGGGCGGATTCGCCGGTGATGGCGGATTCGTTGACCGTGGCGACGCCCTCGATGACCTCGCCGTCGGCGGGAATCAGGTCGCCGGCCTGCCACATAGACGATCTGTCCTGTCTTTAGATCGCTGGCGGGCACCAGCTCGTGCAGTTTCGGCTCCAGATCCGGCAGGATCAGCACTTTGGCCAGGGTATCGGTACGCATCCTGCGCAAAGTCGCGGCCTGGGCCTTGCCGCGGCCTTCCGCGACAGCCTCGGCGAAATTCGCGAACAGCACCGTGAACCACAACCAGGCGGTGATCTGGCCTGTGAAAACCGCCTGGCCGGAATTCCCCACGAGATCGCGAATGAACAGTAACGTGGATACCGCCGCGACAACTTCGACCGCGAACATCACGGGATTGCGAATCAGGGTTCGCGGATCCAGTTTCCGGAACGAGTCCGCGATGGCCGGCATGGCGATCGAGGGATCCAGCAGCGGAATGCGTTTGGCTTTGGTCGTCATGGTGAGTTCACCTGTTAGAAGAGTGTTCCCGACAGCATCGCCACGTGTTCGACGATCGGCCCCAGGGCGATGGCGGGGAAGTAGGTGAGTCCGCCGACGATCATGACGACACCGATGAGCAGGCCGACAAACAGCGCGCCGTAGGTCGGGAATGTCCCGGCGGAGGGCGGCACCGATTTCTTGGCGGCCAGCGAGCCGGCGACCGCCAGCATCGGCACGATCATGGCGAAGCGGCCAATCAGCATGGCGAAGGCGAGCGTCGGGTTATAGAAGAGCGAGTTGGCGGTAAGGCCGGCAAACGCGCTACCGTTGTTGCCCGTGCCCGATGTATAGGCGTAGAGCATCTCGGTAAAGCCATGAGGCCCGGCATTCAGGATGCCGGAAATGCCCGCTGGAGATATGCTGGCGATGGCTGTAAATCCGAGAATCGACAGCGCGAGAACCAGGATCGCGAGCATGGTCATCTTGACCTCGCGCGCTTCGATCTTCTTGCCGACATACTCGGGCGTACGTCCGACCATCAGGCCGGCGATGAACACGGCGATGATGGCCATCAGCAGCATGCCGTAAAGCCCGGCGCCGACACCGCCGACGATGACCTCGCCGAGCAGGATATTGACCAGCGGCACCATGCCGCCGAGCGGCATGAAGCTGTCATGCATGCTGTTCACCGCGCCGCAGGACGCGTCAGTGGTGACCGTTGCGAACAGCGCGGAATTGGCGATGCCGAAGCGGACTTCCTTGCCTTCCATGTTGCCGCCAGTGGAGTCGACACCAAAAACCGCGAAGGCCGGATTCCCGCCAGCTTCGGCCCAATAGGCGACAAGCACGCCGGCCACAACCATCACGCCCATGGCGGCGAACACTGCCCAACCCTGGCGCTGGTCTCCGACCATGCGGCCGAAGACGTTGGTGAGGCCGGCGCCGATGGCGAAGATCAGCACCATCTGCAGCAAATTGCTGATCGCCGTCGGATTCTCGTACGGATGGGCGGCATTGGCATTGAAGAAGCCGCCGCCATTGGTGCCGAACATCTTGATGGCGATCTGCGACGCAACCGGGCCCTGGGCGATCGTCTGCTGGGCGCCCTCGACCGTGGTCGCAGTAACATAGGCATTGAAATTCTGGGGCATGCCCTGCCAGACCAAGAACAGGGCAGCAACGAACGACAGCGGCAGCAGGATGTAGAGCGTGCAGCGCGTCAGATCGACCCAGAAATTGCCGATGCCCTGCGCCGATCGGCGGGCAAATCCACGAATCAGCGCCACGGCCAGCGCAACGCCGGTGGCGGCGGAAACGAAGTTCTGCACCGCCAGGCCCAGCATCTGCGAAAGATAGCTCATGGTCGTTTCGCCGGCATAGGACTGCCAGTTCGTGTTGGTCACGAAGCTGACCGCCGTATTGAAGGCAAGATCGGGAGCGACGCCCGGAAGCCCCTGCGGATTGAGCGGCAGCGATCCCTGCGTCCGCTGCAGCCCATACAGCACCAGGAAACCGACGAAATTGAACAGCAGCATGGAGACCGCATAGACGGTCCAATGCTGATCGGCCCGATCGTCGATGCCGGCAAGACGGTAGAAGCATATGTTCAACTGGCCGCAGTACCGGCGTAAGCCAGGTCCGCTCGCCGGCAAAGACGCGGGTCATGAATCCGCCGAACGGCTTCGCCAGCGCGACGATAATCGCGCCGAACAGCGCGATCTGAATCCATCCATTGACGGTCATGGCCTGACTCCTAGAACCGCTCGGGACGAATGAGCGCGTAGACCATGTAGGCGAACAGCAAGGCGGCGCTGATGCCGCCGAGGATATAGTCGAGAACCATGGGCGCCTCACAATCTCTCGCAGAGGGCGACATATCCGAGGAGCAGCGCAAAACTGCTCGCGCCCAGTAGATCAGCATGATCAAATCGAGCATGACGAACTCCCGGTCGCGCTTCAGTCCTGTGCTCGCCCTGCTGCCGATGTGTTGACGTGCGGCGATTGGGCGGCGAACTGTATAAAAGAGGCGATATGGGCATATGAGAGCGAGACGGGAAGCATCTGCCATAAGGAGTCATAAGCAGGCCGAGGCCGGACGTCGGCGCCGCGACCCGGCCTTGCGCAGGCCGCGGCCCTCGGGCTTATATTGCAGTCGATGAGCAGGGAGCGCGGACCGCCTTGGTCTCGCCCCGGTCAAAGAAGACGGCGCGTAGGGGAAGGCAGATGCCGACAATATTCGTGGCCAGCAGCAAGACCGTCCAGGAATGGGCCGGCGATGTCGGCCTGAGCAAGAACATCTATCAAGATCGGCGTCAGCGAGGAATACGGCCGAAGCGGCCATCGAGACGATGAACGCGGAAACCTATGCCGGCGTCGGTGATTGGGTGCTGATCAAGAAGCAGCCGGCGGGCGGCGCGGAAGAGGCGGAGTTGATCGCCCGCCTGGCCGGCAAGGAAAAGGAAATCGATCCCAACTACTACCCGAAGATCCGCGGCGCCCGCGGCATATTCCGCATCAAGGTGCAGAATGTCGCCTCGGCAAAGCTGGTCCAGCGCGCCCTGGCGGGCGAACCGGATCTGCAGGCTTCGGCCAAGCTCAAGCCGAAGGAGATCGCCGACTACATGATCCGCAACGCCCTGCCCTGATGCGGCGCGGCCGCCGCGGCGTTAACCATTCTTCGGCGCCATCCTCAATGAAACATTACGATTTCCTCGCCTTCAGCACAAAATACAGCGATTCCGAAATCAATAATTAACCCGACTTTAAGCGCCTCGCGCGCATGCTCCTCGCAAAGCTGCTGAAATTCCGGGCGGCATCGTTAACCCGTTGACGAGGAGTAGCGAAGGTGCGGCTAGGTGACATTCTGATCGCGCGCGGCCTTGTATCGCAAAAGGACGTGCAGCGCGCCGTTGAGTACCAATCGCGCGCCGGCGGGCGCCTCGGCGACATCCTCGTTGCCATGCGGGCCGTCAGCCATGAAACGCTCGAGGCCATACTGCACGATGCGCCGGAGGCGCCGCGCACGATCGACGGCACGGGCATCGACGGCGTCGAACTCATGAAGCTGATGATCAAGGACATGTATGTCGGCAGCCGCGAGCTGCCGTCCGACCTGGCCGAGGATCTCGGGCTTTCCGGCCATGTGATCCGCGAACTCATTCAGATGGCGACGACCCGTAAGCTCGTCGAAGCACTGGGCAATACCGGCAAGGCTATCATGGAGCTGCGCTACGGCCTGACCGACACGGGCCGCCGCTGGGCCGTGGAGGCGCTGGAGCAATGCAGCTACTCCGGCGTCGCGCCGATTCCCCTCGCCGAGTTCCAGGATCGCGTTCAGGGCCAGAAGATCACCAACGAGCGCATCGACCGCGATACGCTGTCGCAGAAATTCAGCGATCTCATCGTCAACGACACGTTCCTGCGCCGCATCGGTCCGGCGGTGAACTCCGGCCGCGCCGTTCTGCTCTACGGTCCGCCGGGCAACGGCAAGACCTCGATCGCCGAGCGCGTCAGCGCCATCTATGGCGACATCATCTATGTGCCTCAGGCCATCGAAGTGGACGGTCAGATCATCAAGGTGTTCGACCCCGCGCTGCATAAGCCCGTGCAGACCAATTCGCAGGAAGACGAGTCCAATTCGATCCGCAAGGAATCGCTCGATCGCCGCTACGTCGCCTGCAAGCGGCCGGTGGTGATCACCGGCGGCGAATTGACGCTGGAAATGCTGGATCTGCGCTACGATCCCGTCGCCAAGTACTATGAGGCGCCGCTGCATATCAAGGCGCTGGGCGGCACCTTCCTGATCGACGACTTCGGCCGCCAGCTCGTCAGCCCGGCCCAGCTGCTCAACCGCTGGATCGTGCCGCTGGAAAGCCGGGTCGATTTCATGAAGCTGCATACCGGCAAGACCTTCATGATCCCGTTCGACGAGATCGTCATCTTCTCGACCAACCTCGAGCCGTCGGACCTGATGGATCCCGCCTTCCTCCGCCGTATTCCCTACAAGCTGGAGATCAAGGCGCCGACCCGCGAGGAATATCGCCGCATCTTCCGCCTGATCGCGCAGCAGCGCGGCGTGGAGCTGCCCGACGATGTGCCGTCGATCGTCATCGAAGAGCTGCAGACCAACAACGGATTCCAGCTCGCCTGCTATCAGCCGCGTTTCGTCGTCGATCAGGTGATCGCGGCCTGCAAGTATCTGGGCATTCCCACGACCTTCAGCCCCGAACTGGTGCTCGACGCGCTCGGCAACATGTTCGTCAACGGCAACTGGTCGCAAAAGTCTCAATCGATGGCCGCCTAAATCCGGCGGCTCATCGTTTGTGGGAAATGGGGCGCGACGGCGCCCCATTTTCATTTGTGGCAATTGTTATCCACAGGACGATGGCCCCGGGATTTTTCCTTGACGGTCCTCTCCCCGGTCTTTAGGTCTGAAAATCATTAATCTTCGTAAATATCACTATAGCGTCGCTTCAGGCGCAAAATTCTCGAAAGCATTTACTATCCGTTAAGGTTGCCGCGCTTTCATGTTTGGAATTGCGGCGAGATTTTGTCAGGGGGCCAAGCGAGCGTTTTTCGCAAGTGCCCGCGGATTCAGGAGGGGCCATGAATCAGCGGACGGTCGATAAATCGACCATTGATCGGCGTGCGGCGTTGCGGCTGGGTCTGGGGGCGCTTTGCGTTTTCCTGCCGTCGGCGTCGATGGCGGCGACAAATCACCGGGGGCAAGCGTTCGATAAGCCTTGCCAATCTGCACACCGGCGAGAATTTGAAATCCACATACTGGGTCAACGGAAGCTACATCCCGGAAGCGCTGGCGGAGATCGATCGGAACCTGCGGGACTTCCGCACCGGCGACGTGCATCCCATCGATCCGCAGTTGCTGGATCTTCTGCATGATCTCAAGCTGAAGATGCGCAGCAAGTCGCCCTTCGAGGTGATATCGGGCTATCGCTCGCCGGCGACCAATGCGCAGCTTGCATCGGCGAGCGGCGGCGTGGCGCGCAAGAGCTTCCATCTGCGCGGCATGGCCATCGATATCCGGCTGCCGGACCGGGACCTCCGGCAATTGCGCAAGGCGGCGCTTGCGCTCCGGCGCGGCGGCGTCGGCTACTATCCGAAGCCCGATTTCGTCCATGTGGATGTCGGGCCGGTGCGGAGCTGGTAGCCGTCCGCGGGTCAAAAGCGCAGCGCCAATACCTCGCCTCTGGTTTCGACGACCGTTTGCGCGGGCCATACGGCGACGCGATATTCGTCCGCATTTCCCAGGAAGAGCGGCCGCTTGGGCAGCCGCAGAATGCCGCCTTGGAAGAATGAGATGACGACTCCCTGGGGATTTGATTCCGCCCAGGCGAATGCCGCGGCCCGATCCGTCAGAACCACAGGCGGCCGCTGTAGCCGGCCGGCGAAATCGAAAGCCCCGTCATATCCGCCGGCGATCGCCACCGGCGCTCCCCGCTCCTCCAATTGCCGGATCTGGCCGGCGATCGGGTCCAGATCGAAATAGCTGTGCAGCGTCGTCCTGAACTCCAGATTGACCGCCGCCGACAGCAGCACCGGCAGCAGCGCCACCTGCAACAGCCGGGCCTGCAGGCTTTGCAGGGTCAGCAAGGTCAGGACATAGCTGCCAAGCAACAGAATCATGCCCGATCCCAGGCTGATGCCGCCGAGCCAGAGCGGCAGGTCCTCGGCGAAGAGGTCCTGCCAGAGCGCATTGAGATGCGCCACCGGCACGATGTTCAGCAGAAAGAAAAACAGGCAGACGAACAGCGCGGTCAGGCCGGGAATGGCGGCGTGGAAGTCCTTCGCCCGGCCGGCATGGGTTGCCAGGATCCGCGCCGCGAGCACGGCCAGCGGCGGCAGCACGGGAAGAACGCCATAAGATGGCGAGCCGCTGGCGATCCCCACGATGGCGCCGCTGGCGGCGGCGAGCAGGCAAAAGCGGCCCGCGGGCTGATCGAACAGCGCGCGCCCGCGCCGGGCGCCACGCCAGAGCACCCGCCACCAGAGCCAGGGATAGAACGCCAGCGGCAGGATGATCGCGTACCAATAGAACGGCCGGGTCACGCCGATCCGATCGATCGGCGTATAGGCTGGAAGACGCCACAGCCAGCTTTCGCGAAAGCCGCTATCGCCGACGACGAAGCCATAGATGACGGCGACGATGACGGCGGCGATCGCCAGCGCCAGGGCGCAGCCGGCAAACCACCGGCCCCGCTGCGCCGTCCAGGGGCTCGGCGCGATCCAGGGCAAAAGAACGGCGATCGGCAACAGCGTCAGCAGGGCAATCGGACCGGCGGCCGCGATGCCCAGCCCGATCGCGCCGCCGGCGACAATCCAGCCGCGCCGCTTGCCCTCGCGCCAGGCATGCGCCAGACCGCAGAGCGCCAGCACATGGAAGGGCAGGAAGCAGAGTTCGGGCAGCGTCATGACGGCATAAGCCGCAATACCGCCGCTGCCGGCGAGAATGAACGGCGCGTATCGGGGGGCCTCTTCGTCATCGCCCCAGATCAATCGCGCCAGCGGCCGCGTCGTCCAGATGGCCGCCAGCAGAAACAGGCCGGGCAACAGGCGCGTCCAGAAATCCTCGACACCGAACAAACGCCAGGCCATCAGCAAAAGGGTTGTAAACAGCGGCGGCAGTTCGCCAGGCGACGCCGGCAGATAAGAGACGTTCTCCTGATTTTGCCAGAGCCACCACAGCGCCGCGTGCATCGGCGACTCCACGGACACCAGCGGCGGCCGCGCCAGCAGCGCCGGTACGGCCATCGCCAGCCAAAGCAGCGTCGGCCAGATCAGTTGCCGATAGCCGGCGAAAGTGCGACGGGCCCGGCGCCCCGGCTCGCCATCCGCCGCGATGCCGTCGATGTCACTTGTTGACATCGTAGATGATCGTCCAGGGCTCGGCCGCGGCGGCGGCAATCCATGATTGCATGGCGGGCAGCGCGGTGACGGCTTCGACATAGCCGGCGCAGATGCCGTCCAGGGGAACGCCATAGCTGACGAAACGCGTGGTGACCGGCGCGAACATCGCATCGGCGATGGTGAAGCCGCCGAACAGGAAAGGCCCCGGCCCATTGGCGCCCGAAGACACCATACTTCTCCCGGCAGTCGCGCCAGATCTGGGTCACCCGCGCGATGTCGGCGGCCGCCTTTTCCATGCGTTCCGGGATCTTGAGGCGGCTGCGGATATCCATGGGCAGCCAGGTCCGCAATGTGGCGAATGCAGCATGCATTTCATTGGCGACCGAACGCGCCACCGCTCGCACGCCACGATCCTGCGGCCATAGCCGGGCTGCCGGAAATAATTCCGCTGCGTACTCACAGATCGACAGCGATTCCCACAACGTCAATTCGCCGTGCGTCAAAACCGGCACCCTTTGCGACGGTGCGTGTCGTTGCAGCAACTCCACCGTCCCCGGCCGGTCCAGCGGTATCATCACTTCCCTGAATTCAGCGCCCGCCTGCTTCAAGGCAAGCCACGGCCGCAACGACCAGGAGGAATAGTTCTTGTTTCCGATATAGAGCGTCGACTCGCTCATGATAATCCTTGTTCGATGTTTCGGCGATGCGCCAAGCCGGCCAAGCTACCAGACAGTCGTGCCGGGTGGCTACGCCATGTCCCGCTTTGGACTTTGCTTTCTGTCATTTTCCGGTCATGCTGCCAACAAGGGGAAACACGGATTATCGGCCGCTAGAATATCCGCACATTCACCGGAGCGCGGCCGGCGGCAACGATGGGGAGTTCGCGGCAGCGTGCGTGTGCATTTCGTCGATCGCGGCGGCCCGGCGGCCATCCGCGTCTACCCCGTGACCGTGAGGGATCTGCCGCGATTCCTCACGAAGAATCCGGCGCGGATCGGCGCGGGCGCGAAGAAATGGCTGACGCTCGGCGATTTCCGCGGCAAGCCGGGATCGCTGATCTGGCTGCCCGACAAGAGCGGCCGGCCCAGCATCGTTCTCCTGGGGACCGAGGGCGAGCGCGATATCTGGTCCTATGCCGCGCTGCGCCAGGCGCTGCCGGAAGGCGTATACCGCATCGAAGCCGAACTCTCGCCCGATGCCGCAACTCGCGCGGCCCTGGGCTGGGCGCTCGCGGGCTACAACTTCAGCCGCTACAAGAAATCGACCCGCAAACGCCCGCATCTGGCGTGGCCAAAATCGGCCGACCGCGGTGCCGTGGCGCGCACCGCCGACGGCATCTTCCTGGTGCGCGATCTCATCAACACGCCGGCCGGCGATATGGGGCCGGAGGAACTGGCGGCTGCGGCCAAGGCGGTCGCTCGCGGCGGCGGTGCCAAGTTCAGCGCCATCGTCGGCGACCAATTGCTGCGGCAGAACTATCCGTCCGTACACGCCGTCGGCCGCGCCAGCAGCCGGCCGCCGCGGCTGATCGACATCGCCTGGGGCAGTAGCGGCCCGCTGATCGCGTTGATCGGCAAGGGAGTCTGCTTCGACAGCGGCGGCCTGGATCTGAAGCCCGCCAACGGCATGCTGCTGATGAAGAAGGACATGGGCGGCGGCGCCCATGTGCTGGCGCTGGCGCAAATGATCATGGCGGCGCGCCTGCCGCTGCGCCTGCGCGTGCTGGTGCCGGCGGTCGAGAACAGCGTTTCCGGCAACGCGTTCCGGCCGCTGGATGTGCTGCAGACGCGCAAGGGCCTCACCGTCGAAGTGGGGAACACCGATGCGGAAGGCCGGTTGATCCTGAGCGATGCGCTGGCCGAAGCCTCGACGGAGAAGCCCGCCCTGATGATCGATTTCGCGACCCTGACGGGTGCGGCGCGAGTCGCGCTGGGCACCGACCTGCCGGCGATGTTCAGCAATGACGACGCGACGGCCGACGCGCTGCTGCGGCACGGCCTGGCGCAGGACGATCCGCTCTGGCGGCTGCCGCTGCATAAGGGCTATCGCAGCCAGCTCGACAGCCCCGTGGCCGACATCAACAATGTCTCCGAAGGCGGCTATGGCGGCGCCATCACGGCCGCGCTGTTCCTGCAGGAATTCGTTGAACCGGGCATTCCCTGGGTCCATATCGATCTCATGGCGTGGAATCTGGCGAATCGCCCCGGCCGGCCGAAAGGCGGGGAGGCAATGGGCCTCAGGGCCGTCTATGCCCTGATCGCCGAAAAGGCGGCATCCGGCGCGGCAGCGAAGAGGAAGAGCCGATGACAAATGTGTGGCAAGAGCTCCTGGCGGCAAGACGGGAAGCCAGCGGCCGCTGGCTGTTCTTCCGCCGCGCCCTGGCCCATCCGCTGCAGCTCTTTTCGCCCCTGCCGTCGTCGGCATCGCTGGGACGTCTGGTGGCGCGCCACATACCCGATCTGGCGCGGACCAAGGTGGTGGAGATCGGCGGCGGGACCGGCGTCATAACGCGCGCTTTGCTGGAGGCTGGATTGGCGCCGGATCGCCTGATCGTCGTGGAAATCGACGAGGAGCTCGCCGATTATCTGCGGCGCCAGTTTCCGGATGTCCGGGTCGTCAGCGGCGATGCGGCGCGGCTGCCCGAGCTGCTGCCGCCATCCTGGCGCGGCTCGGTCGGAACCGTGATCAATGGCATCCCCATGGCCGTGCTTTCCGCCACTGCGCAGCAGCAGCTATTCGACGCGCTGCTTGGCGCGCTCGGCGCCGGCGGCCGTTATCTGCAATATACCTATTCGTTGTTCTCGCCCTTGCAGGCGCGGCGGCTCGGTCTGCAGGCGCGGCGTCTCGGCATCACCTTCGGCAACTTTCCGCCGGCGTCGCTTTGGACCTATCAGCCGCGTCCGGACGCCGGCTGACGCCTAGTAGCCCTTCGTCAGATCCACCAGATTCTTCGGCGGCTTTCCCGCCGAGATCGACTGCATGCCCTCGAGGATTCCGGCGGCAGCGGTTTCAGCGAAGGTCTGCCCGGCCACATGGGGCGTCACCCGGACTTTCGGATGGGTCCAGTAGGGATGATCCGGCGGCAGCGGCTCCTCATGGAAGACATCGAGCGTGGCGCCGGCGATGTGACCGGAGTCCAGGGCTGCGATCAAGTCGGCGTCGACCACGTGGCCGCCGCGGGCGGCATTGATGACGAACGCGCCTTTGGGCAGCGCCGCCAGCGCGCGCGCATCGATGATGCCGGTGGTCTCCGGCGTCAGCGGCAGGATGCAGACGAGAATTTCCGTCCGCTTCAGGAAGGGCAGGAAACCGCTCTCGCCGTGGAAGCTCTGCACGCCTGTAAGCGATTTCGGCGAGCGGGTCCAGGACGCCACGTCGAAGCCGAACATCAGCAGCTTCTCCGCCGCATCGCTGCCCAGCACGCCCAGGCCCAGCAGCCCGACCTTGCGGTGACGGCCGAGGGGATAGACGAGCTGGTTCCATTCCCGCCGCCGCTGCAGCGCATCGAACTCATCCTGGCGGCGGTGATAATGCAGCACATGCTGCACCACATACTCGGTCATGCTGCGGGTCAGGCCGTCATCCACAAGCCGCACGATCGGAATCTGCCGCGGCAAATCGGGGTCCTTCACCAGGTGATCGACGCCGGCGCCGAGCCAGAAGATCGCCTTGGCATTGGGATAGCGCTTGAGATCGCCAGGCTTGTGCTTCCAGGCGAGGATGTACTCGATCTCCTCCGCCCGGCCGATTTCGGGCCAGACGCGAAAATCGATGTCAGGAACCAACCGCGTCAGCAGCGCGCGCCATTGAGGCGCGTCCTCCGACATCATGCCCGGGCAGTTATAGAGGACGATCACGGTGCGCGTCGGCCTTAGGTCTTGACCACGCCGGTCTCGACCGCTTCCAGGTTGAAGGCGGCGGCCATCAGCGCCTGGGTATAGGCGTGCTGCGGCCGGTTGAAGATCTGTTCGGCCGGGCCGTGCTCCATCACCTTGCCGCCCCTCAGCACGATGACCTCGTCGGCCAGCGCCCGCACCACGCGCAGATCGTGGCTGATGAACATATAGGCCAGGCGATTCTTCACTTGGAGGTCACGCAGCAGATCGACGATCTGCGCCTGCACCGACATGTCCAGCGCCGATGTCGGCTCGTCCAGCACGACGAAGCGCGGCTTCAGGATCATGGCGCGGGCGATGGCGATACGCTGCCGCTGACCGCCGGAGAATTCGTGGGGATAACGGTCGCGGGTCTCCGGATCGAGGCCGACTTCCTTGAGCGCGCCGACGATCAGATCTTCCCGCTCCTCCTCGGTGCCACCGAGATTATGCACCTTGAGGTCCTTCGGCGACGATCTGTCCCACGGACAGCCGCGGCGAGAGAGACCCATAGGGGTCCTGGAACACGATCTGCATCTGCCGCCGCAGCGGCCGCATCTCGCCCGAGCGCAGCCCGTCGATCTTCTTGCCGTCGAAGGCGATGGCGCCCTTGCTCTCGATCAGCCGCAGCAGCGCCAGACCCAGCGTCGTCTTGCCCGAGCCGCTTTCGCCCACCACGCCGACCGTATGTCCCTCGCGCACATTAATGGTAACGCCATCCACCGCCTTCACGTGATCGACGGTATGGCGCAGCACGCCAGCCTTGATCGGAAACCAGACTTTGACGTCATCGCCCGTCATGACCATCGGAGCATCGGCCGCCGCGGCGGCGGGCCGGCCCTTGGGCTCGGCGGCCAGCAGCTTGCGGGTATACTCATGCTGCGGGCGGCTGAAAACCTCGGCCACCGGACCCTGCTCGACGATCTTGCCGTCGGTCATCACGCAGACGCGCTGCGCCTGCTTGCGGACGATGCTGAGGTCGTGGCTGATCAGCAGCATCGCCATGCCCAGCTTGGCCTGCAGCTCCCGCATCAGCTTCAAGATCTGCGCCTGAATGGTGACGTCCAGCGCCGTCGTCGGCTCGTCGGCGATCAGCAGGTCCGGATCGTTGGCCAGCGACATGGCGATCATCACCCGCTGCCGCTGCCCGCCCGACAGCTCGTGGGGATAGGCCGACAGGCGCTTCTCCGCATCGGCAATACCCACCAGCCGCAGCAGCTCCAGGGTGCGCGCCCGCGCCTCGCCGCGGTTCATGCCCTTGTGCAGGATCAGTACTTCGTTGACCTGCTTTTCGATGGTGTGCAGGGGATTGAGCGACGTCATCGGCTCCTGGAACACCATGGCGATGTCGTTGCCGCGGATCTTGCGCATGGCGTCTTCGCTGGCGCCCACAAGTTCCTGGCCGCGGAATCGGATGCTGCCGCCGGGATGATGGGCGAGCGGGTAGGGCAGAAGCTGCATGATCGCCAGCGCCGTCACCGACTTGCCCGAGCCGCTCTCGCCGACCACGGCCAAGGTCTCGCCCTTGTCGATCTCGAAGGAGATGCCGCGCACGGCTTTGACTTCGTTCGCGCCGCGGCCGAACGAGACATGGAGATCGCGGACCTGGAGGAGGGGTTCGTTCATGCCTTGGTCACTCATTCGCAAACGTCTTCCGCGGATCGAAGGCATCGCGCACCGCTTCGCCGATAAAGATGAGGAGGACGAGCATGAGGCCGGTGACGGCAAAGGCGGTGAAGCCGAGCCATGGCGACTGCAGATTGTTCTTGCCTTGCAACAGAAGATCTCCGAGGGACGGCGAACCGGGCGGCAGGCCGAGGCCCAGAAAATCAAGACTCGTCAGCACAGTCAATGATCCGGCAAGAGTAAAGGGCAGGAAAGTCAGCGTGGATACCATGGCATTCGGCAGAAGATGCCGGAACATGATGACGGCATCCGCAACGCCCAGCGCCTTCGCCGCCCGGACATATTCGAAATTTCGCGCACGAAGGAATTCAGCCCGGACCAGTCCGATAGGCCATGTCCAGGAAAGAAGCAGCATAATGCCCAAGAGCCACCAGAAACTCGGCACGATAACGCTGGCGAGAATGATCAGGATGTACAGTGGCGGCATTGAGGACCAGATCTCGAGGAAACGCTGGAACAGCAAATCGACCCAGCCGCCGAAGTAACCCTGAATTGCTCCGGCGATCACACCGATGATTGTCGCGAAGAATGTCAGGGTGAGGCCGAAGAGCACGGATATTCGAAAGCCGTAGATTACCCGGGAAACAACGTCCCGCGCCTGATCATCGGTGCCAAGCCAGTTCTGCAGCGATGGCGGCGAAGGAGCGGCGCCAGGAAGATCCGTGACAGTCGTTTGATACCCAAACGGAATCAACGGCCATAGGATGTATCCATCCTTTTCGATCAATTCCGAGACAAACGGATCGCGATAGTCCGCTTCGGTTTCGAAATCGCCGCCAAAAGTGGTCTCCGGATACGCTTTGATAACAGGAAAGTACCAAGCGCCCGCATGGCTGACCAGAATGGGCTTGTCATTGGCAATGAACTCGGCAGGCAGGCTGCCGAGGAAGAGAACCATGAAAATCACGAAAGACCAGAAGCCCCGGCGGTTTCGGCGAAAATTCTGCCATCGACGCCGGTTAAGGGGCGATGAAAGAGAAGCTCGAAGGCGGCGAATGCCCACAGCCTTCATGTCCCGCGCCTTTCGAAATCTATGCGGGGATCGACGACAGTATATGTCAGGTCGCCGATCAGATTCATGAGCAGGCCGAGCAGCGTAAAGAAGTACAAGGCGCCGAACATGATCGGGAAATCGCGCTTGAGCGCTGCTTCGTAGCTGAGGAGGCCCAGGCCGTCGAGCGAGAAGATCGTTTCAATCAGGAATGCGCTGCCGAAGAAAATCCCAACGATTGCGCTCGGAAATCCGGCGATCACGATGAGCATCGCGTTGCGGAACACGTGACCATAGAGAACGCGGCGTTCGCTTAGCCCCTTGGCCCGGGCCGTCGAGACATAGAGAGAGCGCAATTGATCGATGAAAGAGTTCTTCACCAGCATGGTCATCGACGCAAAGCTTCCGATCACCATGGCCAGCAACGGCAGCGTAAGGTGCCAGAAATAGTCTCCGACCCTTTCAAACCAGTTCAGGTCCTCCCAGTTCGCTGAAGTCAGGCCGCGGAGAGGAAACCAGTCGAAAAAGCGGCCGCCGGCGAAGACGACAATCAACAGAACCGCGAAAAGAAAAGAAGGAATGGCGCTGCCGGCCGTGATGACTGTCGTTGTCCACATGTCAAAGCGCGAACCGTCGCGGACCGCCTTTGCGATGCCCAGAGGGATGCAGACCATGTAGCCGATGAGCGTCGTCCACAGTCCGATGGAGATCGAGACCGGCATCTTCTCCAATACGATATCGACAACCGGCCGGCCTTTGAAGAAACTCTCGCCAAAGTCGAAGACCAGGTACTTCTTGACCATGATGAAGAAGCGTTCATAGGCGGGCTTATCGAAGCCAAACTCGCGTTCAAGCTCTTTGATGAAGGCGGGGTCAAGGCCGCGCGCGCCGCGATAGCGGCTTGTCACGTCCGATTCCGTGGCGCTTCCGGTTTGCGGACTCGATCCCTCCAAGGTTTCGCTGCCGCCCCCTGTGAAGCGTTCGGTCACCGACCCTTCGCCGCTCAGCTGTGCGATGAGCTGTTCAATGGGTCCGCCTGGCATGATCTGGGCGAACGCAAAATTGAGCAGCATGATACCGAACAAAGTCGGTATCATCAGAAGCAGCCGCCGGATGATGTAGGCGAGCATCAGTGACTAGTTCGAGCTTTGCTGCTTGAGTGTTGCCGCCTTGGCCGGATCGATCCACCAGCTTTCGAAGCCGACGCCGAATTCCGGCGTTTTCTCCGGACGGCCGAACTTGTCCCAGTAGGCAACCCAGAAGAATTTGCTGCGCTGCTGTGGAATCAGGTAGAAGCCCCAGAGCAGGACTCGATCGAGAGCGCGCGTCCGTGCGACCAGACTCTCGCGCGTTGGCGCCGCGATGAGCAATTCGATCATTTCATCGATGGCTGGATCCTTGATGCCGATCGTATTCGGGCTGCCTGGCTGGTCGGCAGCGGCTGTGCCCCAGAACTCCCGTTGCTCGTTGCCTGGCGAAAAGCTCTGGCCCCAGACATCGACGGTCATGTCGAAATCAAAACTCTCCATTCGGTTCTGGTACTGCGCCGGATCCACGACGCGAACCCTGGCATTGACGCCCAAGCGCTTCAGGTTCTGGGAAAAGGGCGTTGCGACCCGCTCATGACTGGACTGGTCGAGCAGAATCTCGAACTCCATCTTCCGCCCGGTTGCCGTCTCGGTCAGGATGCCGTCCTTGATCTCCCAGCCTGCCTTCTTGAGGATTTCGGCGCCCTTGCGAAGATTTGCGCGATTGTTGCCCGAGCCATCCGTTACCGGCAGTGTGAATTCCGTCGTGAATACTTCATCGGGGATTCGGCCCCGGAATTTTTCCAGCACTTCCAACTCTTCGCCACTGGGCAGGCCGCTGGCCGCAAGCTCGGAGTTATAGAAATAGCTATTGGCGCGAAAATATTGGCCATAGAAGAGGGTCTTGTTGCTCCATTCGAAATCGAAGGCATAGCCCAGACCTTCTCGGATGCGACGATCCTTGAACAGATCGCGGCGAAGATTGAAGGCGTAACCCTGCATGCCGGCCGGCAATTTGTTCGGAATTTCGTCTTTCTTGAAGCGTCCCTCGTGGAATGCCGGAACGTCGTAGCCCGTTGCCCAATTCTTAGCGGAGTTCTCCGAGCGGAAATCGTATTCGCCCGCCTTGAATGCCTCTAAGGCGATGTCGCTGTCCTTGTAGTACTCATAAACCACAGCGTCCCAATTGTTCTGTCCCCGGTTGATCGGAAGATCCGCGCCCCAATAGTCCGGCACCCGCCTCAACGTGACGGAGCGGCCGGGTTCGTAGGATTCGAGCTTGTATTCGCCGCTGCCCAACGGCGCCTCCAGCGTTGGCTTTTCGAAGTCGCGGCCTTCCCAGTAGTGCTTGGGCAGGATCGGCAGCTGGCCCATGATCTGCGGCAGCTCCCGATTCTCCTTAGTATTGAAGCTGAATTTGACTTTCAGATCATCGAGCTTCTCGGCGCTGGTCACGTTGCCGTAGTAGTAGCGAAAGCGCGGAAGTCCTTTTTCCTTCAGAGTTTGGAACGAGAAGATCGCGTCATCGGCGGTGATGGGCGTGCCATCGTGCCATTTGGCCGCGGAACGCAAATTGAAAATTACCCAGGAACGGTCTTCCGGAAACTCCACTGTCTCGGCAATCAATCCGTACTCGGCGTTGGGATCATCCGACGTCGACGTCATCAGCGACTCGATTGTCGAGCTTGGACCCGCGTCGCCTTTGACAATGAACGGGTTGAAGCTGTCGAACGTGCCGACCGTGTGCAGCCGGAGCGTGCCGCCCTTGGGCGCTGCGGGATTCACATAGCTCAATTGCTGGAAATCAGGCCCGTACTTCGGATCACCCAGGAGCGACAGCGCATGTACTTTCTTCACCGTCTCCTGCGCCCGCAATTGCCGAGGCAACAGGCCCATAAGCGCGCTGGAGGCGAGGGAGGATTTCAGCAACAAGCGGCGGGTCAGCATGGGAACTCCCTTGGTCGTTGCGGTCTCGGCGGGGCGGCGAGCACAGGCGGATCTCCAGGGCGGGCGAATCACATATTAGATCATACGGATAGAGCCGTCAGCCGGTTGCGCCGCCGCGGCGGGGCGTCGGGTCTCTGGGCAGAACTGTCCAGGCCGCTCTGGCGTCCCCAGGGAACGTTGTCTCATGCTCACCGACCCCAACTTGGTCCTGCCTGCCCCCACGCTGCCTCCATTTGGCGAGGATTTACCGACGCATCAAGGCAAAGCTGGGGCAACGCCCGGCGGCCCTGGCTCAAGGCGGCTCCGGCTCGCCATGAGCCGATGGCATGCCGGCCTTGCGGGCCGTGCCGTTGCGGGGCTCCGGACCCCTTGGTAGGGTCCGTTTGACGCCATTGGAACCCATGGCCTGCCGCTCCCATCCCCCTCCCAACCCCCGCAGAGGACCATCTTGGCCAGGATCAGAGCCATCACCTTCGACCTATGGGATACCATCGTTCATGACGATTTCGACGAGCCCAAGCGCAAGGCCCATGGCCTGCGCTCCAAGAAGGCCGAGCGGCGGCACCTGCTGTGGGAGGCGCTGAACCGCCAGGCGCCGATCTCCGAGGCCGAGGTCACCCTGGCCTATAACGTGGGCGACGCCGCCTTCAACCATGTCTGGCACGACCAGCATGTCACCTGGACCATCCGGGAACGGCTGCAGGTGATCCTCAAGGGCCTGGGCCGTGCCCTGCCGGAGGCCGAGTTCACCCGGGTGGTTACCGCCCATGAGGATATGGAGGTCCAGATCCGCCCCGACCTCATTCCCGGCATCGCCGAGGCGCTGGCCGCCCTTCATGGCCGCTACAAGACCTGCATCGTCTCCGACGCCATCGTCTCGCCCGGCCGCTGCCTGAAGCAGTTGCTGGAGAGCTACGATCTCGCCCGCCATTTCGACGGCTTCGTGTTCTCCGACATCGTCGGCCATTCCAAGCCCCACCGCTCCATGTTCGAGGATGCGGCGCGGCAGATGGGCGTCACCTTGCCGGAGATCGTCCATATCGGCGACCGCGACCATAACGACGTGAAAGGCCCCCAGGCCCTGGGCATGAAGGCGATCCTGTTCACCGCCACCCGCGCGGCGGACAAGGGCAATACGTCCGCCAACGCCATCTGCGAGCGGCACGCCGATCTTCCGGCCATCATCGACCGGCTGGCCGGCTGACAGCCGCCGCCCTTAAGGATTCTCCATGGCTGGCCTAAGCCTGGCCGCGCTCCGCCACCGGGATTTCGCCTACTATGTGACGTCCAGCTTCCTCTGGACGATCGCCATGCAGGTGCAGGCCACGGCCCTGGCTTGGCTGGTCTATGACCTGACCGGCAGCGCCTTCATGCTGGGCCTGGTCTATTTCGTCGAGTTCCTGCCGACGGTCCTCCTGGCGCTGCCCTCCGGCCATTGGGCGGACCGCTATGACCGCCGGCGCATCATTATCCTGGGCGTGGCGTTCGAGATGGCGGCCGCGGCGGCGCTCCTGCTGATCTCTGCGCTCGATATGATGTCGGTGGCGGCAATTTTCATGATCGCCTTCATCTTCGGCCTGGCCCGCGCCGTCGCCAATCCGGCGGCCCGCGCCATAATGCCGAGCCTGATGCCGAAGGAAGATCTGCCGAGCGGTGTCGCCTGGTCCTCGGCCACCTGGCAGACCGCTGGCGTCATCGGCCCGGGCCTCGGCGGGCTCCTGTATGCCTTTGGTCGCCGGCTATGCCTTCGGCCAACCACGGCCCTGCTGCTGGCCGCCGCGCTGGCGCCACCATCCTGATGCGCGGCCGCACCATCGAGCCTTCCGAGCTAGCGCTTCCTCCGGCGGCAATCTGGCGGCACTGCTGGCCGGCCTGACGCTAATCCATCGCAACAAGCTGCTGCTGGGCGCGATCTCGCTGGACCTGTTCGCCGTACTGTTCTCCGGCGCCACGGCGCTGATCCCGGTCTTCGCCAAGGACATCCTCCATGTGAATTCGGACTGGGGCGGCCTGCTCCGCACATTCCAGGCGGTGGGCGGCGTGGCGTCGGCGGCGGTGCTGACCCAACTGCCCCTGCGCCGCAAGGTCGGCCGGCGGCTGTTCGTGGCCGTGGGAATCTTCGGCGTTGCGGCCATCGTCTTCGGCGTCTCCCAGAACTATTGGCTGTCCGCATTCGCGATCTTCATCATGGGCGCGGCCGACATGGTGAGCGTGTATGTGCGGGGCACATTGGTGCCGCTGGCGACTCCCGATGCGCTGCGCGGGCGGGTCATCGCCGTGGAGGCGGTGTTCATCAGCGGCTCGAACGAACTTGGTGGCACGGTGGCCGGCAGTGCAGCCGCGCTGCTGGGGCCGGTAGCCGCCGTGGTGGCCGGCGGCACGACTGACTCTTGCCGTGACCCTGTTATGGACGCGGATGTTCCCGGTGCTGCGCGATGTCGACCGCTTCGAGGATATCCACGCGCCATGAACAGCGCCGCGCCATCCGAATCCGGCCCGCGCGGCGGCTTTGCCGCGTTCCGCCACCGCGAATTCACGTTCTACTGGTTCGCCCAGCTCTGCCAGCTGGTGCCCATGCAGATGATGGCCGTGGTGATCGGCTGGCAGGTATACCAGATCACCGGCAATCCGCTGGATCTCGGCCTGATCGGCTTGGCGGAATTTCTGCCGGTGCCGCTGCTGGTGCTGCTGGCCGGCCATGCCTCCGACCGGTTCGACCGCCGACGGGTCATCCAGATCAGCGACGGCGCCCGCGCCCTGATGGCGCTGGTGCTCCTGAAAATCACCTACGATGGCGCCGCCGATGTGTGGCCGTTCTATCTGCTGGCGCTTGGTATGGGGGTAACGCGCGCCTTCGGCGCGCCGGCCGGCCGCGCCATGCTGCCGGACCTGGTGCCGATCGAGGATTTGGCCAACGCGGTGGCCTGGCGCTCCTCCGGCTTCCAGGTGTCGTTCGTGGTGGGTCCGCTCCTGGGCGGCCTTCTCTACGCGCTGTCGCCGGTTTCGGTCTACGCCGTGGCGGCAGTCATGCTGGCGGGCTCGGTGCTCTTGATGATTGTCATCCGGGCGAGACCCGCGGCCGCAACGGAGAGCCCCGATTGGACCAGCCTGCTGGCCGGCATCATCCTGATCCGGCGGAAGCCGCTGCTGCTCGGCGCCATCAGTCTCGATCTGTTTGCGGTGCTGCTGGGCGGCGTCACCGCGCTGCTGCCCATCTTCGCCCACGATATCCTGGGGGTCGGACTCCATCGGTCTGGGCGTGTTGCGCGCCGCGCCGGCCGTGGGCGCCATCGTCATGGCAATCACGCTCGCCTATTTCCCGCTCCGCAGCCGCGTCGGACACACGCTGTTTCTCTCGGTCGCGATCTTCGGATTGGCGACCATCGTCTTTGCGCTTTCGGAGAACTTCACGCTGTCGTTGATCTCTCTGGCAATTCTCGGCGCGGCCGACCTGGTCAGCGTCTTCATCCGCAGCACCGTCGTGCCGCTGGCGACGCCCGACCACATGCGCGGGCGCGTCACCGCTGTCGAGATGGTGTTCATCGGCGCCTCGAACGAGCTGGGCATGTTCGAATCCGGCTTGGTCGCCTGGCTGATCGGCGCCGTGCCCGCCGCGCTGGTCGGCGGCGTCGGCACGCTGCTGGTGGTTTTGCTGTGGATCCGGCTGTTTCCGGATCTATACAGAGTGGACCGGCTCGATCACCGGCTGTAGGGCGCAAGACTTGCTCAATTCTGCAGTGCTGGCGCCTTGAAGTCGGTCTGCCGGCAGGCGGCCGCACTCGTCGCGCTCTGCGGGCAGACCTGAAGCCGCCACGCGGACCCTGCGCCTAACGCCTTGATGTCGAACTTGGCCGAGGCGCCCATCATCTTCTCAGGCAAGCCCCGCGCATGCACCGGCTTATAGGCGCCGTCCTTGCGCGCTGACCATGACAGGACGAACCTGGCGTTCTTGCCGGTCACGCCCTGCAAGCGGATCACGCCCTGCTGCACGACACCGCGTGGTGACTGGATGGAGAAGGGAGACGTGACGGTTGCGACTTGCGGACTCCCGGCGAGAGCCTCGCCCGTCTGTTGCTGCGCGGTCGGCTTCGGTTGCGGGGCCGTCAGGTCGCTGCCGCCTTGCAGGCCCGGCGTGACCTTCGGCCATTGGCAGGTGAACTTGAACGGCTTCTGCTGGATCGACGCGACCGGCGGATCGTTCATCGGAATCAGCGCGCCGGGCGTTTCGCTTCCGTTGACATTGAAGCTGAACCTGACGGTCTGCTGCATCGGCTCGTCGTCCGTATCGGGAACGGCAAGCTGATTGATGTCGTGTCCCCAGTTCAGGTCGTAGATGGCAAACACCCAATCCGCGCTGTCGTTCTCGACCTCATAAGACTGTTGCGCAGACAGGTAGGACGGCCCAAAGAACACGGCATTGCCATGGAAATGGCCGTTGCCCTGGATCTTGCCGGCGAGTCGGACCTGTTTCGGGCAGATCTGGCCGCCGATCATCACAGAATTGCCGGGGATGGCGACCGCCGCCAGCGTCAGTGTGGGCGGCAGTGTGGCCGTGAGGCCCGTGGCGCCCGGCTTCACGCAGTTCATGGAGTAGGGCTTCCAGGCCGACACGAAATTATGGTTGACCCCGACCACCCGGACTTTACCCGTTTCGGGTCCGTCCGGATTGTTGGCAAGACTGTATTCCTGATAGAAATAGGCGGTCTTCGAATGGTCGGTGGTGGCGTCGTAGACGCTGCTCTTATGACCCTGATCGTCCTCGTAGCGATAGCGCACTTTGGTATTGGCGCTCGCGGTTTCCAGAACGCCCGAGAGCTTGAGCATGCACACACCCGAGGGACCGTAGGTCTCGATCACCGTGAGATGCGCGGACACCATTCCCGTAGTTACATCGCCACCGGCCACCGGCGCCGTGGCGCCATCCCACTTCTTGCAGGTGATGTTTACCATCGCTGGCGTTGCGCTCTCCTCGATCCAGTTGTTTGAACCGGCGCCTGTGGCGTCGTAGCTGGAACTGAGCCGGACCGCCATTACAAGACTTCTGTCCTGGCTGAAGATCGCCTTGTTTGATTGACCGCTATTGCGCAGATTCTGGGCCATGGCATTGCATTGACTCGCGATCCAATTGCTGTACGCAGCCTCCGGAACCTCGATTTGCGCAGTCTCGTTGACCTCCTTGGGCCTATCCCAGTAGCCATAGGATTTGCCGACCGCATAGTCGCGTAATGAAAGTTCGGCGGTGGGATATTCTGCAGGCATATTGAGAAACAGCCATACCGACCAGCTCTTGATATGGCCGCCGACTTCGGTATCCAAGTCGATCTTGGCCTCGGCAACGATGTTTCCGAATGCCGAACCCGAGACGGCGGTGTATTCGCTGCCGTTACTGTTGACCGCTATCGTATCCGGTTGCACGTTTGTGAAATAAAAATCCACGTCAGCGGCAAGTGCCGACGCACTGAATAGCAGCGTTGTCAGGAGCGCGGCAGCCGAAAAGATCCAGCCTTGCCTCCCGACGGTGCGTTGGCTGCACAGGCGGTTTGAACCTTCCGCAGACTGTGAGCGGCCGCGGAACTGATTATGAAACATCGCTTCCTCCTCAACAGGCTTGGACGCCTCCCGGCGCCGCTAATCGTGCGCCTAGTGGGTCGAGGAAAGACGGGGGAAGGTTCAAACCGCCCCGGACGGCTAAGCCTGGGCAAAGGCTGCCTTTTCGCAGCATGCGCCGCGCTAACTGACGCCGCAGTGACGGCGATCACACTTCTTTTTATGCCGGCCGCCCAGACGACATCGGAACGTCGCTGCCGACTTTTTGTGGATCAGGCTGTCCCCAATTCCCTACAAAGTGGGATTACTGGCTATGATCGCAGGCGGTGCTCCTCGACTGTTAGACGTAGAAGCAGCATGTTCTGACCATAGGCTTCGTGATACCCGGTCTGCTTGAATCCCAGTTTCGCCAGAACGCGCTGCGACGGCACATTCTCCGGATAGGCAAGGGCCACGATCTCCAGCAGGCCACACTCGCCGAAACCAAAATCCAGACAGGCGCGCCCCGCTTCCGTGGCAATGCCGCGGCCCCACGCCGACCTCTTGAACCGGTATGCCAACTCGATGCGGTTCAGCATCGGCTCAGGACTCAGAAGCGCGCAGCCCAGGAATTCGGTGGGCCGGTCGCGCTCGAATACGCTCCATACCCAGAGGCCGTTGCCATTGCCCGCGGCGATGCGTTGGCTCAAGCGCACGGCGTGCGCCACGGGATCGGGCACCGCGCCGTCGCCGACATAGCGCATGACCTCAGGATCGCCATCCATCTCCAGATACGCGCGGATGTCCTCACGCCGCCGCTCCCGCAGCAGCAGCCGTGGCGTGGTTAAAGTGGGCATGCGTCATGTCGGGCCCCGGCTTTGCCGATCCTCAATTCAAGCGCTAGATTAGCCGCCGATTTCGCATTCGAGGAGTTACTTTTCCATGGCCGGCGGTCCGCGTTTTCTGGTGGTGGATGGCTACAACAAGGACGCCCGCGTCGAGCTGCAGGCGGGCGGCGCCTCGGCGGCCGGCGATCTCTATGTCGCCATGCTGAAGAAATGCTGCCCGGGTGCGGTCTGCGACGTGATCCATCCGGCCGATCCCGGCGTCAGCCTGCCCAAGGGCGCAGCACTGGCGCAATATGACGGCATCGCCTGGACCGGCTGCAGCCTGACAATCTACGAGGACGATCCCCGCGTCGGTCCGCAGATCGAGCTGGCCCAGGCGGCCTTCGAGTCGCGCGTGCCCAGCTTCGGCAGCTGCTGGGCGGCGCAGATCGCCGTGGCCGCCGCCGGCGGCATCGTGCGCGCCAATCCGCGCGGCCGCGAGATGGGCATCGCCCGCAAGATCCAGCTCACACCCGACGGGCGCGGCCATCCGCTCTATTTCGGCAAGGCCGGCGTGTTCGACGCCTTCATCAGCCATGTGGACGAGATCACGCACCTGCCGCCAGGCGCCACTCATCTGGCGGCCAACGCCTTCACCCATATCCAAGCGGTGGCGGTCACCCACAAGGGCGGCGTGTTCTGGGGGCTGCAGTATCATCCGGAATATAATCTGCATGAGATGGCGCGGCTGACCTATTGCCGCATCGACAAGCTGATCAAGCTCGGCTTCTTCCGCGACCGTCCGGCGGCGGAAAGCTTCGTCAATCTGTTGGAGGCGCTGCACCAGGATCCCAGCCGCAAGGACATCGCCTGGCTGCTGGGCATCGACGAGGACGTGATGAGCGAGGACATCCGCCATTGCGAAGTGCGGAACTGGATCGACCGTCTGGTGTTACCCACCATGCAGGCCCGGCGTTAAGCATTTCGCTGGCGGCAAACGCCACAAAGTCGCCATAAACCGCTCCAAAATGCCGTTCGGGGCGCAGCTTGAAATGCCGACGCGGCGGTGCCACCTGCAGCGACGGCTCTTTCAGCGGATGAAAGGAATATCCATGGAAAAGCACTTTCATAAGCGGCCCAAGCGCTTGGCATTTGGTGTCCTGGCCCTGTCCCTCGCATACCTGGTCGCGGCCAGCCAGGTTCAGGCTCATGGCGGCGGCTGGGTGACGCGCACCGCCGAGAGCACGGGTAACGCCGTGAGCCAAACCGCCAGCACGGTGGGCACGACAGTCGAAAATGCCGGCCGCGCCACGGGCGAAGCTGTCGGGACAGCCGCGGAGGCGACAGGCACGGCGGTCGATAACGCCGCCGAAGCGACGGGCTCGGCGGTGGAGACCGCTGTCGATGCGACCGGCCGCGCCGCCAACCGCGCAATCGACTGGACCAAGCAGGTGATCAACTCGATCTTCTAGAATTCGCAGAAGCTAGATATCTGCTTCCACGTGAGAACGCGCCCTTCGGGGCGCGTTCGGCGTTTCAGCCATTCAAAATCCCCATCACTTGCTCATGCAGGCGCGGATCGCCGGCGGCCAATACGCGGTCGCCGGATTTCAGCGTCATCGGCTGGCCCTTCCAGTCGGTCATCACGCCGCCGGCGCCTTCGATCACCGGCACCGCCGCCAGGTAGTCATAGATCGACATCTTCGCATCCACCATCAGGTCGGCGAAGCCGCTGGCGATCAGGCCATAGGCGTAGCAGTCGCTGCTGAACAGGATCTGCCGCGATTTCGTGCGTACCCGTTCGAACGGCGGACCCGCATCGGCGTGATAGTAGTAGGGCGAACTGGCGAACATCGCCGCCAGCGAGAGATCGCCGCAGCTTCGGGTGCGCACCGGCTTGCCGTCATGAGTGGTGGGATGGCCGATGCCGCCGACCCAACGCTCGCCGACCGCAGGATGATCGATGATGCCCGCGGCCGGGTGGCCTTCGCGCATCAGCGCGATCAGCGTGCCAAACAGCGGCCGTCCGGTGATGAAGGATTTCGTGCCGTCGATGGGATCAAGAACCCAAACGAATTCAGCCTCCGGCTTGTCGGCGCCATACTCCTCGCCGATGACGCCATGGGCGGGATAGTGCTCGCCGATCAGGCGGCGGATCTCCGCTTCGGCGGCGCGGTCGGCCGTGCTCACCGGGCTGGAGTCGGCCTTCAACTCGACATCGAACTTCTGCCGGAAGTATTTCATGATGATCGCACCGCTGGCGTCCGCCAGTTGGCTGGCAAAGCGCAGCAGCTTTTCGTCGATCGGCTTAGCAGTCGCGGTCATCGGAAAGGACCCTTGAAATGATTCAGGCCCTCAACCGGAACACGAAATCCCGGCTGAGGGCCTGACGTAACATGGCAGGCTATGGCAGCGGCTTCGGGCTGTCGCTCAGGCTGCGCAGATAGGCAAGGAGGGCGGCGCGGTCCTCCGGCTTCTTGATGCCGACGAAGGTCATCTTGGTGCCCGGCGCATAAGCCTTGGGCGCCGTCAGGAAGGCATCCAGCTCCGCATAGGTCCATTCCTTGCCCGCCATGCCCTTGATGGCGTCGGAATAGCTGTAGTCTTCCTTGTGAGCGTGCTTGGCGCCGACGATATCCCAGAGATTGGGGCCCACCTTGTTGGGGCCGCCCTTCTCGAAATTGTGGCAGGCGGCGCATTTCTTGGCGACCGTCTGGCCCTGTGCCGGATCCGCAGCGGCCAGCAGGGCCGCGAGATCGCCGCCGCCGGCCGGTGCGGCCGCGGTCTGGGTTGCAGCGGCTGCGGGCTCGGCCGCCGCCGGGGCCAGCTGGTTCCGTTGTGGCCGGCGCCGCATCGGTGGTTGCCGCCGGTTCGGCCGCCGCCGCTTCGGTTGCGGCCGGCGCTGCCGCCGCGGTGGCGGCATCGATCGCCGCCTGGTCGGGCAGCGGCACCGGCGAATCCGCCTGTCCGCGCAGATAGGCGATGACGGCGGCGCGGTCCTCCACCTTCTTCAGGCCAGGGAAGGTCATCTTGGTGCCGGGGATATGGGTCTTGGGCGAGGCCAGGAATGCGTTCAGCTCCTCGTAGGTCCATTCCTTGTCCGCCAGGGCCTTGATGGCGTCGGAATAGGCGAAGCCTTCCATATGGCCATGCTTGGCGCCGACAATGTTCCAGAGGTTGGGCCCGACCTTGGCGGGCTCGCCCTTCGCCGCGGAGTGGCAGGCCGAGCATTTCTTGAAAACGTCCGCGCCCTTCGCCGGATCGGCCGCCGCCAGCAGGCCGCTCACCGGCTCCAACGCCGCCGGGGCCGCGGGTTCCGCCGTTCCGCCGGCCTCGCCCTCGGGGACTGTCACGGTGGCGGCGTGGATCACCTGGGGCTCCACCAGCTTGTCGGCCACGATATGGGTGACGAGCAAGGCCATGCCGGCCAACAGGCCAGCGCCGACGAACTTGTTTGTCTCGAGTGACGACATCCGCAACCCCCTTGGGCGCCATAAATTTATACCATAAGGCGCACTGCGAACAGGCCGCCCGTCGGCGGGCGCGGAATGTAATGACTCGGCTGCGCGCTGTCCAATGGCCCCGCCGCCGATTGGCGGTTTTCCCGTATGCCAGCGCAGGCTAAGTTGCGGCTGCCCAATCATGCGCGGCATTATGTCGCAACTCGCTGATTCGAAAGATCGAATTGCCGAGTTACCGATGCAGCCAAGGACCGAAATCAAGTGACCTCTGCCCCGGCCAAAGCGGCCGATGCCGGTCCTTCGCGCCGGCCCGTCGCGAACCCGATCGTGATCATCCCGTCGCGACTCGCCTCGGTGCGGCTGCCGCGCAAGCCGCTGGCCGATATCGGCGGCCAGCCGATGATCGTCCAGGTCTGGCGCCGGGCGGCGGAGGCTGACATCGGCCCGGTCCTGGTGGCCTGCGCCGAGCCGGAAATCGCCGACGCCGTCCGCGCCGCCGGCGGCACCGCCATCCTCACCCGGCCGGAGCATCCTTCCGGCTCCGACCGCATCGCCGAGGCGCTGCAGGCCGCCGATCCCGCGCGGCGGCATGACGCCGTGGTGAACATGCAGGGCGACCTGCCGACCATGGCGCCCACTGCGCTCCGCGCCGCCCTGGCAGCACTGGCCGATCCGGCGGTGGATATCGGCACCGTGGTCACCCGCATCACCAGCGACGCCGAGCGCGACAATCCCAATGTGGTGAAGGCGGCGGTGGTATTCGACGACCGGATGATGGCGCGCAATCAGCCGGTCGGCCGCGCGCTTTACTTCAGCCGCCTGCCCGTGCCCTCGGGCGAGGGGCCGCATTACCACCATATCGGCATTTATGCCTATCGCCGCGCCGCCCTGGAGCGCTTTGTCGCCCTGCCGCCGGCGCCGCTGGAAAAGCGCGAGCGGCTGGAGCAGCTGCGCGCTCTCGATGCGGGCATGCGCATCGACGCCGCGCTCGTTGACTTGGTTCCGCTCGGTGTCGATACTCCCGCCGACCTCGAGCGCGCCCGCGCCATTCTTGCGGGCAACAACCCGACATCGAACTGAATTCGTCAGCCGCAATACCGAAAGCCATGGCCGTCGCGTCCGCCGCCACCGATCCCGCAAATTGCATCGCCTTCCAGGGCGCTTCCGGCGCCTATGGCGATCTTGCCTGCCGCACTGCCTTTCCGAACATGGCGACGCTGCCCTGCGACACGTTTGAGGAGACCTTCAACGCCGCGCGCGACGGCCGCGCCGCGCTGGCGATGATCGCGATCGACAATTCCCTGGCCGGCCGCGTCGCCGATGTGCATCACCTGATGCCGGAATCCGGCCTGCATATCATCGGCGAGCATTTCCAGCGGGTGGTGCATCATCTGCTGGCGCCCAAGGGCGCCACGCTGCAGACGATCAAGACCGTGCACAGCCATGTGCATGCCCTGCCGCAGTGCCGCAAGATCATCAACGAGCTTGGCTTGAAGGCGATCGTCCATGCCGATACCGCCGGCGCCGCAGCCGATGTGGCGAAGGCCGGCGACGTCACGCAAGCCGCGATCGCATCGGAACTGGCGGGTCAGATCTATGGCCTGGTGTCGCTGCGCGGCGACATCGCCGACGGCAAGCACAACACCACGCGCTTCGTCATCATGCGCCGGGAGCCGCTGGATCCCGATCCCGCTGCCGGACAGATCATCACCAGCTTCGTCTTCCGCGTGCGCAGCGTGCCGGCGGCGCTGTACAAGGCGCTCGGCGGCTTTGCCACCAACGGCGTCAATATCGTGAAACTGGAGAGCTACATCCTGGACGAGCGCTTCACCGTGGCGCAGTTCTACGCCGATATCGAAGGCCATCCCGACCAGCGCTCGGTGCGCCTGGCGCTGGAAGAGCTCAGCTTCTTCTCCCGCGAGGTGAAAATCCTCGGCGTTTATCCCGGCGCACCCCTTCCGCAGCGGGAAGTAGCGGCGCCGGGCCGGCGGTTGTTATCGCCGCCGCAAGTCAACGGCGCCTTCTCGCTTTTCCGCCTTTCGCATCTTTCGAAGACTTCCAAGTCGTCACAATGATACGTAAGTCATTGTAGCGGCAGCAAAAAGACTTTGTAGCGGGAAATTCTGTATTCGCATACATTTTGAGGCGAATAGAACAAGCGCCGGACCTTGAAAACCAATCGGCGCAGCGGTGTGTGGGGAGGAATACAGGATGGCGACCACTTCGGCGCTTGATGGCACCGATGACGGGGCCAGCAATGATATCCCGGCAGTCGCTGCGGCGATCGCGCTCGCCGGGACCGACGGCGATGATTCGCTGCCCGGTACCGATGACAATGACACGCTGGACGGCGGTGCCGGGGATGACACGCTCGCCGGCGTTGCCGGCAACGATGTTTTGGACGGCGGAGAGGGCTTCGACGTCATCGATTTGTCGACCGACGGCGAGGTTGCCGGCCTCACGATCATCCTGGTCCAGTCGCCCAATGACACTCAGCTCGACGCAACTGCTATCGGCTACGGCGTCGATACCTATCGCAACATCGAAGGCGTTATCGGCTCGATTGCGGCTGATCAGATCATCGGCTCGTCGAACGGCGATTACCTGGCGGGCGGCGGCGGCGGCGACACATTGCGGGGCGGAAAGGGCGACGACACGCTTATAGGCGGTGGCGGCTTCACGCCAAACGTTATGGATCTTTCCGACGGCACGACCAGTATCTCGCTGAAGCTGTCCGATAGTAAGGACTATGTAAGCATCGATTTGACAGCAGCAGGCCTGGGAACCGACCAGTACAAGCTCATTGGCGGTGCGATCGGCACGTCCTTTGCCGATACCCTGACGGGCAACGACTTCAACAATCTGTTCATCGGCGGCGCCGGCAATGACAAGCTCACGGCTGGCGACGGCCTCGACACCTTGGACGGCGGCGCCGGTGCGGATACAATGGATGGCGGCGTTGGAGATGACGTGTACTACGTTGACGATGCTGGCGACGCTATCATCGAAGGAGAAGGCCACAGCGAAGATCTGGTCTATAGCTCGATCACCTATAAGCTTGGCACCAATGTCGAAGACCTGGTGCTGACCGGCAAGGCTGACCTGGACGGCAGCGGCAACGAGCTGAACAACAGAATTGACGGCAATGAAGGCAACAATTCGCTCGCCGGCTTCGGAGACTGGGACTTTCTCAAGGGCGGCGCCGGCAACGACACGCTGGATGGCGGTGCGGCCTTCGATTTCCTGTATGGTGGCAAGGGCGACGACGTTTACTACGTTGATGATGTGCAGGACTTCGTCAATGAGTTCTTCAATGAAGGATATGACACAGTCTACTCATCGGTGAGCTACAACATTGTCGCCAGTGAAACCGAGCAGCTTATTCTTGTCGGCGCAGACGCAAAGCTGGGTGCCGGTAACGCACTGGACAATAAGATTCTGGGCAGTGAAGCCGACAACACGCTATTTGGCATTTCGGGATCGGACTCCCTCTATGGTGATGCAGGAAATGACACGCTCCAGGGCGGTTTCGGCAATGATACGCAGGACGGCGGCGATGGCGTCGATCTTCTCATCTTCGGCATCGATGACAATAATGAAGGACCTAGTGGCGGTGTCATCCTGGCGCTCGTGCAATCGGACAAGGATACGGTCGTCGATCTGACGTCTATCGGGCTGGGCAAGGATACATATCGAAACATCGAAGGAGTCTCTGGCTCGGCCTTCGGCGACACGCTCACGGGATCGGATGCGGGTGACATTCTGCTGGGCGCCGGCGGGGACGATTCGATTGCCGGCGGCAAGGGCAACGACACCCTGGACGGCGGCGGCATCGGCGGTATGGACACGCTTGCCGGCGGCGAAGGTGCCGACCTCCTGCGCAACATCAATGCCGGCGAAGCGAGTGGCGACGCCGGCAATGACACCATGTTCGGCAGCGGTTCGGCGATGCTGGGCGGCGGTTCCGGCGATGACAGCCTCGCCGGCGAGGGCGGGGCGAATCTCCTCAGCGGCGGCGAGGGCAGCGACACGCTGGAGCAGAAAGGTGGCGGCTCCAATACGCTTATCGGCGGCGCTGGCGGCGATAAACTGACCGCACAGCACGGCGACGACGTGCTCGATGGCGGCGAGGGCAACGACACCATGTCGGGCGGCCTCGGCAACGACCTGTACACATATGAGGGTACCGGCGACCTCATCATCGAGACCAAATTCGATGCCGATGACAGTGTTATCTCCGATATCGCGCTGAGCGGGGTGATGCAGAATATCGAGAATTACGGTTTCTTCAACGCGTCGGCGGTCAAGTTTACCGCCAACAATATCGACAATGAGATTGTCGGATCCGCCTTCGCCGATTTCATTGATGGCTCGGGCGGCAACGACGATCTGTGGGGCGGAGAAGGCGATGACACGCTGATCGGTGGCAAGGGCAATGATTATCTCGACGGTGAGTCGGGGCTCGACAGCCTGGTGGGTGGCCTCGGCAACGATATCTACGTTCTCGACAACTTCGACGACGTAGTTGTCGACAGCGGCGGTTTCGACGCCGTGGTCGTTTCGGTGTCCGTCGACCTCCTGACCGACAAGTTCCCTGGCATGGAGATCGTCGCGCTGTCGGGGACCGACCCGCTGAATGCCGCGGGAACTGGCGGGGATAATTTCCTGATCGGCAATGACGGCGACAATTTGATCTCAGGCCGCGGCGGCGATGACTTCCTGATCGGCAATGGGGGTAACGATACCTTGAATGGCGGCGGCGGGATCGACCGCATGGAAGGCGATCTCGGCAACGACCTTTACTATGTCGACAATTTCAAGGATTTCATCAGCGAGGCCTTCGGCAGCCCCGCCGACATCGACAGCGTGAAGAGCACGGTTTCCTACATGCTGGGAGCCGGGCTCGAAAATCTCGAGTTGATGGGCGCAATGCCGCTGAACGGCACGGGCAATGAACTGAACAACATACTCGTGGGCAATGCCTCCGCCAACCGCCTCGACGGCGGTGCCGGCGAAGACACGCTTACCGGCGGCGGCGGCAACGATGTCTATGTCATCGACCTTGCCGGAGACGATGTCGTGGAGACGAACGGCGGCCCGATGGGCGGCATCGATACCATCTTCAGCAAGGTGGACTACGCCCTCGGCGCCAATGAAGAGCGGCTGGTCCTGGATGCGAAAGGCAAAGCAGCGGCGGCCACCGGCAATGAACTGAACAACATCCTCGTGGGCAATGCCCTCGATAATACGCTCGATGGCGGCCTCGGCCTGGATCAGATGACCGGCGGTGCGGGCAACGATCTCTATCGCGTCGACAACGATGACGAACTAGCGCTGGAGAGCATCGCCGGCGCCAAGGGCGGCTACGATACCGTCGAAAGCCAGGTCTCCTACACGCTCATCGGCAATGTGGAGCAGCTGACACTGTTGGGTGACGGCGACCTCAACGGCACAGGCAATGCGGTCGCCAATCTCATCGAGGGCAATGACGGGCTCAACAAGCTGCGCGGCGGCGTCGGCAACGATACGTTGAACGGCGGCAAGGGCGACGACACGCTCGATGGCGGGGCCGGCAATGACAGCATGGCCGGCGGCGAGGGTAATGACACCTATATCGTCAACAGCCCGGGCGACAAGATCGCCGACAGCGGCGGCGCCGATACCGTCCAAACCGTCATCTCTTTGACGCTCGGCGCCGATCTGGAAGATTTGCAGCTCCTGGGCAAAGGGGCTATCAGCGGCACCGGCAACGGCGCTGCCAATGTCATCACCGGCAACACCGGCAACAACGTCCTCAACGGCGATCTCGCCGAAGACACATTGCTGGGCGGTGCCGGCAATGACCGGCTGTTCGGCGGCGATGGCGTCGATAGCCTGAATGCTGGCGCGGGCAACGATGTTGTCGTCGGCGGCGCCGGCGCCGACAATATCGATGCCAGCCTGGGGAACGACCGCCTGTTCTATACAGACGCCATCGATGCCGGCGATATCGTGACCGCCTTCGATGGCGCGGCTGCCGGCGGCCAGGATCAGGTCAATCTGGATCTCCTGCTCGACTCCCTGGAGATCGCGGGCAAGGACCGCGCGTCGCGTGTCGGCGTGTTCGATGATGGCGATAAGGTCGAAGTGCGTGTCGATGCCGACGGCGATACTAGCAACGGTTACGAACTCGTCGTGGTGACTCTGAATACGGCGGATACGATTACCCTGGGCGCGGACGTGGTGCTGGGTTCGTGAATGCTGCGTGATATCGTCAAAGACGCCAGCGAACATTTCTGCTAGTATTCACTGTGCTGCATTGAACCGCCGACAGGTCGCGTGAATTTCTCTCTTAGAGCGGGTCGAATGTCGCCAACAACAACTGTTTGCAGGCTCTGCAAAACAGGGTGGAACGCGCCTCCGGCCGCATGGCGGACAAGACGCCTGATCAATTGGCGCGCGGCCGGATCGATGGAGGAAGGCGCCCATGGCAACGCAAGATAATTCCTTTCCCGGTTCCGGCTACGGCAATCCCTATGTCGATTCCCTGATCTGGGGTACCCGTTGGATCGATGGACCGGTCAACTTTTACTTCGGCTCCGGTCAAATCCCCCGCCTGGGTGGCGGCGGCTATCAGTGGTTCGGTTATGAACAGACAGCTTTTCGCCAAGCTCTCCAACTCTACGAGAACGTCTGCAATCTGGATTTCCGGGAAGTCGGCAGCTATGGCGCGAGTGACATCGCCTGGTGGCTGGTGCCGAGCAGCTATACCGGCGGCGCTCTAGGCCAACATGAAATCCCGATTGGATCTTTCGATCCCATTCATGGCGAATTCAATGCGCAGCATCCAAGCTGGACTGCAGCCGGCCTGAGGATAGGCGGCTACGGGTTTGTCACCGTCCTTCACGAAATCGGTCACGGAATTGGCCTCGCACACCCCCATGACGGCGGATCGGACGGGGATGCCACGATTTTTCCTGGCGTCGACGGCCCCTTCGATACAGGCGACCTCGGCCTGAATCAGGGCATCTGGACGGTCATGAGCTACAATGACGGCTGGAACGTCATGCCGGGGAATTCCTTTGCCTATGGCTGGGAAGGCACGCCCATGGCCTTCGATATCGCGGCGCTTCAGGAGATGTACGGCGCCAACATGGCCTTCCATACCGGCAACAATGTCTATCGGCTGCCGGGCGCCAATGCCGCCGGTGCCTTCTGGGCCTGCATCTGGGACGCAGGCGGCATCGACACGATCAGTGCCGCCAATCTCGGCGGCAACTGCGTCATCAATCTGAACGACGCGCCCCTTGAGGGGCCGAATGCCGGTGGATTTGTTTCTTGGATGGCCGGCATTCGCGGCGGGTTCACGATCGCCAACGACGTCATCATCGAGAATGCGATCGGCGGCAAGGGCAACGACAGTATCGATCGGCAATGAGTTCGCCAATGATCTGACACGGCGGCCCGGGCAAGGACACGCTCGATGGCGGCGTAGGCAACGACACGGTCAATGGCGGCGTTGGCGCCGACAGCCTGACGGGCGGCGGCGGCGACGATGTCTATTTTCTGGACAGCATGCTTGATGTCATCAGCGAATCAGACGCCACGCTGAATGACGAACTGCGCACCAACCAGGCGCTCTCGCAGCTGGTTGCAGGCATTGAACACTACAGCTTCCTGGGCGGCACGCCCGTGAACTTCATCGCCGATGGCCAGAACAACCGGATCTCCGGCACGAAGCTCTCGGACACGCTCACGGGGCTCGGCGGAGACGACTCGCTCAATGGCGGCGCAGGCGGCGACAGCCTGTTGGGCGGCGATGGCAATGATGTCTATGTCGTCGACAACAAATTCGACCAGATCAGCGATTCATCCGGCATCGACCGCGTGGAGAGCGCCATCGCCTATACGCTGGGCGTCGGAATTGAGAACCTGACCCTGATCGGCAAGGCGGCGGCCGGTACCGGCAACGACATCGGCAATGAGATCATCGGCAATGCCTTTGGCAACAAGCTGGATGGTGCCGGCGGTAATGACAGCCTGACCGGCAGCTTCGGCAACGACATCTACTATGTCAACTCCGGTGGTGATGATGTCATCGAGACTGACGGAACGGCGAAAGGCGGCATCGATACCATCGTCAGCAAGGTCGACTATACGCTCGGCAAGTTCCAAGAGAACCTGACGCTGGACGCGGAGGGAAACGCGAAGCTGGCGACCGGAAACGATCTCGCCAATATCCTCATCGGCAACAGCCTGGCTAACCGGCTGGATGGCGGCGATGGCAAGGACAAGATGGCCGGCCTTGGCGGCGACGATACCTATGTGGTCGACAGCACGGGCGATATCGTGACGGAAACGCTCAAGGGCGACGCCGGCGGCACCGATACCGTCGAGAGCGAGATCAGCTATGTGCTCGGCGCCAATCTGGAAAATCTGACCCTGATCGGCATCGGGAACATCTCGGGCACCGGCAATGGGCTCGAGAACATCCTCATCGGCAATGACGGTAACAACACGCTGAACGGCGGCGCCGGCGCCGACGAGATGACCGGCGGCAAGGGTGACGATGTTTATCTTCAGGACCACAAGGACGACAAGATCAGCGAAGAGGGCGGCGACGGTAATGATGAGTTGCGCACGAACCAGGCTCTAGCTGCTGTTCTTCCCGGCATCGAGCATTACAGCTTCCTCGGCGCCGCCGCCGTCGACTTCGCGGCCGACGGCGCCGCCAACCGGATCAGCGGCACCAAGGCCGCCGACAAGATCGACGGCGCGGGCGGCGACGACAGCCTCAGCGGCAATGGCGGCAACGACACGCTGACCGGCGGCATCGGCAATGACAGCCTGAACGGCGCCGCCGGCGGCGACAGCCTGATCGGCGGGGATGGCAACGACATCTATGTCGTGGACAGCGCCGGCGACAATATCTTCGACAGCGGCGGCGTCGACAAGGTGCAGAGCCTGGTGACGTTCGCGCTCGGCACGGGGCTGGAAAACCTCGAACTCCTGGGTGGGGCGGCGATCGACGGCAAGGGCAATGACACCGGCAACATCATCACCGGTAACAACGGTACCAACAGGCTGTTCGGCTTCGGTGGTGCGGACACGCTCAATGGCGGCCTTGGCAATGACGTGATTGTCGGCGGCGCCGGCGCCGATAGCATAGATGTCAGCAAGGGTAACGATCGCGTCTTCTACACCGATGTCCTCGATGGGAATGATACGGTCACCGGTTTTGATGCCAATCCCGCCGGCGGTCAGGACCAGATCAATCTTGACTTACTGTTCGACTCCGTCGGCGTCGCCGCCAAGGATCGCGCGACACGGGTCGAGATCGCGCCGAGCGGCGCTGGCGTCGAAGTACGGGTCGATACCGATGATACGATCCCTGGCTTCGAGATGGTCATTACTCTCGCGACCGCTGGCCCGATAACCCTCGGCACCGACGTCATCCTCGGCAGCTGATCGTCAGCCGGCCGCCAGCCAGTCATCCACCAGCCGCCGCGCGATGGAATCCCGGCGCGGCAGGCGGAAGGCTTCACTCTCCGGAGAGCGGCGCAGTTCCTCGCGGCTGTACCAGCGCGCACTCTCGATTTCGTCCGGCGACAGGCGGATATCCGTGTTCAGCGCCCGTGCCGTGAAGCCCAGCATGATCGAGGAGGGGAACGGCCAGGGCTGCGAGGATTGATAGCGCACATCGGCGACGGCGATGCCCACTTCCTCCATTACCTCCCGCGCTACCGCCTCTTCCAGGCTCTCGCCGGGTTCCACGAAATCCGGCGAGCACCGAATTCATTCCCGGCGGCCATTGCGACTGACGTCCCAGGATGATGCGGTCGCGATCATGGATCAGCATGATCACGGCCGGATCGGTGCGCGGGAAATGCACGGCGCCGCAATCGGGATTGCAGCAGCGCCGCTGATGCCCGGCCTGCTCGCTGACCGTGCCATGGCCGCAGACACCGCAGAAGCGGTGCCGCGAATGCCAGTGGATCAGGCCGCGGGCATAGGCCAGGAGAGCGCCGTCGTCTCGCGGGATGACCGCGCCGACGCTGCGAAGATCGGTGAAGCCCGCGGCCGCCATCGCCGCCGCCGGCGCCGGATCGTCAAGGTGCGACAGTTCCAGCGCGAAATGGGCAATCTCGCCGGCGATGCCGAGAAACACCGCGTCGGATCCGCCGATCCAGGTCTCAACCTGGGTCATGGAGAGCCACGCCGCGCGCGGCGCCTCGCCGATGCCAGCCACCAGGTTTTGCGCCCGCCAGACTGGCAGGATGCGCGTCGCGCCGTCCCGCAGCAGCCGGTCGATCCAGGCCTGATCGCCGCGCTGCTGCGCCCGCCGGTCCAGCGGCAGGGCAGCGTAATAGTTCGGGCGCTGATCGGGCGGCAGGCTCATGGGCCATCCTTGTCGCGGCAGGACCGCGTTAATAATTCCTATACCAGCCCGGCGCTATAGGAATATCTGGCGCAGTCCATTGGGCCGCTCCAGGCCTTCGGGCCTAATTCAGCGCCGGAGGTTCAGAAATCCGGCATCCGGCGGCGGCGAACGCCATGGCGCAGGTTTTCTTACTCATACGGAGATTTGTCGATGAAGAAGTTCAATCTCGGCGCCATCGCTGCGCTGTTTGTCCTGTCGCTGGTGCTCGGCGCCTGCGCCACCGACCGCTACGCTTACCATGACGGCCACGGCAACCGGGGCGACGGCGAAGTCGTCCTCTGATTTCTGCCGCGCGCCCGCTCAACGGAACGGGCGCGCGTTCTCACACCTGCGGGCCCCGATAGCGACTCCCTCATTTCGGGGGTGATGATGCTTTGTCGCCTGGCTCCGCGTAAGCCTGGCGCAGATGCACCGGCTTGGCGCGGCGGCGATGCGCCATATTGAGCGCCTCGACGAAAACCGAAAAGCCCATCGCGGCGTAGATGTATCCCTTCGGCACATGCGCGCCGAAGCTGTCGGCGATCAGCGTCGTGCCGATCAGGATCAGGAACGACAGCGCCAGCATCTTTACCGTCGGGATGCCGCTCGACGAATCCGGACACCGGGCCGGCGGCCAGCAGCATGACGATCATGGAAATAATGATCGCCGCGGCCATCACCGGGATCTCGTTCGCCATGCCGATGGCGGTCACCACGGAGTCGATGGAGAACACCAGATTGAGCAGCGCGATCTGCGTCACCACGGCGGCCATGCTGGCCATCACCTTGGCCGAGGAATGGCCCTCGTCGCCCTCCAGACTGTCGTGGATTTCATGGGTCGCCTTATAGAGCAGGAACAGCCCGCCGGCGAACAGCACCATGTCCTTGCCGGAGAAGTCGGTGCCGATACAGCGTGATCAGCGGTTGGGTCAGGCCGATGATCCAGGCGATCGCCAGGATCAGCACCAGCCGGGGGATCAGCGCCATGATGATGCCGAGCCGCTGCGCCGTACTGGCGCTTCTCCTTCGGCAGCTTGCTGACCAACACGGCGATGAACACCAGGTTGTCGATGCCCAGGACGACTTCCAGCGCCGTCAGGGTCAGCAGGCTCAGCCAGATGTCGGGATTCAGAATCCAATCCATCGTCGCGTCGTGCCTTCCTATGGGTTGCTCGGTGAGATGAATGCCGGATGAATGGAATGGCGATTTAGGGGTCTGCAGCCGCAAGATGCCCAATATCTGGCGGGCCAGCAAGCAGAGCTGCCATATTGAAACTCTTGCTATATTCCCCAGATTCATTATCTCTAGGAGGGTCCTTTTGGGGCGCAGGGACCGGCAGATCGGGAGCTGGAGTGGTAACATGCGCATCATCGTCTTACTTGCGGCGGTTCTGAGCTTTGCGGCCTCATCGGCACTGGCGCAATCGGCCTCGACGACCGCCGCGCCGGACACGGCGCCCGCAGAGTCGCGCGTCGAGCTCGCCGCATTTCCGCAGCCTGGGAAACTCACCTATGCGGTCATGCGCGACGGCAACAAGATCGGTAGCCAGGTCGTAGAGTTCCAGCGCAACGGCGATCAGCTGCTCGTGCTCACTTCGGTCAAGATCGAAGTGACCCTGCTGGGCATCACCATCTACCGCTTCGTCCATCGCAGCGAGGAGGAGTGGAAGGCCGGCGAACTGGCGCGCCTGACGTCCAACACCGACGATGACGGTGACAAGCGCGTCGTCGATCTGAAGCTCGTCGATGGCAAGCTGAAAGGCGACTATAACGGTCAGGCCAAGGAATTTCCCTTGGGCATGATCCCCGCCACCTTCTGGCATCCGGCCTCGATGAAGCAGACCAAGCTGCTGGATCAGGTGAAGGCGCGCAACCGCCAGATCACCGTCAAGGACCTGGGGACCGAGACGATCACCATCCAGGGCAAGGAAATCGAGGCTCGCCATTACTCGGTCAGCGGCCAGATCAAGCGCGAGGTCTGGTACGGGCCAGACGGCCGGCTGGAAAAGCTGGAATTCAATGGTAAAGACGGTTCCGAGATCGTCATGGTCCTGCGCTGACGGCGGTCAATCGCCGATCGCGTGGCCGGCTCGCAGCGGCTTCCCGGGGGTTGCCCTGGGCGAGCCGAGGGCTGATATAGTGCCTTCGGGAGGTTGGCGGCGGACGGGCGCCTCGCCAACCCGGTCAGGTCCGGAAGGAAGCAGCCGTAACGAGTTTCCGCCCGGGTCGTTTGTCAGCCTCCCACCTCCGACTCCCTGAGACGGATCAGAATTCTGCAATAACGGGCCGCGCCCGCTATCGCTGTTAGGCAAGTCCCTGATATACGGGCGAACTGCGCATCCCGGCGATGCGCGACTGGAAAAGTTGAGGAGACGCCTGCCCGCCATGCCGGCCGCCGCTGAACCCGCCGCACCTTATCGCGTACTCGCGCGCAAATACCGGCCGCGGGATTTCGCCGATGTCATCGGCCAGGAAGCGATGGTGCGCACCCTGACCAATGCCATGGCCGCCGGGCGCCTGGCCCATGCCTTCATGCTCACGGGCGTGCGCGGCGTCGGCAAGACGACGACGGCGCGGATCATCGCCCGCGCCCTGAACTGCGTCGGTCCCGACGGCAAGGGCGGCCCGACGGCGCAGCCCTGCGGCCAATGCGACAACTGCATCGCCATCGCCGAGGACCGCCATCTCGACGTCATCGAGATGGACGCGGCGAGCCGATCCAAGGTCGAGGAAATGCGCGAGCTGCTTGACGGCGTCCGCTACCGCCCGGCCAGCGCCCGCTACAAGGTCTACATCATCGACGAAGTGCATATGCTCTCCACCAGCGCCTTCAACGCACTGTTGAAGACGCTGGAGGAGCCGCCGGAGCATGTGAAGTTCATCTTCGCGACGACGGAGATCCGCAAGGTGCCGGTCACCGTTCTGTCGCGCTGCCAGCGCTTCGATCTGCGCCGCGTCGATACGGAAACGCTGTCCCGTCATTTCCTGAAGATCGCCGCGGCCGAGGGCGTGACGGTCGCAGCCGGGCGCGGTCGGGCTGATCGCCCGCGCCGCCGACGGGTCGGTGCGCGACGGGCTGTCGCTGCTGGATCAGGCGATCGCCCGGGCCACCGGCGAGATCGGCGAAGCCGATGTGCGGGACATGCTCGGTCTCGCCGACCGGGTGCAGATCTTCGATCTCTTCGACAGCCTGATGCGGGGCGATGCCAAGGCCGCGCTCGATCTGCTCGGCGGCATGTATGCCGCCGGCGCCGATCCGTCGGTCGTGATGCAGGACCTGCTCGATCTCACCCATTGGCTGACGCGGGTGAAGTTGGTGCCCGCTGTCGCCGAGGCGCCCGGCGTGCCCGAGGCGGAGCGCGTCCGCGGCAAGGCGATGGCGGAGAAACTGTCGATCCCCCTGTTGTCCCGCTGCTGGCAGATGCTGCTGAAGGGGCTGGGCGATGTGCATTCGGCGCCCCAGGCGCTGCAGGCGGCGGAGATGGTGCTGATCCGCCTGACCCACGCGGCCAGCCTGCCGCCGCCGGCCGATCTCATCCGCCAGCTGCAGGATGGCGGCGGCAACGGCGCCGCCGCACCGGCGCCGGCGGGGCGCAGCGGCGGCAACTCCGGGCCGTCGATGCCAGGCCGCCCAGGCCAAACAGCCGCCGGTACTGGCGGCGTCGCGCGGCCAGGGCGGCGATCGTCCGCGCGCGCATGGCCCAGGGCGGTGCGGCGATGATGGCGGCCCCCGGCGTCGCCGACGCCGCGCCCTCGACAGCGACGCCTGCTCCCGATCCCAAAAGCTACGAGGAGGTCGTCGCCCTGTTGCAGGAACGGCGCGAGGCGATCCTCTATGCCCAGCTCCATAACAATGTGCATCTCGTGCGCTTCGAGCCCGGCCGGCTGGAAATCCGGCCGGAACCGCAGGCGCCCGCTAATCTCGCCAACCGTCTCGGCGCCCTGCTCGGCGAATGGACCGGCCGCCGCTGGGTGGTGGCCGTCTCGTCGGAGCCCGGCGATCCCACGCTGGCGCAGCAGAAGGCGGCCGGCGAAGCCCAGGCGCGCGCGGCGATCGAGGCCCATCCCCTGGTGCAGGCGGCGATGAAAGCATTCCCCGGCGCCACCATCGAAACCGTGCGCAGCCTGGATCTGCCCGCGGACACAACCAGTGACGGAGACAACGACGGATGAAGAATCTCGGCAACATGCTGAAACAGGCCCAGGAGATGCAGGCCAAGATGCAGGAGATGCAGGCCAAGCTGGAAGCGGCCGAGGTATCGGGCACTGCCGGCGGCGGCATGGTCACGGTCACGCTCAACGGCAAGGGCGTAATGCGGCAGATCAAGATCGATCCGAAGATCGTCAATGCGAGCGAAGTGGAGATGCTGGAGGATCTGATCCTGGCGGCGGTGAACGACGCCCGTGCCAGGGTCGACAGTCACGTCAAGGAAGAGATGGCGAAGGTCACCGGCGGCCTGCAATTGCCCGCGGGCATGAAGCTGCCCTTCTGAACCCCGGCGCCGTGACGCAGGCGGCATGACGCTCTCCGACATCGAACGGCTGATCCAGCTTCTGGCCAAGCTGCCGGGCCTCGGCCCGCGCTCGGCGCGCCGGGCGGCGCTGCAATTCTTGAAGAAGCGCGAGCTGCTGATGCTGCCGCTGGCACGGGCGCTTGAAGAGGCGGCCGCTAATATCCGCAGCTGCGGGACTTGCGGCAATCTCGATACCAGCGATCCCTGCGCCATCTGCACCGATCCGCGGCGCGACAGCGCCAGCCTCTGCGTCGTCGCCGATGTCGCCGATCTCTGGGCGCTGGAGCGGGCGGCGGCTTTCCGCGGCCGCTATCACGTGCTGGGCGGCCTGCTCTCGGCCCTCGACGGCGTTGGACCCGAGCAGCTCAATATCGCCGGCCTGCAAAAGCGTATCGCCGCCGGCGGCATCAAGGAAGTCATCCTGGCCATCGCCGCCACGGTCGACGGCCAGACCACCGCCCATTACGTCGCCGACCGGCTGGAAAGCAGCGGCGTCGCCATCACCCGCCTTGCCCATGGCGTGCCCGTAGGGGGCGAACTGGACTATCTGGACGACGGCACGATCACCCAGGCCCTGAAGGCCCGGCGGCCGGTCTGAGGCGGGAATCCGGCTCCGCGGTCACGCCCGGACCGCGAATTGCTGTTTCCAGTGCGAAATTTACGGGTTATGACGGCATATCCGCTTGACTCCCCGGGGGCCTGTCACAACGATGGCAGGACCGGTCACGGGAACGGATCGGGCAGGCAACGAACCACGTCGAGAAACAGACGGACAGGGAGATCGCCATGAATCGGATAGCCTTGCTGACCGCGGGCGCGTTTGCGCTGGCGGCGAGTTTCGCGGTCACGCCCACGGTGGCGGAGACGCCGAAGGATACATTCGTCCAGGCCAAGCAGATCGACGACATCATCACGCTCGATCCGGCCGAGGTATTCGAGTTTTCCGGCGGCGAGGTGATCGCGCAGATCTACGACCGCATCATGACCTATGAGGCCGAGGATACCGAGAAGCTGGTCCCCGGCGTGGCCGAGAGCTATTCGGTCAGCGACGATGGCAAGACCATCACGCTGAAGATCCGCCCCGGCCAGAAATTCCATTCCGGCAATCCGCTGACCGCCGAGGACGTGGCGTTCTCGCTGCAGCGGGTGATCAAGCTGGACAAGACACCGGCCTTCATCCTGTCTCAGCTGGGCTGGAACAAGGACAATGTGGATAGCTTGGTGAAGGCGACCGACGAACTGACCGTGCAGCTGTCCATCCCCGAAGATTTCGCGCCGACCCTGGTGCTGAACTGCCTCTCCGCCGGTGTCGCGTCAGTGGTCGACAAGAAGACTGTGCTCGAACATGAAGTGAATGGCGATCTCGCCTATGAGTGGATGAAGAGCAATTCCGCCGGCTCCGGCGCCTTCGTGCTGAAGTCGTGGAAGGCGAACGAGACCGTGGTGCTCGAAGCCAATCCGAACGACCGCCATGGCGCGCCGTCGATCAAGCGCGTCGTCATCCGCCATGTGCCGGAAGCCGCCGCCCAGCGCCTGATGCTGGAAAAGGGCGACATCGACATGGCCCGCAACCTGACCGCGGACCAGATCCAGGGGATCGCCGGCAATGCCGACCTGGTCGTCGAAGCCTATCCAAAGGCCGACATCTTCTATCTCGGCCTCAATCAGAAGGACGAGCATCTGAAGAACCCGAAGGTGCGGCAGGCGCTGCGCTGGCTGGTGGATTACCAGGGCATGGCCGACAGCTTCCTGAAGGGCAAGTTCAAGGTGCACCAGTCCTTCTGGCCGTCGGGCTTCTATGCCTCGCTCCTCGACACGCCGTTCAAGCTGGACGTCGCCAAGGCGAAGGCCCTGCTGGCCGAAGCCGGCTATCCCGACGGCTTCGAGATCAATCTCGACGCCTCCAACAGCTCGCCCTCGTCGGACATCGCGCAGTCGATCCAGGCGACCATGGCCGAGGCCGGCGTGAAGGTGAACATCGTCTCCGGCGAGCAGAAGCAGGTGATCACCAAGTACCGGGCGCGGAACCACCAGATCGTCCTGCTCTACTGGTCGCCGGACTATATGGACCCGCACTCCAACGCCGACAGCTTCGCCCGCAATCCGGACAATTCGGATGATGCGAAGTCCAAGCCGCTGGCCTGGCGCAATGCCTGGGACATCCCCGACATCACCGCCGAGACCGACGCCGCCGTGCGCGAGCGCGACGCGGACAAGCGCAAGGAGATGTATCTCGGCCTGCAGAAGAAGCTGCAGGACGATTCGCCGTTCATCATCATGTTCCAGAGCACGGAGCAGGTGGCGAAGCGCAACAATGTGAGCGGCTACGTCTCCGGTCCGACTTTCGACATCATCTACTATCGCCTGGTGACGAAGTCCTAAGCGGGTGGCGGCGAGGATTCGGCCGCGACGCCATGACATCGCGGGCCTCATCCCATGACGGGGGTGAGGCCCGCATGTTCAGGGGGCATGCGACCGGGCCGCGCCGGCTCCTGACGCTTACAGGTACAGGCATTCTTCCGTGACACAGTCCCGCGAGATGACGGGTGCGCCGGCCTTGCAGATGCGCTGGGCCGCGCGGATGGCTGCCGAAGACGATCAATCTGGTCTTCTCGATCCTGCTGACCTTCTTCGGCCTGCTGTCGGTCACCTTCCTGATCGGCCGGGTGATCCCCATCGATCCGGTGCTGGCCATCGTCGGCGACCGGGCGCTGCCCGATGTCTATGCGCGCGTGCGCCAGGAACTCGCGCTGGACGAGCCGCTCTACTATCAGTTCTGGCTCTATATGACGAAAGTGCTGCAGGGCGATTTCGGCAAGTCCGTGATCACCTCGCAAGCCGGTCATCGACGACATCATCCGCTTCTTTCCCGCGACGATCGAGCTGGCGACCTGGCGACGTTGCTGGGCGCCCTCATCGGCGTGCCCATGGGCGTGCTGGCGGCCAAGTTTCAGGGGCGCTGGCCGGATCATATCATCCGCGTCCTGGGGCTCGTCGGCTATTCCGTGCCGGTGTTCTGGCTCGGCATCGTGGGCCTCGTGGTGTTCTACAAATGGCTCGAGTGGGCGTCGGGCACCGGCCGCCTGGATGTCTTCTACGAAGACATCGTCGATCCCGTCACCGGCATCATGCTGATCGATGCCGCCCTGGCGCGGGAGTGGGACATCTTCTTCAACGCGGTCAGCCATCTGATGCTGCCGGTATCGATCCTCGGCTACTTCTCGCTCGCCTATATCAGCCGCATGACCCGCAGCTTCATGATCGAGCAGCTGAGCCAGGAATATGTGACGGCGGCGCGGGTCAAGGGCCTGTCCGAGTTCCGCGTCGTCTGGCGCCATGCCCTGGGCAATGCCATGCTGCCCTTGGTCACGGTCATCGCCCTCAGCTACGCCTCGCTGCTGGAAGGCGCGGTGCTGACGGAGACCGTCTTCGCCTGGCCCGGCCTCGGCCGCTACATCACGGACTCGCTGTTCAATGCCGACATGAACGCGGTGCTCGGCGGCACCTTCGTCGTCGGCACGGCCTTCATCGGCCTCAATCTGCTGTCCGATTTCCTCTACCGCCTTCTCGATCCGAGGTCGCGATGAGCGTCAGCGCCGCCCCGCAACAGGGCCTGCGCGCCTGGCTGCTGGCGTCAGCACCCGGATCCCGCTGGCAGGCGCGCTGCGGCAACGCCTATCTCGCCTGGCTCAAGCTGCGCGGCAATCCGCTGGCGATGGCCGGGCTTGGGCATCATCGTCGCGCTGTTGCTGGTGGCGATCCTGTCGCCGCTGCTGGCGCCCGGCACGCCTTACGGCCAGGACCTGGTGAACCGGCTTGCTGCCGCCTTCCGGCGATCATTGGTTCGGCACCGACCAACTCGGGCGCGATATCTATACCCGCGTCATCCATGGCGCCCATCTGACGCTGATCATCGTCGTGCTCGTCGCGATTCTCGCCGCACCCGCCGGCCTGCTGATCGGCACCATGGCCGGCTATGCCGGCGGCATCGTCGATACCGTGCTGATGCGGATCACCGACGTGTTCCTCGCCTTTCCCCGGCTGGTGCTGGCGCTGGCCTTCGTCGCCGCCCTCGGCCCGGGCATCGAGAACGCGGTCATCGCCATCGCGCTCACCTCCTGGCCGCCCTATGCGCGGGTCGCGCGGGCGGAGACGCTGGCGCTGCGCAGCAGCGACTTCATCGCCGCCGCGCGGCTGCAGGGCGCGTCGCCCGGCCGCATCGTGCTGCGCCACATCGTGCCGCTCTGTCTTTCCTCGGTGATCATCCGCGTTACGCTCGACATGGCGGGCATCATCCTGACGGCGGCCGGCCTGGGCTTCCTCGGCCTCGGCGCCCAGCCGCCACTGCCGGAATGGGGCGCCATGGTTGCCGCCGGCCGCGATTTCATTCTCGAACAATGGTGGGTGGCGACCATCCCGGGCATCGCCATCTTCATCGTCAGCCTCGGCTTCAATCTGCTGGGGGACGGGTTGCGCGACGTGCTCGACCCGAAGCAGCGATGAACGATCAGCGGACCTCTCCTCTCGGTCGAGGACCTGCATGTGCGCTTTGCCACGCGCCAGGGCCTGGTCCATGCGGTGCGCGGCGTCAGCTTCAATGTCGGCCGCGAGAAGCTGGGCATCGTCGGCGAGTCCGGCTCCGGCAAATCCATGACCGGCCGCGCCGTCCTGCGCCTGGTGCCTTCGCCCGGCGAGGTCGACCGCGCGCAAGCTCGACTTCGAGGGTACCGATCTGCTGCGGGCCGGCAGACCGGGAGATGCGCCGCATCCGCGGCAAGCGCATCTCCATGGTGATGCAGGATCCGAAATTCTCGCTCAATCCCGTGATGACCATCGGCCGCCAGATCGCCGAGGCCTATCGCGCCAATAGCGGCGTGCCCAAGGCGCAGGCGCGCGAGCGCAGCCTGGAAATGCTGGCGGCGGTGCGCATCCGCGACCCCGAGCGCGTCTACGCCGCCTATCCCCACGAACTCTCCGGCGGCATGGGCCAGCGGGCGATGATCGCCATGATGCTGATCCGCGATCCCGATCTCCTGATCGCCGACGAGCCGACCTCGGCCCTCGACGTCACCGTGCAGATGCAGGTGCTGGCGATCATCGACGATCTCGTCAGCCGGCGCGGCATGGGACTGATCTTCATCAGCCACGATCTCAATCTGGTGGCGTCCTTCTGCGACCGCGTGCTGATCATGTATGCCGGCCGCATCGTCGAGACCTGCCGCGCCGCCGATCTGCATAATGCGCAGCATCCCTACACCCGCGGTCTGCTGGACTCCCTGCCGCGCATCGACCGGCCCTCGGGCGATCTGCCGGTGCTGCGCCGCGATCCCGCCTGGAGCGCGGAGCCCGTGGCATGATCGACGTCAGCGATCTCAGCGGTCGTGTTCGGCAGCGGCGTGGCCGCCGTTCATGCGGTGCGCGGCGTCAATTTCCATGTCCCCGAGGGCGAATCCTACGGCCTGGTCGGCGAATCCGGCTCCGGCAAATCGACTGTCCTGCGCGTGCTCAGCGGCCTGCTGCGGAACTGGAGCGGCGCGGTCACCATCGCCGGCCGGCCGCAGCACGCCCAAGCGCGATCGCGCCTTCCATAAGCTGGTGCAGATGGTGTTCCAGGATCCTTATGCCTCGCTGCATCCGCGCCAGACCGTGGACCGCGCCCTGGCCGAGCCGGTGGCAATCCATGGCCTCGGCGACGTGAACCGCCGCATCGCCGCGGCGCTGTCGGATGTCGGTCTCGATGCCAGCTTCCGCTTCCGCTATCCGCACCAGCTTTCCGGCGGCCAGCGCCAGCGCGTCGCCATCGCCCGCGCTTTGATCCTGGAGCCGCGCATCCTCCTGCTGGACGAGCCCACCTCGGCGCTGGACGTATCGGTGCAGGCGGAGATCCTCAATCTGCTCACGCGGCTGCGGCGCGAGCGCAACCTGACCTTCCTGCTGGTCAGCCACAATCTCGCTGTCGTCGCCCATATGTGCGACCGGCTGTCGGTCATGCGCGAAGGCGTCATCGTCGAGGAGCTGACCGCCGCCCGCTTGCGCGCCCAGGAGCCGTCGCATCCCTACAGCCAGCAACTGTTCAAGGCCAGCACCGGCTATGACCGTGCCGCCGTCGACCGCCTGGAAGCGGTCGCCTGACGCTCGACCCGCCCGGACTTCTAACCTACGATCCCTGATATGCGCTATCTCGCGGCCGATGTGGGCGGAACATTCACCGATCTGGTGCTGGTCGATGTCGATCCCGCCACCGGCGCCGGGCGCGTGCATCTGGACAAGGTGTCGTCGGAAGCGACCGGTTCCGCGGCCGGCATCGCCGAGGGCATCAAGCGCATCGCGGCGCAAGCGGGCCTGCAGCCCGGCGATATCGATCTCTTCGTCCACGGCTTCACCGTCGGCACCAATGCCTTCCTGACCCGCAACGGCGCCAAGGTTGCTTTCGTCGCCACGGCGGGCTTCCGCGACATCCTGGTGATCGGCGATCAGCAGCGGCCAAACCTCTATTCCTTGACCGATGCCAAACCGCCGGCCGTGGTGCCGCGCTCCCGCACCGTCGAGGTGGCCGAACGCATCGATGCCTTCGGCAATGTGGTCACGGCGCTGACGAAAGCGGAAGCGGAACGCGTCGCCGACGCCATCGCCAAGCTCCAGCCGCAATCGGTCGCCGTCTGCCTGGTCTTCGCCCATCTCAATCCCGCCCATGAGCGGGTGATCGAGAGCGCGATCCGGGCGAAGCTGCCGGAAGTGCCGATTTATCTCTCCAGCCGAGTCAACCCGGAGATCGAGGAATATCCGCGCGCCAACACGACCGCCGTCGCCGCCTATGTCGGGCCGGTGATCGACCGCTATGTGGGGATGGTGGAGCAGCGCCTGACGGAGATCGGCGTTGGAGCACCCTTGCGATTGATGCGCAGCGACGGCGGCGCCGCCACGCCCCGCGCCGCCCGGGACAACCCCGCTCATATGTTGCTGTCCGGCCCTGCCGGCGGCGTCATCGCCGGCGCCGCACTGGCGCGGGATCTCGGCGTCGCCAACATGGTGACCTTCGACATGGGCGGCACCTCGGCGGATTTCTCCGTCATCATCGACGGATCGCCCACCATGGTGCCGGGCCGCGAGCTGGACGGCCAGCCGCTGCGCCTGCCGACACTGGATATCGAGACCATCTCGGCCGGCGGCGGCTCCATCGCCTGGGTCGATGTCGGCGGCGCGCTGAAAGTCGGGCCGCAATCGGCCGGCGCCGTGCCGGGTCCCGCCTGCTATGGCCGCGGCGGCACGAACGCCACCAACACCGATGCCTGCGTGGCGCTGGGCATTCTCGATCCCGGCGCGTTTCTCGGCGGCGATCTGCCGCTGGACGCGCAGAAAGCCCGCGACGCCGTGGAACGCAACGTGGCAAAGCCGCTGGGCCTCAGCCTGGAGGAAGCCGCCTCCGGCATCATCGCCGTCGCCAATGCCAACATGATCCAGGCCATCCGCACGCTCTCGGTGGAGCGCGGCCACGATATCAGGGGCTTCTCGCTGCTCGCCTTCGGCGGCGCCGGGCCGGTCTATGCCGCCTATATGGCGCGGGAGCTCGGCATGGCCGAGGTGATCGCGCCGCGCCATCCCGGCGTGTTCGCCGCCTCAGGCCTGCTGATGACCGATCTCCGCCACACGGCGCAGGCCGCCTGGCAGGCGCCGCTGGCCGGCGTGACGGCCAAGGATATCGCCACGCGCTTGCAGGCGTTGCGCGCCGACCTCGAGGAGGAGCTGGCGCGCGACGGCGTGAAGGCCGATCAGCGCTATTTCCGCTACATGGCGGACATGCGCTGCGTCGGCCAGTTCCACCGTCTCAGCATTCCGCTCACCGCGCCGCCCGCCAACGGCGCCGCCGGCGAATGGTGGGACGCAGCGAAACTCGCCGCCGATTTCCACGCTGCCCATGACAAGGCCTATGGCCATGCCGACGCCGCCGTGCCCGTGGAGTTCGTCAATCTCCGCGCCGAAGGCTTCGGCCGCGTGCCCAAGCCGCCCGCGCCCGCGGAGCCCGCCGAAGTCTCCGCCAGCACCTCAACCCATCGTCCGCCGCCGCGTCTACATGGACCGCGCGAACGGCTGGATGGACACGCCGATTTACCGCCGCGACGACCTCCGCCGCGGCCATGTCATTCCCGGCCCCGCCATCGCCGAGCAGCGGGACTCGACGATCCTGGTGCTGCCGGACCAGGTGGCCAGGGTTGACCGCGGCGGCGTGATGCGTATTCGGGCGAAGGTGTAGCGAGGCGAGAAAAGAGGATTCACCACAAAGTCACAAAGATCACGAAGGCACGGTGCTTCGACCGGATCTGAAGCTCGCCGGCCGCTTTGTGTCCTTTGTGACTTTGTGGTGAAATCTCCTTGATCACCGATTTGGTCTCTGAGGTGCAATTTCCCATGCCCACCAACATCGACCCCATCTCCCGCGACGTGTTCCAGCGCCAGCTCGTCGGCATCGCCGAGGAGATGTCCATGGCGCTCCGCCGCGCCGCCTTCTCTTCCATCATCTGGGACATGTACGATTATTCCTGCGGCCTGTTCACGCCCGCGGGCGAGATGATGGCCCAGGCGGAAACCATCCCGGCGCAGCTGGGCATCATGTCCACGGCGCTGCAGCCACGTCGCCAAGGCGGTGCCGCTGGAGACCTGGAAGCCCGGCGACGTCATCGTCTGCAACGATCCCTTCCGCGGCTGCACCCACACCATGGACATCGTGCTGTTCAGCCCGGTGTATTTCGAGAACAAGATCGTCGCCGTCACCTCCACCATTGCCCATCACATCGACATCGGCGGCAAGATCCCGGGCACCGAGGCCGCCGACAATATCGAGATCTTCGCCGAAGGCCTGATCCTGCCGCCGCTGAAGCTGCTGGAGGAGGGGCGGCCGAACCAGGCGATCTTCGACATCGTCGCCGCCAATGTGCGCGATCCCTATTCCTGCCAGGGCGATCTCCGCGCCCAGATCGCCGGCTGCCGCACCGGCGAGCGGCGCATCGCCGAGCTCTGGGGCCAGTATGGCGCCGACCGCGCGGCCGCCCTGACGCAAAGCTGCCTCGACTACGCCGAGACCTATATGCGCCGCGTGTTGGCCGGCTTGCCCAAGGGCCGGCATGAAGCCGAGGTGCTGATCGAGGACGACGTCACCACAGACGATCCGATCCGCATCAAGGTGGCGGTCACCGTCGCCGGCGACGGCCTCACTGTGGATTTCACCGGCACCTCGGACCAGCGGGACAACGCCCTCAACGTGCCGGCGGCCTCGACGCTGTCGATGATGAACTATGCCGTGAAATGCATCCTGGCGCCGGAGATCGCCCAGAACGAAGGCTGCAACCGGCCGGTGAAGCTGATCGTGCCCGAAGGCACGGTGCTCAATCCTCGCCGGCCCGCCGCCGTTTCGGTGCGCCATCTGACCCAGCAGGCGCTGGCGGATTGCGTGCTGAAGGCCATGGCGCCGCTGGCGCCCGGCCGCGCCTCCGCCGGCTGCCAGGTCAGCTTCCCGACCTTCTGCGCCGGCGGCTTCGACGACCGGCCGGAAAAGCGCAACGGCTCCAACAGCGCTCAGCCCTACTACGTCATCTCCGACATCGTCGGCGGCGGCATGGGCGGCCATGAGGGCGGCGACGGCATGGATGTGGTGGACACCCATGGCGGCAATTGCGCGCTGCTTGTCGGCCGAGGTGATGGAGACGCTCTCGCCCTTCCGCGTCACGCGCTCGGAACTGGTGCCCGGCTCCGGCGGCGACGGGCCAGCATCGCGGCGGCCTCGGCATCATCAGGGACTACGAGCATCTCAGCGAGCGCAGCGTGATCGGCGGCTATGTGCAGCAGACGCGCGCCCGACACCGCCCCCTGGGGCCTCGCCGGCGGCGGCCCCGGCGGCAAGGCGGCGATGCAGATCAATCCCGGCAAGCCGAACGAGAAGCGCCTGAAGAGCAAGGTCATCGGCGAGGTGCTGCGCAAAGGCGACGTGCTGCGCCTGGTCGGCGCCGGTGGCGGCGGCTGGGGCGAGCCAACGAAGCGCGACCCGAAGCTGGTGAAGCTGGATCGGGACGAGGGATTTGTGTGATGCCCTTGAACTCCATAGAGGACATAAAGGAACACATCGCGCCACGATTGCGCTCCGTGATAAGGTCAATCGCTGAGGAAATTGCTCAGAAGAATACTTCTGTATCATGCAAACTGTATGAGGACATTCTGGTGCCACGGCTCTACTCTCAAATTGGAGTGTTCCTTAAGCCGGAAGCCGTTACACGAGAGGTACGCGAGGAAGTACTTTTCTATGCGGCATGTCGTTGGGAACCGGGCTCACTTGAATGTTGGGTTACAATTGGCGGTGAGGCAGACCTCGAAGGGGTGGACACGCAGGGACCGCGCTCTCGGATAGCTTTGGATGAGAACCCAGACAGCGTGAAAGACGAATTGGATAGGTGGGTCACCAGTGCGACGCAATTCATTCGTATGCACAAGGATGCCGTGGTTAGCCATTTGGCAACCTAGCGCTTAATTGAGTGCCTCTCCCATAGCCATACCATGCCCGACCCCACCACCATCACCGGCTATCACGCCCACATCTACTACACGCCGGAAACGCGTGCAGTGGCGGAGCGGATTCGCGAATTGCTCGGCGTGAAATTCACCGTCCAGCTCGGCCGATGGTATGACAAGCCGATCGGTCCGCATCCCCAGTCGATGTACCAGGTAGCGTTTGCAGTCGAGGAGTTTCCGCGCCTGGTGCCCTGGCTGATGCTTAACCACGAGAGGCTGTCGGTGCTGATCCATCCGCTGAGCGGCAACGATTATGACGACCACGCCCACGACGCGTCCTGGCTCGGCCCGCAATTGCCGCTGAACCTGGATTTCCTGCTGGAGCTGCAGAAGTAGCGACCGTTTACCCCTTCATCATCTCCGTGTAGCGCCGCTGCATCTCCGCCGGCGACATCTCTTCGATGCTGTGGCCCAGCAGCCATTCATGGCCGAAGGGATCGCGCACCCGGCTGCTGCGCTCGCCATAGAATTGGTCGGTCGGTTTCATCAACAGCTTTGCGCCGGCGTCGCAGGCACGCTGGGTCAGGGTATCCACATTGCCGACATGAAGATGGATCCGGATGCCCTGCGCATCCCCTTTAGGCGCATGGATGCCGTACTCCGGAAACTCGTCGGCCAGCATCAGCGTCGCCGGACCGAGCTTCAGTTCCGCATGGCCGATGCGCCCGCTGGGCTCGGTCAGGCGGAACAGCTCCTCCGCGCCGAACGCCCGTTTGTAGAACTCGATCGCCGCACCGGCATCCTTGACGCAGAGATAGGGATACATCTCCTGCACCGCCGCCGCGGCCGTCTTCGACACGTCGTTCATGGCTCACTCCTTCCTCGGATATCGATGGCTGTTGGGGAAAGGATGACAGGATCCGCCGGTTCCGGTCTTGGACGAATTTAACCCAGGCTACGCCGCTGACCCTTCCTGTCCGCCGAACAGCCGCCGCCGGCGCATCTGGAACAGCGCGCCGCCGATAAAACAGATGCCGCCGCCGATCATCACCGTTTCGCTGGCGCCGATGCGGTGCGCCAGCGCGCCGGCGGCCAGGGTGCCGAAGGGCGCCAGCCCGTTGAAACACATCATGTAGCAGGCCATCACCCGGCCGCGCAGGCCGATCGGGAACCTGGCTCTGCAGCAGGGTGTTGCAGACCGCCGTCGTGGTGATCAGGCAAAAGCCGATTCCCAGCAGCGCCCCTGCGGCCGTCCAGAAAGAGGGCGCCAACCCCAGCAGGATCAGCCCGATGCCCATGCCCGCCGCCGCCATTCCGGGCAGGAAGTTCAGCTTGGAGGCGTCGTGCTGCAGCGCGAGGCCGGATCGCACCGGCCAGCGCGCCCATGCCCACCGCGCCCATCAGCAGGCCATAGCCATCGGGTCCCCCCTGGAGCTGGTCGGCGAACAGCGGCAGCAGCACGGTGAAGGACATGCCGGTCACGCTGAGCAATGCCACCAGCAGCAGCAGCGAGCGGAAGGGTTCCGTCCGCGCCGCAAAGGCAAGACCCTCGATGATCCCGCCCTTGCCATGGGCCGCCGCCACCGGGCGGGGCGCCGTGGTCATGAAGGCCAATCCGGTCAGCACGCCGAGAAAGCTCAAGCCATTGATCAGGAAGCACCAGCCTTCGCCGGTCAGCGCCACCAGCAGGCCGCCCACCGCCGGCCCGATCATGCGCGCCGAATTGAACATGGTGGAATTGAGCGCGATGGCGTTGGGCAGGTCGTCCTTGCCCACCATCTCCACGATGAAGCTCTGCCGCGTCGGCATGTCGAAGGCGTTGACCAGGCCCTGGACCGTGGCCAGCAGCAGGATGTGCCACACCTGGATCACGCCGCCGAGCGTCAGCGCCGCCAGCGCGAAGGCCAGCAGCATCAAGATCGCCTGGGTCGCCATGATCATCCGGCGCTTGTCCCGGCGGTCGGCCACCATGCCGCCCAGGGGCGACAGCAGCAGCACGGGAATCTGGGTGGCGAAAGTCACGGTCGCCAGCAGAACCGCCGATCCCGTGAGCTGATAGACCAGCCAGGATTGCGCCACCGTCTGGATCCAGGTGCCCATCAGCGACATCAGCTGCCCGGCAAAGAACAGCCGGTAATTGCGATGCTGGAAGGCACGCCCCGCATGCCGCGGCACAAGGCCGCGCCAGCCGCCGGTGGCGGCGGGCGAGGGCGCCGGCTCGCTTGTCCGCGGCGTGTCTCTCGGGGGCGTCACATCTCTATGCTGGTCATTCGACGCGGCGGTGGCAAGCCACTGCGGCGAATGGCGCCTATGCGAAGCCGGCGTGGAATTGCGGCGGGAAGATGGCGACTGAGATTCGGGCGGGTCTAGGTAAAGACGATAAGCAATCCGAACATCACCATGGACAGGAAGGCAGCGCGCCACAGCGTCCGCAGCGGCCTGCGCTCATGCCTGAAGATGGGTCGGCGTCTCGACATTCTGCCTCGCCGCGATTTCGGAACAAATGCCTAGTTTGGCTACTTCAGAAATTACCCGGGATTTTGCGGCCGCCATCCTTAATCGCTCGTTAAGCGGGCGGCGCGATGCGGACCTGCAACTGTCCGACCGTAATACGCGCGCTTGCGGTCCTGGGCCGTCAGGCCCAGCGCCAAGCGCCGCCTCTTAACGAGCGGCTTGCCGCGCGGAGATTTGCCGGCGATGTCGCGCTGGCGGTAACGTCCCTTAATGGCGTTGCATCGCCGGCCGCCAGAGACAGAACTCACCGGCAGGAGATTCATGATCATTACCGGAAGCTGCCTTTGCGGCGCGGTCGCTTACGAAATCCGCGGACCCTTCACCCATTTCCTTCATTGCCACTGCTCGCGTTGCCGCAAGGCGTCCGGCGCCTCACACGCCACCAACGCCTTGTCGCGCCGGAAGCGTTCCGCTGGACTCGCGGCGAGGCCGAGCTGCAGCGCTTCGATCTGCCGGAGGCCGCGAGCTTTGCGACCGGCTTCTGCCGCCGCTGCGGTTCGCCGATGCCCCATCTCACCCGCAGCGGCCGCTCGGTCATCGTGCCTGCCGGCACATTCGACGCCGACCCCGGCGAAAAGCCGTCTCGCCATGTCCACTGGTCTTCGCGGGCGCCCTGGACGGACTCGCCCGATGACCTTCCCACGTCGGATTAATCCCGGCTGGTCAAGCAGTTAACGGCTTCTTCATTAATCTCGCCTTGACATTGCAGTGCGGTATCGCCATGTTCCCGCTACATCTGATTTCTCGCGATCGCGCGACGCGCTTATCGGTTGATCCGGAACAAGCGCTTCATCTCGAGACAATAATCGTAACTTCGTTTGCCCCCGGTGCGCGTGGGAAGCAGCGATAGGCTGCCATGCGGCCCGCGCCTTTCCGTCATGACTCATGACCCGGCGCCGGCATCCTGGTGCAATAAGGACCATCAATATCTTGACTGATAGTACATTTCGCGACCTCGGCATCGCCGAGGCGCTGCTCCGTGCCTTGCACGCTGAAAGCTACCTCACGCCCACCCCGATCCAGACCCAGGCGATTCCCGTCCTGCTGACCGGCAAGGACATCCTGGGCATCGCCCAGACCGGCACCGGCAAGACCGCGGCGTTCCTGCTGCCGATCCTGCAGAAGCTGGCGGAAACCCGCGGCGCCGCCGCACCGCGCAGCACCCGCGCCCTGGTGCTGGCGCCCGACCCGCGAACTCGCCGCGCAAATCGGCGAAAGGGCCCGCGCCTATGGCCATCATCTGGGCTTGCGCCATGCCGTCGTGTTCGGCGGCGTCGGCATCCGGCCGCAGATGGCGGCGCTCGCAGCGCGGCGTCGATCTCCTGATCGCTACGCCCGGCCGCCTGCTGGATCTGATCCAGCAGGGCCAGCTCCGGCTCGACCGCGTCACCCATCTGGTGCTGGACGAGGCCGATCGCATGCTCGACATGGGCTTCATCCGCGACGTGCGGAAGATCGTCGGCATGATGCCGAAGGAGCGGCAGTCGCTGCTGTTCTCCGCCACCATGCCCGGCGGAAATCGCCCGCCTGGCGGCGGAACTGCTGCGCTCGCCCGTGCGCATCGAAGTGTCGCCGGTAACCCGCACCGCCGACCGCATCGAGCAGCAGGTCTACATGGTGGATGCGCCGTCCAAGCGCAGCTTCCTCACGCGACTGCTGGCCGATCCGGCGATGTCGCGGGTGATCGTCTTCACCCGCACCAAGCACGGCGCCAACCGCGTCGCCGAGCATCTGGACAAGGCCGGCATCGTCGCCGAGGCGATCCACGGCAATAAATCCCAGGGCGCCCGCCAGCGGGCGCTGGAACTGTTCCGCACCGGCGAGGCCCGGGTGCTGGTGGCGACCGACATCGCCGCCCGCGGCATCGACATCACCGACATCAGCCATGTGGTGAATTTCGACATTCCCAATGAACCCGAGAGCTACGTGCACCGCATCGGCCGCACGGCGCGGGCGGGTGCGGCGGGTATCGCCATCTCCCTCTGCGACGGCAGCGAGCGCGGCTATCTGCGCGACATCGAGCGGCTGACCCAGCAGAAGATCCCCGTGGTCGGCGGCGTGCAGCAGGACAATGCGGCGCCCGACCATCGCGGCCATCAGGGCAAGCCCCGCCAGGGAAAACCCCAGCCGGGCACATCCTATCGCGGCCGGCCGCAGCGCGGCCGTTCGCGCCACCAACAGCGCAGCCGCGCCGCCTAGTTCCAGGGCCGGCAAGGCAGCGTTGCGAGTACGAGTGCAACTTACCACCCCACAAGGAGACTAGTTTAGATGCCTATCGGTACCGTAAAGTGGTTCAACAGCCAGAAGGGCTTCGGATTCATTAAGCCGGAGGACGGCGGCCAGGATGTGTTCATGCATGTCAGCGCCGTCGAGCGTTCCGGGATCGGCAATCCGCAGGAAGGCCAGAAGGTGAGCTACGACCACGAGCGCGATCGCAAGGGCCGCATTTCCGCGACCAATCTGCGCGCCGCCTGACGCAACGCCGGGCCGGCGCCGCTCCCTTGTGAGGGAGTTGGCGCCGGCCCCGCGCCGCGCTAAACCAACGACAGGAGAAACGATGGCAAAAGAAGAACTGCTGCAATTCGAAGGCGAAGTTTCCGAAGTGCTGCCCGACGGCCGCTTCCGCGTGAAGCTGGAGAACGGCCACGACGTCATCGCCTATACCGCCGGCCGGATGAAGAAGAACCGCATCCGCACGCTCGCCGGCGACCGCGTCACCATCGAGATGACGCCCTATGACCTGGACAAGGGCCGGGTGATTTTCCGCCACAAGGATACGCGCGCGGCTCCGTCGTCGCCGCAGCGGCGCCAGTTCCGCCGCTAGGGGCTTTGCCGCCCGGGCAGCTTTTGGGCGCCCAATTTCTGCCGAATTCACTGCGGAAGATGGCATCCACGGGGCTGCTCTTCCGGCAATCGCTAGTGAAACTGTAGAAAGGTTCATTCCATGAATTCGATGCTCTCCCGCCGCCGCGCGCTCCGCAGCTCGGGCCTGATGCTGGCTGCCCTCGGCGCAAGTTCGACGGGGCCTGGGCCTGCTCATTCGCCCGGCTTTCGCCCAGGAAGCGCGGCTGACCTTCAACGATCAGACGGCGGTGGCGGTAACCATCTATAACGAGAACCTGGCGCTGGTGAAGGACCGGCGCAACGCGTCCCTGGCCCAGGGCCTGAACAACATCGCCTTCATCGATGTCAGCGGCCAGATGCGGCCGGAGACGGCGCTGCTCCATGCCGAGGGCGAGAAGCTCACGCTGCTGGAGCAGAATTTCGAGTTCGACCTGCTGACCCATGAGAAGCTGCTGGAGAAATCCGTCGGCCAGACGGTGACGGTGATCAAGACCAATCCCGCCACGGGCGCCGAGACGGTGGAGGAGGCGCGGGTGCTCAGCGTCGCCGGCGGCCTGGTGCTGAAGATCGGCGACCGCATCGAAACCCAGTATCCCGGCCGCGTGGTGTTCGACCGCATCCCGCCGGAGCTGCGGGCGCGGCCGACCCTCGTGCTGTCGGTCGACAGCCCGTCCGCGGCGCTGCGGCTGGTGGAACTCAGCTATCTCACCGGCGGCCTGGCCTGGAAGGCGGACTATGTCGCCGAACTCGCCGCCGACGAGAAGACCGTCGATCTCAGCGGCTGGGTCACGCTCACCAACACCAGCGGCACCTTCTATCGCGACGCCAAGCTGCAACTCGTCGCCGGCGACGTGAACCAGGTGCAGCCGATGATGGAGAAGGCGATGGACGCCGCATGGCTATGGCCGAGGCCGGCGTCGCCGGCGCCCGCATGGCTGAGGAGGCACTGTTCGAATATCACCTCTATACGCTGTCGCGTCCCACCACCATCGCCGACAACCAGACCAAGCAGGTGGCGCTGCTCTCCGGCAGCGGCGTTCCCGTGCGCAAGGAGCTGCGCTTCGTCAATATCAGCCAGGCCTACAACTATCCGATGGCCGAGCAGCCGCGGGTCAACGCCACCGTGCGGCTGATGTTCGACAACAAGGAGCAGGACAAGCTGGGCATGCCGCTGCCCATGGGCATCGTCCGCGTCTACAAGAACGACAGCAGCGGCCAGGCGCTCTTCGTCGGCGAGGACCGCATCGCCCATACGCCCAAGGGCGAAACGGTGAAGCTGGCGCTGGGCCAGGCCTTCGACGTTACCGCGCAGCCGAAGCAGACGGAGTTCGAGCAGCTCAGCGACCGCATCTTCGAAGCCGCCTTCGAGATCGAGATCAAGAACGCGAAGAAGGAAGCGGTCACCGTCCGCATCGACGAGAACATCCCCGGCATGTGGGAGATACTCAGCGAAAGCCACCCCCACGAGAAGGTCGACGCCTTCCAGGCCGGCTGGAACGTCGACGTGCCCGCCGAGGGCGCGAGCACGCTGAAGTACAAGGTGCGGGTGAAGTTTTAGAGGCTCTCGCTAAGCGAGTTCACAACTTTTGTCATCCCGGAAACCGAGCGTCAGCGAGGTTATCCGGGACCCATGAACACGGGATCGTCCAAGCTACGGTGACGGATGTCAGGTGCTGACGGCAAGCATTTCAGACGACAAAACTGAACTGATGCGAAAGTGCGGCTCACATGCTTGTTCTAGACACATGAACACGGTGTCGTTCCAGCCGTCATCCCGAGAGTTTCGTGGTCATGAGTCCCGGGTTCCGCCGCTGACGCGGCGGCCCCGGGATGACAAACCTTTGCGGCTGAAGAGGAAGCGCTACGCCTTCTCCACCTTCAGCGCCGCGCCGTCCACGCCGATCACCTTGACGCGGTCGCCGACCGGCAGATCCGGCCCGAAGGCGCGCCAGACGGAATCGCCGACACGCACCTTGCCGGCGCCGTTCACGATCGCCTCCTCGAGGCTGAAAGTGCGGCCGACATATTGTGCGCCGCGCCTGTTGAGCGTGGCGTCTGCGGTTTCGATCGGATTGCGCTTGATATAGAAGCGCGCGCCCACCACCGAGGCGATCGCCAGCACGCCGAAGATCAGGAACTGCGCTTCCCAGGGCAGTGCGGGAATGATCAGCGTGATCAGGCCGGTCACCGCCGCGGCGCCGCCGATCCACATCAGGAAGAAGCCCGGCGCCACCATCTCGATGATGATCAGCACCAGCGCCAATATCCACCAATGCCAGAACAGCAGGGTCGCGAAATACGCACTCATTTACGTGCTCCTCGCTCCGTTGTTAGGACTTCGGGCCGCTGCCCTGACTCATCGCCTGCTTCGCCAGCTCGGCGATGCCGCCGATCGCGCCGATCACGCCCGAAGCCTCCAGCGGCATGAAGATCAGCTTCTGGTTCGGCGCGCTGGCGATCTCCTTCAGGGCATCGACATATTTCTGCGCCACGAAGTAGTTGACCGCCTGCACATTGCCCTTGGCGATCGCTTCGGACACCATCGCCGTCGCCTTCGCCTCGGCCTCGGCGGCGCGCTCGCGGGCCTCGGCGTCGCGGAATGCCGCTTCGCGGCGGCCTTCGGCTTCCAGGATGGCGGATTGCTTTTCGCCTTCGGCCTTCAGGATGGCGGCCTGACGGTAGCCTTCGGCATCCAGGATGTTGGCACGCTTGTCTCGTTCGGCCTTCATCTGGCGGGCCATGGAATCCACCAGATCCTTCGGCGGCGCGATGTCCTTGATCTCGATGCGCGTGACCTTGATGCCCCAGGGATGGGTCGCCTCATCGACGACGTGCAGGAGCTGGGCGTTGATCTTGTCGCGCTGGGACAGCAGCTCGTCCAGGTCCATGGAGCCCATGACCGTACGGATATTGGTCATCGTCAGGTTGAGGACTGCCAGCTCAAGATCGTTGACCTCATAGGCCGACTTGGCGGCGTCCAGCACCTGGTAGAACACCACGCCGTCGACGCTCACCATGGCGTTGTCCTTGGTGATGACCTCCTGGGTCGGCACGTCCAGCACCTGCTCCATCATGTTGAGCTTGGCGCCGATGCGGTCGAATACCGGCATGATGAAATGCAGGCCGGGCGGCAGGGTCTTGGTGTACTTGCCGAACCGCTCCACCGTCCATTCGCGGCCTTGCGGCACCGTTTTCACGCCGAGTACGACGTAAACGATGGCTGCCACGACAATGAACAGGAATACGCCGAGAATAACGTCCATCTTCTGGTCCCCCGACTCCCATGTTGGGAGGAACCCCCGCGGTCCCTCCGCCTGCACGCCCGCTTCTTACCCGACCAATCTACAAGACTTTGCTGACATCCGCTTTTTCAGGCGGTCAGGTCTCTTGGAACTGCAAATGGGAAGGGGTGGTAGGGGCGCAAGATCCTCGCGTCCAATTAAACTCGATGTCAGTTATTTCGTGACTGTCTGCAATCTATCAATAAACTCATTTATAGTTAATATTCTGTTATTGCATTAGCCGGCGCTGCTCCGGACTTGGTGGAGCCTCGACTGCCGCTACATCCGCCACCGCCGGCTCGCCCAGCTGCAGCTCCTCCATCCGCTCGGCCCGCTTGCCGATCTTTTCGGTGGAGATGCGCACCTGCCGCACATCGTCGGTCGCCTGCTCGAAATGCTTCTGCAGCTTGGCCACCCGGTCGTCCAGCCGCTGGATGTCGTCCCCCAGGGCATGCATCTCCCGCCGGATCAGATGCGCCTGCTCCCGGAGGCGCACATCCTTCAGCACCGCCCGCACCGTGGTCAGCGTTGCCATCAGCGTGGTGGGCGAGACGATCCACACCCGGCGGCGGAAAGACTCTTCTACCAGGTTGGCGAAATTCGCATGCAGCTCGGCATAAACGGCTTCGCTGGGCAGGAACATCAGCGCGGAATCGGCGGTTTCGCCAGGCCGGATGTACTTCTCGGAAATCGCCAGAATATGGGTGCGTATGGCCGTGGAGAACTGGCGCCGCGCCTGCACTGCCGCCGCCTCGTCCTTGGCCTCGCGCAGCGCCCGATAGCTCTCCAGCGGGAACTTCGCGTCAAGCGCGATCGGCCCCGGCGGATTGGGCAGCAGCAGCAGGCAATCCACCCGCTGCCCGCCGTCCATCGTCGCCTGGAAGCTGTAGGCCGAGGGCGGCAGCGCGCCCTGCACCAGGTCCTGCATCTGGATCTCGCCGAAGGCGCCGCGCGCCTGCTTGTTGGCCAGGATGTCCTGCAGCCCCACAACCTGGGACGACAGTTCCGTGATGTTCTTCTGCGCCGCGTCGATCACGGCCAGCCGCTCCCGCAGATCGGCCAGCGACTTGGTCGCCTCCGTCGTCTGCTGCTGCAGCTTGTCGCCCACCCGCTGGCCCAGCGCCGTCAGCCGCTCCTCGATGCCCTTGATCAGGGCCCGTTCCTGGGTCTGCAGCCGCTCGGCCAGCGATGACTGGCTGGCCGCCTGGCTGCCCGCCATCTGCGCCAGCCGCCCCTGCAGCTCCGCCAGCGAGTCGGCCAGATGGTCCTGGCGCGGCCGGCGCAGGATCAGCACCAGCGCCACCACCAGCAGCGCGCCGGCAATGGCCAGCGCGGCCAGGATCTGCGGATCGGACAGCAGGCGCGGATCGAGCATGGCGTTCTCCCGGGCGAACCCCTGATTCGTAAAGTGATTCGGCCCTGCAAGAAACGGGGGTCCGGCGGACTTGGCCAGCCGTTGACGGCGCCCGATCCGCGCCATACCTAAAGCCGGAAGGAAATCAACCGCCTATGGCCCAATTGGACATCATCATCGCGCCCGATCCGCGGCTCAAGGAAAAGGCCAAGCCGGTCACGTCCGTCGACGCCGGCGTGCGCAGGCTGATGGCCGACATGCTGGAGACCATGTATGCGGCGCCCGGCATCGGCCTTGCCGCGCCCCAGGTCGGCGTGCTGAAGCGCGTCATCGTCCTCGACGCCGCCCGGGAGGGTCACACGCCCGAACCCTACAAGATGGCCAATCCGGAGCTGACCTGGGTCTCCGACGACGACATCGTCTACAACGAAGGCTGCCTGTCGTTGCCCGACCACTATGCCGACGTCGCCCGCCCGGCCGCGATCAAGGTGCGCTACCTCGACGAGCAGAACGAGATCCGCGAATTGCACGCCGAGGGCGTGCTCGCCGTCTGCATCCAGCATGAGATGGACCATCTCGACGGCATCCTCTTCGTCGACCACATCTCCGCACTCAAGCGCAACATGATCCTGCGCAAGCTGCTGAAGTCGAAGAAGACCGGCAGCGTCGAGCGCGACAAGGAGCACGTGCTCTAGCGCTGCGTAAGCCAGAAGCAGTCACGACATTCACTTTCCAGAAGGCGGATCGTCCTACGGACGCAGTTTGCCTATACGACGCCAGATCCGATCCGGCGCTGGCTCGGCTGCCGTCACAGGCCGGCCTTGAGGCGAGGGGCGGGCTGCGGTCTATTCACTCCGTCCTTCCAACCGGGAACAAAGATGACCCGTCTCCGCCTCGCCTTCATGGGCACGCCCGATTTCGCCGTGCCCTGCCTCGACGCGCTCGTGGCCGCCGGCCATGGCATCGCCGCGGTCTATACTCAGCCGCCGCGCCAGGCCGGCCGGGGCAAGAAGCCGCGGCCGTCGCCGGTGCAGGTTGCGGCCGAACGCCACGGCTTTGATATCCATACACCGCTGTCGCTGAAAGATGCCGGTGAGCAAGTAGCCTTCGCCACGCTCAATCTCGATGCTGCCGTCGTGGTGGCCTATGGCCTGCTGCTGCCGAGGCGGGTTCTGGTGGCCCCGCGGCTCGGCTGCCTTAACATTCATGCGTCGCTGCTGCCTCGCTGGCGGGGTGCCGCGCCGATCCAGCGCGCCATCATGGCCGGCGATGGCGAGACCGGCGTGACCATCATGCAGATGGATGAAGGGCTGGACACCGGGCCGATGGTCCTGCGCGAGACTATCGCGATCGCTTCGGACGAAACCGCCGGCACGCTCCATGACCGGCTGGCGGCGCTGGGCGCGCGGTTGATCGTGGATGCGCTGGACGGTCTGGCGGCGGGCAAGTTGCAAGCGACGCCGCAACCGGCTGATGGCGCAGTCTACGCCGCCAAGCTCACGCGCGGCGACGAGATCATCGACTGGCGCAAGAGCGCCGATGAAATCGCACGGCAGGTCCGCGCGCTGAGCCCCGCGCCCGGCGCCTGGTTCCCCGCCAAGGGCGAGCGCATCAAGCTGCTCGCGGCCCAACCTGCGGGCGGCGGCGGCGAACCCGGCAGGATCCTCGATGACCAACTCACGATCGCCTGCGGCGTCGGCGCGCTGCGGCCCCTGCAGCTCCAGCGCGCCGGCCGTGCACCCATGGCGGCGGCGGATTTCTTGCGCGGTTTCCCATTGCCGCCCGGCACGCGGCTGCCGCTGCCGGACGAGGTTGTGTTATGACCCGCTACAAGCTCACGCTGGAATATGACGGCGGCGGCTTCGTCGGCTGGCAGCGCCAGGACAACGGGCCTTCTGTTCAAGAAGCCCTGGAGAAAGCAGTGGCGGCTTTCTGCGGCGAGACCGTCACCAGCTTCGCCGCCGGCCGCACCGATGCGGGCGTCCATGCCCTGGGGCAGGTGGCCCATGTGGATCTTGCCAAGGACACGACCGCCGACACCGTGCGCGACGCCCTGAATTTCCACCTGAAGCCGGCGCCCATCGCCGTGTTGAAGGCCGAAGCGGTGGGCGAGGATTTCCACGCGCGCTTCTCGGCCAAGGCGCGGCTCTACTGCTACCGCATCGTCAACCGCCGGCCGCCCCTGGCGCTGGACCGCGGCCATGCCTGGCTGGTCGGTATCGAGCTGGATGCGGCGGCGATGCATGACGCGGGGCAGGCGCTGGTGGGCCACCATGATTTCACCAGCTTCCGCGCCACGCTCTGCCAGGCGAAATCGCCGCTGAAGACGCTGGATGTCCTGGAAGTGCGTCGCGCCGGCGAAGAGATTTCGGTGACTGCGCGGGCGCAATCATTTCTGCATCATCAGGTCCGTAACATGGTGGGGACGCTGAAGCTGGTGGGCGAGGGGAAATGGACCCGGGCCGATGTGGCCGCCGCCCTCGCCGCCCGCGACCGCAGCGCCGCCGGCCCCACCGCGCCGCCGGAGGGACTCTATCTCACAGAGGTGTGGTACTGATGATGGAAATTAGATCGCCGCACTACTCTGGGCGCTGAGCGCGCCAGCGATGGGGTAGAGCGCCGAGCCAGGGCGAATCGAAACCGCCCTTCGCGGTGACCACCGTCACGGAACGGTCATCGGGCGTACTGTCCCGGCCGTTTCGCGCCGCGGGCTTCGGCTTGCCCGGGTTGGAATTTGCGTGATTGCTGGAACCGTTGGATCGAGACAGCTTCTTCTTGATGGCAGACATGGCTACGTCTCCCTTCAACTGTCGGCGAGGAATTCGAAGCGGAACCGCTTCGATGCCGACGATGATAGGGGATCGGAAGGCGCAAGCTGTGACGAAAATCACAAGGCCTAAGTTCCTATATCCGCAGCGCCAGAGCTTGGCCCTGCTCCAAAGCGAGGGAGATGGCGAGATCGGCGATCACAAAAACGGCGGCGGTATGGTTCTCCAGCCGCAGAAACGAACGAGAGATGTAGAAGAGATAGACAAAGTAGACCGCGATACCGATCAAGGCGATCAGGCCGCCGATAGCGTCCATGCTGCCTGCGAACGCCGCCCAGACGGCGATGGAAAACGGCAGATGGATCAGCTGGAACCAGTTATAGACGGTGATGAAAGACGGCATCGCCTCGCTGCGTTTGAGCCAGCGGCCGATCTCGAGGACGACGACGGGGACAGCGAACCAGCCGATGACGTAGATCAAGTACTGCACCACGATGTATCGGAACTCCGATGCGTCGGGGTAGGTCTCGTGCAGATTGTCAGGCAGATTCAGCGCGACGATCGGCGCCACCAGCATCATGGCGAAGAAGGAGCGCCAAGTGCCCTGGATCGACTTGTCGAAGTAGCCGACATAACTCGCGTCAAAGCGGAAGAGCCGGCTCAGCCCTTTCACCGCCCGCACGAGATCGATCAGAAGCTGCATCAGCGCGGCAGGGTGAAGTAGCCGTCGAGCACGGCTTCGTAGATCTCGGTCAGCGCCTGCAGGTCGCTCACGGGCACGCGCTCATCCACCTTGTGCATGGTCTGGCCGGTGAGGCCGAACTCGGCGACCGGACAGTAGTCCTTGATGAAGCGCGCATCCGACGTGCCGCCGGTGGTGCTGAGCTCGGGCTTCAGGCCGGTGACCTTCTCGACGGCGCGGGCCATCACTTGCGACAGCGGCCCGGGCGGCGTCAGGAAGGCCTCGCCGCTGACATGCACCACCAGATCGAACCGCCCGCCGGCCGCGGCGAACTCGCGGCGCAACCACTCTTCCAAACTCTTGCCGGTGTGCCTGTCGTTGAAGCGGATGTTGAACACCGCGCGCGCCTCCGCGGGGATCACGTTGCTCGCGCTATTGCCCACATCGATGGATGTCACCTGCAGGGTCGAAGGCTGGAAATGCGCCGTGCCTTCGTCCAGCGGCCGCGCGGTGATGCGCGTCAGCATGGCCAGCAGGTGATGAATGGGATTGTCGGCGAGGTGAGGGTAGGCGCTGTGACCCTGGACGCCATGGACGCCGAGCCGGCCGGTCAGGCTGCCGCGCCGGCCGATCTTGATCATCTCCCCCAGCTTCGACGGGTTGGTGGGTTCCCCCACCAGGCAGGCGTCCAGCTTCTCGCCGCGTTTCGCCAGCCATTCCAGCATCGGCTTGGTGCCGTTGATCGCCGGGCCTTCCTCGTCGCCTGTGATCAGCAGGCTGATGGCGCCGGGCATGCCGTCCTGGTGCCGCGCGGCAAAGCGCGACGCGGCGGCGATGAAGCAGGCGATGGCGCCCTTCATGTCGGCGGCGCCGCGGCCGGTGACCATGGCGTCCTTCAACTCACCGCCGAAGGGATCGCCGGTCCATTGCCCCGCTTCGCCCACCGGCACTACGTCGCTATGGCCGGCGAAGCAGAAGTTCGGCCCCTCGGCGCGGCCGATGCGGGCATAGAGGTTGGTGACGTCGGGCGTGTCCGGCGTGCTGAAGGTCTGGCGGTGGCACTTGAACCCCAGCGCCTCCAGCCGCGACTGCAGCAGCGCGATGGCGCCGCCCTCCGCCGGCGTGACGCTGGGACAGCGGATCAGCGCGCGGGTCAGCTCGACGGGATCGACAGGGGGTTCGTTGGCGGCCAAGTCAGTCCCGCAACAGCTCGTTGATGGAGGTTTTCGAGCGCGTCTTCTCGTCCACCCGCTTGACGATGACGGCGCAATAGAGGCTGGGACCCGGCGAGCCGTCGGGCATCGGCTTGCTGGCCGGCATCGTGCCGGACACCACCACCGAGTAGGCCGGCACGCGGCCGTAATGCACTTCGCCGGTTGCGCGGTCGACGATCTTGGTGGAGGCGCCGAGATAGACGCCCATGGAGAGCACCGAGCCTTCCTCCACCACCACGCCCTCGGCCACTTCGGCGCGGGCGCCGATGAAGCAATTATCCTCGATCACCACCGGCCCGGCCTGCAGCGGCTCCAGCACGCCGCCGATGCCCGCACCGCCGGAGATGTGGCAGTTCTTGCCGATTTGCGCGCACGACCCGACCGTGGCCCAGGTGTCGATCATCGTGCCGCTGTCGACGCGCGCGCCGACATTGACGAAGCTGGGCATCAGCACCACGCCCGGCGCGATGAAGGCCGAGCGGCGCACGACGCAGCCGGGCACGGCGCGGAAGCCGGCGGCCTTGAATCGGTTCTCGTTCCAGCCCGCGAACTTCGACGGCACCTTGTCGTACCAGGCGGCGCGGCCCTCATCGCCGAAATCGCCGCCACCGGGAACGGGATAGGAGTCCTTCAGGCGAAAGGACAGCAGCACCGCCTTCTTCAGCCACTGGTGCGTATGCCATTTGCCGTCGCGCTTCTCGGCGACGCGGAACGTGCCGCTGTCGAGCCCATCGAGGGCCGCTTCCACGGCCTCACGGGTTTCGCCCTTGGTAGCGCTGTTGATGCCCTCGCGCTTGTCCCAGGCGGCATCGATGGCTGCCTGCAGCTTGTTGTTATCCATGGATTTCCGCTATCCCCACCCGTCGCAAAACCGATTGAAAATCGGCCCGAACATGGGCGGCAGGGCGGCGGCTGTCAATGCGCCGGGGAAACGGCCCCTGACGTGGGATCAGCCTTTGACTGCAGAGCTTCCCGCCGCCTCGAGCCAGGTGACCAGATCGTCGGTGACGTGGTGGACATGGTCGCCATCGGCGCCGGCCTGGGCCCATTCCTCCTCGGTGCGCACCAGCACCGTGGTCATGCCCAGATCATGGGCCGGCAGCAGGTTCTTCGGCAGGTCTTCCACCATGATCGAGCGCTTGGGATCGATCCAGTGCCGCCGCACCATCAGCTCATAGACAAAGGGATCTGGCTTCGGCACGAAATCCGCCGCCTTGATGTCGAAGATCGCCTCGAACTGCTTGCTGATGCCCAGCCGGTTGATGACGTTCTCGGCATGCTTGTGGGAGCCGTTGGTGAAGATGATCTTCCGCCCCGGCAGCCGCGCCAGCGCCTGATCCAGCGCCGGACAGGGCGGGATCAGCGTCACGTCGATCTCATGCACGAAATCGAGGAAGGCATCGGGATCGACCTGGTGATGCAGCATCAGCCCGCGCAGGCTGGTGCCATAGGTGCGGAAATATTCCTTCTGGATCTTCACCGCCTCGTCCATGCCGATCTTCAGCAGGTCGGCGACGAACTGGCCGATCTTCACATCCACCTGCGCGAACAGGTTGCAGGCGGCGGGATAGAGCGTGTTGTCGAGGTCGAAGACCCAGTTCTCCAGATGGGCAAAGCCATTGGCCGCCGCGCCCGTTCTTGCGGGCGGTGGCGGTGCCGTTGGCGGCTGGGGCATCGAAGGTCAGCATGGCTTTAGCTTCAGTTCAGCAAGGGGGCGTGATTATGACGCCGACATGGTTAAGCGCGTCTTAAGGCGGCGGTCAGTGCGCTTACGCACGGCTGACCAGGGTGCCCACGCCATGGGGCGTGAAGATTTCCAGCAGCAGCGCATGGGGCACGCGGCCATCCAGGATAACCGCGGCATCCACGCCATGTCTCCACGGCTTCGATGCAGGTCTCCAGCTTCGGGATCATGCCGCCGCTGATCGTGCCGTCGGACATCAGGGCGCGGGTCTCCGCCACCGTCAGGTTCTCGATCAGCTTGCCGTTCTTGTCGAGCACGCCCGCCACGTCGGTCAGCAGCAGCAGGCGCGACGCGCCGACGGCGGCGGCGATGGCGCCGGCCGCGGTATCGGCATTGATGTTGTAGGTCTGCCCATCCTCGCCATAGCCGACCGGCGCGATGACGGGAATCAGGCCGCCGGCCGCCGCCGTCTTCAGCACCTGCGGATTGACCGTTTCCGGATCGCCGACGAAGCCGAGATCGATGCTCTTGCCGTCCTTCTGCATCATCTGCTTCTTGGCCAGCAGCAGCCCGCCATCGCGGCCCGACAGATCCGACCGCGGCGCCGCCGGCCGCCTGGATGGCGCCGACGATGTTCTTGTTGATGCTGCCGGCGAGAACCATCTCCACCACCTGCATGGTGGCGCTGTCAGTCACGCGCAGCCCGTCGATGAACTCGCTCTTGATGCTGAGCCGCTTCAGCATGTCGTTGATCTGCGGCCCGCCGCCATGGACGACGATGGGATTGATGCCCACCTGCTTCAGCAGCACGATATCGCGGGCGAAGACCTCCGCCAGCTCCTTGTCCACCATGGCGTGGCCGCCATATTTGATCACGAAGCTCTTGCCGCTGTAGCGGCGCATATAGGGCAGCGCTTCGGAGATCGTGCGCGCGGTGCGCAGCCAATGCTTGGTCTCGGTGTAGTTGATCTCGCTGCTCATGTCGGTGTCCGTGGCGGGAAATGGCGCGGCAATCTACTGGATCGCGGCGGGCTTCGCCAGCGCCGCCAGATGGGCCCGAAGCTCGGGGATTCCAAGGCCTTCATGGGCGCTGGTGGCGACAATCTCTGGATGGGCGCCGACATGGCCGGCGATCTCCTTCGCCACCTCGGCACGGCGGCGATCGAGCTCGGCGGGCTTCAGCTTGTCGGCTTTGGTCAGGACAACCTGATAGGATACGGCGGCATCGTCGAGCTGCTCCATGAACTCCCGGTCCACCTCCATCAGGCCGTGGCGCGCATCCGCCAGCAGGCAGACCCGGCGCAAGCGTCGGGCGGCCCCGCAGATAGCGGAAGATCAGGCCGGTCCAGCCGCGCACTTTCGTCTTGGAGACCTTGGCGAAGCCGAAGCCCGGCAGATCCACCAGCATCAGCCGGCCGCCGAGATCGAAGAAGTTGATCTGTTGCGTGCGGCCCGGCGTGTGCGACACCCGCGCCAGGGTATTGCGTCCGGTCAGCGCATTCACCAGGCTGGATTTGCCCACATTGGAACGGCCGGCGAAAGCGACTTCCGGCAGCGTCGCCGGTGGCAGGATCTCCTCATTGGTGGCGCCGGCGACGAAGCGGCATTCCCGCGCGAACAGCAGGCGGCCGGCTTCCGGATCGAGCCGGTCGATCGCCGCTTTCACGGCTTCACCTTATAGCCGCTGCGGATCAGGCGATGGACGAGCAAGAACAGCAGCGCCGCCAGCGACAGCAGGACCACCGCCCCGATCTGCAGCGAGCCTTCATGGTAGCCGGTCAGTCCGGCGCGCACGCCATCGACGACATAGAAGATCGGGATTGAGCTGGATGAGCTGGCGGCCAAGTCTCCGGCAGCCCTGATATCGGATAGTAGCAGCCCGACAGGAACGACAGCGGCAGAAGGAGAAAGGTGTTGAGCGCCGCCTGATGATCCCACTTCTCCGCCCAGATGCCGGCGATGATGCCGCAGAGCCCGAGGATCACCGCGCCGGCGACGGCGAAGAACAGCAGCAGCGGAATGTCGGGCGCCGGCAGCCGCACGAACAGCAGGCTCGCCGCCAGAACGATCATGCCGGTCAGCAGGCCGACAGAAGCGGCGCCGATGGTGTAGCCGATGGTGCGCTCCAGCGGCGTCAGCGGCGCCATCAGCGTGTCCCAGATCATGCCCTCCAGCTTGTCATAGAGGATCAACTCGGCGGCGGTATCGAAGGACCGCTCGCAGAGGGCGAAGACCACCAGGCCGGCGACCAGGAATTGGCCGAAGCCGATAGTGCCGAAATTCCAGGCACGGTCGCCGAGCGCAAGATGGAACACGGCGAGGAACAGCATGTTCGACACCAGCGGCCCGAGCAGCGAATAGCGATAGCCCTTGAGCGCGCGCTTCATGTCGCGGCTGGCAAAGGTGACGAGGCCGATCCAATTGATCCGCCCGAACCGCCGCGGCCCGATTGTTCTGGTCTCCGCGGTCATCAGGCCTTCAGCCGGTAGCCGGTGGCGAACAGCCGATGCACGAGGGTCCAGAGCGCCGCATTGGCCAGCGCCATGACGACGATGCCGGCGGCGAGCGAGCCGTCGGCATGGCCGATGAAGCCATAGCGGAATCCGTCGATCATATAGAAGAACGGATTGAGATGGGCGAGCACCGCCCAGAATCCCGGCAGCCGCTCGACGGAGTAGAACGTGCCGGAGAGAAATGCGAAGGGCGTGATGACGAAGTTCGTCACCGCCGCCAGGTGATCGAACTTTTCCGCCCAGATGGCGCCGAGCATGCCCAGCAGCGACAACAGCAGCGAGGCCGCCGCCGCATGGAACAGCACGAAGAACGGCGCGTGGATGCGAGGTTCCCACCACGACGCTCATGGCGGCCCAGGTGGTGAGCCCCACCAGCAGGCCGCGGGTCATGCCGCCGAGCGCGAAGCCGGCGGTGAGCTCGCCCGGACTCAAAGGGCGGCATCAGCACATCGACGATATTGCCCTGCACCTTGGCGATCAGGATCGAGGAGGAGGTGTTGGCGAAGGCGTTCTGCACCATGGTCATCATGATCAGGCCGGGCGCGAGGAACTCCATGAAGGTGACGCCGCCCATCTTGTCCACCGAGCGGCCGAGGGCGAGCACGAAGATCGCCAGGAACAGCAGCGTAGTCACCAGCGGCGCCAGCACCGTCTGGGTCGCCACCTTGGCGAAGCGGCGCACCTCCTTCAGGTACAGCGTCTTCAGCCCCTCCCAGTTGACGCGGCCGATATGGCGCACCTGGGGCGGCGGCTGGATGGGCGTGGCTGTCATGGGATGGGGCGGCATGTCCGGGAACTGGATTCGCGGGGCGCCGCAGGTCTAGCCCCCCGGCGACGCCAGGGCAAGGCGGGCCTAGCCCAGGCCGGAAATGCTCTTGCGCGCCAGCGTCTCGGCCGGCGGTGCGTTCTCCCAGCGGTGGGTGATGTGGCGCTGGGGGACGGCGAACTCGATGCCCTGCTCGGCAAAGGCCTTGCGCAGCCGGAGATTCACTTCGTTGCGCACATCCCACTGGCGCATCGGCCGGGTCTTGATATGGGCCTGGATGACCATGCCATTCTCCAGGAACTTGGTGATGCCCACCACCGTCATGGGCTCGAGGATATCGCGGGTAAACTTCGGATCCTTGCGCAGATCCTCGCCGATCTGTCGCAGCACCTTGCTGACCTTCTCCAGATCGGCGTCATAGCCGACGGCGACATCGAAGATGGCATTGGCATAGTCCTTGGTCATGTTCTTGACCGTGGTGACGGCGCTGAAGGGGATCGTGTGCACCGCGCCGGCGGCGTCACGCAGGCGGATGCTGCGGACGGTCATCGGCTTCGACCACGCCGATGCGGTTGTCGATATCGGCCACATCGCCCACCGCGAGTCGTATTTTCCGCCAGGATGAAGATGCCGGTGATCACGTCCTTGACCAGCGTCTGGGCGCCGAAACCGATCGCCAGGCCGACGACGCCGGCGCCGGCCAGCAACGGCGCGATGTTGATGCCCAGCTCGGACAGCACGATCAGCGATACCATCACCACCAGCACGATGCGGAAGGCGTTGCGCACCAGCGGCAGACAGGGTGCGCAGCCGCGCGCCGCGGTTTGGATCATCGGCGTCACGCTGGCGTTTGCTCAGGAAACTCTCGACGATGCCGTTGACCAGCTCGGTCGCCAGCAGGGCGCCGAGAAAGATGAAGCCGATGGTGATCAGGCTGCGGGTCAGACGCTGGCCGAATTCCGTCGCCAGCCAGCCATAGGCGTCGATGCCCCAGACTTCCAGCAGCGACAGAGCAGTGACCACATAAATAACCGCGAACAGGATGCGCTGCAGCAGCGGCAGATAGCGGTTAGCGCGGGACTCGAGCCGGGGGAAGCGCGCCTTGAGTTCGCTGCTGAGGGCAAATCCGCGCTCCACCATGCGGCTGATGCCGGCGGTGATCATGCGGACCACGAACAGCAGCAGGAAGGTGAGCAGCGTGGCGCGGAACAGGAAGGTGAAGCCGCCGGTGATGTTCAGCGCCCAGACGCTGTAGACAGCGAAGACATAAACTATCGCCAGGAAGTGCCAGATGTCGGCGAAGCGGTTGCGCAGGCGATTCCAGGCCCCGTTCTCGCCGCGGGCTTTGAGCCATTGCGTCACGGCGCTGCGGTTCTGCAGCACGAAGATCACCAGCATGCCCGCGACCACCAGGCCGACCGCGCGCAGGATGAACATATGCAGCGCCGGCGGCAGGCCGAGCAGCAGGCCGGCCTCGGCGATGAAATAGCCATAGACGGCGACGGCGCTGATGCGGCGGATCCAGATCAGCAGATAATTGGCGGTCTCGTCGCCGACATTGATGAGGCGCAGGCTGCGCGCCCGCGGCGCCAGCGCCGTCCGCGCCGCCGGCGGTAACCAGTCTGGTCACCAGATTGGCGTTGATGATCGCCAGCACCACGAGGCGGGTGGTTTCGCCGGGCGCTAGCGCGGACATGACGCCATAGGCAATGGCCAAGAACGCGGCAATCGGTATCAGTTCCAGCAGCAGATGCAGCAGCGCATAGGGCAAGCGCCAGAGATAGCTGTTCTCCGGTTGGCGGCCCTCCAGCCGCTGGCGCGGCCGGGCGAAGAGGCGGTTGACCAGCCCATTCGATGGCCATCGCCGCGGTGAGGATGGCGGCGATCTTCCAGATCAGCTCGAACCAGAGACTGCGCACGGCGGGATCGCGCGCCTGTTCGGCGGCCCAGGCGACGATCATCGGGGCATTGAGCAGCGCCGACGCCACAGCCACCAGACCGTCACTCGCCTCGCGCACATTCTCCGACAGGGTTGCGAGCAGCATCGCGCCGAGGCCCGGCTCTTCCTCCACGCCTTCGGCCTTCGCCTGCGCGGCCTGCATCGCCTTCAGTTGGGCGACCAGCTTGGCACGGGCTTCCGGATCCTGCAGCGACTGCACCAGGACTTCGATCTCCGCACTGCTGACTTCAGGTGCGGGCGCGGTTTCGACGAACTGCGCTCTGGCGGTCGCGGGCGAGAGGAGCGCGATCGCCGCAAGGCAGGCCGCCAGGACAAGCGCCGTCAGATTTTGTCTGGCCCCAATTTGCATGGCCGGGAGACTAAAGGGGTCACTCCGGCATGTCATATGATTTTGCGGTGGCGCGGATGGGTAGATTCAGCGTGCCTGCGCGATAAAATAGGCCAGTCGATGCGGGACGTTAAGGTCGGCTTCGCCATAGGTTTGCCGCAATTGCCGGGCATGGGCGCGATCGAAAATGGCAACCGCCTCCCGAGCCATGCTGGCGGAAACGCCGGCGCTGGCGCGGATGCGGCCGCACCAGGCCTCCTGGCTGTAGGGGATGTCCATCAGCTCGTCATGACGCTCGAGGATCGTGAACATCTCCGTCGGCAGCTCGTCGGCCCAGGACAGGCGGAAGCCCAGCCGGTCCGGCGTCCATTCGGGATTGTGCCGCTTGATCAGCGCCGAGCTGAGCTCGATGACATTGCCGGGAGCGCGATGGAAATCCAGCGCACCGACCACGAGCCGGCCGCCGGATTTCAGGATGCGATGGGTTTCCCGCGCGGCGCGGGCATGGTCGAACCAGTGCCAGCAGCAGAAGGCGGTGACCAGATCATGGCTCTGCGCACTGCAGCCCGTGTTTTCCGCCGGTGCGACTCGGGCATCGATCGCAATGCCTTCCGTCTTTGCCAGCGCCGCCGCGGTCTCGATCATCGCCGGTGCAATATCCAGCGCGGTGACCGCCCATCCGCGCCGCGCCAGCGCGCGGGCGATCATGCCGGTGCCCGTCGCCAAATCCACGGCCGCGTTGCTGCCGGGCCGGGGCACAATTCCCGCCGCCGCAAGGCGCTCATAGAGCCGGTCCGGATAAGCCACCCGATGGGCAGCGTAGTCGGCGGCGGTGCGGCCGAAATCCACTTGCATCCGCATATTGGAGGATTGGCGCGCCGCTTATGTCACGGGAAATCTTTGCGTTTCGCCTTCTTGTCCTGGCAGCTCCCCACCACAGGATTGTGATCACCGTCACATCACCGGGGGGAATAAACTGGGGCCATTCATGTTAATCGTTCAGTGCCGGAACATCAGGCGGCATTGGAACCGATCGGAGGATGTCACAATGGTAACTCAGCGGATCTTGATTTCGTCTGTCGTGGCGATTGGGCTGGCGCTGGCGATACCGGCCGGGTTCGCCTGGGCCGCCAATTCCGGCGGCGGCAGTTCCTCGACCGGCGGCAGTTCTTCGTCGGGCAGCAGCAGCTCGTCATCGATTGCCAGCATGTACAAGAAGGCGAGCGCCAAGGTCGATGCCGGCAAGTACGACGACGCGATCGAAATTCTCGAGGACATCGTCGATGACAACCCGAAGCACGCCGACGCCTGGAACCTCATGGGCTACAGCCACCGCAAGCTCGGCGAGTATGACGATGCGCTGGAATATTACGGGAAGGCGCTGAAGCTGAAGCCGAACCATGTCGGCGCCAACGAATATCTGGGCGAGCTGTACCTGGAAATGAAGGATCTGCCGAAGGCCGAAGAGCGACTGGCGGTTTTGGCCAAGGCCTGCAATGGCTGCGAGGAGCAGAAAGAGCTCGAAGAAAAGATCGCCGACTACAAGGCGAACAACGGCTAGGCGCGGTCTGCGGGCCCCATCCCGCAATCCCGCTTGCTGGCGCTCGCGAGCCGCCGCTCCCCCCGCGGCTCGCGAGCGAATTCATTTCAGGGATCGAGTCCGATCGTCAGATAGCCGCGGGGCTCGCCGGTGATGCGGCTTGCGCTCATCATCCCGGCCACCAGCTTGGCGACTGGAATCCAATAGGGTTCGTACTCGAAGCGCCAGACATCCATTACCAGCACCAGGTCCTGCCGCGCATCATAGGCGGCGACCGGCGAGAAATGGCCGTAGTCGCCGGAGCCGATGGCCGTTTCGGAGAAATAGTTCGCGATGATCAGCTGCCGGCCTTGCTCGCAGGCTTCCATGTCCTGGCGCAGCCGGTTGGCGGCTTGTGACGCGTCGGCCTTGTCGCCCAGCGGCACGATCCCGATATCGGCGCGGAGATCGTTCACCGCCAGCCCGCGTCGCAGCAGCTTTTCCAGTTCGGTCAGCGTCACGCCACGTCCGCCATCCTTGCCCGATCCCTCGTGCCAGGTCTGGTCATCCACCGCCTGCAGCAGCGTCTCCTGAGTCATCATCATGCTGCCGGGCGCGCGCAGGCGGCTGCCGCTGATGGCATTGAGCACCATCGTCGCGGAGGCGAGCGAGCAGGCGCAGTCGGTAATCTGGCAGACATAGTGCGGCGCCAGGCGCCAATAGCCCTGCGCCGGCGACGAGCGCAGATGGCCGTTGTCCTCGCTCAGCAGCCGCACCCAGTCGGCGTACTTGATTTGATTGCTGTTCATGAAGTCGCAGCTCTCAGTGTCCGGCGGGGCGCAGATTTTCACGTCCGGGACGCTTGATCAAGCGCGGCCGGCGACCGCCTTCTTGCCATCGTTCTGCGATGCTGACGGCAGTATCAGCCCGTGGGCGTCGGCGATGGCATAGATCGCCAGGGGCTCGCGCCGCCCGCGGATCTCGATGTCATGCCGTTCGCGGCCGGCGGTATCGAGCCCGGCATGGTGCGCGACGGTCTCCGAGACGATGAGCTGGCAGCCATAGTCCTTGGTCAGCGCCTCCAGGCGGCTGGCGGTGTTCACGGCATCGCCGATGGCGGTGATCGAGGTGGCGTGGCCATGTCCCATCTCGCCGACGATGGCCGGCCCGGCATGGATGCCGATGCCGATGCGTAGCGGCTCGTTCAGGTCATGATGAAGGGTCTGATTTATTTCCTGCAGATTTTCCGCCATCGCCTTGGCCGCCGCCAGCGCCTGCCGGCAGCCTTCGCCGGGATTGGCGCCGATGCCGAACAGCGCCATCACGCCGTCGCCGATGAACTTGTCCAGCCGGCCGCCGGTATTCTCCACCGCCAGGCCCATGGCGCGGAAATAGCGGTTGAGCACGAACACGACGTCATAGGGCAGCTTGTGCTCGGCCATGCGGGTGAAGGCGCGCAGATCGGCGAACAGGATGGCGATCTCCTCCTCATGGCCCTGCAGATAGCCGGGCCGCGCCTGGGCGTCCCGCGGGCTGGCTGTCGCCGGCAGCAGCGGCACGATGGCGACGGCGCCGGTGGGCCGCGTCTGGCAGGCCAGCCGCACATTGGGCGCGGCGCCGACGCGGTCCAGCACCTTGCGCTCGGCGTCGCTCGCCGGCGGCAGATGCTGGGCGCCGGCGGAAATGCGCACCCTGCAGGTGGAGCAGCGGCCGCGGCCGCCGCAGACGGAGGCGTGGGGGATGCCGGCGATCCGGCTGGCATCCAGGATGGTGGTGCCGATCTGCACCTCCACCTTCTTGCCATCGGGATAGGTGATCACCACGGCGCGGTGGCTGGTGATCCAGCGCCTGACGGCGCGGCCGATCAGGGCGGCGGCGAGACAGGCGAGGAACCCGCCGATGAACCAGTCGCGGATGGCATAGAGAACGGCGACGCCGTCTTCATCGGGAAAGCCGAGCTCGGCAACCGCCTGGTTCAGCCAGTCGGGATCCTCCGCCAGCCGCGCCACCTCGCGGCCGCCGGCGGTAAAGCCCAGCAGCGCCAGCACCGGCACCAAGATCGCCGCCGCATAGACGAACGGGAGCGCGCGGGGATACCAGCTCTTCAGCCGCAGCCAGAAATGCAGGCCGATGCAGCCATGCATCCACAAGATGACGAGGACGATGGCCAGTTGCACGCCATCCTTCGGGCTGAATACCCAGAGGATCAGCAGCTCGTAGATATAGTTGGTATCGGTGCCGTAGAGCTGATGGGCGCCGCGGGAGCCGATGACGTGAATCGCCAGCAGCGGCGGGATCATCAGCCCCAGCAGGAGCTGTGCTGCTTCCCACAGGGGCATGCGCAGGCTGCGCCGCCGGTAGATCGACCAGAAGGCCAGCGCCAGATGGATGGTCAGGCTGCCATACAGAAGCGTCAGGCCGAGAGGATTGAACCAGATGGTGACGAAGACGCGCCGCCCGGCATCCATCGCGTCCAATGAAATCAGGCCGAGGGAATGATTCAGCAGATGGGTCGCCGCATAGGCGAACAGCACCAGGCCCGTCGCCAGGCGGGTGCGGTTCACAAGCTGGGGCAGGGACAGCGCGGCCGGCATGGGTGCTGCTCGTGGCGACGGGTAAAACAGGACGTCGTCACTAACATATGCCTGGAACCCCCGGTTTATTCCATAGGCGCCATGGACAGGCCGCCGCGCCTCCGCTAGGCAAGCGGGACAACAGCCGCCCTCCGTGTATGACCGCCGACACCGACGATCCCAACCGCCAGCGCATTCTCGACCGCGAGCGCCGCCGCGCCGAACGGCGCCGCCTGCTCATGAGCGGCCCGCCCTCGCCCTGCGTCAGCATCTGCCGCCTGGACGACGCCACCGGCTATTGCGTCGGCTGCCTGCGCACCATCGACGAAATCCGCGATTGGATCATCATGATGCCGGCGGAGCGGGAGGCGGTGCTGAAGCAGCTGGATCAGCGGAAGGTATCGGCGGGCAAGATCGGCGGCGAGCCATGAACAAATCCGCTGCACCGGCGGTGACCGCGCGCGAACTCAGTCTGGCCGGTGGCGTCGCACTGATGATCAGCCTCTCTATCTTGTGGGGCGGAAATTGGCCGGCGATGAAAGCGGCGGTGGCGGAGATTCCGATTCTGACATTCCGCGTCATCTGCCTCTATGGCGGCGGGCTTGGCATGTATCTGCTGGCGCGGCTGGCAGGGCTGTCATTCCGCATTCCACGCAACGAGCTGCTGCCGCTGCTGGTGGTGACCTTCTTCAACATCACGGTCTGGCATGTCTGTTCCGCCGCGGGGCTGAAATACATCGAAGCCGGGCGAGCGGCGATCATCGCCTATACGATGCCGCTCTGGGCGACGCTGCTGTCGGTCTATCTGCTGAACGAGCGTTTGCGCGCATCGACGATCGTCGGCCTGGCCGTCGGCATGCTGGGTCTCGCCGCATTGCTGCTGCCGGAATGGGACGGCCTGATGGCGGATCCACGCGGGCCGCTGTTCATGCTGATCGCCGCCATGGCCTGGGCCGCAGGCACTGTCGGACTGAAGTATTGCCGCTTCTCCATGCCCGTCGTGTCGCTGGTGGGCTGGCAGCTGCTGCTGGGCGGCATCCCCGTGCTGATCGCGGCACCCTTCTTCGATCGCGGCGTCGATCCCACAAGCTGGAGCCTGCATGCCTGGTTCGGCACGATCTATGCGGTGCTGGTGGCGATGATCTATTGCCACTGGGCCTGGTTCAAGCTGGTGCGCAGCTTCTCGGCGGTCACGGTCAGCATCAATTCCCTGGCCATTCCCGTGGTCGGCGTCGTCTCCAGCACGCTGCTGCTGGGTGAACCTATCGGCCTGGACGTCATCGCCGGGCTGGGGCTGGTGATACTCGCGCAATTCCTGGTCCTGGTCTGGCCGGTGCTGGCGCGGCCGCGTTAGGAATTTCTGCCAATCTCCGGTACGGTATTGATCGGCTTGGGCAATCCCGCGCCTTCCTAGGCATGGCTTCATAGCCGCGGTGAATGCCGGAAAATCAACTAAACGCTTCGGCTGTGGGCGGGAAATAACCGCTAATTAACCACCTTCCGAAATAATCGCAGGCTGGATTTTCAGGCCATCGGCGGAACATCGGCCGGTGGCGTGAACCTGTGTCACGGCAATCGAATGCCGCGTCGCAGGCGGACAGGGAGCTACCAGATGGGCCAGACGGAAACGCCGGGTGCAGCCAACAAATCGCGTACAGGGGCGCCGGCCAAAGTGGGCATGGCCATGCGATTTGCCACCTCGTTGATGCGGCGCGGCTTCAAGTGGCATTGGGTATATTTCGCGCTCGTCGCCTTCAATGTCCTGACGGTGGGCGGCAGCCTGTATCTGAACAGCCTGTTGGTCGAGTCCTACCAGACCTCCATCGCCGAAAATAAACGATGGGCCGAACGGCTCGGCGCGGTCGTTGATATCGCCGACTATGCCGGTGCGGTGAATGCGCCGGCGAACGACATCTTCGACAGCCGCAATGTCTCGCTGGAGACCGAGCGCCGCAAACGGGCGCTGGACCAGTATCAGTCGTTCTTCTCCTATACCTCCACCGAATTGAGGCGCAACACGAGTGCGGAGGATACAAGCTCGATCTTCTCGGCCCTGACCAAGGTCGAAGCGGCGATGACCGGCATGAGCGCCGATGCGGAGCAGATCTTCGCGCTTATGGCCAAGGACGAAGTCGCCGCCGCATTGCCGCTGGTATCGGCCATGAACAAGAAGCATGTGCAGCTCGGCAAGGCCGTCGGTGTCGCCGTTTCGGAAATCCAGACCATCCAGGCCAAGCTGTTTGCCCGGCAGATCAAGAATACGAAGGATCTGCATCAGTACGAATACGCCATCGGCGGCCTGGTGGCATTTCTCGTTGTCTTCGCCACCGTCTATGGTGTCGTCATCGCGCGGGTGATGCGCAATGGCGAGCGGGCGGTGAAGCAGGCGCAGGCGCGTGCCGATCTGACGATCACCCGGCTGTCCGATGCGATGGACCGGGTCGAGGATGGCTTCGTTCTCTATGATTCCGAGAACAAGCTGGTGCTGTCGAACAAGCGCTTCCACGAGCTGGTGGGTCCGAGCTCGCCCAACTATGTGCCGGGGCGCAGCTTCGAAGAGATCATGCGCGCCGGCCTGGCCCAGGGCCTCTATCAAGATGCCGTCGGCCGCGAGGAAGAATGGCTGCGGCAGCGGATCGACGACCGCGGCCGCCGGCCCGAGGGGTTCGACGCCAAGCGGCCGGACGGGCGCTGGCTGCATATCAATGAGCGCCGCACGCAGGAAGGCGGCGTGGTGGCCATCTACCGCGACGTCACCGAACGGCGGCAGCTCGAGAAGGAGACCGCCAGTGTGGAGGCGCAGGTTGCCGGCCTGATCGAGGCGGCGGCCCGCGGCGATTTCTCCCAGCGGCTGCAGGTCTCGATCAAGAGCGAGTTCATGGTGCGCCTGGCCCAGGGCCTCAACCAGTGGGCCGAGAGCATCTCCTCCGCGCTATCAGAAGTCATCCAAATGATGTCGGGCCTGGCGCGGGGCGACCTGACGAAGCGGATCAGCGGCGAGTATCAGGGCGACCTGCTGCGGCTGAAGCGGGATTGCAACGAGACAGCGGACCAGCTCGCCAACATCGTCGGGCAGACGGTCGAGGGCATGCAGACGATCCGTTCGGCGACGGCGCAGTTGACCACCGGCTCCAGCGACCTCTCGGTGCGCACGGAAGAACAGGTCTCGAACCTCGAGGAGATGGCGGCGGCGATCCGCCAGCTCTCGGCGACGATCAAGCAGAACGCCGACAACGCCCAGCAGGCCAATCAGCTCGCCACCGCGGCGCGCCAGGCGGCCGAAGGCGGCGGCGACATCGCCGGCTCGGCGGTGAAGGCCATGGGCCGGATCGAGGAGTCCTCAAAGCGCATCGGCGAGATCGTCGGCATGATCGACGAGATCGCCTTCCAGACGAATCTTCTGGCGCTGAACGCCGCCGTCGAAGCGGCGCGGGCCGGCGATGCGGGCCGCGGCTTTGCGGTCGTGGCCAGTGAAGTGCGCGTCCTGGCGCAACGGTCGGGCCAGGCGTCGAAAGAGATCAAGGCGCTGGTGGCCGCCAGCAGCCAGAACACGAAGGAAGGCGTCGAGCTGGTCAACCGGGCGGGAACCTCCTTGTCGGAGATCACGGGGTCGGTCAAGCGCGTGGCCGACATCGTGTCGGAGATCGCGGCGGCGAACCGGGAGCAGAGCGCGGGCGTGGCCGAGGTGGAGAACACCGTCGGCCAGATGGAATCCGTGACCCAGAAAAATGCGCAACTGGTAGAAGAATCCGGTGCCGCGCTGACCTCGGTGGATCAGCAGGCCGAGGAACTGGCGACGCTGGTGAAGTTTTTCTCGGTCGGCGAGCGCGAAATCACAGGTGGCAAAGCTGTGTCATCGGCTGCGTCGGCCTTCCGCTCGGCGGCGAGTCGAAATGCTGCGACCAATCGCCGCGACGTTAGGCAGATGCAGAGCGAACTCACAGAATCCGTCGCCACCAATGCGGCGCCCTTAACAGAATCTACTGAAACTGCACGGGATTCAGGTTCTTCAAAGCCCCGGCGCCGCCAGACGCAGAGGGCGCAAGGCGCGTGCGAACGACTGGAGCGAGTTCTAGACCCAGATCTAGACCGGCCTGGAATTGGTCGCACGTTTACGGTCGCGTAGGGATACGTTCGTATGGGACGCCAATCCTTTCTTAACAAGGTTCCCTAATAATCCGATTCGTTGAAACGGCCGCCTTCGTTCGGGTTGCGGCGACGTCACGCACCGGTTGTGTCCCGAAGAATCCTCCAGGGCCTGCCACGCGCATCAAGTCGCCACCGACCGCCGCGATTGCTCGCCCGCGCGCTTGTCAGGCGGACGTTTCCGCCCATGGATGTCTCAAGATGAGGGGATTCGATCAATGAAGTTGCGCAATGCGTTATATCTGTCGGCCGCGATCTGCGGCCTCACGCTGACGGCGCCCGCTTGGGCCCAGGAATCAGCGCCCGCCATGCAGTTCGAGAAGGTGATGAGCATCGGCTCGGAAGGCGAAGGCGAAGGCCAGTTCAAGTATGTCGAGGACATGGCGATCGGCAGCAACGGCCATCTGCTGGCCACCGACGCCGCCCACGCCTGGGTTCAGGAATTCGACAAGACCACCGGCGAGTTCAAGCGCCGCTTCGGCGGCAAGGGCGACGAGGACGTCAATCTCGAGAAGCCTGAAGGCATTGCAGTCGATCCGCAGGGCAACATCTTCGTCGCTGACTACGATTCCGGCTACGTGAAGAAGTACGACGCGGACGGCAATTGGATCTCAGACGTTCGCCGGCTATGGCACGGAGCCCGGCCAGAATTTCAAGTCGGAATTCATCAGCATCTATGACGGCCGGCTGTACCTGCCGGAAGTCGGCAACAGCGAGGTCGACGTATTCGATCTCGACGGCAAGTTCCTGTTCTCGTTCGGCGGCCCCGGCACGGCTCACGGCCAGTTCACCAAGCCGGAAGCGGCCAAGGCGAACAGCGAGGGCAAGGTCTATCGTCGCCGACCTGAAGAACGACCGCATCCAGGTGTTCGACAAGGACGGCAAGTTCCTGTTCCTGTTCGGCAGCAGCGGCTCCATGCCGGGCCAGCTCACGGCGCCGGCCGGTATCGGCATCGACAAGAACGACAACATGTATGTGACGGAGATCGGCAACGACCGCGTCTCGCGTGTTCGACAAGAACGGCAACTTCCTGACGGCCTTCGGCTCCGGCGCCGAGTTCGAGAACCTGCACGGCCTCTTCGTCGACACGGAAACCGGCTGGATTTACATCGCCAACAGCGGCAACAACCGCATCGACGTGTACAAGCCGGTGGGCAACTCGGCTTCCTAAATCGGACAGCCAGCGGCAAGGAGACGGGGGAGGCAATCCCCCGTCTCCGCCGTAAGGCTTCTATAGACTTGATCTCCCCGGATACGAAATTCCGCTACCAAGGTGGCTACGATGCAATCAACTAAAATCGCCGGCGAACGCAAAACTCTGGCGCGCTGGAACAATCTTAGCCTGCGTTGGAAGCTGATCGCAGCCTTTCTCGCCCTGGCGCCATTGATCGGCATTGCCGGCGGATGCGGCCTGCTGTTCGTCAACCGCATCGGCGCCTCAGTCACCGAAATCGCCGAGGTGTCCGGTCCCCTGCTGCAGGACACCGCGGCGGCGCTGAAGAGTTCGCAGGCCATGGTCGGCGCCCTCGGCCATGAAATGCAGGAAGACAAGGCTGCGGCGCGTGAAAAGGTGCAACAGGCTATCGAAGCCGAAAGCACGAAATTGACGGCTATACTGATGACGCTGTCGACGCGGGCCGCAGGCGGCGATACCGGTCTCGATCTTGGCCAGGTCGGCAATCTCGGGGAAAAATTCATTGCGGCCATCGACAGCGCGGCCAAATCGCTGCTGGAAGAGGCGGCGATGCGCGAGCAGGCTATCATCAAGCTCGCCGAATTGCAGAATCTGATGACGGAAATCGACAAGCTGACGACCGACATGGCGTCGGCCAGCAAATTGGTGATGAACGAGCGGGAAGACGCAAGCCGTACCCTCGTTCAATCGGGCAATGCGTCGGTGCGGGACCTCGAATCCGTTCTCTCCGAGACCCTGTCGGAGACCTATCCGACGCTGCGCCACGCCTACCGGCTGCAGTCTTTTAGCGCGGAACTCGAGAACCTGGTGCGCGCCTATGCGGCGGAGTCCGATTTGGCGGCGTTGGCGCCGCAAAAGGAACGCTTCGCAAAACTGATGCGCGCGGCCCAGGAGCGCCAGAAAAAGCTGATGGCGCGGGCAAGCGCCGAGTTCAAGGCCAATGTCGAACAGATCGGCGCCAAGTTGAAGCAGGCGGAGGAAGCGGTGCTGTCAGAAGGCGGCGTTTTCGCCGCCCATGAGCGCGCGCTGACCTTGGCCGCATCGGCCCAGCGGGCCAATGTCGAAGCGGCCGCGGTCTCCAAGCAATTCGACGCCGTGATGGACCAGGTGTTCGCCGCCACGGCGCAGCTGAACGCCCAGACGGTCAAGTCAGCCCAAAATTCCGTCGCGACCACGACCCTCACGACGCCGACTACCATTCTGGTCGGCATTTTCCTCGCACTCGCCGGCGGCTTGTTTGTGGCCAACAGCCTGACGCGGCCACTGGCGCGGATGACGGCGGTCATGGCGCGGCTGGCCGCCGGCGACCAGGATGCGGAGATTCCGGCGCAGGAACGGGGCGACGAAATCGGCGACATGGCGCGGTCACTGACCACAATCCGCGACACGGGCGTCCGCGCAGCGCGGGTGCAGACGGCCTTGGATAACACCGCCAGCATCGTGCTGATGGTGGACACCGCCGGGGCGGTCAACTACGGCAATGCGGCGGCCCGGGCATATTTTGCGGAAGCCGAAAGCGATGTGCGGGCGGCAGCGGCGGATTTCTCCGCCGCGCGGCTGCTGGTTTCGATTTCGGGCGGCTATTGAAGGATGAACGCGGCGGTCAATGTGCTGGCGGCGCTGAAGGGCACGGAGACACGGCGCCTGTCGTTCGCGCGGCGCACGGTGGAGGTCACGCTGAACCGGTCTAATGACCGGGGCGGCCGTCTCGGCACTGTGGTCGAGTGGGTCGATCTCACCGAGCAACTGGCGGTTGAAAGCGAAGTGGCCGGTCTGGTGGAAGCCAGCGTATCCGGCGATTTCTCGCGGCGGATCGAACTGGCGAACAAGACCGGCTTCATGCTCAAGCTGGCGAGGGCATGAACCGCTGGGCGCAAACGTTGCCGCCGCCTGACCGAGGTCGTGGACATGATGTCGGGCCTGGCGCGGGGCGATCTGTCGAAGCGCATCGCCGGCGAGTACCAGGGCGATCTGCTGCGGCTGAAGCAGGACTGCAACGCAAACGGCCGATCCAGCTCGCCAATATCGTCGGCCAGACGGTCGAGGGCATGGAAACGATCCGCGCCGCGACGGCCCAGCTGACGACCGGCTCCAGCGACCTCTCGACGCGCACGGAAGAACAGGTGGCGAGCCTCGAAGAGATGGCGGCGGCGATCCGGCAGCTCTCGGCGACGATCAAGCAGAACGCCGACAACGCGCAGCAGGCGAATGAATTGGCCACGGTGGCGCGCCAGGCGGCCGAAGGCGGCGGCGACATCGCCGGCTCGGCGGTGAAGGCCATGGGCCGGATCGAGGAGTCATCGCAGCGCATCGGCGAGATCGTCGGCATGATCGACGAGATCGCCTTCCAGACGAACCTGTTGGCGTTGAATGCCGGCGGTGGAAGCGCGCGCGCCGGCGATGCGGGCCGCGGCTTTGCGGTGGTGGCCAGCGAGGTGCGCGTCCTGGCGCAGCGCTCGGGCACGGCGTCGAAGGAGATCAAGGCGCTGGTGGGCGCCAGCAGCCAGAACACGAAAGAAGGGCGTGGATCTGGTCAACCGCGCGGGAACCTCGCTTATCGGAGATCACCGGATCGGTGAAGCGCGTGGCCGACATCGTGTCGGAGATGCGCGGCGGCCAACCGGGAGCAGAGCGCCGGCGTGGCCGAGGTGGAGAACACGGTCGGTCAGATGGAAGCGGTGACGCAGAAGAACGCGCAGCTGGTGGAAGAATTCAGCGCCGCGCTGACGTCAGTCGATCAGCAGGCCGAGGAGCTGGCGACGCTGGTGAAGTTTTTCTCGGTCGGCGAGCGGCATTCGGCTGGCGGCACAAGCCCAAGCCTTCGGCGGCATCGGCCTTCCGCTCGGCGGCGAGCCGAAATGCAGAGGCCAAGCGCCGCGATGCCAGGCAGATGCAGAGCAAGCTGGCCGAAGCCGTTGGCGGCGATGCGGCCGCCGCGGAGAAGCGGCGTCTAGGGAACCGGTCGCAACTTCGCCCAGGCCGTTGCATCGCAGGCCAGGGCACCAGGGCTCCGCCACCGATTGGAGCGACTTCTAGGTCGGCCCGAGCCGGAGGTACGCGTGAACGGATACCCCTCAGACTTGTCGATGTTAAGAAGTAATCCTTCATTAAGCAAATTTCGCAATATTACGGTGTCATAGCCTCCTATCAGACACCGTGCGCGATCGCATCGGTGGTTCCGCCGATGGATCAAATTCCGGGGCATTGGCATTCCCTTCGGCGAGCCGGCGACTTGATCGCAGCTCAGATCAAACCTAGGGGACGATCGAGTCATGCCCAGACACGTACTTGCGTCGGTTTCGTTGGCGGGCTTCCTTGCCGCTGTCATGTTCGCCGGGCCGGCGCCGGCTGAGACCGGCGTAACCGAGGGAACCATTCTCTTCGGACAGTCGACGGCGCTCGATGGACCGGCCTCGGCGCTTGGTCTTGGCATGCGCGACGGCATTGCCGCCGCCTTCAAGGAGATCAACGACGCCGGCGGCATCAAGGGCCGGCTGCTCGAGTTGAAGAGCTATGATGACGGCTATGAGCCCGACCGCGCCATTGTCGCCACCAAGACGTTGATCGAGACCGACCGGGTCTTTGCCCTGATCGGCGCGGTCGGTACCCCGACATCGAAGGCGGCGCAGCCGATTGCGACCGGAGCCGGCGTGCCGTTCATCGGCCCCTACACGGGCGCCGAGTTCCTGCGCGATCCCGGCCTGCGCAATGTCGTCAATCTGCGGGCGTCCTACTTTCAGGAGACCGAAACCTGGGTCGAGCATCTGACGCAGGATCTGGGAGTCACCCGTCTGGCGATCCTCTACCAGGACGACTCCTTCGGCCGCGCCGGGTATGACGGCGTCAGCCGCGCCCTGGCCAAACGCAACATGACGCTTGCCGCCGAGGGCGCATTCCAGCGCAACACCACGGCCGTGAAGTCGGCGCTGCTCAGCATTCGCGCCGCCAATCCCGAGGCGATCGTCACGGTCGGTCCCTACAAGCCGATTGCCGAATTCATCAAGCTGGCGCGCGGCCTCGGCATGACCCAGCCCATCGTCAACATCTCCTTTGTCGGGGCGGAAGCGCTGGCCCGCGAACTCGGGCCGGACGGCGACGGCGTCATCGTCAGCCAGGTCGTGCCGTTGCCCTGGGATACCTCCATCCCCATCGTGGCGCAGTATCAGAAGGCTCTGAAGGCGCATGATCCCGAGGCAAAACCCGGTTTCATCTCGCTCGAAGGATACCTGGTCGGCCGCATGACCATCATGGCGCTGCATCGGATCGACGGCGAGGTGACGCGCGAAGCCTTGCTGCAGTCGATCGAGAAGAACGGCCCCTTCGATCTCCAGGGACTGATGGCAACCTTCGGCGATGGCGATAATCAAGGGCTGGATGAGGTCTTCCTGACCATCATCCAGCGTGACGGATCATTCATGCAGGTCGACCGGCTGGGTCCGGCGAGCTGATCCGGCCCGGTTGAATTTGCCGCGACAGGACAGGAATAGCGTTATGCCAATTGCACGGTCCGTTCCGACGAAAGCCGTGTCGAACCGGAACAGCATCCGCTTCCGCCTGTTTGCCGCATTGGGCGGCATCAGCTTGACCAGTTGCGTTGCCGGCGCCATCGCCTGGACCTCGCTCGGCGATGTCCAGCGCACCTTCGACGACGTGGCGCATGGCAGCATGCCGGTGATGGTCTCCGCTCTCGAGCTTGCGGCTGAAAGCGCGGCGCTGTCGGCCGCCGGCACGGAAATTGCCGGCGCCACCTCCGACGCCGCGCGCGGCGAAACGGTCAAGCAGCTTGGCGTCAGAAACGATCGCATCCGAAGCTGGCTCGAAGAGCTGAACAAACAGCTCAGCGAGCAAGGGCAGGCGAAAATCTCCGGGGCCATGGTCGACCAAACGGCCAAGAACATGGCCGCTCTCAGCGATGTCATGGCCACGATCCTCGAGGCGCGGCAGGCCAGCAAAACCGCTCCTGGGCGAGGTCGATGCGGCGCACGAAGCGATCATCAAGGTGCTGGCCGGGCAGGCCGACGATCGGTTGTTCGAGATCATCCTCGAAATGCAGGGCGCGGATAAGGATCCGATCCGGCAAGGGCCGCGAGACTCCGGCGCGATCGTGAACGGCATGATGAACACCGTCGCCCTGCTCAAGGCCGAATCCAATGCCAACGCCGTGCAGGCGCTGCTTCATGCCGCAGCGCAGATCAGCGATGTCACCTACCTGCAGCCGACCGCGGATCGCTTCACCGCCGCCACGGAGGCGCTGACGAGAAGCCTCAAGGAACTCTCGGACAGCAAGATACGCGAGGCGGTCGCAGCGCAGGTCAATGCCCTGATCGCGCACGGCTCCGGCGAAAACGGCCTGTTTGCGATCAAGGCGCGGGAACTGGGCGCACAGCGCAGCCTCGGCGCCATCCTCACCGGCAATCGGCAACTGGCGGAACAGATCCGCTCCAGGATTCAAGGCGTGGTGCAGTCCAGCCGCGACAGCGTCGCCTCCGGCCAGACAACGGTCGAGCGCTCGGTCCAGCGCGGCAATCAATTGATCCTGGTTGTCGTCGCCGCGAGCATCGTGATCTCGGTTCTGGTCGGGTGGCTCTATGTCGGACGCAAGCTCGCGCGCCCCCTGGTCGAGATGACGAATGTCATGTCGCGGCTTGCCGGCGGCGACCAGGAAGCGGAGATTCCCGCCCTGGGGCGCAAGGACGAGATCGGCGAAATGGCGCGCTCGCTGACCACCATCCGCGACACCGGCGTGCGCGCCGCGCGGGTCCAGACCGCGCTGGACAACACGGCCGGCGTGGTACTGCTGATCGATCCGGCCGGCGCCATCAACTATGCCAACGCCGCCGCGCGGCGCTACTTCGCCAAAGTCGAAAACGACGTGCGCATGGTCGTGGCGGATTTCGCCGCCGACCGGCTGCTCGGCGCTGAATTCGGTCCCCTTCTCGGCGATCAGCGCGCGGCGGCGCGCTTGGCCGAGATCACGGATGCCCGCATGGAACGGTTTGGCTTCGGCGGCCGCACGGCGGAGCTCACGCTCAATCCCATCGTCAACGACAGCGGCGGCCGTCTCGGCACGGTGGTCGAGTGGGTCGATCTCACGGAACAACTTGCGGTCGAAAGCGAAGTGGCCGGTCTGGTGGAAGCCAGCGTGGCCGGCGATTTCTCACGCCGGGTCGAACTGTCGAACAAGACCGGCTTCATGCTTAAGCTGGGCGAGGGCATGAACCGCTGGGCGCAGACTGTTGCCGCCGCTTTGACTGAGGTCGTGGACATGATGTCCGGCCTGGCGCGGGGCGACCTGACGAAGCGGATCAGCGGCGAGTATCAGGGCGACCTGTTGCGGCTGAAGCGGGATTGCAACGAGACGGCGGATCAGCTCGCCAACATCGTCGGCCAGACGGTCGAGGGCATGGAGACGATCCGTTCGGCGACAGCCCAGCTCACCACCGGCTCCAGCGACCTCTCGGTGCGCACGGAAGAACAGGTCTCGAACCTCGAGGAGATGGCGGCGGCGATCCGCCAACTCTCGGCGACGATCAAGCAGAATGCCGACAATGCACAGCAGGCCAATCAGTTGGCCACCGCGGCGCGCCAGGCGGCGGAAGGCGGCGGCGATATCGCCGGCTCGGCGGTGAAAGCCATGGGCCGGATCGAGGAGTCCTCAAAGCGCATCGGCGAGATCGTCGGCATGATCGACGAAATCGCTTTCCAGACAAATCTCCTGGCGTTGAATGCGGCGGTGGAAGCCGCGCGGGCCGGTGACGCCGGCCGCGGCTTTGCCGTGGTGGCCAGCGAAGTGCGGGCGCTGGCGCAACGCTCGGGCGCGGCGTCCAAGGAGATCAAGGCGCTAGTGAGCGCCAGCAGCCAGAATACGAAAGAAGGCGTCGAGCTGGTCAACCGCGCCGGCAGTTCGCTTTCAGAGATCACCTCCTCGGTGAAGCGCGTGGCCGACATCGTGTCGGAGATGGCGGCGGCGAACCGGGAGCAGAGCGCGGGCGTGGCCGAGGTGGAGAATACGGTCGGCCAGATGGAGTCCGTGACCCAGAAGAATGCGCAGCTTGTGGAGGAATCCGGTGCCGCGCTGACGTCAGTCGATCAGCAGGCCGAGGAATTGGCGACTCTGGTGAAGTTCTTCTCGGTCGGCGAGCGGCATACGGCCGGCGGTGCGGCCACGCCCTCGGCGGCAACGGCCTTCCGCTCGGCGGCGAGCAGGAATGCAGAGGCCAAGCGCCGCGATGCCAGGCAGATGCAGAGCAAGCTGGCCGAAGCCGTTGACGGCGATGCGGCCGCCGGGGAAAGGGCTGAAACAGAACCGGTCTCAGTGCCGGCCAAGCCGCTGCGCCGCCAGGCACGGGGCTCCGCCACCGACTGGAGTGAGTTCTAGGCCGCCCGGCCACCCCCGCTTCCGCTAACAGCTTGCCGGAAAGACATAATTTGCCCGAATCCATCCGAGCCCGATTTGACCCGCATCAATGCGGTGATATCGATCATGGCCGAGTCTCTGCTCTGAATTCTTAAGAGGAGACTCTCATGGCCGGCAGCGACAAAGACGGCAACGAATCCTCGCCTCCGATGTGGCGGGCCCAGAATGCGGCGGAGCGGCTTATTGCGGGAATCGATCGGGGCGTGCGCGCCGCGGCCGATGTGGTCGAGGCCTGGTGCCGGCAGGCGGCGCTGGAAAAGGAACTCCAGCGATTGACCGACACTGACCTCGCCGATATCGGCATCAGCCGCAACCTAATCGCCGATGTTGCCTGGTCGCGGGAAGCGCCGCAGCTCCTGCAGCAGATGCTGCAGAAACTCGAGATCGCCGACGGCATCCTGGCCCGTCATCCGGGCTTGCGCGACGAGCTGGCGCGCGCCTGCCGTAGCTGCGGCGCGAGAAACCTGTGCCGGCATTGGATGCGGCGGGAACAGGCCGACAATTCCTACCGCGATTTCTGCCCCAATGAGTCGCAATTCGCGGCGCTGAAAAAGAGCTGTTAGCTGCGATCTCCGCCGCCAGCCTTTCAGCAGGAGTTGCGCTTTCCGGCCATAGCGGAAATCATGCGCCTGCAAGAGGGCGGCAGGCCCCGGCCGGTCGGCCGGCAACCCGCCGCCGCGCATGAGGGCCGGGCCGCATGATACGCAAGGATTGGTCGGATCCGCAGATCCGCGACTATGTCAGCCGTCTGCCGATCTGGCGGGGGCCGCCGCAGCTGGAGCCGATCATCGGCGGCCTCTGCAACAGCAGCTACAAGGTCACCGACAGCAAGGGCGCCTACGTCGCCCGCATCGGTTTCGATATCCCCGTGCATGGCATCTACCAATCCTCGGTGCAGGCGACGGCGGAAGCGGGCTCGCAACTCGGCGTCACGCCGGAGGTGATCCATATCGAGCCGGCACTGATCGTCGCGCGCTTCGTCAGCGGCGGCACGCTGCGGCCGGAGAACATCCATCACGGCCCGACGCTGGAAAAGATCGTGGTCCTGATGAAGCGGCTGCACGCCGGTTCGGCGGCGTTGCGCCCGGCGGCGCATTATTTCTGGCCGTTCCAGGTGGCGCGGCGCTATTGCGAGATCGGCCGGCAGAAGAAATCGCGGCTGCTGCCGAAGCTGGCGGAGCTGGAGCGCATCGCCGGGCGGCTGGAGCAGGATGTGCCGCCCTACACGCCGGTCTTCACGCACAACGACCTGGTGCCGCAGAACTTCGTCTTCGACGAGAAGGGCGAGGTGCTGTTCATCGATTGGGATTACGGCGGCTTCGGCAATCCCAATTTCGATCTGGCGGCGGCGATGATCAATTCCGATGCGCCGGAGGATCTGGATCTGCGGGTGGTCGAACTCTATTACGGCCTGCGCACGAAGGAGAACTGGCGGCAATACCGGCTGTTCAAGGTCGCCGTGTCCCTGCGCGAATTCCTCTGGGGCATGGTGCAGGAGGTGACGTCGGAGCTGGCGCCGGAGCTGGTCGCCGCCGGCATGTCCGCGCTCTATGGCGATCAGAAGGCGGGCTATGAAGGCTACACTGACATGAACGAAGCCCGGTTCAATCTGATGTGGGACGGCTACCGGCGCGAGTTCGGGCTCTAGCGTTCCGCACCGTTCAATCCGATCAAGGAAAATCCATGAACGCATCGACCCAGCGCTACCGCGCCGCCGATCTCCTTGCTTTCGCCCGCGGCCTCTTCGCGGCCTCGGGCTGCGACGGCGACAAGCCCGCGCTCATCGCGGAGATGCTGGTGGAAGCCGACCTGATGGGGCACACCACCCACGGCTTGCAGCTCGCCGGCGGTTATCTGCAGGAGATCGCCGAAGGCCGCATGAAAGCGGCGGGCGAGCCCGGGATCGTCGCCGACCGTGGCGCTGCCGTGACCTGGGACGGCGGCACGCTGCCGGGTGTCTGGCTCACGGTGCGCGCCGTGGATCTGGCGATCGAGCGGGCGCGAAGCCACGGGCTCTGCGCCATCGCCATCCGCCGCAGCCATCACATCGCCTGCCTCGCCACCTTCCTGCCGCGCGCCACTGCAGCGGGCATGATGGTGACGATCCTCAGCTCCGATCCCGCCGACGCCAGCGTGGCGCCGTTCGGCGGCCTGAAGGCCGTGTTCACCCCCGATCCCATCGCCGTCGGCATTCCCACCGGCGGCGATCCGATCCTGATCGACATGAGCGCGTCGATCACCACCAACGGCATGACCAACCGTCTGCGGCGCGAAGGGCGGCGCTATCCCGGGCCCTGGGCGATGGATGCGCAGGGCCATGCCACCGACGATCCCAATGCGCTGTTCACCGATCCGCCGGGCACGCTGCAACCCACGGGCGGGCGCGATCACGGGCATAAGGGCTATGGCCTGGCGCTGACGGTGGAGGCGCTGACCCAGGCGCTGCCGGGCTTCGGCCGTTCCAGCAAGCCATCAGGCTGGGGTGCGGGCGTGTTCATCCAGGTGTTCGATCCCCAGGCCTTCGGCGGCGCCGCGCCTGTTCACGCAGGAGATGGACTGGATCGCCGCGGCCTGCCGCAACAATCCGCCGGCGCCGGGCTTCGACGAGGTGCGGCTGCCGGGCCAGCGGGCGATGGCGCTGAAGCGCGAGGCGTTGGCCCAGGGAGTGCCGCTCTATCCCGGCATCATGCCGGCGCTTCAGCCTTGGGCCGAGAAGCTGAATGTCGCGGTGCCGAAACCGGCCGCCTGATCGTGCCAGATCAATAAGTCGTCGCTTGGTTCAAACGCCAAAAGCCGGCCGTTCGCACGGCCGGCTTGGCGTCAGATCAGATAGCAGCCTACGGGTTCTCGTAAGCGCAGCAGATGATCCGCACAAAGAGCGGTGCGAAAATCGCCGCCAGCAGGATGTTCACCAGCACGACTCCCGCGGGCGCCGCCCCGGTTAAATAGAACACGACGAGGACGCCGATGATGAAGAGACTCACGATCAGGATGGCGGTCGCCAGCCAGCATCGACGGATGCAAGCGAGATAGCGTTGCCAGTTCCATTCACCGGGATCGTTGCTGCCCTTGCAGCAGCAGACACAGACAGCGAGCACGGAGCCGAGGATCATCAGATACTGCAGGCCCATGCCGACACGATTATAGACCCACCACCAAAGGAAGCCGAAGACAACGGTGATGATGATGCGCATTACGATGGTCATGCTATTGCCCCCTCATGTATTGGGGCCGAAACCGCAACCGCCAAGCAAAGCTGATTCCAAACCTAAGGCGGGCGGCGTTCAGCTCAACGCAGGATTGTCATCGCGCGGTGACCCTACACCTGATTCTGGCGAGACGTAACATTATTCTCATACCGCAGATTCGAAGAGCCGGGCATCCGGGACGCGTGTCTTCTCCGTGACAAGCAAGGCAAGTCCGTTAACGAATGTAAATCCGCGGTTGCATTCCCTGTAGCTGAATCAAAGGGGCGGGCTTGAAACCCGCCCCGCAGAACTTCCGCTATCAGCCGTTCAGTAGACCCGCGGCACCGCGCCGACTTCGCTGAGCGCGGTCTTGAGGTAGCGGATGCCGGCAGCGTGGACGCCCTGCGCGCACATATGTCCGCCTTCCTCTCGCAGGGTCCTCGCATCCTGGAACGCCATCATGTGCTCGTGGCCGTTGATCGCCTGGTCGAAGGCGGTCTCCAGGCCGCTGCACTGCTTGGCCAGGTTGCCGGCGCTCTGCATATGGGATGAACCGTTGCTGGCGTGGCTGGAGGGCACCGGCGTGGTGGCCGCCAGAGCCAGGCCGCTGCTCAGCGCGATGGCAGTGGCAAAGACCGAGCTCATGAGAATCTTATGGGCGAACATGATCGAACTCCTTTTCTCGAATGCGGCGTTATCGCCGCGGATCCGCGCGGAGGCCGTGCCTGCCTGGCCGGCGTCTTTCCGGCGATCCGCTTGGAGATGTAGGCGCCGATTGCGGCGCGCCCATGCCGCGCGGCGGGAATCTGGTAACGGCGGATGGCGGCAGTGCGGCTCGTAACCGGCGGTTACAGAAATCGCGGCATCGGGGCCGGCATGAAGTACGGAAAAACAATTCACCACAAAGTCGCAAAGAACACGAAGGCGATTTGACGGCACGCGATGATTGCGCCACGCACAGCTGTCTTTGTGTCCTTTGTGACTTTGTGGTGAATCTTGCTTTCCCATGACAGGGCCAATTCCATTGAATCTGATCCCACAACTCGCCATTGTCGGGAAAAGCTCACAGGACATAGCCCATGAACGAACTGCAAATCTCAAATCAAGAATTGTCGCGCCTGGCGGACGAAGCGATCGGGCTTGCGAAGGAATACTGGGAGTCGGTCGAACAGCGTCCGGCCTATCCGGTCACCAGCGGCAAGCAGACGACGGAACTCTTCGACCGGCCCTGGGCCGAGGAAGGGCGCGGCCGGAAGGTCTTGCAGGACTTCAAGTCGATCGCCGAACATGCGCGGCCATCCGGCGGCAAGTTCTTCGCCTATGTCCTGGGTTCCGGCGAGCCGGTGGGCGCGCTGGGAGAGTTGCTGGCGGCGGCGCTCAATCAGAATGTCACGTCATGGCGGTCCGCGCCGGCGGCGATCACGATCGAGCATGCCGTCGTCGGCTGGATGGCGGAGGCCGTCGGCTGCGCCGGCTTCTCCGGCAGCCTGTGCGGCGGCGGCTCGTCGGCAAACCTGATGGCGCTGGCCATGGCGCGGGAGGCGAAACTGCCCGCCAACGAGACGGGCGCCAGGCCCGGCATCGTCTATGCGTCCGAGCAGGTGCATATGTCGATACCCAAGGCGGTCGCGTTCCTGGGCTTGGGCCGGAAGAACCTGCGCCTGATCCCGACCGATGGCGAGTTCCGCATGCGGACGGACGCGCTACAGGCAGCCATTACGGCCGACCGGCAGGCGGGGCATGTGCCGATTGCCATCGTGGCGACGGCCGGCACCGTCAACACCGGCGCGATCGATCCGCTGCCCGAGATCGCCGATCTGGCGCAGCGGGAGGGCCTGTGGCTGCATGTCGACGGGGCCTTTGGCGGCCTGGCGGCCCTGGCGGCGCCGGAGAAATACCGGGGAATGGATCGCGCCGATACCCTGTCGATCGATGCGCATAAGTGGCTGTATCAGCCGCTCGACTGCGGCTGCCTGCTCCACCGTCACCGCGATGTGGCGCGCGCGGCGTTCTCTCATACCGACGACTACGTCAAGATACTGACCGGCGATTCCACGGAAGGATACGCGGTCTTCGAGGAGTCGATGGAGCTGTCGCGGCGCTTCCGCGCACTGAAGCTCTGGATGTCGCTGCAGTATCACGGCCGCCGGGCGTTTCGCGCCGCCATTTCGCGGGACCTGCGCCATGCCCAGCTTCTGGCGGAACTGGTCCGCGCACAGCCGGAGCTGGAACTGATGGCGCCGGTCCCGCTCAGCGCCGTCTGCTTCCGCCACCGCGTGAAGGATAACGAATCGATCCTGAAGCGCATCAATTCCCGCGGCCGCGTCTATCTGTCGAATGCGACCATCCGCGGCCAGTTCGCGCTGCGCGCCTGCTTCGTCAATCACCGGGCGAAAGAGGATGACGTGCGGGCCATCGTGTCCGAAGTCCTCGCTGCTGCCGGCGAACTGAACCGGTGATCTGCCGGAGGGGTGAACAGCCAGTGGCGCGGGCTTGTTGCTTCCCGAGATAAGCCCGGCCAGCCGCGCAAATCCTAACACTTCGTTCACTATGCAGGCCCATGGTGACGCGGGCGCTGGAGGGTTCCCGACCTTTTCACCACGGAGAACAACAATGAAAACCAACCGGCAGCTGCAAATCGAGCAACTTCAAGATGGCTTGCTTAGCGTCAACGCTCATCTCAAGGACCTCGCCTCACTCGGCGTTGCCGCGGCTCTCGAACGCGACACAACCTCCGGCGATTATCGCCTCATGATTCCCAAGGGCACCAAGCTGGACTAGACAGCACGCCGCGAACCAACAGTCACACGACGGCCGTGCTAGCATTTTGGGAATTGCAGGAAAGTGTGGCGCGCCCGGAGGAATTCGAATCCCCAACCCCCAGATTCGTAGTCTGGTGCTCTATCCAGTTGAGCTACGGGCGCATCCGGCGGCGAAACCCGGCGAAAACCGGGGGCCGCGACAGGGGGCGCACCCTATAGAAAGGCCCTCGCGCTGGCAAGGCTGCGGGCCCGGGGAAGACGGCTGGCAAAGCGGCTTGAGGCCCCTGGCCGCGCTGTCTAGGATGCCGCCCTTCGCAACCAGATAGCGGCTTCATGTCCTTGTCCCAGCGCGTCGTTTTCCAGATCTTCCTGCCGGCCCTGTTGCTCGGCCTCGCCGCCTGCAGCAATGGCGGCAACTCGGCCGGCGACAGCACCGCCGCCACATCAGACGAGCCATCCGCCGCGGCCAGCGAACCGGCTGCAAGCGAACCCGAAGCGCCGCTGCCGACGGACGAGTCCGGTGCGGCGCCGCCGGGCAGCGGCATCGCCACCGGCAGGCCCTTCGTGGTGATCTTCTTTCCCGACAGCAACACCGACTACGAGACCGAACTCGCCGCCGCCATCCGCAAGGCCCAGGAACGTAAGCCCGGCTTTGCCCTGGATCTGGCGGCGGTGTCGCCGACTTCAGGCACGCCGGAGGAGCTGCAGGACACCAGCAAGCAGGCCCTGGCTCGCGCCGATCAGGTGATCGGCAGTCTGGCCAGCCTGGGCGTGGGCCGTGACCGGATCAATCTGGTGACCTATAGTACCCAGGACTCGAATTCGATCGAGATACGCCTCTACATCCGCTGATCAACCGCAAACGCCTAACCCGCGGGCCGGCTCTCTCTTGAGGCCGGCCCGCCGGCTTTTGCGCGGGCCGCGCTGCCTTAAGCAACATTATGACCGCAACCAAACGCCGCCGGCGCCCGTATAATGGCCATGGGCGGCCACCGGCCCCCTGCAGCATGGAGGCTGAAAAATGCGCGCAATCCTAGGGTTCCTGCTCCTGTTCGTGGCCCTGGCGACCCCGCCGGCCGTCGCCCAGGAGGTGTCCTCGGCGGATCAGGCGGCGATCCGCCAGGTGATCCAGTCCCAGCTCGATGCCTTCCAGCATGACGATGCCGGCGCGGCCTGGTCCTATGCCTCGCCCTCGATCCAGTCGATGTTCACCACGCCGGAAATCTTCCTGGAGATGGTCAAGACCGGCTATCAGCCCGTCTACCGCCCGCGCGAGGTGGAGTTCCGCCAGCTCGGCGATGTCGGCGGCAGCCTGGTGCAGGATGTGTTCGTGGTCGGTCCCGACGGCCGGCCGGTCATCGCCCGCTACAGCATGGAAAAGCAGCCCGACGGCTCCTGGCGCATCAATGGCTGCGCCCTGACCCAGGCGCCCGATCAGAACGTTTGACCGTCATTCCGGCGCGGGGTTGCCCCTGCCGGAGGGGCGGGATAAACGAGCGTCCCAAGGTAGAGCACCGAGGGGGAAACGCCGTGAATTCTGCCCATTCCAGCCAAAAGAACTTTCCCGTCACCTGGGACGAACTGCACCGCAACGCCAAGGCGCTGGCCTGGCGGCTGGTGGAGAAGGGGCCGTGGACGGGCATCGTCGCCGTCACCCGCGGCGGCCTGGTGCCGGCGGCCATCGTGGCGCGGGAACTGGAGCTGCGGCTGATCGATACCGTCTGCATCACCAGCTATGACGACCGCAGCCAGGGCAAGCTCACGGTGGTGAAGAAGGCCACCGACAGCGGCGATGGCTCGGGCTGGCTGATCATCGACGATCTCGTGGACACCGGACGGACCGGACAGGCGGTGCGCGACCTGCTGCCGAAGGCACATTTCGCCACCATCTATGCCAAGCCCGCCGGGCGGCCGCTGGTGGACACCTTCATTACGGAAGTCAGCCAGGACACCTGGATCCTGTTCCCCTGGGACATCGAGCCGCAATTCATCCAGCCCATCGCCAAGATGGCGCGGGTGACACCGCGGGTGAAATCTACGAGCGCAGCGTCACAGGATCGCCGACCTTAATTCTCGCCGGGCGCGCGCGACGCCGGCATAGATGCCGGCCCAGGTGCGGTTCCGCCGCCGTCACGGTGTGCAGGATCGCCGGATCGAAGGGCAGGTCGCCTTGCGGCAGCGTCGTCATCACGCAGCGCACGCAATTGTCGGTGCCGATGATCCGCACGCTGTCGCCGATCTGCAGCGAGTCGCTCCAGCCACGCTTGCTCCACATACCCGGCGGCGTCGCCGGTATCGATCACCAGGTTGGGCCGGAATCGCGCCGGCGCGAATTGGCCCTCCTTATGCTGCGTCTTGAACGCGGCCATGCTGGCGGTGGTCAGGATATGCAGCGGCTCATGGCTGTAGCTGGAGCGCTTGTTCTCCGTGGCGCGGTGCGCGAGATGCACCGGCTGGCCCAGGATCGCGCTCAGACGCTCGTCGATGTTCTGCTGGTCGCCGCGCAGCGTCTCGCCCTCGGGCGTGACGATTTCGACCGGCGGCAATCTGCCTGATGCGGGCGCTTCCAGCAGCCGCGCCGACAGCGTGACGAGGCCGCGCCATTTCTTCTTGCCCTGCGCCGCGGAGACCACTTCGCCGATGCCGGGATCGACGATGCCATATTCGCGGTCGCCGGGCACGCCGTCGCCGCTGAGCGCCGTCTGCGTCAGCCGTTCACCGCCCATGGATTGCACGGGATAGCGCCAGATCTCCGCGATCCGGCCGACAACCGTGCCGGCGCCCGCCGCCGGCGCTTCGCGATGCTGAATATTCATGGTCCCCTAGTCCGTCAGCCGCCACACCATCGTGATGCGCTCGGTGCAATCCTCCAGCTCCAGCAGCGTCGGCACGGCATAGCGCGCCATTTCCCAGACGCCATCCCGCGGCCGGTAGGCGCGGCCGGGATCGGCGAGCAGCACGTCGGTGCCGCCATGGAGCAGGGTGCGCAGCCAGCGGATCGCCCGCTCGGCCAGCGGCTGCTCGTAGCAGACGTCGCCCGCCAGCACCAAGCCCCAGCGCGGGCCATGCGTGGCGCTGTCGATGGGATCGATGGTGGAGATGGCGACTGGCGTGTTGTTGAGCGCGGCGTTCATGGCGATGGCGGCGGCGGCAAAGGGATCGATGTCGCTGGCGGTGACATGGGCCGCACCCGCGCGCGCCGCGGCGAGGGCCACCAGGCCGCTGCCCGACGCGAAATCCAGCACCCGCCGGCCGCGCACGATCTGCGGATGGTCGAGGATATAGCGCGCCAGCGCCTGCCCGCCCGGCCAGGCAAAGGCCCAATAGGGCGGCGGCAGATTGTCCTTGTCGAGCGTCGTCTGGGTCGCGCGCCAGAGCGGCGCCACCTCCGTCGCCAGATGCAGCTTGATCTCCGGCACCAGCGCCGGCGACGAAACCGCCGTTTTCGCGCGGACGAAATCTGTTTGATCAGAAGTTGGCATTGATGAGGTTTGTCCCGGTTCCCAACAAGGTATTGCCGATAACGATGCCGCACAACAGGAGCCAACCAATCCAGCGGTTGGCGCGGAATTTTTCAAGACAATCCGCGGCGTCGTTCAGGTCGACGCTGCGAATCTGCCATGCCAGATGCAAGGCGACAGCGGCCAGGCCAAGCCATACCGCCCAGTGCATCTCATTCAAAGCGAATGACATGCCGAACAAAAGCAAGGTGATCGCCGAGAACAGGCATAGCCACGGCTTAGTCGCGATGCCGAATTTAAGCGCGGTGGATTTCACGCCAATTAGCGCGTCGTCTTCCTTGTCTTGATGGGCATAGATCGTATCGTAATGCAGGGTCCAGGCAACGCCGCCCGCGTAAAGCAGCAAGGCCGGCCACCCGATACTGCCGAAAACGGCGGACCAGCCCATGAGAATGCCCCAGTTGAAGGTCAGGCCGAGAAACGCCTGGGGCCAATAGGTAATGCGTTTCATCAGTGGATAGGTGAAGACCAAAGCCAGTGACGCGATGCCGAGCCAAACGGTGAACCAATTGAATTGCAGCAGGATGATAAGCCCGACGAGCAATTGCGCGGCGAGAAAGACGACGGCCGCGCGCACCGATACCTGTCCGCTGGGAATAGGCCGCAACGCAGTCCGGGCGACCTTCGCATCGAAGTCGCGGTCGACAATGTCATTGTAGGTGCAGCCGGCGCCGCGCATCACTAGCGCGCCGATGGCGAAGAGCAGTGATGTCAACAGCGCTTTCGACCGTGTCCGGCGGCCGCGCCAGTGCAAATCCCCACCAGCAGGGAAACAGCAGCAGCCAGGTGCCGATGGGCCGGTCGAGTCGCATCAGCCGCGCATAGGGCCGCGCCGCCGCCGGCAGCCAGCGGTCGACCCAACTCGCGCGGGGAATGTCCGTGCGGAGTTCCGCTTGCGCGTGGGTTTGACGCGTATTCGCCATCGGATACTGTGCCTGCCTTCTATTCAGGCATGAGTTTATGACGGGACGAGCATGAACGAAACGGCGGAAATACCCCAGCCGGAGGAGCGGCCGGAGGAGCGTATTGTCGAACTGCGCGCCTATCAGGTGGCGACAAACCTGCAGGATTTCACGGCGCTGCTTTCGGATGCCGTAAGCGCCGGTGCGTCCATCGGTTTTCGCTGGCCGATGGCCGACGGCGAGGCCGAGGTCTATTGGCGCGATGTCATCGCGGCCATGCGCGGCGGCAGCCGCCATCTGCTGGCGGCTTATGAGGGCGAGAAATTGCTGGGCACGGTGCAGCTCGATCTCGCCGCCAAGGCGAATGCGCGCCACCGCGCCGAAGTGCAGAAACTGCTGGTGCTGCAAAGCGCCCGCCGCCGCGGGCTCGGCCGCCGGCTGATGCAGGCGGTGGAGGATCTGGCGCTGCGGCCTGGAGCGCAACCTGCTGGTGCTGGATGTACGGTCAGACGATCCCGCGCAGCGGCTGTATGAGAGTATCGGCTTCCAGGATCACCGGTATCGTGCCGCGCTATGCCGGCGATCCCGACGGCACCCTGCGCGACTGTACCTTTCTGTATCGGGAGCTGGCCGCTTCGTGAAGCCGGAGACCGGCACGCGGCTCTATGTCGAGGCACCGCTGTCGCCGGGCGCGGCAGTGGAGATCGGCGCCGATCGCGCCCACTATCTTCGGGATGTCCTCAGGCTCGAATCCGGGCGCGCCGCTGCGCCTCTTCAACGGCCGCGACGGCGAGTGGCGCGCGGCCATCGGCAAATTAACCAAGTCGGGCGGCACGCTCGCTGTGGAGGCACAGATCCGCAAGCAATCGCCGTCGCCCGATCTCTGGCTGGTCTTCGCCGCCACCAAGCGGGCCGCCATCGATCTGGTTGCGGAGAAGGCGACGGAGCTGGGCGTTATCAGGCTGCAGCCGCTGATCACCCAGCACACCCACGTGGATCGGGTGAATATCGAGCGGCTGCGCGCCATCGCCATTGAAGCGGCGGAACAAGCGAACGGCTGACGGTGCCGGAGATCGGCCCGCCGCAGGACATTGCAAAATTGCTGGCTGAATGGCCGCAATTGCGTCGCGGTCTGATCTGCACCGAGGGCGGCGCAGCGCAGCCAATTGCGAAAGCCCTTGCCGCTTACGAGATGGATACCACCCCATCCTGGGCCATATTCGTCGGCCCCGAAGGCGGCTGGTCGGCGGCGGAGCTTGACGCCTTCGCCAAAAATCCCATCTTTACCCCAGTCGGGTTGGGGCCGCGCATCCTGCGCGCCGAAACGGCGGCGCTTGCGGCCATTGCCTGTTGGCAGGCAATATTGGGGGACAAGACCCAGCGGCCGCCGCACCGCAGCTAGTTCGGGCAGGGGCGGCGTACTATAAATCCATAACAGGCTGGTCAACGCGGAGGACGAGATGTCGGCGCCACCGAAATCGCTGGGCGAACCCATCACCGATAAGCGCCAGCTTGTCGACTACATCGCCGCCGGCTCCAAGCCGCGCAGCGAATGGCGCATCGGCACCGAGCACGAGAAATTCGCCTTCACGCTATCGGATCTGCGCCGCGCGCCCCTATGAGGGCCGGAGCGGCATCGGCGCGCTGCTGCAGGGCATGACCCGCTTCGGCTGGGAGCCGATCGAGGAGAACGGCAAGCTCATCGCCCTGACCATGAACCGCTGCAACATCACGCTGGAACCCGGCGGCCAGTTCGAGCTCTCGGGCGCGCCGCTGGAAACCGTGCATCAGACCTGCGGCGAGATCGGCACCCATCTGAAGCAGGTACGCGAGGTCGCCAGCGAGCTCGGCGTCGACATGCTGGGCATGGGCTTCGACCCGAAATGGCGGCGCGAGGATATCGGCTGGATGCCCAAGGACCGCTACAAGATCATGCGCGCCCATATGCTGCGCAAGGGCAAGCTCGGCCTCGACATGATGCTGCGCACCTGCACCGTGCAGGTGAACCTGGATTTCAGCCTCGGAAGCCGACATGGTGAAGAAGATGCGCGCCAGCCTGGCGCTGCAGCCGATCGCCACGGCGCTGTTCGCGGATTCGCCCTTCACCGAAGGCAAGCCGAACGGCTTCATGAGCTTCCGCAGCAATGTCTGGACCGACACCGATCCCGACCGCTGCGGCCTGTTGCCCTTCGTCTTCGAGGACGGCTTCGGCTTCGAGCGCTATGTCGACTGGATGCTCGATGTGCCGATGTACTTCGTCTATCGCGACGGCCAGTATATCGACGCCAGCGGCCAGTCCTTCCGCGACTTCATGCAAGGCAAGCTGCCGGCCTATCCGGGCCATACGCCGGGCATGGGCGACTGGACCGACCATCTGACCACCGCCTTCCCGGAAGTGCGCTTGAAGAAATTCCTGGAAATGCGCGGCGCCGACAGCGGCGCCTCGGACCGGCTCTGCGCCCTGCCGGCGCTCTGGGTCGGGCTGCTCTATGACGACGTCTCGCTCGATGCCGCCTGGGACCTCTGCAAGGCCTGGACGATGGAAGAGCGCGAGCAGCTCCGCGCCGACGTGCCGAAGGCGGCGCTCAAGGCCAGGTTCCGCGGCCGCCCGGTGCAGGATCTGGCGCTGCAGGTGCTGGAGATCGCCCGCGCCGGCCTGAAGCGCCGCGCCCGGCTGGACAAGCAGGGCCGCGACGAGACCCGCTTCCTCGATCCCCTGCATGCGATCGCCGAATCCGGCCGTTGCCCGGCGGAAGACAAGCTCGCCCTCTATCACGGCCGCTGGGGCGGCAACGTCGATCCCGCCTTCCGCGAATTCGCCTATTGGGACGCCGATCCCCGCGTGCCGGTGCCGGTGGCCTGCTGAGGCGGCTGCGGCGCTTCTCACTAAACAAGTTTGCTGCGTCGACGTACTAGCCCAGAGAACCCCTCTCCCGACCGGGGAGAGGGGCAGGGGTGAGGGGGCTATGCGCATGAGCGCGCAAGAGTCATCGCGAACGTTCATGCACGCTTGCCCGCCGAAAGTGCTGACTGAAAGTATTGTTCTTGTGGAGGTGTTTGACTTGCTGGTGCGCTCCCGCGCACTGAAACCTTCACCCCCTGCCCCCTCTCCCCCAAGGGGAGAGGGGTGACTTTGATGGTTGGGAGTAATTAGTTGACTGAAACAACAAATAACATGCTAAAGTCAACAAACCCTCTCCAGCGGGAACCATCCCATGTCCGAACCCTTCGACAACTCCGTCGCCGAAATCCGCCGCTTCAACCGCTACTACACCGGCGTCATCGGCCTGCTGGACGAGCATTTCCTGAAAAGCCCGTTCAGCCTCAGCGAAGGGCGGGTGCTCTATGAGCTGGCTCACCGCGACGGCCTCACCGCCAGCGACCTCGTGCAGTCGCTGCGCTTCGATCCCGGCTATCTCAGCCGCATCCTCGCGCGGTTCGAGAAGAAGAAGCTGCTCAAGCGCGACGCCTCGGGCAGAGGACCGGCGCCAGGCCGCGCTGAGTCTGACCGCCGCCGGCAAGGCCGCCTTCCGCCAGCTCAACAAGACCATCGCAGGACGAGATCGGCGCGATGGTCGAGGGCCTGGACGAAGGGCAGCTCCGCCGCCTGACCCAATCGCTGGCGCAGGTGCGGCGCATCCTCGCCCGCAGCCGCGACGACGGCCCGCCGCTGTTCGTGCTCAGGGATCACCGTGTCGGCGATATGGGCTGGATCATCCACCGGCAGGCCCGGCTCTATGCCGAGGAGTATGGCTGGAACGAGGAGTTCGAGGCCCTGGTCGCGGAGATCACTGCCAAGTTCATCCGCAATCTCGATCCGGCGCGGGAACGATGCTGGGTGGCGGAGATGGACGGCGAGATCGTCGGTGCTGTGTTCCTGGTCAGGGATTCCGACGAGGTGGCGCGGTTGCGCCTGTTGCATGTGGACGCGAAGGCGCGCGGGCAGGGCCTCGGCCGCCGGCTGGTGGAGGAGTGCATCCGCTTCGCCCGCGCCAAGGGCTACAGGACGCTCACCCTCTGGACGAACGATATCCTGACCTCGGCGCGGCGCATCTATGAGATGGCCGGGTTCAAGCTGATGGCCGAGGAGAAACACCATTCCTTCGGCAAGGACCTGGTGGGGCAGCACTGGAACCTGGCGCTGTAGCGCCCGCTACTCGGCGACCGCCTTCTCCGCCGGCGCCGCATGGGCCGCATGCTCCGGTCGCGCCGTGGCCCGCGACTTCCGATAGCGCATGAGCTGCTGGTCGGCCAGCACGCCGATCAGGATGACGCCGCCCATCACGGCGAAGTTCAGCGAGCTCGGGATGCCCAGCAGATTGACCAGGTTCTGCAGCACCTGCAGCAGGATGGTGCCGAGCACCACGCCGAGGATCGAGCCTTCGCCGCCGCGCAGCGAGCAGCCGCCGAGCACCGCCGCGGCGATGGCGTAGAGCTCGTAGAAATTGCCGTGGGACGCCGGCGAGATCGAGCGCGTGTACATGGCGATATAGATCGCCGCCAGCGCCGTCAGGCCGCAGCAGATGACATAGGCGGCGACGATGATCCGTCGGGTGCGGATGCCGGAATAGCGCGCCGCCTCCTCGTTCTTGCCGACGGCGAAGAGATAGCGGCCGAACACCGAGCGGTGCAGCAGGACCGCCAGCACGATCGCGGTGATGATGAAGGCGATCATGCTGTGGGGCACGCCGAAGCTGCGGCCGGCGGTCAGCCACTCCAGCGTCGGAAAGCTCTGGCCGAAAGCGAAGCCGGCGGTGGCGTCCTCGGTGTAGTAGCGGGCGATGCCGCGATAGATCAGCAGGCCGCAGAGCGTCACCACGAAGGGCTGCAGCTTCATGCGGGTGATCAGGAAGCCGTGCACCGCGCCCATCAGCACGCCGATCAGCGATCACGACCACGACCGCCAGGCCCCAAGGGCAGGCCGACATTGGCGATCAGGTCGATGAAGATGACGCCCAGCAGCGCGATGATCGAGCCCACGGACAGCTCGATGCCGCCGGTGATGATGACGAAGGCCTGGGCCAGGGAGAACAGGCCGAACAGGCCGATCAGATTGGCCGTGTTCGACAGATTGATCGGCGACAGGAAGCGCGGATTGATGATCGCGACGGCGGCGCCGACGACGAGGATGAGGAGGAGGAGTCCGAGGTCTTTCTTGAACATCGCCGTCGCCTCTCAGTTGCGACTCTGTTGCCCACCGCCAGCTGCAGCACATTATGCTCGCTGAACTGCGCCGCGGTCGAGGAAGCCGCCGATGGCGCCCTCATGCATGACGGCGATGCGGTCGCTGACGCCGATCACTTCCTCCATGTCGCTGGAGATCATCAGGATGGCGACGCCGCGGTCCGCCAGCCCGCGCATCAGCGCATAGATCTCGCTCTTGGCGCCGACATCCACGCCCCGGGTCGGCTCGTCGAAGATGATGACCCGCGGCTCCATGGACAGCCATTTGGCCAGCACGACCTTCTGCTGATTGCCGCCGGACAGCGCGCCGACCTCGTTGGCGACGCTGGGCGTGCGGATATTCAAGCTTTCGCGCTGCCGCTCCGCGTTGCGGATTTCCGAGTCCGGCTGGACGATGCCGGCCGTCGAATGATGCGCCATGTCCGGCAGGGAGATGTTGCCGGCGATGGAGACGTCGAGCAGCAGGCCGGAGCGCTTGCGGTCCTCGGGGATCAGATAGATGCCGCGGTCGATCGCGGCGCGGGGCGAGGCGACCGTGACAGTCGCGCCCTGAAGCCGCAGCTCGCCGCCCGCCGGCGGATCGATGCCGAAGACCACCCGCGCCAGCTCGGTGCGGCCCGAGCCGACCAGGCCGGCAAGGCCGAGGATCTCGCCCCGTGCGCACCGACAAGCTGACCGGCCGTGCCGGATAGGTCGATGTGCGCAGCTCCCGGAGCTCGAGCACATCGCCGCCCGGCGGCTTGGCCGGCGGCGTATAGAGCGACTTCAAGTCGCGGCCGATCATCAGGCGGATCATCGCGTCATGGGCGATCCGGCCGCGGTCCAGCTCGCCGACCATCCGCCCGTCGCGCAGCACGACCACCCGGTCGGCGCAGCGCTCGACTTCGTTGAGGCGGTGGGAGATGAAGATGATGCTGACGCCGGCCGATTTCAGGTCGGCGATCACCCGCATCAGCCGGTCGGTCTCCGACAGCGTCAGGCTGGAGGTCGGCTCGTCCATGATCACCAGCCGCGCCTTCAGCGACAGCGCCTTGGCGATCTCGACCAGCTGCATCTGCGCCAGCGACAGCTCGGCCACCGGCGTATCGGCGGCGAAATCCACGCCCAGGCGGTCCAGGATCGGCTGCACCTGGCGCATGGAGCGCCGGCCGGTCGATCAGCCGCAGCCAGCCGCCGCGCAGCGGCTCGCGCCCGATGAAGACATTGGCGGCCACGTCCAGATTGTCGAACAGGTTCAGTTCCTGATGCACGAAGGCGATGCCGCCGCCCATGGAATCGGCGATGGTCAGGGCGGCCCGGTCGCGGCCGTCCAGGCGGATGCGTGCCCTGGCTCGGCGCGATGACGCCGCCGAGGATCTTCATCAGCGTGGATTTGCCGGCGCCGTTCTCGCCGATCAGGCCCAGCACCTCGCCGCTGCCGACGGCAAGGTCGACGCCCTCCAGCGCGGTGACGCCGGGATAGGTCTTGCCGATACCCTTGAGCTCAAGCAGCGCGCCGGCCATGGATCGCGACCCGCATGTGACAGTGCGTCCGAGGATTGCAGCAGAGACAGGTGCCTATCGCAAGGAAAAGGCCGGCGGCGCCGCGACGGAACTTCTCGCGGCGCGCCGGCCCAGGTGGGAGAAGTTATCAGCCGCCGCCGATGCGCGCCTTCAGTTCGGCCTCGAACGCATCGACATTCGCCTGGTCGATGATCGCCGTGGGCACGATGATCAGCTTGTCCGCGGGGACCACCGAGTTATCGCCCTCCAGATACTTGGCCATCAGCTTCATGCCCTGATAGCCCCACTCATAGGGCTGCTGCACCACGGTGCCGGCGATCGTGCCTTCGCGCACGCCGCCCAGCGTGATCGGGTCTTCGTCGAAGGCGATGACCTTGATCTCGCCGAGCTTGCCGGACTTCCTTCAGCACTTCATAGATGCGCGGCGGATTGTAGGAGTAGAAGCCGACCATGCAGTCGATGTCGGGGTTCGCGGCCAGCGCGTCCTCGACATTGCGCTTGGCGCGGGTCTGGTCGATGTCGTCGCCGCGCACGTCGATCAGCTCGACCTTGGAGCCGGCGATCGCCGCCTTCATGCCTTCGATGCGCTCGCGCGCATTGTCGGCGCCGGGCAGTCCGACGAAGCCGATGCATTTGCCGCCGTCCGGCAGGGCCTTCAGCGCGATCTCGCCCGCCTGCTTGCCGGCGTCGGTGTTGGAGCTGCCGATATAGGCGATGCGGTTGGTGTCGGGCGCATCGCTGTCGGTGGTGAACAGCGGCACCTGGCCGCCGACGCGGTTCAGCGCCTCGGTCGAGGTCTTGGGATCGACGGCGCTGACCATGATGGCATCGACGCCGGCGGCCACCAGATCGTCCATCAGCCGCTGCTGGATCGCGGCCGCGGCCTGCTCCGGATATTTGAACTGCAGGTCGTAATTCGGCAGTTCGCCCTGGGCCTTCTTCACGCCGGCTTCCGCCAGCTTCCAGAAATCCGACGCGCCGTTGACGACGAAAGCCAGCGTCTTTTTCTCCTGGGCCGAGGCGCTCATGCCGATAGCCAGGGCGAGAGCAGCGGCCATGCCAACCAGATAAACCCGCTTCATCAGGTACCTCCCTTCGCGTTGCGTCCGGTTGTGCCCCCAAGGGCCGCCCGGCTCATTTGTCAGATAAATAGGACAAAACCCTATGCCAGCGCGGGCGGCGGCGTCAATGTTCGGCGCGAGATTTGCGGGAGGTTGTTCCGCAGTGCAGCAAATCGGGGCTGCCGGGAAACAATGGCGGTCGCGACAATCACTCACCAAATCCTATAATGGCGAGTCCGCCGGTTGCTCATTTCCAGCGCGACAGGCAATCGGTGGAGGTCCGGCGATGTTTCAGGCGCACCTTCGTCATTCAGAAAGCTATCGGGCGCATCGTCTGGTTGTGCGCAATCCTGGCGGCAGCGGCGCCGGTCTATTCATTGCGCGCGCAGAGACCGCCCAACCGACAGCCATACTGCTGGAAGTGAAGGGCGCCATCAGCCCGGCCTCCGCCGATTATGTCCTCCGCGGTCTGGCGGCGGCGGAGGAGCGCGGCGCGGCCCTGGTGGTACTGCGTCTGGATACGCCCGGCGGCCTCGACAGCAGCATGCGCGACATCATTCAGGCCATCCTCGCCGCGGACATACCGGTCGTCACCTATGTGACGCCACGCGGCGCCCGCGCGGCGAGCGCGGGAACTTATATCCTTTATGCCAGCCACATCGCGGCCATGGCGCCGGCGACCACGCTGGGCGCCGCCACGCCCGTACAGATCGGCGGCCCGCCGGACCCTTTCTCGCCGCCCGAGCAGCCGACAGAGAAACCCTCCGGAGCAGGGCTCGGACAAAGCCGCGGAACCGGGTGACCCAGTCCGCGACAAGGGCCGGTGCCGGCGCCGAAGCGGGCGCCGAAAAAGGGACACCGGTGCCGATCGAGGATGCGATGTCGGCAAAGGCCATCAACGATGCTGCGGCCTATATCCGCGGCCTCGGCATCCATGCGAGGCCGCAATGCCGACTGGGCTGAGAAGGCGGTGCGCGAGGCGGCGAGCCTGTCTGCGGACGAGGCGCTGGCCCTGAATGTCATCGATGTCGTCGCCGGCGATATCGCCGAACTGCTGGCCAAGATCGACGGAAGGATGGTCGCCACCGCCGCCGGCAGCCTGACTATCAGCAGCAGGGCACTGCAGGTGGAGTCGATCGATCCCGATTGGCGGACCCAGCTTCTCGCCATCCTGACCGATCCGAACGTGGCGCTCATCCTGATGATGCTCGGTGTCTACGGCATGATCTTCGAGTTCATGAATCCCGGCGCCATACTTCCCGGCGTGATGGGGGCCATTGCGTTGCTTCTCGCGCTCTATGCTTTCAATGTGCTGCCGGTGAATTTCGCCGGCGTTGGGCTGATCCTCATGGGTATCGTCCTGTTGGTTGCGGAAACCCTCGTCGTCTCCCATGGCATCCTGGCTATCGGCGGCGCGATCGCCTTCCTGATCGGCGCCACGATCCTGTTCGATTCCGACGTTCCCGGTCTCAGCTGTCCTGGCCTGTGATCGTCTTCGTCGTCGGACTTTGCAGCCTGTTGTTTTTCGCCATTCTTTCGGCGGCGATGCGGTCGCGCCGGCGGCGCGTCGTCAGCGGCCGCGAAGAAATGATCGGCAGTTCGGGGCAGCGTCGTCAGCTGGGCCGGCGGGCCGCGGCCATGTCGCGGCTCATGGCGAGCAATGGCAGGCGGAGAGCGCAACGCCGCTGTCGCCGGGCCAGACGGTGCGCATCGTCGCGCTCAGGGATCTCACAGTAACGGTCGAGCCCGACCGCTAGCGGAGGAGGATTCGGTGATGTATGTCGATCTGTTCATCTACCTGCTCATCGCGCTGGTCATCGCCGCCTTCTTCGCTGCGGCGATCAAGATTTTGCGGGAATATGAGCGGGGCGTCGTCTTCACCCTCGGCCGATTCACCGGCGTCAAGGGGCCGGGCCTGATCCTGCTCATTCCCTATGTGCAGCAGATCGTCCGCGTCGACTTGCGGACCGTGGTGCTGGATGTGCCGAGCCAGGACCTGATCTCCCACGACAACGTCTCGGTCAAGGTCAACGCCGTGATCTATTTCCGGGTGATCGATCCCGAGCGCGCCATCATCCAGGTGGAAAATTTCATGCAGGCGACCAGCCAGCTGTCGCAGACGACATTGCGTTCGGTGCTGGGCAAGCACGATCTCGACGAGATGCTCGCCGAGCGCGACCGGCTGAACAGGGATATCCAGGAGATCCTCGACGCGCAGACCGACGCCTGGGGCATCAAGGTCGCCAATGTGGAGATCAAGCATATCGACATCGACGAAAGCATGATCCGCGCCATCGCCAAGCAGGCCGAGGCCGAACGCGTGCGGCGCGCCAAGATCATCAATGCCGAAGGCGAGCAGCAGGCGGCGGAGAAGCTGGTGCAGGCCGCCAATATCATCGCCGGCAATCCGCAGGCCATGCAGCTGCGCTATCTCGGCACGCTGCACGACATCGCCAACGAGCGGAACTCGACGATCGTGTTCCCCTTCCCGATGGACCTGCTGCAGGCGTTCGGAGTCAGTCCGACCGCCGGGCGGGAGCGGACGTAGGCTCACCAATCCAGATCGACGGCCTCGGTCAGGAATTGCATCAGCGGCGCCTTGGCGCGGCAGGCCTCGGCGCAGCGGGCCAGGAAGCGCGGGCTGCAGACATCCGCCTCGCTGAAGGCGGTGTGGGAGAAGTGGCTCTTGCGCTTGAGGTCGTCGATGAAGGGATGGGCGGGGTCATAGCCCTGGGGCGGCCGGGTCAGCCCGTCGCCTTCGATGTCCCTGACCTTGCGCGTCACCTTGCGCCAGCCCTCGGCGTCATAGGCGATGGCGTCGCGCACCTTCTTCAGCGCAGCCGCCTCCGGCAGCCAGATGCCGCCGCCGATGAAGCATTCGCCGGGCTCCAGATGGAAATAGAATCCGGGCGCATGCACGTCCCGGGTCGCCTGGCTGTGGCGGAAATGGGCCGAGGCGTGGGTCTTGTACGGCGTCTTGTCGCGGGAAAAGCGCGTGTCGCGATAGACCCGGAACATCGAGCCGCCGACCGGCTTGGGATCGGCGATGAAGTTCTTGGAGATCTTGCGCAACGGCTCGGCGAAATCGGCGATGAAGCGCAGCATCGGCTGCTGCACATCGGCGATATAGCGCTCCTTGTTCGCCTGGAACCAAGCGCGCTCGTTGTTGCGCTTCAGCGCGCGGAGGAAGGTGAAGAGGCGGGGAGAGAAATGCGATGTTGCGGGCATAGGCGAAAACCTAATCGACGCCCCGCGAGTCGACAAACCGAAACTCCCAGCCGCGATCGTCCTTCGTCAGTCGCTATTATCATAGGCGATGGCGATCACCTCGATGGCCTCCGGCCCCGCCGGTGTGCGCACTTTCACGCTGTCCCCGACGCCGGCGCGCATCAGGGCGCGGGCGATGGGGGACACCCAGCTAATCTGGCCTTTCTCGAAATCGGCTTCGTCGACGCCGACGATTTTCACGGTGAGCTCGTCACCCTGCGCCGTTGCGTAGGTCACGGTGGCGCCGAAGAAGACCTTGTCGCGGTTGGTCTGCTGCGCCGGGTCGACGACCTTGGATGCTTCCAGCCGCTTGCGCAGGAAGCGGATGCGCCGGTCGATCTCCCGCAGCCGCCGCTTGCCGTAGATATAGTCGCCATTCTCCGACCGGTCGCCATTGCCGGCCGCCCAGGACACCACCTCGACGATCTTCGGCCGCTCGACGCGGCTGAGCTGCTTGAGCTCTTCATCCAGGCGGCGGAATCCCGCCGGCGTCATGTAGTTGGGTGAGCCCGCCGGCAAGGGGGCGAGGTCGTCCTCGCCTTCGCTGTCATCAGGCGCTGCGTTGCTCGTCATATCCTGCCCGGACGAAGCGACGATTGCGATGAGAGGTTAAGCCGCCGTGCCGCCCACGGTGATCGCGTCGATCTTCAGCGTCGGCTGGCCGACGCCCACAGGCACGCCCTGGCCTTCCTTGCCGCAGGTGCCGATGCCGGGATCGAGCATCAGGTCGTTGCCGATCATCGACACCTTGGTCAGCACGTCCGGGCCGTTGCCGATCAGGGTGGCGCCCTTTACCGCCGGGCCGATCTTGCCGTCCTCGATCTTGTAGGCCTCGGTGCAGGAGAACACGAACTTGCCGTTGGTGATATCAACCTGGCCGCCGCCGAAATTCACGGCATAGAGGCCCTTCTTCACCGAGCCCAGGATCTCCTTCGGGTCGTGGCTGCCGGCCATCATGTAGGTGTTGCGCATGCGCGGCATCGGGATATGGGCGAAGCTCTGCCGCCGGCCGTTGCCGGTGGACTTCGTGCCCATCAGCCGCGCGTTCTGCCGGTCCTGCATGAAGCCGACGAGCACGCCGTCTTCGATCAGCGTCGTGCTCTGGGTCGGCGTGCCTTCGTCATCGACGGTAAGGGAGCCGCGGCGGTCCTGCATCGTGCCGTCATCCACCACCGTGACGCCCTTGGACGCCACCCGCTGGCCCATCAGCCCGGCGAAGGCCGAGGTCTTCTTCCTGTTGAAGTCGCCCTCCAGCCCATGGCCGATCGCCTCATGGAGCAGGATGCCCGGCCAGCCGGAACCCAGCACCACCGTCATTTCGCCGGCGGGTGCCGGCACCGAACTCAAATTCACCAGCGCCTGGCGCAGCGCCTCGTCCACCGCGCCCCGCCAAGTCTCGGGCTGCAGATAGACGCTGTAGCCGGTGCGGCCGCCGGTGCCGTGGCTGCCGGTTTCCTGCCGGTCGCCGTCGCCCACCATGATGGAGACGCTGAGCCGCACCAGCGGCCGGATATCGGCGACCCGCAGGCCGTCGGGGCGGATGATCTGCACCGCCTGCCAGACGCCTGACAGCGACGCCATCACCTGGCGCACCCGGCTGTCCTTCGACCGGGCATAGGCGTCCATGTCGGTCAGCAGCTTCACCTTCTGCTCGAAGGGCGCCTCGGCCAGCGGATTGACGTCGGTATAGAGCGACCGGTTGGTGCCCTGCGGCCCCACATCCAGCTTGCCGCCATGGCCAGCATGGACCGCTTTCACCGTCTCCGCCGCGCGCTTGATCGCCGCTTCGCTGAGTTCGCTGGCATGGGCGTAGCCGGCCGCCTCGCCGGCGATGGAGCGCAAACCGAAGCCCTGGGAACTGTCGAAGCTGGCGCTTTTCAGCCGGCCGTCATCGAAGGCCAGGGACTCCGACTGGCTGTACTCCAGGAACAGCTCGCCATCGTCGGCGCCCTTCAGGGCATCGCCGACGATGCCTTCGACCCGGCCGCGATCCAGGCCGGCGCGGGTGAAGAACAGATCGTCGGTGCGGGCAAGATCGCTCATAGGTGCTCCTATGGAGGCAAAATCGGGTTGGGACGCCGAATCGAAGGGCGTTTGTACATCATATAGAGCGTCGCCGCGCATCCTGCATCACCCCGCCCGTGATCGATTCCGGCGCCGCCGGCCCGGAACCCGCCAGGCGATGCGACAGAGTGCCGCATAAATGCTCTAACTCCGCGCCCCGATTGGCCTTTTGCGCTAGATAGACCAGGGGACAAGGACCCGGGGCCGCAGGCCCCGGACTCTTGTTAGGTTAGGTTCACCGGTGTAGCTTCCGGGCCGCGCGTCGCAGCGTTTGCCGCCGGAAGGGGCGGGGCAAGCGTGGATCAGAGGGAAGTCGGGCGGCGTCCCAGTCAAAGCGGAGCAGAGATGTCAGTGGGTAGTCGTAGGGCCTTTTGGGCGGCGCTGTGCGCCGTTGCAGTCGTAGCTTTCGGGCTGGTGGGGATGGTGTCGGGTGCCTGGGCGGCAAAGCCCGAGCCCTGGCAGATGGGGTTCCAGCCGCCGGCCTCGCCGGTCATGGAAGAGATCGAGAATTTTCACGACGAACTGTTGGTGATCATCACCGTGATCACGGCCTTCGTTCTGGGCCTCCTGCTCTATGTCATGTGGCGCTTCAGCGAGAAGCGCAATCCGACGCCGTCGAAGACCACCCATAACACCGTGATCGAAGTGGTCTGGACCGTCGTGCCGGTCCTCATCCTCGTCTACATCGCCTTCAAATCCTTCCCGCTGCTGTATTTCACCGATGTGACGCCGGAACCCGACATGACCATCAAGGCGGTCGGCCACCAGTGGTTCTGGTCGTACGAATATCCCGACAACGGCAACTTCACCTTCGACGCCTATATGATCGCGGATTCGGAAATCGACGGGTCAAAGGGCCAGATCCGGCTCCTGTCCGCGGACAACAATGTCGTCGTGCCGATCGACACGACCATCAAGGTGCTGCTGGCCGCCGAAGACGTGATCCATGCCTTCGCGATGCCGGCCTTCGGCGTGAAGGAAGACGCCGTGCCCGGCCGCCTCAACGAGACCTGGTTCAAGGCGACGAAGGAGGGCGTGTATTACGGCCAATGCTCCGAGCTCTGCGGCAACGGCCATGCCTATATGCCGATCGTCATCGAAGTGGTTTCGAAGGCAAAGTTCGATGAATGGGTGAAGGAAGCGCAGTCCAAGTTCGCCAAGGTCGACGGTACGCCGCCGGCGGCCGATGTCGCCCTCAACGAACCCTCGAATTGATGCGACGGGAAGGAAGAAACAGATGAGCCCCGTTCACGTACAGCATGCCGGCCACGGTCACGACCATCATCCGACCGGCTGGAGGCGCTTCGTCTATTCGACGAATCACAAGGACATCGGCACGATGTACCTGGTGTTCGCCATCTGCGCCGGCCTGCTCGGCACCCTGTTCTCCGTCATGATGCGCTATGAGCTGGGCCATCCGGGCATCCAGCTCTTCGGCACGCCCGACGCGCCTGACGGTCAGTGGTGGAACGTGGTGATCAGCGCCCACGCTCTGCTGATGATCTTCTTCATGGTCATGCCGGCGATGATCGGTGGCTTCGGCAACTGGTTCGTGCCGCTGATGATCGGCGCGCCGGACATGGCCTTCCCGCGGATGAACAACATCAGCTTCTGGCTGCTTATCCCCTCGATCATCCTGCTGCTGCTGTCGGCGTTCGTCGACACCGGCGCAGGCACCGGATGGACCATCTACCCGCCCCTATCCTCGGCGCTGGGACAACCGGGCCTTTCGGTGGATTTCCTGATCTTCTCGCTGCATCTGGCGGGCGCTTCCTCGATCATGGGCGCCATCAACTTCATCACCACCATCTTCAACATGCGCGCACCGGGCATGACGCTGCACCGCATGCCGCTGTTCGTCTGGTCGGTGCTGGTGACCGCGTTCCTGCTGCTGCTGGCTCTGCCGGTACTGGCGGGCGCCATCACCATGCTGCTGACCGACCGCAATTTCGGCACCCATTTCTTCGACGCGGCCGGCGGCGGCGACCCGATCCTGTTCCAGCATCTGTTCTGGTTCTTCGGCCATCCCGAAGTCTACATCCTGATCCTGCCGGGCTTCGGCATGGTCAGCCAGATCATCGCCACCTTCTCCCGGAAGCCGGTGTTCGGCTATCTGGGCATGGCCTATGCGATGGTGGCCATCGGCGTGGTCGGCTTCGTCGTCTGGGCGCACCACATGTTCACCGTCGGCATGGACGTGGACACGCGCGCCTATTTCACCGCGGCGACCATGGTGATCGCGGTGCCCACGGGCATCAAGATCTTCTCCTGGATTGCCACCATGTGGGGCGGCTCGCTGCGTTTCGACACGCCGATGCTCTGGGCGATCGGCTTCATCTTCCTGTTCACCGTCGGCGGCGTCACCGGCGTGGTGCTGGCCAATGCCGGCGTCGACAATCCCATGCACGACACCTATTACGTGGTCGCGCATTTCCACTACGTGCTGTCGCTCGGCGCCGTGTTCTCGATCTTCGGCGGGTTCTATTACTGGCTCGGCAAGATGTCCGGCCGGCAATATCCGGAATGGGCGGGCCGGGTGCATTTCTGGCTGTCCTTCGTCGGCGCCAACCTGACCTTCTTCCCGCAGCATTTCCTCGGTCTTGCGGGCATGCCCCGGCGCTATCCGGACTATCCCGATGCGTATGCCGGTTGGAACCAGGTGTCGACCATCGGCGCCTATCTCGGTGCGCTCGGCGCCATCTGGTTCGTCGGCGTGGTGATTTACACCCTGACCTCCGGCCGCCGCGTGGGCGAGAACTATTGGGGCGCGGGCGCCACGACGCTGGAATGGACCCTGCCGTCGCCGCCGGCCTTCCACTCCTATGAGGAACTGCCGGTGATCAAGGGCTCCGGCCATTGAGAACCGCCGTCCAGGCACGCTGCTACCGAAGAGACGCTGATTGACCGACATATCCCCGTCATTTGTCGCCGCCAACGCCGTTGTTCCTGACCGGACAGCGGCGTCGGTGCGCGACTATCTGCAGCTGATGAAGCCGCGGGTGATGTCGCTGGTGGTGTTCAGCGGCTTTGCCGCGCTTGTGGTCGCCCCGATGCAACCCCATCCGCTCCTGTCCGCGGTGGCCATCCTCTGCATCGCCATCGCCTCCGGCGCCTCGGGCGCCATCAACATGTGGTACGACCGCGACATCGACGCGATCATGCCCCGCACCTGCAAGCGGCCGATTCCCGAGGGCCGCGTGGATCCGGCGGAGGCGCTGGCCTTCGGCATCGTGCTGGCCATCGGTTCCGTGGTCACCATGGGCGTCGCGCTCAACTGGCTCGCGGGCGGCCTGCTGGCATGCGCGATCCTGTTCTATGTCTTCGTCTATACGATGTGGCTGAAGCGCCGCACGCCGCAGAACATCGTCATCGGCGGCGCCGCCGGCGCCTTTCCGCCGATGATCGGCTGGGCCGCAGCGACCGGCACGGTCAGCGTCGAATCCATCGCCCTGTTCCTGTTGATCTTCATGTGGACGCCGCCGCATTTCTGGGCGCTCGCGCTCTACCGCGCCGGCGATTACGAGAAGGCGGGCGTGCCGATGCTGCCGGTGGTCGCCGGCCCGCGGGCGACCAAGATCCAGATGCTGATCTACACGGTGCTGCTGTTCCCGCTGGCCCTGGCGCCCTGGTACCTGGGCATGACCGGCGCGCTCTACGGTGCGGCGGCGGTGCTGCTGGGCGGCCTGTTCATCCTCGCGGCGGTGCGCGTCCTCAACGACGACTCCGACCGCAGCGCCCGCAAGATGTTCGCCTATTCGCTGTTCTATCTCTTCGCGCTGTTCGCGCTGCTGATCCTCGATCGCGCGCCCGGCCTGTTTGCCGGCGGTATCCTGTCGGGAGTTGCCGCATGAAGTCCGATCAGGCCAGTCCCGTCCGTTCGGGCGAAGCGCTGCGCCAGCGCCAGCGGACAAAGAACTGGGCCATGTTCGCGGCCCTGGCGGCATTCGCGGTGCTCGTCTACCTCATCGCCATCGTGCGCATGGGCGGAGGCTGATCGGAGCATGGAACAGCATCTGCAGCGCACGCGGCGCAATCGCTTGGTCGTCGCCGGTTTGGTGGGGCTGGTGATCGCCATGGGCGGCCTCGCCTTCGCGTCGGTCCCGCTCTACCAGCTGTTCTGCCAGGTGACCGGCTATGGCGGCGCCACCCAGCGCGCCGAAGCGGCGCCGGCGGCGGTGCCCGGCAAGACCATCACCGTGCGGTTCAACGCCGATATCGCGCCGGATCTACCCTGGACCTTCCAGCCGGTGCAGCAGGAAGTAACGCTGGAGATCGGCGCCACCGGACTCGCCTTCTATCGCGTGCAGAACAATTCGAACATCCGCATCGTCGGCAACGCCACCTTCAACGTCACGCCCTACGACGTGGGCGTCTATTTCAACAAGCTGGAATGTTTCTGCTTCACCGAGCAGGTGCTGGAGCCCGGCCAGAGCGCCGAGCTGCCGGTCACTTTCTTTGTCGATCCGGAGATCCTGACGGACTCGGAAGCGAAGGATGTCCATACGGTGACATTGTCCTACACCTTCTTTCGCGCGCCCGATCAGGATGGCGCTGCGCAGAAGGTCAGCGACGCCGCCGACGGCGCCGAAATAGTGAATTGAACCGCGAACACGTGAATCACGAGGACCGGGCACGCACCCGCAGGGAATAAGAGGCATAAGGGAACAGGCCATGAGCGACGCACACGGAAGCCACCCCGCGAAACATCCCTATCATCTGGTCGATCCCAGCCCCTGGCCGATCATCGGCGCGATCGCGGCCCTGGTGCTCACGGTCGGCACCGTGCTGTACATGCATGGCAAGTCCGGCGGCATGATCGTCATGCCGCTCGGCATCCTGGGCATTCTCGTGACGATGTTCTTCTGGTGGCGGGATGTCGTGCGCGAGGGCGAGTTCCAGGGGCATCACAGCCCGGTGGTGCAGATCGGCCTGCGCTACGGCATGGCGCTGTTCATCGCCTCCGAAGTGATGTTCTTCGTCGCCTGGTTCTGGGCTTACTTCAACGCCAGCCTGTTCCCGACCGTGGCGATCGGCTCCGTGTGGCCGCCTGAGGGAATCCACACCTTCGATCCCTTCGAGCTGCCGCTGCTGAATACGCTGATCCTCTTGCTGTCGGGCGTCACCGTTACCTGGGCGCACCACGCCCTGCGCGAGGGCGACCGCAACGGGCTGATCCAGGGATTGTCGCTGACGATCCTGCTGGGCCTGACCTTCACCGGCGTGCAGGCCTATGAGTACAGCCATGCCGCTTTCGGCTTTAAGGACGGCATCTATCCCTCGACCTTCTTCATGGCCACCGGCTTCCACGGCGCCCATGTGATCATCGGCACGATCTTCCTGATCGTCTGCTGGTTCCGCGCCACCGCCGGCCATTTCAAGCCGGATCATCATTTCGGCTTCGAGGCGGCCGCCTGGTACTGGCACTTCGTCGACGTGGTCTGGCTGTTCCTGTTCATCTGCATCTACGTCGCCGGCGCCGGCCAGACTGCCGCGCACTGACGCCGAGTATCACGATTGCGAAAGACGGGACGGCATTGCCGTCCCGTCTTGCTTTTTCAGGGCATTTCCGCCGCCATTGGCCTAGAGTCCCGCGATGTCCGACCGCACCTATCCCGCGCTCTCGCCGGTGAAGACCGGCCTCGCCTGCCGCTGCCCGCGCTGCGGCCAGGGCAAGCTCTATAACGGTTTCCTGAAAGTGGCCGATAGCTGCAATGTCTGTCATCTCAACCTGGCCGAAGCGGATTCCGGCGACGGCCCCGCCGTGTTCCTGATCTTCATCCTCGGCGCCATCGCCGTGCCCCTGGCCTTCGTCCTGCAATTCAAGCTGGCGCTGCCGGAATGGCTCACCATGTCCATCCTGACCGCCGTGGTGCTCGGCGGCGCGCTGCTGCTGCTGCGGCCGGCCAAGGGCATCATGGTGGCGCTGCAATACCGCAACCGCGCCGGCGAGAGCCGCGGCAGCTTCAACTCCTAGCGGTCCGCGCCTAACTCCGGAAATCATCGATGCCCTTCCGTCCCACCTTATGGCCGACGCTGTTCACGATTCCGGCGCTGATCCTGCTGCTGGGCCTCGGCACCTGGCAGGTGCAGCGTCTGTTCGAGAAAGAGGCCATGATCGCCGATCGCGAGGCGCGCATCACGGCCGATCCGGTGGAGCTGCCGGCTCCGGGCGCGACCGCGACTGAAGCACTGGCCCCGCTCGAATTCCGCCGCGCCGCGGCGACCGGCGAATTTCTCCACGACAAGGAGTTCTTCCTGGCCGCCCGTACCATGCGCGGCAATGTCGGCTATCAGATCGTGACGCCGCTGCGCCTGCAGTCGGGCGGAACGCTCCTGGTCAATCGCGGCTGGGTGCCGGAGGCGCAGAAGGACCCGGCCAAGCGCGCCGAGGGTCAGGTCGCGGGACCGGTAAAGGTCGACGGCGCGATCCGCCTGCCGGGACACCAGAACTGGCTGCAGCCCGACAACGAGCCGCAGAACAATATGTGGTTCTGGCTCGATCTGCGGGCGATGGCGGATCAGGCCGGCATTCCCGCCGCCGAACTCGTGCCGGTGTTCCTGGAAGCGGGTCCCGCGCCCAACCCCGGCGGCATTCCCATCGGCGGCCAGACCAAGGTGACCCTGCCCAACGATCACCTGCAATACGCCATCACCTGGTATATCCTCGCGGTGGCGCTGGCGGTGATCTATGTCGTCTATCATCTCAAGTTGGGGAAGGCGGCAGAACCATGACGGCCGAAGAGATCGCCGGTGGAAAGTCAGCTCTCTGCCGATCAATTCTGGAGAGCCTGCCCGACTGGTTCGGCCTCCCCGAGTCGATCGATCGCTATGTTGCCGAGGTGGCTCATTTGCCGATGCTCGGCATCCGGCAGGATGGCCAGGTTGCCGGCTTCATCACCATCGAGACGATCAATCCTCATGTCGCCGAAATCCATGTGATTGCCGTGCGGCAGCCTTATCATCGGAGCGGGTTCGGGCGCGTTTTGCTCGCCGCCTGCGAGGATCGCTGCCGTGCCGAGGGAGTGGAAATCCTGCTGGTCAAGACAATGGCGGCGAGTGGCAACGACCCTTTCTACGACGCCACGCGCCGGTTCTACACGGCCATGGGTTTCCGCCCGTTGTTGGAATCGGCCACCTTCTGGGACGCGGAAAATCCCTGTCTGCTGATGGGAAAAGTGATTGGCCGGTAAGTACTTTCGGGGCAAGCGTGCCGGACCTCGTTTTTTCCATGCGAACGGGCTAATATTCGCTCAACAATAAACTCCCGCCCGCGGGATCGGCTAGGCTGCGACTCCTCCTCAATCACCGCCCGAGTTCCCCATGTCCCCCTACACCGATCTCGAAGCCCGCTTTCACCGCCTGCAGGCGCTGCGCAATGCGCTGGGCGTGCTGCATTGGGACATGGCGACGATGATGCCCGCGGGCGGCGCCGAAGCGCGGGCGGAGCAGCTCGCCGCCCTCAACGTCGTCTGCCACGGCATGCTGGCCGAGCCGGTCATGGGCGATCTGCTGGATCATGCCGAGGGCGGTGCCGCCAATCTCGACGAGTGGCAGCGCGCCAACTTGCGGGAGATGCGCCGGCAATGGGTCCACGCGACGGCGCTTGACGCCAAGCTGGTGGAGGCGCTTTCCAAGGCCTGCTCCGCCAGCGAGCAGGTCTGGCGCGACGCCCGGCCGAAGGGCGATTTCGCCATGCAGCTGCCGGCGCTGACCGAGGTGCTGCGCCTGACCCGCGAAGCGGCGGCGGCGAAATCGGCGCGCCTGGGCGTCGGCGCCTATGACGCGCTGCTGGACGAATACGAACCCGGCGGCCGCTCCGCCGATATCGATCTCGTGTTCGACGATCTCGCCGCCTTCCTGCCGGATCTCCTGGCGCGGGTGCTGGAGCGTCAGGCGCGACAGCCGGCGCCGCTCGATCTGCCCGGCCCCTTCCCGGTGCAGCAGCAGCGCAATCTGGGCGAGCGGATCATGCGCGCCATGGGCTTCGAGTTCGAGCATGGCCGCCTCGACACCAGCCTGCATCCCTTCTGCGGCGGCATGCCCGACGACGTGCGCATCACCACCCGCTATGCCGAGGACGATTTCGCCTCCGCCGTGATGGGCGTGATCCACGAGACCGGCCATGCGCTCTACGAGCGCGGGCTGCCGCGGCAATGGCGCCACCAGCCGGTCGGCCTTGCGCGCGGCATGAGCCTGCATGAAAGCCAATCGCTGCTGATGGAGATGCAGGCCTGCCGTTCGGCGCCCTTCATCGCTTTCCTGGCGCCGCTGGCGCGCGAGGCCTTTGGCGGCAGCGGCCCGGCTTGGGACGCCACCAATTTCCAGCGCGTCTATACCCGGGTAACGCCCGATTTCATCCGCGTCGAAGCCGACGAGGTGACCTATCCCGCCCATGTCATCCTGCGCTACCGGCTGGAGAAGGCGCTGATCGGCGGCGATATGAAGCTGGCCGATCTGCCCGCCGCCTGGAACGAGGGCATGAAGAAGCTGCTGGGCATCGTGCCGCCCTCGGACCGCGAGGGCTGCCTGCAGGACATCCACTGGTACGACGGCGCCTGGGGCTACTTCCCCACCTATACCCTGGGAGCCATGACGGCGGCGCAGCTCTTCGAGGCCGCCTGCCGCGCCCAGCCGGAGATTCCCGCCGCCATCGGCAAGGGCGACTTCACGCCGTTGCTGGCGTGGCTGCGCACGAATGTCCATGGCCAGGGCTCCCGCCTCTCGGGGCGCGACCTGCTGACTGCGGCGACGGGCCGGCCGCTGGACCCCGCGGTGTTCAAGGCCCATCTGGAGCGGCGGTATTTGAATTAGGGCTGCGTCATTCATCGGCCTTGGGGGCCGAATGCCCATGGATAGATACTTCTGGAAGAGCATCGAGGAGACGACGTTCCGCGCTCGCGAAGACGGCGATTGGGATTTCTTTCCGTACGGTGTGCTGAAGGGCGGTTACCGGGTCAACGCCACACAGCGCGCACACATCGCTGCCGCGTTACAAGGCTTCTATGGCTTTGTTGCCGTCGTCATCGGCGCCGGCGTGGTGCTTGGAACCTTCGGCCACGCCTTTGGCGGCGAAACTCAGTGGTCCATCCTTCTGTGGATCGCCCTGATTGCCGGCGTCATAGTGGCTTTGCTTGGATCCTGGGTTATTCGTCTTCGCCCAATCTGGCGCGACCTTCCCCGATCCGAACACCGCCTTGGATTTGGCGAAACACAAGCAGCAATGGCGCGCGCGATGCCGAAATGGCGCATCGTCAATCTGCTAGTCATCGGGCTGCTTTTCGGCCTGTGTAGCCTATTCCTCCTGTGGGTTGCCTTCCGCGACGGCAAAACACACTTGCGGATGATCGGAATTTGGGGGCTCGTTTTCTCCGCAGCGTCGATCTGCCTCGGTATTGTCATGTGGCGCAAGCGCCGGGCCATCGACCGGGGCAGCACCTGACCGCCAGCGGCAATTGGTTGTTGCCGGCGCGTCCGAGGATTACCGTAAGCCGTCGGGCTGAAAAACCTAGGGAGGAGATCATGGCAGTCGCACGAGTCACCAAGCTGACGGCGTCCTCGGGCAAGGGGTTCGAGGCGGCGGTACAAAGCGGCATCAAGCGCGCCGCGAAAACGGTGCGCGGCATGACCGGCCTGCATGTGCTCGAGCAGAAAGCCAAGATCGAGAAGGGCAAGATCACCGAGTACCGGGTGACGATGGAAGTGACCTTCGTGCTCGAGGACTAGCTGCGCGAGGCGGCATCGCCTGCGACCCAAAGGCTTTGACGACGATGGCCGTCCTGGCGCAAGAAAGAGCGAAGCAGGGTGAGCCGCCATGACGGACCGGATGCCCAAAGCGATCGAGCAATTGCAGATCGACCACCGCAACATGACGCGGCTGTTGGCCCTGCTGCGCCGGGAACTGGATGCCTATCGCGGCGGAGGGACGCTGGATTTCGACCTGCTGAACGGCATCATGGACTACACCCTCACCTATCCGGATCTCTGCCATCATCCGATGGAGAATTCTGATCTACGAGCGGATGGTCGCGCGCGATCCCCAGGCGAAGTCGACGGTCGGCGACCTGTTGAAAGAGCATGCCCATCTGGGAGAGCTGACGCGCAAGCTGGCCGCGGCCCTGCAGAACATCGCCCGCGATAGCGAGATTCCACGCTCCTGGTTCGAGGGCATCGTGGAAGACTATCTCACCAGCAACGAACGGCACATCGCCGGCGAAGAGAAGATCTTCTTTCCGCAGGCAGCCCAGGCGCTGCGCCCAGGAGACTGGGACGCCATCGAGGCGTCCGCCATTGGAAAGGAAGACCCGCTCTTCGGCGGCAAGGTCGCCAAGGACTATCGCGCCCTCTACGAGCGCATCATGCGGTCGGCCATCTAGGCCGCGCCCGGAGCGGGTCCGGCCCATGATGCGCGTTCGGCGGTTGGCGGTGGTCGGCAGCGCTCTTGGCGCTGGCGCCGATGCTTGCCGGCTGCGTCTCGGCGCAAAGCCAGGAGGCGATGCGCGTCCTCTCCGACATCGACGCGGGGAGCGGGCCGAGCGAACTGAAGTCGACGACACCGCTGCCGGCGCGGACGACGGTCACCTATGAGATCGCCGGCCGCGCCTATGTCGCCGATCTCTATCACCCGCAGCAGCCGATCGGCGGCGGCCTGGTGCTCATTCCCGGCTTCACGCCCCACGGCAAGGACGACGCGCGGCTCGTGAACCTGGCGCTCAGCCTGTCGCGGGCGCGGTTCCTCGTGCTGGTGCCCGATCTCAGGGGACCGCGGGAGATGCGCGTCCGTCTGGAGGATAGCCGCGGCATCGCGGATGCCGCTGTTCATCTCGCGCAGATGGACCTGCTGAGAGGACAGCAAGGGGTCGGCGTTGTCGCCATCTCCTATGCCGCCGGACTGGCGATCCTGGCCACCATGGAGAGCGGCGCGCAGGCGCCGATCCGCTTTCTCGTTTCCATCGGCGGCTACTATGACACCACCGCGCTGGCGACCTTCGTCACGACGGGAAAGTTCCGGCAATCGACAGCGGACCGTTGGCAGGCCAGTGATCCCCATCCCGCGGCAAAATGGTTCTTCCTGGCCGGAAACATCGACCTGCTGGACGATGCCGGCGATCGAAGGAATTTGCTGGCGATCGCCGAACGGCGCATGGACGACTCGCATGCGCCGATCAGCGATCTCGCGGCCCGCCTCGGTCCGGAAGGCCGCTCATTGCTCGACCTCCTGGAGAATTCGGATCCCGATCGCGTCGAGGCGCTGCTCCGGAAGCTGCCGGAGGGAATACAAGCGCATCTGCAACGGCTCTCGCTCAAGAACCACGACCTGTCCCATCTCGCCGGACGCCTGCTGCTGGTCCATGGGCGCGAGGACAGCATGATTCCCTATACGGAGAGCATGGCTCTCGCCTCGGCCGTGCCCGGCTCGCAGCTTTTCCTGATCGACGGATTCTCGCACATCGATTCCGATGGCGTCGGCTTCACCGGGCAGCTTCAGCTCATCGACGCCATGCAGGCGCTTCTCGAGCGGCGCGACGACGGAGACGGTTCGTGACTGCCATCACCGAGTCTGTCAGGTCTGATTTGTGCCGCAAGCTGACTCGCCACTTGGCCAAGTCATTCCGGCGGTGCGGCTTTGCGGTAGCATTCGGCGAAATGTTCGGGGCCGGCCCGATAGTGAAGCCGCCCAGTCACGCGGCAGAGGGCACTACGCCGTAGCAGCCATCGGCGCCGCGCGGTGCCTAGTCTTTGTTAGTACTGCTGCTGTGGCTGCTCGCCTCGGCGTGGGCCTCACTTCCAGAAGTATCGCTACTGGCTCCGGCGTGGGCCGCACTGCTGGTGCCAGCATTGTCGTTGCTGCTACTGCTTTGACCGTTGTCAACGGCGTGAGCCTCGCTGCTGGTGCTAGCGTTGTCGTTACTGGCACTACTGTGGCTGCTGGCCTCGGCATGGGCGCCGGTGCCGTTGTCACCGTCGCCGCCGTTCCCATCACCGTCTCCATCCCCATCGCCGACCCCGTCCCCTGCCTGGCCGTGCGAATGATCGCTGAGCTCATCCTGCGGCTGCACCGGTCCGGCGGCCGGCGCGATGTCGTTCAGATCGGCAAACAATGTCGGGTCCTCGGGAACTGTGAGGCCCAGTGTTACGCTGACGCCGGTGCATTTTGAGGTAATTGTCGCAGTCTCGCCCATCCTGGCGATGGCGGATTCGCCACCGCAGGGCGTGACCTCGATCTCGCCATCTAACACCGCCACCTGCGTGGTGCCGTCGGGCGCCACCGCAATCACCAGATCCGTGCCCCGGATCGACAGCACCGCCGTTGGCGTCGCGAGCTGTACGTTGTGCTGCTTGCCGAGACTGCCGGACACATAGCGGAACGCACCGGTGCCGAAGTTCAGCAGCGCTTCGCCGGTGCCCGTGCCGGGATCATAGATGAACTTGTCCAGCTTCACCTTGGAGTTGGTCCCGACCCGTAATTGGGTATCGTCGAGAAACTGCAAGGCCGTACTCGCCTGCCCGTTGGTGAGCACCGTCTCTTCGGCGTAGACCGGCTCGCTGAAAATGAGCTGATGCTCGCCGCCCGTGGCGAACTGGCCGATGGCGCCCTTATATTCCGGTTGGCGGACGGCGCCGATCTGCACCTCTGCCCGCACCTCAAACGCCGCAATGACCGTAAAACACGCCGCCGCGACCGCCGGCAGCCGCCGTAGCCAGTCCATAGCACCCCTCCTGTGTCTTACCACTGGAAGTCTCACTCGCGACGCTGGCACTCAGTCGCTTAGCCCCGGAATTATTTTTCGTGTCAAAAAACGTCGCCCTGGTTCGGAGCCTGCCTAACCGGCGTACTGTGCGACTTGAAAAAAGCGTACGTATGAACTTCAGCGGCGTCAATCAAATTGCCGAGAATTGGGTTTTAATTCGTTGGCTGCACCATGACCGCTTTGGGTCAAACGGCGACGAACTGGCGAGTTCAGCGAATGTCCGCTTGCTGACGGGTTTCGTCTGCTGGACCCTCAGCAAGCGGACGTTGCTCGCCTCCGCCGCCAGGCGTCAGTGGAGCCAGCAGCAGAACTGGGCAGCGTCCCGAAGGACAGGCCTACGCCACGAGGCTGTATTCCAGCGTCTCGCCCTTGATCTCCAGGCGGCTGCGCACCCAGTTGCCGGCAAGGTCGTACCACAGGCTGCCGCCGACGAAGGGCGTGCGGATGCTGTGCCGTTCCGCCGGCCGGTCCTTGCCTTTCACGACCACATGCTCCTCGCCGAGCGGCTTGGACTCCAGGCTGACGAGCTGGCCCTTCTGCACATCGATGATCTTCTTCTCATCGACAAGCTCGGGCAGCCACATGCAATTCGTGGTCAGCACATCGGCCGGCGCGGTGAACGCACCCTTCGGACCGACCGCCTTGAATCCAGCCGCGGTGGCTTCGCCATTCAGCGCGAGATCGTCGCCGTCGTCGTGGGTCTTGCTGGCAAGGCTCTGCAGCAGCCCGTTGCGCCAGACTTCGGTGCTGTCATGCTCGAAGCGGAACGCCGTGAACGGGCCGACCTTGACCTTCATCCGGATGTCGGTCACGACGCTCATGCCGTTGCCGTCAGCGGTCGGCGTGATCGTGACATTGTGGTGACCAATTTCGTCGCCCTTCCAGAGTACGCGAAAACGCAATGCCTTCGGGTCTGCGGGAACATCCACTTTGCCGATAGCCGCCTGTGCGGGCGATAGCACGGGCATCGGTGCAATCGCCAACGCGCCGATGCCAAGTGCGGCAATGCGCAACATTTTTCGCCGGGGATGAGTCATGATCTATCTCTCTGTCAGTTCTCTGCTGTCCCGTTATCCCGCCCCAGCAGCTGCAGGGGTTCCCCTGAATGAGCGACGCCAATGGTTGCAGGGACTTAGCCGCGCTGATTCAAATGAGATTTTCGAATCGCCGATGCACGCACGGTGCATCGGACGATTTCTGCGATCATCGACCATCCGGACGCCGATGATCGTCCTGCTGTCAGCTCTTGGCAGTGACCAGGAACACATATCCGAAGTAGGCTGAATGGAGCCTGAACAGCTCCAGCTCGCTGCTGTTCTCTTCGAGAATCGCAATGGCAACCGGATCCCCGGCGTATTTTGGCGCGAGTTCGAGCAGGCGCTTTTCCAGGGGACCGTAGTAGTCGTCCCACCACGCCGCATCCGGCAGCACGAAATCGCCGAGCAGCTCATAGCCGCATTCGCGCACGAGCCTGCGGTTCGCATCGACATCGCTCATGGCCGGATATTCTGCAAATGCGCGCCGCACCGGTTCCGGCGCATCAGGCTTGAGCCATACCGCTTCCGTCAGCGCCAGCTTGCCGCCGCTGCGCAGCAGCGGCCGCCAGGCGCGCAGCGCATTGCCGACGCCCATGATGTAGGCCGCGCCCTCGCACCAGATCAGATCGAAGCTGCCGGGCGCGAAGGGCAGGGCGGCCATGTCGGCTTGCACGGCTTCGATGCGATTCTCGGCGCCTGGCCGCTTGGGCGCGGCGGCGGAGTTCCTCCAGGAATGGCTCATGCAAGTCCACGGCGGTGATCTGCGCCGCCGGCAGCATCGCCGCCAGATCCATCGTCTGCATCCCCGGTCCGCAGGCGATGTCGAGAACGCGCGGCGCCGGCGGCAACGCGCCGCGCCATGGCCAACGCGCGCGCCGTGCTCTCGCGATTGCCCGGGCCCTCCCGCGGCAGACCGCTGTGGAGATCGAAGAAGATGCGCGCGCTGATGCGGATCGGAAAAATCCATGATGAGAGTTACTGGTCTTAGCAGCATGATCTACGCAAGTTGAATCAACGCCACACAAGATTGTCTTCCCCGCTTTCGCGCTAGGGTATGCACGGATCTTTCCAATGGTATTTCAGAACAAAAAATTTCTCCCCTCTCCACTTGGGGGAGAGGGGGCAGGGGGTGAGGGGGCTCCGCGCGGACGCGCGCTGAAAGTGTTGCGCAACTCGATCCAAATCCAGGCCAGGCTTTCTCCCCGCATGCGTATGTCGACACGACCTGTTACTTTATTTGCGCGCCGCCGCGCGCAAACCCCTCATCCCCTGCCCCTTCTCCCCCAATGGGAGAAGGGAGTTCATTCGGTGCCACCGATAGGAGATCTGTGCATACCCTAGCGCTTTCGCGGGGATGACAAGAGAGGGCATTACCTGAAACTATTCCTGTCAAACTTGGAGATTCGTCCGATCTATGCTATAATTCCTATCGCGGTCTGGCTCCGGCCGGGTCGCCTCGATGTTGGACATTGTGTATCGGAATGCCGGCGCATCGGGCCGCAGGCGCAGGACGGCGCGAGGGCTGCGCTCCGCAGGGGGAATTCCCTTGTATGGCATCGTTCCCAAAAATCAGGGTCCCCCGGAAAACCGGGAAACATGACCTAACCTTCTGATCCGGCACAGAAAACTGCTCCGGGAAATGCGCAAAAATACACCGGAAACACCGCCGGCCCGGGCGATGCAATTCCGCCGGCCGACGGCCGGTGGAACGATGCCCACGGCTATTGGCTGGCGCCGGGCTTCGACGTAAAACCCAAGCATATTCAAAAGCTTGGCCGCCGCTTCCGGCCCTTGCACCGCCGCGACCGCGCCAGTAGGGTGGCCTCGCGCCACGCATCCGAGCCCTCCCAGGAGTCCGCCTTGCGCTATGTCAGCACCCGGGGCGCCGCCCCGGCGCTCGCCTTCGATGATGTCCTGCTCGCGGGCCTGGCCCGCGACGGCGGGCTCTATGTGCCGGAATCCTGGCCGCAACTGTCGGCGGCCGACCTGAAATCCTTCCGCGGCCTGGAATATGCCGAATTGGCCGTGCGCGTCATGGCACCCTTCATCGCCGGCCGGGTGGAAGCCGACGCCTTCGCCCGGATCGTCCGCGACAGCTACGCCGCCTTCGGCCATGGCGCGGTGGCGCCGCTGCGGCAGCTCGACGGCAAGACCTGGCTGATGGAGCTGTTCCACGGGCCGACCCTGGCCTTCAAGGATGTGGCGCTGCAGTTGCTGGGCCGGCTCTACGACCATGTGCTGCGGCAGCGCGGCCAGCATGTGACCATCGTCGGCGCCACCTCGGGCGATACCGGCTCGGCGGCGATCGAGGCCTTCCGCGGCCGGCCGTCGGCGGAGATTTTCATCCTGCATCCCTATGGCCGCGTCTCCGAGGTGCAGCGGCGGCAGATGACCACGGTCGACGCCGCCAATGTCTTCAACATCGCCGTCGAAGGCACCTTCGACGATTGCCAGGACTTGGTGAAGGCGATGTTCAACGATCTCGCCTTCCGCGACGAACTGAATTTGTCGGCGGTGAACTCCATCAACTGGGCGCGGGTGATGGCGCAGATCGTCTATTACGTCTGGGCCGCGGTGGCGCTGGGCGCGCCGGATCGCGCCGTGTCTTTCGCCGTGCCGACCGGGAATTTCGGCAACATCTATGCCGGCTACGCCGCGCGGCAGATGGGCCTGCCGGTGGAGCGGCTGATCGTCGGCTCCAACCGCAATGATATCCTCACCCGCTTCTTCGCCACCGGCCGGATGCAGATCGAAGCCGTGCAGCCTTCGTTGAGCCCGAGCATGGATATCCAGATCTCCAGCAATCTGGAGCGGCTGCTGTTCGATCTCTATGGACGCGACGGCGCGGCGCTTTCCCAGGCCATGGCCAGCTTCCGCCGCAACGGCCAGCTCGCGGTCGGCGACAACAGCCTGCGCGCGGCGCGGGCGCTGTTCGATGCCTATCGCTGCGACGACCAGGAAACGCTGGCCGCCATCGCCGGCCTGCACCGCCAGACCGGCGAGCTGATCGATCCCCATTCGGCCATCGGCATCACCGCGGCGCATCTGGGCGCGCGGGGCGACGGCGTGCCGGTGGTGGCCCTGGCCACCGCCCATCCCGCCAAGTTTCCCGACGCAGTGGAGAAGGCCACCGGCGTGCGGCCGGCGCTGCCGAAGCGACTCGCCGACCTGTTCGACCGGCCGGAGCGGGTGGAGATGCTGCCCAACGATCTGCGCGCCGTGCAGGCCTTCATTCGCAGCCGCCGCTTGAAGGGTGCCGCCTGATGGCCGGGGTGAATGGCGTGCAGGTGACGCGTCTCGGCAACGGCCTGACCGTGGCGACCGACCGCATGGCCGGCGTGGAGACCGCGTCCCTCGGGGTCTGGGTCGGCGCCGGCACGCGGCACGAGCCGCGCGCCATCAACGGCGTCGCCCATCTGCTGGAGCATATGGCCTTCAAGGGCACGGAGAAACGCAGCGCCCGGGACATCGCCGTGGAGATCGAGGCGGTGGGCGGCGTGCTCAACGCCTACACCTCTCGCGAGCACACCGCCTACTACGCCCGCGTGCTGGCCGGCGACGTGCCGCTGGCGCTCGATATCCTGGCCGACATCCTCCAGCGCTCGACGCTGGCCGACGAGGAGCTGAATCGCGAGCGCACGGTGGTGCTGCAGGAGATCGGCCAGGCCGAGGATACGCCCGACGACATCGTCTTCGATTACTTCCAGGAAACCGCCTATCCCAACCAGGCGCTGGGCCGGCCGGTGCTGGGCACAGTCGACACGGTGACCGCCATGCAGCGCGAGCAGATCAGCGGCTATCTGCGCCAGCACTATACCGGCGAGAGCATGGTGTTGGCGGCGGCGGGACAGGTGGATCATGACGCGCTGGTGGCGGCGGCGGGCCGGCTGTTCGGCGCGCTGCCGCAATCCAACGCCGAACCGGCGGAGTCGGCGCGCTATGCCGGCGGCGACCGCCGGGAGACGCGCGAACTGGAGCAGGTGCATCTGGTGATGGGCTTCAACGGCATCGGCTACCGGGATGACGATTATTATGCCAGCACCGTCTATTCGACCTTGCTGGGCGGCGGCATGTCATCGCGGCTGTTCCAGGAAGTGCGGGAGAAGCGCGGGCTGGTCTACAGCATCTACACCTTCGCCGCACCCTACAGCGACGGCGGCCTGTTCGGCATCTATGCCGGCACCGGCCCCGACCAGCTCAAGGAGCTGATCCCCGTGGTCTGCGAGGAGATCCGCAAGACGCCGTCGACCCTGGACAAGGCCGAAATCGACCGGGCGCGGGCGCAGTTGAAGGCCGGAATCCTGATGGCGCGGGAGAGCAGCTCGTCGCGCTGCGAGCAGTTGGCGCAGCAGATGCTGATCTATGGCCGGCCGATGCCGACGGACGAGATCATCGCCAAGGTGGAGGCGGTGGACAGCGCGGCGATCACCCGCGTCGCCAGGCGGATCGCCGCCACGCCGCTGACCCTGACCACGCTGGGCCCGGCCGACGGCCTCGAACCCTATGCGGCGATCACTGCCAGGCTTAGCTGAACGGAACGCATCGCGGGGTTCATGAATGCGTTTCCGCTTTCCGCACTTCATCATCCCGCGCGGCAACCGGCTGGAGAGCACGAACATCTATGTGCAGCCGCCGCGCTACCGCGACTGGCGCGCCTGGGCGGCGCTGCGCAGTTCGAGCCGCGAGTTCCTGACGCCCTGGGAGCCGACCTGGCCCGCGGATTCGCTATCCCGCGCCGCCTATCGCCGGCGCATGCACCAGGCGGCGGCGGAATGGCATGACGATGCCGGCTATGCCTTCCTGGTTTTCCGCCGCGGCGATAACAGGCTGCTGGGCGGCATCAATCTCAGCAATGTGCGCCGCGGCGTGGCCCAGGCCGCCAGCCTCGGCTATTGGATCGGCGGGCCCTATGCCCGCCAGGGCATCATGACGGAGGCGCTGATCTGCCTGATGCCGTTCCTGTTCGATCGCCTCGGGCTGCACCGCATCGAGGCGGCCTGCATGCCGCACAACACGGCGAGCCGCAGCCTGCTGCGCAAGATCGGTTTTCGCGAGGAAGGCTATGCGCGCGACTATCTGCGCATCAACGGCGTCTGGCAGGACCACGTGCTCTATGCGCTGTTGCGCAAGGACCTGGCGGGCGTGGCCCGCGCGGCGGGCGCTCAGGCGTGACCGGCTTCGCCGGACAGCATGCTGAAATCGACGCCGAGCTTGCCGATGGCGCGCTCCCACTTCTGCTCGAGGTCGGCATCGAAGACGATGGCCTCGTCGGCCGGCGCCGACAGCCAGCCATTGGCGTGGATCTCCGCATCGAGCTGGCCCGCGCCCCAGCCGGCATAGCCCAGCGCGAGGATGCTGCGCTTCGGACCGCCGCCGGCGGCGAGATCTTTGAGGATGTCGATGGTCGCCGTCAGCGCCACATTGTCGCTGACCAGCATCGTGTTGTTCTGCACATAGTCGGCGGAATGCAGCACGAAGCCGCGGCCGGCCTCGACAGGCCCGCCGAAATGCACGCGGATCTCCTCGCTGCGCCGGTTAGGACCGATATTGAGCTGCTTCAGCAGTTCGGTGAAGGTAAGAGAGCCGACCCGGCGATTGACCACCAGGCCCATCGCACCGGTCGAGCTGTGAGCGCACATGTAGATCACCGTGCGCGTGAAACGGGGATCGCGCATCTGCGGCATGGCGATCAGAAGCTGCCCCGTGAGATAGCCTTCCGGCTTACTCTTGTCCGTGCTCATCATGAATCACCTAGGCAATCTTTTCAGGCTAGGCAAGCGTCCAATTTTGTTCATCGCCGCTGCGGGACGCGATCCATTTTCTTAAATCCGGCGCGCCGCTCTACACGGAATTTTGACGGTAGCGCCGCTAAATCAAGGCTATATTAGACCCGATCAATGGTTATGAAACAGTTGATATCTGCATCTATTCCGGGGGCGGCCCGCATCGGCGGGTGTTACAGCTTTGTACTCGCCGGACTCTGCTCCTTGTTTCCAGCGGCATTTCCGCCGCGGCCGATTCCGCGGCGACCGACTGGGCGCGCGACAATGAATCCGCCGTGCGCATGGTGTCGGCGGTGGCCGGCGCCGGTACGGAAAGCGAACTTCGCGCGGGTATCGAATTCGAGCTGCAGCCCGGTTGGAAAACCTACTGGCGCACGCCCGGCGATGCCGGCTATCCGATCTCAGTCGATTGGCAGGGCTCGGTGAATGTGGCAACGGCCGAAATCGCCTGGCCGGCGCCCCATCGCTTCACGCTCTTCGGCCTCGATACGTTCGGCTATAGCGAAGCCGTGCTGCTGCCCGTGCTGGTGAAGCCGCAGCGCGTGGGCGAAGCGGTACAGTTGCGCGCCGCCGTGAACTATCTCGTCTGCGAGGAGATCTGTATTCCCAAGACGGCGAGCCTGGCGCTGGACATTCCCGCCGGAACGGCGACACCGTCGGAATTCGCGCAGCTCGTGGCCCGCTATCAGGCCCAGGTGCCCGGCGACGGCGCGCGTCATGGACTGCATGTGGAGAGTGCGGTTCTCGGCGGCAGCGCGGAGAAGCAGACGCTGGAAATCTCGGCGCGCTCTGCGCCGCTGCCTTTCGATCATCCGGACGTGATCGTCGAAGGGCCTGACGGCTTTACCTTCGGCCCGCCTGAGGTCGCGCTGTCGGCCGATGGCGCCGCCGCCAGTTTCTCGCTGCCTGTGTTCGTCAATACCGGAGTCGATGCCGGCGCGTTGGCAAAATCGAATGTGACCTTGACGCTGGTCGACGGTCAGCGCGGCCTTGAGCAGAAGATCACGCTCTCCAACCCTACGTCTGCCGCAGCGGCCCCGGCGACAGCAACACTGCAGACCTCATCGCTCACAATCATCCTCATCGCTCTTCTCGGCGGCCTCATCCTCAACTTCATGCCCTGCGTGCTGCCGGTGCTGTCGCTGAAGATGCTGGGGTTGGTCGGCCATGCCGGCGAGCGGACGGCAACGCGGCGCGGTTTCCTCGCTTCCTCCGCCGGCATCGTGACTGCCTTCGTGATTCTCGCGGCCGCACTGATTGCGGTGAAGCAGGCGGGCGGGATCATCGGCTGGGGCGTTCAGTTCCAGCATCCCTGGTTCCTGGTGGCGATGACGCTGGTGCTCGTGCTGTTTGCGGCCAATCTGCTGGGCTGGTTCGAGCTGCCGCTGCCGGCCTGGATCGGCCGCGTGGGCGGCGCCGAGCATGGCAGTGGCCTCGCAGGGCAGTTTTTCACCGGTATGCTGGCAACTCTGCTGGCGACGCCTTGCTCCGCGCCTTTCGTCGGCACCGCTGTGACCTTCGCCTTCTCCCGCGGCGCCGGCGAGATATTCATGATCTTTGTCGCGCTAGGCGTCGGCCTGGCGCTGCCCTATCTGCTTGTAGCCGCATTCCCCGGCCTCGCCGGCCTGTTGCCGCGCCCCGGCGTCTGGATGATCTGGCTGCGGCGGATCCTGGGCCTGTTGCTGGTGGGCACCGCAGTCTGGCTGATCACGATCCTGAGCGCGCAGATGGGCGCAGTGGCGCTCGGGCTGGCTATCGCTGGTATCGTCCTGCTGGTGCTGTTCCTGGGCCTGCAGGGCAGATTGCCGGCAGAAGCGCGTATGGCCGGTGGCACGCTCGGCGCCGCGATCGCTTTGGCCGCGCTATTCCTGCCCGGGACATCCCGCGGACCGGTAACCGCCGCCGACGATATCTGGCACCCTTTCGCCCAGGCGGAGATCGCCGGCCTGGTGCAGAGCGGCAAGACGGTGTTCGTCGATGTGACCGCCGATTGGTGCGTCACCTGCATCGTCAACAAGCAACTGGTGCTGGATGTCGGCGCCTCGGCCGAGCGGCTGCGGCGGCCGGAGGTGGTGCCGATGAAGGCCGACTGGACCAAACCTGACGATAATATCGCCCGCTATCTCGCGTCCTTCGGCCGCTATGGCATTCCCTTTAACGTTGTCTATGGCCCGGCGGCGCCGGACGGCATCCTGCTGCCGGAGCTTCTCAACGAATCGGCCGTCGTCGACGCCTTCAACCGGGCATCGGGCGGCTAGAAGACCCGAGCGAAGCCCCTAGAACTCTCTCCGCCGACTGACTATCTTTGTCGCAGCGGCCCGGCGTCTCGCGCCAGGGGCTGTCCCGGATATACACCCGACAGAGAAGAGGAAGGACGCATCATGGCCATCAAGGTGGGCGACAAGATTCCCGCTGCATCCCTGAAGTACAAGAATTCCGACGGCATCCAGACGATCTCCACCGGCGACCTGTTCAAGGGCAAGACGGTGGTCCTGTTCGCGCTGCCGGGCGCCTTCACGCCGACCTGCTCGGCCAAGCATCTGCCGGGTTTCATCAATCATGCCGGCGATTTCAAGTCGAAGGGCGTGGATACCATCGCCTGCCTGTCGGTGAATGACGCTTTCGTGATGGATGCCTGGGGCAAGGACCAGAAGGCCGGCGACAAGGTGATGATGCTGGCCGACGGCAACGGCGAATTTTCCAAGGCCGTGGGCCTGACCATGGATGCCTCCGGCTATGGCATGGGCACGCGGTCGCAGCGCTATGCGATGGTGGTGAAGGACGGCGTGGTCAAGGCGCTGAATGTCGAAGCGCCGGGAGCGTTCGAGGTGTCCAGCGCCGAGGCGGTGCTGAAGGCGATCTAGTTCCTACTGAAATCCTGCCGCCGGGTTCATCGGCGGCAGGCCGGAGCCCGCGCGGGCAGAGAAAGGGCCGCGCGGAAGTGACGGGGTGGCATCATGGGGTCCTGGGGACCGGGTTCATTCGAGAACGATACCGCCGGCGAATGGCTGTTCCGGCTGGAGAAGACGGAGGGGCTGGCCTTCGTCGAGAAGACGCTCGCCGCGGTGAATCTCGACAGCGAGGATGAGCTGGAGGCGCCGCAGGCGGAGAAGGCCCTGGCCGCTTGCGAGGTGCTGGCGGCTCTGCTCGGCTCGCCCAGCGACGATATACCGCCGGAAGCGGAAACCTGGGCGGAGGACAACGCCGCCGATCCCTCCGGCGAACTGATCGAGCGCGCCATCGCCGTGATCGACCGCGTGCTCGGGAACTCCGAACTGCGCCAGCAATGGGAGGATTCCGACGACGGCGAGAACTGGCAGACGGCGGTAGACGATCTGCGCGGCCGGCTCGATGAGAATTTGCCGTAGGGTGCCGACTCCTCAATCTAGAACGCCAACCAATCCAAGTCCCCTCTCCCCCAAGGGGAGAGGGGAAGCATGGAGTACTGCGGCTAAAGCGGCAGCAGTTCCGCGATCTCGCGCTTGAACGGCAGGCCGTCGCCGATGTCGGGCGCATCGAGCTCCTGGGCGTAGCGGTGGCCGGCATAGACGGCGGCGGCGATCGTGCCAGGGGCGTTGGCGTCGCCGATGATGCGCACGGATTTGATCCCGGCGGCATCCCACTCACCGCGGCGCGACTGCAGATCTCGATACAGCTCATCCCGTGGATTGCGCGCGGTGACCAGCAGGACGGCATCGGCGGCAAGCTCGGCTTTCTTGCCGGTGAAAACGCAAGCGTGTTCGACAGCGGCTGCGGCGATGCGCGTCACGGCGCGCTGGGCGTGAATCGTGACGCCGATACTCAGCAGCCGCGTCTGAATTTTCTCCTGTTCCAGCGTGTTGCGCGCCCAGTTGGCGGCTTCAGTGGCCGGCGTGATGAACGTGACGCTGCGGCCTTCCTTGACCAACAGTTCGGCCAGCACGCTGCCCAAGTAGAAATGATCGTCGTCATAGATGACGACGCGATTGCCGCGCGGACGCTTGCCGGCGAAGATATCGTCGGGCGTGAGGGTTTCGGCCGCGGTGTCGATGGTGAGCGGACTCTGATGATAGCGCGCCGTGCCGTCGCGGCGCCACTCGCCGCCGGTGGCGATCACCACATGCTCGAAGCCGTACTCCAGGACATCGGCGGCGCCGAGGCGGCTGTCGAGATAGGTCTCTACGTTCGTCATCTGCTTCAACTGTTGCAGCCGGTAGTCGCGCACCCGCGCCCAGGCGGAGAGGCCGGGCAGGCGCGACTCCCGTGAGACACGGCCACCCAGTTCCTTGCCCGCTTCCGCCAGCGCCACCTGATAGCCGCGGCGGCCGAGCGCGCGGGCGCATTCCAAACCCGCCGGTCCGCCGCCGACGATCAGCACCTTGCCGTCGGACTCGCTGGCCCGGATCAGCTCCGGATGCCAGCCCTTGCGCCATTCCTCGCCCATGGTGGGATTCTGGGTGCAGCGGCTGGGCGACATGGTCATGTCGCCGGTGATGCACATGTTGCAGCCGATGCATTCCCTGATGTCCTCCAGCCGGCCTTCCTCGATCTTGCGCGGCAGGAACGGATCGGCGATGGAGGGCCGCGCCGCGCCGATGAAATCCAGGATGCCGCGGCGGATCTGCGACACCATCGTGTCCGGCGAGGTGAAGCGGCCGACACCCACTACCGGTTTCGTTGTCAGCTTCTTGATGCCCGCGACATAGGGCTCCTGAAAGCCTTCCTCGGCAAAGCGCGATGTGCCGGAATCATTGTCCCAGCCCGAGAGCGTCAGATCCCAGAGATCGGGCAATTCGGCCATCAGGCCGATGGCGTCATGCATTTCCTCCCTGTGCAGGCCCGCTGGGCCGATCAGCTCATCCATGCTGACGCGCACGGACACGGCGCAGCGGTCGCCGATTGCCGACCTGACGTCCTCGGTGATCTCCCGCAGCAGCCGCGTGCGGTTCTCCAGGGAGCCGCCATATTCGTCGCTGCGATGATTGTAGCGCCGGGACAGGAAATGCTGCGGCGCTCCGAACCCGTGGGCGGCATAGATGCAGACGAGATCGAACTCCATCTTGCGGCAGCGCAGCGCGGCGTTGCGGTACCAGCGGCGCAGATCGGCGATATCCTGCTTGTCCATCGCCCGCGCCTGCACCGGGTCGTTGTAGAAGGTGATGATGGGCGTGGCGCTTGGCGCGATCGGGAATTTCGCGGGTATAGAGATTCGAGCCGTTCATGCCGGAATGGACCAGCTCGATGCCGGCCAGCGCGCCATGGCGATGCACCTGCTCGGACACGCGGCTGAGCGCCGGCATGTCGCGGTCGTCCCACAGATGCTGCTCGATGAAGGGCGTGATATCGGAGGAGTGGTGCACGTCGGCCTGTTCGGTGCAGACCACCGCCCAGCCGCCCTCGGCCTTGATGCCGCGCATGACCGCGCCCGCCGTGGGATCGCGATAGCCCAGGCCGTTGCAGTGGGGCACCTGGAAGAAACCGGTTCTTCGCGGTGACCGGGCCGATCTTCACCGGCTCGAACAGGATGTCGTATCTGGCGTCGCGCCCCATTTGAGTTCCCGCTGCGCTCTCAGCAATAATCCTTGTCATCCTCGCGAAAGCGGGGACCCAGGAATTGCAAGGCGCCCGTCTTCCCTGGGTCCCCGCTTTCGCGGGGATGACAACTTAAGTTGTTGCAAGAACGTGCCATGCTATCGATCAGTCATTGTCGAGGGCAGGCAGCCCATTCTTACGCAACTCCGCGATTGCCTGCCGCGCCAGGGCGTCGGCCCGTTCGTTTTCGGGATGGCCGGCATGGCCTTTCACCCAGAACCACGCCACATCGTGCCGCTCCAGCGCCGCTTCCAGCCGCTGCCAGAGGTCAATGTTCTTCACCGGCTTCTTGTCGGCCGTGCGCCAGTTGCGCTTCTTCCAGTCATGGATCCATTTGGTGATGCCGTCCTTCAGGTAGGTGCTGTCGGTATGGATGCGGGCCTTGACCGGCCGCTTCAGGCTTTCGAGCGCGGCGATGGCGGCCATCATCTCCATGCGGTTGTTCGTGGTAGCGAGATTCGCCGCCGGAAAGTTCCTTTTCCACGCTGTCGTAGCGCAGCAAGGCGCCCCAGCCACCCGGGCCGGGGTTGCCGCTGCAGGCGCCATCCGTAAAGATGTCGACGATCTTCGGGGTACCGATCATCGCCGCTCGCGGGGCGAAAGAGCGAATACAGGGGAATGGGTGCGCATGGGCGGACGTTTAGACGGAAAAACGGCTGTTGTCATCGGCGCCGCGCAGGGCATCGGCGCCGGCATCGCCGAAGTGATGGCCGAGCAGGGCGCGCGGCTGGTGATCGCCGACCGCAATGCCGATGTGGGCCGGGAAACTGCCGAACGCCTCAGCGGCCACAGCCCGTCGATCTTCGTCCAGGCCGATGTCAGCAAGAAGGCCGATATGGCGGCGGTGGCGGCGACGGCGCTGGAACGTTTCGGCCGCATCGACATCCTCTGCCAGAATGCCGGCATCTTTCCCTATCACCTGATCGATGAGATCGACGAGGCGGAATGGGACCAGGTGCTGGCGGTAAATCTGAAGGGCGCCTTTCTCGCCTTCCAGGCCTGCTATGAGGCGATGAAGCGCCAGCGCTATGGCCGCGTCATCTTCACCTCCTCGATCACGGGCCCGCGGGTCAGCGTTCCCGGCCACGGCCACTACAGCGCCAGCAAGGCCGGCATCGTCGGCTTCATCCGCGCCGCCGCGATCGAAGCGGCGCCGTTCAATATCACGGTCAACGGCGTCGAGCCCGGCAATATCCTGACCGAGGGCATCAAGCGCGACCGGTCCCCCGAATATGCCGAGGCCATGCGCCGCTCGGTGCCGCTCGGCCGCCTTGGCACGCCACGGGATGTCGCCTATGCCTGTCTTTATCTGGCTTCCGACGAAGCTTCTTTCGTCACCGGCACCACCATCGTCGTCGATGGCGGGCAGATCCTGCCGGAAGCGAAGGTGTAATCATGCCAATCACCGTCCCCGCATTTGAAGAAGGTGCAGCCCCATGAAAACCATCAAAGGTCCTGCGATTTTCCTGGCCCAGTTCGCCGGCGACGCGCCGCCGTTCAACACGTTGCCGGCCATCGCCAAATGGGCGGCCGGCCTCGGCTTCAAGGGCGTGCAGATGCCGTCCTGGGACAAGCGGCTGTTCGATCTGGAGAAGGCTGCGGAGTCCAAGGCCTATTGCGACGAGGTGAAGGGCATCCTGTCGAAGGAGGGGCTGCAGATCACCGAGCTGTCGACGCATCTGCAAGGGCAGCTCGTGGCCGTGCATCCCGCTTATGACGCGGCGTTCGATGGCTTCGCCGCGCCGCAGGTGCGCGGCAATCCCCAGGCGCGGCAGGAATGGGCCGTCAGCCAGTTGCTGCTCGCAGCGAAAGCGTCGAAGAATCTCGGACTAGATCGCCATGTCACCTTCTCCGGCGCGCTGGCCTGGCCCTACTTCTATCCCTGGCCGCAGCGGCCGGCGGGACTGGTGGAAACCGCCTTCGATGAGCTGGCGAAGCGCTGGAAGCCGATCCTCGATACCTTCGACGGCGTGGGCGTCGATGTCTGCTACGAGATCCATCCCGGCGAGGATCTGCATGACGGCGTCACCTTCGAGATGTTCTACGAACGGGTTGGCAAGCATAAGCGCTGCAACATGCTGTTCGATCCCAGCCATTATGTGCTGCAGGTGCTGGATTACCTGGAGCACATCGACATCTATCACGACTTCATCAAGATCTTTCACGTCAAGGACGCGGAGCTGAACCCCAACGGGCGCTGCGGCGTCTATGGCGGCTATCAGTCCTGGGTGAATCGCGCCGGGCGCTTCCGGTCGCTGGGCGACGGGCAGGTGGATTTCAGCGGCATCTTCTCCAAGCTGGCGCAGCATGGCTATGACGGCTGGGCGGTCTTGGAATGGGAATGCTGCCTGAAGCATCCGGAGGATGGCGCGCGCGAAGGTGCCGTCTTCATCCGCGACCACATCATCCGCGTCACCGAAAAGGCGTTCGACGATTTCGCCGGCGCCGGCACGGACCTGGCCGCCAACCGCCGCATGCTCGGCATCGCGTAAGGGAGGCGGAACATGCCGATCGAAGGCAGAAGTGACGGCGCCCAGCGGCGGGTGCGGCTGGGCATGGTGGGCGGCGGCGAGGGCGCCTTCATCGGCGGCGTGCACCGGATTGCGGCACGTCTCGACGATCACTATGATCTGGTCGCCGGCGCGCTCTCCAGCGAAGCGGCGCGGGCGCAGCGGTCGGGCGCGGCGTTGGGACTCGATCCCGCGCGCAGCTATGGCAGCTTTCAGGACATGGCGGCGGCGGAGTCCAAGCGTCCCGACGGCATCGAGGCCGTCGCCATCGTCACGCCGAACCACATGCACGCGCCGGTGGCCAAGGCCTTTCTGCAGGCGGGCATCCATGTCATCTGCGACAAGCCGCTGACGGCGACGCTGGAAGAAGCGAAGGCGCTGGCCGAACTGGCGCGCAAGAGCGGCCGGGTGTTCGCGGTCACTTACAACTACACCGGCTATCCCATGGTGCGGCAGGCGCGGGCCATGGTGGCCGATGGCACGCTGGGCACGCATCCGCGTGGTGCAGGTGGAGTATCCCCAGGACTGGCTCACCGAGCGGATCGAGACTACCGGCCACAAGCAGGCGGAATGGCGCACCGATCCCAAGCGCACCGGTGCCGGCGGCAGCATCGGCGATATCGGCACCCATGCTTTCCATCTCGCCAGCTTCGTCAGCGGGCTGGAGCTGGACAGCGTCCTGGCCGACCTCACCACCTTCGTGCAGGGCCGGCAGGTGGACGACAACGCCAATGTGCTGCTGCGCTTCAAGGGCGGCGCCAAGGGCATGCTCTGGGCCAGCCAGGTGGCGCCGGGCAACGAGAATGCGCTGCGGCTGCGGGTCTACGGCACCAAGGGCGGCCTGACCTGGAGCCAGGAGAATCCCAACTATCTGCGCTATGCGCCGTTCGGCGAGGCGCCGCGGGAGCTGTCGCGCGGCGGGGCGGGCGCTGGACCCGCGGCTGCAAGGGTTACGCGCGTGCCGCCTGGCCATCCCGAAGGCTATCTGGAGGGCTTCGCCAACATCTACAGCGAGGCCGCGGCGGCGATCCGCGCGGCGGCGGAGAAGAAGCCGATGCCGCCGGAGGTGCTGTACCCCACGGTGGAGGACGGGCTGAAAGGCGTCAGCTTCGTCGATGCCGTGGTGCGTTCATCCCGCGATGGCGGCGTCTGGACGAAGCCGGCATAGGCTGTTCTAGTCAGATGCGCCGCACCTAAACCTACTCCCTTCTCCCCCAAGGGGAGAAGGGAGTCCGTATCAGTCTCGCGATCAGTTCTGAGCGCTTGAGACCGATGCGTTGATCGCCAGCCGCGCGCGGCGGTCGGCGAGATTGACCAGCACCACGCCGGCCAGGATCAGGCCGAAGCCGCCCAGCAGCGTGGCGTCCAGCGTCTCACCCAGGCTCAGAGTCGACAGCAGCACGCCCATCATCGGCACGGCGAGGAAGGACAGCGAGCTGGTCATCGCCGGCAGAGCGCGGGTGATCGAGGTCGCCGCCCAGAAGCAGAATGCGGTGGCGATCGGGCCGTTATAGATCAGCGCGCCGATCAGCGGCGGTCCCCAGTCGAAGCCTGAGAAGCCGTCATGCCAGAGCGCCACCGGCAGCACGGCGAGGCCGGCGAACAGCAGCTGCCAGGGCGTGAGCTGCAGCGGCGACAGATGCCAGCGATGGCCGCGGATATGCAGGATGCCGAAGCCCCAGATCATCGCCGCCAGCATCAGCAGCAGGCTGCCGACGATCATGCCCCTGTTGTTCCAGTCGACGCCCAGGGGATTGAACAGCACGGCGATGCCCAGCACGCCGGCGACCAGCCCGGCCGCTTTCATGGGTGTCAGCTTCTCGCCGAACAGCAGCACGGCACCGGGCACCACCCAGAATGGCGTAGTGTAGACCAGCACGGCCGAACGTCCGGCCGGCACCTGCTCGAGGCCGAAATTCACCAGCGGCTGGAACACCGCCATCTGGCAGAGGCACACGCTGATCACCACCGGCCAGTCCTGCCGCGTCGGCCAGGCGAGCTGCTTCTTGTAGGCCAGGTAGGCGAAGAGGCAGAGCGCACCGGTCAGCATGCGCGTCACCGTGAACCACAGCGGCGTGATGTGGTCGAGCGCCACCTTCATGGTCGGCCAGTTGGCGCCCCACAACAGGACCACCAGCGCGAGCAGCCAATAGGCGCTCCGCGGGCTCACGGGCGCGGATGAGGAAGCGGTTGCCTTCACGGGTCCGGGCTTTTAGGGAATTGGGATGGCGATGACGCCATCATCCCCATCGCCGCCGCGAAGGCAAGGAGCAAGCCCCATGACCGCAGGGCCGATCGCCGCCCGGATCGAGGCCAAACTGACACAGGCGCTGAATCCCGCGCGCCTGATCATCCGCGACGATTCAAGCCGGCATAAAGGCCATGGCGGCCACAACCCCGAGGGCGAATCCCATTTCCATGTGGAGATCGTCAGCGCCGCCTTTGCCGGCCAGAGCCGGGTCGCGCGTCAGCGCATGGTCTACGGCATTCTCGCCGAGGAGATGAAGCAGCGCGTTCATGCGCTGGCGCTGACGACCCTGACGCCTGAGGAAGACCGGGCGCGCGCCTAATCGATCAGTTGATCACCGCGGCGTCGCGGACCAGCAGCGCATCGCCGTCGCGCAGGATCTCCACGCGCGCCGCTTCGGCATCGCCGAGGCCGGGGGTCGACAGCAGCATGCTCTGGCCGGGGGCGAGCACGGTTTCGAAGCGCACCGGCGTGCCGGCTTCGCCCTGGGCCAGTGTGGCGACGACGCGATAGCCCGCGGGCTCGACGGTGTAGTAGGCGACGCCGGATACCGCGCCGAGGTCGATGCGGCTGGCGATGGTGGGGGCGTCATCGGCGAGGGCCGCGCCGCTGAGGACGACGCCCGATAGTGCGGTCAACACGACTCGACGAAGGGACATGGTTCTCTCCTTTGCTAGGCAGCCGGCTGCAACTGAGCCGCTGCGGACAGTTCAGGATGGGAACGATGAATCCCCAAATCCAATCGATTGCGGTTATCATCAGCATCGGTTGAACGAATAGCTGCTGCAATTGCTCGATAATCAGCGCGCCGCGCCCCACGCGCCTGCGACAAAACGCGTCAGGTCATTTTCCTGTAAAGAACGCCGGCCAGTTCTGCTTGACCACCGGGCTGTCGCTGGCCAGCGCGTGACAGGTGTCGATGAAGGCGGGCCGCCTGGTCTTGCCGTCGAGATCGTCCCACTTCTTCCGCGCGGCGAAGACGGTCTGATAGGCGACGGTGGCGATGGCCACAAGCATCTCGGTCTGGTGGGTGCAGCCGCTGGGACCGCCGAAGGCATCCTTCACCCGCTTGCTCCAGCCCGGCCCGATGCGCTGGCCCTTCATCGCCGCATACTTCGCGGTGATGTCGCCGCATATCTGGAACGGACTGGCGGCGGTGGCGACCTCGATGTCGTGGATCAGCAGATTGTCGTCGATGGTCAGGCGCAGCCACATGTCGTGGATCGGTTCGCCCGCCTTGATCTCGCCGCGCCAGTCGTTGGGGAAGCCATAGGTCTTCACGTCGGTCATGTTGCCTTCGATGTCCCAGAGGCCGTCCTGGCGGTGATAGCCGCGGAAATCATAGCGGCGCGTGTGCAGATGCTCGCGGGGCACGGGCGCGGACAGGGGCATTGATTAAACTCCCAATCTCGGTCGTTGGAGGTCAGGCGGCCGCGGCTTCGATGAGCAGGGCCTTGACGTCGGCGGTGTTCACGTCCTTGGCGATGAAGGCGCGGCCGATGCCGCGCGCCAGGATGAAGTTGAGGCGGCCGCCGCTCAGCTTTTTGTCATGCTGCATATTCTCGATCAGCCGGTCCGCATCCCAGACGCGGCCGCCGATTGCCGTCGGGCGGGTGGGCAGGCCGATGGCAGCGAGATGCCGTTCGACCCGCGCCGCATCTTCCGGCGGGCAGAGGCCGAGCTGCGCGGAGAGATCGAAGGCCATGACCATGCCGATGGCCACGGCTTCGCCATGGAGCAGGTCGCTGCCATAGCCGCATTCCAGCTCCAGCGCATGGCCGAAGGTGTGGCCCAGATTCAACAGCGCCCGGGCACCGGCCTCCCGCTCATCCTCGGCGACGATGGCGGCCTTGGCGGCGCAGCTGACACGCACCGCCCGCTGCCGCGCGGCATTGTCGCCATCGATGACGGCCGGCCCATGTTCCTCGAGCCAGGCGAAGAAGGACGCATCGTTAATCAGCCCGTACTTCGCCACCTCGGCATAGCCGGCCAGCAGTTCGCGGCGCGGCAGCGAATCCAGCACGCCGGTATCCGCCAGCACCAGCCGCGGCTGGTGGAAGCTGCCCACCAGATTCTTGCCCCAGCGCGTGTCGATGGCGGTCTTGCCGCCGACGGAGCTGTCCACCTGCGCCAGCAGCGTGGTGGGGATCTGTAAGAAATCGACACCGCGCAAGAGGATGCTGGCGGCAAAGCCGGTGAGATCGCCGATGACGCCGCCGCCGAGCGCGACCAGCATGGTGCTGCGCTCCGGCTTCTCCGCCAGCAGCCGGTCCATCAGCTGCTCCAGATATTGGAAGCTTTTGGTCTGCTCGCCTGATGGCAGGACGATCTCGCGATGAGCGATGCCGCCCTGGTCCAGCGCGCGCGTCAACACCGGCAGATGCAGGCGCGCCACCGGCTCGTCGGTGACGATGGTGACCTTCGGCTGCTTGAGCAGCGGGCGCAAATAGCCTGCGGCCTGCGCCAAAAGCCCGCGACCGACATGGATATCGTAGCTGCGCGCGCCTAGCGCGACAGTCAGCTTTTCCGTCTCGGTCACGATGCCTTCCGCTCCGGCTTGCTGAGATACTCGGTCAGAGCCTCATACACACGTTCGACCGTCACTTCCGGCGGCGCATCCACGCTGTCGACGGTGATGTCGGCCAGAGCATAGGTGGGATAGCGCAGCGCAATCAGTTCCTGCAGCTTGGCGCGGGGATCGGCCACCTGCAGCAGCGGCCGGTCGTTGCGGCGGGACACGCGCTTCAGCATCAGTTCGAGTTCGGCGCGCAGCCAGATGGAAATGCCGCGCTCGGCAATGCGCACCCGGGTCTCCGGATCCATGAAAGCGCCGCCGCCGGTGGACAGCACATGGATCGGATTCTCCAGCAGCCGCAGGATCACCCGCCGCTCGCCGTCGCGGAAGCTTTGCTCGCCATGGCGCTCGAAGATCTCGGCGATGGAGCAGCCGGCGGCCGCCTCGATCTCCTTGTCGGCATCGACGAAGCCCAGCTCCAGCCGCTGCGACAGGCGCTTGCCGATGGCGGTCTTGCCGACGCCCATCAGACCGACCAGGACGACAGTCTTCGGCAGCTTGAGGATTGCAGTGTCGGCCATGGGCTGATTCAAAGTGCTGATTCAAAGTCGCCGGTATCGCCACCGGCCCGGGCTTGCGTTGTCAGGATTCACGCTGCCCGATAGAGTGCCGCATTATCGCCACAGTCAAGACCTAAGCTGAGAAAATGACAGAGTTGCAATCCCTTACAATTGATTCATGGGCGCGGCAGGGCCGCGTTTTCGCGGGAGCCGGCGCGCGATGAGGCGGCTGGTTCTCGGCTTTTTCACCCTCTGCCTGATCGTCGTCGTCGTGGGGTTCGGCGTCCTCGCCTTTTGGGAGGTATCGCCGCCGACATCGACCATCGAGAAAACCGTCCCCAATGACCGGTTCAGCCAGTAGTGGCTGCCGCGCGGAGGTCTGGCTGCGGACGTCCGTCCTAGGATTGACGGCTGCGGCGGTACTGGCGACGGCGCCCGGGGCCGCCGCCCAGACGCTGCTCGGCCAGAGCGACCCGGTCAATCTCCTGCCAATGACCGAACCGGCAACACAAACCGGTGAGGACGCGCCGGCCGGTACATCCTCTGACGCGCCCCAGGGTTTCGAAATGGAAACCCTCGATGAGGTCGGCGGTGATTTTGCCGGTCCGCTGACGCCGCAGAATGGCGGGCTGCAGCCCTCGCTATGGCGCGGCAGCAGCCGGGGCAAGATCGAGCGTCTGCTGGCGCGGCTGCCGCTGCATCATTCGCCGGCGCTGGCGTCTTTGATGCGGACTTTGTTGCTGACCAATGCTAGTCCGCCGCCGGGCCAGGGCACTGGCGTCAACATCCTGGCGCTGCGCGCCCGCATCCTGGCCGAGATGGGTTTTCTGCAGGACGCGCTGCAATTGCTGCGCACGGCGCCGGCGCGGGCGATGGATGGCACGGCATCGCAGGTTCTCGTGGATCTCTCCTGGCAATCCCTGGATGTGGATGGCGCCTGTGCGGCGCTGTTGCAGCCCGCCGCGTCGTTCGGGATCAACAGGGAGTTTCAACAGCAGCGGGTGTTCTGCCAATGGCGCGGCGGCCTGCAGAGCGATGCACAGTTCGGCCTGGACCTGCTGCGCGAGGAAGGCGCAACCGATCCGTTCTTCGCAGCGATCATGGACCGCCTTGCCGGCAATCCCGAGGTGAAGATTCCCGCGCCGCACGAACTCACGCCCGCCCGCATCGCCATGTATCACGAGGCGCAGGAACCGCTGCCTGATAGCGCCTTCGATCTCGCCTCGATCGAGGCGGTGACATCGCTGGCGATGGATACGCGGATCGATCCGGAGTTGCGATTATCAGCCGCGGAAGCCGCCGCCTCGCAAGGCGCGCTCGCGGCCCAGGTGGTGCGCGACGCCTATGCTGCCCAGACATTCAAACCGGAGGATCTGCAGGGCGCGGCGGGGCTGCCGGAAACCGGCGCCAGCGCCCGGGACCGCGCCGTCTTGTATCAGGCCGTCGCGGCAGCGCCCGTGCCACAGGTGCGCGCCTCGATCCTGCAGGTGGCGCTGGGTCCCACCGGCTGGGCCGACAACGACAATTGGCGGCTGCAGGTCTTTGCCCCCTTCCTGATGGACCTGCCGCCGGCGCCGGAACTGTCCTGGTATGCGCCGGAAGCGGCGCATTATCTGTTCGCCCTCGGTGAATTCGAGCAGGCCCGCGCCTGGATCGGATTGACCCAGGGCGACCAGAACTACGGCGAAGGCTCGGTCGATACCAATTCGGCGATCATGCTGCCATCGCTGCTGGCGCTGGATTATCTTGCCGGCGGCTATGAGTCGGTGCCGGTGATAGGGTCCTTCCTGGCGCAGGGACAGGTCAATGCCAGCCCCGACAGCGTCGAACGGCTGCAGGCGATCTTCTCCGCCTTCGATGACTCGCTGCCGGATTCCGCGGATGGCGCCATCGCGGATTCAGGCGATGGCGGCGCGCCGAAATTGCCGAAGGAGAATCTCAATCTCTGGCTCGATCTCGGCGATGTTTCGGCCAAGGGCATGCAAGGCGAAACCGGATTGCTGGCGCTGGTGGGCTTGCGCGACCTGGCGACGGCGGAGCCGCTGTGGCTGCTGCGCGCCCTGGCCGGATTGCGCCGTGTGGGTCTGGAGAAGGACGCCCGCCGCATCGCCGTCGAAGCGGCGATCGCCAACGGCCTGTAATCATGAAAGCGATCAAACAGGACATGCAGATCACAGGACCGATGGCGCCCGCCGACCGCCTTCTCGAGCGCTTCTTCGAGATGCTGATGGCCGAGCGGCAATCGGCGGCGAACACCATCGACGCCTATCGCCGCGACCTCAATGACTTCGCCGGCTTTCTCGGGCGGCGCGACCGCTCCCTGGCCGACGCGGATGCGGCGCTGGTGCGCGCCTATCTGCAGCGCCTGGATCAGGCGGGCATGGCGCCGCGCACGGCCGCGCGCCGGCTCTCGGCCTTGCGGCAGTTCTACAAATTCCTGATCGGCGAGGGTTTGCGAACCGACGATCCGCTGGGAACCGTCGATGCGCCGCGGCAACCCAAGGCGCTGCCCAAGCTGCTCAGCGAGGAGGAAGTGGCGCGGCTGCTGTCCGCCGCCCGCGCGCTGCCGGGCGATGACGGCCTGCGCGCCCTGGCGCTGCTGGAGCTGCTCTACGCCACCGGACTGCGGGTGTCGGAGCTGGTCGGCATGCCCGTGGCCGCCGTGATGCGCGATCAGCGCGTGCTGATCGTCCGCGGCAAGGGCGGCAAGGAACGGATGATCCCGCTGAACGACGGAGCGCGGCAGGCGATCGCCTGCTGGCTGCCGGTGCGCGCCGTCTGGCTGGCCAAGGCCCGCGCCGGCGGCGGCACTTCGCCCTGGCTATTCCCGTCGCGGGGCAAGAGCGGGCATCTGACCCGCCACCGCTTCGCCCAGCTGCTGAAAGCGATCTGCCTGGCGGCTGACATCGATCCGCGCCGGGTTTCGCCCCATGTGCTGCGCCACGCCTTCGCCACCCATCTCCTGGACAATGGCGCGGACCTGCGCAGCGTGCAGCAGATGCTGGGCCATGCCGACATCGCCACCACCCAGATCTACACCCATGTAGCGGGGGAACGGCTCAAGACCCTGGTCAATACCCACCATCCCCTGGCCCGGCCGCGGCGCCAGGACCCGGAATAACCCCGCCGATTGACAGCCCCCGGCAATTGACAGCCCCCATAGATTGACAGCTTGGGCCGCGATTGGCATCAAGGCGGCGCGGACCGGCCCTTGTGAGCGGGTCCCGGCCGGATTGCCTGAATCCAAGTCTTCTCAAACACTTTTCGAGGGCAGCATGAGCTTCAAGGTCGTGGAACAGGCGCCGGCGCGGCTCAACCGCAGCGAATTGGCGGTCCCCGGCAGCCAGCCGCAATTATTCGAAAAAGCCGCCAAATCCGTCGCCGACGTGGTGTTCCTCGACCTGGAGGACGCGGTCGCGCCCGACGACAAGGTGCAGGCGCGCAAGAACGTCATCGCGGCCATCGGCGATATCGACTGGGGCAGCAAGGTGCTGTCGGTGCGCATCAATGGCCTGGACACCCATTACATGTACCGGGATGTGGTCGATGTGCTGGAGCAGGCCAGCGAGCGGCTCGACCTGATCATGATCCCGAAGGTGGGCACCGCCTCCGATGTCTATGCCGTGGACATGCTGGTCACTCAGGCAGAAACCGCCAAGGGCCGCAAGAAGCGGATCGGCTTCGAGATGATCATCGAGACGGCGCTCGGCATGCAGAACGTGCATGAGATTGCCGCCGCCAGCCGGCGCAACGAGTCGCTGCATTTCGGCGTCGCCGACTTCGCGGCGTCGACCCGGGCGCGCACAACCAATATCGGCGGCGCGAACAAGGACTATTCGGTCCTCACCGACAAGAGCGACAAGGGCGACCGCGCCGTCCATTGGGGCGATATGTGGCACTACGCCATCGCCCGCATGGTGGTGGCGGCCCGCGCCAATGGCCTGCGCCCGGTGGACGGGCCGTTCGGCGACTTCTCCGATGCCGAGGGCTATCGCGCCGGCGGCGGCCGCGCGGCGGTGCTGGGCTGCGAAGGCAAATGGGCGATCCATCCGTCGCAAGTGGCCCTGGCCAACGAGGTCTTCAGCCCCAGCGAGGCCGAGGTGACGCGGGCGCGGCGCATCATCGTCGCCATGGACGAAGCGGCGAAAGCCGGCAAGGGCGCGGTGTCGCTCGACGGCCGCCTGATCGATTATGCCTCGATCCGCCAGGCCGAAGTGCTGGTCAAGAAGGCCGATCAGATCGCCGGCAGCGCGCGCTAGGCGGCAGCCGGGCGGTCGCGCCGGTGGCGGCGCAGAAAGCATAGAGGGGAATGCCCACCTATCTCGATTTCGAGCAGCCGATCGCCGAGCTTGAAGGCAAGATCGAAGAGCTGCGCCATCTGCCCAATGCCGGCGACCTCAACATCGCCGAAGAGGTGGCGCGGCTGCAGCAGAAGGCCGACAAGCTGCTGCGGCAGATCTACGGCAAGCTCAGCCCCTGGCAGAAGACGCTGGTCGCCCGCCATGTGGACCGGCCGCATTTCAGCGACTATGTCGCTGCCCTGATCGAGGATTATACGCCGCTGGCCGGCGACCGCCTCTATGCCGACGACCGCGCCATCCAGGGCGGGCTCGGGCGTTTCCGCGGCCGGTCTGTCCTCCTCCTGGGTCATGAGAAGGGCACGGCGACGACCCGCATGCAGCACAACTGGGGCATGGCCAAGCCCGAGGGCTATCGCAAGGCGCAGCGGCTGATGGAAGTGGCCGACCGATTCAACCTGCCGCTGCTGGTCTTTGTCGATACGCCGGGCGCCTATCCCGGCGTCGAGGCCGAGGCGCGCGGCCAGGCCGAAGCCATCGCCCGCAGCATCGAGGTCTGCCTGAAGGTCCGCATTCCCTCCATTGCCGCGATCATCGGCGAAGGCGGCTCCGGCGGCGCCATCGCGCTCGCCGCCGCCAACCGCGTGCTGATGCTCGAGCACGCCGTCTATTCCGTGATCTCGCCCGAAGGCTGCGCGGCGATCCTCTGGCGCAATCGCGATGAGGGCAAGGAAGCCGCGGCCGAGGCCTTGAAACTGACGGCCCAGGATCTGGCCGGTCTGGGCATCATCGACCAGGTGGTGCCGGAGCCGCTGGGCGGCGCGCATCGCGGCAAGGCCGATGCGATAAATGCGCTGGGCGACGCGCTGGAGCGGGCGCTAGGCAGCCTCACCGGCGGCAATGTGCGCGACTACCGCGCCGATCGCCGCAGCAAGTTCCTCAGCATGGGACGCAAGGGGCTGGCGTAGGCGTCGCGGCCCGCGCGTAACGCATCGCAAACCTTGTAGGGGCGACCTGCGGTCGCCCTTGTGACGCCGCATGACGGTCAGGGCGACCGCAGGTCGCCCCTACGAAGACCGACAGCCAGTCGTCAAGCAATCCACCCCTACGCCTTGCCGTGGCAATATTTATATTTCTTGCCGGAACCGCAGGGGCAGGCCGCGTTGCGGTTCACGTTGGTCCAGGTGGCGGGATCGTCGGGGTTGATCAGGCCGCGGCCCATCTGAGCCGATTGCGCCGCGGCGGCCGCGGCCGGCATCGCAACCGGCCCAGGCCCCGCAGCCGCCATCGCGCTCGCCGGTTCCGGATGGCTGGCCCGGACGCGCTGGGGCGCCTGCGCCGGCAGATCCTCCGGCCGCTGCACCCGCACTTCCACATGGCTCATGAACTGGGTGACGGTTTCGCGCAGCCGGTTCAGCATGCCCGCGAACATCTCGAAGGCTTCGCGCTTGTACTCGCTCAACACATCGCGCGACGCATAGGCGCGCAGGCCGATGCCGTGGCGCAGATATTCCAGCGCCTGCAGATGGTCCTTCCAATTCTGGTCCAGGATCTGCAGCAGCACGCTCTTCTCGACCATGCGCATGACTTCCGGCCGGAAGCGCTCATCCTTGTCCGCCATCTTGGCGTCGGAGGCCTTGGTGATGCGCTCGAGGATGACGTCGTCGTCGATGCCCTCTTCCTTGGCCCAATCGGGAATCGGCAGATCCAGATTGAGCAGCCGCAGCGTTTCCTCATGCAGGCCCTTGGTGTCCCACTGCTCGGAATAGCTGTTGGGCGGAATGAATTTCGCCATCAGATCGCCGATCACCTCTTGGCGCATGGTGGTGACGGTCTCCGACACATCCGGCGTCTGCATCAGGTCGCGGCGCTGTTCATAGATGACCTTGCGCTGGTCATTCATGACGTCGTCGTACTTCAGCAGGTTCTTGCGGATCTCGAAGTTGCGCGCCTCGACCTTCTGCTGCGCCTTTTCCAGCGCCTTCGTCACCCAGGAATGGGTGATGGCCTCGTCTTCCTTCAGCCCCAGCCGCTTCAGCATGGTGTCCATGCGCTCGCTGCCGAAGATGCGCATGAGATCGTCTTCCAGCGACAGGAAGAAGCGCGAGGCGCCGGGATCGCCCTGACGGCCGGAACGGCCGCGGAGCTGGTTGTCGATGCGCCGGCTCTCATGGCGCTCAGTGCCGATGACGAACAAGCCGCCGGCATCCAGCGCGATCTGCTTCAGGTTCTGCACGTCGCTGCGGATCGCTGCTGTCTTGCGCTCGCGCTCGCCCGGATCGTCGATGCCTTCCAGCTCCTGGCGGATGCGCATGTCGACATTGCCGCCGAGCTGGATGTCGGTGCCGCGGCCGGCCATGTTGGTGGCGATCGTCACCGCGCCCGGCGAGCCGGCCTGGGCGATGATGAAGGCTTCCTGCTCATGATAGCGGGCGTTCAGCACCTGATGGGGGATCTTGTGTTCCTTCAGCAGCGCGCCCAGCGTTTCGGACTTCTCGATGCTGACCGTGCCGACCAGCACCGGCTGCTTGCGCGCCCGGCATTCCTCGATCAGCCCGATGATCGCCTTGTTCTTCTCGCGCGCCGAGCGATAGACCTCATCCTCCGCATCCTTGCGGATGCAGGGCACGTTGGTCGGAATCTCGATCACTTCCAGGCTGTAGATGTCGGCGAACTCCGAGGCTTCCGTCATCGCCGTGCCGGTCATGCCGGCCAGCTTCGGATACATGCGGAAATAATTCTGGAAGGTGATGGAGGCGACGGTCTGGGACTCGCGCTGGATCGGCACGCCTTCCTTCGCCTCGACGGCCTGATGCAGCCCTTCCGACCAGCGGCGGCCTTCCATCACGCGGCCGGTGAACTCGTCGACGATGAAGACCTTCTCGATATTGTCCTTGGGGTCGGCCTTGACGATGTAGTCGGTGTCGCGTCGGTACATCTTGTGGGCGCGCAGCGCCTGGTTGATGTGATGCACCAGGCTGATGTTCTGCAGATCGTAGAGGCTATTGCCCTTCAGCAGATTGGCGGTGCGCAGCAGCGCTTCCACATGCTCGGTGCCCTGATCGGTCAGGGTCACCTGGCGTCCCTTCTCATCCTTCTCGTAGTCGCCTTCGATCAGATGGGGAATGAACTTGTCAATCGAGACATAGAGCGCCGAGGAATCCTCGGACATGCCGGAGATGATCAGGGGCGTGCGCGCCTCGTCCACCAGGATGCTGTCCACTTCGTCGACGATGGCGAAGTTGAAGGGACGGTGCACCATCTCCTCGGTGCGCGATTTCATGTTGTCGCGCAGATAGTCGAAGCCGAGTTCGTTGTTGGTGGCGTAGGTGATGTCGGCGGCATAGGCGGCGCGGCGATCCGGGTCCATCAGGTTGGGGACGATCACGCCGACGCTCATGCCGAGGAAGCGGTAGATCTGACCCATCCATTCGGCGTCGCGGCGGGCCAGGTAGTCGTTCACCGTCACCACATGCACGCCGGTGCCCTCGAGGGCGTTGAGATAAACCGGCAGGGTCGCCACCAGCGTCTTGCCTTCGCCGGTCTTCATCTCCGAGATCATGCCGCGGTGGAGCACGACGCCGCCCTTGAGCTGCACGTCGAAATGGCGCTGGCCCAGGGTGCGCTTCGCCGCCTCGCGGACTGTCGCAAAGGCGTCGGGCAGCAGATCATCCAGAGTCTCGCCGGCCGTCAGCCGGCCCTTCAGCCAGCCGGTCCGCGCCTTCAATTCGTCGTCGGAGAGCGCCACCAGGGACGGCTCCAACTCGTTGATCTCATTGACCGTTTTGTCGAGACTCTTGATGAAACGGTCGTTGGCCGACCCGAATAGCCGCTTGGCAACAGAAGCAAACATTCAAACCAGCCTGATTAAGGATTTGAGGCGCGATTTCCGCAGAATACAAAGGCCCGCCGGGGCCTTGTCCTGGCGAGGAGACCGACTGACAGATAGGCGCGGCACCATAGGCTGTCAACGACCGGACCGCCGCAGCCAAGTATTTCAACTATATTCCGATTTCCCGGTATCTCCGGCGAAATTCGCGGTCCGAGACGGGCCGCTTGCCGCGGGTTACATCGGCCCTTGTCCCCGATAGTCGCCTGTGCATGATGGCCGCGCTCTTCCCCGCATCGGCCGCTGGCGCCACCGGCGCGCGGCCTCCAGCCAGCGAGAACGCATGAACCTCAGACAGATTTTCCCGCTCGCGATTGCCCTCGGCGGCTTTGGCTTCTGGATGGATCCCGCGCCGGTCCTGGCGCAGGACCAGACCACCGAACCGCCGCCGCCTGCGACTGAACAGCCGGCAACGCCCCCGGCCACGGAACAGCCGGCCGCGCAGGCACCGGCCCCCGAGCCGCCGCCGGAGACCGTGGTCGCCATCGTCAACGGCAAGAAGATCACCCGTGCCGACGTCATCGAAGCGGCAAAGCAGCTGCCGGCCGAGTACCAGAGCCAGATCAATCAGGTCTTCCCGGCGCTGATCGACCGGCAGATCGATCTGCAGCTTATTTCCGAGGCCGGCGCCGAGCAGAAGCTGGCGGAGGAGCCGGCGGTCAAGGCGCAGATCGCGGAGATCACCGAGAACATCATCCGGCAGGCGGTGCTGGATCGCCTGCTGAAGGAGAAGATGAACGACGCCGCGATCAAGGCGCGCTACGACCAATTCGTCGCCGCCCTGCCCAAGCAGCAGGAAGTGAAGGCGCGGCATATCCTGGTGGAGACGGAAGAGGACGCGAAGGCGATCATCGTGCAGCTCGACGGCGCCGCCGATTTCTCGGCCATCGCCAAGGAGAAGTCGAAGGACCCGGGTTCCGGTCCGAAGGGCGGCGATCTCGGCTATTTCGTCGCCGGCCAGATGGTGCCCGAATTCTCCGAGGCCGCCTTCAAGCTGGAGAAGGGCCAGTACACCAAGGCGCCGGTGAAGAGCCAGTTCGGCTGGCACATCATCATTGTCGACGACAAGCGCGACAAGCAGCCGCCGACAATGGAGGAAGCGCGCAGCACCATCGAGCAGATCCTGAGCAACGAGGTGGTCACCGCCTATGTCGATGGCCTGCGCAAGTCGGCGACGGTGGAGAAATTCAATCCCGACGGTACGCCGGTCGCGCCTGCCTCCGGCACCGGGGAGCCGACACAACAGTAGTCGCCGCCATCGATCGTCCGTCCGCCACCAGGGATTTCCATCCATGCCGCCACGCTCGCCGCTCGCGCCCGCGCAACAGCCTGTCCTGCCGCCGATCGCCGGCGTGCGCCTGGCGACCCGCGCCTGCGGCATCCGCTACAAGGACCGCACCGATCTCTGCGTCATCGCCTTCGATAAGGGCACGACCGTGGCCGGCGTGTTCACCCGCTCGCTGACCGCCTCCGCGCCGGTGGATCGCTGCCGCGCCAATCTCAAGGGCGGCAAGGCGCGGGCGATCGTCATCAATGCCGGCAACGCCAACGCCTTCACCGGCAAGCTGGGCAAGGCTTCGGTGGATCGCACGGTGAAGGCCACGGCGGCAAAGCTGGGCGCCTCGGCGAAGGAGATCTTCGTCGCCTCCACCGGCGTCATCGGCGAGCCGCTGCCGGACGAGAGGATCACCAGCAATCTCGATGCCGTCATTGCCGACCTGCAGGCCGACCGCTGGGCGGCGGCCGCCGCGGCGATCATGACCACGGATACCTTCGTCAAGGCGGCAACCCGCACGGCGAAGATCGACGGCGTGCCCGTCACCATCAACGGCATCTGCAAGGGCTCGGGCATGATCATGCCCGACATGGCGACCATGCTGGCATTCGTCGCCACCGATGCGGCCATTCCCGGCCAATCTGCTGCAGCGGCTGCTGCGCGAGGGCAACGACCGATCCTTCAACTGCATTACCGTCGACGGCGACACCTCGACCAGCGACACGCTGCTGCTTGTTCGCAACGGGCAAGGCCGGCCATAAGCCGGTGCGCTCGGCGGCGGACAAGCGGCTGAAGGATTTCCGCGCCAAGCTGAACGACCTGCTGGAGGATCTCGCCTGCCAGGTGGCGCGCGACGGCGAGGGCGCCAGCAAATTCATCACCATCGACGTCTCCGGCGCGGCTTCGGATGCTGCGGCCCGGCGCATCGGCCTCGCCGTCGCCAATTCGCCGCTGGTGAAGACGGCGATCGCCGGTGAGGACGCAAATTGGGGCCGCATCGTCATGGCCATCGGCAAGGCCGGCGAGAAGGCCAACCGCGACCGGCTGAAGATCGCCATCGGCGGCGTCACCATCGCCGAGAAAGGCCAGCGCCGCGCCGGCTATGACGAGACGCCCGTGGTGCAGCATATGAAGGGGCAGCGAGATCGCCATCGCCTTCGATGTCGGCGTCGGCAAGGGCCGCGCCCGCGTCTGGTCCTGCGATCTGACCCACGGCTATATCGACATCAACGGCAGCTACCGCAGCTAGCCGCGGCCGGCTTGCGCAGGCAACGCCGGCAAGCGATCTTCCGGACATGAAAACTCCCACGCTGCAAACGCCGCGGCTGATCCTGCGGCCGTTGACGACCGATGATGCCGACCGAGATCGAGCGCCATGTCGGCGACTGGGACGTCGCGCGCTGGACTTCCTCCATTCCCCATCCCTATCCGGCGGGCGCCGCCGAAGCCTGGATTGCCGGTCTGCCGGCACGGCCCGGAAATGGTGCTGGGCATCACCGAACGCGGACAGGACCGGGTGATCGGCTGCATCGGCATCCGGCTCGACGAGGACGGCCGCAGCGGCGAATTCGGCTATTGGGTCGGCCAAGCCGATGTGGGGCAGGGGCTATGCGACCGAGGCGCTGCAAGCCTATGTCGCGCATGCCTTCAAGACGCTGGCGCTCGGCAAGCTGACCTCCGCCGCGATGCCGGCCAATACCGGCTCGATCCGCGTGCAGGAGAAAGCCGGCTTCCGCAAGTCGGCGAAGCGAGATCCGGCCGGCGCCGGCGCGCGGCGGCGACATGTTTGTCGAGCTCCGCGAACTCGATCGCGCGACCTGGGAACGGATGCAGGCCGGCGCTTCGGCGCCGCTGCCGACGCTCGCTGGTCGCCGCGGTGGCGTTGATCGATGCCGATGGGCGCGTGCTGCTGGCGCGGCGTCCGCCGGGAAAACAGATGGCCGGCTTGTGGGAGTTTCCCGGCGGCAAGATCCATGGCGGCGAAACGCCGGAAGCCGCACTGATTCGCGAATTGAAGGAAGAGCTGGCAATCGACGTGACGGAAGCTTGTCTCGCGCCCTTCACCTTCGCGTCCCATCGCTACGAGAAATTCCATCTGCTGATGCCGCTCTATGTCTGCCGCCGCTGGAACGGAATTGTCACGCCGCAGGAAGGGCAGGAGACGGTATGGGTGATGCCGCAGCGTCTGGCTGGGTATCCGATGCCGCCGGCGGACAAGCCGCTGGTGGCGATGATTCGCGATTTCCTGTAGGCGCCGCCGATTTTGTCTCCGGCGGCGTTGTTTCGCCGATATGTGATGCCGCTCACATTTTTTGCCGCCTTTTCTGGCGCTTCCTGGAGTTTCTTGTGATTGCGCTCACATCGACCGCCGATCTCTTCATGATCTATTAACCGTGACAGGCCCATGAAAGCTTGACGATGATGGGGATGTAAAATGAGTGCGGCGAAGAAAAAACTCACACGGCATTTTCTGGCTTCCAATCGCGAAGACGGCGGACAGGGCGATGACGCCCCCTGCATGGTCTCGCCGGAAGAGGCCCTGCGGCTGACCGGCTACTTCGACAGCCAATGGTGCGCGGTGCTGCGCGGCGATATCTGGATGGTCAATCACGCCGACGAGGACGGCCGGCCGCACCCTGGTGCATGGCTGGGAAGTCGAATCAAAGACCCGCGAGGAAAGCTGGCAGGCCTTTCTGGAGCGCGCCAACAATTTCGCCGCGCGCATGATCGCCTCCATCACCAACGAATCCCTGGGTGCCGCCATCGGGCCGTTCTCGCCCGTGGTCAGCCTGGGGGTGGTCAGCGAAGTGGATCACGCACGGCTGCGCCGCGACCGTCTGCGGCATTTGCGGCACCAACGCGGCTAGCGCCGATCAGGCCGGCCCTGTCTTGTCGCCGGCCTTGATCTCCAGAGCGCCGAGCGCATCGGCGAGCCTGGACTTGGCGCTGCCCGGACGCAGCGCCTTCTGCTGCCCCTCATGGGGCGCCCATCCCGTCAGATAGATCACCTGGAACGTCGCCATCAGCCGTCCCTCGCTGTCGGTATGACGGCGGCGATAGAGTTCGTCGGCCTGGGCCAGCGTTGCCCGGGTCAATAGCTTGCGGGGGCGGGCCAGCAACGCGTTGGTCTCACCCATGCCCCTGAGATCGCGCAGCAGCGCCGGCAGGTCCGCATAGGTCACGGTCAGCTTGTCGGAATCAGCCACCGGCAGGGCAAACCCGGCGCGCTGCAACAGGCCGCCCGCATCCCTGAGATCGACAAAAGGCGAGACCCGCGGACCGGCGCCGCCATGGACGGCCAGCTCCGCCTCCATCAGCACGTCGCGCAGTTCTTGCAGCGTGGCGCCGCCGAGCAGCGCCCCCAGGAACAGCCCGTCGGGCTTCAGCGCTTGCCGGATCTGCAACAGGCAGCCTGGCAGATCGTTCACCCAATGCAGGCTGAGATTGCTGACCGCGAGATCGAAGGATTCCGGCGCGAAGGGCAGGAAATCCTCGGCTGCCGTAAGGCTCGGCTTTCCATTGCGCGCCGCCTGCCGCGTCATGGCGATGGAGCTGTCGCATTGCACCAGCAGCTCGATGCCCTTGCGCCCCTCGATCGCCGCCGCCATCTCGCCGCCATGGCAGCCGAGATCGAGCGCCAAGGGGAAGCTCTTGTTGACCAGGTCCAGCCGTTCCGCGAGCCGTCCGGCGATTTCCCGCAGCAGGAAATCATGCTGCGCCAGACCCGCAGCCGCGCGGTCGCGATGCAGCCGCGAGAGCCGCCGGTCGAAGATGTTCATCGAGTCGGTCATGGCGGCGGAGTTCTAGAACCGGTCGATGACGGTGATGCCGCTGCCGGTATAACCGTTCATGGCCGCGATCGCCGCACCCGCTTCTTCGAGCGAAATTCGGTGGGTCACCAGTCGCGACGGCTGGATTCGCAGGCTGGAGATCATGCCGAACAGCGCCGGAAAGCGGCTGGCGGCGAATCCACGCGTGCCCATAATCGATATCTGCCGCGAATAGACGAGTTCCAGCAGCGGGACAGTCGGCTCGGCATGGCGGCCCAGCGGCATGCCGATCTGCACATGGCGCCCCAGCTTGCGCAGGCCACGGATAGAATTGTGGAAGGTCTCGGTGATGCCCAGCGCATCCACCGATACATGGGCGCCGCCGCCTGTCTCTTCGCGAATCAATTCACCGACGTCATTCGCATCATCCCCGCCCTTGACAGTGATCGCCTTGTCCGCGCCCAGGGATGCGGCCAGGTGGATGCGCTTCTTCATTCACGTCGATGGCCAGCACCTGCGCGCCGAGGGCGGCGCCGATCATCACCGCCGACAGGCCGACGCCGCCGCAGCCATGCACCGCCAGCCATTCGCCCGGCTGCAGCTTCGCGCGGTCCACCAAAGCGCGGAACGACGTGGTGACCCGGCAGCCCATGCCTGCGGCCTCGACGAAATCCATCGCGTCCGGCAGCGGCACCAGATTGAAATCCGCCCGCGGAACGGCAATACGCTCGGCGAAAGCGCCCCAGCCCGAGAAGCCGACGACGAACTGGTGATTGCAGACCGTCGCGTCGCCGCCCAGGCAATCGGGGCAGGCGCCGCAGGCGAGGATGAACGGTGCCGTCACCCGATCGCCGGCTTTGAAACGCCGGCACTCTTTGCCCACTTCCTCGACCGCGCCGGCAAACTCATGGCCGGGAACATGGGGCGCGCTGACATCGGAATCCGCGCCGGTCCAGGCATGCCAGTCCGACCGGCAGACGCCGCAGGCTTTGACGCGCACGATCACGCCGTCGGCAGGGCAGGCCGGATCGGCAACCTGGCGGACTTCCAGGGGAGCTTTGAACTTCTCGAAGATCGCGGCGCGCACGGACAACTCCCGGACAAAGGCGAAGCGGGAGCAGGGCGCTCCCGGCCCGCCTTCTATCCCACGGCCAGGGCGGCCGGAAAACCTCAGGCGTTGCGGCTGATGACGATGTCGAACTGACCGCGCAGCGCGCCGCTCTCAATGCTGTCATCCGGCGACAACGCCACGATCACGCCGGCGCGCGCCGCCGGATCGATGCGGTTGAGCACGCCGTCCCGCTCGTTCTGCGGTTCGCCCGCGACATACATCTGCGTCACCAGTTCGAAGCCCTCGCCGCTGATGGCGAAGTGGATATGGGGCGTGCGGCCGGTATAGGCGACCGGCCTGATGGTGCGGAAACGGTAGGCGCCATCGGCGGCGCTGACGGTTTGGCCGTAACCCTGGAAGCCGCTAGGCAGCGGTCCCATCCCGCCGGAGCGCGGATGGAGATAGCGGCCGTTGGCGTCGCATTGCCAGATCTCCACCCTGGCGCCAGCGATCGGTTGCCCGTTGAGATCGAGCACGCGGCCGAAGACATGGGTAACTTGGCCGATCGCCTGGGTGGCCGCGCCGGTCACCTGCACCAGATCGTTGTCATGATCCAGCGGCAGCTCCGGCGGGTAGAACGGCCCGAGCGTTTGCTCCGGCGTCGGGATGAGGGCGGCGGCACGGGCGGCCGGCGAAGCCGCCAGCAGCGCGGTGCCGGCGGAGAGCAGGGCGGTGCGGCGGGCAAGCGGACGGGTCATGCAGGCTTTCTCCGCAACGGCAGATACCAGTCGACCCTCTGCCATATGGGATACTGTCGGCGCCGAAGCAACCGCCGCCCGTTGACAGGTCCGTGAGCGCCGGGTCCGATGGGCGCCATGGTCTTCGCCCAGATGCGCCCGCTGCTGCGCCGGTCCGCCCAGGGGCTGCTGACGGCGATCCTGCCGCCCCGCTGCCTGAAATGCGGCGTTGTTGTCGATACGGCGGGTGCGCTGTGTCCCGCGTGCTGGACCAAGCTCAGCTTCATCGATCCGCCCTGCTGCGCCTGTTGCGGCTTTCCCTTCGAGTTCCATCAGGGCGACGGCGCGATTTGCGGCGGCTGCATGCGCGAGCCCCCGGACTTCGCCCGCGCCCGCAGCGTGCTGCGCTATGACGAGGCGAGCAAGGATCTGATCCTGCGCTTCAAGCATGCCGACCGCACCGGCTCCGCGCCCGCCTTCGCCGCCTGGTTGAAACGGGCCGGCGCCGAACTGCTGGCGGATGCGGATCTCCTGGCGCCGGTGCCCCTCCATTGGTCCCGGCTGCTGGCGCGCCGCTACAATCAAGCGGCCCTGTTGACCCGGGAACTGGCGCGGCTGGCCGGCAAGCCGGCGGTGCAGGATCTCCTGATCCGCCGCCGCCGCACGCCATCCCAGGGCGGGCTGGGAGCCGCCGGCCGCGAGAGCAATGTCACCGGCGCCTTTCGGGTCCATCCCCGCCACGCGGCAAGGCTCAAGGGGCAGCGGATCCTGCTGGTGGACGATGTCTTCACCACCGGCGCCACGGCGGCCGCCTGCACTCGCACCCTCCGCCGCGGCGGCGCCCAAGCCGTTGACGTGTTAACCCTGGCGCGGGTGGTGCGGCCGGCCGCCTAGGCCCCGTGGCGGCCCCGGTGACAAACCGCCGGACCCATGCCACCTATTAAGGGCGAGCTTCACAGCGTCCGGACCGCCCATGGCGAAAGTCGAGATTTACACCACCCAGTTCTGCCCCTATTGCCACCGCGCCAAGCGGCTGCTTGCAGGAACGGGGCGCAAGCTACACGGAGATCGATGTCATGATGGATGGCAGCAAGCGCAAGGAAATGATCGATCGCGCGGGCGGCCGGCGCTCCGTGCCGCAGATCTTCATCAATGGACAGCATGTGGGCGGCAGCGACGAACTCTATGCGCTGGACCGCGACGGCAAGCTGGCGCCGATGCTGCAGGCCGCGTCATGAGCGCTGCCTTCAAGGTCGCCTGCGTCCAGCTCAACGCCGGCCGCGATCTCGCGCCGAACATCGCCGCGGCCAGCGGCCTGATCCGCGAGGCCAAAGCTGCCGGTGCGCAATTCATCCTGACGCCGGAGAACACCGGCTGGATCGAGCCGAAACGGCCGCTGCAGTTGGAGAGGGCAAAGCCGGAAGCCGAGCATCCGGGCGTGCCCGCGTTTCAGGCGCTCGCCGCCGAACTCAAGGTCTGGCTGCTGATCGGCTCGCTCTCGATAAAGCTGGACGCCAACACCTGCGCCAACCGCTCCTTCCTGTTCGATCCCCAGGGGCGCATCGCCGCGCGCTATGACAAGATTCACATGTTCGACGTGGACCTGGCCAACGGCGAGACCTATCGCGAGTCCGCCACCTTCCGGCCGGGCGAACGCGCCGTGACCGCCGATCTGCCCTGGGGCCGGGTCGGCCTCACAGTTTGTTATGACGTGCGCTTCGCCTATCTCTACCGCGCCCTGGCGCAGGCGGGGGCCAGCTTCCTGACCGTGCCGGCCGCTTTCACCCGACCCACCGGACAGGCCCATTGGCATGTGCTGCTGCGGGCGCGGGCGATCGAGACCGGCTGCTATGTCTTCGCCCCCGCGCAATGCGGCGAGCATGCGGAAGGCCGCAAGACCTACGGCCATTCGCTGATCGTCGCGCCCTGGGGCGAGGTGCTGGCCGACGGCGGCGAGGATGTCGGCATCATCTATGCCGACATCGATCCGGCGAAGGTGACGGAGGCCCGGAACATGGTCCCCGCCCTGCGCCATGACCGGCCTTTCACCGGGCCGGAGTTGCCGGCCGTGCCCGTGCGCAAGGCGGCCGGCGGCTGAAAAATTCGCGACGGGCGCAATCATTGCTGACAAGATGCTGTCAGCAGCAGGTCTGTAAGAATGGCGCCCATGCCGCCGTTCTTCCATCCGAAGGAAACCTGGGATGAGCGCCATCGCCGCCAAGCGCGCCTTTTCCGAAGGCAACCGCGCCGGCCTTCTGGCCATGAGCTGAGCCGAGATCGATGCGCCGCGCCGACAGGCTGTTCCAAATCGTTCAGCATCTGCGGGCGCGGCGCCTCACTACGGCCGCCCAGCTTGCCGAATGGCTCGAAGTCACGCCGAGGACGATTTATCGCGATGTACGGGATCTCCTGCTTTCCGGAGTGCCCATCGATGGCGAGGCCGGCGTCGGCTACCGCCTGCGGCCCGGCTATGACCTGCCCCCGCTGATGTTCACCTTCGATGAAGTCGAAGCGCTGGTGGCGGGGGCCCGCATCGTCGAGGCCTGGGGCTCGCCGCAGTTGGCAAATGCCGGCCGATCGGCGCTGGTCAAGATTGCCAACGCCCTGCCGGCGGGACGCCGCGACGAGATGGAAAAGACGCGGCTGTTCGCCCCGGGCTTCCGCTTCGATCCCGCCGTCGGCGCGACGCTGGAGACGATCCGCCAGGCGATCGGCCAGCATCGGGTGCTCGTGCTCGAATACGTGGATGCCAAGGGCGCCAATTCGAACCGCAGCGTGCGGCCCCTGGCGCTCTATTTCTGGGGGTCTGTCTGGACGCTCGGCGCCTGGTGCAAGTCCCGCAACGACTTCCGCAATTTCCGCCTGGATCGCGTGTCGACCGTCTCCGAGTCCGATCGCAAGTTCGTCGACGAGCCGGGCAAGCGGCTTGAGGATTTCATCAAGTCGATGGAAGCGCAGGATTAGGCCGGCGGGAATCGTCCGCCGGCCGCGCATTCCTTGTCCAGTCCGGTTGCGCCGTCTCAGCCTCGCGGCTGCGGAATGATCCGCAAGTAGGGCTTCAGCGATTTCCAGCCGTTCGGATATTTCTGCTTCGCCGCATCGTCGGAGACCGACGGCGGGATGATCACGTCCTCGCCCTGCTTCCAGTTCACCGGCGTGGCGACGGTGTGCTTCGCCGTGAGCTGGCAGGAATCCAGCAGGCGTAGCACTTCGTCGAAATTGCGGCCGGTGCTCATGGGATAGGTGAGGGACGCCTTCACCTTCTTGTCCGGGCCGATGACGAAGACCGAGCGCACTGTGGCGTTGTCGGCGGGGGTGCGGCCTTCGGAGCTGTTGCCCGCCTCGGCCGGCAGCATGTCATAGGCCTTGGCGACGCGCAGGTCGGAGTCGCCGATCAGCGGATAGTTCACCGCATGGCCCTGGGTCTCCTCGATGTCCTTGGCCCATTTCGAATGGTTGCCCACGGGATCGACGGAGAGGCCGATGATCTTCGTGTTCCGCTTGTCGAACTCCGGCTTCAGCTTGGCCATGTAGCCCAACTCGGTGGTGCAGACCGGCGTGAAATCCTTGGGGTGGGAGAACAGGATGCCCCAGCTATCGCCGAGCCATTTGTGAAAATTGATCTTGCCCTCGGTGGAGTCCTGCTCGAAATCCGGGGCGGTATCGCCAAGACGGAGTGCCATGGTTTTTCCTCCTGCAATTTTATGTTGGTTGGGAAGGCGGATGCCTGCCTAGATCGGGTGACGGAGGGGCATCCTCAAGCTGTTCTGGGAAAATCATCGCATCACGCCCGCACGGCGGCAAGCCGCTGAATTTTCGCGTGGCGGGGCTGGCTGACGATCCGGTGCTCATAGGCGACCACCTCCAGACGGCCGCGCACCGCCTCCAGCAGCTCGCCCGGCTGCAGCAGGAAATCCGGATTGGTCGGTTTGCCGAAAGCCTCGTTCCCCGCTGCAAAGGTTTCGTAGATCAGGGCGCCGCCGGGTTCCACCGCGGCGACGATGCCGGCCAGGATCGGCCGGTGCAGGTAGTTGGTGACGACCACGCCGCCAAAGCTGCCGGCGCCGAACGGCCAGGGCGCGCCGGTCTCCAAATCGACCTCCAGGGCGGTCAGCCCGGGCCGGTCCTCCAGCGCCGCGATGCCCGACAGGTCCCGGTCCACGGCCGTCACCGGGTGCCCGCCGGCCAGAAACACCAGGCTGTGGCGACCACTGCCGCAGGCCAGGTCCAGGACCGCCCGCCCGGCCGGAACCAGCCCGGCATGGCGCAAAACCCAGGGCGAGGGCGGCAGGGGTTCGCCGGCCATTATCCGAAAACTCCTTGACTTCAAAGCTTTGGCACTCAAGTTAACAGAGTGCTAGACCGGCGGCCCGTTAGCAATCTCCTAACGAATCCGGTCCGAGAATATGGTGTGCAGGTAGACCGCCCATGATTCTGTTCGACCTCAGATGCGCCCGGAACCATGTCTTCGAGGCCTGGTTCCCCACCAACGCCGCCTACGAGAAGCAGGCCAAGGCGGGCGCTGTGGCATGTCCCTCCTGCGGCAGCCGCAAGGTCGAGAAGGCGCCGATGGCGCCGCGCATCGGCAAGGCCGCAAAAGCCAGCGTTCCGGCGGTCGCCGCCGAACATGCGGAGATCCGCCAGCAGCTCACCGAACTCCGCGCGAAGATCGAGGCCAATTGCGACTATGTCGGCGACAAGTTCGCCGAAGAGGCCCGGCGCATCCATTACGGCGAGACCGAACGGCGCGACATCTATGGCGAGACCAGCGATGACGAAGCCAAGGAACTGAATGACGAGGGCGTGAAATTCTCCCGCGTCCCCTGGCTGCCGCGCCAGGACAGCTAAGCTCTAGCCGACTTCCAGGGATTTCCAGCAGTTACGCGCCGCCTGTGACCGCCGTGACCTAGGCGCCGCGGCCGGCTGCCCTGATTTGAACCTTCCCGATCCGCCGCCCGACCAAGAGCCAGAACCGAACCCCGGTGCATCTGGAGGGCGTCATGGCTGTTTTCGTCGGCGGCAACAAAGCGGCAAATCTCGATAGCTTCAGCTTCACCGAAATTAGCGCCGGGAGCGTCACGGTGGCCAACGCCACCACCTATCGCATCACGCGCGGCGCCAGCTATGACCAGTTCACCGGCAATCTGATCTACACGGACGGCGTCCTGACCGGCGGCACCATCACCAGCTGGACCCGCGTCAGCGCCGGCGGCAGCGAATTCACAGTTACGGGTCTATCCCTGCCAGTCATCACGCTGCTCGGCGCGCTGGATGCGGCCGACGACGACGGATTCCTCGAAGCCGTCTTCCATGCCGCCGACACCATGACCGGCACCGCGCTGAACGACGTGCTCGGCGGAATTCGATGGCGACGACAGCATGGCTGGCGGCGCCGGCAACGATCTCATGTTCGGCCATGACCATTGGGACACGCTCGATGGCGGCGCCGGCAACGATCAGCTCCTGGGCGGCGCAGGCAATGACAGCCTGATCGGCGGCGCCGGCAATGACACGCTCAGCGGCGAGGCCGGCACGAACACGCTGGCCGGCGGCGCCGGCAATGATTTCTACGCTCTCGAATTCTCCGGTTCGGTGGTCCAGGAGATGGGCGGCCAGGGCACCGACACGGTGCTCAGCGGCGTCAATCACGAACTCGCCGACAACGTGGAAAATCTGCTGTTGGCGGGAAATGCCATCACAGGCACCGGCAACGCCCTCGCCAATGCGATCTCCGGCAACGGCAAGGACAACAAGCTCGAAGGCGACGCCGGCAATGACACACTCGATGGCGATGCCGGCGCCAACTCAATGACCGGTGGCGCCGGCAACGACGTCTACATCGTCGACGAGGATGGCGACGATATCGTGGAGATCGCCGGCGAAGGCAAGGACACCGTCCAAAGCAGCGCCGCCGCTTATGCGCTCGCGGCCGAGGTGGAGAACCTGACCCTGCTGGAGGACGCCGATGACGGCGCTGGCAATAGCCTGGCGAACGTCATCACCGGCAATGACGGCTGGAACAAGCTCTATGGATTCGGCGGCAACGACACCATCCTGGGCGGCGACGGACTTGATCTGCTCGATGGCGGCAGTGGCGATGACTCGATGGCCGGCGGCGCACAGAGCGACGCCTACATCGTCAATTCCGCCGGCGATAAGGTCGGCGAGGCCGCCGTCTTTGGCTTTGACGAAGTGATATCCAGCATCGACTACACGCTCGGTGCAAATGTCGAGGCGTTGCTGCTCACGGGCTTTGCGACCAAGGGCACGGGCAATGCGCTCAGCAATGTCATGACGGGCGGTGCGCTGAACAGCACGCTGAATGGCGGTGACGGCAATGACTCGCTGAGCGGACAAGGCGGCGACGACAGCCTTATCGGCGCGGCCGGCAATGACAATCTCAATGGCGATGCGGGCGAGGACACGATGGCCGGCGGCGCCGGCAACGACTACTACCATGTCGATGACTCCGGTGACAAAGTCGTCGATGGCATGGGACAGGGCCTCGACCATGTGTTCAGCACCGTCGATTTTCTGCTGGCGGACAATGTCGAAAATCTAAGTCTTTACATCAATGCCATCACTGGCAGCGGCAACGCGCTGGCCAACTCGATCCTCGGTAATGCGAAAGACAACAAGCTGGAAGGTTTCGCCGGCAACAACTCGCTGCGGGGATTGGATGGCGACGACACCACGATCGGCGGCGCCGGCAACGACATCTACCTGGTCGAGGATGCCGGCGACGACGTCGTGGAGCTGTTGAACGAAGGCAAGGATACGGTGCAGCTCTGGGGTAATGCCGGCTATGCCCTGGCGGGCAATGTCGAGAATCTGGTGCTGCTGGCCAGCGCCACCACGGCCAGCGGCAACATTCTCAGCAATCAAATCACCGGCAATGACGACGACAACGTCCTCAACGGCGCCAGCGGCAACGACACGATCGACGGTGGCGACGGCGATGATGAGCTGCTCGGCAGCGCCGGCAACGACTCGCTGATCGGTGGTAATCGGCCGGGATACTCTGGACGGCGGGTCCGACACCAACTCGATGGCGGGCGGCGCCGACAGCGATTACTACGTGATCGACGAAGCGGGCGATAAGATCGCCGAGGCAGCGAATGCCGGTGACGACGACGAAGTCGAGTCCTCGATCACCTATTCCCTTGGCGCCAACCTGGAGCGGCTGACCCTCACCGGCGTTGCGGGAATCAATGGATCGGGCAACGCTCTCGACAACTACATCTTCGGCAACAGCGGCGCCAACAAGCTCTTTGGCGGGGCGGGCCAGGATTGGGTCGAAGGCGGGGATGGCGCGGATACGGTCGATGGCGGCGCCGATGACGATTATCTCTTCGGCGGCAAGGACAATGACAGCCTGATTGGCGGCGCCGGCAATGACAGCCTGCATGGCGAAGACGGTGCCGACACGCTCGCCGGCGGCCTCGGCGACGATGCCTACACGCATGATGATGCCAGTGACACGATCTTGGAGGTTGCCGGCCAGGGCCGCGACCAGGTCTTCGGCTATGTGTCCATCAATTCGCTCGCGGACAATGTCGAAGACATCTATCTCTATGAAAGTGCGGCGATTGCCGCCAAGGGCAACAGCCTCGGCAATTCCATTGATGCCAATTCCAACGACAACGATCTCTGGGGCTTTGCCGGCAACGATACGCTGATCGGCGGCACGGGAAAGGACAGCATGACCGGTGGCGTCGGCGACGACAGCTACTACGTCGATGATATCGGTGATGTCATTTCAGAGCAGGCGGGCGAAGGCAGCGACACGCTCATCTCCAATCTTGGCTTCACCAGCATCGACAGCTTCAGTGACGACATCGAGAACCTGACTGTGAGCGCTTTCTCCGCGATCACCGGCATCGGCAATGCGCTGAACAACGTGATCACCGGCGGAATCGTCGACAACAGCCTCGCAGGTGTGCAAGGCAACGACACGATCTTGGGGATCGCTGGCGACGACGTGCTGGATGGCGGCAGCGGCGATGACAGCCTCGACGGCGGCAGCGGCGATGACACGCTGTTCGGTTCCACCGGCAAGGACACGCTGATCGGCGGCGACGGCAATGACAGCCTCGACGGCGCCGGCGATGCGGACGTCCTGGCCGGCGGCAAGGGCAATGACACCTATGAGATCGAGGCGGCGACCGACAAGATTACCGAGCTGGCGGGGCAGGGCACCGACACGGTCATTGCGTCCGCGGACTACACGCTGGGCGCAAACCTCGAAGTGCTGCAGATCACCGGCGCAGCGACCAAGGCCACCGGCAATGCGCTCGACAACGTCATCGCCGGCAACGCCAACGCCAACACCCTCGCCGGCGGCGATGGCAACGACTACCTGTTCGGCGACAACGGCCTGGACACGCTGAATGGCGGCGCGGGCAACGACTATCTCGACGGCGGCGCGGGCGGCGACAGCCTGATCGGCGGCACCGGCAACGATATCTTCATCGTCGACAACGCCGGCGACAAGGTCTCCGAATTGGCCGGTCAGGGCGGCGACACGGTGCTGAGCACGATCTCGTTCGATCTTGCCGCGGTGGCGAATGTGGAGAACCTGACCCTAATGGGCGCCGCCGATCTCGACGGCGACGGCAGCGCCGCCGCCAACAAGATCACCGGCAACAGCGGCAAGAACGAGCTGACGGGCTTGGCCGGCAACGACACGCTCGACGGCGGCAGCGATGGCGATACTCTCACCGGCGGCCTCGGCAACGATATTTATCTCGTCGATGATTTCCTCGATGTGATCGAGGAGCTGGCGGGCCAGGGCAAGGACACGGTGCAGTCCACCGCCAACAGCTATGCAATGGCAGCCGAGGTGGAGAACCTGCAGCTCCTGGGTGTGGCGTTCGCCGGCATCGGCAATGCGCTGAACAATGTCATGACCGGCAATGAAGGCGACAATGGCTTCGACGGCGACACCGGCAACGACACGATCTCGGCCGGCGGGGGCGATGACTATCTGGAGGGCGGCGCCGGCAACGACAGCCTGGCCGGCGGCCTGGGCAACGACACCTATGGCGTCGATGTCGCCACGGACAAGATCACCGAAGCGGCCAACCAGGGTACGGATGAGGTGCTGAGCAATGCGGTGTCCTACACCCTTGGCGCAAACCTCGAACTCCTGACCCTCACGGGCGAAGCGTTGGACGGTACCGGCAACAGCCTGGCCAACGTCATCACCGGCAATGGCGAGGCGAACAAGCTGTCGGGCCTCGGCGGGAATGACGACCTCATCGGCAACGGCGGGAACGACACGCTCAATGGCGGTGACGGCAATGACGAACTGCTCGGCGGCATCGGCGCCGACAGCCTGACCGGCGGCAACGGCAATGACACGCTGGATGGTGGCACAGGCATTGACGATCTCGCCGGCGGCAAGAACGACGACACCTATGTGGTCGACAGCATCTTCGATGACGTGATCGAGGCGGCCAACCAGGGCACGGATGTCGTCGTGGCCACGGTGAACCACGAACTTGCCGACAACGTGGAGAACCTGACCCTGCTCGGCTCCGTCGACGGCACCGGCAATGCACTCGCCAACAGCATCACCGGCGCCTTCATCGGCGACAACGCCATGGATGGCGCTGGCGGCAACGACACGCTGACCGCCGGCTTCGGCACCGACACGCTGACCGGCGGCGCGGGCCAGGACCGCTTCCAGCTCAACGTCATCAGCGACGGCGCCGAGGAGATCACCGATTTCCAGGCCGGCGTCGGCGGCGATGAGCTGGATTTGTCCGATCTCCTGGACGGCTTTGACCTCGGCAGCGACGACGCCAATGATTTCGTGCAGTTCGTCAACGCCGGCGGCGATACTACCGTTCGGGTCGATGCCGACGGTGCGGCCAACGGCGTCAGCTTCGTCGATGTGGCGGTGCTGCAGAACGTGACGCTGGGCAACGTCGCCCAGGCAATGATCGAAGGGAACCTGGATCTTGCCTGACGCGCGTCAGGCGGTGGCGCGGGTCACCGTGGCCATGTAGTTGACATCAAGGTCGCGGCTCAAACCCCAGCTATCCCGCAGCGGGTCGTAGCTTACCCCGGTCAGGCTGCCGATCTCCGCGTCAGCCCGGCGCGCCGCCGCCGCCAGTTCCGACGGGCGCACGAACTTGCGCCATTCATGTGTGCCACGGGGCAGCCAACGCAGCACATACTCGGCGCCGACAATGGCGAACAGGAATGACTTCGGCGTCCGGTTCAGGGTGGACACGAACATGACACCCTGGTCCGTCAGCAGCCGGCAGCTATCGGCGATGAAGGCACCGAGGTCGGCCACATGCTCCACCACCTCCATGTTCAGCACCACATCGAAGCTTTCGCCGGCGGCGGCGAGGTCCTCGGCGGTTTCGATCCGGTAATCGATGGCGAGGCCCGATTGCTCGGCATGTAGGCGGGCGATGCCGATGTTCTTGGCAGTGGGATCGATGCCCGTGACCTTGGCCCCGAGCCGCACCATGGGCTCCGACAGCAGCCCGCCGCCGCAGCCGATATCCAGCAGCCGCAGCCCCTCCAGCGGCCGGGGCGCCAGCGGGTCGCGTCCCAGACGCTTGGCCAAGGTATCGCGGATGAAGGCGATCCGTGTTGGGTTCACTTGGTGCAGCGGCCGGAACTTGCCCCGGGGATCCCACCAGGATTCCGCCATGCGGGCGAATTTCTCCAGTTCGGCCGGATCGACCGTGGCACCGGCGGCGTTGCGGTCCATTTCTGCGGCTGAATTCATGACAAATCCGTCGGTTAGGAGCTGTTAACGGCAGTGCAGTCGCCTTGCTTCGGCCATCCTGAATGAGTATGGATACGCGCCGCTCGGACGGCAACCGCGGGGGTGCCAGGGCGGTTTGTCGCACCGTCAGCGACTCCAACGGAATCAGGCGAGGAGTGGATGTCCAGACAGCCGCGCAAGCCGCGGATTGTGATGAAGTTCGGCGGCACGTCCGTTGCCGATACCGAGCGCATCAAGGCCGTGGCCCTGAGGGTCAAGCGCGAGGTGGATGGCGGCGCGGAAGTCGCCGTCGTGGTGTCGGCCATGGCCGGCGCCACCAACCAGCTCGTCGACTGGACCCGGGCCATCGCGCCGCTCCATGACGCCCGCGAATATGACGTGGTGGTGGCGGCCGGCGAGCAGGTCACCAGCGGCCTGACCGCGCTGGCGCTGCAGGAGCTGGGCGTTTCCGCGAGATCGTGGCTGGGCTGGCAGATTCCGGTCCGCACCGACGAGGCCCATGGCAAGGCCCGCATCCAGAAGATCGAGACGGCGGAGATCGAACGGCGCTTCGCCGACGGCCAGGTTGCCGTGGTGGCGGGCTTCCAGGGATTCGGCCCGGACAACCGCGTGACCACCTTGGGCCGCGGCGGCTCCGATACCTCGGCGGTGGCGCTGGCCGCCGCGCTGCAGGCCGACCGCTGCGACATTTTCACCGATGTGGATGGCGTCTACACCAGCGATCCCCGTATCGTTGCGAAGGCCCGCAAGCTCGATAAGATCACCTATGAAGAGATGCTGGAGATGGCCTCTCTCGGCGCCAAGGTGCTGCAGATCCGCTCGGTCGAGATGGCGATGAAGCATGGCGTCCGGCTGCAGGTGCTGTCGAGCTTCAACGACAATCCCGGCACGCTCGTCGTCGATGAGGAAGAGATCTTGGAACAGGAAATGGTAAGCGGCATCGCTTATAGCCGCGACGAGGCAAAGATCACGCTGACCCGCGTGCCCGATCGCCCCGGCGTGGCCGCCGCGATCTTTGGGCCGCTGTCTGACGCTAATATCAATGTGGACATGATCGTACAAAATGTGTCCCAGGGCGGCGACACCACCGATCTCACCTTCACCGTGACCAAGGCCGATCTCGACCGCGCCATGAAAGTCCTGAACGACAACCACGCCACATTGAAGTTCGCCGAGCTGCGGCCGGACTCCAATGTCGTGAAAGTCTCGGTCATCGGCGTGGGCATGCGCAGCCATGCCGGCGTCGCCCAACGCATGTTCAAGACTCTGGCGGAGAAAGGGATCAATATCCAGGTCATCTCCACCTCCGAAATCAAGGTGAGCGTGCTGATCGCCGAGGAATACACCGAGCTTGCCGTGCGCAGCCTGCACACGGCCTATGGACTGGACGCGGCCTGAGCCGATGAACCGGCGCGCCGCCCGCGACCATCTGGACAAGCTGTGGGAGCGCGGACGGCGCTTCCTCGGGTCCGAACTCGCCATCATGGGCGGCGCGATGACCTGGGTTTCAGAGCGCAACCTGGTGTCGGCCCTGTCCAATGCCGGCGGCTTCGGCGTCATCGCCTCCGGCTCCATGTCGCCCGAGCTGCTGTCGAAGGAGATCGCCGCTACCCGGGCGATGACCGGCCGGCCGTTCGGCGTCAACCTGATCACCCTCCACCCGCAATTGCTGGAGCTGGTGGAGGTCTGCCTGGACCACAAGGTCGGCCATATCGTGCTGGCCGGTGGCCTGCCGCCCGGCGCCGCCATCGCCCGCATCAAGCAGGGCGCCAAGGTGATGTGCTTTGCCCCGGCGCTGGTCATCGCCAAGAAGCTGCTGCGCTCCGGCGTCGACGGCATCGTCATCGAGGGCATGGAGGCGGGCGGCCATATCGGCCCGGTCTCCACCAGCGTCCTGGCCCAGGAAATCCTCCCGATGATCCGGGAAGTGCCGGTTTTCGTTGCCGGCGGCATCGGCCGCGGCGAGGCGATCGTCAGTTACCTTGAAATGGGCGCGTCGGGCTGCCAGCTTGGCACCCGCTTCGTCTGCGCCACGGAATCCATCGCCCATCCCAAGTTCAAGCAGGCCTTCCTGCGCGCCGCCGCGCGGGATGCAACGCCGTCGGTGCAGCTCGATCCGCGATTTCCGGTGATTCCCGTCCGCGCCCTCAACAACAACGGCACCCGCCACTTCACCGAATACCAGCGCGAGATGATCGGCCGCGTCGATCGCGGCGAGATCGAGCAAAAGGCGGCGCAACTGGAAATCGAGCATTTCTGGGCCGGCGCCCTGCGCCGCGCGGTCATCGACGGCGATGTGGAGAACGGCTCCCTGATGGCCGGCCAGAGCGTGGGCATGGTCACCGCCGAGCAGCCGGTGCAGGACATCCTGACCGAGCTGGTGGACCAGGCGGTCGCCGCCCTGGCGGAGCGCGCCCATGTGGTCAGCGCCGAAATACCGCGTCCCCGGGTAGAGGTCGCCGGCTGATGCCACAGCCGGGTGGGATCTCGGTTTCCCGCCTCCTCCTCCGTCGTCTGCGCGATGTCATGGCGGGAGGCGGCAGCGCCCAGGACCGTCTTGCCAAGATCGTCACGCTGATCGCCGGCGAGCTGGTGACGGAGGTCTGCTCTGCCTACATCATGCGCCCCGGCGAGGTGCTCGAGCTGTTCGCCACCAAGGGCCTCAAGGCCGAAGCGGTGCACAAGACGCGGCTGCGGGTCGGCGAGGGCCTGGTGGGAGATATCGCCGCCAATCAGCGGCCGCTGGCCCTGGCCGAGGCGCAAGCCCATCCCAATTTCGCCTATCGCCCGGAGACGGGCGAGGAGATCTACCACTCCCTGATGGGCGTGCCGATCCTGCGCAGCGGCCGCGTGCTGGGCGTGCTTGTCGTGCAGAACCGCACGCCCCGGCAATACACCGACGAGGAGATGGAGACCCTCGAAACCGTCGCCACCGTGCTGGCCGAGCTGGTGGCCGGCGGCGAGCTGGTGGCGAGGGACGAGATGCAGAGCAGCGAGGGCATCGGCCTGTTGCCGACGCGCCTCGAAGGCACGCCGCTGAATGCCGGGCTCTCCATGGGCCAGGCGCTGCTGCACGAGCCTCGCATCCTGCTGAAGCAGATGGTGGCCGACGATCCGCGCCAGGAGCAGCAGCGTTTCCGCGCGGCGGTCGACAGCATGCAAACGGCGCTCGATGACATGCTGGCCTCGCCCGATGTTGCCGCCGGCGGCGAGCATCGCGACGTGCTGGAGACCTACCGCATGTTCGCCGAGGATCGCGGTTGGCTCAGCCGCATCACCGAACTGATCGATACCGGCCTCACCGCCGAGGCGGCGACGCAGAAGGTGAAAGACGACATGCGCGGCCGCATGGAGCAGATCGTCGATCCCTATCTCAGGGAGCGCATCCATGATTTCGAGGATCTGGCCAACCGGCTGATCCGCCATCTGGTGGGCAATTCCCCCACGCCCCAGACGATGCCCGAAGACACCATCCTGGTGGCGCGCAACATGGGCCCGGCGGAATTGCTGGACTACGACCGCCGCAAATTGCGGGGCGTGATCATGGAGGAAGGCTCGCCGACGTCGCATGTGGCGATCGTGGCGCGGGCGCTGGATATTCCTGTCATCGGCCGGGTCGAGGGCCTGCTGCGGCGGGTCGAGCCGGGCGACACCCTGGTGCTGGACGCCGACAACGGCCAGATATTCGTCCGGCCTGCCGATGACATCCGCAACCGCGTGGCCGAAGCCATGCAGGTGCGCGCCCAGCGCCGCGCCATGTTCGCGGCGACCCGCGATCTGCCGGCGGTGACGCTCGACGGCACGAAAATCTCGCTCAACATCAATGCCGGCCTGCTGATCGACCTGCCCCATCTGGCCGACAGCGGCGCCGACGGCATCGGCCTCTACCGCACCGAGATCCCCTTCATGGTGCGGGAAGAATTTCCTGACGTGGCCACGCAGACCGAGATCTACCGCCGCGTGCTCAACCAGGCCGGCGGCAAGCCGGTGGTGTTCCGCACCCTGGATGTAGGCGGCGACAAGGTGCTGCCCTATTGGCGGGGCGCCGCCGAGGAAAATCCGGCCATGGGCTGGCGCGCCATCCGCATCGGCCTCGATCGGCCTTTGATGCTGCGCCAGCAGATCCGCGCATTGCTCGCTGCCGCCGCCGGCCGCGAGCTCCACATCATGTTCCCGATGATCACGGAGGTGAGGGAATTCGATGCGGCGCGCCGGCTGGTGGAGCTGGAGCGGGCGCGGGTGGAGCGGAACGGCCACGGCGCGCCGTCCTCGGTCAAGATCGGCGCCATGTTCGAAGTGCCGGCGCTGGCTTTCCAGATGGACGCCCTCCTGAAGCGCGTCGATTTCCTGTCCATCGGCAGCAATGACCTGCGCCAGTTCCTGTTCGCCAGCGACCGCGGCAGCGCCCGCCTGGCCGGCCGCTACGACAATCTGTCGCCGGCCATGCTGGAGCTGCTGCGGCGGCTCACCGGCCATGCCCGGCCGGCCGGCGTGCCGCTCAGCCTCTGCGGCGAGATGGCCGGCAATCCCCTGGACGCCATGGCGCTGCTGGCCATCGGTTTCCGCAGCCTGTCCATGGCAGCACCCTCCATCGGCCCGGTGCGGCAGATGATCCGCAGTATCGATCTTTCCCTTGTGACACCCTATGTGATGGATGTGATGAGCCGCGGCGGCGGCGGCATGCGGGCCAAGCTGGCGGCATTTGCCCGGGACCACGGGGTGATGATCGCCTAAGTGACGGAAAAGCCGCGATTTACCATAAGTTCCACCTGCTTATTTGGTACGTCAGCGGTCTTGAACTCCGGCGCGGCCTGGCCGATTGTCGAAGCCGCTGAGGAACTGGATCGCGGGACTGCGCAAAAAAGATCGCAACGACAAAAGTATGAACTGACGCAATGGCCAAACGAGGTTTGCAGTTCCTGCCACAGAGAGGGGTTACCGAAGTGTCTCCTCTGGGTGCGTCTATTGAGCTGGGTGTCGGCGATATCCTGCGCTTGAACCGCGAGCGCCGGGGGCTGGAGCTGCAGTCCGTCGCCAACCAGCTGCGCATCCGCCTGGCCTATCTCGAGGCGATCGAGGATGGCCGCTACAAGGACCTGCCGGGTTCCACCTATGCCGTCGGTTTCGTGCGCAGCTATGCCGATTATCTGGAGCTGGATGGCGCCGACATCGTGCGCCGGTTCCGCGAGGAAGTGGCCCGCATCCATGGCCGCACCCGGCTGATCTTCCCGGCCATCACCGCCGAGGGCACCATCCCGCCGGCCGCGATCCTGCTGCTGTCGATCATCGGCATCGGCATCGGCTATGGCACCTGGTACTATCTCTCCAGCGCGGACCAGTCCGACATCGCAACGGTGCAGGAGGTGCCCGACCGGCTGATCAACGCGCCGGAGGCCAATGTGGCGCCGTCGGCCGGATCGGGCCAGGGCGGCGCCGCGGCCGAGGCACCGCCGGCTCCGAGTACCGCACCGGCGCCTCCGGCAACGCCGGAAGCGGCGCCAACGGAACCCGGCACAGAGCCACAAACCTCCGGGAATCAGCCATCGGACGGCGACGGCTCGACCACCGGTTCCACCCTGTCCACCATCATGGCGCCGGAGCCGCTGCCGAGCGCGACCGATGGCGGCTCCACGGAAACCGACCTCGTGCCGCCGGAATCTGCGACCGTCGAGACACCGACTGCGACGGCCCCCGAGGCGCCGGCCGCGACGGCTCCGGAGTCGACGCCGCCAGCGGCGACGGCCGCTGACGGCAGCGCAATCACCCAGCCGCCAGCCGCTCCTGCTGTGACGGCGCCCGATGCAGCCGCGCCGGCGCCAGCGGCAGCCATTCCCGCGGCGCCCACCACCGCGCCGGCCGCACCCGGCACGCCGACGGTCCAACCCGCGCCATCGACGACAGCCGGGACGGATGCCGCTGCACCGGCGGCCCAGCCGCAAGCGCCCACGGTGGCCGATGGGACTGTACCTCCGACACCGGCGACCGGTGCCACGGTCACGGCACCCGCGGCCCCGGCCACGGCACCCGCGGCTCCGGCTGCCACCGATACGTCGCAGACCGCTCAGACCGGCAGCGTGATCCCGTCAGCCCCCGCCTTGCCGGCGGCACCCGAAACCGAGCCCGCCGCCCCCCAACAGGCCGCGGCGCCCTTCACCGGCGCCCGGATCCATATCACCGCCCGGCTGGACACCTGGATCAAGATCACCGACCACAACGGCCGGACCGTGTTTAACCGGGTCCTGAACGCCGGCGAGGGCTATGACGTGCCCGACGAGGCGGGCCTGAAGATGATCACCGGCAATGCCGGCGGCATGGATATCCTGGTGGATGGGGCCGCCATCGCCCCCCTGGGCGAGCCCGGCAAGGTGCGCCGCGATGTGGAGCTGGACCCGGAAAAGCTCAAGGCGGGAACCGCGATACCTCAATAGCTTGGCCGCCCTTGCTTGACATCGGCAGCAGGTTGGGCAATTTGCTCTTTAAGTATCCCTGATTTCAGCATTTTTTGCCCCGGGCCGAACCGGGGCGGGATAGGATGATCGATGTCCGTTCGCGCTTATCGCGACATAGCCAGGCGGAAGAGCCGCCAGATCCGCGTCGGCAATGTGCTGGTGGGCGGCGATGCGCCGATCACCGTCCAGTCCATGACCAATACCCTGACGGCCGATCCCAAGGCGACGATCGAGCAGATCCGCCGGATCGAGGCGGCGGGTGCCGATATCATCCGCGTCTCCTGCCCGGACGAGGAGTCCACTGCGGGCCTGAAGCAGATCGTCCGCGAGGCCCAGGTGCCGATCGTGGCCGACATCCATTTCCACTATAAGCGCGCCATCGAGGCGGCCCAGGCGGGCGCCGCCTGCCTGCGCATCAATCCCGGCAATATCGGCTCCGCCGAGCGGGTAAAGGAAGTGGTGAAGGCGGCCAAGGACTATGGCTGCTCCATGCGCATCGGCGTCAATGCCGGCAGCCTGGAGAAGGATCTGCTGGAAAAATATGGCGAGCCCTGTCCGGAGGCGATGGTCGAGAGCGCCCTGACCCACGCCAAGATTCTCGAGGACAACGACTTCCGCGAATTCAAGATCAGCGTGAAGGCGTCCGATGTATTCCTCGCCGTCGCCGCCTATCAGGGTCTGGCCGACGCCTGCGACTACCCGCTCCATATCGGTATCACCGAGGCTGGCGGCCTGCGCACGGGCACCGTGAAATCCTCCATCGGCCTGGGCATGCTGCTCTGGTCCGGCATCGGCGATACCGTGCGCGTCTCGCTGTCGGCCGAACCGGAAGAAGAGATCCGTGCCGGGTTCGAAATCCTGAAAGGCCTCGGCCTGCGCCATCGCGGCGTCAATGTCATCGCCTGCCCGTCCTGCGCCCGGCAGCAGTTCGACGTGATCCGTACTGTCGAAGTGCTGGAGAAGGCTCTCGCCCATATCACCACGCCCATGACGGTTTCGGTGATCGGCTGCGTGGTGAATGGCCCAGGCGAGGCCCGCGAAACCGACATCGGCTTCACCGGCGGCGGCAACAACACCCACCAGGTCTATATCGCAGGCCAGCCCCACCATCGCCTGAAGGACGGCAAGATCGTCGACCATCTGGTGGAGCTGGTGGAGAAGAAGGCGGCGGAACTCGAAGCCGCGAAGAAAGCCGCGGAGCAGGCCGAGCCCGTCCGGGCCGCCTCCTAGATTTCCGAACTTCGGAGGTTTCGCTTGTCGTCCTTGCAGCCGGTTCGCGGCACGCATGACATTTTGCCCGAGGAGATGCGCAAGCACCGGCGCGTCATCGATACCGCGCGCGTGGTGGCCGAGCGCTATGGCTATCTGGAAGCCCAAACGCCGATCTTCGAATTCTCTGACGTGTTCAAGCGCACGCTCGGCGATACCTCCGACATCGTCACCAAGGAGATGTACAGCTTCACCGACCGCGGCGGCGAACAGCTGACCCTGCGGCCGGAAGGCACGGCGAGCTTCGCCCGCGCGCTGATTTCCGAAGGGCTGAGCCAGGACCTGCCGCTGAAGTATTTCTACCACGGCCCGATGTTCCGCTATGAGCGGCCGCAGAAGGGCCGCATGCGCCAGTTCCATCAGACCGGCGTCGAGCTGCTGGGCGTGGCGCAACCGCAGGGCGATGTGGAGATCATTGCCGTCGGTGCTGCGATCCTGCGCGCGCTCGGCGCTGCTCGACCGCACCGTGCTGGAGTTGAATACGCTAGGCGATGGCGACAGCCGCCAGGGTTACCGCAAGGTGCTGGTGGACTATCTCGGCGGTCACAAATCGAAGCCTGTCGCAGGACAGCCTCGACCGCCTGGAGCGCAATCCGCTGCGCGTGCTCGACTCGAAGGAGCAAGGCGATCAGAAGATGGTGGCCGAACGCGCCGCTCTATTCGGACCATCTGAACGATGCCAGCCGTGCCTTTTTCGATGCGGTGAAATCTGGACTCGATGCCCTGGGGATCGCTACTCGCTCAACCCCGGCTGGTGCGCGGGCTCGATTATTACTGCCACACCTGCTTCGAGTTCACGGCGCAGGAACTTGGGGCGCAGAAGACAGTAATGGCCGGCGGCCGATACGATGGCCTCGTCGAGATGATGGGCGGCCCGGCGACGCCGGGCGTGGGCTGGGCCTCCGGTATCGAGCGCGTGGCCATGATGCTGGCCGAGGGCAATGAGGCGCCGCATCCCATTGCGGTCATTCCCATCGGCGACGGCGCCATGACGCTTGCGGCCAAGATCACCGAGAGATCTGCGCCGCGCCGGCCATGCCGTCGATCTCGGCTTCAGCGGCAATCTCGGCAAGCGGATGAAGCGGGCCAACAAGCTCAATGCCGCTGCCGCAATTCTGCTGGGCGATGACGAGATCGCCAAGGGCGTCGCAACGGTGCGCGATATGACCACGGGCGCGCAGGAACAGGTTTCGCTGGAACAGCTCGCGAGCCGGCTTGCCGCCTTCGGGCGATAGCGCCGTGGCCGCCGCCGCTGGGCTGGAATTGCGCACGGTGGGCGTCAGTCACCGCAGCGCCACCGCCGAACTCAGGGAACAGCTTTTGCTGGACGAAGCCGCCTATGGCGATCTGCTGCAGGCGCTGAAAGCGGCCGGGTTTGACCAGGCTCTGGTGCTTTCCACTTGCGATCGCACCGAGCTAACCGTTGCCGGCGCCGACTGCGCAAATGCGCGTCGAGGCGATCTGGCAGCGCCTGGCGTCTATCGGCCAACTGCCGGCGGAAAGCGTGAAGGCCCAGGGTTATGATCTCCAGGGCCAAGCGGCGCTGCGCCATTTATTTGCCGTGGCTTCTGCGCTGGACAGCGTGGTGATCGGCGAGCCCTTCGTACTCGGGCAATTGAAGACCGCCCATCGCGAAGCGCAGGCTGCCGGCACCGCCGGACCGGCGCTGGAGACGGTCATTCAGGCCGCCTTCCATACCGCCAAGCGCGTGCGCAGCGAGACTTCGCTCGGCGAGCGACCGGTGTCCCTGGCCGCCGCCGTGCTGCAACTCGCGCGCCGGGTTCATGGCCAGCTCGACAAGGTCGGCGCCACGCTGCTCGGCGGCGGCGAGATGGGCGAGCTGATCATCGAACAATTGCGCCAGGGCGGCTTGAGCCGGGTCACGGTGCTGCACAAATCCGACGCGCGCGGGCGGCTGATCGCCCATCGCCTCGGCGGCCATATGCGGCCCTGGGGCGAGATGGCGTCGGCTCTGGCGGCGGCCGACGTGCTGATCGCTGCGATCGGCGACGACAGGCAGGCGGTCAGCGCGCCCATGCTGCAGGCGGCGCTGAAAGCGCGGCGGCAGCGGCCGATCCTCTGCATCGATTGCGCCATCCCCGGCGATGTGGACAAGGGCGCCGACAAGCTGGATGGCGTGTTCCTGTTCGATCTCGCCGACCTGGAGAAGATGGCGCTGGAGGGCCAGCAGTCGCGGCAGGCCGCGTCGGCGCCGGCCTGGAAGATCGTCGATGACGAGGTGGCGGCTTTCACCCACGGCTTGGCGGCCGCCGGCGGCGATGCGTCCATCGTCGCGCTGCGGCAGCATTTCGACGAGATCCGCCGGCAGGTGCTGGCGGAAACCGGCGGCGATGCCGAAGCGGCGACCCGCTTGCTCGTCAACAAGCTGTTGCATACACCATCGGCGGCGCTGCGCGCCCTGGCCGCCGAGGGAAACCGGGAGGGTGCCGCCGAAGAATTTCTCTGCCGCCTGTTCGGCCTCGCGCCGCCGGGACCAGATCGTAAGGAGGATAAATCGTGAGTGCGGGTCTTTCCGCGACGCTGGCCGAAAAGCTCGGCCGCATCGTCAGACGCCATGAGGATCTGGCGGGATCGCTGGCCACGGAAGGCCGGGTCGATCCCCAGGAGTTCAAGCGCGTTTCCAAGGAGTATTCGGAGCTGACGCCTGTCGTGGACAGCATCCGCGAGCTGCAGAGCGTCGAGGGCGAGATCGAGAACCTCGGCGCCATGCTGTCAGACGCCGGCACCGATCCGGAAATGAAGGTGTTGGCGGAAGAGGAGGTGCAGGCGCTCAAGCAACGGGTGCCGGATCTGGAGCAGAAGATCCGGGTCCTGCTGGTTCCGAAGGACGAGGCCGACGACCGCAACGTCATCCTGGAAGTGCGCGCCGGCGTCGGCGGCGACGAGGCGGCGCTGTTCGCCCGCGAACTCTTCGACATGTACCGCAACTACGCCCTGCTCAAGCGCTGGAAGTTCGAGCAGATGGATGTCAGCGAAACCGGCCTCGGCGGCTATTCGAAGGCCACGGCGGAAATCAACGGCCGCGGCGTGTTCGCGCGCTTGAAGTTCGAATCCGGCGCGCACCGGGTGCAGCGCGTGCCGGCGACCGAGGGCGGCGGCCGGGTTCATACCTCCGCGGTCACCGTGGCGGTGCTGCCGGAAGCGGAAGAGGTTGATATCAAGATCGAGGACAAGGACCTGCGCATCGACGTGTTCCGCGCCGGCGGTCCCGGCGGCCAATCGGTCAATACGACCGACAGCGCCGTGCGCATCACCCATATCCCGACCGGCGTCGTGGTGCAGCAGCAGGACGAGAAATCCCAGCACAAGAACAAGGCGAAGGCGATGAAGGTGCTGCGCGCCCGGCTCTACGAGGCGCAGCGGGCGGCGCTGGCGGCCGAGCGCGCCGCGGCGCGCAAGAGCCAGGTGGGGTCCGGCGACCGGTCGGAGAAAGTGCGCACCTTCAATTTTCCGCAGAACCGCGTCACCGATCACCGCATCGAGCTGTCGCTCTACAAGATCGACCGCATTCTCGCCGGCGAACTGGACGAGCTGATCGATCCCCTGATCGCCCATGACCATGCCGAACGTCTTGCCGAGATCGAATGACATGGATCGCCGCGCGGCGCTGGATTGGGCGGCGCGGCGCGTTGCAGGACATGGGCATCGAGGAGGCGCGGCGCGAGGCGCGGCTGCTGCTGGACCATTGCGCGGGATCGATGGCCGGCGATGGTCAGACTTTGCGGCCCGGCGCGATCGCCGAACTCGACGGCACTGATCGAGCGCCGCCGCAACCGCGAGCCGGTATCGCAGATCCTCGGCCAATGGGAATTCTGGAGCCTGCCGTTCGTCGTGACGTCGGCGACACTGACGCCGCGGCCGGACACCGGAAACGCTGGTGCGGGCGGCGCTCGATCTGCTGCCCGACCGCGGAGCGCCGCTGCGGCTGCTGGATCTTGGCACCGGCAGCGGCTGCCTGCTGCTGGCGCTGCTGCACGAACTGCCGGCGGCGCGCGGCCTGGGCATCGACAGGAGTCCGGAGGCGCTCGCCGTCGCAGAACGCAATGCTTCGGCGCTCGGCCTGGCCGATCGCGCACGGTTTGCCTTCGGCGATTGGCGCAAGGGGATCAAGCGACAGCTTCGATCTCATCGTCAGCAATCCGCCCTACATCCGCCAGGGATGAAATTCCCGGCCTGATGCCGGAAGTGTCGCGTCATGAACCGCGGATTGCTCTCGATGGCGGCGTCGACGGGCTGGATTGCTACCGGCAGTTGGCGCCGCAGATTGCCGCGCGGCTGGCGCCGCGGCGGCCTGGCGTTGCTGGAGGTGGGGCAGGGGCAGGCCGGTGAATGCGGCGGCGATTCTGGCCGCTGCCGGGCTCGAGCCTGCTGGCGTGAAGGCCGATCTGGGTGGCCGGAAACGCTGCATAATCTTCCGGAATGATAAGTAATTACAGTATCTTACATAGCTGTGGGCGGTTTCAAAAAAACATTTGGCAAGCCCTGACCTGCCGCGTAGGGTGACAGCGTTAAAGAACGAACCCGTAGGGGCCGAGCGCCGGCAAGGCGCCTTTTCGTTCCCCATTCGTCGATCCGGATCAGCAGCGGCTTGTGCCGCCTCCCAAAGATGGCGGCGCTGATTGCGGTAATAGGGGCAAGAGCCGGCCAGCACGAGTGAAGGTGATATGAGACAAGGTCAGAATAACAGGCGTTCGCGCGGCCGTGGCCAGCGACGCCAACACCAGAATCCGCGTCAGCAGACCTTCGATTCCAACGGGCCGGATGTGCGAATCCGCGGCAACGCCTATCAGGTCCTCGAGAAATATCTGGCCATGGCCCGCGATGCCACGGCCGCCGGCGACCGCATCGCCGCCGAGAATTTCTACCAGCATGCCGAGCATTATTTCCGCATCGTCAATGCCAATGGCGATCAGCAGGGCGCCAATGGCCGCCTTCGCCCGAACGGCCCCGGCAATGACGGGCAAGAAGGCGAAGGCCAAGCGCCGGAAGGCGACCAGCAGCAGCCGCCGGAGGCCGAAGTTTCGCGTGCGCAAGCCCAACGGTTCCTCGGTGCCGCCGGGCCTGGGCGATCAGCCGGATACGGACGACAACACCCAGAACTGACCGCCGAACCGTCGCGCCTGGCATTTTGCCGGCCTGCCGTTAACCCGCTCGATTTTAAGAGTTTTCTGACGGTTTCATTTTCGGCCTGCGCCAGCCTGCCGCTCTTGCGCCGGGGCTGAGCCGCCCCATATCCAGCCCAGGACGGCGACTCCATTGCATCGTCCCGGCGTGCCTGATGGGGCGCGGGGACAGAGGGCGGAAGAGATGGACATCGAGAAATACACCGAGCGCTCGCGCGGCTTCCTGCAGGCTGCGCAAACCCTGGCTCAGCGGAGCGGCCATCAGCGGCTGACTCCCGAGCATCTTCTCAAAGTACTCCTGGACGATCGCGAAGGCCTGGCGGCCAATCTGATCCGCGCCGCCGGCGGCGATCCCGCGCGCGCATCTGGGCGCCACTGAAGCCGCCTCGGCAAGCTGCCGCAGGTCGAGGGCGCCGGGGCCGGCCAGCTCTACATGGCGACCGAAACGGCGCGCCTGTTCGAACAGGCAGAGAAGCTGGCGGACAAGGCCGGCGACAGCTTCGTCACCGCCGAGCGGCTGCTGCTCGCCCTGGCGATGGCCAGCGGCACCCCGTCCGCGGACGCCTGAAACAGGCCGGCGTCACCGCCCAGTCGCTCAACGCTGCGATCAACGATCTGCGCAAGGGCCGCACCGCCGAATCCGCTTCGGCGGAAGACAGCTATGACGCGCTGAAGAAATACTGCCCGCGACCTCACGGACGCCGCGCAGGAAGGCAAGCTCGATCCGGTGATCGGCCGCGACGAGGAAATCCGCCGCACCATCCAGGTGCTGGCCCGCCGCACCAAGAACAATCCCGTGCTGATCGGCGAACCCGGCGTCGGCAAGACCGCCATCGTCGAAGGCCTGGCCCAGCGCATCGTCAAGGGCGACGTGCCCGAAGGGCTGCGGGACAAGCGGCTGATGTCGCTGGATCTCGGCGCGCTGATCGCCGGCGCCAAGTTCCGCGGCGAATTCGAGGAGCGCTGAAAGCGGTGCTGCAGGAGATCTCCGCGGCCGCCGGCGAGATCGTGCTGTTCATCGACGAGCTGCATACGCTGGTCGGCGCCGGCAAGGCGGAAGGCGCCATGGATGCCTCCAACATGCTGAAGCCGGCGCTCGCGCGCGGCGAGCTGCATTGCGTCGGCGCCACCACGCTGGACGAGTACCGCAAGCATATCGAGAAGGACGCGGCGCTGGCCCGCCGGTTCCAGCCGGTGTTCGTGTCCGAGCCGAACGTGGCGGACACCATCTCCATCCTGCGCGGCCTGAAGGAGAAATACGAGCTGCATCACGGCGTGCGCATCACCGATGGCGCAATCGTTGCGGCGGCGACACTGTCGAACCGCTACATCACCGACCGCTTCCTGCCGGACAAGGCGATCGACCTGATCGACGAGGCGGCCAGCCGCCTGCGCATGGAGGTGGATTCCAAGCCCGAAGAGATCGACGAGCTGGACCGGCGCATCATCCAGCTCAAGATCGAGCGCGAGGCGCTGAAGAAGGAAAGCGACGCCGCGTCCCAGGAGCGGCTGAAGAACCTGCTGGACGAGATCGCGCAGCTCGAATCCCAGTCGGCGGAGAAGACCGCCCGCTGGCAGAAGGAAAAGGACAAGCTGCAGGGCGCGCAGAAGCTGAAGGAACAGCTGGAGCATGCCCGCGTCGAGCTGGAGCAGGCGCAGCGCCGCGGCGACTGGACCCGCGCCGGCGAGCTGACCTACGGCCAGATCCCCGAGCTCGAGCGCAAGCTGAAGGAAGCGGAAATCGTCGGCGGCGACCAGATGCTGAAGGAAGAGGTCACCGACGACGAGATCGCCCAGGTGGTGTCGCGCTGGACCGGCGTGCCCGTCGACCGCATGCTCGAGGGCGAGCGCGAGAAATTGCTGCAGATGGAAAAGGCGCTGAGCGCCCGGGTCATCGGCCAGGAGGAGGCGATAACGGTCATCTCCGACGCCGTGCGCCGCGCCCGCGCCGGCTTGCAGGATCCCAACCGCCCCATCGGCTCGTTCCTGTTCCTCGGCCCTACCGGCGTCGGCAAGACCGAGCTGACCAAGGCGCTGGCCAATTTCCTGTTCGATGACGATCAGGCGATGGTGCGCATCGACATGTCCGAATACATGGAGAAGCACGCGGTGGCGCGGCTGATCGGCGCACCCCCGGGCTATGTCGGCTATGAGGAGGGCGGCGCGCTTACCGAGGCGGTGCGCCGGCGGCCCTATCAGGTGATCCTGTTCGACGAGGTCGAGAAGGCTCACCCCGACGTGTTCAACGTACTGCTGCAGGTGCTGGATGACGGCCGCCTGACCGACGGCCAGGGCCGCACGGTGGACTTCAAGAACACGCTGATCATCCTGACCTCGAACCTGGGCAGCGAGATCCTCGCCAGCCAGCCCGAGGGCCAGGACTCCTCCGCCGTGCGCGATCAGGTCATGGAGGTGGTGCGCGGCGCCTTCCGGCCCGAGTTCCTCAACCGGCTGGACGATATCCTGCTGTTCCACCGGCTGACCCGCGCCCAGATGAGCGGCATCGTCGATATCCAGCTGAAGCGGCTGCAGGCGCTGCTGGCCGACCGCAAGATCACGCTGAAGCTCGACGACCGCGCCCGCACCTGGCTGGCCAATGCCGGCTATGATCCGGTCTATGGCGCCCGGCCGCTGAAGCGGGTGATCCAGCGCGAACTGCAGAATCCGCTGGCCGGCATGATCCTGGCCGGCCAGGTCCGGGACGGCGAGACGGTCCGGGTCGGCGTGCTTGACGGCAAGCTGTCCCTGAACGGCAAGCTGGCCGCCGCGGCCGAATAACCGCCTCTGCCCGGGGCAAATGCCGCAAATATCGGTAATTGCGGCCTTTTTTCCTGTTCCGGCCGGATTATCGGGGCTTTCATACCACCTGCCGGACGTAGGGTACGGGGGGTGATTCTTCGCTCTTGCCTTCCAGCGGGTAGAATCGGGATACTCGGGCATCATTCTGTTTCGGACCGCCGACCTGCCGACCTTCGGGGCTGTTAGATCGTTGCCGTTCCAATCCACAGTCTGATGCGTCGCATATGGGATGCGGCGCCACCCCGCTTACTCGGAGAACTGAAATGCCAATCGGCACCGTCAAATGGTTCAACAGCACCAAGGGTTATGGTTTCATTAAGCCGGACAACGGCGGCGCGGATGTGTTCGTGCACATTTCCGCTGTCGAGCGCGCCGGCATGGGAAACCTGGCCGAAGGTCAGAAGGTTTCCTACGAGGAGCAGCGCGATCCCAAGCGCGGCAAGACCTCGGCGGAAAACCTGAAGGCGGTCTAACCGTCGACAATTTCGCTTTTGGACGCTAAAGGGAGGCACCGGATGACGATCCGGTGCCTCTCTTCTTTTTTCACTCTGGTCTGCGCTCGGCTTGGCGCGGGCCGCCTCTCTTTCGCATAAGGAGCAGCCATGGCCTTCAAGCCCAACTACAACCAGGAACGCCGCGAACGCGACCGCCTGAAGGATCAGCGCAAGGCGGAGAAGCAGCAGCGGCGCGACGAAGCGGCGGCAAAGCGCAAAGCCGAGCGCGAAGGCACGCCGGCCGCCGGCGATGCTGTCGACCCGGTCGAAGAATCGCGATAACTGGAGCAGATCCGATGGCCCGCAAGAAGCCCCCGGTCGACAAGGGAGTCGTCCTGTTCGACGTCGTCTATGAGGACGGCGTCCGCACCTCCAATCGCAAAGTGCCGGCCGCCAGCCTGGGCGGGCTCGACGGCGACGAACCCGCGCGCGCTTTCATCGAGGAGCAGGACCGCAAGATCGGCGCCATGTCCGGCAATCCGCGCGCCCCGATCAAATCGATCACGCGCTCGCCGCAGTAGGCGCTACCCCAACCCAAACCTCAGAGCGGCATCATCACGCCGCGTCGTGGAAGATGATGCCGAGCGTGTGGCGCTGGCCGCTGCGCAGGCGGCTGACGCCGTGGCGCATGGTTACGCGGTAGGTGCCGCGGGTGCCCTGCACCGGCCGCTGATGCACGGCGAAGATCACGCCGTCGCCCTGGCGCAGCGGCACCACCTCGGCGCGCGACTGCATGCGCGGCCGCTGCTCGGTGAGGACGAACTCGCCGCCGGTGAAATCCACTTGCGGCCGCGACAGCAGGATCGCCAGCTGCAGCGGAAACACATGCTCGCCATAGAGATCCTGGTGCAGGCAGTTGTAGTCGCCGGCGCCATAGCGCAGCAGCAACGGCGTCGGCCGCGACTGCCCGGCGGCGTGGCAGCGCTCAAGGAAAGTTTCGTGCGCATCAGGGAATCGCGCCGCGATCTTCATCGCCTGGTGCCAGCGGTTGGCGATGGGCGCCAGCCTTGGATAGAAACCCGCGCGCAGGGCCGCGACGTCAGGCGGCAGCGGGTAGCTGAAATATTTGTACTCGCCACGGCCGAAGCCATGCCGCGCCATGACGATCCGGCTGCGGAAGCGGTTCTCCTGGTCATAGAGCGCCGCCAGGGCACGGCAAGTCTCGGGCGGCAACAGGTTCTCGATCACGGCGCAGCCTTGGGAGTCGAGATCGGCCGAAAGCCGCTGCCAATCCAGCGCCGCTACCCGGCCGGCGATGGCGTCGGCCGGTGCATGCAAGTCCGCAGCAATTGCCGCGACGCGATCTCATTCGCTGTCCACCATGCAGGCGCCCAAGGGCAGGGCGGTGACGGTCTGATAGAAAGTCATGTTCTTGCCGCCGAGCTTCACATCCAGCCGCCCGCGCAGCTGATGCTCGCCCAGGCGCCAGACGGCGCCGCCCGTCGTCCCATGGCCGCCGGAGCAATCCAGCCGGAATGAGGCTTGCTGTGCCGCGCGGCTCTCCGGATCGAGCTTGCAATCCCTGAGCGCCACATGATGCAGGACAGGGAAGCGGACGAAGAGCTCGTCCTCCGACAGGCATTTCTCCTCCCGCGTGGTGGCATAGCGGAGGTTCTCTTCCAGATGGGGCATGCCCGTCTCGGTGGTGATCTCGAAGAGCAGGCGCGGTGGGGTCTCATCGGCTCGCAGTTCGCCAGCTCGCTAGAAGTACAAACATCAGCAGGATGCTTGAAGCAAGAGGCTCAAAGTGAGGCTCCCCTCTCCCCACCGGGGGAGAGGGGGCAGGGGGTGAGGGGGCTCGCGCGGAGCGCACAGCGACTTGTGCTGTCGAATGACACATGAGTTTTCGCAATTGATGTTCAGTTTGCATTGAATGCTTTCGATAGGGAAATGAGTCTGTTCGTCGCGCTGCCGCGCACGAAATCCCTCACCCCCTGCCCCCTCTCCCCCAAGGGGAGAGGGGATCGATCGGAGGATACGCGCGCCCGCGAGCGGCCACACTCCGTTTCTTGCGCCCCAATTCTCAAGAAACCCCGCAGCTTGGCAGGGACCGGGGGCTGGACTAACGTCCCCTCCAATCAACAAAGGGAACAGGCGACATGGCAACCGAAGAAGCCAAGAAATCCGGCGGCGCGGCGAAGCTGGTCATCAGGAACATCGGCCTGCTGCTGAGCGGCGATCTGAACCGGCCGATCCTGGATGCCGACACCATCGTCGCCGTCGGCGGCAAGATCGCGGCGGTCGGCAAGGCCAAGGATGTGGACCAATCGGGCGCCGCGACCATCGTCGACGCCAACGGCACCACCGTGGCGCCCGGCCTGATCGACAGCCATGTGCATCCCGTTTTCGGCGACTGGACGCCGCGGCAGCAGCAACTCAACTGGATCGACAGCTTCCTCCATGGCGGCGTCACCACCATGATCTCCGCCGGCGAGGTGCATCTGCCCGGCCGGCCCAAGGATGTGGTCGGCGTCAAGGCGCTGGCCATCACCGCCCAGCGCGCCTTCGACGGCTTCCGCCCCGGCGGCGTGAAGGTGCATGCCGGCGCGCCCGTGATCGAGAAGGGCATGGTGGAGGAGGACTTCAAGGAAATGGCCGCGGCCGGCGTGAAGCTGCTGGGCGAAGTCGGCCTCGGCAGCGTCAAGGCGGGCGACGAGGCCAAGCAGATGGTGGCCTGGGCGCGCAAATACGGCATCCAGAGCACGATCCACACCGGCGGCCCGTCGATTCCCGGCTCCGGCCTGATCGACAAGGATGTGGTGCTGGAGGCCGATGCCGATGTCATCGGCCATATCAATGGCGGCCACACCGCGCTGCCGCTGGACCAGATCCGCTGCCTCTGCGAGCAATGCGGCCGCGCCATCGAGATCGTGCATAACGGCAACGAGGCGGCGGCGCTCTATGCGCTGCGCACCGCCGATGAGATCAAGCAGCTCGATCGCGTCATCCTCGGCACGGATTCGCCGGCGGGCTCGGGCGTGCAGCCCCTGGGCATCCTGCGCATGATCGCCATGCTGAGCGCGCTCGGCGACGTGCCGGCGGAGATCGCCTTCTGCTTCGCCACCGGCAACACCGCGCGCCAGCGGAAACTGGATTGCGGCCTGATCGAAGTGGGCCGCGTCGCCGATTTCGTCATCATGGACAAGGCCCAGCACACCGCCGGCAGGGACATCCTGGAAAGCGTCGCCATGGGCGACATCCCCGGCGTCGGCATGACCATCATCGACGGCATCGTTAGGACCCAGCGCAGCCGCAACACCCCGCCGGCGACGAAGGTGCCGGAGGTGGTGGCGGGTGACGATGAGGAAGGAAACGGCTGCCGAAATTCTGCAGATCATGATCGACTGTGGTGCCCGCTTGGATCGTTCTGTTCAGGTGGTGAAGGACACATCGTCGGACGAGGAATTCAAGCGGTATCGATCAATAGTTGCCGACATCATGGCCGATATGCTGCTTCGCGTCATGAATCCGATCATCGCGGATTATCCGGAACTCAAGCCAAAAGAAATGAGGTAGGCGTGCGGGAGAAGATAGATGCGTGACCAGCTGCTGATGAAGGCGACGGCGATCAAGATCGCACAGATCTATGTGCCGGCCGCGCTGCGCAAGCCGGTCGATCCAAAGAAGGTCGAAGAGCTCGCCATGAGCATCGCCGAGAACGGCCAGCAGGAGCCGATCCTCGTGCGCGCCGACAAGGAGCGCTTCGTGCTGGTCAGCGGCCTGCATCGTCTCGAAGCCTGCCGGGCCCTCGGCGAGACCACCATCTACGCCAACCTGGTGCAGGCCCGGAAGCACTAATGTGCGTTCGCGCACATTCGAATCGTTCCTTTTCTATATTGTCTTCCCCGCGAAAGCGGGGACCCAGGGGCCGCAGGGCGCCCTGCCTCTCCTGGATCCCCGCTGTCGCGGGGAGGACAACCGAGGGAGTTTGAAGTGACATGGGCATTACTCTAACAGCCAACGCCGCCAGCGGAGGCCAACATGACTGGTGAGAACAAACCGCCGAAGATCGTCTGGGCGAGCGGCGACGCCTATGAGCCTTATGTCGGCCGCTGGAGCCGGCTGGTGGCGCGGGATTTCTTTGCCTGGCTCGCATTGCCGAAGAAGCTGCGCTGGCTCGATGTCGGCTGCGGCACCGGCGCGCTGTCGAGCACAATCCTCGAGACGTCGGATCCGTCATCGGTGCATGGCGTCGATCCGTCCGAGGGCTTCCTTGCCAATGCGCGCCGCTATGTCAGGGATACGCGCGCGCGCTTCGACATCGGCAATGCCATGGAGCTGCCGGTGGAGAGCGCCGCCTATGATGCGGCCGTGTCCGGATTGGTGCTCAACTTCGTGCCGAAGCCGGAGCAGGCAATGGCGGAAATGCACCGGGCTGTCGTGTCCGGCGGCACGGTCGCGCTCTATGTCTGGGACTACGCCGGCGAGATGCAGATGATGCGCCGCTTCTGGGATACTGCGGTGGCGCTTGATCCGTCAGCGGAGAGATTTGCCGAAGGTGCGCGCTTCCCCATCTGCAAGCCCGAACCGCTGGAGTCGCTGTTCCGCGCCGCGGGCTTCAAGGACGTGGCGGTGCGCGCCATCGACGCACCGACCGTATTCCGCGATTTCAACGACTACTGGACGCCGTTCCTCAGCGGCCAGGCGCCGGCGCCCGGCTACAACATGTCGCTGAGCGAGGACCGGCGGACCGCGCTCCGCGAGCGCCTGCGCGCCACGCTGCCTGTGGAGAGCGACGGCAGCATCCGTTTGATTGCGCGAGCGTGGGCCGTGCGCGGGGTGGCGTAGAAAATCGCCCCGAAACCAACAAAAGAATGTCTTCCCCGCGAAAGCGGGGACCCAGGGCTTCAAGCGCAGTCCGATCTCCGCATCCCTGTAGAAGAGCGGCTTCCACCCTCAAGGAACGATATAATTCCTTTGACAGTTCTTGGAAAATATTCCTATAATGGCGATCGCTGATTTCGCGATCTGCCTCGATATTGGACATTGTGAATCTGAATGCCGCACACCGCCGGGTCACCCGGCGGGTGTGCCTTCTTGCCCACGTACCTTGGCCTTGCGGCGCTAGTACCGGCCCCCACCCTACCCTCCCCCGCCAAGTGGCGGAGGAGGGGTGCCATGCGTTGGCGGTTGGGAGCGCTGAATGAGGTGGTGGCGACGCACCGGCGCAGGAATTCCCTTGCATGGCATCGTTCCGCAGAATCTGGGTCCCCGGGATTCGCGCATTATGACGAAAACGCCTAGTGGCATGGCCGCTTAGCTATGCGGAAAATGCCGGAAAATACGCTGCGAATTGTTCCGCTGCCGCGAACAGGGCGGCATTACGCCAGCCGGCGCAACAGCGTCAAAAAGCGTTCTTGTTCCTCGGCTGCTGAGCGGCGACAGGGTCTTGCGGGTGATGGCGCTGGCGTGGGCGAGGGACTTCTCCACCGCTTGCCGGCCTTTCTCCGTGAGAGCGACGACGCGCCGCCGCCCGTCGCCGGGATCGGCGCGGGTCTCGATCAGTTGCAGCTTCATCAGCCGGTCGACCACGCCCTTGATGGTGGCGCCATCCATGGCCGTGCGCCGGCCCAGCAGGTTCTGCGAGGTCGGTCCGCCCTCAAAGAGTTTCGCCAGGGCGGCCCAGCGGGTCGGCGTGATCTCCTTGTCGATATGCCGGGCGAAGATCGCCACATGGCGCTGGCTGGCGCGCCGCAGGATGAAGCCGACCTGCTCCTCGAGCCGGTAATCGGCCGCGCCATTGCTCCGCCGCAGCCGCGCCGCCGGCGCCGCCGTCATGTCGCCGGCCGGAGCTTCCGGCTCAGCGGAGACCGTCTTCGCCCTTGATCTCATGCTTCTGCAATCCGCCGACCCGCGGCAGCGGCCGTCCGCTGTCGGTGACGGCAATGGCGACCAGGATCTCGTTGGCCCGCGGCGCATCGGCGACGCGCACCTCGACCGCATCGAAATGGCTGCGCACGAAGGCGGCATCCTTGTGGCCCAGGGGAACGTCAACGGGCGTGCCCGGCCCGCCGCGCTTCTTCGCCGAGGGGATCAGCGCGGCGCCCTTCTCCAGCACGGCGCGCACCGGCTTGCCCATCTGGGGATGGAGGATCGCCGCCGCATGCTCCAGCTCACCGTTCTCGCCGACGATCGCCGCCTTGCCGTAGCTCTCCGCCTTGCCGCCGGGGATGCCCAGCGCCTCGACGCAGCGCTTGGTCAGCAGCGCGCCCAGCTCCTCGCCGATATCCATCAGCGGTTTCAGCTCCGCCACGAATTGCCCGGCATAAGGATTCTCGATGACGGCGACGGCAGTGGCTTTGCGCGTCGGCGGCGACACTGGCTTGCCCATCTCCTGTTGCGTCTCCTCGACGCTGACGATGATCTTGCGAATCTTGGCGCTCATCGGAGCCCATCCTCCCCCTTGATCTCGCTGGCCTTGAGCCCGCCGGCGCGGTCATGGACGCGCGCTCCCGTGCTCATGGCCAGGATGAACACGATCTCGTCCTCCCGCGGCGCATCGGGCAGCCCCACCTCCATGGCGCCGAAATGGCTGCGCACATAGGCTGCGTTGATATGGGCCAGCGGCACGTCCAGACGCGCGCCGGCGCCGCCGACTTTCTTGGTCGAGGGCACGATCGCCTTGGTGCCGCCCAGCACATCGCGCATGCCATACCCGCCGGGCGCATGCCACAGCGCGCCATGCTCGATCTCTCCCGCCGTGCCGACAATGGCGCCCTTGCCGTAGGCCTCGATCTCCTTCGGCTTCACGCCCATGGCTGAAATCAGGCGCTTGGCCATCTCCACGCCCAGCGGCTCCAGATCCTTCATGAAAGGCTGGATGTCGGCCTCGTAGCGGCCGGCAAAGGGATTGCGGATCACAGCGAGGCAGGCGCCTTGCTTGAACGGCTTGGCTGCCGGCGGCCCGCCTTCATGGATAATTTCCTCGACGACGGTGGCGAATTTGCGGACTTCGACTTTCGGCATGAACAACCCCTAGGCGGCGCGCAACAGACGGATGTCGTTGCTGCAGATCTTGGTATGGCCGCGCAGCAGCAGCACGGCGCCGAATATCAGCCCGGCCTGGCGCAGCGTTTCGGCCTTGGCCATGCCGGCCTGCAGCGAGGCGCGGATATCGGACTCGAACAGCCGGCCGACATTCAAGGTGACCGGCCGGTCACCGAGATCGCTATCGGGATCGATCTCGCTGGCGGGCACCCTGCGGATCGCCGGATGGCCGGGCAGGTCGACTTCATTGGCGATGATCGTCGCCGCGGCGTCGGCCGCGGCCGCGGTCTCCGCCAGCACGGTGACGGCATCGGCGATGCCGAAGGAAAAACTGCGGCCGCCGGAGCCTTTCGTCGCAGCACCCGAGGTGGCGATGCCGCGCACGGGCATGTCCGCCGTCAGCATCACCGTGCCGTCCAGCGCCGGCGCGCGCAGATTGCCGACCACGCCGCAGCTCAGTTTTTCGCCATGGGAGAGATGAAACGCGATATCGCCTCCATCATTGACATAGGCCTTGGCCAGATCGCGCCCCGCGAGCATCGCCGCCAGCACGTGATCGGCGACGGCGCCGGCGACGGCGGCCATCGGCGTGATGAATCCCTCGGCGTAGGGTTCGCAGGCGGCCTGCATGCGGCGGGCGATCGGGCCGTGGAGGCCCCCTCCCTGACCCTCCCCCGCTTCGCGGAGGAGGGGAGAGCGCAGTTGGGGCAGCTCTTTCACAAGACCGGGCAGCACATCAGCGAACGCCGTCGTTGCCTGCCGGTAGGCCGCGGCGACTTCGCGGGCGTCGCCCCAGGCCTCGAGGATCAGGTCGATCGGCCCATGCTGCAGATGCAGCCGGCGGCCGTCGGGCAGGAGAACGGCGAGCGGGTTCATCGCGCCGCTCCCAGCTGAGGCGTCAGCGGCCAGGGATGGGCCGGCGTCCAGGGGATTGTCTTCACCCGCTCGAGGTTGCGGATCAACTCCACCGGCCGGATGAAATCGCCGTGACCGCCCAGCGCCAGATAATCCGCGCGGCTCATGGTGAACTCGATCGGCCCGACGATGGCCGGCGTCGGCACATAGCCGAAGGAATTGTCGGGCATCGTCGTCACGTCGACCATGTAGGTGATGCCGCCGCCGGGCCAGACATAGACCGGCGCGCCGCCGGAGGTAACCCGCGTCAACGCATCCCGCACAGAGCGCGTCAGCCGCACGGGATTTTCCGTCACTCCCGCCCGCAGGCTGCCGCCGGCGCCGGCCATGAACAGCACCGTGCAGAGCGCCGGCTCGCAATTCTCGCCGATGCGGTCGACGACTGTCGCGATCGCCGCCGGCATCTCCGCCGGCTGCGGCTTCAATTCCTGATCCAGCACGAACCAGGCTGCATGTTCCCCCGTCGTGGATACCATCAGCAGCTTCAGGCCGGGCCAGGCGGTCTTGGGGTCGATCTTCTCGATAATGTTCAGCGGCTCGGTGATGTCAGTGCCGCCCCAGCCGGTGCCGGGATTGGCCACCTGGAAATAGCGGCCGGGCGTGGATTTCCGGCCTTTCACGCGGATGCCGGCGGGCCGCATATCGAGGAAGCGCCCGGCCTGATGCTCGCTCAGCACGCCGGTGATGTGGTCGTCGACGACGATGACCTCGTCGGCATGGCCATGCCATTGCTTGGCGAAGATGCCGATGGTGGCGGAGCCGCAGCCGACGCGCATGCGCTCCTCGGCCGCGCCGTTGATGACCGGCGGCTTGCCGCCCTGCACCGTCAACGTCGCGCCGCCATCGACCGTCATGTCCACCGCGCCCTTGTTGCAGAGCGTCAGCATGGTGTCGCAGGTGACCACGCCTTCCTTCTTGCTGCCGCCGGTAAGATGGTGGACGCCGCCGAGCGACAGCATCTGCGAGCCATATTCGGCGGTCGTGACATGGCCGACCTGCTCGCCCTTCACCCGCACCGCTGCCTGCTCCGGACCGACATAGCGGTCGGTGTCGATCTTCACCTTGACGCCGCAGTAGGAGAAGATGCCCTCGGTCACCACTGTCACCATGTCGACGCCGTCGATCTGCGCGGAGACGATGAACGGCGCCGGCTTGTAATCGGGATAGGTGGTGCCGGCGCCGATGCCCGTGATGAAACTGTTGGGCCCGGGCACCAGGGCGCCGTCCCATTTGCCTTCCATGAACGGCACCATGCGGCCGTCCTGGTCGATCGTGCGCTGGGCCACCACGAATGGATCCATGCGCGCCAGCTTGCCGGCGATGTTGCCATAGCGGTCGCAGGCGCCGGTCTTGCCGAGCCGGATGCGGCAGAGCACCGGGCAGGCGTCGCAGGTGACGATATCGTCGCTCTTGGCCTTGGCGGCTGCCAGCGCCGATTCCTCGGGCGTGTCGGTGGAGGCGACGGGATCATGCTCGTTGCCGCTCATGGCTGTTTCCTACGGCTCAGGATGGCGGCGCGCACCCGGTCCGGTGTCGCCGGCACACGGCGGATGCGCACGCCGATGGCGTCATGGATCGCATTCATGATCGCCGGCGCGGTGGGGATCAGCGCCTGCTCGCCGATGCCCTTGGCGCCGAACGGCCCGACCGGCGAGGCGTCCTCGATCAGGATCGAGGTCACCGGCGGCATGTCGCCGGCAGTCGGCACGAGGTAGTCATGCAGATTCTCGCCTCGGCCGGGGGTGAATTCCTCCATCAGCGCGAGGCCGAGCCCCTGGGCGACCCCGCCTTCGATCTGTCCTTCAATCAAGGTCGGATTTATGGCGCGGCCGACATCGTGGGCGGCGACCAGGTTGATTACCTTCACCGTGCCCAGTTCCATATCGACCTCGATCTCCGCCAGATGGGCGCCGAAGCCGTAGACCGCGTAGGGGTCGCCCTGGCCGTTTTCATCCAGCGGGCTGGTGGGCGGGTTGAAGGTTTCCTCCGCCTTCAGCACATAGCCGCTGTTATCAGCGGGCATGCTGGCGAGAGTCAGCGCCTGCTCGCGGCCGCCATCGCGGACGATCACCTTGCCATCGCCGAACTGCAGCCGCACGCCATCGCCGGCATTCGCGGCGCGGAGGATCTCGGCGCGCAACGCCTGCGCCGCCAGCTCTGCCGCCTTGCCGGTGACGAAGGTCTGCCGGGAGGCCGAGGTCTTGCCGCAATCGGGGGTGAGATCGGTATCGGCGGAGATCAGATCGATGCATTCCAGTGGCGCGCCGATGGCATCGGCGAAGATCTGCGTCACCACTGTGTTCGAGCCCTGGCCGATATCCACGGCGCCCTGATGCAGCGACAGCCGTCCATCAGCCTTGAGGCCGGCGCGGATCGTCGAGGGATTCGGCAGCGACGTATTCCCGCAGCCATACCACATGCCGGCGACACCGACGCCGCGCCGCAGCCTGGCGCCGTTGCGTCCGTTGAATTGCTTCACCTCGGCGCGGGCCGTTTGCCAATGCGGGCGCAACGCTTCGAGGCAGGCGCGGATGCCGACGCCGGCGCCCAACACCTGCCCGGTCACCGTCGGCTGATCTGCTGTCAGCGCGTTCTTGATGCGGAACTCGAGACGGTCGATATCAAGCTTGTCGGCGAGATCGTCGAATAGCTGTTCCTGCGCCAGCGTTGCCTGGGGCACGCCGAAGCCACGGAACGCACCGGCCGGAACGAGATGCGTGTGAATGGCGCGGGTCAGCGCGCGATAGTGGGGCACGAAATACGGGCCCGAGGCATGCACGGGCACGCGGTTCGCCACCGTCGGCCCCCAGGAGGAATAGGCGCCGGTGTTAAAATCGCCGGCAAAATCGATGGCCTGCAGCTTGCCGTCGCGCGACGCGCCGATGCGCAGGCGGATGCGCGAGGGATGGCGCTTGGTCGTGCACATGATCGATTCCGGCCGGGTATAGACCATGCGCACCGGCTTCTTGGTCACCCAGGCCGCCAGCGCGATGAAGGGCTGCACCGACATGTCGAGCTTGGAACCGAAGCCGCCGCCGACCGCGCTCGGCAAGATGCGCACCTGCTCCGGAGAAATCTCCAACAGCTTGGCGATGTCGTCCCGGTTCATGTAGGGCGCTTGGGTGCAGACCTGCAGCTCGAGGCGGTCGCCGATGCGCCGCGCGAAGCCCGCCTCGGGCTCGATATAGGCATGCTCGACAAAGCCGGTCTCGAACTCACCCTCGACCACCATATCGGCGGAAGCCAGCGCCGCTTCCGCATCGCCCTTGATGACGCGGCCGCGGGTCAGGATGTTGCCGGGCCGGTTCGGCTGCACCAGGTCGGCGCTGTCGGCCATCGCGGATTCGATCGTGCGCAGCGCCGGCAAGGGCTGCCAGGTCACCGGGAACTTCGTCAGGTCCAGCGCCTCGATCGCCTCGGCGTTGCCGACAACGGCGGCGATCGCTTCGCCGCGATAGCGCACCTCGCCGCGGGCGAAGATCGTCTGGTCGGCAAAGGGGGCGATCGGGCCGTAGCAATCCTCCGTCGGCACGTCGCGCGGCGTCAACACCCGCAGGATGCCCGGATTGTCGGCCACATAGGCCGGGATATCGCCCAGCATAAAGCGGGCGCGGTCGTGGGGCGAGCGCACGGCGCGCAGCAGCAGGCAATCCTTCGGCGCTTCGTCGGCGCCGAAGATGTCGCTGCCATCCACCTTGCGCCGCCCGTCGAGCCTGACGATGCGTTTGCCCACGGCCTGGCCCGCCGCCAGCGAATTCGGCGCGACGCTGTGGGCGTCGGTGTCCATGATGGCCGCGACGATCTTGCGATAGCCGGTGCAGCGGCAGAGCACGCCGCCGATGGCGTCCATGGTCTCGGCCTCGGTCGGCTTGGGCTTGCGGTCCAGCAGCGCCGTTGCCGCCACCAGCATGCCGGGCGTGCAGATGCCGCATTGCGCCGCGCCATGGCGCAGGAAGGAATCCTGCAGGCGGCGGGTGGTGGCGGAGGACTTCGAAAGGCCCTCGATGGTCTGCACGTCCTGGCCATCGAGCTGGCCCAGCGCGATCATGCAGCTGCAGGCGGGTGCGCCGTCCAGCAGCACCGTGCAGGCGCCGCAATCGCCAGCGTCGCAGCCGACTTTCGTGCCGGTGAGGCCGAGCTTCTCCCGCAGCACCTGGGACAGCCGCGCCGTCTGCGGCGCACTGACATGCACCTGCCGGCCATTGACCGTGAAATCCGTGCTGTCGGGCATGCGGTCCATGGCGCCTATCCGCCCACGCATTGCTCGATTGCTCGCGCCACCAGGGTGCGCGCGGCATCGCTGCGGTAGGCGGCGGTCGCCCGCACATCGTCGATCGGCGACAGCGCCGCCAGATGGCCCGCCTCGACGAGATCGCCGAGACCGGGCTTGCAGAGCGCGCCGCGGAAGCGTTGCTCCAGCTCCGGCAGGCGGCGCGCCACGGCGGAGCAGGAACCGACGGCGATGCGCGCCTGGGCAACCGCGCCCGTGCCGTCGCGCTCGATCACCGCCGCCACCATGGCGATGGAAATCACCAGATACCGCCGCGCGCCCAGCTTCACGAAGGCCGAAGGCCCGTCGATGGTCCGGGGCACGATGATGGCAGAGAGCATTTCGTTGGCTTTGCGCTCGGTCTTGCGATTGCCGGTGATGAATTCCGCCAGCGGCAGGCGTCGCTTGCCGGCGCGCGACAGCAGCTCCACCTCGGCATCCAGGGTCAGCAGCGGCGGCACGCCGTCGGCGGCCGGCGAGGCGTTGCAGAGATTGCCAGCGATGGTGGCGCGGTTCTGGATCTGGATCGAACCCACCTCCCGCGCCGCCGCCTTCAGCGCATCGAAGCAGGCGGGCAGGGGCGTGGCGATCAGCTGGCTCCAGGTGGCGCCGGCGCCGATCCGCACATGCTCAGCCGCTGTCGTGATTCCGGAGATCTCGCCGATGCCGGTGATATCCAGTACCGGCACCGTGACCGTGCGCCCGACATGGGCCGGATAGAAATCCGTGCCGCCCGCCAGGATCTGGAGGTCGGGTGTTTCCAGGACCTGGACCGCCTCGTCCAGGGTGCGCGCCCTAACATACATCGCGGTCACGCTGCCTCATCGTAGCCGTCCCAGTGCCCTCTTGTGCCGGGGCGATTATTCGTATGCAAATGATCTGCGTCGGCCCGCGGGCTGTCAAGCAAAGGCGGGAAATTTCGCGCTGGCGCCGCCGCTGCGGGCAGGGGAGCATGATCGCCGATTTACCATGATTGCAGGCCGACTTTCACGCTCCCCATATCATCATTCTTCGATTGCGGCCGCGTCGGCGGCTGCCGCCGTGACATTCGCCGCGCCGGCGGCGGCGCACACCACCGAGGGCGGCATCGTGCTGCTGCTGCCGACGGCCTACTACATCGCCGGCGGGACTATCGTCGTTGCGCTCACCTTCCTGCTGCTGTTGTTCGTTCCGGCGCGGCTGTTTCACTGCCTTGTTCGCTGGCGCAAGGGGCTCGGAACGTGGCCGGCGCTTTCCCCGCTGATCGGCAGCGGCATTTCCTTCGCCATCTTGGTCGCGCTGCTGATCGCCGGCCTCATCGGCAGCCGCGATCCTCTGGCAAATCCGTTGCCCCTCGCGGTATGGACGCTGTTCTGGATCGGGCTGACAATCCTGCAGGCGTTAGCGGGCGATATCTGGGCGGTCATCAATCCCTGGCTCGCGCCGTACCGGCTCATTCGGCGCCTGCTGGGCCGTTCGGCCGATGACGAGCCGCTGCTGCACTACCCCGAATGGCTCGGCTATTGGCCGGCCGTGCTGGGCTTTCTCGCCTTCGGCTGGTTCGAACTGGTCGATCCGGCGCCGGCCGATCCGGAGCGGCTGGCCTTCGCCGTGGTGATCTACACGGATATCACGCTTGTCGGCATGATCCTGTTCGGCGAACGGATCTGGCTGTCCCGAGCCGAATGCTTCTCGGTGTTCCTCGGCATCGTTGCGCGGCTCTCACCGCTGCAGCGATCCGGCAGAACCTGGTCGCTGGCGTTTCCCGGCGCGACCCTGGCGGAGGCCGGCGCCTTGCCGCTGAGCGGCGTGTTGTTCGTTTTGCTGACACTCGGCACAGTGTCCTTCGACGGGCTGGACCGCACGTTCTGGTGGCTCGATCTCGGCGGAATCAATCCGCTGGATTTTCCCGGCCGCAGCGCGGTCATGGGACAGAACAGCCTCGGTCTCCTCACCATGTGGGCGGTGCTGTCCGGTGCTTATGCTGCAGCGATCCGGCTGGGCCAGCGACTGGCGGGCAGCCGCGCGGGCACCGGAATAGTCTTCGGCGCTTTCGTCTTGTCGATCCTGCCGATTTCGCTGGGCTACCACCTCGCCCACTATCTCACGACACTGATGGTGAACGGCCAGTATGCGATCCTGGCACTGAACGATCCCTTTGCCCTTGGCTGGAATCTTTTTGGCCTTGAGGGCCGTCACGTCATTGTCTCCTTCCTCGCCGACTTCGACTCCGTGTCCGTGATCTGGAAACTGCAAGCGGCGGCCGTGGTCGGCGGCCATATCCTGGCGCTGGCCATCGCCCACATGATCGCAGTGGAACGCTACGGCGCGCCGCTGGCGGCATTTCTCAGCCAGGTGCCGCTGGCGGCGCTGATGGTGGCCTATACCCTGTTCGGCCTCTGGCTGCTGGCGGCGCCGTCTGCCGGTTAGCCGCCGCTATGTTGTCAATTGCAGGGCTGCATGATCTATTTGCATGCAAATAGATCGGCGGAAGACCCATCCGCCCGCAAACGGGAGAGGCGAAAATGACGGACAAAAAGATGGACTCGACGGGCAAGAAATCGCTCCTGACGTCGCGGCGCAAACTGATCAAGGGCCTCGGTGCGGCGGCCGGGGCCAGCGCGGCGCTCGGACTGATGCCCGGCGCCATGCGCTATATCCAGGCGCAGAGCTCGGCGCCGATCAAGATCGGCTTCCAGGCCCACCGCACCGGCATCGGCGCCTCCTATGGCCGCTGGTACGAGCGGACCTCCAATGCGGCGGTGAAGGCGATCAACGATGCCGGCGGCATCAACGGCCGGCCGGTCGAGCTGGTGATCGAGGACGACGCCACCGATCCCAAGCGCGGCGCCGAAGTGGTGGAGAAATTCGCCACCGAGCACAAGGTCGATGTGGCCTTCGGCACGCTGTTCTCGCCATGTGGTGATCGGCTCGGCCCCGGCGGCCGGCGAGCAGAAGCTGCCCTATTTCGTGGTCAGCGAGGGCCATCATGTCGCGTCGGGCACGCTGAACCGCTATGTATTCCAGCCCGGCATCACCGACGTGAAATCCCAGGTGATCTCGATGGCGCCGTGGATCGCCGGCAATATCGGCAAGAAAGTCACGATGATCTTCCCGGATTTCGCCTTCGGCCATGATCACCGCGACTATTTCTCCGAGGCCATCGCCAAGCAGGGCGGCTCGATCGCCGGGCTGATCGCGATCCCGCCGACGGAGACGTCGTTTACCCAGTACTTTCGCGCAGATTCCCGCGGAAACCGAGGTGATCTATCACGTCATGGTCGGGCCGGGCGTGCTCACCTTCGTCAAGGAGATGGGCGAACATTTCGGCTCCACCCGGCCGCAGGTGTTCGGCTTCATCGATTCCCTCGAGGCCGTCGATTTCGCCAGCCCAGGCCTGGAGTTCCTCGAGGGCACCTATTTCTGGGAAGCCAATCCGCGCTATGCCCAGGCCAACCAGAGCGAGTACGACAAGGCCTATCGCGCCGCGGTCGGCGTCAACGAAGCCGGCGCCGCGGCCGAAGACCCGAAGGACGTCTCCACCTATTCCCACATGTTCGGCTGCTGGGAGACGCTCTACGTCATCAAGGCGGCGATGGAGAAAGCCGGCTATCAGGACGCGGCCAGAAGCGGCGCTGATCGAGGCGGTGGAGGCCATGACCGACATCGCCGAAAGCGCCGAGCATCCGCAGGGCGACAAGAAGTTCAACGGCGCGATCCACCAGGCCTTCGGCCATCAGAACATCTCGAAGGTGGAAGGGCGGAAGCTCAAGGTCGTCCACCGCACCTCGATCGAGGACGGGCTGTACGAGCCCGAAGCGGATTACACGAAGATGGCGCTGTAGACGCAGTTGCCCTGGCTGACGACGCTGACAGCCGCGTTTGTAAGCCTGCCAGGGACGCCTCGCCCCACGGGGGAGAGCGGGGTGAGGTCCGCGCGCACGCGGAGTCGTTCTGCAAGTTGCTGTCGCTCACGGCTCGATTTCGTTCACGGAGACCCGTCGGGCGTCGCGCGCGACCCTCATCGCCGCCTCTCCGGGGAGACGGAGTTTATCTGTCGTGCTGTCGTTGAATCGGCGCGTCGTGATCTTCGGCCCGCAGCTCTTCCTCGCCCCGCTGGAAGGCACGTCGTCCGCCTTCGTGCTGGCCCTGACCGCCCTCGGCCTCTCGATCGTCTTCGGCGTCATGCGCGTGGTGAATGTCGCCCATGGCGAGTTCTTCATGCTGGGCGCGGTGCTCGCCTGGGCGTTCGCCAGCCTGATCCCGGATATGCCGGCGGCCGGCTTTCTGCGCCGCGTTGATCGGCAGCCCGATCGTCGTCGGCGCCATCGCGATCGTCGCCGACCGGCTGGTGCTGCGGCGGCTGAACTACGGGCCGGAGGCGACCATCGTCGCCACCATCGGCCTGCTCTACATCATCCAGCAGATCGTGCTGATGACCTATGGCCCCGATGCCCGGCCCGTGCAGGCGCCGATCAGCTTCCGCATCCTGTTCCCGTGGTTCGGCTATTCCGGCTACAAGCTGGTGGTGGTCGCGGCCTCGGCGATTCTGCTGCTGGCGACCTGGTACGTGATGATGCGCACGCGGCTCGGCCTGGTGATGCGCGCCACGCAGTACGATCGCGAGACAGCCCAGGCCTTCGGCATTCCCGTCGACCGCGTCTATCGCTGATCTTTGCCCTGGGCGCGGCGCTGGCCGCCATCGCCGGCGTGCTGATCGTGCCGATCCAGCAGGCGCATTATCTCATGGGGCTGGATCCGCTGCTGCTGTCCTTCATCGTCGTCATCGTCGGCGGCCTCGGCAGCCTGCGCGGCACGGTGGTCGCCGCCTTCGTCATCGGCATCAGCGAGGGCGTGATCTCCGTCTTCTTCTCGCCGACGCTGGCCAAGATCATCGCCACGCTGTTCGTCGCGCCGGTGCTGGTGTTCCGGCCGCAGGGGCTGTTCGGGGGCAAGCGGCGATGAGCGACCAAATCTGCGCCGCGCAAGGCTGCTGTTCCATCTGGCCGTCATTGCCCTGCTGTTCGCGCTGCAGTTCGTGCTGCCGGCCTATCACCACACCAACTTCGCCCGCATCATGGTGCTGGCCTGCTACGCCATCGGCTACAATCTCCTCTTCGGCTATACCGGCCTGATGAGCCTGGGCCATGCGATGTTCTTCGCCGCCGGGCTCTATGGCGCCGGACTGACGATCCACTATCTCGGCTGCCGGCGCCGGCCGGTTTTGTCGCTGGGCGTGCTCGCGGGAACGGTGCTGGCCATCGCGGTCGGGCTGGTGGCGCTGCGCACCAGCGGGCGTCGTCCTTCATGATCGTCACCATGATGCTGGCCCAGGCCTGCTATCTCGTGACGCTCTACTTCAACGATTATACCCGCGGCGATGAAGGCATCGTGCTGAAGCCGGAGGCGCGCCGCGGGCGTCTTCGCCGGCCTGCCGTTCGATCTCAGCGATCCCGCGATCCGATTCAACCTGGCCCTGCTGCTGTTTGCGGTCTGCCTGTTCGGCGCCCTTGCGCTCGTGCGCTCGGAGTTCGGCCGCGTGCTGGTGGCGGTGCGCGAGAACGAGGATCGCACGCGGCTGCTGGGCTACGACACCAACCGCTACAAGTTGCTGGCGCTCGCCGCTTCCGGCGCCATGGCCGGCGCGGCCGGGCGCCGCCTATGTGCTGCTGTTCTCCTATATGGGCTCGACCTTCGCCCGGATCGAATATTCGATCCTGCCGCTGCTCTGGGTGCTGCTCGGCGGCGCCGGCACGGTGGTCGGGCCATTCGTCGGCACGCTGCTGATGTTCTACATCGCCGAGTTCTCCAGCGACTACACCTCGGCCTACAAGCTCGTGGTCGGCGTGGTGCTGGTGCTGCTGGTGCTGTTCTTCCCCAAGGGCATCGCCGGCAGCCTCCGCGAAAGATACGCGCCATGGCTGCCGTGACGCTGCTCACCACCCAAGGGCTGAGCCGCCAGTTCGGCGGCCTCAATGCCGTCAGCAATGTGGATTTCGCGCTGCAGGAAGGCGAGATCCGCGCCATCATCGGGCCGAACGGCGCCGGCAAGACGACGCTGGTCAGCATGATCTGCGGCCGCATCGATCCTTCGGCCGGGCGGATCGCGTTCGAGGGCCAGGACATCACGCGCCTGCCGCTCCTGGGAGCGCGTCGCGCGCGGCATCGCCTATACGTTCCAGATCACCAGCATCTTCGGGAACCTCTCCTGCTTCGACAATGTGGCGCTGGCGGCACAACGGCAGCGGCACCGCCACGCCGATCTGCCGCAGCGGGTCATGGAGTCGCTGGACCGCGTCGGCCTGCGCGTCACGGCAGCGGCGCCATCGCCTCGACGCTGTCCTACGGCCATCAGCGGCTGCTGGAAGTGGCCATCGGCCTGGCGCTGCAGCCGAAGCTGCTGATCCTGGACGAGCCGACCCAGGGGCTGGCGGAGGACGAGATCGTCAGCCTTCTGCAAGCTGGTGCGGGAGATCGCCGACAACGCCACAGTGCTGCTGATCGAGCACAACATGCAGGTGGTGATGGAACTGGCCCATCGCATCACCGTCATGAACAACGGCGGCATCCTGGCCGAAGGCTCGCCCGCGGAGATCCGCGCCGACCGCCGGGTGCAGGAAGCCTATCTCGGCACATGACCCTGCGCATCGACAACATCGACTGTTATTACGGCCATGTGCAGGTGTTGCGCGGCGTGTCGCTCGATCTCGCGCCCGGCGAGGTGCTGTGCCTGCTGGGCCGCAATGGTGCCGGCAAGACCACGACGCTGAAGGCGATCATGGGCCTCGTGCGGCCGCGAGCGGGGCGGGTCATGTTGGACGATACCGAGCTCACGGCGTTGCCCGCTCACGAGGTGCCGAAGCGCGGCATCGCCTATGTGCCCCAAGGGCGACGGCTATTTGCCGAGTTGACGGTGGAGGAAAATCTCACGCTCGGCCTGATGACGCGTAACCACGGGCAGGAAACCCGCGACCGCGTGCTGTCGTTATTCCCCGTTTTGCGTGAGCGGTTGCAGCAGCGCTCGGGCACGCTCTCCGGCGGCGAGCAGGAGATGCTGGCGGTGGCGCGGGCGCTCTGCCTCGAGCCGAAGGTGCTGCTGCTGGACGAGCCGACCGAAGGGCTGATGCCGGCGATGATCGCGACGATCCTGGAAACGGTGAAGGCGCTGCGCAGCCAGGGCGTCGCAACGATCCTGGTGGAGCAGCGGGTGCAGGCCGCTCTCGCCGTCGCCGACCGCGTCGCCTTCATGGAGCATGGGCAATTGCGGGAAACAGCGACGCCGGAAGCACTCCGCGCCGATCCCGCGCTGTTGCATCACTATGTGGGGGTGGGGTTGCGGGAAGTGGGCGCGCGCTAGGCCGCAAGCTCCGTGGCGCTTCCGAGTACCACCCCCGCCGCGCGCATCTGCTTCTGCGCCTCGGCGAGCGATCCCTGCAAGTCAATGGCGCGGCAGCCGTCCAACAGAACGGTGGTGGAGAAACCCAGCCGTGCCGCGTCCAGCGCGGAGTAGGCGACGCAATAGTCGGTCGCCAATCCCACCATCACCAGGTTCGTCAGGCCTCGCTCCTTCAGATAGCCGGACAATCCCGTCGGCGTCCTGCGGTCGTTCTCATGGAACGCCGAGTAGCTGTCGATGGCCTTGCGGAATCCCTTGCGGATGATCAGCTCAGCCTTGGTCCAGCGGAGGTCGCGATGGAATTCCGCGCCGGCGGTTCCCTGCACGCAGTGATCGGGCCACAGCGTCTGCGCGCCATAGGGCATGGCGATCGAGGAAAACGGCGACTGCCCGGCATGGCTCGACGCGAAGCTGGAATGCCCCGCCGGATGCCAGTCCTGGGTCAGGATGACATGGTCGAACGCCTCGACGAGCCCGTTCACCAGCGGCACGATCTCGTTGCCGCCGGCCACCGCCAGCGCGCCGCCGGGGCAGAAGTCGTTCTGCAGGTCGATGACGATCAGCGCGGAATTCGGCCCGTTCTTCTTCATGCCCCCGCTCATCCTCCCTGCATGTATGGCAGGATGTAGACTTCGCTATTGGCGGCGAGGGGTTGCAGGCCGGCATCCCGGTAGATGAGATTGTCGATGGAGACGGAGAAGCCGCGATCGAACAGTGGCTTGAGCTTCGGATGCTCCCGGCTCAGCCGCGCCAGCCCCTGCTGCACGTTCGGCGCATCCACCTCGAACTCGGTGCGGCCGCCGGCGGCGGCGCGCATCGAGCCCGGAAGGATGATCTTCGCCATTGATACGCCTTAGCGCTTGCCGGCCTTCTTCTCGTTGATCGCCTTCAGCAGCTTGGGCGGCGACATCGGCAGTTCGGTCATGCGCACGCCTGCGGCCGCCGACACGGCATTGGCGATCGCCGCCATCGGCGGAACGATCGAGGTCTCGCCGACGCCGCGCACGCCATAGGGATGACCGGGATTCGGGATCTCCAGGATGACCGCATCGATCATCGGCAGATCGGAGCAGACGGGAATGCGGTAGTCGAGGAAGCCCGCATTCTGCAGCCTTCCGTCCTTGCCGTAGATGTACTCCTCGTTCAGCGCCCAGCCGATGCCCTGCACCGCGCCGCCCTGATACTGGCCTTCCACATAGCTGGGATGGATGGCTTTGCCCGCATCCTGGAACACGGTATAGCGCTTGATCTGGACCTTGCCGGTCTCCTTGTCCACTTCGGTGTCCACCATGTGAGTGGCGAAGCTGACGCCGGCGCCGTCCGCATTGATCTCGTAGTGGCCGGCAATCGGGCCGCCGGTGTTCGCCGCGTTGGCGGCGAGATCGGCGAGCGATAGCGGCTCGAAGTTGCCGGCGTTGGAGCCGGCGGGTTTGGCATAGCCGTTCTCCCAGACCACGGCCTCGGGCGAGATGCCCCAGGTCTTGGCGGCGCGCTCGCACAGCTTCTTGATGGCATCCCGCGCCGCCGCGATGGTGGCGAGGCCGCTGGAGAACGTCGTGCGGCTGCCGTCGGTCACGTCGTTGTAGCCGAGCGAGCTGGTGTCGGCGACGATAGTGCGGACCTTCTCATAGGGAATGCCCAGCTCCTCCGCCGCCATCAGGCACATCGAGGCGCGGGAGCCGCCGATGTCAGGCGTGCCCACGGCGACACCGACGGTGCCGTCGATGTTGAGATTGAGCGACGTGCAGGTCTGCCCGCCGAAATTGAACCAGAAACCGCAGGCGACGCCGCGGCCCTGGTTGGGACCGAGGGGCGCCTTGTAGTGCGGATGGTTCTTTGCGGCTTCCAGCGTGGCACGGATGCCGATCGGCGGATAGACCGGGCCATAGGACGACTTCGTGCCCTCCTTGGCCGCGTTCTTCAGCCGGAAATCCATGGAGTTCACGCCGATCTTCTGCGCCAGCTCCTCGACCACGCTCTCGACCGCGAAGGCCGCCATCGGCGCGCTCGGCGCGCGGTAGGCGGCCAGCTTCGGCCGGTTGCAGACCACGTCGTAGCCGACGGTTTTCACGTTCTCCAGGTCGTAGCAGGCAAAGGCGGTCATGGCGCCCATGTCCACCAGCGAGCCCGGGAAGGCGCCGCCCTGGTAGCGCAACTCGGCCCAGGCCGCGGTGATGCGGCCGTCCTTCTTGGCGCCTATCTTGACGTCGATGCTGCTGGAGGCGGTGGGGCCGGTGGCCTTGAACACCTCTTCGCGGCTCATCACCACCTTGACCGGCCGGTTTGCCTTGCGCGACAGCGCCAGCGCCACCGGCTCGATGAACACGGTGGTCTTGCCGCCGAAGCCGCCGCCGATCTCCGACGCGGTGACCCGCAGCTTCGATACATCCATGCCGAGGAGCGCGGCGCAGGTATTGCGCACCATGAAGTGGCCCTGGGTGCAGACCCAGAGCTCGCCCTGTCCATCAGGGCCCACGCTGGCGAGGCAGGCATGGGGCTCGATATAGCCCTGGTGCGTCGCCGCGGTCTTGAAGCTGCGCTCGACGATGGCGTCGGCTTCCTTGAAGCCTTTCTCCACGTCGCCATGGCCGAACTCGTGGCGGAAGGCGACGTTGGACGCCTTCTTCGGCTTGGGCTCGACGCCGCCGGTGAAAATATCCGCATGCAGCACCGGCGCGGTGGGCTTCATCGCCTCATCCACATCGGTGACGTGAGGCAGCACTTCATAGTCGACCTTGATCAGCGCCAGCGCCTTCTTGGCCACGGCGGCGCTGATGGCGGCGACGGCAGCGACCGCATGGCCCTCATAGAGCGCCTTCTCGCGCGCCATGACATTGACCAGCACGTTGCGCGTTCCGCTGTCGAGATTGGCGCCGTCGGTGAAATCGGCTGACGTGATCACCGCCTTCACGCCCGACAGCTTCTCGGCCTTCGAGGTGTCGATCTTGCGGATGCGCGCATGGGCGTGGGGGCTGCGCAGGACGCGGCCCACCAGCATGCCGGGCGCGGTGGCATCGGCGCCGAACTTGGCGCGGCCGGTCACCTTGTCGATGCCGTCGGGACGCAGCGGGCGGGTGCCGACGACCTTGAACTTGCGGCTCTTCACATCGGTTTGCGGGTCCAATGGCATGGTTCAGCCCTTTCTCATCTCAGCGGCGGCGGCCTGCACCGCGCGCACGATCTTGTCGTATCCGGTGCAGCGGCAAAGATTGCCGGCAAGCCAGAAGCGGATTTCATGTTCCGAGGGATTGGAATTCCGCTCCAGCAGCGACTTTGCTGCAATCAGGAATCCGGGCGTACAGATGCCGCATTGCAGGGCGGCATGCTCGAGGAACTTCTTCTGCAGGGGATGCAAGGTCTCGCCCTTGGCCATGCCCTCGATGGTGCGGATCTCCCGGCCCTCGGCCTCGGCGCCGAGCACCAGGCAGGAGCAGACCAGGCGGCCGTCGACGGTGACGCTGCAGGCGCCGCAATCGCCGGTGCCGCAGCCTTCCTTGGCGCCGGTCAGGCCCAGGCGATCGCGCAGCACGTCCAGAAGCGGCTCATCCGCCTCGCAGAGGAACTCGATGGCGTCGCCGTTGATTTTCGTCGAAACACGAACCTGAGACATTATTTGCTTCCCTTCGCGCGCTTTAGGGCGATTTGGGCCGCTCGGCGTGCCAGCACGCCGGCGATCTCGATACGGTATTCCTTGGTGCCGCGCTTGTCGTCGATCGGACGGCAGGCGGCGGAGCAGGCAGCGGCCAGCTTGTCGAGGGCCGCATCGTCCACCTTGCTGCCGATCAGGGCCTTGGCGGCATCGGCCACCAGCAGCACCTGGGCAGCGACCGCGCCCAGCGACACCCGGGCGGCGGTGCAGACGCCCTTGGCGTCCAGGGTCAGGTTGACGCCGACGCCCACCACGGCGATGTCCATCTCCGAGCGCGGGATCAGCCGCAGATAGGCATCGCCCGAGCGGGGCGCCCGCTTCGGCAGCAGGATGGCTTCCACCAGCTCGCCCTTCTTCAGGCAGGTCTTGCCGGGGGCGGTGGGAACCTTCTCCACCGGCACGCTGCGCTTGCCCTTGGGGCCGGCGATCACGGCGATCGCGCCGGCGCACACCAGGGCCGGAACGCCGTCGGCGGCCGGCGAGGCGTTGCAGAGATTGCCGGCCAGGGTGGCGCGGCCCTGGATCTGGGTCGAGCCGATCAGGTTTGCGGCCTCGACCACGCCCGGCCAGGCCTTCTTCAGGGCCTTGTGCTCGCCCATTTCGGAGCCGGAGACCGCGGCGCCGATGCGGAAACCGCCGGCCTTGGCGGCGATGTCCCGCATGCCGGGAATCCGCTTCACATCCACCAGCAGATCGGGCTCGATCCGGCCGGTGCGCATCTGCACCAGGAGGTCGGTGCCGCCGCCCAGCACGCGCGGCGTCCGCGCCTTGCCGGCCAGCAGCTTCACTGCCGCATTAATCGTCGTCGGAGCTTCATATTGCATGGTGATTTTTCGGGTTCTGGGGTTTCGATACGCGCGCCGGAATCGATCGCGCCCGAGGTAAACGTAGCGGTCGCGCCATGGCGTATGCAAGGGCCAAGCGGGTGGCGCAATTCTGCAATGCGTTCGCGACGCATGCGGCGAAAAGGCTCGCAAAATCAGGAATTCGCAACCATTTTTAGCTGATGGCCGGAGGCTTTATCAGGCGTTTCCGTCAGGCGGTTGTTGTGCAGAGGGCGCTGGGCGATGCTATTGTATCTTCTGCGCGACGGGCGGGTTTCCGGCGCCGCGTTCCCTCGTCAATTCCAAGGTAGTTCCGATGGCTGAAATTGATCTGTTGTCCCCGACCCTCCGGCTCCATGCCGCCGATCCCCTGGTCCTCGCCATGCGCGACCTCAAGCCCGGCGACGGGATCGACGGCGGCAAGGTCAAGGTGCAGGAGCCGGTGGGCAAGGGCCACAAGGTGGCGGTCAAGGCCATCGCGGCCGGCGAAACGGTTCGCAAATATGGCCAGGTCATCGGCGTGGCGACGAAGGCCATCGCGCCCGGCCAGCATATCCATACTGCATAACCTGGAGTTCCGGCCCAGCACCGCCGATCACAGCATCGGCTCGGAGCGGCGCAACGAGCCGCCGCTGCCGGAGGCCGAGGCGGCGACCTTCCAGGGCATCATCCGTGCCGACGGCACGGTGGCGACCCGCAATTACATCGGCATCCTGACCACGGTGAACTGCTCGGCCACGGTGGCGCGGATCATCGCCGACCAGTTCCGCGGGCCCAACGCCCTGGCCGATTATCCGAACGTGGATGGCGTGGTGGCGCTGACCCATACCGACGGCTGCGCCGGCGCCAGCGAGGGCGAGCCGATCGACCTGCTGCGGCGGACGATCGCCGGCTACGCCAATCATCCGAACTTTGCCGCCGTGCTGATCATCGGCCTGGGCTGCGAGGCCAACCAGATGAGCCGCCTGGTGGAATCCCAGGGCATCAAGGTGGGCGACCGCATCCATACCTTCGTCATGCAGGAGGTGGGCGGCACCAACGCCACCGTCCGCGCCGGCGTCGAGCGCATCAAGCAGATGCTGCCGGCGGCCAATGCGGTGAAGCGGGAGACCGCTGCCGGCCAAGCATCTGACGGTCGGGCCTGCAATGCGGCGGCTCCGACGGCTTCTCCGGCATCACCGCCAATCCGGCGCTGGGCGCCGCGGTGGATCTGCTGGTGAAGAACGGCGGCACGGCGATCCTGAGCGAGACGCCGGAGATCTATGGCGCCGAGCATATGCTGCTGCGCCGCGCCGCCAGCCAGCAGGTGGGGCAGAAGCTGATCGATCTGCTGAAATGGTGGGAGGAGTACGCCGCCACCAACAAAGGCAGCCTCGACAACAATCCCTCGCCCGGCAACAAGGCCGGCGGCCTGTCCACCATCCTGGAGAAATCCCTGGGTGCGGCGGCCAAGGGCGGCAGCGCCGACATGGTGGAGGTCTACCGCTATGCCGAGCCGGTGACGGCGCGCGGCTTCGTGTTCATGGATACGCCGGGCTACGATCCCGGTGTCGGCCACCGGCCAGGTGGCGGGCGGCGCCAATCTCATCTGCTTCACCACCGGCCGCGGCTCCTGCTATGGCTGCAAGCCGTCCCCCAGCCTGAAGCTGGCGACCAACACGCCGATGTATCAGCGCATGAAGGACGACATGGACATCAACTGCGGCGAGATCGCCGACGGTACGTCGACGGTGCAGGAGATGGGCGAGCGCATCTTCAAGATGATGCTGGAGACGGCGTCGGGCAAGAAGAGCCGCAGCGAAGAGTACGGCTACGGCGACGACGAATTCGCCCCCTGGCATCTGGGCGCGACGTTCTAGCGGCGCTTAAATCACCTTCCCCGGATTGAGAATCCCCTTGGGATCGAACGCGGCTTTGATCCGGCGCATCAGCTCGATCTCGGCTTCGGAGCGGGAGCGGTTGAGGTAGGGGCGCTTCAACAGGCCGATGCCGTGCTCGGCGGAGATGCTGCCCTGCATCGCGCCGACGATCTCGTAGACGATCTCATCCATCTCATGCTCGACATTGCCCGCCACAGCACCGGCGCTGGCGGAGATGTGCAGATTTCCGTCGCCGATATGGCCGTAGAAAGTGGAAGTGCCATCCGGCCAGCGTTTGGCCAACGCGCCGCGGCAGCGGTCGGCGAATTCGCCGATGCGGCCGATGGCCAGGCTGACATCGTAGTTCACAATATGGGGCAGCCGTTCCAGCGCCAGGCCTTCCCGCACGGTCCAGAAATCCCGCGCCTCCTTCTCGGTCTTGGCGACTACTGCATCCGTGACGTCGCCGGCTTCCAGCGCGCCCGCCAGCGCCGCCTCCACGCGATCGCCATCGCCGGCCGCATCGTTGCCCTCGTATTCGGTCAGCACATAGAAGGGCTGGCCCTTGGGCAATGGCGTCACGCCGGTTTCGGGATGGCCGGCGACATAGTCGTAGAAATCAGGCCACATCACCTCGAAAGCGCTGACGCCGCCGAGCTCGCTCTGCAGCCGCCGCAGCAGGCGCAAGCCGGCGTCGAAGCCAGTGGTGGACAGGAACGCCGTCGTGCGGCTGCGGGGCAGGGGATGCAGCCGAAGCACGGCGCGGGTGATGACGCCCAGCGTGCCCTCGGCGCCGATGAAAAGCTGCTTCAGGTCATAGCCGGTGTTGTTCTTCATCGCCTTGTCGAGCGCGGTGATGACGGTGCCGTCGGCCAACACCACCTCCAGGCCGAGCACCAGGGCGCGGGCCATGCCATAGCGGATCACCCGGTTGCCGCCGGCGTTGGTGGCGAGATTGCCGCCGATCTGGCAGCTGCCCGCGGGAGCCGATATCCAGGCCGAGATAGAGCCCGGCATCGCGGGCGGCCTCCTGCGCCACTTGCAAGGGCGTGCCGGCCCGGACGGTGAGGGTGGAAGCCTCCTGGTCCAGCTCCTCGACACCGGACAGGCGATCCAGCGACAGCACGATCTGGCCGGGCGCGGGATTGGCGCCGCCGGCCAGACCCGGTCATGCCGCCCTGGGGCACCACGGGAATGCCAAGCTTGTGGCAGAGGGCGAGGCAACGAGAGACCTCTTCGGTGGTTCGCGGCCGCAGGATGGCCGGCGGCACGGTCTTCGGTGCGCCACTCCAGTCGCCGGCGCGGCGCTGGCGGAGATCGGCGTCGGTGGAAACGATGTCGGGGCCGAGCTCCTGGAAAAGCTGGCCGGCAAGGTCGGGCGCATTCATGCTGTGCATTCCCGCCGCGCGGCACGCCGATGTCAACGGCGGCGGTCGCGAACGCAATAGTGGAAATGTCGATCAGTTGGAGAATGAAATGAACGACAGCAGCAAGTCGGCCATCGTCACCGGCGCCTCCCGCGGCATCGGCGCTGCAATCGCCGAGCGCCTGGCGGCCGATGGCTTTGCCGTGGTGATCAACTTTTCCGGGAGCGAGGCGGCGGCGAAGGCCCTGGCGGGCAAGATCGCGGGCAAGGGCGGCCGCGCCGTCGCGGTGCAGGCCGATGTTAGCGATCCCCAGGCCGTCAAGCGCCTGTTCGATGCCGCCGAGTCATCCTTCGGCGGCGCCGATGCGCTCGTGAACAATGCCGGCATCATGATGCTGAAATCCATCGGCGAGAGCGACGACGCGCTGGTCGCGGCAGATCGCCATCAATTGAAGGGCACTTTCCGCCTGCGAGAGGCGGCGCGGCGACTGTGCCAGGGCGGGCGCATCGTCAATTTCTCTACCAGCGTGGTTGGGTTGAAACTGGAGAATTACGGGATCTACGCGGCGACCAAGGCGGCGGTGGAAACCCTGACGGCGGATCCTGGCGAAGGAACTGCGCGGCCGATCGATCACCGTCAACGCGATTGCGCCCGGACCCACGGCGACCGATCTCTTCCTGAACGGCAAACCGCCGGAACTGGTGGAGCGCATGGCGAAGATGAGCCCGCTGGAACGGTTGGGCACGCCGGAGGACATCGCCGCTGCCGTGGCCTTTCTCGTGGGGCCGGACGATCTGGATCAACGGCCAGACCCTGCGCGCCAATGGCGGCGTGGTCTGAGGCAAAAGAAAACCTCCCCGGCATCGCGTTGCCGGGGAGGAGTAGGATGCACATTTAGCCCAGGCTCGGGCCTCCCTTAGACGCCGATCTCGCCGCCGCCGTCCTTGGTGATGACCACCACGGAGGGCCGCGGTGGAGCTTGTCGTCGAAATCCGGCCAGCGGGTGGTGGCCTTCTCCAGCATCTCGGAATTTTCCGCGGGGTGCTGGATGGCCAGGAACAGGGTCTGGCCATCAGGCGTGAAGCAGGGACCGCAGACCTCCGCATCCATGGGCGCCGCATAGAGCAGCTTCGGCGTTGCGCGGCCAGGCCCCTCGACCTCCGTGCCATAGAGACCGTCGGCGATGCCGAGATCCGGCGCGCCGTCGGTGGCGATCCAGAGACGGCCCTGGTGATCGAAAGCGACATTGTCGGGACAGGCGAACCAGCCGTTCGCGGAAACCTGGGCGCCATACTTGGCGCCATGCTCCGCCACGGCGGGATCGCCGGCGAGGATGAAGGTGTCCCATTTGTACTGTGCCGCGGCGTGGTCGGCGTCCTTGCCGTCACCCGGCGGCAGCAGCTCCAGGATATGGCCGGTGACGTTCTTGGCCCTGCGTTGGTTGCGTTGATCTGCTCGGGCTTCCGTTTGCTGTTCTTGGTCATCACCAGATAGACCCGGCCGGTGACCGGATTGGCCTCGAAATCCTCCGGCCGGTCCATCGGCGTGGCGCCCAGGAGATCGCCGGCCTTGCGCGGCTGCATCACCACATCGCCCTGGCTGTTGAAGCCGTTTTCGGCCGTCAGCGGCCCCTGGCCGAAGACCAGCGGCAGCCAGTCCAAGGTGCCGTCCTCGTTGAAGCGGGCGACGGAGAGCGTGCCGTCATCCAGCAGGCCGGCATTCTTGCTGCGGTCGGTGAGATCGACCGTGCCGTTGCTGACGAAGCGATAGGCATATTCGAAATAGTCGTCGTCGCCCAGATAGACGACGGCGCGGCCGTCCTTGTTGATGACGATGTCGCCGCCTCATGGCCGAAGCGGCCGAGAGCGGTGCGCTTCGCCGGCTGCGAACCCGGCGTATAGGGATCGTACTCCACCACCCAGTCGAAGCGGTTCGGCTCGTTCGGCTCCTTGTCGACGTTGAAACGGTCCTGATAACGGGTCCAGCCGAGGCGTCGCCCACCTCGGCATAGCCGGCGCGCTCAAACAGAGCCGGGTTTGGCACCTTCGTCGGATCACCGCCGAACAGATCGGAGGCACCCTCTTCGCAGAACAGCACCGTGCCCCAGGGCGTGCGTGCCACCGGAACAATCGTCCAGCGTACCCAGCACTTCAGTGCCGGCGGGATCGGCGGAGGTCTTCAGCAGATCGTGGCCGGCAGCCGGACCGGTCAGTTTGATCGCCGTGTTGGCGGTGATGCGGCGGTTGTAGCGCTGTCCGCCACCACCTGCCATTGGCCGTCGGTTTTCTTGATTTCGACCACCGAATGGCCGTGGGCGGCCATGGTGACTTCAGCCTGGTTCTTGTCGAGCTTCGCCGCAACATCGTCCTCGGTCAGACCCGGCCACATGATGTGGGCATCGACATATTCGTGATTGACGCAAAGCAGGCCGTGGTCGGAATTGTTGGAACCCACGGGCAGAGGCATGAAGCCGACGAAGTCGCAGTTATAGCCGAACTGTTTTTCCTGGGCGGCGCCGGTCATGGCGGCGGGCTCGAAACCGCCGGCGCCCGCCATGATCGGATCGCCCCAGCGCAGCAGCACCTGCTTGCTGTAGCCGGGGCGACATGATCCTTTTCGTCATAGACGCGGGGCAGTTCGGCGAACGTAAGGGCCGGTGCGGCGGCTGCGGCGTGCCCACGCCGAAGATGCGGCCGCCGAACATGCCGAGGCCGGCGGCGGCACTCATGCCCAACAGGGCCGTGCGCCGGGACAGCCTGTTAGCGATCATGGTCTCGATCGGCGTCGAGGCCGTGCGGATGGATTTGGACGAGTTGGTCGAGTTCGTGAGCCACGGGCTCGCTCATCGGAGATCTCCCTATCTTCTGTGTTGAAACTGGAACAGGCAACGGCCCGAATCGGCCGCTGTCCCCGAACGTTACGGCCGCGCGATTGCCCGAATGAGACGAAAGGATGAAGCTTTTGCGACAGTCGATATGTGCAAAAGCCCCCTCACCCCCGGACTTGACGGGGGTGAGGGGTGTTGACGGAACGCGTTCCTTCGTCACATTGGGCGGTTCATGTCCGAAAGGACCCTCACGCAGCCCGTCAAATTCCTCGACCTCACTTTGCCGGAGCTCACGGCGGCGGAGGCGGCGGAGATCGCGCGGCGGGAATTCGGCCTCACGGGCGAGGCCAAGCAGCTTTATAGCGAGCGGGACGCGAATTTCCATCTACGCCCGGCCGGCGGCGGCCCCGGCCATGTGCTGAAAATCGCCAATGCCGTGGAGGATCCCGACGTCATCGATCTGCAGACGGCCAGCCTGCGCCATATCGCGCGGGCCGATCCGGAGCTGCCGGTGCCGCGGGTAATCCTGTCGCGCAGCGGCGAAGCGGTGGCGTGGGTAACGCTGGCCAGCGGCGCACGGCATATGGCGCGGGTCTATAGCTTCCTGACCGGCGAACGCTGGAGCAGATGCCGCAAAAGCCGGCGCTGCTGGCTGATCTCGGCCGCTTCGCCGCGCGGCTCGACAAGGCGCTCGCCGGTTCTCCCATCCTGGCGCGGCGCAGGAGATCCCCTGGGATCTGCGGCAACTGCCGCGCATGGCCGGCCATGTTGGCGATATCGACGGCGCGGATAGCCGCGCGATGGTGCACGGCGTGGTCGACCGGTTTGCCGGGAGGCGATGCCGCAGCTGGCGGGCCTGCGGCACCAGGTCATCCACAACGATCTCAACCTGCATAACGTGCTGGTCGATCCCAAGGATGGCGCGCGTGTCGCCGGCGTGATCGACTTCGGTGACATGGTGAGGGGCCGCTGCTCTTCGAGCCTGCAATCGCCGCGGCGGATATCTGGATCGGCAAGGATGATCCGCTGGAGGCGGTGACCGCGCTGGTCGGCGCCTATCACCGGTTGCTGCCGCTGAGAGACGCCGAGGTCGGCCTGACCTACGACCTGTTGCTGGCGCGCAATGCGATCTCGGTCGTGATCTGCGCCCGCCGGGCGAAGCACGGTTCCGAAAAGCCGAGTTATCTGGAGTCCGACTACGAGCCCTGCATGGCCGCCCTTGAGCAACTGCTCACCATCGGACATGACAAAGTTACGGCCGCGTTGAAGGCGGCCTGCGCCCAAAGAAAGAAAAACAATCGATGACATCAGCAGCTTCAACCGCGAACTCCCATAGCGAGCGATATCCAGCAGCTCCTGGCGCGGCGCCGCGAGTTTATGGGCTCGCAGCTCTACATGTTCTACGATCCGCCGCTGCATCTGGAGCGCGGCGACGGCGTGTGGCTGTATGACGCCCAGGGCCGCGCCTATCTCGACGTCTATAACAACGTGCCCCATGTGGGCCATTGCCATCCCCATGTGGTGGATGCGATCGCGCGGCAGGCGGCGCGGCTCAACACCAACACCCGCTATCTCTATGACGAAGTGCTCGACTATGCCGAGCGGCTGACGGCGACCTTGCCAGCTGGGCTGGATGTGGCGGCGTTCGTGAATTCCGGCAGCGAGGCGGTCGATCTCGCCTGGCGCATGGCCAAGGCGCATACCGGCCAACGGGGCGCCGTCGTCATGGAAGAGGCCTATCATGGCTGGACCGATGCGGTGGAAGCGCTGTCGCCGGCGGGAAAGCCGGAGAGCGCACTGGCGCCCCATGTGATGACACTCATGGCGCCGGATGAGTATCGCGGGCGTTATGGCGTCAATGTGGTCGACCGCGCTGCGCGATATGCGGCAGATGCCGACCGGGCGATTAACTCACTGCAGGCGGCCGGCTGGCGGCCCGCGGCCTTTATCGCCGATCCCGGTTTCTGCACCAACGGCATTCTGGAACCTTTGGCGGGCTATCTCGGGCGAGTTTACGACCGCATGCGCGCGGCGGGCGCGGTCTGCGTCGCCGACGAGGTGCAGACCGGCTTCGGCCGCACGGGTGCTGCGATGTGGGGCTTCGCGCTGCATAATGTCACGCCCGACATCGTCACCATGGGCAAACCGGTGGCCAACGGCCATCCCCTGGGCGTGGTGGTGACCCGGCGCGAAATCATGGACTCCTTCATGTCGCGCACTTCGTTCTTCAGCACATTCGGCGGCAACAATGTCGCCTGCGCCGCTGGCATAGCGGTGCTGAACGTGCTGGAGCGCGAGCAGCTGCAGGCCGGCGCGCTGAAGGTGGGCGAGCATCTGAAGTCCGGATTGCGCGGCTTGATGAGGAAGCATGACCTGATCGGCGATGTGCGCGGCATGGGGCTGATGATCGGCGTCGAGCTGGTGACCGACCGGAAAGCGTTGACACCCGCGACCAAGGAGACCAAGCGCGTGCTCAATCTGATGCGCGATCACGGCGTGCTGGTCGGCTATGAAGGCCGGGACGTGAACATCGTCAAGGTGCGGCCGCCGATGCCGTTCAAGATCGAGCATGCGGACCAGACCGTGGAAGCCATGGACAAGGCGTTGAGGGCCCTCTCGAGTTGGGAACAGCATGAAGAAAACAATGAAGGCCGCGGTGCTGCGGAAAATCGGCACCAAACTCGCGATCGAGAACCTCCCCATTCCAGAGCCGAAACGCGGCGAGATCCTGATCAAAGTGGCGGCCTGCGGCGTCTGCCACAGCGATCTCCACGCGGTCGACGGCGACTGGACACCGGGACCGGTCCTGCCGCTGATTCCCGGCCATGAAGTGGCTGGCCATGTGGCCGCGCTGGGCGGCGGCGTGACGGCATTCAAAACCGGCGATGCCGTGGGCGTACCCTGGATGTTCAGCGCTTGCGGCGCCTGCGAGTTCTGTCACGCTGGCATGGAGACGATCTGCAAGAAAGGCGAGGCCACCGGCTACAGCAAGCCCGGCGGCTATGCGGAATACATGACCGCGCCGGCGGATTTCGTGGCGCGGCTGGGCAAGCGCGCGAATCTCTATGAACTCGCGCCAATTCTCTGCGCCGGCGTCACCACCTATCGCGGCTTGAAGCGCACCAACACGCGGCCCGGCCAATGGATGGCGGTCATCGGCATCGGCGGCCTCGGGCATATCGCCGTTCAGTATGCGCGCGCCATGGGCCTGCGGGTTGCGGCAGTGGATGTCTCCGCCGACAAGCTGAAGCTGGCGCAGCGGTTGGGCGCGGAAGTTCTGGTCGACGCCAGCAAGGAAGACGCACCGGCTGCGATACAGATGAAGACCGGCGGCATGCATGGCGCCATCGTTGCCGCCATATCGCCCCGCGCCTTCGAACAGGCCATCGGCATGCTGCGGCCGGCCGGCACGGTCTGCTACATCGGCCTGCCCGGCGGCGAGAACGACAATATCCGCGCGTCCATCTCGGCCATCGTGAATGGCGAGCTGTCGGTGCGCGGCTCCAATGTGGGAACGCGGCTGGATCTCAACGAAGCGGTCGCCTTCGCAGCCAACGGCCTGGTGACGGCGAAGATCAAGACGGCCAAGCTCGCCAGCATCAACGATATTTTCGAACAGATGCGCGCCGGCCGCATCCTCGGGCGGATGGTGCTGAAGCTGGCTTAGGCGCTGGCTTTGTCAAAGAAAGAGACCGCCGATGAACGCAGACAAGAAGGGATGAACGCAGATGCGTTCGAGTCTATGACAGAATGGCATATTCTGCCGTGAGTTCGTTTATGCGCGCCTTCAGCGCGCAAGGAGCTAAGATAAGCCGGCCCTGCGCGCCATCGCTGACGGAACTCGGTATATCGGCGTTCATCCCCATTTTATCTGTGTTCGCCGGCGTTCTCCTTTCTCTTATCTGCGCGCGGGTTCGAGTATCGCGATCAAATAATCCGTTAACGCTATCCCGCCCAACCCTCGCCGCAATCGCGCGGCAGCATGATCGCCATGAGAAGCGGGCGTCGTGGGTGGCTCAAGATGATGCTGGGTGCGGGCGTGGCATTCGCCGCGCGGTCCGTGCAGGCGGACGAAACGCCGGCGGAAAAACTCATCACCGCGGCGCGGGCGCAGATCGGCGTCACCCTGATCTACGATCCCGGCTATGCGCGGATCGATTATCCCAACGGCGATATCGGCCGGATCTATGGCGTCTGTGCCGATGTGATCGTGCGCGCCTATCGCGATGCCCTAACCCTCGATCTCCAGGAGCTGCTGCACCGGGACATGAAGAAGAACTTTGCCGCCTATCCCGCGACCTGGGGATTGGATAAGCCCGACAGCAATATCGATCACCGCCGGGTACTGAACATCGAGACCTTCCTGAAGCGCCAGGGCGCGCAGCTCTGGCGCAACAAGGGCAACGTCACCGACGGCGCCAAATTTCCGGAGGTTCTGCAAAACGGCGACATCGTTACCTGGCGGCTGAACGGCCGACTGCCCCATATCGCCTTCATTGGCGAAACTGGCGAGGCGCCGAGTGTGATCCACAATATCGGTTGGGGTGCACGGGAAAATGCACTGGCGGCCTATCGCCACATCTGCCCGTCGGGCATTACAGGTGGACCGGGTACTCCCTCCCTTCCCCCTCCTTCGGCGCATTCGGCAGTCCACGAAGTCCTTCTGCCCGGTGTCTTCGCCGGAGCGAAGCCGCCGGTTGTGCGTAGGCAGGTAACGGTAGACGGAATTTCAGCATTGAGGTTCGGACCTTGCGCACGCCGAATTTCGCCGCCGCCGCCTTGGCTTTACCGTATCCACATCCAAACCGCGGCCAGTTCTACCTCCGCGCCGAGATCGCGCCAGGCGTTGAGATGGCTCTGTGCATAGAAACCGCAGCCGATCACGGCGGCGCGTAATTTCGCGGCCATCGCTCGCTCGCTAATACGTCGCCCGGCCGCCGCTGAGATCGAACACCGCGCCGGTGGTGAAGCTGTTCTCCTCGGAGACCAGGCAGGCGACCATGGCGGCGGCTTCCTCCATCTCCAGGAAGCGGCCGCGGGGGATCTTCGCGAGCATGTAGTCGATATGCTGCTGGCTGATCTGGTCGAAGATGCGGGTGCGCGCCGCCGCCGGCGTGATGCAGTTGACCGCGATGTTGTTCGCCGGCCAATTCCTTGCCCAGCGATTTCGTCAGGGCGATCACGCCCGCCTTGGCGGCCTAATAGGCGCTGGCGTCGGGTTGCCTTCCTTGCCGGCAATGGAGGCGATGTTGACGATGCGGCCGTAGTTCTGTTGCTGCATAAACGGGCACCACCGCACGGCAACAGTGGAAGGTGCCGTTGACGTTGATGTCGATGACCTCGCTGCCAAGCGTCGAGCGGATAGTCGACCGTCGGCACGGTCGGCCCGGCGATGCCGGCGCTGTTGACGAGGATGTCGATGCGTCCGAGCTTTTGGTGGGTCTCCGTCGCGGCGGCAGATGTAGCCGCGGCGTCGCGGATATCGACGGCGAACTCCAGGATTTCAGCGCCCAGCTTTTTCCGGGCTTCCGCCAGCTCGGCCTTGTCCCGATCCCAGATCGCCAGCTTGGCGCCCCATTGCGCCAGGCGTCGGGCGACAGCGAAACCGATACCTTGGGCGCCGCCGGTGACGATGGCGACCCTGCCGCCGAGATCGATCTGTTCATGATTCCCTCGATTGATTTTTCTCAGTTCTCGGCCTTGCGCCGTTAATGTTTTCATAAACGGCACGCGGCGGCCCGGCAATTGCCGTCGGAAGGCGATTGCAACTGATCCCCGGTTCGTGGGAATCTTCCAGTCAGGAACAAATCCCACGGACCGCTCCGATGCTGATGTCCGCCCCGCTCGAGCCGCTGACCCATGCCATGGCAGCGCGGGCGGCGGAACATATCGTCAATTTGCGGCTAAAACATCGGGTTCTCAGCGGATTGCCCGAGGCCTGGCGCCCCCGGACCATGACCGACGGCTATCTGATCCAGAGCTTCGCCCACCGCTATCTGATCGCCGCGGGTTTCGGGTCGATCGCCGGCTACAAGGTCGGTTGCACCGCGCCGGTCATGCAGGAGAAGTTGGATATCGATCATCCCTGTGCCGGTGCGTTCTTCAGCGCCGAGCTCTATCAGGGCCGCGCCGATCTGCTGCAGACCGATTTCCATCAGCCCTTCGTGGAATGCGAAATCGCCGTTCGCCTCGACAAGGATATCGACGCGGACATGCCGGTGACCGCCGGCGCGGTGGCCGCCGCGGTGAAGTCCTGCATGGCGGCGATCGAGATCGTAGACGATCGCTACGAGCAGCCGCAGATTCTGGGGCCGGCTATCCTGACCGCGGATGATTTCTACTGCGCCGGCTGCGTCCTGGGGCCGGAAGTGACCGACTGGCGCCGCTTGGATCTTGCGGCCGTGCGCGGGCGGATCGCCATCAACGGCGAGACTAAGGGCGAGGGCCTGGGCGCCGACGCCATGGGCCATCCGTTCAACACGGTGGCCTGGCTGGCGACCAACCTAGCGGGACGGGGCGAAAGGCTGCGGGCAGGTCAGGTGGTGCTGACGGGTTCGATCGTGCGCAGCGAAGCCGTGGGACGGGGCGATCAGGTCATGATCGCGGTGGAAGGGCTGGGCGAAGTCTACGCCCGCTTCCATTGAGGCCCGGCGCCGGCCGGGCGGAAACGCGATCTAGCGGGCCCAGCCTTCGACCAGCAGATGCTGGGCTTCGCGCATATGGGCATAGCTGGCGGCCAGCTTCTGTTCGATCACGCTGGGATCATCCTCGTCGCGGCAGACCAGGGTGCAGAGCGCGAGGATCAGCGCCATATAGATGTCGGCGCCGGACTTGCCGGAGCCGTGCATGCGCGCCGCCTGGCGCAGAAACTCCTCGGACAGGCGATACACATCCTCCGGCGCCGTGTTCACGGCATCGACGACTTCCCGGTCCGGCTGCGGCCGGCTGGGGAAGGGGATCACGTTACTGACGCTCACGTTGCTCGCCATGGCGGGTCCTCGTTTCTCGCGTTCACTCTGGAACACGGGCGTATTATCGGACCCGGTGTATTAACGATGGTCTAATGAGCGGTTAAACCAAGGCTAAGGCTGGCCACGGAAATATCTGTAGGTATTGGATAATAATCTATTGCCAAGGGAAATGGCGCGCTGCTGCGGCGAGGCGGGAAGGGCAGTGAATACCGGTTGAATCGGCGAATCAGTTCAGCGCTTCGGCGCGTCCTCGCCGAAGCAAGAGCTGGTGCCGAGATGACAGGTTGGACCCTGCGGCCGGGCATAGATAAGAAGTGTGTCGCTGTCGCAATCCAGGCGGATGCCCATGACGTTGAGCACATGGCCGGAAGATTCGCCCTTTTGCCACTGCCGCTGTTTGCTGCGGCTGTAGAAGGTGACGAGGCCGCTCTTGGCAGTCAACTCCAGAGCCGCGCGATCCATATAGCCGAGCATCAGCACCTGCAGGGTTTCGGCGTCCTGGACGACCACGGGCACCAAGCCATCGCCCTTGTTCCAATCAACATCGTCTGGCTTGAAGGTCAGCTCGATCATTGCCGCACCGGGATTTTCTGCTGGGAAAGATAAGCCTTGAGGTCGGCGATGGCGATGACGCCCTTGTGGAAGACGCTGGCGGCAAGCGCCGCGTCCACCCGGGCCTTGCGGAAAACATCGCTGAAATGCTCCACCGCGCCGGCGCCGCCGGAGGCGACGATCGGGATGGTGACCACGTCGCGGGCGGCGGTCAGTTGCGCCACGTCATAGCCCTGGCGAATGCCGTCCTAATTCATGCAGTTCAGCACTACCTCGCCGGCGCCGCGGTCGGCCGCCTCACGGATCCAATCCAGGGTGCGGCGGCGGGCGGGCCGGGTTTTGTCGGGTCGCCGGTATATTGATAGACGAACCAGTCGCCGCCCTCGGCCTTGCTGTCGATGCCGACGACGATGCATTGGGTGCCAAAGGCCTCGGCGATGTCGCCGATCAGCCGGGGGTTCTCCAGGGCCGGCGAATTGATGGAAATCTTGTCGGCGCCGCTATGCAGGATGTGTTCGGCGTCGGCGACGGCGCGAATGCCGCCGGCGACGCAAAAGGGGATGTCGATCACCCGCGCCACCTGCTCGACCCAGTCGCTGGTCACGGTGCGGCGGTCGCTGCTGGCGGTGATGTCATAGAAGACCAGCTCGTCGGCGCCCTCGGCGGCGTAGCGTTGCGCCAGTTCCACCACCTCGCCGACGATCTCGTGGTTCTGGAACTGCACGCCCTTCACCACCTGGCCGTTCTTCACGTCCAGGCAGGGGATGATGCGCTTGCTCAGCATGCCAGCGCCTCGGCTAGGGTGAAGCGCCGTTCATAGAGCGCCTTGCCGATGACCGCGCCGGCCACGCCGATGTCCCGAAGGTCGCGCAGATCGCTGAGGCGGGCGATGCCGCCGGAGGCCTGGACCGCCAGATCGGGGAACTGCGCCCGCAGCCGCCGGTACAGGGCCAGGTTCGGCCCCTCCAGCGCGCCGTCGCGGCTGATGTCGGTGCAAAGCAGGTTCGTCAGTCCCGCCGCGACGAAATCTTCGAGCACGATGAACAGGTCCGAGGCCGTTTGCTGCTGCCAGCCATGGGTAGCGATGGCGTAGCCATGGTCTTCCACCGGCCGCACATCCAGCGCCAGGACGATCCGCTCGGCGCCATGCTCCCCGATCCAGCCTTTCACAAGCTCCGGCTTGCTCAGCGCCAGGCTGCCGACCACGACGCGGCCGATCCCATGCTGGAAATGGCCGGAGACTGCCGCCGCATCGCGGATGCCGCCGCCGGTCTGGATGCTGGCGCCGGCTCGGGTCAGCGTCCAGATCAGCGCAGATTGGGCCGAGGCGCCGCCCTTGGCGCCGTCCAGATCCACCACATGCAGCCACTGGCTGCCGGCGGCGCTGAAACGGCGGGCGATCTCCAGGGGACTGTCGCCATATACGGTTTCCTGGTCGAATTGACCCTGGTGCAGGCGGACGCAGCGGCCCTGCCTGATATCGATGGCCGGATAGATGATCATGCGACGGCCAGGAAATTCTCGAGGACGCGCTTGCCCACGGCGCTGGAGCGTTCGGGATGGAACTGGCAGCCATAGAGGTTGCCGCGATGGACCATGGCGGCGAAGGGAACGCCATAGTCACAGGTGGCGACGGTGTCCTCGGTGACCGGCGCGAAATAGCTGTGGACGAAATAGGCCTGCTGTCCCGGCACCAGACCCGCCAGCAGCGGATCGCCTCCGCGGGCCGCGATCACGTCGTTCCAACCCATATGGGGCACGGTCATGTCCGGGCCATCCTTGAAGCGGCGGACCTCGCCCTTCAGCAGGCCCAGGCATTCCACATTGCCTTCGGTGGAGCGCTCGAACATCAGCTGCATGCCCAGGCAGACGCCCATCACCGGCTGGCGCAGTTCCCGCAGACAGGGGATGAGATCCTTTTGATGGAGCTTGGCCATGCCGGGACCGGCGGCGCCGACGCCCGGCAGCAGCACGTGGCTGGCAGCGCCGATCTCCGCCGGATCGGCGGTCAGCTTGGCCGGCGCCCCCAGGCGCTCCAGCGCGAACAGCACGGAGGTGATGTTGGCGCCCCCGCTATCGACGACTGCGACCGAGGCCATAACTCAATCCATCATCTTCTCGATGGGCAGCACCAGGATGGCGCTGGCGCCGGCGGCCTTGAGCTGTTCCATCGTTTCCCAGAACACGCTCTCGCGGCTGACGGCATGCACCGCCACCTTGTCCGGCATGCTTTCCAGCGGCAGGACGGTCGGCGACTCCGCGCCCGGCAGGATCCGCGCGATTGCCGGCAGCGCCGAGCGCGGCGCGTGCAGCATGATGTACTTGGCCTCCGACGCTTTCAGCGCACCCTGAATACGCTTGATCAGCCGCTCGGCGATTTCGGCCTTGCCGCCGGTCAGCCGGTCCTTGCGGCCGATCAGCAACGCCTGGCTGTCCAGCAGGGTATGCACGGGCTTCAGGCCGTTGGCCTCCAGCGTGGCGCCGGTCTGCACGATGTCGCAGATGGCGTCGGCGATATGCAGCCGCGGCGCCACCTCGACCGAGCCGTTCATGACCACGATCTCCGCCTCCACTTTGGCGGCGGTCAGCATCGCCTTCAGTGTCGCGGGATAGGTGGTGGCGATGCGCAGGCCCTTCAGGTCGCCGAGATCCTTGAACGCTCGTCCTTCCTGCACCGCCAATACGAGGCGGCAGCGGGCATAGCCGAGCGACAGGACGGTGCCGGTCTTGAAGTCATCGCTGGCGGCGCGGCGCTTTTCCTCCACCACATTCTCGCCGACGATGCCGAGATCACAGACGCCTTCTTCGACGAAACCGGGAATGTCGTCGTCGCGCACCAGCAGCAGGTCGATCGGCAGCTCCTCGATGCGGCAGAACAGCTCGGTGCGGCTGCGGGAGATATGCAGGCCGCATTTGCTCAGCAGCTCGAAGCTGGCATCCGACAGGCGGCCGGAGCGCTGCATGGCAAGCCTCAAACGGTCGCCGTCCATCGAAGTCATCCTTCCTCATCGGGGAGCCGGTTTGTACCGTCCGGCGGGCCGTTTTCGCAAGCCGGATGAACGGGCTAGGGCATTCCGGTTTGACACCCCGCAAATGCCCGTCATATGGGAAACAGGGTCAATTCGCTGCAGGACTCCCATGGCTTCGCCCGCACCGCGCTACCGCATCGGCATCGATCTCGGCGGCACCAAGATCGAGGCCATCGCCCTGGCGCCCGACGGGCGCGAGCTGCTGCGCCGGCGGCAGCCGACGCCGAAGAACGACTATCGCGGCACCATCGCCGCCATCGCCGCGCTAGTGGCCCAGGCGGAGCAGGAGCTGGGCGAGCCGGCCACGGTGGGCGTGGGCATGCCCGGCGCCATCTCGCCGGCCACCGGGCTGGTGAAGAACGCCAACTCCACCTGGCTCAACGGCCAGCCGTTTGACCGCGATCTGGCAGCCGCCCTGAACCGGGCCGTGCGGATGGAGAACGACGCCAATTGCCTGGCCGTCTCCGAAGCGACCGACGGTTCCGCCGCCGGGGCTCCCATGGTCTTCGGTGTCATCATCGGCACCGGCGTCGGCGGCGGCGTCGCCATCCGCGGCGAGGCCTGGCGCGGCGCCAACGCCATCGGCGGCGAGTGGGGACATATTCCGATGCAGACGCCCCGCGACGACGAGATACCGGGGCCGGCCTGCTATTGCGGCCGCTTCGGCTGCGTCGAGACCTTGTTGTCCGGGCCGGGCATGCTCAGGGAATACAACGCGACCGCTAAGGCCGCCCCCGATGTGCAGGAGATCCTGGCGCGCGCCGCGGCCGGCGAGGTGAAGGCGGAAGCGGCGCTGGCGCGCTATGAGGACCGGCTGGCGCGCTGCCTGGCGACGGTCATCAACATCCTCGATCCCTCCGTCATCGTGCTCGGCGGCGGCCTGTCGAACATGCGCGTCTGTACGAAAACGTACCGGGGCTCTGGACCCGCTGGGTGTTCTCCGATCGGGTCGATACGCCGCTGCGACAGGCGAAGCATGGTGACTCCAGCGGCGTGCGCGGCGCCGCCTGGCTGTGGCCGCCGGTGGGCGAGGTGAAAGGCGGAGCGGCATGAGCTGGAGTCCGGCGCAGTATCTCAAATTCTCCGATCATCGCTTCCGGCCGGCGATCGACCTGCTGGGCCGAATCGATGCCGCGCAGCCGCGCACGGTCTGCGATCTCGGCTGCGGCACCGGGCATCTGACGCTGGAGCTGAAGAAGCGCTGGCCGGACGCCGAGGTATTCGGCGTCGACTCCTCGCCGGACATGCTGGCGAAGGCGCAGGAGGTGGCGCCGGCGCTGCGCTTCAGCCGGGCCAATGCCGGCGATTGGCAGCCGGATCGGCCGCTTGACGTGATCTTCTGCAACGCCGTGCTGCATTGGCTGCCCGATCACGGCAAGCTGCTTCCGCGGCTGACGACGCTGCTGGCCAAGGACGGTGCGATGGCGGTGCAGATGCCGCACAGCCACGAGTTGCCGGCTCACAAGCTGATGCTGCAAGCCGCAGGGAGCGAGCGCTGGAAGGGCCGTCTCGCTGGCGTGCAGGGAATCCATCCAGTGCATGATCCCGCCTTCTATTATTGTGCGCTGGCGGCTGCGGCGCGCGACATCGATATCTGGGAGGCGGAGTATCTGCATCTGCTCACCGGCTCCGATCCCATCGTGGAGTGGACCAAGGGCACGGCGTTGCGGCCGTATCTCGATGCGCTGGAGGGTAATGACCGTGAGGCCTTCATCGCGGATTACCGGCGCCTTGTTGCGAACGCCTATCCCCCGGAGCCGGATGGGTCCACGTTGTTCCCGTTCCGCCGCATCTTCATCGTAGCGCGGCGGGCGTAGTTCGAATTAGACCACTTGTCCCGTTCATGCTCGTCCCCTCGCCCCGCAAGCGGGGCGAGGGGACTGTTCTTTGCTGCATTCGCTGCTCTATTTGTAACACCCCGCCACCCGCGCCCGCTGGATCGCCAGGGCGAGGATGGAGTCGAGCAGGGGCGTGCCGATGTTGACGAGGTCGCCCATCTCCGTCACGACGCCGAGCAGCGCGTCGATCTCCATCGGCCGGCCCAGTTCCAGATCCTGCAGCATGGAGGTCTTGTGCTCGCCCACATCGGCGGCCCAGCCGATGCGCGTCTCCACATCGATGCCGAATTGATGCCGAGCGCGTTGGCGACCTGCTCGGACTCTTCCATCATCCGCCTGATCACCGCGCGCGTGCCCGGATCGGTGGCGATCTTCACCAGCGTCGCCTGAGTGAGCGCGCTGACGGGATTGAAGCTGAGATTGCCCCACAGCTTCACCCAGATGTCATCGCGGATGCGCGGCCGCACCGGCGCCTTGAAGCCGGCGGCGGTCAGCGCCTCCGACAGCGCCTTGCCCGTTCCGATGCGGTGCCATCGGGCTCGCCGAGCATGAAGCGGTTGCCATACTCATGCTTCACCACGCCCGGCTCGACCACCGAGGCCGCCGGATAGACCACGCAGCCGATGCAGCGCTCTGGCGGGATCAGCCGCCACAGGCTGCCGTCGGGATCCAGGGTTTTGAGCTGGTGGTTGGCGTAAGGGCCCGGATGGGCGTGGAAGTACCACCAGGGGATGCCGTTCATCGCCGTGACCACGGCGGTCTCGGCCCCAGCAGCGGCTGCATCGCCGCGGCGACCGGCGCCACGGAATGGGCCTTCAGCGTGACGATCACGTAATCCTGCGGCCCGGCCTTGGCGGGATCGTCGGTGACGGCGGGATGCGCCGTCAGCTCCTGTCCGTCGATGCGCAGCCGCAGGCCCTTCTCCTTCATCGCCGCCATATGGGGCCCGCGGGCGATCAGCGTGACGTCCTGGCCGGCGAGGGCCAGCTTGGCGCCCAGCAGGCCGCCGATGGCGCCGGCGCCGTAGATGCAGATCTTCATGCGCCGAGGCCCAGCTTGGCGGCGAGGCCGATGCGCTGCAGCTTGCCGGTGGCGCCCTTCGGGATCTCCTCCAGGAACAGCACGCGCCGCGGCACCTTGAAATCCGCCAGGCGCTGGGCGGCGAAATCCCGCAGCTCGCGCTCGGTCAGCGCCGCACCCTCGCGCAGGACGATGGCCGCGCCGACCTCTTCGCCCAGCTTGTCATGGGGCAGGGCGAAGGTGACCGCCTGCGCCACCGCCGGATGGCCCAGCAGCACCGCGTCCACCTCCAGCGGCGAAACCTTTTCGCCGCCGCGGTTGATCAGCTCCTTCAGCCGGCCGGTGATGGTGAGATAGCCCTCGCGCGTCGAACATGCCCTGGTCGCCGGTGCGGAACCAGCCATCGGTGAAGGCGGCGGCATTGGCGCTGTCATTGCGACATAGCCTGACGTGACGTTGGGCCCTTTGATGACCACTTCGCCCGGTTCGCCCGGCGGCAGCTTCTTGCCGTCCTCGCTGAGGATGGCGACCTCCGGCCCGGCCGCGCGGCCGACGGAGCCCGGCTTGCGCGCCGCCGGCGGCAGCGGGTTGCTGGTCATCTGGTGCGACGCCTCGGTCATGCCATAGGACTCGATGACCGGGCAGCCGAACACGGACTCCAGCTCCTTCATGACCGGCGCCGGCAGCGAGGCGGAGGAGGAGCGGATGAAGCGCAGCTTGCGCCGGTCCAGGATCTCCCGGTTGCGCTCTGCGCGGGCCAGGATCGCCTGATGCATGGTGGGCACGGCGCTGTACCAGGTGGGCTGGGCTCCTCGAGCCAGCCGAAGAATTTCAGCGCGTTGAATCCCGGGCGTGCAGAAGACGCTGCCGCCCGCGGCGATGGTGGACAGCACGGCGCCGATCAGGCCGTGGATGTGGAACAGCGGCATGATGTTGAGGCAGCGATCCGCCGGCGCCAGGGCCAGCGTGCGGCCGATATGGTTGGCGGAGGCCAGGAGTTCTGCTGCGACAGCGGCACCAGCTTCGGCCGCGAGGTGGTGCCGGAGGTGTGGAGCAGGAGGGCATCGTCCTCGGCTCGGCGAACTCCGGCGCGCCGGCCTGCCGGGATATCCAGCCGGAACAGCCCGAAACGCCGCCGCCGGATCCGGCACCAGCTCGATCACGGCATATCCAGCTTGCGGGCGGCCTCGCGGGCCGGGGTCTCCATCCCGGCCTGGACCACCAGAGCCTTGGGCGCCAGGTCCCGCAGATAGAAGTCGAACTCGTCGGCCCGGTAGGCGGGATTGAGCGGCGCCGTCGCCGCGCCGGCGCCGATCGCCAGGAAGGGGCGGCCATGTCCGGGCCGTTGGGCAGGACGATCGCCACCCGGTCCTGGCGGCCGATGCCCTGGCCGTTGAGGGCCGCCACCGTCCGTGCCGCCAATCCGGCCAGCCCGCCATAGGTCAGCGGCGGCCGGTCCGGGCTGAGGATCGCCAGGGCGGCGGCGGGCTGGCGGGATAGCAGGTCGATCAACGGCATTCGCGAACTCCCGGGCTTGAAGGTCTCTATCTCTTCTTGCGTCAATTTCCCGGCCGCTCAAGGACGGACCGCTTTGCGAATTGGTTCACGGCCGTTAATCCTCTTGCGCCGTTAACCAGAAATGCCACAGCATTCTCACGAAATCGTGTGCTGCCTCGCAAAGGCAATAGGAAGCGGGTATGGCCGCGCGCTGAAGTTGTCGCATATACATTTTCGAGATTTTTCCGGGCTTTGCAGCAAACCGTGACAATGCTTGCCGGCCATGGACTTAGCGGATGGGTGGCGGTCCCGGAAGCGGATTTCTCCGGCCGTTGTTCAGGGATTGTTAAAGCGCGCTGCCTATCCTTGCCTACAACTCAGACTGGGTATCGACCGCTACAGGGGGTCGATCCGTTCAGGAGCATTATTTGATGCGTAACGGCGCAGACATGGCTCGCCAACCGGAGATGGCCGACTGGATTCAGCAGGCCGTCATGGCGGCCGGGGATCTTTTCTACGATTGGGATCTGACCACGGACAACATCGTCTGGGCGGGTCAGGGCGCGCAGATTTTCGGCGAAGATCCCGAACCTTTGAAGCGCGGCGAGAAATTCCTGCAGCGGGTCAATCCCGAGGATATTCCGCTGCGGCTGAAGTCACTCTCGTCCCATGTCAGCGACAACACACCCTATGATTGCGAATACCGCATCCGCTCCGACAACGGCGCGTTTGTGTGGGTGCATGACCGCGGCAGCGTGATCCGCGCCGGCAACGGCATGCCGCAGCGCCTGGTGGGCAGCCTGCGCCTGATCACGGCGCGCAAGAATCACGAGGCGCGCCTGGAGCGCATGGCCAGTTTCGACGAGCTGACCGGCCATCTCAATCACGTGCGCCTGCGCGAAGCGCTTGATCACGCCATCGAATACAACCGCCGCGCGGAGATTCCCGGCGCCTATCTGGTGATCGGCGTCGACAAGCTCTCGGTCATCAATAACACCCTCGGGCCGGAAGCCGGCGATGCCGTGCTGCTGGCGGTGGGTCAGCGTCTCGACCGCGTGCTGCGCGCCAGCGATGTCATCGGCCGCATCGGCGGCGACCGCTTCGGCGTCATCCTCGGCCAATGCTCGGAAGGGCAGATGGCGCGGGCGGCCGAACGTATCCTTCTTTCCGTGCGCGAGCAGCCGGTTCAGGCCGGCGACGCGGAGACCCATGTCTCCGTCTCCATCGGCGGCGTGCTGTTCAGCGAGCTGTCCACCACCGCCGTCGATGTGATGGCCAAAGGCGAGACGGCGCTGAAGCAGGCCAAGATGCTGGGCCGCGACCGCTTCATTCCCTATCAGATGTCGGTGCGCCAGGGCGAAGTGCATCGCCAGAATCTCATCATCGGCAACCAGGTGAAACAGGCGCTGCGCGATCACCGCCTGCAGTTCGCCTTCCAGCCGGTGGTGAACTCCGACAGCGAGGTCCCGGTCTTCTACGAGTGCCTGCTGCGCATGCGCGACGAGCAGGGCCAGATCGTGCCTGCCGGCGTGTTCGTGCCCGTGATCGAGCAGCTCGGCCTGGTGCGCATGGTGGACCGCCATGTGCTGGACCTGGCGCTGGATTTCCTGACCGAGAATCCGCAGCTGCAGCTTGCAATCAACATCTCCGGCCTGACTGCGTCCGATCAAAGCTGGCTGCGCCGCATGTCGGCGCTGCTGAAGGGCCGTCCCGACGTGGCCAAGCGCCTGATCGTCGAAGTGACGGAGACCTCGGCGCTGATCGATATCGAGGAGTCCGCGCGCTTCCTGCAGACCATCCGCGAGCTTGGCTGCCGCGTGGCAGTCGATGATTTCGGCGCCGGCTACACCTCGTTCCGCCATCTGAAGGCGCTGACCCTCGATATCGTCAAGATCGACGGCTCCTTCGTGAAGAATTTGGCCGGCAACGTGGACAATCAGCTCTTCATCCGCAATCTGCTGGGCCTGGCCGACACCTACGGCATGGAGACCGTGGCCGAATGCGTGGAGACGCAGGAGGATGCGACCTTCCTGATCGGCGAAGGCGTGAAGTATCTGCAGGGCTATTTCTTCGGCAGGCCGAGCCTGGAGACGCCGCTGCCCAAGGATTATCTGATAGCCGCAGTTGGTGACCGCGCCTAGACGCGGCCGCCGATCGGGTTTGCTCTTGGGCCCGGCGCGTCACGCGACCGGGCCTTTCTTTTGCCTCCAAGCTGGGCGATATCGGGGGATATGGCGCAGGGGTCTTCCATCGGCGGGCGGATGGCGGAAGCGGCGGGCCGCGGTCTGCGGCTATCGTTGGCCGTCTGGTGCCTTGCGTGGGGGCTGTCTGACTGTCTGACAGCGAGCGCTGCTCAAGCGCAGGAAGCAGAGAACGCGGCCGGCAAGGCGCCCGATCTTCGGGATCTCTCCCGCCTGCCGCCGGAATTGCGCGAGCCGCTGGCCAAGGCCTATGCGCCCGAGGATCTGCAGGCGACGCTGCCTGAAGACCGGAAAATTGAACCGATCGATCTGCCCCAGGGCTGGAATCCGCCGGATTGGCTGGCCCGCATTGTCGAGTTCATGTTCTGGCTGCTGATCGGCGTCGGCGTGCTGCTGGCGGTCTTCTATCTCGGCCGCGAGGTTCCCGCCTGGTTCGGCCGGCGCCGCCAACTGAAAGCGGGGGCTGCGCCGATGGTGCAGGGCTCGCCCGCCGCCGCCGACAGCCAGCTCCTCGATGCCCTCGGCCGCGCCGACCGGCTGGCCGCGGACGGGCAGTTCGCCGAAGCGCTGCATCTCCTGCTGCTGCACAGCATCGACTATCTGAAACGCCATCTGGGCGGCGTCTACGGCCCGTCCAGTACGGCGCGGGAGATCCTGCAGCGGGCTCGCCTTGCGGACTCCGGCCGGAATTCCCTGGGCGCCATCGTCGATGCCGCTGAAGTCAGCTATTTCGGCGGCCGGCCGGTCGATGGCGGCATCTATGCCGCCTGCCGCCGGCATTATCAGGCCTTTGCCTTCGGCGGCTCGCCATCATGAATGACTCGGTCTTCTCCGGCCGCACGCTGGCCTGGCTGTTGGGGATCGGCATCGCCTGCTTCGCCGGCATGATGCTGCTTCTCACTCTCGGCAGCGAGCTGTTCCCCACGAGTTCGATTCAGCCCAGCACCTATTCGAAGTCGGCCATCGGCCATCAGGCCTGGGTGCGGCTGCTGCAGAACATGGGCAAGACGGTTCTGATCAGCCGCAACAACTCGGTGGCGAAATCCTTCGATGGCGGCCTGCTGATCCTGGCCGAGCCGGACACCGGCGGCGACGAACGGCAGCCGATCGAAGAGCTGCTGCAGGCCGAGCGGGTGCTGGTGGTGCTGCCGAAGTACAGCGCCAATCCCTCGCTGATGAATAGCAGCTGGGCCGGGACCGTGGATCGGATCAACACGCGTTACATCTCCGAAGTGCTGCGGCAGGTGACGAAGTCGGGCACGGTGCTGCAGCTCGACGCATCGCCGCAATGGCTGCCCAGCGGCCTCGGGCCGGCGCCCGACCTGCCGCGGCCCCAGGTGATGCTGGGTTCCGGCCTCAAGCCGGTGATCACCAGCAAGACCGGTATACTGCTGGGTTTTACGGAGATCGGCGACAGCAGGATTTGGGTGCTGTCCGATCCCGACCTGATCTCCAATCACGGCCTGCTGCGCGGCGCCAATGCCCAGCTCGCGATGGGGATAATCGACGTCGTCAGCGGCGGCGGTCCGGTGATCTTCGACGAGACGATTCATGGCTACTACCTCGATCCCAATCTGCTGAAGGCGCTGTTCCAGTATCCGCTGGTGTTTGTGACCACGGCGGCGTTCGCGGCGATCCTGGTTCTGCTCTGGGCCTCGACCGGGCGCTTCGGCGCGCCGGCCCGGACCGAGCCGCCGCTGCGCATGGGCAAATCGACCCTGGTGGCGGCGGGCGCCGATATGCTGAGCTTCGGCCGCCACGAGGCGCCGATCGCCGCGCGCTACCGCAAGGCGGTGCTGGAGGATGTGGGCCGGCGCATCCACGCGCCGCTGCAGGCCGATGAACGTACGTTGGCCGCATGGCTGGACCGTGTCGGCCAGTCGCGGGGTGTCAGTCAGAAATTCAGCCGCGTCTGGCGGGACTTCGAGATCCTGCCCGGCGGCGGCGCCTACCAATCGCGCTTGCTGCTGATGGCGGCGCAGGAACTCTATCGGTGGAAAGAGGAGATGTTGAATGGACCTGGACCGGATTCGCGGCATCGCTGACCGGCTGAAGGGCGAAGTCCGCAAGGTGGTGGTGGGCCAGGACGGCGCCATCGATCTCCTGCTGATCGGCCTGTTGTCCCAGGGGCATATCCTGCTGGAAGGCGTGCCGGGCGTGGCCAAGACGCTGCTGGCGCGCAGCTTCGCCACCGCGCTGTCGCTGAAATTCGGCCGCATCCAGTTCACGCCGGACCTGATGCCCGGCGATGTGCTGGGCACCAACCTGTTCAATTTCCAGACCAACCAATTCGCCCTGACCCGCGGGCCGATCTTCACCGAGCTGCTGCTGGCCGACGAGATCAACCGCACGCCGCCGAAGACCCAGGCAGCGCTGCTGCAGGCGATGCAGGAGCGCAATGTCACCATCGACGGTCAGACCCATCCGCTCGGGGCCGGCTTCATGGTCATCGCCACGCAGAATCCGATCGAGCATCAAGGCACCTATCCGCTGCCGGAAGCGCAGCTCGACCGCTTCCTGTTCAAGCATGTGATGAACTATCCCTCGCGCGATGAAGAGCGCGCCATCGTCACCCAGCATGGCAGCCGCCTGACCATGCCCGATCCCGCCGATCTCGGCGTCGTGGCGGTGGCCGATCTCGGCGAGCTGACGGCGATGCGGACGGCGATCGAGGCCATCCATCTCAAATCCGACATCGTCGACTATGTGGTGGATATAATCCGCGCCAGCCGCGAGACGCCGGCGCTGCAATATGGCGCCTCGCCTCGCGCCGGCAATATGCTGGCGATGTCGGCCCGCGCCTTCGCCGCGCTGCAGGGCCGCGACTATGTCATCCCCGACGACGTGAAGACGCTGGCGCCGCCGGCGCTGCGCCACCGCCTGGTGCTGGCGCCCGGCAGCGAGATCGAAGGTCTCGATGCGGACAAGGTGGTCGGCCAGATCCTCGACCAGGTGCCGGCGCCCCGATGATCCGGCCGACGCTCCGCGCCGTCTTTCTGTTTGCCGCCGGCATCCCGCTGGCGGTGCTGGTGATCGTGCTGAACGCCGATTTCTGGCCGCTGGTGCTGATCTATGTGGCGCTGGCGGCGCTGGCGCTGGGAGTCGATGCGCTGATGGCCATGCCCGGCCGGGCCCTGCTGCTGCGCGCCGACGTGCCGCCGCTGCTCTATGCGGGCGACAGCGATATATTGCGGGTCAATCTGTTCAACAGCTCGACCCGCTGGGCGGTGCGGCTGGAAGGACGCTGCGATGTGGATCCGCTGCTGCGCGAGCCCGGCCACCGCTTCGCCATGCTGGGGCCGGGGCAGCAGGCGGCGATCGAGTTCCCGCTGACGCCGCTGCGGCGCGGCACCGCCATCGTCGAGCGGCTGTGGCTGCGCTGGCGCGGCCCACTGGGCCTGGCGCAGCGGCAGCGCCTGGAAACGGAACCGCTGCGGCTGCCGGTGGTGCCGAATGTGCGGGCGGTGCGGGCGGCGGCGGCCAAGTTCTATTCGCCCGACGCCCTGATCGGCATGAAGAGCCAGAAGCAGCAGGGCGAGGGCTCGGAGTTCGATGCGCTGCGGGAGTACATGCCCGGCCTGGATCATCGCTCCATCGACTGGAAGCAATCGGCGCGCCATCACAAGCTGCTGTGCAAGGAATTCCGCACCGAGCGCAACCATCCGATCATCCTGGCGCTCGACAGCGGCTATCTGATGCGCGAGCCGGTGGATGGCGTGGCCAAGCTGGATCACGCCATCAATGCCGGGCTGCTGCTGGCCTTCATGTCGGTAAAGGCCGGCGACCAGGTGGGCCTGTTCGGATTCGACTCGAGAGTGAGACTTTATCTTCCGCCATCAGGCGGCAATGCCGGCTTCAGCCGGGTGCAGCGGCGCTCGGCCGATCTGGACTATAGCCACGAGGAGACAAACTTCACGCTGGCCCTGACCGACCTGATGGGGCGGCTCAATCGCCGCGGGCTGATCGTGCTGATGACCGATTTCGTCGACACCATCGCCGCCGAACTGATGCTGGAGAATGTCACGCGGCTGGCGCAAAAGCATCTGGTGATCTTCGTGACGCTACAGGATCCCCATTTGCAGAAGACCGCGGCGCAGCGGCCGGAGCGGCTGCTGGATGTGACCCAGGCGGTCGTCGCCGACAATTTCCTCAGGGAGCGCGCGGTGGTGTTCGAAAAACTGAAGCGCCTGGGCGTGCATTGCCTGGATGTACCGCCGGAGCGCATCGGCATGGACCTCTTGAACCGCTATCTCCTGATCAAGCAGCGGGAGCTGATCTGATGGCCGAACCGCAGCTCAAGAGTCACGTGTTCCGCCGGGAGCGGGAGGCGAGCTGGCGCGAGCTGGAGGGCCTGCTCGGCCGGGCCGAGCGGCGCGGCGGCATCCGCAATCTGGACCTCGCGGAGCTGATCCGCCTGCCGATGCTCTATTTCGCCTCGCTGTCGTCGCTGTCGGTGGCGCGCAACATCTCCCTTGATCATAACCTGCTGGCCTATCTCGAGAGCCTGTCCAGCCGCGCCTATCTCATGGTCTATGGCGTGCGCGCCAATTTCTGGGGCTCGATCGCCGAGTTCTTCCGCTATCGCCTGCCGCAGGCCGTGCGCGGCATCTGGCCGGCTGTTGTCCTGTCGCTGCTGGCGATGAGCGCCGGAACGGTGGCGGGTTATGGCCTGACGATCTCGAACTCGGACTGGTTCTACAGCTTCGTCGATCCCGCGCTCGCCAGTGGCCGCACGCCGACCGCGTCGACCGAGAGCCTGCGCGATGTGCTGTTCGAGGGCGCCGACACCCATGATGTCGAGGACCTGTCGGTGTTCTCCACTTTCCTGTTCACCCACAACGCCCGCATCGGCATGATGTGCTTCGCGCTCGGCTTCGCGCTCGGGCTGCCCACGCTCTTCCTGTTGATCCAAACGGGCCTGATGCTCGGCGCTTTCATCGCGCTCTATGACAGCCGCGGCCTGGGCGTGGAGATCGTCGGCTGGCTGATGATCCATGGCGTGACCGAACTCGGCGCCATCGTCCTCTGCGGCGCGGCCGGACTGATGCTGGGCTATGCCATCGCCTTCCCCGGCGCGCGGAGCCGGCTGGCCAATCTCGCCCAACATGGGCGGCGTGCCGCCATCGTGGTCATGGGCGCGGTGTTCATGCTGCTGATCGCCGGCCTGCTCGAAGGCCTGGGCCGTCAGTTGATCAACGACACCAACACGCGGCTGCTGATTGCCGGCGCCACGCTGCTGATCTGGCTGGGCTACTACGTCACCGGCGGCCGGTCCCGGAGTGCGCAAGATGGCGGCAACAGCTAGCGCCCGCATCAGCGCCATGCTGGGCGCGGTCGATCCGGCGGCGCGCCGGATGATCGCCACGCCCGAAGGCGTGCTGCTGCCGGTGGATCTGGCCAGCCGGGGCGAACGGGCCGCCGCCTTTCTGATCGACCTGTTTGCCATCATCGTTGGCTTTGTTTGCACCATCCTGCTGCTGGTCCTGGCCGGCATCAGCGGCGCGGAACTGGGCGCCTGGTTCTGGATTATCCTGATGCTGGTCTTCTTCTTCCTGCGGAACTTCTATTTCGCGGCGTTCGAGCTGGCCTGGCGCGGCATGACGCCGGGAAAGCGGGTCTTCGGCCTGCGCGTCATCGACCGCGGCGGCGGCACGCTGCGCGCCGATGCCATCTTCGCCCGCAACCTGATGCGGGAGGTCGAAGTGTTCATCCCCGCCATGATCCTGATGATCGGTCCGTTCATGGGCGGGGAAGGCGGCGGCGTCTGGCTGTATCTGATGCTGCTCGGCTGGATGGGCGTGCTGACGCTGCTGCCGCTCTTCAACAAGGACCGGCTGCGGGCCGGCGACCTGATCGGCGGCACCTGGGTGATCCTGGCGCCGAAGGCTGTCCTGCTGCCCGATGTGGCGGCGATACCGGCGGCGGCATCCGCGAATGCCGCAGCCGATGCCACGGTCGACGGCCTGCGTTTCAGCCGGCAGCATCTTTCGGTCTATGGCGTGGAAGAACTGCAGACGCTGGAGCATATCCTGCGTCAGGAAGGGCCGCATGCGGCCCAGGTGCGCGACGAAGTGGCGCGGCGGATCCAGCGCAAGATCGCCTGGCAGTCCCCGGGCCAGCCAGTCGAGCCCCGCGCCTTCCTGCAGGCTTTCTACGCCGCTCAGCGGCGGCATCTGGAAGCGAAACTGCTGTTCGGCAAGCGCCGGCAGAACAAGTTCGATCAGGCCTGAACCCGAAGCGCGCTGCTGTCGCTCAATCAAACACAGCGGCGATATCCTCGAGGCCGAAGCCTTCCTTGGCGCGCCGCAGCTCGACATAGACCACTGCCGCAGCAACGGCGAAAAGCGCATTGGCGACTATGCTGACGAGGATGTTCAAGCCTTGGCCGACGAATATTCCTGTGACGCCGCCGAAGACGCTCAGGACACCGATCACTATTCCGGCAACCATCGACATCGCGAGTGTTCCGAGCCACATGACCAGGAGGATGCCGAAGAGGCGCCATGTGTGGCCTCGAGTCAGATTCCAGCTCCGTCGCAAGGCCGCAAGAACGCCTGGTCGCTCGACAGCGATGGCCGGCACCGTTATCCAGAGCCGTACGCCGATGATCGCGAAGACGATGAAAATCGCGAAGAATCCGACGAACAGCCAGAGAACCGCAGCCACCCAGGAATCCTGCAGGCTGCTGTCAGGAGCAAGCATGAAAACCGGCATGATCGCGATTGCGCTGACGATCAAGGCCCCGAGAAAAATGAGAAATGTTGCGCCGGTACAAGGCAGAACCACGGCCACACCGCGTTGCAGGCTTTGCCAGAAGCGGACGGGTTGGCCGCGCAGATGCTGGAAGGTTCCGTAGGCGGTCGCCGCCAGCCAGATCGCCGTCGTCGCGATCGATAGGATGAACACGCCGCAGCTGGCGACGATGATCCAAACCCAAGGCAGCGCCGCAAGTTCGTCCAGATTGAAGGGGTCCGCAGGATCGTCCGTTGGAGAAAGTTCCGCGAAGCTGGGGTCTTGCAGCAACAGATAGATGTAACCGCTTATGAAGATAAGAGTCGGAATGAATCCGATCAGCGCAAATCCGCTAAATGGCAGTATGCGCGTGAAGAACGCCGCAAAGGTTTGCGAAATGACGGTGCCGACGAGAAACCGTTGCGTCTGTGCGAACGCCATGGAAATCACCAGGTCCGTAGGCGCAGGCTGCGCCGGTCGCATCAATTACGCGCAGAAATGGTTAACAGTCGGTCAACGAAGGTGGCCGCCGGCGCTATCATTGGATCAATCGAAGAGTTTTACGGCCTCTTCGGCGCCAATGCCTTCCTTCACGCGCCGGAGTTCCAGATAGAGCACGGCCGCCAGCACCGCGGCGAAGGTGCCATAGGCGAGGAGGGCGGCCAGCGAGAGCGGCAGGATGATGCCGACGATGACATCGACAGTTGCACCCATCACCACGACGATGGCGACATAGACGGCGCCCATCAGCAGGAGAAGCCCGAGCATCCGCCAATAGTTGCCGCGGGACAGCTCGATGCTGCGGGCCAGTGCGCTGTTGACACCCTTGCGCTCCAGGGCGGCTGCGGGCACCGCCACCAGGAAAGGCACGGCGATCAGCAGCGCGCAGGACAGCCCGGCAAAAACAACAGGCGAATCGGCAAGAGCGCCGAGGATGGCAAAGCCGGCGCTGGGGATGCCGGCGATCAGGGCGACCAGCATGGCGGTTCCCGAGACCGGCGCCATGACTGAAAAGCCGTGATTCAGGCAGCGGCCAAAATCGGCGGGCTGCCCGCGCAAATGCTCCAGCGTGCCGAAGGCCACCGCGGCGCCGCCGATCTGCAGAATGGCAAATGAGGCGGCCGCCATGACCGCGAGCGTGACGGCCATGACGCAGTTCCTCGGAGTCGGTGAAGTTGAGTCCGGCGACGCCCCCGCTACCCGGCATGATCTCGATCGCCAGGATGCAGCCGAAGAACAGGACGCCGATCGCGATCGCTGCCAGCACTCCCGCCAACAGCATGATGCCGCTGAAGGGCAGCCAGCGGGCCTTGAACACGGCCCAGCTCAGCGTCAGCACCGACGCTATGCTCAGATTCCCATGTTCAGCAGCCATCCTGCGGCCCCCTGCTGGCCGGTGTAGCGGATTTCGTGGCGACGAATTGATGCCAGCCGGTGGACGAAGGGCTATTTGCCCTTGTCGGTCTTGCTCATGGTCTCGATGCGCTTCTGCAGCGCATCGATCTGGGCCTTGAGCTCGGACAGGCTGTCGGGTCCGTCACTGGCCGGGGCTTCGCCGCTGTTGGGCTGCTCTCCGGCGGCGCCGGATTGATAGGGGGCGAACATCTTCATCGCCCGCTCGAAGAAGGCCAGGTTCTGCTTGCCGATCTCGTCGAAACGGCCGAAGGGGAACATGCCGCCAAAGGTATCGCGCATGTAATTGCGCATCTGCTCCTGGTTGCTGGCGAAGTACTCCATGGTGTGCTCCAGGTAGCGGGGCACCAGGAACTGCAGGTTATCGCCGTAGAAGCTGATGAGCTGGCGCAGGAAGTTCAGCGGCAGCAGGTTCTGGCCCTTGGATTCCTCCTCGACGATGATCTGGGTCAGCACCGAGCGGGTGATGTCTTCGCCGGACTTGGCGTCATAGACGGCGAATTCCAAATTGTCCTTCACCATCTGGGACAGGTGGTCGAGCGTCACATAGCTGCTGGTTGCCGTATTATACAGCCGGCGGTTCGCATATTTCTTGATGACGATCGGCGTCTTGTCGGTCGCGGTCCCTTCGGCCATGGGGCCCTACTCCCTGCGCGGTGACTCCAGAGTGACCAAGGATAGCAGGAATCCTCGGGTATTGTGCAATGCATTAAAGACCTTGCTGCGCCGCCGCGAAGGCCGGTGGCGGGCCTCTGGAACGGTCATTTATAGTGCCGGAATGGACGAACCGGCCGATCTCAGGGCGCTGGCCAGCCGCTATGTGGACCTCTGGGAGGATCAGATTGCCGCCTTGGCCGTGGATCCGGCCCTGAGCGAGCTTTTTCGGGCCTGGATGGGGTTGGCGGGCATGGGCATGGCCGGTGCGGACCCTCTGCCCTGGGCGGGATTTGCAGCGGGAGTACGGGGTGAAGGCCGAACAGAAACCAGGGCCGGCGGACCAGGATACGCACCTGCGGGAGAGGCGGCCCGGACCGCGCCCGCTGCCGCTGCATCTGTCGATCGCCGGGATGACCTGGCTCGGCTCGCAGAGCGCCTTGCCGCTCTGGAGGAACGGCTGGCCCGGCTGGAATCCGGCACTGGACGGCCTGAAGGCGCTGGCGGCGGAAGCCGCAAGACACAGCCCCGAAAACCTCGCCAAGGCCGTTGAGACAGAGGTCCGCCGCCGCTGGGGACTGCTCACCCAGGGCATCGAGGCCTATCGGAATCACCCCTATCGCCGCAACCTGCCGCCGCCGGCCGAGATCTGGCGCGAGGGCACGTCACGGCTCCTGGATTATGCGTCCGCGGCCGCCGGGGCGCCGGTGGTGCTGGTGGTGCCCTCCCTGATCAACCGCGCCTACGTGCTGGATTTGACGACAGGGCGGAGCCTGATGCGCTTTCTGGCCGGCGCCGGGTTCCGGCCGTTGCTGCTGGACTGGGACGCGCCGGGCGAGGCGGAACGGCGCTTCACATTGACCGACTATATCGCCGGACGGTTGGGACGGGCGATCGATGCCGCGGCCGCTCTCGGCGGCGGTCCTGTGGCACTGGTGGGCTATTGCATGGGCGGCCTGCTGGCCCTGCCGCCGGCACTGACCCATGCGGACAAGGTGAGCGGCCTGGTCTGCCTGGCGACGCCCTGGGACTTCCATGCCGAGCGGCCGCACCAGGCGCGGCTGATCGGCGCCGCCCTGCCGGCCCTGGAGCCGATGCTGCGGCAGGCGGGCGAGTTGCCTGTCGATGCGATCCAGGCGCTCTTCGCCGGCCTGGACCCGCTGCTGGTGGTTAGGAAATTCGTCAAGTTCGCCGGCCTCGACCCGGCCTCGCCGCCGGCCGCGCAGTTCGTGGCGCTGGAAGATTGGCTGAACGACGGCGTGCCGCTGGCGGCCGAGGTGACCCGGGAATGCCTGGGCGGTTGGTATGGCGGCAATACGCCTGCAAACGGAGAATGGCGCATCGCCGGGCAACCGGTGAACCCGCGGGAGATCCAGGTGCCCACGCTGATCGTGGTGCCCCATGCCGACCGCATCGTGCCGCCACCCTCGGCGCTCGGCCTGGTGGCGCAGATGCCCCAGGCGACGGTGATGCGGCCGAACTCCGGGCATATCGGCATGGTGGCCGGCGGCGGCGCGGTGGATCAGCTCTACAAGCCCCTGGCGGCCTGGCTCGACGCTTTGCCTGGACCGGCGCGGCGAAAGCGCACGGCAGGGACACGGAAGAGTCGCTTTACCGCCCCGCGCACCCCATCTTATGTTCGTTCGCAGACGCGAAATAACGGCAAAGGAGACCGGCGATGACCGACGTCGTGATTGTAGGCGCAGCCCGCACCCCTATCGGCGCATTCAGCGGAGCGCTGAGCAGCGTGCCGGCCACCTATCTGGGCACGACGGCAATCACCGAGTCGCTGAAGCGGGCGAAGGTGGAGCCGGGCGAGGTGACGGAAGTCATCCTCGGCCAGATCCTCACCGCCGGCGCCGGCCAGAACACGGCCCGCCAGGCGGCGGTGGCCGCGGGCATTCCCGTGGAGAAGACCGCCTATGCGATCAATCAGCTTTGCGGCTCCGGCCTGCGGGCGGTGGCGCTCGGCTATCAGGCGATCAAGACCGGCGACAGCGAGATCGTCGTCGCCGGCGGCCAGGAGAGCATGAGCCAGGCGCCCCACTGCCTGCATCTGCGCAACGGCACCAAGATGGGCGATGCCCAGATGGTCGACACCATGATCAAGGACGGACTGTGGGACGCCTTCAACGGCTATCACATGGGCACCACCGCCGAGAACGTGGCGCAGAAATGGCAGATCACCCGCGAGGAGCAGGACAAGTTCGCCGTCGCCTCGCAGAACAAGGCCGAGGCGGCGCAGAAATCCGGCCGCTTCAAGGACGAGATCGTGCCGGTGAAAATCGTCACCCGTAAAGGCGATGTGATGGTGGATACCGACGAGTATCCCCGCCATGGCGCCACGCTGGACAGCATGGCCAAGCTCCGGCCGGCCTTCGACAAGAACGGCACGGTCACGGCCGGCAATGCCTCGGGCATCAATGACGGCGCGGCGGCACTGGTGCTGATGAGCGACAAGGAAGCGGCGAAGCGCGGGTTGAAGCCGCTGGCCCGCATCGTCTCCTGGGCCACGGCGGGCGTCGATCCCGCGATCATGGGCTCGGGCCCCATCCCCTCCAGCCGTGCCGCGCTGAAGAAGGCCGGCTGGAGTCACCAGGACCTGGATCTGGTGGAGGCGAACGAAGCCTTCGCAGCCCAGGCCTGCGCGGTGAACAAGGATCTGGGCTGGGATACCAGCAAGGTGAACGTCAATGGCGGCGCCATCGCCCTCGGCCATCCGATCGGCGCCTCGGGCGCGCGCGTGCTGGTGACGCTGCTGCACGAGATGCAGAAGCGCGATGCCAAGAAGGGCCTGGCGACGCTGTGCATCGGCGGCGGCATGGGCATCGCCATGTGCGTGGAGCGCTGAACTCAGATTGATCTTGCGCAAGGCCGGCAGCGCAATGTCCGGCCAAAAAATCGGCTAGCGCGGCAATTGTTGGAGTAGGCCGCGCTGCCGGAGTCGAAACAGGGGAGGGAACAATGGCACGGGTCGCAGTGGTCACCGGAGGCACGCGCGGGATCGGCAAGGCGATTTCCGTCGGGTTGAAGAATGCCGGCTACAAGGTCGCCGCCAGCTATCACGGCAATGACGCCGCGGCCCAGGCCTTCACCAAGGAGACCGGCATCGCGACCTACAAGTTCGATGTCGCCGACTACGGGCAATGCGAAGCGGCGGTGAAGAAGATCGCGGCCGAGCTCGGCCCGGTGGATGTGCTGGTCAACAATGCCGGCATCACCCGCGACGGCACCATGCACAAGATGACGCCGCAGCAATGGGACGAGGTGATCGAGACCAATCTCGGCTCCTGCTTCAACATGTGCCGCTGCGTGATCGACGGCATGCGCGAGCGCAGCTTCGGCCGCATCGTCAATATCGGCTCGATCAACGGCCAGGCCGGCCAGTACGGCCAGGTGAACTACGCCGCCGCCAAATCGGGCATCCACGGCTTCACCAAGGCGCTGGCCCAGGAAGGCGCCGGCAAGGGCATCACCGTCAACGCCATCGCGCCCGGCTATATCGACACCGAGATGGTGCGCGCCGTGCCGGAAGAAGTGCTGAAGAAGATCGTCGCCCGCATCCCCGTCGGCCGCCTCGGCAAGGCCGAGGAGATCGCCCGCGGCGTGCTGTTTCTCGTCGCCGACGATGGCGGCTTCATCACCGGCTCGACGCTGTCGATCAACGGGGGCCAGCATATGTACTAGGCGGCGCCGGGCGCCGATCTGGGATGGCGGATTGGGCTAAGGTCCAATTGCCATTGGCGCCGGGAGGTCCGCAATACTGCGAACAACAAATACGCAGGGAGGCGATCATGGGCGTGTCGTTGTTTCGGTTGGCGTACATCAAGCAGCTAGCTCTTTGTGCCGCGGTCGGCGGCGCCATGCTCGTTTGCACCGGAGCCAATGCCGGCGCACTGGACAGGGCCCGTGAATCCGGCGTCTTCAAGATCGGCTATCGCACTGATGCCGCTCCCTATTCCTACAAATCCGACAGCGGCGAACCTTCAGGTTATGTGGTCGATCTCTGCCGCGAAGTGGCGGCGGCAGTGCAGAAGGACGCGGGCCGCGAGGTCAAGGTCGAGTATGTGATCGTGACCGCCGAGAACCGCTTCGATGCGGTGCAATCCGGCAAGATCGATATCCTGTGCGAAGCGACGACAGCGACCCTGGCGCGGCGCAAGCTGGTGGACTTCTCGCTCATGACCTTCATCGACGGGGCCGGCGTCATCGTGCGCAAGGACGGCCCGCAGAGTTTCGCCTCCATGGCCGGACAGAAGATCGGTGTCCATGCAGGCACGACCACCGAGAAGGCGCTGCAAAAAACCCTGATCGACCTGAACGTCAAGGCGGAAGTGAGTCGAGGTCGCCGATCACGAGGATGGGGTGAAGAAGCTGGCAGAGCGGCGAGCTGGCGGCTTACTTCGCCGACCGCGCAATCCTCTCTTTCCTGTTGATCGGGCCGGATTCGCCGAAGAATCTTTTGATCGCCAAGGACTATCTGACGCGGGAGCCCTATGCCCTGGCCCTGGCCCGCGGCGATGACGATTTCCGGCTGTTGGTCGATCGCACGCTGGCGCGGCTCTACCGCAGTCCGGCCATCGACAAGATCTTCGCCGCGGAATTTCGCCAATGCGAAACCCAGCGAAGTCTTGCGGGCGCTCTACATCATCAACGCGCTGCCGGAGTAGACAGTCCGGACAATTGTCCCAACGGCTAACGCCGGGTTATTCTGCGACTCCCTGATATCCAAGCCGATATCGCGGAGCTGACAGAATGCCCAGCGTCAAACCCATCGAGTATGCGGACGCCTCGCCGGAGGTGCGCGCCGTCTATGACGACATCATGGCGACCCGCAAGATCGACTGGATCAACAATTTCTGGAAGGTGCTGGCTCATCATCCGGCGACCCTGCGGCGCACCTGGGAGAGCCTGAAGGAAGTGATGGCGCCGGGCGCGCTGGATCCGCTGTTCAAGGAGATGATCTATCTCGCCGTCAGCGCCACCAACAATTGCGAGTACTGCATCGGCTCCCATACGGCCTCGGCGCGCAAGGCCGGCATGACCGACGCCATGCTCGGCGAACTGATGGCCGTCGTCGGCATGGCCAACGAAACCAACCGGCTGGCCAACGGCTATCGCGTCGAATTGGACGAGCGCTTCGAGCCGAAGTTCTGAACGCAGGCGCGAGCTGGCCGGCCGCTAGGCGCCGATCTCGCGCCGGTGCAGCTCCACCAGTGCCGCCATGCTCGGCACTTCGCCGTCGGGCTTCACGGCGCCGACCGGCATCGTCGCACCGCCGCCGCTCTTGCCCGCGCGGCGGTTGATCCACATGGTGGTCAGGCCGATCTTCTTGCCGGGCACATGGTCGTGGAACAGGCTCTGGGCGGTGTGGAGGATCTTGTCCTTCGGCACGCCCATCTTCGCCAGCGTTTCCAGTCCGACTTCGAAATGCGCAGGGCGCGGGCTTGTAGCTGCCCACATCCTGCGCCGTCACCACCGCATCGAACGTCACGCCCAGCTTCTTGTTGCTGTGGGCGAAAGAGGCGCGGTCGATGTTGGAGAGCACCGACCAGCTTGTAGTGCTGCTTCAGATAGGCGAGCGCCGCGGCGCTGTCGGGAAAGGCCGGCCAATCCTTGACCGACTGGCCGAAAGCGCGGGTTTCCTCCGGTGTCGCCGGCGCGTTCAGCCGCTCGCCGATGCGCTGCAGGCCGAGCGCGAGCGCATCCGGATAGAGGATCGACGGCTGCTCGGCCTGGATGCGCGATTCTGCTTCGGCGAAACAATTCCAGCAGCCGGTTGTCATCGGCGGTGATGCCCGGTGCGTTTCCGCCAGGGACCGAAGGCGGCGAGGATGCCGCTCTCCCAATCGATCAGCGTGCCGTAGCAATCGAAGGTGAGGGCCTTGAAATCCTGCAAGCGCATATGCTTCTCCGAAGAAGGGGGCGTCGCTTGACAGCTTACCAGCCCAGCCGATAACGCTCCGCCATGGCTGAAACCATCGATCAACCAATCTGGCGCGGCGAGCCGCCTGCGTGCAACTCGCGATCGGCGGCATCGCCGTGCTGCTCTGGGCGGTGCTGGCGCTGCTTGACGACAGCGGCGCAGCCGGTGCCGCCGTTCCAACTGATGGCGCTTACTTTCGGCGTCGCCTTCCTGCTGGCCATGGGGAAGTGGATCGTCGCACGTCTGGGCGGTGGCCCGCCCGTGCTCTCCCATCTGCGGCAGCCGGCGAAGGTCTGGGCGCTCGGCGTGGCCGGTCTGTTCGGCTACCACTTCTTCTATTTCACCGCGCTTGGCCATGCGCCGCCGGCCGATGCCAGCCTGATCGCCTTCCTATGGCCGCTGCTGATCGTGCTGCTGTCGGCGCTGCTGCCGGGCGAGCGGCTGCGCTGGTGGCATCTGGCCGGCGGCCTTGCCGGTCTCGTCGGTGCCGGCCTTCTGGTGACGCGCGGCGGCGGCATGGCGCTGCGTCCCGAGTTCATGCCTCGGCTATCTCGCCGCACTCGCCTGCGCCTTCACCTGGTCGATCTACTCGGTGATCAGCCGCCGGTTCGGCGAGGTGCCGAGCGATGTCGTCGGCGGCTTCTGCGGCGTCACGGCGCTGCTCGGGTTGATGTCGCACTGCCTGTTCGAGCGGACCCTGATGGCCGGATGCATCGGGCTGGCTGGCGGTGATGGCCCTGGGAACCGGCCCGGTCGGCGCCGCCTTCTTCGTCTGGGACTACGGCGTCAAACACGGCGACATCAAAGCGCTCGGCGCTCTGGCCTACGCGGCGCCGCTGCTGTCGACGCTGTTGCTGATCCTCTTCGGCCGCGCCGAGGCGAGCTGGACGATCGCACTGGCCTGCCTCCTGATCGTCGGCGGCGCGGTGCTGGCCAGCGGCGACATGTTACGCCGCCGCTAGCGGCCGGGCTCCCAGCCCGGCGGCGCCATCTCGAAGGCGCCGAATTCGAATGCCGGCGCCACGGTGCAGGTCACCAGCACCCAATGCCCAAGCGGCCGCGCCGCCTGCCAGCAATTCGAGGGCACGATCGCCTGCGGCCGCTCGCCTTGCGCGATGCTCGGGACCGAGGCGGATCACCTCGCTGCGCTTGCCATCGGGCGAGAGCCGCAGCTCCAGCGGTCCGCCGGCGTGATAGAGCCAGACCTCGGTCGCGTCCTTGACGCGATGCCAGCGGGATTCCTCTCCCGCAGCCAGCAGATAGTAGATCGCCGTCAGCGCGCCGCGCCCACCGCCAGGAGGCTGGTGGCGATAGGTCTCGGCATAGTGGCCGCCTTCGGGATGGGGCTGCAGCCGCAGCCGCTCGATGATCTCAGCCGCTTCCGGCGCCATCGCCGCAGTCAGCCCTGAGGCACCGTGGTGCTCATGGACGGCCGCTGCGAAAAGGCCTCGAACCACTTGGCCAGCTTCGGCCGGCCCTGCCGCCAGTTGTCGGCGCCATGGCGCAGATCCAGGTAGCCGAGGGCGCAGGCAATGGAGATGGTGCCGATGTCTGTGGCGCCCTTGGGATCGCCGAGCTTGTCGGCTTCGGCCTCCAGGCTATCCAGCGCGCCGGCAATAACCTTGCGCCCCTTTTCCTGCGCCGCCGGCGAGCGCTCGTTTTCCGGCCGCCGCCCCTCCATCACCCGCGCCACCGCCGCATCCATGATGCCATCGCCCAGGGCCTGCCGCCGCAGCGCCACCCATCGAGCCGGACCGGCGGGCGGAAACAGCTTGGCCCCGTTGTGCTGGCTATCGAGAAACTCGCAGATGACCGGCGAATCGTAGAGCGCCTCCCCGTCATCGGTGATCAGGCAGGGCACCTTGCCCAGGGGATTGTCCTGCGCGACTTCACTGCCGGGCCCCAGGACGCTCGCGGGCGCGCGCTGGATCTTGCCGTCGATGCCGGCCTCCAGGGCGAGGACGGCGATCTTGCGGACGAAAGGGCTGGTGCCCGAGAAGTAGAGCTTCATGGTCGGTTTCCTAAGATGATTCTCAAGAGCAAGCGTTGCGCCGGAGCATGGCGAAAGGCCCGCATCTTGTCCAATCGAGCAGTGTAGCTGTGAACGCTTGCGGATGGGGCCGACCCATGGTCTGTCATGCGCCGGAACTTGAATGCGAGGTCCTTCATGCGCTCGGCCCTGGTGATCATTGACGTACAGAATGGAATCCTTCGCGGGCTGGGCTCCGCCGGCCGCCAGGCGGTGCTCGACGCCGCGCTCGACGAAACCGTGCGCCGGGTCCAGCAGGTGCAGCAGCGCGCACGCGATGCCGGCGTGCCGGTGGTTCTGGTGCAGAACGACAGCGAACCGGGCCATCGCCTGGCCGTCGACAGCGAGGGCTGGCGGCTGCGCGAGGAAATCCGGCCGCTCCTGGGCGAGCCGGTGGTGCGCAAGACCTCCTGCGATTCCTTCTATGAGACCGATCTAGCCGATCAACTGAAGCGGCGCGAGATCACCCATCTGGTGATCGGCGGCTGCATGACACAGTATTGTGTGGATACAACCTGCCGCCGGGCGGTGTCGCTGGGCTACGACGTCACGCTGCTGGCCGACGGGCATATGACGGCCGATTCGGGCGGACTGACCTATGAGCAAATCATCGCCCATCACAATGGACTGCTGGATGGCTTCGATGCCGGCAAGAATTGGATCGGCTTGGCGGCTGCCGCCGATGTGAAGTTCTGAGCGCCAGACAAAGGGATTCCGCTGGCCATTTGCTTTGCCGGCGGGGGCGCGGCAGAGTTGCTGCCTTCGTTGCTGCAGCGGCCTTCCCATGAAAATCACCGATCTCAAGACTTTCGTCGTCGGCAATCCGCCGCCTTCCTTCGGCGGGCGTTACTTCATTTTCCTGAAACTGGCGACCGACAACGGCATCGAAGGTGTGGGCGAGGTCTATGCCGATACTTTCGGCCCCCACGTCATGGCGCAGATGGTGAAGGACGTGTTCGAGCGCCATGTGCTGGGCATGGATCCCTTCCGCATCGAGACATTGTGGCGGCGGGTCTACGGCACTGGCTACACGCTGCGGCCGGACATTTCCACCATGGGGGTTCTGTCGGCGATCGAAATGGCGCTGTGGGACATCATCGGCAAGGCGGTGAACAAGCCGGTGTATGAATTGCTCGGCGGCAAGGTCCATGAGCGGTTGCGCAGCTACACCTACATCTATCCTGAAGGCGAGGAGACGGATGCCATCTATCACGATGCCGAGATGTCGGCGAGCCGCGCGGCAGAGTATGTGAAGCAGGGCTTCACCGCGGTGAAGTTCGACCCGGCGGCACCCTATTCCGTCTTCGATCCGCGCCAGCCGTCGCAGGAGACGCTGGCGCTGTCTGAGAAGTTCGTGCGGTTGTTGCGCGAGGCGGTCGGCACCAAAGCCGATCTCCTGTTCGGAACGCACGGCCAATTCACCGCGTCCGGCGCCATCCGGCTGGCCAAGCGGCTCGAGCCCTACGATCCGCTGTGGCTGGAAGAACCGACGCCGCCGGAAATGCCGGAGGAGATGGCATTGGTGGCGCGCGCAACCTCTATTCCCATAGCAACCGGCGAGCGGCTGACGACGAAGTATGAATTTGCCCGCGTCCTCGAATGCCGCGCCGCCTCGATCCTGCAGATGGCGCTGGGCCGGGTCGGCGGCCTCCTCGAAGCGAAGAAGATCGCCGGCATGGCCGAAGCGCATTACGCGCAGATCGCGCCCCACCTTTATTGCGGCCCGGTCGAAGGTGCCGCGAATATCCAGCTTTCCGCCTGCATCCCGAATTTCCTGATCCTCGAGAGCATCCAGACCTGGGGCGGATTCCATACGCAGATCCTCAAGAAGCCGATCCGCTGGGAGGAAGGCTATGTGATTCCGCCGAGCGAGCCGGGATTGGGCATCGAGCTGAATGAGGAGGTTGCGCTGGCGCATCCCTACACCGGCAACAAGGTGCATCTGGAAATGACCGAGCGGCCGATCTACTGACGCAGCTCCGCGGCGAACCCATGAGCAAGATCCGCTATGGCTATATCGGCCTCGGCCATCTGGGCGCGAAGCTGGCCGGCAGTTTGCTGCGCGAGGGCTTTGCGCTGACGGTGCATGATCTGAACAAGGATCTGGCGGCGCCGCTGCTGGCCCGCGGCGCAGGCTGGGCCGGATACGCCCAAGGCCCTGGCCGCCGGCTGCGATGCAGTGATCACCTGCCTGCCGTCGCCGGCGGTGTCGGAGAAGGTGCTCTGCGGCGCCGATGGCATCCTCGCGGGCCTGAAACGCGGCGGCTGCTGGATCGAGATGAGCACGCTCGGCCGCGACGATATTCTTCGCCTGGCCGCGCTCGCGGCGGACAAGGGCGTCGATACATTGGAATCGCCGGTCACCGGCGGCGTGCATCGCGCCGCGGCCGGCGAGATCACCGTGCTGGCCGGCGGCGACAAGGCGCTGTTCGAAACCCATCGTCCCGCGCTCGAAGCCATGGGCGGCGAGATCTTTCATATGGGGCCGCTGGGCTCCGCCGCCGTGATCAAGGTGATCACCAACATGCTCGCCTTCATTCATCTGGTGGCGGCGGGCGAGGCGCTGATGCTGGCCAAGCGCGGCGGCCTCGATCTGGCGCAGGCCTACCACGCCATCAAGGCCAGCTCCGGCAACAGCTTCGTCCACGAGACCGAGAGCCAGCTCATCCTCAACGGCAGCTACAACATCAACTTCACCATGGATCTGGCGCTGAAGGACCTGGGCTTCGCCGCCGGCTTCGGCCGCGAGTTCGGCGTGCCGCTGGACCTGGCGGCGCTGACCCTCAAGACCTTCGAACGGGCGACAGCCGCCTATGGCGGCGGCGCCTGGTCCACCATGGTGGTGAAGCTGCTGGAGGATGCGCTGAAGACCGACCTGCGCGCGCCCGGATTTCCGCGCTGGAACTCAATGAATAGATCGCCCGATAGTTTCTACTCCTGGCGCCGGCTCGCCGTGTCGCTGGCGCTCAGCACCATCGGCGGCGTCGGCCTCTGGTCGGCGGTCGTCGTGCTGCCGGTCATCGAAACTGAGTTCGCCGTCGATCGCGGCGGCGCCTCGCTGCCCTACACGGCGACCATGGTGGGCTTTGCCGCCGGCGGCATCCTGATCGGCCGCTTCGCCGACAAGCTCGGCATCATGATGCCGATGCTGGTGGGCGCGGTTGCGCTCGGCATCGGCTTCTGCGGCCGCGGCATTGTCGGCCACCTACTGGCAGTTCGTCATCGCGCAAGCGCTTCTCATCGGCATGCTCGGCAGCTCCGCCACCTTCGGCCCGCTGGTGGCCGACGTGTCCCACTGGTTCGTCCGGCAGCGCGGCATCGCCGTGGGCATCGTCGCCAGCGGCAACTATGTGGCCGGCACCTTCTGGCCGCCATTGCTGCAGGATATGTTCGACGCGGTCGGCTGGCGTCATACCTACATGATCGTCGGCGCCATCTGCGTGGTGACGATGGTGCCGCTGTCGCTGCTGTTGCGGGCGCGGCCGGCGCTCGATGATGCGGCGGCCCCCATGTCCGCGCCGACGGCGTCCGGCCGGATGCCGCTGTCGCCGGCGGTTCTTCAGGCGATCCTGGTGACCGCGGCCCTGGCCTGCTGCATCGCCATGTCGATGCCGCAGGTGCATATCATCGCCTATTGCGCCGATCTCGGCTACGGCACCGGACGCGGCGCCGAGATGCTGTCGCTGATCCTGGGTTTTGGTGTCGTCAGCCGGCTCGCCTCCGGCCTGATCGCCGATCGCATCGGCGGCCTCGGCACGCTGATCCTGGGATCGTCGCTGCAATGCCTGGCCCTGATCTTCTATCTGCCGTTCGACGGCCTGATGTCGCTCTACATCGTCTCCGCGCTGTTCGGATTGGCGCAGGGCGGCATCGTGCCGAGCTATGCGCTGATCGTGCGCGACTACTTCCCCGCGCGGGAAGCCGGCGCCCGGGTCAGCCTCGTGCTGATGTCGAGCGTCATCGGCATGGCCATCGGCGGCTGGATGTCCGGCGAGATCTTCGATCTCACGGGCTCCTATCAGGCGGCCTTTCTCAACGGCATCGCCTTCAACTTCCTGAACATCGGCATCGCCCTCTGGCTGCTGACGGGGCGGCTGCGGGCACAAAGAGCGTTACCCAAGCAAACTGAAGCACTCACGTTTGGCAATGCGGCGCCGCTTCTCGCAATCAGTCTAAGACCCGGTTTGTTTTGCTGTCAAACATCGGCATCGCATAGTGAGTAGGAAGAGCCGTGCGAAGTGGCCCCAGTCGATGGCATTAGGTCATCAGCCGTGTTAACGTCCGGCGCTTCATTCGCATCGTCATGCGCCCGGGGGAATACCGATGCCTGTAGGGAAGTTGCTGGCCGCCCTTGTTCTGCTGGCGGTGCTTCTGCCGTGGCGAAACGTTTCGGCGGCTGATCTGGCGCTGGTGCTGCTGACCGACGTGTCCGGCAGCATGGGCGACGACGAATTCAAGCTGGTGAAGGAGGGGTACCGCGCCGCCTTCTCCGATCCGGAGGTCCTCGCCGCCATCGCCAAGAATCCCCGCGGCGTCGCCGTCGCCTATGTGGAATTCTCCGACGTGAACAGCTTCATGATGGTGAAGGGCTGGGACCTGTTGACTGACGGCGCATCTTCTCTTGCCTTCGGTAACGCTGTCGCGTCGGCGCCGCGGTCCAGCACAGGCAATACGGCGCTGGGCAATGGCATCAAGCGGGCCGGAGGCCTCCTGCTCGCGGGGAATTTCGAGGGGGCACGCATGGTGATCGATGTGGCCAGCGATCATCCCGGCGATGGCGGACAGGCGGCCTATATCCGCCAGCAGATCGTCGATGCCGGCATCACCATAAATGCCTTGCCGATCATGACCAACAACCGCGCCGGCTCCTTCGATGGCCGGACGACCTTCGCCTATGCCCAGTGGGGGCTGGGCGGCATCGTCGGCTTCTATCGCGAAAACATCATCGGCGGGCCCGGCAGCTTCCTGGTGGAGGCCAACGACTACGGTGATTTCGGCGAGGCGCTGAAGCGCAAGTTGCTGCTGGAGCTGATTGCCGGCGGTGAATTGGAGGATGCGTCGGTCAGGCCGAAGGGATCGCCCGCGCCGCCGGTAATGCAGTCGGCGACTGCTGAATAATCGAAGGTCACGCCGACCGGATTTCCTTCGCCACCGCCTTCTGCTTGTCAAAATCGGCGCGCCGGCGGGTGATCTCCTCAGGTAACAGGCGCGCGATGTTGCAGTAGTCCAGCTTCCAATCCGCGCTCTCGCTCCAGCGCAACGGCGATTGCACTGTTGTGCGCGCGGCCGGCGCGGATTCCAGCAGTCTCAAAGCGAGCTCGAGCGTGAAGGCCTGCGACTCCACGTCATGGGGCCGCCCGGCCGAATTGCCCAGCGGGAAATCAATGAACAAGAATCGCGGCACGCCGACATATTCCACGATGTCCTTGGCGCTGCCCATGACCACCGTGGCGATCCCAGATGATTTCCAGCGCCCGTGCCGCCAGACTCACGGTCTGGTGGCAGACCGGGCAGTTGGGCACGAGTATCGCCGCATCGGCCCCGTCAGCCTTGCAGCGGGTAACAATCTCCGGGCAGTCGGTTTCCAGCGTCGTGCGATGGCTGCGATTGGTGGGCGCGCCGTGGAACCGCGGCGCGACAGAGCCGATGCGCCCGGCCCCGGCGGCGCGGCGCAGCGCCGCCAGCGGAAAATAGGCCGCCTGATCCGTCGCCCGCGTATGCTGCCGGTCGATGGCGACATGGGAGATGCGCAGATCGGGCGTGCCATCAGCATCACCGGAATAAACCTGGTAGAACTTTGCCGCCGAATTATATGGCGCGCCCGGCTCCTGGTCGCCCTTGTCCGGCTGGTACGGCGCCGCCGTCGTGATCAGCGCGATGCGGCTCTGCGCCAGCGGCTTATGCAATGGCCGAAAGGGTACCTCGGCATAGTGGGCCCATTCATAGGGCGCGCCATAGCCCAGCGCCGCGTAGTACTCGCGAATGCGCGTCAGATAGGGGATCGGCGCATCATCGCCGGGCGCGAAACCGAATTCACTGCTCCGCTCGCTGCTCACCCCGCCATCTCCATGGGCCGCGCTGCTTCAGTGCCTATTGCCCGCCGGGCCGCTATACTGGATGCTAATCCAGCCTGATAGTAACATGAGGCATCGGAGGGGCGTGAAGATCATGATCCTGACACGGATACTCGGCGCAGTCACCGTCACCGCATTGCTCCTGTCGTCGGCCGCGGCGCAGGTCAATCCCTTCAGCCGGGATGGGTTCAGCCTCACGAATTCCGACATTGCAAAGCTGGAGGAGGCGACGCGGCCCTTCTACGAGGATGTCACGGTACCGTTAGGTACATCTCGCGCCTGGACGAATCCGGAGAGCGGCAATAGGCGGCACCGCCGTTCTGGTCTAGCGCTTCGAGTACAAGAAGCTGCCCTGCCGGCGCATCCAGCACGACATCAAGCTGGCCAATTTGGCCGATCCCTACCACTTCGTCATCGACCGCTGCCAGGTGGCCGACGGCTCCTGGAAATTCCTGTAGTTCCCTAGAACTCATCCTTCCGCCGCCGGATCTCCGCGAACACCGCCACGGGATCGGCGCCGGCGAGGCCGACGCCGGCGGCGACGGAGGGCTCGTCGGCGCGGAAAAACGGATTGGTGGCGCGCTCCTCGCCGATGGTCGAGGGGATGGTGGCCACGCCGCGCGAGCGCAGCTCGTCTACCTGCAAGGCGCGCTGCTTGAGCGCAGCGTTGCCCGGCTCGACGGTCAGGGCGAAGCGCGCGTTGTTCTGGGTGTATTCGTGGCCGCAATAGACGCGGGTCGCCGCAGGCAGGGCGCGCAGCTTGCCGAGCGACGCCCACATCTGCGGCGCCGTGCCCTCGAACATGCGGCCGCAGCCCATGGCGAACAGCGTGTCGCCGCAGAACAGCGCCGCGCTCTCCGGGAACCAATAGGCGATATGGCCGCGGGTATGGCCGGGGATGAACAGGATCTCGGCATGGGTGGTGCCGAATTCGAAGCGCTGGCCTTCTTCGACCGCGATATCGATGCCGGGAATGCGGTCCTGATCCGCCTTCGGCCCGACGATCTTGCAGCCGGTGGCCTGCTTCAGCCGCAGATTGCCGCCGGTATGGTCGTGGTGATGGTGGGTGTTGAGCACATGGGTCAGCTCCCAGCCGCGCCCCCGCGCCATCGCCAGCACCGGCTCGGCCTCCGACGGATCGACCACCGCCGTCAGGTTGGCCGCGGGCTCCCGCAGCAGATAGCCGTAGTTGTCTTTCAGCAGGGGGACGAGAACGATTTCCAGCGCCATGACCGGCGGAAATTACCATCCAAGGCCCGCAATCGCCACGCTGTTTCGTTAACCGGTTCTGCTATAGTGGCGCCATGTGGAACGACGTGGTCGATCTCCGGGACTTCTACAACACCCGCATGGGCGAGGTGACGCGCCACCTGGTGCGGCGGAAGATCCGCTCGGTGTGGCCGGATGTGAAGGGCATGAGCATGCTCGGCCTCGGCTATGCCGTGCCGTTCCTGCGCCAGTTCCGCGAGGAGGCGGAGCGGGTGATCGCGGTCATGCCGGCGCAGCAGGGCATCCTGCCCTGGCCGCCGGAGGGGCCGAACTGCGCCGCGCTGGCGGACGAGACGGCGTTGCCGCTGCCGGACGTGTCTGTCGACCGGCTGCTGCTGGTGCATGGGCTGGAATGCGGCGAGCATACCGCCGACATGCTGAAGGAGATGTGGCGGGTGCTGACCGGCAGCGGCCGCATCCTGATCGTGGTGCCGAACCGCCGCGGCATCTGGGCCCAGACCGACCGCACGCCCTTCGGCCAGGGGCATCCCTATTCCGCGTCGCAGCTCTCAAAGGTGCTGCGCGCCAACATGTTCATCCCCATCCAGACCCAGCATGCGCTCTATGTGCCGCCGACGCGCTCACTGGCGATCCTGTCGACGGCGCCGGCCTGGGAGCGCATCGGCGCCCGCTGGTTCCCGGCCCTCGGCGGCGTGACGCTGGTCGAGGCCGGCAAGCAGATCTATGCCGGCACGGCGGTGAGGGTGAAGCGGGCGAAGGTCGCCGGTCGTCGTGCCGTTCCCGGAGAGCGCCCGTGGCGGCGCCGGCCGCAGCATGCTCACGCCGCCGGAGCGGAAATAGTCCGCCGGCTAGCCCGTCTCCTTCAGCGTAATCGCGCAATTCCATCCCGCCCGCTGAAATCCCTCGGCGAAGATCGCCATATGCTGGGGGAAGCGGAAGGGATAGGTCGACCGCATATAGGTATCGGACAGATCGGGCTGTAGCTGCAGCAGCTTCCGGAGAGCGTCCTGAGCCTCTGCTTTCGGTCCTCTATGCCCGAGCGCGGCGACGAGGCGATGATAGGCGCGAACGTTGCCGGGCTCATGGCGGAGCGCTTCTTTCGCGTCGGCCACCGCGCCATCCAAATCGCCGAGCAGAAGCCGGGCCAACGAGAGGTCGGCCAGGATCAGGGACCGGGACTGGTAGCGCGGATCCAGTTGCAGGACGGTCTCCAGATGCTCCTGCGCCTCCTGAGGCCGGCCGGCGAAGACGGCGACGCAGCCGGAAAACTGATGGGCGATCACCGCGGAGGGATTGAGGGCGATGGCCCGCTCCACCTCATGTTGCGCGCGATCATACTGGCGGCTGACCCAGAGCAGGCCGATGCCCAGCAAGGCATGGGCCAGCCAGTCATCCTCGTCCAGTTCCACGGCGCGCCGCGCGGCATGCAAAGTCGCCGCCAGGACCCGCGGCGGATTTTTCGTCCAGCCCGCCAAGGCATCATGGAAATGCGACAACGCCAGCAACGTGTGGGCATAGGATGACGAGGGATCGAGCTCGATCGCCTTCTGCAACAGGTTCCGGGCCTCGGCGGAGTCGGCGCCTGCATATTCATGCAAATGCGAAAAGGCGCCATAGAGGCGCGCCAGCGCGCGCTGGGTATAGTCCCAGCTATCGAGATTGTCGGGATGCTTGCGCAGCGCGCGGTGCAGTTCGGCACGGCTGAGCTGCGGCTCGATGCTCTGGACGATGCTGGTGGTGATCTCGTCCTGCACGGCGAAGAAGTCGCCGCAATCGCGATCGTATCGCTGCGCCCAGAGCTGCGTTCCCGAATTCGAATCCACGAGCTGCACGGCGATGCGGAATGTATCTCCTGCGCGGCGCATGCTGCCTTGCAGGAAATAGCGCGCGCCCAGCTCCTGCGCCGCTCGCGCTGCATTGCCGAGCTTCGCCTTGTAGGAAGCGGTCGAGTTGCGGGCGATGACAGGGAAACGCCGCCAGCATGACAGCGCCGTGATGATTTCTTCGGTGATGCCGTCGGCGAGATAGGCCTGACCGGGATCCTCGCTGAGATTTTCGAACGGGAACACGGCGACGGCGGGCCGCGCCCACAGGCCATCGGCGTTGCTGCCCGAACGTGGACCCGCGCGGCCATTGTCTGCCGACACAAGGGCAACGGGTTCGGGACGCGGCGGCGTGTGGCTCTCCAGATGGCGAAGGGCCTCGCGATACAGCTCCATGGTCGCAGGTTCGGGAACCGTATTCATCTCGCGTTTCAGAATCTCGGCGCATTGCCGGTAGCGGCGGATCGCCGTGTTGTAGGCTCCCTGATCGAGATGAAGCCGGATCAGTTGGCGATGCGCTTCCTCCGCCAGGGGGTCGAGCACGAGGGCCCGGTTGAGCGTCGCCGCGGCACATTCCAGTTCGCCCGCCGCCGTCTGGCATCTGGCGAGTTTGATCAGCACCGTCACCGCCAACTCATAAAGCTGGGCTCGCTCCTGCTGCAGCCATTCCTCGAAGGCGGAATCGCGCAACTTGAATCCGTCGAGGAATGGTCCGCGGTACAGATCCGCCGCGGTGCGCAGATCATCGGGCGAATCGCTGGCGGCAAGACGCTTGAACGCCACGATGTCGATGTCAGCCGCGCCAGTTCGCAGCGTCACGGTATCCCGGTCGACATTGAGAATCGCCGCGGCGCCATTCAGCGCGCGGCGGATCGAGGTGAGCGTCTGGCTCAGGCTATGGCGCGCCTGCGCATCGGCGCGTTCGCCCCATAGAAGGGCGGTCAGCCTGTCGCGCGGCTGCGCTTCACCGGCACGACAGGCCAAATAGGCCAACAGAGCTTCCGCTTTGCGCGTGGACAGCTCGATGGCGCTGCCGTCGGGCCATTGAGCGGCAAAGCCGCCAAAGAGAATGAATTTGATCTCCACCGTCAGCTAGCCTCTTTGCAATGGGCCTTAGCCACGTAAATTGGGCCACTTGCCGCTATATGTAAGGAGATGATCGCGAAAATATGCCGCACAACTTGTATGGCAGTAACAACAGCCATCGCTGTTGTATTCCGGGCACGGGGGTGCCAATCCGAACATCACCCAAAAACACTAACGGCAGCGGCGTCTGCAAACTGTGACGCCGGTCACACTGGCGGGGGGCCATGGCACTATCACAACCGGCCACGGGCGTAAAGTTGGCCGGTTTGCAATTTTGAGACTTTTTTGATGGCGCTGTGGCGGGCTTGTGACGCCGCCTCCGTATCCTGATGCTCCCCATCCGAATCTCTATGGAGCCTCTCATGGCCGGATTGCTTGCCCTTGTTTACGGCGTCATGGCTTACGCAGTCTTCTTCTTCACGTTCCTCTATGCCATTGGATTCGTCGGCAATCTGGTAGTGCCGAAGTCGATCGATTCCGGCAGCGCCGGACCGCTGATCGAGTCCCTGCTGGTCAATGTTGCGCTTTTGGGACTATTTGCCGTTCAGCACAGCCTGATGGCGCGGCCGGGCTTCAAGCGGCTGTGGACCAGGATCGTCCCGACCTCGGTCGAGCGCAGCACCTATGTCGATCTTCGCCAGTGCTGCCCTGCTGCTGCTCTACTGGCAATGGCGGCCGATCGGCGCGCCGATCTGGACGGTCGAGCAGCCGGTGGCTGTTCTGGCCCTCCACGCCGTTTTCTGGCTCGGCTGGCTGCTGGTCCTTTTCAGCACCTTCCTGATCAACCATTTCGAGCTGTTCGGACTGCGCCAGGTCATCGGCCGCCTGTTGCATTGGCCGGCGGTGCAGCCGGAGTTCCGCACGCCGTCGCTCTATAAGCAGGTCCGGCATCCGCTTTATCTCGGCTTCCTGCTGGCCTTCTGGGCGACGCCGGCGATGACCGTCGGCCATCTGCTGTTCGCCCTGGCCACGACCGGCTACATCCTGATCGCGATCCAGCTCGAGGAGCGCGACCTGATCGATCTCTTCGGCGACCGCTACCGCCGCTATCGCCGGCAGGTCAGCATGCTGATCCCGCTGCCCCGGGCGAAGTTCGTCGGCCGGCCGGCGGAGGACCCGATGGTGCAATGGAAGCAGCGTTAGCCATGAGGACACAATCTTCCGCAGCGCGCTCGAAGCGGGATCCGCTTCCGGTGCCGGCAAACGAGGAGGGCGCGCTGTACAAGCGCGCCCTTATCGTCGAACTCAGTCCGTGGCTGTGCGATGTCGCGATCAACCCTCGACGCGGCCGGTGCTCATGCGCCGCCATTGGATGCGGCCGGTGGCGGCTGGGTCCAGCGTCTGGCGGATCGTGCTGCTGACCTGGCTGCAGCGCTCGCGGCAGCGCCGGCAACTCGCGACGTTCAGCGACAACATGTTGAAGGACATGGGCCTGTCGCGCGCCGATGTCGATCACGAAACAAGCCGGCGTTTCTGGCAGGATTGAGCTGAACGTCAGCGGCGGCGCAGCAGGAACAGGCCCTGCTCGCCGAATAGGTTGGCGTGCCAGAGCGAGCGGATGTCGCTCGGGCTTGCCCTGGCGGGAGATCACCACCGCCCGCTCCACCTGGATGCCGAGATCCTGCGCCAGCTGGATGAAATCCAGGATGGTGCAGAAATGGATGTTCGGCGTGTCGTACCAGCTTTCGGTCAGCGTTTCCGTCACCGGCATGCGGCCATGGGACAACAGATGCCAGCGCACCCGCCAATGGCCGAAATTCGGGAACGACACGATGGCGTGGCGGCCGATGCGCACGAGCTGCTGCAGCACGCCCTTGGGATCGCGGGTCGCCTGCAGCGTCTGGCTCAGCACCACATAGTCGAAGGCGTCTGACGGATAGTCCTTGAGGTCGGTGTCGGCGTCGCCCTGGATCACGCTGAGGCCCTGGCTGACGGAGGCGTTGACGCCGGCCTGGCTGATCTCGATGCCGCGCCCGTCCACCTGCTTGAAATGCACGAGATAGTCGAGCAGCGCGCCGTCGCCGCAGCCGACATCCAGCACCCGCGCCTTCGGCGCCACGATGTCGGCGATGAGCTGCAGATCGATGCGGATGCCGCCGGCGGCGGCGGGCCGCGCGCGTTCGGCGGCGATCTGGCTGGCGAGGACGGTGGCGCTGGTCATCGGCGCCTACAGCCCGCGATGCTCGGCGCAGCCGGCCAGGAAGCCGCGCATGGTGGCGAGGAACTCCGGCTCGTCCAGCAGGAAGGCGTCATGGCCCTTGTCGCTCTCGATCTCGACGAAGCTGACATTGGCGGCCACGGCGTTCAGCGCATGGACGATGGCGCGGCTCTCGCTGGTGGGGAACAGCCAGTCGCTGGTGAAGGAGAACAGGCAGAAGCGCACGGGCGTGCCGCGGAAGGCGTTGGGCACCGAGCCGAACTCCCGCGACATGTCGAAATAATCCATCGCCCGGGTGATGTAGAGATAGGAGTTGGCGTCGAAGCGGTCGACGAAGCTGGAGCCCTGATGGCGCAGATAGCTCTCCACCTGGAAATCGGCGTCGAAGCCATAGGTCAGCTGCGTCCGGTCCTGCAGGTTGCGGCCGAATTTCCGGTGCAGCGCCGTCTCCGAAAGATAGGTGATGTGGGCGGCCATGCGCGCCACGGCGAGGCCGCGCGCCGGGTTGCGCCCCTGCGCCTGATAATCGCCGCCGCACCAGTCGGGATCGGCCATGATCGCCTGGCGGCCCACCTCGTGGAAGGCGATGTTCTGCGCCGAATGCCGCGCGGCGCCGGCGACGGGCACGGCGGCGAACACATGCTCCGGATAGACCGCCGCCCATTGCAGCACCTGCATCGCCCCCATGGAGCCGCCGGTGACGCAGAACAGCTTGTCGATGCCCAGATGGTCGATCAGCAGCTTCTGCGCCCGCACCATGTCGCCGATGGTGATGACCGGGAAGCCGATGCCGTAGGGCCGGCCGGTGCGCGGGATTGATGTCGCGCGGGCCGGTGGTGCCCATGCAGCCGCCGAGCACGTTGGCGGAAATGACGAAGAACTTGTCGGTGTCGATCGGCTTGCCCGGCCCGACCATCAGCTCCCACCAGCCGGGCTTGCCGGTGACGGATGGGTCTCGACGGCGAACTGGTCGCCGGTCAGCGCATGGCAGAGCAGCACCGCGTTCGACCGCTCGCGGTTCAGCGTGCCATAGGTCTGGTAGGCGATGGTGAAGGGGCCGAGCGTCCGCGCCGCTATCCAGCGGCATCGGCCGGTCCGCGCCAAAGGCGACGCGGTGGCCCGGAAGATCGGGCCGGCCGGCGGCCTGGCTGCGGGAGAGGGCGGTCATGGGTCGCGGCTGCCTCTCGCGAAATCGGCGTGTAAGTCGTTGGGATATCTGGAAACCGGGGCTGCTGGCTGTCAACGTTTTCTTTGCTTTTGGCCGGACCAGCGACTATCACTAACGGCCTTCCGGGGACAATCGCTCACCATGCCTTCCAGCGCCGACAAAATCGACGATCTCCGCCGCCAGATCGACGAGATCGACAATAAACTGCATGACCTGCTTATGCTACGGGCGGATGTGGCCGCCCAGGTCGGCGCGGTCAAGGCCAATGGCGGCAATAATGGCGACCTCTTCATCCGGCCCGGCCGCGAGGCCGTGATCCTGCGCCGCCTGGTGGCGCGCCATCACGGCCCGATCCCGAAGGCCGCCTTGGTGCGTCTTTGGCGCGAGCTGATGATGGACCTGCTGCGGGTGGAGAATCCCTTCGTCGTCGCCGTCTATGTGCCGGAGGCGCGGCCCGCCTTCTGGGATCTGGCCCGGGATCATTTCGGCACCCACACGCCGCTGACGGCGTATCGAGACCATCGGCCAGGTGCTGCGCGCCGTGATGGAAGGTCCGGCCACCATGGGCGTGCTGCCGTTCCCGCAGGAGGACGACCGCGACTCCTGGTGGCCGCTGCTGCGCAGCAACGAGCCGCGTCAGGCCCGGGTCTTCGCGCGGCTGCCCTTCGGCGATTGGGGCAGCATCCGCGGGCCCGAGGTGGAAGCGCTGGCCATCGGCCGCGTGGTGCCGGAAATCATCGGCGTCGACCGCAGCCTGCTGGTGCTGGAAGCGGTGCCGGAGCTGAGCCGCAGCACGGTGCGCGGCATGATGACCGAATGCGGGCTCGAGCCGCGCATCCTGCATCAGCGCCTGGCGCCCAGCGATCCCAGCTCCACCCTGTTCCTGGCCGAGCTGGACGGCGCGGTGCTGCCCGCCGACGCGCGGTTCGAGCAGGTGGCAGCGCGGCTGGCCGGCGGCCTGAAGCATGTCTGGTCGCTGGGCAACTACGCAGCACCGCTCACCGGCGCCGAGCTGGCGAACGGCGACGAATAGGAGAGCCGCATGCTCAAGGCCCGTCCCGGAATCATGGACATCGCGCCCTACAAGGGCGGCGATGCGAAGCTGCCGGGCCAGACGCGGGTGATGCGGCTGGCCTCCAACGAAAGCCCGCTGGGCGCCAGCCCGCGCGCCATCGAGGCCTACCGCGCCATCGCGCCGGAACTCCACCGCTATCCCGACGGCGGCGCCGAGGATCTGCGCGCCGCCATTGCCGCCGCGCACGGCCTGCCGAAGGAACAGATCGTCTGCGGCGCCGGCTCCGACGAGCTGATCTCCCTGCTGACCCGCAGCTTCGCGGGGCCGGGCGACGAGGTGCTGTACAGCCAGTACGCCTTCCTGATGTACGGCATCGCCGCCAAGACCGTGGGCGCCACGCCGGTCGCCGTGCCGGCCAAGGATTACGGCGCCGATGTGGACGCCATGCTGGCCAAGGTCACGCCGCGCACGCGCATCGTCTTCCTGGCCAACCCGAACAATCCCACGGGCACGCTGCTGCCGGCGGCGCGACGTGCGGCGGCTGCATAAGCGCCTGCCCGCCGACGTGCTGTTCATCCTCGATGCCGCCTATGCCGAATATGTCGGCGGCGCGGATTACGAGGATGGCGCTTCGCTGGCGCGCGATCACGGCAATGCCGTCATGCTGCGCACCTTCTCGAAAATTTACGGCATGGCGGCGCTGCGGCTCGGCTGGAGCTATGCGGGACCGGCGGTGACCGACGTGCTGAACCGCGTGCGCGGCCCGTTCAACGTGCCGGCGCCGGCCCAGGCCGCCGGCGTCGCCGCCCTGGCCGACCGCGCCCATCTGGACAAGGCGCGGGCCCACAACGACCTCTGGCTGCCCTGGCTGGCGGCGAAGCTCACGGAGATCGGCCTGCAGCCGGTGCCCAGCGCCGGCAATTTCATCCTCGTGCGCTTCCCCGATCCGGCGCTGACGGCCGACATGGCGGCGGAGTTCCTCAACGGCCGGGGCATCCTGCCGCGCAAGATGGGGCCCTATGGCATGGCCGATTGCCTGCGCATCACCATCGGCCTCGCCGACGAGAACCAGGCCGTGGTCCAGGCGCTCGCCGATTTCGCCGCGCCGCGCGGCGCCGTCCACCGCGTGGGAGCGCGCTGACCATGGCCGAAAAGCCGCTGTTCGACCGCGTGGCGCTGATCGGCATCGGCCTGATCGGCTCGTCGATCTCCCACGTCATCCGGCGCGAGCGCATGGCCGGCCATATCGCCGGCCACGCCCAGAGCCAGCGCACCCGCGACAAGGCGGTGGAGCTGAAGCTGGTGGACAGCATCCACGACACCGCCGCCGCGGCGGTGAAGGATGCCGACCTGGTGATCGTCTGCACGCCCCTGGGCACCTATGCGGCGATCGGCGCGGCCATCGCCGACCACCTGCAAGCCAGGCGCCATCGTCTCCGATGTCGGCTCGGTGAAGCAGTCGGTGATCCGCGATCTCGGTCCGCTGCTGCCCGACCATGTGCATTTCATCCCCGGCCATCCCATCGCCGGCACCGAGCATTCCGGGCCGGAGTCGGGTTTCGCCGAGCTGTTCCGGGGCCGCTGGTTCGTCCTGACGCCGCCGCCCGGCACCGACGAGGCGGCGGTGGAGAAGCTGGCGGAGTTCTGGCGCCGCGCCGGCAGCCAGGTGGAGATCATGGAGGCCGGCCACCATGACAAGGTGCTGGCCATCACCTCGCACCTGCCCCATCTCATCGCCTACTGCATCGTCGGCACGGTGACCGACCTGGAGGAGGTGACCAAGAGCGAGGTGATCAAGTTCTCCGCCACCGGCTTCCGCGACTTCACGCGCATCGCCGCCTCGGACCCGGTCATGTGGCGCGACATCTTCCTCAACAACCGCGAGGCGGTCATCGAGATGCTCGGCCGCTTCACCGAGGACCTGACCGCGCTCCAGCGCAACATCCGCTGGGGCGAGGCGGAGAAGCTGGAAGACCTCTTCACCCGCACCCGCGCCATCCGCCGCGGCATCATCGACGCGAAGCAGGCGTAGGCAGGCTACCGAAGGCACGGCGATTTGTAGGGGCGACCTGCGGTCGCCCTTTTTATGTCGCACCGCCGGCGACAGGGCGACCGCAGGTCGCCCCTACGGGCCGTACGTTTCTCCCGGCGGTGGTGCCACTCTCCAGCGGCCGAGATTGAATCTCATGCGATCAACCCCATGCCAAGCGAGAAATCCGCGCAGGGCATCCGTCCAGCGGAACCGGCATACAGGAAGATGGGTTCACGCGAAGACGCAGAGCCGCGAAGGAATGTAGGGGCGGGTTTCAAACCCGCCCTCCCGCCGCCGAAGGCTCAGCCGTTGGGTTGTTTTCCACGAGTGCCCCGGCCAAACCGTTGATCGTCAGCCGCAATTTTTCGGATTTTTGTTTTTTGAGAAAACAACCCAGGCCCAAATCCGGGGGGCATGACCTCGGCCGGCGGGATCGCTCAACCTCGGCCGCGCGCCTTCCTATCCACAATTTCCAACATCGAGATCCGGATATAGGAACTATTTCACATAAGACAAGGCGGGCGGCTCTGATGAATGTAGTGCCGTAATACGGGATGCGAGACTCCGATTGGCAGGCAGTTGTAAACGCCGCTTACGCGGAGATCGCCGAGGACCCAATCACTGCGCAGGGATCCGGGCCATAATACCAGGACACCCACGGGGCAGTATTGCTATGGCTAGAGGCCGCATCCTTCGCACCGTTTTCTTCCTCGCTTATGGCGCGAGCCTGCTCGTGCTTTCAACATTCTTCGTCAGCCTTCTCGGAACCGTGTCGGCGCTGTTGCTCGCCGCGCCGCTCGTGGCCGCAGCAGCGGCGCTACAGACGACATGGGCTTTTTGGACGTCGAGCAGTAGCGCATCAAGAAAATATCAGGGAAACCGGGTGGCTGTCCCATTGGCGAAATCCATCGCCTGGGCAACTCTGTTGTTCATCCCAGTTGTTATTCTGGTGTTTCTGCCCGCGGGTCATGTCATCAAAACCTTCGAAGAGACGGGTCTTGAGCTATTCCCTTGGCCGCCCACGCCACCGTCGACAATCCTCACGACATTGGCGCTAGCGGTCTGGGCAGCGGCGCTTCTACTTGCCGCCATGCCGATGCTGGCCTGGGCGCGTCGTTTTGTTGAAGGCGGCCCAGATATTCGGCCCGCGACGCGGCCTGGACTTGTCGTTGCGCGGTTCGCTGTCAGCCTTGCAACGCTGCTGGCATCGGCAGAATTGGCGCATCGCGTCCTGAACAGCGACGACATGCGACCCCTGCACTGGCTCTGGTGTGCCGGGAATTCCAACGCGTCCAAGGTCGCCAAGTTGTGGGAACACTACGATCGGTCGAAGCCTTCTAGCGTGGGGTGGAAATATCTCATCCCGATGGACTGGGATGTCGAGATCCTGGAGTCCAGACGAACAGCCCGTCAATTCTATGCTTTGCGAACTCTTGCCACGAAGTACCGCTGGTCACATGGCTAACAGCCAGATTGGCGAGCAAGCGAAGCACCAACGCTCACTCATATCCTCAATGCGAACCTCCACCAGGGAAAACAGAAGCCTTCCGTACTACCGCTTCAGCGAATCTGGGCGCTTTGTATGCGGGTTCGTTCAAGGTCTGAATTTAATGGCGTGCCGGGAATCAGACACAACATCTCAGTCGCCCCCCGAAGGATGGAAAGCCGAAATCCGATTTCGTAGGGAGGATTTCAGCGGAAAGCTGGTAGAGGATGCCGATCGACATCCGCTGCCTGGAGAGTCGTACTATCTGCCGTCAGAGGCGTCCGCCGGCCAGCCTTTTACGGTCACCTGCCGAGCGGGCGACTGTGCGCTGTTCTTTGTCGATGCCGATCGCGGTGCGGGACCGCTGGTCACGGTTGCGTTTTCCGCAGAGAACCTGAGCGAAGCGCACTCGATTTATGCGTTCGCTGTCGCAGCTCTAGCGGACTTTCGGAAGGCCGCTGCCGACTTTCAATCTGCGGCTAAAGGAAAACTAGAAGGCTCATGCGGCTCGTCTCGATGACCACCTGCGGTTTGTCGTGTCGCGCTGCACCGCCGGGAATTGCACCTCGACATTCGACCATCCCGCCCGCTTTAACCTTTCCTTCATACATAATTTAACCGCCCGGACCTAGACTGGCCGGCGTTGTTTCGCGCGACGGCGGGCCAGGGAGGCCCTATGAGGACGCAGGTCTGGATCTCCACAACATTGGCCCTCGCGGCTCTGGGCTGTCTGGCGCCGGCGGCGGCCGGCCAGGAGGCGGAGATCCTCACCGCGCCCCTGGTTCTCGATCTCGACGGCGACGGCGTCGAACTCATCGATCCCGATCGCTCCGGCGCCTTTTTCGACATGGATAGCGACGGCTTCGCGGAGATGACCGGCTGGATCGCCGCCGACGACGCATTCCTGGTCCACGATATCGACGGCAACGGCCAGATCGACAATCTCGCGGAGATGCTGAGCAAGGGCGGCCACTGGTTTCTGCTCGATCTCTATGGCGAGCTGCAGAAGGACCGTCTCGCCACGGGGTTCAACAGGCTGCGGGCGTGGGACGCCAATCGCGACGGCGTCGTCGACGGCGCTGATCCGATCTTCGCCCAGTTGAAGCTGTGGCGCGATATCGATCTCGACGGCGTCAGCGACCCGGACGAGCTTCAATCCCTGGCGCAGGCCGGCGTGAAGTCCCTGGAGACGGGATCGACAGCGGGCGTCCTGCAGTTCGGCCGCAACGTGGTCTGCGATTCAGGGTTCTTCGTCCGCGTCGACGGCAGCAAAGGCAGCCTCGGCAGCGTCCGGCTGGACTATAACGCGCAACACACCAGGTTCCTGGGGCCGGAGGTCGAAGATCCCAAGACGGAAGGCCTGCCCAGGCTGATCGGCTATGGCGACGCCAAATGGCTGTCGGCCGCCATGAGCGAGGATGCCGAGCTTTTCCGGCTGGTCACGGAGCTGACGAAGCTGGGCGTGGGCGACGCCTCGAACCTGGAGATCCGCGTCGAGGAGATCCTGCTCCGCTGGTATCGCGCCGACGGGATCGCTTCCCTGAGCCGCGGTCCTCACATCGATGCCCGCCGGCTGACGGCCTTGGAGCGCATGCAGGGCACGCCCTGGCGCAGCGATAACGGATCGCCGAATCCCAATGCCAGCGACGCCGCCAATCTGAATGCGGACTGGCGCAACCAAGTCGCCTACAGAATGCTCCGCCTTCTGGCCCAGATCCCCTTGGGTGACACGCTCATCCCCGGTGTCGAGTACCAGGCCCTGGCCTTCATCATCCTGCCGAAGGATGCTTCGCCAGAGGGAACTCTGGCGAACTTCCGGCGGCAGGCGCCCGGCGGGCCCAACGCCAAGCAGCGCTATTGGCGCGTCATGGCGCAGCTCCTCTATGCGATGTATCCGCAGTTCAAGGAGGCCCTGCCGAAAGAGCGGCAGGACAAGTTCGAAGCCGAGTTCACCGCCCTGATCGACGCCACGCTCGCCGCCGAGGGCGTGCCCTATGGTTACGAGCAGCTCCGCGACGCCACGATCAACCGGAGCGGCAATCCGATGATGAAGTGAGGTAGGGCGTATGGCGCGGGCCTCGCGCGCTGTGGCGCGAGCGCCACGCGCCGCCGCCGATCTCCCGCCACCCCATATTTTTTCTTGCAATTGAAATCCGTTTGCCCATATAGCGTGCGTCACGACGCCCAACGCACGTGCCCCTGGCCCTCTGTGGTTTATGCAACGACGGTACGCGTCCTTTTTGGCCAAGCCGGCTCTCTAGTGGTTCGAGCCGGGTCCGAGGAGGAGGTAACGATGATTGCAACCCGGCAGGGAGGCCCAGCCCCCTGCAATATTGTCATTGCTGAATCGGTCATTTCCGGCTCTGGCCGCGGTTCCACCGCGCTGCCGGCCGGAGAGGTGACCTTAGCCCCACCCGCGCTCTCCCGCTCCCAGCGGCAGATGTAGACGGGTGCTGCGCCGGGGAACCGGCGCCGGGGTTGGCCCCGTGGCGATCTGCCGCGGCCGGAAACCTTTCCTCAACCGTTTAACCCCATAGTCCCGGGTCGAGTTGGCGCTGTTGCGCCGCCGCCGCGGGACCGGAGTACCGCCGATGACCACCGCCATGAACAGCCGTATCAGCCAATTCCTCGCCGACCGACGACCGGCGACGCCCTGCCTGGTCATGGACCTCTCGGTCATCGAGGAGAACTACCGGGAGCTGCGCCGCGTCCTGCCGCTGGCGCGCGTTTACTATGCAGTGAAGGCGAATCCGGCGCCGGCGATCATCGAGCGCCTGGCCGGCCTCGGCGCCTGCTTCGACACGGCGAGCCGGGGCGAGATCGAGCTCTGCCTGAACGCCGGCGTCCCCGGCGACCGCATCTCGTTTGGCAATACGATCAAGAAGGCGAGCGACATTGCCTTTGCGCACCAGAACGGCGTCCGCCTGTTCGCCATGGACAGCGACGGCGAGCTGCAGAAGATCGCCGCGGCCGCGCCCGGCGCCTCCGTCTATTGCCGCGTCCTGACCGACGGCAACGGCGCCGAGTGGCCGTTGTCGCGGAAGTTCGGCTGCTCCAGCCGCATGGCCGCCGTGCTGCTGCTGAAGGCGCGCGACCTGGGCCTCGACCCATGCGGCATTTCCTTCCACATCGGCTCGCAGCAGAGCGACCTGCGCCAGTGGGACGTTTGCGTCGGCGCGCGCCGCCAAGCTGTTCAAGCGCCTGCGCGAGGACGGGCTGGATCTCCGCCTGCTCAATCTCGGCGGCGGCTTCCCGATCCGCTACCGCCGCGACGTGCCGGATGCCGAGCGCTGCGCCAGCGCCGTCATGGGCGCGGTGACCAAGCATTTCGGCAATGCGCTGCCCGACATGATCGTCGAGCCCGGCCGTGCCCTGGTGGGCAATGCCGGTGAGATCGAGAGCGAAGTCGTGCTGGTGTCCCGCAAGGACTACACCGACAAGAAGCGCTGGGTCTATCTGGACATCGGCAAGTTCGGCGGCCTGGCCGAGACCATGGACGAGGCGATCAAGTATCCGATCCGCAGCGAGCGGGACGGCGGCGAGACCGGCGCGGTGATCCTGGCCGGCCCGAGTTGCGATAGCGCCGACATCCTCTATGAGGAAACAGAATACTTTCTGCCGATCGAACTGGCGATCGGCGACAAGGTTCGCATCCTCGGCACTGGCGCCTATACCAGCAGCTATTCCTCGGTCGGCTTCAACGGCTTTCCGCCGTTGACGACCTACTGTATCTAGACTACCGGAAAACTCAGATTGCATTGCCGCGGGCGGATCATCGATCCGCCCCGCGGCGATTATGCGTGCTGCATGGAGCGCAGCGTCCAAAAGACGAAGGGGTTCAGAGAATGGCCAAGAAAATTCCCTTTAAGGGACGCATCCTGATGATCGGCTACGGCTCGGTGGGTCACTGCACCATGCCGATGCTCGACCGGCATCTGGACATGCCGCTGTCGCGGGTCACCGTGCTGGAACCCGATGACCATAGCGAGGAGATCGCGCCCTATGTGGCGCGCGGCGTGACCTATGTGAACAAGGAAATCACCAAGAAGAACTACAAGGACGTGCTGGCCAAGTATGTCGGCCGCGGCGACATGGTGCTGAATCTCAGCGTCAATGTCAGCAGCCAGGACGTGATGGCCTGGTGCCAGCAGAACGGCGCCAACTATCTGGACACCTGCATCGAGCCCTGGCCGGGCTACTACGACAATCCGAAGCTGCCGGCCAACGAGCGCTCGAACTATCACCTGCGCTACACCACCCGGGAGATGGCGAAGAAATGGCCGAAGGGTTCGCCGACCATGGTCGTCACCATGGGCGCCAATCCCGGCCTGATCAGTCATTTCGTCAAGGCGGGGCTGATGGAGATCGGCCGGGAGAAGAACAAGAACCTGGCTGAGCCGAAGACGCGGGAAGGCTGGGCGCGGCTGGCCATGGATATCGGCCTCAAGACCATCCATGTCGCCGAGCGCGACACCCAGGTGGCGAACATCCCGAAGAAGCTGGACGAGTTCGTCAACACCTGGAGCATCCATGGTTTCGTCAGCGAGGGGCTGCAGCCGTCGGAGCTGGGCTGGGGCACCCACGAGAAGCGCCTGCCGCTGGACGCCAACGAGCATCCGGTGGGGCCGAAATGCGCCATCTACCTGAACCAGCCCGGCTGCGTCACCCAGGTGCGTTCCTGGACGCCGATCAATGGCGAGATGATCGGCTTCCTCATCACCCATGGCGAGGCGATCACGCTGGCGGACTATCTCACGGCGCATGACGGCGAGAAGCCGATCTACCGGCCGACCGTGCATTACGCCTATCACCCCTGCGACGACGCGGTGCTCAGCGTGCGCGAGCTGCAGATGCATAACTTCAAGATGCAGAAGAAGGTGCGGCTGATGGGCAAGGAGATCGTCTCCGGCATGGACGAGCTGGGCGCGCTCCTGATGGGCGATTTCGGCGCCCTCTGGTACGGCTCCCAGCTCACCATCCAGGAGGCGCGGGACATCCTCGGCGACCGGTTCAACGCCACGTCGCTGCAGATCGCCTCGCCGGTGCTGGCGGGCGCGATCCACATGATCAAGAATCCGAACCAGGGATTGCTGGAGCCGGAGGATCTCGACCACGACTTCGTCATCGACGTCTGCCGGCCCTATCTCGGCAAGGTGGTGCGGCGTGCGCACGGACTGGACGCCGCTGCAGAAGCGCGGCGTGCTGTTCCCCGAGCCGCATCTGGACCGGATGGATCCCTGGCAGTTCGGGAATTTCCGGGTGACGTGAGGCAGCGAGCCGTCCCTCACCCGACAGACATCCGCTGGACGCGGGGCGACCCTCCCGTGCGGGGAGGGGTCTGTTTTCTCTTTGCGCCCAGACCTGACCCCTCGCCCGGGGAGGTGCGTCGCGTTCGCGTCGAGACGGGCGACCGGCAGGGCTCGCCCCTACTGCCAGACGATCCTCGGCATCTGCGCCAGCTTCAGCGGCCCGACGAACAGAAACCCATCCTGGATCGTAATCGGCAGCTTCGCCGCCGGCGGGCCGCCGTCATCGGCGGGCTTGGCCATGGCGGCCAGCGCGATCTTGGCGCCGGTGGCGCCGCCGGGATCCATCATGCGCGCCTGCACCAGCGCATCGATGGCCTCGCTGTAGCCGCGCACCGTCGCGGTGCCCGCGAACAGCGGCTGCATCTGCGCCGTCGAGCGCCAATGTGCCTTCGGCGGTGACGGCCAGCGGCCCCCAATTGGCGACAAACCGCTGAATCTGCACCACGCCGCCCGCATCGCGCCAGGCCGCGAGCGACTCCGACTGGCCGCCCCGGCCGCAGCGTGCCGGTCGCATAAGCCGCCAAATCCCCATGCTGAATGAGATTGCCAAGCGGCAGGGGGCCAGTTTTGGTCACAGTTGCATTCTCGAATACGGCGTTGAGTTCGACACTCTTGCCGTCCTCCGCCGGAGGCGCTGCGGGATCGAGATTGAGCCGAGCCTCAAATGAATCGAAATCCATACTGATCGGGCCGTCCAGCCGCGCCCCGGACTCACGGAGATACGCCACGGTGATGCGGCCCTCGCGGTCATAGCTGAACCCGGCGGCGCCGTTGTGGAAATCGTTCGTCAGAAGGTAATTTTCCTCGCCAACGGTATAGCCAAGTTCCGCCCACCCATCCGCCTGGAATTCGACGCTGAATGGACTCAGCGGACTGACGAGGATGTCGAGATTGCGCAACTGCAATGTCCAGGCAAAGCCAGGGGCGGCGATCGTGACGTCGCTCAGGCGTCGCGTCACCGCCGTCAGGGTGCCCGACTCCGGCGCGATATCGGCGGCGATGCCGTAGCCCTCCGTCGTGCGCGCGAGGATCCAGTTGTTGAGCGCGATGCCGAGCTGCTGCGCCACATAGCTGCGATACCAGGCGTAGCCGCCGGACAGGGCGGCCAGCAGCAGAGCGGCGACGACAAGCCAGGTGATTTTTCGGGATCGGCTGACCATGCGCCTGCGGTAATAGCGGGATTGCCATGCGGCTGCCATCGTTGTCTCGCAGCGCGTCCCGGCTAAGATGCCTCGCCCCAAAGCCACAGACAGTATGACAATCTCTAGCGACTCCGCGATTCTCAGCCTCTTGTGGCAGGCTTCATGCCGCCATTGTTCGTCCTGAGATGGGCCGGCGGAATCGTGGCCAACAGGCTCGGCATGGCGGCGGCGGTGGCCGGGGTGGCGCTGGTCATGCGAAAATAAGCGCCATGTCCGGCAAGGAACCATCGCCGCCCGAATATCCGCCGCCCATCAGCCCGGAAGAGGCGGCCCTGGTGGAGCGCCGCCGGCTCAACCCGCCGGTTGGCGAGGATTTCTGGGTCTTCGCCTATGGCTCGCTGATGTGGCGGCCGGGCTTCAATTTTCTCGACCGCCAGCCGGCGCTGCTGCGCGGCTATCACCGGGCCTTCTGCGTCATCTCCCACCACTACCGGGGTACGGCGGAGAAGCCGGGGCTGGTGCTCGGCCTGGACCGGGGCGGCGCCTGCCGCGGCCGCGCGTTCCGTGTGGCAGCGGCCGACGCCGACCATGTCATCGGCTATCTGCATAACCGGGAAATGATCACCGGCGTCTACGATCCCCGCTGGTTCACGATTGAAACACCTGTTGGCACCTGCCGCGCCGCGGCCTTCGTGGTCGACCGCAGCCACGAGCAATATGCCGGCAAGCTGACGGCCCGGCAGACCGCCGACTACATCGCCCAGGGCGTCGGCACGATGGGCAGCAACCTGGACTATCTGCGCAGCACCGTCGCCCATCTGGATGAGCTGGGCATCGGCGAGGGGGCGCTGCACCGGTTGCTGCGCATCGTCGAGGAAGCGGCGGCCTCTCGCGGCTGAGCGCTGGCCCACGGGATTGAGCGGCTGGCCCGATTGCCCAAGGGCACCGAGGCGATTACCGTAGCGGCCGGGTGGCAGGGAACCGGGGGGCAGGCCATGGCGCGCGGGCGGCGGCTGGCGATCATTGCATTGGGACTATGGCTGGGGACGGCGGCGGCGCTCTACGGGGCCGTGCCGCGCCAGGGGGAGGCGACCGGCACCATCGTCGATGCTCTCGGCGATGAGGAGATTCAATTCGTCGCCGAACCGAACTGGCGGGCGGCGGAGATCGAGCAGGGGCTGCTGGCCGGCGACCATCTGCGCACCGGGCCGGCGGGCCTGCTGGCGCTGCGCTTCATCGACCAGACGCTGATCCGCGTCCATCGCAACACCGAGCTGCTGATCAAGCAGCTGGGCGGCGGCGCGGAAACACAACTGCAGCTCGACCAGGGGCAGGTCTGGGCGCGCGAGGCCACCGGCGGCAGCGACATCAGCATATCGACGCCCTCGGCGACCGCCGCGATCCGCGGCACCGATTGGACGCTTAATGTGGACACGTCCGGCAAGACGACCCTCACCGTGACGGCCGGCCAGGTGGAGCTGAAGAACGACTATGGCCAGGTGCTGGTGGGGCCGGGCGAGGCGGCGGTCGCCGAGGTCGGAAGGGCGCCGACCAAGATCTTCCTGGCGCAGAAGCCGGGCCGCGAGCAGATGCTGTATTATCTCGATGCGCGCTCGGCCTTGTCGTTTCTGCCAGTCAGCGACCTCAGCAGCACCGACCTGCGCGCCGCGAACGACAGGCTGCGGCAGAAGGACGAATCCAGCCTGACCGATGATGAACGCTTGTCGCTGGTCGAAGGCGAACTGTCATATGGCAGCGTCGTCGAAGCGAAACGGCTGCTGGAGCCTCTTGCGGGACATCAGCTATCGCCTGAACTCGCCGCCCGCCGGCAACTGATTGACGGCGCGATCGCCGCCCATGAGCAGCGTTGGGACGATGCCGCCGCCGCCTTCGCCGCGGCGGCGCCGCAGCTTCAGGGCCGCCGCCATATCTCAGCCGTGTTTGGCCGCTACTTCACGCTGATCTTCGGCGGCCGGGCGGAGGAAGCGGCCGCGATGAAGGCCGAAGTCGACGCCTTGCCCGATGATCCCAGCACGGTCCAGATCCTGGCGGTCTTCGAAGCGTCGACAGGCGAATCGGACGCCGCCGCCGCGCGCCTGGAGGAGGCCGAGAAGCGCTATCCGGATGTTGTCGAGTTCCCGGCCATTCGCGGCCTGCTGGGCGTTGTCCTCGCCGATGAGGAAGCCGCCCGCGCGGCCTCGGAACGGGCCGACCGGATCGATCCGCGCAATCCCGACGCGATGCAGCTCCGCGCCGCCGTGCTGTCGGATTTCGATTGGGACCTGAAGGCCTCCCAAGCGGAGCTCGAGGAAGGCCTCGCGCTGGACCCGCGGGATGCCGATCTCTGGAACAGCCTGGGCCTGCTGCGCTCGAACCAGGGCGACAACGCCGGCGCGCGGGAGGCGTTCGAAACGGCGATCCGGCTCGATCCCTATGACCTGGCGCCCCATGCGAACCTGGCGATCGTCTATCTCGATGTGGATATGCTGGACGAGGCGAAGGAGCAGATCGACATCGCCAAGGCCCTGGACCCGTCCTTCTATATCGTCCATGTCGCCGAAGGACGCTGGCTGATCCAGCAGGGCGATCTCGAGGGCGCCAAGCAGCAGTTCCTCGATGCCGTTGCCGCCAATCCCCAGGTGGCGGAATCGTCGCTTGGTCTCGCCATCACCTATTATCAGAACCGGCAGATCGATCTGGCGCGCCAGGCGCTTGACGATGCCGAGCGGCTGGACCCCGACGATCCCGCCGTCTCGCTGGTGCGCACGGTGATCGCGCTGAATGAATCCGAGGCCGGCGAGGCGATCCGCGCGGCGAAGGAAACCTACCGCCGCTATCTGCAACGGGGCCGCGCTTTCAACAGGCTGGCCTCGGCGCGCAGCGACGGGTCCTATCTGTTCAATGCATTCGACAATTTGTCGCTGTCGGATTGGGGCCGCTACTACGGCGACCGGCTGTTCAATCCCTTCGATCCCGCCAGTCACTTCTATCAGTCGGCCGTGATCCAGCCGGAGGTCGCGGCCGATGGCGTTGTACAGACGGGCTCGTTCAACGAGGCGATACAGGGGCTGCTGCTCGAACCGCTGGCCTCCTCGGCGCGCAACCGCTACGACGACCTGTTCCGGCGGCCGTTTTTCGATTTCACGCTCGGCAGCAATCTGGTGCTGGACAGGGACGGGGTGCTCGGCGGCGGCGGGTTCGCCGATGTCGAAACATTCATGAATGACGGCCTGCCCCTGGCCATCGCCGCCAACCTCTCCTATCAGACCTTCGATGACGACGCGCTGGCGATCGTCAACGATAGCATCACCGGCACGTTCCTGGCCGGCGCCGAACTGGGGCTCAGCGACCGGCTGTTCATGTTCGCCACGGTGGCGGATGCCGACGATGTCAACGGATCCACGCTCGGCCTCGGGCTGCATGAGGATTTCGCGGGGCGCAGCTACAACACAGGCATTGGCTTCAGCCACACCTTCGGCGAGTCGAATGTGTTGATGGGGCTGTTCGGCGCCAATGGCAGTCATGGCGACGGCGAGGTCAACACGTTTGATCTCATCGACACCGACGAGGATTCCGGCCTCGTCGCCTTGACTCATCTCATCGATATCGAAGGCGTCACTCTGCGCTACGGCGTCGAGGGGCAATTGACCAAGGGCCAGACCACGCTGTTCGGGATCCTGGGCAGCGACGGCGACGCCATCGCCGGCCGCGCCTATCTGGACGCTGCGACGGAGATCGCCACCGATCTGAACCTGCAGATTGGCGCCTACATCTCGCATTTCGAGGCCGATGCGGGCGATGCAAAAACCAGGTTCGACCCGCGCATCGGCCTGTCCTGGCAGCCTGTGACGGGCCAATGGCTCCGCCTCGGCTTCCGGCAGGACAGCACGCTGGGGCTCGGGGCATCGCTGGCGCCGGACGCCACGGTCGGGCTGGTGCCGTTCGCCACGCCCACCGCCGACGGCGGCAAGCTGCAGACGATCGCGGCGCGCTGGGACGCGGAATGGACCGACCGCTTCTTTACCTCGGTTGAGTATCAGCACCAGGAGATCGATGACTACGTCATCACTTTTACCGATACATCGATCTTCTCGTCGGTTCTCCTCGGTCCCCTTGGCGCATCGGAAGGCCATATCGACATGGTCAGCCTGTCGGCAAATGCCTGGCTCACCGATCAGTTCGGCGCTTTCGCGCGGGCGACATTCACCGACTCCGAGAACGAGGATAACGGGCGCGACCTGCCGCTGGTGCCGGATTGGACGGCGAACTTCGGCATCACCTGGGTGCATCCGGAGCAGATCAGGGTGACGCTGACGGAGAATCTAATCGGCCAGCGTGACGGCGATCTGGCTGGCACGGAACTCTCGACCGATGCGACCACGGATTTCACCGTCTCCTGGGAGCCACTGGACAAGCATCTTGCTCTCGGCGCCAGCGTCCTGAACATCTTCGACCAGAAGGTCGAAGTGGCGAAGGATCCGATACCGCTGCTGCCGACCTATCAAACCCAGGGGCTGACCTTCAGGCTCTCCGGCGAGGTGCGCTTCTGACGCTGTCGAACGCAGCGCCCGGCAATGGCGGGCGGCGGGGATTCCTGCCGCCGCGGGAGGTGCTGGTTGCGCTGGCGGTGACCGTGGTTCTGGGGTCGCTGCTCTGGGTGCCCCAGGCGCGGCTATTCGACTGGCGGGTCTATGACTTCCTGTCGACCCAATGGCCGCCGGAGCCGGTGCCGCCGGTGCCGGTCCTGGTCGCCATCGACGAACCATCGTTCGCCGACATCAACAAGCCCTGGCCCTGGCCACGGAGCCTGCATGGCCAACTGATCGAAAGCCTGCGGGCGGCCGGGGCGAAGGTCATTGCCCTGGATCTCGTATTCTCCGAACCGCAAGACCCGGTGCAGGATCAACTGCTCGCGCGGGCTCTCGGGCCGGATGTAGTGCTGGCCTCCACGGAAGAAACCATCGATACGCCGCAGTTGACGCAACACAAGGATGTCCTGCCGCTTCAGATGTTTCTCGACACTGGCGCCGCAGCCGGGAATGCTGCGGTTTTCCAGGACGATGACGGCGTGCTTCGCCGCGTACCGGCGCGCCAGGGCATATTCGCCGAAGCTGCGCTTCAGCGCGCCGGCGAATCCTTCGAAATCGCGCTCGGACAATCTGATTCAATACTTCAACCCGGTCGCTGGCCGCAGCGTTGATGTTGTTTCCTATTATCAAGCGCTCGATCCCACGAACATGCTGCCACCGGGGTTTTTCAAAGGTCGCATTGTCGTCGTCGGCTTCCGGCTCAACCTCTCGGCGGAAATCAAGCGCAGCAGCACCGACAATTTCGAGGTCAGCACGACCGTGCGGACGCGCCAATTGATGGCGGGCGCGGAAGTGCAGGCGACGATCCTGCAGAATCTGCGCGGCGGGCTGTCGATCGGCCTGCTGCCGAATTGGGCGATCTTCCTGCTGACGGCTGTCGCCGCTTGGACCGGTGCCTGGATCAACCGCCGGTTCCTGGCGATGCGGGCCGTCCTGACGCTGCTGATCGGCGGCGGATTCATCATCCTCGACGCCTACCTCGTTCTTCGCTTCGGCCGCTGGTGGACCGGGGCGAGCTTTCCGTTCCTGGCGCTGCTGTTCGCCGTCGGCATCGAGGCCGGCATCGGCGTGCTGGAGGAGCGCGCCAACCGGCGGCGGATCACCGCGGCGTTCCAGCATTACCTGGCGCCCAGCATGGTGGACATGCTGGCGCGGGACCCGAGCCTGCTGAAGCTCGGCGGCGCCAAGCGCGAACTGACCATCCTGTTCTGCGATGTGCGCGGCTTCACGACGATCTCCGAAATTCTGAAAGACGATCCGGAGCGGCTGGTGGCGTTGATGAACCGGGTGCTGACGCGGCTATCGGAAGTCGTGCTGGCGGCCGGCGGCACGATCGACAAATATATCGGCGATTGCGTGATGGCGTTCTGGAACGCGCCGCTGGCGGACCCCGATCATGCCCGCCATGCCGCCGATGCGGCGCTGAAGATGCTGACGGCCATGGAAAAGCTCAATGCTGAGATGGCAAACGAAGGCGCGGCCGGAGAGCACAGGCTGCCGAAGATCGATGTCGGCATCGGCATCAACACCGGCATCTGCATCGTCGGCAATATGGGATCGGAGACGCGCTTCGACTATTCGGCCATCGGCGATGCCGTGAATCTCGCCTCGCGTTTGGAATCGATGTGCAAGACCTATGGCCGGCAGATCGTCATCAGCGAGGCGACGCAGGCGAAGATCGCGCCCTGGTTCGAGACGGAGGAGCTGGACCGGACGACGGTGCGCGGCCGCAGCGAAGCGGTGACGCTCTACACGATCACCGCGGCGAAGGGTTAGCAATCGTCGGATCGTAGCCGACGATGCTCATGATCGTTGCACCCAGTTCCGGATTGCTGTGATAGAGCAGGGCGCCGATCACGAATACGCCGATGCCGATCGCGTGCAGCCAGGGGAACTGGAATCCGGTATCCTCGTTGCAATAGAGACAGCCAGTCTGATAGGCCGCCATCTCGCGGCCACAGGACTTGCACTCTCTGGCGATGCCGAAATGCATGAGGCGCTCTCTCTGGCTTGCGCGAACCGGCGGCGCGCATCTTCCCGCAAGAGAGCTAATCCTTGGTTAACGTCCTATAAAGCATTGATCAGCCGCATTTGCTGTAGCCGCAGCTGGTGCAGAGGTCGCAACCTTCCTGGCGGATCAGTGCCGGCTGGCTGCATTTCGGGCAGCGAGGCAGGCGCGCGTCGGTGGCGTCCTGGCTGTTCAGGTTCACCACCTTGCGTTCGAGCTGGGCCACCATCTCCCGCTGCTCGCGCCGGGGATCGGTCATGAAGCCGATGTCGATCATGTGCCGTTCGATGATTTCGCCCAGGGCCGCCAGCAGCGAGGGCACATAATGCCCTTCCATCCAGTAGCCGCCGCGGGGATCGAACACCGCTTTCAATTCCTCCACCACGAAGGAGACATCGCCGCCGCGGCGGAACACGGCGCTGATCATGCGCGTCAGGCCGACAGTCCAGGCGTAATGCTCCATGTTCTTGGAGTTGATGAAGATCTCGAACGGCCGCCGCCGGCCGTCTTGGATCACGTCGTTGATCGTGACATAGACGGCATGCTCGCTCTCCGGCCAGCGCAGCTTGTAGGTCTGGCCCGGCAACGCCTCCGGCCGGTCGAGCGGGCGGGTCATGTAGATCACGCCGCCGGCCTCGTACATGTCCTTCGGCCGCGGCTGGGCGGCGGGCAGCGGCAGTTCCGCCTGCTGCGGCGACTCTGCCTTCTTGCCGTCCTTCACCTCCAGCACCGCGCCGGTGATCTCGTTCGGGCGGTAGGTGGTGCAGCCCTTGCAGCCGAGTTCGTAGGCCTGGAGATAGACGTCCTTGAACGCCTCGAAGGACAGGTCGGCCGGGCAATTGATGGTCTTGGAGATGGAGCTGTCGATGTATTTCTGCACCGCCGCCTGCATGATCACGTGATCGCCGGGGGAGAGCTGCTGCGACATCGACGAAGTAGTCGGGCAGCGGCGCGCGTCTCTCCCTTCAGACGGCGGAACAGGCGGTAGGCGTGATCGCTGACTTCCTCGCTCTGCCGGCTGCCGTCGGGCATCAGCACATTGCGGGTGTATTTGAAGCTGAAAACCGGCTCCAGGCCCGAAGAGACGTTGTCGGCGAACAGCGAGATGGTGCCGGTCGGCGCGATCGAGGTGAGCAGCGCGTTGCGGATGCCGTTGGCGGCGATGCCGTCGCGCAGGTCTTCCTCAAGCTCACCGATGCTTTCGCCAGCCAGGTATTTGTCCTTGTCGTAGAGCGGGAAGGCGCCTTTCTCCTTCGCCAGCTCGACCGAGGCCAGATAGGCGGCGCGGCGCAGCGCCCGCATCCACACTTCCGTCATCGCCACCGAAGCGGCGGAGCCATAGCGCAACTGGCACATGATCAGGGCATCGGCGAGGCCGGTGACGCCCAGCCCGATGCGGCGCTTGGCCCGCGCTTCCGCGTCCTGCTGCGGCAGCGGGAAGCGCGAGACATCCGTGACATTGTCCATCATGCGCACGGCGATGCGGGCGAGGTCTTCGAATTCCTTCGCGTCGATATGCGCCTTGTCGGTGAACGGCTCCTTCACCAGCGCCGCCAGATTGACCGACCCCAGCAGGCAGGCGCCATAAGGCGGCAGCGGCTGCTCGCCGCACGGGTTCGTCGCGCTGATGGTCTCGCAGTAGCTCAGATTGTTCCGCCGGTTGATGCGGTCGATGAAGATCACGCCGGGCTCGGCATAGGCGTAGGTCGCGCGCATGATCTTGTCCCAGAGATCGCGCGCGCGCAGTACCTTGAAGGTGGTGCCCGAGAATTTCAGCTCCCAGGGCGCATCTTCCTTGATCGCGGTCATGAAGGCGTCGGTGACCAGCACCGAGAGATTGAACATGCGCAGGCGGCCGGGCTCGCGCTTGGCCTCGATGAAGGCCTCGATATCGGGATGGTCGCAGCGCAGCGTCGCCATCATGGCGCCGCGGCGGTGGCCGGCGCTCATGATGGTGCGGCACATGGCGTCCCACACATCCATGAAGGAGAGCGGGCCCGAGGCGTCCGCGCCCACGCCCTTCACCGGCGCGCCGCGCGGGCGCAGCGTCGAGAAGTCGTAGCCGATGCCGCCGCCCTGCTGCATGGTCAGCGCCGCTTCCCGCAGGCCGGTGAAGATGCCGCCCATGTCGTCGGGGATCGTGCCCATGACGAAGCAGTTGAACAGCGTCACCGTGCGGTTGGTGCCGGCGCCGGCCAGGATGCGGCCGGCGGGCAGGAAGCGGAAATCGCTCAGCGCGTCGTAGAACCGGTCGGCCCAGAGCGCCGGCTCCTTCTCCACCGACGCGAGCGCCGTCGCCACCCGGCGCCAGCTATCCTCGATGGTCTTGTCGACGGCGCCGCCGCCCGGCGCTTTCAGCCGGTACTTCATGTCCCAAATCTGCTGGGAGATCGCCGCTACCTGCGCCATCGCTTTATCCGTTCAACAAAAAGAGCCACGCCGCCCGGATTTGGCGCACCGGGCCCGGACCGAGGGGATGGGTCTGGATAAGAAACACTACGCCTGATGATTGTTGCGGTCAATAATCCGTTCCCTAAATGTTTCCACAGCGGATTGCTATCCGGCGGAAACAAGACCCCATTGAAAAACGGCCTTTTTCCCGATTCATCCACAGCATTACCGGGATTTTTCCGGCCGAATTCACAACCGCCGAGGCTTGCCCACAGGATTACCCACAAGTGTTGCCAAAGATGGTTAACGAATTGCGATGCCTGCCAGCCGGTCCGCTGCGGTTTCGATCGCTGCTTCCAGCTCGGCCATGAAAATCCGGCGATCCAGGCCCGGCGCGATCGGCGGCAGGAATTCCACCACGATCCGCCCAGGCAGCTTGTGGAAGCTCCTGCGGCCCCAGAACAGGCCGGAATTGAGCGCCACCGGCACCACCGGCAGGCCGAGAGCGCCATAAAGCGCCGCCGCGCCCGGCTGATAGGGACGGCGCTGGCCCGGCGCCACGCGGGTGCCCTCGGGAAAGATCAGGATCGGCCGGCCGGCGGATGCCCGGTCCCGCGCATCGGCGGACATGCGCTTGAGGGCGGTAGCCCGGCCCTTGCGGTCGACGGGGATCATCCGGCATTTGCGCATGTACCAGCCGAACAGCGGCAGGTTCAGCAGCTCCTGTTTCAGGACGATGGCAGGCCGGTCCAGCAGCAGGGCGAAGACCAGCGTGTCCCAGGCCGATTGGTGCTTCACCGCGTAGAGCGCCGCCCCCGGCAGCCGGTGGGCGAGACCGCGCACCTCATGGGTCAGCCCGACGAAAATGCGCAGCAGCAGCATCGTGCCGCAGACCCAGACGCGGCCCAGTCCCCACACCGCGCCCGCCGGCATCAGGAGCGCCGGCAGCGACAGCAGGAACATGAGGGAGGTCCAGAGGTAGAAGGCGACATTGAACAGCAGCGAGCGGATGAAGATCATTCGGTCTGCCTTGCGGTGATGGAGTCAGATCGAGCCGTTGAAGAGTCCGCCCAGGCGGATGCGCAGCGTCGCCAGCAGATACTTGTGATACTCGCGGATGATCAGGCTGGTGGTGCCCGGCCAGAGATACCATTGGTCGCGCTTCACGGTCTCCGGAAACACCGGATGCGGCAGGATCTTCGCCTCGGGCATCGCCGCGTGGAACTCCAGCAGGCTGCGCGGCATGTGATAATCGGCGGTCACCAAGCGCAGCGTATGCAGGTCGTGCGCCGCCATCCAGCGGGCGCTTTCCTGCGCATTGCCTGTCGTGTCGCCGGCCTCATAGCCGACGGTGATGCAGCAGGCGATCGTCTCGGCCGAAGGGCGCAGTTCCGCCGCGAGATCGGCCGTCTGCAGCAGGGCCGGAATATCGGTGTTGGCATGGACACCCGAGATCAGCAGCTGCTTGCCCTCGCCCTGGGCCAGCAGTTGCAGTCCTTCTTTCAGGCGGTCGCTGCCGCCGGTCAGCACGACGATCGCGTCGGCCTCCGTCCGGTCGTCGCTCGTGCGCGTGGGAATTGTTTCGGCGAACAGCACCAGCCCCAGCAGCCAGGCGATGGCCAAGACGAACAGGGGCATGCCGACGCGCATCAGCCAAAGACCCCGGCGCCGCGGCCCGGCAAATCGGCGGCGGGAGCCGAAAATGCGTTTCTTGCGGCTCATGACGCCGTGAACTTTGGAATCCAGGGAAGGTGCCGGCCGGTTGCTAGCGGAGTCGGGATCGGCGTTCCCAGCGTTCCCGCAGGGGCATCCGCCGCCAACGTCACGGTTCGCGCCCCAAAAGGATCATCACGGTCGCTTGCGCCGTGAACATGGCGACGACGGCCAGCGCGACCGGCACTGCCGCCACCGCCAGCCAGTCGCCGGTCGACAGCGCCAGGGACGGCAGCAACCCGCTGCCGCCGCCGCTCAGCCAGCGCTGCAGGCCCAGCCAGGTTGCCGCGGCCAGCGCCGCGCCCACCGCACCGCCGGCCAGGCCGAGCCGCAGGGCATGGAACAGGAACTGGCGGGCGATGTAGGAGTCCTGGGCGCCCACCAGATGCACGATCTCGATCACCCGCCGGTGGATCGCGAGGCCCGTGCGGGTGACGAAGATCACCGTCGACACCGCCGTTAGCGCGATCAGCGACAGCACGATCAGCGCCAGGATCTTCATCGAATTGCTGAAGGCCAGAAGATCGCCATTCCAGTTCGCATGGTCGTCGACGCGGATCGCGGGATCGATGGCGACGAGATCGACCGAGACCTTCGCCAGATCGATCGCCTTGCCGGCCTCGACGACGATGAGGTCGGGCAGCGCGATATCGTCAGGCAATTCGATGCCGCCGAGCCAGGGCCGCAGCAGTGCCGCTTTCTCGCTGTCGCCCACCAGCTTCACGGCGGTGACGCCGTCGATCGTCGACAGGAGGCCGGTGATGTTCCGCAGCTTCGCCTCCTTCTCGTCGGAGGGCGGCGAGGGCGGCAGCTCGACGGTGAAGCGGCCCGCCAGATCCGCATGCCAGCGCTCGGCCAGATTATCCGCCGACAGCGCCGCGGCCACCGCCAGTGCCGCGAGATAAACCATGCAGCCGATGATCCAGGGCAGGAAGCGCGCGGACGCATCGCCGGCAAGCGGCAGGTCGGAGCGGAACAGCCGCATCCTAGGCGGCCTCGGAGCGCTGCGGAATCAGCCGCACATGGGCCTGCTCGATCCGCAGCTGGCGGTGGGAGAATTGCTGCACCAGCCGCTCGCTGTGGGTGGCGACGACGATCGTCGTGCCCACCTTGTTCAGCTCGCCGAACAGATACATCAGCCGCACAGCGATGGCGTCGTCCAGATTGCCGGTCGGCTCGTCGGCGAGCAGCAGGCTCGGCCGCGTGATGACGGCGCGGGCGATGGCGACGCGCTGCTGCTGTCCGCCCGACAGCGTGGCGGGCAGCGCATCCACATGCTCGGCCAGCCCGACCCACTTCAGCAGCTCGGTCACATGGTCGCGGATTTTATTCTCGGCCACGCCGGCGACGCGCAGCGGCAGCGCCACATTGTCGAGCGCCGACAGATGGGGCAGCAGGCGGAAATCCTGGAACACCACGCCGACGCGGCGGCGCAGCAGCGGCCGGTCATGGCGCTTGAGCTGATCGATCTCCTGGCCGAACAGGTTGACGCGGCCGGTGGTCGGCTTCTGCGCCAGATACATCATGCGCAGCAGCGACGATTTGCCGGCGCCGCTGGCGCCGACGATGAAATGGAACGAACCCGGCGCCAGCGTGAAGGAAACCTGCTGCAGGATCGCGGGGCCGTCGCCGTAACGAAGGTTTACATTTTCAAATAGAACCAAGGTGGCTGTCCCCGGTTGCCGCGATCGTCAAAACTGTGGCCGGAGAATGACATATGCGAGTCCGGCCCGTCCAGAAGGCACCGGCAACGGCTTGGCAGCAGTGGGAAAACTTGCGCCGGCCGCGACTCAGCGATACACCGGGGCTGGCAAGAATCACAGCCATGGCGCCTAGATGATCGTTTCTTGCTCCGCATGCAAGACGCGTTACCTGATCGATGCGACTGTCCTCGGCGAGGCCGGTCGGCTGGTGCGTTGCGCGAAGTGCCGTCATAGCTGGATGCAGACGCCGCCGGCGGATCAGCCGCGGCGAATTGATGTTACGCCGCCGCCGCCGCCCGGATTGCCGCCGGCGCCGAATTTCGGCCTGCCGGTGCGCTATCAGCCGCGCCGCCGGCGCTGGCCGGTGGCGGCCGTCGCTGCCGCTATCGCCGGCCTGATCGTCGGTACCGGCGTCGGCTATTTCGGCCGGGAAAAAATCATGGACACCTGGCCGTCGACCAAGCGCGTTTACGAATTGATCGGCGAGATCATCGGCGTTCCGACCTCGACATTGGAAGTACAGGATGTGCGCCTGGTGGAGCAGCCGCTGGCGGGCCTTACTGTGCTCGTGCTCGAGGGCAAGATCGTCAACAATTCCGACATGCCGCAGCTGCTGCCCGGGCTGCGCGCCAGCCTGCTGGACGCCGATAAACGCAGCCTGTTCGATTGGACGTTCGCGGTCGATCAGGATGTGGTCGGCCCCGGCGAAATCGTCCGCTTCCGCACGGAGGCGATCAATCCGCCGGAAGCGTTCGAACGTTCGCGGGTCACGTTTGTCGGCGGCGGGCTGGAGTAGCCGCGGCGGGCCGGTGGCTAGAACTGCTTGAGCAGCCGGTCGATATACTCGCGCTCGAGCCTCGGCCGCGAGCGCTCGCTGGCCCGCCGGCGCAGCTCTTCGAGGATCTCCTGCGCCCGCTGCATGTCGGGCTGATCCGGTATTTCCACATTGCCGAGGAAATCGTCCATGCCGTTGCCGTCGCGGTCGAGCGGATCGTCGCCGAGGCCGGTCTGATTGCGCGGGTCCTGTCCCGGCTGGCCCTGCAAGGCCTGCGCCATGGCGTTGGTCATCTCCTGCATGGCCTGCTGCAGGTCGGTCAGCGCCTGGGACTGCGGCGGCAGCGCATCCTGCGGGCGTCCCTCGCCCAGGGCCTTTGAGGATTCCCGCATGTTGCCCTCGGCGCGGCCGAGCGACGGCGGCACCTCGCCGAACATGTCGGCATAGTCGCGCATCATCTGGCCCGTCGCATCCCGCAGCGCTTCCTGCTGCAGCTTTCGCTGCGCGGCGCCCTGCATCGGCTGATCGCCTTCCTGCTGCTGCTGGGAGTCGCGGAATGTCTGATCCATCAGCTCCTGCTGCTTGTCCATGAGCTGGTCCATGTCCTCCAGCATCTGCATGGCTTTTTCCATGTCTTCGCTCATGTTGCCGGCCGTCTGCTGGGTCTGCAGGCTTTCCAGCATCTGCTGCATCTGCGCCAGGAGTTCGCGCGCAGCATCGCGGTTGCCCGACTTTGCTAGTTCGCGGGCGCGCTCGAGCATCTTCTGCAAATCCTCGCGCCGCATTTCCACCGTGTTGGAATTCATCTGCGGCCGCGAGCGCGGGCCGCGCGGCTCCCGGTCCATCTTGTCCTTCAGGGCGTCGACATAGCGGTCCATCGCCTCCTGAAGCTCGTCCATCAGCTCTCTGCACCTCCTCGTCGGGAGCATTGTCGGCCAGCGCCTTCTGCAGGGCTTCCTGCAGCGAGCGCAGCTGCTTCTCCGCCATGGCGAACTCGCCTTCCTCGATGCGCAGCGCCAGGTCCCACAGCAGATCGACGACGCTGCCGATCTCTTCCGTGCGCTCGGCGGCGGTGATCATCTGCGAATTCGCGGCGATGGCCAGGCGGTCGATGGCGACTTCGAACGCCAGCACGGCGATCAGGTCGTCGTTGTAGAGCTGCGGCTGGGCGCCGATGCTGTAGAGGCGCCGCGCGACGCTCTCGGCTTCCGCCGGCGTATACATCAGATGCTTGCGCTGTTCGGCGACCGCCGCCGCCACCGGGTGATTGAACAGACGCTCCGGCAACGTGGTCTTGACCCAGGCGCTGCGGCCGGTCTGGCCCAGGGCGTCGGCGGCGGAAAGCTGGATCTCCACCGGCAGACCGGCCCAGGGATGGGGCGTCAGATCGTGGAAACTCGCCTGCTGCGCTTTCTTCGGATCGACGCCCGGCAGCGGCAGCCGCAGGTCGATCTGTGCAATGTCGCCGGGGCCTTTCTGCTTGTCGGCGCGGCGGATGATCGCGTTCACCGACTGGATGCCGTAGTCATCGGCTGCCTTGTAGATCAGCCGCAGAGCGAAGCGCTCGCTGGCGCCCGGCTGCGCGGCGAACTCGATGGAGGGCACATGGTCAGGAACGATAACGACGGGCCAGCCGGCGATCTCCGTATCTTCGACGGCGACGCCGAGCCGCGTGCCGGTCTTGATCTCACCCTTGCCCTGGAAGGTGCCGGGCTCCAGCGGCTCGAAGGCAACCTTGCCGTCGCCCAGCAGCAGCGTCGGCGTTTCCGACAGGCCTTGAAGCTGGGCCAGCACAAGGCTGCCGGTGGGAATACGGATTTCCGTGGCCGCCGCCTGCGCCGTGCCTTCCGTTTCGTCGACCGAAGGTCGCTTTTCCAGGAACAGCGGCGCCACATTGGTGTAGGCCGGCGGCGTGATCGACAATGTCACGGTCACGCCATCGCCGAAATCGAAGCCGGACAGGGTCGGGACGAACGACCGCGCGATCCGTTCCGGCGCGTCCTTCCAGCCGACGATCAATGCCACGATCAGCAGCAGGCCCAGGATCGCGCGCAGGGCGAACGGATCCTTCGCCACGATGTTCGGATGCGGCGCGCCGATGCGCAGATTGCCGATCTCCGATTTGGTGCGGCGCCGGTAGAAGTCCCACAGCGCGGCGGCCTCGGGATCGGTGTTGCTGGTGGCCAGCCTGTCCTCGATCCGGGTCAGCGGCCGGTGCTCCAGTTCGTTCACCTGCTCCAGGCGGCGGATGGCCTCTTGCCGGCTCGGCCGCCGCAGTCCGGGGATCAGCCAGCCGACGGCGTAAGCGAAGGCCAGGCCGAAACCGATCAGGACCACCAGATGCAGCCAGCCATTGAGGGCCGGGAGCAGCGAGAACAGCGAGATGATCAGGAAGGTGGCGGCGACGCAGAGCGCGGGCCACACGCAAAACCAGACGCGCTCCCACCACAGCGCCAAGCGGGCGCCATAGATGCGGTAGCCCGGCGACAGGTCATCGGCCGTGCGGCGGTCCTGGTATGTCTGCCGATCGTCTATCGGAGCGCTCCATCATTTCTTGGCCTTGCCGCCGGCGGCAAACCAGCCCGGCAACCGGTCCCGACCGATCATATCAGCATAGGTCGGCCGGGGGCGAACAATCGCAAATTCGTGATCGTTTACCATAACTTCCGGCGCCAACGGCCGCAGATTGTAGGACGAGGCCATGACGGCACCATAGGCGCCTGTCGAAAATATGGCGAGCAAATCGCCGGCCGCCAGGGGCGGCATCGGCCGTTGTTCGGCGAAGATATCGGTGCTTTCGCAGATCGGGCCGACGATATCCACCTTGCGGCTCAGGCCGCCGGACGCGGCCTGCGCCACCGGCACGATATCGTGATAGGCCTCATAGAGCATGGGACGGATCAGGTCGTTCATCGCCGCGTCGGTAATGATGAAGGTGCGGTTCACCCCCTCCTTCACATAGGTCACGCGGGTGACCAGGATGCCGGCATTGCCGATCAGCCGCCGCCCGGGCTCGAAGATGACCGGCAGGCCCAGCTTCCCGACCGTCTGCTCTACGATCTCAGCATATTCGGCCAGGGAGGGCGGATTCTCGCTTTCATAGGCGATGCCCAGGCCGCCGCCGAGATCCAGGTGCTTCACCGGCAGGCCGCTTTGCTTGAGTTCGACCGCCATCGCCGCAAGCTTGCCGAACGCGGCGCGATAGGGCGACAGATCGGCAAGCTGCGAGCCGATATGCAGGGCGAGGCCCACCGGTTCCAGGCCGGGCGCCGCGGCGGCCTGGGCATAGGCGGCGGCAGTCTGGCTGAGCTCGATGCCGAACTTGTTTTCCGACTTGCCGGTGGAGATCTTGGCGTGGGTGCGGGCATCCACATCGGGATTGAGCCGCAGCGCCACCGGCGCCCGCTTGTTCTTGCTGACGGCGACCTGGTTCAGCAACTCCAGCTCCGGGATCGATTCGACATTGAACTGCAGGATGCCGACATCCAGCGCCGCCGCCATTTCCGCCGCGGTCTTGCCGACGCCGGCGAACACGATCTTCTCAGGAGGAACGCCGGCGGCGAGCGCGCAATGCATCTCGCCGGCCGACACTACGTCGGCGCCTGCGCCCAGCTCCAGAAGCGTGCGCATGACGGCCAGGTTGTTGTTGGCTTTCAGCGAATAGCAGATCATGTGCGGAATCTTGGCGAAGGCCGCATCGAAGGTGCGGTATTCGTCCTGCAGCGCCGCCGTGGAATAGCAATAGAACGGCGTGCCGACAGTTTCGGCGGCGCGCGCCACGGCGACGGCTTCAGCGTGGAGCTGGCCGTCCCGGTACTGGAATGCACTCATAGGGAATTCGGGATCCGGATATTGCCTGGGGAACTCGTCGGTCTCGCCACTGGGCAATTCGGGATCGCCCTTCTTGCCGCAGCCGGCCGGCAGTAGCGCCAGGACGGCGATCAGCAGCAAGGCGCAGCGGCCCAGCCAGTGCTTGCGGTTCTTGTCGACCATCGGTCTTGACCTCAATCCCTGAGACGCTTGCGGGCCCGGGCAATGGCCTCGCGCACCCGTGCCGGCGCCGTGCCGCCATAGCTTGTGCGGCTGGCGGCCGAATGGTCAACGCTCAACACAGCGGTCACGGCGGCGGTGATCCGGGGCTCGACGGCCTGCATCTCGGCCAGCGGCAGATCCTTGAGCTCGCAGCCCTTCTGTTCCGCCTTGCGGACGATGGCGCCGGTGGCATGGTGGGCCTCGCGGAACGGCAGTTTCAGCTCCCGCACCAGCCAGTCGGCCAGGTCCGTCGCGGTGGCATATCCGGCCCTGGCGGCGTCGGCCATGCGGGCGGGCGCCGCCTGGAGGTCGCGGATCATGCCGGCCATGGCGGCGACGGAGAGCGAGAGGTTGTCTGCCGCGTCAAAGGTCGGCTCCTTGTCTTCCTGCATGTCCTTGCCGTAGCTGAGCGGCAGGCCCTTCATGACGATCAGCAGGGTGCTCAGCGCGCCAATGATCCGGCCGGCCTTGCCGCGCACCAGTTCGGCGGCGTCCGGGTTCTTCTTCTGCGGCATGATCGAACTGCCGGTCGTGAAGGCGTCGCTCAGGACGACGAAACGGAAGCCATCGCTCATCCACAGCACGATCTCCTCGGCCAGGCGCGACAGGTGGGTGGCCAGGATCGCCCCGGCGGCCAGGAACTCGATGGCGAAATCCCGGTCGGACACCGAATCGATGGAATTCTCGGTCGGCCGGTCGAAGCCCAGCGCCTTGGCCGTGTCGTCGCGATCGATGGGGAAAGAGGTGCCGGCCAGGGCTGCCGCGCCCAGCGGGCATTCGTTGAGCCGCCGGCGGGCATCCCGCAACCGGCTGCGGTCGCGCTCGAACATGGCCACATAGGCCATCAGATGGTGGCCAAAGGTCACCGGCTGGGCCGGCTGCAGATGGGTATAGCCGGGCATCACCGTGGCGGCATACTCCTCGGCCCGGTCGAGCAAGGCTGCCAGCAGGTCGCTCAACTGCCCGTCCAGCCCATCGATGGCGTCCCGCACCCAAAGTCTGAAATCGGTGGCGACCTGGTCGTTCCGCGACCGCGCCGTATGCAGGCGGCCGGCCGGCTCGCCGATGATCTCCTTGAGCCGCGACTCCACATTCATGTGGATGTCTTCCAGCGCCGTCTTGAAGGTGAATTTGCCGCCCTCGATCTCCTTCAGGATCTGGTCAAGGCCGCGCTCGATGGCCGCGCCATCCTCCGGCCGCAGGATGCCCTGGCGGGTGAGCATGGCGGCATGGGCCTTGGACCCGGCGATATCCTGGGCAAACAAGCGCTTGTCAAAATCGATGGAGGCGTTGATACGCTCCATGATCGCCGCCGGCCCGGCGGCAAAGCGGCCGCCCCACATGCTGTTGGCGTCGGCGGCGGGCTTGGCTTTCGGATCTGACGTCATGGGCTGTATTTCACGCGGGGCAAGGGCGGATAAATGAACAAGCGGTTATGGGCTGTAGTGGCGGTCCTGGTGGTTCTGGCCGGCGCCGTCATCGCCGTTGCGACGTATGTTATCAGGGATTCTGCGGATGGTACCGGAGCGGGAAACCCGACGGATCCGCCAATTTCCGGCGCCATGGCGCAATTTATCTTGTCCAAGCCGCCACGGCCAGCGCCGGTGGCGGAGTTTCAGGATGCCGACAACAACAGCGTCAGCCTGCTCGATTTCGGCGGCAAAGTGGTGCTGCTGAACATCTGGGCCACCTGGTGCGCCCCCTGCGTCGAGGAGATGCCGGCGCTGGACCGGCTGCAGGCGGAGCTGGGGGACGAAGGCCTGGTCGTGGTGGCGCTATCAATCGATCTGGAGGGCGCCAAGGCGGTCCGCCCGTTCTACGAGAAGCACGGGATCAAGCATCTCGGCATCTATATCGACTTCACCAACAGCTTCTCCCAGCTGCTCGGCGTGGATCGCGTGCCGTCCAACCTGCTGATCAGCCGGAACGGGCTGTTCGTGGGCAAGCTGATCGGCAATGCGGATTGGGATACACCGGAGGCAAGAGCGCTGCTGCGGCATTACCTGGCACAGCCCGCGCCATAGGGCGGTGACCGCATAACATTAGCGGCCCGCGAATGTCGGGCCGCTGGTTTCGTCCGGTATCGGGAGGTGACGGCCGGTTACTGGCCGAGCAGGCTCGAGAGATCGAAGGCAATGGCGATCTGCACCACGAAGGCGACCACGAAGGCCACGCCGATGAAGATACGTTCCTCGGCGGAGCTCAGGGGGCGCGAGGATTTGCGCTTCGTCCGGTTGTTGTCGGAACTGTTCGTGGCTGGGCGCGACATGATGCTGCTCGTCATATTCAAGTTCAGTTTGGCTTTCGATTTCCCCGGATCGGGAGCGGTGCGCCGCGTCCGATCTCACATGTACAAGATAAAGATTAGTACGGCGTAAATGCGAGTGACCGGCATCACAAGAAAGGCGGAAATTGGGCGTTTTTCTGGCGGCGAGCCCGCATCATCACGCTATCTGTGACGACGATCACAGGTTGCAGGGTCGCACAGCGCGCCTGAACCGGGGATGAATGCACGCAGCCGGCCGAATCGGCCACTGAGACAGCCGCAGGCCAGCGACGGCTGTTGGATGCCAGATGTGAGCTTGAATGGCCCAGGCGCCGAAAATTGGCCCCTGGGCTGGCGCTTTGGATTGGTTAGCGCGTGGGGACGGGCGTGCCCGAGCTGTAGTCGTAGAAGCCGCGATTGACCTTGCGGCCCAGCCAGCCGGCTTCGACATACTTAACGAGCAATGGACACGGCCGGTACTTGCTGTCCGCCAAGCCCTCATACAGCACTTGCATGACCGCCAGGCAGGTATCCAGGCCGATGAAGTCGGCCAGTTCCAGCGGGCCCATGGGATGGTGCGCGCCGAGCTTCATGGCGGTGTCGATGGCTTCGACCGAGCCGACGCCTTCGTACAGCGTGTAGACCGCCTCGTTCAGCATCGGCAGCAAGATTCGGTTAACGATAAAGGCCGGGAAGTCTTCGGCCGGCGCCGGGGTCTTGCCCAGCTTCACCGCCATCTCGCGGACGGCGGTGTAGGTGGCGTCGTCGGTGGCCAGGCCGCGGATCAGCTCCACCAGCTCCATCAGCGGCACCGGGTTCATGAAATGCATGCCCATGAACTTCTGCGGCCGGTCGGTGGACGTCGCCAGCCGGGTGATGGAAATCGACGAGGTGTTGGAGGCGACGATGGCCTCGGGCTTGAGGACCGGGCAGAGCGCCTTGAAGATCTGCTTCTTGACGTCTTCCTTCTCGACCGCGGCCTCGATGACGATGTCGCAGTCCTTGAGCAGGGCGTATTCGGTGCCGACGGTGATCCGGCCCAAAGCGGCGGTCTTGTCGGCCTCCTTGATCGTGCCGCGCTTGATCTGACGGCCCATATTCTGGTCGATGATGGACTTGGCCTTGTCGAGCTGGGTCTTGTCGACATCCACCAGCTTGACGTCATAGCCCGCCAGCGAGCTGACATGGGCAATTCCGTTGCCCATCTGACCGGCGCCGATGACGCCAACCTTCTGGATCATGGCTCGGCTCTCCTTCCCGGAAGCGGATTGGGTATCGAGGGGCATTACTTGGACAGCTCGGCTTCGAGTTCCGGCACCGCCGTGAACAGGTCCGCCACCAGCCCATAGTCGGCGACCTGGAATATCGGCGCCTCCTCGTCCTTGTTGATGGCGACGATGATCTTGCTGTCCTTCATGCCCGCCAGATGCTGGATGGCGCCGGAGATGCCGATCGCCACGTAAAGGTCCGGTGCAACGATCTTGCCGGTTTGGCCGACCTGATACTCGTTGGGCACGAAACCGGCATCGACGGCAGCGCGCGAGGCGCCAACGGCGGCCTTCAGCTTGTCGGCCACTTTCTCCAGCATCTTGAAATTCTCGCCGGCCTGCATGCCGCGGCCGCCGGAGATGACGATACGGGCCGAGGTCAGTTCCGGCCGTTCGGAGCGGCTGAGCTCCTGACCGACGAAATTCGACAGCCCGGTATCGCCGGCGCCGCCCACGCTCTCGACCGCGGCGCTGCCGCCTTCGGCAGGTGCGGCGTCAAAGCCGGTGCCGCGCACGGTGACGAACTTGATCTTGTCCGACGACTGCACGGTGGTGATGGCGTTGCCGGCATAGGTGGTGCGGACGAAGGTATCGGGCGACTCCACGCCGATGATCTCGGAGATCTGCGCCACATCCAGCAGTGCGGCGGCGCGGGGCATGGCGCTCTTGGTGACGCTGGTGACCGGCGCCAGCACATGGCTGTAAGCCGGCGCCAGCTTGACCAGCAGCGCAGCGACATTCTCGGCCAGCCCATGGGCATAAGCGGCGTCATCGCACAGCAGCACCTTGGCCACGCCCGGCAGTTTCGCGCCGGCATCGGCCACGGCCTTGCAGCCGCTGCCGGCGACCAGCAGATGTATTTCGCCGCCGACCTTTTGCGCCGCTGTCAGCGCATGCAGCGTCCCGGGCTTCAGGGCCGCGTTGTCGTGCTCGGCAATCAGAAGAGTGGTCATGGTCAGATCACCTTCGCTTCATTGCGCAGCTTGTCCACCAGCTCGGCCACGCTCTTTACCCTGATGCCGGATTTGCGCTTCGGCGGCTCGGCGACCTTCAGGGTCTTGAGGCGCGGCGCCACATCGACGCCCAGGGCATCGGGGGTCAGCGCCTCGATCGGCTTCTTCTTCGCCTTCATGATGTTGGGCAGCGAGGCATAGCGCGGCTCGTTCAGCCGCAGATCCGTGGTCATGACCGCCGGCAGCTTCAAGGAGATGGTCTCGAGCCCGGCGTCGACCTCGCGGGTGACCGTGGCGTCGCTGCCGTTGGGCACGATCTTCGAGGCGAAGGTCGCCTGGGGCCAGCCCAGCAAGCCCGCCAGCATCTGGCCGGTCTGGTTGCAATCGTCATCCACCGCCTGCTTGCCCAGCAGCACGATCTGCGGCTGCTCCTTGGCGGCGACGGCCTTCAGCAGCTTGGCGACGGCCAGCGGCTGCAGCTCCACATCTGTCTGCACATGGATGCCGCGATCGGCGCCCATCGCCAGCGCCGTGCGGATGGTTTCCTGCGCCGACGCGCCGCCGCAGGACACGGCGATGATCTCGGTGGCCTTGCCGGCCTCTTTCATGCGGATCGCCTCTTCGACGGCGATCTCGCAGAACGGATTCATGGCCATCTTCACATTGGCCGTTTCGACGCCTGTGCCGTCGGCCTTGACCCTGACTTTGACGTTGGCATCGATGACGCGTTTGACCGCGACCAGAACCTTCATGGCGACCCTTGGATTAGATGAGTTACGACCGGCAACTTTCTTGCAGAGCAGCAAGGCGCGAAATGGCGCTTGCGCGGCATTCTGCTTATGTACTTCGCGGGTGCACAATAGGTTTGGCGGCCCGGTGTGTCAACGCGGCCAGGGCCTTGAAAAGCCGGTGAATCCGCGCCTTTGCGGGTGTTTTGGCGGCGGCTGCGGCCGATTTCCGGCCAAAGATCGGGTTAGGGCGCGCCGAAGGCGGCAAAAACCGTGATTAGGACCGGTTCGCGGCCCCTGGCGGCGGTTACGCCGGGCAATTCCCTACGGCTTTACCAGGGACAATTCGATCTTGCCGATCCGCGACCCTTTGGGAGACACCAGCGGCACGACCGCCCGGTTGTCGGCCAGCTTGCCTTCGGCCTTGAAATCCCGGGGCGCCTCGCCCTCATCCTCGCTGCGCATGGTGCCGGCAATCGATACGCGGTCGCCCTGGATATCGGCGGTGAAGGAAATGCGGGCGCCATCGAATTCGAACTGCTGATCGTAGATCTTCCGGGAGCCCATGGCCTCGATCTTGAACGAAGGGCCGGCGCGGTTGACCGTCAGTTGGAACTTCATTTCCCCCGGCTCGACGGCCGTGAGGTTGAAATACAGAGCCTGGCCAATCAAGAAAACGGCAATGACGAAGAGAACTATCTCCGTCCAAGTCCGTTTGCGACCGCTTTCCGACATATCCCCTGACCCCATATGACACCGCCGGCGGGCGGCAAGCTGCGCTTCCCCGGCGTGCCGAACCTGCCGGAGAGGCGGTCAGCTTTCGTCGCGGGTCGCGCCCGGCTGCCACAACACGTCGCGCTTGCCGTTCCGATTGAGGATGCGGGCGAGCACGAACAGATGGTCGGAGAGCCGGTTGATGTACTTGATCGCAACGGGGTTAATATTCTCTTTACCGGCCAGCAACGTCATGTCGCGTTCCGCCCGGCGGACGATGGTGCGGGCCAGGTGCAGATGGGCCGCCCCGGCGCTGCCGCCGGGCAGGATGAAGGAATTCAGCGGCGCCAGCTTGGCGTTCATTCGGTCGATCTCGCGTTCGAGCCGTGTCACCTGGGCCTCGATGATCCGCAGCACCGGGCTTTTGGGCGCCGGCGTTTCCGGCCGGCAGAGATCGGCGCCGAGATCGAACAGGTCGTTCTGGATGCGCGCCAGCATCTTATCGGCGTCGCCCTTGGCATGCAGCCGCGCCACGCCGATCGCCCCGTTGGCCTCGTCCACGGTGCCGTAGGCGGCGACGCGCAGATCATGCTTGGCAACGCGCTGGCCATTGCCCAGCGAGGTTTTCCCCTTGTCGCCGCCGCGGGTGTAGATGCGGGTGAGCTTCACCATGGCTGACGCGCGGCGCTCACCTGTTGTAGGCGATGAGCAGCGCGATCAGGATGATGGCGATGGTGATCGCCTGGAACAGGACGCGGAAGCGCATCAGCACATTGCCGTACTTGCGATTGAACTCGCCGCCCCGGGCCATTGAGAACAGGCCGAGAAACAGCACGGCAATGGTGGCGACGCCGAAGATGATGACGAGCGTAAGCGTATCCATGGCGGCCACTATAAGGGCGCTTGGGGCACGCGGCCAGGGAGTTGGCGCTGCGCGCTGCGTCAGGCCACGCCGATCAGCCGCGGCAGCGCTGCCATATCCTCGAACAGTTCGCCGCCGGCGCGGTGCATGCCCTCGCGGTCCACATAGGCAGCCGCGGCATACGCCATCACGCGCATGCCCGCGGCGATGCCAGCGGTGACGCCGGCCACCGAGTCCTCGACCACAATGCAATCGCCGGGGGCCGCGCCCATGGATTTGGCGGCGTGCAGGAACAGGTCCGGCGCCGGCTTGCCGTTCTTGACCATGGCCGAATTGTAGATCCGCCCGGCCACCCGCGGCATCAGGCCGGAAGAACCGAGCGTGATGTCCATCTTCGCCATCTCGCCTGACGAAGCGACGCAATAGGGCACGCGCGCCGTGTCGAGCGCGTCGAGGGCTTCGAAGATGCCGGGAATCGGCGGCACGCCATGGCGGCGCAGCGTTTCGTGGGCAGCGTCATGCCAAGCATCGACCCAGCCCTCGGGCACCGGCCGGCCCAATGCGGCCTCGATCACCTCGACGCAGGATTTGGTGGAGCGGCCGAGGAACTTCTGCATGCACTCCTCCATCGACCAGTCCAGGCCGAGGCCGCGCACCATGTCGTTCTCGGCCTGAAAGGCGATGGTCTCGCTATCAACGAGCACGCCGTCGCAATCGAAGATCACTAGCACGCTTTCCACCTTTGGTTTGCCGGGGCTTCTTGGAAGGCGCGGATTACTAGCTGGAAGAGAGCAGCGGCGTCCAGACAAGATACAACTGTATGCCCGCAGCACTGTTCGCCTGCGCCAATCCTGGATATTGTCCGGACAATGCGAAGGAAGTCGACATTATGGATCAGCAAACTGGTTGGATAGCGGATCACCGCGGCCACCGATATTGGACTGGTCCGCGATTTTGGACGACCGTGGTCGACGGTACCAAAGTGGAGTATGTCACTGATCGACCTGTTGCGGCGTATGATTGCATCGCAACGGATGGAACACGCGTTACCGTGGTCTGCGCCGCACCATCCAGACCGGATGAAGAGCCGCTGTGGTTTTTGCCACGATCCGATGGAACATTTCTGGGCGGCAAGCTTGAGCCTTCCACAGATGGCCTGCGCTTCGTTGAAGCGCCAGTCCGTGGCCTGTCTGCGTCGATGTATTGGCAGGGTGGGGATAGAGGACGTTCGGTCGCCGGTGAACGCGGTGGCTTCCGATGGCACGGGCCTGCATTCGAAGCCGAATTGCATGGGCCGGCGGTCATAGAAAAGTGGCAAGGCCGGCGCCTCGCAATCCGAGGCTGCAGGTTCAGCGATGGATCGCGAGGCAGCGTCTTGCCGGGGCTCCCGACCTTCGACATGACAAAATCGAAACTGATTCAGAACGAAGGACGATGGCGGCGACAGTTGCCTGATGGGTCCTGGTCTGATGGCGGCATCGAGATCATGTCGGCAGATATCGTATTCACCGATGACCCACCACGCCGGAAACGGCGGCTTGAAGTGCGTTCTCCGGACGACGCTCCGTCATTGCGGACCGACCTCCTGAGTTCGCAGCGCATCGCGGACCGAGTGAAGAATATCTGCTTTGCCACAGATCTCTATCGTGCCCTCTGCAACACGGAATGGATGCGGAACGAGCGAAGATGGCAAACGTCGTGGCGCAGCGCCGGTGGCATCATTGCCGATCTTCGCGATTTAAATGAAGAATACACGGATTTCTACTGCAGCGGCGATGAAGGCGTCGTAGCGGAGGACGTCGCAGCCGAACTTCGCCTCTTGGGATGGACCGAGGCGTCGTAGCGGAAACAACTTTCAATTCCGCCCGCTTAACAGCCCCCTCGCAATGACCTGCGCCTGGATTTCCGCGGCGCCCTCGAAGATGTTGAGGATGCGGGCGTCGCAGAGGACGCGGGAGATGGCGTATTCCTCGGCATAGCCGTTGCCGCCATGGACCTGCAGCGCGTTGTCGGCATTGGCCCAGGCGACGCGGGCGGCCAGCAGCTTGGCCATGCCGGCCTCTATGTCGCAGCGCTTGTCGCTGTCCTTCTGCCGCGCGGCGAACCAGGTGAGCTGGCGCGCCACCATGGTCTCCACCGCCATCCAGGCCAGCTTGTGGGCGACGCGGGGGAATTCGTAGATCGGCTTGCCGAACTGGACGCGGCCCTTGGCGTAGGCGAGGCCGAGCTCCATCGCGTTCTGCGCCACGCCGACGGCGCGGGCCGCCGTCTGTACGCGCGCCGATTCGAAAGTGGCCATGAGCTGCTTGAAGCCCTGGCCCTCGATGCCGCCCAGCAGGTTTTCCGCTTTCACCTCGAAGCCGTCGAAGGCCAGCTCGAATTCCTTCATGCCGCGATAGCCCAGCACGCGTATCTCGCCGCCGGTCATGCCCTTTGCCGGAAACGGATCCGTCTCCGTGCCCCGCGGCTTTTCCGCCAGGAACATGGAGAGTCCGCGATAGCCGGCCTCGTTCGCATCAGTGCGCGCCAGTAGCGTCATCACATCGCTGCGCGCCGCATGGGTGATCCAGGTCTTGTTGCCGGTGATGCGGTAGCTGTTGCCGTCGCGCACGGCGCGGGTGCGCAGGCTGCCGAGATCGGAGCCGGTGCCAGGCTCGGTGAACACGGCGGTCGGCAGGATCTCGCCCGAGGCCAGCTTGGGAAGCCATTTCTGCTTCTGCGTCTCGGTGCCGCCGAGGCGGATCAGCTCGGCCGCGATCTCGCTGCGGGTGCCCAGCGAGCCCAGGCCGATATAGCCGCGCGACAGTTCCTCCGTCACCACGCACATCGCCAGCTTGCCAAGGCCGAGCCCGCCGTAATTTTCCGGCACTGTCAGGCCGAAGATGCCGAGCTCCGCCAGCGCCTCGATCACCGACATCGGGATGTAGGCGTCCTGCCGGTGCCATTCGTGCGCATCGTCGCGATGATCGTCGGCGAAGCGGCGGAACTGTTCGCGGATCATGGTCAGGGAATCGTCGTCGAGCGCCGCGTCGCCGAATTCGCTGTCGGCGATGAGTTCGGCGAGGCGCATCAGCACGGCATTGCCGGCGCCGCTGCGTGTGAGCGCTGCCACGGACGGATCGGCGGCAAAGGCCGCCGCTTCGGCCTGCATGTCGAGATCGGACGGCCGCAGGATTTCGCCCTGGCTCATCGGCAGGCCGCCGGTCATCTGCGCGAGATATTCGGCGAATGCCGCTTGGCAGATCAGCGCTTCCCGCTCACTTAACCGACCGCTGTCGCTGAGCCGTTGCGCCCAGCCCAGGGTCTGGCGCAGCGCGGTGACGTAGGTGGTGAGCCAGGACAGCCCATGCGCCGCGCGCTGTTCGCGGTCGAGCAAGTTTGCGTCGAGCTTGCCGCCCGGTGCGACCAGTTGCTCAACAGTTGAGCGCGCCTTCGCGGCATAGGCTTCAGCCGCCGTTAGCGCCCGCGCGCAGAGCGGAAGCAAATCGGGCATGACAGGGACGTCAGAACTCACGGAGGGAGACTTCGCTTGTTGAGGCATTGAGAGTCTAGCCGCAGATGAACGCAGATAAACGCGGATTCTTCCAGGAGTTCAATTAACTCGCTGAGGGCAGATTTATGTGTTCCGCGCGCGGCCAAACCTGGCGGAGCATCTGTGTTTATCTGCGTTCATCTGCGGCTAAACAGACTCACGCCTCCGCCGCGTCTTCCAGGGTGCGGAAGCCCGGGCGCTTGGCCTGCACCAGCACGGCCATGTTGCCGGGCTTATGCTGGTTCTTCCACATCTTGGTATGGGCGCGCGGGATGTCGGCCCAGGAGAACACCTCGCTCATGCAGGGATCGATGCGCCGCTCGACCACAAGCTGGTTGGCCTGGCTCGCCTGCAGCAGATTGGCGAAATGGCTGCCCTGGATGCGCTTCTGCCGCATCCACACGAAGCGCGCATCGAAGGTGAGGTTGTAGCCGGTGGTGCCGGCGCAGAACACCACCATGCCGCCGCGCTTCACCACGAAGCAGGAGACCGGGAAGGTGCTCTCGCCCGGATGCTCGAAGACGAAATCGACATCGTTGCCCTTGCCAGTGACGTCCCAGATCGCCTTGCCGAATTCGCGGCATTTTTTCATGTAGGCGGCGTAGCCGGCGGCATCGTCCACGTCGGGGAGCTGGCCCCAGCAATCGAAGTTGCTGCGGTTGACCACGCCCTTGGCGCCGAGCTGCATGACGAAGTCGCGCTTGGTCTCGTCGGAGATCACGCCGATGGCATTGGCGCCGGCGGTGGAGATGAGCTGCACCGCCATGGAGCCGAGGCCGCCGGAGGCGCCCCACACCAGCACATTATGGCCCGGGCGCAGGATGTGCGGCCGGTGGCCGAACAGCATTCGATAGGCGGTGGCGAGCGTGAGCGTGTAGCAGGCGCTCTCTTCCCAGGTCAGATGCTGCGCGCGGCGCATGAGCTGGCGGTCCTGCACCCGGCAGAACTGGGCGAAGGAGCCGTCGGGCGTCTCATAGCCCCAGATGCGCTGCGACGGGCTGAACATGGGATCGCCGCCGTTGCACTCCTCGTCGTCGCCGTCGTCCTGGTTGCAATGGACCACGACCTCGTCGCCGACCTTCCAGCGCTTCACCTGGGAGCCGACGGCATAGACGACGCCGGCGGCATCGGAGCCGGCGATGTGATACTCCGCCTTATGCACGTCGAAGGGCGAGATGGGCTTGCCGAGGCCGGCCCAGACGCCGTTGTAGTTGACGCCCGCGGCCATCACCATCACCAGCACGTCGTGGCTGTCGAGCTTCGGCGTCGGCACCACTTCGACCTGCATCGCCTTCTCGGGCTCGCCATGGCGCTCCCGGCGGATCGCCCAGGCGTACATCCTCGAAGGAACATGCCCCACAGGTGGAATCTCGCCGACTTCATAAAGGTCCTTGCCGCCAGGGGCGGGCATGGGAATCACCTTGGCGGTCTCGGTCATCGCTGGGCCTCCTCGCGAGCATCCTGTATTCCACGCTGCCACCGGCGAGCGCCATTATTTGCTTAGCGAGTGCAGCATAATTTCGCAACGCAGTATAGCAGATTTGTTGCGCTGAAGAGTCCATCAGCGCAAGAATTAGGCTGAATCACCAGCCGCTGAAGCAATTTTATTGCTGTCATCGCAGCAGTCCCTGTGGGAGCACGCAAGAATATTGCGTTGCGGCAGCTCGCGGTGGGGCGGCTCTATTCCCCGCCCAGTTTCCAGGCGCCGTCCTCCCGGGCCATGGTCATGGAGGTGCTGTTGCTGCCGTCGGCGGCGCTGAAGAAGAGGATGGCGCGGGTTTCGTAGAGGAAGACTTTCTTCAGGTCGGCAAGGAAGGCGTCGGCGTCCGAGTAGCCGGCCAGCAACATCATCTTCACCTGGGGCAGTCCCTCGGCCGTCATCATCTGCTGGCCGGGATGGTTGGCGACAATGCCGGCCTTGGCGGCGGCCACGTCGCCGGCCACCAGGGCATCGATGCGCAGCCAGCCGATCAAAGCTGAACGGCTGATGGCTCCTGGCTGCCGGCGAAAAGACAATCGAAGAGTTCCCGCGCCAGGCCGGCGTCAACCAGATCGTCGAAGTCATGGTCGGCGTTGCGCAGAACATGGAGGGAGTATGACGTGCTGTAGCCGAGCGCGCGCGACGCCCGGGTCATGGCTTCGACCCAATAGGCCGCGCGCTCGATCCGGTTGCGTCCCTGCATCGAGTTCGAGCTTGTCCGAGCGGTTGAAGGCGCCATCGCGGCTGATGTCGTCCTCGCCAACGAAGACGCAGGCGGGCACCCGCAGGAATTCCCGCGGCTCCAAAGTCAGCCCATAGGAGTCCGATGTCGGCCGGATGCCGTAGGGATAGGGCTGATCGTCGGTGGGGAGCGTGTACCAGCCCGCCGCGCTCAGCCCGAGGCCGGCGACATCCTGGGGATAGGCCATGGCGTAGCGATGGGCGAACTGCGCGCCGCCGGAATGGCCGTAGAGATAGAATTTCGACGACACCAGCTCCGACTCGAAGATGACATGGCTGATGAGCCGCTGCAGCGCCAGATCGGCTCGCCCGCCGCGGCCGCGCCGGCCGAGCCGCTGATAGTCGCCATAGCGGTAGTCGCTGAACACCGGCGCCAGCACGACCACGCCCCTGCGTTCGGCCATCCTGGCAAAGGCCTCAACATGCTGGCGCGCGTTGCGGGAAATGCCGTGGATCGAAACCAGCAAAGGTGAATCGGGCCGCAGGTCTTTGGGAATATAGAGATAGTATTTATTCCTGTCGTCGAGTTCCCGCTGCAGGATCTTGCCGCGGTCGTTGTCGGCGCGGGCATGCAGGCTGACCGCGGCGCCTGCGCCGGCGGTGACAAAGCCGAACAGCAGCCGCCGCCGCGACAGCGCGGAGGCGGGCGTTTTGTACAGCTTGTTTACACCGCGATGCTTCATCGATTTACGCTCGGCATTAATGGTGAATGACGCCGACGATCACGCAATATTGCAGCAAATGCGCGGGAATTAGGATATAGTCCTCCTGGAGCAAAAACCAGAGCGCCAAAGGCGCCTGAACTAAAGAAGAAAAGCGGGGCCTTCGAACCGCGTGTGGATTGGAGTAGGTGACGTGGGGATTGTGCAGTCGATTGGCGAAGCCAAGCCGTTGGACGCGGCGAGGCTGGGCCGGGCCAAGATCGCGTATGCGACGCATCGCGTTCAGCTCAGGGATATCCAGACACTGATCGCCAGCGATTTGGCCGCGCCGCGCGCCGGCGACCTGGTGCTGGCCCGGGTCGGCCGCATCGGCCAGCACCGGCGGATCGAGCTGCGCAACGGCCGCCGCGCCATCCTGTTCGAAGGCGATGAGATCGTGCTCTGCTACGGCAACCGCTATGCCCCCGATCAGTTCGAGGCCTATGTGCCCGGCGATCTCGGGCCCTGCCAGATGGCCGCCGCGGGCGGCGTCGCCGGCCGCGTCGTCGCCTCCCACGCGCGGATGAAGGCGCCGACGGAGATCATGCCGCTGGGCCTGCTGGCCGATCGCCACGGCAAAGTGATCAATCTCAACCGCTACGCCCTGCGGCCTCGCGGCGCGCAGGTCAGCGCGCCGATCTTTGCCGTCGTCGGCACGTCGATGAATGCCGGCAAGACCACCGCGGCAGCCTATCTTGTGCGCGGCCTGGCCCAGTCGGGACTGCGGGTCGGTGCGGCGAAGGTCACGGGCACCGGCGCCGGCGGCGATCTCTGGCATATGACGGATGCCGGTGCGGCAGCGGTGCTCGATTTCACCTATGCGGGCCATGCCACGACCTATCTGGCCGATGATGCGGCGCTGCAGGAAATCTTTCTGACGCTGACCGGCGAACTGGATGCCGGCGGCGCCGACGCCATCGTCATCGAGATCGCCGACGGCCTGAACCAGACGGAGACCGCGCGGTTGGTCACCTCGCCGCTGTTCCGCCAGCGGGTGTCGGCGATCGTCTTCGCCGCCGCCGATGCGATGGGCGCCAAGGCCGGCTATGACTGGCTGCTGCGGCATCAGCTGCCGGTGGCCGCGGTCAGCGGCTTGATGACGGCGTCGCCTTTGGGCGCCCGCGAAGCGGCGCAGACCGTTGCCGCACCGGTGCTCGGCATCGACGACTTGGCCTCACCGGAGCGCATCGCGCAGGTGTTCCGCCCGTATATCGACGCGCGGCGGCCCGCGCCGGCGTTGCCTGTGGCGCGCCGCGCCGAAGGCCTGGACCTCCCGGCGGAAATGCACGCATGAGCGACACGGCCGCGCCGGCCGTCGACAATCCGGCCACGACGGCCAACGACAATGGCGGCGGCGCGGCGGTGCCGGAGTCTGCCGCGCCCGCCGCGCGGCTGCCGCGCATCCTCCGGGGCGTGCGGCGGCGCTACTTCCTGATGCTCATCGCCAATGGAGTCCTCCAGACCGCTGTCACGGTCGGCGCGGCGCTGCTGGTGCGCCGTTTCTTCGACGGCGTCGCCGGGGGCGCTCCGGCTGACGATGGCGGACTTCTGCTGGATCTGCCGCGGACCGCGGGCGTGCTTTTGCTGCTGGCGCTGGTGCTGGTGGCGCTGCGGGTCATCGAACGCCGCTGGGGCGAGGCCATGGCACAGGATTATGCGGTCACGGTCCGCCTGCGGCTGTTCGATGCGGTGGCGCGGATTCCCCTGTGGACGCTGAAGAAGCGCAGCCGCGGACCGATGCTGCTGCGTTTCGCCTCCGACATCAGCGCCGTGCATGATTGGGTCGGGCGCGGCCTGGCGCGGCTGACGGTGGGCGGCATTGCCATGGCCGGCGTGCTCCTCGGCCTGTTCGTCCTCGATCCCTGGTTCGCCGGCGCGGTGCTGGGCGTGCTGGTGCTAGGCGTGGCCGTCACGCTGGCGGTCGGACCGCTGCTGGAGCGGCGGGTGTTCGAGCTGCGCCGCAGCCGGGGCAAGCTGGCGGCCCAGGTGGCCGACAAGCTGGAGACCCTGGCGCTGCTGCGCGTCTTCGACCGCGAGGCCGAAGAGCGCCGCCTGCTGAAGCGGCAGAGTCGCAAGGTGGCGCGCAACGCCGTGGCGCGGGCCGGTTATTCGGCCCTGGTGCGAGTGCTGCCGGAGGCGGTCTATCTCGGCGCGCTGACCGCGATCCTGGTGCTCGCCGCGCACCGTCTGGCCGCCGGCGCCGGCAGCATCGGCGCGCTGGCCGGCGCCTTGATGCTGCTGGGCCTGCTGGTGTTGCCGCTGCGGGATCTCGCGCGGGTGTTCGATTTCTACCAGAACTTCAAGGTGGCGCGGCGCAAGCTGGAACAGATCCTGGCCGAGGCCGCCGAGAACGACCGGGTGAAGCCGACCAAGCGCGTGCCGCTGTCGGGTGCCCTGATGTTCCGCCGGGTTACGGTTGACGGCATGCTGGACGGCTTTTCCGCCCGCGTCACCTCGGGCCTCAACATCGCGATCGTCGGGCCGACCGGCGGCGGCAAGTCGCTGCTGCTGGCCCTGGCGGCCGGGCTGGCGCGGCCCGACAAGGGGCGGGTGCGGCTCGACGGCGTGGCGGTGGACCGGCTGCCTTCGGGCGTGCTGGCGCGCAATGTGGGCATGGTCTCGGCGGAGTTGCCGCTGCTGCGGGGCACGATCCGCGACAACCTGATCTACCGCGACGTGTCCGCCAGCGAAGAGGAGGTGGAGCGCATGATCCGCGCCTTCGGCCTGAATGTGCTGGCGCGCGACCTGCCGGACGGCCTCGATACTGGCATCGCCGATGGCGGCGTCGACCTCTCCGCCGGCACCGCCCAGCGCATCCATTTGGCCCGGGCCATGCTGGGTCGGCCGAAGCTGGTGCTGCTCGACGAGCCCGACCGGGGCCTAGACGCCGAAGGCCGCCGCGCCCTCAGCCGCGTGCTGGCGGAGCGCCGCTGCACGGCACTGATCGCCACCCAGGACCTGGAACGAGCCCGCGGCTGCGACCGGATCTGGTACGTGGAGAGCGGTCGGCTGATGGAGGAAGGGCCGGCGGCCGAGCTGCTGGACGGCGACGGCGCGGCGGCGCGCTATTTCGGCCTCGTGCCCGGCGGCCCGCGGCTGACGGCGGTGTCGTAGGCGCCGGCCAATTCAGGGCTTTGCTCGCCTCATCGCCATGCGGCGCCAGTCGCGCGGGGCATGGCCGGTCCAGCGGGTAAATGCCCGGGTGAAATGCGCGGAGTCCGAATAGCCGAGATCCAGAGCGACGGCGGTGATCGGCTGCCGGGGATCGGCCATAAGGGCGGCGGCCTGGCGGGCCAGCACGCGGCCTAGAATTTCGTCGAAGCTGGTTTCCAGCCGTGCGAGCTGGCGCTGCAGGGTGCGCCGGCTGAGGCTCAACCGCCGGCAAAGCCAATCGATCCGTGGCCGGCCCTCGAGCAGGGCAAGAGCGAGGAGATGCTCGACGCAGGCGACCAGGTCGGCGGCGTCGGGCACCTCGGGCCCGCTATCGGCGGCGCTCGGGCGCCGCACCGGGTTTGGCAGCTCGAGAAGTTCGGCGGCGAAGGTGACGCCGGCGACCTCGCCCCGCTCGATCGTGCAGTGCAACGCATCCTGCACGGAGGCCCGCTCCGGCAATGCAGTGCCAGTCAGCTCGACGCGCACCGGTTGCCACGCGGCGCCGGCAAAACGCCGGAAGAGGTCCAGCACATAGCCAAGGGCCAGGATCTCATTTTTTTGCCTTCCGATCACGGCCGCATCGGTCACGCGATAGGTCCACTTTGCCAAGCGCCCTTGGCGCACCAAGCCTATCGATGTCGCGGATTGCAGCAGGGAGCCGATCAGATCGATGCTGCTGTGGATAGCCGTTTCCAGGCGCGGCGCGTCGAGCATGCGCTGGCCGTAATTGCCGAGGCCCGGGACGCCCGCCTTGACGGAAAGGCGGGCGGGAAGCGCGTCATCGCCGATCTCGCGCGCAGCACATTCCAGGAGGCGCAACTGGTCGCGGAGCAGAATGAGCCGCTCCGGCTGATCGAGGATTCCCAGGGGGAGTTCGGCATGGCGGAAGACCCTCGCGACGGAGCCGCCCGCCCGCTCCACCTCCTCGGCGATCGGTCCGATGGACCGCGCCTTGGTCAGCCCGACATTCTCCATCCCGGTTCTCCTGCCGCCCCGATCCCGCCGCTCCGCAAATTCGCCTCGTGGCGCCAAATGGCAAGCCAGCGACCGCGACCGATGCTAGCAGAGCTTGTCCGGCCGATGAATGGCCGCTTTCCAAGCCAGGCAGGTGGAAGATGGGCAGAGCATTTCGGTGCGGTTGCGCGGGCGTCGTTGCCTGCTTCCTGGCGATGGCGCCAATGGCGGCGCGGGCCGACGAGGCGGCGGCCGAGCGAATTCCCGTCGCCGTCGCCGAATTCGACTATATCGACACGTCGGGCGAGCCCGAGGATCAGCGGGCCAAGCATGCGGCACAGCTTCAATCTTTCGCCGAGTCCATGCGTGCCGGGCTGGAAAGCAGCGGCAAGTACCGGGTCGTGCCGCTGGTCTGCGAGCCGACGCCCTGCAGGGCGGGCGATCTGGATGCGGAGGCACTGATCGCCGCCGCCCGCAAGGCCGGGGCGCAGCAACTGGTGTTCGGCGGCATCCACAAGATGAGCACGCTGGTGCAGTTCGCGAAGGTCCAGGTCCTGGACCTCAAGCTGGACAGGCTGATCTTCGAGCGCCTGCTGACCTTCCGCGGCGACAACGACGACGCCTGGGACCACGCGCAGCGCTTTGTGGTGCGGGATATCGTCGAGGAAGAGTTCAGCTACTGAGGCGGGTGCGGCAGAATCCGTAGTCGAACACCCGCGCCACGTCGTCAAAGCGTGGCGAAAGCCGGAGGTAGGCGAAGAAGGTCGCGCTGGAAAGACAGAGGATCGTCAGGAAGGGAAGCATGTTCCAGACCGGCGTCAGAAAGAACTGCAAGACCGCTACTGCCTGAATGCCGGAGTCGAAACCCAGCGCGGCGACGAGCGGAAACCAGCCATAGTGAAAAGCCAGCGAGAGCGCCGTCGGCGCGGCGGCGGCAGCGGCGGCGAAGAGTGCAATCCTGACGCGATTGCCGCGCGAGCGTCGCCAGGCTTCGCGAAACGGCGCGCGGGTGGCCTCGAAGGCGGCGATCGGCAGCGCCAAGACAAGCGGCGGAGTCAGCGCAAGGCACCAGCTCCAATAAATGGCCGTAACCAGAAGATCGCCCGACCAGCGGTACGCCTCCGGTATGACGCTCGCAAAGAGGTAGGCGGCGCGCGAGCCGATGGTCGGCAGCAAATGCACGGCGAACCAGTAGATGACCAGCGTCTGCCAGAAGACGCCGACGCGCCGCAGGCGGAGCGCATCGCCGACCCGCACCGCCCTTCCCTGCAGGACGGCCTGCCCGCAGGCGAGGAAGGAAGCGCCGCCGCCCGGCAATAGGCAGCCAATGGTGGCCACCAGGACGACGGCCATCTCCAGGATACCGCCTTCCTGCCGGCCGAAATGCCAGACAATCGGCGCAGAAATGATCTGCGCAACGAGCTGCCCCGCCCACAGAATCATCGCCCAGACGAGGATCTGGCAAGAATAGACCCAGAAGTTTCGCCCGATATGCCGATAGGCCTCGCCGACGATCGTCAAGACGGGCAGCGGGGCCGTTGCTCCGGTCTCCACCGGTACGCTGCTAGCCAACTTGCACGCTCAAACAGCGGGCTGGTCTTCATGTCGGGACGGAAATGCTGCTTTCTCCGTTCCATGCTGTTCGCACCGTTGTTGTTGCGCCGCACAATAGCCGCACACTAATCTAACTCAAAGCAGCGGAAACGAGGCAAGTGCTGGAATGGGCGAGAGTTCCAAGCCGACCAATGGCATGAAGGCGCCGACCCACGGGTCGGCGGAGAGTGCGGCCGGCCGCCCCCGCGATCCCGTCTGGCTGATCCGCACCTATTCGGGGCATTCCTCGGCCAAGGCGTCGAACGAGCTGTACCGCACCAATCTGGCGCGCGGGCAGACGGGGCTGTCGGTGGCGTTCGATCTGCCGACCCAGACCGGCTACGACTCCGATCACCAGGAAGCGCGGGGCGAGGTGGGCAAGGTGGGCGTGCCGATCTGCCATCTGGGCGATATGGCTGCGCTGTTCGACGGCATTCCGCTCGGCCGCATGAACACCTCGATGACCATCAACGCCACGGCGCCCTGGCTGCTGGCGCTCTATATCGCGGCAGCGGAGAAGCAGGGCGTGGCGCGCCGCGATCTCGCGGGCACGGTGCAGAACGACATCATCAAGGAGTACCTGTCCCGCGGCACCTACATCTTTCCGCCGAAGGCGAGCCTGAAACTCACGGCCGATGTGATCGCCTTCACCTACCGCGACGTGCCGAAGTGGAATCCGATCAACATCTGCTCCTATCACTTGCAGGAAGCTGGCGCGACGCCGGTGCAGGAGCTGGCCTATACGCTGGCGACGTCGATCGCCGTCATGGAGGCGGTGCAGGCGTCGGGGCAGGTGCCGCCGGACGAACTGCCGCAAGTGATCGGGCGGCTGTCGTTCTTCGTGAATGCGGGCCTCCGTTTCATCACGGAGATGTGCAAGATGCGCGCCTTCGGCGAGCTGTGGGACGAACTCTGCCGCGAGCGCTGGAAGGTGCAGGACGAAAAGCTGCGGCGTTTCCGCTATGGCGTGCAGGTGAATTCCCTCGGCCTCACCGAGCAGCAGCCGGAAAACAATGTCTATCGCGTGCTGTTGGAGATGCTGGCGGTGACCATGTCGCGCGACGCGCGGGCGCGCGCCGTGCAGCTGCCCGCCTGGAACGAGGCGCTGGGCCTGCCGCGGCCCTGGGACCAGCAATGGTCGATCCGCCTGCAGCAGATCGTCGCCGAGGAGACGGACCTGCTGGAGTATGACGATATCTTCGCGGGCTCGCCCGTCATCGCCGCCAAGGTGGCGGAGCTGGCGGGGCAGGCGAAGGAGGAACTGGCGAAGATCGAGTCGCTCGGCGGCGCGGTGGCGGCGGTCGAGTCCGGTTACATGAAAGAGCGGCTGGTCGAATCCAATGCGCGGCGCATTGCCGCCATCGAGTCGGGCGATCAAACTGTCGTCGGCGTGAACAAGTATACGGAGTCGGCGCCGTCGCCGCTGACATCGGGCGGCGACGCGGGATTCCTCGCCGTCGATCCCCAGGCCGAGACGGATCAGGTGGCGCGGCTGCAGGCCTGGCGCGCGCAGCGGGAGGAGTCGCTGGTGTGGGACGCGCTGTCCCAGCTGGAAACGGCCATCAAAGAAGGCGGCAACATCATGCCGGCATCGATCGCCTGCGCCCATGCCGGCGTGACGACGGGCGAATGGGCGGCGGCTCTGCGCCAGAAATTCGGCGACTATCGCGCGCCCACGGGCGTCAGCCTCGCGGCAGCGCCGGCGGCGAGCAACTATCTCGCCGATGTGCGCGACGATGTGAAGCGCATCTCCACCCGCATCGGCGCGCCGCTGAAAATCCTGGTGGGCAAGCCCGGCCTCGACGGCCATTCCAATGGCGCCGAGCAGGTGGCGGTGCGCGCCCGCGATTGCGGCTTCCACGTCGTCTATGACGGCATCCGCCTGACGCCGGCGCAGATCGTCGATGCCGCGGTGAAGGAGGGCGTGCATATCATCGGCCTCTCGATCCTCTCGGGTTCCCATGTGGTGCTGGTGGCCGAAGTGATCGACAAGCTGCGCGCCGCCGGCTTGAAGGACGTGCCTGTCGTCGTCGGCGGCATCATCCCGCCGGAGGACGAAGCGCAACTGAAAGCCGCCGGCGTCGCCCGCGTCTATACGCCCAAGGATTTCGACCTGACGCAGATCATGCGCGACATCGTCGACGTCGTGGACCGCGCGAACCAGGCGGCGGCGTAGTCTGCCGCCATGGACCTCACCGCCGACGTCACCTCCATTGCCCATGTCATCCAGCTCTCGGTCGCGCCGGTGTTCCTGCTCACTGGCGTCGGCGCGATGATTGCTGTGCTGACCAACAGGCTCGGGCGGGCGGTGGACCGTGCGCGGTCATTGGAGGGGCGCTATGACACGGCGCCGGCGGAACAGCAGGCGATGCTGCGGTCGGAGCTGAGGGTGCTGGAACGCCGCTCGCGGATGATCTATGCGGGCATGCTGCTCTGCGCGCTCTGCGCCCTCCTGGTCTGCAGCGTCATCGTCGGGCTGTTCGCCAGCACGCATCACCGGCGCCGCCATCGCGCCGGTCATCGGCGCCCTGTTCGTAGCCGCCATGTTCGCCTTCATGGGCGCGCTGATCGCCTTCCTGCTGGAAGTGCATCTGGCGCTACGGACCCTCCATATCGGACCGCCTTAGGGGCGTAGCAAATCAGGCTGTATGGCCCCGCCAATTCATGTAAGAACCCTTCACATGAGTTGGCACAAGGACGACGATCGCCAGCCGCGCCGGGGCTATCACCACGGCAATCTGCGGGAGGCGCTGATCCGCGCGGCGCTGGAGCTGATCGGCAAGAAGGGGCCGGCGGGCTTCACCTTCGCCGAGGCGGCGCGGGCGGCCGGAGTCAGCTCGGCGGCGCCCTACCGCCATTACCGCGACCTGCCGGAGCTGATGGCCGATGTGGCCCTGCTGGGCTTCGAGAAGTTCGAGGCCAGCCTGTCCAAAGCCTGGAACAACGGCACGCCCGAGCCGGTCGCCGCCTTCGAGAATGTCGGCAGGGCTTATCTGGCCTTTGCCCGGGAGGAGCCGGCGCTCTATGCCGCCATGTTCGAATCCGGCCTGGCGCTGGAGGCGGTACCGGCGCTGCAGCAGGCCTCCGACCGCGCGTTTGCCGTGTTGCGGGCGGCGTCCGAGGCGGTGGCGGCGCAGATCCCCAAGGAAGGCCGCCCGCCGGCGCTGATGCTCAGCCTCCATATGTGGGCCTTTGCCCACGGCATCGCCTCGCTGTTCGCCCGCGGCGATGCCGGGCGTCGCAAGCTGCCCATGTCCCCCGACGACCTGCTGGAAGCCGGATTTCTAATCTACCTGCAGGGCCTGGGCGCGCCGCCGAAGCGCTAAAGCGATTTTTCTGCGTCGATCTCTTGACAGCGGCACGGGGTTGGGCCATTTATGTGAATGTTACTTACATTCACATGAGGGGCTGCCATGGATATCGCTGCAAGGATCGATGAGCACGGGAAGGCCGCCTGGATAGCCTTGTTAGTGCTGTCTTTTGTCCTGTTCTGGCCCATCGGGTTGGCCCTTTTGGCCTATGTCATATGGAGTGGACGCATGGGATGCGGAAAGCATGGCGGCCCCGGCCGCTGGTACTTCAACAACGAACGTGAAGGACGTCATGGCCCCTGGAGCCGCTGGGGCTTCGGCCGCCAGGAATCCAGCGGCAACCGCGCCTTCGACGAATACCGGATGGAGACGCTGAAGCGCCTGGAGGAGGAGCAGAAGGAGTTCCGGGAGTTCCTGGACCGCCTGCGCCACGCCAAGGACAAGGTGGAGTTCGACCAGTTCATGGCCGACCGCGGCCGCCGCGGCCCGGATATCGAACAGCCGCAAGCCTCCTAGTCAGAAACCCCACGGCCGGCCTTTCGTCCCCCCGAAGGCGGCCACCCTGCAAACCCTGCCCCGGAGAAATCCGGGGCAGGGTTTCGCGTTCTAGCGACGTGGTTTCTCAGGTGTAGACGCCGATGTTATCGGCAAAATCCGCCGCGGCCGCCGCATTGCTGACGAATGCGACATCGGCGAAGGTGCAAGCCGTGACTGCCGTTGCGGCGCCCGCTGAACCGTCGGAATCCACAAGGACGCTGGTCTTGCCGTTGCCGTCGTCGACGAACTCGACATAGCCCTGACTGACTGCATCGGCGAGACTCAGCAAGACGCCGTTGCCGGCGGCAATGATCGTCATGGAGTCGCCGCCATTGGCTGCGGTGTCCTGGTTGAAGCCGATGATAACGTCGCCTTCCTCCGGCGCATACACGTAATCCGATTCGGCTGGCGCGGCCTCAGTAAGGTCGAGCAGATCCGCGCCGCTGCCGCCGCTCAGCGTATCGGTGCCCACGCCGCCATAGAGCGTGTCGACGCCGCTTGAGCCGAAGAGATAATCGTTGCCCTCGCCGCCGTCGATGCTGTCGTCGCCGAATCCAATCGTGCTGACGGTATCGTTGCCGGCACCGCCATAGATCACGTTCAGGCCGTCGGCATCGGCGACATAGTCGTTTCCTTCACCGCCCTGAATCGTGTCGTTGCCGGTCCCGCCATCGATGGAATCGTCGCCGTTCTCGCTCTCGATATTGTCTGCGCCGTCGCCGCCCAGGATCGTGTCCCGGCCTTTGCCGCCGTAGAGGTCGTCGTCTTCGATCCCTCCATCAAGGCTGTCATGGCCGTCGCCGCCGGTCAGGCTGTCGACGCCATCGAAGCCAATGAGCGTGTCGTTTTCGGTGCCGCCATCCAGAGTGTCGTTGCCGATCTGGCCGAACAGCGCATCGCGGCCCGCGCCGCCGATCAGGGAGTCGTTGGCTTCGCCGCCATCGAGGCCGTCATTTCCGATGCCGCCGTCGATCGTGTCCGCACCGTCGAGTCCATTGAGCGTGTCGTTTCCGCCATTGCCCCAGAACAGATCGCTGGCAAGCGTTCCGTCCTGGAAGTTGTTCTTGTTGTTCAGATTGAAGACAGCCATTGACGTCCTCCGGTCCAAGTCTGATTGAGGGAATTGCGAGGACATCACTCTACGGATGCTGCGGAAATCCATCGGGGGCTGCTGCGGAAAAGGACCGTGAAATCCGGTGAAATCCCGGGCGCGCGCGGTATATTGGTGTGACGCCCATCACAGGAGACGCAGATGGCACCGGGAATCTCTGGCTTGTTTCGCAGCATCTTCGGCGGCGGTGGCGCGGCCGGCGCGGCAAAGGAAGGCGATGCGACCGAGTATAACGGCTACACGATCCGCCCGGCGCCCCGGCGCGAGGCGGCAGGCTGGCTCACCGTCGGCACCATCGCCAAGGAATTTCCCGAGGGCGTGAAGGAGCACAAGTTCATCCGCGCCGACACCAGCTCGAGCTGGGACGACGCGGTCGCGCTCAGCGTGCGCAAGGCGAAGCAGATCATCGACGAGCAGGGCGACCGGATGTTCCGCGAGTAGGCTCCGGCGCAGCCAATGGATTGGTTGCGCAAACTGCTGCGGCTGGAGAAACCGCCGCCGCCGCGAGTCATGCTGTCGGATGACGTGATTCAATTCAGCACGGACGGGACCGTTCCCGTCAGCATGGCCATCGGCGATCTCGCGGCGGTTGTCATCGAAACCAACAACTCCGGTCCCTGGGGCGACGATGTGGTCTGGCATCTGCTGGGCCGCGCCGACGGCAGTGCGCTGTCGGTTCCGCAGAGCGCGGAAAATTTCTCGCTGCTGCTGGAGCGCCTGCAGTCGCTGCCGGAATTCGACAACGAAGCCGTCATCGAGGCCATGGGCTCGACAGCGCTGAATGCCTTCCTGTGCTGGGAGGCGGACGAAGCCGTGCGGCCGGACAGCAACCTCCTGGCATTCGCCCGGTTCGGGCGGTCGAAGCGGAAAGAAAGCGCCCGATAGGGCGCTGCCTGATCCGCACCCCGCTGCCTACTGGGCCGCGGGGGCGTAGGAGGCCGCCAACTGACGGGATACCAATTGGGCATAGAGGCCGCCGCGCGCGACGAGTTCGGCATGGGTGCCGGTTTCCGCGACGCGGCCCTGCTCCAGCACCACGATCAGATCGGCATCGCGCACTGTCGACAGGCGATGAGCGATGACGATGGTGGTGCGGTCGGCTTTCAACAAATCAAGCGCGCGACGGACGGCGCGCTCGTTCACGGCATCGAGATGCGATGTGGCTTCATCCAGGATCAGCACCGGCGCGTTCTTGAGGAATGCCCGCGCGATTGCGACGCGCTGGCGCTGGCCACCGGACAGGCTGGTGCCGCGCTCGCCCACCGGCGAGTCCAGACCGTCGGGCAAGGCCTCGACGAGTTCCTTCAGCGAGGCATGCTCGATCGCCGCCATCAGGTCCGCCTCGCTCGCCGCCGGGTGTGCGATCAGGATGTTGCTGCGGAGCGTGTCGTTGAACAGATAGGTGTCCTGGGCCACAAGGGCGATACGGCGGCGCAGATCGTCGAGTTTGTACTGCCGTAGATCGGCGCCGTTCAGCGCGATGCCGCCGTCGTCCGGATCCCAGAACCGCAGCAGCAGTTGCGCCGTCGTCGTCTTGCCGGCGCCGGAGGTCCCGACCAGCGCGACGGTCTTGCCCGCTGGAATTGCGAAGGTCACATCGGCGAGTGCGCGCCGGTTCTGTCCGGGATAGGCGAAGCGCACATGATCCAGCGTCAGCGTGGCGGCGTTCGACTGGCCGGGAACGCCCGGACCGTCGTTCACGGGAACCGGCTCGTTCTGCAGGGCATAGATCCGGCGCGTGGCGCCCAGGGTGTCCGCGAGCTGGCGGCCGACCTGGGCAATCTCCGACACCGGCAGAAAGGCCGCCATGGCCAGCAGCGTCAGCAGCGGCAGCATTGCGGGATCGATTGTGCCGCGCGCCGTCAAGGCCGCGCCGGTCACCACCACGGCGAGACCGCCGAGGCCGGTGAACAGCTCCAGCAGGCTTTGCTGCAGCGTCAGCTCGCGGAAGAACGGCAGGCGCAAACGGATGTGATGGTCTGACAGCGCATCGAGCTGTGCACCGCGCACCTGCTCCTGCTGGAAGGCGACGATCTCGCCCAAGCCCTGCACCGAATCGACGGCAAAGGCGCCCAGTTCGCCGCCGGCCTCGCGCGCCTGCGAGCCCAGGCGGTCGACGCGGCCGCGCATCAGGAACGGGCTGACCCCCATCGCCGCGAGGAAGGGAATCAAGGCCAGCGCGATCCACGGGCTTTGCCAGGCCAGCACGGCGAGCACGACGGCCGGCACCAGGATGGCGACGAAGGCCGGCGCCACCGTGTGGGCGAAGAAGTACTCCACCAGCTCGATATCGTGGGTGGCGAGCGCCATCAGGTCGCCGGTGCGCCGGCGGACCAGGTAGGCCGGCGCCAGCGCATCGAGCTTGCGGAAGACCGCGATCCGCATCTCTGATAGCAGGCGGAATGCCATGTCATGGGCGATCCAGGATTCAAGCCAATGCAGCACGCCCGAGAGCGGCGCCACAGCCGCCAGCGCCCAGATCAATGCCGCATATGGCTGGCCGTTCTTCAGCGCGGACACCACGAGCGCACTGAGTACCCCGACGCCGATGAAGGCGAGCACGCGCAGCACGCCGAAGATGAAGGTGGCGGTGAGCCGGCCCTTCCAGGGCATGATCACTTTCATCAGTGCCGTGGTGACCTGCAGCCAACTCAGCCCCTCTGCCTTGATGATGCCTTCGGTCACCGATTTGGCGCTGCCGGGCAGATCGGCCATTACCTCGGCCGGCCGGCCCGCGGGGGATGCGTCGATGATGACGGAGGCCGCCGACTCGCGGGCCTGCTCCGCCATCAGGCGGGCATAGACACCGCCGCTGACCATGAGCGCCTCGTGCCGGCCGCTCTCCACGACGCGGCCGCCATCGAGCACCAGGATACGGTCGCAATCGATGACACTGGAGAGCCGATGGGCAAGGATCAGGGTGGTGCGTCCGCGCATCAGCCGGTCGAGGGCCTCCTGGATCACCGCCTCATTCTCCGCGTCCACGGCGGATAGCGCCTCGTCCAGCACCAGGATGGGCGTGTCGCGAAGCAGCGCCCGGGCGATGGCGACGCGCTGGCGCTGCCCGCCGGAAAGCTTGATGCCTTTTTCGCCGATGACGGTCTGGTAGCCATGGGGCAGCGTGGCGACAAAGCCGTGGATGTTGGCGGCCCTGGCCGCGGCCTCGATCTCCGCAGGGGTCGCATTCGGGCGCCCCATGCGGATGTTTTCCTCGACCGTGCCGTGGAACAGGAATGTGTCCTGATTCACCACGGAGATGAGCGAGCGGATCTGCGCGAACGAGAGCTGCCGCAAGTCCCTGCCGCCGAGACGGATGACGCCCGCGGTCGGGTCGTAAAAGCGCAGCAGCAACCGCACGATGGAGGACTTGCCGCCGCCGGAGGCGCCGACGATGCCGATGCGCTCTCCCGCGCCGGCATGGAAGTCCAGGCCATCATGGACGATGCGCCGTGTTCCCGGATAGTGAAAGCGTACGCCCTCGAAGGCGATCGTCGGCTCGAGCGGCGCGGCAAGCGCTCCGCCGGGTGCATCCGCCACCAGCGGCCGGCCGTCGAGGATCTGGTAGATGCCCTGGGCCGCCGACATCCCGACCATGCCCTCATGCAGCACCGTGCGCAGCTCGCGCATCGGCCGGAAGACCTCGACGCCCAGCATCAGGATGATGAGCAGCGAGCCGAGTTCCATCGCTCCCGCCTCGACGCGGAAGGCGCCCATCGCCAGCGCCGCGGCGGCGCCGCTGGCGATCGCGCTGTCGGTGATGCCGCGGGACAGCACGTTGGTGCCGAGCACGCGCATGGTGCGCCTGAATAGAGTGTCCGCCTCGATTTCGAGCTTCTCGGCCCGCGCCCTGCTCTGCCCGAAGGCCTTCAGCGTGGCCAGGCCCTGGATCGAATCCAGGAACTCGGCGGCGAACGCGGCGTAGGCCGTCTGCCGGCTGAGGGCGTTGGCGGCGTCGTAGCGGTGCCACAGCGCGGGCGCGAATAGCGCGATGACCGCGAAGGCCAGCATCACCGCCGCCACGGGCAGGTCGATGAATGAGACGGCGACGAAGATCAGAACCGGCGTCAGCAGCGAGATCAGGAACTGCGGCAGGAACTGGCCGAAATAGACTTCGAGCTGCTCGACCCCATCGATCAGCGACAGGCTCAGCGCGCCCGAACGCTGGCTGCCGACAGTTCCCGGCCCAAGAACGGCAATCCGGTCGTAAAGGGTCCTGCGCAGCCGCTTCTGCACGCGCGATGCGGTCTTGTGCGCGACGATCGCCCGCCAATGCTCGAAGACAGCCCGCAGCACCATCACCAGGGCGATCAACGCGATCGGCAAGGCGAGAGCAGACAGGCCGCGGCCGGCGAACACTTCGCCGATCAGCCAGCCGAGCAGCCCCATCCGGGCGACGCCAAGCCCGACCGCGGCCAGGCCGATCAGCACGGCGCCTGCGATGCGCAGGCGCACGCCCTCGGTGAAGATCCATAAGCGCGGTTCGAAATGCATGGGCTGCCTTTGAAAAAACAGTTGGACCCCGGCACTCTAGCCCGAACATGAACGTTCGCAATTGGACAATTTCGAAGGCCAGCCGTACATTTTCGTACAGACATGAGGAGGGCCGGACATGAACGCGGAATGGGACGACCTGCGCGTTTTCCTGACGCTGTCGCGCGAGAGCAACCTCACGGCGACGGCGCGCCGGCTCGGCGTCAGCCATCCCACCGTCGCGCGGCGGATCAAATCGCTCGAGGATGCCATCGGCGCCCGCCTGTTCGATCGCCTGCCAGACCGGTTTGTTCTGACCCCGGCGGGCGAGGAACTCATGGCGGATGCCCAGGCCATGGAGCAGGCCGCGGAGTCGATCGGCCGCCGCAGCGCCGGCCTCACCGACACCGCCCGCGGGACCGTGCGGATCTCGGCCGGCGAGGCCATGACGGCGTTTATCGCCTCCCACCTGCCCCGGCTGCGCCGCAACCTGCAGTGCGTCGAGTTCGAGCTGGTCGCCAGTCACATGCTGGCCAACCTGTCGCGCCGCGAGGCCGACCTGCTGATCCGCGAGCAGGTGCCGGATCTCGCGAGCATCGTCACGCGGCGGCTCGGCCGTGTCGCCTATGCGGTGTATGGCAGCCCGGCGATTGCGGTCGCCGACGCGGCGCGGGACACGCTGCGGCAGATGCCGTGGATCAGCTTCGACGAGGAACACAACTACATGCCCGGCCAGAGCTGGCTTTTCGATCTTCTGGGCGGCGCCCGCGCCGCCGTGCGTGTCAACGACTGGCTGGTCTTGCACGACGCTGCACGAGCCGGCGCTGGCCTCGCCGTGCTTCCCTGCTATGTCGGCGATGGCGATCACTTGCTGCGGCGCATCGGCCCCATTCTGGCGGATGTCGCTGCCGACCAATGGCTTCTGGTCCATCGCGATCTGCGGGACCTCGCGCGCGTTCGCGCCGTGATCGACGCGCTGGTCCTGCTGTTCCAGGAAGAACGCGGCACGCTGGAAGGACTGCGGTCCAACCAGGCGAAGCCGGCCTAGAGGGTCAAACCCGGCGGCAGCGGCTCGTTCATCTGCTTGCGCAGGCGGCCGAGGGTCTCCAGGTCCCGCAGCCATTCATAGTAGATGCCCTTGAGCGAGGTGACCGCGATGTCCGCGTCGCGCAGGCGGCGCAAGCCATGCTCGTGGTGCGGCGCGGGCGAGGCGCAGGCATCGTCGATGACGACGGGGCGGTAGCCGGCCGCCGCCAATCCGAACGCCGAATGGGAGATGCAGACATCGGTTTCCAGACCGATCAGGACGAACTGGTCGCGGCCCTTGGCGGCCACGAAGTCGACGGCGGCGCGGATGTCCGGCTGCGCACAGAGTCCGAAGATCATCTTGTCGAAGACTCTCGCGCCAGCGGGCAACTCCGTCATCAGTTCCGGCACCAGCGTGCCGTTCCGCGCGATATCCTCGGCGGTGGCGATGATGGGAATTTCCAGCAGGCGCGCCACCTGCATCAGCCAGGCCATGCGCCGCACCAACGGCTCGCGCTCATGCAGCGCCAGCTTGGTCAGGAAATATTGCTGGACATCGATGACCAGGAGACAGGACCGCGCCCGCTCGGCGAGGCCATTCTTCTGGTGCTGCGCAACCGCTTCCATTTTCGATGCAAACTCCCCCGTGCAGAGCCGGCACCCTACCGCTCCGCCGCGATGGAATCAAAAACGGAAGCGGCCCCTTAGGACAGAGAACCGATGATCGAGCGGTAGTCCGCCTCGGAGAAGGCCTTCAGCGTCTTGGTGCGCACATTGCCGCTGGTCGCCAGCGCCAGGGCAAATTTGGCGACGGTGGCGTCATCAGGCGCGTCCACATGGGCGACCATGTCGTACTCGCCCATGGTCATGTAGAAGTCCTTCATCTCCGCGCCGAGCTTCTTCGCCAGGCCGCGGGCGACATCCAGCCGCTTTGGCGATTCCTTGACATTGCGCGCCCCTTGTTCGGTCCAATTCACCAGCATGATGTACTTTGCCATGACATGCCTCCCATTGCCGAAAACGCAGGATTGTTGTGGCCGGCTGCCCGAGCAGCGGCGGCACATTGTCCCATAGGGGCCAGCGGGCGGCGACCGCTTTTTGGCGGCGCCCGGTCAGATCTCGACGCCGGGTTCCTTTGGCGGCAGCGGCTGGTCGGCCGGTTTGGCGCCGCCATAAACGAAGCCATAGGTGTCATAGACACGGTCGACGGTGCCGCTATTGGCATACCACAGGCGCACTTGCGTCCAATCGTTGGCGCGGGAGACATCGAGGACCGGCACGTTGCCGGTGATGCGGCCGCGCGTGGCCCAGGTCGATGCCCAATCCGCATGGCTGATGCGCACTTCCCGGGGCGACAAGACCTTGGTGACGATGGCGAGATGCCCGACCGGCAGTTTCTGTTGTTGGCGGAAGACCAGCACGGCGCTCGGCATCGGGCGATGGCCCCGCGCATAGCGGCCATTCGAGCCGTCCCACCAGCTCCAGGCTTCGCCGGGAATAGCCATGCCGGTCACCGACTTCACATAGGCGACATCGTCGATCCGCGCGCTGGCGTCGCTGAGAGTGACCACGGGCGAGCTGGGCTCGGCGGTTTCGCCGGCGCAGCCGCCGAGCGCGAAACCGGCGGCCATCAGGCCGATGCCGCTATGAAGAAATTCCCGGCGCGTTTTCATGCCGGAAGGTAACATGCCGATGCCATCGGCTGAACGCGAAATCTTGCTTCAGAAGTGCAACAGGATGTTTGGTAAAGGCTTCGTCGGCGCGGGAAGGCGAAGCGTCATCAACCGCCGGTGAATGGTTCGGCCGGCGACGGGATCGCAGAGACGGCGGCAGGTTGTGTCGCGGCGGGACGGTAGATGAAACCGTAGGTCGGATAGGTGCGGCCGAAGGAGCCGGTATGCTCGTTCCACACTTTCACTTCGCTCCAATCGTTGCTCCGCGATACATCGGTCACCCGCACATCGTTGGTGACCTTGCCCCGGCTCGATCGCGTCGAACCCCAATTGGCGTGGGTGACCAGGATCTCCCGCGCGTTGACGATGCGGGCGACGACGGAAACATGGCCCCGCTGCAGGCGCTGGGTGCGCTTGAACACCAGCACGGAGCCGACCTGCGGCCGCAACCCGCGGAGATAGGCGCCGTCGGCCGTCCCCCACCAGGTCCAGGCGTCGCCGCGGATCGGGAGGCCGGTGACCAGCCTTGCATAGGGAACGCAACTGAGCGGCCCCTTCGGCAAGACGGACGGATCGAGGCGCGCCAATTGCCCTTCGGATATTGGCGGCGGCGGCGATGCCACCATTGGTTCCGATTGTGGACCGCAGCCGCTCAAGCAAACTGCAAAAGCGGCAAGGATGAATTTGCAGTAGATCCCCTTCATCGCTGTGCATTAATAGCGATGTCGATTCATCCTGTCATCGGCAAGATGGGGTCCCGAGGGACCGGTCAGCCGGTCCGGCGCGGCCTCGAGGCGGGTCCGACCTCGGCGGTGTCGTCCCGGAATGTGGAATGGATCAGCACCATGCTGACGGTCTCGTCATCGTCGGAAACCGGCAGCAGCAATGTGCCGACTTCGCGGAACCGGCCATCGGCGGAAAAGACCGGATCCTCGTCATAGACGAAGGAGCGGTGCTCGATGGCGAGCCGGTAGTTGAGCAGCACCTCCTCGCGCGACCGGCCCACGAAATGGGTGCTGACGTCCTTGCCCGTGGGATCGTAGCCGCGATACTCGATCTCGCGGCTGCCGACGAAGCGATAGGTCAGGTGCAGCGGGTCGTGGCGGACATCGACGATGATCAGTTCCGGCAGATAGAGCGTCAGGTCGGCCGGTACGATATCGATCCGGGCCGGCATTCTGCGGCCCCGCCGTTTGCTGTCCCAATAGCGGAAAAATTCCGCCTGCCGGGGGTGGCAGCGGTCCAGAAACTCCTGCGTAAGACAACGGGGATAGTTGGTTGCCGTTTGACCGACACCCATTTGGTCACGCCCCGCGATGGTATCGAAAATCATTGGTCCCTTCACCATGGGACTAGAATGCCATAATAGCGTATAGGGTCGCGCACTCGCCACAAGATTTCTCACAGCGCGGAAATTTCCCGATGCGCGGAAAATTTTTTCGTGATGCGCAGCAGTAGTGTGTGGGAGCGCTAAGTGGCCCCATACCTAGCGCAGTTGTGCTGGCGTCTCGCTGAGCTGATGAAACGCCCTTCCGGCGGCTCTCGGCTTCGGCCGGCTGACGAAGGGGGTCAACACGCGATAGTGGTTGTAGACGATCACCATGTTGATGGTTTCGCCATCGTCGGACAGCGGCAGGAGGAGGGTGCCGGCCTCCTGGAAGCTGTGATCGGCGGAAAGCAGGCAGTCCTCGTCATAGACGAAGGACTTGCTCTGGATCACCAGCTCGTAGTTGCGCAGGACTTCCTGCTGCGACGAACCGGCGAAATGCGCGGCGACATCCTTGCCTGTCGGATCGTAGCCGCGATAGTCGACTTCCCGGGTGCCCACCAGGCGGTAGGTGAGCCGCAGCGGGTTGTAGCTGACGGCGACGAGAACGATGCCCGGCAGGAACATCTTCATCTCGGGTGGCGCCATGTCGGCGCGCGACGGCATTCTCCGTCTGCCGCGCTTGCCGTCCCAGTAGCGGTAGAAATCGGCGATCCGCGGATGGCAGCGCTGCAGGAAATCCAGGTCGATGCTGCGCGGATACGGCCAAGCCGCGTTATCCGCGGCCGCCGTTTCGTCGATCGCCAATGCCTCTGAGCGTGCCATAGCGCCAGTCATTAGCACGCAGCGGTTAATCCAGCGTTATGTCCGCAACGGCGAGTTGCGCCGCCAATGGTAAAGTATTGTTAAGGATGCAGGGTCAATTCGCCGCTGCGCACGTCATAGCCGCTGAGGCGCGACAGGAAGCTCATGCCGAGGAGCGACTGGCTCATCTCGGCCTCGTTCACTTCGGCGGCCACTTCGTTCAAGCGGAGATTACCCAGCACGATATTGCGCAGTTTGACTGGAGCGCCCCGCACCATGCCGTTGGCCGTCTCCGCGAAGCTGGTATAGCTGAGGCCATCGAGATCGAATCCGATGCGCCGGGCGTCCGCGGGCGACAGCACCACCATCGTTGCGCCGGTATCCACCAGGAACAGGACGGGCGTGCCCTCGACCGCCGCTTCGACATAGAAATGGCCGTCCTGCGAGGCTTTGAACGTCTGCGAACCGTCCGGATTGGCCATGCCGGCGCTTGGCATCAGCTCGCCGCTGACCCGGCGGCCGACGTCCTGGAACACGTCGCGGTAGCTGTAGCCGACGATCAGGGTGACGAAGAGGCCGCCCCAGACGAGAAGGTCGCGAATGGCGCGGGTGGGACGCTGGCGCACCACGAGGAAGCTGCCGCCGCCGGCGATGAAGAGCCAGAGCAGCAGATAAACAAGCCGATAGGAATTGTCTTCGTTCTCGAGCGCCCAGGGGAAACGACTATTGAGCACCAGCACCAGGGCGGTGGCGGCGACAGCGGCAAGCAGCAGAAGGAACGTCGAACTGCGTTTCATGGCCTGAGCGAATTTCCGATTTCATCCCGGGGTGGGAGCGACGGGCGAATCAGCTAAGTTGAAGAAAGTTACCAGTTTATTAGCGCGCCCGCGACGTCGGGCTCGGTCGCATCAACCAGGGACTCCCTGAACCGTCATGAATCTGCTGGATCGCATCCGCATTTGCCATCGCCGGGACATGGCGAAGTATCGTCCGTTTCTTGCAGATGGTGAGAGCATCGGCTGGATCAATCGGGATCTGGCCGAGCGGTTGCGGGGGTTTCCCCGCGTCTTTTGCGCGGTTGAGGATGGCGTGGAACTGATCCCCCGGGGGTACGAGGCGCGAACCGCCGCCATGGCCGATGTGGTCACGACACTGCGGGACGAAGGGCTGGTTACCGGATGGCGCGACGAGTCCTTTCCGGTATCGATCTCGTTCTATGCGTCTCCGCTCTTCGCCATCGAGCGCGCGGCGGTGAAGGCGTTCGGCATCCGCTACTACTGCGTGCAGTTGAACGGGCTGGTCGGCGCCGGCGAACGCCAGCAGATGTGGATCGGCCGCCGGGCGGTGAGCAAGCCGATCGGCCCCGGCAAGCTCGATCAGATCGTCGGTGGCGGCGTGCCTCTGGGCTATTCGCTGGCCGAAGCCCTGGTCAAGGAATGCGCCGAGGAGGCCGGCATGCCGGCGGCGCTTGCCGGCCGCGCGCATCCTGTGGGCGCGATGACCATCCTGGCGGAAGAGGAGGGCGGCCTCTGGCATGAGACGCTGTTCAACTACGACCTGACGCTGCCCGATGGCTTCGTGCCGAAGAACACCGATGGCGAAGTGGAGTCGTTCGAACTGATGTCCGTCGCCGAGGTGCGGCAGCGGTTGGAAGCCAGCGATGATTTTCTGTTCGATGTGGTGCCGCTGCTGGCCGATTGCCTGATGCGCCATGGGCATCTGTCCGCTGATGATCCGGATTATGTGGCCCTGGCGGAACTGCTGGCGGCGGAACCGAACCTGGCCGGACCCGGTTTGTGACGGCATGAGCCTGCTGGATCATATCCGCCTGCATCAGCGCCGGGACATGGCACGCTTTCGCCCGTTTATAGCGGGCGAGGCCCAGGTCGGCTGGGTGCGCCATGAGATGGCGCGGCAGTTGGCCCGCTATGACGACGTCTTTGCAGTCGATGACCGGGCGGTTCGGTTGCAACCCTCGCTCGCGGATTTCGACTCGCGCAGCCGCGCGATGGCGGAAGTCGCTGCGCGGCTGGTGGAGGCCGGAATCTTTCGAAAAATGCGGGGCGAGGATTTTCCTGTCATGGCCGAATTCGGGCGGCCGCCGCTGTTCAAGATCGACCGCATCGCCGTGCCGGCCTTCGGCGTGAAGGCGAGCGGCGTGCATATGAACGGGTTTGTGCGCAAGAACGACGGTCTGCATCTTTGGATCGGCCGGCGGGCGAAGGATAAGTCGGTCTCGCCGGGCAAGCTGGATCACCTGGTGGCGGGCGGCCAGCCCCATGGCCTCTCCATCCGCGAGAACCTGATCAAGGAATGCGCCGAGGAAGCCGCCATTCCCGAGCAACTCGCGGCACAGGCCCGCGCGACGGGGATCGTGTCCTATGTGATGGAGTGGGAGGCCGGACTTCGAGACGATGTGCTGTATGTCTTCGACTTGGAGCTGCCGCCGGATTTCACGCCGCGCAACACCGACGGCGAGATCGAAGAATTCATTCTCTGGCCGGCGGCGCGCGTGCTGCGGGAGATCGAGACGACCGACAACTTCAAATTCAACGTGAACCTGGTGCTGATCGATTTCCTGGTCCGTCACGGCATCATCGGGCCGGAGCGGCCGGACTATCTGGACTTACTTGCCGGGCTCCGTCACGGCGATCCCGGCCCCGGCAGTACTAGATGAGCCCTGTGACAATGTCGGCGTCGATAACTTCATGGGTGCCATCCCAGATCATCTGCAGCGCGACATAGAGGATGATGAGCAGGCCGATATAGGCGATCCAGTGATAGCGCTTGAGCAAGCCCGCGATGAAAGTCGCGGCGGCGCCCATGAACGCTACCGATAATGCGAGACCCACCACCAGAACCCAGGTCGGATGATCCTTCGCCATGCCGCCGACGGCCAGCACGTTGTCGAGCGACATGGAGACGTCGGCGATGATGATCTGTACGACGGCCTGCGTGAAAGTCTTGACCGGCTGACCGGCCCGACCGTCGATGCGGGCGGGCGCCGGCCGTCGGTTCAGCGGATCGTCAGCCGTCGGCAGTACATTGCCGAACTCCGCTTCGAGGTCATGCACCGCGCTCGCTTGATGGCTTTGCGCCCGCAATTCGCGCCAGAGCTTCCAGCAGACCCAGAGGAGCAGGATACCGCCAGCCAGCGTCAATCCGATGATGTTCAGGAGAATAGTAACAGTGCCTGCAAAGGCGATGCGCAACACGGTCGCGGCGATGATGCCGATGACAATGACTTTGGTCCGCTGTTCCTTCGGCAGACCGGCCGCAGCCATGCCGACGACAATGGCGTTGTCACCGGCGAGGACGAGGTCAATCCAGATTATCCCGAGAAGGGCGGTCAGAAGCTCAGCGGACAAGGCAAACCTGTGCTATCGGCGGGAACCAATGTCTACCTTGGCCCATCTGGGGATGGCCAGACCGGAAATCCAGCCCTTTTCCGGACTTCGGCCGCAGAAAAACCATCTGTTCGCATCTGCCGCAAGGCCAGGGCGCCATCGCGCTTGGAGAGGCGCTCGCCCTGTTCATTCTTCAGTAAGGGATGGTGCCGATAGGCGGGCTCCGGCAGGCCGAGCAGCGCCTGGAGCAGGCGGTGCAGATGGGTGGCATGAAACAAATCCTGGCCCCGTGGTCACTAGGGTAACGCCCTGGATGCCGTCATCCACGGTGACCGCCAGATGGTAGCTGGTGGCCACATCCTTGCGGGCCAGCACGGCATCGCCCAGCAACAGGGGATCGACGACCACTTGACCCGTGGGCTGTTCTTGCCAGGTCAAGGGACCGGTGAGGGTTGCTGCATGAGCGGCGTCAATTCTCAATGCATAGGGATCGCCGCGATCAATGCGCTCGGCCCGCACCGCCGGCGACAGTCCGCGGCAGGTCCCGGGATAGAGCGGCCCCTCGGGTCCGTGGGGCGCATGGGCCGCCGCCGCGATCTCGGCCTCGATTTCCTTGCGGCTGCAGAAGCAGGGATAGATGACATCCAGGGCCTCGAGGCGTTGAAGCGCTGAACGATAATCGGCCATATGTTCCGATTGCCGGCGCACGGGCCGTTCCCAATCGAGACCCAGCCAAGCCAGGTCCTCATAGATCGCCGCTTCGAAGGAGGGACGGCAGCGTTGAGTATCAATGTCCTCGATGCGCAGGAGAAAGCGTCCTCCGGCGCGCTTCGCCGCTGTCCAACCGCTAAGCGCGGACGCCGCGTGACCGAGATGCAGGAATCCAGTGGGGCTGGGTGCAAAGCGCGTGACGATCATGCTCTGAGGGCGTGCCGGCGTTTCATGGGTCGATGATCGCAACTTGCCGCTCGCCTCCGTGGCCGGCAAGAAGCTTCAGCAATGCGGAAGTCCGGTTGGCAGGTCGCCGCCGAATCCGATATGGGGATGATCGTGGGTGCGATGACAATGAAAGCCTGAATGATGGCTGCGCTGATGAGCATATCCGGGCCGACCTACGGTCCCGCCGCTGCCGGTGCGCCGCGGCAACTCGTGGTCCTGCTCCATGGCTACGGGTCCGACGGGCATGACCTGCTCGGCTTGGCGCCCCATTGGGCGCAGATGTTGCCGCGCGCGGAGTTCATATCGCCGAACGCCCCCTTTCCCTGTGAGCTTGCGCCCTATGGCCGGCAATGGTTCGGCTTCGAGGGCCGCGATGCGCAGATGATCCTGGGCGAGGCGCAGACCGCGGCGGCGATCCTCAACGGCTTCATCGACGAACAGCTCGCCAAGCGCGGCCTGGATGAATCGGCGCTGGCGCTGGTGGGGTTCTCCCAGGGCACGATGATGTCGCTGCATGTGGCGCTGCGGCGTCAGAGACCGGCGGCGGCGGTGGTCGGCTATTCGGGCCGGCTGATCGCGCCCGATCTCCTGCCGCAGGAGATCAAGTCCCGGCCGCGCATTCTCTTGGTGCATGGCGATGCGGATCCGGTGGTGCCGTTCCAGTCGCTGCGGGAAGCCGTAAACGTCCTGGAGCTCGTGGGCATCGAGGTCACGGCCGAGCGGCGGCCCCGTTTGGCCCACGCCATCGATGAAGAAGGGCTGGAATTGGGCGGCCATTTCCTGGCCGGGGCCTTCGCGTCTGGCGCCTAAGCGGTTGTCCTGCGGGCTAAATCCCGGAAATTCCACAATGTAAATAATCCGGTAACCGATTTACGGCATTTTGACCGAAATCGTGTCTTGGGATATATGAACGCCATGCGCGAGCATAGACACAGGCCGAGTTGATCCGGGGGACAATCTTGACGGCATCGCCCGAAAGTTGTCCCGCGCTGGTTCTCAATGCCGATTTTCGGCCGTTGAGTTACTTCCCCCTTTCCCTGTGGCCATGGCAGGAAACGGTGAAAGCCGTGTTCCTGGACCGCGTCAACATCGTCTCGGAATATGACCGGGTGGTGCGCAGTCCGAATTTCCACATGCGGCTGCCCAGCGTCATCGCGCTGAAGGAGTTCATTCCGCAGGCGCGCCGTCCCGCCTTCACGCGGTTCAACGTGTTCCTGCGCGACTGCTTCTGCTGCCAGTATTGCGGCAAGACCCATGGCGCGCCGGACCTGACCTTCGATCACATGATCCCGCGCTCCCGCGGCGGCCGCACCTGCTGGGAGAATGTGGTCACCGCCTGCCAGACCTGCAATCTGCTGAAGGGGCATCACATGCCCCATGAAGTGCGGATGTATCCGAAGCAGCGGCCGTTCCAGCCGACGACGTTCGAGCTGCAGGAAAACGGACGGGGCTTCCCGCCGAACTACTTGCATGAGAGCTGGCGCGATTTCCTGTACTGGGACACGGAACTGGAACAGAGCTAGTCGGGCGGCGCTTGGCGCTACACCCGTTCGGCGAGCCAGATCGCCAGCCGCGAACCGGCCTTGATCGCGCCTTTCAGGATCTCATAGCCCGGCGCCCGTTCCGCGCCTTCGGCGAGGCCGGTATCCCGGTGCTCCACCTCTTCGCGGCGGAATTCCTCGATCAGGCCCTTCAATTCCGGTTCGTCTTTCCCGAGGGATTCGGATTGGCGCGCATAATGCTCGTCGATCACTTCCTCCACCGCCACCGTGCAGGCCATGGCGGCCTCGCGGCCCAGCAGCGCCGTCGCTGCGCCCAGCGCATAGCCGGCCACATGCCAGACCGGATGCAGCGCCGACGGCCGCACCCGCCGCTCGCCGATCAGCTTGTTGAAGGCGTCCAGGTGCCGCTGCTCCTGCTGCGCCATATGGCGGATAGGTGCCGCGTCAGGCCGGTGACCGAGCACCGCGAGCTGGCCCTCATAGATGCGCTTGGCGCCGTATTCGCCCGCATGGTCGACACGGATGATGCGCGCGGTCATCTCGTCGCGGCTGAGATCGCCGGGCAGTTCCTTGGGCGCGCTGTTTCTCATCGCGTCGACCTAGACAAGCGGAACGCTAGAATCACAGAGATCAATCCCGCAGCCACGGCATAGAGGAAATTGTAGCCGGCCATGGAAATTCCGAACATGGTCCAGGCCGGTATGTCGCAGGGGACGACGGGCTGCTCTTGCAGAATTTTCTTCAATTCCTCGAGGCTAAGATTGGGATCGATCAGGCTACTGCATTCGGCGGTGCCTGCCCACCAATGCTGCTCGACGCCGACATGGAACGCGGCGATGCCGGCGTCCGCGAACAATGCAATCGCCGCCAGAAGCGTCAGGCCCGCGGCCACTTTGGGTTGGCGCCATGCCAGCAGCGCCAGCAAGCCGAGGCCGATGACGACGCCATAGGGATAGCGCTGATAGATACAGAGCACGCAGGGTTGTAGGCCGCCGATGTACTGTGACGCGAATGCAGCGCCAAGGCTCAGGACGCCGATGGCGATCAGGAACAGGGCGGTGCGGATCGAGAGGGCTGCGGGCATGGGAAGAATGTTACTCGAACTGCTTAGACATAGGGATCAAAGACGGCAGCCTCAAGGCAGGTAGCGCAGCGCAACGAAGCCGCCGACGACCAGCAGCACGAATGCCGTGGTCACCAGCGTCAGGCGTCTTTCGATGAATTCCCGGACCGGCTCGCCATAGCGGCGCAGCAATGCCGCTACGATGAAGAACCGTCCGCCGCGCGTGATGATCGAGGCGATCAGGAACAGACCGATGCTGTAGTGGGCGACACCGCAGGCGATGGTGACGATCTTGTAGGGGATCGGCGTCAAGCCTTTGACCAGGATGATCCAGAATCCATACTCGTTGAACTGCGTGCGGAATGTGGCGACGCCTTCCTGCAGCCCGTAGAAATCGATCAGCCATTGTCCGACGGTCTCATAGAGATAATAGCCGATGGCGTAACCGAAGAGTCCGCCGATCACGGATGAAACCATGGCCACGGTGGCGATGCGCCAGGCTTTCTGCGGCTGGGCCAGCACCATGGGGATGATCATGGCGTCCGGCGGTATGGGGAAGAACGAACTTTCGGCAAAGGACACGGCGGCCAGGGCCGGCATCGCCCGGGGACTGCCCGACAGCTTGATGATCCAGTCGTAAAGGCGCCTCAGCATTGCGGAAAGACGCTGCCCCCTGCCATGGCGCTCCCTTATCAGGTGCGGCGGCGGCGGGCAAATCTCCGGCCCCCCGCAGGTTCCGGGAACGGCGTTGCGCCAGGCAAAAGGATTGCTATGATCCGCCGCCTTTCCGGCCGCCCGAGGTCCGGAATGCTGCCCCAGGGCCCCTGTGGCGGAATTGGTAGACGCGGCAGACTCAAAATCTGTTGTTCGCAAGAGCGTGCTGGTTCGAGTCCGGCCAGGGGCACCAATGAAAATCAATAATTTAGGGCCATGGCCGCATCGAGAACATCTTTCTCAATGTTTTGGGGAAGCAATCAGGGAAGCAAAGCGCACGAATTCGCTCGCCAGAAAGCGTCATGAATCGATCACGAGAGATCAATTCATGCGTCACGGAATCAGGGGCAATCTGTCCTGAGGCCAACCAACTGTGCTTTTACCCATCCGCCGCAAGTGCAAACACTTGCGGCGATTTTTCTGTCGATACGCTGTTTGGGTCTTGCACTTTACTGTTCGAATACTCCGTGTCAGGGACGTCCGCTAGTGGCGAATTGCGCTGTGCTATGCATGGAAATCATAGGTCTGGAATTCGAGCAGATGCCGTCCGCCAACGCGCGACGGCCGCGCTAAGTATCGCGAGCGGTACCGGGAGCTGACAATCAGTGCCGGCGTGCCTGGCGTCCTTACGAAGTAGTCGCTGAGCGCTAGTGAGTCGCTAGACCGTTGCTCAATTGCGCAACTCGGCCGGCGGCAACGACGGCGATGACTTGCGGATGGCCGGGCGAACGGTCATCCACAAGAATCAGATCAGCGCGCTTCCCCGGAGAAATCTCGCCGCGATCATTCAATCCGACGGCAAGGGCGGGATTGTTCGACACCAGCCGCCAGGACTCGGCGAGATCAGCGACGCCGGCATTCGCCAAACGGAACGCCGCCACGAGCTGCGATGGATAGTAGTAGTCGGAGGCCAGAATTCGGCATAAGCCGGATTTGACTAGCGTTGTTGCGCAGATCCCGCCGAGGTGGCTGCCGCCCCGCATGATGTTCGGCGCACCCATGACAGTCTCATGGCCCAGGGCCCGGGCCGTCTCAGCTGCGTCAATAGACTTCGGGAAATCGGCGATGCGGCAGCCCAAGTTTGCATAGTGCCGGCGTGTGTCGCCGTCCGGATCATCATGGGACATTAGCGGCACCTCGCGCGCCCGGGCGGTGCTGGCAAGCAGCGCGACGGCATCATCTACCTCGCCGCCCCGCCCATACATACGCTCGACAAGGTCGACAAATGCACTGTGATTCAACCCGGTTCGTTCGAGATACCTGCTGGACTTGATTGGATCGTGCCGGCGGGCATGGATTTCCGGCATATGATCATTGAAGGCGAGGATGCCGATCCTGCCGTCGTCGATCCAGAGGCGTGCTTCCTCGACGGCGTCGAGGTTGAAGGTCTCGAACCGCAGATGGGTACGCGTGTCGCAGGCCAGTCTGGGCCTGATCTCCTCGAGGGCCGACAGGAAATCGCGGCAGGCCTGAATTCCCCGTAGCCCCGGCTCCCATGAGCAGGTGATTCCATGGAACGCCGTCGTGATGCCATTGGCAATCATCTGCCGATCGGTATCGAAGAGCGCAATCTCCAGCGGCACTTGCACGCCGGGCCGCGGCATGATCTGGCGCTCAAAGGCATCGCCATGAATGTCGACGATGCCCGGAAGCAGAAGCAGGCCGCCGGCGTCGAATCGCTGAGCGCTCGAGCCCTCGCAATCGATGCCAGCAATGAGTTCGTCTTCTATGGCAAGGCTGCCGCGCTCAATGGCGCCATCAGCATGAAGAATACGCGCATTTTCGATCGATAGCATCGCGAGCCCTAACCATTGTTGTCGAACCTGGCACTTAGCTATCAGCTTGACGTGACAGTGATTTGACGCCGCGGCCTGGATGATTGCGCGCGATCATCCATCAATTCGGCGGTTCACCTGCTTCGCTAGATCGCGCCGGTACAACGAAATCTCCATGGAACCGATGCGCGCCGCAAGGAAACCTGTTCCTGCAACTGTCACTCCTCCGTCACCGCAGCGTCATGGCGCGAGACTATTCGTCGCGGTGGGCAATTGTCCGCTCCGTAGTCTCAGGGACCGGGCCACTAATGGAGGAGTCGACAACCATGAAGCTAACTCGTTTTCTGGGCGCTATCGGCGCCGTTCTCTTTGGGTTGAGCGCGGGAACCGCTTCGGCGGACCCGGTCCGGCTGGCGATCACCGACCTTGCTGGCCTGGAGCAGCTGCAGGCCGAGTTCGGCAAATTCAAGGAAGTTCTCACGGAGGCAACGGGACTTGAGTACGAGTTCTATCCCGTCACCAGCCGCACGGCGGCGGTTGAAGCATTGGCCGCGGAGAAAGGTCGACTTCGTGCTTACCGGACCGGCCGAATATGTGGTGATGCGCAAGCGGACGGATGCTCAGCCCATCGTCGGCTTTTCCCGGCCGGACTACTTCTCGGCGATCATTGTGCTGGCCGACAGCGGCATCGATAGCGTGATGGACCTCAAGGGCAAGACGATCGCGCTCGGCGATATCGGTTCGACGTCCAACCATCTGGCGCCAGCGCAGGTCCTGGCCGACTACGGCTTGAACCCGACGCGATGACGTGAAGGTCATGCACGTCGCCGCCAATGTGGCTTGGGAGGCGCTCAAGAAGCGCGACGTTGACGCCATCGGCATGAACAGCGGCAGGTTCGTCAGCATCCGCGGCAAGGAGACAGAGCTGGAGCCCGGCGCATTTCGCGTCATCGGCCGCGGCCCGGACCTGCCGAACGACGTGCTGATGGCCGGCAAGAATGTGGATCCGCAGATCATCGAAAAAGTGCGCGGCGCATTCACCAGCCATAGCAAGGAGCTCGTGGACGCGATCCTGGTCGGCGACGACAATCAGAAGTATCTGGGCATGAAGTTCCTGCCGAACATCACCGACGCCGAGTACGACTATGTCCGCTCGATGTACGCGACGATCGGCCAGCCGAAATATGCCGAATTCGTCGGCAACTGATGAGCCTCGCAGAACTCTCTTCAGCGGCCGCGCGGCGCTCCGCCGACGCGGCCGCTATTTCCGCAACCGACGCAACGCCGCCAGCCGTTGCCGAGGTGACCCCGCTCTCGCGGCGCAAGGAGTTGGAGGTACGCGGCCTGGTTAAGAGCTTTCCGACCCGGGGACGGGTACTCGCGGGAGTGGATTTTACGCTCTTTCACGGCCAGTCGGTGGCCCTGATCGGCGCCAATGGCACGGGCAAGTCGACCTTTCTGCGCTGTTGCCTGCGCTTGTGCATGCCCGATGGCGGCAGCGTGCGCCTGCTCGATACCGAGCTGGACCGCCTCGGCGCCACGGCCCTGCGAAAGCTGCGGGCCCGAGTCGGTTTCGTATTCCAACGGCACAATCTCGTGCCGCGCCTGTCGGCGTTGACCAACGTGTTGCAGGGTGCGCAGGCCCGCCGCGCGGGTCCCCGCTACTGGTTGCAGAGCCTGGCGCCGCGCGCGATCCGGGAAGCGGCTCTGCACTGCCTGGATCAGGTCGGTCTAGCGGACTTGGCGCATCAAAGGGCTGATTCGCTGTCAGGCGGCCAATCGCAGCGGGTCGCGATCGCCCGTATGCTGATGCAGGAACCGGAACTCGTACTCGCGGACGAACCGGTGGCCAGCCTCGATCCCAACGCGGGCGAAGAGGTCATGGAGCTGTTCGTCAGCCTGATGCGCACGCCGCCGCACCACGCTGCTGTTCACGTCCCACAACCTCGCGCACACCGCGACCTATGCCGATCGGATTGTCGGACTTCGGAACGGCAGGATTGCGTTGGACGAGCCTGCGCAGCGCTGCGAGCTTGAGGAGTTGCGACAGCTCTATGGCTGACCGTGGCGCCAATGCTTCAACTCTGTCGCGAATCGACGGCCTCCTGCCGCCCCGCTTTGCGTGGCCCGGTCCGCTGCGATTCGTTCTCTATGTTGCGGTTGCCGCGTTCCTGATTGCGTCGATTGATGGCGTCGACATCTCGCTAGGCGAGCTTGTCGAAGGGATACCGAGCATTGGGCGAATGCTCGGCCAGATGTTCCCGCCGAATCTGACCCGTATCGGTCCAATCCTGTTGTCGCTGCTGGAGACCTTTCAGATGGCGGTCGTCGGCACAGCCTTCGGCGTGCTGTTCAGCCTGCCTCTGGCCGTCCTCGCGGCCCGCAGTCAGACGCCGCATATTGTCGCCTATCACGTCGCTCGCGCCGTCATCTCCCTGTTCCGGACGGTGCCGGATCTGATTTGGGCGCTTATCTTCGTCGTTGCGGTTGGACTCGGTCCTTTCGCCGGCGCCCTCGCCCTGATGGTCGACACGATGGGGTTCTGCGGCCGCTTCTTCGCCGAGTCTATGGAAGAGGCGGACAAGGGGCCGCAGGAGGCGCTGACCGCGCTCGGCGCCACGCGCCTGGGCAAGATCTGCTGTGCGCGTCGTGCCGGCGGCGTTCCCGTCATTCATCAATACCTCGCTGTTCAGCCTGGAAAAGGCGACCCGCTCCTCCGTCGTTCTCGGCCTGGTCGGCGCCGGCGGAATTGGCATCGAGCTGAAAGTGGCGATGGATCTCTTCGACTATGACCAGGCCGCCACGATGATCCTCTGCGTCTTCATCCTGGTTGTCGCCGTTGAGCAGGCCAGCGCTTTGCTGCGCCGACACATCATCTGAGGTTGGACATGCCGCAATCCGAAGTACACGCCACCGCCACCGCGCACCTCGCCTGGGACGAACGGTGGCAGAATCCCGGGGACAGGGCCGAATGGCAAGTGCCCGAGGACGATCTGGTCGATCTCCTGCCGAGGCTTAAGACGCGGCAGGTCCGTCAGGCACTCGACCTCGGCTGCGGTGTCGGCCGGCATGCTTTGTACCTGGCTGCCCAGGGGATCGATGTCGACGCGATCGACGGCAGCCCGAGCGGCATCGGCTTCTCAGCAGAGAATGCCAAGTCCCAGGGCCTGACTGTGCGCTGGCGGCAGGGACTCATGACCGAGCTGCCCTACGAACCAGGAAGCTTCGACCTCGTGGTCTCCTGGAACGTGGTCTATCACGGCGCGCCACCGGTCGTGCGCCAGACGATTGCCGAAGTGCAGCGCGTCCTGCGCCCCGGCGGGCTCTATCTCGGAACCATGCTGACCAAGCGCAACGTCAACTATCGCCGCGGCCGCGAAATTGCGCCGGACACCTTCGTGGTGGATGGCGACGACGACAAAGGGCATCCGCATTTCTACTGCGATGCGCGCGGCGTCACGGAGCTCTTTGACGCCTTCGACGTCCTAAGCCTTGCCGAAGTCGAGCACCGCAAGCCCGGCTCCTGGCATTGGCATCTGCTGGCGGAGCGCAGCCGGTGACGGACGCCGCCTCACGGCTTGAAGACGATCTGCACGCGCTCGCTGGCGAACCGGCCGATGCTGAACTCGATATGCCGGCCCTCGGTATCGACATTGATGCTCTCGGTCACCAGAATTGGCAGGCGCGGCGACTGCTTCAGAATACGGGCCTCGATTTCGTCGGGCATGCGAGCCGTCGCGCGCGTTTCCAGCCGGACATAGTCAGCCACCCCATGGCGCGCCAGTGCCGCGGTAATGGAGCGGGTGGCCCTGTAGCTGTCGATCAGACCATCGAACCGAGCTGCGGGGAAAATAGTGGCTGACCAGGCTGATGGGCCGGCTGTCCGCGTGACCGACGATTTCCAGCACGATGATACGCTGTCCGCCGCGGATCTTGAGGCCGCGCGCGACCTCGGTACTGGCAGGCAGGTCCACGGCGCGCAGCAGCTCGCCGCGGGGATGGTAGTGCTGCGCCGTCAGCACTTCCGAGAAGCGCGTGCGCCGGCTGACCGGATACTCGATGACATTTTCCTGAACGAACGTGCCGCGGCCTTGTTCGATGCGCACACGTCCGGCATCGGCGAGCGCCGCCATGGCGCGGCGTAGGGTGTGCCTGTTCACGGCAAAACGGCGCGCCAGCTCCGCCTCCGTCGGCAGGCGGTCCCCCGGCTTGAACAGGCCGGCGGCGATTTCCGCCGCTAGCGTGGTTTCGATCTTGTGCCACAACGCCACGCCGTTGGTTCGTTCCGTCATCGCCGCCTCCGCTGCCATCGTCATTACGGAACAAACATGCGGATGTCTAGACCAATTTTCGCCAAGGTCGATTGGCGGAGCATCACAGTCGGGTAAGAACTAGGCACGCCATGAATGAACGAAACGACATGCCTGATGACCTGACGGATTCGCGCCGCCGCTGGATGGGCGTCCTGGCGCGCGCCGATCGCGCAACGCTTGAGCAGGCCTGGAACGGGCTGGCCGAACGGCCCGCCTATCGCCAGCTGCGCAAGGCCGAATGCGGCCTTGTGATGCTGCGCGGCCGCGCCGGCGGCACTGGACAGGCCTTCAATCTCGGCGAGATGACCGTGGCCCGCTGCAGCGTGCAGCTCGGCGACGGCACTGTCGGCCATGCCTATGCGGCCGGGCGGGATCTCCGCAAGGCGGAGTTGGCGGCCTTGTTCGATGCGCTGTTGCAGACCGCCGCCGCAAAGCAGCTCCAGAGGAATCTGATCGAGCCGCTGGCCGCGAAGATCGCGGCGCGGCGGGTGGCCACCAGCCGCAAGGCCGCGGCCACGCGCGTGGATTTCCTTGGTCTGGTACGAGCCCGGTGAACCGATGATACAGACAGCAACCGACATGACGCTGGCCGCCGGGTTCGCCGAGCCGGTGTTTGCGGCACAGCAAACGTTCCGCGCCGCTCTGACGGCCCTGGCCCATCCTGGGCGCATCGTCGAGGTCGACCTCAAGCTGGAAGCGCCGCCGCCGCTTGACGTCGCCACGGCTGCGCTCGGCCTCACGCTGCTGGATCACGAGACACCGCTGTGGCTGGACGCCAGGCTGCGAGCCGCTGCGAACTATCTCCGCTTCCATTGCGGTGCGCCTATGGCACCGGCCTTTGGCGACGCGCAATTCGCGTTTCATGCCGATCTGCGCGCCTTGCCGCCGCTCGCTCACTATCGACAGGGGACGGACGAATATCCCGATGACTCGGCAACGCTCATCCTCCAGGTAGACCAACTCGCCGATGACGGCCCGCTGCGGCTTTCGGGTCCTGGAATTGCCGATGTGACCAGGCTCGGCGTCGACGGGCTCGATGCCGGTTTCTGGCGCGCCTGGCCGGCAAACAACGCCGCGTTTCCCCGTGGCGTCGATGTCTTCTTCACCTGCGGTTCCCGGCTTTGCGGCCTGCCGCGCACCACATCCGTGAGGATCTAGCCATGTATGTCGCATTGAAGGGTGGAGAACAGGCCATCGACAACGCCCATGGCTGGCTGGCCGAGGCCCGGCGGGGCGATCCCGCGGTGCCCGAACTCACCCTGGCGCAGATTGCCGGGCAGCTGAGCCACGCCACCGACCGCGCGATGGCGGAAGGCTCGCTCTACGATCCGGAGCTGGCGGCGCTGGCGATCAAGCAGGCGAGGGGAGATCTGATCGAGGCGATCTTCCTGTTGCGCGCCTATCGCACGACGCTGCCGCGCTTTGGCATGTCGGCGCCGGTCGATACCGGCCGCATGGCGCTGGAGCGCCGCATCTCCGCCACCTTCAAGGATATTCCAGGCGGGCAGATTCTCGGCCCCACTTTCGACTACACCCACCGGCTGCTGGATTTCGAAGGCGCCGAACCGTCGCCGGCGCGGCAGGCCGATGAAGGCCTTGCGGACTCGATGCCGCGCGTCCTCGAACTCCTGGATGCGGAGGGACTGATCGAACCGCCGAGCAGTTCGCAGGGTGAAGAGATAGGCGACGTCACCCGCGACTCCCTCGAGTTCCCCGCCGGACGCGACATCCGGCTGCAATGCCTGGCGCGCGGAGACGAAGGATTTCTGCTGGCGCTCGGCTACTCCACCCAGCGCGGCTACGGCAGCAACCATCCTTTTGCCGGCGAGATCCGCGTCGGCGAGGTCACGGTGGAGTTCGAGCCGCCGGAGCTCGGCTTTGCCATCGAACTCGGCGACATCCGCGTGACCGAATGCGAACTGGTCAATCAGTTCACCGGCTCGGCGACGGAGCCGCCGCAATTCACCCGCGGCTACGGTCTGGTGTTCGGCCATGGCGAACGCAAGGCCATGTCCATGGCGCTGGTGGATCGCGCGTTGCGCGCCGAAGAGCTGGGCGAGACCGTATCCGCACCGGCGCAGGACCAGGAGTTCGTCCTGTCCCATTGCGACAACGTGCAGGCCACTGGCTTCGTCGAGCATCTTAAGCTGCCGCACTACATCGATTTCCAGTCGGAACTGCAGCTAGTTCGCAGCTTGCGCCGGGCGGCGCAAGGCTCGCCGTCAGCGGCAATCAGGGACGCAGCCGAATGAGTCCACTCGATGAAGCAAACGCCGCAGGCGTCGCCGCGCCTGCCAACACCGGCGGTTACAATTTCGCGTATCTGGACGAACAGACCAAGCGCATGATCCGCCGCGCCTTGCTGAAGGCAGTGGCGATTCCCGGCTATCAGGTGCCATTCGGCTCGCGGGAAATGCCGCTGCCTTATGGCTGGGGCACCGGCGGCATCCAGGTGACCGCCAGCATCATCGGGCCGGACGATGTGTTGAAAGTAATCGACCAGGGCGCCGACGACACGACCAATGCGGTCAGCATCCGCCGCTTCTTCCGGCGCACAGCCGGCGTGGCAACCACGGAGCGCACAGAAGACGCGACCGTCATTCAGACGCGCCATCGCGTGCCGGAAGCGCCGCTGCAGGCCGGGCAGATCCTGGTCTATCAGGTGCCGACTCCGGAGCCATTGCGCTGGCTGGAGCCGCGGGAAACCGAGACCCGCAAGATGCACGCGTTGCAGGAATACGGCGCCATGCATGTGAGCCTCTATGAGGACATCGCCCGCCATGGCGTGATCGCCAAGTCCTACAACTATCCGGTCCGCGTCAATGGCCGCTATATCATGGCGCCGAGCCCGATCCCGAAGTTCGACAATCCGAAGATGGACCGCAGCCCGGCCCTGCAACTCTTCGGCGCCGGCCGCGAGCGGCGCATCTACGCGGTGCCGCCGCATACGCCGGTGAAGAGCCTGGATTTCGACGACCATCCCTTCACGGTGCAATCCTGGGACGAAAGCTGTGCGCTCTGCGGTGCGGCGGATAGCTTCCTGGACGAGATGATCGTCGACGACCAGGGCAAGCGCGTTTTCGTCTGCTCCGACTCGAATTATTGCGAGCGCCGTCGCGAGGCCGCCAATGGGGAGGGCGCAGCTTGAGCGAACAGCCCATCCTCAGGGTTACGGACCTCTCCCACAGATTTGGCCGGCGCGTGGCGGTTTCCGGCGTCGACTTCGAACTATGGCCGGGGGAGGTGCTGGGAATTGTCGGCGAATCCGGCGCCGGCAAGACGACTCTTCTGCGCTGCCTGTCGGGCCAGCTCGCGCCCCAGCGGCGGCCGGGTTGCCTATGGCGACCGGCTCGGCGACCTGGTCGATGTGTATGCCTTGTCGGAAGCCGGGCGGCGGATGTTGCTGCGCACCGACTGGGGCATCGTGCATCAGAACGCGGCCGACGGATTGCGCATGGCCGTTTCCGCCGGCGGCAATATCGGCGAGCGCCTGATGGCCGTGGGCGATCGCCACTATGGCAATATCCGCGGCCGCGCCGAGGATTGGCTGCACCGGGTGGAGATCGACCTCGACAGAATTGACGACCTTCCGGCCACGTTCTCCGGCGGAATGCAGCAGCGGCTGCAGATCGCCCGCAATCTGGTCACGGGTCCGCGGCTGGTTTTCATGGATGAACCGACGGGCAGCCTCGATGTCTCCGTGCAAGCGCGGTTGCTGGACTTGCTGCGGCGCCTGGTGACCGGTTTCAAGCTGGCCGCTGTCGTCGTGACCCATGATTTGCATGTGGTGAGGCTGCTGGCCCATCGGCTCATGGTCATGCAGGGCGGCCGCGTGGTGGAGTCGGGGCTGACGGACCAGGTCCTCGACGATCCGCAGCACGCCTATACGCAGCTTCTTGTCTCTTCGGTGCTTTAGGAGGACCGCCTTGTCCGATTTCACAATGCCCGCCGACGCCATGGTGGCGGTCCGCGGCCTGGCCAAGCGCTTCGTCCTGCACAACCAGGGCGGCGCGGAGATCCGCGTGCTGCGCGACTTCGACCTCGTCGTCAGCCGCGGAGAATGCGTTGCCCTGGTTGGCCCGTCCGGCATCGGCAAATCCACGATCCTCCGTTGTCTCTATGGCAACTACCTGGCCAGCGCTGGATCGCTGCTGGTGCGCCATGACGGCAGTTTTGTCGATCTCGCAACGGCGCCGCCCCGTGCGATCCTGGATTTGCGCCGCCATACCATCGGCTACGTCAGCCAGTTCCTGCGGGTCGTGCCCCGCGTGCCGTCGCTCGACATCGTTGCCGAGCCGCTGATTGCGCTCGGCGAAAGCGAGGCGGCGGCCCATCGCCGGGCCGCCGGTCTGCTGGAGCGCCTCAGGATCCCGGAGGCGCTATGGTCCCTGGCGCCGGCAACCTTCTCGGGCGGAGAGCAACAGCGGATCAATATCGCCCGCGGCTTTGTCATCGACTACCCCGTGCTGCTGCTCGACGAGCCGACGGCCGCCCTGGATGACATGAATCGGCAAACTGTTGTCGATATGATACGCGAACGTAAGAAGGGTGGGGCGGTCATCATCGGCATCTTCCACGATGAGGCGGTGCGCGATGCCGTGGCCGATCGCCGCTATGACGTCACATCGAATCGGCGGGCTGCATGAGCAACTGGCTCAATTTCACCAATGGCCGCATCGTCTTTTCCGATCAGGTGGCCGAAGCAAGCGTCCAGACCGGGGATGGCGTCATTCAGGCTGTAGACGGCGCCGCGACCGGCCCGGAAGTCGTCGACCTTGAGGGCGACTATCTTCTGCCCGGCCTGGTGGAGCTGCATACCGACAATCTGGAGAAGCACCTCGAACCGCGCCCCGGCGTAATGTGGCCGTCTGCCTTGGCGGCGGTACTTGCCCATGACGGCCAGGTTGCCGCCGCCGGCATCACCACCGTCTTCGACGCCATCTGCCTCGGCGATTTCGACAGCAAGGGCAATCGCCGCGCCATGCTCGAGGGTTCGGTTCAGGCGCTGCGCGAGGCCCGCAAGGCTGACATCCTGCGGGCCGAACATATGCTGCATTTGCGCTGCGAACTGGCGGATGCGTCGGTCATCGATCTGTTCGACCGCTTTGTCGATGAGCCCGAACTGCGCCTTGTATCGGTAATGGATCACACCCCGGGCCAGCGGCAATGGACGCGATATCGATAAGTTCCGCCAATACCATAGCAACAAGGGCTGGTCCGACACCGAACTCAAGGCCGAAGTGGCGAAGCGGCAGCAGCGCATGCAGGAACATTCGGGGCGGCACCGCCAGACGATCGTCGAGCGCAGCCGTCAAATCGGCATTCCGCTCGCCAGTCACGATGACACGACGGCCGAACATATCTCCGAGGCGGTGGCTGACGGCATCACAATCGCCGAATTTCCCACCAGCCGCGAGGCCGCCGATCTGGCGCGGCGGAACGGCATGACCGTCATTATGGGCGCCCCCAATCTGGTGCGTGGCGGCTCCCATTCCGGGAACATCTCGACCGAGGAGCTGTCGACGGCCGGTCTGGTCGATGCCCTTTCGTCGGACTATGTGCCGGCCAGTCTGCTGCATAGCGCGTTCGCGCTTCATCAACGACACGGCATCGAATTGCCCGGCACGATCGCCATGGTAAGCCGCACGCCGGCGAGCATGGTCGGATTGGAGGATCGCGGCGAGATCGCAGTCGGCAAACGCGCCGACCTGATCCGGGTGCGCCTCGCCGGCGATGTTCCGGTCGTCCGGGCGGCCTGGCGGCAGGGCAACCGGATCATCTGATGCCAGCCCGCTATGCGGTTTACTTCGCGCCCGCGCCATCAAGCGCGCTGGCGGCGCTGGGGCGCGAATGGCTGGGCCGCGATGCCGAAACCGGCGCCGAACTGCCGCCGCCGCCCTGCATCAATGGCGCCGTGGATTGGTGGCGCACGATCACCGCGGCGCCGCGCCGCTATGGATTTCATGGCACGCTGAAGCCGCCCTTTGCCCTTGCTCCAGGCCGAAGTCTCGATGAATTGCGTGCCGCCTTGGTGGAGCTGGCGCAGGCCACGTCGGGTTTCGTGCTGCCGCAAGCTCGAACTGACCGAGATAGGCGACTTTCTTGCGCTCGTTCCAGCCGATCCCTGCGACGCACTGACGGCATTGGCGGATGATTGTGTCATCGAGCTGGATGCATTCCGGGCGCCGCCTACCGATGCAGAGCTGGCGCGCCGCCGGATGGACCGGCTGACGGAGCGGCAGCTTCTGCTGCTCCAGCGTTGGGGCTATCCCTATGTTCTCGACGAGTTCCGCTTTCATTTGACACTGACCGGCGGGATTGCCGATCCGGCGGAGCGTCAGCGCGCGGTCGCGGCTGTTGGCGGATTGGTTCGCGGCGGCTTGCCGCGAACCGCTGCCGGCGGTGGACCTCTGCCTGTTCATGCAGCCGGACCTGGAGGAGCCGTTTACACTCCTCGAGCGGATACCGCTCTCTCCGGTGCCTGCCTAGGCTGTCCGCAATGTCCGCATCGTCCCGCGGCCGATTCGTCTATGTCATGGGTCCTTCAGGCTCAGGCAAGGACAGCGTGATCGGCTATGCGCGGGCTCGCCATGGCGGCCTTCCGCATGTCGCCTTCGCCCACCGCTACATCACCCGCCCGGCCGCGGCCGGCGGCGAGAATCACGTGGAGCTTGCGCCCGCGGAATTCCTGGCCCGGCGCAACGCCGGCTGCTTTGCTCTCAGCTGGCGCAGCCACGGCAACGACTACGGTCTCGGCCGCGAGATCGATAGCTGGATGGAGGCCGGGCTTGTGGTCGTCGCCAATGGCTCGCGCGCCCATTTTCCGCAGGCATACACTCGCTATCCGGATCTCATGCCGGTGCTCGTCCATGTCGATCCGGCACTGCTGCGCGATCGTTTGCGGACCCGCGATCGGGAAGATGCCCCGGCCCGCGCCGATCGCCTGACCCGGGCGGCCATGATCCGCCCGATCATCCGTCACTGGTTGTTATCGACAACAACGGCCGTCTGTCTGCCGCCGGCGAAGCCTTCGTGGCGCTGTTGCGTCAGCTCAGGAACTCGGAATCGATCAAGAGCCCTTCAGTCGCCGTCTATCCCGTTTCAGCCGGAGGCGGCCCCGACTCGCTGACCACAGGCATCAGGCCGCCACAGTGCCCTGGCTGTTCACGCAAGATTCGATGAGCGGCAGGAAATCCCGAAGTGTTGGCGTACCGGCCCCCGGCACTTTCGCGTCCTCGTCGAATCGGCGCAGCGCCACTGCGTCCCGCCAAAACGGCTCACCGCGGAACTTCTCCTGTTCGGCCGCACTCATCGGCCCGCCCTGCAGCGCAAGGCTGCGGATGGAATCCGCTGAAAGACGTGCGCCATAGGTATCTTCCGCGGCAACGAGATAGCGCTTTGCCGGCACATGCAGCCGCACAGGTTCGCTCACCGCCATAGGGAACAGTTGCGATAGGTAGGCGGAGCCCAGGCTTTCATGCCGGTCATCGAGGCCCCGTCGGCGGGCGCTTCGCCGAGATCATGGACGAGATGTCCGATATCGTGCAGCAGCGCAGCGACGATCAGCTCGTTCGAAGCGCCGGATGCTTTGTGCCAGCGCCGCAGCCTGCAGCGCATGCTCGAGCTGCGACACGCCCGACAGCCCATAAGCGCGCGCCGCTTTCGATTCAAAGAGCGCCAGAATCTCTTCTGCCGACATGTGCCGATCTCCGCGGACGGGTTGGACGGGCAGGCTAGCCCTCTGGACCCGGCGCATGTCGACTCGACCTATGGCCGATTGATCCCCCGCCGTCATGGGAGCGTCACCGACGCGTCGCAAAACCATGACGAACTCCCTGTAAGAAGGCAGCTGGCGCAACTTTCGGGGCGGCAGGGCGCATATGCTGGAAATCCGCGGACTTACCAAGATGTTCGGCGCCAACCGCGCCGTCGGCGACGCGAATCTCTCAATACCGCCTGGCCAATTGGTGGGAATCATCGGCCGGTCCGGCGCCGGAAAATCGACGCTCCTGCGACTTATCAACAGGCTGATCGAACCGACCTCCGGCGAGATCGTCTTCAACGGAGCCAACGTGACCGCCCTGAAGGGGGCCGATCTCCGATCTTGGCGCGCGCGCTGCGCCATGATTTTCCAGCAGTTCAACCTCATGGACCGGCTCGATGTGCTGACCAATGTGCTCATCGGCCGCGTCAATCAGGTCTCGACGCCCCGCGCCTTGGTGGGCGCCTGGTCCCGCGACGATCGCGCCATGGCGCTGGCGGCGCTGGAGCAATTCGATATGGCCAGTTTCGCCGCGCAGCGAGCCGACGCGCTTTCCGGCGGCCAGCAGCAGCGCGTGGCGATCTGCCGCGCCCTGGTGCAGGAGCCGAGCATCATCCTGGCCGACGAACCCGTCGCCTCGCTCGACCCCCGCAACAGCAAGCTGGTGATGGATGCGCTGCAGCGTATCAACAAGCATTTCGGCATCACTGTGCTCTGCAACCTGCATTCCCTGGACATCGCCCGCAATTATTGCGACCGCCTGGTCGGCATGGCCGCGGGAAGAGTGGTGTTCGACGATGCGCCGGAGGCGCTGACCGACAGCGTTGCGCGGGAGCTTTACGGCCTCGAAGCAAACGAGGTGATGCCGGCCGCCGCCGCGCGAGAGTTCGATTTCATACCCCAGGCTCAACCGGCCGCCGCCTGAACCGCCCAGCCATGGGCGGCAGCTGCTGCTGAGATGCGTATCCCAATGACAAGGAGGAGAATATGCTGAACCGTCGTACCCTGATCGGCGTAGCCGCCGGTGCATTGCTCGGCCTGACCGCCATGGATGTTCAGGCCGCTGACTGGAAATCCGAGTATCCCGAACTGGTCTTCGCCGTCGTCCCCTCGGAGAACGCCGCCGGGGTCGTCGACCGCTACGCGCCGTTTGCCGAGTATCTTTCGAACGAGCTCGGCGTGAAGGTAACGATGCGCGTGGCCAATGACTACACGGCCGTCATCGAAGGCATGAAGAACAAGCAGATCCAGATCGGCTACTATGGCCCGGGCTCCTATGCGAAGGCTTATACGGTCTCGGACGGCAATGTCGAAGCCTTCGTCACCACGATCAACCAGGACGATTCCATCGGCTATCACTCGGTCATGTATGTCATGGCCGACAGCATGTACAAATCCATCGACGATCTGAAGGGGAAGAACCTCGGCATGGTCGATGTCGAGTCCACTTCCGGTTTCAAAGCGCCGAGCTTTTATCTGCAATCCGAAGGCAAGCCGGTCGAGAAGTACTTTGCCAAAGCCCAAGTAACGGGCAGCCACGAGAACGCCGTGATCGCCCTGACCCAGGGAACTGTCGACGCGGCTGTGAACTGGTGGAACTCCGATGTCGATTCGAACCTGACACGCATGTTGAACAAAGGCATGCTGAAGAAGGCCGACGGCGGGCCGATGACCTACGAAGACTTCCGCATTGTCTGGAAGTCGCCGCTGCTGGCCGGCTCGCCCTATGCCTATCTGAACGACATGCCCGAGGATCTGAAGGCCGCCATCAAGAAGGCGTTCGTCGAAGCGCCGCAGAAGGCGCCGGATGCCTTCGCCAAGCTGTCCGACGGCAAGGACAAGGGCTTCTCGCCCGTTACCCACAAGGACTATGAGGACTTCGTTAAGCTGAACGAGTGGCTGGAAACCCAGCGCAAGAGCAGCTGATCAACAGCAGGATCGCGGGGCCGCATATACTGCGGCCTCGCGGCTACCTACTCTTTCCAGGTTTCCCCGTGCTCGCCGCCGCATCCCGCATCGTTATCTCGCTGCCTGAGCCGCCGGCTCGAGCTGCTGGAACGCGGCCTATCGGGACGCCGCCGCCGCCAAGCGCCGCCGCGTTCTCCTGATCGGCGCCGGACTTATCGCCGGGATCATGACCGCCGGGTATGCCGGGGAAGTGGACATCGCGAAGTTCGTCGCCGGCCTGCCGCGTTTCACCAGCTATATCTCCGACATCATCCCGGTGCTGCGCTGGCCGACGCTCGGCGCCGATTTGTCTGAGTGGTTCTGGGGCTGGCGGAAATGGCTGGGCCTGCTGCTGGACACGCTGTTGATTGCCTATCTCGGCACGCTTTTCGGAGCCCTCGGCGCCTTCGCACTAAGCTTCCTCGCCTCGGCAAATCTGGTGCGCTCCCATCTGCTGCGCATCTCCGTACGGCGTTTCCTCGAATTGTGCCGCACCGTGCCGGAAATCGTGTACGCGCTGATTTTCGTCTTTGCCTTCGGTCTGGGGCCGCTGCCGGAAGTCATCGCCATCGCCATCCACACCATGGGCGCACTGGGCAAGCTGTTCGCCGAAGTGGTCGAGAACATCGATATGAAACCGGTGGAAGGCGCAACGGCCTGCGGCGCAAGCTGGCTGGAGTCGGTGCGCTATGCCGCGCTGCCCCAGGTGCTCCCGGGTTTTGCCTCCTATGCGTTGCTCCGGTTTGAGATCAATGTTCGCGGCGCATCGGTGCTCGGCTTCGTCGGCGCCGGCGGTATCGGCAAGGAGCTGATGGCCTCCATCCGTCAGTTCTACTATGCCGACGTCAGCGCCATCCTGCTGATCGTCATCGCCACGGTCATCGTCATCGACATGCTGACGGAGGCGCTGCGGCATCGCCTCATCGGTTCCATGGAGAAGCCATGACCTCGGCCATCAGAGACAATGCGCTGTCGCGTCGGGCCGAGATAGAGGCACGCTATCCCCTGATGATCCGGCCGTCGCCGCGCCGGCGGTTGCTGAGCGCCGGCCTTGTCCTGCTGTCGGCGGGCATCGCGATCTTTGGACTCGACCGCATCGGCTTCAGCTTTACGCTGCTTCTCGATGGCATCGACCGGCTTGGACTGGTGATCGGCCTGATGATTCCGCCGTCGCCTGGGCCTATGCTGATGACCTATCTCGGGGCTCTCGCCGAGACAATCGCCATTGCATTCCTGGGAACTCTGATCGCCGCCATACTCGGATTTCCGTTGAGCCTGCTGGCGGCGAAGAACGTGATCGCCAACCGCATTGTGCATTTTCTGGCGCGCCGCAGCCTGGACACGCTCCGAGGCGTGGAGACGCTGATCTGGGCGCTGATCTTCATCAATGTCGTCGGCCTCGGCCCCTTCGCCGGCATACTCGCCATCGCCCTGTCCGACACCGGCACCTTCGGCAAGCTTTTCTCCGAGGCGATCGAGGCGTCGGATCGCAAGCCCGTGGAGGGCGTCCGCTCAGCCGGCGGCTCGGCGCTTCACAGCATCTGGTTCGGCATCCTGCCCCAGGTGTTCCCTGTGCTGGCGAGCCAAGTGCTCTACTATTTCGAATCCAACACCCGTTCGGCAACGATCATCGGCATTGTGGGCGCCGGCGGCATCGGCCTCTATCTGGCCAACGAGATCCAGCAAGCCGAGTGGCCGCGCGTGGCCTTCCTGATCATCATGATCCTGATAACCGTCGGCGCCATCGATTGGGTGTCGTCGAAGCTGCGCTTTGCCATTATCGGGAAGAGTCGACTGGCCCGTTAGGGGTTCGATTTGTCGGCTGGTGCGGTGTTCACTATCGAGAAATTCATTGCATTGCGATCTACTTGAATACAGAAGCGCCGGTCTGGCGGAGTGCCTGCGGCGACTGGTGGCTTAGCTCAAGCATGCGGGCCTGCCGGATTGATAGTGAATTTCTTGGGCATCCCCTGAGGTCGGTTTCCGGCAAATCGCCGACAGTCCCGTGCCATTGTGAGTCGACCGCTATTGAGGGCCAAGCCGACGTAACGCGGGCCAGCTGATACGGCCGCTTATGACCCAATGCGGAAGTGCCGCCCGATAGACACCTACGAGGGGCGCCAGTACAATAACGCGCGCTGCTTTCTCTGAAAGCAATCGTGCCAAATGGCTGAAGAACGCATCCAACGCCGCCTCGCCGCGATCCTCGCCGCCGATGTAGTTGGCTACGGCCAACTCATGGAGCGTGATGACGCTGGCACCCTCGCTGCTCTCAAGTCCCGGCGACGGGATGTACTGGACCCGATTGTCGCCAAACACCAGGGCCGCATCTTCAAGGTCACCGGTGACGGTGTGCTGATTGAGTTCGCGAGCGCTGTCAATGCCGTGCAGTGCGCCGTCGATCTCCAGCACGGTATGGCGGCGACCAACGACGATCAGCCCGAGGATCTCCACATCGTTTTGCGGATCGAAGTCAATCTCGGCGACGTCCTAGTCGAGGGCAGCGATCTGTATGGTGACGGCATTAATATCGCGGCACGCCTCGAAGCGCTCGCCGATCCGGGAGGCATCCTGGTCTCCGGCACCGCCTATGATCATACCAAAAACAAAATCAAAATAGGCTTCAACGATCTCGGCGCGCAAAACCTGAAAAACATCGCCGAGCCAATTCGCGCCTACCGGGTCGCCAGCACTCCGGTCGTTGCGATCAAGCCACCGAACCCTACAAGCGAAAAGCCCTCTATCGCCGTCCTTCCTTTCATCAACATGAGTGGGAATTCGGAAGAAGGCTACTTCAGTGACGGCATCACTGAGGATATCATCACGGAGTTGTCGCGCTGGAAGGAGCTGCGAGTCTTGTCTCGGCATTCGTCCTTCCAGTATCGGGATAAAGCTACCGATGTGCAGCAGGCCGGACGCGACCTCGGCGTTGGGTATGTGGTGGAGGGCAGCGTGCGTCGCATCGGCGAGCGGCTCCGCGTGACCGCGCAGCTAATCGACACCGTTTCAGGCGGTCATATCTGGGCCGAACGATACGACCGCGAAGCGAATGATGTTTTTGCGGTTCAGGAAAACGTCGTGCAGACACTCGTTGGCACCCTTGTCGGTCGCGTCCGAGCTGCCGGCGTTGCAGTTGCCAAGCGCAAATCGCCGTCGAACCTTGATGCCTATGAGTGCGTGCTTCGCGGCAGGGCCCTGCCGTGGAGTGAACCCGACTCAGAAGCAACGCAATGGTATCAGAAAGCCATCGATCTCGACCCCAACTATGGTTTGGCTCATGCATTGCTGGCCCTAATGGTCGAAACAAAAGCGGAGTACGACAGTAACCGCTCCGAAGCGCTCCTCGACCAGGCCCTCGAACTTGCCAGGAAGGCCGTCGACCTCGATGAAAATGAGAGCATGGGTTACTCTGTTCTCGGTAAAATCTATCTGCAGCGGGGATCGTTTGATCTGGCGGAGAAGTATAATCGTCGTGCCTTGGAGATAAATCCGAATAACCCCGAGCACATGACTGACATGGGGGACCTGCTTATCTATCTCGGCCGTCCCGAAGAAGCGATTGAGTGGCTCGATAGAGCGAAACGCACCGATCCCTTTTTCGCGCCGGCTTGGTATTGGTCGACCTGGGGTCTCGCTCTCTACCTAGTAGAGCGCTATGATGACGCAATAGTCGCCTATGAGCGATCAACATTAAATACACCGTGGATTGCGGCATACATCGGGGCGTGCCATGCTCAGGCCGGAAGATTAGCGACGGCGAGGAAATTATCTCTACAGCGTTACATCGACTGCCGGAATTGACGATCGCTGAGTGTCTGTCGACCGCAACCTATAAGAACCCAAAAGGCCTGACGCATATCATCGACGGCATGCGCAAAGCTGGCGTACCGGAGTGACAGTAGACTAGCTCGACATCTTGCGCCTTGCGTTTGTCCGCTGTCTGGCACTTCTCGGACGTAGCCCTGTTCACTAGCGGGACCACCGGTATTGAGGGCAAGCGGACTTAGCGCGGCCCTGGCTTATACGGCTCGCCTTTGACCCTAAGCGGACTTCGCATGTGCAAACCGTTTGACTTGAAGAGCTCCGCTACTGAGTTGCGAGTGTGATTACTTTAGGGGCTTCGCCCATTTGATGGTCGATGCGAAAATGTCGATCTACGATTACCTTGCGGCTTTGCCGATGATCGAATGTGCCGGCGGCATCATGACCGATTGGCAGGGTAATCCGATAACTCTGGAATCCGGCGTTCGCGTGCTCGCCGTTACCCATGCGCGCCTGCATGAGCAGGCAATGAGGGCTTAGAAGATCAACTCGATCACCCGCTTCGTCCAGTTAATGGCGCTGTTGGCCGCATTGCCGGCGGCATCGGCCGCGGTCTCTGCCGCCTCGCCGGTCGCCTCAGCACCGTTTTCCACTGCAGTTCCGGTAGCATCACCGGCGCTCTCGACTGCTTCCCCCGTGGCTTGGCCCGAATTTTCAACCGCATCACCGACGGTGCTGGCAGTCTCGCTCACCGCATTGCCCGTGCTGTCGGCGGTACGGGAGACCCAGCCGCCGCCATGGGCCTGAACATGTCCGGCCGCGATCAACGCAGCGAGCGAAATGGTGGCCGCCGCAGCAAGAATGATGACATGACGCATGGCACACCTCGCTCCTGGGCTTCTGAAGCCGACCAAGGGCAGCCCGGAAGCTTATCGCTCTAATTCGAATCTTTTGGTAAGATTGCAATCGTAGCTGTTCAGAATGCTACGCGCAGTTCACAATTGCACACAGAACGTCCGTGCGTGCATCAATTCAGGCAGCGATCTTCGAGGAGTGTGCAGAAGACGTGCAACGCACTCGCGCCGCAACGATGGATCCGGCGCTAGTCGTGAACGATCACGTTGAGAAGCGACGTATGGACCTTCAAAGTGCCGTTGTATTCGATGAAGCCGAGCTTCCGGAACTTGTTCATGAAGGAGTTGACCCGGGACCGGGTCGTCCCCACCTTTGCCGCCAATATCTCCTGATTGATCGGGGCAATGACGGTCTCCAGCTTCCCGTCCTTGCCAAAATTGGCAAGCATCAGGAGTATCCGCGCCAGGCGCTTCTCGCTTGAATTGAACAGCTGATCGACCAGATCCGCTTCGATCTGGGCATTGTGGGACAGCAGGAATGCCATGAACATCTGAGAGAACTTCGGATCGTCCCGAAGCACGCGTACCATCGTATTCTTCTCAATCCTGACGATCGCACACTCTGTCATCGCGCTCGCTGTGGCTAGGTGCAAAGGCTGGCCGGTAAGGCATCCCTCGCCGAAGAAATCGTCCCGGCTCCAGCATCGCAACAACTCGTTCCTTGCCTTCCTCCGATACAACGGTGATTTGGACCTTGCCCTTCTCAATGTAGAAAACCGCATCGGCGGCCTCCCCCTGGCGGAAGATCGGCTGCTCGCGTTGGTATTTTGCGACGGTTTTGCCGGGCCCAACGGATGCAAGGAAGGATTGGGCAGCGGATTGTTGAACTTTCTTTCGTGCCATCGTCTGAGTTCCACATCACAGGCAAGTCACCCCATATTATACTATGGGTGCAACGAAATATGTTCGTTTAGTTAAGCAAGAGAATCAGGGGGTTGGTCATTGAGCGGCGCGCGGCAATCGAACAACTGTGTAATCAATTGAACGGAGACAGCGCGCACGGGGTCACGTAATGGAGTTTCGATCGGCCTCGCTAAGGGAAAGGCAACACCTTGAAGCTGCACACCTCGCTTCTCAACGTCATCGTTCACGACTAGGTCTGATCCATCGTTGCGGCGCCGGCGCGTCGCCTAAATTCAATTCAACTGTTCTATCTGTGGATCTTGAGTAATGCGCTCGTCGCCCCATCGCCAATTGCCGTCCTGGCCGAGATCCATTCGCATCCATCGTTGGTAAATCGAACATCGCCGAGATTGTGGGAATACCATAAGCCGCCATTGTTCATTTGCTGCAGAGCACGTCTTTCTGCGATAAACACGAGGCTTACCTGACGACTTGCGCCGTGTTCTCTCATACAAAGGGACCCTCTCATGCTCTACGAGGTTCCTGACGCCACTCGAATTGAGGATCAGCTTCGGCCGAAACAATGCCAGCACGGCAACAACGATGACGACGAAACCAGCAATATG
>CAWKOG010000016.1:0-302500 GCA_963851215.1 uncultured Alphaproteobacteria bacterium
ACCACCGCCGACCACGCCTATATCCTGACCCATAGCGGGGCCAAGGGCGTGATCGTGTCCACGGCGGCCCTTGCGCAGCGGCTGCTGCCGGCGGCGATCGAATCGCCTGATATCAAATTCGTCATCTCAATCGAGGACCCGGCCACGGCGCAACGGGCGGTGTTCCGCGAGTTGAGTTGGGCAGACGCATTACACGAAGGCGAAGGGCGGCCGGACGATATTGCCGAACGAGTGGCGCGGCAAAAACGGAGCGATGTCTGCTGCCTGATCTATACCTCGGGTACGGGCGGCCGGCCCAAAGGCGTGATGCTCAGCCATGGCGCCATCCTGCATAACTGCCGTGGCGCTCATGATGTGCTGCAGCAGATCGGTCTTGATGACGAAGTGTTCCTCTCGTTCCTGCCGCTGTCCCATTCCTACGAACATACGGCCGGCCAGTTCTTCCCGGTGTCGCTGGGCGCGCAGATCTACTACGCCGAGAGCGTCGACAAGCTGACCGACAACATGGCGGAGGTGCGCCCGACCCTGATCCTGGCGGTGCCCCGCCTCTATGAGGTGATGCATCAGCGGATCGTCAGGGCGATGGAGAAGATGCCGCCCTTTCGCCGCCGCATGTTCGAGATGGCACTGCGGCTGGGCCGCAAGCGCTATCAAGACGCGCGGAGCTTATCGTTGGGCGAGAGAATTCTGGATCGGCTGTGCGATATCCTGGTGCGGCGCAAGGCGGCGCAGCGCTTCGGCGGCCGGCTCAAGGCCTTCGTCTCCGGCGGCGCGCCGCTTAACGAGGAAATCGGCCTGTTCTTTACCGCCCTCGGCGTTCGCATCCTTCAGGGCTATGGGCAGACCAAATCGGCACCGGTGGCCAGCGTCAACCAGCCGGTGAAGGTGAAGCTGCATACCGTCGGGCCGCCGCTGCGGGACACCGAGTTCAGGATTGCCGAGGACGGCGAGATCCTGATCCGCGGCGAGCTCGTGATGTCCGGCTATTGGCGTGACCCCGAATCGACTGATATGGCGCTGCGCGACGGCTGGCTCCATACCGGCGATATCGGCCGGCTCGATGGCGACGGCTATCTGCAAATCACCGACCGCAAGAAGGACATCATCGTGCTGTCGGGCGGTGACAATGTCGCGCCGGCGCGGATCGAGGGCTTCCTGCTGCTTGAGCCGGAGATTGCCCAGGCCATGGTCGTCGGCGACAAGCGGCCGCATCTGGTCGCGCTGCTGGTCCCCGATGCCGAATTCGCCCGCCACTGGGCGCGGGAGAACAAGGCGGCTGGCGAGATGGCGGATTGGGTGAAGCTCGAGCCGTTCCAGAAGACCATGGCCGAGGCCGTCGAGCGCGTGAACAAATCCCTGTCGAATCTCGAGAAGATCCGCCGCTACGTCCTGGCGGCCGAGCCCTTCACCATCGAGAATGAGATGCTGACACCGTCGATGAAGATCCGGCGGCACAAGATACGGGAGCGCTACGGGGCGGTGCTCGACGCTTTGTATGAAAGGGCCAAATCTTGACCAGCAAATTCCGTGTCACCGGCGGCTGCCAATGCGGTGCGGTCCGCTATGCGGTGACGGCGCCGGCGACCGACCTCTATCACTGCCATTGCAGCATGTGCCGCAAGGTGCATGGCGCGGTGTTCGGCACTTATGCGGTGATACCGCAGGACGCCTTCGTCATCGAGAAGGGTCAGACGGCGCTCGCCTTGTTCGAAAGCTCGCCGGGCATCCTGCGTTATTTCTGCCGGAATTGCGGCTGCCCGATCTATTGCGACACGGTCAGGCCGCCGACGTCGCGAGTCTACACAGCAGCAACGCTGGACGACGGCGCGTCCCCGGGACATCCGCCTGAAAGGGAGCGGCATATCTATGCTGCGTCAAAATCCTGCTGGTACGAAATCGACCGGAAGCTGCCTGAAGTCGCCGAGTTCTAGAGCAGCGTCTATACGACGACGAGCTTCTCAATCCCCTTCGGCGCCGGCGGATATTTCGGATTCAGTTCCTCCAGCGTCGTGCGCACGATGCGCGCCACCATCGCATTGCGATACCAGTTCCGGTCGGCGGGAATCACATACCAGGGCGCCCAGGGCGTGCTGCAGCGGGTCAGCGCCAGCTCATAGGCAGACGCATACTGCTTCCACAGCTTGCGCTCATTGAGATCCGCGGGGTTGAACTTCCAGCGCTTGGTCGGATCGTTGATGCGGTCCTGCAGCCGCTCCTTCTGCTCCTCTTTGGAAATATGCAGGAAGAACTTCAGGATGGTGACATTGTTCTCGGCCAGATGCTTTTCGAAGGCGTTGATCTGGCCGTACCGCTGCTCGATCTTCTCCGGCGGCGCCAGACCATGCACCCGGACGATCAGCACGTCTTCATAGTGGGACCGGTTGAACAGGCCGATCATGCCGCGGGGCGGCACCGCCTGATGGACGCGCCAGAGATAGTCCTGGGCCAGTTCCTTGTCCGTGGGCTTCTTGAAGCTGGTCGTGGTCAGCCCCAGCGGATCGACGGGACCGAAAACCTTTCGGATCGTGCCGTCCTTGCCGCCGGCATCCATGGCCTGAAAGACCACCATGACCGCATGCCGGGCCTGCGCCCAAAGGACATCCTGCAGTTCGTCGATGCGGGCGATATCGGCCGCCATCGCGCCTTCAGCCTCGGTGCGATCCCTGAACACCTTCTTCTCGCCGGGATCGATGGCCTTCAGCTTGAACCCTTTGCCATAGTCCGGGACGCGGCAATGCTTGCGCAGGTCCTTTGGCCGCTTTGCCGAGCCCTTCGCCTTTTTTCCCATTGCGCCCGCCTCCCAGCCGGTTGAGGCTTCAGGCTAGGGCTGCCATTCCCGAGTCGGGCAACGGCGGTGCCTGCAGCGGCCGTCCCTGCGACAAATGCCCGCGCCGGCCATGGTTTTCTATGCTCCTGGCGGCGGCGGCTTGACCTGGATCAAGGCGGCTTCGCTGCACCTGCGAAAAAACCAAAGCGGGAAAACAGAACCGGTGGCCCAGGCCGCCGGGGCGGAGTTACGATGGCAACGATGGAACAACCGGCAGGTCAACGGGGCGACCCTGTCGCTCCCGGTCCGCAAGGTCACGGTCGATCAACCTTGGATCTGGCTGTCCAAGGGCTGGCACGATCTGTGCCGCGCCTGGCCGGTCAGCCTGTTCTATGGCGCTGGCTTCGTCATCGTCAGCTTCCTGCTCACGCTCGGCCTATGGATCGCCGACGTTTTCTATCTGGTGATGCCGCTGGCGGCCGGATTCATGTTCCTGGGACCGGTGGTCTGCATCGGACTCTACGAAGTCAGCCGCCGTCTGGAGCGCGGACAGCCGGTGACGCTGCGCGATGCCATCATGGCCTGGCAGGAGAATGCGGGCTCAATCGCCGTGATGGGGCTGGTGCTGATGCTGTTCCTGCTGGCCTGGATCCGCATCGCCTTCCTGATCTTCGCGCTGTTCTTCGGCGGCCGGCCGGCCTCCTGGGAATTCCTGATCACGACGCTGTTCTTCAGCACCGACGGCATTCCATTTTTGATCGTGGGGACCGCGGTTGGCGGCGCCTTGGCGGTGGTCGTCTTCGCCATCAGCGCCGTCGCCCTGCCGCTGCTGCTGGAGCGGGATGCCGGCGTGCTCCGCGCCATCGTCACCAGCGTTGCCGCGGTGACGAAGAATTGGCGCGTGCTGATCGGCTGGGCTGCGCTCATCGTGCTGTTCACGGCGGCTGGCCTTGTCACCTTCTATATCGGCCTGGCCGTGACGCTGCCGCTGATCGGCCACGCCTCCTGGCATGCCTACCGCGATCTCGTCGGCACGGAAGAAAATTAATTCAGAGGGAAGTTGAGGACATCATGGCGAACAGCGGAAAATGGATCGTCGGCGGATTATTCAGCCTGCTGGGCGTGATCGGGCTCTTTCTCGCCGCCAATGCCAAGGACACCGGCATCTATCTCTTTGGCTTCGCGTTCACCGCCTTCGCCATTTTCTATGTCTTTGCCGCGATCAAGCAGAGTTACGACCGCAAGCCCGCTGATGGCAGGTCTGCGGCGCGGACAGTGAAAACAGCCTGAACAGCCGATTTCAATCCAGGAGGGGTCCCGGTGACAGCCACAACACTGAACCGCGATCAAGGCGCGGTCATCGAAGACTACAATGAAGACGTGGTGCGCAAATTTGCGATCGCCACCTCATTCTGGGGCGTGGTGGCCTTTCTCGCCGGCGTCTTTATCGCCCTGCAGCTGGCGTTCCCTGCCCTCAATCTGGGCTTGGAATGGACAACGTTCGGACGATTGCGGCCACTGCATACCTCCGCGGCGATCTTCGCGTTCGGCGGCAATGCACTGCTCATGACCTCGCTGTATGTCGTGCAACGCACTTGTCGCGCCACCCTGTTCGGCGGCCCGGCAGTCGCCGATTTCCTGTTCTGGGGCTACCAGCTTTTCATTGTGCTGGCGGCGTCCGGCTACGTCCTGGGTTTCACCCAGAGCAAGGAATACGCCGAGCCGGAATGGTATGTGGATCTCTGGCTGACCATCGTCTGGGTGGTCTATCTCGTGGTGTTCCTGGGCACGCTGATGAAGCGTAGGGAACCGCACATCTATGTCGCCAACTGGTTCTATCTCGCGTTCATCCTCACTATTGCGATGTTGCATGTCGGCAATGGCCTGTCGATGCCGGTGTCGCTCTTCGGCGCCAAGAGCTATTCGATGCTGGCGGGCGTGCAGGACGCGATGCTGCAATGGTGGTACGGCCACAACGCCGTCGGCTTCTTCCTGACCGCCGGCTTCCTCGGCATCATGTACTATTTCATCCCGAAGCGGGCGGAACGGCCGGTCTATTCCTACCGCCTGTCCATCGTGCATTTCTGGTCGCTGATCTTCCTCTATATCTGGGCCGGTCCGCACCATCTGCATTACACCTCCCTGCCCGACTGGGCGCAGACCCTGGGCATGACCTTCTCGATCATCCTGTGGATGCCCTCCTGGGGCGGCATGATCAACGGCATCATGACCCTGTCGGGCGCCTGGGATAAGCTGCGCACCGATCCGGTGCTGCGCATGCTCGTGACGTCGGTCGCCTTCTACGGCATGTCGACCTTCGAAGGCCCGGTGATGTCGATCCGTTCCGTCAATTCCCTCAGCCATTACACGGACTGGACCATCGGCCATGTGCATTCCGGCGCGCTGGGGCTGGGTCGCCTTCGTGTCCTTCGGTGCGCTCTACGATCTCGTGCCGCGGCTCTGGAACCGGGAGCGGCTCTACAGCCTGCGGCTGGTGAACTACCACTTCTGGATCGCCACCATCGGCATCGTTCTCTACATCACCGCGATGTGGGTGTCCGGGATCATGCAGGGCCTGATGTGGCGCACTTATGACGATCTCGGCTTCCTGCAATACTCCTTCATCGAAACGGTCGAGCGCATGTTCCCCTACTACGTGATCCGCGCGCTCGGCGGGCTGCTGTTCCTCACCGGCGCGCTGATCATGGTCTACAACCTCTGGCGCACGGCGCGCGGCGATCTGGCGGACGAGCCGGTGCAGGCGGCCCTGCAGCAGTCCACCGCGCGCGCGGCAGCCGAGTAAGGAGAGGATTCCATGGCATTCCGTCACGAACTCTTCGAGAAGAACTCGCTGCTGCTGCTGGTCGGCATCCTGGTCACCGTCTCCATCGGCGGCATCGTGCAGATGGTGCCGCTGGCGACGATGGACAGCACGATCGAGAAGGTGGAGGGCGTCCGGCCCTACTCGCCGCTGGAGCTCGCGGGCCGCAACATCTATGTCCGCGAAGGTTGCTACAATTGCCACAGCCAGCAGGTGCGGCCATTCCGCGATGAGGTAGACCGCTACGGCCACTACAGCCTGGCCGCGGAGAGCCGCTACGATCACCCGTTCCAATGGGGCTCGAAGCGCACCGGCCCCGATTTGGCGCGGGTCGGCGGCAAGTACTCCAACGAATGGCAGGTGGAGCATCTGGTCTACCCCCAGGGCATCGTGCCCGGGTCGGTAATGCCGCCCTATCCCTTCCTCGCCGGGCGGGCGCTGAACTTCGACGATGCCGCCGACCATCTGCGCACCCTGCGCATCGTCGGCGTGCCCTATGACGACGCCATGGTCGAAGTCCGCCCTGGGCGATCTCAAGAGTCAGGCCGATCCCGACGCCGACAATGCCGCTTTGCTGACCCGTTACCCGAAAGCGGTGGTGGCGAATTTCGACGGCGATGCCGCGGAACTGACGGAGATGGATGCGCTGGTAGCCTATCTCCAGGTACTCGGCACGCTGGCGGATTTTTCCACCTACGACAAGTCCAAGGCGCTGCGGTGAGGAAAACGTCATGATCAGTCCCGAACTTCACTCCGATCTGTTCATCATCTGGATGGTGCTGTCGGTCATCGCCTTCATCGCCTTGATGGCCTGGACGCTGTGGCCGAGCCATCGCCGCAAGCTGGAGTCCTATGCCGACATCCCGCTGCGCGACGACAGCCTCAACGACAATTCAAAAGAGGTCAGGTGATGAGCGGCGCTCAGGAACATGACAAGGTCACCGGCCAGCAGACCACCGGCCATGAATGGGACGGCATCAAGGAACTGAATACGCCGCTGCCCAGCTGGTGGCTCTATGTTCTCTATGCCACCATCGTCTGGGCGATCGGCTATTGGATCGTCTATCCCGCCTGGCCGAGCCTGAGCAGCTACACGGCCGGCCTGTTCGGCTATTCCACCCGCGCCGAGTTCAGCAAGGATATGCTGGCGGAAGCGGCCGCGCGGCAGGTCTGGACCGACCAGCTCAAGGGGTTGCCGGTCGACCAGGTCGCGGCAAACCCCGATCTGCTCAACTATTCCATGGCCGGCGGGCGGGCGATCTTCGCGGTGAATTGCCAGCCCTGCCATGGCGCCGGCGGCCAGGGCGCGCCGGGCTATCCGGTGCTGGCCGACGACGATTGGATCTGGGGCGGCGATCTCGCCGCTATCGAGCAGACGGTCCGCTATGGAGTCCGCAGTCCACATGAGTCGACAAGGTTCTCGGAGATGCCGCGGTTCGGCGCCGATGCCATGCTGACGCCGGACCAGATTGCCGATGCCGCCGACTATGTGGTCACGCTATCAGGTGGTCAGTCAGATGCGGCTGCGGCCGAGCGGGGCAAGACTGTCTTCGCCGAGCAATGCGCCGCCTGCCATGGCGAGGACGGCAAAGGTCTGGCCGAACTGGGCGGTCCGAATTTGACCGATCAGATCTGGCTCTATGGCGGCAGCCGCGAGCAGATCATCGCGCAGATCGGCACGCCGAAGCAGGGCGTCATGCCCAATTGGGAGGGCAAGCTGGACGACAACACCGTGAAGATGCTGACCGTCTATGTGCATTCCCTGGGCGGCGGCCAGTAGCCGGGCGGCGGCCGGGAGTGAACAAGATCTTGACCAATGGTGACAGCGGCGCGCTGGAGGAGGTCTATACCCATATCGAAGGGCCGCTCTTTGCGGACCGGGTCAAGGTCTATCCCCAGCGTGTCGCCGGATTCTTCCGCCGTTTCAAATGGGGGGTGCTTGGCCTGTTGCTGACGATCTACTACGTGACTCCCTGGCTGCGCTGGGATCGAGGGCCGGGTGCGCCCGATCAGGCGGTACTCGTGGATATGCCGGGGCGGCGTATCCATTTCTTCTGGATCGAGATATGGCCGCAGGAAATCTACTATCTCGCGGCCGTTCTGATTCTGGCGGCGATCGCGCTATTCCTCGTGACGTCCCTATTCGGCCGGGTGTGGTGCGGCTTCAGTTGCCCGCAGACCGTTTGGACCGATCTCTTCATGTGGGTGGAACGCGCCATCGAGGGCGACCGCAACAAGCGCATCAAGCTCGACCAATCGCCGCTCGGCGGCGCGAAGATCGCCAAGAAAGCGATGAAGCATGGCGCCTGGCTGCTGATCGCCTTCGCCACCGGCGGCGCCTGGATCATGTATTTCAACGACGCGCCGACGGTCGTTCGAAACATTCTTACCGGCCAGGCAAGCTCCACGGTCTACGGATTCACGGCGCTGTTCACGGCCACGACCTATGTACTGGCGGGCTGGGCGCGGGAGCAGGTCTGCATCTATATGTGCCCCTGGCCCCGCTTCCAGGCGGCGATGTTCGATGAGCACACGATGCTCGTGACCTACGAGGCCTGGCGCGGCGAACCCAGGGGCAAGGCCAAGGCCGGCTTGTCACCCGAAGGCCGCGGCCACTGCATCGATTGCGGGCTGTGCGTGCGCGTCTGCCCCACGGGCATCGATATCAGGACCGGCCAGCAGCTCGACTGCATCGGCTGCGGCCTCTGCATCGACGCCTGCAACAGCGTCATGGAAAAGATGAGCTGGCCAAAAGAGCTCATCACCTACAACTCGCTGTCCAACCAGGCCTGCCGCACCCGCGGCGAGCCGGAGAGCCTACATCTGCTGCGGCCCCGGACATTCGTCTATGTCGCCATTCTGCTCGCCGGCGTGACGGCCATGCTGACGTCCCTGATGCTGAGAAGCGGCCTTGAGGTGACGGTGCAGCCAGACCGCGCGCCGCTGTTCGTGCAGCTCAGCAATGGCGGCATCCAGAACGGCTACACGGTCAAGATCATCAACAAGACCCGCCAGGACCGCAGCTTCGCTCTCAGACTGGAAGGCCTGCACGGCGCCGTCCTCAGCGTCGTCGGCCATGAGAGCGGCGGCGAATTGCCCAAGCTCCCGGTGAAAGGCGACAGCGTCGGCACATTCCGGGTCTTTGTCCGCACTGCACCGGGCGCCGAAACCGCAGCGTCGGTGCCGGTAAGCTTTATCGTGTCAGAAGTCGAGAACGGCGAAATCAACAGTTACGGGACGAATTTCCATGGCCCTCAGAGATAATGCAATGCCGCCGGCCGGCACGGCGAAACCGCTTACGGGTTGGCATGTGCTGGCGATCATGTTGACCGCCTTCGTCGTCATGCTGCTGGCCAACGGTGCCTTGATCTATATCGCCACCGACGGCGAGTCGGACTTCCGCGCCCTGATCGAGGTGTTTTGCTAAGCCCGCCGCGCTAAACGCCGTGATAGTCCCGGTACCAGGCGACAAAGCGCGGGACGCCCTCGTCGATTGACGTCTTCGGGCTGAATCCCAGATCCCGCATCGAACTCTCGATGTCGGCGAAGGTCTCCCGCACATCGCCGGGCTGCATCGGCTGCAAGTCCAGCTTCGCCTTCTTGCCGCAGGTCTTCTCGATCACCTCGATGAAGCGCATCAGCGGCTCGCAGCGGTGGTTGCCGAGATTGTAGAGTTGGTGGAGCGGCTCGCCATCGGGCGTTACTTCAGGTGGATGATCGAGCGCCGCGACGACGCCATCGGCGATGTCGTCGATGTAAGTGAAGTCGCGTTTCATCTCTCCGTTGTTGAAGACGCGGATCGGCTCGCCCGCCAGGATCGCCTTGGTGAAGATGAACAGCGACATGTCCGGCCGTCCCCAGGGACCGTACACCGTAAAGAACCGCAAGCCGGTTGCCGGCAGGCGGTAGAGCCGGCTGTGGCTCAGGCTCAACAGCTCGCCGGCGCGTTTCGTCGCGGCGTACAGCGAGACAGGCTTGTCGACGGGATCATCAGCCGAGAACGGCAGCTTCGTGTTGGCACCGTACACTGACGAGGAGCTGGCATAGACGAAATGCCGGAGCCGGTTCAGCTTGCGCGCCAGTTCCAGCATGACCAGGTGCCCGGTGACGTTGCTGTCGATATAGGCCTGGGGATTGATCAGGGAGTAGCGGACGCCGGCCTGGGCGGCGAGATGAACGATCTGGTCGATATCGGGCGCCGCCGCGGCGATAGCCCCCATGGCCGCCCGGTCGGCGATATCGGCGCGATGGAAGGAGAAGTTGTTGCGCTTCCGGAGCTGCGCCAGCCGTGCTTCCTTCAGGCGCGGGTCGTAGTAGTCATTAAGATTGTCGACACCAATGACCTCCTCCCCGCGATCCAGCAGGCGAAGGGCGGTGTGATAGCCGATGAAGCCGGCGGCGCCGGTCAGCAGAATTGCCATGAGGATTTGTCGCCGGATATCGGCGGCGGTTCAAGGACGGATCCGCGGCACCGGATCCGCACGCCGCCAGGCTATTCCGGCAAGGTGACGGTAATCTTGATACTGGAGTACCAGGCGGCCAGGTTGGCGATGTCCTCATCGCTCAGCGGCTTGGCCATGACGGTCATCTGCGGGTCCTGGCGCTCGCCGGACCGGAAAGCCTTGAGCTGCTTGATCAGATAGATGTCGCTTTCGCCGGCGATGTGCGGCACATGGGCCTGCTTGGAAATGCCGTCGATGCCGTGGCAGGCCTGACATTTCTTGGCCGTTGCCCTGCCGGCAGCAGCGTCTGCAGCCTGGGCGCCAGCAGGCGTCGCGGCGACCGCGATGCCAAATGCGAGCAGAAAACCCAGGGTCCGGGACGGAGTTTGGCGCGTGCTGTGCTGAGCGGGCATCGCGTATTCCCTTTGCACAAAAAAATCGGCGCCCGGTACAGCCTACCGGGCGCCGGTGAAGGGCGCTGTTACGGCGCCGTGTACGAAATGCGATAGATCGCGCCCGCCGTATCGTCGGAAACCAGGATCGATCCATCGGGAAGCTGGGCCACATCCACAGGCCGGCCGAGATACTCGCCGGTTGATTCATCCAGCCAGCCCTCGGCAAAGGGCTTGCTCTCCGCCGCCGAGCCGTCCTCGTTCAGGCTGGTGAACATGATGCGCGCGCCCACCGGTGTGGTGCGGTTCCAGGACCCGTGCTGGGCGCTGAAGATGCCGCCCCGGTACTGTTTCGGGAACATCTTGCCGGTATAGAACATCATGCCGAGATCGGCCGCATGGGCCACCTGCTCGATCTGCGGGAACACGGCATCGGCCGGCGGCTCGGAGCTCTTGTACTCATCCGTCCGGATCTTGCCGCCGCCATACCAGGGGAATCCAAAATGCTGCCCGGCCGCGGTGATGCGGTTCAGCTCGCCCGGCGGAATATCGTCGCCCATGCCGTCGACCTGGTTGTCGTCAAACCAGAGTTCGCCATTGGCCGGGTTGAAGTCCTGACCGACCGAATTACGAATGCCACGGGCAAAGACCTCGCGGTTCTTGCCGTCGCGATCGATGCGGATGATGCCGCCGATACCCCACTCATTGTAGAGATCCGCCTTCTCCGGTGCGGGCACGTTGAAGGGCTGCCCGAGCGAAATGTAAAGCTTGTTGTCCGGCCCGATATCGCAGACACGCGCCGTGTGATTGTAGGACTCTTCTTCCACGGGGATCAGCTTGCCCTGCTCGACTACAGGCACCGCCACCACGTCCGGCCCCTCATAGAAGAACTCGGCGGCCGGGAACAGCAGCACGCGGTTCTGCTCGACGACATAGAGGAAGCCGTCCTTGGTGAAGCAGACGCCGTTCGGCAGAACGAACTCCACCGATGGCGCGAACACCTTCACCTCATCGGCCACCCGGTCCTTGTTGCGGTCGGTAACCGCCCAGACCTTGGTCTTGCGGGTGCCGACGAACACCATGCCGGTGGACGGCCCGATGGCCATATGGCGGGCGTCGGGAACCACGGCGTAAAGTGCGATCTTGAACCCCGCCGGCATCTTGATGCGCTCGAGATTTGCCCGCAGGCCGTCGGCATAGCTGCCTTCCTGGGCGATCATCTCCATGTCCATCGACGTGCCGGTGGTTTTGAATTGCCCGAGCTTTTCCATATTGTCTGCGGCAGCTCCCGCCGGCACGAGAGCCGCGGCGAGACCAAGCAGGAAAGCCGGGAAGATTGGCGATCCGGTCCTCATTAATGCCTCCTCTCAGACGAACGATTTTTTGAATTTCGCGCTCAATACGCGCCGCATTATTTAACGCCCCATTCGAGACGCGATGCAATTGTGTAATTGTGCTACGGCGTACAAAACCTGCATTGCACTGCAATATCAACCATTGCAAAGATTGGTCCGGCAAAAAGCTGTTGTGCCAGGTCACGCGGCCGCACCATCATTCCATCTGCTAACGCAGCAAATCGTTTTGACAGGCTTCAGCTTCTATTCGTTCAATCAGTTTGTCCGACAGACTGTGAGAGGGAGGAATAAAAATGACCGTGGAACTAGAACTCAGCCGAAAGACCCGGCGCCCGATGGCGCTGCTCCTGGCCCTCGGCCTGGCGTTTGGCCTTACGGCCTGCGCATCTGACGAGGATGAGTCTCAGGCAAAGGCGATGCCCGCCGTTCCCGCCAATGACAATCTGAATGCCGTGCTGTGGACGCAGCGTTCGGTGGAGTTCAAGGGCAATGCCTGGACGGCGTATAAGCTGGCGATGATCCGCCTGGACCAGGCGCTGGCCAACAAGAAGTGGACCGGCGTCCCGGCGGAACAGACCGGAAGCTTCCGGAACCTGCCGCCGGCGGTCATTCTCGATGTGGATGAGACCGTGCTCGACAATTCCGACTATCAGGCCTGGAACGTGACGGCCGGCACGAGCTTCGATCCCAAGACCTGGACCAGCTTCGTCAATTCGCAGACATCCAGGCCGATCCCTGGCGCCCTGGAGTTCACGCAGTATGCCGTCAAGAAGGGCGTGAAGGTCTTCTATGTCACCAACCGCGTGGCGGAGGAAGAAGCGGCAACACGGGCGAACCTGGCCAAGTACGGCTTCCCGCTCGACGCCAACATGGACACCATCCTGGTGCGGGGCGAGAAGGAGGAATGGAAGTCCTCGGCAAAGAGCGCCCGCCGTGCGTTTGTCGCCCAGAACTATCGCGTCCTGCTGAACATCGGCGACAACTTCAGCGACTTCACCGACGACTACAAGGGTACCGACGCCGAACGGCTGCAGGTCTTCGAAACGAACGCGGCACTTTGGGGCAAGGAGTGGATCGTGATCGCCAACCCGACCTACGGCTCCTTCGAAGTCCACGCCCTACAACAACGACTTCAAGCTGAGCGACGACGAAAAGCGCAAAGCCAAGCGCGACGCCCTGACTAGCTGGCCGGGGCCGTAACACCCTGCGGAAAGTTTTCCAGGTTAGGCACTCGAAAGCGGCGGGATAAACCCGCCGCTTTCTTGTTCAGGCCCCCTCTACCGCCACCAGCGAGCCGCTTGAAGCGTCCTGGCGGAGGTCGATCAGCTTCTTATACTCCGGCGAGCCATACCATTGCTTGAGCACGGCCATGCTCGGGAACTCGATGATGACCAGGCGCGCCGGGCGCCAGTCGCCCTCCAGCGTTTCATGGGCGCCGCCGCGCACGATGAACCTTCCGCCATGGCGCTCGATCAGGGGCAGCACCTGCCGGCGATACTCGGCGTAGCTGTCGGCGTTCTCGACATTCACATCGGCGATGAGATAGGCGGACATTGGGTCTACTCCGGATGTTCAGGGCTAATCGGCAGATGACAGGCGGCAAGCGTGGCCAGAACTACGTGTCGTACAATACGAGGATTCTCGCCTCGATGCTCTCCCGCGGCGGCGCGCCCGGCGGCGATGTCGGATCGTCGAAGGCCGTGTGCGCGGTGAAGGGCGGGCCGCCGTTCGGCGCGGAGTCGAAGCATTTGAACAGGAAGATCTCGTCGCGCTGCATCCGCGGCGCATAGTACCAGCGATGATCGGGGTTGAAGGCCAGCGCGAAGGTCTCGCCGATCCGGTCGCGATAGCGCATTTCCGTCGCGATCAGATCGCCGGGCGCAATCGTGCGCGCATCGCAGAGCGCGAGCGGCGTGTCGTACACGGTACCCTTGATCGGCCGCCAGGTGTTGTAAATGGCGAACCGCTGCTTCCCTGCTGCTTCCGCCGGCAGCAGGTCGCGCAGGCGCTGCGGACCGGAGCCGAAGGTGTAGTCGTTGTGAACCGCCCTGACCGGCTCCCGCAGATTCGCCGCCGGCGTTCGCCTGCGCGCTGCGCAGCGTATGATCGAACATCAGGGCGCGCGATGCACCCGTGAGATCGCACACGAAGCGTTCCATCTCCGGATAATAGGCGGTCCGTATCTCGGCTTGGTCGTAGAAGTCGCGGACAGCGGTGCTGCTGCTTTCGCAGAATGAAGCCCTGCTCGTCGAGGGACAGCCGATCCACCAGCGGCCGCGCATCGCCGATCGCCACGGCATGGCCGCGATAGTCACCGAGCCGCTGCGGCATGCCCGGCGGCGGATCGTACATGTAAACGTAAGGCCGTTCCGGCGATGGCGTGAGGTAGTTCAGCGTTGCGGTTACGGTATCCGCCGTGGCCGTCGCGTGGCTGTCCATGTATCCCGTCCCACTCCAAGTAACCTTGCGGTAAGCGCAGCGCCGATGCCATCAGGCCTAGCGCGGCGTTTCCTGAAGGTAGGTTGCGCGGAACGGGAAGCAAGCTAATCCGGCAGCGCCAGCGGCTGAATTTCGTCATAGAGATCGCCGGGTCCCGGATTTTCCTTCGGCGCGGCGCCGCCGAGGAAATCCACCACGCCCCACACGGCGTTGAGCGCGCTCTGCACAGCACCCTCCACCCAGGCGGCTGTCCAGGAGATATCATCGCCCGCCAAGAAGAGGCCGCGCTGCGGCCGGCGCCAGATCCTTCTGCTCCTTGAAGTGGCAGAACATGCGCCGCTGATAGCGGTAATGCCCCGGCAGGTTGCCCTTGAAGGCGCCGAGGGAATCCGGGTCGGCCTCCCAGGACACGGTGATGGGATCGCCGATGATATGCTTGGCGATGTCCAGTTTGGGATAGACCTTCTGCAGCGCGTCCAGCATCAGCTTCACGCGCTTTTCCTTGCCGAAGGGCAGCACCTTCAACGCGTCGCCCATCCAGGTGTAGGAGAGACAGATCACCGCCGGCTTGTCCGGACCGTTGTCGAACAGGTAGGTGCCGCGGGTCAGCCGGTCGCTGAGGGTCTGGCTCATGACATAGCGGCCGGTCTTGGCGTCCCGCGATTCCAGAACGGCCGGTCCACCATGACGAAGGTCTTGGAGGACTGCATGTAGTGGGTGCGGTCCATGGCCATCCAGAGCTTCTGCGGGAACAGCCGTTCCTCGGTCTCGATGGTCGTCGACATCAGCCAGGTCTGGCAAGTGCACACCACCGCGTCAAAGCGGCGGGTGTCGCCCCAGCGGTCGGTGATCAGGAACTTGCCGTCATCGTCGTCGCGGGCGATGCGGGCGACGCCCGGCCGCGGGCCGCCGCCATGGAGCGCATCCAGCGAGGTGCCCGACGGCCAATGCACCGCGTGATCCGGCGCCATCTTCCACAGGCGCCGCGGCAGCTGCTCCACGCCGCCCACCACCAGCCGCTGATGGCTGTCCTGGTCGGTATAGACCACGCGCAGGATCTCCAGCATGGAGTTGGGGAAATCGGTGTCCCAGCCGCCGGTGCCGAAGCCCACCTGGCCGAAGATCTCGCGGTGGCGGTAGCTGCGGCGGGCGAATGCATCCGACGTCGCGACGAAGCCGTAGAAGCTGCGCTCGTCCCAGATCGGGATCAGGGAGTTCCAGATCGCCTTGACCTTGGCCACATCGCGGCGGCGCATGGCGTCCTGCATGGCGGAGAACTGCGCCCCATGCTCCAGCGCCTCGTTCCAGGCCGCCTCCACCTCCTTGAAGATGCGCGGCAGGTCCTCGGGCTTCTCCACATAGATCGGCTCGCCCTCGAGATCGATGACGGTGGAGGGCGTGGCCGGCGACAGCGGATTGGGAAACGGCTTGGTCTCCAGCCCGGCCATGGCGAGATAGTGGTAGAAGGTGGTGGAGGACACGGGAAAGCGCATGGCGCCCAGCTCGGCGATCACGCCTTCCGCGCCCTCGAACGGCACCGACCGCAGGCGTCCGCCTAGCCGCCCGGCCTCGTAGACCACCGGCTTCAGCCCCATCTTCATCAGCTCGAAGGCGCTCAGCAGCCCGGCGATGCCGGCGCCGATCACGGCAACCTCCGTGCCGTGGCGTTCCGCCGGCACCTTCCCCAGCCCCGCCGGATGCTTCACCCAATTGTCATAGGCGAAGGGAAAATCCGGGCCGAACATGGTGATCGGCGGCTTGGCGGCAGCGGCCTTGGCTGCAGACATGGAACGACCTCCCCTGACTTTCTTGCTTGAGCGTCAGGGTCGCGGGAAAGCCATCCCGCGGTCAACGAGGATTTGTCTCGCTCTAGGGCCGCCGGAGGGGCGGTTGCCAGATGGAGCCGTCGACGCCGCCGTTTTGGGCCGCAATCATTGCCATGACCAGTTCATTGCGCATGGATTGCTGGACGGCGGTGTTGTTCGGCGCCATTGCCGCCACGAACTTGTCCAAGGCGGTTTGGCCATAGGCGATATCAGTGAGATCGAGCTTCCACAGCCCTTCTTCCTTGGCGAACTGCAGTTGCGACACCGGGAACGGCTGATCGGAGACGAGGTCGCCGATGGCACTCGCCTGATCGACGCGCACGCCGCCGAGATCGATATTGGCGACCGGCCCGTCGCGGGTGAGATTGGTATCCACCACATAGACGACGAGGTTTCGGCCCGGCATCGAACTGCAGCTTTTGCGCCCCGATGCTCTGGCGCAGGCTGAGCGCCGCCGTCAGCAGTCGCTGTCGGCTGGGCCTCCAGTTCCGCCTGGGAACCATAGAGCGCGAGATCCCTGGCCTTGTCGGATAGCGCCAGGGTCGAACGCGACACCAGCCGCGCCGCCTCTTCGCCGCGGTCCTGCAGCAGGGCCGTCTTCAGGGCCTGGAAGGACTGACGCACCGCGTCGGCCTCGCCCGCGGCGCCGGCCGCCGGCGGAAACGCGAACATCAGCGCAAGAATCAGAGAAACAGTCGGGCGTGAAATCAAGCGACACCTCCAATGGCCGGCCATCGCGCCCCCGCGACGGCGGCAATTGAGGCTGAAACTGCGGCAAAAATACGGCCTCGGCCAACGGCATAAGCGCAACGCGGCGGACAATCCGGCGGCGCGGCGCCGGCCGGTCGATCTGAAATCGCCCGGCTGCATCCGCCGGCGCCGCCCGGCCGTAGAACGCTTGTTCACGCGTTCCATAACCCGTCACCCAAAAGGGGAGGTTCTCCATGAAGTTTGTCTTTGCCAAAAAATCATTTGCCGCCGGGGCGCTGGCCGCCGTGCTGGCGCTCGGCGCCTGCACCATGCATGACGTACCCAAGGAACAGGCCAGCCTCTACGACCGGCTGGGCGGCAAGCCCGCCATCGAGGCCGTGGTCGGCCAGTTCCTGCAGAACGTGGTCGCCGACGACCGCATCAACGGCTTCTTCGCCAATGTGGATGCCGCCGACCTGCAGACGAAGCTGGTGGACCAGATCTGCGAAGCCAGCGGCGGTCCCTGCAGCTACACCGGCCGCGACATGGCGACCACCCACAAGGGCCTGGGCATCACCGACGACCATTTCAACGCGCTGGTGGAAGACCTGGTCGCCGCGCTCGACCAGTTCAACGTGCCCGAGCGCGAGAAGAACGAACTGCTGGGCGCCCTCGGCCCCATGAAGGGCGATATCGTCGACAGCTGATCCGGCGCGGCTCAGCGCCGCCCGATCGCCGCCAAGGCGGGCCCCTCCCCGGGGCCCGCCTTTTTTTCTAACGTAATTGGCAGCTACTGGCTCAGCTTCTGCGTCAACACCTCGACGGCACGGTCGAGCTGGGGATCGGCGCCGGCGGCGTAGCGCAGGTCGAAGGGTACTTCGATGGTCGGGTCAACACCCCTGCTCTCCAGCCGCTCGCCATCGACGGCGACATCGGACACCGCGATCAACAGCAGGCTGCCGTCGCTGAGATAAAAGGTGCGGCCGGCCAGCAGCGCGCCCGCGGTTCGCGTGCCCACGACCTCGCCATAGCCGTATTTCTTGAACCCATAGGTCAGCACTTCCTTGCCGCTGCGGGTGCCGCCATTGACCAGGGCCACCGCCGGCCGGCGCCATTTGGCGTTGTAGATGTGGTCGTCCCTGTCGCGGCGGCCGTCCATGGTCATGGTCGGCCCGGGCGCGAAGATGTCCAGATAATCCGGCTGCGCGCCGCCCCAGCCGTCGCGCAGGTCCCAGATCAGGGCGTCCGCATCCTTGAGCACGCCCTCGGACACCAGCTCTTCCAGCGCATTCTGATATTGCCGCCCGGCATAGCTCCAGATGTGCACATAGCCGATCTTGAGACCGCCGGATTCGATGATCCGGGCGCTGTTGCGCATTGCGCTGAGGAAAGCCCCGTTCGGCTGGATCGATACCGGCGTCACCGTCAGCGGCCGCGGCACGGAGTTGGGGTTGCGGCGGATGATGAGGTTCACAGGCTGGCCGACCTTGTTGGCAAAAGATGCCACCGGTTCGAATGGCTGGCCCTCGACGCCGACGATCTCGTCACCGGCGCGAAGGTCGGCCGCCGCCCCGGGCAATCCCTCCATGACGCCGGACACGAAGGTGCGGCCCTCGATTTCGCGGGTGAAGATGCCGATGCCGGGATAGCGGATCTCACTGCCGTCAAAGAACCGCTTGGCATCGTCGCGCTCGGCGCCGCCGAAGATATCCGCGAGCTGGTAGTAGGCGGGATCGGCAGGCGTGAAATAGCCCATATGGGAGGCGCCGAGCTCCGCCAGCATGGCGTTGATGACAGCGGCGAACTCCGCGGATGACGAGGCCGCTTCCGCCTTTGGCCGGTACTTGTCGCCGACGGCCTGCCAGTCGAGGCCGGCCATGCCTGGATCGTAAAACCGGTCCCGCGTGACGCGCCAGGCTTCGTCAAACAGAGTGGCATTGGAAATATGGGCTTCGGCGGCAGCGGGCGCCGGAACACTCGGCAGAAAGGCCGGTGTGGCGAGCAATGCAAGCGCAAAGAGAAATTTTCTCGCAGAACCCATTACCCAAGGTCTCCACTCGGTTTGTAGTGCCGGACAGCCGCTCTCCCAGCATGAAACGGCCCCTCAGGCAGATATGATCAGCCGCCAGCTTTGGGAATGGTAACAACGGCCTGTACACGCCTTCGTGAAGGCGTTGGGCCGATCGCTGCAATCATTCTGGAAGACGTTCCTCTATGCTCCCCAACCGCTGTTAGAAAGCCACTCTTCGAGGCAGGAGTAACAGACCGGTTCGGATAAAATCTGCTCGGACAATGTAAAATACTCATCTTCGGTGAGGACCCGGTTGAGTGGAATTGAGTAGCGCTTTATCGACTTTTTGTCGCACCACCACCAACTCCCTTCTTCACCATCGAAAACAAACTTGACCTTGTGAACCTGATCGCGCGGCAGGGGCTTTTCATCCAGCACGGCTTGCCGGAGCGCTGGCGGAACCAGATTGATGCCCTGCTGCCCGTGCTTCTTACAAATGATGACCCCCAATTCGGTCTCCCTTGCCGATCTAGGCCAGTCCGATGTCCTGCGGATCGATGTTATTCTGGCGCAACCAATGCCTTACGCAACGCGGGCAAACTGGAAAACACTTGAAGCCTTCCGTCTCGAAGAACTCTTCGATGGTTAGCGGTCGGTCAAGCGGTAGCCCGGCATCCGCCAGCGATTTCGTGTCAGACCAGAAACTTATCAATTTGGCTATTCCGACATTCGCTTGGAATCGCCTGATGTCGCCGGGAAGAATTAGGCCCTCCGTGATTTGACGTTTATGCAAAGAATCCGAGAAGAGCATCGCGCCAAGCAAACCGTGTTCCTCACATTGCACCATACCCATTTTCAGATCCTTGTCGCCGTGTCATGGCCGCTCGCGTCCCGCGCAAGATCATGCCGGTTTGGCTCAATTGTACGTAATCCCGCGCCCTTTCGATATAGCGGCCGCGAAACAGCATTGCGAGCCTGGGGGAAAGCCTGCCAGCCTAATTGCGCCTGCCGGTGCCCTTCACTACTCTCATACGTACAGACAAGATTCGGGCCGCTCCGGCCCCAGAGGCTCTAGTATGTCCGCCCTTGCCGCCGTCACCCTTGACGACAAATACGCCCTCGATTCCGGCCGCGTCTATCTGACCGGCACCCAGGCGCTGGTGCGGCTGCCGATGATGCAGCGGCAGCGGGACAAGGCGGCGGGGCTGGATACCGCCTGCTTCATCACCGGCTATCGCGGCTCGCCGCTGGGCGGCTTCGACCAGGCGCTGTCGCGGGCGCGGAAATTCCTCCTCAACAATCAGATCCATTTCCAGCCCGGCGTGAACGAGGACCTGGCGGCCACCGCCGTCTGGGGCTCGCAGCAGACCGGCCTGTTCGGCGACAACAAGCACGACGGCGTGTTCTCCATCTGGTACGGCAAGGGGCCGGGCGTCGACCGCTCCGGCGACGTGCTGCGCCACGGCAACCTGGCGGGCACCTCGGCCCATGGCGGCGTGCTGGCGCTGGCGGGCGACGACCATACCTGCAAATCCTCCACCACGGCGCATCAGAGCGAATACGCCTTCATGGACGCCATGATCCCGATCCTGGCGCCGTCGAACGTGCAGGAGATCCTGGATATGGGCCTGCATGGCTGGGCCATGTCGCGCTATTCCGGCTGCTGGGTGGCGTTCAAGGTGACGTCGGAGACGATGGACAGCGCCGCGTCGGTCTATGTCGATCCCGGCCGGGTGGAGATCGTGACGCCCACGGATTTCGCCATGCCGCCGGAGGGGCTGCAGATCCGCTGGCCCGACACGCCGCTGCAGCAGGAGATGCGGCTGCACAAATACAAGGCCTATGCCGCCCTGGCCTATGCCCGCGCCAACAAGCTGAACCGCACGATCATCGACGGGCCGAAGCGGCGCTTCGGCATCGTCACCGCCGGCAAGTCCTATCTCGACGTGCGGCAGGCGCTGGACGATCTGGGCATCGACGAGGCCTATGCCCGCGATATCGGCCTGTCCATCTACAAGGTCGGCATGACCTGGCCGCTGGAGCGCGAGGGCGTGCGCCAGTTCGCCGAAGGCCTGGAGGAGATCCTGGTCGTCGAGGAAAAGCGCGCCCTCATGGAGAACCAGTTCAAGGAGCAGCTCTATAACTGGAAGGAGAATGTGCGGCCGCGGGTGATCGGCAAGTTCGACGAGGAGCGCAACTGGATCCTGCCCTCCGCCGACGAGCTGACGCCGGCGCGCATCGCCCGGGTGATCGCCAAGCGCATCGCCCAATTCCACACCAGCCCGGATATCGAGCAGCGCCTCGCCTTCCTGGCCGAGAAGGAGAAGGCGCTGGAGGCGCAGAAAGCGCCGATCTCCCGCCTGCCCTATTTCTGCTCCGGCTGTCCCCACAACACCTCGACCCGCGTGCCCGAGGGCAGCCGGGCGCTGGCCGGCATCGGCTGCCACTACATGGTGCAGTGGATGGACCGCAGCACCGACACCTTCACCCAGATGGGCGGCGAAGGCGCCACCTGGATCGGCCAGGCGCCGTTCAGCAAGACCAGCCATGTGTTCCAGAACCTGGGCGACGGCACCTACTACCATTCCGGCCTGCTGGCGATCCGCGCCTGCATCGCCGCCGGCGTGAACATCACCTACAAGATCCTCTACAACGATGCCGTGGCGATGACCGGCGGCCAGCCGATGGACGGGCCGCTGGACGTGCCGATGATGGCCCATCAGGTTGCCGCCGAAGGCGTGAAGCGCATCGCCATCGTCAGCGACGAGCCGGAGAAGTATCCGACCGGCGGCGTCTTCCCGCCGGGCACCACGGTGCATCACCGCGACGATCTGGATCAGGTGCAGCGGGAGTTCCGCGAAATCCGGGCACCACCATCATCATCTACGACCAGACCTGTGCGGCGGAGAAGCGGCGGCGGCGCAAGCGCGGCCTGATGCCCGATCCCGACAAGCGGGTGGTGATCAACGAGCTGGTCTGCGAAGGCTGCGGCGATTGCGGCGTGCAGTCCAACTGCCTGTCGGTGGTTCCCGTGGAGACCGAGTTCGGCCGCAAGCGCGCGATCGACCAGTCCTCCTGCAACAAGGATTTCTCCTGCCTCAAGGGCTTCTGTCCCAGCTTCGTCACCGTCCATGGCGGCAAGCTGAAGAGGCGCAAGGCGGCGCGCGGAGCACGGCGGAATTCGCCGGCACTGCCGGAACCGAAGCTGCCGGCGCTGGACGAGCCCTACGGCATGCTGATCACCGGCGTCGGCGGCACCGGCGTCGTTACCATCGGCGCGCTGCTGGGCATGGCGGCCCATCTGGAGGGCAAGGGCTGCACGTCGCTGGACATGACCGGCCTGGCGCAGAAGGGCGGCGCGGTGTTCACCCATATGCGCATCGCCCAGCAGGCCGGAAGACATCCATGCCGTGCGCATCGCCGCCGGCAGCGCCCGGCTGCTGCTGGGTTGCGACATGGTGACGGCGGCGAGCTTCGACGGCCTGGCCAAGGTGCAGCAGGGCAAGACCTGGTCGATCATCAACTCCCACGCCTCCGTGACCGGCGATTTCAGCCGCAAGCCCGACATGAAGTTCCCGGCGGCAGAACTGGAGCGGCTGATCGAGCAGGCGACGGGCGCTGCGCGCACCGACTTCATCGACGGCACCCATATCGCCACCACACTGATGGGCGATTCCATCGCCACCAATCTGTTCATGCTCGGCTATGCCTTTCAGAAGGGCCTGGTGCCGGTGTCATCGGCCGCCCTCGAGCGGGCGATCGAACTGAACGGCACGGCCATCGAGTCCAACAAGCAGGCCTTCCTCTGGGGCCGCCGCGCCGCCCATGACCGGCGGGCGGTGGAAGCCGCGGTCGCCGCGGCGAACCCGCCGCCGCCGAGCCATCAGCTCGCGACAACGCTGGAGGAGATGGTGGCGCGGCGCGTCGAGTTCCTGACCGGCTATCAGAACGCAGCCTATGCCGGCCGCTACAAGGCGCTGGTGGAGCGTGTGGCCCGCGCCGAGCAGGAGCGCGCGCCCGGCCTGCACGGCCTCGCCGAGGCGGTGGCGCGCTACTACTTCAAGCTGCTCGCCTACAAGGACGAGTATGAAGTGGCGCGGCTCTACACCGACGGCAGCTTCAAGAAACAGATATCGGCACAGTTCGAGGGCGACTATCGGCTGGAGTTCAACCTGGCGCCGCCGCTCTGGGCCGAGAAGGATCCGGCCAGCGGCCATCTGAAGAAGCGCGCTATGGCGCCTGGATGCTGACCGCATTCCGCCTGCTGGCGAAATTCAAAGGCCTGCGCGGCACCGCTCTCGATATCTTCGGTTATGCGGCCGAACGCAAATTGGAGCGGCAATTGATCGCCGATTACGAGCGGACTGTCGGCGAATCTGCTCGGCGCCCTGAACCACGACAACCACGGGCTTGCAATCGAGATCGCCAGCATCCCCGAGCAGATCCGCGGCTATGGGCATGTGAAGCAGGCCCATCTGGATCGCGCCAAGTTGCGGGAGGCGGAATTGCTGGCCGCCTGGCGCGCGCCGGCGGCGCCGCGGCAGGCGGCGGAATAGTTCGACTACGCCGCGTTTGATGGACAAGGACGAAGCGAGAGAGATCCTGGCCCGCCACCTTGCCGGCTACCGCAACCGGACACATGCCGACCTGGTGGCTCTCGTCGGACAGGTCGATGTGACGGAGATCGCCGGCCCAAGCGGTGCGAAGTATCAGATCGAGGTCGAAGTCTTCTGGGACGACAAGACGCAGCGCAATCTCCGCGTAATGGCGGGCATCGACGATGGCGGCTGGCGGTCCCTGGCGCCGCTCTGCGAGAGCTTCACCCTGGCCCCTGACGGTTCGTTCGTCGGCGAATAGTGCTGTTGGGGTCACCGCAAAATTGGTCCGGCCCCGGAGGGGCACTCGCCTCCGGGGCCGGTAGTTTCTCAGCAGACCGAATAGCGGCGAGCCGTGCCCAGCTAGGGAACGACTTCGCCATGCAGGCTGAGATCCAGTCCGTCGCGCTCTTCTTCTTCCGATACGCGCAGGCCGATAACGGCCTTGATCACATACAGGATGATGGCGGTGACGACACCGCAATAGACGATGGTGATCACCACGCCTTTGATCTGGGTGAACACCTGCCCGCCATTGCCATCGAGCATGCCGACGGGATCGGCTGCACCGGTGACGGCCATGGTGGCGAACACACCGGTCAGGACGCGCGCCGACAACGCCGCCGACGCCATGGACGCCGAAGGCATCCAGGGAGTCGTCATAGCCGAGCGCGTTCTTCACCGCCGTCGAGGCGAAGAAGCAGATGACGCCCGCCGCGATGCCGATCACCAGCGCCCCGCCCGGCAGCACGAAGCCGGAGGCCGGAGTGATGGCGACAAGGCCCGCCACCGCGCCGGACACGATGCCGAGCACCGAGGGCTTACCCTTGGTCAGCCATTCCGCGAACATCCAGGACAGCGCCGCCGCGGCGGTGGCGATCTGCGTCACCGCCATGGCCATGCCGGCGCGCGCATCGGCGGCGACGGCCGAGCCGGCATTGAAGCCGAACCAGCCCACCCACAGCAGCGAGGCGCCGATCAGGCTGTAGACCAGGTTATGCGGCGGGAACGGCACCTTGCCGTAGCCCTTGCGCTTGCCCAGCACCAGCGCTGCGACGAGGCCCGCGACGCCGGCATTGATATGCACCACCGTGCCGCCGGCATAGTCGAGCACGCCCCATGGTGCAAACAGCAGGCCGCCGCCCCACACCATATGGGCGATCGGCGCGTAGACGAGGATCAGCCAAAGCCCCATGAACCAGAGCATCGCGCTGAACTTCATGCGGTCGGCGAAGGCGCCGGCGATCAGCGCCGGCGTGATGATGGCGAAGGTCATCTGGAAGGTCATGAAGACCGATTCCGGAATGCTCGCCGCCAGCGGCATGGGAGCCGCCGGGCTCCATGCCGCTGAGGAGAATGCGGCTGAACCCGCCGAAGATGCTGTTCCCTTCGGTAAACGCCAGGCTGTAGCCGATGACCATCCAGAGGATGGTGACCAGGCAGCAGATGGCGAAGGATTGCATGGCCGTCGCCAGCACGTTCATCTTCCGCACCATGCCGCCATAGAACAGCGCCAGGCCCGGGATGGTCATCATCAGCACCAGCGCGGTCGACGGTGAGCATCCAGGCGGTATCGCCGCGATCCAGCGTCGATACCGGAACTTCAGGTGCTGCTTCCTGCGCCAGCAGCGGAAGCGCCAGGAGTAGGGTCATCAGCGCGGCCGATCCGCCGGCCGCGTAGCGTGAGATTCTTGCTATCATTGTCCTGTCTCCTAGAGAGCTTCTTCGTTGCGGTCGCCGGTGCGGATGCGCACCGCATGCATCATGTCGAACACGAAGATCTTGCCGTCGCCGATGCGTCCGGTGGCGGCCGTAGTTTGGATCGTGTCGACGACGCGGTCGGCCATGTCGTTGGACACGGCGATTTCCAGTTTCACTTTCGGCACGAAGTTCACGGCATATTCGGCGCCGCGATAGATTTCCGTGTGGCCCTTCTGCCGGCCAAAGCCTTTCGCCTCGGTCACCGTTATTCCCTGGATGCCGATGGAGGTGAGCGCTTCGCGCACCTCGTCCAGCTTGAACGGCTTGATCACAGCCATGATGAATTTCATTGCGCGCTCCTCCACGCTTTACTTTGCGCTCATCACCGCGACCTCGACCGTTCGCGGCCGCAGGCATCTGCGGACGCGTCGACACATCGTTGTGCGGCGTACCGATGGGATGATTGCAAGAGTTCGTGCCAAACGGAATGCGGCATGGCCGATGCGGCAATCGCGCGCGGTGCCGCGGCGCAAGATCTGGGGGATACGGACGAAGCGGATTCCGCGGAGATTCTGGTGCGCTGCCCAAAGTGTTCCCGGCTTTCCGGCGCAGGAAATCCAGCTTGCGGATCAGGCCGAAGCGACGAGCCGCGCCACGAACAAGGCCGTCAACCCCGTCCGGCACATTTATCGCCACAGGCCTGACGTTCAGAGAGGCAATTGCCTATTTTTTCAGCGCTCTCGCCGATCGGCACAAAAAAAGGCCCCTCCCGGGGGACGGGAGGGGCGCCAGGGTCGGCGCCGGGATCAGCGCCTGGGAGACGGACGGCTGGTGAGGGAACCAGCCGTCCGAACGGCAACAGGGAGGCTAGGGGACGCGGTACTCGACGACTTCAGGCGGCGCGCTTCAACTCATGAAGCGTGGCGGTCGGCCGTGGGGCTGGGGCGGCGCGCCTCTGCCGCGTCCGGGCCCAGCGGCAACGTCGGCTGGGCCGCCTTCGATATCCGCCCGGGTCAGGCCGATATCCTTGAGCATGCGATCGTCGAGCTTCGACAGGGCCAGGTAGGTGGCGCGCCGCTCGCTGATATTCGTTCCAGCGGCTGCACCACATGGCTGCTGACCGCTGCAGCCGACCGCAGACAGGGCCTGGCGGACGGCGCGGTCGGCGCCGGCGATGGCCAGGAAGCCGAACCGGGCCAGCGCCTCGGCACGCTCATCATTGGCGGTCTGCGACATAGTGGCTGCTGGTAAATTCATGAGAAGATTCGCGGGTCATTGGGCTCTCCTTGGTCGCGCCTCCTCAGAAAATCTTATCGTCGAGGCGCTGTTTGCGGTGGCTGTTGATGATGAAAATGCCTATATTCGTGCAGATCCACAAACGATCAGTTCTCATCCCATCGATTAGAATTATTGATCCGAACAGATGAATCGCCGCCTGCCGCCCCTGAACGCGCTCCGGGCCTTCGAAGCCGCCGCCCGGCATTTGAGCTTCACCAAGGCCGCCGATGAGCTGCATGTCACCCAGGCCGCCATCAGCCATCAGGTGCGGTCCCTGGAGGAGTATCTGGGCATCCAGCTATTCCGCCGGCAGAACCGGGCGGTGCTGCTGACCGACGCCGCCCAGCTCAGCCTGCCGCGCTTGCGCGAGGCCTTCGATCAGCTCGCCGAGGCCGTGGAGAGCATGGGCGCGAGCAACCCGGAAAACCTGCTCACGGTCTCCGTCACCCCCTCCTTCGCCGCCAAATGGCTGGTGCCGCGGCTGGACGGCTTCCGCAAGGCGCGGCCGGATCTGGAGGTGCGCCTGGACGCCTCGACCCAGCTGGTGGATTTCGGCCGCGACAATGTGGATGTGGCGATCCGCTATGGCGCGGGCCGTTATGCCGGGCTGGTGTCGGAGCAGCTGATGGATGTGGAGGTGTCGCCGGTCTGCAGCCCGCAGCTGCTCAAGGGCGAGCATCCGCTGGCCACGCCGGGCGATCTCCGCTGGCACCGGCTGCTGCACACCGACTGGTCGTCCCAGCGCGGCGAGGAGCCGGACTGGCGCATGTGGCTGCTGGCGGCCGGCGTGCGCGACATCGACTGGGCCAAGGGGCCGCAATTCAACGACTGGATGCTGGCCATGCAGGCGGCAATCGAGGGCCAGGGCGTGGTGCTCGGCCGCAGCGCGCTGGTGGCCAACGACATCGCCGCCGGCCGCCTGGTGCGGCCGTTCAATGTCAGCGTGCCCGGAAAATTCGCCTATTATCTCGTTTATCCGGAAGCGGCGACAAAGCGCGCCAAGGTTGCGGCGTTCCGCGACTGGCTGACCGCCGAAGCGGCCGCGCCCCTGTGATCCTGAAAAACGAAGGGACCCGCGAGGGGCCCCTTCATCCGTCTCAGACTGACGCCAAGATTACTTGGCGATGCAGGTATCCACGTTCTCCTGGGTGCATTCGTCGAGGCCGGTATAGAGCACCGGTTCGACGGTCTTGCCTTCCACGAGATCGCGCATCACGAACGGCGCCTTGTAGCCCATCTCGAACGGCCGCTGTCCGACCTGGGCGTGGCTGCGGCCGGCCTTCAGCGCATCGATCTGCGGCGGCAGCGTGTCGCCGGCGACGATGATCAGCTTGCCGCTCTTCAGCTTGTCCATGACCTGGTCGGTGACCTGGGCATAGGCTTGCGGCGCGAACTGGGCCCAGCCGCCTTCGAGCACGAAAGCGTCGAGATCCGGGTTCGCCAGGAAGGTATCAGCCATCTGCTGGTTGGCGAGATCGGCCTGGTCGTTGGTGTAGAGCGGGCAACCGTCGACTTCGGTCCAGCCGCCCTGACCCGTCAGCCGCTCCACGCCTTTCTCACCGGCCAGCGTATCGCGCGTGCCGGCGGCGCGGGCGTTGATGTTATCGGCCGCCACGTTACCGAGCTGCAGGCAAATCGTGCCGCCGTCCGGCTTGAACTTCTTCAGATGCTCGGCGAACTTCACGCCCATCAGATAGTTGTCGGTGCCGAGATAGGTCTTGCGCATGCCGGCGTCAGCGGCGCCAAGGTCGGCGTCGATGGTCATGATCGGCATGTTCGGCGCGCGCTGCTTCAGCAGGTTCGCCATCATCGGCGCGTTCGACGGCGAAATCGCGATCGCCGCGACGCCCTTGGTGATCAGATCGTCGACGATCTGAACTTCGCCCGCCTCATCGGCGCTGGAAGCCGGGCCGGTATACAGGCAGGTGTAACCTGAGCCCGCCAGTTCCGCATTCGCCTTCTGACAGCCCTGGTTGATCTGCTCGAAGAACGGGTTGTCGAGGCCCTTCACGACGATCGCCAGAATCTTGTCCTCGGCCGACGCCGCTGTCGCTGCAACTGCGAAGGCGGTCGCGGCTAACAATCCTAATGCTCTGTTCATTACTCCTCCCTTTCTTGGCGGCGCTGCGCCGCCGGATGATCTGCCAAGTTTGGCAAGTCATTGAAATCCGCCCTGCTGTTGCAGGTCCGGATGTGTTCCGTGGTTATCAAGTCATTCCGCCACAGCGAGGGATACGGTGCATTGCGGCAAGTACTTGCCGTCATCCGTTTTGCGATCCCGCTCCGCCGCAGGGGCCTGCCTGTTCCCGGTGCAAAAGGCTAATGGCGGCGCGCAAAGCAAGTCAAGCCGATTTGTATGATTTGTCAGATAAATAGGATCGCGGCGCCGGCAGCCGCCGATTGACGGCGGCGGATGCTTTGCTCTAATGACACGGGTTCGGCGTTCCGCCGGCACGGTAAGAAGAAACGGCCCACCGGTGGCGTTGCAACCGTCGAGTTCGGGCTTTCAGGGAGGTAAGGCTCGGATGGCGGTGTTGGAACTCGCCGGAATCTCCAAGCATTTCGGCGCTATTCATGCATTGAGCGACGTGTCGATGGCGCTCCAGCCCGGCGAGACGCTCGGATTAATGGGCGACAACGGCGCGGGCAAATCGACGCTGGTGAAGATCATCGCCGGCAACTTTCCGCCGACCCACGGCACGATGACGATCAACGGCAAGGAGGTGGTGCTTCACCGGCCGGTCGATGCCCGCAATCACGGCGTCGAGATCGTCTATCAGGATCTGGCTCTGTGCGACAACATGACCGCCGGGGTGAATGTTTTCCTGAGCCGCGAGCTGACCAAGGGCGTCGGCCCCTTTCGCGTGCTCGATTATGGCGCCATGTACAAGCGCGCGGCGCAGCTGTTCGCCGAGTTGAAATCGGAAACCCGGCCGCGCGACCTGGTGAAGCAGATGTCCGGCGGCCAGCGCCAGGCGGTGGCGATCGCCCGCACGCGCCTGTCCGATGCGAAGATCGTGCTGATGGACGAGCCGACGGCGGCGATCTCCGTGCGCCAGGTGGCGGAGGTGCTGAACCTGATCCGCCATCTGCGCGACCAGGGCGTCGCTGTGGTGCTGATCAGCCACCGCATGCCCGACGTCTTTGCCGTCGCCGACCGCATCATGGTGCTGCGGCGCGGCCGCAAGGTGGCGGACAAGCCGACGGCGCAGACCTCGCCGGAAGAGGTCACCGGCCTGATCACCGGCGCCATCGCCACGGCATGAGCGCCGGACAAACCCCTTCGAACCGCAGGAGAGCGACGCCATGAGCGCAGCGCTGGAAGACGTCATCAATAAACGCACCTATGGCCCGCTCGGCTATCTGCTGACGCGACAGACCTTCTGGGTGTTCCTGGCGACGGTCGCGGCCTGCATCCTGGTCGCGATCGGCTCGGACAAGTTTCTCACCGGGCAGAACCTGTTCAACGTGACCCGCAACTTCGCCTTCGTCGCCATCGCGGCCCTCGGCATGACCGCCGTCATCATCACCGGCGGCATCGATCTGTCGGTAGGATCGGTGATGGGATTCTCCGCGATGATGTGCGGCATGGTCCTCGGCGCCGGATATCCTGCGCCTTTGGGCATCATTGCCGGCCTGTCCGTTGCCTTGCTGGTCGGCCTCTTCAACGGCGTCATGGTCGCCTATGTGAAGATGCCGTCGTTCGTGGTCACGCTGGGCGTGCTGTCGATCGCCCGAAGCCAGGGACAGGTCATTTCCGACAACAAAGGCGTCTACGACTTCGGCACTTACGGCGAAACGGTGCTGTGGCTCGGCGGCAAGTCCACTCTCGGCATTCCCAACCCGGTCATCGTGCTGATCGTGCTCACCCTGATCACCGGATTCCTGCTACGCTGGACGCGCTGGGGCGCCCATGTCTTCGCCGTCGGCGGCAACGAGAAGGCCGCGCGCCTCACCGGCGTTTCGGTCAACCAGGTGAAGCTCAGCGTCTATGTCTTCAGCGCGCTGATGGCGGGCATCGCTGGCATCCTGATGGCCGGCTGGCTCGGCAGCGTCACCCAGAACCTGGGCGAGGGCAAAGAGCTCACGGTCATCGCCGCGACCGTGATCGGCGGCACCAATCTGATGGGCGGCAGCGGCACCGCACTTGGGCGGCGTGATCGGCGCCGCATTGATCGAGGTCATTCGCAACAGCCTCACCTTGCTGGGCATAAGCACATTCTGGCAGGGGACCTTCATTGGCAGTTGCATCGTCATTGCGGTCCTGTTCGACTGTCTCAAACGAATCCGGGAAACGGATTGATAGGGAGACACGTCATTGTTCAAGAACTCGGCGCCGGCGGGCTCCCGTAAACGGGGGCCAGGCCGGAGTCTTCATTTTGCCGCGGCCGAGGAAATCGGCTCGCGCATCCTGAAGGGCGATTTTGCTCCCGGACAGCTGCTGCCCAACGAGGCCGAATGGTGCAAGCGCCTGCGCATGAGCCGCTCGGCGGTGCGCGAAGCCATGAAGATGCTGATGGCCAAGGGCCTGGTCAGCGCGCGGCCGAAGGTCGGCACGCGCGTGGAACCGCGGGAACACTGGAACCTGCTCGATCGCGACGTGCTCGTCTGGTACATCGGCGCGCCCGACCGCGAACGCTTCCTGCACTCGGTCCAGGAGATGCGGCGCATCTTCGAGCCGGAGGCGGCGGCGATGGCGTCGCGCAACCGCAGCGCCGAACAGATGGCCGCGATCTCCCTCGCCTGCCGGAACATGGGCACCGCCACCTCGGTTGAAAACCGCATCGAGGCCGATGTCCGGTTCCATCTGGGCATCCTGCACGCCGCCGGCAACGAGTTCCTGGTGCCCTTCGGCTCGCTGATCGAGTTGGCGCTGGCGACGGTTTTCGACTTCGCCACGCGCCGCGCCGGCACGCGCCATGCCCAGTCGCTGCATGAGGATATCGAGAAGGCGATCCGCCGGCAGCGCCCCGACGCGGCGCGGCGCGCGGTGCTGCGGCTGCTGGCCGATACCGACGATGTCATCAGTCATCCGCCGCCGGTCGCACGCAAGGCACCGGTGAAGCCGCGGCACGCCATCGCCTAGCGGCGGCGGCGCTCCGGCCGGTCTTCCAGCAAGCCCATCAGCCGCGCCGCCTCTTTCGCCATCCCCGGAAGCAGCCCGGTGTTCTCGGCAAGTTTTCGCCCTTCGGAAAAGACCACGAGGACAAACCGGCGGCCGCCTTTCAACTCGATGATCGCCGCATCATGGCGGGTCCTGCTGGTCCAGCCGGCCTTGGACCAGAGCCGCGCGTCCCCCGGCAATCCCTCGCCAAGGAAACCGTCGATCTGATTGTCGGCGTGATAGCGGCGGGCTTTCGCATCGAGGCGGCGTTGCAGAAGGCGGCGCATTTCCCGGCATGCCGGCTTCGACACGACATCATCCCGGTCGATCGACCAGAGCAGCCGCGCGACTGCTTCCGTAGTCAGCCGGTTGCGGTTGTTCGGGACCTGGACGCGGGATTGCCGCTCCCTGCCATAGGGACTTTCCTCCCAGGTCTTCTGCGTGACCCGGATAGGCGCGAATTCCGGCCAGCGCCAGCGCTCGAAATAGCGTTGCACCGCGCTCCGGCGGTGAAGCCAGCGGCGGAACGCGGCTGATGGCAAGTCCGGCCCGCCGGTCGTGCCCGTCAGCAGGTCGACGACGTAGCCGGTGGCGTCGTTGGAGGACTGCCTGATCATCGCCGCGCAGGCGCGCCGCAGTTCACGAGTTCTTGATAGGCGGCCTGCCGACAGCCACGCCTGAACTGCCGCCAGAAAGAACAATTTGACAACAGATGCCGGGTAAATCGCCGCCGAGCCTCGGTGGCTGGCACCTAGAACCGTTCCATTTCGCGCCGCGGTAAGAATGGTGAATGCGGTCTTTGAGGCCGCTGCCGGGCCTACTTGGCGCAAGGCCGTTCGCCTCAGGCAGTCCCGGATTTTCCGCAGTCCCGCAGTGGACCGATAGAACCTTGCGCGCCTAACTGGAGAACCGGCTCGACTCTTGCCCAATTCCTGGCCCTCCAGGACCTTCCGTTGCCTTCGCCACAAAATGATTGAACCAATTTAGCGAATAGGGGAACATTCGGCCATCCGGCGGCTGGGGCGTCGTACGGACGCTCTACTGCGCAGCCGCCAACAAACAAAACTACTGAGCTGACGCAAATTTCTAGGGAGATGAAAACATGAATATCGCGTTTGCACGGCTTCGCACGGCAGCGCTTGCGGGAGCGATTATCCTCGCGGGTACGCTGGCCGCACAAGCTGAGACCGTTTTCCACCGCGGCAACGGCGCGGAGCCGGAGACGCTGGATCCGCATAAGCTGACCGGCATCACCGAAGCGAACATCACCTACGATCTGTTCGAGGGTCTGGTCACGATGGACCCGCACGGCCAGGAAACTCCTGGCGCCGCCGAGAGCTGGGAAGTCAGCGACGACGGCATGGTCTACACATTCCATCTGCGCAAGGACGGCAAGTGGTCCAACGGTGACCCTCTCACGGCCGATGATGTGGTCTATAGTTTCCGCCGCCTGGTCGATCCGGCCACGGCCGCGGACTACGGCTACATCCTGGCGCCAGTAAAGAACGCCGATCAGATCAACAGCGGCGAACTGAAGGACGTCACGCAGCTTGGCGTCGAAGCTGTGGATCCGTACACGGTGAAGGTCACTCTGAAGGCGTCGACGCCCTACTTCACGGGCATCCTGGCGCATAGTTCCTGCCAGCTCGTTCACAAGGCGACGATCGACAAGTTCGGCGATGAGTGGACCCGGCCGGGCAATTCCGTCAGCAACGGTGCCTACACGGTGGCCGAGTGGGTCCCGCAATCGAAGCTGGTGCTGAAGAAGAACCCGAACTTCCATGACGCCGCAAACGTCAAGATCGATACGGTCGTCTATTACCCGACCGAGGATCTGGACGAGGAATACAAGCGCTTCAAAGCAGGCGAACTTGACTTTACCTATGACGTTCCGTCGGAGCGCATCAAGGAAGCGGCCGCCGAAATGCCGAAGGAGTTCCACAACGCGCCGTACTTTGGCACGTACTTCTACGGCATCAACATGACGAAGGAACCGCTGTCGACAAATCTGGCGCTGCGCAAGGCGCTGATGCTGTCGATCAACCGCGAAGTGCTTACCGACAAGATCACCCAGGGCGGCGAACAGCCGGCCTATGCCTGGGTGCCGCCGGGCGTCCCTGGTTATGAGCAGCAAAAGATCGAAGGCGCTGACATGACCCAGGAAGAGCGCAATGAACTGGCCAAGAAGTACTATGCAGAGGCCGGTTACAGCAGCGACAACCCGTACAAGGTAGAGATCCTCTACAACACCAGCGAAAATCACAAGAAGATCGCTGTCGCGATCGCCTCTATGTGGAAGCAGACGCTGGGGGTCGAAGCGACGCTGAAGAACGAGGAATGGAAAGTCTATCTGGATACCCGCGAGCAGAAGCAGTACGAGCTGGCGCGGATGGCCTGGATCGGCGACTACCTCGATCCCAGCAACTTCATGGAGCAACACACTCAGTATCGCAGGGACGCAGAACGATCTCGGCTACAACAGCTCGGCGTTTGACGGAGACCTGCGCAAAGCGCAGGTGACGCCGGAGAACGTCGAGCGCATGAAGATCCTGGAAGCAGCCGAAAAGACCTTCCTGACCGATGTGCCGATTATTCCCATCTATCACTACACCAATCAGCACCTGGTCTCGACCAAGGTCACCGGTTACTACGACAACCTTCTGGGTTGGAACCTGACCCGCTATATGGCGAAAGCCGAATAGTCCGGCCGTGATCCGATAAAACTAGGATTCCGTCATGACCCGCCGCCGGCGAGAAATCGCCGGCGGCGGGTCGGACGGAAGCTCAGCAACCCCCAAGGGACGCGGAGCATGTTGCGTTACATCATCAGGCGGTTGATGGGGGCGATACCCACCCTCTTCATCATCATCACAATCAGCTTCTTTCTGATGCGCCTGGCTCCCGGCGGTCCCTTCAGCCGGGAGCGTTCGCTACCGCCGGAGATCGAGGCAAATCTCAACAAAGTCTATCATCTTGACGATCCCCTCTGGTTGCAGTTCTTCAACTATCTCGGCGATCTGCTGCAGGGCGATTTCGGGCCCTCGTTCAAGTACAAGGATTTCTCAGTAGGCGAGCTGATCGGCGGCGGATTCCCCGCCTCGCTTACGCTGGGCGGCATGGCTATGCTGCTGGCGCTGACCATAGGCATGAGCGCAGGAACCTACGCCGCTCTCAGGCAGAACAGCCGCTTCGACTATGCGACGATGGGGTTTGCCATGGTGGGCATCGCCGTGCCGAATTTTGTCGTGGCGCCGCTGCTGACGCTATTTATCAGCCTGAAACTCGGCCTGCTGCCGGTGGGAAGCTGGGGCGAGATCAAACACATGGTTCTGCCGATCGTGGCCTTGGCGCTGCCGCAGATTGCCGCGATCGCGCGTCTGACACGAGGCAGCATGATCGAGGTCCTGCGCAGTAACTTCGTGCGAACAGCGCGATCGAAGGGATTGCCGGAGCAGATCACCGTCACGCGCCATGCGCTGAAGGCGGCAATGCTGCCAGTCGTGTCCTATCTCGGGCCGGCCGTCGCCGGTATCATCACGGGCTCCGTGGTGATCGAGCAGATTTTCGGCATTCCCGGCATCGGGCGCTACTTCGTTCAGGCCGCGCTAAACCGGGACTACACGCTGGTAATGGGCGTGACCATCTTCTACGGCTCGCTGATCATTCTGCTGAATCTCGCGGCCGATGTTATTTATGGCTTCCTCGATCCCAAAATTCGCTACGATTGACCGAATATGGCCGATATCGTCCTGAAACCGAAAGTTCCGAGCGCCGACGAAGTCAAGGGGCGCAGCCTGTGGAGCGATGCGCGGCATCGCCTGCTGCAGAACCACGCAGCGGTGGTAAGCGGAATCATCCTGATCATCATCGTGCTGCTGTCCTTCGTCGGGCCCTACCTCGCCCCGCATACGGTCGATGATGTCAACTGGGACTTCATCGACTCGCCGCCCAACTTTGCGGCCGGCTATTACTTCGGCACCGACTACAACGGGCGCGATCTTTTCGTCCGCACGCTGTATGGCGGTCGCGTGTCACTGACGATCGGCATCGTCGCTACACTGGTCAGCCTGGTCATCGGCGTGAGTTGGGGCGCGATTGCCGGGTTCATCGGCGGCCGCGTCGACGGCGCCATGATGCGGGTGGTCGACATACTCTATTCGTTACCGTTTATCTTCTTCGTCATCATGCTCACGGTGGTGTTCGGCCGCTACATGGTGCTGATGTACGTGGCCATCGGCGCAGTATCGTGGCTGGACATGGCGCGCATCGTGCGCGGCCAGACGCTGAGCCTGAAACGCAAGGAGTTCGTCGAGGCGGCCCATGCCAGCGGCGTCTCGACATTCAACATCATCCGCCGGCACATCGTGCCCAACACGCTCGGGCCCGTGATCATCTATGTCACGTTGACGGTGCCGGTGGTCATGCTGACGGAATCCTTCATCAGCTTCCTGGGTATGGGCGTGCAAGAGCCGAATTCCAGCTGGGGCGTCCTCGTGAGCGAGGGATCGCGCACGATGGACGTCTCCTGGTGGGGCCTCGTGTTCCCCTGCTTGTTCCTGTCGACGACCCTTCTGTGCCTCAACTACCTCGGCGACGGCATGCGCGACGCCTTCGATCCCAAGGACCGCTGAGCGATGACCGTCGTCACCGCCTTCCCCAAATCGGGAACCCGCGGCGCAGACCGGGCGGCGCAGGGGAATACGGTACTCGACGTAACGAACCTGGAGACGACCTTCACCACGCCCGAAGGGCCGGTGAAGGCGGTAAGCGGCGTCAGCTTCACGGTCAATGCCGGCGAAGCGGTCGGCGTCGTCGGCGAGTCCGGCTCGGGCAAAAGCCAGATCTTCATGTCGATCATGGGGCTGCTGGCGTCCAACGGCCGCGCGCAAGGCAGCGTCCAGTTCCGCGGGCCAGGAGATCCTGGGCCTGCCGCTGTCGGAGTTGAACAAGGTCCGCGGCGAGCGCATGTCCATGATCTTCCAGGATCCGATGACGTCGCTGAATCCCTACCTCACGATCAACCGGCAGATGACGGAGGTGCTGGTCACCCACAAGGGCATGAGCGAGGCCGATGCCCGCCGCGCCGCCATCGCCATGCTGGACCGCGTGCAGATTCCCGAGGCCGCGCGGCGCATCGACATGTATCCCCACGAATTCTCCGGCGGCATGCGGCAGCGGGCGATGATCGCCATGGCGCTGCTGTGCCAGCCGGAGCTGCTGATCGCCGACGAGCCGACGACGGCACTGGATGTCACGGTGCAGGCGCAGATCCTCGACCTGATGAACGAGCTGCGCCGCGATTTCAACATGGCGCTGGTGCTGATCACCCACGATCTCGGCGTGATCGCCGGCCTCGCCGATCGCGTGCTCGTCATGTATGCCGGCCGCATCGTCGAGAGCGGACCGGTCATCGACATCTTCAAGCGGCCGCAGCATCCTTACACGCACGGCCTGCTGCGCTCCATGCCGCGGCTGGATGAAACCAAGGGCGAGCGCCTGGCCACCATCGCGGGCCAGCCTCCGAACCTGCAGCGGCTGCCGGCGGGCTGCGCCTTCCGCGACCGCTGCGACAAGAAGATGGAGATCTGCGCCCGCGAAGTACCGGCGCTAGAGCCGTTCGAGGCCGGGAGGAGCAAGGCATGCCATCTGGCGACGCTATGAACGTCGAAAGACTGCCCGGCCGCGGCGCGCCGCTGCTGTCGGTCACCGATCTGAAGGTGAAGTTCCTCATCGGCGGCGGCTTCCTGTCGCGCCGCCCGCCGGCGGTATTGAAGGCGGTCGACGGCGTGAGCTTCGATCTCCGCCCCGGCGAGACGCTGGGGCTGGTGGGCGAGTCCGGCTGCGGCAAATCCACGCTCGGCCGCGCGGTCCTGCGCCTCCTCAGCAATGTGGAAGGCCGCGTCGTCTGGCTCGGCCAGGATCTGAGCCGGCTCGACGACGAGGGCATGCGGCAGCGGCGCAAGGAAATGCAGATCATCTTCCAGGACCCGCTGGCATCGCTCAATCCGCGCATGCCCATCGGCGAGATCATCGCCGAGCCGCTGAAAACCTTCTTCCCGGACACGCCGGCGGCTGAGGTCAAGGCGCGGGTCAAGGCGATGATGGCCAGTGTCGGCTTGCTGCCGAACCAGATCAACCGCTACCCGCACGAATTCTCCGGCGGCCAGTGCCAGCGCATCGGCATCGCCCGCGCCATGATCAACAATCCCAAGCTGATCATCTGCGACGAGCCGGTCTCGGCACTCGACGTGTCGATCCAGGCGCAGATCGTCAACCTGCTGATGGACCTGCAGCGGGAGAAAGGCATGGCGCTGATCTTCATCTCGCACAATCTCTCGGTCGTCCGCCATATCAGCCACCGCATCATGGTGCTGTATCTGGGCCGCGTCGCCGAGGTGGCCGACCGCGAGCAGCTCTACAAGAACCCGCGCCATCCCTATACTCAGGCGCTGATCTCCGCGGTCCCGTTCCCGGACCCCGAGAAAGAGCGCCAGCGGCAGCGCCTAGTGACTCAAGGGCGACATCCCGTCGCCGCTTAATCCCGCCGTCCGGCTGCACGTTCCGCACGCGCTGTCCCAAGGCGACGGAGATCTGCGCCCGCGACCGGCCGGAGCTGCTGATGATCGAGTCCGGCCATCAGGTCGCTTGCCATCATTGGAATGAGTAACGGCCGGGCTCATCGCCGCTGCGCCAGATAGACGCCGGCGAGGATCACCGCCGAGGCAGGCCGCCAGCGGCAGCGTGAGCTGCTCGCCCAGCAGGATCGCCGCCAGGATCAGGCCGGAGATCGGCTGGAAGAATTGGATGGTGGCGATGCGGGAGATGCCGCCTTTGGCCAGCGCCCAGTACCAGCCGATATAGCCGATGATCGAGGTGACGATGGCCAGGAACAGCACCGCGGCCCAGGCTTGCCAGCCGGCGGCGGGCACGCCGTCGGCGGCGAACAGCAGCATCGCCACCGGCAGCGCGATGAAGGCCGAGAGCGCGATGCCCCAGAGCGTCACCGCCAGGCTCTTATAGCCCAGCTGCGCCAGCCGCGCGCCCGCGACATAGCCGCTCGCCACCAGCAGCGCCGACACCAGCACGAGGAGATCGCCGAACAGGCTGGCCGCGGCGCCCGCATTGCCGGCGCGGAAGGCGATCAGCGCGAATTCGCCGGCCAGCGCCAGGGCGCAGCCGATCAGCCAGCGGCGGCTGGGGCGTGTGCGATCCAGCAGCGCCGCATAGCTGCCGGTGAAGATCGGCAGCGCCGCCAGGATCATCCCGCCATGCATGGCCGAAGTCTGCTGCTGGCCGATGGTGTAGAGCACGGGAAAGATCACGAAACCGGATAGCGCGGACACCAGCAGGAAGCCGAAAAGCTTGCGGTCCCGCGGCAAGGGCTGCCGCAAACCCGCTAACAGCGGCAGCGCCGCCAGGCCGCCCAGCGCGGTGCGCAGCATCGCCACCACCAGCGGCGGCATCTCGGCCGTCGCCAGCTTGGTCATGACCGGCGTCGCGCCCCAGACGATCATCACCAGCCCGGCGACAATAATAGGCGCGAGCGGGATGCTTGACGGCGCGAAGAGCGCGATCGGTCATGACGGCGGCTTAGGCAGCGCGAAGTGATAAGGCGCGGCGATCAATCATCCAGGCCCAACGCCTTCTTGTAGGTATCGAAGATCGCCTGCATCTCCTGGCGGTCGGCGTCTTCCATCTTCCGCAGGCGCACGATCTGGCGCATCACCTTGGTGTCGAAGCCCGTGCCCTTGGCCTCGCTGTAGATTTCGCGGATGTCGGACGTCAGCGCGGCCTTTTCTTCTTCCAGCCGCTCGATCCGCTCGATGAATGATTTCAGCCGCTCCGCCGCGACGCCGCCGCCTCTCGCCATCGTTTCCTCTTAAGCCTTGTTGATTGTCTGCATACATTGGCCGCTGCCGTTGCGCGGCGGGCGCGACATTATCGGCGCCCGCCGGCAACGGCAAGGGCGGCGGCGGCGCTAGTGCTTATGCGCGGAATCGAATGCTTTCTTCTTGTCCGCGCTCGCTTCCTTCTGATGCTTCGCCTTCCATTCTTCGTAGGGCATGCCGTAGACGATCTTGCGCGCTTCGGGATCGGAGAGCGGCACGCCCTGCTTCTCCGCCGCTTCGCGATACCAGCGCGACAGGCAGTTGCGGCAGAAGCCGGCGAGATTCATCAGGTCGAGGTTCTGCACATCGGTGCGCTCGCGCAGATGCTGCACAAGGCGGCGGAACGCCGCGGCTTCCAGTTCGGTTCGGGTCTTGTCATCCATGAGGGGCTCCGGAGGTTAGGTAGTTGCTATTCTATGTGGTGCCTGTACCGGCAACGGGCAACAAGGTGCTTGTTGACTTGAATATGAAACATCCCTCTCCCCTTGAGGGAGAGGGGTAGGGGTGAGGGGTTTCCGCGCGGCAGCGCGGCAAAAACCTTTTTGCTGCCAAGTCCAGGCATCAAACATTTCGCACTTTGACTGCCGCATCCCAGTCAGCGGCAGCGGGTGATTCGTGGGCGCGCTGTTGCGCGCGAGACCCCTCACCCCCTGCCCCCTCTCCCTCAAGGGGAGAGGGTGACATTGTGCAGGTTCGGAGAATTGGACCTTCTTAACGGACAAGAGGCGATTTTGTGCGATGTCATAGCCCCCGCACCGTTTCCTCGATCAGCCAGTCGACCACTGTTTCAGCGCGTCCTCGCGCTCGACGCCGGCCTCCAGGGCTTCGCGGAAGATGCGGGTTTGCCGATGGGCGCTGGTGCCTGATGTCAGGATGTCGCGCGCGTGGGCGACGGCCGCGATGCAGCCGAAATGCTCGGCGTCCTCGGCGATCAGCTCCAGGATCTCCTCCAGCAGATGGGCATAGGGCACGATCTCGCCCTTGCCGAAATCCACCAGCCCCTGGTCGATGCCATAGCGCTGCGCCCGCCAGCGGTTCTCGTTGATCAGCATGGCGGCGTAGCGGCGCCAGCGCTGGTTGCTGCGGCGCAGGCGCCAGAGCATGCGCAGGAGGCAGCGATAGATGGCGGCGACAGCGATGCCGTCATCCAGCCGGGTGCAGATGTCGGTAAGGCGCAGCTCCAGCGTCGGGAAGCGCACGCTCGGCCGCACGTCCCACCAGAGCTTGCTGCCATCCTCGATGACGCCGGCATTGATCAGCGCCTTCAGATGCCGCTCGAACTCGCCGAAGCTGTCGAACTGCTCCGGCAGGCCGGTGCGCGGCAGCTCGTCGAACACCGACACGCGGTAGGATTTGAGCCCGGTATCCTCGCCGTTCCAGAACGGCGAGGAGGTGCTGAGCGCCAGCAGGTGCGGCAGGAAATAGCCGACCTGGCTCATGAAATCGATGCGCAGTTCGGGGTCCTCGATGCCGATATGCACATGCATGCCGCAGATCACCAGCCGGCGCGCCGTGGCCTGGAGATCGCGGGCCAGCAGGTTGTAGCGTTCCTTGTCGGTGTGGCGCTGCTCGCTCGAGGCGGCGAAGGGATGGGTCGAGGCGGCAATCGGCGCCAGGCCATACTGCCCGGCGATCTCCGCCACCGTGCGCCGCAGCCGCGCCAGATCGGCGCGCGCCTCCTCGACCGAGTGGCAGACGGCGGTGCCGACCTCGATCTGCGAGCGCAGGAATTCCGGCATCACCTGGGTCTTCAGCGCCTTCTGGCAATCCTCGAACAGGCCGGCGGGCGCATCGGGCACCAGGTCCCGCGTCTTGCGGTCGACGAGGAGATATTCCTCCTCGATGCCGATGGTGAATTCGGGATCGCGCAGCGCCATGTCACCGCCCCCGCGGCGCAAACACGCTGTCGTCGGCCAGCACGTCCTTCAGCACGGCGGCCATGCGGTCGGCCCAGGCGACCTGCCCCGCCGCGGTGTCGATCAGGTCCTGGCGGATCTCCACCAGCCCATAGGGCACGCCGACTTCCTCGCCATGGACGAAGATGGAATAGCCCTGCTCGTCGCGGCCGGAATAGGGCTGGTTGTCGCCGACGCAGAGCCCCTCCTCCCGGCGCAGCCGCGCCATCAGCGGCACGGGTATGCGGGGATCGTCCTTCCACAGGATGCCCACATGCCAGGGCCGTTCGAAGCCGTTCATGACCGGCGTGAAGCTGTGCATGGAAACCAGCGCCGGCGTCAGGCCGCTGCGCGGCGCGCGGCGATCATGTGGGCGATGGCGGCGTGATAGGGCGCGTGGATCTCGTCGGCGCGGGCCTTGCGGTCGGCGGCGGAGAGGCCGCGATTGCCGGGCACCGGCGTGCCGTCGCTCTCCTGGGCGATGGAGGTGGGGTTCTCCAGGCGCCGGTTGCAGTCGATAACCAGCCGCGAATAGCCGCCGAGCAGCGCGGGCGCGTCCAGATGCCGCGACAGCCGCCGCGTCACCTCGCCGATGCCGATATCCCAGGCAATATGCCGAGCCAGCTCGGCCTGAGCTCAGGCCGAGGGTGCCGAGGGACCGCGGGAAGGCGCGGCCGGCATGATCGGCGATCAGCACGACGCGGCCGGCGCCGTCCTTGTTGATGATCTCGAACGGCTGGTGGTCTCCCGGCTGCAACAGGCGGCCGGCGTCGGGCTGGGGCATGGCTGCGGTCTGGGACATGGGCGTTCGGGATTGGGGCGCTAAGGGGTTGAACCGGCGGCCACTAGACCAAATCGGCCCCCGGCCATCAACCTTGGGGCCAGCAACCGGCCCGCCCCGGCGCCGCCGGCCCGACCTGCGTTGACCGGTCCGGCCCCCGGCCCTACAAAACTCCGGCCGGCGGAAACTCCAGGAAACTCCCGACAAAACACCATGAATCCCCACACATTCTTCTGCATCGACGCCCACACCTGCGGCAACCCCGTCAGGGTGGTGGCCGGCGGCACCCCGGCCCTGGTGGGCGCCAGCTCCAGCGAGCGGCGGCAGTATTTCCTGAAGCACTATGACTGGATTCGCACCGGCCTGATGTTCGAGCCCCGCGGCCACGACATGATGTCCGGCAGCATCCTCTACCCGCCTACCCGTCCCGACTGCGACACCGGCATCCTGTTCATCGAGACCAGCGGCTGCCTGCCGATGTGCGGCCATGGCACGATCGGCACGGTGACGGTGGCGATCGAGCGCGGGCTGGTGCAGCCGAAGACCGAGGGCACGCTGAAGCTGGACGCGCCGGCCGGCGTGGTGGAGGCGACCTACAAGCGCGACGGCGACTATGTCGACTCCGTGCGCATCAAGAACATCGCGTCCTACCTCCATGCCGAGGGCGTGACGGTGGACTGCCCCGGCATCGGCGAGCTTTCCTTCGACATCTCCTATGGCGGGAATTACTACGCCATCCTGGAGCCGCAGAAGAACTACCGGGACATGGCGGATTTTCCGCCGGGCGAGATCCAGCGGCTGTCGCTGATCCTGCGCCGGCTGCTGAACGAGAAGATGGAAGTGCGTGCATCCGGAGAACCCGACCATCAAGGGCATCAGCCACATCCTCTGGACCGGCAAGCCGAAGAACCCGAAGGCCCATGCGCGCAACGCGGTGTTCTATGGCGACAAGGCGATCGACCGCAGCCCCTGCGGCACGGGCACCTCGGCGCGCATGGCGCATCTGGCCGCCAAGGGCAAGCTTGAAGCGTCGGCGACGAGTTCATCCATGAGAGCATCATCGGCAGCCTGTTCAACGGCCGGGTCGAGGCCAAGGCCAAGGTCGGCAACCACGAGGCGATCATCCCCTCGATCGAAGGCTGGGCCCGCATCACCGGCTTCAACACGATCTTCATCGACGACCGCGATCCGTATAAGCACGGGTTCCAGCTGGTGTGACGTGTTAACGGCCGCGCGCCGGTCGTTGATCCCTGTCAAATACACCGCCGGTGGGGCGGGTATGCTCTTTCCCGGGCGGAACGGGAAAGAGAGGACCTCATGCGGAGCGTATTCAACCTTCTGGCGGCGGGCGTATTGACGGCCCTGGCCGCCGGCGCCCCGGCGGCTGGAGTCCAGGCGGCCGAGTTCAACACCGCCGCCGGCAAACAGCTGGCCGAGGAATGGTGCGCGGCCTGCCATGTGATCGAGGAAGGCCAGGGCGAAACCATGTCGACGGCAGCGCCGAGCTTCTTCGACGTCGCCGCCGATCCCGCGACGACGGAGATGGGCCTCCGCGCCTTCTTCGCCTCGCCCCACGAGGAGATGCCCGATTTGCAGATCAGCAACAGCGAGGCTGACAATCTCATCGCGTATATCCTGAGCCTGCGGGCGCCATAGGGCGGCGAAAGCCCTGCCCGGACGACTGCGGATGGGAGCTGGGTGGATTACGTGCATTTTTCGGTATTTTCCGTCGGCATTCTGCGCGGCGGATCAAGGCGTTGACCCGGGAATCGGCAAATCCGGGGGACCCTGATTTTGCGGAACGATGCCATGCAAGGGAATCCCGGTGACGTTCTTTCAGAGCGCATGATATCACTCGGTAGTTCACTTTGGTCACACAGCCCTGCTTCCATCCGCGCCGCGAGACACCGCGGCCGGCGTGTTAAAACTCCTTCTGCCTGTAATGCGTAAATTATACGTATAACACGTTATCTGTCAAGGCAGTCGGCTATTTTTCTGGATTAGGCGTCCGCTTTGAGGCGACAAGCCGTCCTGAGACGCAGGGCGGGCCGAAGCTTTGCCGCGTTGGATTGACGATGACCTTCATGCCGTCTCGTGCCCAGCCACGCTCCGCCGAGGATGGTCGTGTATGTGCGCGACAAAGGTCCGATCGATCCACAGGGGGTTCTTGAAGATGCGCTTCCATCGAAGCATCGTATAAGGCGCGATCTTTCGGACGCCTTCGTCGGCGTTGAACTCCTCGACCGCAAGAAGCTCGCCTGTCCACGGGCTGCAGCCGTCGCCGCCGATGTCGTCCAGATACACGACCACGAGCGGCAAGTATTGCTCCGGCTCCCCCTGGAGGATTTTGAGGCAGCTTCTGGTTGATGTGTAGTAGTCGACATCGATGGCAATGAAGCCGATCGGCGCTTCCGGCGAAACCGTCGCGAGAAAATCTGGGGCGGTATCGGCGATATCGCCCAAAATCAATTTCGCATACGGCGGCAACTTGCGCTTGAGCTTCGCAACATCCATGGCGAACTCGCCCTGCCGGTATATTTCTGGTCTGTCCCGGTAATCGAGGGGCGGCGGCAGGCCGCCTCCCGTATCGAATCCGACGACCTCGAACTCGATGCCCGTGGCTCTGCGGGCGCGCTCGGCAATTTTGCACATGTTTAGAAGGCCGGCGCCGGTGAACACGCCGAACTCGATGATCGTGACCTTTGGGATTCCATGCTTGACCGCACGGTCGGCGGCGTTAAGGATTCCGAACGCGTATTGCTGGCGAACGACTAGATCGAAGGCGATCTTCGCACGCAGCGACCCGAACAGCCAGACAAACAGCGACAGCAAATTCAAATGCAGCGGTTCCGTCAGACGCTCCAAAAGAACCTTTCGGAGCTTGCGCGGTACACGCAGCGGGCGTGATACATACCCAATCGACATCGCACATCTCCTCACTAAAGCGGATGTCACGACTGCTGGCCCTTGTCTAGACTGGTTTTCTCCCACACTCGGTGTTGTTGCGCAAGTCGGGTGCCCAGCGGCGTGGCGGAGGCAGATACGCCGCCCTCGGCAGGCGATGGCGGTCCTCCATCGACCCCAACGCCGTCTTAGCCGCTCCTCAGAACTGGTCCTCAACGCGGAGCGAGTGTCGACACATAGTCGAACGATGAGACCATAACCTGGTGCCGCGACCGCATGGCCAACTTCAATGTGCCGCACACGGTGGTATTCAGGCCGCTACCGAAAGCCTCCAAGGATAAGGTCCAGAAGTACATGCTGCGCGAGCAGGCAAAAGGCGCTTTGCGATTGAGGCGCCGGAGGAAATCCGGCGATCCTGTAGGTAGTTCCTACGTAGAGACTGCTTTCCGCGGGCGACGTCGATCACAGCGACCGAAGATGATCGAAGTGATCGAAGGTTTGCATACTAACGTGAAGGACTGAGCCCGCGTCGATGAACGCTTCGGCTCAAAGGCGGTCGGACCTGTCGGATCCGTGCTATGTCTGTTTAGTCCGAATAGCGGTCGATTCCCAACGGCACGAAAGCGTCCGAAGATTGCCAAAAGCGGCCATGCAACCAACGATCAATGGATGGCCCACGCCGGCGACGTTATGTCAGGACCAAATTGCCGTCATCCACCGCCTGAGCGACGTTCGACAGCGTCACGTTTTGCAGCACACAGACGTCGACGAAATTCGCGCCGTTGACGGCACCATCGGCATCGACCCTGACAAGAGTATCGCCGCTCGAGTTTGCGAACTGGACAAATTCATTCGGATCCGATGAGCCTTCTACGAAGCCGGTAAGCAGGTTGGAGACATCCAGCGCATCGCCGTTCACGCCGCTAGCGAAGTCGATGACGGAGTCCTGCCGTCATCAAGATCCTGGAATCTGAAAGTATCCCCGCTTCCACCGCTGCTAAGCTCGTCTTCTCCATCCCCGCCGGAAATCGTATCGTTGCCACTGCCACCGGAGATCGTATCGTCATTGCTAGCCAAGTCACTGCCGGAGGAACTCGTAGTCACCGTACAGGATATCATCACCGGCGCCGCCGCTGAGCGAATCCTTGCCACCCTGACCTATGAGGAGGTCGTTACCGGCGTCGCCGAACATTGTGTCATTGCCGCTGCCATAACTGTCCGCGCCCCCGAACGCATCGCCGGACATCACATCGTTGCCAGCACCACCGCGCATGACGTCGTTGCCATAACCATACGCGTCGACCCGGCATTGAGCGTCGCCAACCATTGCGTCATTGCCATCGCCGCCATTCATGGTGTCGTCGCCGTTGCCGAAGGCGAGACCATGCGTGAAGTTATCGCCGATCATTCTGTCATTACCGGCGCCGCCGTTCATGACGTCATCGCCGTCGATGGAGTTCCGACTTGAGCTGCCTTCACTGGTGTCGCCGACCATGAAGTCGTTGCCTGCGCCGCCTGACATGATGTCGTCGTCGAGTGCGACGCCCCCAGAAAAGGATAAGTCACCGACGATATTGTCGTCGCCGGAGTCCCTCGGAGAATGTCGTCGCCATAGCCGCCGCGGAGATAGTCATTGCCGGTGCCGCCAAGAACAAGGTGTCCTCACCATCGTCGCCGAACAGAAGGTCGAAGCTGTCACCGGCGGGCCCGCCAGAGTTGCTGCCGCCGTGCAGAAAGTCGTTGTCCTCGCCACCATGCAGCGTATCATCCCCGTCGCCGGCGATGAGGATGTCGTTCCCACCGGCCCCGTCGATGGAGTCATCGCCGGAGAGACCAAATACGAGATCGGCAAATTGCGTCGTCTTGTTCCTGGGCCGGAAGATGATACTGCCGTTCTTGTGTGTACTGCCCTACGGTCGGCGTCATCACGTCGTCGAACCGGGTGCCAATGACAAGCGCCATGTCTTCCTCCGGTGCAAAATCGCCCATTTAACGAGATGTCGAGCTTCGCTTCATGCAAGTGATTGCAGAATGTCCGTTGCTATCGAAGTACGCCCGTCTTGCGGCACGGGTCGATTGCATTTTGCGCCGCGGCACGAAGATTACCCGTACCACACCTGCACTGCCGGCGCTATGTCAGGACCAAATTGCCATCCGCCACCATTTGCTCGACGTTTGTCAGATGCCCGAGCGGATTTCGCAGCACGCAGACATCGACGAAATTCGCGCCGTTGACAGCGCCATCAGCATCGACCTGGAAATGCGTATTGATGCCGGAGCTCTCGAATTGGACAAAATCATTTGGATCCGATGAGCCTTCGTCGAAGCCAATGAGGAGGCTGGAGACATCCAGCGCATCGAGACCGGCGAGCGGGCCGAAGGGAAAGAAAAGTCGATAATTGTGTCCACACCGTCGTTAAGGTTCTGGAATAGTAAGATGTCCTTGCCGCTGAAGCTGCTAATCTCGTCGTTGCCGGCACCGCCATCAATAGTATCGTTGCCGAACCTCGCCGCGGATTGTATCGTCGCCAATCCCGCCGAGGATCGAATCATCACCGAAGACCGTGTCATTGCCCGCACTATCCTCGACCACGTCGCCAATGATGGAGTCGTTGCCGGCGCCGCCATTCGATAGTATCGTTACCAAAGATGAGATCTTTGCCCTCACCTCCACTGACTCGATCACCAAGAATGAAGTCGTTACCGGCACCGCCGTCAATCGCATCGTTCCCGAAGATCGTATCGTTGCCGGCATCGCCCCCGAATCTGTCGCCGATGATGAAGTCGTCGCTCGCCACCGCCCGTGATCGTGTCATTGCCGGTCATCGAATTGTCACCTTGGCCTCCGCCAAAGTTTCCGGGTGGTGGCAAAATTGTCACCGACGATAAAGTCATCGCCATTTCCACCCCCAATGATGTCGTTGCCGATCCAAGTGTCATTGCCAGACCCGCCATGCATATTGTCGCCGGAGATCCTGTCGAGACTGTCGCCGCCGTTGATGCTGTCGTTGTCAATCAATAAATCATTGCCTTCCGCACCACCACCACCGTTCCCAACAATCCTATCATCGCCGTCATCACCGCTGGCGGTACCATCAATGATATCGTTTCCGTCGCCACCCTGTATCGCGTCAAAGCCGCTTCCTCCACGGATGCTGTCGTCGCCGCTGCCGCCGAGTATTTCGTCGTCGCCGGCACCGCCTTCCAGCGTGTCGCTGCCCTCTTGACTTATCAGCGTGTCGCTGCCGACGTCACCGAAGAGTTGATCCTGCGCCAGCGCCTGCGAACAATTGGTCTCTGCCGAAGCTGCCGCGTAGAGTGTTATTACCGTTGCCGCCGTCAATGCTGTCGTCGCCGGCGCCTCCGGAGATTGTGTCGTTATCAGCCCCACCGGAGATCGTGTCGTTGCCGCTGCCACCATACATGGTGTCATTACCGCCGCCGCCCTCCAGCGTGTCGTTGTCGTTGTCGCCGAGGAGGCGATCCGCGCCCTCGCCTCCGAGCAATTGGTCAGCGCCGATGCCGCCGAGTAGAGTGTCATTGCCGTCACCGCCACTCATGAGATCGCTATTCTCGCCGCCGATCATGCTGTCATTGCCGGCGCCGCCGTCCATGGTGTCGTCGCCGTCGCCGCCGAGCATAACGTCATTACCCCCGCCGCCGTAAAGCGAATCGTCGCCGTTGCCGCCGTCCAAGCGGTCGCGTTCGCTGCCCGGGTCCGCCGCGCTGAAGCCGAAAATCGTGTCATTGCCGATGTCGCCAAAGAGGGTGTCGATGCCGCCACCGCCTTCGATGGAATCATTTCCGCCAAGGCCCGTTACCCAGTCTGCATTGGCCGTCGTCCTGTTTGCCGGCCGGGGGACGACCGTGCCATCGCTCCGCGTGTACTGACCGACCGTCGGCGTCATCACATCGTCGATACTGATGAGTGCCCGTCACAGTGGCCATGTGTTCCTCCCGCGCAAAAGCGTCGATTCGGCAAGACGTCCTCTGCGGTTCATGCGCGTGCGCGCCGACCGCGGACAATCCGTTGCTCTTACTCTCGATGTACGCCCGTCTCGCGGCGCGGGGCGGTTACGAAGTGCGCATCAGCGCAAAACTACCCGTGCCGCCGAACATATGTCGCAGCCGGTAGACTCCCCACCCTGTGTTCGATTGATTGCCCAGAACGGCAGACTGCCCTTCGGCGCGTTTGGGCTATCTTTTTTTCTTGGTGGGATTGATTGCATTTAGCACGCAGGTAAACGCAAAAGTCAATATTCAGACTTATAGAGACTTAGACTGTTCGCGAACTTGGCACTGCCCATATCGGGTTTGAACATTGCTGCATGTCACGCTGATGATGGGTACTACTGGCCCCATAGTCGCCAACTCGCTACGATCGGGCTGGCGCTCCGCCTGATCACCGGTGTCTGCTCAGGCCCCAGCGCTGCGGGAGGCGTTAGCATGCCCCAGATCACCGAAGTGCATACAACCGCCAGATCCCCTCGCAAGCCGAGGACGCCGCAGCGCGAGACCGCTGTGGCCAAAGAAGTTCAGAATCGAACGTGCTGCCGCTGGACGTCACCTGCTCGCGACAGTTCACCCGCTGGTTGGCGGAGCAGCAGCTGAGCATCGCGTTCACCACCTATCAAGCGGCCAAGCTGTTCCTCGTCGGACTGCAGGCGAACGGCAAGCTTTCGATGCACAAGCGGACGATGCCGCGGTGCATGGGTATGACTTCGCACGGCAACAGCCTCTATGTGAGCTCGCTCTATCAGCTTATGGCGCTTCGAGAATATCCTCGGGCAGGGCGACGCCCACGAAGGATTTCGACAGAGTGTACGTACCGCAAGTCGGTTACGTCACCGGCGACGTCGATATGCATGACATGGCGGTAGACCACGATGGCCGCCTTGTCTTTGTCAACACGCTCTTCGCCTGTCTGGCCACAATGAGCGAGACGCACAGCTTTCGGCCACCTATGGCAGCCGCCATTCGTCAGCAAACTCGCGGCCGAGGACCGTTGTCATCTCAACGGCCTCGCCATGCGAGACGGGATGCCAGCCTATGTCACCGCCGTGTCGGAGGGCGATGTCATGGACGGCTGGCGCGATTTTCGCCGCGATGGCGGTGTCGTGATCGACATCGCAGCGGACGAGGTCATACTGCGCGGGCTGTCGATGCCGCATTCGCCGCGCTGGCACCAGGGGCGGCTCTGGCTACACAATTCTGGCACGGGCGAGTTTGGCTGGCTCGATTTCGGCGCGGCGCGGTTCGAGCCTGTTTGCTTCCTGCCGGGTTATCTGCGCGGCCTCGACTTCGTCGGGGATTACGCTGTCGTTGGCCTTTCCAAGCCGCGCGAGAACAAGGAATTTAATGGTCTACAATTGCAGGATCGGATGGTGGCAAAGAAAGCGACGCCGCGGTGCGCCATTGTCGTCATCGATCTGCGCAGCGGCGACGCGGTGCATTGGTTGCGGATGGATGGTGCCGTGTCGGAGCTTTATGATGTGAGTATTCTGCGCGGGTGCCGCCGGCCAATGGCGGTCGGCTTTTTGACGGACGAGATCCGTCGGGTATTTCGGTTGCCGCAATTCGGCAAGTCCGGCGGCCCGAAGTCCATCCCGTTCCCACGCCGTGTCGATGCGTGCGACCGCGCCGGCCGCTAGCAAGCGAACTCTGAGCGGGTAGGACGCCAACATTCGGTTAGGATCGCGGGGTTCGCCAATTGGCTCCCAGGTCTGCTTCTGGTCAGAAGCCGCCATAGGCGCGGCACGAATGAGGTGTCCGCAAGCCATCCAGCTCCGGGCACCGCCGCCTGAACCAAACTGTGATAGCCGTCACAGAAATCTTCCATCCACACGCCTAGCATGCGGATGGTGGAGTTTATTAAACCGAATGCATGATTGGAACTTGGGAGGCGTAAATGATTTTACGCAAGGTCATTCAAGTGACCACCGAGGCCCTTATCGTCGCGGCAGTCGTGGTTCTCGCACTTCCCTTCTTTGTCGTGATGACTTTCCCCTTCTTTGGAATGTAGCAGATCTGGCTGGTAGCCCTCGTGCTAACCGAGGCCATCCAGAGTTCGACCTGCGGTCGCTCCATTACGCGATTGGTGGGAGCGCGCGGTCCAAACCCTCTGCTATGAGCTCGGTGGACTGTTAGTAGTCGGGCCTATTTGGAAGTTCGCTACGGGTGCCTCGGCGACGGAATTGGCTTTTATGCTCATCTGCCTTTCCGTGGCTGTCATGGTCTGGATGGCTGCCTACAACACCGTATTCGATGCTGTCGAGTACAGGGTTACCGGCATGGTCGCCAGCGTCCGCCCTCACCGCTGGCGCATCGTCCATGCCCTTGGGCTGGAAGCCAGTTCCGTGATAGTGACATGGCCCGTGATCATGTTGGTGACCGATTTCACTTGGCTGGAGACAATAGTCGCCCAACTCGGCCTGACTCTGGCCTATGCAGTCTATAGCTATTTTTTCCACCTCGGCTTCGACAGACTCCGGCCGGTACAGCCTTACCCAGCCATCACGATCGGCACGAATCAGCCCGGTTCGCGCTAGATCACGCCGAAATTCCTGCTTTCATGGCAAGTCCGCCGCGGGTCAAACTGGGACGAGCTGGCGAGCCCGGCGAACGTCAGCTCATAGACTTGAACCGGAAATTATTGTGGTTTTTGTCAGCTGGATGTTCAGCGCCGCACCTCGTCGTTGGGTCGCGACACGGCATGGAGCCTTGATGGACTGCGGATTGCCGTGGTGCCGCGGATAAGGGGTAAGTGAGGGCTATGATCGGCAGGCAGGCGCATCGCCCCTCTTGTCGCATCACCTCACGGGATAGCTACCCCGACCATGGAAGCGAGCAACAGCTTGACCCGCTAACCCCAATGCAGAATAGGTCTCTCAGACCCGCCGGCCGGTGAGCGGGTCGGTTGCGCAGCCCGCGTCGGATAACTGCTGCGACTGCGGGCCCCCGAGGAGTGATGGATCCTTACATCGTCTTTCTGGCCTGTCTCGGACTGATCATCTTAGCGGCCTCCTGGCTGCCGTTACTCCTCAGGGAATTGCCGCTGTCTCTGCCGATTCTGTGCGTCTTGTTCGGGTTCCTGGTATTCAGTCTTCCGGGCGTCCGCGATGCGCTAAACCCGCTGGACCAGCCGGTCATTACCGAGCGGGTCAGCGAACTGGTCGTCATCATAGCGCTACTGGGCGCCGGGCTGAAGATCGACCGCAGGGTGGGCCGACGGCGCTGGGCAACGACCTGGCGACTCCTGGCCGTTGCCATGCCCCTGTCGATCTTCGGCATCGCCTTTCTCGCGTGGTGGCTTGTGGGTGTTTCCGCCGCCGCCGCGCTCCTGCTCGGTGCTGTTCTGGCACCGACCGATCCGGTCCTCGCTTCGGACGTGCAAGTGGGACCGCCTGGCTCCGGTGAAGAGGACGAGGTGAGGTTCAGCCTGACTTCCGAAGCCGGGCTGAACGACGGGCTGGCATTTCCCTTTGTCAATCTTGCCATCGCCATGGCCGTCTATGGATCGGCGCCCGGCGTCTGGACGCTCGAATGGTTCGGGATCGACGTGTTGTGGAAAATCGCTGCCGGCATAGGTGTCGGGCTGCTAATCGGATTTCTCCTCGGTCAGCTGATGTTTCGGTTGCCAAAATCGAAGAACCTGGCGGGGGCCCGGGACGGCTTCGTCGCGCTCGGAATAGTGTTTCTTGCCTATGGCGCCGCGGAGCTCATTCAGGGTTACGGCTTTCTGGCAGTCTTCATCGCCGGCGTCACGTTGCGTGAGATCGAGCGGCGCCATGAGTATCACGAACGGCTGCACGACTTCGCCGAGCAGACCGAGCGCCTGCTAATGACAATGATCCTGGTCATGTTCGGTGGGGCTATTGCCGGAGGCCTCCTGGAGTCGCTCACCTGGACCGCCGCCCTGTCAGTGATTCTGTTCCTTCTGATAGTCCGGCCCGCGGCCGGTCTTGTCAGTCTCTACGGCTCACCCGGTCCCCTCGAGGAGCGGGCCGCAATCGCCTTCTTCGGAATCCGTGGCATTGGCTCCTTCTACTATCTTGCTTACGCCCTGAATCACTCAAGTTTCGAGAGCCCCGATCTTTTATGGGCAACCGTCAGCCTTTGCGTCGTGGGATCGATTGTCTTGCATGGCATTGCCTCGACCCCCGCAATGCGATTTCTCGACAGGCGGCGGCGCCGTCGCTCCCGCGCCGATCGGCGGTAATGCGGTGGTTGGCATAGCGCTGAGGAGCTTGGTCCGCTTTGGGTCATTGGCCGCCGTGCGAACTAGATCCGCACCACGTCGCCATATGCCCCGAAGGCGGTCACCCGCTAACCGGGATTGCGCCTGCCACGATGCACCGAAGCTGACGATGCCTTAGGTTTGCAAAGTCGAGGATCGAGCCACTGCTGCGGGATCGGTGTTACAGCCGTTGTCTATTCGGAATGGCGGCTCAGGCCGTGGGAACGCTCTTGGCCTGCAACGCCCCTGATGGCGCACGCCGCCCCGCCGCGACGAGCAGACCGGCCACTGTGATCAGGATCATGCCGCCGATGGTCAGGAGATCCGGCGTCTCGGCAAAGAACACGAATCCCCACAGAGCGGCCGAAACCAGATAGGCATAATCGAAGGTGGCGATGATCGATGGTGCTGCGATCTGGTAGGCGCGCGCGACGCCGAGGAAGTAGATGGCCGATAGCGCGGCGAGGAGAGCCATCATGCCCCACTCCCGCAGCCCCATCGGCGCCCAGTCGCACCCCCGTTTGGAGGGAGCGGCAACGGGTGGGCCGGGTCAGTACTCAGGAGCCGCCGATTGTGATATGGCTATGCCGTTCCACAAGGCAGCTCGGACAGGATGATCAACGGCTCTTGTCATTGCGGCGCGGTCCGCTGGAGTTTTGACGGAACGCCCGAGTCGGCCACCGCCTGCAACTGCACGGTGTGCCGGCGCTATGGCGTGCTCTGGGCCTATGATTACGAAGACGAACGGATACGCGTCTCAGGGCCGACGCGGGTCTATGCCTGGGGGAGCAAATCGCTGGGCTTTCATTTTTGCGGGGAGTGCGGCTGCGTCGCCTATTGGCGCGGGATGGCTCCCGGCAAGGATGGCCGCCGCCGCATCGCCGTCAATCTGCGGCTCGCGGAACCGGAAGCGGTGGGCCCCATCGTCATCGATCACTTCGACGGGCTGGTGAGCTTTGACGATCTGGGCCGCGACGGCCGGTGCGTCTCGGATATGTGGTTTTAGGGGGAGCAGGAGTGAGAATCACCGGCTAGCCTTCAACGAGGCGAATGAAGTTGCCGCAGGTATCGTCGAAGTCGGCGAACTTAGTCGGCCCCATGGTCTTGGGCTCGCTTCTAAACGCAACGCCCTTGGCACTCAGGCGCTCGAACTCGGCGGCGATGTCTTCGGTGTAAAGCTGCGCCAGGGGAATGCCATCCTTGTAAAGCGCCTGCTGCAGGGCGACTGCCGCCGGATGACCTATGCTTGGTTCAAGCAAAAGCTCGACGCCCCCGGCATCGTCGGGCGCCACGAGCGTGAGCCAAGCCGCTTCGCCGATCGGAATGTCGTGCTTGATGCGAAAGCCGAGCATGCCGGTGTAAAAGCGGCGAGCACGATCCTGGTCGTTGACCATAATGCTCATTAGATTCACGCGTATCATCGGCAGCTCCTCGGGAGATTTCTTCGGCCGGTCAGAGTCGATATGACCGGCGCCGGACTACATTTCAATCGCAGCCTACTGATCCATGCAAGCCAAGTCTGGCCAGTTACCGCTTCCAGGCAGTCGATTGCACTGCTAATGTTTCGTCTGCCTTGGGAATTATCCGGGCTGTGTCAATCGGCATGACCAGGATCAGGATGCGAGCGGGTTTCTGTCCCGTCCCGCCCTCGTCATCGACGATCAGGGACTTAAAAGCAGTCAAAATCCGGGAGGTGGATGATGCGCATATTCTGTGCAACCGTTTCACTGTTCATGCTCGTGGGATCGGCGGCCTCGGCACAGTCTGTCAGCGAGACCTGGCGGACTGAAGGATTGAGCAATCCCGAATTTGTCGTCTTCGATCCGGCGGAGAATGTGCTGTATGTCTCGAATGTCGCGGGCGAGGCCATGGACAAGGACGGAAAGGGGTTCATCAGCCGCCTTTCGCCTGACGGCAAGATCGTAACCCTCGAATGGGCGGCCGGGCTCGATGCTCCGAAGGGCTTGGCGCTGGCCGGAGACCGGCTCTATGTCTCCGATATCGACCAACTGGTCGCCATCGACACAAAGACCGGTGCAGTTGCCGGCCGCTGGCCCGCCGCAGGCGCAAAATTCCTGAACGACGTGGCGGCCGACGATGCCGGACGCATCTTCGTCTCCGACATGATGACGAACCGGATCTGGGTCCTTGACGGCGATCGCTTCGAAGTATGGCTCGAGGACCCAGCGCTCGAGAACCCGAACGGACTCAAGATTTCCGGCGACAAACTGATCGTCGCTTCGTGGGGGGCAATGGAGCCCGATTTCTCGACAAAGGTCCCCGGACACCTGCTGGCCGTCGATCTCTCCAGCAAGAAGATTACCGCGCTCGGCGATCCGAAGCCGATCGGCAATCTCGACGGTCTCGAGCCCGACGGTGCCGGCGGTTGGTATTTCACCGATTGGATGTCGGGCGGCCTGTTCCAAGCGGGAGCCGACGGAAACGCGACGGAACTATTGGACCTTGCAATGGGGAGCGCCGATATCGGCATCATCCCCGCCGAGAAGCTCCTGCTGGTGCCGATGATGAACGACGGGCATCTCGTGGCTTACAAAATCCAGTAACCCCTTGCGAGCGGCCGCGGCGAAGCCTTATCAGCACTAGGCCGCCGCGGCTGCAGGCTGCGCCATGTCCGCTTCGGGTCAAATGCGACCATCCCGGTAGGTGCCGCGCTACATCGGCTAAACCCTCAATAGCGGTCGCCGCCCAAAGTCTCGAGACCGTCTGGGAAGTGCCAACAGCAGGCCTCGCCGCGCGCAAGGCAAGCGGCGACTTCTACTCGGAATCGCTTCCAATAATCCATAAGGCGGTTGGCGACTTCCTTGCAGATCGAGTCCGGGGTCGAGTCGGACAGGGGGTGCTGCCGCGTAGCCAGCAAGCTGGCAGTTTCCGGACAGGTGATAGAACGGACTCGGGCTTGCGGACACTCTGCTCGGGGGAGCCGCGCGTGACGAACTTCAGCCTTTCAACACACCTTCCATGAGCCCCTTGAAGAAGAACCGCTGGGCGAAGGTGAAGGCGATGATGCCCGGCGCGACGACGATGATGTAAACAGCGGCGAGGTTCGGCCAGGCCCACTGCCCCTGGCCGCCCTGGGCGGCGGCAAGGACGACGGGCATGGTGCGCCCGCTTCATCGTCTACAAGCGTCAGGCACAGCAGATACTCGCCCCACGCCGCGACGAAATTGACGATGAATATGACCACCAGGCCATTGCGCACCATCGGCAGGCCGATCAGCCATAGCGTCCGCAAGTGGCCGCATCCGTCGATCCGCGCGGCTTCGATCAACTCATGCGGCACGAGCTGGAACATGCTGCGCATGATCAAGACGCTAATCGCCAGTTGCAGGGTGATGTAGGGCAGGATCAGGCCGCTGGTGCTGTTGATCAGGCCGAGCCAATGCTGGGTTTCGTAGATGCTGATGATCGAGACGACGCGCACCGGGAAATAGAGCGACACCAGCAGTGCCGTCACGACGAGACCGGTGCCGCGGGGCCGGAGATGCACGAGCGCATAGCCGGCAAGCACTGCGCAGATCGTGGTGATCAACACCGTGCCGGCGGTGACGTAGATGCTGTTGAATAGATTGATCGGCAGCGTGGCGATCCGCTCGAACACATAGCTGTAATGGGTGAAGTCGAACCGACGCGGCCAAAAATCGCCACGCATCGCGTCGGGAAGCGATTTCACCGACATCATGAGCACCCAGCAGAGCGGCAGAATGATTATGATCATGAAGAGGTTGATCACCCCATGACGGACGACGGCGCTCCGGTTTCGCTCGAGCCAGCCCCGCTTCGGTCTCGCCGCGACTGTGTCCTGTTGGATGGATTCCAGTGTCATGCTGCGTCAGCCTATGGTCAGCCCTTGGGACGGAAGATCCGAATCAGGAAGTACATGACGAACATCATTGCCACCGCGCCGATCATGCCGATGGCCGCGGCGTAGCCCTGCCGCCAGAGGCCGAGCTTGAACGCTTGATCGTACATGAAGATCGTCCAGGTGTAGGTCGGCGATGCCCGGTTGAAGCCGCCGAAGATGAGATACTCGTCGATTACGGCCATTGCCGTGCCGAAGCGCAGGACGACCAGGATCATCATGATCGGCGCCAGGCTCGGCCGTGTCACATACCAAAACACCTGCCATTCGCTGGCCCCGTCGATGCGGGCGGCATCCGGCAGATCCCTGGGGATCGCCGCCAGGCCGGCGAGGAAGAAGATGGTGTGGTAGCCGAGGCCCCACCACACTTCCATGATCGCGATCGAGGGCAGGGTCAGCGCCGTCCCGCCCAGCCATTGCGGCGCGTTGTGCAGGGTGAACAGGCCGGTGGTTTCGACCAGGAAATGATTTATCGGGCCGACCTGATAGTTGTACATCCACTTCCACAGCACGAAGATGAGGGTGCTGGGAATCACCGCCGGAATGAGCAGCACCACGCGGTAGAGCGTCGCCAGGCGCTGATTCGTCACGCGATCGATGAGGATTGCGAGCAGGAGGGGCAGGATGATCGTTCCCGGCAGGAACATGATCGTGAACAGCGCCGCGCGCCCCAGGCCCGCCCACATCAGCGGGTCATTGAACGCCGCGACGTAGTTGTCGAACCACACCCAGTTCGCCGGATCGTTGGTGAGGAACTGGTAGTCGGTGAAACTCATCCAGAGGACGCGGATGATCGGCCAGACCTGATAGCCGACGAAGAAGGCGAGCGCCGGCAACAAGAACAGCCACATGCCGGCGCCCTGCAACAACTGCGTTGTTTGGCTGCCGGGCCGCCTCGCGTGGAGGCTTACCTGGCCGGATGCAATCGCCTGTCCCATGCGCTAAGCCGGTTGAATTGAAGCCTGAAGCAAACCGTCGGATCGGTTGCGCGGAATGCGCGTCGATGATGAAGGGGGCGAGGACCAAGGAAAGTGAGTCACCTTGGTCCCCGCCGAAACCCGACGACTAGCCCTTTTTCAACTCGGCCTGGACTGCGTCGACGACCTTCTGCATGGCCACCTTCGGATCGGCCTCCTCGCCCTTGAGGTAGGTTTCCCAGATGGGCTTGCCGATCACGAACTGCTGCAAGCCGAAGAGATGGTTGGTGATGGCCTTGGCCCGGTCGAGCTGACCACGCACCAGCCCGACGAATTCGGGCATCCAGTCCGGCTTGCTGGCGTCCCAGTCGGCGTAGATGGACTTGTAGGGCGGCAACTGCCCCGGATGGCCGCTTCTGGTGCCGACAATCGAGTCCTTCCAGATCTGCTGGTCGTAGGTCAGCGACTTGATGTACTCGGCCGCCTTCTCCTTGTTCTGCCCGTGCTTGAACAGCGCGCATCCCGTCGTCCAGAACACCGTCGAGCCCTCGCCATTTGCGAACTTCGGCAGTGGGCCCAGATGCAGCTGTTTCGGATCGTCCCAGCTCGCGGCGAAGCGCAGCGGAGAGTTGAAGTATTTGAAATAGAGGCCGACCCGCTGGGTGGCGAAGGCGATCTCGTCCGGGGTTCCGTTGACGCCGGCGTCCGACGCGCCTTCCAGCAGGATGTCGGGATTTGCGAACGCCATGATGCTCTTCATCATCTTCAAAGCTTCGATCGCCGGTTCGCTGGTGAAGTCGAACAAGCCCTCTGGCGTGTACACAGCGCTGCTCATGCTGTGCGTGACCGGCGCCAGTGAGCGCCAGCCATGGGAGTCGAAAGTGGCGCCCCACGGCGCTGCACCGGAATCGACAATCTTCTTGGCGTCGGCCAGGAAGTCATCCCAGGTCGCGGGGGCGGCATCAGCCACGCCGGCTTTGCCGGTCAGGCCCGAATGCCATCCCGTGCCGATCACATCCAGCAGGAAGGGCCAGCCGTAGAGCTTGCCGTCGATCGTGCACTCCGCCCGGATCGACGGAATGATGTCGTCGAGCACATCTTTCGGAATGTAATTGTCCCATGGCTCGATGACGTCGGCCTTGATCATTGCCGACATTTCCACGAACGGGGTCTGGCCGACATAGACGTCCCATGTGCTTTCGCCATTCTTCGCCTCGGCCACGAAGCGCTCGATGCCGAAACCCTCGACCGGAGCGATCTGGTAATTGATTCCCGGGAATCTCTCGTTCACGGCGGGGATGCCGGGATGAAGATCCTGGATCCACTGATAGAATGTCGGCGTCAGGGGCCGATCCGCGGCGAAGGCAGACCTGACGCCGGTCTTCGCCACAGCGCCAACGCCGGCCAGGCCGAGCCCGGCTACCAGGCTTCGCGTGAGGAACTCACGCCGGTCGATGGTCCCCTGCCGCAACTGCCGCAACGCCGCCTGTTGCAAAATGTATTCCTGTTCCTTTCGTACGGTCATCAGATCGCCTCCCTCTGTTCGTGTCTTTTGTGCTATCGACGGTTGGCAGGGGCATGTTAGCCACTAATATGATTGGACGGCAAGAACGGCCCTTTTGGACATCCCCATGAATGTGCTCGATCGCTTCCGGCTGGACGGCAAGCGTCTTTTTGTCACCGGCGGCAGCCGCGGCTTCGGCCGGGCCATTGCCCTTGCGGCCGCGGAAGCAGGCGCCGACATCGTGCTAAACGGTCGCGACCCGGCCACCCTCGCTGGCACCGCCGATGAAGTGCGCGAGCGCGGGCGCCAGGTCTGGACCTTTCCCGGCGACATCGCCCAACCATCCCTGTGCGAGGACCTCTGCAGGCGCGTTCTCGCGGAGGCGGGGCCGATCGACGTCCTCGTCAACAATGTCGGTGGCCGCGATCTCGACGTGGCGATCGAGGACACCGAACTCGGGACCTGGCAGCGTTTCATCGATCTCAATCTCACCCATTGCTTTATTTGCACGAAGATCATCGGCGGCGCGATGCTCGCGCGCGGTGCTGGCCGAATTATTAACATCGCCTCGATCAGCGGCCTGGTCGCCAATCGTGGGATCGGTGGCCGCCACTACGAAACGGCAAAAGCGGCGCTGATCCATTTCACCCGCGCCACCGCCGCCGATTGGGCGGCCCGCGGAGTCACCGTGAACGCGATATGCCCGGGCCTGTTCATGACCGAGCCGAACGTCGCCTGGGGCAAGAAGCACCCCGAGGTGATCGAGACCTTCGTCCGCGCGGTGCCCATGGGCCGCACCGGCGAGCCCCACGAGATCGGGCCGCTGGCGGTCTATCTGGCGTCGCCCGCTTCCAGCTACGTCACCGGTGCCGCCATCGTGATCGACGGCGGCTACACGCTGTGGTGATGCCCGGGGAAAGGGAATTGAAGCCGCCAGCTTCGCATTGGACGGCGATCCTCACGCGGCCGTTTCTCTGGCAAGAGTGTCGAGGTCGCTATTGGTCCTCTCTGATGGTCGCAGTGAGGGCGTGCGCCGACTGCGCCTCTTCGCTCAGGGCCGCACCCAGAAGCCGTTGCTGCCGTCTCCCGTGCCAATGAACATTTCGTCGCTGAAGTCAATGACAGGCGCCGGCGTGATCGCCACCGTTGCGGCTAAAGGGACCGCTACAATCGCGCCGCGGCTATCTGGCGCGAGCCGGCTGGTGTCACCCTGCTTGATTGAGGCATCCGCAGCAGCGGCAGCCTCAGAGCGTCTCGCGTCAGTCGGCGCGTCTTGAGCTGCGATGCCAGGCTCAGCGGACAATAGCAGCGCAAGTCCAACGCATAGCACGAGCACTTTCATATCAGCCTCCACGACGCGCATGTTCCGGTCGTCGCCCTCATCCAAGCACGAAGGGACACCGGAGATCCTCGCAGGATCGCGCACATGTGCCGTGAATGCCGTGACGGTGGTCACAGCTGGCGCGATTCATCCCGCGACGTCCGTTTGAGCGCCTAGCCCGAGGCCCGTCGTTTTTCCGAACTCGTCAGAACTCCATAGATTCCGAGATAGTAACCTCAGGCTACCGGCAGACCGCCGGGCAATCGCATTTGAAGTCTGGGCAAGTCGCACAGGAGGATTTTGACAGGGAGCGCGTCGCCGACGGCAGGCCATCGGCAGTGATGTGGCCGCGGAGAGGGGCCGCCGCGCATCGCAGACAAGCGTAGAACCGAAGTCACGATCGCAGAGTGACGCGTCAAAGCTTGCAGCGCTCGTAGGTCTCCATCCAGGGCCGCCGGCGCTCGAATTCCGCGCTGGCGGCGATCACGTCGGCGTCGGCATAGCGCCGGCCGCATATCTGCATGCCGACGGGCAGGCCGTTGTCCGCCAGCCCCGCGGGAACGGTCGCGGCCGGGTAACCGATGAAGTTGATCAGGTAGGTCATGCACCAGCCGATCAGCGGGTCGATGGCTTCGCCATTGATCTGCGATGGTCCGACCGTGTTGCGGTCCGTCGCATTGTCGACCGCGAGGCATGCCAGCGTCGGCGAGACCAGGAAGTCGTAGCGGTCGAGCACACCGCGCAGAGCATCGAAGACTTCGCTGCGCACCGCCTGGTCGGAAAGATATTGCGCGGCTGTCATCTTCCTTCCAATTTCGTCCCAGTGCAGCAGTTCCGGTGGCAGGTCCTCGCGGTGGTCGCGAAGAAGGTCGATGCCCTGCCGTTTGAATTGCTCGAGCGCGGCGACCTGATTCGCCGCGATGAAGCGGCACCAGATGTCGCTGAGCTCGCGCTGTGAGCGGCGAATGCCGATCTCCACCTCCTCAACGAGCGCGCCAGCTTCCTCGAATGCCTTCACCGCCTTATCGACCACGGCGATGATGCGCGGATCGACCGGGAAGATGCCGTAGTCGCGCGTATATCCAATTTTCTTGCCGGCGATTGAGCTGCGCAGCGCTGCCATGAAATCCACGCTGCCGTCCAGGCTATAAGGATCGCGCGAATCGAAGCCTGAAAGCGCCGACATCGCCAGGGCGGCATCCTCGACGGTTCTGGTGATCGGGCCTTCGAAGATGAAGGGCGCGGTTCCACCGAAGGCGTTGGGCCGGGTGACCAGCGGTACGCGCCCAAATGACGGCTTATATCCGTATACACCGCACCATGAGGACGGGATGCGGATGGAGCCGCCGCCGTCGGTGCCTTCGCAAAGCGGCAAGAGTCCCGCCGCAACTGCGCCGGCACTGCCGCCAGAGGAACCGCCAGTATTCTTCGTCAGGTTGAAGGGGTTCTTGGACGGCCCGAACAGGTAATTGTCGCAGGTGCCGCGGAATCCGAACACCGGGCTATTGGTTTTTCCGACCGTAATCGCGCCGGCGTGCTCCATCCGCTCGACAAACATGCAGCAAGTGTCGACGACGTAGTCTTTGAGCGCGCGGATGCCGCCGAAGGTCGTGACCCAACCCCGCTTGAAGTCGAAACAATCCTTCATGGCGAAGGGCACGCCGTGGAGGGGCCCGACCTTATCCCCGCGCATGATCGCGGCCTCGGCCGACTTCGCAGCTTTCCGGGCATCTTCGTATCCGAAGATGATGACCGCGTTGATCTTCGGGTTATGCGCCTCGATACGCGCAATGGCGCTGTCCACCACCTCGACCGGCGAGATCTCCTTGCGGCGGATCCGTGCCGCCAGCGATGCGGCGGATTCAGTTTTTGCGAGGTCTTCGGTCTTCATGCGTCGCCCCGTACCTTTCACTCTGTTCGATCTTCGCCTTCACTGGCAATTCCGCACTTAGAGCAAGGCGGCAGTTACTCGCTAGACTCGCCGGCGAAATCCCGCGATGTCAACCCGACGCCCGGGTCATCACGGCACAAATGGTTTCGAAGGATGTGACAAGACGATCGTACTCCGGCGGGCGCAGTTCGCCGCCCATGAATACGTGGTGGCGGCGAAACCGCATGCCGCCGGCTGCCGGTTCGAGCGCCGCGAAATGGATCTCCCGCGGCTTGGCCGTGGCGACGATGCGATCGACATTGCGCGCGGTGATGCCGCCGCCGGGCATGACAACAATCCGGTCGGCGGCGCGACTGACGAGGTCGGCGATCAGCGGCAGCCCTTCGAGCGCGGTCGCCTCCTGGCCTGAGGTAAGCACGCGGTCGACGCCCAGCCCGACCAGCGTCTCCAGCGCTTCGAACGGATCGGGTGTCATGTCGAACGCCCGGTGAAATGTTACCGAGAGGGGCTGGGCCTGCGCGATCAACATGCGTGTCCGCGTCGCGTCGATCTTTCCGTCAACCAACAGCAATCCGATGACGACGCCGTCTGCGCCTTCGGCCTTGGCAGTGTCGATGTCGGCCTGCATGACAGCGAATTCATCGTCGTCGAAAAGGAAATCGCCGCCGCGTGGCCTGATGATCACATGGAGCCCGATGCCGGTGATCGTCCGTGCCTGGCGGATCATGCCGCGGCTGGGCGTGGTGCCGCCCTCCAGGAGATCGCCGCAGAGCTCAACCCTGTCCGCCCCCGCAGCCTGGGCAGCGCGGACGCCTGCCACCGAATCCACGCATACTTCACAGATCACGGCAGCCCCCTTTCTCACGATCGTTGATTGTCAGAACGCCTGCTGACCTGGCACACAAGTTTGCCGGTTTTCATGGCGGAATCACTTAGCATATCGTTGATGCGGAGGCGTTGTCATTTAACAGGCTGCCTGGCGCCCCTCCACAGTGGGTCCGTGTCCGCATAGGGTCATCAGCCGCCGAGCCAACCGGGTCCGTGTGGCGTCGGCATATCCCTTTAAAGCGGCCGACCGCTAGCCGCAATTGCGCCTACCACGAGGCGCCGAAGCTGACGATGCCGATCGCGTCGGCTTTGTCCTGGTCCTCGAACTCGTCGGTCCGGTACATGACGGCGGCGTCGAGCCGCGCGCCGTTGCGCCAGAAGAGGGAGACGCCGGCCTGGAGGTCGGCGACCAGCGGCTCCTTGTCCACCGAGGCGCTCGACCGGAACGTATTGCCATCGAGAAAGATGTTCCGCGCCACCGCCCGGCCCTGGGCGCCGACGAAGCCATAGATGCCGAAATCCCCGTCGAGATAGTCGTTGTTGAAGTAGTCGGTGCCCGAAAGCCCGGGGCGGATGCGCGCCGGCCCATAGTCTGCCTGCAGGTTGCGGCCGACGCGGAGCAGGACGCTGGCTTCGCCATAGGTGAAGATGTTGCCGAGGCTGCCGCCCAGTTCCGGGATCAGGTCGATTCCGGTGCTGCCGTCACCGGCGAGGGTCAGGCGCCATTTGCGCTCGTAGGACAGCACGAGGCCCGGCTCGTTTTCGAGCTGCGCATCCCAGCCCCGGGGCTCCGTGCCCTCGACGAAGTCGTGCCATCCCCGCTGCACCTGCTCGCCGAGCGCCGCCGGCCCGACGACGCCGAGCTGCAGCTCGAGATGCTCGAGCATGCGCTTGTCGGTGTCCTGCAGCAGGGACGCGCCGACATAGAGCCAGCCGGCATAGGGCCGGTCGCGCGGATCCGGCGGATCCGCCGAAATCACGCTCGGCGTGAAGAAGTTCTGGCCGAAGGACAGCCCGTAACGGCGCGACCGCTCGGTTTCTCCCGCAGGGAATACCGGCAAGAAGCCGGCGAGGGCATCGAACGGGTCGTTCCAGCCGCTGCCGGGCGTCACATCGGGCCCGAGATAGCCCAGCCGCATCCCCTGCGTGTAGTGCTTGTCGGAATCGAAGAAGAGCGAGTCGTTCTCTTCGATGATCGAAAGCCGCTGGCCATCGTCGGCGCGCAGCGGCCGCTGACGCCACCGCGAACAGGAACGCCGCGGTCCAAAGTGCCAGCCGCTGGCCGTGCCGGCGGCGCGATCTCGACGGTCTCACACCGATTTCCGGATGCATTTGCGGAGCTTGGCACATCCGATGCGTCATACGCGTTAAGCGTTGCATGTCAAGGCATGATCTGGCGCCGAGGCGAGCGGCAATCGCCGATCCTGAAACGAGATTGCCGGCGGTTTTCGTCGGCTAGACCGTCAGACCTCGATCAGCTATGTCATGGGCGAATGGTCCAAAATTGAATGTCAGATTTCCCCCTCGGAGGACACCAAATGGTCCGGCAGGCCCCTAATCCCACCAAGCAGAATCAATTCTATCCCTTCGGCGAGCGGCCGATGCCGGCCCCCAAGAACGGCAAGGCGGTCAATCCGGCCGTGGTGCCGCTGCATGACGTGAGCAAGCTGCCCGACGGCGCGAAGTTCGTCGTGGTCGGCGCCGGCATGCACGGCATGTCGACGGCCTACCATCTGGCGAAATACCTGACCGAGAGCGGCAAGGGAAAGGGCTCCGATGTCGTGCTGATCGACAAGGCGGGCCCCGGCGCGGGCGCCACCGGGCTGGCCTGCGGCTGCGTGCGGAACCTCTACATGACCAAGCCGCTGCACGCGATCCTGCGCGAGAGCGTGAAGGTGTGGAAATCCGATCCCGTCAATTTCGGCTTCCAGCAGGTCGGCTATGTCTCGGTCGGCGAGGCCAACCAGGAGAGCGACTATATCGGCGTGCACAAATCGCAGAACGCCGAGGGCTATCCCTCCGACCTCTATATCGGCAAGGACGCCAAGAATTTCCTCAAGAGCATCTGGCCGGACTTCAACACCGAGAAGGCCGATGTCGTGCTGCATGAGAAGCCATCGGGTTATGCCGGCACCCATATGGCGGTCTGGGGCCTGGACCAGAAATGCATGCAGTATGGCGTGCGCCGCTGCTATGGCCCCGAAGTCATCGGCTACGAGATGCAGAACGGCCGCGTGACGGCGGTGAAGACCGACCAGGGCGACGTCAAATGCGACGTCGTGGTGATCGGCGCCGGCGCCTGGACGCCGATGCATTGGGGCTGGCTGGGCAAGGCCGACAAGCTCGACCTCAATTACAAGGACGGCCGCGTCGCCAAGGATCACGACATGTGGACCTTCTGGCGCCTGCTCGAAGGCGAAGTCTACCTGCCCGAGGGTGCTGATTTCCGCACCGCGCAGGACCGCGACAGCCCGGTGCTGCATGTCGAGCTGATGAACACGCCGGTCGTGACCGAAGACGGCCGCGAATTTTCCGACAAGCATTTCTACATGTATGCGCGCTATGCGGCGGAACGCGTCGGCGCACCCGGCATCCAGGGCGGCACGATTCCGATCCGGATCGGCGGCAAGGCCGATGTCGAGCCCTACGGCCATCTCAACGACAAGTACCAGGCCGACGACTGGTTCGCGGATTACTACTGCGCCACGCTCAGCTATCTGTTCGGCCGCTTCAAGGGCGGGCGCAAGCTGTTCAAGGAGCGGCGCAATGGCGGCATCGGCGCCTTCACGCCTGACAACGTGCCGGTGTTCGACTGGGTCGCGCCGAACGCCTGGATGATCGCGGATTCCAATCACGGCTTCAAAATGATCGGCGTCGGCGAATTGTCGGCGCGCCATCTTACCGGCGGCCCGCTGCCCGATGAACTGAAGCCCTTCAGCCTGAATCGCTACAGCGCCGGCTGGACCTATGGCGGCGGCAACTCCAATTGCCCGTGGGTGTAGCTTAGATAATCCTGACATCGGAGGAGATCGCGAATGGGCATGCTCGACGGGAAAGTGGCCATCATCACCGGCGGCACGAGCGGCATCGGCGAAAGCTCCGCCGAGTTGTTCGTGGCCGAGGGCGCCAAGGTCATCCTGACCGGACGGCGAAAAACGGAAGGCGAGTCGATTGCGAAGCGGCTCGGGTCAAACACAAGCTTTCTGCAGGCCGATGCGACCAGCGAAGCGGATTGGCAAAAGCTGATCCGCTTCACCTTGGATCGCCATGGCCGGATCGATGCGCTGTTCAACAATGCCGGCGGGCCGGCACAGACCGGGGGCATCGAGGGCCTCTCGGTCGAGGCTTTCGATGCCGCGATAGCGCTGCTGGTGCGCTCGGTGTTGCTCGGCATGAAGCATGCGGCGCCAATCATGAAGCAGCAGCGCGCGGGATCGATGATCAACAACGGATCGGTCGCCGCGCACCTCGCAGGCTATTCGAGCTCGATGGTTTATAGCGCCGCCAAGGCGGCGGTGGTTCATCTCACCCGCTGCGTGGCGATGGAGCTGGGCGAGCATGGCGTGCGCGTGAACTCTGTATCGCCCGGCGCGATCGCCACGGGCATCCTGGCCAAGGCGCTGGGCGTGAGCGATACCAGCAAGGCGGATGCGATGGCGGACAAGATGAAGCAGGTCTACGCGACCGTGCAGCCGATTCCGCGGGCCGGCCTCCCTGATGACATCGCCCAATGCGCCTGCTGGCTCGCCTCCGATCGATCCACCTTCGTCAACGGCGAGGACATCGTCGTCGACGGCGGCCAGATCGGTGGCCGGATGTTCACGCCGCAGCAGGAAGGCTTGCGCAAGACAAAATCTGCCCTCGGCTTGGACGGCTGATCGCCAAATACAGCTACTCCGGCAGGCCGGCCTTTCGCAGGCCGTCGAGGATCATGTCCAATGATGCAGGGTTCTTGATCGGCAGCCGCTGCCGAGCGCCTGAAACCGTCAATCCGTGCGATAGCGACCGGAGCTTGGCAAGCGCGACGCGCGCATCCGCCAAGCGATCAAGCTGGACATAGGCGGCGACCAGGGCCCAGTAGGCCGTGTCCCAATCGGGATAGAGGGCAATCGATCGCTTCTCCAGGTCCATGGCTTGGTCCGGCCGGCCGCTGAAGAGATGGGCAAACCCGGCAATGCTCAGAAACATGAAAAAGCCGGGATCCAACGGGCTCAGCGCCATGGCTCGCTCAGCCTGCATCAGTGCATCTTCCGCATTGCTGCCGAAAGCCAGCGCGGCACTCGCCATCAAGGCGACGAACCCGGAGCCGGGGTTGAGCTTAAGCGCGCGGCGCACGGCGTCAAGACCGGTGTCGTAGTCGCGCGCCACCATCACCAGGACGAAGCCGCCGACGACCAGCGCCATCGCGTCTTCGCTGCCCGCGGCGACCGCCCGGCGGGCAAGCGCGATCGCCTTCTCCCGATCGTCATCGCCGACCGGCGGCCAGCCCCGCACCAGCCGCTGCTCAAGGCACCAAGCGGCATATGCGAGCGCCGGCGCATAGGCGGGGTCGAGATCGATGGCCTTCCGGAGCAGTTCCAGCCCCGCGAGATTTTCATCCGGTCGAAAGGCATAGACGTGCGGCAACGCGCGCAGATAGAGATCATAGGCGTCGAGATTTTCGACCGGCCGGCGCCGTGCGCGTTCAATCTCCACCTTGCGCAGCGTCGGCTCGATCGCGCCGACCACGCTTGCGGTGATCTTGTCCTGGAGATCAAAGACATCCTCCAGCGCGCCGTCGAACCTGTCCGCCCACAAATGGGCGCCGGTTGCGGCGTCGATCAGCTGTCCGGTGATGCGCACTTTGCTTCCTGCTCTCCGCACGCTGCCTTCCAGCACGAAGTGCACGCCCAGTTCCTTGGCCACCTGGCGCACATCGACTGCCCGCCCCTTGTAGGTGAAGCTCGAATTGCGCGCGATCACGAACAGCTGGTTGAACCGGGACAGGGCCGTGATGATATCTTCGACCATGCCGTCGGCGAAGTATTCCTGTTCGGGATCGCCGCTCATATTGGCGAAGGGCAGGACGGCGATCGATGGTTTCCTCGGCAGTGTTGATGCGGATGGGGCAATTTCCACCGACTCCGTCGTGCCGGATCCGGCGCCGTCTGCCTGGACTCGATAGGCGTGCACGGGTCCGACGATGTTCTTGACTTTCTGTTCGCCCAAATCCTGGAATTGCATCTGCAGCTTGCTGCGAACCTGGCGGTAGACATCGCCCGAGACGCAGATACCACCGGGCTCGGCGAGCGACTCGAGCCGCGCCGCCAGATTGACGCCGTCGCCATAGAGATCGCTGCCCTCGACGAGGACATCGCCGAGATTGATGCCGATGCGCAGGAGGATGTGTTGATCGTCGGGCACGCCCGCGTTTTGCGCCTGCATCGCCTTTTGCAGGTCGATGGCGCATTCCACGGCGTTGACGACGCTGGTGTACTCGATAAGGACGCCATCGCCCATGACCTTGAAGACTCGCCCGCCATGCTGCGCGACCAATGGCATCAAGACATCGTGCCGGCGCGCCCGCAACAGCGCCATCGTTCCGGCTTCATCCTTCTCCATGAGCCGGCTGTAGCCGACCACGTCGGCGGCAAGAATGGTGGTGAGACGGCGTTGGGCGCGTTCTTCAGCCATGTGGCGGGAATACTTTCAGACCAGGCAGGGGGCTGAATTGTATTGGCGCCCTGATCCAGAGTCTATCGCGCCTCGTGGCGCACGGTCGGGCCTTGCAAGTTACGGCTCATTCAAGCCAATCTCCGTCTCCGCAAGATTGGCTATGAGTTGCTTGCGGCGCGAAGAGACTGGGGCTGCAATGGGGAGATCGTGAAGTTGAACATCATCCCGCTCCCCCATCCGTGCAAGGCGAACAAGTTCCAGCTAGGTGGTGCGTGAGCGCGACTGCCGCTGTGACGCCTGCGGGAGCCCTCATCCGCGGGGCCGCCACCTGGTACTCCTGGCTGCTCACCGGCGCTTACATCTATCTCATCAATGTCCAGGGCAACGTCGTCCCCTTTCTGCAGGACGAGTTCGGCCTCAGCTATCGCGCCGTTAGCTTGCATTCGAGTGCCATTGCCGCCGGGATCATCCTGGTCGGCCTCTTCGGCGAGCGGGTGGCGCGGCGGATCGGCCGCCGCAGGACTTTGTGGCTGGCGGTCGGCGGCCTTGCCGCTGGTGGCATTCTGCTGTGCCTGTCGCCGGGACCAGCGGCGAGCATCCCGAGCTGCTTCCTGCTCGGCGTCGTCGGGACTTGATCCCCGCCGTCGTCCCGGCGCTGCTCGCCGACATCCATGGCGAGCGGCGCGCGGAGGCCTATGCGGGCCAGTCGATCATCGCCTATGTCTTCGGCCTCGCCGCACCGCTGATCACCGGGCTCTCGATCTGGCTTGGTTTCGGCTGGCGGCCGGCGGTGCTTCTCGGCGCGATCTCCGGCCTGGCCATCGCCTTCTGCTTCCGGCGGACCGCCATTGCGGAGCCGGTGCCGCACGCAAGTCATGAAAAACGGGGACTGCCGCCGGCCTTCTGGGCCTATTGGGCGCTTCTGGTAGCCTCCTGCGCGCTGGAATATTGCATCCTCTTGTGGGCGCCGGCTTTCCTCGAGCAGGTCGTCGGCTTCGCGCCGGCCTCGGCGGCAATGGCGGCGGCCGGATTCCCGCTCGGCGTGCTCCTTGGACGGGTTGCGCTCAGCGGCTTGGTGCAAAGGGTGCCGCAGCGCCGCCTGCTCATCGGCACGCTGGCCATCGGTCTCGCCGGCTTTCTCGTCTATTGGGGATTCAGCCAGCCGGCGATTGCTGTCGTCGGCGTGTTCATCATCGGCCTCGGCGTCGCGCCGCTCTATCCCCTGGCGGTGCATTTCGCCGTCGGCGCGGCACCGCTAGCCAGGGAGCTCGCCAGCGTGCGCCTGTCGATCGCCTTCGGCGTCTCGATGCTCCTGGCGCCGATCGCCCTGGGAGCGCTCGCCGATGAGGTCGGCCTCGGCCTTGCCCATCTCGCCCTGCCGGCGCTGATCGTCATCGCCTATGCCTGCTTCTTCACTGCCGAGGCTTTGCAGAAGCGAGGCTAGTACAGGCGTCAGGATTTCGGCTTGTCCCTGGCGCCAACGCCGAATTCGTAGACCAGCCGTCCGCCCAGCCAGCCACCCAAGGCCATGAGAATGAACCCGATGCCGGCGCTGGCCGCAGCACCGGCTTGCGCCGTCCAGCGATCAAAAGCGGTTTCGGCGGCCGTGGACAACAGCAGCGCGAACAGGAAGCAGAACCAGGCGGTCGCCATGATCATCAGGTGCCAGGTGGCGACACGCATGGCCTCGCTGCGGGCCTCGATGCGGCGGAGTTCGGACAAACCGGCGATCATCGCGACTGCAGCCATGATCAATCCGGCGCCGTTGGCGAAATTGGCGATGCCGATCGCGCGATCATCCAGCCCGGCGGCAGCGGCGAGATAGGCCGCCGCCGCCACGGTCCAGAAGGCGACCGGGAAGTGAACCAGCATCGGATGAACCGGATGGCCGCCGATCCGCATGGCGTCAGCCGCCGACGTCAGAGGAAGCCGGCGACCGCACCCAGCAGCGTCAAAAAGCCGATGACGGCGGCGCTGGCATGGACGAGCACGAGCTTCCGCGGCGCCACCTGGCCGCGAAGGTGGATCGATGCCAAATAGAAGCCGCCGAGCGCGGCGATCACGAATATGACGAGCGCCGCGAGCGCCGCCCCCGAGAGGCCGGCGGTGAGCGCGGTGTAAATGAGGATCAGCAGGCCGGCCGCACCGAGCGCCGCATGCAGCAGCGATAGCGCCCAGGGCGCGAGGCGCCCGCGGAGAACATAGACGCCGGCGAGCGTCAGCCCCGCCAGCGCGCCGAGCGCGAACAAGATCAGTGCATAAGCGAGCATTGTGGTTCCCTCCAATCGGCATCTTCATTGAAGCGGACCCACGGCCCCCTTCGCAGATTAGATGCCGGTTGCGGGAAAAGGTTTCCGGCAAACAGCCGGCAAGGTTCAATGGCCCAGGAAGTTTGCAGCCAGGCCGGTATTTTCATCGCCGGTCAGGGCGACACTCCAGCACCGGCCTTTTCGATCGGGAACTGCATTTCCACCACCGATTCCTCCATGCGGTCGAATCGCGGCGGCTGGAGGAAAACCTCGCGGCCGGGGCCGGCGAATTGGTAGCCCATGGCCTCGACATAGCGGCCGATCTTGCCGGTGATGAGATGGGCCAGTTCCGGCAGGCCGACACGCACACAGGAAGCCATCTGTGCCACCGCCGGCAATTCGCGAACGGTCAGGGCCGCACCGTCGGGCAGGCGGAGACCGGTGGGATCGCCATCCTGGAGGATGAATCCGAACTCCACATCGATGCTGTCGGGCTCGAATTCCGGCGCATGGGCGATGGCCAGCAGCGGGCCGATGGATTCGCGGGCGAGCTTGCCGCGAACGAATTCCGAAACCGTCTGGAGCTGCGCGCGGGCCGTCGCAAAGGACGCGACGGTCTTCCGCGCCGTCAGGATGCGGTGCGCGGGCTCGGGCCGGATGACCACATCGTCGACGGCGAGATCGTTTTCGCTGTCGATCTGGGCGATGCGGGATTCGATCTGCCGCAGCCGCGCGGATTCTGCAGCGACGGCCTCCTCAACTTGCGTGCGGCGCTTGGTCAGGAGCGTGCGCAATTCCGCCGCACCCACATTGCTGTCGATGATGCCGGCGATCTCCTCCAGGCTGAGGCCGAGATCGCGCAGCACCAGGATACGGTTGAGGCGCGGCAGCTGCGACGCGCTGTATCTGCGGTAGCCGCTGCCGCGCTCCACCTCCGCGGGCTTCAGCAGGCCGAGCTCGTCATAGTACCGGAGCAGCCGGCAGGACACGCGCGCGACCCGCGAGAAGTCTCCGATCTTGAACATGGCTAGCTCTCTACTCCTGCAGAATCTGCGGAACTGCGAACGCACGATCTTCCCCCCTTGAGGGGGAAGATGGGTCATCGAGCGTCAGCGAGATGAGCCAGAAGGGGGGTATCGCAAGGCCGGGCGGCAGCGGTGAAATTTGAAGCGACGATGATTGCGGTTGGCAAGACCGAGCCGACCCCCCACCCGGATCATCTCGCGTTGCTCGATGCTCCGACCGCCCCCTCAAGGGGGGCGGTTTGTCAATTTGGTGATCCAGATACATCCGATGGCGTCTCAGCCGTGGCCGAGGCTGCGATGCAGGCTCATATCCAGCCCGCCGATGCCGTCAGCCGATTTGAATTCCGCTGACAGCGCCTTCTTGAAGCAATCGCGGGCGAGGATCTTGCGGAGATAGCGGTACAGCTTCGGAAAGGATTTCTCGGCCACGGTTTCACCGGCGAAGTGGAAATTGATCAGCATGCAGCCCACGGCGATGTCGGCGACCGAGAAGCTGTTACCGGCAAAGTAGTCACCATCGAGGGCTTTCTCCAGATAGTTCAGCCGCTGCGGAATCATTTCCGTCAGCGACTTCTTGATCAAGGCTTCATCGGGCGGCTGGTTCAGGAACTTCGGGGCGAAGACCCGCTGCATCAGCAGGCCGCGCAGCACATGGGGCGCCAGGCCGCTATCGACGAACTCCTCGATCCAGAGCGCCTGGCCGTAGGCGCCGGCCTCCTGGGGATAGATCGGCGGCTTCGGATGGAGCCGCTCGAGATAGAGGTTGATGACGGAGGAGTCCGCCAGCCGGACGCCGTCATCCTCGATCGCCGGGATCAGGCCGAGCGGGCTGAGCTCGGTCCAGCCGGCCGGCGGCTTCAGCGGCACGACCGGCACGAGGTCGAAGGGAATGGACTTTTCGTGGGCGGCGACGATGACCTTCCGCGTGTGGGCGGAAAAGGGAACTCCATGAATTTTCAGCATTTTTGAACTCCTGTTTGAGAAGGAGCCCGGAAACTACAGTTTGACGCAGCGTCAAGGTCAAGCGGGATTCGGGGCCGCTGAGTACTCTGCGCTCAGAAATCCAACTGCAGGCGCTTGAGGAACTCCTCGATCAGGTCCCCTTGCATCGCCGCCGGATTGTTGCCGCCATCGAAGCAGAACAGGCCGAAGAGTTCGTGCCGGAAACTACCGGCTTCGGCGCCATCGCCGCTATAGCGCGAGAACGCCACGCATTCAAAACCGTACGAAGACGCACGCTCCGGAAAGCCGGCAAAGGCACGGGTTGTGTATGCGCCGCGGCGAACGGTCTCGCCCCATTTGTCGGTCCGCTCGAAGAAGTCCGAACGGTCGGCGCGGTACTCGAGGTCATCGGGCTGAAGGCTTGTACCCTCTTCGCCCGCCAGGTGCCGGAGATAGGTGAAATTCTGCCGCCCATGGGCCTCGATAATTTCAACCGGTCCGGAACGATCGGACGCCGTATGACAAATCAAGCCCTCGGCGACAAAGAGCGGCGTAGAGGGCAACGACATGGGGAACTTGCGGCAATCCGCCTCGGCCCTGTTTCCGGCCATTGCTGCGGCAGCAAACGAGTTTGCCGCGACGACCAATACCATCAGCCCGGCAATGCGCATCGTTCTTCCCCCGCTGGTTCATGACGTCCTGGCGAGGCTCGAATTGAGCAAGGTATTGCGGCGAGGCATTGTCGCCATCGCGGCGAACGCGAGTGCGATAGTGGCAGACTCCAGGTTTCCCCCTCTCCCCGCTTCGCGAAGCGAGGGGTTAGCCTCTTGCGTGATATCGGGTATTTGGTGCTACCGCCGGCGGAAGACCCTCGGCAGCCAGCCGCGCCGTGTGCCGCGGGAATTGTTGTCGTCTTCGACCTGCTGATCCGCCTGAAGGCGGCCGGAGTTGCGATTCATGCGCTCGGCCGTGCCATAGGCCGCGCAGAGTCCGATTGCCAACAGTGTCGACGCCACGCTTTTCATTATTGACCTCCTGTCCTGTTTTTTTGGTTGCGCGGTTAGACCAGCCGGCCGCAAAAGCAGCGTGACTCCGTCATGGCGCGGATTGCCGAAGCCGTGAAAAAAACGTAAAATTTGCCCTGGCCTTTCTTGGCACCGCCACATGGATGCGCCCGCACAGAGCCGGATTCGCTTGAGTTTGCTCGGCAATTTCACCATTGCCGGCGCCGATGGCGCTGACCTGACGCCATCGAGCAAGAAGCTGCGCGCCATGGTTGCATGCCTGGCGCTGCCGATCGGCGCGCCCTGGCCGCGGGACAAGCTGATCGCCCTGCTCTGGGGCGACCGCAGCGACGAGCAGGCGCGGGCCAGCCTGCGCCAGGCCCTGGCGGAGCTGCGCCGCGCGCTCGGCGGCGGCGCTCCCCTGCAGACCGAGGGCGATGCGGTGCGGCTGGATCCGGCGCTGATCGATGTGGATGCCCTGGAGTTCGAGCAGGCGGTGAAGTCGGGCGATCTGCCGAAGGCGGCGGTGCTCTATCGCGGCGCGCTACTGGACGGGCTGCATCTGCGGGAGGACGGCTTCGGCGACTGGCTGCGCATCGAGCGCACGCGGCTGCAGAACCTCGCGACCGGCGCGCTGGCGCGGCTGGCGGCGGAACAGGACGGCGAAGCGTCGATCGCCACGGCGCTGCGGCTGCTGCAGATCGATGCCGCGCGCGAGGACACCCACCGCATGCTGATGCATCTCTATGCCGGCAGCGGCCGGCGGGCCGAGGCGCTGCGGCAGTTCCAGGCCTGCCGCGAGGCGCTGCAGCGGGAGCTGGGCGTGACGCCAGACGCGGCGACCGAAGGGCTGTTCCGGCAGATCCAGGCCGAGGATTACCGGCCGCCGGCAACGGTGCGCGCACCGGTCATGGCCGCGGCACCGGCGGCGGATGCCGGGCGCCTCACCATCGCCGTGCTGCCCTTCGCCAATCTGAGCGACGATCCCGGCCAGCAATATTTCAGCGACGGCATCAGCGAGGACGTCATCACCGAGCTGTCGCGCTTCCGCGTGCTGTCGGTGCTGGCGCGCGACGCTTCATTCCATCATCGCGACCGCGCCACCGACGTAAAGCAGATCGGCAGGGAGCTCGGCACCCGCTATGTGGTCACCGGCAGCGTACGGCGGCGGGGCGAGCGCATCCGCATCACCGCCCAGCTTATCGAGGCGGAGAGCGGCAGCCAGCTCTGGGCCGAGCGCTTCGATTGCCGCGCCCAGGAGCTGTTCACCATCGAGGACCAGCTTGTGCGCACCATCGTCGCCACCGTGGCCGGACGGCTGCAGGCGATCGGCGCCGAGCAGGCGCGGCGCAAGCCGCCGTCGAGTCTCGCGGCCTATGAATGCATGCTGCGGGCCCAGGCGCTGACCATCGGCGATCCCGAGGCCGAGGCGGAGATGCGCCGCCTCTATGGCAAGGCCATCGAGCTGGACCCGACCTATGGCCGGCCCTATGCCCGTCTGGCCTATGCGCTGCTGCGCGAATGGTTCCGCGACATGACGGGATCGAACGCGCTGCTCGAGCACGCTCTCGACCTGGCGACCCAGAGCGTCCGGCTGGACGAAAATGAAAGCGACTGCCAGGACACGCTGGGCTGGATCCAGTTGCATCTGCGCAACTTCGACCTGGCGGAGCAGTATCACCAGCGGGCGCTGGAACTGAATCCGAACAATCCGGACGAGATGACCTCCATGGGCGCGCTGGCGGCCTATCTCGGGCGGCCGGAAGAGGCCTTGTCATGGTTCGCCCAGGCCAAGCAGGCCGATCCCTATCACGATCCCACCTGGTACTGGCATCTGCTGGCGGTCGCGCATTTCGTGAACCGCGATCCCGCCGAGGCGATTTCGGCTTTCAGCCATTCGGCGAGCAAGCCGCCCTGGGTGCATGCCTACATCGCCGCCTGCCACGCCCAGCGGGGCGACATGGAAGAGGCGGCCGAAGTCGCGGCCCGGCTGATGAGCCTGCTGCCGCAGTTCTCCATCGCCCGCTTCATCGACAAGGAGCCGTTCAAGCGCAACAGCGACCGCAAGCGCCTGCGCGACAACCTGCGCAAGGCCGGTCTGCCGGATTAGGCCGGGGCTGCGGCTACTGTGTATTATAACGGTTATTGCCAGCGGTGAATCCGCGTGGCCAACTGGGACGGTCGAGATGTCGTCCGAAGAGGGACTAAGTAGCGGCATGATGCGAAAATCGAGCTCCTGGTTCCAAATCGCCCCGGCCTTGTTTTTCAGTGGCTTCGCCGCCTGGATGGCGCTGACATCGGGCGCCGCCCCCCTCTTCGCGCAGGAGGAGACGGCGGCTGCCGAGACAGACGCCGCCGCGGCGCCCGCGCTCTTGGGGCCGGACGAGCTGCGGAAGCTGGTGGCGCCGGTTGCGTTTATCCCGACGACCTGCTGGCGATCGTCCTGCCGGCGTCGACAAACCCCCTGCAGATCGTGCAGGCGCAGCGCTTTTTGGACAAACGCAAGTCGGATCAAAAGCTCCAGCCGAATGAAGAGTGGGATCCCTCCGTTCTGGCGCTGCTGAACTACCCCGAGGTCATCGCAAAGATGAATGCCGACCTGGAATGGACGGAAAATCTGGGTAATGCGGTCATCGACCAGCAGTCCGATGTCATGGACATGATCCAGCAGATCCGCGCCGAGGCATCCGCCGCCGGCTATTTGAAATCGGATGACAAGCAGGTCGTGGTGCAGGAGAAGGAAACGATCATCATCCAGCCGGCAAATCCCGAGGTCATCTATGTGCCCGATTATGATCCGCAGGTTGTCTATGTGCAGAGCTATGCCTCCTACCCGCCGCCCTACTACTACCCCACGCCTTATCCCTATTATTATTCCCCGGCTGCGGCGTTCTGGACCGGGGCCTTTATCGGCGCGGCGTTTTCCTATGGATTTCAACTGGGGCGGCAACGACATCGACATCAATGTCAGCGGCGATAACATCAATATCGGCGGCGGCGACAATATAAATATTGGCGACCGTGGCGACCGTGGGGACCGTGTCGATCGTGGGAACGGCGACCGCTTCAATGCGGACAGGCAGCGGGTGAACGGCGGCGACAAGATGAAATGGAACGGCAAGAAGGCGCGTCAGAAGCAGACCACGGGAAGGAAACAGGCTGCGGCAAAACGGAACGGAACTCTTCCCGCCAATGCCCAACGGACGGATAAAAGGAACAAAGCAGGCCGGCGGCGCCAACAAGGCCCAGAACCGACGAGCCGGCGACAAGAAATCGTCAAACCTCAAGAACCCTGCGCTGGGCAATCCTTCGTCAAAGCGGGACGCCACGAAATCCCGGAATCAGGGCTCGAAGAGCATGCAGAACAGGAACCAGCGGAGCGGCAATCCAGCAGCGGGCCACTCAGAATCGAAGCAGGTCCCAAGCCGGCGCGTTCGGCGGCTATGGCAGCGGGTCGAGAGCGGCAGAGGTCGAGCAGCCGCGGCAGCAGCAGCATGCGGAGCTCGAGAGGCGGTGGCTCACGGGGTGGCGGCCGCCGATAGATGCGGCCACGGCAGGTGCGAAACTAAGGAGAAATAGGAGAGCCAAATCATGCAAGTTAGGGAAAATCGCAGGCCTTGCCGAAATCCGGGTCGCACTTATCCATGCGGCGCTGGGATCGGTCCTGTGGTTCATCACGGCGCCGGCAATGGCGGCGGAGCCGAAGAGTTTTCCGACTCCGGAGGAAGCGGCTAAGCGATTCTGGATGCGGCGGCAAGCAACGATGCCGATGCGCTCTGGACTATCCTCGGCGATGAATTCCGCGACGAACTGGAAAATCCCGATGCCGCGCAAGAGCGCGAGAATCGCCGGAGGGTGCTCGACGCCGCCAAGGAATTAATTGACGCTGCGCGAGGACAATGCGGATACGCGCGTGATGGTCATCGGCAAGGAAGCCTGGCCAATGCCGATGCCGATCGTGCGCGACGCAATGGCTGGCATTTCGATACAGCCGCCGGCGCGGACGAGATTATCGCGCGCCGGATCGGCACCAATGAACTGTCGACGATCGACAACCTGCGCGCCTACGTCGATGCCCAGGTTCAGTATGCGAGCGACGATCGCGACGGCGACGATGTCCTGGAGTATGCGCAGAAGATCAACAGCACGTCGGGAATGAAAGGATGGCCTCTATTGGGAGACCGCAGACGGGATCGGACGAGGAGTTGAGTCCGTTCGGCCCCTTCTTCGGAGAACATGCGGCCTATCTCTCGCCGGGAGGAACAAGGACGATCCGTTCATGGGTTACTTCTACCGGATCATCTCCCGGCAGGGCGAGAATGCCCCGGGCGGACGCTATGACTACGTGATCAACGGCAACATGATTGCGGGCTTTGCCATGATTGCCTGGCCGGCCGAATATGGCAGCTCCGGCATGATGACCTTCATGGTCAGCCAGAACGGCAAGGTTTTCCAAACCGACCTGGGCGATCTGACAGAGGGCGCCGCCACCGCCATCCAGGTCTATGACCCAGACGACGGCTGGACGCTGGTCACCGAATAGAAGCGCGGACCTGCTGCCGCGGAAGGCCGCGACGGTCAAACACAGTCATGGGATGGTCGCTTGAGCGGCGCTGAATCCGCCGCTAGGTTGCCAGCCATATGATTCGCAACCGAAAAGCCAAGATCGTCGCCACCCTGGGACCATCGAGTTCCACGCCGCAAGCCATCCGAGCCCTGTTCGATGCCGGCGTCGACGTGTTCCGCCTCAATTTCAGCCATGGCGCGCCGGAGGATCACCGGGCGCGGGTGGAGTCCATCCGCCAGATCGAGACCGAGACCGGCCGGCCGATCGCCATCATGATGGATCTGCAGGGGCCGAAGCTGCGGGTGGGCAAGTTCGCCGGCGGCTCGGCGGAATTGAAGTCCGGGCCAGCCCTTCCGCCTGGACATGGCGCCGGCGGCGGGCGATGCGCGCCGCGTCTCCCTCGCCCATCCGGAAATCTTTCAGGCGCTGGAGGCGGGCACCGACCTGCTGCTGGATGACGGCAAACTGAAACTGCGGGTCGAACGCTGCGGGCCGGATTTCGCCGAGACCACGGTGGTCACCGGCGGCAAGCTCAGCGACCGCAAGGGCGTGAACGTGCCCGGCGTGGTGCTGCCGATCTCGGCCATGACCGACAAGGACCGGCACGACCTGAACTTCGGCCTGGAGCTCGATATCGACTGGGTGGCGCTGTCCTTCGTGCAGCGGCCCGACGACGTGGCGGAGGCGCGGCGGCTGATCGACAAGCGCGCCGCCGTGCTGGTGAAGCTGGAGAAGCCGGCGGCGATCGACCGCCTCGACGAGCTGATCGAGCAGTCCGATGCGGTCATGGTGGCGCGCGGCGATCTCGGCGTGGAGATGCCGCCGGAGGACGTGCCGGGCCTGCAGAAGAAGATCATCGCCGCCTGCCGCGAGAAGGGGAAGCCGGTGGTGGTGGCGACGCAGATGCTGGACTCCATGATCCATTCGCCGACGCCGACCCGCGCCGAGGCCTCCGACGTGGCCACCGCGATCTATGACGGCGCCGATGCAGTCATGCTGTCGGCAGAGACCGCGTCCGGCGACTATCCGCTGGAGGCGGCGTCGATGATGAACCGCATCATCACGCGGGTGGAGAAGGATCCGCTCTATGCCCGGCTGATCCATGCCCACCATCCAGAACCGGAGGCGACGACGTCGGACGCGATAACAGCCGCCTCTGCGCAAGTGGCCCATACGCTGTCGGCGGCCGCCATCGTCACCTACACCACATCGGGCTCCACCACGCTGCGCGCGGCGCGGGAGCGGCCGGATGTGCCGATCCTCGTCCTCACCGAGCGGATCAAGACCGCGCGGCGGCTGGCGCTCTGCTGGGGCACCCACTGCGTGCAGACCCAGGACGTGCAGACCTTTTCCGAGATGGTGGAGAAGGCCTGCCGCATCGCCCGGGAACAGGGGCTGGCGGTGAAGGGCCAGCGGCTGGTGGTCACCGCCGGCGTGCCCTTCGGCACCCCCGGCTCCACCAACGTGCTCCGCATCGCCTGGATCGAGGATTAGACCTGCGCAATTTCCGCGGGCCGGCGGAACACGAAGCGCTGATAGGCATAGCCGATGCCGATCAGGCAGATGCCCAATCCCAGGAATGACGCCACGCGGTAGAGGCCGGAGAGTCCGGCGGCGTCGAACAGGAACACCTTGCTCACCGTGAGCATGATCACGGCCATCGAGGCGTAGCGCAGCGCGCGGCCGCCGCGGAGGATGCCGGCGATCAGCAGCCCCACGCCGTAGACCAGCCAGACGGCGGAATAGGCATAGTTCTCCGCATCGCTGAGTCGCCATAGGCCAGAGCACCGGTCCTTGGAACCACTGGCGCGTCTCCAGGCTGACGAAGGCGAAGCCCAGCATCAGCGCCAGTACACCGAGCACGGCGCTGAAGCCGGGCATTCCAGCGAAGCGGTTTTCCGGCCGGTTGAACTCCAGCGCCAACAAGGCCAGCAGCGCCGCCGGCAGCGCGTAGGCCGGCAGCAGCCAGTTGAAGATATGCACTTCGCCGACGACATCGCCGGTGAACAGCGGATTGAGTCCCAGCAACAGGCCGAGGATCAGGGCCGCCATCGGCGATGCCGGTGACAATGCGCGCGCCCCACAGATAGGCAAGACGCGGGCCGGCGCCGCTGGGCCTGCAGCAGCACGAAGGCGATCACCAGCCAGGCAAGCGTGACGCTGGCGAATTCGCGGAAGTCGATGGTGCCGGCGAGAAGCGCGGTGCGGTGGAAGCTGTGATGCACCTCCAGCGTCACCAGCAGGAAGCCGATGGCGATGGCGCCTGCCTCGATCAGCTCGCACCAGCAGGTCGTCGGCGCGCTTGCGGAACAGCCAGGCGGCGAGGATGAACGCCACGAAGGGAATGCCGTAGCCATAGAGGATCCAGTTGAACACCGGCGTCGCGGTTGCCGGGAAATCGGCGACCCAGGGTCCCGGCAACAGCCGCACCAGCACCAGCACGGCCGCCACCCAGGCGGCGCGGCGCAGCCAGGGGATATCCAGCCGGTCCTCGATCCAGGCGATGGCCGGCAGCAGGATCGACCAGCCCACCGCGATCCAGGCATGGTCCAGCTCCATCGGCACGGCGAAGGCGAGCAGGCCGCAGACCGCCAGGGCATGGGCGCCCAGCGCATCGTTGTAGCCGGCATGGGTCAGGCGGTAGCGGGCGACCCGCTCGGCCGCCAGCACATGCAGGCCGGCGAGGATGACGCTGACCAGGCCCCAGGACGGCAGGCCCGCATAGGAGTTCAGCCGCAAATAGGCCGCGCCGAGATAGAGACCGGTGGCGATGGCCGAGAGCAGGGCCCAGCGCATCGGCGACCGCGCGCCCCACTGGCCGATGAAGCCGCCGGCGGCGAACAGGCCGCCGATCGCCGCCGCCGTGAGGGCGAAGCGCGACATATCCGCCAGCAGGAACGGCCACCAGGGCCAGGCCAGCAGCGTCAGCGCGCCCATGGCCGCGGCGAAGGCCGCCGCCCATTCGTTCTCCGGCTGGAAGCGGGCGATGGCCAGCATCAGCAGCGACAGCGCGCCGTAGAACATCCAGCCGGTATTGTCATGGCCGGTGGCCATCACCAGCAGGCCCATGACCAGGGTGGTGGCGAATCTGGATGGCGACCGCGAAGACGCGGGAGGCGTCCCAATCCTTCATGCCCGTCGGAGCGGCCACGGAGCGGCGCGACCAGGCGGTGGCCGCCGCCGTCGCCAGCAGGAACAGGGCGGGCCAGATATCGTCGGCCCAGCTCCGTGTTCCCTCGATCAGCCAGAGGCAGACCCAGATCAGCCCGCCGGCCACCGCGATCGGCGCCAGCCACCACCAGCCGCGGCGGCGCACCAGCACCTGGGTGCCGACCTGCATCGCCAGCAGGAAGGCAAAGAGGCCGAGTGCGTTCGGCTCGTCGGTGCGCACGATGGCCGGGGTGACGAAGCCGCCGGCCAGGCCCAGCAGGCCGACGAACGGCCCTTGCCGCATGGCGAGGCCGATGGCGAAGGCGGTGAGGGCGGCGACCATCAGGAAGCCGGGCGCGGGCTCGATGAGGTGATAGAGGGCGATCGCCGCCAGCAGCACGGCATAGAGTACGGCGACGCCGGCGGCCGACAGGGATTGGGCGATCTGCTGCGAGCTGCCGCGCATGGATTCGCCGCCGGCGAGCAGCGCCGCGCCCAAGAGGCCGCCGAGCAGGCAGCGCATCTTCGCATCGAGCCAGCCCTGCTCGATGGAGTATTTCACCAGGAAGGCGCCGGCGAGCGCCAGCGCCAGGCCGCCGATCCAGACGAAGACGCGGGAGCCCAGGCGTTCTTCCAGGGCGATCGCCGGGCCGCGGCGGTTTCATGGCCGGCGCCACGGGACGTTGCGGGGCGGGCGGAACAGCCGGCGCACGGCGGCGCTGCGGGTTCGGGAATCCTGATCTCGATGGGCGGCGATGGCGGCGCGGCCTCGCCGGCGGCTGGGACGGTAATGGTCTTTCGACCGGCGCGGGGATGTCGGCCCGAGCCAGCGCGCCTTGGGCCAGCCGCCCTTCCAGCCGGTCCAGGCGATTGCGCAAGCCGCCCACCTGCACCAAAGCGACAATGGCGATGGCCGGAACCACCAGCAGGAAGAAGATCGCCGCCAAAATCGCCAAGCCTACGATGTCGTCCATGATCCGCCTTTGCCGCCCCCGAATGGCATTGCCTGCTTCCGCGCAGCAGCGTGGAACACCGCCATTCTACTACCTTGGAGGGGAATCGACCCTGAATGAGAGTAAGGCAAACTTACCCGCCGTTCCCTTTCGATCTGATCAGATAAATCCACTGGGAATGTTGCCACATTAGCCAACCCCAGGTTGACAGCTCCGGCAATTCCCGCCGGCTTGCAATAATACCGACCGTATGGTATTATACTTTTTATGCCGAGACCGACAAAACACAGCCCTGAGCGTGGTTCTGCCAGAACACGCCTCCTTGATGCCAGTCGCGACGCAATCCGCGCGAGGGGTTTTGCCGCGACCTCGGTCGACGAGCTTTGCCAGATCGCCGAAGTGACAAAGGGCTCGTTCTTCCATCATTTCAAAAGCAAGGAATCGCTTGGCGTGGCGGCTGCCCAGCATTGGGCCGAGATGACCTCCGCCTTCTTCGCGGCCGCGCCCTACCATGTGCCTGAAGACCCTCTCGACCGGGTGCTGGCCTACGTGGCTTTCCGCAAGTCGATCATCGCGGGAGAATTCGCGGAATTCACCTGCCTGGTCGGCACGATGGTGCAGGAGGTCTATGCCATCTCGCCGGCCATCCGCGATGCCTGCGGCGCAAGCATCTTTGGCCATGCCGCGACGCTCCAGGCGGATATCCATGCGGCCATGCGGGACCGCGGCATCTCCGGCGGCTGGACCGCCGAGAGCCTGGCACGCCACACCCAGACTGTGATCCAGGGCGCTTTCGTGCTGGCCAAGGCGGGGAACGACCCGGCGCTGGCGCGCGAAAGCATCGATCACCTGGACCGCTACATCCGCCTCCTCTTCGGTTGCCCTCTCAAGGAGCAACCGCTGCCATGAGCGAAACCACGCACCTTGCCTGCGCCTGCGGACGGGTTCGTCTCGAGGTCGACCGGGCGCCTATCGTCAGCACCGAATGCCATTGCAACAGTTGCCGCGCGGCCGGCGCCAAGCTGCAGGCGCTTCCGGCCGCCCCGCCGTTTGTGGAATCAAACGGCGGCACGCGCTTCGTTCTCTACCGCAAGAACCGCATACGCTTTCTCGAAGGCACCGAGCAGCTCAAGGAGTTCCGGCTGGCGCCCGGGGCCAAGTCGCGCAGGGTCGTCGCCACCTGTTGCAATACGCCGGTATTCCTTGAGTTCCAGAACGGCCACTGGCTTAGCCTCTATGGCTGCTTGTGGCCCGAAGGCTCGCTGCCGCCGCCCGATCTGCGGACCATGACGAGTGACCTTCCGGACGACAGCGTGCTTTCCGAGGATGTTCCGCACGGCAAACGGCAAACGCTCTCGTTCTTTGCCAAGCTCCTCGGTGCGTGGATTGCGATGGGATTCCGAAGCCCGAAGATAACCTTCATCAAGGGAGAGATCCGTGTCTAACCCGGACAGCAAGATCATGATCGAAAGCGTAACCTCCCCGAACCATACGCAGCGCGTGGACCGTGCCAAATACATGGCGATGCGCGAGGCCCTGATCGCGGTCCTGCCCGTGGTTCCGCCCGGAATTACGATCGCCGAAGCCAAGGCGGCGCTCTTGCCGGGCCTGCCCGTTGATCTGTTCCCGGGCGGCGCCACGGCGGGCTGGTGGCTCAAAGCCGTCCAACTCGATCTTGAAGCGAAGCGCGCAATCGGACGAGGGCCGGGCAAACCGGTTCGCCTGTTCAGTTACCCGGGTAAGCGGCCGGCCGGGCGCAAGACGGCATGAATGAGCCAATGTCATGCCAGCCCTGCTTACGCGTGAGTTGAGGAAATATCATTCGCTTTCACGGTCCAGGCCCCTGGCCGTCGCGGCGTGGTGGTGACAAATACTGCGCCGGATTGTCGATTGGAGCCGGTTTCGTTCGTCAATGTCAGGAGAGTGATGAGAGGAGTCTAAGTTCCTGTTTTGTTCTTGATGAATTGCTGATATTGTGGTATAAATTGAGGAGCTGATGTGCGTGTTGCCGGGCAGCCGGCAAGACCGTAACAAGAGCTTCGCGTGACATGGCCTGCCGGCTCTGTAATCGGTAGCGCCAAGATCCCAAAAAATTGGAGTTTGTAATGCTAAGGCGGGCGGTGGCGTGGCTGGTAGTCGTTGTGGCGATTGTCGCGGTGGTCGGCAGTCTCGGCTACTACAAGTACGCTCAGATTCAGACCGCGATCGCTGCCGGCGCCGCCTTTCCCGAGGCGCAGGAATCCGTGGAGGCGGCAACCGTCCATCGCGGCGAATGGGCCGCGAGCGCCAGGGCCGTGGGCACCGTGGTGGCGCTGCGCCAGGTGCAGATCCGCAACGAGCTGGCGGGCACGGTGGCGGAGATCGGCTTCAAGTCCGGCGACATCGTGGAGGCCGGCCAACTGCTGGTCCGCTTCGACACCCGCCAGGAGCAGGCGAGCCTGGATGCGGCCAGGGCAGAGGCCGAGCTGGCCCGCCTCACCTATGAGCGGCGCAAGAAACTGCGCGCCTCCCAGACCGTATCCGCGCAGGAGCTGGACGAAGCGCAGCAGCAGCTCACGGCCGCCAACTCCCGGGCGCAGAACCTGCAGGTGGGCATCGACAAGAAGACAATCCTGGCGCCGTTCCGCGCCCGCGTCGGCCTGACCGATCTGCAGCCCGGCGCCTATCTGGATGTCGGCAGCTCCATCGCCATGCTGCAGGGCGTCGGCGATGACGCCTACGTGGATTTCTCGCTGCCCCAGGACGCCGCGGCGGCGATCAAGCCCGGCGCGACCGTCACGCTGGTAACGCCGCAGATGCCCGAAGGCGGCATCAAGGCGGAGATCATGGCCGAGGATGCCAGCGTCGATGGCGTCAATCGCACCGTGCGCTTCCGCGCCCTGGCAAAGGGCATGGGCGGGACGCTGCGGCCCGGCGGCTTCGTCGATGTGGTGGCGACCATTGGCGCGCCGCAGCCCATGCTGTTCGTGCCGCTGACGGCCGTGCGCCGCGCGCCCTATGGCGAGCTGGTGTTCGCCCTGGTGGAAGAGGACGGCAAGCTGCGGGCGCGCCAGCGCATCGTGCAGACCGGCCCGGTGCAAGGCGACGAGATCGCCGTCGTCAAAGGCCTCGCGGAGGGCGACCTGATCGCCGCCGCCGGCTCCTTCAAGCTGCGCGAGGGCCTGCTGGTGCAGGCCACCAAGCCCGGCGAGGCGGACGCCGCCGCCGGCGCGCCGTCAGAACCCGCCACCAACTGAGCCGCGGGGGCAGCAGCATGCGCTTCGTCGACCTCTTCGTGCGGCGGCCGGTCATCGCGGTCGTCGTCAATCTCGTCATCGTGCTGATCGGCGTGCGGGCGGCAATGGAATTGCCGATCCAGCAATATCCGCGCATCGAAAGCTCCTCGATCATCATCACCACCGTCTATGTCGGCGCGTCGGCCGACAGCATCCGCGGCTTCGTCACCACGCCGATCGAACGCGCGGTGTCGTCGATATCAGGCGTCGACTATGTGGAGTCCACCAGCGTCTCCAGCCTGAGCACGGTGACGGTGCGGCTGAAGCTGAACCATCCGAGCAATGTGGCGCTGACGGAGGTCGGCAACCGCCTCGACCAGATCCGCAGCGAGCTGCCGTCGGAGATCGAATCGCCCGTGGTGGAAGTGCAGCGCGCGGACCGGTCCTACGCCACCTTCTATGTCAGCGTCACGTCATCGACGATGACGCCGCCGCAGCTCACCGACTATCTCTCGCGGCAGATCCAGCCGCGCCTCTCCACGCTGCCGGACGTGCAGCGAGATCGGGCTCGAAGGGGCGCGGCCTCAGGCGATGCGCATCTGGCTCGACGCCAACCGCCTCGCCGCCTTCGGCATCGGCGCCGAGGAGGTGGAGGCGGCCCTGACCCGCAACAACTTCCTGGCCGCCATCGGCCAGGCCAAGGGCGGCCAGGTGCAGGTGGACCTGCTGGCCAACACCGATTTGCGCAGCGTCGATGAGTTCGAGCGCCTGATCGTGCGCGAGGAAGGCGACCGCATCGTCCGCATCTCCGACATCGGCCGGGTCGAGCTGGGCTCGGAAGAGCCGACCGCCAATGTGCGCTACAACGGCAAGGACGCGGTGTATCTCTCGGTCTGGCCGCTGCCGGGCGCCAACGAGATCAGCGTCGCCTATGCGCTGCGCGCCGAACTGGAGGAGATCAAGGGCGATCTGCCGCCGGGCACCGAGATCAACATGGCCTATGACGGCGCGGCCTATATGGAAAACGCGCTGAAGGAAATCGCCACCACCTTCGTCGAAACGGTGATGATCGTGGCGATCATCGTCTTCCTGTTCCTGGGCTCGGCGCGCACGGCTCTGGTGCCGCTGGTGGCGATCCCGATCTCGCTGTTGGGCGCCATGGCGGCAATGATGGTGCTGGGCTTCTCGCTCAACCTGCTGACCATCCTGGCGGTGGTGCTGTCAGTGGGCCTGGTGGTCGACGATGCCATCGTCGTGGTGGAGAACGTCTCCCGCTACATGCGCGAAGGCATGGGCCGGGTGGAAGCGGCGCTGAAGAGCGCGCGGCAGCTGTTCTCGCCGATCATCGCCATGAGCATCACGCTTGCCGCCGTCTATGCGCCGATCGGCTTCTTGTCCGGCCTGACCGGGGTCCTGTTCAAGGAGTTTGCCTTCACCCTGGCGATCGCGGTGCTCTTCTCCGGCATCGTCGCCATCACGCTGTCGCCGATCATGAGCGCCTACATGGCGCCGATGGGCGGCCGCGAGGGCCGTTACACCCGCTTTGTCGGAAATCTGTTCGATCGCGTCGCCAACATCTACCGCGTCCTATTGACCGCCATGCTGGGCCTGCGCCCGCAGGTGCTGGTTTTCGGGCTGTTCATCTGCATCGCTGCGCCATTCGCTCTATTTGCTTTCCGGCAAGGAGCTGGCGCCGGTGGAGGATGAAGGCTTCGTCTTCCTGATCGTCAATTCGGCGCCGGATGCCTCGCTCACCTACACCGCGGGCCATATGGACAAGGTCTATCAGACGGCCAAGGAGCTGCCGGAATTCGAGGACATGTTCGACATCGTCTTCGCCTCGAACGGCTTCGGCGGCATTCTCCTCAGCAACTGGCACGACCGCACGCGCAGCGCCCAGGAAATTCTCGCCGAAGCCTTCGGCAAACTGTCGCAAATCAAGGAGCTGCAGATCTATTCCGTGCTGCCGCCGGCCCTGCCCGGCGCCGGCAATTACGACGTCGAGCTGGTGATCAAGGGCCCGGGCACGCCGGAGCAGCAGGCGGACTATGCCTCGCGCCTGGTGGGTGCAGCGTTCGGCAGCGGCAAGTTCCTGTTTGCCGACACCGACCTGAAGATCGACCTGCCGCAAGTGCATGTCGTCGTGGATCGCGAACGAGTCGCCGATCTCGGCCTCGATCTGGCCGAGGTGGGCCAGCAGCTCGCGGTGATGCTTGCCGGAAACTACGTCAACCGCTTCAGCCTGGAAGGCCGCGCCTACAAGGTGATCCCCCAGGTCGGCGGCGATAATCGCTCGGCGGCGTCGCAACTGCTCGACTATAAGATCCAGACCCGCGACGGGACCCAGGTCCCCTTCTCCGCGGTGGCGCGGCTGGAGACGTCGACGGCGCCGCGCACGCTGGCGCGGTTCCAGCAAGCGGACAGCTTCCGCGTCTTTGGCGGCGTCATCCCCGGCAATACCAAGGCGGATGCACTGGAGACCCTGGAAGCAGCGGCCAGGAGCATCCTGCCCGCCGACTACACGATCGACTATGCCGGCGAGTCGCGGCAGATCCGGCAGGAAGGCTCGACGCTGGCCGGCACGCTCGGCTTTGCCTTGCTGCTGATCTATCTGGTGCTGGCCGCGCAATTCGGCAGCTTCCGCGATCCCTTCGTGGTGCTGCTGGGCTCGGTGCCGCTGGCGCTGTCGGCCGCGCTGCTGTTCACCTTCCTCGGCTTCACCACCATCAATATCTACAGCCAGATCGGGCTGATCACCCTGGTCGGCCTGATCGCCAAGAACGGCATCCTGATGGTGTCCTTCGCCAACGATCTGCAGCGGCAGGGACACGGCAAGCTCGACGCCATCCGCGAGGCGTCGGTGACCCGGCTGCGGCCGATCCTGATGACCACGGCGGCCACGGTGTTCGGCCATCTGCCGCTGGTGTTCGTCACCGGCGCCGGCGCCATGTCGCGGAACAGCATCGGCATCATGCTGGTCACCGGCATGGCGATCGGCACGATGTTCACGCTGTTCATCCTGCCGGCGGTGTACATGCTGTTCGCGGCCAAGCATAAGCCCGAAACCGTACCGGTGGAGCCGCCGAGCGCGGCGAGGCTGCAGCCGGCGGAGTAGCCCGGTGGCGGATCGACCGCCGGGGCATAGGCGTGTAGACTTACTCCCAACCAGGGAGCGGCCCGCCATGTCCGACGACAAGACGATCCTGCGCACCACCTGCCCGCGCGACTGCTATGACGGCTGCGGCATCGCCGTGATCAAGCGCGGCGAGCGCATCGTCAAGGTGCTGGGCGATCCCGAGCATCCGGTGAGCCGCGGCGCGCTCTGCGGCAAATGCGCCATCGCCTATAACGGCGTGCTGCGCGATCCCGAATGCGCGGCTGCAGCGGCCGCTGCGGCGCGATCGGCGCCAAGGGCGAAGGACAGTTCGAGCCGGTGAGCTGGGATACGGCGCTGGGCGAGATCGCCGGACGGCTGAACGGAATCCTGGCGGCGCAAGGGCCGGCCTCGATCTGGCATACCCACTACACCGGGACCTGCTCCATCATCGCCGGCGGCTTCCCCATGCGCTTCTTCAACCGGCTGGGCGCCAGCGAGGTGGAGCCCAACTCCATCTGCAACGCCGCGGGGCACAAGGCGCTGGAATACATCTACGGCAGCTCCAGCACCGGCTTCGATCCCCGCAGCATCAAGGACGCCGCCTGCGCTCTGCTCTGGGGCATCAACCCGTCGGCCAGCGCGCCGCACGCCCACAAGCATTGGTTCAAGGAGGCGAAGGCCTTCCGCATCGTCGTCGATCCCGTGCGCCATGGCACGGCGCAGGCGGCCGATCTCTATCTGCAGGTGCGGCCGGGCACCGACAGCGCGCTTGCCTTCGCCATGCTGCATGTGATGAAGCGCGACGGCCTGATCGACCGGAAGTTCCTCGCCGCCAACAGCATCGGCTGGGACGAGGTGGAGCCGCTGCTGGCACCCTGCACGCCGCAATGGGGCGAGGCGCAGACCGGCGTGCCGTCGGCCGATATCGAACGGGCGGCGCGCGCCTTCGCCAAAGGCCCGTCGCTGCTGTGGCTGGGCCAGGGGCTGCAGCGGCAGCCGCTGGGCGGCAATATCTTCCGCGCGGTGTCGCTGCTCAGCGCCGCCAGCGGCAATATCGGCAAGCCCGGCACCGGGTTCTATTACCTCAACGGCAGCGGCCGGAAGGGCATCGACGGCGCGTATGTCGACGGCGCGTCGCTGCGCCGCGCGCCCGACAACAGCGTCAGCCATATGGATCTCTGCGCGAAGCTGGAGGACAGCGAGGCCGCGCGCGCCCTCTTCTGCTGGAACATCAATATCGCGGCATCAAACCCGGACCAGGCGCGGCTGCGGCGCGCGCTCGCCCGCGAGGATCTGCTGACGGTCGTCGCTCGATCTCTATCAGACCGACACGGCGGATTTCGCCGATTACGTGCTGCCGGCGGCGAGCTTCCTGGAGTTCGACGATATCGTCTCGCCCTATTTCAATCTGACTCTGTCGGCGCAGAACCAGGTGATGGCGCCCATGGGCGAGGCGCTGCCGAACCAGGAAATCTTCCGGCGGCTGGCGGCGGCGATGGGCTTCACCGAGCCCGAGCTGTTCGAGAGCGACAAGACGCTGCTGGCCAACATCGCCGCGCAAGCCCATATCGCCGGCGGCTATGAGGCGCTGGCCAAGGCGGGCACGGTGGATTTGTGGCAAGAGCCGGTCCTGCAGTTCGCCGACCTGAAATTCCCCACGCCCAGCGGCAAGATCGAGATCGCCTCGGCGCAGGCCGAAGCCGACGGCCATCCGCGCACGCCGCTGCCGCTGATCGACGAACGGCCGGCCAAGGGCAACCTGCGCCTGCTGTCGCCCGGCATCGCCCTGGCTGATGAACAGCTCCTACGGCAATGACGGCGACATCGCCGGCAAGATGGGCGCCGACATCGTCGTGCTGCATCCCGCCGACGCGCGCAAGCGCAATATCGGCGAGGGCGCTTCGGTGCGGGTCGCCAACGATCTCGGCGAGCTGCGGCTCACCGCCAAGATCGACGACATGGTGCCCGAGGGCACGGCGCTGACCTGGAAGAGCCGCTGGCCCAAGCGCCAGCCCGGCCGCGCCAACGTCAACTTCCTCAACCCCGGCCGCAAGGCCGACATGGCCGGCAGCACTGCGGTGCATTCCATCGAAGTGACGGTGACGCCGGCGTAGGGCGGTCCGATAGGAATATCGCCAGCCGTTCCGCAAGTTGGTTTGCCGCAGATTGTCGCGCGAGGCCGCGGTAGCGGCGATGGTCCAAGCTATTGGTTAGCTCCCAAAGGCGGCCCGGCGGTACCTGGCGGGCGGCAGGCCGAATTCGCGTTTGAACGCCCGGTTGAAGGCGGCTTCGAACTCATAGCCGACATCGGCGGCAACCTGGATGACCGTGCTGCGCGTCGTCTCCAGCAGCCGCGCCCCAAGCCGCAGCCGCCAATTGGCGAGATAGCTCATCGGCGGCTCGCCGAGTAGATGGGCGAAGCGTTCCGCCAGGACCGAACGCGAGGCGCCGGCGCGCCGCGCCAAGGCCGCAACCGTCCATGACCGCGACGGCTCGCCGTGAAGCGCGGCCAGCGCTGCACCCACGACCGGATCGCGCACGCCGGCAAGCCAACCCGTGCCTTCGGCCGGCATCTGTTCCATGTAGCGGGAAAGCGCCTCGACAAATAGCGCTTCCGAGAGCTTGGACAAGAGGGCGCCGCTTCCCGGCTTTCGGCGCGCCGCTTCCGCCATGGCGTAGCGGATCGAATTCTCCAGCCAACTCACCCGGGCGCCGTCGCGCATGCTCACCTTGATCGCCGCGGGCAAACCGGAGAGGAACAGCCGGCTCGCATGCCGATCGCAGCCGAAATAGCCGCAGACGAACCGCGTCGGCGGTCCGTCGCCGCCGAGCCGCATCACCTCCGGTCCTTGCGACAGCAGTTGCGGCAGACTCCGTGCCATGTCGTGCAAGGTCCGCGGCCGCCCGTTCGACATGGCGTGGCGATGGCCGTGGGGAAGGATCACCAGATCGCCGGCGGCCAACGGCAGCTCGAGTTCACCGTCGATGCGGATCTGTGCGATGCCCTCCAGCACCAGATGATAGATCGCCAACCGCTCCGTTCCGGTTGCCGACAGCGCAGAGGCGATCGTTTCGGTCGGCGGCGAGGCGAAGCCCCAGGGCGCGGTGAATTCGGCATTGAAGAAAGCCGCCCCGGTCACTCGCACGACCTTGAGCGCTTCGGAGATTGCGTCCATGAGGCGATCCTACAGCAGTCGCGTCAATCGGGCAATGCACCCTGATCACCGATCTGGCGCGCGGCAAAGTAATCCGGACGTGGGGCAAAGAAATCTTGCGGAACGGCAAGGTAGGTTGCCGCACCTTGCAGCGTTGGATGCGCCATGGCCGACAGAAACGCAATTCAATCATCAGATCGTGAGGCCGTCGCAATTCAGCGCCCGGTGACCGGACGGTGGCTCACACTCGAGCTCCGGTTGATCGCGACCTGCGATACGCTTCTCACCTGGATGAGACGTGCCCGGGAACGCCGGCAATTGGCCGCAATGTGCGACCGTTTGCTGAAGGACATGGGCGTCACTCGCGCCGAAGCCCGAGCCGAATCCCGGAAGCCGTTCTGGCGGGAGTGAACCCGCCCTGGCGCCGCAGCGCCCAAGCTCAGATATTATCCTCCGCCAGCTTCGCCTGCATCTCCTCGATGTTCTGCTGCACCGAGGGCATGTTGGGATTGACTTCCAGGGCCTTCTGCCATGCTTCGATCGCCGCTTCGCCTTTGTCTTCGGCGGCATTGATGAGGCCGAGGCCCGAGAGTGCGCCGAAATGGCGCGGTTCCCGCGCCAAGGTCTGCGCCACGTCGGCGCGGGAGGCCTCGTATTCGCCGATCAAAAGAGCGCAGTGGCGCGGCGGTTCCAGCCTTCGGCAAAATCCGGCGCGATCTCCGATGATCTTGGTGAAGGCGCCGATGGCCGTGCGCATGTCCTGGCGCTGCATGGCCCTTGCGATCCCTGATCCATCAGCCGGTTGACCTCGACATCATCTGACGTGAACCAGATGCCCCAGATCAGATTTTCGAGCGTTTCCGCCTCGAGCCGGTTATCGGTTTTCTGCAGACGGGCGAAGAGTTCGTTCAGCCGCGGATCGTTCTGATCCGCGGCAGCCGGCGCGGCGGCGGCGAGCAAGGCAAAGCTCAGCAGGACCGCGGACGACTCGATGCATGGGTGAATCCTGACGACCGGGGCGCGGCCGCTGCCAACGGGAAACAGGGCTTGCCAGCGGACACAAGAGCCGTGAAACTAGTGCGCCGAGAGCGAAGCCCGGAGATCGCCACATGGCGCACGGCCGAACAGTATTTCAGATTATTTTTCGAAAGGTTATGCGGAGGCGCGGCGCAAGTTCCGCGAGGTCGCGCGCGCTGTCGGCGGCGAAGCCGTGGCCACATACCATCAACCGGCGCCGGGTCCCGATGACGCCACGTCCGAAGCCGCCGGGCTGCCTCGCGTCGATCGCGACGAACCGCTTGTCGACCGATAGCGCATGGCTCGGCCCCAGCGGATGCGCGGCGCCTCCTGCTGGCGCAATCCGGCACCCATGGCGTCGAAGGCCTTCTGCGGCTCGGGCATCCAGATCGGCTGGCTGAGCAGGGCGCGCCAGCGCCAGCCTGCCGGCGGATACGGCGATGCTGATGATCCACGCCATCAATCCCCATGGCTTCGCCTGGCAGCGGCGGGTGAACGAGGACAATGTGGACCTCAACCGCAATTTCGTCGGCCATGGCGGCGGCTATCCGGCCAACGAGGGCTATGAGCAGCTGCGCGACAGCATCTGCCCGCGGGAATGGACGCCGGAGTCGCGGGCCGCGGCGGAAAAGGTGCTGTATCGCCTATCGCGACCAGCATGGCTCCATGGCGTTGCAAGGCGCCATCATGTCCGGCCAGTACAGCCATGCCGACGGCGTCTTCTATGGCGGGCGGCGGGCCGAGCTGGTCGCAGACGACGCTGGCGGCCATCCTCGACCGCTTCGGCCGCCGGGTGCAGGAGGTGGGCTTCATCGACCTCCATACCGGGCTCGGGCCGCATGGCTATGGCGAGATCATCAGCAACCATGAGTCCGACCGGGCGGCGCTGGCCCGGGTGCGCGACTGGTATGGCAGCGAGGTGACCACCAGCGAGGACGGCACCTCCTCCTCCGCGCCGATCCTCGGCGACATCAACAACGGCGTGGCCGCGGCGATGCCGCAGGCGAATATCACGGGCGTCACCCTGGAATACGGCACGGTGCCGATCGAGCAGGTGGTCAACAGCGTGCGCGCCGACAACTGGCTGCATATCCATGGCCGGCCGGCCTCGGACCAAGGACGGGAGATCAAGCGGGAGATCCGCGGCGCCTTTTATCCGGAAACGGACGAGTGGAAGCGGCTGGTCTATGAGCGCTCGGTGGATGTGCTGGAGCGCACGCTCGCCGGCCTGGCGCGGCGGCCGATGCGCTGAAAACGCCTATTGCTCCAGCAGCTCGCGGTAGCGGCGGCTCAGCGGCGGCGCGGACAGGGACCAGAGGAAGGACGGCTGGCGAGGCTCGCGCTCCAGCATCAGGTCCACATGGCGGCCCTGGTAGAGCGACATGCCGACCGAGAGGCCGAAATCCAGGGCGTCCTCGCTGTCGCAGCGGCAGAGCACGAAGCGGCGGGCCTCGGCGGCGGCGATCAGCTTCCGCAGGAGGTCGCGCTCGGGCACCATGTCCTCGCTCCAGTCGATCTTCACCAGCTCCACATCCAGCGTGTGCCGGTCCAGCAGCGGCAGGCTGAGATGGCTGACGCCGTCGAGGCAGAGCCGGTAGCCGCGGCGGCGCGAAATCTGCCGCACCCGGCTGAAGGCGGCCATGTCGCCGAGGACATCCAGCTTGTGGAACTCCAGCACCAGGGAGCCGCGCAGCCGCTGCTCCAGGCCGGAGTCGAAGGCGGCGAATTGCGGGCTGAGCACGCTCTCGAGATTGAGATTGAGGGCGAAATTGCCGCGCGCATGCAGCCGGTCCCGCAAGGCGGCGATCGCCGGCGGAAGCTCCTGGGGATCGACCCCCTGCCGCAACGACGCCAGCACCCGGCGATCGAGGATGCGGGTCAGATGGCGCAGCAGCCAGCGGTTGGCGCCGCGCCGGAGATTGAGCTTCGTCGCCTGCTCCAGATCGGCGATCGAGGTGTAGATTTCGTCATAGACCGGCAGCATGGAGCCATCATCGCAGAGCAGGCAGACCGGCTGGCTGCGCAGCATGCGCGAGAGGTCGGCGTCGCTCAGCGCCCGCAGCGCCGGCCCGAGCAGATTGAGCGTCAGTTCATCGAGGTCGAGATTTCGCAGTGCAGAAGGATCTTCATCCGCCCCGGAGTTGTTCGCTGCCGGTAGCGCTGCTGCGCCAAATGCCGTTCCGAGCGTCGCCGCAGCGGCCGCTGCTTCGGCAGCCGCTTGGGCAGATACATATAGGCTGTTGTTCTCATGATAGGCGTCCCCTTCGTTTCCGGCCTCCAAGCCGTTGTTGATGCGTTACCGCCGATTCGCGGACAGTTTCGTGAACCAGCAAGGGCTGCAGTTCCGCCGGATCGGCCGGGATTTCGCCCTGGGCCAAGGCGGCGATATAGCCGGTGAGTACCGGCAGATGCTGTTGCAGGTCGCAGGCGGCGGCGAAACCGGTGCGGCCGTTTTGTTCGTCGTTGAAGTTCGGGTCGGTGCGCAGCTGCGGTTCGAGCCGCGCGACGCCGGCGCGAAGCTGGCCGACACGGCCGGCGGAAAGCACCGCCAGGCGGTCGCCGCCGGGCAGCTCGAACACCTGGCCCCGAAACTGGCGAATCTGGGCGGCGATACCGTCGATGGCATGCCGGAACGACTCGGTCCGGGTCGCCTCCGTCAGCCGCGACGGCCGGATCAGCACCGCCCAGCCGCGATCGGGACGGGCGGCGAGCGATTGCAAATGACTGAGCGCCGTCGGCTGCCGTTCGGTTTCTTGTTCGTTATTGTTATTGCCGGTCGGCATCCTGGCCTCTCTCGAACCTAGGCGAGCGCGGAGAGCGGTATGAACCGCTCTCCGCTTCTCGAACTAGGCTACGGCCGGTCCGCTTGCCGCGGGCCGCAGGAGCGAGGGTGCCCGGGCCCGGCTGGCCAGCAGCGCGTCCACATGCTGGCCCTGGAAGAGGTCGATACCGATCTGCCGGCCGTAGTCGATGGCCTGCGGCGTGTCGCAGCGGCAGAGGACGACCCTCTTGGCGCCGATGCGGTCCACATGCTTGCGCAGGCTTTGATTGTCTTCGGGCATGTCGTTCGTCCAGGCGATCTTGACGAAGTCCAAGCCCAATTCCGCCCGGTCCACCATCGGCAGGCTGAGATGGGACACCCCATCCAGGCAGATGCGGTAACCGAGCTTATGCGCATAATCCCGGACATAGCGGTACGCGCCGAGGTCGGCGAAGGCATCGATCTTCTGGAACTCCAGCACCACCGTGCCGCGGATCATTTCGCCGATGCAGTTGTCGAGAGCCTGGAACTCCGGCGTCAGCACATTCGCCACATTGACGTTGAGCGAGAAATTGCCGCCGCGCAGCAGACGCGAGCGCAGCAGCGCAAGTTCGTGGGCGTTGGTGCTTTCGTCCGGCCGGGCAATCAGGCTGAGCATGCGCCGGTCCAGCAGCTTGGTCAGATGCTGGAACAGCCAGCGGTCAGTCACCGTCTGGACATCGGCGCCCATCGCCTTGGTCAGATCGAGGATCGAGACATAGACCTCGTCGAACATCGGGAAGACGCTGCCGTCGGAGTCGATCACGCAGGCCGGCTGCTGCCGCACGCAGGCGGAAATATCCGATGTCTGCAGCTTGGACAGCAAGTCGAAGTATTCGTTGGTCGGCTCGACCGGTGGCGCGGCGGTGACGCCGCCATTGCCGGTCAGCGGGATCACCTGGGCCGAAGTTGCGTTCACGCGCGCCGGCGCGGTGACCGCGGCCAGCCGCTTGGCCAAGCCGACGAACTGGCTGAACACCTCATTGTCGGTCAGGCTGTAGTAGGTGCAGAACTTGGTGGCGCCGTCCTGCTCCAGCTGGAACAGAGGATCGTCATGGAACAGCAGCTGCACGCGGCGCACATCACTGCGGATCTGCTTTAGATAGTCGTTGCGCAGAGTGCAGATGATGTCGCCGTTCCTGAGGGCGAAGAAACGGCCGGAGAACTGGCGCACCAGCGTGCGCAGGATATCCAGCGCGAACACCAGGTTCTCGTTGCGCGTGCGCGTGCCCAATTTCGACAGGTGAATGTGAATGGCCCAGCCGCGCTCGGTAAAGCCCGTCATGCGCTGCAGGTGATCGACCAGCATCTGCTCGTCGTTGCCGCGCTTCAGAATGGAAATTTCCGCCGTCATGATTATTTGCTCCTCCACACGCGGGCGCCGTCATTATCTGCGTCACCCTTCGTTCTTATCCCCGCGCCGCGATCGATGGACCGAAGACCTAACGACCACATCGCACACAATTCGCAATGTACAACAGATTTAGCGAGAATTTGCTAAGACTTGCGGTTAAGGGAAAGAAATTTTTTGGGTTAATAATCTGTTGCGCGTTAAGGTTGATTAACGGAGCGGGAGGCCCGAGGGACGCGGACCGCCGGTTGCCCAGTCGAGCAATTCCACGGTGTGGAGCACGGGAATGCCGGTGCCGCCGGCGATCTGCATGATGCAGCCGATATTGCCGGTGGCGACGGCGTCGGGCGCGTGGACTCGATATTGGCGATCTTGCGGTCGCGCAATTGCCGCGCCAGCGCCGGCTGCAGGATGTTGTAGGTGCCGGCGGAGCCGCAGCAGAGATGGCCTTCCGGCACGTCGCGCACCGCAAATCCGCAGGTTTCCAGCAGGCGCTTCGGCGCCGCCGCGATCTTCTGGCCATGCTGCAAGGAGCAGGCGGAATGGTAGGCCAAGGTCATCGGCTCCGGAGTCCTTACCGGGCTAAGGCCGATCTCTGCCACGAACTCGCTGACGTCGCGGGCCAACGCCGAGACGCGCGCGGCTGCTTTCCGCCCAGGCGGCGTCCTCGCGGAACATGAAGCCATAGTCCTTGATCGGCGTGCCGCAGCCCGACGCGTTAACGACGATGGCGTCGAGCCCTTCGCCCTCGATCTCGCGGATCCAGGCGGCGATGTTGGCGCGGGCGAGGTCTGCGGGCCTGATCGCTTTTGCCCATGTGATGCGGCAGCGCGCCGCAGCAGCCGGCGCCTTCGGCGATAACCACCTCGACGCCGTGGCGAGTTGAGCAGGCGGATGGTGGCCTCGTTGATGCCGGGCTTCAGCACCGGCTGGGCGCAGCCGGCGAGCAGCGCCACGCGCTTGCGCCGCGGGCCTTCGGCGGCGAAGACTTGCGGCCCATCAGCCGGCGAGCGGCCGGCAAGCGCGGCCGGCGCCATGTCGAGCATCGCCCTGCACTCGTCCGCCGAAGACGAAAGCGGAGCGGCTTCGCCAGCCAAGCGCCGAGCAGCGCCAGCGCGGAAGCGCTGGGGATAGGGAAGGATGCGCGCCAAGAGACTGCGCAGCATACGGTCGAAGAAAGGGGCGTTTGTAGGTCTCCTCGATATGGGCGCGCGCATGATCCACCAGATGCATGTAGTGCACACCCGAGGGACAAGTGGTCATGCAGGCGAGGCATGAGAGGCAGCGATCGATGTGCAGCGCGACCTTGGCATTGGCCGGCTTATCGTTCTCCAGCATGTCCTTGATGAGATAGATGCGCCCCCGCGGCGAATCCAGCTCATCGCCCAGCAGCACATAGGTCGGACAGGTCGCCGTACAGAATCCGCAATGCACGCAGGCGCGGAGAATCTTGTCGGCTTCCGCGATGTCGGGATCGGCGAGCTGGGCGGGGGTGAAGGAGGTTTGCATTAGATTGAGCCGCCCATCCTCCCGGGATTGAGAATGCGCTGGGGATCGAAGGAGTCTTTCACGCGGGCGCTAAGCAGAGCGAGTGATTCTGCCTGCGGCTCGAACACCGGCACGGCGAGACGGACATCATCGCTAGCGCGCATCAGCGTGGCGTGGCCGCCGCCGTGGTGCGCGATGGCGAGCGCGGATGATGGCGGCGCCGGCATCGGAGCGCGGCGGCAAGCGACAGCCAGATCAGGCCGCCCGCCCAGTCGATAGTAGTGGTTGATGGCGGCGCGTGCTGCGTCCCCCTCCCCCCTGGCCCTCTCCCTTTCGGGGCGAGGGAAGTCAGAATTGAAAGCGTCACGATATCCTTCACCACCTTTGCGGCCGGCGGCGGGCGGGACGGAGAGGCGCCATAGCTGGGCGCCTGGATCGGGCAGCAGCGAGTGCGGCATCGCGGACTGCGCGCCAGAACATCATCGAGCGCATGGAATGGAGTTCCTCCGTAGCGATGCCGGCGCCGAGTTCGCGGCGCAATGCCGCGCAGCGATGCTCGACCGACGGGCCGGGTCCTTCGATGCGGATCGCGGTGACAGAAGTCCCCGCCTTCGTGACGAGATCGATGCCGGTGCGTGCGGCGATGCGGGCCGGCAGATGGGCGGCGCTCGCGACCTCGTGGGGGCTGTTGAGCGCCGCCGACATCGCGACAATGGCGCGATCGTCGTCCAGCCCGAACAGCAGGATCGTGCGGGATTTCTCCGGCGCCGGAAGCACCTTCAGCGTCACCTCGGCCATGACAGCCAGCGTGCCGTAGGAACCGCAGAGCAGCTTCGGCAGGTCGTAGCCGGTCACGTTTTTCACTACTTTTCCGCCGGCCTTGAAAATTTCGCCGCGTCCGCTGACGGCGCTGACGCCGAGGAAGTGATCCCGCGCCGCGCCGGCCTTGAGCCGCCGCGGACCCGAGAGGTTGCAGGAAAGCACGCCGCCGATCGTCGCCTGCCCCGCCGCCTCGCCATAAAGCGGGCCCCAGTCGCCGGGCTCGAAGGCGAGCTGCTGGTTTTTCGCCGTTAGGGCCGTTTCGATCTCCGCCAGCGGCGTGCCGGCGAGACAGGTGAGGATCAATTCGGCGGGCTCATACGAAACAATGCCTGAGAGCCCCGACAGATCGAGCGTCGAGCCGGCCTGGATCGGCCGGCCGAGGTTGCGCTTCGTCCCCCGCCCGACAACCTCGAGCGGGTGCTGATCGGCCAGCGCTCCACGCACGGCGTCTACGATCTGGTTGATCGAGTTTGGCTTCACGACGGCAAGCAAGAGGTTTTAGCCGCAGATGAACGCAGATGAACACAGATCATTCGGTTCCCCGCCACAAAACCCGGCGCACGTCAATTCGCGGCTTGCCGAAGTTCAGTAACAGACAAAGATGCAGGTTGGCGGCACGCAGGTAGTTCAGGCGTTGAGCGATGTGAACATCATCAAATGCCCTCACATGCTTCAACTCGACAACAATGCTATCCTCGACAAGGACATCCAAGACATAGTCCCCGACGACGACCCCATCATACTTCACAACAACGGGATGTTGGCGCCGAACCGCTTGCCCTTGCTTCTGCATTTCATGAACAAGCGCGCGCTCATAGACCCTTTCGAGAAAGCCCATTCCCAACGCATTGCTGACCGTAAAGGCGCAGCCAATGATTCGTTCCGACAGTGCGCTGAATTTTCTCTCGGCGTAACTCATCTACGTTCATCTGCGTTCATCTGCGGCTAATAACTCTTCTAAAATCGCGGCAGCTCGGGATGCGGCAGCGCCCCGCGATGCACATGCAGCCTGCCCAGTTCGGCGCAGCGGTGCAGTTCGGGGAAGACCTTGCCGGGATTGAGCAGGCCGTCGGGATCGAAGGCGCATTTGACGCGCTGCTGCTGCGCCAGGTCGGCCTTGTTGAACATCGTGGGCATGAGATCGCGCTTCTCCACGCCGACGCCATGTTCGCCGGTCAGCACGCCGCCCACCTCGACACAGAGCTTCAGGATGTCGGCGCCGAAAGCCTCGGCGCGCTCCAGCTCGCCCGGCTTGTTGGCGTCGTAGAGGATCAGCGGATGGAGATTGCCGTCGCCGGCATGGAACACGTTGGCGACCCGGAGATTGTGTTGCTTCGACAGCTCGCTCATGCGCGACAGCACGAGGGGCAGCCGTGCCCGAGGGATGGTGCCATCCATGCAGTAATAATCCGGCGAGATGCGGCCGACCGCGGGAAAGGCCGCCTTGCGTCCGGCCCAGAATTTCAACCGCTCCTCTTCCGAGTTGCTGATGCGGATGGAGACGGCGCCGCAGGATTTGGCGATCTCGTCCACGCGCTGAATCAGATGATCGACTTCGACCGCCGGCCCGTCGAGCTCGACGATCAGCAGCGCTTCGACATCGCGGGGATAGCCGGCCTGGACGAAATCCTCGGCCGCATGGATTGCGGGGCGGTCCATCATCTCCATGCCGCCGGGAATGATCCCGGCGCCGATGATGGCGGCGACGCAATCGCCCGCCAACTCGTTGCTGGCGAAACCGATCAGCAGCGCCCGCGCCGTCGCCGGCTTGCGCAGGATGCGCACGGTGACTTCGGTGACGACGCCGAGCAGGCCCTCGGATCCGTTCATCAGCCCCAGCAGATCGTAACCGTCGGCATCCAGATGCTTGCCGCCGAGGCGCACGATCGAACCATCGATCAGCACCATCTCCAGCCCCAGCACATTGTTGGCGGTGACGCCGTATTTCAGGCAATGCACGCCGCCGGAGTTCTCCGCCACATTGCCGCCGATCGTGCAGGCGATCTGGCTGGAGGGATCGGGCGCGTAGTAGAAGCCCTCGCCCTGCACCGCATGGGTGATCGCCAGGTTGGTCACGCCCGGCTGCACCACGGCGCAGCGGTTCGCGTAGTCGATCTCGAGGATGCGGTTGAACTTGGCGAGTCCCAGCAGGATGCCGTCCTCCAGCGGCAGCGCGCCGCCGGAGAGCGAGGTGCCGGCGCCGCGAGGCACCACCTTGATGCCCTGCGCGCGGCAATAGCGAAGAACCTGGGCGACTTCAGCGGTGGTGCAGGGCAGCGCCGTCAGCAAAGGCGATTGGCGGTAGGCGGTCAGGCCGTCGCTTTCATAGACCCGCCGCTCGTCCTCATGGTCGATGACGGCCTCTGACGGCAGCAGGCGGCGGAGGTCGGCGGCGATGGCAGCGCGGCGGCCGATCATGGCCCGGTCCGGTTCCGGCATCTGCATGGCCCACCTCCCTGACTGCCGGGGGATTATACCTCAGCAACCCGGGGCAATCTGGGTGACAGGCCGGTGGGGGTCAATGCACGGCGCAATCCGGCACTGTGCCGGGGCCAAATGCAAACGGCCGTGCGAAAATGCACGGCCGGGCCATAAGCAGCTATATAGCGTGCGCGGCGCGCGTCAGCCCTGGCGGGCCTTGAAGCGGGGGTTGGTCTTGTTGATCACATAGACCCGCCCCTTGCGCCGGACGATGCGGCAGTCCTTATGGCGCTTTTTGGCCGATTTCAATGAGTTAACGACCTTCATGGCCGCACCTTTCGTCTCGCGATGCCGGGAAAAGAGGGGCGGAAACTACGGATGGCCCCTACTCCTGTCAACCCCGGCCATCGAGCTGTGCTGCATCCCAAACGCCCGGCTTTTCAATGGGCGAACCATAAGACCGTCGTGTAGGGTGACCGCGTACAATGCCCGCCGCAATTGACCGCCCCCTGCATCGGCAGATCGATACGCAGACGCTTCCGGAACATATCGTCCGGACGCTGATTCTGGCCGTTCCCGTGATGCTGGCCCGCTCCGGGCTGGTGCTGATGATCGCCGCCGGGCTGATCATGACCGGCCATGCCGGCGAGAACGAGCAGGCCTATCTCTCCGCCGCATTTCCCATCCATATGTCGATCCTGGTGACGGGTATCGGCCTGATGCTCAGCGTCACCGTGCTGTCAGCGCAGGCCCATGGCGCCGGACGCCATCTGGATTGCGGCCGCATCTGGCGGCTCGGGCTGATCTGCGCGGCGATGCTCGGCGCCGTCTCCATGGTGATCATGCTCCATGGCCAGTCGCTGCTGCTGTTCTTCGGGCTGAGCGAGGATCTGGCGCGCGAGGGCGGCCGGGTGCTCTGGATGTACGCCTATGGCATCCCGGCGATGCTGATGTACGTCGCCACCACCAGCTTCCTGGAGAGCATTGGCCGCACCCTGCCCGGCTTTGCCATTTCGGTCGGCGCCAACATCATCAATGTGCTGCTGTGCTGGACGTTCGTGTTCGGCAAGCTGGGTTTCCAGCCCATGGGCGCGGAAGGCGCTGCCATGGCGCTGACGATCACCCGGGGATTCATGCTGCTGGGCATCGCCGTCTATGCCCTGCGCATGGCGGATCGTCTGCATTTCGGCGTCAATGCCTCGCTGCGCGGCTTCCTGCACAACATCAAGAAGCTGATGCGCATCGGCGCGCCCCTGGCGTTGGCCAATGGCCTGGAGTCCGTGGCCTTTGCCGTGGTGACGTTCTTCGCCGGCCGGATGGGCGCCAAGGAACTCGCCGCGTTTTCCGACGCGCTCAATCTCAACGCCTGGATGTTCATGCTGGCCATCGGCATCGCCACGGCGACGTCGGTGCGCGTCGCCACCGCGGTCGGCCGCGGCGATCAAGGGGGCTTGCGCCGGGCCGGCTGGGTCGGCGCTGGGATCGAAGTGGTCATCACCGGCCTGTTCGCCATCCTGATCATTGCCGGCAGCGAAAGCATCGCGGTCATCTATACCAGCGAGATCGAGGTGCAGATGATCCTCATCGCGGTGCTGCCCCTGGTCGCCTGGGTTTCGATCTCCGACGGGCTGCAGACCGTCATCCTGGCAGCGACCCGAGGTGTTGCCGACACGGTGGTGCCGACATTGTTGCAGGCGATCTCGTTCTGGGCCGTGATGGTGCCGCTCTGCTACTACCTGTCCCATGTCGCCAAGATGGGCGTGCAGGGCCTTTTCGCCGGCATCGGCATCGCGGTGCTGGTGGCCAGCGCGATGCTGGCGATGCGATTCTCACCTCTTCACCCGCCGAGTCATACTCCCGGTTTGATTCACCTTCGCGTTTTCCACCTGCCCTTGCGCGGCCCGGCAAAGCCGCTAAACAAACATCAGCCATGGAACTGGATTGCGATTTCCTGGTGATCGGCGCCGGCATTTCGGGCGCGGCGGCGGCCTATGAATTGGCCGCTCACGGTTCCGTTGCCGTGCTGGAGGCGGAAAGCCGCCCCGGCTATCACAGCACCGGCCGGTCTGCCGCGCTCTACACCCGCCATTTCGGCGGCCCGACGGTGCGCAAGCTGAATGCCGCGGGCCTGCCGTTCTTTACCAATCCGCCGGCGGGCTTCGCCGATCATCCGCTGCTGACGCCGCGCGGCGGCATGACGGTGGCAAACTCCGAGCAACGCGCCGAGATCGATACCCTGCTGGAACTCGGCGCCAAGGATGGTGGCATCGTCGAGTTGACGCCCGCGCAGGCGTTGCAGCGCGCGCCGTTCCTGAAGCCGGATTCCGTCGCATTCGCGGCTTTTGAGGAAGGCATCCTGGATATGGATGTGTCGGCCACCCATCAGGGTTTCCTCCGCGGCCTGAAAGCGCGGGGCGGCCAGGTGATTTGCGATGCGCCGATCGCGCGGCTGGAACGCATCGGCCGCGCCTGGCATGCGGCATCGGACAATACGCTGGTACGGGCTCCCATCGCCGTGAATGCCGCCGGCGCCTGGGCCGATCAGATTGCGGCGCTGGCCGGCGCCGCGCCGGTCGGCCTGGTGCCCAAGCGGCGCACAGCCATCCAGATCGATTTGCCCAACGGCACGGACACTCGGAGCTGGCCGGCGGTGGATGAGGCCGGCTATGGCTGCTACGTGAAGCCGGAGATAGGTCGCGTCATGGCGTCGCCCGCCGATGCAACGCCATCCGAACCCTGCGACGCCCAGCCTGAAGACTACGACGTCGCCGTGATCGCCGACTGGCTGCTGCGCTGGACGACAATCCCGGTGCGGCGCATCCACCATCGCTGGGCGGGCTTGCGCAGCTTCGTCGCCGATGAGTCGCCGGTGGCGGGATTCGACGACCAGGTGCCGGGATTCTTCTGGCTCTGCGGCCAGGGCGGCTATGGCATCATGTTGGCGCCCACCCTGGGCCGCGCCGCCGCGCAGCTCATCGTCCATGGTTCATTGCCGGCCGATCTGGCGGATGCCGGCGTGACATCAGCCGAACTGGCGCCCGAACGCTGCAGGCGCTAGATGCCCGCCCCTCCCAATTCCGGCGGCGTGCTGGCGGCCGTGCGCCGGTTGCAGCCGCATATTTCGCCGACGCCGCTGTATCGCTCCGATAGCCTGTCGCGCGGGTTCGATGCCGATATCTGGCTGAAGGTGGAGACGGCGACGCCGATCGCTTCCTTCAAGCTGCGCGGCGCGCTCAATACTCTGCTGATCAACAGGGAGTTCGGCGAAATCCGGACGGCCGTGACCTCCTCCACCGGCAATCATGGCCAGGGCGTGGCCTATGCGGCGCGGCTGCTGAACTCGCCGGCCGATATTTTCCTGCCCGACGGCGCCAATCCGGTGAAGCAGGCGATGATCCGCCTGTTCGGCGGCCGGCTGCATCTGGGCGGGCGGGACATCGACGAAGCGAAGGACCGCGCACGCCTGTTCTGCGAACAGAACGGCGGCACCTTCGTCGATGACGGCGAGAGCGGCACGCTGATCGAAGGCGCCGGCACCATCGGCGACGAGATCGCCCGCGGCCTGGAGGGCGTCGACTACGTCTTCGTACCCATGGGCAGCGGGTCGTTGGCCAGCGGCGTCGCCATCGGGTTGAAAGCGAAACAGGCGGGGGCGCGGGTGATCGCCGTGCAATCGGTGGGCTCGCCGGCGATGGTGGAGAGTTTCCGCGCCCGCAAGCCGGTGGAGCGGCCCTGCAACACCATCGGCGACGCCATCGTCTGCCGCGTGCCGGCGGAGACGGCGCTGAACGCCCTGCTGCAGTTTCTCGACGATGCCGCCCTGGTCACCGACCGCGACCTGCAGGCGGCGATGCATACCCTGCTGGTCTGGGCGCATCAGCTGGTCGAGCCCGGCGCAGCGGCGGGCCTCGCCGGCGCCTGGCAGCGGCGCAGCATCCTGAAGGGCCGGCGGGTGGTGATCCTGCTGACCGGCGCCAATGTGCCGGGCGAAGCGGTGACCCAGGCCCTGCTGGTGCCGCCGCTGTTCAATCCGGCGGTGTGACTGCCTTGCGTGCCCGGCGACAGGCTCCGTATGATCCCTGCCGCGATATGAGGGAGAATGGAATGATGACCGCGCTGGCGAATGAACGGGTGGCTTACCACAACGGCAAGATCATGCCGGAGCGCGATGTGCTGATCCCGTTCCGCGACCGCGGTTTCATGGCCGGCGATGCGGCGTTCGACACCACGCGCACCTTCAGCCATAAGATCTTCAAGCTCAGAGAGCATATCGACCGGCTCTACCGCTCGCTGCGCTACCTGCAGATCGATCCGCAGCTCAGCCCGAAGGAGATGGGCGACATCACCGAGGATGTGCTGGCGCGCAATCTGCATCTGCTGGACAAGCAGGACGATTACTGGGTGAGCCAGCGGGTGTCGCGCGGCATGAATTCCGACGACCGCTCGCCGCGCAGCGGCAATGTGCCGACGGTGATCGTCGAATGCCAGCCGCTGCCGCTGAAGGCGCGGGCCACGCTCTACCGCGACGGCGTCGATGTCTATGTGCCGTCGGTGCGCCGCGCGGCGCCTGACATGATGAGCCCGCGGGCCAAGACGCATAACTACCTGAACCTGATCATGGGCGACCTGGAAGCGCGGGCGCACGATCCCAAGGCCTGGGCCGTGCTGCTGGACGCCAACGGCAATCTGGCCGAGGGCATCGGCTCCAACATCTTCCTCGTGCGCGACGGCATGCTGATGACGCCGCAGGACCGCTTCGTGCTGCCGGGCGTCAGCCGTGCCACAGTCATGGACCTGGCGAAGGAGATCGGCATTGCCTGCGTTGAACGGGACATCGATCTCTACGACGCCTATACCGCCGATGAGGCTTTCCTGACCTCGACCTCGCTCTGCATCTGCCCGGTGCGCAGCATCCATGGCCGGAAGGTGAACCATCCGGACCTGCCGGGGCCGGTTACGCAGCGGCTGATCGATGCCTATATCAAGCTGGTGAGCTGCGATTTCATCGCCCAGTACCGGCGGCATCTGGATGCGCTGAACTAGGCGCCGGCTGGTGCGGCTTTGGGCCGCGGAAAGCGTTAATCGCCGCTTAATGCCCGGTCTTTAGCCTGAGACCATGCCAGAGCCGCGCTTGCGGCCGTTCCCGTTCCGTCAAGTATTTGAATTCGAACGAATATACCCCATGGAGCGGGGAGCGGCGGAAAGGTAAATTCCAGCGAATCGCGCGCCGGATCGCGGCCATGGCCCGTCCGGTGGAACTTCGGAGTGACCGCGTTCATGACACCCTTTGCGATTGCCGGCGTGCAGATGCACGTCACCACGCAGAATAACATCGCCGCGATGGGGCATCGGCTGGACCTGCTGATGCATCTCTATCCCTGGGTGCAGATGGTGATGTTCAGCGAGTTGGCCTGCTTCGGGCCGATGCTGCAGCACGCCCAGCCCCTGCCCGGCGCCTCGGAAGAGGCGTTCCAGGAGATGGCGGCGCGCCACCGGGTCTGGCTGGTCAACGGCTCGATGTATGAGCGCAAGGACGGCGCGATCCACAACACCACGTCGGTGATCAATCCCCAGGGCGAGGTCATCGGGCGCTACCGCAAGATGTTCCCGTTCACGCCGATGGAACAGGGCGTCACCCCGGGCACCGAGTTCCTGGTATTCGACATCGACGGCGTCGGCCGCTTCGCGGTGCTGAACTGCTACGACATCTGGTTCCCGGAGACTGCGCGCACCGTGACCGCCATGGGCGCCGAGGTGATCCTGCATCCCGTGCTGACCTACACCATCGACCGCGACGTGGACATCGCCATCGCCCACGCCACGGCCGCGATGTTCCAGTGCTACATGTTCGACGTGAACGGCCTGGGCGCCGGCGGCAACGGCCAGTCCTGCGTCATCGATCCCTCCGGCCGCTTCTTGCACAAGGCCGATACCCTGGAGCAGTTCATCCCCATCGAGATCGACCTGGAGCAGGTGCGCCGCCAGCGCAAGAACGGCCTGCGCGGCCTGGGCCAGATGACCAAGAGTTTCCGCGACCGGCCGATCGATTTCCCTGTGTATGACCGAAAGAACTTCGACAGCGCCTATCTCAACTCCCTAGGTCCGGTGCAGGCGCCGCAGCGGGATACGCCAAATCTCGTGTCGTCCTGGGCGAAGAAGAACCGCAAGCAGGGTTGAGCGGGCAAGGCCTCGCGCTGGTCGAGGGTTGATTTTCACAACCCATCGGCGCAAGGCCCTGTAGACGCTGGGAAATTTCCCCGCCGTCGCGGATTCTGCAAAAACAACCCTGCCCCGGTGGCCCTTCCGGTGCTGCCTTCCCCAACCGGACCGCTGCCATACGCGCAACCCGCGAGCCATGCGTCTGTTGCTTTGGCTCATAGGTATCTTGTCTTATGCAACGACAAGCTCATCTCCGGACTCCCGCCGCGAAGTCCGGATGCGAAACAGATACACGATGTCCAATATCGAGACCACCAAGCGCAAGCGGCGGTATCCTCATTCCGGCACATTATAGGAAAAAAATCAACAAAGACCCGCGAACCGCGATGTTTCAGTTTGACCCAAAGCTGCCCTTCGCCGGACCTTTGAGATCAGCAGTCTTAGAAACCCCGGATTTCCTCTAGTGCCTGTTGCGCAAGAACCCTGTTGACTTCCTCACCCTGGATGGCGATGAGCGCCGGGATTGCGTCTGCGGCCGCCGGGCCGATCTTCCCCAAAGACCGCACTGCGTCTGACCGCACCCAGCGGTTCTCATCGGCCAGCGCGTCGATTAACGCGGGCACAGCATCGGCTGCCGTGCGCCCAAATCGCCCCAAGTCCCGAATGGCAATCTCCCGTTCCGGGCCATCTTCGTGCTGTATGGACCTCACCAGGGTCGCGACCGTAACGTCCAAAGGCAGGCCGGCGACATAAAGACCGTCAACCAAGCGCTCCTGGGTGGCGCGTTCATCCTGCGCCCAAGGATAGGGAAGGTGGTAGCCTTCGGCGAGGGATTGCAATTGAAACTGAGATACGTTGGGCTGCCACTGTAGAAGCACGTCCCGCGCATCACTCCTCCGGCCAAGGTGTGCATAAGCGGCCGCTAGAAGGGGCGCTAATTCGACCGCGTCCGGATTGCGGTCCAATGCTTCACTCAATACGCTTGCCGCTCGCTCCAGGTCATGCAACGCGAAATGGGCCATCCCATGGGCCAGGACGTAGTAGGTCGGGTGGCTCGGGTTGAGCCGCAGAGCCGTTTCGATGAACTTCAACCCGGCGTCTGCTCTGCCGGTGGTGATCAACGCCAATCCCATCGCAACGTGGGCCTCGGGGTCATTGGGATCGAGGGCGATGGCGCGTGCAGCCTCTGTCAGGGCCTTCTCATGCCGGTTGTTGTACAACTGAATCTGAGATGCCGCGACCGCAGTGAGCGAGGACTCGCGTTTCTCGGCCTCAGATAAATATTAAATCGCGGTGCTATTGGCTTCTGCAGAACCCATGCCCAGCTCTTTGCTCCATCTCCACTGGCATCCCCTAACGTAGGCGATGCTTAGCGCGGCATAGGCGCGTCCGTACTCGGGATCAATTTCAGCTGCCCGCCGGAAGTGTTCCGCCGCCTTTGCATTGTCCTCGGCTGTGAAGTGCAACTGATGCTCCCAGCCCTTCTGAAATGCTTCGCGCGCTTGGATGTTGATCGTCTCCCCACGAGCGATTTCTTCCTGTTCGCCCTCGGACAGGTTCAGGGCCAGCGCCTTAGCGATCTCCCGGACGATGGCATCCTGAACCGCGAAGATATCCGCGACGCTGCCGTCGTAGCGATCCGCCCAGACGTGCCCGCCGGTGATGGTATCGATCAACTGAGCGTTGACCCGCACGGTGTCTCCGGCGCGACGCACGCTGCCCTCCACCACATAGCGCACTCCCAGGTCCTCGGCCACCTGGCGCATCTCAACGCTCCGGCCCTTGTATAAGAAGGTCGAATTGCGAGCGATGACGAACAGGCTAGATACCTTTGAGAGGTCCGTAATCAGGTCGTCGGTCATCCCGTCGGCGAAGTACTCCTGCTCGGGATCGGCGCTCATATTGGTGAAAGGCAGGACCGCGACTGACGGTTTGTCGGGAAGCGGAAAAGCCATACGGTCAATGGACGCGGGCTCGATATCCGGTTGCCAGGGCCGCAGCAATGCAATCGTTCCGGCGGCCGCCAAGAGCAGCAACACAATGGCGGCTGCTGCAACTCGACCCGAGTAGAGTTTGCCGTGCTGATTCCTCGGCGTGCGCCTTGGTTCCTTCGCTCCATCCGGGAGCACACAGAAGACCTGCACCGCTTCGGCAATGTTCTTGACAGTCTGGTCCCCCAGATCGCGGAAGCGCAGATCGAGCTTGTTCTTGACCTGGTCGTGAACATTGCGCGCGACGCAAATGCCGCCAGGCTCGGCGAGTTGTTGCAGCCGCGCCGCGATGTTGACGCCTTCGCCGTGGCGGTCTTCGTCCTCGACGATCACGTCGCCAAGGTTAATGCCAATACGCACGTCGATGCGGCGGTCATCGGGGAGACCCTGGTTGCGCGATGCCAGCTTGCGCTGCAGGACGATCGCGCACTCAACCGCATCGACGACGCTGGCGAACTCGGCCAGCAGGCCGTCGCCCATCAGCTTGAAGATGCGACCGTGATAGGCGGCTATTTCTGGCTCGAACAATTCCTTTCGATGTGTTCGCAAGCGCGAGAACGTACCAGCCTCATCCAGCTCCATGAGCCGGCTGTAGCCAACGACATCAGCGGCGACGATGGCGGCGAGGCGACGCTCCATACCATTGTCCCTTCCCAGGCAAGAATAGCGCCCTGGGGTTTCAGAATCCACTCTAGGACTTCCCTAGGCGGCCACTTATGGCACTTTCCGGGCGATCGGGTGGAGAGCATTTTGCAGAGGGCTAACGCAAAGCTGGACCGCTGGCGGTTTGACACGCAGGACTGCTGCCGTGAAGCAGGACGGCCGCTTCTGGCACAAAGGCGACGTATTCAAACTGAAGCACTGCTCCGCGTCTCGGCCATGGCGGCGACAATCTCAGTACATCTTGTGCGCCGTCGTCGGGTCCGGGATATGCACCGGGACTTCCGGCGCCACGGGCACGCATTGGAACTGGCCGTTGATGCCGGCGGCCCAGCGTTTCGCACGCTCATGAAGCTTGCGGTCGTCGGTCTGCATGCGGCCGCGGGCGACCAGGATGCCCATATCGGCGCCGTGATAACGGTAGTCGCCAGCCGTGTAGACGCGCATGTAGAAAGCTTCGTTCTCGCCGGTGACGTTGGTCCAATCGAGGGTGCGGCGGACGAAGCCGATCTTGCCATTCTCGTCCATGCGCCAGATGCCGGAGGCCGGCGCCTTGCTGATAATCTCCACATCGTCGCCGGGCCATTTCAGGATGAGCTGGTTCCACTCGTCATAGTCCTGCCAGCGCGCCTGGATGCTCTCCAAGTCGATCTCGTAATCCACATCCATGAACTCCAGGAGATGGAACAGGAAGATCGGCACGCCGCCATAGGTCGATGTGACCAGATGCGTCATCGGGCTGGCGCCGCTGATGCGGGGATTAAGCTCGCCGAGATAGACTTCGCGGGTATCGGTATCGATCAGGAAATCCATGCAGAAGGCGCCGCGATATCCCTCTTTGTACAGCCGGTCGCCGAGCTTCTGCGCCATGCGGCGCACATCGGCGCGCTCTTTCTCCATGCCGTGGGTGAAGGCGTCATTGCCGCACCAGCCGCCCTTGTAGGGCGTCAGCTCGCCGAAGCCGGTGATATCGGTCATCACCGGCCCCACAAGCGTGCCATGGCGGGTGGCCACGCCCTCGACAGTGCCCGGCAGGTGGTTGATGCGCTTCATCACCTTGAGCTCTTCCTTGGCCAGCACATCGGCGTTCTTCTTCCAGTCCCCCTCGCCGGAGACGAAGAACGTGGTGCGGCCGGAATCGCCATAGGGCGTCTGCACCACGAGGTCGTTGCCCAGATTTGCCTTGGCGGCGAGTTGTTTCAACTCGTCGTAGCTCTTCGCGCGGCCCAGCACATTGGGCACGCTGGCGATGCCGGCATCGTTGCCGAGCTGTGTGGTGATGATCTTCGAGTCCAGATGGATGCGCAGTTTGGCCGGCGGCAGAGCGATCTCGACGCCGGCTTTCTTCGCCAGCGCTTCCGTCTCCTCGTCGAACATGACCAGGAGCATCTTGCCGCCGCGGCTGCGGATGTGATTGAGAACTTCCTTATGCCGCAGGAGGTAGTTGTTCACATCTTCGATGGAGCGGAATTCGTGCGGGCCATGCTCGCGCGGCACCAGGATCTTCGGATGCTGGCTGTCGAAGGAGTCGAAAAAGTTGAGATACTCGAAGCCATTCACCCAGCGGTCCAGACCCAGGAGATTGAACGGCGTCGGCGACAGGAAGTAAATCGGCGTCTGGTTCCGGCGGAAGAAGGCATAGATGTCGGTCAATCCCTCAAGCTTGTTGGCCATGGAGTCCCTCTGACGCTTCCTCTGACTTTTTTCTCCGAACCGCGTCGCGCGAGTTCCGGGCTGTCGTCTTTCACCGGCATTGAACGAAGCTTTTGACCGCCGGGAAAGCGAAATCTTGCGCCTTTGCGCCTTTGCGCATCGAAGTTGCGGGCGGCCGCCAACATCGTAGAATGGCACCTGGGGCAGTATTGATGGCCAGGGTCTGTTCCCAACGGAAGTTTGGGAGGAAAACGGCCATGCGTACCATTGTGCTGTTATGCCTGGGCCTATCGATCGCGGGCTGCACCGAACCAGCGGAGAGACCTGCCGGCAGCAGCTACCTGTTCGACACCGAACGTTGCGCGTCAGAGGGGGAAAAAGGCAGCCCCGAGTACGAAGCTTGCAAAAAGAAGCTGGAACTGGAAGATGCCAAGCGCCTTTATAACCTGAGTAACAGCGGGCAATCGGTCCCCGGGTTCCTGCCGCCAACGTCACTGCCCTGATCCTGTCCGGCACCCGGACATTGACCCGCCTCAAAGGCCTGCGCGATCTTGGGATGTGAGATTGCCTGATAGAGGAGTAGCGCGATGCGTTGGCGAATGGGCCGGCAAAGCCAGAATATCGAAGACCGGCGCGGCAGCGGCGGCGGGTTCGGCGGCGGCTTGGGTGGCGGGATGCCCCGCATGCCCATGGGCGGCGGCCGCCGGGCTGGCGGCATCGGCGGGCTGGGACTGATCGTCATCGTCGTCCTGGCGCTGATCTTCGGCTTCGATCCGAGCCAGCTTCTGCAGGGCAATCTGGGTGGAACGCCCACCTATCAGCCCGGCGACGAGTCGGCGATCCAGAGCGGCAGTGACGATGAGCTGAAGCAGTTTGCAGCGGCGGTGCTGGGAAGCACCGAGGATGTCTGGAATGGCATCTTTCAACAGTCCGGTCGCGACTATCCGGAACCCACGTTGGTCCTGTTCAGCGGCGGCGTGCAGTCCGCCTGCGGCTTCGCCCAAGCCGCCGTCGGGCCGTTCTACTGCCCCGGTGACAGCAAGCTCTATCTCGATCTGGATTTCCTGCAGCAGTTGACCCGCCAGCTCAATGCGGCCGGCGATTTTGCACAAGCCTATGTCATCGCCCATGAGGTCGGCCATCACGTGCAAAACCTCGTCGGCGTGATGAAGGAAACCCAGGCGATGCGCGAGCAGATGAGCGAGGTGGAGTGGAACTCGGTTTCCGTGCAGATCGAGCTGCAGGCCGACTGCTTTGCCGGCATCTGGGCGCATCACGTGAACACCGACACGCAGATGATCGAGTCCGGCGATATCGAGGAAGCCATCAATGCCGCCAGCGCGGTCGGCGACGACGCCATCCAGCAGCAGAGCCAGGGCTATGTCCGGCCGGAGACTTTCACCCATGGCAGTTCGCAGCAGCGCATGGAGTGGTTCAACAAGGGCTTCCGGTCCGGCGATCCGAAGGCCTGCGACACGTTCAACTGATCGGCGCTAAGCCGGGCAACTGATCGGCGCTAAGCCCGGGGATTGATCAGCGGAGCCGCGGCAGCGGCGGCGCCGTCGATGATGGCGCGCTCGTTCTCCACGCGCACGCGGCCTTCGGCGATCCAGCGCAGGGCCAGCGGGTAGATGCGGTGCTCCGCCGACAGCACGCGGGCCGCCAGGCTATCCGGCGTGTCTGTTGATTCGACCGGCACGGCCGCCTGGACGATGATCGGACCGGTATCCATCTCCGGGCGGACGAAATGCACGGTACAGCCATGGAGCCGGACCCCGGCCGCCAGCGCCCGGGCGTGGGTGTCCAGCCCCCTGAAAGACGGCAGCAGCGACGGATGGATATTGATCATTCGGTCGCGCCAGGCGGCGACGAATTCGTCGCTGAGGATGCGCATGAAGCCCGCCAGGCAGACGAGTTGAATCCCGGCGGCGCGCAGCTTGGCGTCGATTTCCGCGTCGAACGCCGCCCGATCCGCAAACGCACGATGAGAGACGACATCGGTGGCGACACCCGCCGCGCGGGCCCATGCCAATCCGCCGGCATCGGCCTTGTTGGAAATGACCAGGGCGATCTCGGCCGGGCTGCCAGCCTGCGCGCAAGCCTCGATCAGCGCCTGCATGTTGGAGCCGCGCCCGGAGATGAGAATGGCGGCGCGCAACCGGGAGTTTGGACTGTACATCAAATCATCCGCCTCAAACCGAACAGATCATGATGGCGTGATTGTAGGGCAGCGGTCGATGCCGGTATAATTGACATCGCTCAGAAACTGCAGCACGGTGCCCGGGCCGCGGCTGACATCGAGAATACGACGGCCCGCCGGCGGTCCCGAGTAATTCGAGATGACAACATCGGCGGAACCTTCCTTACGCAGCAGGCTTTGCAAGTTCCGGTAAATTCGTGGGAAGACCAGGAAACCATACAGCGAATTCCGGGCTCAGCCATGAAAGATCCTCGATCCCAACTCGACGTTTCGGAAATCGAGGCAAGACCGCGCCGCGGCTCGAATCCCGGGATTAGCGTTCCGGCGTCTGATTCGCCGCCCGCCGCCGCCATGTCAAGCGCCGTCACGACATCAACACCAGAGGGCAAACGCGTCGCCATCGTGCAATCGAACTATATCCCCTGGAAGGGCTATTTCGACCTGATTGCCGCTGTCGATGAATTCATCCTGCTCGACGATGTGCAATACACCAAGCGCGACTGGCGCAACCGGAACCTGATCAAGACGGCGCAGGGGGCGCAGTGGCTGACCATTCCCGTGGCCAATAAGGGCCGCCAGATGCAGCTGATCGACGAGACCGAGATTTCCGAGCCCTGGGCAGAACAGCATTGGGCGCGTATCCGCCATTCCTATGGGAAGGCGCCGTTCTTTCGCGCACATATGAGTCGCCGCTTGCCGGACTTTACGAGGCGGCCGCAGGCCTGAAGCACCTCAGCGACATCAACAGATTGTTCCTCGAGGGTTTGTGCAAGCTGCTGAACATCGGCACGCGACTGGTCCATTCGCGCGATTATGCCAGCACCGGCAACAAGTCCGAGAAACTGCTGACCCTCTGCCAATCGGCGTCGGCGGCCAGCTATCTTTCGGGGCCTTCGGCGCGGGATTATCTGGACGAGACTGCCTTCGCCAACGCCGGCATCGCTGTTGCCTGGATGGACTATGGCGGCTATCCCGCCTATCCGCAGCTCTATGGCGAGTTCGACCACTATGTCTCGGTCATCGACCTCCTGTTCAATACCGGCCCGGAGGCCCGGCGCCACATGAAGTTCTAGATGGCGCATGACGACGCTTGATCATAGCAATCTCGTGATTCTGCCGGGCATGCCCCGGGCCGGCACGACAACTCTGTTCGCCTGGCTGGCGCGGCATCCGCAAATCTTTGCGCCCTGGCGCAAGGAGCCGACCTATTTCTCGCAGAATTTCGGCCGGGGCGAGAACTGGTACCGGCGCTTCTATGCCGGACTGAAGCCGGGCCAGGTCGGCATCGACGCCAGCACAGAATATTTCGTCAATCCATTGGCCCCCGAACGGATGATCGCCTTTGATCCCCAACTGCGGGCGATTCTCATCGTCCGCGATCCCGTGGATTGGGTGATCTCGCTTTACTGCACGCATCCGCCATGTCTCCGGCACCGGACCGTTCGAGGAGTTTGTCGAAGGCTTCCATTACAGCCGCGGCGGCGGTGTCCTGCAGGTGAAGATGGGATCGGGATTCGTGAGCGGGCAGATCAATCTGTTTCGCCAGACGTTCCGGCGGAACATCCTGCTGATCGACTTCCGCCTGATCGCCGCGGATCCGGTCGGCGTGCTGACCGCGATCGAACAATTCATTGCTGTCCCCGCCTATTTCGCCGCCAGTGGCGTGCCGGCGCTGCGGCTCAACAGCCGGAGGGAGCGGTCCATGGGCCCGGCGGAATGGCTGATGAGCCGGGAGCCGCTGTTGGGTATCCTCGGCAGCATCGTTCCTTCAAGGGTACTGGCAGGACTGTGGCAGTGCTATGAACGAGGCATGGCGACGACAGAGGATGACAAGCCGGCCGAGTCGCCCAGCCAGCGCGCCCTGGCGGAAAGGATCTTCGGTGAGGATCGCAGGCTGGTGAGCCAGATATTCGCCAACGCGCCGATCGTGCTGGGCGACGGGCAGCCATTCATGGCGCAGGCCCCGCTGCCTGAACGGATCGGCCATGGTTAGGGGGCGCCGGTGACGAAGGCTGTTCCCGACGGCAAGATCGAAGTGGTCCGCTTCATCCAGGGCCTGACAGCGGAGCGGCCGGAACTGCTGCGCCCGCTGGACCGTCAATCCTGGGCAAAGCTGCTGGTCATGCTGCTGTGGTTTTTCGCCTGCGTCTTTGCCGGAGCCTGGAGCCCGCTGATCGCGGGGCTGCCGGTCTTCCTGCTGATGGGCGTGCTGCATTACCACATGATCGTCGCCATCCATGAGGCGATCCACCGGACATTGTTCTCGAACAACAGGCTGAACGATGCCGCCGGCGTGCTGATCGGCGGCCTCGCCCTGGCGAACTTCGACAGCGTGAAGAAGCATCACCTGAGCCATCACCAGCTCTATGGCCGGGAGTTCGGATCCCGACCGGGCCGAGTACATGTTCGACCCGCCCGCTGACAGCACGGCCGAACTCATCTGGCGCATCTTCAAGCGCAGCTTCGCCCTGACCAATCTCGGTGAGAAGATCGAGCGCAATCTCTGGCGCCGCAAGACCGCAACCACGGCCGCGGCAAAGCCTGCGAGCGAGTTCGGCGCCCTCACCGTCATGGCAGTGACGCAGAGCTGCGTTTTCGTCCTCTATTGGACAATCGGCGACTGGTGGCACTATTTCGCCTTCTGGCTGGCGCCGATGTTCGTGCTGTCGCGTTTCCTCAGCGGCCTGCGGATGTATGGCGAGCATGCCGGTCTTGCGCTCGCGGCAACGGCGCGCAATCAGGACCAGATCTATGCGGCGCGCACGACCGTCTCGAGCGTCCCCTGGTGGCGCCAGCCTTCCTGGCTGATCGAGAAGTTCCTGCTGGGGCCGTTCAATTTCAACTATCACCATGAACATCACATCATGCAGCATCTGCCCCATCACCATCTGCCGCGCGTGCATCGGGAACTGGTCGAGATCGGCTACTATGACCGGCATCCGCAGGCGCGCAGCGATTCCTACTTCGCGACCCTGCGGCGGCAAACCCAGCCGGCACGGGAGCTTGGAACGGCGGGAAGTGCCCTGCAATGATGCGCAGGATTGATAGTATTCCCTGCGGGGGATTTCATCGGTGCGGCCCGTGGACGGCCTAGCCTGGCAACTGGCGCAGAACCGCACGGCGAAGGATTATCCGTTCGCCGGAGGCTTGGTGCCGCTGCTGGAGGCGAACGCTGCGGCACTGCCCGATCATCCGGCCGTCATCTATGAAAACGACATCGAGACCTACGGAGCCTTCAACAGCAAGGTCAACCGGCTGGCGCATCTCTTGCTCGAACTGGGTTGCGGGCGGGACCAGCTTGTCGGCCTCTGCTTGGATCGGTCGCTCCACCTGCCGGCAGCGGTTTGGGCTGTTCTCAAGGCCGGCGGCGCCTACGTGCCGCTGGCAGTGGATGATCCCGATCTGCGGCTGAAGGAACTCATCGACGACGCGGGCCTCGAAATCATCCTCTGCGACGCGGCGACCGCGCCGCGGCTGCGGCCATTCGCCAAGCATGTGATCGTCGCCGCCGAGGCTGCGGCTGGCGGGGACCGGCCGGACCGGAACCCCGGCATCGCCATCGACAGCGATCAGCTCGCCTATACGATTTTCACGTCGGGATCCACCGGGCGGCCGAAGGGCGTGATGGTTGAGCATGGAGCAATACACAACCGCATCGTCTGGATGCAGGATCGGTACCGCCTGGGGCAAGGCGATCGCGTCCTGCAGAAGACCCCCTATACATTCGACGTATCGGTCTGGGAATTCCTCTGGCCCTTCATTGCCGGCTCCACCTTGGTGATGGCGCGGCCCGGCGGCCACAGATCGCCGAACTATCTGGTGAAGACCATGCGAGAGTGCGGCGTGACTTGCGCACATTTCGTGCCATCGATGCTGCGCATGTTCCTGCGGGCGAAGGGCCTGGACGAGCTGAACCTGCGGCTTGTCTTCTGCAGCGGCGAGGCCCTGCCCTATGACCTGCGCAGCGATTTCCTGCAACGCGTGAAATCGGCGCTGCATAACCTCTACGGCCCGACCGAAGCCGCGGTGGATGTCAGCGCCTGGGATTGCCGGGATGAAGCCGGCGGCGGCATCGTTCCCATCGGGAAGCCGATTTCGAATATCCAGCTCTTCGTCCTGGGCGAGGATATGCGGCCCCTGCCGCCCGGCATTACGGGCGAGCTATTCATCGGCGGCATCGGCCTGGCGCGAGGCTATCTCAACCGGCCGGACCTGACGGCGCAAAGCTTCATCCCCAACCCGGTGCCCGGCGCTGCGGGAAGCCGCCTCTACCGTACCGGCGATCTGGCGCGGTTCCTGCCGGACGGGAACATCGATTTCCTCGGCCGCATCGATCATCAGGTGAAAATCAATGGCCAGCGAATCGAGCTGGGCGAGATCGAGGCGACGCTTCGGGAACACGCGGCCGTGGCTAACGCCGTGGTCGTACCCAAGGAGATCAACGGCACAAAGATTCTCGTCGCCATTGTCAAGCCCGCGGCCGGAAGCGCCGTCGAGCCGGCGGAGCTGGCCGATTGGTTGCGCGGCCGACTGCCCGCCGGTATGTTGCCGCAATCGATCCATTTCATCGACGACATCCCGCTCACCGGCAGCGGCAAGACGGATCGCAAGGCCCTACTCGCCACCTTGTAAGCTGGACCGGGAGCGCCGCCGAACCAACGCCATGACGACGACCGAAACGGCGCCACGCCAACCGAAACCGGCCAAGGATTTTGCTGTCTACTTCGACAAGGCCTGCATCATCTGCGGCAGCCCGGTCTCCGCGGCGCCGATCGGCCAAGTCCGCGAGCATGAGTATGTCACCACGGACCGGGAGTTCCCGGCTCATCAATGCCCGAAATGCCGGATGGTATTTCTCTATCCCAGGCCCGATGTCAGCGAGCTGCCGACGCTCTACGCATCGGACTACTACTCGAACAATCTGAATCTGGACGGCAAGGATACGCAGCAGCAGAAGTCGTTCGTGCAGGGCCTGTTCTACAAGATCCACACCAAGAACTATCGCGAGCGGGTGTTGCCGTTCCTGCCGAAGCTCAAGGAAAATCGCCCTTACCGCATTCTCGACGTCGGCTGCGGCGTCGGCGCGCAACTGGACGCGATCCGCAGCCTGCTGCCGGATTGTGAGACCTATGGCGTCGAGTATGGCGCCGTCGCCGCGAGCAAGGCCCGCAGACGCGGACATAAGGTATACGAGGGGCGATTCGAGGATCTCGATCTGCCGAAGGGTCACTTCGATGCGATCATCTCGATCCATGTCATCGAACATGTGGCGCGGCCCGACCTGTTCCTGGAGAAGTGCGTCAGCCTGGCGACGCCCGAGGGCTTCGTCATGATCGAGACACCCAACACCGATTGCGTCGATTTCGACCTGCTGAGGCGGCGTCACTGGGGCGGCTACCATACGCCGCGCCACTGGTACCTATTCCGCAAGGAAACCGTGGAGAGCCTGGCGCAGCGGCTGGGCTGCCGGCTGGTGACCTGCCGACCCTATACGATGTCGAATTTCTGGGCCTGGAGCGCCCATTCGCTGGCCACCGCGGCAATCGGCCGCAAGCCGGCGGACGTGCTGTTTCCACCGGTCAAGATTCTCTATGGAGGGCTCCAGTCGTTTGTCATCTTGAGCTTTTTCGCCGTTATCGAGAGAATGCTGCTGGCCGTGACCGGGCGGGCCTGCTCCCTGTGGTTCGTGGTCCGGCATGGCGATCGAGCGGCATAGAAGGGATTTGCATCCGGTCATGAAGCCCCAACTTGAGCAATTGCTGCGGGACTGCACCTTCGAGGTTTCCTCGATCGAGGATGTGGAGGTGGAGCAGGTCAACGCGACGGTCGACCGCCATTCCTTCGCCTGCGTCCGCGGCCTGTTCTCCAAGCAGGAGATGAAGGCGGCCTGCAAGCGGGTGGCGCAGAATTTCTCGTCGAAGAACGATCGGCCCGCCATCGGCGATACCGGCCGCGATGTCATGAACAATTATCAGAAGCTGGCCGTGGGCGGCGCGATGACGAGCTGGGATTACCGGCCGCGCTTCTACCGCATCTTCTACACACCGCTCTGGGCCACGGATGTCTTCGGCGTGCACGATATCTTCCGGCGCTTCGCGCGGCTGCGGAACCGGCTGCAGGGCTACCCGCCAAACTTCGCCATCGACACCGTCGATGAGGGGCTGTGGACCGCGGCGCGGATGCAGCATTATCCGGCCGGCGGCGGATTCTTCATGGCGCACCGGGACGTGGTGATCGATACCGTCACCCACGATGCCGGCCAGCGGCGCTTTCACCAGCTCCTGCTGCTGATGACGACCAAGGGCGAGGATTTCCGCGATGGCGGCGGTTTCGTCGATATCGGCGAAGACCGCCTCATGTTCGAGGAGCATTGCGGCGCCGGTGACGTGATTCTCTACAATGGCGCGACGATCCATGGGGTCGCCGACATCGATCCCCATGTCGCCGCGTCGCTCGACCGGATAGATGGGCGGCTGGTGGCGCTGGCCTCGCTCTACAAGGACATGTCCAAGGACAAGAAGCCCTATGAGGGCTATGAGGACCGCAAGGCGCCGCCGCTTCAGGTGGCGTAAAAGCAGGCTGAACGGCGCTAAAGCGCGCCGCCGCCCTCGCCCGCACCCGTCACCAGCCAGGCCAGATACTTGCCATAGGCATTGTCGTGATGCCTGGCCCCCAGGCGCAGGAGGTCTTCGCTGGTGATCCAGCCATGGCGCCAGGCAATCTCCTCCAAACAGGCGACCTTCAGGCCCTGGCGCCGCTCCACCGTGGCCACGAAATTGGCGGCGTCGAGAATGGAGTCAGGGGTTCCCGTGTCGAGCCAGGCGAAGCCGCGGCCCAGAGGTTCGACATAAAGCTCGCCCAGCGCCAGATAGGCCCGGTTGACGTCGGTGATCTCCAGTTCGCCCCGGGCCGAGGGCTTTAGCTTTCGCGTCATCTCCACGACGCGGCTGTCGTAGTAATAAAGTCCTGTCGCCACATGGTTCGAGGCCGGCCGCTGCGGCTTTTCCTCGATCGAGGTGGCACGCATATCCGGCCCGAAAGTGACCACGCCGAACGGCCGGGGATCGCTGACGGGATAGCTGAAGACCGTGGCGCCGGATTGGCGGCGGGAGGCACGTTCGAGCACCGTGGTGAGGCCCACCCCATAGAAAATGTTATCCCCGAGCACCAGCACCACCGGATTGCTGCCAATGAAATCGGCGCCGAGAACGAAGGCTTCGGCGATGCCGCGCGGCTCACCCTGTATTGCGTAGGACAGGGAAATTCCAAGCTGGCTGCCGTCGCCCAGCAGGCCGCGATACATCGGCAGATCTTCGGCCGTCGAGATCAGCAGGATGTCGCGGATCTGGGCCAGCAACAGAACCGACAGGGAGTAATAGATCATCGGCTTGTCGTAGATCGCCAGCAGGTGCTTGCTGATGACCGATGTCATCGGCCTGAGCCGGGTTCCGCGGCCCCCGGCGAGGACGATCCCCTTGCGCTGCATACCCTATCCCCCAAGCTCTGCCCACCGCTGCGGGCGATTAGCCTTCGATCGCCGGCATCGGATTCATCCACGGCACCAGCCGCGCCTGCCCCGACTGAATCCAACAATCCGATACCCCGTGCAAGCGTGAATGCCGGAGACTGAGCGGCGCCGGGCGCCTCAATTTGCCCGAAAAGAGCGGAAATACCGGAGAAATCTCCTGGGTTTGGGTTCGCCGCCAAAAATGTCGCGCAATCGGCGGAAATTGGCGCAAAATGAGGCGGTCGGGCGCGAGAGAAAAGACTAGCCAAACGCAGCTAGGTCAGCGAGAAACATGAGGGAATAGTACGGGTCGGCATGAGTTATCAGACACAAGCCACGGCCAATCTGGATCGGGGGGCCCTACAGGTGGCGCCCCCCAGGCGGATCGTTTTGCGGGAGATATGCTCCCTGGACCCGCGCAGCCAGTGGCGCATCCGCGAGATCCGCAACGAGCCGTCGATCCGCAGGGTCATGTACACCGACCATGAGATTCAGATCGACGAGCATCAGACCTGGCTCGATCGGCTGCAACATGACAAATGCCGCATCGCCTTTGCCGTTGTCGACGACAGCATCGGGCCCATTGGCATGGTCAGCGTCAGCGAACTGGACTGGCGCCATCGCAAAGCCAATTGGGCATTTTACCTGACGGAAACCGAGCGCGGCGGACTTGGCGCTGCGCTGGAACTGACGCTGCTGGATTTCGTCTTTGACCGGCTTGGCCTGGAAAAGCTGAACTGCGAAGTCATCGAGGGCAATGACGCCGTCATCCGTTTGCATGGCAAGTTCGGCTTCGAGGAAGAGGGCTTCCGGCGGTCGAACATCGAGAAAGACGGCGTGCGCCTGGGTGTTCACTTCCTGGGGCTGCAGCGGAGCGTCTGGCTGGAACGGTGCGCCGACCTGCGACGGAGCCACAAGGCCATCCTGGAAAAATTCGGCATCGATATCGAGTGGCAGGGCCGCTGATCAGCGCAGTTCTACCGCGCGGCGGCGATCAGGCTCCGGCGGCGTTGATCGTATTGTGCTTGATCTTCGCCGCCCCGTCCTTCGCCAGATCGACACGCGTGGTGTCGAGGGCATGGGGCCCTAGCAGCGTTTCATTGACGAGATCGATCCCGGCGCGGCCGTGGCCGGCCTTCTTCTGCAGGAGATAGCGGACGGAGATCCGCTCGTTATCCGCGACGTCGGGTTGCGTCCCGTGCAACGTACAGGGATGCCAGAAGGCAGCATACCCCGTTTCCCCGACAAGCATCTTCTGGCGGCACTCGACCGCATGGCCAAGCCCATCCTCGTATTGCCAAGTCACAGGATCCGCCGAGACTTTCGTCAGCTTATGAGGGAATACTGTGGCACCCAGCCTGTGGCTCTCCGGCAGCACATAAAGCGGCGCATCCTCGCGCCGGACCGGGTGGAGATACAGGTAGAGCGTCACGAAATCCGACGGCTGGTTCTTATAGTCGATGATGTCCTGATGATAGTCGATTCCGTAGAAGTAGGTGATGTCGCGGTATTCGGGCCTCACATAGGCGCCGAGATTGTTGACCGGGTTGCCCTTGATGCGGCGCACCAGCCACTCCGGCAAATGGGATTCAGGCACGCCGCAGACCAGCTTCTTGTTCAATATCTGATAGTCCGCGCCGATGACTTCATTCAGCGCGTCGGCGATGGCTGGATTGGCTTCGATGAAGCCGAGATCATCGTTGAATGTTTCCAGCAGATTCCGGCCCGGCTTCGGATTTACGCCAACATGCTGGGGATCGGCCAGAAATGCCGCCTCAGTCAGAAATAGCGTGGCGTCGAATTCGCGCGTGGCGCGGATTCGCCCCAGCAGCCGCTCGCAGGCGGCGGGGTCGAGCACCGTGCCGAGTTCAAGGATGCCGGTCGCGGCGAACCGGCTGAGGCGCTGGCTGGCGGAAAGGCTGGCCTGCAATTTCATGGGCTTATCCCGGTGGCTGAGCCTGCGCGGACTGTCACCGCCGAAGATTTGAAAGTCAAGATGCCGACCGCCGCTGCGGCAATGGGGCGCGTCAGGGTGGAAAGATGATGGACTATGCCTCGAATGTGTCGATGGGAACGATGCGGGACTTGCGCGCCTCCAGCATCCGCGAATTGTCGGGGACATCCTGATGCACCAGCGCGCAGGCATTGATGAACACATGGGATCCGACGGTGATGTCGTTTACGACCGTCGCATCCATGCCGAAAAACGTGTCGGCGCCCACGGTGACGCTGCCGCCGATGGCGGCGCCGGCCGACAGATGGCAATTGGCCGCCAGCTTGGACCATTCGCCGACCCGTGCCGCGGCATCGAGATAGCAGAACGGGCCGACGGCGGTTTCGATGTCGATCACAACGCCGGCGAGCACGATCGCCGATTCGTCGACCTTCGCGCTCGGCTCGATTAGAGCGCGCGGATGAAGGAAACCGCGAAAGCCATAGCCGGCCGATTTGGCCCGCTCATAGGCGGCGCGCCGGGCCGGCAGATCGCCATAGCCGATGCCCGGCACCAGCAGCACGCGCCCGGGCGCCAGCGATGCTTGCTGCCGCGTCAATTCCAGCGTTCCGACCGTCGACAGACCGGCGACAACTGCCGTGCCCGCCGGCTTCACATCATCGACAAACCCGAGCACTTCGACATCCGGCGCCCAGTCCGCGAGATTCCGGTAGACCTGCCGGCCCAAGGCGCCGCCGCCATAGATCAGCGCCGGCTGCTTCACGATGTCGCCCCGACGCGGCCGACGAGGAAGCGCAGGATCGCGTCGCTGCCGCTGTAGAGCCCACCGATCAGTTCAGGCTCGATCTCGATGCCGAAGGCTTCCTCCAGCTCCATGACGATGGCGATATGGGTCATGGAGTTCCATTCCTCCACATCGTCGACGCGGATATGCGCCGGCCCCACGGCGCGGCCCAGGCTGTCCGACAGCACGGCCCACATCTTCTGCTCAATTTCGGAAGTATCCATCGAGGCAATCCCGCAGCGATCCCGCGGCGTTCATAGCGTCTCCGCCATCAAATGCAATGTTGATCAGGCGGTCGGCCAGGGCACAAGCACGGGGAAAGGCCTCGTCCGGCTGGAGATAGTGGCGATGCATGGGCTGGAACAGGGTGCTGACCTGCAGCCCCGCGCGCCGCAAGGCCTCGACGACCGGCTGCCGGTGCGGCGGCGAAATCTGGAACGTGAAGCGCCAGAGCACGGCCGTGCCGGCCGTGGCAAAAGCGGCAACCTGCGACGGCCAGCGCGCCTGTGCGTCGAGCAGCACCGCCTGGAACGCAGCCGTTGCCTCTCGACGCTGTTCGGCAAGGCCATCGATCGTCCCCACAGCGGCGCCGATGCGCGCCGCCTGATCCTCGTCGATCTGGAAGACATAGGCGTGACGATGCCTGCGCATCAGGGCATCGCGCTGCCTGACCCATTCCGCCGGAGACGGCGCCTGTTTCCGCCCGCGGAAGCAGGCCTCCATGAACGCTTTGCGCTCCACCTCGCTGTTCTGCGGGCCGGGCCAGCGGGCGCGAACCTGCTCAGCGGCGCGGGCCAGCGTCGGATCGTCGGTCAGCAAGCGCTCCGCCGCTGCCCAGATCCAGCAGCTTGCCCTTGCCGAAGCTGACGATAGCAAAGGGCGCGAGCGCGCCCACCTTGCGGCCCTCTGCCGTGCCGCCATAGCCTTGCGCCGCGTCCTCGATCACGGCGCAGTCCGATGGCAGGCCCTGCCCGCCCGGGCGCGGGATCGCCGCCAGATGGCCAAAGATATGCGTGGGCATGACCGCACCGATTCTGCCCGGGACCGCAGCCGCCGATCCGGCATTGAGAGTGGCCGTCGCCGCCTCCACATCGGCAAACGCTGGTTCGAGACCGGCGCAGACCGCGGCATTAACAGCCGTATCGCAGATCGTGTCGGGGTAGAGCACCTTTGAGTCCCGCGGCAGGCCCAGCGCTTCCAGCAGCAGAGTGATCGCCGCCGTGCCCGATCCCACCAGCAGCGCCCGCTCGCGGCCGAACCAGCGCGCGACGGCGTCTTCGGCGGCGGCAATCGGACGCGCCGTGGCCAGGACCGCACCCATCACGGGCTTTCCGCGGTTGCCAGCGCCCCGTGCGCGCCATGCCGATGCACGGCGCGCACGATCGTCAGCGGGCGGTTCTTGGTCTCGATGAAGATCTTGGCCACGTAGGTGCCGATCACGCCGAGGAAGAGGATGATCAGGCCGCCGAGGAACCACACGGAGATCATGACCGAGGCCCAGCCCGCCACCACCGATCCGAAGATCAGGACCCGCAGCAGCAGGTACAGCAAGCCGATCAGGCTCAGCGTCGAGATTCCCAGTCCGAAGAAGACGATCACGAACAGCGGCCTTGCGGAGAACGAGGTCACGCTGTTGACCATCATGCGCAGCTTCGCCGCCAAGGAATAGCTTGACGCGCCGCGGAATCCCTTGGCCGCGGCGATGCCCACCTGCTTGAAGCCGGCGAGCACCCAGATGCCGCCGATGACCAGCTCGCGCTCGCGATATTTCAAGAGGGCGTCGATATAGCGCCGGCTCATCAGCCGCGCCGTCAGCGGATTCTCGACGAATGCCACGTCGCTCAGGAAGTTCATCACCTTGTAGAACAGCCAGCCGCTGAACCGTTCGAACAATGAACCCTTGCGGCGAGTCTGATAGCCGTAGACCACGTCGCAATCGCCTTCCGCCATAAAGCGGCGGTGGAACTCCTCCAGCAACTCCGGTTCTTCCTCGAGGTCGCAGTCGACCAGGAAGACGCGCTCGCCCTGCGCCTGCTCCAGCCCGGCCATCATCGCCTGGTGATGGCCGAAATTGCGGCTGAGATCCACCAGGATGATGCGCGGATTCGCGGCCACCAGCTTCATCGCCAGATCCCTGGAGTTGTCGGGCGATCCGTCATTGACCAGGACGATCTCGAAGCTGTCGGTCAGGCGCCCCGCGCAACGGCTCATGCGGTCGCAAAACTCGCCGAGTTGCGCGGCCGTATTGTACATCGTCGTGACAACAGAAAGTTTCATGGCGCGGACGGACCCTAGGCGGCGCCGCTGCGTTGCATCGGCAACGGCTCACCCGACGGCGCGGGATTGAGCACCACCGCCGGCAGGCGCTCCGCCGCCAGCTTCTGCAGCATGACCGCCAGATAGGACGGCCGGGCGCAGACCAGCACCATGCCGCCCCGCTTCGCCGCCTGTTCGATACCGATCACCGGCAGGCCCCAGCGCGTCTCGCCGGCCTTCTGCTCGTCGATGATGGCGGCGACGAAATCCAAATCCAGCAGATGGCCGAGAACCACATTGTAGATGCCGGCGCCGAACAGATAGAACGGGCCCTTGCCTTTGTCCCGATGAGCACGGGCGTTGAGCAGGACGTCCAGCCACCAGCGCTGATGGCTCTGAAACTGCTCGAGAGTGGCCGCCACTGCCGCCGGTTTTGCCTGGAAGGAATCGGGCGCCGCCGACGGCGCCGTCTTCCGGCAGAGATAATGCCGCGCCGAGCCGCAGTCCTGCATGATCGTGACATTCATGCCGCCATGGCCGAGATAGTCGCGCAGCATCTCCCGCGTATACATGAACGGGTGGTCCCAGATGTAGGGCGCGAAATGCGAGTCCTCGAGCTCCAGCAGCTCCAGGCTGATCACGGCACCCGGCTTGGCCACGCTGCTGATGCGCGCCAGTTCCGGCAGGATCGAACTCCGGTTGAGAAATCCATGGGCGATCACGACGTCGAAATGGTTCTCAGGCAGATCGACGTCATGAAGGAAGCCGCGGATGAACTTGGGGCCATCGCCGGCCGCCGAAGGCAGCTGCGCGGAGGGATCGACCCCGACGCAGGACCAGGCAGGATGGGTCTGCTTGATGCTGCGAATCAGGTCGCCTTCACCGCAGGCGATCTCCAGGCAATTGACATCCCGCCCGGGCAAGGCCGCCAGATGTTCGAACAGCAGGCTGTAGACCCGCGAGCGCTTGGGCACGACCTCGCGATTCTCCATGACCACCAGATTGTTCTGGATGGACGACGAGACGTCGTAGTCCGATTCGAAGTAATGCCGCAGGCAATCCTCCGGCGAATAGACGATGCCGACGCAGCCGCATTGCGCGCAGAGCACGCGAATCGCCGCACCGCTGCGCAGATACTGCCCGTCGGACATGGCCGGCGGCCGCAGCCGCGCGTCGGCACTATTGAGGATTGTTGGGGTGGGCCCGCCACAGTTCGGACATCTGAACCTGGCTGCCCCGCTACCGACCTGCATTTGCGACTTTCGCTTGAGCCGTCCCGCCGCTCACCCGTATAAGTTAGACCGCCGTTCGGTGGCAATGGCAAGGTCATTGTCGCTGCGGGCTCAACGGCTTAACGATCTACAATTCCTCAGAAAAACAGCGCCCAGGCGGCCTCGCCGATGAAGTTCGTGAGATTGGATCCGCCGGGAACCTTGTGTCATCACGAGGCGGTCTTCGACCTGCTGCAGAAGGACCAACCCGGCCGGTTCATCGATGTCGGCTGCGGCCAGGGCAGCATCGCCGGCAAACTGATCGCCCGCGGCTGGCGCGGGATCGGCGTCGATTTCTCGCCTGACAGCATCGCGGCGGCGCGCCGCGAACTGGCGGCGGAGATCGCGTCGGACAAGATGAAAGTCGTCCAGGGCGACGTCCTGCGGATGACAGGGGAGATGCTAGGCGAAAGCGATCTCAGCATGGCGATGATGGTCATCGAGCATGTGGAAGACGATGTGGGCTTCGTACGGCATCTCGGCAGCCTGGTGCGGCCCGGCGGCATGGTCATGATCAGCGTGCCCGGCGGCCGGCATCGCTGGAGCTTCGAGGACGAGACCGTCGGCCATCTGCGCCGCTATGACCGCGCCGATGTGATCCGCACCATAGAGGCGGCGGGGCTGGTCGATGTCACCGCCTGGTCGATCGCCGTGCCCCTTGCGAATCTGACGTTCGAGATCGGCGACTGGCTCACGCGCCACAGCAACGAGAAACAGAAACTGGGCATGAGCAAGCTGGAGCAGACGAAGCTGAGCGCCACGCGCGAAGTGCCGTTCAAGACCACCTTCCCGGCGGCCTTTCGCCTGCTGCTGAATCGGGTGACGATGTTCCCCTGGTTCGCCCTGCAGCGCCGCTTCTATCTCAGCAATCGCGGCACGGTGATGCTTGGGATGGGGCGCCGGCCGGCATGAGCACGGACATTCCCTTCAACCGTCCGCCGCTGGCGGGAACGGAGCTGGAGTTCCTGAAACAGGTGCTGGAGGACCGGCGGCTCGAGGGCCATGGCCGATTCACGCGGGAGGCCCAGGAGCGCCTGCAAGCGATGACCGGCTGCCGCAAGGCGTTGCTCACCCATTCCTGCACCAGTGCGCTGGAGATGAGTGCTCTGCTCTGCCAGGTCGGGCCAGGGGATGAAGTCATCCTGCCGTCCTATACCTTCGTCAGCACAGCGTCGGCGGTCGCCTTGCGCGGCGCCACGCCGGTGTTCGTCGACATCCGGCCGGACACGCTCAACCTCGATGCAACGCTGATTGCCCCGGCCATCACGGCGAAGACCAAGGCCATCTTCACCGTGCATTATGCCGGCATCGCCTCGGATCCCCTGGCGATGCAGCAGGTGGCTGCCGCCCATGGCCTGAGACTCGTCGAGGATGCCGCACAATGCCTCGGCGCCAGCTTTCGCGGCCGGCCGCTCGGCAGCTTCGGCGATCTCGCCACGCTCAGCTTCCATGCGACCAAGAACATCACCTCGGGCGAAGGCGGCGCCCTGCTGATCAACAATGAGTTGCTGATCGAGCGGGCCGAGATCATCTGGGAGAAGGGCACGAACCGGAAGCAATTCGTCCGCGGCCAGGTCGACAAATACACCTGGGTCGATCTCGGCTCCTCCTATCTGCCGAGCGAGATCACCGCGGCGCTGCTGCTGGCGCAGCTCGGCAAGATAGAGGAGATCACCCGAGCGCGGCTGGCGATATGGCACCGCTACAACGACGCGCTCGCTGACGTGGAAACAGCCGGCCTGCTGCGCCGGCCCGTGGTGCCCGAGGGCTGCGCCCATAATGGCCATATCTACTATGTCCTGCTGCCGACGGCGGAGAAGCGCGATGCGGCGCTGCGCGCACTGGTGAGCGCAGGCGTCAAGGCGCAGTTCCACTACATCCCTCTCCATTTATCGCCGGCAGGGCAGACCTACGGCCGCGCCCATGGCGACTTGCCGGTCACCTGCGATCTGGCCGCGCGCCTGCTGCGGCTGCCGCTGTGGTACGGCATGGGCGAGGAGGTCGACCGCGTCATCGCGACCCTGCGCCGCGCGCTCGGCGCCTGAAACGGACCGGCGATGCGCGCGAGAACGCTGGCCCTGTTCGCGCTCAAGCTGGCGATCTCCGCCGGAGCTCTATACTACGTCACGCGACAGATCGATTTTGCCACGCTGGCCGATCATTTTCCGAGTCCCTGGTCCTGGCAGGTGTTCGCCGCCGAAACTTGCTTCCTCGCGGCGCTCCTGATCTCCGTCTTCCGTTGGCGCCTGATTCTCCGCTGGCAAGGCCATGACCTTCCTTTCCGCCCGCTGTGGGCGATTACCTGGATCTCCAATTTCTTCTCGCTGCTGTTGCCCGGCGGCATCGGCCGCGATATCTCCCGCGGCGTCTATCTGGCGCGCTTTCGCATCGGCGCCCTGGAGATTGCCCGCTCGATTCTGACCGACCGTTTCATCGGCTTGGTCAGCGTTGTCGTGCTGTCCGTGCCCTGCATGATCTTTGCGCTGCAATCCGGCGGCGCATTGCATGTGATGGGCTGGGTGCTGCTGCTGCTTTGCGTTGGACTGCCGGTGGGCCTCTGGCTCTGCCACTGGCTCGACCGCCGCTACTACGGCCACAAGACGGCCGCCGGCGAGAGCCGCATCGAGCGGGTGGTGCATGCTGTCGCCGCAATTCTGCGGGACTTCCGCTCACCGCGCCTGTTCGGCATTCCGTTCCTGCAGTCCTGCGCGATGATGGCGGCGACGATCCTCTGCGTGATGGCAATCTCCGGCGCCATCGGCGGCTTCGCCGCGCCGCTCTGGAGCCAGCCGCTGTTCCTGCCGGTGATCTTCCTATTGAGCCAACTGCCGATCTCCATCGCCGGCATCGGCGTCCGCGAGGCCGCCTTCGTCTCCTTCTTCGGGGCGGTGGGTGCCACGGCGGAGCAGGCGCTTGCATTGTCATTGGCGTTCTTCACGCTGGGGGTGGTGAACAACCTGATTGGCGGGCTGGTCTATCTCGCGTTCGGACGGCAGCGGACGGCGCAGCGTTAGATCGCGCGTCAAGCCATTGAAATTCCGGCCCGCTCTGGCGCCATCCAATGGCGGTGCGAAGATCGCAGGGAACCGGCAGGCCATGTTGACGTTTATCAAGGCGTTGCGGCCATGCCGCGCCCGCTGAAGGAGATTCGACATGCACAGAACGGGAATTTTCGTCGCCGCGCTGACATTGGCCTTTGCAATCAGTCAGTCTGCATCGGCAGCGTGCAGCGCTGGCGACAGCATCGACGGAACAACGGCCGACTATGCCAAGGGAAAGTTTGAGGCTGCCGGTTACGATCAGGTCCGCGACCTGAGGAAAGGTTGCGACAACTTCTGGCACGGAATAGCGATGAAGGATGGCGTCAACGTCAACGTCCTCCTCACGCCTGATGGCGAAGTGATGCAGGAAGGCGCCTGACGGCTAGGCTCCTGAAGTTCGAGAGCGCGCAGCGTGCGTGGTGCGCCCGCTGCGCGCGCTCATTGAGATCTGGAAATAACAGAAACCAGCCCACGCGCTGTCGTATCGACAGCGCTGAGAAAAGTACCTGTGTCGAAGGGTAGAATGGTGGGCGCGACTGGGATTGAACCAGTGACCCCTACGATGTCAACGTAGTGCTCTCCCGCTGAGCTACGCGCCCTCTGATCCGCCGCGGAAATAAGGAGGCTGGCGCCCCCAAGGCGGACGGCGACTTACCACCAATGATTGCCCATTTCAAGCGCCGGCGGGCTGACGCTGCGCCAGCAGCTGATCGATCTGGCTGACCAAGTCCTTCAAATGGAAGGGCTTGCTGAGAATCTTCGGGTCGCCGGGCATGCCGCTGCGGCCGCGCAACGCGACGGCGGCAAAGCCGGTGATGAACATGACCTTGATTTGCGGCTGGTCGCGGGAGGCGCGGCGCGCCAGTTCCACGCCATCCATGCCGGGCATCACCACGTCGGCCAGCAGCACGTCGTATTTGTGCCGCGCCAGACAGGACAAGGCTTCGAAGCCGTCCGAAGCCGTCTCCACCGCATGGCCGGCGCGACGCAACGCACCAGCCAGGAAAGAGCGCATGCTGTCGTCGTCTTCGGCGACGAGAATCTGAGCCATTGAAAGCCTTGTTTACCTCTGGGAATTAGGGCGCCCTGCTGGGCGGCCAACTGCATTGCATACTACGGATCATTGAAAAGAAACTTACCAACGTCAATCATTCAACCCCGCCCTGCGGCAATTAGCAATTCCCCATGGCGGGGGCGAAGCCGTTGCTTTAAATAGATGATTTCATGGTAGTTCGGATCCAAACTGTAACAGAGACGCTGCCCCCGGTGGAAATACTGGCGCCCGACCGGCAATCGGCGCCGGCCGTGCTGGCTTCCCCCCATAGCGGCAGTAACTATCCGCCCGAATTCGTCGCCGGCGCGCAGTTGAAATTTCCCGGCCTGCGCCGGTCGGAAGACTGCTATGTCGACGAATTGTTCGGCGCCGCGCCGCGCAAGGGCCTGCCGCTGGTGCGGGCGCTGTTTCCGCGGGTGTTCATCGATCCAAACCGGGAGCCGTTCGAGCTGGATCCCGACATGTTCGAGGACATGTTGCCGAGCCATGTCAACATCGGCTCCGCCCGCGTCGCCGCCGGCTTCGGCACCATCGCCCGCGTCGTCGCCAACGGCGAGCCGATCTACAGCCGGCGCCTGACCTTCGCCGAAGCGCGCCAGCGCATCGACAACTACTACCGCCCCTATCACGAAGCGCTGCGCCAGACGATTACCGAGACCAAGGTGAAGTTCGGCCAATGCCTGCTGATCGATTGCCATTCCATGCCGTCGATCGGCGGGCCGACGGAAAGCGACGCCGGCAATTCGCGGGTCGACATCGTGCTCGGCGATTGTCACGGCACCTCCTGCGCGCCGCAGGTGACGGCGCAGATCGAAGCCGCGTTCCGCGATCTCGGCTATCGCGTGGCGCGCAATTCGCCCTACTCCGGCGGCTTCACCACCCAGCACTACGGCAAGACCGAGGCCGGCCTGCATGCCCTGCAAATCGAGATAAATCGCGCCCTCTATGTGGTCGAGACGACGATGGAGCGCGGCCCGTCTTTCGCCGCTGTCATCAGCGACATGGAACGCATCATCGCCGCTGTCATCGACGTGGCGCAGGGCCTCGGCAGCACGAAACGATGAGCGGCGCCGACCGCAGGCCGGCGCTGGTCCTGCGCGATGCGCGCGACGGCGACATGCCGGCGATCCAGGCGATCTATGCCCACCATGTCCGCACCGGCCTCGCCTCGTTCGAGGAGACGCCGCCGGATGTCGAGGAGATGCGCCGCCGCCGCGCCGACATCCTGGCGCGCGGGCTGCCCTACGTGGTGGTGGAATGCGGCGCGCAGATCGGCGGCTATGCCTATGCCGGTCCCTATCGCGCCCGCTCCGCCTACCGGTTCTCGGTCGAGGATTTCGGTCTACGTGGCGCCGGGCCTGGCCGGCAAAGGCATCGGCCGGCTGGCTCTAGCCGAAATCATCGAGCGGTGCACGGCGGCCGGCTTGCGGCAGATGGTGGCCGTGATCGGCGATTCGGCCAATACCGGCTCGATCGTCCTACATGAGCGGCTCGGCTTCCGGCGCGCCGGCGTCCTGACCGCCGTCGGCTTCAAATTCGGCCGCTGGGTTGACAGTGTTTTAATGCAGCGGGCGTTGGGTCCCGGCGACGAAAATTTGCCCACAGAACGGGCAATAGCGCCCTAGTAGGGGGCAAAAAAAGGGCCGTGGGTTGCACGGCCCAAGTTCTGGGAGGAAACGCCCGAGGGGCGTATGCGGCGGCGCACCATCAGGGAGACGGCGCAGTGCCACCGCAAAAACAATATGAATTATCCTTAACAAGTTATCAACCAAATTCCTCCATAGATTTGTTTTTAGTGGATGAATCGCCATCGGCCTAACCCACGCCGCGGGCGGGGGATATTATGCTGCGCTGCACAATTCTCTCAAAACGGCTGTTTTCCGAGTCGTTCCAGGGCAATAGAAGCGGCCCGGGACGGCGCTGCGGCCGTCTGGCTGCGGGGCTGACGCTGGCGCTGACAGTGACGGCCTTGAGCCTGCTGGCGCCCCTGACGGCCCTGGCGGGTCAGGAACAAGCGCAGGCGACGACGGCGAGCCCCTGGACCTTCTGCGCCAGGGCCACCAACCTGATCGAGCGCCAGGAAGGCGTGCCGCGGCAGTTGCTGCGCGCGATCTCCAAGGTCGAATCCGGCCGTATGCACCAGAAAAAGCGCATCGTCATGGCCTGGCCCTGGACTGTCATGGCCGAAGGCCGCGGCCGCTATCTGCCGACCAAGGCGGCGGCCATTGCCGAGGTCGAGGGCCTCAAGGCGCGTGGCATCCGCAACATCGATGTCGGCTGCATGCAGGTGAACCTGCATTATCATCCCCATGCCTTCGCCAACCTGGACCAGGCATTCGATCCCGTCGCCAATGTCGCCTATGCCGCCGCATACCTGCATTCGCTGAAGTACGAGGAAGGGTCCTGGGCCAAGGCGGTGGCGCGCTATCACTCCGCCAATCCCGGCCGCTACAAGCAGTACCGCCTGAAGGTGCATCTCGCGTGGCGCGAGGAACGGGCAAAGTACCTGGCGGCGCTGTCGGAGCTGCAGGCCACGCAGTACGCCGCCATCGAGCCGCTGCCGGCCATCATGACCTGGCATCAGGCGAGCGTCGCCGAGCCGTTCCACAATCAGCTGGCAACGCTGACATTCGCCTCGGCGCAATTCGAAAGCGGCATTGACGATGAGATGCCGGGGGCGGTGCCCATGGCCACACTGGCCTACCAGTCGGCCCTGCCCGTCGCCATCGCCGCCCGCGAGCCATCAAGCGAGTTCCGCCTGCCCGTCGCCATCGCGGCGCGCGAGCCGGCCGATCCGGTCAGGCCGACAATGACCGCGGCCATCGCCGCCCGCGAGCCGGTCGAGTATCGTCAGGTCGAGCGTTTGCCCGTGTCGATCGCGGCAAGGGAGCCGCTGGAATTCCACTGGCCGGCCCCGGCGCCGGTCGCCATCGCGGCGCGGGAGCCGGCCGATACCAGGCCCTCAATTCAGACGCCGGTTTCCATCGCCGCCCGCGAACCGGCCGATGTCACCTATCAAGGGCGCCAGGTTGCTCTCGCGGCCCGTGAGCCCGCCGAGGTGCGCCCGGCCGCCGCTGCCGGTCCTTGGGACCTGATCGGCGGCTTCTACCCCGGCTTCGTCCGCGCTGAACCGGTAGAACCCGGCAGCGACTGGTCATCCCTATGGCCGCTGATTGAACCCCATGCAGAACGCGTCGGGCGCGGTATTATCAGCCTCCTGCAATCGGCCCCGGGCGAACCCGGCGGCAACGGATAGAAACCGGATAGATCCCGCACCCGAATGACCTGGCTCACGCCCCTATTGGAGTTCGCTGCGCGCGCCAGGGGGCGAATTGGCTGGTGGCCGGCAATGTCCGTCATGGCGCTGCTGGGCCTCGGCGCGCTGACCATCCTGCTGCTGGTTTTCCACACCTCACGCAGCCAGGACGAACTCGCGCAGCAAAGCGAACGGGCCTTGGCGCAGACGCTGCTGGCGCAGCAAAGCAACCATCTGGCCAAGCTGGCCTTCGACTACAGCTTCTGGAACGAAGCTTATCAGAACGTAACCATTGAGCCGGATACTGGACTGGATGAAGTACCAGTCCGACTATCTGCGCGACACTTGGCAGGCCGGCTTCGTCGGCTTCCTGGACGAGAGCAACCGGCTGCTGCAACTGTCGGCCGAATCGGATGAAACCGCCAGAAACGCTGAACGTCTCCGCGGCGATGATTTCTACCGGGTGATCGCCGCGACGCGGCGCGCCCCGCTGGATGCCGCCGAGGCGCAAAGCGGCGTCGTCCTGATCGGCCAGCGCTTCTTCCTGATCGCCGCCTCCGCCATTACCCCGGAGCAGCCCGACACTTGGCCCGGCAATAGGCGGATACAGGAGCGGAACATCCTGCTGATCGGTGTTCCGCTCACCTCCTCCTGGCTGACGGAGATCTTCGAACCCTATGGCCTGCACGATCCGCTGGTGAGCCAATCGCCGATGGCCGCCAACAGGGAATCGGTTCCTTTGACCTCCAAGAACGGCCGGCTGCTGGGCTACCTCACGTGGCGCGCCAGCAATCCCGGGGCTGAGATCGCCCGCCGGGTGCTGCCGGTGGTGGCCGCCGCCTTCGCCATTATGGCGCTCCTGGCGTTTCTGATCCTGCGCCATCAGGAGCGGCTGCGGCGGGCCCATGAAGCCCGCCTGATGGAGCTGCGCGAATCCCATGAACGGCTGAATGCGCAGACAGCGTTCCGCGCCAGCGTGATCGGCGCCATTGGCGACGGCATCGCCGTGTTCGACCGCAATCTCCGGCTGGTGGAATGGAACCGGCGCTATCAGGAGATCTTCGCCTATCCGCCCGGGCGGCTGACGCCCGGCCTCTCGCTGGAAGAATTGCTGCGCATCGATTCACGCCACGGCGTGTTCGGCAGCGAGCTCAGCGATCAGGCGATCGCCGATCTTCTGGGCAAGGCGCGGCTGATCGACCCGACGCCCCAGGAGTTCCACACCCGGAACGGCCAGATCCTGGAGCTGACCCGCAGCCCGGTTCCCGACGGCGGCCATGTGGTGTCAATCCGCGATATCACCGCCTACCGCCGCGCCGAGCAGCAGGCGATGGCGGCCCGCGATCAGGCCGAAGTGGCCAACCGCGCGAAGTCGGAGTTCCTGGCCAACATGAGCCATGAGCTGCGCACGCCGCTGAATGCCATCCTGGGCTTTTCCGAGGTGATGATCACCGAGATGTTCGGGCCCCTGGGCGACCGGCACTACTGGCAATATGCCGGCGATATCCATGAAAGCGGCCAGCATCTGCTATCGCTGATCAACGACATCCTCGACCTCTCGAAGATCGAGGCCGGCCGCTTTACGCTGGCGGAGGAGGACGTCAATCCGGTGGAAGTGGCCAAGGCCGTGCTGCGGCTGGTGGCCGGCCGCGCGGAGAATGCGGGCCTTGAGATCGAGTTCCGCGTCGACGGCGACATCGCACAGTACCGGCTCGATCCCCGCGCCATGAAGCAGGTACTGCTGAACCTGGTCTCCAACTCGATCAAGTTCACGCCTTCGGGCGGCCGGATCATGTTCCGGCTCTATGTCAGCGCCGCTTATGAGCTCGGCTATCAGATCACCGACACAGGCATCGGCATCGCCGCCACCGACATGATGCGCATCATGGCGCCGTTCGGCCAGGTGGATAGCCATCTCAGCCGCAAGCATCCCGGCACCGGCCTCGGCCTGCCCATCAGCCATGCTCTGGTCATGATGCATGGCGGCTCGCTGCGGCTGGAGAGCGAGCCCGGCGTCGGCACCACCGTCACCGTGACCCTGCCGCCCCTGCGGCGCGTCCCCGGCAGCAGCGTGCACGCCGCCGCTTGATCCGCCGGCCCGCAGCGCCGAAACTGCGGATTAGATCGGCGCATTTTCCAAGGCGGAATCCATGACCATCGACATCGCAAAGGTCCGGCGCGATACGCCGGCAACGGCCAAGATCGTCCATCTCAACAATGCCGGCGCGGCCCTGCCGCCGCAGCCCGTTGTGGCGGCGCAGATCGCCCATATCCAGCGGGAAGCGGAGATCGGCGGCTATGAAGCGGCCGACGAGGCGCAGCCCAGGGTCGCCGATATCTACGCTTCCATCGCCCGGATGATCGGCGCCGGCGCCGACGAGATTGCGCTGGTGGAGAACGCCACCGTGGCTTGGGACATGGCGTTCTATGCCGTGCCGCTGCAAAAGGGCGACCGCATCCTGACCGCCCAGGCGGAGTACTCCAGCAACTACATCGCCTTTTTGCAGCGGCAGCGGCAGATCGGTTTTTCGATCGAGGTGATTCCCAACACTTCGACTGGCGAAATCGATGTCGGGGCCCTCGCGCGCATGATCGACGGCCGCGTGAAACTGATCGCCGTGACTCATGTGCCGACCAATGGCGGCCTGGTGAATCCCGCGGCGGAGATCGGCAAGATCGCGCGTCAGCATGGGATCATGTATCTGCTGGATGCCTGCCAGTCGGTCGGGCAGATGCCGGTCGACGTCAACGAGATGGGCTGCGACCTGCTGTCGGCGACAGGACGCAAATACTTGCGCGGACCCCGAGGCAGCGGCTTTCTCTATGTGAAGCGCGAAATTCTCGACCGCCTGGAACCGCCCTTTCTCGACAACCACGCGGCCAACTGGACGGCGCCGGAAAAATACGAGCTGCGCCAGGATGCTCGACGGTTCGAGAACTGGGAGAACAACTACGCCGCACAATTGGGTCTGGGCGCAGCCGTCGATTACGCGTTGGATCTGGGCCTCGCCAACATCGCCGCGCGCATCGATGCTCTTGCGGCGCTGCTGCGGCAGCGGTTGAGCGCGATCCCCGGCGTCACGGTCGCCGATATCGGCCGGCGGAAATGCGGCATTGTCAGCATGCATCTGGCCGGCAAGGACTCGTCCGCGCTTCGGGCGACGCTGCGCCAGCGGGGCTTCAATTGCAGCGTCTCTACTCCGGCCTCAACTCTGCTGGACGCGACCGCGCGCCGTCTGCCGGACGTGCTGCGCGCCTCCGTGCACTACTACAACACGGAGGAAGAGATCGAACGCTTCACCACTGAGCTCGCCGGGTTGGCGCGAGGCTAGCTGTCAGCCCCACAAGGCCGGCTCGGGCGGCTGCACCAGGCTGCCCGCGAACTGGAGCCCGTGCTCGCGGTCCCGCGCCAGCAGCAGCGGGCCGTCCAGATCGACCCAGCGCGCCCGCTGCGCCACCAGCATGGCCGGCGCCATGGCCAGCGACGTCGCGACCATGCAGCCGATCATGATCGCAAAGCCCTGGGCCGCCGCCGCATCCGCCAGCGCCAGCGCACCGGTGAGGCCGCCGGTCTTGTCCAGCTTGATATTCACGGCGTCGTACTTGCCCACGAGCTGCGGCAGCGTCTCCACGCCATGGCAGGATTCGTCGGCGCAGACGGCGATCGGCCGCGCCAGCTCCGCCAGGGCCGAATCGTCAGTCGCCGGCATAGGCTGCTCGATCATCTCCACGCCCAGCGGCACGAGCTTCGGCACCAGCTCGGTAAAGATATCGGCCGTCCAACCCTCATTGGCATCGACGATCAGCCGCGACTTAGGTGCACTGGCGTGCACGGCGGCGACACGGTCGAGATCGCCAGGCCCGGCCAGCTTCAGCTTCAGCAGCGGCCGGTGCGCATTGGCCTTCGCCGCGGCCGCCATGCTCTCCACGCTGCCCAAGCTCAGCGTGTAAGCGGTCGTCACCGGCTTCAGCGCCGATAGCCCGGCGAGTGCCGCGGCGCCGCGGCCGCACTGCTTCGCCGCCAGGTCCCAGAGCGCGCAATCCACCGCATTGCGCGCCGCGCCCGGCTTCATCTTTTTCTGCAGTTCCTCGAGGCTGAGTCCGGCTTCGAGCGCCGGACGCAATCAACTCGATCTCCGCGATCGACTTGGCGATGGTCTCACCGTATCGGCCATAAGGCACGCATTCGCCGCGGCCGCGATGTGCGCCGGCGGTGATTTCTACAACAACAACGTCCGCCGCCGTCTTGCTGCCGCGGGAGATCGTGAAAGTGCCGGCGATCGGCCAGCTTTCCGCCGTGACCGTCAGGCGGCGCATCAGAGGCGCGCCAGCGCGTCCGCCAGCGGCCCGACTCCGGTGCGCACGGGATCGACCGCCGGCAGGCCGAATTTCTGCGAGCACTCCTTCAGCGCCCGCTCCGCCGCCGCGCCGTCGAGCGCCGAGGTGTTGAAGCTGAACCCCGCCAGCTTCACCGCCGGATTGGTCAGCCGCGCCGCTGCCAGGTTGGCGTCGATGCAGGTCTGCAGGTCCGGCAGCTGGTAGTGCGGCAGGCCTCGCATATGGGGCCGCTGCGGCTCATGGCACATGACCAGCGCATCGGGCTGGGCGCCATGGATCAGGCCCAGCGTGACGCCGGCATAGGAGGCGTGGAACAGCGAGCCCTGGCCTTCCACCAGGTCCCAGTGATCGGCCTCGTTCTCCGGGCAGATCCACTCCACCGCGCCCGAGACGAAGTCCGACACCACCGCATCGATGGAGACGCCGTCGCCGGCGATGAAGATGCCGGTCTGGCCGGTGGCGCGGAAGTCGGCCTTCAGGCCGCGCTTGCGCATCTCCTTCTCCAGCGCCAGCGCCGTGTACATCTTGCCGATGGAGCAATCGGTGCCGACGGTCAGCATGCGCTTGCCCTTGCGCTTCTTGCCCGTGCCGATGGCGAAGTCCCGCGTCGGATGGCGCACATCGAACAGGTTGCGGCCCAGCTTTCGCGCGGTCTCCGCCAGCGCCGGCACATCCACCAGCCGCTTATGCAGGCCGCTGGCCAGGTCCATGCCCATCTCCAGCGCCTGCTTCAGCACGCCGGTCCAGCTTTCGCCGATCAGGCCGCCGCGATTGGCAACGCCGACGATGATTGTCTTCACCCCCGCCGCTTTCGCCTGCTCCAGGGTCATGTCCGGCAGTTTCAGATCGGCCTTGCAGCCAGGCATCCGCAACTGGCCGACGCACCATTCCGGCCGCCAATAGGCGACGCCCTGGGCGGTCTTGGCCGCCAGCTGGTCGGGCGCGTCGCCCAGGAACATGAGATAGGGGTGAGCAATGGACATCAGGTGACCCTCGGCGCAGTTCTGTTTTGCCGGCATCCTAGCGATGCCCGCCGTTAGGGCAAGATTCCGCCCCGCCTTGCCCCGCCAAGGGCCGGCCGATATCGTGCCCGCGTGCAGAATACGGGGCAGCCAGATGGCGGAATTCACCACGAGGCCGGAAATCATCGGCAATTTCGGCGTCGTCGCCTCCACCCACTGGCTCGCCACCGCCGCCGGCATGGCCATGCTGGAAAAGGGCGGCAATGCCTTCGATGCGGCCGTCGCCGCCGGCTTCGCGCTGCAGGTGGTCGAGCCCCATATGAACGGGCCCGGCGGCGATGCGCCGATCCTGCTGTGGGACTCGGCGCGCGAATCGGTCGACGTGATCTGCGGCCAGGGCGTGGCGCCGGAACTGGCGACCATCGAGCGCTATCGGGATTTTGACCTCGACCTCGTGCCCGCCGCCGGCCTGCTGGCCGCCGTGGTTCCCGGCGCCTTCGATGCCTGGCTGCTGCTATTGCGGGATTACGGCACGCTGCGACTGCATGAGGTGATGGAGCATGGCATCGGCTATGCCGAACGAGGCTATCCGCTGGTGCCGCAGATCTGCGCCACCATCGCCTCCGTGCAGCAGTTGTTCGAAGACGAGTGGGTGACGTCGGCCGAGACCTATCTTCCCGATGGCGATGTGCCCAAGCCGGGCAGCCTGTTCCGCAATCTCGACCTCGTGCATTGTTGGCGGCGCATCATCCTGGAAGCCGAATCGGCGACGGCGAATCGCGAAGGCCAGATCGATGCGGCGCGGCGCATCTGGGCCGAAGGTTTCGTGGCGGAGGCGATCGACAGCTATTGCCGCACCACCGAGTCCATGGACAGCTCGGGTCGCCGCCATGGCGGCCTGCTGCGTGGCGGCGACATGGCGAAGTGGCGGGCGACGGTGGAAAAGCCGCTGACCTTCGACTATCACGGCTACACTGTCTGCAAATGCGGCCCCTGGAGCCAGGGTCCGGTTTTCCTGCAGCAACTGGCGCTGCTGTCGGGCTATGACATCGGCGCGATGGATCCACAGGGCGAAGAGTTCGTCCATACGGTGACCGAATGCGCCAAGCTCGCTTTCGCCGACCGCGAGGCGTTCTATGGTGATCCGAATTTTGTCAATGTGCCGCTCCATGTCCTGCTCGGCGCGCCCTACAACAATCTGCGACGCAAGCTGGTGACCGAACAGGCGAGCGCCGATCTGCGGCCCGGCGATCTCCCGGGATTCGGCGGCTCGATCCGGCTGGCGCTGGAACAGCGCGCCGGGCTGGAAGGTGAATATGACACCATGGGCGGCGGCGAGCCGACGCGCACCGAATTCGCCGATGCGCCGCCGCGGGGCGACACCTGCCATATCGACGTCATCGACCGCCACGGCAACATGGTGTCGGCGACACCGTCGGGCGGCTGGCTGCAGAGCTCGCCGATCATTCCCGGCCTGGGTTTCTGCCTCGGCAGCCGGGCGCAAATGTTCTGGCTCGATCCGGACTCGCCCTCGGCTCTGGCGCCGGGACGCCGCCCGCGCAGCACGCTGACGCCATCGCTGGCCCTGCGCGACGGCCGGCCTTACATGGCTTTCGGCACGCCCGGCGGCGATCAGCAGGATCAATGGAGCGTGACCTTCTTCCTGCGCCATGTGCATCACCGCATGAACCTGCAGCAGGCGATCGATGCGCCGATGTTCCACACCGATCACATGCCGAGCTCCTTCTGGCCCCGCAATCGCGCGCCCGCGAGCCTGACCATCGAGGGCCGGTTCGGTGCCAATACCACGAAAGCCCTGAAAAAGCGCGGCCACGATGTGACTGTCGCCGGCGATTGGGACCTGGGCCGCCTCTCCGCGGCGACGCGCGACGGCGGCCTGCTCAAAGTCGCCGCCAATCCGCGAGGGATGCAGGGCTACGCTATCGGCCGGTGATGCGACCGGCAACCGTTCAAGGAGCAGCGCGATGACCGACAAGTCTCCCGAGGCGCATCTGGCGACATCGGCGCAAATCCAAGCAGAGCCGGAGGTGCCGATCGCGCACCCGCTGAATCCGAAATCGGAAGTGTATCTGCATCGGCTCAGTACGATGGTCGGCCTGCAGCGGGAACAGGTCTATCTCAGCCGCATTCCGCCGGGGAAAGAGTTGTTCATCTATCACGCCCACAAGGGCGACGAAGAGTGGCTCTACATCCTGTCCGGCCGCGGGCACGCGCTCATCGGCGACAAGACGTTCGAGGTCGGCCCGGGAGATTTCATGGGTTTTCCGACGCCGTCGATCGGCCATCATCTGACCAATCCGTACAAGGATGATCTGGTCTATCTCATGGGCGGCGAGCGCGGCCGCGCCGATATCGTCGAGTTCCCGACCGCCGGCAAGATGGGCCTGTTCAGCAGTGATGGCATTCACATGGCCGATCTGGACAAGCTGCAGCGCACTTCGTTCGAGGACTTCGTGAAGAAGGAATAGATTTCTGTTGTGTTCGCTGCCTGAGAGCGCCTTTGCGGCTGTTGGACCGCCGGTGTAGTTTAGCGGCCATACGCGACACTCTTTTCCAATCTGGAATTTGCCTCATGCCGTCATTCGATATCGTTTCAAAGACCGACCTTTCCGAGGTCGACAATGCCGTCAACGGCATGCGCCGGGAAATCGAGACGCGTTTCGATTTCAAGGGCAGCAAATGCACGATCGAACGGAAGGACGAGCTGCTGACCATGCTCGCCGACGACGATCTCAAGCTGAAGCAGATGCAGGAGCTGCTGAAAGGCTACATCACCCGGCGCAAGTTGGACGCGGGCGCCCTCGACTTCAAGCCGCCGGAGAAGGCTTCGGGCAATGCGCTGCGGCAGGTGGTGCAGGTGAAGCAGGGCATCGAGCAGACGCTGGCCAAGGACATCGTGCGCTCGATCAAGGATTCGAAACTGAAAGTGCAAGTTTCGATTCAGGGCGATGAGCTGCGCGTCTCTGGCAAGAAGCGCGACGATCTGCAGACGGCGATCCAGCATGTGCGGGAGATGAAGATCGTGCAGCCGCTGCAATATGTGAATTTCCGCGACTAGTTTTCTCCGACAACACACGGATGACGCCATGGCGCCGAAGAAGAACCCGCTGAACCTCAATTCGCTGCAACTGAAGACGCTGACTCTGCTGCAGGAGCTGGCGCGGCTGCATGGCGAGCCGGCGCCGGAGGAAGCCGAAGGGCATATCCTGATCGGCGGCATGCCTCATCCCCATGGCGATCACTTCCATCTCGGCAATTCCGTGGTGGCGACGCGCGATGCGTCGGGCCTCGCCAATGAAGCCGCCTGGGTGGTGCTGGAGCGCAAGGGCCTGATCAAGTCCCATTTCCCGGTCGCCGCCATCATGACGCCGGCGGGGATGGAGTATGACACAGGCCTGCGCGACGAGATCCTGCATCGTAGCCACCACTAGATTGTAGTTCAGCGCAGACTCTGGATCCTGCCGACTATATGCGTCACTAAACGGCGCGGCATGATCTTCACCGCCAGCGCGCTGGCCTTGTTATGCAGGCCGGGGATGATTGTGCGCTGCCCCGCCATGAGTCCGTCATAGGCCGCCCGCGCCACCGCCTCCGCGCTCATGCCGCGCATGCCGCCGAGGCGCGAGCCGTCGATAGCGGCAACGGCCTGCCATTCCGTTGCCGTCACGCCGGGAAACAAGCAACTCGCGGTCACGCCGCTGCCGCGCAATTCCTCCGCCAGCGCCTCCGTGAAAAGATAGTCGTAGCCCTTGGTCGCATAGTAGACCGCGAGAAATGGCCCCGGCTGGAATCCTGCAATTGATGCCACGTTGAGGATGCGTCCGCGTCTTCGTGCCTTCATCTCCCGCAAAAACAGGTGCGTCAGCGCCGTCAGCGCCGTGACATTGACGGCGATCATCTCGAGCTGACGTTCCAGCGGGATCTCCTCGAAGTGTCCGCGCGCGCCGAAGCCGGCGTTGTTCACGAGAATATCGATTTCGAGGCCTTCGGCCTTCGCCTTGTCATACAGGCGTTGCGGCGCCGCCGGATCGGCGAGATCGTCCGGCCAGACATGGGCTCTGATGCCGTGCGACGAAATTTCCTTGGCCAGCTGCTCCAGCCGCTCCCGGCGCCGTGCGGTCAGCACGACGTCGAAGCCTTCGGCCGCCATCAGCCGCGCCAGCGCCGCGCCAATGCCCGCGGACGCACCGGTGACCAGAACCGTACCCTTACCCCGCTTCGTCAATTTGCCCCTTACTCCGCCGCCTTTGCGTCGGCGGCCGATCCCCTGCGCATGTAATCGTCGAGAAAGGCGGTGCGATAGCCGTCCTGCCGCCAGAGGATCGGAAAGTAACTTTCGTCCATCGCCGTGTCGCCGGCGCGCTTATAGCGGTTGTAGATATAGCTGATCTTCGTCGGATGGAACTTGGCCGACGAGGACATGCAGTGGGCGATGGCGGAGCGGCGCGGCCGGTCGGCGCGATTCTTGTCCGAGCCGTGCCAGGTGCGGCCGTCATGGAAGGCGCAGCCGCCGGCCGGCACTTCCACCGGCACGATGTCGGGCGTCAGGCCGACCTTGGCCGCGGCCTCCACCAGTTCCTTGCGGTAGTCGTCGGGCGCGTGGAACTGCTTGATCGGCGGCGAGATCGGCCATTTGTGGGAGCCGCGCACATATTCGATGGTGCCGCCTTTGGCGCTGGTGGCATCGAGCGCGATCCAGCAGGTCAGCATGTGGGGCGGATCGATCCAGCCGTTGTAGCTGTCGTCCTGGTGGAAGCCGAGGGACTTGGCGCCCGGCGGCTTCCAGACCACATTATCCTGGGCGATGCGCGCGCCAGGCCAGCCGGCGAGCTGGGCGCAGAGCTTGCCCACCTCCGGCCGCAGCACCAGGCTGGCGACGCTGTGGTCCGATTTCCAGCCGTTGCAGATCTGCCGCGCCAAGTCCGGCTTGTCGCGGCCTTCCTTCCAGTTCCATTCGTCGGGATAAAGGCCGGTCTCGAACTCGCCGCGGAATAACCCCTCATACCGCGCCGCCACGCGGGCGGCGACGGCCGGCGGGATGAAGTTTTCGACGACCAGAAAGCCATCGTCATGAAACGTTTGGACCTGCTGCAGCGTCAGTTCATTCAGCATGGCGGTTTCCGGACCCTCCCGCCGCCCATTCTGCCGTGGAGCCGCCGCCTTGCCCAGCGACTCCGCGTCGCGGACCGGTCCGGCATTCGCCGGTTTGCCGCAGGATTGGCAGATCTGGATGTCCGTGGCCTATCATGCCGCCGATAACCTCGGGGGGAACAGCATGGCCGATCTCAATCTCTGCTACACGCCGGCGACGGAGCTGGCGGCCCGCATCCGCGACCGCAAGCTGTCACCGGTCGAGCTGATGAAAAACACCCTGGCGCGGATCGAGGCGGTCAATCCTAAGCTCAACTGCTTCTGCTTCGTCTATCCCGAGGAGGCGCTGGCCAAGGCGCGGGCGGCGGAGCAGGCGGTGATGGAGGGCCGCGCCGTCGGGCCGCTCCATGGCGTTCCCATCGCCATCAAGGACCTGACGCCTACCAAGGGCAAGCGCACGACCCTGGGCAGCTACACCCACGAAAACTGGGTGCCGGACGGCAACGCAGTCATCGTCGACCGGCTGGACGCGGCGGGCGCCATCATGGTGGGCAAGACCACGACACCGGAGTTCGCCTATTCCAGCTTCACCGAAAGCCCGCTCTGGGGGATCACCCGCAATCCCTGGGATCCGGGGAAGACTCCCGGCGGTTCCTCGGGCGGCTCCGGCGCTGCTGTCGGCAGCGGCTGCGTGCCCATTGCGGAGGGCACGGACATGGGCGGCTCGGTGCGAATTCCCGCATCCTGGTGCGGCATCGTCGGCCTCAAGCCCAGCATGGGCCGCATTCCCATGGATCTGCTGCCCAGCGTGTTCGATAACATCTCCCATTTCGGCCCGCTGGCGCGCACCATCGACGACGCGCGGCTGTTCCTGGCGGCGGTGCAAGGACCGGCCGATGACGACATCCAGTCCCTCGGCGGCAAGCTGGACCTCGCCGGGCCACAGCCGGCCGTGGCAAAGGGTCTGCGATTGGCGCTGAACATGGATCTCGGCTGCTATGACGTGGATCCCGAAGTCGCGGCCGCGGTCGGCGCCGCTGCCGACGCGCTGAAATCCCAGGGCGCCATCGTCGAGGAAGTCGCCCTGCCCTGGACGCGCCGCATCGCCGATGCCTGGGTGGAATACTGGCAGGTCTTCATGGCAGCGTATTTCGGCCACACACTGGAGAAATACCGGGAAAAGATGGACCCCCATGTGGTGGCGCTGATCGAGGCGGGCAACCGCATCTCCGCCCGCGACTATAAGCGGCTGGAGATCGAGCGCACCGCGTGGTGGCGCCAGCTGCATCCGATCCTGACCAAGTACGACGCGCTCCTCTGCCCAACCATGCGCGTGACGGCGCGGCCGGTGGAGGAGGACGACTCGATCTATTACAAGGACCACGGCGACGGGCGCTATCACGGGCTGGACATGACGGGGCAGTTCAATCTGTTCGGCATCTGCCCCGTGCTTTCGGTGCCTGCCGGCTGGTCCAAGAGCGGCTTGCCGATCGGCATGCAGATCGTCGGGCGCCGGTTCCGAGACGACAGCGTTCTCGGCATCGGCAAGGCGCTGGAGCAGGCGCGACCCTGGGCCGACAAGCGCCCGCCGATCTGACATCGGCGAATTGCGCTTACGGGTTAAGCCTTCCTTTACCCCCTAGGGCTATTGACATCCGCATCGCGCATCACCATTCATATGCGCCGTACAGGAGTGTGGAATGTGAGCTTCGCCCCCGCCAACCGACGACGCCGAGCCGCGCGAACCCGCGGCGCGAGCTGCTGAGTCCGTTGAAGCGCGCTCACTGTCCGAAGACCACTCCCCGAAAGGGAAACTTCCCGACATTGACGATGCCTCAGGTGGACAGCGGCTGGCGCCGCTGGCTCTTCACCTGACACCAAGCGGAATGAGGCATAGGTCATGATCACAATTTCTCCCGAACAGCCGGAAGATGCCGGCGCTATCGAAGTCCTGTTGGACGTCGCCTTCGGCAGCGACCGCATGGCGAAGGCGTCCTACCGCTACCGCCATGGCGTGAAGCCGATCGGCGAGCTCTGCAAGGTCGCCCGCGACATGGACAAGGGCGGCGAGATCGTCGGCGCGATCCGCTATTGGCCGGTGCGCATCGGCAGCACGGGCCTGCCGGCGCTGCTGCTGGGGCCGCTGGCGGTCAATCCCGAGCGGCGCGGCGAAGGCATCGGCCGCACGCTGGTGGCGCAGACCCTGGATTGGGCCATGCTGGCCGGCCACAAGCTAGTCGTGCTGGTGGGCGACCTGGATTACTACCGGCAATTCGGCTTCCACCCGGCGACTGCCCACGGGCTGGTGATGCCGCGGGAAAAGACGCCGGAGCGGCTGCAGGTGCGCGAACTGTCGCCGGGGGCTTTGGCCGGTTTCAAGGGCACGATCAGCCCTTGGAGGTCGGTTCGCCGCCGTGGCGTAGCCAGCGCGGCCGGCCGCAGCGGCAATACGATCCATCAAGCCGCCGAACAACCGAAACAGGCGCGGGACGAAGCCTCGGTGGTGGTGCCGCTACGCAAGCGCTAGCGGCGCTCCACATTCATTGCGCGAGCCGATCCAGCGCCGCCTTCGAATCGGTGTCGCCCAGATCGGCGGCCTTCTGATACCAGCGGCGTGCCTCATCCAGATCCTGCGGCACGCCACGGCCGTTTTCGTACAGCAATGCCAGATTGTACTGGGCAATGGCGAAGTCCCGCTCGGCGGCCTGGCGGTACCAGTCGGCCGCCGCCAGGTAATCCTGGGCGACGCCGTAGCCGAACTCGTAGGCATAGCCCATGCCGTTCTGGGCGCTGGCGCTCCCCTTCTCGGCCGCCAGCCGGAACAGCCGCAGCGCCTCGTCAAAATCCTTCGGCCCGCCATATCCCTGTAGCAGCAGCCAGGCCAGGCTGGCCTCCGCGTCGGTCTCGCTCTGGTCGGCGGACTTTCGGTACCAGTACTGGGCCTGGGCGTAATCCTGGGGCACGCCGATGCCTTGCTCGTAGAGATAGCCGAGGCGGGTCTGCGCCCGGGACGAGCCCTGCTCCGATGCAGTCCGGTACAGCCCGGCCGCCTTTTCCAGATCCTTGGGCACGCCCTCGCCGTATTCATGGACATAGCCGAGATTGAACAGCCCGTCGCCGTCGCCGAGATTGGCGCTACGGCGGTAATAGCGGGCGGCCGTCACCAAATCCTTTTCCGGGCCCTGGCCGTAGTAGTAGAGGTCGCCGATGAAGGACAGCGCTTTGGCATTGCCGTTGTCGACCGACCGCTCATACCAACGTTGCGCTTCGCCGTAGTTCTGGGGAACGCCTTCGCCTGTCGTGTAGACGTAACCCAGCCAGAGCTGGGCTTCGTTGTCGCCGGCATCGGCGAGGCGCTGGAACTCTTGGGCGGCCGCGTCGTAGTTGGCGGCGTAGTAGTCGTTGATGGCGCCATCCAGATCGGCGCGCGCCATGCCGGCCGGCAATAGCAGGAGCACGGCAGCCAAGGTCGCGAACCGGGCGGCATTCCTTCCAAGGTCCATCATTTGGATTCCCATACCGTCAGCAGAGCATCGCTCCCCCTGGCCTGACAAGGCGCGGGGAGGCGCTGGCCATCTTGCCGCCCGGAGGTTAATTTTCCCGGCCTGTCCTTCCCCGTCCCTTTCCGCGTAATCTCCCTCCCATGCCCAAGCGTTCCCAGGCCCGCAGCGGCGGGCAAATCCTGGTTGACCAGCTGAAGATCCATGGCGTCGACCATGCTTTTTGCGTTCCCGGCGAGAGCTATCTGGCCGTGCTGGACGCGCTCCACGACGCGCGCAACCAGATCCGGCTGCTCACCTGCCGCCAGGAAGGCGGCGCCGCCTTCATGGCCGAAGCCTACGGCAAGCTCACCGGGCGGCCGGGCATCTGCTTCGTCACCCGCGGGCCGGGCGCCACCAACGCCTCCATCGGCGTCCACACCGCGTACCAGGATTCGTCGCCCATGATCCTGTTCATCGGCCAGGTGGCCCGGGACCAGGTGGAGCGCGAGGCGTTCCAGGAGGTGGATTTCCGCCGCATGTTCGGGCCGATGGCCAAATGGGTGGCGCAGATCGACGACGCCGCGCGCATCCCCGAGCTGGTCAGCCAGGCTTTCCACCGCGCCGTTTCCGGCCGGCCCGGCCCTGTGGTGATCGCCCTGCCCGAAGACATGCTGACCGACCATGCCGAGGCGGAGGACGTGGCGCCCTACAAGATCGTGCAGCCCTATCCCGGCGTCGCCGATCTGGAGGCCATGCGCGGGCTTCTGAGCCATGCGCGCCAGCCGCTGATGATCCTCGGCGGCGGCGGCTGGACGGCAGCGGCGGTGGACAACATCAGGATGTTCGCCGAGGCCAATCATCTGCCGGTGGGCACCTCGTTCCGCTGCCAGGATCTGTTCGACAACAGCCATCCCAACTATGCCGGCCATGTGGGCATCGGCATCGATCCGGCGCTGGGCGAGCGGGTGAAGAATGCCGATCTGTTGCTGGTGGTGGGTGCGCGGCTGGGGGAGATGACCACCAGCGGCTACACCCTGCTGAAGGTGCCGGTGCCGCAGCAGACGCTGATCCATGTCCATGGCGGGGCCGAGGAGTTGGGCCGCGTGTATCAGGCGACGCTGCCGATCAATGCCGGCATGGTGCCGTTCGCGGCGGCGGCGAGAGGGCTGCAGCCGGTGGAATCCACCGCCTGGCGCGACTGGTCCAAGGCCGCCCATGCCGACTACCTCGCCACGCTGAAGCCGACCCAATCGCCGGGGCCGATGCAGATGGCGGAGATCGTCGCCTGGTTGCAGGAGCGCCTACCCACCGACGCCATCATCACCAACGGCGCCGGCAACTACACCACCTGGGTCCACCGCTTCCATCAATACCGGAAATTCCGCACCCAGCTTGCGCCCACCGCCGGCTCCATGGGCTACGGCGTGCCGGCGGCGATAGCGGCGAAGGCCGTGCATCCCACGCGCACCGTCGTGAGCTTCGCCGGCGACGGCTGCTTCCTGATGAACGGCCAGGAGTTGGCCACGGCCGTGCAGTACGGACTGGGTGTCATCTTCATCGTCGTCAACAACGGCATGTACGGCACCATCCGCGCCCACCAGGAGCGGGAATATCCCGGACGGGAGAGCGGCACCGGCCTGGTCAATCCGGATTTCGCCGCCCTGGCCCGCGCCTATGGTGCCCATGGCGCCACAGTGGGGAAGACCGCCGACTTTGCCGCCGCTTTCGAGGCCGCGGTCAAGAGCGGCAAGCCCGCGCTGATTGAGATCAAGCTGGATCCCGAGGCGATAAGTCCGCGCATCAGCCTGAGCCAGATAAGGGAGCGAGCGCTGGCGAAGTCGTAGGCCAAACTTCCGCGTGGCGTCGCATCCCCTGCGACAGCGCACGCAGCCGGTCATGAGGGCCGGGCGCGACTAGAGCGCGATCTCTTCCAAGTTCCAATCTCTATTGCGAAGCCGTGATTGAGCCGGTGGGCGAGATCGGCTAACGGTGAGGTGCAGCGATTCTGACTTGGGAGGATCTTTCATGCCCGACCTCATTATCGAACCCAGGCGGCGCGATCTCGGCGGGTTTGAGGTGGCGCGGGTACTGCCCTACGCGAAGCGGCGGATGGTGGGGCCGTTCATTTTCTTCGATCATCTCGGGCCGGTGGATTTTCCGCCCAACATCCCGCGCAGCGTTGATGTGCGGCCTCATCCCCATATCGGGCTCTCCACGGTGACCTATTTGCTTGCGGGCGAGATCATGCATCGGGACAGCGTCGGCTCCGAACAGGCGATCCTGCCGGGCGAGGTGAACTGGATGACCGCGGGCCGCGGGATCACCCATTCCGAGCGCTTCGAGGCCGCACGTCGTAGTGGCGGGCCGATCCATGGCTTGCAGGCTTGGGTGGCTTTGCCGAAGGAAGACGAAGATACCGCGCCGGCGTTTTTCCATCATGGTGCTCCGGACCTGCCGACCTATGAGAGCCAAGGGCTATGGGCGCGATTGATCGCGGGCGAGGCGTTCGGCGCCAAGGCGGCAGTGAAGACTCATTCGCCGCTGTTCTATTTGCATTGGCAATTGCAGCCGGACGCGAAGGCGGAGCTGCCGGCGGAGTATCCGGAGCGGGCAGCCTTTATCGTCACGGGATCGGTTGAGGTAGAGGGCCGCGTCTACGAAGCCGGGCGCATGCTGGTGTTTCCGGCCGGATCGGCGGTGACATTCACGGGTGTAACGGCGGCGACCATCATGCTGCTGGGCGGCGAGCCGGTGGGCGAGCGGTTCATCGACTGGAACTTCGTATCGTCATCGAAAGCGCGCATTGAACAGGCCAAGGCCGACTGGCGTGCCGGGCGAATGAAACTGCCCGATCTGGACAATGGCGAGTTCGTCCCGCTCCCGGGGGAAGCGCCTGTGAAGGCGGCGCGCGGGGTATGAAGTAGAGTCACGCGGAGGCGCGAAGACGCGGAGAAGAAGGCAAGCAGGGCTAGCCACAGATGAACGCATCGTTACCTTTCTCCTCCGCGTCTTCGCGGCTCCGCGTGCCAACAATCCTATAACTGAAAGAACCGCCCGTCATGAATAAGCAAAGTTTGAAACTACCGGCGCTCGATCCCCAGACCGTCAAACCGCTTGTCGGCAGCGATTACCCGCCGCCGCATGACAAGGACCCGGCGAAGCGCGAGCGGCGGCGGATCGGCGATGCGGTTGGCCTGAAGAATTTCGGCGTCAACCTGATGCGGCTCCCGCCGGGCAGCATCTCGTCGCAGCGGCACTGGCATACGAAGCAGGACGAGTTCGTGTTCGTGGTATCGGGCGAAGCAGTTCTGGTAACCGATGGCGGCGAGCAGCTGCTGACCGCGGGCATGGCCGCCGGCTTCCCGGCCGGGACCGGCGATGGGCACCATCTGGTCAATCGCAGCGATCGCGACGTGATCCTGCTGGAGGTCGGCGACCGCACCGCGGCCGACGAAGTTGACTATTCCGACATCGACATGATGGTGCGCTGGGTCGGCGATGAAGAGTGCTATCTGCACAAGGACGGCACGCCCTACGCCAAGCGCCCGGAAGAATAAAAACGGCGGCGCCCGGAAGCGCCGCCGCAAGTTTGTGGAGGGAACAGAGGCACCGGTGACTGTGGCTTAGCCGGCCGGGCTGGCGCAGAAGCTGTCATCGTCGTTGTTGGCTTCGTTGGTTTCCGCGACCTCGTTATGCGTGTCCAGGTCGATCGAAAACTGGCAGATGCCGGAGAAGCCGGGGGTGTAGCAATTGGCCGGCAGATTCTGGGTGACGATCTTCTGCGCGCCGGGCGCCAGCGAGACCTGCACCATGGCCGGCGCAGCGCCCGCGGTCGGGAATAGGGGCACCCACTGGAAGTTGCCGCTCGGCGCATTGCCGGTGTTGCGGATGATGAACTTGATCTGGTTCGGCGCCCCGCCGCTGGCTTTCTTCACGCAGAAGCTCTCGGTGGGGAAGCCTTCCGGCAGGCCGTTCGGATTGTTGTAGAACGGCAGGATCACCAAGTCGGCCTTCTGGCTCTTCGGCGCGCCGAGCTTGGTGGCGCCTGAAGGCGCGGCGGTCGAGCCGGCTGACGGTGCGGCGGCCAGAACCGGCTTCACGCCGGTATCGCGCTTCAGCACCAGGCTTTCGCCGTGGGCGGCCGAACCGAGGCCGAGCATCATCGCCGCGGCAAGGGCAATCATGGAAATACGAGTACCACGCATGGCTATCCTCCTATCGTTGAAGGCGGACAAGGCTACTTGTCGCCCGATAGCCATGGGTCGGCGGTGGTCAGCGGAGGGTTCTATCGGTTAACGGCGATTGGCGGAAACGTGACGACCGTCACAAGGGCGGAAAAGCCGCAGAAGCTTCGTTTTCGCTCTCACCTTACTCTGTCCCCTCGCCCGCGCAGCGGGAGAGGGTGTGCAATCGCGTCCAGCGAATGTTGCGCGGGTGAGGGTCAGACGCAGAAATGCCAAAAACTGCCTCACACATGGCGGCCACGCATATGTGCGCGCCAGCATCGGCGCCGCCCCTCACCGGTGCCATCCGCTGAACGCGGATGCACCTGCCTCTCCCCACTTCGTGTGGCGAGGCGACGTTGAGTCAAACTCTGCATCAGGCCTCGTATTCCAGCGTCGTCATCATGCCGGCGGCCATGTGATAGAGGTTATGGCAGTGGAATGCCCAGCGGCCTGGATTGTCGGCATCGAAGGCGATGGCGACGCGGCCGTTCACGGGAACCAGCACGGTGTCGCGCATCGGACCGTCGATCCGTTGGCCATCAATCTCCACCACCTGGAAAGTGTGACCGTGGAGATGCATGGGGTGGGACATGTCCGTGCGGTTCACCATCTCAATCTCGACGCGCTCGTTCTGGCGCACGGTCAGCGGCTGGTGTGAACCGTATTTGCGGCCGTTCAAACCCCAGACGTAGCCCATCATCGAGCCCGTGAGATCGAGCGTCAGGCGGCGGTCCGCGGCGCGGGCGATCTGCGCCGTGCGCGGCGTGAGGCTGCGCTCGAGATCGAGGGTCAGCGCCGGCGCCGGTTCGGCGGCGCGCGCTCGGCACGCGGGCGATCGCGGCGCCTCGGCGTTGCCAGAGATGATGCCAGTCCGCGCCGTGTCGCCTTCGCGCTGCGCCAGGATCGGATGGGCGCCGGGCGGCAGGTGATGCAGAGGCCGATATCGATCCGTTGCGACATCGCGAGCGGGAACCACCGGCCAGCGGGCGTGCCGCTGCCATCGGCGGCGAGGCAGTCGGATCCGTCAACCGCCAGCAATACCCCTTTGAGCGCCCCGAGATCGATCCAGAAGTTGGTCGAGGCCGAAGCGTTGATGATGCGCAGGCGCACACCGCGATTCGGCTCCACGGCAACGATTTCCGGATCGTCCAGCGTGCGATCGTTGGCGAGATAGGCGTCGAACTCCACATCGTTGAGGTGGGCCATGCCCATGGGCATCGCACCGCGATCCATGCCGGACATGCCGCCTTCGCCCATGTCCATCCCCTCGCCCATGGCGCTGTGGTCCATCATCATGCCGCCGTGGGTGAGCTCGGCATAGATCTCCTGCGGATCGCGGAATGTGAAGTCATGCAGCATGATCACGACGTCGGTCAGGCCCGTGAAGAAGTCGATCGGATCATTGACGATCAGCGGTGCTGCGAGGAGTTGTTGCTCTTGCAGTCCGTAGTGCGAATGCATCCAGAAAGTGCCAGGCCGCCGCAGCGGAAATCCATATTCATAGGCGGCGCCGGGCGCGAGTAGTGACTGAGACAGGCCGGGCACGCCGTCCTGCTCCGGCGGCGGCGCCAGGCCGTGCCAATGCACCAGCGTTTCCTCGTCTGACTGGTTTTCCAGGCGCATACCGAAAGACATGCCATGAATGAGCTTCAAGCCCGCAGTTCCGTCAGGCTGCTGAATGCCGAAGACCGAGGCAGCGCGGCCGTTGACTTCGATGTTGCGTTTGACGACGCGCAGCGTGAAACCGGCCAGTGCGGCCGTAGTCATTGTCGGCCATGCAGCCATGGCGCCGAATGCTGCACCGCCCGTGAGAAGCTTGCGACGCGAGAAGTTCATCGGGGCCTCCTACAGCTTCACCGCGCGCAGGCGGAGCGCGTTGGCGATCACCGAGACGGAACTCAGGCTCATGGCGGCGGCGGCGACCATCGGGCTGAGCAGCAGCCCAAAGACCGGATAGAGCACGCCGGCCGCGATCGGCACGCCCAGCGCATTATAGACGAAGGCGAGGAACAGGTTCTGCCGGATGTTGGCCATGACGGCGCGGGACAGATGCCGGGCGCGCACCAGCGCCGCGAGGTCGCCTTTCAGCAGGGTGATCCCGGCGCTCTCGATGGCGACGTCGGTGCCGGTGCCCATGGCGATGCCCACATCGGCTTCGGCCAGGGCGGGCGCGTCGTTCACGCCGTCACCGGCCATGGCGACGATCTGGCCCGCGGCGCGCAGCTCCCGCACATGGGCGCCCTTGTCCTGAGGCAGCACGCCGGCCTGCACCTCGGCGATGCCGAGCTGGCGCGCCACCGCTTCGGCCGTAGTGCGGTGATCGCCTGTCAGCATGACCAGCCGCACGCCTTCGGCGGTGAGAGCGCTGACGGCGGCGGCGGCGGACGGCTTGATCGGATCGGCGACAGCGATGAGACCGGCGAACGCGCCGTCGATGGCGGCATAGACCACCGACGCGCCGCGCGCCCGCAGCTCCTCGGCCTTGGCCGCGGCTGGCGCGATGTCGGCGCCGACCGTCTGCATCAGCATGGCGTTGCCGATGGCCACGGGCCGGCCACCGGCACGGCCGGTGACGCCCTGGCCGGTGATGGCACTGAAATCGGATGCCACGGCGCGCGGCAGCTTGCGAACCTTGGCCTCGGCGATGACGGCGGCGGCCAGGGGATGCTCGCTGCCCTGCTCCAGCGCCGCGGCGAAGCGCAACAGGGTGGCTTCGTCGGTGCCCGGCTGGGCGGAAATTTCAATCACCCGCGGGCGGCCTTCGGTCAGCGTGCCAGTCTTGTCGACCACCAGAGTCGTCACACGCTCCAGCCGCTCCAGCGCTTCGGCGCTGCGCACCAGCAGTCCCGCCTGGGCGCCGCGGCCGACGCCGACCATGATCGACATCGGCGTGGCGAGGCCAAGCGCGCAGGGACAGGCGATGATCAGCACGCTGACGGCGGCGATCAGCCCATAGGCCAGGCGCGGCTCCGGCCCAACCGCGAACCAGACGAGGAAAGCGGCAATGGCTACGGCGATGACGGCGGGGACGAACCAGGCCGAGACTTTGTCGGCCAGCCCCTGGATCGGCGCCCGGCTGCGTTGCGCTTCGCCGACCATCTGCACGATGCGGGCCAGCAGCGTGTCGCTGCCGACCTTCTCGGCGCGCAGGATCAGCGTGCCGGTGCCATTGAGGGTACCGCCGATCACCTTGTCGCCGGGCGCCTTGGCGATCGGCACGGATTCGCCGGTGACCATGGATTCATCGACCAGCCCTTGGCCTTCGATCACCAGGGCATCCACCGGCACCTTCTCGCCCGGGCGGAGGCGCAGGCGGTCGCCGACGATGACAGATTCCAGCGGCACGTCGGTTTCCGTTCCATCAGCGCCGATGCGGCGCGCCTGCTTCGGCGCCAAGTCAAGCAACGCGCGGATGGCGCTGCCGGTGCGCGCGCGGGCACGGAGTTCCAGCACTTGCCCGAGGAGAACGAGCACCACGATCACGGCGGCCGCCTCGAAATAGACGCCGACCGCGCCATCATGCCCGCGCATTTCCGGCGGGAACAGGCCGGGCGCGGCGGTGGCGGCCAGGCTGTAGAGAAAGGCGGCGCCGGTGCCGATGGCGATCAGCGTGAACATGTTGAGGTTGCGGCTGATCAGCGATCGCCAGCCGCGCTCGAAGAACGGCCAGCCGGCCCAGAGCACAACGGGCGCCGACAGCAGAAGCTGCAGCCAGTTGGAGAGCTGCGGCGCCACTTGCTCGTGGGACGGAAAGCCGAAGAAATGCGGCCCCATCGCCAGGATCAGCAGCGGCAAGGTCAGCAAGCCGCCGATCCAGAAGCGCCTGGACATGTCCGCCAGTTCCGGATTCGGCGCATCGGCAGCGGTGGCATCGACAGGCTCCAGCGCCATGCCGCAGATCGGGCAGCTACCCGGCCCGACCTGGCGGATCTCCGGATGCATGGGGCAGGTGTAGATCGCATCGGCAGAGGCGGGGCTTGCCTTGGAAGCCCGGTGAGCGGCATGGCCGTGGCTGACGGTAGCGGGCTTCGCGCCGAGGAACTTCCCGGGATCTGCGCTGAACCGTTTCAGGCAGGAGGCGCTGCAGAAGTAGTAGTCCTGGCCTTCATAGAGATGCCGATGCACCGCCGTCACTGGATCCACGGTCATGCCGCAGACGGGATCGATGGCCGCTGCCGGTTCGGGTGACTGCTGAAGACTCATGCGATTCCTGGATTGCAGATTGCCAGCACTGTCGTGCCTTCAATTTCGGGACGATGGCAGGATTTGACACATATACCCTACGGGGGTATAGTTGCAAGATGAAAGCGAAGACGCAGACAGCTTGCCGCAGCCGCCTGAACCGCATCGAGGGCCAGGTGCGGGGCATCGCCAGGATGATCGAGGACGACCGCTATTGCATCGATGTGCTGACGCAGATCCAGGCGGTGCGGGCTGCGCTGCGCAAGGTGGAGGACGAAATCCTGCGCGACCATGTGCAGCATTGCGTCCATGGCGCGATCGAAAGCGGCAATCGCGACGCGCAGTTCGAGAAGGTCGACGAGTTGCTGCGGGTGCTGGAGAAGCGCACGCCCTGACGGGAAACGGTCAGTCCTTGTAGCCGTTCTTCGCGGCAAGCTCGGTCCAGCGCTTGGCCTCCGCCGTATCCTTCTTGACGCCGAGACCCTTGGCATACATCTGCGCCAGCGCATGCATGGCGCGGGCGTGGCCATGCTCCGCCGCGCTGCGGAACTGATTGACCGCGACACCGTAGTCGCGCTTGACCGCGAGGCCATCGCGATACATCAGGCCGAGCCGGTAAGCGGCGGTGCTGCTGCCGTCGGCGGCGGCCTTCTTGAACCAGATCAGCGCCTTGGCAAAATCCTTCGTGCCGCCCTCATCGCCGCTGTAGATCTCGCCGAGCGCGACCTGGGCATCGCGGTGGCCATCGCCTGCCGCAAGCTCGAATAGCGCCTTTGCCTTCGCGGCGTCCTTCGGCGCGCCGTTGCCCTGCTGCAGCATCTTCGCCAGATAGTACTGGCCGTTCTTGTTGCCCTTGTCGGCGGCGAGTTTGAACCACTTGACGGCCTCGGAATCGTTGCGCGGCACGCCGATCCCGTCGCGATACAACCGCCCCAGCCGTTGCGCCGCGGCCGCCTCGCCGTTATCCGCCGCCTTGCGATACCAGATGGCGGCTTGCTTCTCGTCCCTAGGGACACCCTTGCCTTTGAGATAGAGATCGCCGAGCTGATACATGGCGTCGTCGTCGCCGCTGACGGCGGCGAGGCGAAGCCACTTCGCGCCCTGCTCCGCATTGGCTTTCACGCCGCGGCCTTCGGTGAAAATCTCGCCCAGTTCGGCTTGCGCGCGCGGGTAATTCTGCTCGGCGGACTTGGTGAGCCAGAACATCGCCTTGGCCTGATTTGCCGCCGTCCCCTTGCCGTTCAGATACATCCAGCCAATGCGGTACTGGCTGCGCCGGTGGCCGCGTTGCGCTTCCGGCAGCAACTCGGTGAAGGCCTTCGCATAGTCACTGGCATCGAAGGCAGCGTCGCCCGCCTCCTTCTCGGCGGCGGCGGGAGTCACCTGGAACAAGACGACGGCGATGCAGAGAACCGCCAGCACCACCAAGCGTCCCATGGCCACGGGCAATGACATCGGTCCGTCTTCCATCCCATCACGGCGATCTTGTTTTGCTGTGCCGCCGTTTACGACCGGTATTCTACCATGGTTGCTCTACGGCGGCATGCCGTTCTGTCGGATTGCGCAATGCAGAAAGTGCGCTGTTAGGATTGGCCGCAAGGCCAACAGTGTTTCATGAGTGAAACATGGGCGCTGGCGTAAGTTGGGAACGTGGCAAGTTAACCATGCTTATCCGCCACTCACTCCGACTTCCGCTTCGATTTCACTCTTTCCAGAGTCGCGTAGTCCCGCGGTACTTCAGTTCTCCGCCGGCGAACGGTTCCACAGCAGGGCGCCGTTCGCCGGGAGCTGCGACCAGGACTCGCAATCATCGGCGTGAGCGGCGAGCCGCGGACAGGCGCTCTGCACATCGGCCAGGGTTGCGGCATCGGCAACACGCGGCCGCTTCATGCAAACCGCTCCCTCGGCTCCCCAAGCGGCTTCGAACGGCAGACTCGTCTGCGCCGTTTGGACGCCGGCGCGATCCCACATGTCGACCTGGACGCCAGGGCGCGTATGCGGCCTGCCGTCGCCGCAGTAATCCGCCCGCATCATGCGGATGCAGGCGGCGAAGTACGGCCGAAGGGATTGCCCATCCTCCGCCACCGCCCAAGGCCGGTAGCCCAGCATGACGCATTTGCCACGGGCGCCCGCTGTGCAGGTGATCGAGAACTCGCCACCGGAAACCGGTGTCTCCTCGTCGGTGGGTGTCGCGCCCGGCAGTGGAAATCCGAGGGCTCGGCCATCGGCGCCGGGCTTGCACAGCGGTATCCAGCCCGTGCTGCCGGCGCCCCAGTGCGAGAGGCCATAGAGCTCGACCCCGGCATCGGGCTTGCCGGCCGGCAGCGTGACGGAATCAATCCGGATATCGATCGGGTCTCCCTGGCCATTGCGCAGGTGCAAGATCAGGCCGACCAGATCGGCGCCACGCAAGATGCTGCCGTCGGGCTTGATGACGCGGATCCTGGCGTCGGTGACCTCGATGCGGGGAGCCGCACTGGGCGCGTCGTCCGCTGCTGCAGGCCAAGGGCCACCGGTGGCCGAAGCGGACAGGATGGCAGCAAACAGAAAAATGCAGGTTCGGCGATTCATGGCGCTCGGCCGGCGATAATCGATGCGATAGCCGGGAAAAGCAAAAGAAGCCCGTTAGGGCTCCCGCGCTAGAACTTGATGCCGGCTCGCCCCTAGCGCTGCATGACGGCCTGCGCTTCGGCCTCAGGCAGTTCGATGGAGTCGACGCTCAATCCCTCGAGATTCAACTCCGCCAGCGGAACTTGATCGCTCGCGCCGGTGACCGCCGGTCCGTTTGCGTCCCAACCGCCGCGGCGGTACACGTGCGTGCCACGGTCATCCGCGGCCGTGCCCAGCATGTCTGGGCCGTTGCCGTCCCAGCCGCCGCGCTGCAGGACTGTCCGCGTGCCGCGGTCATCGGCACCGGGGCCGCCGGCGCTCGCCGGCAGGCTCAGCGCCGCAACAATCGCGACAGACAGAATCAATGCTTTCGTCAACATGATCGCTTCTCCTCGATCCGATCGCTCTGCCGGCCGAGGCCGTTTTGCGGGATCCGCCGAACTCACGTCCATGGCACCATTAACGGCTTAAGAAATAGTGTCGGGTCGAAGATCGCGGTGTGACGCCGGCCTCATTCCCAGCGGATTCTTTTCCGCACCCAGCGCATCCTTACGAAACTTGGTTTACGCGGGACCGAAGAGATTTCGGGCAGCCGCGCGGGATTGCCGTGACTTATCAGATTTGAAGCCATGCAATCGGGCTTTCCCGGCCGGCCCATTTGGTTAATTCTACGGGGAACAGAAAAGAGCAGGGGGAGCATGGACAGTGAGGCTATCCGGCGCGCAGCGCTGACGATCAGATCCTGCTGGGAAAACCGGCGGCGGCTGACGGCTTTGCCGGAGGACTGCCGCCCGAAACGGCTGCGCGACGGCTATGAAATCCAGCGCGAGCTCGAGACCCTGCAGGGTGCCGCCATCGGCTGGAAGATCGCCGCCACCAGCAAGGCCGGGCAGCAGCATATCGGCGTCGATGCGCCGCTTGCGGGGCGGCTGTTCAAGCGCTTTGCCCATGGCGACGGCGCAAGGCTGCCCGCCGGGCATCTGCATATGCGCGTGGCCGAAGCTGAGTTCGCCTTCAAGATGGCGCAGGATCTTCCTGCCCGCGGCGAGCCCTACACGCTGGATGAAGTGATGGCGGCCGTCGACACGCTGCATCTCGCCATCGAAGTACCGGATTCCCGCTACGAGGACTTCGCCACTATCGGCGCCCCAAGCCTGGTCGCCGACGATAGCTGCGCGGCCTATTTCATTCTCGGGCCGGAGGCGAAGGTCTGGCGCCTGGCGGATCTGCCCACCCACAAGGTCGCGGCGCGCAAGAATGGCGAGATCGTCGCCGAAGGGTCCGGCGCCAATGTGCTGGGCGATCCCCGCGAAGCGCTGGCCTGGATCGCCAACGATCTGCAAGGCCGGGGCGATTTCCTGCGCGCCGGCGAAGTGATCACGACCGGCACCTGCGTCAAGCCGGTGACGATCGCCCCCGGCGATTCCATCGTCATGGATTTCGGCGAACTCGGCAGCGTCAAGGCATCATTCATCGAGTGATGCCCGATCGGATTTCTGCTCGCCGCTACTTCCGCTTTGACTTCGTTTTGCCGGTTGCCGGCACCACAAGCTTGTCGGAGTAGGTCCGGTAGTCGCCATGCTTGCGGTAGTCGGCGTGGTACTTCGCCACCTTGTCCTCGTCGACCTCGACGCCGAGGCCGGGTTTTTCGATGCGGCCCCAGCGCGGTTTGTCGATGATGGGGATGCGCTCGGTGAGGATGTCGTCCTCCATCATCTGCGCCGTCTGCTGGTGCCCCATGCAGGCATTGGGAATGGTCAGCATGATGTGCTGGCCTGCCGCGGCGGCAAGGCCGTACTCGCCGTGGGTGTGCTTGCAAACCAGCCAGCCTTCCTGATGGGCGGCGTGGCAGAGCATATGCCAGCGCGCCAGCGAGCCGACCCAGTATTGCGAGAAGCAGAGATAGTGGCCGCAGCGTGACTTGATGATCCGCCAGGCGTCGGCCTCCCGCCATAGGCCCTCATTCACGCAGATCGGCACATCCAGGAGCTTCATCAGCTCGAGATTGTTTTCGATGGGATCGATGCGCACCGGCGCCTCGGCAAAATCGATGGTGAACTTCTCATGCCAGCGCTTGAGCAGCCGCAGCGCCGTCGGCCGGTCCCAGGCCTGATTCACATCGATGCGGATGCGCCCTTCGGGGCCGATGCCGTCGCGCAAGGCTTCCAGCATCGCCTCCTCGCGCTTCTCGTCGACGCCGGCCTTTATATAGAAGCAGCTATAGCCGCGCTTGCGGCCGTCGCGGCCCTGGCGCGCCACCTCGGCAGGCGTACCCCATTCCATGTAGTAGAAATAATCGACCTCTTCCCGCGCGGCGCCGCCGAACAGTCGATAGAGCGGTTGCTTCGCCGCCTTGCCGCAGACGTCCCACAGCGCCATGTCGATGCCCGCATAGGCGAAATTGCCGGTCATGGGCTGGAACGCCCAGAGCGCCGGGATGGCGAGATCGCGGTGGATCTGCTCCTTGTCCCAGGCGCTGCGGCCGGTCACCAGCGGCGCCATGACATTCACCGCACTCTCGATCCCAGCGGTATCGGCGGCACGGGTGCATTCGCCCCAGCCCACGAGGCCATCCTCGGTGGTCACCTTGACCAGGACATCGCACACGCCGCTGCGCGCAATGAGCGATGAGGCCTCCACACGCTTATAGGGAATGCGGACGGGGATGGCTTCCAGCTTGACGATTTTCATGTTTTTCCTTCTTGGGTATCGGATCTATCGCCCATGACTCATGCGCAATTCCATGTATCGGGCCGCAATGGACAGCGGATAGCTCATGACAAAATAGATCGCCGCGGCCAGCACAAAGATCGCCATCGGCTGATACTCGGCAAAGGCGATGCTCTTTGCGCCGTTCATCAATTCGTTGGCGCCGATCAGGGAGCAAAGCGCCGTATCCTTGAGCAGTCCCGACGCATAGTTTGTCACCGGCGGTAGCACCACCCGAAGAGCCTGCGGCAGGATGATGTACAGCATCGCCTTTGCCGGAGTCATGCCCAGCGCGATTGCCGCCTCGCGCTGGCCCTTATGCAGGGCCTCGATGCCCGAGCGGAATATTTCCGCCAGAATGGCGCCGCCATGCAGGCCAAGGCCGATGACCGCACCGAAGTATGTCGAGAACCATTTCCAGTCGCCCGGCCATATCTGCGGCGGCACGAAATAGACGATGTAAAGCAGGACGACGATCGGCAAGCCGCGCGCAATTTCGATGTAGACGCCCGCGACAGTGCGCAAGAGCTGGTTGCGCGATGTCCTGAGGATGGCGAAGAACAGGCCGATTGCAACGCCGAGCAGGAATGCCGCCCAGGCGATGTGAAGCGTGAGCCGCGCATAGGTAAGCAGTTCCGGCAGCCACCGATGAATGTTCTCGGCATAGAGTTCGGGAAGCTGCAGCATCAGCAGATGCCCTTGCCGTGTCATTGCCAGGCCTGCTTCGCGCGTTCGAGACGCGCCGCCAGCCGCGCCATCGGTATGGTCATGCAGAGATAGATCACGCCGGCCATCGGATAGATGATGCCGCTTTGCAAGGTTTCGGTGACGAGTTGGCGCGATATCGCCATGATTTCGAGAATGCCGACCGTAAACACGAGCGCCGTATCCTTGAGCAGGACGATCGCGAAATTCGTCAGCGGCGGCAGCATGCGTCCGGAGCGCTTGCGGCAGGATGATGTAGCGCATGGCGCGCGCGGGCGTCATGCCGATCGACAGCGCCGCCTCCATCTGTCCCCTGTGAATGGATTCGATACCGGCGCGGTAGACTTCGGAAATGTAGGCCGCCCCATTGAGTCCCAGGCCGACGATCGCCGCCTGGAACGGCGACGGCTGAAATCCGAGATCCGGCAAGCCGAAATAGATGACAAACAACTGCACCAGCGCCGGCGTGCCGCGAAAGGCCTCGACATAGATGATCGCCGGCCAACGCAATGAGCCGCCAGCGCGCCAGCCTGAACAGCGCGACGATGAGCCCGAAGATGAGGGCAAAGATCAGGGCGGCGATGGCTACCTTGACCGTTTCCGGCAACCCGACAAGAAGCCGGATGAAATAGGACCATCCCTTGAGCAAGAAGACGTCGAAAAGGCTCATCCCGGCGTCGGCTCCCTACCGGTCCTGAAGATGCTTGAGGAACTCGCGGGTGCGCGGCTGTTGCGGGTTGAACAGCACGTCGCGCGGCGGTCCCTGCTCGACGATCTTGCCCTGGTCCATGAACACGACGCGGTCCGAGACTTCGCCGGCGAATTGGATCTCGTGGGTGACGATGACCATGGTGCGGCCCTCGTCCGCGAGCTGCCGCATCACCCGCAACACCTCGCCGATCAATTCAGGATCGAGCGCCGAGGTGGCCTCATCGAACAGCATCAGCTTGGGCTGCATGGCCAGCACGCGGGCGATGGCGACGCGCTGTTGCTGGCCGCCGGAGAGGCGCTCGGGATACTCGTTGATCTTATGGCTGAGGCCGACCTTCTCCAGCATCTCCCGGCCGCGCCGTTCGGCTTCGTCCTTCGACAGGCCCAGCACCTTTTGCGGCGCGATCGTGACATTTCCCAGGGCGGTCAGATGGGGAAACAGGTTGAAGCGCTGGAAGACGAAGCCGATCTCCTGCCGCTCCTTCGCCAGCTCGCGGTCGCTGAGATGGACATAGCCGCCATTGGTCTGTTTCTCGCCGATCAGATTGCCGTCAATGTAGATATGGCCTGATGTCGGCTTCTCCAGATAGTTGATGCAGCGGAGCAGGGTCGTCTTGCCGGAGCCGCTGGGGCCGATGATCGAAACCTTCTCGCCCCGCGCCACATCCAAGTCGACCCCCGACAGCACCTCGAGGCTGGCGAAGCTCTTATGAAGCCCGGCGATACGGAGAAGCGGATTCATGGGAGAGACAGGGATAGTTGTGGGGGCGGGTTCATCGCCCGCCCCCACGGTTACCTACCCACACTGCTAACGCCGGTCAGGTGAAGCAATGGGCCGCTGTCGGCGACTTGTATTCGGCCGGGCGGTCGACGCCCGCGCGCGGATTGACATCGGGCGGGATGAACCAGGATTTATCGCCCATGCCGTACTGCGCCATGGTCTTCACATTGATGCAGTTCGGCCAGATGTCCTCGGTGATGATCTTGCTCATCGCCTCTTCGAGTGCCTTCTCTTCCTTGGTGACGCCGAAGATGACGTTATATTTCGTGGACATGATCGGGTACTTCTCGACGTTGGGCGCCAGCTCGACCTGCTTGAGCTCCCATTCCGGATGCTGGACGATGCCCCACTGCACCAGCGGCGGATCGAGGATCGCCATGTCCAGGCGGCCGGCGACGAGATCCTGCAGCACGCCATCCGACGTGTCGTAGAGCTTCACCTCGCCGATGCCTTCGACGGCCTTGAGCTCCGGCACCAGCGTGAAGCCGGTGACGGTGCCGACCGAACGGCCCGCCATGTCGGCAAAGGTGCTGAAGTTGTTCGACGTCTTCTGCGCCAGCAGCGTGCCGAAATAATAGATGGCTTCGCTGAGGTTCATGATCTTGGTGCGCGGCTCGATCCAGCCCATGGCGCCATGCATCACGTCGACCTTGCCCTGCTTGGTGGCTTCGATCAGAGCTGCCCAATCCATCTGCACGATGTTGGGCTCGAGGCCCAGCTTCTCGGCGACATAGATCATCAGCTCGCCGTCGGTGCCGCTCAGCTTGCCGTCCTTCATCTGAGTCATCGGCATATCGCCGTTCATGCCGATGGTCAGCTTGCCCGCCTCGATCGTCTTGATTTCCTGCGCGGAGCCGCGCCGGGAATGCAGCCCAATGATCGTGGCCGCGGCAACGCCGCCGGCCAGAAACTTGCGCCGCGAAGGCCGCCAGGGCGTTGCCCCGCGGATCGTGATCTTCGTCATTCTGCCTCTCCCTATGTCACTGTCCGATTGTGATCTGGTTGTACGTGACTGGACAGCCCGGCAACTGTTGGGCATTTGTAGAGGGGAGTCAAGAAAGCCTGAAAAGACGCGGCTATGCACGGCGCATGCCGTAGGAATGTAGCCAGCGTCTCGCAAATGCGAACAACAAAGGGGGCGAACCAATGCGCGAACCAGTGAAGACACATCTGCCGGCAGTCAGCGCACCGCTGGAATGGGCGACGATGGCCGACGGCATCCTCTATACCGCTCAGATCCCTAACCGCGAGGATGGATCGATCGAGCAAGGCGACATCACCGCCCAGGCCGAACTTACGCTTAGCAATCTGCGGCGCACGGTGCAGGCGGCCGGCGGCACGATGAACGACGTGACACAGGTCATCGTCTATCTGCCCGATCCCGCTGACTTTCCGGGCATGAACGCGGTCTATGCCAGATCCTTCAACAAGCCCTATCCGAACCGCGCCACGATCATCGCCCAGCTGATGGTGCCGGGAGCGCGCATCGAGATCCTTGCCTACGCCCATATCGGCCGGCGGACGGCTGCAAAGAAAGCAGGGGCAAAGGCAAAGAAGGCGGCGCCAAAGGCGAAAGCCCGCAAGAAGGCCGCAGCCAAGCGTTCCCGCCGCCGCTGAACCGGGGCCTCCATGCGCATCGTCATCCTGGGCGCCGGCGTCATCGGCGCGACGACGGCCTACTATCTCGCCCGCGACGGCCATGAGGTCACGGTGGTGGATCGCCGGGACGCGGCGGGGTTGGAGACCAGCTTCGCCAACGGCGGGCTGGTGACGCCCAGCATGGCCGATCCCTGGGCGGCGCCTGGCGTGCCGGCGATGCTGTTGCAGGGGTTGGGCCGGGACGACGCGCCGTTCGTGCTCAGGCCCGGCGCCGTGCCCGCGATGATCGGCTGGGGCCTGCGCTTCCTGCGCAATTGCGGCGAGGCGCGCTGGCGGGAGAACACCGAGGCGGTTTTCAAGCTCGCCACCTACAGCCGGGATGCCCTGGACCGTCTGACCGAGGAAACCGGCCTGGCCTATGACCGCTTGGACAGCGGCACGATGCGGATGTACCGGTCCCGCACCGATTTCGCCCATGCCCAGGAGGGTGCGGAGATCTACCGCGTCGCTCGGCGTGGAGTTCCGTGTCCTCGATGCCGCCGGCGCCGTGGCGCTGGAGCCGTCGCTGAAATCGGTGCAGGCGCAGATCGCCGGCGCCATCCACTTCCCCGGCGACCGCAGCGGCGATGCCCATAAATTCACGCAGGCCATCGCCGGATTGGCCCAGAAGCATGGCGCCGTCTTCCGCTATGGCACCACGGCGGCAGGCTGGGACACCGATGGCGATCGCATTGCGGCGCTGGTCACCGACAAGGGGCGGATCGCCGGCGACGGCTTTGTCCTCGCCGCCGCCAGCTACAGCCCGGCCCTGGCAAAGCCGCTCGGCCTAAAAATTCCGGTGCAGCCGGTGAAGGGCTATTCCGCCACCTTCGCCATCGACGGCTGGAACGAGGCGCCGCTGATGCCGCTGGTCGACTACAGCCGCAAGATGGCGGTGACGCGGCTGGGCGACCGAATCCGGCTGGCCGGCACCGTGGAGTTCACGGGCTTCGACCAGCGGCCGAACCCGGCCCGGAGCGCCACCCTGATGGCCGGCTTCCGCGACCTGTTCCCGCACCATAAGCCGCAGAACGTCGAATACTGGAATGGCCTGCGGCCGATGACGCCGGACGGACGGCCGATCCTGGGCCAGGCGCGCTGGCGCAATCTCTGGCTCAATACGGGCCACGGACCGCTGGGCTGGACGCTGGCTTGCGGGTCGGCGCTGGTGACCGCCGCACTGATCGCCGGGCGGAAGCCTGAAGTGGCGGCGGAACCGTTCCGGCTCGATCGCGCCTGAGAGGTTCGGTCAGGCCGAACGATCCAGGGTGAACAGCTCCTGCGGCCGGGCAATGCCCCGGAGCGCATAGCGGCCGAGCGACACCAATTGCACGCGCGCGTCGCCGGCGGCACCCGCAAAGGCCGATGACAGGAGAATGTCCTGATCGAGGGAGCGGCTCATCCCAGCGATGCGCGACACCTCATTCACGGCCGGGCCAATGACAGTAAAGTCCAGCCGCTCGGCGCTGCCGATATTGCCGTAGAAGACGTCGCCCACATGCAGCGCGAGATAGAAACCGGTGATCGGCTGCTGCCGCCCCGTCCGTTCGGCGTTCACTGTCTCGACCCGGTGCAGCGCCGCCCGCGCCGCTTCCAACGCCCGGCCGCAGGCCGCCGCCGGATCGCGCGCCTCGAAAGTGGCCAGCAAGCCGTCGCCGATGAATTTCAGCACCTGCCCCTCATGCTCGTGGATCGACGAGACGATCGCGTCGGCATAATCGTTGAGCAGCGGGATGATCTGCTCCGACGCCACGGTGTCCACCAGCCGCGTGAAGCCCTTGAGGTCGCTGAACCAGAGCACCGTGTGCAGCCGCTCGGCGACGCCGCGGTTGATCGTGCCGCGCAACACGCGCCGTCCGGCATCGCGGCCCAGATAGGTCTCCACCAGCGTGCCGGCAATGCGGCCGAGGGAGGCGCCGAGGATCGAGCTGGCAACCGCCGGCACAATGTATTCCAGCGCCGCGAGATCGGAATCGGAAAATCCACCAGGACGATCAGTGGTCCAGGAGGAAAACACGGCATCCATCTCGCCCATGACCAGGGCGCCGCCGAGGCGGTTGGAGAATGCGATATAGTCGGTCGTACCGTCAGCCGCGAGCTCGGCCAGAATCGGAAAGATCGGATCGTCCTTCGGGTCCTGCGGCAGGCGACTTGCCGGATCGTGGCCTGGCCGGTCTGGAAAAGATAATGAAAAGGGCTGCGCAGCCAGCTCTCCTCCGAAACAGGCGAGGTCGCTGGTCCGTACTCCACTTCCTTCACATCCTGCTGGTCCCGATGCCACTCGAAAACGCGCCCCTCCAGCACGGGGTGCAGGGTGTCGGCGCCGACCAGCACCCGCTTCAGGACGATGCCCTGGCGCACCAGCCGCTCGCAGACGCCTTCGAGCATGCGCGTTTCCGCATCGCCCGCGAGCGTGCGCTCGGCGATCCAGCGGCTCAGGTCCGCAAGGGCGGCGTTATTGGCGGCGGCATCCATGGTGCGCAGATAGCATATCACTATCGGCGCTCACAATCGCGGCGCGTATCGCGTTATCCCGCGAAATCCCCATCCGGCAGGCCCTTGACGCCCGCATCCAGGGCGAAGATGCCGCCGGCATTCTTCTGATCAGCCAGTTCCGCGGGGCTGAACCCATAGGTGACGGTGGTGATGTAAAGCGTGTCGAGCGATGGCCCGCCGAAGATGCAGCTTGTCACCCGGCGGCAGGGCATCTGGATGACCCGGTCCATCTTGCCCTCGGGCGTCCATCTGATGATGCAGCCGCCATCCCATCGGCAGTTCCACAGGCAGCCTTCGGCATCGATGGTGGAGCCGTCGGCAAAGCCGTATTTCGCCGTATCCGCCTTGGCGAAGACGCGCCTGTTGGAAACGCGGCCGGCGGCGGCGTCGAAATTGTAGGCGTAGATCGCATCGAGGGTATCGCCGAAATACATGGTCCTGTTGTCGGCCGTCCAGGCGAAGGTATTGGCGATGCCGAGGCCGTCTTCGAACCGGGTAACCTTGGCGTCGGGATCGATGCGATAAAGCCCACCGGTATTGCCGGTGATCGGCGTCTCGCTGCCGTCGTCGGCCAGGTTGTTCATCATGGTGCCGTACCAGAAGCGCCCCTGGCGGTCGCATTTGCCGTCGTTCGAGCGGTTCTTCGGCCTGTCCTTCTCGGGCTCGGCGAATCGCGTCATGGCGCCGGTTTGCGTATCGAAGAAATCGATGCCCGTCAGGCTGGCAACGATCAAGCCGCCCTTCCGCCTGACGCCGATGGACGTGACCATCTCCGGGGTCGGCCAAGTCTTGTGCGCGCCGGTGGCCGGGTTCCAGCGATGCAGCTTACGCGCCGGCACATCCGTCCAGTACAGCGCCTGCTCGCCCGCATGCCAGGTCGGCCCTTCGCCGAGCGAGCATTTGCTGTCGAGAACGCATTCAAGCTTGGTCACAGTTCCGGCACTCCCACTGGGCAGCGATCCTGACGGGTGATGACGACAGACAGTAGCCTGTGCCGGCGCCGCTGCGCCAGGGCCGCCAGATGGTAGCCGGACGCCGGCACGTGAATATTCATCGGCGCCGGAACCTCGCGTCCCCTTCCTGGTTACTGCAGCATATGCGCAGTCACAAGCGTGAGCGGCTCGGTTGCCGGCGCTCCCGCCACTCAAAGGTCACTGGCATGGACTCTGCATCGTCCACCAAGATCACGCCGCATTAGACTTCGCTGTTAATTTTCGATGTGCTGGGAATGTTGTCATTAGATCGCCCGCTCTGGACGGCGCAAACTCTCGCAGAAATCACCGGCGGCCTGTGGATCGGCAATCCGCCTGCTGATTCCGGGATCCGCGGCATCGAGCTTTTTCCCAGTCGCGTCGAGCGGGGCGATCTCTTCGTTGTCACCAATCCGGAAACCTGGGGCAACAAGTACAAGAATACGATTGCCAGTTTGCCGGTCGTCGAGCAGCACGCCGCATCGGCGGTGATGTCCGACAATCTGCCTGGCAAGCTGCCGAAGGGCCTGCCGATCCTGCAAGTGCCGAATACAAGGCTGGCCTTGACCAGGCTTGCCCAGTATTCGCGAAATCGGTTGTTTGGCCAGGTGATCGGGGTCACCGGATCGGTGGGGAAGACGACCACGCGCGAAATGCTGCACCATGTCCTGATGCGCCAGGGCCGCACTGCGGCGACCGAAGCCAATTCGAATACATCGCCCGGAGTCGCCCTCAGCGTCGCCCGTACCCCCGCCGATTCCCAATTTGTCGTGTACGAACTGGCTCACGGCGCCATGTCGCAGAAGTCCCAGATCGCGCGGCCGCACATCGCCCTCATAACGGAAATCGCACTCGCGCATCTGGAAGAATTCCCGACATTGGACGCGATCATCGATCACAAGGCGGAAATCTTCGACGGCATCGAGCCCGGCGGCACGGCTATCCTGAATCGGAACTCGCCGGCGTTCGGACGGCTGAAGGAGCATGCTGAGCGGCGCTCGATTCCCAATTTGGTGACGTTCGGCACCGACCCGCTGGCCAATGTGCGGCTCACGCACTGGCTGCCGATGGACAGGAGCTCCGTCATTCAAGTCTCCGTCAACGGCAAGCGCGAAAGCTTTCAGCTGCCGATTGCCGGCCGGCACATGGCCATGAACAGCCTGGCGACGTTGGCCGCCGTGCTCGCTCTCGATGCCGACTGGCGCCAGGCGGCGGTGGATCTCGGGACCTTCGCGCCCGTGCATGGCCGCATGGAAGAGGCCATGGTTGCGCTCAATGGAGGCGATGTCCGCATCATCAACGACGCCTTCAATGCCAACCCCGCTTCCATGGAGGCGGCGCTGGCGACCCTGGCCGATATCGCGCCGCCGTCTGGGGGAAGGCGCATCGCCGTTCTCGGTGAAATGAAGGAACTGGGTGCGGAGTCCGAACGCCTGCATGCCGAACTCGCGGAACCCGTTATCCGTTCCAAGGTAGCACGGGTGTTTACGCTCGGAGACAGCTTGACCGCCATGCGCGGTGCCCTGCCCGCGTCGTTGTTGGCGCCCCATGCCGGCTCGGTGGCGGAATTGGCGGAGCTTCTGCGGAAGGGATTGGCGCCGGGCGATGTGGTGCTGGTCAAGGGTTCCCACGGCTCCCATGTCGGCGAGGTCGTGCCGCTTCTTACCGGGAAGTAGTTCCGCAGCGCCAATTCACTGACTCCACGCGGAAATGCGATTGCCGTGCCAGCGGTCCTGCTGGACATGGCCTCGGAATTGACCAATCATTCTTGGGCAGCGATCCCAAGGGCCCGCTGCGGCAGTTAAATCAAGAAGCGGCGTGGTGTGTTGAGCAGAATGCAGGAAGAACGCTCGAGCCGTATCGGCGAGGGCACGCCGCTTGTGCGCCTGAGCGGCGTCTCCAAGCGCTACGGGCCGGTGACCGCGGTTCGCGAGCAAGATCTGGACATTCTTCGCGGCGACTTCCTCGCCATCCTCGGCCCGTCGGGCTGCGGCAAGACCACGCTGCTGCGGATCATCGGCGGTTTCGTCGCGCCGACGACCGGCCGCATCGAGATCGACGGCCAGGATGTCACCGCACAGTCGCCGGAGCGGCGGCCGACCAACACGGTGTTCCAGGGCTATGGCCTGTTCCCCCATATGACCGTGCGGCAGAACATCGCCTATGGCCTGAAAACGGCCAAACGCCCCAAGGATGAGATCGAACGCCGGGTCGAGGAGGCCATCGCCCTGGTGCGGCTGCAGGATTTCGTCGAGCGGTCCATCGATCAATTGTCCGGTGGCCAACAGCAGCGGGTCGCCCTGGCCCGGGCCCTGATCATGCGGCCGCGCGTGCTGCTGCTCGATGAGCCCTTGGCGGCGCTGGATCTAAAGCTGCGGCAGGCGATGCAGGACGAGCTGCGGCGCATCCACAGCGAAATCGGCGGCACCTTCGTGTTCGTCACCCATGACCAGGGCGAGGCGCTGGCGCTGGCCAACCGGATCGCCGTGATGGACCAGGGCGTGATCGTGCAGCAGGGTACACCGGAGGAGGTCTATGCCTCGCCGAGGACGCGTTTCGTTTCCACCTTCATCGGCGAAGCCAATGTGTTCTCCGGCCAGCGCCGAAACGGCATGATCCATCTTGACGCCGGTGCGGTTCTCCCCTCCGCCGGACCCGACGGCGCGGTAACGCTGGTGGTCCGGCCGGAGAAGATGCGCCTGACACTGGATGCCGACGGATCCGCCGTGACGATCGACGGCCAGCTTGCCGATGCCGTCTATCTCGGATCGTTCATCAAGTATGTCGTGAAACTGAACAACGGCCAGCGCGTGATGCTGCACAGCGATGACATCGCCGGCCGGCGCGCCATCGCGGTCGGCGAGCCGGTGACGGTCGGCTGGTCGTCAGGCGACCAGCGGGTCTTGGAAGAATGATGCCGGATTCTTAACGCCGCCGCGTCCGCGAGTTGGTCTTCCGGATAACCAGGTAAGCTAGCTGAATCAATTTCCGGAAATTGCGCTACCTCGGCGCGCCTTCCCCTGGCGCCGCCGCCAGCGCGGCGCCGATGATGCCGGCATCCGGACCGAGCGCCGCGGCCAGGATCGGCAGGCGGCGCGCATCCTCGGCAAAAACATGCTGGCGGATAGCGGTGACCAGACGATCACCATAGAGGCCGCCCGCGAGACCCAGCCCGCCGCCGATGACCACGGCCTCCGGGTCCAGCATGTTGATCATCTGGCCGATCAGCGCACCGGTCGCCGTTGCCGCATCGGAAATGACCGCCGCGGCATCGGCATCGCCGGCGGCGGCGGCGGCGAGCACGGTTTCGCCATCGGCGACTGCACGGCCGGAGCGCTTGGCGTAGGCGCCGGCAATGCCCGGCCCGGCGGCGATCTCCTCCAGCACCGGGGCATGAACCTCACCGCAGGCGCTGCATCGCGTCCATTGCGGCATCGTCGCGAAGTGAATCGCGTAGCCGCGCGCACCCTCAAAGGGCCTTCCATCCTGCACCAGGCAATAGCTCATGCCGGTACCGATGGTGACGTAGCAGAAAATTCTGTGGCTCCGCCCGGCGCCGAAGCGGGCCTCTGCCCGAGCAGCCGCACGCACATCGGATTCAAGGCGCGCCGGGGCAATGCCACTCAGCCACAGGACCGCCGGAAGATCGCGCCAGTCGAACAGATGCGCGCTTCGCACCTGGCCATCAGTCGAGACCAATTGCGGCAGACCGACGCCGATGCCGGCCAATGCAACGCCGAGCAGCCGGGCCTCGGCCGTAAGTTCACCGGCCTGGGTCAGCACATCGCCGAGGATAGCAACGCCGCCCCGTTGCGGCAAAGTCGGCTGATGCCGCCGCGAGCGGACAGAGCCACTGACCAAGTCGATGAGACCGCCGGCGATCTTGGTACCGCCGACATCGATGCCGATGGCGTGGCTCGCTGGGTCTGTCATTGCCGGCGCTGAAGATCAGCCTCTGGGAAGTGCCGCGCGATCACGCGCCGGCGGCAGCGCGATCCAGGAAGATCCGCCCGTTCTTGCAGGCATGGATGATCGTCGCCGGCCAGGCGGGATCGAACTCCTTGGCCGACCAGACGCGGCGCGCGGTCGCCTTCTTGTGCGACCCGTGGATGACCAGCACCGCTTCCTTGGAATTCTTGCGGATTGTGCCCAAGCCGATGGTGACGCCGTGGCTCGGCACCACTTCGAGAGAGCCGAACTCGGGAAAGGTCTCCAGGTTGTCGCGCCTGGTCTCTTCCGCAAGCTCCTGGATATGGGAGCCGCTATCGATGGCCACGCCCGGCGGATTGAAGGCGACATGGCCGTCGGAGGCGCCGCTCGCCAACAGGAAGAGATCGATGCCGCCGGCGGATTCGATTCGGGTGTCATAGGCGCCGGGATCCGCGGGGTCCGGCACCCAGATATTCTCCAACGGCAGCCAGCATTCCTGCGGCAGTTCGTCGTTCAATTGGCCGCGGATTTCCTGCCGGGCGAAATTGGCGCAACCATAGGGCGCATCGGCGGGACAATTCTCGAAACTGCCGTCGGCGAGACGATGCAGATACTCGTCCATCATGACGATAACGAGGCGCGACAGGTCCTGCCGGGTCCTGCCGGCGAGTTGCGCCAGGGACTGGTAGGTGCTGCGCAAACTGCGTCCCCCCGGACAGCCGAGCAGATAAGAACGGTCCTGGCCGCCGGCGACACGGATCCGCTCCAGGATCTCGGCCGCCAGGACGCGGCCCAGCACCTGGGAATTATCGAAGACAGTGACGGATGCGACCATGGAGGGTGACGGATGAGTGGGACGAATGCTGGGTTCCATTACATGATTTCCGGCTGGGCGCAAACGGGCTGAAGAGCAGGGCGGCAGCCAATGCGGCAATCATCGGGGGCCGTCTGGAATATCAAGGCGTTGGCCGGACCGGGTTCGTCCTGCGGAAAACCGCCGAAACCCGGTATTTTTCACTCCCCTAGCCCCGGTAACGCGTGAGTCGAAGGGCGATCAGCGTGGTGCCGACCGTCATCACGAGGATGAGCGTTCCCACGGCATTGGCCGCCGGCGTCAGGGAGGTGCGGATCATGCCGAAAACGAATGTCGGTAGCGTCACGCCGCCGCCGATCGTGAAGTTCGTGATGATGAAATCGTCGATCGACAGCGACACCGCGATCAGCGCGGCGCCCACGACCGTCGGCCGGATGATAGGTAGGGTCACCGTGAAGAAGGCGCGGAGCGGCGACGCGCCGAGGTCGCGGGCGCTCTCCACCACCCGGTAGTCGAAATTGCGCATCCGCGAATAGACCACGAGCACCACGAAGGGCAGCGTGAACAGCAGATGGCTGAGGATCACCGTCCCCAGCGTCAGCGGAATGCCGGCGAGCTGCGTATAGAAAGTGCGGAGCGAAACCGCGAGCAGCAAGGGCGGCAACATCAAGGGCAGGCAGAGCAGCGCCGTCAGCGACTGCGCCCGCCGGGGATCGATGCGGGACAAGCCCATCGCCGCCATCGTGCCGATGACTGCGGAGATCACGCCGACCGTCGACCCGATCGTCAGGCTGTTCTTCAGCGCCGGCCAGAATTCCGGATCATCCAGCATCGCCTGCCACCATTGCAGCGACGGATAGTCGATGGGAAACGCGGCGATGCCTCTGTTGGTGAAGGAGAACAACACGACGAGGAACAATGGCGTCAGCAGGAAGACGACGTAGAGACCGCCGACAAAGCGCCAGACGATATCGCCGGTCCTGTTCATCGCGGCCGCCACGCCTTGATCGAGGCGCTGACGACGAGAACGATCACGAAGGATGCGAGGAGCATGATAAATGAGGTCGCGGCGCCCAGCGGCGGATTGAGAGCGCGGCCGAACATGTCCTGGATGTTGCTGCCGATCATGCTGATCGTGCCGCCCACGAAGGCGGGCGTGACATAGTCGCCAACCGACACCAGGAAACAGAGGGCGAAGGCGGCGATCAGGCCGGTTTGGCAGCGGGGAATGACGATATCGCTGAGCGCGCGCCAGCCGCTGGCGCCTAAGTCCCTGGCCAACTCCATCTCGATATCGGTGATGCCGCGCATGCTCGAGTAGATCGGTAGGATCGCGAGCGGCAGCAGAAAATGTACGAGCGTCACAACCACGGCGCCCGGATTGTAGAACAGGAACGTCAGCGGCGCGTCGATCAACCCCAGCGCTTCGAGGGCAGTGTTGAGAACGCCTTCATTCCCCAGAATGGTTTTCCAGGCATAGATCTTCATCAGATAGCCGCCGAACAAGGTGATGATCGCCGCGAACAGCAGCAGTTGACCATGGCGGCCGGCCTTGAACCGCACGATGTAGGCGAAGACGAAGCCCAGGATCGTGGTGACGATGCCGATGACGAGCGACAGCTCCAGCGTGAACAGCAGCACGCTCCATTGCTGCTCGATCGATTTGAGGTAGTTCGCGAAGGTGAAATCGGCGCGCAGCTTGTAGAGCTTCACGCTCCAGAAGCTGACGACGAAATAGAACAGCGAGGAGGCGCCGAACAGGCCGGTGAAGATCAGCGCCGCCGGCGCGAGCTGCATCGAGATGACGCGGCGTTCGGCCATCTCAGCTCGCCACCGCCGCCTTGATGTCCATCCGACCCTTGAAGGCGGTGTAGCCGGCATCGACCACATGGATGCCGCCGGTCATCCGCTTCGCCTTGTCGCTGGCGAGGTAAACGGCGAAATCGGCGATCTCCGCCGGCTGCAAAATGCCCATGAGATGCAGGTCTTCGATCTTCTTGCGCTCGGCGGGATTGTCCATGAACGGCGCCTGATGAGGCGTCTCGACGAAGCCGGGACAGATGGCATTGACGCGCACGCCCTCCGGCGACACGCCGGCGGCGAAGGACCGGGTCAACGCCACGACGCCGCCCTTGGCCGCGGTGTAGGCGTCGATCCCCGCCTGGCCGATCAGGGCGTCGGTGGTCGCGGTCAGGATGATCGAGCCCGACTTCTGCCGCAGCATCTGCTGGCCGACATATTTGCAGCAGTAGAACGTGCCGTTCAGCACCAGATTGACGATCTCGTGCCAGGTCTCCTCCGGCAGTTCGGTGGCCCGCCCATCGCCTTTGTTCACCAGCGGCACGTTCATGGCATTGTGGAACAGGGCGTCGATCCGGCCGAACTTGGCAACCGTATTGGCCGCCATGCGCTGCACGGACTGGCTGTCCCGCACATCGACCTTTTGGAAGGCGGCCTTGTCGGCGCCGGTCTCCTCGACGACGGCCTGGCCATTCTTCTCGTTGATGTCGGCCACGATGACCTGGGCGCCGGCTGCGGCAAAAGCACGAACTCCGGCGCGGCCGATACCAGAGGCCGCGCCGGTGATTACAGCAACTTTGCCAGAAAGATCGGCCATCGCCGCCACCCCTTCCCGACCCTCCCCCGCGTTGCAGGGGAGGTCGGTGCAGCAGACGGAAGTTACGCCGCCTTGAAGCGCTGATACGCCTCTTGCCATTCGGTCCAGGAGGCGTACGCGCCGCCGGACTCCATCGGCGGCATCGGATAGAAGGCCGCCTTCTTCTGGAAGCCCGCCAGATCGTCATAGGGATAGATCTTGAGTTCCGGCGGAAGCTGGGCGATCGCATCGGGATTGACGATGCCCTGCAGCGTGCTCTTGGTGAAGGCAAGCTGCGCGTCCACCTCCAGCACCTGGTTGGCCAGCTTGTGGGCCGCCTCGCGGTTCGGCGCGTTCTTGCCGATGCAATAGCTGTCAAGCCAGCCGAAGGTCCCTTCCTCCGGATAGGTGAACTCGATCACCTTGCCCTTGTCGGCGACAAACTTCTTGAGGAATTCGCCGCCGCTGAAGGTGACGACGATCTCGTTGCGCGCGAGAGCGTCGGCCAACTCACCCCAGGAAGCCGACAGCGTGCGCACGTGATCTTTCTTCAGCTTGATCAGGAACTCCGTCGCCTGATCGAGCTGGTCCTTGGTCAGTTCCGTCGCCACCTTGGCGTCGGTGGCGATGATGGCGGCGAGCATCTGGTTGCCGATGGGATCGTCCATCATGCCGACCTTGCCCTTCAAGCTATCCTCGAGGATCACTTTCCAGGAGGTGGGCGGCGCCGAGAACGCTGCTGGATCGTAGGCCATCGGGCCAGAGCCCCAGGTGAACGGCACCGCATAGCGCACGCCGTCAATGACCAGGTTGGAATCGTTGCGGAACACTTCCGGCACCTTCGCCAGGTTCGGCACCAGCGCCTCGTCCACGGGATCGAGCAGTTCGGCCGCCACCATCAGCGGGATGTAGCCCATATAGGGCGTGACCAGGTCCATCTGACCGACGCCGCCGCTGGCCAGCCGCGTGACGATCTCGTCATTGTTGCCGATTGGCGTGAAGTTCACTTCGATGTCGTTCTTGGCGAGGAAGTCGCCGACCCGAAGACCTTCGTCATATCCCTGCCAGCCGAACAGCGACACCGTGCTCTTTGCCGACGCGGCGGTCGCGCCGAGGCCGGACGCGGCCATCACGCCCATCGCCGCGGCGCCTTTCATGACGTCGCGCCGCGTCACCGATCCGAACGACCGGACGCGAATCAAGCCATTGTTATCCATGAGCTTCTTCTCCCTGGTTAGGCGCTGTCTGCGCTCGTTGATTTCTGCCGGCCAGTAGACCGCAGGCGGCGCAAAGCGTCAACCGGCCGGAAGCCACCGCCCGCCGGGAAACTGCGGCAATCACGCGGTTTTTTCGTCGCTCAGACCGAGTTCCCGCTTCATTTGCTCCCGCATCAGGTACTTCTGGATCTTGCCGGTCACGGTCATGGGGAAGCTGTCGACGAACTTGACGTAGCGCGGGATCTTGTAGTGGGCGATCTGGCCCTTGCAGAACTCGCGGATGTCCTCGGGGCTCGCCTGCTGCTCGGCCTTCAGGCGGATCCAGGCGCAAAGCTCCTCGCCATATTTCGCGTCGGGCACGCCAATCACCTGCACATCCTGCACTTTCGGATGCCGGTAGAGGAACTCCTCGATCTCCCGGGGATAGATGTTCTCGCCGCCGCGGATCACCATGTCCTTGATCCGGCCGACGATGTTGCAATAGCCGTCCTCGTCCAGCGTGGCCAGATCGCCGGTATGCATCCAGCGCCCGCTATCGATCGCCTCGGCCGTCTTGTCGGCGTCGTTCCAATAGCCGCGCATGACGGAATAGCCGCGGGTGCAGAGTTCGCCGGGCATGCCCGGCGGCACGATGCGGCCCGCCTCGTCGACGACCTTCACCTCCAGATGGGGATGAATGCGGCCGACGCTGCCGACGCGCTTTTCCAGCGGATCGTCGGCCGCGGTCTGGAAGCTGACGGGGCTGGTCTCCGTCATGCCATAGCAGATGGTGACGTCCCTCATATGCATTTCGTCGACAACGCGCTTCATGACTTCGGTGGGGCAAGGCGAGCCCGCCATGATGCCGGTGCGCAGCGAGGAGAGATCGAAGCGCTTGAACTCGGCATGGCCCAGCTCGGCGATGAACATGGTCGGCACGCCATAGAGGCCAGTACAGCGTTCATCCTGCACCGCCGCCAGCACCGCCAGGGGATCGAACGCCTCGCCGGGATAGACCATCGCCGCGCCATGGGTGATGCAGGCGAGATTGCCCAGCACCATGCCGAAGCAGTGATAGAGCGGCACGGGAATGCAGATGCGGTCCTTTTCGGTGAGGCGCATGGTCTCGCCGATGAAGTAGCCGTTGTTGAGGATGTTGTGATGGGTCAGCGTCGCACCCTTGGGGAAACCCGTGGTGCCGCTGGTGAACTGGATGTTGATGGGATCGTCGAACTGCAACTCGGCGCTGATCTGACGCAGCCTCTGGCGTTCGGCATCCGTGCCGAGCGCGGGCACATCGTCGAAAGCGAGCATGCCCGGCGACGGTCCGCCGATGCGGATCACCGTGCGCAGGTCCGGCAGCCTGGCCGCGCGCAACTGGCCCGGCCGGCTGCTTGCCAGCTCCGGCGCCAATTCGTTGAGCATGGCGATGTAGTCGCTGCTCTTCAGCGCCGTGGCCGTGATCAGCGCCTTGCAGCCGACCTTGTTCAGCGCATATTCCAGCTCGGCCAGGCGGTAGGACGGGTTGATGTTGACGAGTATCAGCCCGGCCTTGGCGGTCGCGAACTGCGTGATCACCCATTCCGAATTGTTCGGCGACCAGATGCCGATGCGGTCGCCGGGCTGCAGCCCGAGCGCCAGCAATCCCGCCGCGAAGGCGTCGACCCGCTGCTGCAGCTCGCGATAGGTCCAGCGCAGATTCTGCTGCCGGACGATCAGGGCATCGCAACCGGCCCAGCGCTGCGCGGCGGCGTCGAAGTATTCGCCCAACGTCTGGCCGATCAGCGGCTTCTCGCTGCCGCCATGCACATAGCTGCGGCTCAGCTTGCCCATGACGCTTGCCTCCCTCCTCGGCGGATTTTCTCTTTCGGTCAGAAAACCACGGTGCCAAGGCCGTTGGCAAGCAGAGGCGTCAGGCGGGTTTCTGCGCCGCGGTGCGGCTGGCCCTGATCTCGTCGAAACCCTCGATCAGGCCGGCGCCGACGATGAAAATGCAGCCCAGGATCTCGCGCCACCCGAAGGGTTCGTCGGTCAGGATGGCGGCGCTGACGGCGGCGCCGACGACCTCGAGCAGAAGCAGCACCGTGACGCGGCCGGGCTCGACGAATCCGCTGCCCCACATGACCAGCCAGGCGAGCAGCACTTGCCATATCATGCAGATCAGCAGGAAGTGAGCGGCAGAACCGATGATGGCTGGCGACGGCAGCGTCCCCGCCGCGATCGGCAGCGCCAGCAAGGGAACGGCGAACAGCGCACCCATCGCCCCTGATACGAATGTCTTCTGCCAGCCCGTGATGTCTCCCCCGAGCTTGCGCGAATAGGTCGCCGTCAGGGCGAAGGCGACGCTGGAGATGAGCGCCGCGCCATCGGCCAGCGACAGCGGCGCCGAACCCAGCCCCTCCAACCCCAGCAGGATGATCGCACCGGTAAAGCCAAAGGCGATGGTCAGCACGCGGAAACCGCGCAAGGGCAAATGGAAGAACAGGAATCCGAACAGCGTGCCCCAGACCGGCGCCAGATAGAACAGCAGGGTGACGCGCACCACGCTGCCGGTCAGCAGCGCGAAGTTCCAGAGCGCCAGCGTCACGCCGGACATCACGCCCATGATCAGGAGATTGAGAGCCTCGGAACGGCTGGGCCAGCGGCCACGCAGCGCCAGCGGCAAGGTCAACAGTGCGCAAAGACCGAAGATGACTATGCTGGCCCAGGCGCCCCGAAGCCCGGCCCCTTCGACCAGCCTCAGCGGAATCCACCAAAGGCCCCAGAGGAGGCCGCTGGCGGCGATGGCAAGGGACGGCAATGTCGCGGAATGCTGGGATGGGGCGGCCATGGCGCCCGCAATTTAGCGGGACGCGGCGGCCGCACAACCCGGCGCGGCAGCTGCTAGAGGGAGACGATGCCCGATGCGTAGAGCGCGCCGACGATGGCGACGAACTCGACCGCCATAGTGCCGGCGCCGATGGCGACGCCCCAGCCGATGGCAGCGGCTGTGCGCTTCACCAAGGGACCGAAAGCGATTGGCGAATGCACAAAGCTCCAGTCATTTACGGACCTGCGCCCGATCGAAGCCAACATCTTTTCCACTCCCGCGATGTTCCGTTTGTGAATTGCCCACAGTGGGGCGCCGGAACTTGAGTAAAATCTTACACAAATATTCGGCCAAAGGTAAGGCCTGACGCGGAAGAAAATAGCCGTAAATCATTGTTAACGCGTTAATTCTTAATTTCTGAATTCTTTAGGTCTATCAAGGACAGTCCCGCCGCCGAGCGCGAAAACAGCCCCTGTCGTGCTGCGCCAATTCCAAAGAAAAGATTAACAGCGCCCCACCGGTGACCGTCAGCATCTGTTGAGCGTGATCCGTTTGACGCCAGGCTCGGAAACTCCTGCTACCGCCGCGCGCGGCCGACCTGCTCCAGCGCGATTTCAAGCTCGTCGCAGAGTATATCGGCGTCCTCGCGCCCGAAGACGATCGGCGGTTTCAGCTTGAGCACATTGTCGAACGGCCCGTCGGTGGAGAGCAGCACGCCGCGTTCCCTGAGGATGTTGATCACGTCGCCGGCTTCCGATGTCGCGGGCTCCAGCGTGTCGCGGTCGCGCACCAGCTCGATGCCCTGATACATGCCGCGGCCGCGAACATCGCCGATCAGATCGCGGCGCGCCTGCATGTCGTGGAACCGCTCCAGCAAGTAGTTGCCGGTTTCAAAGGCCCGCCGCTGCAAGCCCTCCTGCTCGATCACATCCAGCACCGCCATGCCGACGGCGCAGGACACCGGATTGCCGCCGAAGGAGTTGAAGTACTCCATGCCGTTGGCGAAGCGCTCGGCGATGGCACGGGTCGTGACCACCGCCGCCAGCGGATGGCCATTGCCCATCGGCTTGCCCAGCGTGACGATATCGGGCGTCACGCCCTGGGGCTGATAGGCCCACATGGCGTCGCCGACGCGGCCGAATCCCACCTGCACTTCGTCGGCGATGCAGAGACCGCCCGCCGCCCGCGCGAGTTCGAAGGCATGGCTCAGATAACCGTCGGGGAACACGATCTGTCCGCCGCAGCCGGAGATCAACTCCGCGATGAAGGCGGCGGGCCCCGCGCCGCTGCGCGCCCGCACATCGGCGATACGATCGGCCACCGATTGGGCATAGGCGCGTCCCGTCGCCTCGCCATAGCCCTTATGCGGCCCGCGATAGGGATCGGGGAGATCGGCGATATGCACATGCTCGGGCTTTCCGGCGCCGCCCTTGCGGTTGAACTTGTAGGGGCTGATGTCCACGAGGTTCTGCGTGTTGCCGTGATAGCCCCAATCGACGGAGATGATGTCCTTGCGTCCTGTCGCCGTGCGCGCCAGCCGTAGGGCCAGTTCGTTGGCCTCCGACCCCGAGCAGACGAAGTACACCACCCGCAGCGGCTCCGGCATGGTGGCGGCGATGCGCTCGGCATAGGCCAGGATCGTGTCGTGCAGATAGCGGGTGTTGGTATTGAGGATCGCCGCCTGCGTTGACAGCGCCTCCACCACCTTGGGATGGCAGTGGCCCACATGGCAGATGTTGTTCACGCAATCCAGATAGGCGCGGCCGGTGTGGTCATAGAGATAGGCGCCCCTGCCCCTGATGATCTTCAGCTTCTTGCGGTAGCTGATGCTGAGCGATGGGCCTAGCAGATCGGTACGCTTTTTGAGGAGCAGATCCGGCGGCGCCGGATCGGTACGGAACGTCGCCTCCTCGAGCCGCAGCAGCAGAATTCGTATCCGGGCAGATGGAACTCCAGATCCCCCAGCGGCTCGGCTCGCCCGCGCCCTCGAAATTGCCGCTCTTGCCCATGAGATCGGTCATGATTTGCACATGCACATGGGGCGCCCAGTTGCCGTTGACGCTGGGGTCGCCGATGTAACCGATCACCTGCCCCGCCGCGACCGTCTGGCCCGCCGCCACCGTCTCCAGCGTGCGGCGCGACAGATGGCCGTAGAGCGTATAGAAGGCAGGCCCCTCCGCGCCGGCGCGATGCTCCAGGATGACGGTGGGTCCGTAGTCAAAGGCAAAGGCATTGTCGACAACGCTGACCACGCGGCCCGGCAGCGGCGCATGCAACGGCGTTTCCGCCTCGATGAAAAGATCGATGCCCGTATGGACCGAGCGCATCTCCGGCGCATCGGTCTTGAACTGCTCGCCCGCATAGCAATTGCGGTCTTCCCCATAGAGGCCGAGCGCGTACAACGCGCCCTCCGCCGCCAACTTTCCCTTCAGCCAGGTCCAATAGGCGTGCGGATCCGCCGCATGCTCCATGCCAGGTGCACCCAGATTGCAGCGAAATGACGATCCGACCGGCGCGGCCGATGTCGAACGGCAGCACCGACGCCGGTTTGCAATCCGCCGATTTCAACCAGGCGACGACGGCATCATGCGCGGGCACCGGCGTCATGCCCGCCGCTTCGCGGGCGGCGAAATGCAGGAAATGCGGATTCATCCCGTCGAGCCGCCGCAGCATCTCGAAGGCCGGCTTCTGCGAGATCAGCAGATACTCGTTGTCAGGATATTGCTTCGCCCGCCGCGAAGAGATGCAGACGCTCATCGCCAGGCGCATGGCGACGAGATCGAACAGCACGGCAAGCTCGTCTTCCGTCAGCGGGAACTCGGCGTGGTAGCCGCGGATCAGCGGCCGCGCGGCCGCGATCGCATCGGGCATGTCCAGCAACGCATAGGCGAGCGTGACGGCCAGCTCGTTGATCTGTCGGCCGAAGAGCATGTCGCCGAAATCGATCAGGCCGGTGACTTTGGCGGCATCGGCCGCATCGACGATGATGTTGTTGTCGTTTGCGTCATGATGGATCACGGCGGCGCGCAGCCGCGGCAGGCGCGGCTTCACCTGCGCCTGGTAGCGGACGAACACCCGCTCCACCAGCGCCCGGTCCTCGGCCTTGGCGATGTCGGCGATATAGCCGCGGCATGCCTCGGCATTGTCCAGGTTCCACAGGAAATCGGGGCGGTGCGCCGCCCCATGGCCGAAGCCCTGCAGCGCCCGCGACAGCCGGCCCATGAATCGGCCGAGACTTTCCAGCAGCGCCGGCGTGCGCGGCACGGCGCTGAACAGCCGGCCCGGCAAAAAGCTCACCGCGCGCACCAGATGGGCGTCCCGGCCATCTGCCGACGGCCAAGTCACGATTCCCTCGCCGCTCTTCGCCGGCCGGATCCGCGGCACGCCCAAATCCGGCGCCACGGTTTCCAGATGCGCCAGCACCGCCTGCTGGAACTCCAGCGCCATGCGATCCTCGCCCAGATTGGCGATCTTCAGCACATGGTCTCCTCCAGGGGATTTTATCAGCGCATTCTGATCCCGCTCGCTGACCAGCGGCGCAATCTCTCCCGTCAGGCCGAAGCGCTCAAGGGCAATGGTCTGAAGGTCTGCGGCCGAAAACGCCGGCGGCGATCTATCGAACGCCGCCATGGCGGAGACAGTGGGTTTGGGCTGTCCGGTCATTTCTTACTCGATCTCTGTCCGTTCACACAGCCTGGCGAACCGGCTGTTTCACGCCGCGGGCGATTTCGGCGAAGATTTCGCCGCTCAACTTCATCCGGCGCCGCTGGGTCTCATAGTCCACATGGATCAGCCCGAAGCGCTGGCTGAAACCGCAGGCCCATTCGAAATTATCCATCAGCGTCCAGGCGAAATAACCTTTCAGCGGAATGCCCGCCTGGACCGCCCGCGCGGCCTGTTCCAGATGGGCCACCATGTAGCGCGCGCGTTCCATATCCACAATGGCGCCATCCGGGCCGACATCATCGGTAAACGCCGCGCCGTTCTCCGTAATGTAGAGGTCGCCAGGCGCATAATTGTCCTGCACATAGGCCAGGATGTCATAGAGCGCCGGCGGATAGACCTCCCAGCCCATCGTCGTGTAGACGCCCGGCGGCTTGATCCGGGTGAAATTCACCGGCGGCACATCGGCGCCATCGGCGATGACGGAGCGGCGGTAGACATTGATGCCCAGATAGTCGATCGGCGCGGCAATCGCCGCCATGTCCCCGCCGCGGATATCCGGCAGGAGACCGGCATAGACCTCCAACATGTCGGCCGGATAGGCGCCGCGGAACAGCGCATCCAGATACCAGCGGTTCTGGCAGCCATCGAACCGGCGCGTGGCCGCGATGTCCCCCGTCCGGCCACTCGCCGGTGTCGAGGCGTTGAGATCCAGCACGATGCCGACCTTCGCGCCCGGCACGTTCGCCCGGATCAGCGGCACCGCCTTGCCATGGGCAAGAAGCGCATGATGTCCCGCCGCCAGCGCGCCCTTGGCGCCGAGCTTCAAGCCCGGCGCGTCTTCGCCGAAGGCGTAACCCCACCAGGTGAAGGTCCAGAGTTCGTTGAAGGTGGTCCAGTTTCTAACCCGGTCGCCGAGCCGCCGCGTCATGACATCAACATAGGCCAGGTAGTCGTCAACGATGCCCCGCCGCAGCCAGCCGCCCTTCTCGTCCTGCAGCACCTGGGGCAAGTCCCAGTGATAGAGCGTGACGAAGGGCGCGATGCCGGCCTCCAGCAGCGCGTCCACCAGCCGGTCATAGAAACCGAGCCCCGCCTCGTTCGCCCTGCCGCGACACTCCGGGACGATCCGCGGCCAAGCAATGGAAAAGCGGTACGCATTGAGGTTCAACTGCTTCATCAGCGCGATGTCTTCGCGCCACCGGTGATAGTGCTCGCAAGCGACATCGCCGGTCCGGCCGTCGGCGATCGTGCCAGCGGTGTGAGTAAACCGATCCCAGATGCTCTCGCCCCGCCCATCCTCGGCGACAGCGCCCTCGATTTGATAGGCCGCCGTCGCCGCACCGATGGTGAAGTCCGCCGGGAATCCGATCGCGCGCGCTCGCGCGGTCAGGCTGCCGATATCTTCAATGGGCTCTGACACTGAAGCGCCGTTCGTTCCACTTGAGCATGCTGGCGACCGACAACGTCAACAGCACATAGAAGATCGCCAGGGTGTTGTATGGCGGATAGGTGAGGAAACTGTCGGACTGGAACTCCCGCATCCGCTGCGTCACATCCCGGACGGAAATGATTGAAAGGAGCGCGGTGTCCTTGAGTATGGCGATCAGCTCGTTTCCCAGGGGCGGCAAGATCACGCGGAACGCTTGCGGCAAGATCACGAACCTTGCGACATGCCAGCCCTTGAGGCCCAGGCTCCGCGCCGCTTCAACTTGGCCTTTGGGGACGGCCTCGATTCCCGCACGGAAGATCTCCGCCATGTAAGCCGAATAGCCGATTGCCAGGGCGATAATGCCGCGCACCAGGTTCGGCAGATCGATACCGCCGTCGGTCATGTCCTTGAGCGTCCCGCTCAGCGGGAACCCGACATAGAGAATGATCACGAGGATGGGAATTCCGCGGATCGTATCGACATAGAATTCCGCCGCGATGGCCATCGGATGACGGAAATGCATGGCGCCGCCAAAGGTCACGATCGCCACGAACAGGCCGATGATCGCCAGGCCGAGGCCGGGCAGCTTGTATCGCTCGGGCAGGAATGTCACACGCCACATGACAGGCGCATCTGCCGGTAAAGCGGATTCCGGCAGAAAGGCCGCGCTGACGCGCTCTTTCGTCGCCAGCTCTTGCAGCGCCTCCTCCACATTCAGCACGCCCCGCATCTTCACCGTTTCCCCGGAGCCGCCTTCATACTCGCCGCGCCGCACGGTATCGATCAGGCCTTGCGGCGTATCCTTGATGATCGCCACCGATTTCTCGAGCGTGCCCACCAATGCGTAGCTCTGCTTTTCCTGCAGGAGGAAGAACGCCGCCCCGGCAAACATCAGAAGGCAGACGGCGGCATGAATCGACGATCGTGTAGCGCTGCGGCTTCAGCTGCTGCAGTCCCGCCATGCCCAGGCCAAGAACGGCGGCCACCAGATAGGCCAGGATCGCCGCGCGCAGCGTCACGAATACGCCGGACGCGAATTCCACGGGCATGATCAGGACCAGGTAGACAATGCCGATGGCATTCAGCAGCAGGATGACGGTTGCGGCGATGTTGCCGGTGGACGCGGTACGGCCCTGGATGCCGAACGCGAGCGCGGCCGCGGTCAGGACGGCTGATACGGCGAAATAGATCCATGCCCCCGTGCGAAAAACGGTCACGCAAAGGTTGAGGGCTTCAGCAGTAAGACGCCGCGGTTTGACGGCTTTCTCGATCAGGTCGGAGGCGAAGGGATCGACGCTGTTGGCGACAACCGAATTCAAGAAGGTCGAGGGATCAAGAATCGCGGCAATGAAAGCAGCGAGTACTAGGTTCAGTGCGGCAGTGGCAAAAATTAGCCGGCGCCACTCCGGCCCGCTGAAACGAAGGGAGGCCCGCGCCAGCGGCATGATGGTACCGAGCAGCATCGCGGCCAGAAGCAGAAGGAATACCGCCAACAGGCTCGCGGCATTGTCCTCGATGCCAAGGATCTCCCGCAGGGAGCGCTGATAATTTGGCGTCGACGCGAAGAGATACACGACGAAAGGAATGGCAATCAGAATGACAAAATTGCTGGGCCGGATTCGCTTGATGGCGTCCATGTCAGTCCCCCGGTATCCGCGGCATGAAGCGCCGGATGCGCTCAAAGAAAGAACGCGCCCAGATCGGGGTCGACCTGGGCGCGTTCAGTGATCAATTCATGTGGTTGCTGCCCGCAATCGGCCGCGCATTTCCACGGCTGCTTTCGGGCTTCGATACAATTCCCCTGATTAGGAGGTCTTGCCCCAGTATTTGGCAATGAGCGTGTCGAGCGTGCCGTCGTCCTTGATCGCCTTGAGGCCTTCATTGAAGGCGTCACGCAATGTGTCGCCCTCGCGGAACACCAGGCCCAGCGGATCGGATTGCAGTCCCGTGATGCCAACGACCAATTCACCGGCGAATTGCTGCTCATAGGCGACCGCGGAGGTGCCGTCGATGACAACGCCGTCGACGTCGCCGTTTTTCAGCGCCTCGACCGCGGCGACGAAGGTGTCGTAGAGGCTGAGATTTTCCCGGCCCACCAGCTCTTCCGCCAATTGTGCGTTGGTGGTCGCGGTTTGCGCCGCCAGCTTCCTGCCCTTCTTGAAGTCCTCGATGGTCAGCGCCTTGTCGGCAACTCGCACCAGCACCGCCTGGCTCACCACGATATAGGGATCGCTGAAATCCATCTCCTTGTCGCGCTCCTCGGTGATGGAGACGCCGGAGACCACCATATCGAATTGGCTCTGCTGCAGGGCGGCGAAGATGCCGTCCCAGGCCGTGGTGACGAACTCGGCCTTGCAATTGATGCGCTCGCAGATGGCGTTCATCACGTCGACATCGAAGCCGACGATCTGGCCGGTGGCCTCGTCGACGGTTTCCATCGGCGGATAGGTGGTGTCCGAGCCCACCTTCAGGACCTTGCCGCCGAGATCCGCGGCGAAGGCCGGGCCGGCCATCATGCCGACCGCGACTGCGGCCATGACAAAACGTTTGATCATTCTCTCTGCTCCTCTGTCCAAGCGATGTTGTCGTTCAGTTTGCTTTTCGCTGCGTTATCGGGCGGCTCCGATTTTCACGCCGGGGATCATCAAGGCTTCGTAGCTCGCCTCGCGTCGATCCCGTCGATTTCTCGTTCTCTACAGCCTCCCGGTGCTGACTGGCGCAGCGTTGCAATCACTCTAGCCGCCCGCCGCGTCAATGCAAGCCGCCGGGAACTGGAATATTTCATAGGCAAATCAAATGTATGCAGGATGCCTGGAGATTCCGCCCAGCGGCCCTGTAGATTGCCCGCCATGCTGATGAAGAATATCCGGGTCCTCGCGGTCTTGCTGATTGCCGGCTTTTCATTCACCGCGCCAACGCCGGGCGTAAGCGCGGGCGACTATCCCTGGCTGTCCGGGGAGCCGAGCCGCGACATCGAAAGCGCGCTGGCGGCGCCGGCTGGATTCGAGCGCGTGCCCGCCGCAGCGGATAGTTTCGCCGGCTGGCTGCGCCGCCTGCCGCTGGTGCCCGCGGGCACGGCGGTTGTGCTCCATGACGGCCGGCCGCTGCTGGATCAGTCGATCATCGCCGCCGTGATCGACATCGACACCGGCACATCCGATCTCCAGCAATGCGCCGACGCCATCATGCGGCTGCGAGCCGAATTCCTCTACAGCCGCGGCCTGCTGGGCGCGATCGGTTTCGATCTCGTCAACAGCGAGCGCTATCCGTTTTCCGCCTATAGCCGGGGCGCCACGCCGCGGCAGGAAGGCGCGGAGATCGCGCTGGCCAGCGAGAAGCCGCGCGGCGCCGGCCACAGCGATCTGCGGCGTTATCTCGATCTGCTGTTCGGCTTCGCCAGCACGCGGTCGCTGGCGCGCGAGCTGCAGCCGGTGCCCAGCCTGCGCGACGCGGAGATCGGCGACGTCTTCATCCGGCCAGGACAACCGGGCCATGCGATGATCATCGCCGACATGGCGGTGAAGCAAGTCGAGCGGTCGCCGGCTCGTGCTCCTGGTCCAAGGCAGCATGCCCGCGCGCGGCATCTACGTCCTGAACAACACACGCCATCCCGATCTCGGCGCCTGGTTCGAGATCGCCGACGGCCAGCCCCTCATCACGCCGGGCTACGAGTTCCGGCCGGATGAGTTGCGGCGGTTCTAGCCCGTCCTACCTCACCGCATTCTCGATCGGCGGCAGGGAGCGGAGATAGGCGACGATGGCGTCCAGGTCTTCGGCGCTCATGTTGTGGTAGAAGCCGTAGGGCATGGGCGGCGCCATGCGGCCGCCGTCGGGGCGGACGCCTTCGGTGATCGCTTTCTTGATGTCGGCGTCGCTCCAATTGCCGATGCCGGTTTTCTTGTCGGGCGTGATGTTGGCGGTGATGGAGATGCCCCAGGGGCCGGGAATCTCCATGCCGCCGGCGCCAAGCTTGTTGGCGAAGTCCGGCATCTCGCCCGCACCCATGGGCGTGTGGCATTCGATGCAGTGGCCGAGCGGTCCGGCGAGATAGGCGCCATAGGCGACCTTGTCGTCGCGCGGCACATCAGGCACCGACTCGACCGGCGGGCCGTAGGCGGGCGGCAGCGCGATCTTGAAGGTGGATTTCGCCACCTTGTTCTTCACGGGAGCCACGCTGCGGACATAGGCGACCAGCGCCTTGAGATCGCTGTCCGAGATATTGCGGTACATGCCGAAGGGCATCGGCGGGCCGATCAGCGAGCCGTCGGGCCGCAGGCCCTCGCGGATCGCCGTGGCGATCTGTTCGTCGGTCCAGCCGCCGATGCCGGTTTCCATGTCGGGCGTGATGTTCGCCACATTGGCGGTGAACAGGCCTTCCATGTCGATCACCATGCCGCCGGCATATTCCATGCCGGCGAACCGGGCCATCCGGTCCCTGGGGCGTGTGGCAATTGCCGCAGGCGACGATGCTGTTGGCGAGATAGCGGCCGCGCTCCAACAGGGCATCGTCGGCCATGACTTGGCCGGCGGCGATGAAGCCCGAGCGCAGCAATCGCGATCTGCGGTATAACGAATTTTTTACGCTGCATTTATACCTCCACCCATCGGGTTTTTCTTCAGATATTGGGCGCGCGTTGCTAACCGAACTCGGCCTCCGACGCAACAGCGCAGATGTTTCGCCGGTGTGACACAGAGTTTAAGGCGGCTAAGCCGCGCGCCATCGATTCCCCGGCATCGCCGTGATAGTCAATTTCATCACCGGGGAGGAAGAAGCGTTGAACGCCAAAGTCATCACCAATTTTCCGCATAAGGTCCGCCATGTCGAAAACATCTGGATCCCCTTGCGCGACGGCACGCGTCTCGCCGCGCGGCTGTGGCTGCCGGAGGATGCGGAGAAGAATCCGGTGCCGGCGCTTGCTGGAATATCTCCCCTACCGCAAGCGCGATTCCATGCGCGCCCGCGACACGCCGATGCAGAACTACTACGCCGGCCATGGCTATGCGGCGATCCGCGTCGATATCAGGGGCACGGGCGACAGCGACGGGCTGATCGACGACGAGTATCTGCAGCAGGAGCAGGACGACGCCGTGGAGGTGATCGCCTGGCTCGCCAAGCAGCCCTGGTGCAGCGGCGCCGTCGGCATGCACGGCATGTCCTGGGGCGGGTTCAACGCGCTGCAGCTCGCGGCGCTGCAGCCGCCGGCGCTGAAGGCGATCATCACCATGGGCTCCACCGATGACCGCTACGCCACCGACGTGCATTACATGGGCGGCTGCATGACGAAGGACAACGTCGATTGGGGCGGCGTCATGTTCGCTCATGTCTCGACGCCGCCGGATCCGGAGATTGTCGGCGAGCCGCTGGCGCGAGATGTGGATGCAGCGGCTGGAAAATCTGCAGCCCTGGATCATTCCCTGGCTCGAACATCAGCGCCGCGACGCCTATTGGCAGCATGGCTCGGTCTGCCAGGATTTCAGCAAGATCAAGATCCCGGTCTATGCCGTGAATGGCTGGGCCGACAATTACTGCGTCTCGATCCCGCGGCTGCTGGCCGGGTTGAGCGGCCCGCGCAAGGGCCTGATCGGTCCTTGGGCCCACAGCTTCCCGCAGAATGGCCAGCCCGGCCCGGCGATCGGCTGGTTCCAGGAGGCGCTGCGCTGGTGGGATCATTGGCTGAAGGGCAAGGACACCGGCATCATGGAGGAGCCGATGCTGCGGGTCTGCATGCAGGAGAGCGTGCATCCCGCGGTGAATTATCCCGAGCGCGCGGGCCGCTGGGTGGCGGAGGAAAGCTGGCCCTCGCCGCGGCTGCAAGGGCAGCGCCTGCATCTCAATCCCGGGCGGCTCGACGAGAAGCCGGGGCCGCCGGCCAAGCTCACCGTGTCATCGCCGCTCACGACCGGCCTCGCCGCCGGCGAGATCGGCCGCTATGGCGACGGTGCGGAGTTCGCCGCCGACCAGCGGGAGGATGACGGCGGCTCGCTGGTTTTCATCGGCGATCCGCTGCCGGCGCGGCTGGAGATTCTCGGCGCGCCGATCGTGGAGCTGACGCTGTCGGCCAATGCGCCGCAAGCCTTGATCGCCGTGCGGCTGAACGAGGTGTTTGCCGATGGCCGGCTCCACGCGGGTCACCTATGGCGTCCTCAACCTCTCCCACCGCGACAGCCATGAGCAGCCGTCGCCGCTGGTGCCCGGGAAGGAGTATCGCATCCGCTTGCAGATGGAGGACATCGCCCACGCCTTTGCGCCCGGCAGCCGCATCGCCGTCTCCATCTCCAACCATTACTGGCCGGTGCTGTGGCCATCGCCGGCGCCGACGGCACTGACGGTGACGGCTGGGAGCAGCAGCCTCAACTTGCCGGTCCGCCCGCCGCGCGCCGGAAGACGCCAAGCTGCGCGCCTTCGCCGAGCCGCAGACGGGCGCGCCCACGCCCGTCACGGAGATCGCCGCCGGCCGCACCACCAACCGCATCGTCACCCGCGATCTCCATGCCGGCACCACCACCGTGCTCCTGCCGCGGGACGGCGGCAGCCAGCATCTGCCTGATATCAACATGACGATGCATGAGACCGGCGAGGTGCATCACCAGGTCACCGGCGAAGATCCCGCCAGCGCCGCCACCTGGACGACGTTCGGCATGGGCCGCGAGCGCGGCAACTGGCGCATCCGCACCGAGAGCCATACGCGGGTCACCTGCACGGCGGAGAAATTCCACCTGGAGGCGACGATCGACGCCTATGAGGGTGACAGCAGAATCTTCACCCGCAACTGGTCGATGGATTTCCCGCGCGACAATCTGTGAGGGGCGCGATGGCGAAGGCGAAGCGGAGCAAGACGAAGCGAGCCCACGGCCCCAAACCGGCGCGGGAACCGAGCCATAGGCCCGGCGCCGGCGCCAACAAGCTGTTAACCGCGCAGAACCGCAGGCTGCTGGGCAAGCATTACGCGAACAAGTATCGCGTGGGGTCGTAGGGGAGGCTGGTTCCAGCGGCTGTGTATTTTTCGCTATTTCCCGCCGGAAATCGTCAATCATCGCAAGGGGTTGCAAGGTAGGCCGGACGATCGATCCCGCCGCCAAGCGGTTGATTCCGCAGACAATTTCTGGTCATCCGTGAGTTGGGATCTTGGGGACCCTGATTTTGCGGAACGATGCCATACAAGGGAATCATGTCCTCTCGGGGATCGATTGTTGGCGGAAAAATTCTCGCGCGGACAGGCGCCATCAAGCGCGGGCGTATGCCGTATTCAGATACACAATGTCCAACATCGAGAGCGGGAGCGAGAGTTTGGTCGAACGGATATGGGAGTGTGTTCCCAGTTTTCAAGAATTTGTTCCTGCCATGACGAGAGGATTCACCACAAAGTCACAAAGGACACGAAGAGGGTTTGTAGGGGCGACCTCGGCAAGATCGCTTCGCGATCTGCCTGGCGGTCGCCCTGGTGACGCCAAATACTGCCTCTGATTTTGGCTCCGACGGTAGTGCCGCATCGACTAGGGCGACCGCAGGTCGCCCCTACAAACACCGGTCATCGTCGCTACCGCAGCCCCAGCGTCACCCGCAGCACGCCATCCGCCGCCATCGGCCTCACCGCGAAGCCCAATCTCCGGCAGAGGTCGAGCATGGTTTCGTTTTCGGCCAGCACGTCGCCGAAGATTTCGCCGAGGCCGCGGCCTCTCGCGTAAGCGATGATCTTTTGCATCAGCAGCGTGCCCAGCCCTCGCCCCGCCATGTCGTCGCGCACCACCACGGCGAATTCGGCGCGAAGGTTGTCAGGATCCGACATCAGCCTGATGACACCGTAGATCTCGCCGCCCGCTTCGGGATCGGTCAGCAGCAGCGCCATCTCCCGCTCATAGTCGATCTGGGTCAGCCGCGCCGCCAGGGCGTGGGACATCTCCTTCAGCGGCGCGAAAAAGCGCAAGCGCACGGTGCGCGGCGACAACTTGGCGAAACCGCGCAGGAAGGCCGGTTCATCTTCCGGCCGAATGGGCCGCAAACGCAGCGTGCGGCCGCCGGCGGTGACCGTCTCTTCCAGCTCCTGCGGGTAGGGCCGGATGGCGAAGCGCGCTGTGCCGGGCTTCTCGGGCTTACGCACGCGGACCCGGGCGTCCAGGGCGATCACGCCTGAAGCATCCGCCAGCAGCGGATTGATATCCAGCTCCACCACTTCCGGCAGGGCCGCGGCCAGATCCGAGATGCGTATCAGCGCGGCCGCGATGGCCTCGAGCGCCGCGGGCGGCCGGTCGCGAAATCCCCGCAGCAGGCTGTGGATCTTCGTCCGCGCCATCAGATCCCGCGCCAGATTGAGATTGAGCGGCGGCAGCGCCACAGCGCGGTCGGCGAGCAGCTCCGTCGCCACGCCGCCCTGGCCGAACAGCACCACCGGTCCGAACTGCCGGTCCTCGATCAGGCCGAGGATGAGTTCATAGGCATTCGGCCGCCGCACCATCGCCTCGACGGTGAAACCGGTGACGTGCGCGGCAGGCTGCACGGTTCGGACACGCTCCAGCATCTGCTGCGCTGCGGTCTCCACTGCCGCAGCACCCGCAAGATCGAGGATCACGCCGCCGACATCGGACTTATGGGAGATGTCAGGCGAAAGTATCTTCAGCGCAACCGAACCGCCGAGCTTCGCCGCCAACGCGCCTGCTTCTTCCGGCGTCGTTGCGGTCCAGATCGGATTCACCGGAATGCCGAAGGCGCCAATGACGGCCATCGCCTCCGGACCCATCAGCATGTCCCGGCCTTCTGCCATCGCATGCCGCAGGATCGCCGCGGCTCTCGCCGGCTCATCCGGCGCGGCGCCGCTCAATGCGGGCGGAGTCTCCATCAATTGCTCCTGGTTGCGGCGGTACTCGACCAGGTGCATGAAGGCCCGCACTGCATCCTCGGGCGTATCGAAGCTGGGCACGCCGCGGTCCGCGAACAGGCGCTGCGCCTCTGCCGCGGCCGCGCCGCCGACCCAGCTGGTCAGAACGGGTATCGCTGCCGTCCCGGCCCGGCCGGCAATCGCCGCCGCCGATTTCGCGCCGGCCGCCAGCGCGGTCGGGCAATTCAGAACCAGGATTCCGTCCGCGCCCGGCTCCCGCAACAGCGCGTCGAACGCCGCGCCATAGCGCGCTTCACCGGCATCGCCGACAATGTCGACGGGATTGCCGTGTGACCAGGCCGCGGGCAGAACCGCGTCGAGCCGCGCCAGTGTTTCCGCCGAGAGCTCCGCCAGATGGCCCTTGCGGTCGATGAGGGCGTCGGTGGCGAGAATGCCGATGCCGCCGCCATTGGTCAGGATGGCCAGCCGGTCGCCGCGGGGCGCCCGGCATTTCGCCACAGTCTCCACGGCATCGAACAGCTCTTCAAGTTCGAGCACCCGCAGCATGCCGGCCCGATGGAAGGCCGCGTCGTAGACGAGATCGGCGCCGGCCAGGGCTCCGGTGTGGGAGGCCACGGCCCGCGCCGTCTCCGCATGGCGGCCCGGCTTGATGACGATCACCGGCTTCGCGCGCGCCGCCACGCGCGCTGCCGACATGAATTTTCGCGCCTGGGTGACCTGCTCCATATAGAGGAGGATTGCCGTCACGCTCCCGTCGGCCGCGAGATAGTCGAGCATATCGCCGAAATCCACATCGGCCATGTCACCCAGGGATACCATATGAGAGAAGCCGATTCCCCGCGGCGCCGCCCAATCGATGATCGAGGCAATGATGGCGCCGGACTGCGCCACCAGCGCGATGCCGCCCGGCGACGGTTGCAGATGGCTGAAGCTGGCATTGAGACCGATCGGCGGCACCATGACGCCCAGGCAGTTCGGCCCGGCGATCCGCAGCAACTGCGGCCGCGCCGCCGCCAGCATGGCCTGGCGCAGCTCGCCCGTGAAGCCCGCTGAGATCACAACGGCGCCCTTCGTGCCGCGCGCGGCGGCCTGTTCAATCAGCGCGGGCACGGTCGGCGCCGGTGTGGCGATGACGGCCAGATCAGGCGCATCCGGCAGCGCGGCAAGCGACGGATAGGCCGTTAATCCCTGAAGCTCTCCGTGCTTGGGGTTTACCGGATAGATCGGACCCTTGAAGCCGGCTTCCCGCAGATTGCGCAGCACCATGGCGCCGATGGAACCGGCGCGCTCGCTGGCGCCGATCAGCGCAACCGAGCGTGGCCGAAACAGCGAGTTCAAATTTCGGATGGTCATGAATCAGTCATTGCGAGAACGGCTTGCGACCTTCCGGGTGCATGACCCCTTAAGAACGAGAAAGCCATAGCCTTGCCGGCGCGGCAATCGCGTTGATGTCAATCAAGGCCGCCGATGTCATGCTGACTTCCCTCCAGAAGGCAAACGCCCACCTGCAAGTGGGCTCAGATTGCGGGGATAGCGAGCATGGAAGCAGCCCATTCGCACCGCCCAACTCCCATCGGCCATACCGCCGGATTTCATACCCTGCGCGACATCCCTGCCGCCGTCGCCGGCGAAACCGCCGGCGACATCCAATCGCGCCTGGCGCAGCGGCGTTACGATCTGGTCGATCCGATTTTCCTCTGCGACGAGCAGCGGCGGCCGCTGGGCCATTGCCGCTTGACCGATATCCTGGCGGCAAAACCGTCGCAGCCCATGCGGGAACTGGTGCGTGACGAATTGCCGGCCGTTCCGGAGTCCATGGATCAGGAGCATGCCGCAGCGCTGGCGCGGCGGCATCACCTGACCGCCCTGCCGGTCACCGACAGCGCCGGCCGCCTGATCGGCTGCGTGCCGCCGGCGGCGCTCATCGATATCAGCCGCCGCGAGCATGCGGAAGACATCAGCCGCCTGGCCGGCATCGTGCATCACGTCGATCATGCGCGCATTGCCGCTGAGGCGTCGCCCTGGCGCCGGTTGTGGGGCCGGTTGCCATGGCTCTTCGTCGGCCTTGCAGGCAGCATGATCGCCACCAGCGTCATGGCTCATTTCGAGCATATGCTGGCGAGCCAACTGGCGGTCGCGTTCTTCATTCCCGCCATTGTCTATCTCGCCGACGCGATCGGCACCCAGACCGAGGCAGTCGCGGTGCGCGCTCTCTCTCAACCTCACGGATCGATGGTGCATATGCTCATCGGCGAAGTGGCGACCGGCGCCATGATCGGCGCCGTGCTCGGCGCCATCACCTGGGTGATCGTCTTTGTCGCCTTTCACGACACGCGCCTGGCATCGGCGGTCGGCGCCGCCATTCTTGTCGCGGGATCATTAGCAACGACTTGCGGACTTTGCTACCATGGCTCTTGTCCAAGCTGGGCACCGACCCGGCGTTCGGCAGTGGTCCCGTGGCCACCGTCATACAGGATGTCTTGAGCCTATTGGTTTACTTTCTGATCGTCGGATGGCTGTTCGGCATTTGATTCAGGTCAAGGCGCGCCCCTGCCTATTTGCGGATTTTGCCATGGGAAACGCAAGGGAACCAATCATGCAGGTGCATCTTCAGAAGATCCGCCTTGAACTGGCGCGAACAAAGGATTTGCCCGACGGCAATCGACGCCATGGCTATGAGCTGGTGGCGCCGCTGGACAAGGATGGCCAACTGGACGGCAAGGCGTGGCCCTCGCTGCGGCTGTTCTGCCGCGTGCGGCGCTTCGTACCCGACAACATCGACGAGCACGGCCTGCTGATCCACAGCCGCGGCAAGCAATGGGCCTTCTCCTACGAGATCGGCGAAGAGGACGATGAGCCGATCTACCGCCTCGCCGACCACCGCTTCGCAGTCGGCGAGTATGTCTCGATCACCGAGCATGACGGCGTGACGCGGCCATTCAAGGTCGTTTCCGTCGCGCCGCATCTTATCGGCAAGTAACGTCGCCCCTACACATTGTCGTGCACCGCAGGGCGCCATTTGACAGACGGCGCCGCGACCGGTTCCATGGCTTGAGCAAGAACGCGAGAAACCCGTACCGGACAGAAGAAGCCGGTGCGGACAAAGGGGAATCGCCAATGCCTGAAGCGCCCACCGCTGTCACCACCATATTGCGCGACGTCGACGGAAAGTTCCGCGAAATCGAGTTGCAATGGATTCCGATGTCCGACGGGCGGCGGCTGGCGGCGCGGCTGTGGATTCCCAACGGGGCCGACGCAACGCCGGTGCCGGCGATCCTTGAATATATTCCCTACCGGCGGCGCGACGGCACGCGGCTGGGCGACGACCCCATGCATGGCTGGTTCGCCGCGCAACGGCTATGCCTGCGCCCGCGTCGATATCTGCGGCAGCGGCGATTCCGACGGCCTCCTCCATGACGAATATCTGAAGCAGGAACAGGACGACGCCTGCGACATCATCGCCTGGCTGGCGAAGCAGCCCTGGTGCAGCGGCAATGTGGGGATGATCGGCATCTCCTGGGGCGGCTTCAACGGCTTACAGGCCGGCCTATCGTCAGCCGCCGGCGCTGAAGGCCGTGGTCACCATGTGCTCCACCGTCGACCGCTATAACGACGACGTGCATTACATGGGCGGCTGCCTGCTGAGCGACAACATGGATTGGGGCGGCGGCGTTCTTCTCCGTCGCCAATGTGCCGCCGGATCCGGCAGATGGTGGGGCCGGGCTGGAAGGAGCAGTGGCTCAAGCGGCTGGAGATCTCCGAGGCGTTTCCGGCGAAGTGGCTGAACCATCAGCGCCGCGACGCCTTCTGGCAGCATGGCTCGGTTTGCGAGGATTACGGCAAGCTGAAGGCCGCCATCCTCGCGGTCGGCGGCTGGGCCGACGGCTATACGGCGGCGGTGTTCCGGCTGGTGGAGAACCTCAATCGGCCGGATTGCAAGGGCATCGCCGGACCCTGGGGCCATCTGGATCCCTATCGCGGCATTCCCGGCCCGCCCATCGGCTTCCTGCAGGAATGCAAGCGCTGGTGGGACCGCTGGCTGAAGGGGATCGATACCGGCGTGGAGAAGGACCCGGCGCTGCGTCTCTGGCTGCAGGACTACATGCCGCCGAAGTCGCACTATGACGTGCGGCCGGGGCGCTGGATCGCGCTGGAGAAATGGCCGGCGGCGGGCGTCGAGCGGCAGACCTGGGCGCTCAATGCGGACGGGCTGTCGGCGAAGTCCGGCGCGCCGGCGGCGCTCAAGATCAGTTCGCCGCAAACCACCGGTTTGGCCGGCGGCGAATGGTGTCCCTATGGCCTGGGGAAGGTGGCGCCGGAGATGCCGCTGGATCAGCGCGTCGACGATGCCGGCTCCCTGGTGTTCGACTCCGCGCCGCTGGAGAAGCATGCCCTGCTGGTCGGCGATCCGGTGGCGCGCCTGGAGCTTTCCGTCGACAAGCCGCTGGCCTTCGTGGCGGTGCGGCTCAGCGACGTGGCGCCCGACGGCCAGGTCACCAAGGTGACCTATGGGCTGCAAAACCTGGCGCAGCGGGCGAGCCAGGCCGAGCCGTCGAAGCTGGCGCCCGGACAGCGCTATCAGATCCGGGTGCGGCTGAACGAGATCGCCCATCAGTTCGAGCCCGGGCACCGCATCCGCATTTCGGTATCGACCAGCTATTTCCCGCTGGTGTGGCCGTCGCCTGAGCCGGTGACGCTGACGCTGCAGGCGGGCGAGAGCTCCATCGAGCTGCCGTTCCTGCGCAAGGAGGCGCTGAAGGTGGTCGAGCCGTTCGAGCCGGCGGAACAGGGACGGCCGCGCCCGTCGACGGTGCTGGCGCCCGGCCACGATACGCGCGAGATCCACCACGATCTCGCCACCGGCCGCGTCACCATGCGCATCTCGCGCAATGACGGCTGGAGCCGGATCGAGGATATCGGCACGGAAGTCGCCTATGCGAAGGCGAAGGAAGAGAGCATCATCGAGGGCGATCCCCTGTCGAAGCGGGAGGTGGTGACCACCAGTCACAGCTTCCGCCGCGGCGACTGGAACGCGCGGCTCGACACCAAGATCGTCCTGACCTGCGACAAGGAGAATTTCTACGTGCAGTCGGACATCGACGCCTATACCGACGGCGCGAGGATTTTCAGCCGCTGCAAGCAGCACAAGATTCCACGGGATCATATGTAGATCAGCGGTGTGACCGGCAACTTTGAACCACAGAGGCACAGAGACACAGAGGTTCACGGAGAAGTAAGCAAAAAGGTTCAGCCGCAGATAAACACAGATATGCCGAGATTTGCAGAGAGGCCGTGCATCGCCTGCGCAGATGAATATCTTGCGCGCCTTCGGCGCGCAGCAATCTGTAAAGCGACGCGGTGCGCCGCCCTCGATTTTGTAGACTCTGGAGCATCTGTGTTCATCTGCGTTCATCTGCGGCAAAGCTTTCTTTCTACTCAGTGTCTCTGTGCCTCTGTGGTTCAAGGTTGCAATACCGGGCGCCATGTCGGGATTCATCCCGTCCATGCCGCTGGCAGCCAAGGTCAGATAGCGCAAATCTCTAGATTTCCCGGGGCTGCTGCCGCCCGCGGAGTTCTTCCATGCAATTCGGCCTGACCTCGGAACAACAGATGCTCGTCGACAGCGTGCGCGCGTTTGTCGAGGCGGAGCTGGCGCCCCATGAGGACGAAGTCGAGCGCACGGACAAGGTGCGGCCGGAACTGATCCGGCAGATCAAGGACAAGGCGCTGCAGGCTGGCTTCTACGCCGCGAACATGCCGGAGGAATCTGGGCGGCGGCGGGCTGGATCATGTGGCGCTGGCGCTGATGGAGCGCGAGCTGGGCCGCACCAGCTTTGCCTTGCAATATGCCGTCGCGCGCCCGTCGAACATCCTGCGCGCCTGCAAGGGCGAGCAGATCGACCGTTACCTCAAGCCAGCGATCCGCGGCGAGCGGGTCGAGTGCCTGGCGCTCACCGAGCCCAATGCCGGCTCCGACCTGCGCTCGATGCAGACGCGGGCCGAGCGCCAGGGCGACGTCTATGTCGTCAACGGCACCAAGCATTTCATCTCCTATGCCGATGTCGCCGATTTCATCGTGCTGTTCGCCGCCAGCGGCGTGGAGGAGACGGCGAAGGGCAACAAGAAGCGCATCACCTCGTTCCTGGTGGACAAGGGAACGCCGGGACTTCGACGTGCGGCTCGGGCCGCGCTCGGTGTCCCACCGCGGCTTCCACCATTGCGAGCTGGTGTTCGCGAATTGCCGCGTGCCGGTCAGCCAGATCCTGGGCGAGGAGCATCGGGGATTCGACGTGGCCAACACCTGGCTGGGCGCCACGCGCCTGACCGTCGCCGCGCAATGCGTCGGCCGGGCCCAGCGGGCGCTGGACAAGGCGACGCAATGGGCGGCGACGCGCAAGCAGTTCGGCCAGACCATCGGCAAGTTCCAGGGCACCAGCTTCAAGCTGGCGGACATGGCCACGGAGATCGCCGCCGCCGACCTGCTGGTGCTGCAGGCCGCCTGGAAGAGCGACCAGGGCACGGTGCAGGACCAGGATTATGCCATGGCCAAGCTCTATGCCACGGAGATGCTGGCGCGGGTCACCGACCATACGGTGCAGATCTTCGGCGGCATGGGGCTGATGGAAGAGGTGGGCGTCGAGCGGCTGTGGCGCGATGCCCGGGTCGAGCGGATCTGGGACGGCACTTCGGAAATCCAGCGGCACATCATCTCGCGGGCCTTGCTGCGGCCCCATGAATAGGCGGCCCTGCGACATCCCGTAGCGGAAAATCGGGGCTTGCAGCGCCGCAACGACTGCCCAAATTTGATAGTATCAGCGGCCAGGGAGGGATTCTCATGTCGCGCGATTTTGCTGCCGTCGATCTGACCCGCCATCATCAGCCGTCTGGCCTGTCCGACCGCATCGCCTTCCTCTTCGTCAGGTTCCTGCGCTTTTTCGCCGATACATTCTTCGCCAAGCGCTATGGCCACCGCGCCGTGGTGCTGGAGACAGTGGCGGCCGTGCCCGGCATGGTGGGCGGCATGCTGAACCATCTGAAGAGCCTGCGCCGCATGCAGGACGACCGCGGCTGGATCAAGACGCTGCTGGACGAGGCCGAGAACGAGCGCATGCATCTCATGACCTTCATCGCCGTCGCAAAGCCGAACTGGCTCGAGCGCGCGCTGGTGCTGCATCGTGCAGGGCGTGTTCTTCAACTGCTTCTTCGTGCTGTATCTCTTCGCGCCGCGCACGGCGCACCGGATCGTGGGATACTTCGAGGAAGAGGCCGTTGTCAGCTACACCCAGTATCTCGCGGAGATCGAGGCCGGCCGGCATGAGAACACGCCGGCGCCGCGAATCGCCATCGATTATTGGGGTTTGGCGCCGGACGCGCGGCTGCGGGAGGTGGTGATCGTGGTGCGGGCCGACGAAGCCGGCCACCGCGACGTCAATCATGCCTTCGCCGATGAGCTGTCGGGCGCTGCCGGCGCGTCGCCGGCAGTGGCGTAGCGACTAGAACTCGTCCCAGCTTTCGCCTGACGTGCCTGTCGACATCTGGGCGCGGCGCAGCGGCCCGCCGGGTGCCCGCGGCTTGGCGGCGGCAGGCGCAGTTGCTTCGCCGGCATCGGTAGTTTCCGCGACGACATTGCTGCCCAGCGCTTGAGTGAGCTTCGACTGCAGTCCCCGCGCCGTGGCGTGCGGGCGGGCGTCGCGCTGCTTGGGCGCGGCGTAGGCTTTCTCGCGCTGCAAATCTCGCTGGCCGGTCACGGTGAAGAACCGCACCAGCGCGGCCAGCTCCTCGGTCTGCTGATCCACGGCCGACAGCGCGTTGCTGGATTCTTCCACCAGCTGGGCGTTCTTCTGCGTCACCTGCTCCATCAGGCCGACGGTGTTCTCCACCTCGGCCACGCCGGTGCTCTGCTCCTGGTTGGCGGCGGCGATCTCGGCGACGATGTCGGCCACGCGCTTCACGCCGCCGACGATGTCGGAGAGCGAGGTGCCGGCCTTGTTGACCAGCTCCACGCCGCGGCGGACATGCTCGCCGCTGCTGCTGATCAGGGACTTGATCTCCTTGGAGGCCTGGCCGGAGCGCTGCGCCAGGGCGCGCACTTCCGAGGCCACGACGGCAAAGCCGCGGCCGGCATCGCCGGCGCGCGCCGCTTCGACCGCGGCATTGAGCGCCAGAAGATTGGTCTGGAAGGCGATCTCGTCGATCATGCCGACGATCTCGCCGATGCGCTGCGAGGATTCCTCGATGCGGCCCATGGCCGCGACGGCGTCGGTGGCGATGCCGCCGCCGCCTTCGGCCGATTTGCGCGCGCCCAGCGCCAGCGTGCTCGCCTGCTGGGCGTTTTCCGCACTCTGCTTGATGGTGGTGGAGAGCTGGCGGATCGCCGAGGCCATTTCCTCGAGGCTGGCCACCTGCTCTTCGGTGCGCGACGACAGATCCTGGGAGCCGCCGGCGAGCTGCTGCGTCGCCGAGCGGATCGCCTCGACGCCGTTCGCGGTCTGTCCGACCGTATCCGCCAGCTTGACCGCCGTGCTGTTGCAATCCTCCTTGAGCCGCGCCAGGTCGCCCTGATACTGGCCGCCGATGCGCTTGCTGAGGTCGCCCTGGGCCAGCGCCGACATCATGCCCATGACTTCGCCGAGCGCGGTGGCAATGGTCTCCGCCCAGCGGTTCATGCCTTCGCCGAGGCGCAGCATGAAATCCTTCTTGCCCGTGAGATCCAGGCGGCGGGAGAAATTCCCGGCCACGGCCGCATCAACCAGCCCGGCCACTTCCGCCTCGACAGCAAGCATTTCCGTGAGATCGGCCCATTCGATGACCGTGCCGAGGCGCTGGCCGTCCTCGTTCACCACCGGATTGGCGGTGAGCTGCAGCTTGCGGCTGCCGATCTGCGTGCGTTCCACCGCCGTCACGTCGAGGGCGGCGAGGCGTGCCGCGGCCGCGCCATCGGCGTAGATCGACGACACATGCCGGCCTTCCAGCTCGCCCTGCGCCAGCGCGGCGAAACTGTCGCCGAGGAACGGCGTCATCTCCGAGAAATAACGCCGGGCGGCGCCGTTGACATAGATGATCTCGCCGGCGGTGTCGGCCATCAGCATGATGCTGGAGGCGTTATCGAGCGCGGTCTGCACCCGCGCGGCGCGCACTCCGGTTTCGCGGATGGTGCTGAGGGAGCGCGCCATGTCGCCGATCTCATCGCCGCGATCCAGCGCGGGGATCTCCGCGTCCTGATCGCCGCGGGCGAGCCGCGCCATGACGCCGGTGATCGCACCCAGCGGCTTCACGATCGCCCGCGCCGAGGACACCGCGGTAACGATCAACAGGATGAAGGCGATGGCGGCCACGACGATGAAAGACGTCTCAAGAGTCTCTGGCCGTCACCGCATTGTCGGTGTGGATCTCGTTTTCCGCGTCCTGCACCACGTCGGCGATGCCGGCCCAGTAGAGCTCGAGATCGCTGGCGGATTCGTCGAAGGCGGCGAGTTTGCTCTGCAGGCCGGGGGCATTTTCCGAGATCGCCCGCGCCGCCGCATCCGCCTTCGTCAGATACTCGTCCACCAGGGGCGCCAGCTCGGAGATGGCAAGCTTGACCTCCTTGAGCTGCACAGCGCCGCCCTCGACGGCCAGGATATCTGATATCGCTTCCTGGTACGCCTTGCCGTGGTCGCGGATCTGTCCCAGCACGGCGTTGAGCGAGGTCGCGCGGCTGGCGATGCCCGTGGTATTGCCGCGCAAGGCGACCTGATAGGAGCGCAGCACGCCGCTGCGCACCTCGCGATGCTCGATCTCGGCTTCAAGCTGCAGCCGCGTGACGCGCGACAGGATCGGCAGATCGTTGATCCGCTGGCTGACATTGTTCAGACCGATGATGCCGACGATGGCGATGGCCAGCGTGAACGTCACGGCGAGGCCGCTCAGCAGGAAGAGACGCTGGCGCACCGTGATCGCCTTGCCGATCCGGGAAATCCACTTGAACGGCGAGTAACTGCGCGTGCGGGCCAATTGAATCTTCCTTCGAGCGTTCGGCAATCTGCGGTCTGGGAAAACCGGCGGTTGTCAGCGGCGGCAACGCCGGAAATCGGGGGTTACAGGAATAACCGAGACTGGTTAAGACCCTCTTATCGATCCATAACAATTTATGCACTAGGAGTTAATTGACAGGCAGCCGCGTTCAGCGATTCGGCTGCTGGACGATATCCACGATCGCGACTTTGTAGCATTGTATACCATCGTGTTTGGCCGCGCGTTCGGGAAACGCCCGCAGCAAAACGTTTTGCTGCGATGGAAGCCGGGACCACAGCCAGTTTTTGGACGAAAGCGGAATACATTCTTCCGCCTTCCGCATCGGCATCGCGAGATCCTGAACAATATTTTCCTATTAACCGGCGCTTAGGTCTTGTGTCTTAGGCTACTGGAACAAAGACCTCGCCTTCATCGCGCGAGGCGACCCATGCAATCACCGATCCCTGGGGGACAACATGAATCGCAAATTGACGTTGGCGGCCGCTGCCGCGGCCTTCATCGCCGCGCTGTCAGCGCCGGCCCTGGGCAATGACGACCTGAACATCATCGGGTCCCGCACCGTGGCGCCCTATGCGAAGCTCGTGGCCGCGGAGTTCGTGAAGAACCAGGGGTTCGGCGCACCGGAAATCAACGAGTTCGAACACGTCGCAGGCCTTCAAGCATTTCTGCCGCGGCGTCGGCAATCTCTATCCCGACCTGGCCATGGCCTCGCGCCAGATCAAGGAAGCCGAGGCGAAGGATTGCCTGGCGAACGGCGTCGAGTCCTATACGCAGATCAAGATCGGCTATGACGGCGTGCTGCTCGCCTATCGCGCCGACAGCGGCTTCGGCAATCTGTCGCTGAGCGGCCGGCAGATCTGGCTGGCGATGGCCAAGAACGTTCCCGTGAACGGCGCCATGGTGGCGAACCCCTACAAGAACTGGAGCGACATCGATCCGTCGCTGCCGGCCTCGCCGATCATGCTGTTCTGCCGGAAAAAGGCGTCGCCATGCGCGACGTGTTCGGCGACCTGGTCCTCAAGGGCGTCTGCGCCGATGAGCCGCTGATGGCGGACATGGCCGACGAAGCCCGCGAGGAAGCCTGCCTGGCGCCGCGCGAAGACGGCGCGATCCTGGACTTCGCCGTGTCCCGCGATGCGCTGACCTCGCTGGTGGAAAGCGCGGATCAGCCGCTGACGCTGACCAATATCCAGCTCATGAGCTCGACCCCGGGCGCCAAGGATGCCATGCTGGCCAGCCTCGACGGCGTCGCTCCCGATGCCACGACGATTGCCGCGGGCACCTACAAGGCCTCCCGGTCGCACTATCTCTATGTGAAGAACCAGCATGTCGGCATGGTGCCCGGCGTGATGGAATTCGTCGCCGAGTTCTTGAGCGACGCCGCCCAGGGCGCGGACGGCTATCTGGTGAAGGATGGCTGGATGCCGCTGAATGACAAGGAGCGGCAGGACATGCTGGCCATGACCAAGGCGCTGGTGAACTAACGGACAGGATCAAGCCCGTTACCGGGCGGATCAGGCGGCCGGAAGGGGAACCCTTCCGGCCGTTTCTTTTTTTGCGGCTAACGGCCCTTGAACACCGCCGGCCGTCTTTCTGAAAAAGCGCGGACGCCCTCCTTGGCATCGTCCGAGAGCAAAGCGCGTTCATAGGCCGGCAGCTTGCCGCTGCGGATGATGTCGAAACCCTCGCGGATGCTCCTGCCATCGATCGCCCGCAGGGATTCCTTCAGCGCCTGGATGGTCAGCGGCGCGCCGGCGGCGATCTTGTCGGCCCAGTCCCGCGCCGTTTCCATCAGTTTGTCTTTCGGTACGACGGCATTCACCATGCCATAGTGCTTTGCCTCCTGCGCGCTCATGCGCCGCCCCAGCAGCAGCATCTCGGCCGCTACATTATAAGGCAGGCGCCTAGGTATGCGCTGGATGCCGCCGGAGTCCGGCAGGATACCGATCGGCAGTTCCGGCATGGCGAATTCCGCATGATCGGCGGCGATCAGCAGATCGCAGGCGATCGCCAGCTCCAGCCCGCCGCCCAGGGCGTGGCCATTGATCGCGGCAATGACCGGCTTGTTGAGATCCCAGAGTTCGGTCAGGCCGGCGAACTTCCCGGGGCCGTAATCCAGCTCCCACCATTTGCCGACCTCTTCATTGCCGGCCGCCGCCTTGAGGTCCCAGCCGGCGGAGAAGATCCGCTCCCCGGCCGCGGTCACGATGCCCACCCGCAATTCCGGATCGTCGCGCAGGGTCACGAAGGCGGCGCCGAGCTCGCGGCTGGCGACGATATCGATCGCATTCACTTTCGGCCGGTCCAGGGTGATCTCCAGGGCGTGGCCGCGCCGCAACAGTTTTACAGATTCGCTCATCTGCCCTCTCTCCCGGCGCTCCGGCCGCTATTTCCCCGACAGTCGCCCGAATCGGGGCCGGACGATCCACAGGCCACGACCTCCTCTGATTCGGCTGCGACCGGCCTGGCCGGCGGACCTCGGCGCAGCCTTTCTATGATCTTGATTGTTGTGCGTAATTTCAGAAGACAGCGGACGGATGAGGCGCCGAGCCAGGGCGAAAAGCAGGGCACTGCCAGCCGTCTTCGCAAAGGCAAAGATTCGCGTGCCGCCGACCTGAAGCTCCTGGCCGGAGTCGCCATTCGCCGAGCGCCTGGCGGCTAACCTACTGACCTCATTGAAAACCACGAAGCCGGAGCGGATGTCACAACCGTAGAATTTGTCGAAATTGCTAGATAATGTGACAGCAATCACAGCATCAGATTCAAATTTAGCTTGTAGTTGAATGGAATTTGCCCTTATAATTCAATAGTTTGTTAATAACACGTTAACCAATACGCAGGTTTTCGGGTTTTAGGGCTGGTGACTCGCTAACTTGCTGTGAACACAAAAGAAAAACCGGCGCCTCTACCATGTGTGGGTGGATGCCATGAAGTACGAAACTCGCGAGCTTCGGTCGCCTAGTGCGAGCTGCGGCCTTGAGCGCCGGGTGTCGCAGCGATCGCACTACTGCCAATTAGCGTTCAGGCGCAGACGACTGAGTTCTGCGGCCTATGCAGTCGCTAAGAATTCCCAGACACCGAAGCAACGCTGAAGTTCATCGAAGCCTATCCCCAGAGCCCGTTGGGCTCTGGAACTGGTCCAGGCGCTGCCGGAAGACCTTCAGAAGGATGTCTGCGTCGAGCTTCCGGAAGCGCTGCCGATCGAAGATGCGCTGATCCAGTTCTGCGCAAGCCTCCTGAGCATTCAGCCCGCTGCCGGCCCGGCGCCGACGACGACAACCCGTGACGACAGCGACGATGATGACGACGACAGCCCCGGTGGCGATGATCCGGGCGACGGCGACGGTGATGGAGACGGCGACGGCGATGGAGACGGCGACGGTGATGGCGACGGCGACGGCGATGGCGACGGCGATGGCGACGGCGACGGTGATGGAGACGGCGACGGCGACGGCGACGGCGATGGAGACGGACGGTGATGGAGACGGCGACGGCGACGGCGATGGAGACGGCGACGGCGATGGCGACGGCGACGGCGATGGAGACGGCGACGGCGATGGCGACGGCGATGGTGACGGCGACGGCGACGGCGACGGTGATGGAGACGGCGACGGCGACAACGATCCCGACGATGACGACGACGATGATGACGGCGGCGACGGTGATGGCGACGGCGACGGTGATGGAGACGGCGACGGCGACGGTGATGGAGACGGCGACGGCGATGGGGACGGCGACGGCGATGATGATCATGACGATGATGACGACGATGACGATGATGACGACGACGATGATGATGACGACGATGATGATGACGACGACGATGATGATGACGATGATCACGGCGGCGGTGATGGCGACGATGATGGAGACGACGACGGCGATGGTGACGATGACGACGATGAGGACGACGACGGCGATGATGATCGATGACGATGATGATGACGATGATGACGACGATGACGATGATGACGACGACGATGATGACGATGACGACGACGATGACGACGACGATGATGACGACGATGATGACGACGATGACGACGATGACGACGATGACGATGATGACGACGATGATGATGACGACGACGGCAAGCCCCACAAAGGCAAGGGCAAAGGCAAAGGCAAAAACAGCCACACACACGACAACTGGCGCAGCGGCGGATACAACTAAGCCAGGCGCCGGACGAAACATGGAGCTTCCGGCGGTCGCGAGACCGCCGGGTTCCCTCCGGATCGGAGAGACTCAAGATGGGGCGGCTTTGCCGCCCCATTTCTTTTGGCTCTAGGGGATTGCCTGAATCCGCGCTTGGCTAGCGCGGCCGGCGGGGCTCGATTGCCGGATCTGCTGCGGCGGCGCCGCTATGCCGCGCCGGCGACGGCGAGCGGCCTTGCGCCCGGCAAGAACGAGTAACCGAGGAACGACGAAATGTTGTGCTGGATGTAGTCGATCCGCACTTCGCTATTGCCGTGGCCATGGACGAAGCTGCCGTTGGATCGGCGATAGCCCGTCTGCAGCTCCAGATTTCTCGTGGATCGCGAGCCGGCACCGGGCTGCCGCCTGATCGAAATCAGGCCGGTCGGCAGCGTCGCTCGACAGATCCTGGCATAGCCGCACGAACGCCAGCAGGCCTTCGGTCCGGCACGCGATCGGCGTGCTGCGCTGGTGAGTCCGGTATTCGGGCTTGTCCAGGATGTCCTCCGCGATAGCCCGGGCGTGGATGCGGCTGACCCTCTGCGGCCGCAACTTATGCAGCTGCTCCAGCGCATACAGCATCCAATGGCTTTGCTGGGGCACGCCATAGTCCTGCGCGGCAAGCTGCTCTTCGCTGGCTTGCGTGACATCGAGCCAGCGCTGCTCGCCGGTGACGGCAGTCAGGCGCAGCAGCCCGAACAGCGCCTCGCCCGTGTAATAGTCGGAATGGAAGTTCTGGAATCTTCATCCGTGGAGAAGCGGCGCTTGTGGGCGAAATTGCCGTCGGGCTGCCGCTGCAGAACGATGTATCCCGCGAGATCCCCGGCGAATTCGACATAGGTCTGGTTCCCGGTGAGAGCGGCCACCTCCAGCAAGGCGAGGATTGCCAATCCATTGCCGCCGAGCTTGACGGCGTCGCCGGCCACCACGCAACGCGTACCGGTGGTTCCATAGGGGCGGATATGGTGCCTGATAAGCCATTCGGTCGCCCGCTGCGCCGCCTCGGCGACGTCAGACAGGGAGCCGGTGCGATTGGCGACCTCGGTCATCGCCCAGATGGTGCCGCAATGGCGCAGGATGTTGTAGCCCGTCGAAGGCCCGGGATTATCGGCATCGTAGCGATAGAGGAACTTGCCGCGGCGATCGACAAGCCGCGCCAGGCATTCCGCGCCTTCGATGGCGATCGTCAGATGGATTGCTGCATGGCTCGGCATGGTCTTGGATTGTTCCGATATCGGCTGACATCATCAGGAAACCAAGCGCAGGTCTTCGCCGCTCATGCGCACCAGGATTTTCAGCAGCGCCATGAGGCCGTGCTGCACATTGTCGACGCGGATCGTATTGTCGTAGGCCTCCGTGCGGATGCCGCCCTGCACCCGCTCGGTTCGCGCCTACATAGTACATATCGATGCCATCGCGGAATTGCAGCTGCATCAGGCTGCGCAGGCCGCGCAGGATCGCCAGGCGGTAGGCCTGCGCGCGCGCCATATCGCCGCCGCTGCGCGCCAGCTCCAGGGCGTCGGTGAGCCCTTCCAGATAGACGCCCGTGGATGAGGCGTGCGGCGGGCCATATTCCGGCCGCTGCGGATCGTAGAAGCGGCCGCGCAGATCGGGATGGGGTGCCGTGTCCCATTGCTGCATGCTGAGCAGCCAGTCGTTCATCTCGAAGATGAAGTCCTTCACCGGAGCGGCCGCCGCGCCGATGTAGGGCAGCGCGGCATAGTAGGCCTGGCTATGCCAGGGCACGAAGGCCGGATTCGGATTGGTCCGGAAATGCTCGCGGTAGAAAGCGAAGCTCTGCAGGAATCGCGCAGGATCGCCGGCGCCCTGCGCCTGCGCCAGGCGGGCGGCCCAGAACACCAGCGCCTCGCCGGGATAGAAGTTCTGATTGTCGTTGCGATCCGCCGGCTTCAGGAAGGTGCGGAATTCGCCGGTCTGCAGCCACAGGGAATCGACGGTTTTCGACAAGGCCGCCAGCGGTTCCCGGTAGCGCTCAGCGCCGGGATTCTCGACGATCGCCAGGCCCGCCAGAGCGGCAGCGCCCAGCTTGGCCTTCTCGCCCTCGGCGATGTAGCCCAGCGCGTCTTCGGTCCGGTAATACACCCGCAGCAGATGGCCGAGATTCCGATCGGCGATGTCGCGGTCGGCGGCAAGGCCGGAATGCAGGGCGATGCGATTCAGGCACACGGTCGCCATCGTCTGGCGAATTGAATTGTCGGCGTCCGATTCCCGGCCGCTGCTGGGGAAATACTTGTAGACGATGCGCCCGCCGGCATCGACCTGATTGCGCATCCACAGCATCATGCTTTCGGCCAGGGCCCGCGCGCTGCCACCATCGACATCGGACGCCTCGACGATGCGATTGCCCCGCCAGAGGAGATCAAGGCGCGGCGGCGTTTGCAGGCGCAGCAGAAACTGCAGGGAGTCGAACAATGCCGGTTCGATGGCGCCTTTCTCCACGGCGTCCGGCGGCAGCTCGTCCGCCGCGAGCTGCCGTTCAAGAGCGCGTGCGTGATCGCGATTCGCCGCGATCATTTCCGTAGCGCCCCTGACTGCGACAAGGCGCGTTCCCTCCAGCAACGCCAAACCTTTGCGGCCGACCTGCGTGCGGCCCATGGCCTTCACCGCCGCCAGCGAGGTGCGGACCGGCGGCCAGCCGATTTCGATCTGCAGCGCGTCCGGATATTGCTCCGCCTTGATGGACGCCGCCATTGCGCGCTCGACGGTGCGTTCCACCACAGGCCAGCCATCCCGCCCGGCAAGCCAGCGCCGGAACAGGATCACGCCCTTGCGGCGGGCGATGACGATGGCCAGCCGCACGGCGTCGAGCGAGCCCGGCGCGCCGCCGGCCTGAGCCATGCTCCGCAGGGCCGTGCAAAGGCCGCTGGCGGTCACTTCCCCGGCCGGGAGTTGTGTCGAGGTCGGATCGGATGTCATCGGGAGGTTGGTCTCTTGCTATCGGTATTCAGTACGCGAGGCCATTTATAGGCACGCCGCCGCAGCGGCACCAGGGAAAGCCGTGTGTCTTGAAAGAGTGGCAAATCAGGCAATCGGCAATTCCACGTACCAGCCGAATTCGTCCCGGGCGCCCAGCAGCAGCGTAGAGCCGGCGAAGATGTCGGGGTTGCGCATATCCAGGAAATTCGTCACATCCTGGAACTCCCCGGCGGTCACGAACCGCGGCTGGAAGCGCGTCATCTGATTGTCCGAAATGATGGGATAGAGCCGGAGGAAGAACGCCGGCGTGCCGCCGCGGTCATTGACGTTCAGGCGCGCAAGAAAGCTGTAAGGCGGCATGCTTCGCCGCGCATATTCGCCCTCGCTGCCGAAATAGCCGTTGCCCAGGCTATAGACGACCCAGCGCCCGCGCCGCCGGCCGATCTCCTGCATCATGTGGGCGCCATGGCCGACGATGAGGTCGGCCCCGGCGCCGACCATCCGTTCGGCGATCTGTTTCTGATCCCGGCTGCGCCACATGTAGTTCTTGCCCCAGTGGGGAAACGCAATGGCAAGGCCATCGGGATGTCTTTCCTTCCAGCCGGAAATCGTGGCGTAGAACGCATCGTCGATGCAGGCGATGCCGCCTTCAATGCCGCGGGCATAGCCCTGCAAATCGTCTTCGAATTCGCTGGTGAACTGATAGGCGGAGAATATCGCCAGCCGCCGCGTGCCGCCGGACAGCGAGATGTCGATCTCCAGCGGTGCGGCGGCTTCCGCTGCGTTCCGGCCCGCGCCGAAGCCGATCACGCCCGCCGAGCGGACGGCGTTCAGCGTGTCGTCAAGAGCGGCGCGGCCGTAATCGACCGTGTGGTTGTTGCCGAGGGCGGCGGCGCCGATATTGACCGCTTTCAGCGCCGCCAGCGTCTTCGCGGGGTCGCCTTTCAGGATCCAGTCCTTGGTGCCGGTGAAGGGCGACGACGGCCGCTCGGTCAGGGTGGCTTCCAGATTGACGATGCCGAAATCCGCCGATTGCAGGAACGGCGCCAGATGCTTCAGCGCGTAGTCATAACCATTGGCCGCCAGATAGTTCCGCTTGCCGCGGGTCTGCCGCAGCTCCTGATAGAATTCGCCGAAATAAGTGTCGCCGACCAGGCAGATGTCGAGATTGTGGCGCGCGGCGAGATCGATAGACTTGATGAGCGACGGGGACCTTTCTTCGGCTGAACAGCAACAGGGAGCGGCGAATCGGACACCGCCGGGCAACCCCAGGCGCAGATAACTTGGCAGCTTGTAGAAGTCCGCACCGGCATGCGAACCCTTGACGAGTACGATATCGCCGGGGCGGACATCCGTCGAAAATGTAACGCGCCAGCTCCAAGGTGTTGTCGGCATGAGGTCCAAGCATGGACTTGGGCAAGCGGTTGCGCAGTTCCAGGAGTTCATCATGTGCGGTGAACACCTTGTCGATGCCGGCGCCAATGACAACAGGCGCCAACTCTCCATGTAGCTCCAGCGCGCGCTCTCTGATTTCCGCCATGCGGCCAAGTACCGCAATCCGGCGGCCGCCAGGGCCGGGCCTCGCCAACCCGAGCGCTTCAATCCCGTGCTTCATCGACAGCGGCGCGGCGTTTGCCGCATCGTCGATCAGTTCCCAGCTTCCGCCATCGACGGGCAGTTTCCAACGGCGGAGACGGCCGTCCCGGGTCCTGTAGAACGGCAGATCCTCGATCGCGCGCCGCCAGTCCGCGCCGGCGGCATGGACGGCGGCGATGCAGGCCAGGGAGTTCATGGCCATGCCGCGCCCGGGAACCGGCACTTCATAGCGCACGGTCTCGCCGAAGACCGAGGCTTCCACCAGACTGTGATCCTCCGCCGGTTCCAGGCCGAGAAGCCTGACATCGGCTTCCTTCGCTTCGCCGAAGCCGATCAGATTGGTCACGCCAAAGCGGCGCGCCAGATCGGCGACCAGCGGAAAGGAGTTCCATGTCGCGATTGACGATGGCGATGCCGCCGCCCTCCATCTCCGAGAAGATCCGCGATTTGTATCGCGCCGTCTCCTCGACGCTCTTGACATAGGAGGTGTGGGCCAGCCCGACATTGGTGAGTATCGCAACATGCGGGCGCGCCATGCGGGAGATCGAGCCGGACTTAGAGCGACAAGCCGCTGACCGCCATCTCGAAAACCGCAAAGCGGCCATCGCGCGGCGTCTGCGCCAGGCTCAGCGGGACGCCGAACCTGGTATTGGAATTGGCGCCGGTGCCGGTCGTGGGCGCCTGCCGGCCGAGGACATATTTCAGCATCTCCCGGGTCGTCGTCTTGCCGACGGTGCCGGTGACGGCGATGACCTTGCCGGTGAATCTGTCGCGCGCGGCATGGGCCAATGCAACGACAGCCTGCGGCGAATTGGCGACCCGCAAGACCGGCAGCCCGGCGGGCGGGCGCCGCACATCCTGCTGGACGATGGCGGCGGCGGCGCCGGAAGCCAGTATCTGCGGCAGATTTTCCGCCGTGTTCCATTTCTCGCTCAAAGCTTCTTCCGATGATGCGCCCTCGGCCCGGCGCCAGGTGGCGGCGTCCATCGCCATCATGATGTCGCCGGGCAGCAGGCGATGGGTGCTCATCGTCAGGCCGGTGGCGCGCCAGCCGGCGCCGGGCGCGCTCAGCCAATGTCCGCCGGTGATCAGCGCCAGCTCTTCGGCGGTCCAGAGCGACGGCCCGTCGGCCGGCGTTGCGCCGAGCGGGATCGCATTCCCAGCGGTCGAGTTCCGGTCCTTCGCTCCGCGCTTGCGACCGGCGGTGGCGGGCCGCGGGCGCGCGGTCGAAATCCAGGTCGAGATGCCATCCGAATGTGTCAAAGCCGGTCCGCAAGACCGCGGCTTCGCCGGCCAGGCTGGGATTCCGCTGCGCCAGCAGCGACCGCATCGAAGTCGAATCCTCTGCGTTGACGAAGCGCGGGCGGAAGTCGGTTTTCTGATTGTCGGATAGGATGGGATAGAGCTTCAGGCTGCGCTCGAGGCCCGATCCGGTTGCCGTCAGCTCCAGCCGCGCCGCCAGGCTGTAGGGCGGCATCTTGCGCTCGTCATACTCGCCTTCGCTGTTGAAGACAAAATTGCCGAGCCCGTTGACGACCCAGCGGCCGTCGACGCGCTCGATCTCCTGCAGCATGCGCGCGCCATGGCCGAGCACGAGATCGGCGCCGGCGCCGATCAGCCAGCCGGCGATTTCCCGCTGCTCCGATGTCCGCCAGGAATAGCTCTCGCCCCAATGGGGATAGGCGATGATCAGATCCAGGGGTGCGGCCGCGCGCGCCTCGGCGATGGCCGATATCAGTTCCTCCGACAGGCAGGCGACGCCCGGCCGGCCCGGCGCCGACAGGACCTTCAGGTCCTGATCGGCCTTCCGGCTGTATTGCACGGCGGAGAAGACCTGGATTCCCAGCCGGTGGCCGCCGACCTCGGCGGCGATGCGCAATGGCTCTACCGCCTGTCCCTCGCGCCGGTCGGCGCCGAAGGCACGGATGTTCGACTTGGACAGTTGCGCGACCATGGTCCAGAGCCGATTCAGGCCGAAATCGTAGCTGTGGCTGTTGGCCAGCGACACCGCGCCGATCTTGTAGGATCTCAGCGCCTTCAATGTCTGCTTCGGATCGGCGTCGAGAAGCAGCTTCTTGCGGCCCGCGAACGGCGATTCCCGCGGGCGCGTCAGCACGCCGTCGAAATTGACGACGGAGAAATCCGCCATGCGCAGGAATTCTTCGGCGTTCCGCAGCGAGTAGGTGTATCCCCGCTCGTGCAGGAAGTTGCCGCCGCCGCGGGCTTCCTTGCGGCGCTGATAGTGGTCGCCGGGGTAGAAATCGCCGAGCAGGTTGATGTTGAGCTGGCGGCGGTCGCGCAGATCGACGGCAGCCTGCGGCCGGCGCGCATCCTGCGCTTCCTGCGATGTCGGCACCGGCGGGCGGCCGCGGCGCAGCCGGCGCATGACATCGGCGAAGCCGGCGGTGATGCTGGAGCCCTTGGCGGAAACCACATCGCCCGGCCGCACCTCGTCCAGCACCGCCGACGCCAGCTCGTCGGCGGCCGTGGCATGCAGCCCGAGCATTTCCGGCGGCAAGCCGGCGCGCATATGCAGCATCTCGTCGCCGAGGGTGAACACCTTGTCGGCCCGCGAGTCCTTCAGCGGCGCGGCAAGACCGGCATGCACCTCCTGGGAGATGCCGTCGATCCAGCCGATCTGCTGCAGCACGGCGATGCGGCGGCCGCCCGGCTCCGGCTCGGCGAGGCGCAACACCTCGAAATTGGCCAGCATCGCCGCTTCCGTATTGTTCCAGGTGTCGTCGATCAGATCGAAATGACCGCCGGCGACCGGCACGCGGGCCCGCTGCAGCCGGCCGTGGCGCGTACGGTAGGACGACAGATCCCGCGCCGCCTGGCGCCAATCGGCGCCGACCGCCTCCACCGCCGCCAGCATGGCGAGGGAGTTGGCGATCATCGCGCTGCCGGGAACCGGAATCTCAAACTCGATTTCCTCGCCATGCACCGCCGCGCGCGCCCGGCTGTATTCGCCGTGGAGCTCGAAATCCAGCAGGCGAATGTCGGCCTTCCCATGGCGGCCATAGGTGACGATGCGCGGCGCCTCGAACCGCCGGGCGCGTTCCAAAATCTGGTCGAACATGCCGATATCGCGGTTGATGACGGCGGTGCCGCCTGGCGCCAGGCCGCGAAACAGCCGCGCCTTGTAGCGGACGGTATGATCGAGCGTCGGCGCCAGGCTGGTCTGCTCGCGGGAAATGGCGGTGATGATGGCCACGTTCGGCCGCAGTCTCTTGGCGACGGGGTTTTCCGTCCGGTAGAGCGCGCTCATCGCCACCTCGAACACGGCGAAGGCCGCGTTTCGGGCTGAGCTGGGCCATGCAGAGCGCCATGCCGAAATAGGTATTGAAGTTGCCGGTGTAGCCGAAGGTATCCGCCTGTCGCGACAGCACATGGCGGATCATCTCCCGCGTCGTCGACTTGCCGACGGTTCCCGTCACCGCGATGAGCGCGCCGCCATAGCGGTTGCGGCCGGCCACGGCCAGATCATTCACCGCCCGCGCGGAAGTCGGCGACGCGCAGCAGCGGAAAGCCCGGCGGCGCATCCTGCGACATCGCGCTCGATCAATGGCGCCGGCGCAGCCGAGGGTCTGCAGTTCCCGCAAGCGATTGGCCGAATCCCAGGTCAGCGGCTCGACGGTTTCCGCCTCGCCGCGATTGTAGGTCTGGGAATTCATGGTGACGAACAGGTCGCCGGGACGCTGGTAGCTCAGGGCGTAAGTGATGCCCGTCGGCAGTTTTGCCGGCGGCCGCGCATCGAGCCAGCGGCCGCCGGTGACGGCAGCGAGGTCATCCGCAGACCAGAGCGGCATTGCGGGCAATGTCACGCGATCCGCCCCGTCATCGTCATTGCCGATCCCGCCGCGAAGTCTTCTGCTGCAACCGGGTTCAGTATACAACATGGCCGCCGCTGTTTGGCCAGCGGCGGCACCGTGGCGTGCGGAATTCAGCCAGGGTCAATGGCGGTTAGCCCCGTTCGATCCGGCATTGATAGCAATTGTTCAGCGCCGAGCGGACATGGACATAGGCCACATCGGGCCGCGCCAGGATGTCCGCCGCTGCTGCCGCGACTTCGGCCGACGGCACGATCCGGCCGGTGCCGTAGTAGATGCGGTCGTTGGGGTGATAGCCCTTGAGCAGATAGCGCTCGCGCTGCAGGAACATCGCCGGCGTTTCGCCGATGACGGGATAGCGCTCGCAAGGTTCGGCATGGAGGAAGATCGGCCCTACTTCCGCATAGGGCTGCGCTTCATCGAACGGGCGGTAGGCGAGAATCAGATAGGCCTCGCCGGCCGCCACGTCGCGCTGGCAATGGCGGCAGGGCACGCCATCGCCGTCGGAGATATGGCGTTCAGGCTTCTGGCCGTTGGCGTCCGAGCGCACCGGCCTGATAGGCGCGGGCGATCTCGGTCGGCAGGGAAACAAAGCGGACGGGATCCATGGCGTGATGTCTCCTGAGATTTTGCGTGTCGCAATCACCGGCCGCGCTTAGCCGCGGCGGCTTCGCGTGCCAGGATCTTTTCCTTGCGCGCCGTGCCCCAGCGATAGCCGCCGAGCGCGCCGTCGCTGCGCAGGATGCGGTGGCAGGGCACGGCGACCGCGACCGGGTTGGCGCCGCAGGCCTGGGCCACCGCGCGCACCGCCGCGGGCTGGCCGATCTTGCGGGCGATATCGGCGTAGCTGGCGGTCGCGCCCGCCGGTACTTGGCGCAAGCGCCTGCCAGACCCGGCGCTGGAATGCCGTGCCCTGGATATCCAGCGGCAGATCGAGGCCTGCGGCCGGCGCTTCGATGAAGGCGACCACGCGCTTTACTTGGGCGGCGAAATCCTTGGCATCCTCCCGCCAGGCGGCGCGCGGGAAGCGGTGCTTCAGGTCGGTGACGAGTTCGGTAGGATCGTCGCCGAAGGCGATCATGCAGATGCCGCGCTCCGTGCCTGCGACGAGCAGGTGGCCGAGATAGCAGCGCACGGCCGCATAGGCGATCTCCGCGCCCTCGCCGCCCTTGCGGTAGGCGCTGGCCTTCATGCCGAGAGTCTGCGCGGAAGTCTCATAGAAGCGGCTGCTGGTGTTGAATCCGAAGTCATAGATGGCGTCGGTCACGGCGGTTCCTTTCGCGAGATGATGTTGCAGGCGGCCGGTGCGGCGCGCCGCGATATAGGCCTTGGGCGTCACGCCCAGGATTTTCTTGAATTGGCGGTGGAAGTGATAGGGGCTGAGGCCGGCGGCGCGGGCCAGATCGGCCAGCTTCGGCGGCGTTTCCGCTCCTTCGATCAGGCGGCAAGCGCGCATGACCGCTTTGTGCTGCGGGCTCGGCGCGGCGATGCTGTCGGGCCGGCAGCGCTTGCAGGCGCGGTAGCCGGCATGGCGGGCGTCAGCCGGCGTCGCGAAAAACTCCACGTTCTTGCGCAGCGGCTGGCGCGAACGGCAGGAGGGCCGGCAATAGACGCCTGTCGTCCGCACGGCGAAATAGAAATGCCCGTCGGCCCCGGCATCGCGCGCCTGCAGGGCGGCCCAGCGCCGGTCGTCGGTTTCGAATGCCCGGGGCATGGCCACCACCTTGCTCGCTTCGGTTTCGATTGCAGTCTGCATCATCAGCTCCTGATTTGAACGAGGGAATTGGTCAGAAGACGCCAGGGCCGGCCGTCGATGGCGGCGAGGCCGATGCCGATCAGGGCCATGCCGAGGAAATGCTTCGGCTCCAGCCGCTCGCCGAGGATCAGCATGCCCAGCAGCAGGGCGCTGACCGGCACCAGGAACGTCACCAGCGAGATGTTGGTCGAGCCGGCGGTACGAAGAATTCGGAAATAGAGGCCGTAGGCGAAAGCCGTGCAGATCGAGCCCAACCCCGCCAGGGCGGCGAATGTCTGCCAGCTGGGCATCGGCAAGGTCCAGGGCCGGTCCACGAACAGAACCACGGGCAGCATCAAGATCGTGCTGGCGGTCACCTGGCCGGCAGCGGTGCAGATCGGCGGCACTTGGCGGAAGCGGCGGCCATAGATGGTGGCGCAGGAATAGGCGACTGCCGCGCCGAGCACGGCCAGTTGCGCCAGCAGATTGGCGCTGAGTCCGCTCAGCAAATCGGCGCCGATCATCACGACAACGCCGGCGAAACCGATCAGCACGCCGAGGCCCCTGCCACCCGTGAGTTTCTCGTTGCTCGTCAGGAAATGGGCGATGATCACCGTGAACAGCGGCGTCGTGGCGTTGAGGATCGAGGCCAGGCCGCTGGCGATGTGGGTCTGGCCCCAGAAGATCAGGCTGAAAGGGATGGCATTGTTCGAGTAGGCCCATGCCAAAGAACGCCGCCCAAGTCCGCCCGTCGGCGGGCATGCGCAATGCCGTGAGACGGATGAACACATGGAGCAGGATGGCGGCGATCAGCACCCGGCTGGTCGCCACGGTCAGCGGCCCCACGTCGCGCAGCGCCACCGCGGCGAAGAAGAACGAGCCGCCCCACACCGCCGACAGCAGCACCAACAGGCCCCATTCCAGGGGTCCCATGGCGAGGCCGGCGGCGGTGGATTTCTGCGGCAATGTTGTTCCCGTTTTCATGATGGCCGCGAGAATGCCGGAGACGCGCCGGGGTCGCTATCCAGTTCTTGCTCTGCAATTCACCGGCGGGTCGTGAAGATTTTTGGGCTCCGAACACTGTTCGATTCATTGATATATCAAGAAATACTTGTGGGGGTGACTGCGGTCGCCTATTGACATGGCACAATTTCAGTGGGCGCGACCGCTAGGCAGATCGCAAAGCGATCTTGCCGAGGTCGCCCCTACAATTGCGGTGAATTCGCGTCCCTACCCGTCCATGAACGGCAGGTCAGTGTCGCCGGGCTTGAGGCCGCATTGGGTCAGCAGGCAATGCACCTGGCCGCGATGGTGGGTCTGGTGGTTGAACATATGGGTGACCAGCAGCCAGCGCGGCTTGACGATCTGGCGGTTTACGGCGACGGAGTAGTAGGACAAATCGCCTGCAAGGGTCGCGGTGTCGAGCGCCGCGGCCCAGTCCAGGATCACCTGATCGAAGGCCTGCCGCTCCCGGATCATGTCGCCGAAGTCGCCGAACTGCGCCACGGATTCGCTGATGTTGCCGGCGATAGGCTTCGGTGCGGCGGCGAGGCGGTGCAACCAGATCTGATCGGCCCAGAGGATATGGTTCAGCGTCGCATGGATCGATTTGAAGAATGCGCCGCGGTCGCGCTTGCGCTCCTCATCGGAGAGCTGCGCGGCGCTGGCGTAGATCTTGTCGTTCATCCATTTGTTGTAGCGCGCCATGGCGCGTGCATGGTCGATGGAGATCATTGCTGATGCTCTCACTTGCGGTTTGAGATTTGGATGAGAATGTGTTCGAGACTAGATTGAAAATTATCACTAATTGTCATCCCGGAAACCGAGCGTCAGCGAGGTTGTCCGGGACCCATGAACACCGAGCAGTGGTCAGAGATAACCTGACGAGTTCCCTGTGCATGGGTCCCGGGTTCCAGCCGCTGACGCGCTGGCCCCGGGATGACAATTGGTGGGTGCGTTTTCAGTCAGCGCAATGCCGTCGCCGATTGCGCCAGCCATTTCCAGAGATAGTGCAGCATCGCCCGGTCGACATGCACACGATAGCCGCGGTTCGGTGGCTGGGGAATGTGGGGCGACCCGGTTCCCATTTCGCTTCGGGCGATGCCAGCGGATACAGCACCACCGGCTGGCCGGCGAGCAGCGTGCGGGCGCTGACCGACGGCGTGAAGAGCTGGGGATCGAGATCGAGGCCGCAGCCCATGGCGACGATCTCGCGGGCGCGCGGGCCATGGATATCGATGACAGCAAGACCGTCGCTCACATCGCTGACGGCGGCGAATTTTCCGGCCAGCGCCGAGGACAATCGATCTGCCGAGGTCGAAGCGGCTGCCGCTTTCCGAGACAACCAGCCGCTTGTCCGGCGCCAGCCAGAGCAGGTATGGCTCCTTGCCCGCGATCTGGTTCGGCTGGGCGGGGGCACCTGGCTGATGATAGCGCCGAGCGCCGCTGCAGACGCCGCCATATCGCCGGTGACGGCGATCTGCGCCGCGACCGGCGCCGCCGAGATCGTCAGGCCGCGCGCAGCGATCTCGCGCGGTGCCTCGCCGAGCATGGCGTCGAACGGTGTCTCATGTCGGAGCGCGTTAGCCATGGAGCCGCTCTCCCTTGGGATCGTGGAACGTCGGGCGCGACGATTTTCGCCGCGAGGCTGCGGCCCATCGCATAGATCGCAACGGTTTCGCCGGCGGCCTGCCGTTCGCGGCCGCGCTCGATCAGGCCGAGGGCAATGGAGCGGCCGAGCGTCGGGCTCATGTAGCTGGAGGTGACATAGCCGAGGCTGCGCGGCCCGGATGATCCCGAGCCCAAGTCCTCGATCGCATGGGCGCCGGTGGGGATCACTTCGCTCGGATCGGCCGTCATCAGGCCGACGAACTGCCGCCGGTCCTCGCGCTTCGAGTCCGAGCGGAACAGCGATCGGCGGCCGACATATTCGAGGGTCTTCGATTGCAGCGGGCCGAGCATGCCCAGATCCTGCGGTTCGGTCGTGCCGTCGGTGTCGCGGCCGATCAGGATGTAGCCCTTCTCCGCTCGCAGCAGCATCAGCAACTCCAGGCCGAAGGGCTGAATGCCGGTCTCCGCACCCAACGTCTCGAGTCTCGCGCATCAGCGAGCGCCATAGCCCGCCGGCACGCTGATTTCGAACGAGCGCTCGCCGGTGAAGCTGACGCGGGCAATGCGGCCGGGAACGCCGCCGATCCGCCCTTCCCGCACGGCCATATGCGGCAAGGCGGAGTCGGAGATATCGATATCGGTGTCGAGCCGCGCCGACCACCTCCCGCGCCCGCGGCCCGGTGACGGCGAAGGTCGCCCAGGACGTGGTTACGTTGCTGATCGCCACGCGCATGCCCAGATACTCGCATTGCAGCCATTCCTCGAGCATGGCGTGCACGCCCGCCGCATGGCTGCTGGAGGGCGACAGCAGATAGCGGTCCTCGGCCAGGCGCGCGACGACGCCATCGTCATAGACCTTGCCGGTTTCGCTGAGCAGCAGGCAGTAGCGCACCCGGCCCGGCTTCAGGTTCGCTACTTCATTGTAGTAGATGAGATTGAGGAAGCGCGCGGCATCGGCGCCGCTGACCTCGATCTTGCCCAGGGGCGAACCGTCGAACAGGCCGACGCCCTGGCGCACCGCCAGCACTTCGCGGCGGATCGCCGCCGCTTCATCCTCGCCGGGCCGCGGATAGGTGCCGGGCCGCCGCCAGCCGCCATAATCGTCGAATACCGCGCCGCGCAGCTCATGCTCGCGATGGGCCGGCAGGCGCCGCACCGGCGAATACATCTCGCCGCGGCGATGGCCGCTCAGCAGGCCGAGGGATACCGGTACATAGGGCGGGCGGAATGTGGTGGTGCCTACTTCCGGAATCGAGCGGCCGGTCGCCTGGGCCAGGATGGCGAGGCCATTCAGGTTGCTGGTCTTGCCCTGGTCGGTCGCCATGCCCAGCGTGGTGTAGCGCTTCAGATGCTCCACCGAGATGTAGTTCTCGCGCGCCGCGATCTGCACATCCTTGGCGGTGACGTCGTTCATGTAGTCGACCCACTGGCGCGACTTCGGCAGGTCCACCTGCCAATAGGGGAGAATGTTGATGCCGCGCTTCGGCCCGCCGGCGCTGGAGGCGTTCGCCTTCGGCGCACCGCCGCAGGCTTCGGCCGCGGCATTGCCGGCGGCGTGACCGTCGGCCAGGCACTCCGCCGAGATCCAGCAGGCCGCGCGCCGCGCCGATGGAACGCTGGGCCTGGGTGACCCGGTCCGGCAGGAAGGCGCCGAGATATTTGTCATAGCGGTTCGTGCCGCCGGACTGGCTGTGCAGATGGATCGTCGGCGTCCAGCCGCCGGAGACGGCCACAAGATCGCAGGGAATGGTCTCCCGGGGACCGGCGGGATCGTTCATCGCGGCGATGCGCACCGCGCGCACTCTTGATCGGCCGCGTACATCGACGATAACAAATCCACTGCGCATCTCCACGCCCAGGCTGCGCATGCGGTCGATCAGTTCTTGCGACATCGGCCGGTGCAGATCGACGATGGTGACATGGGCGCCCGCCGCCAGCAGGTCGCGGGCCGTGTCATAGGCGCCGTCATTGTTGGTGAAAACCACGGCGCGGCCGCCTTCTGCCGGCAGGTAGGGCAGCACGCCCCAGCGGCGGAGATACTGCGACACGGCCGCCGCCGACATGACTCCCGGGCGATCATTCTGCGGAAACACCAGCGGCCGCTCGATGGCGCCGGTGGCCAGGATCACCTGCTTGGCGCGAATCTTCCACAGCCGCTCCGGCGCCCAGCCGGCGGCGGCGCTCTCGCGCTGTTCCACCAGGGCGATGAGGTTGTGATCGAAGTACGCGACCGCCGTCGTGCGATGGAGCATCCGCGCCCGCGGATTGGTCACGAAACCGGCCATTGCGTTGGCGACCCAGGCCGGGCCGGAAAGGCCATCGATCTCCGCCCCGCGCCACAGCAGCGAACCGCCGGCGCGCGGCTGATCGTCGGCGAGGAGGACACGCAGGCCGGCGGAGGATGCGGCGCGCGCCGCGGCGATTCCCGCCGGGCCGGCGCCGATCACCAGCACGTCGCAATGGTCGTGGCGCTGCTCGAACCGGGACTCGTCGATGTCGCTCGCCCACATTGCCGATCCCGGCGATGCGGCGGATATAGGGCTCATGCAGATGCCAGGACGGCTTCATGAAGGTCTTGTAGTAGAAGCCGCCGGGCAGGAAACGCTGCAGCATGTCGAGCCCGCCGAGGAGATCGAAGCGCGGGCCGGGCCAGCAATTGACGCTCCTGGCCACCATGCCATCGGTCAGCGGCAGCAGCGTCGCCTTGGCATTGGGATCGTGGCGGCCCTCGGCGGTCACATCGAGGATCGCGTTCGGCTCTTCCGCGCCGGCGCCGAAGATGCCGCGCGGGCGGTGATATTTGAAACTGCGGCCGACGACAGAGACGCCATTGGCCAGCAGGGCGGACGCCAGGGTATCGCCCTCATAGCCCATAAGTGCGCGGCCGTTGAAGGTGAAGCGCAGCGGCTTCCCGCGATCGATCGCGCCGCCTTTGGATAAGCGATGGGTCTGGCTTTGCGTCATGTCAGTCTATGCAGTCCGCAAGCGTCGTATACAAAATGTTCCCTCTCCCCTTGAGGGAGAGGGGCAGGGGTGAGGGGTTTTGCGCGCATGCGCGCGGAAAGTCTTCGTACGAGATTTCTGTCGGATCATCCTCAGCAAAGGATTCTCTGGCGCCTGCCGGCGCCAAACCCCTCACCCGCGCAACATCCGCTGCGCGGACGTTGCTTGCCCTCTCCCTCAAGGGGAGAGGGGACATCTTAGGTTGGCAAGTCGGCATGATTCGAACCCAACGTCACTCCAGCCACTCCGGTGCCTTCTCGCCCATCTTGTAGACGGCGAGGATCTCGTGGGTGATCGTGCTGCGGGCGAGGTTGAACCATTGGCCGCAGCCGGCGCTGTGGCACCAGCGTTCCAGATGCAGGCCCTTGTTGTTGCGCTGGCCGAACAAGTAGTCGCCCCAGGTCTCGTCGCTGACGTCAGCCGACGGGCCTGGCCGGGCGATATGGGATTCGCCGCCATAGCGGAATTCGGATTCGTCGCGCGGGCCGCAATGGGGACAGGAGATGCGCAGCATGCTGGGTTCCTAGTGGGGAATGCCGGCGGCGGCGGCTTCGTCAACCAGCGCGCCTGATGGAGAAGCGGTTGAGATCGAAGGCCTCGGAATAGATGTGATGCCTGCCGGTGGCGATGATGTGCGCCAGCAGATAGCCGCCGGCGGGGATCGCCTTGAAGCCGCCGGTGCCCCAGCCGCAATTGAGATAGAGACCCTCCACCGGCGACGGGCCGAGGATCGGGCTGGAATCATGCACGACATCCACCAGGCCGGCCCACTTCCGCAGCATCTTCAGCTCGCGGAAAATCGGGAACATCTCCGTCAGGCCCGCAGACCACGGTTTCGACCACAGGCAAATTGCCGCGCTGGGCATAGGAGGGATAGAGATCGAGCCCACCGCCGAACACCAGCTCGCCCTTGTCGGACTGGCTGACATAGGTGCCGGTCGCCGGCGAGATCGCGACGGTGTGCAGGATCGGCTTCACCGGCTCGCTCACCATCGCCTGCAGCGCATAGCTGGTGACCGGCAGGCGGAAGCCGGCCTTCGCCGCCATCACGCCGGAATGGCCGGCGACGGCGAGGCCGACGGCGCCCGCCTCGATCACGCCCTTGTTGGTTTCGATCGCGGTGACACGGCCGCTCGACATTCGGAACCCCGCGACCTCGCAATTCTGGATGATGTCGACTCCCAGCGCATCGGCGCCGCGGGCATAGCCCCAGGCGACCGCGTCATGGCGGGCGATGCCGCCGCGGCCCTGATAGAAGGCGCCATGGACGGGGAACGCGCGCTCATCGCTGAAATTCAGGATCGGCACCAGCTTGCGCACGTCCTGGGCATCCAGCAGCTCGGCATCGATGCCGTTGAGCTGCATGGCGTTCACCGAGCGGGCGAACAGCTCCATTTCCTGTCGCGAATGGGCGAAGAACAGCAGGCCGCGCTGGCTCAGCATGATGTTGAAGTTGAGATCGTCGCTCAGCTTCTCATAGAGCCGCAGCGCCAGATCGTAGACCGCGGCGCTCTCGGGGTGGAAATAGTTGGAGCGGATGACTGTCGTGTTGCGGCCGGTATTGCCGCCGCCGATCCACCCCTTCTCCAGCACCGCCACATTGCGCACGCCGTGGTTCTTCGCGAGGTAGTAGGCCGTCGCCAGCCCATGGCCGCCGCCGCCGATGATCACCACATCATAGCGCGGCTTGGGCGCCGCGCTGCGCCAGGCCGGCGACCAGCCGCGATGGCCGGCGAGGCCTTGCCGTATCAGCGAGAAGACGGAATAGCGGGTCATGAATGATAGGCGGTGGGGACTCGGCTGTGCGGCAGAATTTACAACAGAATCGCGCCGCGTTGGCAAATTGGTACCGGGGTCCTAACTTCGCCCGAGATCGCGTCAGTGGGGGACATTACGATGGATTGGGCGAAACTGGTTCCGGAACTCCTTTGCTCGGACACGGCGCGCAGTATCGCCTTCTATCGCGATGTGCTGGGCTTCAAGATCCTCTATGAGCGGCCCGAGGAGGGCTTCGCTTACATGGATTTGGATGGCGCGTCGATCATGCTGGAGCGGGAAAGCGACTATTGGTTCACCGGCAAGCTGGAGCGGCCCTATGGCCGGGGCATCAATTTTGAGATCGGCGTCGAAGATGTGGATGCGCTCTGCCGGCAGGTGAGGGCGGCTGATGTGACATGTTCCGCGAGATCGAGGAGCGCTGGTATCGGCGGGACGACAGGAGGTCGGCAACCGGCAATTCCTGGTGCAGGACCCCGACGGATACCTACTCAGGTTTGCGCAGGATTTGGGCGTGAGGCCGCTGCAACAGCAGCGGTAGCTTCAGCGCCGGTCTTCTGGCGCCAGCGCCTCTGGCTTCGTCGCCTGCATGCGCAGGACCGCGAGGCGATAGAGCCTTTGATAGAGCGAGCCGTCGGCATCGAGCGTGCCGATGCGGATGGCGGTGACAACAGCGCCGAGATCGCGGCCGTCACCGAATTGACGCACAATTTCCTCCTCCTGAGCTGCGATGTCCTGCGCCATTGCCTGGTCGCGCTTCGACCAGTTCGCGGGCACGGACGATCATGGCGGCGATGAAGCGGGCCTCGCTGCTGCCGGCTGATGGCGTGCCGGCATCGAGCGCGGTTTGCGCGGCTTCGGCAGCGGTGAGCAGGCTCTCGCCTGTCGAGTGCGTCGCCGCTCATGATGCGCGCGCCCATTTGTCAGGTGGCGTCATGCGCAACACGTCGTATTCAAGCTCGTCGGCGATCCGGCCGGTGAGCGCCAAGGGTAAGCGACGGTTCTGCGCCGGACGCGTGGCGCCAGCCCTGCAGCAGCGCGATGGCGGCCCAGCGCAGATGGGCGACCACCTCCCAATAGCGCACGCGCCGCGTCATCCACTTTGCGTCCGCTGGCGATCTCGTAAGCGCGGTAGAATCGCGCGCGATCGCCGATGCCGCCGGCCTCCAGATCGTCGCGGCCGAAGCGCCAGCAGCGGGCGCAGAACCAGCCGATATCGGCCATGGGATCGCCCCAGGCGGCGAACTCCCAATCGAGCACCGCCGTGAGGCCGCGTTCGTCGACCATGTAGTTGCCGGTGCGGAAGTCGCGATGGGTGAGAAGTATTTCGGCCGGCGCGGGCGCGTGCAACCTCGGCCCAGCGCAGGCCCCATTCCAACCCAGGACGGCGCAGCGGCGTGGAGTTGAGATAGCCGCGCAGTTCCGTCACGGCGGCGAGCGCCGGATCATTTGGCGGCGCGCCGAGGAAAGCGAGATCGGCGCGCGGCAACGCGATCTTGTGGATTAGTGCCAGCTCGCACGCCAATCGCTCCGTCAGCAGCGCGCGGTCGCCGCCGAGCGAGGTATCTTTCACGACTTTCGATCCAAGGCCGACGCCGGCAACGTACTCGTAAATCGCGAATGGCGCGCCGAGAATGGCGGCATCGGCGCAGGCCGCAACTGGCTTCGGCACCGTGACGCCGCTTTCATGGGCCGCCCGCACCAGCGCGAATTCCTCGAAACGAGAGCGGCTGGCGGCAATGGTGGAGCGCGCATCCTTGCGCAGCACATAGCGCCGCTCCCCCGCCTCGCGCCCGCCGGCGAAAACGCAATGCAGCCTCCAGTTCTCCTGGATCGCCCCGCCGCTGAGTGGCGCGATGTCGACGGATATCCGCGCGCTTGCGGCAGCCGAATTCCGCCGCAAGCCAGCGCGTGAGCGCGTCGCGCCAAGCGATGTCCTGGGGAGTACTCATGACAGCAGCGCGGACCTAGACACCCCATCGCCAGAAATCGTTGCCCTCTTCTCCGTAAGCCCGCGCCAGCACCATGCGGTGGACCTCGCTGGCGCCGTCCACCAGGCGGGCCTGGCGGGCGTAGCGGTAGATCCATTCCAGCACCGTGTCCTTGGAGTAGCCGCGGGCGCCGTTGAGCTGGATCGCGGTGTCGGCCGCCTTGTGCAGGGTGTCGGCCACCTGGACCTTGGCCATGGAGATTTCCTTCCGCGCCCGGTCGCCCTGGTCCAGCTTCCAGGCGGCATGCATCACCAGCAGCCGGCCGATCTGGATCTCCGACGCCACCTCGCCCAGCTTGAGCTGCACGGATTCGCGCTCCCCGAGCTTCAGGCCGAAACCCTCGCGGCGCTCCACATAATCCTGGGCAATCTCCATGCAGCGCTTGGCGAGGCCGAGCCAGCGCATGCAATGGGTCAGCCGCGCCGGGCCGAGGCGGATCTGCGTGGCCTTCAGGCCGTCGCCCACTTCCATCAGCCGGTTCTCATCCGGGATCTCCAGGCCGTCGAAGATCACCTCGCCATGGCCGCCATGTTCCTCCGGCCCCATGATGGGAATGCGCCGCTCCACCCGCCAGCCCGGCTGGTCGCGGTGGAACAGGAAGGCGGTGAGGCCCTTGCGCGCGTCATCCGAGGTGCGGGCGATCAGGATGAAATGATCCGCCGCCGAGGCGCCGGTGATGAACCATTTGTGCCCGGTGACCGTCCATTTGCCGCCGGACTTCACCGCCGCCGTGCGGATCATGGCGGGGTCGGAGCCGCCGCCGGGATGGGGCTCGGTCATGACGAAGGCGGAGCGGACCTTGCCGTCGATGATCGGCTGCAGCCAGCGGTCCTTCTGGGCCTCGGTCGCCACCTTGTTCAGCAGGTTCATGTTGCCGTCGTCGGGCGCGGCGCAGTTGAAGCAGGCGGGACCAAAGATGGAGCGGTTGGCCTCCTCATACATCGCCGCCCAGCCCACGACAGGCAGTCCCATGCCGCCGCGGGATTTCGGCGATTGCGGCGCCCAGAGGCCAGCCGCCTTCGCCCGGGCGCGGGGAGCGTCCAGCATATCCAGCCGGATGTTTTCGTGGGCGTCGTAGTTGTCACGGTCCCGCTCCAGCGGCAGCACCTCGTCCCCGACGAAGCGGCGGACGCGCTGGCGAAGCTCTTCCAGGTCTGGCGGCAGGGTGAAGTCCATGGCGGCTCGCCCGGTAACTATTGACCATCAAGTCATAGCCGCCCGGCGGCGTTCCGCCAACCGAACGGTCAGAACACAAGGCCGCCATGGCTCCCGGCGACGGCGCCTGCGGCGACCACCAGCGACAGAATCAGCAGCACCACATGCAGCCGGTAAACCAGGCGGTGGGCGCGGGCGGGGTCGCGCGCGACCTTCGCCAGCAGCCAGGCATCCAGGAACAGCGGCTCGCCAATGAAGAGGATGAAGCTGAAGATCGCCCAGACCAGGATCATGCCATGCATCCACCAGAAGGACGGTTCGGCGAACCGGTACCAGAGGTCATAGTCATAGAGAATGTAGAATCCCGTGAGTCCGGCCAGCAGCGAGGCGAATCGCGCCAGCCAGGCGAAGCGATTTTCCAGCAATATGAACTTATCGAGCCAATCGGCGCGGCCAGCCTGCGGCCGCAGCGCCGGCAGCAGCACAAGGGTCACGAATCCGACTCCGCCGATCCATATGACGACGGCGAGCACATGCAAAACCCGGGCGACGAGGGATAAATCCATGGCCGACAGGGTGCATCAGGCGGAGAATGCCGCGCATTGAGCCACGTCAACACACTTTTAACCATGATTTCGGGTCTTATCCCACTCTGGACGCGGCCTTTTTTGTATCGGATAGGGGATTTTCGCCTGACCACGCGCCTAAGAATTGAATCCAGGCGGAAAGCGCTGCTGCTGCGATGGCGCCATTACTTTGTCACACTGGATGCCAGTGCCGGCGCGGAATGCAAGCCCATGGCGCCGCGAAATAGGTTCGCGCCTTGCGCCAGATCAACGGCCGCTTAACCGAAGACTCCCCATTGTGCTATCGGAGTTCGCGTCCTCAACAAGGCCTGCCATCAATCGCTTCAGCATGACCGCTTCGCCAGCACCCGCCTGCCGCGACATCAGCGCATGAGTCCCGAACAACCGGCGCCATCCCTGCCGGCCAACCCGGCATGGCATCTGTTCGTGCCGAAATTCTACACCGTGCTGAAGCAGGGCTATGGTGCTTCGGATCTGCGCCAGGATGTGCTGTCGGGCCTGACCGTCGCCATTGTCGCCCTGCCCCTGGCCATGGCGCTGGCCATCGCCAGCGGCACCACGCCGGACAAGGGCCTGATCACGGTGGTGATCGGCGGGTTCCTGATCTCCGCCCTTGGCGGCAGCCGGTTCCAGATCGGCGGCCCGACCGGCGCCTTCGTGGTGGTGGTGTTCAATGTCATCCAGACCTACGGCTATGACGGGCTGGTAGTCGCCACGCTGATGGCCGGACTGATGCTGATCGCCGCCGGCCTGCTGCGGCTGGGCACCTGGATCAAATACATCCCCGACCCCGTGGTCACCGGTTTCACCGCCGGCATCGCCGTGATCATATTCTCGAGTCAGATCAAGGATTTGTTCGGGCTGCAGATGGCCCGGCTGCCTGCCGACTTCTCCATCAAACTGAGCGCGCTCTGGGCGGCGCGGGACACGGTGGATCCGGTGAACCTGGCGGTGGCGCTGGGGGCGCTGGCGATCATCATCCTGGTCCGGCTCTATGTGCCGAAGGTGCCGGCGTTCCTGGCGGCCGTGGTGGCCGCCGGCGTCGCGACCGCGATGCTGCAACTGCCCATCGACACCATCGCCTCGCGCTTCGGCCAGCTCCCCAGCAGCCTGCCGGTGCCGGCCCTGCCGGAGGTGGAGCTGGGCGCGGCTGCAGGAACTGCTGCCGAGCGCCTTCACCATCGCCTTCCTGGCTGGCGTCGAATCGCTGCTATCGGCCATGGTGGCGGACGGCATGACCGGGCGGCGCCACCGGTCCAACTGCGAACTGGTGGCCCAGGGCGTCGCGAATACCGCCTCGGCGCTGTTCGGCGGCATGCCTGCCACCGGCGCCATCGCCCGCACCGCCACCAATATCCGCTCCGGCGCCCGCTCGCCGATCTCCGGCATGCTGCATGCCGTGTTCGTGCTGCTGTTCATGCTGTTCCTGGCGCCGCTGGCGAACTACATCCCCCTGGCCAGCCTGGCCGCCGTGCTGGTGATCGTGGCCTGGAACATGAGCGAGCGGGAGCGCTTCCTGCATCTGCTGACCGGGCCCTGGGGCGACCGGCTGGTGCTGCTGCTCACGTTCGGCCTCACGGTGCTGGTGGATCTGACGGTCGCAATCGAGGTGGGCGTGGTGCTGGCGGCGATCCTGTTCATGCACCGCATGACCGAGGCGGTCTCCATCAGCAGCGGCGGCGCTCACCTGATCGAGGAGGATATCGACGACTGGTCCCGCCCGGAGAAGGACAGCTATACCCAGCGCGCGGTGCTGCCGCCGGGCGTTGAGGTATTCCAGCTCCGCGGGCCGCTGTTCTTCGGCGTCGCCAATCGCCTGACCGACGTCATCGACAATATCGCGGGCATGCCCCGCATCTTCATCCTGCGCATGCGGGAGGTGCCGCTGATCGACAGCACCGGCGCCGCGCGGATTTCCGACTTCATCAAGAAGTGCCGGAAACACGGCACCCATCTGATCCTGTCCGGACTGCAGCCGCAGCCGCGCTCGATCCTCCGGCAGATGCGCGTGCTGAACGGCGACGCCGACGTGCAGCTCGCGGAGAATTTCGAGGCGGCGGTCAAGCTGGCGGAGCGGCTGGCGGGTGAGCAAAAAAGCTGACCCATGCAACAATTCTGTCCCCTCACCGCACGAAATGGGGAGAGGGATAGGGTGAGGGGTGGTGCCGCTGGCACCAAGCTCGACCGTACTGCTTACTTCGTCACCACCCCCTCACTCGCAACAACCGCTGGACGCGGATGTTGCGTGTCTCTCCCCCACGAAGTGGGGGAGAGACGACAATTGCATATTACAGCAGATCCTTACTCCGCCGGCGCCGGGGCCAGGGGCGGAGCCTGACGGCGTTCGGCGCGAGTCTCGCGCGAAGCGGCGGGTGGCTACGTAGAATACCGGCGTCAGAATCAGACCGAACAGGGTCACGCCGAGCATGCCGCTGAAGACGGTGGTTCCCAGGGACTGGCGCATTTCCGCGCCGGCGCCGCTGGCGATCATCAGCGGCACGACGCCGAGGATGAAGGCCAGGGACGTCATGAGGATCGGCCGCAGCCGGGTGCGCGCCGCATCGACGGCGGCATCGAAGCGGTCGGAGCCGTGTTCCTCCGCCTGCTTGGCGAACTCGACGATCAGGATGGCGTTCTTGGCCGCAAGTCCGACCAGGACGACGAAGCCGATCTGTCCCAGCACATCCACGCTCATGCCCCGCAGCAGCAGGCCCGATACCGCCGCCAGCAGGCACATGGGCACGATCAGGATGACCGCGAAGGGCAGGCTCCAGCTTTCATACTGGGCGGCCAGCACCAGGAACACGAACACCACGGCGGCGCCGAACACCAGCAGCGCCGTGTTGCCCACGAGCTTCTCCTGGTAGGCCAGCTCGGTCCATTCATAACTGAAGCCGTCGGGCAGCCGCTCCGCCGCCAGCTTTTCCATCGCGGCCAGGGCAAAGCCGGTTGAATATCCGGGCAGGGCATTCCCCTGCACTTCTGCGGCGGGATAGAGATTGTAGCGGGGCACGCGGTAGGGCCCGGTGATATCGCGGAAATTGGTCACGGCGCCGATAGGCACCATCTTGCCGGCATCGTTGCGCGTCTTGAGATTGGCGATGTCCCGGATATCCTGGCGGAACTTGCCGTCGGCCTGGGCCGTCACCCGGTAGGTGCGGCCCAGCAGGTTGAAGTCATTGACGAAGGCGGAGCCGACATAGATCTCCAGCGTCTGGAAGACCCGTTCCGCCGTCACGCCCAGCATCTCCGCCCGCACGCGATCGATATCGGCGTAGATCTTGGGCGTACGGGTGTTGAACAGCGAGAAGATGCCCATCAGGCCCGGCGTCTGATTGGCGGCGCCGACGATATCCTGGGTCGCGGCTTCCAAGGCTTGCAGGCCGCGGCCGCGCTTGTCCTGGATCATCATCTTGAAGCCGCCGGAATTGCCGATGCCACGCACCGGCGGCGGCGGGATGGTGATGATGAAGGCTTCCTGGATGACGCTCAGGCGCTGGGAAAGATCGCCGATGATATGCTGGGCGGAGAGGCCTTGGGCGGACCGTTCCTTGAACGGCGCCAGCGCCGAGAAGATGGCGCCGGCGTTCGGCGCATTGGTGAAAGTCGCGCCGTCGAATCCGGCAAAGGGCACCACATTGATCACGCCGGGAGTCTCCAGCATGATCTTGGCCGCATGCCGCACGACTTCGTCGGTGCGCGCCAGCGAACTGCCGGGAGGCAACTGTATAACGGTGATCAGGTAGCCCTGGTCCAACTGCGGGATGAAGCCGGTGGGCGCGCGGTTGAACTGCCAGCCGGTGACCCCGATCAAGCCGCCGAATACGACCAGCATCACGAAAACCAGGCGGACCAGCCGCCGAGGTCAGCCCGCCATAGCCGCCGGACAGTTTGTCGAACCCCCAGTTGAATCCGCGGAAGAAGCCGCGGACCGGCCGCATCACCGCCCATCCCCCATGCGCGCCCTCCGTGTGGGGCTTGAACAACAGCGCGCACATGGCCGGACTCAGGGTCAGGGAGACGAAACAGGAGATGATCGTCGCCGAGGCGATGGTCACCGCGAACTGCCGGAAGAACTGGCCGGAAATGCCGGTGATGAAGGCCGCGGGAATGAACACGGCGCAGAGCACAAGGGCGATGGCGATGAGGGCGCCGCCGACTTCGTCCATGGTGCGGTGCGCGGCCTCGCGCGGCGTCATGCCGCTGCGGATATTGCGCTCCACATTCTCCACCACCACGATCGCGTCATCGACGACGATGCCGATGGCCAGCACCAGGCCGAACAGCGACAGGTTGTTGAGCGAGTAGCCGAGCGCGGCGAGGACCGCAAATGTGCCGATCAGCGACACGGGAATGGCGACGATGGGAATGATCGAGGCGCGCCAGGTCTGCAGGAACAGGATCACCACCAGGATGACCAGAGCGACCGCCTCGAAAATCGTCTTGATGACCTCGCTGACGGACTCGGCGATGAACTCGGTCGGGTTATAGACGATGTCGTAGCGCAGGCCCTCCGGAAACGACGTCGACAGATCCACCATCGTCGACTTGATGTTCTCCGCCGTTTCCAGCGCGTTGGAGCCCGGCCGCTGGAAGATGAGGAGCGGCACCGCCGGCAGCTGGTCGAGATAACCGTTGGCGTCGTAGCTCTGTGCCGCAAGCTCCACCCGGGCGATGTCGCGGACACGGGTCACGCGCCCGTCGGGATCGGTCTTGACGACGATGTTGGAGAACTGGCGCTCATCGACCAGCCGGCCCAGCGTTTCGATGCTGAGCTGGAAGGCGCCCGGGTCCGGCACCGGCGGCTGATTGAGCGAGCCTGACGCCACCTGCACGTTCTGCGCCTGCAGGGCGGCGACCACTTCGCCGGCCGTGAGATTGCGCACTGCCGTGCGCTCAGGATCAAGCCAGACGCGCATGGAATAGTCGCGCGCGCCGAACACCCTGACATCGCCGACGCCGTTGATGCGCGCCAGCACATCCTTCACCTGCAACGTCGCATAGTTGGAGATGTAGAGCTGATCCCGCGACTGATCCGGCGAGCTCAGATGAATGACCATCATCAGGTCCGGCGAGTTCTTGCGCACGGTGATGCCGAGGCGGCGCACTTCCTCCGGCAGCCGGGCTTCGGCGACGGCGACGCGGTTCTGCACCAGGACTTGCGCTGTATCGAGATCGGTGCCCAGGGCGAAGGTGACGGTGATGGACAGCATGCCATCGCCGGTCGCTTGCGAGGTCATGTAGAGCATGTCCTCGACGCCGTTGATCTCCTGCTCCAGCGGCACGGCGACCGTGTTGCTGACCACTTCGGCCGACGCGCCAGGATAATTGGCGCTCACCACGATGGTCGGCGGCGCGATCTCCGGATACTGCGCCACCGGCAGGGTGAAGTAGGCCACCGCGCCGATCAGCGTGATGAAGATCGACAGGACGGTGGCGAAGATCGGCCGTTCGATGAAGAAATGGGACAGGTTCATCCGCTGGCTCCGGCGCGTCAGTTCGAGGCGACGACCGGTTCGATCTTGCCGTCAACAGGCGTTACCTGCGTCCCGGGCCGGGCGCGCAACAGGCCGTTGATGATGATCCGGTCGGTGGGCTCCAGGCCTTCGCGCACGATGCGGAGACCCAGTTCGTCGAACATCGGCCCCGGCCGGATGATCTTGGGGACCACTTTCCCATCCTGCGCCACGGTCAGCACGATCTTCTGCGACTGGTCGGTGACGATGGCGCTATCGGGGATCAGGATCGCCTTGTAGGGCTCCGAGCCGGGTATGCGGATCCGGCCGAACTGGCCGGGCGTGATGAAGGCGTCGGGATTGGCGAAGACGACCCGCGCCCGCACGGTGCCGGCCGAGCGATCCACCTGGTTGTCGACGAAGTTCATATTGCCTTTGAGCGTCCAGTCCCGTTCGTCGAACAGATGTCCCGCCACCGGCACGGATACGGCCCGCGTGGATTGCATCAAGCCGGCCTCGTAGGCTCGCTGATAGGCGAGGAACTGCGCCTCGCTCATATCGAATTCCAGATAGATGGGATCAAGGGAGACGATCGTCGTCAGCAGCGTGGTGTTGCCGGAATTGCCGCCGGTGATCAGGTTGCCTTCGCCCACCTCATGCTTGCCGATGCGGCCGCTGATCGGCGCCTTCACCTGGGTGTATTCCAGGTTGAGGTCCGCCGCCGCTACCGCCGCCTGGGCCCCCGCCAATGCCGCCTTGGCGCCCGCCGCCTCGCTGGTGCGCTCATCGAATTCGGTCGCCGCCGCAAAGTCGCTTTTGCGCAGCTTGCTGGTTCGCTCGAGCTGGCGCGTCGCGACGTCGAGTCGCGCCGCCGCCTCGTCGTACCGCGCTTTCGCGGATTCAAGGTCGATCTCGTACGGGCGGCGATCGATGACGAACAGCAGGTCACCGGCATTGACGATCTGGCCATCCTGGAAATGGATCAACTCGATGTAGCCGCTGACCCGGGCGCGCAGCTCCACCTTGTCGACAGCGGAGAACTGGCCGGTATATTCATCCCACTCGGTGATTTCCTGATAGATGGGCGCGGCCACGGTCACTTCGGGCGGCGGCATCATCTGTGTTGCCTGCGGGGCTTCGGTGCCGGCCTGTCGCTGCCAATAGACGACACCACCGATCACCAGCACCATCAGCAGGCCGACGCCGAGATACCAGCCGATGCGGGACCGCGGGGCGCGGGGCGGCGTTACATTCTGAGAGGCCGCACTGGCTGCCGGACTATGATCGCTCATCACCCCTCCAGACGCATCGTCGTGCCGCTGATGAAGTATCATGCAGCGGACCAAATCCAGTCCAAGGACGCTGCGCACAATACAATGAGAGAATTCAGATCAGAAATGCCACAGCGGCGCAGTTCGCTCAGGCAGCGCCGTCAAAAGCAAATAGGGATATTCGATCCCCAATCAATAGGCAGATCCCGTGCCGCGCAAGGCCGTAGGCGCAGTAACTGCGCCGTTACTACTACCTCACGCCGTGCTCAGCACGTCGCAGAGCCGGTCGATCTCCGCCTTCGTGTTGTAATGACAGAGCCCCATGCGCAGGAAGCCGCCCTTGTCGGCGAGGCCGAGGCGGTCCACCACTTCCTTGGCATAGAAATCTCCCTCCCAGGCGAAGACGTTCTCCGCGCCGAGGCGGCGGGCCAAGTCGAGGGGATTGCGGCCATCGATGGTGACGGAGAAGGTGGGCACCCGCTTGTGCAGCCTGTCCCGCGCGGTGATGCCATGGACCTTGAGGCCGGGGATGCGCTCCAGCCGGTCCAGCATATGACGGCCCAGCTCGATCTCGTACTCCACCATGGCCGCCATCGCGGCATGGACGTTCCGGCGCCGGCCGGTCATCGAGCCGAACTTCGCGGCATGGGCGCCGCCCATGGTCTGGCCCAGCCAGTCCAGATATTCGACCGCGCCGAGAACGCCGGCCTGACATTCGAAACTCTGGGTGCCGGTTTCGAACTTGGTCGGCAGCAGGTTCGAGGCCGGGCGGACCTTGTAGGGCTCCAATTCCTCCAACAGCGCACGGCGGCCCCAGAGAATGCCCTGATGCGGACCGAAGAACTTGTATGACGAGCAGGCAAGGAAATCGCAGCCGATCTCCTGCACGTCTGTGGGCGCATGCGGCACGTACTGCACGGCATCCACATAGACCAGGCCGCCGACGGCATGGACCGCGGCGGCGATCGCCTTCACGTCGTTGATGGTGCCGAGCGCGTTGCTGGCATAGTTGATCGCGGCCAGCTTGGTGCGCGGACCGATGAGGGTCGGCAGCGTGTCCAGGCGATACTCAAAGGTCTGGGGATCGAAATCGAGCCACTTCACGGTGAGGCCGAGATCCCGCGCCAGCAGCAGCCAGGGGCCGACATTGCCGTCATGGTCCATGCGGGTGAGAAGAATCTCGTCGCCCGCCTTGAATCGCAGCCCGAGGCTGCGGGTCATGGCCAGCGTCAGCGTCGTCATGTTGGCGCCGAAGATGATCTCCTCCCAGGCCGGGGCGTTCAGCAGGTCGGCCATGGCGCGATGGGCCTCTTCGCTGAGAGCATCGGAGTCGCGGGAGGTGACGAAGGGGCCGCCGGAATTGGCGTTGCTGCGCAGGAGGTAGTCGGTCATGCGCTTGATGACCTGCTTGGGCACCTGGGTGCCGCCGGGCGCGTCGAAGAACAGGCGGCGCCGGTTGTCGTCGGTGACGTCGAGCGCGGGAAATTCGGCGCGGATGCGGTCGACATTCCAGGAAGCATTGGTCATGGGCGCGTGAACTTTTGTTGTTGCCGGCGATGCGGGAATTTGGCGAGGCGCCTAGAGCACCAGAATGGCGCGGAAATCGTTGACGTTGGTGAGGGTCGGGCCGGTGATCAACTGATCATCGAGGGCCTCGAAGAAGCCGTGGCCGTCATTGTCGGCGAGGCGGGCCATGGGGTCCAGGCCCTTGTCCCGCGCCCGCGGCCAGGTGGTGGGATCGATGAAGGCGCCGGCGATCTCCTCCTGTCCGTCGACGCCGTCGGTATCGCCGGCCACGGCATGGACGCCGTCGAGGCCGCGCAAGGCCACCGCCAGGGCCAGCAGGAACTCCACATTGCGCCCGCCGCGGCCCTTGCCGCGCACGGTGACCGTGGTCTCGCCGCCGGAGATCAGGGCGCAGGGCCGCGCCGCCGGCTGGCCGTAGCGCTTTACCTGCCGGACCATGCCGGCCATGACGCGGGCCACTTCGCGGGACTCGCCCTCGATGGAATCGCCGAGGATGACCGGCGCGATGCCGGCGGCCTTGGCGACCTTTGCCGCCGCTTCCAGGGAGAGCTGGGGCGTGGCGATCATGATGGCCTCGTTGCGCGCCATCCGGGGATCGCCGGGCTTCGGCGATTCATCGGCGGCGCGGTCCATATGGGCCTGGACCGCCGGCGGAAGCTGCAGGCCATAGCGGGCCAGGATTGCGCGGGCATCGGCGAAGCTGGTGGGATCGGGCACCGTCGGACCGGAGCCGATGACGCCAGGGTCGTCGCCGGGCACATCTGATATCAGCAGGCTCACCACCCGCGCCGGTGCAGCCGCGGCGGCCAGACGGCCGCCTTTGATCGCCGAGAGATGCTTGCGCAGGCAGTTCATCTCCGTGATGTCGGCGCCGGAGGCCAGGAGCTGCTTGGTCACCGCCTGCTTGTCGGCCAGGGTCAGGCCGTCAGCGGGCGCCACCAGCAAGGCGGAGGCGCCGCCGGAGATCAGGGCGATCACCAGGTCGTCTGATGTGAGGCCCTTGACCAGCTCCAGCACGCGGGCCGCCGCGCCCGCGCCCTTCGCGTCGGGCACAGGATGGGCGGCCTCGACGATCTCGATCCGCTGGCAGGGCACGCCGTGGCCATAGCGGGTGACCACCAGCCCTTCCAGCGGCCCGTCCCAGCTCTGCTCCAGGGCGCGGGCCATGGCGGCCGAGGCCTTGCCGGCGCCGACCACGATGGTGCGGCCGCGGGGCCTCGGCGGCAGATGGCGCGGGACCAGCTTGGCGGGATCGGCGGCGTCGACGGCCGCCTGGAACAGCGACCGCAGCAACTCCCGCTGGTTCATTGACTCCGCGCCCATTCGCGGATCCAGCCGAGCCCGTCCGAGGTCTTGCCCTTGGGCTTGTATTCGCAGCCCACCCAGCCCTCATAGCCGGCCACATCGATCTCGGTGAAGACGTAGGGATAGTTGATCTCGCCGGTGCCGGGTTCGTGGCGGCCGGGATTGTCGGCGAGCTGGATATGCTTGATGTGGTCCTGGTGGCGCTGGAAGTTGGCCACCAGTTCGCCCTCGCTGCGCTGCTGGTGATAGAGGTCGTACTGGATGAACAGATTGTTCGAGCCGACCTCATCGATGATCCAGCGGGCCATGCCGACGCCGCAGAGATAGAAGCCGGGCATGTCGTACTGGTTGATCGGCTCGACCAGCAGCCGGACCTTCTCCGCCGCCGCCGCCTGGGCGGCGAACTTCAAATTGTCGACGAAAGTCTTGTGCACGGAATCGCTCCGCGCATCCGCCGGCACGATGCCGGCCAGGCAATTGACCTGCCGGCAGCCCAGCGTCCTGGCATAGTCCAGCGCCTTGCCCACGCCTTCCTGGAACTCGCCGGTGCGGCCCGGCAGACAGGCGAGGCCGCGCTCCCCCTTCTCCCAATTGCCCGGCGGCAGGTTGAACAGCACCTGCACCTGCCGATGGGCTTTCAGCTTCTCCAGGATCTGTTCCTTCGGAAAGGCGTAGGGGAAATGGTACTCGATGCCCTTGAAGCCGTCCTTGGCCGCCGCCGCGAAGCGGTCCAGGAACTCATGCTCGGTGTAGAGCATGGACAGATTGGCGCAGAAACGCGGCATAAACCCCCTGAGGCCCATTAGGAGCCGGCGGCCCGCATGGTGGAGTCTGCGGGCGGCCGGGGCAAGGCCGGAAAGCCGGAAAACCTCCCGCCCCTACCCCCTTGTCCGGACTGGAACATCTGCCACAAATGGCGCTGGACCCTGCGGTCGAAGCCGGCCGGCGGCCCATCGCTTTGGAGACAAGGATGAGCGCGACGCCTGACATTCCCGAATTCGCCCGCAAGCTGGTGAACCTGGCCTCGCCGCGCCTGGGATCCAAGCCGGCGGGCAACAGCGACGAGTTCTTCGCCCCGGCGACACGGATGCTGCAGGACACGCCCGCGGTCTTCATCCCCGACAAATATGACAGCCACGGCAAATGGATGGATGGCTGGGAATCCCGCCGGCGGCGCGGCGGCGGCCATGACTGGTGCATCGTCAAGCTGGGGGTGAAGGGGGTGATCCGCGGCGTCGACATCGACACCAGCCATTTCACCGGCAACTACCCGCCGGCGGCGTCGCTGGAAGCCTGCCTGTCGGACAAGCCGCCAGGCGAGAAGTCGAAATGGACGGAGATCCTGCCCTCGGTGAAGCTGGGTCCCAGCGCCCATCACTTCCAGCCGGTCTCCGCGCCGGGCGTGTTCAATTACCTGCGGCTGAACATCTATCCCGATGGCGGCGTGGCGCGCCTGCGGATCTATGGCGAGCCGGTGGCGGCTTGGGAAGGCAAGAACAAGAAATCGGCCTATGAGCTTTCGGCCCTGGCCAATGGCGGCCGCATCGTCGCCTATAACGACGCCCATTACGGCACCGTCTGGACGCTGATCACCGCCGGACGCGGCATCAACATGGGCGATGGCTGGGAGACGCGGCGGCGGCGGGAGCCGGGCAATGACTGGTTGATCGTCAAGCTGGGCGCGCCCGGCCATGTCGAGCGCGTCGAGCTGGACACCGCGCATTACAAGGGCAACTACCCGGACCGCTGCTCGCTGCAGGCGGCGCTGGTCAAAGGCGGCACCGACCAGGCGGTCATTACCCAATCCATGTTCTGGGCGGAACTGCTGCCGCAGCAGAAGCTGTCGGCAGACAAGATCCACAAGTTCGACAAGCAGCTTCCGCGCCGACGGGCCGGTCAGCCATGTGAAGCTCAACATCTATCCCGATGGCGGCGTCAGCCGGCTGCGCGTCTTCGGGCGGCTTGCCTAGGCCGCGCTGTGCCCGTCGTTCTGAAACCGGAGCCGCTGACCCGCGCCGCCTTTGCGCCCTATGGCGATGTGATCGAGATGGAAGGCGCCCATCACTATCCGATCAACGAGAACACCACCGAGCGCTACCACGATCTGGCCGCAGTGGATGTGGCTGCGGAGAGTGGACGGCCGCTGATCAATTTTTTCCGCGGCCAGCCGCGGCCGCGGCCGATTGCCATCCGACTGATGGAGCGGCATCCGCTCGGCAGCCAGGCGTTCTATCCGCTGCAGGACCGTGACTACCTGGTGGTGGTGGCCGACCCGCGGGAAAAGCTGGCACCGGCGACGCTGCGCGCCTTCAGCGCCACCGGCCGCCAGGGCGTGAACTACACCCGCAATGTCTGGCACCATCCGCTGCTGGTGCTGGAGCCGGACAGCGATTTCCTGGTGGTGGACCGCGGCGGCGCCGGCGCAGAATCTGGAGGAATCCTGGTTCGCGGAGTCGGAGACGGTTTTTCTCGAGGTGTAATGGTGTCCCCTCGCCCGCGCAGCGGGAGAGGGTATGCGGCATTCGCGTCCAGCGAATGGCGCACGGGTGAGGGCGTGACGCACGGTGGCCATGCAGTCACGCGCGAAATCTACAGCGCCACCCCTCACCGGTGCCATCCGCTGAACGCGGATGTCACCTGCCTCTCCCCCACTTCGTGGGAGCGAGGCGTCATTCTTTAAGATGCATCGACAAGCCTCACGCCGGCTTGAAATTCTCATGCCAATGGCGCGCGATGTCGATGCGGCGCGGCAGCCAGACGCGGTCATGGCCGATTGCACATAGTCAACGAAACGCTGCAATGACGCAGCGCGGCCCGGCCGGCCCACCAGGCGGCAATGCAGCCCCACCGACATCATCTTCGGCGCGCCGGCCTTGCCTTCGGCATAGAGCATGTCGAACGAGTCTTTCAGGTAGCTGTAGAACTGATCGCCGGAATTGAAGCCCTGCGGCGTGGCGAAACGCATGTCGTTGGCGTCGAGGGTGTAGGGGATCACCAGATGCGGTCCCGTCGGCCCGGCGACCCAATAAGGGAGTTCATCGGAATAATCGTCGGAGTCATAGAGGAACCCACCCTCCTCCATCACCAGCCGGCGGGTGTTCACCGAGCAGCGGCCGGTGTACCAGCCGAGCGGCCGCGCGCCGGTGACTTCCGTTTGAATGCGGATGGCCTCGCGCAAATGCTGGCGCTCGTCGGCCTCGGTGAAATCCTTGTACTCGATCCATTTCAGGCCATGGCTGGCGATTTCCCAATCGGCTGACTTCATCGCCGCCACTTGTTCGGGTGAGCGCATCAGCGCCGTCGCCACGCCATAGACGGTGACCGGCACTTTGCGCTCGGTGAACAGGCGATGCAGCCGCCAGAAGCCGGCGCGGGCGCCATACTCGTAGATCGACTCCATGTTCATATGCCGCTGGCCGGGCCAGGGCTGCGCACCGACAATCTCCGAGAGAAAAGCCTCGGACGCCGCATCGCCATGGAGAATGTTGTTCTCGCCGCCCTCCTCGTAGTTCACCACGAACTGCACGGCGACATGGGCGCCGCCGGGCCAGCGGGGATCGGGCGTGCGCGCGCCATAGCCGCGGAGATTGCGGGGATAGGGGCTGTCGGCCATCAGCTTCTCTCCTTCTCCGGCGCGCGGCGGTGGACGCAGCGGCCGGCGACATAAGTCGCGGCGATCGCGCGATCATCGCCCAGCATCATCAGGCCGAACAGCATGTCTTCAAGGGATTCCGAGAGCTCCTGGCGGCTGGCCAGCACCGGCGTGGCCTGGGGATCGAGCACCACGATATCGGCCCAGAGGCCGGGCTCCAGGCTGCCGATTTCTGTGTCCAGTTCGAGCGCCTGCGCATTGCCTCGCGTCGCCAGATAGAACGCGTCGAGCGCCGGCAGGCTGCAGCCCTTGAGCTGCGCCACCTTATGCGCCTCGCCCAGCGTCGCCAGCATCGAATAGCTGAGTCCGCCGCCGACATCGCTTGCCACCGCCAGCCGCACCGGCCGGCGCGGTTCGCGCAGATGGCCGATATCGAACAGGCCGGAGCCGAGAAAGGTATTGGAGGTCGGGCAATGCACGACCACGGAACCGGACTCGCTGAGCCGCGCGCATTCTCGCTCCGACAAATGGATGCCATGGCCGAACAGGCTGCGGCGGCCCAACAGGCCATAGCGGTCATACACATCGGTGTAGTCGCGCGCGCTCGGGTAGAGCGATTTCACCATCTGCATCTCGCCGGCGCTTTCGGACAGGTGGGTTTGCATATAGACGCCGGGATGGGACCGGTAGAGATCGCCGGCGGCCTGGAGCTGCGCTTCCGTGGAGGTGATGGCGAAGCGCGGCGTCACGGCATAACGCAGGCGGCCACGGCCGTGCCATTTCTTGATCAGGGACTCGCTGTCGCGCGTGCCGGAAGCGGCATCGTCGCGCACGGTGTCGGGCGCGTTGCGGTCCATCAGCGTCTTGCCGGTGATCAGCGCCATCGAGCGCTTCTCCGCGGCGGCGAACAGCGCCTCCGCCGATACGGCATGGACCGAGCAATAGGCCGCTGCCGTCGTCGTGCCGTGACTGAACAAGCGGTCGAGGAAGATTTCGGCGGCGGCGGCGGCATGGGCGGCGTCGCCATAGCGCGCCTCCTCGGCAAAGGTGAAGCGGTTCAGCCATTCCAGCAAATCCGCGCCGGGCGCCGCCAGCATGCGGTACTGCGGAAAATGGATATGGGCATCGATGAATCCCGGCAGGATCAGCTTGTCGCCGTAATCGTCGACCGGCAGGGCGCGATAGGCCGGCGGCAGATCGCCAACGTCTCCTGCCCAGGCGATGCGGCCCGCGCCATCCAGGGCGACCGCGCCTCTTCCGGTGAAAGACATGGGCGTCCTCAGCCGGAACGTCATGGGGATCGGCGCGAAAGCTCAAAACTTGCGCCGCGCAGGACACGCGGCTGGCTCGATGGCGCGGCGTTCATGCCTTCACCCGCCCTTCGATGCGGAAAGTGAAAGATGCGGCAGACCTGCGTCAGTGCGATCGCGAACTCCGTCGCATGGTTGTTCTTCACCCGCTCCTCGAAGGCGGCGAGGATCTGCTGCTTGGTCGCGCCCTTCACGGCGAAGATGAAGGGAAAGCCGTTCTGCTGTCGGTAATAGCTGTTGAGGTCGGAGAAACGCGCGAATTCTTCCGGCGTCAGGCTGTCGAGTCCGGCGCCCGCCTGCTCCCGCTTCGAGTCAACAGTCAGCTCGCCTGATATTGCGGCGCGGCCCGCCAGATCGGGATGCGCGCGGATCAAGGCAAGCTGATCGGCCCGCGGAGCCCGCATGACGGCATCGACGAAAGCTTGCGATCATCGCATCACGGTTCGCGAAGGGCCGGGCATGGCCGGCGCTTTCCGCCACCCAAGGCGAATGTTCGGCCACATCGCCGAACAGGACGGAAAAGCTGGTGGCATCCAGATGATTGACCTCGTCAATGCCCATCGGCGGCGGAGTCGACATGGCTCGGCGCTCCGTCAGAGCCGTGACAGCCAGGCGCCGAGTTCGCGCCGCTCTTCATCGGTCATGCCCGTCCGGTTGCCCAGGGGCATGGCGTTGGAGCGCACGGCCTGCTCCAGGATCAGCGGGGCGTAGCGGCGCAGCTCCGCCAGGGAATCGAAGGCCACGTCCTTAGGCGCATGAGCAAAGGCGTCATCGGCCGGATGCACCGAGTGGCACATGGCGCAATGGGTCTGGGTGATCTCGATCACGCGCTCGTCGCTGACCTGCAATGCCGGCGCTGCGGCATCGCTGCGCGGCGCGGTGAAAATGACGGCCAGCAGCAGCGCAACGGCGATGACCGGCAGGGTCCAGCCGATCTTCGACAGCGGATCGCCAACCTCGTGCCGCAGCAGGAAATGCCGGATGGCCGCGCCGGCGACCAGGATCAGAGCCACCAGCAGCCAGGCCTGGGGATGGCCGGTCAGCATGGGATAATGGGCGCTGACCATCATCAGCAGCACCGGCAGGGTCAGATAGGTATTGTGCACCGAGCGCTGCTTGCCGATGGCGCCCAGGCGCGGATCGGGCGCCTCGCCGCGCAGCAGCGCCGCCGTGATGCGCTTTTGATTGGGGATGATCACGCCGAACACATTGTCGCCATCACCGTGCCGATGAAGGCGCCGACATGCAGCAGCGCGCCGCGGCCGGAATAGATCTGGCCATAGGCAAAGGTCGCGGCGACGATGAGGAGGAATACGGCGATGGCGAGTGCCGCAGGATTCTGTCCGAAATTCGAGCGGCAGAGTCCGTCATAGACGAACCACCCCACCAGCAGGCTGATCACCGACAGCACTACCGCCAGCATCGGCGTCAAGTCGGCGACCGCGGGATCGATCAGATAGGCCGTGGCGTTCCAATAATACTGCACGATCATCAGCAGGAAGCCGGTGACCCAGGTGAGGTAGGCTTCCCATTTGTACCAGAGCAGATCGTCGGGCAGCGATTTCGGCGCCGTCAGATATTTCTCGACATGATAGAAGCCGCCGCCATGCACTTCCCAGGCGGTGCCATAGACGCCCTCATTCATCCGCGCCCGCTTCTTCAGGCTGAGATCCAGCGCGATGAAATAGAAGGAAGTGCCGATCCAGCCGATGCCGGCGATCAGATGCGCCCAGCGGATCGCGAGATTCAGCCAATCGAGAATGAAGGCGCTCATGACCGAACCATTGCTGAGGGCAGCCGCAGCGCAGCTTCGTCGTCTTGGGAGCGACGCGCCGGTCGGAATCCGTTCAAGGCTTCCGCCGGCGCGCCATAGCAGACTATTGCGGCAACTGGTCGTCGATACCCTTGACGTACCAGTTCATGCCCAGGACTTCGCCGTCAGGCAGCGGCTTGCCCGCTTCGCCGACGACGGTGCCATCCTGCTTGGTGATGGGACCGGTGAAGGGATTGAGCTGATTGGTCTTGATCTTTTCGACCGTTTCAGCCGCCATCTTCGCGACATCGTCAGGCATATTGGTGAAGGGCGCGATGTTGACCATGCCGGAATCGATGCCGCCCCAGACATTGGCCGTGGCCCATGTGCCATCCAGCACAGCCTTCACACGATCGACATAGTATCCGGACCAATCGTCGACAATCGCCGTTAGTTGGGCCTTCGGCGCGAACTTGATCATGTCGGACGCCTGGCCGAAACCCACCTTTCCCTGCTCTTCGGCGACCTGCAGCGGCGCCGTGGAGTCGGTATGCTGCACGATGATATCGGCGCCCTGGCTGAACAGCACCTTGGCGGCGTCGGCCTCCTTGCCGGGATCGTACCAGGAATTCACCCAGACGATCTTGACCTTGAAATCCGGATTGACCGACTGCGCGCCGAGCATGAACGCATTGATGCCGGACACGACTTCGGGGATCGGGAACGAGACGATGTAGCCGGCGACGCCGGACTTCGACATTTTCGCCGCGATTTGGCCGATGACGTAGCGGCCCTTCATGGAACCGGGCGTTATAGACGGCGAGATTATCGGCGGTCTTGTAGCCGGTGGCATGCTCGAACTTCACGTCGGGATACTTGTTCGCCACCTTCAGCGTCGCTTCCATGAAGCCGAACGAGGTGGTGAAGATGATCTTGGCGCCCTCGCGCGCCAGCCGCTCGATGGCGCGCTCGGCATCCGGACCCTCGGCGACGTTCTCGACGAAGATTGTCTCGACCTTGTCGCCCAGCTCCTGTCTCGACGCGAAGGCGGCCCTGATTATGCTGATAGGACCAGCCGTGATCGCCGATCGGACCGACATAGATCCAGCCGGCCTTGATCTTGTCTTGAGCCATGGCGCCGCCGGCCGCCAGCGCCAGCGCGAGGGCCAAGGCCAGACCCCAGATTTTCCTCATGGAACGCTCCTTCCCTGCATTTGGAAACCTGCAGCCGATGTTGCTTGGCCGTACCGCCCGGGCTGCCACGGGCGCGGCGCTTTCCGGCTAGCGGTCAGGCACGAAGGGCTGACCCAGGCAAGCCGGGGTATTGAGACGCGTCAGCATACGATTGGCGGAAATGATAACCAAGGCCAGGATGGTGACGATGTAGGGCAGCGATGTCAAAAGCTGCGGCGGGATCGGCAGCCCCAGCGGCTGGACATAGAGATTGAGAATCCAGACAGTGCCGAAAAGATAGGCGCCGATTGCCGCTCGCCAGGGCAGCCAGGAAGCAAAGACCACCAGCGCCAGCGCGATCCAGCCGCGGCCGCCGGTCATGTTTTCGATCCATTGCGGCGTATAGGCCAGCGAGAGAAAGCCGCCGGCCAATCCCGAGCAAGCGCCGCCGAACAGCACGCAGGCATAGCGCACGGAGATCACGTTATAGCCCAGGGCATGGGCCGAATGGTGGCTGCTGCCGACCGCGCGGATGATCAGGCCGGTCTTGGTCTTAAACAGCACATAGCCGACGCCGGCGGTGAGCAGGATGGAAAGATAGACCAGGACATCCTGACCGAAGAGAATACGGCCGATGAACGGAATATCGGTCAGTACGGGAACATACAATGCGCCGAGCTTGACGCCCGGAAGTCCGACAAAGGACTCGCCAATGATCCCCGAAAGGCCCAGTCCGAGCAGCGTCAAGGCAAGTCCGGTGGCGACCTGGTTTGCCACCAACGTCAGAGTCAGGAAACCGAACAGGGCCGACAGCGCCATGCCCGCGGCAATCGCGGCCAGGATGCCGACATAAGGCGAGCCGGTGACGAAGGCGGCGCCGAAACCGCAGACGGCGCCCATCACCATCATGCCTTCGACGCCGAGATTGAGCACGCCGGAGCGCTCCACCACCAGTTCGCCGATGGCCGCCAACAGGAACGGCGTCGAGGCTGTGATGATGGTGAGGATGATCGCCTGCAGTTCGAGCATGACGTCTACTCCGCCGCAGCCGATTGCGCGGCGACAGTACGCTGGAGCTTCACGCGGTACAGAATGAGCGTGTCGCAGGCCAGGATGAAGAACAGCAGGGTGCCCTGGAACACCTTGGCGATCTTGTCGGAGACGCCGAGCGTTACCTGCGCGGATTCGCCGCCGAGATAGCTGATCGCCAGAAGGATGCCGGCGAACAGCACGCCGATGGGATTGAGCCGGCCGAGGAAGGCAATGATGATGGCGGTGAAGCCGTAGCCGGGCGAGATCGTTGGCTGCAGCTGGCCGACCGTGCTCGCTGCCTCGCAGATGCCGGCCAGGCCGGCGAGCCCGCCCGACAGCAGGAAGCAGAAGATGACGATGCGGTCGCGGGAAAATCCGGCGAAGCGGCCGGCGCGCGGCGCATTGCCGAGCACGCGGATCTCGAAACCCTTGAGCGTGCGGCCCATCACCAGGGCCAGGACCACCGCGGCGACCAAGGCGAACAGCACGCCGATATGGATCGTCGGGCCGATCGTCGGCAGCAACTGCCAGCCTTCGAAGGTCACCGTCTTCGGGAAGTTGAAGCCCATGGGATCGCGCCAGGGACCGCGCACCAGCCAGTCCAGCAACAGCTGCGCGACATAGACGAGCATCAGGCTGGTGAGAATCTCGTTGGCGCCGAACCGGACCTTGAGCAGCGCCGGAATCAGGCCGTAGAGCATGCCGCCGATGATGCCCAGCAGCAGCATGCAGGCCAGCGCCATCGGCGATTGCCAGCCGGTCAGCAGCACAGGAATGAGGCCGCCGAAGATGGCGCCGGCGGTGAGTTGCCCCTCGGCGCCGATGTTCCAGACATTCGCCAGATAGCAGACCGAAAGGCCGATGCCGATCAGCACCAGCGGCGCCGCCTTCACCAGCAGCTGCTCGATCGACCACAGGGTCGTGAGCGGTTCGACGAAATAGACATAGAGCGCCTCCAAGGGATTGAGCCCGCGCAGCGCGAAGATGATCGCGCCGGCGATGAGCGTGAGCGCGATGGCCAGCACCGGCGACATCGACAGTCATCAGCCGCGAATGCTCAGCGCGCTTTTCAAGCACGAGCCGCATGCGGCTGCCTCCCGGACCGGTGTCGCGCCGGCGGCCGGCGCTTCGCCCGCGCCGCCCATCAGCAGGCCGATCTTCTCCATGTTCATCTCCGCCGCCGGCTGGGCTTCCGACAGATGGCCGCGGGAAATCACGGCGATGCGGTCGGCGATCTCGAAAATCTCGTCCAGGTCCTGGCTGATCACCAGCACGGCGGAGCCGGCGCGGGCGAGATCGATCAGCGCCTGACGGATGACGGCGGCGGCGCCGGCATCCACGCCCCAGGTCGGCTGGTTCACCACCAGCACCGCCGGCTTGCGGTCGAGCTCGCGGCCGACCACGAATTTCTGCAGGTTGCCGCCTGACAGCGCGCGCGCCTCCGGATCGGGGCGGCCGCGGCGCACGTCGAAATCCGCCGCCACCCGGTCGCCGATCGACAGCGCCTTGCCGCGATCGAGGAACCCATTGCGCACCAGGGCATCGTCGGCCGAGTGGCGCGTCAGCAGCACATTCTCCGACAAGGCGAATGCCGGCACCGCGCCATGGCCCAGTCGCTCTTCCGGCACGAAGGCGGCGCCGCGCTTGCGGCGTTCGGTGACGCCCAGATGGCCGCAAGCGGCGCCGTCGATCTGGATGGCCGCGGCATGTCGGCGTTCCGCCGTTCGCCGGAGACCGCCTCGAACAGTTCCGACTGGCCGTTGCCGGCGACGCCGGCGATGCAGACCACCTCGCCGCCGCGCACATCCAGGCGGAGATTGTGGAGCGCCACGCCGAAAGGTCCATCCGAACCCTGATTGAGGCCTTCCAGCCGCAGTCGCGGCAGGCCGCCCAGCTTGTCGGCGCCGGATTTCACCGTGTGGATGTCGGCGCCGACCATGAGCCGCGCCAGGCTGGCCGCGGTTTCCTGCAGCGGGTCCACCCGCGCCACCACCTTGCCATGGCGCAGGATGGTGACGTTGTGGCAGAGGCGCTTCACCTCCTCCAGCCGGTGGCTGATGTAGAGAACCGCGCAGCCCTCGCTCGCCAGGCGCTGCAGCGTGAGGAAAAGCTGGTCGGCCTCCTGGGGCGTCAACACCGCCGTCGGCTCATCCATGATCAGCAGCCGCGGTTCCTGCAGCAGGCAGCGCACGATCTCGATCCGCTGCCGCTCGCCGACGGAGAGATCGGCCACAGTGGCCGACGGTTCCAGCGGCAGGCCATAGTCGACGGAAACCCGGGAGATGCGGGCCGACAGCGCCGCCATGTCCAGCTTGCCCGACAAGGCCAGGGCGATGTTCTCGGCCACCGTCAGCGCCTCGAACAGGGAGAAATGCTGGAACACCATGCCGATGCCCAGGCGGCGCGCGGCGGCGGGGTTGGCGATGGCGACCGCCCGGCCCTGCCAGCGCAACTCGCCGGCGCTGGGTTGCAGCGAGCCATAGATGATCTTCACCAGGGTGGATTTGCCGGCGCCGTTTTCACCCAGCAAAGCGTGGATCTCACCGGGCGCCACCCGCAGATCCACATGGTCGTTGGCCCGGAGCGCGCCGAAATCCTTGCAGATGCCCAGGGCCTCCAGGAGATAGGCCGGCCCGCCGGCGCCATCAGCCCGTGCGGGTTCCCGCGGTTCCAACTCCTGGCCCATGACCGATTAAGCGCCCCCTGCTTGCCGCTATGCCGTCTGGCCGAGGATACCAGCAGGCGCCACCGCCGCACGCAACGATTCGTCGCGCTGCAACAGCTCCGCCGCCGTGGCCGCCGCAATCACAGCGGGCACCTTGCCGCCGATGCCGGAGATCCCGATGGGGCATACCAGCGACGCAACCCGGTCCTCGGGCAGGCCCGCGTCGCGCAGCCGCTTGACGAATCGCGCCCGCTTGGTGCCGCTGCCGATCAGGCCGACATAAGGGAAGCGCCCGTCCGCCAGGGCGGCATGGGTGATATCCAGGTCCAGCGCGTGGCTATGGGTCATGATCAGCACGAAGCTGCCGGCCGGCGCCACGGCGACCTCGCCCACGGGCAAGGCCGAAACGACGCTGTAGGCATTGGCCGGCAGGCGCGCGGGAAAGGCCTCGGGCCGCACATCGACCCAGGTCACTTGCAGCGGCAACGGCGCCAGGGCCAGCACCAGCGCCCGGCCGACATGGCCGGCGCCGAACAGCAGTATCGGCCGGCGGGTTTCGCCGAAATGCTCAATGAGGGCGCCATCGGCGGCGATATGGGTCGGCTCCGGCGGCGCGCCATCGGGCTCGAGCCGTTCCCGGTAGACACGGCCATCGACATACTGGGCGCAGCAGGAGAAGCCGCCGCCGGCCTCCAGCGCCGCAAAATCCCGCACCTGGACCAGCGACTGCCCGTCGATGACCTCGACCAGCAGGGTCACCCGGCCGCCGCAGCACTGGCCAAGCTCCGGCCCGAGCGACTGGCGGATCCAGCGGGCCCGGGCGCCGCCTAATTGCAGCGCCCGCTGCGCCTCGGCCAGGGCGCGCCATTCCATGGTGCCGCCGCCGATGGTGCCGTGGAAGCCGCCATCGGGCAGCACGACCATCCGCGCGCCGGCTTCCCGCGGCGTCGAGCCGTCGGTGGCGGCGACTGTGACCATGGCGCAACGTCCATGGCTGGCCAGGGCCTCGGCGATATGTGTCCATATACGCATGTTATTCCTGACCTTTCAGCGCGTTGACTGCGCGCATGATGGCTTCCGGCGTGGCTGGAGCGTCCAGCGGCGGCACGTTGCCCGGCTTGAGACTGGCGATGGCGTCGGTGATGGCGGAGAACACCGCGATGCCCAGCATCAGCGGCGGTTCGCCCACGGCCTTGGAGCGGAAGACCGTGTCCTCGCGGTTGCCGGCGGATTTGTAGAGCGCGACGCGGAAATCGGCCGGCACGTCCGACGCCGTGGGAATCTTGTAGGTGGAAGGCGCATGGGTGCGCAGACGGCCCTGGTCGTCGAACACCAGCTCTTCCGTGGTCAGCCAGCCCATGCCCTGGACGAAGGCGCCTTCGATCTGGCCGATATCCACGGCCGGGTTCAGCGAGCGGCCGACATCGTGGAGGATATCCACGCGGTCCACGCGCATCTCGCCGGTCAGGATGTCGATGGTGACCTCGGCGCAGGCGGCGCCGTAGGCGAAGTAGAAGAACGGGCGGCCCTTCACCTTCTCCCGGTCCCATTCGATGCGCGGGCGTGGCGTAGTAGCCGGTCGATGACAGGGACACCCGCGCCAGATAGGCGCGCTTCACCAGCTCGGCGAAGGCCAGCGCCGTGTTGCCGATCGTCACTTGGCCGCTCTCGAAGCGGATCTGGTCCTCAGGCGTGCCGAACGCTGCGGCGGCAAAATCCACCAGCCGGCCGCGGATCGTCTCGGCGGCGATCCTGGCGGCCATGCCGTTGAGGTCCGAGCCGGAGGACGCGGCTGTCGGCGAGGTGTTCGGCACCTTGTCCGTGGTGGTGGCGGTGATCTTCACCCGGTCGAGACCGATGCCGAACACGTCGGCCACCACCTGGGCCACCTTCACATAAAGCCCCTGCCCCATCTCGGTGCCGCCATGGTTCAGATGAACGGAGCCGTCGGTGTAGACATGGACCAGGGCGCCCGCCTGGTTGAGATGGGTCAGGGTGAAGGAGATGCCGAACTTCACGGGCGTCAGCGACAGGCCCTTCTTCAGGAAACGGCTCTGCTGGTTGAAGGCGCTGATCTCGTGGCGGCGGCGGCGGTATTCGCTGGTCAGCTCCAGTTCGCCCACGAGCTCGCGGATGATGTTGTCTTCGATCTGCTGGCCATAGGGGCTGATGTCGCGGCCCTCGGCGTAGAAATTGCGCTTGCGCACATCCAGGGCATCGAGGCCGAGGCGGATGGCGATGGCGTCCATCATGCGCTCGGCGAACAGCATGCCCTGGGGGCCGCCAAAGCCGCGGAAGGCGGTGTTCGATACCGTGTTGGTCTTCAGCCGCCGGGAATGGATGCGCACCGCCGGATAGAAGTAGGCGTTGTCGGCGTGGAACATGGTGCGGTCGTTCACGCCGAGAGAGAGATCGGCGGAGATGCCGCAGCGCGACAGGAAATTCACCTCGACCGCGCGCAGCGTGCCGTCGGCCTCGAAGCCCGCGTTGTAGTCTACGCGGAAATCATGGCGCTTGCCGGTCATGATCATGTCGTCGTCCCGGTCCAGCCGCATCTTGGCGGCGCGGCCGGTAAGGCGCGCGGCCAGGGCGGCCAGCGCCGCCCATTGCGCCGCCTGGGACTCCTTGCCGCCGAAGCCGCCGCCCATGCGGCGGCATTCGCAGACCACGGCGGCATCGGGCACCGCCAGCATCTTGGCGACGCAATGCTGGACCTCGGTCGGATGCTGGGTCGAGGAATAGACCAGCATCCCGCCGGCCTCCTGGGGCACCGCCAGCGCCACCTGGCCTTCCAGGTAGAAATGCTCCTGGCCGCCGATGCGGAAGGATTCTCCGAACTGGCGCGGCGAGCCGGTCAGGGCGGCAGCCACATCGCCGCGCAGGAACTGATAGGGCGGCAGGACGTCCATGTCGGCGGCGACGGCGTCCTCGACGGTGATCGCCGGTTTTTCGGCCTCGATTTCGATGACCGCGAGCCTGATGGCGCGGCGGGCCTGGTCGCGGGTGGCGCCGACCACCGCGAACACCACCTGGCCATGGAAGTCGATGCGGCCGGGCGCCAGGATGGGATCGTCGCCCTTGTTCGGGCTGCAATCGTTGATGCCCGGGATATCGTCCACGGTCAGCACGGCGATGACGCCATCGGCGGCGCGGACCGCCTCCAGATCCAATTTCACGATCCGGCCGCGGGTGGCGTCGGCGTAGCCGGGCACGACATGGACCGTGCCGGTAGGCTCCGGCATATCGTCGATATAGATGGCTGCACCCTGGACATGGCGCTCGGCGCTGTCATGGGCGATGGCCTCGCCGCTCACGCCGGTGGTGGCCGGCGCGGCTGACAGCGGCGTGCCCTGGGTTTCAAGCGGCGCCGGCATGGAGCGCCTCCCGCTGGCCGGTGATCCGCGTGGACTGGGTTGGTGCGCCGGCGATCTCGTGGAGCGCCTTGGTCAGCAGCGCCCGGGCGGTCGCTTGGCGATAGGCCGCCGACGCCCGGTGGTCGCCGATCGGCTTGAAATCCTGATCGAGGGCGGCGATGGCCGTGTTCCAGCTGGATGCATCGTTCAAGTCTGCGCCTTTCAACGCGGCTTCCGCGCGCAGGGCACGCTTCGGCGTCGGCGCCATGCCGCCGAAGGCGATACGGGCCTCGGCGATCCGGCCGCCATCCAGCGTCAGGCAGAACGCGCCGAGCAGCGCCGAGATATCCTGATCGAAGCGCTTGGAGATCTTGAAGGCGCGGAAGGCCTGGTTCGGCCGCAGCTTCGGCACCGTAACCGCCGCCACGAATTCGCCCGGCTCGACGGTCCTGCTTGCCATAGGCGATGAAGAACTTCTCCAGCGGCAGGGTCCGCGTGCCGCCGGCGGAACGCAGCTCCACCGTGGCGTCCAGCACGATGAGGGCCGGCGGCGTGTCGCCGATGGGCGAGCCGTTGGCGATGTTGCCGCAGACGGTGCCGGCGGTCCGCACCTGCCTGGAGCCCAGGCGTCGCAGCAGTTCGCCGAGATCGGGGTCGATGGCCGTCAGCGACTCGGCGGCGGCCTCGTAGGTGACGGCGGCGCCGATGGTGATGGAGTCGCCGTTGTCGGTGATGTGCAGCCAGATCGCCGGCGCGGCCGAGATGGATGATCTTGGGCAGGCTGCGGAGTTGCTTGGTGATCCAGAGGCCGACATCGGTCGCGCCGGCTACCAATACCGCGTCGGGATGGGCGGCGTAGAGCTTTGCCAGGTTCTCGGCGCCGGCCGGTGCGGCGAAGAATGATTTGTCGTTGCCGATGAATACATCCTTGCCGTCGGCCAGTTTGCTGAGGGCTTTGGCGGTCTTGGCCGCGGCGGCAGCGTAGGAATCGCGGGCAGTTCCGGCGCAGGCTTTCAATCCCGCCTCGACAATCGGCCGGTAGCCGGTGCAGCGGCAGAGATTGCCGGCGATCGCGTCGTTCACCTCGGCCCGGTCGGGCGCCCCATCGGCATGGTAGAGCGCGAACAGGCTCATGACGAAACCGGGGGTGCAGAAACCGCATTGCGAGCCGTGGGTCGCCACCATCGCCCTCTGCACCGGATGCAGGCTGCCCTCGCGGACATGGAGATCGTCGACGGCGACCACCTCTTTCCCATCCATCATGCCCAGAAGCTGAATGCAGCTATTCACCGGCTCATAGACCACGCGGCCGTCGCGCAGGTTGCCCAGCGCCACCGTGCAAGCGCCGCAATCGCCCTCGCCGCAGCCTTCCTTGGTGCCGCAGGCGCGTTCCTCCAGCCGCAGATAGTCCAGCAGCGTGGCCATGGGCGGTACATCGGTTAGCTGGACCACCTTGCCCCGGCGCAGGAAACGGATGGAGCGTCTGATAGCCATCAGCTTCCCCTGTAGGTCGAATAGCCATAGGGAGAGAGCAGCAACGGCACATGATAGTGCGCGCCGGGGTCGGCAATTCCGAATTGAATCGGAATGACATCCAGGAACGCCGGATCGGTCAGCTTCACCCCCGAGGACCGCAGATAGTCGCCGGCATGGAAGCGCAGCTCATAACGGCCGGCCGTCAGCGCCTCACCTTCGAGAAGCGGCCCGTCGCAGCGGCCGTCGGCGTTGGTCGTCACGGTCTTGAGCAGGTGCTGCGCGCTATCGAGCCGCCAGACTTCGATGCGAAGTCCGGCCGCCGGCTTGCCTGCTGCCTGGTCGAGGACATGTGTGGTCAGTCGGCCCATCATTGCTCCCGCGGCCGGTCCCAGCCGGCCTTCCGTCCTGGATTTTGTCACACCGCAAATGCTCGAAAAAGAAGAGTTATGCGCACGATTCGATGCCTCAAAGGCAACAGATCAGCAGATTATTCGGGCAATTCCTGCAAATGGGCGCGGGCAAACGCGACGAAGGCGGACAGCGCCGGATTGGCGGTCCGGCCGGTCTCGCACATGACCACAAAACGGTTGCCGGGAATCGTCCGGTCGCTCAGGGGAACCAGCACCAGCGTCCTGCGCTTCAGCTCGGCATCAATCCCGACCGAGGTTTGGAAGGCGATGCACTGGCCGGCCCGGGACAGCGTCGCCGTCAGCCGCAGCGAGTTGCTTTGCAGCCGCGGCGGTTTTCCCGTGGCGTGCCGCGCCAGCACCCGCTCCAGGGCCGCCCGCAAGCTGAGACCGCGCGCCGGCAAGGCCAGGGGATACTCCATGCAATCCCTGACCGACACGGACTTGCGCTTGGCCAAGGGATGGGACGGCGCCATCAGGGCGCCGATGCTGAAGGAGCGCTCATAGACCACGGTCACGCCTTCCATGCCCCGGGGATTGAAGGTGAAGCCGATATCGGCATGGCCCTCCTGGACCTGCCGCGTCACCGCTTCCGCGCCGGTGACGGTGACGGAGATCTCAATGTCGGGCAGCTTCTGCCAGAAGGCGGTGAGCAGGTCGGGCAAGAGGCCGACCGAGGTACTCTCGACGGTCGCGACCTTGATCCGGCCGCGGGTCAGTCCCTTCAGCGCATCGAGCGCAGTGACCACGTCGCCATATCCCGACAGCGCGGCGCGGATGTTCCGCAACAGCAGGCCGCCGGCATCGGAGAGTCTCAGCCCGCGGCCAATGCGATCGAAGAGCTGGATGCCCAGGATCTGCTCCAACGCGCCGATCTGGCGGCTGACCGCCGATGAGGCGATGTTCAGCTCCTTTGCCGCCGCGCGGATCGAGCCGCTGTCGGCGACGGCGAGGAAGTAGCGGAAGCTGGTGGAGAGGATGGCGGTTTCGGCCTGGCGCATCTGTTCTCCCGCGGCGCGGCGCTACTGACGGCGCTTCATGCCGATGGGTGCAAGGCTAACCGCAGCGTCTTGCGGGTCAAGGGCGGGCGGGCATGTACTGAATTTGAAATTCCAATGGCGACAAGCCCGCTGGCCGAAATTAAAGCCCGGATGCCGACTTGCAGCTTGTCCTGCGTTGAAGGACCACAATCTGCTTGACCCGACCCTTGGGGCCGGCCCGATTAAGGACAGGAATCAACTGAGGAGGTAATTTGTGAGCCCGCCAGCCAGAAGTCTCAGTCCCTCGCAAGCAGCTTCCAGGCTTGGTGTCTCGGTAAAGGCGCTGCGGCTTTACGAGCAGCGCGGTCTCATCTCGCCTGACCGAACTGCCGCGGGGTGGCGGGCTTACGGCCCTGCTGAGATGGTACGTGCTACCGAGATCGTATCGTTGCGCGCGCTGGGGCTCAGTCTCGCACAAGTGGCGCGAGTGCTCGAGGGCGATCCCAGCGACTTGGAAGCCGGCTTGGCGGCGCACGAGGGGCGCCTTCAAGCTCAAGTGCAGCAGATCGCCAGCGCCTTGGATAAGGTGCGGCGCATTCGGTCAAATCTCGTTCACGGGCAGGCGCCAGCTATCGAAGAACTCGCCCATGCGATCGATACCAGCGCTCGCCTCACCGTTACCTTTGATCTTCCCTGGCCCTGGGGAGGCGAGTTGTTCGAACTACGCGATATCCGGCCGCTGAATTACATCACGGGCCCCCTTGGCAGCGGCAAGACACGCTTGGCTAAGCGCCTCGCCGAGACGCTTCCCGACGCCAGGTTCCTTGGTTTGGATCGGTTGGCCGACAGAGCGACAGCTCGTTCGCGTCTCAACGAGGACACGGCGCTGAAAGCCCGTGTGGAACGGGCTCTGACCTGGCTCATCGAGGACGGCGCTCAGAGATCGGACGCTTTGATTGCTCTCGTCATCGCATTGGAGGAAGAAGCGCCGGGAGTCCTCGTCATTGACATGATCGAGCAGGACTTGGATCAAGCGACCCAAGTGGCTCTTATTGCTCACCTGCGCCTGAGATTGCAGAAAAATCGCTCTTTGTTTCTGCTGACCCGCTCGTCATCAATTCTAGATCTGGATGCTGTCGGCAGTGATGAGACGATCATACTCTGCCCTGCCAACCATAGTCCGCCAATCTGCGTTGCTCCCTATTCCGGGGCGCCGGGATACGAGGCCGTTGCTACCTGCCTGGCCGCGCCCGCGGTGAGGGCGCGAACGGCCGGTGTCATAGCGTGGCGACCCCAAGCGGTCGGACAAGCGTCCTCGAACGAAGCCTAGATTCAAACGGAGGCACTGCCCGCACGATGGTCTAACGCAGCACGAACTGGACCGGCACGACGAACTCGATCGACGAGGCTTGCATCGCTTCGGGCACCGGCGGCATGGGATCGGCGCGGCGGACGAGGTCTTCCACCTCGGAGTCCAGCAGGCTGTGGCCCGAGCTTTGCTGAATGCGAAAATCGAGCACATGGCCTTCGGCGTCGATGGAGAGCCAGAGCGTGGCCGTGCCCTGCATGTTGCGCAACTTGGCCCGGCGGGGATAGCGCATGTGGTTCTGCAGCCAGGCCTGCAGCACGGCGGCATAGTTGGTCACGCCCGCCGATACGCTGGCCGTGGTGACGGCGCTGCCGGTGGCGGCAGCGGCAGCGGCGTTGGAGGCATTGGTTGAAGGCTCGGCGGACTCGGCGGTTTCTTCCGTCGGCGATGGCTCGCCTTTCTTCGCGGGAGTCTCCACTTTCGCGGGTGGCTCCGGCTCCTTGGCCTTTGTCGTCTCCGGCTCCTTTACCGGCGCCGCCTCCAGCACTGTTTCCGGCGCCGCAGTAGGCGGTGGCGGTTCGATCGCCGGAACGGTTTCAGGGATGGCCGCCACCGTGGCGTTCTCCGCCGGCACGGCGGGAATGGCTTCCACGGGTGCCGGCGGCTTTACCGGCTCCGCCGCCGCGTCGACCGCCTTGACCTCCTCCGGTTCGGTTTCCGTCAGCGGTTCGATGGCGTCCGTGGCGGCAACCTCCTCGCGGACGGCAGATGGTGCGCTCGCAGGCGCCCCACCTGCGGCTGCGAGCGATACGGCCACCGGCGCGGGCACGGGGCTGGCTTCCTCTTCCTCATGCCGCTGCCACACCACGACAAGCGCAAGAAGGATTGCGCCATGGATGGCGATGGAGAGCGCTAGGCCTCGCGACGGGAAGGCCATGGCGGTCCTACTGCGCCTGGACCGCCATATCGGGCGCGGATTCGGCGATCAGCGACACGTCGTTAAATCCGGCCCGGTTGATGGCCGTGATCGCTTCCATGATGCGGCCATAGGGCACGGCGCGGTCGCCGCGGACATAGACGATCCCGTCGTCGCGGTCCTTCAATATTGCCGCCAGCCTTGTCTGGAGATCGCTATCGGCCAAGGCTTCCGCGCCTAGATGCAACGCGCCGTCGGCGGTGATGCTGACGATGACCGGCTTCTGCGGTTTCTCCAGCGGTGCGGCGCTGGATTTCGGCAGCTGTAATTCCACGCCCGACATCATCAGCGGCGCCGCCACCATGAAGACGATCAGCAGGACCAGCATCACATCGACGAAGGGCGTGACGTTGATTTCGGCCAGCGGCTGGAACTCGCCGCCGGTTTGCGGCCGGGTCATCATTCCGCGGCCCTCCATTGCTGGACCGCCTGGTCCGGCCGCCGCATGAACTGCCGCGCCAACTCTTCAATGCCGGCGGTAAAGCGGGCAGCAATGCGGTTCAGCGACACCGCCAGCTTGTTGTAGGCGACGACGGCGGGGATCGCCGCCACAAGGCCAAGTGCGGTGGCGGACAGGGCCTCGGCGATGCCGGGCGCGACCACGCGCAGGCTGGTGTCGTTGGCAACGGCGATGGCCGAGAAGCTGTTCATGATGCCCCAGACCGTGCCGAACAGGCCGATGAACGGCGCCGATGACCCGATGGTGGCCAGGAAAGGCAAGCCCCACTCGGCGGGACGCAGGCCGGCGGCCAGCGCGGACTTCATTGCGCGTTCGCAGCGATGGCGCGCCTCGCCCGCCGTTTCACCGCTGTCCCTGAACTGGGCCTCGTGACGTCCGGCGTCGAGGATCGCCCGGGCGATGAAGCCTGTTGCCAGCGGCGATTCTGGTGCGATGCCGTGCCGAGCGACGTCTCGAACTTTCGCACGTCGCGGCGCAGAGCGGACAGGCGCCAGCTGCGCTCGATGATCAGCGCCCAGCACCCCACGGACGCCGCGGCCAGCAGCACCATCACGCCCTGCACCACCGGGTCGGCATCCAGGAACAGCCGCAGCGGCGACAGGTCATAGGCGACAAGCGGATCGGCCTGTTCGGGAATGACCAAGGGCGCCGGGGCGTTGAACGCCTCGTTCGGATTCATGTTCGCAGCTCCTTACTTCGAGAGTTCGATGCCGGCCCGCGAGCTGACCTGCAGGCCATCGATGCAACTCGCCGCCGTGGCGCCGGGGCCGCTGCATTCCAGCACATCGTTCACCAGGATGCTGCCGATGGTCGGGCAGGCGAGGTCGGGCACATCGAACAGCTTGACCGACTTCTTGTTGGCGCGGAGCGGCGCGATCTCCACGGCGATGCGGCGGGCGATGATGCCGTCGCGGCCGAACAGCACGAGATCGAGCTTGTAGGCGTCGAACGCGGCTGCTGGCCTTATTGCGGATCACCAGATGCACGCGGCAGCCGCCGCCCTGATCCTCGAGCTTGTTGAGCTCGACGGTCACCGGGGCGTCCGCCGTGGCGGCGTTGCACGGCGCTGTTGTCAGCGAAAATATGGCAAGGCAGACAGACGGTATCCAGGTCGAGATCTTCATGGCGTGCTCGCGATTTGAGAGACGGGATTCTCCGCGACGGTCCAGATCACATGGGGAACCGGGGATGACGGGTGGGGCAGCAGATCGACGGCGACGTCGAAAGCAGCCTCCAGATGGCGGGTGGTGAGAATGTCGGCGATGGGGCCGGAGGCGACGATACGGCCCTGCTTCAGCAGGCAGAGACGGTCGGCAAACACCGCGGCCAGATTGATGTCATGCAGGATGGCGAGGACGCCGACGCCGTCGGCGGCCAGGCGGCGCGCGGCCTGGAGCACGCCGTGCTGATGCCGCAGGTCCAGATTATTTGTGGGTTCGTCCATCAGGAGATAGCGCGGCGCGCTGTCGTCGCCGGGGCTGTGCCAGATCTGCGCCAGCGCGCGGGCCATCTGCACCCGCTGCTTCTCGCCGCCGGACAGGGTGCCGTAGAGCCGGTCGGCGAATTGCAGCGTGTCGGTCATCGCCATGGCGCCGTCGATGGCGCGGAGATCCCGCGGTTGCCGCCCGTTGGTGCCGTGGGGCGAGCGGCCGAGCTGCACCACCTCATGGACGCGGAAAGGAAAGGCGAGCTGGGATTCCTGGGGCAGCACCGCCCGCCGCCGCGCGAGGTCCCGCCGCCGCCATTGAGAAAGCGGTTTGCCGTCCAGGGTCACGGCGCCGGCGCGTGGCGTCAGAAGGCCCGAGAGCGCCCGTAGCAGTGTGGATTTCCCGGCACCGTTGGGACCGAGCACCGCCAGCACTTCGCCCGGCCGCACATCGAGGGACACCTGATCCACAACCAGATGAGTGCCCAGCAGTACGCGGATGGCATCGGCGCGCAGCATCAGATGCCGCCCCGCTGGCGCATCAGCAGCAGCCAAATGAAGACCGGTGCGCCGATGAAGCTGGTGACAATGCCGATGGGCAGTTCGGCCGGCAGGACGATCAGCCGCGAGATCAGGTCGGCGACCAGCACCAGCGACGTTCCCAGCAGGATGGTGGCCGGAAGCAGATTGCGATGATCGGCGCCGATGATCAGCCGCACCAGATGGGGCACCACCAGCCCGACGAAACCGATCATGCCTGTCAGCGCGACCGAAGCGCCGGTGACCAGCGCGGTGAACAGGATCGCGAAGCGCTTGATCCGTTCGATATTGAAGCCCAGATGCTGAGCCTCGCCTTCGCCCAGCAGCAAGGCATTGAGCGGCCGCGTCAGGGCCAGCAAGCCGATCAGGGAGGGGATTACCAGCAGCAGTGCCGGGATCAGCGTGGTCCAGGTCGCGCCGCCCAGGCTGCCCAGCATCCAATAGTTCAGATCCCGCAATTCCCGGTCCGAACTGGCGAAAATCAGCAGGCCGATGCCGGACATGCCGATGGCGTTTACGCCGACGCCGGCCAGTAGCATGGTGGAAACATCTGTTGTGCCGCTGCGGCTGGCGACGAGGTAGATGAATATCGTGGCGATCAACGCGCCACCGAAGGCCGCGACCGGCAGCAGATAGGGCAAGAGTAACGGCGGCAGCTCCGCCGCAAAGCTGTGGCCGAGAACAATGGTCGCCGCGGCGGCGACGGCCGCGCCAGACGAAGTCCCCAGCAGTCCGGGATCTGCCAATGGATTCTGGAACAGGCCCTGCTGTACGGCGCCGCAGCAGGCCAGCGCGGCGCCGACCATCACGGCCAGCACGACGCGAGGCAGCCGGATCGACAGCAGGACGAGGCTCTCGCGCTCGCTGACGGCATCTGACGGCGCCAGGCTCAGCTTCGCCGCCAGGATCGCCAGCAGATGATCCGGCGGGATGGCCACGGCGCCGATGCCGGCTGAGGCGACGAACGCCACCATGAGCAAACCGGCAAGCAGTGCAATGAACGTTGCAACGCGCCGCTGCCGGCGGCGCGCCAGATCGTAGCTGGTGCCGGCGGCGACGGTGATGGTCACGGCGGCGTTCCCGCCGAGGATGCGGGCGCCGGCAGTTCCGCATCCGGGTGCAGATAATGCGCCAGCTCGAGGATCGCCGCTCCCGTCCGCGGACCAAAGCCGAGCAGCAACTGACCTTCCAGGGTGACAACGCGGCGTTGTTCCGCCGCCGGCGTGACCGCGACCTGGGGGAGCGTCAGCAGCCCGGCTTCGCCGCCGATCATCTCCAGCCCCTGCGTGGTCAGCAGCAGCACTTCCGGCGCGGCCTCGACCGCCGCTTCCGGTGACAGGGGTTTGTAGCCGGTGAACCCGTCGATGACATTGCGCCCGCCCGAGAGCTGGATGATGCCGTTGGCGGCGGTTTCGCGGCCGGCGGCCAAGGGCGTGCCGGTGCCGATGGAGAGCAGGAACAGGACGCCGGGGCGTTCGCCGATCTTTTCGACGGCGGCCGTGGACGCTGCCAATTCGGCCGCGATCCTCGCCCGCAGCTCGATGCCTTCCTCTTGCAAACCCAGCGCCTCGGCGACCACGTCGACCTTCTGCAGCGTTCCCTCGACGGTCGGATCATCGGGCACGATGATCAGCGGCACGCCGGAGGCCTTCAGCTGCGCCAGAGCGGTCGCCGGGCCGGAATCGGCGACGGCGAGGATCAAGGTCGGCTCCAGCGCCAGGATCGGCTCGGCCGCAAGGTGGCGCATATAGCCGATGTCGGGCAGGCCGCGCAGGGACGCGGGATAGCGGCTGGTGCTGTCGATCGCCACCAGCCGGTCGGCCGCGCCCAGGGCCGCCACGACCTCGGTGACCGCGCCGCCGATGGAGATGACCCGGGGCTTCTCGCCGGCCGCGGCGATCGACGCAGCCGCCGTCAGCAGCAGGCCGATCAGCGTGCCGCGGATGAATGATCCGGCGCTCATTGCCTGATCATTCGCGGCAGCCGGTCGACGATCTGGCGCCAGGCCGAAAGTTCCGGCTCGCCCGGCTTGCGCTGGCCGAACAGCCAGGCGATCTGCCGGCCTTCGCTGTCGAAGATTTCCAGCGAGGTGACGATGCCGTCGCGGCTCGGCTTGCGCACGATCCAGCTGGCGGCGATGCCGTCCATGCGCAGATGCAGATTGAAGCCGGGGTCCAGCACGTTGAACCAGGGGCCGACCTCCTTGAGATTGGCCACCGGGCCGCCATGGATCTGGATCACGCCGGGGCTGCCGACGAACACCATGACCGGCACGGATTCCGCCGCCGCCATCTCCAACGCCTTGCGGAAGGAGTCGCCGGCGGCCGGCTCGGTGTAGTCGCCCTCCACCAGGCGGAAGGCGTCGAGGCGGTCCAGCTTCAGATCCCGCAGCATCGGGAAGAAATCGTGGGTGTCCTGCAGGGCATCCCAGCGCTGGCGCAGCGACGCCGCATCGGCGCCGCCGGCCGCTTTCGCCTTCGCCGCGGCGCGCGGTGCAACGGCAAGATCCGATGATTGATCGGTGCTGCGATGGCGTTCGATCAGCGCGTCCCAGGCAGCGATGTCGCTGGCCGCTACCGCATAGACCTTGTGCACCGCGGTGCCGTCGCTGTCGAAAAACTGCAGGCTGCGGCGCGGGCCGCTGCGGGTTTCCTCGGCGACGGTGAAGCCGTGATGCCAGCGGTCGTAAAAGATCCGCAGGTCGATGTCGGGATCGAGCACCAGGCCGCTATTGCCCGACATCGAGACGTTGTTGTAGGTGCCGTGCTTCTCATGCACGGCATATTCGTTGCGGGTCAGGGCCATGACCGGGCCGACCGCCTGCAGCCCGGCCACCAGTTGGCCCCAGGGACCTTTCAGCCGCGTCGCCGTTTCGCCGCAACCGGCGGCGACGAGCTCGGCTTCGCTGACGCCGAGGCTGGCCGCCGCATCACGGCGCGCGGAGCGCCGGCTGCGCACTCCGCAAGGAGATAATCCGCGACCGGAGACTGGCCTGTTCGGGATTTGTAGCCGCTTCGAGATTCATGCCTGCCTCCAGGTTCACCAGGTAAGGGAATAACTGACCATCGCTTTGAAATCGCGCCCCGGCTCCGTGGAGTCGGTGAAGACGCGGTCGTAGTTCTCGTCGAACAGGTTATCGATTCCGAGATCGAGGCGGAGGCCGTTCAGGATGCGATCTCCGGGAGTCCAGCTGAAATAGATGTCGTTGACGATGTAGGCGTCGCGCTCTTCGCTGGGATCGTCGACTTCATCGAACTTTGTCGCCGCGGTGACCCGCCAGCCGACCAGGGAGTCGATCTCCGGCACCTTCACGGCGAAATTCGTCGTCAGCTGCGGCGGCGTCAGGATGCCCAGGTGATCGCCGGTGTCGTCGTTCTCGCCATGGATCTCCGAATAGCCGAGGCTGAAGATCAGGCGGTCATTCTCGTAATACCCTTCCACCTCCGCACCCCAGAGCACGGCATGGGGCACGTTGGTCGATGTGGTCGTGCCGTCGCAATCGCCGGGGATGAAGGGATTGCAATCGACGAAGGGCGATGGCTGGTTGACGGCGAGATCGACGAAATCCTTGCCGTCGATGAAGAAGTACGAACCCTTCAAGCGGAACTGGTCGTTGTCGGCGAGCACGTCCTCGAAATTGACGCCGGCGCCGAACTCCAGGGTACGGGTTCGCTGCGGCTTCAGGTCCGGGTTCGGAACGAAGCGGTTGACGATCCCCGGGCCGATGGGAATGCGGAAATGCACGCCCGTGAGATAGAGTTCGTCGAATGTCGGGGCGCGGAAGGCCTCGCCATAGCTGCCGAAAACCATCAGCCAGTCGTTCGGCAGATAGCTGAGGCCCAGGCGCGGCGATACCGCGGAGTCGCTGTTCCCGTCGTCGATCTCGCTGTCGGTGGCATAGGTATCGACCCGGATGCCCGGGATGATCAGCAGGTCGCCGCCGATCACGCCGCCCGGTTCGGCAATCGCAATCTCCGCCTGGGCGAAGATGCCGCCGAACTTGGACTCCGCGTCGGGCACGCCGTCGCGGTTGCCGGCGGCTGACTCGCCATCCTGCAGGTCGCGGTAGGCCTCGACGCCATAGGTGAAGGTGATGTTCGTATCGTCGGACACCGCCATGCGCGAGCGGTTATCGGCACGGAAGCCGATCGTATCGACATCGCGCTTCAACAGTTCGCCCGTTGGACCGCCGCCCAGCGCATCGAGACGGAGCTCGTCGGCCTGGAAGCGCGTGTAGTAGGTCGTGACATCGAGATCGACCAGGTTATTGCCGGGATCGCTGTATTCGTAGGCAAGGCGCCAGGTATCGCTGACGATGTCCTTCTCGACGCTGTCAGTGCCGCCCACGCCCTGGCCATTGTTCGGCTCCTCGGCGGTGTTGTCGAAACGCAAGTAAGAGGCTTCAAGGCGGTGGAAATCGGCGAACTGATAGTCGACCTTGCCGAGCGCGCCGATGATGTCGTCGTCGCTATTCTCCAAGGTCGTGCCGTCGCCGAGATGGATGTCGCCGGAGTCGCGCTTGGTGACGCTGCCGAGGATACCCAGCCCATCGACCGGCTGTGCATAGGCGGTGGCCCCGCCATAGAACTCCTCATTGGCGGAATGCAGGCCAGTGAAGAAGGTCACGCCGGCGGTATCGCCTTCATCGAGATAGTCGTCGGCCCGCGCGGTGCGGAAGGAGATCACGCCGCCCGTGCCGCCGCTGCCGTAGAGGGAGGAGGCGGAGCCGCGCAATACCTCGGCGCCCACCAGCAGACTGGGATCGACGAAGAACCTGCCGTCATGGCCCGAGTTGAAATTTTGCCGCGCGCCGTCAATCATGACGACCACATCGGGCCCCGAGAAGCCGCGGATACTCGGGATTTCGCCGGTGCGGCGCGGGCCGCCGACAAATTCCACACCCGGCACCTGGCGCAGCACATCGTCCGGCGTCGAGGGCTGTAGCGTGCGCATCTCTTCCTCGCCCACGACCGTCACCATGCCGGGGTAGTCAAAGACCTCGATCGGATTGCGCGTTGCCGTGACCGAAATCGGGCTGAGTTTTCGCGCCGTCATGTCACCAGGCTCTTCGTCCGGTCCGGCGCCTGTTGCTTCGTCAGTCGAGCTTGCGTCGCCTTCGGTTTGCTGGGCCGCGGCGCCCCCGTCGGCCGCCGGGTCATCCTGCGCTCCAGCCGGCATCGTCCAGAAGCATGCGGCTGCCAGCAGCGTCATTCGTATCTGTACTCTGAGCCAAGCCATGATTTTCCAACCCCCATAGATGAGTTGGTCCTGGCTGGCTGCCGGGCGCGCGGATACGCATGGTTGCTGGCTTAGACCGTTTTCAAGATTCTTGTTTCAGACCGTTTCACCGGCCATGCCGGCCGCGTTGCCGCGGCGCAGAATTCTATTTGTTCAGGATCATGCCACCCTTGCTGGTGATCTTCAGGCGATAGCGATGATGGTCGTGCTGGATCACCACCTCGCGCGCGCCGGCAAAGAGTTCGGCGCTGCTGACATAACGGACATCGCCTTCCGTCTGTGGCGCGGAAGCCTGCGCGCGATCCCCGCGCACTATCGCGCCCAATGAGCCGCGATCGCTCTTAGAGCCGTCTCCTGGCGACGACATCGCTCCTGCTCCCCATGACTTGGCCTGCGTCCACGCGGACATCCCGCGGCACAGGGCCGGCCAAACCCTGCTGATCATTGAAGTTTAGCCGCCGCAGGGTTGAATTGCAACTGCAAATCATTCGCATAATGTGCAGATCATGGCCATCGGGCCTTACGGCCGGCCGCACCGTTCGCCGATCCAAGGCGCGTCCCGCGGCGCCTCTTTGTTTGTCCACGGCGGAAAAAAGCGGAGCAACCCAGCGTACTTGCAAGCGCTTCCGCGCTGGTCGTGGCGGCGGCCCTTTGCGCCTGTTCGACCGCACCGATGAACGAGCTGGTCAAGAAGCTGGCTGACGCCAGCGACAGAGAGCGTATCTCCGAGGGTGGCTACCGGTTCCTGGCGCTGTCCGACAACGGAACCACGCGTCGGTTAGCAGGGAGAAAGTGGATCACGCGACCCGCTGCGCGATATGTGCTTCGGGGACCGGATAGGCGTTGTCCGCGAAGGTGCTGCGGATGACTTTGTTCGTATCGAAATAGACCTGCCAGTAATGCGCATTGTTGCAGTGGGGCCGCACGGCAAGAACCGGTCCGCGTTCGTTGAAAGTGAGAATCTCCACCTCCGGCGCCGGCGTCGTCAGCACGTTGGGAATGTCCGCCAGCGCAGCTTTGAGCCGTGAAATAGCCGCAAGCGGATCCACGGAATGGGCGAGTTGCGCGGCGAGCTCCACGCGCCGGTGCGGGTTGGCGGAGTAGTTCTTGACGTTGTCGGCGAAGATCTTGCCATTGCCGACGATCGTCAGAACGTTATCCGGCGTATTGATCGTCGTCACGAACAGGCCGATTTCTTCCACTGTTCCCTCGACGCCACCCGCCAGGATGTAGTCGCCGACCTTGAACGGCCGGAACATGAGCAGGAACGCGCCGGCCGCGAAGTTGGATAACAGGCCCGCCCAGGCGGCGCCGATGGCGATGCCGGCGGCGGCGATGAAGGCGGCAAAGCTCGTCGTCTCCAGGCCGAAATAGCCGAGAATGGCGACGACCAGGATGATATTCAGAGCGATCGTCAGGAACGACAAGAGATAGCGGATCAATGTCGGTTCGACATGCTGCCGGGTCAGGCCCGCCGATAGCAGCCGCATCGCCAAGCCGATGAGCCAGCGGCCGACCACCCAGACAATAATCGCGCCGGCGAGCTTCAGTGTGATCGCGACAAGGATGCTCATCCAGTAGCTGGAATCGATATCGCTCATCATGCCGGACATGCCCTGCTCCCACGCTGCGGCGTTTTATTCCTCGTCCTTCACCACGGTCCAACTGCCATCGGGATTGTAGTCCTGGATTCCAGCGGCGATCAGCGCCGTGTCCTCGCCCAGATCTTTTTCATACAGCTTGCCCTGATGGCTGATCATGAGCGTCATGACGCCGGACTCCGCGTACTCCGCGGGGACGGCAATGGCGGCAAAGCCCGCGATCATGTTGCCATTGATGACATAGTCGTAACGGCCCCCCGGCGGATTGTCGCCTTGGCGCGTGATGATCCGGTAGTAGTAGCCCATATAGGGCTCTCCCTTCGTGCGATCCTGGACGTAGTCAGGCAGCTCGGCGATAAATGGCCCGAAGGGACTCACGTCTTCGTCGGCGCTCGCCACCTGCCAGTACAGACCATCCTTCTTTCCTTCGGTGCTGATGACCTTCTGCGCATATTCCAGGACTTCGTCGCCGTCGCGGTCCGCGCTGGCATACTGCGTCTGTGCCTCGACGAAGGCCCGCAATGTCTCGATGGTCGCCAGCTCATTCTGGCCGATAAGCCGGGCAAGCATTTCGTCGATGCCGGCCGCCGTATCGAACGCCCAGCCGGCGTCGGTCTTTACGATCGGAATCGGCATCGGCCAGGCATTCTTGCCGATGACCATCACGCGGGTATTGTCGTCATCGGCACGCAATTGCATGACTTCCTTGGCACCGGCAACGATGCGCTTGTAGCTGTCGCGCTCGCGGGATTCCTCATCGGTGAAAAGCTCGTCGGAATACTTGTCGCCGAGGACGGCAAGAATGGCGTCGCGATCGGCCTTCGCCAGCGCATCCAGAATCGCCTGGGCTGCCGCTTCCGCCGAATCGTAGACCGCGGGATCCTTTGCCAATCCCGGGCGGCCGGGCAGCAGGATGGCGGCGATCGCTGCAACAAGCATGACCGCCATCGATCGCCTGATGAGCCGGACTAACATGCTCTCCGCTGAACTTACCAGGATTGCCATTTTGCCACCTATTTATCTTGCGGGCCGCGCACCCAAGAAACTGACCAAGTTATCTTTCGGCTATCTGCGCTTCTTCGGCAGGCCCTGCCCGCCCATGCTTTTCTGGCCACGGCTCTTCTGCGCATTGGCCTTCTTGCCGCTGGACTGGCCGCCAAAGGCGCCGCCGCCTTGCTTCTTCTTCTGCATCTTCTGTTGCTGGTTGCCGCCGCCCTGGCGCTTGCGCGTGTCGCCCGAACTGCGGTTCAAGCTGTCATTGCCGCGCTTGCTGTCCTTGGCGGTCTTGCGGTTGCCTTGCGGATTGCCGAGACCGGCCTTGTTGCCCTTGTTCTTGTTCTGCCCGCCGATCTGTTGCTGCTTGCCGCCTTGATTCTTCCGGTCGCGGGCTTGCCCCTGCTTGCTCCTGTCCGCGGTACCTTTCCCCAGCGGCTGGGCAGCGACGTCTTTGCGCTTCTTGGCGGTCGTATCGCGCTTCGCGCGCTCCTCCTTCGGGTTCCATTTGACCTTGTCGCCGCCCTCGCCCCGGACCCGGTCGCCATTGAACCTGTCGGTATCGATGTCGTTGCCGATATTGATGTTGTCGCCACCACCGACATTGATGTTATCGCCGCCGACATTGATGTCGATATCGTCGCCGCCCCAATCGAAAGCGAACGCGAATGCGGCGCCGGTAATCGCGCCGGCGAAGAAGGTCGCGCCCGGCGCGTAGTAGGGCGGATAGGGATTGTAATAGGCCGGAGGCGGATAGGTTGCGTAGGACTGCTCGACGACGACCACCGGATCGTACTGCGGCACATAGATGACCTCGGGGTCGGCGGACTGAACGACCACGGTATCCGCTGTCTGCGTCACCGTCTGCTTGTCATCGGATTTCAGGTAGCCCGCGGCGGTGGCCTCCGCCCGAGCTTCCTGAATCGCATCCATGACGTCGGCCTGCTGGTCGAGAACGGCATTGCCGAGGCTTTCCGTCCAATCGAGGTCGGCGTTCATGAGATCGATGACGTCGGGATAATTGATCAGCGCCAGTATCGACGGATCCCAGTCCGGATTGGGCTGGAGCGATGCATCGGAGGCCTGCTTCTCCAGGAAACGCTGCGCCTGGACGATCTGGATGCCGGTGGTGCTGGCGGGAAGCACCACAGCCAGGACCTCATCCGGATAGAAGGCAACCGGGGCGACGATGACGCGCAACTCGTCGGCGGAGAGCAGGCCGTCATCGGCCTCGAGCGCGGCTTCCTCCGTTTCAGCCTCTTGAGCTACAACCGCGGCCGCCGAGTAGAAGATTGCCAGCCCGATGCTCGCGGCAAGGGGCCGCATGTACCGGCCCAATTCCGGAATCAGTCCAATCAAGCTGATCATGGTCGAACCCCGCCATTGCAGCCGGTGCTCAAGCAACCCCGGTATCCACGGCGCACACAGACGCTGCATGATTTCAAGGGAATCATGCGCCCGGCGCGCTGCCGCTTCGTCAAAATTTCGCCTGCGATGTTATTTGCTTCCGCCGGTCTCACAATTGGACCTTGGTCCAATGAATCCGGCCGACAGCCAATCTCAACGCATAAAAGCTAGTTCGCGAAGCCGCGCGCGCCGTCCACGACGTTCCTCAGCTGCTGCTGCTGCCGTTCCTGCTCGCTGGCGGCAGCCTTGATCTGCGCATCTTCCGCCGCCTTGATCTGCTCGATCAATTGCTCCACACGGATACGCCGCTGACTGCGAGTCATCGTGCCCTGCTGAATGGCCGTGGTCATCTGCAGGTCCTCGGTAATCAACTGCTCATACCGATCGCTTACGGCAGGATGCGCCCGCCCATATCTGTGTGCCGCATCGTAAGCGCATTGCCGCCACGGCAATTCATTCGGCGCGAGTGCGGTCTCGGGCAGGCCGGCCGCATTCGGATCGTAACCGTGATTCAGCGTGCATTGCTTGAGTTCCGCAATAAGTGCGTCCCGCGCCTCGATCACGTCGGCGGAGGATGCGCCCGTCGTCGTGGACTGGCTCTCGCAGGCCGTGACAACGAGGATCATAGCGGTTGCCAGCGCCAGGCTCCGCAGATTCTTTAATATCATTGACTTTCTCCTTCTCTCCGATGTGCGGTGGATGGGCGGGTCGCAAACCCAGCGAAAGAAGAAACCTGGTGTGGCGGCAAAGGCCCGCTTGGTTCGACCGCCGAGTCGGGCCTAGGCAAGCAGTGCAGTAACAGCGCGCCAACCGCCATCCATTCTCAGATCTGGCTTTCTCACCCCCTGCACACGCCCTTTCGGGCTTGTTCGCCGGATCATCTTACGTCACGCCCGACCACTCGATGGAACTCGAACGACCGCATCATGTCTAGCTACATTTGATGACGTCTCTTCCATCGACCCCGATCACTCGCAATTGGACAACGGCGCAGGTTGCATCGATTCCACTATCTTTGTGCAATGCACCAAATCGCCACGCCGCCAGTCTTGGCGCCCCAAACCCAAGGACAATTGTCCAGACCGTTCAAGACGATCACTAGGAGATATGTGTTTATACTTTCACAGGACATAGCTATGCTTTGAGTGGCTAGGGCGGATAGCGTCCAAACACAGCCGATACAGGAAATCTGTGATGGATGTCCCAGGGGGAGACGATACCGCGGGATACGCTCCGTGTTCGGCATGCGCGGGGGGGTCGCGTTTTTGCGCGCTGATCCTGGCAATTGCAATTGCTTGCCTGGGCGCCGCCTTTCCCTTGCAAGCGCAAGAATCAAAGCGCGTTTTGCTGTTGTTCTCGAACGAAAGCCTGCTTCCCGCCGGGCAAACCCTTACCAACAGCATCCAGCAATACGCTGAATGCCGGCACGGAAGAACATCTCGAATTCTTCCCCGAGTACCTGGATTTCGTTCGGTTTTCCGAGCCCGGACATGAGGCGCGGATGGTGGAGTATCTGCGCGGCAAGTATGGGTCGATACGTTTCGACCTTGTATTTGCAATCGGTCCCGAGGCGCTGAGTTTTACAGTCGAGCATCGGGCCGAATTGTCCTTGCAGGCGCCTGTGGTTTTCACAGGCATACGCGAGGGGACCCTCCGCGCGGCGGCGCTCCCTGCCGATATCGTGGGAACGACATTCCAGCTCGACCCAGTCCGAACCCTGGACCTTGCCCTGCAGCTCCGGCCCGATATCCAACATGTCGTCGTCGTTACCGGCGCCGCGCCCTTCGACAAGAAATGGGAGGCCACCGCGCGGGCCGGTTACCAGGAATATGAAAAGCGCTTGGATTTCATCTATTTGTCGGGGTTGCCGATGCCGGAGCTGTTGCGGCAGGTCGCCAATCTGCCCGAGCGATCGGTGGTCGTTTACTTCAGCGTTTTCCTGGATGGCGCCGGCACCCGATTCTACGGGCGAGACGTCGCAAAGCTGATCTCGACTGCCGCGAACGCGCCCGTCTACAGCCTTTATGACACGTATCTGGGCCTTGGCATCGTCGGCGGCTATATGAGCCGGTTCGAGGATCTCGGCAATTCGGCGGCCGGCATCGCGCTGCGGATCCTCGCGGGCGAAAGCCCGGCCAATGCCTCGCTGCATCGTGCCAATACTGACGGATTCATGGTCGATTCTCGGCAGCTCGACCGCTGGAACCTCAACGCTGCCCGCTTGCCGCCGGGCACAATCGTCCACTTCAAGGAGCCGCCGTTTTGGGAGCGGTACCGGATCGAGTTTGCCATCATCTGTGCGGTTATTGCCGTTCAAGGACTGCTGATCGCCGCCCTGTTGTTGCAAAGCCGGCGCCGGCGCCGCGCCGAAGAACATCTGCGGCAGAGCGAAGAGCGCATCAGCATCGCTGCGGAGTCGGCAAATCTGGGCCTATGGCAGCTCGACCCCGACACATTCCGCATTTGGGCGACGGGGCATTGCCGCCGGATCCTTGGACTGGATCCGGAGGCGGAAGTCACGCAGCAGTCCTTCATCAGCGTCTGCCACCCCGAGGACCGGTCCGAGGCCGCGCGCATCTTCCGGGACGCCGTCGAGAATGGCAAGTCCTATGAACAGGAATACCGGGTCGTGCAACCGGATGGTCAAGTCCGCTGGATTCTCGATCGCGCGCACAATCAGGTCGATGCCGCTGGAAAATCGCTCCGCATAACCGGCGTCGTCATCGATATCACCGAACGCAAGAAGGCGGAAGAAGCGCTGCGCGAAAGCGAAGAGCGGTACCGCAATGTCGTGGAAACACAGAGCGAACTGATCTGCCGCTATCTGCCGGATACCACCCTCACCTTTGCCAACGACGCCTACTGCCGTTTCTTCGGCCGCTCGCGCGAGGAATTGATCGGCACGAAGTTCATCAATCTTATTCCTGAGCAAGACCGTGCCGGCGCGCTTGCCCATGTTCAAACTCTGATCGGCAACCAACGGCCCATCCGCTATGAACATCAGGTCATCGGGAGAATGGGCCGCAAGGGGTGGCAGGAGTGGAGCGATCACGTCATCTGCAGCGCTGACGGCAAGATCATCGAACTCCAGGGCGTCGGCCGCGATATCACCGAACTCAAGCGGGCGAAGCGGGAAGCCCGGGACCGCAGCCGGGAGGTGACGCATCTGACGCGTGTTGCCAGCCTGGGGGAACTGTCCGGTGCCTTGGCCCATGAACTGAACCAGCCGCTGACCGCGATCCTCAGCAATGCGCAGGCGGCGCAGCGGATATTGGCAAGAAAGGTTATCGACCTGCCGGAGGTTCGCGAGATTCTGAATGACATAGTTATCGACGATAATAGGGCGAGCGAGGTGATCCGCCGGCTCCGTGTGCTGTTCAAGAAGGGCGAAGCGCAGCTTCAGCCGACCGACATCAACGAAGTGACCATGGAGGTTCTGGGATTGGCTCACAGCGAGCTCGTCACCCATCAAGTAATAGGAAACTATCACCTGACGCCCGGCCTGCCGCCGGTGCAGGCGGATAGGATCCAGCTACAGCAGGTGCTGCTGAACCTGGTCGTGAATGCCTGCGAGGCCATGGGCAGCACTGAACCCAATGCACGCACGCTTGGCGTATCGACGGTCCTGCGCGACAATGGGATCGTGAACATCGAGGTCACGGATCGCGGCAGCGGTGTGCCGCGCGACGCGATGGACCGGCTTTTTGAGCCGTTCTACACAACTAAAGAGAACGGCCTCGGCTTGGGGCTGTCGATTTCGCGTTCGATCGTCGCGTCCCACGGCGGGCGGCTCTGGGCGCGCAACAATCCGGACCGCGGCGCGACGTTTGTCGTCGAATTGCCGAGGTCAGTTGGAGGAAGCCAATGACCACAAACAGCATCGTTTATCTCGTCGATGACGATCCCCGGGTCCTGCGGGCGCTTGCCCGGCTGCTGCGGGTCGAAGGCCTGGAAACGCAAAGCTTTAGTTCTCCACAGGCCTTTCTGAAAGGGCATGATCCGGCGCGGCCCGGCTGTGCCGTTGTCGACATGGCGATGCCGGACCTGGACGGGCTGAAACTGCAACGGGCTTTGGCGGTCGCCGAGGTTCCGCGGCCGATCATCTTCCTTTCCGGCCGCAGCGACGTTCCGACGAGCGTCAAAGCCATGAAAGCCGGCGCCGTCGATTTTCTGACCAAACCCGTGAATGCCGACGACCTTATTGCGGCCGTGCAGCGGGCGATCGACATCGATCTCCAGACGCGCCGAGACCAGACGGAACTAAATGAGGTATTGCAACGGCTTGGAGCGCTGACGCCGCGGGAGCGCGAGGTCTTGCAGCATGTTGTCGCCGGACGCCTGAACAAGCAGATCGCGGCCGCCCTGGGGACGGTGGAAAAGACGATCAAGGTCCACCGGGCGCGGGTGATGGAAAAGATGCACACCCGCTCCGTCGTCGAGCTCGTCCGCATGACGCAGCGGGCGGGAATGGAATCGCGCCAGAATTCCCAATCCGGTCCGGTTTAGGCAGCAAATATTGACCGACCGGAGCGCCGCCAGTAGCAGCGGACCGGCATTAGGCCATGGTCCAATACACAACCGGGCCGGCAATCTGCTATCGAGTTCCCTGGACGGGCGATCTGCGACCTCGAATTGCCGTTGGTACAGCGGTCCCCGCATAAGGCCATGGTCCAATACACAACCGAGCCGGCAATCTGCTATCGACTTCCCTTAATGGCCGATGTGCGACCTAGGATTGCCGTTGTCGATGATGATCTCTCGGTGCGGAGAGCGCTCGAACGATTGCTGCGCGCGTCCGGATTCGATGCCGCCGTGTTCGCATCCGGGCATGAGTTTTTCTACTCACTGGAGGCTAAAGCACCCGACTGCCTCATCCTCGATCTGCATATGCCGGGCATGAATGGGTTGGAGGTGCAGCGGCGGCTGCGGCAGACCGGCGTTCGGGTGCCGGTGGTCGTGATCACCGGCCATGACGAGCCGCAAACCAGGACTCAATGCCTGGATGCGGGCGCTGCCGCCTATCTCTGCAAGCCATTGGACGATGAAGCACTGATTACCGCGATCCGCGGCGCGATTGCGGCGGCGATCTGAGCCGGCGACAGGTTCTCAGCGTCGCCCGGTAGTGGCCATAAACGCCTTTGCTTTCCTGGCGATGCCGGCGGCGTCGAGCTTGTAATGCGCATAAAGCGCGGCCGGCGGCCCCACGGGAACGAATTCGTCTGGGACGCCGTGGCGCTGGAACGGCACGCGCTTTTCGCCCACCAGCACCTCCATGACCGCGCTGCCCAGCCCGCCAGTGATATTGTGTTCCTCGACCGTCATGACGGCCGCGGTCTCGCGCGCTGCCTTGCGGATGGCGGCGGCATCCAGCGGCTTGATCGTATGCATGTCGATAACCCGCGCCTCGATCCCCTGCTTCGACAGCAGATCGGCGGCGTCCAGCGTGGCGCGCAACATCGAGCCGCAGGCGATCAGGGCCAGGTCCTTGCCCTTGCGCAGGGTCGCGGCCTTGCCGATGCGGAAGTCCCGCGGCACCTCCGGATAGACCTGGGGATCGCGCCCGCGGCCGAGCCGGATATACATGGCGCCGGGATGATCGGTGGAGGCGCGCAGGATCGCGCGCAGGTGATTGGCATCCGTGGCGCAGATCACCGTCATATCGGCGATCGTACGGGCGATCGCCAGGTCCTCCAGCGCGTGATGGCTGGTGCCGTAGAAACCCATCGACATGCCGGAATGATGGCCGACCAGGCGCACCTTCATGGCGGGATAGGCGCAATCCGTTTTTGCCTGCTCCGCGCCGAGGATGACGCAGAAGGAGGCGAAGGTCGCGGCATAGGCGACCATGCCGCAGGACGCCATGCCGGCCGCGATCGTCATCATGTTCTTTTCGGCGATGCCGAGATTGAAGAAGCGGTCGGGATGACGGGCGCGGAAATCGTTGGTGCGGTTGGCATTGGCCAGATCGGCCGTCAGCACGACGATGCGCGGATCGCGGTCGGCGAGATCCGCCAGTTCCTCGCCCAGGACGAAGGCCGGCAGCGCCGCGTTCGGCGTGCCGCGGACGGAGCGCTGATCCTTGAAGGCCTCGTCCTTGAGCTTGGCATCGCCGCCCGACGTGCCACGGAAAATTGCGTCCTGGCCCTGGGTGTTCTCGGGCTTCCGCTGATTGGCGCGCTGCTTAACCATTCCTGTTCTCCGAAGCCGCGCGCGGCTGCAGACCGGCGCGGATTTCGGCAGCGGCGTCGTCATAGTCCTCGCCGGCCAGATTGGCGACATGCCACTGCAGCGACAGCTCCATGCGCTTGACGCCGCGGCCCTTGATCGTATCGGCGACGATGAGTTGCGGCCGGCCGCTTCCGGCCGGCGCCAGCTTGCCCAGGGCGCCGAGGATGGCGTCGAAATCATGACCGTCGATGCGCTGTGTGTCCCAGCCGAATGCGGCGAAGCGATCGTGAATGGGCTCCACCCCCATCACCGCCTCGGTCTGGCCGTCAATGCAGAGCTGGTTGCGGTCGACGATGGCGACTAGGCCCTGCAGCTTGTAGTGGCTGGCGGCCATGGCCGCTTCCCAGATCTGGCCTTCGGCCAGCTCGCCGTCGCCCAGCATGCAATAGACGCGGAAGCTGCGCTTCTGCACCCGCGCCGCCAGCGCCATGCCCACCGCCACCGACAGGCCGTGGCCGAGCGAACCCGAGGAGAAATCGATCCCCGGAATGTCTTTCATGTTCGGATGGTCGCCGAAAGGGCTGCCGAGGCGGGTAAAGTTATCGAGCTCGCTGGCCGGGTAGTAGCCGAGATCGGCCAGGATCGGATAGAGCCCGATTGCCGCGTGCCCCTTGCTCAGCACGAAGCGGTCACGGTCCGGCCAGGCAGGGTCCTTCGGATCGAGCTTCAGATGCGCATAATAGAGCGCCGCGAACAGTTCGGCGGCGGAGAAGGTCGAGGAATAGTGGCCGGCGCCGCAGATGCGCGCCAGGCGCAGGGTCTCCAGCCGCACGAACATCGCGCGGTCGGTCAGATGGGCGCGCGAGACGTTATGGCCGCGCTTGCCGGCAACGACATTCATTGACCACCTTCCATTTCGCGCCGCTCCCGTTCCTGCAGATGGGCCACGAATTTGCGGCCGCCTTGAATCATGTCTTCGCGCACCGCCCAGCACAGCGCATCCGCGTCATGGCGGCGCAAGGCCCTGAGAATGCTGAGATGCTGGTGCTCGTTATCGTAGGTCGGTTGGCCGTCGGGATAGAGATGATTCAGCATCGGCCCATGCTGGATCCAAAGATTTTCCAGGATGGCGATCAAGGCCGGCATTCTCGATTGCCGGTAGAGGCCGAAATGAAAATCGAAATTGACGCGCACGGCAGTCTCGTAGTCATGCGCCCTTTCCGCGGCGATCAGGTTCTCGTGGTGACGCTCCAGTTGGCCAAGTTCCGTTTCCGTCAGGTTCTCCAGCGCCCGCCGTGCGGCCTGTGGTTCCAGCAGCAGGCGGATCTCCCGCAGCTCCAGATACTCTGCCACCGACAATTTGCGGACTCGAAAGTAGGAATGGGTCTTCGCTTCCACCGCGCCGTCGCGGATGAGCTGGAAGATAGCCTCGCGCACCGGCGTTTCGCTGGTACCGAAAGCCTGGGACAGATCCTTGATGCGCAGGCGCTGATGCGGCTTGAAGATTCCGCGCATTAGGCGGTCACGCATCTGCCGATAGACGCGGTCGGTGCGGCTCTGACCGTCGACCTGCTCGAGCTTCATGCGGGCGAGCGGCGGATCATGCAGGAATGCCAGCTTCGCGGTCATGCCGGACCTATCCAAACTGCCGGGCGACTTCGGCCAAGGCCACGTCGGTTGCCTCAAGCGTCCTGTCGATATCGGCGGCTGTGTGAGCGGCACTCAGGAACATCGTGTGGGTGGCATGCAGGTAGATGCCGCGTTTCAGCGCTTCCGTACAAAACAGCCAGCCCTTGCGGCGGTTCTCGTCATTGTCGAACAGGATCACCGGCATCTGCACGGGGCCGCTCTGCTGCAGCGCCACGCCGTGGGATTTGGCCTGTGCCTCGACGCCGTCGCGCAGGCGCTGGCCCATGCGCTGCATGATGTCGACCGCGCCGATCTCTTGCATCTTGCGGATCGTGGCCAGCGCCGCCGCCATGGAGACCGCGCCGCACCAGAAGGAGCCGGTGACGAAGATGCGCCCGGCCGCTTCGCGAAATTTGTCGTTGCCGGTGACAGCGCCCAGGGCATAGCCATTGGCGATCGCCTTCGACCAGGCAGAAAGATCCGGCGACACCCCCACCAGCTCCCAGCTACCGCCCATATGGAGGCGGAACCCCGCACGTACATCGTCGACGATCAAGGCCGCGCCGGTCTTGTCGCAGATATCCCGCGCCACGGCGGCGAAGGCCCGGGTCGGCACCTGGTGTGGCTTGCCGAGATCGTGCTTGAAGGCGGAAACGAAAATTCCAGCGAGATCGTTGCCGGCCTCGGCTGCTGCGCGCTCGAGGCTCCCGACATCATTGTAGTCGTAGCGGATCACATGCGCGCGGTCTTCAGCAGTGGCGCCGTTCGGGTAGGGATTGCACCAGGGAACCGCGCCATGATAGGCGCCGGTGGCGAGCAGCAGCTTGCGCTTCCCCGTCGCCTCGCGGGCGATCATGGCGCAAGCCGTGGTCGCGTCGGTGCCATTCTTCTGGAACATCGCCCAATCGGCGTGGGCGACGGTTTCCACCATCAACTCCGCCAGTTCGACCAGCCGTGAGCTAGGGCCGTTGAACATATCGCCCTGCGACCGCTGCTCGTCGGCGGCACGATTCACATCGGCATCGTTGTAGCCGAGGACCATCGGGCCATAGGCGCACATGAAGTCGATATATTCGTGCCCGTCCACGTCCCAGAGGCGGCAACCGTCGGCGCGCGCGAAGAACTGCGGATAGGCCGCCGGCAGGCGTGTGGCATTCATGTGGCCCCACATGCCGTTGGGGATCACCCGCCTCGCGCGATCGCGCAGCGCCGAGTTCGATGGAGTTGCGCAATGGGTCCAAAAAGCGCGGCCTCGTTGCTAGGCGAATTCACATGACAAAGAAACTCGTACAAAGATATATCCTATAGGATAATGCCAGAAAACAGGTTTAACGGGCAATTACAGAGATTTATGGCCGACTCGGGCCGACGAACCACTCTGATCACAGCCGGCTACTTCGGTGTCTCCGGTGCCAGAATCGGCGGCTTCCTAAAAGCCAGAAAAGCCCGGAACAGCGGCGCTGTCGCCAATCCCAACGCCATACTGATGGCAACGGCGGTGCCCGCGGAGGAAATGATGACCGCCAGGCAGTAGGCGACGGTCAGCAGGGCGGCCCAAACAACAGGCTGCGGCAGCAGCTTCTTCTGGATGTAGTAGGACACCGACACGGCCGCAAAGATGTAGGGCGTTAAACAAGCAGGACGGAGATATCGGTGAGAACCAGGAAGGCTTCGCCGACCGTCGGCGACAGCGTCAGGAAGACGATCGCCGTCATCAGGCAGGACACGATGACGAGGCCGCGGACCGGTACGCCGCGTGAATCGGTATGAGCGAACAGTGCCGGGAAGAGGCCGTCGCGGGCCGTCGCCAGGGCCGTCTCCGCATTGATCAACGTCCAGCCGCCAAGGCAACCCGCACCCTTGATGATGGCGCAAATGGTGATGATGATTGCGCCGACCGGTCCCACGGCCCTCATGACAGCGTCCGCGAAGGGCGCAGTCGAGTGGCGCAACTCATTGTTGGGAATGACACCCATGATCGCCGTCGTGCTGAGGACATAGACGACGGCGGCGATGGCGACGCCGTACATGGTGGCGCGGCCGATGTTGCGTTCCGGATTTTCAACGATCGCCGCCGCCACCGACGCGCTTTCGACGCCCATGAAGGCCCAGAACATGATCGACACCGCCGAAGACACGGCTTGCACCGAACCGATGCCCGCCGTGTCCCATCCCGCAGCAAACGTTTCGGGGTTAAAGAAGTACCAGCCGCCGATGCCCACAAGCGCAATCGGGCCGACGCCGAGCAAGGTCGTGACAGTCTCGAAGCGGGTGACGATCCGCGGCCCGACCATGTTCAGTATGGCAGACAGCCAGATCATCAGCGCCGTACTGCAGCCGGCCAGATAGGGATTTCGCAGCGCCGGAATGAAGACGGTCAGATAGCCGGTGATCGAGGTCGCGATCGCGATGTTGGCGATGACGTTGGAAAACCAATACAGCAGATTGCACTGAAAGCCTGCAAAATCGCCCAGAGCTTCGCGGGCATAGGCGTAGGGGCCGCCGGCCTTTGGCTGGGCCTTGCCGAGGCGGGCGAAGAGATAGCCCATGATGAAGGCGCCGGGCACCGTGACCAGCCATCCCAGGACGGCGATACTGCCAATGCTGGCCATGATCGTCGGCATCATGAAGATGCCGGCGCCGATCATGTTGCCGGCCACCAGCATCGTCGCCGGGAAGAGTCCGATGCGTCTTGCGTTGGCGGTCATTGGCCGTTTCCTATGAATCCACTCACTCGGGAACCGAATGCGCCAAGATTTCGCTGCTGATAACCTGCGCTTCCTCGGGGAAGTACTGCTCAAGCAGCGCCGCAAATTCCGGCGTTGGATAGAAATTCGACAAGGTGCGGTCGACGACAAGCCGCAGATCGGCATCGCCGCGCTTCATGGCAATTCCATAGGGCTCGCGAGTGAAGAGTCTGCTGGCGAGCGTGAGATTGGAAATGTGCTGTGTTTGCTGAAGCAAGCCGGCCAGCAGAGCCCGGTCGCCGAAATAGGCGTCGATCTCTCCGGACTCCAGAGCGGCCAAGCCCTCTTTGTGGGTCGCGAAATCCAGCACCTCGGCGCCATATCCTTCCTCGGCGATGGCACGACGCAGCCTCGCCTCGGTGGTGGTTTCGTCGCGGACGCCGATCCGGCTGGTCGCATAGGGCCGCAGCGTCGGCGAGCGCGGCGGGCTGATGGTGCGCTCGCCCAAGAACAGCTCACGCAGATCCCGCGGCGCATCGGTGCGCAGCAGGCCGCTCATGCCGGTCATGAAGATCGGTTCGGAGAAATCGACGGTCTCGCGCCGGCCGATCGTTACCGTGATCGCGCCGCACAGAAGGTCGATCTGGTCATCGGCCACGGCATCGAAAGCCTGGGCCAGGGTCGTTTCGACAAATACCTGCTTCACGCCGCCGATGTCCTTGCCGATCTCGGCAACGACGCGATTGCAAAGGTCGATCGCATAACCAACAGGCTTATCTTCCGTGCCCTTTGAGGCAAAGGGCGCCTGATCCGCAATGTAGCCGATCCGCACCGTCTTCGTTGCCGCGACGCGGTCCAAGGTCTGCGCCGCGATGCCGCCCGGCAGCACTGCACAGAACAATAGCACTGGCACAATCACGCGCAGCGCTGCCCGCATCATTCCGTATTGATCCCCTTGAAACACGGATGAACGCAATTGCCCGAGAACCCATGGTGCACTGAGGCCACTTCCCGGAGACTATAGCGGCTGGCGGCCAAATGAAATCGCTAAAGACCGATTGCCGTTATCGGATCATGGCGAATGGCGCCATGACTTCATAACCCCGTGACAAAGCTCAAGCGCGATCCATCGGTGAAGCGGGAGAAACGGAATGCCGCCGGATCGACGATCGGAGGGTGACCGGTGACAATGTCCGCCATGAGCCGGCCGGCGCCGGGTCCGATGCCGAAGCCGTGGCCCGAGAAACCGGTGGCGATGTAGAAGCCAGGCAGACTGTCCACGCCGGAAATGACGGGGATCGCATCGGGCGTCGCATCGATCATTCCGGCCCAGCGCTGGCGGACCGTAGCCGAATTGAAGGCAGGAAAGGCGGCCTTGAGATGTTGCAGCCCGGCATCCAGTTCCCGCGTCGACGGCTGCGGATCGAGAATCCGCGAGCGCTCGAAGGGCGACGGCTCATCGAGCCGCCAGCGAGTCGCCTGACGATACTCCTCGACAAAGCGGCGCCCGAGTTCGAAGCCTGGTATGCCGCCGCTCGGCGGCCGCCAGGGGAACGAACATGCGGAAGAAGCGGAAGCTGTCGGGAACGATGTCGGCGACGGCGCCGGTCCCACCGGTTACCGTATAGCCGCCATCGGCGCGCTTGCGGAACGCGAAATCCGAGCAGAGCGCCGCGCTCTCCGGCCCATCGGTCACGCCGTCCACACGCATCACGGAGGCGATGACCTTGAGCTGCGGCAGCGTCAGGTCCAGGCTGCGGCAGAAGAGTCGCGACCACGCGCCGCCGGCAAGCACGACGCTGCTGCAGGCGATCGTGCCATGTTCGGTGACGGCAGCGGCGACCCGCCCGGCCTTGGTTTCAATTCCCCGCACCGCGCAGCCGCTGATGATCCTGGCCCCCAATCTTCGTGCCCGCTGGGCCAGGGCCGGCACCGCCTTCTGCGGTTCGGCACGGCCGTCGCTCGGCGTATGGAGTGCGCCGAGCCACTGCCCTCCGTCTCCCGGCAGGACGCGCCTGACATCGGCTGCGTCGATCATCCTGGAATCGAGCTGGAAGTCCCTGGCGTGATCGAGCCACGCCGTGCGCCGCACCAGCTCGCGTTCGCTGCGGCAGAGATAGACGATGCCCGACCGCCGGAAGCCGAGGTCCAGTCCATGCTGTCCCTGGAGACTGTCCCACAGCCGCATGGATTCGATCATCAGCGGCAACTCACGGGGATCGCGGCCCATCTTGCGGACCCAGCCCCAATTGCGACTTGACTGCTCGCCGGCCAGGATTCCCTTCTCACAGAGCGCGACCGAGACGCCGCGCTCGGCGAGGGACAGGACGGTGCTGATCCCCACGATGCCGCCGCCGATGACGACGACGTCGACGGCGCGCGGCGGACTCCCATCGGTCTCGCAAGCATCGAGGGGCGGACCCGAATAAGCCGGTGCTGATGCGCCATCAGGCGGCGCTTCGTGCCGCGTCATTCCCAAGCCATATGCCTATTCGTTAGCCGGTGCGCCTTGTGCCGCTGCCGGACCTTTCAAGCGGATTGATCATCTGCTCGATCTCAGAGACTTCGGCCCGCAGGAGCTCGACAAGTTCGCTGAGCCGGTCCGGCTCCAGCCGGGCGCTGGTCATGTTGATGGCAATCGACGCGATGGCGTCGCGTCCCTGAGGCAGGATCGGCAGCGCCAGCGCCGATATCCCCTTCACCAGCTCGCCATGATCCAAGGCGAAGCGCTGCGCCCGGATCTGCGGCAAGCGTTCCCGCACCGCGTCCACCGAGAGGCCGTTGTAGCGGCCATAGAGGGGCGCGTTGGCGCTGATGATGATCTCCGCCTCTTCCGCCGGTAGGAATGCCAGGATCGCCTGGCTCGCCGGGCCGACGCCCATGGGGATTTGCCCACCGACATGGCCGGTGAGGCTGTCGAGGACATAGGAGCCTTCCTGCCGGTCGACGCACACGACGTTGAATCCGCTGCGCGCCATGAGAAAGACCGTGTCGCCGGTATGCGCCGCCAGGCGAAGCAGGGCCGGGCGGCTGACCTTTCGCAGGCCGGTCCCGTCGGCTGCCGCGGCGCCGAGGGAGAAGAGCGCGAGGCCCAGACGATAGCGCTTTGTCGCGAGTTCGCGCTCGATCAGGCCATGACGTTCTAGAGCGGAGACGATGCGATGCGCCGTCGAGGTTTTCAGGCCCAACCCTTCGGCGATCTCCGCCATCTTGGCGCCCTTCTCGCCGACCTCGCCCAGCAGCTTGATCACGGCCACCGCCCGGTCGAGAAGCTGTGTCCCCGTTGCCAGTTCGGTTGGTCGTTGGCTGTTCACTCGTCACCCGCCGGTCCGTCACCCGTCGCAGCATGGTTACCCGGTCGGCGCGTCATGCACCAGCATGCTGCATGGCCGGGGCAAGCGAACCGCTGCGATCGGGCGCGGCGAGGGCCGAAAGAAGCGGCCGGAGATCGCCGCCTTCCAAAGCGGCAACGGCATCGATCAGCGCGGTAACCGCAGATTGCGACTGGCGTTTTCGCGCGACCGATTGGAACTTCCTGCCGATGCCATCCCACCCCAGCGGGTTGGTCGATTCGCCTCGGGGTGCGGTGACAGTGCGCGAAAAGACACCCTTCCTGGATTCGACCTCGACATGAGCCGGCACTGCCGATGGAAACATTGCGTCGAGCTTGGGATCGACTGTCAAAGTGATCTTGCGGGCGCAGTCAAGCACCGCCCGGTCGCCGAGCCTTGATACTTCCAGCGGCAACAATGCATCCGGCCCCCGGACTGCCGCAACGGCGACGCAGAAGGGGACACTGTATTGCGCCGCCTCCAGCGTCGGCGGCGCAAGATCGTTGTTCAGTGACAAGGCCTGGGCGAAGCTGCTGATGCGGATGGCCAGGATGTCGTCGGTCCCAATGCCCTCCTGCTCCTTGATTTCAAGGATGCCGTCGATGGCCGCATGGGCCCACCGGCAGCAGCTATAAAGCTTGAAGTAGACGTCCTCGATATGCCAGCGCTCGCCGAGCGCCTCGGTCAGAATCGATGGGTCGTAGCGCGTGGCATCGTCAAGGAAATCCGTGGGCCCGGTGAAGCCGTGGGCGGCGAGTTCAACGGCGGTCACGCCTGTCGCAGTCGCCCAGGCGATCCCTTCCTTCACGTTGTTGCCCATCAATCGTGTATAGCCCGTGGCGGTCTGGCCGGGCGCTGTCGTGCCGGCAATCGCGATCGCATTAGCGATTGTTTCCGGCGCAAGCCCGCGCAGCCATCCCACGGCCGCCGCCACGCCCTGCCCACACCAAAGCCCGCTGTCGAATGTGTGCAGCGACCTGAAATCGCGGGCGGCGGAAATCCGCACGCCGATCTCGTAGCCGAGCACGATGGCCGTCAGCACCCGCTCGGCACTCGCGCCGATGGCTTCCGCGGTGGCGATCACAGCCGGGATCACGCCAGCTCCCGGATGGCCGGACGCGGCCCGATGGCCGTCATCGAGATCCAGCATGGAGGCGATCGCCGAGTTGGCGAACGCGGCGCCTGGCACCGTCAGGCGCTCGCCGGAAAACCAGCAGCTCGACGGCCCTTTACCCCAGGCATGGACGGCGGCCTTGCGGCCGGCGGTGCCGCCGGCCGTGCCCGTTCCGGAGATCGCACAGCCTATCAGGTCGAAGACGGCGCGCATGGCCGCCGGACGGACCGACTTCGGTGCCGTTTGCAAACCGCAAGCGAAAGTGGCGAGTGCCAGTGCGATCGTCATGGATGTCCCTTGAAGTCGAACCTCGCATGGGCGCGTGAATGGGTCAATGAAAATAACCACTATATGGACTATTATAGTATTGACTCCCATATTGTGGTACATTTGAATGCTGATGCAACCAGGAAACAAGGTCTTCGAGATGACAGGGAACCGGCAAGCCTTCTCAACATCGGAGTTTCAGGCCCGGGTTCGACGGGTTCAGACGGAGATGATCGGCGGCGGGATCGACATCCTGCTGATCCACGCGCCGGAGAACATCTACTACCTCACCGGTCATCAGACTTCGGGCTATTTCGCGTATCAGGTGGTCGTCCTCGCTCAAAGCGGCGACCCGCAATTGCTCCTGCGCCTCCTGGAGCGGGGCAACGTCGACGAATATTCATGGCTCGAAAGTGCCAAGACCTGGCGAGAAGGCGACGACCTTGTCGATAAGACGCTCGAGCTCGTACGGTCCGCGAATCCCCAGAACAAGACGATCGGCCTGGAGAAGCGTTGCTGGTTTCTCACCGCCGCGGTTGCCGAGGCACTGACCGCCGGCCTCTCCGCGTCGCGCATCGTCGACGCGTCCCTCCTCGTCGACCGCGTCAGGCTGATCAAGTCGACCGCGGAGATTTCCTATCTCCGTCAGGCGGGCCAGATCGCCGAAATCGAACAGCGCGCGGCATTGGAAACGATCCGTGACGGCGTGACCGAGGCCGAGGTCGCCGCCGCCGTTTATGCGGCCGGCGTCAAGGCCGGCTGCGAATACACCGGCCTGCCCCATCACATCATGTCCGGCTACCGGTACAATGTGTGCCACGCGAATTGGAGCCCCAAGCTCGTCCAGCGCGGCGAACTCGCGCTGCTCGAGCTCTATGGCTGCGTCGAGCGCTATCACTCGACGCAGATGCGCACGATCTCAATGGGACCGCCTAGCGACGAGGTGAAGCGCGCCGCCGAGATCGTCGTCGCCGCGCAGGATGCCGGTTTTGCCGCGATGCGTCCCGGCGCCTCGGCGCGCGCGGTGGACGCCATCGTGCGCGGGAGAATCCGCAAGATCCGCCCGGAATACTTCAATCGCACAGGCTATTCGACCGGCATCGGCTTTCCGCCGAAGACGGGGGAGTGGGAAGTCCTCGATTTCAACGAGCAGGAAGATTGGGAGCTTAAGGAGGGGATGGTGTTCCACATGCTTGCGCTCGCCAGCGGATTCGGCATCAGCGAGACACTGGCCGTCACCGCGACCGGCATCGAACGCCTCACGTCAGCCAACCCGCGAGAGCTTTGCGTCAAGTGTTGAGGGGAAATTCAGAGCCAAACATCGACGAAGGGAGAACCAAATGAAAAAAGCACATGCCATGAACAGATCTGTTTCACGCCGGACGTTGCTCGGCAAATCGGCCGCAGCGGCGGTCGCCCTGCAAATGCCGTGGGTCAGACGGGCCTCGGCCGCAAACTTCGCCGGCAAGGAAATTCGCGTCTTGACCTGGTCCGATGCGACGGGACAGGCTGCCGTGCGCAACATCCTGCAGCCATTCGAGGCGGCGACCGGCGCCAAGGTCATCTCCGATCTGACGGGCACGACGTCGGACATGATCGCCAAGATCAAGGCATCCGCGGCGAATCCGCAATACGATGTCGTGATCTTGTCCGGCTTCGGCGCCAACACCCTGGCCGAGGCCGGCCTGCTCGAGAAGCCGGCGCTCGATGCAATTCCCAATATTGCGCGGGTCCTGCCCGACTATCAGACCGGCGCCAACGGCCATGGCATCGGCTACTTCCTGTGGAGCGACGGGCTCGTCTACAACACCAGCGCCTATGCGGAACCCCCGAAATCCTATGGCGTGCTGTGGGATGATTCCAACAGCGAAAAAATCTTTCTGCCGCCGGCGGACAACCTCTACGCGTTGGAACTGGTCATGGTGGCCGCAAAGCTCGCCGGCGGCGATGCGATGAATCCGGATGGCGGCTTCGAGATGCTGTCCAAGCTCAGGGATCGCTCCCTCACGATATCATCGAATGCGAACCAGCTTGCCGACCTGTTCCGCACCGACTCGCTGAATGCCGGCGGCGTCTATTCGCCGCTGGAGATGTCCAGCTTCATTCCGAATCCGGACTACCATGTGAGCGGCACCTACGACCTGGAGGAAGGCTTCTTCGTCGATCTTCAGTACATGGTCGTGCCGAAGGGCCATCCCGGCGACACCGAAGTCATTCACGCGTTGCTAAATCAGGCGCTGGATCCGAATGTCCAGGGCAAGATGGCCGAAGAAGTCTGGTACGGTCCGATCAACCAGGATGCCGTGCTGTCTGACAAGGCGAAGAGCAGTCCCTATGTGCCGTCGCCGGAGGTCGTCAAGAACCGTACCGTGAAGGTCGATGCGGCCCATCTCGCCAGCGTCCGCGAGGACTGGATGGCGCGATACACCGAAGCGGTGACCTGACCGGCGTTGCAGAGGCCGGACGGACGCCTCCCGCCCGTCCGGCTTCCCTGCATGGGGCAATGACCGATACTATCCTGCCGCCTCCTCAACCACGGCAGATCACGCAGGACCTATGAACAGCCCCAATCCCGTTCTTCAGCTGCAGGAGGTTTCCCGGGTTTTCGCGCGTGGCCATATCCGGGCTGTGGACCGCGTAAGCCTCGACGTTTTCCCGGGCGAGATCGTTTCCATTCTCGGGCCGTCGGGATGCGGCAAGACGACGACCATGCGGATGATTGCCGGCCTCGATACGCCCTCGGCGGGAGATATCCGCATCTTTGGCGAGAGCGTCCGCGGCAAACCAACTCATCGCCGCAATATCGGTCTTGTATTCCAGTCCCTGGCCATCTTCCCCCATATGACGGTTCGCGAGAACATCGCCTTCGGCCTGCGCATGAAGGGGATCGCAAGTGCGGCGATCGTCGAGAAAGTGGACCGGGTCCTGGCACTCGTTCAGCTTCCCGCAGAAGACTTCGCCGGGCGATACCCCCATGAACTGAGCGGTGGGCAGCTTCAGCGCGTCGCGCTGGCGCGGACGCTGGTGACCGAGCCCGCGCTTGTCCTCTTTGACGAGCCGATGGCGGCGCTCGACAGGCGGCTGCGCGACTACATGGCGATCGAATTGCGCGCGATCCAGAAGTCGCTGGGCATCGCAGCAATATATGTCACCCACGATCAGGAAACCGCGTCGGCGATGTCCGACCGCATCGCCATCATGCAAGCCGGGCGCATCGTGCAAGTCGGCAGTCCGGCCGAGGTCTATGAATTCCCGGCGAGCCGCTTCGTGGCGGAGTTTCTCGGCGACGCCAATTTCCTCATTCCCAGGGCCATCGGCGAGCGGACCGGACTATACAGCGCCGTCGATGTCGCCGGCACGACATTGACGATTTCCGACACCGAACAGGGCGCGAATGGCGATGCGGTCGTGATGTTTCGCCCGGAGCATACGGAGATCCAGGCGCGTCCGGTCGAAGGCGCGCAGATCAGAGGCATGGTCATTGGTCGCCAGTTCAAGGCGGGGACATATTGCTGGCAGGTCAGGCTCTCCGATGGACAGATGATCGCTGCGCGTTCCCACGAGGATATCTTCCACGGTGAATCGGGCGACGGTGCGGTCTGGCTGTCCGTCAAGACCGAGAATGCAAGGCTTCTGCGGCAATGACGATTGCCGGAGAAACAGTTCTCGAACCTGCCCTGCCGGCGCCCGCCATTGCACGCGAGCGCCGGAATGGCTGGAAGCCGGCAGCGCTTCTCCTGCCGGCGGGGCTCCTCATCGGCCTGCTCCTGCTGTGCAGCTTCTCCGTCCTGCGGATGAGCTTTGGCGATCGGAACGCCGAATGGAGCGGCTGGTCGCTGGTGAACTACGCCGTGCTTCTCCACGGACGCTACCTGCGCATTGTCATCGATACGGTCTGGCTTGCTTTCTTGAGCGCGGTCCTGACGACGCTCATCTCATTCCCGATCGCACTCTATATGACGCGGACGCCGTCAGCGCTCGCGCGACGGATAGTCCTGATCTGCGTGATGCTGCCGATGCTCATCAGCCTGCTGGTCCAGAGCTTCGGCTGGATGGCGATCCTCGGACCGGACGGGCTGCTGAATCAGGCGGCGCGATTTGTGACGGGATATGAGCGTTCTTTCTCGCTGCTGTTCAACCGGACCGGCGTGCTTGCTCGGGCTGATCCAGACCACCGTTCCGCTGGCGGTCCTGCCGATCGCCGCGTCCCTGGGGACGATACCCGTCCAATTTGAGGAAGCGGCGGGCGTCCTCGGCGCAAGCCGGCTTCGTGTCTACCGGCATATCATTCTTCCCTTGGCATGGCCCGGCATCGCCGCGGGAACGATACTGGTCTTTGGCTTCAACACCGGCGCCTTCGTGGTGCCGCTGCTGCTGGGCGGGCTGAAGGTGACGACCATAGCCGTGGTCATCCGGGATCAGATGGGGCCGCTCTTGAACTGGCCGCTGGGTGCTGCGCTATCGGTCGTTCTGATCGTGCTCGCGCTTGCGGTGCAGGCGCTCAACAAACTGCCGCGCCACGCTCCGATCCGGGGAGCGGCATGATGAGCGGAGAAAGCGCAATCGGCCGCGCCGGCCATGAAGCGGCAATCATCAAGCTCGTCACATTTGTGCTGCTGCTCCTGTTGCTGTCGCCGATCGTCATGGTGGTCATCATGTCGTTCACGCCGGCGGCGACGCTGCAGTTTCCGCCGCCCGGCCTCAGCCTGCGCTGGTACGCGGAAGTCTGGTCGATGTTTGCCGGGGAGAATGCCGGCGCCGCGCGGCTCGGCGAATCGCTCCTCGCCAGTCTTGCCATCGCGGGCGCGACAGCCCTTGTTTGCGTTATCGCCGGCGTGCCCGCCTCCTATGCCCTGGTCCGTTTTCACTTTCGCGGCCGTGGCGCCATCGAAGAACTGCTCGGCCTGCCGATCATATTCCCCACCGTCGTGCTCGGCATTTCGCTGCTCGTCCTGGTCAGCCGGAGCGGGCTTGAATTGGGCATGACGCAGATCGTCGTGGCGCACGCAATTGTCGGCCTGCCGTTCATGATGCGAAACTGCATGGCGGCAATGCACGGCATGGATCCATCTCTGGAAGAAGCTGCGAAGACGCTGGGCGCCTCCGGCGTTCGCGCTTTCGCTGAAATCGTCCTTCCCCTGGCACGAGGCGGCATCGCTTCGGGCGCCCTCCTGGTTTTCGTCCTCTCATTCAACGAATTCACGCTCAGCTACTTTCTCTATACCGTTGACGTGTTTCCGCTGTCGATCTGGCTCTTTCAGCAGAGCAATACTTCATTCAGCCCGGCCGTTTTCGCCGTATCGGCGCTGGTGGTGTTCCTCAATATCCTGATCATTCTCGTCGTCGATGTGATCATTGGCAGCGGACAAAGGTCCAGGGCATCGATCGGCGCGGGGAAGTAACCATGGCGACGTTTACATTTCCCATCGTCATTTTGGAGGGCGCGCCCCGCGCTCGGGGCCGCCAGCATGGCGAGCGATTCCGCAATGAGATCGCCGCGGCACTCGCGACGCTGCGGCAGGAGCACAGCCCGGCCACATTCGCCCCGGCTCGTGGAAAAGCAGAAGCGGCCTGGCCCATGATCCTGACCCGTGCCCCTGATATCGCGGACGAACTCCAGGGAATAGCCGAGGGTTCCGCGACGCAACTCATGGACGTTCTGCTTCGGATCGGTTTCGAGTTCTTCGATACGCCAGCACCGGCAGGCTGCACCGCCATGGCCGTCAAGGGACCACAGGGCGCCATTCTCGGGCAGAACTGGGATGCGCCGCCGGCCGCCGCCAAGGAGCTTGCGCTGTTCATCCATGTCGGGCCCCGTGGCTTCGAGCAGGCTGTGATCGCTTCGGTCGGCGGGCTTGCCTGGGTGGGCTGCAACCGGCACGGCTTGGTACTTCTCAATAATGACCTGATACTGAGCAGCCGCGCGCCGGGGCTGCCCAGCCAGGTCGTTCGCCGTATCGTTCTCAATGAAACGCGGGTTGAGAACGCGCTCGCGGCGATGCGCTCGCTTCCGCATATGGCAGGCCGCTCATACCTGCTCGGCGATTCCGCTGGCGATGTGGCCGGCATTGAAGTCTCGGCTGCGCGTGGCGTTCGCGTGAACCAGCGCACGGCGCCGGTCCTGCACACCAACCATGCCCTGGATTCCGACATCAGGGGCGATGAGGATGAATCCGCGCTGATGAAAACCTATCCCTCGAGCCGCCATAGGCTGCAGGTGCTGCAGCGGTTCGCCCCCGGCATATCATCAGTGGAACAACTTGCCGCCGTCCTGGGAAACCGGGAGGGCGCCCCGGACTCGATCTGCAAGGACCACTCCGAATCCGAGCCGACGCAGACGGCCTTCTCGATCATCGCGGATTGCGGAAAGCGCGCCCTGCATGTTTGTCCGGGCTCGCCCGCGGCCCATGCCTATCACCCAGTCCTGCTGCCGGCCTAAGGCTGCCGCACGCCGGACTATGGCAGCAGGATCGTCGGCCCCATGGTGCGGCGGCTCTTCACGGCGCGGTGAACTTCGGCGGCGGCGTCGCAGTGCGGCACGCGACGGCCGTTCAGCTTCGTTTGATTGATTTGAATTTCCTCGTCTGCTCGGTCAGCGCGATTTCCGTCGGCAGCCGCTCCATGCTGGAAGCGCCGTAGAAACCGTGGCAATCGGGACAGACTTTCAGGATATAGGTCGCGTCTTCCGGTGAGGAGATCGGCCCGCCATGGCAGAGCACGATGATATCAGGCCTGACGGCGCGCGCGGCCGCGGACCAGGCATTGATCAGGGGCACGCAATCGCCGGGCATCAGCGCCGTTTCGGCGCCGATGGCGCCGCCGGTCGTGAGCCCGAGATGGCAGACAACGATGTCGGCGCCGGCCATTGCCATCGCCTCGGCCTCGGCTTCCGAGAAGATATAGGGCGTGGTCAGCAGGTCCATCTCATGGGCCTTGCGGATCATCTCCACTTCGAGGCCATAGCCCATGCTGGTCTCTTCCAGGTTCTTCCGGATGTTCCCATCGAACAGCCCGACGGTGGGGAAGTTCTGAACCCCGGAGAAGCCGAGCGATGCTACTTGCGTCAGGAACGGCTCCAGCAGCATGAAGGGATCGGTGCCGTTGACGCCGGCCAACACCGGCGTGGTCTTCACCACGGGCAACACTTCGTGCGCCATCTCCAGGACAATCTCGTTGGCATTGCCATAGGCGAGCAGGCCAGCCAGCGAGCCGCGGCCGGCCATGCGATAGCGTCCGGAATTGTAGATGACGATGAGGTCGATGCCGCCGGCTTCCTCGCATTTCGCCGACAAGCCTGTACCCGCACCGCCGCCGATGATCGGCTCCCCGCGCGCGATCATGGCGCGGAATTTGTCGAGGATGTCCTTGCGGGGAATGCGGGGCATTATATGCGATCCCCAATACCTCGAGGAAACCCTTCCCCCTGCTCTCTCCCGCAAGGGGAGGGGGAGTGGAATGAGTACTCCGCCGAATGTTGAGGCTGTCCCATTATCTTGTCCCCCGTCCCAGAATCTCCAAAGTACCTCTCAGCAGCGTTCATGGCCGGTTGCCGGCGTTCGACGCCTAGGCTGGCAAAATCCACCTAGCCAGCCAACAGGTTCGCACCGGTCGAACCGTCGAAGAAATGCAGCTTCTCCGGATTCCACCCGAATCGCACCGTGCTATCGATCGGCAGGTCCAGCGACGCCGGCGCGGTTGCCCGCAGGAGTTGTTCGCCGATCCGCAGAGTGACGATTTTTTCGACGCCCAAATTCTCCACGTCATGGACCCGCGCCGCCACAGCCTCCGCCGGTCCGATGCGGATATCCTCCGAACGGATGCCGACCGTGACAGGCCCCGAATGACCCACAAGCCATCCGCGGGCCGATGCCTCGGCGGAAAGGTCCATCTGGCCGGCCAAAGCCGATAGCCGGCCATTGCCGGCCTCTCCCGGCAAGAAATTCATCGCCGGCGAGCCGACAAAGCCGGCGACGAAGAGGTCTCGCGGCCGGTTATAGATCTCCTGCGGCGTGCCGACCTGGATGATGCGGCCCTGGTTGAGGACGCCGACCTTGTCGCCCATGGACATCGCTTCGATCTGGTCATGGGTGACGAACAGGAAGGTGGCGCCCAGCTTCATCTGCAGATCCTTGAGCTCCGAGCGCAGCGCCTCGCGCAGCTTGGCGTCCAGATTGGACAGCGGCTCGTCCATCAGGAAGACGCGGGGCTCGCGCACGATGGCGCGCCCGATCGATACGCGCTGCATCTCGCCGCCGGAAAGGCGGTCTGTCTTGCGGTCCAGCAGATGCTCGATGCGCAGCGTCTTGGCGGCGCGGGCGACACGGGCGTCGATATCCGGCTGCGGATAGCGGCGCACCCGGGATTTCAAGGGAAATTCGAGATTCTGCCGCACGGTGTAGCGCGGATAGAGGGAATAATGCTGGAACACGAGCGCGACATCGCGCTGCGCCGCATTCCACTCCAGCACATCCTCATGGTCGATCCTGATTGCGCCGGCATTGGGCCGCTCCAGTCCGGCGATCAGGCGCAGTGTCGTGGTCTTGCCGGCGCCGGTCGGCCCCAGCAGCACGAAGAACTCGCCATCGGCGATCTCCAGATCGAGGCCTTTGAGCGCACTGTGGGAGCCGAAGTTCTTGCTGACGTTTTCGAGCCGGATATGCGCCATGTTGTCAGCTCAGCCTTGCGTCCAGCGACCCGCCGCTGCTGGTATCGAAGAAATGCGTTTCCGCCGCGTCGAGCTTGGCCCAAACGGTTTCTCCGGCCTGGGGGACGAAACCGCTGGGCGTCCGCGCCCGGAAGATCTGGCGGCCGAGCTTGAGGTCGACAATATCGTAGGCGCCCAGCGGCTCGATGATATGGGCCTCCACCTGGGTGAAGCCATCGGCGGGCTGGCGGGCAATGCGCACGCTTTCCGGCCGCACGCCGATCGTCAGCTCCCGGCTGTTCGCGGAAGCGACCTGACGCTGGAGCTCGGCCGGCAGATCGAAGGCGCCGTCGCCATCGCCGATCACTACCTGGGCGCGGCCGTTCTCTTCGCGCAAACTCGCCTTGGCGATGTTCATCACCGGACTGCCGATGAACTGGGCGACGAATAGATTGGCCGGATGCCGGTAGACGTCGGTCGGGGTGCCGACTTGCTGCAGCACGCCGTCATGCATCACGGCGATCCGGTCGGCGAGCGACATCGCCTCCACCTGGTCATGGGTCACATAGACCGTGGTCGTCTCGTTCTCCAGATGCAACCGCTTGATCTCCGTGCGCATGTCCTCGCGCAACTTGGCGTCGAGGGAACCGATCGGCTCATCCATCAGCATCGCCTTCGGCCGCCGCACCAGCGCCCGCCCGATCGCGACGCGCTGCATATCGCCGCCTGAGAGCGACGACGGCCGCTTGTTCAGCAGATGCTCGATGGCCAGCGCCTGGGCGACACGGCGGACCTGGGCATCGACCGCAGCCCGGCTCTCATTCGTGGCCCGGAGCGGAAAGGCGATATTCTCATAGGCCGTCAGATGGGGGTAAAGGGCATAAAGCTGGAAGACGAAAGCGATATCCCGGTCGGAGGCTCGGAGATTCTCGACCGGCTTGCCGTCAATGATGATGCTACCGCTATCGATCTCCTCCAGTCCGGCGATGGCCCGCAGGGTCGTCGTCTTGCCGCAGCCCGACGGCCCGAGCAGCACGACAAATTCCCGGTGGCGAACCTCCAGATTGAGCTGCCGGATGACATGGGCCTCGCCGAAATACTTCTGGATGTCCCGCAGGATGATGTCGGCCATGATCGGTCAGTCCGGCTTCAACTCGGGCTTGAACTTGGAGAACACGCTGAAATCCCACCAGGCCGACGATGATGATCGTCAAGCCATAGCGATGCAGCAGTTCGTTCCAGGGCTGGCAGAGCGCGACGATGCCGAAGACCATCGTCCATTGCGACAACGGCTCAAGGAACTTCGAGTTGAGTCGGCGAAAGCTCATGATCGTTCCCTAAGCCCGGCCTTCATTTGCGGATGGCCCCGAAGGTAACGCCCCGCAACAGATGCTTCCGGAGCGCAAAGGTGAAGATCGCCACCGGCAGCAGGAACAGGAAAGTTCCGGCCGCGATCGCCGTCCAGTCGGTCAGACCGGAGCCGACCTGCGCGGGGATGAAGGGCGGCGCCGTCTGCGCCCGGCGGTTCGTCATCATCAGCGCGAAGGCATATTCGTTCCAGGCGACGATGAAGCAAAACACCGCCGTCGCGGCGATGCCGGTCACTGCTTCCGGCAGGACGATCTTGAAGAAGGCCTGCAGCCGCGTATAGCCGTCGACCAGGGCCGCCTCCTCATACTCCTTCGGGATCTCGTCGATAAAGCCCTTCATCAGCCAGACGGAGAAGGAGAGGTTAAAGGCCGTGTAAAGAATGATCAGCCCGATGTGGGTATCCGTCATGCCGACGGCGCGGTACATCAGGAACATCGGGATCGCCACTACCACCGGCGGCAGCATGCGCGTCGACAGGATAAAGAAGAGCAGATCCTGTTCGCCGGCTATTCGAAATCGGGAAAAGCCGTAGGCCGTCAGCGTACCCATGGATACCGCGAGCAACGTACTGGTGATGGCGATGATCAGGCTGTTCTGAAAGCGGTTGGGGTACTGCGACAACTGAACGCTGTTGCCAACCTTGAGGACGCGCTCGCCGCCGTCATAGATGCGCTTCTCCCACCAGGGTGCGGCTTCATAGACCTCCGGCTCGACCGGCTTCGTGAGTTGCACGCGCCGGGTGAACAGCTTGATGAACGACGTGATTTCCGGCGAGAAGATCACGGTCGGCGGCACCGACGTGGCGATGGCCCGGGATTTGAAAGCGGTCGAGGTGATCCAGTAGATCGGCGACAGGAAGATCAGGGTGATCACGATGACAGCGGCGACGGCGACGCGGTGAAAAACTCGCTGGCTGCGGGTGCGGACGGCGGCCATCTCAGCGCTCCTTCACCCGGTTCAGATATTTCACGTAGATGTTGGTGATCGCCAGCACGATGATCAGCATGATATAGGCGAGCGCGCAGGAGCGGCCGGTCTGCCACTCCTGGAACGCCATCTTGTAAAGCCTGATGGCGATCACCTCGGTGGTCGGCTGGCCGCTCATGATGAAGGCGAGGTCGAAGGTCTTGAACGCCTCCATGGTGCGGAATATGAGGGCGATCAGCAGCAGCGGCGCCACCAGCGGCAGGGTGATGCGCGTGAAGGTGTACCAGCGCCCGGCGCGGTCGATCGCCGCCGCTTCATAGAGATGCTGCGGCACGGCCGATAGGCCGGCGAGCGACAGCAGCATGACGAAGGGCGCCCACATCCAGATATCGGTAATAGCGATGGCATAGAGCGCCATGTTCGGATTGGACAGCCAATCGAAGGTGCCGAGGCCCAGGGCGTAGTTGATGATGCCCCAGGACGGATCGTAGAGCAGCTTCCAGAACAGCCCGACCACCGCCATCGACATCATCATCGGCAGCAAGAGCAAGGTCGTGACCAGTCCCTTGAAGGGGAAGGCGCGGTTCAGCAGCAGCGCCACGCCGAAGCCGACGATCATCTGGCCGCCCACGGAAACGATCACATATTTCGCGGTGACCGAGAAATTGCGCCAGATATTGGGATCGGCCAGCAGCTCTCGGTAGTTCTGCAGACCCACGAAGTTGGCCGGCTCGCTCACGGAGGCGCGAAAATCGGTGAAGGAGTAGCCGAGGGAGTAGATCAGTGGAAAGATGTTGAAGACGATCAGGAAGAGTATCGTCGGGATTATAAAAAGATTGCGGATCGTGAGATCGCTCCAGCCGCGCGCGGCCGCCCGCAAATCCGCCGTGAGCTTCGCCATAACCGCCACGCCCGCCTCCCTCCTACGCATCATTCAGACGGCCGGCGGAGGATTGCCCTCCGCCGGCCGTCTGCGCTGGCCGCCAGTTATTGACGACCGTACTTCTTGAACGTCGCCGTCCAGTCCTGGGCGAGTCCGTCCAACGCTTCCTTTGCAGAACCTTCGCCGCCGACGACGAAGGGATAGATGCGGTTATTGATCTGGGTCAGCAGTTCCGCATATTCCGGCACTGCCCAGAAGTCCTTCACCATGAACATCGACTGATAGAAGGCCTCATTATAGGGCGTTGCCTTGCGGAACTCCGATGATTCCAGAACTTTGGCGTTGCAAGTGTAACCGCCGAGCTCGGCCCATTTCTTCTGCACGTCTTCGCGGATGAACCATTCGAGGAACTTGTAGGCTTCCTCCTGCTTCGTGGAATAGCTGACGATCGACATGCCCTGCCCGCCGAGTGCCGCATGCTGCTTGCCGCCTGGACCGGCCGGATTGGCGAAATAGCCGGTGACATCGGCGTAAGGATTTGCCGCCTTGTTGGCGAGTGCCGGGAAGAAGGCGAAGTAGTTCATGCTCATCGCCGCCAGGCCTTCGGTGATCGCCTGGTTGTTTTCCAGGAAGAAGGATTTGCCCCAGTTTGGCGGTGTGAATTTGTAGAGCTCCTTATAGGTCTCAAGCGCCGCCACGGCGTCCCCCGAATTGACGATGCCCTCGACCTTGTAGCTCGAATAGTCGCCGAGATCGCCGCCATAGCTGAAGAGGGCATTCTCAAAGCCCATGACCAGGGCGTCATAGGCGTTGTCGGTATAGATGGCGATGCCGTAGCGCTTCTGGTCCGGGCGGTGGAAGAATTCGGCGATATCGCGCATCTGCGGCCAGGTTTTCGGCACATCCAGGTCGTAGCCATATTTGGCCTTGAAGGCCTCCTTCTCCGCCGGATCCTCGAACCAGTCCTTGCGATAGGCCCAGCCGGTAGCGTCGCCCTCGGTCGGGATGGCCCAGAACTTGCCGCCGCCCTTCGGATATTCGGCATAGGCCTGCACGGTGGCGGGCGCGAACGCTTCGGTCAGTTTGTGCTTGGCGAAGAAGTCGGTGAGATCCACATAGTGGCCGCCGACCGAGCCGGCGCCGAGCCACTGGGAATCGCCGACGACGATGTCATAGGCGTCGCCATGGGCGTTGAACTCGGCGAAGGCTTTGGTCTGAAAATCCGGCCAGGGCGTCGTCTGCACGGTCACCGGAACACCGGTCTCCGCGGTGTATTGGTTGGCCAGTTCCTGCAGGTAATTGGCCGGATCCCATTCCGCCCAAAAGATCGTCAATTCCTCCTGGGCCGAAGCCGTGACGCCGGCAAATGCCACGGTCACGCCGGCAAGCATTCCAAGCAAGGTCCTCTTCAGCATTTGTTTTCTCTCCCTAGTCTAAGGGCTGCGGCCGGTGGACCGGCCCACAGCGGTTTATTTGTTTGTTGGGCCATTCTCCTTCTTGCGCGGTCTTTGTGCCGCTTTGACTTTAGCATGACCGGCGGCTGCGGAAGCAACCGTCCCGGCCTCGGCAATGGCGGTCCTGACAACGGCATGGGCGGTCCAGAGCGCCACCTGCAGGACCTGCTTGTCGTCAAGCTGCCAAATATCCTTCAGGACGACAAAGGCTTCCGTCCCGAACACCAGCGAAAGAGATTGCGCCAAGCGATCAAGCGACTTGCGGCCGAGCTTTTCCCGCAATGGCGCCAGCGCCAAGCGCAACAGCGCCTTGCGATGTCCGCGCACGATCGGCGCCTCGGGCGCCAGCGTGCCGGCTTGCCGCCTCGTCCATTGGTCGATCGCCAGCAAAAGCGCCGCCCTGAGCGTCGCTTCGTAGAGATGCATGCGCGGATAGGCGAAGGCGAGCAGGTCGGAGATGCGTTCCTCGGCGTCGGCGGACTCGGAGTCCCATTCCAGGATCGGCCCCAGCGCTTCGTCGACCGCAGCCTGGATCAACGCCGCCTGGCTTGGAAAATAGCGATAGGCGGTCGTGCGCGACACCTCCGCCGCTTCGGCGACGTCGCTCACCGACGGAATCAATCCACTCTGCATCAATCGCATCGCCGTATCGAGCATCGTTCGCCTCATCCGCGCCCGCGGGCCTTTCGCAGCCGACGGCACGGTGTCCCATTCTTGACGTGAGACGGTCATGCCAATACGGTACTGGCGTCCCACAGGAATTGCAAATTCTGCCGGCCCGAGTCGAACCTGTCGCGGGAAGACAATGAAGCGCATCTATATCGTCGGCACGGCGGATACCAAGGGCGAGGAGCTCGCCTTTCTGCGGGATCTCGTCGCCGGCACGGGCTTTCCCTGTGCCCTGGTCGATGTCGGCACTCGGGCGCCGAAGATCCAGGCCGATTTTGTTATCCGTGATTTCGCAGCGCAGCATTCTCACAGCAC
>CAWKOG010000016.1:307500-634189 GCA_963851215.1 uncultured Alphaproteobacteria bacterium
ATCCACAATGTCCAACATCGAGAGAAACGACGAACCATCTGGCATTGCTGCCGTCAGGTCATTGCTTCTGAAACTTTGACCTCTACTCCGAACCCTCTGCCCGCGCGATCGCGGTTGCTGTCGCTCGCCTATCGCGGCCCGCCCGCCATCGCCTGTTACGGTGATGGTGGAGCTGACCGGGATCGAACCGGCGACCCCCTGCTTGCAAAGCAGGTGCTCTCCCAGCTGAGCTACAGCCCCAGGACCCAAGCCATCGGCGCGCTTCGCGCCAATACATGATCCCTGGCCTGTTGAAATGGTGGGCCAGGGAAGACTTGAACTTCCGACCTCACGCTTATCAAGCGCGCGCTCTAACCAACTGAGCTACTAGCCCGAAGAGCAACGAACAGGCCGGCGGCACCAAGACGCCAAGCCACGACCTGGACCTTGGTCTCCATTGTTCCTGAGGGTTTCGGAGAAGGGATGCGAGGACGGCGGACCAGGTCCGCGCCATGCTTTGCAGATGTAAGAAAACCGAATGCAGACGGTGAGCCGCCGAACATTCGATCCTTAGAAAGGAGGTGATCCAGCCGCAGGTTCCCCTACGGCTACCTTGTTACGACTTCACCCCAGTCATTGACCCTACCGTGGTCGGCTGCCTCCTTGCGGTTAGCGCACCGGCTTCGGGTAAAACCAACTCCCATGGTGTGACGGGCGGTGTGTACAAGGCCCGGGAACGTATTCACCGCGCCGTGCTGTTGCGCGATTACTAGCGATTCCAACTTCATGCACTCGAGTTGCAGAGTACAATCCGAACTGAGATGGCTTTTTGGGATTGGCTCCAGATCGCTCCTTCGCTTCCCATTGTCACCACCATTGTAGCACGTGTGTAGCCCAGCCCGTAAGGGCCATGAGGACTTGACGTCATCCCCGCCTTCCTCCGGCTTGTCACCGGCGGTTTCTTCAGAGTGCCCAGCCGAACTGATGGCAACTGAAGATGAGGGTTGCGCTCGTTGCGGGACTTAACCCAACATCTCACGACACGAGCTGACGACAGCCATGCAGCACCTGTGTGGGAGCCAGCCGAACTGAAGGGTCACGTCTCTGCGACCCATACTCCCCATGTCAAGGGCTGGTAAGGTTCTTCGCGTTGCTTCGAATTAAACCACATGCTCCACCGCTTGTGCGGGCCCCCGTCAATTCCTTTGAGTTTCAACCTTGCGGCCGTACTCCCCAGGCGGAGTGCTTAATGCGTTAGCTGCGACACCGAAGGGTTAACCCCCCAGCGTCTAGCACTCATCGTTTACGGCGTGGACTACCAGGGTATCTAATCCTGTTTGCTCCCCACGCTTTCGCGCCTCAGCGTCAGTACCGGTCCAGATGGCCGCCTTCGCCACCGGTGTTCTTCCCAATATCTACGAATTTCACCTCTACACTGGGAATTCCGCCATCCTCTCCCGGACTCAAGCCTCGCAGTATCAAATGCTATTCCCGGGTTGAGCCCGGGGCTTTCACATCTGACTTACAAGACCGCCTACGCGCCCTTTACGCCCAGTAATTCCGAACAACGCTAGCCCCCTTCGTATTACCGCGGCTGCTGGCACGAAGTTAGCCGGGGCTTCTTCTACGGGTACCGTCATCATCGTCCCCGTCGAAAGAGCTTTACAACCCTAAGGCCTTCATCACTCACGCGGCATTGCTGGATCAGGGTTGCCCCCATTGTCCAATATTCCCCACTGCTGCCTCCCGTAGGAGTTTGGGCCGTGTCTCAGTCCCAGTGTGGCTGATCATCCTCTCAGACCAGCTACGGATCGTCGCCTTGGTAAGCTCTTACCTCACCAACTAGCTAATCCGACGCGGGCCCCTCCAATGGCGAAAAACTTTCCCCCGTAGGGCGTATAGGGTATTAGCTGCAGTTTCCCGCAGTTATTCCCTACCACTGGGCAGGTTCCCACGCGTTACTCACCCGTGCGCCACTCGTGTATTGCTACACGCGTTCGACTTGCATGTGTTAGGCATGCCGCCAGCGTTCGTTCTGAGCCAGGATCAAACTCTCAGGTTAACTTCGCCGGAACGGTCATCCGTTCCAACGGGTTTCTGAGGATCCCAAACTTAAACGCGTTCAACTCGCCGCTGCTTTCGCAACGGCAAGCTTGTTAGATGCGTTTGCTTTGGTACTCAGGCATGTCACTGCCCGGACCGCCGCCCACGCATCCCTTCTCTCTCGATTCACAATGTCCAACATCAAGTCGACGCGCCTTTCAGCACGCTGCAAGCATTCCGCCAGCCGCGTCGAGGAGCGGGCTTATACGCTTGGGTATTTTGGGTGTCAAACGCTTTATTGAAATTTTCTTGCGTTCTTTTGCCAGTCCGAAAAACGCCACAACATCAATGACCTACGATGCCCCTACGGGTGGCGATGGCGGTGACTAGCAAAAGGAACGTGTGGATAAAGAAGGGGATAACTCAAGGCTCCAGCAGACATCGCTAATTCGGTCCCGAATCTGCGCCTTGGATACCATTGTTTAACCATTGAAAACTTATGTTGACAGCGATTCGCAGCGTCGGCATTTTCGGCCGAGTTTTAACTAAGCTACCAATAGACCTACAAAATATAGATACAAAAGATCATGGCACCACTAGGTGCGGCCCGGCTGGCAGTTGCACACGGTTCAGGGGGACAGAGTATTGCACGGCAATAACACGGCACCGTCGACACGGCCCGGGTCCAAAAGGTTAATCGCTTTACTGCTCGCAGGAACCGCCCTGGCCGGCGCCGCGGCAGCCTACTTCTATATTCAGTCGCCATTTCCGGTCGCCGATGCAGTGGCCGTCGAGACAGTCGACGCGGAGCCGGTTGCCGCCGCCACGCCGGCGCCTCCTGCGATCAAAACCCCCGTCACATCCCTGCCGCTGCAGACCGCCGCGCTGCCGCCACCGCCGCCGCTGTCGAGCTTGCCGCTGCCCACGCCTGGTGACAGCTCCATGATGGAGACGGTGCAGGTGGAACCCGGCGACACGCTGATGGACCTGCTGCTGGATGCCGGCATCGGCCGCGTCGAAGCGCACAACGCCGTCAACGCCCTTGGCGATGTCTTTTCGCCCCGGGACCTGATGCCCGGACAGCAGATCACCCTCGGCCTCAATCTTCATGAACGCATCAACCAGGACAGCGTCGAGGTCGAGCTTGCCAGCATCGCGCTGCAGCCCAGCGTCGAGCGCGATGTCAGGGTGGAACGCCGCGAGGATGGCGAGTTCCAGGCCAATGCCGTCGAACGTCCGCTGACGACGGAGATGGCGCTCGCTTCCGCCCGCATCGATTCCAGCCTCTATCAAGCGGGCCAGGATGCGGCGGTGCCGCTCTCCGTCCTTTCCGAAGTCATCAAGGCCTTCGCCTATGACGTCGATTTCGAGCGCGAAATTCATCCCGGCGACAGTTTCGAGATCGTCTATGAGCGCCTCGAGGACAATCAAGGCCGCCTGGCGCGCACCGGCAACGTTCGCTACGCCGCGCTGACTCAAGGCGACCAGACACTGGAGATCTATTGGTTCGAACCGAAGGACGGTTCGGGCGAGTTCTACAACGCCAAGGGCGAGAGCGTGCGCAAGGACTTGCTGCGCACGCCGCTGGACGTGGTCCGCGTCACCTCGGGCTATGGCATGCGCAAGCATCCGATCCTCGGCTACAGCAAGATGCACAAGGGTGTCGACTTCGCCGCGGCCACTGGAACGCCGATCCTGGCGTCGGGCAGCGGCACCGTGGAGTTTTCCGGCAAGAAGGGCGGCTACGGCAACTTCATCAAGATCCGCCACACTGGCCAATACCAGACCGCCTATGCCCATCTCAGCCGTTTCGCCAAGGGCATCAGCAAGGGCGACAAGGTGAAGCAGGGCCAGGTCATCGGCTTCGTCGGCAGCACCGGCCGCGCAACTGGTCCGCATCTGCATTACGAAGTGCTCGTCGACGGCAAGAACATGAACCCGATGAAGCTCAAATTCGCCGGCCGCAAGCTGGACAAGAAGGAGCTGCGTCAGTTCGAAGCGGTGAAGGCGGAGATCAAAGAGCTGCGCGAAAAGCTGCTTGAAGAGCAGCTGGTCGCCCGCATTCAGCCCTATGGACCGCCGATAGCCCGATAAGGGACTAACCCCGCACGGTTTTTCCGTCTCGGAACCGGACACCGGATTTTTTGTTCTGTTCGCAACCCTCCTGCGCTCATCGCGTGGGGCGGAAATTATTGTGATCGGAGGATCAAATGCGAAACGGAACCCGAGTTGTCTTCGCTCTCACCGCCGCGATGTTTGGCGCAGCCATTGCCGCCGGCAGCGGCGCCACAGAGAGCGGTGTGAAGGCGGGCTATCTGAAATGCGATGTCGAGGGCAATGTCAGCTTCGTCTTCGGTTCGTCGCGCGACGTGAATTGCACCTACACGCCCGACGGTAAGGGCCGGGTCGACCGCTACACCGGCACCATCGACAAGTACGGCGTTGATATCGGTTATCTCGAGAACGGCGTCATCCTTTGGGGCGTTGTCGCTCCGACCGATGACGTGGGCCCCGGCGCGCTCACGGGCAACTATGGCGGCGTCACCGGAAGTGCCGCGGTTGGCGTCGGTGCCGGCGCGAACGTGCTGGTCGGCGGCAGCGAGGAGTCCATCGTGTTGCAGCCGCTCAGCGTGGAAGGAATCGAAGGCATCAACATCGCCGGCGGCATCGGCGTGCTGCAGCTGAAAGCGCGCTAGCGTCAGGCGAATATCACGCCTTTCTTGAGCAAGAAGCAGCCGTAGGGCCGGCCTTCGCTGGTGGCAACCACCGCGAAGGCCTGCCTTGCTGCTTCATAGAAGGCAAAGCGCTCGATGCTGCCCATGGGCCAGGCGCGGCCTTCGGCAGCATCGACGACTTTCTGGAAATCCTGCTGCACTGGCGGCACTTCATCGGGCTTGCCCACGATCTGCATGCGCATGACCGGATGATCGACGAAACTGTCGAGCGGAAAGACGGAAAGGATTGCGCGCCCGACGGCAACAACATCCGCGCCGGTCAGCCGGATCAATCGCCGCGCATTCGCCGTCGCCGGAAAATTTCGATCGACCAGCGCGATATCGTCGCCATGACCCATGGCCGCCAGCACATGCAGCAGATCGGCATTCAGAAGGGGATCGATGTTTTTGAGCATGGCGACCTCTCTGCTTGATTCGCGATTGCTAACGGCCGGCCCGCGCCTGGCGGTGCACGATGTCGGCGATGGCCGGGTAGGTATCCTTGTAGGCCTGATAGAACGGCTGATAGGCCTGATGCCGGGCCTTGTCCGGCTCGATGCGGTTCACGGCGCGCACCATCGCATCGGACGCCTCGACGATGTTGCCATAGCAGCCCGCGCCCACAGCGGCGAGGATCGCCGAGCCCAGCGCCGGCGCGTCCGCGACCTCCGTCAGCACCAGCGGCACATCAGCCGTATCCGCATGGATCTGCAGCCAGAGATCCGACCTGCGTGGCGCCGCCGCAGATCACGATCTCCTCCGGCGCGAAACCGTTGGCCCGCATGGTCTCGAAGATCAGCGCGCTGCCGAACGACACGCCCTCGATCATCGCGCGGAACAGATGGGCCGGCCCATGCTTCAGCGTCAGGCCGGAGATCACGCCGCGGGCATTGGCGTCGGTATAGGGCGTGCGGTTGCCCTGGAAGTGATCCAGCACCACCAGCCCCTCGGCGCCCGGCGGCAGCTTCTTCGCCTCCGCATTCAGCCGGTCATAGCTGAAGCTCTCGGGCAGCAGATTCTTGAACCAGTTGACGATCGAACCGGTGGAGGTCTGCCCGCCCTCGACGATGTAGAGATCGGGAATCACCGCATCGGGATAGGTGCCCCAGATGCCCTTGCCATGGAACGGCTTGGCGCTGACTCCCAACTGCAGATGCGACGAGCCGGTGATCAGCGCCAGCTTGCCCGGCCGCACCACGCCGAGCCCGATCATGGCGATGAAGGCGTCCGCGCCGCCCTGTGCCACCGGCAACCCCTTCGGCAGGCCCATATGCTCCGCCGCCGCCGCGGTGACGCCGCCGATGACCTGGCCGAGGGGCACGACCTCGCGCGGCCACTTCTCCATCAGCGCCTCAAGGCCAAGCCGCTTCAGCAGGCTCGGCTGATAGCCGCCGCGGCGCGAATTATAGTGCCAGCGCACGCTGGCATTATTGATGCTCGCCACCATGCGGCCGGTCAGGCGGAAATTGATGTAGTCCTGATACTCGCAAATCAGTGGCGGCGCGATCGAACAGCGCGCGCTCATGACGGTAAATCCACAGCGCCTTCGGCACCATCCATTCCGCCGACACCGGCCCGGCGCCGTTGCTGTTCACCTCCAGCGCCGGATCGCCCGACGCCGCCACCTCCGCCGCCATGTCGCCGGAGCGCACATCCATCCAGATCAGCGCCGGCCGCAGCGGCTTGCCCTCGGCATCGAGCGCCACCACGCTGCAGCAGGTGGTGTCGGCGCAGATGGCCACGACTTCGTCCGGCCGGATCTTGGCGTCCTGCACCGCCTTGCGCACGGTGACGCCGACGGCGCGCCACCAGTCCTCGGGATTCTGCTCCGCCCAGCTCGGCTGGGGAAAATTCGTCGGATAGGGCGCGGCGGCAAAGGCCCGTGGCCGGCCCTGCAAATCGAACACGGCGGCGCGCAGCGATTCCGTGCCGCCATCGATCCCCACGACATAGCGTTCGGCCATCGTCCCGATCCTATTCCAGCAGGCCGCCTGATGTTGTTGTTGACGCTACTTTATGTTGCGGGTTGGTCCCGAGTATTCGGAGCGGAGGGAAGCGAAGTCAAGCGCTTGCGTGGCGGCGGCGATCAAACAAGAATGGCGCCATACGAAACGTTTAGGACAGGGGGAGCCATTGCCATTGGAGACGCCCGCCGGCTACCGGCCGTTGGATGCCGCAAGCCTTCCGCCGTTCCTGGCCACGCTGCCGGCCGTGGCCGCGCGGCTCGGCGGCAAGCCCGGCGACTGGAAGGTCAGCGAGGTCGGTGACGGGAATCTGAATTTGGTTTTCATTGTCAGAGGTCCGGCAGGCGGCGTCTGCGTCAAGCAGGCCCTGCCCTATGTGCGGCTGGTGGGCGAAGGCTGGCCGATGCCGCTGAAGCGTGCGTTTTTCGAGCATCAATGCCTGACCGAGCATGGCCGCCATGTGGGCCGGCTGCTGCCGGAGATCTATCACTACGAGCCGCTGCTCTATGCCATCGTCATGGAGCTGCTGCAGCCCCACATCATCATGCGCCGCGGCATGATCCAGGGAATCCGCTATCCCCGATTTGCCGCCGACATCGCCGGCTACATGGCGAAGTCGCTGTACTTCACGTCAGATCTGGCGCTGCCTGCAGGCGACAAGAAGCGGAAGATGGCGGTGTTCTGCGACAACACCGAGCTCTGCAAGATCACCGAGGATCTGATCTTCACCGATCCCTACATGGTCCATGAGCGCAACCGCTGGACCAAGCCGCAGCTCGACGGCATCGCCGCGGAGTTTCGCGGCGACGCGGACCTCAAGCTGGCGCTCTCCCGGCTCAAGCTGAAATTCCTCTCCTCGGCCGAGGCGCTGATCCATGGCGATCTCCACACGGGCTCGATCATGATCACGGAGTCAGACACCCGGATCATCGACCCCGAATTCGCCTTCTTCGGTCCCATGGGATTCGATGTCGGCGCGGTGCTGGGCAATCTGCTGATGAGCTACTTCAGCCAGGACGGCCACGCGACCACAGAGTCGCCGCGCGCGGAGTATCAGGACTGGGTGCTGGCCACGACCGAAGAGGTGTGGACGCGCTTCCGCGAGCAGTTCCTGTCGCTCTGGCGCGACAACGCCACGGGTGATGCCTATCCTCAAGCGCTGTTCGCCGACGCCCCATCCAAGGCCCGGCTGGAGGCGGAACAGCAGGCCTACATGGACCGGCTGTTCACCGATACCGTCGGCTTCGCGGCGGCGAAGACCATCCGGCGCATTTTCGGCCTGGCCCACAATATCGATTTCGAGTGGATCAAGGATGCGGATAGCCGGGCGCTGTGCGAAACCCGGGCGCTGCGCCTTGCCCGCGATATGATGGTCCACACCGAGCGCTATCAGACCATCGGCACGGTCACCGCAGCGGCACGGCAGGTGCGACGCGAAGTTGCCGAGCTCAGCTAAACGGTTCAGCGCGCGCGATCGGGAAACAGCGCCGCCAGCCCCTCCCGCGATGCCGGCGCCACGCCGCGCTCGGTAATCAGGCCTGTGACCAGGCTCGCCGGCGTGACGTCGAATGCATAGTTGGCGACCGGGCTGCCCTCGGGCGTGATGGTCACGGTGGCGATCTCGCCGGAAGCGGTGCGGCCGGTGACCTGGGACAGCTCCTCGCCGCTCCGCTGCTCGATGGGGATCTCCCGCACGCCGTCGGCCAGCGTCCAGTCGATGGTGGGCGACGGAAGCCCGACATAGAACGGGACGCCATTGTCCTTGGCGGCGAGGGCCTTGAGATAGGTGCCGATCTTGTTGGCCACGTCGCCAGTGGATGTTGTGCGGTCGGTGCCGACGATGCACATGTCCACCTGGCCATGCTGCATCAAATGACCGCCCACATTGTCGGCGATCACGGTGTGAGGCACGCCATGGCCGTTCAGCTCCCAGGCCGTCAGCGAGGCGCCCTGGTTGCGGGGCCGGGTCTCGTCAACCCACACATGCAGCGGGATGCCCTGGCCGTGGGCGGTGTAGATCGGCGCCGTCGCCGTGCCCCAATCCACCGTCGCCAGCCAGCCGGCATTGCAGTGGGTCAGGATATTGACCGGCTTGCCGGCGGGCTTCTTCGCGGCCAGCCCCTGGATGATCTTCAAGCCATGGCTGCCGATGGCCTTGCAGATCGCCACATCCTCGTCCGCCATGGCGGCGGCGCGCTCGTAGGCGATGCCGATCAGCTTGTCCTTCGGCTGATTGCGCAGGGCGGCGCGCATCTCCTCCACCGCCCAGCGGAGATTCACCGCCGTCGGCCGCGTCGCCATCAGGATCTCGCAGGCGCGGTCGATGTCCGTCCCGTCCTCGCGGAGTGCCAGGCAGAGGCCGTAGGCGGCCGTGACGCCGATCAGCGGCGCACCGCGCACCTGCATGGATTTGATGGCATGGGCCGCATCGGCGAGGTTGCGGAGCGTGCAGGTGTCGAACCGGTGCGGCAGCCGCGTCTGGTCGATGATCTCGACCGACCAGCCATCCTCGTTCAGCCAGATGGTCCGGTAGGGCTTGCCGCCGACATTCATGCGCAATCCTCGTTTCGCCGCTGGTTCGACATTACGGCATTGCCGGTCTTGGTTCGAGGGGCTCGCCACAGCTTGCAAATCCGCCGCCGCTCGGTTCTCATCAGCGCGCAGACGGGGGCGCCCAGGCGGGGATGCCATGTATAAGATCAGGAACGAAGATATCACGCAGGTCGACGAGTTCCGGGCGAAGCCGGTGGGCAAGCACAGCCCGGGCCTGCAGCGCGTCCTCAACGCCATGCGCGGCGTGCCGCAGCAGGGCAAATTCGTCCTGGTCTGCGTGACGCCGCACCGGGAATGGGTGGTCGGCCGGCTGACGGGCGTGCGCGGCGATTCCGTCAAGATCATCCCGGATCTGCGGTTCACCGATCTGAACGCGGCGGAGCTGGCGATCTTCCGGCGGCGCTGGAAGCAGCATACCGGCGGCGATCTGCCGGAATAGGGCCAGGAGAGCCGCCGCCATGCGCATCCTCGGCTACGCCGACAGGTTCAGCGTCGGTCCCGGCGACACCATCCGCTTCATGGTGAGCTGCGACGGCCACAAGAAGTACGACGCCCATATCACGCGGCTGGTGCATGGCGACACCAACCCCGCCGGCGACGGCTTTCGCGAGGAAGAAATCGCCGCCGACGTGAACGGCAGCTATCGCGGCCGGCTGCAGCGGGCGTACGCCGGTTCCCATGTGCTGGTGCCGAACAAGCCCCCGCTGACGGCGCTGACCAGTTTCACGGTCGCCGCGATGATCTGGCCGACCACGCCGGCCAAGGGCCGCCAGGGCCTGGTGACGCAATGGGATGCGGCGCAGAAACGCGGCTGGGCGCTGGTCATCGACGAGTCCGGCTCCACGGCGCTGATCCTTGGCGACGGGCAATCGGAACAGATCATTGCCGCCGGGCCGAAGCTGCTGCCGCGGGAATGGTACTGCGTCGGCGCCAGCTATGACGCGCAGGCCGGCCGCGCCGTGGTGTGGCAGCATCCGCTCAACGCATATGCCGGCGTCACCCATGGCGGCGAGACGCAGGCGGAGGCGTCCGGTTTCGCCAGCGGCGCCGGGCCGCTGGTGATGGCGGCCTGGGTCAGCGACAGCGCGGCAAAGCGTGGCGGCATCGCCGGCCACTACAACGGCAAGATCGATTCGCCGAGGCTGTTCAGCCGCGCGATCGATCCCAAGGAGGCAGGCCGCTTGGTGCGCGAGCCGACGGCGGGCCAGCATCCAGATATCGTCGCGGCCTGGGATTTCAGCCGGGATATCACGACGACCCGCGTGCGCGATCTTTCTCCCAGCAAACTCCACGGCAAGGCCGTCAACATGCCGGCCCGCGCCATGAAGGGCCACAACTGGACGGGCGCGGAGATGAACTGGAACCGCGCGCCCGGCCAATATGGCGCGATCCACTTCCATGACGACGACATCTATGATGCCGGCTGGAAGCCCGACTTCGCCTTCACCGTGCCGGAGGGCTTGCGCAGCGGCATCTATGCGGCGCGGCTGCGGGCCGGCGAGGACGAGGATCACATCCCGTTCTTCGTGCGGCCGAAGCGCGGCACGACGACCGCCGACATCGCCTTCCTGGCGCCCACCGCCAGCTACATGGCCTACGCCAACGACCACGCGCCGGTGAACGCCGCCGGTGCTGAGATGCTGATGGGCCGGCTGATCATCCTGCAGCCCCAGGATATCCATATGGCCGAGCATCGCGAGCTGGGCGGCGCGCTGTATGACACCCATTCCGACGGCAGCGGCGTCTGCTACTCCTCGCGCCTGCGGCCGATCCTCAACATGCGGCCGCGCTATTCCTCCTGGCTGGGCGGCAGCGGCTCCGGCCTCTGGCAGTTCAATGCCGATCTCGATTTGATTGCCTGGCTGGAGGCGAAAGGCTTCAGCTACGACGTCATCACCGACGAGGATTTGCATGCCGAAGGGCATGAACTGCTGAAGCCCTACCGCGCCATCCTCACCGGCTCTCACCCCGAATATTACACGACGGAGATGCTGGATGCCGTCAGCGCCTACACCGCCGGCGGCGGGCGGCTGATGTATATGGGCGCCAACGGCTTCTACTGGCGCATCGCCTTCCACGGCGACCAGCCCGGCGTGATCGAGGTGCGGCGCGGCGAAGGCGGCATCCGCACCTGGGCGGCGGAGCCCGGCGAGTACTATCAGAGCTTCAACGGCGAGTATGGCGGGCTTTGGCGGCGCAACGGCCGGCCGCCGCAAGTTCTCACCGGCGTCGGCTTCACCGCCCAGGGCTTCGACGTCTCGTCCTACTACCGGCGCCAGCCCGGCAGTTTCGATCCGCGCGCCGCCTTCATCTTCGAGGGCGTGGGCAGGGACGAACTGATCGGCGATTTCGGCCTGGTGGGCGGCGGCGCATCCGGGTTGGAGCTGGACCGCGCCGACCCGCTGCTGGGCACGCCGCCCCACGCCCTGGTGCTGGCCTCATCGGAAGGTCATTCCGATCTCTACATGGTGGTCTGCGAGGAGATCCTCGTGAACTCGCCCCACCTCACCGGCAGCCAGTCCGGCCTGGTGCGCGCCGACCTGGTGTTCTTCGAGATGCCGGCGGGAGGTGCCGTATTTTCCACCGGCTCCATCGCCTGGATCGGCAGCCTGTCCCACAACGGCCACGACAACAACGTGTCCCGCATTACCGAGAACGTGCTGCGGCGGTTCATCGATCCAAAGCCGTTCGTCGGCGGGTAGGCCGGGAAGCGCGCATTTTTGCGCATTTTACGCGTACGGAAATCAAGCGATTGCAAAGTGTTGCGAACCCCGCGCGCGCCAGGGATTCCTGCATAGCCCGTTGAATTTCCTCGGCCATCCCGGGAAACGCCAGTTTCTTCGCCGGGGACCCTGATTTTGAGGAACGATGCCATACAAGGGAATCACCCCGGCATCGGCGCCACCGAGGCGCGGCGGCATGCCGTAGTCCTATATACGATGTCCAACATCGAGGCCGCAGTTGCGGCGAGGGAGTTCATATAGGCGCGTGGGCCGGCTGTTCAAGAATGGAGTCCTATCTGCAGCACAATTCGCGATTCCGAGGTGTTGCAGCGATGAACATGCAGAATCATGTAGGGGCGACCTGCGGTCGCCCATGTCCGCATCGCACCTGCGGCGACAAGGGCGACCGCAGGTCGCCCCTACAAGTGATGCAAACCTCGCCCCGGATGCTATCGCGCAACTCGCCTAGAAACACCCGATGAAGCGCGGGCGGCGGTCTTCGCGGTCCAGGTCGCGCATGCGCCGCTCCAGGTCCTCGAGGCTGGCGGATTGTGCCAGGTAGGCTTCCTCGCGGCGGACGCGCCGCTGCCAGTCGTTCAACTCGAAATACTCAGATATTCGCTCGCAGGGCCGCCCGAAATCCGGACGGCCGAGGGTCGATAGCCCCCGGCGAAGACAACGATCCTGATAGCGCCATTCCAACCTCCTTCGGAGCGTCATGGAAATTGCTGCATTGCGCTATCACATGTTGGAGACCCCGGCGCTCAAATCAAATTTGTTATTTGAATGAATAACATAATGTAATGCTATCCCTAGATAAGCTATTGTTGCGTCGCACCATTTTCATGGTAGGCTTGGGGTGAAAGGCAGTTCTGAACGGCATGGAGATCTATCAGCTACGCAGCTTTGCGGCCGTCGCCGAGATGGGCCATCTGACCCGCGCCGCCGAGCGGCTGCATATCAGCCAGCCGGCGCTCAGCAGCCAGATCAAGGCCCTGGAGGACGAGCTCGGCCTGGCGCTGTTCGAGCGCACGCCCGGCCGGCATGGCGCTGACCTCGGCGGGGCGGCGGCTATTGTCGCAAGCCCAATCGGTGCTCTCCGCCGCCCAGGCGCTGCGGCACGAGGCCGGCACGCTGCGCGGCGAGCTGGCCGGCACGATCCGCCTCGGCACCCTGGCCGACCCCGAGTTCATCCGCATCGGCGACCTGCTGTCGCTGGCGATGCGGAAGCATCCGCTGATCCGCATCGAGCTGCAGCATGAGGTCTCCGGCGCCGCCTTCGCGGCGGTGGCGGCCGGCGAACTGGATGCCAGTTTCTATTATGGCGAAACCACACATCCGGCGGTCAATCGCTTCCCCCTGCGCGAGATCGCCTACCGCGTCGCCGCTCCCGCCGCCTGGCGCGAGCGCATCATCAATGCCGGCTGGAAGGAGATCGCCGCCCTGCCCTGGATCATTCCGCCTGCCATCAGCACCCACAATCAGCTGGCCACGGCGCAGTTCCGCAAGCATGGCGTCTACCCTGAAAAGATCCTCGAGGCCGACAACGAGTCCGTGGTCAGCTCGCTGGTGAAATCGGGACTCGGGCTGGCGCTGATGCGCGAGGACAAGGCGCTGGACCGGCAGGCGCGCAACCAGGTCAGCCTGTGGGGCGACACCCGGCTGGTCACAACTCTGCAGTTCATCTATCTGCGGGAGCGGGAGACTGATCCCCTGATCAACGTGCTGCTGGGGCTCCTGAAGGATATCTGGGCCGCGGCGCCGGAGATTGCGGCGTAGGTTCCCAGTCCTCATTTCCAAGAGCCTCTCTTGTCCTGCAAAAGCGCAAGAGCATGCGCAATAAAATATTCGTCGCATGAAGCATCGCAGAAAAGACTTTCCCTCTCCCCTTGGGGGAGAGGGGCAGGGGTGAGGGGTTTCGCGCGCCAGCGCACCAAGAAATTTTTCGCAGCTCAATTGGAACACATGCGGCGCGACGCGTTGCCTATTGCCAGCGATTCGAGCTTAGGAAATTGACTCATGAACGCGCTACTGCGCGTCAGACCCCTCACCCCCTGCCCCCTCTCCCCCAAGGGGAGAGGGGTTTTTATTGCGCGATTGCGAGTTCGGAAGAAAGACGCCGCATGCCGCGTCAATTTCTCGGGGAAAGAACTTAAGGGGTGATCTAATGAATCTCCGGTTCCGGCAGCGGTTCGGTGCCCAGGAGGAAATCGAAGTCGCAGCCGAGATGGGCTTGCTGGATGTGGCTGGCGAAGAGGCGGCCATAGCCGCGGGGCGGCAGCGGCTTTTGTTTCCAGCCTGATTTGCGGCGCGCCAGCTCATCGTCGGCGACGCGCAGATTGAGTTGCCGCGCCTCCACATCCACCTCGATCAGGTCGCCGGTCTGCACGAAGGCGAGCGGGCCGCCGATGGCGGCTTCCGGCGAGACATGGAGGATGCAGGCGCCGTAGGAGGTGCCGCTCATGCGGGCGTCGGAGATGCGCATCATGTCGCGCACGCCCTGTTTGAGCAGCTTCTTTGGCACCGGCAGCATGCCCCATTCCGGCATGCCCACGGCCACGGGGCCGGCATTCTTCAGCACCAGCACATGATCGGGAGTCACCGCGAGATCGTCGCGGTCGATCTCCGCCGCCATGTGGTTGTAGTCCTCGAAGGCCAGCGCCGGACCGCGGTGCTTCAGCAGGCGCGGATCGGCGGCCGACGGCTTGATGACAGCGCCATCGGGCGCCAGGTTGCCATAGAGGATCGCCGTCGCCTCCTTCGACACCGGCTTGTCGAAGGCATGGATGACTTCAGCGTTGTAGACTTCGGCGCCGGCGATGTTCTCGCCCAGCGTCTGGCCGTTCACCGTCAGGCAATCGAGAGCGAGCTCATGCTTGAGCTGCGCCAGCAGCGCGCGGATGCCGCCGGCATAGTAGAAATCCTCCATCAGGAACGCGCCTGATGGGCGCACGTTCGCCAGGACAGGGATCTGCCGCGCCAATTCATCGAAGCGCTTGAGCGTCAGCGGAATGCCCGCCCGCCGCGCCATCGCCACCACATGGATCATCGCATTGGTGGAGCCGCCCATCGCCAGGTGGCAGCGGATGGCATTGTCGACGCCAGCAGCGCTCATGATGTCCGAGGGTTTCAGATCCTCCCACACCATCTCGACGATGCGCCGGCCCGAGGCGGCGCAGAGGCGCGGATGGTTGGCATCGGGCGCAGGGATCGACGACGCGCCGGGCAGCGAGAAGCCCATCGCCTCGGCCACGCCGGTCATGGTGGCGGCGGTGCCCATGGTCATGCACATGCCGTGGGAGCGGGCGATGCCGCTCTCCATCTCGTTCCAATCCTGCTCGGTGATGTTGCCCGCCTTCAACTCGGCCCAGTACTTCCAAGCATCGGAGCCCGAGCCCAGCACCTTGCCCTGCCAATTGCCCCGCAGCATGGCGCCGGCCGGCACGAAGATCGCCGGCAGGTTCATGGAGATCGCGCCCATGATCAGGCCGGGCGTGGTCTTGTCGCAGCCCCCCATCAGCACCGCGCCATCGATCGGATGGCTGCGCAGCAGCTCCTCCGTCTCCATCGCCAGGAAATTGCGGTAGAGCATGGTGGTCGGCTTGACGAAGGGCTCCGACAGCGAGATCGCCGGCAGCTCGAGCGGGAAGCCGCCGGCCTGCAGGATGCCGCGCTTCACGTCCTGCACCCGGTCCTTGAAATGGGCGTGGCACTGGTTGATGTCGGACCAGGTGTTGAGGATGGCGATGACCGGCTTGCCGGCATAATCCTCCGGCCCATAGCCCATCTGCTTGGCGCGGGAGCGATGGCCGAAGGCACGCAGATCCTGCACGCCGAACCAGCGGTGGGAGCGGAGCTGCTCGGCGGTCTTGCGCGGTCTGACGGGCTTGGTCATCGGCGATGGCCTAGTAAGCGCCACCGGCCGCGGCGACGCCCGGACCGGCGCGCATCTTGGCCAGGGTCTGCTGCGCGCCCGCCGCCATCAGCCGCGCATCGGAGCCGAGCGTGACGAAGCGGAAGCCCTTGGCGATCATGCGCTGGGCATATTCCGGCGTGCCGTTATGGATGCCGGCGAAGACGCCATGCTGCTTCGCCTTGGCGATGATGTAGTCGATCGCCTCGACCACGGGCTTTTCCTCCTGGTCGAATTTCGGCGTGCAGCCGAGAGTGAGCGACAGATCCGCCGGGCCGACATAGATCGCGTCCAGCCCTTCCACCGAGAGGATGTCGTCGAGATTCTCCAGCGCCTGCTTGGTCTCGATCATGGCGAAGGGGATCACCGTGTCGTTCGCCTTGGCCGGATAGTCGGCGCCGCCATAGAGCAGCGCGCGGATCGGCCCGAAGCTGCGGACGCCCCGCGGCGCGTAGCGCACATAGGACACCAGCTTCTCCGCCTCGGCGCGGCTGTTGATCATCGGGCAGATCACGGCATAGGCGCCGGCATCCAGCGACTTCATGATGATGCCGGGATCGAGCCAGGGCACGCGCACCATCGGCACCGTGTTCGTCGTGGACACGGCGGTCAGCATGTTGACCGCCATCTGGTAGTCGACGACGCCATGCTGCATGTCGATGGTCAGGGAGTCCCAGCCCTGATGGGCCATGGTCTCGGCGGAGAAGGTGCTGGGGATGGCGAGCCAGCCATTCACCACGGCCTTGTCCTCGCGCCACAGGTTTCGAATCCGGTTCTCGCGCATCCGCTATGCTCTGCTCAAATTCTGTACCGCGGGAATCTTCGCATCTAGGAGAGGGGCCGTCCAGGAATGGCTTGCACGCCGTGTTTCGCGTCCCATTGATCCTGCACCAGTTGCAGCACGGTCATGGCCGGCAGCACCGACGGGCCGGAGGCCAAAGGCTGGCGGCCGGCCTTCACCGCCTCGAGGAAATCGTAGATCACCCGGGCGCAGTTGTCCTGCTCGGGCTCGATGGGTGCGCTTCCGGCTTCCGTGCGCAATGTGCCGGCGAGGATGTCGTAGAAGTAGGTGTCCCGGTCGGTGACGATCAGCTTGTCATAGAAGCGGTAGCTGGCGTGGTAGGAGCCATGGACCAGCAGGGTCTGGTCCGCTTCCGTCTCTACCATCACGATGCATTCCATGGGAATGCCGGTGGTCTCGTGCAGCGGGCCGAGATGGCTTTGAATGCGGCGGATCGGCGTGCCGTCGAACAGGTACATGCCCAAATCGACGAAATGGCAGAAATGATGCCAGAGGATGTTGTCGCTCCAGCTCCGCTTGTAGCCGGTGGCGCCGATATTCACGAGCCGCTTGATGAAGAAGCGGCCGGCGATGTGGCGGATCTTCTCCTCGCCGGCGCGGATGCGCGCCCGCAGCGCCTCGCGCTCCCGGCGGAAGCGCATGGGATGGCAAAGGCCGTAGGTCTTGCCGCTCTTCTCGCCGGCGGCGATCACCCGCTCCGCGCCGGCCAGGGTCATGGCCACGGGAATCTCGATCAGCGTGTGCTTGCCGGCGGCTAGGCATTTGATCGCCTGCGCCTCATGCTGCTCGCTGGGGCTGCCGATGATCACGACATCGACAGCGGGATCGGCCAGCGCCTCGTCCAGCGACAGCGTCCATTTCTTGTAGCCGTAGCGTTCGGCAAATTCCTTCGCCGCCTCGGGACGGCGCCCGACCACGGTATGCAGCACGGCTTCGGTCTTCTTCAGCGCCTCGGAATGCCAGACGCCCATCATGCCATAGCCGACCATGCAGATGTTCAGGGTCATGGCACGGTTCCTGAAAATTGAATCACCCGACTTTCCTTTCCCCGCGAAAGCGGGGACCCAGGAGTTGCAGGGCGCACTTCATCCCCTGGACCCCCGCTTTCGCGGGGGAAGAAATTTGAGAGGCTATCGCTTGGAACTCTGTGAACCATGCACTAGCCACCAAACATCGGCACCGGCACGCCCGGCACATCCACGCGCAGCGCGAAGATGCCGCCGGACAGCGGCTTGGCCGCCAATTTCTCGGCGCTGAGATTGTGCCGCAGCGAGGTGACGTAGATGGTCTTCATGTCGGGACCGCCGAAACAGGGCATGGTCGGCGATGTGCAGGGCATGGGGATCTGCCGGTCGAGTTTGCCGTCTGGCGACCAGCGATTGAGCATGCCGGAAGAGATGCCGGCGCTCCAGTAGTAGCCTTCCATATCCGTGGCGGCGCCATCGGGCCGGCCGATCTCCTCGCTGGGCCGCGCGATCTCCCGGCGGTTGGCGATGCTGCCGGTGGCGGGATCGTGGTCGTATTTCCAGATGATCTGCGCCCTTGGAGTCGGAATGGAACATCGTCCTGCCGTCGGCGCTCCAGGCGAGGCCGTTGGAGACGATCAGGTCCTCCACCATCTTGTGGCAGGAGCCGTCGGGATCGAGGCGGTAGAGCGCGCCCAGCGGCCGCTTGAGCTGTTCGTCATCCATGGTGCCGGCCCAGAAGCGGCCGTCGGGCGAGACCTTGCCGTCGTTGAAGCGGTTCGTTGACACGTTCGCCTCGGGATCGGTGACCGCGGTCAGGCGCCCGCTGTCGAAATCGAAGAAGTGGAAGCCGTTGCGCAGCGCCACGACCGCGCCGCCCTTGGCCCGCAGGCCGAGGCAGCCGATGGTCTCCGGCATCTTCCAGGTCTTGAGATTGCCCGACGCCAGATCCAGGCGGTGCAGCGCCGGCGCCGGAATATCCACCCAATAGAGCGCATTCTCCCGCGCCGACCAGACCGGGCTTTCGCCCAGCACCGCCTTTGCATCCAGCACGCAGGTCACTTCCGTCACGGTTGGCCCCTCATTCGAAAATCAGTGCAGCTTCAGCCGCGGTTCGGTCTTCAGCCGGATCAGGTTGATCAGCGTCGCCAGCATCACCCAGATGAGGCCATGCAGCGCAAGCTGATGCTTCTTGTAGAGCGAGAGATAGGTGAGCCGCGCCAGGAAGCCCTCGATCATGACAGTGCCCAGGAGATTGCCCATCAGGCTGCCGACGCTGCTGTAGCTGAGGGAGATCAGCGAGCCATAGTCGCGATAGACGAAGGGCCGCATCGGCTTGCCCTGCAGCCGCGCCGGCAGATTCTTCGCCAGCAGCAGCGCCTGCTGATAGGCCGCCTGGGCCCGCGGCGGCACCGGCTTGTCACTGCCCGGTACAGGACATGACGCGCAATCGCCTGACGCGAAGATGTTGTCGTCGCGGGTGGCCTTCAGCGTCTGATCCACCACGAGCTGGTTGGCGCGGTTCGTCTCCAGCCCGTCGATCCCCTGCAGGAAATCCGGCGCCTTGACGCCCGCGGCCCAGACTCTCAATTCCGCCGGGAAGAACCGGCCGCTCTGGGTCCTGATGCCCTTGTCCGTCGCCTCGACAACCTTCTCGTTCACGAAAACCTGTATCTTCAGCCGCTCCAACTCCTTCAACGTCGCCTTCGACAGGCGCTCGGGAAGCGCCGGCAGTACCCTCGGCCCCGCCTCGATCAGGCTGATCTTCACATCGCGCTCGGGATCGATGCGGTCGAGGCCGTAATTCACGAGCTGACGCGCCGCCTTATGCAGCTCCGCCGCCAGCTCGACGCCGGTGGCGCCGGCGCCGACGATCGCCACGTTGAGCTGTCCTTCCGCCAGCGGCGCCTGTTGCAGATGCGCGCGCAGGCAGGCGTTCAGCAGCAGCCGTTGCAGATGTTCCGCCTGCTCGTGGGTATCCAGGAACTGGCAATGCTCCTTCACGCCGGGCGTGCCGAAATCGTTGCAGATGCCGCCGATGGCGATGATCAGGGTGTCATAGCCGAGCGTGCGGCGGGGAATGATCTCATGGCCCTCGAACTCCACGGGCGCCAGCATGATTTCGCGCTTGCTCCGATCCAGACCGTCCATCCGCCCCTGCTGGAAGTTGAAGTGATGGCCCTTGGCATGGCCGAGATAGATCACGTCATCCTTGTGGGAATCCAGCGTGCCCACGGCGACCTCATGGAGCAGCGGCTTCCAGACATGGGTCAGGGAGGTGTCGATCAGGGTGATGCGCGCCTGCTTGCGCTTGCCCAGCCGGTGGCCGAGTTTCGTCGCCAGCACCAGGCCGCCGGCGCCGCCGCCGACGATCACGATATGATGCAGGGACGCATCCGGTCCCGGGGACGCCGCGCTCATCGATGCAGGCCCGTTGCCGCTATGCCAGCTTCTGCCGCGTCATCGCCGCGACATAGTCCTCGCGGGCCTTGCGCACCTGCGGCCGCACCGAGGTCTCGGGCACGGCGACATCCCACCAGGCACCGCCCTCCTTGGTCGTCGCCAGCGGATCGGTGTCGATGACGATGACGTAGGTCTGCTTGGATGCGCGCGCCCGGCCGAGCGCCAGCTCCAGATCGGCGATGCTCTGGACCTTCTCCGATACCGCGCCGAGGCTCTTGGCATGGGCGGCGAAATCCACCGCGGCCGCGCCTTCCTTGTGGTCGACATGCTCGAACAGGTTGTTGAAGGACTCGCCGCCGGTGGCGCGCTGCAGCCGGTTGATGCAGCCGAAGCCGCTGTTATCAAGCACCACCAGCGTCAGCTTGCGGCCGAGCATCACCGAGGTGGCGATCTCCGAGTTCATCATCAGGTAGGAGCCGTCGCCCACCAGCACGAAGACCTCGCGGTCGGGATGGGCCATCTTCACGCCGAGGCCGCCGGCGATCTCGTAGCCCATGCAGGAATAGCCGTATTCCAGGTGATAGCCGCCCGGAGTCGCCGTGCGCCAGAGCTTGTGCAGCTCGCCCGGCAGGCCGCCGGCGGCGCAGACCATGATGTCCTTCGGTCCGGCCTTGCGGTTCACCGCGCCCAGCACCTGCGCATCCGACGGCAGATCGGCATTGGTCGCTGCGGTCGCGCGATCGACGGCGCCATGCCACTCCTTGCCGAGCGACTGCGCCTTCGTGCGCCAGGCCTGTGGCGCCATGTGGGAACCGAGCGCCACGCCGATATCCTCGAGGGTGCGCTTGGCATCGCCCACCAGCGGCACGGCGCCATGCTTGCCGGCATCGAAGGCGGCGATGTTGAGCTGGATCAGCCGCGCCTTGCCCGGCAGCAGCGCGCGGGATCCCGTGGTGAAATCCTGCAGCCGCGTGCCGATGGCCAGCAGCACATCGGCCTCCTGCGCCAGGGCGTTGGCCGCGCTGGCGCCGGTGACGCCGATGGAACCGGCGTTGCACGGATGATCCCAGGGCAGGGCACCCTTCCCCGCCTGGGTTTCGGCGACGGGAATGCCATGACGCGCGGCAAAGGCCTGCAGCGTTGCTTCCGCCTCGGAATAGAGCACACCGCCGCCGGCGACGATCAGCGGCCGCTGGGCGCCGCGCAGCAGCTCCACCGCCACCGCCAGCTCCGCCGGATCGGCGGCGAGGCGGCGCGGCCGCGTCACATGGGGCGCGAAGAACGCCTCCGGATAATCGAACGCCTCCGCCTGCACATCCTGGGACATGCAGAGCGTCACCGGCCCGCATTCGGCGGCATCGGTCAGCACCTGCACGGCGCGCGGCAGCGAAGCCAGCAGTTGCTCCGGCCTGGTGATGCGATCCCAATAGCGCGACACCGGCCGGAAGCAATCATTGGCGGTGACCGTGGGATCGCCGAAATTCTCGATCTGCTGCAGCACCGGATCGGGCCGGCGGCTGGCATAGGCGTCGCCGGGCAGCAGCAGCAGCGGCAGGCGGTCCACATGGGCGACGGCAGCGGCCGTGACCATGTTGGTGGCGCCCGGGCCGATCGAGCTGGTGCATGCCATCATCTGTCTGCGCCGCTTCGCCTTGGCGAAGGCCACGGCGGCCAGCGCCATCGCCTGTTCGTTGTGGGCGCGGAAGGTGGGTAGCGATTCCCGTGCCTGATACAGCGCCTCGCCCAGGCCGGCCACATTGCCATGGCCGAAGATCGCCCAGACGCCGGCGAAGAGCGGCGCCTCCGCGCCATCGAGGATGGTCCGTTGCGCCGCCAGGTAACGCACCGTTGCCTGTGCCGCCGTCAGCTTGATTGTCGCCATGGTCACCGTTCCCGCGGGCTTGCGCCGTGCTTCTATGGGTCGCCGAGTTCAGCGCGATCATGAGTACCATCGGCCTGCCGGACTTCGCCAGTGCCAATGGTTTGGCCCAAATGGTCCGCCCGCAGGTCATACCGGCCACCGGCCGATCTAGCTGCTTTACAGGGTATCGGGCTGGAGTATGATCGGCGGATATTTCAAGAAATAAGACACCGTGTTGCTGGGGGAGTGTGCTCCATGTCAGCGTTAATCCGAATTGCCGTAGCCGCGGCGGTTCTCGCGATTGCGATGCCGTCTTTCGCCGTCGAGCCGTCACCGGAAGGGGCGAAGGTCTATATCATCTGGCCGGGTGACGGCACTGTCATCAAGGGCGGCAAGTTCTGGTTGCGCATGGGCCTGATCAATATGGGCATCGCGCCGGCCGGCGTGGTGAAAGCCGAGACCGGCCATCACCACCTGCTCATCGATGCCGAATTGCCGCCGCTGGATGAGCCGATCCCCAATGACAGCAACCATCTGCATTTCGGCAAGGGCCAGACCGAAGCGCGCATCGAGCTGTCGCCGGGCACCCACACCCTGCAGCTTCTGCTGGGGGATGCCGACCACACGCCGCATAATCCGCCGATCTATTCCGAAAAAATCACCGTCGTGGTGCCCTGAACGGGCCGCGATAGCCGCCGGCATTCCCAGGAAAACGGCGACAGCAGGGAGATCATAAAATGCGCCTTCTGATTTCAGCGATTGCCTTGGTGGCGCTTGTCGCCGGTGCGGCAGCGGTGTCCGCGGGACCGACCAAGCGGGACCCGGCCGCCGAGCTCTATATCGGCTGGCCGAACAACGGTGAAGTCATCAAGAAGCGCCAGATCCGCGTCTGGTTCGGGCTGCGCAACATGGGCGTCGCCCCGGCGGGCGTGGACACCGCCAACACCGGCCATCATCACCTGCTGATCGACGTCGATCTCCCGCCCTTCGACGAGCCGATCCCCAGCGACGAACAGCATCTGCATTTCGGCAAGGGCCAGACGGAAACCATCATCGAGCTGCCGCCGGGCAAGCATACCCTGCAGCTCATCATGGGCGACAAGGATCACGTGCCGCTCGATCCGCCGCTCTATTCGAAGAAGATCACGATCACCGTGAGGTAGCGCGGCGTTCGCCGCGGCTATTCGATTTCCAGCGCGACGCGGAAGCCGTTGTAGAGATAGCGCACGTCGTGGTCGTAGAAGCCGCGGCTGGAAACCGTGATGTGCTTGTGGTCGTCGCGCCAGGAGCCGCCGCGCAGCACCCGGCGGCTGCAGGTACCGTCGGTGCGGGCGCTGCCGTCGCCGGTGGCCCCCTCGTAGCTGGCGTTCCAGCAATCCAAGACCCATTCGGAAATGCCGCCGCTCATGCTGACCAGGCCGAACGGATTCGCCTTCAATGAAACTGAGCTGGGCGGCGTGAGTTTCGAGTATTCGCCGCCGCAATCCTTGCAGCTCGCAAACTCGGCGCTGACCTTGTCGCCCCACCAATAGGGTGTCTTGGTGTCGGCGCGCGCCGCGTACTCCCATTCCGCTTCGCTGGGCAGGCGATAGGTCTTGCCGGACTTTTCGCTCAGCCACTTCGCATAGGCGACGGCGTCGTCCCAGGAGACATTCAACATCGGGATGGTATCGTCGGCCGTATTCATCTGCGAGATCGCTTCGCAGCCGGCTGCTTCGACGCAGGCGCGCCATTGCGCAACCGTGACCTCGAATTTTGCCATGGCGAACGGCTTTATGTTGACGCGATGGGGCGGCCGCTCGCTGGCATCGCCCTTGTCGCTGCCCATGATGAACTCGCCGCCGGGCAAAGCCACCATGACCGGGCAGTCTTCGCAATCGGAGAACTCATTGGCCGCGCCCGCAGGTGGCGCTTCCGGTACGGCTGAAGGCAGCATGGCGGTCTGCTCTGCCCCTTCCGCGGGCTCGACGGCTTGCTCTTCCGCCGGAGCCGCCGCGGCGGGTGCTACGGCCTCTGGCTCAGGCACCGGCTCCAGCAATTCGCTGGCGATGAAGCCTACATCGCCGGCGGCCGTTGCGACCGAGTACCAGTTGGCGCCTTCGGCCTTGCCCAGCACCTGCACTTCCGTGCCCTTGGCGATCCGGTCGATGCGCTTGGCCCCGGAGTTCGGTTCGTCACGCACATTGGCGTCGCTGCGGGCGATATAGCGGCCGGACACCGGGACGATGGTGATGCCACGCACGGTGTCGGGCACGGCGGGCGCCGGGGCCGCCGCCACTTGGGCGACCGCCGGTGCGGCGCCCTTGTTTACGTTGATGCTGACGCTTGCGACCGATGTTCCGCCGCGGCCGTCATCCACCGAATAGCTGAAGGTGCCCGCGGTTCCCGGCGCCGCGTCCTCGGGATCGTAGGTCAGGCGCGTGAGCGCCGCGACGTCGATGCGGTCGCCCTTGGCCAGGATCGTTGGGCCGTCATGGATCGCGCCCTTGGCCGGCACCGCTGTCACGGTGATGGTCATGGTATCGCCGTCGGGATCGGTGGGCGCCTGCAGGTTCAGCGGATTGCGCACCGTCTGGACGGTCGTAGCGGCAACCACCGCCGGCGCCTTGTTGGATTGCTGGATGTAGACAGCCACGCTGCCCACATCCGACCCGCCGCGATCGTCGCTGACCTGAAATTCCAACTTGCCGACATCGCCGACAGTCACGCCATCTGGCGCAAAGGCTGCCTGCTTCAATTGCTCGGCCGTGAGGAGATCGCCGATCAGCACCACGCGGTCGAACAGTTTCACCTGACCGCCGGCCGGCAGTGCCGTGATGCGAACAACAAGGCGGTCCGATTTGTCGGGATCGGTGGGGGCCGGGATGCCGAGCGGCGTCGCGCCGGCGGAATCGAACACCTTGACCACCAAGCCGCGTGTCGCGACCGGCATCTGGTTCGGCGGCAGTGGGTTGAGGAACACTGGCGTGCCGCCGAGTGTGCCCGCGACATACGGCTCCTGCCGGTTCTTGGTCATCGCCTTCACGGTATCGGCCACCTTGCCGAAGAACAGGCGAAGCTCGACGCCCGGTTCCTTCAGCTCCTGCAGCAGCGCCGTCGTATAGGGGCTGTGCGCGCCCGTGCCGTCCTCGGCGACGCCGTTGGCGCGAGTCGCCATGGCGATGATCGTGCCGCTGGGCACATCGTCGACGCGGCTCAAGCCGGCCTTCACTTCCGTGCTGCCATCGGCGCGGGCGCTCAGGCGATCGACGAAGGGATTGTCGCGGCAGGCATCGATGATGGTGATACCCGCCACCTTAGCCTCGGACATGGCGCCGAGGAACAGCTCGAGCGGCACGGCATCGTAGGGCAGGTCGCGCGGATCTTCGAGCTTGGCGTCGATCGGCACCAGGTAGTTGCGGCCATTCACCTGCACGCCATGACCGGCGAAGAAGATCATCACCAGGTCGGCTTCCGACGCCTTGCGGCCGAAATCGCGCAGGGTGGTTTCCAAGCCGCGCTTGTCGGGATCGAGAACGCTGTAGACCTCGAAGCCGAGATCGATCAGCGCATCTCCCATGGCCTTGGCGTCATTCGGCGGGTTCGGCAGGGCGGTCGCGAATTCGTAGGCGCCGATGCCGACCACCAGCGCCAGGCGCTTTTCAGGCGTCTCCGCGCGCGCGCCGACTGCCGACAGCAACGCGAGAAAAACCACGCACGCAACCGCGCAGAGTTTCACGGAATAACCTTCCCTGCCTGATAAGGGGCATAATTTTAATAGAATTGGCATGGCTTGGCTAGTCTGTTGAATTCCTTTGGATTCATAGGGGTAGCAGGCAGTCGGCAGGCTATTTCTGCTCCAGGTCGTGAATGCCGGTCCAATCGGTGGGTGGCGGTGCCGCGGCGAAGCCCGCCGAGCGGCGGGCAAAGGTGCCGGCGGCGGGGATGGCCGACGCCAGTTCCAGGAAGGCGGCAGCCGCTCCCTCGAAGTCGCGGCGGCGGAATTCGCAGAGGGCGAAGGCGAACCGGCTCTCGAGATCCTGATGCTCGGCGGTAATCTCTACCTGCAGCGCCAGCGGCTCGAAGATCCGCACCGGCGCCTGGCGGCCGATCACCCGCACATGATCGATCTCGCGGAAGGCGACGGCCTGGCCGCAAGCCGCCATCGTCGCCTCGCTGACCAGGATCGATGTGCCATAGAGTTTGTTCGCGCTCTCCAGCCGCGCGGCGAGATTCACCGCGTCGCCCATCACCGTGTAGTTCAGCCGCTGCCGCGAGCCGATATTGCCGACGATGATTTCGCCGGTGTTGATGCCGATGCGCGTGTGCAGCTCGCGCTCGCCGATGATCTCGCGGAAGAACTGCGAGCGGAATTCGCGGCGCCGGCAGGCCAGGGCCGCCTGCACCGCGTGCAGCGCCTGCTCCGGATCCTCGGCGGGTGCGCCGAACATGGCGACGATGCCGTCGCCGACATATTTGTCGACGATGCCGCCATGGGTTTCGACGATTTCGGTCATCGCCTCCAGATAGGCGTTGAGCAGCTTGACCAGATCGGTTGGCGACAGCCCTTCGGCGATTTCGGTGAAGCCCTTGATGTCCGAGAACATGACGGTGACCCGGCGTACTTCGCCGCCGACCTTCGGGGTTTGGCCATCGGCGACCATGCGATCGATGATGGCGGACGGCAGGTAATAGCCGAAGGCCTGGCGGATCTGCCGGCCGAGGCGGTCGGTCACCACGAAGCGGTAGCCCAGCAGCCAGGCGAAGGCGAGGCCGCTGCCGAACATCGGCCCGAACAGCGGCAGCACGACGTTGTTCTGAAAAAACACCGTGCAGACCGCGGCCCAGACGATGGCGCCGCCGAACAGCAGCAAGCCGGCGCGGAACGGCGCCCGGCGCATGGTCAGCCAGCCGGCGCCGAGCACCAGGACAAACTCCAGCGCCAGCCGCCAGATCATGGCGGGTTCCCGCAGCACCTCGTGGCGGATCAGGTCGTTCACCGCCTGGGCATGGATCAGCACGCCGGGAAGAGTGTCGCGGACATGGCTGGGGTCATAGAAGCCGGCGGGGATCGGCAGGCTGCAGCGTTCGCCCAGGCCGCTGCCGTCGGGCGCGGGGATCAGCCGCTTCGAGGTGAGGCGCCGGTCTTCCACATCCAGCGCGGCGCCGATCAGCACCGCCTTGCCGGAGAAATGCTCCCGGAAGAAATCGCCCTTCCCCTCCTGGGCGCAGGCATAGAGATCGGCCAGGGAGTAGGTCGGGATTTGCTGGCCGCCGTCGAAATTCACCAGCATGCCCTGGGCCTCCGAGCCCGGCACCACGTCGTCGCCGAGCTTGACCGTGCCGTCGGGGGCAAGGCCCGGCCGCACGCCGAGATAGCGGGCGGCGATCTCCAGCGCCAGCGACGGATCGATGCGGCCGCCGGCCTGCAGATCCTCACTGCGGAAGATCAGCGGCGCGCGGCGGATCGCGCCGTCGGAATCCTCGCTGAGATTGGCGGCGCGGATGTTCTCCTGGTGCCCCACGGCATAGCTGTAGGCGGGAAAGGGACTGATCGGCTTTTGCCGGTGCTGCACCTTGCTGAGAATCACCTTGCCCTGGGTGGCGGCGATATTGAGGGCGACGAGGAATTCCCGATCGAAGCCCGGCACATGCTTTTCCAGGGAAATCGGCATGATCACGTCGAAGGCGACGACGCGGGCGTCGGCGGCCACAGCCGCATTCAGCACCTTGGCCAGCTGCGGCGTCCACATGGCGCTGGGCAGGTCCCGGAACGCCGGCTGCCGGTAGGTCTCCTCGTCCAAGGCGATGACGGCGACCGGCGAGGATTGCAGGTCGTGGCGGACACCGAAGGCGGCATCGCGCAGCCAGAACAGCATGTCCAGAGACAGGCCGTTCAGCCGCTCCACCATCGGCAGCGTCAGCCAACCGACCGCAATCAGCGTCGCGAGCGCCGTGACGACGAGATCGCGCAGCCGCATCCGGCTAGAGGTAGAGCAGCCGGCCGATGACGGGGCCGCCGCCCGCCGCTGCCTTGGGATCGACGCGGAAGACGATGGAATGGCCGACCGCCTCGGCCTTGTAGAGGCCGCCGGGGGTCAGCGCATTGGCCGTGGTGGCGAGATCGAGATAGCGGGCCTCGATGCGAATCTCCAGCCGCGGCTCGGAGGCATCCAGCCGGTCGATCCGCAGCAGCGAGTTCGGAATGCTGATGCCGATGATCGGCTGGGTGTGAAACAGCGTCAGCTCCGCAGCCGGCAGGGAACCGTCGCCGCCGCTGGCCTTCGTGCTATCGGCATCGATGTTGCGGAGAATAAGCACACCGCTGGAGTCGTTGCTGTTGGCGTCCAGCTGCAGCCGGCCGCCATCGCATTCAACCTGCTCCCGCTGCACCTCGCCGCCGTCGACATTGCTCTGGTTGGTGCCGATCCGCACCGAGCCGCCGACAATCCGCTCTTGGATGCAGGAGCCGAAATAGCCGAGACTCATTGTTTCGCCGGCCCGCAGCTTGATCAGCCGGCCGACCTCCACAAAGTCCATGAATTGCAGCCCGGTGCTCGGCGCTTCGATCTGCTCGACCACGGCGACGGGCTCGCCGGCCGCAGCCCCCAGCGGCGCCAGCGCCGCAAGAAACAATCCACCGATGATGAGCGCGCGCCGCGGCAACATGATGCTGCGGCTCAGCGCAACAATATGCTGTGCTTGCATGTCCTACCTCATTCTCCCTCTGTCGCGCAGACTGGCCGGCGGGAAGTCCGATCCGCGCTTTTTCTTACCGGCCATTCTACCGCAATCTGGGCGGCCTGCTAACAGGGATGGAGATGTCGCCGCTTTTTATTCCCGGGGGATGTGACGAAGCGCACAACGGCAAAGGCCCTCAGCGGCACCGGTTTGCAGGATTTCCTGCATCTATACCCTTGATTCACGCTGGTTTCACGAAGGCCAAGCGAATCCCCGTGACTTCAGGCGTGCCGAGGGGGCTGGAAAGGCCATCTCCGCGATTTCGATTGAATATCTCTGACAGGTCTCAGCGGCGCTTATAGGATTTGGCGAACGCCGCCACTTCCTGGCGCGTCGGCTCGCGCGCGGTGAAGGCCCGGAGGTAGTCGGCCACGTAGTCCAGGCGCGTGGCCTGGGATTCCTCGAGATCCAGCGAGTAATAGCCGATCTGCATGAAATAGAGCACGCGTGCCCGGATGAAGGCGTCGCGCTCGCGGTAGCCGTGGCGGATGAACATGCGTTTGATCGCGTCGACCCGCTCGTCGTCGGCCTGGTCCACCGCGCGGCGCACATGGCCGGAGCGCCGCGCCCATTCCCTGACTGCGAAGTCCAGCCGGGGATCGAACAGGCTTTCATCCATCCAGCAGATGAAGATGTTCAGCACGCCCTGGGTGATGGTGGCCGCGGGCGCCGCCGCTTTCTCGACGATGACGCGGGTGTTGCTGTCGCGCCAGCGCTCCAGCAGCAGATCCAGCAGATGCTCGCGGCTGCGGAAGAACCAGTAGAAGCTGGAGCGCGACACGCCCAGCCGCTCGGCCAGGGGCAGCACCTTCACATTCTCGACGCCATCGCTAACCAGCGCGTCCAGCGCGGCGGTCAGCCAATCCTCGCGCGTCAGCCGGCTTTCGGGCGTGCCGTTGAGGGCGCGCGCCGCCGGCCGCTTGCGGGGTGATACCTTGCTCTTCAGGGTCATCGGCGCAGCGACCGTAGCCGGGCGCCGCCCCGCCTGTCCAGGCGGCCCACGGCTCTGGACACATGTGTCTAGACTTCGCCGGGGCCATGTTTTATGGATTTGGCAAGGGCGCGGAAGCGGCCGGCGGGGAGAGCAATCCATGAAATCGCATTATCGCGTAGCGGTCATCGGCGGCGGCGTGGTCGGCGTCAGCGTCCTCTATCATCTGGCCAAGCTGGGCTGGAAGGACGTCGTTCTGATCGAGCGCAAGGAGCTGACGGCGGGCTCCACCTGGCATGCGGCCGCGGGTTTCCACGCCATCAATGCCGACCCGAACATCGCCGCGCTGCAGAGCTACACCATCGGCCTCTACAAGACGCTGCAGGAGGAGAGCGGCCAGAATGTCGGCATGCATATGGCCGGCGGCGTCAACCTGGCGGGAACGCCGGAACGCTGGGAGTGGCTGAAATCCGCCTGGGCGGTGTTCCAGACCATGGGCATGGAGGAAGCCCGGCTGATGACGCCGGAAGAGGTCAAGCAGGTCTGCCCGATCGCCGACATCTCCGGCATCTATGGCGGCCTCTACGATCCCAACGAGGGCCATCTGGATGCCTATGGCGTCACCCACGCCTATGCCATTGCCGCCAAGAAGCGCGGCGCCGAGGTGATCCTGCGCAACCGGGTGCTGGAATTGCACCCGCGGCCCGACGGCAGTTGGACCCTGGTCACCGAGCAGGGAACCATCACCGCCGAGCATGTGGTCAATGCCGCCGGCCTGTGGGCGAAGAAGGTCGGGCTGATGGCGGGCGTCGACCTGCCGGTCACGCCGATGGAGCATCACTACCTGGTCACCGAGATCCATTCCGGCGGTCGCGGCGCTGGACAAGGAACTGCCGCTGACAGTCGATCTCGAGGGCTTCACCTACCTGCGGCAGGAGGGCAAGGGCGTTCTGCTCGGCATCTACGAACTCAATCCCAAGCATTGGAACATCGACGGCGCGCCCTGGGACTATGGCACCGAGCTGATCCCCGAGGACATCGACCGCATCGCCCCGCAATTGGCCAAGGGCTTCGAGCGGTTTCCGTGCTTGAACGACGCGGGGATCAAGCGCTGGGTGAACGGCGCCTTCACCTTCACGCCCGACGGCAACCCTCTGGTGGGGCCGGTGCCGGGCCTGCGCAATTACTGGACCGCCTGCGGCGTCATGGCCGGATTCGCCCAGGGGGGCGGCGTCGGCCTGTCGCTGGCGCAATGGATGATCGAAGGAGAGCCCGGCGCCGACATCTACGGCATGGACGTGGCGCGTTATGGCCGCTGGGCCAGCAATCGCGAATATCTCAAGGCGATGACGGCCCAGTTCTACAAGCGCCGCTTCGTGCTCACCTATCCGAACGAACAGCTGCCGGCCGGCCGGCCGCTGCGCCGGGCGCCGGCCTATGACGCCATGACCGCCGATGGCGCGCATTGGGGCGTGAGCTGGGGGCTGGAAGTTCCGCTCTATTTCGCGCGGCGGGATTTCGCCGAGACGCCGACGCAGAAGCGCTCCAACGCCCACGACATCGTCGCCGCCGAATGCAAGGCGACGCGTGCGGGCGTCGGCCTGTTGGATACCACCGCCTTCTCTCGCTACGAGGTGACCGGGCCGCGGCGCGCGCGAATGGCTCGACAAGCTGCTGGCCTGCAAGTTGCCGGCCCGCGGGCGGTCGCGGCTGGCGCCGATGCTGAGCCCCAGCGGCCGGCTGCTGGGCGATCTCACGGTGCTGAACTGGGACGACTGCAAGCTGGTGGCTGATGGGCTCCTACTATCTGCGCCAGTGGCATATGCGCTGGTTCGAGAGCCATCTGCCCGACAGCGGCGTCGGCGTTGCGGGATATCTCCGATGCGCGTCACCGGCTTCAGCCTGTCGGGACCGAAATCGCGCGAGCTGCTGGCGCGGCTGACCGATGCCGATGTCTCGAACAAGGCCTTCGGCTTCATGCATTGCCGGGAGATGGATGTCGGGCTGATGCGCACGAAGACGGCGCGGCTCTCGGTCGCCGGCGAGCTGGGCTATGAGATCAATGTGCCGAGCAGCGAGCATCTGGCGCTGTATCAGACGCTGCTGGAGGCCGGGCGCGATCTCGGCATCCGGCGGATCGGCTACAACGCGCTGAACAGCCTGCGGCTGGAAAAGAGCTTTGGCGTCTGGTCGCGGGAATTCACCTGGGCCTATACGCCGGGCATGAGCGGCATGGACCGCTTCATCGCCTTCGACAAGCCGGGCTTCATCGGCCGCGACGCGGCGCTGAAGGAGAAGGCGACCGATTCGGCCAAGCGCAAGCTGGTGACGCTGGAGGTGGAGGCGACGGACGCCGATGCCGCGGGGTTCGAGCCGGTCTGGGCCGGCAGCCGCCGCGTCGGATTCGTGACATCGGGCGGTTACGGACATACCATCGGCAAGAGCCTGGCCATGGCCTATGTCGACCGCGATGCCGCCGGCGGGCCGCTGGAGGTGCATATCGTCGGCGCCAAGCGGAAATGCCGGGTCGTGCCGCCCTCGCCCCACGATCCCCAGGGCAAGCTGTTGCGGAGCTAGCGGCCGATGCCGAGGAGACATCTCTCCATGGTTGAGCGCGAGCGGCGCGTCCACGCGCCGTGGCCGTCCGGCTGGCGCAACAGCCTTGCGCAGGACGGACTATGGCCATCTGTTGAACAGCCTGCCCCGCGCCCGGGCCTTCACCGATGACCAGATCGAGAACATCCATCAGACGGCCCTGCGCGTGCTGGAGGAACTCGGAGTTCGGGTTCTCAATGCCGAGGCCCGCAAGCTCTTTCATGCCGCCGGCGCCAGCGTCGACGAGTCGACACTGATGGTGCGGATCGACCGCGGCCTGGTCATCAGGAGCTTGGAATCAGCGCCGAGCGTGTTCGACATGTTCGGAGCGCGGCCGGAGCGCAACGTGACGCTCGGCGGCGATCATGTGGCGTTTGTCTGCGTCGGCGGGCCGCCCCATATCTCCGACCTTGATCGCGGCAAGCGGCCGGGCACCCTCGAGGACAGCCGCAACATCATCAGGCTGAACCAGCATTTCGACGTCATCCACCTGCAGTCGCCCAATGTGGAGCCGCAGGACATGCGCCGCTCAACGTCCGTCACCTCCAGGTGACGGACAGCCAGCTCCGGCTCAGCGACAAGCCGCTGTTTGTGTTCAGCCGCGGCACGGCGCAGGTCGTCGACTGCTTCGAGATGATCCGAATCGCCCAGGGCCTCGACGAAGCAACATTCCAGGCGCAGCCGCGCTGCTACACGGTGATCAATACCAACTCGCCGCGGCAACTCGATGTGCCGATGTGCCAGGGCATCATCGATTTCGCCAGAGCGGGCCAAGTTTGCTGTGATTACGCCCTTCACGCTGGCCGGGGCCATGGCGCCGGTGACGATGGCCGGTGCGCTGACATTGCAACATGCCGAGGCGCTGGCGGGAATCGCCCTGAGCCAAATCGTCCGCCCCGGCGCGCCGGTGGTGTATGGGTCCTTCACCTCCAACGTCGACATGAAATCGGGTTCGCCCGCCTTCGGCACGCCGGAGTTCGTCAAGGCCGCCTTCGGCGCCGGGCAACTGGCCCGGCATATCCGCCTGCCCTGGCGCGGCTCGGCGGCGACCGCCTCAAACGCACCGGACGAGCAATCCGTCTACGAGTTCCTGATGTCAGCCTGGGGATCGGTCCTGGGTGGGGTAAATATGATGATCCACGCGGCGGGCTGGCTCGAAGGCGGCCTTACCGCCTCGATGGAGAAATACATCCTGGATATCGAGATGCTGCAGATCTTCGCCGAGATTTTCCAGCCGCTGCCGGCGGCCGAGGCCGATGTGGGCTTCGAGGCCATCAAGGAGGTCGAGCCCGGCGGACATTTCTTTGCCGCGCAGCACACCATGGAGCGGTACCAGACAGCGTTCTATACGCCACTGGTGTCCGATTGGCGCAATTTCGGCAGTTGGAGCGAGGACGGTGCGCGTACAGCGACACAACGCGCCAACGGCATTTGGAAGAGTATCCTGGCGGAATTTCAGCCGCCGCCGATGGATGCCGGCGCCACCGAAGCGCTGGCGGCTTTTGTCGAACGCCGGACACGCGAGGGTGGTGCGTTGCCGGCCTCATAACGCCGCCGACCAAAAGAAGCTTGCGGAGTTCCGACTCCCGTCGGAAAAACGCACAGGGTTACCATCCTGTTAACCAATCCTGAACCAAAAGTGATTATTCCTGTCCGGCATCATGATCGCACGCCGCAATGTCCTCTTCAGAACCGTCGCCAGCGCCGCCCTGTTTGGCGGCGCTGCGGCATTCGGGCTCATCAAGCTCGCCTTCGCCGCCGAGAAAGTCGGCAGCGCCCAGGACGTGGTTAACCAGGCCTGGGGCACGCCGCCCGGCGAATCCAAGGAAGAGCTGGCGCAGGCATCGCCCGTGCACCGCAACGAATTGCTGGAGACCGGCGAGGAGAGCGGCGTCGAGATCCAGTTCGCCGACAGTTCCAAGCTGACCATGGGCCAGCGCGCCCGGCTGACGGTGGATGAGTTCGTCTATGCCGATCCGGCCACCAGCAAGTCGGTGCTCAACCTGACCAAGGGCGCCTTCCGCTATGTCTCCGGCAAGATGGCCGAAGAAAAAGTGACGCTGAAGACGCCGACCGCCACCATGGTGATCCGCGGCACGGAACTGAAGATCGATGTCGCCGATGACGGCTCGACCGAAGTGAGCGTGCTCGAAGGCGCCATCCAACTCACCTCGCTGATCGCCGGCACGGCGCTGTCCATCGTCACCGGCCAGTCGGGCCTGCTCGACGGCACCGGCGTGTTCCAGGGCGGCGTGCGCAACTTCATCCACGAGTTGAACGACCCCGCGGTGGAGTTCGGCCTCAGCGAACTGCGCTCGCGCCTGCCGATCCCCGGCATCCCGGGGGTCCCGGGCATCCCGGGCATCCCGCTGCCGTAATCCTCAAAGGGTTGCTGCGCTCTTTCGCGAGTTGGCGCGGTATTCCGCGCCTGAAGCGCCTATTGCTGCCTTCCCGGCGAGATCGGGGAATGGACATTCTTCTCGCATGGTTTCGCAGTCCCCTCTCCCTGCAGGCAGGGAGAGGGTGCATGGCGGTCGCTCTGCGACTGCCATGCGGGTGAGGGTCTGGGAGCACGAGCATTGCAGGGTTCGTACAGCTGGGGAGTTTGTGGGCCTTATTCGATTTAAACCTTTGCGCTCATGTTTGCGCAGGGAAATCTCGGCGCCACCCCCTCACCCCTGCCCCTCTCCCCCACTTCGTGGTGGCGAGGGGTCTATCTTTCTACTGCGGTTTGCCGACCACTTTGCCGCAGGCTAGGCTGACCCCTAACAATCGGGCCGGTACAACCGGTCAGTGCATTGGGGGCGATCATGCGCAAGATGACGATGGCGATTCTCGTTGCGGTTGCGGCGCCGTTGCTGTTGGGCAGCGGCGCGCCGCAGGTGAATCCGCTGAAGACCGTGATCGACAAGCTGGGCGGAGCGCCTTGCGCCACCGGCAGCCTGACCTGCGTGAAGATCAAGGTGCCTGTCGATCACCGCGCCAATAGCGGCCCCACTCATCGATATCGAATTCGCCGTCAGCTTTGCCACCGGCGCCAGCAAGGGCGTGCTGATCTATGTGGTCGGCGGGCCTGGCGGCAGCGGGCTCTCGGTGGCCGATGATTATCTCTCTGCCTATGACGCCAAGCTGACCGAGAACATGGACATCGTGTTCTTCGATCAGCGGGGCGTCGGCCCAAATCACGGCCTGGCCTGCCCGAAGGCGCAGGCGATCTTCGACACGGCGGAGACCTCGATCAAGCAGCCCGAGGCCGCGATCGCCATCGCCAAGGCCTATGCCACGGACTGCCCGGCGGAGCTGAAATCCCGCGACCTGTTGCCCTATGTCGATACCGAGCAGGCGATCCGCGATGTCGAGCTGTTCCGCCAGGCGATCGGCAGCCCGCAGATCTGGATCTATGGCGAAAGCTACGGCACGCAGCTCGCCCAGCAATATGCCACCGCCTTTCCCACCTCGGTGAAGGGTGTTGTGGTGGATGGCGTGGTCGACCTGAACCTGGATTTCGACGGCTACTACACCGCCTATGTGCTGGCGGCCGAGCGCATCCTGGCGCGGGTGCTGGCGGATTGCGCCACCACGCCCGGCTGCCGCGAGGATATGCGGGGCGACGCCACATCGGCCTATGACGGCCTCGCGGCGCTGACCAGCATCGGGCCGATCGAGGTGGATTTCCCGCTGGCCGACGGCAGCATCACCAAGCGCAAGCTGACTGCGGGCATGCTGGAGGCCGACGCGTTCTACGCGCTCTATGGCCCCGACGATCGCGCCACATTCCTGCGGGCACTGGCGGCGGGATCGCGCGGCGACCTGCTGCCGCTGCTGCGCCTGGCCTACTACAATCTGGAGATCGATCCCCAGACCGTGATCGGCGCGCCCGATCCCACCTGGTACGGCGCCGCCTACTACGCTGTCACCTGCAGCGACTATGGCGAGGGCACGGCCGATGGCGACGAGACCGCGCGGCAGATCATCGAGAAGGCGAAGGCCTTTGCTGCCCGCGCGCCGCGGCTGCTGAACTCCTACTATGTCGAGCGGCTGGCCTGCGCCTTCTGGCCGAAGCGCGGCCCGATCGAGCGGCCGAAGCCCTATGCCGGCGGCGAGTTCCCGACCCTGATTCTCAACGCCGACACCGATCCGATCACGCCGATCACCATGGCCCAGGCCGTCATGGACAATGCGCAGAATGCCTATCTCGTCACGATGATGGGCGGGCCTCATGTGATCTGGGGCCGGGAGCTGCCCTGCCCGGACGAGATCGTCTTCAGCCTGATGTTCGACGGCACCGAGCCGGAAGCGCGGGAACAGATCTGCCATCAGGACTTCATCGGCGATTATAGGAAGCTGACGCTGACCGATCCGGCGGCGGTGGACCCGGCGCTGATCGGGCGCGGGGTGGAACTCGAGATCAGAGAATTGCCTGCCATCGACAATTGGGACGGCGAGACTCCGCTCGCCGTGGGCTGCAACGGCGGCGGCAAGATCGACGTGGCCGCAGGCGACGCCGGGACCGAATACACCTTCACCAAATGCGCGATGTGGCCGAATGTCGTTCTGGACGGCACGGGTACCGATGTCGAGGAGGGCGGCAGCAATCCCGGCCTCACCCTGCAGATTGCCGTCAGCGGCGCCCATCAGGGGCAATTCACCTTCCGGCACAACAACGAAACCGATGCGTTGAGCGTGGCCGGCACCTATGACGGCAAGGATATCCGGACGCCGCGGTTGCTGCCGTAGAAACGCGGCGGTGGAATCCGCGCCGGCGGGGCGCCGCAAACGTCAGCCGAACCGCTTCTGCATCTCCTTGTCGATCTGCAGGAGCGTCATGGCATCGCTGGGACCATTGGCGCTGCGCAACTGAACATGGGGCCAATCCTTGCGGCGCGGCCAGTGGCCGCCGGCCGTGAGTCCCAGCTTCTCCGCTTCATTGGCATAGACGACATAGCCGTTAAGGCCGCCGACCTTCCGTGTCAGCGACCATTCGGCCTTGCCTTCGACCAGCCAGAAGCAGTCGACTGCCTCGCCCCATTGGTGCCAGCTATAGCCGGGAATGGCGCCGGTGACATCCGGCCCGGCTTGCCGGCCGATCGCGCTGAGCACGCCGGCCAGATAGATCGCGCCGGCATCCTGAAGCTGCTTGATCTTCGCGTTGATCTGCTCCGACGACCGCGATTGGCGCCAGAGCTTGGCCTGCTCCAACGGCGTCCTTAGGCCGTCGGAGGCTCGCATCTCAATGCCTTTGTCGCGGCAATTCTTCAACAGCTCGGCCAGCTTCTTTTTCATCTCCGGCTGCAGCTTCGAGACATCCATCGGCATGATCCACGACCTCCGCAAAAAACTTCACTCCGGAACTCTCGCCGGATGCCATAGGCTGCTCCCGCCCTCGACGCGAACTGCCTGGCGATCATTCACCGAGGGACGCGTCAGCCTAAACGATACCGTTGAATGCCGCTCCCCCCAAACAGGGGGAGAAAGCGCTCGGGTTGCCGGGCAAACAACCGGATCGCCGGCGGACGCAATGCGCTGCGCAAGTAACGGCCGGCTTCTTGTCTACTGCGCGGCGGCTTCCTGCGGACGGAGGCCGCCCGCCATCTCCACATCCGCCTGCTGGGCGAGCCGGGCTGCTTCCATCGCGCGGCTCGCCGCATTGCGGCGGCGGATCTCGGCGGCGATGGCGATGGCCACGGTGGTGACGACGAGCACGACGGCGACCGCGTTGACGGCCGGCGTCACGCCCTGGCGCACCTTATTGGCGATGAAGATGGCGAAGGTCTGCTCCGCGCCGATGGCGAAATAGGTCGTGGTGTAGTTCTCGAAGGATTGCAGGAAGGCGAGGCCGGCGGCGGAGAGAAGCGCCGGCCGCATATAGGGCACGGTGATGCGCCAGAATACCTGGCGCGGGCTGGCGCCCAGGTCGAGCCCCGCCTCTTCCAGCGTGGTATCGAAGCGCTGCAGCCGGGCGATGAAGATCAGCATGCAGTAGGCCGCTATGAAGCTGGACTGCGCCAGCACCGCCGTCCACCAGGAGGCGCGCAGGCCGACCTGCTGGCTCCAGAAGATGAAGGTGGAGATGCCGAGCACGATCCCCGGCGCCAGGATCGGCGACACCAGCACAGCGTAGAGCAAGGCCTTGCCCCTGATCTGCAGCCGGGTCAGCGCCAGGGCCCCGCCGAGGCCGAGCGCCACCGACAGCACGACTACGAAGACGGCAATCAGGATGCTCATATAGAGCCCGTCGAACATGCGCTGATCGTTCCAGGCCTCGCTAAACCAGGAGAGCGTGAACTGGAAGTTCCGGTGCGTGGGAATGCGGCTGGTGTTGAAGGCCAGCAGCATCAGGTAGAGCAGCGGAAACAGCAGATAGCCGAGAAAGATTCCCAGATAGCCTCGGATCGACCATTTCAGCAGGCTGTCGTAATTGCCCATGGCCGCCGCCTAGCGCGCGATATCGCGCAGGGTGACGCGGAAGACCCGCATCATCACCACGACGAATACGAGACAGACCAATTCCAGCACCAGCGCATAGGCCGAGCCGCCGTTCCAGTTCAGCACCGAGAACTGCGATTCGATAGCCTGGGTGAACCAGAAGCTGGATTTGCCGCCCAACAGCACCGGCACGATGAAAGAGCCGGCGCAGAGCATGAACATGACGATGCAGCCCGACGCGATGCCCGGCTTGGCATGGGGAATCACGATGCGCCGGTGCACCCGCGCCCAGGAGGCGCCGAGATCCCGCGCCGCCTCGACCTGATTGCGGTCGAGGCTCTCCATGGCGTTGAACATCGGAAAGACCATGAACAGGATGTAGGAATAGACCAGGCCGACGAAGAGCGCGATGTTGGCGTCGAGGATCGGCAGCTCGTAATTGAAGAACTCGAAGGGCTCGAAGCCCATGGCGATCAGCAGCTGGTTCAAAAGCCCCTGCCTTGCCATCAGCGTGCGCCAGGCATAGGCGCGCAGCACTTCATTGACCCAGAACGGCACCAGCAGGCAGAGCATCAGGATATGCAGCCATTTCGCCGTGGCCACTTTCGCCAGATAGTAGGCGATGGGATAGCAGACTATCAGGGACATGATGGTGATGACGCCGCTGGTCAGCAGCGTACGGAGAAAGGTCTGAAAGGCGAGATCATCCTTGGGATCGAACAGCGGCCCGAAGGAATAGAGGGTAAATCCGTCGCCCACGAGCCCCTTGTTGACCGAACCCGGATTCGCATGGAAGGCGTAGTCGAGCAGCATCAAATGCGGAATCAGGATCAGCAGCAGGATCCAGACCGCTACCGAGCCGAAAATGAAGGCGATGCCGGCGCGGCCGAAGCGGTTGAGCGTCTCACCCATGGGCGGTTTCCGCCCGCGGCAGGATGCGCGCGTCATCGGCGGCGAAATGCACCTCGATCCGGCTTTGCTCGCGGATCTCCGGCACCTCGCCGTCGTTCGACATGGTCAGGGTCACCGGCGTGCCGGACGGGTTCGCCAGGCTGATATTGACGAGTATGCCCTCGAAAACCTCGCCCAGCACTGTCGAGGCGATGGTGTTGTAGAATCCGCCCGACGGCGGTTGCAGCCGCAAGCGCTCCGGCCGCACGAACAGCAGCCCCTCGTCGCCTGCCTTCAGGCCACTGGGATTGGCGCCGGTCAGCCTGCCGAAGGCCGTCTCGATCTGCGCCTCGCCGTTGCTGACGGCGACGATGCGTCCGTCGAACAGATTGTTCTCGCCGACGAAAGAGGCGACGAAGGCGGTCGCCGGATTGTTGTAGATCTCCGCGGAGACGCCGACCTGCTCCATCCGGCCCTGGCTCATCACGGCGACGCGGTCGGACATGGCCAGCGCTTCGCTCTGATCGTGGGTGATGTAGACGAAGGTGACGCCGGTGCGTTGCTGGATGGCGCGCAGTTCGGCGCGCATATGCTGCCGCAGCTTCAGGTCCAGCGCCGACAGCGGCTCGTCCAGCAGCAGCACTTCCGGTTCCACGGCCAGCGCGCGGGCGATCGCCACGCGCTGCTTCTGGCCGCCGGACAATTCGTCGATGCGGCGGCTGGCATAGCCGGGCAGCGCGATCAGGTCGAGCATGGCATCGACCTTCCGCCGCCGTTCGGCCAGCGGCACGCCGCGCACCTCCAGCCCGAAACCGATATTCTCTTCCACCGACATCAGCGGAAACAGCGCCAGATTCTGGAAGATCAGCGCCGTCGGCCGCACATTGGGGCCGAGGCCGGCCAGAGAGCGGGATCGCCGAGGCGGATATCGCCTTCGCTCGGCTCGATAAAGCCGGAGATCATGCGGAGGATGGTGGTCTTGCCGCATCCCGACGGCCCCAGGAACGAGAAGAACTCGCCCTGCTTGATGGTGAGATTGAGATTGCGCACGGCGGTAAAGCTGCCGAAGCGCTTCACGACATCGATGAACTGCAGGTCATTCGTCCATGGGGACTCACGCGCGGCCAGCGTAGAGCATCCCGTGGCCGGGTTTCAACACCGGCCACGGGAACTCCAGTACCGCGCTTAGGCCGCGGAGATCTTGTCCGCCAGCGCCTGGCGCTTCTCCAGGAACCAGGGGCGCTCCGTGCCCTGCACCCACAGCTTCGCGATGGCATCGCCGGGATAGGCGTCGGCGAAGTTCTTCTTGAAGCTATCGGTGACAAAGTTGTCGAAGCCGATGACCACTGAGTTGTAGGTCGTGGCGTCGGAGACGACTCCGCCCACCTCAGGCTGGAATGACCAGTTCATGAAGGCGTAGGCCTGCTCCAAGTTGGCCGCTCCAGAGGTCAAGGCAATCGAATCGATCCAGCTCAGCGCCCCTTCGGTAGGCGCCAGGTAGTTATAGGGCCTGCCCTGATTCTTCAGCTGGAATATCGGACCGTCCCAGGTATGGCCGATGACGGCGCCGTCCTGTTCGAAGCCCGACTGCGTATCCGCCGTGCCCTTCCACCAATTGAGGATCTGCGCCTTGTTGGCGACGACATACTCCGCCGCCTTGCCGTAACCCAGATCGAAGGCGGTCTCGTCATCATACGCCTTGCGCATGGTGCCCGGCGGCAGATCGCCGGTGGTCTCCATCCAGAGGCCGGTCACCAGCATCGAGGAGCGCTGGCGGCTGAGCATCAGCCCCTTGTGTTCCGGTTTCCACAAATCGCCGAACGACGCCTTGCCATACTCGAGCTGCACCTTCTCGGTGTTGTAGGCGAGCGCCTCCGTGCCCCAGTCATAGGGCAGCGCATAGTACTTGCCATCCTTCGTGGCGCCGAGCTGCTTCGACTGCTCCAGGAAGCTGGGTTGCACCTGCTTGAGATTCGGGAGCTTCGATTCGTCGATCGGCGCCAAGCTGCCTTGGTCGATATGCGCAGAGACCCAGGCAATCGACGGCGACGTCAGATCCCAGCCGCTGCCGCCGGCCGCCTTCAGCTTGTTCAGGCAGTCCTCGTTGGACGAATAGGTCGTAACGTTGACCTTGATGCCGCTCTCGGCGGTGAATTTGTCGAGCAGCGGCTGCGGCGCGTAATCCTCCCAGGTGAACCAGTTCACTTCACCCGACGACGAGAAAGCATTGCGCGACAGCATCGGCGCCAACGATGCCGACGGCGCCCAACGCAAGGGCGCTTTTCAGGATGGTGCGGCGGCTGGCCCGTGCCGCAGAATACGGTGGCCCGCGCGCCGCGCTGGCCGTTAGTCAGTTTGGTCATGGCGTAATCTCCTCTCCTCAGTTGTTGCCTAGCCTGTTTACTTATTCTTGTTGGTTCGGGCTTGGACCGACGTCCGGCCGCTGCCCGCCGCGATTTTTGTTTGGTTAACGGCGTCGCTTTCGGCGCGCCCGCCGGCCCAGTTTGTCATGATCATCTCGCCGGCCAAGGGCTGGCAAGTGAATGTTTGGTGAGCCGCCGGCCGGATCATGCCGCCTCGCTGACCTGGTAGGCAGAGCGAGCCAGCCATTCCGGCTCGATCTCCACCCCCCAGCCGGGCTCGCTGGGGACGGTTACGCAGCCGTCCTCAACGCGGTAGGGATCGTTGCGGAACAGCCCATATTGCCAGGGGTAGTAGTCAGCCTCCTCGATGGAGAACTCCAGGTATTTGCCGGCGTTTGGCAGTGCCGGCAGCAGATGCATGGTGAACAGCGTGACCAATCCCAGATTGGCCGCATGGGGGGTAACCGGCAGGCCGGCCGCCTGGGCCATGGCGGCGACCCGCAGCGCGCGACAGATGCCGCCGACATACAGCACATCCGGCTGCACGATATCCACCACCCGCTCCCGGCACATGCGCCACCAGACCGGCAGCTCGCAATCCTGCTCGCCGCCGGTGACCGCGACATCCAGCGCCTCCGTCACCTGCTTGGTCTGCTCCAGCTCCCAATAGGGACAGGGTTCCTCGAAATGCTCGATGCCTTCGGCTTCCAGCAGGCGGCCCACCTCGATGGCGCGCGCCGGCGAGAAGCCGCTGTTGGCGTCCACCAGCAGCGCTGCTTTCGGGCCCGAGCGCGCGGCGGATCGCCGGCACGATAGCCTCCGTGCGGCCGGGCCATTCGTCGATATCGTGGCCGCATTCCGCGCCGACGCGGAATTTGAAGGCGTCGAAGCCGTTGCTTGTCGCGCAGCCGGCAGAAAGCGCGCCGCCTCGTCCTCGGGCGTGATGTCGCGCTTCATCGAGGAGGCATAGCAGCGCAGCCTGCCGGGCTGGCCGCCCAGCAGCTCCACGACAGGCTTGCGCTCGATCTTGCCCCGCAAATCCCATAAGCGCGGTATCGAGGCCCGCCATCGCCCGCTTCATGTAGGAGCCGGGAAATTTGTGTTCCTTCTCCTCGATACGGTCGAGCAGCGGATCGATGGGAAAGATGTCGGCACCCAGGGCATAGGGCGCCACCTGCCGGTGCAGCACCTGGGCGCTGATATCCGAATTGTAGGTGGAAAGCTGGCCCCAGCCCTCAGCGCCATTGTCAGTGGTCACGCGGACGAAGCCGATGAATCGGGTGCTGAAAGTCTCGAGACGCGCGATCCGCATGTCGTCGGTAATTGCCTGGCCCTGGGGGCGCCCCGCGGCCGGTTGATAGCGACCCGTGAGCGCTTATTATCTTTTTTCTACTGAAATCAGAGCATATGTGCGATAGGTGCATAAACGCAAGCGAAGCTTTATGCTGCCAAGACCTAAGTTTTCTTGGGCCTCAGCATGACCTATCGCCTGCCACCCCTGAACTGGCTCCGGGCGTTTGAGACCAGCGCCCGCCATATGAGCTTCGCCAAGGCGGCCACGGACCTGAACCTGACCTCGACGGCAATCAGCCATCAGGTGCGGTCCCTGGAGCGGCATCTGGGCCATGCGCTGTTCGAGCGCCTCGCCCGCGGCCTGCGGCTGACGGAGATGGGCGCCGCCTATCTGCCCGACGTGCGGCGGACCTTCGAGAACCTGTCGGCGGCGACCACCAAGCTGTTCGGCCAGAGCGGCATGACTTCGATCACCGTGCGGGCGCCGGTGTCCTTCGTGACGCCTGTGGCTGGCGCCGCGGCTGCCGCGCTTCCAGGCTGAATATCCGGGGATCGAGATCCTGATCCTCTCCACCATCTGGGCCGATGCGCAGCCGGACGAGGCCACGGACATCGACATCCGCTTCGGCAGCGGCGCCTGGGCCGGCTATGAGGCGGAGCGGCTGTGGCACCAGCCCTCGGTCATCGTCTGCAACCGCGAGGTGGCGCAGCGGGGCAGCGCGGGAAAGCGGCTGCTGGAGATCGCGGAGACTCGGCTGATCCATGTGGTCGGCCATGAGAACCACTGGACCGAGGCCTTCCGCGAGATCGGCCTGCCGATGCCGCAGCCGAGCAAGGCCCTGCGCGTCGACAATTCCGTCGCCGCGGTGCTGCTCGGCGGCGAGCGCCGGCGCGACGATCGTGCTGCGCCCCTACGCGCAGCGCGCGGTGGAGATCGCTGCCGCTGCATCAGCCGTTCGATCTGGAACTGCCGGTCGAGCAGGCGCATTTCCTGCTGACGCCGATCGGCCTGTCGAATGTACGGCCGGAGGTGCTGCTGTTACGGCAATGGATCGTGGAGGAGGCTGCGGGGACGTAAGGCCTGCTCGGGAACTGTCGTTCTCTCCGTGCCTTTTGTAAGTGACGGAACGATGTGGAGATCACGCACGTGATCAGGAAACTGCCATCGGGCAAGTACCGGCTCTACTCGCGCAAGACCGATCCGAAGACCGGCAAGCGCCGCAACCTCGGCACCTTCGCCACGCGCCAGGCCGCGGAACGGCACGAGCGCGCGGTGCAGTACTTCAAGCGGCGGGGCTGAGGGGGTTGCCGCCCAGTTCCTCTACGCTAGGGTCGCACAGCGAGAATTCGGACTCTGGCGGAGGCGCATGGGCTATTTTCTGGGGCTGGACATCGGCACGACGTCCACGATCGGAATCCTGATCGGGCTGCCCGACCGGGTCTTGGCGATTGCTTCCAGGCCGGTGACCTTGTCCTCCCGCCATCCGGGATGGGCGGAAGAGGATCCTAATCAATGGTGGGCGAATGTCTGCGCCCTCGTGCCGGACGTCCTGTCCCAGGCCGGCGTGACCGCACGGGATGTCTCGGGCATCGGCGTTACCGGCATGCTCCCGGCGGTCGTGCTTCTCGATAAATCCGGCGAGCTGCTGCGGCCTTCGATTCAACAGAGCGACGGGCGTTGCTCCGCCGAAGTGGCGGATTTTGCCAGGGATATCGACGAAGCGGATTTCATTCGTATTGCCGCAAACGGCATCAACCAGCAGCTCGTCGGCTGCAAGCTCCGCTGGCTGGAAAAGCACGAAGCGGAAATCTTCGGCAGGATCGCCACGGTGTTTGGATCCTACGATTACATCAACTACCGCCTGACCGGAGAACGCGCCGTCGAACAGAATTGGGCGTTGGAGGCCGGATTTGTCGACATCTCGACTCATGCCCTTTCCGATCGCCTCATCAAGCTTGCCCATATTCCTCCCGAGGCGGTGCCGCCGAAGATTGCCTCCCATGCGATCCTGGGCCGGGTGACCGCCGCGGCGTCTGCCGCGACGGGTTTGCCTGAAGGCGTGCCGGTGGTCGGCGGCGTCGCCGATCTGATCGCGTCAGCTTTCGCCGCCGGACTTACCAAGAGCGGCGACGTGCTGCTGAAATTTGGCGGTTCAGCCGATATCCTGGTTGCAACCGAAAGAATTGCGCCCGATCCCCGAATGTTTCTTGATTATCATCTGATCCCCGGGCTCTACGTGCCGAATGGATGCATGGCGTCCGGCGGCTCGGCGCTCAATTGGTTCGCGGCGAAATTCGCCACCGGAGAACAGGCCGCCGCCGCCAGCGCCGGACTTACGATTCACCAGCATCTCGATCTCTTGGCGGCTGAAACGCCGGCCGGCGCCGATGGCGTTCACGTGATCCCTTACTTCCTCGGCGAAAAAACCCCCATTCACGACGCCTATGCGCGGGGTTCAATTCTTGGTCTGAGCTTCAATCACGGACCGCCGCATGTTTGGCGGGCCCTCTTGGAGAGCTTCGGCTATGCCTTCCGCCACCATATCGAAGTTCTCAACGATATGGGCCACGCAACAACGCGATACATGGCGTCGGATGGCGGCTCGAATTCGAGATTCTGGATGCAGATCGTTGCCGATATCCTGCAAATGCCGATACAGCGCTTGACGGGCCATCCGGGGTCCTGCCTGGGCGCGGCATGGGTGGCCGCCATCGGCACGGGGGCCACGACCGACTGGCATGGCGTGACCAACTTCGTGACACAGGGGGAAGTCGTCTCGCCGAACGCGTCAAACAGGGCGCTTTACGACGCCGGCTACCGCCGATTTCGCGAGACCTATGGGAAGCTCATCGAACTGCGCAAGGGCGGCAATTGATACGGCAGCGAAGGCTGCGGAATACATGCCGACGCCGAAGTTCGGCGCTGCCCCGATGGTGCGTGAGAATGCAAATGGCGGAGGGCGCAGTCATCTGCGAACCATTGTCCGCTAGCCGATTCGCTGCTGTACAGGGGAAGTACAGGGAATCTTCTTAGGATTCGGCTTGCTAGCCGATTTTGGCGCACGAAAGCAGCCAATTTTGTTCGTCTATTTTGGGAATTCCCTAGATGCCGAACAGGGAACACCGCTATTGAGCCTAAAGGCGACACCCGATCTCGCCACATCCAGTATTAAGGCCGCACAGTCCTCCTTTGTTTCACGTTTTGACCAGACGCGAAACTGCTTGCTGCAGTAGGCCACATACCAGCACGGGAGTCGCATCGAATACAGCGTAACGATTTATCGCCAAGCCGCATTCGGATTGTTTAGCGTCTTCGAATTGATCGTTAGGCAATAGTTGCCGATGCTCCAGAGATGCTTGCAGGCCATGATCGCTTGTTTCTGCGAGAGGCCGACGATCAATGCGTTGTAACGGCGAAAACCTTCCCCGTTGTGCGAGAGGACCTCAGGCCGGCCAGCGCTCACCAAACTGCGGAGCAATTGCTGCGCCTGACCGACAGCGGCCTGTGCTTGCGCTTTCTCGGGGAAAGATCCGAAGATGATGCCCCAACCGCCATGGGGGCCACCCAGCGATGCTTCTGTGCCACTGGTGCCGACGCCAATGTTGCATTGCATGGAGGATAGCTGAAACGGCGGCGGCGATCCGGCGTCATCGAGGGCAGGCCGAAACCCGGCCAGGAATGTTTCATCGCCAGAATCAGCCAAGGCCGTGGCGAAGGCCTTGTCGAGCAAGACGATCATCTCGCTATGACGTGCCTCATTGCTCACGCCACCGAGAACCACGCCGACGAGTCGCCGTCCATCCCGCACTGCAGAGGCCAGCAGGTTGTAACCGGAACCGCAGGTGAATCCGGTCTTGATCCCATCGGCGCCGGGATAGCGGGAGAGGATGCCGTTGATAGTGCCGAAGTTTTGCCCCGCATAAGTGAAGTTCCTAGCCGAAAAGAAATGATAGTGCTGCGGGAATCTTTCCAACAGTGCTATGCCGAGTACAGCCATGTCACGCGCTGTTGTAGTCTGATCGGGATTGGGCAGGCCGGTGGCGTTGCGAAACTGGGTGCGTGCCATGCCCAGCTGCCGGGCTCTGGCGGTCATCAACTTGGCAAATGCCTCTTCGCTCCCGCCGACTCGTTCCGCCAGCACCACCGCGACATCGTTGGCGGAACGCAGGATCACCGCAAGGATTGCTTGCTCGACCGAGATCTTGTCGCCGACACCAATGCCCAACTCGGTTGGCGGCTGCGATGCCGCGTGCGTCGAGACTGTCAATTCTTCGTCAAATTTGAGAGTCCCGGCTTCAACCGCTTCGAGCGTCAGATAGACCGTCATCACTTTTGTGAGGGACGCCGGATACCAGCGGGCATGGGCATTAACGGACTGTAACACCGCACCGTTTTGGGCATCGACGACGATACCCGCATAATCCTCCGCCCTGGCTACCAGCGGCAGAACACCCAGCGGACCGGCCACAATCCAGATTAGTAGATGTTTCAGCAAGTTTCGCATCGGGCCGTTCTTTTCTTCTTTGCCCACAGCTTTTGCGTAGCGTCGTTTGATGGATCGGGGACCATGTTGATATCGAAGCACGACCTGGAAAGGGAGTCTAGCGCGCATCATTCCGCCGGACTGTTGTGTGCCTTGCGTGCAATTTTGCAACATTACCAAGTTTTCACTTTGGCACGCGCGAATCGGGTCCATGATTCCTGTATGGCTCGTTACCATCAGCTTCAGAAACGAGAAGCCGAGGCTCTGTGCCCGTTCCGTGTCGATGTTCCCGTATCGCCCGACTTGCTAAGCGTACGGTTGAGCCAAATGGTTGAATGGTGCGGTGCGAACGTCGAGCCGGATCAATGGGCGCACTACAGCCACGTCGAGCAGAACCGCGGCGAAGCGGCGCACGCTTTTGCTAGGTTCTATTTCATGACCGAAGCGGACGCGGACCTTTTTTGGCGGCGTTGGTGCATACACCAATAGCACCGCAGCGGCGGGCACCGCGGTCATGACACCGGCTCAATAATCTCTAATCTCTGCGTGGTCGTTGTTGGAACTGGTCACGTGAGCGCGACTTAACGTTGTTGGCAACAGAGTTCGGCCGATACATTCCGCGGCCGACACAGAGGTGGCGCTACTTCGCTGGCGGTCGCGCCAGCAATGAATCGGCCGCAGTGTCTCCTGACGCAGTTCTAGCCGTTAATGGGGACACCGCAGCTTTCTCGATTGGCCGACTGACAGGCTTAAATCAATAGAACGGGTCGCGTGTATAGCACCGTGGACACATGCCATTGGGTGCGCCGGTGTAATCCCTTACAATAGATAGGGAGCAGTATCAGCAGTAGCTGCATGCATGTTGCATGTGGCTTCCTTCCATCCGCCGTTGCCTACACGCCATGGGCGCAATTGTGTATGAGGAGCAATGACTTCTCGGTTCGCGTCAGCAGGGACTGATAAATGTTCGGTCTCCACAAGGCTAGTTTGCATGTGTTCTGGCTGTCTGACTTGCGGCAAAGGTGGGAATGCCAGATTATACAAGGTAGTTCGGGTCGGCTTGTATTTGGTGCGCTGCCCTGCGAGCCGATGGCGAAGGATTTGTTGATGTCTATCCTGATATGCTGAGCACCTCTGCTGCGAATTCTCTGCGGTCTTTAGGCGCCACTTTGCGGCGCTTCATCCGTCCTGCTGCTCGCTGGGCACTCCTTCTGTTGGCCCCGATGTACAGATCGCTGTTAAGCCGCGTGATATTCATCGGTGTGACCGGCAGCTGCGGCAAGACCACCGCTAAGGAGATCCTTGGCGCGATACTCGCGACGCAGTTCCGTGGTCTGAGGAGCATCGGCAATTACAATCGCCCGCCCAGCTTGGCCAGAACCGTTCTCCGCGTCAGGCCTTGGCACGAGTTCTGCGTCATGGAGATTGCACTGTCCACTCGTGAGGGGCGCATTCCGCTCGAAGTTTCCATCGGTTTGGCACGACCACAAATTGCCGTGGTAACCGCCATCGGCAAGGAACACTTGAGTTCGTATGGCAGTATAGAGGCGATTGCCGCTGAGAAAGGCAAATTGGTGTCGGCATTGCCGCCACATGGCACGGCCGTCTTGAATATCGATGATCCGCATGTAAGCGCGATGCAAGCGCGACATGCCGGGCGGATCATCTCCTACGGAATGAGCCCGGATGCAATGGTACGCGCGGATGGTGTTGAGGCCAGCTGGCCCCAGAGACTGTCTTTCACCGTTCATTACCAGAGCGAATCCCACCGCGTTAGCACGCAGCTTTGCGGCGCACACTGGGTGCCCTCGGTGCTTGCGGCCCTGGCAGGCGCGATTGCAATGCAAGTCCCGCTCGCCAAAGCCGTTCAGGCGGTGAGTACGGTCCCGCCGTTCGAGGGTAGGATGAACCCAGTGATACGCTCCGACGGAGTAACATTCATTGTGGACGATGCGAAAGCGCCACTCTGGACGATACCCACCGTCCTGCAATTCATGAAGCAGGCACAAGCGCCCCGCAAGACCATCGTGATGGGGACAATTTCGGACTATTCAGGCAAGCCGGAGCGAACTTACGTCTCCGTAGCGCGGCAAGCGCTGGAGGTGGCAGACCACGTGGTGTTCGTGGGACACCGTGCGTCAAAATGCTTGAAGGCAAGACGCCATCCCGAGGATGAAGCGCTACAGGCCTTCTATTCCAAGGAGGCGGCCTGCGACTATCTGCGCGAATTGTTGCGGCCTGGCGATCTGGTACTCCTCAAGGGATCCGAGTCCAATCACCTGGGAACGATCGTCGAGGACTCCTTGGGACGACCTACTCCCATCGCTGGCGCTTCCGCGGTACGTCATCCTGCAACATCAGCACATCCCCCTCAGGTTGTCGTAGGACTGGGTAATCCTGGCGCGCACTACGAGCGGACACCACACAACATCGGTCATCGGGTGCTCGACTCTCTCATGCGATCGCTTGGTGGCGATTGGGTCGACTACAAGCGCGCGCTGGTGGCCCGGCTCGAGCATCAGGGCCAGAGCGTTTATCTCGTCAAGCTGCTGGCCAAAGTGAATTCCAGCGGGACTTCACTGGTGCAACTTGGCCAGCAGCTCGGATTTGGGCCAGCCGAGTGCATAATAGTCCATGATGATCTCGATCTGCCGCCTGGTGACGTGCGAGCGCGGATGCGAGGCGGCGATGGTGGCCATCGAGGCGTCCGCTCGGTCCTTGAGTCGTTTACGACCGATGAGGTCCGTCGCGTGAGGATCGGTGTAGGGCGACCGGAGCAGAAGGACCAGGTGAGTTCGTACGTCCTGAGTTCATTTTCGCCGGCAGAGCTGCCCTTGATCGACAAAGCCTGTGAGGAGGCTGCGGACCTCGTGCTCGATCTATTGGCGAAGTCCTCCCCGTCCCGCTCCAAGGAACTGGCGCCATCACAAACTACATGCTGACTGGGTCTCCCGATTCGGAGATTCAATGAGACCGTGTCTAAGGATTTGGGGGATGCAATCGATCCATGTTCCGACTTCCAGTGGAGGTCCACTCGAAACACTTACTGTAGTCACCCCAACAGGCGACCCCCATTCAGCATCGCGAACCAATGAGGTTTCCAGCGCGCGAGCAACATCCCGACACTGACCCCGATCACCACTGTCGCAGCCACGCTGACCGCATAGTGCGCGATCATCCAGCTGTCGGTCGGTTCCGGCACCAAGTCCCACAGCAATATCTTCACTTCCGCGAGCAGGGGAAAGTGCGCTGCATGCAGGAAGAAGGCGAGGCCGCCATAGCGTGCGACCCTTGCGCCAAATCGCGTCGGCGCGACGCGCGTGATCAAACCCCAGCAGGCGAGCACGCCGACTAGCCTCATTGCACGGGTTGAATAGTCAAGCAGTGCTGGCGCGCCGTCGATCACATATGGTGCCAGTGTGCGCAGCGCCACAAGCGCCACATACAGCGCAATGAGGGCAATCGTCACATTCCAACCGATTTCCAACGGCACACGGCGCATCCGCACGAGCCCGCCGAGATAGAAGAAGAACACCACGTCCGTGCGGAAGAATATCCAGAGATCATGATCGGTGATCCAGACCGCCCCGAGCGCAACCGCGCCGGCGAGCGGTGCATAACGCAGCAATGCCCACAGCAGTGGGCTCACGAGCGCCGTCACGAACAAGTCGCGCACGAACCAAAACTGAAAACCGACGGGGTGGCTCGTCGAGGCCGAACACGGCATTGACGTATTGCCAGATGCCAGCCGTCTCGAGATCGATGTTGATCTGGTGGAGTAGCGAATAGCCTGGGTTAGCGAGATAGACTAGCAGCAATATCCCCAGGAACAGCGCGTTCCAGAATACCAGAGGCAGATAAAGGGAAACGAAGCGTCGGCGGATACGGTGGCGCAAGGGCGTCCCGTGGGTTGGGCCGAGGGTCGGACGCGAACGAGAAGAAGAGCCAACCGGAGACCATGCTGAGCAATGGCACGACGCTGAAGAAGAAAAACAGGACAAAACTGTTTACGAAGGTCGCGATCTGATGGTGCTCGGTGTCGATTCCGCGGAACGGCGAGGAGCGCGAGTTGGGGAATAAGTCGTAATGCAGAAACACTAATCCGACGATTAGCGCTATCCGTGCGAAGTTGATTGTCTGGGATAGCTCGCGCTCGGACAGGGCATGAGCATTGCCGCGCAAGGCACCTGAAAGCGCATCCCGAAGCTTGGGGAGAGCGATCGCCATTCCACCCGCATTTCTGGTCGAGGATTGAAGGTCGCGGGGACCACGCCAACCCTTGCCGCCAGATATTCTATTGTTCCGAACTACTACCCAATCTAGTCCAAAAGCCTTCGATCAACCAAGCACAGCGCGGACGTATGTATGGTTAACGCCGACATTTCGGCCCGTACGTGCATTCGTAGGTCCGCATTGGCCGCAGTCCGGTTCGCGGCTGGCGCCGTAAGCACTGCGCAATCAGTTGCGTGGCGCGCCGGCTAACGTCTTCATCAGTCACTGCCAGTGGATCAGAGGAATAGTTCGGCAGAGCAGGGGGATTGCAGGCGGGAGCAGCAGTATCCGGACCTGCCGGTTTGTTTTGGATGAGGTTTCAGGTCATCCACGAGCGCCGCTTGTAGTTTGTCGCCTGGCTCGCTGGGTTCGGTCATAAAGGAATTGCCCTCAGTTTCCTCCAGCCGACCAGTAATGGACAGCGAGGAGCGACAGGCAGTCCCGCGGCGATCTTCTCTGCTTCTGCTTCATCATATCGTTCGAAGGCCGCTACGGCGGCATCAGCAACATACCGGTCCTCTTCGGAGAGGCCTGCAAACCAGCGCTGACACGCCTCGACATAGGATTCGGGAAAACCTCTGTCGAGGTCATGCCAGCCCTGAACCAGCGCCGCCTGGAGCTTGTGCGCGGCGCCGTCAATGTCCTGATCCATGCAGACATGAAAGCACAGGGTGCATTCGCCAACAAGATTTGGCGTGTTTCAATTCTGAGAACTAGCGGTGTTTCAATTCCGAGAATAAGAACCGGCGAGAAACCTAACAATGACGTATGAGAATTGCGTCATGTGAGTTATTCTTGCGGTCACTTCGTTGGATCAAGAAGGCCGTTATAGAAGTCCTGAAGGCGCTGGATTTCAAAGATTGCCCAACCTAGGCAACGACGGCTGGAAGGACGTCCACATGAACCATGCCTGCACCTACTGCGGATACTACTCCCTTACAATTGTGAGAGACTACACCGGTGCACCCTACGGCTTGTGTCCACGGTGCTATAGACGTGACCCGTTCTACAGATTTAAGCCATCCACTCCCACACTTCAGAAAACCGCAGCCTCGCCACAAATCGGGACACCGGCGTCAAAAGACGCCGCGGCCGATTCCTCGCTGGCGCCACCGCCAGCCCAGGCTCGACCGTGACATATTCTGACCTGTTCCCCTACAGCGCTCCCGGTAATCGGTCGGAGTCCGTTGTTCAGGTGGGAGACGGACAAAGCGCAAGAGGATGCCTACCGATCAGCGGGTCATCGGGGTCTTGAAGGAACACCAAGCCGGGTTCTCTGCCGCGGAGTTACGCCGCGATCATGGCGTCAGTGACGCACCATCTACGAGTGGCGCTCCAAGTTCGGCGGCATGGAAATATCCGGGGCCAGGAATCTGAGGGGCCTCAAGGACGAGAACCGGAAGCTGAAGGAGCTCTTAGCGGAGTCGACAATTGACAACGCTACGCTCATGGAAATGCTGACAAACGGCTTCCGACACCACGTTACGGAGAGCAGTGAGCTAGGCGCTCCATGAATGGAGCTACTCCCGACGCAAGGCTTATGCCTTCGTGAGTTGGGACCCAATACCCTCCCGCAACATCAACGGGTCAGGAACACTGGCCGCCGCCGCCACCACCGCCGGAGTGAGTAGCCGTAGCTACTATCTGCTTTATGACCGGCCAGAAATTGGCAGCACTGACTGTAGCCAAAGATGCGATTAAGCTCAGGATCAACGCTAACTTGACCATCTTGAGGCCTCCTCATACCCACACGAACAGTGAGCATCTGTCTTGTATTATTGGGGCACCACTCAAAGAGCATTGTGTGGTCACCCTTATAGGCACTTGAAAATACAACAGATCTTAACGGGTGCCAAGTCGCTGCGAGCACCCCGCGGGCGTCGTCCAACAAACCCGGGTTTCTGCAGCAAATTCAAGGGCTAGGGAACCATGGAGGGGGATCGACGATGCGTTTCCTGCCCTTGGGTAGTTCCGGATTCGGAGGAGTTCGCAGCCTGGAGATGCAGGCTATTCCATCATTATCAATAGTGACATGATCGCTGGGAGGTTGGGGGCTGGCATCACAAACTAGTCGACAGCGGGCGTGGAAGGATAAATGTGATCACGCGACGATTGGTAACGAATGTCACTGTGGCAATGGTAGTTGCCGTGATTGCAGCGAACGTTGCCTTCTACTGGCTAAAGGCGAGTCGTCCGCTCGAATTGCGGCTCTGCGAGGGGATTGTTTTGAAGAATCTTCCTGCTTCGGGAAAGTATACAAGAGTTGAGGTCTTGCAGAAACAGATGCAAGGCAAAGCATCCTTGCTTGACATCAAGTTTGACATTGCCGCGCCGTCCGAGACGCCGATCAGAAGTTGGGCAGCTTGTGAGTTCAGCGGCGAGACCGATGCAGTTTATGGTCTTCCAGTTCTTACGAGGGTGCAAATCAATGGCGAAGATATTCCAGGCTTGGAGATCTTTGACAATGTTGTACGCAGAAAAGTTGCCAACTCCTGGCATTAGCCACCGTCCAATGTGACTTGATGCCATTGCGCCACGATTTCCGGTCGATAGGATGACGAGGCGAGTGCAGTCGCCTTCAATCCAGTCCAACAGATCCTTACCATGAAGGTGGCGTTGCGCCGACCGCTTGCAGCGCTGCGGTTACCGCTGCCTTCAGCCGCTCCAGGCCAGCAGCATTAGTTGCCTCGCAGCGGACCACCAGAATGTCCTGCGTATTGGATGCCCGCAGCAGCCACCAGCCGTCATCCGTCCGTACGCGCACACCGTCGATGCAATTCATGTCTGCGCCGGAAGCACGCGCTTGCTGCTTTGATCTCTTCCACCACGGCAAATTTTCGCAACTCTGTTGATGGTAGTCGGATTTCCGGCGTATTCACCACGATTGGGAGCGCATCGTACATTTCACTCAACGAGATGCCTGCCTTACCAACGAGACCAATCAGCCTCACAGCAGCATAAAGAGCGTCATCAAAACCGTAGTAGCGGTCGGCAAAGAAGAGATGCCCGCTCATTTCACCGGCGAGCGGTGCGTCAGTTTCCATCATCTTCGCTTTGATAAGGGAATGGCCGGTCTTCCACATGAGAGGCGTGCCGCCGGCGCGCTCGATCTCGTCAAAGAGGGTCTGGCTCGATTTTACATCGGCGATGATCGTCGATCGCGGTCTCGACAGCAGAACTTCCCGCGCGAACAGAATCATCATCTGATCGGCCCATAGGATACGTCCTGTTCCATCAACAACCCCGATGCGGTCGCCATCCCCGTCGAGGGCGATGCCAAGATCGCAGCTATTGGCACGAACGGCCTCAATGAGCTGGCGCAAGTTTTCCGGCACGGTGGGGTCCGGGTGGTGATTGGGAAAGCTGCCGTCAATCGTTTCGTTCAGCAGGATGTGCCGGCCGGGCAGCTGCTTCGTTAGCGCCGTCATGGCTTCGCCGGCGGCGCCATTTCCGGCGTCCCACGCCACCGTCAATGGCCGCACCTGGCCGGCGCCATCGGTAAGACCGGCCGTCAGTCGATGCACATAGGCGTCGAACACCCTTCGCTCGACGACCAGGCCCCTCGGCGCCGAAGCATATTCGCCGGCCGCAGCGATGTGCCCCAGTTCCTGGATCGCCGTACCGTAAAAGGGCGATTTCCCCAGCATCATCTTAAAGCCGTTCTGATCCGGCGGGTTGTGAGAGCCTGTAATCATGATCCCGCCCGCCGCACCCTGGGTCAGCGTGGCGAAGTACAGCATTGGGGTAGGTCCAAGGCCGGCGCGCCAGGCTTCCAGCCCGCAATCCCGGACGCCCTCCACGACAGCCGCCTCCAACTCGGGTGAGCTCAGCCGGCCGTCATAGCCTATGCAGACCTGCTGCCCGCCTTGGCGCGCCACGATGCTGCCAAAACTGCGGCCAATAGCGTAGGCATCTTCCCTGTTGATCGTCGTCCCAACGGTGCCGCGGATATCGTATTCACGCAGGACCGTCGGATTGAAGCGATGCACCGTTGTCATAATCCAACCTACCCTTTGGCTGCAGGCTCACTGACGCCGCAGCGCAGCAGGCGAAATCAACATATAGGCGTCGTCCCGCAACATCCGGCACATTAGGTACTGAGACACCGAATGATCAACTGCGCGCGATGCCGGTTCTTCCGCGATCGTGGTTGTCCTGCGATGGTTGGGTAGTGTTTCAAGACTGTACACAAGCCTGTACAAAATTGCCCCGCACTGTCGTGATTGAAGATCTCATCAATTCGGCGTACAATTTAGTGCAATAAACAATTAATCATACGGGCCGAACCAGTGATGTGGCGGGGGCACTCATCGGCTGGCTCTAGGAGATTGCCTATGCGTGCCCGCAGTAGAAACGCCAAATTGTTGCGAGTTGGAGTTCCCCTCGGTGTAGGTGCCCTAGCTCTCATTGCCGGGGTCAATGGTCCTCTCGCGCAGATGTCGGAAATGGACGGTTTCGACAGGGCCATCACTACCGGCACCAAAGAAGATGCGCTGGCCTTCATCAGCGATTTCCGGTCCAGCCATCTGGTTCCTGATCTGATCGAGCTGCTTCCTCCCGATGTGGCGGCCGCCGTCTGTGCGGAGCTGGGCGGAAGCGGAAGCAACGCAACGGACCGCGCCTGTGACCAAATCATGACCGCTCTCACGGCCATGCCCGCTGCCGGGATCACCGCTCCCGACGTGGTCACAACCGAACAAGCTCCCGTCGTGGTCACAACCGAACAAGACGACGAAACGCAAACACAGATCGGCCCTGAAAGCGACGAACCTGGGAACCGCGGTGACGCGCAGTGCCGATGGCAGCGCTGACGGTAGTGCCGAGGCAGCGCCGACGGCAGTGCCGATGGCAGCGCTGACGGCAGTGCCGACGGCAGTGCCGATGGCAGCGCTGACGGAAGTGCCGATGGCAGCGCTGACGGCAGCGCCGATGGCAGCGCTGACGGCAGTGCCGATGGCAGCGCTGACGGCAGTGCCGATGGCAGCGCTGACGGCAGTGCCGATGGCAGCGCTGACGGCAGTGCCGATGGCGGCGATGGGACGGCAGCCGAGGCAGGGACGGCGGCGACGGCGATGGAGACGGCGGCGACGGCGATGGAGACGGCGGCGACGGTGAAGGAGACGGCGGCGACGGTGAAGGAGACGGCGGTGACGGTGAAGGAGACGGCGGTGACGGTGAAGGAGCGGCAGAGGGTGCTGCCACCGGCGTGTAAATCCCGAATTCTGGACGTATAAGTCTAGTCAGCGGCTGACAGACTCTACAAAGCCGGCCGGGATAGTTTGTAGTTGAAGTTTCAATCTTTGCTTTCGCAACAATCGAGCAGCCTACGGTTTGCTGGTATCACGCCTATACTGGATCTGATGTGTGCACTTTCTCCTTGTACTGCAGCAACGGACAGATACGTCCGACCCACCTGAGAACGCCGCGCTGCTCTATCCATAGAGCGTAGGCAACATAATCGGGATCGCATGACAAATGCCGTTCCTCCGCCCTGGCGCGGAGGAAATAGATCGCATTGACACCAAGTAGCAGCAGACAGCTTCGAATCGCTTCGGCGAAGCCGGCACTCGATATGAATGGTACAGAGATCATCCACCACATCAGATTCTTTGATAGATACGATGGGTGTTTAGTCCACCGAAATGGCCCATGGGTAAGGATGCCGCGGTGCGTCAGGTTCGAGAACCGAAACCCAAACACCAGTATTGACCAGGCATGGATTGTGAGCAGAGCAACAATGGCCACTCCCCACAGCACCTGAAGTGTCGGCTTCTCGTTGAGCCATTCAATCCATGAAAAGTCACTTCGGTAATCCAAATAGCGGTGGAAGAGGACGCCTGAGAATGGCTGGTAGCAAATCAATGCAACAGCCCAACCCGAAGAACGTTGAATCGGCCGAGCGGATCTGGCTATCAATCACGCGGAGAGTCAGACAGTAACCCAGTGTGGCAAACAATAGATCGACTGCGAATGAGAGATTCCAGACGAGGTGGTAGAACGACAGAAAGCCGTCTACGTATGATGTGGCGAGGATTGCGCCGATGATGTTGGTTAGATAGACAAACATCAGCGGCAGAAAGAAGCCTTTGATGATCCATCCTAGCGCATGTTGCCGCAGCAGCGCACCGTCGACGCGCTCGAACCTCCCCAGTATGGCCATGCCGGAGTGCCAGTAGCCATCATGAGGTTCGTACATTCGCCGATCGATACAGAAGAAGTAAGGCACGCTGGCGATAGCGAGCCAGGGACCGGCGTCGCGCAGTGCTGCCCAAAAAGGCCAGTAGAACCGATCTTGATAAACAGGGAACAGCCAATAGCAAACTGCGAGGGTCGACACGGTAGCGGCTAGTCCAAGCAGCTTGACAAGGACGCGCATGATCGCAGAACGATCCATCGGGTCCAGCGATCGTACCGGCGGCCAAACGAGACCGGTGGACGGACGCTTGTGCACGCGAAGGACGATCAAGTCCAAGAGCACCATCGGCAAGATGGTAGCCGCCAATGCGATGAGACTCCGATGGACGGGGGTAATACTGCTTCCGTGCATCAGAACGAGCGAAATTAGGAAACCTGCTAGCCCCGACGCCGCAACCCAACCATTGGCGCAGGAAGCAGGCCGGACGAGCACTACGGACTCTTGCGCCTTACCTTCATTTCTCGGAGTGGGCCGGTTCATCGGAAGCTGTTCAACTCAAATCTACTGGGTTCATTCCACCCTAACACGGTCCAGGACCCGTAGCATGGCCGCATCCATCCTCGACGCATTGTACTAAATCTATACACTGCTCAGCGGCGCGGACAATCAGCACTCGAACAAAGGCCGAGGTTTGTCGTTAGAAAGTACCAGATTTCGCCGGCGCAGTTGTTATTGCGCGCCACCCGGGTATACTTTCCGCAAATGCGTCGAGATTGATCGCTCATGCGTGTAGCAATGATTGGCACCGGTTATGTGGGGCTGGTTTCCGGCGCCTGCTTTTCCGAGTTCGGCCACGAAGTGGTGTGCGTCGACAAGGACCGGGAGCGAATTGAAAACCTCGACAGGGGCCGTATTCCCATCTTTGAGCCTGGTCTTGACGTGCTGGTCGAGCGCAACTGCGGCGCCGGACGTCTGACATTCACCACGGATTTGCAACCCGCCGTAGCCGGCGCGGACGCGGTTTTCATCGCTGTCGGTACGCCGAGCCGGCGCGGTGACGGACATGCCGATCTTTCCTATGTATACGCCGCGGGACGCGAGATCGCGGACGCGCTGACGGGGTATGCCGCTATCATAACGAAATCGACGGTTCCCGTGGGAACCGGCCGGGAACTCGCCAGGATCATGCGGGAAGTGAATGCAGACGCGACTTTCGATGTCGTCGCAAACCCTGAATTCCTACGCGAGGGATCGGCGATCAATGATTTCATCCGACCCGACCGGGTGGTTATCGGCACGGACAATGAACGGGCACGTGAAGTCATGCGGCAGCTCTATCGGCCGCTCTACCTGATCGAAAAACCGATATTGTTCACGGAGATTGAAACCGCAGAGCTGATCAAGTACGCCGCCAACGCCTTCCTGGCGATCAAGATCACATTCATCAACGAGATTGCCGATCTCTGTGAAAAAGTCGGCGCAAATGTCCATGACGTCGCCAGGGGTATCGGACTCGACGGGCGCATCGGCTCAAAGTTTCTTCATCCCGGACCCGGCTTCGGCGGTTCGTGCTTTCCGAAAGACTCTGCAGGCTCTCATCACTACGGCCGCCGATGCCGGAGCGCCGCTGCGCATGGTCGAAACCATGTTCTCTGTTAACGAAACCCGCAAACGAGCGATGAGCGAGCGCATTATCGAGGGCTGCGGCGGTTCTGTGGCCAATAAGACATTGGCCGTGCTCGGCCTTACCTTCAAGCCGAACACGGACGATATGCGCGACAGTCCCAGCCTCTCGATACTGCCAGCTCTGCTCAATGCTGGTGCCAATATCCGTGCGTTTGATCCCGCGGGGATGCGGGAAGCAGCGAAGCTGATGCCCAACGTCGCTTACTGCGACAATGAGTACACGGCGATCGCCGACGCTGACGCCCTTATCATTCTCACGGAGTGGAACGAGTTCCGTGCCCTCGACTTTGCGCGTATGCGTCAATTGCTCAAACGGCCGCTGATTTTCGATTTCCGCAATATCTATGAGCCGGCGGAAATGGCCAAGCTCGGCTTCGATTACTATAGCATCGGACGCAAGTTCGTGAGCAGTAGCGATAGCGGGGGCGCATAGCCTTGCGCCTAAGTTGGCAGTGAATGCACTTGAGTGAGTTTAGCTAGAGCGTCGCTTCGCCGTAATGCTATCTTTCCGCACAATGTTCGTTAGCGAAAGCAGATTATCGGCACCATGTAGTCGCCAGCGTAGCGCGCGGGGGCTTGTTGCGCGGATGCACCGCCCTGCCCGCTTGTAATATCTACACCAATCGACGCGAAGAGACGCTGAATTACCTCAACGCTGATCCCGTACCCGATTTCACTCGGCCAATCCGGGCTCAGTTTATCGATGACTATTCCGACGACTTCGCCGTGTTTGCCGACGAGCGGACCACCGGCAGATTGCCCCCCCAAATAGGCTGTATTCTGTAGAACGCCTTTGAGTTCCGCCGGGCCAATTGGCGACTGCACAACGCCATCGACGATTTCGAGGGGCATAAACATTCCATCCAAAATCGGATACGCATGCGCACTCACTTTTTCTCCCTTCACAACCGGTCTTGCGCGGAAAACGGCATGGACCGGGGACGGCTGCCTGGTGCCCAGAATTGCCAGCGCATTCAGGGAGCTGCCGGCGATGAGGGTGACATGGAGAAGCTCGAAATTGTCCAACACTGCGACTCTGCGGCAGCCCCTGATCTGGCTCCAGGTCGTCAGGATATGACCCTTATCGTCAACATAGAAACCATTGCCGACCGCCTCCGCTCCTGGCTCCAGATCTGCCGGCTCAATGGGCGCCGCAGGCTTCTCGGCAGCACGATTTTTCGATTGCGCGACGTCGTTGCTTCGCGACGGCTGCGTAGTGCCCTGCGCGGTATCGGATGAAGCAACGACTGGGCCTCTGTATGTCGCAGCTCCAACCTTGCTGAGGTCCGCCCCGTTATTGCTGCACCCGGCTAAAACCATAGAGGAGACGAGGCAAATCCGGAGGTTCGCGCAGATGCGCCACATCGACCTCGCGCAGGTCCGAAGTTCGCATGTCGCGCGGGTAGTCATTTGCGGCAACAGAAGACTCATCGGGCTCCCCCGGCAATCGCATGCGGTCGCCAGCACACGTGCACTGAGACCAAAAGACTAGCATGGGATACCACTCTGCAAATAGGTGAGTCCGCTTGCAAGCTTACTTTCTCGTAACGCTGGCCCCGCCCGCGCTATCATCTGCATGGGTCCTGTCGGGCAGCTCGAGTTCAAGGCCTGAGGATCGCACAAACATGGTTAATCGATGGGGACCCGTTGCCCGACCCTTTGGTCTTTCGGCCGCAAGTCTCTGGCCGACAGACGTCCACTGGCCCCGCAAGTTGCGCGACTAGGCTCGCCCCAACACTGCCTGAACTGTCTTGTAGGACATGGTTAGAGCGAGAAATGAATAGTATCTCGCTGGAGAAAGTCGGTACTTCTCGCGAATGCGGCGCAGGTTCCAGGCGTGGCGGTGAAGAAGGAGCGGCAAATTGTTGCGCGGATAGATGGATGTCGCCGAATACTTCCGATACAGAACGTCCGACCCCGGACGCCGTGCGGTTCGCACATTGCTGAGATATGCTTCCAACACGAAGTGATAATCCTCGATGCCGCGCAGCTGCGGATCCTCGTCAAAGAAAAACTGCCGCTCAAAAATTAGGCGGCGGCTTACGCAGACTGTCTGGATCATCACCAGATTGCGGAACAAGATCATCGTGCTTATCGGTGCAGGATCCAATACGGCCACGATATTGTCGAGGCTGTTCACAAAATACTCGCAGCCACTAAAGAGTAAATCGACGGGATCGGCCGTAAGAAAGGCCGCGTCATGCGCGAGCTTCTCGGACTTCCAGATATCGTCTGAATCAAGGAATGCTATGTAGTCACCAGTGGCCTGGCGCATTCCAAAGTTCCGCGGTCCCGCCGGCCTGCCGAAGTGTTGTGGGCAGGGGAGCAGGCGGATCCGGGAATTGCGCTTCGCAAATCCTAGAACGATGTCGGGTGTCGCATCCGTTGATGCATCGTCGGCAACAACGACCTCAAATTCGCGCCAGGATTGCTTCGATACGCTCTCAAGCGTCTCAGCAATGCTCAGCGCCGCGTTGTATGCGGGAATCACGACGGAGAATTTCAGGTTTGGCACCGATCAAACTCGCGCATTCAATTGAATGCATCCTCGCTCACAGACGGCGAAAGAGTAGAATAACTTGTCTACTCGCGAAAGTCGGAAGTCGGATTCTTCAAAAATCCTTTTACTGGGTCCGTAATGCCTTCAAGCTTCCTTCATACGCCAATACCGCATGAAGCTTCTGGCCAGAGTCAGCTAGCTGTCACTCATAGGCGGCACGCGCCGGTGCGAACTCCGATTGGGGCGCATGCCGCCCCGCCACTGCATAGCGGCCATCGATCTCGGAAATGGCCCATGTCAATAGGATCGTAAAGCGAGGATGACTGGCGCCAAATACCGGCGCCTCGATGTTGAAGAGTAACGCACAAACTCGGTTTCTCACTCTGGCCAGGGCGTACCTCAGCCGACCCTCCTTTAACAACCTCCCGAGCCGACGAAGCGAGCCATACAGGGTTCTGCCGGCGGTCCACCAAAGAGTTCTTGGGATAAAATGCAAGAAGGTACTGGAGGTACAATCCCTCGCGCTTGCAGTAGCCGTAGATGCTTGCGTGGGCCGCCGGAGACATCCTGTCACGGCCTTGAAACAGCAAAAGGCTGGCCGCTCGCTTGGCCTGCCCAACGATGGTGCGTGGAACGCCTGCTTCCTCGAGAATCCTTCGCGGCACCGGACGGTCGTAACCGCCGCCCAAACAGTACGCCGCCATTTCCGGGGCATTTGAGATCCGGTGAACGTCGGGCCACCGCTGGCCGCCAATGTAAGGGATCGGCAGGTGCAGAAAGTTGTTACGAAGTCGAAACTCGCCGAGGCTGCAACCGCTTAGGCCGATGGTGGGAAGGTTGGTACTGGGCATATGACCTTTCTCCCAGACCACCCCACCATAGACGCCGGTTGTCACAATGCGACCAGGCAGCTTTTCCACCAGCGCATTAAAGAACAGATCCTCCCCTTGCATGCCCGGGGCAAGGAATTCTGCTTCAGCCAGATACGATCCGGTCGCGTGCGTCAGCCCCGTGAATTCGGAATGATTAAGTCCTAGCAGGTTCGCCGCAGCCTTGCCGGAGTCCGGGTGTCCCTTGTTCGAAGTTGCTAATCCCACCGATTCGTTACAGCCGCAGGACTTTGCGATGACTGCTGCCGCGCCGGAGTCATAGCCCGACGTTAAAGTTGCTATCGGCCGGTACCGGCACTTCCGTTTGGGATCTTCGGCATTCTGAAATACACGCGCCGTCACTCCGCGCATGTATGATACATAGTCGTCGAAACAAGGGAAGCTTGGCGGCAAGGGCTTGGGCGCCAACTCCAAATTGCCAAGCGGACGGATCACTGCGTTATGGTGATGCACTAGCGTAACTGTACCGCCATCGAGCTGGAACTTCTGTGGCGTACTGTCCAGCCCCCTACCAATTGCCGAGAACCGCCTACCATAGCCGGCATGCTTGGGATCAAATCTCAGTCCGCAATAGTGGAGCAGAAAGGCCAGCGAATTCGAAACCACGCGCGGCCGATCCGTTGAAGCGATGTACAGCGGTTCGAGCGAGTGTGAAGCCGGGACGAAGATTGTGCCGGCGGCACTAAACAAGGCGCCCGAACCAAAGACATTGGCAGCACTGCTGAAGCCGGCGTCCGCAAATGGGCCGTCCCATGCGCCCTCGAAGAACCCATTTCCGAACCGCTCGACCATTCGCCCATGCAGCAGCAGTGCCTCCCCGCTGCCGTTCGGCAGAACCACGAGCCAGGCAAGCGATGGAAGTCCCTCAATCTCCTTTGCCGCGAAATCCATCTTTTTTGTCCAACTCAATCGTCCAATCGGCGCTTCCGGGGCGTCTTGCCGGTCAGCTTCGCTATCGCGACGAATGCTAACACCATAAAAACACTGTATCCATGGTTTCAGCCCTATCTGGACCCAGCGTCCTCGCATTGATGAATACCGGATCGACACCAACCTTAGCAATCAGCAAGGCTCACTGGAAGCCGTTAGCAGCCGATGGATTGTCTCAGTCTCTGCGCCTTGCCACTAACCTGGTACATATGACCAGTGTTTCCGGTCCACCCCGCTCCCACTCGGACGCCTGTCCGGCTTGCCTGCCGGCCGGCGGCATGCAACCTAATACTTGGCCGGGTCGCATGGGCGAATTCACTTAGGCAATGACCAGCACGTGCCATGCCCCCACAAAGAGATTTAACCGCGTGAGTACAACACTGCCGGCTAATTGGTTCATCGCAGTCGATGATTTGGCGGGTTTGGAAGAGAGCCGAGGCACTGTCGGGCATTTTCTGAGGCGGCTCCACCGCGCCCACCCAACGGCAACGTTGCGCCGCTTCAATATGGCCGACAACCGTTGCGTCGCCCTACTCTATGGCGATACGACATGCGTAGTCGAGAGTGCCACTTATTGGCTGTTGAGTGTCGGGCCGCGCCCCTTCGATGTTCGTCTTAGGCAATCTCTACTTGCTGCCATTTCAATCGAAGATCTGCGAGAACTCTGCACCTCTCCCGCCGCCCAAGACAATGCCTTGCTCGTAATTGACAAGAACGCCAGTAGCCTGCATGTGATTACTGGCCCGCTAAACATTACCAAAATATTCTGCGGCGAGTTGGAAGGGCGCCTCATCGTCTCTTCCAGCATTCGACTCTTCCCCCGTAAGTGTCTCACCATGAACTCGGGCGCGGTGGCTTCCTATGTCCTGAATGGATGTTGCTTGAATGGTCATACGGTGTTTCAGGAGATCGCCGTACTGGACAGGGCTTCTCGCCACGAGTTCGTCGCCGGAAAACACAAAGCGGCGGCTTATTGGGACTTTGTGCCAGGACGCGCGGCAGCGGACTCGCGATCTTCAGCAGGAACAACCGGTGCGCTATGGGACCTGTTGGTTCAATCAGTGTCGCGGCTCACAGCGGGCAAACGCGTATTGCTGGCGCTCAGCGGCGGTTATGACTCCGGCGTGTTGCTGGGCATCCTCGGCGGCTACCTCAAGCACCCGGAAGTCCAATGCTTCTCCTATGTTCACGGCAAGGCGCGAAGCGGTTCGGATGCAGAGGTCGCTGCCCTGCGTGCTGCCCACTATGGGTATGAGCATATGGCAGTCAACAGTTACTCCGGCGATCTCATTCAAATGCTCGATAGCAATGCGCATCTCTGCCAAGCTTTGCGCTGTCCTTCGTACGAGATCGAGGCATTTCCAGCACTCGTGAAGCACTACGGGACAGCTGATAGCATCATGCTGTTCGGGGATGAGTGTTTCGGCTGGGGCAGCTACCGCTTGAACAGGCCCGACGACATTCTTGGTGCGATCAACCTGAAATCACCGGCACTGTTGGACAACTATTCTTCAATGGTCGAATTGCAGCAGTCATCGCATCTGCGCGACAGTCTCGAGGCAGAGTACAGCCAATTGCGGAAGCGTACGCGCGATTTCGCCAATCCCGACGATGCCAAGGACTTCCTCTACCTTGACCAGCGGTTGCAGTATTTCCTGCTGCCGCTTCGCACCTTGATTGCCGGATACTGGTTTCCTGTGGCCATGCCCTTGATTTCCACGGATGTTATTGATTTCATGGCGACAATCCCTACCACCGATCGCGTTGATAAACGATTATTTAAACAAATGGCGCGACAATTCCTGCCCGATTTGTTTCGAATTCGGCAAGCGACACGGAACCAGATTTATCCGGATTTCGACAGTGAGATTGTTGCTGCTCGGGAGACTCTGCTAAGCGTTGTCGCGAACCGTCATTGGAACATCGAAGGATGCTTCAGTTCGCAAACGTTGGTCGATCTGGTAAGCGAACTCCGGTCCAAGCGAGCGCGAGAAGGCTTAGACAACGGAACAGCAAATGGATTCAAGAGAGCACTCAAGAAACGTGCGAAACGATTGCTTGCTAGTAGTCGTATCCTGGAAGAGCGGCAACGTTGGATTCGGCGCCTGTCGTTCAACGAGTTTACGAAATCGTCGGGGCCTGAGTTCGAGCTGCTGAATATTCTTTGCCTCGCTGATTTCCTTGCCGACAGTGAATTCGATGCCGCTCATGACGCAAAGTCGCACGACAATAACTCAGTGGGATGCTGAGTGCCCAATACATCGATCGGCATTGCAGGTATATCAAGCCGCCCATCGTGCAGCTGAGACTGAAACCAACCCAAATTATGAGCAGGAGAACACTAGGGCGCGCTCGCGGCCTTGTGTTTGGGTCCGGTCAGATTGCTAGCACACTCACCAATGCGAATGACATTTCAGCAGGAGTGTGTCGACGGGATTCCTCCGCTTGCCTGGATCGCGATCCTTTCAAGGAACTGTGCGACCCTCAGGCTATTGCACGGACGCCATGTGGATCAGTTATCGACCGGTTTCTTTGAAGGAGCGTGGGACGGCGCCTTCGCGGACGCAGACTTCGATAAAGCTGTGAACGTTTTCGGTTCGGGTGCGAAATTCGAATCAAAGACGGTAACGTTTGTTTCGCCTTCTCACACTCTTGAGCCGATATATATCGCCCAAACCGCTGAACTGACCGCGGTTTCCAATTCACTTCCATTCCTTCTCCAGTACTCCGATCTAAAGTTCGACCTTTGGAATTTCCACTACGGCGATGCTTTTTCGGCGATCGTGTACGGACTGGAATTCACTCCGCAAACGATCCCGCTAATCGGTGGCAATCTCACTATCTTGTATCACCACAACGCAGTTATGGCTATTGACGGTACGCTTACGTTCAAGCCGAAGGAGCTACCACCAAAGTTTGAGAGCTACAGTGAGTACGCTTCTTATCTGCGCGACGTAACCGGGCGTATATTCGCAAACGCAAGCGATACTAGCCGGCGTTTCCAATACCGGCCCATCGCTACAATCTCATCGGGCTATGATTTGGCGGCGTCTGCCGCGATTGCAAAGTCTTGTGGCTGTACAGAAGCGATCAGTCTTTCGAGTTCGAATAGGGGGGAGCCGGATTCAGGTAGAGCCGTGGCCGAGTCCCTGGGTTTACGTCATACCGACTTTGAGCGGATGTGGGGACCGGTCGATAGTGGGTTAGCAGAGGCCGAGTTCCTTGCCACTGGCATGCAGGGCGAAGACATTGTCTACAGTGTCTTTGAGGAGCGTCTTCGGGGGCGCATCCTGACGACAGGTTTTGCAGGCACAATTTGGTACAAGCAGAACCCCTGCATGGCCAACTATCGGCGTGGGGACATTAGTGGATGCAGCCTCGGTGAATTTCGGCTACGCACGAACTTCCTCCACATGCCATTAGTCTTCATCGGCGGCCTTCGCTGCCTTGAAATCTATGAGATATCAAATTCCCCGGAGATGAAGGCCTATTCCGTCGGAGGCAATCATGATCGCCCGGTACCGCGACGGATACTTGAAGAAGCGGGAGTTCCACGCTTGGCCTTTGGTCAAGCGAAACGTGGAGCGAGCGTGCTTCTATTCCAGGGTTGGAATCGCATTTCGCGCAAGTCCAGTGCGAGCATCGCTGACTACTACAAGAGAAGGCGGGGTTACGCACGCTATCTGGTCATTTTCTATCTGAGAATTGTTTGGTGGAACTTCGGACGTAACCTATACCGAATCTCGCTCAAACTGCGACAATGGCTCAAAATCAATAGGAAAGCCGCACTGCCCGCTTTCCTTGCTCGTCTTTGCTGGAAGCTTTTCGGCATTAGACGCCCGGTCTATGGAGCATCTCATCCGCGTTTCACCATGTTACTGATATGGGCGGTTTCGCAGATGGAAGAACGCTATGCTGCGGCTGAACGGAAGCTTCCGGCGTCAGCGTTCGTCCAAACAGCGTCCAGTTCAGGCACCGATGACCGCCTCGCCCTGTTTGAGCGCACTTCTACGCCGTAAGTACGGAGATTGTGTCCTTAATAGCCATCAATCGCAATGCATGATTACGTTCGGCTGCCTCAGTAAGAGGCTGATCGGCCCACATGCTTCGATAGAAGAGGCTGAGATCGAGAAAATACGCCAATTGCAGATAGGGAATGACGCCAGGTTCGACTTCGAAATGCTCAAAGTATGCATTGAATGTTCTGGATTGACGGGCTTGCGCCAGATCCAAGGGTGCAGGTTGGCCGCGAACTCCAATCAGAAAGTGGAACAAGTCCCATCCCACCAGGCTTTCCGATTCAGCGAACTCAAGATCAACAATCTCAATCTTGTTGGCCGCTTGATTAGCCCGAAAATTCCAGGGCACGACATCCCCTAGACGGAGTACCCACGGTAGCGTTTCATTGCCAATGCGACGCTCCAATAGTTCGAAGCCGCGCTGCAAAGTATCTATTTGCTCTGCCAGCAAGTGAATTCGGAACGCCGCCAAGCGGTCGCAGAGGCGCTCCCAGAATGCGCTTTCTAACAACGTTGCGCGACGCAGCTCCAGTGCGCCAATCTCCTGAAGGAACGCGACATGCAATGGTGTCAACTCAAAGGAAGGCGGGAATTTGAGACCATGGAGCGGCGAAGACAACAGGACTTTGCTATGGCCGACATCGACATAGCCAAGAACATCTGCGAAACGGCCGAACCTTAAGCCGCGACGTTGGAGGAATGTAAGAATTAGGTATTCCCTTTCCACTAGCTCTCGGGTTAGGGGATTCCACCCAATTTTGGCAAAGGCCAGCGGCGTACCACTTCGCTCCATCGCAAGAATAGTCGGCTTACGGGTGATCGCTTCTTTTCCTTCGTATACCGCAAAGCAAACATCGGGGCGGTGCAACGTCTCGCGCACGAGGTCGAAGATTCGGTTCTCATGGATATGCAAGGTACCGGGAGTTTCGCCCAACGATCGCGTGCGCAGGAAAGCGGGCGCAAGGCCTAAGCGTGCCGCCAAGACAAGCAAACTATGATAGCCTCGCGCTGCGGGACTTACGGGAGCGTACAGCGCCAAGCCTCCGGCCGTGGCGGCCACGGGACTTAGGGGCAGGTACACACCGCGCCCGGCGGGCAGTGGAACATACCTAAAGGGCTGTTTACTGCCGTCCAATACCCGCTCCCCGCTTCATTGGGATTAACTCAAATCGAAGGATTGGCAGTCCTATCAGTCTCCTACAACTGAACCCAGCCGACTTGGCGCTATTCGTCGGGGAACCAGCGGTCCCGACTGCCGCGTTTGCAAGTTCTGTACTTCACTCGGTCGTCAATTCGGCGACATATCGCTTGGTATGCGATCCATAGTGCACTGCGTAGGCGTAATCAATGTCAAAGGCCGCGAGCCCATTTGACTTTTGACAAGCTTTGCGGACGTACTTGCCCCATGAGTGGCATGAAGCTTGTCGCGTACTACTGCAAGTCGGCTTCGCATAACCACACCGAACGCAGGGGGCTAAGAACATAATGCAGAGATTCAGAATACTGATTTCTGCATATGCCTGTACGCCGGATATGGGTTCTGAAACGGGCAAGGGTTGGCGCGTCGCAATCCACATGGCGGCGCATCACGATGTTTGGGTTCTTACGCGCGCCAACAATCGATCTGCCATTGAAGCAGCCATGCGCAGTAACCCCATCGAAGGGCTGCATTTCATCTACTATGACTTGCCACAATGGGCTCGATTTTGGAAGCGCGGTCAGTGGGGTACTCAGCTATACTACTATCTCTGGCAGTTCGGAGTTTACCGCCACATCCGTCGTACTTACAAAGCGCTAGAGCCAGATCTTGTTCATCACTACACATTCGCCAAGTACTGGACGCCGTCGTTTCTTTCAATGCTGCCAATTCCATTTATCTGGGGACCGGTCGGTGGTGGCGAATCGACACCGAGAGCATTGCTGGCCTACTTCGGATTGCGCGGTCAATTTGAAGAGCGGCTTCGCGACATCGCGCGTTGGGTTGGCGAGCAGGATCCATTTGTCCGCCTGACTGCGCGCCGTAGCGCGCTGGCCTATGCGACGACGCAAGCAACCAAAGCGCGGATTCAACATTTGGGAGCTCGCAACATTCAAGTTCGGCCGGCCATCGCCCTGGACGCGAAGGACATTGCCCGCCTCGGAGATCTGCCGTCGCCGGGCAATTCCCCCGTCCGTTTTGTGTTTATCGGCCGTCTGCTCGGTTGGAAAGGAGCCGGACTTGCGATCATGGCCCATGCCAAGGCAGGGGTCGCGGATGCTGAGTTATGGATCGTAGGTGGGGGGCCGGACGAATCCAATCTGCGACATGTGGCCAAGAAGAGGAATGTTGCCGAGAGTGTGAAATTCTGGGGCGAACTTTCGCGCGAAGACACATTTGGAAAACTGGCTCAGTGTCATGTCCTTGTTCATCCTAGTCTGCATGATTCCGGGGGATGGGTGTGTCTCGAGGCAATGGCCGCCAGACGGCCAGTCATCTGCCTCGACCTCGGCGGTCCCGGTGCGATCGTGAGCAATGAGGCCGGCATTAAAGTGTCCGCTCACTCCGAAGACCAGATCGTACGCGATATCGCTGCGGCAATGCAAAATCTGGCAAATGACCGCGACTTGCGCGCAACCATGGGGGACGCCGGGCGACAGGAAATTCTTACGCATTTCTCCTGGCCCGAGAAATGCAAGGAGATGAGTGACATGTATCTCCACGTCATCTCCAGAGGGGCTTCCACGGAAGCCTAGAACCCGCCCCTGTGCGCAAAAGGGCATGCCGGCGGGAATAACCTAGTAATTTCAGTGTTTATCATGGTTAACGAACCTGTCTATGCCTTCGGCCAGGTGGTAACGGCCTATGCCCCTTGCGTTGCGCAGCCACTGACTTGCGGCCCGGCGCGCGGCGTCCGGACTACGATTTTTCAACTGCGTACTATGCAAAAAATCGCGCAATCATTAGAATGTCTGCTTGTGGGTGACGAGTTGCCGTTGGTTCAGACCCGACCCGCTGCACCGAACTTTGCGGGTTGCGCCGGCCAATAGCGACAAAAAGTGGGATCCTGAAGGATCTCCAAGAACCGATGCGTGCCGGAGTAACGCCTCCATGAAGAATACAAAGAAAGTCTTGGTCTTCGGGCTGGATTCAATGGAGAAGGATCTGGTCCTGGAGTGGGCGTATCAAGGGATCCTACCAAATTTCGCGCGCTTGCTTGAAACCGGTTCCTGGGGCCTGACCCAAAATCCAACCGGCTTGGTATCGGGCGGCACCTGGAGCTCGTTCTATAACGGGACGTTGCCGGATCAGCACGGCCAGTACGACGCCTATGACTACTTCGACGCAGAGAAGTATCGTAACGCGACGTACTCCAGATCAGAGTTAAATTACAACCCGATCTGGGAACGATTGAGTCGCGAGGGTAAGCGGTTTGTTGTCATCGATGCTCCGTACACCTTCCTCGCGGACAACTGCAATGGCATCCACATCATGGATTGGACCACGCATGTGCGGATGCATGCTGGCAAGCCCAAGACCTGGCCACCAACTTTGGCGGCGGAGATCGATGTTCAATTTGGCAGCGACCCGCTGGGCACTGACGTTGGATCGCCATGCGACCAGGAGCCGCCCCGCACTGCCAAGGAATACGCGTCATTCCGCGACAAACTTTTGGATCGGTTAAATCGCAAGGCTAACCTCACCGAAAAGCTCCTCAAGCGGGAAGACTGGGATTTCTTCCTCACTGTGTTCTGCGAGCCCCATTGTATTGGCCACCACTGCTGGCACGTTCATGACGCGCGGCATGTCCTTCACGATGCCGAACTGGCACGAGCGGTCGGCGATCCTGTGAAGGATGTATATGTTGGAGTCGATGCTGCGCTCGGTCGAGTCCTATCGGCTATCGATGAAGACACAGTGGTCGTAGTGTACTCCAGTTTCGGCATGGGACCGCACTACAGCGGCACCGATCTTCTCGATAAGATATTGCTGCGGCTTGAAGGGAGACGCCCCTCGCGATCAAAAGAGCGGATCATGAGCGCGATGCGGCAAGCATGGCGGCGCGCTCCAACAAGCCTTCGAAAATCTCTGATGCCCATCCGCAGGAACACATGGGAGCGTTTCTACCATTCAAGAATGACGCCGGACCGATCAACCCGCCGGTTCTTTGAAATGAAGACGAACAATGCCACTGGTGGCGTACGGATCAACTTAGTCGGCCGGGAATCACATGGGCTTGTTCAGCCAGGCGTTGAATACAACACGCTTTGTGAACAACTCACCGAAGATCTACTGGCTATGAGAAATGTCGATACAGATGAACCTCTCGTGCAAGAAGTCTTGCGGGCAGATCAAATCTATCACGGCGAGAAACTCAGCAAATTGCCCGACCTATTGGTTCAGTGGAATCGTTCCACACCGATCGTTCGCGCCACTTCACCCAAGACAGGCTTCATCGAGAACCAACATCTGAGCGTCCGCACCGGGGATCATAAGCCCTTTGGACTATTCATTGCGGCCGGATCCTCCGTTCAGCCGGGCAGACTGCCGGCCGCCATATCGGTTGCCGATCTTGCTCCAATGATAGCCACCATGATGGGTATCATCTAGTTCCCGGATGGGCTACTTGCCGGTGCATTGAAATAGATTCTGCGCTGATTTCCGTCATCAGTTTCGAATAACCTTGAATTGGCGGTTGAATCGATCTTTCATTATTTTGCACACCAAGACTGCACGATCGGTAGTTCCTGCAGTGCTATCCAAGCCTGTATCTCGATAATGCCATCGCAGTGCTCTCCACCCCAGCCGCCTTGTTTACTGCGATACACTGATGACCTGTCATTGCAGCCTTCGTATTACACGTTGACCAGTCACACCAAGCGAAGCCACTGCTACAGTTGCCCGGGCAGCCAATGAGACGCAAAATCCACGATCTGTTCCGAGCAGAAGCCTGGAAGCGGCAGTTATCTGATCGATTGAGTGAGCCTTTCCATCTGCATGCTATCTCGGCGGCAGTGGCATTGCTCGGAAACTTCCGGGCCAAGGTCGAGTTCGATCTCGTGCGACGGCGGCCATTCGCATTTTCCATGCTGCGAGCGGCGGACTATGCCGGTGCGCTCGGGATCGACAAGATCTGGGTTCTAGAGTTTGGCGTCGCTCCTGGTACCGGACTCCTCAATATGTGCCGCATCGCGGATCAGGTTAGGGCAACCACTGGCGTGGCCATTGAGTTGGTCGGATTTGACACCGGCAGCGGCATGCCGCCGCCGAGGGACTACCGCGATCACCCTGAGCGCTATGCCGCCGGCGATTTTCCGATGGATCGTGAAGCGCTCGATGCTGCGCTTCCTCCAAACGCTCAGATCATCTACGGCGATATCGCGCAAACAGTGCCGCAATTCATCGAGACCACCGATTGCGTAATCGGATTTGCAGCTGTGGACGTTGACTATTACTGGAGCACAGTCGAGGCGCTCAAGGTTTTTGCCGGCGATAAGAGAAAGTATCTGCCGACAACGCTACTCTACTTCGATGACATACGTCATGAGATAAACAATCCATGGTGTGGTGAGCTACTGGCGATTCAGGAGTTCAACGAGACACATGCCATGCGGAAGATCTCGCCATTCAACTTCCTAAGAAACATCAGAATCAAGAAGAAGGCGCCATGGATTGATCAGGTTTACGTGTTGAATGTGCTTGACCATCCTTCACGCTCGCCATCGGCTGTACCAAAGCGTGCCCCCAACACGCTGCCAAACTACTACCTCAAGAAGAACCGGTGAGATCCCTTTGCCTGCCAACGCCTGCGCCGAACAAAGCTGGCAATAGCGTTCGTCCGTCGAAGTAGCCAGCTGTCGGTGCACCCAACAAATCGAGAATTGTCGGCGCCAGATCCAGCACATGGCCATCGGCGAAACTTGAACCCGGCGCGATGCCTGGCATCGACATCAGCACGAAGCCACGCTCGACATGGCCGCCGGTACGAATGTATTGCACCGGGCCGAAACGGCCAAACGCCGGACTGTCGATGATGTCTGCCGGCGTTGCATCCCAGTGCACAACAAGATCAGCGAATGCATTGTGGGGATCAAAATTCGACAAGGCGTTCTGCGGCCGGACGACGTCTTTCACCAATAGCGTGCCGGTGCGGGCATTACGCAGCTCTCTCAAGTGCTGCTCAATCTCATTGCAGACCACATCATAGTTCTCGGTTCGGACAACGCCGTTGGCCTCCCTATCGTGCAGATTGATCCTGATTTTTCCCTGTTGCGACGCGGTCGGTAGTGCGAATGCCTTCATCTCTGGCCAATAGCGACTGTACCACACCGCCGGTTGGTACTTCACCTCGAAGTCCCAGGGATGGCCGGGGCCGGTCGGCGTACCCATGACCTTTTCAACGAGTAGGCCCACTTCGATCGGCAGATGGCTCCGGAGAAATCTCCGCAGGCTATTGTCATCATGCTTAAGGGCCCAAGCCTTGCGATGCCAGGCGCGACTTCCCGGATGCAGAATTGGCGGCGGACACGGTTCGTTTTGCGCCGCTCGCGTAGCCGGATTGGGATCGATGCCCCTTTGACCGGGAAAGCTGTAGCGATAGAGTAGTTCGGGGAGCAGAAATGCACCGGGTATGTCTCCCGAGTTCGCAACCATGCCCTCTTGCGAAAACACCATAATTCGCGCGTCTGGATGTGCCGCCGTCAGGATCTCACCGAGGGCGTTGTCGACAGCTGTCGCGACTGCGAGCATCTGGTTATTGTCGAATGTGCGCCGGAACTGGTCATATAGAGGATGGTCAGCCTCGGCCGTGTGCCACAGATAATGGCACACGGAGTGTATTTCGCCGAACACGACGAGAAACAGATCCCATGATTCGCCTTTCAGCATATCGTGACAAATCTTGCCACGACGCATAGCGCCTATGCACAATCTATCAACCAGCTTCTTTAGTGAGCTGCGCCGCCAGAACCTGGCATAGTCCTTGCCATCGCCAGCAGGATGATCTCCATACTCTCGGATCAAGTCCGCGAGAAGATCGGCGGGCCGGGACTCGCGCTTGGTGAATGGCGCGTGGGCGCCATAGGAAAGGACCTGTGCCCCATTCACTCCATCTACGAGCCGCACCTGCGGGATATCAATGGCCGCAACTCGAAAATCATCGCCGATCGCATAGAACGGTGGATACTCCGAGAAATCATATGTGCCAGGCATCGAGCAGCGGTAGTTGCGACGATCAAAACTGTAGTGGCTGAAGAAGCCAGTCTTTCTCGGGTCGACACCTGTAAGGAATGTGGTCCACGCAGTCTCGCTGTCGGTGGACTGCAGATATGCCCACGCCCCGCGATCCCGAAGTCGCCGCAAATTGGGCAAGTGTCCGGCCTCGAGCCAGGACTTACAAAGTGTCGGATCCAGCGAGTCTAGGCCGACAACGATTACTGGCGCGTTCGCCGAATTAGGCACTGAGCGATCAAGCCTCCACTCACCGGGCCGATTTTCCATCTAATTTGATATCGACATCGGATACAAGCAGAAAGGCGTTTCGCTGGAAAGGTGGATCGCCCTGATTTGACGCCGTTGTGCCGTTGAATGGGCCAATTAGGTATCGGGTCATTCCTTTTTTGTTCGCGGTAGTCTTAAATACCTGTCACACATATGATACAGTGACGCAAATTGCCTCCAGACTAGCGCGGACAGATCAGATGCAAGACAGGAATTGAGTTGGCCCAACCCATGCGTTTCTGTTGCCCTTAGCAATAACTCGGTGTGTTATAGATAGGTTTGCCCAGTTTGGAATGTTGGAAGATAGTGCGGGAACATGCGCGGGCCGCCGAGAAATAACCGCTGAGATCAAGTTCGGCGATCTGATGACAGCGGGCAACTGATGTAGCTGACTGAGATATGCCGCGCCGTCGCGACCTTCCAAATGTGGCAAATCTCGAGCGCCCTGAGAAACAGAAGTAGTAGGGGTATCATTAATGTGCGGTATTGCTGGAGCCATGGTTTTCTCCAAAGGCGATTTCCGCATTACGCGTCCCTACCTGAGAGTCCATGCGCGATACCATGACCCATCGCGGCCCCGATGGGGCAGGTGTTTGGGTTTCGCCCGACGGGCACATCGGCTTGGCGCATCGACGCTTGTCGATTGTGGACTTGTCCCCGAACGCCAACCAACCGATGAGCAATCAGGATGAGACGCTGTGGATTGTCTACAATGGTGAGATCTACAACCACGCGGAGATTCGGGAGGAGCTCAATAGGCTAGGTGGCTACCAATGGAAGACCGACCACTGCGACACTGAGACAATACTGCACGCCTACCAGCAGTGGGGTATCGAGTGCTTGCAGCGATTCAATGGCATGTTCGGTTTCGCACTGTGGGACTCTCGCACACGCGAGTTATGGCTGGTGCGCGATCGCATCGGCATAAAGCCCCTCTGCTACAGCATACATGATGGGCGAGTTACATTCGCGTCCGAGATAAAGGCGCTATTGATGGATCCCGACCAGCGGCGCGGCATAAGTGAAGAAGCTCTGTACCATTATCTGTCATTCGCCGCCGCGCCGGCGCCGCACACAATGTTCGAGGGTATCAACAAGGTTCCGGCGGGTTACTGGGTCAGAATCAAGGAAGACGGCCAAGTCCAATCGCGTCGGTATTGGGATTGCCTCGATCATACGACCAATTTGAACGGCGTTTCCGAAAGGGATATCTGCGACGGGCTGATGTCACAGCTTAGGGCGTCAGTCAAACTGCAGAAAATGAGCGATCGTCAAACCGGCGTATTCCTGTCCGGTGGCACCGATTCAAGCACAATTTCGGCCTTGTTCTCGGAGGACGAAGGTCTGCCCATTAAGACAGTCGCTATTGGCGCTCAAGGCGAGCTTCAGTACTTTGAAAATGAAGTGCACTACGCGCGTATGATGGCAGAGCGTATCGGATCCGAGCACCACGAGCGGCTGCTTTCCGTCGATGACGTCACCGAGATCCTTCCTCATGTGCTGTGGCTGCAGGATGACGTCGTGGGTGACATGACCTCGATTCCGATCTACTTCGCGTGCAAATTGGCGCGCGACAGCGGGGTCGTCGTTGCACATGTTGGTGAAGGCGGAGACGAGTTATTCTGCGGCTATCCCCACTGGGCCGAGCAAATCAAGCTGCAGCGCATGAACGCATGGCCCGTCCCACGGAGCCTCAAGCGGCTGGGACTGCTTGGAATGCGCCTAATGGGAAATGAAGAATCGTTTCCCTATGAACGGCTCGGTCGTGCGGTCAAGGGCCAGACTCCCTTCTGGAGTGGCAGCGAAATATTCACCAACGCCGAAAAGCAGCGCCTTCTCGCGCCGCCTCTAAGCAGAAAGTTGAGAGGGCTTAGCTCGTGGGACGTGATCGAGCCTTTGCGAAAAGACTTCGATGAAAAGGCAGAGGACAGAACGCCACTCAACTGGATGACTTACGTCGACACTCGGCTCCGCCTGCCTGAATGGATTCTCATGCGCTGGGACAGAATGGGTATGGGTGTAAGTCTTGAGGCGCGTCCGCCCTTTCTCGATCATAATGTGATCCAGTATGTTCTCAGTATCCCAGAGTCGGTAAAGTTGCCCGACAATACGTTGCGGTACATCCACAAGAAGGCGATACGCGGTCTCGTTCCCGATGAGATCATTGACCGGAAGAAAATGGGCTTCGGCCTACCGCTTCACGACTGGTACTTCGGCCGCTTCGGCGAAGAATGCCGCGGAGTCCTCGAACAGTTTTGCCGGCAAACCGATCTTTTCGATGTCAAAGAAGTGATGAATCTTTTTGATCAGCGCACGGCCAATCCAAAGGCGCAGAACTTCTGGTTGACGCGCACTCACAAGCCAAAGCAGCGGACGCGCCAGATTACAGCGCTTACGATGTTGGCGTGGTGGTGGAGAAAATTCCATAACTAGGCAGCCATCCGGAAGCATTAATATCGGCACTCGAGCGATAGGCTGATTCCGCGCACCGGGGTTGCTCTTCGTCCCGCAATGTCTGCGGATGCAAATTTATCACAGACAATATTCTCATTTGTTACACGCGCTCCGCGTGCACCCCTTCCTACTATGCTTTAATACCGACTCTTCCGTTGAATCAGCGGACGCTTCATTTCGAGGAAGAGTGCACATGCGGGCATCAATCGTCGTTCCCTCGTACAACCATGCTGCGTACATTGAAGACTGCTTGGAGAGTATCTTCGTCCAGCGAGACGATGCTGTCGACCTGGAGATCTTCGTTGTCGATGGAGGGTCGTCGGACGGCAGTTCTGATGTTATTAGGCGCTTCGAGAACCAGTTGAATGGTTGGAGTTCCGAACCGGACAGCGGGCAGACAGATGCGCTCATCAAAGGCTTTCGCCGCTGCACCGGCGAAGTCATGGGCTGGCTAAACTCCGATGATATGCTAGTGCCCGGCGCCCTGGCCAAGGTGATCGATTTTCTGGCCCACAGGCCACAGGTAGAGGTCGTCTACGGAAATGCGGAGTGGATCGACAAGGATGGCAATCTCATCAAATTGAAGAAAGAGATTGCGTTCGATCTCGACATACTGCTTTGGGACTATTGTTATCTGCCGCAAACGTCAACCTTCTGGCGCCGCACCGCCTGGGAGCGGACTTCCGGTCTAGATGCGAACTTGGTTTGCGCCATGGACTACGGACTCTGGCTGGACTTTGTCAGGACTGGGGCACGATTCGCGCACCTTCCGGAAGTCCTCTCGCGTCAAAGGATCTATCCAGAACAGAAGAACCAGCGCTGGCGAGCTATCAGCAACCGCGAGGATCACGAGCTACGAGAGCGCTTTCTAGGGCGTGCAATCAACGCCTCAGAAAGAAGCGCGAAGAAGTGTCTTCACAAGGCCCGTCGGATCAGCAAGCGGCTCGCTATTGGCGCATATTGGCCACATTCGCTGTGCGCATTCGAGTCGACTGTCACTCTGGGATTCGGTTTCGGTTGATTTCGACTGCGGATTCGTAAATCCGCATCAAGGCAGCATAGTTGCGCTCAGCAGTGTAGTGATCCTCATACGTCTGGCGCGCGGCAAATCGCATTCGCTGCATCCTATCGGGATTTGCTATCAGAGTTTCGATCTTAGCGGCAAGATCGCTTGGATGGCCGGGCTTGTAGAGATAGCCGTTGCGGCCATCCTGGACCAGACTGCCGATAGAGCCGATATCTGCGCCAACCACCGGTGTACCCTTGGCGAAGGCCTCGATGACTGCCAGTCCGAAGGGCTCGTACCACTCCGATGGCATAACAAGAACTGAAGCCTTGCCGATTAGATCGAGCACCTCGGGATGTGTTCGTTCACCAAGCCAGGCGACTCCGGGAGTTTGCGCTGCGGCTGCGGCCACAACATCCCCCAGCGGACCAGTTCCAAGGATTCTGAGGGGCAGGCGATCCTGAATTGTCTGCCATGCGGCCAACAGAGTCTTAATGCCTTTTTCTGCCGTAAGGCGTCCGACGAAAATCGCGAAGCGCCCTTCGCCTTCACCTGGGCCTGGATCACACGCCATGAAATTCGGCTTCACTACCAATTTCTCGGCCGGCATGCCGCCGGCGATGAACTTCTGACGGCCGAATTCGGTCAAGGCAACGTGCAAGTCGATCCCATCTGTCCAGGTCCTCAAGCGGTGATGCACCGCCAGCATGGCGGCAATCGCAGCGGTTGCCGGCCTGCTATCGCGATAGCAGGCGTGCAAGATTCCGGGCCAGGCAAAATGCCTCCCCATGCAGTCCTCGCAGGGCCGTGCATTCCGATAAAACAGTCCATTGGGGCAAAGCAGTCGGTAGTTGTGCAGCGTCTGTACGGTCGCGATCCCGAGTGCCTTGGCGGCGTGGATTGCTGCCGGCGAGATTAGCGGCAGGGTATTGTGAAAATGCACGACATCTGGCCGGGTGGCTTCAAGAAGGCGCGAGAACTCACTGTAAGTCTCACGCAGACCAGATCGTTGTGCGTAGTAAGGCGAAACGGCTGAGCGAATCTATCTCGTTGTTATTCTTGACGAATTCTGTCACTTCGTGACCGAAGCGGCGAAGCAGGGCTGCCTCCGCGGCAAACACTACATCTTCGCCGCCATGTTGCCGGTATCGGTTGTGAGCCAGGATAACGCGCAATTCAATTCAGCCGGAGATCACGAACAACGTGTGGGTTCACCGAAGAGTAGTACCGGACAGGGCTGCAGAAGCAACAGACGTTGCTGCACAGGTGAACTGAGCGACGACCGGCTACTGGGTGGGGCGTATTAGGCGTATCGGGGGTTTTTCCGACACTCGCCATAGCCGGGCGGTGCCGTATACTATGACGCGTACACGCCCTCGTGGACCGACCGAGGAGGTAGTCATGCGGGTCGCCATCGCGATATCCATCGCCGCGCTGTTCCTACTGGCGTTCGCGTCCGGTGAAATCTATCTACCGGCGGCTGCGGTAGGCGTGCTGGCGTTGGTGTGCGCAGCCTTACTACTCAATGCCCATGGTAGCTTCACCAGAAAAAACATTGTTTTGGTACTTTGGCTGATACTGATCTCCCATCGCGCTTTTATCTTTCGAGGCAGTCTCGCAGAAAGCGGATCGCTGTATTTCGTCGAGATCGGTGTCACGATGGCGGTCTTGCTTGGCGCCGTCGTCACTTTTGCGACTTCCATCAGCAGTCTGCAAATAAGGCGTTCGACGCACAGTTCTGGCTTGTGGCATATGTCCTATTGGCCGGTGCCTCGCTGCTCTGGACACCCTCGCCAACCTATGCCGGCTTTTGGATCCTCCGGCTAGGTTGCGCAGCGATACTGATCGTCATTTATTTTTCCGATGCAAGCATAGAGGATTGCACAAAATTTTTTGCCGTTACGCTCATCGGCACCGCACCAGTAATAATGTTGCCGATCTTCGCTACGCCTCATTTGAAATCCACTGCGCAGTCAGGGGCGCACCGGGTTGCGGGAATCTGGGTCCATCCAGGCGTCGTCAGTATTGCTGCATTCTCGGTCGCAGCGGCATGCCTCACCGACGATACTCCAGCGCAAAGCCGGATCGAATGTTCGCCGATTTTACCTATATGCAAGTCTGTTTGCTCTCAGTTGTGTCAGCGGATTTTTGGCGGCCGGCAAGACTGGCGCAATCGGCAGCGCGATCGCAATTGGCCTAATGCTGCTTATCGGCGGTCACCTTCGTATTTGGATTGGCTTCCTGGCGACTGCCGTGATCGGGTATGTCGTATTCGATCTGGTCCTGCGACAATTGGAGGTCGGTCTATTCGCGCATATGCAGGGTTACAATTTTGAGCGGCTTGGAACCTTGCAGAGCCGACTAGAGCTGTGGATAGGCGCCATTGAAGGTTGGTCGGAGTCCGTACTTAACGCCATCTTTGGCCGGGGTTTCACATCATTTCGGGCATCACCATTGCCATCATTGGGCGGCTGGACGCCAGGCCATGCGCATAATTCCTTTGTCACGTTGCTCGTTGATATGGGGATTATTGGAGCCTTCTTCTTTGTCATGATGTTGGCGCGACCGATCGTCAGGTCGGCGCTGGTTTCAATTCGGCAGCGAAATCAGTTCAGCGAGTCGCCGGCGTTTCCGCCTTTTATCGCGCTTACAAGCCTGATGATCGGTAGTCTCATGGACGATGTATTCGGCGGCACATTGCAGCCGACGACCTATCTGCTGATCGGGACGGTAGTTGCGCTCGATCGCATACTTGCTTTGACCTGGTATGATGAATCGACGAAGGCAACTGCATCGCCCTCAGATTTGGGGCCTGTTGTTACAGAGCGGCCCTAGCGAGCATCACGCGCTGATGATGTTATCAAAGACTCGGCTTCGTGCGTAGATGCATTGCCCCGCCCGTCCGAAAACAGGCTTCTCATTCCTTCGATTGTCCTCGGGGGCGCCAAAAACAGTATTGGAGTCCTCAGTCTATGCGGTTTATTGCGCCGCTAGCGGAACACTTCGGTGCAACTGCTCGCGGAAATAGGCGACTGTCTTATCCAGCCCTGCATCGAGCTCGATCGTAGGCTTCCAGGACAGCGCCCGTTGAGCAATTGTGATGTCCGGCCGGCGCTGTTTCGGATCGTCCCGCGGCAACGGCTTCAATACGATCTCCGAGTTTGACCCAGTTTTCAGGACGATCTTCTTTGCCAGTTCGAGGATCGTGAACTCGCCCGGATTGCCGAGATTGACCGGACCGGTGATTTCGTCCGGCGCGGCCATCAGCCGTATCAGTCCCTCCACGAGATCGTCCACATAGCAGAACGACCGCGTCTGACTCCCATCGCCATAAACAGTGATTGGCTCGCCATTCAACGCCTGAACGATGAAATTTGACACGACTCGCCCATCGTTCGGCAACATCCGCGGGCCATAGGTGTTGAAGATGCGGGCAACACGAATGGGTATCCGATGTTGACGATGATAATCGAAGAACAGAGTTTCGGCGCAGCGCTTGCCTTCATCGTAGCATGATCGAGGGCCAATCGGATTGACATTGCCCCAGTAGCTTTCCGATTGAGGGTGTTGCGATGGATCTCCGTAAACCTCGCTGGTGGAGGCCTGAAGAATTCTCGCCTTCACCCGCTTCGCCAGCCCGAGCATGTTGATGGCGCCATGAACGCTGGTCTTCGTCGTTTGAACGGGATCATGCTGGTAGTGGATGGGCGAAGCTGGACACGCCAAATTGTAGATCTCGTCGACTTCCACGTAGAGTGGAAACGTCACATCGTGCCGCAGCAGTTCAAAACGAGGATTGTTCAACAAATGAGCGACGTTGTCTTTTCGCCCCGTGAAGTAGTTGTCGACACAGATGACGTCGTGCCCCTGCGCCACAAGGCGCTCACAGAGATGGGAGCCGAGGAAGCCGGCGCCTCCGGTGATCAGAATTCTCTTGCGCAAGTTGGCCTCCCGGGCCGTCAAATTCACAAAACCGAAATTCAGTTCAGGCTTCCTTGCGCCTTAGCACCACCAGTATCGTCATGATGAGAATTTTAAGGTCCAGCATGATCGACCAATTGTCGATGTACTGAAGATCGAATTTAACCCTGTTTTCGATCTTCTCCTCGGTGTCGGCCGCACCATGCCAGCCATGCACTTGCGCCCAGCCGGTTATTCCAGGTTTGACCCGATGGCGCGCCGCATACTCGTCCACCACCTCAGCGAACAATCGGCCGGATACGCCACACATGATCGGGTGAGGACGCGGACCGACGATGGACATATCGCCGACGAGAACATTCAAAAGCTGCGGCAGTTCATCCAGGCTCCATCGCCGCAACAAGCGGCCCATGCGCGTAATACGCGGATCGTGCTTTGCTCACCTGCTGGGCGCCCGAATGGTCGGCACGATCAACATGCATGGTGCGGAACTTCCAGACGATAATGATGCGGTTGTTGAAGCCGTATCGTGCCTGCCGGAAGAATACAGGCCCCGTACTATCAAGCTTTATGAGAGCTGCAATCAGGAGCAAGGCGGGGCCAAACAACAGCAGTAGCAATCCTGCAAGCAATTTGTCTTCGACGTTCTTGGCTACATGTCCCCACCCTGAGATGGGCCGGTCGTAGAGCCGAACGAGCGGGACGACGCCGCAGAGCTCAAAACTTGACTGCGGAAGCAAGAATTCAAACGTGTCCCGGCACAATCTGACGTCAACCGGAAGGGAGCGCATCTTCCGTAAGATGCTGGCAAGCCGCGCTTCCGTAATACTTGGCATTGCCAGAATGATCTGATCGACCTGCTCGCGGCGCGCGAGCTCGCAAAGCTGATTCACTGAGCCATCGGGCTGCCTCGAACTCGTATCGTCCCGCGGCGCGGTGCGATCATCAAACAATCCAATGACCTTGATCGGATTGCTATGGAGGTTCTGCAGATAACTCGACAATCGCTCCGCCGGCTTGCCGCTGCCAATGATGGCCACTCGGCGCGCAAGATGACCGTTGTCGATAAATTTCCTGCAGCGCCGGGCAGGCGGTTAGACGAACGACAGTTACACCTCCAAGCGCTAGCCCAAACCACAGCAACATCCAGCCGCGGGAATAAATCTCCGACAGTCTAGTCAGGTACAAAAGAGCAAGAATTATCAGAAAGAGAATTGCAACGGCCATCCAGCAACGGCCGATCTGAAATGGCAAGTTGCTCAACGTCTCAAATCGGTAGATCCCGGCGAAATGAAATACGTTGGCCTGTACGATCAGTGCTGAGAAAACCAATAGATAATAGTACAGCCGCAACTCAACGGTCATCCCGCCGACTTGATCGTAAACCGCTGGAAGGTAAATCACCGATACGAGTAAGGCCGCTGCAATCAGGACAAAGGCGTCACTGGCCCGGAACACGATTGCCACAACGCCTGGCAACCACTCCGGTGAACTCCCGTGGGTCGGTGCCAGCTGCGCAATAAATTGCGCATCCGTGCCGACGAAACCCAACCGCCTCTGTACCGTCGCGCTACGCATCGACCGACTTCCTCCCGTACCCTGGCGCTTGATGCGGCCAGTTCACCCGGGCGGGTTAAATTCCGCCTGCTCGCCCTGGTTCCGGAAGCTAGACGGTAATCTTCTGAGGCATCATGATGTCATAAAAACCTATGGATGGAGGTAAAAAATCCGTCATGTAAGGTGTAACGTGTTCTGTGCGCTATCTGTGTACTACTAGTTTACACTTTTGTTGCGCTGACGCTGTATTGCGGACTTTCGGTGCCTATCCGCCATCCACACGCATTATCGAAAGCGGGTCTAGGGCGCAGAGTTCGGTGCAGCGATGTTTTCAGTCATGATTTTATCTCGGAATTGCCACGCGCTTTGGCTGACGGCTTCCGCATTCCGGCCTGGAGCTTGCCCCGTGACGAGTGCCCACCGCTCGACATTTACAATGTGTTTTTCAAGGAACTGGGGTATGACGGCTTCTTCTGCGTGCACAAGCACTCAGGACGCTTGGAACCGCTCCAAAAAGGGCACCCCGCAGGACAACGATATCTTTTGTGTTGAACGAGGCGTCGCGGACGATTTCAAGCGCAATCTCTTTGCCTAGTGCCGCTTCTCGCAAACATGATGCTTTGGGAGTGGCCGATCTCAGTTTTTGGTTTCGGATTCCGCACCGATCAAACCAATGTCCCGATGACACTCGCGACGCAACCTAGAACTGGTCGCTTCGGTCGATCGGTTTCAATTGCATCGTCGGCCAAGACCATGCGCTTTCGCAGCTCTCATTTGCTGACCGTCTTATTGTGCCTCACTTGGATCTCCTTCCTCGCTGCAGCCACGTCGGCTGATGCAGCCGAAACGTCGCGGAAGCTATCGGCGCAGCATGACCACATCGAGGATCCACATGGGCGCGAATATACCTAGCCGAAGCTGGTTTTGAAAAGCCCCATACATCATCGCCATCCGTAACGAGCCACCGTGACGTCCGGCCGGGCTTTGTCTATCAGATCGATGGCACTTTTTACGTGAATGCGGCGCCGATCCGATTCTGGGGCGTCAACATGGGTTGGGGAGGGTCTTGGAAGCAAGGGGGTGACGCCCACAAATCTCTCACGCACGACGATCTGGATCAATCGTTGCCCGGCTAAAAGCTCTTGGGTTCAACGCCGTCCGGATCTTTCCACCCAGCAGCTTCTTCTTCGGCAACCTTCGAAACGGGCAGGATAGCAACTACGCCAAGGGCGACAGCTCATTAGTCGACAAGTTCGATTATTTTTTATACCGGCTGAAGCAGGAGGGCATGTATGCGTACATGTCCCTCAATCTGTTCGGACCGAGATCTGATGAAATGGAGCCGCTCTTTCAGGGTCCAGCGGATGAATTCGAAGCCTGGAAAACTGCGTCCGAGCAGTATGGCTGGCCGAATGTGATCGACAAGGCCTTCCTCGTGGACAGGACCTGGCAGCAAATAAAGGTCCAGAACATTCTGCGCGTTCTCCGTCACTACAACAAATGGACCGGAAAGCACTACTACGAAGATGAGGTTTTTGCTCTCTACGAATTGAACAACGAAGTCCGTTTTCCGGAGCGGATTCTCTCCGGCGAACTCGACAAGCGGCTGACGGGCAAGAAGAGTAGTGGCATGCCGGACTATTTTGAGGAACAGTTTCAGGATCTTTGGAACAGTTATCTGCTGCGAAAGTACGGTGACGATTCGAGGCTGCCCGGCAGCTATCTGAAGGCCGGGGAAAGTCTCTCAGACGGTTCCGTAAGACTCGCTCCGGCGCGCGGCGCCGAAGGATACATAGCCGATCGGGGTCGGGATTTCGCGCAGTTTGTGCTTGAGCACTGTGGCAGCGTTTACGACAAACTCTTCGCCGCAATTCGCGCTACGGCGCCCTCAGGTGTGGGCGCCAATGTTGCACCTATCAACGTAGACAGCATTTCGGCGGGTGGCGAAAACATCGCCAATGCCTACATCACGGCGCGCGGCGGGTTCAATGCCGGCAACGGGTACCAGCATCACCACTATACGCTCCGCGCCGACAAACGGCATCCCTATCATCCGTATGTTTCAATGCTGTCGCTACCGCCAGAACCTCATGATGTTTCAAAGGATGAGTACCATCAAAGAAACTCAAACATGGCAATCGGAAGAATCCGAGGTCAGCCTTTTGTGATGTATGAAGGCATGACCATGACGCCAAATATCTTTAAGGCCGAGTATTTCATTGAACAAGCCGTTCTAGGTTCCTGGCAGAATCATGGCGGGTATTTTTTTTACAGCTATTCGATCAGAGGCCTTGCCGATGACTTGACGTGGTATCGGGGTCCCTTGATATACAGCAATGAGAATGAATGGGGTACGTCCGGTGGATTTACGCGGGATGAAGTCATGCTGTCGGCGACATGGGCGGCTGGAGCAGCTTTCAGGAACTTCAGCATCGGCGCGGCAGCGAATCCGACCGTATTCTTGTTCGGCCGCGACGCGATTTTTGATCCGGATTGGCAGGGCCATGGCGTCGGAAAGGACGATTGGCAAAAGACCGCTCGAACCGCCATCAAGTACGGTGCCGAACTCGACTTTGAACCGGAGTCGCCATTTACGAAGCGGATAATGGGGTCTGTCCAGGATGGCGACTTCACGGAAGCGGTTGCTCCAGGAAACGGCGAAATTATTTGGGACTGGCCGAACAGCAGGCTAATCGTTGATACGCCTCGCGCAAAGATCTATGCCGGTGTATTTCCAAACGACCGGCGCTTCACTTTTCGCGACGGAGTCATGATTGAGAATCTCAATCGGCCATGGGGGTTTTTTGTACTTGCATCAGACACGAATGAGCCCATAGCGGCGTCGAGCCGGATTTTCATGAGTTTGGTGCAAACAAGCGACAATTCAGGTTTCGAGATTGACCCCACGAGGCTTAGTACCGACCATCAGACCCACCTCGGCTGGAAGAAGGCTACTGTTAGCACCGGGTCCCTACCCGTGATTGTCAATCGCATGTCTGCTGACATAACGCTGCCGTATCGTCCCGGGCGAGTTCTTATCAAGCGGGACTTTGATCTGAAACAAATCGGTCCTGTGGAGGATGCAAGCAGCAAGATCAGCCTCTCGGCAGATGAACCCGTTTTTCAATGGATTCTATTGGACGAGAAGAATGCCGAGTCCCAGCAATAGGCGTTAAGTTGAGCGGGAAATGTCTCGGCGATGGCTCACCTTGGAACCGTACTCCAATATTAATTGCTTCACCGTCTGCACTACTTCCTCCAAGCTTTGTGACGCGTCAACAATCACTGCATCCCGAAAGCGGCTAACCAACTCGCGATACTGCTCGCACTGCCTTACAATCTCTTCGAACGTCACTTCCTGCTTTCGACTGCGGATCAGCTCTGGTGATGCGTCAAGGAGGATCCACAAATCAGGGTTAGGCACCAGATGACCAATTTGGCGTGCGAGCCAAATCGGTGCTCCATAGCGATAGCGTTTTGGATCGACCAGTATGTCGTGGTAATAGCGATCAAAAATGATCAGCGTGGATTGCTGCCGCAAGCGCAACGACCACTTCCAAAGGTAGACCGTGCTGTAGTCACCAAGCAGGTACAGCAGCTTGACGGCTGACAAAATTGGGTGCCGAGCGTGGGAACTATGCGGGTTGACGACCGGCGGTCCGATTCGCGCTGTACCTAGGCCGAGTCTGGGCCGCAAATGAAAGACCCGGATCTGGGAGAATGCATCAGCGAGTCCACTCTGCAGGCGGTCGATTACGCTGCTTTTGCCGGTTCCATCTGGCCCAAGAATCACAACGATCATTGCGGGGAGTGCGCTTGTGGACGCCATCTCTCGTTGAAATCGGAGAAACTCTCAACAATGAAGTCGAGTAGCTTAGCTTCATCGCGCACATCCACAGGCAATGCCTGCACTTCAGAGATGTCACTCCTTTTCTTGGTTAAGTAGACAAGACGCTGGATTGCCTGCAATGCCATTACGCGCCTGGGATCGTCATCATCAACACAGGCAAATCCCGTGAACACCTCGCTAAGGGAGCGCTTGGCCAGGGAAAGGAAATTCTCGGGATCTATCATTCCATCGAGCTGGTAGACGGGCGCCGCGGGATACTGGCGCCTGATGTTCCTCCGTCTGAGCCACCACCAGGAGTTCAACAGAAAGTTCGCCGGATGGCTGACAAAGAAGGCGGAGAACAGGGCGAGCCGGTCATTCCAAGCGAGATCACGACCGCCCGCTATCTGCAGTGCTGTACGACGCATCCACCACGGCAGCGTGGCAGGCTGGCGCACTTGCGAACATTTGATGCGCCAAGGTTCGCCTCCGATCAATGCCGGGATCATGCAACGCTTGAAGTAGCGCAACAGTGGATCGGTCGGAAATAGACCGCCTTCGTAAACCAGCTTGTGCCAGTCGGGCGAGAGACTCACGCTGACCACGCGGACTGGATAGACGATATGCAGCTCAACCGTTTCGTATTTCTCTGTGATTCCGATGATCCGCATGCCCCAAATTGGACTGGGAAATACGATCCAGCGGAACCTACATTCATGCAGGCAGGAAACGAAGATCTTGCCCAAAAGATTGGCATCGGACCGGGAGCGGCAGGTGACATCGAGATCCCGGCCGATTTGGGCAGGATAGCCCTCGATCCCGCTAAGCACGGCCCAACCGACCGTCGCGTCGTTAGCCGCCCGCGCGAATCGTTCATAAAAATTTGTCCTCAGTCTCTCCGACGCGGTCACCGCGATACGCCTCCAGTGAGATACGTCGCCCCGATTGCCTCGAGCTCAGTGCGCAGCGATCGCGCGATACTCTGAACAAAGCTCGCCCACAACTTTCGGCCAGCTAAATTTCGTCTTCGACAATTGCCGTGCACACAGCCCCATGTCGTCGAGGCTCTTGTCACTCAGACCGGCAATCCTACGAAGGCCTTCAGCAATCGCATCGATATTGCCATCCACAATGACACCAGCACCGGCCGCGCTCACTTCTTCCGCCAAATTCGTGCCCGGCGTAATCAGGACCGGCCGACCAATGGCCATAGCCTCCAGCAGCGCGAATGGCATTCCCTCCCAACGCGATACATGTATGAAGAGCTTAGCTTGCGACAATAGGCGCCATTTCTCTTCGCCGTAGACTGGGACCAACAAAGACGACTCTGTCGGCAATGTCTAATGCGCGCGCCATAGCTGTCAACTCGGCTCGGCCACCCCGAAAATCGGGCCCCGCCATGACCAGCCTGGGCATTTCGGGCATTTTTGCCCGTGCTTTGGCGTAGCCTTCAGAAGCAGATCAAGTCCCTTTTGATCCAATGCCAACCGTCCGAGATACAACAGGTCCGACTGCCGCAATGGTCGCTTCGGCCTTCCGGTCGAAGATCTCATCGTCGATCCCGTTAGGGATGTAGCGAACCGGGACGTCCAGCTGCAGGTTTGCAATAGCCTCCCTTTCGGGAAGGCTCACCGCGTGGATCATCCGCGCCTTCCGCAGATAGGAGCGTTCCCACAGCTTGAACCAGATCGCTTTGCCCAAGCGATTGCGGCCCTTGAGAACCAATTTGTCATAGCCGCCATTCGGCGTGACGACATAAGGGATCCCAAGCTTTGCAAGCTGCAGATTCTCGCGCATGAAGACAGAGTGGAAATGGAGAATTTCAACCGATGAAGCGCGATCCGAAGCAAACCGCTTGGCTTCCCTGCTAAGAAAGCAAAACCCCTTTCCAATTCTGCGGACAGGGATATCGCGAATGGTGATGCCATCCTCATTGCGCTCGCGAACCGTCTCAGTCCGATGAGTTGGATGCCATACCTCGATATCGATGCCATGCGCCGGCAAATGCCGAACCAATCCGGCGATAGTTTTGTCGACTCCATTCGGGCTGTCCGGCTTGTAGTTGCCGATGTGCATCACGCGCATGTTATTTGTTGGCGTATAATTCAAAGTAGTCATAGAGTTCCTGAGATCTCTGGAAAAGCCTGGTTGCCTGCAAGCGCTCGAATTCCACCTTTAGCGCCGATCGATGCTTCTCCCGATGACTCGGGTGATCCGGGATTGTCTCAATGAATTTTCTATCCGGTAGGCGCTGATATGCAACATCCTCCAACATTTTGAATACACGCTCGGTGTTCTCTTTGGTGTGATCAAATCTTTCAAAATTCGTACCAAACCTTGCATTGACTCTCCCGATAACAGCACCAAGGTCGTTTGTAACCTGTCCGAAAGTAGCAATAGTGCACTTTTCGGCGTACGGCCGAATGAAATGGTGATACCTTACATAGCCCCTCAAGAGTTGCCGTAGCCCTAGACGTGGGTGTGTCATCTTCCACGCCACTATTGCATCTTTAGGTCTGCGAACAATAACAAGCGTCGGAATTCGCAACTTTGCCGCTTGAATGACCTGTGCTGGCGCATGCATGTGGCACGCGGTTACCGTCCTCTGCCGCTGGGCATAGTTAAATGCAGCGCAGGAAAACGTGTTACCAGAGCGCGGAAAACCCTCAATTACAATCTTTGTGTCTTGAGAAATAAATCGTGAGTTGTTTCTTCCGAGCCAGCGCAAAACTGGTAGGTACACGCTTGGGTACGCACCAAAGAAACTTCGAAGTTCGTAACGCAATTGTGTAGTTAGAGTGTTCAATCGCCACTCCCTCTGCAGGTAGACGCTGCGTGTCACTTGTGTTCCACGGCTCACTCATGCCCTAAGCCTCATGCGCGCTCCAGTGAGCAAAGAGTGTCATCCCAATCGACTTCTTGCTTCGCAATAGGAGATTATTCTCTTTTGAGAATTTATCGAAATGCTTTTGTGGTCCAACCTGTAGCATCGATCTGCTTGGCAAGCCGAACATACCAAATGAGCAGGATCACGACTACAAACTCTGAGAATAGGAGACCGATGATCGCTCCAACCTCTGCCGCGATCGAGCGGCGCCGACGCCGAAGGTTACCGCTGCCAAGGCACCGGCAAATGTCGCCGAGAACACGTGTTTGGGCTTTTCAATCGCGCCAAGATCGAGCTGAGGACTGATGATACCGAATGCACAATAAGCAGAATCGCAAATAGCCAGATTAAGTTCCTATAGTCGTCATACTGACCGGCGTATATCAATCGGATAAGTTCCTCTTGGAACACAATCAAGCCCGTTCCGTATAGAACTGCGCTTAACACGAAGAAAACCATGCAAAGGAGAGCTTTTTCTTGCAGCGTACCGCTGTTTCGAGCTCGTGCGAAAATGGGTACAATGATTACGCTAAGCGAATGCTGCATGAAACTGATGGGCATAGTTAGGTTCACAAGAGCACGCAACGCGGCGGTTGCCTCCAAGCCACCCCAAATGGGAAGAACAAAGAAGAACAGGTTGTTACGCGCAGCTACAAGTAAGCGAGCAGGCAGCATCCAACGCGCGTAGCGCCAATGCTCGACTGCAACTTCACGCGAAAAGGCTCCAAATAAGCTTTCGTCGAACTTCGGGCGCTGTTGGATCGCCAACCAGATTGCGACGACTAGGCTCGCAACTGCCATCAGAAATCAACGCGGTTGTAGGTGACAGAACCTCGAGGCGGTAGAGGACGAAAGTGCCCGCTAGGACCAAACCCAAGTAGACTGCGCCTGCTCCAGCGGCTCGCTTAGCCTGCAATTGTACGTATCCGGATTGTCGAAGAAGCCACAATTGCAGTATGAACGGCCCTGCCGCCGCCAATGCAAATAGCACCTCACCGATTTCGTGTGATCCCCATAGCAGAAACCCGGCCCCAGCCAATGCGAGGCCAATCGAAACTAAGAGGGACAGCGCCATCTGACCCTTTATTAGAAGTCCCAAATATGCCGCGTAGCTATCTCGATAGCGATTTGGTCCAAACACCAGGAGGGGTCCGATAACGAGCGAGGACTGCGCAGCTGCTATCACTAGGAAAATCGAGAAGGCGATGGCAAATGCGCCATAGTCCTCAACGCTCATCCATCGCGCGAGTGTGACGTTCAAGCAAAATTGGAGAGCGCAAAAAGACCGCGGTCGATGAGCGTCCAGGTGCCTCGGCTGATCCATCTGCTCCACTTGCCATTACGCAAGAGCGCAGTCACGCGATCGCGTATCGGCAGTTCGCTCAACGGATCGCCTCTGCGATCAGGCGATTTTTCCATTGCCAGGCTGTACGCACCATTGCCTCGATCTCCGGGAACTCAGGGCGCCAGCCAAGCGTCGCCCGTGCCTTTGTCGCATCGGCCACCATTACGGACGAGTCGCCCGGCCGCTTGGGTCCGTATGCCAGCGGGACCTTCCGGCCGCAGATTCGTTCCACGGCAGTAATCACCTCAAGTACGGAGTGCCCCCGCTCCGTGCCGAGATTGAGAGCCAGGCTCTCGCCGCCGGACATCAAATGCTCCAGCGCCATCAGGTGAGCGCTGGCAAGATCCGTGACATGGACGTAATCGCGGATCGCGGTGCCATCCGCCGTCGGATAGTCGTTGCCGAACACCGTCAGCGGCTCCCGTCCTGTGGCTGCCGCATGGAGAGCCAAGGGAATGAGATGCGTCTCCGGAGCATGGGCCTCGCCAATCTCACCTGCAGGATCGGCGCCGGCAGCATTGAAGTAGCGCAAGGAAATCCAGGCGAGATTGTACGCCGTGGCAAAATCCTTTAGCACGCGCTCAACCATGAGCTTGCTTGCACCATAGGGACTTGTCGGTTCCTGTGGATGGTTCTCGGAAATTGGCACTGCCCGGGGGAAACCATAGGTGGCGCAAGTACTGGAAAGCACGAATTTATTGATATGGTAGCGGCGCATGACTTCAAGCAAGGAAAGGGTGCCGCCGACATTCGTTGCATAGTAGAGCGCCGGCTCCGCCACGGATTCGCCAACATAGCAATAGGCGGCGAAGTGCATGACCGCAATTGGCTGATGCTTCGCCATGACCTCACTGAGGCGGGAGGTATCGCAGATATCTCCCCGCTCCAGCGGACCCCATTTGACTGCCCAGGCATTCCCTCGCGATAGGTTGTCATAAGACACGGGTATATACCCGGCTTTGCTCAGTGCTTTGCAAACGTGACTGCCGATATATCCTGCGCCACCCGTTACGAGTACTGTATCTGCCATCGTTTCCTACAGGCCGTCTCGCAGCCATTCCACGCAATCTAGCCGCCTGAAGTTTGGATCTTTCCAGTCCGCGACCGATCGAGGCACCCGAACCAACCACGGTAGATTGCCATCGCCTTTTGCATAGCAAACTTGTACATTTCAAAAGCGAAGGCGCAAACAACAAAGATACCGCATGGCTGACGCAGCGCGCCAGAAAATTTACCCAGTTTTGCTGTGTGGCGGCAGTGGAACACGGCTGTGGCCGCTCTCACGCACGATGCTTCCAAAGCAGTTCCTGCAGCTGGTGTCGGATCGCTCGATGATTCAAGACACGGTTGCAAGGCTTGGTGACCGGAGCCGTTTCAATCCGCCGCTTGTCATATGCAACCAAGAACATCGTTACCTTGTCGCCGAACAGCTGCGCCAGATAGCCGTGACTGCGGGGCAGATCCTGCTTGAACCGGTTGGCCGGGGCACGGCGCCGGCTGCTGCAATTGCCGCAATAACGTTGGTAAACCGCGATCCTGATGCGCTGCTTCTCGTTCTACCGTCGGATCACGTGATCAGGGACTATGCGGCGTTCAACGACGCCATCGAAATCGCCGCACGCGCTGCAATGACGGGCGCTCTGACGACTTTCGGAATCAAGCCGACGGCCCCGGAGACAGGCTACGGTTACATGAGGAAGGGAGCGCCGATTGACGGCACACCCGGTAGCTACAGGATTGCGCAGTTCATCGAGAAACCGGATCGCAGTACCGCGGAGCGTTTGCTTGCAGGTGAAGCATGCTTGTGGAACAGCGGTATGTTCATGTTCCGGGCGTCAACGTATCTTGAGGAACTCAAACGGCTGCATCCCGCAATCTCGCAAGCCTGTGTCGCCGCGGTTGCTGGCGGACGGAGTGAGCACGAGTTCTACATGGTGGGCATGGACGCATTCGTTAACTGTCCGAGCCTTTCGATTGATCACGCCGTAATGGAGGTGACTTCGCGGGGCGCGGTCGTACCGGTCGATATAGGCTGGAGCGACGTTGGCTCATGGTCCGAGCTTTGGAAAATCAGCACGAGGAATCATGACGGAAACGTGGAGCAAGGCGATGTAGTTACCGAGAGCACTCGGAATTGTTACGTCCGGTCCGAAGGGCCGCTAGTTGCAACGTTGGGTATGGCTGACACTATCATTGTAGCAACGGCAGATGCGGTGCTGGTCGTGCCGTGCGACCGTGGACAAGAGGTCAAGCGAATCGTCGAGCGGCTCATAGCGGAAAAGCGACCGGAGGGAAGCGCCCATCGCCTTGTCCACAGACCTTGGGGCAGTTTCCACGTCACCGATATGGATGATGGTTTTCAGGTCAAGCGGCTTGTGGTGAACCCTGGCGCCAAACTTTCACTGCAGAAGCATCACCATCGGGCCGAGCATTGGATCGTTGTGCGCGGTACGGCTCTCGTCACCCGCGGAGAAGAAACCTTCGTGCTCTCGGAAAACGAGTCAACCCATATTCCCCTTGGCGTGGTGCATCGTCTCGAAAATCCCGGTAAGTCGCCACTGCATCTCGTCGAGGTTCAATACGGCGCCTATCTTGGAGAGGACGATATCGTTCGCTTCAGCGACTTATATGGGCGGCAGTAGTAGGCTGCACCGATTGCGGAAGCAGTCGAGTGGTTTCTTCCCGACCGGTCAGTCACCTGTCACATGTTTCTGTGAACTAGCAGATCATGCGCTGACTGGCGTCCTGTTGTTCCGCTTTCAGCAAACGGATATCAAAGCGGTCGCCGCCGCACACCGATTGTTTCCAGCATAACAAGTACCGAAAACATGGGCACAATGTAGGCGTAGCGCCGCCAGAGGCGGCGAGGTTCGCTCAACAGCCGAAACAGCCATTCCAGGCCGCTACGCTGTATCCACAGCGGCGCTTGGTGCTTTATGCCCGCGTGGAAATCGAAGGCTGCTCCGACACCTATCAGAACCGCTGCATCAAGCACCTCTCGGTGTGCCGCCATCCATCGTTCCTGCTTTGGTGTGCTTAGCCCAACCCAAACTATGTCCGGCCTGGTCGCATTGATCCCGCGAATGACCGAACGATCCTCCTCCTCGGTCAGCTGACGAAATGGCGGTGAATGCGTTCCAGCAACGGCAAGGTTCGGAAAGCGCGCTGCTAGGCGCTGTACCAATTGCTCGGGAACGCCGTCAGCGCCGCCATAAAAATAGTGTCGATGGCCCGTAGCGGCGGTGTGCTCACATAGGGCAAGCATCAGATCGGGGCCATAGACCCGGGAAACGTGCTTTGCCCCCCGCCAGCGCGAGATCCAGACCAACGGCATGCCGTCCGGCGTCACCAACCCGGCGCGGTTATGTATCTCCCGAAGTCTCTCATCGCGCTGGCATTCCATGATGCCATGGGCGCCGCTGACGCATACGAAGGAGCGTTCGTCTGCCCGTATGAGGCGGTCGATCTCGGCGATTGTCATTGGAATATTGACGGCACTCACGCCCACGCCCAGCACATTCGTGCGGGTAATGGCGGGGCGACTTTGGGCCACGGCTATGCTCCGGATGCTCCTGACTCCAATCGACGCTGGCGATAGTACAGTTTAAGACTGCTAGAGGGAAGTGGCGGAAGCTGCTATTCTGGAGCGATCGATGCGCTCGCACGGATAGTGAATCGTGCTGGAATAGTCGGTAACCCGACTGAACCGTCCTTCCAACAGATTCGGCCATCGATCGTGTAACACGCACTGTCGCGAACCGGAGAAGCGAATGATGACAGCGAATAGGTCGACGCCGGTGTTGGTTGCCGGGGCAGGCGGTTTTATCGGCGGCTGGCTTGTGGGAAGTATGCTCCGCGATGGTTTCAAGAGCGTCCGCGCCGTGGACACTAAGCCTATAGACAACTGGTATCAGGTATTCCCTGATGCGGAGAACCTTGTTGTCGATTTGCGGGGCCCAGATGCTTGTCGCCAGGCCATCAAGGGAGTGGAAGTCGTATTCAATCTTGCCGCCGATATGGGTGGGATGGGTTTTATCGAAACCCACAAAGCCGAATGCATGCTGTCCGTTCTGATCAACACCCATCTATTGCTGGCAGCGCGCGAGATGAAGGTGAAGCGCTTTTTCTTCTCCTCCTCCGCATGTGTTTATAACGCAGAAAAACAGACCGATTCCAAGGTCACGGCGCTTCGCGAAGAGGACGCCTACCCCGCGATGGCGGAGGATGGCTATGGTTGGGAAAAGCTGTTCTCTGAGCGCATGTGTCGCCATTTCAGGGAAGACTTCGGCATCGCGACACGGGTCGCCCGATATCACAATGTTTATGGTCCCTTTGGCACCTGGGCGGGGGGTCGCGAAAAGGCGCCCGCCGCGATTTGCCGCAAGGTGATTGATGCAAAACAAACCGGACGGCATGACATCGAAATTTGGGGCGATGGGGAGCAGACGCGTAGCTTCATGTACATCGATGACTGTGTGCATGGCACGCGAGCAATTTTGGAGTCGGAGGTCATCGAACCGATCAATCTCGGGTCCTCCCAACTCGTGACGATTAACCAGCTCGTTGATATCGCCGAGGCGATAGCGGGCATCAAACTTAAGCGTCACTACAAGCTAGATGCGCCCAAAGGAGTGCGTGGCCGCAACTCAGATAACACGATGATTAAGAAACTGATGGGCTGGGAACCATCCGTACGGCTTGAAGACGGACTGGAAAAGACATATCGCTGGATCCACGATCAGATGAAAGCGCGTCAGGAAGGCCGCGAGTGGGTAGCCTGATCCCACTGCACGGGGGCGTGCTGCAAGCGGAACACCGGCGCGTCGCATGCTCAGTGTGCAGTGACCGACGGACAGACGATGCCGGTCGTTCCGGCCGGAATCTCAAGCCGCTTTGCTGTCCATGTCCAGTTTCGTCCACGGGAATCCGTCGCATCGCCCTTGAGTGAATCCGCTTGTTCCAATCGACCGCGACGCGCCACGGTAAGACCCATGCCGTTATCGTAGTCAATCTCGATAGCCGAATTTTCCGCCCCCCAGTGCCAGTGTCGCGGATAAGCCGTCCCGGTCACCCGCCCGGCCGCGTCCAGCGTCAATTCAAAGCTGCTTCCCTGTTGGTCTTCAAAAAGCCATCGACCCGCTGCTAGCGGACAATCGGTTGATTGCTGTGATTCCTCGGCCGACTCGGCGGGCTCGGTGAACGTCGGCGTTGCGGTCGGAACCGCATCCGGCGGCGTAGTCAACCGCCGATAGAGGTCTGCGGTCAGCTTGCCATCAGCCTCTATCTCTATCGATTGCTGGTACTTCCGGATTGCCGCTATGGTGCGTGGCCCTATTTTCCCGTCCGCCCCGCCTGGATCAAAACCGAGTTCCGCGAGCCGTCGCTGCACCTCCTGTACCTGCGCCAGCGTAGCCACCCAAACTGCATCGTCTGCAGATGCCTGCACCAACTGGGTCTGATCTGGATCTGGCTGCGCCGCTCCGGCATCCATTGCGCACATGAACGCAATTGTTAACCATAAAACACCGGCTCTGGAAGTTGCTAAGCGATTGATCATTGTGGTGGTCTAGCACTGCGTGGTTCAGATTACAGTAACAACTCGCAGCAACGTTCATCAAGTAGGTTTAACTGCTCAATCAGGCGGCAAGGACGATCAGCAGGGAGAATTCAAGAGACCCTGCCTGGGGCCTATCGGACACCGGAGCAGACGGCAAGTTTTTCGTGGCCAAGGCACCGCAGATTGCAGTTCCCAAGCTCAGCGCCGCTTCGGCCGTCGTTGAATTTGCCGCAGACAGGACTCCCCCAGGGTATGGCAATGTCTGTGCCCATCTTGGCGAGCCCCGCGAGATCCTTGGATTGCAGCCATCGGTTGTATGAGCAGAGCAGTGTTCTAACTATGCCTGTGTTTCACAAGTGTACAAATCGCCACCAGGCGAGCTCGCGGCGCTCCCCGGAACTCGGAAAAAACTGATAGAACGCAATCGAGGAAGTGTTAGAATATTATCATAATTGCGCAATAAACGATAGGCTCATCACCATGGGAATGCGTATAAGGCACTGGCTCGGCGTACTGATTCTTTTTGCGGTTGGTGCTTGTGGCGGACCAGACATAGCGGAAACCGTCACCATTCCTGAGGCCGCGCCCTATCGTCTCGACAGCGGTGATCAACTGCGCATTACCGTCTTTGGCCAGGAGGAGATGACTGGCGAGTACCTGGTGGACGGCAATGGAGCTATTTCACTGCCACTGCTGGCTCAGGTTCCGGCGCGAGGTCTGACCGCCGAAGAACTTGAACAGGAAATTGTGCAGCGCTTGCAATCTCAGAGCCTACTCATAAATCCGAGCGTCAACGTCCAAATCCTGACCTATCGGCCGTTCTTCATTCTTGGTCAGGTCGCTGCGCCAGGGCAATATGCCTATGTCGACGGCATGACGGTTCTGACTGCTGTGGCTATGTCGGGAGGCTTCACTATTCGAGCTGACACGGATGATTTCACGATCACGCGCAAAGTAGGTAACAAGGTCATCGAAGGTCGCGCACAGCGTAACACGCTGGTGAAGCCCGGGGACGTGGTCTTTGTTCCCGAGAGAATTTTCTGACGTGTTTACAAGTTGCGTGTTGAAAGGGGGATGTCGCCGAGCTGTACGGTAGATTGCAAGAAGAAACTCCTCCAGAAAGGTGCATGCTTAGACAGTTTGGCCCTTCCGGAACAGAAGGGGGCAGATCATGGTTGAGAAGCGACGGACGCGGATTCCCGCCATTATTGCGGCTTGTGGCTTAGTGTTCATGTTTTCGACGGCTGCCGCACAACAGCCTGCGACGGACTACCAAAGGCCGGGGGCGGGCGCCCGTGGAGTTGGGACAGGCGATTGGCTGTTCGTGCCCAACTTGCCGAGTGTGTTCCAACGCCCGCGTCCGGAGTATGATCCGACCGGACTTCAACTCGGTGCCTGGATGCTTCGCCCTGAAATCTCCATCGGCGCCGAAGCCACCGACAACGTGTTCTCGGAAGAGAACGACAAGGATTCCGATATCTCCGGAGTAGCACAGCCAGCTTTCAGGCTGCAGAGCAACTGGTCGACCCATATGCTTGGCATCGAAGGCGATGCAAGGTTTGAGCAGCATCTGGAAGAAACGAGTGAGAACAAGGAAGAGGGCGGCGGAACGGCATTCGGGCGATTGGATATTACGGGGGATGACACACTATTTGCGTCGGCAGGCTACCGTCGCATTACTGAAGACCGAGACGACCCGGACGACGAAGAGGGACAGATAACCGAATACAACCGCGCGAACGCTCGCATCGGTTACATACACGATTTCTCCCGGATTATCCTCAGATTCGATGCGCTAGGTCGTAACTTCGATTATCTCGAAGATATCGATGAAGATCGGGACCGTAACGAGCTCGATCTCGGCATGCGCATTACCTATGCATGGACGCCGCGCATTACGCCTTTCGTGGCAATCGGCTATGGACTTGAGGACTACGAGGAGGAAGTGGATGACGGCGGCGTCGACAGGGATTCGATGCAATACACCGCGCTTATCGGCGCGAACTTCCTGATCACAGAGATCTTAAGTGCAGAACTTGCGCTCGGCGTGGAACACACGACATTCGATGAATCGTCGTTCAACTCCACGACAAATCCTTCTGCCAACGGCCGGATGATTTGGAATATTACGCCGCTTACATCGATTATCGCGCGCGCGCGTTACTACGAGGACGTTACGACACAGGCCGGTGCCTCAAGCAAAAGAGTGATTTCGGGCGGTGTGCGGGTGGAGCAGGAAATATTGAGCGATTTGCTCGCGTTCGGTGAGATTGGGTACCGAAATGACAACTATGACGGCGTCGACCGGAACGATAACCGATTCGAAGCCGGCCTGGGAGGTGAGTACTTGTTGAACCGCAATGTTTCGTTCTTTGCAGAATACAGCTTTGAGCACAGGGAATCCGACGTCGCCGGACTGGATTTTACGAAGAACACCATATTCATCGGTACGCGCCTTCAATACTGAAACCCGATGACGTCATCGTTGTGCAGGTGTGATCGATGCAGAGAAGACTAAACGAACAGCAATGAATGAAGAGCGGAGCCGCCGCGCAAGAGCGCAGCGAGAAACTGCGACGGGCACCATGCAGGACATGAGCGGAACATAGAGATGACGATTGATCAGCTTGAGAGGGTTCGCCGGCAACCGGAACCCAAGCGTAAAGACGAGAGTTGGCGGTCCAGCTATCTGCCGACAGCAGACTTGAGCAGCTGGTTGCGGATTCTGCGTCGTCGAAAATGGATTCTAATTCTCTGCTCGCTTCTGATAACAAATGCCGCGGCAGCTATCATCTATTCGCTCCCGTCCCAGTACCAAGCGACAAGTTCCATTAATGATCGACGAACGTCAGCCTCAATTGGCCGACCTCCAATCCATAGTCAGCGGATTGCCAATCGGGAGGGGTACCGTCGAAAGCGAAGTTGCGGTCATGCTGTCACGGGACTTTGCCGACCGCGTAATCCAAAAACTGAAGCTGTTCGAACTGCCGGAGTTCAATCCTGTTCTCCGCGATCCGGGTACGTTGGATTACCTGAAGTCTGAAGCAGCAAAGCTGGTCAAGCAGCAAACGGAAGGAATCATTGAATCTGAACCGGAGCAGATGCTGCCGGTCGAGCAACAGTTCGACCGAGAGCGCGTGCTTGTTATCAATACATTGCTCAGGAAGATCGAGGTGAGACCAAGAGGAGATACGCTGGTCATCGATGTAACCGTGACCACCGAATCAGCGGGGGCTGCCGCCGATGTGGCAAACACGGTCGCCGAGCTATATCTGGTCGATCAACTGGAAGCAAAGTACGAAGCAACCAAGCGCGCAACGGGTTGGCTCACGGAGAGAATTACCCAACTTCGGTCGGAACTGGAAAAGGCAGAATCCGCAGTCGAAGAGTATCGAACCTCGGCGGGGCTGTTGACGGGTGGCGGCGAGGTCACGCTCGCACAACAACAGTTGGCCGATGTAAGTACGCAGCTCAGCGCGGCACGAATTCAGCGTACACAAGCTGAAGCGAGCTTGCGGCAAGCAGAAACCCTGCTTCGCTCAGGTGGCGCTGGATCCGCCAGTGACGTGCTGGAGTCGCCGGTCATCCAGAATCTTATGGCACAGGAGACAGAAGTGCTTCGCAAGATCGCCGATTTGTCGTCAAAGGTCGGCGAGAACCATCCATCAATGATCAGTGCGCGAGCGGAAGCGCGGGACCTGCGAACCAAGATAACGTTCGAAGTTAGCCAGGTCGTCGCGCGTTTGCGCAATGAAGTCGCAGTTGCTCGTGAGCAGGAAAGTACGTTTGAGACAAACCTCAAGGAACTTGAGGCGGGGATGGGAACATTGAATTCTCGGGATGCGCAGCTTCGTATTCTCGAGCGGGAAGCGGAAGCCAGCCGCTTGCTGTACGAAACATTCTTGTCTCGTTTCAAGGAATCGGAGAACCAGGAAAAGATCCAACAGTCCGACGCCCGAATTATTTCGCGAGCGGATGTGCCGTTTGGTCCAGCGCTGCCCAACAAGCCGTTGCTGCTTGTGCTGGCTGCGGCTGGCTCGTTGTTGTTCGGATTCATCATCATCGGCATGTTGGAGATGTTCGACCGGGGACTCCATAGTATGGAGGAAGTGTACCACTATCTTGATTTGCCATGCTTTGGTCTAATTCCCGCGATCTCCACATTTCGTTTGGCGGGGAAGTCTCCAGAGCTCTATGCCGTTAAGAAGCCGAACTCCGCATATGCGGAATCAGTTCGCACGGTGACGACCGGCGTTCTCCTGTCTGATTCAGCAGCGAAATCGCATGTGATCGCCGTAACCTCGGCGCGGCCGAACGAAGGCAAGACCGCGATCGCAATCTCAATGGCAGCGCTGAACGCATTGGGCGGGCGAAAATCAATCGTGTTGGACTTCGACCTTAGGAAGCCCGAGATTCGGGATCGGCTCCGCTCGAAGGCAGACATTGGGATAGTTGATTATCTTGCGAATCAGGTCCCGCTATCGGATGTGATACAGAAGGACGAGGCTTCGGGCCTGGACTTTATTGTGGCGGGTCGTCGCACGGCAAACTTTGCAGATGTAATCCGGTCGAGCAGACTTGAAGATTTGTTTAGCGAACTCCGCCAGCAGTATGATTTGGTCGTACTCGATACTCCGCCTGTCCTGGCCGTCGCCGATACGCGCCTTCTGGCGAGGTTGGCGGACAAGACATTGCTCGTCATCCGTTGGGCTGAAACGGGTCGAGACGTGGTGCGACTGGCGCTGCGGCAGATGTCTGACGCGGGCGTGGATGTCGCCGGCGCCGCAATATCGATGGTAGATGTACGCCGCAATGCGAAGTATGGGTTCGGCGACTCTGGACAGTTCACAGGCGCTTTTAAGCAGTACTACGGCAGTTAGCAGATTCGGCTGCTTTACAACGTTGACTCGGGTATTGATTCTCAGTCGGGCAATCGCCGCATTTTGCGTCAAAAGGACATGACCTGATCGCGACCGTTCACGGCCGATGTGCACCGCAAACTGCGCAATGGCGCCGCCAACGACGGCGTGCTTGCGTTTCACATCACGAACCGCCGCCTCGATTTGCAACCGGTCCTCGCCAATCTTGCGGCCGGCGCCGGTCTAGTCGCCTGGATTCAGGAGCATAAGACGACCGCTGAGATGCGCGTAACCCAACACATCAGAAGTTCGACGTGGGTAGTAATTGCACGAAATGCGGATGGCCTCGGCGCATTGCTGTCCGACGACCGCTGGCATCGATTGGAACCGCGGGGTGGCCTTCGCCTATGGACTGATGATTACTCAAACATCCTCAGCGCGATGCGTTGGACTTGGCCGTCCTTTTCTCACTCGCAGTAGTTTTCGTCACCCCAGCACGGCGCCTTTGGATCTTTGATGTGTCCCCTGAACGATGCGAGAAAGTCGGACATTCAGTCGTTCGCGACAATGCTGCAACGCCCACCACGAAATCTTGATACACTGCTGGACCTTGGAACAAGAACAGCCGCCACAAAATTTGGATCGGTTCATTGGAAATGAGACTACCTATGCCGCTAGTTCGGGTATGCATGCAGACTGCCTTTGCCGTCGGTGTCGTGTCGGTCGTGGTGCTCAGTCTCCTTCCAGGAAAATCACTGCCGTCAATCGATGTTTCCGACAAGCTCGAGCATTTCGTTACGTATTTGCTACTCGGCATGCTGGCGGGGTTCGCATTTCCAACGCAAAGAGCGATGATATTGTTGATGGCGCTTCTTTCGACACTCGGAACTGCCTTGGAACTGTGCCAATGGTTCGTACCCGGGCGGTCGATGGAACTGGGCGACGCAATCGCAAGTGGCCTTGGCGCCTGCGTGATGCTTGGTCTGCAAATCCTGCTGCGGTCGAGACTAGCGCGGAGCAGAAGGAGACTAGCGACGAATGCATCTCCACCGCTTTAACTGACAGCCGCGTCAGCCGTGAATAATGACGAAACCGGCTCTTTCAAGAGAAACAAGATTGGTCGCGTCGGCCGCTGCCTCTTCGGTGTTACCGGTTCGCCTGGTTGCAGGCGCGCTATCACCCACATTGGCGAATTCTATGTATCTGCGACCGATTGCCGACGGCGGGATGCCTGGATTACAGGTCCGTATCGATAACATCTAATGAGTGTGAGGCAGGGGCTACTCAGTGGAACAGCAGTTCTACGGAGTAGGCACCCCGGGGATGATTTTAGGCACGGGTAATTTTCCGACCGGTATGCTGGGGACGTGGCGGAGAGGGAGGGATTCGAACCCTCGGTACCCAGTAAAGGGTACAACGGTTTTCGAGACCGCCCCGATCGACCGCTCCGGCACCTCTCCATCTCGGCAATCGCGGGGTGACTGTTCGTCTGCGGCCGTCCCGCGAAAGGCGGCCGGACCGTACCGGATCACCGACTCGCCCGCAAGATTGGCGGCAGCGGCAGGTCAGCGCCGATCGATGGCATGAGATCTGCGCTGCAATGCCGGCCGCGGCCCTAGCGCCAGACCGGCCACCGGCGATGGCGACAGCAATGGCGACGGTTCACCACATGCAGCTGCGGCGCGCACCTGAACTGACGATAAGATATTGGAATATCTGAATATTCCACCGACACCACTGGTCCCGCACCGGCATTGACAGCCTTCTGCGCCGCCAGTATAGTGCGCGTCCTTGTGGCGCGGGCAGATGGGCCCGCGCATTTGATTTCCTTAGAGAAACTCGGTCTTTTGATCATGTACGCAGTCATTCGTACCGGCGGCAAGCAATACAAGGTCGCCAAGAACGATGTGATCTCGGTCGAGCGCCTGGCCGGCGCTCCCGGTGAGATCCTCGAGCTGAACGACGTCCTGATGCTGGGCGACGGCGGCAACGTCACCCTCGGCGCGCCCACGGTATCCGGCGCCTGCGTCGGCGCCGCCGTGCTGGAGCAGGCCAAGGGCGACAAGATCCTCATCTTCAAGAAGAAGCGCCGCCACAACTACCGCCGCAAGAACGGCCATCGCCAGGAACTGACGATCCTGCGCATCACCGAAATCCTGACCGACGGCAAGAAGCCGGACAAGACGCCGCTGGAGGCAAAGGCGCCGAAGGAAGAGAAGAAAGCCGCCGCCAAGAAGCCGGCGGCGAAGAAGGCAGCGCCGAAAGCGGCCGCCGCCAAAACTCCGGCGAAGAAGCCCGCGGCCAAGAAGGCCGCGAAGAAGAAGAAGAGGAGTAACGCGCCATGGCACATAAGAAAGCCGGCGGCAGTTCGCGCAACGGCCGCGATTCCGCTGGAAGGCGCCTGGGCGTGAAGTGCTTCGGCAGCGAGGGCGTCGTTGCCGGCAACATCATCCTGCGCCAGCGCGGCACGGTCTATCATCCGGGCCAGAATGTAGGCATCGGCAAGGACCACACGATCTTCGCGACCGCCGATGGCACCGTACGCTTCAAGCGCGGCACCGGCGGGCGCACCTTCGTTTCGGTCGAGCCGACCAGCTAGATAGCGCTGCTTCCGGCCTTGAGTTCGCGAGGGGAACGGCCGGGCCGTTCCCCTTTTTCGTTGCCCAGAGATCAAACTGATAGACCAATCCGACAGAGACAGACTGAACCGCCATGAAGTTCCTCGACCAGGCCAAGATCTATATCCGCAGCGGCGATGGCGGCGCCGGCGCGATCAGCTTCCGGCGCGAGAAGTTCATCGAGTTCGGCGGCCCTGACGGCGGCCATGGCGGCCGCGGCGGCGATGTCTATGCGGAAGCGGTGGACAATCTGAACACGCTGATCGATTTCCGCTACCAGCAGCACTTCAAGGCCGAGCGCGGCCATCACGGCATGGGCAAGGACCGCAGCGGCGCCGCCGGCAAGGATCTGATCATCAAGTTGCCGGTCGGAACGCAAGTGCTGGACGAGGACAAGGAAACCGTGGTGGCCGATTTCACGCGGCCGGGCCAGCGCATCCTGCTGGCGCAAGGTGGCATCGGCGGCCGCGGCAATGCGGAGTTCAAATCCTCGACCAACCGCGCGCCCCGCCGCGCCGATCCCGGCCGTCCGGGTGAAGAGCGCTGGCTGTGGCTGCGGCTGAAGCTGATCGCCGATGCCGGGCTGGTGGGACTGCCCAATGCCGGCAAATCGACTCTGCTGGCGGCGACCTCGGCGGCACGGCCGAAAATCGCCGATTATCCGTTCACCACCCTGCATCCCCAACTCGGCGTGGTGCGCAGCGACGAGACCGAGTTCGTGCTCGCCGATATTCCCGGCCTGATCGAGGGCGCCCATGAAGGCGCCGGCCTCGGCGACCGTTTCCTCGGCCATGTGGAGCGCTGCGGCGTGCTGATCCATCTGGTCGATGGAACGCAGGAGGATGTGAAGGCCGCCTATAAGACGATCCGCGCGGAGCTCAAGGCCTATAGCCCGAAGCTGGCCACCAAGCCGGAGATCGTCTGTTTGAACAAATGCGACGCCCTGTCGAAGACAGAGATCGCGGCGAAAACGAAGGCGCTGAAGTCGGCGTCGCGTAAACGCCGCGGGTCATCTCCGGCGCCGCCGGCACCGGCGTGAAGGACCTGATGCGCGAGGTGGTGAAACTGGTCTTGAAGCATCGCGAAGCTGCGCGCAAAGTCGAGCGCGGTCAGCGGCGAAGGCGAATTCAGCGAAGCCGGTGGAGGTCGAATCGTGACCCCGGCGCGCGCCCAGAAGCAGGCGGAGAACGCGCTGCTGCAGGCGCGTCGCATCGTCGTGAAGATCGGTTCCGCCCTTCTGGTCGATGACGCCACCGGCAACATCCGGCGCTCCTGGCTCGATGCCCTGGCCGATGACGTGGCGCAATGCCGCCGCCGCGGCCAGGATGTGATCATCGTCTCGTCGGGCGCCATCGCCGTCGGCCGCCGACATCTCGGCCTCGCCGCCGGACGGTTGAAGCTGGAAGAAAAGCAGGCCGCCGCCGCCACCGGCCAGATCCGCCTGGCCCACGCCTATCAGGAAACCCTGGCGCGGCATCAGATCACCGTGGCCCAGGTGCTGCTGACCCTCGGCGATACCGAGGAACGCCGCCGCCATCTCAATGCCCGCAGCACGCTCGACACGCTGCTGAGGCTGGGCACGGTGCCCGTCATCAACGAGAACGACACCGTCGCCACGTCGGAGATCCGCTTCGGCGACAACGACCGGCTAGCCGCGCGCGTGGCCGCGATGATCAGCGCCGACACGCTGATCCTGCTGTCGGACATCGACGGGCTCTATACCAGCGATCCGCGCAAGGACAAGGAGGCGCGCTTCGTGCCGATCGTCCAAGAGCTGACGCCGGAGATCGAGGCCATGGCCGGCGAGGCGCCGCCGGGCTACAGCTCCGGCGGCATGGTGACCAAGCTGGCGGCGGCGCGGGTGGCGCTGAATGGCGGCTGCCGCATGGCGATCGCCAACGGCACGCGGATGAATCCGCTCCGCGCCATTGCCGACAATGCCGCCTGCACCTGGTTCCTGCCCCAGGCCTCGCCGCTGACGGCGCGCAAGACCTGGATCGCCGGTTCGCTAAAGCCCCAAGGCGCGCTGACATTGGACGCCGGCGCGCTGAAGGCGCTGCTGTCAGGCAAGAGCTTGCTGCCTGCCGGTGTGACCCGCGTCGACGGCCAGTTCGAGCGCGGCGATGCGGTGCGGGTGCTGGCGCCCGACGGCCGCGAGGTGGCGCGCGGCCTCTCCGCCTATTCCGCCGGGGATGCGCGGCGCATCCGCGGCCATAAGAGCGGCGACATCGAGACCATCCTCGGCTACCGTGGCCGGGACGAGATTATCCATCGCGACGATCTTGTATTGCTTTAGGTCGTGAGCATGAGCGCTGCGTCGATGCCCCCTCCCCGACCCTGCCCCGCTGCGCGGGAGAGGGAGGTCGCCGCCGATATTCCCGCCCTGATCAAGTCCATGGGCCAGGCGGCGCGCGCGGCTGCCTCGGCCCTGGCGCTGGCGCCGGCGGAGACGCGCGACCGCGCCCTGAAAGACGCCGCCGATGGCGATCCGCGAGCGGCGCGGCGACATTCTCAACGCCAACAAACAGGACATGGATGCCGCCGGGCAGAAAGCGCTCAGCAATGCATTGCTCGACCGGCTGAAGCTCGACGACAAGCGTGTCGAGGCGATGGCCAAGGGCCTCGAGGAGATCGCCGCCTTCCCCGATCCGCTCGGCGCCGTCTTGGCCGAGTGGACACGGCCGAACGGGCTGGCGATCCAGCGGGTGCGCGTGCCGCTGGGCGTGATCGGCATCATCTATGAATCGCGGCCCAACGTGACCGCCGATGCTGGCGGGCTGTGCCTGAAATCCGGCAATGCCGCGATCCTGCGCGGCGGTTCGGAAAGTTTTAACTCCTCGCGCGCGATCCACGGCGCGCTGACCGACGGCCTGCGTGCGGCCAATCTGCCGGCGGAGTCCATCCAGCTTGTGCCCACCATCGACCGCGCCGCGGTCGGCGAGATGCTGCGCCTCGACGAATTCATCGACATCATCGTGCCGCGGGGCGGCAAGGGTCTGATCGAGCGGGTGCAGAACGAAAGCCGCATCCCCGTCATCGCCCATCTCGACGGCAACTGCCACACCTACATCGACGGCGCCGCCGATCCTGCCATGGCGCGGCAGATCGTGCTCAACGCCAAGATGCGGCGCACCGGCGTCTGCGGCGCGACGGAGACTCTCCTGGTGGATCGCCGCGCCATTGCGCAGTTGCCGCCGATCCTCGGCGACCTCGCCGAGGCCGGCTGCGAGATCCGCGGCGATGCCGACACCCGCGCCCTCGATCCCCGCGTGAAGCCCGCCAGCGATGCGGATTGGGACACGGAGTTTCTCGATGCGATCATCGCGGTGAAGCTGGTCCATGGCGTCGACGAGGCCATCGCCCATATCAACCGCCATGGCTCGCATCACACCGAGGCCATCGTCACCGAAGATCCGGCGGCGGCGCGGCGGTTTATCGAGCGTGTGGACGCCGCCATCGTCATGCACAACACCTCGACCCAGTTCGCCGACGGCGGCGAATTCGGCATGGGCGCGGAGATCGGCATTTCCACCAACCGCCTGCCGCCGCGCGGCCCGGTCGGCGCCGAACAGCTCACCACCTACAAATACATCGTGCGCGGCAGCGGCCAGCTTCGTCCGTAACGCGGCAGATCCCGGAAGCAGAACGCCCCGCCCGGGGGTCTTCCGGGCGGGGCGCCAACCAGGTCCTGATGGCGGTTGAGCTATTCGATCGGCGCCTCGGAGGTATCCGGCTGTTCCGTATCGGGTTCGCCCTCGCCGTCGGTCGGCGCGTCGCCGCCGCCGCGGAGCGCGGAGCGATCCGGCTCCGTGCGCTGTTCGCCTTTGTCGCAGACGCCGATCTTGTTCATGCAGCGCTGGCTCTCGGCGAAAGCCGGGGCCGACACGGCGATCAGCAGCGCCGCCGCGATCGCGATCTGAATTTGCTTGGTCATGGACATTTTTCTTACGCTCCTATCATCGGAATCCGTTTTTGCGATCGTCGAGCCGAGACCCGTTTCATCGCATGGTGGATCTTTTGATAGCGGTACCAACGCCGTTAACACTATGATAACCGTCACAGTGGAGCGCTATTTCTTAGTCTTCTGTTAAGGTAAACAATGTGTTCATGGCGTGCGATGACAGATTGTCGGCGATATGCCAGTCTTACGGCATGAATCGTATTCGTCGCCGGCCAAGTCTCTGAGGGCATGCGCCATTGGGTAAAAATTCCGCGAGGAGGCCGCGCTGGGAAAAGCGATGCCGCCGCTCGTGATCGTCCGGCAAACCTCCGCCCCGGCGAGTTCGTGTCCCGGCGTCGCGTCGTCGGCCTGCTCGGCGGCTCCTTCAACCCGGCCCATGAGGGCCACCGGCATATCAGCTTGATGGCACTGAAGCGCCTGGACCTCGACGAGGTCTGGTGGATGGTTTCGCCGCAGAACCCGCTGAAACCGGCAGCCGGCATGGCGCCCTTCGCCAAACGCCTGGCCGGCGCCCAGGCGGCCGGCCGGCATCCCCGCATCAAGGCCACCGATATCGAGACCCGGCTGGGCAGCAGCTACACGGCCGAAACCCTGGCACGGCTGGCGCGGCGGCTGCCCCGGCTGAAATTCGTCTGGCTGATGGGCGCCGACAACCTGCGGCAGATCGACCAATGGAAGGACTGGCCGCAGATCTTCCGCCGGGTCCTTATTGCGGTTTTTGCCCGCCCTACCTATTCTTTAAGGGCCCTGGCCGGTAAGGCGGCCTGCCGCTTCGCCCGTTTTCGCATGAGCGAGACGGCGGCGCACAAATTGGCCCGGGCAGCGCCACCCCGCTGGGTGTTTCTGACCGGCCCGCAAAGCCCGCTGTCGGCAACGGCCATCCGGGCGGCGCGGACGGCCCCGAAGCGGCCAAAAAAGGCGGCGAAGGGCGTCACGAATCGTCAATCGTTCGGGCGTAAGGTGAAATCGGGTTAACGGGAGAAGGAGAACCCCCATACCGCGGAAAGCACAGGCCAGAGGGACCTCATCCCTCGATCGTAAAGCTACTCTGCCTGCCCTGGTGCGGCAGACCTTGGATGACAACAAGGCCGAAGATATCGTTGTCATCGATCTTCACGGCAAATCGAGCATTGCCAATTCCATGATCATCGCAACGGGCCGCTCCCAGCGCCATCTGGCGTCTCTGGCGGAGCATCTGGCTGTCCTGCTCAAGGAACAGGGCATCGGCGATGTGGGTGTCGAAGGGGCCTCGGTCGGCGACTGGGTCCTGGTCGATGGCGGCGATGTGATCGTGCATCTCTTCCGGGAGGAGGTGCGCCGGCACTACAGCCTGGAAAAGATGTGGGGCCTGGTGGTGCCGCCAGGGAGAACGCCAGATGGCGCTGGCCTAGGCCCGCCCGCTCCGCTCCAGCGCCCCGAATTCGACCCCGGCGGCGCCATCGAATTCCGCCGGCAGCCACCGCGACCGTCGGCATGCCGCGCCCTGAAACATTTCCGGGCGCCGTTGTGAGGTTCGTCACTGAGGCAAGCTCGCGCTTGACCTTTGATCAAACCCAATAGAATTGTATGACGAGCGTCGCTAAGGGGATGATCCCGGATTCGGCATGGGATGCACATGCGCTCCGGGATGCTGGCTTATGGGGGATTACACATGCGTAGACTCTTGTTGGGATCGACCGCTCTGGCGGCCGTTGCGGCATTGGCGCCTTTGAAGGCAAGCGCCGAAGACGGGGTGAAGCTGACGATCGGCGGCCGCTACTTCGCCACGTTCGGCGGTGTGATCGGCGAGGATGAGAATCTTTCACCAGACGATCCTCGCGGGCAGCTCCGCGACTATGTCATGAAGCAGGATGTCGAGATTCACTTCAAGGGCGAAACCACCTTCGACAACGGCCTGACCGTCGGCGTGCGCGTGGAACTGGAGGGCCAGACCTCGGCCGATCAAATCGACTCCGTCTACGCCTATTTCGACACCCAGTGGGGCGAGCTGCGGTTCGGCGACACGCTCGAGGCGCTGGCGTCGCTCTGCTACACCGTGCCCAGCGCCTCCAGCATCTTTGGCGCCGACAGCCCGATCTTCAATTTCTCCAATGCCGGCGTTCTCGGCTATGCGGGCACCAACGGCACCTGCTACGGCGTCGACAGCAAGTCCACCAAGGTGGTGTATTTCAGCCCCAATTTCTCCGGATTCCATTTCGCGGTTTCCTTCACGCCCGACGACACGGAAGACACGCGGAATACAACCAACGGTGCAGGCACGCGGTTCAAGAACAACTTCGGCCAGAATTCCGAGAACCTTTCGTTCGGGGCCACCTACGAGCGGGAGTTCAATGGTTTCGGATTTGTCATCGGCGGCGGCGGCACCTTCTCGCTGGATCGGGAGTATCCCAACGGCTTCTTTCCGAAATCCGACAATCGCCAGGAGTTCAACGGTTACGCGCAAGTGCGGTATGCCGGTTTCACCCTGGGCGGCGCATATTCCTTTCGCGACAGCGTCAGCGAGGACTTCCTTCCCGAAGACGATATCGACCATGAGGTGTTCGGCGCCGGCGCCACCTATGCCTGGAGCCGATATGCGGTTGGCTTGGGCTGGACCCGCGGCAGGTACGAAAACGGATTTCATTTTCGGGTCCGACCAATATGACGTCTATGCGCTGACCGCCAGCTACGTGTTGGGGCCAGGCATCACCATCGATGGCCTGGTCGGTTATTCCGACTATGAAGGTGCGGAATCATTCTCATTTTTCGATGACCGCGATTATCAAGCCGTCGAAATCGGTCTCGGCACCGCGATACGTTTCTAAGGCTCTCCAGCAATCAGGCATTTGCCGCGGTCGCTTAGCGGCGTTCACTCGCTCCAATTTCCGCTGCAACGGAAAGCTGCGCCCGACGACTGTCCGTGCTGTCACGGGCCTTCTAGCCGCGCCGGCGGCGCCGGCGGCCGCCATCATCGCCACCCGCCGCGGTGACGTCTTTCGGCGGCGGCAAGGTCACCGCCTGGCGCAGATGGGGATAGGGCGCGGTCTTGTGCGGGATCGCCATCGCCTCGACGAAATGCTGCTGGAACATCGGCTCGACCGCCGTTTCCACTTTCTCCACCCGCTTCACGACAGCGGCGATCTCGTCGCGCGATTGCCGGTTCAAGAGTGCGATGCGCGCGCCGGTGCCGGCCGCGTTACCGGCCGATGTCACTTTCGGCAGGTCGCAGTCGGGGATCATGCCCAGGATCATGGCATACTTCACATCAATATGGCTGCCGAAGGCGCCGGCCAGGGTGATGCGGTCGAGCCTGTCCACACCCATGCGGTCCATCAGCAGCCGCGCGCCGGCATAGAGCGCCGCCTTGGCGAGCTGGATGGCGCGCACATCGTTCTGGGTGATGCGCAGCCGCGGCTCGCCCTCGTTCAGCAGATAGCAGAAGGTGCGCCCTTCCGCCTCGATGCGCGGCGACTTCGCGGCCATGGCGCCATCGATGACGCCATCCTGGGTGATCACGCCGGCCATATAGAGCTCCGCGAGCGCCTCGATGATGCCCGAGCCGCAAACGCCGGTGACACCGGTCTTGGTGGCAGCCTCGGCAAATCCCGGCTCATTCGACCACTTATCGCTGCCGATGATGCGGAAGCGCGGCTCCAGCGTTTCCGGATCGATGCGCACCCGCTCGATGGCGCCAGGCGCCGCGCGCTGGCCGCAGGAAATCTGCGCGCCTTCGAAGGCAGGGCCCGTCGGCGATGACGCCGCCAGCAGCCGGTGGCGGTTGCCCAGCACGATCTCCGCATTGGTGCCGACATCGACGATCAGCGTCATCTCGTCGCCGGTCTGCGGCGATTCCGAGAGGATGACACCGGCGGTGTCGGCGCCCACATGGCCGGCGATGCAGGGCAGCACATAGACGCGGGCATTCGGATGGATGCGCAGATCGATCTCCGATGCCCAGATATTCACCGGCCCGTCGCTGGCCAGCGCAAAGGGCGCGCCGCCCAACTCCGTCGGATCGATGCCGAGCAACAGGTGGTGCATGATCGGGTTGCCGACGAAGGTGGCTTCCAGGATGTCGCGGACATCGACGCCGGCCTCCGTCGCCACGCTGGCGGCCAGCCCATTGACGGCATCGCGCACGGCGCGGGTCATGTCGGCATCGCCGCCGGGATTCATCATCACATAGGAGACGCGGCTCATCAGATCCTCGCCGAAGCGGATCTGCGGGTTCATCACGCCGGCCGAGGCAACCACATCGCCGGAGGCGAGATCGCAGAGATGCCCGGCGATGGTCGTGGAGCCGATATCGAAGGCGAGACCGAACGCCTTGTCGCGGAAGCCCGGCCAGATGGCGGTGATCTGCTTGTTCTGATGCACGGCGACGGTGACCGTCCATTCGCCCTTGCGCAGCGCCTTCTGCAGCACCTGGATGGCGCGCAGGTCGCAATCCAGGCCGGTCAGGTTCCATTGCGTCTCCAGCGCCCCCAGCAGCCGTTGCAGGTCTCCGGAGGGATCGTGCATGTTGGGCTCGACCACCTCGACATAATGCAGCCGCACCACCGGGTCGATCTGGATCGCGCGCATTTCCGCGCGCTTGCGCACCACCTGCTTATGCACCTGGCTGTCTGGCGGCACGTCGATGACGACATCGCCCTGCAGCAGCGTCGAGCAGGACAGCCGCCGGCCGGCCTTCAGGCCACGGCGGTCGGCATAGCGCTGCTCAACCTTGCCGAATGGCGTCAGGTGATCGAGCTTCGACGTCACCCCCAGCTTGGCGAACTCGCCTTCGCTGACCTCGATCTGGCAGCGGCCGCAGATGCCGCGGCCGCCGCAGACGGAATCGATATCGACGCCCAGATTGCGCGCCGCCTGCAGGATCGGCGTGCCCAAGGGAAAGCGGCCGCGCTTGCCCGAAGGCATGAACACGAGCAGCGCGTCATGGCGGGGACTGGCGTTCATCGCAAACCCAAGCTCACGCTACAGTTAAACGACGCCTGCTTCCGGTCCGGCCGGGCCGTCGCCGCCACCGCGCCGGCGGCGGCCCTCGCGGCCGCGACGGCCGCCGGCCTCCTCGCCGCCCACGGCCGGCTCGCGGAACTTCGCGATCCAGCGGGCGCAATGCTCGTCATGGCCCATGGCCACATCGGCGCCCATGATGCCGGTCATTTCCTCGGCATGGAGCGGATTGGTGATCGCCGAGGTCATCCCGGCGCCGATCAGCATGGCCAGGAACGACGAATTAAGTCCGTGACGGTTCGGCAGGCCGAAGCTGAAATTGGAGGCGCCGCAGGTCGTGTTCACCTTAAGCTCGTCACGCAGCCGGCGGATGATGTGGAACACCTGCCGCCCCGCATTGCCCAGGGCGCCAATCGGCATCACAAGGGGATCGACGACGATGTCGGAATAGGGAATGCCGAAATCGCGGGCGCGATGGACGATCTTCTTCGCCACTTCGAAGCGCACGTCCGGATCCTCGGAGATGCCGGTCTCGTCGTTGGAGATGGCGACCACGGCGCAGCTGTATTTCTTCACCAGCGGCAGCACCACTTCCAAGCGCTCTTCTTCGCCGGTCACCGAATTCAACAGCGGCTTGCCTTTGTACACAGCGAGGCCGGCCTCGAGCGCAGCGACGATGGAGGAGTCGATCGACAGCGGCAGGTCGGTCAGCGACTGCACGAGCTGAATCGACTCCGCCAGAATGCGCGGCTCATCGGCCAGGGGAATCCCGGCATTGACGTCGAGCATATGGGCGCCCGCCTCCACCTGGGCCAAGGCATCGGCCTTGACGCGGCTGTAATCGCCGGCCGCCATCTCCGCCGCCAGGAGCTTGCGCCCGGTCGGGTTGATGCGTTCGCCGATGATGACGAACGGCCGGTCGAAGCCGATGACGACCTCCTTGGTCGCCGAGCTGATAACGGTATCGGTCATTGGGGTATCTTCTCCTTCAACTCGAATTAGCCTTTTCGCGAGCGCATCGCGCAACGGCTAATTGGAGCGCCCAAAGAATGTGCCGGAGGCCATCGCTCTGCCGGCCTGTGTCTGCGCCGGCCGGCGCGGCTGCCGGTTTTGCATCACCCCGGAAATCGGTGATGATCTCCGAAACATATTCCTCCTGCCGGTAGGCCATGACATGGACGCCGGCGACGCCTTCCTCCTCCCTGATCTGCTGGATCAGGTCGATGCAGATCCGCTTGCCTTCCTTCTTCTGATTCTGAGCACCCTCCAGCCTCCTAATGATGTCGTCGGGAATATGCACGCCCGGGACATTGGAGCGCATCCAGCGCGCCGTCTTTGCCGAGGCCAGCGGCCCGACGCCGACCAGGATGAACGCCTTCTGATGCAGCTTCTGCTCCCGCACCTTGGCCATGAAATTGGCGCAGCAGCGCCATGTCGAAGCAGTACTGGGTCTGGATGAACTGGGCGCCCGCCTCGATCTTCTTGGCCAGATGCAGCGGCCGGTAGTCATAAGGCGGTGCAAAGGGATTGGCGGCCGCGCCCAGGAACACCCGCGGCGGCACGCTGATCTTGCGGCCCGACAGGAAGGTGCTCTTGTCCCGCATCTGCCGGATCGGTCTGCAGCAGCGTGGTGCTGTCGAGATCGAACACCGGCTTCGCGCCGGCCTGATCGCCGCATTGCACGCCATCGCCGGTGAGGCAGAGGATGTTGGCCACCCCCATGGCCGCGGCACCCAGCACATCGCCCTGGATGGCGATGCGGTTGCGGTCACGGCAGGCGATCTGCATCACCACGGCATAGCCGGCCCGGGTCAGCAGGCTGCAAATGCCGACGCTGGACATGTGGGTGTTGGCGCCGGAGGCGTCCACGGCGTTGATGGCGTCGCAAACCTCGGCCAGCACCACGGCCCGGTCGTAGACTTCGTGCGGATCGGCGGAATCCGGCGGGTTTAATTCCGCCGTCACGGCAAATCTTCCGGAGCGCAGCACGCGCTCCAGCCGGCCGTCGGAGGAATGACCTGATATCCGCGGCAACGGATCGCCGGGATCGACGATGCGGTCCATGGCGGTCGCGGTCATGCGCTTTTCTTCGCCTTGACCGGCGGCGCGGGTGGCCGCAGATCGCGCACGACTTTAAGCCAGGACGAAGTACCTTTCAGGCTGTGATCCACTGGCTTCTGGATCTCCAGAATCTTGTCGCCGCCGCGCATCTCCCGCGAGCCTTCCCAGGCCGCGACCCAGACGCATTTCATCTCAGGCTTCACTTCGCAATTGCCGTTGGCGCGGACGCCGCCGCAGGGGCCGTTGCGCAGTGATTTCGGACAGTTCATCGGGCAGGACATGCCGGTGGAGGATAGCGCGCATTGCCCGCACATCTGGCAATCGAACATCAGCCCCTTGGCCTGCCGCTCGAAGGCGGCGACCGGCCGTTCCAGCCGCCCATAGCCGATGCGCTCGAACAGCGGCCCCAGCGCGGCGATGGTGGATTCAAAGCGCCGGTAGAGCCCTTCCAGCAAGCGGGAATGGCGGATCGACCAGTGGCGGACGCTGTACATGGCCTGAGATCAAGCGGCCTTGCGCCGTGCCAGCAGGCCGCTTTCGGCGATGACCTCGGCGCAGGCCTGTTCCTGCTTCGGCGCCATCAGATGGGCGCCGGCGACGCCGTCGATCTCGGACAGTTCCTGCACCAGTTCGACGCAGATGCGCCGTCCTTCGGCACGCTGGTCCTGCGCCTTCTCCAGCCTGGCGATCAGCGGGTCGGGGATATGCACGCCGAACAGATTCTCGTTCATCCAGCGCGCCGATTTCGCCGAAGCGATGGGGCCGATGCCGACGATGATGAACAGCCGCTCCAGCACGCCGTGATCGCCGAGCGCTGCCAGATAGCGGCGCAGCAGGGCCAGATCGAAGCAGTACTGGGTCTGCACAAAATCCGCACCAGCTTCGATCTTGCCGACCAGGCTGTCGGGCTTCCAGCCGGGCTTCGGGTCCACCGGCAAGTCGGCGGCGCCGATCAGCAGCGCGGGCCTGGGATCGATCTCGCGGCCGGACGGGAACGTTCCCTCATCGCGCATGCGCCTGGTAATCCGCATCAGCTCGCGGCTGTCGATGTCATAGACCGGCTTGGTCTCCGGCTGATCGCCCTTCTTCGGGTCGTCGCCATGGAGGCAAAGGATGTTGGGAATGCCCAGCGCCGCGGCGCCCAGGATGTCCGCCTCGAGCCCCATGCGGTTACGGTCGCGCACGGTGAATTGCAGCACCGGCTCGATCCCGTGGCGCGCCAGGATGGCCGCCGCCGCGATTGCCGACATATGGGCACGGGCGCCGGCGCCGTCGGTGACATTCACCGCATCGGCGAGACCCTTCAGGCAGCCGGCGCGATCCAGCACCGGCCCGGCCGCCGCGGCATCGGGCGGCGAGGTCTCCGCCGTCAGGGCAAAGTGTCCGCTGCGCAGCGCGGCTTCAAGCCGGCCGGCGGAACGGTGTGCCGGTGCGGTCATGGCTTCGGCTCCAGCAGCCCGCCATTGGCGACCAGGACATTCAGCCGGTCATCCGGAAATTCCGCTTCGAGCTTGGCCGCGGCCGCCGCCGCTTCGGCCTCGATATCGTCGCCGCAGGCCACGGGATCGGCGCGCCGCCACTCCGCCAAGTATGAATCGGTGTCCCGCAGCTTCGCCCTCATGGCCGCGCGGTCGATCGCCTTCTCGAAGCGTTCGGTCAATTGCCGCTTGGCCGCCTGGCGGCCCTGCTTGACGATGACTTGCGCGGGTATATCGCGCCAGTAGACGACGGTCAGTTGGGCCATCAGGCCTTCGCTCCCTTGCTCTCTCCGATGGCCGCATGAGCCATGAAACCCGCCAATTCGCCATAGGCGGTGAAACGATATTCGTAGGCGAGGCCGAGCCGCTCGGCGGCCCGCTGGGCACGCTCCTGCAATCCGGGATCCTCGGTCTGGGCGAGATAGACCAGCTTTGTGTAATTGCCGAAATAGTCATCGCGCAACTCCGGATGGCGATCCAGCCCCAGCCCCTCGATGATCAGGCGGTCGAAATGGCGGGTCAGATAATCAGTCAGGAAGAAACAGCCGGGCTCGGCCTCCGCCAGGGCCTGGAAATCCGCCGTGCCCATGAAGAACTGGTAGCAGTGGGGGCCGGCAATGCGCTCCACGCCTTCCTCCCGCAGCACGTCGTCCAGCAGGCCTCCGGTGCCGCAATCCCCATAGGCGACGAGGATGCGGCCATAGCGGCCGCGGCTCTCCTGGATCTTAGCCCGCACGCCCTCGGGGATCTTGGCCGGGGTGTTATGCCAGCCGGCCGGCAGGCAGGTGATGGCGATATCCTTCAGTCCCTGACCTTCGATCACGGCCAGTACTTCGCGGGCGAGAGCGCCGCACGCGATGATGATCGTTCCAGCAGACTGACCTGACGGGTGAGCCATGTGCCTTTCTAATCAATTAATTAAGCCAAGCCGAGGCCGCTCTACCGGCGACGACCGGGGCTCTTCCGAACGCGACGCCATGGTGCCCCTTTAGTTCACGCAACTCATTGAAATTGCTAAAGTTAAGTGCGAGAACTAGCGGGACGGCGGGACATCGCGCGAAGCACCATTATCAAGTTAATCCGCTGGAATGATTGATAAAGCTTTGAATTTGTAACGATTGCTTAGGTGCTGGCCGGCATATTTATGTCCTGCTGCAGCCAGGGGAAACAGGCCCACCGGTGAAACACGAAGCGAGAAGCGATTTGCTTTCTGCGGCGCCGGCGGGGGATTCAAACGCGTCTGGCAACCGGACCCGGCTTGTCAATAAATCCAATCTGCTGACTGTCACGGCGCTGGCGTCGTCGCTGCTGCTCGTCGGTTTCCTGCTGTGGCGCGGCTATGCCGGTGGCGACCCGCTTGAGGTGATCATCGCCGCCGTTGTGGCGTTGATCATCGTCGCCGTCGCCCTCGGCAGCACGCTCGACCTGCGGCGCCAGGTGCAGCGGGCAAACCAGTTGCGGATCGCCGAGGCACGCCTGAGCGACATGGCGGCGACATCGTCGGATTGGCTGTGGGAGCTGGGGCCGGATTTGCGGTTCACCTACTTCGGCGGCAAATCCCTGGATAAAAGCGCGCCCGATGGCAGCCTTTTTCTTGGCAAGACGCCCTTCGAGGCCTTCGACACGACGGTGGAGCCCGAGGCCTGGGCCCGGCATCAAGACAATCTGATCAATCACCGTGAATTCCGCGATTCCGTCTTTCGCCATCGCACCAGCGACGGGCAACCCTGTTGGCGCCGCATCTCAGGCAAGCCGTATTTCGACAATGCCGGCGAATTTCTCGGCTATCGCGGCACCGGCTCGGATATCACCAAACAGAAAGAGTCTGAACTGCGGCTGGAGTCGGCTCTGGCAAATTTGCGTGAAAGCGAGGCGAAGTTCCGTTCGCTGGTCGGCAACATTCCCGGCGCCGTCTACCGCACGCGGCTCGAGGATTGGTCCCATGTCTATCTCAGCGAGACGTCGGAACAGATCACCGGCTATACCACGGCCGAAATCATGTCCGGCAAGGTGCCGCCGTCGATCGACCGCGTGCATCCCGATGACCGCGAGCTGGTCGTGCAGACGACATTGGAGGCCATCAAACACCGCACGCCCTATTCCCTGGAGTTCCGCATCATTCATCGCGACGGCTCGAACTCGCTGGGTGCTGGAAAAATGCATGATCGGGCAGGTCGAGGGCAGCGGAGAATACTTCTTCGACGGCGTGATCATCGACATCACCGACCGCAAGCGCGCGGAAGCCGAACTGAAACAGACCAAGGAACTGGCGGAGAGCGCCAACCGCGCGAAATCCGAGTTTCTCGCCAACATGAGTCACGAGCTGCGCACGCCGCTCAATGCCATCATCGGCTTCTCGGAGATCCTGCGCCACGAGCTCTACGGCCCGCTGGGCGACCAGCGCTACCGCCAGTATGCCGCCGACATCCATGGCAGCGGCGCGCATCTGCTGGAGATCATCAACGACATTCTCGACCTGTCCAAGGCCGAGGCGACGGGCTTCGAGCTCTATGAAGAGGCCACCGACATCGCCGGCCTGATCCAGGGCTGCATCGGCATGATGGCGCAGCGCGCCCAGGAAAACGGCATCAGGATCGAACTGATCTTGCCGGAGGCGTTGCCTCGCCTCACGGCGGATGCGCGAAAACTGAAACAGGTCATGCTCAATCTCTTGTCGAACGCGGTGAAATTCACTCCCGAGGGCGGCCGGGTCCGAATATCTGCCGCCAAGCTGGCCGAAGGCCTGCGGCTCGAAGTCAGTGATACCGGCATCGGCATCGCGCCGCAGGATATTCCCACCGTCCTGGCGCCTTTCGGCCAGATCGACAACGCCTTCAGCCGCAGCCACTCCGGCACCGGGCTCGGCCTGCCGCTGAGCAAGCGGTTCGTGGAGGCCCATGGCGGGCAACTGCAGATCATCAGCGCGCTCGGCGAAGGCACCACCGTCCGCATCGACCTGCCGCGCAGCCGCCTGATCGAACAGGCGGCCTAAAGCCGCGGGTTACTCCGCCGCCGAGCGGTACTCCATGCGCCGCAGGCAGCGGTCGATCCAGGCCACGGTCAGCTTCTCCGCCACAGAATTCTGGCTCAACCGCTCCCGCAGGTTCTTGAAATCGACGCGGTCCAGCGGCTGGTCCTGGTTGAAGCAGGAGAACACCACCGTCCGCTTGCCCGTCGCCGGATCGATGTGGGTCTGCAGGCACTGGGCGCAGACTTCCTTCATCATGCATTGCATCGGCGAGTTGATGCTGCCGATCGCATGATGCACCGGCTTCAGCCAGGGTTCTAGCTGGTTGTGCCGCGCCCGTCCCACCGCCGCCATCATGCCGTCGGAGCCGATGGCGATGATGCGGTCGACATCGGCGAGGTCGATGGATTTCTCGCCGAGCTTGCCTTCCTGATAATTCACCATGGCCTGGACGATGTTGCCCACATGGGTGCGGTCCTGCGGACGGCCCGGCTCAAAGCCGGGCCCCTCGTCGCAAGTCCAGACCACGGTGTCGGCGGCCGCTTCGATGTCGGCCACCTTGTAGCGGTCGCGCATGGTCTTGTAGCCGGCGAAATACAGCACCTTCGAGCCCGCGGCGCGGAAGGCGCGGCCGATGGAGAACAGCACCGCATTGCCGAGACCGCCGCCGGCCAGCAGCACCGTCTCGCCGCCGGGCGTTTCCGTCGGATGGCCGGTGGGGCCCATCAGGATCACCGGCTCGCCTGGCCGCAGCAGGGCGCAGAGATCGGACGAGCCGCCCATCTCCAGCGCGATCAGCGACACTAGCCCCTTCGCCTCGTCGACCCAGGCGCCTGTCAGCGCCAGCCCTTCCATAGCCAGGGTGGTTTCATCGATGCGGAGCGCATTGAATTCGTAGTTCTGCAGGCGGTAGAACTCGCCCGGCCGGAAATTCCGCGCCGCCAGCGGCGCGCGCACGATGACCTCGACGATGGTCGCGGTCAGCCGGTTGACCTGCTGCACCACCGGCCGCAGCCGCTCGCTGAGGCTGGCGAGGAATGCAGCCGATTCGGTCTCGCCGCCGGCAGCCGGACGGTCCGCCAGCGCCTTGGCCACCACCGGCCAGCCCTGCTTGGCGCTGCCCATGGCCTTCACCACATTGCCGGCGAAGGAGGGATGCAGATCGCCGAAGAAACTGACGGCTTTCCCGTCAGCCCGGAGCTGGTGCAGCACCAGCGGCGTCGTCGGCTTGGAAATCAATTCCGGCTTGCCGGGCTGACCGGCGCTGTCCAGCGCCTTGAAATACTGGCCGTCCAGGCCGAACTGCGCCGCATGCTCCCGGGCCAGCACCGTGTTCGGCCGGGTGCCCGCCGCCACCAGCACGGTGCGCGCAGGGAAGGTCACCAACTCCTCGCCGCGCGAAAGCTGAATCGCCTTGCAGCGGCCGGTTTCGTCCACATCGATCGCCGTCGGCGTCAGGCCTTCGGCAAAGCGGATGCCTTCCTCGAGCGCCTTGGCGACTTCCTCATGATTGAGGGTGTAGCTGGGCGCGTCGATCAGGCGGCGGCGATAGGCGATGGTGACGCCGCCCCAGCCGTCCATCAGCTCGCGCAGCCGCGGTGCGCGCATTTCCCGGCGGGACAAGGCGCGCTCTTCGCGGATGGCGCGGGCATGGGCGATGAACTCGTCCACCACAGGCAGTTCCGCCGCCGACCAGCGGCGCCGCACCGGCTCTTCGCCCTGCTCGGCCGCCAGCACTTCGTAGCGCCGCAGGAACTTCTCCACCTGCAGCGGATAATAGGCCAGCGCCTCGGTCGCCGTGTCGATGGCGGTCAGGCCGCCGCCGATGACAACAACCGGCAGCCGCAACTGCAGATTGGCGATCGAATCCATCTTCGCCGCACCGGTGAGCTGCAGCGCCATCAGGAAGTCCGACGCCATGCGCACGCCCGGCGCCAGGCCGTTGGGCAGATCCAGGATCGTCGGCTTGCCGGCGCCCAGCGCCAGCGCCACATGATCGAAGCCGAGATCGAATGCCTGATCCAAGGTGATCGTACCGCCGAAGCGCACGCCGCCGAACATGGCGAAGCTGTGCCGCCGCTCCAGCAGCAGGCGGATGATCTTGAGGAAGTTCTTGTCCCAGCGCACGGTGATGCCGTATTCGGCGACTCCGCCGAAACCGGCCATGGTCCGCTCGCCCAGATTCTCGTTCAATTCGCGGATGTCGTAGATCGGCTTGAACGGCACGCGCCGCCCCTCTCGGTCGATGCCCGAGTACTCCGCCGGCAGCGGCTCGATCTTCAACCCGTCCACCGCCACCACGGCATGGCCGTCATTCAGCAGGTAATGCGCCAGGGTGAATCCCGCCGGCCCCAGCCCTGCCACCAGCACGCGGCGGCCGCTTGCGGGCTTGGCCACGGGATTGCGGACGTTCAGCGGATTCCAGCGGGTCAGCAGGCCATAGATCTCGAAGCCCCAGGGCAGCGCCAGCACATCCTTCATGATGCGCGTCTCGGCCTGCGGAATATCCACCGGCTCCTGCTTCTGGTAGATGCAGGACTTCATGCAATCATTGCAGATGCGGTGGCCCGTGCCGGCGACCATGGGATTGTCCACGATCACCATGGCGAATGCGCCCAGCGGCACGCCCTCGGCCTTGAGGGTGTGCATCTCCGAGATCTTCTCTTCCAGCGGGCAGCCCGCGAGAGTCACGCCGAACGGGCTCTTGCGATAAGCGCCGTCCTTCTCCTTCAGGCCCTTGGCGCAGGAATCTTTTCCCTGGTTGTGGCAGAAGATGCAGTAATGCACCTGATCGAGGCCGCGGCGCAGATCCATGCCGGGGTCGGTCAGGGCAAATCCTTCACGGCGGCGGACATGGCCCGGTGGCGTCTGGAATGCGGGCGCTCCGTGGTGATCGACTTGATCGAGATGCACCAGATGCTGCGGATCCACCTTCTGCGGCGCCTTGAACAGGATGCCGGAAGCGTGGCGGGCGCGGCCATCAGGGGATAGCAGGGCCCAGGCGGCATAGCGGGTGGCCAGATCGAGCCGCGCTGCATTCTCCGCTTCGGCTGCCTGCCAGGCGGTGACGGCTGTGGCGAAGGCGAGCTCGAAGCCGTCGATCGAGACCAGATCCTGATCGCCGCCGAACTCGGCCGATAGTTGGGTGCGGAGGCTGTCGGCGTCGAATCCGGCCGCCTCCTCCGCCTTAAAGGCGCGGGCGGCGCGGCGCTGCACGAACAGGCGCTTACAGGCATACAAGCGGCGCCAGGGCGCTATGCTGGCCGGCCAGGGCGCTGATCTCGCCGCTGATCCCAAACAGGCCAGCGATAAAAGCCTCCAGGTGGGGCGCCACGGCCAGCAGCAGCTCGGACTCCGCCTTGGCCTCCAGTGCGGCAGGCGCCGCCCGCGCCGATCCCAGGCGTTCTGCCAGGCCCGCATCAGTCCCGGCCAGCTGCGCCAGAAAGGCCTGGTCGATCCGGGCGAGGCCTGCCGGATGGTACAGATCGGTAAGGCTAAATCCTTGAGAGAGCTTGAGTTCGGGCATTGATCGCGGCGGCTGTGGATTGTCGGGGCGCAACACTTAAGGCCCGGAAGCCATCGCGACAAGTATTGGATAGAGGATCGATTCTCTGGCCGCCCTGGGGCCCAATTCGTCCCGGCATGGGGCATCGCTTGGCGGCCGCCGCGCTATCGCCTCAGATCATGACGTCCGGGTGGGGCACCAGGTCCAGCGGCGGGCACAAAAAAAGTGTGCGGCGCTTGCGCGCCGCACACCAACAACTTGCGTTGACTTTAGAAGTCGCCGATTACGGAGTGGCGCCGGCGAGCTGATCGGCAACGTACTGGAAGATGTTCGACAGCTCTTCACCCAGCGCGCCCAGCGCGAAGATGATGGCCACCGCAACGAGGGCCGCGATCAGGCCGTATTCGATAGCCGTCGCACCGGACTCGTCCTTAACGAAATTCTTGATCATGTTGATCATTGTTTGGGTCTCCTTCCTGAATTGTCCCGAGGAGGAGAATGACCCGAACCTATGAACGAAGACTTAAAACAGCCGGTTTTTTGGCCCGAAAAGAACGCCTAGGATGCTGTTTCGATTGTGATTTGTAGAAAATCCCAGGTAACGTAAACCATGCTGCAGAAAACGCTCGGCCGCTAACCCCTTCATCCGTCTCGCTTGTCAAAATCGACCCATAGCGACCTATAGGCGTCGCGTTTACCACGACTCCCGAACGCATAAGAAAGAGAGCGCCATGCCCGCCAATTATCCATTGGAGATTCGGCCATGAACCCGGTCAGCGGCTGCGCGGTCGTTATAGGCGCCGGCCCGGGACTGGGCGCGGCCGTGGCCCGGCGCGCCCGGCAGGAAGGGCTGGCGGTGGTCGTCTCCTCCCGCAGCGCCGAGCGCCTGCAGCCGCTGGCAGCCGGCCTGGGTGCCAGGGCCATCCCCTGCGATGCCACCCGGGAAGCTGATGTGGAGAGCCTGTTTGCCGCGGTCGCCGCCGAGCACGGCGCGCCGCAGCTCGTCGTCTACAATGCCGGCGCTTTCCTGGCGAAATCGGTCCTGGATCTGACGGCCAGGGATTTCGAGGATGGCTGGCGGGCCGGCTGCTTCGGCGGCTTCCTGGCCGGCCGCGCCGCCGCGCGCCTGATGGCGCCGGCGGGGCGGGGCACGATCCTCTTCACCGGCGCCACGGCCTCGCTGCGGGGCGCCGCCAACTTTGCCGGCTTTGCCGTGGGCAAGTTCGGGCTTCGCGCCCTGGCCCAGAGCATGGCCCGCGAGCTGGCCCCCAAGGGCATCCACGTCGCCCATGTGATCGTCGACGGCATGATCGAGGCCGAGCACCGCGCCGGGCGCAAGCGCAGCGAGAACGCGCCGGATGCGCTGCTGGACCCCAACGCCATCGCCGAAGCCTACTGGCAACTTCATCGGCAACCGCGCAGCGCCTGGACCCACGAGTTGGATCTGCGGCCCTGGTCAGAGAAGTTCTAGGCCCGGGAATTCCAGGCCGAAAAAATTCTAGCTGCCGCCGGCAGCGTCCGCCGCCGGGCCCGGTTCCTCCGATAGCAGCTGGGTGATCGCCGCGGTCAAAGCCGCCTTGGTGAAAGGCTTGGTCAGGCAGGGCGCCGCGGGATCCAGATGCTCCTGCTCGGTTCCCGCGTCCGGAACGAAGCCGGACATGTAGAGTATCTTGGCGCTGTCATCCCGCTTCTGCACGATGCGCGCTATATCGGTGCCGCGCACGCCGCCCGGCAGCACGATATCGAGCACGAACAGGCTGAACTGGCCTTCCTTCTCCACCAGCTTCAGCGCCTCCGCACCGTCGGCGGCGCCGATCGCCGCGAAGCCCAGGCTGTTGAGCTGTTCCATCACCACGTCGCGGACATCGTCATCGTCCTCCACCACCAGCACCCGTTCCGTGGGCGCGGTATCGCCGAGACCGGCGACGAAGGCGATCGGCTTGATCCCGGCAACCGGCTGATAGCTGCGGGGCAGCAGGATGCGCACCACCGTGCCGCGGCCCGGCGCGCTCGACAGGTCGATATGGCCACCAGACTGGGTGACGAAGCCGTAGGCCATGCTGAGTCCCAGGCCGGTGCCGCGGCCGATATCCTTGGTCGTGAAGAAGGGATCGAAGGCGCGGGCCTGCACCTCGGCACTCATGCCGCGGCCGGTATCGCTCACCATGATGCGGACATAGTCGCCGGGCTGGAGATTCTTCGGCAGGTCGGCCTGGCCCGGAACCGCGGTGAAGTTGTCCGTGGTCATGCGCAGGATACCGCCTTCGGGCATGGCGTCGCGCGCATTGACGCCGAGATTGAGCAGGGTCATCTCCATCTGTCCCTGATCGATTTCCGCCGGCCATAGAGCTTCCGTCAGATCGAGCCGTACATCGATGGTACGCCCCAGCGGGCGGCGCAGAAGTTCATCCATGTTGCGGATGAGATCGTTGATGTCGGTGACCCGCGGTGCCAGCGGCTGGCGCCGGGCGAAGATCAGCAGCCGCCGGGTCATTTCGGCACCTCGCGTCGCCGCGCGGCGGGCCAGATCGATATGCCGCTTGGCCGGCTGCATCAATCCGGCATTTTCGCTGAGCAGATCCAGATTGCCCAGAATTACCGCCAGCAGATTGTTGAAGTCGTGGGCAATGCCGCCGGTGAGCTGGCCCAGCGCCTCCATCTTCTGCGACTGGATGAGCTGCTCCTCCAGCAGGCGATAGGGGCTGATGTCCTGCAGCGTCCCGCTGACATTGACGCGAGCGCCCTGGCCATCCCGTTCCACGTCGCCCTGCTCGCGCACCCAGACGATGCCGCCATCGGGCCGCACCAGCCGGATCTCGGCTTCATAACTGTCACGGCCAGCCTCGAGAGCGTCGAGCATCGCGAACTGCCGCTCCCGGTCATCGGGGTGGATAATCGGCGTCATATCGGCCTGGCGCGCCGGGAGCGCCGCGTCCTCGATTCCCAATAAGGCGCCGGAGCCCGGTGCCCAGGTATAGCTGTGGTTGGCGAGGTCCCAGCTCCAATAAGTGAGGCGCGCCTGCTGCTGAGCGCGGCGCAAGCGGGCTTCGCTTTCCTTCAGCGTCCGTTCGGCGCGTTTGCGTTCGGAGACGTCCTGGGAGAATCCGCCGACGGCGATGATCCGGCTGCTGTCGTCGCGGATCGGGAACTTGATGGTCATCACCTCGTGATATTCCGGCGACAGGTCGGGGATGGTGAACTCTCGGCTGACCGGCTCGCCCTTGGCGATGACTTCCCGGTCATGGGCGTCGAAAGCTTCCGCCAGGGTTTTCGGGTAGAGGTCCGATTCCTTGCGCCCGACAGCCGGCGCCACGGGAAACCGCTCGATTCGCTCCAGCTCCCTGATTGACCAGCAGGAAGCGGCCCTCGGTGTCCTTCAGGTACATGATCATCGGCGCGTGATCGAGGAAACCCTTGAGCCGCGCTTCGCTCTGGCGCAACGCGATCTCGATCTGCTTCTGCTCCGTGACATCCTGCAGCGTGCCGACCCGCCGCGCCATTTTGTCGCCGGCGCCGGCCGGCACGATCTCCGCCGTCTCCCGGATCCAGATGACGTCATTGTCGGGGCGTACGAACCGGTACTCGACGGCGAACCGGTCGGCGTCGCGATTGCCGCGATCGTAGATCCGGCGGACACGGTCGCGATCGGCTTCGTGAACCCGCGCCAGATATTCCTCATCGGTCAGGGTGACGAGATCGGTGTCAAAACCCAGCGTCGTGGTGGCGCCGGGACCGATGACCGAGCTTTTGCCGTCATCGGAGCCGACCCTGTAGGTCAGGCGCGCCCGGATAACCGCATCCAGCAAACGGGTACGGCTTTCCTCCAGCGCATGATAGGCGTGGGTCAGCTGCGGCACCTCATAGCTGGTGCGGATGACATATTTCACCTGCCCCGCTTCGTTGAGCACGGGAATGCGGTTGACGATCCAGGTCTCGTCCCCCTCATCGCCCGGCACCGTGTAGACATGGCCGATCTGCGGCTGCTTGGTTTCCAGCAGCCGTGCATGGTTTTTGCTGATATCGGGGAATTTGTCCGCCGGCGGCAGGATATCCAGGAGATCGCGGCCGATCACGTCGATGGCCCGCCTGTCGTAGCGGCGCTCCGCAGCCCGGTTGAGCAGCAGCAGGCGCCGGGATACATCGGTCATGGTCACGACGACCGGCACATTGTCCAGCAGGCTGCGCAGGATCTCCTGGCTCTCATGCAGCCGCTGCTCGCGTTCCTTCGATTCCGTGATGTCGGTGACGACAGTGACGATGCCGCCATCCACGGTGCGCCGCTCGGCGACGCGGTAGGTGCGGTCGCCATCCATGCGCATTTCCCGCGCCGTCGTGCCGGCGCGATGTTCCCGCAGCCGGTCGGCGATCCACGCCTCCTCCTCGCCGCCGGCGACCGGCAACCGCCTGGCGGCCAGCCGGCGGCGCAGAATCTCCTCGAAGGTCTGGCCCGGAAGAATCGCCTCCCCGTCCATGCCGAAGCGGGAGCGCAGCACGCTGTTGCTGATCACCAGGCGGTCGTCGGCGTCATAGAGGGCGAAGCCGTCGGGAATCGCCTCGATCCCGTCCAGCAGCCGCTGCCGGGCGGTTGCAAGCTCGGCCTGGCTCAGGCGGATGGTGCTTTCGCTGTTCCGCAGATTGGTGTTGGCGTCGACCAGCGCCGCCTGCGCCACCTGCAGGCGCGAGACCTGCCGCGTCAGGATGAAGAAGAACAGGATCGCCATGAGGATCTGGCCCAGCAGCAGCGCGGCGAGCAGCCGGGTCTGGGTGGCGAAGTCCTGATAGTAGTCATGTAAGTCGGAATCGATCAGGTTCACCAGCTTGCTGCTGAACCCGGCGATCGAATCCTCCAGCGACACAAGAACTTCATCGACCTTGGTGATCGGTGCGAGATTGCCTGCCTTGATCAGGCTGATTTGCGGCTCGAGTCCCACGAACAGACTTCTGATGTTGTCGAACAGGGCGAGGCTTTCGGCCTCCTTGGAATAGGCGTCGTGGGTCTGGCCGTGCTGGAGCACGTTCAAACGGTTGAGAACGATCTCATAGCGATCGCTGATCAGCTTGGCGGTCATCCGATGGCGAGATGTAGGCGCCGGTCTCGACCGCCTGGCGCAGCCGGAAATACTCGGTCTGCAGCCGCGCGCCGGACCAGACGATGGTGGCGAGGTCGCGGTCGCCGAGCCCGGAGATCCGCTCCGAGATCATGAAGAAGAGCGCGATGGCCGCCGCCAGATAGCCGCCGACGAGGATCCCGCCGATCCACAGGCGCTTGGTTGTCAGTCCACTGATCATCATCTGCCGTCACCATTGGCCGCAGGCACCCGAATGGATGCACAGACGGCGGAATCCGCCGCAACCGGGAGGGGAAGTATAACCGCCGCGCGGCGGTTAAGAAGCGGCCAGAATTATTGCAGGAGCCGTCCGGCGCGCCTATTGCACCGTCAGCCGGGTCAGCTGCCAGACACAGCGGGAATAGATGGTGTTGTTCCGGAGATCCGGATGGGCATCCAGGGGATAGACCACGAAAATCGGCCCCTTGTCGCGAATCGGCAGATAGGCGCCATTGGCCTTGACGGCGAGAATGACGTCGTAGTCGGTGAAATCGGCGATCGGTATATCCGCCAGGTAGTCGTTGAGGGCCCGCGCCACCAGCTTGCTGCCCTTGGCCCCCACATGCTCCATGAGCACGCGGCCGAGCACCCCTTCATAGGTGACCACCCCGTCGGTCCAGGGCGTCGATGTCTTCACCTTGGTCAGGCCCAGAGCTTCCAGCGCCGCGCACGTCGAACCGCGCTTCCTTGCCGTCGGTGGTGTTCGCGATCGCGCCATCGACGGTCAGGACAACCTCGCCGGCCGGTGCAGGCAGGGTTTCGGCCCTGCCGGCGATGCCGCGGCGAACAGGATCGCCAGCAGGCAGAGGCGGGCGGCAAAGCCGCGCATGAGTAGCTTCCTCCTTCGTCATGCCTCGCCGGCCGCCGGCAGTGCCGCCGGCGAGCGCAGGCATACTCTTCGACGGCCAGCTTACAAAAGCCGCAGGCTATTCGCCGTCAAGAAGAGCTATGGGAGCGAGGACAGATTGGCGCAGGCACATTCAGAAAGCAACCTGGTCGCCGCCCTTCAGGTTAAGCATGGCCCGCGCCTCCTTCGGCGAGGCGATCTCCAGCGACAGGTTTTCAAGAATTGTTCGGATGCGGCTGACCTGCTCGGCATTGCTCTTCGCCAGCTGGCCCTTGCCGACATATATAGAGTCCTCCAGCCCGACCCGCACATTGCCGCCCATGATCGCCGCCAGGGTGACGAACGACATCTGATGCCGGCCCGCGGCCAGAACCGACCAGACATACTGGTCGCCGAATAGCTTATCGGCGATGCGTTTCATATGGGCGACATTCTCGGTATCGGCGCCGATGCCGCCGAGGATGCCGAAGATGGTCTGCACGAACAGCGGCGGCTTGACGATGCCGCGCTCGAGGAAATGGGCCAGCGTGTAGAGATGGCCGACATCGTAGCATTCGAACTCGAAGCGCGTGCCGCAGCCCTCGCCGAGATCCTTCATCACATGCTCGATATCCTTAAAGGTGTTGCGGAAGATGAAATCCCGCGAGTTCTCCAGATGCTTCGGCTCCCAGTCGTATTTGAACTCCTTGTATTTGCCGAGCATGGGATAGAGGCCGAAATTCATCGAGCCCATGTTGCAGGTGGCCATCTCCGGCTTGGCCCGCAGCGCGCCGGCCAGCCGCTCCGCCACCGTCATGCCGGCGCCGCCGCCGGTGGTGATATTGAGCACGGCGTCGCAGCTCTGCTTGATCCGCGGCAGGAACTGCATGAAGACCTCGGGATCCGGCGTCGGCCGGCCATCCTTGGGATCGCGGGCATGGAGATGGATGATCGCTGCCCCCGCCTCCGCCGCGCCGATCGCCGCCTGGGCGATCTCGTCCGGCGTGATCGGCAGGTAGGGCGTCATGGTCGGCGTATGGATCGAGCCGGTGACGGCGCAGGTGATGACGACTTTGCGGGCGGCGGCCATGGTCCTCTCCGATTGATTTTCTTGGTGCGATGCGTACTCGGGCGTTCGCCGGCTAGTCGCCGATGTCGCGCTCGGCCTGTGCGATCTGGCGGCGCAGCGCCATCAGCCGCCGGTCGCGCCAACGGCGCCGCGCCGGCAGATTGGCCCGCGGCGTCTGTGCGTCCCGCGTCGCCAGTACGGCATCGCTGGCCTCCTTCGTCCAGGGATCGGCCACGCGCAATTGGGCGCCCAACTTCTGATAGGGGATGCGGTAGCGGTCCAGATAATCCTGGAAGCCGTTGGGTGCATTCAGGTCCATGGTCTCGAACGGCCCCATGAAGGACCAACGCAGACCCAGGCTGTGGCGCATCACCTTGTCCAGATCGTCGGGCGAGATGATGCCCTGGCCCACCAGGCTCATGGCCTCGCAGACCACGCCGGCCTGCAGCCGGTTCATGACGAAGCCGGCGATCTCCCGGTTCGAGCCGCACCGGCACCTGCCCCACCGCTTCGAAGAGGCGATGCTGCGGTCCATGGCCGCCGGCGCGGTCCAGGGCGACGGCACCAGCTCCACGACCGGGAGCAGATAGGGCGGATTGCCGGGATGAGCCACCAGGCATCGATCGCGGCCCTTGAGCTCGGCGGTGTATTCGGACGCCGGGATCGCGGAGGAGGAACTGGCCAGCACCGTCTCCGGTCCTGCCGCCGCATCCATCTCGGCAAAGATCTTCACCTTGAGGTCGCGCTGTTCCCAGACATTTTCCTGGGCATGAAGCGCGCCATCGAGCGCTTCGGCGATCGATTCGCAGGCGATGATCCGGCCGCGGATCGGCGGCTGGATCGGCGATCAACTCGGCCTGCTTGAGATCAGCAAGGCTGTCGTCGATCGACCGCCAGCGCCTTTGCCGCCGCACCCTCGATCGCATCGTACAGCCGCGCCTGATAGCCGGCGCGGCCGAACACAATGGCCCAGGCCCGGCCGATGAATCCCGCGCCAACGATGGCAATGCGTCCCTTGCTGTCGTCAGCCACGCGGCCTCTCCTGTTTTCTTCCGCATCAGCTTAGAAGAGCGGCGGGAGCCCGTCGAGGGAACCCGGCGGCCCTAGGCTCTGCCAGAGCAAGGGAAACTCCGGCGCCTCCATGGCCGCTCCATGGGGCAGCGTCACGCCGCGGAAGGGCGGCGAGGTCATGCCCCGGCGCACCGCCCAGCGGGCATCGTCGCCGACCACCCGCAGCGAGAAGGCGCGGCGGCGGTTGGCGGACTGCAGATTGGCCGGCGCGCCATGGAGCGTCAGATAGCTGAAGGCCACCGCGTCGCCCGGCTCCATGGCCCAGCCGAGGATGTTGTACCGGCCGCGCTCGCCGTCGATATCGGGCACCGGCTCCAGCCCGTCATCTTCATTCAGCGCCGTCTTGTTGAACCGCTCCGGCCGGAAGAAGCGGCCCCATTTGTGCGATCCCGCGACGAACTCCGGCACCGTGTCCCGCGGCACATGGTCCAGGGGAATCCACAGCGAGCAGGTCTGCGTCGCCATCCACATTGTAGTAGGGCTGGTCGTGGTGCCAGGGCGTCGGCACATCGGCGTTCGGTTCCTTCACCAGCACATGCTCATGGAACAGCCGCACGCTGCGGGAGCCCATCAGGCAGCCGGCAATGGCGGCGGCCGGCGACTTGAAGATGAACTCCCGGTACTCGGGAATGCGGTCCCAGTTGCAATAGTCGCCGAAGAACCGGCCGCCGCGGCTGCCGTCATACAGTTTCACATCCGCCGACGGTGCGGCGATGTTCCGCTCCACGCCCCGGCGCAAGCCCTCGACCCAGTCCCGGAACAGGCCGCGCAGGCATACCGCTCCGTCATCGCGGAATGCGGCGATCTCGGCATCGGTAACGGCATGCGGATCCACAACAGCCATGGCGGTGCCTTCTGCAACCTGCAGCTATCAAGGCACAAATCCGGGGAATTGAACAGCGACGGCGCGTCGCGCCGAAAATCAGAAGCTCAGCAGCGCCGTCATGCCGACGGCCAGGACAATGGCCGCGGCCAAGCGCCACTCCCGCACCAACTTCGGCCAATGCCGCGGCTGTCTGATCTCCAACGGCAGCGCCACGCCGGTCAGGGCCGCGTGCACATCCAGCAATTCCGCCGGGATATCGACGCCACGACTGGCCAGGACGGAATAGACCTGGGCCATCTTGGCGTGCCAGCGCACGTCATGCGCCGCGATCCGTTCGTTCTCCGCCGTCTGCCAGGCCAGTTCGGCGGTGAACAGCCGCTCGCTCTCCTTGACCTGCCAGCGTTCCTCGGCCTCCGCCAGCAGGCGGCTCAGCCGGTCATCGGCTTCGATATTCTGGATGGCGCGGCGCTGGTCCTCCAGCTCCTGCCATTGCTCCTGGCCGCGGGCGAAGCGGGCATTCTCCTCCGCCTCCCACTCCACGCGCGCCGCCATGATCATCTGCTCGATGACGCCAAGGCGCGGCTCGGAAGCCGAAGTTTCGCCATGACGCTGCCTGTTCCGGACGAACGCAACTCATCCTCGGAATCGACCAGCCGCAGCGTCGGAACCTCGGTCGTGCCGAAGCGCGCCTCGAACCAGCCGGTTGACGCCGCCGCAGAAACGGCGGAAATCCAGCTCCACCGGCGGCGCTATCGCCGCGCGGGCCGGGCTCGACCCGCGCCATCACGTCGAAGCGCGCGATCGTGGTGGCGAAATCATAGCCGTCGGGATCCAGCATCACGATGCGGACCGAAACATTGAAGGATTCGGTTTCCGCCGAAGGCACCACCAGGGCCACTTCTTCCATCTGCCGCGGCGTCAGCAGCCAGGTCGACTCATCGTTGGTGACGCCGGCGGTGAGGCGTACGCCGAACGGCAGGTTGTCGATGGCGACGAAGCAGTTGTCCAGATTGATCGGGCGGCCCGGCAGCTTCAGCAGCTCGATCGGAATCACCACCGGCGCCGGCCGGGCGCGGATCGGCTCCGCGCCGCCGGTGAAGGCTTCTGGCAGTTCTATCTGTCTTGCCGCTGACGATGGCACGCTCGGATTCCCACTTCTCACGACGCAACGAGGCCCGAAGGTTTTCCCCCGGTGAATTAGATAAAAAGTTAGACAAGTTCCACTTAACACTCCGATAAGAAATACTGTTAAAATGCAATAAATACTGCAGGCGACGGCAGGCGGTATGATTATTTTCCTCAAATTGGTTAATGCGATGGCGATGATAATACACAACAAAATCAAGATCATAAGGCCGGATCTGCGGCAGCGTGGGGACAGCCTGGAGCTTCGCGGCCTTGCCAGCCCGCGGCGGCCGCCGCCTTAATGATCCGGCGCGCCGCATCCTAAGGGAGTCCCATGTCCACGCCCGCCATCCTCACCGTCGCCATCACCGGCAGCCAGCCCACCAAGGCGCAGAATCCGGCCGTGCCGATCTCGCCGGAAGAGCAGGTCGAGAGCACCCATGAGGCCTTCGAGGCCGGCGCCTCCCTGGTTCATATCCATGTGCGCGACGATAGCGGCCAGTCATCATCGGACGAAGCGCGCTTCGCCGTGGTGCAGGCGGGCATCCGCAAGCATTGCCCGGGCATGATCGTGCAGTTCTCCACCGGCGGCCGCGGCCGCAGAGGCCGACGAGCGCGGCAGCTCCCTGCAGCACCGGCCCGACATGGCGTCGCTGGCCACGGGCTCGGTGAATTTCGCCACCATCATCTATGAGAACCCGCCGCAGCTTGTGGACGACCTGGCGACGGTCATGCTGCGCCAGGAGGTGAAGCCGGAGGTGGAGATCTTCGATCTCGCCATGCTCTACAACGCGCGCACCCTGGTTGATCGCGGCCTCTTGAAGGCGCCGGTGCATGTGCAATTCGTCATGGGGATTCCCAACGCGCTTCCGGCGCGGGAGCGGCTGCTCGATTTCCTCATCGAGGAGCTGCAGGACCAGCTTCCGGGCGCCACCTGGACCGCCGCCGCCATCGGCCGGCATCAGCTCACCGCCAATCACTGGGCTCTGAAGCGCGGCGGCCATGCGCGCACGGGCCTCGAGGACAATGTCTATTTCGACAAGGGCCGGCTCGCCGCCAGCAACGCTGAGCTGGTGAAGCGGGTCGCCGGTCTCTGCGGCGACTATAACCGCCATCCGGCGTCACCCGCGGAGGCGCGGCAGCTGCTGGGTTTGCGGCCGCAATAGGAACCTGGGACAATCGCAAGCGGCCCAAGCGGCCGGACAATCGGGAACTGAAGATGTCGCAGATCATGACCGGTTCCAACACCGACCTGGCCAGCGTTACCGCCGAGGCCGAAGCGCGCTATGTCGCCGCCAACCCCGAGAGCAAGCGCCGCCACGATGCCGCGGTCGCCCATATGCCCGGCGGCAATACCCGCACGGTGTTGTTCTATTCACCGTTTCCCCTGGTGCTGAAAGGCGGCCAGGGCTGCCGCATCGATGACGTCGACGGCCATGGCTATGCCGACTATCTCGGCGAATACACGGCCGGACTCTACGGCCACTCCAACCCGGTGCTGCAGGCGGCGCTGCACAAGGCCGTCGATGACGGCTTCGCGCTGGGCGGCCACAACATCTACGAAGCCGAGCTGGCGGCGGAGATGTGCCGGCGCTTCCCCTCGGTGGAACGGATTCGCTTCTGCAATTCCGGCACCGAGGGCAACCTGTTCGCCATCTCCGCGGCGCGGCTCCATACCGGTCGCCCTACCGTCATGGTGTTCCACGGCGCCTATCATGGCGGCGTGTTCTATTTCGGCCAGCAGAAATCGCCGATCAACGCGCCCTTCCCCTGGATCATCGGCCATTACAACGACATCGATTCGACGCTGGCGCTGATCAACAAGAACGCCCCCGACCTGGCTGCCGTACTGATCGAGCCGATGATGGGTGCCGCCGGCGGCATCCCGGCGGATCAGGAATTCCTCAAGGCGATCCGCAGCGCCTGCTCGCGCCTGGGCATCGTCCTGATCTTCGACGAGGTGATGACCTCGCGGCTGTCTTCAGGGGGCTTGCAGAAAAAACTGGGCGTCACGCCCGACCTCACCACCTTCGGCAAATATCTCGGCGGCGGCGCCAGCTTCGGCGGTTTCGGCGGCCGCGCCGACATCATGGACCGCTTCGATCCCCGGCGGCCCGATGGCGTCGGCCATGCCGGCACCTTCAACAACAACGTCTTCTCCATGGCCGCGGGGCTCGCCGGCCTGACGAAGATCTACACCGACGAGGCCGCGGACAAGCTGACCGCCGACGGCGACGCCCTGCGCGAGCGCATCAACGGCCTGGCAGAGAAACACAAGCTGCCGCTGCAGGCGAAGGGCGTGGGTTCGATCATGGGGCTGCATTTCCATGACGGTCCGATCAGCCGGCCCCAGGATGTCTGGACCCGCGACGCCGCCCATGCCGCGCGCATCGCCGATCTCCAGAAGCTGCTGCATCTGGATCTGCTGGCCCAGGGGCAGTACATGGCCCGCCGCGGATTCATCAGCCTGTCGCTGCCGATGACGGCTGATGATCACGACAAGTTCTGCGCGGCGATCGATGAGTTCCTCAGCGTGCGTGCGCCGGTGATCGCGGCGGCGGTGGGCTGAGTTGCATTGCGCCTGAGCACGCCGTCTATCTCAGCGCGGGACGGTGATGCGCCAAGTCACCCGGCGGCAAAGCGCGAAGCGATCGCTTCTTCGATGACCGCGACCTGCCGTGCGCAGTCGGCGTCGCTGAGATTTTGCAGGCGCCGGCGGAACACGGCCGAATTGCGCTCGCCGCACAGCAGGCGGAAATCCTCGTCGTCATCGGCGATCTCCAGGTCGCGCCAGCCGCCGGTGCCGAAATGGGGGATGTCCAGCGCCTCCATGGCGCGGCGCTCGCCCTCGTAGACCTGCGCCCGGCCGCGGCGCGGCCGGGCCGTTGCGCAAAGCGGCCGGGCAAGCCATTCCAGCTCGAGGCTGCGGTCGATGCCGTCCCGGAGATAGTCGGGATGCAGCAGATGCAATTGCAGGCGCGTATAGGTATCGGTGTTGCGCACCAGCACCCGCAGTTCCAGATCCTCGAACGCCGCCGCCAGCTCGCGATCTGCGAGCAGCGCCGCGCGGTTTGACAGGAGCCTTTCGTAGGCCGCTTTGAATCCGGCGACGAACTGCGGCAGATAGGCGGCGACGGTTGGTGACTCATCACCCAGCCGCACCCGATAGCCGCCGGCCGCTGCACCGCCGGCATCCTGCACCAGCGCCATCTGGTCGGTATTGACGTTCTTCCAGGTGGAGTGCCGCAGGCCAGGATCCTGCCGCTCGTCGGCGCCGAGGGCGCTGAGGTCATAGCGCCTGCCATCGGGCGCGGTCTCCCACTGCGGCAGCAAGCCGGTGCGAAGGATCGAGTTGCCGTCGCCGATCTCGCGGCGCCGCGCCGGCGGCCGTTCGCTCAGCAGCGTCTCCAGATCCACCACCACCGGCTGGCTGCCATGGGCGATCAGATTCTCGCAATGCACATCGGTGACCGCGAGGAGATGCAACACCGCCAGCAGCATGCCGGCGCGGCTGTAGTAGTCCGCGACTTCGGCCACCGAATTGCAAGCCATCGTCGGTACATGCTCGACCCAGCCATGGCTACCGCGATCGAGACTGCGCACCACCTTCAACTCCAATGGAAGTCCCAGGCGATTGAGCTGCCCGACGAAGCCATAGAAGGATACTTCCGGCCGCACCGTGCGCGGCTTGTACATCAGCCGCTCACCGCTGCTGAGAACGCACTCGCAGACACTGAGGCCCCCGCGATGGCGGTCGGAGAGACCGGTATGGATTCCGGCTAAGGCACCAGCCGCTTCAGGCGCCGCAATGCAGAAAGTTGCCACGAGCGCCGGGAAATCAGCCGCGAAGCGGCGGCAGAAGTCCGCTGTCGCTGCGATCCATTGTTCAGCGGACTGGCAAAGCAGCCGCGCCAGCACGGGAAAGCGTTCGAAAAGATCGCGTAGCCCGCCGTCTTGCAGATGCCGGACATACGCAGCGTAGATTTCCGTCGATCGCGGCCGGCTCGACCAAACCTCACCGAGAGCCGACAGCGGCGCCTGGCGAAAGCGGAACTCGAGAAAATCCTGCCCGAAGGCGAGGCTGCCGACGAAGGCAAGATGAGCGAGAAGCTGCCGATCGAGGTCGATGGCCGCCCGTTCGCCCAAGACCGCCGCGGCGGCGCCGGCTCTGGCCGCCGCATCGGCCCGCGCCAGGCGCAACAGCGGCAGCAGAATTTCTTCGAACGGCAGAGGGGATTCCACAGCCAAGGCGCGATCGGCGAAGGGCGTGGCCATTGGGCTGGCTGCCAGGCCTTCGAGCCATCGAGCCAGCAACTTTGTCCAGGAAGGCGGCTCGGCAGGACCGCCTGCACCGCCCAGCAATCTTTCCACCTGCTCCGGCGCCAAGCCGGTCGCGCGCAGGCGGCGGCGCAGCAATTCGCTACTGCCGAGAATCCGCCGCCATTGCCGCCGCCGTTCGCGCGCAATCCTGGGATCGTAGCCGTCCGCCGGAAGACCGGCAGCGCTGGCCCGCTCCCACAGCGGCGTCGCCCGGGCGGCAACGGCTTGGATCACGCCGCCGACAAGGTTCAATTCGGGCATGGCGTCGCCCTCCCTGTTCCCTTGCCGGCGGCGCGCAACGCCCACCGGCGCGAAACCGGAAAAATTATGTTGTGCTTCTGCTGGGATGCCAGCTGACGGTGTAGCTGAGGCAGCCGCGGGCGCAGGAACTCAGGGGCGGCTTCTTGATGATCGGTTTCTTCTTTTTCTTGGCCACCTGTTCGGCGCTGAGATCCTTGCCCTTGAACTGTTTCGCGATCGTGGTCTTCACCGCCTTTTCGAATTTCTGGCGCGTGAAGGCGTAGCCGAACTCCTTGGCGATCTGCAGGATCTCTTCGGCGGTCACCATGTTGCCGCGCTCGACGGCGGCGAGTACCCGGTTGCTAAGCTTCGGGTTCTTCTGGGCATGGGCAAGAAAATCAAGGGGATTGGTGCGCTTCATCCGGGCCTCCAGAGGCGTCAATGCAATTCGGTTGCGGTATCTGTCAGGACAGCCTTGTTAGCCGATGCTTGAATTAAATCCTGTGACGGTGCGCACAAAAGGCTCTAGTTTTCCGGAGCGCCAAAAAAAGTCACAACGCCGCTCAAGCCACAGGGAAACTGCGAGGCTGCTACTCGACGGCTATAAGATTCTATTCCGAGGATCTATGCGCGGTTGGGCGCGGCGCGACGAACGCAAGATAGCGTCTGCGACCCAAAAGGACGGCAGCGGAAGCCATCCTTCGAGCGGCGGTCGAACCGGCCTACGCCGCCCGGCCGGCGCGGGATTTGATGGCGTGGGTGGCGAGGTTGCGGCCGAGGTCCCAGACCGCGCCGGGCACCCGGTGACAGTCGGCGATGGCCGCGTCGAAGGCGTTGCGGATCCAGGCGCGGTCCCGGTCGCCGATGACCAATGCCGGCAGCAGCTTGATGATATGCACGCCCGGGCCGGAGACCTGGCAAAGGATTTTGTGGTCCTTGAACAAGGGGATCAGCACCATCTGGCAGAACAGACCCTTGCTGGCGGCCTCCAGCATGCTCCAGGTGGCCTTCAGCGTCAGGCTTTTCGGCGTGCCGAATTCGATGCCGATCATCAGGCCCTTGCCGCGCACATCCTTCACCAGCTCGTACTTGTCGCGCATGACCCGGAAATCGTTGAGGATGCCCTCGCCCAGAACCTCGGCGCGGGCGATCAGCTTCTCGTTCTCGATCACCTCCAGCGTCGCCAGGCCGGCCGCCATCGCCAGGTCGTTCTTGCTGAAGGTGGAGCCATGGACCAGCGCCCGGTCCATGCGGTCGAACAGCTTGGCGAAGATCCAGTTCTTGGTCAGCAGCGCGCCCACGGGCACGAAGCCGCCGGACAGCGCCTTGGAGATCAGCACCATGTCGGCCTCGACGCCCCAATGCTCCAGCGCCAGGAAGCGGCCGGTGCGGCCGAGGCCCGTCTGGATCTCGTCGGCGACGAACAGCGCGCCATGCTTGCGGCAGAGCTTCAGCGCCTCCGGCAGATAGTCGTCATCGGGCATATAGACGCCCTTGCCCTGGATCGGTTCTACGATGAAGGCGGCGACATCGTTCCCGCGCAGCGCCTGCTCCAGCGCCGGCAGGTCGTTGAACGGCACCTGCAGGCAATCGGGCAGCAGCGGCTCGAAGCCTTTCTTGAACACCTCGCTGCCGTTCAGCGACAGCGCCCCCATGGTCAGGCCGTGGAAGGCATGGCTGCAATAGACGATCTTGCCGCGGCCGGTGGCGATGCGGGCGAACTTGATGGCGCTTTCCACCGCTTCCGAACCGGTGGAGCAGAAGAACACCCGCTCCATGCCCGGGGTCAGCCGCAGCAGGCGCTCGGCCAGAAGCCCGGCCAGCGGCGACACGTCCATCTGCACTAGGTTCGCCATGTTGGCGTCCAGCGTCTGCTTCAGCGTGTCGATGACATGGGGATGGTTGCGGCCGACGGCGAAGACGCCGAAGCCGCTGAGGAGATCGAGATAGCGCGCGCCCGCTTCATCGGTGATGTACGGCCCTTCGGCCGAGGTGAAGTTCACATCGAAGCCGATGGTCTTCAGCACGCGGACCATCTGCGCGTTGAGATAGCGCTCGGTCAGCGCATATTTCTCGCCGCCGCGATCGGCGAGGAGCTGATTCAGATCCAGGGGCATACTATGTCCTCGAACCAAGATAAGCGAGGCCAGGGATCGGCCCGCGCCGCTGAACTCTGGCGCAGCCTAGCACGGCCGCATCCGCAGTGCATTTGTAACGCTGCTAAGCTCTTGTGCACAATTGCTAAAATGCATGAGAAATGCTGCCACCAGGAAAACACGGGGCCAGGGAGAAAAATTCCCGGACTGGATTACCGCAACATTGCGGACGCCCGCTTGCCGCCGTCGTCAGGGGTCGAGATTGTCGAGCATCGTCGACAAGAAATCGCGGCCGGTGGCCGGCTCGCTCCCGGCCATGACCGCCACCGACAGACCGATGGCGGAACTCACGGGATTATGGTCGCCCGCCCCCGCCCGCAGGTTCATCACCAGGGTCGGGCAGCAGAACAGGGCACAGCGGATGATGCGCCGCCAATTCGCCGGCAGCAGCCCGCGGCGCTTCAGATCGGTCAGCAAGGGCCGCCAGACCTGCCGGAACTTCGAGTCCAGAAAGGCGGTGCGGAGATCGGAGAGCCGCCAGTCATGCTCGGCCTCCAGAACTTCGCCCCGGAGCCGAATCGAGGCACGGAATTTTTCCGCCGCGAGTGGCGCATCATAGAGCCAGAACGGATGCGCGAAGATGTTGTGAAAGGTCGCCTTGATCTCCGCCAGCAGCGCCGGCACATGGGAACCGGCAAAGGCGGGATCGAAGAACACCAGCCGCGGCGCCGCGCTCTCTGCACCCTCGCACCAGACATTGGCATTGTGGGCGTCACCATGGGCCACCACCGCCGCGCCGGCAAAGGTCGATGGCGCGAGGAGTTGCCGGCTCTCCTCGAACAGACCGGCCAGGCTGCCCTGATACTCGACGTCGTTGATCCGCCAGCGGCGATGGCCGATGTCGCGCCAATGCGTGTTCAGCCCCGGGAATTGGAACGGCTGGTCCAGATAGAAGCGCGCCGCGCGGCCGCCCAACCTCTCCGGTGCGTCGGGATCGACCAGCCGCGCATGAAACAGCCGGTGCACGGGTTCCGCCGCCGCCTCGTCCGCCGTGGCGCTGTGCAGCGTCGCTAGGTAGCGCTCGCCGATGATGCGGTCGAGATCGTGCTGTGCGTGGACCAGCGGCGCGGCTTCGACTGTTGCGTCCAGCTCCGCCGCGCGGCAGAGATCGGCGAAGCGGCGGTCGCGGCGCCGGCGGTAGAGCAGGATCTGCCGCCCCACCTCGCGCGAGGCAAAGGCCGGTACATCGACCGGATAGCCGGCTTCGCGCAGTGTCTCCGCGCGATAATACTCCGCCACCGTATCGCCCTCACCCTCCTCCTGGTGGAACTTGAAGAAATACTCGCTGCCATCCCCGATCGCGACGATGCCGTTGACAGAATTCAGGCTGTATTGATCCCGGTTGATCGTGGCTGCAGTGGCGGCAAGCCCAAAGGCTTCGCGCACCAGCTCGGCGACGACACGCCCAGCGCCCTGGTAGTCACCCGCCTTGGCCAAGGCGCGGGCGCGGGCGGTCGGATGATCGGCGTTGTCGGGAACTGTCATGTCGCAGGGATTTTGCAGGCAGCGGAAGGCCGTTCTATACAATCGCCGGACCGCCGGGAAAACGGCAAACGGGGAGTGCGGCGATGGCTGAGAATCCTTCCTTCTCGCTCGAGGGGCGGCGTGCGCTGATCACCGGCGCCAGCCGCGGCATCGGCGCGGCGCTGGCGATGGGGCTGGCGCGGGCCGGGGCCAATGTGGCGCTGGCGGCGCGCGACCTCGAGAGCCTCCGGAAGGTCGAGGACGCCATCAAGGCCGATCACCACAATGCGCTATCCCTGGCGATGGACGTTCGCAATGCCGCTGCCGCCAAGGCGGCCGTCGAGGCGGCGCGCAGGCAACTCGGCGGCCTGGACATCCTGATCAACAATGCCGGTGTGGAGGATGTGCGCGACTCCCTCGAAGTCGACGAGGCGCTCTGGGACAAGATCGTCGACACCAATCTGAAGGGCGCCTTCTTCTGCGCCCAGGCGGCGGCCCGCGGCATGGCCGAAGCCGGCGGCGGCGCCATTCTCAATATTTGCTCGCTGACATCTGAAGTCGGCGTGCCGACCGCCGTGGCCTATGGCTCTTCCAAGAGCGGGCTGCTGGGCATGACCCGCGCACTGGCGGCCGAATGGGCGCCGCGGGGCATCCGCGTCAACGGCATCGGCCCCGGTTATTTCCACACCGCGCTGACCGACATGTTCTACCGGGATGCGAAATGGCAGGAGGCGATGCTGGCTAAGATCCCCATGCGCCGCTTCGGCCACACGGACGACCTTGTGGGTGCGGCGGTATTCCTGTGCTCCGATGCCGCCGCCTATGTCACCGGCCAGTGCCTCTATATCGACGGCGGCTACATGGCGTCGATATGAGCGCGGAAACGAAGAAGGACTGCCCCATATGCCGCGGCGCGGCCTTCGATCCGGAGATGGACCGCATCGCGGTTTGGGAAGACGCGCTGTGGCGCCTGACTGTCAGCCTCGCGGCGGAAGTGCCGGGCTTCGCCTATCTTGAGCCGAAGCGCCATGTTCCTTATGTCACCGACCTGGATGGCGCCGAGGCTGCGACTTTTGGTGTCGCGCTGGCGCGTTGCTCGCGGGCGCTGCGCGAGGCGACCGGTGCCGACGTCGTCTATGTCTACATCTTCGGCGGCGGCATCCCGCATTTGCATGTGCATCTGGCTCCGCATCGAAAGGATGACGCGCTCAACGATCAGATGATCCGTGGTGAGATCGTCGAAGAGAAATTGCCGAGCGGCTTCACGAACTTCTACAGCAAGGCGTTTCCCGCCCTGCCGCGGCAGAGGCTGCTGAGCGTCGCGGAAGAGGTTCGTCGGCGCCTGAACAGCGAGGCAGCGTAAGCTTACCGACGCCGCACGAGGCTCGATAGATCTTCCCAGCCATAGGCGACGGCATCGACGACGACTCCGCCCAATACGTCCGACGATACAGCGACAAATCGCCCGCCGAGTGCGGCGTAAAACTGGCAGGCCGGAATGTTGCGGGCCGCAACCCAGACATTCGCGGAGTTCCTGCCACCATCGCACAGGCTCCGCGCCATCGCCTGCATGAGCAAGCGGCCAAGGCCCCAGCCCTGAGCTCGCCGCAAGATATAGAGGGCGTAGAACTCGCCATCGTATAGGGGTGCTGCATGGCGCTGGGGCCCACCGCTGGCAAAACCCACGACCATGCCAACCTGATCGCAGGCGACAAAGTTTGCACTGCGCGCCGTTTCCCGATTCAGGACAGATCGCCAGTACTCCGAACGCCCCACGGTCGACAGTCGCTGCAGTACCCCTTGCGGCACGATGCCGGGATAGGATTCACGCCAGGCGTTGACATGGACGACTGCAATGTCGTCGGCATCCCGGATCGTGGCAGGGCGGACGCTGCCGAACATGGCGGCTAGGGCCTGATGATCGTCTTCAACGCCGGCGCGCGGCCCTCCAGGAGATCGCGGTAGGCCCGCGGCACGGCGTCGAGACCGATCGGCGCGCTGACCAGCGTTTGCAGCTTCGGCGCCAGCGCCGGCAACAGGACGACCGCCTGGCGTTGCTCGTCGGCGAAGACGCTGCAGCCCCGCAGCTCGATCTCCCGCTCGACGATGGCGTTGGGATCGATCTCGGTGCGGCCATGGAAGATGCCGACCATGGCGATGCGGCCGCCGCCGCCGGCCAGCCCGATCAGGCGGTCCAGCACGGCGCCGTGTCCAGTGGCCTCCACGGCAAATCGCAGTGGCCGCCCGTCGAGTGCATTCTTCACCGCCGCCGGCTCCAGCTCGACGGCGCGCACCTTGCAAACTCGTGAGATGAGATCGCGCCGGGTCTGCTGCCGCTCGGCGAATAGGACCGGCCCAAAACCCAGATGATCCAGCAGCAGCGTCACCAGACCGCCCACCGGCCCTCCGCCCGCCACCAGGACCGGCTCGCCCTTGACTGGATCGAGGCGGCGGATGACGTGCAGTGCGACGCCTAGCGGCTCCGACAACGCCGCCACTTCCGGCGGCAGGCCGCGCGCCACCGGCAGGACACTGGCAGCGGGCAGCGTCACCTGCTCGGCGAAGCCGCCATCGCAGACCTCGCCGACATAGCCCAGGGAACCGCAGAGATTGTGCCGGCCGGTGCGGCAATTGTCGCAAGCACCACAAGGGGCGCGCAAGTCCGCCACGACCAGATCGCCCGCTTTCAGGCCCACGACCCCGGCGCCCACATCCAACACTTCGGCGGCGAATTCATGGCCAGGAGTTACCGGCAGCCGCGAAACCCATTGCCCGGTCTTGAAATTGTGCAGGTCGGAGCCGCAGATGCCGGCAGCGCGCACCCGCAGCCGCACTTCACCGGCGCCTGGCGCCGCTGCGGCCGGCACATCCTCGACCCTGAGATCGCCGACGCCATGAAACCGCACCGCGCGCATCGGCCGGACTCCGCTACCGCTTCAGCGCCTTGTCGCGCATTTCCGACACGGCGTTGGCGTGGCCGTCGAAGCCTTCATAGGTCGCGAGCACCCGCGCATGCTTCGCCAGCAGCGGATAGCCGGCCGCAGTCACGTAGCCGACCGAGGTCCGCTTCATGAAGTCGAACACCGACAGCGGCGAACAGGTGCGCGCCTGGCCGGACGTCGGCAGCACGGCGTTAGGGCCGAGCACGAAATTGCCCAGGGGCACCGGCGTATGTTCGCCCAGCAGGATCTCGCCGGCATTGGTGATGCGGCCGAGATAGTCGAAGGGGTCCTTGCCCATGATCTCCAGATGCTCGGGCGCGTAGTCATTGACGAACTGGATCGCGGAGTCGAAATCCGGCGTCAGCACCACGCCGCCCCGCGGGCCGCAGAGCACGGTCGAGGAGAACGACACCCGCTGCTCGCCCATCTGCTTCCAGTGCTCCGGGATCGCCTTGCGCGCGGCATCGGCCACGGCCCGGCTGTTGGTCACCAGGAAGGCGGAGCTGTCAGGCCCGTGCTCGGACTCGACGATCAGGTCCAGCGCCGCCAGCGTGCCGTTCGCCGTCTCGTCGCAGAGGATGATCAACTCCGACGGTCCGGCGGGAATGCCGGGATCGATGACGTCGCTGAGCAGCCGTTTCGCCGCCACCACATAGGGACTGCCGGGGCCGACGATCTTGACCATCTTCGGCACGGTCTGGGTGCCATAGGCGACGGCGGCCACCGCCTGCGCGCCGCCGCACTTATAGACCTCTTTGATGCCCGCCAGCCGCGCCGCCACCAGCGTCGCCGCGTCGATGTTCCCGTCCGGCCCCGGCGGCGTGACGATGATCGCCCGCGGCACGCCCGCGACGACAGCCGGGATCGTCGTCATCATGACCACGCTGGGGAATGACCCCTTGCCCCGCGGCACGTAGCAGGCCACCGACTGAATCGGGATGAAGCGGTCGCCGGCATAGGCGCCGGGACGGATCTCCTTCAGCCACATCTCCTCGGGCTTCTGCGCCTCGTGGAAACGGCGGATGCCGTCGACGGCGAACTCGATGGCTTCAATGACCTCCGGCTCGACTGCCTTGAAGGAAGCATCGAAATCGGCCTCGGTGGCCTTGAGCTTCTTGACGTCCACAGGTGACTTGTCGAACTCGCGGGCAAAGCGCACCAGCGCCTCGTCGCCCTCCGCCTTCACCGCGGCGATGATCGGCTTCACCCGCTCGATGATCGGCCCGAGATCGGCCTCGGAACGCACCAGCAGCCGCCCGCGATCGGCGGCGGACAGTTTCGACAGGTCGTGCAGGCTGACGTCGCGGGACATTATCGGACTTTCCAGCTCGGGCTTACTTCGACCGCAGGAAGATATCCAAACCCACCAGCTTGTCGAGCAGCCAGATGGCCGCGGCAGCGACCAGGATATAGACCACGGACACCGCCGCCAGGTCCGGCGTGATGACGCTGCGGATGGAATTGTAGATCAGCACCGGCAGGGTGACGATGCGGGCGTTGGTCAGCAGCAGGCTGACGATGAACTCGTTGAAGGCGAGCACGAACATCAGCAGCGCCCCGGTGATCACGCCGGGCATCACCGCCGGCAGGGTGACGGTGAGGAAAGTCTGCAGCGGCGGCGCGCCCAGATTGGCGGCCGCGTTCTCCAGATCGGGATCGAGGCCGTTCACCGACGCCGCAACCGCCCAGATCATGAACGGCAGGTTGATGATGCAGGCGGCGATGCCGACCGGCCAGAGCTGGCCGAACAGGCGCGCGGAGATCAGCATCTCCATCATGCCGAGGCCGGCGACGATCAGCGGAATGGTGAAGGGCAGCAGGAAATAGACCTGCAAGCCTGCCAGGAAACGCAGGCGGTAGCGGGCCATGGCGATGGCCGCCAGCGTGCCGGCCGGGATACTGACCGCCGTGCAGATCAGCGCGACATAGAGCGTGCGCAGGAACGCCTCCTGATATTCGGTCTTCGCCAGCAGCGTCTGATACCAGCGCAGCGACAGTCCCTCCGGCGGGAAGCGGATGATGTTGCCGGCAGTGAAAGAGGTCAGGAGCACGATGACCGTCGGCAGCGCCAGGCAGACGATGTTGAATATCACGATGCCGCCGAGGATCGCGCTTTTGCTCCGGCTGCTCATTTGCGCTTCTCCGCGACGAAACTGAGCGTGCCGGCGCCTGATAGCGCGAAGATCAGCGCCACCAGGATACTGCCTAGCGCCACCAGCAGGATCGACAGCGCCGAACCGAACCCCTTGTCGGAAATCTGGAAGAAGGCGTCATAGATGGCATTGGCGATGAAATCCGTGGTGCCGCCGCCGAGGATCTCCGGCATGGCGAAATCGGTCAGCGTCAGTGTGAACACCACGACCGACGCGGCGATCAGGCCGGGCTTCGCCATCGGCAGGGTCACATGCCACATCGTGCGCAACCAGTGGGCGCCCAGGCTTTCCGAGGCCAGTTCGACCTCTTCATGGATGGCGACGACCGCCGGCGCCAGCAGCAGCGCGGCGAACGGCAGCATGAACTGCACCAGCCCGACGATGACGGCTTCGTAGTTGGCGATCATGTTGAAGGGCCCGAGGCCGAACCAGCCGAAGGCGGTGTTCAGCAGGCCTTGATTGCCCAGCAGGATCAGCCAGCCATAGGCGCGCACCACTTGGCCGATGAAGAAGGGCAAGAACAGGCTGATCAGCAGCAGTTTGCGCAGCGCCGAGGATCGGGTGCGCACCATGACATAAGCATAGGGGAACGCGAGGGCGATGGTGACGGCCGTGACAATGATAGCCGCCAGCAGGCTGCGGCCGGCGATCTTCCAATAGACCGGCTTGGCGGCGATGTCGGCGTAGTTCGCCAGCGTGTAGTCGGGCTTCAGGCGATAGGTGCTGGTATCCAGCTCATGCAGGCTGTAGCCGGCGATCAGCACCAGCCCGGCGACCAGCACGAACACCAGCAGGAATGCCGGCGACAGCAGAAGCCAGCCGGTGTAGCGGCGCATGGAGGCGGGCCAGAGGCGCGCGGCGATGGTTTCGGCCGCATCCAGCAGTCGCCAAGGCGTGGGTAAGTTCGTCGTCTTCATTCTGGTCATCAAAATCGTAGGGGCGGGTTTCAAACCCGCCCCTACAACGTCGACAGAATGACCTCAGCTATCCCTGCATGATCTCGTTGAACTTCTCGAACCACTCCTTCTCATGCTCGACCAGCACGTTGGTCGGCACGCGGATGAAGCGGTCGAAGTCCTCCGGCTTCGTCGGATAGGCGATGTCGCCCACGAGGTCGGCCGGCGGCGTCAGGCCGGGATAGACCGGCGGCAGGCCAAGCTTCGCGGTCCATTTCTGCTGCGCTTCAGGGGTAATGGCGTACTCGACATATTTCTTCGCCCAATAGACCTCGTTCTCCGCCGGATTCTTCGGCACCCAGAGCGCGTCGGTGTCGAGCTTGCAACCCTCCTTCGGCACGGTCCAGGACACCTTGACTCCGTTCATCTTGGCTTCGCGGGCGTTGGACAAGATGGTGCAGGCGAGATCGATCTGGCCCTGCTGGAACCAGTTGGTGAAATCGGGATCTTCACCCAGCAACGGCGCCTGTTCCTTCAGCTTGGCGATGAAGTCCCAGGCCGGCTGCATGTTGCCAGGGATGTCCTCCACCTTGCCGCCACCGGCCACCTGCGCCACCGGATGGAAGCCGATGCCGTCGTCATAGAGGGCGATGCGGCCTTTGTATTTGGGATCCAGCAGAATCTGCCAGGAGTCGGGGGCGCCATTGGGGAAGGCTGCGTCGCTGTAGGCGAGCACGTAAGCGTAGGTGTAGGCATTGACCATCGGCCAGCCATCGAAACCCGCCGGCTTCGCCGCCGGCAGCAGCACATCCAGGCCCTTGAGATCGCCGAGATCGACCGCCGCGCCGTGCAGCGCCGACTTCGCCGCGTTGGTCGAGGTATCCCAGTTGATGTGAACCGGCGGCGTCTGATTGGCATCCACCGCCGCCCACAGCTTCGGCTGCAGCTCGTTGTCCTCGGTCAGGTCGTTGCGGATGGCGATGCCCGTCATTTCCGAGAACGGCTTGGATACGCCCTCGGTGATCGCCTCTTCCCAGACGCCGCCCCAGACGCGGACGATCATCTCCTTCGGCTTCTCCGGCTCCTGTGCGAAAGCCGGACGCAGACCAGTCAACCCAACGACGCCGGCCGCCGCCGCGCCCTGCAGCACACGCCGGCGGGTGACCGGCATGATCAAATTCGTCTTGCGGGTATCGCTCATGGTGCTTCCTCTCCCTTATTGTTTCTTCGCCGCGTCTAGCGCGGAAAGATCATGAGATCGCTCGCGTTCCAGCCGATGAAGACGGCGTCCCCCGCGGCATGCGAGCGGTGATGCAGCGGGTCGTGATCGAACAGGCGCAACAGCGTATCGCCGAGGGCCGGGCAACGCACGCCATAAACGATGCGGTCGCCTTCGAAAATCAGCTCTTCGACAGTGGCTTCGAAGCTGTGGGATAGGCCCGCCAGGCCTGACTTTTCCGGCGACAGGCGGATCTGCTCCGCCCGCAACGCGGCATCCACGGATTGGCCCGGCGACAACAACGCCGCGGGCGCGCGTGCCTGCAGTTCGGTCGTGCCGACGGCGAGACGCACCGTGCCGTCGGCTGCCGCTTCTTTCACCACCGCTGCCAGAAAATTGGTCACGCCGATGAAGCCGGCGACGAAGCGGCTGGCCGGATGGCGGTAGGTGTCCACCGGCCGCGCGTTCTGTTCGATCTTGCCGGACTCCATGACGATGATCTCATCGGACATCACCAGCGCCTCCCGCTGATCGTGGGTGACGTTGATGGTGGTGACGCCCAGTTCCTGCTGGATGCGGCGGAACTCGATCTGCATGTCCTCGCGCAGCTTGCGGTCCAGTGCCGCCAGCGGCTCGTCCAACAACAGCAGGTCGGGTTCGAACACCAGGGCGCGGGCGATGGCGACGCGCTGCTGCTGTCCGCCGGAGAGCTCATGGATGCGGCGCTTGCCGTAGCCCGGCAGCCGCACGAGCGTCAGATACTTTTCCACCCGGTCCGGAATCGTCTGGGGATCGAAGCGGCGCATCTTCAGGGGATAGGCGACATTGTCGGCCGCGGTCATGTGGGGAAACAGCGCCAGCCGCTGGAACACCATGCCGATGCTGCGCTTGTGGGGCGGCACGGCGGAGACAGGCTGGCCGGCGATGAAGATCTCGCCCGATGCCGGGCGGACAAAGCCGGCGATCATGCGGAGCAGCGTCGTCTTGCCGGAGCCGCTGGGGCCGAGAATGGTGAGGAACTTGCCGCGCGCGAGTTCGAACGAGGCAGCATCCACGGCGCGCACCTGATCGAAGACGCAGGACACGCCCTCCACCCGCACCATGCTGTCGGCAGAGTGCGCCGCTACCGATTCCGGCTGCAGTTTCGGGTTCATTTGCTCTGATTTTCCTGGCGGCGGCGACTCCAGCCAAGAGCCGCCCCACTGTCAAGACGCGGCGTTGCCGGTTCAGAGCGTGCCGTTGTAGCTGCCGCCGTCCAGCAGCAGGTTCTGGCCGGCGATGTAGCCGGCATGGGCGCTGCAGAGGAAGGCGCAGGCGGCGCCGAACTCGTCGACCGTGCCGAACCGTTTAGCCGTTTCCGCCGCCTTTGCCTCGGCAATCGCCTTGTCGGCCGGGATGCCCTGCGCCTTGGCGCCCGCCTCGATGATCGAGCGCAGCCGGTCGGTATCGTGGGAGCCCGGCAACAGGTTGTTGATGGTCACGTTATGCTGCGACACCTGCCGCGACAGGCCGGCGACAAAGCCGGTCAGCCCCGCCCGCGCGCCGTTCGATAGGCCGAGGTTCGGATAAGGCGACTTCACCGCCCCCGAGGTGATGTTGACGATGCGGCCGAAGCGCCTGCCGATCATGCCGTCGATGACCGCTTTGATCAGCAGGATATGGGTGACCATGTTGCCGTTCAGCGCCTTCAGCCAGTCCTCGCCGGACCAGTCGCGGAAATCGCCCGCCGGCGGCCCGCCGGAGTTGGTGACCAGGATGTCGGGATCGGGACAGGCGGCGAGCAGCGCGGCGCGGCCCGCTTCCGTGGTCACATCCGTGGCGACGGCGGTGACGGTCGCGCCGGTGGCTGCCTTGATCTCCGCCGCGGTCTTGGCCAAGGCATCGGCGCCCCGGGCGTTCAACACCAGCACGACGCCTTCGCGGGCCAGGGCCAAGGCGCACCCCTTGCCCAGTCCCTTGCTCGCGCCGCAAACGATGGCCTTCCGGCCGGCAATTCCCAAATCCATCCGCCACCTCCCTTGCCGCCGGTTACTACCCTGTTCAAGTGCCGTTTTGGCGCAGACGGAAGATGGCCGCCGCCGGGCGGCAGCACAACGGCCGAAGCGGCGGCAAGACTTCTGCCTCCATCTGGATAAAGGCACCGGCTTCGGGCATAATGCCGGCGAGTTTGCGTGCAACAGCAGGCGGCCAATCACCGACCGACGGAGCGTAGACGCGTTTCAATAGTTCTCCGAACGGAAGTATGATGCGCCCTTCGTGGCGGCCGGTTGTACTCATCGCGCTGATGGCCATGTTCGGTCTCGGCGCACCGCTAAAGTCAGGCGCGCAGGATGCCGCGCCTAGTGAAACTCGCGCCCTTGAAACCGAACTCAAACGATGGACCGGCGATTTCGACGGCATGGTCGAGCGGCGGGTGGTGCGCGTGGCCGTGCCCTATAGCCGCAGTCTGTTCTATCACGACCGCGGCCGGGAGCGCGGTTTGACCGCCGACATCATCCGCAAATTCGAAGAGCATCTGAACAAGAAGCATAAGAAGAGCCTGGAGAAGCGGCCGATCACAATTGTGCTGATCCCGACCACCAGGGATCAGCTGATCCCGTCGCTGCTGGAGGGACGAGCCGACATCGCCGCCGGCAACATCACGATCACGGAGTTGCGGCAGGAGCAGGTGGATTTCTCGGAGCCAGTTTCAAAACCCTTCTCGGAGATCATCGTCACCGGTCCCGGCGCGCCGGCGCTGCAGACCATCGATGACCTCGCTGGCAAGGAAGTGTTCGTCCGGCCTGCGACCAGCTATTACGAAAGCCTGACGGCACTTAACGAGCAATTCGCCGCCGCCGGCAAGGCGCCGATGATCCTGACCCTGCTGCCCGATCCGATCGAGGACGAGGACAAGCTGGATATGGTCAATGCCGGGCTGCTGGACATGACGGTAGTGGATGAATGGCTCGCCGATCTCTGGTCGCCGATCCTCACTGATATGGTGGTGCACAAGGACATCGTCCTGCGAAGCGGCGGTCAGGTGGGCTGGGCCTTCCGCAAGGACAGCCCGCTACTGAAGGCGGAGGTCGACGACTTTGTCATCAAAGTCGTGAAGAAGTACGGCCTGGTCACCGGCAATGTGAAATCCTTCGCCGCCAAAATCCGCAAAGCGAAGAACGCCAAATCAGATGAGGACTGGGAGAGATTCCAATCGGTCGTCGACCTGTTCAAGAAGTATGCGGCACAGTATCAGTTCGACTATCTGCTGCTGACGGCCCAGGGCTATCAGGAATCCCAGCTCGATCAGGAGACCAAAAGTCCGGTCGGCGCCATCGGCGTCATGCAGCTGATGCCGGACACCGGCAAGGCGATGGAGGTCGGCGACATCAGGCAGACGGAAGCGAATGTCCATGCCGGCTCGAAGTACATGGATCATCTCATCGAGGTGTACTTCCCCGACGCGGAGCTGGACGAGGAGAACCGCACCCTGTTCGCCTTCGCCGCCTACAATGCCGGGCCGACGCGCATGTCGAAGCTGCGCAAGCTCGCCGCCGAGCAGGGCTACGATCCCAACAAATGGTTCAACAATGTGGAGCGCGTGGTGGCGCAGAAGGTCGGGCAGGAGCCGGTGACCTACGTCCGCAACATCTACAAGTACTATGTCTCGTACAAGTTGGCGCTGGCGGCGGAGCAGCTACAGCGCGATGCCGCCGGCCAGATAAAAAAGGAAGTGCCGGAATAGGAATCCGGCGGCTCGCCCTACTCCTGCCAGAACCGCTTGCCGACAGAATAAGCGATGTCGGTGCGCAGAAGGCCGAGGTCGCGCAGGGTGTGATTGTCGAGGCCGCGCGGTTCGCTGCGCGTCATCCAAGCGCTGAACATGCCGGGCGCTTGCAGGATCGGCTCGCCGATGCCGGCAATGGCATCGAGCAATCGCCGGGCCGAGAAGGCCGCCGCGTTATTCGATTCCGAAACTGACATGCACTTGTTCATCGCTTCCTCCTGCCTGCCGGATTTAGAATTATTCAAATGTCCGACGGCCCTGTTTCCTGGTGGCGAATGAGATATGCGCTCCATGCCCCCATAGACAGGGGAGGATGGCCGAAAATTCCTGTTTATTTGTGTGACGGACGTCACAGGCCGGTGAGGTCTCCGCGAGCCGCCGGATCGGCGGAATTCGACGCCTATCGGCCGCGGCGGGCCGGGCTGAGCATCCGCGCGCCGGCCAGAATGCCGAGCACGATCAAGCCGGTAAATAGCGCGCCCCAATTGCCCAGCGCCGCCAGGGCGCCGGTCGCCGCCCAGCCCACGGAACAGAGCGCTTCGGCAAAGGTGGCGACGCGCGACGAGGTCTGGCGCCGCCGGAACTGGCTGCGCTTGGCCTGGCTGCGGAACCAGAGCTGGATGATGGTCGCCGAGCCGGCGCCGATCAGCGTGAAGATCGCGGCCATCAAGGCCGCGAACGGCGACAGCAGCGCCAGGCCGGCAAGCAGCGGCGCGAAGACCATGGCCACGGCGCCCAGCACCGCTTCCACTTTCGCCCGCGTCACCTGCCGCGCGCTGATCGGAGCCGAAGCGATGAGATCGGGCGCATCCTCGCCGGAGATGGCCAGCCAGGCGAGACCGCCGGCAAGCTGCCCCGCCGCCATGATCAGCACGGGCACCAGCAGCGCCGGTGCATCGATGCCCGCGGCAAAGCTGCGCCACAACAGCAGCGCCGGCGGCAGCAGGTAGAGGAGTTGCATCAGCGTCTGCGACAGCAGCCAGGGATCGCGCCGCAGCAGGGTCCATTCCTTGCGCCGCAACGCCCGCATCGGCGAGGCGTTGCGGAAAGCGCCGCGTCCGGCCGGTCTGCTTCGTGCTGCCATAGGAAAGGCCGGCGGCCGCCATGGCATGACCGGCGAACACCCGCGCGAAAACCGCGATCGCCGCGCCGAGCATGATCGTGCCGGCGGCGACCATGGCCAGCAGCGGCAGCGGCTCGCCGATCATCGCCCGCGCCGGCCACCACAGCAGGCTGTCCGCCGCCGGCGCCATCGCCAGCAGCGAGGCCGACTGCAGGACATCGAGCCGCGACAGGGTGCCGGTGGAGAGGATCGCCGCCGCCTGCAGCCCGATGACGAAGGCGGCGCCGATCACGGCCGCCACGATCTGCGCCGCCAGCCGCGTGCGCTTCGGCCCGATGACGCGGAACAGCGCGACTGTCAGCGCCACGGCCAGCGCCGTTGCCGCCATGCCCATGGCCGCGATGGCGCCATAGGCGCCGAGCCAATGCCAGCCGCCCTGGAACGCCAGGATGTTGAGGAAGGGTGCGGCCAGCAGCAGAGCCATCGCCGTGATCGACAGCGCCATGGCGCCGATGCGCACCGCGAACAACCGCCGCGCCGAGGCGGGCGAGGACAGGATCAGATCGAGATCGGCGCGGCTGTAGAAGGCGCGGGTCACAGACTCCATCGCCTGGGAGAGCATCAGCGCCATCGCCAGCAGCGCATTGCCGCTGACCAGCAGCAGCGCCGCCTTGTCCGGTTGATCGCCCAGCGGCGCGAAACCGCCGACCATGAACCAGGCCACGCCATGGAGGAACAGCGCGAAGAGAACGATGCCGATGGCGACATTGCGGGCGCGGCTGCGGCGCCCGGCCGTCATCATCCACAGCCAGTCGCGCCAGGCGAGACGGCATTCATGGCGCGCGAACCAGGTGAGCGTGCCCGGCTGGCTCACGCGGCGGCGGCGTCCTGGCCGACGAGAGTGAGGAAGGTGTCTTCGAGGCTGGTGCCGCCCTTGCCGGCCTGGCGGCGTAGATCTTCCAAGGTGCCCTGGGCGATCAGCTTGCCGCCGGCGATGACGCCGATGCGGTCGGCCATTCGCTCGGCCACCTCGAGAATGTGAGTGGTCATGATCACGGTGCAGCCCTGGCGCACCCGCTCGCGCAGCACGTTCTTCACCTGCCGCGCCGAGCCGGCATCGAGGCCGGTGAGCGGCTCGTCCAGGATGATCAGCCTGGGTTCATGCACCAGCGCACCGGCCAGCGCCACCTTCTGCCGCATGCCCTTGGAGAAGCCTTCGCACCGCTCATGAGCGTGGGGCTCCAGATCGAGCCAGCGCAACAGATCGCGGGCGCGCGCTTCGGCCGCGCCCGCATCGACGCCCCAGAGGCCGGCGATGAATTCCAGATACTCGAACGGTGTCAGCTTGTCGTAGATCATCGGCTCGTCGGAGAGCCAAGCCATGATCTTCTTCGCCGCGACGGGATCGGCCAGCGCATCGATGCCGAATACCGAGATCGCGCCGCTGTCCGGCCGCAGCAGGCCGGTGACCATGCGCAGCGTCGTGGTCTTGCCGGCGCCGTTGGGACCCAGCAGCGTATAGAACTCGCCGCCATTCACGCGCAGATCCAGCCCATCGACCGCCGGGCGGTCGAAGCGCTTGGCGAGGCCCTGGATCTCCAGGGCGAACAGGGGCTGGACGGTGGTCATGGGCGATGCGGCCGTTATGCGATGCGCGGCAGTAAAGAATTCGTGCCCCAACGTGAGCCTCATCGAGTCCGATTTTATGAAGTCCCATGGCAGTTGCGGGTGCTTATGTACCCGTTGCTCCCAAAGATCGACCATGAAGGGAATAATGGGATCATCGTCACGTAGCGTTGATATTGAATTAAGCAGGCGAACCACTTGCCAGACATCACGGCTCTGCAATCCGGATTCCAGATCGGTGACCGAGAGGCTGCCTTCGCTTTGAGCAAGCGCCAATGGAGCGTTTGTCGTGGTGCCCAACGCAAGTAGCGCAAAAAACAGTGCGCCGCGCATCGTCGAAGCCAGGAGCGGGCGCAATGGGGCTACAAAAGCGCAAATTGTCATGGTCGCACTCAACTCTGTTCGAGCTGTAGCTGTGCGTAGGTTTTAAGCCGTCAACCTATGCGAGCAGAGGTTTAAGTTTCGTAAACCATTGCGATGACCGGGATCACAAAGGCGGAATTCGCGCTCCGCCCCGCCTAGAGATTCCGCACCGCATCGGGCATGCGCTGGCGGCGGCGGTAGATGGCGGGCGTGCTGGAGACCAGGCGCTTGAACAGGCGGCGGAAGGAAACGGAGTCGCCATAGCCGACTTCGCCGGCGATGGTCTCGACCGGATCGTCGAGTCGTCTCCAGGATCTGCTTCGCCTCTTCGATGCGCACGCGCTGGACATATTCGAGCGGCGCGCTGCCGGTGGCCGACTTGAACCGGCGATTGAAGGTGCGCCGCGACAGGCCCGACAGCTTGATCATCGCCCCGACGGGATCGTTGTCCTGGTAGTGCGAGGCGAGCCAGGCCTGGCATTCCTGGATCGCCTTGTCGCCGGACTGCGGCCTGTGTGGTCAGGCGCGAATAGGGATTCTGTCCGTCATGGTGCCAGTCGAACAGCGACATCTTGGCCAGGCGCCGCGCCTCTTCCGGCCCGGCGAAGCGGCCGACGAGATAGAGCACGAGATCGCTCCAGGATGTGGCGCCGCCCGAGGTGACGATGCGGCGATCCGTGCCCGCCGAGACGAGGACACGATCAGGCAGGATCCGGACACCAGGATATTCCGCTTTCATGAGATCGACGAACGCCCAATGGGTCGTCGCCTCCTTGCCCTCCAGCAGGCCGGCTTCCGCAATCAGGAATGAGCCGGTGCAGGCGGATACGATCGTCGCGCCGTTTTCATAGGACCGTCGAACCCAGGCAACGAGTTCCGCGTTCTCGCGCCCGAACTGCTTGCCCGATTTTATCAACAGCGACGGCACAAAGACGATATCGGAGTGTGTATTATCGCGGATCGTCTTGTGCGGCTCGATGCGGACGCCGGTTCCCGTGTTCATCGGTCCGAGCTTCGCGGCGACGATCTCCGGCAGGAAGCGCGGATGCTCGCTTTCGCCCATGCAGCGATTCCACAGCGTGCCCACGGCCCAGAAAGCATCGTGGATGCCGACGGCCACCCAGGGCTCGACATCCGCCGCGGCAACGATGGAAACGGTAATCGGTCTATCCATGCAAATCTCCTTTTGGCCAATCTGGCATCGGATTGGCCGATCGGCCACCGGCCCCGCAACCTCAAGTGGCTGATTAGGCACCAATCCTTCCCATCTGCCACTGTTGTTCGCATTACATCTTGGTAATTCTCCTAGCGCTCATCCGGCCAACACCGGATGATCCAAAATTAGTCCACATCACAGGAGCGTCAGATGCGTCGTTACATTATCGAGCGCGATATCCCGCAGGTCGGTTCACTCGAGCGCGAACAGTTGAAGGGCGCCGCCGCGCAGTCCAACAAGGCGCTGGCCAGCCTGGCGCCGAAAATCCAGTGGGTCGAATCCTACGTCGCCGCGGACAAGACGTTCTGTGTGTATCTGGCCGAAGACGAAGCCATCATCCGGAAACATGCGGAAATCAGCGGCTTTCCGGCCAACCGAATCACCGAGGTTCGCAGGACGATCGATCCGACCACCGCCAACAGCGCGGCGAAGTAACCAGCGTTTCCGCCAAAGGCAAATCGCCATCGCCACCGACAAAATGCTTCGAGCAACCCGATCATGACATATGCGGGCCGCAGACGCCCGCAACGTCATGATCGGCGATATGCACTGTCTGCAATCAAAAAACCCTCAAAAAATCATCAAAACTTTCCGAGCCGGCGATGGGCCAGTCGCCGTGAACTCTTGCCCCGGAGTGTTGGCCGATGAATACCGACTGCCAAGAATCCAATCCGCGCCGCCGTGCAATCGAGGCGGCCGCGGCCGCGCTGGCGCCGTACAGCATATGGGTCGATGCCGCTCAGAAGGCTTTCGCTCTCCTGCTCCGAAACAGTAAATCCTTCTCGACGTGGATGAAACGGGGCCGCCACCGGCGCGTGCTCGACAGACTCAGCGATCACACGATGAAGGACATCGGACTGTCCCGGACCAATCCCGACCGCGGCTGGCATCGCCTGCTTTGATCCGCTGAAGCTTTCGGCTGATATCATCACGCATTTCCGCCGCGCAAGGTCTTCACGAACGCGGCGCAGAGCGGCCGCCGATCGCGACACGATCCAGATCGCCCCGGTGTTCGAGATAAGGCAGTCGCTCGCGTGCTCGCGCGACTTCTTCCCGTTTCAGAACGGCCGCGAGCAATGTTTCATCCGCGCCTGCGCGGGCGATCTCTCGGCCATCGGGGCCGATGATGCAGCTCTCGCCGAGATAGACGAAGCCGTTTTCCTCGCCGCAGTAGTTGGCATAGGCCAGAAAGGCGCCATTCTCGAAAGCGCGGGCCGGAATGAGCTGCCGCGCGACGAAGCTCCACTCCGCCCTGAGCGCCGTTGGCGCAACGATGAGATCGGCTCCGGCCAATGCGCAAGCTCGCACGGTCTCGGGAAACTCCACGTCATAGCAGATCAGCAGAGCAATACTGAAACCGGAGATCTCCAGCATTGTGTAGGTGCCGCCTGACGTGAACCAGTCGCGCTCGAAGCCGTTCGGAATCCGCAGCTTGCGGTGGTTCGCCAGCTGCCGGCCGCTGTTGTCGATGGCGATCGCCGAATTATAGAGGTGCCCGTCGGCTGTTTCCGGATAGCCGTAGACCAAGGCCGTCCGCTGATTCCGGGCAATCTCGGCAGCGGACACTGCAAAGCTGCCCTGCTGCGTCTGACTGAGATCGGAGAGTTTCGTCCCGACATTGTAGCCGGAGAGGAACAGTTCCGGGCACACGACCAGATCGAACGGCGCATCCTTTGCGGCACGCAGGATGCCGTCCAACCGTTGCAACCGCTGGTCCGGGGTCTCGTCGCGCGCCGAATACTGCCAAACGGCGAGTTTGAGAGACTGAGTCGCCGCCGGCAGGTTCATGCGTCTGACCATCAATAGTTCCCGCAGAGAGTTGGTCAGGTACTCGAGATCCCGTCTTGGTGACAATGAGGGAGTCGCCGATGCGGTCGGAGGTCGGCGGCGATGCCGCAATGGGTCTGGCCGGCCGTTAGAGGTCGAATCTCAAGCTGTTGTCTGAGGGGCTGTGTAGTCTCTTGCAGGCTGCACCGAATACTCTATTATTTCGGACAATCATTGCGGCATAGCAGCGATCAGGCATCTTCGCGCGATCGCAAGTTCGGGGAACTCGATGTTTCCCAGCATGGCGTCATGACCTCGGGTCGCATATTTCACTTCGTAATGATCAAGCCGTCACACTACGACGATGACGGCTATCCCATCCAATGGCTGCGTTCCGAGATTCCGTCGAACACACTGGCGGCGGTGAATGGGCTTGGGCATGATTGCCAGCAGCGCGCCGTCCTGGGTCCGGACGTGGAAATTCAGCTGCACGCCTATGACGAAACCAACACCCGCATCAAGCCGCGCAGGATCATCCGGAGCATCCGCAAGAACGGCGGGAGCGGCTTCATCGGTTTCGTCGGCGTGCAATCGAATCAGTTTTCGCGCGCCGTCGATCTTGCGCGGCCGTTTCTTGCCGCCGGACTTCCGGCGGCGATTGGCGGGTTTCACGTTTCCGGCTGTCTTTCGATGCTGTCCGAGATACCGGCAGAGATACGGCGGGCACAGGAGATGGGCATTTCCATATTCGCCGGCGAAGCTGAAGACGGCGTGCTCGACGAGGTCCTGCGCGATGCATTCTCGGGGCATCTGAAGCCCGTCTATAATCACATGAAGCATCTGCCTGACCTCGAAGGTCAGCCAATGCCGATACTTCCATTCGAGACGGTGCAGCGGACGCGGGGTCAATATTCGAGCTTCGACCTCGGCCGCGGTTGTCCGTTTCAGTGTTCGTTCTGCACGATCATAAACGTGCAAGGCCGCAAGAGCCGGTTCCGCACGGCCGATGATCTTGAGGCGATCATCAGGGACAACGCGCGGCAGGGAATCGAGAAATTCTTCATCACCGACGACAATTTCGCGCGCAACAAGCATTGGGAGGCGCTGTTCGACCGGCTGATCCGGCTCCGCGAAGAACTGGGCTTCAAGATCAAGCTCATCATTCAGGTCGACACGCTGTGCCACCAGATTCCGCAATTCATCGAGAAGGCATGCCGCGCGGGCGTGAAGCGTGTTTTCATCGGGCTCGAGAATATCAATCCTGACAATCTGATGGCCGCCAAGAAACGTCAGAACAGGATTACCGAGTACCGGCGCATGCTGCAGGAATGGCGGGCCTATGGCGCGACCACCTATGCCGGCTATATCCTTGGATTCCCCCATGACACCAGGGAATCCATCATGCGGGATATCGAGATTATAAAGCGTGAGCTGCCGATCGAGCTTCTGGAATTCTACCAACTGACGCCGCTGCCGGGTTCCGAGGATCACCGCACGCTGCTTGGCCGCGGCGACTGGATGGATCCGGACCTCAACAAATACGACCTGCACCATCGCGTGACGCATCATGCGAAGATGTCGGATAGCGAGTGGGACGCGGTCTACCGCGCAGCATGGTCCACCTATTACAACGACGCGCATCTCGAAACGGTGATTCGGCGCGCCGCCGCCAGTCCCAAAGGCCGGCCGCGGGCGACGATGCGCGTCATGCTCTGGTTCAGCCTGATGTTCCAGATCGAGCATCTGCATCCGCTCGAGGGCGGCATTTTCCGCCGCAAGGTCCGCCGGGACCGCCGGCCCGAAATGCCGCGAGAGCATCCGCTGGCCTTTTATCCGAAGTATGCGGCGGAGACCGCCGCAAAGGCCATCCGATACGCCAAGATGATCCGCAACGCGTATCGCATCTACAACCGCGTGATGCGCGATAAGAACCGAAGCGCTTATCGCGACATAGCAATCTCACCGCTGGAAGAAGACGAACTTGAGAAACTGACGATGTTCACGGAAACATCTGGTGGTGCCGCCGCCGTTGCCAAGAAGCACTGGAACGACGACCAGCGCGCCAAGGCCGCAATGCTCGCAGCCATCCACTAGCGCCGGAAAAACCGCAGCACCGCCGGACGCGAGCGGCGCCAAGTCAATTCCAGCAATTTGAGGGTGGTGGAGCGGGTGAAGGGAATCGAACCCTCGTCGTAAGCTTGGGAAGCTTCTGCTCTACCATTGAGCTACACCCGCGCCGAGGTGACCGGAGCATAGGCCGAGGGCGGCCGCCGTTCAAGGTGGCGCCGGGCAGCGCTGAAACATGATGAATGCTATTCGGGGTGCACGGCACTGTTGGCCGGCGCCAGGAGCCGCCCTTCGTCCGCCTGATAACCGACGCTGTGGGCCGTCTCCAGCAGCAGGCCCCAGGTGGTGCGGTCCAGGGGAATGCCGTCGCGCTGCCGCACCGCGCGCCGTGCCCGTTCCGGCTCGCCGGGGAGCTGCACCGGCTCGGCGCCGGGCCGCAGGCGGGAACTCTTGGTCCAGGCGGCGAAGCCGTTCGCTTCCGCGGCGATGCCGGCGGGATCGCCCAGGGCGTCGCTGCGGATGATTACCGACAGCATGTTGTTGATCGCCGTGCTGCTGTCGTTGTTCTCCGGCCGGTTGCAGCCGCCGCCGCCCAGCGCCCCCGCCATCAGGTCGCAAAGCACCGCCAGCCCGGCGCCTTTGTGCTCCCCGAACGGCAGCATGGCGCCTTTCGGCTCCCGGAACATGACCTGGGGATCGAGCGAGGCGTTGCCCTCGGGATCGAGCACCGCGTCTTCAGGCGCCGGCGCGCCCTTGTTCGCCGCCACCAACAGCTTGCCCCAGGCCACCTTGCTGGTGGCCATGTCCAGCACCACCGGCGGTTCGCCCTTGACCGGCAGCGCGGCGCAGAACGGGTTGGTCGCCAGCCTGCCGTCGCGACCGCCGAACGGCGCGACATAGGGCGCGTGGCCGATGACGTTGACATAATGCATGGAGGCGAAGCCGGCGGCGGCGCATTGCTCGGCCCAGGCGCCGATGCGGCCGATATGGTGGGCGCGGCGCAGGGCCACCACAGCCGCCCCCAGACTTCGCGCCCGTTCCATGCCCATCTCCATCGCCTGGCGCGCCAGTACCTGGCCGACGCCGAGATTGCCGTCGAGCACCAGCACAGCACCGGCGTCGCTGACGATGCTCGCCCGCTGCCCCAGCTTCAGGCGGCCGTCGCGCATGCAACCGACATACTCCGGAATCTTGCAGGCGCCGTGGGAGTCGTGGCCGGTCAGATTGGCGTCCACCAGATGGTCGGCGATCGCCGCTGCCTCTTCGGCGTCGCAGCCGGCATGGCGGCAGATATCGTTGATGAAGCCATTCAGCAGCGCCGGTGCAATCAGCACCTCGCCCTTTGCTTGTTCCTGCATGTCAGAAGTTCCGTGCATGATGTGGTCTTACCGGCGGATCATTCGATCAAACCGCCGTGAAGAGCAACCCACCGCCAATGGCGGCATCGGCGCAAAGCCGCTAGGTTGCGCCGGTCGCTTTCAGGGAGTGCACAAGTGCCTCGATTGTTTTCCGGCTTTGCTCTTTGTCTCGCGTCATTGCTGTCGCTGTCGGCCGCGGCCACGGCGCAATCCGCCGAATGGCCCGATATCGTCGCTAAGGCTCGCGGCCAGGCCGTCTATTTCAATGCCTGGGGCGGCGGCGAGCAGATCAACGCCTATATCGCCTGGACCGCGCAGCAGCTCGACGCGCGCTACGGCATCAAGCTCGAGCATGTGAAGCTGGCGGACACCGCCGACGCGGTGGCGCGCGTGCTGGCGGAGAAGACCGCGGGAAAGACCGAGGGCGGTTCGGTCGATCTCATCTGGATCAACGGCGAGAACTTCGCGGCGATGAAGAACGCCGGCTTGCTCTACGGGCCATTTGCGGAATCGCTGCCGAACTTCCGCTTCGTCGATGTCGCGGGCAAGCCCACGGTACGCAGCGACTTCACCGTGCCGGTCGAAGGGCTGGAATCGCCCTGGGGCATGGCGCAGATCGTCTTCATCTATGACACCGCCCGATTGAAAGAGCCGCCGCGTTCGATGGCGGCATTTCTCGACTGGGCCAAAACAAATCCGGGCCGCTTCACCTATCCGGCGCCGCCGGATTTCATCGGCAGCACTTTCCTGAAACAGGCGCTTTATGAACTGGCAGCCGATCCGGCAATGCTGCAGCAGCCGGCGACCGAGGAGAACTTCGCGGCGACGACCGCGCCGCTCTGGGACTGGCTCGACCAGATCCATCCGTTCCTCTGGCGCGGCGGCAAGAGCTTTCCGCAGAACGCGCAGATGCAGCGGCAATTGCTGGATGACGGCGAAATCGACATCACCCTGTCCTTCAACCCCAGCTCGGCATCGTCCGATATCGCGCAAGGCCTGTTGCCGGACACGGTGCGCAGCTACGTTCTTGACGGCGGCACCATCGGCAACACGCACTTCCTCGCCATACCCTTCAACACCACGGCCAAGGAAGCGGCGATGGTGACGGCGGATTTCCTGCTGTCGCCGGAAGCACAGCTGCGCAAGCAGGACCCGGCGATCTGGGGCGATCCGACGGTCCTGGCGATGGACAAGCTGGACGCCGCCGACCGGGACAAATTCGCCGCGCTGCCGCTGGGCATCGCCACCTTGCCGCCGGCCGAGCTGGGCCGCGCCTTGCCCGAACCCCATCCCAGCTGGATGACGAGGCTCGAGGACGAGTGGCGCCGCATCTACGCCCAATGACTGCCGCCGCGGCGCCGTCGGCAATGCGGCCCTGGCGCCGCCGCGACGCGCTGATGATCGCGCCGGCCCTGACCCTGGCGCTCTGCTTTCTGCCCATTGCCGCCGGCCTGATCGGCACCATCCTGCCGGCCTTCGGCTGGCTGCCGGCGCTGAAGGCCGAGGAATTCGGCATCGGCCATTGGCGCGTCCTGCTGGCGGCGCCGGAACTGCCGGGGGCGTTGCGGCTGACTCTTGTTAGCGGCTGTCTGGCGGCCCTTGCCACCTTTGCCGTCGCCATCCTGTTCTGCGCCGCCCTCCATGACCGCCCGGGATTTCGCCGGGTGCAGACCTGGCTGACGCCGCTGTTGGCGGTGCCCCATGCGGCGATGGCGATCGGTCTGGCCTTCCTGCTGTCGCCCAGCGGCTGGATTCTCCGGCTGCTGTCGCCCTGGGCCACCGGATCGTCCCTGCCGCCTGGCGATGGCATCGTCAACGATCCCGGCGGCATCGGCCTGACCATCGGCCTGCTGGTGAAGGAACTGCCCTATCTGCTGTTCATGATCCTGGCAGCGCTGAGCCAGATCCATGCCGAGCGCTATCTAGCCGCCGCCCGCAGCCTCGGCTACGGACCGATGGCGGCCTGGTTCAAGGTCATCCTGCCGCAGGTCTATCCGCTGATCCGGCTCCCGGTCTTCGCCGTGCTGGCCTACAGCCTGTCGGTGGTGGACATGGCGCTGCTGCTGGGACCGTCGACGCCGCCGCCGTTTGCCGTGCTGATCCTGCGCTGGTTCAACGATCCCGACCTGACGATGCGGCTGGTGGCGGCCGCGGCGGCCTTGCTGCATCTGGGTGTCGTGGCGGCCGCGATCCTGCTGTGGATGCTGGGCGAACAGTTCTGCCGCCGGCTGTTCCGCGCCTGGCTGACCAGCGGCCGCCGCGGCAGCCACGCCGTGGCCTGGCGTGAGCTGGGTGCGCTGCCGGGAAGGATTGTGTTCCTGCTGTCGGCGGCGGCGCTGCTGGCCCTGATCCTCTGGACCTTCAGCGCCCGCTGGCCCTTTCCCGACGCCCTGCCCCGCGCCTGGACGCTGGACAACTGGCGCCATCAGGCGATGGCCCTGGGCCAGCCGCTGGCCACCAGCCTCACGGTCGGCCTGGCCACCGCGCTGGCCGCCCTGGCCCTGACACTCGCCTGCCTTGAGAATGAGCAGCGCCGCGGCCTGCATCCGAGCCAAAGGCTGCTGTGGCTGCTCTATCTGCCGCTGCTGCTGCCGCAGATTTCATTCCTGTTCGGGTTCCAGGTGCAGCTGGTGTGGCTGGGCGCCGACGGCAGCTGGCTGGCGGTCGCCTGGAGCCACCTGCTGTTCGTGCTGCCCTATGTGTTTCTCTCGCTGGAGGATTCGTATCGCGCGTTGGACGAGCGCTATGCCCGCTCCGCGCTCTGCCTCGGTGCATCGCCGGTGCGGGTGTTCTGGCGGGTCAAACTGCCGCTGCTGCGCCGGCCGGTGGCTACTGCCGCCGCCATCGGCTTTGCCGTCAGCGTGGCGCAGTATCTGCCGACCCTCTTCGCCGGCGGCGGCCGCTGGCCGACCCTGACCACGGAGGCCGTGGCGCTGGCGGCCACCGCCGACCGCCGGGTCATTGCCGTGGCCGCCGTCGTGCAAGCCCTGCTGCCGCTGCTGGCGTTCGCCGCCGTGGGCCTGTGGGCGCCCGCCAGGGCCCGGCGAGTGCGGCCATGACCGCAGTCCCTGCGGCCCTGGTGCTGGAGGAAATCCGGCTTGAGCTGGCCGGACAGCCGCTATTGGGGCCGCTGTCCCTGATGGTGCAGCCCGGCGAAATCGTGACGCTGATGGGCCCCAGCGGCTGCGGCAAATCCAGCCTGCTGGCCTATATCTGCGGCACGCTGGATCCCGCAATCGCCGCCAGCGGCCGTATCGCCTTCAATGGCCTGGACCTGAGCGGCCTGCCACCGGAGCTGCGGGGCATCGGCATCCTGTTTCAGGATGACCTACTTTTCCCACATATGACGGTAGGCGAGAATTTGGCATTCGCACTGCCGGGAGACTCGGGTGATCGGCGCGAACGTCGACAACTTATTGATTCGGCGCTGGAAGAGGCCGGACTCACTGGCTTTGCGCCCCGTGACCCGGCAACTCTCTCCGGCGGTCAGCGGGCCCGGGTGGCCCTGCTGCGGACGCTTCTTTCGCAGCCCCGGGCCCTCTTGCTGGACGAACCTTTCAACAAGCTGGACCTGGATTTGCGGTCAAGTTTCAGGGAGTTAGTGTTCGGCCATGCCCGCGGCCGCAGTCTGCCGACCCTCCTGGTAACTCACGATCCCATCGACGCCGGGACGGGGCGCGTCATTCCGCTACAGACTCCGCCGTTAAACAGCGCCTAACGGCCGGAATCCACCAAAGGAATCCAGCCCTATCAATGGTTAGCCGGTGAAATCCCCCTCAAGAGCGATGTGATATTTTTGCCACAAGGGCTCAAAATCAGCCCAAATCAACCAATAAACCGGCGCCGGGAACCTGCTTCAACAAAAGGGGTTTTTGACTTCGGTCCAGCAGTTGTCTAACTTTCAACCGTTCATTGCCCATTTCGAAGGGATTGATCCGCAGCGGATCAAGATGGCTCGGGTACGCTGCACAGTTCCAAGGATGATCGTGGGTTAGCTTAGGGAGAGGGGATTCATGAAGCTATTGAAAATCGTCGGCGTCCTCGGGACGCTCGGCATGCTTGTCGGTTGCGCCAGCGATATTGAGCAGATGCGCACCGTCGAGGCCACCGGGGGCAATGCGTTCACGCAAGCCCTCACTGAGGAGTATCGTCAGTTTACGATCTTCGAAGCAGATGAGATGTACGATTGGCCGGATGCCGGCTACTTCGCTCGCAAAGGCTTGGCCGCTGCTGGCGGCGAAGTCGTTCTGCCGGAAGAGATCGGCAATTGGGACATTCCGGAAGATCACGTACAGGAGCTGACGGACGCCCGCGCCCGCCTGATGGCGGCACTTGATAGCGGCGCCCGCGACAGCAACCCGACAGTTGCCGCCCGGGCTCAGGGCAAATTCGATTGCTGGGTCGAGCAGCAGGAAGAAAATCACCAACCCGATCACATCGCCGCCTGCCGCGATGAGTTCCTCGCCGCCATGGCGGAGCTTGAGGGCGCTCCGGTTGCCTCAACGCCGGGCACGTATGTCATTCTGTTCGACTTCGACAGGTCTAACATCAATGACGCCGGACAGGCTGTCATCAACCAGATCCTCGCCGACATCCAGGCGCGCGGCGGCAGCGTGGGCGTAAGCGCCACGGGCCACGCCGACCGGTCCGGCTCGGAAGACTACAACCTTGCACTGTCGCTGCGTCGTGCCGACTCCGTCCGCGAAGCTCTGCTCGCGGGTGGCGTTGCGGCCGATGCGATCACCACGGCGGGCCGCGGTGAGAGCGAGAATGCGGTCCCGACCGCGGATGGCGTGAAAGAACAGGCCAACCGTCGCGTCGAGGTCATTCTCCAGTAGTTCTCTTCTACAGAGACCATCTACCGAGCGGCGCCGGAGAAATCCGGCGCCGTTTCGCTTTTTAACCACCAATCTCCCCAATTTCGCCTGCTTCCTCCCGCAGAGTGGCGGTGGATCGCGCAAGTGGACGTTTCCTCTCCGCGGTCAAGCCAGATGCTTGGAAGTTTAACCGCTGTTGGAATAGGGGGAACTTCGCCTTGCGGCTTGTCGGAATTCATCGGCGTCCTCGGGACGCTCGGCATGCTTGCCGGTTGCGCCACCGATATCGAGCAGATGCGCACAGTCGAAGCGACCGGGGGCAATGCGTTCACGCAGGCCCTCACTGAACAATACCGCCAGATCACGACCTTCGAAGCGGACGAAATGTACGATTGGCCGGATGCCAGGCTATTTCGCCCGCAAGGGCTTGGCCGCTGCCGGCGGCGAAGTCGTTCTGCCGGAGGAACTGGGCAACTGGGACATCCCGGAAGATCACCTTCAGGAACTGCGGACGCCCGCACCCGCCTGATGGCCGCGCTGGATGGCGGCGCCCGCGAAAGCAATCCGGAAGCCGCCGCCCGCGCCCAGGGCCGTTTCGATTGCTGGGTCGAGCAGCAGGAAGAAAATCATCAGCCCGATCACATTGCCGCCTGCCGCGACGCGTTCTATGCGGCTATGATGGGTACTTGAGGGTCCAGGAGGCGATCCTGCGGGCACCTACGTCATCCTGTTCGACTTCGACACGTCCAACCATCAACGATGCCGGTCAGGCGGTCGATCAACCAGATCCTGGCTGACATTCAGGCGCACGGCGGCGGCATCGGCGTGAGCGCCACAGGCTCACGCCGACCGGTCCGGTTCCGAAGAATATAACCTGTCCCTGTCGTTGCGTCGCGCCGACGCGGTGCGCGAGGCTCTGATCGCCGGCGGCGTCGCTGCCGAAGCGATTGCCACAGCGGGCCGCGGTGAGAGCGAGAACGCCGTTCCGACCGCCGATGGCGTGAAAGAGCAGGCCAATCGCCGCGTCGAGGTCATTATCCAGTAGTTTTCTACTACACTGACCAACTACCGAACGGCGCCGGAGCAATCCGGCGCCGTTTGGCATTTCAGCGCCTTGCAGTAGAATCGGGAACCTTTTCAACCCGGTAGGCATCCATAGTTGAGATCGGGTAGACTGGGCCGGTTCAATCCCTAATATCCGCCCCCCGTCCGATCCTACGGCGGTCTGGCGCAACCGCAGGCAGAGACCCATGTATACCGAGACCACCCGCGCCATCACCGTCACGGTCCAGCCGATCTATCTGGAGGACCAGTCCGCGCCCGATCAGTCGCAGTTCGTCTGGGCCTATCATGTGCGGATCGAGAACAAGGGCGAGGAGGCCGTGCAGTTGCGCAACCGCTACTGGCGCATCACCGATGCCCTGGGCCGGGTGCAGGAAGTGCGCGGCGCCGGCGTGGTCGGCGAGCAGCCGCTGCTGCGGCCGGGCCAGAGCTTCGAATACACCAGCGGCACGCCGCTGCCGACGCCTTCGGGCATCATGACCGGCAGCTACGAGATGGAAGGCAGCAATGGGGAAAAGTTCAGTGTCGCAATCCCCGCCTTCTCGCTGGACAGCCCGCATCAGCAGATCCGGATGAACTGAACCGCATCGTACCAGGCCTCGGGCCCGCAACAGGGCCCGGGTAAGAAAGAAACCGAAGGGATGAATGGGATGGACAAGATGACGGATAAGGCACTGGCCGCCCACAAGGCCGCCAAGCGGCAGAACGGGCCAGAGATCGTCCGCCCCAGCCGTGAGCAGGCGGAAGAGGCGGTGCGCACGCTCCTGCGCTGGGCCGGCGACGATCCCGCCCGCGAGGGGCTGTTGGGCACGCCGGACCGCGTCGTGCGTTCCTACGAGGAGTTCTTCTCCGGCTATGACGACGATCCCGTGGCCTATCTGGAGCGCACCTTCGAAGAGGTCGAAGGCTATGACGAGATGATCGTGCTCCGGGATATCCGCTTCGAGTCCCATTGCGAGCATCACCTGGCGCCGATCATCGGCCGCGCCCATATCGCCTATCTGCCGAACAAGCGCGTGGTCGGCATCAGCAAGCTGGCGCGGGTGCTCGACACCTATGCCAAGCGGCTGCAGATCCAGGAGAAGATGACGGCGCAGATCGCCAACACCATCGACCAGGTGCTGCAGCCCAAGGGCGTCGCCGTTGTCATCGACGCCTCGCACCAATGCATGACCACCCGCGGCGTGCACAAGCCGGGCGTCAGCATGGTGACCAGCCGCATGCTCGGCGATTTCCGCAGCGACCCCTCGACAAGGCGGGAGTTTCTCGCCATCGTCGGCAATCCATCCGTGGGTCAATTGCCGAACGTCTAAGGCCGCTTGCCGCTATTCCGTAGCATCATCGGATTGTCCGTTCTCAACCGCCCGGCGGCAGACCGCCGATGAGCGCCCGTGTCGCCACGCCTGAGATGCTGCGGCGGCTGGTGTCGTTCGACACCACCTCGTCGAAATCCAATATCGCTGTTATCGACTTCATCCGCGACTATCTGGCCGGCCATGGCATCCCCTGCCGTCTGACTCCATCGGCCGACGGCGCGAAGTCCAACCTCTACGCCACCATCGGTCCCGATGTCGCCGGCGGCATCGTGCTCTCGGGCCATACCGACGTGGTGCCGGTGGAAGGCCAGCCCTGGGAGACCGAGCCTTTCACGGTCGTGGAGCGCAGCGGCAAGCTTTATGGCCGCGGCACGTCGGACATGAAGGGCTTCATCGCCGCGGCCCTGGCGCTGGCGCCGGACATGGCAGCCGCGAAACTGCGATTGCCGATCCATCTGGCTTTTTCCTATGACGAAGAACTCGGCTGCCTCGGCGTCGGCGACCTGCTGCAGGACGTCTCGCGCAACCTGCCGCGGCCGGCGATCTGCATCATCGGCGAACCCACGCTGATGCAGCTCGTGAATCGCCATAAGGGCGTCTACGCCTGGCGCACCAGGGTCACCGGCCGCGACGGCCATTCCAGCGCCACCCATCGCGGCGTCAATGCCATCGCCGCCGCGGCCGAGATCATGGGCTGGCTGCAGCGGCAGGTGGAGGCCTGGCGCCGCGACGGTCCCTTCGACGACAGCTTCGATCCACCCTATGCCACCAGCAATGTGGGGCTGATCGGCGGCGGCACCGCCATCAACATCATCGCCCGGGAATGCGTGTTCGAATGGGAGATCCGGCCGATCCCCGGCGTCGACGCCGAGGCGACTGCGGCGAGGCTGCAGCAATTCATCGACAGCGATCTGCTGCCGCGCCTGCGCGCGGTGGCGCCGGAAAGCCGGGTCGAGAGCGAGTCGATTTGCGCCGCGCCACCGCTGCGGCCGGAAGCCGATTCTCCCGCCGAAGCGCTGGTGCGCCATCTTACCGGCGCCAATCAGGCAGTCGGCGTCGCCTACGGCACCGAAGGCGGTCTGTTCCAGGCAGCGGAGATTTCCACGGTCGTCTGCGGCCCCGGCTCGATCCAGCAGGCCCATCAGCCCAACGAGTTCATCGCCCTGGAGCAGCTCCAGGCCTGCGACGGCTTCCTGCGCCGCCTGCTGGACTGGGCGCGGGCCTAGGCTTCCGGGCGGCGCAGGGCCGCCAATTCCTGCTCGCTGAAATCGTAGCTGCTGTTGCAGAACTCGCAGGTGACGCTGAGCTTGCCGCCGACCTTCAGCTCGTCCACTTCCGCCGGCGGCAGCGAGCGGATCACCCGCTCCACCCGCTCCCGCGAGCAGCGGCAGCCGGCCTGCAGCCGCGACGGCGTGAAGACCCGCACGCCATCCTCGTGGAATAGGCGGTAGAGCAGATCGTTCGGGCCGAGATTGGGATCGAGCATCTCGGCATTGCGGCCGCTGGCCATCAGCACCAGGGCGCGGCGCCAGCTCTCCTCGATCTCGTCGGCCGCCGTCGGCGCCCGGCGGCAAGCGCTGCAGCATCAGGGCGCTGGCCCGCCAGGCCTCGCCGTCCTGTTTCGGCGCGCCGACGGCGACGCGGATCGCCGCATCGAACTGCTCGGACTGCTGGAAGTAATGATGCATGCACTCCACCAGCGTGGCGCCGATCAGCTCGACGATGCCCTGATAGCGTTCGGTGTGCGATCCCTGATCCACCGTGAAGGCGAGATAGCCGGCGCCCAAGAGCCGCGGCACGCTGAACGAGCCGTCCCCCAGCTTCGCCAGGCGCTCGGCATCGAATTGCGCATAGCCCCTGACATCGCCGCCGCTGGTGATGTCAGCCACCATCAGGCGGATCGGTCCGTCGCCCTTGGTCTGCAGCGTGAACACGCCGTCATATTTCAGCGTCGCCGCCAGGGTCGCCGCCAGCGCCAGCATTTCCGCCAGCATCGTCGCCACCGGCTTCGGATAATCGTGACGGCTCAGGATCTCCTGAACCAAGGGCCCCAAGCGGACAAAGCGGCCACGGATCGCCTGCCCCTCGATCTTGAAGGGCTGGATCATATCGTCGAAATCCGGCGCTAGCGGTGCTTCCGTCATCTCATCGGTTCCGATAGCAGCGGGTCAGATGACGCCCAGGCACCAAGCGAGAATGCCCTTCTGCGCATGGAGGCGGTTCTCCGCCTCGTCCCAGACCGCCGATTGCGGTCCATCGATCACGTCGGCGGTGACCTCCTCGCCGCGATGGGCCGGCAGGCAATGCATGAAGATGGCGTTCGGCTTCGCCATCGCCATGACCTTCTTGTCGACGCGATAGCTGGCCAGCAGATTGTGATGCAGCGAGCCGATCGGCTCGTCGCCCATGGACACCCAGACATCGGTGACCACGCAGTCGGCACCCCGCACCGCGGCGGCGACATCGGTCGTCACCTTGATGCGGCCCTGGCATTGATGGGCCCAGGCCAGCACCTCCGGCGGCGGCCGCAGGATGTCCGGGCAGGCGAGATTGAGTTCGAAGCCGAACTTGACCGCCGCCTGGATCCAGGACGTCGCCATGTTGTTGCCGTCGCCGCACCAGGCGACGCGCTTGCCGGCGGCCGGACCGCAACGCTCTTCCAGAGTCGATCACGTCGGCCATGAGCTGGCAGGGATGGGTGCGGTTGGTCAGGCCGTTGATGACAGGCACCGTCGCCGCCGCCGCCATTTCCTGCAATTTTTCTTCCTTGGTCGTGCGCAGCATGATGGCGTCGACATAGCGCGACAGCACGCGAGCCGTATCGCCCACGGTTTCGCCGCGGCCGAGCTGTGAGCCCTGCTGCTCCAGCACGATCACGTCGCCGCCCAACTCCTTCATGCCCACTTCGAAGGAGACGCGGGTGCGCGTCGAAGGTTTCTCGAAGATCATCGCCAGCTTCTTGCCGGCGAGCGGCTTGCCTGCGCCCTTGCCCTTCGTTCCGTCACCGCGCTTATAGGCGGCACCGGCCTCCAGCATCAGCCGGAGCTGCGCCGTATCGACCTTGTCCAGATCGAGGAAATGCCGCACTGCAGGCGCCGTCATCTGGCGGCGGCTCCCGCGGCCTTGGCGGCACCGGCAGCCGGCCAGGCGGCGCAGACCTTGTCCATGATGCCGATGGCTTCGTCGATATGCTGCTGCTCGATGATCAGCGGCGGCAGCATGCGCAGCACATTGTCGCCCGCCGTGACCGTCAGCAGTCCGGCCTGACGCAGCGCCAATTGCAGCTCGGTGTTCGGCACCGCGCATTTGACGCCGAGCAGCAGGCCCATGCCGCGTACGTCCGCCAGCACGGCGGGATGGCGCCGCACCAGGCCTTGCAGCTTCTCGCGCAGGACTGCCGATTTCTTCACGACGCTGTCCAGAAATCCGTCGCCCAACAGCACATCGAGCACCGCATTGCCCACGGCCATCGCCAGGGGATTGCCGCCGAAGGTGCTGCCATGGCTGCCGGCGGTCAGCGCCGCCGCCACTTTTTCCGTCGCCAGGCAGGCGCCCATGGGAAATCCGCCGCCGATTCCCTTGGCGGTGGAAACGATGTCAGGCTTCACATTGGCCCACTCATGGGCGAACAGCTTGCCGGTGCGGCCCATGCCGCATTGCACCTCGTCGAAGAACAGCAGCAGGCCGTACTCGTCGGCGATCTTGCGCAGCGACTGCAGATACTCCGCCGTGTTGGCGCGCATGCCGCCTTCGCCCTGCACCGGCTCCACCAGGATGGCTCCGGTCCCCGGCGTGATCGCCGCGCGCATCTCGTTCAGGTTGCCGAAGGCGACCTGATCGAAGCCGTCGGTCACGGGATCGAAGCCCTTCAGATGTTTCGCCTGGGCGCCTGCTGCGATCGTCGCCAGGGTGCGGCCATGGAAGGCGCCCTCGACGGTGATGACGCGATAGCGCTCGGGATGACCGGTCTCGTCGTGGTACTTGCGCACCATCTTCAGGCCGCACTCGATCGCCTCGGCGCCCGAATTGGTGAAGAACACGCTGTCGGCGAAGGATGCTTTCGTCAGGCGCTCGGCCAGTCTCTCCCCGCCGGGGATGCGCCAGAGATTGGACACATGCCACAGCTTTTGCGCCTGGTCGGTCAGCGCCTGCACCAGATGGGGATGGGCATGGCCCAGCGCCGTCACCGCGATGCCGCTGGCGAAGTCCAGGTATCGGCGTCCGTCGGTGGCAAAGAGATAGGGGCCCTCGCCGCGCTCGAACGCCAAATCCGCCCTGGCATAGGTGGGCATCACCGCTGGAATCACCGCGCCCGTCCTTTCCTGCAATTGCATGGCAGCCCCGCCTCGATCAATGGCCGGGCCGCACGCCGCTTCAGCCAACCGTTGGAAAAACCCAGAATATCTGGACTCAGCCCGCGCCTGTCAACGCGGCCGGCCGGCGCCCGAAGCGATGACGCCCTTGGGGCTTCATCGCTTCGGGCGGCCTCATTCGACAGCCGTAATCCGGTAGCCGCGCTGCGCCAAGAGATTCAGCACGCCCCCCTCGCCCGGCAGATGCAGGGCGCCGACGGCAACGAACAGGCGGCCCTGATTCAGCAGCGGCTCCAGCCGCTCGGCCATGTGGCGGTTGCGGTCGGCGATCAGGCGCTGCTGGATGCGGCCGCTGAGCCCGGGATCGAGCTCGGCGAAGCCCTCATCGGCGAGCGCGCTGAGATCGGCCAGATCGCCGGCGAGATAGGCGCCCTTCATGCGGGCGAAATCGCCGTCGATGCGGCCGACGCTTTCCAGCGTCGCCGTCAGCATGTCGATCTGCTCCTGATCGGAATAGCCGGTGAAGGCATCCAGCTGCTCTTCCACCCGCTCGAGGGCGATCAGCCGTTTGCCGGCGGCTTCCGCCCTGTCCATCAGCTGCATGTCCAGCGGCTGCAGACCGCTCATCTGCCGCTGCAGCTCCGCGCGCGGAAAGCTGAACATCGCCGTCACCGCCCAGGGTTCGAGCGCGCGCAGGTTCGCCACCGGAATCTGATACTGGCCGGCCGCATCCGCCAGCAAGCTCCGCTGCCGGTCATCGAGGCGGCGGTCGATCCAGTCGACGTCGGTGGTCATGGCGGCGCCTTGCAGGACGATCTGCGTCGCCGGATCCATCGTCAGTTCCACCGCCAGGGCTTGGGCGCCGTCGAACGCCCGGCTGACCTCGGGTGGCAGCGCGGTGACCTCGGGATCGGTGACATGCATGGTGCCGAGAATGAAGCTCGGCTCCACGCCGTCCCGCTCGATGCGCCAGAAGCGCGCGTCGCTGTAAGGCGCGTCGGCCAGGGCGGCGCGGCTCGAGACAAGGACCAGCAGGAGCAACAGGCCGGTCCGCAGCGATGTCAGAACGCTTCGCATGGCCTCACCGCCGGAAAGAACGCAGATCCTGAAGCTCGCTCAACAACGTAAAGCAATCATGAACGGGCGACGCTGTCGGCCTTGGCATTCACGCGACGCATGATCACCCATTGCTGGGCGATCGACAGCAGATTGTTCCAGGCCCAATAGATCACCAGGCCGGCGGCGAACTGCCCGAGCATGAAGGTGAAGACGAACGGCAGCATCATGAACATGCGCGCCTGCACCGGATCGGGCGGCGGCGGATTGATCTTCTGCTGCAGGAACATGGTGACGCCCATGATGATCGGCCAGACGCCGATGCTCAGGATGTTGAAGAATCCGAGATCGGGAATGCTGTAGGGCAGAAGACCGAAGAGATTGAGCACCGTCGTCGGATCGGGCGCCGAGAGATCCTTGATCCAGCCATAGAAGGGCGCATGGCGCATCTCGATGGTGATGAACAGCACCTTGTAGAGCGCGAAGAAGACCGGGATCTGCACGATGATCGGCAGGCAGCCGGCCGCCGGATTCACCTTCTCGCGCTTGTAGAGCGCCATCATTTCCTGGTTGAGCTTGACCTTGTCGTCGCCCAGCCGCTCGCGCAGCGCCTGCATCTGCGGCGTCAAGCGCTTCATCTTGCTCATCGCCGTGTAGGATTTGTTGGCGAGCGGAAAGAACAGCGCCTTGACCATGACCGTCAGGATGAGAATGGCGATGCCGAAATTGCCGACGGCAGCGAACAGCCAATCGAGCACCCAGAAGATCGGCTTGGTGAGGAAGCGGAACCAGCCCCAGTCGACGGCGAAATCGAACTTCGGCACGGCATTCGCGGCCGTGCTTTGCGACCCGCTAACGAATGCCCAGAGTTTACCGAAGAAGCCGTGTTCCTTGCCCTCGCCTTGTGCGTATCGGTCGAGGAGCCTGACCTCCTTGGCGCCGGCGAATATCCGGCTCGTCGCTTCAGCGGTGGCGCCGGGCGCTGCCGTAACCGCCGGGGCAAGAAAATCCGCCTGATAGACGTCGGCATTGTTCTGAAGGTTATGTGAATAGCTTGCTTTGATGGGCTGCTCGCCCGGTGCGACGACCGCGGCGAGCCAATACTTGTCGGTGATTCCTACCCAACCGCCCGCAGAGTCGAACTCCTCCCGGCCGGTTTCCTGCAGTTCGGAGTAGTCGGCCTCCTTCAGTTCGTTTTGAATGATGCCGACAAATCCCTCGTGGAGAATGTAGAACCCCTCGAGTTTCGGCGTGCCGGTACGGGAAACGCGCGCAAAAGGCTTCACCGTAACCGGTGCGGCGCTGACGTTCTCCACGCGGTCTGTCACGGTGAACATGTAGTCGGCATCAAGGGCGTAGATCCGGGTGAATTTCTGCCCGGCGCCATTGTCCCAAGTCAGCGTCACCGGTTTTCCCGGCGAAAGAACGTCGCTATCCGCCTGCCATACTGTTTCATGGTTCGGCACCTTGACGGCGCCTTCGACGCTGCTCCAACCCGGCTCTGCAAAATAGGCATCGGGCGCGCCGGCCGGCGACAGCAGAACGACGTTGGGGCTCCGCCGGTCGACGGTCACATGATAGTCGGTCAACACCACATCATCGATCCGGCCGCCCTTGAGAGCGATGGAACCGGAGATGCGCGGCGACTCGATACGAACCCGCGGCGACTGCGCCAGCGCCGCCTCCCGGTCCATGGTGACCGGCTCCGCCGCCGTGGTGGCGCCCGGCACCGGCACGGTGCCATCAGCCGCTGGCTGCTGGGCCTGCTCGGCCGGCACTTGCTCCGGCGGCGGCGTTTGCGGTGCGAAGAAAGTGAAGTAGCTGACCCAGATCACAGCCATCAGCACCATAGCGATAATGAGATTGCGTTGTTCCATGCTCGAACCGACCGACTGAGCCTTTCGCCTAGATGCCGGACCGCGGGGCGGTCTCTGATTTCACGTGATGATGGGCGTGCCCGTGGGAAAGCACGGGCGGCACCGGGTCATAGCCCGAACCGCCCCAGGGGTGGCAACGCAGGATGCGCCGCAGGGTCAGCCAGCCGCCGCGCAGCAGGCCATGCCGTTCGAACGCCTCGCGGCCATATTCCGAACAGCTCGGCCCGTAGCGGCAGACGCCCGGCCAGAAGGGAGAGATGAAATACTGGTAGAACCGGATCAGGCCGACAGCGGTCAGGCGCAACGGATTCATGCTAGGACGCCCCGGCTTCCGCTGCCGCTGCCGCTTCCACGTCCGCATCCTCGACATAGCAGCGCAAGCGGCGCAAGGCGGCCTCCAGATCCTGCAGCAGGGCCGGATAGGGACGGGTCAGCGTGTCCATCCGGGCAATCAACACATAGTCGGTGCCCGGCCGGGCATGAAGGGGCAACAGCTCCGCCGCCGCCGCCTTCAGGCGCCGCCGCGCCCGGTTGCGGGCCACGGCATTGCCAACCTTGGCGCTGGCGGTAAAGCCGGCGCGCGCCGCGCGGTCACCAATCCCGTCCGCCGGCGGCCGCCGTTCCAACGCCTGAAGAATCAACCCGGGAGCCACCCATTTGCGGCGGCCATCGGCGACACGGAGGAACTCCGGCCGACGGGTGAGCCGGCCGACGGTCGCCATGAGTTGGGGCCTACGCCGAGAGGCGCTTGCGGCCCTTCGCACGGCGGCGGCCCACGACGATGCGGCCATTCTTGGTGGCCATGCGGGCACGGAAGCCATGGCGGCGCTTACGCACGAGCACACTTGGCTGATAGGTGCGCTTCACGATTGAACTCCATTGTCGGCTGGATCTGGCGAATTCGCGGCAGGGTGTATAAGCGGTGCAACCCCGGAAGTCAACGCGGCGCTGTCGCCCGCCCCCAGCGGGACATGAATTTAACTATTTGATTTGCAACAATTAATTCAAGACCCTCTCACGCTGGCGTCACTCTCAGGTGAATAGCCGCAGGGCCGGCGCGATGTTACAACCCCTGCGGCAACGGCACTTTTGCCGCTTCCAACAGGAGAAACCGCCTTTGGGCGCTCATGGCCGACCGAAATAACCCCCTGGCTGCCCCTCCCGCCTCGCCCTGGCGCTTTGCCCCTGTCCTGCTGCTTCTGGCCGGCCTGGCGGCCGCCTGGGCCCTGGGACTGCCCGATTTCCTGTCCTGCGCCACGCTGCGGGACAACCGGGCCTGGCTGCTGACGGCGGTGGCGGAGCATGAATTCCTGGCCCTGCTGCTGTTTTTCCTGGTCTACACACTGACCGTTGCATTGTCGCTGCCCGGCGCTGCGGTGCTGACCATCGCCGGCGGTTTTCTGTTCGGGGCCTTGCAGGCGACGCTGTTGGCCGTTTGCGCGGGAACCCTGGGAGCTGCCATCCTGTTCTCTGCCGCCCGCACCGCCTTTGCCGATCTGCTGCGCGCCCGCATCGGCCCCTGGCTCGACAAGGTCAGGAAAGAATTCGCCGCCGAGGGATTCAGCTATCTTCTGTTCATGCGCCTGGTGCCGGTGTTTCCCTTTTTCGTGGTCAACCTGGTGCCGGCTTTCCTCGGCATCTCCTTGCGCCATTATGTGCTGGCGACGCTGATCGGCATCATTCCCGGCAGTTTCGTCTTCGCCAGCGTCGGCGCCGGCCTGGGCAGCGTGTTCGACGGCGGCGGCAGCTGCAGCCTGGAGAATATTCTGACGCCGCAAGTGTTAATTGCATTGATCGGTCTCGCTTTGCTGGCTCTCCTGCCTGTTGCCCACCGGAAATGGCGGCAACGGCGCGGACGGCCCGGGCAATGAGCGCGGAATAAGGAGCAAGGCGGGCCGGTCATGATTGAAGTCCTGCGGGCGGATATCTGTGTCATCGGCGCCGGCTCGGCGGGACTGTCCGTGGCGGCGGGCGCCAGCCAGCTGGGAGCCAAAACGGTGCTGATCGAGTTCCACAAGATGGGCGGCGATTGCCTGAATTTCGGCTGTGTGCCTTCGAAGGCGCTGCTGGCCGCGGCCCATGCCGCCCAATCCGCGCGGCAGGCCGGTCATTTCGGCGTTAAGCTGCCGCCGCCGATGATCGATTTCGCCGCTGTCAGCGCACATGTCCAGGGCGTCATCGCCGGCATCGCGCCCCATGATTCCCAGGAACGCTTCGAGGGCCTGGGCGCCACGGTCATCCGCAGCGCCGCCGCCTTTACCGGGCCGAAGGAAGTCGCCGCCGGCGACTACCGCATCCGCGCCCGCCGCTTTGTCATCGCCACCGGTTCGACGCCCTTCGTGCCGCCGCTGCCAGGGTTGGACAAGCTGCCCTATTTCACCAACGAGACCATCTTCGACCTGACGAAGCAGCCGCGCCACCTGCTGATCATCGGCGGCGGGCCTATCGGTTGCGAGCTGGCACAGGCCTTCCGGCGCCTGGGCGTGGACGTGACGGTCGTGGAGATGGCCCGGCTGCTGCCGAAGGACGATCCGGAGGCCGCCGCCGTGGTGCGCGACCGGCTGAAGGCCGAAGGCGTGCGCCTGCTGGAGGACACCAAGGTCATGCACGCGGTCGGCGCGGAAGGAGCCATCACGCTCGCGCTGGACGGCAAGAACGGGCCGCAGATCGTCACCGGCAGCCATCTGCTGATCGCCGCGGGCCGCCGGGCGAATTTCGCCAGCTTGGAGCTGGACAAGGCCGGCATTGCCGCGACACCCCAGGGCGTCACCGTGGATGCCGGTCTGCGCACCAGCAATCGCCGCGTCTACGCCATCGGCGACGCGATCGGCGGCCTGCAATTCACCCATGCCGCGGGATATCACGCCGGTATCGTCATACGCCGCGCCTTGTTCCGCCTGCCGGCGAAGATGAAACCCGGGGCCATCCCCTGGGTTACCTACACGGACCCGGAACTGGCCCAGGCCGGCGAGACCGAAGAATCGGCGCGGCAGAAAGGCCTCGACATAGCCGTCACCATCAGCCCCTTCGCCCGCAACGACCGCGCCCAGACCGAGCGCGACAGCGACGGCTTCGTCAAAGTCATCAGCACGAAAAAGGGCCGCATCCTCGGCGCCACCATCGTCGGCGCCCAGGCGGGGGAGCTGATCCAGGTCTGGTGCCTTGCCATCGCCCAGGGGCTGAAGCTGAGCGCCATGGCCGGCGTCGTTGCGCCCTACCCCACGCGCGGCGAAGCGGGCAAGCGCGCCGCCGGCGATTTCTATGCGCCGCGCCTGTTCAGCGAGCGCACCCGCCGGCTGATCAAATTCCTGCGCCTGTTCGGATAGCGCCCATGGCGATGGAAGAAGAAAGACAACCGCATCCCCGGATGCCCGGCCTGCTGCAGAGCCTGTCGGCCCGGCTGCTGGTGCTGACCGTGTTCTTCATCATGCTCAGCGAGATCCTGATCTTCGCGCCATCGGCCGGACGCTTCCGCGTGACCTATCTCGAGGAGCGCATCCAGGCCGGCCATCTGGCCATCCTGGCGTTGATGGCCACGCCCGACAACATGGTCAGCGAAGACCTGGCGAAGGAATTGCTGTTCCAGGCCGATGCCTATGTCATCGGGCTGAAGCGGCCCGATGGCTCCAAGCTGATGCTGGACGCCGCACCGCCGCCCAAGATCGACGCCAGCTACGATCTGCGCGAGCGCGGCTTTTTCATGCTGATCGGCGACGCTTTCGAGACGCTGCTGCAAAGCAAGAACCGCATCCTGCGCATTGTCGCCCCCTCGGCCAAGCATCCGCAGGCGATCGTCGAGGTGGTCATCGACGAGGCGCCGATGCGCGCGGCGCTGATCGACTATTCCAGCCGTATCCTCGTGCTGTCGGTGATCATCTCCCTGGTCACGGCGGCACTGGTTTATCTGTCGCTGCAATGGCTGATGGTGCGGCCGTTGCGGCGCATCACCGAGAGCATGATGTTCTTCCGCGACCATCCCGAGGACATGTCCATCGCCGTCGAGGTCACCGGCCGCCGCGATGAGATCGGCGTGGCGCAACGCGAGCTTGCGGACATGCAGGGCAAGGTGCGCGACTCCCTGCAGCAGCAAACAAGGCTGGCGGCGCTGGGCATCGCCGTCACCAAGATCAGCCACGATCTCCGCAACATCCTGACGACAGCGCAACTGGTCGCCGACCGCCTGGCCGGCAGCGACAATCCGGAAGTCAAGCGCCTGACGCCGACACTGCTCGCCTCCATCGACCGCGCGATCGATCTCTCCACCAAGACGCTGGCTTTCGTCCGCGAGGGTGCACCGACGATGAATCGCACCAGCTTCCGCCTGCGCGACCTGGTGGAGGAAGTAGGCAGCGTATTGCCGCCGCCCGCCAACGGCGCGGCCCTCTGGCGCAACGAGGTGCCTGCGGAGATCGAGGTCCGCGGCGACCGCGACCAGCTATTCCGCGTCTTCGCCAATCTCGGCCAGAACGCGGTGCAGTCCGGCGCGTCGGAGGTCACGGTCAAGGCGGCCCAGACTGACGGGAGCGCCACCATCCAGGTCAGCGACAACGGCCCCGGCCTGCCGCCGCGGGCGCGGGAGAAGCTGTTCCAGCCCTTCTCCGGCTCGGCCCGGCCCGGCGGCACCGGCCTCGGCCTCGCCATCGCCCGCGACCTGCTGCGGGCCCATGGCGGCGACATCCGCCTGGCCGCCAGTACCGCGGCGGGCACGCAGTTCGAGCTCAGGCTGCCGAACTGATCCCTCCGTAGGACTGGATTACGGCAGCCGGTCGGGCCAGGCGAGCAGCGCCTCATACTGCCGCCGGCGCATGTCCGCGAGATCCGGGGAAGGCTTGCCACGGATGGCTGTGGCGACGGCGGCGATTTGGCTGGCCACGACCTCAGCCTCGCCCGGATGGAGATTGCAGGGATCGAGATAGAAGTGTCCGTGCTCGACCTCGTGGTCGCGTACGATGATCGGCGGTTCTGCGCGGGCCAGCGCGGACGCGAGCGCCCAGGCCGTGGTGCCGGACTCTCCCGCGTTGACCTCCAGCTTCAGCCGGTCGAGCGGATTATCGGTGGGATCCGGTACGATACTCGGCTTCAAGCCCGGCACTTTCGCCAGGCGTTCCATCCACAGTTTCAGATAGCCGGTCTCCCGCGCGCGCACGGCCTTGTGGTCGCGTTTGCCCCAGGCTTCGAGGGCCGCGATGGTGCCGGCGATGCTCTCCTTGCCCACCTTCATGCCGCGCCCGATGCCGTTGTTCTGCAGGAACGCCGCGCGCACCAGATCCTTGCGCCCGGCGACGATGCCGGCGGTCGGACCGCCCAGGAACTTGTGCGCGCTGTAGCAGACGATGTCGGCGCCCTTGGCGAGGAATCCGCGGAGATCGTACTCCGACGCCGCGTCGACGATAACAGGCACGCCGCGCTCCCGGCAGATGGCGCAGAACTCGGCCAGGTCGATTTGCCCATACTGCACGGCATGATGGGAGATCACATAGACAGCCGCTGATGTCCGCTCATTGATCTTCCCCGCCAGGTGATAGGGGCGGGCGAAGGTCGATTGTCCGACCGGCACGACCTTGGCCCCGGTCAAGCGGAGCGCCTGTTCGATCGGCGCGCCGTAATAGACCATGTGGCCGGCCTGGATCAGCACTTCGTCCTTCATGCCCGCGGCATCCGGCAACTGCTCGATGCGCGCCAGATCGGCGCCGGTCATGCAGCCGGCGACGGCGATGGTGATCCCGGCGGAGCAGGAGGCGGTGATGCAGCCGGCCTCCGCACCCGTGGCCTGGGCAATCGTCGTGCTGGCGCGCCGGTGCAGCTCGTTGATCTCCACGAACTCGCTGAGGATGCCTTCGGCCATCTGCACCGCCTCGGGCACGACGATCGAAGCGCCCAGCGAGGTCATCGTGCCGGAAACATTGATGATGGGTCGCAGGCCGAGCTGCGGACGGATATCGGGGCGGTTTGAGGGCATGGGCAATGACCTTGGATGAGGAAGCTGATCTAGGACGCGGCCTTGGGCGCGCGATTGCTGTCGAGACGCGAGAGGAAGGTCCTGAGCCGCTCATGGCTCGGGTTCTGCAGGACCTCATCGGGCCGGCCTGCGACGACGATGCGGCCGCCGTCCATGAATACCACGAGATCGCTGACCTCGCGGGCAAAGGCCATCTCGTGGGTGACGACGATCATGGTCATGCCGTCAACCGCAAGCTGGCGCACCACGGCCAGCACCTCGCCCACCAGCTCGGGATCGAGCGCCGAGGTGATCTCGTCGAGCAGCAGCACCTTCGGCTCCATGGCGACGGCGCGGGCGATGCCGACCCGCTGCTGCTGGCCGCCGGATAGCTGCGCCGGATAGCTGTCGAACTTCTCGGCCAGCCCGACGCGCGTCAGCCAGCGTTCGGCGATGGCGCGCGCCTCGGCCTTGCTCTTGCCGCGCACCTTGCGCAGGCCGAGCATCACGTTCTCGGCCGCCGTCAGATGCGGGAACAGATAGAACATCTGGAAGACCATGCCGGTCTCGGCGCGGATGGCGGAGAGTTCGCGTTCCCGGCGGCGGCGCCGGCCGGCACCTTCGGTGTATCCGACTTCGACACCGTCCAGCTTGACCGATCCCTCGTCATAGATCTCGAGGGCGTTCACGCAGCGCAGCAGCGTTGTCTTGCCGCTGCCCGACGGTCCGATGATGCTCACGACCTCGCCGCGCGTGACCTCGAGATCGACGCCGTTCAGCACGCGGTTGGTGTCGAAGGATTTGGTCAGGCCGCGGATGCGGACGACGGCATCGCCATTGCGGCCATTGGCTGTCGTGCTCACGCTGCTCACTCCCGGATATAGACGAAACGCGCTTCGAGCCTTCGGCTGGCGCTCGACAGGCTGTAGTTGATGAGGAAATAGATGATGGAGCAGACGATATAGAGCGGCATCGGTTCATAGACGCGGCCGATGACCTGCTGGGTCGCCAGCATCAGGTCGACGATACCGACCAGCGAGACCAGGGCGCTGCCCTTCACCACATCGGTGACGCTGTTGATCCAGGGCGGCAGGAACCGGCGCACCGCCTGAGGCAGGACGACGTAGATCATGCGCGGCCAGAAACCGAGGCCGATCGCCTTGCCGGCCTCGGTCTGACCGAAGTGAATCGATTGAATGGCGCCACGGGCGATCTCCGTCACTTGCGCTGCCGTAAACACCGTGAGGGCGACAACCGCCGTGAGAAAGCTGTTGATCTCGAAGCCGATCAACAGCGGCAATCCGTAGTAGATCGTGAAGATGAGCACGAGAACCGGAATGCCGCGGATCACGTCGCAATAGAGCAACCGGATCGCCCAGCGGACGGGCAAGGGGCCGTAGCAGGACAGCGTGCCCAGCAGGACGCCGAACAACAGGGATAGAACGGTGACCACGGCCGAGATCCCGAGGGTGACCAAGGTGCCCTGCCACAAGAACGGCAATGAATAGATGGCGAGTTCCATGGCCTAGCGCCGTATCGTGAAGCGCCGCTCGAGCAGGCGGAAAATGGCGAAGATGGCGTAGCAGGTGACGAGATACATCGGCGCCAGGATGCTGTAGCCCTCGAAAATGCGGAACTTGTTGGTGGCGAGCCATTTCGCTGCGTAGGTCAATTCGGGAACGGCGATGACGAAGGCGACCGACGTATCCTTAAACAGGGAGACGAACTGGTTGCCCAGCGCCGGCATGGTGATGCGCAGCATGGTCGGGAGCCGCACATGGATCAGACGTTGCAGCGGCGTCAGGCCAATGGCCTTGCCCGCCTCCACCACGCCGCGGGGCACCGCGTCGAGGCCGGAGCGGAAGATCTCGACCAGGTAGGCCGCCGAATAGATCGACAGCGTGATGATGAAAGACAGGGTCGGGCTGTACTTGAACCCGCCGACGCTGGGGATGCCGTAGAAGACCAGATAGACCAGCAGCAACAGCGGCTGGTTGCGGATGAACTCGACATAGGCGGAGACGAGCCGCCGCGCCCAGCGCGGCCCGTCCACATGAACGAGCGCCAGCCCCAGCCCGAAGACCGCGCCGAACAGGATCGAGATCAGCGCCAGTTCGATGCCCAGCAGCAGGCCCCAGTAGAACTTGTCGAAGTACTGCCAGACGAAATTGTAGTTGATGTGATAGGTCATCGGCACAAACCGGGATGCCGGGGCAGGCCAATCGCCCGCCCCGGCATCGTGGACAACTTCAAACGGTCGACGGCCGCCGTCAAATCTTCGGGAAGCCCGGCTCGCGCACCGGCGGCTGCAAGCCGAAGAAGTCCGAGAACGCCTTGTCGAAGATGGCGTTGTTGTGCCCGAACATGGCGACATCCCAGGTCGTGTTGACGAAGCGCCACCAATCGAGATCGCCCTGCCGCAGCGCCGCCGAATACAGCATGCTGAACCACTTCTTGCCGGAATCGGCATACTTGTCGGGCGCGCGCTTGGCCATCCACCACACCGTGGACAGATCGACCGCGGCGGCGTCGACCCGGTTGGAATCGAGCGCCTGGATGACGTTGGCCTGGCTGTCGATCTGCAGCACCTCAGCCTCCGGCAGTACCGCGTGTACCGACTGCTCGGCGTCGACGTTTTGCAGGATGGAAACCTTGGTGCCGCTGCCGCCGCTCAGCAGCGCTTCGAATTTTTCCCTCTCGCTGCCCGGCTTGGTCAGGAGGGCGATACCCTCCACATAATACGGACGCGAGAAGTTCACGAGCTGGGCGCGGCCCGCCGTCACCGTCATGAACTGGATGGTAATATCGACCTTCCCGGTGGTGACGTTGGGAATGCGGGCATCGGCTTCCTGCTTCACGAATTCGATCTTTGTCGGATCATCGAACAGCCCCTGGGCGAGGATCTGCGCCATGGCGATGTCCATGCCGACCAGGTTTCCCTGCTCGTCTTCGAAGTGCCAGGGCGCATTGGTGCTGCCGGTGCCGACGATCAGGTGGCCGCGATCCAATATGGTGCGCAGCAGGCTATCACCCGCGGCTTGCGCGTAAGCCACTTGCGGCGTGAGTGCGGTCGTGGTGGCCGCCGCGGCTGCGGCACCGGCCAAGCCGAGGCCGCCGGCGAGCATGAACGAACGTCTGTTTGTGTCGAGGTCCTGCATGGTCGAACTCCCCTTTTTCTTGAACGCTGCCTCCCGGCTGCAACTCCGGCGCGGAGCCGGCATCGCCAGCCACATTGACACCATGATATGGTACGCAGGCTGGCGTCAAGCCATCCACCCCTACGCATGCGGAGCTGGTATTTGTCCTGGACCATCGACGATCTCGACACGCCCTGCATCACGATCGACCTCGACGCCGTCGAGCGCAACCTGGCGCGCGCCCAGGATTATTGCCGCCGCAATGGACTCGCCCTGCGGCCCCACATCAAGACGCATAAGATACCCGAGCTGGCCCGGCGCCAGGTCGAACTCGGTGCCGTGGGCATCACCTGCCAGAAAATCGGCGAGGCCGAGGTCATGGCCGACGCCGGCATCGAGGATATCCTCATCACCTACAACATCGTCGGCCGCCAAAAGCTGGAGCGGCTCACGGCGCTGGCGCGGCGGACGCAATTGACGATCGTGTTCGACAGCCGCGAGGCCGCCGAAGGCGTTTCGGCCGCGCTGTCGGCGGCGGGTCTCAGCGCCGGCGCGATGGTCGAGTGCGACACCGGCGCCGGCCGTTGCGGCGTCCAGTTGCCTGATGCGGCGGCGGAGCTGGCCGCCGAGATCTCGCGGCTGCCGGGCCTCACCTTCCGCGGCCTCATGACCTATGCGCCCAAGGGCACGACCGTGCCGACCTCGGCCTGGCTGACGGAGGCGATCGCCGCCTGCGGGAAGAAGGGACTGGCAGTCGAGGTCGTGAGTACCGGCGGCACGCCCGATCTCTACCGGGCCCGGGAGGTGGCGCCAGCGACGGAGCATCGTCCTGGCACCTACATCTATAGCGACCGCTACATGGTCGCCCACGGCGTCGGCACGCTGGAGGATTGCGCGCTGCGCATCGTCACGACCGTGGTCTCGCGGCCGACCGATGCGCGGACCATACTCGACGCCGGCTCCAAGACGCTGTCCTCCGATCCCATGGGACTGGAAGGCTATGGGCAGGTGCTGGAATATCCGAAGTCGACGCTTCCCGGGCTCAGCGAGGAGCACGGCCACCTCGACGTCGCCGCCTGCAACGCGCGCCCCACCATCGGCGAGCGCGTGACCATCATCCCCAACCACGCCTGCGCGGTCAGCAACTTGCATGACGTCGTCTACGGCGTGCGCGGCAACCGCGTCGAACGCGCCTTTGCGGTCGCGGCTCGCGGCAAGGTGCAATAGTACGGAGCGGCGTTTGCCGAGGGACAGGAGTGGCCGGCATGGATGAGAACGAACCGCTGCGAACGTCGCTGGCGGGGGTCGATCGCGGGCTGACGGCGTTGTGGGTCGACGGCACGGCGAAAGATTTCGCGACGCTGCGGGAGTTCGAAGTTCTTACTCTGCTGCAGGTCTACCGGCTGCCGCGCCGGCACGTCTCGGTACTGGCGGGTCTCCGCTTGCCGCGGCTGACGACATTGAGCGTGCGCCATGCGGATGCCGGTGACCTGCAATTCCTTGCTGGATTCACGACGCTGGAGACGCTGACGGTCTGGCAATGCCCGAAGCTGACGCGCCTCGACGGAATCGAGCAGCTGACGCGGCTCACGACTCTCTCGTTCAACGATCTTGGCGCCATCGAATCCCTGGCGCCGCTGGCGGCGCTGACGGGGCTGCGGAACCTAGCCCTGACCGGCGGTGTATGGACGACCCAGGGGCTGCCCTCACTGGCGCCGCTGCGGGCGCTCACCGGGCTCGAGCGGCTGAACATCATGTCCGCAAAGGTGTTCGAAGGCGATCTCAGCCCGCTGGCCGACCTGCCGCGGCTGAGCCATCTCGACCTATCGCCGCGCTATTTCGAGCATGTGGAGATCGCCCGCCTGGCAGCCGCGCATCCGCTCTGGCTGCGCGAGCTGCTCGCGCTCCCTGACTTCGATACATGGAATGGCGCGCCCGGCTGCAAAAAATGCAAAAGCCGCCGCAAGATACTGTTCCTGCGCCGCAAGAAGCTGCTCTGGTGCCCGCGCTGCGAGGGCGCGAAGCTCGCGGCGCATATCGAAGAGTTTGAGCGGCTGGTGGAGGAAAAGCGGCGGGAGCACGAAGCGCCGGGCCGCTGAAGGAAATCAAGGATAACGGTATCCCCGAGTCTTGGAACGTCTGCCGGTGGCACAAAACGCACCCGTGGCAAATTGCGCGTTCCTCCCCTGCCTCGGGAGTTGCCAGAAGCAGTGCCGCCCCCTAAATTCCGCCCGCTCGCAACAAGGGGCCGAAGATGCAAGATTTTAACCGTTGGATCTGGTGCGGTATCGCGTTTCTGTTCGGCGTCATAGCGCTGTTCGTGTCGGCCCGCGGCGGCCCGGAGCAGCCGGTGGCCTATTATGGCGGGCTGCTGTTCTTCGCCTTCGCCGTCGGCTTCGCGCTCTTTCAGATCAAGCAGCACTTCGACTATCCGGCCAAGCGCCCGCACTGACGGCGCCCGCCGCGCTCAATCGAGCGCGATCAACAGCCCTTTCAGATAGGCCGTCTCCGGCAACGCCGGATGCACGGGATGGTCGGCCGCGGCGCCGACCGATTTCAGAATCCTGGCCGGCCGCTCCGCATCCCAGAGGCCCCGCGCCACCTGCTCGGCGAACAGCTCGGGCGTCATGTGATGGGAGCAGGAGGCGATAAACAGGAAGCCGCCGGGCGTGACAATCCGCGCCGCCAGCCGCGCCAGCTTGCGATAACCCCGCGCCGCCTGGTTCAGCTCCTTCTTCGACTTCACGAAGGCCGGCGGATCGGCGATGACGATATCGAACTTCTCACCCGAGTTTGCCAGCGACGCCAGCCGTTCGAAGGCGTCGCCGCGCTCGAAGCGGCAGCGCGCCGCGACGCCGTTCAGCTCCGCCGCCTTGGCCGCCAGCGTCAGCGCCGGCTCCGAACTGTCGACCGCCAGGACCGTCTTAGCGCCCGCTCTGGCGGCCTGGATCGCGAAGCCGCCGCTGTAGCAGTAGACATCTAGCACCCGCGCACCCTTCGCCAGCGCCGCCACCATCGCGCGGTTGTCCCGCTGATCGAAGAACCAGCCGGTCTTCTGCCCGCCCGAGAGATCGGCCAGGAAGCGGCCGCCATTCTCGGCGATCTCGATCGGTTCGCTGCGCTCGCCCTTGGCCCAGCGCTCATAGGACTCCAGCCCCTCAAGGGTCCGCATGCCGCCGCTGTTGCGCAACAGCACCGCCGCCGGCTGCAGTACATCGTCCAATGCACCCAGCAGTTCCGGCAATTGCCGCTCCACGCCGGCGCAATTGACTTGCACCGCCAGCGTATCGCCGTAGCGATCGATCACCGTGCCCGGCAGACCGTCGGCCTCGGCATGGATCAGCCGGTAATAAGGCGTATCGAACAATTTCTGCCGCAGGGCCAGCGCCCGCTGCAGCACGTCCGCCAGAAACACCCGGTCCACTTCGGTCTGCACTTCGCGCGACCAGAGACGGGCGGCGATCAGCGTGCGCGGATTGAACATCGCCGTGCCCAGCGCGCGCCCATCATGGGCCACGAGTTTCACCGTCGCGCCCAGCGGCAGCGCCTTCGCCGCAGCATCCATCGCGATCTCGTTGGAATAGACCCAGGGATGGCCGAACAGCATGCGCCGCTGCTCGCCGGCCTTCAGGGTGATCTTCGGGAGCGCTGCCGCCGCCGCATCCTTGCTCGCGTCATTCATGGCGCGGCGACCCTATAGCAGCTAGTCGCCGACGGCCACCCCTTCGCGCCTGTTGTCGGCGCCGCCCAGCATGCCCGCCGGCGTCACCGCGATGACATGCAGGCCGCTGTTCATGACCGACGGCTTCACCGTATGGCCCAGCACCTGCAGCGCGGTCGCCTGATTCACCAGCAAGGTGCCTGCTTCGACCTGCGTTTCCTTGCCCGTATTGGCCATGTTCGGCAGATCGATCGCCGCCTGGGGATCGAGCCGCCAGTCGAGCAGGCCGACCAGCGTTTTGGCCACATAGGCGATGATGCGGCTGCCGCCGGGCGAACCCAGCACATAAAGCAGGCGGCCGTCGCGATCGAGCACCATGGTGGGCGCCATGGAGCTGCGCGGCCGTTTACCTGGCTGCACGGCATTGGCTACCGGCCGCCCGTCGCGCGTCGGCTCGAAGCTGAAATCGGTGAGCTGGTTGTTGAGGATGAATCCGCCGGCCATCACCCGGGCGCCGAAGCTGTCTTCCACGGAGGAAGTGAAACTCACGGCATTGCCGTCGCGGTCGACGATGCTGAGATGGGTGGTGGACTCGGATTCCATCTGCGGCAGCGGCGCCGCCATGCCGCTTTGCAGCCGCAGGTTCCCCGGCGTCACCTTCCAGATCGTATTGCCGAAGAGAATTTGCTGGGAGCGCCGGTTGAGATACTTGCTGTCGAGAAGTTCTGCCGTCGGCACCTTCAGGAAATCCGGGTCGCCGACATAGAAATTCCGGTCGGCATAAGCAAGGCGGCTGGCCTCGGCGAACAAATGCACCGCCGCCGGGGTGTTCGGGCGGATGTGATTGAAATCGAAACGCTCCAGCAACTTCAGGATCTGCAGCACGGCGATGCCGCCGGAGCTGGGCGGCGGCGCGCTGCAGATGCGCCATTGCCGATAGTCTGTGCAGACGGGATCGCGCTTCCGCACCGGATAGCGCGCCAGGTCGGCGCGGCTGAGACGGCCGGGATTGCCCGGCGCCGTGGCCACGGCATCCACGATCTGTCCAGCGATCTGCCCGCTATAGAAAACATCGGCGCCGCCGGCAGCGATCAGCCGCAGGCTCGCCGCCAGCGCCGGGTTCTTCAGGAGGGTCCCGGCTTGCAGCGGCAGGCCCTTGGCATCGTAGAAATAGGCGGCCGCTGCGGCGGAGTGCTTGAGATGCTTGTCTTCGGCGATCGCAGCCGCCAGCCGCGGCGACACCGGGAAGCCCTGCTCAGCCAGACGGACCGCATCGTCGAACAACCGCGCCCAGGGCAGTTTGCCATGGTCGCGATGCACCTCCTCCAGCAGGCGCAGCACGCCCGGCGTACCCACCGACAGGCCGCCCACGACAGCGTCATAGAAAGGCTTGGGCGTGCCATCGGGTTGCAGGAACATGTTCGGCGTCGCGCGCGCCGGTGCCGTCTCCCGCCCGTCATAAAAATCCAGATCCCGGCGCTTGCCGTCGTAATACAGCAGGAACCCGCCGCCGCCGATGCCCGAGGATTGCGGCTCCACCAGCGTCAGCAGGATCTGCGCGGCGATCGCCGCATCCGCCGCGTTGCCGCCTGACCCCAGGATGCGCAAGGCCGTCTCCGCCGCCAGCGGATGGGCCGCCACCACCATCTCGGATTTTGCCGCGACCGGCTTGCTGGCCGCGGCCGCGGGCTGCAACGCCGCGCCGAAAATCCCGCACAGGAAAATTATCAGCAGGCCGATGACGCACACCGGCCGCACCGCGCCTTGGCGCGGCCCCCAGAATTCAGCCCTCATTCCCCCACCCTCTGGTCCGGTTTCTTCCGGACATTCGCATTAATGCGCTTAAGCTATCGTTTGGCCCGATCCTGCGCCAGCCTGCCGCGCGATAGCAACCTGACCTTGCCGGCAACCGGAAAAATCCTGTCCGACCAACCACTTGTATTTTAGCGGCGGCGCAACATATCGATTGTGCAGCGCACAATGGAACGCTAGGATTTGCCCTTCTTTGGGTCTCGCTTGCGGAGGAGGACGCCGTGAGCACTGAACGACGCAACCGCCGGATCACCGTACCCGAGCTTCGCGCCCGCAAGGGCGGCGAACCTATCGTCTGCCTGACCGCCTATACGACGCCGATGGCGCAGCAGCTTGATCACCACTGCGATCTGCTGCTGGTGGGTGATTCCCTGGGGATGGTGGTCTACGGTTTCGAGACCACGCTGCCGGTCACGCTCGAGCTGATGATCGCCCATGGCGGCGCGGTGCGCCGCGGCAGCGAGCGGGCGCTGATCGTCGTCGACCTGCCCTTCGGCAGCTATCAGGAATCGCCGGAAGCCGCGTTCCGCGCCGCCGCGCGGGTGATGCAGGAGACCGGCTGCTCTGCCGTGAAGCTCGAAGGCGGCCGCGAGATGGCCGACACCATCGCTTATCTCACCGTCAGGGGCATACCGGTCATGGGCCATATCGGCCTGATGCCCCAATCCGTGCATAGCGTCGGCGGCTACCGCGCCCGCGGCAAGGACGAGGCGCAGGCGGCCGACATCATGGCCGACGCCCAGGCCGTCGCCGAAGCCGGCGCCTTCTCCATTGTCGTCGAAGGCGTGGTCGAACCTCTGGCGCGGGAGATCACCGAGCGCGTCGCCGTGCCCACCATCGGCATCGGCGCCTCGCCCGCCTGCGACGGGCAGATCCTGGTCGTCGACGATCTCATCGGCATGTTCAACGATTTCACGCCGAAATTTGTGAAGCGCTATGCCGGGATCGGCGAGGAGATCGGCAAGGCCGTGGCGCAGTACGCCGCCGACGTCCGCGCCCGCCGCTTCCCCGGCCCGGAACACACCTTCTCCCCCGGCCAGCGCCCGCAGCCCCTCACTTCCGTCCCCCCGCGCACCTCGCGGCCGCATTAGGTCAAGCAAGGCTCACCACAAAGTCACAAAGGACCACGAAGAGATCCGCTTCTTCGTGTCCTTTGTGACTTTGTGGTGAAACTTTCCTAAGTTCCCAATCATGCCCGCTGTCATCAGAACCATCGCCGATCTGCGCGCCACCGTCGCCGCATGGCGCCGCAGCAACGAATCCATCGGCATCGTCCCCACCATGGGCGCGCTCCATGACGGTCATCTGTCGCTGGCCGCCCACAGCCGCGCCGACAATAAGCGCACCATCGCCACGCTGTTCGTGAACCCGACGCAGTTCGGACCGCAGGAAGATCTCGCCGCCTATCCCCGCGACGAAGCCGCCGATCTGGCGAAGCTCGAGGCTGCCAATGTCGAAGCGCTCTACGCGCCGTCGGTCGGCGAGATGTACCCGCAGGGCTTCGCCACCACGGTCACCGTCGCCGGGCTCACCGAACATCTCTGCGGCCCGCACCGCCCCGGACATTTCGCCGGCGTCGCCACTGTCGTCAGCAAGCTGCTGCTGCAATCGACTCCCGACCGCGCCTATTTTGGCGAGAAGGATTTCCAGCAGCTCCAGGTGATCCGCCGCATGGCCGCCGACCTCGACATTCCCGTCCAGATCGTCGGCGTGCCCACCGTGCGCGAAGCCGACCGTCTCGCCCTCTCCTCCCGCAATCGCTATCTCAGCGCCGAAGACCGCGCCAACGCCGCCGCCCTGCCACGCATGCTCGCCGATATCGCCGAGCGGTTGCGCAAGGAGCCCGGCGCCGTCGCCCGCGAACTCGCCTGGGGCATCGATCAGCTCGAAGATGCCGGCTTCCGGAAGATCGACTACATCGAGGTCTGCGATGAAGCGACGCTGCAGCCAACGCGCAAAGTGACCGCCCCTTCCCGCGTCTTTGCCGCCGCGTGGCTGGGACGGACAAGGCTGATTGACAATTGGGCGATCGGCGGCGCCTAAGGGTGCGCGGCAGCCTTGGTCCCGACACAAATCCCTTTCAAGCTCCTAACGGCCTGTTAATCACCTCTGGCAGTAGAATCGAGCCCGTGGTCCTGACATAGGAATTCTGACGGACTTGCGCATCGTTCAATTCAACCTCGCCCATTGTCATGATTGACGTCGACGACCGGAAGCACAGTTCCGTCGCGCTGCATCTCATGCCGGCGCCAGGCGTGCCTGAAGCGGAGTCGCGGCTGCCGACGCGCTGGGAGGCCGCTCTGTTCGCCGGCAAGGCCTGGTGTTTCCGTATCAGGCGCTGGTTCCATGACGATTTCGGCCGCCGGCTGGTGCGGCTTAAGCGGCAACCGCTTGCTGCGGCTGCGCCGACGATCGCCCTCTCCCAGAGCCTGCTGTTCCCGAGCGACACGCCGGCGGAGCGCCTGCTGCAGGCGGGCAAGGTGCAAAATCTGCGGGTCGCCGCCCACTATCTCGATGGTCTGGTGATTCCGGCCGGCGCGCTTTTCAGCTTCTGGGCGCAGATGCCGCGCCCGCGCCGCCGTCTCGGATTCGTGCGCGGCCGCGAACTGCGCGAGGGCTGCGTCATCGCCAGCGTCGGCGGCGGGCTCTGCCAGCTCAGCAATGCGCTCTACGACGCCGCGCTGAAGGCCGGCTGCGACATCGTCGAGCGCCATGCCCATTCGCGCCGCATCGAAGGCTCGATGGCGGCGCAGGGGCGCGACGCCACGATCTTCTGGAACTATGTCGATCTGCGCTTCCGGCCGCCGGTTGATTGCCAACTCCAGGTCGGTCTCGATCGGGATGACCTGAAAGTCACGTTCCGCCGTCTCGGCTCGCCGGCAAAAATCTCCGCGCCGGTTTCGCGCCGGACATCGCCAGCCGGCACCAGTGCCGATTTGCCCGCGGCGAGCTGCGAGACCTGCGGCATGGTCACCTGTTTCCGCCATGAATTCGGCGGCGAACCGGGCAACGGCGACATCCACGGCCTGGCTTGTCGATGGCTGGTGGCCGGAGTTCGACGGCTACCTGCGGGAGAACGCCGCGCCGGCCGACTGGCTGTTCACGCCGCTCGACAGCCGGCGCCTGGGCATTGGCCCCTATCGCTGGAGCAGCGATGGCTTTGCCGCCGTGCGCCAGGCGCCATGGCTTGTTCTCAGCCGGTCGCTGCGCAGCCGGCGTCTCGCGGCACAAGGCGCGCAGCGGCAGCGCGCGCTCTTGCAGATGGATGAAGCGCTGGCACGGCACTACGCCCGGCGCCTGCCTTTCATGGCCACCCATCTGGTGGTCAGCCAGACCCTGCTGCCGTTCCTGTGGCGCGACGGCGTTCTCGGCGGCCGCAGTTTCGATGTGTTGATGACCCGGTTGCCGCTGGAGGCTCTGCAAACGACGCTTGATCGCGCGGCGCAAGCCTGGCCGATGTCGCCGACCCTGGCGGATTTCCGCGCCGAGCCCACCTTGCTGGCGGCAGAGCGCGATGCGCTTGCGGCCGCCCGGCATTGGATCACGCCCCACAGCAAGATCGCCCGGTTGGCCGGCGCGAAGGCCAGAAAGCTCGACTGGCAGCTCCCGCCGGTGAACAGCCGGAAGTCGAGCGATGACGCGGTACTCTTTCCGGCCAGCACTCTCGGCCGCAAGGGCGCCTATGAACTGCGCGAGGTTGCACGCGATCTCGGTCTCACAGTCGCCCTGGGCGGCGGCATTCTGGAAGGCGACGGTTTTTGGCACGGCGTTCCCGTGGTTGCCGCCGGCACCGACCCGCTTTCCACCGCAAGACTTGTCGTGCTCCCGGCTTGGATCGAGGACCAGCCTCGCCGCCTGCTTCGCGCGGTTGCCGCCGGCATCCCGGTGATTGCCAGCGACGCTTGCGGGCTGGAAGGCGTGCCCGGCGTGACGACGGTTCCCGCTGGCGACGTGGCGGCACTGCGCAACGCCGTCATCGCCGCCACCCAAGGTTAAGCCGCGCATGCACCCGTGACATGTTGACAGGGCGACCGCAGGTCGCCCCTACTGTGCGCCTGTGCATCATGTTCACTCACCCCTTTACTCCCCTCGTCGACAAGCTCCCCTCCACCGTGCCCTTTGTCGGGCCGGAGGCGCAGGAGCGGGCGCGGGGGCGGTTGTTCCGGGCTCGCATCGGCGCCAATGAGAGCGTGTTTGGGCCTTCGCCCAAGGCAATCGCTGCTATGGAGACGGCGGCGGCCGAGGCGTGGAAATATTGCGATCCCGAGAACCATGATCTGAAGCAGGCGCTGGCCGCGCATTACAAGATCGCGCCTGACAATATCGTTGTCGGCGAGGGCATCGACGGGCTGTTCGGCTATGTGGTGCGGCTGTTCGTCGAACCCGGCGTTACGGTGGCGACGTCGCTCGGCGCCTACCCTACTTACAATTTCCATGTGAATGGTTTCGGCGGGCGGTTGGTTACCACGCCCTATGTGGCCGATCGCGAAGATCCGGACTCGCTGCTGGACCTGGCGAAGCGCGAAAAGACGCGATTGATCTACTTCGCCAACCCCGACAATCCCATGGGAAGCTGGTGGAATGCGGCTGAAGTGCAGCGCCTGATCGACCGGGTCCCCGAGGGCGCGGTGCTCTGCCTCGACGAGGCCTATGGCGAGTTCGCGCCCGAAGGCACCATGCCGCCGCTGGATGTGAGCTATCCGCGGCTGCTGCGCTTCCGCACATTTTCAAAAGCCCACGGGATGGCGGGGCTGCGCGTCGGCTATGCCATCGGCGAGGCGTCGCTGATCAAGGCCTTCGACAAGATCCGCAACCATTTCGGCGTCAATCGCATCGCCCAGGCGGGCGCGCTGGCGGCGCTGGCCGATGGTGCGCATCTGGCAAGCGTCGCCAAAAGCGTCGCCGGCGCCCGCGACCGCATCGCCGAGATCGCCCGCGACAACGGCCTTAAGCCGCTGCCCTCCGCCGCCAATTTCGTCGCCATCGATTGCGGCCGCGACGGCAACTACGCCCGCGCCGTGCTGAAGGAGCTGATCGCCAGGGACATCTTCGTCCGCATGCCCGGCGTGGCGCCGCTGGACCGCTGCATCCGCGTCAGCGCCGGCACCGCCGCCGACCTCGCCGCCTTCGCCGAAGTATTGCCCCAGGCGCTGAAGGCAGCAGCTCAGTAAGAGCGCCCCTACGCCGTGGGAACCACGTCGAAGGCGATGCTGATCCGCGTTCCACCGGTGCTGAAGGGCAGCGTGCGATGGAAGAAGTAGGACGGGAAGAGCAGCATCAGCCCTTCCTCCGGCTGGATCAGGCGCAGTTCCGGCTTCGCGGTGAAGCGGTAATCCGGCAGCGGCTCGCCGAATTCGATCCATCCCGCCTGCTCCGTATCCGAAGCTGCCATGTCCGGCGGCACGCTCGCGTAATAGACGCCGCTGAGCCAGGCCTGCGGATGGATGTGCGGCGCCTGATAGCCCTGCCCTTCCATGACGACCGCCCAGGCGGACAGGCGCCAGCGGGCCGGCCGCTGCGCGGCGAATGCATGGGCCGAATCGGCAGGCATATCCTGCAAATACCGACGAACAGCGCCCTCCACGGCGCTGGCGAAAGCAGGCACCGGGCCGCCAGGTTTGAGCATGAGATCGCCGGTATGCCGGCCGCTCTTCGTCGCGTGGTTGCGCGGCTCGAACACCAGCGTCGGATGCGTCAAGGCATACTGCGAGATCGCCTTGTTGAATTCGGGAATGTCGTTGAAACCGGGCGGCGGCGGGATGCGTATCGGTTTCATCAGCCGGTCGAAATCCACCAGCGCCCGGGCGGCGGCAGTGTCGCCGTTTTCCAGCAGCATCGCCGCCTTGAAGGCGATGACGGCGGTGTCGCCGGGCCGCTGCCGCAGGCCGTCGCCGCAAGCCGCCAGCGCGCCCGCCGCATCGCCCTTGGCCCATAGTGCTTTCGCCAGATTGCCATGCACGCCCGCCGTATCCGACTTCCGCAACAGGAGCTGCCGGTAGCAATCGATCGCCTCGTCGAAGCGTCCCAGGGCATAGAAGACGCCGCCAAGCTGAAAGCGCGGCTTGGGATCCGCCGGGTCGATCTCGCTGGCCCGCGAAAACGCCGAACTCGGCTTCAAGCAAGTTCCCCCGACCCTGCTGCAACAGGCCGCGGTTGAACTGGGCGATGAACTCGCTCTTGTCCCCGGCGGGAACGCGGTCATAGATGGCGATCGCTTCGTCGTCCCGCCCCAGTTTCTGCAGGGCGAGCGCCAACGGCACCATGGCTGCCGTGAGCTGCGGGTTCAGTTCGAGGGCGCGCCCGTAGGCGACGGCGGCCTCATCGGGCTTGCCCGCCATGTCGGCGATCTGGCCGAGATTGTAGAAGGCGGCGACGTTGCGGGGATCGATCGCGAGGCACTGGTCGCAGGCGGCCCTGGCGTCTTCCATCTGTCCATTGCGGAGCAGCAGCACCACCAGGCTGTTCAGGGCCGGCGCCGAATCCGGACGCAGGCGAAGCGCGTCCCGCAACAGCTTGATGGCGCCCCAGGGATCGCCGCGCTGCGCCATCGCCTGTGCGCACAGTACCTTCGCCGGAATGTTGTCAGGCGCAGTGGCCAGGATTTCACCGCAGGCGCGCTCGGTATCCGCAAAGCGCCCCGCCCGATAGAGCGCCACGGCAGCCTGCAATCCGGCCGCGGCGGGCGTCGGTGTGTTCTGCCTATCCATTCTTGTCCAGCTAGCGATTGCCGCAGAGTCCGCACCGGCCATTGCCGGAAGCGTCTGCCGGACTATAACCGGCATCCGGGCAATCTTCATCTGCAAAGCGCCCGCGCCGCTGGCCGCGTGCCGGAGGTGATTTCCTGCACTATCCAGATACCTGCGCCTATGCTGTGATACGCCCCACGATCGAGGGAAGCCCCGCATGCAGAAGGCCGATACCGCTTCAAAGGCCCAACGCCGTCTCGCGGCGATCCTCAGTGCCGACGTGGCAGGCTATGCGCGCCTGATGAATGCCGATGAAGGCGGCACGCTAAACCTGCTGAGCGCGCACCGGGACATCACGGACCGGCTCATAGCCGGTCAGGGCGGCCGGATCGCCAACACCGCCGGCGACAGCATTCTTGCCGAATTCCCCAGCGCGGTGGATGCCCTGCAATGCGCCCTCGATATCCTCGAACGGGTCGGCGCGGTTAACAGGGAAATTCCGGAAGCGCACCGCGTCATCTTCCGCATCGGCCTGCATGTCGGCGAAGTCATGGTCCGCGACGGCGACCTGTTCGGCGACGGCGTCAACATCGCCGCCCGCCTGCAAGGCCTCGCGCAGCCTGGCTCTGTGTGCCTGTCGGATGCGGCCCATCAGTTTGTGCATCGGGCCTTGCCGCTGAACTTCGAGGATCTGGGACCGCAGAAGATCAAGAACATCAACTCGGCAATCCGCGTCTATCTGGCGCGGCCGGCCGATGCCCCGCCGTCACCGGTGCTGCCGCCGGTGCATCGCCGGGCGATGGCGCATCTCTCGCGGCGCTTTAACGATCTCTGCAGCCATGCAGCGAATATCGTTACCAGCCGGGAAGGTTTGGAGCCTGTGGAGTTTGCCACCCTGGCCTCCGTGCATGACGCTCCCGGCAACAATTCCCGGCGTCTGGCCGAGCGGATCGGCGTACCTACCGCCAAGGCGCTACGCTATATCGAGCACCTTGAGGATCGTGGGCTGATACAATGCAAGACAGCCAAGGACGCAAACGAGCCGGGCACCTACGCGATAACTTCGCAAGGCACGAAGCTGCTTTTATCCGTAAGGCCGGAAATCTTCGAGGCCATGGAGCGCGTCACCGCATCCCTGTCGAACGACGAACGGGAAACGCTGCGGGAGCTGCTGGTGCGGGTCATCAAGGCAAATGACGCCAAAGATCATGTCGAGAGTGATCCAGCGCCGCCTCGCGACCCCTGAAACCGCCTGCGCAATCTGCGGCGCGGGTTAGCCCTGCCGCGGATCGCTCGTCCGCTTCTCGATCCTGAACCGCGAAAGGGCATCGTCGACCGTGGCCCAGGCGCGGCGCTGCCATTCCGCCTTGGCGTCGTCATAGGTCTTGAAGGGGCCGTACCATTGCTCGGTGCCCCCGGCGGGCTCGGTGAAATGCGTGTCCTTGTAGGCGCCGCCGACCACCCAGAACCAGGGCTCCGCCTGCTCGTCCTCTTCCTCGATGCGAAAGCGGGCATGGGCGTCATCCACCGTGGCCCAGGCGCGGCGCTGCCATTCCGCCTTGGCTTGGTCGTGGGTGCCGAAGGGGCCGGCCCGTTCCTCCGCGCCGCCGCCCTGCATCTTGGTAAAGGAGGTGTCGGTATAGATGCCGCCGACGACCCAATAGCGCGCCATCGATATTCCCCTTAACGCCGCCGCTGCGGCCGGACTCTAACGCCTGGAGAGTCCGATGCAAGGCGCCGCTTGACGGCGGCCTCGCGATCCTATCAATAGGCCGCCCGGACAGGGAGGATGGCGTGAGCGTGCATAACGGAAAAGCGGGAAACGGCAATGGCCGCAGCCAGGCCACGCCCGCGGACTTCAAGATCATTTATGACGGTTTTCAGGCGCCGGTCTCCCGCTTCGATTGCGGCCGGAAATGCGCGCCCTTGAACGGCGGCGAGCCGGTCTGTTGCTCGACCCAGAACGCCGTGCCCCTGGTGATGAAGGCCGAGTTCGAACTGCTGAAGACCCGCAGCGAGCTCTGGCACAAGTTCAAGCCCTATGACGCCATCACCCGCAAGATCGTCCGCGAGCTGCATCACAGCTGCGCCGCCATCGAATGCAAGGGTGTCGCCCATTGCGAGCGCGACAACCGCAGCATGGCCTGCCGCGCCTTCCCCTTCTATCCCTACATCACCCGCGAGGGTGAATTCGCCGGCCTGGCCTATTACTGGTCGTTCGAGGACACCTGCTGGGTGATCTCCAACCTCTCGGTGGTCGACAAGGGTTTCGTCGACGAGTTCGTGCGGGTGCATGAGTATCTGATGAAGGTGGACACCGACGAGCTGGAGAATTTCACCGCCTTCTCCGCCAATATGCGCCGGGTCTTTTCCCGCCGCCGCCGGTCCATCCCGGTGATCGGCCGCGATGGCAAATTCTACAAGGTGCTGCCGAAGAGCGGCCGCCTTGTGGCCACCGATCCGCGCAGGTTCCCCAAGCACGGCCCCTACAAAAGCGAGAAGTCCTACCGGCAGGCGGTGCGCGAGGCCGAGCACGGCACCGTCGAATTCACGGCGGAGCTCAGCCTCTAGCCCTGTCGGCGACGAACGGCCGCTTGTAGAGGAAAGTTCCCAGCAGCACCCAGCGGCGGGCATCCGCCTCCTTTGCATCCCGCTTGGCCACCAGCGGCGTGGTGTAATGCCAGAACGGCAACCGGTAGGCCGTGAGGCCGCCGGCGGTGGCCACATCCACCACTTCGCTGAAATGCCCCTGCCTGGCATAGACCAGCCATTGCTGGGCCACGCCGCGGCCGGCCAGCGTGATGTGCATATCCAGATAGCCGCGGCTGGCGGCGGCATCCTCGGGGTGGTGATCGTTGTGCGGCCCGGCATAATCGCCCGGCCCGTAGCACAGCGCCTGGATGCCCCAGCGCGGCCGGAACTCCCGCCCCGCCAGGGCCGCGGCGAAGGCACCGAAACTCTCGGACCGCAGCATGGCGACCAAACCCGCCGCCTCTGCCGCCTTGTAGGCCCGGGCACGCCGCCGGTCGAGATAGGCGGTTTTCACCCGCGCAGTCTTCGGCAGCATCTCGCTGTAGTTCCCGGTCATCTCCCACATCGCTTCAGGCGGGATCGGCTGATCGATGGGGCTCAGGCTGTCATAAAGCTTGCGGTTCAGCAGCGCCGCGGCGGCGCGCGCCTTCTGCGGCTTGACCAGCCCAGCCGTCGCAATGAAGCGGCGCCGCGGATCCGCCAACGCACCGCAGAGCGGCGAACTCCGCGCCAGAACACGGCGGCCCTCGCGGCTGAGCAGATCTTCGAATTCAGGTGGAAATCGGCGCATTGGCCGGGGGCGGCCGCAGCCACCTGCTCCGTTTCAGCAGGAAGATAATGGCGCCCAAGGGAACACCCACCTTGAGGATCAGCGGTGAAACCGGACCGAACTTGGCGAATCCGGCAGCCAGCAATGAGACATTGAGAAGCTTGAAACCGATCTCCCCGGTCGTCCAGTTCAACTGAAACTCCGTCACGCCGACGAGGATGAAGATGATCCACAGCCACTTGCGACGCGGCATGGGCGTCCGTATGCACTGCACAACCGCGAACAGGATGAAGATCGGATTGAAGATTGCCATGGCGAAGATGACGAAATGTTGAGGGCCCTTGCCGGCAAATGTAACCCTGTTCGCTTCCGTCCAGGCCTGATCACCCTTGTACAAGTGCAGACCTACGACCGCCAGTTCGTCGCCGCGCCTGTTGAGAACAATCTCCGCCAGAATCCAGAACTCGTCGAAACGATACTGATAGTACATGTTGATACGGCGAGCGCCGTCGACTTCAAAAGTGCCGTAGTTGGCGATTTGTATGTCCTTTGATGCTGTCGCCGGAAGCAGCGCCGCCATTTCGGCCAAAGTTGCCCGGTCGGCAGTGGCGCGCAGCTCCGGTGACATCATCGCTTCGACGGCGGCAAAGTCCTGGGCTGCCAATAGGGCGACATGACGCTTGGCAAATTCATCCTCGTCCGTCGGCACAGCAGCGGCGATTTGCGCCAGCGGATCGCAGGCGGCGAGCAGAAACAAGACAGGAAAGATGAGCGCGAGCCTTTTCAGCATTTGCGCCTGTGCCGAGCAGAGCCTTCGAACCACTGAGGCGGACAAGCCTGTCGCTACACTAAGTGTTCCGCTTGGCGATGTCATACCATTCGCGCTGGTCGCGGATGAAGGCCTTCCCCGCCTTGTCCAGGGAACGGATCACGTCCTGGAAATAGCGTCTCGCCTGGCCATGCTCACCCTGCTTCTGCAGAAACAGCCCGTAGCGTACCCGAGCCTCCGCACCCGAAAAGTAGTTGGCGACCGCTGCGTACTCACTGTTCGCCTCGTCGTTGCGCCCTTCCGCTTCGAGGCTGCGGGCGTAGAGCAGGTGGCCGTCCGCATTCTCGAATTTCGGATTCTTCACCTTGAGATGGTCGAGCGTGGCTGTCGTCTCCTGGAACTGGCCGCAAGCGAACTGCGCCTGGGCCAGCGTCATCAGGAACATCGGATCGTCGCTGTAGAGACCGGTCGCCGCCGACTGCAGCAACGGCAGCGCCTTTGCCGGCTCGTTGCGGCGCAGATATTCCTCGGCCACTGCAAGCTTGTTCTGTGCGGTGTCGACTGTGTCGAGATTATCCATCAGCGCCCGCAACCGCCGGTCGGGATCGATGATATCCCGTGCCTTCTCGCCCGCCGCGACGGCTTTTCGGCTGCGCATCAGATCCGGCGCCATCTCGGCAATCGTGTAGATGAGACAGCCGAGCGCCGAACCGATGATGAGCAGCCAGAGCCAGTTGCGATTGCGGCCAGTCTTCACCGCATGCAGGCAGCAAATCACCTGCCAGACCATCACCAAGCCGCCAACCATATAGGGCATGGTCGAGATTCCCCTGAATAAGACGCCGCTGCCCGGCGGCAACCCCAGCCAGCCAGACCGCGCCCAGCATCCAATAGCGCCGCCAAAGAATCGTTAAGCCGTGACAGCGGTCACGAAGCCGTCCGGCGTTAACTCCAATTCACCTGCAACCCTCAGAAATCATGTGATTTAACGGATTCGGCTGGCGAACAGAGCTGTGCGCCCTGTCACTCCCGCCGGGCGGGTTCGACCCTAGATTTCCTCCTATCAACCGGCCGCAAAGCACCGGCCACGGTTTCAACAGGAGGTTGAGGTCATGTCCCGCACCGTCTGGATTCCCTGCGCCGCATTTGCCCTGGCTGCCGGCCTGACCGCAGCGCCGGCGATCGCCCGGGATTTCGTCGATTTTCCGGAGAACCTGGGCGCCGGCCAGTTCGTGTCCAACTGCAAAAGCCAGGGCGGCAGCGCCAGCATCGTCAGCGCCAGCACCGACGGCGGCAAGGCGATCAACTGCAGCAAGACTAACGGCACCAACGTGACCTGCGCCTTCGACGACATCGGCACGGTCTGCGTCGGCAGCACCGGCGGCAGCAACGGCGGCCGCCCGCAGTAACCCCGAGATTTCCGCCACCGGCCCGACGGGGCCGGCGGCTCTGCCGGATCGCAAGATCCGAGTTCTCGTGTATCGTTCCCCCTACTTCCAAATCACGCGGGGTGGAGCCGGTGAACCCGGTTCCACCCCGTCCCCTTTTGCTGCGGTCCTGTTGCCTTGACGCGGCGGCGGAGATGCGGCCTGTCTAGGCCGGTCCGCCGAATCGATCTGGTAGCCGCATGCCCTATTCCTCCCTGCGCGATTTCATCGACCGTCTGGAACGGGAGAAGCGCCTGGTGCGCGTGAGCGCGCCCGTGTCGCCTTATCTGGAGATGACGGAGATTCAGACGCGCCTGCTGGCCGAAGGCGGGCCGGCGGTGCTGTTCGAGAATGTCGTGGGGCAGGATGGCAAACGCTATGACACGCCCATGCTGGTCAATTTGTTCGGCACGGTAGAGCGCGTCGCCTGGGGCATGGACCGCGAGCCCGGCCAGCTCCGCGAGCTGGGCGAGACTCTTGCCTTCCTGAAGCAGCCGGAGCCGCCGGGCGGCTGGCGCGAGGCGCTGGACATGCTCCCCATGGTCAAGACCGTCATGGCCATGAAGCCGAAGACCGTGGGCGGCGCGCCCTGCCAGGAGGTGGTGCTGCAGGGCAGCGACATCGATCTCGGCCGGCTGCCGATCCAGACCTGCTGGCCCGGCGAACCGGCGCCGCTGATCACTTGGCCGCTGATCGTCACCAAGGGACCGGGAAAACGCAAAGAGGACGACTTCAATCTCGGCATCTACCGCATGCAGGTGACCGGCAAGAACCAGACGCTCATGCGCTGGCTGAAGCATCGCGGCGGCGCCCAGCATCATGCGCGCTGGAAGAAGGAGCGGCCCGAGCCCTTCCCTGCCGCCGCCGTCATCGGCGCCGATCCCGGCGTGATACTAGCCGCGGTGACGCCGGTGCCAGACACTTTGTCGGAATATCAGTTCGCCGGCCTGCTGCGCGGCCGCAAGGTGGAGCTGGTGGATTGCAAGACCGTGCCGCTGAAGGTGCCGGCGGAGGCGGAGATCGTGCTGGAAGGCCATGTGTCGCTGGAGGATTACCGCGACGAAGGCCCCTATGGCGACCACACCGGCTACTACAATTCCGTCGAGCAGTTCCCGGTCTTCACCATCAGCGCCATCACCATGCGGCGCCAGCCGATCTACCTCTCCACCTTCACCGGCCGGCCGCCGGACGAGCCGAGCATTTTGGGCGAGGCGCTGAACGACGTGTTCGTCCCCTTGCTGACCCAGCAATTCCCGGAGATCGTCGATTTCTGGCTGCCGCCGGAAGGCTGCTCCTACCGCATCGCGGTGGTCAGCATGAAGAAGGCGTATGCGGGTCATGCGAAGAGAGTGATGTTCGGCGTCTGGTCGTTCCTGCGCCAATTCATGTACACGAAATGGGTGATCGTCGTTGACGACGACATCGACGCCCGCAATTGGCAGGACGTGATGTGGGCGATCTCAACGCGGATGGACCCGGCGCGGGACATCACCATCGTCGAGAATACGCCGATCGACTATCTGGACTTCGCCTCGCCCGAGAGCGGCCTCGGCTCCAAGATCGGCCTCGACGCCACCAACAAGCTGCCGCCGGAGACGAAGCGCGAGTGGGGCAAGAAGATCAGCATGAGCGAGGACGTGGTGGAACTCGTCACGAAGAAGTGGCGCGAATACGGGCTGCCGGGGAGTGGACGGAAAATCTGGAAATAGGATACAACCTCTGCGTGGCCCACAGGGATTGCGCTTCACCAGGTTGAAAATGTCGGACGCCTCCGGAACTCGCCGCGAACTCGAGCGCGAAATGGGCCATAGCGAAAAGTTGCTTTGGTCCGGCCGCCCGGTGCAGGGTCTCAAGTTGCAGCGCAGCGATTTGTATACCATTCCCTTTTCGCTGCTGTGGGCCGGCTTCGCTGTTTTCTGGACGGCCAGCGTCTATCGATCCGGTGCGCCCCCGTTCTTTGCCCTCTTCGGCGCGGTCTTCGTACTGATTGGGCTCTATCTCGTTGTTGGCCGCTTCTTCTACGATGCCTGGCAACGCGCCCGAACCTACTATGGTCTGTCGAATAAGCGTGTACTCATCGTACATAAGTCAGGAAATCGGCGAATCACATCGCTGGACCTGGCTTCACTGGACGAGATCAACTTCACGGAAAACACCGGCGGCGGCGGCTCGCTGCAATTTGGCCGGGACAGTTTCTATGGCTCGAAAATGCTGGGTACCAGTTGGCCCGGAACGAGCCGCCACATGGCCCCCCGCTTCGAACTCGCAGACGACGCCCGCCGTGTCTATGACCTGATTCTCAGGGCGAGATCGGACGGAAGCTGATCGTCTGATGGCGGCTACGCCGCCTCCGACACCGCCGGCACTCTCGCCGGCTCCCGTTTCAGGTTCGTATCCGCATAGAACGCCGCCTCGTGCCGGCCGCGCTTGATGTCCTCGACGAAGGTCAGCAGGTGTACGGCGACGATGCCGATATGCACCACGTCTTCGATGCGGCCCTGACGCAATAGCGGGCCGCAGAGCTTCCAGAACTCGTTGCGCCACTCCGCGGTCACGCCTGCATGCCACAGGGTTCGGCCAATGATCTGGACACCGTGGCTGATGACAGCCCAACTCGGCTTCGGCCGCTTGCCGATGCGGTTGCGGAATGTCGTCTTGGTCTGGTGCTCGAAGCGCTTCAGCAGCGCTTCCGGCGTATAGGCATTGGTGATCGTGTCGTACCACATGGCCATGACGTCGTCATAGGGCATGAGGAAATCCACATTCGAAGCGCGCCGCGCCGCGACAGCTTCCGGCAGCAGCCGCCCATCGCGCTTGAGGCGGTCGAACAGCGGCGTCTTCGGCAGGGCATAAAGCAGGTTGATGGTCAGCAGCGGAATATTCGACGCCTCGATGAACGTCAGGATGTTGCGGCCGGTCTGCGGCGTGTCGGTGTCCAGACCCATGATGATGCCGGACACCACTTCCATGCCGAAGCTGTTCAGGATATCCACGCCCTCGAGGATCGGCAGGCGCAGGTTCTGCTTCTTGTCCATCTGGGCCAGCGCCTCGGTCTCCGGCGTCTCGATGCCGACGAACACGGTGTGGAAGTTGGCCTCGCGCATCATGCCCAGCAGGTTCGGCATCTGCGCCATGTTCATGGTGGCCTCGCAGGCGAAGCGGATCGGATAGCCCCTGTCCTTCTGCCAGCGGATCAGATGAGGCAGCAGGTCGTGAGCCGCCTTCTTGTTGCCGACGAAATTGTCGTCGACGAAATAGACCGCGCCCTTGGCGCCGTTGGTCACGATCGCGTCCAGCTCCCGGCAGATCTGTGCCGGCGTCTTCAGCCGGGGATTGCGGCCGTAGAGGGCGGGAATGTCGCAAAACTCGCAGCGGTAGGGACAACCGGAGGAGAACTGCACCGAGCCGAGGAAGTACTTGCTCACATCGACCTGGTCGTAGGCCGGCTCCGGAAAGGCATCGAGGGCGATGCGGTCTTCCGTGCGGAAGACGATCTGGCTCGGCGGGCGCACCGGCTGGTCGTCGATATAGGCGAGGATGGCGTCGGTGGCATCGCCCAGCTCGCCCAGATGCAGCAGGTCCACGTCGGGATAATATTCCGGGCAGGCGGAGACCGACGGCCCGCCCAGCACCGTCAGCTTGCCGGCGCGATGGGCGCGGCGGTTGATCCCGTCGATGAACGGCCGCTGCACATGCATGCCGCTGATGAACACCGCATCGGCCCAGGCGAAATCGGCGGCATCCGCCGGACCCATATTCTCGTCGATGAAGCGCACGTCCCATTCCGCCGGCATATAGGCGGCAATCAACAGCAGGCCTTGGGGTGGCATGAAGCCGCGCACGCCGGGCATCAGCTTATAGGCATGCTGGAATGTGCCGAAGGACGGCGCGTATTCGGGAAAGACACAGAGGATATTGCGGCGATGGCGGGCGCGGTAGCGGCTCCGGCCGCTCGCGGCGGCCATGGGAGACTCCAGCATGACATTCATCGGCTAAAACCCGTCTGCAGTCCTATACATATCAGCAACATAGAGTGAGGGCTAAATCCCCGCTACGGATAAAATGCCGGACCGGGCCAGAGGTTCCCGCAAAATGCCACAAGACTGTCTAAAGTTTCAGGTTTGGTACATCAGGCCAATCGCCGATTGACGGGGCTGGAGCCAATCCCTACCTTGGCCGCCATGGATAGCTGCATCACGAAACGGGCCGCGCTGCGACTTTAGCGCCCGGCGTCCCAGGACGCCGGGAGTTGCGTCGTTTCGCCGAACCCAAATCGTGGTGTCCCAAATGCCCGCATGTCGCTGTCCATCTTCCGAACATTCAATCCTAGCCCATTGCGCGCCATTCCCTGCCGCGCCATTCGCTTGCCTCGCCCTGCTGCGACTTAGGGGCGGCCGCCGGTTCTGACTGACGGCCTCCTGATCACGCCCCTTATCGAAATTGATGCGCCCGATCGCGGCGCCCCCAGCAGGAGACAGACCATGACCAACATGCCGATCCAAAAGTACCGCGCCTTTCCGCCAATCGACTTGCCGGACCGACGCTGGCCGTCGCGGGTGATCGACAAGGCGCCGATCTGGTGCAGCGTCGATCTGCGCGACGGCAACCAGGCGCTGATCGAGCCCATGGGCGCCGACCGCAAGCACCGCATGTTCCAGCTGCTGCTGAAGATGGGCTTCAAGGAAATCGAGGTGGGCTTCCCGTCGGCCTCGCAGACCGATTTCGATTTCGTGCGGGAGATCATCGAGCAGGACATGATCCCCGCCGATGTCACCATCCAGGTGCTGACCCAGGCGCGGGAGGATTTGATCCGGCGCAGCTTCGATGCCATCCGCGGCGCCAAGCGCGCCATCATGCATGTCTACAACTCCACCTCGACCTTGCAGCGCCGCGTGGTATTCGGCCTCGACCGGCCGGGCATCACCGCCATCGCCGTCAACGGGACCAGGCTGATCAAGGAACTGGTACCCACAGTGCCGGAAACCGAGGTGATCCTGCAATATTCGCCGGAGAGCTTCACCGGCACCGAGCTGGACTATGCCGTGGAGATCTGCGAGGCGGTGATGGAGGCCTGGGGGCCGACCCCTGAAAGCAGGATGATCTTCAATCTGCCGGCCACGGTGGAGATGGCGACGCCCAACATCTTCGCCGACCAGATCGAGTGGTTCGGCCGCAATATCAAGCACCGCGATTGCTTCATCCTGAGCATCCACCCTCATAACGACCGGGGCACCGGCGTCGCCGCCGCCGAGCTGGCGATGATGGCCGGCGCCGAGCGGGTCGAGGGCACGCTGCTGGGCAATGGCGAGCGCACCGGCAATGTGGACGTAGTCAATCTGGCGCTGAACATGCTGACCCAGGGCGTCGATCCCGGCCTGGAGATCCATGACATCGGCGAGGTCATCCAGACCTATGAACATTGCAACCAGTTGCCCGTGCATCCCCGCCATCCCTATGCGGGCGAGCTGGTGTTCACCGCCTTCTCCGGATCCCATCAGGACGCCATCAAGAAGGGCCTGACGGCCCAGGCGCAGAGCAACAGCGGCCAGTGGGACGTGCCCTATCTGCCCATCGATCCCAGCGATCTCGGCCGCAGCTACGAGGCTGTCATCCGCATCAACAGCCAGTCGGGCAAGGGCGGCGTATCCTATATCCTCGAGCAGGGGCATGGGCTGCGCCTGCCGCGGCGCCTGCAGATCGAATTCAGTCAGGTGATTCAGCGCCGCGCCGACGAGACCGGCAAGGAACTGCAGCCGGGCGATATCTGGCGCAGCTTCGAGCGGGAATATCTGCCGGGCAACGGCCGCTTCGGCTTCGTCAGCCACCAGACCCTGCCCGACAGCGGCGCCAAGGGTGCGCGGTTGATGACGGCGGAGATCACCGACCTGGGGAAGAAGCGAACCGTCGAAGGCAAGGGCAACGGGCCGATCGACGCCTTCGTCGATGCGCTCCGAGAGCTCAGTGGCAAGGATCTCAAGCTGATCGACTATAGCGAGCACGCCATGGGCGGCGGCGCCGACGCCAGTGCGGCGGCCTATGTGGAGATGCGCATCGACGGCGAGAAGCCGCTGTTCGGCGTCGGCATCGACGGCAACATCGTCAGCGCGTCCTTGCAGGCGGTGGTGAGCGCGGTCAACCGGGCACTCAAACAGCATCGGGCGTAGGTTGGCAGGCCAACGCGTTGGACGGGGCCTTCTGTAGGGGCGACCTGCGGTCGCCCGCGACAGCGGTTCTGTTTTTCGGGGTCGTGCCGCGACGGTTTTGCAACGGATGGACGGGCGACCGCAGGTCGCCCCTACAGTTGCGTTGCAACGCGTGATCCGCGCGCTGTGGAGGTCCCGGGAGAATCGGCCTATCCTATCGTTCCCGATTCGAATTGCAGCGCATCATGGCAGGGCCCGACACATCTTCCGATATCGCCACTCCACCGCGGCCGGAGTTCCTCAAGCTGGGCGAGCTCTATGCCCAGGAGATCGGGCCATGGCTGGAGAGCCAGGAGGGGCGGCGGCGAAAGGCGCAACTTTTGCGCCTGATCATCATGGGCGGCGGCTTCGCCGGACTGGCGCTGTTTGTCTATCTCGTCGCGACCCGCGACTGGGGCGATGGCTGGTTCATTGCGGCGTTCTTCGCCGCTTTTGCCATCTTCGTCGCCGGCAATGTCCCGCTGATGAAACTTGCCGCCGATGTGAAAAACGAAGTCATGGGCAAGCTGGCGGCGCATTTCGGCTTCACCTACGACCCGAAGCCAGCCTCTTCGGATATGCCAAAATTCGACGACCTGGGCCTCATGCCCACTCACAGCGGCACCAGCTTCGAGGATGGGCTCAGCGGCGAGATCAAGGGCGTGCCGTTCCGGATGACGGAGGCGCATCTGACGAAACGCACGGGCACCGGCAAGAACAAAAAGACCGTCACCGTGTTCCGCGGCCTGCTGCTGTCCGTTCCCTCCGGCCGGCCGGCGGATGAGCGATCGGCGTTCTGCTCCAGGGATGCCGAAGCTCAACTCGATGTCGACACGATTTCCGCCGTCGATATGGGCGATCCGGATTTCGATGCCGCCTTCAAGGTCCACGCGTCCGATCTGCAAACCGCGCGCCGCTTGTTCGGTTCGCGCGCAAGGCAGGCCCTGCAAAAACTGGCGGCGCGGAGCGACGTGGAGAACCTGCGCGGCGGCTTCATCGAAGGCGACCTGATCATTGCCATCGCCCGCGGCGACAACAGCTTCGAGGTGACCGGGCTCGGGCAGCGCCTGGCCGATCCCGGCCGGGTCCAGGCCATGGTTGAGCAATTCGCAATTCTGTTCGATGTTGTGGACGAATTCGGCCTGCAGCCGCCGGCCACCGGGGAGAAGCCCGCCGATGCCTGACACCGGACATACGCATGTCCGCGACCTGAAGCCTTACCGCGACGTCGACGCCGCGCTGAAGGCCATCGGGGAGATCTATGAGAAATCGCGGCAATGCGTACGCGACCGCTTCGAGAAATTCCTCTCCGGCGCCCATGACGGCGAGCCGGCTACGGACGGCTGCTACCCCTATCTCGGCGTCACCGTCGGCATCAACGATCTGCTGGCGGATGGGCGGCCGTCCTATGGCAGCCTGCCCTATGCCGGCACCTATGGCACCACGCTCACCCGCCCCGATCTGTTCGCCGACTACTACCGGGAACAGATCGAGCTGCTGTTGAAGTACCACGCCGTGCCCGTGCAGATCGGCGTCAGCGACCGGCGCATGCCCTTGCCCTTCGTCATCGAACAGGCCACCTCGCGGTTGACGCCGGATCTGCTGCCGCGGCTGGAAGCGGTGTTCGCCATGCCCAACCTGAGCTCGATCGACGATCAGGTGGCGAACGGCACCTTCGCGCCTATCAGCGGCGAGCCGCTGCCGCTGGCTTTGTTCAGCGCCGAGCGTGTCGACTTCGCCCTGCAGCGGCTGTACCACTACACCGGCACCGATGCCGAGCATTTCCAGCGCTTCGTGCTGTTCACCAACTATCAGCGCTACGTCAACGAATTCGTCGCCTATGGCAAGGCGCAGATGCGCGACGGCGGCGAGTACGAGACGTTCGTGCAGCCGGGCAACGTGATCATCCCCAACGCCAAGCAGAGCGACAAGACGGCGAGCGGCACGCTGCCGGCCCATCTGCCGCAGATGCCGGCCTATCACCTGACGCGACCGGACCGGCTGGGCATCACCATGGTCAATATCGGCGTCGGGCCCTCCAACGCCAAGACCATCACCGATCACCTGGCCGTGCTGCGGCCCCATTGCTGGCTGATGATCGGCCATTGCGGCGGCCTGCGGCGCTCGCAGAAGCTCGGCGACTATGCGCTGGCCCACGCCTATATCCGCGAGGACCATGTGCTGGACCAGGACCTGCCGCTCTGGGTGCCGGTGCCGCCGATCGCCGAGATCCAGGTGGCGCTGCAGGAGGCGGTGGCGCGCATCACCGGCCTGCGCGGCCAGGATCTGAAGACCCGCATGCGCACGGGTACCGTGGCCACCACGGCCAACCGCAATTGGGAACTGCGCTACAACGAGCTCTATCGACGCTTCAGCCAGTCGCGCGCCATCGCCATCGACATGGAGAGCGCCACCATCGCCGCCAACGGCTTCCGCCTGCGCGTCCCCTATGGCACGCTGCTCTGCGTCTCCGACAAGCCGCTCCATGGCGAGATCAAGCTGTCGTCGATGGCCAACGCTTTCTACCGCAAGAGCGTGCAGCAGCATCTGCAGATCGGCATCGAGGCCATCAACATCCTGCGCGGCCAGGGCGTCGAACAGCTCCACTCCCGCAAACTGCGCAGCTTTGACGAGCCAGGGTTCAGGTAGAGATGGCTGACGCGGCCTCCGCGGCTCGTAGCGAATAATCGCCGATCCGCAGCCCCTGCGTGTGGCAGTCGCCCGCAGCCGACGAAGAGCAAGTCAATCTCCTAATGATTGTCCAAAGCCGCTGCCCTTCATCGGCATGCAGCGCTTTGACGTTTCCGCATTCATGGTTGCCGCAGTCCGGAGATCCCGAGCCGGCCAACACGACAAACTTTCTTGATGCCTGGGAATACTCCCGACGGATCAAAAAGGCGTCCCGTGAGTTAGTACCACAGGCTCGCCACATCTGTTGCGAGGAGATTTGCCATCTCATGTGCATAAGCATGTGCAATCCGGCTGTTTTATTAGAACGCGTGCGGGGTTTGGTGCTGGGAACTGAAGGTCGGAGGCGTGTTTGACGATCAGCGCTCAGGTAATTGACACCAGCGTAGACCCCCTCAGCGAGCGACGGCGCAAACGCCAAGGCTTTCTGCGGATCGGCTTCCCCATCGCCGGGGTCGTCTTGTTGATCGCGGCGATCCTGGGCATCGCCCTCTACTCCGAGCGGGCAAATCGCCGCGATGCGCTGACGTTGTCGCAGGAACTTTTGACGGCTCTCGATGACCGCATCGCCCAAGCGGTGTCGTCCTACCTCGATCCGGCGGCGCGTGCCGTGGCAGTGGCGCGCGACGTCGTCACGGGAGGCTCGATCATGAATCGCCTCCCGGCGATTGAATCCGTGGGCAGCAGCCTGCTGCGGGAAACGCCGCAGCTCGCCATCCTCAGCTTCGCCGACGAGGCTGGTAACTACATCATGGTCCGGACCGGCGAGGCCGGTGGAACAGACATCAAGATCATTGCGAATGATCCCGGACCGCGGCGCGTCACCTGGATTCACCGCAATGCCGATGGCGTAGAGACCGGTCGGAACGAGGATCCGGCCGATAAATTCGATCCGCGCACCCGGCCCTGGTTCACGGGCGCCGCTGAAAGCGACGGCATGTTCTGGACCGGGGTCTATATCTTCTTCACCGATGAGAAGCCTGGCCTGACCGCTGCAACTCGGTTTCGGGCTCCGGACGGCCGGCTGCAGGTTGTCGGCGCCGACATCACGCTGGAGGATCTCTCGCAATTCCTGGCCTCGATCGAAATCGGAGCGACGGGAAGAGCAATCATCATGGACGCATCCGGCAAGGCCATCGCAACGCCGAAAGGCAGCGACGTCGTGCGGAAAGATGCGGCCGGAGAACTCATCACGGCCCACATTCATGAGCTTGGCGATCCCGCCCTGACGGCGGCTTATGACCGCTTTCGCATCGAAGGCCATGGCCGGCGCGTAGTTGATGCAGGGACTCGGCGGTACATCACAGCCGCGACGGCGTTGCCCACCGCCGGCCGCGACTGGTCCGTGCTTGTGGTCGTGCCGGAGGACGAGCTGGTCGGCTTCGTGGCCAGCAACAACCGGGATGCGATGCTGATGTCGGCAGCCGTCATCGGGATCGCCGTGCTGCTCGCCGTGCTGCTCGTGCATCAGGGATTGCGCGCCGACAAAACGGTGCGGCTGCTGCGCGACCGCCAACGCGCCATCGATCGGCAGAGCGAGGCATTCGCCACCCTTGCCGCTGATGCCGAACTTTTCGATTCCTCGCGGCATGAACCGCCGCGGGCGCTGACGGAGACGCTGGCTGACGTCACTCGCGCCCGCCGGTGCAGCATCTGGCGGCTGGACGAGGCCGGGCGCGTCCTGTGCTGCGAAGACAGTTTCGAGCGCGATGGCCACGGTCACGTGGACGGATTGGAGCTGCATAGAGCGGAGCTGCCAAATTTCTTCATCCACCTGCATGACGGGGAGGAGCTGGATGTGAACAATGCGGCGGCCGACCGGCGCACCGCCGAGTTCGAGCGCGTGGTCATGCGGCCTCTGGGCACCCGGTCGCTGTTCGTCGTTCCGGTCAAGCATGCGGATCGCGTGGCCGGCGCGGTGGCGCTGGAAGATACGCCAAGCCTGGCGGAAGCACGCGAATTCGTCCGCGCGGTGGCTCACATGGTGGCGCTGCGTATCGCCGAGGCGCCGGCAGAAGGCCCGGCCGGCAATTCTGCCCCTGACAGGCCGGCAATCGCCCCGGTACCGGAAGTAAAACGCAGCTACACCGCCGAATTGGCCAGTCGCGGCATCGATCCGGCGGCCATCGAGGGTGAAGTCTACTCGAATGTTGCCGTCATGGTGGTGCACCTCGTTGATCCCGTGGCCTTGTCGATCCGGGCGGCATCCGCAGAGAATTCGATCTCCGATCAGATCGCCTGTACCCTGCAGCAGATCGCCCGCAAGCGGGATGTCCCCTACCTGAAGATTGTCGGCCAGGACATCATCGGCGCCGCCGGTTTCGATACGCCGGATACCGCGGCCGCGCTGCTCATTGCCGATGTCGCGCTGGCGATCCGCGATCACTGCCTCGAGCTGTTCGAGGACAGCGATCACCGGCAGGAATTCCGCATCGGAATCGACTGCGGGCCGGCAATCGGCAGTGAAGTCGGCAGGGAACCTCGCCTGTTCAATCTGTGGGGCGAAGCGGTGCGGTCGTCCGGACACATGGCAGCGACAGGATTGCCGGGCACGGTGCAGGTCACCGAGGCCGCATACCAGCGGCTGCGCCACGACTTCTTGTTCCGGCCCCGCGGCGCCTTTTACCTGCCCCAGGTCGGCGAGGCCCGCACTTTCATTCTGGTGGGGCGGCGATGAGCGATCAGGCTGCAACGGGGACACTGCCGTCGCCCACGCCCTCCGTTAAGGGCCGGGTTCTGCGCCTTCTGGCGGGCATCGGCCGAGAGACGCGTGGACGAGCCCAATTCATGCTGTTTCTCGCCTCGTTGGCGTGGGGCGTTGTGCGATCGGCGCCTCGACCGGGCACTTGGCGGCGCACTGTCCGCTTCGAATTCCGCCGGGCATTGCGCCAGGCGATCGCCGGGGCCTTATCGACGGTTCTCATCACCGCAGCGTTGATCGGATTCCTGATGGTCTACCAGGCGCTCTATTGGCTTGGAGCCGCAGGGCAAGAGGGCCTGATCGGATCCATTCTGGTGACCATCCTGGTGCGCGAGGTCGCCCCCGTCCTGATCGGCCTGATCCTGCTGGGCCGCAGCGGCACGGTCGTCCTATCTGAGATCGGCAGGCTCGGCATTGGCGGACAGGTTCATGCGCTCGAAGCGCAGGGTCTCGATACCTTCCATCTGCTCATCCTGCCGCGCGCTTGTGCTTTCGCGATCGCATCGTTTTCCTTGGGCATCCTGTTCCTGCTGGCGACGCTGGTGGCCGGTTTCGTCGCTGGCAGCCTGCTGGATGCCGTCAATATGTCGATCTGGTCGTTCTTCGACAGGGTCCTTCTTGCGCTGCATGTCCGCGATTTCGTCATCGTGCCGGCGAAGCTGATCGTGATGGGATTGCTGGTCGCCCTGACCACCTGCGTCACGGCCCTCACGGCCAGCCCGAGCGACGACATCGCCAGCCTGCTGCCGCGCGGGTTCATGCGCGGCGTCCTGCTGATCCTGATCGCCAGCCTGGCGCTGAGCCTGGTGGCCTGACCATGGCATCCTCCAAACCCGTTCTGGACGTGTCGGATGCGGTACCGCTGCGTAACCTTGACGAACCTGGAATGGCGCCGGTTTCGCTGCAGTCTCATGCCGGGGGAACTTGCCCTTATCGAAACCAACGACCCGCGTCTCGCGGCTCGCTTTGCCGACCTGTGCTGCGGCTTGGTCAAGCTGGCGGAGGGGAACGTCACATTTCTCGGCTGCGACTGGACGGCAATGACGCAGGAATATGCGACGGCTCTCCGCGGGCGGATTGGCCGCGTCTTCGCCGAAGGCGGCTGGATCGAGTTTGTCGACATCGCCACCAATATCTTCCTTCCGCAGTTGCATCATACACGGCGCGACGCTAGGCGACGTCCGCGAGGAGGCGGCGAAACTCGCCTGCCGCTTCGGCCTCCCTGGCTTGCCCATTGGCAATCCGCGCGACCTCTCCACGTTGGACCTCGCCCGCTCCGCCTGCATCCGGGCCTTTCTCGGCGAGCCTGCACTGCTGTTGCTGGAGAGTCCGCTGCAAGGCCGTTTCGCCGATTTGATGGTGCCGCTGCTAGAAGCCCTGACATCGGCGCGTCAGAACGGGGCGGCGGCGATCTGGTTGAGCAGCAGCGATCTGGTGTGGCGCGACCGCTCGATTCCCGTCAAGCATCGGCTCCGGCTGCGCGAGTACGGGCTGATACCGGCAAGGCGGGCGGCATGATCAGATCGCGCTACATGGATGAATGGGTCGGCGTGGTTGTCGTGGCGAGCGTCATCCTGTTCCTCGGCGTAGCCTTGCAGGCAGGCGTGCTGCGCGATTGGTTCAAACCGGTGTCGACACTGTATCTCCTGCTGCCGGAATCCGGCGTCGCCGGCCTGTCGGTGGGCGCCGACGTCGAGGTACTCGGCACCAGGGCCGGCAGGATCACCCGGATCGTCATCGATCCCAGCAAGCAGATGCATGCGGAGGCTGAGATCGACGAGCAGGCAACCACGTCGATACGCCGCGACAGCAAGGCTGTGATCCGCCGGCGCTTCGGCATTGCCGGCGCCGCCTATGTCGAAATTCAGAGCGGCACCGGGCCGGAGCTCGACTGGAGCTACGCCGTGATTCAGGCCGAGACGGAACGCGCGCCAACCGAAACCGTCGGCGCCTTGATCGATGAAATGCGCGCCAAGATCTTTCCGGTTCTTGACGATGCCGGACGCGCCATGAGTTCGCTTGCGGTCACCATGGAACGAGTTGAACGGGGCGAGGGCAACATCGGGCGGCTGCTATCAGATGAATCTCTGGTGCGGAACCTGGAAGCGACCGCAGCCGAAGCCCAGGCCGCGGCTGGGGATGTCCGGCGCATCATCGCGCAACTCGAGCCGGCGGTCAGCGGTTTCAAGGAGCTGGCGGATACAGTAAACGCCCAGGACGACGGCGTACCCGAACTGCTGCGGCGCGCTGACCGGGCGCTGACATCGCTGGAATCCTCGATGCGCAATTTGTCGCGGGCGGCAGAGCGGACGCCGCGGATTGCCCGCAACATCGAGAACGCAACAGAGAGCCTCCCGAGCCTGCTGACTCAGACACAGCAGACAGCGCGCGCGCTCGAACAGGTTCTCGCGCAGCTGCGACAGTCATGGCTGTTCGGCGGCGGCTCCGAAGCACCGGAACCGGCATCGGATCGCCTCTCTCCGACAGAGGTGCGGCCATGAGGCGCTTGCTGCTCCTGCTGCTGTTCTTGTCGGCTTGCGGCGGATCGGCGCCGGAACGAGGCGGGACCGCCTGTCGATGAGACACTGGAGCGGGACACCGCGGCCGGGCACCTCGCTTTCGAGCTGGAGCATCCGGAGGAGGCCGCCGCCAGATACCGGTCGGCGCTGGAACGCGCGCAGGCGCGCGATGACTCTCGAGCAGATCGGCACTCTCGGCTATAATCTCGCCGTGGCCGAACTGCACGCCAATGCGCCCGACCGTGCCCTCGCCGCGGCGCAGTCGACCCGGACAGAACTGCAACGCCGCGGCGCGAAACCGTTTCCGGCCCTGCTCCTGGTCGAGGCGACGGCGCTTTATCGCACCGGCTCTTCAACCGAAGCCGACGCTGTCGCGGCGCAAGCCGAAGCCGGCGCCGATCCCGTGGCCTCTGCGCGCGCCAGCTTCCTGCGAGGCCTCATTGCAGACGAACGGAGCAACGAACGCGATCTTGCAACCGCGGCCGGCAAGCTGCGGGCCGCGACGACGCCCGACCTGCAGGCCGATGCGGCCGAATTGGCCGCACGCCTCGCGTTGCAGCGGGGCAATTTTGCCACGGCACAGCAGGATGCGGCACGGGCGGAAGCGCTGCGCCGCGAGACGCTCGATTATCGGGGGCTGGCGCGGGTCCTGGCCCTCGGTGGCGAGGCCGCCAGCCGTGGCGGCGAAGCGAAAGCCGCCGCCGAACTTTTCTGGCGGGCAGGCCAGAGCGCCGCGGCGCAGGACGACCTGGCGATGGCCCGGCTATGGCTGCGACAAGCCGCCGACCTCGCACCGGGAATGCCGGTGGGAAAGGCGGCTAACGATCTGCTGGCGAGGCTCAATCAAAGCAAGTGATGCGCGGCTTCGACGAGCCGGGGTTCAGGTAGAGCTGGCTGACGCTGTCTTGTAGCGACAGCCGATCACATCAACGGCACCCTGCCGTGAGCAAGCGCAGCAATCTGAGTGTGTAAAGATCGCGGTAGGGATGCTCATTTGCTGAGCATCCCCTGACGACGCGTACTCGGCGACGTCGTCGCACTCCGAAATCCCGCCCGGCGAGCGCTCGCAACGGATTTTGCGGCGCCCTCCGGACACCTGTGCGTTAATGAGGACACGCCCTAGAGGCCCCGCTGATGCGCGTGCAGGAGCTGGGGCGAATGTTCTGGTTGTGGTGGAAGACATTGTCGGGGTCGTACGTAGTCTTTACGTCCACCAGCCGGTCGTAGATGGAGTTGCCGTAAGCCTCGCGGACCCGGCCGGCGTCTTCGTCGCCGCCGAGGAAGTTGACGTAGACGCCTTCGCGGAAGCGGCCGAGGGCGGCGAAGAACCTCCTCGTCCAGGCGGTGTCCCGGTCGCCGAAGTCCTCGCCGGGCCGCCACACACCATCGAGGGTGATTGCGTGCGACGCCTGCCGGTTCCCGAACGCCGTCCCACCCTCGGCCACTCGGCTCACCGCCCCCTTCAGATGGAACATCGCCGCATACGACCGCGGCGACGAGCAGGAGAACGCGTGCTCGCTGATCACGTCGATGAGGTCGTCGCTGAGCTCGGGGAGGTGGGTGGACTTCCAGTAGTAGTTCCAACCGTGGACGACGGTCGAGTTGAGTGCGCTCTGGAATCCCACGTACGGCGCGGGTCCGACGAGATCGCGGAGGGGAGTCCGGGATGCGCGGAGCGGGCGGAGCACCCGCTCACCGTCCTCCATCGGCCCGGCGTAGCAGCTACCGACCATCACGACCGGGCGCCAGTGCAGATTTGCGGGGATGGCTGGTAGCGGCGGCGCGGCGCCGAACCTTACGACTGTGCCGAGCTCGTCGGGAGCGTCGCGGATAAAGTCGCGGTAGAAGCGGAGGACCTCTCCGGCGTCGGTCGCGTCCCAGAGGATGGGCCCGGCCAGGACGGTGGGCCCGACGGTATGGAGGCGGAACTCGAACGAGGTGACCACGCCGAAGTTGCCGCCGCCGCCTCGCAGCGCCCAGAACAGGTCGGGGTGCTCGTCCTCGGACACCCTCAGCAACTCGCCGTCGGCCGTGACGACGTCGACGGCGAGGAGGTTGTCGACCGTGAGGCCGTGCTTACGCATCAGCCAGCCGACGCCACCGCCGAGGGTCAGCCCGGCGACTCCGGTGTGGCTCACGATACCGCCGGTGGTGGCCAGACCGTGCGCCTGCGTCTCGCGGTCGACGTCCCCCCACAGCGCACCGCCCTGCACCCAGGCCCTGCGGTTGGCGGGATCGACCCGCACGGCCCGCATCGCAGAGAGGTCGATGACAATCCCGTCGTCGCAAATGGCGGTGCCCGCCACGTTATGGCCTCCACCCCGTATGGCGATCTCCAGATCACGGTCGCGGGCGAAGCGCACGGCCGCGACCACGTCGGCGGTCCCGATGCATCGGGCGATCAGGTGCGGGCGCCGGTCTATGGCACCGTTCCAAACTGCACGGGCGATGTCGTAGTCGGCGTGGTCGGCACTGATTAGCAGGCCTCGGAACCCGTCGATCTCCACGACGGTTGGCTCCTTGCTCCCGTGGCCGACTTTCGCGGGCGTCGCTGTCGTCATCGTGTCCTCCACTATTCGAGAGGCCACATCGGACCACCGCGGACCGCGGCCGTATAGTCAAGAATCTGGACTTCACAACCGAAGGCGGGTGCGCAACACTGCCGCTGTTGTGAGAACGTACGGCCAATACTGTCCCATCGCCCGGGGCGCCGAGATCTTTGCCGAGCGCTGGACACCGCTGATCATCCGCAACCTGTACCTTGGCTGCGGAAACTTCAGTGAGATCCTGGAGGGCGCGCCCGGACTCTCCCGTACGCTGCTCTCACTGCGGCTCAAGCATCTCGAACGGCTCGGTGTCGTCGAGTCGGCGCCCAAGCCCGACGGGCGCGGGCACCATTACAAGCTGACGTCCGCGGGCCTCGAGCTCTTCACGGTCTGCCAGTCGCTCGGCGAGTGGGGTGCGCGTTGGCTCGAGATCGCCCCCGAGAACCTCGACCCCTTTGTCGCCCTATGGTCGATGTGCCACGCGCTCCGCCGAGACCGACTCCCGGATCGACGCGTCGTCATCCGTTTCGACTTCACCGGCCGGCCGCGCCGTGAGCGCTATTGGCTGCTTATCGAGCTCGGAGACACCGAGATCTGCAAGAAGTACCCTGGCTTCGAGGAGGACCTCTACATCACGGCGGAAGCCGAAGCCTTCGTCAAATGGCACGCCGGCCAGCTCAGCTGGGCCCAAGCCACCGGCGAGGGCCGCATCCAACTCGACGGCCCGCCGTCGCTGATAAGGGCCTTTCCAACCTGGAACGCCCGCAGCATGTTCGCGCACATCAGGCCGGCCTTCCGCGCCGCCGCGGGCCGCGCAGTCTGACTTCCTCGATGCGGCCTCCCACTGCGGCACCGCATTACGTTGGGGGTGACGGTGAATACTGTGGGGATCATCGTGGTAACTGCCTTGGCCGCCAACGCCGAAGGTGTATTTCCGGCGACGATGACGGCGGCGCCCGTGGCGGGCTTTCGCCAGCTGAGGGTTGTTTTGCGAAAAATTGCGGCCCCTTGTTCGTTTTCCTGCGCGCACTACGTCGGCGCCTGCCCCTCACCGCAAAATCCGCTGAACGCGGAAGTTGCTGCCTCTCCCCACTTTGTGGGGCGAGGCGTCAGGTTTTCCGTGATGTCGCCAGCTTCTGCAGTGATGCAGGCGGCGACCAGCAGGCAGATTGCGAAGCGATCTTTCCTGGTTCATGCTTTTCTGCGGGAAGCTGACCCTGATCCCGTTTTTCTGAATTGGTCCTGCATAATCAGTTCCAGTTTGAGCGCCACGCAGGGGCACCACAAGCCGACATTCCTATCTGGCCGTTCATTGCAGTAGTGTGTGGGTTCCCCTGCTCATCAATGAACCTATCTGGATATCGAACAATTACAAAGTCGGACACAGTTCCAAATAGGCGCGTAAGGAATGTACGCTTGGCGGAGTGATTGTCGCCCGGCTCCACGCCTACACTGCAACAATTGCTATTGAGCTCGAAGAATTGATCAACACTTTCATAAGGCATGATTTTGGAGTTTGGGTAGTCGACGTACCCCTGTTCCGTCAGCACACTTATTTCTTCAAGTTTTTCGGAACGATGAACTGATGCAGCGACAATTGTCGAAGCAACCGTCCTTATCTTCTCTTCGTCAGGGATGTATCGCATCTGGGAGAGACAAAACCCAGAGTAAGTCAGCGAGAGCGGCGTCGCAACAATCAGTGTTAGAATTGCGATTGCCAACGCTCTGTTACGGGAGCGCTTGTACAAGCTCGCCACGCGCTTCATCCTTCGCTGTGCGCCAACTGCTTCGAACGTCTCTTCGAATCATTGCCGACAATCAGACCATTCCGGAGCACCGCTTCGCGTACATGTTGGACCACTGAATTCGTGACATTGTTATGGCACTCGCCCCTCGGTTAGCGCAGGCCGGTGGGATGCCGCATACGACCTGATTTCTTGACAATAGGAACTTGATCTTATAGATTACTTTCACCGCTTTCGATGTTGGACATTGTGTATCTGGCTGAAGCGCGCTCGCGCCGTCAGGCCGCGAGTGGACGGGTACGCCTGGCTGTCATGGCAGGTCGGGCGGAGCGTGCCGCGCGCCGCAGCAGTCGCTCTTCCGCACCGCGGGTTGTTTTGCGAAAAATTGGGTCCCCTGTTTGGGTTTCGCGGTCGTTCAAGGGCTTACGCAGTACCAAATCGAAAAACAACTCTACACTGCAGCAACCTACGAAAGCCCCAGCGCGCAGCCGTCCTTGCGGGGGTCGGAGCCGCCGATCAGCACACCGCGCTCCCTGTCGATGCGGATGATCTGGCCGCCGCCCAGCGGGCCCTCGGCCCAGCGGGCGTCATGGCCGCGGCCGCGCAGGTCGTCGAGCAGCGCCGGCGTGTGCGTGGTCTCCAGCGCCAGCACGCCGCTCATGGGCAAAGCTGCGGGGCGCCTCCACGGCCGCCTGCGGATCCAGTCCGCGATCCAGCATCAGATGCACCACCCAGGCATGGCCCGCCGCCTGATAATGCCCGCCCATGACGCCGAACGGCGCCAGCGCCTTGCCATCTTCCACCAGCATGCCCGGAATGATGGTGTGCATTGGCCGCTTGCCCGGCGCGATGCAATTGGGATGGCCGGGATCGAGGCGGAAGGAGAGCCCGCGATTATGCAGCATCACGCCTGACTCCCGGGCGAGGATCGTGCTGCCGAACAGCTCGAACAGCGAGTTGATGAAGGACACCGCGTTGCCGTCGCGATCCACCACGCAGAGATAGACCGTGTCCTTATGCTCGGTCTCCCGCAGCAAGACGCCCGGGCCGGCGCGGTCGAGCTTGATGCTGTCCCGCATGCGCTTGGCGAAGTTATCGGACAGGTAGCAGTCCACCGGCACCTTCACCTGCCGGGGATCGGCGAAGCGCGCATCGCGCACCGCATAGGCCAGCTTCGTCGCCTCGGCCAGCAGATGAATGCGGTCGACCGGCAGCAGCTTGTCGCCGCCCATCTCGAGCCCGGCGAGGCCGTTCAGGATCATCAGCGCCGCCAGCCCCTGGCCGTTGGGCGGACATTCATAGACATCGACGCCACGGTAAGTCGTGCGGATCGGCGTCACATACTCGCCGCGATGTCCGGCGAAATCCTCCTCCGTGTGCAGGCCGCCGGCGGCGCGCAGAGTCGTGACGATATCGCGGGCGACAGCGCCTTCGTAGAATGCCGCCCTGCCTTCCTTGCCGATGCGGCGCAGCGTGGCCGCCAATTGCGGCTGCCGGTGGCGGTCGCCGGCCGCCGGCGCATCGTCGCCGGGGAGGAACAGATCCCGGGCTGTGGCGCTGCCGCGCAGGCGGTCGGCGCTGACCGCCCAGTCACGGGCGACGCGGGGATGCAGCAGCATGCCGTTCTCCGCCGCCGCGATTGCCGGCGCCAGGATCTGCTCCAGCGGCAGCTTCCCGTGATCGCCATGCAACCGGCACCAGGCATCCACCGCGCCGGGGATGGTGACGGCGTGCGGCATGTCCTCGCCGATCTCCGTCACGCCCAGGCCGCGCAGCTTCTCCACCGTGGCCGCCGCCGGCGCCGCGCCCGAGCCGTTGAAGGCGACGACCGGGCCGTCCTTGGTGCCGCCCGCCGGCGCATAGAGCACGAAGCAATCGCCGCCGATGCCCGTCATATGCGGCTCCACCACGCCCAACAGCGCCACCGCGCCGATAGCCGCATCCATGGCGTTGCCGCCGCGCTTCAGGATGTCCAGCGCCGCCAGGGTCGCATCGGGATGGGAGGTGGCCGCCATGCCGCTGGCGCCGAAGGCCGCCGACCGCCGCGGCTGCTGAAAATCGCGCATGTCGTGAAATCCTGCAAGAAGACCGGAGCGATTTCGTCGCATGCTGATGGCGCGGCGGCAAGGGCTAGCGGACGATCGCCGCCAGCGCCGCCGGGAGATCGCGGTACCAGATAGAAGATCGCCTGCATGCGCTTATTGCTCCCTCGCGTGGAACCAGCCATCCTGGAAGAAAGTTTCGCCATAGAGCGGATGGCGCACGGTCATCGTGAAGCTGAAGCGGCCATTGCCCCGGTCGGCATGGATCACATGGGTTTGGCCTGGCGATAGCAGCGCAGGGATCGGCAGGCGCCAGCGGCCAAGGCGGACGAAATAGCCGATGCTGAGGAAATGCAGGCTGCCGGCTTCGGCGAAAACGCGCATGCGCATGGTGACGCCGCGGGCAAAGCATTCCAGCAGGCTTTCGCCGCCATCCACTTTCTTCACCGAGCGCGCCGCGACCTTGCCGCGGCCGGGGAAGAAATATTCACGCCGCCACACCACGCCGTCGCCATCAGGCGCTTGGTGCACGAACACCGAGATCGGAACGTCATTGCCGGTGTAGGGCGCGATCGGCGAACCGATCAGCCGGCAGAGTTGGCCGAACAGCCGGCCGACCGGTGACGCCCGCACCGCGGTCATCCGCCCCGCATATTCCACCATCTGGCCCGGCAGCGGCTTGACGCCGAAGCGGCTTTGGATCGCCGGCGCCAGCCCCTGCCAGGCCGATTTGCCCAGCAATTGCCGGAATGCCAGATCTTCCACGCCAGCCGATGGCTGCAGGGCTGCCGGCCGAGCCTGTTCGGAAGCATGGGCAAATGCCATCATCCCCTCCGGTTGTTAACCAATCCCAACGTTACATACTGTATTTTCAGTTATAACAGAAATATCTGACGTCTGCGAGAAAAGTCAAGGGCGCCTGCCCCGAACCATTGCGCCATCTGGCGGTTCAGGTGAGACTCGCCGAGCACATGACCGGACTCCGCAAGCCCGCCCCACTCACCGCCCTGCGCATCCGCCGCGCCCGCGCGTCGGAAGCGCCGGAGCTGACCGAGCTCAGCCTGCGGTCGAAGGCGCTGTGGGGCTACGACGCGGCGTTCCTGGCCCGCTGCCGCATCGCCATGCAGGTGAAGGAGGCCAATGTCGAGACGCAGCCCCATTACGTGGCGGAGATCGATGGCCGCATCGCCGGCTTCTACGGCTTCGAGCCGCTGCCCGAGGGCGTCGGCCTCGACTACATGTTCGTCGATCCCGAATTCATCGGCCGCGGCGTCGGCCGCGCGCTGATGGATCATGCCGTCGCCCTGGCGCGCGAGCTCGGCCACGCGACTCTCACCATCGTCGCCGATCCGAATGCCGAAGGCTTCTATCGCCGGCTCGGCGCGCAGCGGGTCGGTTCCCAGGCTTCCGACGTCGGACCCGACCGGCAATTGCCGGTGCTGCGGATCGCCCTGCGCTAGGCGCTCTCCGCCCTTGCTTTATCGGCCCCTGCGCGCCACTTAAGGCCGGTATCGAAGGAAATGGAGCCCCGCATGGCTGCACCGGCCGCCAAACAATCCCCGTCGCCATCAGCCGATCCCCGCAATCTTTTGGAAGACTTGGTGCAGCGCGCCCGCAAGGCCGGCGCAGATGCCGCCGATGCGGTGCTGTTCGACAGCGCGTCCCTGTCGCTGAGTCAACGTCTCGGCAATCCGGAAAAACTCGAGCGCGAAGAAAGCCGCGATCTCGGCCTCCGCGTCTTCGTCGGCAAGCGCCAGGCCATCGTCTCCACAACCGACATTTCCGCCACCATGCTGAACGAGCTGGTGACCCGCGCCGTCGCCATGGCGCGCAGCGTGCCCGAGGATCCCTTCTGCGGCCTGGCCGACCCCGCCGATCTGGTGCGCGACTATCCGAAGACGCTGGACATCTGCGATCCCGTCGAGCCATCGACAGCAGCGCTGCGCGAACGCGCGCGGTCCGCCGAGGATGCGGCGCGCGCGGTCAAGGGCATCACAAATTCCGAAGGCGCGGATGCCGGCTGGGGCCGCGGTGCGGTGACCATGGTGGCCAGCAATGGCTTCACCGGCAGCTATGAGTCTTCGCATCACGGGCTCAGCGTCTCCGTGATCGCCGGCGAAGGCACGGCGATGGAGCGCGACTACGATTATGTCACCGCTGTTCACGGCGCCGATCTCGAGGACGGCGCCGTCGTCGGCCAGCGTGCCGGCGAGCGCGCGGTGCGCCGGCTCAATCCGCGCAAGGCGGCGACGGCGAAAGTGCCTGTCATCTACGACCCGCGCATCTCCAGCAGCCTGGTGGGCCATCTGGCCGGCGCTATCAACGGCGCCGGCATCGCCCGCGGCACCAGCTTCCTCAAGGACAAGCTGAATCAGCGCATCTTCGGCGCCGATGTCAGCATCATCGACGATCCGCACCGGCCACGCGGCTTGCGCTCCAAGCCGTTCGATGGCGAAGGCTTGGCGAACCAGCGCCGCGCCCTGATCGATCAGGGCGTGCTCACCGGCTGGGTGCTGGATCTGCGCTCGGCGCGGCAGCTCGGCCTGAAGAGCACCGGCCATGCCAGCCGCGGCACCTCGTCACCGCCCTCGCCTTCGCTGACCAATCTCTACATGGCGGCCGGCAAGCTGTCGCCGCAGGAGATGATCGGCGGCGTCCTGAACGGTTTCTATGTCACCGAGCTGATCGGCATGGGCGTCAACGGCATCACCGGTGACTACAGCCGTGGCGCCGGCGGCTATTGGATCGAGCATGGCGAGCTGACTTATCCGGTCAGCGAAGTCACCATCGCCGGCAATCTCACGGACATGTTCCTGAATTTGGCGCCGGCCAGCGATTTGGAGTTCCGCCATGGCACCGACGCGCCGACTATCCGCGTCGACGGCATGACGGTGGCGGGAGTTTCGAGTCACTGATCCTGTTCATCGGCATGCAGGCGGTGCAGAAATCGGTGCAGCCAGGGCGCGATGACGATGGCGGCGGTTCCCAGGAACACGATGCCGCTGAACAGCGAATAGACGATGGCGAAAACTTTTCCGCCCGCCGCGTCGACGTGATCCACGGGACCCATGCCCGTCAGGATCATCGATGCATTCAGCGCCGAATCCAGCCAGCCGAAGCCCGCGAAGTAGTGATAGCCCAGCGTTCCCGAGCCCAGGCCGAAGGCGATGATTGCAGCGCCCAGGCCGCTGAACCGCAGCAGGCGGCGGACCCAGAGGTCGTAGGGCAACAGCTTGGCGGTGTGGTGTTCGAACATGGCCGGCCTCCGCGGGAGCGAGTTTGAGGCCTTCAGTCAAGACGAGGCGCACCAGCCGGACAACCCCCGCTATTCAGCCGCCCTTCGCCCGGCGCCGGGTTTCCGCCTGCCAGAGATCGCGCCAGGCGCGCGCCGACATCAGGCCGCGATGATGGAAATAGACCGCCTGCGCTGCCGCTCGCAGCGGCGGCGTGGCGATTAGTGCGTCCGCCAGCCAATCCGGCGGTGCCGCATCCAGCAGTCGTCGCAGCGCGCCTTTCCAGAGGAAGCGCGGATAGGCGTCGCCCAGCGTCTGCGCCGGGTGTGGCGCGCCTTCAGACAGGTGGTCGGCGATGGCATGAGCGGCGCGCCAACCGGACTCCAGCGCCGTGTGGATGCCGCCGGCCGTCAGCGGCGAAACGATCCCCGCCGCGTCGCCCACCAGCAGCAGGCGATCGCCGAACCATTTCCTGACCCGCCCGCCGACCGGGATCACGCCGGCACGCCGGCCAATCAGCCGCGCGCCATCGAGATCGAACAACCGGCCCAGCTTGGCCATCAGCGCCGGCAGGTCGGGCTTCACCGGCGCGCGGCAGGCGAGCCCGATCTGGGCAATGCCATGCATGCCGATGAAGGCCCAGGCGATGTAGCCCGGCGCTATCCGGCGGTCGATGAAGCAATGCAGGACATCCGGGTCCAGGCCGCGGAGGCCTACATACTCGCCCTCGATTCCCGTGAGGAACTGCTGGTTCCGGCCGAGCCCGAAATCCCGCGCCACCGCCGAGCGCGGCCCGTCGGCGCCCACCAGGAAGCGCGCCCGGGCGTTCAGGCCCAACAGCTCGAGGCCGTCGGGCTGCCGTTGCGCGCCGGCATAGGCGCGGCCGAAACGGAGCTCCGCGCCCGCCTGCCCCGCTTCCCGCGCGAACCAGGTCATCAGCCGCGCGGTGTCCGTGGCCAGGAAGTAGTAGCCGGGCGAGCTCAGATCGATATGGGCCAAGGACGGCCCATAGAGCCGCACGCCGCGGATGCGCCGAACGAGGCGGGACGGTACTTCCCAACGCTCCGCCACCTCCTTGACCAGGATGCCGGTGGTGCGCACCCGCGCGCCCGGCGCTGGCTGCCGTTCCAGCACCAGGGTCCGTAGCCCCCGCAATGCCGCCGAGCGGGCGCAGATCAGCCCGGCGAAACTGCCGCCGGCGATGGCGAGATCGTAGTGGTTGGCCATGGTATTCCCCGCTCATGTCGGAGGCGGGGAGCCTGTATCGATTCCCTGGCCAAGCCGCGGCCGGATCGCGGCGCAATCATGGCGGTGCTAGGGGTTTAGCGGGGCAGGACCGCCGCCGGCGCCATCAGGGAAAGCGAGACCGGCGCCAGGCGTATTTCCGCCGGCAGATGGGCGATGATATCGCCGTCGCCTTGCACGGGATCGCCGGCAGGACCCTCGATCCGCACCTCGCGGCCGCTGACGATCCGATAGTCCTTGAGGCGTGGCAATAAACCGAGCGTCAGAGCCAGCGCGTAGCGGATGGCGTTCCAGCGGCCGCCGCGCTGGAACAAACAGACCTGGAATTCCGGCGAGTTCCAGCCGCGCTTCAGGTGCTGCGACATAGGGACCCGCATAGAGTTGGCCCTTGGCGACGACGACGGAGGCGGCGTCATACGTCTTGCCATCGACGGTCACGCGATAGCGGCCGTAGGGAAAGAGAAAGAGTTGCCGGAAGGCTTCCCAGACATAGGCCAGCTTGCCGATGCGCTGTTTCAGCGCCGTGCTGACATTGGCCACCACATGGGCATCGAACCCGGCACCCGCCATGATGGTGAAGCAGCGGCCGTTGGCCTGGCCGAGATAGACTTGCCGTTGTTCACCGTTCAGGGCGGTCTTTGCCGCCACCGCCGGCGAGAAGCGCTGACCGATCTCCCGCGCCAATACATTGGCCGTGCCCAGCGGCACGATGCAGAGCGGCAGCGCTGACGTCGCACCCGCGCCGGAGACCGACATCAAACCGTTCACGGCCTCGTTGATCGTGCCGTCGCCGCCGGCGATGGCCAGCAGATCGAGCGCGGCAAAGCCATTTACCCCGACGCAAGCTTCCCGCGCCAGGCGCTCCGCATCGCCGCGGGCCTCCGTTGCCAGCAACTCGACTTCCGCGCCGGTGAGCCGCATCGCAGCGATGGTCCGCCGCAACTTGCCCAGCCGCCGCCGGCCTGCCTTCGGATTGAAGACGACAAGCACCCGCTTGGATTGTGACCGGCCGGACTCCGGATAGGCGCTTGATATGCCGTCATTCATCTGCGTGCCGTCAGCCTGTATCGCCATTGCATGTCAACTCCATGATGATCCGGCGGCAGATGCATGAAGGTTCGATGAAATCTCTGGGTTGCCGTTAAAACTCGCTGTTAACCGCTTATAACTGCAACAATTAGCCGCTAAAGACCGTGGCAGGGATGGCTCGCGCAGGAACCATCAATTGCCATGAATGACACGTCAGCGATCAACCGCTACCGCTCCATCTGGATATCGGACATTCATCTGGGAACCCGAGGATGTAAGGCCGACTTACTGCTGGATTTCCTCAGGCACAACGAATCCGAGTACCTTTACCTGGTCGGCGACATCGTCGATTGCTGGCGCCTGCGGCGGAGCTGGTACTGGACCCAGAGCCACAACGACGTGGTGCAGAAGCTGCTGCGCAAGGCGCGCAAGGGAACACGGGTCTATTTCGTGCCGGGGAATCATGACGAACCGTTCCGGGACTATGTGGAGATGCAGTTCGGCGGCATCACCGTGCTGCCGGAAGCGGTGCATGAGATGGCCGACGGCCGGCGATTCCTCATCCTCCATGGCGATGCCTTCGACGGCATCGTGCGCTATGCGCGCTGGCTCGCCTTCCTCGGCGACCGCGCTTACAACACGATGATCACCATCAATCACTGGTACAATGAGCTGCGCCATTTCTGCGGCTACGACTACTGGTCGCTCTCTGCCTATCTCAAGCACAAGGTCAAGAACGCGGTCGAGTTCATCAGCAGTTTCGAGCATGCCGTCGCCGAAGAGGCGAAGCGGCGCGGTGTCGACGGCGTCATCTGCGGCCATATCCACAAGGCGGAGATCCGCAGGATCGGTGACATCCTCTACTGCAACGACGGCGACTGGGTGGAGAGCTGCACGGCGCTGGTGGAGCATCGCGACGGCCGGCTGGAGATCATCGACTGGCCGGCGGTGCGCAAGATCTCGTTCTTCCATATGGCGCAAAAAGTCACCGCGTCCTGATGCGCATTCTCATCGTCACCGACGCCTGGCAGCCTCAGGTGAACGGCGTGGTGCGTACGCTGACCCGCACGCGCGAGGAGCTGGTGCGGCCTGGGCCATGAGGTCCATGTCTTCTCGCCGGATCTCTTCCACAACATGGCCTGCCCGACTTATCCGGAGATCCGGCTGGCGCTGCTGCCGGCGCGCAAGCTGACGGCGATGATCGAGGCGTTGCAACCCGCGGCGATCCATATCTCCACCGAGGGGCCGCTGGGCCAGGCGGCGCGGCGCTACTGCCGCAAGCGTGGCTTGCCTTTCACGACGGCCTATCACACGCGCTTTCCTGAGTATATCGAGGCGCGATTCCGCATTCCCGTGTCCTGGAGCTATCGCACGCTGCGCCGGTTCCATGCGCCGTCCCATGGAGTGATGGTGGCGACGGGTTCGATCCAGACGGAACTGGAATCCCGCGGCTTCACGCGGGTGAAGCGCTGGTCGCGCGGTGTCGATGTCAAGCTGTTCCGGCCCGGGGATAAATCGTTCCTCGACCTGCCACGGCCGATCCATCTCTGCGTCGGCCGCGTCGCAGTGGAGAAGAATCTCGAGGAGTTTTTGAAGCTCGATCTGCCGGGCAGCAAGGTCGTGGTGGGCGACGGGCCGCTACTGCCGGACCTGCGGCGCAAATATCCTGATGTCCACTTCGCCGGTGAAAAACAGGGCGAGGAGCTGGCCGCCTACTACGCCGCCTGCGACGTCTTCGTCTTTCCCAGCCGCACCGACACCTTCGGCCTGGTGCTGCTGGAGGCCATGGCCTCGGGCCTGCCGGTCGCGGCCTATCCGGTGCCGGGGCCGTTGGATGTGGTGGATGGCACCGGCGCCGGTGTCCTGAGCAACGACCTTGCCGACGCTGCCCGCCGCGCCCTCGACATCGCGCCGGAGCGTTGCCGCGCGGTCGCCCTTACCTATTCCTGGCCGCGCTCGGCCGAACAGTTTCTGGGAAATCTGCAGCCGTTTGCTTGACGCCGGACTGTGGCGCCGTGCCGAGGCGTTTGCCGAGTCCGGTCTGAAGCTCATGCGCGCCGGCAGGAGCGACGTGGAAGAACGATACGACCTCCAGCATCCCATCCACCTGGCGGTCCACCGAGGAGAGCGACGCGGTCAATTCTTCGACCAGTGACGCGTTCTTCTAAGTCACCAATTCCATCTGCGTCACCATGTCGTCGACCTGCTGCACCCCGTCCGCCTGCTCGCTGCTGGCGGAGGCGATTTCCGCCACGATGTCAGCCACGCGCTTCACCGCGCCGCCGATATCGGACAGGGTGGCGCCGGTCTTGTTGACAAGGTCGACGCCCTTGCGCACCTGGCCGGTGCTTTCGCCGATGAGTGTCTTGATCTCCTTGAGCGCCTGGCCGCTGCGCTGCGCCAGGCCGCGCACTTCGCTGGCGACTACGGCAAAGCCGCGGCCGGCATCGCCGGCGCGTGCCGCTTCCACCGCCGCATTCAGAGCCAGCAGATTGGTCTGGAATGCAATTTCCTCGATCAGGGTGACGATCTCGGCGATGCGGCCCGATGACGTTTCGATATGGCTCATGGCTTCCACGGCGGCCATCGCCACCTGGCTGCTGCCCTCCGCGGCCGACCGCGCGTCCAGGGCAAGCTGGTTGGCCTGCTGCGCATTGCCGGAGTTTTGCTTCACCGTCGTCGAAAGCTGCCGGATCGCGGCCGCCATCTCCTCCAGGCCGGCCACCTGTTCCTCGGTGCGCGAGGAAAGATCCACGGCGCCCGTCGCCAGTTGATTGGTCGCGCCCTTGATGGCCGTCATGCCTTCGACCGTCTGCTCGACGATCGCCGCCAGCTTTTCCGCCGTCCCGTTGGTATCGGCCTTGAGGCGCAGCATTTCGCCGGTATAGGCGCCGTTCACCCGCTTGGAGAGATCGCCGTCAGCCAGCGCCGACATGACCGTCACGACCTCGGCGAGCGCCGTCGCCACAGCATCCGCCCAGCAATTCATCCCCTCGCCCAGTTTCAGCATGACATCGCTGCGTCCCGACAGATCCACCCGCCGCGACAGATCGCCCGCCGCCGCGGCCTCGGCGAATACCGCCAGGTCTTCCTGGAAGCGACGGCGTTCCTCCTCGGCCTGCTGCGCCGAGGTCATCCGCATCACGTCCTCCAGCACCTTGGCCACGGCATCCGCCCAACGGTTTATGCCCTCGCCCAACTGCAGCATGACGCCGCCGCGGCCCGAGAGATCGACCCGCTTCGACAGGTCCCCGGCGGCCGCGGCCTCGGCGAACACGGCCATGTCTTCCTGAAAGCGGCGGCGTTCCTCTTCCGCGGCCCCTTGGGCGCGCCGTATGCGATGACCAAGGAACACGACGGCGCCGACGATGAGAACGATGATCGAGCCGACAATGTATTGCGCCACGGTTTGCCCGTTCACGGTCTGCAGTTGATCGTGGAAGACGGCGAACTGCATATCCTGAATGGTGCGCGAGGCCTCGGCGATCGTGCGCGTGATACTGGCATATGTCCGGTTCATTGCCGCCATCTGTGCAGCCGCCTCGCCGAACTGGCTTTTGCGATAACGCGCAAAGACGATGTCAGCGGAACCGTTCATGACCTCCATGGAAGCAGCGACCTGGTCGATGGCATGCATGACGAACTTGCCTTCGGCGGTCGTCTTCTGCGCCATTTCCTGCCGGAACTCAGCCAGCCGTTGATTGAAAGCGGCAAGGGCGGTGTCGCGCTTCTTCTCTTCGGCGTCGATGGCGTGGCTTTCGAAGACGTCGTTCGCGGGGGCGTTGACCTTCTGCGCCAGGTCGCCCAGGTCGAGAAAGGTCGCCAGATAACCCGCGTGATTCTGGGTCATGCTGACCGATTGGCCATAGAGGCCGGTCATGAATTGATTGAGGTACAGCCCGCCGCAAATCGTGGCGATTACCATCGCCGCCAGGGCGAAGTAGATGAGGTCCAGAGTCTTGAAGCCCGCCCAGCGTTGGACTGCTATGCCGCCTGCGGTACCGCGGTTGAAAAGTGGCATCGTATCTTGAGGTCCCCAGCCTCGTGGGTAAGGGCGACCGTCCGCATGCCGTCATACGGTCGACAAATCGCCATCCATGTATGCCGGAACTGGTTAACGAACGCCTAAACGTTACGGCACCGCTGAAAGCTATTATTTCGCCCGGCCACGGTAAGTCCTTCGTCATCTTAGATGTTGGTTAACTGTCTTACGGTATTAGACAAAGCTGAGCGTACCGGTTTGGCGAACTCAAAACGTACCGGCCTGGGGGACTTGATATGCTGCAGCGTGATTTGATGCGACGTGTGCTTCCGTTGTGCATTCTCGGGGCAATTCTGACCGGCGGCGCGGCAACAGCCGTTGCCATTACGTCGGTCGATCCCGAGACAATGAAGGCGGAGTTCCGCCGCCCGGACACCGTGCCGTTTCCAGAGGACAGCCCGTACGACGCCGCAATGGCCCGCCTGGGCGAACATTTGTTCATGGATCCGATCCTCTCCGGCAACAATCAAAGCTCCTGCGCCACCTGCCACCAGCCGACCAATAACTGGCAAGATGGCGTTCCCACGGCCATGGGCCTCGACGGCATGCCGCTCCCCCGGCGCACGCCGACGCTCTGGAACATGGCCTGGGGCAACCTTTACTTCTGGGACGGCCGGGCCAAGACCCTCGAAGAACAGGTGCTCGGGCCCATGCAGAACCCGCGCGAGATGGGCCAGCAGATGGAACAGCTGGTGAGCGAGCTGTCGGCGTCGACGGAGTATCAGCAGCTTTTTACCGAGGCATTTCCGGAGTCGCCGACGGTCGACGAAAAGACGATTTCCCGGGCCCTTGCGACCTATGTGCGTACCATCGTTTCCGCCGAGGCGCCGTTCGACCGGTGGATCGCCGGCGACAAGTCCGCCATCAGCGAGAGCGCCAAGCGGGGCTATACGGTATTCGCGGGCAAGGGTAACTGCGCGGCCTGTCACTCCGGGTGGAATTTTACCGACAATTCCTTCCAGGATATCGGGCTGCCCGGCGATGATCGGGGCCGCGGCGCGGTCCTCAATATCGCGAAGCTGGATTTCGCCTTCAAGACGCCGACGCTGCGCAACGTCGCGGAGCGCGGGCCCTATATGCATGATGGCTCGGTGGCAACCCTCGAGGCCGTTGTCGATCACTACAACGGCCGGTTCGTGAAGCGGGCAACGCTGGCGCGCGATATGCGGGACATCGGCCTCACCGACGCCGAAAAAGCTGACCTTGTCGAATTCATGAAAGCGCTGACCAGCGACGGGCCGGCAATGCAGATCGGCGGCCTGCCGGATGCTGAAGTCACCGGCGCCACGGCGGGACTTCGCCGCATTTCCCAGCGCGGCCTGCAATTCGATCCCGAGCATGTGACATTGAATTCCGGCGAGCAGCTCGTCTTCGTGAACGACGACAACCGCTATCACAACGTCATCGTCAGCGGCGGCAGCATGAGCTTCAATTCCGGCACGATGGAACCGGGCACCGAGGCCGCGCTGCAATTCACCGAAGCCGGGATCTTCGAGGCCACTTGCCTTATCCATCCGCAGATGAACCTGGAGATTGAAGTCCAGCAGTAAGGCACTGCGGCGGCGGCGAGTTAACAGCCTCTTAAGCATTCCTCATTACCTATTGCAGGGTGGCTGCGATCGCGGCCGCTGTGGGGATTCGCTCGAAAAAGATCATCGCTCGCAACCAGGGCCAACCGCCGATGTGGCGCAAGCTTTTTGCCAGAGATACCGCTGAGCCCGTCGCGACGGGCGCCAGGCCGGCGCCGCAGATCGTGAGCGCGCCAGCCGCGGCGAAACCCGCGCCTGAGGCGACTGCCATCGACAAGACCAGGATCCTGCAGATGGCCGCGCGGATCAGCAAGGTCGGCCATTGGGTCTGGGATCCCGCTGACGGCCGGATGCTGGAGATCGGCGAGGAGCTGGCCAAGGCCCACGAAACCACCGTCGAGCACTACATGGCGGAGATCTGCAAACACGATCAGATCCTCCAGACCATCCATCCGAACGACCGCGCGCGCTATGACCGCACGATCACGGAGAACACCGCGGCCAACCGCGGCTGGGACCTGAGCTTCCGCATGGTGACCCAGCGCGGCAACCTGCGTTATGCGCGGGAAATCGCCGAGCCGGTGCGCGATCATACCGGGAAGGTGGTGCAATACATCGGCACGCCTGCAAGACGTGACCGACATCAAGAGCACGGAAGACGAATTGCAGCATGCCAACGCCCAGCTCCGGGATGCGTCGGAGCAGCTCGGCCGCGTCGTCGATCAGGCCACCGAGAGCATCGCCGCCATCAAGGCGAGCACCGCCAAGCTGAGCAGCGGCGCCACCGACCTGTCCGCCCGCACCGAAGAGCAGGTGGCGAGCCTGGAAGAGATGGCCGCGGCCATCCGGCAGCTTCGGTGACGGTGAAGCTGAATGCCGGCAACGCGCAGCAGGCCAACCAGCTGGCGCTCGACGCCCGTTCCGCCGCCGACGGCAGCGGCCAGGTGGCGGCAGAGGCCGTCGAAGCCATGGGTCATATCGAGTCGTCGTCGGGGCGCATCGCCGAGATCGTGGTGCTGATCGAGGAGATCGCCTTCCAGACCAACCTGCTGGCGCTCAACGCCGCGGTCGAAGCCGCGCGCGCCGGCGATGCGGGCCGCGGCTTTGCCGTGGTGGCCGCCGAAGTGCGGGCCCTGGCGCAGCGCAGCGCGCCAAGCGCTGAAGGAGATCAAGTCCCATATCGCTGAAAGCTCCAATCAGGTGCGCAAGGGCGTCGACCTCGTCAACAAGACCGGCACGACGCTGTCGGATATCGGCAATGCGGTGAAGCGCGTCGCCGACATCGTCTCGGAAATCGCCTCGGCCAGCCGCGAGCAATCCATGGGCGTGCAGCAGGTCGACGACACGGTGACCCAGATGGAAACGGTCACCCAGAAGAACGCCACCCTGGTGGAGCAGGTCAGCGCCGCGCTCGGCACCGTCGACCACCAGATGCAGGACCTTTTCGGCGCCATCGAAACGGCGGCCGAAGGCGTGAAGCGGCAAGCGACTTCAACGCCTGCCCCAAAACGGCACGTGGCCGGGCGTTAACTCGGCATCGGCGGGACCAGGAGCTGCGGGTCCAGGGGGATCGTGCCGAGATAGATTCCCCAGTGGAGATGCGGGCCGGTGACGCGGCCGGTGCCGCCCAATAGGCCGAACACATCGCCCTTCGCCAGCTTGTCGCCTTCCTTCACTTCGATCTTGCTCTGATGGGCAAAGATCGAGGTCAGGCCGTAGCCGTGGTCCAGCATCACCGTGCCGCCGGTGAAGAACAGGTCTGAATCCGCCAGGGACACCACGCCGCCGGCCGGCGCCTTCAGCGGCGTGCCTGTCGAAGCCGCCACGTCCACGCCAAAATGCGGCTGGCGCGGCTGGCCGTTCAGCACCCGCTGGCTGCCATAGACGCCGCTGATCGGGCCCGTGACCGGCCAGTCGAAGCCTTCATCGAAGAAGGCTGCCGGCGTCTGCCGCTGCTTGGCGACGGCGATGCGCTCGCGCTCGGTCTTGATGCGCGCCAGTTCCGCTTCCGAGGGTTCGACCTGGTTCTGCGGCAGGTTGTTGATTCGCTGGATCTCGTACTGACGTTGCGCGATCGCGAGCTCGCGGGCTTCGACCACGCCGCCGGCCATCGTCACTTTCAGCAGCGCTTTCGCCGCCGCATCGCGGCCGAAGCCGAGCAGGAACCGGCCATCGCCATAGACTTTGATATCGGTCCCATCGAGCGCCGCCTTGCTACCCGCATCGGCTTGGCCCACCAGCAAACCGCCCTGGATGAAGTCGCCGTCGAGCGGCATCGCGGCGCGGCCCCGACGCGGGGCCAGAGCGGCAGGCAGCATCGCCATCAATCCCAGCAATGTGCGGCGCGCCAGCGTCATAGCAGCGAGCCCTGCTTGTCGTCGGGCTTGCGCTTCGGCGCGGGCGAGGATGAGGGCGGCGTTGAGGCAGGTGGCGGCTTGTCGGCGCCGCCGGTCGCGGTCACCGGTACCTGGCCGTCGGCGAATTGCAGGCGCAAGGCCGCGCCCGCTGTCACTGACTTGGCCGGAGAAACGGCATGGCCGGCGGCGTCGCGCACCAACACGAAGCCGCGCGCCAGCACCCGTTCATAGGAGTAGCTGTCCAACAGGCCCGCCAGGGACTCGAGCCGCAGGCGTCCACGCTGCATCAAGTTCTCCAGCACTTCCGGCCGCAGCAGCGCCACTGCGCCGGCGAAACGCTGGTGCTTCACCGCCAATACCCGTTGCGTATCCTGGCGCAAGGTCGACGCAGCTTCCGCGAGCTGCAGGTGCTTCTGATGAATGAGCTGTTGCGGCGTCACCAGGCGGGCGCTGGCGCGCGACACCAGCTCGGCTCGCGCCGAGAAGAATCCTCTGACGCTCTGCGCCCAGCCGCTCGGTCCAGCCATCGAGGCGCTGGGCCATGTCCTCCAGCAGCCGCGCCGGATGGATCAGGCCGCGCGCCAGCCCCTCCAGCCGCATCTTTTGCTCGGCGATCAGCCGCTGCGCCGCGCGCGCCAGCCGCAAGCCGTTCTCGCCGATCTCGCCCAGCAATTCGCTGCGCACGGGCACCGCCATCTCCGCCGCCGCCGTGGGGGTCGGCGCCCGGCGGTCGCTGGCGAAGTCGATCAGGGTGGTGTCGGTCTCATGGCCGACGGCGGAGATCAGGGGGATCCCGCTGGCCACCACGGCGCGCACCACCGCCTCGTCGTTGAAGGGCATCAGGTCTTCCAGGCTGCCGCCGCCGCGGGCGACGATGATCAGGTCCGGCCGCGGCACCGGGCCGCCGGGCTGCAGCCGGTTGAAGCCGGCGATGGCCGCCACCACCTGGGCCGCCGCGTTGTCGCCCTGGACCGCCACCGGCCAGAGCAGCACATGGCGCGGGAAGCGATCCGCCAGCCGGTGCAGGATGTCGCGGATGACCGCGCCGGTGGGCGAGGTGATGACGCCGATCACCTCGGGCAGGTAGGGCAGCGGCCGCTTGCGCGCTTCGTCGAACAGGCCTTCGGCGGCCAGGCGCTTGCGCCGCTCCTCCAGCATCTTCAGCAGCGCGCCTTCGCCGGCCAGCTCGGCCTGGTCGATGACGATCTGGTACTTGGAGCTGCCGGGGTAGCTGCTGACCCGGCCGGTCACCACCAACTCCATGCCATGCTCCAGCCGGAACCGCAGGCGCCCGACGGTGCCGCGCCAGCAGACGGCGTCGATGACCGCGCCCTCGTCCTTCAGGCTGAAATAGAGATGGCCGGAGCTGTGGTAGTTCGGCTTCGACACCTCGCCCCGCACGCGGATGCGCTCGAAGTTGCCTTCGAGGGTGCGCTTCACCGCCTGGCTGATCTCGCTGACGGTGAATTCCGGCATGTTGCTGCCGGGGATGGGGGCGGCAATGATCGAATCGCTCATAGGGCTATCCTACCCCACCGACGGCCGGCCGGCAGCAGTCCCGCGGGACGCTCGTCCAGCGGCGAAGTCGGAATCCGAGCGATGGACCCCATGTCCAGCGGGGAATCGCTGGAAAACAAGCCTCCGCTTCGTCCAGCGGGATGGTGACCACAGGAAAACGGCGGGCGCCGTTACCACGAAATTGCCCCCCGAATTATGTATAATACGTAGTATTGTACGTAAATAAGATGCCATGACGATATGCCTATGAACCGCAAGCAGAGTCGGGAAGGAGACAGCCCTCATGCCCAAGGAATTGATCAGCGTCGGTGTCGGCATTATGGCCGCTATTATACCACTTTTGCTGCCTGATCTGTCCAGATTCTTCGCTTACGGCCTGTTTTCCGTGGCCACCATCCTGGTGCTCCTCGGCGCCTATGGCTACCTGCGGTCAAATCGAAATCCATACGCAAAAACTGGAAACATCACCATATTCAACGTCACACTGCGGAAATAGGCTTGGGCGGGCCGGTTCGCGAGGCGAGCTGGCCTGTCCCATACTTTGCGATGGCGCCTGTAAGGCCCACCACCCTCGCCTTGCCCCGCCGCCGCGGTCTGCTAAACACAGCGCGAAGACCCTGGGAGATTTCCATCCATGCGTATTCTGGTGGTGGGCGGCGGCGGGCGCGAGCATGCGCTGTGCTGGGCGATCGCGGGCTCGCCGCTCTGCGACAAGCTGTACTGCGCGCCGGGCAATGCCGGCATCGCCGGCGAGGCGGAGTGCGTGTCCATCGCCGCCGAGAACATCCCCGCCATCGTGGAGTTCGCCCGGCGCGAGCGGATCGATTTCGTGGTCGTCGGGCCGGAGACGCCGCTGGTGCTGGGGCTGGTGGACCGGCTGACCGAGGCCGGCATCAAGTCGTTCGGCCCCACGGCGGCGGCGGCGGCGCTGGAGGGTTCCAAGTCCTTCATGAAGGATCTCTGCGCCAAATACGGCATTCCCACCGCCGCTTATGGCCGCTTCACCGAGGCCAAGGCGGCGAAGGATTTCATCCGCCGGAAGGGCGCGCCCATTGTCGTGAAGGCCGATGGCCTGGCCGCGGGCAAGGGCGTGATCATCGCCGAGACGGTGGCCGAAGCCGAGGCCGCCGTGGACTCAATGCTGACCGGCGGCCAATTCGGCGAGGCCGGCGAGGAAGTGGTGATCGAGGAGTTTCTCGAGGGCGAGGAGGCCAGTTTCTTCGTCCTCGTCGATGGCGAGACCGCCCTGCCCCTGGCCTCGGCCCAGGACCACAAGCGCGCCTTCGACGGCGACAAGGGGCCGAACACCGGCGGCATGGGCGCCTATTCGCCGGCGCCTGTCGTCACCGACAAGGTGGTCGCCGACGTGATGCGCATGATCATCGAGCCGACGGTGGCGGCGATGAAAGCCGAGGGCCGGCCGTTCAAGGGCGTGCTCTATGCCGGGCTCATGCTGACATCAGAGGGACCGAAGCTGCTGGAATACAATGTCCGCTTCGGCGATCCCGAATGCCAGGTGCTGTGCGCCCGGCTGATGTCCGACCTGCTGCCGGCGCTGATCGCCAGCCATGACGGCGTCCTCAAGAATTTCCATCTGCGCTGGCAGGATAGGGCGGCGCTGACGGTGGTCATGGCCGCCAAGGGCTATCCCGACAGCTATCAGCGGGGCTCCGTCCTCCGCGGCCTCGAACGGGCGGCGGCGCTGCCCGATGTCATGCTGTTCCATGCCGGCACCAAGCCCGGGCCGAACGCCGCCGTGCTGGCCAACGGCGGCCGCGTCCTCGCGGTTACCGCCACCGGCGCCACCATCGCCGAGGCCCAGGCGCGCGCTTATGAAGCGGTGGATCTGATCGACTGGCCCCAGGGCTTCTGCCGCCGCGACATCGGCTGGCGGGCGGTCAAGACCTGACCGCTATTCGAAATCGAATTCGATGGCGTCGATGATCTCGTTGATGCGCGCGTCCGGTATCGGCGCCGCGCCGTAGGAGTCATCGCAATAGATGCCGGCGATCAGATGCTGCGCGATCAGGCCGCGGCCCATATACGGCGATGAGTGGCGGGTGATGGCCACGCAGGACAGCACGCCAGCATTGTCATCCAGCAGATCGCCGCGAAAGGTGGCGTAGTCGAATCGCCGGTCCGCGTCCTGTTCATCGCCCCAGTCCGACGTGCCATCGAAGGATGCGGAATCCGCGAAGTAAGCCTTCACCGGCTGATACCAGTACGAGCCCTGGAGATGGGCTTCCAGATACAGCTTGAAACGATCGCCGCGGGCAACGATGTAGTGCGCCGCCCAGACGCCGTCGCATTCCACGATCTTGGCCTGAAAGCTTTCGGCCATCCGGAATGGCACGTCGACGCAACTCCCGGCACGGGCGGAAGAATTGAAACCGGCGGCCGCCAGGATCGCCGCCAGCATCAGGCAGGCCCGACGCCAGCCCGCCGCAGTTCCGGGCATTGCCGTCAAAACATGTCTCCCCTGATCTTGCCGGTCATCTGGTCGATGCGCGCTGCCGTGACCGGCTCATCGCTGGGAACCAGTTCGCAGTAGAGGCCGCCGACCATATGGCGGAAACCCGTGGTATGCGCGACATGGCCGGTGTAGCGGGAGAATGCGAAGCAGGGCACTTTCTCCGACAGCGATTTCAGCTTGCCGAAGAAGGTCCTGACGGTGAAGCCGTTGCTGTCCGAACTCAGGGCCGACCAGCTATCCTCGATATCGAGATCGAGGCCATCGCCGAACAACTGCTTCGGGTCGGTGCGGGTCAAATATGTGCGCGTGCCCGCCCGGTCATGATAGACCACGATGAACGACAAGGCGTCCTGCGCCTCGATCGAGGCCATGCCGACATTGCCGGACCCGCCGCCTTGGGTGGTCTGCCCCTCTTCGCATTCGATGCTGCGGAAATCGGCGGCCGGCTCCAGCGCGATGTCGAGGCCGTCGCAATCGGTGTCGCGCATGACCGCGCCGGCAGGGCCGCTGCCGAGCAGGAAGCCGGCCACCAACAAAGCCGCGGCGCAACCGGCCGCGATAGGGACGGCCGGGCGGGCGAATGCATGGCGAAGGCGGATTGTCATGTCTGGCGCTCCATCAAAGCATGTCGCCCTTGATCTTGGCGGTCATCTGATCGATGCGGGTCCGCGTGACCGGCTCGTCGCTGGGAACCAGTTCGCAGTAAAGGCCGCCGACCATGTGCCGGTAGCCCGGGGTGTGGGCGACACGTTGGATGAATCGGGAAAAGGCAAAGCAGGGCACTTTCTCCGACTGCGACTCCAGATTGCCGAAGAAAGTGCGGACGGTGAACCGGTTGCTGACGAAGCTCGAGGTGGCCCAGCTTCCCTCGACATCGAGATCCAAAGCCCTGCTGAAAATCCCTCTGGGATCGGATAGCCGCAGATAGGTGTGACTCCCGGCTCGGTCGTGAAAGACGACGATGAATGACAGGGCGTCCTGGCCTTCGATCATTGCCGAGGACACGCCTGCCTTTTCCATGCCGCCACGATCCTCCCGGATTCGCACTCAATGGAGCGGAAATCGGCTGCCGGCTCCAGCGAGATGTCGAGATCGTCGCAGTCGGCGTCGCTCATATCAACAGCGGCGGCACTGCCGCTGCCGAGAATGCCCGATGTCAAAAGCGCTATGACCACGGCACGCCATCGAATGGCTGCTCCGGCGGCACGCGATTCGCGCATACGTGGCCTCCCACACATTTCTTTGACTGTCTTCCCGTCTGACCATATGACTGAACCAACAAAAGAAACGGCAATTCGGGCCCGGACGAATACATGACATCAAATGCTGCGGTATTTGCCGCCGATTATAGGAACAGTCCCTATTGGTGGGAAGCCGCGCCACGACCCCGACTGGCAGAATCGTCGCTGCCGGCGCAGGCTGACGTCGCTGTTGTCGGCTCCGGCTACACCGGACTCTGCGCCGCCATCGAGACGGCGCGGGGCGGCCGCAGCACCTTGGTGCTCGACGCCGAGGATGCGGGCTGGGGTTGCAGCACCCGCAATGGCGGCCAGGTCAGCACCAGCTTCAAGCCGAGCTTCGAGGAGCTGGCGGCACTGCATGGCCGCGAGCGCGCTTTCGCCATCCTGAAGGAGGGCCACACCGCGCTGGACTGGCTCGACCAGTTCATCGCGGCGGAGAAGATCGATTGCGGTTTCGCCCGCGTCGGCCGCTTCCATGCCGCGCATAATCCCGCGCAATACGAGGCGCTGGCGCGCCGCCTGCAGAACCAGCCGAAGGGGTTGGAGGTGGAATGCCACATGGTGCCCCGCGGCGAGCAGCGCAGCGAACTGGGCAGCGATGTCTATTTCGGCGGCGCCGTGTTCGCGCGCCATGCGTCGTTGGATCCCGCGCTGTATCATCAGGGCCTGCTGGACCGCGCCATGGCCGCCGGCGCGGCTGTTCATCCGCGCACCCCCGTCACCGCCATCGATGGCGCACCCGGCAGCTTCCGCCTGACCACGCCCCGCGGCACGGTGCAGGCGCGCGAAGTGATCGTCGCCACCAACGGCTATACCGGCGGACTGACCCCCTGGCTGCGCCGGCGCGTCATACCCATCGGCAGCTACATCATCGCCACCGAGGCGCTGGCGCCGGAATTGATGAAGCGGCTGATGCCCAGGAACCGTGTCGTCAGCGATACGCGCAAGCTGGTGTACTACTACCGTGCTTCGCCCGATCAGCGGCGCATCCTGTTCGGCGGGCGCGTCGCCTACAAGGAGACTGATCCGAAGGTGAGCGCGCCGCGGCTGCACCAGGAACTGGCGCGGCTGTTTCCGGAATTGAAGGACACCAAGGTCAGCCATAGCTGGATGGGCTTCGTCGCCTACACCTTCGACACCATGCCCCATATCGGCCGGCGCGACGGCTTGCATTACGCCATGGGCTATTGCGGTTCGGGCGTTTCGCTGGCGAGCTATTTCGGCATGCGCCTGGGCCGCCAGGTGCTGGGCCTGAAGGATGGCGCGACGCCGCTGGACGGGCTGAGCTTTCCCGGACGGCCCTATTACTGGGGCAATCCCTGGTTCCTGGCACCCGCGATACGCTATTATCGCTGGCACGATCAGCAGAACAGATAACAAAGGCGTAAGCCTGTCCCGAGGGCCCTGAGACAGCCGATGGCCGAGATCGATCGGGTTAGAACGGGACGATGCCGCCGAGGAGCTGGCGCGCCGCACGGCGATGCTGGATGCCGTCGGCTATGCCGCGACCCAGATCATCGGCGCCCAGGATTGGCGGCCGGGCATCCAGGAGCTGCTGGCGCGGCTGGGGGCGGCGACCGATGTCAGCCGGGTGTCGCTGTTCGAGGTGCATGACGGGCCCGACGGGCGGCTCAGCGAAAGCTGCCGCTATGACTGGGCGGCGCCAGGCTATGCGACTCTGAGCGACGATCCCCGCTACAACAATATCTGCATCGTCGAGGAGGACGGGCGGCTCGACGACTGGTCGATGCGGCGCCAGGCCGGCGAAGTGATCCAGGCGACCTTGTCGGAAGTCACCGGCGAGAACCGGCGCATCTTCCAGGAGCAGCAGACCAAGGCCTTCGTCTCCGTGCCGATCCTGCTGCGAGACCGCTGGTGGGGCTTCCTCGGCTTCGACGATTGCGAGCATGAGCGCCACTGGAGCGAGCTGGAGATCGGCATCCTGAAGACCGCGGCGGCGCTGATTGCCGGCGCCATCGAGCGCACGGAATCCGACGAGCGCCTGCGCCTCTCCGAGCAGCGCTATGCGCTGGCGGCGCGCGGCGCCAATGACGGCCTCTGGGACCTGGATGTGGTCACCGGCCGCGCCTATTTCTCGCCGCGGCTGCACGAGATCCTCGGCCTGGCCGACGGTGCGCTCGGCCATTCGATCTCGGCGCTTCTGTCGCAATTCGACGCCGCGGACGTGACGGCGGCGCGGCGCTATTTCCGCCTGCGCTTTGCGTTGCAGCGGCGGAAGTTCCGCCTGGAGGGCCGGCAGCGCCTGCCGGACATGCCGGAGCGCTGGTTCGTCGCCCGCGGCATGATTGTCTATGATGACCACGGCAAGCCGGTACGCATCGTCGGCTCGCTGCGCGATATCACCGACGTGAAGCTGGCCGAGGCCAAGCTGCGCACGCTATCGGATGACGCGCCGGTGCTGCTCTGCATGATCGACCAGCATGACCAGCTGGTGTTCGCCAACAGGGGCTTCCTGGATTTCTTCGGCCGCACGCTCGAGGACATGACCAATGGCGGCTGGGACTGGAAGAAGGACGTGCATCCCGATGACCTGGCGCGCACCAGCCATCTCTATCAGCAGGCCATGGCGCGGCAGGAGGATGTGGCGTTCGAGCATCGCGTCCGTCGCCATGACGGCGAGTACCGCTGGGTGCATGAAACCGAGGTGGCGCGCTTCAGCCCTGACGGCGTCTTCACCGGCTTTGTCGGCGCGCTCACCGACATCACCGCCCGCAAGGAAGCGGAGACGGCACTGCGGCGCAGCGAGGCCCGCGTGCGCTCGATCCTCAACACCGCCATGGATGCCATCGTCACGACAGACGATACCGGCTGCCTGGTCGGCCTCAACCCGGCGGCAGCGCGCATGTTCGGCCTGGACGAGGACGCGTCCCTCGGCAAGCCGATCGGCGACCTGATCGTGCCGCAGCATCTGCGCCAGGCCCATACCGACGGCATGAAGCGCTACATGGCCACCGGCAAGCCCCATGTGCTGGGACAGCTCATCGAGCTGGAGGCGCAGCGCGCCGACGGATCGGTCTTCCCGGTGGAACTGACGGTGACCGAGGTGCCGCTGCCCGAGGGCCGGCTGTTCACTGCCATCATCCGCGACATCAGCGAGCGCAAGAAATTCCAGCAGCAGCTTGCCGACGGCGACCGCCAGCGCGCCGTGCTGGCGCGGCATTTCTCGCCCAACATGGTGGACGAGCTGATGCGCAGCGGCGGCAAGCTGGATACCGTGCGCACCCAGACCATCGGCGTGCTGTTCGCCGACATCTTCAACTTCACCGCCACCAGTTCCGCCATGCCGCGGAACGAGGTGATCGAGCTGCTGCGCCAATTCCATGCCCTGGTGGAGGAAGCGGTGTTCGGCCATCACGGCACCCTGGACAAATATATCGGCGACGGCGTGATGGCGACCTTCGGCACGCCCTGGCCCGGCCCCCATGACGCGGCGAATGCGCTGGCCTGCACCCGCTGCCTGGTGCGCGGCCTGAACCGCTGGAACGGCGAACGGGCCAAGGCGGGCCTGCGGCCGATCCGCATCGGCGTCGGCCTGCATTACGGCGAGGCGACCCTGGGCAATGTGGGCAGCGCGCGCCGGTTCGAGCATACGGTGATCGGCGAGACGGTGAACCTGGCCAGCCGCTTCGAGGGGCTCACCCGCACGCTCGACACAGCGATCCTGGTCAGCGACGCCGTGATCGAAACCGTCAAGCGGGATGGCGGCGCCGATCTGCTGCAGGGCTTCGTGCGGATGGGCAGCCACACTATCCGCGGCCACCGCGAGCCGGTGGAACTCTGGGGCCTGTCGGCGGTGACGCTGCAGGAAGCGGACAAGTAGCGCGGACTCCGGCGGCACGCCGGTGTAACATTGCGCCGCTGATTCATGGCTTGTTAATCCCGCGGTGGCTTTGATTTCCCGATGATCCCAGGGCGAGTCCGCACGGTGTTGATGCTTGCGGCGCTGGCGCTGTTCACGGCGGCCCAGGGCGCCATGGCCTGCGCCAAGCCGGAGGATCTTCCGCCCTTGCAGACGCGGGCGTTTCAGACCGAGCTGATGGTGTCGGCGCTGAGTTGCGGCGAGTTGGCGCGCTACAACAAGTTCGTCAGCGATTTTAGGCCGCAGCTGGTCAGCGACGGCAAGGCGCTGCAGGCCTATTTCAGGCGCGAGCATGGCAGCCAGGCTGCGGCGAAGACCGACAAATTCATCACCCAGCTCGCCAATATGGCCTCGCAGCGCAGCTCACGCGACAAGAACGCCTTCTGCGCCGCGACGAAGAAGCTCTATGGCGAAGTACTGGCGCTGAAGCGGCCGGCGGAGCTGACGTCGTTTGTGGCGAAACAGGCCGCGCCGGTGCTGCCGGGCGTGGCGCGTTGCGCGGCGAATTGAGACTCCAGCGTTCAGATCATGTCGATCGTGACGCGGCGGTTCTGGGCTTCCTTGACGCCGTCGCCGGTGGGGACGAGGGGCTGGGCTTCGCCGCGCCATTGCACGACGATCTCGCCCTCGGCGATGCCATCGCCGATTAGCGCCGCCGCGACGCTCTGCGCCCGGCGCTGGGACAGGTTCTCGTTGTAGGCTTGCGAACCCGAGGTGTCGGTATGGCCGGTGACCGTGATCTTGCAGGAGCCTGACTGCCGCGCCGCGCTCGCCGCCAGGCCGATGATGTTCATGGCCTCAGGCGTCAGCTCGGCGCTGTCGAATTCGAAGAACACGATGTAGTTGCCGCATTGCGGCGCCTGGGACACCGGCTCGGGCGCGGGTTCCGGCGCGGGCGCCGCTTCCGCCGCCCGGCCTGGCTGCCACAACGTGACACGCACGCCCGCCAGGATGGTGTGATTGGTAAGCTCGTCGTCGAGATCCAAGCCCAGGGGATCGGAATGGAGACCGGCCGTGCCGAGATAGCGGTAATCGATGAAGGGCTCGACCCAGTCATTGACCTCGAAGCTCATGCCGGCGATGCCCTGGTAGGCGAAGGCCCATTCGCTGTCGTTGGCCATCTCCGTATTCACGGCACCCAGGCCGGCGCCGATATAGGGTTCAAGGAAGGTGCCGGTTTCCAGGTCATAGAGCAGGTTGGCCATCGCGCTCCAGGTCTTGGTATTGGCGCTGATGCCGTTGATGTCGCCGTCATTGAACCGGTAACCGCCCTCAAGTTCGGCGCGCAAACCGTTGCCGAAGCGGGCGCCGATGGTGCCGATGCCGGCCCAGCCGATGTCGCTGTCCAGCTCGTTGCCGGCCGAGAGATCGAGATCGTTGGCGAAATTGATGCCGGCGCCGGCGCCGAGATAGAGGCCAGGCTCGTCGGCTTTCGCCGCATCGATGCTGAGAACCATTGCCAGGGCCGATAGCGCCAGGAAGAAATGGGTCTTCATCTGAAACCCCCTTCGGCAAAATCTTCGCGCGCGGCAAGAAGTATCAACGGTGGGCGCGCAGTCTTAACAATCGGTTTACGGTCCAGGGCGTTGCGGAGCCTGCCGGAACGTGGAAATGAGCCTAAACGGTTGAAGCCACGCTATCCGTGGCAATCCCGGAGTATGAGTTAAGCGCCGCCGGTTCGGCATTAGAACTATGCTTTATTATGCTACGAGAGCGGGCCGATGCCTAATCACGATAGCGTTCGCGCGAAGGACCGGGCCGGGTCCCGTTAATACCTAGACCGCTTCGGCCGCCGCCGACCACACATGGCAGGCCGGCGCGATGCCGCGCTTCTCGAAATATTGCTGGTGATAATCCTCGGCCATGTAGAACACAGGCGCCGGCACAATCTCCGTCACAACGGGCCTGCGGAACCTGCCGGGCTTGGCCAGCCGCTCCTTCGACGCCTTGGCGATCTTCTCCTGTTCCGGGCCATGGGTGAAAATGGCCGTGCGGTACTGGCTGCCATAGTCGGGTCCCTGCCGGTTGAGCTGGGTCGGATCATGCAGGTCCCAGAACACGTCCAAGAGCTGCTCATAACTGATCTTGGCGGGGTCAAACTCCACGGTCACCGCCTCGGCATGGCCGGTGCGGCCGGAGCAGACTTCCTTGTAAGTGGGGTTTTCCGTATTCCCGCCGGTGTAGCCGACCACCGTCGCCAGCACGCCCGGCATTTGCCGGAACGCGGATTCCACGCCCCAGAAGCAGCCGGCCGCGAATGTTGCTCTTTCCATCATGCACCTCCTGCGAGGCTCTATATGGTGCCGCCCATTTCGCGCGCCAATCAACCACCTTCAGGAACGCGTGATCGGCTAGGGCCGGCGGGCGCGGAAGAATTCTTTCAGCAGATCTCCAGCCTCGCTCTCCCGGATACCGCCATAGATCTCCGGCCGGTGGTGGCAGGTGGGCTGTTCGAAGATATGCGGCCCATGGTCGACGCCGCCGCCCTTGGGATCGTAGGCGCCGTAGTAAACCCGGCGCAGTCGGGCGAAGGCGATCGCCTGGGCGCACATGGGGCAGGGTTCGAGCGTGACATAGAGATCCACGACCGGCAGGCGCGCGGAAGCACCGGCGGCCGCGGCCGCGCGCAGCACCAGCAGTTCCGCATGGGCGGTGGGATCATGCAGCTCCTCGACCCTATTGCCGGATACGGCCAGCACCTGGCCGCTGGCGCTGTCCACCAGCACGGCGCCGATGGGCACTTCGCCCCGCGCGCCGGCGCGGACCGCCTCGGCCAGGGCCAGAGTCATGGGGTCGGCATTTTTCGCCGCTTTTGGAAGGGCTTCGCTCATGCTTCCGTTCCTACCATCCCGGCCGGTGCCGCCGCCATATTGCCGCCTTGAGGATTTGTTAAGATTTTGCTGTAGGATGCGTTCTACCGTCCACATATACGATAGTTCATTATTATGAGTGATATTCCCGAACTTTTGATGCCCGAGGGGCGTCCGGCGCTTTTGGATGGCGGCATGGGCCGCGAACTGCGCAATCGCGGCGTTCCGATCCTTGACACCATCTGGTCGGCCAATGCGTTGTTGGTCGCCAAGGACTCGGTCCTGCAGGTCCACAAGGACTACATCGCCGCCGGCGCCGACATCATCACCACCAACACCTACGGCATCATCCGCAGCGAGCTGAAGAAAGAGGGCATCGAGGACAAGTTCGTTGAGCTGAACCGCCTGGCGGGCAAGCTGGCGATCACCGCCAGCCGCAGCTCGGAAGAAGGCGTGGCCGTCGCCGCCTCCCTGCCCCCGCTCCGTGGCAGCTACCGACCCGATCTCGTGGGCAAGTTCGATGAGATCGTGCCCCTCTACCGCGAGCAGGCGGAGATCCTGGAACCCTATTGCGATCTCTTCATCTGCGAGACCATGTCATCGGGCGAAGAGGCGCGGGCCGCCGCCACCGCCGCCGCCGAATTCGGCCGGCCGGTCTGGGTGTCCTTCACCCTGCATGAGGACAAGTCCGGCAAGCTGCGCAGCGGCGAGACCATCGCCGAAGCGGCGGCAAAGCTGAAGGACCTGCCGGTGTCCGGCATACTGGCCAATTGCGCCGCGCCCGAGAGCATCGACGCCGCCATGCCCGAGCTGGCCAAGCTGGGCAAGGTCGCCGGCGGCTATGCCAACACCTTCCAGGACGTGCCCAAGGATTGGGTGATGGACGGCAAGAAGCCCACCGACGGGCTTTTGAAATTGCGCGAGGACCTGGACCCGGAGCATTATGCCGTCCATGCCAAGGCATGGCTGGCTGCGGGCGCCCGCGTCATCGGCGGCTGCTGCGGCACCGGGCCGGCCCATATCGCCCGCCTCAAGCAACTGATCGAGAGCAAGAAGTGAGCACTCCCGTCATCGGCATCACCCTGGATAGCGAAGGCCCCGGCGGCTATTCCAAGTTGCCCTGGTATGCGCTGCGGCAGAATTACTGCGACGCCGTGGTGCGCGCCGGCGGGCTGCCGATCCTGCTGCCCCATGAGCCGGAGCAAGCAGCCGCGTACCTGAAAAAGATCGACGGCCTGCTGATCACCGGCGGCGCTTTCGACGTGGACCCCTCGATCTTCGGCGCCAGCAACCGGCATCCGACCGTCAAGACCAAGGACCGCCGCACCGCATTCGAGATCGCGATCACCAAGGGCGCGATCGAGCAGGACATGCCCGTGCTCGGCATCTGCGGCGGGCAGCAGCTCCTGAATGTCATACTCGGCGGCACGCTGATCCAGCATATCCCGGAAGAGGTTCCCGGCGCCCTGGCCCATGAGCAGCCGAACCCGCGCACCGAGGCCGGCCATGCGGTCAATCTCATGCCGGACACGCGCCTGCATCAGATCTGCGAGTCCGGGCATCTGCAGGTCAACAGCGCCCACCATCAGGCGGTGAAGGATGTGGGGCCCGACGTGATTGTCGATGCAGTTGCGCCCGACGGCGTGATCGAAGGCATCGAGCATCCCGGCCGGAAGTTCTGCATCGGCGTGCAGTGGCACCCCGAATACGACATCAGCGAAGGCGACGCGCGCATCTTCGACGCGTTCATTGATGCCTGCCGGTAGTTCTCAAGTAACCTCACTGGAAGTTTCGCATTCCTAGATTTCTTGTCCCGCGAAAGCGGGAGCCCAGGAGAAGCAGTGCGCTCTGCAGCCCTGGATCCCCGCTTTCGCGGGGAAAGAAATCTCAGGCTAAGGGCGCGTGAATTTTTCTAAGCCGCGTTCCGCCGCTTCAGCTTCAGTCCCACTTCCATGATCGCGCCGATGGCCGGCACGAATTCGCGGCCGAGATCGGTCAGCGCATACTCCACCGACGGCGGCGAGGTGGGCATCACGCGGCGGGTGATCACGCCTTTCTTCTTCAGCTCCCGCAGCCGCGCGCTCAGCACCTTGGCGGAGATCGGCGGAATATCCGATCGCAGCTCGCCGAAGCGGCGCGGGCCGGCGCTCAAGTACCATATCACATTCGGCGTCCAGGCGCCGCTCAGCAGCGCCATGCATTCCGTCAGCGGGCATCCGGGCAGCGGCACCCGGTTCTTGCGCAGCTTCAAGGCCATGATGATTCCGATTACCAAATGGAAACCTGAAAATGTAGGTTACCATTGGTTACGACATATACAACTGATATCGCCGATGCCACATTTGGCTTCTATGCCATCAACAGGAGCCGCATATGAGCCGCAGGAACGAAGCCGTCAGCCGTCTAGGCATCGAGCAGCCGATCATCCAAGGGCCGTTCGGCGGCGGGCTGTCGACGCCGCGGCTGGTGGCGGCGGTATCGAATCTCGGCGGCCTTGGTTCTTTCGGCGCCTATCACCTGCCGCCCGACGCGATCGGCCCGTTGGCGGCGGATATCCGCAGCCAGACCGCCAGGCCCTTTGCGCTCAATCTCTGGGTCAGCGATCATGACGAAGGCGGAGAGCAGATCGACCAAGCCGAGTTCGACCGTATCTTCGAAATATTCCGGCCCTACTTCCGTGAGCTTGATGTCGAGAAGCCGGCGATGCCTGCGGTCTATCACCATCGCTTCGAGGACCAGGTGGAGGCCTTGATCGAGGCGGCGCCGCCGGCCTTCAGCTTCGTGTTCGGCATTCCCGAGCCGGACGTGCTCGCCCGCTGCAAAAAGCAGGACATCGTCACCATCGGCGCTGCGACCTCCATCGCCGAGGCGGAGGCGCTGGAGGATGTGGGTATCGATCTGATCATCGCGACAGGCTTCGACGCCGGCGGCCACCGGCCGTCATTCCTGGCGCGGGCCGAGGACTCGCTCATGGGCACCTTTGCCCTCACTCAACTGGTGTCGCGGCGCGTGAAGGCGCCAGTTATCGCCGCGGGCGGCATCGCCGACGGGCGCGGCGTTCGGGCGGCGTTGGCGCTTGGCGCCCAGGCGGCGCAGATCGGCACTGCCTTCCTGGCCTGCGAGGAATCCGGCGCCACGCCGGAGCATCGGGCGGCGCTGTTCAGCGCCAAGGCGGAACAGACGGCGCTGACCCGCGCCTTCTCGGGACGTCTTGCCCGCGGCCTGCGTAATCGCTGGGTGGAGGAGATGGCGGGGCGGGCGGCGGAGTTGCCGCCCTTCCCCATTCAAAGCTGGTTCATGTCGCAGCTCCGGCCCGCAGCGGTGAAGGCGGGGCGGACCGATCTGGTCTCGCTCTGGAGCGGCCAGATCGCACCCAACCTGAAACACCGCAAGGCCGGCGAACTGATGCGGGCGCTGATCGATGAGACCGCCGCCGCCGAGGCAGCCCTATGAGCTCAGCTTCTTGGCGATCGTCGCCGCGTGCTTGGCCTGATAGTGCACGCCGGCCAGCTCTTTCGCCGAAGGCTGACGCGAGCCGTCGCTGTCGGCGATCGTCGAGGCGCCATAGGGCGAACCGCCGACCACTTCCTTGACGCCCATCTGGTCCTTGAAGCTGTAGGGCAGACCGACGATGACGAAGCCCAGATGCAGCAGCACGACGTGGCTGGACAGAATGGTGGATTCCTGGCCGCCATGCTGGGTCGCCGTCGACGTGAACACCGCCCCCACCTTGCCCACCAGCTTGTCGCCCATCCACAGGCCGCCGGCCTGGTCCAGGAAGTTCTTCATCTGCGCCGCCATGTTGCCGAAGCGCGTGGGTATGCCGAAGATGACGGCATCATAGTCAGCCAATTCGTTGATAGTGGCGATGGGGGCTGACTGATTGAGCTTATAGCCGGATTTCTTTGCCACATCTTCCGGCACCAGCTCGGGCACCCGCTTGATCGTGACCTCGGCTCCCGCCTCGCGCGCGCCCTCGGCCGCGGCTTGCGCCATTTTCTCGATATGGCCGTAGCTGGAGTAGTACAATACGAGAACTTTGGTCATGGATTTGTCTTCCTCCGAATCATCTGACGAAAAGCGGCTGCCGTTCAGTTAGGGCAGAACCAGCTGATCACAAGAGCGGTTGCCTGCTGGAAACCAGCGTCCCTGCCGGATACTCTTGAGCAAATCCGGCCCTTCGCCTCTAACGAGATGACAGCGCAAAAAAGTCAGTCAGAAAAATCCGCGCCCGGCTCAAAGGGCGAGCGCATCGCCAAGCTGCTGGCGCGCGCCGGCCTCTGCTCGCGCCGCGATGCCGAGCGCTGGATCGCCGCGGGGCGCGTCAGCATCGATGGCGTGGTGCTGACCTCACCGGCGATCAACGTGACCCCGGGCATGGCGGTGGCCGTCGACGGCAAGGCGATCCCGCTGAAGCAGCCGGCGCGGCTCTGGCGCTATTACAAGCCGCGCGGCCAGGTGACGACGGCGCGCGATCCGCAAGGGCGGCCGACGGTGTTCGAGGCCCTGCCCAAGGACATGCCGCGGGTGATCTCCGTCGGGCGGCTCGATCTGAATTCGGAAGGCCTGCTGCTGCTGACCAACGACGGCGAGCTGGCGCGGAAGCTGGAGCTGCCGTCGGGTGGCTGGGTGCGGAAGTATCGCGTTCGCGTGCGTGGCGCGGCGGATCCGCAGGCGCTGCGCGACCTGGCCAAGGGCATCACCATCGACGATATGAACTACGGTCCGGTGCAGGCCACGCTCGACCGGCAGCAGGGCAGCAATGCCTGGCTCACTTTCGCCCTGACCGAAGGCAAGAACCGGGAGATCCGCCGCATCTGCGAGCATCTGGGCTGGCCGGTGAGCCGGCTGATCCGCGTGTCCTTCGGGCCGTTCGAACTGGCGGGGCTTGAGGCGGGGGCGGTGGAGGAAGTGCCGGCGGAATCGATCGGGACGCTGCTGGATGGTGCCGCAAGAAAGAAAGGTCCACCACAGAGGCACAGAGAAGAAAGGAAGAGGAAGATAGCCGCAGATGAACACAGATGAACACAGATGCATCGAGCTTACGCTCTCAACGACAAGACTGAGACTTGATGGGAGGATTCCTGCGCGCCTCCGGCGCGCAAACAAGCAATCTCAGCAGAGATACTGAGAGAAACCAGACGGTCTCGCTATATCTGTGTTCATCTGCGTTCATCTGCGGCTAACCCTTCCTTGCTTGCTTCTCTGTGTTCTCTGTGACCTCTGTGGTTGCACTTCCTTGCTTCAACGCCGCTTTGCCGCCCCGGTGCCCCGTTGCTAATCTCCCCGCACAACAAGAACAAACTCCGGGAGAGCAGACATGAACGACATCGCGCCCGTCGCGGCATGGGATGAGGCGACTTATCAGCGGATGAAGGCGGAGACCAGCCGTTGGTATTGGTTCGGAATTCCCACTTTTTTCCGCGCCCCCTGGAATGAGGACCTGACCGCGGCGGATATCGGCCTCGTCGGCGTGCCCCACAGCTCCGGCAACGGCTCGACCGAACGCGACCAGCATCTGGCGCCGCGTTTTCTGCGCCACATGTCCGGCTGGTACCGGCGCTGCCACGCCTTGTTCAATCTCAACCCCTGGAAGGAATGCCGGATCAACGATCTCGGCGACGTGCCGCTGCCGGAGGCGATGGTCAACGATATCAGCGTGCAGCATATCGAGGCCTATTATAAGCGCCTGGACGAGGCCGGCGTGCGGCCGGTCTCCATCGGCGGCGACCATTCCATCACCGGCCCGATCCTGAAGGCGATCTCGGGCCCGAACGCCAAGCTCACCGGCGGCAAGAAAGTGGCGCTGGTGCATTTCGACGCCCACACCGATGCCTATGATCACATTCCCCACTGGCTCGGCAGCGTGCGCTCCGCCGCCCATTGGGCCGCCTATCTGGTGGCCGAGGGGCATGTGGATGCATCGAAGAGCGTGCAGATTGGCATTCGCGGCAATGTGGTGACCCTGGACTGGCGCAAATCCAGCGACCGCATGGGCTATCGCGTCATCTCCATCGACGAGTACCGGGAGATCGGCATCCAGAAGACCATCGATACGATCCTGGAGCGTGTCGGCGACTCGCCTATCTACATCACTTTCGATGTCGATTGCCTGGATCCCAGCGTCGCGCCGGCGGCGGCCAATCTGGAGCCGGGCTATGACGGATTCACCTCGTCGGAGGTGATCAAGATCATGCAGGGCCTGAAGGGCAAGAACGTGATCGGCGCCGACATCGTCTGCATCATTCCGACCAAGGACAGTCCGAACAACATCACCACCTTGACCGCGATGGTCATCATGTTCGAGCAGCTATGCCTGATCGCGGAGTATCTGAGAGGGAAGAAGAAATGAATCGCGCAACAACGAAGGACACGGCGTCAAGGCTCACCGAACCGCCGCGGAAGCCTTATCACACCTTCCTGAACTTTCCGCTCGCCACCGACCTGGACAATCTGCAGGCCGATGTGGCGATTCTCGGCCTGCCCTATGGCGCGCCCTATCGCATGTCGGAGGTGACCAACGACCAGTCGAACGCGCCGACGGCGGTGCGTCAGGCGACCGAGCGGCTCAGCCAGGCGCTGGACCGGCATGATTTCGATTTCGACGGGCCGCTGTTCGCGGGCAAGAATATCCGCGCGGTGGATTGCGGCGACGTGGTCGCCGATCCCTGGGACATGAAGGCCCATTACCGCAACGCCGAGGCGGCGGCGCGCAAGATCCTGCCGAAGGTGAAGATGCTGCTCTCCATCGGCGGCGATCATGGCGTGCCGATCCCGATCTTCCGCGCGCTGGAGGTGGTGGGGCCGATCACGCTGGTGCATGTGGACGCCCATCTGGACTGGCGCGACGAGGTCGAGGGCGTGAAGGAAGGCTATTCCAATCCGTTCCGCCGGGCGTCGGAGATGAAATGGATCGAGGGCATGATCCAGATCGGCCTGCGCGGCCAGGGCAGCGCGCGGCCGTCTGATATCAAGGACGCCAAGGCCTATGGCTCCCAGGTGTTCACGTCCTACGATGTGCTGGAGCAGGGCATCGAGTCCGTGCTGAAGCGCATTCCCGACGGGCGCAAATACTATCTCTCCGTCGATGCAGACGGCGTCGATCCCGGGGTGATGCCCGCGGTCATGGCGCCGTCACCCGGCGGGCTGCTCTATCACCATATGCGTTCGCTGATTCACGGCCTGGTGAAGAAGGGCCGGCTGGTGGGCATGGACATCGTGGAGATCGCGCCGAAATACGATCTCAACGACCTCACCACCATCGCCGCCGGCCGCCTGTTCATGAACGCCATCGGCGCCGCGGCCAAGGCGGGGCATCTGGGGTGAGGCACGGCCACAAGAAGGGCACGCCGACTTGTAGGGGCGACCTGCGGTCGCCCGGTATCGTGCGAATTCCGGTCCTTGAATCATGTTCAGTTCGTTGTGCGGTCGATGGACGGGCGACCGCAGGTCGCCCCTACAAATTCCTTCCGGCATCCCATGCGCATCGTCGGCGGTAAGCATCGCGGGCGGCGGATCGAGGCGCCGCCGGGACAGGACGTGCGGCCGACCTCGGACCGCGCCCGCGAGGCGCTGTTCAATATCCTGATCCACGGCCACCTATCTGCTGATGGCACCTCGCCCCTGCCCGGCGCCCGGGTGCTCGACGCCTTCGCCGGCAGCGGCGCGCTCGGGCTGGAAGCGATCTCCCGCGGCGCCGATCATGCGCTATTCATCGAGAGCGATGCCAAGGCCTGCGCCGCGATCCGCGCCAATGCGAAGGCGTTGGGCGAGACGGAGAACGCCACCGTCATGCCCGGCGATGCGACGAAGCCGCCGCCGTGCCCCGGCTCACCCTGTGCGATCGTGTTTCTCGACCCGCCCTATGGCCACGATCTCACTGGGTCAGCCCTTGCAGCCCTTGCAGCGCGCGGCTGGATAGCTGCTGGCGCGATTTGTGTGGTGGAATTGGCGATCGATGACGGCATCACGCTGCCGCCGAGTTTCACGCTGTTGGATGACCGCAACTATGGGAAGGCGCGGTTGCTGATTCTGAAACATTCTCCACCGGGGTAGTTCAAGCTTTCGCCCGCCCCCGCACCGTCTCGCGCCAGAGGATGTAAAGGCCGCTGCCGATGATGACGGCGGAGCCGGAAATCACCCAGGCATCCGGAATGTCGCCGAACAGGAACAGGCCGAAGAACACCGCCCAGATCATCTGCGAGTAGTGGAAGGGGGCCACGATGGCCGAGGGTGCCAGGCGGAAGGCGCGGATCAGCATCAGGTGGCCGGCGCCGCTGAGCAGGCCGAGAACCGCCATCAGTCCCAGGTCGGTCCAGGACATCGGCACATAGACCTCGGGCATGACCGGCGCGCTCACCGCCAGCAGCGCCACCACCATCCAGAAGATCAGCCCGCCGGTAGACTCGTCCTTGCCCATGCGCCGCACCAGGATCAGCGAGAGGCCGAAGAACAGGGCCGATGAGATCGCGGCGATGTGCCCCGCCTTGAGCTCAGCGATGCCCGGCCGCAGCACGATCAGCACGCCGATGAAGCCGACGACAACCGCGCTCCAGCGGCGCCAGCCGACCTTCTCGCCGAGGATCGGCACCGACAGCGCGGTCACCACCATCGGCACGGCGAAGATCAGCGCATAGGCGTCGGCCAACGGCAGCTCGACGAAGGCGTAGAACACCAGCACCATGTCGATCGCCAGCAGGATCGAGCGCAGCCCCACCAGCCAGGGATGGCGCGGCCGCAGCTTGTGCAGGCCGCCCTCATGCCGGATCAGCAGCGCCACGGGGATCAGGGTGAACAGATTGGAGACGAAGATGATCTGGAACACCGAATAGCGTTCGGTGAGCCATTTGACCCCCGCATCGGCGCAGGAAAAGATCGAGAACGCGATCAGCGCGAAGACGATTCCGCGCGCAATATGATCGCCTGCTGTCCGATGGGCTGCTGAAGCGCTGATGGGGAGTCTCCCGGGATTTCTGAGCGGCGCGCATATAATCAGGTGCGCGGCGGGCGGTAAAGCGGGCTAGGTCGCCTGCAACACAACGCCACAATTTGTCATCCCGGGGCCGGCGCGTCAGCGACGGAGCCCGGGACCTAAGCACACGGAATTCGTCAAGGTACCCTAGTTACCGCTCGGTGTTCAAAGGTCCCGGACAACCGCGCTGACGCGCCGGCTTCCGGGATGACAAATTAACGTGTGTTTGCGGTTAGAACTCCCTCCAAGAAAAATCCCTCAATTCACCAGAGTTAGCCAGCGCCAGCGCGTGCAAGAATGAGCCTTCGCTCCCTGCGACAATCTCGCGCAGCGCCTTGATCCCTGTTACGCTTTATCATAAGTTACCTTATCATAAGCAACATATATGATTTTGCCATGAGTGGCCGCAATCCCGAACGCAAGCCTCGGTTTCCTCCTGCATGACGTTTCGCGCCTGCTGCGCAAGCGGTTCGATCGGCGGGCGCGGGCCATCGGCCTGACTCGCGCCCAATGGTCGGTCCTGGCCCACCTGTCGCGCAACGAAGGCATCAACCAGGCGGCGCTGGCCGACATCCTGGAGATCGAGCCCATCACCTTGGTGCATCAGCTCGACAAGCTGGAGGCCGCCGGCTGGATCGAGCGGCGGCTGGATGCGGCCGATCGCCGTGTGCGGCTGTTGTTCATCACCGCCACCGGGCGGAAGATCCTGGAGAAGATGCAGGTGCTGGGCGCCGAAACCCGCGCCGAGGCGCTGGCCGGCATCCCTGCCTCGGAACATGAGGCGCTGATCGAGACTTTGCTCAAGGTCAAAGGCAACCTGTCGGAGCGGGAAACCGCCAGCCAGACCGGCGTAGACGAAACCGATGAATCTGCGCGGGGGCGGATGCGCCGCCCGCGCCGGGCCGCCCGCTAGCGGCACTCAGGTGCAATCATGAACGCGATATCGCAGAAGACGGACATGGCCGCCCCGGCCGTTTCCGAAACCGCGCCGGCGGTGAGCCCGGCGCCGCGCCGTCCCCTGATGCGCCGGCTGCGGCCGCTGCTGCTGATCCTCGGGCCGCTCGCGCTGCTGATCGGCGGCGCTTACTTCTACATCACGGGCGCGCGCTATGTGTCGACCGACAACGCCTATGTGAAGGCCGACATCGCCGCCATCAGCGCCGAGATCTCCGGCAAGGTGGAGGCCGTCGCCGTCGCCGACAATGACCATGTCACGGCCGGGCAGCTGCTCTTCCAGGTCGACCCGCAGCCCTTCCGCCTGGCGCTCGCCCAGGCCGAGGCGCAGCTCAGGACCACCCGCGACGGCATCCTGGCCAAGGAGGCCAGCTATCGCCAGAAGCAGTCCGAGATCGTGATGGCGCAGGAGAACATCGCCTTCTACCAGCAGGAGCTCGGCATCTACGAGAAGATGGCGAAGAGCCAGATCGCCGCGCAGACCCAGCTCGACGAGGCGCGCCACAACCTGACCACGTCGCGGCAGGAGCTGCCGGCGCTGCAGCAGGAGCTGGCCGCCATTCTGGCCGAGCTGGGCGGCCAGGCCGATGCGCCGCCGGAACAGCATGCGCGCTATCTCGCCGCCCAGGCGGCGCGGGACCAGGCGGCGCTGGATTTGCAGCGCACGGAGATCCACGCGCCCGCCAACGGCATCATCACCAACCTGACGCTGCGGCCCGGCGACTACATCAAGACCGGCACGCCGATCTTCAGCCTGGTGGAGACCGACCATCTGTGGGTCGAGGCGAACTTCAAGGAAACCGACCTGACCCATGTGCGCCCGGGGCAGGACGGCGTCGGTGGAGATCGACACCTATCCCGGCACGACCTGGACCACGACGGTGGGCAGCATCAGCGCGGCCACCGGCGCCGAGTTCGCCTTGCTGCCGCCGCAGAACTCCAGCGGCAATTGGGTGAAGGTGGTGCAGCGCATTCCCGTGCGGCTGGAGATCGCCGACCGGCCCGGACAGCCGCCGCTGCGCGCGGGCATGAGTGCTTTGATCGAGATCGACACCGGCTATCACCGCATCCTGCCCAGCCCGATCAGCACGGCCCTGGCCTGGATGGGAGTCGACCAATGACAACCGCCGCCGCGGGCGCTGCCCAGGCGGCGCCTCACGCATCGCGGCATGATCGTCGTCTCCATCATGCTGGCGACCATCATGCAGGCGCTGGACACCACCATCGCCAATGTCGCGCTGCCGCACATGCAGGGCAGCCTGTCTGCTACCCAAGAGCAGATCAGCTGGGTGCTGACCTCCTACATCGTCGCCGCCGCCATCATGACGCCGCCGACCGGCTTCCTCGCCGCGCGCTTCGGCCGCAAGCGGCTGTTCCTGTTCGCCGTCGCCGGATTCACGGTTGCCTCGCTGCTCTGCGGCCTCGCGCAGACCCTGCCGCAGATGGTGGGGTTCCGCTTGCTGCAGGGCGTGTTCGGCGCCGCGCTGGTGCCGCTGTCCCAAGCGGTGCTGCTGGATACCTATCCGAAGGAGCAGCATGGCTCCGCCATGGCGCTCTGGGGCGTCGGCGTGATGGTGGGCCCGATCCTGGGGCCGACGCTGGGCGGCTATCTCACCGAGTACTACGACTGGCGCTGGGTGTTCCTGATCAACTTACCCTTCGGGCTAATGGCCTTCTTCGGCATCCTCGGCTTCGTGCCGGAGACCAAGCGCGACGCCGGCCGCGGCTTCGACTTCTTCGGCTTTGCCATGTTGAGCCTGGGCATCGGCGCGCTGCAATTGATGCTGGACCGCGGCGAGGTCCAGGGCTGGTTTGGATCCACCGAGATCATCATCGAGGCTTGCCTCGCCGGTCTCGGCATCTACCTGTTCCTGGTGCAGATGCTGACCGCGGAACGGCCATTCCTGGAGCCGCGTCTGTTCAAAGACCGCAATCTGGTGGTCGGTCTGCTGTTCATCTTCGTCATCGGCATCATCCTGCTGGCGACGCTGGCGCTGATGCCGCCGTTCCTCCAGGGGCTGATGGGCTATCCCGTGATCACCACGGGCATGGTGCTGGCGCCGCGCGGCATCGGCACCATGATCGCCATGGTGCTGGTAGGCCGCATCGTCGGCCGGGTGGATGCGCGGATATTGATCTTCGGCGGCCTGTCATTGACCGCTCTGTCACTGTGGGAAATGGCGGAGTTCACCACCGATGTCAGCCAATGGACCATCATCCGCACCGGCATCGTCCAGGGGCTGGGGCTGGGGCTGATCTTCGTGCCGCTGAGCGCGCTGACCTTCGCCACGCTGGCGCCGGAGCTGCGCACGGAAGCCACCGGCCTCTTCAGCCTCATGCGCAATCTCGGCAGCAGCATCGGCGTCTCCATCGTCACCGCGCTGTTGTCGCAATTCACGCAGATCAATCACGCGCAGATCGGCGAGCATATCTCTCCGTTCAATCCCATGATGGCACCCGGCCTGCTGCCGCCACTGCTGGATCCGTCAACGCCGCAGGGAATCGCGGCACTGAACGCCCTGGTCACCCAGCAAGCGGCCACCATCGCCTATCTCAACGATTTCCGGCTGATGATGTATGTGGTGCTGGCGGCGCTGCCGATGCTGCTGCTGCTGCGCCGGCCCGTGCGCGCGAAAGCCGCACCGGCTGCCGCTGTGGCGGTTGCCGATTGATGGTTACAACATGAGTCCCTTCTCCCCTCGGGGGAGAAGGGGCAGGGGATGAGGGGTTTGCGCGCGGCAGCGCGCATATAAGACAGCACTACGCCTCACGCCCCACATTTGCATGCGAGGAAAAGTCCGGTTCCGGATTTGATCGATCTGCGCAAAACTCTTGGCGCGCTGCCGCGCGGAGATCCCTCACCCCCTGCCCCCTCTCCCCCAAGGGGAGAGGGGAGAAACATTAGTACCAATCTCCAGTCCGAAAGGTTCGTGCAGGCCCCGCTACTCCGGCATCCGCCGGCTGGTCAGCGCGGCGCCGCCGTCGACCACCAGCACCGTGCCCGTGACATAGCCGCCGGCGGGCGAGCAGAGATAGGCCACGGCCAGCGCCACTTCCCGCGGCGTTCCCAGGCGCGGCACCGGCAGGCCGGCGACGTCGCGGCCGGAATCTTCCTCGGCATATTGGCGGATGCCCTCGGTATCGATCGTGCCCGGACCCACCGCATTGACCAGGATGCCTGCGCGCGCCCATTCCATCGCCAGGGTCTTGGTGAGATTGACCACGGCGGCGCGGGCGGCGGCGGCATGGGCGAAACGCGGCGCGCCCTCGATATCGGAGAAGACGATGTTGACGATGCGCCCGCCGCTGTGGGCCGCGATCGCGCGCCTGGCGAAGGCGCGGCACATCTGCCAGGTGCCCTGTAGATTCAGATCGGTCACCGCGCGGAAGCCGTTGGCGGAAATGTCCAGCGCCGCCGCCGCGAACTGCCCGCCGGCATTGTTGACCAGGAAATCCGGCAGGCCGCGGTCGCGCGCCACGTCGTCGAACAGCGATTCAACTTGCGCCTCGTCGCGGATGTTGACGGTATGCCACGCAGCATCGGCGCCCAGCTTGCGCAGCTCGTCTGCCGCCGCCTGCAGCTTTGATTCTGTCCGCGCGGCGATCGTGACGCGGGCGCCGAGATAGGCGAATTCTTGCGCAATGGCGAAGCCGATGCCGGTGCCGCCGCCGGTGACCAGCAGATGCTTGCCGGCAAACAGGCCGGGCGCGAAAACCGGCGCGTCGGAGATTTCCCTGGCTGTCACGTCATGCTCCCGTTCACTCAGCGATCACTTCCCTGCCTCGGCGGCGCGCAAAGGGGAGAAGCGCCACGAGGCCCAGGCCGGTAACCGCCGCGGCGATCCAGAACATGACCGATGGGCCCCAGGCATCCCAGATTTCTCCGCCGGCCCAAGTGCCCAGCATGGCGATTCCGGATACCAGGTGGAAGATGCCGAAGGCAGTGCCGCGCAATTTGCGGGGGACCATGTCCGCCACTAGCGTCGCCAGCACGCCCTGGGTCAGCGCCAGATGCAGACCGACGAGCGCGCCGCCGAGAAACGCCGCCCAGATCGCACCGGCAAGGGCCAGCACGACGTGACTCGCGGCCAGAGCCGCGAAGCCCGCAAACAGCAAGGGCCATCGGCCGATCCGATCCGACAGGCTGCCCACCGGCGCCGTCAGGAAGGTGGTCATCAGCGCCACCACCGCAAGCAACCCCGGCGCGAGACCCAGCGGCAGTCCGAGATCTTGCCCTCGAAGCAGATAGAATGACTCGGTGAATCTCGGCAGCAGCAGGATCAGCAGCGCGGCGATGAACAGCCAAAAACGGACACCGAGAGCGCGGAGAGCGTCGATCCGCAAAGGAAACTTGCTGGCATCCGGAGCGCGCGGCGACGCCGCCTCGCGCACGCCGAAACCGAGGACGACGAGGGACAATACAGCGGGAATACAGGCCACCCAGAACACCGCCTGCACGTTGCCGAGCAACAGCCACATCAGCGCCATGGCGATGAGCGGCCCCAGCAGCGAGCCCGCTTCGTCGAGCGCCTGCCGCAGGCCATAGGCCGCGCCGCGCACCTCTGATGGCGTGACGTCGGCCACCAGCGCATCGCGCGGCGCGCCGCGGATGCCCTTGCCGAGCCGGTCGGCGAACCGCGCGCCCAACACCGTGCCGGTATTGCCGGCAATCGGGAACAGGAACTTGGCGAGGCCGCTGAGCGCATAGCCCAGGAACGCCAATTCCTTCCGCCTTCCGACCCAATCGCTGAGCACGCCCGAGAACAGCTTGGCGAAGGAGGCAGTGCCCTCGGCCACCATGTCGATCAGCCCGACCAAGGCGTAGGTGGCGCCAAGCTGCGCGACCAGAAAACCCGGCAGCAGGCCGGCGATGATGGAGGTGCTGAGATCGGTGAAGAGACTGACGATGCCAAGCAGCCAGACCGTGCGGGGAATCGCGCGAAGCCCGGATGCCTTCATCGGCGCCTCTGACTACCGCCGGCCGAACAGCCGTTCGATGTCAGAGAGCTTCAGCTCCACATAGGTGGGGCGGCCGTGATTGCACTGGCCGGAATGGGGCGTCGCCTCCATCTCCCGCAGCAGCGCATCCATCTCCGCCGGCGCCAGCCGCCGCCCGGCGCGCACGCTGCCATGGCAGGCCATGGTGCCGCAGATCTGCTCCAGCCGTTCCTTCAGGCTCAGCGCCTGGCCGAATTCCGCCAGCTCGTCGGCCAGATCGCGGACCAGTCCCGCCGCGTCGGTGACGCCCAGCAGCGCCGGCACCTCGCGCACTACGACGGCGCCGGGCCCGAAGGCCTCGATCACCAGGCCGAGCTCCGCCAGCTCGCCACGCCTGTTGACGATGCGTTGCGCCGCCGCTTCGTCCATCTCCACCACGGCGGGGATCAATAGCACTTGGCGGGCGATGCCGGCCTGCGCCAACGCCGCTTTCATCCGCTCATAGACCAGCCGCTCATGGGCCGCATGCTGATCGACGATGACCAGGCCGTCGGCCGTTTGCGCGATGATGTAGGTTTCGTGCAGCTGCGCCCGCGCAGCACCCAGGGGATGAGTCGGCGGCCGGCGCGCCATCGGCCGCGGGCGGTGCCGAGGGCGCATGCAGGCCCGACATGTCGGTGGTGCGCGGATCCACCGACGGCAGTTCGTACGGTGCATAGAGCGCGGCGGTCTGTTCGCCGAAGCCGCGCTGCGAGGACCCGTGCGTCGGCCGCCAGCTATTCGCCGCCGACAGCGGCCTTTCGCCCGGGCGGAAACTGCCGAGGGCCGCCAGCGACACGGTGGTGGAGGCGCGGTGGCCGGCCGCCGCCAGCGCATGCTTGGAGGCGCCGACGATCAGGCCGCGCACCAGCCCGGGATCGCGGAAGCGCACTTCGGCCTTGGTCGGATGGACGTTGACATCGACCTCTTCCGCCGGCAGATCGACGAACAGCGCCACCAGCGGATGGCGGTCGCGAGCGAGGAAATCCTGATAGGCGCCGCGCACCGCGCCCTGCAGCAGCCGGTCACGCACCGGGCGGCCATTGACGAACAGATATTGTTGCGCCGAGGTGGCGCGGTTCAGCGTCGGCAGGCCGACATACCCTGACAGGCGCACCGACTCGCGCAGGGTATCGATCGGCAGCGCGTTGTCGGCGAAATCGCGGCCCATCACCTGGGACAGGCGCGCCAGCCGCGCCGCCGCCGCGTCCTGCAGCAGATCGCCCGATGGCGCGTAGCGCAGGACGGCGCGTGCATCATCGAATAAGGCGAAGGCGATTTCCGGATAGGCCATTGCCAGCCGATTGACGATGTCGGCGGCGTGATCCAGTTCCGTCCGCACCGCCTTGAGGAATTTGAGGCGCGCCGGCGTGGCGTAGAAGAGATCCCGCAATTCCACCCGCGTACCCGCCGACAGCGCCGCCGGTTCGGGCTCGCCCTTGGCGCCGCCATCGACGGCGATGCGCCAGGCCTCGGCCGTGCCGGATTTGCGCGACGTGATGGTCAGCCGGCCGACGGCGCCGATCGACGGCAGCGCTTCGCCGCGGAAGCCCAGGGTGGCGATGTTGACGAGGTCGTCGCCGGGCAATTTCGACGTGGCGTGGCGTTCCACCGCCAGCGCCAGTTCGGCCGGCGTCATGCCCAAGCCATCATCGGCCACGGCGATCAAGCCGCGGCCGCCGTCGCGCAGCGTCACCTCGATATTCCGCGCCCCGGCGTCGATGGCGTTTTCCACCAGCTCTTTCACCGCTGAGGCTGGCCGTTCAATCACCTCGCCGGCGGCGATCCGGTTGACCAGATTGGGCGGAAGAACGCAAATCGGCATGACTGATGGCCTGCGAATTTGCGGGAGAACGGCGAATCGGGAAGCGGCCGCAATCCTAGCAGAGAGCAGCCGTTGCAGCCAGCGGCCGGCCCGAATCGCCCGGCCCCGAATAGCCCTAGAACAGCCCTTCCGGGGCCGGCGCTGTGGCGGTCACGCCGGCCGGCTTGCCTACGACCACGACCAGCAGCTTCGCGGGATCGAGCAGCCGCTTCGCCACGCGCTTCACATCCTCGCCGGTGACCGCTTCGACATAGCTGTTGCGCTTCCTGAAGTAATCCGAGCCGAAGCCTTCCTCCTGCACGGCGACGAGAATATCGGCGATGCGCTGGCTGCTGGAGAAGCGCAGGGCGTAGGAACCGGTGATGTAGGATTTGGCATCGGCGATCTCTTCCGCCGTCGGCCCGTCCACCGCCAACCGCGACCATTCCCGGCGCAGGATATCCAGGGTCTCCGCGACGCTTTCATTCTTCGTCGCCACCGTACCCATGATAAGTCCCGTGTGATCCATGGTCACGAGGTCAGTGGCGATGGAATAGGCGAGGCCGCGCTTCTCCCGCACCTCTTCGGTGAGCCGCGACGAGAAACCGCCGCCGCCGAGGATGTAGTTCATGACATAGGCGGCGAAGAAATCGGGATCGTGCCGCTTGAGGCCTTCATGGCCGAACAGCACCACGCTCTGGGGAATATCGCGGTCGACGACAATGGTCGTGCCGCCATCGGCCGGCGAGACCTCGGCGACGGCGGGCAGATCGGCTTTCTCCGGCAGCGCGCCGAAGGTCTTGTCCAGCAGCATGCCCAGATCCGCCGGGGTGATGTCGCCGACCACGCCGACGATCAGATTGTCGCGGGCGAAGACGCGCTTCATATAGGCGCGGAAATCCTCGACGGTGACCGCCTTGAGACCCGCCTCGGTGCCGCTGGTCTGGCGGCTGTAGGGATGGCCGGGGTAACCCAGACGCCACCAGGCGCGGTTGGCAATGGAAGAGGGATCGCCGACATCGCCGGCGATGGAACTCAGGAGCTGGCCGCGGAGCCGCTCAACCGGATCGGCATCGAAGCGCGGCTGGGTCAGGCCAAGCCGAAGCAGATCGAAGGCCCGATCGCAATTCTCCGTCAGGGTGCGGAGGCCGCCGCTGAACTCGTCCATGCCGGCATCGAAGCGCCAGTCGATGGAGAGGTCGTTGAGCGTCTGCTGGAACCCGCGGGAATCCAGATCGCCCGCCCCTTCATCCAGCAGGCTGGACAGCAGGCTCGTCATGCCTTCCTTGCCCGCGGGATCGAGCACCGAGCCGCCGCGAAAGGCGAGACTGAGCGAGATCAGGGGAATGCTGTGATCCTCCACCAGCCAGGCCTTGATCCCGCCGGGGCTGGTGACTTCCTGCAGCTCGATCGCCCGGGCCGGCGAGGCGAGCGCGAACAGGCCGGCGAAAAGAAGTGCTGTGGCGGGGCGCGCGCAGCGGCCGATCATCGCCAGGATTCCGGTCATTCCGCGCCTCCGCTCGGCAGCAGCGTGCCGGTCACCGAATAGTTGATCTGCAGCACTTTCGCCGCGGCGGTCTTGACCTGCTCCGCGGTGACCGCCTGGATGCGGTCCGGCCATTCTTCGATATCCTCAATGGTGCTCCCGGTGGTGAGGCTGGCGCCGATGATGCGCGCCGGCCCGGCGATGCTGTCGCGCGCCTTGATGGCGTCGGACAGCAGCGCCTTTTTCGCCGCCGCCAGTTCCGCTTCGGTGACGCCGTCGCGCAGCAGGCGGGCGATCTCTTCGTCCGTGGCCTTCTCGACTATGGCGGCATCGGTTCCCGGCGGCGGCACCGCATAGAAGCCGAAGGTGCCGAGATCGTAAGTGTCCGAATCGAAGTAGGCGCCGGCGCTGGCCGCGATGCGGTCATCGACCACCAGCCGGCGGTACAGGCGGCTGGTGGTGTTGCCGCCGAGAATTTCAGCCAGCAGCTCGAGCGCATAGACGTCTTCCTTGGGCCCGAGGCGGTAGTTTGGCGCCTGATACTGGCGCGACCATTGCCCCCGTTTCACGTCGGCGCTTTCCAACGTCACGCGGCGTGGCGCGAATTGCGCCGGCTCCTGCGGCCGGCTGCGCACGGGCACGTCGCGCTTGGCGATCACGCCATAATACTTCTCCGCCAGCGGCCGCACCTGATCCACGGTGACATCGCCGGCGATGATCAGGATCGCGTTGTTGGGCGCATACCAATGGTTGTACCAGTCAAGCGCATCCGCCGTGGTCAGGCCACGCATCTCGTGCTCCCAGCCGATGACCGGCATGCGATAGGGATGATTCAGGAACAGGCTGGCGCGCATCATCTCCGACAGGCGCGCGCCCGGCTCGTTGTCGGTGCGCTGCCGCCGCTCTTCCAGGATCACGTCCCGTTCCGGCAGCACTTCCTTGTCGGTGAGCACGAGATTGGCCATGCGGTCCGCCTCGAGCCGCATCACGTCTTCCAGGCGCTCCACCGCCACCGATTGGAAGTACGCGGTGTAGTCCGATGAGGTGAAGGCGTTCTCGTCGCCGCCATAGCGCGCCACCTCGGTGGAGAAAGCGCCGGGCAGCACCGTCTTGGTGCCCTTGAACATCAGATGCTCGAGGAAATGGGCGATGCCGGTCTTGCCGGGCTTCTCGTCGGCGGCGCCGCAGCGGTACCAGACCATGTGGGTGACCACGGGGGCCCGGTGATTTTCCACCACCACCACCTGCAGGCCGTTGGCTAGGGTGAAAGTCTGGGGATCGAACACTTTCGCCTGCGCCATGCCGGTGCCGGTGCTGCCGAGAATGAGGGCGGCCAGCGCCGTCGCGATCCGAGTGTGAATAGCCGAGAGGTTCATGAATTGCCCGTTGGGAACGGTTGCGACTGGGGGTGATATAGCGCAAACGGGCGCCGTTGCAGCGGCGCCCGTCGAAAAGGTGACATCACATCAGCGTCAGCGGCTCAGAAGATGCCTTCCAGCAGGCCCTTCTTCTTTCCCTTGATATAGGGCGTATCGCCTTCGGTCATCGGCTTGCCCTGTTCCATGTTCTCCTGGATGCGCTGGCTCTCGCCCACGGGATCGACAACGGTGCCATAAGGTTCCTGTTCGTGCCAGAACACCAGGCGGCCGACCACGGAACGGTCGCGCTCGATTTGGGACGCCGTCTCCTCTTCGACTATCTGCCGGATGTTCGGGTCCACATCGACGGCGCCGGCGGTGGTCAACAGGGCCGCTTCGCCGCTCGAACGGTCGGAGAGATCGATCATGGGCGCCGGTTCGCCGGTGCTCGCGCCGACGACGATCGCCTGCGCCTGGTCCCGGGTCGCCGGCTCCTGCGGGCGGGGCGCGCCCGGTGCCGGCGGCCGGAGGTTGATATCCGGCGGCATGCTCAGCGGCGCATGGGCGATGACCTGGAACTCGTCGGGCGCTGTCCGGGTCAGGCCAAGGGACTCGCGAAACGAGTTGCCGCAGCCCGCAAGGACCAGTGCAACCGTCAGAATAGCCAATCCAGCCAGTGGGTTATGACGCATCGGTGTCTCCTGTTACGGCGCTGTTTTACCCTTTTCCTCGCGCCGGAACAATCCGTCCAAAACGAGCATCGAAACGCCGATGAAAATGCATGTATCCGCCAGGTTGAAGGCCGGCCATTGGCAGCCGAATCCGCCCAGCCAGACTGTTTCGAGAATGCGGCAAAAACCGGGATAGGCTTCGCCGTGGAACCAGAGGAAATCGAAGACGGCTTGAAAGCGGAAGCGATCGACAACATTGCCCAGGGCGCCGCCGATGATGAAGCCGAGGCCGATGGCCGGCCAGCGGTGGACCTGCCGGGACAGCCAGACGCCGAGGCCGACGACGATGACCAGCGCAACGGCGACGATAAGCCCCCACGGGGCCACCATGCCGAACAAGCTGAAGGCAATGCCCGGATTCCAGGCGAAGACGAGATCGAAGAACGAGGTTATGGGAATATTGTGCGGCGGATCCATGAGCACGTCGCGGATCCACCATTTGCTGACCTGATCCAGCAGCAACGCGGCGACCGCGACAACGATACCCAACCGGAATAGCCGCACGCGCTACTCCGCCGCCGCGCGCGGTCCGAGCGCCTCGGCGCAGCGGCCGCAGACGCCGTCATGGCCGTGATCGCCCACATCCGGCAGCACGCGCCAGCAGCGCTCGCATTTGTCGCCATCGGCCAGCTCGACCACCACGCCCACATCGGGCACGTCGGTCAAAGTGAATGCGCCCGCCGGCGCCGTGCCAGGCTGCAACGTTGCCGCCGAGGTGATGGAGATTTCCGCCAGATCGATGCCGGCGAGCGCATCTATGTAAGCGCCATTGGCAAAGATCTTCGGATGGGCCTGCAGGCTGGCGCCGATGCGCTTGTTCGCCCGCTCCAGCTCGATAGCGCCGGTGACCACGCGGCGGAGATCGCGGATCTTGCTCCACTTCGCCGCCAGCGCCTCGTCGCGCCAGCTTTGCGGCACCTCCGGGTAGGTGCGGAGATGCACGCTGTCGGTCCAGGCCTCGTTCTCCGTGCGGCCGTTGCGGAACTGCCAGGCCTCCTCAGCCGTAAAGCAGAGGATCGGCGCCAGCCAGGTGACGAGGCAATTGAAAACCCGGTCGAACACCGTCCGCGCGGCGCGGCGGCGCAGGCTGTCGGGCTTGTCGCAATAGAGCGCATCTTTCCGCACATCGAAATAGAAGGCGGAGAGATCGCTGTCGCAGAAGCTGTAAACAGCGGTGCAGAGATCGCCGAATTCGAAATCATCCACGCAGCGCCGCACATGGGCGTCGAGTTCTGCCAGGCGATGCAAGACCCAGCGTTCGATCTCCGGCATCAGCGCCGGTTCGACCCGCTCCTTGGCGTCAAAGCCTTCGAGCGCCCCCAGCAGATAGCGGAAGGTCTGGCGCAGGCGGCGATAGCGCTCGGCATGGAACTTCAGGATGTTGGGGCCGATGCTCTGATCCTCGACATAGTTCGAGCCCACCACCCACAGGCGCAGGATGTCGGCGCCATGCTGTTTCATCACATCCTGGGGCGCCACCACATTGCCCAGGGACTTGGCCATCTTGCGGCCCTGTTCATCCAGCGTGAAGCCGTGGGTCAGCAGAGCGTTGTAGGGTGCCCGGCCGCGAGTGCCGCAGGATTCCAGCAGCGATGAATGGAACCAGCCGCGATGCTGGTCGGAGCCTTCGAGATAGAGATCGGCCGGCCAGGCCAGGTCCGTGTCCTTGCGCGGCTCCAGCACGAAAGCGTGCGATGAGCCGCTTTCGAACCAGACTTCGATGATGTCCTTCACCTGATCATAGTCGTCGGCATTGTGTTCGTTGCCGAGGAAGCGGGACGGCGGACTCGAATACCAGGCGTCGGCGCCCTCCTTCTCGAACACATCGGCAATGCGGTCGATGATCTTCTGGTCCCGCAGCGGCTGTCCGGTCTTCTTGTTCACGAACACGCCGATCGGCACGCCCCAGGCGCGCTGGCGCGACACGCACCAGTCCGGCCGCTGCTCGATCATGGCATAGAGGCGGTTGCGGCCCTGGGCGGGAACGAATCTCGTGGCGTCGATGGCGTCCAGCGCCTTCTTGCGCAAATCGTTCGTGTCCATGGAGATGAACCACTGGGCGGTGTTGCGGAAGATCAGCGGCGCCTTCGACCGCCAGCTATGGGGATAGCTGTGGGTCAGCTTGCCCTGGGCCAGCAGTGCGCCAGCCTCTTTCAGCGCGGCGATGACCGAAGGGTCTGCATCGCCTTTTTTGCCGTCGGGGCGCAGCACGCGCTTGCCCGCAAACAGCGGCACATGGGGATAGAACGAGCCGTCCTCGCTCACGGTCTGCGGCACCTCGATGCCGTTGGCGCGGCCGAGTTCCCAGTCATCGGCGCCATGGCCCGGCGCGATATGGACGATGCCGGTGCCCTGCTCCGTGGTGACGAAATCGCCGGCGAACATCGGCGCGTCGAAGTCGTAGCCTTTGCCGCGCAGTGGATGCGCGGACACCGTGCCCGCGAGCGCGTCGCCCTTTCCCGACCACAGCCTGTCAGCACCCGAGATGCCGGTCTCTTTTTCAAAGGTCGCGCGCAGTTCGGTGGCGATCAGCAGCTTGTCGCCAGCGCGCACCAGGCTGCCCTCGGCGACCGACGTCACCGCGATGATCTGGTAGTCCATCTCCCTGCCGAAGGCCATCGCCCGGTTGCCGGGGATGGTCCAGGGCGTCGTCGTCCAGATGACGACGGACGCACCCGACAATTCCTTGAGCGGCGAGCGCAGCACCGGGAACTTCACATAGATCGTGTTCGAGACATGGTCGTGATATTCGACCTCGGCCTCGGCCAGCGCGGTTTTCTCCACGGCCGACCACAGCACCGGCTTGGCGCCCTTGTAGAGTCCTCCGTTCATCAGGAACTTGCCGATCTCCCGGAGGATCTGCGCCTCGGCGGCGAAGGACATGGTGGTGTAGGGCTTCTCCCAATCGCCTTCGACGCCCAGGCGGCGGAATTCCTTGCCCTGCTCGTTCACCCATTGCTGGGCGAACTCGCGGCACTCCTTGCGGAACTCGATGATCGGCACCGCGTCCTTGTCCTTGCCGGCGGCGCGATATTTCTCCTCGATCTTCCATTCGATCGGCAGGCCGTGGCAGTCCCAGCCCGGCACATAATTGGCGTCCTTGCCCAGCATCTGCTGCGAGCGGTTGACCACGTCCTTCAGGATTTTGTTCAGGGCATGGCCGATATGGATGGCGCCATTGGCGTAGGGCGGGCCGTCATGGAGGACGAATTTTGGCTTGCCCTTCGATTCCGCGCGCAGGCGCTGGAACAGATTCATCTCCTGCCAGCGGGCGAGGAACTTCGGCTCGCGCTCCGGCAGGTTGGCCCGCATCGGGAAGTCGGTCTTCGGCAGAAAGACCGTCGATTTGTAATCCACGCTCATGCGTCGCTCATGCTCGATTTCGGCCCGAGGGCCTGTTGATAGAACTCGCCACCCTCGCGTGAGAGCGGCGCGGCAGGCCGTAGCGGCGCCAGGGCGCCGGGCGCCGGCCCGTCGTAAGCGGCCAGGATACGGCGCGCCGTCTGGCAATCCTCGGCGATTTGTGCCTGCAAAGCAGGCAACCCGTCAAACGCCTTGTCCCCGCGGATATGGTCAATGAAGGCAGCCCTCATATGGCGTCCATAGAGGTCGCCGTCGAAATCCAGCAGGTGCACTTCAAGGTGCGCCTTCGTGCCGCCCACGGTCGGCCGCGGACCCACATAGGCGGCGCCGTTGCGCCATTCCGTGCCGAGTCCCTCGTCGATGCCCGCCTTTACCGCATAGATGCCATGGGCCAGCAGCGCATATTCGCCCAGCGCGATATTGGCGGTGGGGAAGCCGAGGCCGCGGCCGATCTTGTCGCCGGCCTCGACGCGGCCCTCCATCTCCCAGGGCCGGCCGAGCAGCGCCGTGGCCGCGCGGATGCGGCCGGCCGCCAGGTGATCGCGGATGTGGGTGGAGGAATAGACCTCGCCGCCGCCGGTCGCCTGGGGCGACACCGACGTCACATCGAAGCCATGCACAGCGCCGAGATCGGCGATCAGCGCCGCGTTGCCGGTGCGGCCGCGGCCGAAAACGAAATCGTAGCCGATCACCACATGGGCGGCGTCGAGTCCCTCGCTCAGGACTTCAATGACGAAGGCTTCGGCGCTCTTGGCGGCGAGCTCGGCATCGAAATGCAGCACGAACAGATGCTCGATGCCCAGCGCCTCCAGCGCCCGCACCTTGATGCGCAGGGGCGTGAGCCGGAACGGCGGCTGGTCCGGCTTGAAATAGCTGCGGGGATGGGGCTCGAAAGTCATGACCGCCAGCGGCGCCCGCTGCGCCGCCGCGCGCCGAGCCGCTTCCGCCAGCACCGCCTGATGGCCCAGATGGACGCCGTCGAAATTGCCGATGGCAACGACGGCGCCGCGGGCCTCCGCGGGGACTTCCGTATAGTGTCGAAACAGCCGCATCGTTCCCGACCTAGGATCCAATCCCAATATGTAATCGCGCCCGGCACTTGGCCGGTGCGAGCATAGCGTCAGCGCGCCCTTATAGGGCGGCCGGCCAGTTTGCGTAAGGGCCGGCGCCGGGCCGGCCAACAATCTGGGAGATAGCTACTCCGCGGCCTGCGCCAGGCCGGCGCGGCGGGGCACCATCAGCATCGCCTCGCCATCGATCACCTGGGTCTCGCCCACATGGCAGACCGTGGAGACCGTAATTCGGGCGCGCTCCTGGTCAACCGCGGTGACGGTGACCCGTGCCGTGACGGTGTCGCCGATGCGCACCGGGGCTTTGAACTTGAGGTTCTGGCTGATGTAAATGCAGCCCGGACCCGGCAGCTTGGTGCCGAGCACGGTGGAGATAAAGCTGGCGGTCAGCATGCCATGGGCGATCCGGCCCTTGAACATTGTCTTCTGGGCGAACTGCTCGTCCAGATGCACCGGATTGCTGTCGCCGGAGATGCCGCAGAAAAGGACGATGTCGGCCTCGGTCACGGTGCGCGAATAGATTTCCGTCATGCCGACGGTCATGTCTTCGAAAAAGTGGCCGTGCAATTCAAGCATCGCTGCTGGTCCTTAAGTGCCGCTGTAAGACGGAGGGCCAAATCACCCTTCGCACTTGCAGTATTCTTGTGCGCCGCAAAATTCGCAAGCACTATGCATACGATCACAGACGCATGCGACATCTTGCAGAGCAATAATTTCGTCAAAGTTAAAGAACAAAACAGGAACTTTGTTGCAGTCCTGACTCAACCCTTGGGGTCGGGGGGCCGTTCCTCGACGGCCAAGGCGGGATTTAACTAGGCCGATTTGGGCTTTCGCGGCTCGATCGGCAATTGCTTTGCCAGCCCTGTCATTTCCTCGAACGCCGCCGCGGCGGACAGCAGCGCCGCTTCGCCCCGGGGCTTGCCGACCATCTGCAGCCCCACCGGCCGTCCATCTTTGGTAAATCCGCAGGGCACGGAGATCGCCGGGCAGGATGTCAGAGTGATCGCATAGGCAAGGCGCAGCCATTCGACATAGTTGTCGAAGACCACGCCGTTGATCTCGCGGATCCAGCGGGTCTTCACGTCGAAGGGCGCAACAGGGGCCGCCGGGCAGAGCAGCAGATCGTGGGTCTGGAAAAACTGCACGATGCGGTGGTAGAGCGCGCCCCGCGCCAGCTCCGCCCGCGCGATGTCGCCGGCAGTGACTTTCAGCCCAAGCTCGATGTTCCAGATCACATCGGGCTTCAGCTTGTCGCGCTGGGTTTCATAGAGCGCGGCATAACCGGCGACGAAGCCCGCGGCGCGCAAGGTCTTGAACGAGTCGATGGCGCCGGTGAAATCGGGACAGGCTTCCTCGACGGCGGCGCCCAGATCGTGGAAGCGGCGCGCCGCGGCGGCGCAGATCTCCCGCACTTCCGCATCCACGGGCACGATGCCGAGATCGGGCGAGAAGCCGACGCGCTTCGGCCGCCGCTTCGCCGCCGCCGCGGCCTGAAAAAATTCCCGGGGCGATTCCAGCGACAGCGGATCCTCGATATGCCAGCCGGCCATGGCATCCAGCATCAGCGCCGCGTCGCCGACCGTGCGGCCCATGGGTCCTTCCACCGAGAGCGTGCCGAAGGGCCGCTCGTTCGGTCCGTTGGCGACGCGGCCAGGACTCGGGCGCAGACCGACGACCGAACAGTAGCTGGCGGGCGTGCGCAGGCTGCCGCCGAGATCCGAGCCGGTTGCGAGCCATACCTGCCCCGTCGCCAGCGCCACAGCGGCACCGCCGGAGGAACCGGCGCAGGTCAATCTGGTGTTCCAGGGATTGAGCGTCTCGCCGAACACCTCGTTGAAAGTGTTGGCGCCGGCGCCGAACTCCGGCGTGTTGGATTTGCCCATGGTGATGCAGCCGCGCTCTTCCAGCCGCTCCACCATGATGTCGGAGCGCTCGGGCACATGATCGGCATAGATCGGCGAACCATAGGTCGTGCGCACGCCCGCCACATCGTTGAGATCTTTCACCGCGATCGGCAGGCCGGCGAGCCAGGGCGAGGCATCCGGCGCCCTGCCCGCCATGATGCGCCGCGCGTGATCCCGCGCGCGATCGAGGCAGAGCGTGGGCATGGCATTCACCGCCTTGTCCGTCGCGGCAATGCGCGCCGCCGACGCCTCGACCAGCTCCAGCGGCGAGACCTTGCGCTCGGCCAGCAGGCGCACGGCTTCCTGCGCGGTCAGCGACGTGAGCCGTGAGTCTGCGGCCATGATGATCCCCTTGTTGCCGCGCCGACATTATCGGCAGCCCCGGCAAGCAGCAAGGCCACGGCGATTCCGCTGGCCTCCCGCCGCCTCGTGCGGCAGGTTGCGCGGCGGAGGACAGGGGTCGTGAACAGGAAATCCAGCGACATCATCGGCGGGATAAAGGAATTCCTGCAGCTTGAGGCCGCCGGCGGCATCGTGCTGCTGGGCGCCGCCATATTGGCGCTGATCGTCAGCAACACGCCGGTCGCGCCGTTCTACAAGATCTTCCTGACAATGCCGGTGGAGATCCGCATCGGCGCGCTGGAAATCGCCAAGCCGATGCTGCTCTGGATCAATGACGGGCTGATGGCGGTGTTCTTCCTGCTGGTCGGGCTGGAGATCAAACGCGAGCTGCTGGAAGGCGAGCTCGCGAGCTTCAGCCAGGCGCTGCTGCCGGCCATCGGCGCCGTCGGCGGCATGATCGTGCCGGCGGCGATCTATGCGTCGCTCAACTCAGACAGCGGCGATGCGATTCACGGTTGGGCCATCCCGTCAGCGACTGACATTGCCTTCGCGCTCGGCGTGCTGTCGCTGCTGGGCAACCGCGTGCCCGTGGCGCTCAAGGTATTCCTGCTGGCGGTGGCGATCTTCGACGATCTCGGCGCCATCGTCATCATCGCGCTGTTCTACAGTTCGGAGCTTTCACTGATTTCATTGGTGCTGTCTGCCATCGTCCTGGCGGCGATGTTCGCCATCAATCGCGCCGGCATCACCAGAATCGCGCCCTATGCGCTGCTGGGCATCGTGCTTTGGGTCTGCGTGCTGAAATCCGGTGTGCATGCGACGCTGTGCGGCGTCGCCATCGCTCTTGCGATTCCCATCCGCGCGCGCGACGGCAGCTCACCGCTGCGTGATCTCGAGCACATGCTGCATCCCTGGGTCGCGTTCCTGGTCACGCCGCTGTTTGGATTCGCCAATGCCGGCGTGTCGCTGACAGGCATTCGCTTCGCGTCGCTGTTCGAGAATATCGCATTCGGCATCGCCGCCGGCCTGTTCATCGGCAAACAAATCGGCGTTCTGCTGTCGGTGTTCATCTGCGTCAAGCTGCGCCTGGCGCGACTGCCCGAGGGCACCGGCTGGCTGGCGATCTATGGCGCGTCGCTGCTGGCGGGCATCGGCTTCACCATGAGCCTGTTCATCGGTACGCTCGCTTGGGACCATACTTACTATTCCGCGCCGCTGCGCATCGGCGTGCTCGGCGGCTCCCTGTTGTCGGGCATCGCCGGCTATATCGTCCTGCGCTTCGCCACCCGGAAACCCGCGCCAATTCTTAACGCCTGAGCATTTTGTCGCACCCGCTGTTTGCTTGACCTGGATCAAGCGGCTCGAGGCGCACCAAACCTACATGTAAGCCACGGGGTCGGGGCATTGGGTCATGCCGCCGGCGCAAGCTGATGGAGGGAAATCGTGAGCAACAGACAGGAACTCTCTGAGACTGCTCAGGGACGACGCGCCTTTTTGCGAACCACAGGATTAATTTCCGCAACGGCACTGGCCGGCACGGTGCTGGCCGGGCCGACAGCGGCGATAACGACCGCGCGACCGCCGGCCAACGCAGCTTCGCCGGCGGTCCGGACGGCGGCGGTGGATATCAGCGGCCTGCCGCGCGTGCAGCAGACAATGGTGGCGCCCCCGCATATGCCCGAGCATGAACAAGTCGCGACGACCGGGCCGAAGATCGTCGAAGTCCTGCTGACCATCGAAGAGAAGAAGATGGTGATCGACGACGAGGGCACGGAAGTCTGGGCGCTGACCTATAACGGCTCGGTTCCCGGTCCGATGATCGTGGTCCACGAAGGCGACTATGTCGAGATGACGATGCGGAACCTCCGGACCAACGCCATGGAGCATAATATCGACTTCCATGCGGCGACCGGTGCCTTGGGTGGCGGAGCGCTGACGAAAGTCCAGCCCGGCGAAGAGGTCGTGCTGCGCTGGAAGGCGATCAAGCCGGGCGTCTTCGTCTATCACTGCGCGCCTGGCGATGTGATGATCCCTTATCACGTCGTGCATGGCATGAACGGCGCCGTCATGGTGCTGCCGCGCGACGGGCTCAAAGACGCCGCCGGCCAGCCGATGACCTATGACCGCGCCTATTTCATCGGCGAGCAGGACTATTACATCCCGCGCGATGAGAACGGCGAGTTCATCAAATACGAAGCGGCGGGCGAGAACTTCAACGATGCCCTGGACGTGATGCGCAAGCTGACGCCCACTCACGTGGTGTTCAATGGCGCGAAGGGCGCGCTGACCGGCGACAACGCCCTAAAGGCCAATGTCGGCGAGACCGTGCTGTTCATCCACGCCCAGGCCAACCGCGACACGCGGCCCCATCTGATCGGCGGCCACGGAGACTTGGTGTGGGAGGGAGGCTCGTTCAACGACAGGCCGGAAACCAATCTGGAAACCTGGTTCATCCGCGGCGGATCGGCCGGCGCCATGGTCTACAAGTTCATGCAGCCGGGCGTGTACGCCTATGTGAACCACAATTTGATCGAGGCCGTGATGCTGGGCGCTACCGCCCATGTGGTCGTCGAGGGCGAATGGGATGACGACCTCATGATGCAGGTGTCCAAGCCGGGCCCGATCAGCAGCTGAACCCATGGCCGGGTCCATGGGCATCCTGGCGCGCGGCGCCCTGGCTGGCTTGCTCAGCCTCGGCGCCCTCGCCGGATGCGACCCGGTAAATTCGCTGCTCGAGAACGATCGGCCGCTATCCATCGCGCAAACGGTGACCGTTACGGTCGAGGACGGTCACCGGCTGCTGGTCGGCATTTCCGAAATCACCTGGCAGGACTGGAAACGCTGCTATGACTCCGGCGGCTGCAGCTTCCTGCCGCGGCCGGCGCGCATCGACGGTGGCAAGACGTTTCCGGTTGTCGGCGTCAACCGCCTCGACGTCGATGAGTTCATTGCCTGGGCGAACAAGCGGGGCGCGCGCCAGTATCGATTGCCGACCGCGGACGAATGGGACGAGATTTCGGCCGAGCTGCCGAAACCGAAGACCGAGAAGCTGTTCACCGATCCCCGGCTTGCCTGGGCCGCGGACTACGGCCAGATGCCGGCCTTGCCGGCGCGCGTGCAGCCGAGCGGCGATTTCGGCGTGCTGCCAAACGGCCTCAAGGATCTCGGCGGTAATGTCTGGGAATGGACCGCGACCTGTGCCGCCGGTGATGCTGGCGACGACCGCTGCCCGGCCTTTGTTGCTCAGGGCCTCCATGAGGCGGTGATTTCCGTTTTCATCAGGGATCCCGCCACCGGTGGCTGCGCTTCGGGCGTGCCGCCGCCTCATGTGGGCTTTCGCCTGGTTTCGGATATCGAAGATCTCGAGTTCCTGAAGCAGCTAGAGAACGCCGCCTTCTTCCGTGCGCTTGGCGACGAAGGCATCGAGCGACTCGGCGATCGCCGGATCGAGCGGCGGTTCCTGATACTCCGCCAGCAGCCGCTTCCACACGCCATTCGCCCGCTGCGCTGTGTCCAGCGCGCCGGCTTCGCGCCAGGTTTCGAAATTGCGCCAGTCCGACAGCATCGGCTGATAGAAGGCGTTCTCATAACGCGCCAGGGTATGGGCCTCGCCGAAGAAATGCCCGCCCGGCGGGACCGCGCCGATGGCGTCCAGCGCCAGCGAGTCCTCGTCGACCACCAGTGGCTGCAGGAACTCCGCCATCATCTGCAGAATCTCCGCATCGACGATCAACTTTTCGAACGAGGCCACCAGCCCGCCCTCCATCCAGCCTGCGCCATGCTTCAGCAGATTGGCGCCGCCCATCACCGCGCCCCAGACCGACATCTCCGACTCGTAGGCGGCTTGCGCATCCACCGCGTTCGCCGCGCAGGCATTTGACGAACGGTAGGGCAGCTTGTAGCGCCGCGCGAGCTGGCCGCCGGCCATCGCCGCGCGCGTATATTCCGGCGTGCCGAAGGCCGGCGCGCCGGATTTCATGTCGACGTTGGAGGTGTAGCCGCCATAGATCACCGGCGCGCCAGGACTAACGAGTTGCGTGAAAGCGATGACGCCCAGCGCCTCGGCATTCTGCAAGGCCAGCGCGCCGGCCAGGGTTGCCGGCGCCATCGCCCCCGACAGCGTGAAGGGCGTAACAATAACCGCCTGCCCCGCCTCCGCCATGGCCGTCAGCCCATCCAGCATCGGCCCGTCGACGCGGCGCGGCGAGTTCGTGTTCACGACAGTCAGCAGGCCGGGCTTCTGCCGCAGCTCCTCGCGGGAGATGCCCCGCGCCAGGCAGTTCATCTCGATGCCATCCTCGATCCGCGTGGCGCCGATCGCCGAGGGCGACCAGATACGGTCCGTCAGTTTGATGACGGCGCTGTAGGCATCCAGATGCCGTGTCGGCGGCGGCAGGTCCGCCGGCTCCACCGGATAGCCCGCGGCGAGATGGATGATGTTCAGGCTCTGCATCAATCGCAAAAAATTGCAGTAGTCGGCGAAGGTGCCGGGGCGCCGGCCCCCATCCAGATCGGAACAGTTGGGCGCGCTGGAGACAGCGCAGTACGCCAGATGATCGCCGCCGATGGTGACGTTGTGCTCGGGATTGCGGGCATGCAGCGTGAAACTTGACGGCGCGCTCGCCAGGCACTGCTCGATCAGGCCGCGATCGAAGCGCACGCGGCCGGTGGATCGGTCCACATCGGCGCCGGCCTTGGCGAGAATGTCCAGCGCGCGCGGGCTGAGAAATTCCAGCCCCTGGGTCTCGAGCACGCGCATCGACGTATCGTGGATGCGCTCGAGACCTTCGGCGTCGATCACCTCGACCGGGCTGTAGAGGTTGCGCAGAGTGCGCCAGGGCGGTTGCTTGAATTCCGCCCGACGTCCGGCGGCCGCGCCGCCTTGCGCCGTGGGCGCCGGCCTCGGCCGCATGCGGAGATTGCAATTCAGCCATGCACTTCTTTTGTTTCCCTGGGGCAGCATCAGTTGACAGACCACCTGTCGATCACCCAAAGCCACGTTCCATCGTCTTGGCGCCGCGCAACCTCAGAGGTTATGTCACCATCAAGGCTGCGCGTCGAGGTGAGGGCCAGATCACCGCAAATAAGTGCAGGGCGCTGCTCCCCCAGCCTGAACCTTCGTCCTTCCGGTCCCAACCCAGTAACTTGGAGTTTGGTGAAAAACTTATGAATAGCTTCCTTGCCTCGCACTAGCCGTCCGTCGTTGAGCCCGTCGTTGAGCTCAATCACCGCGTCCGGCTCAAACAAGTCGGTCATGCCACTGACGTCACCTGCGTTCTCTCTAACTACCAACTGCCGCTCCAATTCCTGGGGATCGTAGATCGGTTCTCTTCTGGTTAGATCACTCATAGTGACACTCTGCCAAATGTTGTGGACTTAACGGAGTTTATCGTCTTCAAGACTCCGACGTCAGACAGGAGATGGCAACCCCACTTTCCAAAAAGTACAACCAATTTACTCGACGGAGGTGGGACTGTTTGTGGGCGCCAACGCAAAGGCCCCCATCGACTCTTTCCGTGCAGGCCAGCGCAACCGGAACCGCCGACCCCTAAGGACTTAGCCTGGGCGAACCGGCGGCGCCGTGCTATTCACGGTGCGCCGCGCCCATCATGGTTTCAGCTCCCCTCAGATCCGCCAGAACGACCAAAGGCTCACCGGGCCTGAATTGGTCTCTCACCACGCCGGGCGCCGTGGTGTTTGCCGTGATGTTCACGCTGGAATTGCTGGCGCGGGCAACTTTGGCGACCATCACACCGCTGCAGGCTTACGAACTGCTGGGCGACAAGGGCACGGTCAACCTTCTGTACACAGGTGTCTACGCCACCACGCTCTGCGTCAGCTTCGCCATTCCCGACTTGATCCGCCGCTTCCGCCGCCGCTGGGTCTACTCCCTGGGCGTGGTCATGACGATCGCGGCGGCGATGCTGCTGGCGGCGGGCAATCTCTCCGGTCAGGTCGGCGGCATGCTGGCCGTCGCCCTGGCAGGGTCGCTGACCAGCGTCACCCTGCAGCTCTACATGATGGACCATATCCAGCGCCGGGATTTCGTCCTGGCCGAACCGCTGCGGCTGGTATTCAGCGCCGCCGCCTGGGGCGCCGGGCCGTTCCTGGGGGTCTGGCTCAATCAGCGCTTCGGCGCCGGCACCGGCCAGGCCTTGAGCGCCATCGCCGCGGCACTGCTGCTGGGCTATTTCTGGTATCTGCGCATGACCGAAAATCCCGCCGTCGCCGCGGCGACGCGGCCGCCGCCGCGGCCCATCGCCAGCATCCGGCGGTTCCTGGCGCAGCCGCGGCTGCGGCTCGGCTGGTTCATCGCTTTCGGCCGGTCCTCCTGGTGGTCGATGTTCTTCGTCATGCCGCCGCTCTATCTGACCGACGCGCTCGGCACCGACCGCGGCCATTTCTGGGGCGGCGTCCTGGTGTCAGCCGGCAACATCCTGCTGCTGACCACGCCCTTCATCGGCCGCGTCGCCTCGCGGCATGGGATCCGGCGGCCGATCATTGCCGCCTATGCCGGGCTGAGCGTCTTCTCGATCCTGGCTGCAACGGTGCTGCATTGGCCGCTGGCGGTCGGACTCTGCTTGCTGGGCGGCGCCTTCTGCTGCGTCATCCTGGACGCCCTGGGAAACATTCCCTTCATCCGCGCGGTCCGGCCGCTGGAACGGCCGCAGATGGCAACGGTGTTCCGCAGCTATGCCGACCTGTCGAGCCTGATGCCCGCCGCTGTCTTCTCCCTACTGCTACTGATCTTCGACAGTATCGGCGCCGTGTTCGTCGCCAGCGGCCTGTTCGCCCTGGCGGTCGGCTGGATCGCCCGCCACCTGCCGCGGAGCATGTAAGCACGGGGATATTTCCGGTCCCCGGCAATTGCGGCGAATGCAGAGAGAATTCTCTGCAAGTCTAACGAAATATTTCGTCACAAGGACTTGTAGGATTCCGGCTGAAATCTTTTCCAGCGCGATTAAGCGTTTCTTAGCGTAGTTGATGAAAACTCATTAACACTTTTTCAGCCACGTGGGAGCGTGCATCCTTGAGCAAGACGATCGGCGCTTCGATCAACGCCGCGGCGTTCTCGTCGCCCACGCGCGTGCGCCGCACGCTGCTGGGATTCGGCCTGTTGCTCGCTGCGCTGATCGGCTGTCTGATCTCTTACGGACTCTGGTATGGGCGCGACGGCGCGCTGCTCGCCGCGGGCAAGCAGACCAACAGCCTGGCGCGAATGCTGGAGCAGCATTCCAGCCAGTCCATCGCCGTCGTCGACCGCACGCTGCAGGCCGCCAACCGCCTGCGCGATTTCGATCAGCGCTTTATGCAAAGATTCGATCCCTCGGTCACCGCCGCGCTGCAGGAACTGATGGAGGACGCCAACCAGCTGCGCGCCATCAGCCTGGTTTCGGCCGATGGCCGCATTCTGCAGGATTCCCGCGGCGCCGAAGCGGCTGGATTGCCGCCGATCCTGCTGCCGGAGCCGCAAACGGGCGGCGCCAGCGTGTTGTTCGGCCTGCCGGCGCGCGACCCCGCCGACGGCAAGTGGGTTTTCACCGTCAGCCGCCTGCTGCGCGGCGCCGACGGCCGGGTGACCGGCGCCGCCGTGGCGCAGGTCGATGCCGACTACTTCGCCTCGCTGTACCGCAATGCCAATCTCGGCGCCAATGGCTTTGTCGCCCTCTTGCGCAGCGACGGCGCCACGCTGGCGCGTGCGCCCGCCAGCAGTTCGGAAGCCTATAGCACCGCCGATGTCGAAGCCTGGCTGCCGGTGATCCAGAGCGGGCGTGAAGGCGAAGGCCTGATTCTCCTGCCGACGGACGGTATCGAGCGCGTGGTCAGCCACCGCGCCATCGGCCGCTGGCCGCTGGTCATCGCCGTCGGCGTCGGCAGCGGCGATGCACTGTCTTCCTGGTGGGACGATGTTCAGCGCGACTCCGCCATGGCTCTGTCGCTGATCGCCATCATCCTGGTGGTGCTCTGGTACATCGCCCATCAGATCGCCGTCCGTGAGACCGACCGCGTCGCCCTGGCCGCCAGCGACGCCAAGTTCCGCACCCTGCTCGCCAACATGCCCGGCGCTTGTTACCGCTGCAGCACCGGCAGCGGGCAGGCGATGGAATTCATCAGCGACGCGATCGCCGAGATCTCCGGCTATGCCGCCAGCGATTTCATCCACAACCAGGTCCGCAGCTTCGTCAGCATCATCCACCCCGACGATTTCTCCGTCGCCGACATGGCGCTGCAGCGGGCGCTGGCCGCCGGCCAGCCTTTCACCCGGGAATACCGCATCATGCACCGCGACGGCAGCGTCCGCTGGGTGCATGAGAAGGGCCAGCCGATCTTCGACGAGAACAACCAGATCGCCTTCATCGACGGCACGGTGTTCGACGTCACCGCGCGCCACCGCACCGAGCAGGAGCTGCGCCAGGCGAAGGAAGCAGCCGAGGCCGCCAACATCGCCAAGTCCGACTTCCTGGCGATGATGAGCCACGAGATCCGCACACCCATGAACGGCGTGCTCGGCATGACCGGATTGCTGCTGGACACCAATCTCGACGACGAGCAGCGGCGTTATGGCAAGACCGTGCAGCAATGCGCCGAGGCGCTGCTGACGCTGATCAACGACATCCTCGATTATTCCAAGTTCGAGGCCGGCAAGCTCACGCTGGAGAACATCGACTACAACCTGGCCGACCTGATCGAAGGCGTCGGCCAGCTCCATGGACCCAAAGCCCACGCCAAGGGTATCGATCTCGCCGTCTTCATCGAGCCGGAGGTGCCGGAATGGGTCTGCGGCGATCCCGGCCGCCTGCGCCAGGTCCTGCTCAACCTCGTGGGCAATGCCATCAAATTCACGGAAATCGGCGGCGTGGCGGTGGAGGCCAGCGTCATCGGCCGGCGCGAGGACGGCTCCCTGACGCTGCGCTTCGAGATCACGGATTCCGGCATCGGCATCGCGCCCGACGCGGTACCGAGGCTGTTCCGCAAATTCACCCAGGCCGATTCCTCGACCACGCGGAAGTTCGGCGGCTCCGGCCTTGGCCTCGCCATCTCCAAGCAGCTGATCAACGCCATGGGCGGCGATATCGGCGTCGACAGCACGCCGGGCAAGGGCAGCCGTTTCTGGTTCACCGTCAAGCTGTCGCAGGGCCAGGAGCATCCGATGCGCCAGGCCGCCACGGTGGCGGCGCTGAAGGGTTTCCGCGCTCTGGTGGTCGATGACAACGAGGTCAACCGCCTGATCTTCAGGAAGCAGCTGGGCGTCTGGGGCATGACCGTGCAGTCGGTCGCCAACGGCCAGGAGGCATTCGCCGCGCTGGACGAGGCGCTGGCGCGCGGTGCGCCTTTCCACATTGCGCTGATCGACCAGATGATGCCGGAGATGGACGGCGTAGAGCTGGGCCGCCGGCTGCGGGACGAGACGCGCTTCTCCGCCACCAAGCTGATCCTCGCCACCTCGCTGGGCGTGCGCGGCCTCCTGGCGCGCGCCGAGACTTCGGGCTTCGCCATCGCCGTCAGCAAGCCGGTGGCGCAGAGCCGCCTCTATGAATGCGTGACCCAGCTTTGCGGCGTCGATGCGCCGGCGCTGCCGGTCGCCGACCGGCCGGCCGAGGCCGATCCCAACGCCATCGTGCCGACCCTGTCGCGCACGCTGCGGGTGCTGGTGGTCGACGACAACCAAGTCAACCAGATGCTGGCGACGCTGCTGCTGGGCAAGGCCGGCCACCGCGTCGATGTGGTCGGCAACGGCTATGAGGCCCTGGAAGCCGTCAGCAGCCGTCCCTATGACGCCATCCTCATGGATATCCAGATGCCGGAGATGGACGGCATCGAGGCGACCCGGCGCATCCGCGGCATGTCCGGCCCGGTGGCGCGCCTGCCGATCATCGCCATGACCGCCAATGCCATGAAGGGCGACCGCGAGCGGCTGCTCTCCGTCGGCATGAACGACTATGTCGCCAAGCCGATCGAGAAGGCGCAGCTATTCCACGCCCTGGCCCGCGCCACCGGCGATTCCACCGCGCTGGATGCCGCGCCGCCGCTGCCGGCCGCAGCACCTCCCGACACACCGCCCGCCGTCTCGGCCAAGGCCGACCAGGCGATGCTGCAGATGCTTGATTCCCTCGAAAGCCTAACCGGAACGGATGCCTGATATGAGCCATACCGCACCCCGACCCGCCGCCCTCGCCGCCTTGCGCGAATTCGAACAGCTGCGCAACCCCGAGGACTCCCTCAACGGACCGTCGATGGCCGACACGCTAGCGCGCGCCGAGGAGGCCACCACGCTGCTGAAGCAGAACTACACCGTCTGGGCCCGGGAAGACGTGGAGAAGGGCCAGCGCCATCTGGACGACGCGACCGGCGATCCGGCGCGAGCGCGCGTGCATCTCGACGGCCTCTATGCCGTCATGCACAACGTCAAGGGCCAGGGTTCCAGCTTCGGCTATCCGCTGGTGACCCGCATTTCCCAGTCGCTGTGCAAGCTGCTGGGCGCCAAGCATGACGCAGGCGAGCCGATGCTGCGCGTATCCCAGGCCCATCTGGACGCGCTGAAGCTGGTGCTGGAGCAGAAGATCGAAGGCTCCGGCGGCGAAACCGGCGAGAAGCTGGCCGGCAAGCTGGAAGCCCTGGCGGAAGAGCTGCTGGGCTAAGCGCCGCCGCGCTATTTCGTTCCGTACAATCTGTCGCCCGCATCGCCCAGACCCGGGACGATGTAGGCGTGGTCGTTGAGGTGGTCGTCCAGCGACGCCGCATAGACCGGCACTGTCGGGTGCGCCTTGAAGAACACCCGCAATCCCTCCGGCGCCGTCACCAGCGCCAGCAGCCTGATCTGATCGTCGGCCACGCCGCGCTTGTTCAGCACATCGACGGCGGCAGCGGCGGAATGGCCGGTGGCCAGCATGGGATCGCAGAGGATGAACAGCCGGCCTTCCGGCTCCGGCAGCTTGACGAAATACTCCACCGGCCGCTTGGTCTTGGGATCGCGGTACATCCCGATATGGCCCATGCGCGCCGATGGAATCAATTCCTCCATGCCGTCGGCCATGCCGAGCCCGGCGCGCAGGATGGAGACGATCGCCACCTTCTTGCCGGCAATGACAGGCGCATCCATGAAGGTGAGCGGCGTTTCGATCCGCTCATGGGTGACCGGCAGAATGCGCGTCACTTCATAGCCCATGAGCAGCGAAATCTCCCGCAGAAGCTGCCGGAACTGGATCGTCGGCGTGCGCTTGTCGCGCATCAGGCTGAGCTTGTGCTGGATCAGCGGATGGTCGAGCACATGCAGGTTCGGGAACTCGCGGCGGTCGGCGGTCATGTTGATTCGTCCTTCGGGAATGCCAACGCGATGATCAGGGAGCCGGCGCACATCGCCGCCATGGCCAGGAAGCCGAGCCCGCCCACGGTCTGGAACAGCCAGCCCGAAGCCAGCATCGACAGGCCGATCAGCGGACCCGCCGCCATCACTCCATAAAGGCCCTGGGCAGAAGCGGCAAGGCCGGGCGCCACATGCCGGCCGAGATAGCTCATGGCCGCCAGATGGGTGGCGGCGAAGGTCAGGGAATGGAGCAGACCGATGGCGATCAGCGCCGGCCAGCCGACGAAAAACGCCGCCAGCGACCAGCGCAAGATGCCTGCGCCGGCGCCGATGGCCAGCAGGCCGGCGAAGCCGGTTCGGCGCAGCACGGCGCCGCCCATCGCGAACATGATGATTTCGGCGATCACGGTGATGGTCCAGATCAGGCCGATATCCGGTTCGCTATAACCCGCCCGCAGCCAATAGAGCGTGCTGAAGCTGTAGAGCATGGCGTGGCTGGACTGCACCAGGCTGGCCGCGGCGAGGAACAGCATCACCCGGCGGTCAGCGATCAGCGCCAGCCAGCCGCCGGCCACGCGATGGGGCGGCGGCCCGGCCGGGCGCGGCAGGGCGATGGCGGCCACCAGTGCCACCAGCAGCCCGCCCAGCATGAGATAAAGCACGTAATCCGCCGAGCGGCCCTCCAGGATGCTGCCGGCCGCCAGGCTGGCGCCCATGAAGGAGATCGAACCCCAGAGCCGCAGCCGGCCATATTGCAGCCCGCGGGCATTGCAGAACTGCAGCGTCATGCCGTCGGTCAGCGGCACCATGTTGGTGATGGACATGGTGGCGAAGACAGCCACCGCCAGGATGGCCCAGAAGCTGTCAGTCTGCAGGTATGCTGTGTGGAAGCCGAGACTGGCGACGATGGCCGCGATCAGGATCAACCGCGCATTGCCCAGGCGGTCGGCGGCCTGGGAGAAAAGCGGATTGCCCACCAGCTTCACCCACGGCCCCACCGCCAGCAGCAAGCCGATCTGCAAGTCGGAGAGATGGCGCGACTCCAACCATGTGGGCCAGAAGGGCACCCCGACGCCCGGCGCCAGGAACACCGCGACATAGCAGGCGGTCAGCCGGAACTGCAGGCCACGGGAGTCGGCGGCGATCGCAGTCATCGCCCGCGCCCTAGTGCAGGATCGGCTCAGACTGAAACGCGCGATCTTCCCCCCTTGAGGGGGAAGATGGGTCATCGAGCGTCAGCGAGATGAGCCAGAAGGGGGGTATCTCAAGGCAGCGCGCCAATGGCGAATGCTGAATCGACATTGGCAGCGGTTGCCAGCACCGAGCCGACCCCCCACCCGGATCATCTCGCTTTGCTCGATGATCGGACCGCCCCCTCAAGGGGGGCGGTTTGGATTTTTGCCGATTCAGATCGAAAAGACCGCGCATTAGGACGCGGAACGGCCGATGCGCTGGCGGACCGCCGGCGGCAGTTTGGCCGGTTTGTCGCCGATGGTGACCGCTGCCCTCAGCGCCGCAGCCGCCGCATCCGCATCGGCGTCGCTGGCGGCATGGACCAGGCAAAGCGGCCTCGCCGGGCCAACCTCTTCACCGATGGCCGCGATGTCGGTGAGTCCGACCCGGGGATCGATCTTGTCCTCCACCCGCCGCCGGCCGCCGCCCAGGGCCAGCACGGCGAGGCCGAAAGCTCGCACATCCATGGCCGCCACATGGCCGGCCTTGGCCGGCGTCACCGGCCGCACCACCGGCGCCCGGGGCAGGTGCTTGTCCGGTTTCTCCAGCAGATCCGCAGGACCACCCAGGGCCACCACCATGCGTTGGAACCGCTCCGCCGCCGCCCCGCTGTCGCGGGCCTTGCCCAGGGCCGCACCGGCCGCCGCGTCGTCCTTGGCCAGCTTGCCCAGCAGCAGCATGTCGCCGGCCAGCGCGATGGTCACCGTGTCCAGCCGCCAATCGCGCCGCCGCCCGGCCAGCCAGTCGATGCATTCCCGCACTTCCAGGGCGTTGCCGGCGGTGCGGCCCAGCACCTGGTTCATGTCGGTCAGCAGCGCGATGGTCGGCAGCCCGCCGCCGCTGGCGACGTCGGCGATGCTGGCCGCCAGCTCCGCCGCCTTCTCATACTCCACCATGAAGGCGCCGCTGCCGAACTTCACATCCATCACCAGCCCTTCGAGCCCCGCCGCCAGCTTCTTGGAGAGGATCGACGCGGTGATCAGGGGAATCGATTCCACAGTCGCGGTGACGTCGCGGATGGCGTAGAGCCGCCGGTCGGCCGGCGCCAGGTCAGCCGTCTGGCCGATGATGGCGCAGCCGGCCTCCGCCACCACGCGCTTGAAGCGGTCGATGTCAGGTGTCGAAACATAGCCGGGGATGGCGTCCAGCTTGTCCAGCGTGCCGCCGGTATGGCCCAGGCCTCGGCCGCTGATCATCGGCACGGCGCCGCCGCAGGCCGCCACCAGGGGCGCCAACATCAGGCTCACCTTGTCGCCGACGCCACCGGTGGAATGCTTGTCCAGTCGCGGGCCTAGCAGCTTGACGCCGCGCCAGTCGATCACCTGGCCGGAGTTCGCCATGGCGCGGGTCAGCGCCACCCGCTCGGCCATGGTCATGCCTTTGAAGAACACCGCCATGGCGAAAGCCGCCACCTGGCCTTCCGTGATCGAGCCGTCGGTGAGGCCTTTGACGAAGAAGCCGATCTCCGCCTCGCTCAGCGTAGCGCCGTCGCGCTTCCGGCGGATCACCTCCTGGGGCAGGTACGCGGCCATGGCTAATAGCCGGAGCGCGCGCCCTGCGCCGGGGCCCCGCCGAGCGCCGCCAGGATATCGTCCAGCAGCCCGCTGGCGCCGATGCGGAAGGTTCGGCCGTCCACATAGCCCGGCCCCATGATCAGTTCGGCTAGGTCCAGATAGACCTTGGCCTGCGGCAGTCTGCGGATGCCGCCCGCGGCTTTGAAGCCCACGGGGATATCGTCGGTGCGGAGATAGCGGCATTTGTAGATCGGATGGGCTCCATCGATGCCCGGATACTCGCCAGGCTCGCGGTCCGGCTGGGCGGCAAGATCCCGCGGCGATTCCTGCGCGCCATAACGCACGGTCTGCATCATCGCCGCCGCGGCATCGGGCGTGGCGCCGACGGCGATCTTGCCGGTGGAGCTCTTTATGAAATCCGCGCCTTCGTTGATCGCCATTTCCGACAGCTCCACATCAGCGGCGAAGAGCTGCTGCGGATCGGCGCCGCCGCCGCGATACCTGCCGGTTTCCAGGATCACTTTCATCGGGCGGCCGTTGCAGGCCTTGCGCGCCTTCCACATCACCGTGCGCCTGTTGGCGAAACGCTGCTTGGGCACGTAGTCCAGCGGCGGGATCACCATGTCGATTTCGTCGGCGCCGTCGGCGACCGCGCCGGCGATCTCGCGCTCGATATCGTCGGGCAACCCGGTCCCCGCCGGAAAATTCGCCACTGTCGCCACGCGCACGCCGCTGCCGGCCAGCAGTTCCTTCGCCTGCTTCACGAAGCGCGGATAGATGCAGACGGCCGCCACATTGCCGAACGGCGTCACCGCGCGCTGGCACAGGGCCGCGATCTTCTCCGGCGTGTCGTCCTCGTCCAGGCTGGTGAGGTCGAGCAACGGGATCAGCCGCCGCGCCAGCACCGTGTTGTTTTCAGCCGCCATGGGCCAGGGCCTCGCAATAGCCGGCGATGAGGGTCTGCAGTTTTGTCGCCGCACCGGCCGCTTCCCGCAGGGTCTGCTCATGGCTTAGCGGCTCACCCATGCCAGCGGCGAGATTGGTGATAACGGACACCGCGGCAGCCCGAAGCCCGCAATGCCGGGCAACGATCACCTCAGGCACCGTTGACATGCCGACCGCATCGGCGCCGAGACGCGCGAAGGCGCGGATCTCCGCCGGCGTCTCGAAGCTGGGGCCGAGGATCGCCGCATAGACGCCTTCGCCCAGCACGATACCGGCGCGGCCGGCGACGCGGCCGAGGATGCGCCGGAGCTCGGGATCGTAGGCGTCCTCCATCGGCGGAAAGCGCGGCCCGAATTCTTCGTCGTTCGGCCCGGCCAGCGGATTGGCCGGCTGCATGTTGAGGTGATCGGAGATCATCATCAGGCTGCCGGCGCCCATGCCCGCTCGCAGGCTGCCGGCGGCGTTGGTCAGCAGCAGCGACTCGCAGCCGAGACGCTTCAGGGTGCGCACCAGCATCCTGATCGGCTCCGCGCCCTTGCCCTCATAAAGATGCACGCGTCCTTGCAGGCAGGCGACCGGTAGGCCGCCCAGCGTGCCGAGGATCATCTTGCCTGCGTGGCCTTCCACGCCGGGTTGGGGAAAGCCGGGAATGTCCGCATAGGAAATTATTGTCGCTGATTTGATCGAGTCAGCGATCGGCCCCAGCCCCGAACCGAGCACGAGGCCCAGCCGCGGCGCAAATTCGGGTGCCCGGGCGCGGATGGCGGCGGCGGCGGTGTCGGGGTGGCTCGGCAAGGGCGGCTTCTGAAATTTCATGCGATCGCCATGCAAGCGGCGGAAAAAGAAATTCACCACGAAGTCACGAAGAACACAAAGCCGAAGGCGCAGGACCTGTTTCTTTGTGCCTTTTGTGACTTTGTGGTGAAACCCCTTACTTCACTTCAGCGAAAATGCTTCGGCCCAAAAGACAAAGGCAAGAGTTCGCCCAGCGTGATCGTGCGCCGCAACCCGTTCGGCCCGCAGAGATGCACCGGCGTGCTGTCGCCGGCGAATTCCCTGAGGCGCTGACGACAGCCGCCGCAGGGCGAAACCGGCTCCGGGCTCTCGGCGACGACCAGCACCTCGACGATCTCCTTCTCGCCCGCCGCCACCATGACACCGATGGCCGAAGCCTCGGCGCATTGGCTCTGGGGATAGGCGGCATTCTCCACATTGCAGGCGGCATAAAGCTTGCCGCTCTTGCCCTTCAGGCAGGCGCCGACCTGGAAGCCGGAGTAGGGCACATGGGCATTCTTGCGCGCCGCCAGCGCCGCTTGGAGCATCGAGTCGATGCTCATCTATCTGTCCTTCACGAAGGGGATGCCGCTGGCCTTCGGCGCCACGGCGCGGCCGACGAAGCCGGCGAGCAGCAGCACCGTCAGGATATAGGGCAGCGCCTGGATGAGTTGCACCGGCACGTCGCCGATGCCGGGGATCGACGCGCCCTGCAACCTTATCTGCGCCGCGTCGGCGAAGGCGAACAACAGGCAGGCATAGAGCGCCGTCAGCGGCCGCCATTTGCCGAACACCAGCGCCGCCAGCGCCAGGTAGCCGCGGCCCGCCGTCATGTCGCGCACGAACTGCGCGTTCTGCGCGATCGACAGATAGGCGCCTGCGATGCCGCAGAGCGCGCCGCAAATGATCATGGCGCGATAGCGCATCCACACGACGGAGACGCCGGCGGTATCGAGCGCGTGGGGATTCTCGCCGGCCGCCCGCAGGCGCAAGCCAAAGCGCGTGCGATAGACCACCCAGGCGGTGAGCGGCACGATGATGACGGTGGCATAGACCAGGATGTTGTGGCCGCTGATGATCTCCGCATAGATCGGGCCGAGCACGGGGATGCCGCGCAGCGCTTCCGCCCCCGGCAGCACGATCGGCGTGAACCGGCCGCCGCTGGTCAGCAGCGGCGTTTGGCCGCCCTTGCCGAACCAGGCATTGCCGAGCACCGGCGCCAACCCGGCCACCAGGATGTTGAGCGCCATGCCGGAAACCACCTGGTTGCCGTTGTAGGTAATGCTGGCGAGGCCGTGCAGCAGCGCCAGGGCAATCGCAACGAAGATGCCCGCAGCCAGGCCGGCCCAGGGCGACAAGGTCACCGCGCCCACAGTGGCGGCGGCGAAGGCCGCGCCCAGCATCTTGCCCTCGAGGCCGATATCCACCACGCCAGACCGCTCGGCATACAGCCCGGCCAGCGCCGCCAGCACCAGCGGCACGGCAACGCGCACGGTCGAGTCCAGCAGCGGCAATGCGCTGAGAAAAAATTCGTTCATGCAGGGACCTCAACCTGGCGCCGCCGGAACAGCGCGACGATGTGGGGCTTGAACATATTCTCGAGGGCGCCGCAGAACAGGATCACCAGTCCCTGAATCACCACCACCATCTCGCGGGTGATCTGCGGGATGTCGAACGTCAGTTCCGAGCCGCCCTGATAGAGCGCGCCAAACAGCAGCGAGGCCAGCACCACGCCCAGCGGATGGTTGCGGCCCATCAGCGCCACGGCGATGCCGACAAAGCCGACGCCGCCGGTGAAGCCCTGCAGCAGATAATGATGTACGCCCAGGATGTCGTTGAAGCCGACGAAGCCGGCGAGCGCACCGGATAGCAGCATAGCCATGATGATGGCGCGCGATGGCGAGATGCCGGCATAGCAAGCGGCGCGCTCGCTATGCCCGACGGTGCGGATTTCGTAACCCCAGCGGGTATGCCAGATGAAGACCCAGACGAAGACGCAGGAGAGCAGCGCCAGCAGCGACGCCAAATTGAAGGGCGAACGGGCGATGGCGATGCCGAACCAGCCGGCGATCTCCTGCGCCGTCGGCAGCCAGACTCCCGGCGCGAAATCGCGGCTGCGCGGCGCCTGCTGCCCCGGCTGGATCAGCACGTCCACCAGCAGATAGATCATCAGCGCCGAGGCAATGAAGTTGAACATGATGGTGGTGATGACGATGTGGCTGCCGCGCTTGGCCTGGAGATAAGCGGGGATGTAAGCCCAGGCAGCGCCGAACAAAGCGGAGGCGATGACTGCCATCGGCACAACCAGCCAGCCCGTCCAATCGTCGAAGGCGAGGCACGCCAGCGCCACGCCGAGGCCGCCGATGTAGGCCTGCCCCTCGCCGCCGATGTTGAACAGCCCGGCATGGAAGGCGACGGCGACCGCGAGACCGGCGAAGATGAAGTTGGTGGCGTAGTACAGCGTCGACCCCACTGACCCCGGATAGACCACCGCGCCGTTCACCAGTGCTTTCAGCGCCTGCCAGGGATCGGCGCCCACGGCGATCACCACCAGGCCGGTCAGCAGCAGCGCCGCGATCAGATTGACCAGCGGCACCAGCAGATAATCCACCCAGCGCGGAATTTCGGAGGGGTTAGCGGCCATCGGGGCACCACGAGCGGGTAGGATCCGTAAGCCAACCAGATTTTCCCCTCTCCCCTTGGGGGAGAGGGGCAGAGGTGAGGGGTTTCGCGCGCAAGCGCGCAACAATTTTTGACCGAAGTCGAAGGCTTATCGTTTGGTGAAAGGTCGTAAGCCAATGACTTTCGTAGCGACTGGAGCCACGGGACTCATCGGCGCCTCGCGGCGTGAGACCCCTCACCCCCTGCCCCCTCTCCCCCAAGGGGAGTGGGGAGTCTATCGCGTCAACTGAATGCATCGGCGCGGCCCGCATCATCGCTCACCCCTGTCCGGCAATGCCGGCCATCAGCAGGCCGAGTTTTTGTTCCGTCGCGTCGTCGCGGGGCATCTCGCCGACGATCATGCCGTCGAACATGACGAGGATGCGGTCGGCGAGGCCGAGGATTTCATCCAGCTCCACCGACACCAGCAGGATCGCCTTGCCGGCGTCGCGCATCGCGACCAGGCGGCGGTGGATGAATTCGATGGCGCCGATATCGACGCCGCGGGTCGGCTGCCCAACCAGCAACAGCGCGGGATCGCGGTCCATTTCCCGGGCCAGCACGATCTTCTGCTGGTTGCCGCCGGAGAAGGCCGCCGTGCGCAACAGCGGATTGGGCGGCCGCACGTCGAACGCCTCCATCTCCTTCTGACAGCGGTTCCGCACCTTATTCTGGTCCAGCAGGATCGGGCCGTTATAGGCGGGATCGTCGTGGTAGCCGAGGATGGAGGATTCCGCGGCGCTGAACGGGCCTACCAGCCCCTCGCGCCGCCGGTCCTCGGGCACATGGGCCAGCCGCGCCGCGCGTGCCGCCCGCGCCAGCTCCTGCCCAGAGGGACAGGAAATCGGCTTGCCGTTCAGCTTGATCGAGCCGCTGTAGGGCCGCATGCCCGCCAGCGCCTCCAGCAATTCCGTCTGGCCGTTGCCGGTGACGCCGGCGACGCCGACGATCTCGCCGGCGCGCACCTGGAACGAGACCTGCTTCACCCGCGCCACGCCCGACGGGTCGATGACGCCGAGATTGTCCACGTCGAGCACCACGGCGCCGGGATTGGCCGGCGCCTTGTCGACCCGCAGCAGCACCTTGCGGCCCACCATCATCTCCGCGAGCTGCTCCCTGCTGGTGCCGGCGGTATCCACCGTATCCACCACAGCGCCCTGGCGCATCACGGTGACGCGGTCGGTGATGGCCATGATCTCCCGCAGTTTATGGGTGATCAGGATCACGGTCTTGCCCTGCTCACGAAAGCGCTTGAGCATGACGAAGAGCTGGTCCGCCTCCTGCGGCGTCAGCACGCCCGTGGGCTCGTCGAGGATCAGGATCTCGGCGCCGCGATAGAGCGCCTTGATGATCTCCACCCGCTGCTGCAGACCGACAGGCAGATCGTGGATCAGCGCATCGGGATCGACTTCGAGGCCGTAGGTGTCGCCCAGTTCCTTCAGCGCCGCGCGGGCCTTGCCCAAGCCGTCCTTCAGCAGCGCGCCGCCTTCGACGCCCAGCACCACGTTCTCCAGCACGGAGAAATCGTCCACCAGCATGAAATGCTGATGCACCATGCCGATGCCGGCGGCGATGGCGTCATGGGAATTGCGGATTGTCCGGCGCTCGCCGCCGATGCGGATCTCGCCGGCATCGGCCTGATAGTAGCCGTAGAGGATGCTCATCAGCGTCGATTTGCCGGCGCCGTTCTCGCCGACGATGCCGTGGATCGAGCCGCGCGCCACGCTGACGCTGACATCGCGATTGGCGCGGACCGGACCGAAGCGCTTTTCGATGCCGATGAGTTCGACGGCCGGCGCAGACGCGACGTTAGTAGGGGCGGGTTTGAAACCCGCCCCTACCGCGCCTGTATCAGACGATGGCGGCGACGTCATGCCCCGCTATGGGCAAGCGTTGTCGGCCGTGTAGTCATGCACCTGGATCTTGCCGCTGACGATGTCGGCCTTGGCGGCTTCCACCTTGGCCTTCATGTCGCCGGTGATCAGGGCCTGGTTGTTCTCGTCCAGCGCCCAGCCCACGCCGTCCTCGGCCAGGCCGAGGATCTGCAGGCCCGGCTTCCAGCTGCCGTCCTGCGCGGTCTTGAAGGAGTTGTAGACCGCGAGATCGACGCGCTTCAGCATGGAGGTGAGCATGGTGCCGGGGTGGATGTAGTTCTGGTTGCTGTCGACGCCGATCGCCAGCTTGCCCGCATCCTTCGCCGCCTGATAGACGCCGAGACCGGTGCCGCCAGCCGCCGCATAAACCACGTCGGCGCCGCGATCGAACTGGCTGCGCGCCAATTCGCCGCCCTTTGTCGGATCGTTCCAGGCGTCACCGGTGGTGCCGGTCATGTTCTCGAACACTTCGGCGCCGCCATTGGCATACTTCGCGCCCTGAACGTAACCGCAGGCGAACTTGCGGATCAGCGGGATATCCATGCCGCCGACGAAGCCGACCTTGCCGGTTTTCGACGCCATGGAGGCCAGCACGCCCACCAGGAAGGAGCCTTCATGCTCCTTGAAGATGATCGACTGCACGTTCGGCAGATCCACCACGTCGTCGATCAGCGTGAACTTCACGTTGGGGAATTCCGCCGCCACGGTCTTGATCGCCGGCGCCTGGGCGAAGCCGGTGGCGACGATGACGGTGGCACCACGCTCGGCCAGCTTGCGCAGCGACTGCTCGCGCTGAGATTCGTTGGTCACTTCGAACTCGGCGTACTCGACGCCGGTTTCCTTCTTGAACGTCTCGGCGCCGTTATAGGCCGCCTCGTTGAACGATTTGTCGAACTTGCCGCCGAGATCGTAGATCACCGCGGGTTTGAAGTCCTGCGCCGCCGCCGGCGCTATCAAAGCGAAAACCGCGGCTGCAGCCATCATCAGGCGTTTCATGGGGTCTCTACTCCCTGCAATGTTGCTGTTTATGATGGAGTTTATGGTCCGGCGAGGATAGCCAAGCCCCGCAACAGGGGCCAGCCCCCATTCGCTTGTTAAAATCGTTATAAATCAAGAACCCGGCAACGGCTTTCGCCGCTGTGAAGCGGGTTTCATGCCAGGGCGCGGAACGGAACGAGACGGCGGATCTCGCCCGAACTGACGAGTTCTGCAACCGCGGCGATATCGGGCGCCATCTCCCGGTCCTGGTCCCAGAACGCCGCCCGGCCGCGCACCGCGCCGTGGATTTTCTGCAGCAGCGGGCTGGTCTTGAGCGGCCGGCGCAGGTCGATGCCCTGGGCGGCGGCCAGCAGTTCGATGGCGGCGACGGCGCCGCTGTTGGCGGCCATCTCGCCCAGCCGCCGCGCCGCATAGGTCGCCATGCTCACATGGTCCTCCTGATTGGCGGAGGTGGGCAGGCTGTCGACGCTGGCGGGATGGGCCAAGCTCTTGTTTTCCGACGCCAGCGCCGCCGCCGTGACATGGGCCAGCATGAAGCCGGAGTTCAAGCCGGGTTCTGGCACCAGGAAGGCCGGCAGGGCGCTGAACTTGGCATCGGTCAGCATGGCCACGCGGCGCTCCGACAAGGCGCCGATCTCGGCCAGGGCGATGGCGATGACATCGGCGGCCATGGCCACCGGCTCGGCATGGAAGTTGCCGCCGGAGATCACCTCGCCCTCCTTGGCGAAGACCAGCGGATTGTCCGACACGGCATTGGCCTCGCGGGTCAGCACACCTGCCGAGTGGCGCAGCAGATCCAGCGCCGCGCCCATCACCTGAGGCTGGCAGCGCAGGGAGTAGGGATCCTGGACGCGGTCGCAATCGATGTGGGAACGGCGGATCTCGCTGTCGGCCATCAGCTCGAGCAGCGCCGCCGCCACTTCGATCTGGCCGAGCTGGCCGCGAATTTTGTGAATGCGGGGATCGAACGGCGCATCGCTGCCCGCCGCGGCATCCACCGACAGGGCGCCGGCCGCAAGGGCGGCGGCGAACACATTCTCCGCCGCGAACAGGCCCACGAGGCCCAGAGCGGTGGAGGTCTGGGTGCCGTTCAGCAGCGCCAGCCCTTCCTTGGCCGCGAGATCGATCGGCGCCAGCCCCGCCGCCTTCAACCCCTCGACAGCGGGCATGACGCGGCCGCCGACGCGCATCTGGCCGATGCCCATCAGCGCGCCGGTCATATGGGCCAACGGCGCCAGATCGCCTGACGCACCGACCGAGCCCTTCGACGGCACGCAAGGGTATGCGCCGGCATTGATCAGCGTCACCATGGCTTCCAGCACCGGCCGCCTGATGCCGGAAAATCCCAGCGCCAGGCTGTTCACCTTCAAGATCATCATTAGCCGGACCGTGCGGTCATCAAGCAGCGGGCCGAAACCAGCGGCATGAGACAGCACAAGGCGGCGCTGCAGTTCCGTCACCTGATCGTCGGCGATGCGGGTGTGGGCCAGGCTGCCGAAGCCGGTATTGATGCCATAGACCGTGCGGTGCTCGCGGATAACCGCCGAGACGGTCTCCGCCGACGCCGCCACCGCCGGCCAGCAGGCGGGATCGAGCGCCACCGGCCGCCCGGACTCATGGAGATTGCGCAGATCGGCCAGGGTGAGCGTGCCCGGCTTGATGGTGAAAAGGTCGGACGCCATGGGAAAAACGGTCTCCGTTGCAGGGCCTGTTGATAGCAGGGCGCGGCCCGGCGCTCAAAGGCCAGCCCTCAGGTTTCGACCGGATGCCAGAAGTAGCTGTCGATGACGGTCAGCGCGCGAAAGCCGTTGCGTTCCAGGATCGGCCGGCTGTCGTCGCTGGCCTCGACCGCGAGGTAGGCGGCGCCCCGCGAGCGCGCCAGCGCCGCCCGTATCCCGACCAGCGCCCGATAGATGCCGCGGGAGCGGTAGGCCTTGAGCGTCGAGCCGCCCCACAGCGTGGCGAAGGCGCGGCCGCCATGGAATCGGATCCAGCCGGTGGAAACCGGAGCGGCGCCGGCATAGGCGATGTAGATGGCGAGCGCCTGGGGATCCTGCGCCAGCTCCGCCGCCAGCGCGCCGGCGAGCCAGTTATTGTCGTCGTCCCAGACCTCGGTCTCGACGGCCACAAGGTCGGCCAGTGCCGCCGGATCGGTCACGCGGCGGATGTCGATGCCGGCGGGCGATGTCGGCGCGTCGTCCGTGCCCACCGGCCGCACCATCAGGGTCTCGCGGCCGCCTTGTTCGAAACCCTTGGCCAGCAACCGTGCGCCCAGGCCGGCGGGCCGGTCATGGGCGTGAACTTTCCATTCGATGCTGTGCTTCAGTTCGGCAAAGCGGGCAACGACCGCGTCGATGCAGCCATCCGCCGTGCCTTCGTCCAGCGCGGTGAATTCGACGGTGTTCTGGTGCGGTTCCGGCGACGGCCCGACGGTGTAGGACGCGCCCGCCAGCCGCTCCTGCCGGTAGCCCGGGCCGGGCGGCGGCGGATTGGCGCGCATCTCCCGGTCGAACAGGGCGAGAATCTCGGCATCGGTTTCCGGCGCCATCGCCGGAGCATAGAAATGCGAGACGCGGACCGCAAAATGTTTCCCGGCGAATCTACTTCTAATCGATGTCGAGCATGCGCTCGGCAGGCGTGACAATGCGCGCAGAGCCGCCGAGACTACGGCAGCGGATTCACTGCAGACTGATTCATGCCCGTAGCTCGGCCATCTGTTCTCAGGCAGCTCATTGCAATCAGCACCGCGCTGACGGTTGTACTGACGTTCTGTGCAGCCAGTGCCGGCGAGACGCTGGAGCGCGTGCTGGCGGCCAAGACGCTGGTACTCGCCGTCGATGAAGAGTACCCGCCCTTCGCTTCGCGCAATCATGCCGGGGAGATGAAGGGCTTCGACATCGATGTGGCGCGGGAGCTCGCGGCGCGCCTGGACGTGACGCTCAAGGTCGTCACGCCCGGCTGGAATGAAGTCCTCGCTGGGGACTGGCAAGGCCGCTGGGACATTGCCATGGGCGGCCTCGAAGCGGCCGCCGCGAAAGAAGCCGGATTGGCGCCCGCAGCCGTCTATGCCGACGCGCCGGCGGTGATCCTGGTACATCGCGGCGGGGCTGCGATCGGCGGCCTCCACGGCAAGCGCGTTGGCGTCGAGGCCGGCAGTCGCTATGAGGCCTATCTGCAGCGCGAGATACCGGGAGCGGAAATCGTGACGTTCGAGATTGAACCCCTGGCCATCGACGACCTGGCCAAGGGTAATGGCGCAGCACTCGATGCCGTCCTGCTCGGCCTGCTGGCGGCGCAGGATGCCGTCGGCATCGGCAAGGCGGTGGAGATCGCCGGCCCGCCGCTCTTCTCCCAGCCCTTCGTCATCGCCGCTGAGCTGGGCGATCCCGAATTCGAAATCCGCATCGCCGAGGCCGTGGAAGCCCTGCACGCTGACGGCAAGCTGGCGCGGTTGTCGATGGAGCATCTGGGAATCGACGCGGCACCGGCAGCGCCATAGGCTCGTCGAAAGCAACTCATGTCGCACCCTGACCAGCCATGTCGCCCGACCGCCAGAGTCCGTCGCGGCGGCACGGGCTTTCCCGGGGCCCTTGACTAGCGTGCCCTAAATGTAAGATTCCGCAGGATTAATGCTCCCGCCCCTGCCGCAGAAAGCCCTCAGGACCCCCACTCATGGCCGAAGATACAGGCGAACTCGACCTTAATACACTCAATGACGACGAGCTCGTGCAGCAGATGCACGACGACCTTTATGACGGCCTGAAGGAAGAGATCGAGGTCGCCGTTCATATTCTCTTGAACCGCGGCTGGACGCCCTACCGCACGCTCACCGAGGCCCTGGTGGAGGGCATGCGCATCGTCGGCATCGATTTCCGCGACGGCATCCTGTTCGTTCCCGAGGTGTTGCTGGCCGCCAATGCCATGAAGGCGGGCATGTTCATCCTGCGGCCGCTGCTGGCGGAGACCGGCGCGCCGAAGATCGGCAAGATGATCATCGGCACGGTCAAGGGCGACATCCACGACATCGGCAAGAACCTGGTCGCCATGATGATGGAAGGCGCCGGCTTCGAGGTTGTGAACCTGGGCATCAATAACCCGGTCGAGAATTACCTGAAGGCGATCGACGAGCACGCCCCGGATATCCTGGGCATGTCGGCGCTGCTCACCACCACCATGCCCTACATGAAGGTCGTCATCGAGGCGCTGGTGGAGAAGGGCATCCGCAACGACTATGTGGTGCTGGTCGGCGGCGCGCCGTTGAACGAGCAGTTCGCCAACGCCATCGGCGCCGACGCCTATTGCCGCGACGCGGCGGTTGCGGTGGAGACGGCGAGGACTTGGATGGCCAAGCGCCAGGGCAGCGCGTTCGCGAAGAAGTAGGGCGCGCCGTTACCCCGCCCTTGCCGTCACGCCGCCATCGACGGCGTGGGTCGAGCCGGTGACGAAGCTGGCGAGATCGGATGCGAGATAGAGAATCGAATTGGCGATTTCCGAGGCCTGGGCCACGCGCTTCACCGGCCTGTTCTGCGTCAGGATGGCATAGCCGGCGGCAACATCGCCATTTCCCAGGGCGCGGCCCAGATCCTGCAGCATCTCCGTATCGACCGCACCTGGGCAAACGCAGTTGACGCGGATGTCGGGCGCCAGCTCGATGGCGAGGTCGCGGCTCATATTCACCACCCCGCCCTTGGAAGCGCAGTAGAGCGTCAGACCCGTGCCCCGGCCGCCGAGGCCCAATATCGACGCCACATTGACGATATTCCCCTTGCTCGCCCGGAGCGCCGGCACGGCATGCTTGGTGCAGAAGAAGACCGCGCGCAGATTTACATTGAGCATCTCGTTCCAGTCAGCCTCGGTCGTCTCTTCGATCTTGAGGCCCGCCCCGCCGATTCCCGCATTGTTGACCAGCACATCCAGCCCCTGAAGCCTGGCGATCGCGCCCTCGACCACTCGCTGGCAATCGGCGACGAGGCCGAGATTTCCCGGTGCGGCAACGGCCCTGTCGCCGGCGCCAAGCTCGGCCAGCGTCTTGGCGACGGACGCTTCGCTGCTGCCGTTCACGGCAACATGGGCGCCGGCGCGCAGGAACGCTTCGACCGCGGCGCGCCCAATGCCGCGCGTGCCCCCGGTAACGAGGATTTTCTTGCCCTTGAAGTCCATGGATCGCCCCCTGCGCTAGATCATCCCCATCCATCCGACGGATTGGGGAACGTCATACTGGGGGTCAGTCACATCGCGGGCAAGGCAAGTGCGGCCTGGCACGCTGACGCCACGGTCATTCGTCCTGCGCCGCCGTCAGGAGGTTGTCGCGGAGGGCGACGACCGACCGCTGCACCTTGGGGAACTCCTCGGCGGTCAGGCCGGACGCCTTCATCAGGTTCGTGGTGGATGCTTTGTCGCGCAAGCGGCGGCCGGCGTCGGTCAGGCTGACCACCACCTGGCGCTCGTCCGCGGCGTCGCGCCGGCGGCGCACATACCCCATGGCCTCGAGCTTCTTGAGCAGGGGCGTCAGCGTGTTGGATTCCAGGAACATCTTTTCGCCCAGGCTGCTGACGGTCTGGTTGTCCTCTTCGGACAGTGCCACGATGGCGATGTATTGCGGGTAGGTCAGGCCGAGCTGTTCCAGGATCGGCTTGTAGGCCCGCCCAAAGGCCAGGTTGGCGGAATAGATGGCAAAACACAGGAAGTCGTCGAGCCTGGGGATTGGCCGGCTTCTTCGCTTCTCTGGACTTCATGGGGTCCTCGTCCTCACACGGAAAGGTGATCGCTTGGGTCTAATATATATCGCATACGATTAAATCGCAAGCTTGACAAACCACGCCCGGGTCGCTATATTACTCGTATACGATTTAATCGTATGACGATTAATGGTTCATTTCTCAGAAGGAAAACAGCCATGTCCACGAAGGAAAAAACCCTCTTCACCGGCCGGGCCCACACCACGGGCGGCCGCGACGGCGCCGCCCGCAGCAGCGACGACTTCATCGACATCAAGCTGCCGCAGCCGCACCCGGCCGCCGAGAACCTCTTCGCCATCGCCTGGTCGGCCTGCTTCATCGGCGCGATCGAGGTCGCCGCCGGCCAGCGGAAGATCAAGCTGCCGGCCACGCCGGCGGTCGATGCCGAGATCGATCTGAACCTCGGCGACGGCGGCTATTTCCTGCGGGCGCGCCTCAATGTCAGCGTGCCGGGCGTGGACCGCGCGATCGCGCAAGAGCTGGTCGAGGCGGCGCATGGCATCTGCCCGTACTCCAAGGCGACCCGCGGCAATATCGAAGTTTCGACCAACGTGCTGTGAAGGGAATTGGTCGGGCCTGCCTACAGACCGGGCAGGCCCAACGCCCCTTGGGCGAGATGCATCGAAGATGGCTCAGCGGGCGCGTTCTCAGTGCAGATCAGCGATCCCGCTAGTAGGCCTCGACATATAGCCGGCATTGCTCGTCCGGCGGCAACTTGCCGATATAATCCAGCTCCCAGCGCTTGTAGCGGCTATAGGCTTCGTAGAGCGGCGGCGGAATCCAGCCGCGCACGGTTGCATCGGCCTCTAGCGCATCCAGCGCCTCGCCGAGGGATTGCGGCAGCCTCGTGAGACCGCGCGTGCGGCGCTCCTCGGCGCTCATGGTCTCGGGGTCGGCTTCCGTCACCGGCGGCGCCGGCAGCTTGCGCCGGATGCCGTCCAGCCCCGCCTGCACCAGCAGCGCCATAGCCAGATAGGGATTGGCGGTGGCATCGGCGGCGCGATATTCGAAGTTGTATTGCGCCGCCGGATCGGCGCCGGGCGTCTCGAAGATTGGCGCGATGCGCACCGCCGCCTCGCGGTCGCGATATCCCAGATTGTTGTAGGCCGCGCTCCAGCGGTGGGGCGTCAGCCGTAAGATAAGACACCACACTCGGCGCCGTCACCGCGCAGAGTGCGGGCATATGGGCGATGATGCCCGCGACGAACTGGCCGGCAACCGCGCCGAGGCCGTAGGGAGCGCCGGCATCGTAGGTGACGGGACGGCCGGCCTTGTCCCACAGGCTGAGATGGATATGCACACCGCTGCCGACGCCGCCGGTGCTGACCATCGGCGCGAAGGTCGCCTTATGTCCCAGGCGGTGCGCGGTGGCGCGGGCGATCTCGCGGACAACAAGCGCGCAGTCGGCGGCACGCACCGGGTCGCTCGGGCGGTAGGTCACTTCATATTGCTGAACGCCAAATTCCGGCATGTATGAATCCACATCCACGCCGGCCATGCGGAGCGCATGGAGGAACGCGGCGCCGAACTCGCCATGGCGCCGCACCGAGCCCAGGCCGTAGGCGCCGGCGATACTGGCCTCGGCGCCGCTATAGACGAATTCCTGCTCCAGAGCCCCCAGCAGGCGCAACCCGGTCTCCTGCTCGAGCGCCGCCAGCGCGCGCTTCAGAAAGGTACGGGGACAGCAATCCCAGGGCGTGCAGTCGGTGTTGACGACATCGCAGAGGTAGAAGTGTTCCGGCGGCGAACCGTCGCCGAATTCCACCCGCACCTTGGTGGCCGGGTCCGGCATCAGCAACAGGTCGCCGAACGGCCCAAAGGGACTGTTGCCGATCGGGCCGAAGGCGGAGATGGCAATGTTGGTGGGCGTCCAGCCGATACCCTTGGTCAGCCGCGCCTCAAGGTCCTTTGCAGGGAACCCCTTGCCCCGGACCTGGGCCGCGATGTCGCTGTAGCAGAACATGATCAACTCGTCGCGAAGCACGAAGCCCTCCCCCAAGATCCTGCGGATGTGGCATGCCGGTGCCGCATATCGGTAGCCTACCGGCCCCATAGCAAGCAATGCGGCCAGCAGAAATTCCACAATGCAACGACAAAGGCTGTCCGCTCTGGGTGCACCAAGATGACGGACGCCGTGGACGGAACTGTCGTTGCGTCTTCCGCGTTCCTAACACATGGCAAGGAAAGCCTCGCAGATTCCCCGCTATCTCCTGGCCCAATGCTTCCTCGGCTGCCTTGCTGGCTTGATCGTTGTTGCAATGCTCCTGGCGACCGATACGGGCGGCATCGCCACTTTGGTTGCCGCTTCATCAGAGCCGATTGGCGCTATCGCTATTCTTGTTGCAGGATCGCTGATGACCACCGTCCCTCTTGTGGTTGCGACAGCCATCGGCCTGCTCGCCGGTCGCGGCGGGCGTAGCGGCGCTCGACGGCCGCTCGGTCAGCGGAGGCTGACACCGGCCGTGCAGACTGTGCCCGCTCGATTGCGGCACCAGCGCTGAAGCTTGATGAACCGGGCTGGTCAGAAGAAGACCCTCCGCGGGAAGCTGATTGCGGCTATCTGCAGTGCCGTTGAGTGGGGCGAGCGTCGTGTGCCCCGCGGCATTCGATCGGTCCTCGGCGTTCTCTGCATGATCGGCGGCGTGGCCGGATTTCTGCCGGTCCTCGGGTTCTGGATGATCCCTGTCGGACTTGCACTGATCGCACTCGACATTCCCCCGCTGCGCCGTCGTTTGCTCGCCTGGGTCAGGCGCCACGATTCGGCGGGCGGTGGCCGATAGGGTACGGTGTAAGAGCTTAACCTTCACCTGCCGCATAACCGCCGCGAATGCGCCGCATCGCTGCCGCCAATCCGTGGCTCCATAGTCTGATTCGAAACTGAATGGCGGGTCGACCGAAATGACAAGAAAGCAGCTCGCGCTCGGTGCGCTCGTAATTTGCGTTCTGGCTGTGCTCATTGGCTACCAAGCCGCATTTTCGGCATCACCGCAATTCCGCGACGGCGATCTCATCTTCCAGCAGACCAACGGCCGGCAATCGGCGGCCGTGCTCGCCGCCATCGGCAGCCCTTTCACCCATATGGGCATCGTCCGCCTGCGCGGCGGGACGCCCGTGGTGGTGGAGGCCATCGGGCCGGTGCAGGAGACGCCCCTGGAGGAATTTATCGGCCGCGGCGACGGCCGGCGATTTGCGCTCTATCGCCTGCGCGAGCTGCCGCCGGAAGCCGCCGTCGCGATGTTCCGCGCCGCCGAGCGCTATTACGGCCGGCCCTATGACATCCTGTTCCGACCCGGCGACGACGCGCTCTATTGCAGCGAGCTGCCGCGTCTGGCCTTCGCCGCCGCCGGGATCGATCTCGGCCGCGAGCAGAGGCTGCGCGATCTCAACATCGCCGACGCCGCCGTGGCCGCCCTCATTGCCGCGCGGTGGCAGAAGCATCCCGATTGCAAATCGGCCGGCAGCGCCGAAGCCTGCACACGCATCATCCTGGACCAGCCGATCGTCACCCCCGCCTCCATCGCCGCCGATAGCGATATCGAACTGATTTATTCGGATTTCTAGCGGCGTACGAAAGACGGTGTCTCTGTGCCTTTTTTCACAGAGAACCGGCATAGCAGCTGCTGAAATCCCCCGATACGGATTCTATTGCGAAGCATCCGTCTTCTTTTCAATGGAGATAGACATGGCCTTTGCAGCAGACCTCGTGGCATCTGCGGTTCGTGAACTCGCGATGTGGGAGGACAACGACCTCGTCGAGTGCATTCGCGATCCCCGATCCGCCGAAAAGCCCAAGAAGCCCGTCGGCAATCCCAGAACCCAACCGGGTTCCAAACGCGTGGCGGAGTATTGGCAAGGCGGCCTTGGAGAACCCAACTTGAATGGATGCAGCGACCTCGCCTGGTCGGCTGCTTTCATTTGCTGGAACATGCGGCAGGCGGGAATGCGGATTGAGGAATTCCCGTTCAGTTCCGGGCATCACGCCTACATTCGCTGGGCGATCAACAACACGAAAGGCGAGAAACCAGGGAAAGCCTATTACGGCCGCAAGCTGGCCGACTGCAAGCCCAAGCCCGGCGACATGATCGCGCAATGGCGGAAGAGCAGGAAAACAGATCCCGATCCCAACATCACATTCGACCGGCAGCCAGACGATTTCTATCCCTCGCATTGCGACATTGTCGTGCGCGCAACGGATCAGCAGATCATCGCGATCGGCGGCAATGTGAGCGACCGCGTCAAGGAAACCGCTTTCGCCGCGTCGGGCGGCATACTTTCGCCAAAAAAGTCGCTGATCTGCGTCCTGGAGCTCAGGAAAACGTAATCTGCCGGGAGTCAACTCCGGCCGCTTTTACCGGCGCGACCGGCGGTGATAGCGTGCCGGCGTCATGCGCATCACCATCGCCGCCGTCGGGAAATGGAAGGCCGGGCCGGAACGCGCCCTGTTCGAGGAATATAAGAAACGCCTGAAATGGCCGCTGGCGCTAAAGGAGGTGGAGGAACGCCGCCCCCTGCCCGCGCCGCAGCTCAAGTCCCGGGAGGCCGAACTGCTGCTCGGCGCCATCCCGGAGAAAGCGGCACTGCTGATCGCGCTCGACGAACGGGGCAAGACGTTCTCCAGCGAAGCGCTGGCGAAACAGATCGCCCTCTGGCAGCAGAACGGGACGGCCGAGGCCGCTTTCGTCATCGGCGGCGCCGACGGCCTCGACGAATCGATCCGCAAGCGCGCCGGCCTGCTATTGTCGCTAGGCGCAATGACCTGGCCCCATATGCTGGTGCGGGTCATGCTGATCGAACAGCTCTACCGCGCCCAGCAGATCCTGGCCGGCCATCCCTACCACCGGGCCTAGTCCTCGGCTATCTTGCCTCCGTCCAAACCCCCTGCAGGAGAATGAATGTGAATTACCGGATCAGCCGCCTCCTGGCCGGCCTGTTGCTTGCGGCCAGCCTCTCGGGCTGCGTCGCCTCCACCAACCCGATCGGTCCGCCGGAGGCGGCGATCGAGGCGCCGCGCCTGCTGGGCGTCTGGACCGCCGATGGCGGCGGCGAGGGCAACCGCGCGTGGGAATTCGTCCATATCCTGGCCAAGGGCGACGACAAGAAGCATCTGGATATCCTGGTGGCCAATCACGAGGAGAAGACCTGGGTGGTGTTCGAAGGCTATGTGACCACCGTGGGCGAGCGGCAATTCCTCAACCTGCGCATCGCCGCGGCCGACGCAACCACCACGGCGCAGATGGCGAAATACCAGCAGCGGGCGAACTATCCCTATGGCTTCGCCGCTATCGCCTTCGAGAGCGACGGCCGGCTGAAGGTGGCCTACGCGGGCGAGGTCCTGGCCAAGGCGGTGCAGGCCAACCAGCTTGCCGGCGAATCCCAGGGCGATTGGGATGTCTTCATCTCCGCCCCCTCGGAATCGATCGCCAATATCCTGGCCGGCGCCGACGATTCCGTGCTGTACGCCAAGCCGTTCTATTACAAGCGGCTCGGTCCATGAGCTGCGTCCTTCGGACGCAGTCTGGCGGCGCGAAAAACACACGGATTCGTTAATGCGGCGGGACGGGCCCTGCCCTACCCATGCCCCAATCCAGCCGCTATATAGTCCGGCATGTCAGCGAAACGACCGCGCCCCGTCATCCTCTGCATCCTCGACGGCTGGGGCGAGCGCCACGACCAGGACCACAACGCCATCCAGCTAGCCCATACGCCCGTATGGGACGGCTTCATGCGCGACTGCCCCCATGGCCTGATCGACGCCTCGGAACTCCATGTCGGCCTGCCGCAGGGCCAGATGGGCAATTCCGAGGTCGGCCATATGAACATCGGCGCCGGCCGGGTGGTGATGCAGGATCTGCCGCGCGTCGACGCCGCCATCGCCCAGGGCGAGGTCAGGGCCAACCCGGCGATGACCGCCTTCATCGGCAAGCTCAAGGCCAGCGGCGGCACTTGCCATCTGATGGGCCTGATGTCGCCGGGTGGCGTGCATTCCCACCAGGACCATATCGCCGCATTGGCGCGCATCCTGGTTGAGGCCGGCGTTCCCGTCGCCATCCACGCTTTCTTCGACGGCCGCGACACGCCGCCCTCCAGCGCCCGCGGCTTCGTGGCGGATTTTGAGCGCCACATCGCCGGCCTGCGCGGCGCGGGTATCGCCACCATCGGCGGCCGCTATTTCGCCATGGACCGGGACAAGCGGTGGGAGCGCGTCGCACTCGCCTATGACACGCTGGTGAACGGCAAGGGCGAGACCGCGGCCACGGCGACCGCCGCGATCGATGCGGCCTATGGCCGCGGCGAGACCGATGAATTCGTGAAACCCACGTCCGTGGCCGGCTATCGCGGCATGAAGGACGGCGACGGTGTGCTGATGGCCAATTTCCGCGCCGACCGCGCGCGCCAGATCCTGACGGCGCTGCTGGACCCGAAGTTCGACGCCTTCACCCGCCCGCGCACCGTGAAATTCGCCGCGGCGCTCGGCATGAGCGAATACTCCACCGCGCTGAACGCCTTCATGGCCGCGCTGTTTCCCGCCGAGCGGCTGAGCCATGTTCTGGGCGCAGTAGTGGCCGACGCGGGCATGACCCAGCTCCGCATCGCCGAAACCGAGAAATACGCCCACGTGACGTTTTTCCTCAATGGCGGCGAGGAGACGCTGTTTCCCGGCGAGGAACGCATCCTCGTGCCCTCGCCGAAGGTGGCGACCTACGACCTGCAGCCGGAGATGTCGGCCTTCGAGGTGACGGACAAGCTGGTGGACGCTATCCGCGCCGGCAAATTCGACCTCATCGTCGTCAACTATGCCAACACCGACATGGTTGGCCATACCGGCGATCTACAGGCGGCGATCAAGGCGGTGGAGACCGTCGATGCCTGCCTCGGCCGCCTGCGCGATGCGGTGGCGGCCCAGGGCGGCGCCATGATCATCACCGCCGACCACGGCAACGCCGAGACCATGCAGGACCCGCAAACCCGTGAACCGCATACCGCCCACACGCTGAACCGCGTGCCGGTGATCCTGGTCAACGGCGCGGCGGCGGTCAGTAAGCTGCGCGACGGCCGGCTGGCCGATATCGCGCCGACGCTGCTGGCGCTGATGGGGCTGCCCCTGCCGGCGGAGATGACCGGGCAGTCGCTGATTCCGGCCGACGCTGCCGCAGCGCCCGCCGAGGAAGCCGGTCGGCGTGCGTCGGCCTGATGCCCGGCCGCTGGCCCGCATCGTTGCCGCCGGAGCGTTCGGGCTGGCGTTGACCTCATTTGCGACCGCCGAGCCCGGCCCCGATCGCGGCGACGATCCCATGCGCCATGTGGAGGACGCCATCGCCGCCGAGGAACAGCGGCTGCAATCATTGACCTCGCAATCCCAGGATTTGGGCGCCGAGATGGACCGGCTGCAGCGGCAGCTGGTGGACTACGCCGCCCAGGTGCAGCAGCGGGAGGCGGAACTCGCTGAACTCGACCAGCAGGTGATCCTTCTGGAAACGACCCGCGCGGCGAAGCTGGCGGGTATGGAAAATCAGCGTTCCGATCTCGGCGCACTTGTGTCCGTGCTGCAACGGCTGTCGATGCAGCCCCGCGAAGCCCTGATCCTGGGCTATCAGTCGCCGCGGGACATGGTTTTGAGTGCGGAACTTCTGAACTATGCGCTGCCGGGCATCCAAGCCAAGGCGGCGCGGCTGAAACAGGAACTGGCCGACATCCAGAGCCTGCGTGAGGATGCCGACGAAGCAGCGCCGGGAGATCGCCACGGCGGCCGAATCCCTGCGCGGCGTGCGCGAGGGCATCAAGCGCCTGGTGGCGCAAAAGGCCAGCCTGCGCCGCGTCACCGAGGAGGACCGGGCGGAAGCCGACCGCCGGGTCCAGGAACTGGCCCGGCAGGCCGAAGATTTGCGGGAGCTGCTGGAGGCGATGCCGGCTATGCCGCGGGCGCCGGAAATCAAGCCTGAGATCGGCAGCGCGGCAACCGCCCCCGTCATCCTGCGGCTGGAACCGCCCAAGGATTTGAAAGATTTCCCGCGCAGGCGGGACGGCGTGATCCCGCCCGTGGTGGGCGGCGTTGTGGCCAGTTTCGGCCAGATCGCCGAAGATGGCACGAAAAGCGAGGGAATCCTCTTCGAAGCCCTACCCGGGGCCCAGGTGGTCGCTCCCCATGACGGCCAGGCGGTGTTTCGCGGACCTTTTCGCAGTTATGGCGAGCTTTTGATTATCGAGCACCAGAACGGCTATCATACACTCCTGGCCGGCCTGGGCCGGACCGATGTGGTGGTCGGCCAATGGGTGCTTGCCGGGGAGCCGGTTGGTGTTATGGATGTGTTGGTGAATAGCCGGCCCCGGCTCTATGTCGAATTCAGGCGCTATGGCAAAGCGATTGACCCATGGCCCTGGCTTGAAGCCCGTATGAACAAGGTGGAATGAACGATCCCATGCGATATGCCCGTTTCGCGGCTGTGACTGCCGCCCTTCTGCTGTCGGCCGGCACTCTTGCGACCGCACAGACGACGAACAACAGCGACACCTACGAGCAGTTGCGGCTGTTCGGCGACGTCTTTGAAAAGGTCCGCGCCGACTATGTGGAGGAGGTGACCGACGAGCAGCTGATCGAATACGCGATCAACGGCATGTTGAGTTCGCTCGATCCCCATTCCAGCTACCTGACCGCCAAGGACTTCGAGGAAATGCAGGTCCAGACCAAAGGCGAATTTGGCGGACTTGGCATCGAGGTCACCATGGAGAACGGCGTCATCAAGGTGGTGTCGCCGATCGACGAGACCCCGGCGTCCCGCGCCGGCCTGCAGCCGGGCGACTACATCATCCAGCTCGACGGCGAACCGGTGATGGGGCTGAAATTTGTCGCAGGCCGTGGACAAGATGCGCGGTCCGGTGGACTCCAAGATCGTGCTGACCGTGCAGCGCGGCGACGGCGAGCCGTTCGAAGTCACGCTGGTACGCGCCGTGATCAAGGTGCAATCCTCCCGGGGCCGCCTCGAACAGGGCGACATCGCCTATCTGCGGGTCACCAGCTTCACCGAACAGACCGGCAACGGCATGGAAGCCGCCTTCAAGAAACTGAAGGACGAGTCCAAGGGCAAGCTGGTCGGCGTCGTGCTCGATCTCCGCAACAATCCCGGCGGGCTGCTGGACCAGGCGATCGCCGTGTCCGATGCCTTCCTTGACAAGGGCGAGATCGTCTCCACCCGCGGCCGTCACGAGGACGAGGCGCAGCGCTACAACGCCCGTCCCGGCGATATCGCCGAGGGGCTGCCTGTCGTCATCCTGGTGAATGGCGGTTCCGCCTCGGCATCGGAGATCGTCGCCGGCGCGCTGCAGGACCATCGCCGCGCCATCGTCATGGGCACAAAGTCGTTCGGCAAAGGCTCGGTGCAGACGATCATCCCGCTGCCCGCCCATGGCGCCATGCGGCTGACCACGGCGCGCTACTACACGCCGTCGGGCCGGTCGATCCAGGGGCTTGGGATCGAGCCCGATATCAAAGTGGAGCAGGCGAAGCTCGAAGTCGTCGAACCGACGCGCCGCTTCGGCGAGGCCGATCTGCCCGGCGCCCTGGAGAATCCGGACCGGCCGAAGACCGGCGAGGAGCCGGCGCCGGCGCCGCAATCGAACACCACCACGCCGCCGAGCGAGGGCACGCCGCCGACCGAAGGCACGCCGCCGAGCAACGGCACCGCGCCGGCGACCGCCGGAACGACCCCGCCGGAACAGCCGGTGGACTACCAGCTCGCCCGCGCGCTGGATCTGCTCCATGGCATTGCGCTCTATCGGACCAGCCAGCTCAACTGACCGGATGAGGCCGCGGCGCGCCGGTTCATCGCCGGCGTTGCCGCGGCGTCAGCCGGACGGGCCGCCTCGCGGCTTTGCGCCATGACGAAGCGGGACTTCTCGCACCTGCCCTACCGCCGCGGCGTCGGCATCATGCTGCTGAACGACCGCGCCGAGGTGTTCGTCGCCCAGCGCATCGATATGCCCTCCAGCGCCTGGCAAATGCCCCAGGGCGGCATCGACGAGGGCGAGGATCCGGCCGCTGCCGCCTGGCGCGAGATGGCCGAGGAGATCGGCACGGACAAAGCCGAACTGCTGGCGGAAAGCCGGGACTGGCATCGCTACGATCTGCCGCCCGATCTGGTGCCACGCCTGTGGAAGGGCAGGTATCGCGGCCAGGAACAGCGCTGGTTCGCCTTCCGCTTTGCTGGTAGCGACGACGACATCGATATCGAGACGGAGAATCCGGAGTTCAGCGCCTGGCGCTGGGCGTCGCTGGCGGAGCTGCCGTCGATCATCGTGCCGTTCAAGCGGCCGCTCTATATGCAACTGGTCGAGGAATTCCAGCCGGTGGTGTCGAAACTCGGCAGCGCGAAGCGCTAAGCCGCAAGAGCACCGCCGTTATGCGTCGGCGCGGGCGAGCTGGTTGATGCGGAAACGCAGCCATCTTTCGGCGATGCCGGTGATCACAGTGTTCAACAGGCCATTCGATTTGAGGCCGACGGCCTTCAATGCCATGCCGACGGCACGCTCCAAATGATCGTGGCGGTAGAAGCCAAAGCCGCGCCGCAGATATGCTTTCACGAAGCGCCGGCGCTCATAGGTTTCGTCGCCATGGTTCGCCGCGTAGTAGGCATAAGCCAGTTCATCGTCTTCCGACTCGGTGATGCGTGACAGCGCGACGAAGAAGCGCCGCACAGGACCGACACGCTCTTTCACTAGATAGCTTTTCAAATATCGGTAGAACAGCTTGTAGTGCCGGAATTCGTCGGCAGCGATGTGGCGGCAAATTTCCTTAAGCACCGGCTCGTCGGCCGCGTCCATCATCGCCGAATAGTAGGAGCTGGTGCCGGTCTCGACGATGCAGCGGGCCACCAGCTCCCCGGAGCGCGAGCCGCGTATTGAGGCGGTGCGCGAGGTATCGATCTTCACGCCGTCGGTGAAGCGCTTGAACGCGGCATTGAAATCGAACGACGGGTCCGCCAGTTTGGCCCAGCGAGCGAGCGCGCGGCCATGCTGCACCTCTTCCATCGACCAGGCATGGGCGGCTTGCTGGAATTCGGGATCGTCGCTGAAGACGCTGCCGAGGTATGAACCGTAATCGGCGCCGTTGGCTTCCACCAGGCTGGCGGCCTTGACCACCTTGACCAGTTCAGGATCGATCTTGGATCGATCGAACTTGTCCCAGGGAATACTCTCGAGCGTCCAGTGCGTCATCCTGTTACCCGTGCAGTCGCCCGCGCGCGTGGGCCCCAGGGGCCGGACCGGCCCATGCAAATCAATCGCATATTTTGGGTATCCCCGAAAGCGGGCGCAAGGGGGCTAAATTGGTCCGCTTGCCGGAACAAATTCAGTACGGGGGTGTTCGGCCGCCGGACCATGGCGCGCATTTGATCTAAAACCAGGATCAGTAAACTGGGTTGTCCAGGACCGCGATCTTGGCTTCCCCGACGGCGATCGCCTGCTCCAGCCGGTCGCGCGTCGCATCGTCCTTCGCGTCGGCCAGATCCTCGCGCGCAATGCGCATTTCGGCCTCGACCACCGCACGGTCGATGTCTTCCAGCAAGGTGGCCGCTTCCGCCAGCACGGTGCAGCGTTCCGGCGTGACCTCGGCAAAGCCGCCGGCGACGAAAATGCGTTGGGCCACCTTGTTGTTTTCGAACACCGCGATGATGCCCGGGCGCACATTGGAAATCAGCGGCGCATGGCCGGGCAGAACGCCGATATCGCCCTCGGCACCCGGTACGACGACCATTTCAACAGCCTGGGATACCAGCAGACGCTCTGGCGAGACGAGTTCGAACTGGATTTGATCTGCCATGGGCTTTGCCTTGCTTTGCTGTCCTGAGTCGCCCGGCCCACCGGAACGGCGGGCCGGCAAGGTTCAGGTTCAGGCGGCCTCGGCCGCCATCTGGCGGGCCTTGTCCACCGCTTCCTCGATGGTGCCTACCATGTAGAAGGCGGCTTCCGGCAGGTCGTCATACTTGCCTTCGCAGATGCCCTTGAAGCCCTTGATGGTGTCTTCCAGCGCCACGAACTTGCCCGGCGAGCCGGTGAACACTTCGGCCACATGGAAGGGCTGGGACAGGAAGCGCTGGATCTTGCGGGCGCGGGCCACCACCAGCTTGTCCTCTTCCGAAAGCTCGTCCATGCCCAGGATGGCGATGATGTCCTGCAGCGACTTGTAGGACTGAAGCACGCGCTGCACCTCGCGGGCGATCTTGTAATGCTCGTCGCCGACCACGCGGGGATCGAGAATGCGGCTGGTGGAGTCCAGCGGATCGACAGCGGGATAGATGCCGAGCTCGGCAATTTGCCGCGACAGCACGGTGGTGGCGTCCAGGTGCGCGAAAGATGTGGCCGGCGCCGGGTCGGTCAGATCGTCGGCGGGCACATAGATGGCCTGCACCGAAGTGATCGAGCCTTTCTTTGTCGTGGTGATGCGTTCCTGCAGCGCGCCCATGTCGGTGGCCAGCGTCGGCTGGTAACCCACGGCGGAGGGAATGCGGCCCAAGAGCGCCGACACTTCCGAGCCCGCCTGGGTGAAACGGAAGATGTTGTCGACGAAGAACAACACGTCCTGGCCTTCCTCGTCGCGGAAATATTCGGCGACCGTCAGGCCGGTGAGGCCGACTCGCGCGCGGGCGCCCGGCGGCTCGTTCATCTGGCCGTACACCAGCGCCGCCTTGGACTGACCACCATCGAGCTGGATCACCTTGGACTGGATCATCTCGTGATAGAGGTCGTTGCCCTCGCGGGTGCGCTCGCCGACGCCGGCGAACACGGAGTAGCCGCCATGGGCCTTCGCGATGTTGTTGATCAGCTCCATGATGATGACGGTCTTGCCGACGCCGGCGCCGCCGAACAGGCCGATCTTGCCGCCCTTGGCATAGGGTGCCAGCAGATCCACCACCTTGATGCCGGTGATCAGCACCTGGGCTTCCGTCGACTGGTCGACGAATTCCGGCGCCGGACGGTGGATCGGATAGGATTTCTTCGCATTGACGGGGCCGCGCTCATCCACCGGCTCGCCGACCACATTGATGATGCGGCCCAGCGTCTCCGGGCCGACCGGCACGGTGATCGCCGCACCGGTGTCGGCCGCCTGCTGGCCGCGCACCAGGCCATCGGTCGTATCCATGGCGACAGTTCGAACGGTTTTCTCCCCCAGATGCTGCGCCACTTCCAGCACCAGGGTCTTGCCCTGATTCTGTACATGGAGCGCGTTTAGGATCGCCGGCAGATCGCCTTCGAACTGCACGTCCACCACGGCGCCCAAAACCTGGGTGATCTTGCCGACTATGTTCTTCGCCATAACATTCGTTCCTTTCAGTAGGGGCGACTGGCGGTCGCCCAGGGCGCGCGCGGCGCGCCCCTACAAAGCTTCGGCGCCGGAAATGATCTCGATCAGTTCCCTGGTGATGTAGGCCTGACGCGAGCGGTTGTAGTTGATGGTGAGCTTGTTGATCATGTCGCCGGCGTTGCGCGTCGCGCTGTCCATCGCGGCCATGCGCGCGCCCTGCTCGCTGGCGCCGTTCTCCAGCAAGGCGCGGAACACCTGCACCGACAGATTGCGCGGCAGCAAGGCGGTCAGGATTTCCGCCTCGTCCGGCTCGTATTCATAGGCAGCCAGCGATCCGGAGGATGCGGCAGCGCCTTCCACGGCGGCGGCCACGAACGGGATGACCTGCTGGATGGTGACGATCTGCGTCATCGCCGATTTGAAGCGGTTGTAGATGATGCGGCAGACATCGAATTCGCCGGCTTCGAACATCTGGGTGATGCGGCGGGCGATGCGGTCAGCGGCTTCGAAGGTCAGGCGCGGCTTGGCCACATCCTCGATCGTGCCGATGATGAGGCTGCCGAAATCGCGCCGCAACTGGTCGCGGCCCTTGCGGCCGACGCAGAGGATCTTCACTTGCTTGCCGCCGGTCTGCAGCTCGCGGATCAGGCGGCGGGCGCCGCGCGCGATCGACGAATTGAAACCGCCGCAGAGGCCGCGGTCGGAGGCCATGACCACGACGAGATAGACCTGGTCCTTGCCGTTGCCTGCCAGCAGCCCGGGCGCGCCCTCTTGGCCGGCGAAGCTCGATGCCAGGGAGCCGAGCACCCGCTCCATCCGCTCGGCATAAGGCCGCGCGGCTTCCGCCTGCTCCTGGGCGCGCCGCAACTTCGCCGCCGCGACCATTTTCATAGCCGAGGTGATCTTCTGCGTCGACTTGACGCTGTTGATGCGAACGCGGAGGTCCTTGAGACTGGGCATTAACTCGGTTCCAGCGAACTAGATCTGGGTTCGGTTAGGCGAAGGTCTTCACGAACTGATCGAGGACGGCTTTCAGCTTGGCCTCGGTGTCGTTCGAGATTTCCTTCTGCTCGCGGATCGCCTTCAGGATGTCGCCATGCTTGGAGCGGATCTCCGACATCAACGCCGTTTCGAAGCGGGTGACCTCGTCGGCGCGGACGCCGTCGAGATAGCCGCGCACGCCGGCGAAGATGGCGACCACCTGGTCTTCCACCGCCATCGGCTTGAACTGCGGCTGCTTCAGCAGCTCGGTGAGGCGCGCGCCGCGGGCCAGGAGCTTCTGCGTTGAGGCATCGAGATCGCTGGCGAACTGCGCGAAGGCCGCCATCTCGCGGTACTGCGCCAGCTCCAGCTTGATGCGGCCGGCGACCTGTTTCATCGCCTTGATCTGCGCCGCCGAACCGACGCGGCTGACCGACAGGCCGACGTTAATCGCCGGACGGATGCCGCGATAGAACAGCGAGGTTTCCAGGAAGATCTGGCCGTCGGTGATGGAGATGACGTTGGTCGGGATATAGGCCGACACGTCGCCGGCCTGCGTCTCGATGACAGGCAGCGCCGTCAGCGAGCCCGCTTTCATTTCGTCATTCATCTTCGCCGCGCGCTCCAGGAGGCGCGAATGGAGATAGAACACGTCGCCGGGATAGGCTTCGCGGCCCGGCGGGCGGCGCAGGAGCAGCGACATCTGGCGGTAGGCGACAGCCTGCTTCGACAGGTCGTCATAGAAGATCACCGCGTGCATGCCGTTGTCGCGGAAATACTCGCCCATGGTGCAACCGGTATAGGGCGCCAGGAACTGCAGCGGCGCCGGATCGGACGCAGTGGCGGCGACGACGATGGTGTAGTCGAGCGCGCCGTTGTCCTCCAGCACCTTGACGATCTGCGCCACGGTGGAGCGCTTCTGGCCGATGGCGACATAGACACAGAACAGTTTCTTCGAATCGTCGCTGCCGGCGTTGCTCGCCTTCTGGTTCAGGATGGTGTCGATGATGACCGCCGTCTTGCCGGTCTGGCGGTCACCGATGATCAGCTCGCGCTGGCCGCGGCCCACGGGCACCAGGCTGTCGATGGCCTTGAGGCCGGTCTGCATCGGCTCATGAACGGATTTGCGCGGGATGATGCCCGGCGCCTTCACTTCGACGCGGCTGCGGGTGGCGCCGACGATCGGGCCCTTGCCGTCGATCGGATTGCCCAGGCCGTCGACCACGCGGCCCAGCAGGCCCTTGCCGATCGGCACGTCGACGATCGCGCCGGTGCGCTTGACGGTGTCGCCTTCCTTGATGCTGCGGTCGTCGCCGAAGATGACGACGCCGACATTGTCGGTTTCCAAGTTCAGCGCCATGCCGCGGATGCCGCCGGGGAATTCCACCATCTCGCCGGCTTGCACTTTGTCGAGGCCATAGACGCGGGCGACGCCGTCGCCCACCGACAGGACCTGGCCGACCTCGGCCACGTCGGCCTCGGTGCCAAAGTTCTGAATCTGCTGCTTCAGGATAGCGGAGATTTCCGCGGCGCGGATTTCCATTATCCGACCCCTTTCATGGCAAGTTGGAGACGTTGCAGTTTGGATTTCAGCGAGCTGTCGACCATACGGCTGCCGACCTTGACAATCATGCCGCCGATCAGGGCAGGGTCGACCTTGACGTCGAGAGAAACCTTGCCGCCGACGGCGCGGCGGATCGATTCAACGAGCGCCGCCTGCTGCTTGTCGTTCAGCGGCTGGGCGGTGGTGACCTGGGCGCGGATCTCGCCGCGGCGGCGCGCCAGCTCGGCCAGAAAGGCTTCGATCATGTTGGGCAGCGCGAACAGCCGGCGGTTCGCGGCGACGAAGGCGATAAAACGTTTGCTGAGTTCGCCGAAGCCGGCACCGGCGGCGACCGCCGCCATGGCCTTGCCCTGGGAGTCCCGGGAGATCACCGGCGAGCGCAGCAGCTTCTGCAGATCGGCGCTGCCGCCGATCATGGCGCGCAGGCTCGTCAGGTCGCCGGCGACCTGGTCTACCTGTTTCTGCTCGTCGGCGAGTTCAATTAGCGCCGCGGCGTAACGCGCCGCGATGGCACTTGAACCGCTGTCCCGGCCTGCCACGAGATCTACCCCTGCCTCTTCTGGGAGACGGCCGCTAAGTAGCCGCCCTTAAATAACAATTTCGCCTGCCGACAGAACCCTCCCGGGCCGGCGGGCGGTGCGGTGTCTAACATAGGCGGGAGGGTGTTGCAACGTGTCGCGGCGCGACCTTCTGTCATGACTTCTATGGCTTAGAGGATGCTGGGCCTCGCGGCCGCGGCCGGCCTCAGAAGAAGCTGTAGGGATCAATGTCCAGCTGCAGCCGGACGGCGTTGGGCAGCTTCACGCGCCCAAGCCAGTCCCGGAGAATCCCCTGGGGCGCGATTTCGCGGCGGCACTTCAGCAGGAAGCGGCGGCGGTGGCGGCCGCGGAGGATGGCGAGCGGCGCCGGCGAGGGCCCTAGTATAGAGAATCCATCGCCATGGGGCGCCGCCCTGGCTAATGCCGCCGCTGTCTGGTCGGCCATCGGACCCTCGGGCGCTGACAGGATCAGTGCCGCCAGCCTGCCGAAGGGCGGCATACCCGCCTGGCGCCGGTCGTCGGCCTCCTGGCGCAGGAAGCGGTCGCGGTCGCCGGCCACCAGCGCCTGCAGCACCGGATGATCCGGCTGGAAAGTCTGGAGATAGACCTTGCCGGGATGGGCGGCCCGGCCGGCGCGGCCTGCCACCTGATGCAGGAGCTGATAGGTGCGCTCCGCCGCCCGCAGATCGCCGCCCTGGAGGCCGAGATCCGCATCCACCACACCCACCAGGGTCAACATGGGGAAATGATGGCCTTTGGCGATCATCTGGGTGCCGATCAGCAGGTCGATTTCATGTTCCTGCATCCGCCGCAGCAGCTCCTCGGCCGCCAGCGGTCCGGTGATGGTGTCGCTGGTCATGACCTCGACGCGGGCCTGAGGCAGCACCTGGGCCACCTCCTCTGCCAGCCGCTCCACGCCGGGGCCGCAGGCGGCAAGCTGGCCCTCGGCTTGGCAGCTCGGACAGTGCGACGGAGACGGAATCTGGAAACCGCAATGATGGCATTGCAGCCGGCCGATCAGGCGATGCTCCACCAGCCAAGCGGTGCAGCGCGGGCATTGCAGGCGATGGCCGCAAGACCGGCAAAGCGTGAGTGGCGCATAGCCGCGGCGATTGAGGAACAGCAGCGCCTGCTCGCCGGCGGCGATGGTCTCCGCCAGCATGGTGCGCAGCGTCGGCGACAGCCAACTCTGGCGCGGCGGCTTGTCCTTGCGCAGATCGATGGCCGCGATCTCCGGCAGCAGCGCGCCGCCATGGCGGTCGGGCATATGCAGCGCACGGTAGCGGCCGGTCTCGACATTCTGCACCGTCTCCAGCGACGGAGTCGCCGAAACCAGCAGGATCGGAATCTCCGTCAGCCGCGCGCGGACCACGGCCATGTCCCGCGCCTGATAGATCACGCCGTCTTCCTGCTTGTAGGCGGCGTCATGCTCCTCATCGACGATGATGACGCCGAGTTCCGCGAAGGGCAGGAACAGCGCCGAGCGCGCGCCCACGAGCACCCGCACCTCGCCGGTCGCCACGCCGCGCCAGGTGGCGCGCCGCTCGTGGGACGGCACGTCGGAATGCCAGAGCGCGGGCGGCACACCGAAGCGCTGCACGAATCGTTCGAGCCATTGGGTGCTGAGCGCGATCTCCGGCAGCAGCACCAGCGCCTGCTTGCCCCGGCGCAGCGCGGCGGCGATGGCCTCGAAATAGACCTCGGTCTTGCCGGCGCCGGTGACGCCGTCGAGCGCGATGACGCCGAATCCGCCGGCCGTCACCTGCTCCGCCAACGATTGAGCCGCCACCGCCTGCGCGTCGTTCAGCTCAAACCCGGCGCGCTCGGCATCCGGCATCTCGAACGGGCTGGGCCGCGGCAGACTGACCGCCACGATGGCGCCGATGTCGGCGAGGGATTTCACCACGCCGCTGGAGACGCCGGCTTCCCGCGCCAGGTCTGTCGTCACGCGCGGCGGTCCGTCGCGCAGGATATCGAGCACCCGTCGCCGTGCCGCTGTCATCCGCGCAGCGCTTTCGCCCGCAGGTGATTCGCCGAGCCGCCAGGCGGAGATCGGCTTCGGCGGTTCCAGCGCCGCCGGCACGCTCATGGCCATTTTCAGCACGGCACCCGGCGGCGACATCGTATAGGTCGCCACCCAATCGACGAAATCGCAGACCACGACCGGTAGCGGCGACGCTTCGATTCGCCCTCCAACGTCCCGCAATTTTACTTCCGCGACGTCACCCAGCGCCTCGCCCCAGACCACGCCGGTGACGTCGCGGTTTCCCAGGGGCACCACGACGAAATCGCCGCGCGTTAACGCCTGCGCCGGATCGGCGCGATAATCATAGGCGCCGGACAGCGGCAAGGGGAGCAGCACGCTGACGCGCCCCGAGGCGACCCCGGCGGCGGCCCCAGATTCGTCCGTCTGTCTGGCATCGGCGGCGGCCATCGACTACACTCCGCCCGTCATTGGGATTCGGGGCAGCATCGGTTCATGAAGTTCTTCATCGATACGGCAGACATCAACGAGATTCGCGACCTGGCCGCAACCGGTCTGGTGGATGGCGTGACCACCAATCCATCGCTGGTGGCCAAGAGCGGCAGGCCGTTCCTGGAAGTAATCAAGGAGATCTGCGCCGTCGTGCCCGGCCCGGTGAGCGCCGAGGTCACCGCCATCGATCACAAGACCATGCTGGCCGAGGGCCGCAAGCTGGCGAAGCTGGCGCCGAACGTCACGGTGAAAGTGCCGTTGACGCCCGATGGCCTGAAGACCTGCAAGGCGCTGGCGGACGAAGGCACCAAGGTCAATGTCACGCTCTGCTTTTCCGCGGCACAAGCGATCCTGGCCGCGAAGGCCGGCGCCGCCTTCATCTCGCCCTTCGTCGGCCGCCTGGACGATATCGGCACCGACGGCATGGGCCTGATCTCCGACATCGTGCAGATCTATGACGCCTATCCCGCCTTCACCACCGAAGTGCTGGTGGCGTCGGTGCGCCATCCCATCCATGTGATCGAGTCGGCCAAGATGGGCGCCCATGTGGCGACGCTGCCGCCCAGTGTGCTCAAGCAGATGTTCAACCATCCGCTCACCGACAAGGGTCTGGCCGCCTTCCTGGCGGACTGGGCGAAGACCGGCCAGTCGATCCTGTAGCGGCTGCGCCCATGCCGAAGACGCCTGACGATATCCGCACCGCCTTCTCGGTCGACAAGGTGAAGGCGCGAATCACCTCCTCACAGGTGGCGGAGTATCTGCGCCGCCATCCGCAATTCCTGGTGCGCCATCCGGACCTGCTCGACTATCAGATACCGCCGGCGCGCAACAAGGGCGAAGGCATCATCGATCTGCAGCAATTCATGGTGGAGCGGCTGCGCCGCGACATCGCCAAGCTGCGCGCCGACCAGGACGATCTCCTGGCCAATAGCCGCGACAATCTCTCGACCCAGGAGCGCATGCACAAGGCGATCCTGTCGATGCTGGCGGCGGAGACCTTTGAGCATTTCATCGAGATGGTCACCACAGATCTGGTCGTACTGCTGGATGTGGATGTGGTCACGCTTTGCGTCGAAGCGCTCGACGACAAGGCGCCACTGACCGAGATCGAAGGCGTGCATGTGATGTCGCCGGGCGGCGTCACCGAGGCAATGGGCGAAGAAGACATTCTGCTGCGCGACGATGCCGAGGGCGATCCCGCCGTGTTCGGCAGCGGCGCCGGCCTGGTGCGCTCGGATGCGCTGATCCGCCTGAAAATCAGCGATCGCACGCCGCCCTGCCTGCTCGGCTTCGGTACCCGCCATCCCGGCTATTTCAACCCGGGCCAGGGCACGGAGCTGCTGCATTTCCTGGCCCGCATCGTCGAACATTGCATCCGCCAATGGCTCGGGCTCCCGCACCCAGACAGGTGATCGCCGCCGATACGGCGCGGGCGCGCGAAGATTGGCTCGCCTGGCTCCGCCATGAGCGCCGCGGATCGCCGCATACGATCGCCGCCTATGGACGCGACCTCAGCGCCTTCCTTGGTTTTCTCACCGGGCATCTGGGCCAGCCGGCGGCGCTCGCCGATCTCAGTGCGGTGGACCGCGGCGATTTCCGCGCCTGGCTGGCGGCGCGCGGGCGCGAAGGACTGACCGCCAGTTCCACGGCGCGGGCGCTCAGCGTGCTGCGCAGCTTCTTCCGCTTCCTGGCGCGGCGCGGCCTCGCGACCAACAGCGCCATCGGCCTGCTGCGTTCGCCGAAGCTGCCGCACTCGGTGCCGAAGGCGCTGACCGCCGGCGAGGCGCTGGAAGCCGTGGATGCGGTCGGCGATCTCAGCGACGAACCCTGGGTCGGCAAGCGGGACATGGCGCTGCTGGCGCTGCTCTATGGCGGCGGCTTGCGGTTGAGCGAGGCGCTGTCGCTCAATGTCGGCGATCTGCCGAAGGCCAAACCCGGCGAGACGCTATCCCTGACCATCACCGGCAAGGGCCGCAAGCAGCGGCTGGTACCGATGCTGCCCGCCGTGCGGGAAGCGATCGACGATTACCTGCGGGCGGCGCCGTTCTCCGGCGTACGGGATGGGCCGCTGTTCCGTGGCGTGCGCGGCGCGCGCCTCCATCCGCGGCTGGTGCAGCTACAGCTGCAGAAGCTGCGGCCGCTGCTGGGACTGCCGGAAACCGCCACGCCCCACGCGCTGCGCCACAGCTTCGCCACCCATATCCTGGCCGGCGGCGGCGACCTCCGCGCCATCCAGGAGCTTTTGGGCCACGCCTCGCTATCCACCACGCAACGCTACACGGACGTGGATGCGGCGGCGCTGCTGGCGGTCTATGACAAGGCCCATCCGCGCGCGCGCAAAGCCGACTGAACGAGTTTTCATGCCCGTCACCATCCGCCCGCTGACCGCAGCCGACGCCAATTCCTACATGCGCATGTGGTCGAACTTCGCCGACTATCTGCGCAATCTCGGCGACAGCGACGAGCAGGGCATGACCCGGGAGCGATTCCTGCGCGACGGCTTCGGTGCCGATCCCGCTTTCGCCGGCCTGATCGCGGAGGCTGAGGGAGTCGCTCAGGGCTATCTGCTCTATCACTTCGGCTATGACGTGGACCGCGCCATCCGCATCCTGCATGTGGCCGATCTCTGGGTGGAGCCCTCGGCGCGGCGTCACGGCGTCGGCCGGGCGCTGATGGCGGCGGCCGCGGATCTGGCCAAACAGAAGGGTGCGCCGGAATTGATCTGGGCGGTGTTCAAGCCCAATCGCCTGGCGTCCCAGTTTTATGAACGTCTGGGCGCCGAATATTTCCGCGAACTCGAGTTCATGCATATCGCCGCACGGGACATCGGCGGCGGCTAGGGCTGCTTCAGCCGCTTTTCCATCATGACTTCGTAGGGCTCGAAACCCTGCTTGCCATAGGCGCGCTTGGCCGAATCATTGGCTACCAGGGTGTTGATGCGCAGCCGCACCATGCCCTTGGCGCGGAGGAAATCCTCGACCGCCTGCAGCAGCAGCGAGGCAACGCCCCGCCCGCGCCGGTGCGGCACCACATAGACATCGTTGATATAGCCGCAGATGTTCGAATCCTCGGTTTCCGCCGGGTTCTCGTCGCGCAGGACGAATCCCGCCGCATAGCCCAGGAAGCCGCCATCGTCTTCGGCGACGAAGATCTCGCCGTCATTGGCGTTGATCAGGGATTCCAGCAGCCGGAAGGTCGGCTCGGCCGCTTCGTCGCCGGGGATGCGGGTATCATGGAGCTTCCGCTCATATTCCTGGAGGTCCGCCTCGGCAGCGATCACATCGGTGCGGTCGCGCGGCTCATAGGGCCGAACGCGGACTTTGGAAAGATCGAAGGCGGTCATGGACTCCGCCTGTAGACCGGCCGCGCCGCCGCGTCAAATCCCAGGCGTCAAAAGCAAACGCGCCGCGGCCCGGCAGGACCGCGGCGACTCCTCGTGGAAGCACTATTCCATTGCTTGCAAAAGTTCGTTGCTGTTGCCGCGGACGGTGCGCCGGTCGGCGGTGGCGCTGGCATGGCCGCCTTCGCATTTGCCGTTGGCGTCGCACTCGACCCAGGCATTGTCGGTCATGCAGCCGTAACGGCCGCTGCTGGCGCCCGTGCCCCATTCGACACCGTCATTGGCCTGGCACGCCGCGCTCACCTGCTCGCGGGTTGCATTCAGCTTCTGTTTCCCAGCGGCGCTGGACGCATCAACTGTCAGTGAGAGGAAAGCCATTGCGCAGAGCGCGCCGGCGCATAACGTCATCGCGCGAAAACTCGAGA
>CAWKOG010000017.1:0-706209 GCA_963851215.1 uncultured Alphaproteobacteria bacterium
CCGTGGCGCTGCGCGGCCGGCGGTCTTCCGGCAATTCGTCGAACGCGAGCCGCATAGGCATGGAGATGCCTTCGCCGACGGCAATCGCTTCCGCCGTGCCCAGCGACGGCAGCGCATCCAGCAGGCCGAGCGCGCCGTCGGACAGGGCCGAACGCACCCATTGCTGATCGCGCTCGTGGCTCAGGCGCATGGCGAAGATCGTGTTGCATTGCGACAGCATGCTGGAGGCCAGTTCTGCCGGCCGCTGCGTGGCGATGCAGAGCGAGATGCCGTATTTGCGCCCTTCCTTGGCGATGCGCGACAGGGCGCGCTTGGTCGGCTCGAAGCCGGCGCCGGCATTCTCCGGCGCGTAGAGGTGCGCCTCTTCGCAAACCAACAGGATGGGGATCTTGCCCTCGGCCCACATGGCGAATTCGAAAGGTCAGGCGGCAAAGCACGGAGACCACGACGTTGAGGATCTCCGACGACACCGCCGAGAGGTCCAGGATGGTGAGCGGCTTTCCCTCCACCGGCACGCGGTATAATTGCGAGAGGATCGACACCAGAGTGTCGCGGGTGGCGATGCCGCGGTCGAACATGAAAGAAAAGCGCACGTCGTTCTGCAAGGTAACGATCGCGGTCTTCAGCGACACATAAGGCGCGATGCTCTCCGGCCTTTCCAGTCGGCCGAGGATCTCGTCGATATAGCCGATGATCTGATTCATACGGTAGGGCGTCGGCGTATCCGAGGTGATGTAGCGCCCTTCGGACGCACTGCCCAGGAACTGGCGCTTCGCCTGGGTGATCAGGTCGTTCAGCAGCGCGGCTTCCGCCGGCGCGAGCCGCGCGCCGGCGTTTGCCAGAACCTCGCGCAACTCGGCGAAGCTGAACATCCAGAACGGCAGCCGCAGCGCCTGAATATCGATGACATTCGCCATGTTGTCGAACGCATGGTGATACTCGTTGTGCGGATCCAGCAGCAGGATATGGCCGTTGGGATTGCGTTCCAGCACCGTCTGCAGGATCAGCGTCACGGCGCAGGATTTGCCCGTGCCAGTGGCGCCGACGACGGCGAAATGCTTGCCCAGCAGATCGTCGACGTTGATCTGCGCCGGCAAGGTCGGCTCCTGGTGGATGCGGCCGATGCGGCCCGACATTGGGGCCGTCGCGGACATAGACGAACCGCAGATCCAGCGGACCGGCGGCATAGACGGGCGAACCCAGCGCCGGCGACGTAGACACGCCACGGCGCAGCGCCGACAGATTGCCCTGCCGGTCGAGCACGCTCTCGCCCACCAGTTCCATTTCCAGCAAGCGCGACTCATCGCCGTCCGGGTCCGCCGCCGGCATCGGGATCGTCAGGCCGCTGATCATCGCGAATACCACGGAGCGCGCCGTCGGGATCTTCACCACCGAGCCCATCTGCATGCTCGAGACCAGCTCGCCGGTAACGTCCTTCTCGTCCACTTCCAGGATCATGACGACCTGGGAGCCGGTGATGGAGACGATGCGGCCGATGCGCTTGGCTTCCGCCAGATCGAGGACAGGCTGGCCGTTATCGAGCGATTGCTCCGACAGGCGGCGCTGCAGCGCCGCGAGCAAGGGACTCGAGGGCAGACTTCTTCTTCTTCGCCTCCGGCGCGTTCTTGCCCTTGGCGGCGTTGTCTTTGTTCTTTGCCGTGGATCCGCGTTCATGCGTCCCTCGTCGGCAGAACGCGGCTGGCCGGAAACAGGGCGCAGACCGCCGTGCCCACATCCAGATCGCTTTCGATGATCAGCGCGCCGCCATGCATCTCGACGAACATCTTGCTCAGCGGCAAGCCCAGGCCGGTGCCCTCATACTTCCGGTTCAAGCCGGTATGGGCCTGGCCGAACGGAGTCATGATCTGCTCCATGTCCTCGGCCGCGATGCCGATGCCCGTATCGAACACGGTGATCGCCAGATTGCCGCTCTTCTCGATCAGGACCTGAATTGAGACCTCGCCGCCCGGCGGCGTGAACTTCACGGAGTTGGAGAGCAGGTTGATCAGGATCTGTTTCACCCGCCGCGCCTCGCCCCAGAGTTTCGGCAACGACTCCGGTGGATCGTAGCTGAGCTTCAGATTGCCCTTCTTGGCTCGCTCTTCGATGATGGTGACGGCAGGATTCGACGACCTTGGTGACGTCGACTTCTTCCTCGTTCAACTCGATGTCGCCATGCTCGATCTTCGAGAGATCGAGAATGTCGTTGATCACCTCGAGAAGATGGCCCGCGGAATTGTTGATGTCGCCGACATAGCCCTTATAGGTGTCGTTCTCCAGCGGCCCCAGCATCTCGCCCTTCATGATGTCGCTGAAGCCGATGATGGCGTTGAGGGGCGTGCGCAGCTCGTGGCTCATATTGGCGAGGAATTCGGACTTGGCGCGGTTCGCGGCTTCCGCCTTCTCGGCGGCACGCTCGGCCTGCTCCTTGCCGCGGCGCAGGGACTCCTCCGCCGCGCTATGCTCGTTGATGCGGACAAAGTCCGACGCATAGCGCTGCAACAGTGAGGTGCGCAGCTTCGGTTGAAGCTTCGAGGTGAAGGCAGTCAGATGCGACATCGCGGCTGTTCGAGCGCCCCTGTTAAGAAATCTTAAGACAACGCAAGCTCGTCCGACCTAACCTGTCCAGACAGCCTATAATTCTATGGGCCGGAGGTTTACGTTTAGTTGCCTCAAAGTTGGTTCTTTCTTAGCGGCATTTTTGATCTCGCCGGCAGGCACGGGAATAGGCAATAATTCCAAACGGTTATGAAAACTGCCGGCGGCATGGCGGCAGCCGTGAGAATAATTCTTTCACTTTTTGGTTACCGCCAGTCGGAAAGATCTAGAAAATTGACGGGGATTTCCGGCCTCGCCGGCACGGCAAGAGCGGAGCCTCAGGATCCTTCCCGGCGCTGGCGCCGCCAACGGTCGATGACCTCGTAGACGAACTCCTCGCCGTCGGCCATGTCCTCCTTCCACGAGGCGGAGAACTGCGCCGAGGCACTCCGCGGCCGCTGCTCCTCCGGGAGCTGGTCGAACGTCAGGCGCATGGGCATGGCGATGCCCTCGCCCACGGCGATCGCCTCGGCCGTGCCCAGGGACGGCAGGGCATCCAACAGGCCGATCGCGCCATCGGACAGGGCCGCTCGCACCCATTGCTGGTCCCGCTCATGGCTGAGCCGCATGGCGAAGATGGTATTGCATTGGGACAGCATGCTCGACGCCAGCTCCGCCGGCCGCTGCGTGGCGATGCCCAGGGAGATGCCGTATTTGCGGCCCTCCTTGGCGATGCGCGCCAGCGCCCGCTTGGTCGGCTCGAAACCCGCCTCGGCGTTTTCGGGCGCATAGAGATGCGCCTCCTCGCAGACCAGCAGGATCGGCACCTTGCCGTCGCTCCACATCGCAAACTCGAAGGTGATGCGGCAGAGCACGGACACCACCACGTTCAGGATATCCGACGGCACCGCCGAGAGGTCGAGGATGGTCAGCGGCTTGCCCTGCACCGGCACGCGGAACACCGTGGCGACAATCGAGGCCAGCGTGTCGCGGGTGGCGATGCCCTTGTCGAACATGAAGGCAAAGCGCACATCGTTCTGCAGCGTGGCGATGGCGGTCTTCAGCGCCTCATAGGGCGCGATGCTCTCCGGCCGCTCCAGCCGGCCCAGGATATCGTCAATGTAGGTGACGATCTGGGTCATGCGGTAGGGTGTTGGCGTGTCCGAGGTGATGTAGCGCCCCTCCGCCGCCGGACCGAGAAACTGTTTCTTCGCCTGGGTGATCATATCGTTCAGCAGCGCGGATTCCGCCGGCGCCAGCCGCGCGCCGGCATTGGCCAGCACTTCGCGCATCTCGGCAAAATTGAACACCCAGAAGGGCAGCCTCAGCGCCTGCAGGTCGATGACATTGGCCATCTCGCCGAAGGCGCGGTGATATTCGTTGTGGGGGTCCAGCAACAGGATATGGCCGTTCGGATTGCGCTTGAGGATCGCCCGCAGGATCAGCGTGACGGCGCAGGACTTGCCGGTGCCTGTGGCGCCGACGACGGCGAAATGCTTGCCCAGCAGGTCGTCCACATTGATCTGCGCTGGCAGGTTGCGATCCTGGTGGATGGCGCCGATCCGCGCCACCGACGGTTCGTCCCGCACATAGACAAACCGCAGATCGAGCGGACCGGCGGCATGCACATCGCTGCCCAGCGCCGGATAAGTGGAAACGCCCCTGCGCATGGGCGACAGGTTGCCGTTCTCGTCTACCAGGCTTTCCCCTACCAACTCCAATTCCAATAGCTTGCCTTCCGGCTGGCCGCTTTCCAGCGCCGGCATGGGGATGGTCAGGCCGCTAATCATGCCGAAGACCACGGACCGCGCCGTGGGGATCTTCACCACCGAACCCATCTGCAGGCTGCGCGCCAGCACGCCCTGGGCGTCGACCTCGTCGATTTCCAGCAGGGTCACCGCCTGCGCGCCGGTCAGAGAGACGACCCGGCCGATCCGCTGCGAGGTCGCGGTATCGAAGGCTACCTGGCGGTTGGTCACCGTCAGCCGTTCTTCGATCCGCTTGCGCAGCTCCTGCACCAGACCCTTGGTGTCGTCGCTAAGAAGTTCGGTGATCTTCGGAACCGTGCTCATGCCGCCACCGCCTTCCATCGCACCCGTGCCGAAGGCAGAAAGAGGCAGGCCGCCGTGCCCGAACCGGGCGTGCTCTCCAGAAACAGTCGGCCGTCATGCATTTCGGCAAAGGCCTTGCAGAGCGGCAATCCCAGGCCCGTGCCCTCGTACTTCCGCTCCAGGCCGGTGTCGGCCTGGCCGAACGGCGCCATGACCTTATCCATGTCGGCGGGCTTGATGCCGACGCCCGTGTCGACAACGGCCACCACCACGCCGCCGCCTTCGGAGGCGATAACATGGATCGCGACACGTCCCGAGGGCGGGGTGAATTTTACGGCGTTGGAGAGCAGGTTGATCAGGATCTGACGAATGCGGCGTCCATCGGCGCGGAGCAGCGGCGGTGCGACGGCCGGCTTGTACTCCACGCTGATCTGACCACGCTTGGCCCGTTCTTCGATCAGCCGGACGCAGCTCCGGATCGCCTCGTCCAGATCCACATCGGCTTCCTGCAGGTCCGCCTTGCCGAACTCGATCTTCGAGAGATCGAGCACGTCATTGATCACCTCCAGCAAGTGGCGCGCCGAGCGGTGAATATCCTGGCTATAGCCCTCATAAACCTGGTTCTGCAGCGGGCCCATCACGCCGTCCTTCATCATCTCGGAGAAGCCGATGATGGCGTTCAGCGGCGTGCGCAACTCGTGGCTCATATTGGCGAGGAATTCAGATTTCGAGCGGTTGGCTGCCTCGGCCTTCGAGCGCGCTTCCCGCTCCGCCTGTGCCGCCCGCTCTGCCTCTTCCTTGCCGCGCTTCAGCGAGTCTTCCGCGGCGCTATGCTCGTTCAGGCGAATATAGTCCATGGCATAGCGGTGCAGCAGCGACGAACGCGTGCGCCGCGCAAGCTTGGCACTGTAGGCGATGAGCGTTGGCATAGCGTCTGCCGAGCATCCGTTGTGATCGTTAATTTTCGCTAACTTAGATTGAGGAAGCGTTAAGCAAGCCCAGGAAAATCGGGCAAAAAGGGCGATCAGCCGAAGATTCGCGCCGGCGCCGCTGCCGGAAAGCCGCTGAATATGCGGGCTTCGGACCTCTGAGGTTAACGCGCCGTTAGGCATTGCCTGGTGAACACCCGCTGCGCTGACCCAAATAGGTCAGCAGAGCGCAACAATCCCGTCGCCGGGCCGTCATGCCGCTGTCACCGGAAAGCCGCGGAATTGTTAGAGTTGTTGCAGCGCGAAACACAATAGGTGGGGCGATCTGTCCTGCTAACCACAAAATCTGTTGCAATCGCCGCCGCCACTGTTCCAATATGTTGCGGTTGGCGCCCGGTGCGACCCACCATAAGTAGCGTCAATTTAACGGTTTGCCGGCACTTCTTAACACGCAGGGTTGGGATTGCCGGCATTTTTGTCACCAAATCGGGGATTGGGGAGTGCTTGGCATGCGCATTGAGCGGCGATTCACTGAAGCCGGAAAGTCGCCTTACGACGGTATCGAGTTTCGTACGACGACCAGCGAGATCAAGAATCCGGACGGTTCGATCGTCTTTCAGGCGAGAAACATCGAGGTGCCGGCCGAGTGGTCGCAGGTGGCTTGCGACGTGCTGGCGCAAAAGTACTTCCGCAAAGCCGGCGTGCCGGTGCGCCTGAAGTCCGTCCGCGAGGCCGACCTGCCGGATTGGCTCTGCCGCCATGTGCCGGATGAAGACGCGCTGGGCAAGCTGGACAAGGATCAGCGCACCTCGGGCGAAACCAAGGCCACCCAGGTCTTCGACCGCATGGCCGGCACCTGGACCTATTGGGGCTGGCGCGGCGGCTATTTCGACGCGGAGACCGACGCCCGCGCCTACTACGACGAAATGTGCTTCATGCTGGCGAAGCAGATGGCGGCGCCGAACTCGCCGCAATGGTTCAACACCGGCCTGCATTGGGCCTATGGCATCGATGGGCCGTCCCAGGGCCACTACTACGTCGACTTCCTCACGGGCAAGCTGGTCGCCTCGGCCTCGGCCTATGAGCATCCGCAGCCCCATGCCTGCTTCATCCAGTCGGTATCAGACGATCTGGTGAATGACGGCGGCATCATGGATCTCTGGGTGCGCGAGGCGCGCCTGTTCAAGTACGGCTCCGGCACGGGCTCCAATTTTTCCCGCCTGCGCGGCGAGGGCGAACGGCTCTCCGGCGGCGGCAAGTCGTCGGGTCTGATGAGCTTCCTCAAGATCGGCGACCGCGCCGCCGGCGCGATCAAGTCCGGCGGCACCACGCGGCGGGCCGCGAAAATGGTCACGGTCGATCTCGATCACCCTGACATCGAGAACTACATCGACTGGAAGGTGGTTGAAGAGCAGAAGGTGGCGTCCCTGGTCGCGGGATCGAAGCTCTGCGACAAGTTCCTCAATGCCGTCATGCAGGCCTGCCACAAGCCCGAGCCGGCGACCGTCACCGACGAAAGCTGCTTCGATCCCAAGGTCAATCGCGCCTTGAAGAAGGCGGTCATCGCCGCCCGCGAAGCCATGGTCTCCGAGAACTACATCCAGCGCATCATTCAGTATGCGCGCCAGGGCTATACTTCGATCGATTTCCGCACCTACGACACCGATTGGGACTCCGACGCCTATCTCACGGTGTCCGGCCAGAATTCCAACAACTCGGTCCGCATCACTAACGAGTTCATCGAGGCCGTGAAGGCCGATGGCCCATGGAAACTGATGCGCCGCACCGACAAGAAGGTGCACAAGACCATCAGCGCCCGCGACCTCTGGGAGAAGATTGCCGCCGCTGCCTGGCAATGCGCCGATCCCGGCGTGCAGTACGACACTACGATCAACGAATGGCACACCTGCCCGCAGAGCGGCCGCATCAACGCGTCCAACCCCTGCTCCGAGTACATGTTCCTGGACGACACCGCCTGCAATCTGGCGTCGCTGAATCTGATGCAATTCCGCAAGCCCGACGGCAATTTCGACATCGCCGCCTTCGAACATGCGACCCGGCTCTGGACCATCACGCTGGAAATCTCTGTTCTTATGGCGCAGTTCCCGTCGAAGGAAATCGCCAAGCTGTCTTATGACTACCGCACCCTGGGTCTGGGCTACGCCAATCTGGGCGGCCTGCTGATGGCCATGGGCCATGGCTATGACAGCGAGGATGGCCGCGCGCTTTGCGCCGCTATCACCGCCGTGATGACCGGTGTGTCCTACGCCACGTCGGCCGACATGGCGCGGGAGCTCGGGCCGTTCCCCGGCTATGAGCGTAACCGCAAGGAGATGCTGCGGGTGGTGCGCAATCACCGCCGCGCCGCCCATGGCGAGACCGAAGGGTATGAAGGGCTATCGGTGCTGCCGGTGCCGCTGCAGCTCGAGAACTGCCCGGACGTGGACCTGGTGCGCGCGGCACGCCAGGCCTGGGACGAAGCGCTGCTGCGCGGCCAGTCCCATGGCTACCGCAATGCCCAGGCGACGGTGATCGCGCCGACAGGCACGATCGGCCTGGTGATGGATTGCGACACCACGGGTATCGAGCCGGATTTCGCCCTGGTGAAGTTCAAGAAACTGGCGGGCGGCGGCTACTTCAAGATCATCAACCGCACAGTCCCGGCGGCGCTGAAGAATCTCGGCTACAATGAAGGCCAGATCGAGGACATCATCCGGTACGCCGTCGGCCATGGCACTCTGGCCGAAGGCCCGGGCATCAACCACAGCGCGCTCAAAGCGATCGGCTTCAACGAGAGCACGCTGCAGGCGCTTGAATCAGCGCTGGCCGGCGCGTTCGACATCCGCTTTGCCTTCAACAAGTGGACGCTGGGCGAGGAGTTCTGCACCAAAGTGCTGGGCTTCACCGCCGAGCAATTGACCGACGTCAGCTTCGACATGCTGACCGCGCTGGGCTTCAACCGGCAACAGATCGACGGGGCGAACACCTATTGCTGCGGCGCCATGACGCTCGAAGGCGCGCCGCACCTCAAGGCCGAGCATATCTCGATCTTCGATTGCGCCAATCCCTGCGGCCGGATCGGCAAGCGCTACCTGTCGGTCGACAGCCATATTCGCATGATGGCGGCGGCGCAGCCTTTCATCTCCGGCGCCATCTCCAAGACCATCAACATGCCGAATTCGGCGACGGTCGAGGAATGCAAGGACGCCTACATGCTGTCCTGGCGCCTGGGTATCAAGGCCAATGCGCTCTACCGCGACGGCTCCAAGCTGTCGCAGCCGCTGGCGGCCCAAGTGCTGACCGACGATCCCGAGGAGCTCGAGGACATCCTCGCGGCTCCGGCCGCGGCCAAGGCGCCGATGGTGGCCGAGCGCATCATCGAGCGGGTGATCGAACGGGTCATCAACATGCGCGCCCAGCGCGAGCGCCTGCCGAACCGGCGCAAGAGTTACACGCAAAAGGCGATCGTCGGCGGCCACAAGGTCTATCTGCACACCGGCGAGTACGAAGACGGCACGTTGGGTGAAATATTCATCGACATGCACAAGGAGGGCGCTGCCTTCCGCAGTCTGATGAACAATTTCGCCATCGCCATCTCCATCGGCCTGCAATATGGCGTGCCGCTGGAGGAGTTCGTCGAGGCCTTCACCTTCACCCGCTTCGAGCCGAACGGTGTGGTCGAAGGCAACGACGCCATCAAGATGGCAACGTCGATCCTCGACTATGTGTTCCGCGAACTGGCAATCTCCTATCTCGGCCGCTCCGACCTCGCCCATGTCCAGAACACCGATGTGATGCCCGACAGCATGGGCAAGGGCGAGCAGGAAGCCAGCCTCGATCCCGGCGAAGCGCCGGCGATTACCGCAGTGAGGCGCTATGCCTCGACCGGCTATGTGCGCAATCTCGTGGTCTTCCATGGCGGACTGCGCAGCGGCACCGCCGGAGCAGGAGCCGAGGGAGCCGGCACGACTAGGGAAACTTTGGCCCTGGCCACCGGCACCGATGGCTCCTACGGCAGCAACGGTGCCCTGCCGACGGCTACCGTCGAGTCCGGGCGCTACGGCACCGCCGTCTCTGTGCAAGCTTCTGTCGCGAGCTCCGTCGACTCGCGGCTGGAAAAGATCCGCGAAGCGAAGCTCAAGGGCTACGAAGGCGACGCTTGCGGCGAGTGCGGCAACTTCACGCTGGTGCGCAACGGCACCTGCATGAAGTGTACGACCTGCGGCTCGACCAGCGGCTGTTCCTGAACTTGATGCCGACACCCAGCGAGGTAAGACAGGTGCGTTCCGGGCGATAGATTGCCGCGCGTTGCCCCTCGGCGGGCCAACGCGGGTTCCGGTACGGCGGGGCCGGGGGACCTCGACGTGCGGGCGTGAGTTTCCCTGCGAAGCGTTTCTCCCTGAAGCAACTGTAGTAGCGAACTCCGCCGGGCGCGTGGCCACACCCCACGCGCCCGATTTGTCTTCACTCATCGGCAGAGTTATCAATATGACTTGCCGAGTTTCGCCGTCTGATCCGGGGAGGATGACGCCATGAACATCGCCGCCTTCACCGCATCGCTCGACAGCAATCAACCGCCGCAGGCGCTCCGGCTGCCGCTGCAGGCGCTGTGGTGGGATGCGAAGGGCAATTGGGACAAGGCCCATGAATGCGCCCAGGCCGATGAGAAGGATCCGCCGAACCAGTGGGTGCATGCATATCTGCACCGCAAGGAAGGCGATCAGTCCAACGCCGAGTACTGGTACAGCCGCTGCGGCCGCAAGCCCAGCAAGGCCCGCCTGGAAGACGAGTGGCGCGAGATCGTCGGCGAGCTTCTCGGCGCCTGAAGTCGAAGCCGTCGCGGCGCGCTGGCGCCGATCCGCCCCGGATAAAGAAAAATCCCGGATGGCGCTGTGTCGCTACCGCGCCATCCGGGCAAGTCGCGCGAAGGGAGGACCTTTCTCGCGCGTAGCCGAACTCGAGAAAGCGCAGCCCTAGAAGGCGCGCGTGCCCCGAGAAACTTTGGTCGGCCCGGGCGGCGGTGCTGCGTCTTCGCCGCCGCCCGGTCCGTAGGAGCCAACGGCACTGCAACCCCGCGCGCCGCGATGACGACCCACTTGCTCGATGATGTGTCTCACCATTCGTTGACGTCTCCCTGTTCAAACTTGCCGTCGTCGGGTTGTCATCGGCGCGCCGGGTCCGCCGCCGGTCCGGCAGGATCGGCCACCGCTTGCCGCTCCCGTAAATACATATTCAAGTTCCGTGCCAAAAATGCTGCACTGCATCTCGAGCCTGATTAGCCGTTATTTTTCATAGCTATAGTGGATAAGCGCAATGCTGCGCCGCACCATTTGCAGACAATGGTGCGCCTAAATCCCCGGCAAACCCGGGAGGCAATTGCCCAGAAAATCAGCGCCTTGCGGGCAGGTTCTCGCTCTCGCCGGCCGGCCGTGACCGGGCCAGGGCCGCGGCGGCCCAGAAGGCCATGGCCGCGACGGTGGAGACCGCCAGCAGCGTCCAGAGCACCGCGGCGTAACCGCCAGATAGGGACCAGATCAGGGCGGCCGCCAGCGGCGACAGCGCCTGCGCGGCCATGGCGGGGAATGCCAGCACGCCGTTGATGGAGCTATTGCCATCGCGCCACATCAGATCGGGCACCGCCGCGCTGCGGATGATGGTCATGATGCCGTTGGCGCTGCCGTAGAAGATCGCGGCCAGGAATAGCGCCGGTGCGGAGTCCGGAAAGCGGATCAGCAGGACGAGAGAAGCCGGCAGCGCCAGCAGCACAATCCGTCCGGTCAAGGCCGTCGGCAGACGGCGGGCAAACAGGAAGATCAGCAGCCGGGCTGCCACCTGCGACGGTCCGATCAGCGCCACGGCGGCGATGGCCACGGCGATCGCCACGCCCCGCTCCGCCAGCAGGGGAATCAGATGAAATGTCAGGGCCGAGAAAGTGGCGTTGTACGCCGTGAGGCACAGCGCCAGGCCCCAGAACACCGGGTTCCGCAGCGCGCGCCGCAGCAGCGCCTTGCGGTCGACAGGCGGTGGTGCTGGGGGCCGGCCACGGGCGGTGCCGTCGCGCAGCCACAGCGCATGGATTGGCAGACATACCGCAAGGTTGATCGCCGCCAGGATCAAGAGCGCGCCGCGCCATCCCTGACTCTGCACAAGAATTTCCGTCAGCGGCATGAAGATCGTGCTGGCGAATCCGGCAATGAGAGTCAGCACGGTGATGCGCGTGCGGAAGCTCTGGGGAAAGCTGCGCGTCAGCACGACGAAAACGAACTCGTAGAGGGTGGCCGCCATGGCGACGCCGAGGCCGGCCCAGATCAGGTACAACTCCGTCAAGGTGTGGACCTGCGACCAGGCCGCCAGCATCAGCGCGGCCAGTACCGTGCCCGCCGTCATCAGCCAGCGCCCGCCATGCCGATCGATCCAACTGCCGGCGCCATAGGCGCAAAGCCCGGCTATCAGCAGGCCGAAGGACAAGGCGCCGCAGATGCCGGACCGTGTCCAGCCGAGCTCCGCCTCCATCGGCAGGATCAGCAGCGAGAAGCTGTAATAGACCGTGCCCCAGGCAGCGATCTGCGCCAAAGCCAGTGCAAGCACCAACGGCCATCCGCCGGCTGGCTGTTCCGGCTGCGGTTCATGATCCAGCACGGTGGTCGAGAGATCACCGCCGGTGACGCGAAGCTCCACGATCAGCGCCCTCGCAGGATGGAGCCGAGGACGCCGCGCACGATCTGGCGGCCCACCTGTCCCGCCATGTTGCGCACCACGCTCTTGGCTGCGGCCTCGAGGACTCCCTGGCGGCGGCCGTCGCCGAGGATGATCTTCTCCATCATGCCCTTTTCTTCCTTGGGCGCGCGGCCGCGCGGCGTTGACGGTTCCGCCGGCGCTTGCGGATTGCTGTAGTCCGATCGCGTCTGGCCCGCCGCCGGGCCGCTCTGCCGCGCGCCGCCAGGCCGCTGCCAGGAGCCGGTGCCGCTGGGCGACGCCGCGCCCGCCGGAGCCGCAGCCTGCCTGCGGCCCACCAGCAGCTCATAGGCGCTCTCGCGATCGACCAGTTTTTCATAATGCCCTTTGATCGGGCTGGCCTCGATGCTGATGTTGCGCTCCTCCGGCGTGATGGCACCCAGGCGCGAGGCCGGCGGGAGTATCAGCGCCCGGTCCACCACCGCCGGCGTGCCGTCGGGCTGCAGGAAGGATACCAGCGCCTCGCCGACCCCGAGCTCCATGATCGCCTTGCCGGTGTCGATCTTCGGATTGGAGCGGAAGGTTTCAGCCGCCGCCTTCACGGATTTCTGATCCCGTGGCGTGAAGGCGCGCAACGCATGCTGCACCCTGTTGCCCAGCTGCCCGAGGATGACATCCGGGATATCCAGCGGATTCTGCGTCACGAAGAAAATGCCGACGCCCTTGGAGCGGATCAGCCGCACCACCTGCTCCACCTTCTCCAGCAGCGCCTTCGGCGCATCATTGAACAGCAGATGGGCCTCGTCGAAAAAGAACACCAGCTTTGGCTTATCCAGATCGCCGACTTCAGGCAGATTTTCGAACAGCTCCGACAGCAGCCACAGCAGGAAGGTGGCGTATGCCCGTGGGTTCTGCATCAGCTTGCTCGCCGCCAGAACATTGATCGCGCCATATCCAGCGGGATCCACCATCATCAGGTCGCTGAGATCCAGCGCCGGCTCGCCGAAGAACTTCTCGCTGCCCTGGCTCTCGAGCTGCAGCAGGCCGCGCTGGATCGCGCCGACCGTCTGCGCACTGACATTGCCGTAAGTGGTCGTCAACTCCTTGGCGCTGTCGGCGACATGACTCAGCAGCGCCCGCAGATCCTTGAGATCCAGCAGCAGCAGCCCCTGATCGTCGGCGACCTTGAAGGCGAGGTTGAGCACGCCGGCCTGCACCTCGTTGAGATCGAGCAGGCGGCCCAGCAACAACGGCCCCACATCCGATATCGTCGCCCGCACCGGGTGACCCTGCTCGCCGAACAGGTCCCAGAATATCGCAGGGCAGGCGCGGAACTGGTGATCGGCGATGCCCAGCGTGGTCAGGCGCTCCTGGATCTTCGGTTTGGCCTCGCCGGCCTGGGACAGGCCCGCCAGATCGCCCTTCACGTCGGCCATGAACACAGGCACGCCGCGGGCCGAAAGCCCCTCGGCGATGACCTGCAGGGTGACCGTCTTGCCGGTGCCGGTGGCGCCGGCGATCAGGCCATGGCGATTGCAGAAGCGGGGCAGCAGATTGAGCGGCGCCTCGCCCTTCGCCACGTAAATCCCGGATATGTCGGCCATGCATCCATCCCTGTCGCTTGCCGGCGTTCCGCCGCCGCGGGGCTTTATCCCCACCCCGGCGACGGCAAGTCAAGGATGCCGGCGGGGCTGGATCGCCCGGCGGCCGGCAGATATGGTGCGCCCCCATCGGAACCAATCGGACCAACAAGGAGAACCATCATGGCCGGCCGGATCGACAAGCGCCTCGCCGAACTCAAGATCGAGCTGCCAAAGCCGGCCGCGCCAGTGGCGAACTACGTGCCGGTGGTCATCGTCGGCAGCATGGCCTTCGTGTCCGGCCAGGTGACCGTCGTGGACGGTCAATTCCAGTTCAAGGGCCGGCTGGGCAAGGAATTCTCCATCGAGGAGGGGCAAAAGGCGGCGCGGCTTTGCGCCATCAACGTCATCGCCCAGCTCAAGGCGGCGCTCAATGGCGACCTGGACCGGGTGAAACGCTGCGTGCGGCTCGGGGTCTTCGTCAACTCCACGGATGACTTCGTCGATCAGCCGAAGGTCGCCAACGGCGCCTCCGATCTGATGGTCGAGGTGTTTGGAGATGCCGGCAAGCACGCCCGCGCGGCTGTCGGCGTCAACACGCTGCCGGTCGGCGTCGCGGTCGAAGTCGAGGCCGTGTTCGAGGTCGCGTAACAAGCGCGGCGATTTGTCCGCCGCCCGCCTTTGCGGCTTTGTCGCACCGCCTGCCCGCGCCATGTTAGGCTGGTGATGGCACAACAGTTCGAATAGCCCATGCCCGACGGCCGCGAGCCTGCCACCATCCGCAGCCTGCATGCGATCGACGAGATCGCCCCTGCGGCTTGGGATGCCTGCGCCGGCGATGGCAATCCTTTCGTCAGCCACGCGTTCTTGCGGGCGCTGGAAGACAGCAAGTCGGTCGGGCCGCGCACCGGCTGGCAGCCGCGTCATGTGGTCCTGGAGGACGCCAGCGGCGAAATTCTCGCCGTGGCGCCGCTTTACGCGAAGACCCATTCCCAAGGCGAGTATGTCTTCGACCATGGCTGGGCCCAGGCCTATGAGCAGGCCGGCGGCCGCTACTATCCGAAGCTGCAGGTAGCCGTGCCCTTTACGCCGGTGCCGGGACCGCGGTTGTTGGTGCGGCCCAATGCCGATGGGCCGCAGCTGCGCGCTGCATTGATCGGCGGCCTGGTGGAGATTGCGCGGCGCGCCGGCGTGTCGTCGCTGCATGTCACATTCGCAAGCGACGAAGATACGCAGGCGCTCGAGTCGGCGGGGCTCATGCTACGCCTCGGCTGCCAGTATCACTGGGCGAACCAGGGCTACGAAACTTTCGACGACTTTCTGGACGCGCTCGCCTCTCGCAAACGCAAGCAGATGCGGCGTGAAAGACGCGATGCAGCGGCGGGCGGCGTTACCTTGCGCACGTTGGATGGTGCGGACATCAAGGCCGCGCATTGGGATGCCTTCTTCGACTTCTACATGGATACCGGCGGGCGGAAATGGGGCCGGCCCTATCTGACGCGAGACTTCTTCCACCGCCTGGGCGAGACGATGGCCGATAGTTGCGTGCTGATTCTCGCGGAGAAGGACGGCGCCTATGTCGCGGGCGCGCTCAATCTGAAGGGCCGCGACGCGCTCTATGGCCGCCATTGGGGCTGCCTGGGCGAATACAAGTTCCTGCACTTCGAAGCCTGCTATTACCAGGCGATCGACTATGCGATCCGAAACAAGCTGGCGCGGGTGGAGGCCGGCGCGCAAGGCGAGCACAAGATTCAGCGCGGCTATCTGCCGACGCCCACCTGGAGCGCCCACTGGATCGCCGACAGCGGCTTTGCCGCGGCGGTGAAGGACTTCCTCCGCCGGGAGCGCGCGGCCATGGAGCAGGAGATTGCCGGGTTGAGCCAGTTCTCGCCGTTCCGGAAGGATGGCGACGCGGAGTGACCGAAGGCCGCAAGGCATGCGCGGCACGCATAGTTCAAAACCGGACGCCATCACTTCCATGGAAGCCGGAGGCGGGGAAGCAAAAATGCGGCGGCGGATACTGCAACGATAAGAAGCTGACCGCTCTTCTCAAGGTACTAAGTCCTCTCCATGCAATCTCCTTCAAATCTCCATTAGTTCGGTCATCGCCGCTTCCACGAGAGCTGCTAGGCTGTTTGCTTGATGCCACGCGGGGAAAACTCACGCATCGTCACGTTCGCGCGAGGCGACATCAGGATGTGATCGCCAACACATTTGCGCGGTGCTGGCTCGCCTAGGGTGTCCGTGGGGTCGGTATCACGTTACGGAGGATGGTCATGCGCACGGGCATGGTTCTTGCTTTCGCATTGCTGCTCCCGGGCTGCGCCGCGGAGTTGGTCGTTTCCGAATACGATTTCCGGCCGCAGACGGCAGGTTTCAGCGGCTTCATCAACGACCTCAACAGCGGCGCCCGCGAACTGAGTGAATTCACCGCCGTGGATTGCCGGTTCCAAACCAATCTCACGGTGGCGCCACCGACTTCGCAACACATCGATCTCGACATCAACGGCGCCGTAGGCTCACCCGGCTCGAGCGCCCACCTGCTGGCTTTCAACGGCGAAGGGATCACCTGCGTTCCGGCTCTGGCCGGCGTTCAGGGCAACCTGATCATCACTCTCGATCTCTCGAGCGACCAGCCGCTGGCCATCGGCCAGGCGGTGCCAATCCTCACCTCCACGATCGTGATGGACGACAACAGCCTGTGGCAGTCCGATGGGCTCTACGGACGCTTCACCATCACCGCGATAAATCAGGCTGAGGGCACTGCGACCGGCACCTTCGAACTGGTGGCGACGAACCGCACCGACACGAACGACACCCGCTTCCTGGTCATGCGCGGCGGGCTGTTCAACGCGGATATGTGAGGGGCGTCAACCACCAACAATGCAATCTCATTTGTCATCCCGGACAACCGCGCGTCAGCGCGGTTGTCCGGGATGACAAAATTGGTGTGGGGGCCACGCCTCGTCTTACCGCTCCACCAGCTCCGGCTCTTTTTTGCCGCCATCGTCGCGGGGCGCCGGGAGGCGGGGGGTGGGGAAGCTGAAGTCGAGCTTGCCATCCTTGACGTCGACGCGCACCACGCCGCCCTTCTCCAGCTTGCCGAACAGCAGCTCTTCGGCCAGCGGCTTCTTGATGTGCTCCTGGATCACGCGGGAGAGCGGGCGGGCGCCGTAGAGCGGGTCGTAGCCTTTCTTGGCCAGCCATTCGCGGGCCGCATCGGTCAGCTCGATGGTGACCTGGCGGTCGGCGAGCTGCGCTTCGAGCTGCATGACGAACTTGTCGACCACGCGGCCCACCACTTCCGGCGTCAGGCTGGCAAAGCTGATGATCGCGTCCAGGCGGTTGCGGAATTCCGGCGTGAACAGGCGGTTGATCGCCTCCATATCCTCGCCCACGCGCACCTCCTGGTTGAAGCCGATGGCGGGCTTGGCCATGTCGGCGGCACCGGCATTGGTGGTCATGATCAGGATGACATTGCGGAAATCGATGGTCTTGCCGTTGTGATCGGTCAGCTTGCCGTGGTCCATCACCTGCAGCAGGATGTTGAACAGGTCGGGATGGGCTTTCTCGATCTCGTCCAGCAGCAGCACCGCATGGGGATGCTGGTCGATCGAGTTGGTCAGCAGGCCGCCCTGGTCGAAACCGACATAGCCCGGCGGCGCTCCGATCAGGCGGGAAACGCTGTGCCGCTCCATGTATTCGGACATGTCGAAGCGGATCAGCTCGATCGCCAGGCTGCGCGCCAGTTGCCGCGCCACCTCGGTCTTGCCGACGCCCGTGGGGCCGGCAAAGAGATAGCTGCCGATGGGCTTCTCGGGCTCGCGCAGGCCGGCGCGCGCCAGCTTGATGGCGCTGGCGAGCGCGTCGATGGCCTTGTCCTGGCCGAACACCAGGGTCTTCAGATCGCGCTCCAGATTGATCAGCACTGTTCTATCGTCGGTGGAAACGCTCTTCGCGGGTATACGGGCGATCTTGGAGACGATCTCCTCTACATCCTTGACCGTGATCGTCTTCTTGCGCCGGCTCTCGGGCAGCAGCATCTGCGCAGCACCCACCTCGTCGATCACGTCGATCGCCTTGTCGGGCAGCTTGCGGTCGTTGATGTAGCGCGCCGCCAGCTCCACCGCCGAGCGGATCGCTTCGGCCGTGTAGCGCACCTTGTGATGCTTCTCGTAGTAGGGCTTCAGGCCCCGCAGGATCTTCACCGCATCCTCGATCGACGGTTCGTTGACGTCGATCTTCTGGAAGCGGCGCACCAGGGCGCGATCCTTCTCGAAGTAGTTGCGGTATTCCTTATAGGTTGTAGATCCGATGCACCGAAGCGCCCCATTCTGCAAGGAGGGCTTCAGCAAATTTGAGGCGTCCATCGCGCCTCCGCTGGTGGCACCGGCGCCAATCACCGTGTGGATTTCGTCGATGAACAGCACTGCGCCTTCCAGATGCTCCAGTTCGGTGAGCACCGCCTTCAAGCGCTCTTCGAAATCGCCGCGATAGCGCGTGCCCGCCAGAAGCGCGCCCATGTCGAGCGCGTAGATGACCGCGTTCTTCAGCACGTCAGGCACTTCGCCATGGACGATACGGCGAGCCAGACCTTCGGCGATGGCGGTCTTGCCGACGCCGGGATCGCCGACATAGAGCGGGATTGTTCTTGGAGCGGCGGCAGAGGATCTGGATGGTGCGATCCACCTCCTGCTCCCGGCCGATCAGCGGGTCCACCTTGCCGCTGGCGGCCTTCTTGTTGAGGTTCACGCAATAGGAATCCAGCGCCTCGGTGCCCGATTTCACCACCTTCTCCGCATTGGCGTCCTGGTCGGCGCCGCTGACGCGCCGCGCTTCGGACTGGCCGGGCGTCTTGGCGATGCCGTGGCTGATGTAATTGACCGCGTCGAGCCGCGACATCTCCTGCTCCTGCAGGAAGAAGACCGCGTGGCTCTCGCGCTCGGAGAACAGGGCCACCAGCACGTTCGCGCCCGTCACCTCCTCGCGGCCGGAGGACTGCACATGGATGGCGGCGCGCTGCAGCACCCGCTGCAGGCCGGCGGTGGGCTTGGCCTCGGCGACGCTGGTGATCAGGCTGGAAAGCTGGTTGTCGACATACTCGCTGAGATCGCGGCGCAGGCGCTCGATATCGACGCCGCAGGCGCGCAGCACGGCGACCGCATCCTGGTCCTCCGTCAGCGCCAGCAGCAGATGCTCCAGCGTGGCATATTCATGCCGGCGCTGATTGGCGAGGCCAAGGGCCCGGTGCAGCGTTTGCTCCAAGCGCGGGGACAGCATGGGTTATTCCTTTTCCAAGGTGCACTGCAGAGGGTGCTGGTGGCGGCGGGCGAAGTCGATCACCTGGGTGACCTTGGTCTCCGCCACTTCGTAGGTGAAGACGCCGCAGATGCCGACACCCCGGCGATGCACATGCAGCATGATCTGGGTCGCCTCTTCGCGGTTCTTGCCGAAGAAGCGCTCAAGCACATGGACGACGAACTCCATGGGCGTGTAATCGTCGTTCAGCATCAGCACCTTGTACAGCGACGGCTTCTTCGTCTTCGGCCGCGCCTTGACGACGGTGCCGACGCGATCATCGCGGCCGATGCGATCCTTGTCGCTCATCGTTCCTTAGCACAATCCTCTCGGTCGGGGGGCGACTCCCCAATGATATGGGATTGGACGCAGCATCGCAAAGACCCCAGTTGCATCGCACCTCTGCAAACATATGGTCCACCTGCGAATAACTCTGCACGGCACCGGTAACGAACGCGTTACACGGCGGCCGCTACAGGTTGGGGACGCCGCCGAGGCCATTGTCGCCGACCTGTATCCAGAATTTCGTCTGCATGTCGTCGCCGCCACGCCCGCTGGAGCGGTATTTCTCCCGGTCGACCATCTGGCGGGCCGGATTGACCGGGACGCCGGTGGTGTCGCGGGCATAGAGGAAATCCGGGAACTTCAGCCGTTCATAGGACGGCTCCGGATGGAGCCAGGCAGCATAGAAGAACTTCCCGTCCCGGCAGCCGCTGGCCACCCAGTAGAAATCCCCGGACCAGAGCCTGAGGCCATCAGGCGAGCCGTCATACATGCCGCTGGCCTGCAGCGCCTTGCCGAAGGCCTGGAATTCGGCCGGCGACAGGCTGCGTTCGGCCTTGTCCCAGCGCCAGGGGGCGAGGATGTCGTTCAGGGTGATCTCCGTCAGGTCGCCCCGCTTCTGCATGGCGCGGGCGGTCATGTAGGCCCCGCCAGAGCCGTCGGCGCTCAGCTCATAGCTCCGGAGCTGTTCGTCGTAGCGGGCATTGTACACCAACCTGTAGCGGTCCAACGCGCCTTCGACGCAATAGGTACGTATGTCGGCGCCATCGAGATAGCTGAACCATTCGACCTTTCGCACCGCCGGATTGTCGATGCCGCCGTCATAGGCGCAGCCCGAAACTGCGGCCAGAGCCGCCAAGAGCCACCGCAAAGCTCGTCCGCATGCGCCGATTAACCATAACAACGGAATATTTCGCCACAATCGCCATCAATTGGCCATTGTCGTTAATCTGATATTAAAACCGAACATGCTATATAGACAGTGATTCAAGAATTTTTTACATTTTATTAACCTAATCGGCCCGGTGGGAGCTATTATAGGTCATGCTAATTAGGGCGAAACGCCGCCAGGCGGCGCATTTATTTGTAGGTTTTTTGTCATTCCTAGGGCTTTTTTCCGCCCTAGTCGTGGCGGGCGCGCAGCCGGCCATGGCAGCAAAATCCGCCTCCATTGTCGTCGATGCCGAGACCGGAACTGTGCTCTATGAGAGCAACTCGCGCGCCCAGACCTATCCGGCGTCGCTGACCAAGATGATGACGCTGTATCTGCTGTTCGAAGCCGTCGAGAGCGAGAGGTTCGGTCTCGACGACGATCTGCCGGTATCGCAGCGGGCGGCGAATCAGCCGCCGACGGATCTGCGGCTGCAGGCCGGCGCGACGATTACCGTGCGCAAGGCAATTCAGGCGCTGATCGTGCAATCGGCCAACGACGTCGCCGTCACCGTCGCCGAAGCGATCGGCGGCACCGAGGACAAGTTCGCCCGGCAGATGACCAAGACAGCCAAGACGCTGGGCATGAAGCAGACCGTGTTCAAGAACGCCTCCGGCCTGCCCAACAGCGGCCAGCTGACGACAGCCCGGGACATGGCAATCCTGGCGCGGGCGCTGATGTCGCGGTTTCCGGACTACTACGAGTTCTTCAACACCCAGAGCTTCCGCTACAACGGCCGCACCTATCAGACCCATAACCGCGTGCTGAAGAACTATCCGGGCGCCGACGGCCTGAAGACCGGCTATACGCGCGCCTCCGGCTACAATCTCGCGACATCGGTGGCGCGCAACGGCCACCGCCTGATCGGGATCGTGCTCGGTGGCAAGAGCGCCCGCGGCCGCGACGCGCAGATGATGGCGCTATTGGATGAGGGCTTCGTACTCGCCGATTCCGGCGCCATGTCGGTCGCCACTTCGCTGCCGAGCGCCCAGCGCCCGGCCGACAAGGAGACGAAGCCGGCGGATCTCGGTGTCACGATCGCGATGATCCCGCCGGTGAAGCCGACCTACGAAATCGATAATCCGAATGCCGCGTCGCTGGACAGCCTGGTGGCTCAGGTCGTGCCGACGGCGGAAGCGGAAGGCGATGGCGGCATTATCGCTGAAGCGCTGTCCGCGCCGGAGGCGATGCAGATCGCTGCCGTGTTGCCGGCGGCCGCGCCTCAGCCGGTGAAGCCCGCCGAGAACGCCAATGTCACCTGGGGCATCCAGGTCGGCGCCTTTACCGCCGCGATACCGGCCGAGAAGGCCGCCGCTGCAGCGACGGAAAAGCTGCCGAAGCTGCTCAAGGGCACCGAAGTGGCAGTCGACGAGATCACCGGCGAGGATGGCAACAAGCTGTACCGGGCCCGCCTCATCGGCCTCGGCGAACAGGACGCCCGCAAGGCCTGCACGGAACTGCAGAACCAGAGCATGCCCTGCATGGCCTTCAAGTCCAGCGTCACCCTCGCCCTTAACCAGGCGCAGTAATCCAGCCTACCAATCCGGCGGTGTTGCCCCGGCGCTTTTCAGCGCCGCGGTGACGTCGGCCTTCAGCCGCGCAAGGCCCGCTTCATCGGCGGCCTCGCAGCGCGCCACAAGCACGTCCTGGGTGTTCGAGGCCCGCAGCAGCCACCAGCCGTCCTTGGTGCGCACGCGCACGCCGTCGATATCGTTGACATCGGCGCCGGTGGCGCGGAGACGCTTCTTCATCTCCTCGACCACGGCGAATTTGCGCTCTTCTGAGGAGGGGAAGCGCACTTCCGGCGTGTTGATCATAACCGGCAATGCGTCGCGCATCTGGGCCAGACTCTGGCCGGAGCGCCCGATCAGGCTCAACAGCCTGATAGCGGCGTAGAGGGCGTCGTCGAAGCCGTAATAGTGATCGGCGAACATGATATGGGCGGCGAACTCGCCGGCCAGGGGTGCTCCGGTTTCGATCAGCTTGGCTTTCAGCAACGAATGGCCGGTTTTCCACATCAGCGGCTTGCCCCCGGCGCGGGCGATCTCGTCGAATAGCGCCTGGCTGGCCTTGACGTCGGAGATGATGGTGGCGCCGGGGCGGCCTTTGAGGATCTCCCGCGCGAACAGGATCATCATCTGATCGGCCCAGACCACCCGCCCCTGCCCGTCCACCGCGCCGACCCGGTCCCCGTCACCGTCAAAGGCGATGCCGAGGTCGCATTTGTTAATGCGCACGCAGTCGATGAGCTGCCGCAGATTCGCCTCCACCGTCGGATCGGGATGGTGGTTGGGAAAGCGGCCGTCGATCGTTTCGTTCAGCAGGAAGTGGCGTCCCGGGAGACGCTTGGTCAGCGCCGCCATGGCCTCGCCGGCCGCGCCATTGCCGGCATCCCATGCCACGGTCAACGGCCGCGGCGAGGCGCCGCCATCGGTCAGGCCGGCGGCCAGCCGCTCGATGTAGGAATCGAAGACGCGGCGCTCCTGCACCGCGCCGCGCGGCCCTTCGGCATAAGTCGCGCCCGCAGCCATCCGGCCGAGCTCCTGGATCGCCTCGCCATAGAGCGACACCTTGCCCAGCATCATCTTGAAGCCATTCTGGTCCGGCGGATTGTGGGAGCCGGTGATCATGACGCCGCCGGCGGCACCCTGGGTCAGCGTCGCGTAGTAGAGCAGCGGCGTCGGCCCGAGACCGGCGCGCCAGACTTCGAGACCGCAATCGCGCAGGCCGTCGATGACAGCGGCTTCCAGCTCCGGCGAGCTGAGGCGGCCGTCATAGCCGACGCAGACCTGTTTGCCTCCACTGCGAGCAACAAAGCTGCCGAAGCCGCGGCCCACGGCGTAGGCGTCGTCGCGGCCGATGGTCTTGCCGACCGTGCCGCGGATATCATACTCGCGCAGCACCGTCGGGTTGAATTTATGCGCCCTGGTCACAGCGCGTCCTTGCGTTCCGCCGGCGCCAGGCTGGCGCGGCCGATGCTGTGATACGCGAAACCCGCGCCGGCCATCTCCGCGGGACTGTAGATGTTGCGAAGATCGATGATCAGCGGCGCCCGCATCAGCTTGCGCACCCGCGGCAGGTCGAGCACGCGGAACTCGTTCCATTCCGTGACGATGACGACAGCGTCGGCGCCGTCGATGGCGCCATAGGCATCATCGCAGTAGGCAATGTCTGGCAGTAGCTTCCTCGCCTCGGCCATGCCGGCGGGATCGAACGCCTTGATGCGCGCGCCCGAGCCCTGCAGCACCGCGACGATGGAGAGGCTGGGGCTGTCGCGCATGTCGTCGGTGTTCGGCTTGAAGGTGAGGCCGAGCATGGCGATGGTCTTGCCCTTCACAGACCCGCCCATCAACGCGACCACCCGGTCGGCCATCCGGCGCTTCCGCGCCTCGTTGACCGCATGCATGGTTTCCACGAGCCGCAGCGGCGCCCCCGCCTGCTCGGCTGTACGGATCAGCGCCTGGGCATCTTTTGGAAAGCAGGAACCGCCGAAACCCGGGCCGGGGTGCAGAAACAGGCGGCCGATGCGGCCGTCGAGCCCCATGCCGCGGGCAAGATCATGGACGTCTGCGCCGACTTTCTCGCAGAGATCCGCCATTTCGTTGATGAAGGTGATTTTGGTCGCGAGAAAGCTATTGGCCGCATACTTCGTCAGCTCCGCGGTTTCCAGCGTGGTGAAGACGATAGGCCGCTCGATCAGATAGAGCGGGCGGTAGAGGCGGCGCATGACCTCCCGCGCCCGCTCGCTCTCCGCGCCGATGATCACCCGGTCGGGCCGCATGAAGTCGTTGATCGCCGAGCCCTCGCGCAGGAATTCCGGATTGGAGATGACGTCGACGTCGGCACGCGGATTGGCCTCGTGGATGATGCGCGCCACCTCGCGGCCGGTGCCCACGGGCACGGTGGATTTCATGACGATGACGGCATAGCCGTTGAGCACCGCGGCGATCTCCTTGGCCGCGGCATAGACATAGGTGAGATCGGCATGGCCGTCGCCGCGCCGGGTCGGCGTACCCACGGCAATGAACACCGCATCGGCGCCCTTCACCGCGCCGGCGAGATCGGTGGTGAAGCTCAGCCGCCCGGCGCGGAGATTGCGCGCGACGAGATCCTCGAGACCGGGCTCATGGATCGGCATCTCGCCCTGCTGCACCCGCTGAATGCGCTGGGCATCCTTGTCGACGCAGGCGACGTTGACGCCGAACTCGGAAAAGCAGGCGCCCGAGACCAGGCCCACATAGCCGGTGCCCACCATGGCGATACGCATGGGTCAGGCCCTCGATGCGGGGAGTTTTGGAAACAGAACCCAGCACCTTCCCCTCTCCCCTTGGGGGAGAGGGGGCAGGGGGAGAGGGGTCTCGTGCGCGGTAGCGCGCCGAAGTATTCGCTTGGGCTTACTCCGAGAGGCGGCCCCAACAAGATTGCTCGAAGCCGGATTGAAACGGGTAAAGTTTGTTTGCCGCGCTGCCGCGCGGAAACCCCTCACCCCTGCCCCTCTCCCCCAAGGGGAGAGGGAAATTCTGCTTGCTGCCTGAGTCGATCCTACTTCGTTCATATTTGCGGCACGATCTCCATCGTCAGTCTTTCCTGCGCGAGGTAAGCCGTGCGCTGTGCTTCTCCAGGATCGCGCGCGCCTGGCCGCCGAGCTGCGGATGGGCCAGTGCCAGCGCCAGATTGGCATCGAGGAATCCCGCCTTGTCGCCGCAATCGAAACGCTCCCCCTCGAACCGGTAGCCGTGGAATGGCTCGCTGCCAATCAACCTGGCCATGGCATCGGTCAGTTGAATCTCCCCGCCGGCGCCCGCCTGCTGCTGCGCCAGCAGCGGGAAGATTTCCGGCGACAGAATATAGCGGCCGATCACCGCCAGGGTCGAGGGCGCCGCATCGGGCTTCGGCTTTTCGACGAGGCCGGTGACTTCGGTCAGTGCACCGGACTGCTTGCCGGGCCTGATGACGCCATAGCGGCTCGTCTGCTCCCGCGGCACGTCCATGACGGCGATCAGATTGCCGCCGGTATGGCGATGCTGCTCCACCATCTGCTTCAGACAGGGTATGGCGGCATGAATGAGATCGTCGGGCAGAATCACGGCCACCGGCTCGCTGCCGGCCAGGTGCCGCGCGCACCAGACGGCGTGGCCGAGCCCGAGCGGCTGTTGCTGGCGCACGAACAGCATCTCGCCAGCAGCGCGCACAATGGCCGTCACGCTCTCCAGCTCCGCCTTCCGGTCGCGCTGGCGCAGGGTCTCGTTCAGTTCCAGTTGATGATCGAAATGGTCCTCAATCGCGCCTTTGTTGCGGCCGGTGACGAAGACGAAGCGCTCGATCCCGGCGGCCGCGGCTTCCTCGACCGCGTATTGAATGAGCGGCTTGTCGACGATGGGCAGCATTTCCTTCGGCACTGCCTTGGTCGCCGGCAGGAAGCGCGTGCCCAGTCCCGCCACCGGGAAGATTGCCGTCCGCGGAGATGTCATGCCCGTCTGTGTTCCTAGTTCGCCCGGCGCAGCCAGACGGCGGTGTCGTGGAAGACCGCGCCGCTGTTGGGACGGCCGGCGTCGGCGCTGATCAGCGTGTTGACGCCGATGCCCTCCTCGAAGGCGCTGTTCGGCCAGATGCTCTCGATGACGATTACCCCCGGCTGAAGGCCATCGAACTGCCGGGCGTGGACGACGATGGAGCCCTGACGGTTGCCGATGCGCACGCGGTCGCCCTCGACGATACCGGCGCGGTTGCAATCGGCCGGATGGACCATCACCGTCGGCCGACCTTCGCGCGCCTTGGATCCCGGCGTTTCGGTGAAGCTGGTATTGAGGAACTGCCGCGCCGGCGCCGCCACCAGGCGGAACGGATGCTCGGCATCGGCGGCATCGATGATCGGAACGTGATCCGGCAGGGCCGGCAGTTCCCCGTGAAAGGGACCGATGGACGCCCAGTCCGGCTTGAAGCGGAACTTTCCGTCCTTATGGGCAAATCCGTTCAGGAAATGGCCGCTCTCGAAATCCAACGCGCAATCATGCCAGTGGCCGGCATGGAGCGTGTCCGCATCGGGCCAGCCGGACATCTTCAGGGTGGCGTCGATCAGCTCCCACTCGGTCATGTGAAAGCCGGGATGTTCCGCGCCCAGGCGCCGAGCCAGCTCGCAGATGACGTAGTGATTGGGGCGCGCCTCGCCTGTGGGCTCAACAACTTTGCGCGCCGTCTGCAGGAAGGTGTGGCCGCTGGCGGTATAGATATCGTCATGTTCCAGGAACGTCGTCGCCGGCAGCACGATGTCGGCGAGGATCGCCGTGTCGGTCATGAACTGCTCATGCACGCAGGTGAAGAGATCGTCGCGCAGAAAGCCCGCGCGCACCTTCGCCGACTCAGGGCAAACGACTGCGGGATTGGTATTCTGGATGAGCAGCGCCGTTACCGGCGGCCCATCGCCGAGGTCGCGCCTGTCGCCGGCGAGCACGGGGCCAAGCCGCGACTGGTCGAGAATGCGCACGGAGCGGTCGAGCAGATCGTGCCCTTCGATCAGCGACTTGTTCAGCTTGTAAAGCGCGGTATTGCCGTAGAGCGCCCCGCCGCCGGGATATTGCCAGGCGCCGGTCACCGTCGGCAGACAAGTCACCGCATGCATGTTCGATGAGCCGTTGCGCGACCGGGTGAAGCCGTAGCCGACGCGGATATAGCTCCGCTGCGTGCGGCCATAGAGCCTGGCGAACTCGACGATCTGCGCTGTGGGAACACCGGTGATGCCCTCGGCCCATTCGGGCGTGCGCGACTGCAGATGTGCCTCCAGTTCCTCCGGAACATCGGCATACTTCGCCATGTAGGCGCGGTCGGCGTAACCTTCTTCGAACAGCACATGCATCACGCCGCAGGCGAGAGCGCCATCGGTGCCCGGCTTCGGCATCAGATGCATATCGGCGATTTCCGCCGTGCCGGTACGATAGGGATCGACCACCACCAGCTTGGCGCCGCGATTCTTTCGCGCCCGGCTGATGTGGGTCATCACATTGACTTGGGTCGCAACGGGATTGCCGCCCCAGACGACGACCAGGTCGGACTCCGCGATCTCCCGCGGATCGACGCCGCGTTTCACGCCGACGCCGGCGGCCCAGCCGGCATCTGATAGCGCCACGCAGATGGTGTCCTTCATGCGCGAATATTTCATCGCGTGGCGCAGCCGGTGGATGCCGTCCCGCTGCACATGCCCCATGGTGCCGGCGTAGTAGTAAGGCCACACCGATTCCGGCCCGTGCTGCTGGGCGGCGCGGATGAACGCCTCCGCCACCTCGTCCAGCGCCTGCTCCCAGGAGATCGGCTGATAGGCGGAAATGCCCTCGCCCCTCGCCCCCACCCGGCGCAGCGGCTGGGTCAGCCGCCCCGGATGATGCTGCCGCTCGGCGTAGCGCGCCACTTTCGCGCAGACCACGCCGGCGGTGTAAGGATGCGCCGCCGCCCCGCGCACCTTGCCGATGCGCGTGCTGTCGATGCGCTCGACCTCAAGGCCGCATGTGCTCGGGCAATCGTGGGGGCAGACGGAATGGACGGTATCGAGGGGCATGGACGGGAGGATAACATGGCTTGGCGGAGAGGGCTAACTCCTTGGTGACGTTTCATGATTTTAAAAAGCATCGCATTTTCCTGAGACCAGGGACATCGTGGCAGCCCGGCCTATCCATGCCGTCATACGGAACAACTAGGAGGCGTGACAAATTCCACAGAAACGATGCTTGTATGGCGCCCTTGGCTTCGGTTCTGGATACGGGCCTAGAGCAATGCACATGAGTTGCCCGAATCAACGCAAGCCAAAGGCTCGAACCGCTAGCAGGCCCGCCGACCTCGCACGCGGTCGCAGGGGCTATGCACAACGGTCCTGGGCCGAGGCATACCAGGCATTCGCGGCAGTGGATCAAGCAACGCCGCTGGCCGCTGACGATCTCGAGCTTCTGGCAATGTCGGCCTACCTGACCGGACGCGACGAGGAATATCTCACCGCGCTCGAACGCGCACATCAGGCCTGGCTAGATGGCAGCGAACGTCGCCGGGCAAGCCGCTGCGCATTCTGGCTTGGACTGCGTCTATTCTTTCGCGGCGAAGCGGGCCGCGCGACCGGCTGGCTGGCCCGCTCCCAGCGTTTGCTCGAAGGCGAGGCCCAAGAGTGCGCTGAGCGCGGTTTTCTGCTGCTTCCGATCGTCGAACAACTGCTCGACGCGGGCGACTGCGATGCCGCCTTCGCAAGGGCAGAGAGCGCTGTCGCAATCGGCGAGGGCTGCAGGGACGCCGATCTCGTCGCGTGCGCGCGGCACATGCTGGGACGGATACGTCTGCGGCAGGGACGGGTCGAGGCGGGACTCCTACTGCTTGATGAAGTCATGGTCGCAGTTTCCTCGCGAGAACTATCACCCCTGGTGACGGGATTGATGTATTGCAGCGTGATCCAGGCGTGCCAGGAGGTTTACGCGGTCGGGCGGGCACGCGAATGGACGGCTGCCCTCTCTCAGTGGTGCGACGAGCAGCCGGAAATGGTCGCCTTCACAGGGGTATGCCGCGTGCATCGCGCCGAAATCATGCAGCTCAGCGGCGCTTGGCAAGATGCGATCGAGGAGGCGCGGCGCGCCCGCGAGCGCGCCTACGGAACCGATCGGCAATCCGCTGCCGCGGCTTTCTACCAGCAAGCAGAAGTGCACCGCCTTCGCGGGGAGCTCGCGGCAGCGGAGGAAGCGTATCGAAGCGCGAGTCAATCGGGCCTCGAACCGCAGCCGGGCTTGGCGCTATTGCGCATGATGCAAGGACGTGTCGATGCCGCGGCGGCAGCAATCCGACGCGCGGCCGGTGCAGCCGCGGACCCTCTCCAGCGCACCAAGCTGTTGCCCGCCTATGTGGAAATCATGCTGGCGTCGGGAGACGTCGAGGAGGCGCGTACCGCCAGTCGCGAACTTGAGGAGATCGCCCGAAGTCTGGATGCAGGTGTCCTGAATGCCATGGCGGCGCAGGCACTCGGGGCCGTCGAGCTGGCCGACGACCAAGGTCACGCCGCAATCAGGTCTCTTCGCCGCGCTTTTGATCTCTGGCAACAGATTGGCGCGCCGTATGCCGCGGCGCGCGTGCGTGTGCTGATCGGCCAGGCGTGCCGCGCACTCGGGGATGAAGACAGCGCCGAACTCGAGCTGAGCGCGGCCAGAACAGTGTTTGAAGGACTTGGGGCAGCACCGGATCTCGCGCTTATGGCTGCGCCGACAATGGCCGCTGCGCAACGCCGTTCGCATGGACTTACGCCACGCGAGATCCAGGTACTTCGTCTGGTTGCGACAGGCAAGACGAGCAAGGCCATTGCTGCCGAGCTGTTTCTCAGCGAGAAGACGATCGACAGGCATCTGAGCAACATATTCACGAAGCTCGACCTCCCTTCGCGGGCCGCTGCCACGGCGTTCGCATACCAGCACAAGCTCATCTGAACTCCCGCTGATCGCTGTGGGTGATTCCACCCATGTTGCGGCGGCCAACAGATTGGGGGGTTTCCCCGAAGCACTTCCTCATCCGCCCGGCCTAGAGTGCGGACCCTGATCCCATCAAGCCGTGCCATTGAGGAGGAAGCCATGTCCAATCAACAGCAATCGGAAGCGCGGCGCGCTCAACGGCGGCCGAACGAAAACGCGCGGGAACAGCTGCTGACGGCATTGCCGGTCAAGGAGCGGCGGCTGGAGCTGGCCGGCATATCGACGGCTCTACTCGAGGGCGGCGACGGGCCGCCGATCATCCTGTTCCATGGTCCGTCGGGGTATGCGGCTCATTGGATGAATGTCATTCCGGACCTTGTGCAGACTCACCGGGTGATCGCACCCGACCTGCCAGGCCATGGGGCTTCCGAGGAGACCGACGGCATCCTGGATGCCGATCGGGTGCTCATCTGGCTTGGCGAACTGATCGCGCGCACCTGCAAGTCGCCACCCATTCTGGTGGGGCAGTTGCTCAGCGGTGCCATTGCGCTGAGGTTTGCCGTTCGCGAGGGCCACCGGCTCAGCCGGCTCGTGCTCGTGGACAGCTTCGGCCTCAGTCCGTTCCAGCCAGTGCCAGAATTCGGGCTCGCCTTAACGCAGTTCTTGGCGCAGCCGACCGAACAGACACATCGAAGTCTCTGGCGATACTGCGCATTTGACCTGAATAGCGTGTACCAGCGAATGGGCGGTCGATGGGAGCCATTCGAGGCCTACAATCTCGATCGCGCCCGTGCGCCGAGTGTCCAGGCGGCGCTAGGCGTTCTCATGCAACAGTTCGGCATGGCGGAAATTCCACCCGAAGATCTTGGGCGAATCACCGTTCCCACGACATTGATCTGGGGGCGCCACGACCGCGCGACACCCCTGTCCGTCGCCGAAGCCGCAAGCGCGCGCTACGGATGGCCGCTGCATGTGATCGAGAACTGCGCCGATGATCCGCCGATCGAGCAGCCCGAAGCGCTTCTCCGTGCGCTGCTTGCAGCGCCTGGAAACGCCTGATGGCGGCGCAATGGAGGAAATCATGGATACTTTGACAGAGACACGGGCGGCCTGGGATAGCATTGCCCCGGGCTATGACAAAACCAACACGCCCACGCAAATGTGGCTGGGCAATGAAGGGCTTCGCCGCGCCGGACTCCAATCGGGTATGAAGTTCCTGGATGTGGCGGCCGGCAGCGGCGCACTCAGCATTCCAGCGGCGCGCATCGGCGCAGCGGTTCTGGCGACGGATCAATCACCCGTCATGCTTGAGTTGCTCCGGACACGCGCGCGCAAGGAAGGGCTGACAATCGAGAACTCGCGTCATGGACGGCCATGCGCTGCAGATTGACGATAACAGCTTTGATATCGCCGGGTCGCAGTTCGGCGTCATGCTCTTTCCTGATATGCCCAAGGGGATCAGCGAGATGGCCCGCGTCGTCAACCCCGGCGGCCGTGTGTTGATGAATGTATATGGAGATCCTCACAAGATTGAGTTCCTTGGATTTTTCGTGCGCGCCATTCAATCGGTCCGTCCGGATTTCACGGGACCGCCGATGGATCCGCCGCCGCTGCCGTTCCAGTTGCAGGATTCAGAAACGCTGGGCAAGGAACTCGCCGCCGCCGGACTGAAGAACGTCAAGGTAGAGACCATCAACGAGAAGACGGAATTCCGCTCTGCGAAGGAAATGTGGGAGTGGCTGGTGTCGAGCAATCCGATCGTCGAGGCGGTGCTCGGAGAATTGAAGATCAAGAACGCCGAAAGAACCGTGATCCAACAGGCGTTGGAAGGGCTCATCCGCGAGCGGGCCAGTGGCAGCAGCGCCGCCATCCTGACCAGCCCCATCAATATCGGTATTGGTACGAAGTGAGCGCGGGCGCCATCCTTCATGTCCTCTGCCTTGTGACAATTTACGATTTTTTCACGCGCCTGATGATTCGAGCCCACACCGGCTTCACGGTGATTTTGCAGCAATAGACTCTTATCGCCTCCCCGCGCTTGGGGCGGCTCACAGATTCTATCTCTGGTTGCGGGGCAAAATCATCCGCGAGTGATTTTCATCACATCCCAACAAGCGATGCGCGTGTAGCACGGCGCCGCATCGCATCAGGCCGGCATCGTTGTGTCGGCCCATGCCGTGCGTCGACAGGAGAGAGCATAATGTTGTCCAAGAAGATATCTGGCGTCGTGGCGATTTCCGGAATGACGGCCGTGGCCCTATTGGCATCGGCGCCTGCGGCGATCAGCGGGTCGCCGTCGTCGTCGCAAAGCCACGCCGAGTATAAACCGGTGCAGAGCATCAGCTATGAGTTCGGTTCGAAATCCATGAGCGGCTACTTCGTCCAGGAGGACAGCGCCTGCCTGGTGATGCTCATGATCGCCGAGAAGGGCGATCCCGAGATGTCGCTGCCGCCGTCGCCCACGCGCGTGCGGCTGGCGCTGAACCCCGGTCAGATCGCTGGCCTCGATAGCGAGGAAGGGCGCTCGCTCAATGTCACCTGCGGCGCCGATGCCACCACGCTGATCGTCGATACCGGCGATACGCGGAAACTGATTGCCCGCCAGTCGTCGAGGCCTCAGCGGGACCTCGCCGAGCGGAACTAGGCTTTAGCTCGCGTAATCTGCGGCGCATCTTCATCCTCTAACCTGCAGCCAGGGTTGCAGAATATTCGGCAATCCTGGCTGTGCCATTCCATGATCAATATCGAGCGTGCGGGAACCATCGCGCGAGCATATTGGTTTCAACGGGAGGATAGCATTGCAGGGTGACGGAAATGCGCAGATGCCATTGCTTCGCATCAATGTTAGCCACCGTCTGCATGTTCGCCGGCGTGCCGGCGGCAGCGCAAGACAGCGAGCCGGCCGGGAAGCCATACCGGGTTGTCGACGGCAAAGTCGATGCGCAAACCTATAACGGTTTCCGGCGCTACCATTCGAGCTGCAATCATTGTCATGGCCCCGATGGCATGGGTTCCAGTTTTGGACCCTCCCTCGTCGAGGCGGTGCCGCCGATCGAGGATTTCCGCCGCATCGTCCTCAATGGGCAAGGCAGCGGCAATTCCGTGATGAAGGGCTTTGCCGGCGACGGCAACGTCGAACCCTACATCGACGATATCCACGCCTACCTGCAGGCGCGCGCCGATGGCGCTCTTGATCGGGGGCGGCCGGAACGGCTGGAAGAGTAGATGGGATTATCGCTGCGCCGTCAGAAGTCGCCGACGTCGAGGTCGTAGGACCCCTTCCGGCTGCGGGCATAGACCTTGGCGGCTGTCGCGTAGATTCGATCGCGATTGGCATCGAACGCGCGCAGGAGACCGGGTTCGTCGGCTTGCAGATCCGGTTGTATCCGCTTGAGCGCTTCCACGCTCACAAAGAACGGACGTTCCATGGAGCGGTCATATCCCCAAAAACGCACAACGCGCCGCGTCGCATCGTAGCTGCGGCTCTGATTGGGGAAATTCATCGGAATCCTTGATACGCCATGTGTCCGGTTAAGATAGCAGGATGTTCGGCCTGAGGCAAAAAGCGACGAGGCCGCCAACAGGCGGCCTCGCATCGTGCGGCCAGGCTAGAACTGGCGGCCCTTCATGACGGCGTCAACGTCGCGTGTTGCTTGAGACTTGTCGAGGCTGTACTTCGCCACGACATGGTTGACGAGCTCATCCTTGTTGGTAAGCGCGCCCAGCTCCGCTTCGGAGAACTTGCTCCACTTGGCGCCGATGTCCTTCAGAAGAATCTGCTTGTTTTCGGGGGTATTGCTGGTGCTGACGGTCGGCGTGGTGGGGGTTGTGGTATTCATGTGTTTAATCTCCAAAATAAATTGTGGGAATATTGCCTGAATATTCGTAATTCAAACAACAATTCTATGTGGTGCTGAATAATAATTAAAACAGGCTCATTCGAATATTTATTTAGAATAAATAATCGCGGCGTAAACGAATCGCGTTTCGGCCGTCAATTGCGGTCGAAACTCTCAATTGTTCAATTGGAACAGCGGCCGGCCCTGAGCCGCACGCGAGTTTTTGCGACGGCCGTTAGCTACCCCGTCCAGCCCAGCCCCGAGGCGATGCAGTTCATCGACAGCAGCAACGGCACCAGGCGGTCTGAGTCGCCGCCATTGCCGCCCGCGCGGAACCGGCGCAACAACTCGATCTGCTGACGGTTCACCCGGTCGATGATCGGCAGGCGGCGGGCCAGGCGCACCTTGTACTGCGCAAATCGCGCCGCCAGTTCCGCGTCGCCGCTGAGCCAGAGCAGCATGCGCACCGTGCGGTCATACTCGTCCTTGATGATGCCGAACACCTGTTCGCTGACCAGGCGATCGCGGACCAGATCGGCATAGAGGGCGGCGATCTCCATATCGCAGAGGCAGAGCGCCTTCTCCACCTCGTCGACGGTCAGACGGAACAGGCGTGATTCCCGGAACATCTGCCGCAGCAGCGTTTCGCCCGCCTCCTGGCGCACCTGCACGAAGCGCTCCAGCGCCGTGCCGATGCCGAACCAGCTCGGCACCATGTGGCGGTTCTGGCTCCAGGCGAAGACCCAGGGTATGGCGCGGAGATCATCAAGCGATTGCGCGCCGGTGCGTCGCGCCGGCCGCGAGCCCATCTTCAGCAGCGCCAGCTCCTCCACCGGACTTGCCGCCTGGTAATAGGTCACCAAACCCGGATGTTCGGCAAGGCGGCGGTAGGCGGCATAAGAAATCCCTGATAGCGCCTCCATCGCCTCGTCATATTCCGGATGGGGCCAGAGGCCGGGATCCTGGTTGGAGATCAGGCAATGCTCGATGACGCTGGCGGCCAGCAATTCCATCTGATGCAGCGCCGTGCCGTGATTGGCATATTTCGACGACACCACTTCGCCCTGCTCGGTCAGACGGAAGCCGCCGGTGATGGAGCTCGCGGGCTGCGCGGCGATAGCGCGGCCGGTGGGCGCGCCGCCGCGGCTGACCGAGCCGCCACGGCCATGGAAGAAGGTGATGGGCACGCCCAGTTTCTGGCTGAGCGCGGTGAGGCTGCGCTGCGCCTTGGCCAGTTCCCAATTGGCGGTCAGATAGCCGCCATCCTTGTTCGAATCCGAGTAACCGAGCATCACTTCCTGGCTGCCGCCATGCTCGCCGATCGTCCGGCGCACGATCGGCGAGTCCAGCAGTTCGGTCATGATCCCCGGCGCGCGGCGGAGATCGCCGATGCTCTCGAACAGCGGCGTGACGCGGAAGCCGCAGGCCTGTTCGCCCTCCGGCCCGGTGAAATGCCCGAACAGCCGCGCCAGGGCATAGACGCCCTGCAGATCGGTAGCGCTGTGAGTCATGCTGAGCACGAAGCCGCCGACGGCGTCGCGGTCCAGCGCCGGCTTCAGCTCCCGGATCTTCCGCAGCAGGGTGAAGACCGGCGAGTCGATTTCAGCGATTACCCGGTAACTGTCCACCGGCGCATTGAGCGGACGGGTGAGCTGCCGTTCGACCCAAACCGCCCATTCGCCGGATGTCGGCGCCGGCGCATCGGAAGGTTCCCGGCCGGATTCCCACGCCCAAAGCTGCGCCAGCGCGAAGTTGATCTGCCGCGAATTTTCCCGGAGATCGAGGCTGGCGGTACAGAATCGGAACGCCTCCACCTGGCGCCGCAATGGCGTCACCCAGGCGCGGGCCAAGGACTGGCATTTCATGTCGCGCAGCGTCCGTTCCATCATCCGCAGATGGCCGAGAAGCTCGTCGGCATCGCGGTACGGCTCGGGCAAATCGGTGCCGCCCGTTTCCGCCAGCGCCGCGTCGATCTTCCGCTCAACACAGGCGGCGTACTGCCGGAACAGCTCGCCGGGATTGCGCTCGGCGATGAGATTGCGCTGCAGATCAGCGGCGAGCAGCCGGTCCAGCGCGGCTTGGAAAGCCTCGGGCACCGCCACCACATTGCCGGTGATGCTCAGGCTCTTGGTCAGCACACGGATGCCTTCCCGATACCGTTCCAGTGCAGCGCGGCGGCCGGCGGCGAAGGCGGCCTCGGTCACCGCGGCGGTGACGAAGGGATTTCCGTCGCGGTCGCCGCCGATCCAGGAGCCGAAGCGCAGGAACGGTGGCACTTCGATGCGGGCGCCGGGATAATGCCTGTCGATGGCGCCGCGCAGCCGGTCCTGCAGCTCCGGCAGACGATCGAACAAGGTCTGCTCGAAGAAATGCAGGCCCCAGGCGATCTCCTGGGTCACCGTCGGCCGCTCCACCCGCAATTCGCCTGTCAGCCACAACAGGTCGATCTCGCCGCGCAGGCGGTCCTGCAATTGCTGGCGCTCGCGCCGGGTCCAGCGTGGCGACTCCAGTTCATACAGCAGGCGGTAGATGCGCCGGTGGATCTCCAGCACCGTCACCCGCTTGGCCTCGGTCGGGTGGGCGGTGATGACCGGCGCGATATGAATCTTGTTCAGCAGCCGCTGCAAGCCACTGGCGGTGATGCCGGACGCAGCAGCCTCCGCGAGCACGCGGGAGAAGGTGCCGGGAATGCGGTCGGGCCCGCGCTCGGTCTCGGTCTGCCGCCGGTAGCGCATGGCGGCGTTCTCTTCAGCGATGCTCAGGAGCTGAAACCAGATGCCTTGGGCCTGAAGGCTGCGGGACAGCAGCTCTGGATCATCCAGCGGCGCGTCGGCTTCGCCGCCGACGACCTTTTCGAGCTGCGGCAGCCGCTCCCGCACCACGCCCAGCAGCAGCCCATGGAGCTGGACGCTGAGCTCGCCCACATAGCGCTGAGCCTCGATCTGCAGGGGAATCTGCCGCGGTCCGACCGGTTTCGCATTGCCAGCCGGTTTCGGCCGCGGCGCCGGGGCGGCGGCGGTCTCGGGTCCTGGCTCTCTATTATCCGGTGCCATGCTGCGCTGCAGCATGGCCCATTCACGCGGCTTTGGCGAGAACCTTTGCAACGGAAATGCCCAGCTCGGCCGGGCTCGGGGCCACGGCCACGCCGGCTCCCCTCAGGATTTCGACTTTCTCCGACGCACTCTCGCCGAACGCGGAAATGATCGCGCCCGCATGGCCCATGCGGCGGCCCTTGGGCGCCGTCAGCCCGGCGATGTAGGCGATGACCGGCTTGGTCATATGCTCGCGCACGAACTCGGCGGCCTCTGCCTCTTGGGGCCCGCCGATCTCGCCGATCATCATGATGGCTGTCGTCTCGGAGTCGGCCTCGAACAACTCGAGGATATCGCGGAACGAGCTGCCATTGATGGGATCGCCGCCGATGCCGACGCTGGTGGAGACTCCGATACCCAGCTCCAGCATCTGCGATGCGGCTTCATAGCCGAGCGTGCCGGAGCGCCCGACGATGCCGACGGAGCCGCGCTTATAGATATGGCCGGGCATGATGCCGAGCATCGAGCGGCCGGGGCTGATGACGCCGGCGCAGTTCGGCCCGATCAGCCGCATGCGATCTTCCCGCTTGTAGCGCTTCATGAAGCGCTTCACCCGGATCATGTCCTGGGCGGGAATGCCATCGGTGATGGCGACGCAGGTCTTGATGCCGGAGTCGGCCGCTTCCATGATCGAGTCCGCGGCGAAGGGCGGCGGCACGAAGACGATGCTGGCTTCGGCGCCGGTCTTGTCGACTGCTTCCTTCACGGTGTTGAACACCGGCCTGTCGAGATGGGTGGTGCCGCCCTTGCCGGGCGTCACGCCGCCGACGATGTTGGTGCCATAGGCGATCATCTCCTTGGCATGGAAGCTGCCGATATTGCCGGTGAAGCCCTGGACGATGACGGGCGTCTTCTCGTCGATGAGGATGCTCATGGGTTTCTCCCCTATGCGGCCTTAGGCGCTTTGGCGTTCTTGGATGAATGCCAAGCGGACACGACGCGGTCGGCGGCCTCGGCCAACGTATTCGCGGTGATGATCGGCAGGCCGCTCTCCTTCAGGATGCGGCGGCCCGCCTCGACGTTGGTGCCGGCGAGGCGCACCACCAGCGGCAGGTTGATGCCGACCTTCTGCACCGCCTGCACCACGCCCTCGGCGACCCAGTCGCAGCGGTTGATGCCGGCGAAGATGTTGACGAGGATTGCCTCCACCTTCTCATCGGACAGCACAAGGCGGAATGCCTTCGCGACGCGATCCGGCGTCGCGCCGCCGCCGATATCCAGGAAGTTCGCGGGCTCGCCGCCGGCATGCTTGATCATGTCCATGGTGGCCATGGCGAGGCCGGCCCCGTTGATGATGCAGCCGATATTGCCGTCGAGGCCGACATAGCTGAGGCCGCGGTCCGCCGCCTTGGTCTCGCGCGCATCCTCCTGCGACTTGTCGCGCAGCTCGGCGATCTTCGGATTGCGGAACAGCGCGTTGTCGTCAAAGGTCATCTTGGCGTCCAGCGCAATCAGGCGGCCGTCCTCGGTCACCACCAGCGGATTGATTTCCACCATGGTGGCGTCGAGATCGCGGAAGGCGCGGTAGCAGCCGAGGATCGTGCTCACCGCCTGGCTGATGAGGCCCGACTCCAGGCCCAGCGCGAAGGCGATCTCCCGCGCCTGGAACGACGTCATGCCGGCGGCGGGATCAACATTGGTGCGGATGATCGACTGCGGTTGGTTCTGGGCGATCTCCTCGATCTCCATGCCGCCCGCCGACGAGGCCGCGATCATCACCCGTTCGGACTGACGATCCAGGACGAGACCGAGATACAGCTCGCGCTTGATCGGCACGGCGCCTTCGACATAGAGGCGATAGACCACCTTGCCCCGCGGGCCGGTCTGGTGCGTCACCAGCCGCTTGCCCAGCAACTCGTCGGCTGCGTCCCACACCTCATGGTCATTGCCGCAGACCTTGATGCCGCCGGCCTTGCCGCGGCCGCCGGAATGGATCTGCGCCTTCACCACCCATTTGTCGCCGCCGAGCTCGGTCGTGCGATAGGCCGCCTGCTCCGGGCTGTAGGCCAGGCCGCCGCGGGGGATCTGCACCCCGAAATTCGCCAGCAGTTCCTTGGCCTGATACTCATGGATGTCCATGGGCGTCTCTCCCCAGTTCGAATTTCGACAGGTCCTAAGCCGCGACGGAGCGCGGCAGCGCCGCTCTGCGGTGGCTATGACGGAAATGCTCCTGCGCCGCCCCGACTCCGCTGCCGGGCGCGACATCGATGCCGACATCGCGCATGGCCATCTCGGCGCCGGCCAGCGCGGTCAGCACCATCAGCTCGTTGAGGCTGCCCAGATGGCCGATGCGGAACACCTTGCCCGCGACCTTCGACAGGCCGACGCCCAGCGACAGGCTGTAGCGGTCATAGGCGACGCGCACGACCTCGTTGCCGTCGAAGCCTTCGGGCACGCGGATAGCTGTCACTGTGTCGGAGTACCAGCGCGGATGCTTGGCGCAGACGGTAAGGCCCCAAGCCGCCACCGCCTTGCGCACGCCCTCGGCCATGCGGTGATGTCGTGCGAAGACATTCTCCAACCCTTCGCCCAGCAGCAGATCGATGGACGCGCGAAGGCCGCGCAGCAGCGTGGTCGCCGGCGTGTAGGGGAAATAGCCGTCCTTGTTGGTGCGGATCATGTCGTTGAAATCGAAGAAGCAGCGGTAGCTCTTCGCCGTCTTCGAAGCCTCCAGCGCCTTCTGGCTGGCGGCGACCAGGGCGAGGCCGGTGGGCATCATGAAGCCCTTCTGCGAGCCGGCGACTGCGAGGTCGACGCCCCACTCATCCATGCGGAACTCGATGCAGGCGATGGAGCTGACGCCGTCGACGAACAGCAGCGCGGGGTGACCAATGGCGTCCAGCACCTTGCGCACACCAGCGACATCGCTGGTGACGCCGGTCGCGGTCTCGTTGTGGCAGACCAGCACCGCCTTGATGGCGTGGCTCTTGTCCGCGGCAAGACGATCGGCGAAGCGCTCCACAGGCGCGCCCTCGCCCCACTCCACATCGACCACTTCGACATCAAGGCCGTGGCGCTGACAAAGATCGATCCAGAGATGGGAGAATTGGCCGAAACGCGCGGCGAGAACCTTGTCGCCGGGCGACAGCGTGTTGGTGATCGCCGCTTCCCAGCCGCCCGTGCCGGAAGCCGGGAACAGGAACACCTGGCCGTTGCGCGTCTTGAAGATCTTCTTCACATCCTGGAACAGGCCGAGGGTGAAGGCCGGGAAATCCGGGGCGCGCTGGTCCTCCAGCGGGATGTCCATGGCGAGGCGCACCTCGTCGGGCATGTTGGTCGGGCCGGGAATGAATAGCATGTTGCGTCCGGGCATCCTGCGTCTCCTGTGGTCTTGCGAGGGAGAGAGGGAATCGAGATCGGAAGCCGCGTTCAGGCGGCGTCGTAATACTCGGCTTCGACGCGGCGCATGGCCGCGGTGAAATCCAGCGTCGGCAAGCAGGCGGCGATCGCCGGACGCACGTCCGGCGCTTTTGGCGCCGGAGCGGCCACGGTTTTGGCCGCGGCCTCGCCCGCCACATGAGTGCCGGCGGCCCAGCGGCCGGCTGCAGCGCGTTCGCCAAAGAGTTCGGGTTTGCTGGTCATGGTTTGAACCTCCTTGCAGCCGCCGCCCGTTCTCGCCGCGGACTTTGCGGGGCTTTTGCATCTATGAGCTTGACTATTGGACCACCTCTCATACGCTATGTGAATTGCAGTAATTCTCATTGGATGCATAACATTTCCTGATGGCCTCGCTCCGCTCCAAACTGCCGCCGGTCAACAGCCTGGTCGTATTCGAGGCGGCGGCACGGCTGATGAATTTCACCCGGGCGGCGCAGGAATTGAGCGTCACCCAGGCGGCCGTGAGCCGGCAGATCCAGCTTTTGGAGGAGCATCTGGGCACCCAGCTCTTCCATCGGCAGCCGCGGGCGCTGAAGCTCACTTTGCCCGGCGTCCGCCTGCACAAGGCTGTGACCATGAGCCTGGAGCATATTGCCAACACCGTGGTCGACCTCCGCCGCATCGGGCCACGGGCCGATATCACGGTGGCCACCAGCGTCACCTTCGCCTCCTACTGGCTGATGGCCCACATCGCCAAGTTCCGCGCCGCCCATTCGGACGTGGAGCTGAAGGTAGTAGCCTCGGCGCCGGTCAGCGATCTGGCGGCGGCGGGCATCGACCTGGCGATCCGCTACGGATCGGGCAAGTGGCCGGAAGTTCAGGCGATCCACTTGATGGACAATGAGGTGTTTCCGGTCTGCTCGCCCGGTTATCTGGAAGGCCGCAAACCGCCGCGAAAGCCGCATGATCTCCTGAATGAATCGCTGCTCCATCTCGTGGAGTACGATCGCAACTGGGTCACCTGGCAGGCCTGGCTGCAGCAGTTCGACGTGCCGTGGAAACCGACCAAGCGCGGGCTGGAGTTCGACAACTATCTCGTGCTGGTGCAGGCGGCGCTGGACGGCCAGGGCATCGCGCTGGGCGGCGGGCGCTTGGCCGAGGATTTCATCGCCAGGCACACCCTGGTGCGGCCGATCTCCTCCACCTTGCGTTCCAGCCGCGGCTTCTATCTGTTGGTGCCGCAGGATGTGCCGCTGAGCCAGCCGGCCAAACTATTCCGGGACTGGATCGTCAGCGAGGCCAAGGGCAGCCGGAAGACATCCTCGAAGACGGTCGCATAAGGAAAAACACCTGACATGAACACCAGCCCAAGCCTGCCGGGTTTGCGCTATCTGCCGATTCGCGGTGCGCTTTATATGCTGGGCGCGGTCTCCAGCCTGTCAATTCTTGACGTGGCGGTAAAGGTCCTCGTCGACGATCATGCCTATGCCGTCGCCCAGGTGGGGTTTCTCCGCTACGTCATCGGCGTCGTGATCGCGGCCGGGATCGCTTGGAAAGCGGGCGGATTGCAGACCCTGCGCACCAGCCGGCCGCTGGGCCACGGCCTGCGGGCGGTGCTCAATCTCGGCACCATGATCACCTTTTATTATGCGCTGAAGCTGCTGCCCCTGGCCGATTGTTTCGCCGTTGCCTATGCGGCGCCGCTGTTCGTCACCGCCCTTTCCGTGCCGCTGCTGAAGGAGAAGGTTGGGCCGCGGCGCTGGGCCGCCGTGCTGATCGGCTTCGCCGGCGTGATGTTCATGCTGCAGCCCTCGGGCGCCGGCGTGAACACGGGATCGCTGCTGGCGCTGAGCTCGGCCTTCCTCTACGCGCTGACGCTGATCACATCGCGCCAGCTCAGCAGCACCGAACGCAGCCACACAATTCTTTTCTATTATTCTTGCGTCGTCATTGTCGTGCTCGGTTCCTTCATGCCCTGGCAGTGGGAAACCCCGACACCGGAGCATTGGGTCATATTCATCGTCTCCGGCGTCGCTGGCAGCTTCGGCCAGTTCTTCCTCAACCAGGCCTTCCGTTACGCCGAGGCCTCGCTGATCGCGCCGCTGGACTATACCGGCATGGTCTGGGCCATCCTGTTCGGCTACTGGGTCTGGGGCGATGTGCCGACCTGGATCGTTCTGGCTGGCGCCACCGTGGTGATCTGCAGCACTCTTTATATCGTGCGGCGCGAAGCGTTGCTGCGTCGGCAAGGCGTGAGCCAATCGCCGAACCCACCGCCGACGCCGCCAGAAGCCGCATGACGGAACAGGTCGAGTGCGTCGTCATCGGTGCCGGCGTGGTCGGCCTCGCCGTCGCCCGAGCGCTGGCGCTCGCGGGCCGCGAGGTCATCGTGCTGGAGCGCCACGAAATGATCGGCAGCGAGATCAGCTCGCGCAACAGCGAGGTCATCCATGCCGGCATCTACTACCCCACCGGCAGTCTGAAGGCGCGTCTCTGTGTTGCCGGACGGCAGCAACTCTATGCTTATTGCATGGAGCATGGCATCGCCCACAAGCAACTGGGTAAGCTGATCGTCGCCTCCTCGCCGGGGCAATTGCCGGCGCTCGCGGCGCTGAAAGCGAAAGCGGAAGCCAACGACGTCAACGATTTGCGGGAACTAACGTCAGCCGAGGCTAGCGCCCTTGAGCCAGCGGTTCGTGTTTCCGGCGCGCTGTTCTCGCCATCGAGCGGCATCGTCGACAGCCATGGCTATATGCTGAGTTTGCAGGGCGAGTTGGAAGACCATGGCGGCGCCCTCGCGCTGAACAGCGCGGTGACCGGCGGCGAAATCCGCGAGGGCGAATTCCTGATCGAAGTCGGCGGCGACGATCCCCTGACACTGCAATGCCGCCTGCTGATCAATGCCGGCGGGCTCGGCGCGCAAGGCATTGCAAGCGATCTAAGGGGTCTGGACCGGAAACTTGTGCCGCCGCTCTACCTTGCCAAGGGCCATTATTTTGTCCTCACGGGCCGGACGCCCTTCACCCATCTCGTCTACCCGATGCCGGATGCCGCGAGCCTTGGCGTGCACGTGACGCTCGACCTGAATGGCCGCGCCAAATTCGGTCCCGACGTGGAATGGATCGACCGCATCGACTATGACGTCGATGCCAGCCGGTCCGCCAGCTTCTACGCCGCCATCCGCAGCTATTATCCCGACCTCACCGACGGCGCGCTGGAACCGGGCTACACGGGCATTCGCCCGAAACTGCAGGCGCCAGGCGGCCCGGCGGAGGATTTCGTCATCCAGGGACCGGAAACTCACGGCATCCGTGGGTTGGTGAATTTGTTCGGCATCGAATCTCCTGGACTGACGAGTTCGCTTGCGATTGCCGACGAGGTGGTGAAGCGGCTGACGTAGTTTCAATGCCTACTATCCCCTCGCCCTCGAAAGAGGGAGAGGGGCGCAAATTCGCGTCCAGCGAACGTTGCGCGGGTGACGGTCAGGCGCACCAAGCCTCCGAGCTTACACAGTTGGCGAAGTTGAGAATTTCCTTCGACAGAATGCACAGGCGACCGCGGATTTGGCGAGGCACTAACGGTGCCACCCCTCACCTGCAGCATCCGCTGAACGCGGATGCTGCATGCCTCTCCCACTGCGGGCAGGCGACAGAAATTTTCTAACGCTTGCTTCCTTCCACAGACTTCGCCTTCGCGCGCTCCGCCGCTTGCTTCGCTCGGAACTTGGCGATGCGCTCAATCAGTTTCACGGGCACAGGCTCTGAAAGCGGAAAGCGGATCGTGCCCTTGCTTATTTCATACGAAGCAAGCTCGTCCTTGAAGGCATCCGCAAGACCATCTGTTGCCGGATAGATGGAATAATGCTGCTTCCATCCCGCGAAGAAGATCACAACTCGGCCGTTCAATTTGTAGGCAGGGATGCTGTAGGAGAGCATCTCGTCTGCCTTCGGCATGGCTTTGCGTATCGCGCCGCGCACGCGCTTGAGCGCAACTCGCGTCGCCGCGGGCTGCGCGGCGATGTAGTCGGCTACGGACTTGATGTCGCTCTTGGCCATTGGCTACCAGCCCTTCGCCACTATGACAGATACCGCCGCTTGCGCGAAGGCAGCGCCCAATAGCGGCGCGGCTTCTCCGGCAAGGTGAAATCGGCATCCGCAAGGAGTTCGAGAACTGCCGCATGCTCAGGCGTTTTCAATGGCACGAGACCCCGGCCCGGGCTCGCCAGCGACTCGATGGCGTCGATAAGCGATCCCGATCCTTTGTGGGCCGCCGCAAACTGTTCCGCCGTCACCCCAAGATGCTCGGCCAGGAGATCGTCGCGAATGCTGCGGATCGCCAGTTCCAACCGCTCTCGATCCGGAGACTCCGGATGGGCCTCGATCGCCAGATCGCATTCGGTGTCGAGATTCATCGAGCGGTTGTTCAGATTGCTGGAGCCGATGCGCAGCATTTGATCATCAACCACCATGATCTTGGCGTGAACATAAATCGGTTCGCCCTTTTCGGTGACCGGCACATAGATCCGGAATCGGTCGTAGCGGTCCGCGGCGCGAATGACCTCCAGAAGGCGCAGGCGCGCCGGCCCCATGGTGGCCTCCTCCAGCCAACCATCGGCGGATTCCGGATTCACCACCACGATCTCGGGCCCGCCCTCTTCGCGCAGCCTACCGGCAATCGCCTCGCAGATCCGCCTGGAGGCAAGGTATTGGCTTTCGAGATAGATGGTGCGCCGCGCCGCGCCGATGCCCGCGAGGTAGAGCGCTTCTATTTCACGGACCTCGGCTTCCCCGCCATAGGCGGGCGCCGTGCGTGCGATGGCGACGCCGACGTCGGTGTACGGTGACCGGCAGGCTCTCCGGCCAGGGGTTTGCTCCCGGCGGCGGCACGGGCAGCCGCTTGCCGGTCGTCCGGAACCAGCGGTCGCGGGCAAACTCACCCAGAGCCCGGGCGGCTGTGCCATCGACCGCGGTCGTGGCATCATGCCAGGCGCCATAGGGCTGACCTCCCGGCAATCGGCGATGGCGGTCTCCAGGCGCATGCGCGCGCCTGTCCCAACGCGCACCGGTGATATCGATACCGCCGCAGAAGGCGATCGCGTCATCTATCACGACGATCTTCTGATGATGGGAAGCGCCTGTCGGATGATGCCCGTCCGGCTGAAAATGCACCCGGCGGTGGAAGATCCATTTCAGGATGAAGAACGCTGTCGTGCCCCGCACCAGGGTGCGCACTAGGCCGAGCCGCCAGGGCAGGATGTAGACCTGCAGGCCCGGCCGCCGCTTGACGATCCAATTGATCAGGTTGCCCAGCCTGTTGGGGCCGGGCTGCGTGGCACCGGCCGGCTCGAGCTGCGTGCGGGTGTCGAAATCCCAGCCGATGAGATAGATGGAGTGCCGCGCCTGCAGCATCGCCGCCTTGAGCACGGAAAAATAATCCGCCGCATCGACAATCTGGGCAAAGCGCCCGGCCCGCTCGATGCGCCAGCAGGTCGTGCCGGGCTGGAGCAGCGATTTCGCGGGGAACATGGGCGCCGAATCGGCATCCAGGCTCGATGCTTCAATCGTTTCCTGCATGGGTCCTGCAGCGTATTCCATGAAAGTTCGAGCTACCTGGCTCGACGCGGACGGAGCCCGCGCTCAGAAACGGCGGTAACCGTAGAAACACAAGACCGGTAACTTTGCTCCCGCAATCCCGAACATGTCACGGAGCTGTCAGACGAACGCAGATTGGGGCGGTTTACGGATCTCCCGGCACGCCGTAGGCCGGCGCCGATGCGGGGTTGAGCGCCCGCGTGACGTAATCCGCCATCTGCGGCTGATACCGGTCCCAGATGCGGCGGAGGGAACTGACTGGGCTCTGCTCATCCCAGTCGATGCGCAGATCCACGAGCGGCCAGGAATGGTCATGGACCACCAGAAGGCCGGCCGAGCGCACCGAGCCCATCTCGCCGCCGGCCGCGACGCCGGCTTCCAGCGACAGCAGCAGTCGCTCGGCCAGATGCATCTCCGGATGTTTGGAGAAGGTGCGCGCCATCGCTGTGGGCACGTCCTGGTTGCTCAGCAGGTTGCCGGCGGCGATGCAGTCCTGGCCGGGCGAGATCGCGTTGACGCCCAGAATCTTCGCGCCGGCATGAGAGGCCGTATTGCCCTTGCCGTCGATCATCGTCACCTGCCGGTACTCCGCATGGGGCGCCTGGGCCATGGTTTTGCGCAGCGCTTCCTCGGCGCCGGCGCCCCTGGCCATCAAGTCCAGGCCCTGCGGCCCGAGCCGGGGATCGGTGATGTTCTGTGTCGCCACCGCGCCGGCCCCCGCCCGCGCCCAGGGGCAGCGGCTGGCGACGGCAATGCTCGATGTGGTGATGGCGACGCCGAACATGCCCGTGCGGCCGCACCGGCCGATTACCGAAAAAGTCATGGCGCCATTCCCCCTGCCAAACTAGCGCGTGCCGATTGGGATTGTTTAGCGCCGTTTGTCCCTGATGTCATCGCCAGCCGCAGGCCTGCGATCAGCCGCCGGCGGATTTCTGCCCCTGGGTGGCGAAGAACGACGCCACCTTCGCCTGTGCCGGCAGCTCGACCACCGCATCCATTAGCCGCGCCTGGCGGGATTTTTGGCCGCGCACCACCTTGCCTTCGTTGGGGTTGGGCAGCGGATTGGCCGCCAGGGGAAACGCATCGGCGGCGCTGTAGACGCAGATATAGAGGCCGCGATTGGCTTTCGACCGGTTGGCGTCGGAACCATGCACCAGCCGTGTATGCATCAGGCAGACGCTGCCCGCCTTGCCGGTGACAGCCAGCTCCTGCGGCTTCAGCCGAGCTACTGTTTTGGAGTCAATGGAGCCGACGAAGACGTCCTTCTCGAACAGGCTGTAAAGCGGCCCGCGGTGGGAGCCGGGCACCACCGTAAGACAACCATTCTCCAGCGTCATGTCGTCGAGCATCAGCAGCGCCGTGACGATGTCGTCGTTGGTGTGAGGCGTGTAAGGGAAGTCCTGGTGATAGCCGACCTCGGTGTTACTGCCCGGCAGCTTCACATTGATCTTGCAGTGATGGAACTTCACGTTCGGGCCGATGAGATCGCTCACCATGTCGACAATGGCGGAATTTTCCATCACATCGCGATAGGCAGGCGAGACGTCCGAGGGGTTGTTGACCCGGCGTAGTGCCGGCCGCTCGGCGGTATGCTCCGCGCCCATGTCGAAACGAGGCCGGCCGTCGATCGTCGGCGCGCCGAAAGGCTTTGTCTCCGCCCGGCTGGCATCGACCCAACCCGCGAGCTCCCGGCGCAAGGCGGAAAGCTGATCGGGCGTGACAGCGTTTTCGACAGTCGCATAGCCGTCGCGCCAGAACTGCTCGATCTGCTCCTGGCTCAGGCGTGTCGAGATTTTCTCAGCGGCGGCCACGGCGCTTTCCCTGGGGCATGTTCTCGGACCATTCCGGTCCGGTCACCTTGCGCCGCCCCTCCTCGCCCGCGGGGATGACGGCCTCAACGTCAATTTCCATCACCCATTCCGGCCGCGCAAGACCCTGCACGATCAGGCCGGTGGAACAGGGATAGACGCCCTTCAGCCACTTGCCGACCTCTTGATATACCGCCTCGCGGTAGGCCCGGTCGGTAATGTAGATCGTGACTTTGCAGATGTGTTCCAACCGGCTGCCGGCTTCCTCCAGTAGCTGTTTCACATTGCGCATCGCCTGTTCCGTCTGTTTGCGCGGATTGCCGACGCCGACCATGTTGCCCTTGAGATCCTGCCCCACCTGCCCGCGCAGGAAGATGTGATTGCCGGCGCGCACGGCCATGCAAAGGTCGTTGTCCAGCTTCTGCTCGGGATAGGTGATCTTGGTGTTGAACTTGCGCAGCCTGATATGAGCCATTGTTTTCCCGTCCGCCCTTCTGCTAGGCGCGCTTGGCCGTCTGCATGACGCGATCCGACAGGCCGGCCGATTTCTTGACGAAACTCATCGGCTCCTTCCAGTCGAAATTCATGTAGACCGCGTTCAGATGGGCGAAGGGCGGCGCCTGGGCGAACAGCTCGAAGGTGACGCGGTGGCCTGCGTAATCCGAGTTCATGAGATCCCGGGCGAAGGCCAGCAATTTGCGCCGGTCCTCGGCAACCCAGTTTTCGTTGACGCTGTAGTACTTCTCCAGGAGCGCCTTGGTCTCCGGATGCTCGAACGCCGCCACATCGGGCGTGACGCAGATCTGGCCGCCGCAGAGCTCGCGGGCCAGATGCACCATGGCCGGCAGCCGCGTGCAGGCCTGGACGCGGCCGGTATAGAGCAGCGACTGGTTCGGCATCAGCAGGCCGGCCGGGCTCTTCTGCGCCAGGGCGATCGAGGCCGTAAGATGCGCGTTGATCGTCTCGCGATAGACGGCCAGTTCCGCCAGCTTCTCGCGCACCGCCTGCTGCTGGTCGAGGCCGGTCTGCCGGGCATTGAACAGCGCCGCGCCGATCAGCATGTCGGCGATCTTCTGGATGCGCTGCACGAAGGCGAAGGCGCTGTAGCGATGCAGCGTGCCGCGGATGAAGCTGGCCGCGCGGGTATGGCGGTAGAATAGCACATTCTCCCAGGGCACCAGCACGTCGTCGAACACGACCAGCGTATCGACTTCATCGAAGCGGCTGGAGAGCGGATAGTCGCGGGCCGGCGCGCGGCCGGCAAAGCCGGTGCGGCAGATATGTTTCACGCCCGGCGCGCTCATGTCGCAGATGAAGCCCAGCGCGTAGTCCGACAGCTTGTCGTCGCCCCAGTTGGCGATCGTCGGCTTGACGAAGGCCTGGTTGGCATAGGCCGCCGCAGTCTCGTACTTGGCGCCGCGGACGATAATGCCCTTGTCGGTCTCCTTCACGAGATGGAGCAGCATGTCCGGATCCTGATCCTGGGGCCGCTTCGAGCGGTCGCCCTTGGGATCGGTATTGGCCGAGACATGGAAGGTGTCGGACCGCAGCGCGCGGAAGATGTGGTTTTCGATGTTCTGGGAGAATTGCGGATCGACTTCATCGAGCACGTCGCGGCCGTCATAGAGCGACCACATCTCGCCAATGGTCTCGTCGCCGACGCGGATTACCACGCCGCCTATATCGTCCATCACGGCATCGACGGCGCGGCGCTTTTCCTGCCAATCGTCCTGGGTATAGGGCAGCTTGTAGCCGATGCAGCAGGGCTCATTGCTGTCCTTGTCGACATAGGACATGAGGTCTTTGGTCTTGGCCTCGTGGGCCATGTCGTAGATGCGCGCCCGCACATCGACGATCGGCTTGAAAGCGGGATGGACCGTGACGTCCTTCACCTTTTCGCCGTTGATCCAGACCTGCCGGCCGTCGCGCAGCGACTCCCGGTACTGTTCGCCCGTCCTGATCATTCTCGCTGTCCCCGCATTGGAACGATTCTCGACTAGCCATATTGACGCAGGGCGTGGAAAAGGAAAAATATAATTCGGCGAGGAAGATGATCGGAAAAACCGATGCAATTCACCTTGAAACAGCTCCGCTATTTCGCGGCGGCGGCCGAGGAAGGCAGCGTCACTGGTGCGGCCAAGGCGATCCGGGTGTCGCAGCCCTCGATCTCCGAAGCCATCGCCCATCTGGAAGAGGCCTTCGACCTGCAGCTCTTCGTTCGCCACCATGCCCGGGGACTGGCGCTGACACCGGCCGGGCAGCGGTTGCTCGTGGAAGCGCGCAGCCTGCTGGCCCATGCCGGCGATCTCAGCCAGAGCGTCGGCGGCCTGGCAGACAAGCTGGCCGGCGATCTCGAAGTGGGCTGCTTCATCACCTTCGCGCCGATGCTGATGCCGGCCCTGCTCGGCGCCTTTGCCGCGCGCTTCCCCGACATCCGCGTGCGTCTGCATGAGGATCACACGGCGGCGCTGCTGGACGGCCTGCGCGGCGGCCGCTTCGATCTCGCGCTTACTTATGACCTCAGTCTGGGACCCGATATCGCCTTCGAGCCGCTGGCGGAGGTGCCGTTCCATGTCGTCCTGCCGGCGCGGCATCGCCTGGCGCGGCGGACCACCGTGTCACTGAAAGATCTGGCGGACGAGCCGCTGGTGCTGCTCGGCTATCCCCAGAGCCGCGACTATTTCTTGTCGATCTTCTACGGCCTGGGTCTAAGGCCCCGAGTCGCTCACGAGACGCCGTCCTTCGAGATGGTGCGCGGGCTGGTGGCCAACGGCCACGGCTATGCGGTCATGCATTCCCGGCCGCTGAGCGAGCAGGCGCTCGACGGCATGCGCCTGGTCTACCGCCCGGTGACCGAGAAGATCCGGCCGACGCGCCTGGGGATCGCCCGCCGCCGCGACGTGCGCCCGCGGCGCATGGCGACGGCGTTTGCGGGCTTCTGCAAGGAATACCTGATCGCGGGAAGCCCGATGACGCTGAAGCCGCGGCGGTGAGGCGGATCCGGTAGCATGTAGGGGCGACCTGCGGTCGCCCTCTGACATCGCAGGGCGACCGCCAGGCAGATCGCGATGCGATCTTGCCGAGGTCGCCCCTACACGGTCTCTAGATGTTAGGTCGGTTGTTAAACCACGGCCTCGCCGTCTCCAACTGCGCCGCCAGCTTCAACAGCGTCGGCTCGTCGCCGAACTTCGCCGCGAAATGCACGCCGATCGGCAGGCCCGCTTTCGACCAATGCAACGGCACCGACATCGCCGGCTGGCCGCTGATGTTGAACAGCGAGGTGAACGGCGAATAGCGGATCGTGCCCGTCGGACCCAGCCGGTAGTCGAGGAAATCCGGGTTGCTCATGGCGAAGCGGCCGACAACCGCCGGCGGCTCGGCCAGCGTCGCATTCAGCAGCACGTCGTACTTCTGCATGAAGCGCTCGAACAGCCGGCCCGTCGCATGCACCAGATTGATCGCCGCCAGATAGGCCGTACCGCTGACCGACGGGGCGATCTCGCAGGCATTGAGGATCGCCGGCTCCAGATCGTCCTTGCCGGCCTTGCGGCCCAACGCCTGGGCGCGCGTCTGCACCGAGAGCGCGGTGCCGCAGAGCACCACATTGGTCCAGGCCCGCACCACCTTCTCGAAATCGAAGCTTGGCATGTCCTCGACGGTCTCGTGCCCCAGCTCGGCGCAGAGCTTCGCCGCGCTGTCCACCGCCTCGGCGCAATCGGCATGGATCGCCTCGCCGTCATAGCGCGTGCGGCAGACGGCAATGCGCAAGCGCCGCGGCGGCGACTTGATCTCCTCCATATACGGCCGCGCCACGGGTGGCGCCCAATATGGCGCGCCGAGGTCGGCCCCATGACAGGCATCCAGCGCCGCGGCGGTATCCCGCACGCTACGCGACAGCAGGCCATCGATCGCCATGCCGCCCCAGCCCTCGCCGGAAGCCGGACCGTCGGGCAATCGCGCCCGCGTCGGCTTCAATCCGAACAGGCCGCAGCTTGACGCGGGAATGCGCACGGAGCCGCCGCCATCGCTGCCATGGGCCAGAGGCACAATGCCCGCCGCGACTGCCGCGCCGCTGCCGCCGCTGGAGCCGCCGGAGGTGTGATTGAGATTCCAGGGACTGCGCGTCGGGCCGCCATAGACAACCGCTTCGGTGACCGGGCTAACGCCTAGTTCCGGCGATGTCGTGCGCGCGAACGACACCAGACCGGCATTCTTGAGGCGCAGATAGATCTCGGAGTTGAACGTCCACTGATAGTTCGCATAGAGCCGCGACCCCATATGGGTCGGATAGCCGATCGCCTCGCAGCCCAGATCCTTGAGGAGGAACGGCACGCCGGTGAACGGTCCATCGGGCAGCCCGTCGCGGATGAGCGCCCGCGCTTTGTCGGGTACGGCATGCACGACCGCATTGAGTTTCGGATTGAGCCGCTCGGTGCGCGCCAGCGCCTCGTCCAACAATTCCTCCGGCTTCACCTCCTTGCGCCGGACAAGATCTGCCAGACCCAGCGCATCATATGACTCGTACTCGGCGATTTTTCCCACTGTGCATGCCCTCTTCTTGATTGCCGCGACACAACAACGAACGACAGGCCGGTCGTGTCTTGTCAATGGCCGGCGCGTCCAAGCCTTTACAAACGCAGACCAATTAGAGCAGGATGGGCAACAAGCCCGCCAGCGAGAACATCAGGGAACCTAGCTCACTCGAGTCAAACTCCTGGCTCAAACCGATTTTCCCGATTCACAGGCCGCGGCGGCACGAGAATGACCCTCCCTCAGTATGAAGTCGCGATCATCGGCGCCGGCGTGGTCGGCTGCGCCCTGTTCCGGCGCTTCTGCCTCGGTGGCGCGCGCACGCTCTTGATGGAGAAGGGCGGCGATATACTTTCCGGCGCCAGCAAGGGCAATAGCGCCATGTTCCATACCGGCTATGACGCGCCGGCTGGAAGCTTGGAGCTGGCCTGTATCCGCGCCGGCTATGAGGAATATCTGGCGATCCGCGAGTTGTTGAACCTGCCGTTGCTGCACACGGGTGGCCTGCTGGTTGCCTGGAACGAAGATGAACAGACGAAACTGCCCGCCATCGCCGATCAGGCGCGGGCCAATGGCGTCACCGATGCAGGCCTGATCGATGGCGCGGAACTGCGCCGCCGGGAGCCGAACCTGGGGCCGGAGGCGCGCGCCGCTGTCGTCATTCCCGGCGAGCACATCATGGATCCCTGGTCGCCGTCGCTCGCCTACGTGCTGCAGGGCATCGCCCATGGCGGCGAGGTGCGCCGCGCCACCGAAGTGCAGGATGGCGATCTTGCCAACGGCACCTGGACACTGCGCACGAACCACGGGCCTGTGCAGGCGCGCCTCGTCATCAACGCCTCCGGCAACTATGGCGATCTCGTCGAGGCCATCGCCCGTCCCGCACCCTTCGCCATCAAGCCGCGCAAGGGACAATTCGTCGTGTTCGACAAGCCGGCCTCGCGGCTCATCACCTCCTCGATCCTGCCGGTGCCCACCGAGCGCACCAAGGGCGTGATGATGTGCCGCACGATCTTCGGCAACCTGATCGTCGGCCCGACGGCGGAAGATCAGGACGACCGCGCCGATGCCAGCGTGACCCAGGAAGCCCTGCGCCACCTGATCGAGCAGGGCTGCCGCCGCGTGCCGCGGCTGGCGGAACAGACCGTCACCGCCGTTTATGCAGGCCTGCGGCCGGCGACGCAGTTCAAGGACTATCAGGTCGAGGCGCTGCCGGACCGCAACTGGATCACCGCCAGCGGCATCCGCTCCACCGGACTCACCGGCGCTCTCGGCATCGCGCAACATGTCGCCGGACTCTATAACAAGCATTTCGGTGCATTGCCTGAGCCCGCTGCCCGGATTGCGAAACAAATGCCCAATCTCGCCGAGCATTTGCCACGCCCCTATCAGCAACCAGGCGCCGGCGAAATCGTCTGTCATTGCGAACTGGTCACGCGCGGTGAAATCGACGCCGCGCTGCAGGGCCTCCTGCCCGCCGGCGATCTCGGAGGCTTGAGGCGCCGCACCCGCTGCATGATGGGCCGCTGCCAGGGCTTTTATTGCAGTGCGCGGGTGTTCGAACTGGCGCAGGGCAAACTGCCGGGTGTTCCGGCCAACGCCGACGCGGCATGACCATGCATGACGTCATCATCGTCGGCGGCGGGCCGGCGGGCCTGTCGGCGGCGCGGCGGCTGCTGTCCGCAGGCGTGCGCGACGTGGTCGTGCTCGAGCGCGAGAGCGAGGCCGGCGGCATTCCCCGCCATTGCGGCCATGGCGGCTTCGGCATCGGCCAATATCTCAGCCTTCCCATGAGCGGCCCAGCCTATGCGCGGCGCCTCGTCGAGTCGGCGGCGGGCGCCGATATCCGCACGCAGACAACCGTGACGTCGATCAAGCCCGGTGGCCGAATCGACATCGTGCGTTCGGATACGGGCGCGCAAGCGTTGGAAGGGCGCTTCATTCTGCTCGCAACCGGCATCCGGGAGACGCCGCGCAGCGCGCGCCTTGTCACCGGCGCGCGGCCGGCCGGCATCATCACCACCGGCGCCCTGCAGCAGATGGTCTATCTCAAGCATCTCAAGCCTTTTGCCCGCGCGGTCGTGATCGGCAGCGAACTCGTCTCGTTCTCCGCACTTCTGACGGCGCGCCATGGCGGGATCAAGATCGCCGCCATGATCGAGGAAAGCGACCGAATCACGGCGCGCAGGCCAGGCGATTGGATCGCCCGCCACCTGTTCGGCGTGCCCGTGCTGACGCGTACGAAGCTCACGGCCATCCGCGGCATCGATCGCGTCGAGGGCGTCGAAATTGAGCGCGACGGCAAGCGGGAGACCATCTCCTGCGACGCTGTCATCTTCTCCGGCAAGTTCCAGCCGGAAACCGCGCTGCTGAAGGACAGTCACATCGTTCTCAATACTCACAGCAACGGCCCGGTGATCGATCAGTTCTTCCGCACCAGCGATCCCCAGGTCTTCGCCGCCGGCAATTTGCTGCGGCCGGTGGAGACATCGGGCATGTGCTGGGCCGAAGGGCGTATCGTTGCCGCCAACATCGCGGCCGCTCTGGCCGGCAAGCTACCGCTGCAAGGCTTCGGCGTCGCCGTGCGGATCTCGGAACCCGTGAAATATGTCTATCCGCAGATCATCGTGCCCTGCGGCGGCAACCCCGTTTCGATGCCGCTGATGCGCGCCCGCGTCACCCGGGCCGCGCGCGGCAAGCTGCGCTTGACCGTCGACGGCCGGGAGATCTGGTCGCGCAGCGGCAAGTTCCTGCCCGAACGACGGCTGACGATTCCCACGGCGCGCATCCCGCAATTCGGCATCACCGATATCGCCGTCGAACTGATCGAAGACTGAGTGGCCCCATGCCCTCCGTCATCGCCATCGATCAGGGCACCACCGGCAGCAAGGCGATCCGCCTCGATACAGGCGGCAAGCTGGAGGCGCTCGGCAGCCTGCAGCACAGGCAGATTCTGCCGCAGCCCGGCTGGGTCGAGCATGACTCCAACGAACTGCTCGACCATGTGCGCCAACTTGCGGCCCGGGCCGACGATGCGGTGGCTCTCGGCCTCGACAATCAGGGCGAGACGGTCATCGCTTGGGATGCCGATAGCGGCGAACCCGTCTACAACGCCATCGTCTGGCAGGATGCGCGCACCCTCGATGTCACGGAAAGGCTGAAGGCCGACGGCGCTGAGGCGCTGACGCTCGCCCGGGCCGGCTTGACGCTCGACCCCTACTTCTCCGCCAGCAAGCTGTGCTGGATCATCGATCACGTGCCGCGGGCGAAGGCGCTGCTCGATCGCGGCAAGCTGCGGCTGGGCACCAGCGACTGCTTCTTTCTCGACCGGCTCGCCGGTGTTTATGCCACCGATGTCACCACGGCCTCGCGCACCAGCCTGATGAATCTCGATACCGGCCAATGGGACCCGGAGCTGTGCCGCGTTTTCGGCGTGCCGCTGGAGGCGCTGCCGGAGATTCGCCCGACCGCGGGTTCGTTCGGCGCCCTCGGGAAGCTCGCCATCACCGCCAGCATCTGCGATCAGCAGGCCGCCCTGTTCGGCCATGGCTGCCGCCGCGCCGGCCAGGCGAAGATCACCTTCGGCACCGGCGCCTTTGCGCTGGCGGTGGCTGATAGAAACATCGCCGCCGACAGTACCGGCGGCATGTCGCGCACCGTCGCCTGGAAAATCGGCGACGCGCCCATCGCCTATGCCATCGAGGGCGGCGTCTACGATGCCGCCTCCGCGATCAACTGGGCGCGCGGCCTGGGCTTGTTCGATGACTATGCCGGCATCGATGATTTCGCCGCGCCGCCAGCGATCGAACGCGGTATCGTTTTCGTGCCCGCCTTGTCCGGCCTTGCGGCACCTTATTGGGACCGCAACGCCGCGGGCATGTGGCTCGGCCTCGGACTCGACAGCACGAAAGCCGACATGATGCAGGCCATGCTCGAGGGCATCGCGCTGCTCGCCGCTGAAGTGATCGACAGCATGCAAAAGGCGGCGCCGCTCGCCGGCGCGATTTCCATCGATGGCGGCCTCAGCAACAACGGCTATTTTTGCCAGTTCCTCGCCCGCGCGCTGGGCCGTCCCGTCGCCGTGCCCGGCGGCGCGGACCTCACCGCTCTCGGCTCCGCCCAACTCGCGATGATCGGCGCCGGGCTTTGCGATATCGACTCGCTGCCCGCCGCGCCGGCCGAAAGGCGCCGGGAATCTGGGCGAGCCGCCGTTGCCGGCACAGGCGCGCGATCGCTTCCGCAGTGCAGTGGAACGTTGCAAAAACTGGCGATAGCCATCGGAGAAACATAAGAAATCGCCGTCTGATCCTGTTTCGCAGACGCGAACGAACCGGCGGCGGCCGATCCCCTGGGGAACGGACCCTTTGCCAGACCCCTTGCCCCCTCTATCATTGGCCGCACTGGAAAGACTCAGGTCACAGTAATAGGGGGGCTAGAAGCCATGAGCGACCAAAAAACTCCTGTCTCATATGAAGGCGTCAGTTACGAAACCGTCGGCAAGGAATATTTCGAAAAGCGCACGTTGCGGCGCTATGCCGGCGTCGGGTCCCTGTGGGCCCTTGGCGTCGGCGCCGTGATCTCCGGCCATTTCTCCGGCTGGAATTTCGGCCTCGCACCCGGAGGCTTCGGCGGCTTCCTCGTCGCCGCCGTTCTCATCGGTTTGATGTATGTTTGCATGTGCTATTGCCTTGCCGAAATGTCTCCGGCGCTACCGCACACAGGCGCTGCCTACTCTTTCGCACGCAGTGCCCTCGGTCCATGGGGCGGCTTCATCACCGGCCTGGCCGAGAACATCGAGTATGTCGTCACACCCGGGGTTATCACATTCTTTGTCGGGGCGTATCTCGGCGGCATATTCGAAACAGGACCAGGATTCCAACCTGTCTGGTGGCTCCTGGCCTACGGCGTGTTCCTGGCTTTGAACCTGCTGGGCGTTGAGCTCTCGTTCCGCGTCTCTGTGATCGTGACCCTGCTGGCATTGCTCGTCCTAGCCATCTTCTGGGTCAGCGCCGTGCCGCATTTCGATCTCAGCCGCTGGGCACTCAATATCGGCGCCGATCCCGTGACCGGTGAGAGGATTGAATTGCCGGAAGGCGGTGGCCCGTGGTTCCCGTTTGGGTTCACCGGCGTTCTGTTTGCGATGCCGTTCGCTGTCTGGCTGTTCCTCGCCATCGAGCAGCTTCCGCTTGCTGCCGAGGAAAGCCACGACCCCAAGAAGGACATGCCGCGCGGCCTGTTGTTGGGCATTCTCACGCTCTGCATTTCCGCGACGCTCATTACTTTCTTGAACTCCGGCATCGGCGTCACCAACGGCACGAACTCCGGCGCCTTCTATCTCGGTGGCTCCGGCGAACCGCTTCTGGATGGTTTCCGCGCCATCTATGGCGGTGCGGCGGCGAAGGTGCTGGCTCTGCTGGCGGTGATCGGCTTGATCGCCAGTTTGCACACGATCATCTATGCCTATGGCCGGCAGATCTACTCGCTGTCGCGAGCCGGCTACTTCCCGCGGGCGCTGTCGCTCACCCATGGCACGCACAAAGTGCCGCATGTGGCGTTGCTCGTGGGCGGTGCTGTCGGCTTCCTTCTGCTCGTCGCCGTGTACTTGATCAGAGGCGAGGACGCAGGTGCCGTAATCGGCGGGACGCTGCTGAACATGGCCGTGTTCGGCGCCATGATCTCCTATGCGATGCAGGGACTTTCCTTCATCGTATTGCGCATCAAGCTGCCGAACATCCCGCGGCCCTACCGCAGCCCGCTGGGCATTCCCGGCGGCGTGATCACGATGGTCATCGCCATCGTCACCTTGATCGTGCAGATACAGGATCCGGTATACCGCTACGGCGTGTATGCCGCGGCAGCCTGGTACGTCATCGGCATCATCTACTTTGCGCTGATTGGCCGGCATAAGCTGGTTTACTCGCCGGAAGAAGAGTTTGCCGTGAAGGAACGCCAGAAAACGATGGGTCACGCATAACTTCGGACCCGACACGGAAAGGACGCGGTCGCCTTCGGGCGGCCGCGCTCTTTTTCGGGTACTGCGCTGTTCTCAACTTTGCAGCCGGCGCTTCGCGTCTGCTGAAGAAACACGAAAAAGACAGGACATAAATCATGCCCGCCACTCTGACCGCCGACAGCCTCAAGAAACTCATCAAATCCGGCGAAATCGACACCGTGCTCGTCTGCATGGTGGACATGCAGGGCCGGCTGATGGGCAAGCGCTATACCGGGCATTTCTTCCTGGAGAGCGGCATCAACGAGGCCCACACCTGCGACTATCTGCTGGCCATCGACATGGAGATCGAGCCGGTGCCCGGGTACAAGGCCTCGTCCTGGGAGCGGGGCTATGGCGACTTCACGCTGAAGCCGGACCTGTCGACGCTGCGCCGCGTGCCCTGGCTGCCGGGCACGGCGATGGTGATTTGCGACGTGGTCGATCATCACGGCGACGAGGTGCCCCACTCGCCGCGGCAGATCCTGAAGCGCCAGGTGGCGCGGGCGAAGAAGCTGGGCTTCGACGTGATGATGGCGGCGGAGCTGGAGCTGTTCGTGTTCGACGAGTCCTACGAGGCGCTGCGGGCCAAGGACTACAAGAACATGAAGCATGCCGGCTGGTACATCGAGGACTACGTCATCCTGCAAACCACCAAGGAAGAGCCGCTGATCCGCGCCATCCGCAATCACATGGATGCAGCCGGCGTGCCGGTGGAATGTTCCAAGGGCGAATGGGGCCCGGGCCAGGAGGAGATCAACCTGAAATATGCCGAGGCGGTGGAGATGGCCGACCGCATCGCCATCTACAAGAACGGCGCCAAGGAGATCGCGCATCTCCAGGGCAAGGCCGTGTCCTTCATGGCCAAGATCGACCACAGCCTGGCGGGCAACAGCTTCCATCTCCATTCTTCGTTATGGGGTGTGAAGTCGAAGAAGCCGCTGTTCTATGACAAGGCGGCGCCGAACCACATGTCGGAACTGTTCTGCCACTATCTCGCCGGACAGCTCGCGGGCTTGCGGGAATCCGCCTATTTCTTCGCGCCATTCGTGAATTCCTATAAGCGCTTCTCCGCCGGCACCTTCGCGCCCACCAAGGCGGTCTGGTCGTTCGACAACCGCACGGCCGGCTTCCGCATCCTGGGCGAAGGCGGCGGCATGCGTTCGGAATGCCGCGTGCCCGGCGCCGACGTGAATCCCTATCTCGCCTTCGCCGCGGCGCTGGCCTGCGGCCTGCACGGCATCGAGAACAAGCTGAAGCTCGAGCCGGCCTTCAAAGGCAATGCTTACGAGGGCAAGAACATCCGCGAGGTGCCGAAATCCCTCCGCGATGCGCTGGCGCTGCTGGACAAGTCGAAGATCCTGCGCGGCGCCTTCGGCGACGATGTCATCGACCACTACCTCCATGCCGGCGAATGGGAGCAGCAGGAATTCGACCGCCGCGTCACCGACTACGAACGCATCCGCATGTTCGAGCGCGGTTAGCGCCAATTCATCTCCCCTCTCCCGGAACGGGAGAGGGGGCAGGGGGTGAGGGACGCTTCGCTTCAAGATTTTCGAGAATGCGCCCGCAGACCTTCTCGATCTCATTCACCACATCCATATAATCGATCCGCAGAACCTGATACCCGATCGCCATCAGGGCAGCATCGCGCTCGTTGTCCTCGGCCACGCGAAGCCTGTGCTGGCTGCCGTCGACCTCGACAATCAGCAGGCGCTCCATACAGACGAAATCGACAACATAGCGATCAATCGGCCGCTGGCGCCTGAACTTATAGCCCGCCAGTTTTCGATTGCGCAGTTGATCCCACAGCAAACGTTCTGCGAGACTGGGTGACCTGCGCAGGTTTCTTGCGCGTCTTGCTGATTGCATGAGTTCACGTGACGGAATTGCCCTCACCCCTGCCCCCTCTCCCGTACCGGAAGAGGGGAGTTTGCGGTTATCTAAATGACAATTAGGGCCAAAGATTGGAGCGTTGACCCATGACCTTCACCAACAAGACCGCGATCGTCACTGGCGCCGGCGGGGGCATGGGGCTCAATATCGCCCGCGACCTCCTGGCCGCGGGCGCCCATGTGACGATGATCGATCTGAAGCCGGAGCCGCCGGCCGATCTGCCCGACGGACGCGCGCGCTATCTGATCGGCGATGTGACCGAGGATACCTTCGTCTTCAAGGCGGTCGCCCAGGCATTCCAGGAGACCGGCCGGCTCGACTACCTGGTCAATGCCGCGGGCGTTCTCTGGTTCGGCCGCGACAAGTCGCTGGTGGAGATCGATCTCGACCTCTGGGACAAGATTCTTGCCATCGATCTGAAGTCCATGGTCATCACCGCGCGCCACGCCGTGCCCTTCATGCAGAAGACCGGCGGCGGCGCCATGGTGCATATCTCCTCGATCCAATGCCTGCGGGGCGACGACAAGCCTCAGGATGCCTATCAGGCGTCCAAGGCCGGCATGCTGGCGCTGTCGAAATCCCTGGCGATCCAGTTCGCCGCCGACAAGATCCGCTCCAACTGCATCCTGCCCGGACCGGTCGAGTTCGCCGATGCAGGACCGCTGGCGGGAGAATCCATCGCAGAAGAGTGCGGTTGCGGGTGCGGTGCCGCTCGGCCGGGTCGGCACGACACAGGACATGACCAATGCTGTGCTGTTCCTGCTCTCCGACAAGGCCAGCTACATCACCGGCACGGAACTCATCGTCGATGGCGGCCTGACGGCGCGGCCATAGCCACGTCTCTGCTCTTGTTCCCTATTTGTTCTTGACAATCTCCGACTCCGGAATTGTAGTTCCGCAGTGCAGTTGAACTCCGGAGGTTCGCCATGGATGAGTTTCCCCGATTTGGCCAAGAGCTCGCCGATGCGCAGGCGCAGCTCGATGAAGTGTTGGCCCGATGCGCAATTCGTCTGAAGGCTTTCGACGGCATCGCCGCCGCTAATGACAACGCGCTCTTCCCCGGTCGGAGTGCGCCATCAGATAATTCGACAGTCGCGACCAAGCGTTCTGAGGATTGTGAGATAGCGGGTTAGCAACAGGACGCATCGTTCAACCCTGACAGCGGCGCGGCATTGCCTCGCCGTAAGCGCCCTCCTACAGTCGCGCCGGTTCGCCGCCATAGCGCGGCCAAGAAATTCGTCAGGGAGGATCCGCCGCCATGGCTGAGCAAAAAACCATCACCCCGATCGACGGCAGCCTGCTCGTCGTCCGCAAGCTCGCGACCCGGAATCAAATCGCCGACGCTCTCACCATGGCGCGCAAAGCGCAGGCCGCCTGGAAGCATGTGCCTGCCGCCGAGCGCGGCCGGATCATCGGCAAGGCGGTGGATTACTTTGTCGCCAACAAACAGGAGATCGCCGAGGAGCTGACACGCCAAATGGGCCGCCCCGTCGGCCAGTCACCAGGTGAGATGCGCGGCTTCGAGGAGCGCGCCCGCTACATGATCGAGATCGCGCCCAGTGCCCTCGGCGACGTTCCCGTCGAGCCCAAGCCCGGCTTCACCCGCTTCATCCGCCGGGAGCCGCTGGGCGTGGTCTTCATCGTTGCCCCCTGGAACTTCCCCTATCTCACCTCGGTCAACGGCGTGGTGCCGGCGCTGATGGCCGGCAATGCGGTCATCCTCAAGCATTCCGCGCAGACGCCGCTCTGCGCCGAGCGCTTCGCCGCCGCCTTCAAGGAAGCCGGGCTGCCCAAGGGCCTGTTCCGGCATCTGCATATGTCCCATGACGACACGCTCAGGCTGATCAGCACCGATGGGATCGATTATGTGAACTTCACCGGCAGCGTGTCCGCCGGTCATTCAATCGTGCAAGCGGCCGCCGACCGGTTCATCGGCCTCGGGCTCGAGCTCGGCGGCTGCGATCCGGCCTATGTGCGCGCCGACGCGAACCTGGCGCATGCCGTCGAGAATCTGGTCGACGGCGCGATGTTCAATTCCGGCCAGTCCTGTTGCGGCATTCAGCGGGTGTATGTGCATCAGCACCTCTATAAGCAATTCCTCGAGGGTTTCGTCGAGCTGACCAAGAAGTACAATCTGGGCAATCCGCTGGAGAGCGGCGTCAATCTCGGCCCGGTTGTGCGCGCCCGCGCTGCCGATGAGATCCGCAGCCAGGCGGCCAAGGCTTCGCGCCAAGGCGCCAAGCCTCTGATTGATCCCAAGCACTTCAAGGCCGACAAGAAGGGAACCGCCTATGTGGCGCCCCAGGTGTTCAAGGTCGACAGCAACAGCAACTCGGTGATGCAGGAGGAGTGCTTCGGTCCGGTCGCCGGCATCATGAAGGTGCGGAACGACGACGAGGCGATCCGCCATATGAACGACAGCGACTTCGGCCTCACCGCCGCCATCTGGACCTCGGACGAAAAAGCCGCGCTCGACATCGGCAATCGCATCAACACCGGCACTTGGTTCATGAACCGCTGCGACTATCTCGACCCGGCGCTCGGCTGGACCGGCGTCAAGGATTCCGGCCGCGGCTGCACTTTCTCCCGAGTCGGCTACGAATATTTGACGCGGCCGAAGTCGTTCCATCTGCGGACGCAGATCTAGGACTGCCGTCACACCGCGCGAATACCGTCATACAAATAGCGGAGAGGCAGCATCGCTTCCTGGCTGTTGAACCTAAGTCCTTGTTAAATCGGCCTCCGTATCAATTCGCTCGCGGATATTTACCATCTTTGTGACATAGCTCACATTCCGCACCTCAGCGGGGTGCAATGACTCTGCCGCGCCTAGCGTAGGGATTCGATCTCCCGTCCGTGACATCTTCTTGGCCCTTGGCGAAGAATGATCGACAAATCACACTCTGAGATCTTGGAAATCCCCATGGACATGCCGTTGCCCGACTCGAATGCCAAGCCTGCGTTCCAGCTCAAGCTGCTCGGCGGTTTTGCCGCCCACGGCCCGCGCGGCGAACTGCTGGAAATCGTCGGCCAGAAGGACCGTGCCCTGCTTGCTTATCTCGCCTTGTCGCCGGGTGTTTCCCATGGCCGCGACAAGCTGGCGGCGCTGCTCTGGAGCGACCATGGCGAGCGGCAGGCGCGGGACAGCCTGAAGCAATGCCTGCTGCGCTTGCGGCGCGCGCTGGCCGCCGTGCAGCCCGACGCCGTCGCCGGCGACCGCCAGACCGTCGCTTTCCAGCCTGATGACATCGAGGTCGACGCGGTCAGGTTCGCGCAGCTCGCCACGACGTCGGACGGCCTGGATCAGGCGGTCGATTTGTTCCAGGGCGATCTGCTGGATGGGCTTAGCGTCCGCGCCGCCGCCTTCGAGGACTGGCTGCTGGTGGAACGGCAGCGGTTGCGCCAGCTCGCCATCGACGCGCTCACGCAATCTCTCGCCCACGCCCAGGCCGCCGGGCTGCGCGACAGTGTTGCCGCCAGGGCCCGGCGCCTGCTGTCGCTCGACCCCCTGCAGGAAGGTGCCTGCCGGGCGCTAATGCAGCTCCATGCCGACCGTAGCGAACGCGCCCAGGCGCTGAAGCTGTTCGAAACCTTCCGCGACAGGCTGCAACAGGAACTCAGCGTCAAGCCGGAGCTGGACACGCTGCGCCTCTATGATGCGATCCGCCTGCAGCGCGCGGGCACACCGCTTTCGCTGCCCGTTCCCGAGACGCTCCTCGCACCGGCGCCCACGGAGCAATCCGCCAAGCCGTCGATCGCCGTCCTGCCCTTCCAGGCCGCGAGCGACGATCCCGAGCCCGAGGAATTTGCCGACGGTCTGACGGAAGCCATCATTATCGACCTGTCTCAGGTGTCCGGCCTGTTCACCGCCGCGCGCCACAGCGTCTTCGCCCTAAAAGGGCAACCGCTGGATATCGCGCGCATCGCCCGCGAATTGAATGTCCGCTATGTGATCAGCGGCAGCGTGCGGCAGGCCGGAGACCGCCTGCGCATCACCGCCCAGCTCATCGACAGCGGCACCAGCGGCCATGTCTGGGGCATGCGCTATGACCGCAGCCTCAGCGACATCTTCGCCCTGCAGGACGAGATTTCCAAGACCATCGCCGACGTGCTGAAGGTACAGCTATTGCCGGCGGAGGTGGAGAGCATCGCCAGCCGCTCCACCAGCAGCAGCGCAGCCTACGAATACTTCCTGCGCGGCCGCTCCTTCTATCTGCGCGGCCTCGACAAACGCTGCCTGCGCATCGCCCGCGACATGTATGCCAAGGCGGTGGAGATCGATCCTGGATACGCGCGCGCCCATGCGGGCATCGCGATCTGCGATGGCTATCTCACGATGAGCGATCCCCGCATGTCCTGGGCAACGGCGCTGCGGGAAAGCGAGCATGCCCTTGAGCTGGAGCCCAATCTGGCGGAGGCCCATGCGGCCCGCGGGTTGGCGTTGAACGGCGCCGGGCGCCTCAAGGACGCGGCGCTTGCCTTCCAGCAGGCCCTTGAACTCAATCCCAACCTGTTCGAAGCCTGCTTCTTCTGGGGCGAAGTCTGCCAGTTGCAGAACCAGAGCGAACAGGCGGTGGCCCTGTTCCAGCGCGCCGCGGAGTTGCGGCCCAACGACTATCGCTCCCTCGGCTTTCTGGCGACCGCGTACAAGATCATCGGCGATCAGGATCAGGCCATGGCCGCGTCCCGCCGCTGCTTCGAGCGCGTGGAAGCCGCCGTCAAGTTGCATCCCGACAATGCCGGCGCGCTGGCCTTCGGCGCCATCGCCCTGGCGGAGTTGGGCCAGACGCAACAGGCGGAGGATTGGGCCACCCGCGCGATCATGATCGGGCCCGACGATCATCTCGTGCAATACAATGTCGCCTGCGCCCAGGTGCTGCTCGGCAATGCCGATGCCGCCGTTACCCATCTGGAAAGCGCCTTCGCCGCCTCGCCGGATTTCCGCCGCTGGCTGGCGGAATGGCTGGCCCATGACGCCGACTTCGATCCCCTGCGCGGCCACCCGCGCTTTCAGGCGCTGACCGAGCGGTTGACCCTGGAGCACCATGCGGATGCCGCCGGCGACCGTCCGGCGATCGCGGTCCTGCCCTTCGTCAATATCGCCGGCGATCCCGAGCAGGAATACTTCGCCGACGGACTGACCGAGGACATCGTCACCGATCTCTCGCAGGTGTCGTCGCTATTCGTCGCCGCGCGCCACAGCATGCAGGCCTTCAAGGGGCGGCAGCCCGACATGCGCAAGCTGGCCCATGATCTCAACGTGGACTATGTGCTCGAAGGCGCAGTGCGGAAGGAAGGGCGCTGCGTGCGCATCAATGCGCGCCTGGTCGACGGCGCCACCGGCGATCACCTCTGGGCCAATCGTTATGACCGGAGCGTCGACGACATCTTCGCGTTGCAGGACGAGATCTCCAAGAGCATCGTCGACACATTACGCGTGAAGCTGCTGCCGGTGGAGATCGAGACCATCGCCAGCCGCTCCACCAAGAATCCGCCGCCTATGAGCACTATCTCCTCGGCCGTTCCTTCTACCTGCGCGGCATGGACTCGCGCAGCCTGCGCATCGCCCGCGATCTCTACGCCAAGGCTTGCGAGATCGATCCCGGCTATGCCCGCGCCCGCGCCGGCATGGCGATCTGCGAATCCCATCTGTCGATGCGCGATCCCGGCGCGACCGAGGCGCCGCTTCGCAACAGCGATCTGGCGCTGGAGCTGGCGCCGAACTCCGCCGAGGCCCATGCCGGCAAAGGGCCTCGCGCTCTACGTCACCGGATACTTCGCCGAAGCCGCGGCCCTGTTCGATCGCGCCATGACCCTCGATGCCAATTTGTTCGAGGCCTATTTCTTCGACGGCCGCTGCCGGCGCATCCAAGGGCAGCGGGGGCTGGCGGCGGCGCGCTTTGCCCGCGCAGTGGAACTGCGGCCGAACGATTTCCGTTCCGTCGGCATGCTCGCCGAAGAATACCGCGCGCTGGGCCGCATCGAGGAAGCCCGCGCCACGGAGCGCCGCTGCCTCGAGCGCCTCGCCGCTGAGGTGAAAGCCCATCCGGAAAATGCCGATGCCTGGGCCTTCGGCAGCGCCATCCTCGCCCATCTGGACGAGCCGGAGCGTGCGGCGGTGTGGGCATCGCGCGCGCAGATCATGACGCCCGGCGACTATCTCGTGCTCTACAACGTGGCGCGCACCTATGCGCTGCTGGGCGATGTTCCGGGCGCGCTCGACAGCCTTGAGCAGGCCTTCAATGTCCAGCCGGCGATCCAGCGCCGGCTTGCCGCCTGGCTGCCGCTTGACCAGGACCTCGACCCATTGCGCGGCGAGCCGCGATTTTGCGCGCTCAAGACAAGACTTGGCCGTAGCTTTCCCGAGCCCGGCTGATCGTTTTGCAACTCCGGAGACGTTGAGTTCGCCTCTGCGCGCCAGGCGCATCTTTGCGCCGATCAACCTATCTGAATGTGCAGTTCAGATGCATCACCTTCGATGCGGCGGTGGTAAGATCGCTGACTTCAAACAACCTGAACTCCCAGAGTTCCTGCTGCTCCGGCTGCCAGCTAAACAGATAGGTCTTATCCCGGTAGGTCAGGATGCCGTTCAAACTCGATTGCGGCTGATTTGCCTGATAGTCATAGGGATCTTCCGGGCTGAGGATATCGGCTGCGAGGCAGGCGGGTCCGCGAACCATCTTGTAGTTGCTGCCCCAATAATTCGACATTGCCGGCACTTTCTCGGGCGGCAGAATGTCATTCCAATTCGCATCGACCGGCGGCAACGCCAATTCGAACCCGGGAGCTTTCAGGATCGCTTCCCAATAGCTGTAGGCTCGCTCTGAATAGAACACGACTTCGTCGCCATTCTTCGCGTCGTTGTCTATGTCCGTGACATACAGCTTGAAGTTTCTGGTGCCATATTCATATCCGTCCAGCAGCCTGCCATCGGACATGTGGAACGGCATTTGCGGAAAGTCATTGTACAAGAGCAGCGGAGCGGGACCGAGCTGCGAGTTCATGGCCAGGGTGGGACACCTGTCCTGCCACGGGCGGAAGGCGGGGTCGTCGTAGCGCTCGGACCGGGCCACCGGATTCGACGATGCCGACGGCGGCGCCCGCTTCGAAGTCCGCGAGGAACTGCCGGCACCAGCTCCGCTGCTCTTCGGTCTGCGCTGGCGGCGCCATGAGAAACAGCTGGGTTCGCTCATCTCGCAGCATCTTTTCGAGTTGCGCCAGCTTAGCCGATTCCGGCGCGATCGGCGGTGGATAGTTGTCCTGCGCGGCGCCCGCCAGCGGGAGAAGGAGGAAGCAGCCGGCCAGTACAGCCTTCGAGAGAATTCGCCCTGCCGCGACCATGTTGTTCACCCACCCGCTTCCTGCATCATTCGACTATAGGTTTATCAGCGCGCCATCAATACAACCGTTGAAATGGGGCTTGCCTATGGCAGTGCGCCCGCTGTCGTTCGTTCCGCTGGCATGCCATATGAGCGAAAAGCTACGGATTCACGGCCGGCAGACGATCGAACGGATTGCCGCCGTTCCGGCGCTCTTCTAGAATCAATTCCAGATGGGCCTTGTTGGCCTGCGTTGCATTACTTCGCGGCCAAGCGAACGCCGTTGGCGGCAGCGCCGGGAATGGTCACGCTTCTGGCAATGTTTGCCGGGCCGCGGCTACTCTCCGCCGTCGCGGCCGCCACCTGACGTTCCGCCTCGTCGCGGAGGGCGTCGGCGGCGCCGAGATGCACTTCGATAGCCTGAGCCGCATCGCCGACGGTGGGCCCCTGCGCCGGCCGCGCCGGCATCGGGATCGACCAGCCATGGGCCTGCAGCCGGTCCATCATGCCGGCAATACGGCGCTTTCGCAGATCCTCATCGCCCAACAAGCTGCGCACTCGCGAAGCCGCGTCGCTGACGTCTTTGCCGGCCATGATGTCCACCCACTGCAGGATACGCGATATACTGTATTATGCGTATTTTTGCCGAGTTGTCAAGAACAGATGGAGAACAATGATCTGATTTCACCCTGTCAAAGCCCGGCGCCGGCGCTAGATTGGCGCCTCTTCCATGGCCAGAAACACAAGCAAGAAACAGATCGAGGACCCGTCATGACCGCTGCTGCTCCCCGCGGAAACTGGAACTATCCCACCAAGGTGAAATTCGGCGCCGGCCGCATCGCCGAGCTGCCCGACGCCTGCAAGGAATTGGGCATGAAGCGGCCGCTGATCGTCACCGATCCGGGTCTCGCCGCGCTGCCGATGATCAAGGAGGCCGTCGCCGCCTGCGAGAAGGCCGGGCTCGGCGTCGCGGTGTACTCCGACATCAAGAGCAACCCCAACGGCAAGAATGTCGAAGATGGGCTGAAGGTGCTGCGCTCGGGAAAGCATGACGGCGTGGTCGCCTTTGGCGGCGGCAGCGCGCTCGATGCCGGCAAAGCCATCGCCCTGATGGCCGGGCAGAATCGTCCGATTTGGGATTTCGAGGATGTGGGCGACAACTGGCTGCGAGTCGATCCCGCAGGGGTCGCGCCGATCATCGCCGTGCCCACCACCTCAGGCACCGGCTCGGAAGTGGGCCGCGTCTCCGTCATCACCAAGGAAGATACCCACCAGAAAAAACTGATCTTCCATCCGAAGGTGCAGCCCTCGATCGTCATCGACGATCCCGCGCTCACCATCGGCCTGCCGCCGAAGATCACCGCCGCAACCGGCATGGATGCGCTGGCACATTGCTTCGAAGCCTATTGCGCGCCGGGCTATCACCCGATGGCCGACGGCATCGCGCTCGAGGGCATGCGGTTGATCAAGGAGTGGCTGCCGACCGCGGTGAAGGATGGCAAGAACCTGGAGGCGCGCTCCCACATGATGGCGGCGGCCACCATGGGCGCCACGGCGTTCCAGAAGGGACTCGGCGCGATCCATTCGCTCTCCCATCCCATCGGCGCGGTCTATGACACCCATCATGGCCTGACCAATGCCGTGGTCATGCCCTATGTCATGCAGTTCAACCGCCAGGCGATCGAGGAGAAGATGACGCGTCTCGCCGCCTATCTCGGCCTCAAGAATCCCGGCTATCAGGCGGTGCTCGACTGGGTGCTGGCGCTGCGCAAGGAGATCGGCATCCCACACACGCTGAAGGACATCGGCGTCGGCACCGACAAGCTGGACTCGCTGTCGCAGGAAGCCTTCAACGACCCCTCCACCGGCGGCAACCCCGTCCCCGCCGGCGTGCCGGAGATGAAGCAGATGTTCATCGCGAGCATCGAGGGACGGTTGTAGGACACAGCGGCACGGATATTGTAGGGGCGGGTTTCAAACCCGCCCGTGATGTACGGGGAATAATTTCCAGAAGCGATGCTGCCTCGACAAGGCGGGTTTGAAACCCGCCCCTACTGTTTGCAGGCATCCGACTAGCAGGTTAGATGCGGATGTTGCAGGCGTTCTGGAGTCAACGAATGACGGCACCATTTGACGACAGTCGCCCAACTTCTGATGCACGAACACGCCGATGGCGTGAAGTACCATCTCCTGCCGCCGGAAACGGGCGTCACAAACCTGGACGCCGCCTACGCCGTCCAGCGCCGCTATGTCGACCTGATGATCCCCAAGGCCGGCAAGCCCGCGGGCTACAAGATCGGCCTCACCTCCGCCCGCATGCAGAAGATGTGCAACATCGACCGGCCGCTGGCGGGCGTGGTGCTCGCCAGCCGGGTGATGCAGAGCGGCGTGGTGCTGCACACCGGCAATTACGGGCGCATGGGGCTGGAGTTCGAGGTCGGCGTCCGCATCGGCCGCGATCTGCCGCCGCGGGCAACGCCGTTCACCATCGACGAAGTCGCGCTGGCGGTCGACGGCGTCTGCGCCGGCGTCGAAGTGGTCGACGATCGCAACGCCGACTACAAGGTTCTGGAAGCGCTGTCGCTGATCGCCGACAACGCCTGGAACGCGGGCATCGTGCTCGGCGATTTCACCAAATCCTGGGGCGATCTCGAGAGCGCCTGCGGTGTGATGAAGCTCAACGGCGAGGAAGCGGACCGCGGCTTCGGCCGCGACGTGCTCGGCCATCCCTTCATTCCGCTGACCTGGCTGGCCAACCACCTCGCCGCATCCGGCAGCGGCCTCAAGGCCGGCGACATCGTGATGACCGGTAGCCTGATCCCCACGCGCTTTCCGAAGGAGCCGGGAAAGTTCCGGTTCGACCTGTCCGGCGTAGGTTCGGTTGAATTGTCGGTGACGGTGTAGCGGAACTCATCACGGCACGATTCAGGCGGCACCGCCTGCACTACCTCACTTCCACCACCAGCTCCGTCGGCCCGCCGGGTGCGTTGATCGTCCAGCCGGGGATCGGCAGGTCGAACGGACAGGACGACACCACGCAGATCAGGTTCATCCTCGCCCTGAGTTCCACATAGCCGCCCGGCGGTACGCTGTTGGGCGGCGAGAGCAGTTTGCCGTCGGCGTCGACCACCGTATTGGTGAAGAAGTTGACCGGCTGCGGGATCACATCGATCGCGTGACCGATGCCGCGCCATGGCGCTGCGCAGATTCTCCGAGCAGCTCGCATGGGGGCCGGCGAAGCCGAACTGCTCATAGCGCGCCTGATCGCAGGCGGCGATCATCATGTCATGCATGCCGCCGGCGCCGTCCTCCACCAGATCCAGCATCGGCCGCCGGAAGCGCGAGAGGAACGTGTCGCCCGACCCGCGGCTTGATGGAGCGCGTGGTGACCCAGGTATGCATGGGCGACAGCCACTCCCGCACATTCTCGGCGGCATAGGCAAAGAAATCCGCCGCCTGCGCGCCCTTCGGAGTGATCAGACGCAGCCGCTGACCCTGCATCCACCCGGAACGCCAGCCCGCCACGCGCGGAAATTGTCTCGGTGATCATCCTTGCCGCCCCGCTGATACCCCACCATACCCGAGCTTAGCACAGCGCCTCAGCGCACACGCAACCGGCGCCAAGCGGCCATCAATCCTCGTCGCAGGAGCATTGGCAAGAGCGGCCCCACCATGAACGGCACGCCGACAAAGACAAGCAGCCAAAGGGTGCCTTGGAGATAATCGGAGAAGATCGGCTCATCGATAACAGGCGGAATCGCGGTTTCGTATCCAATGCGTTTCTGCTCCTCAAGGTATGTGGCAATGCCTAGGAACGGCCAAAGGAGGCACAACGAAATCATTCCGAAAGCGAGCAAATACACCTGCCAAAGGCGGGGACCTTGCCATGACGCGGAACCTCGCACCAGCAACCATCGGCGAAATGCCGGCAGAACATGCGAAAGGACAACAGTCGCTACAATCATCGGCAGTACCGGCAGAAGCAAGCTAAGGAGCACCGCCGGCAGATGGAAACTCAGATCACTGGGACTGTCGTAAATAGCACTTAGCGCATCGAAGTACGATGCAAGCGCCGGCGCCGTACTAGTCAATCCCCAGACCAACAGCGCCTGCACCAGCATTGGAAACGTCAGGGCCCAAGCGAAGTACGCCGCTGCGCTGTCAGAACTCGGTGACTGCGCCTGGACAACCGAGGCTGCAGCTGCCCAAGCAGCGCTCCAGACGGAGTACTCAAGAGCGAAGATCCAGTTTCGGCTGCAACCCAAGGCCAGTATCCTCAAATGACTGCGCGATCTGAAGATCGCCGGCGATCAAGGCAGCCTCATGGCTCAGTCCGCACAACATTGTGACGTCGACACGATCATGGCGTCGACGCATCGGCTCCCGACCCGTCAACACGCAATGCCCATCGCAAGTTCACGGTGGCCATTTATCGTACGGCTCGCTGTCGACCCACTGGGGCTCGCCAATCAGCTCCAATCGACCATCTGGCGTGATCTGCAATGTTCCCCTCACGCGCTGAGACCATTGCGACTGCTGCCCGAACTCCTTTGCGCGACCATGAAGCGCCAGCTGACGCGCATCCTCACCTTGGAACGTTCGTGGACTTACCTGCAGAGTTGGGAACTCAGTTCCAGCTTCGAAGTCATAGCGGTCATTGTAGTTGTGATTTGCGAGCCGCCGAAATTCGATCTTGTCCCCCCGTCGTGTGAAGCTGAAGTTTCCATCGCCACGCAGCTGCGCACCGCCCGCAGCTCCCCGAAGATCCAGTTCACCAATGCCAGGTAGGGTCGACCAGTCGAATGGAGCCGTCCAATGCAAGTTCAAAAGGTCATCTCCGGTTCATGGTGTTTACCATTGAATAATACTCAATATGCGTATACTCTGTCAAGAACAAAACGGGAATACCGGATGCGCGGCCCATTGAAACAATCTGAACTGGCGATGCTCCTGCACTCACCGTCCCGCGGCGGCGTGGCACATGAGTTTCGCGTACCACCGGATGCCGAAAGTGGAGGGTTGTTCTCGCAAAAAAACGAAAGCCGAGAAAAATCACCGCCCGAACAATCGCTTGTGCCGCGGCTGGTTGAAAAACAACCCACCGGGCCGCCCCATGCGGCAGATCGCCGAGCGCCGGTGCATCCAGCCGGCGTTCTCGCTGGACATGGGGTTGATCGCTCGGATTCAAGTCGCCGCTGGATACTCCAGCGGGAGAGCGCGTCGCGCGGCGGTGCTTATCAGCGGCGGATCCTCGGCCTACCCCGTCCCCTCCTCCAGGGACAGCAGCGACGCGTTGCCGCCCGCCGCCGTGGTGTCGATGGTCAGGGTGCGCTCGGTGGCGAAGCGGTGGAGATAGCGCGGGCCGCCGGCCTTCGGCCCGGTGCCGGAGAGGCCTTCGCCGCCGAAGGGCTGCACGCCCACCACCGCGCCGATCATGTTGCGGTTCACATAGGCGTTGCCCACCCGCAACCGCTCATGGATGTAGCGCACGCGGGAATCGATGCGGCTGTGGATGCCGAGCGTCAGCCCGTAGCCGGTGGCGTTGATGGCGTCGAGCACCGCATCCAGCCGCTCGCCATCATAGCGGATGACGTGGAGGATCGGCCCGAACACCTCTTTCTCCAACCGCGAGAGCTTGTCGATCCGATAGGCCCGCGGCGCGACGAAGCTGCCATGGGCACAGTCCGCCGGCAGCTTCAGTTCGTGGATCAGCTCGCCCTCCTTCGCCATGCGGGCGGCGTGGGCTTCCAGCGCCGCCTTCGCCTCCCCGTCGATCACAGGCCCCACATCGGTGCAGAGCAGGCCGGGATCGCCGATCCGCAGCTCCGCCATGGCGCCGGCCAGCATCTCCTCGATCTTCGGCGCCACGTCGTCCTGCAGGAACAGCACCCGCAGCGCCGAGCAGCGCTGGCCCGCGCTCTGGAAGCTGGAGATCAGCACGTCCCGCACCACCTGCTCCGGCAGCGCGGAGGAATCCACGATCATCGCGTTCTGGCCGCCGGTCTCCGCGATCAGCGGCACGATCGGGCCGGTGCGGGCGGCGAGCACCTTGTTGATGCCGCGCGCCGTGTCGGTGGAGCCGGTGAAGGCGACGCCCGCGATGTCGGGATGGGCCACCAGCGGCGCGCCTACATTGGGTCCGTCTCCCGGCAGCAGATGCAGGGCATCAGTGGGCACGCCTGCCTGATGCAGCAGCTTCACCGTCGCCGCTGCGATCAGCGGCGTCTGCTCCGCCGGCTTGGCAACCACCGCATTGCCCGCGGCCAGGGCCGCCGTCACCTGGCCCATGAAGATCGCCAATGGAAAATTCCAGGGCGAGATGCAGGCGAACACACCGCGGCCTTCCAGCGCGATCTGGTTGCGCTCGCCGGTCGGTCCCGGCAGCGGCAGGGGTGCCGCGAAATCCGCCCGCGCCCGCTCGGCGTAGTAGCGGCAGAAATCCACGGCTTCGCGCAGTTCGGCCAGCGCGTCGGGAATGGTCTTGCCCGCCTCGCGCACGCAAAGCGCCATCAGCCGGCCGCGGTCCCGCTCCATCAGGTCGGCGGCGCGGTCCAGGCAATCGGCGCGCTCGTTCGCAGGGGTGCCGTCCCAGGCCGGCGCCGTCCGCAACGCCCGCTGCATCGCCGAGTTCACGTCATCCTTGTTGGCCTCGGTCACCTGGCCAACAACGCGGCGGCGGTCGGCGGGATCGGTGACGGGCCGGCTGGCGCCGCTTCTGGCCACGCCGCCGAGCAGCGGCGCCGCGCTCCAGCTCTCCGCCGCCGCGCGCTCCATTTCCTGGCGCAGCGGCACGAGCTCGTTGAGATCCGTCAGATCGATGCCGCGGGAATTGCGCCGCGCCTCGCCGAACAGCTTGGCCGGCAGGGGAATGCGCGGATGGGGCTTGATCATGTGCTTGCGCAGCCGCGCCACCGGATCGGCGATCAGCGCGTCGATCGGCGCTGCCTCGTCGACGATGCGGTTGACGAACGACGTGTTGGCGCCGTTCTCCAGCAGCCGCCGCACCAGATAGGCCAGCAGATCCTCATGGCTGCCCACGGGCGCATAGATGCGCGCGGGGATATTCAGCTTGTCGGCGCCGACCACTTCGTCATAGAGCGCGTCGCCCATGCCATGCAGCCGCTGGAACTCGAAATCCCTGACATTGCCCGCCATCTCCACGATCGCCGACAGCGTGTGGGCGTTGTGGGTGGCGAACATCGGGAAGATCGCCTCGCCATCCGCCAGCATCTTGCGCGCGCAGGCCAGGTAAGACACATCGGTCGAGGTCTTGCGCGTGAACACCGGATAGCCATGCAGCCCGCGCTCCTGGCTCCATTTGATTTCGCTGTCCCAATAGGCGCCCTTCACCAGCCGCACCATCAGCCGCCGCTGGTGGCGCTGGGCCATCGCCCTCAGCCAGTCGATCAACGGCAGGCAGCGTTTCTGATAGGCCTGGATCGCCAGGCCCAGCCCCTTCCAGCCCTTGAGAGAAGCATGGCCGCTCACCGCCTCGATCACATCCAGCGAGATATCGAGCCGCTCAGCCTCCTCCGCATCGATGGTGAAACTGATGTCGGCCGCCTTCGCCGCTTGCGCCAGCTTCACCACCCGCGGCACCAGCTCCCGCATCACCCGGTCGGCCTGCGCGAACTCGTAACGTGGATGCAGCGCCGACAGCTTCACCGAGATGCCCGGTCCGGCGAAAGGCCCGCGCCCTGCGGCCGCCTTGCCGATGGCGCCGATGGCGGCGTGATAGGCGCGGTCATAGCGCTCTGCGTCGCGCATGGTGCGCGCCGCCTCGCCCAGCATGTCGTAGGAATAGCGGTAGCCGCGCTTCTCCATCGCCTCGGCCCGCTCCAGCGCCTCGCCGATATCGCGGCCCATGACGAACTGCCGGCCGAGGATGCGCATCGCCTGGGTCACCGCCTGGCGGATGACAGGCTCGCCGCTGCGCACCACCAGCCGCTTCAGCATGCCGCCGAGATCCCGCGCCTCCGGCGCCTCGAAACGCATGATGCGCCCGGTCAGCATCAGCGCCCAGGTGGAGGCGTTCACCAGCAGCGACTCGCTGGTGCCCAGATGCTTTTCCCAATCGGCATCGGCCAGCTTGTCCTTGATCAGCTCGTCGGCGGTTTCGGCGTCGGGAATGCGCAGCAGCGCCTCCGCCAGGCACATCAGCACCACGCCCTCGCGGCTGGAGAGCTGGTATTCATGCATGAACGCATCGATGCCGCCCTGGCCGACGCGCTGCTCCCGCACCTTCTGCACCAGTTCGCGGGCGCGGTGGGCGATGCGGTCCAGCAGCTCGGCGGGCATTTCCGCCTCGCGCAGAAGCTGTTCGACGACGGCGGACTCGTCGTCGCGGTAGGTGTCGCGCAGCCGCTGACGCAACGGGTCGGCGGCAGCGGTTGTCTCGGACAGGATCATGGGCGGCATGGGCGATGCGATCGGAATGAGATACTCCGCCGCCACCTCTACCATTCCCCCGCCCGCCGTCCAACGGCCCCGCGGTCGGCGGCTGGATTTACGCCGCCGAGAACCGGTGGATCGTCGTGCTGGCGAAGGTTTCGCGGGGACGGAGAACCGTGGACGGGAAATGCGGCTTGTTCGGGGAATCCGGGAAATGCTGTGTCTCGAGGCACAGGCCGCTATGCTTGCGGTAGATGCCGCCCGATCCCGGCGGCGTGCCGTCGAGGAAATTGCCGGCATAGAACTGGATGCCCGGCTGGTTGGTCAGCACCTCCATCGTCCGCCCGCTGGCCGGATCTTCCAGACGCGCGGCCAGCACCGGCATCTTGCCGCCACCGCCTTTCACCACCCAATTGTGATCGTAGCCTTTGCCATTCAGCAGCTGCGGATGCGGTTCGCCGATGCGGTCGCCGATCCGCGTGGCGGTGCGGAAATCGAACGGCGTGCCGCTGACCCCGGCGATGTCGCCCCGGGGGATCGATGCCGCGTCAACAGGCGTGAACTGGTCGGCGTTGAGCATCAGGCGATGGTCCAGGATGTTGCCGGCGCCATTGCCCGCGAGATTGAAATAGGCGTGGTTGGTCAGGTTCACCACCGTCGGCTTGTCGGTCGTCGCCCGGTAGTCGATTCGCCATTCATTGCCGAAACGCACGGTATAGACCACGGTGACGGTGAGATTGCCGGGGAAGCCCTCGGCGCCGTCGGGGCTGCGATGGGTCAGCTCCAGCCCGGCGCCGTCGGGGATCTCGATCTCCCGCGCCCGCCACACCTGCTTGTCCAGGGCATACGGTCCGCCATGGAGCGTGTTGGCGCCATTGTTCGCCGGCAGCCGGTACAAGACTCCGTCCAATGTGAAGTGTGCGCCACCGATGCGATTGGCGTAGCGGCCGGTGATGCAGCCGAAGTAAGGGCTGCGCGCGCGGTAATCCTCCAGCCGGTCAAAGCCGAGCGTCACATTGCCCATCTTGCCGTCCCGATCCGGCACCTCGATCCGCGTGACAACGCCGCCATAGGCGATGACGCCCAGGCGCATCGTCTCGCCGCTAGTGAGCAGGTACTCGTCGATCGGCATCCCGTTCGGCATGGCGCCGAAAGGCTTCTTCTCGATGCGGCCGGCGTCGGGCATTGGAATGCTGGTTCCTTCGTTGTGGTAAGGCCAATTTCCGCCGCCGGTCCCCGCGCTGTCAAGCAGCAGCCGGAAGCGGCGGCGGCGGCATCGTGGCTTCACCGGATGGTAAGCATTGACTTACATATGACCGTGTGACTATAGTAAGCCATGACTTACGGTTCTGCCCTGGTTGCCCTCGCCGATCCGACGCGCCGCGCGGTGTTCGACCGGCTCCGCCGCGGGCCGCGCAGCGTGGCGGAGATCGCCGGCGGCCTGCCGGTCAGCCGCCCCGCCGTGTCGCAGCATCTGCGCACCCTGAAGGATGCGCGGCTGGTGCGGTTCGAGCGGCGCGGCACGCAGAATCTCTATGCGGTGAATCCGGCCGGGCTGGCGGCGCTGCGCGCCTATCTCAACTCGTTCTGGGACGACGTGCTGGCGCAGTTCGCCCTCGCGGCCGAAGACATGGAGGGAGGGGACGATGCCAAGAGAAAACGGCGGCGGCCTGCCGCCGGTGCGAAAGACCGTCCGCGTCAAGGCAAGCGTTGAGGCGGCTTTCCGCCTGTTCACCGCTGGCATCAATGGCTGGTGGCCGCTGGCGTCCCATTCGGTCTGCGAGAAAGACGCAGCCTCCTGTGCCGTGGAGGGCCGCGTCGGCGGCCGCTTCTTCGAGCGCGCCCGCGATGGCCGGGAGCATGTCTGGGGCACCGTGACCGCCTGGGAGCCGCCGGTTCATCTCGCCTTCACTTGGCATCCCGGCCGCACCGCCGAGGGCGCGCAATCGGTGGAGGTGAGATTCAGTGACGCCGGCGGCGGCCTGACTTTGGTGGAGCTGACTCACATGGGTTGGGAGCGGCTCGGCGAGAAGGCGGCTTCCGTACGGGAGAGCTACGAGAAAGGCTGGGATTTCGTGTTCGGCGAGTGTTTTGCCAAAGCGGTTTGACAGTGAACGCGTGGGTTCGAAGCGGCTAATTTCCCCCTCTCCCCTTGGGGGAGAGGGGTAGGGGGTGAGGGGTTTTCCGCGCGGAAGCGCGCCACGAGTCATCATCGAATGGAACGGCGCTGATATTGCGCGCGGGCGTACGCATTCGCGATCAAGTGCGAAGCTTCGGGATTACCTATTAGCAGCTGCCGCTGCAAGACCCCTCACCCCCGCCCCCTCTCCCCCAAGGGGAGAGGGGAATTTCTCGGAACACGAATGCCGCTCAGTGAAAATCCCGCGACGGAAATGACGGATCGCGGCGCGGCAGCGGGGCGCGCTTGGCGGCTTTGACGCGGTGATCCTGGCCGGGCCGCTTCACCTCGTCGGCGCGGGCGAGGGCGATGGGCATAACGGCGTCCTTGTCGTTGGAGCGCTGCGGCGGTTCATGGATCTCCGGTGCCTCGGTCATCAACGCCATGTCCTGGAGCTGATCGGTGAGATCGACGATGCGGTCGGCGATCACATGGATGACGATGCCCTCGCGCTGCAGCTTGCCGGTGACGCCCATCAGGCTGCAGGTCAGAACGGTGCGGCGGAACCGTTCGAACGCCTTCGGCCAGATGATGATGTTGGCGACGCCGGTCTCGTCTTCCAACGTGGCGAAGATGACGCCGCTGGCGGTGCCCGGCCGCTGGCGCACCAGCACCAGCCCGGAGACCTTCACCGTCGTGTCGTTGGCGATGGTGGCCAGCCGCGATGACTGGCACATAGCCCTGCGCCTGCATCCGCGCCCGCAGCAGCGACAGCGGATGGCGCTTCAGCGAGAGATGCAGCGTGCGGTAATCCTCGGCCACATGCTCGCCGATGCCCATGGCCGGCAGCGCCGCCGCCGGCTCGCTGCCCTGCTCCTCCTCGCCCATGGCGGCGAACAGCGGCAGCGGCTCGGCCGGCAGGCCCTTCACCGCCCACAGCGCCTCGCGCCGGTCGAGGCCCATGGAGCGGAAACCGTCGGCCCGCGCCAGCGCCTCCAGCGCGCGGGTGCCGATGGCGGCGCGGCGCCAGAGCTGCAGCGGATCGCCATAGCCGTTGCCCCGCGCGGCCACCAGACGCTGCGCCTCGGCCTCCGCCAGGCCCATGATCTGCCGGAAGCCCAGCCGCAGCGCGTAACCGCCCGCTCTCCGCCGGCTCCAGCGTGCAGTCCCACTCGCTGCAATTCACATCGACCGGCAGCACGGTGACACCGTGGTCCCGCGCGTCGCGCACGATCTGCGCCGGGGCGTAGAAGCCCATGGGCTGGCTGTTCAGCAGCGCGCAGGCGAACACCGCGGGATAATGGCATTTCATCCAGGCGGAATCGTAGGCCAGCAGCGCGAAGCTCGCGGCGTGGCTTTCCGGAAAGCCGTATTCGCCGAAGCCCTCGATCTGCTGGAAGCAGCGCTCGGCGAAGCCGCGGTCATAGCCGCGCGCCACCATGCCCTCCACCAGCTTGGTCTGGAAGGTGTGGATGGTGCCCACCTTGCGGAAGGTGGCCATGGCGCGGCGCAGCCGATCGGCCTCGTCGGGCGTGAAGCCGGCGGCGACGATGGCGATGCGCATCGCCTGCTCCTGGAACAGCGGCACGCCCATGGTCTTGCTCAGCACCTGCTCCAATTCCTTCGACGGATAGGTGACCTTTTCCTCGCCGTTCCGCCGCCGCAGATAGGGATGCACCATGTCGCCCTGGATCGGGCCGGGGCGCACGATCGCCACCTCGATCACCAGATCGTAGAAGCTGCGCGGCCTGAGGCGCGGCAGCATGGTCATCTGCGCCCGGCTTTCGATCTGGAACACGCCGATGGTGTCGGCGTTGCAGATCATGTCGTAGGTTGCCGTATCATCCTCCGGCACGGTGGCCAGGTCGAATTCCTGGCCGTAGTGGCGCTTGATCAGCTCGAAGCCCTTGGCCAGGCAGGTGAGCATCCCCAGCGCCAGCACATCGACCTTGAGGATCCGCAGCTCGTCCAGGTCATCCTTGTCCCACTCCACCACCGTGCGGTCTTCCATGGCGGCGTTCTCGATCGGCACCAGCTCGTCGAGCCGGCCGCGGGTCATGACGAAGCCGCCCACATGCTGGGACAGATGGCGCGGAAAGCCGAGGAGCTGCCGCGTCAAATCCAGCGTCATGGCCAGCCGCGGCTCCTCGGGATCGAGGCCGATCTCCCGCGCCTGCGCTTCGGCCACGCCTTCATTGACTCCAGCCCCAGAGCTGGCCGGCCAGCGCGCCTACCGTGTCCAGCGACAAGCCCATGGCCTTGCCCACCTCGCGCACCGCCGAGCGGCCGCGATAGCAGATCACCGTCGCCGCCAGGCCGGTGCGGTGGCGGCCATACTTATCGTAGATGTACTGGATCACCTCCTCGCGCCGCGCATGCTCGAAGTCGACGTCGATGTCAGGCGGCTCGTTGCGCTCGGCGCTGACGAAACGCTCGAACAGCAGATCGACCCGCGTGGGATCCACGGCGGTGATGCCCAGGCAGAAGCAGACCACCGAATTGGCGGCCGATCCGCGCCCCTGGCAGAGGATGTCCTGGGAGCGCGCATAGCGCACGATATCGTTCACGGTGAGGAAATAAGGCGCATAGCGAAGCTGCTCGATCAGCTTCAGCTCATGCTCGATGGTGGTCCTGACCTTGTCGGGGAGACCCTGGGGATAGCGCCAGCGCGCCCCTTCCCAGGCCAGCATCGCCAGCTCTTCCTGCGGCGTGCGGCCCTCATGGGTCAGCTCATCGGGATACTCGTAGCGCAGATCTTCCAGGTTGAAGCGGCAGGCCTCGGCGATCTCCACCGTACGGGCGATGGCGTCGGGATAACCGGCGAACAGCCGCGCCATCTCCTCCGGAGCTTTCATGTGCCGTTCCGCATTGGCGGCGAGGCGCCAGCCGGCATTGTCGATGGTGCAATGCTCGCGGATGCAGGTGAGCACGTCCTGCAGCGGCCGCCGCGCCGGCTCGTGGTACTGCACGTCGTTGGTGGCCACCAGCGGCGCGCCGCAGCGCGATGCGATCTCCGCCAGTTGCGCCAGCCGCCGCCCATCATCGCCGCGGTAGAGATAATGCGCCGCCAGATAGACACGGCGCGGGAAGGCAGCGGCGAGAGCGGGAAGCGTGCCCTCGAGTTTCGCCATATCTTCTTCCGGCGGCAGCGCGATGAAGATCTGTCCCTCGCCATGGGCCATGACGTCGTCGAGCGTCAGATGGCACTCGCCCTTCGGCGCGCGGCGGCGGCCGATGGTGAGCAATCTCGACAGGCGGCCATAGGCGGCGCGGTCGGTGGGATAAGCCAGCAGGCTGGGCGCGTCCTGCAGATCCAGCCGCGCGCCGACGATGAAGCGCACGCCCAGCTCCTTCGCCGCCGCATGAGCGCGCACCACACCGGCCAGCGTATTGCGGTCCGTGACGGCGAACGCCGCCATGCCGAGCTCCGACGCGGCTAGCGCCAGTTCCTGCGGATGCGACGCCCCCCGCAGGAAGGTGAAGTTGGTAAGCGTCTGCAATTCGGCGTAGGCGGTCATGGAATCGACGCAATAACGGCACCAGGTTCGCAGCGAGACTTGTAGGGGCGGGTTTCAAACCCGCCCCTCTCTCCGCGGGCACGGCATTCGGATTTTCGCGATCAAAATGCCAACGCTGCGGATTCGTTTCGATGTACTCGCGAATCCAACTCAGTGACTCTTCATTGCGAATGACATGCTCATAATAATTCCGCTGCCAAACCGCCTCTTTCTTGCTTCGCCGCTGGTTGATTTGACGCGATGAGAACGTCTTAAAGGCTCTGACGACTTCCGCCAAAGAATGGCGTCTCGCCGATTTTTCTTGGGAGCCCGATCTTTCCGTTAGAGCGATGATCCCATGAACATGATTTGGCATGACGACAAAGCTATCCAATTCGACATGCGGATAGCGATCGGGCAATTCATACCAAGCGGCCTCGGCAATAATGCCGAGACGGTTCGGACGCATTTCCTCTCCGACAATTCGCCCGAACAGACACATACGCCGATATGTGCAAATGGTGATGAAATACATCCCGACGCTGCTGTAATCATATTCGAGTAGCCGAAGGCGCTTCCTGCGCGGTTTTTCATCGCCAGTCGCCAGGGCGGGTTTGAAACCCGCCCCTACAAGATTCTGTGCGTCTTCTTTCGACATCCGTTCACCCCCTACGCAAACGCTTCCGGCGGGATATGCACGAGTTCGAACTTCATGCCGTCGGGGTCGGCGAAGTAGACGGCGTAATAGCCGCGCACATATTCGTACTCGGCCGGCGTATCGATCACGGTGGCGCTGATCTTGCGCAGCAGCTTATGCAGATCGTCGACCTCCTTCCGGCTGTCGGCGTTGAAGGCGAAATGATGGAAGCCCGGCGCGTAGCGCTGATGGGTCACGCCCGCGAGATCCGGCTTCGCCTGCCAGAGATTGATCGAGCAGAAACTGGCGTCGGACAACCACAGCGTCATCTCCGGGCTGTCCTCCACTTTGGCGTAGCCGAGGAATTCCAGCACCGGCGCGTAGAACGCCGCTTCGGAAACCCTGAGATTGCGCAAGGTGAGCGCCAGATAATTCATCGTGCCGAGCGCCATGAGCTCCTCCTCCATTGCAGCCAGCTATTCACGAAAACAATCCATGCAGGTACCAGCGGCCGTCCTCCGGCGGCAGGCCTTCGCGGAACAGCCAGAAGCGGCGGCCGTCCTCGCCCTCGACGCGGAAGTAATCGCGCCAGCGCCGCGATGAATCTTCCGGCCGCCACCATTCCGGCTCCAGGCGCTCCGGCCCTTCGGCGCGGCGGACGCGGTGCAGGCGCGACTGCCAGCGGAACATGATCGGCGGATGGTCGGGCAGCAGCGCCATCGCCTCGACCGGATGGGGCCGCGGGAACAGCCGCAGCGGCCGCGGCGGCAAGGGCGGCCAGGCCGACGCCTGTCCCTCGGCGAACGGCGCGACGGCGGCCACCGCGCGCTCGGGGATGTGACTCTCCCGCGGCACGAGGCGGCGGACATTGGCGAAGCCCAGGCGGTTGGCGAGGGTGTCGATCAGCGGCGCAAGAGCCAACTCTTTGGTCTCAACCCCCCTCCCTAACCCTCCCCCGCAAGGGGGGAGGGAAAGAGGAGCGCTCTGGCTTCTTTCCCCTCCCCTCGCGGGAGGGGGTAGGGGGAGGGATTTCTTCAGCACCATCTGCAGCGCGGTCAGCGGTTCCGTCTTCGCCGCCGCCAGCGCCATCGCCTCGATGCCGAAGCCGGGGTCGATCTTTTCGATCTGTTGCGCAAACAGCCGCTGCAGGGCCGCGGCGTCGCGGCTCGGCCGGCTGGTGCCGATGGCCAGCCGCTGCAGGCTGCCATCGACGCGGTAGAGGGCAAGCTCCAGCCGCCGCAGGCCCTGTTGCGCCTTCTCCAGCCGGCGGCAGAGATCATGCAGCAGCCGCTGCAGCACCGTGGCGATGGACTCGGCGGTGCTGATCGGCTCGGCCAGCGGTTGGAAGCTGCGGAAGAGGGCCGCCGGCGGCGCGGGCGAAATCGGCTCGTCGATGCCGCCGAGGGCCTGCTCCAGGCGCCGCAGCGGCAGACCGCCGAAGCGCCGCGCCAGCCCGGCCCGCGGCAAGCCCAGCAGATCGCCGATAGCATAGAGCCCCAGCCGCTCCAGCTCCGCCGCCATCGCCGGCGGCAGACGAAGCGCCGCCACCGGCAGCCGGTCCAGCGCCGGGCGCGACACATCCTCCGGCACGATCCAGCCGCGGCCGCCAAGAATTTTTTCCAGCGTCATGCTGGGCCGGCCATCGATGAAGCGGGAAACCGCCCAGGCGGCGCCCGGCGTATCGGCGACAGCGGCGCGGGCGCGATAGCCGAACCGCTCCAGCCGCAGCAGCAGATCGGACAAGAGCGCCGCCTCGCCGCCGAACAGATGGGCACAGCCGGTGATATCGAGCCAGAGCCCTGCGCCGCCGCCGGCGTTCAGGCCTTCCTCGGCTGTCTCCGCCGCCGTCCAGGGGGTGTAGCGGGTCGCCCAGTCCGCCAGCCGCCGCAGCATCGCGCCATCGCCGGCCGGATCGGCCGGATGGATCTGCAACTCCGGCAGCAGCGCCCGCGCATCGGCCAGCGGCATGTCAGGCGCGGCTCCGCCGGCCGCGGCCCGCTCGTCGACCGCCGTCAGGATGGCGCGGCCCGCCACCTCCCGCATCGTCACCAGCGGCGAGGCGGACCGGCGCGCGCTGGCCGCGTCACGCCCCAGCTTGTGCCGCAGCCGGTCCGTCGCGAACCGGGGCAGCCATAGCGAGATCACCCGCCGCATGGCGCCATGCTCCTTCCTGCCAAGAGAGGGTCCAGGTCCCCGGCCGGCCGCCGCGGCAGCGCAGCAGTTCCGCCTGCCAGCAGGGAGCGTCCAGCCAGGGTTGAGAACCGCCGCCTATCCCTTCGCCGCCGGGCGCCGCGGTAATGCGCCAGCGGGTGGCGGCCACCGCCGCCGCGCCGTCGGCGGACACGCCGGTGCGCAGCAGGAAGGTGGTCACGCCGCCGGTCTCGCTGGCCAGCTGCAGCCGCCGGGCCGCCGTCAGGGAAAGCCGGTCCACCTCGCCCACCACGGCGGCGAGGGCGCCGCACCGCGCTCCCTCCTCCATCGCCCACAGGCCATCGGCCGTCCGTTCCGTGGTCGCCAGGATCAGCCGCGCCGGATCCAGCCCGGCCGCCGCCAGACCCGGTCCATAGAGATCGGGCCGGGGCAGGCACCAGAGGATGGCGCCCCGCCCGCCCGCCACTCCGGCAGCCAGGGCGGCCACAAAGCCTGTCGCCGCTCCATCGCCGGCCGTGCCGATCACCTCATGGAGGCAACCGGTGGCCAGACCGCCCCCCAGGGCCCGGTCCAGCGCCGGCAGGCCCAGGGGATAAGCCGGCCGCGGCTGCCCGCCGGCCCGTTCCAGGACCCGGAGCTGCTGACGCAACTGGCCGATATCGGGGCGCTTTTTCTCTTCCACCTTATTTTCTGCAGGCAATTCCAACATGGTTTTCCGTCCCGGCCGGCAGGCAAACCCGCCCGCCTGATATCTGATGGTCTTATATGTTCTTGTTTTGTTCTATTAGAGCCGGAGACGATATCGGAGTCAAGCGGCCGGGTTCGAGCCCCGTGACAGAAAACCGCCATCCCCCGTCTCCGTGGAGGCAGCCAACAACCCAATCCTGAATTGATGAATTACAGGCCGCTAATCGCGGACCGCAGGCGCCACATCGCCCTGCTTATCGCCACGGGTTTCCAGCATCACGCCCTGGCGCATCGCCTCGGCCTCGAGCTGACCGGTCAACGCCAGAAAGCACATGCGGATATCGGAAACTGCACCCCAGAACGGATTAACCAAGATCAGCGGCTGATTGCCTTCGATGGTCCAATGCGACAGCACGGCGACCACATAACCCAGGGCGATGCCCAGCGGGAACAGCCAAAAAATACCTGTTGCCAGCGCAATGACAGCCCCGGAAACGCCGATCGCGGTCGCGATATAGTGCAGGACGCGAGTCCCCGCCCGCTGATGCGCTTGCAGATACATTGGCCAAAAACGCTTAAACCCCACGACAACCTCCCGACCTTACATAGCTTATATTGGGGATAATTCTAACGCCAACAAGCGCCCCAACCAAACATAAACTCTTCCACCATCTTCCGATTCCCGGATTAAGCGCGGATTACGGCAAATCGTTCAGCGGCCGTGAAACAGCGGCCGCGACTTCGCCAGAAAAGCCTGAACGCCATTCCGGTAATCATCGCTACCGCAAATGGCATAGCCTTCCCGCAACTCCGCCACCGACAGCGGACGCGGATCGAGCAGCCGGCGAACCGCTCGCTTGTGCCAGCGATGGGAGAGCGGCGCGCCATCGGCGATCCGCCGCGCCGCCGCCAGCGCTTCCTCCGCCAGGCGGTCGTCGGGAATAACACGAGTGACCAAGCCTTTCTCCCGCGCTTCCGCCGCGTCGAACATGCGGCCTTCCAGCAGGATCTCCAACGCTGTCGCCGCGCCGACCAATTCCGCCAGCGCCGCCAGCTCCGGATAGGGCAGGCCGACGCCCATGCGCTGAATCGGAATGCCGAAGCGGCTGCCCGCCGCCGCCAGCCTGATATCGCAGTGGATGGCGATTTCCAGCCCGGCGCCCGCGCACGCGCCGTGGATCTGCGCCAGAGTCGGCACGGCACAGGCGCGCATGGCGAGCAGCGCATCGCCCATAATGCCGGCATAGGCCTCGGCCGCTGCGGGCGTATGCCGCTCCGTCGCGAACTCCGCCAGATCGGCGCCGGCGCCGAAGGCCGCGCCATTGCCCCTGATGACGACACAGCGAACGCCGTCATCCGCGGCGATCTCATCCATCACGGCCGACAGCCGCCGCCACATCGCCTTGTCCAGAGCGTTCAATTTGTCGGGCCGGTTCAGCACGACGAATGCCAGATCGCCGTCGCGCGTCAGCTCGATGACATCGGCCATGAGGCCACCTCCGAATCAGTGTTCTATCCTTAAGTCTATGCGTGGATCGCCGATGCGTCATGAGCCGCGAACGCCGCGAAAGCCGCATTGCAGCCCGCGCCGATTGCCGTTAGGAAGGTCGCGATTTTCCAGGGAGACGCCGTTGACCGCCGATTCGAGCTTCGCCGCCGATGCCGCCCGTACGACCGCGCGCATCCTGCTGGAGATTGCCGCCGTGCATTTCCGGCCGCAACAGCCCTTCATCCTGACTTCCGGCCGCGCCAGCCCCGTCTATATCGACTGCCGCAAGATCATCTCCTTCCCCCGCGCGCGGCGGAAGATCATGGAACTCGCCGTCGGGTTGATCGAGCGCGAGGTCGGATTCGAATCGCTCGATGCCGTCGCCGGCGGCGAGACCGCGGGCATACCCTTCGCCGCCTGGATCGCCGATCTGCTCGACCTGCCCATGCTCTATATCCGCAAGAAGCCGAAGGGCTTCGGCCGCGGCGCGCAGATCGAAGGCGACATGAAAGCCGGTGCGCGCTGCCTGCTGGTGGAAGACCTGGCCACCGACGGCGGCAGCAAGGTGAACTTCGTCAACGCCATTCGCGACGGCGACGGCCAGATTGCCCATGCCTTCGTCGTGTTTCATTATGGCATCTTCCCGCAAAGCCTGGAGACCCTGGGCAAACTCGGCGTCAAGCTGCACGGCCTCGCCACCTGGTGGGATATGCTGGAGGCGGCGAAGGCTACCGGTCTGCTGAGCGGGCCGGACGCCACGGAAGTTCGCGCTTTTCTGGAGAATCCCGAGGGCTGGTCGTCAGCCCATGGCGGCAAGGTCGCCGCGCAAGCTTAGGCCGGGGATCGCCGCGGCAGCGCCGTTCCCAGCGCCGCGCCATAGCCGGCTTGCCAGAAACCATAGAGCAGCAGGAATCCCCGGCCCCAGGAACTGTTGTCCTCGATGGCAACATGGAGCAAGGCGCCCAGCGCCGTTCCCGCCGCCACCATCAGCAGGCATGGCCAGAGTTGCCGCGTAGACGGCAGGAGCGCCAGCGACGACATTGTCAGACAGGCCGCGCCGATCAATCCGGCCGCCATGCCCAGGAACGCCGCGCTGTCGATCGTGTCGATCATGTTCGCGGCAAAATTCGTGGCGATGAAATTCGAGACCGTTGCCGCGGCGATGTAGGCCACGGCTCGGCCGGCGCTGACCAGCCCGAACCGCACCAGCGCAAGGCCGACCGCATTGCCGAATATGAAGCCGGGAACCAGGGTGAGATGGCCAAAGGACAGATCCCAGCCGGCAATTGAAGCATGGGCATCCAATCCGATCAGCGGTTCCCAGACGAAGCTGATGACGAGCCAGACCAGGATCCCGGCCGCAAGCCCGACAAGGCCAACGGCCACCACATTGCGAATCAAAGGCGGGACTTTGACCGATACTGGCATTGGCGCTTCCACGATACTCCCCGTTGCGGGAGCGATGACCCAAAGGGGCGATGACCCAATGGGGCGATGACAGGAGACGCTCCCACGGATTACTCTCAGCGGCAAGAACGCAAGGTCGGAAGGGCTTCGACACGATGGCGGGATGGCATGGCTGGCGAATCACCTTGGCCTGGCGGCGGACAGCAGTCCCATTCGCGCTGCTGCTGACGATCGGCGCGGGCTTGTGGAGCCCGCCGGCCGCCGGCCGCGATCAGCTGGTCATCGGCGTCACCCAATATCCGTCGACGCTGCACCCGAACATCGAATTCGATGCTGGCGAAGAGCTACGTCCTGGGCTTCACCATGCGGCCCTTCACCACCTATGACGAGAATTGGCAGTTGATCTGCATGCTCTGCACCGAGCTGCCGGCGCTCGAAAAAGGCAGCGCCAAGGTCGAGGAGATCCCGCCGGAGGCCCAGGCCGCGATGGCCGAGCGTCCGATGTGCAAGACCATGGACCCGGCGCTGCGCGGCAAGGGCATTGCCGTCACCTATGCGATCCAGCCCAACGCCACCTGGGGCGACGGCACGCCGATCACCACCGACGATGTCCTGTTCACCTATGAAGTGGGCAAGCATCCCCAGAGCGGCATCAGCAATGCGGAACTTTATAAGCGCATCCTCAAGATCGACGTAATCGACAAGAAGACCTTCACGATGCATTTCGACCGCGTCGATTTCGAACTATGCGGGCATCAACGATTTCCAGCTCGTGCCGGCCCATCTGGAGCGCGAGGCCTTCGCCGATCCCGCCGAGTATCCCAAGCGCAGCAGGTATGTGACCGACCCGACCAACCCCGGACTCTGGTTCGGGCCCTATCGGGTGACGCAGGTGGAGCCGGGCGCCGACATCGTGCTGGAAGCAAACCCCACCTGGTGGGGCAAGGCGCCGCAAATCAAGCGCATCGTCATCAAGACGGTGGAGAACACCGCCGCACTGGAGGCCAATCTACTGTCGGGCGCCATCGACTACATCTCCGGCGAGGCCGGCCTGACCATCGATCAGGCGATCGCTTTCGAGCAGCGGCACGGCAGCGAGTACAACATCATCTATAAGCCCGTGCTGTTCTACGAACATCTGACGCCCAATCACGACAATCCGGTCCTCGGCGACAAGCGGGTGCGGCAGGCGCTGCTCTATGCGCTCGATCGCGCGGCGATCACGCAACAGCTATTCGGCGGCCGGCAGGAAGTGGCGCTGACCAATGTCAGCCCGCTGGACTGGATCTTCACGCCGGAGGTGCGGCAATACGCCCACGATCCGGCGCAGGCGGCCCAACTGCTGGACGAGGCCGGCTGGAAACTCGGCGATGACGGCCTGCGCCACAACGCCGCCGGCGAAGCGCTGCAGCTCGATCTCATGACCACGGCCGGCGACCGCACGCGGGAACTGGTGGAGCAGGTGCTGCAGAGCCAGTGGAAAGCCATTGGCGCCGATGTGCGGATCAAGAACGAGCCGGCGCGCGTCTTGTTCGGCCAGACGCTGAGCGATCGGCAATTTTCGGGGCTGGTGCTGTTCGCGTTCCTGAGCTCGCCGGAAAACGTGCCCTTCACCACGCTGCATTCCACGATGATCCCCACCAAGGAGAACGGCGGCGCCGGGCAGAACTATGGCGGCTTCAAGAATCCGGCCTTCGACGATCTGATCGATTGCCTGGAAGTCGAACCCAACCGCGAGAAGCGCGGGGCGATGTGGCACCAACTGCAGCAGCTCTATGCCGAGGAGCTGCCGGACCTGCCGCTCTATTTCCGCTCCCAGGCTTTCATCCTGCCGAAGTGGCTGTCGGGCGTGCGGCCGACGGGCCATCAATACGGCTCGACCCTGTGGTCGGAGGATTGGGCGATCAATGATTAGCGGCGCCGCGACGACGGACACCAGATGAGCCGCGACGCCTGAACCTGCGCCGATGCTGAGCTTTCTCACCCGGCGGCTGATCGAATCCGCTGTCGTCCTGCTGATCATGTCGTTCGTTGTCTATGGGCTGATGGGATTGATGCCCGGAGATCCCATCGATCTGATGGTGACCTCCAATCCGAACCTGACTCCCGCCGATCTGGCGCGGCTGAAGGCACTCTATGGCCTGGACCGGCCGCTGCTGGCCCGATACGCCACGTGGCTCGGCGCCGCGCTGCAGGGCGATTTCGGCTATTCGCGGCTGCATCTGGTGCCGGTTCTGGATGTGCTGGGGCCGCGCCTGGCCAACACGCTGGTGCTGATGGGCGCCAGCCTCGCCTGCGCTTTCGCTATCGCCCTGCCCGCCGGCGTGTTTGCCGCCGCCAAGCCCCATTCAGGCCGCGCCGGCATGATCAATCTCGCCGCCTTCGCCGGCATCTCGATGCCGCCCTTCTGGCTGGCGATCCTTCTGATCATCCTGTTCGCGGTGAAGCTGCGGATCTTGCCGGCCAGCGGCATGGCGACGAGCGGCGCGACCGGACTGGGCGATCGCCTGTACTATTTGGTTCTCCCGGTCATGACCCTGACGCTGGCGACGGTGGGGGCGCAGCTTCGCTATGTGCGCGCATCGATGATCGAGGCCTTGCGGCAGGATTACATCCGCACCGCCCGGGCCAAGGGCGTCGGCGGTCTGCAGCTTCTCTACGGCCATGCCCTGCGCAACGCGATGATCCCCATCGTCACCATCCTGGCGCTGGATTTCGGCACGCTGTTCTCCGGCGCGCTGATCACCGAGACCATGTTCGCCTATCTGGGCATGGGCAAGACGATCTACGACGCCATTCTCGGCAGCGACTACAACCTGGCCATGGTCGGGCTGCTGCTGGCGACGACGACCGTGCTGCTGGCGAATCTCGCGGCCGATATCGCCTATGCCGCGCTCGATCCGCAGGATACGCCTGCGATGAGCCTGCAGCCCCCTTCAGCGGTCGAGCTCGCCGCGTCGGCGGCGAAGGCTGCCGGCCCGCGCTTCCATCGCAGCCTCTGGCGGCGCCTGCTGGCGCGGCCGCAGACGGTCGCCAGCGCCGCCGTCCTCGTAATGCTGGTGCTGCTGATCCTCTGCGGACCGCTGATCGGCCGTCTGCTGGGAATCGATCCCGCCGCCGTCGATCTGCTCAGCCGCTTCGCGCCGCCGTCGGCGGCGCACCCGCTGGGCACCGACGAGGCCGGGCGCGATCTGTTGCTGCGCCTGCTGGAGGGCGGCCGGGTCTCGCTGGCGATCGGCGTCACCATCGCCATCTGCGCCGCCGCCATCGGCACGGTGATCGGGCTGATCGCCGGCTATTTCGGCGGGCGGTTTGATTCATGCCTCATGCGCTTCACCGACGGCATCATCGCTCTGCCGCTGCTGCCGCTGCTGATCGTGCTGGCGGCCGTGGATCTGGGCAAGCTCGGCTTGCCGCGTGCCATTGCCGAATTCGACGGCGGCGGATTTCTGGCGTATCGCCATCATCATCTCGCTGGTCGGCTGGACCACAGTGGCGCGGCTGGTGCGCGGCGCCACCCTGTCATTGCGGGAGCGGGAGTTCGTCCGCGCCGCGCAGGCGCTCGGCGCCCGCCCTCTGCGCATCATTTTGACCCACATCCTGCCGAACGTGACCGGGCCGATTGTCGTTGCGATGACGCTCACGGTCGGCGGCGCGATCCTGCTGGAGTCCGTGCTGAGTTTCCTCGGCCTCGGCATCCAGCCGCCGCTGGCGAGCTGGGGCGGCATGCTGACCAACGCGCAGGAGATGATCTGGTCCTCGCCGGCGCTGGCGATCTGGCCCGGCGGCTGCATCTTCGTGACGGTGATCTGTTGCAATCTGCTGGGCGACGGGCTGCGCGACGCGCTGGATCCCCGCAGCGGAACGTGAATCAGGCCGGCGGAAAATGGAAGCGCCGTGCACTGCGGATGCAGCGCACGGCGCCGGAACGCGTCAACCCTAGACCGTGACGTCCAAATTCCCGTTGGTGACCATATCGGTCAGCGTAAGGCCGCTGACGCCCGTCAGCACCACAGTGTTCTGGAACCCGTAGGTGGTGGCGCTGCCGTCGATATCGACGCGGACCAGCGTGTTGCCATCGCCGGTGTCGATCACCTGCACGAAGTTCTGCAGGCCGCTGCCGGAATAGCCCACCAGCAGCTCCGCGATATCCAGCACGTCGCCGCCGGCGCCGGCCTGGAAATCGCTGATGGTATCGGTGGGCGTGCCCGCGAGATCGCCATTCACATACTCGAAGCGGTCGGCGCCGGTGCCGCCGGTGAGCAGATCGGCGCCCATGCCGCCGCGCAGTTTGTCGGCCCCCAGGCCGCCGGAGATCTGGTCGGATCCCAGGCCGCCGCGCAGGATATCGCCAGCAGACGAGCCCGACATCGTGTCGTTGAAGCTGCCGCCGATCGCGCCTTCGATATTGCTGTAGCTGTCGCTGCCGAGGCCGGCGGCGGCGAACACCGTTGCCGAGCCGCTCTGGACCAGGGTGAAGTCGAGGGCGCCGGTCGCATCGGAGAAGTCGATGATGTCCTGGCCGGCATTGCCGTTGATCGCATCGTTGCCGCCGCCGCCGCGCAAGATGTCGTTCGCGGCGCTGCCGTTCAGCACGTCAGCGGAGCTCGAACCGATCACGCCTTCGATGTTCGAATAACTGTCGATGCCCAATCCGCCCGCCAATGTGACATTCGTGGCGGCGGCGCTCTGTACAAGCGTGAAGCTGATTGCGCCTGCGGCATCGGAGAAGTCGATCATGTCTTCGCTGCCGGCCCCGCCATTGATGACATCGTTGTTGGCGCCGCCGCCGATCGTATCGTTCCCCGCATCTCCGGCGAGGGTGTCGTTGTTGCTGCCGCCGGCCAGCGCGTCATTGCCGCCGCCGCCGCTCAGCGAGTCGTTGCCGCTGTCGCCGAACAGCACATCCTGTCCCGCTGATCCCGTGACCTTGTCGCCATTCGAGCGGACGTCGATATAAGTCGAGGTGGACGCGTCTGCGCCGCCGGTGCTGCCCGCAATGTTGAGGATGTCGATGCCCGAACCCGTCTGGATCAGGCTTATCGTCGAGGTCGCGGTCGCCATCGCGATGCCGTCGCTGATCGTATAGGTGAAAGTGGCCGTCGTCGGCGCCATTGCCAGCGAGGGCGCGAGCATCTGGATGTTACCGCCCGCCAGCAGCGTCAGGATGACGCCGTTGTCCAGAGTGACCGGCGTGCCGATAGCGGCGCCATTGATGGCGGTGATCTGCAGCTGGCCGCCGTCGCGGTCGCTGTCATTCGCCAGCAGCTTATCCGCGGTGAACGTCGTACTGGCGGTGGTCGTAACGTACCAGACCTCGCCATTGGCCACGGGCGCGTCATTGACGGGATTCACGGTGACCGTGACCGTCGCCGTCGCCGTGCCGCCATTACCGTCGCTGACCGTATAGGTGATGCGGTCGGTGCCGTAGAAATCGGCGTTCGGGAAATAGTCGATCGAGTTGTTGGCGTTGACGACAACAGTGCCGTTGACGGCCGATGCTCCCGTGACCGTGAGCTGGTCGCCGTCCACATCCATGTCGTTGGCGAGAACGGCGATGCGCACCAGGCCGTCTTCGTTGACCACGGCAGTGTCGCCGTTGGCGACCGGCAGATCGTTCACGGAATTGACGGTGACCATGACCGTCGCCGTGTCGGTGCCGCCCTGGCCGTCGCTGACCGTGTAGGTGATGATATCGGCGCCATGGAAGTTCGCAACCGGCGCATAATGCAGCGTGCCGTCGCCATTGATCGTCACGGTGCCGTGGGCCGCCGCGGCCTCGGTCACGCTCAGCGCATCGCCATCGACATCCGAATCGTTGGCAAGGACGTCGATATTGAGCGGCGTATCTTCATTTGTGACGGCAAAGTCGGCGATCGCGACCGGCGGATCGTTCACGGGGTTGACCGTGATCGTCACGGTGGCGGTTGCTGTTCCGCCATTGCCGTCGCTGATCGTGTAGGTGACGCTATCCGTGCCATTGAAGTTGGCGTCCGGCATATAAGTCAGCGTGTTATCGCTGTTGACGACGATCTGGCCATGGCCGGCGGTCGCGCCGGTCACCGTGAGCGTGTCGCCGTCCACGTCGCTATCATTGCCGAGGACGCCGAAGGTGACGCCGTTATCCTCGTCGATGCCGACGGCATCGTTGCCGGCCACCGGCAGGTCGTTGACGCTGTTGACGGTGACGGCGACGGTCGCCGTGGCGGTGCCGCCGTGACCGTCATTGATCGTATAGGTGACGGTGTCGGGGCCGTGGTAGTTGGCCGACGGCGCATAGGTCAGGCTGCCATTGCCATTGATCGTGACAGTCCCATGCAGGGCCGACGCGCCGGTGACGGATAGCGCATCGCCATCCACATCGCCGTCGTTCGCCAGCACATTGATGGTGACCGGCGTATCTTCATCGGTCACGGCTGAGTCGTTGCCCGCCGTGGGCAGATCGTTGACCGAGTTGACGGTGACGGCGACCGTTGCAGTCGAGGTGCCGCCTTTGCCGTCGCTGATGCTGTAGGTGATCGTATCGGTGCCGTTGTAGTTGGCATCGCCCTTGTAGCTCAGGGTTCCGTCGCCATTGACGGTGACCGTACCATGGCCAGCGGTGGCGCCGGTGACGGTGAGCGCATCGTTATCCGCATCGCTGTCGTTGCCGAGAACGCCGAAAGTGATGCCGTTGTCCTCATCGACGCTGATCGCATCGTTCTTGGCAACAGGCACGTCGTTGACGCTGTTCACGGTTACGGCGACCGAGCCGGTGGCGCCGCCGCCATGGCCGTCGCTGACCGTATAGGTGATGGTGTCCGGGCCGTTGTAGTTCGCGCCCGGCGTATAGGTCAGGCTGCCGTCACCGTTGATCGCAACAGAACCATGCAGCGCTGTGGCGCCGGTGACCGACAGCTTGTCGCCGTCGACATCGCCGTCATTCGCCAGCACATTGACGGTGACCGCCGTATCCTCGTCGGTCGTCGCCGTGTCGCCGCCGGCGGTCGGCAAGTCGTTCACCGAATTGACGGTGACAGACACCGTCGCGGTCGTGCTGCCGCCTTTGCCGTCGCTGATGCTGTAGGTGATCGTGTCCGAGCCGTTGTAGTTCGTGCCCGGCATATAGTCGATCGCGCCTGACTTGTTGACGATGACAGTGCCATGTTCCGCCGAAGCGCCGGTGACCGTGAGCTTGTCGCCGTCGACGTCGCTGTCATTGGCCAGAACGGCGATGCGCACCAGGCTGTCTTCGTTCACCGTGGCTGTATCGTTCTTGGCTACCGGCGCGTCGTTGACCGAATTGATCGTGACCGCCACGGACGCGCTGGACGTCCCGCCCTTTCCGTCGCTGATGCTGTAGGTGATCGTATCCGTGCCATTGTAATTCGCCACCGGCGTGTAGGTCAGCGTGCCGTCGCCATTGATCGCGACCGTGCCATGGGCGGCCGAGGCTTTGGTGACGGCGAGCGTGTCGCCGTCAACATCGCCGTCATTGCCGAGCACGTTGACAGTGACCGCGGTGTCTTCGTCGGTGACCGCGGCATCGCCGGCGGCGACCGGCGCGTCGTTGACCGCATTGACCGTCACGGCAACGGTGGCGCTGGAGCTGCCGCCCTTGCCGTCGCCGATGCTGTAGGTGATCGTGTCGCTGCCGTTGAAGTTGGCATCGCCCTTGTAGGTCAGCGTGCCATCCCCATTCACCGTGACCGTGCCATGGGCGGCGGAGGCGCCGGTGACTGAGAGAGCGTCGCCGTCCACATCGCCGTCATTGGCCAGCACATTTATGGTGACAGAGCTGTCCTCGTCGACGGCAGTCGCGTCGTTCTTGGCGACCGGCGCATCGTTGACGGCATCGACCGTCACCGCCACGGTCGCCGTGGCGCTGCCGCCATGGCCGTCGTCGATCTTGTAGGAGATGCTGTCGGTGCCGTTGAAATCGGCATCGCCCTTATAGGTCAGCGAGCCGTCGGCATTGATCGTGACCGTGCCATGGCCGGCCGTGGCGCCGGTGACCGTGATGAGGTCGCCGTCGACATCGCCATCATTGCCCAGCACCGTGATCGTGACGCTCGTATCCTCATCGGTGGTGGCGGCATCGTCGCCGGCCACGGGATTGTCATTCACCGAAACGACCGTGACATCCACCTGGGCATTGGAAGTCGCTTCCTGGCCGTCGGTGACGCTGTAGGTGATGGTATCGCCGCCATGGTAGTTGGCGTCAGGCGTATAGGTCAGCGTGCCGTCGGCATTGACCGTGACCGTGCCATGCAGCGCCGAGGCGCCGGTCACCGTCAGGCTGTCGCCGTCAGCATCGGAGTCGTTCCCCAGGACATTGACGGTGACGCTGCTGTCCTCATTGGTCGAGACGGAGTCGTCGCCGGCCACCGGTGCGTCGTTGACCGAATTGACCGTCACGGCCACGGTGGCGCTGGCGGTGCCGCCCTCGCCGTCGCTGACCGTATAGGTGATCGTGTCGCTGCCGTGATAGTTCGCATCGGGCGTGTAGGTCAGCGTGCCGTCTTCATTGATGACCACGCCGCCATGGAGCGCCGAGGCGCCGGTCACCGACAGGCCGTTGCCTTCGGGATCGCTGTCGTTATCAAGCACATTGACCGTGACTTCGGAGTCTTCCGATGTCGTGACGCTGTCTTTCTGCGCCACCGGCCCGTCATTATCGGGAGTCACGGTGACGTCGACGGTGGCGCTATCGGAGCCGCCCTTGCCGTCGCTGACGCTGTAGGTGATCGTGTCGCCGCCGCTGTAGTTGGCGTTCGGCGTGTAGGTCAGCGTGCCGTCGGCGTTGACGACCACGGTGCCATGCCCGGCGGAGGCGCCGGTGACCGATAGGCCGTCGCCGTCCACATCGCCGTCATTGCCCAGCACATTGACGGTGACGGAAGTATCCTCGTTCGTCAGGGCGCTGTCGTCGTTAGCAGCCGGGGCATCGTTCACGGCGGTGACCGTGACCGCGACCGTCGAAGTGGCGTTGCCGCCCTTGCCGTCGCTGATGCTGTAGGTGATCGTGTCGGTGCCGTTGTAGTTCGTATCCGGCGTGTAGGTCAGCGTGCCGTCAACATTGATGACCACGGAGCCGTGGGCGGCGGTAGCGCCGGTCACCGACAGCGTATCGCCATCCACATCGCTGTCATTGCCCAGCACATTGACGGTAACCGCGGTGTCTTCATTCGTCGACGCCTTGTCGGCGCCGGCAACCGGGCCGTCGTTCACGGCGCTGACCGTCACCGCGACCGTCGAGGTGGCGCTGCCGCCCTTGCCGTCGCTGATGCTGTAGGTGATCGTGTCGCTGCCGTTGAAATTGGCATCGCCCTTGTAGGTCAGCGTGCCGTCGGCGTTGACGACCACGGAGCCATGACCGGCGGAAGCGCCGGTGACCGACAGCTTGTCGCCGTCCACATCGCTGTCATTGCCCAGCACATTGACGATGACCGCCATATCCTCGTTCGTCGACGCCTTGTCGGCGCCCGCAACCGGGCCGTCATTGACGGCGTTGACCGTCACCGCGACGGTCGACGTGGCGCTGCCGCCCTTGCCGTCGCTGATGCTGTAGGTGATCGTGTCGCTGCCGTTGAAATTGGCATCGCCCTTGTAGGTCAGCGTGCCGTCGGAATTGACGGTGACCGTGCCATGGCCGGCAGCGGCGGCGGTGACCGATAGCTTGTCGCCATCCACATCGCTGTCATTGCCCAGCACATTGACGGTGACGGCGGTATCTTCGTTCACCGTCGCCTTATCGCCAACCGCAACGGGACCGTCATTCACCGCAGCTACTGTAACAGCAACGGAACCGGTGGCCGTGCCGCCCTTCCCGTCGCTGATCGTATAGGTAATGGTGTCGCCGCCATTGTAGTTGCCCACGGGCGTATAGGTCAGCGTCCCGCCTGCATTGATCGTCACCGCGCCGTGCAGAGCGGAGGCGCCGGTCACGGTCAGGGCATCGCCATTGGCGTCCTTGTCGTTGGCCAGCACATTGACCGTTACGGCCGTGTCCTCGTTCGTCGCGGCGGTGTCGTTACTGGCCACCGGCGGCGTGTTGGGATTCGGCGGCTGCTGTCCGGCTGTCCTGAAGTCGTCGGCGCAAAGCTGGATCTTGCCCTCGACGCGGATCATCATGTCGACGGTCTTTGGGTTGCCGTCGAGGTCGACGCAGACCAGGGTGCAACCGCCCTTCTGCATGTACCAGACGCCATAGGCCGTCGGCTTTGTGTCGCACCATTTGAACGTCACATCGCCCAGGGCGCCCGTCAGGTCGATCCTGTCCTGGCCCTGGACGAAGTTCCGGATCAGGTCCGCGCCCCAGCCGTTGGAATTGTCGTCCGTGTTGAAGACGAAGACATCCGCGCCGGCGCCGCCATCCATGATGTCGAAGCCGCGGCCGCCGACGATCGTGTCGTTGCCGCCTTCGCCGAACAGAAGATCGCTGCCGCGGCCGCCCTCGATAAGGTCGTTGCCGCCGGCCGAACCGCCGTTGCCGTTGTCGCCGAAGATCACATCGCTGCCGTTGCCGCCGCGGATCGTATCATTGCCAGGCGCGGCGACTTTCTTGCCGCTCAGCAGGTCGCCGAAACTTTCATAGCCGTCGCCGAAAAGCGCGTCAGCGCCATTGCCGTGGTGGTGGTGGCCATTGGCTGCGACATCGAGCAGATCGTTGCCGCTGCCGCCGAAGACCATGTCGCCGCGCTTGCCGCCGGCCAGCTGGTCGTTGCCGCTGCCGCCGAACAGGAGATCACGGCCGCTGCCGCCGCTGACGCTGTCATTGCCGGCGCCCGCATCGACGATCTGCGTGCCGCGGCCTCCTTCGAATGACGTCATTGCCGTCTGTGCCGGCGACATAGTCCCAAGAATGGCCCTTATGGACCTTCTTCGGCGTTGCCCCTGGCCCCTTGGCCCCGTGCATCTTGGTCATCGGACCCGTTCTCCGTCTGTACGGGGCGTATCCCGATTGCCATGACGCGGCGTGCTTTCAAAAGCCGCGCCACGCTGCAGATACAATCGCGGCCCGCAATGGTCCTTCCCGACCCCCTGCGCGCCAGCTACGCCCGTTTCCACCCACCCGACCGGTTGCGGCGGCGCAGGCATTTTTGCCCACATTCTCGCCCCACCCGGAGTTCCTCGAACACCGAAGTATTCGCCAAGACTATGCAACGATACGTGTTACGAAAGACTCAAGCAATATTATTATATTGAGAAAGATTTATTGATCCTAATATGGTTTAATTTACGGCCCATTAGTATTTATTGGAAGTAAATCGTTCAAATTTTCGACGATAACCAATCCATCGGCCGATGATGAATCATGCGAAGGACGTAGCGGCGGAGAGAATCCCTGCCGCCGTTTTCCGGGCGCTATCCGCTTGAGTTTCCGGCCGTTTCCCGCACCGTTTTCCTTCCGGAGAAAAACGGTTAAGCTGCCGTCCCTGCAGAATTCCAATCTCCCCAACTGAGGTCAAAACTCCATGGCCAAGAACCAGGATCTCGTGTCGCGCCGCAACGCGGCCGTGCCCCGCGGCATAGCCACCGCCACGCCCGTCTATGCCGATCGCGCCGAAAACGCCGAACTGTGGGACGTCGAAGGCAAGCGCTATGTCGATTTCGCCGGCGGCATCGCCGTGCTCAACACCGGCCACCGCCATCCCAAGGTGATGGCCGCGGTGGAAGACCAGATGAAGCGATTCACCCATACCGCATTCCAGGTGGTGGCCTATGAGTTGTTCATCGCGCTGGCCGAGCGGCTCAACAAGCGTGCGCCGTTCCCCGGCCCGGCGAAGACCATCTTCTTCACCACGGGTGCGGAGGCGGTGGAGAATGCCGTGAAGATCGCGCGCTCCTATACGAAGCGCACGGCCATCATCTCCTTCTCCGGCGCCTTCCACGGCCGCACGCTCATGACCATGGGCCTGACCGGCAAGGTGGTGCCGTACAAGGCGGGCTTCGGCCCATTCCCGGCAGAGATCTATCACGTGCCGTTCCCGATGACGGTGCATGGCGTGACGGTGGAAGAGTTGCTGCATGCGCTGGAGACGCTGTTCAAGTCCGATGTCGAGCCGGCGCGCGTTGCCGCCATCATCATCGAGCCGGTGCAGGGCGAAGGCGGTTTCTACATCGCGCCGTTCGACTTCATGAAGAAGCTGCGCAAGATCTGCGACGACAACGGCATCCTGCTGATCTCCGACGAGATCCAGGCCGGCTTCGCGCGCACCGGCAAGCTGTTCGCCATCGAGCATTCCGGCGTCGCCCCCGATCTCGTCACCATGGCCAAGAGCCTGGCCGGCGGCTTCCCGCTGTCGGGCGTGCTGGGCAAGGCCGAGATCATGGATGCGCCCGGCCCCGGCGGCCTCGGCGGCACCTATGCCGGCAGCCCAATCGGCTGCGCGGCGGGTCTCGCGGTCCTCGACGTCATCGAGGAAGAGAAGCTGATGGAGCGCAGCACCAAGATCGGCGAGCGCGTGGTCAACAGGCTGAAGGCGATCGCCCAGCGCAACGACGTGCCGCCGATCGGCGAGATCCGCAATCTCGGCGGCATGATCGCCTTCGAGCTGGTGAAGAACCGCGGCAGCCACGAGCCGGATGCCGACGCCACCAAGGCGCTGACGACCAAGGCGCTGCAGAACGGCCTGATCCTGCTGTCCTGCGGCGTCTACGCCAACACTATCCGCATCCTGATGCCGCTGACGGCGTCCGACGCGATCATCGACGAAGGCATGAGCATCATCGAGAGCTCACTGTCACAGATCGCCCAGTCAGCCGCCTAGGTTTCCGGCGCATAGCCGGCCGAGAGCCCCCGGACCTAATGGTTCGGGGGCTCTTTTTTTGACTTTGGCGCCGATTGCCCCGATAGTCGCGGCTTCCCTGGACAACGGCCCCGGCGCCGGCGCGCCCGGGCCATTTTGCTGGAAGAGGCCTCTATGACCGTCATGCCCAACTCGCTCGCGGCGCGCGACATCGCCTATCACCTGCATCCCTACACCAATGCGGTGAAGCATGAGGCCGAAGGGCCGCTGGTCATCAGCCACGGCAAGGGCATCTACATCTACGACGAGAACGGCAAGGAATATATCGAGACGCTGGCCGGCCTCTGGTGCACCGCGCTCGGCTTCGGCGAGGAGCGGCTGGTCGAGGCGGCGGCGCGGCAGATGCGCAAGCTGCCCTACTATCACAGCTTCGGCCACAAGGCGTCGGACGTGATCATCGAGCTGGCCGAGCGGCTGGTGAAGATGGCGCCGGTGCCGATGTCCCACGCCTTCTTCTGCAATTCCGGCTCCGAGGCCAACGACACCGTCGTCAAGATGGTCTGGTACTACAACAACGCCATCGGCCGGCCGAAGAAGAAGAAGATCATCGGCCGCATGCGCGGCTATCACGGCGTCACCGTCGCCGCCGCCAGCATGATGGGCATCCCGATCAACCAGCGGGACTTCGACCTGCCGATTGCCGGACAAATTCATCCACACCGATTGCCCGCACTACTACCGCAACGGGCTGCCGGGCGAGAGCGAGGAGGATTTCGCCAGCCGCTGCGCCGCCAATCTGGAGAAGCTGATCCAGGAGCATGGCGCCGACACCATCGCCGCCTTCATCGCCGAGCCGATCCAGGGTGCCGGCGGCGTCATCCTGCCGCCCAAGGGCTATTTCGAGAAGATCCAGGCGGTGCTCAAGAAGCACGACATCCTGTTCATCGCCGACGAGGTGATCTGCGGCTTCGCCCGCACCGGCAACATGTTCGGCTGCCAGACCTTCAACATCCAGCCCGACATCATGACCATGGCCAAGGCGCTGTCCTCGGCCTATCTGCCGATCTCCGCCGTCATGTTCAACGAGAAGATCTACAAGGCGCTGCGGGACAACAGCGGCAAGATCGGCACCTTCGGCCATGGCTACACCTATTCGGGCCATCCGGTCAGCGCGGCGGTCGCCATCGAGACCCTGAAGATCTATGAGGAGCGCGATATCCTGAGCCAGGTGCGCCGGGTGTCCCCGGCGCTGCAGAATGGCCTGCGCCGCTTTGCCGATCATCCGCTGGTGGGCGAAGTGCGCGGCATCGGCCTGATCGCCGGGGTGGAGCTGGTGCGCAACAAGGCCACCAAGGAAGCCTTCGATCCCACGCTCATGGTCGGCGGCCAATGCGGCCGCATCGCCCAGGAGCATGGCCTGCTGGGCCGGCCGGTCGGCGACACCTTCGCCTTCTGCCCGCCGCTGATCATCAACGAAGCGCAGATCGCCGACATGCTAAGCCGCTTCGGCCGCGTGCTCGACGAGACCTATAATTGGACGAAGAGCCAGGGATTGCAGGCGGCCTGACCTGCAACGATCAGGGTCGGGGAAATCCCACCAATATGAGCCTCGACCTGCCGGCCCTGAAGACCATCCATAACGGCGAGAAGGTGAAGGGCACCTTCTCCGCCGCGGAGATGGAAGCGCGGCTGAAAAAACTGCGCCGGCACATGGCGGAAAGCCAGCTCGACTACGCCCTGTTCACCTCGATCCACAACATCAACTACTACAGCGATTTCCTGTATTGCTCGTTCGGCCGGCCCTACGGCCTGGTCGTTTCACCGGACGCTGCAACCACGATCTCCGCCAACATCGATGCCGGCCAGCCCTGGCGCCGCAGCCCGGGCAGACAACCGGGTCTACACCGACTGGCAGCGCGATAATTATTTCCGCGCCGTCAAGGAGCTGGTGAAAGACGGCGGCACGGTGGGCGTGGAGTGGGATCACCTCAATCTGCAGAACTTCGAGAAGCTGAAAGCGGCGCTGCCGGACAGCAAGCTGGTGGACATCGCCGCCGGCTGCATGCGCCTGCGCATGATCAAATCGGCGGAGGAGATCGCCGTCATCAAGCAGGGCGCGCGTATCGCCGATATCGGCGGCGCGGCCTGCGTCGAGGCCATCGCCGAGGGCGTGCCCGAGCATGAGGTGGCGCTGCATTCGACCCAAGCCATGGTACGCGAGATCGCCCGCACCTATCCCCATGCCGAATTGATGGATAGCTGGACCTGGTTCCAATCGGGCATCAACACCGACGGCGCCCACAATCCCGTCACCTCGCGCAAGATCAGGCGCGGCGACATCCTCAGCCTCAATTGCTTTCCGATGATCGCCGGCTACTACACCGCCCTGGAGCGGACGCTGTTCTGCGAGGAGGCGTCGAAGGAGCATCTCCGCCTCTGGGAAATCAACTGCCGCGTCCATGACGAGGGCAAGAAGCTCCTGGTGCCCGGCAACAGATGCAGCGATATCGCCCGGCAGCTCAACGAGATTTACCGGGAGCACGATCTGCTGAAATACCGCACCTTCGGCTACGGCCATTCCTTCGGCGTGCTCTGCCACTATTTCGGGCGGGAGGCCGGGCTCGAGCTGCGCGAGGACATCGACACCGTCCTGGAGCCCGGCATGGTGGTCTCCATGGAACCGATGATCATGCTGCCCGAGAGCCTGCCCGGCGCCGGCGGCTACCGGGAGCATGACATCCTGGTGATCACGCCTGATGGCAACGAGAACATCACCCGCTTCCCCTACGGCCCGGCCAACAACATCATCAGGAAGAACCGGGGCTGAGCCGCCCGCGCCATATGGTCGCGGACATCAGGTTACTTGTTGCAGCGCAAAAAAATTTGACTCCAATTTCATTCGGCGTTGACTTATAGAAGTAATGTAAGCTGTGGCTGAACAACCGGGAACACCCGGCGCGGCCGGAAAAGCAGCGCTAAAAGAGCACGAGGGAACAGGGCTTTACGGGGCTGGGATGGCGACAGGCCAGGACAAATACGTCCAATTCATCGATATTCAGAAGAGCTATGACGGCGAAACGCTGGTCGTAAAAGACCTTAACCTAAGCATCCGCCGCGGCGAATTTCTGACCATGCTGGGGCCTTCGGGCTCCGGGAAGACGACCACGCTGCTCATGCTGGCCGGCTTCGAGGTCCCGACCCATGGCCGCATCATGTTGGACGGCCGTCCCATCGACAACATGCCGCCGCACAAGCGCAACATCGGCATGGTGTTCCAGAACTACGCCCTCTTCCCCCATATGACAGTGGAGGAGAACCTCGCTTTCCCGCTGGAAGTGCGGAAAATTCCCAAGGCGGAGCAGCAGGCCAAGATCAAGCGCGCGCTGGAGATGGTGAAGCTGGCGGCTTTTGGCAAGCGCCGCCCGGGACAGCTCTCCGGCGGCCAGCAGCAGCGCGTCGCCGTCGCCCGCGCCCTGGTGTTCGAACCGCAACTGGTGCTCATGGACGAGCCGCTGGGCGCCCTGGACAAGCAGTTGCGCGAGCAGATGCAGCTTGAGATCAAGCATATCCACCATGATCTCGGCGTCACCGTCGTCTATGTCACCCACGACCAGAGCGAAGCGCTGACCATGTCGGACCGCATCGCCGTGTTCAACGACGGCGAGATCCAGCAGCTCGCGACGCCAGGCGATCTCTACGAGCAGCCGCAGAACTCCTTCGTCGCCCAGTTCATCGGCGAGAACAACAAGATCCGCGGCAAGATCGTCGCCGTTAACGGCGTCGGCTGCCAGGTCGAAGTGCCGGGCGCCGGCAATGTCCAGGCGCTGGCGGTGAAAGTCGGCATGGGCGACGCCACGACGCTGTCGCTGCGGCCGGAGCGGGTGCGGGTCAATCCGGCGCCGGGCACGCTGCCGAACATTTTCAGCGGCAAGGTGGAAGAACTGATCTATCTCGGCGACCACACGCGCGTGCGCGCCTCGGTCTGCGGCAACAGCGATTTCGTCATCAAGGTGCCGAACGCCGAAGGCGTGCCGGCGCTGTCGCCGGGTGTTGCGATCTCCGTCGGATGGAAGACGGAAGATTGCCGGGCTCTTGATGCGTTCTGAGTTGGAAAGCTCACGGAAGGCCGCCGATCGGCATCGTCTGGATCTGCGGAATATGTGCAACCGCCGGCAATGGCCGGCAATACAGGGAGACTGCAAGAAAATGACAGCGAAGACTAGAGTAACTGGCATGCTGTTGGCATCGGTCGCCATCGGCGCGCTATGGACGGCACCGGCCGCGGCGGAGGATCAATTGACGATCGTCTCCTGGGGCGGCGCCTATCAGGAGAGCCAGCGCGAAGCCTTCATGAAGCCATACCAGAAGGACACCGGCGCAAAGATCACCGAAGAAGAGTACAACGGTGAAATCGCCAAGATCCGCGCGATGGTCGAGGCGAACGCGATCACCTGGGACGTGATCGATGTCGATACGCAGACCGCGCTTGCCGGCTGTGCCGAAGGCATCCTCGAGCCGGTTGATTGGGCGAAGCTCGGCCTCGACAAGTCGAAGTTCATCGGTTCGGATCAGTTCGACTGCGCCGTTCCGAACATCCTGTATTCGACGATCATCGCCTACGACGCCGACAAGCTGAACCCCGGCCCGACGACGATCTCCGACCTGTTCGATCTGCAGAAGTTCCCGGGCAAGCGGGCGCTGCAGAAGAACCCCTTCGTGAATCTGGAATGGGCCCTGATCGCCGACGGCGTGCCGATCGGCGACGTCTACAAGGTGTTGAATACGCCAGAAGGCGTCGATCGCGCCTTCGCCAAGCTCGATACGATCAAGAGCGAAGTCATCTGGTGGGAAGCCGGCGCCCAGCCGCCGCAGATCCTCGCCGAGGGCGGCGCCGCGATCGTTTCGGCCTGGAACGGCCGCATCTATAAGGCGATCGCCGAAGACAAGAAGAACTTCAAGATCGTCTGGGATGCCCAGGCGCCCGACTACGATTTGTGGGCGATTCCGAAGGGCAATCCCCGCATGGATGCCGCCTACAAGTTCCTCAGCTATGCGAGCCAGCCGCAGGCGATGGCGAACCAGACGAAGTACATCTCCTATGGTCCCGCCAACAAGGACGCGATTCCGAACGTCGAGCCGGCGATCCTGCCGCACCTGCCGACGGCGCCTGATAACATGACCAACATCCTGACGCTCGACCCGCAGTTCTGGGCCGACAAGGGCGAAGAGCTGCGCGAGCGCTTCAACGCCTGGCTTGCTCAATAGTGAACTGAAGTTCGGGGGAGGAGGCGGCGCTTCCTCCCCCTGTTCCCTGTTACGCGGGACAACACGATCAAATGGTATCCGCCACTGCAACGCCTCTCATCGGCATGTCGGATGGAGTGCCGCTCAAATTGCAGCTCCGCCGCGTGGAGCGTGTGCGGAAACTGAAAGCGGTCGGCCTGGTGCTGCCGCTCTTCCTGTTCATCGCCATAAGCTTCGTCCTGCCGCTCATATACATGCTGCGAAACGCTGTTTATGATCCGGACATCCGCGACAATCTCCCGCGAACGGTACAGGCGCTGGATGCCTGGGACGGCAACGGCACGCCGGATGAGGCGGCCTATGCCGCATTGGCGGCGGACCTGCGGGACGCGCAGAAGAACAAGACCGCGGCGCTCATCGGCAAGCGCCTGAACTACGAGATATCGGGAATCCGCAGCAAGATCATTACCACGGCGCGCAAGGCCGCGACTCTGGAAGCCGCGCCCTATAGGGAAGCGCTGATCGCGATGGATCCCGCTTGGGGCGAACGCAATACCTGGGCCACCATCAAACGCGCCGGGCACGCCATCACCCCAAACTATCTGCTCGCCGCCTTGGATCTTGAAATGAATGCCGACGGCGATTTGGCCTGGGTTCCCGCCAATCGCGCCATCTACCTGACCGTCCTTGCCCGCACATTCTGGATCAGCATACAGGTAACCGCCTGGACGTTGCTTCTCGGATTTCCCTTGGCCTACCTGCTGGCCACGCTGCCGACGCGCACCTCGAGCTTATTGCTGATCCTCGTGCTGCTGCCGTTCTGGACATCGCTGCTGGTGCGGACAACAGCTTGGTTCGTGTTGCTGCAGGATTCCGGGCCGATCAACGATTCCCTGATGTTTCTCGGGCTGACGGATCATCCGCTGAAGCTGATCTTCGCCCGCGTCGGCACGATCGTGGCGATGACCCATATCCAGTTGCCGTTCACGCTGCTGCCGATCTACAGCGTCATGAAGACAATTCCGCCCAGCCATGTGCGGGCCGCGCGTTCGCTGGGCGCCGGGCCGTTCTACGCCTTCTGGCGAGTCTACTTTCCGCAAACAATTCCCGGCATCGCTGCCGGCTGCCTGCTTACATTCATCCTTAGCCTTGGCTACTACATCACGCCGGCGCTGGTCGGCGGTGCATCGGACAAGATGATGAGCAACATCATGTACGAAGCCCTGCATGCGGAGAACAACTGGGGGAAGGCCTCGGCATTGGGGACCATTCTGCTGACGGCGACGATGATCCTTTACTTCGTCTACAATCGCCTGGTCGGCATCGACAAGATTAAGCTCGGGTAGGCGGAAATGGCCCTCTCGCCCTATGCAGGTCCGGCCGAGCGCGCGTGGTACTACACGCACCGCGTGCTGTGCGCCGCCGTGCTGTTGTTCCTGATCGCGCCGATCCTCGTGATCATGCCGCTCTCGTTCAATGCCGAGCCGTATTTCAGCTATCCGATGCCCGGCCTGTCGCTGCGCTGGTATGAAGATTTCTTCACCAACGAACGCTGGGTGCTGGCGCTTAAGACCAGCATCATCGTCGCCGCCTTTACCACCGTAATCGCCACCACGCTCGGCACGCTCGCCGCATTGGGGCTCAGCCGGGCGAACTTCCCGGCGCGGACTTCGATCATGAGCGTGCTGATTTCGCCGATGATCGTGCCCGTGATCATCTCGGCGCTCGGCATGTACTTCTTCTACACGCCGATCGGCCTGACCAACAGCCTGCCCGGTTTGACCCTCGCGCATACGGCCCTGGCGACGCCATTCGTCGTGATCGTCGTGACCGCGACGCTCACGGGGTTCGATCACAGCCTCTCCCGCGCCGGCGCGAGCCTGGGCGCCGATCCCGTGCGAGTGTTCCGAAAGGTCATCCTGCCGCTCATCCTGCCCGGCGTCATTTCCGGCGCTCTGTTCGCCTTTGTCACGTCGTTCGACGAGGTCGTGGTTGTCGTTTTCCTGGCCGGCCCGGAACAGCGCACCTTGCCCAAGCAAATGTTCAGCGGCATCCGCGAAGACATCAGCCCGACGATCACAGCGGCCGCCAGCATGCTCATTGTCTTTGCCGTCTTCATGCTGACGACGGTCGAACTGCTTCGCCGCCGGTCGGAACGCCTGCGCGGTATCAGGAACTAACCGCCTGTCGCGGCGGCGAAATCCGGCCGGAGTAGACTTCTTAACCCGCCCGACCTATCTTCCCGTCATGTATAAGGACAACAGCCTGATCCCGACCGAAGCGGTGCGTTTGGCCGCGCTCGGCACGCTGCATGAAGGGCCGCGGCGCTATGCCGATCTGGCCGCGGAGGTGCGCGGCTTCGTCGGCCATATCGTCGGGCCGTCGCTGGATCTGATCGGGCCGCCGATGGAATTGCTGCGCGTCGAAGGCCTGGTCGAGGCCGCCGACGGCGGCGGCGCCGAAGCCGAGCTGCGCATCACCGCGCGGGGCATCGAGGAATTGAAGCGGCTGCTGGGCGCCAACCTGCGCGGGCCGATCGGCGAGTTCAACAAGCTGGTCATCGCGCTGAAGCTGCGCTTCCTGCCGGTGCTCGACCGCGACGGGCAGAAGCTGCAGGCGGAGCTGCTGGCCGAGATCTGCGAGCGCGAGCTCAGCCGGCTCACCAGCCTGCGCCGCCAGATCGGCGAGCGGCGCGACACGCTGACCGACTGGCTGGAGCATGATATCGCCCAGGTCACCGCGCGGCTGGACTGGTTCCGCCGGCTCGGCGAGAGTTCTCTGAGCGCTGCCGGCCGCTGCCGGCAAACCCATTTAGTATAGATGCTGCCCGCCGGTGACGAAGATCTCCGTCCCCGTGACATAGCCGAAATCCGCCGTACAAAGCCGATACACCGTCGCCGCCACCTCCTCCGGCTTGCCCATGCGATGCATGGGAATGCGCGGTATCAGCGTTTCATACTCCGGGCCGATCATCGCGGTCTCGATCTCGCCGGGCGCCACGGCATTCACCCGCACGCCGAGATCGGCGAACTCCACCGCCATCTCCCGCGTCAGCGCCGACAGCGCCGCCTTTGAGGTGCTGTAGGCCGAGCTGGCGAAGGGATGCCGCGCATGGCCCGCGATCGAGGTGATGTTGACGATCGAGCCCTGGCCGCGATGCAGCGCCTGGGCGAAGCCGCGCGACAACTGTAGCGGCGTGAAGAAATTCAGCTCGAACACATCGCGCCAGGCCTGCACGTCGCCATTGAGGCAGCCGAGCCGCTCCTTGAATTCGGTCTTCGGCGACACCGCGGCGTTGTTCACCAGGGCATGGACCGGCTGGCCATCGATGATCCTGCCGGCCTCGGCGATGAAGCGGTCGACGCTGGCGGTGTCCGCGAGGTCGGTCACCACATGATGGGCCCAGTTGCTGTCGCGCTTGCATTCCGGCGGCACGTCGTCGCGGCTGCAGGTAATGATGCGCCAGCCTTCCTGCATGAAGCGCATGACCGTGGCATGGCCGATGCCGCGGCTGGCGCCGGTGAGGATGACGGTTTTCACGGAATTGTTCATGGCCGGCAATCTAGCCGAACGGCCGGCCCGCGTCACCGCAGGAGCATACCGCCCGGCCTAGTGCGCCATCAGCACCGGGATTCCCGCGGCCGACAGCACGTCGCGGGTCGCGCCGCCGAGGATCATTTCCCGCAGGCGGCTATGGCCATAGGCGCCCATGACCAGCAAATCGGCGCGGCTCTGCTCGGCATGGGCCAGCAGCGTGGCGCCGGTGGAGGCGCCGCCGGATGCGATCGCATCATGGGAGGCGCTGACATCGTGGCGGCCCAGATAGGCGATCAGGTCCTGAGCCGTGGCGACGCTGTCGATGGTGCCGACGGTCAGCACGGTGACATGGTCGGCCACCTCCAGGATCGGCAGGGCGGCGGCCACCACACGGGCCGCCTGGGCGCTGCCGTTCCAGGCCAGCGCCACCCGGCCCGCCACCACCCGCGCCGCCGTGGGCGATGCCACCAGCACCGGCCGGCCGGTATCGAACAGCGCGGCATCCAGCGTCGCCGCCAGGGGCGCCTCGGCCTCGCCGCTCGGGCGGCCGATGACAACGAGATCGGTCAGGCGTCCCGCGGCCGCCACCACATCGGCCTCGCGTCCGGTGATCTCGCGCCAGGACAGCTTGGCGCCGCCGGCCGCGCTGACCTTCTGATAGGCTTCGCGGGCCCGCGCGGCGCGGGAGGCGATCGTCTGCGCCATCGCCGCCATCAGCTGTTCCACCATGGCGCCGGACATGCCCTCGCCGATGACAGGCACGACGCTGTTCACATCGGCCATGACATGCAGCACGTCGAGCGCCGCGTCGAACCGCTTGGCCGCTGTCACCGCGGTTTCCAGCGTCGCCTGGGTCGTCGTGCCGCCATCGGCGACCGCCAGGATGCTGCGTATGGTCATCGGGCTCTCCTCCTGTTCCGTCTCGCTCAACCTATCACAAACCGGCATTTTTTCTCGTTGATATGCATCAAGTCCCAGGCCGGGCCGCGGACTGCCCGAACGGCGGATGTATTTCGACGACGCCGGCCGGGTCTTCATGGACGATCACCTCCGCGCCGGGGAAAGCCGTCATGACCGCCACCTCCACCGCATCCGCCGCCTCGTGCGCCACGCGCAAGGTCAATTCCGGATCCATCACCAGATGCATCTGCACGAAAATCGACTGGCCGGCGGCGCGGGTGCGCAGGTCATGTACCGACTTCACCCGCGGATTGGCCAAGGCGATGGCGCGGATCCTCGCCCGCATCTCGTCCGGCAGTTCGTGATCCATCAGCATGTCCAGCGCACCTCGGAAAATCCTCCAGGCCGTGAACATGATGTAGGCAGCGATGCCGATGGCGAACAGGGGGTCTGCGGCATTCCATCCCCACCACACCGCCAGCAGCAGCGCCACGATCACGCTGACATTGACGAAGAGGTCGCCGACATAATGCAGGGAATCGGCGCGCACGGCGAAGGAGCCGGTGCGGCGGATCACCTGGCGCTGATAAAGCACGAGCACCAGCGTGGTCGCGATGGAAAAGACCATCACGGCGATGCCGATCTCGCCATGCTCCACCCTGACCGGGCTGACCAGCCGGCCGATCGCCTGGAAGGCAACGAAGGCGGCCGATCCCGCGATGAAGGCGGCCTGGCCCAGCGCCGCCAGCGGTTCGGCCTTGCCATGGCCGAAGCGGTGCTCGCGGTCCGCCGGTATCAGCGAGTGGGTGATGGCAAAGAGGTTGACCAGCGACGCGCCGGCATCCAGCAGCGAATCCAGCATGCTGGACAGCAACGCCACCGATCCCGTCAGCAGATAGGCGGCGACCTTGACCCCGATCAGCAGCAGCGCGGCGCCGACCGAGGCATAGCTGGCCAGCCGCATCATCCGCGCCCGCTCCGGCTGGGCCAGCGTGCCGTCGCCCAAGATGCCGTGCGCCTGCTGCATCGCCGCGCTCCCTAGGGATACAGCCGCTCGGTGCGCCAGCCGTTCCCCTCGCGATGATAGACCAGCCGGTCATGGAGGCGGAACGGCTTTTCCTCCCAGAACTCGATGCGGCCCGGCAGCACCCGGAAGCCCGACCAGTGGTCCGGCCGCGGCACGGCGCCGAGGCCGAACTTGGCGGTGAATTGGGCGATACGCTTCTCCAGCTCGAACCGCCCACCCAGCGGCCGCGATTGCTGCGAGGCCCAAGCGCCGATCTGGCTTGAGCGGTGGCGCGAGGCGAAATAGGCGTCGGCCTCCGCCGCGGTCACCTGCTCCACCTCGCCCTCGATGCGGATCTGCTTCTTGAGGGATTTCCAGTAGAGGCAGAGCGCCGCTTTCGGCAGCGCCTGGAGCTGCGTGCCCTTGCGGCTCTCATAGTTGGTGTAGAAGACGAAGCCCCGCTCGTCCCGCCCCTTCAGCAAGACCATGCGCAGCGAGGGCATGCCGTCGGCGCCGACCGTGGCCAGGGCCATGGCGTTCGGGTCGTTCAGCTCCTTGGCCTCCGCCTGCCGGAACCAGTCGTCGAAATGGTCGAAGGGATCGGTCTCGCTCATGCCTGCCGCCGGGTTTGTTGCCGCAAACCCAGATACAGACTATCGGGCTGGGCTTGGCAAGTCCCGCCGGGCAGCCTTGCGAATCGCTTCGCGCCCGCAGGCCGTTCCTAGCGCGGCTCGTCCGCCAGCGCCCGCTGCACCGCCGGCCGGTCGGCCATCAGCAGCATATGGGCATGCACCTTGGCGAAGCGCGCGGAATCCACGCCGTCGGCCTTCAGCCAGCGGGTCAGGGTAAAGAGGTAGGGATCGCAGACCGTGAAGTTCTCGCCCATCACCCAGGGGCCCTTGAACATCTCGTTCTCGATCAGGCCGAAGCATTCGCCGACCGATTGCGGCACCTTCTGCTGCATGGCCTTGATGGCGGCGGGATCGTCGGCCCAGCGATAGCCGCGCATGCGGTGGGCATGGGCCACATGCACGGTGGAGCAGAGATAGCTGTTGAAGGACTGCACCTGGGCAAAGGCAAAGTCATCATCCAGCGGCGCCAGGTTCGCCTTCGGATAGGTCTGTGCGACATAGGCGAGGATCGCCGGCGTCTCCGTCAGGATGCCCCGGTCGGTGACCAGCGCCGGCACGCGGCCTTTCGGATTCACCTTCAGATAATCAGGCGAGCGCTGCTGCGTGCTGGCGAAATCGACCTTCACCGGCTCGTACTGGGCGCCCGCCTCCTCCAGGGTGATGCGCGACGCCAGCGCACAGGTGCCCGGCGCGAAATAGAACTTCAACATGGGTGCTCTCCTCTTCGCTGACCATTGGATGGCATCCGCGCGGCGGCCGGTCAACTCGCGCGAGTGTTGCCGTTTGCGGTGACAATTTCCCGCATATTTTTCATGCTCAAGTTTCTGATGCAGCAAACGGATTCCACGAAATGCGCGATTCCGGGGGACCCTGATTTTCGGGAACGATGCCATACAAGGGAATTCCCGCTCGGCGCGCGGCGATCGTCGGAGAGTATACAATCACACAAACCCATCCGCGCTCGCCGCAGGCGCGGATAGCCGATGACCGATACACAATGTCCAACATCGAGGCGCAGCAAGACTCAGATTTGCGCGTCAATGTCAGATATAGGTGCGTCTTCCTAAAGTTCAAGGGATTTCACGCGGAGGCGCGGAGACGCGGAGGTGAATTTTCTGGATTTCGATTTTCAGATTTTGAAGTACCCCCAATTGTCATCCCCGCGAAAGCTTGGCTAGGACGCCAGGAGAAGCAGAGCCAACGTCATAGATTGACCCCTCGCCCCATGCAGTGGGGAGAGGCGGGTGAGGGGTGTCACGACGGCGATGTAACCAGAAGACTTGCCCGGAGCCAGAGCTAACGGCGCGACCCCTCACCCTAACGGTCTCCCCGCTTTCGCGGGGAAGAGCAATTTGGTGCTGCCGAAACCGAGTGTCGGAGACTGGATGGACATTTCACTGCGCCAGCGAACGCTCGCTGTAAGCTCTAAGCGCTTCTCCAACAGCTTGTATCCGAGTCTCAGCAATGCCCATCCCCCACCCTCTCCGCCATCGGCTTCGATGCCGACGACACCCTCTGGCAGAACGAGCAGTTCTACCGGCTGACGGAGCGGCGGTTGACGGAGTTGCTGGCGGAGCATGCCGAGCCCGGCGATATCTCGCGGCGGCTGCTGGAGGCGGAGAAGCGGAACCTGGCGTTCTATGGCTTCGGCATCAAGGGCTTCACGCTGTCGATGATCGAGACGGCCATCGAGGTCACCGAAGGGCGCGTGCCGGCCGCGGTCATCCAGGAGATCCTGGCGTCGGGCCGCGAGCTGCTGCGCCATCCCGTGGAGACGCTGCCCCATGTGCGGGAGACGCTGGAGCAGCTCGCGGGCAAGTACCGGATCATCCTCATCACCAAGGGCGACCTGTTCGACCAGGAGCGGAAGCTGGCGCAGTCCGGCCTGGGCGAGCTGTTCGATGCCGTGGAGATCGTCAGCGACAAGAATGCGTCGACATATCAGCGGGTGTTCAGCCGCCACGGCGATGGGCCGGGGCGCAGCATGATGGTGGGCAATTCGCTGAAGTCAGACGTGGTGCCGGCGATCGAGGCGGGAAGCTGGGGCGTCTATGTGCCCCACGATCTCACCTGGTCGCTGGAGCATGTCGACGAGCCCGCGGATGCCCCGCGCTTCCGGCGGCTGGCGCATCTGGGGGAGCTGACGCGGCTGATTGCGGAGATCGGGTGAACGCGGATCAGGATGAGCTGCCGGCCGCCAGCTTCTTCGTCACCGGCAACGCCGCCGCGTCCTCTGAGCGGGTGTGCCAAGCGACGGCGCCCTGCGCCTTCGAGAGCAGTTCGGCCTGAACGACCAGCCCGGCGATCTCCACCGACATTGCCGAAATCCGCCAGGCTGCCGAGGCATTTCGCCTTGAGCCGAAGCAAGGGGGCCTCAAAGAACCTTTCCCCCAGACTGGCCGCAAGATCCAGGCCGCGCTTCACATTTTCCAGGGCGCGCTCGGGGTTGCCGACAGCGAGGTACCTCTCCGCAAGGATACTGTAGAAGAAACTCTGCTCCACCATTTCATTGGCATTGCGGAACCGGTTCATGGAGGCTTCCATCACCTCGAGACCGCTGCTGTCGCCATCGAGCGCACTGGTCCAACCGAGGAAGAATTTTGCCTGGTGGTACCACATCGGAAAGCCCTTTTCCTCCGCAAGCCGCGTCAGCTCGCTGCAGGTTTTCCGCGTCTGCTCGACGTCACCTTGCATATAAAGCAGATAGAGCGTATTGCCGAGAGCGGCGGCAAGCACACTGGCGCGGCGGCGGCGAGCGAGCTCGATGGCGACCGCGCATAGCCTGTTGGCTTCTTCGGTGTTGCCCAGGATATGCACCGTGAGGCCCAGATACACCAATGCAAGACCTTCATGGGCCTCGGCTCCCTCGTTGCCGCGGCTTAGCAATGCCAGAGCCTCTTCCAAGTGGGCACGCGCCTCGCTGAACTGGCCCGTCGCAAAACTGCACATTCCCGCGCTGACCATGCCAATTGCCGATGCCCGCTCATTACCATGCCGGACTCCGTAGTCGATCAGCTCCTTGGCAACCGCGCTCGCCGCAGGGAAATCCGCCGAATTGTACTTGAGGATGGACAGGGAGATCCGGGATTCGATCAAGGCATTCGCGTCGTGAAGCATTTCCGCCAGACTGGCGGCATCCGCCAGCGCCTGATGGGCGCCTAGCTCCGCCGGGCCATAGTGGGAATTTATCACCGCCGCGCGCGCGATCTGGCAACGCATCCGGATCGATCGCGCTTCCGTAACGGCGCCTGCCGAGTCCAGGCATTGCAGGCAGCGATCGAGCCGCGTCATCGCCTCGATCGTGGAACCCATCTCCTTTGCGGAGATTCCCGCCTGCAACCAAAGCGCCGCGGCATCGAGCCAGCGGCCGGATACCGTCAGGTGCTGCGCGAGCATCTCAGGACTGGTGTTTCTCAGTTCCGGATAATCCTGCTCATAGACCCGCGCCAGCGCGGAATGGAGATTGACGGCATCGCGCCGCAGCAGGCTGTTGTACGCCGCCTCGCGGATCAGCGCATGCCTGAACTCGAACTTCGTGGCCACCGATGTGCTGCAGAGTCGCACCAACCCGGATTTGATCAGCGTCCCCAGGTCGCGCTCCAGATCCTCCTTTGGCCGCGGCGCCAGCTTTGCCAGCACATCGATCTCGAATTCGCGTCCCACGACAGATGCAATCTGGGCAAGCTCCTTGGAGTTCCCCAGACCATCGAGCCGGGCGAGCAGCGTTCCCTGCAGCGTGTCGGGAATCGGCAGGTGCATGTCCCGGGCATGATGGCCGTCAGGCCGCGGCGAGGGACCGATCCAATGCAGTCCGCCGGTTTCCGAAACCGTCCGGGCCAGCTCCTCGATATATAGCGGGATGCCGTCGGACCGCTCCACGACATGGGCAAGCATGGATTTGGTGACAACCGCCGCTTCGACGATGTTGTTTGCCAGCTTGACGGCCTGCACCGTGCTCAGCCGGTCAAGGGACAGGTTGGTCACCAGCGGCGACGCATTGCCGAAATCCTTGTCCTGCCGGCAGGTCGCGAGCACCAGCACTTGCGTGCCGGCGGCGCGCTCGATCAGCGAGGTGAGAACCTCTTCCGACGAAGGGTCGATCCAATGGATGTCCTCGAGGACAATGATCCTTGCGGTATCGTTCCTCAACCCCACGATATGGTCGGTTATCGCCGCGCGCAGCGCATCGAGCTTGTGAGTCGGGTTCGCGTCATCCTGTGCAGCGAGGTCGCCACCCCCCTGGGCGACGAGCGACAGCACAAACGGGCGCAGCCAGGCGCTCTCGGGAAACGACCGGTCAAAGTAATCCCCGACCTTCCGGCGCCGCTCCTCGGCCGAATCGTTCGGCAGGAGCTGGGCCGCGCGGCGCATGTAGTTTATCCAGGGATGAAGCGGCTCGCTGCCGTGCTCCTCCAGGCATTGAAAGACGAGCGGCGGTTCCTGCAGTGCGCACCTTTCAATGAACTCGAACACCAGCCGCGACTTGCCGATCCCAGCCTCGCCGGTGATCAGCACAGTCTGGCCGGATCCTTGCTTGGCGAGGCTCCAGCGCTCTTCCAGCGCATCAAGGGCGCGGTTCCTGCCGACAAAGGGCGCCAGCGGCTCCCGGCGCTCCTCGAAACGAAACTCGACCGGCCGCGGACTGCCGACCTGCCAGACATGACTTGCTTCGGCGAAGCCCTTCAGCACCTGGGCGCCAAGGTCGAGAAACTCGAAGCCGCGACGGGCCAAGTGATAGGACGTGGCGTCGATGCATACCTGGTCCGGCGGGGCCAACGATTGTATGCGCGTCGCCAGATGGACCGGCGCGCCGACCGCAAACGTGTTCGAGGAATTGTTCTGCCTGATGATCGTACTGAAGACTACAAGGCCCGTCGCAATGCCAATGCGCACGTGAACCCGGGTTCCCGTGGGGAATGTCTGGCGGGAGAGCGAACTCGATGACGGCCCGCCCGCAGGCGATGGCTTCATGGGCATTGCGGCCGTGGGTTCGCGGCGACCCGAAATAGGCAGTGAACCCATCGCCCGTATGATGGGCGAATATGCCACGGTGTCTCTCGACGACAGCCTTGCAGGTTTCAAAGAAGATGGTCATGAGGACCTCGAAGTCCTCAGGATCCATCGAATCCACAAAGTGCGTGGAATTTACAATGTCGCAGCTGAGAATTGTGAGCTGACGTCTCTCGGCAGGCATTTCGGGGCCGGACTCGTCATTGGAGTTGCGCGCTTCATTCTATCATCGTGAATTTTCAGTGTCACCCGATAAGAACACCGCAGGGGTGTGAATTCCCACGCACTGGCCATGATGCACGGGTCTACCGCCGGGCGGAAAGCCCGGGTTGAACTTTCGGCGGACCGCGCCATGATCTAGGCGCCCGGACCGGATGCAAGGCTCGCCGGATGGGATCGAGCGGAGGCTTTGACGCGAACATGGCATGCGTGCACAGCGACCTGGTCGAGGTCCGTTGGACCCGCAAGAAGGGACGTGGCGTTTTCGCGCGCCAGAGTATCGGCAAAGGTACCGTGATCGAACGGGCGCCAGTCATTCTGGTGCCCACGAAGGAGGTCTTTGACACTTCGGCGGAACCGAAGCTTGCCGACTACGTCTTCGACTGGGGAAAGGACACTGTCGCGGTGGTGCTGGGATATGGCTCCCTCTACAATCACAGCTATCAGCCGAACGCCGAGTATTACGACAGCGGCCGCCTCACGCAGGTCTTCACCGCCCTTCGCGACATCCGGAAGGGCGAGGAGATCACGGTAAACTACAATGGTTGGCCGGAGGGCCGTGTGCGGGTCGGCTTCCGGGTCGCTTAACGCCGATCCGGCCATGCCGCGCGGTGACGGATGCGTCAATTATTGCGGAGCGAAATCTGCCTGAAGAGATTGCGACGGCATCTGCAGTTTCTGAACCGCGTGGTTGGAAATGCGACCAGGGCGATGCGTCGCGCGGCTTAAAGCAGGCCAAGGTGCGCGAATGGCATCGGCGACGCGACGAAATCTGGGATCCGACCAGAGCAAGCGAAGATGCTCGCCCGAGCAGGCCGTAATGAAGGACTCGGCCGACTGTTCGACATAGTCGTAACCCCATTGCCGACGTTCGCTCGGCTCAGCGTCTCGCAAACGCAGGAGGGCATCGCTCACGGATTGTGCGATCTCCGCCAGCAACTCATCGCGCTCGCCGGTTGAGTCCCGCTTCGACCAAAGCGGCCCTCTGACAATCCAATGCCCCAAAAGTCTCAGGCAATTCGGAAGCGCGATGAAGAAGCCGCCAACGCCGATATAGCGCTCCAGCGTCACGACCTTGTGGGTCAGGTGCGCCGGCAGGAAAAACGTCTCGCCGGAATTGACGATGCACCAGCGTGCACTGCGCAAGGAGAGCCAGGTTTCCATGTCGAAGCGGGCTTTGCGGGATACAGGCACGCGCTCCACATCCTGCAGGCCATGCTTCGCGCCCTCGTAAGTGTCCCAGGCCAACCACAGTTTCCGGCCGGTGAAGCAGAAGTTGCTGCTGTCCGGATCATCCGAGTGGGAGTTGGTCACATGGCCGCGCGTGCTGATGACGAAGCTGAACATTTCCCGCTCCCTCGCGCCGACGCTGGAGTGAGGCAGGAGGTTGAAGCGGCTAAGCACCTCGGGCGCGATCACATCCTCCATCATCGTTCCCCTGATGTGCAGATCGGTCACGCCGAACCGGGTGCGGTCTGCCCGCCATTTTGAGGCGATCTGGTCAAGCGTCAGGTCGCGTCGGACACCGGTGGGGCCGGTGTAGATCCGGTGTTTCTGGCGGCTCCGCCGCTTCGCAAGCCAATTGACGAGCGCGTGGCCCGCCTCCGCCGGCGGAAGGCGGTTCAGCCGGCTTCGCAACGGAACGGGGAATCCTGTCACGAGGATAGGCTCGCCGGCGAGCATCTGGCCGAAGAGCGCCGCCCTGGAGTAGGGGGTGGGCGCAACAAAGCGCTTTAGCATCCGTGGGAAATGGCGGCGCGGAATTAGAACTGTCGGATCGAACCGGCCCGCGTCCTCGAGGGCAGCCCAAAGCTGTTCAGGCGGTGTAACAGATTGCAACACGCTACGCATCTCCGTGCAGCGGCGGCCTCAATACTGCCCAGGTCCATAGTCCCATTGCAAATCCTGCCGGCGCCGGGATATGCCGGTGAGCCGCGCGATCCACCGGGAAAATTTCCCTCAACTCTTTGATTGTACCACAGATGGTGCTATTCTTCGCCACTACTAAGTAGTCCTTGCCTTTTCTTGACCAAAGGCACGATTGCCCGCAGAGGACGCAAGATGAATAGGATCAGTGGGCTGCTCATTCCGGCACTGACGATTTGCTTTGCAGCAATGGCATCGCATGCTGCTGAAAACCCCTGCGGGAACGTCGACCGCGCGCAGCAATTCAATAGCCTTCGCGACGTCTATCATAGGAGCGACGTGAACCCGGCTCCACCTTCTGCGGCTGAACTGGAGACACTGCGGCAGCTGAAGTCCGAACCGGGACATACGAAACGGACGAGATTTCTCGAAACGACATTCCCCGGCGATGAGGAACTGCAGGCACTCGCCTTCCGCGATCGGGATGGCGACGGGATCATGGATTTTCGGATCGGCATGTGCGGTGAGTTCCGCGAAAACGACCCGGACGCAGATTGCGATGGAATTGCTAACGTCCTCGACGCTTCCCCCAATGATACGGTGGCGGTTCCGGGCGTCCAATCCTGCGCCGCCGAACCCGATTGGCGCGCATTCACCAACGACGAAAATCACAACGGATTGCCGGATCATATCGAATGGCGCCCCGCTGCCTCGGATCGCGATGCGGCACGCGCCGCGAAAGTGCAGCAGGACCTGTTTACCGAATATGGAATTGTTCTGGTCGATCGCCGGGCGCATATGCCGGCCAAGGTCATCATTGAACTCGATCATGTCGTCCGCGATATCTTTCGTGACCGGATCAAACCGGACTTTGCACCGCTTCGGGTGATAGCAGCCGACCTACCCGTCTGCGGCGACGATGATTTTTACGGATGGGCGAGCCCGGAAAATTCGACCCTGTACCTGATGAAGGGCACTGCGAAGGCGCATGGCACTCTTGAGCTCAGTGTATTCCTGCGTCTGGAGGTTCTGGTCCACGAGATCACCCACACGCTTCAGTACGCCAAGGACTTTTCGAAGGACGATGTTCGCGGCTTCAGAACGGAGAATCGCTATGTCCCTGACCAATTCCATACGTTCCTCGAGTTGCTCGGATGGCATGCCCAATCTGATCCTGTGGATCGGAAGCCGGACATTTGGCCGGCTGTGGAACATTGCAACTACGTCTACCCCTTCAAGCTGACCTATCAGGACAAGACGCCTCAGGAGCTGGCACGCGAATGGGAGACTTCAAGCCCTGAAGAGCGGACGACCAAACATATGGTCAGCAGCTATGCGCTCAAGAATGGCTTTGAATGGGACTCCGAATACCGGGCTGCGTTCATAATGAACAAGCTTTTCGATTCGGCCGGGCAATTGTGCGATTCCGATGAGATGGCGGAACTCACGGAGGCTCTTCACAATGATCTCAATAATGAAGGCTGGGACAACGTCATAGAAAACGCACGCGGCCTGCGCGCTTATGAGGACGTCACGGCACGACAATTCAATGTCGCCAACGACAAATGGAGTGAACTCACGAAACTCTTCCTGTTCGGCAGCTATCGGCGCGCTTGCACCGAGTAACCGCCGCGCACAATCTCCCCGATCTGAGCATACTCCGCTCAGTTCGAATATATGCTGCCCAGGATTTTTTCCGCCCGCAATCGCCGGAGAGGCGAATGGACCTCGTGCATTTTTCGAGAGGCTAGAGCCCTAGCGTTTCCGGCGGCCACCGTACCGGTCGTCCTTGCCATTTTTCCCGTCGCCGTTGCCTTTCCCCTTGCCCTTACCCTTTCCCTTGCCTTTGCCCTTGCGCTTGCCCTTCGGCGCCGCCTTGAGTGTGACATCCCATTGTTCCAAATCGGCGACCCGCGATCTCATGCCGGCGATCTGCATGGACAGACCGCGGATGATGCCGCCGAGCTTTTCGACCTCTGCATGCACGCCCTCGAGCGTCACGCCGCTACCATTGGACATCGCATTCTCCCTTCCCCAATCAGACTTCTATGACATCCATTTATACAGCCGTTGGCGGGTCAATTGAAGCGATTCCTTCAATCAAGACTTCCAGCAGGCGGAAGTGGTGTTCCTCTATCCTTTGCCCCACCCCTTCTATCTTGCCTTCGTCAAACTCGCGCGCCCACGCCAGCCTCTCCGGCACACGGGACAGTAACACCTCCGAGCACTCAATCTATCGTGATGCGCAACCCCTACGACTAAACGTTATGGCTGCAGAACATTTGACGATGGGCGCGCTCGGACGATTCCGGATCTGACGCACCCGTCGGTCATCGTTGGTGACAGCCGGGCCGCCGCTGGTATATGTCTAAAGTAAGCGCTCTGGTGGGAGGCTTTCATGGCCGATGACAGTTCATCATTGAGCACCAGCGAACGGCCTGGACGGCGCGACGAGATCCTGACGTTTTTCCTGCTCACCTTCGTGGTCGCGCCGGCGGTCACGATCGGCATCGTCGGCGGTTTCGGACTTTGCATCTGGCTGTACCAGCTCTTCGCCGGGCCGCCCGGCCCGCCGGCCGGCTGACCCGCGATGCCCGGCGCAAATTTCATTTTCATTGCGGTGCGCCGTGGCGACTGACACCTGCCATGTCTCGAGCATCGTCGTCCATGCACGCCCGGCGGCGCTGGATGCCGTCGCGGCGGCCATCGCCGAATTGCCGGGTGCTGAGATCCATGGGCGGGATGCCGCTGGCAAGCTGGTTGTCGTATTGACCGCGGCCAGCGAGCGGATCATCAGCGACCATCTGCAGACCATCAATGCCATCGCCGGCGTCTTTACCGCATCCATGGTGTATCACGCGGTCGATGACGCCTGAAATCTGAGGGAGGATAGCCATGAGCGGACCGACACTCGGACGGCGCGAACTCCTGAAGGCCCAGGCGGCCGCCATCGCCGCGGCGGCGATCGGCATTGCGCTGCCGGCGGGTGCTGCGAACCTGGTGACGGATGGGGCGTTGAGCGAACTCAAATGGTCGAAAGCGCCCTGCCGCTTTTGCGGCACCGGCTGCAGCGTCATGGTCGCCACCCGCGACGACCGGGTGGTCGCCACCCATGGCGACATCAAGTCGGAGGTGAACCGCGGGCTCAACTGCGTGAAGGGCTATTTTCTGTCGAAGATCATGTACGGCCATGACCGGCTGACCACGCCGCTGCTGCGCAAGACCAACGGCGTCTATGACAAGAACGGCCGTTTCGAGCCGGTGTCCTGGGACGAGGCCTTCACCGTCATGACGGAGAAATTCAAGGCGGCGCTGCGCGCCAAGGGCCCGACATCCGTCGGCATGTTCGGCTCGGGCCAGTGGACGATCTGGGAGGGCTATGCCGCCGTCAAGCTGATGAAGGCGGGATTCCGCTCCAACAATATCGATCCCAATGCGCGGCATTGCATGGCGTCGGCCGTCTCCGGGTTCATGCGGACCTTCGGCATGGATGAGCCGATGGGCTGCTATGACGACATCGAAGCCACGGACGCCTTCGTGCTCTGGGGCTCTAACATGGCGGAGATGCATCCGATCCTCTGGACCCGGGTCACCGACCGGCGGCTCAGCGCGGCGCATGTGAAGGTGGCGGTGCTCTCCACTTTCGAGCATCGCAGTTTCGACCTCGCGGACATTTCCATGCTGTTCACGCCGCAGACCGACCTGGCGATCCTGAACTATATCGCCAACCACATCATCGCCACCGGCCGCGTGAACAAGGATTTCGTCGATAAGCACACGGTGTTCAAGCGCGGCGCCGACGATATCGGCTATGGCCTGCGACCGGAGCATCCGCGGGAGGCGTCGGCGAAGAACCGGCAGGATCCCAACGCGTCGGCGGACATGACGTTCGACGAGTATGCGGCCTTCGTCAGCGAGTACACGCTGGACAAGGCCCATGAGATGTCGGGCGTGCCGAAAGAGCGGCTGGAGGCGCTGGCGGAGCTTTACGCCGATCCCAACACCAAGGTCGTGTCGTTCTGGACCATGGGCTTCAACCAGCACACCCGCGGCGTCTGGTGCAACAACCTCGTCTACAATCTGCATCTGCTGACCGGCAAGATCGCCGAACCCGGCAACAGCCCATTCTCGCTGACCGGGCAGCCTTCGGCCTGCGGCACTGCGCGGGAAGTCGGCACCTTCTCCCATCGCCTGCCGGCCGACATGCTGGTGGCGAATCCCGAGCACCGGGCCGAAGCCGAGCATATCTGGCGGCTGCCCGAGGGCACGATCCCGGAGAAGCCGGGCTATCACGCCGTGGAGCAGAACCGCGCGCTGCGCGACGGCAAGATCAACGCCTACTGGATCCAGGTGAACAACAATCTGCAGGCGGCGGCCAACTGCAACGAGGAGACGCTGCCAGGCTACCGCAATCCTGAAAACTTCATCGTCGTTTCCGAGGTCTATCCGACGGTGACCGCGCAGGCCGCGGATTTGATCCTGCCGACGGCGATGTGGGTCGAGAAGGAAGGCGCCTACGGCAATGCCGAGCGCCGCACGCAATTCTGGCATCAGCTGGTTGATGCGCCGGGCGAGGCGCGGTCCGATCTATGGCAGCTCGTCGAATTCTCCAAGCAATTCACGGTGGAGGAGGTCTGGCCGGAAGAACTGCTGGCCAAGAAACCGGAGCTGCGCGGCAAGACGCTGTACGACGTGTTGTTCCGCAACGGCCAGGTGGACCGGTTCCCGTCCTCGGAGGCCCATCCGGAATATGCGAATGCCGAAGCCGCTTCATTCGGATTCTATCTGCAGAAGGGCCTGTTCGAGGAGTACGCGTCGTTCGGCCGCGGCCATGGCCACGACCTGGCGCCCTTCGACAGCTATCACGCCGAGCGCGGCCTGCGCTGGCCGGTGGTGAACGGCCAGGAGACCAAATGGCGCTATCGCGAGGGCTATGACCCTTATGTGCCGGCGGGGGCCGGCGTGAAGTTCTATGGCAACAAGGACGGCAAGGCGCGCATCTTCGCCCTGCCCTTTGAGCCGGCCGCCGAGTCGCCCGATGACGAATATCCGTTCTGGCTCGCCACCGGCCGCGTGCTGGAACATTGGCATTCCGGCACCATGACCCGGCGCGTGCCGGAACTCTACAAGGCCTTCCCGGACGCCGTCTGCTTCATGCATCCGGAGGACGCGCGGACGATGGAACTGCGCCGCGGCGACGAGATCCGCGTCGTCTCCCGCCGGGGCTACATGCGCACCCGCGTCGAAACCCGTGGCCGCAACAAGGTGCCGCGCGGGCTGGTCTTCGTTCCCTGGTTCGACGAGAGCCAACTCATCAACAAGGTGACGCTTGACGCCACCGATCCGATCTCCAAGCAGACCGACTACAAGAAATGCGCCGTGCGCATCGAACGGGCGTGACGAGGCAGCCATGACGTGGAAAACCGGACTCGGTTTCATTGTCGCGGCGGTACTGTTGACGATCGCGGCGGCCCATGCGGACGAGCCCTACTCCGCGCTGCGCGGCGACACGCCGCTGACGGAGGAAGGCCAGGCGCCGGCGATGGCGCCGGAGCACAATGCCAGCCTGCGGGAGCCGCGGAACTATCCGGAACAGCCGCCGGTGATTCCGCACGAGACTGACGGCTATATCATCGACGCCAACAGCAACAAATGCCTGTCCTGCCATGCCCGGGCGCGCACGGGAGAATCCCAGGCGCCGATGGTCAGCATCACCCATTTCATGGACCGCGACGGCCAGTTCCTGGCGGCTGTTTCGCCGCGCCGATACTTCTGCACGCAATGCCATGTCTCGCAGCTCGAGGTGACGCCGCCGGTGGAGAACGACTTCGTCGACATCGACAGCCTGCTGCGCGGCAGCACGGAACAGCAGTAGGGCCGAGTGATGATCCCGCTGATCAAGCGCTTCTGGCGCATCCTGCGCTCACCGAGCCGGTATTTCAGCCTGGGGGCGCTGGTGATTGCCGGCTTCGCCGCCGGCATCGTCTTCTGGGGCGGCTTCAATACCGCACTGGAGCTGACCAACACCGAGACATTCTGCATCAGCTGTCATGAGATGCGCGACAACGTCTATGAGGAGCTGCAGACGACCATCCATTTCAGCAACCGGTCAGGCGTGCGCGCCACTTGTCCGGATTGTCACGTGCCCCATGAATGGAACCACAAGATCGCTCGCAAGATGCAGGCCTCGAAGGAGGTGTGGGGTACGATCTTCGGCACCATCGATACGCGCGAGGAGTTCCTGGAGGAGCGCATCGTCCTGGCGCAGCATGAATGGGCGCGGTTCAAGGCCAACAATTCACTGGAGTGCCGCAACTGCCACAGCGAAGAATCGATGGACTTCACGCGCCAGAGTTCGCGCGCGGTGGACGCGCATCAGCGTTTCCTTGTAACCGGCGAAAAGACCTGCATCGATTGCCACAAAGGCATCGCCCACCGGCTGCCGGACATGGCGGAGGTTCCCGGCTGGCAGTGAGCGTTTCAGGAACTCCCCGCGCTTCCGGCGACTGGCGCATCGGGGCGAGCAGTTGAGGCTGATTGGAGAGATAGAGTCAAAATCGCATCCAGCGCATCCTCGTCGCTAACCGGCGACCGCCTCAAGGATCGAAAGCGGTCCGCGCGTCGGGATCGCGCGGTAAAGGCGCAGCCCGGCCCGGGCAAACAGGCGCTCATACTGGACGCGCGTGCGCTCAAGACCGCCCGTCACTGCGAGCATATTCAGGTCCATGACCTTGATCGGATGGGGGTCGTTGCCGGCCGGAACAACGGTCTCGACCACAAGGACTTTGCCGCCTGCCGCCATGGCGCGGCGGCAGTTGTCGAGAATCGTCGCCGCGCGCCCATCATCCCAATCGTGAATTACTTTCTTCATGATGTAGACGTCGGAGCCTTCAGGCACGCTCGTGAAGAAATCCCCGGCCATCAGGTCGCATCTCGGCAAGGGGCCGCCGACGCCTGCGCGCGCCGCCTCGATCCCGGCGGGCATGTCATAGAGCACGCCCGACAGATGCGGGTTTCTCGTGACGATCGCCGAAAGCAGTTGACCGTGACCACCGCCCACATCGACGACGCGCTTGCAGCCTGCGAAGTCGTAGGCCTCGGCTGCCTCCGAATTGCCGGGACCGCTGAGCGCGATCATGGCGCGCTGGAAGAGAGCGGCCTGCTCCGGGTGATCGGCCAGCCAGTGGAATCGCGGCGCGCCGAAGACATGGTCGAAGGCCGTGCGGCCGGTCTGGACGGAATAGAGTAGCTGCCCCCAGGCGGCATAGGCTTCCCTGTTGATCATGCGGATGAAATCCCGCGGGCTGTCGGGCGCGTCCGCCCGGAGCCCGCTGCTGAGGTCGGTTTGCGCGAACACGCCCGCCGGCTCCTCGCGAAAGACGCCTTCGCTGGCAAGAAAGCGGAGCACGCGATACAAGGCCGCGGCATCGGTTTTCGTAGCTCGCGCCAGATCTTCCGCGCGCTTCGGCCCGTCATTCAGCAGATCGGCGATGCCGAGCTCGGCGGCGACGTGAAGTGCCTGTGCTGAGGCAAAGCCTAGGCCCATTCGCAGAAGATCTTGCGATGGCGTACTCATGATTGTCTCCGTCAGGGGGTTGCGCAGTCGCGAAAGCGCCTCGCGGACAGATGGTCTTACTTCATCTCACGCTCTGTGTCTCCGGTCAGCTGGCCGTGACTCCGGCGCGTCCGCAGGCCCCCGCCAGAATCCTTGCCGTTCTATGAGTGCGTCCGGCGGACCGGCGCTGAATCCGGAGCATGCTAGCCAAACCGCCTCTCGCGCGCGTCTGATCGTTGCCGCTGGGATTGCGGAGCCGGAGCCGAGTGGAATAACTCCGACCGCGCGATAGGCGCGAATTCGCTGCGCTTGATGAGCGTGTTATCCGACAGCAGGCGGGTCAGTTCCTCGCGCGCGCGGGACACCCGGCTCTTGACCGTGCCGACTGCGCAGTCGCAGACGTTGGCCACTTCCTCATAGCTGAGGCCGCTGGCGCCGACGAGCGTCAGGACTTCCCGGTGGCTGTCGCCGAGTTGCGAGAAGGCGCGCCGGAAGTCGCAGAATTCAAGCGCCGCTTCCTGGGTCGCGGGGGTTGACTGTCTCTCCTCCGGCGCCTCGTCGAACGGCACATTCCGCAAATGATGCTTGCGGATCTCGTTATAGTGGCAGTTGCGCAGGATGGTGAAGATCCACGCTTTGAAATTGCTTCCCATAGTGAATTGGTGGACCGCCGCAAGCGCACGGACCGTGGCGTCATGCACGAGATCATCGGCCCGGTCGCGGTTGCGTGTCAGCGAGCGCGCGAAGGCACGCAGATGGGGCATGGAGTCGAGCAGGGCCGTATGAAACTCCGGCGATGCTTCCGTGACAGTCGTCTCAACCATTCATTTCCTCGCTTCCCAATGTTGCAATCGGCTGGCAAGGAAGCCCGGGCCAATTCATTCAGCAGTGCTGTACATAGCCCGGCGGCGAAGTCCGCGCGGTTCATAATTGAACAGATGGTTACCGGCGCGTGCCTGCGCCGGCAGCGCGCCTTGCCGATCGGGATACATCTCCCGGGGAGTCCCGAATTCTGAACATCGCGGGAGTTGCTTGAAGCTTATAAAGGTTTGGACGCATGCAAATGCGTCCAAGGCCACGACGCGGTGCCCCCACCTCGTTGCGGCCCTCTAGCTCTTCCAAAACCCGGCAGCTCGTGCCCCAAACTCGGCTGCCGGGGCTTTTCCCCCTCATACGCTCGCCGGTTCGCCCCCTTTCACATTGACGACATGCGCTGTCGTGCCCATTGTATATAGGCGGCCGATGTGGCCGTGTTGTGGAGGGCCGATGCCGACCAAGAAGATCAAGGCGATTAAGCCATTCGATCCCCAACCATTCCTCGCATCGGTCGGCACCGGCAAGACCGTCGTTAGATACCAGCGGGACCAGCCCATTTTCCGCCAGGGGGACGCTGCCGACGCAGTCTTCTACATTCAGCAGGGCAAGGTCCAAATCACCGTCGTATCGGAGCAAGGCAAAGAAGGCGTCATCGCGATCCAGGAGCCGGGGGAGTTCTTCGGCGAGGGATGCATGGCCGGTCAGCTTTTGCACCTGGCGACTGCGAGCGCGATGGCCGATTGCACCATCGTCAAGATCGCGAAGAGCACGATGATAAAAACGCTTCAGGACGATCCGACCTTCGCACAGCTGTTCATGGCGTTCCTGTTGTCTCGCAACGCCCAGATCGAATCCGACCTGGTCGATCAGCTGTTCAATTCAAGCGAGAAGCGCCTGGCGCGCGTTCTCCTGCTACTCGCCAATTTCGGCAAGGACGCGAAGTTGGAAACCGTCATAGCCCCGATCAATCAGGAGATTCTGGCGGCAAAGGTGGGTACGACCCGGTCCCGGATCAACTTCTTCATGAACAAGTTTCGAAAGCTCGGCTTCATCGAGTACAACGGTACCTTGAAGGTCCATACGTCGCTGCTCAACGTGATCGTTCACGATTAGCGCCGTTCCATCGTCGCCACGCGGGGGCGTTGCACGTCCTCCACATCTCTATCTGAGAACCGCCGGCGGCGTCGATCCACACAGATGAAGTCTGTGTGCAATTGTGAACTTCGCGCCAAATCTCGATACGCTAAGAATGCAACCATGCGAATAGGTTTCGGCTGGAATCGATAGACCCGCCGATCGCCCTTAATCGGCACCGGCTGCATTCACCGACTCACACATGGAGACGCCATCATGGACAAGGATCGGATCCGAGGATCACTCAAGCAGGTCATCGGCCGCATCAAGGAAGCCATCGGCAAGGCGGCGGGCGACCAAAAAACGGAAGCTGAGGGAAAGGCCGATCAGGCCGTTGGCAAGTTCCAGAATGCCGTTGGCGGCATGAAGGACACGGTGCGAGAAGCCCTCAAACCTTGAACCGCGCTGCCCCTGCGCCAAGCGCGGCATTTGCATGATGCCAGACAACGCACTAGGGGCGTCGCGCGCCATGCAGATCGAACATTGGAGGTAACGATGAGTATCCTGACTATTCTCATAATCATCCTGATTCTCTTCCTGGTGGGCGCGTTCCCCGCTTGGCCGCACAGCAGAAACTGGGGCTACTACCCGAGCGGCGGCGTCGGGCTCATCCTCGTGATCATCGTCGTGCTGTTTTTCGTGGGCCGCGTATAGTTGCGGACTAGGTGCTGGGGGAGCTGTCCCTAATTGAACAGCGGACTCGACGCGCCAACGGTAGGAAGAGACTGATGCGCACAGTCTCGATGCGCTGTCTCAACCGGAGAACAAGAATGAACAACATATTCTGGACTATTGGAGTCGTGGTCGTGGTCGGGTTGCTTTTTGGATTTTTCCGAACTCGGATACTGATCCACGAAATCCAACGCCGATTCAATCAATCAATACTCTATTGCATGCGAAATGATAGCCAAGATATTCGTCATCATCATTGCCGATACTGGCCATCCCACTGCTGATCGCCGGTTACGGTCGCTATGTATGGTACGCAGATCAGCAGCGATGGGCGGCCGCACGGGAAGCTGCGGAGGTTCGCTATTGGAACATGATCGAATTGAATTGCGAGTTCGGCGAGTTGACTGATTTCGCAAAGTGTTCCGAAGCGATCGGCCTTCGCGCCGCGCACCACGGATTACCGATGTAAGCTGTCCAATGGCCGATTTCGAGGCGGCCACTCTACGCCACGTCAGGGATATGAAGACCTGGACCAAAAGCGCCATGCGCAACTATTACCTCGACCCCGCGATTCTGTTCGTGGAGGTCGGTCGGCGCGACGGTGAACGCCCATCAAGTGCGCATCCAGGCTACTACGTCAAACCCCACTGCGATCCGGATTGCTGCCAGGCCATCGGCAGCGTATCGAAAGCCGATTTCGGGCCGTTTTCGACGGCAATCGCCGCGCGCAAATGGTCGGCGAAGAATTTGGCTGCGTCCGACTAGCGACAAACTAATCGAAAGAATTCCGGATTTCCTGTGCAATAGTGAACTGCACGCCCCTTGTCGCTCTAGTAAGAATGCGGCGGTACTGAAGGTTTCAGTTCCGAAAAAGGATGGCGTATTCAGCCTCGCTATGTCCGGATCATCAGGACATTCCCCAGCGAGCGCGCCAGGCCCTGGCGAGTCAGCCCCGTGCTGACTTGCATAGAAGGAGCTACATAATGTCAAAGAAATATCTACTGGCAGGCGCCAGCGCGCTCATGCTGTCGCTTGCGCTGCCCATGCCGTCGTCAGCACAGACCTACGCCATCACGACGATCGCATATTCCGTCGCCGCCGTGCAGCGCGGACTCAATGATCTCGGCTATTCCGCCGGACCCGTGGACGGGCTGATGGGCAGCAAGACCCGCAGCGCCATTCGCGCATATCAGATCGACAAGGGCTTGCCGGTCAGCGGCGAACCGAGCCGCAGCCTGAACGATCACCTGCAGGAGACCTTGCTGGCGGGATTCACACCGGCGACCGGCGCCGATTCCGCGTCGATCGTCGAAGTGCAGACGCGGCTGCGCGATCGGGGCTATAACGTTTCGTCGATCAACGGCAATCTCGATTCCTCGACGACGGCGGCGATTCGGGCGTTCCAGAGCAATGCCGGCCTTCCGGTGAACGGCATGTTCACGGCTGGGCTGCTGGATCAGCTGCGTATCGGCAGCAACAGCGGCGACAGCCGCGTGCTGACCCGGGCCGAAGTCGTCCGCCTGCAAACGGCGCTTACCGAGCGCGGCTATGACACCGGCCCGTCGGATGGCGTCGTCGGTCCCAAGGTTCGCGGCGCGATTCGCAGCTATCAGACCGATGCCAGCTTGCCGGTCACCGGCGATGCAAGATACGGCCTGCTTGCGAAACTGGAAATGGACACCGACGAAGCGCCTGCGGACAATACCCAAGGCAACAACAGCGGCAATTCGGCTTCGCGAGTTCCAGCAGGTCGAAGGCGAACTGCAGCGCCGTGGCTACTATGTCGGCGAATTCGACGGCGAGGTCGACGACCAGTACCGGTCGGCGATCCGTGCCTATCAGAGCGATGCCAGTCTGCCCGTGACAGGGGAGGCGAACGCCGCGCTTCTTGAAAGCCTGAAAACGTCCTCGGTGCGCAACCGGGGCTATACCAACTCGCTGCTGGTTTGGGAGGTCGAGAACCAGCTTGATCGCCACGGCTATGCCGTCGGAACAATCGACGGCAACATCGACGACCAGACGCGCCGTGCGATTCAGGTCTATAAGAACCAGGCGGGCTTGCCGCGGGACAACCAGCTGAACTTTGCGCTGCTCGATCACATCGAGCGCTCGAACCAGCGCAACGACACGCAGACGGCATCGAAGCTGATCTGGAGCGTCGAAACGGAGCTGACGCAGCACGGCTACAAGACCGGTCCGGTCGACGGCACGATGGACCCGCAAACCGTCGCGGCAATTAGCGACTATCAAGGCGATTCCGGCCTGACTGTGAACGGTAATGCCAGCGCGGATTTGCTCACCAGCCTTGAGGACTCAAATGTCCGCAATGTTTCGCAGGCGGACATTCGCGATATCGAACGCCGGCTCAACCGCCGCGGCTACGCGGTGGGTACTGTCGACGGCATAATCGATGCGCGGACAACAGCCGCCATCAAATCGTACCAGGGGGATGCCGGGTTGGTCGTCACGGGCCGTCCGAGCATCGCGCTGCGGGATCACCTGCGCAGTTCGAACACGGTGTCCAGCAGTTACGTGCAGCCGGACGAATCCGTGGACGACTTCATCGACACCTTCCGCCAAGCGCTTGAACAGATCAACTGACCGATCTGCGGCTCGGCAATTTCCACAACACAAGTTCACAGTAAGGAATCCACCATGCTCAATTTGAAACGCGTAGCCTTTGTTTTAGGAACTATCTTACTGCTCGGCGGATGCACCGCGGCCGGTAGCGTCTTTGACAACAACTGCAGTGGTAACGGTTGGCTTTACCCCGGCGATAATTTCTGCGCCGACTATGTCGACGGTCCCTGAACAAAGGACTGACTGCAACTCCAAGTTCTGACCATCGGGAACCGGCAGTTTCCGAGAGATTCGCCGGGACCATAAGGGCGGCATTCCATTCTTCCAAGAATGTAGAATGCCGCCTTTTCCTTGCGGCATTATTTCAGCTTATGCTTCCGCGACTCCGGCAGGGTGGCGGTGACTCCCGCGCCCATTCACGCTACCGCCGGCAGTTCTCCCATCACCTGCTGCACGGCCTCGAGGGCGATCCCAACCATCTCGTCGATCTCCGCTTCCGTCATCACCAGCGGCGGGGCGAAGCCCAGGATGTCGCCGTGGGGCATGGCGCGGGCGATCAGGCCCCGGTCGCGGGCGGCCTTGGAGATGCGCGCGCCGACCTTCAACGCGGGATCGAAGCGTCGCTTGCTGCCGCGGTCGGCGACGAACTCAATCGCCGCCAGCATGCCGACGCCCCGCACCTCGCCGACAATCGGCAACTGCGAGAACGCGGCCTGCATGCGCTTCTGCAGATAGGCGCCGCTGCGCGCCGCGGCGCCGGCGAGGTTCTCGCGCTCCAGGATGTCGAGACAGGCGTTGGCAGCCGCAGCACCCAGCGGATGACCTGAATAGGTGTAGCCGTGCGAGAAGGCGCCGACGCGGTCCGCGCCATCCTCCATCACGCGGTAGACCTTCTCGCCCACCAGCACCGCGGACATCGGCACATAGGCCGAGGTCAGGCCCTTGGCGACGGAGATCATGTCCGGCTCCATGCCGTAGAGATGGCAACCGAACGGCGTGCCGAGGCGGCCGAAGGCGGTAATCACCTCGTCCGCCATCAGCAGCACGTCGTACTTTTTCAGCACCGCCTGGATCTCCGGCCAATAGCCCTCCGGCGGCGGGATCAGGCCGCCGGTGCCTAATACCGGCTCGGCGATGAAGCCGCCGACGGTATCAGGCCCTTCGTTCAAGATAAGCTGATCCAGCTCGCGGGCGCGCCTGATGAGAGAATTGCTTCTCGGATTCGCCCGCTTCGGCGCCCCAATAATGGTGGGGCACGCCGGTGCGCAGGATGCCGGCGACCGGCAGGTCCATATGGTCGTGATAGAAGCTCATGCCGGTCATGGAGCCGGAAATCACCGAGCAGCCGTGGTAGCCGCGCTCCCGCGCGATGATCTTCTTCTTGCGCGGCCGCCCCAGCAGATTGTTGTAGTACCAGACCAGCTTGGCCTGGGTCTCGTTGGCATCGGAACCGGACAGGCCATAGAAGACTTTGCTCATCTTGCCCGGCGCCATCTTCACCAGCCGGTGCGACAGACGCGCCAGTTCCTCGGTCGTGTGCGCGGCGTAGCTGTGATAGTAGGCGAGCCGGTGCGCCTGGCGCGAGATCGCCTCCGCCACTTCGGTGCGGCCATAGCCGATGTTCACGCAGTAGAGGCCAGCGAAACCGTCGATGTATTCGCGGCCGGCCATGTCGCGGACGCGCACGCCCTTGCCGCTGTCCATGACGACGGGATCGCCTGATTTGCCGGATGCAAAATCCTTGAGCTGGGTGAAGGGATGGAGCACCAACTCGCGGTCCATCGCCACGATCTCGTCATACGCCGCCACGCTGTCCTCCCCCGTCGCATTCTTGTTGTGAGGACTCGTGCCACAGCGGATGGCTTCTGGCTACCCCCTCCGCCTGGGCTTTTCCCGCGCCTCCGGCAGGCTGGCGGTGATCTCGGCGCCCAGCAGCACCGTGCACCAGCAGCAATAGATCCAGAGCAGGAAGATCGGAATGGCGGCCACGGCGCCGTAGATGGCTTCGTAGGTGGGGAAGAAGTAGAGATAGAGCACGAAGGCATATTTCACGATCTCGAAAATCCCTGCCGCCACCGTGCCGCCGATCAACGCGTCGGTGAATTTCACCCGCCGGTTCGGCGCGATCAGGTAGAGCAGCGTGAAGGCGATGGACTCCAGCGCCCAGGGCATGCCCGGCGTTACCCAGGCGACATAGTCCGTGAAGTTGCTGCCGGCGACCGACTCGCCCGCGGACATCAGGATGCCCGAGGCCGAGAGTGCCGCGCCGACCAGCAGCGGTGCCAGCGTGATAATCGCCCAGTATGCAAGGAAGCGGATCATCAGCGGCCGTGGCCGCTGCACCCGCCAGATCACGTCGAACGCGTTGTTGATGGTCGCCAGCATCAGCAAGGCCGTCACCGCCACGGCGACGATGCCGAGGCCGGTCAGCTTCTGCGTCTGGGCGACGAAACTGCGGAACTGTTCCACGGCTTCTTCGCCCGCCTGGGGCAACAGGTTCTGGGTGATGAACAGCTCCGCCTGGGCCGTCACATCGGCAAACTGCGAGAAGGCCGAGATGAAGGAGAGGGAGATCGCGAGAAACGGCACCAGCGACAGGATCGTCGTGAAGCTCAAGGAGGCGGCTACCTGCATGCAGCGATCGTCGAACAGCCGCTTCGCCGCATGCTCCAGCAGATGCAGGAGCCCGAGAATGAGGTCGCGTATCTGGGCCATGAAGCCGGAATCGGCTTCATCCGCCGGAGGAACACTGTCCTCGGGCTCGACCTGGTCCTGCCGCTCCGGCTGGTCGTTCATGGTCCCCTCGCACCTGATGGTGAGTACTGCCACAAATTGACGGGATTGTTAAACCACGCGCGGCCGTGAGCGCCGCGGCCGACCGGCCCGCGCCGCGATTTGACCCCCCATCTGTTTCGTGTAGGATGCCCGCAAATCCTGGGATTTGTTGTTTTTTCAAGGGGTTCCGATGACGGACGGCAAGCAGCTGATGACGGGCAAGCGCGGCCTGGTCATGGGCGTCGCCAACGACCGCTCGATCGCCTGGGGCATCGCACAAGCCGTGGCCGCCCAGGGCGCCGAACTCGCCTTCACCTATCAGGGTGAGGCGCTGGGCAAGCGGGTGATCCCGCTGGCCAAGTCGCTGAACTGCGATTTCGTCGTGCCGTGCGACGTGACCGATGACGCCAGCATCGACTCCGTGTTCGCGGAAATCGGCAAGCGCTGGGGCAAGATGGACTTCCTGGTGCATGCCATCGCCTTCTCCGACAAGGAGGAGCTGAAGGGGCAGTACCTCAACACCTCCCGCGGCAATTTCACGCTGACCCTTGATGTGTCGTGCTATTCCTTCACTGCCGTCTGCCAGCGCGCGGCGAAACTGATGCTCGACGGCGGCAGCATGCTGACGCTCACCTATTTCGGCGCCGAGCGGGTGATGCCTCATTACAACGTGATGGGCGTGGCCAAGGCGGCGCTGGAGGCGAGCGTGCGCTACCTTGCCGCCGATCTGGGCGGGCAGAATGTGCGGGTGAACGCCATCTCCGCCGGCCCGATCAAGACGCTGGCGGCCTCGGGCATCGGCGATTTCCGCTACATCCTCCGCTGGAACGAGTTGAACTCGCCGATGAAGCGCAACGTCACCACCGAGCAGGTGGGCGGCGCCGGCGCTCTATCTGCTGAGCGATCTCTCCGCCGGCGTGACCGGCGAAGTGCATCACGTCGACAGCGGCTATCACGTCGTCGGCATGCTGCGCACCGACGCGGCGGCGGAAGCGGCGGAGATGCTGGCGAATTTCCGCACGCAGGATTCCGGCTGACGCAGAAGTCCGACTGAGATGTCCGCCAACAGCTTCGGCACCCTCTTCCGTTTCACCACCTGGGGCGAGAGCCACGGGCCCGCCATCGGCTGCGTCGTCGACGGCGCGCCGCCGCGCATGGCGCTGAGCGAGGCCGACATCCAGCCCTGGATGGAAAAGCGCAAGCCCGGCCAGTCGCGCTTCACCACGCAACGGCGCGAGTCGGATACCGTGAAGATCCTCTCCGGCGTGTTCGAAGGCCTGACCACGGGCACGCCGATCAGCCTGATGATCGAGAACGAGGACCAGCGCTCGAAGGATTACAGCGACATCAAGGACAAGTTCCGGCCCGGCCACGCCGACTACACCTACTGGGCCAAGTACGGCATCCGCGACTATCGCGGCGGCGGGCGTTCATCGGCGCGGGAGACGGCGAGCCGCGTCGCCGCCGGCGCCATCGCGCGCAAGGTGCTTGGACCATGTGCTGGGCGCGCCGGTGACCATCCGCGGCGCGCTGATCCGCATCGGCAAGCATGGCATCGACCGCGGCCGCTGGGACTGGGGCCAGGTGGAGCAGAATTCGTTCTTCAGCCCCGATGCCGGCATCGTGCCGGTGTGGGAGCAGTATCTCGACGCCACGCGCAAGGCCGGCTCTTCAGCCGGCGCCGTCATCGAAGTGGTGGCCAGCGGCGTGCCGGCGGGACTGGGCGCGCCGGTCTATGGCAAGCTCGATGCCGATCTGGCATCGGCGATGATGGGCATCAACGCGGTCAAGGGCGTGGAGATCGGCGCCGGCTTCGGCGCAGCCGAATTGTCGGGCGAGGAGAACGCCGACGAGATGCGCATGCAGGACGGCAAGGTCGCCTTCCTGTCGAACAAGGCCGGCGGCATCCTCGGCGGCATCTCCACCGGCCAGGACATCGTCGTGCGCTTCGCGGTGAAGCCGACGAGCTCGATCCTGCAGCATCGCAAGACCGTGGATGTCGAGGGCCACGACACCGAGATATCAACCAAGGGCCGCCACGACCCCTGCGTCGGCATCCGCGCCGTGCCGGTGGGCGAAGCGATGATGGCCCTGGTGCTCGCCGACCACCTGCTGCGGCATCGCGGGCAGTGCGGGTAGAAGCGCGCCAATTCTGGGCACGCACGGCGTAGTTCCAAAGTTTCTTTCCCCGCGAAAGCGGGGACCCAGAGTGGCAGAGCGCCCTGCTTCTCCTGGACCCCCGCTTTCGCGGGGGAAGAATTTTGTTCGTTTGGATCTAGACGCCACTCACCGCCGGAACACCGCCACGATCTCCACATGGGTCGACCAGACGAACTGGTCGATGGGCGTGACGAACTCCAGCCCGTAGCCGCCATCGACGAGGATGCGTGCGTCGCGGGCGAAGCTGCCGGGGTCGCAGGACACGGCGACGACCGTGGGAACACGGCTCTTCGCCAGCATTTCCGCCTGGGCCCTGGCGCCGGCTCGCGGGGGATCGAAGACGACGGCGTCGAATTGTTTCAGCTCGTCCGGCTGCAGCGGATTGCGGGCGAGGTCGCGACGCTCGCTGGTGATGCGGCCGAGGCTGCCGCGCCGCGCCGCGGCCGATAGTGCCGCCAGCGAATCCTTGTCGCCCTCGACCGCGTGTACCTTTGCCGTCTTCGCCAGCGGAAACGTGAATGTGCCGCAACCGGCATAGAGATCGGCGATACGCTTCGCACCGCCTGCCGCGCCGACGACAAGGTCAATCATCGCCTGCTCCGCCTCGGCGCTGGCCTGCAGGAACGCGCCGGGCGGCGGATCGACGGCGACGGCGCCAAACAGAACCTGAGGCGTGTGAAGCTGGGCGATCGGTTCCGGTTCTTCCTTGCCAGCCTGCCAGGAAAGACGTGCCAATTTCTGCGCCCCGGCGAAAGCCGCCAGCGCGACGCGGCTGTCCCGGCCGGGCTGATGATCGGCGCGGATCAGGAGATCGATTCCCGCGGCCGTCGCGGTCGCCGTGACCTCGGCCTTGGCGCCCGCCCGCAGATCGCGCGCCAGCATCTTCCGCAGCGGCGCGATCAAGGCCGCCAGGGCCGGAAGCATTACATGGCATTCCCTGAGATCCACGATGTCGTGGCTTTCATGGGCATGGAAACCCAGGACGGCACCGCCCGTCCCCACCCGCGCCGCCAGGGTAATCCGCCGCCGGCTACCGGCTGGGGTCCGCACCAGGGCCGCGACCGGCGCCTCGGTGAATCCCTGCTGCCGCAAGGCCTCCACCACCCGCCCGCGCTTCCACTCGGCATAGAGCCCGTCATCCACATGCTGGAGTGCGCAGCCGCCGCAGCGGCCGAAATGGGCGCAGGGCGGCTCCCGCCGCGCCGGCCCCGCCTGCTCCACCGCCAGAATTTCCGCCGTCAGCCCCTGGCCCCGGGGTTTGCCCAGCCGGATTCGCAGCCGGTCGCCTGGTACGCCGTAGGCCACATAGACCGTCCGGCCCTCGACCAAGGCAATTCCATCGCCCTGGCCGCCCAGCCGGTCGATGGTGATCACACATTCGTGGCTGGCCGATGGGCCGCCGGACGCCGTTCCCATAATATTTCTTAACAGCCTGAGGCCACAGGGTTTTTGTCCGATAAAAAGTTGCCGCGGCCGGGCCGCCGGCCACAGTTGATACTTGAAAATGTATCCATGACGTCATTTATTGGGAAACAGAAGCCCTGAAGCGGCCTCTCTCACCCGCGGGGCGACACAATGCACGATACCGAGCCCATGGACGATTGGAGTTACGACGCCAGCCGCATCAAGATCCACGACGCGGCGGCATTCGACGCGATGCGCAAGGCCGGCCGCCTGGCGGCGGAGACGCTCGACTATGTCACGCCTCATGTGGAACCCGGCATCACCACCGGCGAGCTGGACAAGCTGTGCCACGACTACATCGTGTCCCACGAGGCCATCCCGGCGCCGCTGGGGTATCGCGGCTTCCCGCGCTCGATCTGCACCTCCATCAACCATGTGGTCTGCCACGGCATTCCCGGCGACCGCAAGCTGCTGGACGGCGACATCATCAATATCGATGTCACCACCATCGTCGATGGCTGGCATGGCGACACCAGCCGCATGTTCTATGTCGGCAAGGTGGGCATCAAGGCGCAGCGGCTGGTGGACATCACCTATGACGCGATGATGCGCGGCATCGAATCGGTGAAGCCCGGCGCCCATCTGGGCGATATCGGCCAGGCGATCCAGACCTTTGCCGAGGGCGCGCGCTTCTCGGTGGTACGGGATTTCTGCGGCCACGGTATCGGCCGGGTGTTCCATGATTCGCCGAGCGTGTTGCATTTCGGCCGCAAGGGCATGGGGCCGACGCTGAAGGAAGGCATGTTCTTCACCGTGGAGCCGATGATCAATGCCGGCCGCCGCGAGGTGAAGGTGCTGGAGGATGGCTGGACCGCGGTGACCCGCGACCGCTCGCTGTCGGCCCAGTTCGAGCATACGGTTGGCGTGACCAAGGACGGCGTGGAGATCTTCACGCTGTCGCCCACCGGGATGCATCGACCGCCCTATTCGGCCTAGGGCCCCGGCCGCCATGGCCGCGGATCGCCCCGGCAAGGACGCTTCCGATAAGGCCACCAGCGAATCCGATAAGATCAGCAAAGAGACGCCCGGCTATCTCGGCCACCGCCAGCGCTTGCGCGAGCGGTTCCTGAGCGGCGGCGCGTCCGCACTTGCGGACTATGAGCTGCTGGAACTGCTGCTCTGCCAGGCCCTGCCGCGCATCGACACCAAGCCGCTGGCCAAGGCGCTGCTCAAGCGCTTCGGCAGCTTCGCCGCTGTCATGGCCGCCTCGCCGGAACGGCTGCAGGAGATCAAGGGCGTCGGCGCCGCGGCCGCGGTCATGATCAAGACCGTGCAGGCGGCGGCCTTGCGCATGTCGCAGCAGGAGGTGGTGGAGCGGGACGTCATCGGCTCCTGGAAAAAGCTTCTCGACTACTGCCGCATGGCCATGGCGGAGGAGAAGACCGAGCAGTTCCGCCTGCTGTTTCTCGACAACAAGAACGCACTGATCGCCGACGAGGTGCAGCAGCGCGGCACCGTCAACCACACGCCGGTCTATCCCCGCGAAGTGGTGAAGCGGGCGCTGGAGCTGGGCGCGACGGCGATCATCATGGTGCACAATCATCCATCGGGCGATCCCACGCCCTCAGCGGACGATATCGCCATGACGCGCGAGGTGGCGGAGGCCGCGGGCAAACTCGGCATCGCCCTGCACGATCACATCGTGATCGGGCGCAAGGGCCATGTCAGCCTGAAGAGCCGGGGGTTGATCTAGATATTGTGTGAACGGCAGCGCGAGCCGCCGGAAATCAGAGCGAGCTGTCGAGCCCGAGGAAGCTGTCGACCGCGCCGCTGACCTTGTCAGTGACACCCTTGTTGGCCGCAGCATCGGCGGCGACCTGCACATTCTGATGGGCCGAGGCCGCATTGTTCTTGGCGTCACTCAACTCGCGGTTTGCCGCTGCCAGTTCCATTTCGGCGGCAGCGACTTCGGAGTCGGCTCCCTGGGCGTTGCCCGAACCATTCGTCGCCGCGTCAAGCCGCGACCTGGCCTCGTCGACACGCACCTGCGCCTTGGCGACGGCACGGTCGGCGGATTTGGCGCTCTTCACGGCATCCTTATAGGCGGAGATGCGGTTCGCCTGCTTGGTCGCGGGCGCCGTCGAGGCAGTGACGGCCGGAGCCGCCGTGCCCTGTGTGGCCGTACTCGCGCTCGCGCCGGTAGAGCTGGACGCTCCGTCGGCGCTGCCCGTGCCGCTTGCGGAACTGCCGGAACTTCCGGCGCCGCTGGAACCGCTCGAGCCACTGGAACCGCTCGAGCCACTGGAACCGCTCGAGCCTTTGGAACCGCCCGAACCCTTGGAGCCGCCGGATCCCTTGCCACCGCCGCCGGCATTGCTGCCGCCGCTTCCGCCGGCATTGCCGTTCTTGGCGAACGCGGACGCGGCCTCCACCTTGCCGCTGCCGGGATCAAAATGGACCGGCAGCGCGACAAGCGCCGCAGCGATAGCTGCGCTGAGAAATATCCTGGTGCCTCGATCGTCCATTCTCGTTCTCAACATCGTGCCTGTCGGTTCGGCAGAATTCTATCAGGCACTATCACCTCGGGATATTACTTTTCATTTAAACTTTATCGTAAACACCGATCATGCTTAACAAACGCTAACCATATCAGCATGAATTGAAGAGAAATTGAGCCTATTCGCCGCAATGCAAGGTTCGCTTAAGACTGCTGCAGATAACATGGCATGCGATGTGATCCGGCTTACTAGCTTACTAAAGGAATCGGATCTGCGAGAGCAGTTCAGGATCGAAAACCTGCGCTGCCAATCCGGCGTGCCAGTCAAAGCGAGTGTCGTGAGCGCAGTGGAACAGGCGAAGGCTCAAACGGAAACCGGCGGTTCGCTGACCGTTCTCCCGATGTCGCGCCAACGCGAGGCGGCGCGGCTCGCCCGGTTGATGCATCGCCTGGCCTGGGCCGTAGCCGCCATTGTCACGCTGCTGATCCCCACCAGTTATTTCATCGTCGGCTACGGTTACGAAGCTCGGCATCTGCTGACGGAAGCCAGTCTGCAGGGCACCAACCTCTCCCAGGCCGGCGTCGGCGCCTTGGAAACCTGGCGGACCGATCCCGAGACCTTAGGGGCGCTGCTGCCGCTTTCGGCCGATGCTCACAAGGACGTGGCCTATCGCATCATCGATGAACATGGCCAAGTCATTGCCGTCATCGGCTTCGCCCAGCAGGACCCCATCCTGACGCGCGGCGCGCTGCTGACTTTCGACGACGGCGATGTCGCGCTGCTGGAAGTGCAGCGCAGCCTGTTGCCGCTGCTATCACGCACCGCCATCGCCGCCGCCGTCGGCGTCGCGCTGGCCGCGGTGCTGCTGCTGATTTTCTGGCTGCTGCCGACCCGTATCATCAACGGTGTGTTCGACCGCCTGGCGCGATCCGAAGTCGACTTGATGCTGGCTCGCGATCACGCGGAATCCGCAAGTCGGGCGAAATCCGAGTTCCTGGCCGTCATGAGTCACGAATTGCGCACGCCCCTCAACGCCATCCTCGGCTTCGCCGAGATGATGCAGCGCGGCAGCTTCGGGCCGCTGGGGCATAAGCGCTATGATGAATATATCGGCGACATCCACTCCAGCGGCCGGCATCTGCTGGAGATGGTCAACGACATCCTTGACTTGACCAAGGCTGAGGCCGGCAAGCTCGATCTCGTCGAGGTCAGCGTCAATGTCGCGGAGATCGCCGATGCAGCCTGCCGCATGGTGGCACCGCAGGCCCGCGCCAGGCACATCATCGTCAGCAACCGCATTGCCCGCGCCCTGCCGAAGCTGCGCGGCGACGAGCGGCGCCTGACCCAGATCATGCTGAATTTCGTGTCGAACGCCGTGAAGTTCAGCAATGACGGCGGCCGCGTCGAACTCGATGCATTCCTCGATGAGGATGGATCATTCGCCGTGATGGTGCGCGACAACGGAATCGGCATCGCCGAAGCCGATATCCCGCGGGTCATGCAGATCTTCCAGCAGGCCGACCACGGCCATGCGCGGCGATATGGCGGCACGGGTCTGGGGCTGCCGCTGGCCAAGAAACTGATCGAACTCCATGGCGGCAATCTGGTCCTGGAGAGCAAGCAGGATTCCGGCACGCGCATCATCGCCCGGTTCCCGGCCTCGCGGGTTATCGCCGCGGCGGAAGCCCCGGCGGCGAATGTCATTCCGCTGGTGCGCGCGAGCTAGCAATCTTCGAACAGAAAACGCACCGTCACGGAAGGACGGTGACGACCCATTCCAGGCGGGTGTCGTTGTAGTGGGCTGTGCCCTTCTCCGCTTCCCAGTTCTCGATCTCCAGGCACTGGTCGACCAGGTCGCCGCTTTGGGAAATCGGGAAGACGGCAAATTCGCAAGTGAACATAGTGACGTTCGAGAGCGTCGCGACGGTGCAGCCGAAAACCGGCCGGGCGGATTCCATGGCGCGCTTGTAGACGCCGGTCCAGGTATCCTGCCCGCCGGCGACGTCCATCTCATCCAGATACCGGCCGGCGATGTTGTAGCCCAGCGCATCGTTTACCGCAGCACCGCCGAGCCGGTAGCGCACGCGGAAGGGATTGCGCTGCAATTCGCCGATGATGATGTAAGGCAGCAGGTCCTTGAGATCGGTGGGATCGATATCCTGCCGCAGCGGCACCAGGCGGCTGCCGCGGCGCTCTTCCCAATAGGCCTTCAGCCGGTCGATGCGCGGCAGCTTGCGCGAGCGCCAGTTGGGGCGCGGCAAGTCTTTCTCAAGCACAGCGGGCGCCAAAGCGCTGCCACCGAAGCTGTCTGCAGTTTCCGAATGAAGTCGATCGCCCATCGTCCGACCAAGGTTCGCCGTCGATACCATCAGACAGAATGCCGGCGAATGGTTAAGAATCGTTGAGAATCGCCGCGTATTCTAGGATTTATCGGCCGTCCGATAGGTACTAGGCGCGCTGTTTCTGGCGCCGCGGCAACCGGTGGGCGGATTGCGCGAGCACGCTGTCGAGCACATCGAGGAAGGCCCGGGCCGCCGCCGTCATCTCCGAGCCGATGCGGGTGACAATGCCGATGTCCCGCTTGATCACAGGCTCCACCAGCGGCACCTGCACCAGGGTGCGCGAGTCCACCATCGGCACCGCGAGATCGGGCAGTGCCGTGATGCCCAGGCCCGCTTCGAGCAGGCCGCAGAGCGTGGCCCAGGAGCCGACTTCGAAGGCCGGCTGAACGATGGTGGAGAAGTCACCGAAAGTGTCGTCCAGCAGCCGCCGCATGCTGGTGTCGGGAGTCAGCATGAGGAAGGATTCGTTCTTCAGCACGCTCCAGGTCACTTGGCTGCGCTGCGCCAGCCGGTGGGTGGTCGGACAGACGAGGACGAAGCGGTCCTCGGCGATCGGCCGGAACTCCAGGTCAGGCTGCGCCTGCCAGTAGCTGCTCATGCCGATATCGGCGTCGGCCTGACGCACGGCGCGCAGCACCGCCGCCGCCGTGCCGTCGCGAATCTGGATGGAGACGGCCGGATGCTCTTTCTGGAACCGGGTGATCGCTTCCGGCAGCACGCGGACCGCGAGCGACGGCAGGCAGGCCACCGTCAGCATGGAGCGCCGCTCGGCGGCGGCTTCCTTCACGTCGCGAATCGCCGCCTCGAAATCCATCAGCAGCCGCTCGGCCGTCGGCAGCAGGCGCAGCCCGTCGGCGGTCAGCCCGATGCTGCGGGTGGTGCGGTCGAGCAGGCGCAGGCCCAGCGCCGACTCGAGCTGCCGCAGCGAAAGGCTCAAGGCCGGCTGCGAGACGCCGAGCTGCTGCGCCGCGCGCGTGAAATTTCCGCAGCGGACAATCGTCACGAAGCTGCGTAACTGCCGCAGATCCACATTCATGGGTTTGTTTTGAGAACTGGAGGTCATGGCGAATATGTCAAACTAGACCGCCTCTAGAAAGGGCTCAAAGTAACTCACAGTTAAGTGTATTCCAGTATGACCGCATTTCAGACTACAGGCACATCATCATTCGAACCGGCCACTGGAACAGAACGCCGCACCCATTGGGACCAATTACCAGAATGGTCCACCCAAGTGGTAATAATCTGCTGCGGTTTTTTGCAGCAGTTACGAATTTCGATACTGGTGACGTTGCAGCGCCTCGTTGCCGGCCCTTATGGCGCGGCCCTTCCGGCCCCGGGCGAGATCTAGCTGTTCTGGCAGGCGATCTTGATCACGTCTTCCATGCGGAAGGGCTTGTGCAGCAGGGCCAGAGCGCCGGCTGCAACGGCCTGCTCGACAGCGGCCTCCGTTAAGCCGGTCATCAGGATGATTTTCGCGTCCGGATAGCGTTCGCGAACCGCGAAGAAACAATCGACACCGTTCATGACGGGCATGCGGAAGTCGACAAAGCTGAGATCGTATTTTGTTTCAGCATAGTGCTGCACCGCCTCCGCACCGTTGCCGGCGATGCGCACGGCATGACCCGCCATGCTCAAGGCCTCGGCAATGCTCTCGGCAAGATCGGGATCGTCGTCGACGACAAGAATATTGAGCGCTGTCATGCGGCATTCTCCCGCGGCAGATCGTCAGACGAAATCGAGCGACAGGCGAAGGACGACATTCGCTTCCAGTTTGCTGCCTTGGACCATGACCACCGCGAGAGCCAACCCGATCATCAGCAAGAGCGCGCCGAAGCCGGCAAGGATTGCCGTGCGGACGCTGTACTTCTGCAATTCCCTTGCCATCAGATTCGCCGGCACCTGTCGATCTCGCCCCAATCGGCAAAGGCAGGTTTCGCCAGAAAACGCCTCTGGTTGCCGAAACTCCGCACTGGATGGGTTACGGCGCCCTGCCGAAACCCCCGGACGCATGTCCTCCAGATTGCCGAGATGATTGCCAAACATGTGTAATTCGACCCCTAGAACCTGCCACGACAGGCCTACGGTCCGCTCGGAAACGACGTATCGGAACGGGGATAAAGAACTATAAAATCAGTGGACTATAACAACACTATCAGTTGGTTGTTGGTGTACCGTATGACATAAAATCCCGTCATGGGCGGTCGAATCTTGCATCCCGCCAGGCCAGAGCCGCCTTGAGGCCGTCCCGCCGGACGATCTCGTCGAACTCCCGGCCTTCCGGCGTGTCCATGGCCTCGATCTGCACCTCCATCTCCATGCCCATGGCGAGGGCCTCTCGGAAGCCCATGATGTCCAGGCTGCGGTTGATCGCCTGCTTCACCATCGCCACCTTCTGCCGGTCGTTCACGGCGATGTCCCGCGCCAGCTTGAGCGCCGAGTCCAGATGCGTCCCGGCCGGAACGGCGCGGTTGATCAGGCCCCAGCTCAGCGCCTCCTCGGCGCCGATGCGGTCGAAGCCCGACAGCAGCCATTCCTTCGCCTTCTTCGGTCCGGCCATCCAGGGCATCAGCAACGCGACGATGCCGCTGCCGAATCGCAGTTCCGGCTCGCCGAAGCGCGCGGTGGCGTCGGCGATGGTGATATCGCAGGCCATGGCCAGCTCGCAGCCGGCGGCGATGGCCGCGCCATGAACAGCGGCGATGGTCGGCTTCGGGAAATGCCAGAACTGCATGATGAAGTCGAAGTCGCGCTCGATCACCGGCCGCCACTCGGCGATGCCCGTGCGCTCCGTGGCCGCGCCGTCCTTCAGGTCGAAGCCGGAGCAGAAGCCGCGCCCGGCGCCCTGCAGCACCAGCACCCGCAGGCTGTCGTCTTTCTCCAGCGCCGTCAGCAGCTCCTTCGTCTCATCGATCATCTGCCGGTTGATGGCATTGAGCCGCTCCGGGCGGTTCAAGGTCAGCAGGCCGATGCCGCCGCGGTTCTCGAATTGGATGGTTTGATGGTTCATCGCTTCTCCCTGGGAGCGCCTTGGTTGGCACCGCCCTGCCCGCATACCCGGCATCCTTTCCGCGCCATCGTCAAGCGCCCGGCGGCGGGCTAGTCTCGCGCCATGTGGCTCGCCAATCTGGGCCTGCTTGTCGTGGCCTTTGCCTGGGGCTCGCAGATTCCCGTCCTGACCGTCCTGCTCGCCCACTGGGATCCCTATTTCCTGGCGGCGGTGCGCTATGTGCTGGCGGTGCCGGTGCTGCTGCTGTTGCTGCGGCTGCTGGAGCCGCGTCACTACGATCTCAGCGGCCTGGCCAGCGGCCGGGTGTGGATACTCGGCACCGCGCTGGGCCTGTTCGTGCCGCTCTATACCATCGGCATCGCCTATGCCGACCCGAACACCGCGGCCATCATCGGCTCGATGGGGACGGTGATCGGCGGTTTCGTCGGCTGGATCGGCTTCCGCATGCCGATCGAGCGCGCCCTATGGCCGGCGATCGTTCTTGCCCTCGCCGGCGGCATCCTCGCCACCTTCAGGCCGGACATGGCCGGCAGCGGCTTCGATATCCGCGGCGGCGAGTTCCTGGTGATCCTCGCCGCCGCCTGCTGGGCCTGGTACTCGCTGGCGGCGCAGCGCTGGCTGGGGCACTGGTCCCAGCTCAAGATCAGCGTCATCACGATGGTGCCCGCCACCATCGTCTCGGTGATTGTTTACGCCGGCGCGGCGCTGCTGGGTGAGGTTCCCTGGCCGCCGCCGCCGCAGCGCGATGCATTGGACATCGGCCTGGTCATCTGGATGGTGGCGATGGCGGTCATCGCCGGGCTGATCTTCTGGAACTACGGCGTGCAGAAGCTCGGCATCATCATCAGTTCGATCTACCTGAACTTCGTGCCGATCTTCGCCGTCCTCATCATCGCGATCCTGGGAACGCCGCCGCGATTGCTGCAGATTGCCGGCGGCGCATTGGTGCTGATCGGCGTCTTCCTGTCCCAGCGGCATCACTTCGCCTGGTATCGCCGGATCACGGGCGCGGCCGGCGGCGGCGCGCGCACCTAGGTCTGATCATGGCTCCCGCCAAAGCCGGAAGCGGCAATTTCAGCCTGCTGTTCGTCGCCATCACCTGGGGCACGATGATCCCCGGCCTGAACCTGCTGCTGCACAACTGGGACCCGTTTTTCCTGGCGGCGGCGCGCTATGCCTTCGCGGCGCCGATCCTGCTGCTGTTCCTGCTGTTTTTCGACGGCAACCGGCGCACGCCCGTGCATGTGCCGATGTGGCGGCTCTGGCTGCTGGGCGCCATCGGCATCGGCAGCTTCGCGCCGCTGTTCACCATCGGCATCGCTCACGCCAACCCGGTCACGGCGGCGATCATCGTGTCGACCGGGCCGGCCGTCGGCGCGCTGGTCGCCTGGCTGTTCTTCCGCATCCCGCTTGGATCCCGCGATGATCCCGGCGATCGTGCTGGCCATCCTCGGCTGCGTCCTCGCCACCTACGATCCAACCGCCGCGAGCCATGGCTTCGAAATTCGCGGCGGCGAGTTCCTGATGATTCTCGGGTCGGTCTGCTGGTCCTGGTATTCCCTGGCGGCGCAGCGCTGGCTGCAGGGCTGGTCGCAGCTACGCATCGCCGCCATGACGACATCGACCGGCTCCGTGGTCACGGTCGCCGTTTATGTCGTGGCCGGCCTGCTCGGCGCAGCTCAATCTGCCGCCGGCGCTGCCGTCATCCTGGCAGGACGTGGCGATCATGGCCTGGATCGTGGTGGTGCTCGTGGCGATCGGACTGATTGCCTGGAACCACGGCGTCAACCGGTCGGGCATCGTCGTCGCGCTGATCTATCTGAACATGATGCCTGTGGTCGCGATCGCCATCACCGCGCTGCTGGGCACGCCGCCGCGCCTGTTCCAGATCGTCGGCGGCGGCCTGGTCATCGCCGGCGTGCTGCAATCCCAGCTCCGCCGCCTGCGCAAGGCGCGAATAGCGGCTGTCCCTGGCGAGGATCAGGTCTAGCCGATAGGCTGCCCCGCATCGTTCAACAGAGGGGTTCCCATGGCCAAGCACATCCATTTCAAGCGCGGCAAGATCAAGTTCGACAAGTATGGCGGCCCGCCGGGCAAGGCCTCCATCGCCCGCCTGATCACGCCCGACATCAGCAAGACCATGGGTGCTGGCATCGCCAAGTTCGACGGCTGCTCCATCGAATGGACGGTGCTCTATGACGAGGTCATCGTCGTACTCGAAGGCAAGTTCCGTCTGCGCCTGGGCAAAGGCTACCGCACGAAACTGGAAGCAAAGCCCGGCGATGTCATCTGGCTGCCCGAGGGCACGCCGCTGAAATACGAGGGCGACAAGGCCTCGGTGTTCTACGGCCTCTATCCCGTCGACTGGCGGGCTCGGCATGGGATGTAGAAGAAGCGAACGCCTCGGATCGAGGGATTAGATCCGAGGCGTCCATTTCACCCAACTTGTCCGAAGTTGAACGTGATCCGTCGATCGCGTTCAGCGTATCTAGTTCATGACTTCCGGAAAGCGGACGATGTGCTCGGTCTGATGTCCGCCGCCCACATTCAGGGTGAACTCATTGCGGTAGGCGCTCTCGGCGACCGCCGCGATCCGGTACTTGTCCGGCGGCAGGTTCACCAGCAGGAACGGCCCGTCGCACACCGCCTCGAACACCGGCTCGCCCTTGGCGTTCTCGATGCTGACGGCGATGTCGGAGAGATAGTCGCCATTGCCGCCGGCGAACACCAGCTTCGCCGGATAGTTCATCCAGCGCGGGTCGTTCTGGCTCTCATCGCCGACGCCGGCGCAGGCATAGTTGATCCCGTTGAAAGACTTTTCCTGGTCTGCCGCCAGTGCCGCGCTCGACAAAACAGCCAGCAGTCCGGCAACGGCAAGATTGATTCCCGCTCGCATGGCAATCTCCTTTTCGATTGGAAGAGGTGAGCTTAACCGGGCGCTGGCCGCTTTCTGTGGCCGCAACAAGGCGAAATTGGGGCCGAGGCTACAGCGCCGTCGCGACCTTCAGGCCCTCCAGCACGGCTTCTTCCGCCGTGCGTGGCGTGGCGCAATCGCCGATAAGATGGATGTCGATTTCAAGACCATCCAATTCCGTTTCCAGTTCGGCGACGCGATCCTGCCCATAGGAGGTGACGAGGGTATCAACACCCTCGAGGATGATCGGTTCCCCGCTGGAAGCATGCTGAAAATACACCGTATTTCCGTCGGCGCCGAACAGGCGCGCATAAGGCAGGATCTCGACGCCGAGCTTGTGCAGGATGCCGTTCCAGCTATCGCGCACATACCAGGGCAGGCGCTGGCCCGCATGCAGCGCGTCGACGCAGAGCCGCACGCGGCAACCGGCGCGGGCCAGCTTCTCCGCCAGCCCCATGCCGATCCAGTCGGCGCGCCAATCGGCGACGACGACGGAAGCGCCGATGTTGGCCTCGTCGCGCAGCACCTGCCAGGCATTGACGATGTGCGTGTCGTCGCCGGTCTCCATGTCGGGCATGTGGGGCTTGGCGCCGGTGGCGATGATGACGGCGTCCGGCTTCTCCCGCTCCACCAGCGCGCGGTCGACCTTGGTGCGCTTCACCACCTTGGCGCCCGCGAGCTCCACTTCGCGCGTGAGATTGGTGACGATGCCGCCGAACTCGGCGCGCCCCGGGAGCAATTGCGCCAACAGTGCCTGGCCGCCGAGCCGCTCACTCGCTTCGTACAGCGTGACGTCATGGCCGCGCTCCGCCGCCACCGCCGCTGCTTTCATGCCAGCGGGTCCGCCGCCGGCGATCAGGATCTTCTTCTTCCGCGCCGCCGGCTTCACCTCGCCATAGGTCATTTCCCGGCCCGTCTCCGGATGCTGGATGCAGGAGATTGAATAGCCGAGATGGAAATGGCCGATGCAGGCCTGGTTGCAGCCGATGCAGGCGCGGATGTCGTCGGGGCGATCCTCCCGCGCCTTGTTGGCCATCTCCGGATCGCAGATCTGCGCCCGGGTCATGCCGCACATGTCGGCCTGGCCGGAGGCCAGGATCTGCTCGGCGATCTGCGGCTGGTTGATGCGGCCGGCGACGAATACCGGCCGCTTCACCTTCGCCTTCACCGTGGCGGCGAAGGGCGCGACATAGCCGGTGTTGACGATCATCGGCGGCACGATATGCACGGCGCCGGCGATGGAGGCCGACGATCCCGCGATCACGTTGTAGTAGTCGAGCTGACCTTCGGCCTCGAGTGCCACGATAGCTTCCAGCGCCTCGTTGGATTTCTGGCCGTCGTGGTCCATGTCCTCGCCGGAGATGCGCAAGCCGCAGACGAAGTCCCTGCCGACCTCGCGACGGATCGACGCGATCACCTCGCGCAGGAAGCGCAGCCGGTTCTCGAAGGGCCCGCCATACTCGTCCTCGCGCCGGTTGAGGCGGGGATTGAGGAATTGCGACGGCAGATAGCCGTGGCTGGCGACGATCTCGCAGCCATCCATGCCGGCGCTGCGCATCCGCCGCGCCGCCGCGCCATAGCCGGCGACGATCTCGTCGATCAGCTTTTTTGGCAGCGGCCGCGGCATGACATGGAAGCGCTCGTTCGGCACCGCCGACGGCGCATAGGCGACGACGATGGAGCCGTCCTGCCCCTCCATGATCTCGCGGCCGGGATGGAAGAGCTGGCCGAACAGGCGGCAATCGTGGCCGTGGCACATCTCCGCCAGCTTGCGGTAGCCGGGGATGCATTCGTCAGTCGTCGCCTTCAGCACATGGGAACTGTAGAGGCCGGTCTCATGCACGCTCGCCACCTGCGCCACGATCAGCCCGCAGCCGCCCTTCGCCCGCGCCTCGTGATAGGCGATCAGCGGCGCGTTGACGTGATGATCCCGCGGCAGGCTGGTGTCATGCCCGGTCGACAGGATGCGATTCTTGACCGTGACATTGCCGACGGTGACCGGCGAGAAGAGATGGGGATATTTGACGGGCATATTTAAGGCAGTCTGGTTGCGCGATCCTAGAGACCGAGGAAAACTCTTGCACGGGCATAGCTTCAAATCTAGCATTTTGCGAAATCGACTATTGATTTATGGCCATGTATGCCGAGATCACGGCTGCGTCATTGGCAAGCGTTTGCTTCCGAAAGTGCTCGCGGCGCCGGCGCGCGACGCGGCGTCGTGGGCGCAGCAGCTTGTCTGGGACGGCCGGGGACTAGGGAAGAAATTGCGTGTCACCATTGATGCCGGAGTTGGGAAGACATGTTGCCGCCTATCAGCCTTGAATTTGCGCCACGCATCGCGCTGATTCGCTTCGCATACCATCGCCCGAACCTGGCTTTGCCGGTCGAGCCGCTGAATGCACTGTTCATCGGCCGCGATCGCAACCTTCATGTCTCCGCAGCAGGCCTTTCCTCATGGGTAGGTTCGCACAGAGCCCGCTATGTCGACGGCCAGGATGACAAAGCACTCTGTCCCACGGAGTCGGGAATTGCGGCGTTCAAGCAAACGGCCGACCAGCTGAGCGTGGTCTATGTCGCGCAGGGCGACCGACAACTGAACGTCGTCTGGCGCAGCGCGGCTTCAAACGACTGGGGAGGGCCGAGTGCGATGGTCGGGCCGCATACCCCGGCGCCCCCGGGAGCGACCATCGCCGCAGGCCGCCTTCCGCAGCAGAAGTGGTTCGTGCTTTTCGTCGATGAGCAAGGCGCGATCAATACGCTGCAGGTCGACGGCGGGGGCCATTGGCAAGGTCCCGAGCGGACGCAGCAGAACCTGGCCTTGCCCGGCGGTGGACTCGTTGCATTCAATCAAACGCCGCAGCTGCTCACTGTCCCCTTTATCGAGAAGACGTCGCGCTTCGTGCATGTTCTCTGGCGCGGACCGGACGACGGAACCTGGCATGGCCCCGCGCTGATCGCCGACGGGCAGACGAAAGCGCCGCCGGGAGCCGCGATGGCGACAGCCGCTTTCCGGGGCGACGACAATTTCTTGTTCTACGTCGACGATGATGGCGCGCTGATGGCCGCGCGCGTTGTTGGCTACGAGCCCTGGCGGCCGCCGGAACGTGTTTCAGACGCTCGCCTGGCCCCGCGCGGCGGCGCTGTAGCGGCCGTCGCAGAGAGTCCGGAGCGAATCTTAGTATTCTTCATCGGACACGACGGTGTATTGCGCGTGTTCCGTCGCCAGCTCGTGGATACGATGTGGCACGCACCGCTGTCACTGACGGTTCCGGACTTCGCGAAACCAGGCGGCGCGGTTTCGGCGGCGATGCAGTCGAATGTTCTCGCCGTGGTGGCGTTCGAAGGAGTGGACGGACGTCCATACATCTGCTGGTCGCTGGCCGGAGGCGCCTGGCAGGGCCCGGCGCGCATCTCCTGGTCGCGGATGGGCGCGCCGATCGTCCATTCGGTGGGCAGCTCGCAAGCGGCCGCGACCAGCAGTTTCATCCTGCGTTCGCCACTCACTGAGGCGAGCCGCTATGGCGATACCGTGCGGATCGCGCAGCTGACCGGAGTCGAGTGGCAAGGTCCAATAGATCCGAAACATCCGAAAGTTCCGATTCCGACGCGCAATCCGATGCGCGGTTGGGGTGGCAAGGGCGTCGATCTCGGTGCAAACACCGAGCACGGCGGCAAACAGTTCTTTTTCTTTGGCGATGTGACACTACCCGAAGGCGTCTACACCACCGACGATCTCGGCGCCGACCCGGATCAGTACCCGCCTCCCGACGGAGATCTGATCGCGTTCACCAAAGCCTGTCACGTGGATGGCGACGGTTTCTCGCTCACCGCGATTACGCACGACGGCCCACGTCCGGCAAGCCAGGGCGGCGACGTCAATCCGTTTCATCCTTTCACGGCTGATCGCATCGGTCCGTTGGGAACGAATGAAACGCCGACCGGAGCGTTCAGCTATGGGGACCGCTGCTATGTGTTCGCCTGCGTCGGCGGCTATGGTCCGCTCTGCTATCTCACCAGCACGGACCGCCCGGACGCTCCGGACAACTTCAAGATGCACGGCGTGTTCTCGAAACAGAGGTTCCTGCAAGTTGCGCCGTGGGTCGTGAAGAATTCGGAACATGTCGGCTTGCCGTCGGGCACGGGCGACGGCGTCGTGCTGATCGGAGGTGGCGAGGTGGGACCTAATGACGTCTCCCTGGCCTGGATGCCCCTCGAGCCGTCGCTTGGACCGGATGTTCGCCGCATCCTTTACTACGCGGGCCGCCAGGGAGATCAGGCGATGTGGTCGCCGCGAGAAGAAGACGCGAGGAAAGTTTGCGCGCCTTCTCAGCCGCGTGGCTACACCTCGATGGCGCTCGCTCACCTTAAGTGCGCGAAGAAATGGCTGCTCATGTATCACCTTAACAAGGACTCCGGTCGATCGGAGGAAATCGTAGCGCGTTTTTCCGACGACCTGTTTCGATGGTCCGACGAAGTTTCTTTCTTCGACCCGCGCACCGACGCCGATGACATGCTCAACGACGTCTTCGGCCCCGATCCAACGGACCCAAAGACACATGTCTACGGCGGCTTTCCGATCAATCGCTTTACGCAATGGTGTCCGTCGACGGGCATTCTCACGCTGTACTACCTGATGTCCGTGTTTCAGCCCCTGTATCAGGTGCAAGTCATGCGCACGCGCGTAAAACTAAAGAATGTGTCTCCGTTCACGGGTGTGGGATTTGCGATCGCCAGGCGCCTCGAGGCGATCGTTGGCAGATAGCGGCGAAGCACGCATAGCGACCTATCCGACCGTGCCCGGCGAGAACGGGCCCCGGAGCGTCGCTACTTCCGCGATCCCGGGAAGCTCTCCTTGTCCTTGTAGGGGAACCACCAGAAATCATGGGCGCTGGCGGCGGGGTCGATCATCGCCAGCTTGGTGTGGCGGAAGCTGTCGAGGCCTTCGGCGCCGAGCTGGCGTCCCATGCCGGACATCTTGCGGCCGCCGAAGGGGCCGGCATCGTTGTCCAGCAGCGGCGCGTTGACCCAGACCATGCCGGCTTCCAGCTCGTTGACCGCGCGCATGCTCTCATTCAGGTCCGAGGTGTAGATCGTCGAACCCAAGCCATACTTCGAACGGTTGGCATGGGCCAACGCCTCGTCGAAGCTCTTCACCTTGCAGACCGGCAGCACCGGGCCGAAGGTCTCGATGTTGAGGATCTCCGCCTCCGGCTGCACGCCCACGAGGACTGTGGCGTCGACGAAGTATCCCTTATTGAATCCCGAAGGGCGCCCGCCGCCGATGGCGACCTTCGCGCCTTGTCCGACGGCGCGGGCCAGCAGGCCCTCATAGCGGTCGCGTTCCCGCTTCGCACCCATCGGCCCCATATCCACCTTGTCGAGGCCGTTGCCGATGCGGACCTTCTTCGTCTCCGCGACAACGCGGTCGACGAATTCGTCATGGATCTCCTCATGGACGTAGAAGCGCTCGGCCGCGGCGCAGACCTGGCCGCAATTCAAATAGGCGCCGAAGGCAGCGCCCCGCGCGGCGATATCCAGCGGCGCCGACGGCATGACGATGAAGGGATCATTGCCCGAAGCCTCGATCAGCACCCGCTTGAAGGAGCCGGCGCAGGCCTGCGCCACTGCCTGCCCGGTAGCGATGCTGCCGGTGAAGGCGACCATGTGGGTGTCCGGGCTGTTGACGAGCTGCTGCCCGACGCGGCCGCCGCCGGTGACGCATTGGATGACGCCGGCCGGCAGATGCGCGAAGGCCTCCATGAATTTCAAGCGTCGTCAGCGAGGTGATCTCCGACGGCTTGATGATCACCGTATTGCCGCAGGCGATCGCCGCCGCCGCTTCCCAGCACAACAGGCAGAGCGGATAGTTGAAGGGCAGGATGATGACCACCACGCCCAGCGGTTCCTTGACGGTGAAATGCATCTGGCCGTCGGTCGCCGGCCCGAGCATCCGCCCCGCTTCATGCCGCGCCACTTCGGCGTAGTAGTCCACCGCCGTCGCCGACCATTCCACTTCGTCGGTCGATTCCTTGTAGGGCTTGCCCATTTCCCGGGTCATCATTTCGCCGAGCACCGGCTTCAGCGCCCGCATCTTATGCGCGGCTTCGTGCAGCAGCTCGGCGCGGGTCAGGCTGTTCTTGGCGTTCCAGGCCTTCTGCGCCTTGTTGGCGGCCGCGATCGCCGCCGCCACTTCCGCCTCCGGCGTGTCGGCAATCTCACCGATCTTGTCCTCGGTCGCGGGATCGCCCACATCCAGCACTGCTGTCGCGCCGCTCTTGCGGAACTCGCCGCCGATATAGACATGCCGGCTCAGCCGCGTAAGCTCATTGAGCGCTGACATTCATTGGTCTCCCTTTATCATGATTTCTTCTGATTGTAGCTAGGCCGCCAGCGCCCGCACCTGCTGCGCAGCTTCGCGGAACGCGGCGCGGGTGATGGCCAGCGCTTCCTCGTCATGGGCGGTGGACAGCAGCGAGCGGCCCCAGGCGCCGGGCTTAGTCATCACGCCCTGGCGGCGCAGCGCCATATGCACTTCCGACCAGATGTTCGGCCGCACCAGCTTGACGCCTTCGGCATAGTCGCGCGGCGGCTGGGCCGCGAACCAGTAGCCGAACACGCTGCCATAGCCCGAGGTGCTGAGCGTCACACCAACAGCGGCAAACGCCGCCTCGATGTCGCGCCGCAGGGCATCGCCGCGGGCCACCAGCGCCTTGTAGTCGATCTCGCCGATCAGCCGCGCGCTCTCCGCCACCGCGGCCGCCATCAGTGGATTGCCGCTATAGGTGCCGGCGCGGGTGACCTTGCCGTTGGTCAGCAGCGCCATGATCTCCGGCTTGCCGCGACCACGGCCGCTGCGGGAATGCCGCTGCCGATGGTCTTGCCCAGCGTCGCCAGATCGGGATCGATGCCGAAATGATGGCTGCTCAGGGCCGGACTCAGGCGAAATCCCGCCAGCACTTCGTCGGCAATCACCAGCGCCCCATGGCGCCGCGCCGTCTGTTCGAGCGTCTGCAAATAGCCGGGCGCCGGCGTGATGCAGCCGGCATTGCACATGATCGGCTCGAAAACGACTCCGGCGATGTCGTCGCGCTCTCTAAAAAGCCTCTCAACGTCATCGATGTCGTTGTAGCGCAGCAGTACCGTGCGGCCATTGTCCGGCCGCTCGCCGGCCATCAGCGATTCCGGCGCGCCCACCATGCCGAAGGCGACATCCTCGTACCAGCCGTCATAGGAACCCGCGAGCTTGGCGATGCGCGTGCGGCCGGTGGCGGCGCGGGCGATCTTGCAGGCGAGATGCACCGCCTCGCTGCCGCTGTTGACGAAGCTGACCTGCGTCAGCGCGCCCGTCAGCTTGGTCAGAGCACGAGCCGCCAATTCCTCGCCTTCATAGGCAAAGGCCGGCAGCGAGCCATTGGCCACCGCCGTCTGCGCGGCCGCGACCACATCGGGATGGGCATGGCCCAGGATGGTGCCGCCGAAGCCAAGAGCGAAATCCACATAGCGCCGGCCGGCCTGGTCCCAGAGATAGGGCCCCTGCGCCCGCGTCACCTTGAACGGTACGCCATTGTCGTCAGGCAGCATCCGCGCGGCGCTGGAAATGCCGCCGACAAGCGCCGTTTTCGGCGCCGCTGCCTTGCGTTCGATGTTCATGACTGGCCTCCCGTTATCGGGATATGAGCCGACCGCCGAAGCCCTGGCAAGCCGGTTGACTCCCGGCGGCGAGTTCGGGTCCGTTGGCTTGGAAAAACATCGAAAGCAGGCCTCATGATTCCCCGCTACAGCCGCCCGGAAATGACCAAGATCTGGGAGCCGGAGAACCGCTACCGCATCTGGTTCGAGATCGAAGCCCACGCCACCGACGCCATGGCCGGGCTGGGCGTGGTGCCGAAGGCGGCGGCGGCGAAAATCCGCAAGCGCGCCCGCTGGGACGTGGCCCGCATCGACGAGATCGAGCGCGAGACCAGGCATGACGTCATCGCCTTCCTGACCAACGTCGCCGAGCATGTGGGCGAGCCCGCGCGCTTCCTGCATCAGGGCATGACCTCGTCGGACGTGCTGGACACCTGCCTCGCGGTGCAGCTCACCCAGGCGGCCGACCTGCTGCTGAAGGATCTGGACGGCCTGCTCGCGGCGCTGAAGCGGCGCGCCCTCGAGCACAAGATGACTCCCTGCATCGGCCGCAGCCACGGCATCCATGCCGAGCCCACCACCTTCGGCCTGAAGCTCGCCGGCCACTACGCCGCCTTCGCCCGCGGGCGCGAGCGGCTGGCGCGGGCACGGGAGGATGTGGCCACCTGTGCGATTTCGGGCGCCGTCGGCACCTTCGCCAACATCGATCCCCGGGTGGAGGAGTATGTCGCGGCGAAGCTGGGCCTGAAGCCCGAGCCGGTCTCCACCCAGATCATCCCCCGCGACCGTCATGCCCAGTTCTTCGCCACGCTGGGCGTCATCGCCGGCTCGATCGAGAACCTGGCGATCGAGATCCGCCATCTGCAGCGCAGCGAGGTGCGCGAGGCCGAGGAATATTTCTCGCCGGGCCAGAAGGGCTCGTCGGCGATGCCGCACAAGCGCAATCCCGTGCTGTCGGAAAATCTCACCGGCCTGTCGCGGCTGATCCGCTCCACCGTGACGCCGGCGCTGGAGAACATCGCCCTCTGGCATGAGCGCGACATCTCCCACTCCGCGGTCGAGCGGGTGATCGCGCCCGACGCCACCATCGCACTGGATTTCGCGCTCGGGCGTCTCACCGGCCTGATCGAAAGGCTCGTGGTCTATCCCCAGGCCATGCAGCGCAATCTCGACGCGCTGGGCGGCCTGGTGCATTCCCAGCGGGTGCTGCTGGCGCTGACCCAGGCGGGCCTCAGCCGCGAGGAGGCCTATAGCACCGTGCAGCGCAACGCCATGCAGGCCTGGGAACGCGGCGGCGATTTCCGCAAGCTGCTGGAAGCCGATCCCGCGGTCGCCAAGCGCCTGCCGAAGAAGACCCTCGCCGCCCTGTTCGATCTCGCCTACCACAGCAAGCATGTGGAAACGATCTTCGCCCGCGTGTTCGGCGCGGCAAAGAAGAGAGCCAAAAGGTAGCCGGCGGCGCGCATCCGGCCGTCCTTATTCCACGGCCATATTGACCTAGGTCAAAGCCTGACCCAATCCAGGCGTGTCCCAATGCAGCCTGTCAGCCGACCCTTCGCGGGCCGGCATCCTCGCATTGGAGTGGTCCCATGGCGAATATGGCAAGAACCGGCAGCGATACCCTCTCCTCCTGGTGGAACATCGCAGCGGCCATCACCATGCTGTTTGGCTTCGGATTCCTCATCCTGATCACCGTCAAGGCCTATGAAAATGCGCCGCCGATCCCCGCAACCGTGGCCGATCCCGCCGGCGCCGTCCTGTTCACCAGCGACGATGTCGCCGCCGGCCAGCAGGTATTCCTGAAGCACGGTCTCATGAACAATGGCACGATCTGGGGCCATGGCGGCTATCTGGGCCCGGATTTTTCGGCGCAGTATCTGCACAACTGGGCCCTCGACGCTGCGGAACACAACGCACAGGCGCGTTTCGGGCGGCCCTATAGCGAGCTTTCGCAACCCGATCAGGCCAGCATCGACGGCATGGTCGCCGCGACGATGCGGCAGAACAACTATGATGCCGCGACTGGCAAGCTGTCCCTCGATCCGGCCGGGGCCGATTCGTTTAACCGTCAGATCTCCTACTGGCGGGACTATTTTGTCCATCCGGCAGGGAATGGCGGGCTCATTGCTCAGGCGGTCTCCGATCCGCAGGAGTTGCGGCAACTCACGGCTTTCTTTGCCTGGACAGCCTGGGCCTCGGTCGCCGAGCGGCCGGGCACGTCAAACTCCTACACCAACAACTTCCCCTATGATCCGCTGGCCGGCAACACACCCACATCCGGAACCCTGATCTACAGCGCCATCAGCCTGGTCTTCCTGCTCGGCGGGACGGCGATTGTGCTGCTGGCATTCGGCAAGTTCGACTATCTGGGCTGGCATCGGGCAGATTCACCTCAGCCGCCCGCGCCGCCCCTGCCGGTGACGGCCGCTCAACTGGCAACGCTTAAATTCATGGCGATTGCCGCATTGCTTTTCGTCGCTCAGACGCTGATCGGCGGCGCCGTGGCGCACTACCGCGCCGAGCCAGGCGATTTCTACGGCATCGACCTTTCCGCATACCTGCCCAGCAACCTGCTCCGAACTTGGCATCTGCAACTGGCGATTTTCTGGATCGCGACGTCCTATGTTGGCGGCGCGCTTTATGTGGCGGGCATGCTCGGCCGAACCGAACCCGCCGGGCAGCGCCTGGGCATCAACCTGCTCTTTGTCGCCATCGTCGTCGTCGCCGTCGGCAGCCTGCTGGGCGAATGGGCCGGCCTGCTGCAATGGCTCGGTCCGCTCTGGTTCTGGTTCGGCAATCAGGGCTGGGAATTCCTCGAGCTCGGCCGCGCCTGGCAAATCCTGCTGGCAATCGGCCTGATCTTCTGGTTCTGGCTGCTGTGGCGCAACCTGGCGCCGGCGCGGCGCGACCCCGAACGGCGCGGCTTGGTCACCTTCTTCCTGATCGCAGCCGCCGCTATTCCCGTTTTCTATCTCCCGGCGCTGTTCTTCGATGGATCGACCCACTACACGATCGCCGATACCTGGCGGTTCTGGATCATCCATCTGTGGGTCGAGGGCTTCTTCGAGCTCTTCGTCACCGTCATCGTCGCCGTCATCTTCTACCAGCTCGGCCTGGTGAAGCGGATCACCGCGCTCCGCGCCATCTATCTCGATGTGATTCTGGTATTCGGCGGCGGCCTGATCGGCACCGGCCATCACTGGTACTTCACCGGACAGACAGAGTTCAACATGGCGCTGGCATCGGCGTTCTCGGCGCTCGAAGTCGTGCCGCTCACGCTGCTGACACTCGATGCCTGGGATTTCGTCAAGGTGACCCGCGGCAAGACCGGCGAGCCTTTCAAGCATAAATGGACGTTCTATTTCCTGATGGCCGTCGGCTTCTGGAACTTCACCGGCGCCGGCGTTTTCGGCTTCCTCATCAACACGCCGATCGTCAGCTACTTCGAGATGGGCACCAACCTCACGCCCAACCATGGACATGCGGCGATGGTCGGTGTGTTCGGCATGCTGGGTGTGGCGCTGATGGTGTTTCTGCTGCGGGAAATCGCGGCACCGGCCACATGGGCGCGAGTCGAAAAATTCGTCCGCTGCGGCTTCTGGGGCCTCAATATCGGGCTCGCCATGATGGTTGTCCTCAGCCTGTTCCCGTCCGGGATCCTGCAGCTGGCCGACGTGCTCGAGAACGGCTACTGGCACGCCCGGAGCCTCGCTTACACCAGCGGCACGCTGCCGCGGCTTTTCGAATGGCTGCGCCTGCCCGGCGATCTTGTCTTCATCCTCCTGGGGGCGCTGCCCATTCTGATCGCAATCGGACTCGGTTATCTCGCCCTTTGGCAGGGGCGGCAGCCGGTCCCCGCGGTCAGCCGCGCACCAGCGGAATAGAGGTTCGCCCAGGGCGGCGGCGCATGCGGCAGAGTGACGCGTGGGCGGGCGATTTCCGGCAAATCGCCCCCATCCGCAGCGGAGAAACCCCGGTTGCCGGCGCATCTTTAGTAAACGTGCCTGCCTGTTCCCGGCGCCGGGTTGTGGTTCGATTGAAAAATTCCCGCTAAAACTGCCGCGAATAATGTCGCAGTCGACAGCAATACCGGTCTCATCCGTGACATCCGGTTGCGCAGCTCCGGTTGCGCGGGCGGCAATCAATTCTGCCTTGGTTAACATTCCCATGGCGAACGCGACAAGTTTCGCGAAATTTCCGCACCGCGGAAACTATCTTCCTTGGGAAGTCCAGGAACTCCGATTAACTCTAGAACCCCATCAATAATTAAGCCTCGCCTGATAGAAAACCGGTAACAACCCTTGCCGTAGCGCAGCGTCAACAGAACATGAAGTCCGTCATCGCCACTCGCCTGGAGCTCGGCGCGATTCCCAGCGACTTGCTGCAGCGCATGTTTGCCTATTGGCAGTCGAAATGCGGCGGCCATGCCATGCCCGCGCGTGCCGATATCGATCCCGTCGAATTCGCCTGGGGCCTCGGCAATGTCAGCCTGCTCGACGTGGAGCGGGATCCCCTGCAGTTCCGCTACCGGCTGGCGGGCTCAAAACTCACGCGCATCATGGAAGTCGATCTCACAGGGCGCAGCATCGACGACATCAAGCATGCCGATTTCCGCGATCTCATGCGAAAGCATTTGCAGGAAATCGTGGAGACGGCAAAGCCCAGCGTCTATTGCATCTCCATCACCAACGGCGGCGGCCCGCAGACCTATGTGCGTCTGGCGCTGCCGCTGCGGGGCGCCGATGGCGGCGTCGCCATGATTTTAACCATGATCGAAATGATCGGACCGCTGCCGGACCGCGACGACTCCGGGGGCGGGCAGCGCCGGGGTTCCTCGTTCGATTGAACTGAGCTCTACTGCGCCGCCGCCAGCGCCGCGCTGTTGCGCGCGCCGCAAAGCTTGCGCGCCAGATAGCCCTGGAAGTCGTGCAGCTCGCGCTCGAGCCAGCTCATCTGACCGGACTGCGCCAGCGGCGCCTTGGCCCCCTGATAGATCGCCTCGACCACGAAGCGGTCCTCGGCATTCACCCGGTCGAAGAAATCCAGCGTCTCGGCGATGAAGCTGTCCTTGTCAGGCAGGCTCGCCAGCACCTCCGGCGCCAAGGCCGCACCGAAGCGCACATGCACCTGCCCGCTGCCCTTCGGCCGCAGCGACAGATACCAGAGGTGATCGGGCGCGATGACGATCATGTGGGTGGGATATATCGTCGGCATGACCGACGTGTAACGCCACTTGCCCTCGAGGACGGTGTTGTCCTTGTGCGCCAGGCCGTATTTCGCATCCTGGTTCTTGATGAAGGTCTGATAGGTGAAGCTGTCGAACACCTGATCGGGAAAGCCGGTTTCCTCGGCGGGAAACCAGGCGCCGACAGTGCGCTTATGGGCCACCGGCAGGTGATAACCCTCCATGAAATTCTCGGTCAGCAGCTTCCAGTTGGTGTCCCAGAGATGGTCCTGGTTCGCGAACGGCACATAGCCGGCCATGCGATAGGGCGCGACCACGGTTTGCAGCGGCTGCAGATTCTTGGCGACGCTGTCGATATCGGGATCGAGAGTGACATAGATCCAGCCTTCCCAGATTTCGGTGCGGATCTCCGGCAGGCAGATCTTCTTCTTGTCGAAGCCCTCGCTGCGAGTCATGTGCGGCGCGCCCATCAGCCGCCCCTGAAGGTCGTAGGTCCAGGCGTGATAGGGACAGGCAAAGACGCGGGCGCTGCCGCGGCCCTCCACCAGCCGCGACATGCGGTGGCGGCAGACATTGGACAGGCCGCGGATCGTGCTGTCGGCGCCGCGCACCACGATGATCGGCTGCGTGCCGATGGCGAAGGTCAGGTAGTCGCCGGGCTTGGGAATCTCCGACGCGAGGCCGGCGCAGAGCCACTCATGGGCGAAGATGCGCTCTTCCTCCAACCGCAGGATCTCCGGGTCGGTGTAGATCTGCGGCGGCAGGCCCACCGCCATGTTGGCCGGCCGCCGGGCATTGTCGGCGAGACGCGTGAGCAGGTCGGCAGTCGGGCTACCCGGCTCGGACATGGCCTGAGACCTTCTACTTGACCTCGGTCATGATCTGTTGGCGCGCCGCTTCCAGGAGGTCGCCCATCTGCTTGCGTATCCGGTGCTCGGTGATATCGACGCCCTTGGCCTGGGCGTCGGCGACGATCTTCTCCACCACATCGTCATCGCCGGGTTTCTCGAAGTCGGCCATCACCACGCTCTTGGCGTAGGCTTCCGTCTCGGCGGCGGGAATGCCCAATTCCTTGGCCGCCCAGAGCCCCAGCAGCTTGTTCCGGCGGGCGTTGACTTTGAACGCGAGCTCCGTGTCGTGCTTGAACTTGTCCTCGAATCCCTTCTTGCGATCATCGAAACTCGCCATGGACCTGGGTTCTCCCTCGATTGAATGCGGATGGGCGGAATTTGGCTACTCGGCGGCGGTACCGCAAGGCGTTTTACGGCGGTTCCGGGAGCGGTTGACGGGGCGGCCGGAGTCGATTGAAGTCCGCCGGCCCACCATGTGCAGCGTCGTCATCCTCCTCCGCCCCGGCCATGACTGGCCCGTCATCGTCGGCGCCAACCGCGACGAGATGGCGCAACGGCCCTGGGCGCGCCCAGCCCGCCACTGGCCCGACCGGCCCCAGGTGGTCGCCGGCCTGGACAAGCTGGCGGGCGGAAGCTGGCTGGGCGTCAATGACCACGGGGTGATCGCCGCCGTCATGAACCGCATGAACAGCCTGGGGCCGGCCCCGGACCGGCGCAGCCGCGGCGAGCTGGTGCTGGAGGCGCTGGACCATGCCGACGCCAAGGAAGCGGTGAAGGCGTTGCAAGACCTGGACTCCGCTGCTTACCGCCCCTTCAACATGGTAATCGCCGATTCCGATGGCGCCTTCTGGCTGCGCAGCCTGGGCCATAAACAGGGCTGGGTGGAGGCAGAAGCGCTGGCGCCCGGCGTCTCCATGGTCACGGCCTATGACCGCAACGACACCACCGGCAGCCTGCGCATGCGCCACTATCTGCCGCTGTTCCAGGCAGCCGCGCCGCCCGATCCGGCAAAGGACGATTGGCGAGAATGGGAAGCGCTGCTCTCCAGCCGCGCCCACGATGCCGATGGCAACGCGACCGATGCCATGGCGATCATGACCGAGAGCGGCTTCCAGACGGTCTCCAGCTCCCTGATCGCGCTGCCCCAGCCATCGCCAAAGAGCCGCGCCCGCTGGCGCTTTGCCGCAGGTCTGCCTGGAGATGTACCCTTTGAACCGATCCTCACTTAAATCGACGGAGATCATGAGCAAACGCCCCCGCATCGCCATCGCCGGCCTGCAGCATGAAACCAATACCTTCGCGCCCTTCGGTGCGACCTTCCATGATTTCGAGATCGCCGATGGCTGGCCGGAACTGACCAGGGGCGCTGATGTCCTGAAGGTGTTCCCGCGGCTCAATATTCCCATCGGCGGATTCATTATCCGCGGCTGGCGGCGCCGACCTCGTGCCGATCGCCTGGGCGGCGGCCGAACCCTGCGCCCATGTCAGCGACGACGCTTTCGACCGCCTGAGCGAGATCGTCTGCGGCGGCATCGACGCTGCCGGCGCCATCGACGGCATCTATCTGGATCTGCACGGCGCCATGGTCACGGATTCGCACCAGGACGGCGAAGGCGAGTTGCTGCGCCGCCTGCGGGCGCGCGTCGGCGCGGACATGCCCATCGTCATCAGCCTGGACATGCATGCCAACGTCACGAAGGCGATGAGCGAGCTCTGCGACGGCATGACCATCTATCGCACCTATCCGCACATCGATATGGCTGACACCGGCAAGCGCGCTTACGATCTGCTGTTGGCCCGGATACAGGCCGGCCGGCCGCTGCATCGCGCCTTCCGCAAGCTGCCCTTCCTGATTCCCGTCTGCGCCCAGAACACGATGGCTGAGCCCTGCAAGGGCCTCTACAACTCCATCCCCGCGCTGGAGTCATCAGGCGTTGCCAATGTGGACTTCGCCGTGGGATTTCCGCCGGCCGACATCCATGATTGCGGCCCCGCCATCGTCGCCGCCGGATCCGATGCCCAGGCAGTGGAAGCAGCGGCCGACCGGCTGCTGGCGGCGGTTTCAGCCTTGGAGCCCGCCTTCTTCGCCGAGATGCTGACGCCGGCGGACGCTGTGCGCCGCGCGATCCGCGTCGGCAAGCCGGGACGGCCGGTGATCCTGGCCGATGTGCAGGACAATCCCGGCGGCGGCGGCACGTCCGACACGGTCGGCATTCTGTCAGCTTTGGTGCGGGAGAAGGCGCAGAACGCCGCTCTCGCCCTGCTCTGGGACCCGGCCGCCGCCGAGGCCGCGCATCAGGCCGGCGTCGGCGCCGAGTTGGATCTCGCTCTCGGCGGCCGCTACGGTTATGACGCTGCCCCCTTCCAGGGCCGCTTCCGGGTTGAAGGCATATCCGATGGTACCGTCGTCGGCAGCGGTGCCATGGCCGGCGGCGTGACCATGCATCTGGGGCCTTCGGCGCGGTTGCGGGTGATCGACAGCGGTGCCGATGTCACGGTGGTCATCTGCAGCCACCGATTCCAATGTCTGGACCTGGAGCTGTTCCGCGGCTTCGGCGTCGAGCCCGAGCGCCAGGCGATCCTGGCGGTGAAGAGCACCAACCATTTCCGCGCCGCCTTCCAGCCGATCGCCAGCGAGGTGCTGCTGGTGGAGTCGCCAGGCGCCAATATCTGCCGCCTCGACAAGATCCCGTTCAAGAATCTGCGATCGGCCGTCCGCATCGCGGCCAGCTAGCAACAACTGGCTAGGGCGTGTACCCATAAAACCGCCACCTCCGCGTCACCTCGCCCGTCCGCAGTGCATCCAAGGGCGGAAATCGGTGTAAGTTGAGGCAATGGCACAGATTGACCCTAAGCGGACGTTGATGCGGCCTGTGGCGGTCCTTCCTCACAACAGGCGATGTAGTGGTGGTAGGACTGCATGGCGGACCTGATGACAACGCCCTAAGCCGACATGCCGCCGGCACACCTGGTAGGCTACTTTGTGAACAAAAGCGGTTGGGTCTGATTAAGCCGTAGTAGCTGCCGCAAAACGGACATGGCCGACATGAGAAAACACTCTGGGCCAAGTGGACAGACCACCTTCCATCGGGTATTCAAAGTTGACAAGCGTGAGAACGGCAGGCCGTGGCAGCGGCACGAGCGTAGTATGCCTTACCTCGCCGGACGGATTGTTCTTGTGACCGGTGCCGGTAGGGAAACCTCGTCGCCGGGAGACGGGGTTTATCGCTTACAGTGGATCAAAAACGAGCTTGCACCGCCCATTGCCCGTTGGGGCGGCCCTTGGGGTGGAGTTAAGATCACAACCTAGAGGAAGCACCGCGTGGCGAGAAAGGGCACAGTCGAACTCCACGTTATCGCGGACGCTCTTCAATCGAACAAAGCTGGCGTCGCGCAATCGGTTGTGAAATGCATTCTCGACCTGATCAGGACGGGAATGCTCCGGCCTGGCGACCGGTTGCCGTCGGAGCGCGAGCTGATCGACATACTCGATATCAGCCGGCCGAGCCTGCGCGAGGCGCTCCGCGCTTTGTCGATGCTCGGCGTCATCGAAACACGCCATGGCGGCGGCGCTTACATGACGGATCTCGAGGCGCGCACACTGCTCAAGCCGCTCGATTTCTTTTTGTGCCCTGTCGCGAGACGCAATCTCGGCCGACGCTTTCGAAAGCCGCCGGATCGTCGAACTCGAGATCGTTCGCAAGGCGGCCAGAGAGGCAACGGCCGAGGACTTCGAAGACCTCAAAGGCGATGCATCGCTGCGCATGAAAAGGTACTAGAGCGATCCGGTCGGCTTTCGCATCCTCGATAGCCGCTTTCACGCAAGGCTATCGGCCGGCGGCCGGGAATGTCGTCCTCGAGCGCATCGCCTATGGCCTCTACAATATGGGCCTCGATCATCCGGCGCCGGGCGACGCCAGAATCTCGCGCTGATCAGGCAGAGCACCGGCGACCATATCCGCAATCGTCGAGGCGATCGTGGCGCACGATCCCGGCAGGGCCGCCGCAGGCGATGGGAGTCCATCTCGACCATATCGAGGAGAGCACGCGGCGCGCGATGGAAGCGGATCTCGGATCTCGGCCGGCGAGACGCCGTGACATCACGGACCGGCGCTGGCGAGGGCCGCATCGACGCCAAGCAGCCTTGCCCGCGCGCATGTCGCTTGACTTGACTTGCACGGGCTTCGAAGAAATATCACAAAAGTGGTCTGTCCACTTTGAGCACATTGCCATAAGGGAGGAAGGCACAAGGATGAGTACTGCTAATCACGCGTCGCACGCTAATGAGGGGCGCCGCAGCACTCGGCGCGTTCAGCGCATTGCACGTCCATTTCGGCGCCGTGGCTGCAGAACAATCCGCCGCAAATCGGGATCGTGGCAAGATCCGAATTCCGTGGTTCGACAATGTCGAGAAGGGCGTGATCAAGGCCGGCAAGGACCTCGGCGTGAACGCCTGGATGATCACTCCCGACCGAGGACGACGCTGCTCAGCAGGTGCGGGCGGTGGAAGATCTGATCGCCAAGAAGGTCGACGTGATCGGCGTCATACCGAATGACGGCGCCGCGCTCGAACCGGTCTTCAAGCGCGCCCAGGATGCCGGCATCAAGGTCATCGTGCACGAGCAGCCGGAGCCAGAAGAATGCCGACTGGGACATCGAGCTCATCCAGAACAAGGAGTTCGGCGAAGCGCATCTCGAGGCCTTTGCGCGAGGCCATCGGCGGCGAGGGCAAAGTATGTCGTCTATGTCGGCGGCCTGACCGTCACGCTGCACAATCTCTGGGCCGATGCCGCGGTCGCGCTGCAGAAAGAGAAATACCCCAAGATGCAGCAGATCGGCGATCGCTACGGCGTCTCGAACAGCGTCGAGGACAGCTAGAAGACCGCCGTCGACGAGATGCGCGCCAATCCCGACCTCAAGGGCTTCCTGATCTTCGGCGCCAACGGCCCGATCGGCGCCGGACAGGCGGTCGCCGACCGCGAGAAGATCGGCAAGGTTATCGTTGTCGGCCCGTTCATCCCAAGCCAGGGCCAGAAGCTGATGAAGATGGGCGCGATCACCCGCGGCTTCCTGTGGAACCCGATCGACGCCGGCTACGCGATGGTGGCAGCTCGGCGAGCTTCTCGTAAAGGGGATGACACCGGCGGACGGGCATGGACATTCCCGGCCTCGGACCGGTCAAGGTCGAGACCGAGAAGCGCACCATCCGCGCCAACAAGATGCTCGACATCAATCCGGGCACCATCGACGAACTCGCCAAGCTGATCTGAGTGGAAGACTGCTCGCTGCAACGCCTGAGCTATAGTAACCCGTTGCGCGAATGGAGCGGCGTTGCGCCCCGGCTTGCCTCCGGCCGAGGCGCCGTCCCGCTTTTGCGTGTATTGGAGCATTGATCGATGACCCTAGGCCGAGCACCGACAGCATCGAGCGGGCCCATTTCTTGAACTCGAGACACATCGGCAAGCGCTTCGGCGGGACAGTCGCGCTCGACGAGACATCGACTGGACGGTGAACGCCGGCGAGGTGCATTGCCTGGTTGGCGAGAACGGCTCCGGCAAGTCGACGCTGATCAAGATCATTGCCGGCGTGCACGCACCGGATCCCGGCGGCGACATCGCCATCGACGGCGTTTCGTATCGAGTAGCTGCACGCCGCATCAGGCCAAGAATGCTCGGTGTCCAGGTCATTTACCAGGATCTGTCGCTCTTTCCCGAACCTCACGGTCCTCGAAAATATCGCTATCGACCACGAACTCGGCGGAGCAATCGAGCTGTGCGCCGCAAGGCGCATGCGCGGCGGCCGCGGAGGCCGCGCTCGCCCGAATTGAGCGCGACACTGCCGCTGGACGCCCGCGTCGGCCACGCTTGCCGGTCGCCCAGCGGCAACTCGTCGCCATCTGCCGCGGTCTTGCCGTCAATGCACGTCTGTTGGTCATGGACGAGCCGACCGCGTCGCTGACGCGCCATGAGGTCGAGCTATCTCCTGCGTCATGTAACGCGCCTGAAGGAGCTCGGCGTGGCGGTGGTCTTCGTCAGCCACCGCCTCGGAGGAGGTCGATCGAGATCGCCGAGCGGGTCACCGTGCTGCGCGACGGCCGCAAGGTCGGCACCTTCCGCGCCAGCCGAAGTCGACGATCACCGGCTCGCCGAGCTGATGACCGGCAACCGCATCGAACACAAGATCACTGCGCAGCGGCTCGACGGACCGGCAACCCAGTGCTAGAGGCGCGCGGGATAACCCGCGGCGGCAGAGTTCGAGGAGGTATCCTTTACGCTTGCACCGTGGCGAGGTGCTCGGGCTCATCGGTTTGCTTGGCGCCGGCCGCACCGAACTGGCGCTAGCCCTGTTCGGCATGACGCCGGCTCGATCGCGGCGAGGTGCTGATCGAAGGCAGGACCGCTGCGACCTTTGGCTCGAACCAGGACGCCATCTGCCGCCGGCATCGCCTATGTTTCGGAGGATCGACTGCAGCCTCGGCGTCAACCTGAGGCAATCGATCGCCGACAACATCTGCGATCACTGTGATCGACCGGCTGGCGAAAAGCTTGGGCTTGTCGCGCCGCAGCGGCGGAGCAGCACTGGCGGCTGACTGGGTGAACCGGCTCGAACATCAAGAGCGCCATCGACCGGCGCCGCGGTCCAGACACTCTCGGGCGGCAACCAGCAGCGCGTCGTCCTCGCGAAGTGGCTCGCGACCAACCCGAAGAGTTCTGATCCTCGATGGCCCGACGGTCGGCGTCGACATCCGCAACAAGCAGGGCATATACGACGATGATCCGCAAGCTTGCCGACGAGGGCATGTCCATCCTCCTGATCTCGGACGAGATCGACCGAGGTCTATTTCAACTGCGACCGCGTTCTGCACATGCGAGGCGGGACGAATCGCCGGCGAGTACGTGCCCGGGAGTGGCCGGCGAGAATGGCGCTCGCAGAGGCGGTCTATGCCTAGTCGGTTGCTCGCCGCGATCTTCGCCCGGACCGAAGACGGCTCTCGCCGCGGTCATCGTCGTCGCCGGCGCGATTTTCGCTTTCCTCGCCCTATTTCCTGACTTTGTCGAACGTCGTCGACCTGATCGAAGCATATGCGGTAACGACGATCCTCGCCGCTGGAGTTTTCGTCGTGCTGGTCTCGGGCGGCATCGACATCTCCTTTGCGGCAACCGCCTCGGTCGCCCAGTACGTCGCGGCTTATGGTTGCAACGCGCATACGGCGTGCCGGCGCTGCCCGACAATTGCGCTGGCCTGCGCGTCTGGGATCGCTGCTCGGCAGCGATCAACGGGCTGCTGACGTATTATCTGCGCGTCGTGTCGATCATCGTTACCATTGCCACGGCGAGCATCTACTACGCGCTCCTCATCTATTTCACCGGCGGGACCGAGATCTACAATCTGCCTGACTGGTGGACTGAGCGCGTTGTCTTCTTCCGCTACGAGGCGGCCAACGGCGACATCGTCCGCATAACCTTGCCGATCGTGATCATGTGCGCCGTCGTGCTGATGACCCACGTCCTAATGGCGCGTACTGCGGGTCGGCCGGCAGATCTATGCCCTCGGCGGAAACCGGAAGCGGCAAGCCGGATCGGCATCAACATTCTTGGCATCCAGCTCTTCGTCTATGGCTATCTGGGCCTGCTCGCCGGCATCGCCGGCCTGGTCCAGGCGCACCGGGTACATCAGGCTGTGCCGACCGCCATGGTCGGGAAGAACTCAGCGTGCTGGCGGTCGCCATTCTCGGCGGCGCAAGCCTCGTCGGCGGCATCGGCACCATGGGCAGGCGTCGTGCTCGGCGTACTGCTGCTCGCCATGCTGCAGAACGGGCTCAACCTTCTTGGCGTGTCCTCCTACTTCTTCGGCGTGGTCATCGGGCTCGCCATCCTTGTTTCGGTCAGCGCGATCCGGCATTGCGGAGCAGCGCGGCGCGCAGCAGATCGACCGCCAGGGCATGACCGACAACGACCAAGCAGCCGCTCGAGCAGCCTGCGTCCGCCGGCGCATCGACGCTTCAACGTCCAGCTCGATCGGATGCTTGCGGCGCTGCGCAGTGGCTCCGGACAACATCGGCGGACTGCTCCTTCTGCTCGCCGTGCTGGCTGCGTCTGTTTACGAATCCTCCTGCCGGGGACGTTCCTGCAAACGAGCACACGTCCAGGCAATGATGTTTCAGTTGCCGGAACTTGGCCTTCTGTCACTGGCGATGGCTATTCCGCTCATCTCCGGCGGCATCAACCTTGCGATCATCGCCACGGCAAACCAGGCGGCGCTGCTGATGGCCTGGATCCTGACGACGCTGATGCCGCCGGACGCGCACGGCGTGCGCTCTTGCTTGTGGATCGCCGGCGCGCTCTTGCAGCAGGTTTGCTGCTGTGCTCTGGTGATCGGCCTCGTGACGGGCGCTCTTATCGCGATCCTCGGGGTGCATCCGATCCTGGTCACGCTCGGCACCGATGACGTCTGATCAACGGGATCAGCATCTAGTTCACGCGCGGCCGGACGCTTACCGGGCTTTCCCGACGCGCTGATCTCGCGTGTCGAACGAGACAGTGCTCGGCATCCCGATCTCGTTCGTCCTGTTCGTTGTTGTCGCCGTCGGCCGTGCACGTGCTCCTGACATCGAACACCGCTCGGCATCCGCATCCACATGATCGGCTCGAACCTCGAGGCGACGCGTTTTTCCGGCGTCGATACGCGTGCGGGTGCAGATTTGGGTCTATGTGCTGTCGAGCGTGCTTTGCTGGATGGCGGCGATCGTGATGATGGCCCGCTTCAACGCGGCCGGCGCCGATATCGCGCAGTCCTATCTGCTCATCACAATCCTCGCGGCTATCCTCGGCGGCAATCGATCCTTACGGCGGCTTCGGACGGATAGTCGGCCTGTACGCTGGCGCTGTGCATCCTGCAGGCGATCTCGAGCGGCTTCAACCTGCTCGGTTTCAAGTCGCATCTGACTCTTGCTTTCTGGGGTTTCATCCTGCTCGCCGTCATAAGTGCAAAACGCATCGTACCGTTGTGGCGGGTGTGGAGCCGGCCGAATTGAGAGATTAGTCAAACCGAGGTCATTGGCGGGGGTAGCCTTCCCTACCTTTTCGCGCAACTTGCCGCCCGTAGGGTCGTGGCCTCTTGAGCGAGCGCCGCGCAAGCGCGAATGTCCGCTTCTGGCACTTCTCGGAAGTGGTGACCCTCGCGTTTGGCGGCTGCTTGCGGTTCCAAACCGGACTTTAATAATCCGTCTACCGGAATGTTTATGAGTTCAGGTTGTCGTCCGTTCGAGCCGGAAAAGACGCTCATTTCCGTCTTTGCTTACTCAGATTAGCTGCCCAAAATGCCCGCAGCCAACGGTCGTGAACATGGAAGCCGGAGCGCCCAGCTGCACAAGAACAAAGACGATCCGCGGCCAATGATTTGGCATCTTCATTCCAGTCGCACCTTTTTAAACGCTCACTCCACCAAATCCCAATAAGGCCGCGGACCGAAGCGCTCCGCCAGGAAATCAACGAAGGCGCGCACTTTGGGCAGCAGATGGCGGCTGTGGGGATAGACGGCATGGATGGCGGTGTCCTGGGGCATGTAATCGGACAGCACGGATACCAGCGTTCCCGCCTGCAGATCGCCGCCGATGAAGAAACTCGGCAGATAGACCAAGCCCAGACCCTGCAGCGCCGCGATGCGCAGGGTGTCGCCGTTGTTGGCACGGAGGCGGCCTTTGATCTGGACCATCAGCGGGCGGCCATCGCCATCGACCAGGCGCCACTCGTCAACCAAGGCATTGGTGCTGTTGCACAGGCAGAGATGCCGCTGGAGATCATCTGGCGTTTCGGGAACGCCGTGCTCCCTCAAATAGCCCGGACTGGCGCATATCATCGGCCGTATCGGCGCCAGCTTGCGCGCGACCAATGACAAGTCCGCGAGCCGGCCGATGCGCACCGCGAGATCAAATCCCTCCTCCATCAGATCGACGTAGCGGTCGTTCAGCGTCATATCGAGATCGACCTCCGGATAGCGCCGCAGGAAATCCGGAATCGCCGGCGCCAGATGCAGGAAGCTGAAGCTCATCGGGGCGTTGACCTTGAGCCGGCCGCGCGGCGCTGTCTGCATGCGGCTGACTGACAGGTTCGCGTCCTGGATCTCCGCCAGGATGCGCACGACCTCGGCGTGGTAGCCGCGACCTTCCTCGGTCAGGCTCAGCGATCGCGTCGTGCGATGGAGCAGCCGCACGCCGAGTTCCGCCTCCAGCGCCGCCACCTGGCGGCTGACCAGTGACTTGGATGTCCCCAGGCGCCGCGCGGCCCCGGAGAACGACCCGGTGTCCGCCACCCGGGCAAAGGCCTCCATGTTCGTCAATCGATCCATGGCGATAAGCTAGTTTATTGTTGCATGAATTGCGACAGTATTGTTCTAAATTGATATATTGTTTCCTGATCTTGCCCGACCCAAATCTTGCGCCTGAAGGCGGGGGACAGGCCCTCGCCGCCGTTTGGGAGCAATCCATGACCGATCTATCGATTTCCGGGGCGAAGCCCCTGGTCCCTGCTTTTGGCGCCATTCAGAAGTCGCTGGCGCCCTTCGTCGAGCCCGCCATCCGCGTCGCCGCCGGCCTGTTGCTGGTGCCCCATGGCAGCCAGAAGCTGTTTGGCTGGTTCGGCGGCTATGGGCTGGAAGCCACCGGGCAATTCTTCGAAAGTATTGGCTATCCGGCGTCGATGGCGCTGGTGATCGGCCTCGTTGAGTTCGTCGGCGGCATCTTGCTGGCGCTCGGCCTGGGCACGCGCATCGCCGCGGGACTTCATCGCCGGCTTCCTGGCGGTCGCCGTTGTTCAGCATTCATCGGCTGGATTCTTCTGGAACGATGGCGGCTTCGAGTATCCGCTGCTGTGGGCTCTGGTCGCGCTGGGCTTCGTTATCCGCGGCGGCGGCCGCTATTCCGTCGACGCTGCGATCGGCCGCGAAATCTAGGGGCGCGAGCTTGGCTCCCATGGGCCGGCGCGCCATCCTCTAGAGTATGCGTAAAGGAGGTCCATCATGACTCTCGCCCTTCGTCCTGCCGCCGCGCGCGGCCACGCGAACTTCGGATGGCTCGACAGCCATCACACCTTCTCGTTCGCGAATTACTACGATGCCCAGCATATGGGCTTCCGCCAGCTGCGGGTGATCAATGACGACACGGTCAGTCCAGATGGCGGCTTTGACACCCACGGCCACCGCGACATGGAGATCATCAGCTATGTCGTGCGCGGCGCGCTTGGCCCATCGTGACACCACCGGCGGCGACGGCGTGCTGAAGCGGGGCGACGTGCAGGCCATGTCGGCAGGCACGGGCGTGCGGCACAGCGAGTTCAACGCCTCGGGCGAGGAGGATGTGCGCTTCCTGCAGATCTGGATCCTGCCGGAGCGCGACGGCCTTCCTGCTGCCTACCGCCAGGCGCACTTCCCCGATGAGGCGAAGCGCAACACGCTCCGCCTGATCGTGGCGCCCGGCGGTCCGGACGGTGCGCTCGACATCAACCAGGACGTGCGCGTCTATGCCAGCCTGCTGGATGACGTCGCCTCGGTCAGCCACAAGCTGGCGGCGGGACGTGGCGCCTGGGTCCAGGTCGTCGACGGTGACATCGAGGTCAACGGCAAGATGCTGACGTCGGGGGACGGCCTGGCGATCGAGGACGTGGAGCGGCTCGACATCGCCGCCCGCGGCAAGGCCGAGTTCCTGCTGTTCGATCTCGGCTGATCGTCCGGCACAATCCGAGCTTTGACATCCACGGCCGGCGGCGAGGCAACTCGCCGCCGGTTTTGTTTCGATCATCTCCTTGAACGAACTGCGATTTGAAACGGCTTTCGCAACGCCGCAAAAGCCCGGGATTCGTTGTTTCCCTGCAACTCCGCTGCTATATCCTGCCTATCCAAGGCTGGTGGACGTGTTCGCAAAACAGTTCTCTAAACGTTCACACCTGGAGCGGCACCGGTGCCCGTTTATCCCCCAACCCTCACGCCGGGATCGCACGGGAGGAAATCCAACAATGACCCGCCGCCGCCGCATCTACGAAGGAAAGGCAAAAGTCCTGTTCGAGGGACCGGAGCCCGGCACCCTGGTGCAGTACTTCAAGGACGACGCCACCGCCTTCAACAACCAAAAAAAAGGCGTGATCACCGGCAAGGGCGTCATCAACAACCGCATCTCCGAATATCTGATGGTGCGGCTGGGCGAGCAGGGCGTGCCGACCCATTTCCTCCGCCGCCTCAACATGCGCGAGCAGCTCGTGCGCGAGGTTGAGATCGTGCCGCTGGAGGTAGTGGTCCGCAATATCGCCGCCGGCTCGCTGTCGAAGCGCTTCGGCATCGTCGAGGGGACGCAGCTTCCGCGCTCGATCCTCGAGTTCTATTACAAGTCCGACGAGCTGGGCGATCCCATGGTGTCGGAAGAGCACATCACCGCCTTCGGCTGGGCGACGCCGCAGGAGATCGACGACATCGTCGCGCTGTCGCTGCGCATCAACGATTTCCTCTCCGGCCTGTTCCTGGGCGTCGGCCTGAAGCTGGTCGACTTCAAGCTCGAATATGGCCGCCACTTCGAGAACGAGGAGATGCGCATCGTGCTGGCCGACGAGATCAGCCCGGATAGCTGCCGCCTCTGGGATATCAAGACCAACGAAAAACTGGACAAGGACCGCTTCCGCCAGGATCTGGGCCAGGTGGCCGAGGCCTATCAGGAAGTCGCGCGCCGCCTGGGGATTCTGCCCGAGGCCGGCCTGCGCGACCTCAAGGGTCCGGAGACGATGCAGTAAGGGATGAGTTGCGAATGAAGGCCCGCGTGCATGTGACTCTGAAGAACGGCGTGCTCGACCCGCAGGGCCGCGCCATCGCCCACGCTTTGTCGTCCCTCGGCTTCGGCGGCGTCGATGACGTGCGCCAGGGCAAATTCATCGAGCTCGATCTCACGGAGACCGACAAGACCAAGGCCCGCGACCAGGTGGAAGCCATGTGCAAGAAGCTGCTGGCCAACACCGTGATCGAAAACTACGCGATCGAGATCGCCTAGACTGGAATCAAAGCAGGGTTCCCGCCGAGAATGAAAGCCGCCGTCATCGTCTTCCCCGGCTCCAACCGCGAACATGACATCAAGGATGCGCTCGCCCAGTCCATGGGGCGCGAGCCCGTGATGGTCTGGCACCGCGACACCGAGATGCCCGATGTGGACCTGATCGTGGTGCCCGGCGGCTTCTCCTATGGCGACTATCTGCGCTGCGGCGCCATTGCCGCCAACTCGCCGGTCATGCGCGAAGTGGCGGCGCGGGCGAAGAAGGGCGTGGCCGTGCTCGGCGTCTGCAACGGTTTCCAGATTCTCTGCGAGACGCAGCTCCTGCCGGGCGTGCTGCTGTCCAACGCCGGCCTCAAATTCGTCTGCAAGAACGTGACGCTGCGTGTGGAGACCAGCCAGAGCCTGTTCACGGCGGGGTATTCCACCGGCCAGACGCTCTCGGTTCCCGTTGCCCATCATGACGGCAACTATTTCGCCGACGACGCCACGCTCGACCGGCTGGAAGAGCGCGGCCAGATCGCCTTCCGCTATTGCAACGAGAACGGCGAGCCGGCCGCGGACGCCAATCCCAACGGCTCCGCCCGCAACATCGCCGGCGTGTTCAACGACACCAAGAACGTGCTCGGCCTGATGCCCCACCCGGAGAACGCCATCGACCCCCTGCTGGGCTCCATCGACGGCAAGCCCCTGTTCGACGGCCTGGTGCAGGCTCTGGCGTAAGCGCGCGGGAAACTACATCGGCTGCTCGTCGGTGCGGCGCAGGCGGATGCGCTTGCCGTCGTCGGCATAGAGCATCAACTCCGCGTTGTTGCGCACCTCATAGCTGCTGACGCGGCCGAGCAGGTCGAGATAGGCCTGCTCCCGCTCCATCACATCGCCCTCGCAGGCCATCTTGGTGGAGACCATGGCGCCGAAGCTGATGCCGTTGTCGGTGGTCTGATAGGGTCCGCTATACTGGTTGCAGCCGGCCTTGCCGGCGGCGCTGCCGTCGGCGGCGAACTGCAAAGTCACCTGCGGCTCGGTGGGCAGCGCGGCGCCCGCCACCTGCTCGGCGAGCCAGACCGGGCCGACGAGAGTGCCGCTCTCCTCCGGCGTCGCGGTGCATCCCGCCAGGAACAACATCGCCGCCGCGCAACTCTTGCCGTAACCCATTCCGCCCCTCCCGTTCGCTTATTCGTCGGGCCCCGGTTCCGGCCAGGGCTCCTTTGCCGCTTCAGCATACCATTTCTTCATCGCGGGAGTCGCCAGGATTGCATCGACATAGGATCCGATATCGGGGTCGAGCTTTCCGCCATAGGTATCGAATCTGGTCACGACAGGCGCATACATCGCGTCGGCGGCGGTGAAATGCCCGAACAGGAAGGGCCCCCCTTGGCCGTGGGCGTCGCGGCACTGGCGCCAGATCGCCTTGATGCGCTGTTCATGAGCGGCGCCGGCGCCCTGCGAGATCCTTGCGCCCCTTCGGCCGCCGCAAATTCATCGGCCAGCCATAGCGCAGCTCGAGGAAGCCGCTATGCATCTCCGTCGCCACGCAGCGCGCCAGCGCCCGCGCCTCGCGGTCCTCGGGCCACAGCCGCTTCTCGGGGAACAGGTCGGCGAGATATTCCAGGATCGCCAGCGTCTCCCAGACCAGGCGCTCGCCATGCATCAGCACGGGCACGGTGCCGGTGGGCGAGATCTTCGCCAGGTTCGCCGCCGTCTCCGGCGTGCGGAGGCGGATGGTGGTCTCCTCGAACGGAATGCCGCACTGCTCCATCGCCACCCAGGGCCGCAGCGACCAGGAGGAGAAGCACTTGTTGCCGATGTAAAGCCGAAACTCCGCCATGCGCCCGCGCTCCCGTTGGATGCCCTGTCACAACGGGTCGCCGATATCTGCAGTGGAGTCAAATTAGCGAGGAAAAATCCCCTCTCCCCAGAGCGCGATCGCGTAGCGATCGTCGCGCCAAAGGGAGAGGGGGAATCAGAATAGCTACTCCTTGATCACGTGCCAGACGCCGCCCTTGCCGTCGCCGGTGACTTCGCCGGGGGCCTTGTCGTTGATGAAGGTGTAGAGCGGCTTGCCGTCGTCGGCCCATTGCAGGCTGCCGTCGTCGCGGGTGATGATCGTGAGGTCGCCCACCGGCTTGTCGGCGGCGGTGGCCATGACCGGCGGCCAGTTGGTCGCGCAGTCGCCGTAGCAATTGGATTTGCCGGCTTCGTCCTTGTCGAAGCTGTAGACCGGCATGCCCTTGGCGTCCGCCAGGATCTCGCCGAAGGTTCCCGCTTCGACCACCTTGAGCGGGCCGTAATCCTCGTCGGCCTGCGCCGGCGCGCCGAACGCCGCCGCCGTCATTGCCATTGCCGCCGCGATGCCGAATGAATATGCGCGTCGCATCTCTTCCTCCATATATGCTGTGGTGTCATGTCGCTGCGCCGGCGCGGCCTCCCAAGGGGGCGCCCCGCATCGTGTCTATAGAACAGCGGCGGCGCAGGATTATTCCCAGGCCGATGCGAAGCATCGTGCCCGGGCCAATGCGGATCAAGAAAGCAAGTAAGATTCACCACAGAGGCACAGAGACACAGAGAAGGAGGAAAAATTTTACACGCGGAGACGCGAAGACGCGAAGAAGAGGGAGCCCCGCACGTAGTCCGGAACACGATCGGTGACGATTTGCGCTGCAGTATTTGAAAGCTCCCGCGCGCCTTCGGCGCGCAACCATCCATCAGAGCCGCGGCGGCGCGCCCTATCAGATCATACTGAATTTCGAAGCCCGCTCCCTTCGCGGCTTCGCGCCTACAGGCCGATGCGAAGCATCGTGCCGGCCGCGTGCAAATCCTTCCTACTTTCTTCTCTGTGCCTCTGTGGTGAATCTTTCTTGCTTGATTTCCCGCCCCCACAATCCCCTACTCTTCCCGAAAGCAACTCCACCAGGAGATCCACCCATGACCCGCACCGCCGCCTGTTCCTGCGGCCAGCTCCGCGTGATCGTGAACGGCAAGCCCGGTTCGGTCGGCGCCTGCAGCTGCCGGGAATGCCAGAAGAGCACCGGCAGCGTCTTCGGCATCTCCGCCCTCTGGCCGAAATCCGCCGTCGCCGCCATCGAGGGCAACAGCACCGTCTGGCGCCGCATCTCCGAATCCGGCCGCTGGATCGACAGCCACTTCTGCCCCACCTGCGGCAGCACGCTCTACTGGTACGCCGAGGCCCTGCCCGACAGCATCGGCATCTCCACCGGCAATTTCGCCGACCCCAACTTCGAGCCGCCTGGTTTTGCCTTCTGGTCCGAGACCCAGCACCCCTGGGTGAAATTCCCCGAAGGCTGCCAGGTCAATCAGCGGCAGTTGGGGTAGATTTGGCATCGCAAGCAAGCCCACGCGTCCAGGTGCTCGGCGTCTACAGGCTGCCGGTCAGTGACCATCTCGTGCGGCAACAGTATGAGGAGTCGCATGAGACGGCAGATGAAGCGGCCGCGAAGCGGCATCTGGCGGACACGCGCGAACTATTGGAATCGGTTGTCCTGATCGAGATTTGCATCCACAACCGCGACAACCGGTTTGATGCCGGCGATTTCACGCAGGCCTTCGCGGACCGGAATGCGCAGCGATTGGCCCGCCGCCTATCTGGAGGCCTATCTCACAGCGGATGGTGAAAACACCATTGATTTTCATTACCCGACACCGCCGCCGGGCGATCTTCGCATTGCATTCTTCTTGCACGATTGGGACCCCGCCAAGCCGCTCCAAACAACTTACGGCGACGTCCAATGTCCGGCCCCACTGCCGATGCCCGAGCGGCTGACGCGGCTCGTTCCATTCGAACCTTTCGACTAGGCCGGTGGCGCTACGGCCGGCACCGTAGGGCGCGATCCCTCATCATCGCTATCAAGCCTCCCCCCTTGAGGGGGAGGCGGCGCGCCCAGGCCAAGGCCATGGCGGGAAGCTGCGCATCGCCGCGCCCGACGGTTTCACCTCGCGCTTCCTGGTGCCGGCGCTGGCCGGCTTCCTCGCCGAGCATCCGGGCCTGGAGGCGGAGCTGGTGGTGGCCACCGCGGAGGTGCGCCTGGTGGAGGAAGGTTTCGATCTCGCGATCCGCGTGACGCGCACGCCCGGCCCCGGCCTGGTGGTGCGCCGCATCGGCTCCTCGCAGGTGGTCGTGGTGGCGACGCCGGCCTATCTCGCCGCGGCGGGCGTGCCGCGGCGGCCGGAGGACATTATCAGGCATCGCTGCGTCGGCTTCACGCCGCTGCCCTGGCGCGATAGTTGGCAGCTCGGCAGCAAGCGCATCGCCGTGCGCCCGCGCCTGCTCACCGACAACACGGAGTCGGTGCGCGCCGCCGCCCTCGCCGGCGCCGGCCTCGTGGCACTGCCGAACTGGATGGTGAGCGACGCCCTCGCCGCCGGCCAGCTCACCCGCGTCCTCTCAGACCACCCCGGCCCCACCAGCGGCATCTACGCGGTGTATCCGGGCAACCGCCTGATCACGCCGGCGGCGGGCGTTTGTGGAGCATCTGGTGCGGGAGTTGAGGGCGCGGGGGATGGGGAGGTGAATTTCATGAGTAATGAGTCGGTCAGACTGATCCGCGCCCGTTATCGGCGAACTCTGATGTAGCCGGGTAGATGACAAATGATCGAGCTTGCTTTTGCGTGACATTTTCTACAGCCTCCTCGACAGTTTTCTCTATTGATTGAGTATATTTGTTGGCCGCTTTTAACTGCGCGATACGGCGCTTGTACCGCGAGTTCTTCGGCGCAATCACACGAAAGTTTTCGATGTCGAATTCAGGCACAGTCAGCAGAGCCTCTGTTATCTTTGGTACCTACAAGTACCAAGTATGATGTCGGGCTGCGAATACATCAACTGCTGTTGATCATTAGTCGAGAATACGGTGTACCACGCGTTTTCCCAGGTGGATTGCATCTGAATAATCAATTCTATGGGAACGCACGCCTCCTATTTGGCAAAACCGCAACGAACGGTTGCACCGCACCATCCCCTATCTCTCCGCCCCCTGCGGATAGTGCCCCACGCTCACCTCCGCCGCGCCCCTTGCCCCGCACCGCGTGCATTTGAATTTCCGCCGGAGGTCCGGCAGCGGCATGTCGTAGCCGAGCTTGTCCGCCACCTTCGCGGGGTCGAGGCGCGCGCGGTGTTCGCAGCCCTTGCAGGTGACCCATAGCGGCAGCCGGTCGCGCACCGCGTCGCCCACCAGCGTCGATCCCCGCCACCGACTGGCCCGTTTCATCCGTTTCCCTCCCACTTGGGAATGCCCGTGACAGCGCCCCTTTCTTGACTTCCGGGGGCGTTTTTTCGATACTAGAACAAATAGGGAACATACACGGTCTGACCGTATGCCATCAATCGGGATTTCGCCGCGCAGCCAGACGCACGGTCCTGTAGGGGCGGGTTTCAAACCCGCCCGTCCATCGGCCATGTCGAATCTCGCCGGCCCGGTACCGCGCCGCGGCGATTCCCTTGCATGGCATCGTTCCCGAAAATCAGGGTCCCCCGGAATCGCGCATTTCGGTGAAAAGCCCAGCGGCGCCCGGCAGTTATGCCGTGGGAAATTGTCGCAAAATGTCGCGCGGCGAGAGGGCGGGTTTGAAACCCGCCCCTACAAGTTGACGGGGTCCCTGCCGCATTGCAGAAATCCCCGCCCCGGCACCCCCTGGCCCAAGGATTCGCGCTTGTCCCCGACATCAGCCCCGACTTCCTCCGCCGCCGCCAAGCCCGCCGCGGCCGCGCCAAACTCCCCTGGCGCCATCACCCCCAACATCATCGCCGAGCACGGGCTGACCGCGGACGAGTACAAGCTCATCCTCTCCATCATGGGCCGGGAGCCGAACCTGACCGAGCTCGGCATCTTCTCGGTGATGTGGAGCGAGCATTGCTCCTACAAATCCTCCAAGGTCTGGCTGAAGAAGCTGCCGACCACCGGCCCCCAGGTGATCCAGGGTCCGGGCGAGAATGCCGGCGTGATCGACATCGGCGACGGGCTCGCCGCCGTGTTCAAGATGGAGAGCCACAACCACCCCTCCTTCATCGAGCCCTATCAGGGGGCGGCCACCGGCGTCGGCGGCATCATGCGCGACGTCTTCACCATGGGCGCCCGGCCCGATCGCCAACCTGAACGCCTTGCGCTTCGGCAGCCCCGACGATCCGAAGACGCGGCACCTGGTGGCCGGCGTGGTCAAGGGCATCGGCGGCTACGGCAATTGCATGGGCGTGCCCACCGTCGGCGGCGAGGTGAATTTCCACCCCTCCTACAACGGCAACATCCTGGTCAACGCCATGACCGTGGGGCTGGCGCGCGCCGACCGCATCTTCTATTCCGCCGCCGCCGGCCTGGGGAACCCGGTGATCTATGTCGGCGCCAAGACCGGCCGCGACGGCATCCACGGCGCCACCATGGCCTCGGCGGAATTCAACGAGGACAGCGAGGAGAAGCGCCCGACCGTGCAGGTGGGCGATCCCTTCACCGAGAAGCTGCTGCTGGAAGCCTGCCTGGAGCTGATGGCCACCGACGCCATCGTCTCGATCCAGGACATGGGCGCCGCCGGCCTCACCTCCTCCTCCGTGGAGATGAGCAGCAAGGGCGGGCTCGGCATCGAGCTGGACCTCGACCGCGTGCCCACCCGCGAGCCGCGCATGACGCCCTACGAGATCATGCTCTCCGAGAGCCAGGAGCGCATGCTGATGGTGCTGAAGCCCGAGGCGCGGGATCTGGCGCGCAGGATCTTCGACAAGTGGGAGCTGGATTTCGCGGAGATCGGCCGCCTCACCGACAGCGGCCGCCTCGTGCTGAAGATGAAAGGCGAAGTGGTCGCCGACATGCCCGTGCAGCAGCTCGTCGACAAGGCGCCGATGTACGAGCGGCCCTGGGTGGCGACGCCGCCGCGGCCGGAGATCGATGCCGCGAGCCTGTCCGGCGCTCAAGGACATCGGCGCGGTGCTGGAGAAACTCATCGGCTGCCCCGACCTCGCCAGCAAGCGCTGGGTGTGGGAGCAGTACGATCACCTCGTCATGGGCCACACCGTGCAGCGGCCGGGCGGCGACGCCGCAATCGTGCGCCTGCCGGACTCGCGGAAGGCCCTGGCCATGACCAGCGACTGCACGCCGCGCTATTGCCAGGCCGACCCGAAGCGCGGCGGCGCGCAGGCGGTCGCCGAGAGCTGGCGCAACCTCACCGCCGTCGGCGCGCGGCCGCTGGCCGTCACCGACAACATGAATTTCGGCAATCCGCAGCGGCCGGAGATCATGGGCCAGTTCGCCGGCTGCATCGAAGGCATGGCCGAGGCCTGCCGCGCGCTGGACTATCCCGTCGTCTCCGGCAACGTCTCGCTCTACAACGAGACCAACGGCAAGGGCATCCTGCCGACGCCCGTCATCGGCGGCGTCGGCATCCTGGACGACTACGCGAAGGCGATGTCGCTGGCGCTGAAGGCCGAGGGCGAGACCTTGATCCTGATCGGCGAGACCAAGGGCCATCTCGGCTCCTCGCTGTACCTGCGCGAGATCCATGGCCGCGAGGACGGCCCGCCGCCGCCGGTGGATGTGGCGGTGGAGCGGCGCAACGGCGACTTCGTGCGCGGCGAGATCCTGGCCGGCCGGGTCAGCGCCTGCCACGACCTCAGCGACGGCGGCCTGCTGGTGGCCCTGGCGGAGATGGCCATGGCCGGCGGCATCGGCGCGACGCTCGATGGTAGTGACCGAGGCGGAAACCGGCTGGCTGTTCGGCGAGGACCAGGCCCGCTATCTCCTGGCCGTCCCCGCCGCGGGCATGGCTGCTATGCTTAACGCGGCCAAGGCCGCGGGCGTGCCGGCCAAGGCGGTGGGCAAGACCGGCGGCGCTTCGTTGACAGTGACCGGCCGCGGGACCATATCCCTGGAGCGGCTGAAAAAAGCCCATGAATCCTGGCTGCCGGGCTATATGAACGGCAAAGCGGCCTAGGCGAGGAAACGACGATGGCGATGGAAGCGGCCGATATCGAGAAGCTGATCAAGGATGCGCTGCCCGGCGCCATCGTGCGGATCGAGGATCTGCGCGGCGACGGCGACCATTACGCCGCCTATGTCGAGGCCGCCGAGTTCGCCGGCAAGACCCGGATCCAGCAGCACCAGATGGTTTACCAGGCGCTCCGCGGCAAGATGGGCGACCAGCTCCATGCCCTTGCCTTGCAGACCGCCGCCCCGAAATAGCGTATAGTCAGGACAACTTTCCAGGACCCAAAGGACGCAACTATGACCAACCCGGTTATCGACCGCATCAAGAAGGACATCGGCGAGAACGACATCCTTCTGTTCATGAAGGGCACGCCCGTCTTCCCGCAATGCGGCTTCTCCGCCGCCGTCGTGCAGGTGCTCACCGAGCTCGGCGTGAAGTTCAAAGGCGTGGACGTGCTGACCGATCCCGCCATCCGCCAGGGGGTTAAGGATTTCTCCCAGTGGCCGACCATTCCGCAGCTCTATGTGAAGGGCGAATTCGTCGGCGGCTGCGACATCGTCCGCGAGATGGCCAGCTCCGGCGAGCTGCGCGACCTCCTGCACAGCAAGGGCATCTACACCAAGGCGGCGTAGCCGCCTTATAGCGAAAGGGGCGGCCGTGGCCGCCCCTTTTCTCTGGTCCTGATATGGAATTTGTTCCTATGATCCGAATCTCAGAGATTCCATCCTGCCGCCGACCGTCACCGGCGTCCGCCGCCCCTGGAGCCACCAGCTCTCGACGATCTCATGCTACTGCCGCCGCGGTTGCTCTGCATCCTGACGTTCGAACCGCGGTCATAGCCGCCGAAGGCGCCCGAATTGGATCTCGACCGCGCCCGATCGCTCGACCTGTCGCGATTCAAGTCGGTGCCCTGCAGGCTCCGACTGCCCTGGTCGCGCGAGTTGTAGGTATCGCGGCTGGATTTATAGTTGCCGAGGGACGATTTGCTCTCGCCTCTGAAATTCGTGTCGCCGCTGAGTTTCGCCGGGGCGCGAAAGGCCGGGTTCGTCAGCTTCGGCGCCGTGCCGGTGGCCCGATTCTTCGCCGGCAGCGTGCCGGCCTTGTTGCGGGTCGGATTCTTGGCGCCCGCCGCCTGCTTCTGCCGGGCCTTGTTCGGATTCCATTTCAGCTTGTCCTTGCCGTTCGCCCACTGCTTGTCCGCGTTGAATCGGTCGCCGGTGCGGTGATCGACCCTGTCGCCTCTACCCCTGTCGATATTGGCGCCGCGGCAGCAATCGGCGCCGACATTGATATCGATCTCGCTGTTGTTCCAGTCGAACCCGTAGCCGAACGCCCCGCCGAGAACGGCGCCGGCAAAAAACACGGCGCCCGGCGACCAGTATGGATAATGGCTCACATAGGGCGGCGGCGGATAGACAATCGGATGCGCGGGCCGTGGAAGCGAGGCGCCAGGCGGCAGGACGATGGGATGCTCGGGCCGAGGAGCGGAGGCGTCCGGCGGCAAAACGATGGGATGCTCGGGACGGACGTCGCTTGGCGGATTGAAGATCGGATGGCCGGGCGGATAAATCGGGATGTAGATGTAATCGGGATCGGATGAATCGATATACCAATAGTCGTTCAGCCAATACACGACCTGAAACTCATTGGCTTGCAGGTAGCCGCTGCTGGCCGCCTCGGCGCGAAGCTGCTGGATCATGTCCATGACGTCATCAAGCTGGTCGATGACGGCATTGCCCAGAGCCTGGGTCCAGGCGAGGTCGGCGTTCATCTTCTCGATGAGTTCCGGATAGTTGATCAGCGCCAGGATCGAGGGATCCCATTCGGCATTGGGCTCGAGCTTCTGATCCTTCTTGCGCGCCTGCAGGAAGCGCTGCGCCTCCACGATCTGCAGCGGGTTGGTCGAGGCCGGGAGGACGATGGCCAGGAGGTCGTCGGCATAGAACGCCACCGGCGACACCACCCGGCGGAGTTCATCGGGCCCGAGGAGATCGCCCGGCAGCGTCGCCGCGGCCTCCTGGGCCTGCGTGTCTTCCTGCGCCAGAGCGGGCACTGCCGCCAAAAGGAGCATGCCGGCAACCGCGCCGAAACCACAGCGGACAATGCCGCCAAGCGCCTGCACAAGCTGCGTTCGAGGTTGGAGTTCCAGGTTCCACATCGCCGGCTAAGAATAGGCCAACGGGCCGTCGGATTCTACACCCGCTCAGCATCCAGCAGTAAAGTAAGCGTGTGCCGGCGTTCCTGCTCCTCCGCGGTCCGCGGCTCAGCCCCAGGCGTACGACGCCATGCTCAGGCTGCCATGGGCGAAGCTGCGATGGAGCGCGCGGCCGGGACGGCCGTCGCCGGCACCCATGGCCACGAACAGCGGCAGGAAATGCTCGTCGCGGGGATGGGCCATCTTGGCGTCCGGCCGGGTCGCGCGGTAGCCGACCAGCGCCTCTTCGTCGCCGGCCAGGATGCGGTCGTTGAGCCATTCGTCGAAGGCCAGCGCCCAGGGCGCCGCATTCTCGCTGTCGACGGAGAACTGGCGCAGGTTATGCACGGCGCCGCCGCTGGCCAGGATCAGCGTGTGCCCCTCCTGCCGCAGGTTGCGCAGCGCCTGGCCGAGCCGCCGGTGATGGGCCGGATCCAGATGCGCCTGGATCGAGAGCTGCGTCACCGGGATATCGGCGTCGGGATAGATCAGCGTCAGCGGATTCCAGGCGCCATGATCCAGGCCGCGGCCAGGATCGACCGCCGCCTGGAAGCCGGCCGCCTGCAGCTCCTGCTCCACCCGCGCGGCCAGTTCCGGCGCGCCGGGCGCGGGATAGCGCAGGCGGTAGAGCGCCTCGGGGAAGCCGTAGAAATCATGGATGGTCTTGGGTTGCGCCGCGCCGCTGACCGCCGGCTGCTCTGTCTCCCAATGGGCCGACACGCAGAGGATCGCGTCGGGCCGCCCCAGCATGTCGCCGAGCCCGGCCATGTACTGCCGCGCCGGGATATCCTCGAACACCAGCGTCGGCGCGCCATGGGAAACGAAAACCGCGGGAAACATCAGCCACTCCAGGTCATCAAGTCAGCCTTAGAGATGTTCCGGGAAACGCGCGCTGTAAAGAAGGCACAGGCGCGTAACCGCCAAAGCAAAACGGGCCGGCATCGATGCCGGCCCGTCTGTAACTCGCTTACCCGCCGCTCAGTGCGAGTAATATTCGATGACGCGGTTCGGCTCCATCTGCACCGGGTAGGGCACGTCGGCCAGCTTCGGCGAGCGCAGGAAGGTCGCCTTCAGCAGCTTGTGGTCGACATTGATGTAGTCGGGCACGTCGCGCTCGGACGACTGGATCGCTTCCAGGATCAGCGCCATCTCCCGCGACTTCTCCTTCACCTCGATCACGTCGTTGTCCTTGATGCTGTAGGAGCCGATGTTGACCCGGCGGCCATTGACCTTGACGTGGCCGTGATTGACCAGCTGGCGCGAGGCGAACACCGTCGGCGCGAACTTCGCGCGGTAGACCACTGTGTCCAGGCGCCGCTCCAGCAGCGCCACCAGATTCTCGCCGGAGTCGCCGCGGCGGCGCATGGCTTCGTCATAGATGCGGCGGAACTGGCGCTCGCCGATATTGCCGTAGTAACCCTTCAGCCGCTGCTTGGCGGTGAGCTGCAGGCCGTATTCCGACGGCTTCTTTCGGCGCTGGCCATGCTGGCCGGGGCCGTATTCGCGCTTGTTGATCGGGCTTTTCGGGCGGCCCCAGAGGTTAACCCCGAGGCGGCGGTCGATCTTGTACTTCGATTCCTGCCGTTTCGACATGGAATCTCCTTTCTTTATCAATATGTTGTCCCGATAGTTCCAGCAACCTCCGGAGAGGCTCGGACGGGGTCGCGGCCATACACCGCCACCCGCTTTTTCGGGAATAGGGCCGGGGTTTCTAGCCGCCACCCCGCGCCCTGTCAAATCGCCGGCCCGGCCCGTGATCCGCGTTTTTTCCAACGCGGACGGCTACGCCGGGAACCACCGATGCGTCATACTGTCATGCTATCCCTGCAATCGGGGGATGCAACTTCAGGGGAGGAACGACATGGCCCGCAAAGCAAGGCGTTCAACCAAATCCGCCAAGCGCGCGCCCGCGCGCAAACCCGCGAAGCGGAAGGCTGCCGCCCGCAAGCCGGCGGCGAAGAAGAAAGCCGCTGCCCGCAAGCCTGCCGCACGGAAACCGGCGCCGCCTTACGGCTATCGCAGCGTGACGCCGCATATCGTGCTGCGCGGCGCGGCCCAGGCGCTCGATTTCTACAAGGCCGCGCTCGGCGCCATCGAACGCATGCGCATGGCGACGCCCGACGGCGCGCGGCTGATGCATGCGGAGATGCAGATCGGCGACTCCGTCATCATGATGTCCGACGAATTCCCGGAGATGAACACCGGCGCCCGGGCGCCCAATGTGCTGGGCGCCACCACGGGCTCGATCCATCTCTATTCCGAGGACATCGACGAGCTGTTCAGCCCGCGCCGTCGCCGCCGGCATGACCGTGCTGATGCCGCTGCAGGACATGTTCTGGGGCGATCGCTATGGCCGGTTGCGGGATCCCTTCGGCCATCAATGGAGCATCGCCAAGCAGGTGCGCAAGATGACGCCGGAAGAAATCGCCGAAGCGGCGAAGGCCGCGTTTGCCGCCCACAAGTAACGCTACGATCCGGCGGGGCGCCGCTTCGGCCGGCGCACCCGCTGGTGGGCCAGCTCCTTGACGATGCCGTGCAGCGTGCGGATCTCCTGCTCCGTCAGATCGGCGCGCTGGAAGATGTTCCGGATATTGCGCACCATGCTCGGCCGCTTCTCGGCGTTGCGCAGGAAGCCGCAGTCGACCAGCTCCTGTTCCAGATGGGCGAAGAAGTTGAGCAGCTCCTCCTTCGAGGCCGGGCCGGTCTGGTTGGTGACGAGCTGCCGCGCCGGCACGCCGCTGCCGGCCTGGAACCATTCATAGCCGATCAGCAGCACCGCCTGCGCCAGATTGAGCGAGGAGAAGGCCGGGTTGAGCGGCACCTGCAGCACCGTGTCGGCCAGCGGGATGTCGTCGTTATGCAGGCCCGTGCGCTCCGGCCCGAACAGCACGCCGGTCTTCTCGCCGCGCCCCAGCGCCGCGCGCATCTCCGTGGCCGCCTGGCGCGGCGTCACCACCGGCTTGATCTGGCCGCGATGGCGCGCCGTGGTGGCGTAGACGCGGCTGAGATCGGCAACCGCCTCGGCCGTGCTGTCGAACAGCCGCACATTGTCGATCACCGCGTCGGCGCCGGAAGCCGCCGCCACCGCCTTGCGGTTCGGCCAGCCGTCCCGCGGCCGCACCAGCCTGAGATCAACCAGGCCGCAATTCAGCATGGCGCGAGCGGCGGTGCCGATGTTCTCGCCGAGCTGCGGCTCAACCAGGATGATCGCCGGCCCGGCGCCAGGCTTGGCGCGGCCGTCCTTCACATGGCCGGGATAGACGCGATCGGATTTCTTGCTGCGGTCGGTGCCGGACATGGCTCAGCCGGCGGCCGGCGCCTTGGCCGCCGCGGCGCCGGCGCGGAACAGCTTCCAGGTGATGGCGTCGTTCAGCGCGTTGAAGGAGGCGTCGATGATGTTCGGCGACACGCCCACGGTGCTCCAGCGCTCGCCCGTTTCGTCGGCGCTTTCGATCATCACGCGGGTGACCGCGCCGGTGCCGGCATTGGGCGTGAGGATGCGCACCTTGTAGTCCACCAGCCGCATGTCCTGCAGATCCGGATAGAGCGGCAGCAGGCCCTTGCGCAGCGCGCCGTCGAGCGCGTTCACCGGGCCGTTGCCGGTGGCCACGGTCATCAGCCGCGAGCCGGCGACTTCCATGGTGATCGTCGCCTCGGATTCCGTGACCAGCTCGCCGCGGGCGTTCCAGCGCCGGTCGTCCATGACACGGAAGCGCATGACGCGGAAGTAATCGGGCACGGTTCCCAGGGCGCGGCGCGCCAGCAGTTCGAAGCTGGCCTCGGCGCCGTCATAGGCGTAGCCGTCATATTCCCGGGATTTCACCGTCTCCACCAGCGTCGAAACCTTTGGATCATCAACGGCAACTTCGAGACCGATATCGCGGAAGCGCGCCAGGATATTGGAGCGTCCGGACTGATCGGAGACGACGATATGCCGGCGGTTGCCTACCAGCGCCGGTTCGATGTGCTCGTAGGTGCGCGGATCTTTTTCGACCGCCGATACATGCAGGCCGCCTTTGTGCGCGAAAGCGGATTCGCCGACATAGGCGGCATTGCGCAGCGGCGCGCGGTTCAGCCGCTCGTCCAGAAGCCGCGAGACATGGGTGAGCTGCTTCAAGCCGGCCTCGCTGACAGCGACCTTGAAATCCGTCTTCAGCATGAGCGTGGGAATCAGCGACACCAGATTGGCATTGCCGCAGCGCTCGCCCAGCCCGTTCAGCGTGCCCTGGATCTGCCGCGCGCCGGCGCGGGCCGCCGCCAGGCTGTTGGCCACGGCATTCTCGGTGTCGTTGTGGCAGTGGATGCCCAGATGGCTGCCGGGGATCGCGGCGCAGACCTCGCCGACGATGCGCTCGATCTCGTGCGGCAGCGTGCCGCCATTGGTGTCGCAGAGCACGACCCAGCGCGCGCCGCTGTCATAGGCCGCCTTGGCGCATTGCATGGCGTAATCGCGGTTGGCCTTGTAGCCGTCGAAGAAATGCTCGGCGTCGAACATCACTTCGCGCTTCCTGGTCTTCGCCAGCGCGACGCTTTCGGCGATCATGTCGACATTCTCGCTGTGGCTGATGCCGAGCGCGACGTCGACATGGAAATCCCAGCTCTTGCCCACCATGCAGACGGCATCCGCCTTGGCGCCCAGCAGACGATGCGAGGCCGGGATCGTTGGCGGCGCTGCGGCCCGGGCGGCGGGTCATGCCGAAGGCGGTGAAGACCGCCTTCTTCAGCGAAGGCGGGGCGGCGAAGAAGGCGTCGTCGGTCGGGTTGGCGCCCGGCCAGCCGCCCTCCACATAGTCGATGCCCAGCCCATCCAGCGCCACGGCGATGGCCTGCTTGTCCAGCACGCTGAAATCGACGCCCTGGGTCTGGGCGCCGTCGCGCAGCGTGCTGTCGAAGAGATAGAGGCGTTTATCGTCCATGGCGGCGATCGGCTAAGGTCCACATTTACAGGCCGGGGCTGGCCTTTCTGCCCTGCCCCGGCCGTGCCGTCAATTCAGCCGCCCTGTGGCCCGTCGGCCGGTCTGGGCAGTCCTGGGCGAATCCCCTAAGGTCCCGGCCATGCTGGATTTCATCCCCGATTGGGGCCGCCTGCTGCCGTTCCTGGTTGCCGGTCTCAGCCTCAACCTCACGCCAGGCGCCGACATGACCTATGTGCTGGCCCGCAGCGCCGGGCAGGGCCGCGGCGCCGGTGTGGTTTCGGCCTTCGGCATCTCGACCGGATCGCTCGTGCATAGCATCCTGGCGGCCGTGGGCGTGTCGGCGCTGCTGGCGTCATCGGCGACGCTGTTCTCGGCCATCCAGTACGGCGGCGCGGCCTTTCTGCTCTACCTCGCCTGGAAGGCCTGGCGGGGCGCCAGACAGCCGCTGGCGCTGCAGGAGCGGCCCGCGGCCAGCCTTGGGCGGATTTTCCTGGAAGGCGCCTGGACCAACCTGCTGAACCCCAAGGTGGCGCTGTTCATCCTGGCCTTCCTGCCGCAATTCGTGGACCCGGCGCGGGGCCATGTGATCGGGCCAGATGCTGTTTCTCGGCCTGCTGTTCAATATCGGCGGCACCACGGTGAACCTGGTGGTGGCGCTGGTGGTCGGCTGGATCAGCGACCATCTGCGGCAGTCCGCGAAATTTGCCCTCTATGTCGGGCCGTTTCTCCGCCCTGGTGATGCTGTGGCTGGCGGTGCAGACGCTGTTCCTGCGCCGCGCGGCGCCGGCCTGACCGCCATGGCCGCGCCGCCGCGCTTTCCCGTCTCCGTGAAGGGCGTGCTGCTGATCGACGGCGCCGTGGTGCTGCTGAAGAACGAGCGCGACGAGTGGGAACTGCCCGGCGGCCGGCTGGAGGCGGGCGAGGATCCGGCGGTTTGCGTGGCGCGGGAGATCCAGGAGGAGCTTGGGCTCGACGTCCAGGTGGCCGGCATCATCGATTGCTGGAACTTCGAGGTGCTGCCGGGCAAGGAGGTGGTGATCGTCACCTATGGCTGCCGGCTCGACGGCCATGACGAGATCGAGATCAGCGCCGAGCACAAGGAGGTCGGCCTGTTCTCGCCGGAAGCTCTGGCCGAGCTGCCGATGCCCGAAGGCTATCGGCGCTCGGTACGAGCGTGGTTGGCTCAACGCAACTCAACTAGGGCAAGTTGATTTAGGTTACAGTTGATTTGCAAACTACATCGTTCGCCAAGATGTGGTGCCGTCGGGCTTGTCCTCGAGGACCACGCCGGCGTCAGCAAGCTTCTTGCGGATCTCGTCGGATGCGGCAAATTTTTTAGCGTGCCTAGCCAGTGTCCGCTCATCAACGAGGTGTTGTATTTCCTCATGCGTCATTGCTGAGGAACTCCCTCGAGCGCCGTCTGGACTCGTCAGAGTCACACCGATTCTGATTTGACGCAGCCAAGCCACCGGATCGTTCCACAGCAACCCCAGCAGCTTGCCGTCGGTCAGCAGGACCGCCTTCCAATGGGCCTTCTCCGCCGTCGCCGTTGCCGTGTTCAGCGCCCGCAGCGCCTCATGCAGATGGGACAGCGCCATCGGCGTGTTGAGATCGTCCTCCAGCGCCGCCAGCACATCCAGCGGCGGCGCCTTCATCGTCTCCGGCGCGATGTCGCGGACTTTGTCCAGGGCGATATAGAAGCGGTCGAGCTGCTCCTTCGCCTCCTTCACGGAATCGCGGGAGATATCCAGCGGCTGCCGGTAGTGGGCCGTCATCAGCGCCCAGCGGATCGCCTCGCCGCGATGGCCCTCGGCGATCAGCTCGCGCACGGTGAAGAAGTTGCCGAGGGATTTCGACATCTTCTCGCTGGCGATCTGCACGAAGCCGTTATGCATCCAGACATCGGCCAGCGGTGCGCCGTCATGGGCGCAACGGCTCTGGGCGATCTCGTTTTCATGATGGGGGAAGACGAGGTCCAGGCCGCCGCCATGGATATCGAAGGTGATGCCCAGGATCTTCCGCGCCATGGCCGAGCATTCGATATGCCAGCCGGGCCGGCCTTTGCCCCAGGGGCTGTCCCAGCCGGGCTCGCCCGGCTTCGCCGGCTTCCAGAGGACGAAATCGGCGGGACTCTTCTTGTAGGGCGCCACTTCAACGCGCGCGCCGGCAATCATGTCATCCTGCGAGCGGCGCGAAAGCTGGCCATAGTCGGTCATCGCCGGAACATGGAACAGCGCGTGGCCCTCGGCGGCATAGGCGAAACCCTTGTCGATGAGGATCTCAATCAGCGCGATCATCTCCTGGATATGGCCGGTGGCGCGCGGCTGATGGGTCGGCGTCAGCGCGCCCAGCGCGGACATGTCCACTTCATAGGCGTTGGCAGTGCGCAGGGTCAGATCGGCGATCGGCTCGCTGTTCTTGGCCGCCGCCTGGATGATCTTGTCATCAACATCGGTGAAGTTGCGGACATAGGTGACATGGCTGTCGCCATAGATATGGCGCAGCAGCCGGAACAGGATGTCGAACACCACCACCGGCCGCGCATTGCCGATATGGGCATAGTCGTAGACCGTGGGTCCGCAGACATACATCCGCACGTTCTTGGCATCGATCGGCGCGAAGGCCTCTTTGCGGCGGGTCATCGTGTTGTAGAGGTGGATCGGCACGGTCTGGTCCTTCAAGTCATAAACGGATCATGGCAAAACAAACGGGAGCCCGTCTTGGCCTCCGGCTTCATATCCAGAAAATTGGGAAAACGCGACTGGATCGCCGGACTTAGGCCCGGCAACAACAGGTCAGAACGGTGTAGCGCGTCGCGATCATCGGTTTTGCATAACATAACCGGCTGCCGGCCGCTACGCTCTTTCGCCGCGCAGACGCGCCAAGGCCCGGTCGCGGCCGATCAGCGGCAGGAATTCCTTCATTTCCGGGCCATGGTCGCGCGCGGTCAGGGCCAGCCGCAGGGGCTGGAACAGCTCCTTCCCCTTGCGGCCGGTGGCCGACTTCACCGCCCCGGTCCAGGCCGACCAGGTCTCCGGGCCCCAAGGTTCCGGCGGCAGCAGTCCGGCGGCGGCGGCGGCAAATCCGGTATCGGCGATGACGGGTGCGATGGGGCCGCGGCTCACCTCCAGCCACTCGCGCAGGTCCGAGAGCTTGGAGATGTTGGCACGGGCCACGGTCCAGAGCGGTTCGTCAACGGCATCGAGTCCCATGGCCGCCAGCTTTGCCTTCACCTTCCCGAACGGCAGCAGATGCAGCAGGCGCGCATTCAGATGCACCAGTTCCTGCAGATCGAACTTCGGCGTCACCGCGTTGTAGTGATTGAGGGCGAAGGTTGCCGCCAGCGCGTCCAGCTCCGCCACCGGCTCGATCTTATCGGTCGTGCCGACCCGCGCCAGATAGCTGTTGATGGCCATCGCCTCGATGCCGTCCGTGCGCAGCTCGGCGATCGACAGACTGCCCGTGCGCTTCGACAGGCCTTCGCCGGAGATGTTGGCCAGCAGCGGCAGATGGCCGAAGCGCGGCGGCTTTGCGCCCAGCGCCTCGAAGAGCTGCGCCTGGGCGCCGGTGTTGGTGACATGGTCGGCGCCGCGGATGATATGGGTGATGCCCAAATCGATGTCATCGACGACGGAGGTAAAGGTGTAGAGATAGCTTCCATCGCCGCGAATGAGCACGGGGTCGCTCTGGCTCGCCTCGTCGATATCCTGCGGCCCGCGCACCAGATCGTCCCAGCGTTCATGGGCGGCGTTCAGCAGAAAGCGCCAATGGGGGCGCAGACCCTGCGCTTCCAGCCGCGCGCGGTCCTCTGCCGTCAAGGTTCAGCGCGGCGCGGTCATAGACCGGCGGCAGGTGGCGCTGCTGCTGGCTGCGGCGCTTGAGGTCCAACTCCTCCGGCGTCTCGTAGCAGGGATAAAGCCGCTTGCTTGCCTTCAGTTTCTCGGCTGCCGCATCGTATAGCGCAATCCGCTCGGACTGCCGCGCGAACTCCTGCCAATCGAGACCGAGCCAGCGCAGATCCTCCTCGATGCCGGCAGCGGATTCCGCCGTTGAGCGCGCGATGTCGGTATCGTCCATGCGCAGCAGGAACACGCCGCCGGCCCTGCGCGCGAACAGCCAGTTGGCCAGGGCGATATAAATGTTGCCGACATGAAGCCGGCCCGTCGGGCTCGGCGCGATGCGCACCCGCGCCGTCATCAACCGCCCCGGTAGGCGTTGGTGATGGGATAGCGGCGGTCGCGGCCGAAGGCGCGGCGGGTGATCTTCACGCCCGGCGGCGCCTGGCGGCGCTTGTACTCGGCGCGGTCCAGCATGCGCCAGATTCGCTCCACCGTGGCGCGGTCATGGCCGCGGGCAACGATCTCGTCGACACCCATCTCGTTCTCGATCAGGCATTCCAGGATCTTGTCGAGCGTTGCGTAGCGCGGCAGGTCGTCCTCGTCCTTCTGATCGGCCTTCAGTTCCGCTGTTGGCGGCCGCGTGATGACATTGTCGGGCATGACGCGGCCGGCGGGACCGCGCGCATCCGGCAGGCGGTTCGCGTTGCGCCAGCGCGACAGGGCGAACACGGTTGTCTTGTAGACATCTTTCAAGACCGAATAGCCGCCGCACATGTCGCCATAGAGCGTGGCATAGCCCACCGACATCTCCGATTTGTTGCCGGTGGAGAGCACCATATGGCCGAACTTGTTCGAGAGCGCCATCAAGCGTCAGGCCGCGCGCGCGGCTCTGGATGTTCTGCTCGGTGATGTCCTCGTTGGTGCCGGCGAACTGCTTTTTCAGCATGTCGGCGAAGGCCTTCATCGCCGGCTCAATGGAGACGGTGTCCAGGCGGATGCCCAGCAGCCGCGCCACTTCCGCCGCGTCGTCCAGGCTCTCCTGGCTGGTGTAGGGCGATGGCATCATGACCGCCCAGACGCGATCCGCTCCCAGCGCATCCACCGCCACCGCCGCCGTGATCGCGGAATCGATACCGCCGGATAAGTCCCAGCAGCACGCCGGGGAAGCGGTTCTTCTCCACATAGTCGCGCAGGCCCAGCGTCATCGCCGCATAGATGCTCGGCAGACCATCCAGCGGCTTGGTGAGCTCTCCAGCCACGCAGCGCCAGTGATCGCCCTGGCGCTGCCAGCGGGTGAGCGACACCTTGTCCGTGAAAGCCGGGAGCTGCGCCTTCAGGCTGTAGTCGCCATCGACAACGAAGGACGCGCCGTCGAACACCAGCTCATCCTGCCCGCCCACCTGGTTCACATAGATGATCGGCAGCGAGGATTTCTTCACCCGCTGCACGGCAAGCTGGATGCGTTCCTCCTGCTTCTCATGCTCATAGGGGCTGCCATTGCCGAGCATGAGGATTTCCGCACCGGTCTCCGCCAGGCATTCGGTCACGGTCGAGTACCACATGTCCTCGCAGACCATGACGCCGAGCCGGACATTGCGGAAATTCACCGGCCCCTGGGGCGGGCTCGGCGTGAACACGCGCTTCTCGTCGAACACGCCGTAATTGGGGAGATCGCATTTGTAGCGGGCGGCCGCCACGCGCCCCTGATCCAGCAGGACGGCGGCGTTGTACAGCTTGCCATCCTCGCGCCAGGGCGAGCCCACCAGCAGCGCCGGGCCGCCATCGGCCGTCTCCGCCGCCAGCTTGGTGACCGCCGACTCGCAAGCCTCCTGGAAGGCAGGCTTCAGCACCAGGTCTTCCGGCGGATAGCCGCAGACATTGAGCTCGCTGTAGATCGACGAGATCGGCGCCCTGGGCCTTGGCCTCGGCGCGGCCCTTGCGGATCTTCGCGATATTGCCCTCGACATCGCCGAGGATGGGATTTTGCTGGGCAAGGGAGATGTTGAGGGTAGTCGGTCATTTGTGCAAATGCGGCAATTGGTTGCGCAACTTCCGCAACAATAGCCGACAGCGGCATGCCCTGACCATTGCGCCGGGCGCAACCCTCGTCAGCGCCGGGTTCGCATGCTAGCGTCCCATTTCCCGAGGCTGAGAGAACAAGAAAATGCCCAATACCGATGCGACCAAGAAGATCACCAAGGCCGTCGATGACGGCTTCGACGCCCAACTCAAATTCACCGCCGATCTGACCCGCCTGCCCTCTCTCCGGGGCCAGGAAGCGACGGCACAGGATTTCATGGCCCGCGCCTACCGCGACCGGGGCCTGGCCCTCGACCGCTGGAAGATCGAGGTCGAGGATATCCAGGGCCTGCCGGGATTCTCGCCGGTGGCCGTCTCCTACGATGACGCCTGGAACGTGGTGGGCGCGCACCGGCCGAAGGCGCCCGCGGGCAAATCGGTCATCCTCAACGGCCATATCGACGTGGTGCCGACCGGCCCGCTGGATATGTGGACCACACCGCCCTTCGAGCCGCGCATCAGCGACGGCTGGCTCTATGGCCGCGGCTCCGGCGACATGAAGGCCGGGCTGGTCGCCAACCTGTTCGCTTTCGACGCGCTGCGCCGCGCCGGGCTGGAGCCCCAGGGCGAGATCTATTTCCAATCGGTCATCGAGGAAGAATGCACGGGCAACGGCGCGCTCGCCTGCCTGCAGCGCGGCTATCGCGCCGACGCCGCCATCATACCCGAACCCAGCGGCACCGCGCTCGGCTCGGCGCAAGTGGGCGTAATGTGGTTCCAGGTAAAGGTGCGTGGACGTCCCGCCCATGTGGCCTATGCCGGCCGCGGCAGCAACGCCATCGAGGCCTGCTTCCCGCTGATCAAGGCCTTGCATGAGATGGAGCATCGCTGGAACGAGAAAGGCCATCCCGCCTTCGCCGACACCGACCATCCGATCAATTTCGTCGTGTCGAAGATCGAGGGCGGCGACTGGACCTCGTCGGTGCCCGCCTGGTGCACCTTCGACATGCGCATCGGCATCTTCCCGGGCATGGACCTGGCCGACGTGCGGCGCGAGGTGGAGTCGACAATCGCCGAGGCCGCGCGCAAGGACAACTTCCTCGCCAACAGCCCGCCCGACATCGTTTATCACGGCTTCCAGGCCGAAGGTTATGTGCTGGAGCCCGGCACTGCGGCGGAGAAGTTGCTGCAGCAATGCCACCTGGCGGCCCACGGCAAGGAACTCGGCCGCCGCATCTTCACCGGCACCACGGACGCGCGCTTCTTCGGCCTCTATGCCGGCATCCCCGGCCTGGTCTACGGCCCGACGTCCCACGACATCCACGCCTTCGACGAGCGCGTGGAGATCGAGTTCGATCCGCCTGACGACCCAGGCGATTGCGCTGTTCATCGCCGACTGGTGCGGGGTGAAGGCGGCGTAGCTACTTCCTGAACAGGAACTCTCTGCCCACCTTCACGCGCTTGACGCCGTTATATTCGATGATGTCGGCGGTGGCGTAGGTTTCGGTCCAGCGCTGGGGCAGGAAGGAGCCGGTGCCGATGATGTCCACCGGCGCCTTGGCTTCGGCCATCACCTTGCACTTGGCGGGATCGAAGCCGGAGGAGGCGACGATGCGGACCTTGGGGAAGCCCGCCTCGTTCAAGGCTTCGCGGGTTTTGTAGATGGCGGCGGCGGTGACGCCGGCGCCGACGAGATAGCGCAGTTCCGTCTCGCTGCGATAGCCGCGGATCACCGCCGGCACATGTCGCTCCAGCACGGCATAGGAGACCGAGGGATCGAGCCCCTCGATGAAACGGCTGCCGGGCGTATCGAGCCGCACGCCGAGCTTGCCCTGCGCCGCCAGCTCGGGGAAGCGGCGGCAGACCTCCAGTGAGTTCGTGATCTCGCGCCCGAAGTAATCCACCAGCACCGTCATGTTGTCGTCGGGGAAGGCTTCATGGAACATCTCGGCCGCGCGCAATGTCGAGCCGGCATAGCCGATCAGCGCGTGGGGCATGGTTCCCATGCCGTCCTGGCGCCCGAAGTAGTGCGCGGTCGCCGCCGTGGCGTTGCCGATGAAGCCCTTGGCATTGACCTTGCGCTTGGCCCGCGCCGAGCCCACCGACGCGGCATAGGCCATGATGTCGGCCATCTCCGTGCCCGCGCAGTGCCGCGCATCCATGGCCAGGAATTCCACCTGGGGCAGGTCGGCGCACATGGTGAAGGCGTTGAAGGCCGCGACGCAGGCCGGGCCCAGCTTCATCAGGAAAACAGTCTCGGTATCGGCCAGGGCGGCGAAGGAGCCGCTGATATAGAGGATCGGCTCGCCGGCGCCGACCCAGCGGCCCTCGTCATAGTTCACCTGGATGTCGAAGCTGGTATTGCGCGCCTTGGCGATGCCTTGCAGCCATTCCACCGCCAGCCGCGGCGCCGATACCACCGGGCGGCGCATGAACACGGCGTACATGACCCGCTGGTCGCCGAACTTCTCCACCGCCTGCTTGGTGCGCAGGAAATAGTGATCGGTCCAGGCGGGAAGATTCTTGAGGTCGGGATGCATGATGTCTGCTTGATGCAAGGTGACGGGCGGGCCGACGGCCAGCATACCCCTCCTCCTCCCCCCATAAGCAAGGGGCGGCCCTCGGACAGTTCGCGCCGCGATCCCGCCGAAGCCGCCCCGTACGACCGATATCAGCCGTTTCGCGCCTACGCCGAGGCCAGCCAGCCGCTTGCCGTTGCTGCCGGCGCGCTCGGCCTTCAGCCCCTCGGCCAGCAGGAACGCCAGCTCCAGCGACTGGCTGGCGTTCAGGCGCGGGTCGCAATGGGTGTGGTAGCGGTCCGCGAGCTGCTCGTCGGTGATGGCCTGGGCGCCGCCGATGCATTCGGTGACGTTCTGTCCCGTCATCTCGAAATGAACGCCGCCGGCATGGGTGCCTTCGGCCCGATGCACGGCGAAGAAGGAGCGCACCTCCTGCAGGATGCGGTCGAACGGCCGGGTCTTGTAGCCGCTCGCCGACTTCACGGTGTTGCCATGCATGGGATCGCAGGACCACACCACCTTGGCGCCATGGCGCTTCACCGCGCGCACCAGCCCCGGCAATTTTGCTTCCGCCTTGTCATGGCCCATGCGGGCGATGAGCGTCAGGCGGCCCGGGATGTTCTGCGGGTTCAGCGCATCGATCAGCCGCAGCAGATCGTCGGCTTCCAGCGACGGCCCGCATTTCAGGCCGATGGGATTTTCGACTCCGCGCATGAATTCCACATGGGCGCCGTCGAGCTGGCGCGTGCGGTCGCCGATCCAGACGAAATGCGCCGAGCAGTCGTACCAGCGCCCGGTCAGGCTGTCCTGCCGCGTCAGCGCCTCTTCATAGGAAAGCAGCAGCGCCTCGTGGCTGGTGTAGAACTCGGTCTCGCGGATCTGCGGCGTGGTTTCCGAGTTGATGCCGCAGGCGGCCATGAACTCCAGCGTTTCCGACAGCCGGTCCGCCAGCGCTTCATACTTGCCGCCCTGCGGGCTTTCGGCGACGAAATCCAGATTCCAGCGATGCACTTTATGAAGGTCGGCAAAGCCGCCTTGCGCAAACGCGCGCAGCAGGTTCAGCGTCGAGGCCGATTGATTGTAGGCATGCACAAGGCGCTCCGGATCGGGGATGCGCGCCGCCGGTTCGAACTCGATGCCGTTGACGATGTCGCCGCGATAGCTCGGCAGCTCCGTGTCGCCGATCTTCTCCATCGGCGCCGAGCGCGGCTTGGCGAACTGGCCGGCCATGCGGCCCACCTTCACGACAGGACAGGCGGCGCCGAAGGTCAGCACCACGGCCATCTGCAGCAGCACCTTGAAGGTATCGCGGATGTTGTTGGCGCTGAACTCGGCGAAGCTTTCCGCGCAGTCGCCGCCCTGGAGCAGGAAAGCCTTGCCTTCCGCCACGCGGCCGAGCGCGGCCGTCAGGTTGCGCGCCTCGCCGGCAAACACCAGCGGCGGCAGTGCCTTCAGGCGCTTCTCCACGGCCTGGACCTTGACCGGGTCGGGATATTCCGGGACCTGGCTGATCGGCTTGGATCTCCAGCTTTCCAGGCTCCATTTGGTACTCATGACGGGTCTCTTTCTCTGGTGTCCTGCGCGAAGCTGACGCATATACGCTGGAACCGCCGCCAATTCAACGAATCGGGTGATCGGCAGGGTCAGTACTTACACGCGTTCGCCATGCTTAACCCATTGGGCCACAATGGATAATCCGCTGAAGGCCGGCATCGTCAGGGCGCTGGAGCGCCGCGGCATGGTGCTCGCCGGCGGCGAAGCCAACCTGACCAAGCTGACCGGCGGCGGCTGGAACGACGTGTTCCGGCTCCAGGCCACGGGGGTCGATTGGGTCGTCAAGCTCTACAATTCGGGTCAGCAGGCGAGCCTGTTTCCGATGATGCCGGAGGCGGAGAGCCAAGCGCTGGAGGCGCTGCGCGGCCGCAAGGTGGCGCCCGAACCGGTGGCCTTCCTCAAGACCGAGAATGATCTCCAGGGGTTGGGCCGGCCGATGCTGGTCTATGTCTACTATCTCGGCCAGCAATGGGTTGCCGGCGTGGAGCCGGTGGCGGAGCTGTTCAAACGGCAGCATGGGCTGGAGCCCGGCAACCAGAGGCCGCTGGCCAGCGAGGCCGGCGCGATCCTGTATCAGGGCGACCAGCTGCTGACCAAGCTTGCTGATGACGCGTGGGCGCAGCGGCTGAAGGCGGCGCGGCCGGTACCGCCAGCGGCGATGCCGCGCGGCCGCCGCGCTCTCGTGCATACCGATGCCGGGCCGGGGAACATCATCCAGGGCGAGGACGGCTTGCGGCTGATCGGATGGCGCTGTCCGGGAATCGGCGATCCCGCGGAAGATCTCTACGGCTTCCTGTCGCCGGCTTTCCAGATCATTTCCAAGAGCCCATTGCTCAGCACCGACGATCACGGCCGCTTCCTGCGGCACTATGGCGATGCGGTGACGGCCGAGCGGCTGGACCTGCTATGGCCCGCCTATTCGTACCGCATGCTCGCCTATTCCCGGCTGCGCGTACTGGAACTGCAGCACCGCGATCCCAAGCTCAGCGAACGCTACCGCAAAGCTTTCGAAGCGGAGTTCGCAATGCTTTAGGCATACGCCCTACTCCGCCGCCTTCTTCTGCGGTTCCGGCAGCGGCGTGCGCAGGGTGACGAATTCCTCGGCCGCCGTCGGATGCACCGCCATGGTGGCGTCGAACTGCTGCTTGGTGGCGCCCATCTTCACGGCGATGGCAATCGACTGGACGATCTCCGGCGCATCCAGCCCGACCATATGAACGCCGACGACGCGCTGGGTGGCGCGGTCCACGACCAGTTTCATCATGGTCCTCTCGTCGCGGCCCGAGAGCGTGTGTTTCAGCGGCCGGAAACTGGTGCGGTAGATATCGACCGAACCGCAATGCATGCGGGCGAAGGCCTCGGTCATGCCGACGCTGCCCACGGGCGGGTGGCTGAACACGGCGCTGGCCACGGTGTGGTGATCGACAGCGGTCGGCCGCTTGCCGAAGACCGTATCGGCAAAGGCATGGCCCTCGCGGATCGCCACCGGTGTCAGGTTGAGCCGGTTGGTGCAGTCGCCGACGGCGTAGATGTTGGGCACTGCCGTCTGCGAGTACTCGTTGACCATGACGGCGCCATCCCCGCCCAGCGAGACGCCGGCCGCTTCCAGCCCCATGCCACCCGTGTTCGGAATGCGGCCGATCGCGTACATCACGAGATCTGTCTCCAGCACCGTGTCGTCGCTGAGCGTCAGCCGGTAACCGTTGGCGATCTTGTCCGTGCGCTTGATGATGGTGTTGAGGCGGATTTCGATGCCCTTCTTGCCCATCTCCGCCGCAAGCGTGTTGCGGATGTCGTCGTCGAATCCGCGCAGGATCTGCTCGCCGCGATAGAGCTGCGTTACCTTCGCACCGAGGCCGCTGAAGATGCCCGCGAACTCCACGGCGATGTAGCCGCCACCGGCGACGACGACGCGGCGCGGCAATTCTTTCAGGTGAAAGGCCTCGTTCGAGGTGATGCCGAACTCGGCCCCCGGCTCCTTCGGCAGCGACGGATGTGCGCCGGTCGCCACCAGGATATAATCGGCGGTGACGCGCTTGCCGCCGACATCAAGGGTATGGGCGTCGACAAGCGCCGCGCGCGACTCGGTCAGCGTGACTTTGGATTCCGACAGCAGCCTCTTGTAGATGCCGTTGAGCCGGTCGATCTCCCGGTCCTTGTTGGCGATCAGCGCTTCCCAGCTGAACTTCGCGCCGCCGATGCTCCAACCGAAACCGGCCGCGTCCTCGAAGTCCTCATGAAAATGCGAGGCATAGGCCAGCAGCTTCTTCGGCACGCAGCCCCTGATGACGCAGGTGCCGCCGACCCGAAACTCCTCGGCGATCGCCACCTTGGCGCCATAGCCGGCCGCGATCCGCGCCGCCCGCACGCCGCCCGATCCGGCGCCGATGATGAAGAGGTCGTAGTCGTACTTGGCCATGGATACGGCGTCCTCCGCTCGGCGCCTCTTACCTAAATGGGAACGCGCGGGGCCAAACGCAAAAGCCCTCACGCCCAGCTTGTTGGGGCATGAGGGCTTTCGTCAAGCCAGCGCAGATTGCAGGCGGATCAGATGCCGCCCATGCACAGATATTTGATCTCCAGGAAATCCTCGATGCCGTATTTCGAGCCTTCGCGGCCGTTGCCGGATTCCTTCATGCCGCCGAACGGCGCCACTTCCGTGGAGATGATGCCGGTGTTGATGCCGACGATGCCGGCTTCGACCTGCTCGGCCGCGCGCCACACCCGGCCGATATCCCGGGCGTAGAAATAGGCGGCCAGGCCGAACTCCGTATCGTTGGCGAGGCGTATGCCGTCCTCTTCGGTCTTGAAGCGGAACAGCGGCGCCACCGGGCCGAAGGTCTCTTCCCGCGCCACTTTCATTTGCGGCGTGACCTCGGTCAGGATGGTGGGCTCGAAGAAGCTGCCGCCGAGAGAATGACGCTTGCCGCCGGCCACCACCTTGGCGCCCTTGGAGACGGCATCGGTGATGTGCTCTTCCACCTTGGCGACCGCCTTCATGTCGATCAGCGGGCCCTGCTGGGTTTCGCCCTTGAGACCGTCGCCAATCTTCAGCTTGGCGACCGCCTTCACCAGCTTCTCGGCAAAGACGTCATAGACCTTGTCCTGGACCAGGATGCGGTTGGCGCAGACGCAGGTCTGGCCGGTGTTGCGGTACTTGGACATCATCGCGCCCTCGACCGCGGCGTCGATATCGGCGTCATCGAAGACGATGAACGGCGCGTTGCCGCCCAGTTCCATCGACACCTTCTTCACGGTGGAGGCGCATTGCTGGATCAGCTGCTTGCCGATCTCGGTGGAGCCGGTGAAAGACAGCTTGCGCACGATCGGGCTCGAGGTCATCTCGCCGCCGATCTCCTTAGCCGAGCCGGTGATGATGTTCAGCACGCCCGGCGGGAAGCCGGCTCTATCCGCCAGTTCCGCCAGCGCCGTCGCCGAGAACGGCGTTTGCGTCGCCGGCTTGATCACGACCGGGCATCCGGCGGCCAGCGCCGGCGCACATTTCCGGGTGATCATCGCATTCGGGAAGTTCCAGGGCGTGATCGCCGCGACGACGCCGATCGGCTCCTTGATGACGACGATGCGCTTGTCAGGCTGATGCTGCGGAATGGTATCGCCGTAGATGCGCTTGCCTTCCTCGGCAAACCACTCGACGAAGGAGGCGCCATAGGCGATCTCACCCTTGGCCTCGGCCAGGGGCTTGCCCTGCTCGGCGGTCATCAGGACCGCCAGATCATCCTGGTTCTCCATCATCAGGTTGAACCATTTGCGCAGGATGGTGGCCCGGTCCTTGGCGGTCTTCTTGCGCCAAGCCGGCCAGGCGGCGTTCGCCGCCTCGATCGCCCGGCGGGTCTCATTCGCGCCCATGAAGGGAACGGTGCCCAGCACCTCGCCATTCGCCGGGTTGGTCACCTCGACGGTGCGCTTGGAGTCCGCATCGGCCCATTTGCCGTTGATGTAGCATTGCTGCCGGAACAGGCTCACGTCCTTGATCGGCGGCGGGGTCATCTTGCGAACGGCTTGCTGCATGGCGCTTATCCTCGCTGAATGCTTCGAAAAGTCGGATGCTGGGATTAGCCGCCATTATAACCGCGGGCGGTCGGACCGGCAAATCCGCGGCCGGACGGGATGTCGCAGGGAGAATTGCGGTAACCGGAGCGTAACCCTGATTTCCCGCCTATTCCCGGCCCACCGAAATAGCCCTGTTTCGCCCTTGATTCCGCTATAGTTAGGCCACCTCCGATCAATAAGGATTGCCCCTAAGCAATGTGCGACCAACCAATGCCCCGGCCTTCAGCGCACGAGCGGACATTACGACGAGCCCTTGCCTTCGCACTGGCCATCGCGTGGCTTGGCCCATTCGCGGCGGCTGCCCAAGACCAGGAATTTGCCAGGGAGCGTGTCGTCGACAATACCGAACTTGAAGACCTGCTGCGCAACCGGACGATCCACGGCATCTACGCCGACGGCAACAAATGGCTCGAGTACCATGCGCCCAACGGCCTCACCGCCTATTGGGACGGCTGCACCCATCCCGGCAAATGGTGGGTTGCCGACGGCCTGGTCTGCTACCGCTATCCCGAGGATCCGGCCCAGGCGGATTATTGCTGGTTCCTCTATCGGGAGGACGGGCAGATCGAGTTTGTCTCTTCTCCCGACGGCCCCGACGGACCGGTCGGCGCCTACTCCGAGGACATCACCAGCGGGAACTCCGAGCATCTGCCGCTGGGCGCCTCCGACTGCCTGTCGGCGGAAGCCAACTCACAGAACGGGCCGCCTCAGCAATAGGCCGCAACGCGACCATCATTGGTTACCGAGAGCGGTCCGCCGCACCAGGTCGTGAAAGTAGGCAAGACCGGTTTCGTGCTTGGGACTTAGCGGACCGGATTGATAAACCCCGGCCGCGTAGTTGCGTTGCACGATGGCGCAAATCGGAAAGTCTTCCTCGACGACGTCGCAAGTCGCCTTCGCCGCGATGTCCTTTTCTGCGTCGCTCAAATCCGCCGCCGGATCGAAAAAGAAATCGAAGACCAGCCGCAGCCGGGTTTCGTTCAACGGCAGGATGCGGCAGATATTGAAGCCCTGGCCATAGATTCCAATAGTGTTGTTGGGCCACCGCCACATGAACAGGCCCTGGTAGACCGCACCGCCGCGCGCAGCCGCCCGATGCACGCAGATGCGATCGCCATTCTCGACGCGGTACTGCGACATCTCAAGATCGGCCGCCAAAGATGGATGCAGATAGGGAATGTGATAACCCTCGAGATAATTGTCGGTGTAGGTCTTCCAATTGAAGTCGAGGTCATAGGTCCGGCGGCTGTGAAACTTATAACGTTCGATTGCCAGGTCCCGCGTTATGGCAGGCAAGTCTCCCAGCCCCGCTTCCAGGCGGCCGGCATTAATATCCAGATTGACGAAGATGAATTCGCGCCAGATTCCGGCGTTGACCGGGAACAGCGCCAGGCCCGTCGCAGCCGCATCGTCGGTTTCGGCAAAATCCGGCCGCCGCCGCAAGCGGCCGTCATGATCGTAGAGCCAGCCATGGTAGCGGCAGCGTAGCTGCTCGCAATGGCCGGTGCCGTCATTCACCAGATTGCCAGCGCGATGCCGGCAGACATTGTGAAATCCTTTGAGTGCACCATCGCGGGATCGAATCACGAAGACCGGCCACCCGGCGATGTCCGTGGCGATATAGTCGCCCGGATTCCGCATCTCGCTTTCATGACCGACCAGCAGCCATTCACGTCCGAAGATCGCCGCGCGCTCTCGCTGGAAAACTTCCGGCGATGTGTAGGTCACCGCGGGCAATGTCCAGGCAGCGGTGCCGGTCATCAGCCCAGCCTGCCTTTGATCCAGTCGCACATCAGGCTGAACTCGCGCCGTGCCAGTTCGCTATAGGCGCGGGCGCGCAGGAAGCCGTGCATGGCGCCGGGCACCACCCGCAGTTCGGTCGCCACGCCGCCGTCCGACAGCCGACGCGCGTAGTCGACTGCTTCGTCCAGCAACACGTCATGATCGGCGGCGAGAACATAGGCCGGCGGCAGGCCCGCCGTCGTCTTCACCCGCATCGGCAGGGCGCGGGGATCGCCGGTGTCTAGACGGCCCTGCAGATAGGCGTTGAGGTAGTAGATCATGTTGTCGCGTAGCAGGAAGGGATCACGGCCGGCCTTGTAGCTCGGCCGGTTCGGGTCCGCGTCGACTACCGGATAGATCAGCCCTTGTGCCTTGAGCTCGGGACCGCCTGAATCCCGCGCCGCGATGGCGATCGCCGCCGCCAGATTGCCGCCGGCACTGTCGCCCGCGACGGCAACCCGCGCGCCGTCGATGGCCAACCGCGCCTGATTGTCGATCGCCCATTGCAGGACATAGAGGCAATCCTCGAACGCCGCCGGATAGGGATTCTCCGGCGGGCGGCGGTAATGGACGCCGATGACCTCGGCGCCGGTCTCCAGGGCCATTTGCGCGGTGATCATCTCGTGGGATGCGATGCCGCCGCAGACCCAGCCGCCGCCGTGGAAATAGACGATCAGCGGCGGATGCTCCGGCGCTCACCGGCCGGTAGCGGCGGATGGGAATCTCGCGGCCCGGCGCGCAGATGAAATGGTCGATCGTGCGCACAGTGTCCGGCACCGGCAGGCGGAACTTCTCGCCCCGGATGTTGAACCAGGCGCGCCGGTCCTCCGCCGTCACCAATGCCGGTGCGCTCTTCATCTCCTGTTTCAGTGCCGCGACAAAGGCGGCAATGCCGGCCTCCAGCGGCGGCAGGGCTTTCGAATCGTCCATCAGGCGATCCACTCCGAAACCGGCGCACGCGCCTCATGCAGGGGCTGCGTCACCACATCGACAAGCGTCGGACCATCTGACTCCACGGCCGCCTGCAGCGCTCGCCGCAATTCCGCCGGCTCGGTCACGCGCCAGCTCTTCAGGCCATAGGCGGCGGCGATCTTGCCGTGGTCCGATGTGGTGAAATCGACCTGGTGATAGCGTCCGCCGAAACCGGTGCGCTGGCCCGCCTTGATCCAGCCATAGCCGCTATTGGAGATGACGATCAGTGTGATCGGCAGATTGAGCCGCACCAGCGTTTCCATCTCGCCGACGGAGAACCCGAAAGCGCCATCGCCCATGACGGCGACGCACTTTGCCGTCGGACGGGCGTAGTGCGCGCCGATGACGGCTGGCAGCGAATAGCCCAGCGCGCCATGGGCGCGGTTGGTGATCAGATGCCGGCCGGTGCGGCGGATTTCGTAGTAGGCGGAGAGATAGGGACAGGCCGTGCCGGGATCGGCGACGACGATGGCATCGTCAGGCAGCACCGCCTGCAGCTCGGCCACCAGCCGCTCGGGCCGGATCGGCGTGGCATCCGACAACGCCAGTTCGCGGAATGATGCGCCTTTCTCCCGCTTCGCGCGCGCGACCGGCTCGATGGCCCAGGCGCCGTTTGCTTTCTTGCCGCGCCGCTGCAGCGCCTCGCGCAAGGCCGCCAGGCTCAGCCGCGCATCGCCGATCAGCGCCACCTCGGCCCGATAGTTGGCGCCCATGACAGCCGCGTCGACATCGATATGGACGACCGGCGTGCCCGCCTTCGGATGGCGCCAGCGTTCCGTGGTCACGGAACCGGCGCGGCAGCCGACGAAGATGACGAGATCGGCCGCATCCACCACCGCCCGCGTCGGCGCCGTGCCGCCATTGCTGCCGACGACGCCGGCGCAGAGCGGATGGGTTTCCGGCAGGCTGCCCTGGCCGCTGATGCTGGTGACGACGGCGGCGCCCAGCAGTTCCGCCAGCGCCGCGAGTTCGGCTTCCGCGCCGGAGATCACCACGCCGCCGCCGCAGATGAAGATCGGCGCCTTCGCCTTGGCAATCCGCTCGGCCGCGGCATCGACTGCATCGGGATCAGGCGCGGTGCGCGATGACGGACAATGGTTCAGCGCCGGATCGGCCCAGACATCCGCCTCGTCCACCGGGTCCTTCTGCACATCGAACGGCAGCCCGAGATGCACGGCGCCTGGACGGCCTGTGGTCATCTGGGTGAAGGCGCTGCGCAAGGTCTGCGGAATCGCGGCGGCGCGGTCGATGACCCGGTTCCACTTGGTCACCGGCCGGAACAGCGCCGCCTGATCCAGCTCGGTCAAGGTGAACCGCCCGCGCGACGTCGTCGAGATGTCGGTGGTCACCGCCAGCAGCGGCACCGAGGACTCGTTGGCCTCGGCGACGCCCGGCAGGATGTAAGTCGCGCCGCCGCCGCTCGGTCCCTCGCATACGCCGACCCGGCCGGAGATCCGCGCATAGCCGTCGGCCATATAGGCGGCGGAGCGCTCGTCGCGCGTCAGGATATGGGTGATGCCGTGATCGAGGCGCGCCAGCGCGTCATAGAGCGGCAGGCTGGTGTCGCCGCACAGGCCGAAGACATGGGTGACGCCATGCCGCTGCAGCATGCGCAGAAACGCTTCGGCCCCTGAAAGCTGATTCATCGCCGGCCCGGTCGAGAACGATCCAGGCCGGCAGTGTCAAGGCCGCCGCGGGCGGCGTCAATGGCGCCCGCGCAAGCGATAGAACGGCAGCGACAGCATGCCACTCCTAAGATTGTCCATCGCGAGATCGAAGGCGCCCTCTTCCGACATCTCCTTCGCCGCCTTGCGGATGTGAAGTTATGTACTGGAGAGGATCGCCGACAGATGAATGGACAGGAAGTTGTTGAAGTCGGCTTCTTTCTCCACGGCGGAAATGTGCGATGCGCCCTTGATCACCCGCAGCAGCGCCTGCGGGATGCGGTCGGCGATAACCTTTCCCATCGCCGTCGTGGTGCCGAGGTCCTGGTCGGCGGCGATAACCAAGGTCGGCGCGGTGATCTTCCGAAGTTGGTTTGCATATCCTAAACTCTGAATCGCGCGGCCGCAGCCGGTGAGCCCTGCCGTCGGCGTATTGCGGATCATGTTGGCGACCCATTCCATCACGGCCGGGTTGGCGCGGCGAAAGGGTTCGGTGAACCAGCGGCCGAGAGTCGGCTGCACCTGGCTCTCCATGCCGCCCTTCTCGACCTGGGCGATGCGTTCGTCCCACATCTCCTTCGGCGGCGGTTCGCTGGTGGTGTTGGCCAGCACCAGGCCGCTGAGGCGGCCGCCGTGATTGATGCCCAGCCCCTGGGCGATCATGCCGCCGATGGAAATGCCGACGAAGGCCGCGCGCTCGATCTTCAGGTGATCCAGCAGCCCGACCACATCTTTCGCCAGCATGTCGAAATTGTAAGGGCCCTTGCGGCGCCGCGCTTTCGCCATGGCCGCGCATGTCATAGCGCAGCACGCGATACTTGGCCGCCAGCATCGGCACCTGGCCGCGCCACATATCCATGGTGGTCGACAGCGAATGGGACAGGACGACGACGGGTGCGTTCTCCGGGCCGTCCAGGCGGTACGCGATCTCCGTACCGTTGACCGGTGCTTTCATGCCTCCCCTCCTGCAGGGAACTTATTCCACCGTTACGCTCTTGGCCAGATTGCGCGGCTGGTCCACGTCGGTGCCCTTGGCCACCGCCGCATGATAGGCCAGCAGCTGCACCGGGATGGCATAGAGGATCGGCGCCACGAAGGGATCCACATGGGGCAGCTCCAGCTCCGCCCAGGGCTTCAGGTTGATGCGCTTCAGGCCCTGGGCATCCGACAGCACGATCACCTTGCCGCCACGGGCGACCGCCTCCTGCAGATTGGATGCCGTCTTCTCGAATACCTCGTCGCTGGGGGCGGCGACGATCACGGGCACGTTCTCGTCGATCAGCGCGATCGGCCCATGCTTCATCTCGCCGGCGGCATAGCCTTCTGCATGGATATAGGAGATTTCCTTCAGCTTCAGCGCGCCTTCCAGCGCGATGGGATAGGACGAGCCGCGGCCGATGAACAGCACGTCCCGCGCCTCCGCGAGCTTCTGGGCGATGTCCCGCAGTTTGTCGTCGTGGTTGAGGATCTCCGCCGCCCGCGCCGGCACTTCCATCAGCGCCGCCGCCAGCTCGGCCTCGCGGTTGTCGCCGATGGCGCCGCGCGCCCGTGCCGCCCCAATCGCCAGGCAGGCGAGCACCGTCAATTGGCGTGGTAAAGGCCTTGGTCGAGGCGACGCCGATCTCCGGCCCCGCCAGCGTTTGCAGCACCGCGTCGGATTCCCGGGCGATGGCGCTCTCGGGCGCGTTGACGATCGAAAGGATCTTCTGTCCTTCCTTCTTCGCGTAGCGCAGCGCCGCCAGGGTATCGATCGTCTCGCCGGACTGGGACACCACCAGCGTCACGCCGTCCTTGGGCATCGGTGCTGCGCGGTAGCGGAATTCCGAGGCGATGTCGACTTCCACCGGCAGCCGCGCCACCTGCTCGAACCAGTATTTCGCTACCATGCAGGCGTAGTAAGAGGTTCCACAGGCCAGCAGCGTCAGCCGCGAAACCTTCGCCCAGTCGACCGACAGATCCGGCATTTCGATGCGCCGCGCCAGGGGATTGATGAAGCTGTGCAGCGTGTCGCCGATCACCGCCGGCTGTTCTGCAATCTCCTTCATCATGAAGTGGCGGTAGTTGCCTTTGCCGATCAGGGCGCCCGACAGCGCCGTCTGCCGGATCTCCCGCTCCACTTCCTTGCCGTTGTTGAAGATGCGCGCGCCCGTGGGCGACACCACCGTCCAGTCATCCTCCTCCAGATAGCAGATGCGCTGGGTCAGCGGCGCCAGCGCCAGGGCATCGGTGCCCAGATACATCTCGCCGTCGCCATAGCCGATGGCCAGCGGGCTGCCGCGCCGCGCGCCGATCATCAGGTCGTGGCGGCCGGCGAAGATCACCGCCAGCGAGAAGGCGCCGTGCAGCCGCTCCATGGCCAGCGCCATCGCCTGTTCCGGCGTCTTCTGTTCCTCAAGGTAGCGCGTCAGCAGATGGGGCACGACTTCGCTGTCGGTCTCCGTCTCGAACTTGTGGCCGAATTTGATCAGCTCCTGCCGCAGCTCGGAAAAATTCTCGATGATGCCGTTATGGACCACAGCGACGCGGTCGGTAGCGTGGGGATGGGCGTTGACCTCGTTGGGACGGCCATGGGTGGCCCAGCGCGTATGGCCAATGCCGATGGTGCCCGGCAGCGGCTGGCGGGCGAGCAGCGCTGCCAGATTGGTCAGCTTGCCCTCGGCGCGGCGACGGTCGATATGGCCGTTCACCAGCGTGGCGATCCCGGCGGAATCATAGCCGCGATATTCCAGCCGCTTCAGCCCGTCCAGCAGCAGGGGCGCTGCGTCGGACTTGCCGATGATGCCGATGATTCCGCACATGAGAACCCCCTTCGCCTATCGCTTGCGCTTTTTGGCGGCCGATTGCGGCTTTTTGGCGGATGCGGCGGGTTTGCGCTCAGCCGGTTTCGCCTTCGACTTTGCGCTGCCGCCGCCAGACTTCGCCGGCTTTGACGGTGTCATGCGCTGCGTTGTTTGTACCGTCACCACAGGCCTCACCTTCGGCGCGCCGGCTTTCTGCGGTTGCCGGCTCACCACCGTTCCATCGGCCTTGCGCACCGTCACAGTGACGGGCGATTTCGCCTTGCCGTTGGATTTCGGCCGCGCCGCCGCCAGCCCTTTCTTGTACTCGCGGAACTTCGCCGCCCAGCCGGGCCGCTCCGTCTGCTCGCCGCGCGCCACCGCAAGGGCATCGGCGGCGACGTCGCGGGTGATGACGCTGCCGGCGCCAACGATGGCGCCGTCGCCCACTTTCACCGGTGCCCGCAGCACCACGTTGGAGCCGATCGACACGCCGGTGCCGACCTCCGTGTGATACTTGTCGAAGCCGTCATAGTTGGCGGTGATGGTGCCGGCACCGATATTGCTGGCGGCGCCGATGGCGGCATCGCCCAGATAGGTGAGATGGTTGGCCTTGGCGCCCTTGCCGACCCGCGCATTCTTGGTCTCGACAAAATTGCCGATATGAGCGTTCTCGCCGATGGCACTGCCCGGCCGCAGCCGGGCATAGGGACCGATGCGCGCGCCCTTTTCGATCTTCGCCCCCTCGATATGGCAGAACGCCTTGATCTCCACGCCGTCGCCCACGGTCACGCCCGGGCCGAAAACCACATGGGGCTCGATCACCACGTCGCGGCCCAACTTGGTATCCCAGGACAGAAACACGCTGCCGGGATCGGTCAGGGTCGCGCCGTTGGCCATCGCCGCCAGCCGCAGCCGTTCCTGCATCACCGCTTCCGCGACAGCCAGCTCGGCGCGGCTGTTGATGCCCAGCAGCTCGTCCGCCGGCGCCTCAACCACGGCGCAGGAGGCGCCGTCGGCGCGCGCCACGGCAACGATATCGGTGAGATAGAATTCCTTCTTCGGATTGTCGTTGCCGATCCGGTCGATCAGCGCGAACAGCAGACGCCCATCGATCGCCATGACGCCGGAATTGCACAGGCGGATCGCCCGCTGCGCCGGAGTCGCCACTACATGCTCCACGATCGCCTCGAGCTTGCTGTCGCCGCTGGTGATCAGCCGGCCATATTCCGCGGGATCGCCGGGCCGAAAGCCCAGCACCGCCACCGCCGGCTTGTCGGCCGCCCGCCGCCGCTCCAGCAGCCGCCGGATCGTCGTCGTAGTAATGAACGGGCAATCGCCGAACAGGACCAGCACATCGCCGGTGAAGCCGCTGAGCAGCGGCCGGGCGCAGAGCGTCGCATGGGCGGTGCCGCGCTGTTCGGCTTGGATCACGGTCTTGTGGGGCGACACGACCTTGGCGACGCTATCCATGCCCGGTGCAATCACCACCGCGACGGGATCGCAAGCCAACGGCGCCAAATTCGCCAGCAGGTGCGCGATCATCGGCCGCCCGGCGATGCGGTGCATCACCTTCGGCAGCTCTGACTTGATGCGGATACCCTTGCCGGCGGCAAGGACGATGGCGGCGGCGCGGTTATCGGTCATCGAGTGAAGGTCCGGAAATCAGCACAGTGAATCATCAATAGGCGCCGGCAAAATGCCATAGCATCAGCATGTTACCAAGTGCGGATTTGGCCATGGCGGTGCCATGGCGGGATTCCGGCGTCTTGTTGATTTTCCACGGGCTGGCGGGCACTTTGCCCTCGCCTTTCCGCCGCCCCGGCCTCATCTAGGAACTCCATGCCGCCCCACCGCAATGCCCTGGTCTTCGATCTCGACGGCACGCTGTTCGACACAGCGCCCGACCTGCACCGCTGTATGAATTCGGTCCTGGCCGAGCAGGGCCGCCGCGCCGTGCCGCTGGAAGATGTCAGGCATATGGTGGGCGACGGCGCGGCAAAGATGCTGGAGCGTGGATTCGCCGCCACCGGCAAGCCGTTGGAGCCCAGCCGCCTGCCGGAGCTGATGCAGCGCTTCCTCCATCACTACCACGAAGGCCGCCATGCCATGACCCGGCCCTTTCCCGGCGTGGTCGATACGCTGGTGGAGCTATCGGCCGCGGGCTTCCGGCTGGCGATCTGCACAAACAAGCCCTACGGCCCCACCATGGAGATCCTGGAGGTGCTGGGGCTGGAACATCTGTTCGACGCCGTCACCGGCGGCGACAGCTTCCCGGTGCGCAAGCCCGATCCCGGCCATCTGCTGGGAACGCTGAAACTGATGAGCGCGCAGCCGGGCTCGGCGGTCATGATCGGCGACAGCGGCAACGATGTGGCGGTGGCGCGGGCGGCGGGGGTGCCGGTGATCGCGGTCAGCTACGGCTATACTACCGTTCCCGTAGACCAGCTGGGCGCCGATCATGTGATCGACAGTTTCGCCGCGCTGACCGCGATCGTGGCGCAGATAGTGCCGGTGGGCCAGGATTGACGGCACCGCGCGCCATGCCAGTTCAGGCCAAAGGGTTGGGGAAGATCCGGCGCTTGCCTGGCGAGGCTCCCTGTCCCGCATGACCGGCGACCCTGGGGCACGGATAGAGGGCATCCGTGTCGTCCGTTGGGGGGACTGCCCTGACCGGGACAATCCAGGGTCGTTTACCCAAGGCTTTTGCCGGGGGAGCAGCCGCCTCGGGGGTCACACAGGTCCGGGTTCGATGTTCCGGACTCAAACTCTTCTGGCCCAAATTGCCGAACCATGGTCGGACCAATTAACGCTCCCGACTGTGAGAAAAGTCACAGAGCAAGTTACAGTTCGGCGACGGCGGCGGATGAGACGAGGCGTCCTTTGCACCGACCAGAAATAGTGAGCGGAACGGTCATGGTGGCCCACGCCAGCGGCCCTGTGCTGTCGACTCTACGGGAGATCCTCGCCAATCCATTGATTTAGAGCAGATTTCCGGCAATGGCCGGCGCCGCCTCAACGGTCCTTCGTTGACAGCGGACCGTCCGCTGCCGTAAGACCCGGCCGCCCCGGACAAAGCGGTTGTCTCGAAAACCGCAACTGCCGAGGGGCCCCATATATGATTATGGGATCGTCTTCCGGGATTCGGTCCGATGGGACCGCCGCTTCCGAAAGCCGGGACGGGCGCGTAGCTCAGCGGGAGAGCACTCCCTTCACACGGGAGGGGTCGCAGGTTCAATCCCTGCCGCGCCCACCATCATCCCACAAGGCGCTATCGGCCTTACGAGCGGGCGGCAGCCGCGCCATCAGCGCCCGAACTGGCGGATCAGCGCCTCGAACTTCGCTTCGCGCTTCGCCAGGATGACGGCGGTCTGGTCTTCATAGACCAACGCGAAGTCACCGCGGTCGAGCAGGAGTTTCCGCACCGTCGCTCCGGGCGGACACAGGATCAGATCGATCCCATATTTGTCGAGCAGCCCGTCCCAGCCATCGCGGCCGCGCTCGATATCAAGATGCTCGCGGAACAGGCGGTCGCCGTAGAGATCGGTGCGCCCGTCGATGAAGACAAGCTGCCGGCCCCGGAAACGATGGATCAGATAGCCGCCGAAATGCAGGCTGTTGAACATGCGTCCGTCGATCCCCTGCGCCTGCATGAAATCGGTAGCACCGACGGGCATTGCCTTCCGCAGCATGACGTCCTGTTTCGCCGCCAGCGTCGGATAGTAGATCGCCGCACCCAGAACGATCAGCGCGCAGGCGCCGAAATTCATCAGCGCTTCCGTGCGGCCGAGCGGTGCGGCATCGCCCGTGGCGGGCCGCCGCCATCTGATGGCAAGGCTTGCCAACGGATTCGCCAGGAGCAGGCCGCCGCGTACTGCCCATGACGCCAGCACGATCATCGTCAGCAGCGCGAAAGGCACATGCCGGAGGGAAGCGAACCCTGCAGCGATCATCAGGCCGGAAAGGCCGATCTCCGTCAGGTCCGGCCGCTGCCGGCGGTAGATCAGGCACAGCGCGAACAGGCCGGCGCAGAGGAAATAGAGCTTTCCGTAGAGAGTTTCGAGCGTCGCCGGCTGCCATTCGGACAGCGACTTCGTCGCCTCCATGTTGACGATCTGGAAGGGATAGAGCAGATGCGCCGGCCCGTCTGGATTGAGGAAACTCGCCAGCAGGCAAAGAACCGCGACGATGCCGAGGGCGCGGAGCTGCGCAACCGGCATCGCCGTCTCCGCGCGCATCAGCAGGCGCGCCCACTCCATCCCCGCGAAAGCCCAGACGACCGCCAGCCCCACCGCGTAACCGCCATGCAGATTGACCCAAGCCGCCATCAGCAGCGGCAGCCAGAGAATCAGGCGGCGGTCATCGAGATATTTGGTGAACAGCAGCGCGCGCAGAAACAGGGCGAACAGCAGCAGGGTGGCGATCTGCGGCCGCGGCTCGATGAACGGATAAAGCGGCAGCAGCGACGCCAGCGTCAGCGCGATCGCGAAGCCGGCCCGGCCGCTCAGCCGCCAGCTTGTCGTGAGCAGAATGCCGAAGAATGCAGCGCCCGTTATGGCGCAGAGAAGCCGGACGCCGATATCGCCAAGCCCGGCATAGGCCAGATACAGGACAAGCTGGAACAGCCATTCATGGAGCACCCAATGCTGCCCTTCATACATGAAGGAGAATGGGTCCGTGGCCGGCAGCGCCCGGTTCTGCACGATCAGGCGGCCCGTTTCCAGGTGCCAGTAATAATCCGGATCGAGCAGCATGGGGCAGAAGAACAGCAGCGCGCCGATGGCGACGACGAAGACCGCCAGGCGGCTCAGCCGGCTCAACCCGGCCGCGGAGTCGAACCACGCCGGTTTCTCCGAATGCGATGCCGAGATTGCCATTGCCCGTGCCCGAGTGACGCTATCGGCAGTTGTGGCGGAACATGGTGAAGCAAGTATTAACCCATGGCGCACGGTCATGCCGCAGCCGCCCGCCGGCCGGCCTGGAGCGAAAAATAGACTAATGTTAATGAAGGGTTAGCAATTCTGCCGAATAGTTACGACGCATTCGCGAAAAGGCTAACCATGTCTGAAACGAAGAACGCGGCAGCCCGGGCATCCGCGACTGTCGGCTTGTCCCTCGTGGTGCCCGTGTTTAACGAGGTCGACACGATCGACCTGTTCCTGGCGCGTGTGCTCCCGATCCTGACCGACCTGATGCAGCATCGCGGCGGCAGCGGCGCCTTCGAGATCATCTTCGTCGATGATGGCAGCCGCGACGGCACCTTCGCCAAGCTGCAGCAGCTCAGCCGCGAGAATGCCACCATCAAGGTCATCGGCCTGTCGCGCAATTTCGGCAAGGATGCTGCCCTGTCCGCCGGCCTTGATTTTTCGCGCGGTGCGGCCGTTATCCCGGTCGATGTCGATCTGCAGGATCCGCCGGAGACCATCCCGGAACTCTATGCCAAGTGGCTCGAAGGCTATGACGCCGTCTTTGCCACTCGCGCCGATCGCTCGTCCGACGGGTTCGCCAAGCGGATCACCGCCAACGCCTTTTATCGGGTGTTCAATCGCATCGCCGATACGGAGATTCCGCCCAACGCCGGCGACTTCCGCCTGCTGGACCGCAATGTCGTCGACGCGCTGAAGCTGCTGCCGGAGCGCAACCGCTTCATGAAGGGCATGTATGCCTGGGTCGGCTTCCGGCAAACCTCCGTGCCGATGGTCCGGGAAAAGCGCTCGGCGGGCAGTTCCAAGTTTCCCGGCTTGCGCCTGTGGAGTTTCGCCCTCGACGGGATCATCGCCTTCAGCACCATGCCGCTGCGGCTCTGGACCTATGTCGGCGCCTTCATCGCCGCAGCCGACTTGCTCTATGCGCTGTTCCTCGTGCTCCGCACCATCATTCTCGGCGTGGATGTGCCCGGCTATGCCTCGCTCATGGTCGTCGTGCTGCTCATGGGCGCGATCAATCTGATCACCCTCGGCATTTTCGGCGAGTACCTGGCGCGCGTTTATACCGAGGTCAAGGGACGGCCCCTTTACGTCGTCCGCGACAGCATCGGATTTCAAGAACTCGAGTGAAAAATCAGCGGATCAGGAGCAATGGACCCCGCAATCTACAACCGCATGGCGGACGTCGAAGACAGCCACTGGTGGTTCGCCGCGCGCCGCCAGCTGATCGCGGGCCTGATCGCCCGGCGGATCGCCCCATCGGCGAATGCGAATGTCCTGGAGGCCGGCTGCGGCACCGGCGGCAATCTCGCCATGCTCGGGCAATTCGGCCGCGTCCGCGCGTTCGAACCCGACCAGTCCGCGCGCGCGCGGGCGGCGGCGAAATCGGGCCTCGATATCCAGCCCGGATTCCTGCCCCATGACTTGCCGGCGGATTACGATGGCTTCGACCTGATCGCCGCCCTCGATGTGCTCGAGCATGTGGACGACGATCTCGGCAGCTTCCGCGCGCTGGGGCAACGCTTGCGGCCGGGCGGTCATCTGTTCGTCACCGTGCCGGCCTATCCGTCCCTGTGGAGCCGCCACGACGATCTGCACCATCACAAGCGCCGCTATGACAAGTCGCGGCTGCTGCAGGCGTTCGGCGGCGCCGGCCTGGCGCCGCGCTTCCTGAGCTTCTTCAACACGCTGCTGTTTCCGCTCGTCCTGACCAAGCGGCTGGTGGACCGTGCCACCAACGGCGGCGGCGATGACGACCGCTTGCCGCCGCCGCTGATCAACGAAATGTTGCGGCGCGTGTTTGCCGCCGAGCGCCACGCGCTGAGCCGCACCGCGCTGCCTTTCGGCCTATCGCTCGTCGCCATTGCCCAGCGTCCCTGAGATGAGCGCCGCTACCCTTCGCCAGTTCCTGCGCTTCGGTCTGGTCGGCATCGCCGCCAGCCTGACGCATATCGCCGTGGCGCTGACGCTGATCGAACAGGCGGGGATCGACGTCATGGCGGCGAACGCGCTGGCGTTCTGCGTCGCCGTGCTGGTTTCCTATGCCGGCAACCATGCCTGGACATTCCGCGCCGACGGCCGTCACGGCCGGCATTTTCCCCGATTCCTCGCCACATCCCTGGCCGGCCTTGCCCTGAACCAGGCGATCGTCTTCGTGGCCACCAGGCATTTCGGCCTCGGCTATCTCGGCGCAATCCTCATCGTCGTGGTGCTGGTGCCTCTGCTGACCTTCGCCGCCAGCAAACTCTGGGCCTTCGCCGGCGCCCGCGCGTAGTCCCTACCCGCCCACCACCTCGATCTGCACATCCACATTGTTCCGGGTCGCGTGCGAGTACGGGCAGATCTCCTCATGGGCCTTCTTCACCAGCGCGGCGAGGTCCGCCTGGGGCAGACTCTTGTCCTCGACACGCATTTTCACGGCCAGGCCAAAGCCGCCGAGGTCGCGCGGGCCGATGGAAACGGCGGCGGTGACTATCGCCTTTGTCGTGTCCTTCTTCTGCTGCTTGGCGACGAAGTCCAGCGCGCCGTTGAAGCAGGCGGCATAGCCGGCGGCGAACAGATGCTCCGGCGTGCTGGTGTTCGGCTTGCCCGGCCCGCCCATTTCCTTCGGAACCGACAGGTTGACCGCGACCGAATGATCGCTGGCTTCGGCATGGCCATTGCGGCCGCCGGTCGAGGTGGCTGTTGCGGTGAACAGCGTCTTGATCTTGTCCATGATTCCTCCTGATGGATCGATGGGGCATTCCGGTCCGGATTGCATACCATTGGCGGCCGGGTTTGGCATCCGCTGTTAACTTCTGACGCGCGCTCGATTTCCAACCTTCTCTCTTCAAGATTGTCAGCGAAATCGAAGAAACTCCGTGATTCTCAGCATTCTTGCGCGCGCGCTCCGAAGCATCGCGCGCCCGGTCGCATTGACCGTCGCGTCCGGCCGTTAACCACCAATTGACCTTTCGGCGTCACACTTCCCCGCAGTCCGGCGATTTGTCGGCTGTAGCACCGGCCTCAAGGATTTCCGGGAGCACAGTGATGTCGCGCAAGCCCCTGTCTCTCACATACGCCGTCATTGCGCTGCTCGCGCTCGCGCTTTTTTCCGCGCCTGCGCAGGCGGATTTGGCGGCAGGCAACGCTGCCTACCAGGCCGGCGACTATACAACGGCGCTGACCGAACTTGTGCCGGTCGCCGAGCGCGGCAATGTCGAAGCACAGGCTATCGTCGGCAGGATCTTTCTCGACGGCAAGGGCGTGGCGAAGGACAGGGCGCGGGCGGCAAAGTATCTCACCGCAGCGGCCAGAGCCGGAAATCCACAAGCGCAGAGCGATCTCGGCGAGATGTATCGCGAAGGCCTCGGCCTGCCGAAGGACGATGCAAGGGCGTTGCACTGGTATCGCCTCGCCGCCGAGCAGGGTGACAGTCAAGCGCAATACCACGCCGGCCTGCTGCTGCTGGACGGGCGCGGCGGCCACAAGGATGTGCCACAGGGCATGAAATTGCTGACCCGTGCAGCCGAGAACGGCAATATGACCGCCGCCCTGCGCCTCGGCGATATCTACGCCGAAGGTGCGGCCGCTCCGGCCGTTCCGATGGCGCCTCACCTCGCCTCGATCTGGTACGAGCAGGCGTCCCTGGAGGGCAACGCCACGGCGCAACAGAAGCTTGGCGTGCTCTACCGTGACGGCGTCGGTGTGCCGCAGAATGCTCTCAAGGCATATTCCCTTTTTCGCCAATCGGCGGAATCCGGCGATCAATGGGGCGAGTACTATTTCGGCGACGCCTACCGGAACGGCAGCGGCATCGCGCGCGACTACGATATCGCCCGCCAGTGGTTCACGAAGTCGGCGCAGCAGGGCAACGCGGCGGCGATGATCGCCCTCGGCGATATAAATCGCGATGGCAAGGGTTCGAAGCGCAACTATCCGGCGGCGATGGACTGGTACTTGAAGTCGGTCGCAGCGGGAAATTTCACGGCGGCCTATAATATCGGCAAGCTCTACAGTTGCGGCTGGGGCGTGCAGCAGGATTATGGGCAGGCAATGGATTGGTTTCGCAAGGGCGCCGACCGCGGCGATGCACGTAGCATGTATGGCATCGCCACGCTGCATCGGCGCGGCGAAGGCCTGGCCGCCGACCCGGACACGGCCCGCGCCTGGTATCTCAAGGCGTGGCAGCGCGGGTTCAAGGTCGCGGAACCCTGGGCGACCACGCCGATCGCCCGCTGGGGCAAGCTGGACGGCAAGCGCGCCTGCACCAAGCGATATCCGGAGGCCTGAGCCCGGCCGCGTCCTTGCTGCAGCGCGACGCGCTGTCTAGACTGGCGAAGCGGAACTGATTCCGCGCTAGCAGCCGGTATCGTTCCGCTTCCGCCATGGCCATCGACATTGCAAACCTGACGCGCCGCAGCTGCCGTCCGCGGCCCGAGAGCCGGCCGTGAGCCTCTGGCGCCTGCTGCTCATTGCCATCGTCATCATCGACGGCGCGGCGTGGGGCGGCCTCTACACGGTCGCCAAGGCGGTGATCGATCGCGGCGCGCATCCCCTCGGCGTCGCGGTCTATGAAGGCCTCGGCGCGGGCATCTTCCTGCTGTCGATCTGCCTGCTCACTGGCCGCCGCCTGCCGATCGCGCTCAGGGATCTGCGTTTCTACCTGATCAATGGCGTGCTCGGCGTCAGCATTCCGGCTGTGGCGATCTTCTTTGCAACAGAGCATTTGCCTGTCGGCATCGTCACCCTCTTCTTCGCCCTCGTCCCCGTGATGACTTATGGCTTCGCGCTGGCGGCCGGCATGGAGGGCGTGGATGCGATGCGGGTGGGCGGCATTGTCTGCGGCCTCCTGGGCATGCTGCTGATCGTCCTGCCGGACGCCAGCTTGCCCAATCCGGCGGCGGTGGGCTGGGTGTTGATCGGTTTTGCTGCCTGCTCCTGCTATGCGGTCCAGAGCGTCTACATCGCCAAGCGGACGCCGTCGCATATCGACACGCTGATGATGGCGGCAGGAACCATGCTCTGCGGCGGCGGCGTGCTGCTGCCGATCGGCATCGCCACCGGCACGGTGGTGGCGCCCTGGCCGCCCAATGACCTTATCGTGCTGGGGCTGGTCGCGGTCGGCGCGATCAACTGCGCGGCGATCCTGCTGTTCTTCTGGTTGATCCGCGTCGCCGGCCCGGTGTTCGCGGTGCAGACCGGCGCGACCACCATCCTGGCCGGCGTGATCTTCGGCTACGTCCTGTTCGACGAGCGGCTCAGCCTATGGGTCTGGGGCGCCATCGCGATGATGGCCATCGGCGTGATTCTGGTGCAGCCGCGGTCGAAAGCCGCGGCGATTCAAGCCGCCGAAAAGCGCTTGTAGAAGAAACCCGACGCGGCGCCCAGCGCCAGCCAGAACAGCAGCATCGTCACCATGACCACGAGGATGAACTCGTGGGCCAGGGATTCCGGCGCCAGGCCGCCATGGGCCTCCGGCTGCGGCGCGCCGATGATGTGCGGCGCCGCGATGAGTGCAACGGCGGCGACGTAGTACTGGATGCGCCGGCCATAGACGATCAGTGCGATGCCGCCGCCTGTGGCCAGCACTGTGGCCCACCACCAAAGCTGACGGTCGGCCAGCGGGGCCGCTTCCGTTCCCGGCACTTCCGGCGGCAGCCCGAGCGACGGCGCCAGCATGAAGCTCGCAAAACCCGCCAGGCCCCAGAGCAAACCGCGCTTCAGCGTCGCTTCGCCGGTCATCGCGAAGCCGGCGCCCAGCAGCAGCGAGAAGCCGACGGCCATCAGCGTGTTGGTCAGCAGGGTGTAGAGCAGCCGCTCCGCGCCATCTTCCGGCGCCCAGGCCTCGGCGTCATGCTCATGGGAATGCGCAACCGCCGTTTCCTCGGTCGCGGCATCGGCTGTCACCGCCGCTGCCTCGCCGGCGTTCTCATAGGTCTCGGCCTCCAGGATCAGCGGCACGACACCGACATGGCCGATGTTCTGCAGCAGCGTCAGCAAGGCGCCGCCGATCAGACCGGCGACAACTGCGGTGAACAGAATCTGGCGGAAGACGGACATGACCTACCCGATATGCTGGAATGGGAAATTAGTGGCAGGGAAACGCGGCGCCGTGGCGGGTATCGTGGGCGGCGTTGTGCAGCACATCGGAACCGGCAAACCCGACCATCGTGATGACGAAAAGACCGATCGCGGCGGCGAGCGCGGCGGGTACAACGACGGCGGCCCGGCTGCCGGCGGCACTGGTCTTCAGCGTCTTGGTTTCGTTGGGGGATTCCATGGCGGAAGCGACTCCTCTGTTCTAATTGGCAAACCATGCCGGAACCGTCCGGACTCGGCAAGATGCAAGCCGACAGCAAAACGCCGGGAAGCGACCTGCGGGCCTCAAGCCAAATCGATGAGGTGACAGAAGGAGCCGGCGACCCTGCCCCGGCGCAGGCCCATGGGCCCCACGGACTCGCCTCGGGCGTTTGCGGCACCGAACAGAGGGTCGCCGTCCTCCCGCAGGATGGTAGCGTAGTGGAACTCGTGGCCGCGGAACTTCTGGCCGGTCCGGCCGATGGCGGTATCGGCCTGCAGGGCGACCTGACGGTATCCCAGATGGAGGCGCCGCTCGGCGAAGTTGGTGGCCACCGGCAGCAGGCCGGCCATGGCGTGGCGTCGGCCGTCGGCATCCACCAGGGATTCGCCCAACACCATGTAACCGCCGCATTCGCCATAGACCGCCGCGCCGCGCGCTGCGGCCCGGCGAATTCCATCCTTGAACCGCTCGGCGGTGGCGAGCCGACCGCCATGAAGCTCCGGATAGCCGCCGGGCAGGTACACGGCGTCCGCATCCTCAGCCGGCGGCTCATCGGCCAGCGGCGAGAAGAAGCTGAGATCGGCACCCTGCCGCTGCCATCCTTCCAGCGCTGCCGGATAGACGAAGGAGAACGCGGTGTCCCGGGCGATTGCGATTCGCTGGCCGAGCGGCGGCGTGGCCAACTCCGTCCCGGCATCGGCCACCTGGAGCGGCCCGGCCAGATCGGCGAGACGCTGGAGATCGACCGTCGCCTCCACGCATTGGGCGGCGCGGCCCACGAACTCCTCCAGCCGCTCATGCTCGACCGCCTGCACCAGGCCCAGATGCCGGTCCGGCAGCGCCAGCGCCGCATCACGGGCCACGGCGCCCAGCACCGGCAGCCCCAGCGGCGCCACGGCCTGGCGCAGCATGGCCTCATGGGCCGGCCCGCCAACGCGGTTGAAGATCACGCCGGATACCGGCACATCGGCGCGGTGGCCCATGAATCCCCGCAACAAAGCGGCGACCGACGCCGCCTGGCCCCGGACATCCACCACCAGCACCACCGGCAGCCCGGTCAGTACCGCCACATCCGCCGTCGAACCGGAGTTGTCGGCGGCGCCGTCGAACAGGCCCATGACGCCCTCGCCGACGATCAGGTCGGAATCGTCGTCCAACCGCCGCAGGATCTGCGCCACCGTCGCCGGCCGCATGGCCCAGAGGTCGATATTGAAGCTCGGCCGGCCGGTGGCGGCGGCGTGAAAAGCCGGATCGATGTAGTCGGGGCCGACCTTGAATGCGCCGATGCGCGGATACTGCCGCGACAGGGCTCGGAGCAGGCCCAGCGTCAGCACGGTCTTGCCGCTGCCGGAAGCGGGCGCGGCAAGGATGACGCCCCGCGCGGCCATCAGCCGGTCTCGGTCTGGCCGCGATCGCCCAGGGGATCGGCGGTCAGGCTGCGGCCGGTCAGAGCGCCCAGCCAATCCAGCCCGGCGCGCAGCCGCACCACGTCGCCGATCACCAGCAGCGCCGGCGGCTCCAGCCCGCTGGCAGCGGCTTCGGCGACGCAAGCGCCCAACGTGGTCTCCAGCACCGCCTGGCTGGGCAGGGTCGCCTGGCTGACGATGGCCATGGGCTCGGCCGGCGACCGCCCATTATCCAGCAACCGCTGGGCGATCAGCTCCAGGTGCTTTAGCGCCATGTAGACAACGATGACCGGCGAACCGCGGGCCACGGCCGCCCAATCCACGGAATCCGGCACCAGGCCGGTGGCGTCGTGGCCGGTGACGAATGTGACGACGGAGTTGATGGAGCGGTGGGTTATGGGGATGCCGGCATACGCCAGGCCGCCGACGCCGGCACTGATTCCCGGCACAATGCGGAACGGCACCCGTGCCTCCACCAGCGCCAGCGCCTCCTCGCCGCCGCGGCCGAAGATGAAGGGGTCCCCACCCTTCAGCCGCAGCACCCGCTTGCCGTCGCGCGCCAACTGGATCAGCCGGCGGGAGATATCCGGCTGCTTTGGCGACGGCTTGCCGCCGCGCTTGCCGGCATACTCCAGCAGCGTGCCTGAAGGCGCGAGTTTCAGGATGTCGGCGCTGACCAGCGCGTCATAGACCACCACATCCGCCTGCTCCAGCGCGCGTAGCGCCAACAGCGTCAGCAGCCCGGGATCGCCGGGACCGGCACCGACCAGCCAGACCCAGCCGGGTTCGAGGGCAGGCAGATTTTGAAGCGGGGACGGGTTCACGCGGCCTCTTGTTTGCGGTGTTTAGCCAATATATCGGGGGAGCCATGATTCCCCAACGCCGTCGTCGCTAACTAGCCATTTCAGGACATCAACCCCTACAATAGCGCCATGAGCGAGCGCCCCAGCCAAGCCGAGCGAAAGGACCTGCGCCGCGGCTGGACCACCGGCGCCTGCGCCACCGCCGCCACGGCGGCGGCCTATACCGCGCTCCTGACCGGCGAGTTCCCCGATCCCGTGACCATCACCCTGCCCAAGGGCGAAACGCCGAGCTTTGCCCTGGCCCGCGAGGCGCTGGGCGACGGCGTGGCAAGCGCGGGCATCATCAAGGACGCGGGCGACGATCCCGACGTGACCCATGGCGCGCTGATCCTGGCGGAGCTGCGGCGCGGGCCGGCGGGTAGCGGCGTGAGCTTCCGCGCGGGCCGCGGCGTCGGCACGGTCACCAAGCCGGGCCTGCCCATTGCCGTCGGCGAGCCGGCGATCAATCCCGTGCCACGGCGGCTGATGAGCGAAGCGGTGCAGGCGATTGCCGTGCGGCATGGCGTGACCGGCGATGCCGTCATCACCATCACTGTCGAGGGCGGCGAGGAGATGGCCAAGCACACCTGGAACCCGCGGCTCGGCATCACCGGCGGCATCTCCATCCTCGGCACCACCGGGAATCGTGCATCCCTTCTCCTGCTCGGCCTGGATCGCGTCGATCCACCGTGGCATCGACGTGGCGCGCGCCAGCAATCTGACTCACATTGCCGCCTGCACCGGCTCCACATCGGAGGCCGGCGTGCAGCGGCTCTACGAGCTGCCGGAGATGGCCTTCATCGACATGGGCGATTTCGCCGGCGGCATGCTGAAATATCTGCGCCGCCATCCGCTGCCGCGCCTCACCATCGGCGGCGGCTTCGGCAAGCTGTCGAAACTGGCCGCCGGTTTCGGCGATCTCCATTCCGGCCGCAGCCAGGTGGATCGCGGATTGCTGGCGGAGCTGCTCGCGGCGTTGCAGGCAGCACCTGCGATGATCGCGCGGGCACGCGAGGCGAATACGGCGAACGAGATTTTGGACATGGCGCAGAAAGATGGAATCCCGCTCGGCGATGCGGTGGCCGTCCGCGCCCGCGATGAAGCCCTGAGGATCGCCGAGGGCGCGCTGGAGATCGAAGTCGTCGTCTTCGACCGCGAGGGCAAGCCAGCCGGCCGCGCGCCGTTCGCGAAGGGCGCGACATGAAACGCATCCTGATCCTCGGCGGTACGCGCGAGGCCGTGGATCTCGCCCAGCGCCTTCACGGGCGCGATGGTTTGCACACCATCAGCTCCCTCGCCGGCCGCACCCAGACGCCACATCTGCCGCCGGGCGAGGTACGCGTTGGCGGATTCGGCGGCGCTGCCGGACTGCGCGACTACCTCAAGCGTGAACGGATCGACCTGATCGTCGACGCGACGCATCCCTTCGCCGAGCGGATGCATGGCAACGCCGTGGAGGCCAGCCGCAGCGGCGGCGTGCCCCTGTTGCGCCTGGAGCGCCCGCTCTGGCAGCCGCAAGCCGGCGACCACTGGATCATGGCGGACAGCGCCGATCATGCCGCGAAGCTCACGCCCCACCACGGCAAGCGCGCGTTCCTGACCACCGGCGTCAAGGACCTCGGCGCGTTTCGGGATATCGAGACAGTTTGGTTCCTGGTGCGTCTGGTCGAGCCGACGGACGGGCCGCTGCCGCTGCGACATTCTGAATTGATCCGCGGCCGCGGTCCCTTTGGAGCTGCGGATGAAGAGGCGCTAATGCGGCGCCATGACATCGATCTGCTGATCAGCAAGGAAAGCGGTGGCGCATCGACCTACGGCAAGATCGAAGCGGCGCGGAAACTGGAGATCCCCGTGATCATGATCCGGCGGCCAACTTCCGAAGAAGGAGTCGAGGTAGTGCTGTCGATTGACGCTGCCGTGTCGCGTCTCGACCACCTTATGCGATAGCGAGGCCTAAGCCGCCCGCGCGCCGCGGATGTTGCGTTGATCCGGCCCGGCGGCGGCCATGTCGATGACCGACATCAGCCCTGCCACTTTCTGATCGACGGCGGCGAGCGTGGCCGTGGTTTGCTCCACCAGGGCCGCATTCTTCTGGGTCACCGCTTCCATCTGCGTGACCGAGTTCGTCGACCTGCTGCACGCCGGACGACTGTTCGCGGCTGGCCTTGGCGATTTCGCCGACGATCGAGGCCACGCGCTTCACCGCGTCCACGATATCGCCGAGAGTGGTGCCGGCCTTATTCACCAGCTGCACGCCCTGGCGCACCTGCGTATCGCTTTCGGCGATCAGCGACTTGATGTCCTTGGAGGCCGACGAGGCGCGCTGGGCCAGCGCCCGCACTTCCGCCGCGACGACGGCGAAGCCGCGGCCCGCATCGCCCGCCCGCGCCGCTTCGACGGCGGCGTTGAGCGCCAGAAGATTGGTCTGGAAAGCGATTTCCTCGATCAGGCCGACGATACTGGCGATCTGGCCCGACGAAGTTTCGATGCGCTTCATTGCATTGACCGCCGCAGTGGCGATTTCGCCGCCGCCGGTGGCCGCGGTCTGCGCACCCTCGGCAAGCGTATTCGCTTGCTGCGCATTTTCCGCTGTGTTCTGCACAGTAATGGTGAGTTGGCGGATCGCCGCCGCCATCTCCGACAGGCTGGAAACCTGGGTGTCCGTGCGCATCGACAGATCGGCGGCGCCGGACGCCAGCTGTTCGGTTGCCGTCTTCAAGGCCTCGACGCCGACGCTGGCCTCGCGCACGATCGAGCCGAGCTTGCCCGAGGCGGTCTGCAGACCGTCATGGGCCTGGCGGAGATCCAGTTCCGCACGCTTCTGATCGGTGATGTCGGTGTAGGTGCCGACGATGCCGCCCTCGCTGGTGCGGTGCTCGCTGATGCGCAGCCAGCGACCGTCGGCCATCTGTTCAACGCGCTCGGTGCCGCTGCCGGCCGACAGGCTGTCGAACCCTGACTTGTTGATCTCCCAGCCGAGCGTCCTGAAGCGGTCGTTGCTGAGCGTGATCTTGCCGTCGCGGTCATAGAGCGCGAAGCCTTCGGTGAGATGGCCGACCGCGTCGCTCAGGCGCTGTTCGGCCTTGCGTGCGGCTTCGATCGAGGACTGCGAAGCGGCAACAGCCTGGCGCAACTCGACCTCGACCTTGACGCGCTCATCCAGCTCGCGGCGTAGATGGCCGGTGAAGCGCCGGTCGACGACCGCGGCCATCAGGCCGAGCGCGAAGATTGCGATGGTAGTGCCGCCGATGCCCATGGCGAGACCGAAGGCGGAGATCGAGGAAGCAGCCAGCGGCGGGCCCTCCGCGGGCGTGAAGATCGTCGCGGCCATGCCGGTGTAGTGCATGCCGCAGATCGCCGCACCCATCACGAAAGCGGCGGCGACCTTATGCCAAGTGGCATTCAGATTGAGGGCCAGCCACAGCGCCGCCGTGGCGGCGACGATGGCGATGACGATGGATGTGGCGAACAGCAGCGGGTCGTAGCTGATGGTCGCGTTCATCTCCATCGCGGCCATGCCCATATAGTGCATGATGGCCACGCCGATGCCCGCGAACACGCCGGCGATGCCCAGGCTCAAATGGCCGGCCCAGCGCGTCACCGTGTAGAGCGCGATTGAGGCGACGACAATTGCCGCCACCAGGGACACGACGGTCAGTTCGACGTTGTAGTGGATCGGCATATGCAGGCTGAACGCCAGCATGGCCACGAAATGCATCGACCAGATTCCACCGCCGAGCGCGGTTGCGGCGCCGAGCAGCCAGACAGTCCGGGCGCGGCCCGACGACTCCTTGACCCGGCCCACCAGGGTGAGCGCGGTGAAGGAGGCGAGGACGGCGATGAGGATCGACAGCCCCACGAGCACTAAATCGTAGGCGCCGTGAAGGCTATGCATATTGTCCATTAGGGATGCTCCGGAGGTCCTGGCCGTCTGACGGGCATACAGTATGAGATACCCTAGTTTCCTATTAGTTAACCTCCTAGACCTTCTGTCTCATATCACAGAAATTTTTCAATTGAATCAATATCATGAAGGATGTCAGGCGCGATACTCCGGGGAACGTCGCGGATTGCCTAATAGCTCTAGGCTGCCGGCGGCCGCCTCTTCGCGGATGTGCCCGGCCGCAGGATATGCCGGTGTGCGGCATCGTAGAGCTTGCTGTCGCTGAACTCCCGGGACTCGAACACCCGGCCGACGAAAATCAGCGCAGTGCGGGTGATCTTTGCCTCGCGGATCTGCGCGCCGATGGTCTCGAGCGTGCCGCGCAGGATGAGCTGGTCGGGCCAGCCGACACGATAGGCGACGACAGCCGGGCAATCGGCGCCGTAGTGCGGCGACAGCTCCCGCACGATCTCCCGCACATTGCGCACCGAAAGATGGATCGCCAGCGTGGCGCCGGACGCGCCGAGCGTCGACAGGTCCTCGCGGTTCGGCATCGGCGAGGCCTTGCCGTCGGTGCGCGTGAGGATCACGGTCTGGCTCACCTCGGGCAGCGTGAGTTCGGTTTTCAAGACGGCCGCCGCCGCCGCGTAGGCCGGCACGCCGGGAGTGACATCGTAGTCGATGCCCAGTTGATCCAGCCGGCGCATCTGTTCGGCGATGGCGCCATAAAGCGAGGGATCGCCGGAATGGACGCGGGCGACATCCTGGCCCTTCGCCTGCGCCGCTTCCATATGGGCGACGATCTCCTCGAGGTTCAGCGGCGCGGTGTCGATCACCAGCGCCTCCTTCGGCGCCAGCGCGACGATGGCCGGCGGCACCAGCGAGCCGGCATAGAGCATGACCGGACATCTCGCGATCAGGTCGCGGCCGCGCACAGTGATGAGATCGGGAGCGCCCGGCCCCGCGCCGATGAAATGCACGGTCATGCGGGGTTGGCCTTGCTAGTTGTTCTTTTCCCCTGTCCCCTTGGGGGAGAGGGGGCAGGCGGTGAGGGGTTTCCCGCGCAAGCGGGCAGAGAACTCATCACTAGCTTCAGATTTCAATGAGCGGATACCGTCATTGCCTACAGGCAATTGTCCCTCGATGAAGTCATTCGGCTTATGAGCGCCTGAAGGCGCCAGACCCCTCACCCCCTGCCCCCTCTCCCTCAAGGGGAGAGGGGAGTCCGGAGTGGCCGTCTGTTTCGTTTCATATCCCCGCGGCGTGTAGAGCCACTCGCCGCCGTCGGGACGCGACACGCGGCGCGTGGTGCTGCTGCCGACCAGCACCAGCGACAGCATGTCGACCTGATCGGGATCGATCGCCGCCAGCGTCGTAATCGTGACGCGTTCACCGTCGCGGCCGAGGTTTCGGGCGATGGCGACGGGCGTTTCCGGCGGACGCGCGGTCAGAAGGATGCTTCGCGCGGCCGCAAGCTGAGTCCGCCGGCGCTGCGACACCGGATTGTAGAAGGCGACGACGAAATCGCCGGCGGCGGCGGCGCGCAGCCTTTGCTCGATCACCGGCCAGGGCGTCAGCAGATCGGACAGCGAGATGGCGCAGAAATCATGGCCCAACGGCGCGCCGAGCCGGGCGGCGGCAGTCTGCATCGCCGACACGCCGGGCGCGCAGGAGATTTCCACCCGCGCCCAATCGGGCCGCGCACCGCGGTCGATCAGCTCGAACACCAGGCTGCCCATTGCGTAAATGCCGGCATCGCCGGAGGAGATCAGCGCGACATCCCGGCCCTGCGCGGCGAGATCGAGCGCATGAGCCACCCGCGCTTCTTCGGCGCCGAGATCGAAATCGTGACGCGTCTTGCCGGCGGCGAGCGGCCCTAGCAGATCGAGATAGAGCCGGTAGCCGACGAGATCGGTCGAGGCGCGGATGGCGCTATCGGCTTCGGCCGTGCGCGCCGTCGCATCGCCCGGGCCGATGCCGACGACGAACAGCCGGCCGCGGGCGCGGCCAATGCCTTCCGCGCGTATGATCCGGGGCGAGCGAGCGATGGCGCAAGTGGCGCGGGTGCTGCGTTGCTTGCTGAGGGTGAGCGTTGCGTCGGCGCCTGCCGCCGCCAGTGCCGCACCTTCGGCCACGCCCCAGCAGCCGGTTTCGCGGAACACGATCTCGGATTTCTCGCTCAGGCGCGGCGTTTCGGCGAGAAGCGCATCGGCGGAGAAAAAGCGCGCGGGTGCGTCGAGATGTTCGGCCAGATCATGGATCGCCGGTTCGGCGGCTTTCAATGCGATGGAAAAGATTCCGGCGACGGACTGCGGTGCGACGCCGGCGTCATTCAGGCATCGCGTCACCAGTTCACGGAGTTCCGCCGGATCAGCGCCACGCTCGCACCCGACGCCGATGGCGATGGTGGCGGGGTGGAGAATAAGGGTGTTGGCTGGCGCAACCGCGCGATCGGTTATCAGGATCGCGAGTTCACGCCCCTCTCCCCTTGGGGGAGAGGGGGCAGGGGATGAGGGGTTACGCGCGCGAGAGCGCAGAGAGTTTTCACCAGATTTGATTTCGTTCGATTGCGGGGAATTCCCTGTCTTCTGCAGCCGATTTGGTTTTGAGGCTGGAGATTCTTGAGCGCTTGCCGGCGGCAGACCCCTCACCCCCTGCCCCCTCTCCCCCAAGGGGAGAGGGCTGCCGATGGGAGTCGACACCATTTGATCTGTTTGTGGAGCTAGTGGCCGTAGCCACTCGCAATCGTCCATGGCCGCCTCGACAACGAGGTCGACCGACTCCCCCGCTAAGACCGCCGCCATCACCGCCTTCGCCGCTTCCGGATTGCCGACACGCCAGCCTTCAGGCGGATCATCCAGCGCCAGGCCATGCACCACATCGCCGGCCGTCGTCACAGCCGCGGAGACGCCGAGCGCATCGGCAATCCGCCGCGCCAGTTCGTTTCCGCCATGATGCCCGCCCAGCAGCGGCACGACGGCGCTGCCGTCTTCGGCGATGGCGATGACCGGCGGCTCCGCGCGCTTGTCGTTGAGCAGCGGCGCTATGCAGCGGATCAGAATGCCGGCGGCGCAGATGCCGACGATCGGCTCATTCGCGGCGAACAAGGCCCGCAAATGCACGGCGGTATCGTCGAACGGCACATCGGCCTTGCCGACACGCCGGCGCAGCCCGTGAATCCGCGCGTCGGGCAGCGCAGCCTGCAGCCGCTTCGCCAACACCGCACCGCCGGCGCTCAAGGCAATCAACGCCGTCATGGCGCGCCCTCGCCGGCGACAAGGATCATCGAGAAATAGGGCGCTGTGTCGTCACGCACATCGGCCAGCCGGCGGATGCGCTGCTCGGCCAGCGTCGCCCGCTCCACCAGCAAGGCCCGCGGCAGCAGGCCGGCGCTGTCGAGCACGGCGCGCACCCGCGCCAGATGCCGGCCCACTTTGATGACGGCGGCGGCGCTGCAATCGGCGAGGCGCGCGCGAATGGCATCATCCGGCAACGGCGCCGGGATCACCGTCAGCGAGTCGTTGCGCGCCGAGAGCGGCGCGCCCGCCATGGCAGCGCAGGCCATCAGCGAGGAGACGCCGGGCACGACGGTGACCTCGCATTCCCGCGCCAGGCGCGCATGCAGGTACATGAAGGAGCCGTAGAAGAAGGGATCGCCTTCGCAGAGCACGGCGACGTCGCGGCCGGCGCGCACCTCCGCCAGGATCTCGCGCGCGGCGCGGTCATAGATGTCCGCCTTCGGAAAGCTGCCGTCGCCGAGGGGCATGCGGATGGCGATCTCCTTCTGCCCGCCCGGCAGATGGGGCGCCACGATGCTGCGGGCAAAGCTGTCGCCGCTCTCCGGCGCCGGATAGGCGATGACGGGCGCGGCGCGCAGCAGCCGCAATGCCTTCAGCGTCAGCAGCTCCGGATCGCCGGGTCCGACACCCAGGCCGTAGACTTGCGCCGCGCTCATGAATGGCTCCGCGGCTTTGTGGCGGCGTACTGCGTCACCGGCATCAGCGGCCGCCAGCCGAGATGCGGACCGATAACGTCGGCGCGGCTGATGGCGATGCGCTTGAGATCGCCGCCCCAGCGGGCCCGTGCCGCGAACAACGCGGCCTCGCCTTCCACGGTCACGGCGTTGGCGACCAGACGTCCGCCGGGTTTCAGCGGCTCCCAGCAGGCCTCGGCGAGGCCGGCCGTGCTCAACCCGCCGCCGATGAAGATCGCGTCGGGCGCGGGCAGGCCGGCAATCGCGGCCGGCGCCTCGCCATCGACGACCTTCAAGGCGGGCGTGCCGAGGGTGATGCAATTCCGGTCTATCATCTCACGGCGCGCGGTGTTGCGTTCGATGGCAATCGCGCGCATGCGCCTGTTGGCGCGCAGCCATTCGATGGAGATGGAACCGCAGCCCGCACCCACATCCCACAGCAATTGACCAGGGAGCGGCGCCAGGGCCGCCAGCGTCGCCGCGCGCACTTCCTGTTTGGTGAGCTGGCCATCGTGATCGAATGCTTCGTCCGGCAGCCCGGCAAGGCGCGAATGCGCCACGGCATGGGGACCGGCGTTGCATTCGACGGCAATGGTGCAGAAATCTTCGGCCCTTTCCGTGGCCCAGTCCTGGGCGAAGCCGGCAATCTGCCGCTCCTGCGGCGAGCCCATATGCTCGAGGACGATGATGCGGCTCGGACCATAGCCCAACTTGACCAGCAGCCTCGCCACAGCCATCGGCGTCGCGCCGTCATTGGCCAGCAGCAGCAGCTTTGCGCCGGGCGCGATCGCCGGCCGCATCAGCGCCAGGGCGCGGCCATGGAGCGTCAGGCATTCCACATCGGCGAGCGGCCAGCAGAGGCGGCTCGCGGCCAAGGTGAAGGCGGAGATGCCGGGGATGATCAACATTTCCTCGGCTGGGACATGGCGCGCCAGCGTGACGCCGATGCCGAACCACATGGGATCGCCGGTCGCGAGCACCACCACATTGCGGCCGCGCCGGTGCTTGATCTCCTCGACGGTCTGGGACAGCGGCGAGGCCCAGGTGAGCCGTTCAGCCGTGCCGTTGGGCACCATGGCGAGATGGCGTTCGCCGCCGACGAGGATTTCCGCGCCGTCGACGATGCGGCGCGTGACGGGCGGCAGGCTATCGAGCCCCTCCTCGCCGATGCCGATGATGGAGAGCCACGGCTTCACGCCGCTTCTCCGTCGCGGCCGAGGATCAGCGCGTTCACGGCAGCGGCGGCAAGCGCACTGCCGCCGCGCCGGCCGCGCAGGGTGAGATAGGGTACGCCGTGGCTGTTGGCGATCAACGCCTCCTTGGACTCCGCAGCGCCGACGAAACCGACAGGGAAAGCCAGGATTGCCGCCGGGCGCGGCGCACCATCGGCCAGCAGCTCGAGCAGATGGAACAGCGCCGTCGGCGCGTTGCCGATGGCAACGATGGCGCCGTCGAGGCGATCGCGCCAGAGATCCACGGCAGCGGCGGACCGCGTCGTAGCCTGCTCTTTCGCCAGTGCGGGCACGCGGGGATCGGCAAGCGTGCAGATCACCTCGTTCTTCGCCGGCAGCCGGTCGCACATGATGCCCGCGGCGACCATGGCGCTGTCGCAGAAGATCGGTGCGCCCCTTGCCAGCGCGGCGCGTGCGGCGGACGCGGCATCATCGGTGCAGGCAAGATCATCGACGATGTCGGTTATGCCGCAGGCATGGATCAGCCGCACGGCAATGTCGACGATATCGGCCGGCAGGTGATCGAGCCGCGCCTCGCGCCTTATGGCGGCGAAGGACTCGCGATAGATGGCCGCGGGATCGCGCAGGTATTCATAGCTGTCAGGCACCGGGCCAACCCCCTCACCCGCGCAACCTCCGCTAAGCGGAGGTTGCTTGCCCTCTCCCCCTTTGCGGGGCGCGAGAGGTCTGTGTTGAGTAGTTTCCCCTGCAACTGTCCCCTCTCCCTCGACTGAGGGAGAGCGCCAGGGTGAGGGTTGTCGGCGTCTGCCGCTCATCGGGACTTCATCCTACTTCAACCGCTCCGGATTCCGCTTGCCGGGACCGTGCGGATGATCCGCATGGGGATGGGGCGGATGATGGTGTGCGTGGTCATGGCCGTTGGTGCCATTGCCGTGATGGTGAGGATGACCGTGATCATGGGCGTGGGCGTGATCATGGTCGTGGTCATGGTTGTGATCGTGATCGCCATGATGAGGGTGATGATGCCCGTCGCCGTGATCATGGTCATGCCCGTGATCATGCCCGTGATCGCCGTCGGTGCCGATGCCCTGGACATGATGGTGATGCCCGGCCTGGGGCAAGCCCACTTCGGCCTCGAAGCCGATGACCTGCTCCCGGTATTTGCACATCTGGCAATTCATGTTGTTCTCGCCGCCGAGGATCTCGCGCACCCGGTCGGCGAAGGCGTCGAGCACCAGCGGGTGATCGTTCAGGTACTGTGCCTTCAGGAACTCGATCTCCGGATGCTGCGCTGCCATCTCGTCGGTGATGGAGTAGATGCGTTTCACCAGCACGCCGGTGAACAGGAAATAGGGGAATACGATGATGCGGCGGTAGCCCAGCTTCACCGCATGCTCCAGACCCGGCCCCACCAGCGGGAACGTGACGCCGCTGTAGCACACCTCGGCCCAGCCGAAGCCCATGCCTTCCCAGAGCATGCGCGCGACCTTGGTGATGTTGGAGTTCGCATCGGGATCGGAAGTGCCGCGGCCGACCACCATCAGCATGGTCTCCGCCCGCGGCACGCGGCGGCTGGAGACGCGCTCGGCCTGCTCGATCCGCTCGCCGGCGGCGCGCAGCAGCCGCGTATCGATGGCGAGATCGCGGCCATATTCGATCCTCAGCTCGGGAAACTCGGCGCGGTACTCGTTGAGCACCGACGGCACGTCGTTCTTCACATGGCCGGCGGCAAACAGCATGCCGGGCACGGCGAGGATATGCTCGACGCCCTTGTGGCGCAGCTTCTCCAGCCCGTCGCGAATGATCGGCCGCGCGAACTCCAGGAAGCCGCTCTCGACCGGATACTCCGGCAGGCGCTTGGCGATGCCGGCGGCCACCGCGCCGAATTCGGTGATCGCCTCGACATCGCGGCTGCCATGGCCGCATACCATCACGCCGATCTTGCTCATGACCCCGTTGCCTTCCCTGTTCTGGTAATTTCAACTCTGCATTGACGCGGCGAGGCCGGGGCCGCACAGATTGGCCGCCCATGATCGACTTCGCCTGGATATTGCTGCTGGCCGCCCTTCTGGACGCCGCGTTCGGCGACCCGGTCTGGCTGTATCGCGCCCTGCCCCATCCGGTGGCCCTGATCGGCCGCCTGATCGGCTGGATCGATCGGCGGTTCAACGATCCGGTAGATCCGGAAGCCCGGCGCAAACGGAACGGCGTTATTGCGGTCGCCGCGCTGACAGCCGGCGCCTGGATGCTTGGACGGGGCTTGGATGACATCTTGAGGCCAAGCCTGATCGGCCGGGCGATTGAAGTGGTATTGGCCAGCAGCTTGATCGCCCAACGCAGTCTCTATGATCATGTGGCCGCGGTTGCCAATGCGCTGACCAGGGACGGGCTCGCCGCCGGCCGCGCCGCTGTCGCAAGAATCGTCGGCCGCGATACAGCCGAACTGGACGAGGCCGGCGTGTCCCGCGCGGCGCTGGAATCTCTGGCGGAGAATCTGTCCGACGCCGTGACGGCGCCGCTGTTCTGGGGCCTGATCTTCGGCCTGCCCGGCCTGATCGTATATAAGGTGATCAACACCGCCGACAGCATGATCGGCCATCGCACGCCCCGGCATCAGGCGTTCGGCTGGGCGTCGGCAAGGTTCGACGATCTGCTGAATCTGATTCCGGCGCGCCTCTGCGGGATGATCATCGTCGTGACCGCGGCGTTCGTGCGCGGCGCCGACAGCCACCGCGCCTGGCGGGCGATGTGGCGCGATGCGCCGAAGCACCGCTCGCCCAATGCCGGCTGGCCGGAGGCGGCGCTGGCCGGCGCGCTCGGCTTCGCGATCGCCGGGCCGCGGCGCTATCACGGCGTCGAGGAAAGCAGCGCCGCCTATATGGGCGCCGGTGGCCGCACGGATCTGACGGCTGCCGACATCCGCCGGGGGTTGCAGCTTTTCGTTGCCGCCTGCGCATTGCAGCTCGGCATAGTCGCGGCGATCGCGTTGCTCTGACATCCGGTTATCGCGCGCCATGGGCGATCTCCAGGATGCGGTCCAGGGCGACATGGGCCGCAAGATGATCGGCCAGGGCATCGAGCGTGCGTTCGACTTCTGACTCATAGGCAACACCCGTCGTCGCCCGCGTCCTGATCGAGGACAGATAGGCATGCCGGAAATCATCGGCGGCGAAGAGGCCATGCAGATAGCTGCCGGCGACGCGGCCGTCGGCCGACACCGCGCCCTCGGGTCTGTCGCCGCTGCCGTTCCTGAGCGACAGGAACGGCCGCGCCAGGCTCGGCCCCGCGCTCCGGCCGATATGCATTTCATAGCCGCGCACGGCGGTGCCGCTGGCCGCGTGCCGGCCGGCGGCCTCGGCCAGCGTCTTGTCGCCGGTCATCTCGGTGTCGATATCCAGCAGCGCCAAGCCGGCGACGCGCCCGGCCGGTCCCTCGATGCCCTGGGGATCGTCGAGGCTGCGGCCGAGCATCTGATAGCCGCCACAGAGTCCGAGCACGAAGCCGCCGCGGCGGTGATGGGCCTGGAGATCGATGTCCCAGCCCTGGGCACGCAGGAAGGCGAGATCGCCAACGGTGGATTTCGAGCCCGGCAGGATGACCAGGTCGGCGTCGCCGGGCAGAGGCTTTCCGGGCGGCACGATCTCGACGATTACATCGGGCTCGGCCCGCAAGGGATCGAGATCGTCGAAGTTGGCAATGCGGGAGAGTTGGGGGACGGCGATCTTGATTTGAGTCGCGCGCACATTTTGCGACATCCCCCCTTCCTTACCCTCCCCAGCAAGGGGGGAGGAAAGCGTTAGAGACATCGCGTCTTCTGCGGGCAGGCGCACCGCGTCGGGAAACCAGGGCACCACGCCGAGGTCGGCAAGCCCGGTGCGCTCGACAATGATCTTACGGCCCCCGTCGAACAGCCGGAGATCCCCGCGGAATTTGTTGACCAGGAAACCCTTCAGCAGCGCGCGCTCATCTGCCTCAAGTAGCGCGACAGTGCCGACGAGACTCGCAAGCACGCCACCCCGGTCGATGTCGCCGATCAGCACCACCGGCACCTGCGCCGCGCGGGCAAAGCCCATGTTGGCGATATCGCCATCGCGGAGGTTGATTTCCGCCGGGCTGCCGGCGCCTTCAACGAGGATCAGGTCCGCTTCGGCCCCAAGCCGCTCATAGCTCTCGAGCACCTTCGGCATGAGCTTCGGCTTTAGGGCGTGATATTCCGCCGCCTTGGCCATGCCCTGCATGCGGCCCTGCACCACCACCTGCGCGCCGATATCCGTCTGCGGCTTCAGCAGCACCGGATTCATATGCACGCTGGCCGCCACGCCGCAGGCCCGGGCCTGCAGCGCCTGGGCGCGGCCGATCTCGCCGCCGTCGGCCGTCACCGCCGCGTTGTTCGACATGTTCTGCGGCTTGAATGGCCGCACGCGCAGCTGCCGCCGCGTGAAGGCGCGCGCCAAGCCCGCGACGATCAGCGACTTGCCGACGTCCGAGCCCGTGCCCTGGAACATGATGGCGGCGGCGGCCATGGTCAGAACTCGATCCCCATCTGCGCCTTCACGCCGGAGCGGAAAGGATGCTTCACCATGGTCATCTCCGTGACCAGATCGGCGGCCTCGATCAGCTCCGGCTTGGCGTTGCGGCCGGTGACCACCACATGCAGATCCGCCCGCCGCGCCTTCAGCGTCTCCACCACCTCATCGATGGGCAGATAATCATAGCGCAGCACGATATTTAGCTCGTCCAGCAGCAGCAGGTGAATCTCCGGATCGGCCATCAATGCCTTGGCCTCCTCCCAGGCGGCCCGGGCCGCCGCCACATCGGCGCCCCGGTCCTGGGTCTCCCAGGTGAAGCCGCCGCCCATGGTGCGGAAGGTGATGAGATCCGGATACTCCGCCAGCAGCGTGCGCTCGCCGGTCTCCCAGCCGCCCTTCACATACTGCACGATCCCGACCTTGAGCCCGTGGCCGAGGCAGCGCATGACCATGCCGAAGGCCGCTGTCGATTTGCCCTTGCCCTTGCCGGTATGGACGATGAGCAGGCCCTTCTCGATGGTCTTCGTCGCCATGATCTTGGCCCGCGCCGCCTTGCGCTTGGCCGCCTTCTCGTCGGCGCGCTGGTTACGGTCTTCGGTCGCGGGAGCTTGCTCAGTAGTCATTGCTCGATCTCATTCCTGGCCGGCGGCGGCCGGCGGTTTCATTTCGATAAGGCGGAACGGCTCAGCGTCCGAACCAAGCAGGTTGCGAAGAGTAGGTTCCGCGAGCGTTGGATTGTTCAACTCTGGCGCATCGCCGATCAAATCCGTGGCGCTGCCGCCTGAGTAGGAAAACTGCGAGAACGGCGACTCCTCCCACAACAACTTGGCATCGAAACTTGTACCATCTGCCCGCAGCAGAGTGACGAGAGCAACGAGCGTTCCACCCGGCTGAGGATTTGCGGCTTCCTCCAGTCGCGATGCCAGGCTGCCCTTCCCCAAATTCGCTTGACGCAGGGGTTCCGGTGCCAATTCCGGCTGCAAGATCAATACGGCGATGACGGTCAAGTCGGCGATTTCACTCTTCGAAGCCGGGATCGCATCAGCCCCGGAAACCATCGGTTGGCCGGCCGAACTCTCGGCCTGCGTTGCGCCGGCAATACTCAGCGCCTCGCCCGAACCACCGTTTCTGAATCTCGTTGCAGCGCCATCTTCATCCGCGGCCAGGGCCCCTACTTCAGTCCGGGACTCGCTGCCGGAAGCGGATTTCGCAATCTCGGCCTTTGAGATCGGTGCCGATTCCGCAGGTGCACTCCTTGCGGTCGTAACCGGCATCGTCGATGCCGGCGCTGCGGGTTCCTGCTCCGCCATGCTTTGAGTTTCCGGCGCATTGACCGGCGCAAACTCTTCCTGCCGAAGGAGCAAATCCGGAGATGACGCATTCACAATGACGAGCACTGAGGCAGCGGCCGCCATAATCGCACCGCCTACTCCGTACCAGAGTTGCCGCGAGCGGCGTCGTTGCGTTGCGCTTGGCACAAACTTTTCCGCCAGCCGCTGTGCTTGTGCCGGAGCCAGCGGTGACGCCGCCGACAGCTCGGCCCGGACGATGTCGATATCAGCGTGCTCCAGCTCGGCCCGTTCCCGATCTTGATCTTCGCCCGCTAGCGACTTCGATAGCAGCCCGGCGGCCGGCGATGCTGCTTGCGCCACCAGTTGCCGGCTGAACCTGATCGATCGTGCGGGATCGATGCCCAGACTGTTAAGATCGGCTCGCACTTCATCCAATGGCGCTGACTCCAACTCCGCCTCGTCGGTCAACCGCGCCAGCAGATCGCGGGCGGCATTGTCTGCTCGGGCGGCGCTCATGATCCGCCCTCCGCCAGGTAGGCCTGCACCGCCCGCTTCAGGCGTTTCCGGCGGTTGGCGACTTCGGCCGCCGGGATGGCGAGGGTGCGGCTGAGATCGGCGGTTTCCTGCATATCGCCGACCAGCATCAGCTCGGCCATGCGGCGGAGATCGGCATCGAGCGCCTCCAGATGATCCAGCAGGCGCCGCTGCTCCGACCGCCAGGCGATCACCGATTCCGGATTCGGCGCGCCATCAGCTACCGTGGCCGTCAAGCTCACTCCGGCTGCCGGCAACGGGCTATCCCGCAGGGTGATGCGATTCTCCGCCGATTGCGCGGCATGAGAAATGTCGCTGACGATCACGCCCGCCAGATGCTGGAACAGGGAGCAGGCCGCCGGATTCCAGATGCGCACCCCGGCGATGGTCTTGGATACCGCGTCATTGACGAAATCCTCGGCCTCGGCCGCGCCCGGCGGCGCGCCCCGGCGCTCGCCATGCCAGCTCATGCGGCGCAGGCGGGAGATCGCCAGCAGCAGCAGCCGGGGGATCAGGTCTTCCCAATTCTGCGCGCGCCAATCCACTGGCGCGGCGCCGGGCGCGTGCGCAAGCGCGTCTCCCCGGCCGTCAGGAACGGCCGGGGAGGAACGCAGCTCGGCAGTGAAGGGAACGACTGTCGTCAGTTCAGGCTCTCCATGATCGGGACCGATTGGGCGACCTGCACCAATCGCAGGAACTCGCTGCGGTAGCCGGATTCATCCTCGCCCCGCGCCGCCGCGGCGATGCGGTGCACGTCAGCATAGGTGAAGCTGCCCATATTGGGATCGTGGCGCAGCAGTTGGCCGAAGGCGGCAACCGCAGCTGCAAATCGCGCATCGACAGGCGCAGCATCGAACTCTGTGCGCGACGTTGCCATGATCTGCTGCTCGATCAACGTGCTCTCCTTGGCGCCCGGCAGCTTGTAGCGGATGCGGAGGAAACCCGTCTCAAGGGAGACCTCCCTGCCATCTCCCACTCGCGAACCATAGCGCAGATTGTCCACCAGCCGCGATGTGCTATCGGGCGGTGTCAACTCATACAACGCCGTCACCGAGCTGCCGCTGCCGACCTCGCCCGCGTCCACCTTGTCGTTGTTGAAATCCTCGCGGGCCAGCAGCCGCGTCTCATAGCCGATCAGCCGGTACTCCGCCACCTGCTGCGGATTGAACTCGATCTGGATCTTCACATCGTCGGCAATGGTGAAGAGCGTCGAGCCCATCTCCTCCACCAGCACCTTGCGCGCCTCCATCAGGGAGTCGATGTAGGACGCATTGCCGTTCCCGGCCTGGGCCAGCTTCTGCATCATCAGGTCGTTGAGATTGCCGGCGCCATAGCCGAGCACCGAGAGATACACGCCGCTCTCGCGCTTGCGGGCGACGAAATCCTCGAGCTGGTCCGGATCGGTGATGCCGACATTGAAATCGCCATCGGTGGCCAGGATCACGCGGTTCAGCGCCTCTTTCTGGAATACCGACTCCGCCAGCGCATAGGCCTGCCGGATGCCTTCGCCGCCCGCCGTGCTGCCGCCAGCAACGAAGTTGTCGATCGCCGCCTCGATCTTCCGGTGATCCGAGCCCTTTGTCGGCTCCAGCACCACGCCGGCATCGCCCGCATAGGCGACGATGGCGATGCTGTCCTGCGGCCCCATCTGATCCACCAGCAGGCGCAGCGATTGCTTCACCAGCGGCAGCTTGTCCGCGTCCTGCATGGAGCCCGAGGTATCCACCAGGAACACCAGATTGGCCGGCGGCCGTGTCGTTGCAGGAATGTCATAGCCCTGGATGCCCACCCGCAGGATCTGGCTGCCGCTGTCCCAGGGCGAGTCGAACAAAGCCACATCGGCGCGGAACGGCTCCGCCTTGCTCTCCGGCAGCGCATAGCCATAGTCGAAATAGTTGATGAGCTCTTCCGTGCGCACCGCATCAACAGGCGGCAGGATGCCCTGGGTCAGGAACCGCCGCACATTGGCATAGGAGGCGGTGTCCACATCGATGGAGAAGGTGGAGACCGGCTCTTCCGCCGTGAGCTTCACCGGGTTGGATTTGAAATCGACATATTTCTCGCCGGCAACGCTGGGTGTTTGCCATTGCCCGGCGTCATCCTGCGGCAATCTGTAGACATAGCGCGTATCGGCACCGCCGATCGCGAGCATCTCACCGGAATTGCCCGAGCGGAACCTGATCTCGTCACCGGAGGCGGTGCTGCTCGAGTAGCTTTCAACGGGCAACGCTTCGGTTTTCGACGCCGGCGAAACCGGCTGGCCCCTTCCCGTGTATGCGTTTGGCTCGGCCTCTGGCGCGTTCGCGATTTCCGGCCTGGACGGCAGGGACAAGGGCGCCTCCGGCTGGATCACACCGCCCGTCTGCAACTGTCGCTCGTCGATGATAGCAGGCCCTCTGTCTGCGCTTGCGAAGTACTGCCCTAGTGACGGCAGCCAATAGGCATTCGTCGCCGCCGCGATCCCGCCGCCGATGAACAGTACCGCCGCGGTAGCCATTAACCATTTCCGGAACATGAAGCGATCCCCTTGCGAGTGGCTCATGCTCCCGTTTGCCGGCAGGGCTCCGCGCCGATGCCATGCCCCGAAAGAAAAAGTTGCCGCGGTCATGCCGCCGCCCCCGCCGCCAGTTCCCGCAGCCGCAGATGGGCTGCATTGGCCCGGGGCCGCCACAATCCGCGGTCCTGCGCCTCCAGCAGCTTTTCCGCCATCTCTCGCGCTGCCGCTGGATTGTTCGCCAGCATGAAATCCCGCACCTGATCGTCGCCGATATAGGCGTCGAACACGGCGTCGAAATGATGGTCGGCGACGCAGTCGGCCGTGGCGGCAAAGGCGAACATGTAGTCGACCGTCGCCGCCATCTCGAACACGCCCTTGTAGCCGTGGCGCATCACGCCCTTGATCCATTTTGGATTGACCACGCGGGCGCGGACGATGCGGGCGATCTCCTCCTCCAGGCGCCGGATGCGCGGCGACTCGGGCCGTGAATGGTCATTGTGATAGACCACGGGCTTCCGACCGGAGATTTCCTTCACTGCGGCCGCGAGACCGCCCTCGAACTGATAGTAGTCGTCGCTGTCCAGCAGATCATGCTCGCGATTGTCCTGATTGTGCAGCACGCCATCGACGGCGCTGAGGCGCGTCTCGAACAGCCGATGCTCGGCGACACCTTGCGATCCGCTGCCATAGGCGTAGCCGCCCCAGGCCACATAGGCACGCGCAAGGTCGGCCGAAGTTTCCCAGCCTCGCTCATCGATCAGCGCCTGCAGCCCCGCGCCATAGGCGCCGGGCTTGGAGCCGAACACGCGGAAGCCGGCGCGGCGCAGCGCCAGCTCCTGCGGCAGGCCGGAGGCAATCATCGCCTGCGCATCCTTCTGCACGCGGGCGGCCAGTGGGTTCAGCGCCTCCGGTTCATCCAGCGCGGCGACGGCGCGCGCGGCGCTATCGATCAGATCGATCTGCGCCGGAAACGCATCGCGGAAGAAGCCGGAGACCCGCAGCGTCACGTCGACCCGCGGCCGGTCGAGGATTGACAGCGGCATGATCTCAAAGCCTGCGACGCGGCCCGAACCCTGGTCCCAGGTCGGCCGCACGCCCATCAGCGCCAGCGCCTGCGCGATATCGTCGCCGCCAGTGCGCATGTTGGCCGTGCCCCAGGCGGAGAGCGCCAGGGATTTCGGCCAGGCGCCATGCTCCTGCCGGTAGCGGTCCAGCAGCAGACAGGCGGATTTCCAGCCGAGGCTCCAGGCCACCGGCGTCGGCACCGCGCGGGTATCGACGGAGTAGAAGTTGCGGCCGGTGGGCAGCACTTCCGGCCGTCCGCGGGTGGGCGCGCCGGAGGGACCGGGCGCGACGAAGCGGCCATCGAGCCCGCGCAGCAAGCCGGCGATCTCGCTCTCGCCGCAGGCGATGACGGCGGGACGGAGCGTGGTCTGGATGTAGCTGAGGACAGTGTGGGTGCGGGTCCAATCCGGCGGTGCATGCTTCTCCCCGGCGACCAGTGCGCGGGCGAGAAGCTCTAACCGCTCCACTGTGTCGCCATGGGTGCGCCAGATCCCCAGTTGCAACGCTCCGCTCTTGTCGTCCGAAAATAGTCCCCTCTCTCCTCCGGGGGAGAGGGGCAGGGGTGAGGGGGCTAACGCGCTTGCGCGCAGCGAATCTTCATTCTGCTCGTCATTGCCTCTGTTCTTGAATGGAGTCTGAGTATCGTGGGCACCTACCGGCGCTGAACCCCTCACCCCCTGCCCCCTCTCCCCCAAGGGGAGAGGGGGGTTATTAGTTTCATTCGCCTCAAGCATCAGCGCCGCGGGCTTCGCTCCCGTCCAAACCACAGCCATCTCCGCCGTCAGCGGATCGAATTCGAGTTCCAGATCCTTGGCCAGTGCGCGAATCAGCGACGCATCGGCGCCCTCGCCCTGACGCCGAGGCACGCGGGTCAGCGCCACCAATAGATCGGTGAGCTGATCACCCTCGGGCGAAACGCCGAACACATGCAGCCCGTCGCGGATCTGCAGCTCCTTCAGCTCGCAGAGGTGATTGTCCAGCTTGCCCAGCGCCATATCGGCGCTGTCGTCCCGCACCACGCCGCAATCCTTGTCGAGGCCGATCGACGCCGCCAATTCCAGAATGCGATCACGCAACGTCTTGCAGCGGCGCGGATCGAGCCCCGCCGCTTCGTAATATTCGTCGACGAGCTGTTCCAAGTCGCGCAGCGGGCCATAGCTCTCGGCGCGCGTGAGCGGCGGCGTGAGGTGATCGATGATGACGGCGGCGGTGCGGCGCTTCGCCTGGCTGCCCTCGCCGGGATCGTTGACGATGAAGGGATAGAGATGGGGCAGCGGCCCGAGCGCAGCCTCCGGCGCGCAATCCGCCGACAGCGCCAGCGCCTTGCCCGGCAGCCATTCCAGATTGCCATGCTTGCCCATATGCACGATGGCATGGCCGCCAAACTCCCGGCGCAGCCAGGCGTAGAACGCGAGATATCCGTGAGGCGGCACCAGATCGGGCGAGTGATATGTGGCGGTGGGATCGATGTTGTATCCGCGCGCCGGCTGGATGCCGATGACAATGTTGCCGAAGCGGTGGGCGGGAAGAAGAAAGGCGCCGTCGGTGAAAAACGGATCCTCCTCGGGCGCACCCCATTGCGCTGTGATTTTGTCGCGGAGGGTTGAGGAGAGAGTGGCGAAGAATGATCTGTAATGCGGCGAGTGCAAGCGCGATGCGTTCTCGTCTTGGAGAGGCCACTGCCGACAGCAGCAACTCGCCCTCACCCTGACCCTCTCCCCCGCTTCGCAGGGGCGAGGGGACATCTACCCTCTACGCTAGTCCCCTCGCCCCCTCTTTCGAGGGGGAGAGGGTCAGGGTGAGGGGGTTGGCTGTGGCTGTGCGGTTCGTCACCCCGCTCAGCAACCGATCTCCATCAGCGCCGCGCTATCTCGGGCGCACCTTCAACTCGATACCCCGCCGCGCCCAGCGCCTTCAGCACCTCCACCGTCCCCGCCGGCGTATCCAGCCCGACGCCGTTGCCGATGCGGCCATCGCGGTTGGGATAGTTGGCGAGAACCAGCGCAACGCGGCGTTCGGCTGCCGGCGCGGCGCGCAGCCGCGCCCAGGAGGCGGCGAGCTTCGCGACAAATGCCACGCGATCAGCCACCGGCCGGTAGGTCACAACGGCGCATTGCGTGCGTTCGTCGCGCAAGGCCTCGGCCTTGAACGACACGGCGCGCGACAGCAGCCGTCCGTCCACTTCCGGCAGCGCCACATGCATGGCGATGTCCCGCGCCGAAAGACCCTGGGTGCCGTTGCGCCAGCTCTCCTCGTCGCCGGAGGCGAAAACGACTTGCAGCACCGGACAATCAGCCGCATCGAACGGCGTCGGCTCTCGCGTCGCGCCGGGCTGGCCCACGGCAAAGGCGGTGGCGTTAAGAATCACTGATGGCGCCGTCGCGGCAAACAGATGCGCCAGCAGATCGGCGGCGACGGAGTCCTTCAGGCTCGCCGCATAGATCGGCAGCGGGTTGAGCCCTTCCCCGCGCAGCGCATCGATCAGCGCGTCGACGACGGCGAGATCGCCGCTCTGCGCCAGGGCGCGATAGAAAACCAGCGGCGCCACCGGCGCATCGGCGCGCCATTCCCGGCGCAGATCGTCGAGCCCGGGCCGGTCCTTGCCCGGCCAGTAGAGTCCCGCCCGCATCAGCGCCACCGGCTCGCGCCAGTCGGCGTCGCGGCCAATTAGCGTCGCCGCATAGGCGAGCAAATTCTGCGCATTCTCGATGCCGCCCTGCACGCCATATTGCCAGAGGCGATGGGCCGCATCGGCCGGCAGAGTCGAACGCTCCGACATCTCGGGATCCGGCTGATCGTCGCCGGGCAGGAAGGCGAGCGGAATGCGGCGCGCGCGGCAGACATGGGCGAGCTGCTCGACGCCATAGGGCCAGTAGCGCACGCCGCCCAGCAGCCGCACGACCACCAGCTTCGCATGGACGATCACCGACTCGACATAGCGGTCGACCGAGAGGTTGTGGGCAAGGAACAGCAGATTGGCGAGGCGCAGTGTCGGCGCCTCATCGCCGCGCCGCGCTTGCGCCTGCGCCAGGCAGGCCAATTCCGTATCCGCCGCCGACAGATAGACGATATCGCCCGGCGTCTGGCCGAGATCCACGGCCTCGCGCCCGTCGCTGATCGTCCCCGGCTTTGCGGCGAGGAGATGCATGTGCAGCTTCAGCCGAGAACGTCGGCGGTGATGGCGGCGCGGTCCAGACCCTTCAGCCCGATCACCACCAGATGCCCGGCCCGCGGCTCGTCGCTGCGCCAGGGACGGTCATAGTAATGCTGCAGCCGCGCGCCGACGCCCTGCAGCACCAGCCGCATCTCCTTGCCCGCGACATCGAGGAAACCCTTCACCCGCAGGATGTCGTGGGCGTCGATCGCCATGGAGAGGCGCGCGAGGAGTGTCGAAGGATCGGCCAGGCGCGGCACGGCGATGGCGAAGCTTTCGAAGTCATCGTGATCATGCTCCGCTTCGCCATCGTGATGGGAGCGCCGCGCGCCGATATCGTCTTCGGCGGCGGCGCCAAGCCCGAGCAGGATGGCCGGATCGATCGAGCCGAAACTCGCCGGCAGGATCTTCGGCTGCCGCACCGGATGGGCGCGGATTGCCTCCTCGGCCTTGGCCCGCTCGCCATCGACGAACAGATCCACCTTGTTCAGCACCACAAGGTCGGCGCAGCCGATCTGATCCTCGAACAGCTCCTCCAGCGGGCTCTCATGATCCAGCGACGGATCGGCGGCGCGCTGGGCGGCGATCGCCTGGGGATCGGTGGCAAACAGTCCCGCCGCCGCGGCCGGCCCATCGACCACGGCGATGACGCCATCGACGGTGACGCGGGTGCGCACCTCCGGCCAGTTGAAGGCCTGCACCAGCGGCTTCGGCAGCGCGAGGCCCGACGTCTCGATGATGATGTGATCGGGCGGCTGCGGGCGGTTCAAGATCTTCTCGATGGTCGGCAGGAAATCGTCGGCGACGGTGCAGCAGATGCAGCCATTGGCCAGCTCGATGATGTCGTCGTCGGTACAGTTCTCGATGCCGCAGCTTTTCAGGATCTCGCCGTCAACTCCCACTTCGCCAAACTCATTGATGATCAGCGCCAGGCGCTTGCCGTTGGCGTTGCGCAGCAGGTTCTGGATCAGCGTCGTCTTGCCGGCGCCGAGGAAGCCGGTGATGACGGTGGCGGGAATCTTGGTGCTCATGTTCTGGCGTTCTTTCTCTCGATGCGGTGAACGGAGGCGACGGCGGATTCATCCTTCATCACCAGCGGCAGGCCGGCGGCAATGAAATAGACGCGGGTTGCAGCGGCGGCGACAGCTTGGTTGCAGCGCCCTGCCTCGTCGCGGAAGGCGCGGGCCAGCGCATTGTCGGGCACGATGCCGAGTCCGACTTCGTTGGCGACGAAGACGATAGGTGCTGTGATCTGCGGCAGCGCGGCGATGAGGCGTTCCGTCTCCGCCGTCACGTCGCGGCCGGCGGCCATGAGATTGCTGACCCACAGCGTCAGGCAGTCGACCAGGATCGCCCGGCCCTCGCCCGCCGCGCGCTTGCAGCGCGCCAGGAAGGTCCAACGTCTCTTCGATGGTGATCCAGCCCTCGCCGCGCCGTTCGCGATGATGGCGGATGCGCGCGGCCATCTCCGCATCGCCGGCCTCGCCGGTGGCGAGATAGACCCACGGGCCTGGCGCAGCGGTGATCAGGCTTTCGGCAAAGCGGCTCTTGCCCGAGCGGGCGCCGCCCAGGACCAGCGTCACCGCCGGCAGGGGCGAAGCGAAATTGCGGGGTAGTTCGGCCGGCGGCCGTGCCATGGGTCGACTCCTTCCTCCCACCGAGGATGCGCGTCTGCAGTTCGGGGCTTGAGGAGGTCTCCTGGCTCGGGGTCATCGGCCGCCGACGCCTTCCCGGCTCGAATGGAGCCAGTGGCATCAATGTCATCGGCCTCGCCGCTCACAGTTGCGGGGGCAGCGCCGGAATTGCCTGGGCGTCCTTCGCGGACGCTGCAAATCTCACCGGCTTCCCTGTTCTCAAGCTGGCAATAGGGTACTGGATCGGCCGGGCCAAGGCCAGCGCCGGAGTCGGCCGGCCTATCCTGCAGCCGCCGTCGGCTTGAACTGCAGCGTCACTTTCAGGCCCGGCTTGTTGTCGCCCAGGCTGAGCCCGGCGCTGTGCAGGCGGGCGATGGCGGCCACCAGGCTGAGGCCGAGGCCATTGCCGGGCGAGGTGCGGCTCGCATCCAGGCGCACGAAGCGTTCGAGGACGCGGTCGCGGTCGGTTGCCGGAATCCCCGGCCCGCGATCGCCGACGATGACGGCGGCGCCGATGCCATCGACGGCGGGCTGCAGCTCGAGGGAAACGACCCCGCCGCTGGCGCCATATTTGGCGGCATTGTCGACCAGATTGCCGATGGCCTGGAACAAGAGCTGCCGGTTGCCGGTCACGATGGCCGGACCGCGAATCGCGCTTTCGAATTTCAGGCCGTGATCTTCGACCAGGGCGCCGTAGAGTTCCGCCACATCGTGGGTCAGCGCCTCCAGGTCCACCGGCACCAGATTGCCGCGGCCGGCGCCCGCTTCGGCGTCGGCGATCGACAGCAGCGCGTTGAAGGTCTGCAGCAGCCCGTCAATATCGCCGATTGCATGCTCCAGCTCCTCTTGCTGGCGCGCCGGTTCGGGGAGTTGCCGGTGCATCGCCTCCAGCCGGTTGCGCAGGCGGTTGAGCGGGCTGCGCAGATCGTGGGCGATGTTGTTGGTGGCAGCGCGGATCGATCCCATCAGCCGTTCGATTTCCTCCAGCATCGCATTCAGGTTCTGCGCCAGGCGATCGAATTCATCGTCGCTGCCGCGCACGGGCATGCGGCGCTTCACCTCGCCCTGCTTGATGCGGTCGGCGGCATCGTTGATCACCTCGATGCGGCGCAGGATGGTGCGGCTCATCAGGAAGCCGACGACGGCGCCGAGCACGATCATCAACACCAGCGAGGCGGCGAAGGCATTGAAGATGGCGGCCTGGAACTGGGATTCGATGCGGCGGCCGACCAGGAGGCGGTTGCCGTCGGGCAGGATGATGACCTTGGCGTCGGCCCAATAGGGCGATGGATCGCCGAACTCCCGGCGGCCGAACTGGAATCGCATCCAATCGCCATCCATCACGCCGCCCTGCGGCCAACCGCCGAGGATGTTGCCGGCGATCGGTTCATAGGTAGGGCCGGCGAGAAGATAGAGGCCGCCGCCGGCGGAGGGCAGCGTACGATCCACCAGCGCTTGCGCGAGGCTCGGCAGGTCCACGCCCTTGTGAATCGCCAGCAGATCCTGGATGTCCCACTCGATGATCTCGTGGCGGTCGCGGGTGTCGATGGTGTCGGCGATCCAGTAGACGATCGCGAACAGCGCCACCACCGACAGCGAGAACAGCCCGGCATAGAGCAGCGCCAGCCGGAACGTGGTGGTGCGGTAGAGTCTAGGTCTCAGCACGCAGGCAATACCCCGCGCCGCGCATGGTGTGCAGCAGCGGCGACGGGAATTCCTTGTCGATCTTCTGCCGCAGCCGGCTGATATGCACGTCGATCACGTTGGTCTGGGGATCGAAGTGATAATCCCACACGCCTTCCAGCAGCATGGTCCGCGTCACCACCTGGCCGGCATGGCGCATGAGATATTCCAGCAGCCGGAACTCCCGCGGCTGCAGGTCGATGGTCTTGCCCGCCCGCTTCACCGCACGCGACAGCAGATCCATCTCCAGATCGCCCACCGTGAGCCGCGTTTCCACAGTCATCGGCGCCTTGCGGCGGGTCAGCACCTCCAGCCGCGCCAGCAATTCGGAGAAGGCGAAGGGCTTGGTCAGATAGTCGTCGGCGCCGGCCTTCAGGCCGGTCACGCGCTCGTCCACCTGGTTGAGGGCGGAGAGGATCAGGATCGGCGTCGAGACATTGGCCGCCCGCGCCGCCTGGATCACCGCAAGGCCATCCAGCCCCGGCAGCATGCGGTCGATGACCATGACGTCGTAATTGCCGCTGGTGGCGTGGAACAGCCCGTCGCGGCCGTTACTGGCGTGGTCGACCGTGTGGCCGCTCTCGGTCAGGCCCTTCACCATATAGGCGGCGGTTTGGGCATCGTCCTCGATGACAAGGACCCGCATGCGTTCCCAACTCTCCCTGGCTAAAGGCCGGGCTGTCCCGGCGGCGCCGAATCTAGCTGCAATCTCGCGGGGTTCAATGGCGGCCATGGCGGCGCGTCCGAGTCAAAGCCGGCCTTCTGAAAATGAAAAAGCGGCGCGACCGTTTGGAGGGGCGATCGCGCCGCTAAATTCGTTTTCGGTGTGGGGACGCCGAATTCGATGATCAGAATGTAGGCTGTGGTGGCTAACAGGCCAAATGCGGGGCGATTAATTAATTGTAATGTTCGCCCGGGCCGATTGCCGGGATTTTCCGCGCAAGCCTCTGATTCTACAAAGCAAAAGCGGTGCGACCTTGGAGGGGGACCGCACCGCTTAATTTCGCCAATCGGTGTGTGGGGCACACGATTTATGGTTCTGACTATACCCCCGCCTGTCTCTCGCCACGTTGACCGGGAAATTACATCTCTGTCATCTCCGGCGCGGCCGCTGCGCCGGCGTCAGGGCGTAAGCGATTGAAATAATTCTCCGTTTTCCCCGAAGGCGATTCCCGGTCATAACAGCCCGCATGTGGTCAGAGATTTTCCGCGGCGAGCGGGCCGCCTACACGGTCGTGCTGACGCTGGGCGTCGGGCTGCACGCCATCGATGTTTTCGTCATTTCCTCGATTCTGCCGACGGTGGTCGGCGATATCGGCGGCGAGGCCTACTACGCCTGGTCGACGATGCTTTACATGGTGGCGTCGATCCTCGGCACGGCCGGCGGCGGCATCCTGAAGGCGGCGATCGGCGCGCGGCGCGGCTATGCCCTGGGCGGGCTGATCTTCCTGGCGGGCACGGCGATCTGCGGGCTCAGCCCGTCGATGCCGGTGCTGCTGGCGGCGCGGGTGGTCCAGGGCCTGGGCGGCGGGCTGCTTCTCAGCCAGTCGCTGGCGCTGGTCAGCGAGCTCTACCCGCAGGAGCTGCGCACGCGCATCCTGGCGCTGATCTCGGCCATCTGGGGCGTGGCGGCGCTGATCGGCCCGCTGATCGGCGGCATCTTCGCGGAGATCGGCTGGTGGCGCGGCGCGTTCTGGTCGACGACGCCGATCATCGCCGGCTTCACCCTGGTGGCCTGGCTGTCGCTGCCCGGGCAGGCGGTGCCCGGCAAGTTCCCGCGCTTTCCCATCCGCCGGATGAGCACGCTGGCCATCGCCGTGCTGGCGGCCGGCATCAGCGGCAGCGCCGGCGACATGCTGGGCAGCGCCGGCGGCAATGGCGGCGAGCCGATCCTCTCCGGCGGCGCGTTGCTGGCGGTGCAAGGCGCGCTCTTGCTGCTCAGCCTGCTGCTGCTGTTGCGCACCTTCCGCATCGACGCCGTCGTCGGAGAAGCGGCTGTTCCCGCCGCGGCCGCTGGCCATCCGCACGCCTGTCGGCGCGGCCTACTGGATCTTCATCCTGTTCTCCGTGACCCACACGGCGCTCGGCATGTTCCTGCCGCTGTCGCTGCAGGTGCTGCATGGGGTGACGGCCCTGGCGGCGGGCTACAGCGTCGCCGCCTTCGCGCTGAGCTGGACGGCGGCGTCGTTCCTGACCGCGAGCTGGCGGGGTGCGGCCGAGCGGCGGGCGATCCTGGGCGGGCCGCTGCTGACCGCCGTCAGCCTGGGCCTCCTGACGCTGACCATCGACAACGGCTCGGTCTACGTCATCTATCCGCTGGTGATCGGCGCGGGCCTGGGCATCGGCGCGGCCAACCTGCACCTGACCTCCACCACCATGCGGCTGGCCGAGCCGGGCTATGAGACGCTGACGGCCTCCTCCATCCCCACGGTGCGGTCCCTGGGCATCAGCCTGGGCGCCGCCGCGGCCGGCCTGGTGGCCAACGCCGCCGGCATGGACCGGGGCATCGACCCGGAGACGGTGCGCCGCGCGGTGCTCTGGGTCTACAGCCTGGCGACGCTCTGCCCGGCAGCGGCGTTCCTGCTGGCGCTGGCGTTCATGCGGATGACGGCAAGGCGGGATGCGGTGACGGCGGTCGCGGCGAAGTAAGCAAGCCGGGTTCACCACAAAGTCACAAAGGGCACGAAGAAGATTTGTAGGGGCGACCTGACGGTCGCCCGTTACGCCGGTGTACTTCATCAACAAGGGCGACCGCAGGTCGCCCCTACAAGATTGTGCTCGTCCCCAAACGAACGTGACATTTCGCGCTATTTTCCGCGCACGCAAAGTGCTGATCCGCTTCGGCAATCCGGCGAAATGCGCGATTCCCGGGGGACCCTGATTTTCGGGAACGATGCCATACAAGGGAATCACTCCGCACCGGCGGCCAGAAGCGCGGCGCGGTGCATACGGTATTCCGATAGACAATTTCCAACATCGAGGCCGCGAACACGAACCGCGGCGGCTTCCGATGTAGGAACGCATTCCAGGGATTCAAGGGACCACGGGCGCATACTCGCCGAGCTTCGCCAGCCAGCGCTCGATCCGCGCGCGATTGACGCCCATGTCGCCATGGCCGAGCTGGGAGCGGGAATAGAGCGCGATCGTCGACCGGCTCTCCGGCAGGTCGAAGAAGCGCACGACGATGGTGTCGGGATAGCGCATGAGGGCGGAGCGCTGGATGTAGCGGCCGGTCAGCGTGGCGTCGTCGGAGGCGACGGCGGTGAGGCGCGGCTCGGCTGATATCGCCTTGGCGAAGGCGGCGCGGAGATCGGCGGCGATGACCGCATATACCGGCGGCGTCACCTCGCTCTGCGCCTGGCAGATGCCGGGCGGACAGGCGAGCGCATCGTTCGGCGTGGTGCGGCGGACGAGAGTCTCGAACTCGACGGGGCCGAGATCGGCTGGGCCGATGAGGGACCAGATGCGCTCGGGGCCGGCGAGGAAAAAGGCGGTGATGAGGGCGGCGGGGAAGAGGACGCCGGCGATGGCGAGGCGGGATCGGCGAGTCATCGAGGGCAACCGTTTTTGAATCCGTTCGAAGCTCTATGGCGCCCCAAAATGGGGACTATTGGCTCCGCGCGCTTGCGTTCACTTCGGCGCCCAGGTCCCGTCGGGGGACATGAAGTACTCGCCGGGGGACGCCTGGCGCTTGATTTTTTCCGCCGCCAGCGCGCCCACCTGAGCGACCGGCACGTTCTCCTCCGCGGCGAGGTTTTCATAGACATCGCGGCGCTTGGCGTTGATTTGCCGCACGAGCGCGGCAATGTCGGACGAGGGATTCGGCTGCACGGCGGCGACATAGCCGTCGGGCAGCTCGCCGATGAGTCCGGCGGACTTGGCATCATCGAGGGGTGCTGCCCAACTTTCGGCGGCCGCGCCCCAGAGCATCGACGGCCGCCAGACCGGCGGCGGCAATCAGCGTCTTCCACGAAACCTGCAAACGGCGCTTCATGATGCGGCGGCTCCCTAGAATATGTCAGGATTCGTTTTCAGCAGTTCCTCGACGTCCTTGTCGATCTTCACGCGGATGTCGTGTTCGATCTTGACGTTGAGGTTGATGACGATCGGCTTGTCCGGCGCCTCCACCTTCACGGTCGGCGTACAGGCGGCGAGCACCAATGCAGTTATCGCGAGGGCGGCCGGCGCTCGCAGTTTGCCGATGCAGATCAGGGGCATCTCGATATCTCTCCTTCAGTCTTCGCTGGATTCGCCGACATCACGATCATCCTCTGCCATATTGCCCCATGGCCGATGAACCGGGCATGAACCGAAAATCGGGCCGTTTTCGGGAGCGGGACCTTACGACTATTTCCCGAAATCGCCCAGCTTTTCGCGGATCGCCTCGGGAATCCGGTAGCCCTCGAGGCTTTGGTCCAGGATCTCATCGAGCTTGCCGGAAACGTTGAGATTCAGCTCCACGGGATAGCCGTCATAGAAGTTGGGGTTCGACCCCTTGACGTGCAAGAGCGCGACGGTATCGCCGCCGGGCTCGCGGTTCAGGGTCAGCGTGAGTTCCTTATATTCGAAGTTGCTCAGCGCCTGCAAAGCCATCGCCACGCTTTCGCTGCTGCCGAGCAGGGCGGACGCCGACTGCGTCGGGGCATAGCGCAGGGTTCCCGGACCGGTGGCCGCGAGTGCCGCCTGGTGAATGGTGATGCCTGGCCGGAGATGCTGACGGGAATCCGGCCCGCAAGGGTTCCGGTGCCGGCCAGTCCCTCGACCTGGGCGAGCTGCAACAGCTCCCCGAGATCGACATCCTTCACCGTCAGCGCCAGTTCGGCCCGCGGGTCCGTCAAATCGAATGCGACCTTCGGCATGCTCACCTCGCCGCCGGTGAGCGCCAGCCGCGCCGACTCGATGACGAGCCGGAAGCCCCGCTCGATGTGGAAATCCGCGACGAGATCGTTGAGCGGCAGGCCGACATCCACCATGCCCGCGGCAAGCTGCTGGGCCGGCCTGGTCGTGAAGGGCATGAGGCTGTTGATCTTCACCACGCTATTGAGCCTGAGGATGTCCGCCTGCGGCGACTTGAACGAGATATCCTTCAGAAGCAGCTCCAGATCCGTTGCCATCTTGCCCTGCTTCCAGCTGACCGTGCCGGCGAGGGCGGACTCGCCCGTCACCTCCTCGACCTGCGCCCCGATCGCCGGGATGAGATCCTTCGGCTGCAGCCCGCCGGGCGCGAACGTGACGGGTTGCATCTTCAGCGTTGCCTGTCCCGTATTGGAGGTAATTGCATGTTCGATGTTGACAGTGGAACGGAGCCGCTTGCTCCGGTCCCTCAGCGCGCCGGTGAAGGTCAGCTTGTCGCCGCTCGTCGCCGCCTTGCCCGTGAGCGTCAGCGGCACGTGCAGCGGCGGCTTGGCGGTGCTTGTAATGCTGGCGACGGCAAGATCGGCGGAGGCCTTGCCGGTTTCCATCGCAACTTCGGCGCGCACGCCACTGGCAGCCATGCCGAGACTTGGGAGCGAAAGCGATCCGCCGATCCAGATGGAGTGCGGCGGTCTGTCCGACAGCCGAACTCCAGGTGCCGGCCCATCGCAATTCCGGCGCCGCCAGCGCGACACGCAACGGCTTCGGCCCGCCCACGAGCAACGGCGCCGTCGTCTTGATCGGCCCGAGCCGCAGGTCGAACGCAACGCTCGGCGCGGCAGGTTCGTTCAGATCGATCGCGAGCAGCGGCGCCTCGCCCTCGAGGATCGGAAGGGTCAGCTCCGGCAGCTTGCCAGCCAGCACGCCTCCCGCAATCTGTTGCGCGGTTGCCGTTCCGCTCTCCAGGAGACGCACAGTGAGGCGGCCATCTGCCCAGTTGATCGAAGGATCTACGTCGAGATCGACGGAGTCGGCCCGATAGGCGCCGATCTGCAAATCCGAGAGATGGCCGCCCATTTTCAGTCGGCCGTCGAACTGTTCCGGCGTGCCGGCAATGGCGCCGTCAATTTCAATGCGCGCTCCCGCTGCAGGCGGCATCGGGCCCTCGAGCACCGCCGTACCGTCATCGATCGCGAAGCGGTTGACTGTAAGGTCGTCCGCCAAAACCGCAGTGCCGTTGGCCTGAACATCCAGCATCGCGCCCGCAGCGGACTGCAGCTTCAACTGCAGCTCGCCCGACGGCATCGGTCACGCCTTCGTCCGCTGTCAGGCGAAGAGGCTGCGGAAATGCAAGGCTGCCGGTCGAACGTCCCATCAGCGGCGCCTCTAGCTCGGGAGGTAAACCCATGCTCCTCAGGAATTCAGGCGCAAGCATTGCGACCAACCCGCAGGTCAGAATTTTCCGTGATCGACACGGTTCCATCGGCGGCGTTGATCCCGGCCTGCCCGGTCGCCGACTCGACGGAGATGACGCCCGGATAGACGAGACCGTCGACAGTGATCTCCACATCGCCGCTGACATTTCCGTCGGCGAGTACGCCGATCAGCTCCGTTGCCGTCGTCAGGGGCCGGCTCACCAGGGCACCGTCCGGCAACGGTCCCTCCAGTCGAAGCTCGAGCTGCGCGCGTGCCCTCGCGCGGCGGCGGCAGGCCGAGGACCGGCCAGATCCAGGCGCTGGGGGTCGCTGATCACATTGGCGGCGGCGCTCAGATGCGGTTCGCCGTAGGGGTCGGTAACAGTGAGCGCGGCCTCCAAGTTGGAAACGCCCTCGCCCTGCGCCATCGTTGCCTGTGCGTGCCATCGCGCGTCGGTGATATCGACGGTGAGCGTTGTCGGTGGAAGGTCGGTGGCTGCGACCCTCGCCGCCCCCAACTCCAGCGCGGCTGAGATCTGCGGGTGTCCCCCCTGCTCCCAGCCGAGTTTGACGCCGCCGCTGAAGGCGATCGGCGTGTCCGTCCTGTGCGCGATCGAGCCGGCGTTGATCGTCAGATCGGAATCGATATGGCGCTCTTGCACCACCAGCGCCAGCACGCCATCGATCGTGCCCCGCTCCGATTCGACCTGCACATCGAGCGTTCCAGCCAGGCTGCCGTCGGCCTTGGGCACCAGCAGGCCGCGAATGGGCAGGACAACCGGGCCGATCGGCGTCTCCAGATCGATGCGGCCGCTCTCGATTTCCACGTCCGGCATCGCCTGCACGACCGATGCCGGCAGGAGCGGTCCGCCGCTGTCGTTCGCAGGGCCCAGGCGCCCGAACAACAGGCCGTTGGCATCCAGCCGTCCCTGCACGCGCACATCGCGGACCACGATGCGCTCGAGCGGCGACCCGAAAATCTGTGCGAGATTGTAGGAGGCGATCACCTCCCCAGCCGAGAATTGGCCGTCCACACCCAGCCTTACATCGGCGATCCGCGCCTCGTTCAGGCCGGCGGCGGTGACGTTCAGGCTGGCGACCGTGATGTCCGCTGCCCGCAGCTCCTCAAGGATACGGCTCTCCACAAGGGCCGGCAGCAGCAACCAGCCGATCCCTGCGAGAATTGCGAGCCCGAGCAGGGTCGCGGCCGTCTTGGTTCTCAGTCGCCGGCCGATTTTCCGCACGCGCGGCGAGACACCGCGCACCGGTTATTCCTTCTTCAGGCGAAACGCCTTATGGCAGCCACCGCAGGCGTCATTGCCGAGCGAGGCCAACTGCACCTTGATTGCCGCGGCGTCACCGGCCCCGGCGACCGCCGCCAGCTTTTCGGCTTGTTCCTCGAGCACATACGCCGCCTTGTCGAACTCGGGCTTTTTGGCCCAGATATCCGCCTTCGCATAACTCTTGCCCGGCATGTCATCGGCACTTGTTCCGGCGGGAAACAAAGCCGGGAGCCGCTTGGCGTTGGCTTGCAACGCTTCGGCATGCGTTTTGACATCGGCGGCCGTGCCCTTGCCGTTCTCGACGAATTCATTGATTGCCTTCATGTGCATCCCGTTGTCCTTCATCAGGTCCTGGCGCTGGGTCACGACCTGCGCCGGATCCGCCGCTATCTCCTTCTTGTCTTCGCAAGCGGCAAGCCCCAATGCACAAACGGCAATGGCAATACTAACGCATAGGCTTCTCATGGTCCTTCCTTCTCGTGATGGCATCGAACAGGGGCATGCAAGAGATACCCGTTGCGCGGTCCGCCCGCCACAGGAGCGCAACGTTTGCAGGAAAAAAGTTCCTTAGGATGAGCGGCGCGTGGTTGAAACGTTGTCGTAGTTTCCTCACCAGTCAACCGCCAAATCGCGTCCCCCACGTCATCCGCCCCCAGCAGTGGCGAACCATCCGGCCCGATGGTGACGCCGACCGGCATGCTATCGATCCCTCGTCCCATCCCTATCCCGCTCCAACGCCGCAACCTGCTTGCGCAGCTGGGCGTTTTCTTCCTCCAGTTCCCTCAGCCTGCGCTCATCGGGCGGAAGCGAATCGCCGTCGCCCATTTCCCACCGGTAGGGCGGCGCGGTTGCGACGTTCTGCGCCTGGGGTGATGGCCGCGGCGCCGGCCGCGTGCCGCCTTGGCTCGCACGCTGCGGCTGCTTCGGGGTGTTCTTGGCGCGCCAGCGGCACAGGCTGGCATTGAACTCGGCGCCGTAGATGAAGATCACCGCGGAGATGTAGAAAAACACCAGGGTGATGACGACGCCGCCAAGCGTGCCGTAGGTGGCGCCATAGTCGGCGAGGCGGCTGAGATAGAGGGTGAACAGGGCGGCGGCGATCAGCCACAGGACGCTGGTGGCGATGGCGCCGGGCAGTACTTCGCGCAGTTCAAGGCGGTGCATCGGCAGCATCAGATGCACCAGGGCAACGCCGAAGCTGAGCAGCACCGCGCCGACGACATATTGGCCGAGGATCAGCAAGCCGCGGTTCGCCATGGGCAGTGACAGCAGGTCGGCGACGACATGCCAGAGGAACGGGCCGACGACGACGACGAAGGCAATGACGAGCAGAAAACAGCTCCCGAACATCACGAAGACGATGCTCTGCATCTTGAGCTGCCACATCCACCGGCCTTCCGTAATGCTGTAGGCGTGATTGAGCGACAGCCGGAGCGCGTCCAGGGCGCTGGCCGCAACCCAAAGGGCAAAGACCAAGCTGACGGGCACCAGCCCGCTGGGCGGCTTGGTCACCACCTCGACGATGACGGGCGCCAGCGTATGGGCGACATCGTTGGGCATGAGCCGGAACAGGAAGTTGACGAGGATGTCCAGCGCTTCATGGCCGCTGACCAGGCCGCCGAGCACGAAGAGAAAGACCAGGAAGGGGAACAGGGCCAGACAGCGCACTGAAGGCGATCGAGGCCGCGAGATCGAAGCCGTCATGCAGGACCAGTCCGTGGATCGCATCGAGCGGGACAGCGACCGCTGGATGCCGGCGCCATCCGCTGACTCGATGCCAGGACATGCTACCCGACTGGCGCAAGGGTTCGCACAACCCCGGGGCCGGCGGTTTCGCGAATCATTTTGCTCACCAGCTCCAGGGCCTCGCCGAGAGAACTCACCAACAACTCGACGCCCGTGCCGTCGATTATTTCCTGCTTTATCGTGTCAGTGGTTTGCGTCCAGAACGCGACGACAATCTTGGCCTTGGGGAATTTGCGGCGCAGTCGCCGGACAAGATAGCGCACATGGGTCGAGAGGCGGGGATCCAGGCAGGAGATGAAAAGCAGCTCCACGCCGGTTTCGTCGAGAAGCGAGAGATTGCCGGCCGTTGTTGCCGCCCAGGGAATCACGCGGGCGCCGATGCCGTGCTTGTCGAGCAATTGCGCCAGCATATAGGCCGCGACCGCATCGAGATCGGTGCGGCTGGCGACGCACAGCACGGGCTTGCCCTGCCAAACCGGCGGCAGCTCCGAAGGCTCGAAGCTGGGCGCTATCGATGAGGCCGCCGCGGGTTCCGCTTGCTTGTCAGCCGGCCGCGAGTTCTTGGGCAGGATCACATCCGTCAGCGTTTTCTCGGGCTCCGGCATCACGTCGTCATAGTCGGACAAATCCTCAATGACTTCTTCCGCGGCGGCGCGGATCAGCCCCTGCTGTTCGCCATCAAGCACGCCGCGCCGCACGTCCTCCTGCGCCAGAGCGAGCGCGCGGATCATGACTTCATCATAGAAGCCGGATAGCGGCTGGAGTTTAAGATAAGCCTCTGCCTGCATCGCGGCTTCGGAGGGATCCCCGGCCAGGAGGCGCTGATAGAGTCCTTCTTCCGGCGCCAGCGCCGGCTGGTCGCTGAGGGCCACCTCGAGGAACTGCAGCCCCGGCACATGTCGGCCGAGGACGACGAGGCTCGAGGTGAGCGGAGTCGACAGCAGCAATCCGATCGGACCCCAAAGCCAGGTCCAGAACGTCGCCGCCAGGATGATCGCCAGGGAGGACAGGCCGGTGCTGCCGCCATAGAGCCGCGGCTCGATGAAATTGTTGCTGGCGATTTCGATGGTCACGAAGAGTGCGGCGGTCCATGCCAGCATGCTCCAGCCGGGATCGACGGCAACGCTCAGAAGCAGCGGGAAGGTCGCGGCGATGATCGGCCCGATATAGGGGACGAAGCGCAGGACAAAGGCCAGGATCGCCCAGAGGATCGGATTGGGCACGCCGATCACCCACAAGCCGATGCCGATCGGCAAGGCATAGGTCGCGTTGACGACCGTCTGCATCAGTAGATAGCGGCTCACCCGCTCGGCGGCATCGGTGAGGGCCTGGGTGGTTCGCTGGAGGTCGCCGACACCCGCCAGGCGGACGAGCCGGTCGCGCAGATCCTCCCGCTGCAGCAGGATGAAGATCACGAAGACGATGACCAGGCCGATCGTCGCCATCTGGCCGAGGATCGGGCCGATGACGTCGAGGATGATCTCGAACGGCCGCAACGGCGGCTGCTCGACGCGGACCGTCACGGGCTCGTCCGGCTCCGCAGTGGGGACTCCCAGAATCGTGGTCGATGGTTCCTGAAGTTCAGGTTTGGAAACCTCGTCGCTGATGTTGCGGAGCATGCGCGACGCGCGCTCGAGGATGCCGATCTGGCCGACCGCGTCCTGCACGGCGCGGATCTTGCCGGTGACTGTCAATTCATAGCGCGGCAGGTTTTGCGCCAGGGTTCCGACTTGCGTTCCCACCACCGCGCCCAGAGCGAGGATGACGGTAAAGGCAAACGCCACCATCACCAGGACTGATGTTATCCGCCCGACATGCCAACGGATCAGCCAGCGCACGCCCGGCGCCAGAACGAAGCTGAGGAGCAGCGAAAGCGCGATGGGCACCAGGATCGCGCGCCCGAAATACAATCCGGTCACCACGATCGCGCTGGCGATGAGCAGGTTGAGCTTGCTGCCGAAATAGGTCCGCGGCGCCGCATAGCGGCTTTCCGCGCCGGCGGGTATCGACTGGTAGGGCGTTGGCGGGGGTGCGGCCGGCATGGGCAAGAAGCCTGTATCGATCAGCCGGCGAAAATTGGCTGACGCTGGTTGGGGGCAAGCCTAATAGGCGCAGCCGGCAAGGGGATTCCGTGCGCGTGATGACCAATGCACGCGGGAACGTTTTGTTCCGCCGTCCTACTGCCTTCCTGGGGCGACCCCGAGCAGCGATGCCTGATGAAGCGGGGAATGCCCTGATGGCAGTGACAACGCGATCCGGCTATTCCTTTTTCAGACGGAAGGCCTGATGGCAGGCGCCGCAAGCGTCCTTGCCGAGCGAGGCGAACTGAACTTTGATTGCAGCGGCGTCACCTGCCGCGGCGACTTCCGCCAGCTTTTCGGCTTGTTCCTCGAGCTCATAGGCGGCCTTCTCGAACTCGGGCTTCTTGGCCCAGATGTCCGCCTTCGCATAACTCTTGCCGGGCATGTCATCGGCACTTGTTCCGGCTGGAAACAGAGCCGGAATCCGCTTGGCATTGGCCTGCAATGCCTCGGCATGCGTCTTCACCTCGGCGGCCGTGCCCTTGCCGTTCTCGACGAATTCGTTGATCGCTTTCGCGTGCGCGCCGTTGTCCTTCATCAGGTCCTGGCGCTGGGTCACGGCCTGTGCCGGATCCGCGGCCATCTCCTTCTTGTCTTCGCAAGCGGCAAGCCCCAACGCACAGACGGCGACGGCGATAGTAATGTATGCGCTTTTCATGGTGCCTCCTCCTCGTAGATGCATTCGGGGACGCGAGCGGCTCCAGACTCATTGCAGTCATGCAATTCGCCCGTAGGCGCAGATATTCCTAACATGAACGGCTCGGAGGTCCGATTATTCCCGGTGCCGATCAGGGATTACGGCTCGAAATCAACCAAGGCTTGCCGGCCTCCACATCAACTTCTGTCCGGCATGCGGATGGAATTCCCACGAAGCAGGTCGGACCAGCACCAGGGATGCAACGTTCAACCAGCGCAAAGGTTCCAATGGATGAAAGCGGGTGATTGACGCGACCTCGCCCCCGCTCAGCCGGTTACCCGCCAGATCGCATCGCCCACATCATCCGCCACTAACAGCGAGTTATCCGGCCCGATCGTCACCCCCACCGGCCGGCCGTAGGATGCCTTCTCGTCCGGCGAGAGGAACCCCGTGAGGATGTCCCGCGGCGGACCGCTGGGGCGCCCGCCTTCGAACGGCACGAAGACGACCTTGTAGCCGCTGAGGGTGCTGCGGTTCCAGGAGCCGTGCTGGCCGATGGCCATGCCGTCGGGGTAGCCCGGCAGCGTGCCCTTGGGCAGCCAGCAGAGGCCGAGGGAGGCGGTGTGTCCGCCGAGCGCATAGTCGGGAGTGATCGCCCTGGCGACCAGGGCGGGATCCTGGGGCACGCGGTCATCGACCGTCTTGCCCCAATAGCAATAGGGCCAGCCATAGAAGCCGCCGTCGCGCACGCTGGTCAGGTAGTCGGGCGGCGTCTCGTCGCCGAGGCCGTCGCGCTCGTTGACGACGGTCCAGAGCATGCCGCTGGCCGGCTCCCATGCCAGGCCCACGGGATTGCGCAGGCCCGACGCGAAGATGCGGCTCTTGCCGCTCAGGAGCTCGATCTCGTGGATGGCGGCGCGGCCCTCCTCGGCCGCCATGCCGTGGTCGGCGATGTTGCTGAGGGAGCCGACGCCGGCATAGAGCTTCCGGCCGTCGGGGCTCGGCAGCAGGCTGCGCGTCCAATGGCCGCCGGGCTTGAAGTCGCAGAGCTTGCGGCCGGCTGCCGTGATGCGCGTTGCTCCGGCTTCGTAGGGGAAGGTCATCACGCCATCGGTGTTGCCGACATAGAAGGTATCGCCCAGGAGGGCCATGCCGAAGGGCTGGCTCAGGCCCGACAGGAAGGTGTCGCGGGTTTCGGCCACGCCGTCGCGGTTGCCGTCGCGCAGCAGGATGATGCGGTTCGGGCTGACACCGACGGCGGCGGCGCGCTTCATGGTGCTGACCATGGCGTAGTCGAACAGGCTGTCGACTTTTCCGGGCAGGAACAGCGCCTCGGCCGTCAGCACGTCGCCATTGGGCAGCACATAGATCCAGCGGGGATGCTTGAGGCCGGTGGCGAAGGCGTTGACCTTGAGCCCGGGAGCGGCCACCGGCGTCTGGCCGGGCGCAAAGCCGCGGGCGGTCGGCATCTTCAGCGTGGGGATGGAGCCTTGCGGCTTTGCCGCGGGAATCGAAGGCGTGGCGCCGAAGGCGGGCGCAGGCTCAGGCGTTCCCATGCGGCGCCAGAGGATGGCCGCGTCGCCGATGAGCGCCACGACGCGGGCGAAGGTGTCTTGAAGCATGCTGTCTCCCTTTTTCGAAGGCGCGCATGTTAGAGAGAATTCCGCTCGAATTGAAATGCACAATCTTCCCCCCTTGAAGGGGAAGATGGCTCTTCGAGCGCCAGCGAGATGAGTCAGATGGGGGTATGTCAAAGCCGGGCGTATTCAGTGAAAGCTGAGGTGAAGCCAGTTGAGATTTCCAGAAACCAGCCGACCCCCACCCGGAGCATCTCGCGTTGCTCAATGCTCCGACCGCCCCCTCAAGGGGGGCGATTTGATTGATGGGTGATTCATCTGTTGCGGATCACGCGCTAGCCAACCGCAGCCGCCTTTGGAACTACCCTAGCGCTGGCCTGAGATTCCATTCACGATTATTGATTTGCGCGGGAATGCTATGGCGGCGACGGAAACTTCGCTAAACGCGCATGGCTGCTTATGACCGCGATGCGCTGCAGGGCCACGTAACCTGTGACGCCGATCACACCATCGGCGCTTTCCGGGCCTCAAACCTCAAAAGCAATAAAAGAACCGGACTTGTGACGCCGGATTAAGTGTCTTTTGACGAGACCGTGACGGCCGCTGCCTATCTCTAGCGCCGGCTTAACGATCCATTGCGGCGGATGCGGCCGGAGACCTGCTTACGAAGAGGTTACCGGAACGCCGCGGAACGAGCGGGAGAACTACGATGCGGATTTTCTATCACGACGCGCTGCCTTTGCAGAACGCGCCCTTCGAACCCGGGAATGGTCCCGGCGTCTTCAAGCGGATGGCGGCGGCGATCGGCCGCGCCGGCGATCGCCTGGCGCTGGCGATGGAGCGCTCGCGGCAGCGCCGCGCCCTGGCGCTGCTCAGCGACCATCAGCTCGCCGATATCGGCCTGAGCCGCGAACAGGTGATGGCCGAGAGCACGGCGTCGGTGTGGCAGGACGATGTGGCGCAGGCCACTCCACGCGCGACGGTGCTGGTCGATGATCTGCGCCATGCCGCGTGAACGCGCGCGCTCCGGCCGGAGGTGCCCATGAATAGCGGCCGGCGGCGCGGATTCACCGACTTCATCATTCAGTCGCTGGGCGCCGCGGCGAGCGCCGCCCTGCCCGTGGAGGGCGAGGCGGCCGGGGGCGAAGGCTTGCGCGCCAGGCTGCACGCAACGCCGTCGCTCCAGCCCGGCGCCCCAGCGAACGCGAGTCACGTCAACCAGCCGGAGGAGAGAAGGAAGCCCTGACAATTCGTTAGTCTTACCAAGCGTACCCCTGACCACCACCTGTCCCCTGCTCTCACCCTCTGCCCCAATGCCCGGTGAGACGCAGGGGTTCTTTTTTTGGGGCACGCGCTGGTTAGCCGGGCGCCGCCGTCAGCGCTGCCAGCATCTGCACCAGCGCCGCGGTGTCGACGGGCTTCTGCAGCGTCGGAATGGCGCGGAGATGGGTGGGCAGCAGCGACGCCGCGTCATAGCCCGTGGCGAAGACAATGGGCACTCGGCGCGCAATCAGGCGCTCGGCAGCGGCGTGGCTCATCTCGCCATCGAGATTCACATCGAGCACGGCGGCGGACAGCCGGTCTTCGGCGGCGTCCAGCGCCTCCTGCAGCGTGCCGGCGACGGCGGCGATCTCCGCACCGGCATTCTCCAGCGCCGACTGGATCTGGAGGACGCTGAGCGGGTCGTCCTCCACCAGCAGGATGCGCCGGCCGCGCAGCGGTGACTTGCCGGCCGAAGCCGCGCGGCCGGCAGGATTGGCGGCCGGACTGTCGGGCTTCCGCCCCTGGCCGCGCGGGCGAAGCTTCAGCTTGATGGCGCAGCGCAGGCCCGCCGGCTCGTACTTCAATTCCACTTTCGGCAGCGTGCCCTGGATCAGGCGCGTCCCGAAGCCCTGGCGCGAGGGCGCGCGCACCGGCGGCCCGCCGCGCTCCTGCCAGAGGAAATGTACACGGCGTTCGTCGCCCTCGCCCGCGATATCCCAGCGTACATCGACCTTGCCGCCGGGTGCCGAGAGCGCGCCGTACTTCGCCGCGTTGGTGGCAAGCTCGTGCAGCACCAGCGCCAGATTCAGCGCATCGCGGGCGCGCAGCGGGCAATCGGCCTTGCCGTCGATCACCACCGCCTCGCCGAAAGCCTGCAGCGCGACATGCACGATGTCGGCGAGATCGGCCCCGTCCCAATGCTCGCGCGTCAGCAGGCCATGGGCGCGCGCCATGGCGGCAATGCGGCCTTGCAGCTTGTCGGCATATTCCTCCTTGGTCGCGGCGGTGCGGCCGGTGAGCAACGCCATGGACTGGATCGAGGCCAGGCTGTTGCGCACGCGGTGGTCCAACTCGGCCATCAGGAAGGCCTGGCGCTCCTCCGTCGATTTGCGCTCGGTGATGTCGCGGCCGACCGCCAGGATGGCCGGCTTGCCGCCATCCTCGAATGGCACAGCCTGCACCTCCAGGACGATGGTGCGGCCCTCGGGCCCGAGGAAGCGCATCTCGGTCAGCGGCACAGCCTCGCGCCGCTCGAGAAGCTGACGCATCCGTTCGGCCGCGCGCGGCCGTTCGTCGGGATGGGCCAGTTCGAGCACCGACCTGCCAATGAGCGCCTCCGGGCTGGCGGCGCCGAACATTCGGGCCGCCTGCGCATTGGCGAAAATGATCTGGCCGTCGCGATGGGCCCAGATGCCCTGCAGACTGACCTCGACGATCTGCCGGTAGCGGGCCTCGCTGGCACGGAGCGCGGCTTCGGCATTGCGGCGCTCGGTGACGTCGCGCACCGTGCCGATGACGCGCACGGGCGTGGAGCCCGAAAAGATCACCCGGCCGGCGGCCTGCACCCAGCGCACCCGGCCGTCGAGCGGGCTCACCGTCCGGTGCTCGAAGCCGAAACGGCCGGCGCCCGCGGGATCGAGTGCGGCCTGGTAGGCGCCGACGACCTGCTCGCGGTCCTCCGGATGGATCGCTTGCCTGTAGACCTCGTAGGTGATCTCGGCATCGGGCGCCATGCCGTAGAGCTCCTTCAGGCGCTGGTTCCAGACCAGCGCACCAGAGCCGATGTCATAGTCCCAGAGGCCGAGTTCGGTCGCCTCCACGGCGAGGCGGAGCATCTCCTCATTCTCGCTGAGGGCCGCTTCCATGCGCTTGCGATCGGTGATGTCGATGACCGAGCCGAGATGACCCTGATACGCGCCGTCGGCACCGAAGATCGGCGTCGAGGTGTCGATCACCCAGCGCCATTCGCCGTCATGGCGGCGGAGGCGGTATTCCGAGCGGTAGGGATCGCGGTTGGCGACCGCCGTCAGGAAACCGCCGCGGAAAGCGGCGCGGTCATCGGGATGCACGGCGTTCGACCAGCCCTCGCCCAGGCCCTCCGCCTCGCTCAGGCCGGTGAAGTCGCACCAGGAGCGGTTGAGATAGATGCAGCGGCCCTCGGTATCGTCCATCCAGACGATGGCCGGCGCGCTGCCGCCGATGGCGCGGAACAGGCGCTCGCTCTCCCTGATGAAATCGACCGGCGCCGCCGGGTCATGGACGGCCGCCGGAGCGGCCGGATGCCGGCTGAATTGGATTCGAGAGGTTGGCTCGCCCATACAGTTTTCGTTCAGTCCGCCCCGCCAACGGATGCCGGCCGGGCACGGAAGAACACAGAAAAGACCGGCAGGTTTAATTTCAAAACCCAGAGGCCGGGTAAACCCCCGTACGCACTCCCCGCGTCAGGAGAAACTCAGGAAGGCAAGAAAAGTTCCATAGGCAGAATTGGCGGCGGGTAGCCTTCGCGAACCACCCACAACTCATTGATAAATCGAATTATTTCTTCAAGAGCGAGGCGCCGCAAACCAGCCGACTGCTCCCTGGGCGTGAATGCATCGGAAGGAGTCCTCGTGCGTCCGCCAGGGCTTTGTGCGAAAAATCTAGGAACAGGTCATGATCCACCAGACCAAGCTGGAGCACGTCAATGTCCACTGAAATGAATCCCGCGGCACCGCATCACCTGCCGATGTTCATAACTGCGCCCGGGCAAACCGATTGGCTGTTCAATGCCGTGACCGTCGTCGTCATTGTCGCAGTCGTCGGGCTCGGCGTCCTGTATTTCCGGCTTCACTCGCTGCCTGAGCACCTTGCGCATCGGACAACGAAGATCCAATACGAGCTTGTTGCGGTGCTGGGACTGCTTTCGCTGTTCACGCACAACCACATCTATTGGGTTGCCGGTTTGATTTTGGCATTCATCCAGCTTCCGGATTTCACGAGTCCGCTAACATCGATTGCCGGTTCGGTGGAAAAGATCGCGGACTCCGAGCGGCGCTCCCCCGATATCAAGGCAGTGCCGTCGCACCCTCCTGCGCACACGGAGCAGGCGCCGCAGCGGCATGCTGATAAAGCCAAGGTGGCAGACCATGTTTGAAATGATCCTGTGCTCCTTGTTCACCATTGTCCCGGATTATCTCTTTCGCCGCTACAGGCAGGGAAAAAGATGGGGCCGCGAGCTCACGCTTTATTCGGTCTGGTTCGAGCTGCGCTGGGGAATCACGACATGCATTATTCTTACGGTCTTACTCATCACGCTGATTTTCTACTATCATCCATCGACCAATAAGGCGATTTCCTTCTTCCGTACTGTGCCGCTCCTGCCGGAGGGCATCGGCCGAGTCGATGAGGTCTATGTGACCGGCCGGGAAGAGGTCAAAGCCGGCCAGCCCATCTTCAAGCTTGAGAGTTCGAAGCAAGAAGCCGCGCTGGAGACGGCGCAACGGCGCATCACGGAGGTCGACGCGGCGCTTTCGCAGGCCAAGACCGAGCTCCTGGTGGCGGATGGGCGGATCCAGGAAGCCCAAAGTTCCTTGCAGCAAGCTGAAGATGAATTGGCGACCCAGCAAGAGCTTTTCCGGCGCAAGCCAGGCCTGACGGTCACTGAACGCGAGATCGAGCGGCTCCAGGTCCTTGTCGCGGGCCGGCAAGGTGGTTTAGCTGCCGCCGTCGCGGGCAAGCAGAGCACCGAGGAACAGATCGCCTCGCTCCTCCCGGCGCAGAAAGCCAGCGCAGAAGCCGAACGTGACGAAGCCCAGGTCCAGGTCGATAAGGCCACGATCTATGCCGGCGTGGACGGCATCCTCGAGCAATTCGCGCTCCGCAAGGGCGACATCGTCAATCCGCTGGCGCGGCCGGCGGGAATACTGATTCCGACGGAGGCCGGACGGCAAGGCCTCTGGGCGGGTTTCGGGCAGATCGAGTCTCAGATTGTGAAAGTCGGAATGCTCGGCGAGGTCGCCTGCGTCGCACAACCCCTTAGCATTATCCCGATGGTCGTGACGGAGGTTCAAAGCTTCATCGCGGCCGGTCAGGTCCGGCCCACGGATCAGCTCATCGACCCGCTACAGTCAACCCAGCCCGGGACAATCACGGTTTTCATGCAGCCCCTGTACGCGGGAACTTTTGATTCGATTCCGCCCGGGAGCCACTGCATCGCGAACGTCTATACCAGCAATCACGACCTTCTTGACGACGAAAACCTGAGCACGGGGCGGTGGGTATTCCTCCACGTTATCGACACTGTCGGGGTCGTGCATGCGATGATCCTTCGCGTCCAGGCGCTGCTGCTCCCCGTGCAAGTGCTTGTGTTCTCGGGCCACTGAGCGATGTGCCGCCACATACGGAAGCATTGCTTCCGTCGAGTCTGAACTTAGACGCGGGGCCTCAGCCAATTTCTGCATCGCTTCCTGCAGCGGCCCAATCTGACTCAGGCCAAAGCCAAGATTGCATCTTGGCGGATAGCTCAAGGGATAGCAGCCGTCAAACCTGACTTTTCACGTTCGGCCCGGCGGTCTAGCATGGCGGCCGGTCAGGGGGCTGGCCGCACGAGAAATTGTATGCACGAGCTTTAGGGAGACCGTGATGCCCATGAGCACCAGGTTCCGTGCCGCCCTCCTGGTTCCGTCGCTGCTTCTGGTGGCGGCAGGGCTGGCCGCCTGCGAAAAGAAGGAACAGGCCGCAGCGCCGCCTCCGCCGCCACCGGCGGTCATCGTGGCCAAGGTGGTCAGCACGGAGGTCACTCCCTCCTCCTCTTTCACCGGGCGTATCGAAGCCGTCGACAAAGTGGATTTGCGCGCCCGGGTAGACGGTTTCATCGAGCAGCAGCTCTTCAAGGAGGGCGCCGACGTCAAGGCCGGCGACCTGATGTTCACGCTGGAAAAGGGCCAGTACGAGGCCAGCATCGGCCAGATCAAGGCGACCATCACCCGCGCCGAAGCGACGCTGAAACTGGCCGACATCGACACAGGCCGGCAGATGGAGCTGGTGAAGAAGCAGGTCAAGGCACAGAGCACTCTCGATGAATCGCTTGCCAAGCAGACCGAGAGCCGCGCCGATCTGGAAAGGCAGAAAGCCGCCCTGCAGAAGGCGGAATTGGACCTGCAATACACGGATATCAAGGCGCCGATTTCCGGACGCGTCGGCCGCGCCACCTATTCCGTCGGCGATTACGTCGGCCCGGCGAGCGGCACGCTCACCACGATCGTCAGCCAGAACCCGATCTATGTCACCTTCCCCGTCAGCCAGCGCGAACTGCTGCAGGTGCGGCGCGATGCCCAGGCTTCGGGCATCGATCCGCGCAACGTGGCCGTCAAGGTGCAGCAGGCCGACGGCTCGATCTATGAACATCCCGGCAAATTGAACTTCGTCGATGTCCAGGTCAGCACGTCCACGGACACCATCGCCATCCGCGCCGAACTGCCCAATCCCGATGGGTACCTGGTGGATGGGCAGCTGGTGACCGCCATCGTCGAGTCGGCAACACCGGAACGGGTGCTGGAAATTCCCGTGGCGGCGGTGCAGATCGACCAGGCCGGGCGCTATGTGCTGGTGGTCGACAACGAGAAGAAGGTGCAGGTGCGGCGCGTCGAGATCGCCCACATCTACGACGGCAAGATCGTCGTCACCAAGGGCCTGGACGAGGGCGAGAGCGTCATTACCGAGGGCATCCAGAAGGTGCGGCCGCAACAGGTCGTAGAGCCGACGGAAGCGGCGACGCAGGCTCCCGCGTCATGATCTCCGCAGTTTTCGTCGATCGGCCGCGGCTCGCGCTGGTCATATCGATCGTCATTACGCTGGCTGGCCTGATCGCGCTGCAGGTCATCCCGCTGGCGCAGTTTCCGGAAATCGTACCGCCCCAGGTCCAGGTGAAGGCCACCTATCCCGGCGCCGGCGCCGAAGTGGTGGAAGCGACCGTCGCCCAGCCGATCGAATCCCAGGTCGTCGGCGTCGACAACATGCTCTACATGAAGTCGACCAGCGGCAATGACGGCAGCTATACGCTGACCATCAGCTTTGCCATCGGCACCGACCCCGACATCAACACGGTCAATGTGCAGAACCGCGTGGCCCTCGCCGAACCGCAACTGCCGGATGAGGTCACGCGGACCGGCGTCACCGTGAAGAAGAAATCCTCGGCGCTGCTGCAGATCATCGATATCTACCCGTCGGAAAAAGGCGCCTATGACCTTTTGTTTCTCAACAACTACGCAACGATCAATATTCTCGACAACATCAAGCGGATACGCGGCGTCGGCGATGCCTTCCTGTTCGGCAGCCTGCAGTACAGCATGCGCATTTGGGTCGAGACGGACCGGCTGACCAGCCTCGGCCTCACGCCGAACGATATCATCAACGCGTTCAAGACGCAGAATATCCAGGCCGCCGTCGGCCGCATCGGCGCGCAGCCGATGACTGACGACCAAATGTTTCAGCTTAATATCCAGACCAAGGGACGGCTGACCGACGTATCCGAATTCGAGAACACCGTCGTGCGCGCGAACCCCGACGGCTCCTTCGTGCGCATTAAGGATATCGGCCGCGTCGAACTGGGGTCAAAATCCGCGGATTCGTTCGGCCGCCACGATCAGGGCGATGGCGCCGTGATGGCCATCTATCAGGCGCCCGGCGCCAACGCCGTCGCCGTCGCCGATGGCGTGGCCGCGGAGCTCGAACGGCTGGCGAAGAATTTCCCTCCCGGCTTGGCCTACAAGGTCACCTACGATACGACCACCTTCGTCAAGGAAAGTATCCATGAAGTGGTCAAGACGCTTTTGGAAGCCTTCATCCTTGTCGTCATCGTCGTCTATCTGTTCCTCGGAAACCTGCGCGCCACGTTGATTCCGCTGATCGCGGTGCCCGTATCGCTGATCGGCACTTTCGCCGTGATGCTGGCCTTGGGATTCTCGGCCAATACCGTGTCGCTGCTGGCCCTGGTGCTGGCCATTGGCATTGTCGTCGATGATGCCATCGTCGTGGTGGAGAACGTCGAGCGCATTCTCGAAGAGAATCCGGAGCTTTCGCCGAAGGATGCGACCAAGAAGGCGATGGGCGAGATCACCGCGCCGATCATCGCCATTACCCTGGTGCTGCTGTCGGTTTTCGTGCCCGTCGCCTTCATCCCGGGCATCAGCGGCCAGCTCTACCGCCAGTTCGCCGTGGCCGTATCGGTGTCGATGATCATTTCGGCAGTGAACGCCCTGACGCTCAGCCCGGCGCTTTGCGGCATGCTGCTGCGCGCCTCGCACGGACCGCGGCGCGGCCCGATGAGATACATCCAGAAAGCGATCGACAAGACGCGGGACGGCTATGCCGCCGTGGTGACGCGGATGGTGCGCAAGGCGGCGTTCGGCCTCATCGGGCTCGCGGCCGTGTTCTTTGGCATCTGGTACATGGGCAAAGTTACGCCGACTGGATTCCTGCCCAGCGAGGACCAGGGCGCTTTCTTCATCGAAGTCCAATTGCCCGAGGGCTCTTCCGTCAACCGCACGACCGCGGCCACGAAGAAAGTCGAGGAGATACTTGTGGCGACCGGAGGAATTTCGGACGTCACCAGCATTGTCGGCTATAGCTTCCTCGACGGGCTTGCCAAGTCGAACAGCGCTTTTATCGTCGTGCTGCTGAAATCCTTCGAGGAACGGGCCGATCCGTCGCTCAATGTCGACTCCCTGATCGCCAAGGTCCGCGGCGAGTTCGGCGCCATCCGCGAGGCAAATGTAATCGCCTTCAACTTGCCGCCGATCATCGGCCTGGGCACCGGCAGCGGCTTTGAATACCAGCTCCAGGACCTTCAGGGCGGCAGCCCGGTCGATCTGGCCGGGACCGCACGAGGCCTGATATTTGCCGCCAACCAGGATCCGGCGCTGCAGGCGGTCTTCACCACCTATTCTGCGAACACGCCCCAGCTCTACCTCGATATCGACCGCGACAAGGTGCAGACCCTGGGAATCCAGGTGAACGATGTGTTCACCGCCCTGCAGGCGACGCTGGGCGGCTATTACATCAACGACTTCAATCTTTTCGGCCGCACCTGGCAAGTGAATATGCAGGCCGAGGCGGCGGACCGCGATCAAGTGCCTGACATCTACCGAATTCACGTGCGCAACAGTGCCGGCGACATGGTGCCGCTTCGTTCGATCGCCGAGCCTCGCGTGATCGTCGGACCGCAGGCGATCATCCGCTACAACAACTATCGCAGCGTCACCCTCAATGGCGGCCCGGCGCCGGGCCGCAGCTCCGGAGAAGCACTCGCGGCGATGGAGCAACTGTCCAACGCCACGCTGCCGAGAGGCTATTCATACGAATGGACGGGGACGGCACTGCAGGAGAAGGAAGCGGCCGGCAAAACGGGCATCATCCTCGCGCTGGCCGTGCTGTTCGCCTACCTGTTCCTCGTGGCGCTGTATGAGAGCTGGACGATCCCGGTGCCGGTGCTGCTGTCGGTGTCCGTGGGATTGTTCGGCGCCATGGCGGCGCTCTGGGTCGCCGGCCTGGACAACAACATCTACGCCCAGATCGGCATTGTCGTGCTGATCGCGCTGGCCGCCAAGAATGGCATCCTGATCATCGAGTTCGCCAAGGAACGGCGGGAGCATGGCGTCAGCATCACCGAGGCGGCGATCGACGGCGCCCGCACCCGCTTCCGCGCCGTCATGATGACCAGCTTCGCCTTCATCGCCGGACTCTATCCCCTGGTGGTCGCAGAGGGGGCGTCGATGCTGAGCCGGCGCGGCGTCGGCACCGCCGTGTTCGGCGGCATGATCTTCGCGTCGGCCTTCGGCATCTTCATGATTCCCGTGCTGTACGTCATCTTCCAGTGGCTGCGCGAGAAGCTGAAGGGGCTTGGGAGGAAGAAGGCCGAACCGCCGAAGAGCGGGCCCGCTTCAACTCCGGCAGCGTGACCGGCCGTATCTGCTCAGCGCCGAGGCCGGGAGTCAGAATTTCTCCGGGATGAGCTTGCCAGTGATGTCCATTTCCCGGTAGCCGGCGCGCTTCTGCCGCTTCGGCAGCTTGATCTTCTCGCGCTTCAGATCCCCATAGGGGATCTTGCTGAGGAGATGGGTAATGATGTTCAAGCGCGCCCGCCTCTTGTCGTTGGACCGCGCCACATGCCAGGGCGCCCAGGCGGTATCGGTGGCCCGGAACATCTCGTCGCGGGCCTGGGAATAGTCATGCCAGCGGCTGTAGGATTTGAGATCCATCGGCGACAGCTTCCAGATCTTCCGGCCGTCATTGATGCGCTCCTCCAACCGCCGGGTCTGTTCCTCGGAGCTCACTTCCAGCCAGTACTTCAGCAAGATGACGCCGGAATCAACGATGGCCTTTTCGACCAGGGGCACGGCCTGCATGAACCTCTTGGCCTGTTCATCGGTGCAAAAGCCCATGACCCGCTCGACGCCGGCGCGATTGTACCAGCTGCGATCGAAGATCACGATTTCGCCGGCTGCCGGGAGATGGGGCAGATAGCGCTGGACATACATCTGGGATTTTTCCCGCTCGGTCGGCGCCGGCAAGGCAAAGACGCGGAACGTGCGCGGGCTGACCCGCTCGGTGATTGCCTTGATCGTGCCGCCCTTGCCCGCGCCGTCCCTGCCTTCGAACAGGATGCAGATCTTGAGCCCCTTGCGCTTGACCCATTCCTGGAGCTTCACGAGCTCGACATGGAGCCGGGCCAGCTCCTCGTCATAGTCCTTGCGTTTGAGCTTGCCGCGGGAACCGGACGATTTCGTGACCGGGGTCTGATTTTTCTTAGCCATTTCTTCCTCTCCGTTGGGCATCGGCGGCATTTGCCGCTTTGGCTCCTTGAAACGGAAAATACTGTCTCTCCGACATTGGCCGGTTGATCCAAGTCAATAGTGGGGGCATCATTCATAGTATTGAGTTACACGTCAAACGAGGAAGCGCGATCATCAGCCGACTGAGGACGCCGCGACAGCTCGAAACCGAGACCGGGAGGTGCTTATGACCGACATCCTGCGACCCGATGACCTCAAGAAGATCGCCGACGATGCCGATATGGCGAAAGCTCGGGAGTATATGAGCCGGGCGAAGAAACTGGAGGAAGAGCAGGCGCAGATGCGCGAGGCCTTCCTGGGGCGGGAGATCCGGCCGGAAGCCAGGGAACGCATCAACAAGGCGATCCGCCGCGCCGCAGAGCAGGGGCAGCGCGAATTTCAGGTGTTCATTTTTCCGGCGAGCTTCTGCACCGACAAGGGGCGGCGGATCAACAACAATGAAGCGGACTGGCCCGAGTCATTGGATGGCTTCGCCAAGAAGGCGCATGAATTCTACGAAAAGGAACTGCGGCAACTGGGCTTCACGCTGCACGCGCAGATCCTCGACTACCCCGGCGGCATGCCGGGAAACATCGCCATGGTCCTCAAGTGGTAGGGATAACAGCCTGCTGATGGCGGCGGCGGCGGAAAATCACGCTGCCGGCCGGCGGCCCTATTTCTGCAACAGCAACGCCGCGAGTTCCGCGGCAATTTCATCGGCACCGAAGGCTGGCACAATGCGGAGCGAGGCGCCGTCGAGCGTGGCAACGGCGCCGGCGAGGACCAGGGCGTTTCGTTTCTTCCTGCCGGGTGCATCCAGCAAGCGGGCTTCCGGCCAGACTGCGGATATCTGTTCGGCGTAACGGCGCGCGGCCGGATCTCCGTCATCGAGGACATGGATGTTGGCGATGAAGACTCCGGCGGGATGGGAAAGCCGGCGGCGCACGAGCTGCAGAAACGCCGGCGTCGCGAATTGCGGCGGCAGCCGGTCGCCCGCATAGGCGTCAAGCACGATGCCTTCATAGCACCGGGTGCTCGACTGCAGAAACGCGGCGCCATCCATCGCATGGCAGGCAATATCGGCGGGCAGATGGAAATACTGCCGGGCGATGCGGAACGCCTGGGAATCGATGTCGGCGATCGTCACTCGCACGCCCGCCCCGTGAAGCATGGTCGCAAGGGTGCCGCCGCCGCAGCCGATCATCAGCACCTCGCTGCAGCCGGCCTGCAGCAGCAGATCGTAAACCGCGTGAATATAGGCGACGAGACTGACGCCGCCGGCGTCGGCCTCGCTTTGATGGATCTGGCCCTGGTCGTAGCGGACGGCGCCGGTCGCGCTGTCCCGGGACACGACGATCTCCCCGAGCTGGGAGGGCAATTTTGGCGATGGGAATCATGGGCGCGGAGAAAAGCAGAATCGGCGCAGATATACAAAGGCCCTGACGGGCCTGCCGCGGGGACGCTGCTCTAACGGCGACGGCGGCCGATCAGAAAACAAAGGATTGCCAGCGCCTGAATGAAGGCCGCGGCGATGAAAAACAGCGGCACGTCGCCGCCAGCGCTCGCCGCCGCATCGGGGGCCATCCCGCGCATCAAGCCGAAAACCACGGGGGCAAAGGCGTAGGTGCCCTGCCCCATCGCAACGATGAGGGCGACGACGCGCTGGACGTCCTCCTTGGCGAATTCCACCTGGGCGATCAGGGGCGGCAGCGACGTGGCATTGCCTATGCCGGCGCCGAACAGAACGACGCCCAGCAGCAGCAGCGGAATGTTTTGACCCGCCGCGCCGAGGAACGCCAGGGATCCCACGATCTGCACGGCATAGCTGGCGCAGGCGATCAACCGGCGGTCGGCACCCGCTGGCATGAACCAGCCGACTAGCGTGCGACCGCCGATGGCGCAAGCCGTCGCCAGTCCCATCGCCCAGCCGGCATATTGCGTGCCGAGCGGCGGCACGAGCAGTGAGAAGAGATGGGCGATGAGGCCGATCTGCGCGAAGAGGCCGAGGGCCATGGCGGCGGCGAGGCTGAGAAACTTCGCGCTGCGCCATAGCGGCATGCCAGGAAGCGGCAGTGCCTGCGGCTGCGCACCCGCGGGAGACGGGGCGCCGGCAACGCCGCCGTCTGGCAGCACACCCATCTGCTGCGGCGTGCGCAAGAAGAAGCAGCTTGCGAGGATCCAGATCACGGCTACCATGACGATGCCGATCAGCGCTGCGGCCGATGCAAAGCCGAGCCAACCGATCGCGGCAACCCAGAGCGGCGCGGAGATCACGCCGCCGATGCTGGCGCCGTTATAGGCCGAAGCGAGCGCCGCCGGGCGGCCGCGCATGAACCAAGGCGAGACGATCGCGTTGACAGCGGCGGCGCCCATGGCGACCCAGCCGGCGCCGCTGAAGATCGTTGCAACAAACAGTTGCCAGGGCGCATCCGCAGCAGCCCAGCCGAAGACGCCGACCGCCAGCGAAACGGCACCGGCCTTGGTGACGGCCGGCAGGCCGAAGCCGCGGTAGAGCGCCGGCAAATTGGCCACCACCAGCGCGCCGATGACGAAATGGACGGTGACCGCCGTGGAGACCAGCGCCAGGGACCAGCCGCGGGCCTCCTGCACGGCGTGGAGATAGACCGGCGGGCCATAGAAACCGACGCCCCAGCCGAAGATGGCGAGGATGAAGGCGGCGCCGACGACGCGCCAGCCATAGAAAAGACCACCGCTCTGCTGGGTGGCGATCTGTGCTCCGAGTATCTGTGGATCGGGGGCGGAGGTCATCGCCCATGTCTGGCAGTTGCCAACCGGGCATGCTACGGTTTCGACCGAACTATGGCGGTCGCGTGCGCTCTATGATGCACAGCTACCAGCCGGAGGATCTTTCATGTCCAGCAATGCCGCCTTCGCCGAAATCGCCGCCTTGGCCGGAGACCCCGCCCGCGCCGCCATGCTGAATGCGCTGATGGACGGCCGCGCCCTCACGGCGTCCGAGCTCGCGGAAACCGCCGGCGTGACGCCGCAGACGGCGAGCGGGCACCTGTCGCGATTGACCACGGCGGGGCTGTTGATCCTCGAGAAGCAGGGCCGCCACCGCTATCACCGGCTGGCCAGTCCCGCGATTGCGCAGATGATGGAAGGCATCATGCAGGTGGCGTCGGCCCTCAATCCGCCGAAGCGGAAGGTGGTGGTCGGCCCGCGGGACGCGGCGCTGCGCACGGCGCGCACCTGCTACGACCATCTGGCCGGGCGCTGGGCCGTGGCGGTCGCCGATGCCCTGGTGGCCGGCGGCCATGTGGAGCTGGCCGGCGATGGCGGCCTGGTGACCGGCAAAGGCGCGGCCCTGCTGCGGCGTCTCGGCGTCGAGGTGGATGGCGTGACCGTGGCGCCGGGCCAGCGGCAACGGCGCATGCTCTGCCGCCCTTGCCTGGATTGGAGCGAACGCCGCCCCCATCTGGCCGGCGCCATCGGCTCGGCGCTGCTGGATCACTATCTCGAGAAAGGCTGGGTGCGGCGGCTAAAAGGCACCCGCGCGGTGGAGATCACGCCGAAAGGCCAGCGCGGGTTCAACGAGACGTTCGGTATCCGCCCCTAGGCCATCAACGGCAGGCCTACGCCTAGGGTTTGACCGGCTCGTTCCTGCGCATGCGAAGCACGTAGGTAAGATAGTACTTTCCGCCTTCGAACTGCCATCTCATGGCTTTCTCTTTTGTCAGGGCCTCGCGCACAGTCTCGTTCGGACCCAATGGTGGCAATGGCTGGAAGCGGCTGGAATCATTCGGCGTGGCATCGTCGCCTTCGATGAGTCTGACGCCGACGGAGTCGACAAAGCTGATTGCCGCCAATCCAAATACCCCGGACCAGTTCTCGGAGTCGATGTTATCGTCGCAGTCGTACTCAATTTCGCCGGCGGCGGGAAACCGCGAAATCGCACCATCGATGGTGACATCGGTGAAAATCTCGTCGGAGCCGAACTCCGGGTTCGTTTCGTCCTCGCAGGCGAGCGCCTGAAACTCCACAAACCGGATGTTGGTGTCCATTTGCGCGGAGACAACGATGTTTTCCGCAGTAGCTTGCGCTTGCCGGATCACCAGGAAGCCGGTCGAGCCGGGGCCCATGGGCGAAACGAATCGATGGGTGGTGCCGGACACCAGGGGCGGCGGCGCGGCGCCTCCGCTGGTGTCGTCGAGATCCTCGATTTCCGCCGTGAAATTGCCGCCTTCCTGAAGGTTCCGCGCCGTCAAGGTGATTGTCTGGTCGACGCCCGCACTCGAAGTGCCGACGACATCGAACTCGAACCAGGCCTCATTCTGCTTGCCGAAGAGGCTGTTGGCCTTGGTGAGCGTGGCGCTCTGAATGTGCCCCGGCTGCAGCGGACAAGCTTCCTCCTTTGAGGCGCAGTTGTGACGGCGCACGAGCAGCTCGTAGTTGCCCGTATAATTGACGCCATAGGCATGGGTACGAATATAGAACTCGTTCGGGAGGACAAAGGTCTCTGTCTTGAACTCCCGTTCGTTGAAGAGAATCCGGCGGCGATCCCCGTAGTAGCGGGAAACCGGCGTTGTCAGGTCGGTCGGCAAATAGACTTCGAAGGCAACGGCTTCGCTATCTGCGGTATCCGCATAGGTGCCGATGGAATAGGTGCCGGCCTCCTTCAGCACATGGAACCACTGCATCGTTCCCGGCGCTATGATCTGCGTGACGTCGTCGCCATCTTCGAGATTGATGACCTGCTGTTCCACCGGCCGGCCGCCGCTTTCGAACTTCTGCAGCTTCACTTCGTAGGCGATCTGTGGGTGACAGTGGTAAAAACCGCGGTTGAGATCGGCATGCACCATATTGTGATCGCTGGGGAGGGCGACGAAATCCACCGGCACTGTCATATGCTGAACGCAAATCGGCCCTTCGATACCGCCGGTCGCGTAACGTTCCGGAGATGCGAGAATATAGTCAAAGCGCTCCCCATCGACATAGTTGGTGAGGCCGAAATCAGCCTTCGAGGTGGTTTGTGACCAAGCCTCATAGAGTGGATAAGTGAAGTAGCTGTTGCCGTCATTGAACAAGCTGTCCCATTCCGACTGTGGCGGAGACGGCACGGGCATATGCAACATTGGTACGTTAAGATCGCCCATCAGCAGGATGCGCTGCTGGCGCACCTCGCTTTCTGACAGCGGCGCCAGCGTAGCCTTGATGAGATCCTGAATCTGATCGAACTGGGCGCGGCGTTGGACCGGATAGAGCTCGTCTTTGGCAAAATTGTCGGCTTGCATATGCGTCCATGCGACGTTGTAGATCCGGCCGCTGGGCTTGTGACGAAGCCTGATCATCGCTGCGCCCTTTGCAGACATGCAGTCGAACCCGCCACATTTGTCGAAAAGCGTGAAAGCAACATCTCCTGCTGTCGCATCCAGCTCTTCACCTGGATCGTCGCCCCATTGGTAAAGCGGATCGGGCAAAGGGATGACCTCAAACTTATCGTTCGCGAACAGCATGAGGCCGCTGTCCTCACCATTGACCTTGACAATGGGAACTCCATAGATCGCCGACACGACGTCTGGACCTATCTTGTTGGCAATCTCCAACAAGGCCGCGGCGCGCACCTGGACCAAGTCGGCATCGATTTCCCTGACGATGTTCGGATAGTCGTCCCGCAGCCGATCCACGAGGATATCCTTGGCGACGGGGTCCCAGGCCTCATTGATGGCGATGATATCGAACCGGCTGGTGTCCTTGAGGATTGCTTCGACGACAGCGTTCGCCCAGAGGCCGGTCTCGAGCTGTGTCTGTCCCAGGCAATCGAGGAAGTTGGCGTTGGGGCAGCGGAAAATCGGCGATAGCAGGTAGGCATTAAAGGTGGCAACACGCACCGATTCCCCCTCTTGCGCCCTCCCGGGAGAGGCGATGGACAATCCGAGGATGGCCAAGACGACAACGACGGCAATCTTGCGCATGAACATCTCCCCAGGAATTGCCGCATCGATCACGAGATCAGCAAATACGACCGGCAACCGTCATTCCATCGCTGGCGGCGGAGCACAGTGATTTTCGTCACAGAATCGGCGCGCGAAAGCAGATTCGCAGGCTCGGAGGATTTAGGAATGTCGTCCGACAGCCCTAGAGCATCACCGCCCCGCCGTTCGGGCTGATGCACTGCCCGGTCATGAAGCTGTTGGCGGGGTCGGCGAGGAACAGGGCGGCGACGGCGATCTCTTCCGGCCGGCCGATGCGGCCCAAGGGGATATCGGCTTCCTTGGCGCGAGTTTCCGCGCTCATGCTCGCGAGGTCGAGCAGCGGCGTATCCACGGGGCCGGGAGCGATGGCGTTGACCAGGATGTCGGGCGCAAATTCCCGCGCCCAGGAGCGGGTCAGCGAGACCACCGCGCCTTTCGACGCGCAGTAGACCGAGAATTCGGCGCGGCCGAGATAGGCGAGCTCGGAGGCGATGTTGATCACGCGGCCGCGTTTCTGTTTGACCATGGCGCGCAAAGCCTCGCGGCCGACCAGGAAGGTGCCCCGCAGATTGACCGCCATTAGCCGGTCGAAATCCTCCGCCGTGGTTTCCAGCAGCGGCTTCTCGAACAGCATGCCGGCACAATTGACCAGAATGTCCAGGCCGCCGAGACGGGGCAGAGCTTCGGCGAAAACCGCCAGCACGCGCGCCTCATCGGCAATATCGGCGCGTAGCGCAAAGGCGCGGCCGCCGGCCTGTTCGATGGCCTGTGCAACGCCGGCCAGGGTCATGTCGTCGGCGCGGTCCACGAGCGCGACATTGGCGCCGGCGCCCGCCAACGCAATCGCGATGGCCCGGCCGATGCCGGAGGCGGCACCCGTCACCAGCGCCCGCTGCCCGGCAATCTTGCCGCTCACGACAGTACCTCGCCGCGGTCGACGTTATAGGCCTGGCCGGTGATATTCTTCGCGGCATCCGACGCGAGGAAGAGATAGAGGCTGGCCACATCCTCCGGCTCCATCAGGCCGGTCAGGCACTGTGTCGCGAACAGCTCGCTCAACAGATCCTGCTCCGAGCGCTTGGAGCGCTTCGACATGTTCGCGAGCGAGCGCATGGCAGCGCGAGTCTTCACCCATCCGGGGCAGACCGCATTGACGCGAATGCCGCGCGGCCCCAGCTCCTTTGCCATCGTGCGCATGAAACCGATATTGGCGTGCTTGGAAGTGACATAGGCGGAAAACTCCGCCGCCGCGGTCTTGCCCCACACTGAGGCGGTCAGCGCGATGCTGGCGCCCGCCTGCATCGATTTCACGGCCTCGCGGGTCACATAGTAGGTGCCGATGACATTGATCTGGATAATGCGCTCGAAGGCTTTCTCCACTTCGTCGCCGGGCTCAAGGATCGGCGTGATCAGCTCCAGCCCGGCATTGTTGACGAGCACGTCGAGCTTGCCGAAGCCGCCGACGACGCGCTTGACCGCTGCGCGATCGGTGATGTCGCAGACCTCCGCCGTCACCGGCCGTCCCGCCGCGGCGGCGATGTCCTTGCCGGTCGCGATGATGTCCTTGGTGCTGGAGAGAATCGCCAGATCGGCGCCCGCCTCGGCAAAGGCCGTCGCAACCGCCGCGCCGATGCCGTGGCTGGCGCCGGTGACCAGCACGCGCTTGCCCGTGAAATCGAAGTTGCTCATGGGACCGGCCTTTCCGCCATCATGATCTGTTCGGTGCGCAGCGCCTGGGCGCGGGTGATGCCGAGGATCTGGTTGCGCAGTTTGAAAAAGGTTTCGCTGTCCTTGGTCTCTAGGTTCCGTTCCGGCGGCAGATAATCGGTGACGCGCACTTCCCGCAGGATGCGCGCCGGGCGGGCGGATAAGATGAAGATGCGGTCGGCCAGGAACACCGCCTCCTCCACATCGTGGGTGACGAAGATGATGGTCTTCTGCTCGCTGCGCTGGATGACGTCGAGCTGGGCCTGGAGGAAATCGCGGTTCTGGGCGTCCAACGCGCCGAACGGTTCGTCCATCAGCAGCACGTCCGGTCCCGCCGCCAGGGTGCGGGCGATGGCCACTCGCTGGCGCATGCCGCCGGAGATCCTGTTGACGTAATAGCTTTCGAAGCCCTTGAGGCCCACGAGCTCCAAGTAATGCCGCGCCCGCCGCTCTTTCTCGGCCTCATCGAGATCGTCGCGGAACTTAAGACCGAAGCGGATATTTTCGATGACGTTGAGCCAGGGAAACGAGGAATAGGACTGGAACACCATGCCCTTCTGCCGGTCCGGGCCGGTCACCGGCTTGCCGCCGATGAGGACGCGGCCGGCGCTCGCCGTCTCCAGCCCGCCGACGATGCGCATCAGCGTGGTCTTGCCGCAGCCGGAAGGACCGAGAAAGACGATCAGCTCGCCCTTGTCGATGGCGATGGAGATATCGTCGATAACCGGAATCGGCGTCGTGCGTGCATCCGTCTGAAACGACTTGCTGACCCGCTCGATGGCGATGAAAGGCTGAGGTGCGGCCACGGCTTGCCCTAGCGCAGATAGGCAAAATAGCGCCGATGGAACCAGCGGATCGCCTGGTCTGTCGCCAGGCCGATGACGCCGATGGTGAGAATGCCGGCGAAGATCGTATCGACGGCGCCATAGCGCCGGGACGCCATGATGACATAGCCGATGCCCGAATTGGCGGCGACGATCTCGGCGACGATCAGATAGGTCCAGCACCAGCCGAGCGTAATGCGCAGATTGTCCACCATGTTGGGCAGCATGGCCGGCAGGATGATATGGCGCAGCACCGAGCGCGGCCTGGCGCCGACGGTCATGCCGATCTCGATGTATTCCCGCGGCACGCGCCGCGCGTCATCGGCGATCAGCAGCACGAGCTGGAAGAAGGTGCCGATCCACAACAGTGCTATCTTCGACGTCTCGCCGATGCCGAGCCAGATGACAGTGAGCGGCACCAGCGCCGGCACCGGCAGATAGCGGATGAAATCGACGACCGGCTCGCTGAGGCCGTTCACGATGCGATAGGAGCTCATGAGGATGCCCAGCGGGATCGCCATGACGGCCGAGAGCAGAAACGCTGCGCCCACGCGGTAGATGCTGATCGTGATATCCCAGGCGAAGCTGTGGCCTACATTGTGTCCTGCGAACATGCCGTATAGCCTGACAATGACCTCGGGGATCGAGGCCAGGAAGCTCGGCCCGACCCAGCCGAAGGTCGTTGCCATCGACCACAGAACCAGCAGGAACGCAAAACCGGCGATGCCGACATAGACATCGGTCCTGCGGCTGGTGGTGCCGCGAAATCCGGTCAGGGATTCCCAGACCGACGGCGGCGGCGGCGCGGGCGCAGGATCCGCGCCGGCGCGCGGCCCTGCCCCCTCATCCGGCGTTTCCGGCGATGAGCTGTTCTCGGCCACCTTGGCGAGCCGAAGCGCCCTAGCGCTTATGATCCTTGAACAGATCGGTGATGATGGAATTGTCGATCTGCTGGTTGGAGTCGAGCTTCACGTCAGCGGCGCCATTCTCGATATTGAGCAGCATGACCGTATCGAAGAGATCATGCATCTTGCCGCGCTGGCCGTTGGTGCCCAGATACTCCACCGCCTGCTCATAGGGCGTGTATTCCAGGTTCAGCAGCAGCTCTTCATACTCTTCCGGCGACAGCTTGAAGTGCGGCGCCATGATCTTGATGGCGTCCGCGCGGTTGGTCTTGAAATAGTCGATGGCCCGGTAGATGCCGCGCAGGAACTTCCGGTACTGCTCCGGATTGGCCTTCAGATCCTCGGTGCGCGCCACGATCACGTCGGTGATCAAGCCGGGATAATCCCGGGACGACACCAGGATATGGGCGCCTTCCTTGTTGCTGGCCTTCAGCGCCTGGGTCAGCGTCGGCTCATAAGTCGCGGCCGCCGCGACTGTCGGATCGGCGAACACGGCGATGGCATCTGCCGAGGCGATGTCGCGTACCTCCAGATCGGCGAAAGTGAGGCCATGTTCCTTGAGCGCGAGCTGGGCCAGCAGGCGCGCCGGCACGTTCGGCTCCGCGGCGAAGACCTTGCCCTTCAGGTCCGCCGCCGTCTTGATCGAACCGTCTGCCACCACGCCATCGCCGCCGAGCGAAATGTCGATGGTGCCGATGATCGTGCCCTGGGTTTCCGGCGTGCGCGGACGGCCCTGATGCTCACCCACCGTGCGCATGTCGCATTGGATGTCCCCGCGCTCCAGCGCCGGCAGGACATTGCTGCGGTCGTCATCGAAGGTCTCGTTGACCGTGAGGCCCTCTTCGGCGAAATAGCCCAACTCGTTCGCCAGATGCACCGGCGCGAAGCCGGGCCAGAACGGATAGGCGCAGCTGATGGTGTCGTCGGCCGCGGCGGGCCCGGCAAAGCCGGCCGCGGAAATCGCCAACGCCACAAGAATCGTCGATAGCCCACGCGTTTTCATGTTTCCTCTCCCCGTTTGCTGCTTATTTAACCGCGCCTCAACAGCGCTTGAACTCCAGGCTAGTCCCGTTTTCCGCGCCGCGCCACCGCATCGGCGAGGATGCACAAGATCTCGAACATGATGGTGGCGCCCACCAGGGCCGTGTTGCCGCTGGGGTCGAAGGGCGGAGACACCTCCACCACATCGCCGCCGATCAGGTTCAATCCCTGCAGGCCACGGATCACATGCTGCGCTTCCAAGGTGGTCATTCCGCCGATCTCCGGCGTGCCCGTGCCCGGTGCATAGACCGGATCCAGGCCATCGACATCGAAGCTGACATAGGTCGGCCCCTTGCCGGCGACGCGGCGTGCCTCCTTGATGACCTTGTCCACGCCGAGCTTGGTGAACTCCTCCATATAGATGACGCGCATGCCCGAGGTTTCGGCGAACTCCATGTCCTTGGCACTGTAGATCGAGCCGCGGATGCCGATCTGCACGGTGCGCTTGGGATCCAGCAGCCGCTCCTCCACCGCGCGGCGGAACGGCGTGCCGTGAGTGTATTTGTGGTCGCCGAAATAGCGGTCATTGGTATCGGAATGGGCGTCGAAATGGATCATGCCGATCGGCCGGTCCTTGGCGATGGCGCGGAAGATCGGCAGCGTGATCAGGTGGTCGCCGCCGGCCGACATCGGCAGGCAGCCGGCGGCATGGACCTTGGCAAAGAACCGCTCGATCTTGCCCAGGCTGTCCATCAGGTCGATGGGATTGCAGGGCGCGTCGCCCAGATCGCCGACCCGCGCCAGCTCATAGGGCGCGATGCGGCTGACATGATGCACCTTGCGAATGAAACTGGACATGTTGCGGATTTCCCGCGGCCCGTGGCGCGCGCCCGCCCGGTTGGTCGTGCCGCCGTCCCAGGGCACGCCGATCAGCGCGATATCCAGCTTCGCCGGATCGCGGGTATGGGGCAGCCGCATGAAGGTGGGGATATCGCCGAAGCGCGGCGTCACGGCCGCATCGACGGGTTGCGGGAATGCCTGATTCCGGCTGGTTTCCTTGGCCATGGGGTACTTCTGTAATCCGTGCAGGCGCCAGACTACAGACCCCCAGCCGGGGCGACAACCTCGCCCCGGGTGCACCTGATAGCGCGCGCCCTAGCCGAGCTTCGGCCGCGTTTTCACGACGCTCGGACGGTTGGAAATCTGTTCGAGCCAGCGCTTGACCCGAGGCGACTTGGATAGCGCCGCCTTGCCCTCCGGCGTCGCCGAGAAATACTCCATCAGCGGCGCCACATAGAGATCGGCCAGGCTGAGATCCTTGCCGAGGAGGAACGGCCCGCTGCCATCGGCGAGCGCTTCGATCGCTTCCAGCGATTTCTCCGCCTTGGGCTTGGCATCGGCCACCGCCTTCTCATCCACGGGCGCGCCCAGCAGCGGATTGACCACCCGCTGGAACACCACGGAGATCATCGACGGATAGGCATAGCTGTCGACAACTCCCATGATTTGATTCATGCGCGCGCGGGATTTGGCATCGCCCGGCTGCAGCTTCGGGCCGGGCACCACATCGTCGACATAGTGGGTGATGGCCGAAGTCTCGTACATCGTCATGCCGTCATGGCTGAAGGCCGGGACCTTGCCGAAGGGCTGGCGGGCCAGGTGCGCCGGATCCTGTCCGGCGCCCTTGAGAACATCGACCTCGTCCAGTTTGTAGCCCGCGCCCTTCTCTTCCAGGGCGAGCCGGACCGTGCGGGTATAGGTGCTGTAAGCGGGGCCGTGAACGACAGGCTGTGACATTGTCTTCCTCCCTCTGGAACGCCCCGCCGCCGCAGCGGCGGAAGGCTCTAAATATCTCTGTTGGTGTGATTTTTTGGGCATGCCGGATGCCGGAGCCAATCACGATAGCGTGACGCGGGCGAAGGTTCTATAGTCCTCGTTCAGGTGCGCGGTCGACGGGGCCGCCTACGCCTCGTCCGGCCGATCCGTTGGATCGCAGGCGCTAAACTTGCGCCTACAGGAATTTGGAGGCGATAGATGCATGCACGCGACATCCTGAAGAACAAGGGCAACCGGGTCTTCAATGCCAAGTCCGAGATGCTGGTGTCGGATATCAGCCGGATGCTGCACGAAAACCGCATCGGTGCGGTGCTGATCCTGGATGCCGCCGGCAAGATCGCCGGGATCCTGTCGGAACGGGATATCGTCTCTGGCATGGCGAAGCATGGCGCCGCCGTGACGACGATGACCGTGGGTTCGCTGATGACCCGCGAGGTGATGACCTGCCAGCCGACGGACCTGATCGCCGACATCATGGCGACCATGACGGCGCGGCGCATCCGCCATCTGCCTGTGGTCGAAGAGGGCCGCCTGCTGGGCGTCATCAGCATCGGCGACGTGGTGAAATACCGGCTCGACGAGGCGGCGCATGAAGTCGACTCCCTGCGCGAATATGTGATGACAGCGCATTAGGCGCTCGCCGCCGGCACCACACTGGCTTTCGCGCAATCATTGCCCGGCGATATCTGTGCGCCTAGGTTATTGGGCGCGGACTATTTTGGCGGCTAGGGCAATGACCGAGGCGACAGACTTTCTGGCCATCTGCAAACCGGGGATGACGCTGCGGACGCGCGGGCGCACGGAGGCGCGCATCCTCCAGGTCGATGCAGCCGGCGGACTGATCCATGGCGAGATCCCGATGTATGGGCCGACCGTCTGGCGCGCCGATGGCGTATACAAGGACTCGCCAGGCGGGGCCGCCGGGCCGTTCGACCTGATGCCGCCCAATCCTGCCACGGCCGCGGCGCCGAAACAGTCGGTCGAGCTGAGCGAAGCGCTGGATGCCGAAGGCCGCGCCTTCTGCTGCGACTGACGCCGCGAACCGGTCACCGTGAGCGACGACCGCCTGCCCGCCGATGTCTGGGTGCATGCCCAGCTTCGCCGCTGGAACAGCGAGGGCTTTCCCGCCGTGCTCCTGCGCCGGGGCGATGCCCATGGCGGCGCCATCATCCTGAAGATCGTCGCCGCCGATGAGACCTGCCGCATCCTGACGCAAACCCGCGACAGCGACGGAAATCCCGCCTGGATGCAGGCCCTGCAAGGGCAGGCTGCAAATCCCGCCGATGCCGAGGCCTATGTCGGCCGCGCCCTGCAGCGCGACCCCGATCTCTGGGTGATCGAGATCGAGGACCGCCGGGGCCTCTGGAGCTTTGATGGCAAGGTCCTGAAATAAAACGGCGATTGCCGATTCAGGCAATATTTACGGCGCTCCTCCACAATCGGCGAGTCAGGTGCAACCGCCTGATGTCGCCGGAGAATTTGCCGCATTGCCGCGGCGCCGCGCCATCGGCCAAGCCCCCGAAAATGACCCGTCAACGCGGCAGCAAGGACAGCGCGGCAGAACATCGCCATGGCAACGCCAGTAAAGGACTCGGTTGCGATCACCGGCAACCCGTTGATCGACGGGCTTGTCGAGGGCGGCTCCTGGCAGTTTTCCGGGCCGCGCAACCTGACCTATTCGCTGCATGAACTGGGCGACGGAAATATAACGCCGGCCTTCACGGCGGCGATCCAGAATTCCTTTGCGGCCTGGGCGGCAGTGGCCAATGTCACCTTCACCCAGATCAGCTCCGGCCAGCACGCCTATCAGAGCACCGCCGACCTGGCGATCACCCTGACCGGCGACGAACTGGTGAATGAGTTCGGCGCGCTGGGCATCGGCGTCTTCCCGGATTCCGATACCGGCGACGGCTGGCTGAGCGATGTGGACGGGCTCTACAACATGAGCCTGTACCGCGGCAACTATGCGAAGCCGGAAGGCGACATCTATTTCGACGACATGCAGCAGGAGTTCGACTACCTGAATGCCGGCAGCCTGGGCTTCGCCGTCATCCTGCACGAGATCGGCCATGCGATCGGCCTGAAGCATCCCCATGACGATGGCGGCAACGGCCGGCCGACATTCGCCGAACTCAATATGGCAGGCAAGGACGACGGCCTGTGGTCCGTCATGAGCTACAACGACATCGGCACCAAGATCAGCGCCGGCCATCAGGCGACGCCGATGCCGCTGGATATCCTGGCGATCCAGCAGATCTACGGCGCCAACATGACCTATCACACGGGCGACGATGTCTATCAGCTCACCGACGACAATGCGGTGCGCACGATCTGGGATGCCGGCGGCATCGACATCATCTCGGCCGCCGGCCTGAATTTCGCCGTCACCATCGATCTGCGCCAAGGCGGCTTCAGCAGGCATGGCAACGCCACCGTCGATGGCGTCGAGGCGCAGACCGCCGTCGCCTACAACGTGGTGATCGAGAACGCCACCGGCGGCAAGAAGAACGACACCATCTACGGCAACGACGCCGCCAACATCCTCAACGGCGGCGGCGGCACCGACAAGTTCTTCGGCTTCGGCGGCGACGATACCTACTACATCACCGGCGGCACGATCAGCGAGGGGGCGGGCGGCGGCTTCGATATCGTCCATTCGACAGTCAGCCATGCGCTGTCGGCGAATGTGGAGAACCTGTTCCTCACCGGCACGGGCAATATCAATGGCACCGGCAATACCCTCGGAAACGTGATCGAGGGCACCAGCGGCAACAACACCCTGAACGGCGGCACCGGCGTGGACACGCTGACCGGCGGCGACGGCAATGACACTTATGTCGTCGACAACTCAGCCGATGTCATCGTCGAGCTGGCCGGCCAGGGCATCGATACCGTGCAGAGCGCCGTTGCCTATGTCCTTTCCGGCAATTTCGAGAACCTGACGCTGACCGGCTCGGCCGCCATCACCGGCACCGGCGACGGCAACGGCAATGCCATCGCTGGCAATCTAGGCGTCAACCATCTGGATGGCGGCGACGGCAACGACACGCTGAACGGCGGCGGCGGCGCGGATACGCTGACTGGCGGCGTTGATGATGACGTCTTCATCCTCGACAACATCGGCGATCTGGCGATCGAACTTCCCGGCGGCGGCGACGACAGGGTGCAGAGCAACGTCAGCATGATCCTCGCCACCGAGATCGAGGACATGACGCTGACCGGCACCGGCGCGATCAACGGCACCGGCAATGAGCTCGACAATGACATCCTGGGAAATGCCGGCGCCAACAAGCTCGCAGGCGGACTCGGCACGGATACGCTGGCCGGCGGCGCCGGCAATGACACCTACATCATCGAGGACGGCAGCGACTCGATCATCGAGGCGGCCAAGGGCGGCATCGACCTGATCCAGAGCAGCATCACGTTGGATCTGAGCCTGGGCGCGCTGATCGAGATCGAGAACCTGACGCTGACCGGCGGCGACGCGATCAATGGCAAGGGCAACGCCTACGCCAACATCTTGACCGGCAACGGCAATGGCAATCTGCTGGATGGCGGCGCCGCGGCAGACCGGCTGATCGGCGGCGGCGGCAACGATGTCTATGTCGTGGACAATGCCGCCGACATCGTCACGGAGACATCAGGCAACGGCGACGACACGGTCCAATCCTTTGTGACCTGGATCCTGGGCGCTGAATTGGAGCGCCTGCATCTGCAAGGTGCCGCCGGCATCAACGGCACCGGCAATCTGCTGGGCAACGAGCTGCTGGGCAATGGCGGCAACAATCTGCTGAACGGCATGACCGGCGCCGATGCCATGGCCGGCGGCGACGGCAGCGATACCTACATAGTCGACAATGCCGGCGACAGCGTGACGGAAGATCCCGGCAAAGGCGCGGATATCGTTCAGTCGAGCGTCAATTTCACTTTGGGCTCTGAGATCGAGACCCTGCTGCTGACCGGCAAGCTGGCAATCACCGGCGCCGGCAATGACGGCGCGAACTTGATCACGGGCAACGCCGCTGGCAACAGCCTGACCGGCGGGCTCGGCGCCGATACCCTCAATGGCGGCGCCGGCGTCGACAGCATGACCGGCGGCGACGGTGACGATGTCTATTTCATCGACAACGCCAAGGACATTAATCACCGAACTGGGTGGCGAAGGCAGCGACACCGCCAATTCCATCTTCGCCATCGACCTCAACAGCACCGGCCTCGTCAACATCGATCACGGCACGTTGACCGGCGTGGGCAACACCAGCGCAACCGGCAACGCCGACGGCAATCTGTTGAAGGGCAACATCGGCGTGAACCTGATCGACGGCCGCGGCGGCGCCGACACGATGCAGGGCGGCGCCGGCAACGACACCTATATCGTGGACGATGCCGGCGACGAGATCACGGAACTCGCCAAGGGCGGCGTCGATACGGTCAAGAGCGCCGTCACCTTCGACCTTAGCGCCCCCACCCATCTGGAGATCGAGCGCCTGGCCCTCACCGGCGCCGCTGACATCGATGCCATCGGCAATGGCTGGGCCAACATCCTGACCGGCAACGACGGCAAGAACCTGCTGGACGGTGGCGCCGCCGCCGACCGGATGACCGGCGGCAAGGGCGACGACATTTATATGGTCGGCTCGGCTTCCGACATCGTGGTCGAGCTCGCCGGCGGCGGCGACGACACGGTCAAGTCCTCCGTCAGCCGGGCCTTGGGCGCCGAGTTCGAGCGCCTGCATCTGCTGGGCAGCCTCAATATCAATGGCAACGGCAACGCCGCCGCCAACGAGCTGCTGGGCAATGATGGTAACAATATCCTGAACGGCCTGGGCGGGGCCGACAGCATGTCCGGCGGCGCCGGCAACGATACCTATATTGTCGACATCGCGGGCGACACCGTCTTTGAAGCTTTCAACGAGGGCATCGACCTGATCCAGTCCCGCGTCACATTGTCGCTGGGCAGCGATATCGAGAACCTGACGCTGATCGGCACGGCGGCCATTTCCGGCACCGGCAATGATCTTGGAAACGTGATCATCGGCAATGCCGCAGCCAATAGCCTGGCCGGCGGACTGGGCGACGACACGCTGAACGGCGGCGGCGGCGCGCGACACCCTGACCGGCGGCGACGGCGATGACTGGTATTTTATCGATAATGCGAAGGACATGCTGGTCGAAGCCGGCGGTGAAGGCAGCGATACGGTCAGCTCGACGGGCAGCGTCGACCTCAATCTGCCGCGGTTCGCCAATATCGAGCATGTGGCGCTGATCGGCGGCGGAACAATCAATGCCACGGGCAATGCGGACGCAAACCTGCTGCGGGGCAATGCCACCGCTAACATTCTGACCGGCGGCGACGGCGCCGACACCCTGGATGGCGGCCTGGGCATCGATAGGCTGTCCGGTGGCAGCGGCAGCGACCTGTTCCTGCGTCACGCGCTCAATGAGGGCCGCGACGTCATCACCGACTTCCAAACCGGCGCCGGCGGCGATGTCCTGGATATTTCCGATATGCTGCTGGGCTTTACCGCCGGAAACGAGGGCCAGTTCGTGCAATGCGTGGCCTCCGGCGGCGCCACGATCGTCCGCGTCGACGCCAATGGCAGCGCCGGCGGCGCACATTTTAACGATGTCTTCATCATCAGCGGCGGCGGCCTGTCGCTGAACACGCTCATCGCCGACGGCAATCTCGTCCTCACTTAGACCGGGCCGACCGTTTCTCTCCCAATTGCGTCATCGCCATCGCCGCGGCCGCTCGCGAAGCAGCACGCATGCCCGGTCCGTTTAATGGATAGGTAATCTTTCTCTACGGAAATTTAACCTAGAGAGTGACGCGAGGCCGCTGTTTTACGGCATTTTTGCGCCTTTCTGCGAGGTCGGAATATAGCCCTACGCCAGCAGAATTAATTCATTCCTATCAGCGCCGTACCCCGAATTTACTATTCCTCAATCTGGTCGGTACTAAGATTCATATTGGGTCACTGGTGGTCACTTGGCTTCGCGGAGCCGCAGCCTGCCGACATGGCCGTAGCGATCACCATCTCAAAAAACATTGGGCGTCGTAAAAAAACCAAGATTGGATCATGACGGTCATAAATCGCGAACAGACAACTTTTCAAAAATGCGAGTCACCCGCTGACCTTCCCGACAAGCTGAAGGATGGCGGCGAGCGCGGCGTCATGCTTCAGCAAGGTCTCGCGCCGGCGACGATCGTGCTGGCGCCGGATGCGGGCGAGACCGTCGTCGTCGATCCGAAGCTCGGCACCGTCCTGCAGTTCGCGTTCAGCCTCGCCGAAGCCGATATCAAGCCGACCACCGACGGCATCAAGATCGAGCTGCCCAACGGCGGCATGGTCATCCTCAAGAATTTGACGCTGCTCGAAGCGGTCCCCGTCGTCGGCATGGCGGCCGGCACAGCCGAGCCGCAGTTCTGTTTCAAAGAGACCGGCCAAGCGGTGCAGATCGTCGATCGCACCGGTTCGGGCTTCCGCCACGTGTATCAGCCGCAGTCCAGCATGGTCCTGTCGACGCTGATCGCCCATGGCGTGCTCGACGCCACCGCCCTCAACTATCAGGCCGTCGAGCCGAGCGTCACTTATCGCGAACTGGAAGACGGCCCGGGTGCCGAGAACAGCAATGGCATCTTCGCCGGCGACGACGCGCTGACCCTCAGCGAAGACGGTGCGATCTCCGGCGGCAATGTCCTGACCAATGATTCGTCGCCGACGAGCACTCTGTCGGTCATCCGGGTCAATGGCGTGGACAGCAATGTCGGCATCCAGGTCCCCAGCGACCATGGCTGGCTGACGGTCAATTCCGACGGCTCCTACAGCTACGAGGTCGACAATTCCGATCCGGATGTGCAGGGCCTCGGCGTCGGCGAAAGCTTCACCGAAACTTTCAGCTATACCGTATCCGACGGCAATGGCGGCACGCAGACCGCGACCATCACGATAACGATCACCGGCACCAATGACGGCCCGGTTGCCACTGCCGATGTGGCGGCAATTGCCGAAGACGCGATTGCGCCCGTCACCGGCAATGTGCTCGCCAATGATACGGATATGGACGGCGATGCGCTGACGGTCACCACGACCGGCCCGCAGGCCGGCGGCTATGGCACCCTGACGCTGAATGCCGACGGCAGCTACAGCTACGTTCTCGACAGCAGCAATCCGGTCATCCAGGCGCTGGGCGTCGGCGAGAGCCTGACCGAGACGTTCAACTACAGTATTTCCGACGGCAATGGCGGCACCAGCAGCGCCGCCATCACCATCACGATCAACGGCACCAATGACGGTCCGGTGGCGAATCCGGACACCAACGCGGTGGCCGAGGATACGATCGTCCCGGTCTCCGGCAATGTCCTGACCAACGACACTGATATCGACGGCGATACGCTGGCGGTGACCACCACCGGTCTGCAGTCCGGCAGCTATGGCTCGCTCACGCTGAATGGTGACGGCAGCTACAGCTACAGCCTCGACAATGGCAACCCGGCTGTGCAGGGCCTGGGCAATGGCGAGACGCTGACCGAGACCTTCACCTACTTCATCTCCGACGGCCAGGGCGGCGCCTCCAGCTCCACCCTGACGATCACCATCACCGGCACCAATGACGGTCCGGTCGCCAATGCCGATGTGGGGACAATCACTGAAGATGCCGCACCGGTCACCGGCAATGTGCTCGCGAATGACACGGATCCGGATGGCGACGCCCTGACCGTGACCACCACCGGCGCCCAGGCCGGGACCTACGGCACGGTCACCATCAACGCCGACGGCACGTTCAGCTATGCTCTCGACAACGCCAGCCCGGCCGTGCAGGCGCTTGGCGTCGGCGACACGGTGACGGAGACATTCTCTTACAGCATCTCCGACGGCAACGGCGGTACCTCCACCTCCACGCTGACCATCATCATCAGCGGCGCCAATGACGGCCCGGTGGCGAACGCCGATGCGGCAACGATCGCGGAAGACGAAATCGCGCCCGTCACCGGTAATGTGCTTGATAACGATACGGATGCGGAGGGCGATACCCTCTCCGTCACCAATTCAGGCACGCTGCCCGGCAGCCATGGAACACTTACGCTGAATGGCGACGGCAGCTACAGCTACAGCCTCGACAATGGCGATCCGGCCGTCCAGGGATTGGCTGTCGGCGAGGTTCTGACAGAGACCTTCACCTACATCGTCGCCGACGGCAATGGCGGTTCGGCGACCTCCACCCTGACCATCACCATCACGGGCACCAATGACGACCCGGTGGCGAATGCCGATGTGGCTGTCATCGCGGAAGACACGGCCGCGCCGCTTACCGGCAACGTCCTGGTCAACGATACGGACGTGGACGGCGACGCCCTGGCGGTCACCACCACGGGTCTCCAGCCGGGCAGCTATGGGTCTGTCACTATCGCGGCTGACGGCAGCTACAGCTATGCCCTGGATAACGCCAACCCGGCGGTTCAGGCTCTGGGTGTCGGCGAAACGGCGACGGAGACCTTCAACTACTCAATCTCCGACGGCAATGGCGGCACGGCAACCTCGACCCTGACCATCACCATCACCGGCAGCAATGACGGCCCGGTGGCCAATGCCGATGTGGCGACCATCGCGGAAGATGACGCGGTCCCGGTCACCGGCAACCTGATCGCCAACGACACGGATGCTGACGGCGACGGCCTGGCAGTCACGCCGACCGGCGCGCAAACCGGCAGCTACGGCACGATCTCCATCTTCGGCGACGGCAGCTACAGCTACGCGCTCGACAACGGCAATGGGACCGTGCAGGCGCTGGGCATCGGCGAGACTCTGACGGAGGTCTTCAACTACAGCATCTCCGACGGCAACGGCGGCACGAGCAGTTCGACCCTGACCATCACCATCACTGGCATCAACGACGCCCCGGTGGCCGATGACGACAGCTATGGCGTCGCCGAAGACGGCTCCGTCACCATCAATGCCGCCAATGGCGTGCTCAATGGCGACACTGATACCGACGGGGACACGCTGACGGTCACCGGCTTGCTCAGCGGGCCGGGTAACGGCACGCTGACGCTGAACCCCGACGGCAGCTTTACCTATACGCCGGATCCCGGCTTCAACGGCATCGACAGCTTCACTTACGAGGTTTCCGACGGCAACGGCGGCATCGATACCGCCACGGTGACGATCAATGTCGGCGGCGTGAACGACGATCCGGTGGCGAACGCCGATGTGGCTGTTATCGCCGAAGACGCCGCAGCGCCGGCCACCGGCAACGTCCTGACCAACGATACGGACGCCGACGGCGACATCCTGACGGTGTCGAACCCGGGCAACCAGCCGGGCGGCTTCGGCACGCTGACGCTCAATGCCGACGGCACCTACAGCTACGCGCTCGACAACGGCAATGCCACGGTCCAGGCGCTGGGCGTCGGTGAGACACTCACCGAGACCTTCACCTATTCCGTCGCGGACGGCCAAGGCGGCACGGCCACCTCGACCCTGACCATCACCATCACCGGCACCAATGACGGCCCGGTGGCGAACGCGGACGCGGCTGTTATCGCCGAAGACGCGGCCCCGGTCACCGGCAACGTCCTGACCAACGACACGGATGTGGATGGGGATGCGCTGACGGTCACTAGCACAGGCGCTCAGGCCGGTGCCTATGGTTCCGTCACCATCGCCGCGGATGGCAGCTACAGCTACGCTCTGAACAGCGCCAACCCGGTCGTCCAGCAGCTGGGTGTCGGCGAGACGCTGACGGAGACCTTCACCTACGCCATTTCCGACGGCAACGGTGGCACCAGCAACTCGACCCTGACCGTCACCATCACCGGCACCAATGACGGTCCGCTGGCAAACGCCGACGTGGCTGTCATCGCGGAAGACACCGCGGCCCCTGTCACCGGCAACGTGCTGGCCAATGACACCGATGTCGATGGCGATGCGCTGACGGTGACCACCACCGGTGGCCAGGTCGGCACTTATGGCTCGGTCACTATCGCTGCCGACGGTACTTACAACTACGCCCTGAACAGCGCCATTCCCGCGGTCCAGGCGCTGGGCGTCGGCGAGACCCTCACGGAGACCTTCAACTACTCGATCTCCGACGGCAACGGTGGCACAGCCACCTCCACGCTCACCATCACCGTCACCGGCACCAATGACGGCCCGGTGGCGAATGCCGACGCGGCTGTTATCGCCGAAGACGCCGCAGCACCGGTCATTGGCAATGTGCTGGCCAATGACACCGATGTGGATGGCGACGTACTGACGGTCACTACCACGGGTGCTCAGGCCGGCACTTATGGCTCGGTCACCATCGGCGCCAATGGCGCTTACAGCTATACCCTGAACAGCGCCAACCCGGCGGTCCAGGCCCTGGGTGCCGGCGAGACGCTGACGGAGACCTTCAACTACTCGATCTCCGACGGCAACGGCGGCGCAGCCACATCCACCCTGACCATCACCATCACCGGAACCAACGATGGCCCCGTAGCCAATGCCGACACCAACACGGTGACCGAGGATGCCGTGGCCCCCGTCACCGGCAACGTGCTGACCAACGACACCGATGTCGAAGGTGATGCCCTGACGGTCACCACAACCGGTGGCCAGGTCGGTACTTATGGCTCGGTCACCATCGCTGCTGATGGCTCCTACAGCTACGCCCTGATTAGCGCCAACCCGGCGGTCCAGGCGCTCGGCGTCGGCGAGACGCTGACGGAGACCTTCAACTACAGCGTCTCCGACGGCAACGGCGGCACGGCGACATCGACGCTGACCATCACCATCACCGGCACCAATGACGGCCCGGTGGCCAATGCCGACACGGCGACCATCGCCGAAGACGCCGCGGTGCCGGTCCTCGGCAATGTGCTGGCCAATGACACCGATATCGATGGCGACGCACTGACGGTCACCACCACGGGTGCTCAGGCCGGCACTTATGGCTCGGTCACCATCGCTGCCGATGGCTCCTACAGCTACGCCCTGAACAGCGCCAACCCGGCGGTCCAGGCCCTGGGTGTCGGCGAGACGCTGACGGAGACCTTCAACTACTCGATCTCCGACGGCAATGGCGGCACCGCCACCTCGACCCTGACCATCACCATTGCCGGCACCAACGATGGCCCGGTGGCCAATGCCGACACCAACACGGTGGCCGAGGATGCCATGGCCCCCGTCACCGGCAACGTGCTGACCAACGACACCGATGTCGAAGGTGATGCGCTGACGGTCACCACGACCGGTGGCCAGGTCGGCACTTATGGCTCGGTCACCATCGCTGCCGATGGCACTTACAGCTACGCCCTGAACAGCGCCAACCCGGCGGTCCAGGCGCTCGGCGTAGGCGAAACGCTGACCGAGACCTTCAACTACACGATCTCGGACGGCAACGGCGGCACGGCGACCTCCACCCTGTCCATCACCGTCACCGGCACCAATGACGGCCCGGTGGCCGATAACGACAGCTATGGCGTCGCCGAAGACGGCTCCATCACCATCAACGCCGCCATTGGCGTCCTCGACGGTGATACCGATATCGACGGGGATACGCTGACGGTCACCGGCGTGCTCAGCGGACCGGGCAACGGCAACTTGACGCTGAACGCCGACGGCAGCTTCACCTATACGCCGGATCCTGGCTTCAACGGCACCGACAGCTTCACCTACGAAGTGTCCGATGGGAACGGCGGGACCGATACCGCGACGGTCACCATCAATGTCGGCGGCGTGAATGACGATCCGGTGGCCAATCCCGATGCGGCTGTTATCGCGGAGGACGCGATCGCGCCGGTCACCGGCAACGTCCTCGCCAACGATACGGATGTCGACGGCGACCTCCTGACGGTGTCAAACCCGGGCAACCAGGCGGGCGGCTTCGGCACGCTGACGCTCGATGCCGATGGTTCCTACAGCTACGCCCTCGATAACAGCAACGCCGCGGTGCAGGCGCTGGGCGTCGGTGAGACGCTCACCGAGATCTTCACTTATTCCGTCGCGGACGGCCAAGGCGGCACAGCGACCTCGACTCTGACCATCACCATCACCGGCACCAACGATGGCCCGGTGGCGAATGCGGACGCCAACACGGTGGCCGAGGACACGGTCGCGCCGGTCACCGGCAATGTGTTGTCCAACGATACGGATGTCGACGGCGATGCTCTGACGGTCACCACCACGGGCGCCCAGGTCGGCCCCTACGGCACAGTGACCATCAACGCCGACGGCAGCTACAGCTTCACGCTGAATAATGGCAATGCGGCAGTCCAGGCGCTTGGCGTCGGCGAGACGCTGACCCAGAACTTCAATTACACGATCTCCGACGGCAATGGCGGGACATCTACCTCGACCCTCACGATCACCATCACGGGTACGAATGACGGCCCGGTCGCCAATCCGGACACCAACACGGTCGCTGAAGACACTGTCGCCCCGGTCACCGGCAATGTGTTACCCAACGATACGGATGTCGACGGCGATGTTCTGACGGTCACCACCACGGGCGCCCAGGTCGGCCCCTACGGCACAGTGACCATCAACGCCGACGGCAGCTACAGCTTCACGCTGAATAATGGCAATGCGGCGGTCCAGGCGCTTGGCGTCGGCGAGACGCTGACCCAGAGCTTCAACTACACAATCTCCGACGGCAATGGCGGGACGTCTATCTCGACGCTGACCATCACCATCACGGGTACCAATGACGGCCCGGTCGCCAATCCGGACACCAACACGGTGGCCGAGGACACGGTTGCGCCGGTCACCGGCAATGTGCTGACCAACGATATGGATGTCGACGGCGATGCCCTGGTGGTCACCACCACCGGTACCCAGGTTGGCACCTTCGGCACGGTCACCATCAACGCGGACGGCACCTACAGCTTTGCGCTGAACAATGGCAATGCCGCCGTCCAGGCACTGGGTGTTGGCGAAACGCTGACCCAGAGTTTCAACTACACGATCTCCGACGGCAACGGTGGCACCAGCAGCTCGACCCTGATCATCACCATCACCGGCACCAATGACGGACCGGTGGCCAATCCGGACACCAACTCGGTCGCTGAGGACTCTGTCGCGCCGGTCACCGGCAATGTGCTGACCAACGATATGGATGTCGACGGCGATGCCCTGGTGGTCACCACCACCGGCGCGCAGGTCGGCTCCTACGGTACGGTCACCATCAACGCCGACGGCAGCTACAGCTTCGCGCTGAACAACGGCAACGCCGCGGTCCAGGCTCTGGGCGTCGGCGAGACGCTGATCCAGAGCTTCAATTACGCGATCTCCGACGGCAATGGCGGCACGTCTAACTCCACGCTGACCATCACCATCACCGGCACCAACGATGGCCCGGTCGCGAACCCGGACACCAACACGGTGACCGAAGACACAGTGGCTCCGGTCACGGATAACGTCCTGACAAATGACACCGATGTCGATGGCGACGCATTGACGGTGACCACCACCGGCACCCAGGTCGGTACCTACGGTACCGTGACCATCAACGCGGACGGCAGCTACAGCTTCGCGCTGAACAACGGCAACGCCGCGGTCCAGGCGCTTGGCGTCGGCGAGACGCTGACCCAGAGCTTCAACTACACAATCTCCGACGGCAATGGCGGGACGTCTACCTCGACCCTGACCATCACCATCACCGGCACCAATGACGGCCCGGTGGCCAATGCCGATGTAGCCACCATCGCGGAAGACACGGTCACCCCGGTCACCGGCAACGTTCTGACCAACGACACCGACGTGGATGGCGATGTCCTCACTGTGACCACCACCGGCGCCCAGGTCGGCACCTACGGCACGGTCACCATCAACGCGGACGGCAGTTACAGCTTCGCGCTGAACAACAGCAGTGCGGCGGTTCAGGCCCTGGGTGTCGGCGAGACGGTGACGCAGAGCTTCAATTACACGATCTCCGACGGCAATGGCGGGACGTCCACCTCGACCCTCACGATCACCATCACGGGTACCAATGACGGCCCAGTGGCCAATGCGGACGCCGCCACCATCTCGGAAGACACGGTTGCTCCCATCGCCGGTAACGTCCTGACAAATGACACCGATGTGGACGGCGATGCCCTGACGGTTACCACCACCGGTGTCCAGGTGGGCACTTATGGTACCGTGACCATCAATGCGGACGGCAGCTACAGTTTCGCGCTGAACAATGGCAATGCGGCGGTTCAAGCCCTGGGTGTTGGCGAGACGCTGACCCAGAGCTTCAACTACTCTATCTCCGACGGCAACGGCGGCACGAGCAGCTCGACGCTGACCATTACGATCACGGGCACCAATGACGGTCCGGTGGCCGTTGCCGACGCGGCGACTATCGCGGAAGACTCTGTCACCCCGGTCACCGGCAACGTCCTGACCAACGACACCGATGTCGATGGCGACGCCCTCACTGTCACCACCACGGGCGCTCAGGCCGGCTCTTATGGCTCGGTCACCATCGCTGCCAACGGTAGCTACAGCTACACCCTGAACAGCGCCAACCCGGCGGTCCAGGCCCTGGGTGTCGGCGAGACGCTGACTGAAGTCTTCAACTACTCGATCTCCGATGGCAATGGCGGCACGTCAACCTCGGCCCTGACCATCACCATCACCGGCACCAATGACGGCCCGGTGGCGAATGCGGACGCCAACACGGTGGCCGAGGACACGGTTGCTCCCATCACCGGCAACGTCCTGACCAACGACACCGATGTGGATGGCGACGCTCTGGTAGTCACCACCACCGGTGCCCAGGTGGGTACTTATGGTACCGTGACCATCAATGCCGACGGCACCTATAGCTTTGCGCTGAACAACGGCAACGCCGCGGTCCAGGCGCTCGGCGTCGGCGAGACGCTGACCCAGAGCTTCAACTACACGATCTCCGATGGCAACGGCGGCACGAGCAGCTCGACGCTGACCATCACCATCACCGGCACCAATGACGGCCCGGTGGCCAATGCCGACGTGGCGACGATTGCAGAAGACACGGTTGCTCCCATCACCGGCAACGTCCTGACCAACGACACCGATGTGGATGGCGATGCTCTGACGGTCACCACCACAGGCGCCCAGGCCGGTCCCTATGGCACCGTGACCATCAACGCCGACGGCACCTATAGCTTTGCGCTGAACAACGGCAACGCCGCGGTCCAGGCACTCGGCGTCGGCGAGACGCTGACCCAGAGCTTCAATTACACAATCTCCGACGGCAACGGTGGCGCGAGCAGCTCGACACTGACCATCACCATCACCGGCACCAATGACGGACCGGTGGCGAATGCCGACGTGGCGACGATTGCGGAAGACACGGTCGCTCCCATCACCGGCAACGTCCTGACCAACGACACCGATGTGGATGGCGACGCCCTGGCGGTCGCCACCACCGGTGCCCAGGTGGGTACTTATGGTACCGTGACCATCAATGCCGACGGCAGCTACAGCTTCACGCTGAACAACGGCAACGCAGCGGTCCAGGCGCTCGGTGTCGGCGAGACGCTGACCCAGAGCTTCAACTACACGATCTCCGACGGCAATGGCGGCACGTCAAGCTCGACGCTGACGATCACCATCACCGGCACCAATGACGGCCCGGTGGCCAATGCCGACGTGGCGACGATTGCGGAAGACACGGTTGCTTCCATCACCGGCAACGTCCTGACCAACGACACCGATGTGGACGGCGATACCCTCGCCGTCACCACCACCGGCGCTCAGGCTGGCACCTACGGCACGGTCACCATCAACGCGGACGGCACGTACAGCTTTGCGCTGAACAACGGCAACGCCACGGTTCAGGCCCTGGGTGTCGGCGAGACGCTGACCCAGAGCTTCAACTACACGATCTCCGACGGCAATGGCGGGACGTCTACTTCGACCCTGACCATCACCATCACCGGCACCAACGATGGTCCGGTGGCGAATGCGGATGCGGCAACGATTGCCGAGGACGCTGTCGCGCCGGTCACCGGCAATGTGTTGACCAACGACACCGATGTCGATGGCGACGCCCTCACTGTCACCACCACGGGCGCTCAGGCTGGGTCTTATGGCTCGGTCACCATCGCTGCCAACGGTAGCTACAGCTACACCCTGAACAGCGCCAACCCGGGGGTCCAGGCCCTGGGTGTCGGCGAGACGCTGACCGAGACTTTCACCTATAGCATCTCCGACGGCAACGGCGGCACGTCCACTTCGACGCTGACCATCACCATCACCGGCACCAATGACGGCCCGGTGGCCAATGCCGACGTGGCGACGATTGCGGAAGGCACGGTTGCTTCCATCATCGGCAACGTCCTGACCAACGACACCGATGTGGATGGCGACGCCCTCGCCGTGACCACCACCGGTGCCCAGGCCGGTACTTACGGCTCGGTCACGATCGCCGCCAACGGCGCCTACAGCTACAGCCTGAACAATGCCAACCCGGCGGTCCAGGCGCTGGGCGTCGGTGAGACGCTGACGGAGACCTTCACCTATAGCATCTCTGACGGCAACGGCGGCACGGCAACTTCGACGCTCACCATCACCATCACCGGCACCAATGATGGCCCCGTGGCCAACGCAGATACCAACACGGTGGCCGAGGATGCGGTGGCGACGGTCACCGGCAACGTGCTGACCAACGATACCGATGTGGATGGCGACGCCCTGACGGTGACCACCACCGGCGGCCAGGCTGGATCCTACGGCAGCGTAACCATCGCGGCCAATGGCGGCTACAGCTACACCCTGAACAGCGCCAACCCAGCAGTCCAAGCACTGGGTGTTGGTGAAACGTTGACAGAGACGTTCAGCTACTCGATCTCTGACGGCAACGGCGGCACGGCAACCTCGACCCTGACCATCACCATCACCGGCACCAACGATGGTCCGGTGGCCAATGCCGATGCGGCCACCATCGCGGAAGACACCGTCGCCCCGGTCACCGGCAACGTTCTGACCAACGACACGGATGTCGATGGCGATGCCCTGACGGTCACGACCACGGGCGCCCAGACCGGTCCCTATGGCACTGTGACGATCGCTGCCGACGGCACCTATAACTTTACACTGAACAACGGCAACGCGGCGGTCCAGGCGCTCGGCGTCGGCGAGACGCTGACCCAAAGCTTCAACTACACGATCTCCGATGGCAATGGCGGCACCTCGAACTCCACGCTGACCATCACCGTCACCGGCACCAACGATGGCCCGGTGGCCAATGCGGACACCAACACGGTGGCCGAGGATACGGCCGCGCCGGCCACCGGCAATGTTCTGACCAATGACACCGATGTCGACGGCGACGCCCTGACGGTAACCACCACCGGTGGCCAGGCTGGGTCCTATGGCTCGGTCACCATCGCTGCCGACGGCTCCTACAGCTACGCCCTGAACAGCGCCAATCCGGCGGTTCAGGCGCTTGGCGTCGGCGAGACGCTGACGGAGACCTTCAACTACAGCATCTCCGATGGCAACGGCGGCACCGCCACCTCGACCCTGACCATCACCATCACCGGCACCAATGACGGCCCAGTGGCGAATGCCGATGTGGCTGTTATCGCAGAAGATGCCGTAGCGCCGGTCACCGGCAACGTGCTGACCAACGACACCGATGTCGACGGCGACGCCCTGACGGTGACCACCACCGGTGCCCAGGCTGGGTCCTATGGCTCGGTCACCATCGCTGCTAATGGCATTTACAGCTACACCCTGAACAGCGCTAACCCAGCAGTCCAGGCGCTCGGCGTCGGCGAGACGCTCACGGAGACTTTCAACTATAGCATCTCGGACGGCAATGGCGGCACGGCGACCTCGACCCTGACCATCACCATCACCGGCACCAACGATGGCCCCGTGGCCAATGCGGACACCAACACGGTGGCCGAGGATACGGTCGCGCCGGTCACCGGCAACGTCCTGACCAACGACACCGACGTGGACGGCGACGCCCTGACGGTGACTACCACGGGCGCCCAGCCGGGCAGCTACGGCTCTGTGACCATCAATGTCGACGGCAGCTACAGCTATAGCCTCAATAGCGCCAACCCGGCGGTCCAGGCGCTCGGCGTCGGCGAGACGCTGACGGAGACCTTCAACTACAGCATCTCCGACGGCAACGGCGGCACGGCGACCTCGACCCTGACCATCACCATCACCGGCACCAATGACGGTCCGGTGGCCAATGTCGACGTTGCGACAATCGCGGAAGACGCGGCAGCCCCGGTCACCGGCAACGTGCTGACCAACGATACGGATGTCGACGGCGACGCTCTGACTGTGACCACCACCGGTGGCCAGGCCGGCACTTATGGCTCGGTCACTATCGCTGCCAACGGTACTTACAGCTACGCCCTGAACAGCGCCATTCCCGCGGTCCAGGCCCTGGGTGTCGGCGAGACACTGACCGAGACCTTCAACTACAGCATCTCCGACGGCAATGGCGGCACGGCGACCTCGACCCTGACCATTACCATCACCGGCACCAATGACGGTCCGGTGGCCAATGCGGACACCAACACGGTGGCCGAAGATGCTGCGGCTCCGGTCACAGGCAACGTGCTGACCAACGACACCGATATCGATGGCGATGCGCTGACGGTCACGACCACCGGCGGCCAGACCGGCACCTACGGTTCGGTTACGATCGCGGCCAACGGCGCCTACAGCTATACGCTGAACGATGCCAATCCGGCGGTCCAGGCGCTGGGAGTCGGCGAGACCCTCACTGAGACCTTCAACTACTCGATCTCCGACGGCAACGGTGGGACAGCGACCTCGACCCTGACCATCACCATCACCGGCACCAATGACGGCCCGGTGGCCAATGCCGATGCAGCGACAATTGCGGAAGACACCGTCGCCCCGGTCACCGGCAACGTCCTGACCAACGACACCGACGTGGATGGCGACGCCCTGGCGGTCACCACCACCGGCGGCCAGGCCGGCGCCTACGGCTCGGTCATCATCGCCGCCAATGGCGCCTACAGCTATACGCTCAACAACGCCAACGCGGCGGTCCAGGCTCTGGGTGTGGGCGAGACGCTCACGGAGACGTTCTCATACTCGATCTCCGACGGCAACGGCGGTACCAGCATCTCGACCCTGACCATCACCATCACCGGCACCAACGACGGTCCGGTCGCGAACCCGGACACCAACACGGTCGCCGAAGACACGGTGGCTCCGGTCACCGGCAACGTCCTCACGAACGACACCGATGTGGATGGCGACGCTTTGACCGTCGCCACCACCGGCGCCCAGGTTGGCCCCTACGGCACAGTCACCATCGCGGCCAATGGCGCCTACAGCTTCGCGCTGAACAACGGCAATGCCACGGTCCAGGCCTTGGGTGTTGGCGAGACGCTAACGCAGAGCTTCAACTACACCATTACTGACGGCAACGGCGGCACGTCCACTTCGACGCTGACCATCACCATTACCGGCACCAATGACGGCCCGGTGGCGAACGCCGATGCGGCCACCATAGCGGAAGACACGGTCGCGCCGGTCACCGGCAACGTCCTGACCAACGATACCGATGTCGACGGCGATGCTCTCACGGTCACGACCACTGGCGCCCAGGCCGGTCCCTATGGCACGGTCAGCATCAATGCGGACGGCAGCTACAGCTTTGCGTTGAACAACGGCAACGCCGCCGTCCAGGCCCTGGGTGTCGGCGAGACTCTGACCCAGAGCTTCAACTACTCGATCTCCGACGGCAACGGCGGCATCAGCAGCTCAACGCTGACCATCACTGTCACCGGCACCAACGACGGTCCGGTGGCGAATGCAGACGCCGCCACCATCGCTGAGGACACGGTCGCCCCGATCACGGGCAATGTGCTGACCAATGATACGGATGTCGACGGCGACACTCTGACGGTCACAACCACGGGCGCACAGATCGGCCCCTATGGCACGGTGACAATCGCTGGCGACGGCACCTATAGCTTCGCGCTGAACAATGGCAACCCGGCGGTCCAGGCGCTCGGCGTCGGCGAGACGCTGACCCAGAGCTTCAGCTACACGATCTCCGACGGCAATGGCGGGACGTCTACTTCGTCGCTGACCATTACCATCACCGGCACCAACGATGGCCCGGTAGCGAATGCCGATGCCGCGACGATTGCGGAAGATACGGTCGCGCCGGTGACTGGCAATGTGCTTACCAATGACACCGATGTCGATGGCGACGTTTTGACGGTCGCCACCACCGGCGCCCAGGTCGGTACCTATGGCACGGTCACCATCAATGCCGACGGCAGCTACAGCTTCGCGCTGAACAACGGCAATGCCACGGTCCAGGCCTTGGGTGTTGGCGAGACGCTGACGCAGAGCTTCAACTACTCGATCTCCGACGGCAATGGCGGTACTGCGACCTCGACGCTGACCATCACCATCACCGGCACCAATGATGGTCCGGTGGCCAATCCGGACACCAACACGGTGGCTGAAGACACTGCCGCGCCAGTCACCGGCAATGTGCTGACCAACGATGCGGATGTCGACGGCGATGCGCTGACGGTCACCACCACAGGCGCCCAGGTTGGCCCCTACGGCACGGTCACCATCAACGCCGACGGCAGCTATAGTTTCGCGCTGAACAACGGTAACGCCGCTGTCCAGGCCCTAGGCGTCGGCGAGACGCTGACCCAGTCCTTCAGTTACACGATCTCCGACGGCAACGGCGGCACCAGCAGCTCAACGCTGACCATCACCATCACCGGCACCAACGATGGCCCGGCGGCCAATGCTGATGCGGCCACCATTGTGGAAGACACCGTCGCGCCGGTCACCGGCAACGTCCTGACCAACGATACGGATGTGGATGGCGATGCCCTCACCGTCACCACTACGGGCGCCCAGGTTGGCCCTTATGGCACGGTGACGATCGCGGCCGACGGCACCTACAGCTTTGCGCTGAACAACGGTAACGCGACAGTCCAGGCGCTCGGCGTCGGTGAGACGCTGACCCAGGGCTTCAACTACACGATCTCCGACGGCAATGGCGGCACGTCAAGCTCGACGCTGACCATCACCATCACCGGCACCAACGATGGCCCGGTGGCCGTTGCCGACACGGCGACGATTGCGGAAGACACGGTCGCGCCGCTGACTGGCAATGTGTTGACCAATGACACCGATGTGGATGGCGACTTCTCTGACGGTCACCACAACCGGCGGCCAGGTTGGCCCCTACGGCACGGTCACCATCAACGCCGACGGCAGCTACAGTTTCGCGCTGAACAACGGTAACGCCGCTGTCCAGGCCCTGGGCGTCGGCGAGACGCTGACCCAGTCCTTCAATTACACGATCTCCGACGGCAACGGCGGCACCAGCAGCTCAACGCTGACCATCACCATCACCGGAACCAACGATGGCCCGGTGGCCAATGCTGATGCGGCCACCATTGCGGAAGACACCGTCGCGCCGATCACCGGCAACGTCCTGACCAATGACACCGATGTGGATGGCGATGCCCTGACGGTTACCACCACAGGCGCCCAGATTGGTACCTACGGCACAGTGACCATCAACGCGGACGGCAGCTACAGCTTCACGCTGAACAACGGCAACGCGGCGGTCCAGGCGCTCGGCGTCGGTGAGACGCTGACCCAGTCCTTCAATTACACGATCTCCGACGGCAACGGCGGCACCAGCAGCTCAACGCTGACCATCACCATCACCGGCACCAACGATGGCCCGGTCGCGAACCCGGACACCAACACGGTCGCCGAAGACACGGTGGCTCCGGTCACCGGCAACGTCTTGACCAACGACACCGATGTGGATGGCGATGCTCTGACGGTCACCACCACAGGCGCCCAGGTTGGCCCCTACGGCACGGTCACCATCAACGCCGACGGCAGCTACAGCTTCGCGCTGAACAATGGTAACGCCACAGTCCAGGCCCTAGGCGTCGGCGAGACGCTGACCCAGAGCTTCAACTACTCCATCTCCGACGGCAATGGCGGTACGGCGACCTCCACGCTGACCATCACCATTACCGGCACCAATGACGGCCCGGTGGCCGTTGCCGACACGGCGACCATCGCGGAAGACACGGTTGCGCCGGTCGCCGGCAATGTGCTGACCAACGACACGGACGTGGATGGCGATGCCCTGACGGTTACCACCACGGGCGCCCAGGCTGGCACCTACGGCTCGGTCACCATCGCGGCCAACGGCGCCTACAGCTATACGCTGAACAACGCCAACGCCGCCGTGCAGGCCCTGGGCGTCGGCCAGACCCTGACGGAGACGTTCAGCTATAGCATCTCCGACGGCAATGGCGGCAGCAGCAGCTCGACACTGACCATCACCATTACCGGCACCAACGATGGCCCGGTGGCCGTTGCCGACACGGCGACGATTGCGGAAGACACGGTCGCGCCGGTGACCGGCAACTTGTTGACCAACGACACCGATGTCGACACCGGCGATACGCTGTCGGTTACCACCACCGGCGCCCAGACCGGCACCTACGGCACGGTCACAATCGCGGCAAACGGCGCATACAGCTTTGCACTGAACAACGGCAACGCCGCGGTCCAGGCGCTGGGTGTCGGCCAGACGCTGACGCAAAGCTTCAACTACACCATTTCCGACGGCCATGGCGGCACGTCGACTTCGACGCTCACCATCACGATCACCGGCACCAATGACGGCCCGGTGGCGAACGCCGATGCGGCGACGATTGCGGAAGACACGGTTGCGCCGGTCACCGGCAATGTTCTGACCAACGACACCGATGTCGACACCGGCGATACGCTGACCGTAACGACCACGGGTCTCCAGGTCGGCACCTACGGCACAGTGACCATCAACGCGGATGGCACCTACAGCTTCACGCTGAACAACGGCAATGCCGCGGTTCAGGCCTTGGGCGTCGGCGAGACGCTGACCCAGAGCTTCAACTATTCGATCTCCGACGGCCATGGCGGCACGTCGACTTCGACCCTGACCATCACCATCACCGGCACCAACGATGGTCCGGTGGCGAACCCGGACACCAACACGGTGGCCGAGGACACGGTCGCGCCGATCACCGGCAATGTGCTGACAAATGACACCGATGTGGATGGCGACACCCTGACCGTCACCACCACGGCCCCCCAGACCGGCGCCTACGGAACGGTCACGATCAACGCCAATGGCAGCTACAGCTTCACGCTGAACAACGCCAATCCGGCGGTGCAGGCGCTCGGCGTCGGCCAGACCCTGACCCAGGTGTTCAACTACTCGATTTCGGACGGCAACGGCGGCACGTCGACTTCGACGCTGACCATTACCATTACCGGCACCAATGACGGCCCGGTGGCCGTTGCCGACGCGGCTGTTATCGCGGAAGACACGGCCGCGCCGGTGACCGGCAACGTCCTGACAAATGACACCGATGTCGACGCCGGCGATACGCTGACGGTTACCACCGCCGGCCCGCAGACGGGCACTTATGGCGCGGTCTCCATCGCCGCCAACGGCGCCTACAGCTATACCCTGAACAATGCCAATCCGGCGGTGCAGGCGCTCGGCGTCGGCCAGACCCTGACGGAGACTTTCTCCTACTCGATCTCGGACGGCCATGGCGGCACGGCGACTTCGACCCTGACCATTACCATCACCGGCACCAATGACGGCCCGGTGGCGAATCCGAATACGGCGACGATCGCGGAAGATACGGTTGCCCCCATCACGGGCAATGTGCTGACCAACGACACGGATCCCGATACCGGCGACACGCTGACAGTCACCACCACGGGCGCACAGACCGGCCCCTATGGCACTGTGACGATTGCCGCGGATGGCACCTACAGCTTCACGCTGAACAACGGCAGCGCCGCCGTGCAGGCGCTGGGTGTCGGCCAGACGCTGACCCAGAGCTTCAGCTACACGATCTCCGACGGCAATGGCGGCACATCGACTTCGACGCTCACCATCACCATCACCGGCACCAACGATGGCCCGGTCGCCAACGCCGACGTGGCGACGATCGCGGAAGACACGGTTGCCCCCATCTCGGGCAACGTGCTGACCAACGACACGGATCCCGATACCGGCGATACACTGACGGTCACCACCACGGGCGCCCAGACCGGCACCTACGGCACGGTCACCATCGCCGCCAATGGCGCCTACAGCTTCACGCTCAATAACGGCAACGCGGCGGTCCAGGCGCTCGGCGTCGGCCAGACGCTGACCGAGAGCTTCAACTACACGATCTCCGATGGCCATGGCGGCACGTCGACTTCGACGCTGACCATCACCATCACCGGCACCAATGACGGCCCGGTGGCCAATCCGAACACGGCGACTATTGCCGAAGACACGGTCGCGCCGGTCACGGGCAATGTGCTGACCAATGACACGGATGTTGACACCGGCGACGTGCTGACCGTGACCACCACCGGCGGCCAGACCGGCACCTACGGTTCGGTTACGATCGCGGCTAACGGCGCCTACAGCTATACGCTGAACAATGCCAACCCGGCGGTCCAGGCGCTGGGCGTCGGCCAGACCCTGACGGAGACCTTCAACTACTCGATCTCCGACGGCAACGGTGGCACGTCGACCTCGACTCTGACGATCACCATCACCGGCACCAATGACGGCCCGGTCGCCAATCCCAACACGGCGACAATAGCGGAAGACACGGTCGCTCCGGTCACCGGAAACGTGCTGACGAATGACACCGACGTTGACACTGGCGATGTGCTGACAGTCACGACCACTGGCGGCCAGACCGGCACCTACGGTTCGGTTACGATCGCGGCTAACGGCGCCTACAGCTATACACTGAACAATGCCAACCCGGCGGTCCAGGCGCTGGGCGTCGGCCAGACCCTGACGGAGACCTTCAACTACTCGATCTCCGACGGTCAAGGTGGCACGTCGACCTCGACCCTTACCATCACCATCACCGGCACCAATGACGGCCCGGTGGCGAACGCCGACGTAGCGACCATCGCCGAGGACACTGTGGCGCCGATTACCGGCAACGTGTTGACCAACGACACGGATGTCGACACCGGCGATGTGCTGACCGTCACGACCACCGGCGCCCAGGTGGGCACCTACGGCACAGTCACCATCGCGGCCAACGGCGCCTACAGCTTCACGCTGAACAACGGCAATGCCGTGGTCCAGGCGCTGGGTGTCGGCCAGACGCTGACCCAGAGCTTCAACTACACGATCTCCGACGGTCATGGCGGCACGTCGACCTCGACGCTGACTATCACCATCACCGGCACCAACGACGGCCCGGTGGCGAATCCTGACACCAATACGATCGCCGAGGACACGGTGGCGGCCGTCACGGGCAACGTCCTCACCAACGACACGGACACCGATACCGGCAGCACGCTGACTGTCACCACGACGGGCGCCCAGACCGGCGCCTACGGCACTGTCACGATCGCGGCCAACGGCGCCTACAGCTTCACGCTGAACAACGGCAGCGCGGCGGTACAGGGCCTGGGCGTGGGCCAGACACTGACCCAGAGCTTCAACTACACGATCTCCGACGGCAATGGCGGGACGTCTACCTCGACCCTGGCCATCACCATCACCGGCACCAATGATGGCCCGGTGGCAAATGCGGACGCCAACACGGTGGCCGAGGATACGGTCACGCCGGTCACGGGCAACGTTCTGACCAATGACACCGACGTTGACACCAGCGATGTGCTGACAGTCACGACCACGGGTGCCCAGATCGGCACCTATGGCACCGTGACAATCGCCGCCAACGGCGCCTACAGCTTCACGCTGAACAACGGCAATGCGGCGGTCCAGGCCCTAGGCGTCGGTCAGACGCTGACCCAGAGCTTCAACTACTCCATCTCCGACGGCCAGGGCGGCACATCGACCTCGACGCTGACCATCACCATCACCGGCACCAATGACGGCCCGGTCGCCAATCCGAACACGGCGACGATTGCGGAAGACACGGTCGCTCCGGTCACCGGAAACGTGCTGACGAATGACACCGACGTTGACACCGGCGATGTGCTGACGGTCACGACCACGGGTGCTCAGGTTGGCACCTATGGCACCGTGACAATTGCCGCCAACGGCACCTACAGCTTCGCGCTGAACAACGGCAACGCGGCGGTCCAGGCCCTGGGCGTGGGCCAGACACTGACCCAGACTTTCAACTACACGATCTCCGACGGCCAAGGCGGCACATCGACCTCGACGCTGACCATCACGATCACCGGCACCAATGACGGCCCGGTGGCCAATCCGAACACGGCTGTCATCGCCGAGGACACCGTGGCGCCGGTCACCGGCAATGTCGTGACCAATGACACGGACGTCGACACGGGCGATACGCTGACGGTGACCACGACGGGCGCGCAGGCGGGCAGCTATGGCACCGTCACCATCGCGGCCAACGGCGCCTACAGCTATGCCCTGAACAACGCCAATCCGGCGGTTCAGGCCCTGGGCGTCGGCGAGACGCTCACGGAGACCTTCAACTACAGCATCTCCGACGGCCATGGCGGCACGTCGACCTCGACGCTGACCATCACCGTCACCGGCACCAATGACGCGCCGACCACCACTGGCCTGGTCAATCAGGCCGGCGTCGATGCGACTTCGTTCACCTACAACACGGGCACGGCCTTCTCGGATGTGGAAGGCGACACCCTCACCTTCTCGGCGACCGGCCTGCCGGCCGGCATCAGCATCGATACGAACACCGGCGTGATCTCCGGCACCTTCGACAACGACGCCTCTGTCGGCGGCCCCTACACCGTGACGGTCACGGCAAATGACGGCAATGGCGGCATGACCTCGGCCAATTTCGTCCTGACGGTCACCAACCCGCCGCCCTATGTCATCGGGCCGTCGAACCTGCCGGTCTATGTCGACTCCAACAGCAGCGGCGGCTACAACGCCGGCGAAGACAACTCGACATTCAGCAATGGCACGATCGCCAGCGGTAACGGAACAGACCACACTCGCAACTTCGATGTTCCCGGCGGTGTCGAAGCCGGAGATGTTCGCATCGTCATCACCCTTACGACACTCGACAACAGCGGCACTGTCGTCGTTAATGGCACGAACCTGTCACCGACCGGATCCTTCGAATTCGAAAGCGCCAACTTCAATTCTGCCTCCGATACATCGGCCGGCCGCGTCGATACACAGGTCCGCTTCGTTGACGACACCATTATTGCCAACCCGTGGGTCGCCAATGTCAATGGGCTGCCGCGTATTCAGTTCATCATCACCGAGAACGGCGTCGAGATCTGGGGCACACGTACGTCGGCTTCCGTCGCATTGGAACCGATGGAACTGGCGTCCGGCAACTTCATCCTACCAACATTAGTCGCCGGTCAGAACACGGTAACTTTTACAAATTTCAATGACAGCGGGCCGGATGGCGTCGCTGGCACGATCACCGTCACACATGATCCGCTTCCAAATCAGGCGTTTGGCGAAGGCGCCACTGTCTCCTTCAATGCCGCCGACAACTTCGCCGATCCTGACAATGACGTGCTGACCTACTCAGCGACCGGCCTGCCCGCCGGTCTCAGCATCAACCCGACGACGGGCGTAATCTTCGGCGTGCTCGATCCCAGCGCGTTCACCGGCGCCCCGGGCGGCGTCTACACCGTGAACGTAACGGCCAATGACGGTCAGGGCGGCACCGCCTCCGACAGCTTCACGATATCAGTCACGCAGGTGGACAATCCGCCGATAGCAAATGCCGACACGCGGGCGATCGCTGAAGATACGGCTTCGACCGCGGGCAACGTGATCACCAACGACAACGATCCCGAGGGCGCGGCGATCACCGTCACCCAGGTGAACGGTTCCGGCGCCAATGTGGGCGCATCGCTGGCCGGCACCTATGGCTCACTGGTCCTCAACAGCAACGGCACCTACACCTACTCGCTCAACAACGCCAGCCCAACGGTGCAGGCGCTGGGCGTCGGCGAATCGCTGACCGAGACCTTCACCTATCAGATTACTGCCGGCGGTCAGACCGCCTCGACGACGCTGACCATTACCATCAATGGCACCAATGACGGCCCGGTCGCGGGCGACGACAATTACAGCACCTCGGAAGATACGCCGCTGATCATCGCGGCGCCGGGCTTGATGGCGAACGACACGGATATTGACGGCGACACGCTGACCCCGTCGATCGTCAACGGCCCGACGAATGGCATCCTGACGCTGAATGCAGACGGCAGCTTCACCTATACGCCGAACAGCAATTACAGCGGCCCCGACTTCTTCACCTACCAGGTCTCCGACGGCAATGGCGGCACGGATACCGCGACCGTCGTCATCAACGTCAACAGCGCCAACGACAATCCGGTGGCCGTCAATGACAGCTACGAGGTTGCCGAGGACAGCGTCCTGGTGATCGGCGGCGACGGCGTTCTGACCAACGACAGCGATGTCGATGGCGACGCGCTGACCGCGTCCCTGGTTTCGGGTCCGGCGCATGGCACGCTCACGCTGAATGCGGACGGCACCTTCACCTACACGCCGACGCCGAACTATAACGGTCCCGACAGCTTCACCTACGAGGCCTCGGACGGCAACGGCGGCACCAGCACCGCGACCGTCAACATCAACGTGCAGCCGGTCACCGATCAGCCGGTGGCGATCAACGATGTCGCCACGGTCGATGAAAGCTCGTCCGGCGGCACGTCCAGCAGCAACGTCATCAATGTCGTCGTCGTGCTTGACCGTTCCGGCAGCATGGGCGACGACCCGGACGGCGCCGGCGGATACACAACTCGCCTCGAACTCGCCCAGGCGGCCATCAACAACATGCTCGCCCTCTATGGTGCGAACGGCCAGGTCAATGTGTTGGTCGTGGCGTTCGACAGTGCCTCCATGACATCCGGCTGGCTGACAGGTTCCGGCTCGGTCGCGTCGGCTCAGACCTATGTCAACGGCATTACGCTCGGCGGCAACACGAACTATTCGTCGGCCATCGGCACCGTTCAGGCCGCCTATAGCCACAATACCCCACCGGCCGATAATACGGTGCTCTACTTCATCACCGACGGTGTGCCCACAGCCGGGACGTCACTTTCCTCGACAAACACGGTTTCGGTCTGGGAGAACTTCCTGACCTCGAATGGTATCAGCCAGGCCTACGCCATCGGCGTCAATTCCGCGCCGTTGGCAACTGGGCCATTGGACGAAGTGGCCTATCCGGGCACGCCGACAATCATCACCAACGAGACGCAGCTGCCGACCGTCCTGAGCAACACGGTCGAACCGGTCACGAACACGGTGAGCGGCGATGTCGATCTGAACGACAATTACGGGCCGGATGGCCCGGGCTATGTGCAGTCGATCCAGGTCGGCTCGGTGACCTACACCTACAATCAGGGCACCAACCAGTACACCGACGGCACGACGACGTTCGCCGGCTCGACACTGACAGCTACGACGCCGCTGGGCGGCGAGCTGGTGTTCAACTTCCTGACCGGCCAGTACACCTACACGGCGCCGGAAGTCACCTCGGATCAATCAGAGACCTTCAACTACGTGCTGCGCAGCTCCACCGGCGGCACGGACGGCGCCAGCCTGACGATCAACATCAGGAACGTCACCCGGGCGCCGATCGTCGACACGCGCGTGCTATGGATCCCCGACGATATCGCGCTGATCCCGACGACGCAGGGCTATCCGATCCTGGCGGCGCCGCCGATCGACCCCGATGGCGATCCCGTCACGATCATGATCACCAGCACGCCCGCGGACGGCACGCTGTACTACGACTCGACGGGCAGCGGCACTTGGGTTGCCTTGCCGGTGGGCTCGCAGTCGACCGCGCTGACCAGCGCCCAGTTCCTGACATTGCGCTACCGCCCCGATGGCGATGGGGTGCAGGAGACGCTGACGGTCACCTATACCGCCACCGACGGCACGCGCACCACCGTCGGCACGATCACCATCAACACCCTGGTCGGCGGCCCCGGCATCACCGTGCCTGGCTCGTCCAGCGACGACACGATCTATGGCACGCCCAACGCGGATACGCTGAACGGCAGCGGCGGCGCCGATATCGTCATCGCCGGCGCCGGGAATGACAGTCTCAGCGGCGGCGACGGCGCCGACCGGCTCGAAGGCGGAGACGGCAACGATACGATCGACGGCGGCAACGGCAATGACAGCCTGCTCGGCGGCAACGGCAATGACGTGCTCATCCTGAGCGCCGGCACTGACGTGATCGACGGCGGTGCCAATACCGACGTGCTCGATTTCTCCGCGGCGACCGGCGCCATCACTTACACCGTTGTCCAGGGCGCCACGGATACCACGCTGAATTTAGCGACATCTGGCCTTGGGGTCATTGTCTATCGCAACATCGAAGGTGCCACCGGCGGCGCATTCAACGACTCGATCGCCGGCTCCGGTAGCGCCGACTCGCTCGGCGGCGGCGGTGGAAACGATACATTGCTCGGAAATGGCGGCGCTGACACCATCAACGCCGGTGACGGAAATGACAGCGTCGATGGCGGCGCGGCCAACAACTCATCGCCGGCGGCATCGGCAACGATACGCTGACCGGCGGCGCGGGCACCGATAGTCTGGCCGGCGGCACGGGCGACGACAACTATATTGTCGACAGCGCCACGGACGTGATCACCGAGAACGCCGCCGAGGGCACGGACACGGTGCAGAGCTCCGTCACCTACACGCTGGGCGCCAACATCGAGAATCTGACGCTCACCGGCACCGGCAACATCAACGGCACCGGCAATACGCTGGCGAACGTCATCACCGGCAATACCGGCAACAACTCCCTGTCCGGCAGCGACGGCAATGACACGCTGGACGGCGGCAACGGCACCGACACGCTGGCCGGCGGCAATGACGCCGACTCGCTAGCCGGCGGCGCCAGCAATGATAACCTGAACGGCGGCGCCGGCAACGACACGATCGACGGCGGCACGGGCAATGAGACGATGATCGGCGGCACCGGCGACGACTTCTACATCGTCGATAGCGCCACCGACGCCATAACCGAGAATGCCGCCGAAGGCACGGATTCGGTGCAGAGCTCGGTGACCTATACCCTGGCGGCGAATGTCGAAGTCCTGACACTGACTGGCGCCGGCAATATCAACGGCACCGGCAGCGCCGTGGCGAACACCATCACCGGCAGCACCGGCAACAACTCGCTGAGCGGCGGCGACGGCAACGATACGATGGACGGCGGCACCGGCACCGATACGCTGGCCGGCGGCAACAATGACGACTCGCTCGTCGGCGGCGCCGGCGCGGATTCGCTCGATGGCGGCGCCGGCAACGACACGATGGCCGGCGGCGACGACAACGACATCTATGTCGTCGACGCGGCCGGCGACATGGTCACGGAAATCGCCAGCGAAGGCACTGATATCATCCTCGAGCTCCGCCACTCATACGCTGGCGGCGAAGTCGAAAACCTGACATTGACGGGAACGAGCGCGCCTCGACGGCACGGGCAACACACTGGACAACGTCGATCACCGGCAACAGCGGCGACAATTCGCTCTGCGGCGCGGCGGCGCCAACGACACGATCGATGGCGGTACCGGCAACGACACCATGGCCGGCGGCGCCGATGACGACCTGTTCTTCGTCGATAGTTCCGGCTGATTCGTCACCGAAGACCGCTGGTGAAGGTACGGACTCCGTGCAGAGCTCCGTCAACCTATACGCCTGCGGCCAACAATGTCGAAACTCTGACGCTGACCGGCGCCGGCAACATCAACGGTACCGGCAACACGTTGGCCAACATCATCACCGGCAATACAGGCAACAATCAGCTGAGCGGCGGCGACGGCAACGATACGATCGACGGCGGCACGGGCACTGACACGTTGGCCGGCGGCAACAACGACGACTCGCTGACCGGCGGCGTCGGCGCAGACAGCTCGAACGGCGCCGCCGGCAACGACACCATGGCCGGCGGCGCCGACAACGACACCTATGTCGTCGAAGCGCCAGCGACGACACGATGAGCGAGAATGCTGGCGAAGGAACGGATAGCGTGCAGAGTTCGGCGGTCACCTATACGCTGGCCAACGATGTGGAGAACCTGACGCTGACCGGCGGCGGCGGCATCAACGGGACGGGCAATACTCTGGCCAACGTCATGACCGGCAATAGCCGGCGCCAACATCATCATCGGCGGTGGGGGCAACGACACGATCGACGGCGCGGACGGGCAACGACACCATTACCGGCGGCGCCGGTGCCGATAGTATCAGCGTCAATAGCGGCAACGACCGGCTGCTCTACACTTCGACGCTCGATGCTGGGGATGTCATTACAAACTTCGATAATGCCGGCGGCATCGGCGCGCAGGACTTCATCGATCTGGACGGGCTGTTTGACGCCTGGAGCGTCGCGGCCGCGGCCCGCGCAGGGCGCACGACCTTGGTTGAGTAGGCGCCAACGTGGAACTGCGGATCGACGACGAACGGCGACGGCGAGCTTCGAGACCCTGGTCCTGACGTTCGCGGGAACAGGCAGCACGGCCGGCATCACGATCGGTACCGGCGCCACCGACGATATTCAGGTCGGCACCTGATACCGGCATTCCGGCGCCGGCGCCCGGACCGTCAGGCTTGCGGCGCCGGTTCCTTTTGCGGCTTGGCGTTTGCGCCGCCGACCCGGCGATAGACGAAGGAGTCGGTCTGCGCCGCCGATTCCACCTCGGCGATTCCTACCAGCTCCTGATGCGCCGATGACAGGCCGCAGGCCGGATCCGCGGCCACGGCCGTGCCGGTGATGGCGAAGGCCTGGCAGCGGCAGCCGCCCCAATCGATCTCCCGCCGGTCGCAGGAGCGGCAGGGTTCGGGCATCCAATCGGTGCCGCGATAGCGGTTGAAGGCCTCGGAATTCAGCCAGATATCGGCCAACGGGCGCTGGCGGACGGAATCGAAGCTGAGATCCGTGATCGTCTCCGCCGCGTGGCAGGGCAGCACTTTGCCCGAGGGCGAAATGTTCAGGAACTGCCGGCCCCAGCCGCCCATGCAGGATTTCGGCCGCTTCGCGTAGTAATCAGGCACGACGGCATCGATAACCAGGATGCCCTTCAGCCGTACCCGCGCCTCCTCCACCACCTGCACCGCCGCCTCGATCTGCTCGCGGGTCGGCATCAGCGCGGCGCGGTTCTTCAGGGCCCAGCCATAGTATTGCACATGGGCGATTTCGACCCGATGGGCATCCAGTTCAACGGCGAGATCGAGCAATTCCCGCAGGTGATGCAGATTCTGGCGGTGAACGACGAAGTTCAGCGTCAGCGGCAGTCCGGCAGCGCGAATGAGACGCGCGACGGCAAGTTTCTTTTCATGGCCTCCGGCATAGCCGCCGATGCGGTTGCCGCCACCCGCTTCGCTGTCCTGGAAGCTGAGCTGGACATGGTCGATCCCGGCGTCGGCGAGCGCCTTCACGCGCTTCTCATCCAGCAGAACGCCGGCTGTGATCAGGTTGGTATAGAGCCCCGCCGCCCGGGCATGGGCCACGAGTTCCTCGAGGTCCTTGCGCGCCGTGGGCTCGCCGCCGGAGAAATGGATCTGCAGCACGCCCATGGCCGCGGCCTCGTCGATGGCGCGCTTCCATTCGGCGGTCGTAAGCTCGTTGCTGGCGCGCTCGAGCGCCAAGGGATTCGAGCAATATGGGCATTGCAGCGGACAGCGGTGGGTCAGCTCGGCCAGCATTGCCAACGGGGGCGAAACGGCGTTCATGCGGTCATTACCCCCTTGTCGGCGAAGTTCTGCAATAGCGAATTGACGTCGCGGGCGATCAAGTCTCGCGGCGCGTTGAATTTGGCCGCGAGGTCATCGACGATCGCCGTGACGGTCACGTCGCCGGTACAGCGCTGCAGGATCTCGTGGGCGATGGCGTCGAGAACGAAGACCCGCTCCGGCGCCTGGATGATCCACTGATCGCGCTGCTTGTCGAATTGCAGCCGCATGCCGCGCGCCAGACGCGGCGCCGAGGACTCGCCGATGACGACCGGCGTACTCATCAGCGCTTGTCCGGCACGAAGGCGCCCGGCGGAATCAGGGCGGGCGTGACATAGGCATGATGCAGGGCATCGAGCTGCGCCCACAGCACGTCGGTCTTGAACCGCAACGCCGCCAGGGACGACTCCTGCTGGTCCCGGGTGCGCGCCTCGCGCATCACATAGGACAGGCCGAACATCACGTCGCGGGGCGCCTGATCCAGCCGCCGGCGGAAATAGGCGAGCGTCGTCTCGTTGGCGAAGGAGTAATTCTTCAGCAAGGCATCGATGCGAGTCTTATGCAACTCTGGCGCGAATAACTCCGTGAGAGACGAGGCCACCGCCTCCAGCAGCGTCTTGTCGCGGACGAAGCGTACATAGGCATCAACGGCGAATTTCGTCGCCGGCAGGATGCCTACCATGGATTGCACATAGTCGCGATCGAGGCCGACGCCCTCCGCCAGGACCAGCCAGCGATCGATGCCGCCATTGCCGGCCTCCGTGCCGTCATGGTCGATGATGCGGTGAATCCATTCCCGGCGGAACTCCGGATCCTCCGCGCGGGACATGAGCGATGCATCCTTCAAGCGGAATGCTGCGCTGATAGTAGAAGCGGTTCAGCACCCAGGCCTGCACCTGACCCTGCGTCAGCTTGCCCTCATGGAGCAGCTTATGGAACGGATGCTTGCTGTGATAGCGCTCCTCGCCGATCTGGCGCAGGCGCCGCTCGAATTCGTCGGGACGCAGCAGTTCGGTCATATCCTGATCTCCATCCCGTCATGAGCGGCTTCCCAGCCGGCCTCGGCGATGGCGGCACGTTCGGGCGTGTCGGCGAGCAGGATCGGGTTGGTGTTGTTCATATGCACGAATACTTTTCGCTTCACCGCCAGCGGCTCGAAGGCGGCGATGCTGCCCTCCGGACCGGAGACGCTGATATGCCCCATGCGCTTACCGGTCTTCGGGCCGATGCCGGCGGCGATCATCTCGTCATCGCGCCAGAGCGTGCCATCGAACAGCACGAGCGGCGCCGATTTGAGCCGCGCCCTGAGCTCCGGAGTCATGCCGGCGCAGCCCGGCACATAATAGAAATACGACGTACCGTCACGCGCGGCGATTTTCAGGCCGATGGTATCTTCCGTCTGCGTGCCGAAATCGGGGCCGGCGGCGGCATTCTCCAGATACAATGCAACCTTTCCGGGAACTGGAAAGGCTTCGACCGTCAAGCCCGTCGGCCGGCCGTCGCGAGTCTCTATTTCCTGGGCCTTTTCCAGCGACAAGGCGCGGCGCTCCACCAACTCTGGGTTGAGGACATTGAAGATGCTGTTGGCCTGCAGCACGGAAAGGACACGGCCGGTGGCGTAGATCGAGAACGGATGCGCCTCGCGCAGCGTCAGGAGACCGGCCACATGGTCGACATCGCCATTGGTCAGCACGACGCTGCAGATCGGGCTGTCGCGCTTACCATTGCGGGGATAGAGGGCCGCGGTGCTGTTGATCTGCTGCCGCAGATCCGGCGACGCATTGAACAGCACCCAGTGGGAATCGTCGGCGGATACGGCGATAGAAGATTGTGTTCTCGCCGGTGCAGCCGGATCGCCGCTCCGGGCCCTTCGAGAGGCCGGATCGTTGCTATTCCATTGGGGGAAGCCGCCACCGGCGGCCGACCCGACGACGATCAGCCGGAGCATTTCATAGGGCCAGAATCACTGCGCCCCGGCCCACCTCAGTTTTCCCCGGGCGTCCGAAGACGCCCAGTCAAAACCAAGACGAAAGCCGAGGCGCGGAGTTTGGTTCCGATTTTAGAGTTCGGCGCAGGCGTAGCTGTTGATTTCCAGCCCGACGCAGATCTCAATCACCTTCGGCGCAGTCCATGCCATGGCAATTTCTCCCTCGGTTGACGTGACACTGGGAATGGTCGAAACTTCAACAATCGAGCAATTCTAAACTACGGCCAATCACTCCATTCCTGCAAGAGTTTTTTCAGTTTACGAGGTGTTTTTTGGCCCCGGAATTGGCAATTTTTAACCCCTGGGGACAAGGGCTGAAAGTCGGCCCAGACGGGCCTCAAAAATCGTGAACGAACAACGAACTACCGCAGTGCAGCATGGCAATTTTCTTGCCGTATTCCTGCTTGCCGGCCTGTTTTTGGGGACTGTGGGCGTCATGCCGGCGCAAGCCGGCGGCGATGAGGAATCATGCCGCAGCAGACTCCGGCGTGCCGGAACCGGCCGGCTATCGGATGGACGAGTACCGCGCGCCGACTCCCATCACATTGGCCGGCGGCACTGTCGTGGATACGGCCGGCGTTCAGCAGCTGATCGGCGAGTCCGGAGTCGTGCTGATCGATGTGCTGCCGCTGCAGAAGAAGCCGGACAATCTTCCGGCGAATACGCTGTGGATCCCCAAGGTGCGTCACAATATCCCCGGCAGCGTCTGGCTTCCGGAAGTCGGGCGCGGCGCCTTGAACGCAGAGGTCGAGGATTACTTTCAGCGAAATCTCAAGCAGCTGACGGCCGGCGACAAGAGCCGCCAGATCGTCATCTACTGCCTGGCCGATTGCTGGATGTCGTGGAATGCGGCGAAACGGGCGATCGAATACGGCTACACATCGGTCTACTGGTATCCGGGCGGCACCGATCATTGGACCGCGGCGGGACTGCCGACCGAAGAAAGTCAGCCGGTGCCGATGGAAGGCTCGTCCTCGCAGACGAACTAGACCCACGCCGCGGCCAGGCCTATTTGAGATGCGCCTGGATCTCGCGGCCGATGGCGAAAGCGCGCTGTTCGAGAAGCACCGGCTGCTCGCAGACATAGCGCAAAGATTTTTCGCGCTCCTGGAAGATGCGGACATCCCAGGCCTGGACGTCCAGGAGATCCTGCCGCTGCGCCACCGAATCCTCGCTGTCGTCCTGCGGCAGCTGGCTCAATTCAGCCATTTCGTCTTCGATCTTCTTCGACAGCGCCCGCTGCCGTTTCGCATAACGGCCGATGCCGGCGATGATGGAGGCACGCTCGCTGTTGATCAGCGTCAGCGTTCCGGCAAAGAGCGCGGTCAAAGGGCGGCTCTTGTCGCCTTGCCGGCTCGCAGCGAAATCGCCGATCAGCGTCTTTGCCTCCTCCAGCGATGTGCGGCGCTCGGAAAGCTTCTGCGCCAGGTCGGCGATCGCCGGGTCTTCGCGCCAGGACTCGCCAATCTCGTCGACCGGAGGCCCGTTCCAGACCTGCCCGGCGGCGATCTGCGGTACTTTCGGCTGGATGCAAGGCCAATCGGGATCGGTAGGGCTCGCTGCCTGACTTGCGCCTGCCAAGAGTGCCGGCGCAAACGCGCAGACAGCCAAAAGTCGGCGCAGGAATGCCATTCCCTTTTTCATGCGGGGCCACCAGGCCCGCCGCGCCGGGCAATGACGCCGCGCGATGGATCATAGCCATAGATTGCACAAGCGAGGAACAAGATCAGGAATCCGGTCACGATGAGAAGAGATTGTAAGACAGTGGGATTGGCGACCGAGAACTTCAATGCCGCCTCGGAGAACAGGTTAAATTTGCCATGGAGTGCAAAGCGGATCAGCTGGATCACATGGGTGAAGGGGTTCCAAGCGCAGATATAGAACAAGGGCACGCTCGACTCCCGGATGCGCCAAAGCGGATTGAGCGCGTTGGAGGCGAAGAACATCGGGAAGATCACGAAATTCATCACGCCGGCGAAGTTCTCGAGCTGACGGATCAGCGACGACAGCAGCAAGCCGACCGACCCCAGCATCATCCCCGTCAAGATCAAGACCGGGATGATGTAGAAGAAACCCATGACCGGGATCTTTAGGTTGAACACCAGCGATGCGATCAGCAGATAGGCATAGACCTGGAGGATCGACACCAGAACAGAAGCCAGAAGCTTGCTGGTCAGCAGATACCAGCGCGGAAAGGGGCTGACCATGAGCGTGCGCATGCTGCCCATTTCCCGGTCATAGACCATGGAGAGCGAGCTTTGCATGCCGTTGAAGAGCTGGATCATGCCGATCAGCCCGGGCGTAATATAGACCTCATAGAGGACGTAGGTGTCATAGGGCTCGATCCGCGAGACGCCGAGCACATAGCGGAAGCCCGCGGCAAAAATGAAGAGCCACACCAGGGGACGCACGAGGGCCGCGAAGAATCGGCCGTACTGATTGACGAAGCGCAGCACTTCGCGAATGAAGATGCCATTGAAGCAGCGGCCATACTGGACGAGAGTCATGGTTTGGCGCCTCCCGTCAGCTTGCCGTAGGCTTCCTTGACCGTGCGCGCCCCTGCGGACTCGACGACAGCCGACATGCTGCCATGGGCCATGATCTTGCCCTTGTGCAGGATCACCAAGCGGTCATCGGCATGGACTTCATCGTCCAGATGAGTCGCCCAGAGCACGCCGAAGCCGTCTTCTTTGCATAGGCGATGCACATGCTCGACGATCGTCTGCCGGCTGGCGATATCGACACCGACTGTTGGCTCATCCAGCAGCAGCAGGCGCGGCTGATGCAGGAGCGCGCCGGCGATTTCCACGCGGCGCATCTGGCCGCCGCTCAAACTGCGCACGCGGTCATTGAGGCGTTCGAAAAGCTCGGCGCGCTTGAGCTCGATCTCGATCCGGCCTTTGGCTTCGGCCGGATTCATCCCATGCAGTGCCGCGTGATAGCGGAGATTGTCGGCCACCGTGAGATCGAGATCCAGGGTCCGCTGCTGAAACACCGCCCCCATCTGCGCCAGGGCCATGGAGGGCTGCTGCCGCACTTCATGACCATAGATGCGGATCGAGCCGCTGCGATTGTTGTAGAGCCGGGTGACCAGGGAGAACAAAGTCGTCTTGCCGGCGCCGTTCGGGCCGAGGAGCACAGTGAATGAGCCGGACTCGATAGCTAAAGGAAACATTGTCCAGCGCCTTGCGCGTGCCAAAGCTGTGGCTGAGCTCCTTCACGGCAAGCGCGACTGCCGGCATCTCCATGTTACTGCCCATCAGTTCGATTCGACCAGCGAACGATTTCCAATCGCGAGAATGATCATTTTACAACGATCTTGCCGCGATAGGCATCGCCGCTGTTCGGCATGAAATACTCGAACTCGCCCGGGCGGATCGGCACAAAGGAGATGACGGCGGCGCCGGCGTCGTCGAACTCGATTGAATCGAGGCCCAGCGGCCGCACTTCGATGTCATTGATGACGACCTCATTGATCCAGATGAAGCGGAAGAACTCCGGCGCGGCGATCGCCATTTCCGATGAGCCGTCGCTTTCGATTTTCCAGCGATAGTATTTCCCGGCCTCGAGCATGATCGGTTCCTTCGGGAACGCCTTGCCGGCCGAGAGCTGCAGGGGCGCGAGATCCGTGGCCTTGGTGACAAGATTGGCAGCCATCGACGGTAGCACCGCGACACTGCAAGCGAGAGCGCCGGCGACTACCGCGATCCGGAGCATTGAAGTTCTCATGAGATGGTTCTCCTGGTTCCTTTGCGATGATGGATTCGACCTATGGCATCACCGCGACGCCCCAAGGTTGATTGCCGACGGTAATGGATTTGATCACCTCGAGGGCGGGAACATCGATGACGGAGATGTCGTTACTGATTCCGTTTGTCGTGAACAGGCGTGACTGGTCCGCATTGAAAGCGAGCTGCCAGACTCGCTGGCCGACGAGAAGATAATCCTTCACCTCGAATGTCTGGGCGTCGATCACCGCCACGCGATTGGCCGGGCCCAAGGCAACAAACGCCAGCTTGCCATCTTTGGTGACGCGCACGCCGACGGGCTGAATTGCCTCCTTCGTAACTCCAGGCACCTCAAAGCCGATGGTCTTGAGAACCTGGCGCGTCGCTGCGTCAATGACACTGACAGTGCCGCCGATCTCGGAGGAGACCCAGACCTGCTTGCCGTCGGCGGTAAATTCGGCAAAACGGGGACGCGAGTCCACCAGCACATTGTCGACGATTTCGTACGTCGCGGTATCGATGAAGTGCGCCATGTTTGTGGTTTCGGAGGTATTGACCAGCCATTTGCCGTCCGGACTGATGCCCATTCCCTCCGGCTCCACGCCGACGGGCACCTCCGCGATTGGCTCGCCGGACTCGACATCGACGATGGTGACCATATTGTCATCTTCGTTGGCGATGTAGAGCGGATTCCCCGATGGCGAGAGCACGAAGAGCTCGGGATCGGGTCCCGAGGGCAGCGTGCGGACGATCTCGTATGTCGAGGTGTCCATGACCTCGACATGATTGTCGTCGCTGGCGCAGATGTAGAGATGCTTGTTGTCGAGGCTGAGCGTGATACCGCGAGGGCGCTGGCCGACGGGCACGGTCTTGATTACCTCCAGCGTAGCGCCGTCGAGGATGGAAATGCTGTTGTCCTTTTCGTTGGAGACAAAGATCGTTTCCGCCGCGGCCGGAACTGCAGGGATCACAGCGGCAAGGGCAAAAGCAGCAAAGGCCCATCTCATACTCATTCCTCCCGATGTGACATCTTGTTTCCTAGGCGATCCGCGCCGGTCCTATTGGAATTTGCAGGTGGTATCCGGGCGGTCGTAGCCGAGGGTGTCGAGCTCGCTGAATTCATGCAGGAATCCATCCTGCGGCGAGACGGAAACGAGCAAGCGGGATGTCGCCAACAGAATCGGCTGGCGAAGCTGCCCGTCCCAATCGCGGAATGTCAATTTCTGCCCCTTGAAGCCGGCAACGCCGAACTCGGGACTGCGGATATAGGCCGATACCGTCGGCAAATCGGCCGCCTTAGTCCGGGTCGTCGCTTCCGAGACGGCGCGCAAGGCGACCCAGGCGGCGTAGTCGCGCTCGGTCATCCAGCGGCCGGCAAACCGCGCGAAGCGGTTCTGCATCTGGGTGGCGCCCCATTGTTCCTGACTGCGATGCCAGGCTGTCGGAAAAAGCCCCTGGGTGCCGACAACCGGCCGCGGATCCCAGGTGCGGTATTGCAGATACTCGCCGAAGGCATCCCGGACATCGGAGACGACAAGCACGTCGTAATCTTCGGCATCCTGGGTGAAGACCGGCATCTGCTTTTGGATTTGCGCATGGCCAGTATCGGTGCGGCGCGAGCCGGTTTCCGCGTCGAAGACACGCTCTTCGACAATCGTGGCGCTGAATTTCTCGGCGGCGTGACGCAAGGCGTCGGCGAAATGCTTGTCGTCCTCGCCGGTGCCCGTCACCAGCAGCCAGTTCGCCCAGCGCTTCCAGATCAGGTATTGCGCCAGACCATCGGCAAGCATGGCATAGTCGGGAATCGTATGCAGGACATTGGCGCGGCACTGGTCGTTTCTCAGGCTATTGTCCTTGGCATGGATATTGAACAGCAGAGCGTCCTTCGCCTCCGGCAGATCGGCGACCGCCAGCAATTGGCTCTCCGGCAGGTCGACGACAAAAAAACGATTGCCCTTGCCATAGAGATCGCGGAACGCCGCGGCGATATCCCCGTCTTCCGCCACCACGGCTTCGCTGAGGACGAAATTCTGCCCCGTGAACTTGCCGGTCGTATTGTTGTCTTCGATCCCCAGCCGGGCGCCCCAAAGGCCGTCGTTCTCGGTCGGCTGATCGGCGAGCGACAGGGGCGGCAAGGTCTTGGTGTGCTGGGTGAGGTAAGCGATGGGGATATTGGCCGGTGTTGTTTCCGACTGGGCGGCAAGATCCGCCGGGCAGCCGGCCGACAAGAAAATGAGCACGCCGCAGGACGCCAAGAACCGCAGGGTTTGCAAGCCACACCTCCGCAATCGCTTCCTCTGACGCAACGTCCGACCGGCTCGGCGCCGGGCCGTCTCAGGCAATCGCGGACGATGCGTTTTTCCTTTGTAAATGTTATAATTCCTCCCGCAAACTACTGCAAGAAGAGGAACTATCTCGAATCCGCAGGGCTGGCAGACCCCTAAAAAGGGCATAACACATCTCCGGGAGGAACCAATCATGATCGGGTGGCGAGCGAAGCTTTCATTGACCGGGAGCCTGTTCGGTCTCGCCCTGCTTTTGTGCGGCGCGGCGGAGGCCGGGACGGTCAAGATCGGCGTGCTGAAGTTCGGCACGGTCAGCTGGGAGCTAGATGTCATCAAGCAGCACGGACTCGACAAAGCCGCAGGCATCGATCTCGACATCGTCGAGCTCGCGAACAATCAGGCGACCGCCGTGGCGCTGCAAGCCGGCGAAGTCGATGTCATCGTGACCGACTGGCTCTGGGTGTCGCGGCAGCGGGCCGAGGGGGCACCCTTTACTTTTGCCCCCTACTCCACCTCTGTCGGCTCCCTGATGGTTCCCGGCGATTCGCCGATCAAGAGTCTCGTCGACCTTGCGGGCAAGCGCGTCGGGATCGCCGGCGGACCGGTCGACAAGAGCTGGTTGGTCATTCGCGCCATGGCGGCGCAACGGGATGGTATTGATCTCGATGCCAGCGTCGAGAAGATCTTCGCTGCGCCGCCGCTGTTGAACGAGCAGATACAGTTGGGCGAGATCGACGCGGTGATCAATAACTGGAATTTCGTCGCCCAATTGGAGGCCAAAGGATACCGGAAGATCACCGGCGCCGAAGAAGCCGCCCATGAGCTCGGCATCAAGACGGCCGTGCCCCTGCTCGGATATGTGTTCAGCGCGGATTGGGCGGCGGAACACAAATCCGATGTTCTCGGCCTGATCGAGGCGAGCCGTCAGGCGAAGACGATCCTGGCGGAATCCGATGCGGAATGGCAACGTCTGCGGCCGATGATGAAAGCGCCTGATGATGCGACGTTTACGGCGCTGCGCGATGGCTTCCGGGCCGGCATACCGAAGGTTTGGGGCGATGCCGAGCGAACCGACGCGGCGGCGCTTTTCGCCATCATGGCGAAACTCGGCGGCGAGGAGCTGGTCGGGAAATCCGCCACGCTGCAACCCGGCACCTTCTGGCCCGACCTAAGCTATTGATCGCCTCGCCTCGATTCCGCGATTTCGTCATCAGGGCCGCTTCGTTGGCGGCCCTCGTTCTGCTTTGGCAAGTTGGGAGCCTCCTGCTCGGTCCCCGCAAGCTGCCGAGTCCCGCGACTGTCGCCATTGTCTTGGGCGACGAGCTTTCCGACGGCAGCCTGCTTTACCATCTCGGCATAACGCTGCTGCGCGTGGCTGCGAGTTTTTTCGTCGCGATGGCGATCGGCTGTGCAGTGGGAATCGCCATGGGCCGTTTGCCGGGTTTCGATCGCTTCTTTGACAGCTGGCTCATTGTCTTGCTGACATTCCCGGCGCTGGTTGCGGCTGTACTCTGTTATCTGTGGTTCGGCTTCTCCGAACTGGCTGTTGTCATTGCGGTCGCGATCAACAAGATTCCCAATGTGGCAGTGACCATGCGGGAAGGCGCGCGCGCCATCAGCAGGGATAATCTGGAAATGGCCGCTGTCTTCCGCTTTGGCCGGATCAAGACTCTGCGTCACGTTATCATCCCCGAACTGGCGCCGTTCTCCATCGCTGCCGCGCGTTCGGGCCTCGCCTTGATATGGAAGATTGTCCTGGTCGTGGAATTTCTGGGCCGCAGCAATGGGGTTGGATTTCAGATCAGATGTGTTCTTCTCGTTTTTCGACGTCGCCTCGATCATCGCCTATACCATTGCCTTCGTGGCCGTGGTTCAGCTCATCGAGTTCGGCGTGCTCCGGCCCCTCGACCGCTATGTTGTCCGTTGGCGCCGATGAAAGAGGTAACGATAGACATTGCGCTCAAGCGCTTCGTGCCCGTGGGAGCGGCGCTGCCTGTTGTGGCGCTGCGGGATCTGCGTTTCAGCGTGAAGCCGGGCGAATTCGTTTGCGTTCTCGGGCCATCGGGCTGCGGCAAGACGACGCTCCTTAACATCGTCGCGGGCTTGGACAGTGACTTCTCCGGCGAAGTGAATGGCGGCGGAAAGCCGGGGATTGCGAATCCGGTCATCGGATACGTCTTTCAGACTCCACGGCTTCTGCCTTGGCGCACGGTTGCAGAGAATATTCAACTCGCGCTTCGGCCGGGACAGGATACCGGAATCGTCGACGAACTGCTGGCAATGACTGGATTGAGCGAGTTCCGCGACACCTATCCGGAGCGGCTATCGGTGGGCATGAGCCGGCGAGTCGCCCTGGTTCGTGCCTTTGCCGTCGAGCCGGATCTGCTGTTGATGGACGAACCTTTCGTGTCGCTGGATGAAGCGACGGCGCAGCGACTCCGGCAGATGTTGCTGGATATCTGGCAACGCCGGCCGACGACGGTTCTATTCGTTACCCACGACACGCGCGAGGCCGTCTTGCTTGCCGACAGGATCGTCAAACTCAGCGCGTCGCCGGGAACCGTGGATAAGATCATCACCGTCGATGTTCCACGCCAGCAACGCGGCGATTCCGGAGTTATCGAGTCCTGGCGCGCGCTGTATCTTCAGGAGTCATGAGACGGCGAGGCGCGTTGCGGCGAAGACTACTGCGTCAGCGGCTTGCCCTGGGAGTCCAGGAGCGGAACGCCGTAGTCCAGGAGAATTTTGTTGATCTCCGCCTGGTGCTTGCGGATCAGGCCGTTCACTTTGCGCTTCCACTCAGGCTCGTTGTATCGGACGCCCATGGTGATGCGATAATCCATCTGCATCGGCATGTTCGTGCTTTCCAGGGGAACCACCGACAAGGGAACCGACTCCTGTTTCGCATAGAAGCCGGCAATCGGCCCCCAGAGCACGCCGACATCGATCGCGCCTGCGGCGATGTCGTAAATCATCTGGGCGGCCGGGTGATCGAAGCGCGTATCGACGACAAGCTGATAGCTTTGCAGATTGTTCAGCAGACCCTGCGTCGCCAGTATCGTGGTCGGCGGCGTGCCGGCGATCGCGCCGATCTTCATGGTCTGTAGAATCGGATCGTCGAGCGATCTCAGCGTCAGGCCGCGATCGGCCTTGTAGATCAGCGCGTAGGTCGACCGGTAGTAGGGATTGGAATTCTGCAACAACTCGTTGCCGGACACGGTGCCCATGACGATATCGCAACGCCGCGCATTCAGTGTCGAGCGGATGAACCCCATGGAATCGGGATAGTAAGTATAGCGCACGGGAATGCCGAGATCCGCTGCGAACAACTCCGCGATCTTGTTTTCGAAACCTTCGCCCTTGTCGTTGGAGAAAGGAAGATTGCTCGGATCGGCGCAAACGCGAAGCGATGTGGTGTCGATCGTCTCCGATGTTTGCGCTGACACGGAGGTCGAGAAGGGCAATAGCGCCGCAAAGGATATGAGGGCGCAGATGCAGATCGCGGCGAAACGCATGTTGATGCTGATCGGCGGATTATGTTTCATGTTTCCGCCTCGCGACGTTTCGGCGCTCAGCCGCCGAGGCAGGCCGTGTCGCGTTCCTGCGCTTCCACCGGCTTCTCGGCCTTCTTCTCCGGTCTGCCGCGCGGCAGAACGCCATCGGAGCGCGCCTTCAAGTAGGCATAGATGTCGTCGATGAAGCACATGACGTTCGGATTCAATCCGAAGGACGGCATGACATTCTCGCTTGATGTCGTGACGTTCTTCCTGCCGTTGGTGACGATATCGAGAAAGTCCTCGTAGCTCAGCATTTTCAGCAAGTCGACCAACGCCGGACCGAACGAGCTGCCCAATCCGTCGGGACCGTGGCAGACGTGACAGTCGGCATGATAGCGGCGAAAACCGCTATAGGTGTACCAGTCGACAGTACCGTCTTCGGTGATCTTGTATGGCTTCTCTTCGTCCTGCGCCTTTGCGGGCAGATCAATTCCGGCGATCACCAGAACCGCCAGCCAGAGCGATACATGGCGGATAAACTTCATCAGCATTCGGCCCGTTCCTCGTCGTAGTCATTGCTTCGGATGCTACGAGCAAAGCAGCGCACCCCCGCTGCAATTCGCCCCCGCCCGTTCAACTCATCCGAAGTCATGTTGATTGAAAAAAGGGCCCGGCAGGGCGAATTGATTTTCGCCGTGCCGGGCCTGATCGCTTCAGGTCACAGGTTGAAGCTTACGGCAGTGAGAACACCGTCAACACACCGCCGAGCTGGGTGTAGCTATTCAGCGCCTTGTAAGCGCCGACCGCACCCAAGCCGGCCGTGTCTTCCGTCAAGCCGGCTGCCAGACCGATACCGGCCCAGCCGCCAACACCGGACAGGATGGCAACATACTGCTTGCCGCCATGCTCATAGGTGTTGACGTTGCCGATGATGCCGGACGGGGTCTTGAACTTGAACAGTTCCTTACCCGACGAGGCATCGACAGCCTTCAGATAGCCTTCGAGCGTTCCGTAGAACACGATGTCGCCGGCAGTCGCCAGGGCACCGCTCCACACGGAGAAGGGCTCCGGATCCGACCAGACGATCTTACCGGTTCCCGCATCCCAGGCGATGAAGTTACCGAGATGCGTGCCGCCCGGCGCCGGATACATGCTGAGCGTGGCACCGACGTAGGGCTGACCCGCCGTGTAGCTGACACGGAACGGCTCATAGTCCATGCAAACATGGTTGGTCGGCACGTAGAACAGCTTCGTCTTCGGAGAGAACGCCGCCGGCTGCTGGTCTTTGCTGCCCAGAGCCGCCGGGCAAATGCCCTTCGAGTTCACATCTTCGCCGTTCTGATCGGTCGAGTACTGTGCCACGACCTGGGGACGTCCGGTCGCCATATCGACGTGCGTCGCCCAGTTCACGGCCGGATCGTACTTTTCGGCAACGAGCAACTCGCCCGTAGCCCGATCCATCGTGTAACCGAAGCCGTTGCGATCGAAGTGAACCAGGACATTGCGGGCCTTACCGCCGACGTCGATGTCAGCGAGGATCATCTCGTTGACGCCATCGAAGTCCCATTCGTCATGGGGCGTCATCTGATAGACCCACTTGGCCATGCCGTCGTCCGGATCGCGGGCGAAGATGGTCATCGACCAGCGGTTGTCGCCGGGCCGCTGCTTCGGGTTCCAGGTGCTGGGATTGCCCGAGCCGTAGTAGAACAGGTCGAGGTCCGGGTCATAGGAGTACCAGCCCCAAGTCGTGCCGCCGCCGATCTTCCATTGATCGCCTTCCCATGTCGTCGTGCCGGAGTCTTTGCCGACCGGCTGGCCGAGATGGGTGGTCTTTTCCGGATCCAGCAAAGTGTCGGAGTCCGGGCCCATGGAATAGGCACGCCACGCCAGTGAACCATCTTTCAGATTGTAGGCCGTCACGCTGCCGCGCACGCCGAACTCGCCACCGCTGATGCCAACGATGACCTTGTCCTTGATGATGTGCGGAACGCTGGTGCCCGTTTCACCCTTCTTCGCGTCGCCATTGGCGACCTTCCAGACTTCCTTGCCGGTCTTGGCATCGAGCGCCACGACCGTCGTGTCAGCCTGGTGCAGAATGACTTTGCCATCGGCATAGGAAACACCGCGATTGACGGTATCGCAGCACATCACCGGGATCGTATCCGGGTCCTGCTTCGGCTCGTATTTCCAGATCACGCGGCCGCTGTCGTTCAGGTCGAGCGCGAAGACGATGTTCGGAAACGGCGTATGGATGAACATCGTGTCGCCGATCACCAGAGGACCACCCTCGTGACCGCGCAGAACGCCGGTGGAGAACTGCCATGCGACCTGCAGGCTGCCCACGTTGCCGGCGTTGATCTGCGACAGCTCGCTATAGCGCGTATTGGCGTAGTTGCCAGCTGCCTGGGTCCACTGTTTCGGATCCTTCTGCAAACCAATTAGCTCGTCGTTTGCCGATGACGCAGCCGGCAGTGCCACGGCAGCAGCAAGGGTCATTAGACCCGCTCTCAATAGTGATTTTGACTTCATTACCCACTCCTCCCTTGTTGCCGAAATCTCACGGAAAAACGCCCGTGCCGCACAGGCGGGAGCCGTTCGCATCTCATCAATTGTATGAGTGGCGCCGCTTGCTCCCTGGACAACACCTCCTTTAGTCAGAGGCGGCTGGTACTACACCAGCTCGCTATCACGATTGTCCGCAGGGGCACACTATGTTGGGTGCCCCCGTCCCTCGCCCGGTTGGACGTCCGCTCGATAGGGTAGCGACAAAAATCATTATGCAGACTTTGCAATCGCCCGCAAGCGCCGTTTGTAAATTTTCCAACGAGTGATGCTATGATCCTGTCGGACCAACTGCTATTGGCGTTGTCAGTGCTCATTGTGCAGCGCGAAAAGAGCATCTGAGCACTTGTTTATGTCGCTCGCCGATCCTGAATAGAGCAAAGGAAACTATGGCACAGATGCCCCCAGAATTCGGGCCAAACGCGATGCAGCATCCGCTGCCGGGTGCGAGGCGGTCATGAAATTGCTCCGCCTGGCCATGCTGACGGCTGCGATCATCGCGTCAGCTTTGTTGACCGGTACGGGTTCATCCGCCGCTGCGGAATTGACCGCGGATGAAGTTCGCGGGCTCCTCGCCGCGCATCAAGGCGGCACGGCGCTCGACCTCTCCGGCAAAGATCTTTCCGGCCTGGATCTGGCCAATGTCGATTTCCGAGGCGCCAACCTGACAGGCGCCAATCTGAAAAAGGCGAACCTCGCCGGCGCGGATCTTTCCGGCACGTTGATCGATCTTGCCATCATGCGGGGCGCCAACCTGACCGGCGCAAAGCTGAGAAACGCCAGCGCCTTTTCGACCATCCTGGCGGAGGCCGATCTGACCGGCGCCGATCTCGCCGGCGCCAAACTGGTCTGCAATTTCGAGAATGCCATTCTCAACAACGCCAATCTCGAAGGTGCGGCGATGGGCGCGGATATGCGCAACCAGTCCATGGGGCTGATGCGGCTTTCCATGCGCAATGCCAGTCTCCACGGTGCAAAGCTAGCCGGCGCCGACATGTCGCGAGCGATGCTGGAATTCGCCGATTTCAACGGCGCCGACCTGGCCGGTGCGAACCTGATGCGGGCGGAGGCCGGCGGCGCCGATTTTTCCGGGGCGATACTGGACGGCGCCGACTTCACGATGGCCGATCTGCAGGGCGCACGGTTCCGCGGCGCAAAGGGCGTCGACAAGATAATCGGCCTGGACAGCACGACCAACAGGGATTCCGCCGTGTTCGAATGAGCGTTGCGGGCTCCATCACCAAATTGCCACAGCTTCATCCCCTTCCGCCCGCCCTGGGCCGGCGTCGAGCCTGTGGATGCCTGCTATCGGCTGCTTTCTGCTGCCTGCCGGGATTGAAGGCGCAGGCGGCCGCCCTTGCCACCGATGCGCTCGAACTGACGGAAGTCGCCACCGGCGTTCACGTGTTCCACGGCGTTCATGAGGAGGCGACCAGCACCAATCTTGGCGCGATCGCCAACATCGCCGTGATCATCGGCAACGAGGCTGTTGCGGTTGTCGATACCGGCGGCAGTCTGGCCTGGGGAAATCGCCTGCGCAGCGCCGTCCGCAGCCTGACGTCGTTGCCGATCCGCTATCTGATCAATAGTCACGTGCATCCCGATCATATATTCGGCAATGCCGCATTCGACAGCGACGATCCGGAGATCTGGGGTCACTACAAGCTGCCGGAGTCTCTGGCGGCGCGGGGCCAGTTCTATCTCGACCAGATCAATGAGCTCCTTGGCGGCGCAGCCGAGGGAACCCGCGTCGTGGCGCCGGCGCGACGGGTCAACGGTACGCAGGAACTGGATCTTGGCGGTCGCGTTCTGCGTTTGGAGTCGCACCCGACAGCCCACACCGACAATGACCTGACTGTCTTTGATGCCGCTACAGGTACGCTGCTCGCCTCGGACTTGCTGTTCATGGAACGCCTGCCGGCCATCGACGGCAGCCTCAACGGCTGGCTGTCGGTGCTGGCCGCCTTGCGGAACATCCCGGCCGCCCGCGTTGTTCCCGGCCATGGCCCGCCCGCCGCGGCTTGGCCCGCCGCGCTGGAGCCCCAAGAGCGCTACCTCCAGCGGCTGCGAACGGATCTGCGAAACCTGATTGCCGCCGGCATTCCCATGGAAAAGGCCGTCCAAACCGCCGGCCAATCCGAACGGGCGAACTGGCGGCTGTTTGACGACTACAATGCTCGCAATGTCGTGACCGCCTATGCCGAGTTGGAATGGGAGTAGGAAGCGGTCAATATGTGCTAGGATGCGTCAGATTTGTAGAAGGTACCGCCAATGATTTCGCGTCGCATTTTCTTCCTGTCCGCTACCATAACGCCTCTCGTTGGGCGAGTGGGGCTCGCCACAGCCGCCGACGATCCCTGGCCGGATATCCGTGACGCCCTGTTCGGCGACAAGATCATTGCCGAGAACGACGGCATCATCTCGGTGGAAGCGCCGAAGCGGGCCTATGACGCCGCGATCGTTCCCGTGACCGTCCACGCCGCGATCCCGCAGGCCGCCGACCGTTTCATCAAGACGGTCCATCTGATCATCGACAAGAACCCGGCGCCCGAGGCCGGCGTTTTTCATTTCACGCTCGATAGCGGCGATGCGACATTCTCGACCCGCGTTCGCGTCAACGAGTACACGAATGTCCGGGCCATCGCGGAGCTGAACGACGGTTCATTGCACATGGCCGTGCAGTTCGTGAAGGCGGCAGGCGGCTGTTCCGCGCCCGCGCTGAAGGACAAGGAGAAAGCCTTCGCCAATCTCGGGCGGATGAAGCTGAAGCAGCCCGATCAGGTCGCCCTGAATCAGGCGAACCAAGCGCAGCTCCTGGTCAGCCATCCCAATTTCTCGGGCATGCAGTTCGATCAGATCTCCCGCAACTATATCCCCGCCCATTTCATCCAGAGCGTCACCGTACGCTATGGCGACCGGACGGTCATGATGGTGGAGGGGAACATCTCGCTCAGCGAGGATCCCAGCTTCCATTTCAACTATGTGCCGACGGCGGAAGCGGAGATGAGCGTCGAGGTCGTCGATTCCGACGGGATGAAGTTCAGCCAGGCCTGGCCGGTGTCGCCGGCGCCGAGCCTCTAGCCGGCCTCAGAAGCAGCGGATCTCGGCCTCGGCCTGCGCCTGTCGCAGGTCCTCGACAACGGATTTCGTCCAGGCGGCATCGCGGAACACAGACGTCGATTTTCCCGGGCGCTGCACCAGGCGCAATACCGTCTCCGCTTGCACATATTCCTCGTAGGGGATCAGCGACGAGATGACGTCGATGCTGCAGGAGCATTTCTGCAGCATTTCCTGGGTCTGGCCGTTGCTGGCCATGCAGCCGAAGACATAATCCGCCAGCGTGGCCGTGGAATAGTCATTGGCAGCCGAGGCGGAACCAGCCGCTGAAAACAGAATAGCTAGGCTCAGACCGGCGATAGCCTTCGAGGCGTGCATTCTCATGGTCCTCCTCCCGCCGGATGCCGCAGTCACTGCACCGTATCCTGGAATTGCAGCAGATTTTCCTCAAGCGGCTTGTCCGCCGACCCGCCGGGCGTCAGCACCCGGATGCTGTAGACGCCCCCCGGCACATCGGGCGCCAGATAGAACTCGTAGGTCTTTTCCGCGAACTTCTCGAAACGTGCGCGTAACGGGTCCTGCAAGAACGGCTGCAACGTAACATGGGTCGCCGGGACTTCCTTGCCGCCAAATGGCACCGTGATTTCCTCTGTCGTCGCCCGATCAACGAAGGCGTCCCGGATCCGGTTGCGGAAAAAGAAGGCGGAACCGCCGGTCTGGCTGCTCAGACCCGCCACATCATGTTCCAGGAAAATCATGATCACCGGGTTACCATGGAACCCTTCGATTACAGGAAAATCCTGGTGATGCTTGTCGGAAAGAAAATTGAAACTGACATCCCGGCCGCCATCCGGCATTACCTTGGTGATGATGACATCCACGACATCATCGAACGCCTGCTCCAGGGTGCCCCTGTGCTGGTAGGTGTAACGCAGCGTGACGGGCTCCGTGATGTTCGCCAGATGGGGCGTTTTGAAAATGGCACGCTGCGCGGGCGAATAGTCGTCGGCACGGGCCTGAAGGGCACAGGCAGCGAGAATTGCGGCTATGGCGATCCGGACAAGCATGGCCAATGGCTCCATGGATACTCTGGGCGCTGGTTGAACCATATCGGCAGTCCGGCGTCGAGCACTTGAGTTCCCGGGGTCTCCCGCTAGATACTGGCAGCAAGATGTCCGTTCGCGCAGAGCCGCTTTACTACCTCAGCGTCCTTGGCGGCTTTGCTTGAGCGCCGATACGCTCCGGCAGCTCGTCGCTGACCTGATTGTCGCGGTGTCGGCAATATCGGGTTACCCGGCGCCTGCCGACAGCCCGCATGTGGTGCTGATGGCCCACGAATTGCTCGAGGAGAAGGCCTGCGGGCAGCCTTGCCGCGTCTATGGCTGGTCCCCGCCGGGCTCGACCATCTACCTGGATAACCGGCTCGATCTCGATGGCAATCTGTTCGCCCGCAGCATCCTGGTGCATGAACTGACCCACTATTTGCAGCAGGAGAGCGGCAGGTATAGCAAGCGCCGGACCTGCCGCGAATGGATCGAGCGGGAGCGGGAAGCCTATCTGGTGCAGTTTCGCTGGCTTGCCCGGGAACAAGGCAGCCCCGTCACGGTTCCACCGGAAGTGGGCGGAATGCCTTGGCTGGTCAGCTGCCAGGATGAGCCGGAAAGCGGCAACGGCGGCCTCGGCGGCTAGTTTAACCATACCGGGGGATTTTCGGTCGCGTTGCTACGCGCCCCCCTTTTCTGCCAGAATTGGCGAAGTACTAAAGGCGGCCCAATACCGGACGCCAAAACGATGCGAGGTTTCCTTGTCCAGCGAGCGTGGCGTTGCCGTCCCCCTGCCGGTCCCGGACATCCTGGAGGCCGACGAGCATCACTACCGCATCTTGGTGCGGGACCTGGTGCTGGATTGCCGCATCGGCGCTTATCCGGACGAAAGGCTCAAGACCCAGCGTGTGCGATTCAACCTGGATCTCCGGGTCCGCCGGCCGATCCCGCCGCTGAATGACGATCTCGAGAAGGTCATCTCCTACGACAAGATCATCGCCGAGATCCGCAATCTCGTGGCGGCCGGCCATATTAATCTGGTCGAGACGCTGGCGGAGCAGATCTGCGACATCTGCCTCGCCGACCGCCGCGTCGCCCGGGCCAAGGTGATGGTGGAGAAGCTCGAAGTCGAGCCGGCCGCCGCCGGCGTCGGCGTCGAGATCGAACGCAGCCGGCCCCGCAATCCCACGGTCGCCGAAGTATTCCCGCTTGTCTTCGACAGCAGCGGCCAGTCCGGCGGCAATCGCTGACGCTTGGGCGCCAGCCTTTCACGGCAATGCTCACGGCCCTGGGTCGTCAAGCTCGGGGGCAGCCTCCAGGGTTCGCCGAACCTGCGCCGCTGGCTCAAGGTCATCGCGGCAACGGCGGCGCCGGTGGTCATCGTGCCCGGCGGCGGCCCCTTCGCCGATGCGGTTCGCCTGGCGCAGAAACGGCTGAAATTTTCCGACGCGGTGGCGCATCACATTGCCCTACTGGCCATGGAGCAATATGGCCGCGCCATCACCGGCTTGGCGCCTTCGATGCAGCCCGAAGAGACCCTCCTGTCAATCAAGGCCTGCCTGCGCCGAGGGCAAGTGCCGGTCTGGCTGCCGACAAGAATGGTCCTTGGGCGGCCGGACATCGCCGAAAGCTGGGACGTCACGTCCGACAGCTTGGCGCTCTGGCTGGCGCGGCGATTGAGAGCCCGGGGCCTGATGCTGGTAAAATCGGCGCGTCTGCCAAAAGGCCCCCGAGCCGCGGCTGAGCTTTCAGGGCGCGGGATCATCGATGCGGCCTTTCCCCGCATGCTGGCGGCACATCCTTGCCCGAGCTGGTGCATCGAAAGCCGCGATCACCGGCTGGCGGCGCGGGCCTTTCATACCGGCGCCGATCCGCTGGCGACCAACATATTGCCGGCGTAGGGATTTCCCCGATTGTGCCTTGCGGTGGGCCCGCTCTGCGGTGAACATGACGCTGCCGACAAGTTGAATTTCAGCGGAACACCCGACCCGAATGTCTAAAGCCCGCGATAGCAAGACCCAGCGCCTGGCCTGGGCGCTCACCGGTTCCGGCCATTTCTTTCCGGAGAGCCTCGAACTCATGCGCCGGATCGCCGATATCGACGTCTTCGTCAGCCGCGCGGCCGCCGAGGTTGTGCGCATGTACCGGGACGACATGAACAAGCTGCCGTCGACGGCGCGCATCTTCAAGGATACGACGGCGAGCGCGGCGCCGGTCGGGCATTTCTATCACGGGGTCTATCACACGTTGGTCGTGGCACCCGCGACCTCGAACACGGTCGCGAAATGCGTCTATGGCATCTCTGACAATCTGGCGACCAACGTCTTCGCCCAGGCCGGCAAGTGCCGCGTGCCGATCATCGTCTTCGCCTGCGATACCGCGCCGGAGCTGGATACCAAGGCGCCCCACGGCATGGTGAAAGTCTATCCCCGGCGCATCGACCTGGAGAATGTCGAAAAACTGAAATCCTTCGAGAGCACGCAAGTGGTGGAGTTGCTCGAGGATCTGACCAAGACCCTTGCGGCGCGTCTGGCATGTCTGAACATCTCCTTTTCCTGACCGGGCACCTCGCGCTGCCGCGGCTGGGCAAGGTGCTGGCGGCGATGCAGCCGACGCCCTTCACTTTCGAGGTCCGGGATATCGGCGTGAAGGTCGCGTCACTGATGACGCCAGATATCATCCGCCGCCGATTGCCGCAGCCGCTGCAGGCCGACCGGGTCATCCTGCCCGGGCGCTCGCGCGGCGACCTGGAGGCGCTGGCGCAGGAGTTCGGCGTACCCTTCAGCCGCGGTCCCGATGACCTGAAAGATCTGCCCGAATTTTTCGGGCGGCAGGGAAAGCCGGTCGATCTCTCGCGCCATGATGTGCGGATATTCGCCGAGATCGTCGAAGCGCCGTCGCTGGATGTCCCAGGCATCCTCGCCCGCGCCGCAGCCTATCGCGCGGCCGGCGCCGACGTGATCGATATCGGCTGTCTGCCAGATACGCCCTTTCCCCACCTGGAGAACAGCGTCATCGCGCTGCGCGACGCCGGCTACAAAGTCAGCGTCAATTCCGCCGATAGCGACGAGTTGCGGCGCGGCGGCAAGGCCGGCGCCGATTTCCTGCTGAGCGTCAGCGAGGATACGCTGGATGTGCTCGACAGCGTTGCCGCCACGCCTGTGTTGATCCCGGCGCAGCATGGCGACCTGGACTCGCTGCTGCGCGCCATGGACCGGCTCGACGCGGCTGGCCGTGCCTATCTCGCCGATCCGATCCTCGATCCCATCCATTTCGGTTTTGCCAATTCCTTGGTGCGCTATGTCGAGCTCCGGCGGCGGCGGCCCGATGCGCAGATTCTCATGGGGACCGGCAACCTGACCGAACTGACCGACGCCGACAGCAGTGGCGTCACAGCCATGCTGATGGGGATCGTGTCGGAACTTCACGTCACCAACGTCCTGGTCGTCCAGGTAAGTCCCCATTGCCGGCGGGCGGTCCAGGAGACCGATGCGGCTCGGCGTCTGATGTTTGCCGCCCGTGAGGAATCGAGCCTGCCGTCGCAGATCGATGCATCGCTGCTGAGCCTGCATGACCGCAAGCCCTTCCCGGCCGATGCCGCGGAAATCGCCGAAACGGCAAGCGCCGTTGCCGACGACAATTTCCGCATCGAGGCGGCCGAGGACGGCGTTCACATCTACAACCGCCAGGGCCATCACATCGGCGAAGATCCCTTTGACTTGTATCCCCGTCTTGGGGTGGAGGGCGACGGCGGCCATGCGTTCTATCTCGGCTTCGAACTGGCCAAGGCCCATATCGCCTGGCAGCTCGGCAAGCGCTATGTGCAGGACCGGCCCTTGGATTGGGGCTGCGCCACGGACCGGCAGGCGGAAGACCTGCAGCATTTGAAGGCGGCCGGCGTTACGCTCCAGGCCAAGCAGCGGCGCGGCGGCGAGTCATGATCCGGGAAACCATCGTCACCACCCAGGATCTTGCGGGCCGCGTACATATCGCGCCGCTCGGCCTGATCGTCGAGGGCGAGCATCTGATCATCGCGCCCTTCCGCCCCTCCCAGACGCTGGAGAACCTTCGCGCCAATCCCCATGCCGTCGCGAACTATACCGACGACGTGCAGATCTTCGCCGGCTGCCTGACCGGCCGAAAGGAATGGCCGGTTCATCCGGCGACCCATGTGCCGGGCGCAGTATTGGATGCCGCCCTTTCCCATGCTGAACTCAGTGTTGAATCCATCACCGAGGATGAGCTTCGGCCGCGCTTTCGCTGCAAGGTCGTGCATGAGGCGGTGCATGCGCCCTTTCGCGGTTTCAACCGCGCCCAGGCGGCGGTCGTCGAGGCCGCCATTCTCGTCAGCCGGCTGCACATGCTTCCCGCCGACAAGATCGATCGGGAGCTCGGTTATCTGGAGATCGCCATAGACAAGACGGCAGGGCCGCGGGAGCGTCAGGCCTGGGAGTGGCTGATGCAGCGCATTGAGGCGCACAGGGCATCGGCCGGCGGCGAACCAAAGACGGGAGAGAAACGGACGTGACGGGATTTCTGGCCAGCGTGACCTCGATGCAGGAAGCGGAGATCGCCCTCGCGGGCGGCGCTGATATTCTCGACCTGAAGGATCCGTCCCGTGGCGCGCTGGGCGCGCTTCCCGCAGAAGTCTTATCGGCTTGCGTGGCCGGCATTGCGAAGCGGCGCATCGTGAGCGCAACGGCGGGCGACCTCGCGATGGAACCCGATCTGGTGCGCAACGCCGTGCAGCGATTGGCGGCGTGCGGTGTGGATATCGTCAAGATCGGATTGTTTCCGGGAGGCGACGCATCGGCCTGCATCTCGGCTTTGCGCGAGGAGACTGTCCCGGGAACCCGTCTCGTCGCCGTGATGTTCGCCGATCAGGCGCCCGACTTCTCGCTCATCGGGCCCCTGCGCGATGCCGGCTTCACCGGCGTGATGCTGGACACGGCCGACAAATCCGCGGGCGGACTGCGGCGTCATCTACACGGCGACGTACTTGCCGATTTTGTCGAGAGCGCGAAGACCTCCGGCTTGATGAGCGGTCTCGCCGGTTCATTGCGGCTGGAAGATGTCGCGCCGCTTGCTGCCTTGGGTCCGGACTATCTCGGTTTCCGCGGCGGCATTTGTGATCATGGCCGCCAATCGGCTCTAAGCCCGGAGCGGCTTCGCGCTGTCCGTAGCGCCATTGATAGCGCGAACATTCACCAGCGCGCGGCAAGAATGGCGACGGCCGCCGCCGGCGCGCAGCGCGCCGCCCATTCCGTTGCCTGAAGATCTCCGCTGACCAGCGCGCCGAAATCGACATAAGGCCGCCGCAACCGCTCCGCCAACCGCTTGGCGAGGAAACGGCCGACCCCGGCGCCGACAAGCGGCGCGTCTTCAGCCAGCAAGCTCTTCGACAAAACGCGGTCCGCCGCCGTGAGCAGTTTATTGCTTTGCCGCTCCGACAGATGCCACGCCAATTGCCGCCAGGGCGCGAGATCTGCCGGATCGGCGTCGCGGCCGAGCATGCGCGCCAGGCGCCGCGCACTGTCGCCCGGGGTCTTGCCGCGCCCGTCGGCGGTCGCCTGTTGATCGGCATCCGCCGGCAATTCGCCGGTCAGGCGATGGATATCGGCCATGGTCGCGAAATGCTCCGCCATGACTAGCTGACTTGCCCCGGCGAACGGCACCCGGTCGACAATCGCCATGACAGGCGTCCGCGTCACGCCGGTGTAGACGAGTTCCTCGCTCGTCAGCCGCTCTTCATCGCTATAGCCGGTGAATTCGACGCGGCCGCCGCGGAAAGCGACCAGATCGCTCGTTGTACTGCCGACATCCACGAAAAGACCCCACTTGATCCGCGACGACGCAAATGCCGCGCTTGCGTGCCAGTTGGCGGAGGCAATCGCCTGCCAGTGCCTGACAGCGTCCGACGGCGCATGAAAACCGTCGCGGCCCCCGTAGATGCGAAGGTCCGCGTCGATGAAACTGTTGGCCGCCGCCGTGGCAAGCCGGCCGACACCGTCGGCACGGCTTTCGAAGAGGTCGACCAGTTCGCCGGTCATCGTCAGGCCATGGCGCGTCGTGCCCTGAAGCTGCGGCCGGATCTGTTCGATGGCAGCGGTCAGATGATCCATGCCGCGCCACAGCGTGCAGGGCACCTGCCAGGCGCCGGCAATCCGTCCGCCGGCATCGGCCACCACCGCCTTGAGATGGGCGCCGCCGAGATCCCAGCCGATTGCCGATGCTTCAGTCATCCGATAGGTCCAGGTCAATTCGTTGCGGCGTCACTCGCAGCGGCCGCTGGATATCGGGAATTTGCCGCTTCAGCAAATCCAACACCAAGCCCGCGGGATTTGCGCCGATGGCGTCTCTCAGCCCGGCATAGGACGTCGTCAGGCGCGAGTTGATTTCCAAAACGACCAGGCCGTCCGGGCCATCAATCAAATCGACACCCACATAGCCCCAGAGGCCGGGAATGGCTGCCGCAACCGCCGAGGCGATCGGCTGATACTCGGCGCGGCGGACCTCGCGGCCGCCGACGACGAAACCGCGATAGCGGAATTCGTTGCCAGAGATTTCGATGAGTTGCTCATTGCAGGTGAGCAACCACGCAGCGCCGTCACGGCAAAGCAGGGACAGGCTCGCCGCAGGTCCGCTGACATAGGGCTGCAGGATCATGTCTGAGTTCGGGTTTGCGGCCATCCAGCCATCGAGAGTGCCGGCAGATTCGAACATCAGCGTATTCGCCGCGCCAGCACCATCGTCGGGCTTGACGACCCAGGCCGACGCCTTGCGGAAGTTCTCGCCGTTCCTGAGCGGCGCCGTCGGCACTGTCGGGATTCCGGATTTCGACAGATGCCTTGCCGTCGCCAGCTTGCTGCTGGTCAACCGCACGGATTGGGGATCGCTAGCCAGCAGGCGGCGGCCCGCTTCCACCGCGAGCTCGCAGACACGGGACAGAACGCCGCCGCTCTCCGGAGCTATCGGCCAAACCGCATCTGCCGAACGGATCAGTTCGGTCCAACGGGGCCAGAATTCGCCAGGTTTATCGATCGTCAAAACCTCTGCTTCAGCCCGAAGCGCGGGCAGGCGCTTGTCACGAGTCGTGATGATTTCAACGCCGTCCAGCGACGCGAGATCCTTGACAAGCGCCGTCAGCATCATGTCGCCTTCACGCGACAAGTTGGCGGGGAGCGGCTGGCCGCTGAGACCGCCGCCTGTCACATACTCGCAGACGAATATCCGCAAGGCGACACTCCGTGGAAGTCATTCCAGTCATCGACCTGATGGGCGGCATTGTCGTCCATGCCCGCCGCGGCGAGCGGCAGAACTATCAACCCCTGCAGTCGCCCCTCTGCGCCGGCTGCGAGCCCGCCGCCGTGGTTGGCGGCTATCTGACGGTCCACCCATTCTCGATCGTCTACATCGCCGATCTCGATGCCATCACCGGGAAAGGCGACAGCGGTCCGGTCATCGCCCGGCTGCGGCGACATTTCCCTGACCTGCGGTTCTGGGTGGACAATGGGCTTACCGATGCAGGGGCCTGTCGAAACTGGCTGCAACAGGGATATGGCGATCTCGTCATCGGCAGCGAAGCGCAGCGCGATGCATCCGCGATCAACGGCCTGGCGCAGGAGGGAGCGGCCGACCGGATCGTCCTCTCCCTCGACTTCAAGGATGGGAAGTTCCTGGGCCCCGAAGGCCTGCGGCAGCAGCCGTCGCTGTGGCCGCAGCGCATCATCGCCATGACACTGAGCCGTGTCGGCAGCGATACCGGCCCCGATTTCGAACTGTTGGATCAATTGCGGACGAAGGCTCCCGCCAAAAAGCTCTTCGCCGCCGGCGGCGTGCGCGGCGGCGAAGATCTCATCGAGTTGAACCGTCGAGGCATCAGCGGCGTCCTCGTGGCCAGCGCCCTCCATGCGGGGCGGATTGGCAAGCGCGAGATCGCCGCTGTCTGCGCCTGACAGACAGTGGCGCCGAAGCGCCGCGGCTGTTAGCCGGCGTAGAACGGATGCTTCACGGAGTCCTTCTTCGCGGTGACGTCGCGAGCCTTCGGCTCACCGGCGACAGCGCGCTTAATGGATTCCTTCACGGCCTGATAGTTGTAGTTGTGGATCTTCTTGTCGTCGGCGGCTTCCCAGTGGATGAACACGCCAACGCAGATGAACAGATCGTCGGCTTCATCCGCCGGGATCGTGCCATCGGCAACGCAATCCTGCACGGCCATCGCGACAGCATGCTGTGCCGGACCGAACATCTGCACCGCCTGCTTCGCGCCCTTGATGGTCACTTTGTTGAACATCACGGTGTTCGGCTTGCAGGCCAGGTTCGGCGAAATCACGGCCAGCAGTGACGTGAAGCCGTCCTTGTTGTTGACCAGCGCATTGCAGAACGCGGTCTCTGCCGCGCTGTTACGCGGTCCGATGAGCAAATCGATGTGAGCGACTTCATTGCCCTCGCCGACCAACGATTCACCGACACAGACCTTGTTGATCTTCGCCATCAGTTAATCCTCCCTATATGTGAATGGCTCTGAAACGAAGCCTCACCATCCGCCTGCCCGGGGCCGGTCGGCCTCGGGCTCGGTGAGGCAACTTCTCTCCCACCGCCTGGAGCCATCCTTGTTTGCAGCATCCGGCCGTTGGGCGGCCGGACCGGTTGACCAGACAACACTCCCCTGACGGGCAGAGTACTTGCGAGCCGATGGTAGTCTCAATCATCGCCCATCATCAAGCGCCTAATGAAACAGCAGGAAATTGCCCCGGTGCGGTGCACAAACAGGCTGCCCAACACCGCCGGATTTGCACCTGCCGCTGCTATTGCAGATTTGAAACAAACAGCGTTGCCACCGTGAGATCGGCGCTGGTGCCTGGATTGATATCCTTATCCTTCAATGCGCTGTCGAATGCCTGAAGATCGGACAAGATGACGCGCGGGTCCGCGGCCCCGGACAGGATCGTATCGAACTTCCGCGCCTCCAACATGATGGCTTCGGCTGTCTCCAAGCCGAACTTGCGCTCGATGTGACTGTCCGGAAACGCGCCGAGAAAACCCAGATAGGTCGATGAAACGGCCCATTCGAAATCGCGCCAGCGCTGTCCGCCGGCAGTCAGGCGTTCGAGGCCGAGACCGAAAACGTCGCTGAAATCGGTGACATACTGAGCCGCGATGCGATCCCGGTCCGATGCAGCGCGCATGGCCTCCAGCAGCGTGACCTGCGGCGGCTCCCGAACATCGTGGCGCGGACTGCTGCCGAGGCCGCCTGGGTTCGCCAACCTGATCGCCTCATAGGCGCTGGCCGCATCGTCGACAGTCAGCGCTTCCAGAACGGCGTGCAGTGCCTGACGCAGCTCGCCGCCGGCCGAATGGAGCGCGGCCTGAGCCAGTGGCGCGCAGAGCAGCAGGATGCCCAGGTTAGTGTTGGTGGAAACGGCTTCGCGGGTCCGGCGCAGCGCCGCCAGCATTCGTTCGCCCACCGTCAAATCGGGAGCCGCGATCGCCGGCGCGCTCAGCCTGGCGCTGGCTTCGAAATCCGCAACGGTCATCCGATGGCCGGCCGCATAGGCGTGGACATTGCCCGGCTTCAGCGCCGCCAATTCAGCCAGGCAAGCCGTCAGATAAGCCTGCTCGACGCGCCTCGCGGCGACCATCAGCGGGTCAGGGAACGCTTGGCAGGCGAAGGACCGCGCCGCTTCTCGCCCGCGATCTTTGCCACGACGTGGCCGGCAAGAGTCTCGGCGATATCGATGCCGGTCGCCGTCTGCAACGCCCGCCAGGCCGGCATGCTGTTCACCTCCAGCACGAGGTAGCGGCCGGACTGGTCCTGAATAATGTCCACGCCGGCATAGTCGGCACCCATGGCCGACGTGGCGCGGATGGCGAGATCGGCGATTTCACCCGTGGCAGGCACGGCCTGGCAGCGGGCGCCCTGGGCGGCGTTCGTCCGCCATTGCACGCCGTGACGGATCATGGCGCCCACGGCACGGCCGCCGATGACGAAGACCCGCCAATCGCGCCATCCGGCCGTCGGGCCGGTAACGTAGCGCTGCAGATAGAAAACGCCCTGCGCTTCCTCCGCGGTTGGCAGATCGCGCAGCTTCTCGATCAGCTTGAGGCCCCGGCCCTGGGAGCCGAACAGGGGCTTCAGCACCAGCGGCCGTCCGGGCCGCGCCTCGCTCCTGACGATCTCCTTCGCGACGCCGGGCGTCTCGATCGCCCAGGTCGGCGGTGTCGGAATGTCTTGCTGCTGCAAGAGGAAGCTGGTCATGGATTTGTCGACGCAGCGTTCGATGGCGCGGGCATCGTTGATCACCTGCACGCCGAGTTCCCGCAGGCCATGCAGCACGCCTAAGCGCATGGTCACCTGTTCGAAACTCCCGGTGGCCACCGTCTTCACGATCACGGCCGCGGGCAATTGATCATCGAACTTGGGCAAGTCGACGCCCGGACCGCCAAGCCCCACGCGAAAGCCGCAGCTTGCCAGCGGCATGCAGCGCACGTCGGCGCCGAGATGGGCGAAGGCGTTCTTCAGCCGGCGGGCGTGCCAGTCCAGCTTTTCAGCGAATATGGCAACCTTAGCCGCCGGCATATCCAAATGATTTGTCGATCAGCACTTCGTCCAGCGCGCCGCCATGGAAGGTATTGCCGCTGTCGAGGGCCGTCACGATCGCCTGCGCCGGGCTGAACAGCAGGCGGTCCATGGCATAAAAATCGCCATCGTAGGCGTTGAAGATCTCCGCGAATGGCCGGCCGTAGTCGCGAGAGCCTTTGCTTGGCATATCCGCGGCGAGTTGCCGCGCCTCGTCATCGGGGCCGGTGACGAACAACTGCACCGAGCCGCCATAGATGATCGCGTCGTTCGTCCGGCCCATGGCGTCGATGAAAGATTTCGCCGGCGGCGGCAGCGGCGCGGCGCCCATGCCATCGATCACCCGGTCGAGCGGAAACTTCAGCTCATGCAGCTTGTGCAGCGCCACCTCGAGCACGCGGCCGACGATCTGCACGGTGCCTGCCAGGCTGCGCGTCGGCGTCAGGATGAGCGTCAAATTCTTGGCGGCGACGCCGCAGGCCTCGAGGATCTTCTGGATGAGTTCCGCTGGCGGACGCTTGTCCACTTCCAGCACCAGGCAGGTCGAGTCGGACTGATCCTGGTATCGCAGTTCGTCGAACAGGGATTCCTTGCGCGCGATCGCGCGCGCGGGTCCCGATCCCAGGGCATAGAAGGCCGTCTTGCCCTCGCCCGATGTCAGCTGCCAGCCCGCGAGCTGGCTGCCGAGGCAGGCGAGCACCGGTGCCGCGCTATGAACGTTCAGCATCCAGGGCCAATGCTTGAATGAGTTACCGGCCGTCAAGCTGACGCGGCCAAGCCCCGCCATGCAGATCTCAGTGATCAGGCGGCCGGCCTCCAGGCCGCCGGTGCAGCCGATACCGGCATCGACCAGCCGATAGCCTTCGGGTGGCGCTTCGACATTGATGCCCAGACTGGCGGCGTCATCGATCAAGCGCCGGAGCGCCGGCGCCGCTGTCCGGTTCAGGCTCAATGCCCTCGTGCCGATGCTCCTGCGTTCAGACATGCCCCGCTTCCGCCAATGCCTGTTCTATGTTGCCAGGCAATCCAGCCTGCAGCTCGTCGCCTTCCAGCAGCGCCGACACCATCGACCTTCGCTGTGCCATCATCCGCCGCACGGCCGGCGCCGCTGCCCCGGCTGCCAGCACCGTGCAAACCGGCGCACCCTCGGCGATACGGGCACCCGGCGCTGGCCGGTCTGCGACCCATTCCGGCCAATCTGTATCCGGGGGTACCCGGCATCGCCGCACCGCATAGAGGATGGACATCGCCGACGCGGAAGCCAAAGCCAGAGGCCCGTCAGGCAACCGCCCTTCGCAGGCCGCAGTATGCCAAGGGAACAGCAGTGCCGTCCCGGAACTGTCATAGACATCAAGATTGGCTCCCGGCCGCGGATTAACTTCCAGGATCCAATAGTTTGCGCCGTCATCGATGACATCCAGACTGTTGAGTCCCACCAGGCCGAATTCGCGGACCAGCGCATCGAGCATTCCTGCCGCATCGCGGCGCAGACGATCGCTCACCGCGGCCGGCAGCAGCCCGCCGGCAAACCGATAAGGCTGCTGTGGTTCGCCGGGGTCGGCCCATTGTTCGTTGAAGCCTATGAGGACGGCCCGGCAACCATCGGCCAGAAACGAGATTCCGACCGGCTGTCCCGCCACAAGGCGCTGGAAGTAGATCTTGTTGCCGTCGCGGCGACGCGCGGCCGGTTGCACATGCGCACCGCCGGAGCCCCCAATCCTTTTCGACAGCCAGCCGCGAGCATCGGCCGGCGCCGACAAGCGAACCTCCGGATGCGGCATGCCGAGGTGATCGAGGCTGGCGAAGAAATCGCCGGGATTCTTCAGCCGGCGCACGGTCTCCGGCGGATTGCCATAGAGCTTACGGCCCCGCGAGAGGCGCTCGATCAGTTCGGGTTGCGCTTCCAGTCCGGTGCCATACACGAAACCGAACGGCCTGGCGGATGAAGCGGGTGCCAGCTTATCCGCTGTCGCCACCAGCGCATCGGCATCGAAGCCGGAGTCCAGATTGCCCTCGGCGATCGCAAAATCGTCGGCGGCCGCCCGCATGTCCATGTCGCCAAACAGATCGATTGCCGCCACGCGGTAACCGGCGCGCTTCGCCGCCACGGCCAGCGCGCGGCCGGACAATGCAACAACCAGAACTGCCGCGGCGTCAGGCAACGATTTCGCGCGCCAGTTTGAAGGCGTCGCGGAAATCGAGATAGAGCGGCTTGTCCGTTTCGATCATGCGGCGGAGCAGGCCCGCCTCGACCCGGTATTTCACGCCGCCGACGGCAAGCGCCCCGATGCCGAGACCGGACCCCACTTTGACGCCATTGTCCTGCGCGCCGATGCCCTCGATGCCCGAAGGCGGCACGGCGTTGATGTCGGCGGCCACTTTCAGAGTTTTGGATTCCGAAATCTGCTGCGCGGACAGGATCTGCACGCCGGCCCGGCCGGCGCAAAGCACCACTTCGGCATCCTTGAGCAGCGCGGCCTTCAACGCATCGGTGCTGCCATCCGCCGACTGGAGATCGACCTGAAACCGCTCCTTGGCCGTCTCGGCCAAGCCTTTCACGCGCGCCGGCCCGTCATAGCCTACCAGCGTCACTTTTGCCTGCTCCAGGGCCGCGATCACGCTGGCGGCAAAACCGACCACACCGGTGGCGCCAAATACGACGACCCGCCGGCCGCTGAGCGGCGTCTGGAATTTATCGCGCAGTGTCTTCTCAACGCAGGCCACCATCGCCGCCGCCGTGGTGAAGGAACCCGCCGGATCGGCCAGCACCGAAACGGCAAACGGCGGCACCATCGCCTTCTTTGCCGCGTTCAGCATGTCCAGCGCCAGGATGGCGTTCTTGCCGCCGATGAAGACCGATGTGCGCTGCGCCAGCTTCGGGCCGCGGGAGAAAATCGCGTCCTGCACCAGGCCCGCAACCTCCGCCAGTTCGACATTCGTGTAGGGCACCGCAGCATTAAATCCCGCATCCAGCGCCATGTTGATGTCGAACGGACTCACATGCCGAAGCGGACTCAACATATGCAGGATGTAGGGCGCGTCCATGACTCCTCCGCGGCGGCCGGGACCTGGATCAAGAGGGCGGAGAGTGTTGCCCACAACCGCGCGGAAGCACAAGAGCCTTAGCCGGGCCGCTGCCCGCAACACAGACGCCGATTAGGCGGCGTTGTGAATCACGTCGATATCGCCGCCGCGATTTCGGCCGCGTGCGATTACAAATTTCAGACCCGCCCCGGAAGGCCATTTCTGCTGCATTTCCTGCAACAGCGCGGTGGCCTTTGCCTCCGACTCCACCAGGCCGAATCCAGTCGGACCCCAGGAGCTCTGCCCCACGCCCTGAACCCCTTGGGCGCGAAGCCAATCCAGAGTCTGCGTCACCGCGGCGCTGAGAAACCGCGCGCCCTGTACCGGTGCAAAGTGATCGCCGATGGCCGCCTGCAATTCAGCAATGGCGCCGCCGAAACGATTTAGATCCTCCTCGGCGAGCGCCGGCAGCGCTACCATCAGGACCAGACGGCAAAGCTGTGCCGCGCGATCCGCCGGCATCGGCGGCAATTTCTGGAATGCTTCGCTTTCGGCAGTGCCATGCAAGCCGCGCCGCGCCTGGTCGAAGATCAAGAGGATGCGCCAGGATTCCGGAAACGGCAGCCGGCTGATGACCGGCGGCGGCTGATCCACCGCGCCGCGGCCGCCATCGAGCACCACGCCGCCTTGTTCGAAAGTGGCGATGCCGATGCTGGAGCGTGCGCCGCGATCCAGCAGCTGTGCAATTTCGCGGGCATCGCTCTCCAGGCCGAAGAATCGCGAAACCGACGTGCCGACCGCCAGGCAGAGCTGCGTGCCCGAACCAAGTCCAACATGGTCCGGTATCGCGGACTCGACGCGAAGCGCCAAGTCGGCGCCAAGCCGATAGTGGCGGATCAGCCGCTCGGCATAGGTTCTTGCCCGCTCGGCATCGGCGCCGGATATCGTGAGACCCGTGCCGGGCGTCACCGTCACGCGCGTGACCGGCGCATCCAGGGCGATCCCCAGGCTGCCGAAACGGCGACCCAAATCGCCGTTAAGATCGACAAAACCCGCATGCAACCGGCCGGGAACGGTCACGGTTACGCGATCGATCGTGCCCGATCGCGCCGCATCCGAAGTTCCGCCGAGGTTCGCGTTGCTGGCCTTGTTGTCAGCGAGTATCATGATCCCTTCACTGCTGACTTGCCTGAGCGATGTCAAGCTTTGCGTCTGTCGCCCATGGAGACGTCCGTCGATGGCCGAGAAAGAACGCGTTTACAGCGAGGATGAGATCGTTGATCGCCTGAAGCGGGACCTGCCGCATTGGCATTACGAGGGCGGCTGGATCCGGCGAAAATACAAGACGCATAGCTGGAAAAGCACGCTCATGGTCATCAATACCGTGGGCCATCTGGCGGAATCGGCCTGGCATCATCCTGACATCACGGCCTCCTATGCCTGGGTCGAAGTGCGGCTGATGAACCATGCGGCAAAGGGCGTGACCGACAAGGATTTCGCACTGGCCAAAAAGATCGAAGACGTCGTTCAATGGCAGCCGGGTAAGGAGGGCAGCGGGCTCGAGGGCACGCCGCAGACCGACCAGCGCTTCGCCTACATCAAGTACGACGCTTAGCGGTCCGGTTTTCATGACAAAGGGGGGCACGACATTGGTGCGCGATGTGGCATGCCCTTTCTGCGCCCTCGCCTGTGACGATCTGGTCGTCGAACCGGCCGGCAAAGCGGGTGTGACCGTGCGCGAGAACGGCTGCGAGCTGAGCCGGCGCGCCTTTGCGGTCCCTTCGACCAATGCATCGCCGGCAATCGGCGGCAAGGCGGCAAGTCTCGAGGACGCCATTTCAGCGGCGGCGAGCTTGCTCGGCCGCAGCCGGGCGCCGCTGTTCGCCGGCCTCGCGGCCGATGTCGCGGGCATCCGCGCCGCGCTCGGCCTTGCGGAGCGACTGGGTGCCGTCGTCGACGACATCAACAGCGACGGCCTGTTCCGCAACCTGCGGATGCTGCAGGATAGCGGCTGGATCACCACCACCTTGAGCGAAGTGCGCAACCGCATGGATGTCATGCTGATCGTCGGCCCGGATCCGTCGGCGACATTCCCGCGCTTCTATGAACGCTGCGTCACGCCCCGCGATACGCTGTTCGGCGAGATCAAGGAACCGCGCCGCTTGTACCGCATCGGTGCACCGTCGGACGCAGGAGGTCCGGACAAGATGGAGATCGCCTGCGACGATGGCAGTCTGCCGGCGGCGCTGACCGCCCTGCGCGCGCTCATCAACGAAAAACCTGTGGCCGCCGACATCGGTGCGAACCTGCCGCTGGCCGCGCTGCGCGAGGTGGCCGCGGCGCTGCGCAATGCCAAATACGGCGTCGTCGCCTGGAGCGCCGGCGCGTTCGAGGCTTCCTCGTCGGAACTCATCGTGCAGGTCACTGCCGAGTTGGTCCGCGATCTCAACCGCACGACGCGCTGCGGCGGGCTGCCGCTCGGCGGCAATGACAATCTGATGGGCGCCAACCAGATCTGCACCTGGCAGTATGGCCTGCCGCTCCGCACCAGTTTCGCCGGCGGCGTTCCCGTTCACGATCCCTTGATCAACTCTGCGCGTCGCCGGATTGCCGCGGGGGAGGCGGACGCCACCATCTGGATTTCGGCCTTCCGAACCGATATGCCCGCCGCGCTGCCGGCAAACCTGATCGCCCTGGCGCCGCCTGCGGCAAAGTTCGAGCGCCCGCCCGCTGTCCTGATCCCCATCGGCACGCCGGGAGTCGATCATGCCGGGCAGATCTTCCGCATGGACAATCTGGTCGCGCTGCCGGTGCGGGGGCTGCTGCAGCGGAACCTGCCGAGCGTCGCCGACGTGCTGAACCGGATCGCCCAGGCGATGGCGAAGGAGCGGTCCGCGGCATGACTTATGTGAAGCTCGCCGGCGGCCGCATCTTCGATCCCGCCAATCGCCGCAACGATGTCACCGGCGATATCTTCATCCATGACGGCCGCATCGTCGCCGATCCCGGTCCCGGCGCGAAGATTGACAAAGTCATCGACATCTCCGGCCGCGTCGTGATGGCCGGCGGCATCGACATCCACAGCCATATCTGCGGCGGCAAGATGAACCTGGCCCGCACGCTGATGACGGCGGAACACCGCGAGCATCAGACGCCGGCCACCGCCCTTACCCATGGCGGCAGCGGCCATATGACGCCGTCGGCGGCGATCACCGGCTACCGCTATGCCGAGATGGGCTATACCGCCGCCTTCGAGCCCGCGATGGTGGCCGCCAACGCGCGGCAGGCCCATGCCGAATTGGCCGACACGCCGATGATCGACAAGGGCTGCTATGTCGTGCTCGGCAACGAGGATGCGTTCCTGCGCATGCTGGCGGAGAAGGCGCCGCAAGCGGCCATCAACGACTATGTCGGCTGGATGGTGCAGGCGACCCAGGCCCTGGCGATCAAGGCGGTCAATCCCGGCGGCATCAGCGCCTTCAAATTCAATGGCCGCAATCTCGGCTTCGAGAGCGCGAGCCCGCATTACGGCCTGACGCCCCATCGCATCGTGACCACGCTGGCCCAGGCGGCGCGCGATCTCGGCCTGACCCATCCGCTGCATCTCCACTGCAATGATCTCGGAGTGCCCGGCAATATCGACACGACCCTGCAGACCATCGGCGCCGTCGACGGCCTGCCGCTGCATCTGACCCATGTACAGTTTCATGCCTATGGCACCGAGGGCGACCGGAAATTTTCCTCCGGCGCCGCGGCGATCGCCGAGGCCGTCAACAAGCGGCCGAACATCAGCATCGATGTCGGACAGATCATGTTCGGCCAGACCATCACCGCGTCGGCCGATTCCATGTCGCAACACCGCAACCACGCGCTCGGCCGGCCGCGCAAATGGGTTTGCATGGATATCGAATGTCAGGCCGGCTGCGGCCTGGTGCCGTTCCAGTATCGCGACCGCAATTTCGTCAACGCGCTGCAATGGGCGATCGGGCTGGAGTTGCTGTTGCTGGTGGAAGATCCCTGGCGGGTCTTCCTGACCACCGATCATCCGAACGGCGCCCCCTTCACCACCTATCCCCATCTCATCCGGCTGCTGATGGATCGCGACTTCCGTGACGACCGGCTGCGATCGGTCAACAAGCACGCCGCCGCCGCGAGCGCCTTGCGCAGCATCAAGCGGGAATATTCCCTGTCGGAGATCGCCATCCTGACCCGCGCCGGGCCGGCCCGCATTCTCGGACTTGCCGGGCGTGGACATCTCGGGCCGGGTGCCGCCGCCGATATCGTGGTCTACAGCGACCAGCCCGACCGCGAAGCGATGTTCGGCAAACCGGATTACGTCTTCAAGGACGGCCGGCTGGTCGTGCGCGACGGGAAGCTGATCGAAGTCACCTGGGGCGCCACCCATGTCGCCCGTCCCGCCTTCGATGGCGCCATGGATCGTCAGATGGGCGCCTATTTCGAGCGTTTTCAGACGATCCGCAGCGCCAATTTCCGTGTCGCCGACGGCGAGATCGAGGACGTTGCCGGCGGCCGCCTGGTCAAGCATGCACCGGCGGGAGCCCGCGCGTCGTGAAGATCAACGGCGTCGCCATCGACGATACCTTTGCCGAAGCCTTCGGTATGCGGGCGACGCGTCTGATCATCACCGCCGACACGCCGGGTTGGGCGCAGACTGCGGCGGCGAGCCTCTGTGGCTTCGCAACCTCGGTGATCGCCTGCGGCTGCGAAGCCGCTATCGAACGCGAACTGCCGCCGGCCGAGACGCCGGACGGACGGCCCGGTATCGCCGTGTTGATGTTTTCCATGTCGCTCGCAGATCTGCAGAAGCAGGTCCGCGACCGCGTCGGCCAAAGCGTGCTGACGACGGCGGGCTCGGCCTGCTATTCCGGGATCGACGGCGAGGAGGCGGTCAAGATCGGCGGCGCCCTACGCTATTTCGGCGACGGCTTCCAGATCGCGAAGAAGGTCGGCGACCGGCGTTTCTGGCGCATTCCCGTGATGGATGGCGAGTTCGTCTGCGACGATCGTGCGGGCGTCGTGAAGGCCGTCGGCGGCGGCAACATCCTGATCGTAGCAAAATCGCGGGCCGCAGCGCTGGAGGCGGCAGAGCGCGCCGTCGCCGCCATGCGGAAGTTGCGTGATGTCATTCTGCCGTTCCCCGGCGGCATCGTCCGCTCCGGCTCCAAGGTCGGATCGAAGTACAAGGCGCTGGTCGCCTCCACCAACGATGCTTATTGCCCGACGTTGAAGGGCCAGACGGCGACGGCGCTTCCGCCTGAGGCCGCGTCGGTGCTGGAGATCGTCATCGACGGCCTGACGCCTGAGTCCGTGCAAGCGGCGATGCGCGCCGGCATTGCTGCCGCCTGCGGCGTTGGCGCTGCCGGCGGCATCATCAATATCAGCGCCGGCAACTACGGCGGCAAGCTGGGCAAGTTCCAGTTCCCCTTGCGGGAGATCATGGCGTGAGCGGCCTCACCTTCCGCCTGAAGGCCGCGCCGACTTGGCGCCTGGATATGTCGCCGCTGACGCCGAACCGGCTTGCCGGCATGAGTGCGCGCGACATCGGGCGGGTCGGCCTGCTCAGCGGCAACAGCCGGATTCCCGCCGGCGACCTGTTCGACGTGGCGGCGGGCAATTCTGCCGACATCCGCGTCCAGAGCGACAGCGACAAGCTCGATTTCATCGGCAGCGGCATGGACCGGGGCCGGTTGACGGTCGAGGGTTCCGCCGGCGCCTATTGCGGACTCAATCTCGCGGGTGGCGAACTCATCCTGCGCGGCCAGACGGGACCCTATGCCGCCGCCGGCATGACCGGCGGCAGCTTCGAAGCGACGGGCGATGTCGGCGACAACTTCGGCGGCGCCCTGCCGGGCGAAATGCGCGGCATGAGCGGCGGGATCGCCATCCTGCGTGGCAATGCCGGGCAGAGGATCGGGGACCGCATGCGCCGGGGCACGATCATTGTCGAAGGCAATGTCGGCGCCTACGCCGCCTCACGCATGATCGCCGGCACGATCATCGCGCTCGGCGCCACGGTCGGCGCCTATCCCGGCTTCGCCATGAAACGCGGGACGCTCATCCTCCGCGCCGCCGCGAATCAGATGCTGCCGACCTTCGCGGATTGCGGGCGGCACGAGCTTGGATTCCTGAATCTGCTCTTTCTGCAGCTCCGTAATACGAGCAGTCAGCTCGATCAGTTGGCAGCGCAAACAAAGATTGTGCAGCGCAGGGTCGGCGATCAAGCCGCTGGCGGAAAGGGCGAATTGCTCTTCTGGCGCGACTGAGGTTGCGGCGGGCAAGGCATTTCATATCGCACTGCGGAATAAATCCCGCTGCCGTCAAGAGAATCTTTCACGCAAATTTGTCACTGTGTTAGGCTCCTGCCGTCGTCTGGGCTGCCGGACGTCACGGGGGACTCTACAAAACAAGAAGCTGCACATGACGTGCCGGAGCGGCAGGGCACGTTTGCCTCCATCAAAGGCGGTCCTTGCGATTTTTCGCAACACATGACGGAGGAGTCATGCCACAACTTGTCGCACTTTCTGTGAGTATCGCTGTACTTGGCGCCATCTGGGCCTTTCTGGCGCTCGGTCCGCTTGCTGGTTTTGTCCTGGTTTGGGCCGGATTCATTGCCTGGGGTTGCTTCTTTCACACCGGTGGCGATCAGAAGGCTCTGATCAAGACGATCTGCGGAAACATCTTCGGAATCGTCGTCGCCTGGATCGCATTGCTGCTCATCGTCAAGATCGGCGGCGGCCTAGTGGTCAATGCGATCATCGTCGGCATCACCGTGTTCTTCCTGGTGATTGTCGCGAAGATCGATCAACTGTCGGCTGTGCCCGCGAATGTCTATGGCTACGCGGCTACCGTCGCCTATTCGCTGCATCAACCGTCAGCGGCCGGCGCGACGCCCGACGTGATGGGATCCGGACCGCTATTCAGCCTGACCGCGCCGACCTTCGCCAATCCATTGGTTCTGTTGATCGTCTCCATGGTTCTGGGTGCCATCTTCGGCTTCGTTTCCGGTAAAGTAGCCGGCGCATTGACGAAGAAGGCGTGAAGACGCTCTAGGAATCACGAACGCTCGAACTGACGCCGCCGCAGGTTTCTTGCGGCGGCGTCTATTCGGCGGCGCGCTGATCCGTGACTGACTTGCCGAGGAAATTGCGCAAGAGATCGTAGCCATGCTCGGTCAGCACGGCTTCCGGATGGAATTGCAGTCCGACGATCGGATGGCGGCGATGGGCGAGCGCCATGATCTCGCCTTCCTGGCTTTCGGCCGTGATTACAAGATCTTCGGGCAGATCTTCTTTGGCGACTACCAGGGAATGGTACCGCGTCGCCCGCAGCGGATTTGGCAGGCTGGCGAAAATGCCGGCGCCATTGTGCCGGATCATCGACGTCTTGCCATGCATCGGCCGCCGGGCGCGGACGATCCTGCCGCCGAAAGCCTGGCCGATGCTTTGATGGCCGAGGCAGACGCCCAGGATCGGAATGGACGGACCGAAGCGCCGCACCGTCGCCACGGAAATTCCGGCTTCATTGGGTGTGCAGGGACCGGGCGAGATCACGATGTGGGACGGTTTCAGCGCTGCGATTTCGTCCAGGCTGAAGCCGTCATTGCGTACGACCTGCGTGGACCAGCCGAGTTCGCGAAGATAGCGCGCCAGGTTGTGGACGAAGGAGTCGTAATTGTCGATCACCAGGATCATGACCGCCTCCCGGGCCGGTCAGCGCCGCAATCAAGGCCCGCGCCTTGGCGACCGTCTCGTCATATTCGTCCGCCGGGCGAGAATCCGCGACAATGCCGCCGCCCGCCTGGAACGTCACCATGCCGTCCTTGATGCCGTAGGTGCGGATGGTGATGCTGGTATCCATCGAGCCGTCAAAGCCGATATAGCCGATGCTGCCGCAATAAGGGCCGCGGCGGGTCGGTTCGAGTTCCGCAATAATCTCCATCGCCCGGATCTTCGGGGCGCCGGTGATCGATCCCCCGGGGAAGCAGGCCGCCAGCAGATCGACCGCCGTCTTGCCCGGCTGCAATTCGCCGGTGACCGTCGACACCAGATGAAACACCGTGGCGAAGGTTTCGAGCTCGCACAGCCGCGGCACGTCGACCGATCCGTCGCGGCAGACACGGGAGAGATCGTTGCGCAGGAGGTCGACGATCATCACATTCTCGGCGCGGTCCTTCTCGCTGGCCAGAAGCTCGGCGGCCAGCACCTCATCCGCCTGGGGCGTCGATCCGCGCGGCCGGGTTCCCTTGATCGGGCAGGTTTCGACCTGACCATGCTGCAGTCTCAGGAAGCGTTCGGGCGACGCTGAAACGATCTCGACATCGCCAGACTTGATCAGGGCCGCAAATGGCGCAGGATTTATCTTTCGCAACCTGCGATAGAGATCGAAACCAGTGAGTCCCTTTGGCAGTCTTGCTTGCAAGCACTGTGAAAGGTTGGCTTGAAATATGTCGCCGGCGAGGATGTAGCTTATGACCCGCTCCACGGCGGTTTCATAACCGGGCTGCGTGAAGTTGGATTGCAATTCGACCCGTCCGCTTACCGGCGCCGGCTGCGGCAGCGTTGCCGCCGACTCGATCCGGCGAAGGATGTGGTTGAGTCTCTCAATTGCAAGTTGTTCTCGATTGGCCGCGTCGGCATTGGGAAATCCGCTCGAAAAAATCCAAGCGCGTTGCGCCTGATGATCGACGGCGATGACGACATCGTGGAATCCGATCACCAAATCCGGAAACTGCATCTCGTCATAGCGCGCCATCGGCACGCGCTCCAGATGCTGCGCAAGCTCATAGCCGAAATAGCCGACCGCTCCGCCTTGAAACGGCGGCAGATCTGGCGCCGGCGAAAAGCTGAATCGGCTGAGCTGTTCATCCAGCAGTTGAAACGGATTGCCCTGAAGTACGCGCTCGCCCAGGGCAATATTGCCATTCTTGCTGCTCAGAATCTGGAATGGCTCGATAGCGATATAGGAGTAGCGGCCGCGCTCGCCGTCGGTTACCGCGCTCTCCAGCAACACGGCATGGCGATCCCTGGCGAAGGGCGCAAAGAGTTCCAGCGGATCGCGATAGGCGATCTCCCGGACCAGCGGAGAAACAGCCTGGCCGGCAGCCGCGATATCGGGCACCCGCGGATGCGGCGGTATTTTCGGCAAGGTCTGTTGCATCATGGCGCCGCATTGTTCCCAGGCGCGGCGCAATGTGCAACATTTGAATGGAGCCGCCCATCGGCGCTAACCTATTCATGCATATGGCAAAATCAGACCTGCCCGCGACCGCTCCGGAGACTGCGCGCTGCTATCTGCGCCCGCTGGGGCTGTTCCGCCGCGGCGAGGAGGATAGCGCGGGCGAGTTTCCCCGGCTGCTTGGAGGTGCGCAGCGCATCGGCGCCTGGGAGATAACAATCCGCAACGGCGCGACAATCCAGCGAGCGGTCGCGACGGCGCCGGCCCTCAATGACTGGCGCGAACGGCAGCCGGCCGCCGTGAAGGCCAGGTTGGCGGTGCTAATCGATCGTTTGACCGCTTCGCGCTGGCACGCCATCGACCGGACGGATGCTGGGCCCTTGCTCATGGGCATCGTCAATGTGACGCCCGACAGTTTCTCCGACGGCGGCCGGCATGAAGATCCCGCGGCTGCCCTGGCCCACGCCCGCGAACTCGTCGACGCCGGGGCGCGTATCCTGGATATCGGCGGGGAATCGACCCGGCCCGGTGCGGCGCCGGTATCTCCGCCTGATGAAATCCGGCGGGTGGTGCCGGTGCTTCAAGGGCTGCAGGATCTGCGTCAGGGTTCGCCGCGGATCATGCTCTCGATCGATACCCGGCATGCCGCCGTGATGAGGGCTGCGCTGCAGATCGGCGTGGATATCATCAACGACGTCACCGCCCTGACCGGCGACCTGGAGAGCTTCGCAGTCGCGGCCAGGAGCAGCGCCGATATCGCGCTCATGCATATGCAAGGCGAGCCGCCGACCATGAACCAGGCGCCGGTTTATGCCGACGTCCTGTTGGATGTCTTCGACTATCTGGAGTCGCGCATCGCGGCCTGCGTAGCGGCGGGAATCCCTCGCGACAAGCTGATCGTGGACCCCGGCATCGGCTTCGGCAAAAAGAGCGCCGAAAATCTGGCGATCCTGCGCAATCTCGCCCTCTTCCACGGCCTCGGCTGCCGGACGCTCCTGGGTGCGTCGCGAAAGGGTTTCGGGGCGAAAACTCAGGCGCTGGCGCCCCGGGATCGGCTGCCGACATCCCTGGCGGCGGCTGTGTCGGCGGCAGCGCAGGGCTTTCATATGCTGCGCGTGCACGACGTGGCGGAGACAAAGCAGGCGCTGGAAATCTGGCGGCGCATCGCCGAAAACTCAACGGATTGAGCCCGTTTGGCAGTTTAGACCAATTCCAAACCACTCACCTGGGTCTTCAATCGAGGCAGGTTCATTACGAACAAGCGCTTGCGGGCCATCCGCCGCCGCGCTTTGATACCAACTCGATAAGAACGGGCTTTGCACTGAGGCTAGGTATCGAAGGCAGACCCGAGCAAAACAAGTCCAGCAGGGAGATAAATGCATGAGTTACAAATTACGCACCACCGCCATTGCCGCGGCGCTCGCGGCGGCCGTGATGGCGGGTGGGGGCAGCCCGGCGACGGCGGCGGCGCCGGAATCGTCTGACCCCATCAAGATCGCGCTGTTCGATTGGACCAGCGTGAACATCAACGCCAACATCCTCGGCGGCATCCTGAAGCGGCTCGGCTACAATGTCGAATACGTCCCGGCGGACTACATTTCCAGCATGACCACCGGCCTGACGACCGGCGACATCACCATCGCCCTGGAGTATTGGGATACGACGGCCGGCGAAGCCATGGCGGCCTCCGATGCCACCGGAAAGACGGAGCGTCTCGGCGCGCTCGGACCGAAGGCGAAAGAGGAATGGTGGTATCCCCTCTATATGAAGGACAAATGCCCGGGCCTGCCGAACTGGGAAGCGTTGAAGGATCCAGCCTGTGCCGCGGCCTTCGCGACGCCGGATACGGCGCCGAACGGCCGCTACCTCGGCGGCCCCGTCACCTGGGAAGGCTTCGACGACGAGCGGGTGCAGGCGCTGGGCCTGCCCTTCACGGTCATCCATGCCGGCACCGATGCGGCGATGTTCGCCGAGCTGGCCTCCGCCATCGAGCGCAAGGCGCCGATCATGATGTGGATCTACTCGCCCCACTGGGCGCCCGCGAAGTATGAAGGCGAATGGGTGGAGTTCCCGGAACACACGCCGGAGTGCTATACCGACCCGGCTTGGGGTTCCAACAAGGACATGGCGTATGACTGCGGCAAGCCCTTCGGCGAGATCTGGAAGTATTCCTGGATCGAGCTGAAGACCAAGTGGCCGGTCGCCTACAACGTGGCGAAAAACTACAGCATGGACGCCAAGGAATTGGGTCTGTTGGGCGGCCAGGTCGACCTCGACGGCAAGACGATCGAGGAAGTCGCGGAAGCCTGGATCGTCGCCAACGAGGCTAAGTGGCAAGCCTGGGCGAAATAGGCCCACGGCGTAGTCTGCCTCAGTGTGTTTTGTTGACGGGTGAGCGGACGAGTTTTCGTCCGCTCACTTCAATTGGTGTAAATCGTTGAATGGTATGATCCAGGCAGGGACGACCGAGATCGCGCCGGCGCGGCCGGCCTCGCAGCCGGTCCAAATCGCTTGCCGCAATGTGTGGAAGGTCTTCGGCCGCAACGCCGAGGAATTTCTGCGCGGGCGGGCGGCAAATCCGACAGCCGACGAATTGGCAAGCGGAGACCTGATCGGCGCGGTGCAGGCCGTCAGCATCGACGTCCATCAAGGCGAGATCTTCGTCATCATGGGCCTGTCGGGCTCCGGCAAATCGACGCTGGTGCGCTGCATGTCGCGGCTGATCGAGCCGACCGCCGGCGAGATCATCTTCGACGGCCGCGACCTGTTGAAGGCGACGGAGCGCGAGCTGATCGAGATCCGCCGCCACAAGATGGGCATGGTGTTCCAGCATTTCGCCTTGCTGCCGCATCAGACCGTGCTGGGCAATGTGGCGTTTCCGCTGGCGATCCAGGGCATCGACCGGGCGACGCGGGAGGCGCGGGCGCGCAAGATCATCGAGCTGGTCGGATTGAAGGGCCGCGAACTCTATTTTCCGCGGCAACTTTCCGGCGGCCAGCAGCAGCGCGTCGGCATCGCCCGCAGCCTGGCGGTCGAGCCGGAGATCTGGTTCCTCGACGAACCGTTCTCCGCTCTCGATCCGCTGATCCGCCGGGAGATGCAGGATGAGTTCCTGCGCCTCCAGAACATGCTGCATAAGACGATCGTGTTCATCACCCACGATTTTGACGAGGCCATCCGGCTGGCCGATCGCATCGCCATCATGAAGGACGGCGCCATCATCCAGGTCGGCTCGCCGGAGGATTTGGTGACGCGGCCGGCCACCGATTATGTGCGCGAATTCACCCGCGACGTGCAGCGTGCCAAGGTGATTTCCGCCCGCTCGCTGATGCGGCCTGCGGCGCCGGGCGGCCGCTATGCCAGCCATGTGCAGGCCGGCGCGCGCATCGCCAGCTTCGCCGCGCAGATCGTGGCATCCGACCAGCCCTTCGGCGTCATCGGCGAGAACGGCCAGCTCGCCGGCGAGATCCATCGCGACGCCGTGGTGGCGCTGCTGGCCGGGCGCGATCATCAGGCATGAGCGCAGCGACGGCCATCGGCAGCGCCCCGCGACCGGCCATCCGGCCTTGGCCGCTGTTCTGGCTGGCGGTCCTGGCGGCGACGATCATCCTGGTCGCGTTCCGAGAACAGCTGCAGCCGCTGTTCCCGCAGCTTTTCGACTACCCGCGGGCCTGGATCATTCCGGTGGCGAACTGGACGACGATCTTCATGCGCGACGTCGTCATCGAGTATTTCTTCACGATCACCCGGGCTTTCTCGGAAGTCTTGAGCCTGCCGCTGCAGCTCTCCTACGGGCTGTTCGACCGCGGTTTCACCTTCGGCAATGGCGCGGAAGCGGTCACGATCCCGCCGCTCTCCTGGGTCGGCGTGGTGGCCACGCTCGCGATCATCGGCCATGCCTATGGCGGCTGGCGACTGGCGCTGGTTGGCGGCTTGGGTTTCCTCTATCTCGCGGTATTCGGCCAGTGGTCCAGCGCCATGCCGACGATGGCAATGATCGTTATCTCCGTGCCTCTCGGAGTCCTCATCGGATTGTTGTTGGGAATCCTCGGCCACCGGCACCCGCGTTTCAACAGGGCGGTGCTCGTGCCGACGCTGGACATCGCCCAGGCGACGCCGCAATACGCCTATCTGGTGCCGATCCTCATGCTGTTCGGCAACAACCCGGTGTCGGCGATGATCGCCACGCTGGCCTTTGCCGTGCCGCCGATGGTGCGGGTGACGACGCTGGCGCTCGGCCAGGTGCCGGGCGAAATCCAGGATTTCGGCAACATGGCCGGCTGCACGCGCCGCCAGCATCTTTGGCGCATCCTCGTCCCGTCGGCGCGGCCGACGCTGATGGTGGGCGTCAACCAGGTCATCAACATGACGCTGAACATGGTGATCATCGCCTCGATGATCGGCGCCGGCGGCCTGGGCTTCGACGTACTGACCGCGCTGCGGGCACTGAAGATCGGCCCGGCGCTGGAGGCCGGCATCGCCATCGTCGTGCTGGCGATCGTGTTCGACCGCATCAGCCAGGCCGCCGCGGCTCAGCCGCCGGGCATGCTGGTGCCCGGCCTGCCGTTCTGGCGCCGGCATCCCCACATCCTGCTGGCGGTCGCCGCGCTGCTGTCGACGACGCTGCTGAGTCTCTTCCTGCCCGCGCTGCGCGTGTTGCCGGACAGCGCCACGATCTCGACCGGCGCCATCTGGCAGTCGGCGATTACCTGGATCAACGTCAATTTCTTCGACTATATCGAGGCGGTGCGGGTGTGGCTGGTGCTGAACATCCTGCGGCCGGTGAAGGACTTCCTGCTCACCCTGCCCTGGATATTTGTCGTCGCCGTGCTTGGTGCGGCGGGTTATCAGCTCGGGCGCTGGCGGCTGGCGCTGGGGGTCATGCTGACGACGATGTTCTTCGCCGTCACCGGACTCTGGGATATCACGATGACGACGATCTACCTGGTTGCCGTTTCCAGTGTCATCGCCGCCATGATCGGCATCCCGCTGGGCATATGGGCGGCGCGCAACGACCGGGCCGACCGCGTCCTGGCTGTTATCGTCGACATCCTGCAGACAATTCCCGCCTTCTGTTATCTGATTCCCGCGGTCATGCTGTTGCGGGTCGGCGATGTCGCCGCCATGCTCGGCATTGTCCTCTATGCCGTAGCACCGGCCATCAGATACACGCGGCACGGCATCCGCCGGGTCTCGCCGCAACTGATCGAGGCCGGCAATGTATCCGGCTGCACCCGCTGGCAGCTGCTATGGCGCATCCAGCTGCCGCTGGCCCTGCCGGAGATCATGCTGGGCATCAACCAAGTGGTGTTCCTGGCGCTGTCCATGGACATCATCGCCGCCATGGTCGGCACGTCGGATCTCGGTCAGGAAGTGTTCAAGGCCCTGTCTAAGGTCGACGCCGGGCGCGGCTTGATGGGCGGCCTTGCCGTTGCCTTCATCGGCATCATCGCCGACCGGCTGATCAGCGCCTGGAGCCAACGGGTGAAGGAACGCTACGGCCTCGCCTGACCGCCGCAATTGGAACCTCGCGGCGAGGCCCGCATTGAATTTCCAGTGATGGAAAGCAACCGGCAGCGAGGTGTTCCATGCCCCGGGGCGACAAATCGGCTTATACCGACAAACAGAAACGCCAGGCGCGTCACATCGAGAAAGGCTATGAGAAGCAGGGCTTGTCCGAGGACGAGGCCGAGCGCCGCGCCTGGGCCACGGTGAACAAGATGACCGGCGGCGGCAAGAAGAGCGGATCCGGCGTCGGCAAGCCGGTCAATAAAGCCCCGGCGCGCAAGGGCGGCCGGCTGGGCGGCAAGGCCGCCGCGGCGCGGCCGGCCGCGGAACGGTCGGCTTCGGCCAGGAAAGGCGCGGCGACGAGGGCGCGGCGGCAGCGGCGCGGGCGGGGTTAGGCGCTGCCAAACGGGCGAATGCGGCATGTCGCCGCCCGGCTATGTCGTTGCAACTCGCTGCCTTGCCGCATGCCTGGGCGGACATTTTTGCACTATTTTCCGCCGCTGAAGTATCTCACCGGACATGACAATTTACTGATAAGCGGGATTCCCGGGGGACCCTGAATTTCGGGAACGATGCCATACAAGGGAATCCCGCCGCGTCCGGGCACTCTCGCCGGATGCCATAATCCGATACACAATGTCCAACATCGAGGCCGCCATCACTGGCTGCGGAACAGACAGGTGGGAGCGCTGGCGGCGAGGTTCAAGGAAAATTATCCTGTCCCTGACGATCCCTTTCCGGCCGCTATGTAGGTGGCTGCGGGAGGTGACGCCTCGCCCTCACCCGTTCCGCAGGCTAAGCGACAGGCGTGCCTAACTCTTTCGAATGGCAACGAAATTCCTGTCACCGCCAAGCGCCGGAACAAAATTCCGGGATCGTACATTGTTCAGTTTGGGTCGCAGGATGCCGCGCAGACGCATCCATCAGGGCAAGCAGGCGTAGCAGCTTGGATAGGATGGCCCCGATGAACACGGACAATCGCCTTATTGCTTCTTCTTCCATGACAATGCTCGCCGGCCTCGCGGTGATTGCCGTGCCGATCGTTCTCGACACGCAATCGGCCGAGGCCGGCACAATTTATTGCGGCGCGCGGCCGGATGTCGTCGAACTGTTGGCGAGTGATTTTCGCGAGCAGCCTTCCTCCGTTGGCGTAACCGGCGATGGGCGGTTGCTTGAGGTGCTCACAAACGAGGACGGCGCGACTTGGTCAATCGTCTTGACGGACAGCCGCGGCCAGAGCTGCATCGTCGCCACTGGTGAAGGATGGCAGAACCGCAAGGTGGATCCGGTCATGCTCGAACCGCAGCTCTAGGGGCGTTCGATCATGACCATTGCGAACTTCGAAGCGCCGGCCGAGGACGAACCCCGGGACGCCGACTGGTATCGAGGGGCCATCGATGCGGCACGCAGCTCCACCGCGAGCACACAAATCGGCGTACAGCCCGACCCAAGAGTTGGCGATATCGCAACAGCACGCGCCGCATCTTTGGATGCGGCGTTTCTTTCGCGCTTCATCGTTCTCCAGGCCATCGGTGCCTCATTCGTCACGGCATTGTGGATCGCCGGCGTCGCGACCCGTCCTTTCGAGGGCGCGACCGCGGCACTCTGCTGGATCATCGTCGCGGTCGGCAGCGTCGGCGTTCTCTGCACCCTCCTCCAGCGCTGGCGTGACGTGCAGTGGATCGCCACGCATGTAGTGCGCATCGGACTGCTGGGCACCGTCGTCGGCCTGATCATCGCCTTCTCCGCGGCGCGCGACAGCGGCGGCGCCGATGTGAATGGGGTGAAAGCCATGATCTCGGCCGTCGTGGACGGGATGTATGTCTCGCTCTACGCCACGCTTCTGGGGATCGGCATCAATCTCTGGCTCAAGATCAATCTGCGTCTGCTCGGCAACAGCGATGGATGAGGAGACGCTCACCGTCTGGCTGGACACGGCGCTGCTGATGCTCGGCGGCTTCGTGCTGATGACGGTGCTGATGATGACCGTTGTCAATCCGCCGGCCAAGTCGGCGGAACAAGAGGGCGATCGAGCGCCCGGCAACGTGGTCATTGAAGCTCAATGGCAGGATCGGCTCGACGCCGATGTGGATTTGTGGGTGGCGGCGCCCGGCGATACGCCAGTGGGCTACTCCAACAAGAACGGCCGCGTATTCAACCTGCTGCGCGACGACCTCGGCATGGCGCAGGATATGACCGATGTGAACTACGAGATCGCCTATAGCCGCGGCATGCCGGCCGCCGAGTATGTGGTCAATGTGCATCTCTACCGGGTTATCGGCTCCACCGGTCCGATCGAAGTGAAGCTGATCGCGAGCCGGCGGACCGACGAGGCGGGCCAGACGCAGCAGCTCGCGTCCACCACCGTCCGGTTGCTGCATCTTAACGACCAGGTGACCGCCTTCAGGTTCGATCTCGATAGCGACGGCGACCTGGTTCCCGGCAGCATGAATACGCTGTTCAAGGAATTGCGCGTGGCCTCGCAATGATCGCCACCGCCATCATTTTCGCATTGCTGCTGGGCGGATTCGTGTTCCGCGTCCTGCCACAAGGTGTCATGTGGCAACGTGGCGTGTCGGCGGCCCTGTTCTTGCTGTTGGTTGGGCTCGTCTATGGCGGCGCGGTCGAGCTGCTGGGCCAGCCCAAACCGATGCGGCTTGAGTGGCGCGGCGGGGCCGAGGAAGCCGATGTTCTTGGCGCCTCGATGGCGGAGGGCGAAGCGATCTACGTCCTGCTGCAGTATCCCGACGGCATGCCGCCGCGATACTATCAGATTCCCTGGTCGCAACCGGCCGCGGAAGCGCTGCAGCAGGCACTGCGGGACGGCCAGGAACAGGGCACCGGCGTCAAGATGACAATGGCCGACGGACCGGGCGGTCAGCCCGGCAACGACACGCGCGAGCCGATGTTCTACGCCCCGCCCCAGGCGGCCCTGCCGGACAAGAACTACAGCGCGAATCTTTCGTCGAACTAGAGACCAGCCAAAGTTGAAAGTGCCGCATTGAATGTCCTCTGTTTCCGTCGTACGGAAACGAGGCGGCAGTGTTCATGTTCGGTCACCGGCGCCGGTCTAACAGAGACCGCGCCGACGAATGTCGGCCAGGCAAGCCGACCAGGAGCTATAGTTGCCGAACTATCTGCAGACCTGTTAATATTCCTTAATCACTGACCAAATTTTGCCACGCAGAACCGACGAATATTGTGCCCAAATAAGTAATTATTATGCGCCTGCTGCCGGCGCACGATAACTCGTTGGTACTGTTGATAAATTTTACTTTGAATGAGACAGACTCGGCGCAGGCGGCAACTGCCGCATGTGACAATACTCACAGTAGATTTTGAATACTCGGCGTTCATTCCGCCTTTAATCAGCAGTGATCTGCGGGCCGCAGCCCGGTGGGCCAGACTCTGCATCTAAGTCCGGCCCTCAGAATAGATCCGCTGAAGTGCGCGAACACTCGACGAACGAGAGCGCATCATGACACTGAGCCTGACAATCACTGGTCAATCGGACTCCAAGCTCAAACTGGCTTGGCGTGACGATGAGCAGTCTTTCAGCCCGGCGCCCTATTGCGTCGGCCAGAACATTGTCCTGGATGCCAGCAAGCAAGTCCGCGACGTGCTGACCAGGATAAGCACGCACTATCGCACGTCCGACGCGCCGAGCTATGCCGCGTTTCTGCCAGAGCTGTCGCAACGCGGTATCGAGCTCCACGAGTCGCTCTTTCTGCCCATTGAATTGGGTCAGAGCGACGCGGATGAGGTGAAGGATTACATAGCAGACTTATCGGCCCGGGAAGCGTTGACCATCTACTCGGATGCAAGCGCGCACGTGCCCTGGGGCTTCGTGTTTCCGGGGCCGGAGGCGATCAGGAGCGAAGATGCCGTCGGCTCAATTGTCGACTTCAAGGACTTCTGGTTGTCCCGCTTCTGCATTGCCACGAGGTTCAGCAAGACATCGCACCTGAAGGATGAAGTCCGGAGCCGGACAAATTTTCGGGTCCTCTATGTGCTTCACAAGGACGCCTTTCAGAAAGCACGGAGCCAATTGGCGCCGCCAGACCAGCTTTGCCTGGACCGGCTGATCGCAGAGGATGCGGCGAACGCCGTGGATTGGAACTCGGCCCGCGACAAGTGGCGCGCGATCGCGGAAAACGACAGCATCATCTACATCTTCGGCCACTCGAACGGGCAGGAGATCGCTCTCTCGGACGGTGATGAACCTCATCACCGCCTGAGCGCCGGCGCATTTCGCAGCTCGTTCAAGAAGAAGGGAACCAGGTCCGCCACGATCTGCTTCACCAACGGATGCTGGACAGCGGCAGGGCACAAGGACCAGAGCTTCCTCACGGCGACGGCGCTGCCGGGATTTCATGGATTCATCGGCAGCGAGGCCGAGGTCTCCAACGAATTCGCGACGCGGTACGGCCTGGAATTCATGCGCGACATCTGCGACCGCGGTTGTTCGATCCAGGAGACATTCGAGCACCTGCGGCAAGAGCTCTTTCCCTTGAGCCTCCTCTACTCCTGCTTCGCGCACGGAAAATTCCGGATCGAGCCACGCGCGGCACCGGCGAGTCAAAGCAATGCGGCGTAGCGCGGCCCAGAAAAGGTCTCCCGATATCGGGACACCGCCCGCGACCGGCGCATGGCCTGCGGAACCCTATCTCGGCATGAATTTCTACACAGCGGCCGAAGCACCCCTGTTTGGAGAGCGCGATCAGGAGATAGAGCAATGCGCGGCGCTGGTTGGTGAGTTCTCGACTCGATTACTCGTCCTGCAAGGGAAAAGCGGTACGGGGAAATCCTCATTCCTGCGGGCCGGCCTGATCCCAAAGCTGGAGCAGCAGGGCTCTCCTTTCTACTTCCTGCGAGCGGAGAAAGGAAACGCCGAGCCCACTTTCGTTCGGTGCACGGACGATCCCGTGAGCCGAATCCACGCGCTTCTGGTGTCCGCGCTCGAGAACGATCCACAGCTCGGACGGCTTCCCATCGGCTTCCGGCAAGCAGTCGGAGAATTGCTCGCATCCGCGGCGTCAGACGATCGAGTTGATACAGCGGCCGCCATCCTCAAGGTACTCGCCGTGCTTTCAGAAGGTCTGCCGCAAACGCTGGTGCTGATCATCGATCAAAGCGAGGAAATACTGACCCTGCAGACATCGCGCGATCCGAACAACCGGCGCAAGGCGTTCTTCTATCTGCTCGAGGAACTTTGCCTGCGCAGTCTTGACGTCAGGGTCATTGTTGCGCTTCGAACCGAGTTCTGCGGCCGTTTCTATGACGCCTTTGGCATCAATCCCAGCCTCAGGGTCACATCGGACGTGCGCGCCGGTCTCGAGCAATTCATGCTCGGCGCATTGCCGCGGGAAGGAATTGTCGCGGCGATCCTGCGGCCAACGCTGGCGACACCGATCGAAGGCTATGGCGTCCCGCGGGAACAATACCGATTCAAGTACGGCGAAGGCGTGGCCGAACACATCGCGGAGGATCTGCTCAGCCATTGCGGCGACTCCAGCACATTGCCGGTCCTGCAAATCGCCTGCAAGGCGCTCCACAATCAAGTGGTCATCGGGAAGAAATGCCCGAAGATCACGATCGAACACTACAAAGCCCTTGGGGGCGTCAAAGGGCGAGTCGACGCATATATCGACGACGTCTTACGGGGTGCGCTGCAGGAAACCGGCGCAACTTCAGTGAGTTCCCGCCGACCTCGTTCGCTGGCGCCGGGTATTGGCAACATTGGCCGCGCGGCAAGAGGGGAATGCCGTAACCACCCTGATTCGCGCGGAGCACGACATCGTCAACGAGGCGGACCGGCAAGAGCTCCGCGGCGACATTCCAAGGATCTTGAAAACACTTGCCAAGCACAAGTGGCGGCTTTTGAGATCCGTCATAGGCGGTACAAACGGGGCAGCCCGTCAGTACAGCCTCGGTCACGATGCGCTTGCTGTTGCGTTACTCAAATGGGACGAGGCGCAGCAGGGCCTTGAAAGCGCAGAGAGGGAACGCCTCGGCGCGCGCCGGAAGCTGCAAACCTATTCTCTCGCGTTCCTCTGCTTGTTGCTGTTTATCGTTGGCTCCCTGCTTTGGAAAGAAGGCACGCAGACGGTCGACCGGAGTGAAAGGCTGATCGAGTTCTCGAATGTCGAACAGGGCGGCAATTTCAGACTGAGGATACAGCTGCTGCTGAGCGCGCTGGCTCTTTCAGATGGGCTTTGGAGCCCATTCATAGATGGCGAGAGAGCCCGCAGCGAACTGATCGCCGCCCTTGCGGTTTCGCCCATCCTTGCCGGCCAGGGAGTAGCGGTCGGGCTGAATGACGAGGGAACCAGGATTGCGGTACTTCGAGACGAGTCGGCGTTCGTTGTCGATCTTGAACGTGACAACAAGGAAGAAGTATCGACCTTCAAATTTGTGCCTGGCGAGGTTCTCGAAGCATTCAGGCAGCACCTGCCTGCAATCGGCTTTGTCTCCGGCATGGCGGCGCCGGTTGTATACGATGCGGGATATCTGTACTGGAACTCCGGTACGGCGGGATCAACGCAAATCCAGGAACTTTCACAGGACATCAGAGAGTTCTCAGAATCTGGGATTTTCGCCTGTGGGGTTTGCATCCGGCTTTGTGCAAGTGCTGATCTCCAATCGCCCCAATGAGACTGAGAATTGGATCAAGGTCCTCCGCGTAACGCCTCAAATGATTCAGAATGGCTCTCTCCCGAGTTCGACCAGGATTAGCTGGAGGGGGCCACTTTCCTGGCCGATCATTTCGACGCAATCAGACAAGTTTGCCTACGTGGGCAATTCTCGCGAGCAGGAAATATACAACAGCATCATGCTTTCCTCGCTGTCCGATCCAACGCTTGTCTCGCTTGTCTACGGCTTGCCGAGTATGCGAAGCAGCGGTTTCGACCCATCCATTTCGCTGACTTTCGCCAACTCGGGGAATTCGCTGATCGTTCGCGACACTCGAGAAACACTGAGGATTTTGCCATCGGCGCAGGACCGGCGGGCCCGGCTCCTTGCACGAGCCGCTCCGGTTGTTACGATTCCGGAGGGGCTGCGGGACGATCCCGTTCAGCCGCGCCGGCTAACGATGCGGCCACTCCTCGCCGCGGCAAAAATCGACAGCGAATGGCGATTTGCATGGTTGACGGAAAACGGAATTGCCGTGATCAGAAGCGAGGCGAGCGACCCAGAGAATGCGCAGCCGGTCGTTGACGCAAGACTTCTCACGGGAGCCGCCGACCTGGCGAACGCCTTCAAGCTGAGTTTCAGCAAGGACGGGCGCTTTCTTGTAGTGCTTCTGCGCTCGCGCATGCAGCCGCAGAGCCGGCAGCGCGGACCGATGCGGTACCTGGTCTGGGATCTCAATTACAGCAAGGCCGATCTTCGGAATGCGACCAATCAGGAGTTGCGCGACAAAGCCTGCGCCACAGCCGCGCTCGACAAGGCGGAGGCGCTTGTCACGCCCGTCGAGAAATTCGTCTGGTTTCACGACTCGGCGCTGCCCTGCGGCGAACCTCCCACCGCAGCGCCCTGAAGCGATGACCGACTTCCTCGCCAGAATGGGGGGATTTGTAGAGAAGCTGCGTTCCAGCCCGATGCCGCTGCCGACGGTCTCGGAAATCGCCCATGATCGCTGCTTGCCATCAGGCGTCGCCGGCCGTGAGATCGTCAAGGACAATGGCTACTTTACGGTGTGGCTCAACGAGCTGTTCCTTGCGGAGGGGCGCAACTGGTGGGCAACTTACGACCCCGTCGCCATTGTCGTCACGGAATTCGGCTATGGCACCGGAAGAGTCTCGGTGCCGGTCATTGTCGGACCCAATCTCATTTCGGCAAAGAATCCCGGCGTCCCGCACGGCATTGTGCTCCGCGACACCTGCGTCGCCGGGCCATATCCCTTCCGCGGCGGCAATGTCGCGATTACCGTCATCCTGTACAAGGTGAAGCATCAGGACTATGCCCGCGGATTGCTGCGTTTCGTCGAGAGTCTTTCTTCGGCGATTGGAACGCCTGCCGACATTGGCATGCTGGCGAAGGTCGGGGGCACTGTCCTCGATGGCCTGGAGTCTCTGTTGAATCTGGGCGACACGGTGCCGGTGGCCGGCCACAGGATTGAGATCGACACGTCAACATTGAGCGGCTTCGTTTCCTCCTATACGGCGCTGATCGCCGAGCGCGATGTCGACATGTCGCAGCTTCGGGTCGAGGAACGACGGCTCCTGCTGCAACAGTCCGATGGGACGAACACGAGATTCGAGAAGGCCGACTATGTCCTGTACAGCGTTCTCGGCCGGGAACGCCGGGGCGACGAGAGCACGTTGCCGTTCTATCGCGCGTTCTTGCAGGCTCGAAATGCCGCCATGGTGAACAATCCGGACAACTGGAAGCGCGCCAAAGCGATGCTCCTGTCGATTTACGAGCAGATGGTCCTAAGCCCGGATCTTACGTTGCGGGAGGCCGACGCATTGTTTGACTCCTACCGCGAAGATCTGTTGGCCATCCGGAAGAAATCGCAGGCCGTACATGCCATGCCCCTGGGACAGGAGCCGCCCCGGCCCGACGCCAGGGAAACCCGCGTGAACAACGCCACCTCGGTGCTGGACCTGGAGCCAACCTAAGCTCCGATGGCAGACAGAACGCGGGGCGCGGGGAGCCCGCACCCGGCGCCGGACGATGTACGACCGGCGCCGGCCTGATCAGACCTAGCAGAGCACGCCGGATGACGGATCGCCGCAAGGACCCTCGCCGGTGTCGACGACGCCCGACTCGGCGTCGTTCAGAACCTTGGCGACCTTATCGGCCGCTTTCCTGCCCTTGGTGTGAATCGTGCCCGTTTCATCGTCGGTGACAATGTAGCCCGGCCCCATCGGATCCTCGCGCACCACCCATTCGCCGGCCAACACGACGGCAGGCGCGGTGAGCGCATAGACCAGCCCGAGGAAGCTTGCACTTCTCGAAATGAGATTCGCCATGATCGATGTCTCCAATCGGTTTCTGGGTTTCAGCAAAGCACGCCGGAGCTGGGATCGCCGCAGGGACCTTCGCCGGTGTCGACGAATTCCTTGTCCTTATCCAGCGCCTTGTTGACCTTCTTGGCGGTGCGTGTGGCTTCTTTCTCCGTGAGGTCCAGTGGAATTCTGTTATCACCCTCGCGAATGCCGTAGTGCGTGCCGTCGTCGGTATAGGCGCTCCAGGTTGCGAACGCCGCGCCGGGGAACACCGCAAGCGCCGCCACCAGAATGAGCGCCGGCATGCCTGCGAACTTCATGAGTTTCATCTTCTCCTCCTTCGCCGCGGACGGTCTCTGGTCTCGCGGCCTTGGTGCCAATGGCTGGAACATGGGCACGTCGCGCGACAGCGAATGTGATGCGCAGCACACCCGCGGGCGAATTAACGTTGCTGTTCCGATCTCAACTGAATCTTTCCCGGCGATTCACGCTAGCTTCACGGATGCCGAAGGAATGGGGCGGGACTGAAACCCGCCCCTACATGCGGTTCGCGATTCATGTGTAGAAGCGAAAAAGGCCGCACCGTTGCCGGTGCGGCCTTCTCCGTCCCGTCCTCGTCACCATCGCCTCACGCCGGCTCCGGCGCCTTCAGGCGCAGGAGCTTGCTGAGGAGGGCGTCGAGGCCCTGGGCTTCGCCGGCGTGGAGGTCGATGCGGCCGACCTTCTCCACCAGCTTCTCGAGGCTCTCGAGCTCCTTCAGCCGCAGGAGGAGCGGGTTGTCCTCCATCAGCTTGGCGGTGTTCAGGAGCGAGCGCGTCGCCGCGGTCTCCTCCTGGCGGCGGATCAGGTTGGCCTTCGCCGTCCGCTCCGCCTCCACCACTTTGTTCACGAGCTCGCGGATCTCGCCGGGCAGGATCACGTCCTTCACGCCGAGCTCCGTCACCTCGATGCCCGTCTCGCCCAGGCGCTCACGCACGAACGTACGCAGCTCCTGATCGAGCGCGCCCTTGGCGGAGAGCACCTCGTCCAACGTCCGCGCCGCCACCGCCTCGCGGATGGCGAACTGCACCAGGCGGTACAGCCAGCCGTCCACATCCGCGACCGCGCTCGCCGCGCGCTCGGGATCGACGATGCGGCGCAGCGCGGAGAGCGTCACGCGCAGGGCGATGCGGTCCTTGGTCAGCATCTCCTGCGCGGTGATCTCCACCGCCTGCGGCCGCAGATCCACCCGCTTGACCTCTACCTTGCGGTTGACGGTCCAGTAGGCGTGGCGGCCCGGCGCCAGGCGTTCCACCAGGCGGCCCTCGACATAGAGCAGGCCGGCCTCGTGGTTCTCCACCACCGTCTCCGCCAGGTAGACGCTCCGCGCGCGGTCGAGCAACGTCAGGTGCCGCGCGGCCACGCGGGGCTCGCGCGCGACATCGATGCGCTCGACCTCGACGGCCGTGGCCACCTTCCAGAACACGCGCACCTGCCACGGACCGGCCAGATGGACCGGCCGGCCGTCGAGGCTGACGATGGCGAGCTCATCGGCCCGCGTCTCCACCGCCTCGAACAGTTCGGCCGCCATCGCCGGCCGCTCCGCCTTCATCACGGCGTAGCGGTCTGCCGCGAACTCGGCGCGAACCACCTGGAAGATCTCGGCCTTCAGCGTGCTCAGCGGATCGAAGACCCAGTGACGGCCCGGGCCGAGCACGCGCTCGTACCGGCCGTTCCGCGTCAGGAGGGCGCGCTCGCCATCCTTCACGGTAACGCGGAGACTCAGAATAAGCCTACTCATGGTAACCTCCACACTTCGGCCTTGCGGCCATGCCGCAAGACTCTGTTGCAACTCTGAGGATACGGGTTCCGGACGCGTCTTCGCGAAAGACCGGCGGGCCAGGGCTTGAGCCCGCGGGAATCAGCGGGCGCGCGCCGGCGCGCACCGCACCGAGGTGCTGTGAACGGCAGCCGAACCCGACGATCCGCGCGGGCGATATCCGCCCCGGCGCAGAGCCGGTCTCAAGTTGTCTGGTACGTTCGATGGGCCTCTCGGCCAGCCGACCGGACCGCGACTGAAGCGCGCGTCCGGTTCCCTAAAATGGGTTTCAGTTTTTCAGGCTGAACCGGAGCGTTGGAGCGGGACTCGAACCCGCAACAAGATGCTTAACAGGCATCTGCTCTTACCATTTGAGCTATCCTCACTTAGGCGTTCGGACGGAATCGAACCGTCACCTCCGGGGACAATCCCCGCTGCTCTGACCACAGAGCTTCGATCGCGTTCCTCGTCAGGCGGTACACGGACACGCAGAGCGCACCGCGCCGGCCGGGACATCAACGAGCCCGGACCCGAGGCCGAACGAAGGAGCGGGCTTATGCGCCAACCGGATTTCGAATTCAAGATGGAATCTGCACCGCATGGTTGCGGTCGCGCATTTTTGCAATGCGTTGTGGCGCGGTGGCCACAAAGAGTTGGACAGGATGGGAGACGAACTAACCGCCTGCCTTGGCCTCGGTTACCGCCTTCATCTGCGCCAGGCCCTTCTCCATGTCGCCGCCGAGCATCTTGTCCATGTCGACGAACAGGCACATGGCCTTGCCGATAAAACCGTTGCGCCCGGACATGGTCCAGGTGACGGCGGTCTGGGCGCCGTCGGGCTTGAAGGCGAACTCACTGAAATTGCCGCCTTCGAACGGCCTGACGAAGGCAACCTGGATACGGATCAGCTCGTTCGGCCGGCTCTCGGCGAGGGTCATGCTGCCTTCGCCCACATCGTCATTGCCGGACCAGGTGAAGACGGCGCCCTGCCCGGCCGGCGGGCCGGCGAAGGAGACCTTCGCCTGGGGATCCAGCTTGGCCCAGGGCGACCAGGCCTGCCAATTGTGGAGATCATTCACCTGCACGAAAACGTCGGGCGCCGGCGCCGCGATGGTTGCCGTACGCTCGATGCGGAACTCGGCGGGCTGCAGCGCCACGAAGACCGCGAAGGCGCCGATGATGACGGCAATCGCGGCGATGACGATGAGGATTTTCTTGATCATGGGGTACCCGGCAGTTTCAGAGTTGTGTTCTAGCGGATGCGGACATCGTCCCAGAAACTGATCCAATGATCGACGCGCTTCATGCCCGCGCGCGGCTTTTCATAGGACCAGGCGGCGCGCTTGCTGCGCACGGTCTTGCCGCCGACGTCGTAAAACTGCACGCCATGGGGGCATTCGAGATCGCTCTTGGTCTTGCGCGCCTTGCGCAGCAGATCCATGCGCACGGAGTCGCGGGGGAAATAGCGGTAGCCGTGGGCCTCGCGGATGCGGCCGCTCTCGGCGATCACCTTGCCTCGCCAGATGGCTTTCATGGCGGAACTCCCTTGTTGCAGCCTGCCGCGATCATAGCACGGGCGCAGCCGCGCGCTAGCCGTTCACCATGACCTTGAATCCGCCATAGCTCATGCGCTTGAGTTCGAACGGCATCTTCACGTTCTTCATCATCCTGTTCATGCGCGGATCCTTCATCACTTTCGCGTTGACCCGGTCGCGGTCGGCGCGGGACTTAAAGCGGATCCAGGAGAACACCACTGTCTCGCCCCGCTTGAGCTTGGCGAGCTTCGGAAACGGCAGGCCGAATTTCATCTGCAGATCGTCGCCGCTGCATTCCAGCACTTCGAGCGCGCCGTAATCGCGCCAGACCTTCGCCGCCTTGCGGGCGATGCTGCGATAGGTGCCGAGGTGCTTCTTGGGAACCGGGATCACAAATCCGTCGACATAGGGCATGGCAAACTCCTTGCGGTCATGTGGCGAACACAGCGGGGCGGCCCGGCAGGCGGTGCTGCCGGGCGGTTCTTTGCTATTTAGGCGTGCGATGGCGGAAAGTTAAGGCCCGGCCTTCATTTGCAACAGGCCTTATGCCGCCGGATAGCGATCGTGGTGGCGCACCCAAGACATGGTCCAGGGCAGCTTGTCCTCGTCGCGGCCCTTGGGCACGAGGTCGAGGAAATTGTAGGCGCCGACCAGGATGTCCAAGCCCCGGGCATAGGCGGAGTAGGTGTGGAAGATCCCGCCTTTCTTGTCCCGGTAGAAAACGCTCGCGCCCGGCATTTCCTCGCCCATGGATTCCTGGAGCTTGTAATTGTAGAGCACCTTGCCGTTGCCGGATTTCTCCTCGGGGAAGGAGACGTGGAAATCCTCGTTGAAGTCATTGCCGTGGGACGACACCCACTTGAACTGCCAGCCCATGCGCTTCTGAAAGGCCTTGATTTCCTTTAGAGGCGCCCGCGACACGACCACGAATGTCACATCGCGCTGGGCCAGATGCACCGCGGCGCCATCGAAGTGATCGGCGAGGAAGGAGCAGCTCGGGCAGCCCTGCTTCCAGCCAGGGCCGAGCATGAAGTGATAGACGACGAGCTGGCTGCGCCCGTCGAAGAGATCGGCGAGCGTCTCCTTCCCCGACGGTCCATTGAAGACATAGTCTTTCTCCACCTTTTCCCAGGGGAGCTTGCGCCGCTCGGCGCTTAGCTTGTCCCGCAGCCGGGTGAATTGCTTCTCCCGGGCCAGCAGCTTCTTGCGCGCGGCAACCCATTTGTCGCCAGATACGACAGCGTGCTTCATCTGAAATCTCCTTCCCCGATGCACGGCGTTCAGAGCAACTCGACGTAAGCCGCCAGACGGAGCATGGACTCGCTCCAGCCCGCGTTGTGGGCATCGCGCGAAGTGACGGATTCGAAGACGGCCTGATGCAGCGTGAGCTTGGTCTTTGCGCCCTGCTCCACCATCGTCACGGTGACCAGGGTCTCATGGCCGAGCTGGCCGTTCTCGTCCTCCCAGGCCCAGGTGAAGACCAGCCGCTCCGGCGGCTTGATCTCGCGGAACACGCCGCGGAGCCGGTGCTCGGTGTTCGGCGAATGGCTGCCGGAGCAGCCCTCTTCGCCCGAGCGCATGATGTAGTGGAACGCGCCGCCGGGACGCAGGTCCATCTTGCATTGCGGCAGCGTGAAGCCGCCCGGGCCCCACCAGCGCACCAGATGCTCGGGCCGGGTCCAGACGCGAAAAACGAGATCGCGGGGCGCGTCAAGGACGCGGGTGATCGTCAATTCCGGCTGCGCGGATTCCGCCGACTTCGTGGCGGCGCTACTTTTTGCGGCCATTTTTCTTTCCCTTTCCTTGCAATTCGTCGAGATAGGATTCGAGGCGGTCGAAGCTGCGCTCCCAAAAGCGGCGGTAGAACTCGAGCCAGTCGGCGACGCTCTTCAGCGGTCCGGCCTCGAGCCGGCAGGGCCGCCACTGCGCCTCGCGGCTGCGGGCGATCAGGCCGGCGCGCTCCAGCACCCGCAGATGCTTGGACACGGCGGGCAGGCTCATCTTGAACGGCTCGGCCAGCTCGGTCACCGAGGCTTCGCCGCTTGCAAGCTTGGCAAGTATGGCGCGCCGGGTGGGATCGGCGAGCGCGGCGAAAGTCGTGCTGAGGCGGTCTGGAGTCATTCGAACTAAACTACCCGGTTATGTAACCTATAGGTTAAATAAGACGGATCGCGGCGAATGTCAAGTGGGTCCACTTACCCAACCAATTCGATGATTTCGCTGTTCGGCTTTTCCGTGCGGACGCGCACTTTGCCGCCCCGCTCGCTGGCGGCACGCAGGTTGTTCAACGCTTCGTCAAACCGGGAATTGGTCCGCAAAAGCTTGTAGATACGTGCGGACTCCGCAAACATGACCTCCGCGCAGTCCGCGCGCAGGCGCAGATTGACAACGGTCATCCACCGCTCTTGCTGCTCATCGCCGCCGGCTGAAGCCGATCCCATCTTTGCGCGACCGCTTGGGCCTATCTTGTTGCCGCGCCATCAACCTGCCGGCATCACGGGCAGGTGGTCAAGCCGCTGTAGCCCACAAGCGTATTCAACGTGTCCACATATCCGGGATCGGTGACAAAGGCCGTGCCCGCATAATTTGCTGGGCCATAGGCGGATCCCGGCTGAATCGAGTAGGCCGAGACATTGGCATCCGGGCTGCAGCCCGTGTTCTCCTGGGCGGCGAGCCAGGTGCTGAGCAGCACCGGCTTGTCGAACATGCCGGGGTCGATGACCATCGCCAGTACGAGCTTGGCGCCCCGGCAGCCTCTCAACCTAAGTCGCACACGGATGAGCGGCGCCACGTGATACCACCAGGTGACGCAGCAGCCGCCCCATTTGTCGGCCTTCACGGCAAGCGTGTCGTTGCCTTGGTTCGCAAAGCTGAACACCTTTTCGCAACAATATCCGTAGCGCGTCGTGATGATCCGCCGCATCTGGTGCGCCCGCGCATAGCAGCCGTCGCGGACATATTGAAAGGGAATGCAGGGCGGCACAGGGTATGGGCCGGGCAGATGGCAGGAGAGCTGCGCGCAAAAGTCAAAGATCTGCTTCGCCTTGGCGTAGTTCGGCACGATCTTTGTGCAGCGCCGGAAAGCCGGCCATTTCAGATAGGTATCGGCAAAGTTGAAAGTGGTCGGGTCGATCTTCCCGACCTGGATGCGCACCACCTTGTCCGGTTTTTCCAGCGGCACGCGCTTGCGCGTGTATTCTTCCAGCTCCCGCTTCGTCGGCTCGGACACGCGCTCGATCAGCCCGCGCCTGAGGTTCATCACGACCTTTACGGGCCGGTTCCGGCCGCGCGCAGCCTTCAGGTAGCCTGACTTCCGCTCGTCCGAAGCAGCCTTCTCGGCAAGGGTGAATATCCGCTGCCGCTCGTTGAAAATGTACTCGACGGGTCTGTTCTTGCCTCGGCGTATGGCCGCAACAGTCAGAATGCCGGTTTCACGTGCGGTGGTCATGATGCCTCCTCCACGTCGTTGTGTGATGGGCCGGTAAGCGCTTCTTACTGCTGTTGTGCGGTCCGGCCGGGAATATTGCAGGAAGTAGCCGCGGTATGATGATCCGGGCGACAGCTTCCTATGATGCGCGCCATCGGCGCGGTCGAATGCCGGACAATACGCCGCATGCTCGGAACAGGGTGTGACTAATCTCACACCTCGCGAGTGGCCCGGTCACAGCGGGGTACGCCGCGTCTTGGCGGCTATCTTGAATATGCGAGCACGGTATCCCGTGAGCGATCTATTCAATCCCGTCGACGAATACCGCATTGCCGACCGCGGCCTTCAGTCTGAGCGGCAGGATCGCCTGGTACTCCGGCGACCGGTACCAGCCCTCGGCGGCGGAGCGCGAGGCGAACTCGATAATCACCAGCCGCGGATGCGGCCATTCGCCTTCGACGACTGATATCGCGCCGCCCCGCACCACGAACTTCCCGCCATGGGCGGCGAGCGTCGGCATCACAAGCTTGCGGTATTCCGCAAACATCGCCTCGTCCTTCACGGTCTCCTGGAAGATGCCGTAGGCTTTCATGTCATTCTCCTGTTGTCGGCTGGGTGAACATGCTTGCTTGCCCGACTGCTGCTTGCCAAGCCGCGCGGCATTCTGCCCTACCGCAATGTCGGATCCAGCTTGTCGCGCAGCCAGTCGCCCAAAAGGCTGATGGCCAGCGTCCCCAGGAAGATCGTCGCGGCGGGGAAGATGGCGATCCACCAGGCGGTCAGCAGATAGTCGCGGCCGAAGCCCACCATGTTACCGAGGCTTGTCATCGGCGGCTGAATGCCGACGCCCAGGAAACTCAATGAGGTCTCCAGTAGCACGATCTGCGGGAAGTTCAGCGTCATGGTGACGATCAGCGTGTTCGCGATGTTGGGAAGAATGTGCCGGACATAAATGCGCACGGGCCTGGCGCCCAGGGTATGCACGGCCACGGCATAGCCATGCGAAAGGGCAGACAGGGTCATGGCCCGCGTCAGCCGCGTGTATCTTTCCCAGCCATAGATTCCCATCAGCCCGACGAAAAGCACGATGTTGCTGTTGAAGAAGGCGACAACGGCCAGGGCGAGGATGATGAACGGCAGCGCCGCCTGGAAATCCACCGCACCCATCACGACCTCGTCCACCCAGCCGCGGAAATGGGCCGACAGGAAACCCAGCCAGGTGCCGAGTATCGCGCTTATGATGCAGCCGAGCAGGGCCACGATCAGGCTGGTGCGGATGGAATGAATGAGCCGGCTCAGGACATCGCGGCCCAGTTCGTCGGTCCCCAGCATGTGCGCCAACGAACCCTTCGGAAGCCAGGCCGGCGGCGCCAGGCGCGCGCGCAGATCGATGGCAGCGTAGTCATAGGGTGCGATCCAGCCCGCGAAGCAGGCCACCAGGACGAGCGCACCGACAATCAGCAAAGACAGCAGAATCAGGAAGGGGACGCGGCGGCGCTTGCGCCCCTGGACCTCGTCAGCCGGTATATTCACGTCGACGGCCATGGCATCACGTCTCCGCGCGCAATTGGCGGATCCGGGGATCGAGCCAGCCATAGGCCATGTCGACGGCGAAGTTCACCGTCACCATCGACAGCGCGATCATCACCACGATGACCTGAACGACGGAGCTGTCGCGGTTCTGGACCGAGGATATCAGCAAGCGGCCGATGCCCGGCCAGGCGAAGACATTCTCGGTCACCACGCCGCCGGCAATCAGGGAACCGACGAAGAATCCGACGATCGTCACCAGTGGAATGGCGGCATTCGGCAGCGCATGCCGGCGGACGGCGATGGGCCAGCGCAGACCCTTCGCCAGGGCCGTGCGCATGTAGGGACGCGACAGCACCTCCAGCATGGCCGAGCGGGTCAGCCGCGCGAAGACCGCCGCGTCGATCGTCGACATGGTGACCACGGGCAGCACGTAATGCCGCCAGGTATCGCTGCCCGCGGTCGGCAGGACCCTCAAGGCGACAGAGAAGATCAGGATCAAGAAAATGCCGATCACGAAACTCGGAATGCTGAACGCGGCGACGCCCATCGCCATGATGGCGCGGTCGCGCAGGCTGCCCCGATGCAAGGCGGCATAGATGCCGATCGGGATGCCGATGACGAGGGTCACCACGGCCGAAAGGCCCATGAGCTGCAGCGTCTTGGACAGGCGATCGAGCACGACCTCCAGCGCATCCTTGCCCTCCACTAGCGAGATGCCGAAGTTGCCGTGCAATAAGTCACCCAGATAGCGGAGATATTGTTGCCAGATCGGATCGTTCAGGCCCCATTTTTCGCGAAAGGCTTCGAGCGCCTCGAAGCCCGCATCGGTGCCCAGGATCTGAACCGCCGGGTCGCCCGACAGGCGCAGAATGATGAACACAAAGGTGACGATCGCCAGGATGGTCACGAAGGCGCGGGACAATTTTCTGGCGAGAAAGGCCCAGGGCATCAGGCGATCTCGCCATGGGCAAGATGACAGGCAACGTCGTGGCTCTGCTTCACGGCCCGCAGGACCGGCTCCCGCTCCAGACAGAGCGGCGCGCAATGGCGGCAGCGTGGATTGAAGCGGCAGCCTGGCGGCAGGTTGACGGGGCTGGGCGGTTCGCCTTCCAGCAGGATGCGGTCGCGGCGCGCACCGGAACTCGGGATTGGGATCGCCGAGATCAGGGCCTTCGTATAGGGGTGCTGCGGATCGTCGAAGAGGGTCTTGGTGTCGGCAAGCTCGACGATCCTGCCGAGATACATGACGGCGACACGGTCGCACAGAAAGCGCACGATGCTGAGATCGTGGCTGATGAACAGGATGGTGAGGCCCAGTTCCACCCGCAGCTTCTGCAACAGCTTCACGACCTGGGCCTGGATGGAGACATCCAGCGCCGATATCGGCTCGTCGCAGAGAATGATGTCCGGCTCCAGGACCAGCGCACGGGCCAGCACCACCCGCTGTTGCTGTCCGCCGCTCAGCTCATGGGGGAACTTGGCGAAATGGCTCGTGCCCATGCCGACCGCGTCGAGAATACGCCGCGCCTTGTCCGCCCTCTCCCGCCCTGCGCCCAGTTCATGGATGGTCAGCGGCTCGATCACCTGATCGAGCACTTTCATGCGGGGGTCGAGAGCGCTCAGCGGGTCCTGGAAGACATACTGGATCTTCCGGCGCATCTGCCGCCATGCCGCCGCGGAAAGTTTGGTGAGCTCCGTATTGTTGAGCCGCACGCTGCCGGACTGCGGTGGATGAATGTTGAGAATGGCCTTGGCGACCGATGATTTGCCGCAGCCGCTCTCGCCGACAATGCCGAGAACTTCGCCCTTGTTGATCCAGAACGAGACATCATCCACCGCCTTCACCGTCGGCCGCTGGCCGAACAGCCCGCTTCGGCTCAGCCGGAAATGCCGGCTCAGGCCCTCGACCGCCAGCAGCGGATCGCCGCCGATGGGCGATGAAGGATTGCCGGACACAGGCAATGCGGCGGTCACGCGGCCTCGCCGGCGGGATTGAAGCAGGCCAGGCGATGGCCCGCCTCATGCTCGCTGAGAGGCGGCACATGACGGCTGCAATCGCCTAGCATGCGGCTGCAACGCGGCGAGAAGGCGCAGCCTGGCGGCAGCGCCAGCGGCGGCGGCACCATTCCTTCGATGGGATGCAGCGCCGAGATGGTCTGGTCGATACGTGGCCGCGAATTCAGCAGTCCTACGGTGTAGGGATGGCGCGGCCGCAGGAAGAGGTCCGACACGCTGCCCATTTCGACAATGCGGCCGCAATACATCACCGCGACCACATCGCAAGTCTCCGCGATGACGCCGAGATCGTGGCTGATGAGGATGACCGTCATGCCGCGGCGGTCCCGCAGATCGAGGAGCAGGCGCAGGATCTGCGCCTGGATGGTGACGTCGAGCGCCGTCGTCGGCTCGTCGGCGATCAGCAACTGCGGATCGCCGGCCAGCATCATGGCGATGAGGGCGCGCTGGTTCATGCCGCCGGAAAGCTGATGCGGGAACTCGCGCAGGCGCCGCTCCGGGTCCGGCATCCGGACCTCCCGCAGTAAGCGGATCGCTTCGGCGCGGATTTCAGGCTCGGACCGAGCCGACTGGCCGTCAGGGGAACGGTTCAACCGAATCGCCTCGCAGAGTTGCCAGCCGATGCTGCGGACGGGATTCAGCGCCGCCGCCGGATCCTGAAAGATCATGGCGATCTTCCGGCCGCGCGCCCTGGTGATGGCGGCCTCGTCCAGAGCGAGCAGGTCGACATCGTCAAGCCAGGCCTTCCCGCCGATAGTCGGCGGACTTGCCCAGCAACTGCATCAACGCAAGGCAGGTGACGCTCTTGCCGCTGCCGCTTTCGCCGACGATGCCGAGGATCTGTCCCCGGTCGACTTGAAAATCGACCCCCTGGACGATCGGAATGCGATCGCCAGGGGGTCCGAAAGAGACAGTCAGATTTGAAACGCGAAACATCGCGATTGTCCGGCCGCAAAGCTGTGGTCCGATAGCCGAGCGGCGATCGAACCGCCTCCGGGACTACTGCCGCACACTAGAAACTGAGGTTGCCGGCCCTGAAGTCCATGAAGGCGCGATTGGTCGGCGCCCAGTTCAAATCCTTCCGCTTTCCATAGAACATCGTCAACTGGTGCAGATAGGTGCCCGGCGGATCCTGCTCGAAGACATCGAGCATCTTTGTAAAGGCCGCCTTGCGCGCCATCTTGTCGGTGGTGAAAAGCTCTTCGCCCAGCTTGTTGAATTCATCGCTCACCCACCAGCCCGGCGGCTGAACGTCGCCGTTCGGACCGAACAGGCGATAGACCTGCCCGATCGGATCGGGGAAGTAGGCGCCGTTGGAGGAATTGATGATGCCGCGGCCCTCGTCGGACTCCTTGTCCTCGATCTGGCCCCAGTTCTCCTTCAGCTCGAGCTGGATGTTGACGCCCACTTCCTTCCACATGGCCGCCAGGACCTGGGCGGTGGAAACCTCCGCCGTGTAGTAGTCCTGGAGGTAGCGGTAGGAGATCGGCTCGCCCTTATACCCGGCTTCTTGCAGCAGCGCCTTGGCCTTCTCGGGATCGTAGGCAACGGCCTTGTGCTCGGGGACGAACATGTCGCCGAACACATCCATCTGCATGCCCTGAGGCACCTTCGTCTTGCCGCCATACAGCGAATCGACGATCAGCTGCCGATCGATGGCGGCGGCGAGAGCCTGGCGCACGCGCGGATCCTTCAGCACGGGATTGCGCGTGTCGAACAGGATGACGCGGATGTTGAGGATCGCCCCGCCGACCACCTCGGCATTCGGTTCGCCGTTGATCGCATCGATCTGATCCGGCGTGACCTCGGAGATGATGTCATACTCGCCGGTCATCAGGCCGGCGATCCGCGCCGCGAGCTCCGGCACCACTCTGAACGTCAGCGTATCCGCCGGCGCCTTGTCGCCCCAGTAGCCGTCGAACCGCTTGAACTTCTGGTACTCGCCGGGCTTGAACTCCACGAGCTGGTAAGGGCCGGTGCCGACGACGCTCAGGCCCCACTTCTCCCAGGTCTCCGCCGCCTTGAAGGCGTCGGCGCAGGGGATCTGGCTCATCCAGCTTGCCAGCCTGATCTCCAGCAGCGGGTCCGGCTTTTCCACTTCGACTCGGACAGTGTGGGAATCCACCGCCTTCACTGCGGAGATCGGGCCCAGGAACTGCTTGGCCAGCGCATTACCGGGCGCTTCCTTGCCCATATAGCGCGCGGGACCGAACATGTATTCGACATCCTCGGCGTTGAACTCCTCGCCGTTATGGCACTGGACGCCCTCGCGGATCTTGAGGGTCAGCGCGCCATCGCTTTCCAGAGTCCAGCTCTCCGCGAGGCCGGGACCGATCGCCCCCGTCTTTGGATCGATGCGCAATAGCGTCTCGATCAGATTGTTCGAGATGCGCTCGTTGACGTTGGAATTCGCCCCCATGGGATCGAGGGCCTTCGAGAGCGTGGTGACGCCGATGACGAGATCGCGGCCGGCGGCGTTTGCGCCGTCTACCGGCCAAAGCGCGCCCAGGATGGCCGCGGTGAAAATCGAAATGCGTAGGCTTTGTTTTGGGAACATGGAACGCCCCTCCTCCCTTGAATGCTGTTTTTGCCGAGGTAACGCACCGCCATCCTAGTCAGCCAATTTTCACCATTCAATCATTTTGTGATCGATGTTGATTATTTTGTGCGGGAACTGGCAGAATTTCTTTGTGGATAATCATTGATCTGTCACATAATGATCGAGAATCGGCAACGGGATGCGCGGACAAGCATGACCACAGGACAAAAACGGCAGCCAATTTCCAGGCGCAATTCGCTGCGCCGGGTGATGACCGTCCGCGGGACGGCCACCGTGGAAGAGCTTTGCGAGGAGCTCGGCGCCTCGCCCGCCACCATCCGCCGCGACCTGCTGGCGCTGGAGCAGGAGGGCGTCCTCGAGCGCGGCTATGGCGGCGCCACCATCCGCACGATCCGGCCGGCGGATGAGGATCTCGCCATCCGCGAGCAGCAGGATGTCGAAGCGAAACGCGCGATCGCCCTGGCGACGATGCAGTTCATCAAGTCGGGCAGCACGGTGTTCCTCAATGACGGATCGACGATCACCGTCCTCGCCCAACAGATCGCCGCGTCTGATCTTGAGATCTATATCGTCACGCCCGCCGTCAACGTCGCCAATATCCTGGTGATGAATCCCAAGCTGACCGTCTGCCTGCTCGGCGGCTATGTGCGGCGCACTTCGCTGGCCACGGGCGGGCCTTTCACGGAATCGATGCTGGAGATGATCAGCGCCGATCTCGCCATCATCTCCTGCGACGCGTTTTCGATGCGGGACGGCATGTGCTGGAACCATGCCGAGGATGCGGCCATCGCCCGGAAGATGACCGATCGCGCGGCCGAGACCATCGCCGTCATTACAGGCACGAAGTTCGACCGCAGGGCGCGGATCTCCGGCGTCACCGCGTCGGATCTCGACATCGTCGTGACCGACAATGTGCGCCATGCGGCGGCGGCTAGGCTGGCGCAAGCGGACGTGCGGATCATCGAAGCAAGCGCGAACTGAGGGCATGATGGATCACGGAGCCGAGGCACGCTTCAAACGGCTGATGCTGAAACATGCCAACCCGCCGACCGAGCCGCCGCCGCTGGATTTAGCGCATGCCGCGCGGCTTCTGGAGCGCACGGCCAATGTGCCGTTCTTCGCCCATAGCTATTCGTTCTATCGCAGCATGGAGCATGGGTTTGCGCCCCGCGACCTCATGGACTTCGTCTACATCCACGACCTGCATGGCGCCTGCCTCCATCTCAATGACGGCGGTGACACTTCGGTCGGCAAGATGTCGGGAAAAGACCGGGAGGTATTCCGGCGCCAGCTCGAAGATCTGGGCTTGACGCTGCATCTGGAGATCAGCTCGACCGAGCGCCCGGAGATCGACCGGGCTATCGACTGTGCCCGCGCACTGGGCGTTACCAACATCCGGGTCTATGCCCGGCACCAGGGCACGCTCGCCGAGGTGATGGAAAGCGTCTATGCCGATCTCGCCTATGCCTGCGAACGCGCCAACAAGCTGGATCTGCAGTTCGACTACGAACAGCACGAGGACCTCAAGGCCGCGGAGATCGCCGCGATCCTGCAGCGTCTCGGCGACCGCCGCATGAATGCGCTGTTCGATTATTCCAATTCCCTCAACGCCTATGAGGAGCCGCTGGCCGCACTCCACATCCTGGCGCCCTATATCCGGCAGGTGCATATCAAGGGCGCCCGCAAGACCGTCGAGGGCAACGGCTGGGGCCAGATCGGCGTGCCCCAAGGTTGCGACGAGGACGAGCTGCCGGGTGCCAGGATGCTGCATGACCTGCTGATGCTGGGCGACGGGATACCGCAGGTGATCTGCTTTGCGCTGGAGCAGGAAGTAGACTACTACGCGCCCGCCTTCCGACTGAAGGATGAACCGCGCGAACCGGTCATCCGCTACCGCGAGCCGAGCGAGACGCCGCAGGACAAGAGCAAATCAACGGACCGCCTGATTGCCGACGAACGGCGGTGGGCGGTGCAGCAGTTGAACTGGAACCGCGCCTTGATCGCGACTTTTCGCGAGCTTGCTCTGCAAGTCGCGCCCGAAAAACGCGACCGCGATTTGCCGTCGGTCGTGAGTTTGCCGGAGACAAGCTACGCGATGAAGAATGTGACTCGGGTGGCTTGAAGCCGGCGGCGACGCCGTGGACAGCGGCGCGGGCAGCGCTGCAATGCAACAGTCCGTACGGATTCGTACACAACTGAAAATTGACAATGCCACGATAGCGGCACTTAGAATCCCGCCAGATGGTCGGGCCGATGCTGAAGAACTGCCGAATCATGATTGTCGAAGACGAGCCGGTGCTCGCGCTTGAACTCGTCTCGATTCTTGAGGATGAAGGCGCCATCGTCGTTGCAGTGGCGCAATGCGTGGCGTCAGCGCTCGACTCCGTACGCGAGTACTGGATCAACTGCGCGATTCTCGACATCGACCTGAACGGCGAAACCTCGTATCCCATCGCGGACGCGCTTTCAGAACTCAATTTGCCGTTTGCGTTTGTGACGGGTTACACGGAGTCCGAACCGCCACCGCGGCACATCCATCGGCCTGTCATCAACAAGCCGTTCAGTGCGACGCACGTAGTTGAGGCAGTCGCGGTCATGGCGTGGCGGTAACAGTGAGGAGCGGCAGCCCATCGGAACGTTTCACTGGGCCGTGAACAGCCGGGACAAGCTTTTCACGGTTGCTCAGGCTTCGGCTTCCATTCGCGTGCCTTCCGCTTAGCGTCTGCGATTTGTTTGGGATGTCATCTTGTTGGCAAAGCTATTGCGGAATTTAGACCGCGTCTTTGAAACCAGCAACGGCCGCCAAGTCGCACCACATATGCGCAAGCACCAGGTCTTGCGGGACGCCGCGGCCGTTGGCGTACATGACGCAAAGGCCGGCCTGAGCTGCGCCAAATCCCTGATCGGCAGCCTTGCGATACCAGGACACCGCTTCATTGTAATCCAGTGTCACGCCCTGGCCCTTCGCATACGCCACGCCAAGATTATGCTGGCATTGGACAAAACCTTGATCCGCAGATTTGCGCGCCCAACTTGCCGCTTCACTGTAGTCTCGTGGCACACCGAGACCAGAATAATAGGCGGTCGCAACGCGGCACTGGGCCTCTGCCAATCCCTGATCGGCAGCTTTGCGATACCAAGCTGTCGCTGTTCTTTGATCCTGGGGAACGCCCTGACCGGTGGAATACATCGCACCAAGCGCGTTCTGGGCCGCGGCATTGCCCTTTTCGGCAAGACGGCGGCACGCGGATACCGCCTTGGAAGCGTCATTGGCGATTAGTGCGTTTGCATTGGCGCAATCTTCGAAATCGCCAGCCAAGGCTGATGTTGACCAAGCGGCTATCGCCATCGCGGCGGAGAACGCAAAGGGTATTATGAGTTTCACTGGCCGATGCGCTTTGTTTCTGCCGCCCAAATGCGCTTCAACTCCGGCACGCCATTGCCGCCCCAGTCCGGCAGGGCATCGGGGAGAGCTGGATCCCGTTGAGAAACCGTTCTGGGACAACGTTCCTCCAGCCCGCCCCGATCTATTGCTATTTGATTTTACTGGCGACCCCACGGGGATTCGAACCCCGGTTTGCGCCGTGAGAGGGCAAATCAGAGCCATTTCCGGACGCCACGGGACACCCTAGGACCATGCGCATGCTGACCAAATAACGTGCACGGAACCTTTGCACTCAAAATCGGCTTGAATATAGATGTGTACGATAACGTACAATTCGAGGACGCTCGGCCAAGGCCGATAGCTCAAGGGTCGCGATTGACGCGACGGCGTGCTCCACCCCGATCCATCGTGGGAGGGCCGCGTTATGCCTTTGAATCCTTCAACAATCTGCATTCTCGTCGTCGACGACGAAGCCCTGCTGCGTCTAGATCTCGGCGACGCCCTGAGGGAGGCCGGATACGACGTTTTGGAGGCAAGCGATGCCGATCAGGCCCTTTGTTACTTGCGCAATAGATGCCCGATTGATGTCGTAATCACCGATATCGAACTCGGCGCGGGCCCAACGGGATGGGATGTCGCTGAGACCTTCAGGGCGGCACGGTCGGATATACCGATAATCTATATCTCCGGGGTTGCAGGCGATCGGCGTCGAAGAGTCTCTGGAAGCACCTTTTTTGCCAAACCCTACGCGATGTTGGAAATCGTGGATTTCTGCCGCGGCTTAAATGGGGCCAAATCGCACCAGAGAAACTCGAACCCTCCATCATAGCCATTAATCTGAAGGACGCGATTCGTCCCGCCGATCCGATGAGTCTTTTGTATCTCCTGCGTGCTGCTGATTGAGCGGTGCTGCGCCAAACGATTTCGTAAATGGCGTTTCGGTGCCGCACTCAATGCACTTCGCTACCGGTCTGCCAACACTGTCGTAGAATATCTTGAAGGCGGTGGTAAAGCATTTCGGGCAAGCAGAGCTCATGTACCCCTCCCCGAGCATGGAGATCACGCCTCTTCGGCGCGGAGTATTCCCACTACCACGACTTTGTTACGGGAAATGGTTCCGCAGGTCGATTTCGGAGTCTAAGACGGTGGTTGGCGAGGATGCCGTACGCCGCCGCCTCGCGGGCGACTATCGGATCTGGTTCGCTGGCGATGGATGCGCGATTCCTGACCGAAGCGCCGACTGGAATCACCGTCAGTCCGTCAAACTACCTAGGTCTGGTGCGTCTTGTTCTGCAGGCTGCTGACTGAGTGGCGTTGCGCTGGAAGCGGTCTTTGTAAACAGTGTTTCTGTGCCGCACTGAACACACTTCGCTACTGGCCGTCCGACACTGTCGTAGAAAATTTTGAATGCGCTGGTAAAGCACTTAGGGCAAGCGGAGACCATGTTTCCCTCCCCGACTTAGGATATTTCGCCGCTTCGGCGCGGAGTATTTCCGGATAACACAAGTTTATTGCGGAAATTCATTCCGCCGTTCGATTTAGGCGTCAAGAGCCTTCGGGATTTCCTTTGTGCGGTTTCGTACAAATCCCCAAATTGCGACAAGTGCGATCCTCAGTTTGGAGTATCGTTGGCGGGTAATGGCGTCGGCATAACGGTGACGAGACGAACGTCATGCCGAAACCTTCAGGGAAGTTGTCCAATGATCCAAAAGACAAGATCCAGGCTTGTCTGAATCATTGCTGGGCGCGTTCCAACGCCATCTCCGGACGGGATTACTTCAATGCGTGCAAACGTTGGTGGATAACCCTGACTTCAGAGCAACAGGAATCATGTGTTGCCGTGGTTGACGCGTATCGGCTCACGCACTGGAAAGCCGCAGAGCGGAAGGCCTCAACCTTACCGGCAGCGCCGAAGTGTCCGGCGAGTTTCCTCGAATAATCCCGACGCTGCTGCGGCATAGCCGGCGTACTGCGCAGGAAGAGATTGATGGCGTTCTCGTCCTGGGTTATTATTGTGGATTGAGTTTGCGGAATTAGGGCCACCTACCAAGTCGGCCGACACAGGACATCAGCGGGGGCGATGTCATGATGGTGCGGTACAGGGTTGGCCACGTTTGGATCCATAATCTGTTCCACGTGGCAGTATTGGGGATTGCAGCAACGACTTATCTGGTTGGCGTCGTAGCGCTGATCTTCGGCACGTTGCTGTCAGCATTGTACCTGACCTTTCAATGGCTGCGCGATGGCGTATGGCATTCCTACACGCTTGCTGACCTGTTCGCGAGAGGATTGGCGCCAGATCGGCCGACACAGCCCGAAGCGTGGCTTCTCGAAGCACCGCTGTTGATTGCCATGCCCACTATCGGTGCCACACTGACGATTGCCAGCATAGCTCTTTTCGTGGCCGCGGAACTGCAACGGATGGCCTCGGGGGCAGTGGGGATGGAGTAGCGGCCGCACACAGCTATGCCTAAGGGATAAACGACTCGGCAAGATTTTCTGCAATCAAATGTAGCCGCTTTGTCAAATCCTGACATTGGCCGCTGATCCTGAGCATGTCGCGCATCGGTATCCGCTCTTCATCGATTTTCTGCCCTAGTCCGTCGGAATCGAACATATCAAAAATCACGGTCTGGGATTCTGCATCATAGCCTGCCAAGGTTCCGTGGACGGCAGTATGGCGAATGTGGGCTAGGTGCTTTGCCAGAGAGAACTGCGGGACTGAGTTGGCGAACGGCGCCAATTCGGGGATCTCTTTGAATGCTCGCTTGAGAAACTGCACCTTGCGCTTTGTGCCTTGGGGAAACGTGGTTTGAATCCTCGAACAATCGAGGTTGCCAAAGACGATGCCCACGCAGATGTCGATTTTCTGCTCAACAAAGGCCCAACTGATAATGAGTTCGCCGACAGCCATATAGAGAGGCAACGGGAACTCTTCAGGAAACGGTTCTGACACGCTTAAGTCTCCGCGCAATACGATTTGATCGCAATTCAGGGCGACATTAGCAGCGCTACCGGCCAGGATTATATTCGGGAACCGTTGGGGAAGATTTCCCTATAAGCCCGGCTCCGCCCTGTGAGTTATTGCTTTTATTGGCGACCCCACGGGGATTCGAACCCCGGTTTGCGCCGTGAGAGGGCGCCGTCCTGGGCCTCTAGACGATGGGGTCGTGCCGGAGGCCGAAGGGCCCTGACTTAGTGGAAGGGCGGCGCAGGATCAAGCCCTTTCCGGCCGCGGATCGGGGCGCCGCGCCGAAAGCGTTGAAATTACGGGATTTCGTGAGATGGGAGGGACGCCGGGCGGCCTACGCCGTCATCGTCACCGGGCCGCCGGTGGCGAGCTGCTGGGCGGCTGTGACGAAGGCGTCCACGGCTGTCACATCGGTATTGTACGCCGTCACCAGGCGGATCGTGCGCACGCCGCCCTCGCGGTAGAAGCCGAAGCCGGCCTGTTCCAGTCCGTCGATCACCCGGTGCGGCAGGGTGACGAACAGCAGGTTGGCCTCGCGCGGATGCACCAGCCGGCAGCCCTGGATCTTGGCCAGCCCGTCGGCCATGCGCCGCGCCATGGCGTTGGCGTGGCGCGCATTGCGCAGCCAGAGATCGTCGGTGAGATAGGCTTCCATCTGCGCGCTGACGAAGCGCATCTTCGAGAACAGATGGCCGCCGCGCTTGCGGCGGAAGGCGACGGTCGCCGCCATCGCGGGATCGAAGAAGATCATCGCCTCCGCCGCCATGGCGCCGTTCTTGGTGGCGCCGAGCGACAGCACATCGACGCCGGCGCGCCAGGTGGCGTCGGCCGGCGAGCAGTTGAGCGACACCAGCGCATTGGCAAAGCGCGTGCCGTCCATATGCACCAACAGCCGGTGGGAATGGGCGATCTCGGCCAGCGCGCGGAGCTCCTCGATGCGGTAGACGGTGCCGCATTCCGTCGCCTGGGTCAGGCTCAACACCGCCGGCTGGGAATGATGCACGTTGCCGCGCCATTCCTGCGCCAGGACCGCATTCAATACCGGCGGCGTCAGCTTGGCGCCGGAGCCGCCCAGGGGGATCAGCTTGGCGCCGCCGGTGAAGAGCTCGGGCGCGCCGCATTCATCCACATGGATATGGGCAAGCTCGTGGCAGTAGATGGCGCCGAAGGGCGGCGTGATCGCCGACAGCGCGAGCGAATTGGCCGCGGTGCCCGTGGCCACGGGGAACATGGCGACGCTGCGTTCAAATATATCGGCGACGCGCTGCTCCAGCCGCTTGGTAATCTCGTCATTGCCATAGGGCATGGCGGGGCCGCTATTGGCCCGCTCGAGCGCCGCCATGATCTCCGGCGCGATGGTCGTGACGTTGTCGCTGCAGAAATTATGCATGATCCCCGCGCAATCCTAAGATGCCCGGCCCCTAGGGGCTCGGGACAAAATTGAGCCGGCCGGTGACGGCGCCGGACCGGATGTCGATGACCAGCAGCTGGTCGCAACGACCGCCGCTGCCCAGCCTGACGATCAGCCGGTTGCCCTCGGCCCGCGTTTCCACGATGGCGCAGCCGGCGGGAATCGGCACCGATGCCTCGCCGAAACCGCCCGCGCGCAGCCGCCGGTTTTTCGCCTTCGCCCAGATTACTCAACCTGTTGGCGATGGTCACGCCCACCACCACCATGCCGGCGACGATCACGATGCCCATGAAGATGACAAGCGCCAGCAGCGCCCGTAGGTTGGACGGGGATTCGGGTTTCGGGCGCGGGGATTCGGTATTGGACATCTATCTATGCCAGGGAATGACGAGCCAGCGCAGTATCAGGTAACCGCCGGCACGTCCCAGGCCGGCGAACGGCTGGACCGTCTGCTGGCCGGCACCCTGCCGGACCTGTCGCGGAGCCGCCTCAAGAACCTGATCATCGAGGGCCGCGTCCGCCTGGGCGAGGCGACCTTAAGAGACCCCTCCCACCGGGTCAAACCCGGGCAAATATTCACGATTTCCATCCCGCCGGCCCGCGAGGCGAAGCCTGCCGGCCAGGCGATCGGCCTGGATGTCGTCTATGAGGATGACGATCTGATCGTCGTGAACAAGCCGGCCGGCATGGTGGTGCATCCGGCGCCGGGCAATCCGGACGCCACGCTGGTGAATGCGCTGATCGCCCATTGCGGCGCGTCTTTGTCGGGCATTGGCGGCGTGCTGCGGCCGGGCATCGTCCACCGCCTGGACAAGGACACCAGCGGCCTGATCGTTGCGGCGAAGAACGACGCCGCGCACCGGGCGCTTTCCACCGCCTTCGCCGCCCACGATATCGAGCGCGCCTATATGGCCGTGGTCTGGGGTGTGCCGGCGCGGCCCCAGGGCGAAATCACCGGGAATATCGGCCGCCATCCGGTGGACCGGAAGCGGATGGCGATCGTGAAGCGCGGCGGCAAGCCGGCCCTGACCCGCTATAAGGTGATGCGACGCCTCGGCCGCGGCGCGAGCCTGGTGGAATGCCGGCTGGCCACCGGGCGGACCCATCAGATCCGCGTGCATCTGGCGGCCCTGGGCCATCCGGTCATCGGCGATCCCGTCTATGGCCGCTCCACTCCGGGTCGGATCGCCGCCCTGGAACCGGCCGCGCGGGCTGCGGTTAAGTCTTTTGGGCGCCAGGCGCTGCACGCCTACCTGCTCGGTTTTTCGCACCCGCGAACGGGGGTTCCGATCCGCTGGGAGGGGCAACTCCCCCAGGATATTATGAGCCTGATCAATAATTTAGAATGATTGTAATCAAGGCCCTATTCTTGACTAATTTGGTCTGATATACTTGATTGCGGAATTCGGGGGGCCATCTTAACGGGCTGGCCGAGTTGGCCGATCCGACCGGTCACTCAGGGAGCGTTCAATGGCTGCAGCCACCAGTACTCGTAATCTTCCGACGGTCGTCTCCGAGAGCAACCTCACCCGCTACCTCCAGGAGATCCGCAAGTTCCCCATGCTGGAGCCGCAAGAGGAATATATGCTGGCCAAGGGCTGGCGCGAGCATGGCGAAGTCGAGTCAGCCCACAAGCTGGTCACCAGCCATCTGCGCCTGGTGGCGAAGATCGCCATGGGCTATCGCGGCTATGGCCTGCCGCTCAACGAGCTGATTTCCGAAGGCAATGTCGGGATGATGCAGGCGGTGAAGCGCTTCGAGCCGGAGCGCGGCTTCCGCCTGGCCACCTATGCCATGTGGTGGATCCGCGCCGCGATCCAGGAATACATCCTGCACTCCTGGTCGCTGGTGAAGATGGGCACCACCGCGGCGCAGAAGAAGCTGTTCTTCAACCTGCGCAAGATGAAGAACCAGATCAAGGCCGTCGAGGAAGGCGACCTGACGCCCGAGCATGTGACGAAGATCGCCACCGAGCTCAATGTCGCCGAGGACGATGTCGTGCAGATGAACCGCCGCCTCGCGGCACCGGATCATTCGCTGAATGCGCCGCTGCGCATCGATGGCGATGGCGAATGGCAGGACTGGCTGGTCGACGAAACCGCGAGCCAGGAGATCACGCTGTCGGAGTTGCAAGAACTTTCCCAGCGCAAGAAGCTGCTGGAAAAGGCGCTGAAGGTGCTGAACCCGCGCGAGCGGCGCATCCTGATGGAGCGCCGGCTGAAGGAAGAGCCGACCACGCTCGAGGACCTGTCGAAGGAATACAACATCAGCCGGGAACGCGTGCGGCAGATCGAGGTCCGCGCCTTCGAGAAGCTGCAGAAGGCGATCCGCAACTCCGCCATCGAGCAGCGGCTGACGACCTAGCAAATCCGGCGTACAGACCGCGAGACTGAAAGCAAAGGGCGCCCCTCGGGGCGCCCTTAACCATTCCGGATCCCCCGAATATTTCTGCCGGCGATGGCCGGCGGACGGCAACCCGCCGGCAAACATACGGAGAGCTTCCTGTCGGCGGAAGCGCCGGCGGCGCGCGGTGCGGCGTCGGGCACCGCCGGCAAATCCTGGGAGATCAACGTGAAAAGGTCATTCCTGGCGGCTACGGCCGTCATTATGTTCCTGCCGGCGGCGCAACTCAGCGCGGCCGAACTGACGGCGCTCGCGCCGATCAGCAATGTCATTGTTTATCCGGACCGGGCCGAAGTCACCCGCAGCATCGAGGTCAGGGTTCCCGAGGGCTCGACCACCCTGATCGTCCCGGGATTGCCGATCGATATCGTTCCGCAGTCGATCCGGGTCTTCGGTGAAGCCGATGGCGGCGTGCAAGTGACGACCATCGCCACGGAGCTGGTGCGGGCGGAGATCGTGCCCTTCAAGCCCGACCCCAAGATCGAAGCCGAAATCCAGGCGCTGCTGAAACAGAAGCCGCCGATCGAAGACCGGATCGCGCTGGCGCAGATGCAATGCGATTACTACAAGCTGCTGCTGGCGGAGGCGCCGCAGGTCTCCGACAAGGAGCTGATCAAGTCGCTGGACCCGCAGCAATGGGACAGCGTTTGGTCCAAGCTAAGCGCCAAGCTGGCGCAGGCGCAGGACACGATCCGACTGGCAAAAGCGGAGCTGCAGTCGATCGCTGACAAAATCACCCGGCATCGGGAGCGGCAGAAGCCCAGCCAAACTACGCCGATCGAACGCCCGACGCTTGCCGCCCATGTCGGCGTCGATGCGGACAGTGCCGCGACCGCCAAGCTTCGCATCTCCTATCAGATAGCGGGAGTTTCCTGGCAGCCCTTCTACCACGCCAGCCTGAACTCCGGGACCGGCGAGGTCGCGCTGATCCAATATGGCGAAGTGCGTCAGCACACCGGCGAGGACTGGCACGGCGTTACGCTGGTCCTGTCGACGGCGCGCCCCGCCGTCGGCGCGGTATTGCCGGAACTGACCACCTGGCGCCTGCAGGATTATCTGCTGCAGCGATCGAGAGAGGAATTGTCGAAGACCGCGTTTGGTGCGGATATTGCCGGCGGGGTCGCGGCTCCCGAGGCCGTGGCAATCCAGCCTTCAATTGCGCAGGTCGCGGCGACGGAGTTTGCTGCGGAGTACCGGATCCCTGGAAAAATCGACCTGGTCTCCGGCGATGATGCACAGCGCGTCGCCATTGCCGAGCATCGGCTGAAGAGCCGCCTGGCGGCGCGTGTCGTGCCGAAGGTTTCTCTACAGGCCCATCTCTATGCCACGGCCGCCTATGACGGCCGGGATCCGCTGCTGCCCGGCGCCCTTACCGTCTTCCGCGACGGCGCCCTGTTGGGAACCAGCAACCTGCCGCTGCTGCGCCCACAGGAGGAGTTCCACCTGGGCTTCGGCGCCGACGACAAGATCCGCATTGAGCACAATGAAACGCCGGTCGATCCCGAATCCGCCGGCCTCTTCGGCGACAAGCGCCGCGTCGAGCGGCAGTTCGTGACAACGATCGCCAACTATCATCAACAGCCGATCGAAATCACCCTGCTGGATCAATTGCCGGTCAGCAGCAGCGACTCGATCGAGGTGGAGCTGACACGCAACACGACACCGGCTTCCGAAACGAAGTGGCAGGATCAGGACGGCGTGATCGCCTGGACCGGCACTTACGCGCCAGCCGAAGAGAAAGCGATCAATTTCGGCTACACCATCACCTATCCGCAGGAGATGGTGATCGGCGGCATGTGATTGGCAAGTCTGGCTGTGCGTTCCCGTCCTATTCGGCGCCGACGACGTCAAGCGGATACTGCACGTCTCTCCCCCGCTCCGTGGGGGAGAGACGTCATTACAGTTGCGCTCGAGAGTTACGCCGCCTGTTGCAGTGCCGCGGTGCGGTTGGATTGCGCGGCGGCGCGGGCCTTGTCGGCGGCCGGGCTGTCGCCCAGGCCGTCCAGCGACCGCGCCGTCAGGATCCAGTTGAACGGGCTGGAGGGCTTCAGCTCCGTGCGCTCAGCCGCCAGCTCGCGGGCCAGCCGCGACCGGTTGCCCCGCAACGCCGCCTCGATCAAGGTGAGGCTGAGCACGTCGCGCTGCGCATGGCTCCCGCCGAAGCGGTTGGCGATCGGCCGCACCGGCAACAACAGATCGACGGTCTTGCTGTAATCACCGGCAGCATAGGACTCGATCGCCTGGCAGACCGGCAGGCCGACATCGCGGGTCATCATGGCGTTGGTGCCGCCATTCTGCGCCCGCTGCTCCATGTTCTTCAGCAGCGTCTTGGCTGCAGCGGATCGCCCGTCGCCGATGAATGACATCATCGCATGCATGTCGTTGAAGGCGTAGTTGAGATCGCCCGTGCGCGCTTCCCACTTGTCCGCCAGCTCGTTCCAGCGATTGCCGACGTCGATATCCCGCAAATGCAGGCGCCAGAGCAGCGCCGTGCCGTCCAGCATCTCCATCGGCAGGTTCGAACCGGTGTTCCGGATGCGCGTGTCATAGAGATCGAGCACCCGGTCGAACTCGCCGAGATCCAGATGATAGAGCGCCAGATGCCACCAGTTGTGGAAGGCGAAACCGTTATCGGGCGCCCAATCGCCGATGCGCTGGGTCATGAACTTGATGCCATCGGCCTGGCGGCCCTGCATCTCCATGACGTGGGCCGCCGCATGGACCGCCCAGGGATCGCGCTTGTTGAGGTCGAGTGCCTTGCGCGCCCGGTCCTCGGCCCGGGCATAGTCGCCCATCTCTTCCAGACCAAAGGCGTGCATGCCCAGCACATAACCGTAGCCGGGCGTTTCCTCGTTCCAGAACGGCAGCACCCGCGCCACGCGGTCGCGAAGTTGCACGGCATGGCCGAGCAGAAAGTCGCCGAGATGGGCGATCTGCAATGCCAGCCCGTCGAGCGGATAATCCTCGAGGATCCTGCCGTAGCGGGTCATGCTGCCGGCGTAGTCGCCGTCGAGCCAGGCGCGCGCCGCCGCCATGTGCTGGCGCTCGCGGTCATTGGCCTTGGGCGCCAGGGCCTCGAGCCGTTCCACCGTGCTCTTGAGCTCCGATTCGAAATTGCGGTCGGTGGCGGACACGATCAGCGCCGCGCGCAGGCAGAGGCCCATGATGAACTCGGGATCTTCCGCCAGCGCCGAATCGATGGTTGCGAATGGATCGTTGAAGTAGCCTAGGAAGAGGTCGGCCGCGCGCTCGTATTTCTCGAGCGAGGCCCGGTTGGTCGTCGAAACGGGGACACCGCGAATGTCCGTCAGTGACATGGAATTCTTCCTCCGAATTTCCGTCGCCATGATAGTTCTTTCTAAGTTTGGGTGCCTGGTCTATGCGCAAGCCCATTGGCCTGCGGGGACCGGGAACCTATGTCGGCGGCGTCATTGAAGCGTGATAAAGCCCACTCTAACCCGTCACAAGCGGGGAACGAATGTTTCCTTTTTACCCGGTTCGCGATAACTATAGCCTTGGCGTAACGCTGGCGATAGGCCGCGCCGACGGCTCCTACCCTCCGGAAATGGCTATGGATATCAGACTGCTGGGTCAGTTCGAAGTACGGACGGGCGATCCGGAACCGCTCAAATTGCCGACCCGGAAAGCGGAGGCGCTGCTGGCCATGCTGGCGGCGAAACCGGAAACGCGACATCGGCGCGACCATCTGGCGGGCGTGCTTTGGCCGCAAAGCGACAGCAAGCAGGCCCGGGGCAGCCTGCGGCAAACCCTGAATCTCCTGCGCAAGGCATTGGGTGAAAAGGGCGCCGCGGCCGTTTGCGCGACCGGCGACGATCTCTGGCTGGATCCCTCTGGCGCATCGATCGATACCCGTCTGTTCGAGAACGGCGCATCGGCCGCAACGGCGGCGGCGCTGGAGCAGGCCGTCACCCACTATCGCGGCGACTTTCTCGAAGGCCTGGAAGTGGAAGGCGAGGAGTTCGAGGATTGGCGCATGGCCGAGCGGATGCGGCTGCGGGAGGTCGCCATCGCCGCGCTGTCCCGCCTGCTCGAGCAGCATGTGGCCGACGGCGCCGCCGAGAAGGCGATTGCCGCCGGCGAAAGACTGCTGTCGCTGGATTCGACGTCTGAGGCGGCCTACCGCTCCCTCATGCAGGCCTATCTGACCCAGGGCGCGCGCGGCGGCGCCATCAGGCAGTATCAGCGCTGCCGCAAGATCCTGCGGCGCGAGCTCTCGGTCGATCCGTCGCCGGAGACGGAAGACCTTTATCGGCGAATCACCGACGGCGTCGCCGTTTCGGCGCGGTTGCCGGCGCGGGAGCGGCCGAGCATCGCCATCCTGCCGTTCGACATACCGCATGGAGATGAAGACATCTACTTCGCGCAAGGCGTGGTTGACGACATACTCAGCGAGCTGTCGCGGTTCCGCAGCCTGCGGGTTATCGCCCGCCATTCATCGTTCTCGGCGGCGCGGCTCGGGCGCGCGGCGAACGAGATCGGCCGCGAGCTGGGCGCGGATTTCGTGCTGGAGGGCAGCATCCGGCGCAGCGATGGTGAAATGCGAATCGCCACCCATCTCAGCAGCACGGCCAGCGGTTTGCATGTCTCCTCCGACCGCTACGACGTTCCCGCGAAGGCGGTTTTCGATCTCGAGGATCGGATTGTCCGCCAGGTCGCCGGCGCGCTGGCCATCCGCATCGACAGCGAGATTCTCGACCGGGCGCAGCGGCGCGGCGCCGAGGATCTTGGCGCCTATGATTGCTGGCTGCAGGCGATGTATCATCTGCATCGGGACAAGCCCCGCGGCGTCGAGAAGGCGCGCAAATTCTTCCAGCGGGCGATCGCGGTCGACGCGAACTATGCGCGGGCCTATTCCGGCCTGGCGCTCACGCACTACAACGACTGGAACTGCCACAACTGGGATCGCTGGGCGGAATGCCAGTCGGAAGCCTTCGCCCATGCGCGCAAGGCAACGGAGCTGGATCCATCGGATCACATTCCCCACTGCATCCTGGGCCAGGTGCATATCTATCGCCGCGAGTTCGAGCTGGCCGAGAAGCATCACGGCCGCTCCCTCGCCCTCAACCCGAACGACGCCGACTGCCTGGCGCGCATGGCGCAGGCGAATTGCCAGCAGGGCGACCCCGCGGCCGGCATCGAACTGGGCGAGGCGGCGCGGAAGCTCAACCCGCGCTTTCCCGACTGGTATGTGGGCTTTCTCGGCCTGCCCTACCTGATGGCCGGCCGGCCGGACGAGGCCGTGGCCGTCATGGAGCAAGCGCCGGATGCCTTCATCGACACGCGCGGGTTTCTGGCGGCGGCCTATGGATTTCTCGGCAACAAGGCCAAGATGCGCGAGCATGGCGACGCCTTCATCGCCGGCTTCGAAGCCAAGATCATGCCCGGCCGCAAGGCGGAGGCCGCCGATGCCGTGCGCTGGCTGCAGCAGGTCACGCCGTTCCGGCAGGAAACCGACGCGCGCTATTTCCGCAAGGGGCTGAAGAAAGCCGGCCTGCTGACCTAGGCGCCGATCAGATCGATCCAGCGGTCGGTGACGGCCTCGGCAAAGCTGCGCTGCGCCGCGGCTTTCTGTTTGTTGTCGGCGCGCGCGGCCGCGATGACCGAGTTGGCTTTCGCACCGAGATGGCGCCGCAGGTTGGAATCGCAAACCTTGATCCAGTGATCGACGATCGGCTGCGTCGCCTCGAAATGGCATTGGAAGGCATAGGTGGCGCGGCCGATGCGGAAGGCCTGGTTGGCGCAGCCCGTGCCGGCCAGCAATTGCTCGCCCTCGTCGGGAATGTCGAAGGTGTCTTCGTGGAACTGCATGATCGCCGGCTGCGGCAGGCCCTGCAGCAGCGTGTCGCGTTCCGCGGCGTTGGTCCTGGTCAGCGGCACATAGCCGAATTCCAGCTCGCTATGGCGCCGCACGGTCTTGCCGAAGCAGCGCGCCAGGATCTGCGAGCCCAGGCAGATGCCGAGCAGCGGCTTGTCGGCGCCGTGGAAACCCCGCAGGAGATCGCGCATCGGCGCCAGGTTGGGAAACTTGCCGTCGTCATTGGCGCTCATCGCGCCGCCGAGAATCACGGCGGCATCATAGCCGCGATGGGAGCCGGGCAGCGCGTCGCCATGGAGCACGCAGCGCTTTTCCATCTCGCCGCCGCGCGCGGCGATGCGGTCGCCGATGGTGCCGGCCGGCGAGATGGGATCGTTTTCCAGGATCAGGATTTTCATGGCGCTGGAAGGTGGCGATAACAGGGCATTTCGTCAATCCGGCCGGTCATGCAATGGCGTTGAGGGAGGGCCGCGTTGCCGTCATGCCGGGCCGGGCGGCCATTTCGCGCCACCAGCCGGCCAGAGCCGGCCGCTCCGCCAGCATCGCGGCACCTTCCGGCGCCGCCAGGAAATAGGCGAACATCGGCGCGGCGTGGAGATCGGCCAGGGTCAGCGCCTCGCCGGCCAGGAACGGCGCCTGGTCCATCAACCGCGCCAGCTCGTCGAGGCAGATGCGGGCGCGCGGCAAGGCAGCGGCGATCTTCGCCTCGTCGGCGGCGCGGCCTTCCCGCGGCGCGCCGACGCGTTCCATGTAGATGTCCCAGACCAGCGTCCGATAGGCGTAGCTGTCGAGGATGCCGACGATCTGGTTCATGCGGGCGCGCAGCTTCGCATCGTCGGGCTGCAGCCGCGGGCCGTCGAAGGCTTCGTCGACATAGCGGGTAATGGCGGACGTTTCATAGAGACGGAAGCCATCATGCTCGAAAGCGGGAATGCGGCCGAAGGGCTGGCGCGCGAGATAGTCCGCCGGCGGCCCGCCGGGCGCGAAGGCATCGACCTCCTGCAGCCGGTAGGACACCCGCTTCTCCCACAGCGTCAGCCGCACGGCGCGGACATAGACGCTGTAGGCGGCGCCGAAGACGATGGGCTGGCTCACCTTCATCCTCAATCCGCGAACGGGTCCTTGACCAAAATCGTGTCGTCGCGCTCGGGGCTGGTGGAGAGCAGCGCCACCGGCGCCTCGATCAGCTCCTCGATGCGGCGGATGTATTTGATCGCGGTGGCCGGGAGCTGCGCCCAGGAGCGCGCGCCCTTGGTGGATTCGCTCCAGCCTTCCATGGTCTCGTAGATGGGCCGGGCCGCGGCCTGCAGCGCCGCGCCCTGGGGCAGGTAGTCATAGCGCGTGCCGCCGATATCGTAGCCGGTGCAGACCTGCAGGCTGTCGAAGCCGTCGAGCACGTCCAGCTTGGTGAGCGCGATGCCGTTGATGCCGCCGACCTTCACCGCCTGGCGAACCATCACGGCATCGAACCAGCCGCAGCGGCGCTTGCGGCCGGTGACGGTGCCGAACTCGCGGCCGCGCTCGCCGAGCTTCTCGCCGGTGGCGTCGGTCAGCTCGGTGGGGAACGGCCCGCTGCCGACGCGCGTCGTGTAGGCCTTGGTGATGCCGAGCACGTAGTTCACCGCGCTGACGCCGATGCCGCAGCCGATCGCCGCCTGCCCCGCCACGGTGTTCGACGAGGTCACGTAGGGATAGGTGCCGTGGTCGATATCCAGCATCGCCGCCTGCGCGCCTTCGAACAGGATGCGCTCGCCGCGGCGGCGCAGCTCGTCGAGCCGCTGCCAGACCCGGCCGACAAAGGGCGCGATCTTCGGCGCCACCTCGATCAGTTGCGCCAGCAGTTGCTCGCGATCCACCACGGCCGCGCCCATGCCCTTGAGCAGCGGGTTGTGATGCATCAGCAGCGCATCGACCCGGTCGCCGAGGGTGGCCTTGTCCAGGAGGTCGCAGACGCGGATCGCGCGCCGTCCCACCTTGTCCTCATAGGCCGGGCCGATGCCGCGGCCGGTGGTGCCGATCTTGTGTTCGCCGCGCATCTCCTCGCGCAGGCGGTCGAGCGCGCCGTGCAGCGGCAGGATCAGCGCCGCGTTCTCCGCCACCACCAGGCTCTCCGGCGTGATCTCGACGCCCTGCTCGCGCACGAGGGCGATTTCCTTCAAGAGCGCCCAGGGATCGACCACCACGCCGTTGCCGATGATCGACAGCTTGTTCGGCCGCACGACGCCGGAGGGCAGCAGGCTCAGCTTGTAGGTGCGGTTGCCGATCACCAGGGTATGGCCGGCATTGTGGCCGCCCTGGAAGCGCACCACCACATTGGCCCGCTCGGAGAGCCAGTCGACGATCTTGCCCTTGCCCTCGTCGCCCCACTGGGAGCCGACCACCGCCACGTTCGCCATCCGCCGAGTCTCCCGTCCGATCCCGCGCCCAGCCATCCAAATCCACCGGGGCGCGGCAGGTTGATAATCGGTTAGGCCGGGAAACCGGCAACCGGCGGCGGCGGGTCTATGTCCTTCTCCCCGGCGGTTGAGTTTTTCTTCCCTGCCCCCGCTTTCGCGGGGGAAGAAAAATTGGCAGGCTATTTTTCGCTATTTTCCGCTGGCTCAAGCCATTCAGCGGACAAGCGCTTTTCCGCGGAATCCGCGATTCCCGGGGGACCCTGATTTTTGGGAACGATGCCATACAAGGGAATCACCCCGCCGGCGACGCCGTCCTGCCTCGCAGGCGGCGCATGCCATATTCCGATAGACAATGTCCAACATCGACGGCCGCCGGGCAGAGCCTGGAGGCAGGAGCGGATATGGGAACATTTTCCGGCGGGACAAGGTGCGGGGGTGAGAAAGTTCGTTTCACCACAAAGTCACAAAGGACACGAAGCTGCCTGTGTTCCCGTGCTTGTGTTTGCCGGGCTGAGCTAGTTCAGAAGAATGTGTGATCACGCGAAGGCGCGAAGACGCGAAGTAGCAAGAAAGTGAGGTGAACCACAGATAAACACAGATAAACACAGATGATCGAGATTTGGGCGGTGATTGCATCGCGCTGCAGCCAATGACGGATTCCTGCGCGCCTTTGGCGCGCAAGCAAACAATCGAAGCAAGAATTGCGCGATGCATCCAACGTACTCGGCACATCTGTGTTTATCTGTGTGCATCTGTGGTTAGCGTTTCTTGCTTGCTCCTTCGCGTGCTTCGCGTCTTCGCGTGCCGATTCTTTCGTCGCCTGCATTTCTCGGCTTCGCCCATAAGCTCGCTATCTTCGTGCTCTTTGTGACTTTGTGGTGAAACCCCCTTTCTTCCCCCCATTGCCTCCCAGCCCGCTCTCCGCCAGCATGGGCGCCACACCCATCGCGATAGACCGGAGGCCCCGCCATGACTGCTCCCCGCATCCAGAAACTCGAGCCCTTCGGCCCCGGCGGGACCGCCGCCACGACCGGCCTCGCCCCGTGGCCGGAGATCCCGGCCGCCGCCCTCGCCGCCGGCAAGCCGGTGCAGCGCGGGCATTACTATCTGGAGGACAAGGCGCGCGGCCTCACCGCCGGGGTGTGGGACTGCACCGCCATGACCGAAAAGGGCAGCCCCTACAGCGTCAACGAGTTCATGATCCTGCTGGAGGGCGAGGTCACGCTCATCGAGGCCGACCGCCGCACGACCTACAAGGCCGGCGAGAGCTTCATCATCCCCAAGGGCCTGCCCTGCCAGTGGCACCAGGACGGCTATGTGCGGAAGTTCTTCGTCATCTTCGACGACGCCTCGGGCCTCGCTGCCGGAAAACCCGGCCGACCTGGCGCCGCTCCGCCCCGACCCGCGCGCGGACCTGGCACCCTCGGCCGGCCCGGCGCCGGAGCTGCTGCTGAGCGGCGCGCCGCAGCAGCGGGACAAGCGCTACTACGCCGACCTCACCGGGCAATGGACCGTGGGCGTCTGGAGCTCCACGCCCTATCACCGCAAGACCATCCCCTTCCCGCGCCACGAGCTGATGCACATCCTCGAGGGCGAGGTGACCATCACCGAAGACGGCCAGCCGCCGCGGACCTTCAAGGCCGGCGACACGTTCGTGGTGCCGCTGGGCACGCTCTGCGACTGGAAGTCGACGGTGGATATCAGGAAGTTCTACTGCATCTTCCAGCCGAAGGCGGAGGCGGCAGCGAAGGGGAAAGAGGCGGCGGAGTGAGGGCGATCCGGCCGACCACCAGTCGATCTCGAAACTCAACTTGGCCGTGAAATCCTCCAGCGCCAGCAGGATGTGCCTGACGGCGCCGGGGCCGATGGCCTGTCCGTCCGGCGGCACCACATGCGCGAAGGCGGCGTCGTTGACGGCTTCGATCGAGTCGGCGATCGGCGGGCCCGAGCCTCTTACGCTGGATCTTAGCAGCGCTCACACCAACTCCACGATTCCCAGGCGCCCATCAAGGGATGCACTGGCGATGATGCGGGGGTCGGTTGCCAATTTCTGCCAACATGACTTCATATCATCGGAGAAAGCGATGTCATCAAATAAGACTAGGCCGCCAGGCCGCATGCGCGGTACGAGTGCATCGAACTGGCGGAAAACAACCTCACTGATATGAATGGCATCGACGAAGGCGATATCGATGCGCTCGTCCGCGCGAAGCACTGCGTCGATGTTGTCCTCGAACGTTCCGATGACGAGGTCGAAATTGTTGCTGATGGCGGCGAGGTTTTTTCGGGCGATCTCGGCCCAAACTTCGTTCGGCTCGAAGGTCAGCAGCCGACCATGGCCGTTGCGCTTGAGGGCGGCGAGCCAGTACATGCCAGAGACGCCAAACCCAGTACCTAGTTCCACGATGGTGGTCGCGGCTCGCTCGGCTGCGAGCCACGCGAAAAAGCGACCTGCCACGGCGGTTGACCGGACTTGATCGGAACTACGCGAGCTGCCGGCCGTTGGCCGTGGATAGTCACGGATAGAAGCGTAGCCTTCCCAGAGCGGTTTTGCGCCTAGTTGCTGTGTCGCTGCAGCACGCCTCTCGATCAAACCGGCATGGATCGACTTCGGGACCGAAAGGCGCGGCGGCAGGTTGTCCTTCAGCCAGCTCGATCGCTCACAGAGGAATTCTACGGAAAGTTTCGTGTCGCCGGTGTTGAAGACGCCCATAAGCAACGCGAATCTCTCTAATAGTTTCATTGTGGACCCTCGCTTCCATGTTCCTAAGATTCGCACACCGGCGTTCTCTCGAAAATTCGGGGTCAGAAAATTCGGGGTCAGAGCTCAGATTTCGATGTATCAAACTAAACACGCCCTAAATCAACCCACTCTTCACCACCCGCGTGATGTAGTCTTTCGTCATCGCCTCGATCGCCTGGTTGGCCGCCTTCGACAGCGCCTGGGAGCCGGCGTCGCTGTCACCACCTTCCTTGCCGAAGCCGACGCCTGACAGCGGCGTGTCGAGCAGGACCGCGCCGGCGGCGTCGGTGACGGTGGCGCGCATCTTGAGCGAGACATCGCTGTGGGCGGTGCCCGACCACCAGCCCATCTCGAAGCTCAACTTGGCCGTGAAATCCTCGAGCGCCAGCAGGATGTGCCTGATGGCGCCGGCGCCGATGGCCTGCCCGTCCGCCGGCACCACATGGGCGAAGGCGGCATCGTTGACGGCCTCGATCGAGTCGGCGATCGCCGGGCCGGCGTCGATGGGATAGGCGTGGGCGGAGCAGACATAGACCTGATCGGCATCGCCTTTCAGCGCCGCAAGTTCGGGCGTCAGCGCATAGCTGATCGGAGCTTCGTTGCGCGGCATGCCGGCGATGGCGGCGGCCGAGGCGGTACTGGCGGTGACCGGGACGTTATAGGTGCAGCCAGCCGCCAGCAGGGGCAGTAGTAATCCGAGGATGAATCACACGCATTCGGGGCTCTTTTGCTTTTGTTGCCCCGGCCCGCAGGGATCATCGCGCGGCGCGGGCGGTAGCGTCAACCGGGCGTTGTGGCGGCATTGGGATCGCGTTGCGGTGAGTCTCTGGTTAGACCCCTCACCCTAACCCTCTCCCGCAAGGGGAGAGGGGACTTTCATTTGAATGTGCTGCCACCAGAAGGGTCCAAACGTTGCGCCTGACGAGAATTGCTACGCGACAAACGCTTCGCGTTTGCGCGGGCAGTTTTGCTGGGCGCTCGCGACAAACGCTTCGCGTTTGCGCGGCCTACTCCTTCTCCACCTTCGGCAGCGCGCCGATGCTTCCGACCCAGGGCTGCGCTGACCGTGTCCAGTATTGGATCTTGAGGCACGAGCTCGCCGCGCTGGCGGATCGAGCCGACGCGGAGGCCGTAGGTTTTCGGGCCGGCGCCGGCCGAGGTGGCGTAGAGCGGCGTGCCGCAGTTGCCGCAGAAGCCCTGCTCCCGCTTGTTGCCGCTCTCGGCGGTCTTCACATAGGTCTGCGGCCGGCCGGTGAGGATGCGGAAGCTGTCCTTTTCCGCCGGCACGACGGTGCGGAAGGTGGTGCCGGTCAGCGTCTGGCAGTCGGTGCAGTGGCAGATCTCGACCTTCTGGGGGTCGATTTCGGCCTCATAGGTGATGGCGCCGCAATGGCAGATGCCGTCGATTTTCATGGCGGGGCTCCCTGGCTGCCGGTGCAGCGGGAATTGTCGTCGAAAGCGGGCGGGTTTGAAACCCGCCCCTACGGTGCCTGCTGCGGCTCTGTTGCCGCTACTTCACGCACTCGCCGGCGCGGGCCTCCACGGCTTCGGCCAGCTTCTCGTCGAAATTGCGGGCGGCCATGAATTGCAGGTGATGCACCATCTCATGCACCAGGCCGGGCCAGTCGTTCGGCGGCGAGACGATGGTCAGGGTGCGGAAGTCATACATGGCGCGGGCATTGCGCGGCCGGTTGGTCAGCAGCCGCTCCTCGCGCGTGAGGTTGCGCGCCTCCCAATGGGGCAGCGGGGCGCCGTGATCGGGAATGCCCGAGAGCTGCACGGCACAGGCGAACGCCAGAGCAAGAGGATCCATCGTCACTCTCCCTATGGGGAAAGTGTTAACGCCGATTCTATGGCGTCGTGCCAGGGTTTTTTCTGGGCGCGATTCGCTGAGGTGATTCGGCGAAGCATTTGCCGCGGGGCGTGCCGGTCAGCTCGCGTGCGGCTGCTGGCCCTGCGCTATCGGTGGCGCGGTGAGTTCCTCCGGGGCCGGCGGACAGGCGGGCAGATTTGTCACCAATGCCTCGGCCGCATCGATGGCGCCCGCAAGGTAGGCGGCGCGGGCTCGCTGCGCCAGCAGGCGGTCCATCTCGGTGAAATCGTCGTACCAGAGGCGGCAGGCCTCGAGATACCGGGCCGGCAGAGGCTTGTCCGCGCTGGCGAGGTCCGACGCCATCACGGCCTGAAGCTTATCGGCGGGGTCGTAAGACAGGATGCAGTTCCGCATATCCATCCTCCCTAAGCAGGATCGCCAGGTTCGGAATCGATCTTCTGGAAACCCGGATTGACTTCCTCGGGAGCATCGAAGGGCACCGGCTTGCCGCATTGCGCGCAGACGGTCACGGTCCGGCCGTCGGAGCCGGTCTCCATCAGGAAATTGACGCCATGGCAATGGGGACAGGCCGCGGGCACGACAAGGCTCCTCTCAGGTCCATTGCCGTAACACCGCTTCCCGGGTCCTGGTTCCGCCGGTGCTGCGGGAATTGCGGCCGGTTTCGCGGCCGCGGCGGGCCCGGCCGATGGCCCCCTACCCGGCCATCCGCCGCTTCCACTCCGCCAGCGCGCCGGAGAACCAGCGATGGCCGATTTCGCAGGCAAGATTGGTGCCCTTGGCGCGCACCGGCTGGTTGTGCACCTGATCCTTCATCCAGACGGTGCAGAACTCGTCGATCAGCGCCACGTCAGCGTCTTCCACCGCATCCATGTCGAGCTTGGCCAGCTTTTCGAACTTTTCCGGGTTGAGGCCGGCGGGGCAGGAGAAGGCGCCGCTGGCGGGATCGCAGAAGGGCTGGATCAGCGGGTTCATCCTGACGATGGAGCCGTTGCCGACGGAGCCGGCGCCGCGCGGCGGCAGCGGCTGGTCGAGCATGACATGGGCGATGAAGGTGGCGGCGTCGGGCGGATCGGCGAGGATGCTGCTGCTGATCTTCTTGACGTCGGCCAGCAGGTTCTGGCTGGCGCGGGGCTGCATCATGGCGGCGGCGGGACCGTCGGCAAGCGGCAGGAAGACATTGCCGGTGCCGATGCTCAGCACCTCGATGTCGGCATTGGCCGCGCCGTTGGCCTTGGCCTCCACCACGGCGGCGACCACGGGATTGTTCAGGCCGGTGATCGCGCCGTCCCAGAAGCGCCGCGCTGGCTTGCCGGCTTCGGTGGCCGGGATCAGCGCCGGCTCGTCGAAATAGTTGATCGGCGCGTTGGTGGAGGCATGCACCGCCTCGGCCAGCGGCGTGCGCGAGGCCGAGGCGCTGCTGCTGGTGAGACTCTCCCCATTGGAGCGGAAGAACACCGCGCGTTCCCGGTCATAATCGAAGCCGACCAGGAGGAAATGGCTGCGCTTGCGCGCACGGTGGCGCAGCGTATCCGGCAAGCTCGGCCATGGCGCGGCGGCCGGCGGTCGGCATCACCGCGCGCAGGCCGTCCAGCTTCGCCGCCGCATAGTAGCGCGGGCCGAGGCCGAGCACCCGGGCGACGCGCCGGTAGAAGGGCATCTTGACGAAGATGGCGCGCCGCTTCTTCTCGTCCTTGAAGTAGGTGAGGATCTGCGCCAGCGACAGATCCTCGGCCAGGCCGGCGGCGACGATGCTGCCGCCGCTGTTGGCCGCCACCAGGTCGAAATCGGCGAGGATGTCATGGCCCTTCGCCGCCTCGCCATAGATTGCCGCCAGCGCCCGCACCTGGATCAGCGCCCAGGCGCCGCCGCCATCCAGCGACAGGATGCGATATTTTGCCATGTGATGGTTCCCCCGGGGCGATGCTCCGGCCCGGCGGCAATTCTACCGCATGTGTCGCGGCTCCTCCAAAGCAAGAATTGGCACGCGGAGCTCGGTGCTCCGTCAAGCTTCGAGAATCACTACGCGACAAACGCTTCGCGTTTGCGCGGGCGGCGGTACTGGGCGCTCGCGACAAACGCTGCGCGTTTGCGCGGCTTAAGCCGCCGCTGCTCTGTTCGTCGAAGAACACCAGCGTGCGCACTTCGATGCTTTCGCGCGGGCCGCGCGTTCGCCGGCGAGGTCGGATCGGCAAAGGCGGTGTGGGGGCTGAAGCGGGCGCGGCCGTCGGTGGCGGAGTTGTAGCATTTCAGCAGCACCGCCTCCTCCCGCGTCATCTCGGGGAAATAGAACCAGCGCTGCGCCGGGTTGTGGGCGACGTAGTAGATCTCGCCGGTGCGGTCGGGGTAGAGCAGATCGGTCGCCACCCAATCCTGCGGCGCCACGCTGCGCGCGTCGCAGAGCGCCAGCGGCTTCTCTTCCACCACGCCGCGGATCGGCCGCCAGACATTGATCACGGCGAAGCGTCCGTTGAGCAGGTCGCCGGCTTCGGCGCCCATGAGGTCGCGCACGCGCTGCGGCCCGGATTTCACGGTGTAGTCGTTATGCACGCGCAGCACCGGCTCGCGGATCAGCTGCTCGCCCTCCTTCTCGGCCGGGCGCTCGGGAATGGCGCCGTTGCGCAGCGTATGGTCGAAGATGTGCACGCGCGAGGCGCCGGTCTCGGCCTTCACCAGCCGCTCGACCTCCGGGTAGTAGACGCGCTTCAGTTCCTCCTCGTCGTAGAAGTCATGGACGCGGGTCTGGTGCGGCACCAGCTTGAAGCCCTCGCGGTCCAGCGACAGGGCGCCGGCCAGCGGGCGGGCGTCGCGCACGCTGACGGTGCTGTCGGCGAACTGGCCGCTGCGGCGCGGCACGCCCGGCGGCGGCTCGTAATTATAGGAGACGGGCTTGGCGCCGTCGGGCGGCGGCACGGCAAAACTCATCGCCGCGGGGACGGAATCCAGGGTCCAGTACTTCGCGCCATCCATGACGAAACCTCTTCCATTTGCAATGCCCAGGCCGGTCTCCCGGGGGCTCCTGACCCAACAAATGGCGCATTTCGCGCGGATAGACGAACGATTAGTTCTCACCCCTCACATTAGATTTTCTCGTATGAAGGGCCTCAGGGCTGCAGCGGGTGGGAGAGGCGGCGGTCGGCTTCGGCCATTTCGGCGACAACGCGGGCGAAGGCCGGGCGGGCGCCGGTGCGCCGGTGCCAGGCGGCGAGGACGGGATGGGCGTCCAGACGCGGGCCGTTCAATCGCAGCCCATGATGCAGCGTGGCGAACATGGCGATGTCGGCGGCCGTGAATTCGCCGCAGAAGAAATCCTGCCGGCCGAGGAAGCCTTCCAGCTTCGTGTAGTGCTCGCGCAGCGCGGCCTCGGCCTTCACCGCTTCGGTGCGGCGCTGTTCGCGCACGGCGGGATCGCGATGCGCCGATTCCGTGCGGTAGAGCAGGCGCACCACCGGCTGCAGCAGAATCTCGTCGGCGTAGAGTTCGAGCTGGCGGCAGCGGGCGCGGCCGGCCGGCGTCTTGGGATAGAGCGGCGGCGCAGGATAGGCGTCCTCGAGATACTCGAGGATAACAGTGGAATTGAACAGCCTGACATCGCCGTCGACCAGAACCGGCACCTGGCCCTTCGGATTGACCTCGGCCACCACCGGATTCTTCGGCCGGTAGCCCTCGTCCTGGGTGAAGGGCACGTACTCGACCTCGAAGGTCAGGCCCTTTTCCCGCAGCGCGATTTCGATCTTGCGCGAGAACAGGCTGAGCGGGCCGGAATAAAGTTTCATGGCGGGGATTCTCCGATGCTGCGCGCCCACTGCTGAACCAGGCGCACCGGGCCGGCAACCGATTGTTTCTCACGCGACAGGTGAGCTGCGCTGAGGCGATGGGACGGGGCGGCGCAACGCCGGACCGGCGAACGATGGCAGAACATCTGATATTCCCTCCCATCCGGCGGTAAGAGAGATCAAGAAACACCGTAAAAATGCTGATTTCCTAACTGGTTAACTGGGAGTCTGTACAAAAATTCACAGGCAATCCGCCGGGAAAAATGCTATCTTGTTGTCTTAAGATTGCGTCAATTTATGCACGCAATCAGTGGAAAAACGAACTGCGTGTCGGGTGGGACGGGTGGTGGGGCGGCAACACATGGCCGCGTCGTCCGGTTCATTCGGCGGAAACTTTGCCCCTGCAATGGATCGAGGCTGATGTCATGCGCGTTGATGTGATCGACAAACTGGAGCTGCTGGAAAAGCTGCGGGCCAACTGGGACGCCGTCTATGAGGCCGATCCGGAGTCGCAGTTCTTCCTGTCCTCGCTCTATCTCTTCAAATGGCTGGCGCGGCTCACCTACCCCTCCCTCGTGCTGGCGGTAAAGCCCGACGGCGATTCGACCGACTACGTCGCCTTCCTGCCGATCTGGATCAAGACCAAGGAACGCAAGAACGGCGAGATGTACAATGTGGTCCATATGGGCGGCAATCACTTCGCCGACTATACCGGATTCATCTGCCGTCCCGAATGGGCGGAGCAGGCTCTCCCGGCGCTGGGCGAGAAGATGCGGCAGATGAACTGGGCACAGCTGCATCTGCAGGATCTGCGCGCCTCCGAACATCGCACCGCGCTGTTCATGAAGGGGTTCCGCAAGAAGGATTTCCAGATCGAGGAGTACCAGCGCGAGATCCAGGACAATATCGACCTCGGCGTCTGCCCCTATGTCCGGCTGCCGGGCGATTGGGACGCCTATCTCGACGGCAAGCTGAGCGCCAATACGCGGCAGAAGCTGCGGCGCCTGCTGCGGCAGTTGGAAACCTCAACGGATCTGCGCATCACCCAGCCGACGCCGGAAACCATCGACCGCGACATCGATATCCTCATGGGCTTCTGGGCCAAGCGCTGGGGCGACAAGAAGGGCGTGCGGCTGGCGGGCATCATCGAAAACAACAGGAAGATGCTGCGCCATTGCTTCGAGGCCGGGGCGCTGTTCCTGCCCATCCTCTGGCGCGGCGACAAGCCCGGCGGCGCGCTGGCCATCTATATCGACCACAAGAAGAAGACCTTCCTGTTCTTCATCACCGGCCGCGACGCGTCTTTCAACAATCCGCAGCCGGGCCTGGTGCTGCATGCCCACAGCATCCGCTACGCGATCCAGAACGGCTTTGCCGAGTACGACTTCCTGCGCGGCAATGAGGATTACAAATACTCCTTCGGCGTCGATGAGCGGCCGATCAAGACCATCGTCCTGAACACGTGGGACAAGAAGAACCTCGGCGGCAAGCTGGACCTGCGCTGCATGCCGGTGGTGCTCAAGCGCTCGACGCAGCATCTGCGCACCGGCGCCCTGGACAAGGCCGAGATCGGCTATCGCCATGTGCTGGCGGCGGAGCCGAGGAAGACCGCCGCCCTCTACGGCCTGGCGCGCATCGCCGCCGCGCGCGGCGAGGAGTTGGAGGCGACGGCGCTGCACAAGACCCTGGAGGAAGTCAGCCCCGACGGCTTCGAGGTCTGTTTCGTGCAGGGCCGCATGCTGCAGGCCCAGGGCAAGATCGCCGAGGCGGCGGACGCCTATGCAATGGGCGTGGAGCGGGAGCCCGATGACGCCGACGTCTATTACGATCTCGGACAGATCCTGTTCAGCATCGGCCTGTACGAACTCGCCATCGCGTCGTTCGAGGTGACGGCGGATCTGGAAGCGGATTTTCCGGACATCAACCTGACGCGGATGAAAACAGTGAAGCTGCGGGACCGGCAGTCGGCCGCAACCCGAATGAGCCTCACCACGTCCCATGCCGCCATGATCGCCCGCATCGGCAAGCTCAAATCGATCGCCAAGGCCGTCGCCCGCAACAGGCCGAAGGCGGAGGTGCCGCTGGTGCTGGAATGGCAGCAGAAAGGCCCGGAACGCCCGTTCAGCTTCAGCCGGAATGCGATGCCAACGGCGGGGGCGGTGAAGACGTCGGGGCAGAAGGGGTGAGTCTCCAGGTCAGCGCTGCTTTTGACGGCTCACAATAGTCGCAATTTCGACCCAAAGAAAAGCAAGCATGTCACCTGTATAGGCGAACGGACTGACAACGGCTTAATCCTTGTAGCGCGCATAGAAGGTTCGACCTTGCCAGTTATCATCATACGCTTCTGACAAGCGGTGTGCGATATCGCCAATTGCGAGAGTAGCATTGCCGTGAAAGTACTTCGCGATCCTTTCACTTGCCAACGGCAGTAACTCTGGCCAACGGAACTCGTGGGCAACCAACTCAATCAACTCTATTGGTACAAAGCCGGGGTCCAGTCGCCATGCATCCCGTACAGCAAAGGTAGAACGAACTCTCTCCAAGAAGCAGATTTTTAGGGAACTCTCCTCCTGGAGGAGACGCACCACGTCGAAGAACGATGACTCCGCCATGTTCACACCAAAGCCGGCGTTCATGATGCGGGATGAGTTGTCGATGTAGATGTCTAAGAGCTTCTGCGCGTGCTCGGAATTCATTGTAACCCGCACTCGGTCAAGTTCTTTGTTCGCCTCGCGCGGTGCCCCTCAGAACGCCAGTGCCTCCGCCTGCACAACACCCGGTATCGCGCGCACGCGGGCCAGCAAATCCTCCCCCATCGCCTGGTCCACTTCGATCAGCGCGATGGCGTCGCCGCCGGGGGCGCTGCGGCCGAGATGGAAGGTGGCGATGTTGATGCCGGATTGGCCGAGCAGCGTGCCGAGGCGGCCGATGAAGCCGGGCTTGTCCTCGTTGGTGGTGTAGAGCATGTGGCGGCCGAGCTCCGCCTCGATGCGGATGCCCTTGATCTCGACGATGCGCGGCTTGTCGCCGCCGAACAGCGTGCCGGCGACGTCGCGGCTGCGGCGGTCGGTGACGACGGCGAGGCGCATCAGCGTCTGGTAGTCGCCGGGGCGGTCGTGGCGGATCTCCGTCACCTCGATGTTGCGCTCGCGAGCCAGCACCGGCGCGTTGACCATGTTGACGCTGTCCAATAACGGCGTCAGCAGGCCGGCGAGTGCGGCGGCGGTGATCGGCCGCGTGTTGAGCTCGGCGGCATGGCCTTCATATTCGATGGTCACGCCCTTCAAGCCGGAATGGGTGAGCTGCCCGGCGAAGGAGCCGAGCAGTTGCGCCAGCGCCATGTAGGGCCGGAGGCGCGGCGCTTCCTCCGCCGTCACCGACGGCATGTTGAGGGCGTTGGACACCGCGCCGGTGAGCAGGAAATCGGCCATCTGCTCGGCGACCTGGATCGCCACCTTCTCCTGCGCCTCCGATGTCGAGGCGCCGAGATGCGGCGTGGCGATCACCGTATCCATGCCGAAGAGCGGATTGGATTTCGCCGGTTCCTCCGCGAAGACGTCCAGCGCGGCGCCGGCCACATGACCGCTGTCGAGCGCGGCCTTCAGCGCCGCTTCGTCCACCAGGCCGCCGCGCGCGCAATTGATCAGCCGCATGCCCGGCCGCGTCTTGGCCAGTGCCTTCGCATCGATGATATGCCGCGTCGAATCGGTGAGCGGCGTATGCAGGGTGATGAAATCGGCGCGGGCCAGGAGATCGTCCAGCTCCACCTTCTGCACGCCGAGATCGCAGGCGCGCTCCTCCGACAGGTAGGGATCGAAGGCCAGCACGCGCATCTTCAGGCCATGGGCGCGGTCGGCGACGATGGCGCCGATATTGCCGCAGCCGACGACGCCCAGTGTCTTGCCGGAGAGCTCCACGCCCATGAAGCGCGATTTCTCCCACTTGCCGGCATGGGTGGATTTGTCGGCGGCGGGGATCTGCCGCGCCAGCGCCATCATCAGGGCGATGGCATGCTCGGCCGTGGTGATGGAATTGCCGTGGGGCGTGTTCATCACGACGATGCCGCGCTGGGTGGCGGCGGGCACGTCGATATTGTCGACGCCGATGCCGGCGCGGCCGACGACTTTCAGATCCTTGGCGGCGGCCAGCACATCCCTGGTGACCTTGGCGCCGGAGCGCACCGCCAGCCCGGCATGGCCGTTGAGCGCGGCCGCCAGTTCCGGCGGCTTCAGGCCGACGCGCACTTCCGTGGCGATGCCGCGCTCCCCGAAGATTTCGAGGGCGCGCGGGCTCAGTTCGTCGGCGATCAGGACGCTGGGCATGGTCACTCCTTACGCCGGAACCTTGATTTCGCCATAGGCCCATTCGAGCCAGGGGAACAGCGCCTCGAGATCGGCGCGCTCCACCGTCGCCCCGGCCCAGATGCGCAGACCCGGCGGCGCATCGCGGTAGGAGGCGATGTCATAGGCGACGCCTTCGGCTTCCAGCAAGCCCGTCATCTTGTCGATGAGCTTAAGTGCTCCGGCATTGTCCAGCTTGGCGAAGGCGGGATCGGCGAGTTTCAGGCAGACCGAGGTCGAGGAACGCGCCGCCGCATCGCGGGCGAGGAAATCCACCCAAGGCGTCTTGTCCACCCAAGCGGCGATGGCGATCAGGTTGGCGTTGCTGCGGGCGATCAGCGCGTCGAGACCGCCAATGGATTCCGCCCAGCGCAGCCCGTCGATCGCGTCCTCGGTGGCGAGCATCGAGGGCGTGTTGATTGTGTCGCCCTTGAAGATGCCGTCGATCAGCTTGCCGCCCTTGGTGAGCTGGAAGATCTTCGGCAGCGGCCAGGACGGCTTGTGCGATTCGAGACGCGCCACAGCGCGTGGGCTGAGCGCGATCATGCCGTGGGCCGCTTCGCCGCCCAGCACCTTCTGCCAGGACCAGGTGACGACATCGAGCTTGTCCCAGGGCAGCGGCATCGCAAACGCGGCCGAGGTGGCGTCGCAGATGCTGAGCCCTTCGCGGTCGGCGGGGATCCAGGCGCCGTTGGGGACGCGCACGCCCGAGGTGGTGCCGTTCCAGGTGAAGACAATGTCGCGGTCGCGGCCGGCCTGCTTCAAGTCCGGCAGCGCGCCATAATCGGCCTCGAAGGTGCGCACGTCCTTGAGGCGCAGCTGCTGCATCACATCGCCGACCCAGGTCTTGCCGAAGGCTTCCCAGGCGAAGATGTCGACGCCGCGCGGGCCGAGCAGCGACCAGAGCGCCATCTCCACGGCGCCCGTGTCGGAGGCCGGCACGATGCCGAGCTTGTAATCGGCCGGCATCTTCAGCACCCGGCGGCTGCGCTCGATCACCTCGGCGAGGCGGGCGCGGCCTTCCTTCGAGCGGTGCGAGCGGCCGAGCACGGCCTTTTCCAGCGCCGCCAGCGACCAGCTTGGCCGCTTCGCGCAGGGGCCGGAGGAAAAGCAGGGGTTACGCGGGCGGGCGCTGGGTTTCATTGCCGGAAAGGATCTCTTGCTGTCGCGAGTTCGACAAAAAGCGCCGCATCCTATTGATTATGCTGCGGTGCGTCAACGAAACGCGATGGCCCTGGCGAAGAATTCTTTGCCGCAACGACTCAGCCGACGATGAGGCAGACTAGCCGTGCTCTTTGCGGCTGTCTTCCGGCGCCTCGGCGCGCTCGTTGAGGCCGTAGTCACGGGTGATCGAGGCGACGCGCAGGCGGTAATTGGCGAAGACGCCGCCGCGGCCTTCGCCCTGCGCGGCGCGGTGGGACTCGAGGTTGCGCCAGCGCTTGACCGCCGCCTCGTCGCGCCAAATCGAGAGCGACAGAAACTTCCCGGGCTCGGTGAGGCTGCTGAAGCGCTCGACGGAGACGAATCCGTCCATGGTCTCGAGCTCGGACTTCAACTGCGCCGCGAGATCGAAATAGCGCTGCTCATGTCCCTTGGCCGGCCAGACTTCGAAGATGATGGCGATCATGGCCGGATCAGCGGCGCGTGCGGCGCCGAGACCTGGCGCAGGAAGAGGCGGTCTTCACGGCGGATGAACTGCTCCTTTCTGGCGAACTCGTAATTGGCGCGGCCTTGCGGGTCTTCGCGCAGGCGCGCGCGGTACTTCTCATATTCGGCGAGGCTTTCGATGTTGTACACGCCATAGGCCACGGTGCTGGAACCTTCGTGGGGCGCATAGTAGCCGATGAGGTCGGCGCCATTGCGGGGAATTGCCTGGCCCCAGGCCCGGGCATACTCCGCGAAGGCGGATGTCTTGAAGGGATCGATCTCGTAGCGGATGAAGCAGGTGATCATCGGCGTGGCCTCCTTTGCCTGCCGCACCCTAACCACCTGCGGGCGCCGACGGTTCGGCCGCTCCCGAAATGTTCCACCGTGAGCGCCAAAGATTTGTTGCGGACCCGCATCCCCCGCCTGATGTCGGCCGTAGAACCCGTACGGATCGGAACCCCCGGGCGATCTCGCGGCGCCCACGGCCATCGGTCCTTCTGTTCCGGTCGTATCAACGCAACCAATGTTGGAGAACAAACCTATGAGGAAGCTCGCATCAATCGCCGCAGCCACGGCCATCGCCCTCTCTGCCGCGACATTCGCGTCGGCGGAAATGACCGTCATGGTCGGCGGCGCGCCGATGTATCCGTCGAAGGATATCATCGACAACGCCGTCAACTCCAAGGACCACACCACCCTGGTCGCCGCGGTGAAGGCGGCGGGCCTGGTGGAGACGCTGAAGGGCCCCGGTCCGTTCACCGTCTTCGCCCCGACCAACGAAGCGTTCGCTGCGCTGCCGGCCGGCACGGTCGACACGCTGCTGAAGCCCGAGAACAAGGGCGATCTGACGAAGGTGCTGACCTATCACGTCGTCGCCGTGAAGGCCGATGCGGCCGCTCTCACCGGCATGATCAAGAAGGATGGCGGCATGCATCCGATCAAGACCGTGGCCGGCGAGACGCTGACCGCCAGCATCGAGAACGGCAAGGTGGTGATCACCGACGCAAAGGGCGGCAAGGCCGTGGTGACACAGGCCGACGTCTATCAGAGCAACGGCGTCATCCACGTCGTCGATCACGTGCTGCTGCCATAAGGGCTGACGTTCCCATCGTCAGGCCCTTTGCCTGAAGCGGAGAGGCTCCGGGACCGCGCCCGGGGCCTCTCTGCATTATCGCCTGAGATCCAGTTCCGCGTAGAGAACGCCCGGCAGCGGATTGTCGTAGTAGGCGGGAATCTCGCGGAAGCCGAGATCGGCGTAGAGCGCCCGCGCCGCCTTCATGTCGGCGAGCGTATCCAGCACCAGCTTTCGATAGCCGATGGTCCGCGCCTCCGCGATGATCAACTCGGCGAGACGGCGGCCCAATCCGAGGCCGCGGCATGATGGGGCGCAGATAGAGCCGCTTCATTTCGCAGCGGTCATGCGCCGGAATCGAGCGGACGCAGCCCGACACAGCCGGCAGCCGCGCCGTCGACATGCACGAGATACAAGCGCCCCCTCGGCGGCGCATAGGCGCCCGGCAGTTCCGCCAGTTCTTCGTCGAACCCTTGGAAACACAGGCTGACGCCCAGCGAGTTCGCGTATTCGAGGAACAGTTTCTTCACCGTGGCGATCTCGTCCGCGCTGCGCGCCGGCAGGATTTCGATGCGCGCCGCGGCCGGCGCATCAGACACGGATGCGGCCCTCGAGATAAAGCACCGCGCTGCCGGCCAGGATGACGCGGCGGCCCTGATCCTCGCAGAACAGTTCGCCGCCGCGGGCGGAGATCTGCCGCGCATGGAGCTTGGTCTTGCTCAATCGGTGCGCCCAATAAGGCACCAGCGTGCAATGGGCCGAGCCGGTCACCGGATCCTCGGGAATACCGGCATGGGGCGCGAAATAGCGGGAGACGAAATCGCAGGCGTTCGGGCCGCTGGCGGGCGCCCTGCGCGGTGGCGATGATGCCGTCCCTGTCGGCGTCCTTGAGTACGGCGAGATCGGGTGCGAGCGCCGCCACCTCTTCGGCCGTGTCATACACGACCATGTACATCTTTGCCGCCAGCACCTGCTTCGGCGGTTTGCCGAGAGCGGCGAGAAACTTCGCCGGCATCTCCACCGGCTTCGGCGGGTTCGAGGGCAGATCGAGGGCAAAGCGCGGGCCATCGCGGGTGACATTGAGGATGCCGCTCTTGGTGTGGAAGCGGGCCGAGGTCTTCTGCGGCGACAGCTTGGTCATGATGACGAAGCCGGACGCCAGCGTGGCATGACCGCAGAGATCGATCTCGACCGTCGGCGTGAACCAGCGCAGTTCATAGTCGTCGCCATGGCGGACAAAGAAGGCCGTCTCCGAGAGATTGTTCTCGGCGGCGATGGCCTGCATCATCTGGTCAGGCAGCCACTTCTCCAGCGGACAGACAGCCGCGGGATTGCCGGCGAAGAGACGCCCGGCGAAGGCATCGACCTGATAGATCGGTACGTCCAACTGGCCCCCCATAGGACGAACATCCTGCACGTCGTCCACGGATCTACTCCTGCCAGAACGGCTTGCGCGCCTCGCCCCAGATATCGGCCCGGGAGAGGCCAATGTCGCGCAGCATATGATCGTCCATCGAGAGCAGAGCCTGACGCTCGCGCGAGCGATCGTACCAGATCAGGAACGAGTCCGCTGCCTTGATCAGGCGCAGATACAGCTCTTTGTACCAACTCAATCCACTCTTCAGTCCGGTAGGTGTCCTGGATATTGTGTGCATACAATATCTCCTAAATCCAATATTGTTTCCGATTGTCATCATCACTTGACATACAATCAGGGTCAACATAAACATTGTACCCATGACAATTTGGGTACCCGATATCGCCAGTTCATCGCGCGCCCGCTATCTCGCGATCGTCGATGCACTCGCGTCCGACATCGCCGAGGGCAAGCTGGAGCAGGGCCGCAAACTGCCGACCCACCGGGATCTCGCTTATCGCCTGGGCGTCACCGTCGGCACCGTGACCCGCGCCTACCAGGAAGCGGAGCGCCGTGGCCTGGTCAGCGGCGAGGTGGGACGGGGTACCTATGTGCGGCCGCCCGGCTTCACCATGCGCGGCATGTCGATTCCCGAGCCGGACGCAACGGGCGGCGGGCCGATCGATCTGAGCCTCAACTTCCCGCCCTCGAGCGAGGCGGCGCCGATGATCGCCGCGGCGCTGCAGAGCCTCGCCGGCAGCAACAGCCTGCCGCGCCTGCTGGAGTACCAGCCCCATTGCGGCATCGCCCGGCATCGCGCGGCCGGCGCCGCCTTCATGTCGCGGCCGGATTTCACCGTGGATCCCGAGCGCGTGGTGGTAACGGCCGGCGGCCAGCATGCGATGTCCGTCGTGCTCGGCGCGCTGGCCTCGCCCGGCGACTGGGTGCTGACGGAGACACTGACTTATCCCGGCATGAAAGCGCTGGCGACCACCATGCGGCTCAATCTCAAGGGCGTGGCGATCGACCATGAAGGCCTGATCCCCGAGGCATTCGAGCAGGCCTGCCGGCAGCATCAGCCGAAGGCGGTGTATTGCACCCCGACGCTGCAGAATCCCACCACCGCCACCATGAGCGAAAACCGCAGGCGGCGAATTGCGCAGATCGCGCAGCATTACAACGTCGCCATCGTCGAGGACGACATCTACGGCTTCCTGGTGCCGGAGGGACCGCCGCCGCTGACCAGCTACGCGCCCGACATCAGCTACTACATCATCAGCATGTCGAAGACCTCGGCGCCGGGGCTGCGGATCGGCTACATCGCCGGGCCGTCGCGGGCGGCGATCGCCGACGGCATTCGCCACACCATCTGGATGGCGCCGCCGCTGATGGCCGAGGTGGCGACGATGATGATCGAGAGCGGCGCCGCAAAGGACCTAGCCTGCCGCCACCGCGCCGAAGGCGTCGTCCGCCAGCGCCTGGTGCGGCAGAAACTGACGGGATTCGACTACACCGCCAGGGACACCGCCTTCCATGGCTGGCTCAATCTTCCGGCACCCTGGCACGGCACCGATTTCGCCACCGAGGCCAAAGCCCGCGGCGTGCTGCTGAAACCCGCCGATGTATTCGCCACGGCCCAGCCGGTGCCGGATGCGATCCGCATCTGCACCTGCGCCGCGCGCTCGGTCGCCGATCTGGATCGGGCGCTGGATGTGGTGGTGGATCTCCTGCGCAACGGCCCCGCGCCGGTGCTCGCGGTCGTCTAGAGAACTTGCCTAGCCCGCCTTGCGCTTGATCGCCGCGGCGATGTCGTCGACGACGCGCCCGACCAGCAGGGCGTCCTCGCCTTCCGCCATCACCCGGATCACCGGCTCGGTGCCGGACTTGCGCACCAGCAGACGGCCCTGCAGGCCGAGAGCCTTTTCGCCCTTGCGGATCGCCGCCTGCACATCCTCATCGTTCAGCGGCTGACCGCCGGCGAAACGCAGGCTGACCAGCCGCTGCGGCAAGGGCTCGAAGACGCGGCCGACCTCGCTCATCGGCTTGCCTGCCTCCACCAGCACGGCCAGGGTCTGCAGCGCGGCGATCAGCCCGTCGCCGGTGCTGCTGTAGTCGCCGAGGATGATATGGCCCGACTGCTCGCCGCCGAGATTGAAGCCGCCGGCGCGCATGCGCTCGACGACATAGCGATCGCCCACAGGCGTACGCACGAAAGTCTGGCCGAGCGACTGCACGAACCGCTCCAGGCCCAGATTGGACATGACGGTGGCCACCACGCCGCCGCCCTGCAGCCGGCCGTCGCGGGCCCAGGAGCGGGCGATCAGCGCCATGAGCTGGTCGCCGTCGATGATCTCGCCATGCTCGTCGGCGACGATCAGCCGGTCGGCATCGCCGTCCAGGGCCAGGCCCAGATGGGCGCCATGGACGATCACCTGCTCGCGCATCATCGCGGTGGCGGTGGCGCCGCAATCGCGGTTGATGTTGGTGCCATCGGGTTCGACGGCAACTGGAATCACCTGGGCGCCGAGCTCCGCCAGGACCGTCGGCGCCACCTTGTAGGCGGCGCCGTTGGCGCAATCGATGACGATTTTCAGCCCCTCGAGCGTGGCGCCCTTCGGGAAGGTGTTCTTCACGAACTCGATGTAGCGGCCCGGTGCATCGTCGATCCGCTTGGCGCGGCCGAGGCGGTTTCCTTGAGGCAGCTCACGCCCCTCGCCGCCATTGTCGATGGCCATGCGGGCCTCGATCTCGGCTTCGACGTCATCCGATAGCTTGAAGCCATCGGGTCCGAACAGCTTGATGCCGTTATCCTGAAACGGATTGTGGGAGGCGGAAATCATGACGCCGAGATCGGCGCGCATGCTGCGCGCCAGCATGGCAACGGCCGGCGTCGGCAGCGGGCCGGTGAGCATCACATCCATGCCGCCGGCCAGGAACCCCGCTGTCAGGGCGTATTCCAGCATATAGCAGGAAAGGCGCGTATCCTTGCCGATCACCACCCGATGCCGGTAGCTGCCGCGGGTGAAATAGGCGCCGGCGGCCAGGGCCAGCTTCAGCGCGATATCGGCCGTGATTGGATCGCTATTGGCCGTACCGCGGATGCCGTCGGTACCGAACAGCCTGCGAACCGGCTTCTCAGATGGCCCTGATGACATAACCAAGAACCTACATTGGATTCGGCCGGGGTGAAACCAGCCCCCGGATGCAGTGTCGCCCGGCATCGATTGCCCGGGATTCCGCAGCTAAATGCGGGCAAGAGTAGCGGTACAATAAGAAAAATTATGGGAAGTTGGCAGCAACAGTAAGGCTGACCGCCGACCAATCGCCAGATGGTTGAACCATTCTCCCCCTAAATGGGAGGGTGGCGCGAACATCCTGAAATGGCTACATAAATCCCCGGCTGCCATGGCAGACGGATTTTTGCCATGCTAGGCTTCTTTTTCTCACATGAATGGTTCGACGAGGGGCCAGTGTCGAAGCGTGCTGTCGTACGGCGACTAGCGGCTGTACTGATCGCGGATGCGGTCGGCTACAGCTCGCGCATGACCGACGACGAGTTGCGGACCCATCACCAATTCATGTCGGACATGGACTCGGTGTTCAAGCCGCTCATCGGGTCTCACAGCGGCCATGTGGTCAAGACGACCGGCGACGGATTTCTCGCCCGCTTCGACAGCGCCGTGCAGGCCGTCGAATGCGCCACCGCCATGCAGCAGCAAATGATGGAACGGCTGGCCGCCCTGCCGCCGGAGCGGCGCATGCCCTATCGCATGGGCATCAATGCCGGCGACATCATCATCGAGCCGGAGGATGTCTATGGCGACGATGTCAATCTGGCGCGGCGCCTGGAGGAGATGGCGACACCCGGCGATGTCTATATCACCGCCGCGGTCCTGCGCTATCTGCGCGGGAAGGCCACCGTTCAAGTGGAGGATCTCGGCGCCCATCAATTCAAGAGCGGCGCCGAGGCCCAGCAGGTCTACCGCATCCGCATCGGCGGCGGCACGGTGCCCATCGCCGTGCCGCCGACGACGCGGCAGTATCCGCCCCTGCCGAACCGGCCGGCGATCGCCGTGCTGCCGTTCGAGAATCTCAGCGGCGATCCCGAGCAGGCCTACTTCAGCGACGGCGTCACCGAGGACATCATCCGCGAGCTCTCGCGCTTCCGCGAGCTTCATGTCATTTCCCGCAATTCCTCCTTCCGCTATCGCGGAGAGTCAGTGGATATGCGCCAGGTCGGGCGTGAACTCGGCGTGCATTATGTGGTGGAAGGCAGCATCCGGCGCTCGGGCCCGCAACTCCGCATCTCGGTCCAGCTGATCGAAGCAGAGACCGGGAACAATCTGTGGGCCGAACGCTATGACCGCAAGATCGAAGATGTCTTTGCCGTGCAGGACGACGTGGTGCGCATGATCGTCGCCGCCCTGCCCGGCCAGATCTCCGTCGCCGTCGCCCGATCGGCGCGGCGCAAGCGGCCGGACGGCATGTCCGTCTACGACTATCTCCTGCGCGGCATCGAGTACAAGCAGACCTTCGATCGCAGCGAAGAGCCGAAGGTGCGCGAGATGTTCGAGCGCGCCATCAAGGCGGATCCGGAACTGGCGATAGCCCATACTTGGCTGGCGGAGCTGGAGATGCGCGAATGGGAGCGCAATCTCACCGCGGAGGCGAAAGAGCGGGCCCTGGTCCTCGCGAAGCGCGGCGCAATGCTGGATCCGACGGACGGGCAATGCCACCGGGTGCTCGGCTATGTCTGCCTGTACCGCAAGGAGTTCGACGAGGCGGCGCTGCAATTCGAGCGCGCGCTGACGCTCAACCCGAACAACTCCCACACGATCGTGACCAAGGCATGGCTGCTGGCCTATGAGGGCCATGCGGATCAGGCGCTGGAGTGGGTGCAGCGCGGATTGCAGATCAACCCCAACCACCCGGATTGGTATGTCTCGGCCTATGGCATGGCACTGTTCTGCAGCCGCAGTTACGCCGAAGCCGTGATCCAGCTCGGCCGGAATTTCGTCAATCCGGCGATCTGGGAGATGATGTACATGACCGCCAGCTTGGCGCAGTTGAACCGGCTCGACGAGGCGCGGCACCAGGTGGCCCGCTTTAACGAGCAGGTGCCCACCCGGTCGTTGCTGGTCTATGCGCGGCAGGAGCCCTACCGCCATGCCGAGGAGCTCGAGCATCTGCTGGAGAGCCTGCGCAAGGCAGGCGTGACGGAGTAGGCCGATGACCGGTCAATCAGGCGAAAGCGGCCGCCTTCAAAACTCTGCATGAACAGCCCGGCGCCTTCGTCGATTCCCAATCCCTGGGACATCGGCAGCACGCGGATGCTGGCCACATTCGGCTTCAAAGCGCTGGCGACGACCAGCGCCGGATTCTCGTTCTCGATCGGCCGCGCTGACGACATCGGTGTCGTCGGCCGCGAAGAGACGCTTGATCACCTGCGCATGATCGTCGGGGCAACCGAACTGCCGGTATCGGCGGATCTGCAGCATGGCTTCGGCGATCGAGCCGGAAATCTGCGCGGAGACCATCCGGCTTGCCGCCGGCGCCGGGCTTGTCGGCGGCTCGATCGAAGACGCAACCGGGCGTGCCGGACGAGCCGATCTACCCTTCGATCTTGCGGTGGCGCGCGTCAGGGCCGCCGTTGCCGCGGCGCGGACGCTGCCGTTCTCCTTTATGCTGACGGCGCGCGCCGAGAACTATCTCAATGGCCGGCCGGATCTCGCCGACACGATCCGGCGGCTGCAGGCCTTCGCCGAAGCCGGCGCCGACGTGCTGTATGCGCCGGGTCTGCGTTCAAAGGAAGATATCGCCGCGGTGGTTAAGGCTGTGGCGCCGAAGCCGGTGAATGTGGTGATGGGATTGTCAGGCGCCGATTTCTCCGTGGCCGAACTTGCGGCCTTGGGCGTGAAGCGCATTTCCGTCGGTTCGGCCATGGCCCGCGCCGCCTACGGCGCTTTCCTGCGGGCGGCGCGGGAGATCTCCGAGACGCGGCACCTTCACGTTCGCCCGCGACGCCGTGCCCTTTGCGGAGATCAACAAGATCCTGGATCAAAAGCCGGCGCGATGAAACCTCGACATCTGAATGATTTGTCCGCTGCCTAATGCTGCGCGCCGACCTCTAGCCGACGGATATGTATGGATCGTCGCGCCGATGATCATGCACACTTCGCCGGCCTCGTTCTGCAGCGGCAGGATGGCGTTCTCGAATTTCAGCCATTCCTTGCGCAGGTAACGCACGCGGCCGGCGACAAAGAGCGGGATACGCTCGTTAACCAGCCGGGTGGCCCAGGCCACCGATCCGTCGGCCGGTTCCTCCTCCAATGTTTCGTGGAAAGTTTTTCCGGTGCGGTCGCGGCCGTGAACGCGCGCCAGCTCCGTGCCGAACAGCCGGAAGCGGAAGCGGCCGCGCGGCTCTTCGCTCATGTTTACGTCCATCAGAAAGAGATTCGGCAGGATGAACGAGAGATCGGCCGGATCGATGTCTGCCCGCGCCGGCAGGCGATCGTTACAGCACTTTGACTGCCAGTATTCCAACAGCTTCAGCAGGCCAGAAGCCGATGGCTCGCTGGGCGTAACGTAGCCCGTATACTCTTCCACGCCGAGCCCCCTGACCCCCGCTCTTCGCGACTAACCTACTCGCGCGGCGACTGATGGTGCAACTATCGGGTGAGGAGAATATGCTCAACAACCGGCGATAGCGCGCCAGATCGCCAGCGCCTGCGCGGCCTCCGCGACATCATGCACGCGATGGATCTGCGCGCCGCGGTCGAGCCCGGCGAGAGTCGCGGCGAGCGTGCCGGGCAAGCGATGATCGGCGTCTTCGCCGCGGCTGAGGCGGCCGATGAAACTCTTGCGCGACACGCCGAGCAGCAGACCGCAGCCGAGCCCATGCAGCAGCGCCAGGTCGTCGAGCATCGCGATATTGTGCCGGTCGTTCTTGCCGAAGCCGATGCCGGGATCGAGAACCATCCGCCCGCGCGGGATGCCGGCTTGCCGCGCAGGCGTCGAGGCGCGCAGAGAAGTAATCATAGATATCCAGCGGCGCATCGCGATATTGCGGATCCTTCTGCATGGTGCGCGGCTCGCCCTGCATATGCATGAGCACGACCGCAGCGCCGCTGCCGGCGGCGGCCTTCATGCTGTCCGGGATCGCCCGATAGCGCGGTCACATCGTTGATGACGCGCGCGCCCGCATCCACGGCGCGGCGCATCACCAGGGCATGGCGCGTATCGATGGAGACGACCGCGCCATCCTTCGCGAGCGCGGCGATCACCGGCAGCACCCGCGACAGCTCTTCCTCGATCGTCACCGGTGCGGCGCCCGGGCGCGTGGATTCGCCGCCGATATCAAGAATGTCGGCGCCTGCCTGCATCAGCGCGCGGCCATGGGCGATGGCGGCCCCGCCGTCGTGATAGCGGCCGCCATCGGAGAAACTGTCGGGCGTGACATTCACCACGCCCATCAGGCGCGGGCGGTCGAGCGGCAGGCCGGCAAAATCCGCGCGCGGCGCGGCGACGGCATCGAGCGCCGCCTCCAGCGCTGCGGCAAGCGCAGGGTCTTCGGTGCGCAGATTGCAGGACTGCAACTGCCGATGTCCAGCAGACGCCGCCTCGCGCTGGTTTTCGGGCCCGCGGCGTATCAGATCGACAGCGGTGAACGCCAGGGGCCCGCCGGCGAGCCTGCGGGCGATGCCGCTGGTCACGGCTTGGCGTGCCGGTTCGCCCGGCAGTATTCCCAGCGGCTTGAGATAGATTTCAGACGGCATATTCGGCCATGGCCCGGGCGATCTCGTTCTCGCCCATGATGGTGACGCTGGCGCCCAGGCGCTGCAGATGCTCCACCTCGGCGTCCGAATGGGCGCGGGCGACGATGGGCAATTGCGGATTGAGCGCCCGCGCCTGTTCGATGATCTGCCCGGCTTCGAAGGCGTTGGGCACGGCGACGAAGCACCAGCGCGCCATCTGCAGATTGGCGGCGCCGAGGATTTCCGCCGCGGCGGCGTTGCCGGCAATCACCTCGACACCGCCGCCGCGCAGGCGTGCGGCGATGTCCCTGTTGTCTTCGATCGCCAGCACCGCATGTCCTTTGCTGCCGCAGAGTCTCGCCGCAGCCGGCCACCGACACGGCCGTAGCCGATGATGACGGCATGGCCGGTCAAGGAGGTGGGCGATGTCTCGATCACGGCCGCGGACTCTCCATCAGGCAATCCAACAGCGGGCGCGAGGGCTGCGGCGATCTTAAAGCGGCCGATGGCGGCGAAGATCGCCGGATTTGCCAGGATGGACAGGATGGCGCCGGCGAGGATGAGATCGCGGCCCCGTTCCGGCAACAAGCCGAGATCGACGCCAAGATTGGCCAGGATGAAGGAGAACTCGCCGATCTGCGCCAGGCTGGCGGCGATCATCAGCGCCGTACCCACCGGGATGCCGGAAGGCGATGACGATGGCGAAGGCGGCGACCGACTTGCCGATCAGGATGATGGCCAGCACCGCGAGCACCGGCCAGGGCTCCTGCACCAGAATAAGCGGATCGAACAGGATACCGACGGAAACGAAGAACAGCACCGCAAAGGCGTCGCGCAGCGGCAGGGACTCCTCCGCCGCCTGATGGCTGAGCTCGGACTCGCTCAGCACCATGCCGGCGAAGAAGGCGCCGAGGGCAAAGGAGACGTCGAAGATCTGCGCTGCGCCATAGGCGATGCCGAGTCCGATCGCCAGCACCGACAAGACGGAACAGTTCGCGCGATCCCGTGTGGGCGACATAGTGGAGGATCCAGGGGATCACCCGGCGGCCGACCACCAGCATCAGCACGACAAAGGCCGCGACTTTCCCCACGGTCATCGCGAGCGCAAGCGCGATATCGGAAACGCCCGGCGGCACGGTTGCCGCAACGGTGCCGCTTTCATCGAGAAGGCCGGCCAGCGCCGGCAGCAGCACCAGAGCCAGAACCATCGCCAGATCCTCGACGATCAGCCAGCCGACGGCGATGCGCCCACGTTCGGTGTCGATGAGGTGCCGCTCCTGCAGCGCCCGCAGCAGCACCACGGTGCTGGCCACCGACAGCGCCAGCCCGAACACCAGGCCGGCGCCCAGCGTCCAGCCGAGCGCCCAGGACAGACCGAGGCCGAGCAGGGTTGCGAGGACGATCTGTGCGATCGCGCCGGGGATGGCGATCGCCCGCACCGACAGCAGATCCTTCAGCGAGAAATGCATGCCGACGCCGAACATCAGCAGGATGACGCCGATCTCCGCCAGCTCGGCGGCCAGCGGCTGATCGGCGACGAAGCCCGGCGTGTACGGACCGACCGCCACGCCGGCCAGCAGATAGCCCACCAGCGGCGACAGCTTCAGCCGATGGGCGATCGCGCCGAAGACAAACGCCAGCACGATGCCGACGACGATCGTGGCGACAAGCGGCGTGTGATGGAGCATCTATCCTCGTCAGAGCGGCGAAGCTTTCGTCTGTGCCAGTTATACAAACCCGCGGCGCGGCCCAGCCAACAAAAAAGCCCCGCTGGCGCGGGGCTTTTCCGATGATCGCCGCTGCGGCCGTCAGCCGCCGGGCTGCGGCTCCGGCTCGAGACCGGTCGGGCCGGGCCGTCCGGTGTGGGCGGGCGTGCCGCTGCTGGGCACCGAGGACCGCGAGCCGCGTCGGCGTCGGCGTATCGTCGGGGCGATTGATCTGCTCGCCGCGCATCAGCGCCTTCACCTCCTCGCCCGAGAGCGTCTCATATTCGAGCAGGGCGTTCGCCACCTTGTGCAGGTCTTCGAGCTTCTCGCTCAGGATGCGGCGCGCCGTGGTTTCGGCTTCGTCGATGAAACGGCGGATCTCTTCGTCGATGATCTTCGCGGTTGCGCCCGACACATTGATGCGGCGCGTGACCGAATGGCCGAGGAAGACCTCTTCCTCGTTGCTGGCATAGCGCAGCGGCCCGAGCTTGTCGGACATGCCCCACTCCGTCACCATGGCGCGGGCGAGATTGGTCGCCTGCATGATGTCGTTGGAAGCACCGCTGGTCACATTCTCCTCGCCGAAGATCAGTTCCTCGGCGACGCGGCCGCCGAACATGCTGGCCAGCCGCGACTCCATTTCGATCTTCGACAGGCTGTAACGGTCGCGCTCCGGCAGCGACATGGTCACGCCCAGCGCCCGGCCGCGCGGGATGATCGTCACCTTGTGCAGGGGGTCATGCTTCGGCATCGCCAGGCCCACCAGGGCGTGGCCCGCCTCATGATAGGCGGTGAGCTTCTTCTCTTCCTCGCTCATCACCATGGAGCGGCGCTCGGTGCCCATCATCACCTTGTCCTTGGCGCCTTCGAATTCCGCCATGGTGACGACCCGGCGGCCGCGGCGCGCGGCCATCAGCGCCGCTTCGTTGACGAGATTGGCGAGATCGGCGCCGGAGAATCCGGGCGTGCCGCGGGCGATGGTCCTTGGATCCACGTCGGGCGCCAGCGGCACCTTGCGCATATGCACGCGCAGGATCTGCTCGCGGCCGGCGATATCGGGATTCGGCACCACCACCTGGCGGTCGAAGCGGCCGGGGCGCAGCAGCGCCGGGTCCAGCACGTCGGGCCGGTTGGTGGCGGCGATCAGGATGACGCCTTCGTTGGTCTCGAAGCCGTCCATCTCCACCAGCAACTGGTTCAGCGTCTGCTCGCGCTCGTCATTGCCGCCGCCGAGTCCGGCGCCGCGATGGCGGCCGACCGCATCGATTTCGTCGATGAAGATGATGCAAGGCGCATTCTTCTTGCCCTGCTCGAACATGTCGCGCACGCGGCTGGCGCCGACGCCGACGAACATCTCGACGAAGTCGGAGCCGGAGATGGTGAAGAACGGCACATTCGCTTCGCCGGCGATGGCGCGGGCGAGCAGCGTCTTGCCGGTGCCCGGCGGGCCGACCAGCAGGCAGCCCTTGGGAATCTTGCCGCCCAGGCGCTGGAACTTCTGCGGGTCCTTCAGGAAGTCCACCAGCTCCTGCAACTCCTGCTTGGCTTCTTCGATGCCGGCAACATCGTCGAAGGTCACACGGCCGGTCTTTTCCGTCAGCAGGCGCGCCCGCGACTTGCCGAAGCCCATGGCCTTGCCGCCGCTGCCTTGCATCTGGCGCATCAGATAGATCCAGACACCGAGGATGACGAACAGCGGCGCCCAGGTGATCAGCAGCGTCGGCAGCGGGCTGCCGCTATCGGGCGGCGCCGCATCGACATTCACGCCGCGGTCCTTGAGGCTCTTGATGTAGTCGGCGGTCGGCTCGAACGGCAGCAGGGTATTGAAGTCCTTGCGGTTGTCCTTGAACGAGCCGGTGACTTCGCGTCCTTGGATGACGACGTTCTGGATGTTGTTGTTGTCGACTTCGGTGGCGAAATCGCCATAGGGCAGTTCCGACGTGCTGCGCGACGAATTGCCGCTGAACATATTGAACAGCAGGAACAGCAGGATGATCAGGATGGCCCAGACGGCGATATTGCGGCCGAGATTATTCACGTTGGGATCACCTTTCGATGCCGGCGCCGGCAAGCCCGGGCCCAGGCACGTGGTCTCCGGGCTTAAGCAGAGCCCATGGCACGATAATAGATAATGCGGCGATGCGCATTAAGCAACTGTAAACCTTGACGGCGCCAAGGACTGAGGCGGAACGAATTCAATCGATACAGATACTTGTGGGTCACTGGCCCGATAATCAAGGTGCGGTACCGCCAGGAGTTCCCGCCGCGACCTCCCGGCGCCGGCCCAGATCGCCGGCAGGACCGGCCGTGCAGCCGCCGGGATAGGCCGCATCGCGGAGCTCCGGGCGGGCCTTCAGGACGGCTGCGGTTGCCGTCAGCGACCAAGGGCGCCCGTCTGCAGATGACCGATCCCGCCCCGGCGGCGCGCCAAAGTGACGGCAAAGCGCCCATCCCAGACCTGGCGGGTGCCGGCGGCGAGGGCGATGGCGGAACCGGCGGCCGCCAGCTCGCGGCAGATCATCAAGCGTCTGCTTTTGCCGCGGATCTGGCATCCGGCCAGGGTCGCTCCGGAAGTCAGATGGCCTGCCGGCGATCTGGTCATAGAGCCGGTTCAGGCGCTCGGAGCGTGGCGTATAGCCACCGCCGCCGATGGCCAACAGGCAGCGGGCCAGTACGCGCCGGCCGACCTCCGCAGGCGCGCCGGCGAGGGCGGAGGGGTCAAGCCAGAGATAGCCGGCAGGATCGATCTCGACCCCCGCCGCCAGGATGCCGGCCACGGCCTCGTCCATCGAGGCCCGCGCAAGGTCCCCAGGGCTGCGGCGGTTTCCGCCAGAAATGCGCCGCTTACGCCCGCTTCGGCCAGCGAAGGCAGAAGCCGCCGGAGCCGGATGCGGGTATGGGCCGTGTTCTCATTGGTCGGGTCGTCGATCCAGTCCTGGCCGCCGGCCCGCAGCGTCGCTGCGAGCCGATCGCGGGGGACCGGCAGCAGCGGCCGCAGCAGGCGCACGCCGTCCCGCTCAGTCACCGGCGCCATGCCGGCGAGACCATCCGGCCCGCTGCGCCGGCCCAGGCGCAGCAGGAATGTCTCCGCCTGGTCATCGCGCTGATGAGCCAGCGCCAGATGCAAGAATGCCGAGATCGTGGCAGCTGGCCGCTGAGCAGCCGGTAGCGCGCCTCCCGGGCCGCCGCCTGCAGACCACTTCCGGGCGGTGGCTGGCCGCGGCGGTTCCAGGTCAGAATGGCATGGCCGATCTTGTGCGCCCGCAGCCAGCGCCCGACGGTCCGCGCCTCCGCGGCGGAGTCCGGCCGCAGGCCGTGATCGACGGTCAGTGCGGTGATTCGGCCGCGGCGGCGCCGCGCCCAGCGCTGCAGCAGCAGCGCAAGACACAGGCTGTCGCGGCCGCCCGAGACGGCCACGGCGATATGCGGCCGCGCTTCGAAGGGGCCGAGGCGGTCCATCAGCGCGGCGAATTCGTCGTCGGTCAGCGGCGTATCCGGCAATGAGGGAAATCCTGAAAATGACCATGGCGCCGACGATCCGCCGGCGCCGTTCAGGGTGGGGCTTGCAGCGGCGCCGCGCAAGGGATGCGCGGCCGCGAGCACGTGCCAGCCTATTTGCAGCCGTTGCGCTGCTGCTCCTTGACCACCCGGTCCTTCAGGGTGTCGGAGGCCTGAGGGATAGCGCTTGCTCACTTCAGTAAAGGCGGTGCAGGCATCCTGGACTTGATCCATCGCCGCCAGCGCCATGCCCAGCTTCATCATGTTGTCGGGTGCCTTGCCGCTTTGCGGATAGTTCTTCACGCCCTGGGCGAAGGTGATGGCGGCATTCTTGTAGTCGCCGCGCACATAGTAGGTCTCGCCGAGCCAGTAGTTGGCATTGCCGGTCAGCTGGTGGTCGGGATTCTCGCCGATGAAGGTGCGCAACGCCTTCTCGGCATCGTCGTAGCGGTTCTCGCGCAGCAGACCGAAGGCGTACTGATACTGCTCGTCGGCCGTGGCACCCGGCAGCTCTGCTGGCGCGACCGCCGCCACTTGACCCGAATGTGCCCTGGGCATTGGTGGCGTCCATGGCCTGCTGGCGGCGGCGGCCGAATTCTGCTGCCTGGCAACCTGCGCGTCGTATTCCGTCTGGGTCAGCGTTCCCAAGACCTTCGGACCGCTGCCGGGGGTTGATGCGGCGACGCCATCGCTGCCCGTGGCGGGCGCGGTCCCTGCCACGGCCGGCGCGGCGGGAGGCTCTGCTGTTGCCGGAGCCGGCGGCGGAATAGTCCGGGCTCGCGCTCGTACCATCGCGCCGGCGACCGGTGCCAGCGCCGTCGCCTTGGCCGCCGCCCTCGAGCTGGGTCAGGCGGAAATCGAAATCCGACGCCATGCGGTCCAGCTTGTCGGTCAGCTGGCGCACTTGATAGGACAGCTGCTCCACCTGGCCGGTCAGGGCGCTGATCTGCGACTCCAGTTCCTGGATGCGCAACTCCTGCTGCGCTGCGACAGTGCCGGTCGCGCTCTGCGCCACGGCCGCGCCCGGCAGCAACAATGCCGCCAACAGGACGAAAGCGGTTACCGGATGGAGATATGCCCGGCGGTTTCGCGGGTTCATCATGGTTTGCGGCCCAGTTGTTTATCCTAAAGAAACCGGCTCAGGCCCCCAAAGTTTCGCCGACAAGCCGTTCCTATGATGGAACCATTGCCGGAACTTGGCGGCGAAATTGTGGCATGGAGCGGACGGGATCGGGGCCTATCGGCAGATATGGGGCCCGGCCCCAATTGCACCCCGGTGCTAGCCCAAAAAAGCTGACTAGCGCCAGCCCGAAAATCCGACGGGCGCCGGTCCCTTTTTGGGAACCGGCGCCCGCCAGTCTTAACTCAGTCGGAGACGATCCGGCCTTACTGCAGGACCGTCACGCCGCGGCGATTCTGCGCCCAGGCCGACTCGTTGCTGTCGGCGATCTCCGGCCGCTCCTTGCCATAGCTGATGGTCTGGATGCGGTTCGGATCGACGCCCTGCGCCACGAGATAGTTGCGCACCGCGTTGGCGCGGCGTTCGCCGAGCGCCAGGTTGTATTCGCGGGTGCCGCGCTCGTCGCAGTGACCTTCGACGGTGATGGCGTAGTTGCCATACTGGCCGAGCCACGCGGCCTGACGGTTCAAGGTATCCTGTGCATCGGCACGGATCTCATAGCTGTCGTAATCGAAGAAGACACGATCGCCGACGTTAACCTGAAAATCCTCGACCGAGCCGGCAGCCGCAGTCGTGCCGCTGCCCGAGCTGCTGGAATCGCTGGTCGACGGCTCCTTGTCCGAAGCGCAACCCGAGAGCAACAGGGCCGCCGCGATAAAACTCACAATCTTTAACTTCATTTGCCTACCTCTTACCCCTTTGTGGAGGAACCTCTAGCCCGCAGACCGGGCTTGATTAAAGAACAGAAAAACGCTGGCGCTGCGCGTACCCGCCGCCACGCTCCCCTTGGCCTGTTCGCCCGTGCAACATAGTACCGCTTTCTCTAGGGAATCAAGGGCGACCAGGCTGGATCGGAGCCGTCCTGAGGCGTCTCAACGACGCGCTCATTACGTCCCGTCAGGTCGATGGTGTAGAGGCGGGTTGCAGCGCCGCCGCCATCCTGACGGAAGAAGGAAATCACCCGGCCATTCGGCGACCAGGTCGGGCCTTCGACCAGGTAGCCATTGGTGAGCATGCGCTCGCCGCTGCCGTCCGGCCGCATCACGCCGATGTAGAACGTGCCGCCGACCATGCGGGTGAAAGCGACGAGATCGCCGCGCGGCGACCAGACCGGCGTGCCGTAGCGGCCGTCGCCGAAGCTGATGCGCGTCACGCCGCCGCCATCGGCGCCCATGACATAGAGCTGCTGCGAGCCGCCGCGGTCGGAGTTGAAGACGATGCGCGTGGCATCGGGCGAGAAGCTGGGCGAAGTGTCGATGCCCGGGCTGTTGGTCAGGCGCGAGGTGCGGCGGGTGCTGAGATCCATGGTGTAGATCTCGGTGTTGCCGCTGGCGGCCAGACTCATGACCACGCGCCGGCCGTCGGGCGAGAAGCGCGGCGCGAAGGTCATGCCCGGGAAATCGCCGAGCACTTCCTGCTGGCCGGTCTCCAGGTTCAGCAGATGCACCCGCGGCCGGTTGTTGACGAAGGAGAGATAGGTGATCTCCTGGGTCGAGGGCGAGAAGCGCGGCGTCAGTACCAGGTTCTTGCCGTTGGTCAGGAACTTATGGCCGAAACCGTCCTGGTCCATGATCGCCAGCCGCTTGACGCGGGCGGTCGCCGGGCCGGTCTCCGATACATAGACGATGCGGGAGTCGAAATAGCCGTCTTCGCCGGTGATGCGGGTGTAGATCGCATCGGCAACGCGATGGGCGATGCGGCGCCAGTTGCTGGCCGGCGCCGTGAGCGCGAGGCCGGCCATCTGCTGCTCCGCCAGCACGTCCCACAGGCGGAATTCAACCCGCAGACGCCCGTCGGCCTGCTGCGAGACGGCGCCCTGAAACCAATGCCTCTGCGTTGATCAGCCGCCAATCGCCGAATCGCGGCACGCCCTGCAGATCGCCGGCGTTCTGGATGAAGGCGGAGCGGTCGATCGGCCGGAACAGGCCTGACCGTTCGAGATCCGCGGCAATGACGGCGGAGATCTGCGCGCCGAGATCGCCCGCTTGTGCCGAGCCGCCGGCAAAATCGGTGACGGCGATCGGCAACGGATTTGCCGGCGGATTTGAAATATCGATCTCGACGACAGCCTGCGCCTGAGATGCCAGTAGCATCAATGGCGTCAGTAACAAGACACAAGCTTTGCGAATGAGGCTGGTATTTTCATTGTGCTGTGTCTCCTCATCATCATCTTCTTTGAAACCTTCAAATACTGTCGGGCCCGTCCCCGAGAACACATCAAATCCATCAGTCCAATGCGACAGGCCTTTTACTCGTTCCCTCAATTGAAGTCCGTGGGCCGGAATGTGGCCTTGATAAGGCTCCAGACCGCATAGTCGCGCTGCAGGTTGATCGGGAAGACGGCGCCGTTCACGCCGCATTTCTGCACCGCGCGGCGGGTGCTTTCGGCGAACGACTTGTAGAGGGGGTCGCCCATGCGGTCGCGGTCGGCGCGGGCGATCTCCACATCACGCAGAGTCGCGTCCTGGTTGAGTTCGATCTCCAGCGTGACCGCAAATTCCTCCGAACCCGCGCCGCCGCCGGGCCAGGCCCAGCAATTACGGATATAGTTGCGCAGCGCATCCTCTTCGCCGGCCGGCAAGCGCTGGGGAATGCCCTCGGTCTGCGGCACCTCGGCGGGCTCTTCCTCTGGCGTCGGCGGCACCGCAGCGGTCTGTTCTTTGGCAAGTTTGTCCACCAGGGAGTCGAGAAATTGCTCGTCGTTGACCGGCTTATCCTTGTCCTTCTTGTCCACTTTCTTCTTCTTTGGCGGGTCCGGCTTCTGCGGCGGCAACGGCACGTCCTGCACTTCCGCGACCTGTTCTGTAGGTACGGGAACCGGAACAGGTTCCGGCGGCGGCGGCTCCGGCGGCGGTTCGGCGATCACGGGGTCCGGCGTATCTTGCTCCTGCGGATTGGTAGTTTCCTGTATTTCGGGATTCGGCGCCTCCACGGGCGGCGTTTGATTCTCCGTCTCCACGGGCGCCGCCATCGGTTCCGGAGCGACTTCCGGTTCGGGTAGCGTCGGTGCAGGGGGCGCTGGCGGAATCACTGGCGGCGCCTCCTTCACCTCTTCCTTCGGCTTCTCCTGCGCCACCTTCGGCGCCGTCAATTGATCCGATGTGACGACCGTGATCGGCGTCGCCGTCATGCGCATGACCTCTGGCTCCCAGAAGAAGGGGAGCCCGAACAGCACCAACAGCAGCACGACAATGTGCAGAGTGCCGGAAAGGAGTACGCCTTCACGCATGTCGGTCGACGCGCCTCAGTTACCTTGGGTCTCGCCGGCCGGCGCCGGCGGCTTGTCGGCCGCCTCCGTCACCAGCGACAGCTTGGTGAAGCCGGACCCGGTGAGCAGGCCCATCACCTCGATCATGCGGCCGTAATTGATCGACTGGTCTCCGCGCACATAGATGGTGGTGTCCGGCTTGTTCTCGGTGATCGCCAGCAGGCGCGGCGCCAGGGTTTCCAGCGTCACCGCCGTTTCCTGGATGAAGATGGCGCCGGTCTTGTCGACGGAGATCACCAGCGGCTCTTCCGGCTGGTTCAGCGGCGGCGCCTCGCTTTTCGGCAGCGTGAGCTCGACGCCGGAATTCAGCAGCGGCGCGGTGACCATGAACACGATCAACAGCACCAGCATGACGTCGACCAGCGGCGTCACGTTGATCTCGGACATCCGGCCTTGGCGGCTGCGGCGGCTGTAGCGGTGCGTGACACCGCCGGCATTGAGACGGACGGCCATTAGCGGCGCTCCTCGAGCTGGCGGGACAGGATGGCGTTGAACTCGCCGGCGAAGGCTTCGAGGCGGTAGCCATAGCGGCCGATATCGCCCGACAGCTTGTTATAGGCGAGCACCGCGGGAATCGCGGCGACCAGGCCGAGCGCCGTGGCGAACAATGCTTCGGCGATGCCCGGCGCCACCACGGCGAGGCTGGTGTTCTTGGCGGCGGCGATGGAGGCGAAGCTGTTCATGATGCCCCAGACCGTGCCGAACAGGCCGACGAACGGCGCCGAGGAGCCGACCGAGGCGAGGAAGCCCATATGGCGTTCGAGCTGTTCCATCTCGCGGCCGAGCGTGATGTCCATGACCCGCTCGATGCGCTCCTTCAGGCCGGCCTTGAGCTCGGTGGTCGTCAGCAGGCCCTTTGCCGCCGAGCGGCGCCATTCGCGCATCGCCGCGACGAAGATCGAGGACAGCGGATCGGGCGGCTTGTTGCCCAGGCGATCGAACAGCTCTTCCAGCGAGCCGCCGGACCAGAAGCTTTCCTCGAACTGCTTGGCGCGGCCGCGCAGGCTGCGCATGCGGATTATCTTGGTGAAGATGATCGCCCAGCTCCAGAACGAGGCGAGGATCAGCATCACGATCACCACCTTCACCACGATATCCGCCTGCCAGAACAGGCCGACCAGGCTGAAATCGTAGGCGGCCTCGGTCCCCGGCATCTGCATGACGTCGAGCGGCGTGGTCGGCACCGCCGTGACCGGCTCGGTGGGAACCGCTTCCACGGTGCCGGTGGCGTTCTGGGCGAGTTGGATAAAATCGGTAGCCATTATCGGATCGATGCCCCCGTTACGAAGAATGGGAATGGGAAAAATTCTGCAGTGCTTCGTGGATCCGCTCCGGCAAACGCGCCGGGCGGCCGGCCTGGTTCAGGCAGGCGAGCTTGACCTTGAGCCGCGCCAGATCCTCGCCGCCGCGCTTGACCGTCTGCAGCGCCTCGAGCGACGCGCCGCCGACATTGGTGATTTGCGTTTCCACCTGCAGCAGATCGTCGAGCCGCGCCGGCTTCAGATAATCGACCTCGCAACGACGCACGAAGAAGCTGAGCCCGGTGTCCCGCAGCATGCCAGCATGATCGGCCCCGGCCTCGCGCATGAACTCCGTGCGCGCCCGCTCGGCGAAGCGCAGATAGTTGGCGTAATAGACGACGCCGCCGGCATCGGTGTCTTCGTAGTAGACGCGGATCGGATGATGGTGCGTGGACCGCCTTATGCATCGGCCGCGCCCTCTGCTTCATCGCCCAGCAGCTCAAGCTGCTCGGCCGCGCGCTTGCTGATGGCGAGGCCGAGATAGCGGAAGCCGTTGGCCGTCAACAGCCTGCCGCGCGGCGAGCGCTGCAGCAGGCCCTGCTGGATCAGATAGGGTTCGATGACTTCCTCGATGGCGTCGCGCTGTTCCGACAGCGCCGCGGCGAGAGTCTCCACGCCGACGGGACCGCCCTCGTAATTCTCGGCGATGCAGCGGAGGAAGCGCCGGTCCATGGCGTCGAGCCCCTGGGCATCCACCTCCAGCCGGTTCAGCGCGGCATCGGCTGCGGTGGCGTCCACTTTCTTCGTGCCGGCGACCGACGCGAAATCCCGCACCCGCCGCAGCAGGCGCCCGGCAACTCGGGGCGTGCCGCGGGAACGCCGGGCGATTTCCTGGGCGCCGCTGGAGGTGATGTCGAGGCCGAGCACCTTGGCGCCGCGCAGCACTACGCGCTCCAATTCCTCCGCCGTGTAGAACTGCAGCCGCAGCGGAATGCCGAAGCGCTCCCGCAACGGCGTGGTGATCAGTCCCGAGCGCGTGGTCGCGCCGATCAGCGTGAAGCGCGGCAGGTCGATGCGCACCGAGCGCGCCGCCGGCCCTTCGCCGATGATGAGGTCGAGCTGGAAATCCTCCATCGCGGGATAGAGTATTTCCTCCACGGCGGGATTGAGGCGGTGGATCTCGTCGATGAACAGCACGTCCCGCGTTTCCAGATTGGTCAGCAGCGCCGCCAGGTCGCCGGCGCGGGCGATGACGGGACCGGACGTCATGCGGAAGCCGACGCCGAGCTCGCGGGCGATGATCTGCGCCATCGTGGTCTTGCCCAGGCCCGGCGGCCCGTGCAGCAGCACGTGATCCAGCGCATCGCGACGCGCCCGCGCCGCCTCGATGAAGACACTGAGATTTTCCCGCACCGCCTGTTGGCCGACGAAATCCGTCAGGCGCTGCGGCCGGATCGAGGCTTCGGCCGCGTCTTCGCCGGCGGCGGCGGGGCTGACCATGCGGCGCTCGGTCATGCGCTGAGCTCCTTCAGGCCGGCGCGGATCAGCGCTTCAAGCGGCGGCGTGCCGCCGAGCCGCCTTGCCGCCTGGGCCACCGCGCCGAACGCATCGGTGCGGCGATAGCCGAGATTGACCAGGGCCGACACCGCATCGGCCATCGGTCCGATGGGTTCCGCCTCCGGCGCCAGCGCGGCCAGGCCGCCGAGCGCGATGCCGCCCGCCTTGTCTTTCAGTTCGGACAGGATGCGGCTCGCCAGCTTCGGGCCGACGCCGCTGGCGCGGGTCAGGCTGGCCTTGTCCTGGGCGGCGATCGCCTGGGCCAGTTCACCGGGGCTGTGCACGCCCAGGATCGCCAGCGCCAGCCTGGCGCCCACGCCCTGCACCGTGGTCAGCAGGCGGAACCAGTCCCGCTCCGCCTCGTCAGCGAAGCCGTAGAGATGAATATGGTCCTCGCGCACATGGGTCTCGATCAGCAGGCTGGCGACGCTGCCGCGCGCCGGCAGGCGATGCAGCGTCTTGCCCGAGCAGAACACCAGATAGCCGACGCCATTGACGTCGATGATGGCGGAGTCGGTGCCCGCATTGTCGACCAGGCCGGTGAGCTTGGCGATCATCGCAGGCCTCCCGCCACCGCCGCGGCGATGCGGCGCGCGGTGCCCGCGTGATGGGCATGGCAGATCGCCACGGCCAGCGCGTCGGCCGAATCTTCGGAATCGAGGCGGCAGCCCGGCAGCAGGCGCCGCACCATCATCTGCACTTGGTCCTTCGTGGCATGGCCAACGCCGACCACGGATTTCTTGATCAGGTTCGCCGGATATTCCGACACGGGCAAACTGGCCAGCGCCGGCACCAGCACCACCACGCCGCGCGCCATGCCCAGCTTCAGGGTGGATGCGGCGTTCTGGCTGACGAAGGTCTCCTCCACCGCCGCCTCGGCCGGCCGGTGATCGGCGATCACTTTGGCCAGGGCGTGGTGGAGATGCACCAGCCGCTCCGGCAGGCCCAGATCCGCCTTCGGATGGATGGCGCCATCGGCCACATAGCGCAGATGGCTGCCCTCGACATCGATGATGCCCCAGCCGGTATGGCGCAGTCCGGGATCGAGTCCGAGCAGCCGCATGCTTCAGGCCGTCATCTTTGCCAGCACGTCGTCGGCCACTTCGAAATTGGCCACCACGTTCTGCACATCGTCGTTGTCTTCAAGGATGTCCAGCAGCTTCAGCAGCGATTCCGCGGCCGATCCGTCCACCGGCACCGTGCTCTGCGGCCGCCAGCCGACGCGCGCTTCCTGGGGTGCGCCGAACTTGGCCTCGAGCGCATCGCGCACGACGGCGAACTGATCGATGGCGCAGAGCACCTCATGGGCGTCGGCGTCGCTGCTGACATCGTCGGCGCCGGCGTCCAGCGCCGCCTCGAACATGGCGTCGCCGCTGGCCGCCTTGGCGAGATAGCGGATGATGCCCTTGCGGTCGAACATGAAGGAGACGCTGTTGGTTTCCCCCAGATTGCCGCCGAACTTGGTGAAGGCAACGCGGATCTCGCCGGCGGTGCGGTTGCGGTTGTCGGTCAGCGCCTCGACGATGATGGCGACGCCGCCGGGGCCATAGCCCTCATAGCGCACCTCGTCATAGTTGGCGCCGCTGTCGCCGCCGATGCCGCGCTTGATCGCCCGCTCCATGGTGTCGCGGGGCATGTTGGCCTGGCGCGCCGCAGAGATCGCCGCCCGCAGGCGGGGGTTCATGGCGGGATCGGGCAGGCCCGATTTCGCCGCCACCGTGAGCTCGCGGATCAGCTTGGTGAAGACCTTGCCGCGCTTGGCGTCCTGCGCGCCCTTGCGGACCATGATGTTCTTGAATTGTGAATGTCCGGCCATCGCGAATCGTTCTCTGTTCCCGCGGTTTTCAGGTTGATAAGTAGCGAGCCATAATTGTGAAGGCGCGGACAATCCAACGCCGTTAGCTAGGCTGTCAATATGGCAAGAATACGGCGATTCGGGGCCGTTTGGGACAAGTTGCGGTCATGCCCGCGGGCAAAAAAGAGCGGCCGCCGGTTGGCGCCGGCGGCCGCTCGAAGACTGGCAGTCAGTGGACGATCAGTCGAGCTGCAGGTTGCCCTCCAGCACCGCCTGATTGACGTTGGTCAGGGTCACGCGCTCAGTATGGCGACCTGGACAAGGACAACGCCGCCGAGCCGTGCCGTCCACATCCACCATGACGGTCGGTATCGCCGCCACCGGGCACGAACTGCACGAAGTCGTTGGCGTCGGACACGCCGGCCGTGTAGCCGGTGAGAAGATCCGACAGGTCCAGCGTGTCACCGAGCGGCCCCGGCATCGAAGTCGGTGATCGAATCGATAGCGTCGGTCGCCGACGGGCGGAACGTGTCGCGGCCGGCACCGCCGGTCAGTGTGTCGGCGCCGCCGATAGCCTGATAGCGTGTCATTGCCGGCGCCGCCTTGCAGGTTGTTGCGCGACAAAGCCGACGTTCGCACCCTGAATGAGATTATTGAGGCCATTGCCGATGCCGGTGACCGCCGCATCCGACAAGAGTCAGGTTATCGACATTGTTTGCCAGTGAAGCTGCCGGCCGTGCTGAGGACGAGGTCAATCCCCTGCCCAGCGGCTCTCCACGAACACATCGGAGCCGAGGTTGACAAAGTAGGTGTCATTGCCCGCGCCGCCGGCCATGGAGTCCGCGCTGTCGCCGCCCGCGAGGAAATCGTTGCCGGCGCCGCCGATCAGCGTGTCGGCGCCATTTTCACCCTCCAGCGTGTCGTTGCCGTTGCCGCCGATCAGGCTGTCGTTTTCAGTTCCGGCCATCAGGTGATCGCTGCCGATGCCGCCGTCGATCGTGTCGGCGGCCGCGCCACTATCGACCGTATCGTCGCCGCCGAGGCCGGCGATCTTGTTGGCAAAGCCGTTGCCGACGATGACGTTGTCCAATCCATTGCCGGCGCCGTTCACGGCATTCTGCAGCACCAGGCGCTCCACATTGGCCGCCAGGGTGTAGTTGATGTCGGCATAGACCAAGTCGGAGCCGCCATTGGCTGCTTCCACCACCTTGTCGCCGGCAGTGTTCACATAGTAGTCGTCTCCGCCGCTGCCGCCGATCATGGAGTTGGCGCCTGTGCCGCCGTTCAACGTGTCGTCGCCATTGTTGCCGATCAGCGTATCCGCGCCGTCGAGCCCGGCGAGAAAGTTGCCGCCGCTAGTTCCTTCGATCTTGTTGTTTTGCAAATTGCCGACACCGCTGGTCGCCGAGCCTTGCAGCCGAAGATTCTCAATATCGTCGGGCAGCGAGGGCACATCGATCGAGGCGATGATGGTGTCCTTGCCCTTGCCGCCGGCGCCTACGGTCTCATCGACGGTGTCCGTCAGCGTGTCGACAAAGTAGGTATCGTTGCCCGCGCCGCCAAACATCGTATCGGCTTCGCCGCTGCCGCCGCCGCTGAGCGTATCGTTGCCGTCAAATCCCGCGAGCTTGTTGTTCTGGGCGTTGCCCTGAATGTAGTTGCCCAGCTTGTTGCCATAACCGGTGATGGCCGTACCCTCCAGGTTGAGGCGTTCGACATTTTCGCTCAGGACGTGGTCTACCTGGGAAAAGACGCCGTCATCACCCTGCCCGACGCCCTCGACGACCTTATCGAAGAGGTTGTCCACCAGATAGAAGTCCTGGCCGCCGCCGCCTGCCATCGTGTCCACGCCGATGCCGCCATCCATCGTGTCATAGGTGGCGCCGCCGATCAGCGAGTCGTTGCCGGCATCGCCATGCAGGCCGTTGAAGCCACCGCCGCCGATCAATGTATCGGCGCCGTCCTCGCCCTGGAGATAGTCGCTCTGCGTTCCGCCCATCAGCTTGTCATTGCCGATGTCGCCATAGACGGTATCGTCGCCGGCGCCGCCGTCGATCGTATCGTTGCCTTCCAGACCGTTTAGCGAATCATTGCCGCCAAGGCCTAGGATGATGTTGTTTGCCTCGTTGCCGTGTATCAGGTTGTCCAGCGCGTTGCCCGTGCCCTTGATCGCAAAAACACTCAGCAGTTTGCCCAGGATAAGCTGATCGACATTGGCGGCCAGCGTGTAATCGACGCCGGCGAAGACGATATCGGTGCCCTGCCCCACCTGCTCGATGATCTTGTCGCCGATTTCCTCGACGGCGTACCAGTCGCTGCCGCGGCCGCCCACCATGAGGTCGTTGCCGTCCTCGCCCGAAAGCGTGTCGGCGGAACCCACGGGAAAGCCATTGATCTCGCCGAAGAGCGTATCGTTGCCGCCGCCGCCGAGAAGGATGTTGCTCTTGGTGTTGCCGGTTATCGTGTTCGCCAGCCCATTGCCCTGAACATTGTTGGCATTGTTGGCGAGGATGACGTTCTCGATATTCTGATAGGGAGCTACGCTCAGGTCGATCGAAGGCAGATCGACGAGGAGCGTGTCCTTGCCGGCATCGGCGCCTTCAACGATGACGTCGCCGGCATCGAGCAGGTAGTACACGTCATCGCCGATGTCGCCGACCATCGTATCGTTGCCGGCGCCGCCATGGAGCGTGTCGTTGCCCCCCAGGCCCAACAGACTGTCGTTGCCGATGTTGCCTTCGAGGAGATTGTTGAACTTGTTGCCGCTGCCGACCGATGAAGCCGCCGTCGAGAAGCTCAGATTCTCGATGTTGACGTAGTCAGCCAGATCTGCGGTTGCCAGGTCCGACACAAGCGTATCAATACCGCCGCCGACAGCTTCGACAATCTTGCCCAGGTTGTTTTCGATGAGGTAGCGATCGTGTCCGGCACCTCCGACCATCGTGTCGGCGCCGCTGCCCGCCTCCAGACTGTCATTGCCGGCGCCGCCGTCAAGCAGGTCGTTGCCGACGCCGCCAAAGATGCTGTCATTGCCCGCGAGCCCGAAAAGCTTGTTGTTGTTCCCATTGCCGGTGACGCGATTGTTCGATGCATTCCCGAAGCCTGTTACGGTGACGCCCTCGAGAAAGAGATACTCCACATTGTTGGCGAGTTTTGTGTTGTCGAACTTGGTGAAGACCTGATCGATCAACGAGCCGTTCGCCGCCTCAATGACGATGTCTTTTGCCGAGTCGACATAGAAGTGATCGGCGTTCAGGCCGCCGATCATCGTGTCGTTGCCAATGCCGCCGTCCAGCGTATCGAAGCCCTCGCCGCCGGTGAGCTTGTCGTTGCTCGAACCGCCTTCGATGCTGTCATGGCCGCCGCGGCCATCGATGGTGTCGTTGCCGCCGACGCCGAACAGATCGTTGTTTGCGGAATTGCCGATGATGACGTTGGCGAGGCCGCTGCCGGTGCCTTTGAAGGCCGCGCCGCTTTCGGCCAGAGTCAGATTCTCGACATTCGGAATGACGCCGAGATTGATGCTGTCGATAAGGGTGACAATCGTATCCGTGCCCTCGCCGAATACTTCCGTGACCTTGTCGCCGGCGTTGTCGATGGCATAGCTATCGTTGCCGATGCCGCCGGCCATGCTGTCGGCGCCCGACCCGCTGTCGAGCGTGTCATTGCCGCCGCCGCCGGCCAGCGAGTTGTCGCCGGCGTTGCCGACGATGTAGTTGGCGAATTTGTTGCCCGTGGCGTTTGTGCCGGCATTGAGGAAAAAATACTCAACTGCGGCCGCGTCGGGCAGGACATAGTCGACCCCGCTAAAGACCTGGTCGATTCCCGGCCCGGTCTCCACCACAACGTCGCCGGAGCTCTCGACGAAGTAGATGTCGGTGCCGGCACCGCCGGCCATGGTGTTGTTGCCGCCATTGCCGAGCAGCTGGTCGATGCCGGCGCCGCCGGCCAGGCTGTCGTTGCCGCCATTGCCCACCAACACGTCATTGCCGGCGCCGCCGTCCAGAGTGTCGTTGCCAGCGCCGCCGGTAATCTCATCATTGCCGCCGAGCCCGGCGAGCTTCGCTGTCAGCACAAAGCTGGTGATCGAGTTGTTGAGGCCGTTACCGGCCGCCACCTTCCCGCTGCCATAAAGCTCCAGATCTTCCACATTTGCAGCCAGCGTATGGTTCACGAAGGCAAAGACAGTGTCGATGCCGCCGGCGGCACCGGCCGACTCGACGATCTTATCGCCGCTGTCAAAGACGTAGTAATTGTCGCCGGCGTTGCCGCCGATCATCACATCGACAGCGCCGCCGCCGTCGATAACGTCACTGCCCTCGCCGCCCAGCAGGGTATCCTCGCTGCTTTCGCCATTGAGCGTGTCATTGCCGGCGCCACCCAACAGCGAATCGCGTTCGGTGCCGCCCAGAATGTTGTCCTTTCCGGCGCCGCCATCGATGGTGTCGTTGCCGTTGATGCCATCGAGAACATTGTCTTCGCCCTGACCGATGATCTTGTTGGCAAGCCCATTGCCCTTACCGTTGGCAGCTCCGGCCAATAGCGTCAGGTTTTCGATGTTAAGGGACAGCGTGTAGCTGGCGGCGCTGCTGTTGACCGAATCCTTGCCTTCGCCCAGGGCTTCGGTCACCTGATCGGCGGTTTCATTCACGAAATAGAGGTCGTCGCCCTTGCCACCGAACAGCGAATCGATCCCGGTGCCGCCATTCAGCGTGTCATTGCCATCGAAGCCAAAGAGCTGGTTCTTGCCGCCATTGCCGGTGATTTCGTTGGCGGCCGAGTTGCCCTTGCCATAGAAGTCGCCGCTGCCCCCCAGCAGCAGATTCTCGAAGTTGGCGAGCAGCGTGTAGTCGTCTGACGTTTGGACCTTGTCGACGCCCTGTCCTGGCTGTTCGTGATCTTGTCGATCGACTCCACATCCGCGTAGTTGTCATTCCCGGAACCACCGGCGATCGTGTCGGCGCCAGCGTCGCCACGGAGGATATCGTTGCCGGCGCCGCCGAGTATGCTGTCATTTTCCGTGTCGCCATGAAGGATGTCGCCACCAGCGCCGCCGTCCACCGTGTCCGCTCCGGCATTGCCGAAAAGGATATCGGAGCCGGCGCCGCCGGCGACGCTGTCATTGTTGTCGTCGCCATAGGCAATGTCGCCGCCGCCGCCGCCGATGACCGTGTCGTTCCCAGCCTCGCCGTGAAGGATGTCGCCTTCCGCGCCGCCGTCGAGCAAGTCATTGCCGTTGCCCACGTAAACGATGTCGCCGCCGCCGCCGCTGCTGACGGTGTCATTGCCGCCGTAGGTGAAAAGCGCCTCGCCGCTGGTCGAGCCGGTCATCTTGTCCGGACCGCCGAACAGCAAGGCCAGGGCGCCGGCGTTATCAGCGGTTTCCAGATCCGTCCGGAAAGTTGCGACCGGATAGCTGAAACCCGAGAGCGTGAACTCGGTGCCGCCATTAGTGGTGCGGGTCCAGCCGGTGATCGTGCCGCCGATCAGCACGCCGTCGGAATCATAGATGAAGTTGCCGGTGAACTGGTCGAAGCCCGTGCCGTCGGAAACCCGGTAGGTCGTCGCATTGGCGATCGTCACGGTTCCATCAAGGAACCGGAGGATATTGAAGTTGTTGAAAGTGCTGATCTGCCTGTTGCCGCCGACGAGTACCGACATTGACGTCCCCTCCTCCGCACACGCTTGCGCGCCCCGCCAGGTGGTGGAGCGCGCATTCCGCAATATTGTCCATAAGCTCCCGCGCGGCGCGTGACCGGTGTCACAACTACCGGTGATATTCCTAGGAAGATTGTAACATTAACACTGCGCCGCGGCGGGGCCGAGCCCGGCGGCATAGGAACATAGGCGGATGGGATTGTCTTGGTGAATTTGCCGATCAAGCCCGGATTAACTGGTGAATCGCGGCTTTCGCCGGCGAGCGATGATTAATTTCCGGCCCGCCCGCCGGCTGATCAATAGTCAGGCGCGAACCATCTCCACTTGCGGCATCTGCGGCGAAAGCTTGCCGCCGACGCGCAGCGGCGAAATCCGGCGCGCCAGGCCGGTCTTGTCGTCGGTTTCCACGAACACGGCGCAGAGCGTTCCCGGCCCCTGCGCGGCGAACAGGCGGTCCGTGGGCAGCTTGCGCGTGAACCGGGCGATCGGCAGCGCCTTATCCATGCCGATCACCGAGTCATAGTCGCCGCACATGCCGGCGTCGGTCTGGTAGGCGGTGCCCTTGGGCAGGATCATGGCATCGGCGGTCGGCACATGGGTATGGGTGCCCACCACCAGCGAGACCCGGCCGTCGCAGACATGGCCCATGGCCATCTTCTCGCTGCTGGCCTCGGCGTGGATATCGACGATGATGGCGTCCACCGTGCCGCCCATGCGCTGGGTCGACAGCTCCTTCTCCAGCCCGGCGAAGGGATCATCAAGCGGGTCCATGAACAGCCGGCCCATGATGTTCACCACCATCACCTTGCGGCCGTTTGAAGCCTGATAGACGTTGCTGCCCTTGCCCGGCGTGCCCACCGGAAAATTCTGCGGCCGCAGCAGGCGCGGATGTCGGTCGATGAAGGCCGAGGTCTCCCGCTGGTCCCACACATGGTTGCCGGTGGTGATGACGTCGGTGCCGGCATCGTAGAGGTCCTGGCAGATCTTCTCGGTAATGCCGAAACCGCCGGCGGCGTTCTCGCCATTGGCGATGACGAAATCCAGGCCGAGCTCCTTGCGCAGCCGCGGCATATGCTCGATCAGCACGTCGCGCCCGGACCGTCCGACAATGTCGCCGCAGAAAAGTAGTCTCATGGTTTCAATATCGCGAGTAAGGGCCGCTACGTCCAGGGAGCAGGTCCGGCAAGTCAGCCGATCGCAAAGGCTTCGCGCTCCGTGACGATCCAGTCCAGCGGCTGGTCGGCGTCGTCCCGCGGCACCGCCGGCACCTCCTGGGCCGAGAGCGCCACGCCCACGGCGAGCACATCGCCGCCCGCGGCGCGCAGCTTGTGCAGCGTCCGGTCATAAAAGCCGCCGCCGTAGCCGAGCCGGTAGCCGGCCCGGTCGAAGGCCAAGAGCGGCACGATCAGCAGTGACGGCACGACTTCGGGCGACTCCGGCGGCGGCGTCATCACCCGGAAATTGCCCTGCACGAGTTCAGTGCCTGGCGTCCATAGCCGGAACATCAGCGGCTCGCCTCGCTTGATGACCACCGGCAAGCCGATCCTATGGCCGCGCGCCGCAAGCGCCATGATCAGCGGCCGCGTGTCCAGTTCATCGGCCAGCGGCCAGAAGGCGGAGATGGCGTCATGATCCGCGGTCGGGATCGTGGTCAGAAACCGGAAGCGCAAATCCTCGCCCGAGCGCGGCAGGCTCAAGAGCGCCCGCCGCCGGCCCTCTGCTGCGGCAACGCGCAACTCCCGTTTCGACGCGTTGATGTCAGCCGGCGTCGCCATGGCACGCGATGATCACGGTCGGGATTGTCCTGGAGGAGGTGGAATCAGCGCGGACGGACCACGTTGGCCGATGACTGTATGATTCCTCATGTGGCCTGCGTTGCAGGTGGGCGCCATGTACCGAAACCAGGGTCCCGGCAGGGACAGCTCCCGAGAGGTAGATATTGGCCCCAGGGAATGACGGTCTGTCGCACCGCGCAGCGCCGCCCGCGGATTGAATCTAGGCGGCCTCGAGCTTCGCCGCAATATCCTGGATCTGCTTGGCCAACTTTTCTATGGAGCCGGCGACGGCGTCTTCGTTGGCGATGGCCGAGCCGCCGCGCTGGATCCGGTCCAGTTCGCCGTTGGAATCGTTCAGTTCGTCGGCCAGCAGCAGCGACACCATCAGCAGCAGCCGCGCTTCGCCCGCCTGGCCGACGGTCTTTACCAGTTCATCCACCCGGCGGCCGATCTCATTGGCCAGATCCTGCAGATGCTTCTCCTGCCCGTCATTGCAGGTGAGGTCGTAGGTGCGGCCGTTGATCACCACAGGCACGTTCGACATCGCTTCAGGCCTCCACCAGGGCCTTGAGGCGGCCGATTGCCGCATCCAGCCGGTTGGAGACGGTGCGCGCCTCCGTCTGCAGCGCATTGTGGTGCTGCTTCAGTGACTTCAGCTCATCGGACAGGCGCGTGCGCTCGGAATCATGGCGCTCCAGGTGCGATTCCACCGCGGAATGCAGCCGGTCGATGGCGGCGTCGAGTTGATCCAGGGCAGTCATGAGGCGAGACATCTCGGCGGTTTCAAGCCGTTAGCGGATTTTTCAGTGGTTCAGTCTGAATACGCGGAAACATTAGGCGGGCGGGCATCGGCCCGTCAACCGCCGAAGCCCATGGCGGCTCTGGGGAATATGACCGTTGACGGGGCCAAAACCCGTCGGCAATTTGCCCCGCAACCGCCGGATCGCCGTCAATTTCCGCCAGCAAATCATCAGAGGAAGCGCAGGATATGCAGGGCGCCACGCCAAGCCGCCAATCGTCAGCCATTGCCGCAGGGGTCGACCACCGCGACATGGCCAACGCCATCCGCGCCCTGGCCATGGATGCAGTGGAAAAGGCCAATTCCGGCCATCCGGGCATGCCCATGGGCATGGCCGATGTCGCCACTGTGCTGTTCGGCCAGTTCCTGAAATTCGATCCCGCCGCTCCGCAATGGCCAGATCGCGACCGTCTCGTGCTGTCGGCGGGCCACGGCTCCATGCTGCTCTACGCCCTTCTCTATCTCACCGGCTACCCGGACATGACGCTGGATGAGTTGAAACGATTCCGCCAACTGGGGAGCCGCACCGCCGGCCATCCGGAGTTCGGCCATGCCGCTGGCATCGAGACCACCACCGGACCGCTCGGCCAGGGCCTCGGCAATTCCGTCGGCATGGCGATGGCCGAGCGCGCGCTGAACGCCAAGTTCGGCAACGATCTCGTGGATCACAAAACCTACGTGATCGCCGGCGACGGTTGCTTGATGGAGGGCGTCAGCCATGAGGCAATTTCCCTGGCCGGGCATCTTAAGCTCAACAAGCTCGTGGTGCTGTTCGACGACAACAGCATCTCCATCGACGGGCCGACCTCGCTCTCAGTTTCCGACGATCAAGTGGCGCGTTTCCAGGCCAGTGGTTGGCGCGCTGAGCGCATCGACGGCCACGATCCCGCCGCCATCGCCGCCGCGCTGACGCGGGCGCAGAGCAGCGACAAGCCCAGCCTGATCGCCTGCCGCACTGTCATCGGCTATGGCGCGCCGAAGAAGGCCGGCACCTCGGCGACCCACGGCTCGCCGCTGGGTGCCGAGGAAGTGGCGGGCGCGCGGGAGAAGCTCGGCTGGTCCCACGCGCCGTTTGTCGTTCCGAATGAAATCCTTTCCTCCTGGCGCGCCTTCGGCGAGCGTGGCGCCGGCGCCCACGCGGCCTGGAAAGGGCGTCACGGCAAGCACAAAGACCGCGCCGAGTTCGATCGCCGCATCAAGGGCGAACTGCCGGCAGGTTTCTCTGCCGCCGTCGCCGCGCTGAAGCAGGCGACATCGGCCGAAGCGCCGAAGATCGCCACGCGGCAATCCTCGCAGAAGGTGCTGGATGCCCTGGCGCCGGTGCTGCCGGAACTGGTGGGCGGCTCGGCCGACCTTACGGGATCGAACAACACCAAGGCCAAGGACATGGGCGCTTTCGCCGCCGGCAACTATGGCGGCCGCTACATCTATTACGGCGTGCGCGAGCATGGCATGGCCGCGGCGATGAACGGCATGGCGCTGCATCGCGGGCTCATTCCCTATGGCGGCACGTTCCTGGTGTTCACCGACTACTGCCGGCCCTCGATCCGTCTCGCGGCGCTGATGGGGTTGCGGGTCATCTATGTCATGACCCATGATTCCATCGGCCTGGGCGAGGATGGCCCGACCCATCAGCCGATCGAGCATCTGACGTCGCTGCGCGCGATGCCGAACCTGCTGGTGTTCCGCCCCGCCGACACGGTGGAAACCGCTGAGTGCTGGGAGCTGGCGCTGCAGCAGAAGGACCGGCCGTCGGTGCTGGCGCTGACGCGGCAGGCGCTGCCGACGCTGCGCACGGAACACAAGGCGGAGAATCTCTGCGCCCGCGGCGGCTATGTGCTGGCCGAGGCCGGCAAGCCGGCGAAGGTCACGCTGATCGCCACCGGCTCCGAGGTCATGCTGGCCATGGAGGCGCGGGCCAAGCTGGAGGCCGAGGGCATCGGCGCGCGCGTGGTGTCCATGGCCTGCACCGAGCTGTTCGACGCCCAGGATGCCGCTTACCGCAAGTCCGTGCTCGACGAGAAAACCGTGCGTGTCGCCATCGAAGCGGCCTCGCCCTATGGCTGGGAGCGCTATGTCGGACCTGCGGGCGCTGTGATCGGCATCAACAGTTTCGGCGCGTCGGCGCCGGCGGGCGATCTCTACAAGCATTTCGGCGTCACCGCCGAGGCTGCCGTCGCGGCGGCCAAGCAGCGTCTGTAAGGAGAAGAACATGGCCATCCGCCTCGCCATCAACGGCTTCGGCCGCATCGGGCGCCTCGTCCTGCGCGCCATCCTCGAGGGCGACCGCCGCGACGTGGAAGTCGTGGCCATCAACGATCTCGGCCCGGTGGAAACCAACGCGCATCTCCTGCGCTACGACACAGTGCATGGTCCGCTGAACAAGGCAGGTGACGACGAAAGACGGCGGCATCGACGCCGGCCGCGGCTGGATGAAGGTGACGGCGGAGCGCGATCCCGCGAAGCTGCCCTGGAAGGAGCTGAACGTCGACATCGCGCTGGAATGCACGGGCCTCTTCACCAAGCGCGACGATGCGGCGAAGCATCTGCAGGCCGGCGCCAAGCGGGTGCTGATCTCAGCGCCGGGCACGAACGCGGATCTCACGGTGGTCTATGGCGTCAATCACCATAAGCTCGAGAAGAGTCACACCATCGTTTCCAACGCCTCCTGCACGACCAACTGCCTGGCGCCGGTGGCGGCTGTCATGCACAAGGCGATCGGCATCGAGCAAGGCTACATGACGACGATTCACAGCTACACCGGCGACCAGCCGGTGCTCGACACGCTGCACAAGGATCTCTACCGCGCCCGCGCCGCGGCGCTATCGATGATCCCGACCACGACCGGTGCGGCGAAGGCCGTCGGCGAAGTGCTGCCGGAGCTGAAGGGCAAGCTGGACGGCTCGTCGATCCGCGTGCCGACGCCGAACGTCTCGATGATCGATTTCAAATTCGTGCCGAAGCGCGCCACGACCGTGGACGAGGTCAACAAGATCGCGATCGAGGCGGCAACCGGCAGCAACAGCCCGCTGAAGGGCATCCTCGCGGTGAACGATCAGCCGCTGGTGTCCAGCGACTTCAATCACAACCCCGCGAGTTCGACTTTCGACCTGAAGCAGACGCAGGTGATCGAGGGCAAGCTGGTGCGCGTGCTGTCCTGGTACGACAATGAGTGGGGCTTCTCCAACCGCATGGTGGATACGGCGGTGGCGCTGGCAAAGCTGGGCTAGCCGCGAAACTCGTTCTCGGCTTCTTCGTCGTCTTCGAAGTGGTCGCGTTCGTCGAAATGGCCCTGCCGCTCGGCGGCCATGAACCAGATGCGGTAGAATTCCGTCATCGCCGCAGCGGCGGCGTCGCGGTCATACCCTGATAGCATGGTCCAGTCGCGGCGGGCGCGGTCCAGCCGCACGGCTTCGTCGCGCAATCTGCGCTGGTCGGCGCTGGGAAACTGTACGATGTCGCCCATAGTCGGCTCCTCAGGCTCCTGTACATAAGCAGTCTAAGGCGGCGATACATACTCACCGGTTAACCAATCCGTTATCGATTCGTTAGCGCGCCGCAAGCGGCTGAAATCGGATGCGAATCGCTCGTCAGCCGTGTGGCGCGGCTGATATTCTGGTTGTGGATTTCAGGGGCTGGGGCGGGGAAAAAGAGTGAGGCGCGCATCAAATGGCCAGGGAGGCTAACCGAAAATGATGCGCGCCTCGACAGCGCTGATGTCTGGTTGGCGAAAGGGGCCAGGAATATCGCCAACACGAAAGAATATAGGCGGGCTTCGCGCCGCGATCCGTGACGCCCGTCACAATGCCGGCAGATTTACGCCGATGCCGTTCAAGTGCTTGCAGCAGAGGGCAAATATCCTTCGATGAGGCGCGCATTTTTCATCGTCCATTCTTTGCCACAGGCGAAAGCGGCTGTTTCGGCCGCGGCGGAGCGCGATCTTGCGGTGACGCTGCTGAGCGCGCCGGGTGCTGCGGCGTTTGCCGGCGCCGGCTGGTTCGCGGCAATGATTCGCAAAGCGCGTGAGTCGCGGCCGGACATGGATATCGCCGCCATCCTCGATTGCGGGCCCCGTGCCGATCTGGTGCAGGCGGCGTTCCGCGAGAAGCTGGCCCAGGTCGTATTCACCGGCGATGCCAGACAAGTGCGGCCGCTGCGGGATATCGCGCGGCAATGGCAGGCGGAGATTCTGCGACGGCGGCCCGCGGCCTGCGATCTGCGCCACGCGGCGGATCCAGCGGCGCTCTGCAATGCTTGGCTCGACAGCACCGCGGATTTGAAAAAGCGCCGCCCACGCGCTATCCAAAGACCTGCAGCCCGAAGCAAGAAAAGAACAGGCAGGTAACCGTCATGGAACTCACCCCGCAGGTCCGCAAGATCCTCTCCTGGTACGAAAGCGACAGCCCGGGGACGAAGGCGAATCTGGCGCGCTTCCTGATGCAGGGGCGCCTGGGCGGCACCGGCCGCATGATCATCCTGCCGGTGGACCAGGGCTTCGAACATGGTCCGGCGCGCAGCTTCGCCATCAACGCGCCGGCCTATGACCCGCATTACCATTTCCAGCTCGCGATCGATGCCGGGCTCTCCGGCTATGCGGCGCCGCTGGGCATGATCGAGGCGGGCGCTTCGACTTTCGCCGGCGCCATCCCCACCATCCTCAAGGCCAACAGCTCCAACAGCCTGGCCAACGCCAAGGACCAGGCGGTCACCGGCTCGGTGCGCGAGGCGTTGCGGCTCGGCTGCTCGGCCATCGGCTTCACCATCTATCCCGGCTCCGACCATGCCTTCGCCATGATGGAAGAGATCGCCGAGATGGCGCGGGAGGCGAAGTCCTACGGCCTCGCCGTGGTGGTCTGGTCCTATCCCCGGGGCAACATGTCGAAGCCCGGCGAGACCGCGATCGACATCACCGCCTATGCCGCCCACATGGCGGCGCTGCTCGGCGCCCATATCATCAAGGTCAAGCCGCCGACCGAGGTGCTGGAGCAGGACGAGGCGAAGAAGGTCTATGAGAAGGAGAAGGTCGATGTCGGCAGCCTCAAGGCCCGCATCGCCCACATCATGCAGTCCTGCTTCAACGGCCGGCGCATCGTCGTGTTCTCCGGCGGCGCCGCCAAGGACGTCGAGGGCATCTACGAAGAGGCCCGCGGCATCCGCGACGGCGGCGGCACCGGCATGATCATCGGCCGCAACAGCTTCCAGCGGAAGCGCGAGGATGCGCTGAAGATGCTGGATAACTTGATCAAGATATTCCTCGGCCAGGGCTGAGCGGATTTCTGTCCGCCGTTTCCTGCCGGCGCGTAAGCGCGCATTTTCCGCTATTTTCCGCGCGGTCAACCCGCTGATCCGATAGGCGAAAACCCGGGAATCCACCATTCCCGGGGGACCCTGATTTTGCGGAACGATGCCATGCAAGGGAATCACCGGTTGCATGCCCGCTCTTGCGAGCGTGACGCGGCGGGACGGCAGCAATGGCATGATGGAATTATCATAGCATAATTTTCCTAGTTGCGGGGAAGAAAGATAGAGAATTGTCCCCCCTCCCCCAGGCCGAGCTAGGGCATGCACACATCCATGCGCTGATTGATGATTACAACATGAGCCCCCTTCTCCCCTTGCGGGAGAAGGGGCAGGGGATGGGGGTTTGCGCGTGGCAGCGCGTATACAAAACAACACCAAACGTCACGCGCACAAATGCATGCGAGGAAAAGTGTGGGCCTGGATTTGATCGCGCTACGCAATATTCTTGGCGCGCTGCCGCGCGGAAATCCCTCACCCCCTGCCCCCTCTCCCCAAGGGCAGAGGGGAGAAACCTCTGGTACTAAACTCCAATCCGAAAGATTTGTGCATGCCCTAGTCTCTCCTCGGGGGAGAGGGGACAGCCCTTTCATGCGGCGAAGAATGTGCATGCCATGGTGCGGATGCGCGCCGAAAAATCTACTTAACAATATAAAGATATCCTTATATACTATCTCCCCTCGACCCCGACCGGGAGAGCCTGGATATGCGCGTTCTCGACATACCATCAGCCGGATTTGCCGGGCTTCTGGCCGGCCTCCGGGGCGTCGCCGAGGGCAGCCGGTTGCGGCTGCTGGCGCTTTGCGCCCAGGGAGACCTGACCGTGGGCGACCTCTGCGCCATCCTCGGCCAGAGCCAGCCGCGGGTGTCGCGGCACCTGAAGCTGCTGTTCGAGGCCGGGCTGCTGGACCGGCTGCCGGAGGGCAATGCGGTGCGGCTGCGGCTGGCCGATGGCGGCCCGGGCGGCGCCCTTGCCCGGCAGATCCTGCAGCTCCTGCCCGCCGATGACGAGACTCTGCGGCTGGACCGGGAGCGGCTGGAGCAGATCCGCGGGGAACGCGCCGCCGAAGCCGCCGCCTATTTCCGCAAGAACGCCGGCGGCTGGAACAAGCTGCGGGCGCTCTATGTCGATGAGGAGCGGGTGGCGGCGGAGCTGCGGCGGCGCCTGCCGGCGCAGCGGAACATCGAGCTTCTGGATGTAGGCACCGGCACCGGGCGCCTGCTGGAACTGCTGTCGCCCCATATCGGCCGCGGCACGGGCATCGATCTGTCGCGGGACATGCTGGCGGTGGCGCGGGCCAACCTGCTCCGCGCCGGCGCCGGCAATTGCCTGGTGCGGCAGGCGGACATGTACCGCCTGCCCTGGACCGAACCGCAATTCGACCTCATCACCATCCATCACGTGCTGCATTACGCCGAAGACCCGGCGGCGGCGGTCGCCGAGGCGGCGCGGCTGCTGAAGCTGGGCGGGCGGCTGCTGATCGTCGATTTCGCGCCCCACAATCTGGAGCGGCTGCGCAGCGAGCATGCCCATCGCCGCCTCGGCTTTGCCGACGGCGAGGTGGTGAAATGGTGCCGGGCGGCAGGCCTGCGCGCCGCCCGCGTGGAGCATCTGCCGGGCAAGGAGCTGACCGTCAGCCTCTGGCAGGCCGACCGCGCCTCGCAGCGCAGCGCGGCCGCCGTCAATGGCGGGAGGAACGCCGCATGAGGCACCTGCCCCGCACTTTCCTGCGTGCCGTTCCGGCACTGCAGCCCGCCGGGCCGCCGAAGATCTCCTTCGAGTTCTTCCCGCCGAAGAGCGAGTCGGCCGCGGTCCAGCTCTGGGCCACCATCGATGCGCTGAAGCCGCTGCAACCGCGCTTCGTCTCCGTGACCTACGGCGCGGGCGGCAGCACGCGCGAGACCACGTTCGACACGGTGCAGCGCCTGGCGCACCATGCCGGCCTCGCCGCCGCGGCCCATCTCACCTGCGTCGGCAGCAGCCGCGCGGAGATCCGCGATCTGCTGCAACGCTATTGGGAGATCGGCATCCGCCATATCGTGGCGCTGCGCGGCGATCCGCCGGCCAATGATCCCGCCTTCCGCCCGCATCCCGACGGCTATGAATATGCCGCCGACCTGGTGGCGGGCATCCGCGCCGCCGGCGATTTCGAGATCAGCGTCGCGGCGTTTCCGGAAGGCCATCCGCAGGCGCAGGACCTGGACAGCGACATCGACAACCTCAAGCGCAAGATCGACGCCGGCGCGGCGCGGGCGATCACCCAGTATTTCTTCGACGCCGCGACCTATCTGCGCTTCCGCGACCGCGCCGCCGCGGCGGGGATCACCGCGCCGCTGGTGCCGGGCATCCTGCCGGTGACCAACTTCGCCCAGGTGGTGAAGTTCAGCCGCCTCTGCGGCACCGCCATCCCGCCCTGGCTGGCGGAGCTGTTCGACGGGCTGGACGACGATCCGGAGACGCGGAAGCTGGTGGCGGCCATGGTGGCGACGGAGCAATGCCGGGCGCTCAGAGCCGAGGGCGTCAACGAGTTCCACTTCTACACCCTGAACCGCGCCGACCTGACCCTGGGCATCTGCCGCCGGCTCGGCCTGAAGCCCGCGCCGGCGGCCGGTCTGGCGGGCGGCCTGGCGGCCCAGCCGGTGCCGCCGGCGGTGGATCCGACGATCGGGTGAAATTGCAGTCGGATCGCGGGTTTATGGGGCAAACCCGAGCCGCTCCCCTCGGCATGGACTCATCTAGGCCCACCTGTTACGTTCCGGCCGCTTTTGGGACCGCCCGACAGCTTCAGCACACAGGACTACGGATATGAAGATCAGCGGCAGCGAAGTCCGTCAGGGCTACGTCATTGAATACAAGGGCAAGCTCTACCGTGTCGCCAAGGCGCAGCCGGTGCAGTTGGGCAATTGGCGCTCCTACCTGCAGGTAGAGCTGCGCGAGCTCCATGGCGGCACCAAGCTCAACGAGCGATTCCGGCCGGACGAGACCTTCGAGAAGGCGATGCTGGAGGAGAAGGACTTCCAGTTCCTCTACAAGGAAGGCGAGCAGTTCACCTTCATGGAGAACGAGACCTATGAGCAGATCTCGCTGAACCAGGAGGAGATCGGCGACGGCGCCGTGTACCTGAAGGACGGCATGATCGTCACCATCCTGTTCCATGACGGCAAGGCGCTGTCCGTCGCGCTGCCCGGATACCGTGACCATGGAGATCGTCGAGGCCGACCCGGTGGTGAAGGGGCAGACCGCGTCATCATCCTACAAGCCGGCGAAGCTGGAGAACGGCGTGCGCATCCTGGTGCCGCCCCATATCGCCGCCGGCACCCGCGTGGTGGTGAACACCGCCGATTCTAGTTACGTGGAGCGGGCGAAGGATTAGAGTGCGAAGTTTGCCTCTGGCTTGAACTCGCCGAGATTGTCAGTGCAGATTTAATGTTCTCGAAAATGAATTCGTCATCCCTTGGGGGAGAGGCGGCGGGGGTGAGGGGTTTCGCGCACTAGTCCGGGAACCTCAGTGAACAGGCACAAGCGGTACGCTTAAATCACAATCTGCGGTAGTACTGTGTTCGATCGCGGTCTCGGGTTCCTTGCGCCTGACGGCGCCGAGCCCCTCACCCCGGCCCATCGCCACCAAGGGGAGAGCGGATCTGATCCTCATCATCACCTCACCTCACGATCTCAGCAACTGAAAGCCCCCTCATGGCGTCGCGCTCTGCCGTCATCAATGTCATGGTCCGCGCCGCGCAGAAGGCGGCGAAGCGGCTGAAGCGCGACTTCGGCGAAGTCGAGCATCTTGCAGGTCTCGGTCAAGGGACCGGGCGATTTCGTCTCCAACGCCGATCTGCGCGCGGAGCAGACGCTGCGCGAGGAGCTGCTGAAGGCGCGGCCCGACTTCGGCTTCGTGCTGGAGGAAGGCGGCATCCAGGAAGGCAGCGACCCCGATCACCGCTGGCATGTGGACCCGCTGGATGGCACCACCAACTTCCTGCACAGCATTCCGCATTTCGCCATCTCCATCGGCCTGGAGCAAGCGGGCGAAATCATCGCCGGCGTGGTCTATGACCCGATCAAGGAAGAGCTGTTCTGGGCCGAGAAGGGCATCGGCTGCTATCTCAACGACCGGCGCTTGCGGGTCTCCGCCCGGCGCAAGCTGGGCGAGTCGGTCGTCGCCACCGGCCTGACGCCGCGCAACCGCGCCAAGGATGCGGAGCGGAAGGAATTCGTCGCCCAGATCGACCGGGTGGTGGAGGCGACCGCCGGCCTGCGGCGGTTCGGTTCGGCGTCGCTGGATCTCGCCTATGTGGCGGCCGGCCGCTTTGACGCGTTCTGGGAGAGCGAGCTGGCGTCCTGGGACATTGCGGCGGGCATCTGCCTGGTGCGCGAGGCCGGCGGTTTCGTCACGGAGATCAATGGCGGCCCGAACCTGCTGAAGACCGGCAGTACGCTGGCCTGCAATGTGCATCTATACCCGTCATTCAAGAAGCTGCTGAACGAGGCGGCGAAGGCCCGCTGAGTCAGGCGCATTGCGGCAGAATCATGGCGAATCGGGCGGGGTCTAGCGTGTTGTCGGATTCGGGCGGGCTGGACTATAGTGGCGCCGTTCGAATCATTGTTTTGTCAGACACTGAGAGTTCTCCTCGCCGACCGCGGCCAGCCTGCATGAAAACAAATCACCGCCTTCACCCTCTCCTGTCAGCCGCTCTGATCGCCGTTGCCGCGGTCTCGTTCGCGCCGCCGGGCCTTGCCCAGGAACAGGAAGAGGCGCCGAGGGTCAATGTCATCGTCAATGACAGCGCGCTCGACGATCTGCCCTATGGCAGCGAGGAATTGCCGCTGCCGCCGCCGGACAAGCGGCCGATCAGCCGGCTGCTGATTGCGCCGAACGGCCGCATCGTCGGCACGGCCGATCTCTCGAGTTCGCCGGAAGCCACGGTTTCCGCAGCGCCGACGACGCCGATCCAGTCGACGGAACTGGGCACGACGGGCGAGGAAACCGCGCCCACGGACGCAGAAGCTGCTCCCGAGCAGTCGACCGAGGAAACCACCGCCGGCGAGCCTGCGCTGACCTCGGCGAACACCGAAGGCCTGCTGGAAGGGCAGCTCCGCATCCCCTTCGAGGAGGAATCCAAAGTCATCCCGGAGACGGTCAAGGGCCAGATCGTCGGCCTGATCGAGCAGGATGAACAGCGACTACAGCCTGCAGCTGCAGGTGCTCGCCTATGCCAGCGGCGACGAAGACGAGATCGGCCATGCGCGCGGCGTGTCGCTGGCGCGGGCGCTGGCCATGCGCAACTTCCTGACCGAGAACGGACTCGACCTCTCGCGGATGGAAGTGCGCGCCCTCGGCAACACCGCCCTGGAAGATCCCGCCGACCGCGTGGATCTGATTCCGCTGGTTCAGTGACAGGTCCCGGACAGATCCTCGCCGCTGCGAACAGGACGGTCGCATGACCCGGCCGACCCGCTATCTCCTGCTGATGATCCTCTGCATGGTCGCGGTCGCCGCGCTGGGCGTAGTGCTGACGCCGCCGCTGAGCGCCGCCTACTCGCATAACCCCGCGCTGAATGCCGGCATCTTCATCGTCTTCCTGATCGGCGTGGTGTTCATCTTCTGGCAGGTGCTGCGGCTGAAGCGGGAGATACTCTGGATCGACCGGTTCCGCTCCGGCGATCCGACGCTGTCCACCGACCGCGGGCCGCGGCTGCTGGCGCCGATGGCGGCGATGCTGCGCGACCGCAAGGGGCGCTTCAGCCTGTCGGCGGCTTCGCTGCGCTCTCTGCTGGACGGCATCAGCTCACGCCTGGACGAATCCCACGACATCTCGCGCTACCTGATCGGCCTGCTGGTGTTTCTCGGCCTGCTCGGCACCTTCTGGGGCCTGCTGCAGACCATCGAAGGCGTCGCCAGTACGCTCTCCACCATCAGCGTTGCCGGCGATGCGAACCAGCTGTTCGACCAGCTCAAGGCCGGCCTGCAGTCGCCGCTGGCGGGCATGGGCACGGCTTTCAGCTCGTCGCTGCTGGGTCTCGCGGGATCGCTGGTGCTGGGCTTCCTCGAGCTGCAGGCGAGCCAGGCCCATAACCGCTTCTTCAACGAGCTGGAGGACTGGCTGGCCGGGCAGACGCGGCTCGGTCCTCCGGCGGGCCGCTGGGCGACGGCGAGCAGCCGATCCCCGCCTATATCCAGGCGCTGCTGGAACAGACCGCCGACAGCCTGGACAATCTGCAGCGCACCATGAGCCGCGGCGAGGAGGGCCGCGCCCAGTCCAACGCCAGCCTCAATGCGCTGGCCAACGGTCTTTCGGACCTGACCGACCAGATGCGCAGCGAGCAGCAGCTGATGAAGAAGCTGGCGGATGCGCAGGCGGAGCTGCGGCCGGCGCTGGCGCGCATGGCGGAGCTGGCGGCCTCCGGCGGCTTCGGCATCGACGACACCAGCCGCAACCATCTGCGCAACATCGACCTGCATATCACCAGGCTGATCGACCAGGTCGGCCACGGCCAGCAGAACACCGTGCAGGAGCTGCGCGGCGAGATCCGCATGGTCGCCCGCACCATCGCCGCCATCGCCGAAGGCGAGCAGCAGAGGTAGCCGCCCATGGCCGCGATTTCGCGAGGCCGCCGGCGCGAGTTCAATGCCTGGCCGGGCTATGTGGACGTGCTGAGCACGCTCCTGATGGTCGTCATCTTCGTGCTGATGGTGTTCGTCATCGCCCAGGTGTTCCTGAGCCGGGCGCTGACCGGCAGCCAGGATGCGCTGGCGGAACTGCAAACGCAGCTTGCGGCGCTGTCGAACACGCTGGCGATGCGGGTCGAGGAAAAGGAAAAGCTGAGCGCGCAATTGACGGAGCTGTCGTCGACGCTGGCCGCGGTGACCGCCAAGCGGGACGACCTCAGTCAGCAGCTCACGGTGGTGATCGGCGAACGGGATGCGCTGCGAGAAAGAGCGGGACGCCTATGCCGCCGAACTGGCGGCCGCCCAGCAAGGCGCCGCCGAGCTCGACGACAAGGCCAAGGCGGACCTGGCCGCGAAGGCCAAGGAGATCGAAGAGGCCTATAAGACCGTCGAGGCCGACCGGGAGAAGATCACGGCGCTGCTGCGGGACATCGCCGTGCTGGAAAGCCTGCGGGACGAAATGGCGCGCAAGCTGCTGGCGCACGAAGATGCGCTCAAGCAGGCGGACGCAACGCGCCTAGCGACCGAGGATCAGCTCAAGAAGGCGGAAGCAACGCGGAAGGCGACGGAGGAAGAACTCAAGAAGGCGGAGCTGTCGCTGAGCCTGAGCGAAGAGGAGAGGAAGAAGACCTCTTCGGACCTGATCGAGGAAAAGAAGATCTCGGAATCGGCGCGGCTGCAGATGGCGATGCTCAATCAACAGCTTTTGGAACTGCGCAACCAGCTCGCGACTCTGAACGCCGCGCTCGACGCCTCCGAACAAATGGCCAAGGACCAGGAGGTGCAGATCGCCGATCTGGGTTCGCGGCTCAACGCGGCGCTGGCCAACAAGGTGGCGGAGCTGGCGTCCTATCGTTCCGAATTTTTTGGCCGCCTGAAGGAAGTGCTGGGCGAGCGGCCGGATATCCAGGTGGTGGGCGACCGCTTCGTATTCCAGTCGGAAGTGCTGTTCGCGGTGGGCTCCGCCGACATCGCCGAGGCCGGCAAGGCGCAGCTGCGCGGGATTCGCCAAGACGCTACTGGAAATCGCCGACAAAATTCCGCTGGAAATCGACTGGATCCTGCGCGTCGACGGCCACACCGATGCGCGGCCGATCGCCACCTTCCAGTTCGCCTCTAACTGGGAACTGTCATCGGCGCGGGCCATCGCCGTGGTGAAGTATCTGGCGAGCCAGGGCGTGCCGCCGAACCGGCTGGTGGCGGCGGGCTTCGCCGAGAACCGGCCGCTGGATGCCTCCGGCAGCGAAGACGCCTACCGCCGCAACCGCCGCATCGAGCTGAAGCTGGATCAGCGCTAGCTATTCAGCGATCTGCCGCAGCGATTGCTCTGCCTCTGCGAGCGACGGCTGCTCGAACTGCAGAGCGGCGAGGCGCGCATACAATCCGCCCTTGCGCACCAGGTCGGCGTGGGTGCCTTCCTCGACGATGCGGCCGTGATCCATGACGACGATGCGGTCGGCCTTCAGCACGGTGGCCAGGCGGTGGGCGATGATCAGGGTGGTGCGGCCCACCATCAGCCGGTCCAGGGCCTGCTGCACCATGCGCTCGCTCTCGGCGTCGAGCGCGCTGGTGGCTTCGTCCAGCAGCAGGAGCGCGGGATCGCGCAGGATGGCGCGGGCGAGCGCGATGCGCTGGCGCTGGCCGCCGGAGAGCCGCACGCCCCGCTCGCCCAACGCCGTGGTGAAACCCTGGGGCTGGCGGTCGAGGAACTCGGTGGCGTAAGCGGCATCGGCGGCGGCGCGCACGGCGGCGTCATCGGCATCCGGCCGGCCATAGCGGATATTCTCCAGCGCCGAGGCGGCGAAGATCACCGGCTCCTGCGGCACCAGCCCGATGCGCGCCCTGACTTCAGCCGGATCGGCGGCGCGCAATTCCACGCCATCGAGCGTGATGGAGCCGGATTGCGGATCGTAGAAGCGGAGCAGGAGCTGGAACACCGTGGTCTTGCCGGCGCCCGAGGGGCCGACGATGGCCACTTTCTCGCCGGCGCGCACATCCAGGGTGAAACGGGCGAGCGCCGCCGTCTCCGGCCGCGTGGGATAGTGGAACGTGACGTCATGGAACGCGACCGCGCCCGCCGCGGACTTCGGCAGCGGCACGGGATTCTCAGGTGCTGCGATCAGGGGCGGCGTGTTCAGGATCTCCGCCAGCCGTTCCATGGCGCCGGCCGCCCGCTGCAGATCGCCGAACACCTCGGCGATGGCGCCGATCGAGCCGGCGACGAAAGCGGCATAGATGATGAAGGCCGACAGCTCGCCGCCGGTGAGCCGTCCGGCCAGCACGTCATGGCCGCCGATCCACAGCACGAAGGTGATGGCGCCGAACACCAGCAGCATGACGATCGCCACCAGCAGCGCCCGCTGGCGGATATAGGCGAAGGCGGCGGCGAGGCCGGCATCGATGCGGGCGCCGAGGAACTGCCGGTCCACCGCCTCATGGGTGAAGGCCTGCACCGTGCGCACCGCATGCAGGCTTTCCTCCGCATAGGCGCTGACCTCGGCGATGCGGTCCTGGGTCTGGCGCGACAGGCGGCGCACCCGGCGGCCGAAGACGATGATCGGCAGGACCACCAGCGGCACCACCAGGAAGGCCAGGCCGGCCAGCTTCGGGCTGGTGATCAGCATCATGGTCACGCCGCCGGCGAACAGCAGCAGGTTGCGCAGCGCCACGGAGACCGAGGTAGCCACCACGGTCTGCAGCAGCGTGGCGTCCACGGTCAGCCGCGACAGCACCTCGCCGGTGCGGGTGGATTCATAGAAGGCGGGGCTGAGGCCGATGATGTGGCGGTAGAGATGGCGGCGGATATCCGCCACCACCTGCTCGCCCACGGCGGCCAGCAGGGACACGCGGATAAAAGTGGCGGCCACCAGGACCGCCGTCCCTGAGACGATGATCAGCAGCGCCTGGTCCAGCAGCCGGGCATTGCCGGTGCCGAATCCGCTGTCGATCAGGGCGCCGATGCCGCGGCCCAGGGCCAGCACCATGATCGCCGCCACGCCGGCCGCGGTGACGGCGGCGGCCAGGCGCCAGCGGTAGGGCTTCACGAACGGCCAGAGATCCGCCAGCAGCCAGAGATCGCGGCTGACGGCGCGATCTTCAGCCGGTCGGGCGGTGCTGCCGAAGGGGCGTCGGGCCATGGTTGGCGGAGCTACCTTTCGAAGGGCCGGTTTGGCGGCCGGATGCTACTGCCCAAGTCGTTGACAATCCAATGTATTTTGCCAGGGCCTGGAGGGCTGGGGTGCGGCATGGGCGCACTCTTGCGCCGCCGCCGCCCGTTGGTTATAACCCCGGCCTCTTTTCCGGAGCCCGGTACCATGAAAAAAGGCATTCACCCCGACTATCACGAACTCAACATCGTGATGACGGACGGCAGCACGTTCAAGACCCGTTCCACCTATGGAAAGCCGGGCGATACCTTGCGCCTGGACATCGATCCGAAGTCCCATCCGGCCTGGACCGGCGTGCATCGCCTGATGGATACCGGCGGCCAGCTCGCCAAGTTCAACAAGCGCTTTTCCGGCATGGGCCTGAAGACAAAGTAAGGCCGATCAACGAATTCGGTTAACGCGGCCGCCACGGGGCGGCCGTTTTCGTTAACGGCGATTTTTGCCCCGGGCGCCCGCCGCAAGCCCTTGAACCCCCCAAGTCCGATCCCACATCCACGGTCGCGAGGACGCCCAACCGGGGTCTCTCGCATTATCAGCGGCACATTGCCGCCCCATGTTGCTCAACTCTGGAGGATATGGATCCCATGCGGACCAACTTTGATCTTACCCCCCTCTTCCGTTCCACCATCGGTTTCGACCGGATGTCGCGCCTGCTCGACGCCGCGATGCGCGCCGATGACAGCGCCGTCTCCTACCCGCCCTACAACATCGAAGTCCTGGGCGAGAACGCCTATCGCCTGACCATGGCGATCGCCGGCTTCGGTGAGAACGACATCAACATCATCGTGCAGGAAAATTCGCTGCTGGTGTCCGGCAAGACCGCGAAATCCGAGGAGGACAAGAAGTTCCTCTATCGCGGCATCGCCGGCCGCGCCTTCGAGCGCCGGTTCGAACTCGCCGACCATATCAAGGTCACGGGCGCGAGCCTGGTGCACGGCCTGCTCCATGTGGAGCTGGCGCGCGAAGTGCCGGAAGCGATGAAGCCGCGCACGATCAAGATCGAGACCAAGTCGCAGCCGAAGCCGACGGTCATCGAAGGCGTCAAGGCTGCCTAAGCTTTCTAATCTCCGGCGTAGAATGTCCCAGGGCCGGACGGGCAACCGTCCGGCCCTTCCCTTTTCCACTGTCAACCGTTTGAATATCGTTTGAGCCGGACTGACTCAACGAAGGGCATGGTGACACTGTGGGATACGCAATACTTCGGCGTAAAGGCGGCTCCTGCTATTTTGAAGAACCTGGGATGGAGATTTTGTAGCATGGCGAAGCTCGTCTTCGGAATGAACCAGTCCCTGGACGGCTACGTCGACCACCTGGAAATGCGGACGGGGCCTGCCCTCTTTCGTCACTGGCTAGAGCACGTGCGCGACCTGACCGGCAGCGTGTACGGTCGGCGCATGTACGAGGTCATGCGCTATTGGGACGAGGACCGTCCTGAGTGGAGCGCGGAGCAACGCGACTTCGCCGCGGCGTGGCGGCGCCAACCGAAGTGGGTCGTGTCGCGCTCGCTGAAGTCAGTCGGCCCCAACGCCACACTTGTCGACGGTGACCTCGAGGCGGTGATCCGTGGGCTGAAGGCCCGGCTCGACGGGGAGATTGCCGTTTCCGGACCAGACTTGGCGCGAAGCCTGACCGACCTTGGTCTTATCGATGAGTATCGACTCTACTTCCACCCCGTCGTGCTTGGCCGCGGCAAGCCATTCTTCGCCGGCCCACGGCCGCCGCTCCGCCTTGTGGCCAGCGATCTGATTGGCGAGAACGCGATTAGGTTGACGTACGTTCCTGCTTGATCGCGCAACTCTCCGGACGGGCTGCGCCGACCGGTCAGGTCCGCATTGGATCGATACCCAGCGGTAACGGCTTGCCCGGAACCGGACACGCGTCGACATATGAGTACACGACCTAGACTATGCCGACCAGCGCGTCGGTCACGGCATCAGGCTGTTCGGTCATCATCATGTGGCCGGCGGTCGGGAGCGTGATAGTGCGCGCGCCTGATAGGACGTCGATCAGTGGCTTGGCCTTCGACGGCGGCGTCATGCGGTCGGCGGCGCCTAGTAAGAACAACGTCGGAGCAGCGCACAGCAGCGGCGCGCACCCGCGCCTGGTCGTAGGCGTTGCAGGCGGCAAGATCGGCGGCCAAGACGCCATCTGACGCGCGGTCGATCAGCCTGACGGCCCCGCCGGCCATCCACAGACCGGGCGCCGGATGGCCGCCCACCTGGCCGCGGCGCGCATGGCCCCAGGAGGTGACCAGTTCGGCCGCCAGAACTTCATTGCGGTCGGCGGCGGCCTGCAGGTCGGGATGCACCGGCATGCGCTCGGCCACGCCCAGCAGCGCCAGCGCCCGCACGCGCTCCGGCCGGCGTCCAGCCAGATCCAGCGCGATCAGCGCGCCCATGCTGTGGCCCACCAGGGCGGCCTGGGAGATCTCCAACTTGTCGAGCAGCGCGGCGACCCAATCCGCCATCTGCCGCGATGGAGGTCAGTCCCGGACCGGCGGACTTGCCGTGCCCCGGCAGATCCAGCGCCAGCACCGCGCGGCCATGATGGGCCAAATAGCGCGCCTGCAGGCTCCAGACCGTCCGATCCATGCCCGCGCCGTGGATGAGCAGCACGGCGGGGAGAGTCTTGTCGAAGGCCCGCCCGCCGGTTGCGGCGAAAGCAGCTCTGTTGCCGACTTCAAACTGCATCACACCACCTGTAACCGTGCTGGGGTGAGTGAGACGAGGCGTTCCAGTCCCCTCGCCCGCTCTGCGGGAGAGGGTGCGCAACATCCGCGTTCAACGGATGTTGCGCGGGTGAGGGCTGGGTGCACGGGAGGTGAAAGCGCGGCGCGAACGATGAGCGACAAGGCTTGAGTCGAGTGTGTCCGGTTGCGGCTACGCCGGTGCAAGTTGCGAATTCGGCGCCGGCCCCTCACCCGCAACATCCGCTGAACGCGGATGTTGCATGCCTCTCCCCCGCTTCGCGGGAGCGAGGCGTCAGTTTCGTGCCATGCAAGAAGACTGTGCATCACACCTTCTGCGACGCCTTCAGCGCCTGGCCCAAATCATCGAGGATGTCGGCGGGGTCTTCGATGCCGACGGAGAGGCGGATCAGGTCTTCGCTGAGGCCGGCTGCTTTCAGCGCGTCGGCGTCGAGCTGCTGGTGGGTGGTGCTGGCGGGATGGATGACCAGGGTTTTCGCGTCGCCCACATTGGCCAGATGGGAGGCGAGTTTCAGCGACTCGATGAAACGGCGCCCGGCGGCGCGGCCGCCTTTCGGGCCGAAGCTGACGATGGAACCCGGGCCCTTGGGAAACAGGCGCTGCGCCAGCGCGTGATCGGGGTGATCGGCGAGGCCGGGATAGTTGACCCACGCGACCGCGGGATTGGCTTTCAGGAATTCGGCCACGCGCTGGGCATTCGCCACGTGGCGCGCCATGCGCAACGGCAAGGTCTCGACGCCCTGCAGGATGTGAAACGCGTTGGCCGGGCTCATGCAGGCGCCGAAGTCTCGCAAACCCTCGGCGCGGGCACGCATGATGAAGGCCTGCGGCCCGAACTCCTCGGCGAAATCGATGCCGTGATAGCCGGCATAGGGCTCGGTCAGCGTCGGGAACTTGCCCGAGGCTTCTCCCAATCGAAGCGGCCGCTGTCGACGATCACGCCGCCGATGGCCACGCCATGGCCGCCGAGCCATTTGGTGGCGGAATGCATGACCAGGTCGGCGCCATGCTCGAAGGGCCGGTTGAGGCAGGGCGTGGAGAAAGTGGAGTCGATCAGCAGCGGCAGGCCGGCGTCATGGGCGACGGCGCTGACGCGCTCGAGGTCAAGCACTTCCAGATTGGGGTTGCCGAGCGTCTCCGCGAAAATCAGGCGCGTCTCCGGCCGGATCGCTTTGCGCAGCGCGTCATGGTCGCGCGGGTTCACGAATGTCGTGGTGATGCCGAAGCGCGGCAGGGTCAGCTTCAGCAGATTCACGCTGCCGCCATAGATGGACGCGCTGGCAACGATGTGGCTGCCCGCATCCATCAGCGTGGCGATGGCCAGATGCAGCGCCGCCTGGCCGCTGGCCGTGCAAACGCTGCCGACGCCGCCTTCCAGCGCGGCGATGCGTTCCTCCAGCACCGCGACCGTGGGGTTGGAGATGCGGGAATAGAGGTGCCCCGGCCGCTCCAGATTGAACAAGGCCGCCGCATGATCGGTATCGCGGAAGACGTAGGACGTCGTCTGGTAGATCGGCACGGCGCGGGCACCGGTGACGGGATCGGGCTCCTGTCCCGCATGCAGGCTGAGGCTGTCGAAATGCAGGAATTTGGGATCGGCCATGATGGTTACTTTCGGCGGCGCGCGCTGCTGGGGACGCAGCATCTGCGGAGTTCTATCGCCTGCCTGATGGCAAAAAGAAAGGCCGCCTGCCCGTGGGCGGCGGCCTATATTCTTGTTGCAGCCTCAACCTGTGTAACTTGCCGTGGGTGGGACGCTATTGACGACGGTTTCTAGCGTCAAGCCGAGAAATTTCCATGAGCGCTCATTTTTTGCTTGCAAGCGCCATCATCCTAGCGAACCGATTTTTTGGGGCCCTGGACGAAAAAAAACCGCCGGGGTCGAAGCCGGCGGTCAAGTTAGACAGGGAGGCGTCAACAAGGATCAAAGAGACCCTTGGAATGATCCCCATGGCAGGGATCGACGCTGCCAAACTAGGCCCCAATCCGTTAAGCTATGGTTAACGACGTTTGGAAAAATTGGGATTCGTGAATCTAGATATTTCAATCAGTTAGATGATTTGAACAGGGTGGCGGCAGCGCCCAAATGGGCTTTTTTCGCCTCGATCTTTACCTTGGTGCGGGCAATTTCGGCCTCCAGGGCGTGCACATAGTCGTTCAGCTCCTCGACCGACATCACGTCCAGATTGACCGGCGGAATGATCTTCTTGCGCGGTTCCAGGTCTTCGATGTCCATGCCTGCCTCCCTTGTCGACGCCGATACCCCGGGTTGTCCCGGCCTGCCGTCCATAATAAACGAAACCGCGCCCCGCCTTCCGCAACGAAATCATCCAGGGAAACCCCATGGCCGCCCCCTTGCCGCGCGACATGACCGCCATCGAAATCGCCCAGCCCGGCGGGCCGGAGGTGCTGAAGCCAGGCCGGCGGCCGGTGCCGGCGCCCGGCGCGGGCGAGGTGCTGATCGAGGTCGCGGCGGCCGGCGTGAACCGGCCGGACGTGCTGCAGCGCCAGGGCGGCTATGCGCCGCCGCCGGGGGCATCGGACATTCCCGGGCTGGAAGTGGCCGGGAAGATCGTGGCGGTCGGCGACGGCGCGGGTGCCTGGAAAGTGGGCGACAGCGTCTGCGCGCTGGTGGCCGGCGGCGGCTATGCCGAGTATTGCGCGGCGCCGGCGCCGCAATGCCTGCCGGTGCCGGGCAAGCTGGACCTGATCCACGCTGCCGCCCTGCCGGAGACCTTCTTCACCGTCTGGACCAATGTGTTCGACCGCGGGCGGCTGCAGCGCGGCGAGACCTTCCTGGTGCATGGCGGCAGCAGCGGCATCGGCACCACGGCGATCCAGCTTGCCCACGCGTTCGGGGCGCGGGTGATCGCCACGGCGGGCAGCGACGAGAAATGCGAGGCCTGCCGCAAGCTGGGCGCGGATATCGCGGTGAACTACCGGACCGAGGATTTCGCCGCCAAGGTGATGGAGGCGACCGAGGGCAAGGGCGCCGACGTGATCCTGGACATGGTGGGCGGCGACTACATCCCGAAGAATCTGTCCTGCCTGGCAATGGACGGGCGGCTGGTGCAGATCGCCTTCCTGAAAGGGAGCAAGGCGGAGATCAATCTGGCGCCGATCATGATGAAGCGGCAGACGCTCACGGGCTCGACGCTGCGGCCGCGCTCGGTCGCTCAGAAAGGCGAGATCGCGCAGTCGCTGCGAGAGAAGGTATGGCCGCTGCTGGAGTCCGGAAAGATCGCGCCGGTCATTCACAAGACTTTTCCGCTGGCGCAAGCCGCCGATGCGCACCGCCTGATGGAAAGCAGCGCCCATGTGGGGAAGATCGTGCTGGTGACGGGGCAGAAGTAGAGTTCCGCACAAATCTACGACCAAACTTGCACCGCCAATCGCACGAACATCAGATCCTCCAATCCCAACTGCTTCCACTCCCCCCATTTGGGAGGGCGAAACAATTCCGATGCGTGCTAGTGTCCCGGCGTACTTGCCCGGCACGACCGCAGGCATGCGATCGGCGATCGCCACCAAAGCTACAGGCAACCTCCTGACCGCAGGCCTGACGCCGCGGCCACGGAAATCTTGCCGGGCCGGCGAACCGCAGGGTTAGTCAACATCGGGGCATAGCATGGCGAAACGCGATACCAGCCGGGATGGATTCCGCAACAGGGTCGAGACCTTTGTCCTGACTCATTTCAAGCCCGTCTGGCTATGGCTGAACCGGAGCAGACGGCTCGGCGATTTCGTCAATGGCAAGATCATCGACGTGGCGGTGAAGAAGACCAAAGCCCGGCCGTTTCAATACTCGACATTCACGGACTATACGTCCTGGCGCTCGCTGACCGACCGCACTTGGAGCGGCCGGCACTTGCCGCAGAAGTCGCAGGACGGCTTGCCGGACCTCGCCGATGTGACGCAGCTGTTCCAGCGGAAGCCGGGCGGCGCCGGCAGGCTATCGACCAAATCCACGCTGCTCTTTGCGTCGTTTGCGCAATGGTTCACCGATGGATTCCTGATGACCGACAGCGCGGACCGGCGCAAGACCTACTCGAAATCATCAGATCGACGCGAATCCGCTCTACGGCCTCAACCACGACGTAACTCTGCAGCTTCGCTGCTGCTCGCAGGCAAAAGGCAGGAAAGGCCGCTTGAAGTCGGAATTCATCGGCGCCGAAGAATACGCGCCCCGGCTGATTGAAGCCGATGGCGTGACCAAGAAGCCCGAGTTCTCGCGCCTGCCGCTGCCGCTGCGCTTCGATGGAAGCTGGGAGGCGGCGCGGCGAGACACGATCTTCGCCTTTGGCGGCGACCGCGCCAACGCCACGCTGGTGACCGCCGCCTTGAACACCCTGTTCCTGCGCGAGCATAACCGGATTGCCGGCATGCTGGAAAAGGCCCATCCAGATTGGGATGACGACCGGGTCTTCGAGACGACCCGCAACATCGTCATCGTTCTGCTGATCAAGCTGGTGGTCGAGGAGTACATCAATCACATTTCGCCCTATTGGTTCAGGCTGCGGGCGAATCCGCAGGCCGCCTGGAATGCCGGCTGGAACAAGGCGAACTGGATCGCCTCCGAATTCAATCTTCTGTATCGCTGGCATGGCCTGATCCCCGACGCGTTCGCGTTCAACGGACAGGAGATTCCCATCGCCACCACGTTCCTCGACAACAGGCTCCTGCTGCAGGCCGGCCTGGGCCGCACCCTCGACCAGGCCAGCCGCCAGCCCGCCGGCCGCCTCGGTCTCTTCAACAGCACGCCCAGCCTGCTCAGCGTCGAACGGGACTCGATCAAGCAGGGTCGAGACAATGGCCTCGCGTCCTACAACGATTATCGCGAGGCGATGCGGTACCCGCGGCTGACACGCTTCGAGCAGATCAGCGGCGATCCCGAGGTCGTCGAAGGACTGCGCCGCGTATACGGCAACGACATCGAGAAAGTGGAATACTTTGTCGGCCTCTTCGCCGAAGACGCGGATGAGCGGTCGGTGGTGCCGCCGCTGATCGGCCGCATGGTGGCCATCGACGCCTTCTCCCAGGCCTTGACCAATCCCTTGCTGGCCGAACGCGTCTTCAATGAGCAGACTTTCAGCGCCGAAGGCATGGCGATCATCGGCGCAACGAAAAGCTTCCGGGACATCGCCGCGCGCAACATTCCCGGCGGGGCCGGCGGCCTGGTCATGTCGATGGAGCAGCAGGAACTGCAGCCCTAAAGCGCCGGCGCGCTAGGACAGCATCACCAAATGATTGTCCCAGACGTCCAGCGGCAGGCCGGCAAGCGGCGCCGAATCGATCGCCGGCGCGTGGCCGGGCGAGAGATTGAGAACGGCGCAACCCTCATTGCCCGAGCTGGCGACGAATTCGGCGGCGTGGGCCGCGGCAGCGATGCCGCAGACATCGGCCATGCGGCGGGAGCCGATGAACTCGCCGCTGCGGATGTTCCAGAAGGCGATGCGGTTGCCATGGGGACTGGTGGCGGCGAGGATTTCGCCGTCGCGGTCTACCGCCACGGAGCCGATGTAGTTCTCCAGCGCCGCGAGGTCCTCGTCAGGCGTCGGCAGCATGCTCATTTTCCCGCTGGATGAGATCATGCCGGCCAGCAGCGGCAGATCCACGGCCTCGCCCTGATACTGGCCGCCGAAGAGAATGTCGCCGCGGGCCGTGAGCGCCAGATGGCGCAGGCTGAGATCGCGGCAGGACGCGGCGAGCTCGAACCGCGCCAGAAGATCGCCCTTCTCGCGGTCGACGAGATCGATCGTGGAGCGCATGGAGTTGGGGTTGAGAACCTCGCGGCCGCTGTCCGGCAGTGTCATCAGGCCGCCATTGGCGATCACCAATGTCCGGCCATCTGATAGCAGCGCGATATCGTGCGGGCCGATGCCCTGGGAAGAAAACTCGCCAACGCGCTCGGTAGTCCGACGCCGCATCGTAGATGCCGATGATGCCGTTGCCGGTCTGCGTGTCGTTCTCGGTGGCATAGAGGAGATTGCCATCGGCGGAATAGACGCCATGGCCGAAATAGTGGCGGTCCTCGGTCGCAGTTTGTTGCCGGATGATGTCTGCCGGTGCCGCTGTCGACGACGACGAACCAGGTGCCGGGGCGGCGGGCGAAAATCGCCGCCTCGCGCGAACCAGGCCGCAGCGCGATGTCGTGGCCGCGGGCGGGAAGATCCACAGCGAACAGCTCGCGGCCCGATAGATCGAAGGCGGCCGCGCTGCCGGAACCCTCGCCCTTCAATCGGCAACCGACGTAGCTTGCCGCCGGCGCCGTTACGGCGCGCGCCGGCCAGGCGGAGAGCGCCGCCGCGCCGCCGAGGCCCTGGCAGAAATGTCCGGCGGTCAATCGCCATCGAGACTGTTGAACCCCACGGTCACGCCCAGCACGAAAGGCACTTCTTCGAACGCGCGCTTGCCCGCGGCATCGGCCGCATCGCGCAGCAGGATGAGGTCGCGCCGCTGCGGCCCTGCGGCCAAGCTAGCCGAGATCAGCCGCTGAGGCGCTTGGCAACGCGCAGCGCGGTGTCGTTGTTGCGCAGCGCGCTGCTGTCCTGCTTGGGCATGCCGTCGGCGAGGATCTTCAGGATGGCGCCGGTGGACTCCAGATTGAGCTGCAATCGCGCGCAGCGAACGGCCGCTGCGCCAGCCCTCGGCCATCTTCGGCCGCGTGTCGGCGGGATCCTTGCCCATGGCGGGATCGAGCTTCTTGTCCTTGATCAGCACATAGGCGCCGAGCAGATCGGTGGCCAGCGCCGCCTTCAGGCCGCCGGCGATCTCCGGCGCGGCAAGGCGCTTGGCGATGGCGTTGTCGCCGTCGACCCAGCCCGCCTGCACTTCCTGCGCGATGGCGAGGATGTTGGCGGCGATCGCGCTTCCCAGCCGGCAGCGGAACTCCGCTTCCGGGCTGCCGGCGAAATCGGCTTCGCCGGCGCCTTCGGAGAACAGCAGGCGCTCCAAGGCCGGCAACCCTTGCACGCCGGCGCTGCCCTTGCGGAAGGTTTCCGGCGCCAGCGACGCATCGTCGGCCTTGGCCAGCGATGCCTTCAGCGCCTTATCGACCGCATTCTTGCGCTCGGGCCAGAAGCTCAGCCGCTCGCCGCGGAAATCCTCGGCGATCGGGCCGTAGTGGACCAGCTCGATCGACGACCAGGCGTCGGCCGTGCGGTGATAGGCGTCGCGGAGCGATGCCAGGCCGGCGGGCGAAGGCGCCGGGCAGAAGCTCTGCCATTGCGCCTGCTGTGCTTCGGCGGCGTGACAAGATTGGCGTAGCCGGGGACGATGACTTCATCGACGACGCGGCGGAGGAGATCGTCGGCGGATGCATGTGCGTGCGCGGGGTGAAGTGTGAGCAGGAGGAGCGCAAACACTTTATGATGCGGCGCTTCGAGTTGCTCGACGAGCCAAAATCCCCTCTCCCCTTGGGGGAGAGGGGGCAGGGGGTGAGGGGTTCCGCGCGCGAGCGCGCAACGAGTCTTTCTCACCTTCCACGCCAATGCATTCGCGATCCATAGATCTAAGCGTGGTCACTAAGGCTTCTCTATTGAGCGCCTGCCGGCGCCGGACCCCTCACCCCTGCCCCTCTCCCCCAAGGGGAGAGGGGACATTAGAGGCATGAGCAACATCACAGCTTCGCCAGCCATGCCAACAGCGTCGCGCGCTCTTCCGCCGTGAGGCCGAGATAGAGGTCGCGCGCCCTCGCCGCTTCGCCGCCATGCAGGCGAATGGCCTGGTCCAGCGTTGCCGCTTCGCCGCCATGGAGATAGCGGCGCTTGCCCTGCATGGGGTCGAGATCGATCAGCGGCGCGGTGCGCCATTCGGCGGCGGTGGCGACATCGTCGCCGATCTTGCCCGCGGCTCTCCGCGCCGAGATCGTGCAGCAGCAGGTCGGTGTGAACGAGGCAGCGAGATTGCCTTGCGCATCCGGCATGTTCGGATGATGACAGGCTGTGCAGCCGCTGGCTTGCCAGCAGGCGCTCCGCTTCGGCAGTCAGACTGATACTTCGGCGGCGGCAGGGATCGTACATACGCGGCGATCAGGCGCACGATCTCCGCCGACATCTCTTCGCCATCGAGCCTGTCGCTTTGGCCGGTGGCCATGCGCAGGCAGTCGGTTTCCGCCGGCGTGCAATCGCCGTAGGGCGAATGGTTGTATGGCGACGACAGGCCAAGATCGATCGAGGCTGCGTCGGCGGTCTGCGCTTCCAGCGTCGCCGCCGTGGCCTTGGCGCCGAAGCGGCCGACGCGCGCGACGCCGTCTTCGCCCTCGATCAGGCGCGCGCGGCCGGAGATGCCGTCGCCATCGCGGTCATCGGGATCGGCGAGCGCGAGAACGGCGCTGCTCGTCGATCCGCTCCAGCAGGCCGCGGCCGCGCAGTGACGGCGCCACGCGGGGCTCATAGACGAAGGGATCCTTCAGGGGATCGAGCAAGGTCTTGATCTGCACCATCAGCCGGTCGCCCTCGAGGCTCGCCAGCACTTCGCCCTCGGGCATCAGGCCGGGCACCGCGCGGTCCTGAAGTTGCTGACCCGAGGAGCGGATGGGGTGCTCCGTCAGGCGTCGCCAGCCGCACGACGAGCCCGCGTGTCACCAGCCGGCCGTCGAGCGTCGAAGAAACGCGCCGCCCGCGCCTCCTTGTGGCAGGAGCTGCAGGCCTTGCCGTTGAACAGCGGGCCGAGGCCGTCGGCGGCGTCAGTGGAAGCGGGCGCGGCGATCCAGGCGCGCTCGAACAGCGCCTTGCCGGCGACGGTATCGAGATCGCCGGCAAGCGCGGGTGCGCCGACCGCAGCCCAGCAGCATGGCAGCCAGGACGGCGCGCTTCATGCGATTCTCAGATAGCCCATCATGCCCGTCTCCAGATGCTCCAGGATATGGCAATGGAACATCCAATCGCCAGCGCGCGCGACAAAGGCGATCTCGACGCGCTCCTTCGGCGCGACCAGGACCGTGTCGGCTTGATGCTGACCGGCAGCGGCCGCTTGCTGGAGCTGAGCACCGTGAAGGTATGGCCATGGAGATGGATCGGGTGAGGATGGGGCGTGCCGTTCTGCAGGATGAACCGGTAGCTCTTGCCGGCCTGCAGCCGGGCCAGGGGCGGCGGCAGTTTCTCATGGCCGTCGCGGGGCCAGGACAGCTTGTTGATCGACCAGAAAGTCTCGATCGCCGGTGCAGAGGCTGTCGAGGATTACCGCAGACAGCGGATCGTCGGGATCGAGGGAGTCGACGAAGCTGGCGATCGAGTCCGACGCGGCGCCGAAGAGATAGGTCTGGGTCTCCGCGCCGGCGAGATCGGGTGCGGGGATCGGCGAGGCGAGCAGCGGCGCCGGCTGGAACGGGCCTGCGCGCATCGCGGGCGCCTTCCGCCGTCAGCACCGCGAGGTCGTAGAGTTCCGAAGCGCCGTAGTCGATGAGCTTGAAGGCCGCGCCGGTCGGCGGCGAGCGCACCGCGAGGTCCAGCCGCATCGCCGGTCCCATGCGCCAGGTGTCCAGCGGAAATGGCGTCACCGCATTGCCGTCGATGGCGATGACCTGCGCTTCCGCGCCCTCGATGCCGACTTCGATAACCCGCGTCGAATCCAGATTGAGCAGGCGCAGGCGGAGATCGGCCGATGCCGGCACGGTGCGCGCGAAAGCCGCGGCGCCATTGACCGTCCGGACCGTGCCGAAGGTGCCGGCGCGGCTGGCGCCCTCTGATGGTGCTGAAAGGCAGGAAGGTGCCATCGGGCGCCAGGCGCCAATCCTTGGCGGCGAGAATGATATCGTCATCGAACGGCGCCGTTGCATCGCCATCGACGATGAAGAGGCCGGCGAGCCCCTGCCCCACCTGTCCCGCTTCGTTGCAATGGGGATGGAAGAAGAAGGTCCCGGCATCGGGTGGCGTGAACTCATAGACGTAGCCGCCGCCGGGCTCGACCGGCTTCTGGGTGATGTAGGGCACGCCATCCATGGCATTGGGTACGCGGATGCCATGCCAATGGATGCTGGAATGTTCAGTACGGCAGATCGTTGGTGAAACGGATGCGCACGGGTTCGCCCCGCGTGGCGCGGATCACCGGCAGCGGCGCCTCGGCATAAAGCCAGAGCTGCGATAGCGGGCCGTCTGCGCCCAGCAAGGGCAAGTGCGACCTGGCGGGAGCGCAGGCGGAAGGTCTTGACGCCCTGCTCCATAGCGAACGGCAGCGGCGCGAGCACACCTGATAACGCCGATTGCGCCGTTCGCGGCCGCTAGCAAACGGCAATGCCGCCGCGGCGGCCGCACCGCCGATCGTTGTGAGAAATCTTCGCCGCGGAATCATGCTGGCCACTCCGGGGGCCGATGCCTGGGCTGTTCGCAGTTACATCCGCCGGCCCGGCGGCCGGGGACGCTGGGCGTTCCCCGGTGCGCCGGCTGCCGGCGATGGCGCGTCATTCAGTGGTGACGGCGGACGGATTGTCCAGGCTGTCGGAACCCTCGACCGTGATGGCCAGCTTGAGGTCGGCCACGACAGCCTCGATGCCATGGGTCTGCGCCACCAGGCCATCGATCGCCGCCTGGACCAGCGCGTTTCCTTCCGCATTGCCGTCGCCGATCATCTGGTCATAGGCTTCCGTGCCGCTGTCGGCCCGGTCCTTGACCGCTTTCAGCTTCGCCAGCGCATCGGCCATCAGCGCGTCGAGCGCCGCCGCCTTTTCCGGAGTCTTGGCCGCCGCCAGATCGCCGATGCCCGGGCCGTCCAGCACCGAGCCGTCGCGGCGGGTGTAGTTGCCGCTGTAGATCGCCGCCATGCCGGCTTCGTCGTAGTAGTGGGAGTTGTGGGTGTTGTCGGAGAAGCAGTCATGCTCCTCCTCGGGATCATGGAGGATCAGGCCGAGCTTCATGCGCTCGCCCGCCAGCTCGCCATAGGACAGCGAGCCGAGGCCGGTGAGGATGGTGGCCAGCGCGCCCTCCTCGCCCTTGGCGTCCAGATCCTTGCGCGCGGCGGCGCCCGCCTGCCAGTTCGCCACCATCTCCTGCAGATCGGCCACCAGCAGATCGGTCGCAGCCTTCAGATAAGCGGCGCGGCGGTCGCAATTGCCGTTGGTGCAGTTGTTGACGTCGAAATCGGTGGCGGCGCGATTGCCGGCACCGGGCCGGTGCCGTTGAGATCCTGGCCCCAGAGCAGGAATTCGACGGCGTGATAGCCGATGGCGACATTGGACTCGACACCGCCGCCTTCCTGCAGGGTCTTCAGCACGTCGGGCGTGATGGTCGAGACATCGACCGTATCGTTGCCGATGCGGATTTCCTTGCTGCCGATGACGTTGGCGACATAGAGCGGATTTTCGTCGGAGCTGTCGCCATAGGACTTCGTGTCTACATAGTCGATCAGGCCTTCATCCAGCGGCCAGGCATTCACCCGCCCTTCCCAATCATCGACGATGGCGTTGCCGAAACGGAAGCCCTCGGTCTGCTGATACCAGGGGCGCGAGGCGATCCAGGCCTGGCGCGCGGCGGCCAGGGTATCGGCCGATGGCGCGGCGATGAAGGCATCGACGGCGGCTTGCAGATCCTGGGCGGCCGCAAGGGCATCGCCATACATGGCCGCAGCCACATCGCCATAATGCTGGATGACGGCGGCGCCGGTGACATCGTCGGCTCCTGGCGGTCGCGGTGAAGGCCACCGGCGCCAGAGCGGCGCCGGCGATCAGGGCAAGCCAAGGAAACTTCATTTGTCGTTCCTCGTTCTTCGGTTGGATTTTTCGTTTGGGCATTCGGATGGGCGGAATTCCTGCAGGGAACGGCGGAAGGCACCGGTCCCGATATGAGAGTCATTATCAATATCGCCCCGCTGGGCTGCAACTAATAATGTGTTTCAATTGCAGCAGGCCGATTGCCGCAGGAGGTGGTCCCGGCCGGTCCGCGACCGGCAGCCGACCCTCGACTCGCCCCGGAAATTGGGCTATTCCACCCACGCCTTAATTCGGCATCTCCTGAAAATCTGGTGCTTGGAGTTGCCGTGGCTTGCCGGTGCCGCCGGTGGGCCGCAGGGCAAGAAACTTACGGTTTTGCAAGGAGATGGATCATGGCCCGGCTCTTGATGCCCAAAGCGACGGCGGTCTGGCTGGTGGAGAACACGACGCTGAATTTCGAACAGATCGCCGACTTCTGCGGCCTGCATACGCTGGAGGTTCAGGGCATCGCCGATGGCGAAGTGGCCCAGGGCATCGTCGGGCTGGACCCGACATTGAACGGCCAGCTGTCGAAGGAGGAGATCGCCCGCTGCGAAGGCGATCCCGACGGCCGGCTGAAGATGGCCAAGGTCGACATCCCCCTGCCCGCGCCCCGCACCAAGGGCCCGCGCTATACCCCGGTCGCCAAGCGCCAGGACAAGCCCGATGCGGTGGCCTGGCTGATCCGCCATCACCCCGAGCTGAGCGACAGCCAGATCTCCAAGCTGATCGGCACCACAAAGCAGACCATCGCCGCCGTACGCGACCGCAGCCATTGGAACTTCGCCAATCTGCGCCCGCGGGATCCTGTGTTGCTGGGGCTCTGCAGCCAGACCGACCTGAACGCCGCCGTGCTGCGCGCGCGCAAGGCCATGTCGAAGACCGCCGCCGGAACCGAACAGGCGACGATCGAGGCCGGCAAGGCGGATGAAGGCGAGGACAGCATGTCGCGCAAGACGCTGGATATCAGCAAGTTCCTGCCGGGATCGGGCGACCCGCAGCCCTAAGCGCCCGCGTGTCAGGCCGCCATCTTGGCCTGGCCGACCTCTACAAGATAGTAGATCAGGTCGATATCCGGCAGCTTCTGGCCGCGCTGCAGCAGCACGCTGTAGATCTGGCCGCGGTGATGGGTCTGGTGGTTGAACATCCCCGCCAGCATGTCCCAGACGCGCGCCTCCATGCGGCGCGTTCCGTCGGCGCTGGTGTAGCGCACGGTCGCCTGCAGTTGCTCCGGCGTCAGCCGGTCCATCAGGGCAATCAGGCGCGCATCCTCCTCGCGCCGCGCGGTTTGCAGCGATTGAAGTCGTCATGGAGAATCTGGTTGAGGGATTTCACGCCGCGGTCGATGCCTTCGACGCGGCCGGTCCAGAGACGATCGACGATCAGGATATGGTTGAGCGTCGCATGCAGCGAGCCGAAGAACAGGCCGGCGTCGGCACGGTAGGCGGCATCGTCCAGCTTCGCCACCTCGGCATAGATCTTCTCATTCACCCAGCGATTGAAGCGGGCCATCATCGGGAAATGGTCCATCGGCGGATCTCCTGATTTTCGCGGGCCGGCAAGTTGGGGCCCGGCGTTCTCTGGAATCTGCCGGATCGGCCGGACGGGCGCTGTCGAATTCTTGCGCAGAGCAGCGCGCTGGGCGGAGGTTGTGCGGGCCCGCAACGACGAGGGCGCCATGCCGAAGCGGCGGCGGAAGGCGTCGGTGAAATGGCTGTGGCTGGAGAAACCGAGGTCCAGCGCCAGGGCGGTGAGATCGTCACAACCATCCAGAATCGTGCCGCGCCGCGGCGGTCAACCGCAGCTGCATCCGGTATTGATGGATCGTCGAGCCGGTCTCGGCGCGAAACAGGCGGAGCAGATGATATGGAGAGCTGCCGACGCTCCCGGCGAGTTCGCCGAGAGTCCAGTTCTCGAACGGCCGCGCCGTCACCCATTCCTGGGCCGCTAGGCGCGGTGCGGCGCGCGCGGGGTGGATTTGGCGTAGCGCCTGCGCCCCGCCGCGGCGGGCGGATCGCCGCAAAAGCGCAGGCGCAGAAGTTCCACAGGCACGTTCCTCGGTGGTCAGAGCGGATTTGTCGCCGTGATTCAGATCGGCAAAGAACATCTGACTCTTCAGCGCCAAGTCAGGGCCGACCGGCGCCTGAGAGCGCCGGAAATGGCCGCTTTCGCGACTGTTCGCGGCGAACGCCCGCTGTACCGCAGCCTCGTCCAGGAGATCATCGGCAGAACGAGAGTGCGGTGCAATCATCGCCGGCAATATCCAGATGGCTGATCCGGTGCGGATGACCCGCATTGAAGAAAGTCACCTGGTTCGTATCCACGACCGCGCGCTTGCCGTCTTCGTGCAGCACGAAGGCGCCGCGGCGCGGCAACACCAGCAGATGGCGGCTGGCGCATTCCTCGCAGCCGCAGGCCAGCGTCTCCGGCCGGCAATGCACATCGAGCACGCCGACGAGACGGACTGAGATGAAGCTGGCGCGAATGCAGGCTCAATGTTCTAGCTCGCGACGTCGAAGTTGATGCCCTGGGCCAGCGGCAGGGCGCGGGAATAGTTGATCGTGTTGGTGGCGCGGCGCATATAGGCCTTCCAGGCATCGGAGCCGGACTCGCGGCCGCCGCCGGTCTGCTTCTCGCCGCCGAACGCGCCGCCGATCTCGGCCCCGCTGGGGCCGATATTCACATTGACGATGCCGCAATCGCTGCCGCCAGCCGACATGAAGGCCTCCGCCTCCCGCATATTGGTGGTGAAGACGCAGGAGGCAAGACCCTGGGGCACGTCGTTGTGCATCGCCAGCGCCTGGTCGAAGCGGCGGTACTTCATGACATAGAGGATCGGCGCGAAGGTTTCCTCGCGCACGATCTCCGATTGCTTCGGCATCTCGGCGATGGCCGGCCGCACATAGTAGGCGTCGGGATGGCGGCGCGACAACAGCCGCTCGCCGCCGGTGACCTTGCCGCCATCGGCGGCCGCCTGCTTCAGCGCCTTCTGCATTTTCTCATAGGCGCCGCGGTCGATCAGCGGCCCGACCAGAGTCTTGCCGTCGCGGGGATCGCCCACCTTCACGCTGCCATAGGCGCGCTTCAGCTTCGGCAGCAGCTTGCCATAGACATCCTCATGGACGATCAGCCGCCGCAAGCTGGTGCAGCGCTGGCCCGCCGTGCCGACGGCGGCGAAGCAGATCGCCCGCAGCGCCAGATCCAGATCGGCCGAGGGCGCCACGATCATGCCGTTGTTGCCGCCGAGTTCCAGCAGGCAGCGGCCGAAGCGCGCGGCGACCCGCGGCCCCACCTGCCCGCCCATGCGCGTCGAGCCGGTGGCGCTGACCATCGTCACTCTGCGGATCGTCGGTCAGCTTCTCGCCGACGGCGCGGCCGCCGATGACGATCTCCAGCAGGCCCTCGGGCACGCCGCCGAAGCGCTTCGCCGCGCGCTCGAACAGCTTGCCGCAGGCGAGCGCCGTCAGCGGCGTCTTCTCCGACGGCTTCCAAATCACGGGATCGCCGCAGACGAGGGCGAGCGCCGCAGTTCCACGACCAGACGGCGACCGGAAAGTTGAACGCGGTGATGACGGCGACGGGACCCAGCGGATGCCAGGTCTCCATCATGCGATGGCCCGGCCGCTCCGACGCGATCGTCAGGCCGTAGAGCTGGCGCGACAGGCCGACGGCGAAGTCGCAGATGTCGATCATCTCCTGCACTTCGCCCTTGCCCTCTTCCAGGATCTTGCCGGTCTCCAGCGTCACCAGTGCACCCAGCTCCGCCTTGGCGGCGCGCAGTTCGTCGCCGAACAGCCGGATCAACTCGCCCCGCCGTGGTGCCGGCACATTGCGCCATTCGGCAAAGGCCGACTGCGCGCGGCCGATGGCGGCTGCGACCTCGGCCGGACGCTGCGACTTCAGCCGGCCGAGCAGCCGGCCGTCGATCGGCGAATGCACGATATATCGCCGGTGCGCAGGCGCGCAGGCAGAGAAACCGAGGGACTTCAACAAGGCGGTGGGGCTCATGGTGACTCCAGATTGGAAGGTTGCAGATGCCGTCAGGCGCCCTTCTTCGACGGGATCGAGCGGCTGGGCGCCGCTGCCGGACGGCGGCAAAGCGGGGCAGATCGTCACCCATATGCAGCCAGGGGATCTGTTCGGCCACATGGACATGGAATGTGGGCTGGAAATCCTGCGGCCGGTCCAGCGTGCCCATGTTGATGTGGATTTCGTCGGCCCAGCGCACCAACTCATAGGTGATGGGCGAGCCGCATTTGCCGCAGAAGCTGCGGTGGACTTGCGGCGATGACTCGAAGCGCACCGGCGTGCCCTTCACATAGCGGAATTGCTCCCGCGGCAGGCCGACGAAGGCAGCCATCGGCGCGCCGGTGTTGCGGCGGCAACTCTGGCAATGGCAAAAGCCGACCCATTTCGGCGGGCCGGGAAATTCATAGCGGAGGGCGCCGCAAAGGCAGCCGCCGCCGTGCGCTGAAGTCATGACGAAAAACTCCTATGTCTGCTCATGGTGGTGAGCATAGCCGATCGCGCGGAGGCTTTCAGTAATTTCGCCGAGGATGGCGGGATCGTCGATGGTCGCCGGCATCTTGTAGTCCTGGCCGTCGGCGATCTTCTGCATCGTGCCCCGCAGGATCTTGCCGGAACGGGTCTTCGGCAGGCGCTTCACGACGGCTGCCGTCTTGAAGGCGGCGACGGGTCCGATGCGCTCGCGCACCAGCTGATACGACTTCTTTGACGATGTCGGCCGTCGGCTCTCGTCACGCCCGCCTTCAGCACCAGGAAGCCCAGCGGCACCTGGCCCTTCAGTTCGTCGGCCGCGCCGATGACGGCGCACTCCGCCACATCGCGCATGGGAGGCCAGCACCTCTTCCATCTGGCCGGTGGAGAGGCGGTGGCCGGCGACATTGATCACGTCGTCGGTGCGGGTCATCACATAGACGTAGCCGTCCTCGTCGATGTAGCCGGCGTCGCCGGTCTTGTAGTAGCCGGGATACTCGCTGAGATAGGAGCGCACGTAACGGTCGTCGGCGTTCCACAATGTCGGGAAGCTTCCCGGCGGCAGCGGCAGCTTCGCGACCAGCGCGCCGATATCGCCCGGCTTCACGTTCTTGCCCTTCTCGTCGAAGACCCGCAGGTCCCAGCCCGGCGCGGCGCGCGTCGGCGAGCCATGCTTCACCGGCAGATGCTGGATGCCGATGCAGTTGGCGGCGATGGTCCAGCCGGTCTCCGTCTGCCACCAGTGATCGATGACCGGCACCTTCAGATGCTGCTCGGCCCAGACCAGCGTCGCCGGATCGGAGCGCTCGCCCGCCAGGAACAGCGTGCGGAAGTTCCTCGAGATCGTATTTCTTGATCAGCTCGCCATCGGGGTCGTCGCGCTTGATGGCGCGGAACGCTGTCGGCGCGGTGAACAGCGCTTTCACCTTGTGCTGGGAGATCACCCGCCAGAAGGCGCCGGCATCGGGCGTGCCGACCGGCTTGCCCTCATAGAGCACCGTCGTGCAGCCATAGAGCAGCGGCGCATAGACGATGTAGGAATGGCCGACCACCCAGCCCACATCGGACGCGGCCCAGTAGACCTCGCCCGGCCGCATGCCGTAGATATTGCGCATGGTCCAGTTGAGCGCGACGGCATGGCCGCCATTGTCGCGCACCACGCCTTTCGGCTGTCCCGTCGTGCCTGAGGTATAGAGGATATAGAGCGGATCGGTCGCCTTGACCGGCACGCAATCCTGGGGCGGCGCCTTGGCCACGGCTTCGGCCCAGTCGACATCGCGGCCGGGCTTGAGCTCGGCCTTCGCCATCGGCCGCTGCAGGATCAGGCAATGCTGCGGCCGGTGATGGGCCTCGGCGATCGCGGCATCCAGCAGCGGCTTGTAGGGAATGATGCGATTGACCTCGACGCCGCAGGAGGCGGAGACGATCACCTTCGGCTTGGAGTCGTCGATGCGCGTCGCCAGTTCGCTGGCCGCGAAACCGCCGAACACGACGGAATGGATGGCGCCGATGCGGGCGCAGCCGAGCATGGCGATGATCGCTTCCGGCACCATCGGCATATAGAGGATAACCCGGTCGCCGGCCTTCACGCCGAGCTGCACCAGCGCACCGGCGAAGCGCGCGGTTTCGTCCTTGAGCTGACGGAAGGTGATGGTCCGGACCGTGTTGGTGACCGGGCTGTCATAGATGATGGCGGCCTGATCGCCGCGGCCCGCGTTCACATGGCGATCAACGGCGTTATGGCAGGTATTGAGCAGGCCGCCGACGAACCAGCGGTAGAACGGCGCGTTCGATGCGGTCCAGCACCTTGTCCCATTTGAAGATCCAGTCGATGCCCTCGGCGGCCTCGGCCCAGAAGCCTTCGGGGTCCGACAGGGAGCGCGCATAGACGGCGTCGTAGGTGGAGGACTTTGCGGGAAGCTGCTTAGGCGCGGCCGTCGCCGGGCGTGGCGCCGGGGCCTTTGCTTTCACCGCGGGTTTGCGTGCCTTCGCTTTTGCCGGCTTGCGCGCCTTTGCCGCCGCGCGCTTTGGCGCCGCTTTCCGCGCCGCGGTCTTTCGCCGCACCGGCTTTGGCCGGGCGGCGGTTTCGCCTTCAGTCTGGACTTTGTGCGGGCTGCGGATTTCTTCGCCGCCTTCCGCGCCGGCTTGCGCCGCGAAGCTTGACGCGATTCTTGCCGCGCTTCGACGATTTTCGTGCCATCGATGTCCCCCGATCGGCGATTCTTCTTGCTGCGTTTTCCCGCCGCCGCATCATGCGCAACCGGCGTCGGCTTGCCAAGGCCCGGGGGTCGGCCGGTGCGCGGCTAGCGCGCCACCCAGTCATTGTAGTCCTTCGCCAGAAACTCCGCGGAAACCGAAAGAAATCGCGCCCCCGCTTCCGCCGTCGCCAGGCCGGGATTGGAGCCAATGCGGCCATCGGGGAAGGTACGGCGATAGTCTTCCGCATCCGCGAAGTCGCCATTCGGCGCGATCGGCGGATCCATGGTCATCGGCCGCGCCGCCTCGGGATAGGCATGCCACGTCATGGAGACTTCCGACGGCGTCGCATGGCTGCCTTCGGAGTTTCCATAGAGTTCCCGCGACAGGTTCTTGACCGCCGGGGCTTCCCACCAATTCTTCAGCCGGCATTTCAGCGACGGCTGATTGCCGCCGCGCTCCATGCTGGTTTCCGCATAGATTTCCGAGAAGGCCGCGGTGACCGTGGCGATGTTGCCGCCATGGCCGTTGACGAAGTAGAAGCGCCGGAAGCCATGGCGCGCCAGCGACAGGACGTTATCGCGCACGACGGCGATCAAGGTGGAGGGCCGCAATGTCATGGAGCCGGCGAAGGCCAGGTGATGCTGCGCCATGCCGACGGCGATGGTGGGCGCCACCAGAGCGCCGGCCAGTTCGCCCACCCGCTTCGCCACCACTTCCGCGCAGATCGCATCGGTGCCGATCAGGCCATTGGGGCCATGCTGTTCCGTCGAGCCGATGGGGATGATGATGCCCTGGCTCTTCTGCAGGTAGGCCTCCACATCGGTCCATGTCTTCAAATGCAGCTGCATATCGGCTCCTTTGACCGGCGAATTGGCTGTCCGGCATGATGCTTCGGCGCTGCCGCTGCAACAAGGGAAGAAGCGGCGCAAACGGGAGGTCCGGCATCGATGAGCGGCCAATACGACACCGATCTGGACAAGAACGCCGCGAACTACACGCCGCTGACGCCGCTGTCCTTCATTGCCCGCACGGCGGCGATCTATCCGCAGCGCACTCGGTGATCCATGGCGCGCAGCGCTTTACCTGGGCGGAGTCCTATGCCCGTTGCCGCCGGCTGGCCTCGGCCTTGAGCAAGCGCGGCATCGGCGCCGGCGATACGGTGGCCGTCATGGCGCCGAACATGCCGGCCCATTTCGAGGCGCATTTCGGCGTGCCCATGACCGGCGGCGTGCTGAACGCGCTCAACTACCGGCTCGACGCCGAGACCATCGCCTTCATCCTGCGGCATGGCGAAGCGAAGATTTTGATTACAGATACCGAGTTCGCACCGGTGATCGAGAAGGCACTGGCGCTGATGGAAAAGCGGCCGCTGGTAATCGACATCGCCGATCCGGAAGGCCCCGGCGGCAAGCGGCTGGGCGAAACGGACTATGAGAGCTTCATCGCGACGGGCGATCCCCAGTTCGATTGGCGGCCGCCGGCGGACGAATGGCAGGCGATCGCCCTGAACTATACCTCAGGCACCACCGGCAATCCCAAGGGCGTGGTCTATCATCACCGCGGCGCCTATCTGAATGCGCTGAGCAACATCCTGGTCTGGAACATGCCGCGTCATCCCGCCTATCTCTGGACGCTGCCGATGTTCCACTGCAACGGCTGGTGCTTCCCCTGGACGGTGACGGCGCAGGCGGGCACCCATGTCTGCCTGCGGCGCGTCGATGCCCAGCATATCTTCGCCGCCATCGCCGATCATGGCGTCACCCATCTCTGCGGCGCGCCTGTGGTCATGAACATGCTGATCAACGCCGACGGCAAGTCAAAGCGTGAGTTCGACCGGACCATCGAGCTGATGACCGCCGCCGCCCCGCCGCCCGCCGCCGTGATCGAGAAGATGGAGCGCATGGGGTTTCACATCACCCATGTCTATGGCCTGACCGAGGTCTATGGGCCCGCCGTCGTCTGCGAATGGCATGACGCCTGGAATGGGGAGACGCCGGCGGAGCAGGCCCGGCTCAAGGCGCGCCAGGGCGTGCGCTATCCCGTGCTGGAGGGCCTGATGGTCGCCGATCCCCAGACCATGCAGCCGGTGCCGGCCGACGCGGCGACCATGGGCGAGGTCTTCTTCCGCGGCAATGTGGTGATGAAGGGCTATTTGAAGAATGCCAGGGCCTCACACGAGGCCTTCAAGGACGGCTGGTTTCATTCCGGCGATCTTGGGGTGATGCATGCCGACGGCTATATCGAGCTGAAGGACCGCTCGAAGGACATCATCATCTCCGGCGGCGAGAACATCTCCACCATCGAGGTGGAGGGCGTGCTCTATCGCCATCCCGCTCGTGCTCGAGGCCGCCGTCGTCGCGCGGCCCGACGAACATTGGGGCGAGACGCCCTGCGCCTTCGTCACGCTGAAGGACGGCGCCGTGGCGACTGCCGAGGAGATCATCGCCTTCTGCCGCAATAACATGGCCAAATTCAAGGTTCCGAAGACCGTCGTGTTCGGGCCGCTGCCGAAAACTTCCACCGGCAAGGTGCAGAAAGTATGTTCTGCGCGACAAGGCGAAAGCGCTCTGACCAGCAGCTGTGGCATATATAGGCGGCTGGCACTATAAAATATTCATATTAGAAGAAACGTCCGCTCCTGTCGCATGCGCTATTCCTTCACGAGCATACCACTTCCTTCACACAGCACCGCAGCGCCAAACGGAGTACATGGACGTCGGGTCTGAATTCTTCTCCGCTGGATCTCTGGGGGCCGGCACGGCGGTGATGTCTGCGTTCGCTCAGGGAGTCGGCCATGGATACTGCGCGGCACACGGTGTCGGCGATCACGCCGAACCTACCGGATGTGAGCCAAGCGCCTGCTTGGGGTAAAAGCCACGCGCTTGAGCAACATCTGCCGGATCTTCGCCGCCGCGCCCGGGCCCTCTTGCATCGCAGCAGCGACGCGGAAGATTTGACCCAGGACTGCATGGTGCGGGCGCTGCCGCACCTCGATGATATCGACGATCTCCGCGCTTATCTCTTTCAAACACTTAGGAATGCTTACGTCGACCGGATTTCGGTCCTGTCGCGCGAAGCCGGCGCGATGACGCTTGAAGACGCCGACTCCCAGCTGGTCGACCGGCATACCCCGCAGCTGCGGCTGGAACTACGGGACGTCGCGCGGCAGGTCGCCAAGCTGCCCCGCGAGCAACAGCAAGTGCTGTTGTTGATCGCCGCCCTGGGCGCCACCTATGACGAAGCGGCCACGCGCCTGAATATTCCCGTCGGGACCGTGATGTCCCGCCTGTCGCGGGCGCGAAAGGCGCTGCGCGATCAGTTCGCATCGGGCGATATGACTGCCTGAGCCCGCTGTTGTGGCAACGCCGTGGCCCTGCCGTGGCAAGTTACGCTTTCCTCCAGATTCCACCGATAGTTCCGGAACATTCTCCGCTTCAGACCGTCATCACTATGCCGGTTGTGTGCAAACAGGCCGGCGCGGCGGCCCTTTGGGTCCCGCAGGGGATTAATCGTTTCCACAACTGTTGAGGAGAATGCCCATGCAACGCCCCAAGAGTTTCAAATTGGGACTCATGGTTTCCGCTAGTGCGCTGGCGCTGGTCATGATGGCCGCACCATTTACACCCGACGTCAGCCAGATCCAGTTCAAGGCGGTGAACGCTGAGGCTGCATCGGCAAGTGCGTCGTCGGAAAGCCATTCGTCCGGTAGCGCAGGCGGGGGTTCAGCGAGTTCCAATTCAAGTGCCGGCGCCTCCGCGGAAGGCGCGGGCGCGTCCGCGAGTTCCAATGCTGGATCAAGTGCCAGCTCCGGCGGATCCAGCGCTTCGTCTAACGCCGGCGCTTCCGCAGCGGGCTCCGACGGGACAGACACGTCCAGCGACTCCGAAAGCGGAGCGACTGTCGACAGCGGGAGTGCCACTGCCGACGTGAATGTCAGCGGCAGCGGGCCTGGCGCCTCGGCGTCCGCCAGTGCGACCTCGACCTTTACCGATGAAGAGACCACGTCCACGGCGACCGTGAACGGGGCCGTCGAAGGCGAAGGCACGGCCGCCGGCCACGCCGCAGCCACCGGCGATAGCGAGACCACCAGCGGTCCTGGCTCCGCGACATCTCATTCCGAGGCGGCAGCGGAAGCCGATGTCCAGACCACGGGCGGCGGCACGGCCGATGCGAGCGCCTCGTCCACCAGCACAGGATCGGCTGACAGCGGCGACGGTGCCACGGCCGACACCTCTGCGTCGGCGGCAGCGAACGCGAGTTCGAGCGGCGACGGCAGTGCTGCGTCGAGCTCGAACTCCTCGTCGGATGCCGCAGCGTCGATCGATGCTGAAGGCAATGTCGCAACCTCAGCCGACGCCACGGCGGATGCCGCCGCGGACACTGAAGGCGATGGCGCTGCCGCCGGTGCCAGCGGCGGGTCCACCGCTGCAGCGGAAGCCGGCGTAGACGGCGGAGCAAGCTCCACTTCCAACGCGGCCGCCAATGCGGCTGTCGAAATCGAAGCCACCGGTGACGGCGACGGAGATGGCGACGGTGACGGTGATGGAGATGGCGACGGCGACGGTGATGGCGACGGCGACGGTGATGGAGACGGCGACGGCGACGGTGATGGAGACGGCGACGGTGATGGAGATGGTGACGGCGACGGCGACGGCGACGGAGATGGTGACGGCGATGGCGATACCGGTGAAACGGCCGTCCTTCCGATCATCACCACCGACGGCAATACCGCGAACGCGTCGGCCCAGGTCACCGTTGACGAAGGAAATCTCTGGTAAGTCAAACGGGTAACCTGGTGTGAGGCCACGGCCGGTTCGTTCGAAAGAGCGAGCCGGCCGTTAGGCTGTCCGACGCATTCAAGACCAAATGGGAGTATGCACGATGGAAGGAATCTCGCTGAGGAAGTCCCGAAGGGGCGGAACCAATAGGGCAACGGCTGGTTTGTTGCGGTATGCGGCGCCTGTGGCAGCCTTGTGTCTGGGACTTGTTTTCTATCCGGCCTTTCCAGTTTCTGCGGAGGACACCGCCATGCCAACCGCCGGTAACAAAGCTGCGGCGACAACCGATGCCAATGTTTCCAAATCCACGACAGGGGGCTGCAAGGTTTCGGCATCGGCCTCCGCAAGCAGCTCCAGCACCGGTACCGGCGAAACCGTCACACGGGAATCTCACAAGTACGTCGAGGGGCCCTGCGGCAGCGCGACCGCCAAGGCAAAATCCACAAGCGGGAATGGAGCAGGTGAATCAAATGGACAGGCTGAATGACAGGGAAGTGTCACGAATGCTGCGTGCGGCGGCATGTGTGGCTCTGGTTGGCCTATTGGGAGCCTGCGGCAGCGATTCGAGCGGGCCAGCCCAGGAGACCACAGTAAGACCTGATGGCATCTATATCGTTCAGGACGGCAAGGCGGGCCGCTTGAATGAGGATCCTGACAAGATCGTCAAGACCTGGGACCAAAGAACAAACCTCACTCCCAATGTCCAGTTTCTGGTCATCGATCCCTCGGTTGCGGCTCGCCCGCCTAATGCCGATTCCATCTCCCTACAGCGGGTTTCCAAGGTCCGGAGTGTCGTGAACGCCAACGGCAAGGCCAAGAAGACGACCAAATCCGAATGGGTTGTCGCGAATCTTCCCCAGGACAGGATCCCAGTAACCGTCGTCCGTGACTCAGATACGTCGCGCCAATTGCGCGTCACGGCCAACCAGCCGCTGGCCCCCGGGCTTTATTCTCTCACTTACAATACCGGCGTGGAACAGGTGGGCGGGCGCTTTGGCGTGGGCTGGGCCGCCGCAGACAAGACCCAATATGCCGGCCAGCACTGCGTCGATCGCTATGCCGGGAATCCGGCCAGCTATCGTCCCTGCAGCGAATTCGTGGCTGCAAAGCCCAAGGCTGCCGCAAAGCCTGCGGTGCAACAAGCTACCGCAAAGGCGGCCGTGCAGCGCAGCACGGGGTTGGGACCAATCGAAATCTCCGGGTTGAACGTCCAAAAGGAGATCGTCGGCGGTAAGCCGCTGTTGGTTCTGCGGGGCCAGATGATGAATGTCACGTCATCGCCGCAGAAGGTGCCGTTGATGTTCGCGGTCGCGACCGACAAACAGGGCCGCGAACTCTCGCGCTGGTCCTTCCGTACGCTCACGGATCAATTGCCGCCCGGCGCAACTGCAACCTTCCAGACATCGACCAACTCGCCGCCCAAGGGTACGGCTAGCATCGCAGTTTTGACCGCCGAGAGCCTGATGCCGCAACAGGAGGCGGAGTCCCAGCCGGCGGCCTCGTCATTCATGCAGGTACAGGAACTGCCCGCGCCCTAAGGCAGTTCGAGAGGATCCGCACCCGCCGTCGCATTGCACTTGCGGCGGCGGGTTTTTTGCTGTCTGTCGACCTTGCTCGTCCCATGGCCGCCCGATCATCTGCTTCCTTGCCTAACGGGGCGGGACCGTGGATTCTGAGCGCTTCAGAGGCAGGTCATCCCCTTCTTTTCCCCTTGATCGACATTCCGCAGAGCTTCCGTCACTGGCGTACGGCCAAGCAGCCCGCTCCGTGGCGTGCTTCGCCGCGCTGAGGGATGGCGCGCGGCATGGAGTTCCTGCTCGGCATCGATCAGGGGACGACGAACACCAAGGTCGTTCTGGTGGACGATCAGGCGCGGATACGGGCCGTCGCCGAGCGTCGCATCGCAACAAGCTCGCCGCAGCCGGGCTGGGTCGAGCAGGATCCGGCGGCGATGCTTCGCAATGTCCTGGACTGCATTCGCGATGTGCTGGCGCAAGGCGGCGTCGCACCCGGCAAGATCGCCGGCGCCGGAATCTGCAATCAGACCGAGACGCTGGTGGTCTGGGATGCGGCGACTGGCCGGCCGCTGCATCCGGCCATCGTCTGGCAATGCCGCCGCAGCCAGGCCGATGCCCAGGCCGTGCAGCAGGCCGGCGCGGAGATCGGGGCAAAGACCGGGCTCGATCTGGATCCCACCTTTACCGCTACCAAGCTGCGCTGGCTGGTACGTGAGCGGCCGGAGATCGGGGCGCAACTCGCGAACGGCCAGGCGCTCTGGGGTACCGTGGATAGCTGGCTGGTCTATGCCCTGTCCGGCGGCAGCGCCTATGTCACCGAGCCGGGCAATGCCTCGCGCACCATGCTGTTCGACATCTCGAGGCTGCGCTTTGACGATGACCTCTTCCGCATCTTCGGCCTGACAATCGCCCGGCGGCCGGAGGTCAAGCGGTCGGCCGCGTCGTTCGGGCATTTCGCCAGGGAGCATCTGGGCGCCGAGATACCGATCACGGGCATCCTCGGCGATCAGCAGGCGTCGCTGTTCGGCCATGGCTGTTTCGAGCCGGGCATGCTCAAGGCCAGCTTCGGCACCGGCGGCTTCGTCTGGCTCAATGCGGGAGCGGCGCCACCATCAGGCGACCGGCAGGGCTTGCTGGCCACCATCGCCTGGCAGTTGGACAAGCCGGCCTACGCGCTGGAAGGCTTCGTCATGTACGCCGGTGCTGTTGTCGACTGGCTGCTGCGTATCCTGGACCTCGGCAGCGATCCGGATGCTGTCGCTCAGTTGGCCCGGGAGGTCAGGGAAACCGGCGGCGTCACCGTCGTTCCCGCCTTTCAAGGCCTGGGTTCGCCCTGGTGGGACGCTGAAGTCCGCGCCTCCATCCTCGGTCTTTCCGCGGGCTCCGAGCGCGCGCAAATCTGCCGCGCGGGATTGGAGGCCATCTGCTTTCAGACCCGCGCCGTGCTGGAGGCGATGGCCCGCGTCAGCGGGAAGGCGGCGACGCTGGTCAGCGTCGATGGCGGCATGACCCGCAGCGATGAGATCATGGCCATGCAGGCCGCGGTGTTGAAAACGCCGCTGCGCCGCGCCGCCACCGTCCATGTGGCTGCGCTGGGCGCCGCGCTGATGGCGGGCATCGGCGCCGGACTGTGGAAAGGCACGCAGGAAATCCATCCACTCATGGGAGGCGGCAGCCCGGTCGACGATACAAACTTTGCCACGGAGCCCTGGGACGACCGCTATGCGCATTGGCGCGCTGCCGTCGACCTGACGCGGCAATGGAAGAAGCATGGACGCGCCTAACGTCCGGCCGGATTGCGACCTCCTGGTCATCGGCGGCGGCATCAATGGCGCCGCCATCGCCTGCGATGCAGCCGGCCGCGGCGCCGCCGTGATCCTGGCGGAGCAGCGGGATTTCGCCGAAGGCACATCGTCGCGGTCGTCCAAGCTGATCCATGGCGGCCTGCGCTATCTCGAGACCCATGATTTCCGCATGGTGCGGGAAGCGCTGATCGAGCGCGAGATCCTCATGGCCAAGGCAGCGCATCTGGTGCGGCCGCTGCGGCTGGTGCTGCCCCACGTCACCGGCCAGCGGCCGCTTTGGATGATCCGGCTTGGCCTGTTTCTCTATGACCATATGGCGCCGCGCCGGCATCTTGCAGCGTCGGAAACGCTGGATCTGGCCCGTCATCCCGCCGGCAAGGCGTTGAAGGCCGAGTTCCGGCGCGGCTTCGCCTACTCAGACTGCCGCGGTGACGATGCGCGGCTGGTGATCGCCAACCTGCTGGGCGCGCAACTGCATGGCGCAACGATCCTGGCGCGCCATGCTTTCGTTTCCGCCGAGCGCGACGGCGCGCTGTGGCGCTGCCGATTGACGAACATGGAGACGGGCGAGCAGCGGGATGTTTCGGCCCGCGCCATCGCCAACGCCGCCGGCCCCTGGGTGATGCAGGCCGCGGGCTCCATCGGCGGGTTCCAGACCGCGCGAAAATTACGGCTGGTGAAGGGCAGCCACCTTGTGGTGCGACGGCAATGGCCGGAGGAGCATGGCTATTTCCTGCAGACAACCGACGGCCGCCTGATGGAGGCGTTCCCCTATGAAGAGGATTTCACCTCCATCGGCACCACCGACGAGCCCTGGGAAGCAGGCACCCGAGGATGTCGCGATCGCCGAGAAAGAGATCGACTATATGCTGGCCGAGGTGAACCGCTTCTTCCGCCGGCCGGTGACCCGCGGCGACATCGTCTGGAAGTATGCAGGCGTGCGTCCGCTGTTCGAGGTTGGTGGCGGCCGTGATGCCAATCTCTCCACCCTGACCCGCGACTACTCCTTCGAGATCGACCACGCCGATGGGCAGGCTGCGCTGCTGACGGTCTTCGGCGGCAAGCTCACCACCCACCGCAAGATGGCCGAACAGGCGGTGGACAAACTGGCGCCGCTCCTCAAATTCCCATCGCAAAGCCGCACGGCGACGGAACACCTCCCCGGCGGCGACTTCGGCGGCGCTGGTTACGAGAACATCGGCTTTCATCTAACGCGCGATTATCCGGGCTTGCCGATACGCCAACTCAGCCGATATGCAAGGCTCTACGGCACGCGCATGTTTGAACTGCTCGGCAATGCCAACAGGCCCGACGATCTTGGTCAATGTTTCGGCGCCGATCTGCAGGCCCGCGAAGTCGATTTCTTGATGCAGACTGAATGGGCCCGGACGGCCGAGGACATCGTATGGCGGCGGACCAAGCTAGGCCTGCGGCTGACGACGGCGGAGATCGAAGCTTTAGCTGAATACGTGCAAGCCAATCGGGTTAGGCAGTCAGCGTAGGGCAGCCATGCGGAAAGCTGGGCCGCAAGGCGGCGGTTTCCCGGCGGTTCCTATATTGCCGCCCCTCGGCCGGCGGTGCCACATAAGCGGCTTCCGGAGGCGGGCGGCCGGGTGTCCTGCCGCCAATGTTCTCCGTGGAACCAAGGTAACGCCATGACCACCGCCACCAAGACCAAAGCCGCCGCCAGCACCGAGCGCAAGGTCCTGCGCCTGGTCCGCGGCCAGGAGACCAGCGACGGCGCCGGCGTCAGCCTGAAGCGCGTGATCGGCAGCCAGGCCTTGCCGCAGGTCGATCCGTTCCTGCTGTTCGACGAGTTCGGCTCCGACGATCCCAGCGGCTATATCGCCGGCTTTCCCGACCATCCGCACCGGGGCTTCGAGACGGTCACCTACATGCTCGACGGGCTGATGAAGCACCGCGACAACAAGGGCCATGAGGGCGTCATCGGTCCCGGCGCCGTGCAGTGGATGACCGCGGGCAGCGGCCTGATCCATTCGGAGATGCCGCAGCAGTCCGAAGGGCTGATGCGGGGCTTTCAGCTCTGGGTCAATCTGCCGGCCAAGGACAAGATGCGCGCGCCGCGCTATCAGGAGATCCCGGCCGACCGCTTTGTCGAGCACAAGGCGGCGCCCGGCGTGACGCTCAAGGTCATCGCCGGCACGGTCGGCGGCGTGACCGGACCGGTCACCGATATCGCCGTTGACCCGGTCTATGTGGACCTGCGGCTCGAGGGCGGTGCGGCCCATCGCATCGACCTGCCCGCCGAGCATCATGCTTTCGCCTATCTGTTCGGCGGCACGGCGCGGATCGGCGGCACGGATGTCACGGCCGGCCATCTGGCCCTGCTGGACAGCGGCGATCATGTCTCTGTCACCGCCGGTCCGGAAGGCGCGGCGCTGGTCGTTATCGCCGGGCAGCCGATCGGCGAACCGATCGCGCGCTACGGTCCGTTCGTGATGAACACGCGGGAGGAGATCGAACAGGCTTTCCGCGACTACCAGACCGGCAAGTTCTAGTTCGTCACGCGGCCGCATCTGACGGCTGTTAGCCGGATACGGAGCGATGTGGTAAGACCGCATCGCTCCGTTGCTTTCTGGACACAGCTCGATGAATCCCACATCAGCGCCGAGTTTCCTCTTCGACCTCGACGGCACGCTGGTCGACAGCGTCTATCAGCATGTGCTGGCCTGGCATGAGGCGCTGGAGTTCCTGCGGCATCGGCCTGCCGGTCTGGCGCATCCACCGGCGCATCGGCATGAGCGGCGGGCTGTTCACCAAGGCGCTGCTCCAGGAAACCGGCCATGAGATTTCGGCCGAAGAGCGGGAGAAGCTTTACCGCCTCCATGCCGACGGCTATGCGCGGCGGGCGGCGCAGATCCGGCCGCTGCCGGGCGCCAGGGCGCTGCTGGATCATCTGACGGAGACCGGCGTCCCCTGGGCCGTCGCCACCAGCGGCCGCGTGGTGAGCGCGCGGCCGACCTTGGCGGTGCTGGGCATCGACATCGACAAGGCGCCTGTCGTCACCCGCGACCAGGTGCGCTACGCCAAGCCCGATCCCGACCTGTTTCTGGCCGCCGCTGCCAAGATCAATATGCCGATCGAGCAGGCCATCGTGGTGGGCGACAGCGTGTGGGACCTGCTGGCGGCGCGGCGGGCCGGCGCGTTGGGCATCGGCCTGCTGTCCGGCGGCTATGGCGCCGACGAGCTGGAGCGGGCCGGGGCGTTCCGTGTGTATGAGGACCCCGCCGATCTCCTGCGGCATCTCTACGAAGTGGGCGTGCGCAGGGACTGACGGCAGACCAGCAGATGACCAGCATATCCCCAGGCCGCGCCCCTGGCGCCGGCGCCTACCGCGCGGTCGGCGTGCTGCTGGCGGTGGTCTCGATCCTCGCCTTCTCCATCCGGCCGGTCTTCATCAAGCTCGCCTACAGCTATGTCACCGATCCCATCACGCTGCTGGCGCTGCGGATGATCTTCTCCCTGCCGTTCCTGCTGGCCGCCGCCTGGTGGACCCAGCGGGGCAGCCGGGTGCGCCTGACGCGCAAGGATCTGGGCGTGGTGTTCCTGCTGGGCTGCCTGGGTTACTACCTGGCCAGTTTCCTGGATTTCCTGGGGCTGCAATATGTGGGCGCCGGCATCGGCCGGCTGATCCTGTTCATCTACCCGACGCTGGTCGTCATCCTCTCCGCCGTGTTTCTGAAGAAGCCGGTGAAGCGGCGGGACGTGATCGCGCTGGCCGTCACCTATGCCGGCGTGGCGCTGGTGGCGTCGCGCTATCTGGGCGGCGAGAACGCCAACTTCTTCCTGGGCGCCATGCTGGTCTTCGGCAGCGCCACGGCCTATGCGGTCTATCTGGTGATCGGCAGCCATGTGGTCCATTCCATCGGTTCCATGCGGTTTGCCGCCTACGCCACCAGCGTGGCCGGGGTGATGGCGATCCTGCAGTTCTTCGCCCTGCGGCCCATGTCCGCCCTGGATCTGCCCTGGCAGGTTTACGGGCTGGCCGTGCTCATCGCCGTGGTCAGCACGGTCATCCCGATCTTCATGACCGCCGAGGCCCTGAAGCGGATCGGCGCCAACGACGTGGCCATGATCGGCGCCCTCGGCCCGGTTTCCGCCATCTTCCTGGGCTATGTGGGCCTGGACGAAACGCTGACGCTGGTCCAGGTGGCTGGCGCGGTGCTGGTGCTGGCAGGCGTGCTGCTGGTCAGCCTGAAGCCGTCTACTGGGAAATAATGGCAAGCGAATCAATGATCTGTGTGATTTTTACCACAGTTTGTGGATTTCCGGCCCCGAGGTGACCGCCGCCACTGAATTCGGCTAACGGTATGTTAACCATAGTGGCATAAAAGGTACGCAGGATTCAAAAGCTGGGGTGGGCGCTGTGGCTATACGTTCGCACATGCTCAAGTTCGGTCTATTCGTCTTCGGCACATTGACGGCCATGGCGGCCGGCGCGGCGATTGCGACCTGGCCCGCTACCGAGCAAACGGAAGAAGACGTCATCGCCCGTTCGCTGGCCTCGTCGGTGCAGCTCTTCGCGGAGCGCGAAGGCGGGGTTCGGCGCACAGCCTCCGGCGTAACGCTGACCGCGGGCCGCGACGGGCGCTCCATCATCGTCACCGCCGCGCATCTTCTGACACCGCAAATCGCCCAGACCGTCTATGTGTCGCCCCTGGGCAGCGGGGAGCGCGTCGAGGCACGCATCCTCGCCATCGATGAAGCCAATGACATCGCCGTGCTTGAAGCGGGCGCCATGACCGGTGCCTCGATCCTGCTGAAGACCGAGGCGCGGTTGGGCGACAATGTGTGGGTGGTGTCCTACCCCTGGGGCGGCCGCGGCACGATCGTCGGCGGCGCCGTCAGCCAGATCCGCGGCGGCAGCGAAGCCGGCTTCCCGGTGGCCGGTCCTGTGGGGCTGATCTCTGCCGCCGTCAGCTACGGCACCAGCGGCGGCGGCGTGTTCGACGCCCGCAGCGGCAAATTGGTCGGCATCGTGCGCAGCTACCGCACAGCCAAACTCTCTTTGCCCGGCACGCCGGCGCAGAGTCTCGAACTGCCGATCGCCGGCGAGACGACCGTGGTGCCGGTATCGGAAATTCTCTGCTTGCTGCGGCAGATCGAAGCGCCGGAAGACGCCGCGAGCCTTGTGGGTTTCCTGGCTGACGCGCCGGCCGGCAGCTGCACGGACGTCTGAGCTTCCACTTCTCCGATGAAGAGCGATGGGGCGGATCCGTGAACGGACCCGCCCCGATTTGCTCGACGTAAGCGAGCAGGCTCGTCTACTGAGCCGGCTTCACCTCGGTCGCAGTCTTCTGGCCGTCCTTCTCCTCGAAGGAGACGGTCACGTCGGAACCCGGCTGCAGCGAGTCGATCGCCACGGCCTCGCCGAGGATGAAGCTGCTGCCATCCTCGAGGGTCAGCGTACGGGTGGCCGGATCGACCGCCTGAATCTTACCCATCGCCTCTTCGGCCAGCGCCGCGCCGGCAGAACCGAGAATTCGACAGAACAGAGAGAACCGCGAGTGTCTTCCGCATAGAGCATACTCCTCTTCTTCCAATCACGAGAATGTTCACCGGGCAAAGCAGGGGTGCCTCACGCGGCACCCGTTACTTACGGGGCATATCCCGAAATTGCATGTGATAAGGAGTGAGCGTTTAGGGGGCAAAAGTTGTGGTCCGGGAACAAATTTCGGTGTTCTGAATTATCGAGGCCCGTTCTGCATTTAGCGACTGCAGCGCTGTCGGATTCGTCTCACGGCTGATACGTCCGCTTGATTTTTCCACAGGAAGAAAGGACAACCGGCCCGCGGTGGATGGAGCGACAATCATGAATGACATGCGCGCGCTGGTGAAACGCAAGGCCGAGCCCGGCATCTGGATGGAGCGGGTGGCGCTGCCCAAGGCCGGCATGAACGAGGTGCTGATCAAGGTCGAGAAGACGGCGATCTGCGGCACCGACCTGCATATCTATAAATGGGACGAGTGGTCGCAGCGCACGATCCAGCCGGGCCTGGTCATCGGCCATGAGTTCGTCGGGCGCATCGTCGAGCTGGGGCTGGGTGTGGATAACTACCAGGTCGGCGATCGCGTGTCCGCCGAAGGCCATCTTACCTGCGGCCAGTGCCGCAATTGCCGCGCCGGCCGGCGGCATCTCTGCACACACACGCGAGGCATCGGCGTCAATCGCGATGGCGCCTTCGCGGAGTACATCAGCGTGCCGGCGCAGAATCTGTGGCTGATCCCGCCGCAGATTCCGTCGGAGATCGCCGCGTTCTTCGATCCCTATGGCAACGCGGCCCATTGCGCGCTGTCCTTCGACGTGGTGGGCGAGGATGTGCTGATCACCGGCGCCGGGCCGATCGGCATCATCGCCGCCGGCATCTGCCGCTATCTCGGCGCGCGGCATGTGGTGGTCACCGACGTGAACGATTACCGGCTGTCGCTGGCCCAGCGCATGGGCGCCACCCACATCGTGAATGTGCAGCGGGGCACGCTGACGGAGGCGATGAAGGCGCAGGATATCCGCGAAGGCTTCGATATCGGGCTGGAGATGTCGGGCAACCCGAAAGCCTTCAACGACATGCTGCACCACATGTATCACGGCGGCCGCGTGGCGCTCTTGGGCATCCTGCCGAAGGACACCCGCATCGACTGGGATCAAGTGATCTTCAAGGGCCTGCATATCAAAGGCATCTATGGCCGGGAGATGTTCGAGACCTGGTACAAGATGACCCAGATGGTGCTTGGCGGCCTCGACCTCCGGCCGGTGCTGACCCACGAGCTCGGCATCGACGAGTTCCAGAAGGGCTTCGACCTGATGGCGAGCGGCCAGTGCGGCAAGGTGGTCTTGAGCTGGAACTGAGGGCGGCGCGTGAGGCGTTCGTCAGCGGCTATTGTTATCCTTCAAGTCAGATCGAGATTTCCTTCGATGACCGCCTGATTGACGCTGGTGAGCGTCACGTTCTGAAGCAGTGCGACGTCGGTGAAGGAGACGCCATTAGCCAAGCCATCGGCATCCACCAGCACGCGGGTGTCGCTACCGGAGGCGACGAACTGCACGAAGTCGGCCGGATTGTCCAAGGCCAGATCATAGCCGGTCAGCAATGACGAGACATTGAGCTTGTCGCCGCTGATGCCCACCTCGAAATCGGTGATCATCGTGGCATTGGTGATGACGCCGGTCAGCACGAAGCTGTCACGGCCGGTGCCGCCGCTGAACTGGTCGCTGCCCTCGCCGCCGACCAGCGTGTCATTGCCGAGGCCGCCGTTCAGCGTCGCATCGCCGCTGAAGTCGGTCAGGCGGTTGTTGAGCCCGTTGCCGGTGCCGCTGGCCGCGCCCGAAACATTGAGTTCGAGATTCTCCAGGTTTGCAGCCAGACTGACGCCGTTGACCGACGCGCGGACCGTGTCCAGCCCCTGACCAGCAAGCTCCACGATATTGTTAGCTTCGTTGACATCATCGACATCGTAGACATCGTCGCCAACGCCGCCGGCCATTTTGTCCGCGCCGCCATGACCGTTCAGCGTGTCGTTGCCGACGCCGCCGATCAGGCTGTCGATGGCGCTCCCGCCCAGCAGCAGATCGTTGCCGACGCCGCCATCGAGAGTGTCCGCCCCGTCGCCGCCGTCGAGCAAGTCGTTGCCGGCCACGCCGAACAGCTTGTTGTTGATGGCATTGCCTTCGACGAGATTGTCGAGCCCATTGCCGGTACCGGTGACGAGAAGCGCACCGGACAAAGTGAGCCGCTCCACATTGGCGGCCAGCAAATAGTTGTCGACAAAGGTGAAGACATGGTCGGCGACGCCGTTTCCGGCGCCGACCAATTCGATCACTTTGTCGGCGAGGCTATCGATCCTGTAGCTGTCATTGTCCTTGCCGCCCGTCATGGTATCGACGCCGGCGCCGCCATTGAGGGTATCGTCGCCGGCGTCGCCGATCAGGTTGTCCTTCCCGTCAAGCCCGCTGAGATTGTTGCCGACACCATTGCCGGTGAGGACGTTATCGAGAATGTTGCCGGTACCGTTCACGAATTTTTCTTCGAGAATCAGATTCTCGATGCCTGCGGTATTCTTGCTCAGACTCAGATCGAAATCCGTAAAGGCGCGGATCGTGTCTTTGCCTTCACCGGAGTTCTCAACGATGGTGATCGCAATCGGTCCGACGAAATAAGTATCGTCCCCGAGGCCGCCCACCAGCGTGTCGGTGCCCGCGCCGCCAATCAGCGAGTCATTGCCAGCGCCGCCTGCGAGGCTGTCGCTTCCGCCGACACCGACAAGGGAATCGTTGCCCAGGCCACCGTCCAGCGTGTCATTGCCGTCATCGCCTACCAGCGTATCGTTGCCCGCGGCACCGGAAAGGCTGTCGTTGCCTATGTTGCTCTCGATCAGATTGTTCACTGCGTTGCCGCCGCCGATCGAGTTGCCTGTGCTAGTCAGCTTGAGGTTCTCGACGTTGTTGGCGAGGGCCGAGATGTTCACGGAGCTAAAGACGAAATCGACGCCCTGCCCTGCCGCCTCGAAGATGATGTCCTTGGCGTTGTCGACGAGGTAACCGTCATTGCCGGCGCCGCCGGCCATGCTGTCGGCATCCTTGCCGCCATTGAGCGCATCGTCCCCGGCGCCGCCATCGATGGTGTCATTGCCATCCGCGCCGACGAACTCGTCGTTGCCGCCGAGACCGACGAGCCAATTCGCAGCACTATTGCCGGTGAGCAGGTTGGCAGCGGCGTTGCCGGTGCCGTTCAATGCACTGGCATCGAGCTCCAGCATTTCGAAATTCGCCGCCAGCACGAAATCGACCGAGGATTTCACGGTATCGATGTCCTTGCCTGCGAGCTCAATCAGTTTGTCGGTCTTGCTGTCCACGATATAGAAATCGTTGCCCTGGCCGCCGATCAGGGTATCGATGCCCGTCGCACCCTCCAGCGTATTGTCATCGCCATTGCCGGTGATGACATTGTTGAAGGCGTTGCCGGTCGCCTTGAAGGCGCCGCTGAGCAAGGTCAGGTTCTCGATTTCAGTGCCGCCGAGGTCGAAGTCGATGCTGCCGCGCACCGTGTCGGTGCCTTCCTTGGATTTCTCGGAGACGACATCGCCGGCATTGTCGACGTCGTAAGTGTCGTTGCCGATGCCACCGGCCATCTTGTCGGCACCCGCGCCGCCGATCAGCGTGTCATTGCCCGCGTTGCCACTCAGGGTATCGGCGCCGGCCGTGCCGGTGATCACGTTGTTGAGTCCGTTGCCGCCGCCCTCCATGTTCGTACCAGCCAGCGTCAGGTTCTCGAAATTATCGAACAGGGTGGTGATGGAGATTTCGCTTCCCAGGGTATCGATGCCCTGGTTCAAGAGCTCCGTGATCTTGTCGCCGCCGTCATAGTCGAGATAGGTGTCGTTGCCGGCGCCGCCGGCCATCGTGTCACTGCCTGTGCTGCCCCAGAGCGTGTCGTTGCCGACGGCGCCACTGAGATTGTCGTTTCCGGCCTCACCAAGCAGAGAGTCGTTGCCGTCGCCACCGATCAGGCTGTCATTGTCGGTATTGCCGCTGAGAGAGTCATTGCCGATGCCGCCGTCCAGCGTGTCATCGCCGAACTCGCCGGTCATGCTATCGTTGCCACCGAGGCCGAACATCTTGTTGTTGGTTCCAACGAAGGAACTGTCGGTTATGCGGTTGCTTTCGGCGTTGCCGGTGCCGACGACGGCGCCCGCCAGGAGCCAAAGCGCCTCGACATTCGCACCGAGTTTGTAGTCGACTCGCGCCTGCACGACATCGACGTCCGTCCCGGCCGCTTCGACGACGATATCCTTGGCGTCTTCGACGAAATACTGGTCATGGCCCTTGCCACCGATCAACGTATCTGCGCCGCCAAGGCCTTCGAGGATATTGTCAGCCGCATTGCCGGTAATGACGTTTGCAAGGTTATTGCCCTTGCCGCCGGAGGCGGCGACTAGCAGAACGAGATTTTCGACCTCGGCACCCAGCGTATAGTTAGCGGCCAGGCTGCGGACCGTATCGATGCCTTCCTTGGATTTCTCATCGGTCAGATCGAACTCGTCGTCGACGTCATAAACATCGTTGCCAAGGCCGCCGATCGCCAGGTCGACGCCGGCGCCGCCTCCCAGCGTGTCATTGCCAAGTCCGCCGCTCAGCGTGTCGTTCAGACTGTCGCCGGTTATGTCGTTATTGAGCTTGTTGCCTGTCCCCAAAGTCGCGCTGCCCTGCAGCGACAGGTTTTCCACATTGTCGGCGAGCGCCGTGATGTCGACAGAGCTGAAGATAAGCTCGATGCCCTGCCCCGCGCCCTCGACGATTTTGTCAGCCAGATCATCGACGGCATAGAGATCATTGCCGGCGCCGCCGGCCATGGTGTCCTTGCCGAGATTGCCAAAGAGCGTGTCATTGCCGGCGCCGCCGGCCAGATTGTCACCGTCGATGCCGCCATCGAGCGAGTCATTGCCGGCGCCGCCATCGAGGGTGTCATTGCCGATGTTGCCGGCCAGTACGTCGTTGCCGGCGAGGCCGAACAGCTTGTTGCCGACATTCAGTCCGCTGCCGTCGGAGATATTGTTGTTTCCGGCGTTGCCGGAGCCGGTCACCGCGGCCGCCGATGTCAGCTGGAGGTTCTCCAGATTCGCGGCGAGCGCGAAGCTGACGGACGACTTGACGAGGTCGAGCCCCTGGCCGGCGAATTCGGCCACTTCATCACCGGCATCGTCGACGATGTAGGTATCATCGCCGATGCCGCCGGCCAGCCCGTCCTGGCCGCCGCCGCCATCCAGAGTATTGTTGCCCGCATTGCCGATAATGACATTGTTGCCGCCGTCGCCGGTGCCGGAGGTGGCGCCGGTCAGCAGGATCAGGTTCTCGACGCCCTGAGTGCTGGGAAGTCCGAGTTGCAGATCGATCCAGCTCAGGATCGTGTCGTCGCCGCCGCCTGTGTCATTTACGGAGTCGGCGAGGCTGTCGACTTCATAGGCGTCGTCGCCCGCGCCACCGTCCAACGAGTCGCCGCCCTTGCCGCCGATCAGAAAGTCGTCGCCGGCTCCGCCCGATAGCGTATCGTTGTTGAAGTCGCCGGTAATCTCATTGTCGAGGGCGTTGCCGATTCCGCTCGATGCGGCGCCAGACAGCTCCAGATTCTCGATGTTGGCGCCCTTGGCCGTGAGATCGAAATCGACGTCGGACCTGACGGTATCGATGCCCTGGCCGGCCAGCTCGACCAGCGTGTTGTTGCCGTCGATCAGCGAATAGATATCGTTGCCCTTGCCGCCGGTCAGCGTGTCCGCGCCGGCGCCATCGCCGAGAAAATCGTTGCCGGCGCCGCCGCTCAACTTGTCATCGCCGGTATCGCCGACAAGAAAATCGGCCAGCGCCGAACCGGTCATCGTGTCGTTGCCGCCGAACATGGCGGTGAAGAAGCCGGCGGTGTCGCTCGTGTCGAGCAGGGTCAGGAAGGTCGCGACCGAAAGATTGACTACCCCGCTGACCGTGAATTGGTTTGAGAATATCGGGTCGCTGTCGACGTAACGCCAGCCGGTGATCATGCCGCTGGACAGGTGGCCATCGGGGCCATAGGCAAAGTTGCCGCTGAATTCCACCACCACCGTGCCAATGGTGACGCGGTACAGCGTGGCCGTCGCCGCTGTGACCGTGCCCGCGGTCAAGCTCTGCAGGCCGAAGAAACTGAACAGGGTGATCAGGCTTGCCGGCCTGGCGCCGGCTACGAGCGTTGACATTCAACTCCTCCCACCGCGCCAGCGCCCGGACGAGCCCTTGGCTATTATTCCCAGTTAAACATGGTTTGGTTGACGGCAGGGTGATGGAAGTCACCGGCGCTGTCAAAAACAACCCATAGTTAAGCGCCCGCCGCTCCGTTGCCCGGATGGCGCTCCGCTCCCGCTATCCAAGCCAATGATTTGATCCCCCTGGAAACTCAGGGCGGTGGAGATTCATGATGCGACGGGAGATTCAGAATCACGAATTCCGCGGCGGTCGAAGACGGGCGGGATCGGTGGCGGGCCCACCTGCGAAACCATGTCTCTCAACCATAGATATGCCCTCTTAACCTAGTAATCACTGCCGGCTCTGCTATAGTGGAAAAAGAACATTTTCAACCACCTGACAGAATATTCTCCCAATAGAGGCCGGTACGGCCCACTTTCGCACCCCGAGGGGTGCGTTTTCATAACGGGATTCCTGCCACGGCCGGGCCGCCGGTACGCGGCAATCCAACAGATGGAGACGAGCCAGCATGGCCAAGTTCCCGGGTAGCGCCTTTCCCGACAATCTGGACGGCGGCGCCGAAAACGACATCATCACTGGCCTGGCCGGCGACGATACGCTGCGGGGCCTCGGCGGCGCCGACACCATCAATGGCGGCACCGGCAAGGACAAGATGGAAGGCGGCATCGGCAACGATGTATTTTTCGTCGACGATGCCGGCGACAGCGTGGTCGAGGCGATCAGCGAGGGTGACGACGAGATCCGCACCGCACTGTCGACCTTCACCGCGGTCGCCAATGTGGAGCGCTATGTCTTCACTGGCGCCAACTCGGCGACATTCCTCGGCGACGATGCCGTCAATCATGTCACAGGCACGGCCTTCAATGACAGCCTCGAGGGTGCGAAGGGCGATGACACGCTGCTGGGCGGCGGCGGCAACGATCTGTTGACCGGGTTCGTGGAGTCGCCGGGCGCGGAACTCGACGGCGCCAACAGCCTGGATGGCGGCGCCGGCAATGACACGCTGATCGAAGGCGGTTCCAGCGACAGCACGCTGCAAGGCGGGGGCGGCAACGATCTTCTTGACGCGAAGGATACTGCCGGCGACACCACCCTCGACGGCGGCAGCGGCGCCGACACCATGCTCGGCGGCAACAGCAACGACTTGTTTGTCGTGGACAATGCCAAGGACATCATCGACGACCAGGATTTCAGCGGCGATGACACGGTGCAGTCCAGCATCAGCTTCAACCTGACCGACAACGGCACCACTGTCCTCGGCGATATCGAGTACCTGACTCTGCTGGGTGCGTTGAACCTGGCCGGCACCGGCAACTTCCAGGCCAACATCATCACGGGCAATCTCGGCGCCAACAGCCTGTCCGGCGGCAATGGCGATGACACGCTGCGGGGCGACAAGGGCAATGACACGCTCGATGGCGGCGACGATTCGGACGAGATGGAAGGCGGCGCCGGCAATGATCTCTATATTGTCGACGAAGCGGGCGACACCGTATTCGAGGACAAGAATGGCGGCCTCGATACGGTCAAGAGCGTGGGCACTTTTGATCTAAGCGCCGCCGGCGAGACCGAGAACCTGACGCTCACGGGAGCGGGCGCGATCGACGCCTTCGGCAATGACCTGAAAAACGTTCTCATCGGCGCCGACGGCCAGAACATCCTGAATGGCGGCCTTGGCGCCGATACGATGAGCGGCGGCAAATCGAACGACGCTTACACGGTCGACATTACCGGCGACAAGACCATCGAGGCTGCGGGCGGCGGCGATGGCGACAGCGTCTCGTTATTAGGCGCGTTCAACTATACGCTCGCGGGCAATGTCGAGCATCTCACGATCCAGGCGGCCGCCGGCGCCGTGAACGGCACGGGCAACGGCCTGGACAACAAGATCACCGGCAACGCGTTCAATAATGCGCTCTTCGGCCTCGCCGGATTGGACTCGCTCAGCGGCGGCGACGGCAATGACAGCCTCGATGGCGGAGCGGGCACGGATTCCATTATCGGCGGGAATGGCGACGATCTCTATGTCATCGATACGCTCGCCGATATCGTGCAGGAAGCTGGCGCCGACCTGCATGACCAGATCCGGACCGCCCTGCAACTGACAACGGCCAACGACTTTGCGGGCATCGAGGATTTCACTTTCATCGGCGGCAAGGGCGTCAATTTCGATGCCAATGCCCTTAACAACAAGCTGATCGGCACGGCGGTCAACGACATCTTCAACGGCGCAAGCGGCGACGACTGGCTCGACGGCGGCAAGGGCGCCGACTGGCTGGCCGGCGGCAAGGGGCTCGATGTCTATGCGGTGGACAACGCCAAGGACCTTGTCGACGAAGAGTTCGGCAGCCCCGGCGAGATCGACCTGGTGCGCAGCTCGATTTCTTTCAGCCTGGAGCAGAGCATGCAGGTGAAGGGCGATGTCGAGCAGCTGGAACTGCTGGGCAAGGCCAACATCAACGGCATCGGGAATGCGCTGGACAACAAGCTGACCGGCAATGACGGCAGCAACAAGCTGACCGGCGCCGGCGGTGCGGACACGCTGTCCGGCGGCAAGGGCAACGACACGCTGCTGGGCGGCGATGCCAACGACGTCATGGATCGCCGGCGACGGCAACAACTCGCTGGATGGCGGCGCGGGCGCCGACGACATGACCGGCGGCGCCGGCAACGATGTCTTCGTCGTGAACGACGTTGGCGACATCGTCGATGAAAATGCCGATGAAGGCATCGACAGCATCTTCAGCTCGATCGACTACGACCTCTCAGTAGCCGCAACGAATGTGGAGAACGTCACGCTGGTCGAGGGCGCGGGAAACATTACGGTCTTCGGCAACGGCCAGAAGAACAGGCTCACCGGCAACAGCGGCGACAACATCATCGACGGCGACCGCGACAGCGGCGACACCTTGATCGGCGGCGGCGGCGACGATCTCTATGGCGTCGACGAAGGCGACATTGTCATCGAGAGCCTGGCCGGCAAGGCCGGCGGCACCGACGAAGTGCGTCTGATCAGCAGCGGCAGCTTCTCACTAGGCACCAATCTAGAAAATCTGACGATCAACAATGCCGCGGGCGACGCCAACGGCACCGGCAATGCACTTGATAACGTCATCACCGGCAATGAATTCGCCAATCTGCTGGACGGCAAGGCCGGCGCGGACACGATGAATGGCGGCGACGGCGACGATATTTATGTCATCGACAATGCCGGTGACGTTGTGTCGGAAGACGGGGGCGCTGGTATCGATGGCGTCAGAAGCAGCTTCAAGATCGGCCTGATCGACGGAATCGAGAACTACACATTCACCGGCGGCAAGGCGGTCTCCTTCACCGGCTCTCTGGACGCCAACTGGATCACCGGCACGAACTTCAATGACACTCTGTTGGGTGACAACGGCGCTAGCGGCGGCGCCGACACCATCGATGGCGGCAAGGGCGCCGACCTGATGGGCGGTGACGATGGCGCCGATACGTATTTCGTCGACAACGCCAAGGACGTGATTGACGAGACGGCCCCGCTGACCATCGGCCTTAACACAGTCAAGAGCACCATCAGCTACAACCTGACAGAAAACGGCACCACTGTCAGAGGATTGCTTTCGAAAATCTGGAGCTTATCGGCATTGCTGCCATCAACGGCACCGGCAATGACAGCATCAATGTAATCATCGGCAACAACGCCGCGAACAAGATTTCCGGCGGTGGCAGCGACGACACCCTGACCGGCAATGGCGGCAATGACACGATCAATGGCGGCGCCGGCGCCGACAGCATGGCGGGCGGCGCGGGGAACGACAGCTTCGTCGTGGACAACGCCGGCGACGTAGTGACGGAAGACGCTGACAGCGGCATCGACACCATCTCCAGCTCGATCGATTTCGACCTGCTCACCGCCGACAATGTGGAGAACCTGACGCTGACCGGCACGGCGGTGATCGGCTCCGGCAATGCCCTCGACAATAAGATCACCGGCAACAGCCTGGCCAACCTGCTCTCCGACTCCGTTACCCTGGGCAACGACACGATCGACGGCGGCGCGGGCAACGATACGATCCAGGGCGGCTTCGGCAATGACAGCCTGCTGGGCGGTCTCGGCAGCGACGAACTCTCCGGGGGCGGCGATGCCGACAAGATCAATGGCGGCAGCGGCAACGACACGGTCTCTGGCGGCGGCGGCGACGACACGATCTCGGCTTCCAGCGGCAACGACGCGATCGTCTACGGGCTCGGCGACGGGCGCGACCTCATCACCGGTTTCGACGGCACTGCCGCCGGCGGCCAGGATACCCTCAATCTCGACACGCTATTTGATGTGCTCGGCTTCGCCGACCGGACGGCGCGCGTCCAGATCATCGACAAAGGCTCGACGGTCGAGGTTCGAAGTCAATGGCGATGGCAACGCGGACTTCGAACTGGTGGTGGCGACCATCCAGACGGCCGCTGCCGTCACGGTCGGCCAAGACGTGCTGGTGGGAAACTAGGGCCTGCTGCCGCCGGCGCGGCTCACGAACCAGGCCCAGGTCATGCCGTAGGCGCTGGGGGTCAGGCGGAATCCTTTGCGCACGGCCCAGCTCGCCTTGGCTTCCACCACCGGGATGATCGGCCGGTCGGCAGCCGCCAGGGCGCAGGCGGAGCGCAGCAGTTCGATGCGGCGGTTCTCATCCAGGCTAGCCAGCGCTTCGCCGAGAATGCGATCGAAAGCCGGATTGGAATAGCGGCCGACATTGCTGCCGCCCATGCCCGTCGCGGCATCGGAAGTCGCCAGCAGATGCTTCAGGGTGTAGGACGCCTCGCCCGTCACGTCATACCAGGCGGTCAGCGAAGCGCCGAAGTCGCCGCGGAACTGGCCATCATAGAAGCGCACGGTATCCATGATCAGGTAACGCGTATCGATGCCCACCGAGGACAGCATCAGGCTGAGCGCATGCACCAGCGGCATGTAGGGCGAATCGTCGGGCGCATGCAGATCGAGCTGGAAGCCCTGGGGATAGCCGGCTTCCGCCAGCAGGCGCCGGGCCAGCTGGGGATCGTGCGGATCGGGCATGCTGTCCGCTGTTGGCGCCGCGGACAGCGGAGGCGACGACATCGCGGCCCGGATCGGCCTGGCCTTGCATCATCACGTCGCACAGGAACTGCCGGTCGATCGCCAACGACATCGCCAGCCGGACTCGCGGATCCAGCAGCGGATTCTCCTGCAGCGGCTTGCCGTCGAAGCGGCGCATATGGGGACTGACCTTGCTCTGGAGGTCCAGCGCCAGGTGATAAAGGCCGGTGGTGGAGCCGCGCACGATCTGCACGTCAGGCAATTGCCTCAGCCGCGCCTGCGCCTGGGGATGGAGGTCGTCGACGACGTCGATATTCCCGGCGCTCATCTGCTCGGTCATCTCGGTCTCGTCGAGGATGAAGTTGAACATCAGGGATCGCCATTCCGGCAAGCCGCCCCAATAGCCGTCGAACCGCTCGAGCCGCAGATAGGAATCGCGCTGCACCGAGACCGCCCGGTAGGGACCGGTGCCGATCGTCGCCGCCAGCGAGTTGAAGTCATCGAGAGTCGCGTCGGCAAAGCGCCGGTTGATGATGCCGATCTCGTTGATCTCGATCGGCAGGGTGGGCCAGACGCTCTTGGTGCGGATGACCAGGCGGTAATCATCCTCGAGCCCGTAGTCAGCGAACTCCGCCATGGTCGTGCCGATGGAGGACAGGTCGGCTATCATTCGCTTCAGGCGCGCGAAGGTGGCGAGCACGTCCTGGCCGGAGAACGCCGTTCCGTCGTGGAAGCGCACACCGCGGCGCAGCTCGAACTCCCAGGTATGCGCGTCGCGCTGGCGCCAGCTCGTGGCGAGACCGGGAGCGGCGCGGCCCTGGGCGTCGATGGAGGTCAGGCTGTCGAAGACATGGGGCATCACCATCCATGTTGAGCGCAGCCGCTGATAGTGGGGATCCAGGGAGGTCACTGCCTCCAGCATGGCGATGCAAAGCTCCGGCCGCGCCGCCAGTTTGGCGGCTTCCGCCAGCGTCACCGCGGAATCCATCGGCAACAGAACACGAAACAGGCTGCCCTTGCCCGGTGCGCTCTCGACGTCGATGGTGCCCCCCAGGAGATCGCAGAGGCTCTTGCAGATATAGAGGCCAAGGCCGCTGCCGCCGCGGCGGCCGGGCAATGATTTGGCGCCGACCTGACTGAAAGGCTGGAACAGCTGTGCCTGCTCGGCGTCGGACATGCCGATGCCGCCGTCGATGACGTCGAACCGGATGCAATTGTCGACCTGCCGCTCGACCAGCAGGCAGACCTCGCCGCCGTCGCTGAACTTCATGGCGTTGCCCAGGAGATTGAGCAGGATCTGGCGGATCTTGAGGCGGTCGGACTTGATCAGGCCGATGTCCTCGGCCACCTGCATGCGGAAATCGATGCCGCGCTGCTGCGCATAGGGACCGAGGATGCTCTTAACTTCGGCCAGCGCCATCGGCAGATGGAATTCTTCGATCTCGACCTCGATGCGTCCGGCTTCCAGCTTCGCCGCATCGAGCACCTGATCCACCAGCGCTTCCAGATGCTGGCGCGCCTGGTTGATGTTGACAGCCCATTCCGCCAGCTGATCCTGGTTGCGCATGCGCGCCTGCATCTCAATCAACTCGCCATAGCCGGAAATGGCGCTGATGGCATTGCGGACTTCATGGCTGACGAAAGTGAAGAGGTCGGACTTCGCCCGGTTGGATTCCTGGGTGCGGCGCAAGAGGACTTCGGCGCGGTCGCGCTGTTCCATGGCGGCGATGCCACTACGCCAGACGGCGTCCAGGGTCGCGCTGTCGTTGGGGGCTGTCGCGTCCTCAGGATTCCGTTCCCTGGGGAACTGCTCGGGCCAATCGGCGCCAGGCAAGAACGGCGATGCGGGGTTCCTGGTGTTCATTTCAAACGCCCTGGCCCTCGGCAAGCAACAAGCCTGCCGGCCAGAATTGTCAGAGGGCACGACGATCTGCGCCCATTCTGACGAGACAAAGTTAATGATATCTAAGGAATAGCTTGCGCCGTCGGGTCGCGGGAGGGCCGCACCATGTTAGGTTGCGATCGGACCCGTGCGTCGGCTCACCGTCAGCGCGGCCGGGCGGCTAAGCGACTGATAGACCACGCAATAGCGCTCGGTCAGAGTCATCAGCTTATCGATTTGTTCCGCCGGTGCATCGGTGTCGAGATCGAAGCGCAGACGGATCGCCTGAAATCCGACCGGTGCATCTTTGGCCACGCCGAGCGTGCCGCGAAAATCCAGATCGCCTTCGGCGCTGACGCGGCCCTCGCGGATCGGAATCTGCAATGCGGTCGCCACTGCTTTCACCGTCACGCCGGCGCAGGCGACCAACGCCTCCAGCAACATATCGCCGGAGCAGAGCGAAAGGCCGTCGCCGCCTGTTGCGGGATGCAGCCCCGCTTCGGCGATGGCGCGGCCGGTCTCGACCTTGCAGGTGATGGACTCATCGCCCAAGCGGCCAGTGGCGCGCAATGTGATCAGGGCGCTATCGGGCTCTTCTCGATATCGCGACTTCAAGGGGGCTTGCATCGTTCGCAGCTGGTCGGCGTCCATCTCGGCACTCCAAATCCCGGTGAATTGTTTGAGGGCCATAACGTGGCCCGCGTGGCAAAAAAGTCCAGCGCCAGATCGCCGTGATTTTTCATCTTGACGGCTGCATCGAGCATACTTAGATTTCCCGATAGCGCCGATTTGAGCCTCAGCTTGCGGGCGCTTTACAAATACGGCTAAAGCGTGGGCGTTCCGCCCAGCAATAGCTGCGGCGGATTTTTCGTTTTGGCCCTGTGGCCGACTCCGCCGTGTTGACCGTCAACCCGACGGGGATGCGTGAACTCGCATTCCCGCGATAGGAGGAGTATTGCCATGCTGCGCAGAACCTTTCTGACAATCGCCACTGCCCTTGTCGCTTCGACCATTGCTGCCACTGCACCGGTACAGGCCGCGCCTGATACCATCCGCATCGATTTCGCCTACTACAATCCGGTCAGCCTGTTGTTAAAGGACAAAGGCTGGCTCGAAGAGGAATTCAAGGCCGAAGGCATCGCCATCGAATGGGTGCATAGCCTCGGCAGCAACAAGGCCCTGGAGCTGCTGAATAGCGGCAGCGCCGATTTCGGCTCGACCGCGGGCGCTGCAGCACTACTGGGCAAGATCAACGGCAATCCGATCAAGTCGATCTATGTCTATTCCAAGCCGGAATGGACCGCCCTGGTGACGCGCCCGGATACGGGCATCACCAAGATCGAGGACCTGAAAGGCAAGCGCGTGGCGGTCGCCCGTGGCACCGACCCCTACATCTTCCTGCTGCGGACACTGGACAGTGTTGGCCTGAAGGAGACCGACATCGAGGTGGTCCTGCTGCAACATCCTGACGGCAAGAACGCATTGATCAACGGCGATGTGGACGCCTGGTCCGGCCTGGACCCGTATATGGCGCAGGTCGAAGTCGATCAAACCGGTGAATTGTTTTACCGCGATGCCGACAAGAACACCTGGGGCGTGCTGAACGTCAGCGAGCAGTTCGCCAAGGACAACCCGGAAATCGTCGAGCGCGTGCTGGCTGTCTATGAACGCGCCCGCAAATACTCGATTGAGCATCCGGATGAAGTGCAGGCCGCATTGATCGCGGCCGCCAAGCTGACCGAACCGGTCGCCGCCAAGCAACTGGGCGAGCGCACCGACCTGGCCAGCGCCGGCATCATCGGCGACGAGCAAAAGCAATCCATCCTGGCCGCCGGGCAGGTCCTGCAGCAGTCCGGCGTGATCAAGCCCGACGTGGATGTGGCAAAGACCGTCGATGAACTGATCGATCCGCAATATATCGAGCGGGCCTTGAAGCGGTTGGCCGCGCTCTAACGACTGGGCGCCGCCCGGTTGTGGAGCCTGGTCCTCCCATGGCTATCTCTGCATCTTCCCTGACGCGGTGGCGCCGCACTGCCCTCCGCCTCCCCCGAGGCGGAGGGCAGACCAATTTCCGCGTCCTGCTGCGCGGCCTGGTCCTGCCACTGCTGCTGCTCCTGCTGTGGGAGCTGGGCAGCCGCGCGGGCTTGTTGCCGCCGAACAAATATTCGTCGCCCTCGGCTGTTTTCCGTGAGATGTGGGCGCTGGCCGCGAGCGGAGAGCTTGCCGGGCATATCCTGATCACGCTTTACCGTGTCTTCTTCGGCTTCGTGGCCGGCACGGCCGCGGCCACAATCCTGGGTTCGCTCACCGGCTATTCCAAGCTGGTCCGGGATTTGCTGGACCCGACCATCCAAGCTTTGCGCAACGTGCCCTCCATTGCCTGGGTGCCGCTGTTCATCGTCTGGCTGGGCATTTACGAGACGTCAAAAATCACGCTGATCGCCGTCGGCGTTTTCTTTCCCGTCTATCTCAACCTGATGAGCGGCATCCAGAATGTGGACCGCAAGCTGGTGGAGGTCGGGCGGATGTACCGGCTCAGCGGCTTCCGGCTGGTGCAGCGCGTACTGCTGCCGGCAACCTTGCCGTCCTATCTCGTGGGTCTGCGCAGCGGCCTGGGTCTGGGCTGGATGTTCGTGGTCGCGTCCGAACTGATGGGCGCGAGCCGGGGCCTGGGCTATCTGTTGATCGACGGCCAGATGACCGGGCGCGTGCAAGTTGTCATCGGCAGCATCGTGCTGTTTGCCATACTGGGTAAACTGACCGACGTGGCTTTGGCGCGACTCAGCCAGCGTTTCGCCGGCTGGCAGGATTCGTACAAGAGCACGGAATTGGGGGACCGCGATGTTGCGCGTTGACCAGGTCTCCAAGCGTTTCACCGGCGACGTCGCGGCGCTGCACGGCATCAGCCTCGAGATCGCGCGCGGCGAGATCGTCAGCCTGGTGGGCACCAGCGGCTGCGGCAAGAGCACCCTGCTCCGCATCGTCGGCGGCCTCGAGTTTCCGTCGTTGGGTCAGGTGTGGATCGACGACGAGGCCGTCCGCGCGCCGCGGCCGGAGATCGGCATCGTCTTCCAGGAACCGCGGCTGATGCCCTGGCTCAACGTCGCCGACAACGTGAAATTCGGACTGGAGGGTTTTCCGCGGGCGCTGCGCGACGAGCTCGCCGCCGAGGCGATCCACAAGGTGGGACTGGAAGCGTTTGCCGGCGCGCTGCCCAAGCAGCTCTCCGGCGGCATGGCGCAGCGCGTCGCCATCGCCCGCGCCCTGGTGACCCGGCCGCAAATCCTGCTGCTGGACGAGCCCTTCAGCGCGCTTGATGCCTTCACGCGGACCAAACTGCAGGATCATCTGCTGGCGATCTGGGCCGAGATGCGGCCGACCATGCTGTTCGTCACCCATGACGTTGAGGAGGCCTTGGCGCTGAGCGACCGAGTCATCGTCATGCGCGGCCAGCCCGGCCGGATTCATCGCGACTATGCGGTCGACCTGGACCGGCCTCGGCAGCGCGGCTCAGCCCAATTCCAAACCTTGAAGGAGCGTATCCTCGGCGATCTCGATCTGGGGCTGGAAAGTTAACCACGCCGGTTAACAAACGAAGCGTCCGCGGATTCGGGCGGGGGCTCCGCAATGCCGGCGAAGTTACTTCCTATAGGAATCATATCTGCTATTGTGACCGGCGACGCAAACGATCGGGGCAATCGTCGGCGCGATCATCATGGGTTCCCAAAAATCTCTGATCACCGCGGAATGGGACGTTCTGAACTTCCAGGAGCCCGTTCTGCAGCAGCTGCATGATTATTGGCGCCGGCAGCGCGGGGCGCGTGCCATGCCGGCTCGTCCTGATATCGATGTGGCCGATATTCCTTCTCTGCTGCCCTACATCTTCGTCATCGATGTGCTGGAAAGCCCCCGCGATTTTCGCTTTCGCGTGGCCGGGACCCACATACGTCAGGCGCTCGGCGAGGATTTGACCGGCCGGCATATCGCCGATGCCTTTCCGCCGGATTTCGGCGGCGAGGTGAAGACGATCTGGAGTCAGGTCGTCGATCAGAGACTCCCGGTCCGCGGCTGGGGCGATCTCTGGGTGCCCGGCAAGGAATTCCTCAAGTGGGAAGGGGTGGCCATGCCGTTATCATCCGATAGCGCTACCGTGAACATGCTCCTCGGCGGCGTGATCTTCCCGCAGATCGCCTACAAGTGACCCGAACTGATCGGGTTTTCTCAGCCCATGCGGAAGTAGGTCAGATAGATCGCCACAAACGCGATGATCACCAGGGCCAGCGAGATCCCCAGCACATAGCGCATATGCCCTGTGGGCACGGCTTGCCGGGCTTCCGTCTCGTTCAGCACCGGGGATTCCGGATGGCGGCTGAACGGTGCCGGTTCGTCCTCATATTCGGGCGCGCGGGTTTCTGGCGTCATCGGCTCCTCCGATCGTCTGAGAGAGCAACTCTAAGACCGGGCTCCAGTTCCCGGAACTCGCGGGAACCGCACGGACGACACCGTGTTCTCCCAAAGTGTGGCCGGCATGGCAGCTTGGCAGAAAGCTGTTGTTGTGCTCTTTGCAAGGCCTCTCCGCTGTGGAATCTCCTAGCACTGACCGCCCCTGGACGTTAGCTTTCCTGATCTGCCGGCGCACCGGAAGAGGCGCCGCAGCCGACCGTAAAGAGTCGATAGAAGGGAGGCCCTCCATGAGCTATCCGATTTTACGCAACAACTTGGCCCGCGGCCTTGCAGCCATGTCGCTCGGCCTCGTGCTGAGCTTGGCATCGGCCGATGCCGGCGCCATCGACGACCTGAAAATCATCGCTCCGGCAAAGCCCGGCGGCGGCTGGGACCAGACGGCGCGCAGCATGCAGGAAGTCCTGCAGGCCGCCGGCATCGCCAAGGCGGTGACGGTGGAGAATATCGCCGGCGCCGGCGGCGCGGTCGGCCTGGCGCAATTCGTCGATCAGGAGAACGGCAAGGGCAACGCCCTGCTGGTCAACGGACTGGTGATGGTCGGCGCGCTCCTGACCAACCAGTCGGCGGTGACGCTGGACCAGGTCACGCCGATTGCGCGCCTCACTGGCGAATATGAAGTGATCGTCGTGCCGGCGGCCTCGGAAATTCAGAACCTCGGCGACCTCGTCGCCAAGTTCAAGGCCGACCCCGGCGCAGTCGCCTGGGGCGGCGGTTCGGCGGGCGGCACGGACCACATCCTGGCGGGGCTGATCGCCCAGGCCACCGGCGTCGAGCCGGCGAAGGTAAATTATGTGCCCTTCTCCGGCGGCGGCGAGGCGCTCGCAGCGATCCTGGGCGGCCATGTCACGGCCGGCGTCAGCGGCCTTGGCGAATGGGAAGGACAGATCCAGTCGGGCGAATTGCGCGCGCTGGCGATCTCCTCCGCCGAACGGCTGCCGGGCCTCGATGTCCCGACCCTGAAGGAACAGGGCGTGGATGTAGAGCTGGCGAACTGGCGCGCCGTCGTCGGTCCGCCGGGCATCGATGACGCCCAGCGCAAAGAGTTGCTGACCACCGTCGAGCAGATGGTGCAGAGCGACGGCTGGAAGAAGACGCTGACCGACAAGAAGTGGCTGGACCTGTATCTCGCCGGCGATGATTTCGCCAAGTTCCTTGCGGATGAGAACACGCGGGTCACGGCGACTCTGAAGTCGATCGGCCTGGTGCAATAGGGACAACGCGGATGAGTGCGGATTGGAGCGGGCGGCCCGTGGCCCTCGCTCCGATCGGAGTTCGCCCGCGAATGGCCAATCGGTCACCCCGATCATGAATTCCGATTCACGGCTGGCCGAGATCCTGCTCGGGCTCGGGCTGATCGGGCTCGGCATATTCTTTGCGGTCGGGACGACGGCGATCAAGGCCCCGGGCTATGTCAAGGTGGATCCCACAGTCTTCCCCTGGATCGTCGCGGGCGCGCTGATACTGCTGGGTTCGATCTTCGCAATCCAGGCTTGGCGCAAGAAGCGGCAGAGTCCTCCCCCTGAAAGCAGGCCCATACCCGGGCAGGGCTATCCCGCGACCCCTGTCGACTCCGCCCAGCGACTGGCGCGCCTTGCTGCTGATCAGCGCCGCGCTGCTGCTGCAGATGGCGTTGTTCAAGCAGCTGGGATTTATTCCCACGGCAATCGTGCTATTCATGGCGGTATCCTATGGCTTCGGCAGCCGTCGCCTTCTGCGCGATGGAGCGATCGCGGTGGCTCTTGCATTCGGCGTTTACTTCGGATTCACCCGCGGGCTGAACCTGCAATTGCCGGCGGGTGTGCTCGCCGGGCTGCTCTAAGGGCGAACTCGTGACCTGGCACATATGAGCACCGTTAGCGCCCTGTTCGATGGTTTCGCCAATGCCGTGACGCTGGCCAATCTGGGCTGGGCCTTCCTGGGCGTGACGCTGGGCACTGCCATCGGCATTCTGCCGGGGATCGGGCCGGCGCTGACCATTGCGCTGCTGCTGCCGCTGACGGCGCATTTGGATCCCGACGGGCGCCTTCATCATGTTCGCGGGACTTTACTACGGTGCCATGTATGGCAGTTCCACGACCTCGATCCTGCTAAACACGCCGGGGGAGAGCGGCTCCATCATCACGGCGATCGAAGGGAACCTGATGGCGCGGCAAGGCCGGGGCGCTGCGGCGCTGGCGACGGCGGCCATCGGCTCATTCGTTGCCGGCACCATCGGCACGCTGTTGCTGACGTTCGTTGCGCCGTTCATGGTCAAGATGGCCATCAAGTTCAGCCCCGCCGCATATTTCTCGCTGATGATTCTGGCCTTCACCACCGTCTCTGCCATGCTTGGCGCGTCGCTGCTGCGCGGCCTGATCGCCCTGTTCGTCGGAATCGGCATCGGTCTGGTGGGCACCGACAAGCTGACCGGCCAGGGCCGCTTCTTCATGGGATTTCCGGAGCTGCTGGGCGGCATCGATATCACCGTCGTCGCAGTCGGACTCTTCGCGGTAGGCGAGGCTCTTTATGTCGCCTCGCGGCCGGAGCTGCGCAATGCCGAGATCATGCCGGTCAAAGGTTCGCTGATGATGACGCGCGAGGAATGGCGTCGTTCCTGGAAGCCTTGGCTGCGCGGCACATTTCTCGGTTTTCCGTTCGGCGCGCTACCGGCCGGCGGCACGGAGATACCCGACCTTCCTCTCCTACTTCGCGGAGAAAAAACTGAGCCGCAAGCCGGAGGAGTTCGGCAAGGGTGCCATCGAAGGCGTGGCCGGGCCAGAGGCCGCGAATAACGCGGCGGTTGCCGGCGTGCTCGTGCCTCTACTGACACTGGGCCTACCCACATCGGCTACGGCGGCGATCCTGCTGGCGGCGTTCCAGCAATATGGGTTGCAACCGGGGCCGCAGCTGTTCACGAGCAACAGTGGTCTGGTCTGGACGCTGATCGCCAGCCTCTATATCGGCAACCTGATGCTGCTGGTGCTGAACCTGCCGCTGGTGGGCTTGTGGGTGCGGTTGCTCGCAATCCCGCAGCCGCTGCTCTATGGCGGCATCCTCGTCTTCGCGACGCTGGGCGTCTACAGTGTCAATAACAGCCCATTCGATCTGATCGTGCTCTATGTCGTGGGCGTGATCGGCTATCTGATGCGGCGGTTCGAGTTTCCGGTGGCGCCCTGCATCATCGGCCTGATCCTGGGGCCTCTGGCGGAAGAGCATTTCCGACGCACAATGTCCATAACTCAGGGTGATGCCAGCGTGTTCTTCACCGATCCGCTGTCGGCCGTCATCCTGGCGCTCGCCGCCATTGCATTCTTCCTGCCGCTGGCGATCAAGCTGAAAAGGGCATGATCTGCTGACATTATGTTGTCAGTAGGCTGCGCCCGGCCCCATTGGCCGACGCAGGGCAGGGCATTATATTGTCAGCATGTCCTTAGTCATTGCCGAAAGACCGCTGCCAGCCACCGCCGGCGTCCCCTTGCGGATCCATTCCGACTATCAGCCGGCGGGCGACCAGCCGCAGGCGATCACAGACCTCACCGCGGGCTTGCGGAAGGGCGAGCGCGACCAGGTGCTGCTGGGCGTCACGGGCTCGGGCAAAACTTTCACCATGGCCCATGTGATCCAGAACCTGCAGCGGCCGACCCTGATCCTGGCGCCGAACAAAACGCTGGCGGCCCAGCTCTACGGCGAGATGAAGGGCTTCTTCCCCGACAATGCGGTGGAATATTTCGTCTCCTACTACGACTACTACCAGCCCGAAGCCTATGTGCCGCGCACCGACACCTATATCGAGAAGGATTCCTCGATCAACGAGCAGATCGACCGCATGCGCCATTCGGCGACGCGGGCGCTGTTCGAGCGCCACGATGTGGTGATCGTCGCCTCGGTGTCCTGCATCTACGGCATCGGCAATCCCGAGGACTATCAGCGCATGACCATGGCGCTGAGCAAGGGCATGACGCTGGACCGGCGCGAGCTGCTGCGCAAACTGGTGGAGCTGCAATACCGGCGCAACGATGCCGATTTCAGCCGCGGCGCCTTCCGGGTGCGCGGCGACACCATCGAGCTGTTCCCCGCCCACTTGGACGACAGCGCCTGGCGCTTCTCGCTGTTCGGCGACGAACTGGAATCGATCCATGAGTTCGACCCGCTGACCGGCGAGAAGCAGGCCTCGCTTGAATACGTGCGCGTCTACGCCAACAGCCACTATGTGACGCCGAAGCCGACGCTGCAGCAGGCCAGCCGGTTCATCAAGGAAGACCTGAAGCTGCGGCTGACGGAGTTCAATGCCCAGGGCAAGCTGCTGGAAGCGCAGCGGCTGGAGCAGCGCACCATGTTCGACCTCGAGATGATCGAGGCGACGGGGAGCTGCGCCGGCATCGAGAACTATTCCCGCTATCTGACCGGCCGCAAGCCGGGCGAGCCGCCGCCGACGCTGTTCGAGTATCTCCCCGACGATGCGCTGCTGATCGTCGATGAGAGCCACGTCACCGTGCCGCAGATCGGCGGCATGTACAAAGGCGACTATGCGCGGAAATCCGTGCTGGCGGAGTTCGGCTTCCGCCTGCCCTCCTGCATCGACAACCGGCCGCTGAAGTTCGACGAATGGAACGCCATGCGGCCGCACACGGTCTATGTCTCGGCCACGCCGGGGCCGTGGGAGATGCGGCAGACCGGCGGCGTTTTCGCCGAGCAGGTGATCCGCCCCACCGGCCTGATCGATCCCGTCTGCATCATCCGGCCCACCGAGACCCAGGTGGATGACTGCATCAACGAGTGCCGGGAGATCGCCAAGAAGGGCCAGCGGGTGCTGGTCACCACCCTGACCAAGCGCATGGCCGAGGATCTGACCGAGTACATGCACGAGGCCGGCATCCGCGTGCGCTACATCCATTCCGACGTCGAGACGCTCGAGCGCATCGAGATCATCCGCGACCTGCGGCTGGGCGCATTCGATGTGCTGGTGGGCATCAACCTGCTGCGCGAGGGGCTGGATATTCCGGAATGCGCGTTGGTCTGCATCCTCGATGCCGACAAGGAAGGATACCTCCGTTCGCAGACCTCGCTGGTGCAGACCATCGGCCGCGCCGCGCGTAATATCGACGGCCGCGTGCTGCTCTATGCCGACAAGATGACGGACTCGTTGAAATACGCGTTGGCGGAGACGTCGCGCCGCCGCGAAAAGCAGCAGGCCTACAACGTCGCCAACGGCATCACGCCGGAGAGCGTGCGCAAGGGCATCTCCGACATCATGCAGAGCGTCTATGAGCGCGACCATGTCACGGTCGATACCGGCGTCGCCGGCGAGGCGGCGCTGGTGGGCCACAACCTCAAGGCCGTGATCGCCGATCTGGAGAGCAAGATGCGCGCGGCGGCGGCGGACCTGGAGTTCGAGGATGCCGCCCGCTTCCGCGACGAGATCAAGCGGCTGGAGTCGTTGGAGCTGGAAATCCCCGCCGGCGGCTTCGCTGAGTCAGGTACGAGTTACAAAGGCGGCGACAGCGCCCGCCCCCGCGCCCGCTCCAAGGGCGGCCTGCCCGGCACCACCAAGGGCAAGGGCTTGTTGGGCGGGAAGAGTGCGAGCAGGGAGGGCGGCTTCAGCGGACGACCCAGCGGCAAGCGGCGGCGAGGGCCCTGAGCACCCGCGAAGACCCCCTATCGCCTGTCTTCGCCTTGTGACAGAATAGCGCCACTTGCAGTCCCCGCTTGTTGGCGTTGAGGCAACTCCGTTTCCAGGAGGGAGGGACAGATGGCTGACACATTCAGCCGCGAAGCAGTCGGCATATTTCACGACGAGAAAAGCCTGCGATCGGCGGCCGATTCGCTGATGATCTCCGGCTTCGACCGCTCCTATCTCAGCCTGCTGGCGAGCGACAAGGCGGTCGATCAGAAACTCGGGCACCACTACGAACGGGTCGCCGAGCTGGAGGACGATCCGGACGTTCCGACTCAAGCCTATGTTGGCAGCGACTCCCGCGTCGAAGGCCAGGCCGCTGTCATCGGCGGGCTGGTCTATGTCGGCGCCATTGCTTCCATCGGCGCTGTCGTTGCGTCAGGCGGGACGGCGACAATTGCGCTGATCGGCGCGATGGTTGCCGGCGGTGCCGGCGGCGGTGCACTCGGTGCCGTACTGGCGCGCTTCCTGAGCACGCAGCATGCGGCGCGGCTGGAGACGCAATTGCAACGGGGCGGCCTGCTGCTGTGGGTGCGTACGCCCGATGCTGAGCATGAACAGCGCGCTATCGACATCCTCGACAGCATGGCGCCGAGGACGTGCATGTGCATACGCTGCCGGGGGAATCTGGAAAACGCACCGATGGCGTGTCCCACGAGCTGAGCTTCATGAATGCTCTAGGCATGTAGGGTGCCATAGGCGGCGGCTTACACCACCTGGAACGAATCTCAGCGCGAACCGAGGCGGTAGCTCCGCTTCTCCGGAACGAAGGCGCGGTTGGGGATGCGGTCGGGCGGCACGCCCGCCAGGACCTGCCGCACATCCGCGACCACTTCCAGCCGCTTGCGGTAGTACTGATGACGGACGTCTGAGATATCCGGCTTGGTTTCGCAAACATCGCGGCAATCCACCAGCGTGATCTTGTGCGGCAGATTGGTCAGGGTGCGCGGCCCGGTGCTGCCCAGGCGGTCGGGATTGCCCTTGGTGGTATCGCTGATGATCAACGCCCTGTCGCTGCCGGAGTAGTAGACATGCACGGCCTCCGCCAGCTCCGGCAGCCGTGCCATCTTGTAGTCCAACTCGAGGGTATCGTTGTCCTCGTCAGCGGCCATCAGGAAGATGTTCTGGAATACGCGGGGCAAGGTGCGGTTCGGATATTGGGCGATGATCTCCTGCAAGGCGTAGCGCAGGGTATAGTTGCCCATGCTGTGGGCGACCATATGAAGTTGCTGCCAGCAGAATTGCGACGGGCCGATGTCACGGAAGTATTCTAGCATCTTGAGGAAGGCTCGGGCGATGGCGATCGCCGAGGCCTTCGCGTCGGTGCGGTCTTCGTAATAGGAGACCTCCGGGATCATTTCGCCATTGGCCGGCCAAGAGAACACCGCCACCTCCAGCGGCCGGCCGGCGGTGCCGTATTCCTGCTTGATCTGGGCGGCGCGGGTCAGCGCCGTGGTGAAATCGGATGCATAGCCGTGGATCAGCAGGAGCAAGTCGCTCTTTTGCGTCTTCATGTTCTGGCGCAATTCCTCGAAGATCTCCCGGCTGCCGAGCAAGGTCTTCTTGGACTTCGAAGCCGCGCCAGGAAGCTTTTCCGGCGCCAGATAAACCGACTTCACCTTGTATTCGCCGCCGGCCTTGGACGGTGGGTCCACTTCCGCCGAACCGAAGCGCAGATAATGCGGACCCTTGGCGTGAAATGCCGGGCCGAAGCTGGGCTTCGCGGCCGTCCCGGTCTCGCTGCGATTAGTGGCGTAATAGACAGTGATGGCCATTGCTATGGACTCCCCCTCGTCAATTGCAGCCCCCAGCGGATTTCTGCGATGGAAGTATTGAGCCGAAACCTGGGCCATGGCGAGGGCGCAAACAGTGACAAAATTCACATGGGGCGGCCAACTTGCCCGTGCCGGGCCGGCCTTGTAGCTTGCCGCCATGGCACAGAACATTCTCATCACCGGCGGCGGCCGGGGTATCGGCGCAGCCATCGCGATCGCGGCAGCGCGCGCCGGTTATGACGTGGGACTCTCCTACAAGAGCGATAGCGGGCGCGCCGAGGCCGTCGTTACGGACATCAAGGCGCTCGGCCGCAAGGCCTTTGCGCTGCAGTCCGATGTGGCGCGGGAGGATGAGGTGGTCGCGCTGTTTGCCCGTGTCGACAAGGAACTGGGGCCGCTCAACGCGCTGGTGAACAATGCCGGCATTACCGGCCGCGCCGTGCGGGTGCAGGACGTCGATGCGGCGTCAGTCAATGATGTGATGGCGGCCAATGTCACCGGTAGCTTCATCTGCGCCCGCGAAGCGGTCAAACGCATGTCGACCCGCCAGGGCGGCCGCGGCGGCGCCATCGTCAACATTTCCTCGGCCGCCTCGCGCCATGGCAGCCCCGGCGAATACATCCACTATGCCGCCTCCAAGGGCGCCATCGACACCTTCACCGTCGGCCTGGCCAAGGAAGTCGCCGACGACGGCATCCGCGTGAACGCCATCCGGCCCGGACTGATCGATACGGAAATTCATGCGTCATCGGGAATCCCCGACCGGGTGGCGCGCATCACGCCGACGATACCCTTGAAGCGCATCGGCCGGGCGGACGAAGTGGCGGCGGCCGTTCTCTGGCTGCTATCGGACGCCGCGTCCTATGTCACCGGCGCGATCCTGGATGTGTCGGGGGGACGGTAGAGCCTCAACCAGCCGGCATCAGCCACCCGCGATAGCGCACGATCAGGCCTGTCAGCTTGTGGCCGATCTCGACATGGAAGCGAAATCGTCCATGTTCGACGAACTCATAGCTGTTGCCGACAGGCAAGAGGCTCGATGGCAGGGGAAGTCCTAGAAAGCTCCACCGCCGAGGCACCAGCCAGAGGCGATCTTCGGTCAACACCACGGCAAGACTGACGGCGAACGGTCCAAATCTCTCGACGATCAACCAATCGGAGCGGCCGTTACCCGCGCTTTGAACACTGGCAAATGAGCGGCCGGCGAAGGTCCGCCGCCAAACTTCCTTTTCGCCGCGTCGCGTGAATTCGACCCGCACGGGAACGTCACGGCCGGGTTTTGGAAAGCCGATGAACGCCGCAATGGCACGGCCGAGGAGACCGTGACCGCGCTCGATCGTGGCGACACCTTCGGCCGCCAACCGATCGGTGAATCCGTGCATCGCCTGCAACGGTTGCGGCAATGACGTCCAGGCATCGCCGAGCAGTCGACGGTATAGTGGCATAGGCGGAGCGCTCCGCACCGCCTCCCGCACACCGTGGCTGATGGCGCGGCCATCGAAGAAGGGCTGGTAATCCGCGAGTTCCAGATCCGTCGCCGGCGAGCGCGCCCCAGATGCAGGCCGCCGGCCATCAAGGCAGCGCCTGATGATGGCCGCGGCCGCCATCGACGGAATGAAGGGGCCATCGTCGCCAGCGGCCAGCAGGTGCCAAGAGCGTTCCAGCCGCAGGCCGTCAAGGTTCGAGCCGGCGACTGCAACGAACATGCCGCCGCGATTCTCACCCCATGTCAGCAGGCTGTAGACGCGGTAGAACCACCCGGAAGATGGCGCCAGCGACGGGAGCAGGCGAAGCCGCACCAGCCACGCGAATGCATTGAACGCCCGATGCAGGATAGCGGGCACGGGTCCCGCCCCCATCCATACCGACGCGGCATCCGGCCATAGGGCCGGCAGCACATGGAGATCCGGCACATCCACCAGCGAAAAGCGCCGGCTTTCGAGCGGCAAGCGGCCGGGCGGCGCGATCGTGTAGCGCATGCTCTCGGTCAGCGCATAGCCGACGACGCGGCGTCCGCCGCGAAGCAGGCTGACGGGCTTGCCGGCATACTCGGCAATGCCGCGCAGGACGTTCGGGCCGATGGCCTGCGGATTCGGCGATGGCGCAATGCCGCCCGTTATCGTCTCGATGCGCGTCATGTCTTTCGTCAACCGCCGCACCGCCGCTGCCGTGAGCATGGGAAAACTGCTGGCGCCGGCGAGGATGAAAACACCGCGAGCTCGCGCCTCTGCATCGAATTGGCCAATGCCGCCGACAAAGCCGGCGCCGTCGGCGAGATCGAGATAGTCGGCGCCAATCGCCAAGGCGGCCCTTACGACTCTGTAGGGATCGTCGCCATAGGCCTGGAACGGACCGCTGGCATCGACAATCAGGTTTGGCCTGATCCGCGCGATCTGCGATTCGACATCGCCGTCCCGGTCGAACGCCAGCGGAAGTCTTTCGGCTCCTGCCGGCAGCCGCTCGCAGAATGCCAGAGCCGTTTCGAATGAGCGGCCCGCGACGAGAAGGGTCAAGCGGCGATCGCCGGCGAGCAGCTGCACGAGCCGCCCGCCGAAAGTGCCGTAACCGCCGATGACCAGGATTTTCACGATATCAGCCAACTTTGCATGGCGCCGGACATTACGAGCCCCTGTCTTGCCGACTAATATCGTGGTGTACCAGTGGCCACAGGCGCTTCCGCGATGAACGCCGCTCCGGCCGCTTTGAACTCCGCCCGTTCGCGGGCGCGGCGGCGGAAGCGGGCGACCGCGGAGATGTTGAAGAAATGCATGACACCGAGAACCACCAGCACGAGGCCCACTTTGGTGCTGAGATACTCCATCACTTCGGCAGCATTGACCGGTTGAGTGCCGTAGCGCAGCGCCAGCGTCACATAGCCGATGTTGATGAGATAAAAGCCGACGACCAGCAGATGGTTCACAGAGTCGGCGAGCGCTTCATTGCCGCCGAAGCTGTCGACCAGGAAGATGCGGCCGTTCTTGCTGAGGGTGCGGGCGACCCAGACCGTCAGGACGATGCTGATCGCGAGATAGAGCGAATAGGTGATGACCATGGTCATGATGGAGTCTCCATGAATTATCGGCAGCGCTTTCATGGCGCCGGGCAGAGGTTGGCGCCGCCGCAGGACTTGCCTTCTGTCGCCATGCGGCGGCGCAGGTCACGCACATAAATGATGCTGTACAGCCCATCGGCGATCTGCCGGACGCCCGGCAGTCCGACGATGATCCCGAGCCCGCGATATCCCGGCAGTTCGCGCCACAGCCGCGCGAAAGCCGCGGCGCCGCTCAGCAGGCGGCCGTCATCGGTCACCGCATAGAGTCGCACCACGGCCTCCGCCGGATCCACGTGCCAGCGGCGCAGCGCCCAGGGTGCCGCATAGGAGTCGGCCCAGGCGATCAGGCGCGAGCGGCCGGCACTGATCTTCTGGAAGCGGCTGACATGCTTGCGGCAAACCGGGCAGGCGCCGTTGTAGTAAATCGTCAGCGCCACATGGTCCCCTTCCGCCCCGGCGCCGGTGATCGGCGCCAAGTCGACAGAAGCCGCGGCACGAGGGGCGTCGTCACGGCCTCCGGTGGTGACTCCAGTCGCGATTGCCGTCATCGCCAGCCTGCCCGACCGGCGCTTGCGGCCATTGTCCCAACCGCGCAGGAACGCTTCCATGATCGTCTCCATTTCTATCTGTTATTTCTGTACAATCAGAAACAAATCGACAAAAAAATACCGTGCAGATTCCTACGCGACCTTGGCGACGAACTTCGCGACGCGCGCACCCATCTTTATCAGTGTGATCAGCGTGGATTTCGGCAGCGACTTGACCTGGTCGTACCAGCTGGTCATGCCTTCGAGGAAAAGCGTCATGGATTCGATGCGCGCCTTCACTTCCGGATCCGTCTTCGCATCCGATGCTGCTTCGGTCGCGCATTGCCGCAGCATGGCGATGGTCGGATCGATCTCGCGCCGCTTCCGCTCCTCGACGATGATGCGGCACATCTCCCAATTGTCCTTGATGCTCTCGAAATGATCCCTGCGGTCGCCGAGCACATGGGTGACGCGGATCAGGCCGAGGCTCTGCAGCTCGCGCAGGCTGGTGCTGACATTGGAGCGGGCGATGGACAAGGTGTCGGCGATCTCCTCTGCCGTCAGCGGCGCCGGCGAGAGATACAGCAGCGCGTGGGCCTGGGCGATCGAGCGATTGACGCCCCAGCGCGTTCCCATCTCGCCCCAATGGAGGATGTAGCGTTCCATGACCGGTGTCAGTTTGATCATTGTCTTCACAAATTTCTGTTACAACAGAAATGTATGACATCACGAGAAGGAAGTCAAGTTTCCTAAAAGCTGCATTATTTCCAATAGTTAAATGGCATAGGCCGTGCTAGCAGGCTTGTACGCCCTGCCAAACTTACGGTCCAGACGATCTATCCGGCGACGTTTCGGCCACCTCTACCCTCGCGGAAACGTGTGGTGTAGTGATGCAAGGCCGTGCCCATATTTATTCGCCGAAAGCGGAGGATGATCGACATGGACAGCAAGATATTGAAGAAACCCAATCCCGCCGATGCCGCCAAGTCGGATGCCGAGTGGCGCCAGAAACTGACGCCCGAGCAGTACCGCGTCACCCGCGAGCATGGCACTGAGCGGGCCTTCAGCGGCAAATACTGGGATAACCACGAAGACGGCATGTACAAATGCGTCTGCTGCGGCGAGCCGCTGTTCGGTTCCAGCACCAAGTTCGAATCGGGAACAGGCTGGCCCAGCTTCTACCAACCGGCCGCCGCGGAATCCGTGGAAACCCATGAGGACCGCAGCTTCTTCATGCGCCGCACGGAAGTGCACTGCGCCAAATGCGCGGCGCATCTGGGACACGTCTTCCCCGACGGGCCGAAGCCCACAGGGCTGCGCTATTGCATCAACTCGGCGTCACTGGATTTCGAACCGAAGAAAGCCAAGTAGCGGCTTGCGCGGCAGCGGGCGATAGATTCTCCTCCAAGGGCGGGCCACAGGGCTCGCCCTTTTTCATTCCAACGAAAGCCGGGATCGATTCCATGAAGGTGCTTACCGTCTTCAGCCATCCGCGGCGCCAGTCGCTGAGCGGCGCTGTTCTCGACGCCTTCGCCGATGGCTTGCGCACGGCCGGCCATGAGGTGGAGATCGCCGACCTCCATGGCGAAGGCTTCGACCCCGTGATGACCGAAGCGGACGAACCGGATTGGAACGACAGCCGGAAACGCTACAGCGACGCGGTGCTGCGGGAACAAGCGCGCATCGCGAGAAACGACGCCCTGGCCTTCGTGTTTCCCGTCTGGTGGTGGTCGCTGCCGGCCATGCTTAAAGGCTGGATCGACAGGGTCTGGAACAATGGCTGGGCCTATGGCGATATGAAACTGACCCATAATCGGGCCGTTATGCTGGCCTTGGCCGCGGGAAGCCAGCGCAGCTATGCGAAGAACAAGTATGACGCGGCTGTCGATGCGCAGGTCGTCCATGGCATCATGCATTATTGCGGCATCGCGGACGCCCGCTTGCATATGTTGTATGACACTCTGGATGACGACGCGACGCGTGTTGCGCTGATTGCGCGAGCCCAAGAATTGGGTAAGACCTTTGGCGACTAGCCGCCGGGGCAGCCTTGCCCTGGGCTGGTGCCTGTTCCATCTTGGCCCGCATGACTGAAACCGCGAAAGGCAATGCCCTCGTCACCGGCGCCGCCAAGCGCATCGGCCGCGCGATCGCGCTGGATCTCGCCGCCGCCGGATGGGACGTTGTCGGTGCACTATCACAAATCGGCTGACGAGGCGGCGAGCGCGGTCCGAGAGATCGAGGCTCTCGGCCGCCGCGCTGTCGCCATCAAAGCCGATCTGACCCGTGAATCCGAAGTCGCACAGATCGTGCCGCAGGCCACGATCACCCTCGGCCCACTATCGTGCCTGGTGAACAGCGCCTCCACCTTCGTCATGGACGATATCCGCAGCGTGACCCGAGCCGGCTGGGACAGCCACATGGAGACCAACCTGCGGGCGCCGCTGGTGCTGAGCCAAGCCTTTGCCGCGCAGCTCCCCGACGGACAGACCGGCGCCATCGTCAACATGCTGGACGAGCGGGTGTGGAAACTGACGCCGTATTTCCTGTCCTACACGGTGGCGAAATGCGGCCTGTGGACCCTTACCCAGACCCTGGCGCTGGCCCTGGCGCCGCGCATCCGGGTCAATGGCATCGGTCCGGGGCCTACCCTGCCCAGCCCGCGCCAGACAGAAGCGCAATTCAAGGCCCAATGGGATTCCATGCCGCTGAAGCGCGGCACCACCCCGGCAGAGATCTGCCGGGCGGTGCGGTTTCATCCTGGAATCCCCCGCCCTGACCGGCCAGATGATCGCCCTGGACGGGGGTCAGCATCTGGGCTGGGCCGTTCCCAGTCGGGGATTTGTTCCCGAGGAATAGAATCGGCTGCCGCCGGCCGCCGGCCGGCTTTTAAGCTCCCATCGCGGCCGGACCCTCGCGTTACAGTTGTGCACATCGGGAGGCCGAGTAATTTCCTGGCCGGATTGTCAAGACTTAAGGCTGTTCCATTGCGGATACGTGGCACAGGCGTTACGACCGCCAAATGCAGAATCGGCCAATTTCAATAACTTAGATATTCATGCCCAAAATTTAGGCAATCCGCCCAAAGCCGCGCATTTACTTTGTTTCAACCATTCAGGCAGGGTGTTTCCAACAGACTTATCCACAGGCGGGGTGGACAGGCCGATAAAATGCTATGCATCTCCCGGCCGGGCGATGGCCCTGTCATTGTCCGCGGGAATTACTACGTGTTTGGCCGGTTCCGCTGATGGAGAATGCCGGCGATGCCGGATCCGAAATCAACCCGCGAGACGACCCCGGCCGGCACTCCGGATGCCGCCTTCGATATTGATTCGCCGAATGAATTCACAGGCGGACCGACGCGCCTGCAGCGCGGCGTCGAGGTGATATTAGCGCAATTGAAGAACCTGCCGAGCGGTCCCGGCGTCTATCGCATGCTCAACGACAAGGGCGATCCGCTCTATGTCGGCAAAGCACGGAGCCTGCGGAAACGCGTCGGCACCTACACGCAGATCGACAGGCTGGCCAACCGCCTGCAGCGCATGGTCGCGGAAACGACCACGCTTGAGGTGATCGCGACGCACACCGAGGTCGAAGCGCTGCTGCTCGAGAGCAATCTGATCAAGCGCCTCGCACCCCGCTACAACGTACAATTGCGGGACGACAAATCCTTCCCCTACATCCTGATCGCCCGGGATCACGCCGCGCCGCAGATCCTGAAGCATCGCGGCGCCCGGGATCGGCGCGGCGAGTATTTCGGTCCCTTCGCTTCCGCCGGCGCCGTCAACAACACGATCACGGCGCTGCAGCGCGCCTTCCTGCTGCGCTCCTGTTCCGATGCCGTCTATGCCAGCCGCACCCGCCCGTGCCTGCAGTATCAGATCAAGCGCTGCTCGGCGCCCTGCGTCGGCCGCATCACCGACGCGGAGTATGGACGGCTGGTGGATGAGGCCGGCGATTTCCTCTCCGGTCATAGCCGCGAAGTGCAGGACCGTCTCGCCAGGGAGATGCAGGCGGCCAGCGACGCGCTGGAGTTCGAGCGCGCGGCGCGGCTGCGCGACCGGGTGCGCGCCCTCGCCCACATCCAATCGCACCAGGGCGTCAATGTCGCCGGGCTGGACGAGGCCGACATCATCGCCGCGCATCAGGCGGGCGGGCAGACCTGCGTCCAGGTCTTCTTCTTCCGCGGCGGCAGCAACTACGGCAACCGCGCCTATTTCCCCAGCCACGACCGGGAAATGGAGTTGCCCCAGGTGCTGAGCTCCTTCATCGGCCAGTTCTATGACAACAAGGAACCGCCGAAGCTGGTCCTGGTGAGCCATACGCCGCTGGAATCGGCGCTGTTGCAGGAAGCGCTGAGCGTCAAGGCCGGGCGGAAAGTGGAGTTGATCGCGCCCCGCCAGGGCGGCAAGCGCAAGCTGATCGATCAGGCGCTGCTCAATGCCAGGGAGGCGCTGGAGCGGCGGCTGGCGGAGAACGCCACCCAGCGGCAGCTCCTCGAAGGGCGTTGCGCAGTGCTTCGGCCTGGAGAGCGCGCCGCAGCGGATCGAAGTCTATGACAACAGCCACATCTCCGGCCGCAATGCCTATGGCGCGATGATCGTCGCCGGGCCGGACGGATTCCAGAAGAATGCCTATCGCAAATTCTCCATCGATCCCGAGGGCCTGACGCCCGGCGACGACTACGCGATGATGCGCCAGGTACTGACCCGCCGCTTCTCCCGCGCGCTGAAGGAAGATCCGGAGCGCGACAAGGGGACCTGGCCGGATCTCGTGCTGGTGGATGGCGGCGCCGGCCAGTTGGGCGTGGCGCTGGAAGTCTTCGCCGAACTCGGCGTCACCGATGTGGCGCTGGTGGGCGTCGCCAAGGGACCGGACCGGGATGCCGGCCGTGAGCGATTCTTCATGCCGGCGCGGGAGCCTTTCGGGCTCGAGCCGCGGGATCCCGTGCTCTATTTCCTGCAGCGCCTGCGGGACGAGGCGCACCGGTTCGCCATTGGCGCCCATCGCAACAAGCGGTCGGCGCAGATCTCCCAATCGCCGCTGGACGAGATCCCGGGCATCGGCGCCAAGCGGAAGAAGGCCCTGCTGCATCGATTTGGATCGGCCAAGGCCGTGGCGCGGGCGGGGCTGGAAGACCTTCAGACGGTGGACGGTATCAGCGCCGCCGTTGCCAAGAAGATCTATGACTACTTCAATAGCAGCGGCTAAAATAACGAGAAACCTGGCCAGGATCGTCGCATTCATGCTGTTCAATCTGCCCAACTTCCTCACGCTGTCGCGGATCTTCGTGATCCCGGTCATCGTCGGCCTGTTCTATCTCCGTGGCGACGAGGCGCGGTGGCTGGCGCTGGCGCTGTTCATCCTGGCAGGCATCACCGATTACTTCGACGGCTATTTCGCCCGGCGCTGGGCGCAGATCTCGCCGCTGGGGCGCTTCCTCGATCCGATCGCCGACAAGCTGCTGGTCGCCGCTGTCATCCTCATCCTGGTGGCCAAGGACCAGATCACCGGCTGGGTCGTCCTGCCGGCGCTGATCATCCTCTGCCGCGAGGTGCTGGTGTCCGGCCTGCGGGAATTCCTGGCCCAGGCCAATGTGGGCGTGCCCGTCAGCCGGATGGCGAAATGGAAGACCATGCTGCAGATGGTGGCGCTGGGCTTCCTGTTGATCGGCGATACGGCCGATCCCTGGGTGAGGCTGGTGGGCGAAGTGGGGCTGTGGATCGCCGCCGCGCTGACGATCATCACCGGCTATGACTATCTGCATGCCGGCCTGAAACACATCGTCGCCGAACCGCCGCCGGCGCCAACCGTGAAACCCAAGCCGGCGCCCGGGCCGATCGCCGAACCGAGCCGGTCCGTCCACTGACGGACGGCGCGCTTTTCGGAGAATTGCCATGAAACTGTTCGGCCTGGCCGGTTGGAGCGGCAGCGGCAAGACGACGCTGACGGCGAAACTGCTGCCCGAGCTGATCGCGCGCGGCATCACCGTCTCCACCATGAAGCATGCGCACCACAATTTCGATATCGACCAGCCGGGCAAGGACTCCTACGTCCATCGCATGGCGGGCGCGCAGGAAGTGCTGGTGGCCTCGGCCAATCGCTGGGCGCTGATGCATGAGCACCGCGGCGCGCCGGAGCCGACGGCGGCCGAGCTGATCGCCCATATGACGCCGGTCGATCTGCTGCTGGTCGAGGGATTCAAGCGGGAGCCCCATGACAAGCTGGAGATCCACCGCGCCGCCAACGGCAAGCCGCTGATCTATCCGGACGACCAGTACATCGTCGCCATCGCCAGCGATATCACGCTGCCGGATTGCCCCTTGCCGCAGTTGCCCCTTGATGATGTGCCGGCCATCGCCGCCTTCATCGTCAACCATTGCGGCCTGGTGCGGCCGCGCCCGCGAGCCGCTCAGGCTACTTAGACTTTGCGCGGCTATGGGCTAGTGTGATTGGCGTGAACAGGTCAGGACAACAGGAAATGCGCGTTCTCTATTTCGCCTGGGTGAAGAGCAAGGTCGGCATCGGCGAGGAACAGGTGGATCCGCCGGCGGGCGTGGCCACGGTCGGCTCGCTGCTGGACTGGCTCTCCCAGCGCAGCGCCAAGCATGCCGCGGCGCTGGCCAACCGTGCGGTCGTGCGCGTCGCCGTCAATCAGGAATATGTCGGCGCCGACCATCCGGTGAAACCTGGCGACGAAGTGGCGCTGTTCCCGCCGGTGACGGGAGGATGATCGGCTTTTGAATACCAACGTCTGGCCGCACAAGATTTTCCACTACAGACCTTTCTCCTCTCCGAGCCAAGCTCGCCAACCTTCGATCGAACGGCGGCGCTGCAACTCGGTGCCGCCATTGTTAAGAAAGCCAAAGGAAGTTCCCAAGGCGCGGCTCAAGGCCAAATTGGCAAGATCAACCACAGTGGCCGGAGTATAGTGAACCCAAGCTTCAAAGTATCCCGGCGAGGCAGAGTGCGTCACAGAGGCAATTGCAATTGGGCGGCGGTCATCCATTTGCCGGATCAGCGCAGGCGCAGCGTCCGAACCCAAATACAGCAGCTTGCAGACAGCTTCGGCTGCCAATTCAGACACTGTCGCACTTTCAATCAGATCGCTGATCTGGGCATCTAGCGGCGATATGTGTGCTGCTAGATACTCTGTGGCTTTGGCGCTCAACGCTGAAGCCGCCATGATCCGCGTGCAGCAAGAGGACTTCGATATCGGCGCCGAGATTGCGGCGCTGACGGAAGGGCGCCGCGACGTCGGCGGCGTTGCGAGTTTCGTCGGCTTGGTGCGCGATGTGGCCGGCGGCGAGTCCGTCGGCGCGATGACGCTCGAGCACTATCCCGGCATGACCGAGAAAAAGCTGCAGGAGATCGATGAGGAGGCCAATCGCCGCTGGCCGCTTTCGGCCAGCCTGATCATCCACCGCTACGGGCGGCTGGAGCCGGGCGACCGCATCGTGCTGGTGATCACCGCCTCGCCGCACCGGCAGGCGGCGCTGGAATCCTGCGCTTTCCTGATCGATTGGCTGAAGACCAAGGCGCCGTTCTGGAAGCTGGAGGAGACCGGCGCGGGCGCGCAATGGGTGGAGGCGCGGGATAGCGATGACAAGGCTGCCGGGCGCTGGGTTGCCCGAACGCCGGGCGCCGAATAGAACTCATTGGCAGAATACCCGGGCGGGCAATGACCCGCCCTTTTTTGCCGGCGGGCGCAAGGCACGCCGGTTTTGCCAGACAACAATAAACCGGGGGAACTGATGTCCGATCTTGAACTCTGCTATTTGCCGGCGACCGAGGCCATTGCCCGCTTCAAGGCCAAGACCTTGTCGCCCGTCGAACTCATGCAGGCGGTGATCGACCGCGCGGAAAAGGTGGAGAGGAAGATCAACGCCTTTCCGCTGAAGTTCTATGACCGGGCGATGGCACAGGCGAAGAAGGCCGAGGAGAAGTACGGCAAGACCGACGGCCGGCCGCGGCCACTGGAGGGCCTGCCCGTCGCCATCAAGGACGAAGCCCTTATCAAGGGCGAGCGCGTGACGTTTGGGTCCCTCATCTACAAGGACTTCGTTGCGGATGAGACCAACCCGTCAATCGGCCGGCTGCTCAAGGCCGGCGCGATCATGCATGCGCGCTCGGCGGCGCCGGAGTTCTCCTGCGCCCCCTATACCCATTCCCGCATCCACGGCGTCACCCGCACGCCCTGGAACACCGCCTATTCCTGTGGCGGCTCGTCCGGCGGCGCCGGCGCCAGCCTTGCCGCCGGCACGACGGCGCTCGCCAGCGGCTCGGATATCGGCGGCTCCATCCGTATCCCGGCATCGATGTCCGGCGTCGTCGGCTACAAGCCGCCCTTCGGCCGCAATCCCGACACACCGCCCTTCAACCTCGACCAGTACTGTCATATCGGGCCGATGGCGCGGACGGTCGCCGACGCGGCGCTGATGCAGAACATCATGTGCGGTCCCCATCCCGAGGACATCGCCACGCTGCGGCCGAAGGTTCGCATTCCCGCGCAATCTCGGCGACATCAACGGCTGGCGCATCGCCCTCTGCGTCAATCCGGCGGAGTATGATCTCGACCCCGACGTGGTGAAGAATACCCGCGCCGCCGCCGACATGTTCCGCGCCGCCGGCGCCATCGTGGAAGAGGTCGATCTCGGCTGGAAGCGCGTCGACGTGGTCCGCGCCGTCGAAGCCCATTTCGGTACCATCTTCGGGCCGCAGGTCGACCGATATGTCAAGAAGCACCGCAAGATCATGACCGACTACGCGATCGACTTCGCCCGGGAGGCGAAGAGAATCAAGAAAGAGGATTTCCTGGCGGGACTGGAGATCGAGACCGCGATGTACAAATCGCTCGGGCCGATCCTGGAGAAATACCGCATCCTGCTCTGCCCGACACTGCCGCTGCCGGCGACCAAAGCGGGCGAGTCCTATGTCGGCAAGAAGCTGATGATCAATCGCAAGCCGCAGGCTTCCATCGCCCATTGGCTGATGACCACCTGCTTCAACATCATGAGCCGATGCCCGGTCATGAGCATGCCCTCGGGCCTGGCCGCCAACGGCGTGCCGACGGGCCTGTCGATTGTCGGCCGCACCTATGACGATGTCAGCGTGTTCCGTGCCGCCAAGGCGTTCGAGGGCCAACGGCCCTGGTATCGGACGGCGGAACTGCGGCCGAAGCTTTAGGTCCGCAGAGGGAGCCGTCGCTGATCTATCTGGTTCGTCATGGCGAGACGGAATGGAATTTGGCCTTGCGGATGCAAGGCCGGATGGATTCGCCGCTGACGCCGCTGGGCCTCGAGCAGGCCCGGCGGAATGCGGCGTTGTTGCGCTCGCAGATCGGCGATCCCAGCGGCTTTTCCCTGATCAGCAGTCCGCTCGGCCGCGCCCGCAAGACAGCGGAGATCATCGGCGAGGCGCTTGCCCTGACGCCGTCCTTCGATCCGCGCCTGGTGGAAATCGGGCTCGGACGATGGGACGGCCTTACGGTCGATCAGATCAATGAACGCTCGCCCGGCGCCTGGGACCGCTCGCGCCTTGACGGCTCTCTGTTCGGCGCCCCGGGAGGCGAGACGTATGAGGAAATGGAACTGCGGCTCGCGACCTGCCTGGCGGAACTGAAGCGTCCCGCCATCGTCGTCAGCCACGGCGTATCGATCCGATTCCTGCGCGGCCTGTTCCTGCGGCTCGACCGCGCCGGCATCTTCGGCCTGCAACCCTCGCGCCAGGACGGCGTGTTCCGTTGCCTCGACGGTCAGGTGGATTTTCTCGAGCCATAGGCCCGCACCTGGCTATCGGAACGGAGTGAAAAACTCCAGAAGCCGCTGCGCGGTCTGTTCCGGTTCTTCTTCGGCCAGGTAGTGATTGCAGGGCAGCGCGTCGCCGCGCAGCTCAGCGGCAAAATGCTTCCAGACGCTCAGTACATCGAAGTTCCGGCCGACCACTCCCTTTTCACCCCAGAGCAGGAGCACCGGGCAGGACAGCTTGCGCCCCTTGTCGGCGCGGTCATGCTCGAGATCGATCGAGGCGCCGGCACGGTAGTCCTCCATCATTGCGTGCAATCGCGCCGGATCGCGAAAGGCTTTGGCGTAGCATTCCATCGCCTGGGGATCGATGGCGCCCGCGCGGCCGATCCGGCCGAAGGTGCGTTCCAAGAAGTAGTCGGGGTTCGCGCCAATCAGGCGCTCGGGAAGGTCGAATGGCTGGATGAAGAAGAACCAGTGATAGTAGCCCGTGGCGAAGGCGCGGTTGACGTTCTCGTAATGATAGATCGTCGGCAGGATATCCATGATCGCCGCGGCCGTGATCCGCTCCGGATGATCCAGCACCATCCGGTGCGTGGTGCGGGCGCCGCGGTCATGGCCGCAGACCAGGAATTTGTCGAAGCCCAAGGCGGTCATCACCGCAAGCTGATCGCCGGCCATGGCCCGGAATGAGTATGAGGCGTGGTCGGGTAGCGTGGCCGGCACCGAACTCTCGCCATAGCCGCGCAGATCCGTGGCAATGACCGTGAACCGCTCCGCTAAGGCTGACGCAACCCGGTGCCACATCGCCAGGCTCTGCGGAAAGCCATGCAGGAGGAGCAGCGCCGGGCCGCTGCCGCCGACCACGGCGGCGATCTCAGCGCCGGGAACGGCGATGCGCTTGCGTTCGAAGCCCGGGAAGAAATTCGGCGGCAGCGCCACGGATTGCGCTAGGCGCGAACGAGGGCGGCGTAGTCGTCCATCATCTGGCGGGTGACATGGCCGACCTGGAAATTGTACTGGCCGATCTCGCCCACCGGCGTCACTTCCGCCGCCGTGCCGGTGATGAACACCTCGTCGGTCTTGCCAAGCTCCTCCGGCATGATCGCGCGTTCCACCACGTCATGGCCGCGTTTGCGCAGGAGGTCGATGACGGTGCGGCGGGTGATGCCGTCGAGGAAGCAATCGGGCTTGGGGGTATGCACCTTGCCGCCCTGCACGAGGAAGACATTGGCGCCCGTGGCTTCGGCGATCTGGCCGCGATAGTCGAGCATCAAGGCATCGGCATAGCCGTCATTTTCCGCCGCATGCTTGGACAGAGTGCAGATCATGTAGAGTCCGGCGGCCTTTGAATTGGTCGGCGCAGTGTCGGGCGCCGGGCGCCGCCATTTGGAGAAAGTCATGCGGATGCCACGGGACTTAAGCTCCGGCGAGAAATAGGAGGGCCATTCCCAGGTGGCGATGGCCAGATGGATGGCGTTCTTTTGCGCCGACACGCCCATCATCTCGCTGCCGCGCCAGGCGACCGGACGCACATAGCAGTCGGTCAGCTTGTTGGCCGCGATGCACGCCTTCTTGGCGGCGTCGATTTCCGCGGCGCTGAAGGGGATCTTGAAGCCGAGGATTTCCGCCGAACGGTGCAGGCGCTCGCTATGCTCGGTGGATTTGAACACCTTGCCGTTGTAAGCGCGCTCGCCCTCGAAGACGCAACTCGCATAATGCAGGCCGTGGGTCAGCACATGCACCTTGGCATCGCGCCAGGGCGTCAGCTTGCCGTCGAACCAGATAACGCCATCGCGATCGTCAAAGGGCAGCACGCTCATGGGGTCCAGCCTTGTTGCAATATGTTGGCAAACTATTATGTCGGATGTTACCGGGAGTCATACGCGATTCCGGAAAATATGTCAACATAGCTGACGTAAATTCATGGCTGATGTGAAACCCCTGGCCAACCCCTTGTTCCTGCGCGAGGAAGAACTGCGCCAGGGCATCGAGATGCTGTTCTACGCCTATCGCGATTTCACCGCGGAGGCCGACGCCATGCTGGCCCAGTACGGATTCGGCCGCGCCCATCACCGGGTGATCTATTTCGTCGGCCGCAATCCCGGCATGACCGTGTCGGCGCTGCTGTCGATCCTGAAGATCACCAAGCAGAGCCTGAGCCGCGTGCTGAGCCAGCTGGTGAAGAAGGGCCTGATCACCCAGCGGCCCGGCCCGCGCGACCGGCGGCAGCGGCTGCTGGAGCTGACGGCCTCGGGCGCCGATCTGGAACGGCGGCTGACCGAGGCGCAGCGGGCGCTGGTGGCCAAGGCCTATCGCGCCGCCGGCGCCGAGGCCGTCGACGGGTTTCGCAAGGTGCTGCTCGGGCTGATCAACGACTCCGATCGCGGCAAGTTCGCGCGTCCGGGCGGCGTGCGCCGCTAGGGCGCTGAGACGGGCAAGGGAGCGAGAGATTCTCAACGTGAACGTCGCCGCGGACCCGCAAGAGCCGCCCCATATCCTCGTCGTCGATGATGACAAGCGGTTGCGCGACCTGTTGCGCCGGTTCCTCAGCGACCAGGGCTTCCGCGTCACCATCGCCAATGACGCAGCCGATGCGCGGCGCAAGCTGGCGGGACTGGATTTCGACCTGCTGGTCCTCGACATCATGATGCCGGGCGAAAACGGGCTCGACCTGACGCGCTCCCTGCGGCAGCAGAAGGCGGTGCCGATCCTGCTGCTGACGGCCATGGGCGAACCCGATGACCGCATCACCGGCCTCGACAGTGGCGCCGACGATTATCTGGCCAAGCCCTTCGAGCCCCGGGAGCTGGTGTCGCGCATCCGCGCCATCCTGCGGCGCATCCCGCGAGAACCCGAAGCGGCCCGCCGCACGGTCCGCTTCGGCCCCTTCACCTTCGACATCGACCGGCGCAGCCTGCGCCAGGGCACGGCCGATATAAGGCTCACCGGCGCAGAGGCCGATCTGCTGGCGCAACTCGCGGCTGCGCCGGGGACCGCCGTCAGCCGCGATACCCTGGGCCAGAGCACCAGCGCGGAGAGCCGCATGGTGGATGTGCAGGTGACGCGGTTGCGGCGCAAGATCGAAACCGATCCCCGGTTCCCCCGCTATCTGGTGACGGTACGCGGCCGGGGCTATATGCTGCAGACCGACTGAGTTGATCGAACGGGGAAACGCTTCATGGCGGTGATCGCCGACCGGTTCCGGCAGATAGGATCCCTCAAGAACATCCTGCCCCGCTCGCTGCTGGGCCGTTCCGTCATGATCATCGTGACGCCGCTGATCCTGCTGCAGCTTGTCACCACCTCGGTCTTCTATGACAGCCACTGGGACACCGTCACCAAGCGGCTGGCGCGCGGCGTCGCCGGCGACATTGCCGCCATGATCAGCATGATGGAACAGGATGGCAGCGAGCGCCAGCTGGCCGCGGCTGTTCGAGCTGGCGCAGGAGAGCATGCAGCTGAAGATGACGTTCGAACCGGACGCGCGGCTGCCGGACGTTTCCTTCACCCTGCGCGAGACCCTGGTCGATCGCAATCTTGGCACCGCTCTGGCGGAACTGGTGAAGCGTCCCTTCCTGATCGATACCCGATCGCTGGAAACGGAAGTCGAAATCCATGTGCAGATGGATAACGGCGTGCTGCAGATCGTGGCGCCGCGGCGGCGCCTGTTCAGCTCCACCACCTATGTGGTGATCCTCTGGATGGTCGGAACCTCGCTCGCCCTCTTCACCGTCGCGGCGCTGTTCATGCGCAGCCAGGTGCGGCCGATCCGCCGGCTTGCCGCGGCGGCGGAAGCTTTCGGCAAGGGCCGCGACAGCGACGAGTTCACCGTCGAGGGCGCCAGCGAGGTGCGTCAGGCGGGCAATGCCTTCACCGTCATGCGCGACCGCATCCGCCGCCAGATCAGCCAGCGCACGGACATGCTGGCGGGCGTGTCCCATGACCTGCGCACGCCGCTGACCCGCATGAAGCTGGCGCTGGCGATGATGGGCAGCGGGCCGGAGGTCGGCGACCTCAAGGCCGATGTGGCTGAAATGGAGCGGATGGTCGGCGGCTATCTCACCTTCGCCCGCGGCGCGGGCCGGGAGGCGACGGCGCCGATCGATCTTGGCGAGCTCCTGCAAGACGTGGCCGCCACGGCCCGGCGCGAAGGCGCGGAAATCACCCTGGAGACTCGCCGAATATCTCGAAGCCACGGTGCGCCCGGAAGCAATGCGGCGGGCGCTGGTCAATCTTGTCGGCAATGCGCAACGCTACGCGAAGAAAATCCGCGTCAGCGCCCGCCAAGGCGCGGAAGCCATCGAGATCATCATCGACGATGACGGCCCCGGCGTGCCCGCCGACAAGCGTGAGGAGGTCTTCCGGCCGTTTTACCGCATCGAGGAATCGCGCAATCCGGAGACCGGCGGCATCGGCCTCGGCCTGACCATCGCCCGCGACGTCGTGCGCGGCCATGGCGGCGATGTCATCCTCGCGGAACTCGCCGATGGGCGGGCTCCGCGTCATCCTGCGCCTGCCGATTTAGTCCCCACAATCACAGCCGAGAGTTTAGTCGATGCAACAGGTCACGCTGCCGTCGGGAGAAAAGGTCGCCGCGCTGGGTCTGGGAACCTGGCAGATGGCCGAGGACCGCGCCAAACGCGCCGATGAGATCGCGACCATCCGCCTGGCGCTCGATCTCGGCATGACGCTGCTGGACACCGCGGAGATGTATGGCGAAGGCCGCGCCGAGGAACTGATCGCCGAAGCGCTTCCCGGCCGCCGCGATCAGGCCTTCATCGTCAGCAAGGTCTATCCCCAGAACGCGACGCGCAAGGGCGCGATCGAGGCCTGCGAGCGCAGCCTGAAGCGGCTGAAGACCGATCGCATCGATCTCTATCTCCTGCATTGGCGCGCCAATGCTCCGCTGGCAGAAACCCTTGAGGCCTTTGCGGTGCTGCAGAAGGCCGGCAAGATCCGGCATCACGGCGTCAGCAATCTGGATCGCGACGACATGCAGGAGCTGTGGGGCCTGCCCGGCGGCAAGGCCTGCGCCACCGATCAGGTGATGTACAATCTGGCGCGGCGGGGCATCGAGTGGAATCTCCTGCCCTGGTGCCGGGAACGAAAGATGCCGGTGATGGCCTATTGCCCGATCGAGCGCGCGGATCTGCAGAAGGACCGCAAGCTGGCCGGGTTCGCCAAGCAGCATGGCATGACCTGGGCGCAGGTGGCGCTGGCCTGGCTGCTGAGCAAGCCGGACGTGATTGCCATCCCCAAGACCAGCCGCCCCGATCGGCTGCGGGAGAACCATGGCGCGCTGAAGTTCAAGCTCGACGCCGCGCAGCTGGCGGAACTCGACCGCCTGTTCCCGCCGCCGAAAGGGCCGGGGCCGCTGGATATGAGTTAGGCGAAGCCGGGAACTTTGACGCCGCCGTCAGAGTTTTGACCAGATGCGCCGCCAGAATGCCCCGTGCAATCAACAATGGACCCGGCTATCTATGTCGCCGCCGGAAGGAATTCAGCAAATGAGGACACGAGGCCATATGCAGCGAGTCAGCCTGTTGATCACCCTGTCCCTGTGTCTTGCCGCCTGCCAGTCGAACGGCGCGGGGAACACAGAGCCCGGCCAAGGGGACACGACGGCGGCCGCCGGCACGACGGAGAATGTTCCGGAGAAGCAGTCTTTTTCGGAATGGCTCGATGATCTGCGCGATGAGGCGATGGCAGCCGGCGTTTCCGGCGACACCTTCGACAGCGCCTTCGCCACTGTCCGGGTCAATCCGGAGATCGTCGCCAAGGACCGGGACCAGTCGGAATTCACCAAGCCGGTCTGGAGCTATCTGGATTCGGCCGTTTCCCCCGAGAGGGTCGCGAACGGCAAGATCAAGGAGGCCGAACAGCAGGTCCAACTGAACGCCGCTACCCAGCGCTATGGCGTGCCCAAGGAAATCATTCTGGCGATCTGGGGACTTGAAAGCGCCTATGGCGCCAATACCGGCGGCTACAATGTCATCGAGTCGCTGGCGACGCTTGCCTATGACGGAAGGCGGCCGCAGGTGTTCCGCGAGCAGCTTATCGACGCATTGCTCATCCTCGAGGCCGGCGATATCGAGGCCGCGGCCATGCGCGGCTCCTGGGCCGGCGCCATGGGGCAGACGCAGTTCATGCCCACGGCCTTCCGGCAATATGCCGTCGACGGCGACAATGACGGCAAGCGCGACATCTGGGGCGATCACGCTGACGTTTTCGGCTCGACGGCGAACTACCTGGTGAAAAAGGGCTGGCGAGCTGGAGAACCTTGGGGCGCCGAAGTGAAGCTGCCCCGGGATTTCCCGTGGGAGCAGGCGGAGATCGATATCAAGAAGCCGGTCACGGAATGGCGCACGCTCGGCGTGCGGTTGGCCAACGGCGCCGAACTGCCGGCGGTCGCATCGCAGGCCTCGGTCATCGCGCCGGCCGGACATCGCGGGCCTGCCTTCATCGTCTATGAGAATTTCCACACCATCCTGGCCTACAACTACTCGTCGGCCTATGCGCTGGCGGTCGGGCATCTGGCCGATCGCATCGCCGGCGGCGGGCCGCTGATGGCGAGCTGGCCGCGGGACGATCTGCCGCTGACCAAGGACCAGCGGGTCGAGCTGCAGGAACGGCTCGCCGATCTCGGCTACGATCCAGGCGGCGTCGATGGGGTGGTGGGTCCGAAGACGCGCACGGCGCTCCGCCAGTATCAGCGCTCGATCGGCGAGATCCCCGACGGCTATCCGACATCGCAGTTGCTGCAGCAGCTCAAGGACAGCGCGCCGTCATAAGTCGGCGCGGCGGTTAGTAGAGCCTGCCGCCGTTCGGCACCGTCTTGTCCGGCCGGATCAGCGTGACGTTGCCGCCTTCATCGCCAAAGCCGAGGACGAGCACCTCCGACATGAAGGGGCCGATCTGCTTCGGCGGGAAGTTCACGACCGCAGCCACCTGGCGCCCGACCAGGTCCTCGAGCTTGTAGTTCGGCACGATCTGCACGGAAGTGCGGCGCACGCCGATGCTGTCGCCGAAATCCACCTTCAGCTTGTAGGCCGGCCGCCGCGCCTCCGGGAACGGCTCGGCGGCGACGATGGTGCCGACGCGGATATCGACCTTGCGAAAATCATCATAGGTGATCGCGGACGCGACCGGCTCGACCTTGCTCACGATGTCTCGAACTCCCCAGCTTCCAAACAGGCGCCCGCTATTAGCGTTGCCGGGCGCCAGCGGCAAGGATCGCCCAAAAGCAGAACCGCCCCGGCCTTGCGGCACGGGGCGGTTCGCGAACAAATCCCGAAATGGGGGACGGGATCGTTAGTTCTTGACGGCCTTGGTCTTGAGAGCGGCCTTCACTTCGTCGAAGTTCGCGGCGACGCGCTTGCTGATTACTTCGATCGCGTCTTCGCTGGTCTTCTGGACCAGTTCGCCGATCTCCCGCGCATTGGCGAGGGCGGACTCGAAGGCGGCCTTGCTGAGCTCAGCCTGCTTCGCCAGCTTCTCCTCGGCGCTGCCCGGGGCAACGAAATCCTTGGAGACGGAGCCGAACCGGTCAAACGCCTCGCGGACCAGCTCGACCTGCCGGCGGAACACCGCCTGGGCGCCCTGGAAGGCGAGTTGGTTGGCGGCGGTCAGGGCCTCGACGTTTTTGCGCTGCGAAGCAAAGGCAGCCTCGAAATCGAAAGTCGGCGCCTTGCCGTTCGCGAACATCTTGCTGTAGTCGGCGGCGAATTTGTTGAAATCCGCGTAAGTCTTTGTAAAATCACCGAATTTGAAGCTGTCGGTGGTGAAATCGGATGCGGTGGCTTTTGCCATAGGGTATCTCCTCAGTGTCTCGGTGTGGGGACTATCTTTGCTGCACTGCACAATCTTGGGCCGAATATGTTTAATTCAAGGTCGGGCGTCAAGAAAATTTTGCAGTGCAACATAAGAGAAATGGATCGAGTTGATCCGAATCCCCGCTGCCGGACCCCTGAGAGGCCGGAAAAAGGCGGTCTAAGTGGTTTCGCCGTGGCTCGTCTTACGGCCAAAATTCATTGAATTCAGAGAGTTAGCCCAACCTTCGGCGCGCCGCAGCCGGCCATCCAGGGCCGCCATGGTGCGGCTCTTGTCGGCTGTGTCATCCTTGAGCCAGTCCCGCATGGTGGCACCGTAGATCGCGGCGAGGCCCTTGGCCCTGATGGCGCCCCGAATCCCGTCGCTGGAGATGCCGGCGGCCTCCAGCATTAGGCCCATGGACCGCAGGAGCGCGCCGCCGGCGCAAAGCCCGACCAGAGGGTCGCGGCAGGCCGCCGCCAGGAGCCGGCGAATGGCCTCCTTATGGGGATCCAGGGCATCGAACCGCTGCATCAGCACATCGAACAGCTTGTCGCGGGCGGAACTGCTCTCGGCATCCGGCGCGAAATCGGCCAGTACCTTGCGGTCGATGGCTTTGGAAAAGGCATCCAGAATCGTCATCTTGGACGGATACTCATCCAGCAAATCGGACAACATGATCCCTGCCGCTGAAGCAATTTCAGCCAGACCGATTTCCCGCCAGTCGCGCTCCGCGGCTAGGGCCATCGCCGCCGCGACGATCCGGCCCAGCCCATCGTCCCGTGGCGCCTTCTTTGCCTTAGTCGGCCGTTTCGTCATGCGCAGATCCTGGTCCTGGGAAATTTGCTGCCATTCAGGCTAGCAGGAATGTAGGCATCCAGGAGGATGAGTTGAAGGCCATGCTGGGGCGACATGGCGGCATTAACATCAACCCTCTTTCAAGGCTGCCACGCGCGCGCCGGTGATCCGCTGCAGATCCGCCGGAGTCAGCCGGAACACCGAATGCGGCGTGCCCGCAGATGCCCAGATTTCGGCGTATTGCGACAGATCTTCATCGATGAGGATCAGCGGTTTTTCAGTATGGCCGACCGGCGCGACGCCGCCGATGGCGAATCCGGTCTTGTCGCGGACGAATGTGGCGTCGGCCTTGCCGATGCCCTCTCCCACCGCCGCGGCCAGCTTGGCTTCGCTGACGCGGTTGACGCCGCTGGCGATGACAAGCACGGCGCGGCCCGAGGGCTTGGCCTTGAAGACCAGGGATTTCGCGATCTGCGCCACGGTGCAGCCGATGGCCGCGGCGGCGTCGGCCGAGGTGCGGGTCGAGGCGCCGAACTCCCGGATATCGGCCGCCAGGCCCAGCGCCGCCAGCGCTTGCCGAACGCGGTCGGCGCTGGTCCCCGAACCTTCCGCCATGGCTAACCCGCCAGTTCGCGCGAGCGCTTCGTGGCGGCGGCGATGGCCTTCGTCATCATCGGTTGCAGCCCATCTTCGGCCATCAGGATCTTCAGCGCCTCGTAAGTCGTGCCTTTGGGGCTGGTGACGTTCTGGCGCAGCACGGCCGCAGGCTCCGGCGATTGCCGCGCCAATTCGCCCGCGCCACTCACGGTCGCCCGCGCTAAACGCATGGCGAGTTCGGCCGGCAATCCCGCCGCCGCGCCGGCTTCTGCCAGGCATTCGATCAGCAGGAAAACATAGGCCGGGCCGCCGCCGCTGACCGCCGTCACGGGATCGATCAAACCTTCATCGTCGACCCAGGCCACCTCGCCCACCGCCTCCAGCAGGCTGTGGCAGAGGTCGCGCTGGGCCTTGCTCGCCTGGGCGCTGTTGCAAGCCACGGTGATGCCCCGCCCGACCGCAGCCGGCGTGTTCGGCATAGCCCTGACGACAATCGCCTTGTCACCGAGATGCCGATGAAAATAGGCCACCGTCTTGCCCGCGGCGATCGACAGGAACACCGTGCCCGGATTCACCAGGCGCCGATAGGGCGGCAGGGCGTCGTCCATCATCTGCGGCTTGACCGCCAGCAGGATCACCGCCGGCTTGAGATCGGCCGGAAGTCCCGCGGCATCTGGCAATACCGACACGCCGCGCGCTTTCAAATCCGCAAGCGGTGCGGCATTCGGCTCCACCACAGTCATATGCCCCGGCGGCACGCCGCGGTCGAGCCAGCCGCGCAACAGCGCGCCGCCCATCTTGCCGCATCCGACAAGAAGCAGCCGGCCGTCGATGGTCATGGTTGTCTAGGCCTCGCCGACCGGTTCCAGCATGGCGGCATCGAGCGCTTCGCGGGGAGATTTGCCGCCCCAGAGCACGAACTGGAAGGCGGGGAAGAACCGCTCGCACTCATTGAGAGCGATGTCGACCAGATCCTCCAGCGGCTCGATCGAGGGATTGCCGCCACGCATCAGCATGGTGTGGCGGAACATCGGCACCAGATCCTCGGAACAGAGGTCGAAATGCCCGAGCCAGAGCTTCTCGTTGATCATGGCTATCAGGTCCGCCGTCTGCAGGCGCTTCTGTGGAGGAATCCTTACATCGAAAAGACAGGAGAAATAAACGGCGGAGAGATCCTCCTGCCAGGCGAAGTACATTCGGTAGTCGCACCAGTTGCCGCCGATCTCGACGACCATTTCGCCGTCATTGGTGCGATCGAAACGCCACTCGTTTGCGCTTACCAGTTCTTCCAGAAGATCGATGGGATTGGTGTTGTAGTCCTGCCGACCCGTGGAAAGTGAGGCCATGCCGTCACCCTCAGCCATTGGACCCTAAGACCCGGGAAGTGTTCCGGAGTGGACTGGCCGGACCCCCGATATATGGCCCACCTGTTGCGATCGCCCACTAGATATAGCGTGCCAAAGAACCGGAGTCGGCGCAAGAAGAAATTTGGCCATCACCCTGTGGATAAATGAAGATTCCGGATTCCCGGTCTCAACAGGTGGAAGGCGGAGCCTATTTGCGCGCGTGTTTTGAGCTGTTTTTCCAGTTCTGCCAAGCCGCTGGGACAGGAGCTCCTGCTCCTCCCGCGCCTTGGCTGCCATCGCCTTCACGGCCTCGAATTCCTCGCGCTGCACCAGGTCCATGCGGCCGAGAATGCGCTCGATCTGCTCGCGCGCCCGCATCTCGATCTCATGGCGCAGGCCCGAGAGACCGCTCATGGCGCCGGAAGCCATCTTCGCGAGATCGTCGAGTATCCGATTTTGCGTCTGCATCGAAACTCCTCCCACTTGCCACCCGCGCTGCGGTACTGGCGGCATCGCTTGTTACTCGGAAGCACCATCTTTATATAGGGCGGCACAAACTTCCACGCATCCCCGTATATGTTCGAACCCGTCATATTTGAAATCGGGCCCTTCTTCGGATTTGGGCCTTTCGCTTTACGCTGGTACGCGCTGGCCTATGTCGTCAGCCTGCTGATCGGCTGGCGCTATTGCGTGTGGCATGCCAAGCGCACGCCGCGGCTGGTATCGCGGGATCAGCTCGACGATTTCTTCATTTGGGCGATCCTCGGCGTAGTTCTCGGCGGCCGCATCGGTTTCATCCTGTTCTACGATCTCGGTCAGTATCTCGAGCATCCCCTAAAAATGTTGAAGGTATGGGAGGGCGGCATGTCCTTCCATGGCGGGCTGGTGGGCGTAATCCTGGCCATGATCCTGTTCACCCGAATGCGCAAGCTGCCGTTCTTCTCGCTCGCCGACATCGTCGCGACGGCAACGCCGATCGGCTTGTTCTTCGGCCGCCTGGCGAACTTTCAGAACGGCGAACTCTATGGCCGGATCACCGACGTGCCCTGGGCGATGAAATTTCCCGGTGACCCCGCGAATTTCCGCCATCCCAGTCAGCTCTACGAAGCCGCGCTCGAGGGTCTGATCTTGTTCGTCGTACTGTTCCTGCTGTCCTGCTCTGATTCCGTTCGCCGGAAGGTCGGCACACTCTCCGGCGTGTTCCTCGTCGGCTACGCCTTGTCGCGCATCATTGTCGAGCTGGTCCGCGAGCCCGACCCGCAGCTCGCCTTCCTGCCGCAAGTTTCATTCCTCAGCATGGGGCAATGGCTGTCGATTCCCATGCTGCTCTACGGACTCTATGTGATCGCGACCGCCAAGAGAGTGCCGTAGCAATGACTCCCCTCGGCGAGATCCTGGCCAAGCGGATTCGCCTGGCCGGGCCGATGACCGTGGCGGAATTCATGGCCGAGGCGGTGAACCACCCGCAGCTCGGCTACTACAAGCAAGGCGATGTCTTCGGCTTGTCAGGCGATTTCATCACCTCGCCGGAAATCAGCCAGATGTTCGGCGAGCTGATCGGCGCCTGGTGCGCCGATTGCTGGGACAAGATGGGCCGGCCCAATCCGGTGCGGCTGGTGGAGATCGGCCCCGGCCGCGGCACGCTGATGGCCGACCTGTTGCGGGGCACGCTGGCGGTCGCCGGATTTCACGATGCCATCGACTTGCATCTGGTGGAAACCAGTCCGGCACTCCGGGAATTGCAGAAGGCGGCGATCGCCAAGGCCGCGCCGGCGCTCAAGCCCCAATGGCACGACATATTCGACGACGTCCCTGATGGGCCGCTTCTCCAAGTCAGCAACGAATTCTTCGACGCACTGCCGATCCACCAGTTCGAGCAGCATCGCGGCCGCTGGCAGGAGCGCATGGTGACGCTCAACGCCAATGGCGATGGCTTTGCCTTCGCCCTGCGTGCACCGGGCACCGCATTCGCCTTGGCGAGTCCGCAGATGCCCGCACCGGAGGGAACGGTGCTGGAGGTTTGTCCGGCGGCCATCACCGTGGCCGCCGCCATCGCCCGCCGCGTCGTTGCCTTTGGCGGCGGCGCGCTCAACTTCGACTATGCCATCGGCGAAGGTGGCGTCGGCGACAGCCTGCAGGCCGTGCGGCGCCACGGAAAACATGGCGTGCTGGATGATCCCGGCTTGGCCGATCTCTCCGCCCATGTGGATTTCGGCGCCATCGCCCGCGCGGCCCGCGAGGCCGGCGCCATCGTCAATGGCCCCATCGCCCAGGGCGAATTGCTGGAACGCCTGGGCATCCAGACCCGCGCCCAGGCGCTGCAGCAGCGCGCGACGCCGGAACAATCCGCCGATATCGCGGCCGCCATGGAGCGCTTGCTCGATCTCCAGCAAATGGGCACCCTGTTCAAGGCGCTGGCGATGACCGCGCCCGGACTCCCCACACCGGCCGGATTCCCATGACAAAGCCTACGCCCTTGCAATCGGAATCGCTTGCGCAACTGGACGGCGTTCGCCACGCCTTCTACACGCGGCGCGGCGGCGTCAGCAAAGGCATCTACGACTCCCTGAATTGCGGCCTCGGATCGGGCGATGCGCGTGATGCCGTGATCGAGAACCGGCGGCGCGCCATGGCGTTTCTCGAGCTGCCGGAGGCGGCGCTCGCCACCAATTTCCAGATTCACAGCCCCGACGTCATCGTGGTGGATCAAGGTCTGGCCCCGCGACGAGCGGCCGAAGGCCGACGCCATGGTCACATGCGCGCCCGGCATCGCCCTGGGCATCCTGACCGCCGATTGTGCGCCCGTCCTGTTCGCCGACACTTTCAACGGCATCGTCGGCGCCGCCCACGCGGGTTGGCGCGGCGCGCTATCGGGCGTCGCCGAAGCAACCGTTGCCGCCATGGTCAAGCTGGGCGCCGAACCGCAGTGCATCCAGGCCGCCATCGGCCCCTGCATTGCCCAGGCTTCATACGAAGTGGGCCCAGAGTTTCCCGGCACCCTTTCTCAGTCAGGATGAAGGCAACCGGCGGTTCTTCGGCCCGTCGCAGCGGCCGGATCATTTCGTGTTCGATCTCGGCGGATATCTCGCGGCCCGCTTGCGGGCTATCGGCATTGCCGAAGTGGAAATTGTCGCCCGCGACACCTGCGCCGAAGCGGAGGATTTCTTCAGCTACCGCCGCACGACCCTGTCCCAGGGCAAGGATTATGGCCGCGGTCTATCGGCGATCGCCCTTGCCGGCTAACGCCGCCAAATCGACAGCGAGGATCGGCCCGTGCCGCATCTGTTGTATTTCATCTTCTTTTGCATCGCCGGGCTGATCGCCCTGCTCCTGCTGTTCTAGACGATGCGGGCGGCTTACGCGACCGCGCGCATGGCATTCACCCGGTCCTGCGGAAAAGTGACGGTGACCCGTGTGCCGACGTTGACCTCGCTCTCAATCGTGAGCGAGCCGCCGAGGAGCTCGGCAAGCTTCTTGGATAGCGGCAACCCAAGCCCGGCGCCGTCATGTTTGCGTCCGAGGCGGGAATCGACTTGGCCAAACCGCTCCAGGGCAATGCGGATCCCCTCGGGCGCCATGCCGATGCCGTTGTCCTCGATGACGAGGGCGACCTGTGCACCATCGGGAAACGCGGAGAGCCGCACCTTGCCGCCCGCCGGTGTAAACTTTGCCGCATTCGACAGGAGATTGAGCAGGATCTGTCGGATGCGGCGCTCATCGCCCCGAAAGTGCGGCAGCGCCGAATCGACTTCGGTGGTAAGCACGACTTGCGAGCGCTCGAGCTGATTCTCCAGCATGCGCGTTACTTTGGCGATGACCTGAGGAAGCTCGATGATCTCGTCTTCGAGCTCGAGTTGGCCCCCATCCGCCCGGGAGAAATCCAGGATGTCGTTGACGAGCCCGAGAAGATGCTGACCGCTGTCGTGCACATCCTTGACATAGCTCTTGTAGCGGGCGTTGCCGATAGGCCCGTAAATCTCGGCATCAAGTATACCGGAGAACCCGATGATTGCGTTGAGCGGCGTTCTCAGCTCATGGCTCATCGTCGCAAGAAACTGCGACTTGGCTTGACTCCCCGCCGCTGCGGCGGCAAGCGCAAGCTCGAGACTGTGCGAGGTCTTCTGCAGCTCGCCGCGCGTCTTCTCCAGCTCCGCGACATAGCTCCTCAGCCGCTCCGTCTCCTGAATCGCCCGCTCGGCCAAGCGCTGGTCGAAAACCGAGCCTGACAATGCAAGTGCGATGATCATCACCATGACGACCGCAATGGCAACCGCGAGCCAATCTGGCGCAAGCAGTGCGGCTGCCTGCCCCGACAGGAGCGGATCGGGCGTCAGGGTCAGGGCGGACATTGCGGTAAAATGCAGCCCCGCAATGGCGAGCGCGAGTCCCTGAGTTCCTGCGATACGCCACTTCAGAGAAGGGGCGCGGGCAAACATAGACAACCCGCAGGCTCCCAGAATTGTGCCGATCGCAATGGAGGCAGCAACGTAGCCGGGATCCCAGTTCAGCTCCGCCGGTGCCGTCAATGCGGCCATGCCGGTATAGTGCATGGAGCCGATGCCGAGCCCGAACAGCGCTCCGCCTAGAGCCCAGGCGCGAAAGCGAAACGCCAAAAAGAACGCAATACAGCTCGCAAGCACGGCGATCGCTATGGAGAGAGCGGTCAGCCCGATTTCGTATCCCACGATGACCGGCGTCTGGTAGGCCAGCATCGCGACGAAATGAGTTGACCAGATTCCCGCTCCCGCCACCGCCCCGCCGGCAGCAATCCAGCGAAGAGAGGGGTGCGTCTGGCCGTGCCTTGAACTTCGCGCAAGCAGGCTCAGAGCCGTGAAGCAGCTCAGTACGCATACAACAACTGCGAGCAGTAGAAGCCTGATGTCATGCTGCTCGGCGATGCAACTGTAAATTCGGATCATTCCAGATTCATATTACGGCCCAACTCAAAATTCCGTAAATTTAGGACAGTCGAACACCCTGCACCGCATGCCTAAAAGATGGTCAAGCCGTCATGGAAACGACGGTGAACATTGGACTTTTAGGCTCGACGATACGTGATCCTGGTGCGGTCGCAAAATCGAGGGAAAGCGAGCGGAACGTGGGCCGAGAAATGCCTACAGCTTTCCTGTCCGGCCAAAAAACAAACCCGGCGCCGCGTATTCGCCAGCGCCGGGCTTGCATCGTGGAAGCTTAAACTTGTCGAAGCGAGAAGCTCGACAACGCCGGCGGCGAGTAGCTATGCGCTTCGCCGGCGCAGAGACGGCAGACTACTTGCGCTTGGAGCGCTTCGCCGTCTTCTTCACCGAACGCTTCTTGGCAGCCACGGACTTGCGCTTCGTGGCCTTCTTCCGCTTCTTTGCCTTCATAGCCATATCAGACTCCTACGTCTTGTTGTGGTCCTGCGCGGCGAACATCGCCGCCACCACCGGTCCACTCGTACGGGAATTTAGTTAACAAATCTTTATCAAGAATCTTTTCTGACGGCGGCGCTGGACCCTGCCGGACGCATCGTCGACGCCGCATGAGCATTGCCGGTGCAAGCTGCTGGGATCGCTGACAGCGCCTTGATGCGCCAATGACGCGGTGCTCGAAGCGATCAAATGCGCGGCGCGACTCGCTGCATCGGCGCTGGATTTTCCGCCGATCTACAGCGGTTTACAGGCTTATGGCAGGTTGTTATATGTCCGCCCGCCTGGGACGACGCCGATTCGAAGCGCCGGCAGGGCAAGGGGAAGCGTCAGGGTCGGTCTCATGAAACTTATCACCGGCAACAGCAATCGCCCGTTAGCCGAGGCCATCGCGGCATATCTCAATTTACCGCTCACCCAAGCCCATGTCCGCCGGTTCTCGGACATGGAGGTCTTCGTGGAGATCCTGGAGAATGTCCGCGGCGAGGACATGTTCGTCATCCAGCCCACTTCCTACCCCGCCAACGACAATCTGATGGAACTGCTGGTAACGATCGACGCGCTGCAGCGCGGCTCGGCCCGGCGAATCACCGCTGTGATCCCCTATTACGGCTATGCACGCCAGGACCGGAAATCCGGCCCGCGGACGCCGATTTCCGCCAAGCTGGTGGCCAACCTGATCACCGTCGCCGGCACCGACCGGGTACTGACCCTCGACCTCCATGCCGGCCAGATCCAGGGCTTCTTCGACATCCCCACGGACAATTTGTTCGCCGCTCCGGTCCTGGTGAAGGACATGAAGCAGCGCTACCAGGGCAATGACGTCACCATCGTTTCGCCCGATGTGGGCGGCGTGGTCCGCGCCCGCGCCATCGCCAAGCGGATGGAGGCCGAACTGGCCATCATCGACAAGCGGCGCGAACGCGCCGGCGTTTCCGAGGTCATGAACATCATCGGCGACGTGGAAGGCCGGCGCTGCATCCTGGTGGACGATATCGTCGATTCCGCCGGAACGCTCTGCAATGCGGCCGTGGCGCTGAAAGAGGCCGGTGCCGTGTCGGTCAGTGCCTATGTCACCCATGGCGTGCTCTCGGGCGGCGCCGTGGCCCGGGTGGCGGCGTCGCCGATGGAATCCCTGGTCATCACCGACAGCATCCAGGCCACCGAGGCCATGCGGATTTCCCAGAAGATCCGCCAGCTCACCATCGCCCCCCTGCTGGGCGAGGCGATCCAGCGCATCACCGACGAGAAATCGGTCTCCAGCCTGTTCGACTGAGCCGGACTGCGCCCTGATCGCCGGCAATTGACGCGGCGGGGCGGCTGAGGCAGTAATACGCGCCTTTTCGGCGGCCGGACGCCCGGAAACGGGCGCTGTTGCGGTTCCGATAACTCCCCTTAGATCTTTGATTTGAAGGGATTATCCCCTGCACTCCGCCGCCATGGCTGGCCCGAGGGAACTGATCCCGATGGCCGGCCGAACCCGGAGAGCGGCACCCCTGGAGGCCGTCTCCATATCTGACCAACGGAGCAAGGACCAATGAGCGAAGTTCACACCATTACCGCTAACAAGCGGGACCGGGCCGGAAAGGGGGCCGCCCGGGCGACGCGACGCGAAGGCCACGTCCCCGGCGTTATCTACGGCAACAAGCAGAGCCCCGTGCTGATCGCCCTCGATCCGCGGGAAATCGACCGCGAGATCCACAAGAAGGGCTTTTACACCACGCTGTTCGACCTCAAGGTCGGCGGCGACGCCCACCGGGTGCTGGCGCGCGATATCCAGTTCGATCCCGTGACCGATCGCGTGGTCCATGCGGACTTCATGCGCGTCACCAATACGACGCGGGTGCGCGTGCATGTGCCCGTCGCCTTCACCAATGAAGGCCTGTCGCCTGGCATCAAGCGCGGCGGCGTGCTGAACGTGGTGCGCCACGACATCGAGATGTACTGCTCGGCCGGCAACATCCCGCAATCCATCTTGGTGGATGTGAAGGAATTGGATATCGGCGACTCCGTCCATATCAGCATGATCAAGCTGCCGGAAGGCGTGCGGCCGGTGATCACCGACCGCGACTTCACCATCGCCTCCGTGGCGCCGCCCACCGTGGTCGTGGAGACCGTGGTTGCAGCACCGACGGAAGTCACCGCCGAGGCCGCAGCAGCCGCTGCTGCAGCCGCCGGCGGCGCCCCAGGCGCGCCCGGCACGGCGCCTGCCGCTGGAGCTGCCGCAGCCGCCGCGCCCGCCAAGGGTGGCGCGGCCCCGGCTGCACCCGCCAAGGGCGGAGACGAGAAGAAGGGCGGCAAGAAGTAGCCGCCGGGCAGATGCGGTATGCGGCTGCTCGTTGGCCTGGGCAATCCGGGGCCCGGCCATGCGGGCGACCGGCATAATATCGGTTTCATGGCGGTGGACGAGATCGTCCGCCGCCATGGCTCTTCCGCCTATCGCCAGCGTTTCCAGGGCCAGACCGCCGAAGGCACCGTCGGCGGCGAGCGTATCCTGGTGCTGAAGCCCGAAACCTACATGAACCGGTCCGGTCCGGCCGTTCAGGAAGCCGCTCAATTCTACAAGATCGAAACGCAGGACATCCTCGTCATCTATGACGAGATCGACCTGGCGCCGGGACGGATCCGGGTCAAGCAGGGCGGCGGATCGGGCGGCCATAACGGCATCCGCAGCGTCGATGCCCATATCGGCCCGGATTTCTGGCGTGTCAGGCTCGGCGTGGGCCATCCCGGTCATCCGGATCTGGTGGCTCCCTATGTGCTGCGGCCGTTCGACCAGGAGGAGCGGCCGATGTTCCGGAAGTTGATCGAGGCGGTGGCCGAAGCCATCCCGCTGCTGGTGGCCGGCGATCCGAACGGCTTCATGAGCAAGGTGAACATCCTGGCGCCCGCCGCCAAAGCCGCCGCCAAGCCGGAAGAAGAGACGCCGCCCAAGTAAACGCCCGCGGCGCGAACTGCGAATTTCAATCGATAGGAACGGATCATGGGATTTGAATGCGGCATCGTCGGCCTGCCCAATGTGGGCAAATCGACGCTCTTCAACGCGCTGACGGCGACGGCAGCCGCGCAGGCGGCGAACTATCCGTTCTGCACCATCGAACCCAATGTGGGCCGCGTTGCCGTTCCCGATCCGCGCCTGGAGAAGATCGCCGTGCTGGGCAAGTCGGCCAAGATCATTCCCACGCAGCTTGGCTTCGTCGACATCGCCGGGCTGGTGCGCGGCGCCAGCAAGGGAGAAGGGCTGGGCAATCAGTTCCTGGCCAACATCCGCGAGGTGGACGCGGTCATCCATGTGCTGCGCTGCTTCGCCGGCGAGGTGACCCATGTGGAGGGCAGCGTCGATCCGATCCGCGATGCGGACACGGTGGATACCGAGCTCATGCTGGCCGACCTCGACAGCCTGGAGAAGCGCGCCGACGCCACGGCGAAAAAAGCGCGGGGCGGCGACAAGGAATCGAAGATGTTCCTGGCGGTCATGGAGCCGGTGCTGGAAGCGCTGCGCGCCGGCAGGCCCGCCCGCAGTGTCAGCCTCTCCAACGAGCAGAAACCTCTCCTGCGGCAACTGCAACTGATGACTTCCAAACCCGTGCTCTATGCCTGCAATGTCGACGAGGCTTCGGCCGCGGCCGGCAATGAATGGTCGCGCAAGGTCGAAGCGCGCGCCAAAGAAGAAGGTGCTGAGGCTGTCGTGATCTCCGCCGCCATCGAAGCGGAAGTCGCGCTGCTGACCGATCCCAAGGACAAGCAGGAATTCCTGGCGTCGCTGAATCTCACGGAAGCCGGTCTCGATCGCGTCATCCGCGCCGGCTATCACCTGCTCGATCTCATCACCTTCTTCACCGTCGGTCCGAAGGAGGCGCGCGCCTGGACTGTGCACCGCGGCGCCAAGGCGCCGGAAGCGGCGGGAGTCATCCACACCGATTTCGAGCGCGGCTTCATTCGCTCAGAGACGATTGGCTATGACGATTTTGTGACCCTTGGCGGCGAACTGCCCGCCAAGGACGCGGGCAAGATGCGGTCCGAAGGCAAGGACTATGTCGTGCAGGACGGCGACATCGTGCATTTCAGGTTCAACATCTAGACCGCGATAGTCACCGGCCGGTGACTTTGTCACCGGCATTTTCAATCGGTGGTTACGCCCTCGTGCGTACTTGCGCGCGGCAATGCCAGTGCTATCTCCCTGTCACCGAATTCACCCAAGCAAACGAAGATTCTTACGGAGAGGACATCCCCATGAAGCTCTATTTTTCACCGGGCGCCTGCTCGCTGTCGCCCCACATTGTCCTGCGCGAAGCCGGATACAAGTTCGATGCGGAACAGGTCGACCTCGGCACCAAGAAGACGAAGAGCGGAAGCGATTTCACCAAGATCAACGCGAAGGGCTATGTGCCGGCACTGCAGCTCGACAACGGCGAGAATCTCACCGAGGGCGTCGCCATCGTCAGCTATCTCGCCGATCAGAAACCCGAGTCCAACCTGCTGCCGAAGAACGGCACGTTCGAGCGCTATCGCGCCCAGGAGTGGCTGACCTATGTCAGCTCGGAAATTCACAAGACGTTCTCGCCGTTGTTCAATCCGAACACGCCGGACGCCTACAAGCAGATGGCGCTCGACAAGCTCGGCCAGCGCTTCGACTACCTGAACAAGCATCTGGACGGGAAGCAGTACCTGATGGGCTCGCAATTCACCGCCGCGGACGCTTATCTGTTCACGGTGGCGAGCTGGTCGCCCCATCTGAAGGTCGATCTCGGAAAATGGCCGGCACTGAAGGCCTATGTCGACCGCATCGCCGCGCGTCCCGCGGTCCAGGCGGCGCTGAAGGCGGAAGGCCTGCTTCAGTAGTCTCGTCTTCGCTAATCATCGGGAGAGAGCGCGGCCGGCGGGCCGCGCTCTTTTCGTTTGTGCCCCGGCAGATCAGGAGCTGGACGCGGTCACGAATTCGACGATCGCGCCGTTGGTCTCGGCCGGCGGCACCGCGATGCCGCGCGGCGTCGGGATGACGGTCACGCCCCGCGCCTCCAGATAGTCGGCCGCATCGGCGAGGATCAGCACGCCGATCCGCATCGCGGCACACCAGGGCGGCAGCGACCTCCGCGAATCTCGATTTCCGGGAAGGAGGCTCGCAACCGCGGCGCGGTCACGAATTCGAGCAGCCCGCCGCCGGTGTGGACGATCGACAGCACCATCCTTCGTGCTGACGGCATCGTCGCCGAACAGCTTGCGGTAGGCAGGCGCGACCGCTGCCGGATCAGCGACGACAGAAACCACCAATTCCAGCGACACGGCGCGCAGCGCATGAACGATCCAGCCCCTGCCGCGGATGATCTCCGGCGACAGATGCTGGCAGAAGAAAGCGCGCAGGCCCGGCGTCTCCTCCGGCGGCAGATGCACCAGCTTGAAGGCCGGCAGGAGGTCGCCGTCGGGCATCTCCAGCGCGCGCTTCAGATCGCGCGGACCTTCGGGATGCAGGCCCTGCGCCTTGAGCCAGGCGGCCGTCGCATCGGCGTCGCGGCTGTTGAAGGCGAGCCCCAGCAGGCCTTCCCGCTGCTCCAGGAACTTGTCGAGATTGTTGGTGAATTGCTGCGGGATCGACGATGCCCAGCAGCTCGATATAACCGCGCTCCAGCATGATGCAGTAGTTCGCCGTGCCCCAGCCGATATGGCGGCCGCGGGGCGTGATCTGCAGCCCCAGCCGCGCCCAGGCGGTGCGCGCGGCCTCGAGATCGCGCACGCCGATCAGCGTGTGATCGATCCCGGTGATGGCAGCTCTGTTTGATCATCGGATGGCGGCTCCAAATGCGAAAGGGCGGATCGACGACCCGCCCCTTCGGCTCATGCGGAAAACGCTGATGGACCTCAGTGCAGATCCGCCCAGATCTTCTTCTTGGTGGCGAACATCATCGCCGACAGAATGACCAGGAACAGCAGCACGCCGACGCCGGTTTCCTTGCGGCTCTCGGTCTCCGGCTCCGCGGCCCAGGCGAGAAACGCCGTCACATCCTTGGCCATCTGCTCCACCGTGGCTTCCGGCCGTCGGCATAGGTGACGGCGCCGTCGGTCAGCGGCGCGGCATGGCGATCTGATGGCCCGGGAAGTACTTGTTGTAGTTCATGCCCTCGGCCATCTTCATGTCCGCCGGCGGATCGCCATAGCCGGTGAGCAGGCCATGCAAATAGTCCGCGCCGCCGACCCGCGCCTTGACAATCAAGGACAGATCCGGCGGCAGTGCGCCGTTGTTTGATGCGCGCGCCGCCTGCTCGTTGGCGAAGGGCGCCTTGAACTTGTCGGACGGCAAGCCGGGCCGATCGAACGATCTCGCCTTCGTCATTCGGGACGGCGGTGAATCGATCACAGCGGCGGCGATCTGCTTGATCTGCTCTTCGTCGAAGCCGATATCGGCGAGATTGCGATAGGACTAACAAATTCAGGCTGAATGGCAGCCGGAACAAATCTCGTTGTAGACCTGAAATCCGCGCTGCAGCTGCGCCGCGATCGAACGTCCCGAAGATGCCGCTCCAGGACCAATGAACCTCCGGCAGCGGCTCGCCGCCTTCGGAGCCTGGGCGACTCCGGATAGGCCGGTCAGCGCCGCAACGACCGTTGCCGTAAGAAACTTGCGCATCAGGCCTTCTCCATCGTCTTCGCATGGGCGCCCGCGGGCATGGCGCCGCCCTTGATCACCGCCTCGCCGATGCTTCGGGGCAGCGGCAATGGCTTTTCGAAAATGCCCACCAGCGGGGTCAGGATCACGATGTGGAAGAAGTACCAGGCGGTGGCGATACGGCCGATGGTCACGAAGGCAATGCCATGCCACTCGCCGTCAGGCGGATTGGCGCCGACCCAGCCGAGAATCAGGCAGTCGATCAGGAAGATCCAGAAGAGCCACTTGTAGACCGGGCGGAAGCGGCAGCTCTTCACCGGCGAGCGGTCGAGCCAGGGCAGGAAGAAGAACACGAGCGATCGACGCGAACATGGCGATCACGCCCGCCAGCTTGGCGTTGATGATAACGATGCCGAACGGCGCCCAGCCGATGAAGTTGTCGTCGACGGCGCGCAGGATCGCGTAATAGGGCAGGAAGTACCATTCCGGCACGATATGCGGCGGCGTCTGCAGCGGATTGGCCGGGATGTAGTTGTCCGGCTCGCCGAAGAAGTTCGGCGCGAAGAACACGAACCCCAGATAGAAGATCAGGAACACGGCGATGCCGAAATTGTCCTTCACCGTGTAGTAGGGATGGAACGGGATCGAATTCCTGCGGCCCCTTGATGTCGATGCCCAGGGGATTGTTGGAGCCGAAGCGGTGCAGCGCCAGGATATGCACGACCACCGCGCCGACGATCACGAACGGCATGAGATAATGCAGCGAGTAGAACCGGTTCAGCGTCGGGTTGTCGACGGAGAAGCCGCCCCACAGCCATTGGGTAAGGCTCTCGCCCACGAAGGGGATCGCGGTGAAGAAGCTGGTGATCACCTTGGCGCCCCAGAAGCTCATCTGGCCCCAGGGCAGCACATAGCCCATGAACGCCGTCGCCATCATCAGCAGCAGGATGACGATGCCGATGATCCACAGCAGCTCGCGCGGCGCCTTGTAGGATCCGTAATAGAGCCCGCGGAAGATATGGATGTACACGACGATGAAGAACATCGACGCGCCGTTCATGTGCAAATAGCGGATCAGCCAGCCATAGTTCACGTCGCGCATGATGCGCTCGACGCTGTCGAAGGCCATCGTCGTATGGGGCGTGTAATGCATCGCCAGCACGATGCCGGTGACGATCATCACCACCAGCATGAAGCCGGCCAGCGAGCCGTAGTTCCACCAGTAGCTGAGGTTCCGCGGCGTCGGATACTCATACAGCTCGTGATGCATGAAGCTGAACACCGGCAGGCGGTGATCGAGCCAGCGGATGATCGGGTTCTTGAATGCGGGAGCGGTCATGGCGCGTCCTTACCCGATCACGACGAGGGTGTCTGTCTTGAAGGCGTATTTCGGCACCTCGAGATTTTTCGGCGCCGGGCCTTTGCGGATTCGGCCGGAGGTATCGTATTGCGAGCCATGGCAGGAGCAGAGCCAGCCGCCATATTCGCCGCGCACATCCGTCGGCTTTTGTCCCTGGGGGATGCAGCCCAGATGAGTGCAGACGCCGACCAGGATGAGCCATTGCTCCTTGCCCGGCTGCGACGCGCTGATCGTCGGGCTGCGGATCCTTGAGGTCGGCGAGATTTACGTCCTGGGCTGCCTTGATCTCGTCCGGCGTCCGGCGGCGGATGAAGACCGGGCTGCCGCGCCACATCACGGTGATCGCCTGGCCGACCTCGATCTTGGAGATGTCCACTTCCGTGGTGGAGAGCGCCAGCACGTCGGCCGCCGGATTCATCTGCGTGATGAACGGCCAGGCCGCGGCGGCGACGCCGGCGACGGTCATCGCGCCGGTAGCCAGATACAGGAAATCGCGGCGAGTGCCGCCGTCCTCATGCTGGCCGCTGGAATGGCCCGATGCCGGTGCGCTATGCGCCATCTTTACTACCTCTTGCCGAGCGGCCGCGGGCATGGAACCACACGCCTGACGGCCCGAAAAAATCTGCTGCTTATATCAATTCAACTGGCGCTGGGCGCCCCGCCTGCGATGTGACAAACCGCCGCGGATTTCCCCGCCGACCCCCCTTGGGCTGGGCGCCGGTATATCGGAAAAACCGGATCGTTGCAAAGCAGCCCGCGATATAGCCTAAGTCCTTATCAGGTCTGCCATACTGGCCGCCGGCCGCAGCGGAATTTGCGCCTTGCCCGAAGCCCTCACCCTCGCCCTGTTTGAGCCGGATATTCCGCAGAATGTCGGCACGCTGCTGCGGCTCGCCGCCTGCCTGGATTTGCCGGTCGAGATCATCGAGCCCTGCGGTTTTATCTTCAGCGACAGCCGCCTGCGCCGGGCCGGGATGGACTACCTCGATGCAGCCAAAAGGCGCCATCACAATTCATGGGATGCGTTTGTACGGGAACGCGCTGCGAATACCTCCGCCGGCCGCCTGCTGCTTTTGACCACCCGTGCCGCGACGGCCTATACCGATTTCGCCTTTGCCGCTGGCGATACGATCCTGCTGGGCCGGGAAAGCGGCGGCGTGCCGTCGGCGGTGCATGAAGCTGCCGATGCGCGTTTGACAATTCCGATGCGGGCGGAGATGCGGTCGCTCAATGTCGCGGTGGCGGGTGCCATGGTGATCGGCGAGGCGCTGCGGCAGTTGAAGGGATTTCCGATTCGATGAGCAAGACCCAGCCTACCGATGCCCAGCGCAACCAGGCCTCCGCCTGGTTCAGCGAACTCAGGGACAAGATCTGCGCCGCTTTCGAATTGCTGGAGGACAGCCTTACCGGCACTTTCGCAGACCGTCCCGCTGGCCGCTTCGAGCGCACGGAATGGCGGCGGCCCACGGAGGATGGCAGTCCCGGCGGCGGCGGAGTCATGTCTGTCATGCGGGGCCGGGTGTTCGAGAAAGTCGGCGTCAATATCTCAACCGTGCAGGGCGCTTTCTCCGAGGAATTTCGCAAGCAGATGCCCGGCGCCGCCGCCGACGGCCGCTTCTGGGCCAGCGGCATCAGCCTGGTCGCCCATCTGCAGTCGCCGCTGGTGCCGGCGGTGCATATGAACACGCGGCATATCGTCACCAGCTTCGGCTGGTTCGGCGGCGGCGCCGACCTGACGCCGATGTTCCCCAATGCCCAGGATACCGCCGAGTTCCACACGGCGCTGGAGAGTGCCTGCGCCCGCCACGATCCCGGTTACTATCCGCGCTTCAAGAAATGGTGCGACGAGTATTTCTATCTGCCCCATCGCAACGAACCGCGGGGCGTCGGCGGCATCTTCTACGACAATCTGGACAACGGCGACTGGGCCAAGGATTTCACCTTCACCCAGGATGTGGGCCGCGCCTTCCTCGACATCTATCCGCGCATGGTCGCCAGGCACATGAACGAACCCTGGACCGAGGAACAGCGGCGGCGGCAGTTGATCCGCCGGGGCCGCTATGTCGAGTTCAATTTGCTCTATGACCGCGGCACGCTGTTCGGCCTGAAGACCGGCGGCAACATCGACGCCATCCTCATGAGCCTGCCGCCGACGGTGATGTGGCCGTAGCCTTTACCGCGTGCCCACAACGCCGATCCAGGGGATGGCGCAGTAGAAAGTGCCTTTGGCGTCGCGGTCGCTCAAGTCTTCCCGCCAGCGGCGCAGGCGCGCGGGATCGGTGCCGGCCGGCGCCGCATCGTAGAGCGATTGCAGCAGGTCGAGGATGCTGCCATCGCTACCGAGGGCCAAATCGACATCCAGGGTAGACACGGCCTCAAGGTCGCGGAACGGCGACTGCGCCATCAGCGCCGGCAGCTGCCGGCCCATCTGCGCATCGGCGGACTTCATGCCCGGAAGCTGCATGGACGCGTAGCCATGAACAAGGCTTTCGGTCAGCTCCCGATCGCTTGAGGTCAGCAGCACGGCGTCGAAATCGTGATGGCCCAGCAGGAGCACGCCGCCCGGCCGCAGGACCCGGTGGCACTGCAGCAGGAACGGCGCCTTATCCGGAATACATTCCAGGACATTCTGGCAGAGCACGGCATCGAAGCTGCCATCGGCGAACGGCAGGGCCATGGTCGCGTCATGCTGCAGCAATTGCAGTCGGCCTGCTGAAACCTCCCGCTGGTGGGCGCGCTCGGCCAGTTCCAGCAGTTCCGCCGAAAGATCCAGGCCTACCGCGCGTCCATCGGGCGCGGTCAACTCCAGGAGATAGCCCAAGGTGCGCCCGCGGCCGCAGCCGAGATCGAGAACGGTCTGTCCCGGCCGCAGCCGGGTCAGTTTCGCCAGCGCGCGGTGAAAGCCGCTGGAGTTATAGGCAACGTTGCCGGATCGCATGATTCCCCGATCTCGCGATTCCCCTGGGACCTCGTTTCCCGGAGCGCCCCAAGTCCGGAAATCTAGGGTGCGCGGGTGTCCACGATCGCCCTGAGCTTGTCCAGACATACCGTCCTATCGGCCGTAAAGTCGCCGGCCACCCACCATGCATGGATTTGCTCCATGACTTCGCCAATTTCCGGGCCGCCGGTCACGCCGGCGTCAAGCACGTCGCGTCCTTTCAGTGGAAACACGGGCACCGGCCAATCACGGGCAAAGCGGATCAAGTCGATCCAGCTCTTCGGTGACGCGGTGATCCTGTGGCCCACTTTGTGCAATTATTCCGGCCCAAGCCAGCAGCGCGCGATCGATGAAGCAATCAGTGCCCAGGCGGTAAATCAGCCGACGGCGCGCCACCGGATTCAAGTCCGGATCAATTCCACCCTCGTTTTGGGAGATTATACTCCTTAGTCGCTCGCGGTCGCTATTGGAGAATCGCAGGCGCGATGCCACTGCCGCCGCCGTCTCGACCCCTTCATCCAGCAACGCGCCGAGCCGGCGGATCGCGTCGCCGGGTTCGACAAGTGGTGCGGAAACAATGCCTTCGATGGCGACCAGGGCGGCAAGGCGATCGATATGCGTCGCCTCCGGCAGGAAGTGCGGCAAAATTTCCTGATCGCGCATCAGGCGGAAAACCGACGCGGGATCCGCGCGCGCGCAGCAATTTCAGGGTTTCCTGGCACACCCGTTCGCCCGACAGGGTCGGCAGCAGATGGGCGAGATCGCGGCAGGCCTTCAGGGCCGCGGGATCGGGCGGCGGCGTTCCGTAGTGGGCATAGAAGCGGAAATAGCGCAGCAGCCGCAGCACGTCCTCGCGGATGCGCGCCTCCGCCTCGCCGACAAACCGCACGCGCTTCTGCGCGCAGGTCTTCGATCCCATCGAACGCATCATAGAGCGTGCCGTCGGGCGAGCAGAACAGCGCGTTCATGGTGAAGTCGCGGCGCGAGGCATCGGCTTCCCAGCTGTCGGTATATTCGACGCGGGCATGGCGGCCGAAGGTCTCCACGTCGCGGCGCAAGGTGGTGATCTCGTAGGGCCGCTTGTGCAGCACCGCGGTGATCGTGCCGTGCTTCAGGCCCGTCGGCACGACAGTAATGCCGGCGGCTTTCAGCAGCTTCATCACCTGTTCCGGCGGTTCCGGCGTGGCGATGTCGATGTCGGTGATGGCGCGGCCCAGCAGCGCGTCGCGCACGCAGCCGCCGACGAAGCGCGCCTCCTGCCCGCCGGCGGTCAGCGCCTTCAGCACCGCGACCGTATCCGGTGCGGTCATCCAGGGTTGCGGATCGAGCCGATGTTCGCTGCGCATGTGTAGATCGGATGTTGTTCCCCTTGCCGATGATGCGACATGGGGCAGCGGATGGCCAGCGGCGCCACCGCTACCGCGGACTGCGCAGGACATCCGCCAGATTGACCAGCATGCCGGCGGTCGCGCCCCAGATGAAATAGCTCTGCCAGGGAAAGACATAGAAATACCGCGTGCGGCCCTGGAACTCGCGGCTATGGCGCTGGGCGTTGCCGGGCTCGGCGATGAAGGCCAGCGGCACCTCGAACACCTCCGCCACCTCGAAGGGATCAGGGGCGAAGGACGGCGGCGGATCCACCAGGCCGATGACCGGCGTCACCTCAAATCCCGTGCGCGTGATGTAGGTGTCCAGGCGGCCGACGATCTCCACCCGGTCGCGCGGCAGGCCGACCTCCTCTTCCGCCTCGCGGAGCGCGGCGGCCACGGCGTCGGCATCGGCATCGTCGATGCGCCCGCCGGGAAAGCTGACCTGGCCGGCATGGTCATGGAGATGGTCGGCGCGTTTGGTCAGCAGCACCGTCAGGCCATCCTGGCGGTCGACCAGGGGCACCAGCACCGCGGCCCGGGTCAGCGGGCGCTTCGGCTCCATGTCCGGGTTCAGGTCCTGATCACCGCGCCGGATCCCGGGCGCCGGCGCGCCCGCAGGCATTCAACAATGCGTGAACGGGTAAACACTAACTTTCGGCCCGGCCCAGGGAAAAGAACCGGCCCGGCGCTCCAGACGCCGATTTCGCCGGGTTCGCCGCCGGGCGCCGGCTTCGGCCATCGCTACCAGCTCGTAGAAGACCGGTCTTAAGATCCGCGCCTCCAGCCGGCCGCGGACCCGGATATAGGGCCGGGGCTCGCCGGTTTCGCCGCGAAAGCGCACTTCCAGGGGGTGTTCGGCATCCAGCGGCACGTCCTCGTCCAGGTTGGTGCGGAACGTTAGGGATTGGCCCCGGCCTTTGCCGTCGGCGTTAACCTCAACGGCCGTGAAAGGCGCGTCGTCGACGCGAATCCGGGCCTTTTCGACCGGCGTCACCAGCCAGTAGTCCCCGTCATCTTCTCGCCGCAATACCGAGGCAAACAGCTTAACCAGCGGTTTGCGGCCAATCGGCGACCCATGATAAAACCATGTACCGTCATGGCCGATGCGCATGTCGATATCGCCGCAGAATTGTTGACGCGTCTGACCGCCCCGCTGGGCTGCGGCGGGTCCGGCGCCCAGATCATTGAGGGCGCTTCCGATGGAGGACAACGGATCCGACATGCCCTCTAATTTCTGCCAGAATTCATTGCTGCAACAGATATAGGAGAAGCCGGCGTGAGCAACATCGACGTCATGAGCCCTTCGGGTCCCACCGGCGAAATCTCGGCCGAAAAACTGGCAGGCGAAATCGAGACGCTGGGCCAGCGGCTGGCGCAGGTGCGCCAGAGCATCGGCCGCGTCATCTTCGGCCAGCAGGAAACCATCGAACAGACTCTTATCACCCTGCTGGCAGGCGGTCACGTGCTGCTGGTCGGCGTGCCCGGCCTGGCCAAGACGAAGCTGGTGGAAACGCTGGGCGTGGTGATCGGCCTCGATGACAAGCGCGTGCAATGCACGCCCGATCTGATGCCTGCCGATATCATCGGCTCCGAGGTGCTGGAGGAGAGCGACGCCGGCCGCCGCTCGTTCCGGTTCATCCAGGGTCCGATCTTCTGCCAGTTGCTGATGGCCGACGAAATCAACCGCGCCAGCCCGCGCACGCAGTCCGCGCTGCTGCAGGCGATGCAGGAGCATCGGGTGTCCGTTGCCGGACAATATTATCCGCTGCCCGGCCCGTTCCATGTGGTGGCGACGCAGAACCCGCTGGAGCAGGAAGGCACCTACCCGCTGCCGGAAGCGCAGCTCGACCGCTTCCTGATGCAGGTGGACGTGCCCTATCCCGAAGAGGATGCCGAACGGAAGATGCTGATCGCCACCACCGGCAGCGCCGAGGACAAGCCGCTGGAGGTGATGTCGGGCGAAGATCTGCTGGCGGCGCAGCGGCTGGTGCGGCGCGTGCCCGTGGGCGAGAGCGTGGTCAACGCCATCCTCACCCTGGTGCGCAATGGCCGCGCCGAGACGACGAATGTGGACGAGGTGCGCCGCCATGTCGCCTGGGGCCCCGGTCCGCGCGCCAGCCAGGCGCTGATGCTGGCCTGCCGCGCCCGAGCGCTGCTGGGCGGCCGCTTTGCGCCCTCCATCGATGACGTGGTGGCGCTGGCGCATCCGATCCTGCGCCACCGCATGGCCTTGAATTTCACTGCCCGCGCCGATGGCGTGACCTTGAACGAGGTCATCGATCGGCTCTGTGCGCCGCTCAAATAGCGCCGGAGACCCGCGCGGCATGGCCAAAGACGCGCCCGCGCTCCGCCAGAGGGCGGAGGCATTGGCTTCGACGCTGCCGCCATTGCAGGTGGCGGCGGAGCGGATTGCATTGACCGTGTCCCAGGGCGTCCATGGCCGGCGGCGGGTCGGCCAGGGCGAGACCTTCTGGCAGTTCCGGCCCTATCACATCGGCGATTCCGCCCAGCGCATCGACTGGCGGCAATCGGCCAAGCGCCAGCGGCTGTTCGTGCGGGAAACCGAATGGGCGGCGGCGCAGAGCGTGTGGCTGTGGCGCGACGGTTCCGCATCGATGAAGTGGCGCTCCCGGGAGATCTGGCCCGAGAAGCTGGAGCGCGCCGATCTGCTGACGCTGGCGCTCGGCGCCCTGCTGATCCGCGGCGGCGAGCGCATCGCGCTGCTGGGTTCCGGCCGGCGGCCTTCGACGGGCCACACCGCGCTGAACCGCATGGCCGTGCAGTTGCTGCGCCCCGGCGCGCCGGATGCCAGCATGCCCAAGGCGCAACCGCTGCCCCGTCATGCCCACGCGATCTTCATCGGCGATTTCCTGTCGCCGCTGGAGACCGTGGAGAAGCTGGTGCGCGGCCTGGCCGCCGAAGGGGTTACCGGCCATATCCTGCAGGTGCTCGATCCCGCCGAAGAGGCGCTGCCGTTCGCCGGCCGGGTGGAATTCGAAGGCCTGGAAGGCGAAGGCAAGGTGCTGCTCAGCCGGGTCGAATCCTTGCGCGGCGATTATGTGGCGCGCATGGTCAAGCATATGCAGGGCATCGCCGATATCGCCCGCTCGGTCGGCTGGAGCTGCGTGCGCCATCGCACCGACCAACCGCCGCAGGCCGTCCTGCTGGCGCTTTATCTGCGCCTCGCCGACCGCTTCAGCCGCACGGATCTGGGGGCGGCCTGAACCATGTGGAGCATCGGCAGTTTCGCCTTCGTCGAACCGTTGATCCTGCTGGCCCTGGCCGGCCTGCCGGTGCTGTGGTGGCTGCTGCGGCAGACGCCGCCGGCGCCCCAGCGGCTCCGCTTTCCCGCCATCCGCCTGCTGCTCGACCTGATCCCCAAGGAGGAGACGCCCCACCGCACGCCCTGGTGGCTGGTGCTGTTCCGGATGATCGTCGCGGCAATCCTGATCTTTGCCCTGGCCCATCCGCTGATCAATCCGCTGCAGAATTTTGCCGGCAGCGGGCCGTTGCTGCTGGCCGTGGATAATGGCTGGGCCGCCGCACCCCATTGGCAGGAACGCCAGGCCGCCATGAAGGAATGGATCGAGCGGGCAGACCGCCAGGGCCTGCCGGTGCAGATCCTGGCCACCGCCGTGGGTGGCGATGGCCAGCCGATCGCGCTTTCCGACGAGATGGCCGGCGGCGAGGCCGGCCGGATCGCACAAGGCCTGTCGCCCCAGCCCTGGCCCACCGATCGCGCCGCTGCAGAAAAGGCGCTGGCGGGTCTGCCGAATGGCGCGGGCTACAATGTCGTCTGGCTGGCCGATGGCGTGTCCACCGGCAAGGACGACGCCGCGGCCGCGTTCGCCGACCGGCTGCAGCAGCTGGGCAGTGTCACGGTACTGCGCAATGCTCCGGAAGACCTGGCGCTGCTGCTGTTGCCGCCGCCGATCGAGCCGGGCGCGTTCGAGCTGCGAGTGGCGCGGCCCGAGGGCGGCCCGGCCCGCCGGATCGCCATCCGCGCCACCGGCCCCGACGGAAGGCTGATCGCCCGCGAGGAAATGACCATCGGCGCCGGCGAAACCCTGGCCACGCATCGCATGCGTCTGCCGGCGGAAATGCGCAACCGCATCGCCCGCTTGGATATCGAGGGCCAAAGTTCGGCCGGCGCCGCGATCCTGCTGGATGAAGGCTGGCGCCAGCGCCCCATCGGCCTGGTCGGCCAGGAAGAAGCCAGCGCCACCCAGCCGCTGCTGGGCGATCTCTTTTATCTCGAGCGCGCGCTGGCGCCCTTTGCCGAACTGCATCGCGGCAGCATCGATACCCTTGTGCAGTCGAAGCAGGCGGTCATCGTGCTGGCCGATGTGGGCACGCTCTCCGAGTCCGACCTGCAGAAGCTGAAGATCTGGGTCGACAAGGGCGGCGTGTTGCTGCGCTTCGCCGGCAACTGGCTGGCGCAGAAGCCGGACGAGTTGCTGCCGGTGCAGCTCCGCGGCACCGAGCGCGCCATGGGCGGCGCCATGTCCTGGTCCGAGCCGCTGACCTTGTCGGCCTTCCCGCAGCAGAGTCCCTTCGCCGGTCTTGCCGTGCCCGACGATGTGGTGGTGCGGCGGCAGGTGCTGGCCGAGCCCGACATCAATCTCGGCGACAAGACCTGGGCCCGCCTCTCCGACGGCACGCCGCTGGTCACCGGCGCGCGCCGCGGCGACGGCTGGGTGGTGTTGGTCCACACGACGGCCAATGCCGACTGGTCCACGCTCGCTCTTTCCGGCCTGTTCGTGCAGATGCTGCAGCGGCTGATCGGCCTCAGCCAGGGCGTGGCCGACACGGAGTTCGACCGAAGCGATCCCGCCGCTGCAGACGCTGGATGGGCTGGGCCGGCTCGGAACGCCGCCGGCCGCAGCGGTCGCGATCACAGCGAAAGAGATCGAGGCCGGCACTATCAGCCCGCGCCATCCCCCCGGCTATTACGGCCGCGGCGATACCAAGCGGGCGCTGAATCTGTCGGCGACCATCAAGGAGCTGAAGCCGCTGCCGACGCTCCCGTTGAGCATGCTGCAGACCGGCTATACCAAGGCCGAGGAAATCGACCTCAAATACTGGCTGATCGCCGCCGTGATCGCGCTGCTGGCGGTCGATCTCATCATCTCGCTGGCGCTGCGCGGCCTGCTGCGCCCGCGGCGCCTGGCCAAGGCCACCGCCGCTTCGCTGCTGCTGGCGCTGACGGCCGGCGGCGCATCGGCGCAGGATGAGGCCGATGCCTTCGCGCTGAAAGCCGTGAGCCAGACCCATCTCGCCTATGTGCAGACAGGCATTCCCCAACTTGACGCCACGTCGCGCGCCGGGCTGGTCGGGCTCACCTACATCCTCAACGACCGCACGGCGATCGAAGCCGGCGAGCCGATCGGCGTCGATGTGGAGAGCGACGAGCTGGCGTTCTTCCCGCTGCTGTACTGGCCGATTTCGCCGGATCAGCCGAGCCTCTCCGACCGCGCGTGGGCCAATCTCAATACCTTCATGAAGAACGGCGGCATCATCGTCTTCGACACGCTGGATCAGAACAGCGCCCGCGCGGCCGACCCGCAGGGCGGCGGCCCCGGGCTGCAGCGGCTGCGCGATCTCGCGGCCAATCTCGACATTCCGCCGCTGGCGCCGGTGCCGCCGGATCACGTGCTGACGCGCTCGTTCTACCTGATGCAGGCGTTCCCGGGCCGCTGGGCCGACGGGCAGGTCTGGGTCGAGGAAGGCCAGGACCGGGTCAATGACGGCGTTTCCAGCGTCATCATCGGCGGCAACGACTGGGCCAGCGCCTGGGCGCTTGATGACAACCAGAAGCCGATGTTCGCCACCGTGCCCGGCGGCGAGCGGCAGCGCGAGATGTCCTACCGCTTCGGCGTCAACCTGGTCATGTATGCGCTGACGGGCAACTACAAGTCCGATCAGGTGCATGTGCCGGCGATCCTCGAAAGGCTGGGCCAGTAATGCTGAGCCGCATGCAGATCGATTTCTCGCCGTTGCTGCCGCCGGGCGTGCTGCTGGCGCTGTTCGTTGTCGTCGTGGCGGTGCTGGCGCTGGCGGCCTGGCGCCGGGCGAGCGGGCTGTTGTGGCGCGGCATCGCCGCGGCCTGTCTGTTCGCCGGCTTGCTCAATCCGTCGCTGGTGTCGGAGGAGCGCAGCTACTTCGACGATGTCGCCGTGATCGTGCTCGATCAGAGCGCCAGCCAGAAGGTCGGCGACCGGCAGAAGGTCAGCGAGGCAACGCTGGCGACGCTGCAGGAACAACTGAAGCAATATGAGAATCTCGACGTGCGGGTGGTGCGCGCGCCGCTCGACGCCCGTCGTGGCATGGGCGAAGGCACGCGGCTGTTCGACGCGCTGACCGGCGCCTTGGCCGATGTGCCGTCGCGCCGCGTGGCTGGCGCCATCCTGATCACCGACGGGCAGATCCATGACGTACCGGCGACGCTGGCCGAGCTCGGCTTCAAGGCGCCGGTGCATACGCTGCTGACCGGCACGGCCGATGAAGGCGACCGGCGGCTGCTGATCACCAAGGCGCCGGCCTATGGCATCGTCGATCAGGAAATCCAGCTCAGCCTGCGGGTCGACGATCTCGGCGGCGGCGGCGGCCGGGCGAATGTCCGGCTGTTCCAGGACGGCCAGCCCAAGGACGAGTTGGTGCTGCCGATCGGCGTCGAGCATGAGTTGTCGCTGAAGCTGGACCGCGCCGGCCCGACGGTGCTGGAGTTCAAGGTCGACCAAGGGCCCAAGGAGCTGAGCCTCGCCAACAACAGCGCGGTCACCGTGATCAACGGCGTGCGCGACCGGCTGCGGGTGCTGCTGATATCGGGCGATCCCCATCCCGGCGAGCGTACCTGGCGCAACATCCTGAAATCCGATCCGGCCGTCGATCTCGTGCATTTCACGATTCTGCGGCCGCCGGAAAAGCAGGACGGCACGCCCATCAACGAGCTGTCGCTGATCGCCTTCCCGATCCGCGAGCTGTTCGAAGTGAAGCTGGACGAATTCGATCTCGTGATCTTCGACCGCTACCGCCAGCGCGGCGTGCTGCCGCGGGCCTATTTCGACAACATCGCCCAGTATGTCGAGGCCGGCGGCGCGCTGCTGGATGCCGCCGGCGCCGGCACCGAGGGCGCGCTGGGCCTGACGCTGTCGCCGCTGCAGGTGGTGCTGCCGGCGGAGCCCAGCGGCCAGGTGGTGGAGGCCGGCTTCCGGCCGCAGCTGACCGCGGCCGGCAAGAAGCATCCGGTCACCGCCGGGCTCGACGGCGGGCGCGGCGACAAGCCGAGCTGGGGCCGCTGGTTCCGCCTGATCCAGGGCAACGCCATGCGCGGTGTCACCGTCATGAGCGGCACCGACAATGCGCCGCTGCTCATCCTCGACCGTGTCGGCGAAGGCCGCGTCGCCCAGTTGATGAGCGATCAAATCTGGCTCTGGTCCCGCGGCTTCGAGGGCGGCGGGCCGCAGGCCGAGCTGCTGCGCCGCATCGCCCACTGGCTGATGAAGGAGCCGGAGCTGGAAGAAGAGGATCTCCGCGCCGTGGTCATCGACGGCCGGCTGGAGATCGCCCGCCGCAGCCTGGGCGACCAGCCGAAGCAGGTGGATGTCACAACGCCATCAGGGGAGGAGAAGCAAGTCGCCCTCACCGCCGACGACAGCGGCCGCGCCACCGGCGCCATCCCCGCCGAGGAGGATGGCCTATACCGGGTGACCGACGGCACGCGCACGGCCTTTGCCGCCAGCGGCGATCTCAATCCCGTTGAGATGGCCGACCTGCGCTCAACTGAAACCGTCCTGGAACCGCTGGCCCAGGCATCGGGCGGCGGCATCTTCCGTCTGGCCGAAGGCGGTCTGCCGCAGATCCGCCGAGTGCGCGCCGACCGCGACACCGCCGGCTCAAGCTGGCTTGGCCTCAAGGCCAACGAGGACCACATCGTCACCGGCGTCGACCAGCTGCCGCTGCTGCCGGCGATCCTGCTGCTGCTGCTGGGCCTGGGCATGACCGTCACCGCCTGGTGGCGTGAGGGTCGGTAGGACCGCGCCATCGTCCGATTGGCGCTATTTCCGCGCATTTCCCGCATAGTTAGTCCGCTGACCGGCAAGGGAAAAAGCCGGATAATCGCGATTCGCCGGTAGTATCCATTTTCGGGAACGATGCCATGCAAGGGAATCCGCCATGCGGTCTCGCTGGCAGCTTCGACGCGGCCAAGCATCGTGGCTGACGGCATGTGATATTCCGATAAGTGATTTGGGGATCTGAGGCGCGCGGCACCTGCCGCGGATGATCTCATTATGATGGCGTATGGCGCGGAGATATCAAGAAAATTATCCTAGGCAAGCTGGTTCACGCGGAGGCGCGGAGCCGCGGAGAAGAATGTGGAGTTGCATTTTCCTAGTTGTCTCCTCCGCGTCTTCGCGCCTCCGCGTGCCGCAATCCTGAAAACAAAACGCGGCGCCGAGGATGGCGCCGCGTTGTTTCATGAACCGGTACCTGCGAACTACAGCACCGGCAGCAGCTCCTGTTCGAACAGCGTGCGGTACTCGCCGACCTTGTCGCTGTCGCAGCCCCATTTCGTCACCAGCTCGTAGGCGTTGGATTTCGCCTGCTCGATCAGATGCAGCCGCTCGCCGGCGCCGATCTGGTTGTTGACGTGCTGATCGATATAGGACGCCATGTGCGACTGCTCGACATCGTTGAACACCTTCTCCTCGCACTTGGCCGTCACGGCAATCGCCTGGTGGTAGCGGAGATATGTGTCCTTCGTCGCCTGGTCCTGGGCCGCCGCCGGCAGCGCCAATGCGGCGATCGCGGACAAGGCGCCCGCCGCCAGCAGACCGCGAACCGAAACTTGCTTCATAGCCGAACTCCTTGATGAATGTAGGCCCAAGACCTGCCCGGGGAGAAACGCCCGCAACAGCGGAAGGTTCCCGCCGGATATCCCGGTGCGTTGCGAGCTTGGCCTGCCTTGGGTACCGTCGCAAGTGGGCAAAATCGCGGCAGGCGCCGCCGCCCTTTTCGGGAGGTCAGCGATGAACCGGACCAGCAGATTTCGCCAGATGATCGAAGCGCCGGAAATCCTGGTGCTGCCGGGGGTGCATGACGCGCTGTCGCTGCGCATCGCCGAGCAGGCGGGCTTCCTGGCAGTTACCTGCGGCGGCTATAGCGCCACCGCCGGCCTGTTGGGCCAGCCCGACGTGGCGCAGTTAACCATGACCGAAATGGCGGAGATGTATGCGCGGCTCTGCGACTCCACCGAGCTGCCGCTGTTCGCCGACGCCGACACCGGCTATGGCAACACCACCAATGTGGCGCGCACGATGCGGGCCTATGAGCGCGCCGGCGTCGCCGGCCTGTTCATCGAGGACCAGGTGTCGCCCAAGCGCTGCGGCCACATGGAGGGCAAGCGGGTGGTGCCGGCGGCGGAGATGGTGGCGAAGCTGAAGGCGGCGCTGGATGCACGCGTCGATGCGGACCTGATCATCTGCGCGCGCACCGATGCGCGGGCGGTGCAGGGCCTGAGCGAGGCAGTCGACCGCGCCCAACTCTATCGCGAGGCCGGCGCCGACCTGCTGTTCGTCGAGGCGCCGGTTACCGTGGAGGAGATGCGGCGCGTCTGCTCGGAGATCCCCGCCCCCTGCCTAGCCAACAACATCGAAGGCGGCCGCACGCCGATCCTCTCGGCGCGGCAGTTGGAGGAGATGGGCTTCGCCACCGTCACCTGGCCGGTGAGCGCCTGCTACACCATTGCCCGTTCGCTGCGCGAGACCTATGGCGCCCTCCTCCGCGACGGCCACACCAACAACGTCCGCGACCGCATGGTGGATTTCGAGGAATTCAACAACCTGATCGGCCTGCCGCAAGTGCGCGAGGCGGAGGCAGCGTATGACGAGTATGCAAGGGAGATAGTGGAGACGGGCGAGAGCGGAGGGAGGGACGCATCCTGACCACAAATGCACCGGGTTTCAGGCAGTCAGGTCATTCTCAACAGAGATTGCTCCATGGACGTCCAGAATGAACTTTGGCGGCGAGGCCTTTCGCCGGCGGCCAAACTTGCCTGAATAGAGACCGACGAAAACATCCCATTCACGTTCACGGACCGGATCACGGGCTGACTGGAGACCGAAGGAAGAGACGAACGCCGGCACCGCAGCGGCCGTAACCGACTAGCCTTCCTCGCTCGACCCTTTGTTTGTCACCAGCCGCTCGATCCAGGCGACGACCACGAGCAACACCAGCGCGAGGACGATCGCCACGGCGGCAGTGCGCCACATGGCGAGGCCGCAGGCGATGCCCAGCGCCGCCACCGCCCAGACGGTAGCCGCCGTCGTCAATCCCTGGATGTTCTGAGCGCCGACGTCGCGCAGAATGACTCCCGCTCCGATGAAGCTGATGCCGGCCATCACCCCCTGGATGACGCCTTGGATCACGCGGCTCAAGGCGTCGGGGTTCTCGGCCATGCCCGGAACTTGAATCGCGGCGACCGCCACAGTGGCAGTGCCCAGCCCGACCAGTCCCAGCGTGCGGGTGCCGATCGGCTTGTTCTGCAGATCGCGGTTGATGCCAATGATCACGCCCGCTCCGGCGGCGGTGCCAGTCGGAGCAGGATGTCGGCCCATTCAAGCATCATGAAGTTCCCCGGGCGAAACAATGCGAACTCCCCCGCTTTGTTCCCCGGGAGCAGCCGGCCGTGGCGCCAAGTGCCAGAGACGAATCAATCCACGGCCAATTCATTTTCCTTTGCGAGCGTCACAAGGCGCTCCGCCAGGCGGTTCAGCTCCCAGTCGCGGGCGAGGGCGGACGCCTTGTCCCAGGTGGGCGTCTGATCCTTCAGCGAGGGAATCGGCGCTGACGCGTCCATCGTGGCGATGGAGCGGTAGATGCGCAGTTGCTTTGCCTGCGGCGCCAGCCGCTCGTCGGCGAGGGCGGCTTCGAGTGTTCCATATTGATCGAGGAGTTTCGCGGCACCCTTGGGACCGATACCCTTGGCGCCCGGCAGCTTGTCCGAGGGATCGCCGCGCAGCGCGATGAAATCGGGCACCTGCTTCGGATTTACGCCATAGCGCTCCCGCACCTGCGCCGGCCCGATGCGCGCCATCTCGCCGGCGCGAAGCGGCTGGATGATCGTCGTCGATTTCGAGGCGAGCTGAAAGGAGTCGCGGTCGCCGCTGGCCACGATTGCTTTTCCACCGCGCCTTTCCTCGGCGGCAACCGCGGCGGCCAGGAAGTCGTCGGCCTCATAGCCGGCGGCCTTGGCATTGGCGAAGCCGCAGGCGGCCACGAATTGCGGCAGCAGCTCGAGCTGTTCGACCAGCTCATCGTCGAATTCGCGGCCGCTCTGGTAGGCCGCAAAGGCCCGGTTGCGGTAGGTCGGTGCGTCGAACGTGTCCCAGCCGACCAGCACGGCGCGGGGTCTTTCGTCGGCGTAGAGGCGCACGAGGAAATTGGCAAAGCCGAGGATCGCGCCGGCGCTCTTGCCGCCGCGGCGGCGGATCGAACTCGGCAATGCATGGTAGGCGCGATGAGCGAACGAATCGCCATCGACAACGAGCAGCGGCCTTTTGGCCGCTGCTCGTCGCTTAGCGGGCCGTGTCACGGCGTCCGTCGCCGCGTGCTAGATCACTCAGGCCGGCACCAGCGTCGACGACTCCACTACCTGCAGCGCCAGGAAGCGCGAGGGCGGTTTGGCGGCGCTGAAGATCGGCGGCTTCGGCGCCGCCTGGCGAACGCGCGCCTTGGGCTGGCGCAGCGCGTCATGCAGCAGATCCCGCTGGCCGTTGCTGATGATCTTCATGAAGCTGCCCGGCTTCACCTTGCGGTGCATCTGCAGGCCGGCCAGGGACATGGCGCGCAAGTAGAACAGGGTTTCGCGGGCCACGGTGTAGAAGGCCTTGTCCTGCGGCAATTCCGGCTCGAGCCGCTGGATCTTTGCCGCGAGAGTCAGTTCGGCATCGCTTTCGGCGACGTTCTCGAACAGCCGGTAGAGCTGGCCGGCGATGCGCGCGGCGCATTCACTGTCGAGCCGGTCGAGATTCCGTCCTTCGATATTGAGGCCGACATGGACGCAAGCGCCCAGCAGGCGCGCCTGCCCGTCGAGAGTATCGAACTCGGTTTCCTTGGGGACGATGAGCAGATCCTGCTCCGCATCATAGGTCGCGCGCTCGGCTTTCTCGTCGATGCGCAGGCGGACAGCGTATTGCACCTGCCGATGGTTCACGCCGTTCCATTTGCGCGTGCCGCCCGTGGGCAAGCCTTCGATCGCGGCTGCCGTCTCGGCGAAGAAGTTGCGGTGAATAGGGGCGGTGCCGATTGCGAAAGAAATCGTACGGCAGGATGGGCGGCGCACCAGCGCGGCCAATCGCTGGCGATAGCGCGTCGTTCGCAGCTCCTCAACATAGGCGGTTGCCATGACATTCCTCCAAACTTCGCTTCTTAACGCCTGCCCCGGTTAATTGTTCCGGCGCAGCCTCATTTGATTCAAATATAATCGATTCCATGCCGGATCACTAGCGCGCTCTGACGCCGTGCAGCAGAAAACCCCTGTTTTGTTGGGGAAATTAACTATGAGTCTTAATTCTTTGCGCGGCTTTGCGCGCCGGCGGCTACACGAACGCGTGATCGGCGTTCACATGAACCCCAGACACAGCCGCAGGGTGGGCTTAATCACCGGGCCGGGACCAGCGGGACTGACCTGAAGAAAATCCTATCAGCGCGCCGCCTTCCCTTCATATGCCGCCTTCAGCGCGCCGATATCAATTTTGACCATCTCAAGCATCGCCGTCATGACCCGGCCCGCCTTGGCGGTATCGGGATCGGCGAGCATCCGGGTGAGGACTTTCGGCACGATCTGCCAGGAGACTCCGTAGCGGTCCTTCAGCCATCCGCATTGCACCGGCGCGCCGCCGCCGGATGTCATCTTGTCCCAGAGACGGTCGACCTCGGCCTGATCCTCGCAATCAACTTCCAGCGAGAGAGCATAGGTGTACTCGACACGCTGGCCGCCATTCAGCGCCAGGAAACGCTGGCCTGCGAGCGTGAACTCGACAATCAGCACGCTGCCGGCCTTGCCGCCCGGGCTGTCGACGACATTTTTCTGAACCTTGTCGATACGCGAATTCGGGAACAGCGAGACATAGAATTTCGCCGCCTCTTCCGCCTCGTTCACGAACCACAGGCATGGCGCGATTTTTGACATGGACGATCTCCGTTTGTGTTGAATGCCGGCAGGTCGCGGCCGGCGATGGGATAGGTTGAAGTTATGACGTTCAACCGCGCAGAAAATCGACGCGGCTGCCCGGCCTATTTCTCCGATGCGCCGTAGTTCAGTTGCGGATACCAATCGCGGCCGCGGCCCTCGGGCGTCGAGTCGAAGATCGTCCAGATCGGCATGAGATCGGGCGCGCCGCGGGGATCCTGGCCGGGATCCGCCATTTCCATCGTCATTTCGCCGCCCCAGAAGTGGCGGATCTTGCCGTTGCGCTTGGTGAACACGTTTAACGCCGGATCGTCCTCGCCCTGCGGGCCCTCGGCAAAGTAGTCGCGGTTGAAGCTGTTGCCCGCCGACGAGTAGAGCTTGAGATAGCGCCAGCCGCGCTCCCGCTTGAATTCTTTCAGCCGCTTGATCGGCGACTTGGCCACGACCGCGAGCGCGACACGCTGCTCGATATCCGGCACCTCGCCGTCCCATGAGCTCAACAGCGACGTGCACATCGGGCAAGGCCGCTTGCGCTGCGGCCCGTACATATAGTTGTAGACGATCAGGGTCTTGTGCCTGCCGAACATGTCGGAGAGGCGCACCGGCCCGTTTTCGCCTTCGAACAGATAGTCCGCCGGCACCTCGCCGCCCGGCGGCAACGCCCGCCTTTGCGCGGCGACGCGCTCGATCTGACGCCGCAGTTCGATCTCCTCGGCGAGCAGGTTCGCGCGCGCCCTGCCATATTCGCGGCTTTCGTTGGGATAGGCCCGACGATGTTTTGCCAGTTGCTTGGCGGGGCGCAGATTGCGCTTCGTTGCCACGATAACCTCCAATCCGGGCCACTTCCTCGTAGATATGCGGCGTTCGAGCCAGCGCTGTTGCGAGATTGTGACAACTTCGCGGGTGGCCGGTGCAGTTGCTCCAGATCGCGCAGAACCCGGCTCAGCGGGCGCGACGTCGACACTGCTTGAAAAACATTCGGGATATGCGCTTGGTTCCGCCAGCCCGCGGACTGTTACGCGGGCCGCCGCCGGAAGGGATGGGCGATCTGGGCGGCCAGCGTTGCCGGCATCGGGTCGCTGATGCCGATATCGGCGGGCGGGCGGCGGTTCGGGTTGATGAAAGTGCCGAACAGCAGGTCGAACAGCATCAGGTTTTCGCCGTAGTTGCGGTCGCCCTCCTCCCGCACCATCGAATGGTGCCAGCGGTGCAGCGCCGGCGTGTTGAACAGGTAGTTGAGCATGCCAAACCGCATCTCGACATTGCAGTGGGTGAGCAGGCCGACGATAGGCGGTGATGGCGCTGACCCAGATGAGGATGTCCTTGGGCACGCCGGCGACCAGGGCGACGCCGGTGCCGAAAGCGACGCTGATCACCGTATTGATGAAATGGAAGCGGCCGGTGTTGACGAACCAGAGCCGCGTGACGCTGTGATGCACGGCGTGAAAGCGCCAGAGCAGCGGCCGTTCATGGGCCAGGCGATGGGCCCAGTAGAAGCCGAGTTCGGCAATCGTCATGCCCAGCAGCACCTGCAGCGGCAGCGGCCAGCCATGGGGCCACCAGCCGGCACCCGGCGGCGCCACCGCTTGCGCGGCGCCCATGACGCCCACCGACAGGACCAGGGCCTGCACCGCCAGCTTGCTGAGCAGCGTGTGGCCGATATCCGGCACGAGCTGGCCGTCATTGGCGAGCCATTGCCGCTCATGGGGCATCAGCCGCTCGAACAGGAATAGCAGACCCGCCAGCGAAAAATAGCTGACATTGAACCAGAGTATCGGATGGGCCGTCCGCATGCCCGCATGGTTTGCCGCGATCGCACCGATCATAAGCAGCGGCCACAACAGGTATGAAAGCACCAACCTGATCCGCGCCGCGGGCGCGGCGCGCGGCTGGATCTGCGGCGTGCCGGCAACGGCATCGCGGCCGGATTCCGGCTTATCAAGAAGTTCGGCGGACGAACTCATCATGCCCTGGTGCTTGTACGACCCTGCGGACCACATGTATCACAACAAACCCCCGCAGAACATCCGAGACGTTCGAAAGGATGGATCTTGAGCAAATCACCCCGGATCATCCTGCTGAACGGCGTCGGCAGCGTCGGCAAAAGCTCGATCGCCAAGGCATTGCAGACGATCACCCGGGATGCCTTCCTGTATGTCGCCATGGACGCATTCCTGGAGATGCTGCCGGAGACCCTCTGGGGGCATCCGGACGGGATCGTCTTCGAAACAGTTCAGGAAGGCGGCAAGCCGTCGGTCATCATCCGCAGTGGGCCAACGGCGGAGCGGCTACTCCGGGGCATGCGCCATGCCATCGCCGCTATGGCGCGGCAAGGGAACAACCTGATCGTCGACGACGTTCTCCTCGATGGCGACAACGCGGCCTATGAAGCGGCGCTGGCCGGGCTCGATGTCGTGAGGGTCGGCGTGTTCGCGCCGCTGGAGGTTCTGGAAGCGCGGGAGGCGGCCCGGCGCGACCGCATGATCGGCTTGGCCCGATGGCAATATAACCGCGTTCACAAGGGCATGACCTATGATCTGGAAGTCGATACCAGCCGCGCAACGGTGATGCAGTGCGCGGAAATGATACGGAATAAGTTCGGGCTATGAACAGTTCTGGCGCGGCAGAAAGCCGCTACCCACTACCCGGGGCCACGGAGTAGATTGACTTGCCGGTGCCGGAATTCAGTCTCAAAATTGCACAGATCCCAACCAAGAACCTCGGAGGAAATCCAATGACACGGAAGTTGATTGCAGGTTTTGCCGCCGCGCTGATGATCGTCGGCGTCGGGGCGGCCTTCGCCTATGACGCCGCCGGCGAAAAGAATGCGCTGGCCGCGATCGCGGAATTCAAGACCGCCGACCCCAGCCTCGACGCCTTCTTCAAGGACGCCTATGGCTATGCGATCTTCCCGGAGATCACCAAGGGCGCGGTCGGCATCGGCGGAGCCGCCGGCGACGGCACCGTGTTCCAGGGCGGCGAAGTCATCGGCTCCAGCACCATGTCGCAGGTCACGATCGGCTTGCGCTCGGCGGCCAGGTCTATCGCGAGGCGATCTTCTTCAAGGACCAGGCGGCGCTCGACGATTTCAAGAATGGCAATTTCGAGTTTGCCGCCGAAGCATCGGCGGTCGCGGTCAAGACCGGAGCGGCGAAGAACGCCGGCTATGATCAGGGCGTCGCCATCTTCACCATGGCGAAGGGCGGCCTGATGTTCGAAGCCAGCATCGGCGGCCAGAAGTTCACCTACGAGCCGAAGTAATCCTGATCGCTGTCCGCCCGCGCCACGAACCATATGCTGTTGAATGGTTCCACTGCGCGGGCGGATATCGCGATCTATTCACAAACATCGATAATCGCTGACTGAGTTTGCGCATGCGCGCGGCCGAGCGGCGCGGGCGTGCTGGCCGTTAACTCCACGCGCTGCCGGTCCGATGCTTCGCCGCCACAAGAAGCCAACGCGGGGAGACAAAAATCATGGCCGAGCTCACGGGCATCAATCTGGCGATGCAGACGCCGTTCGACGCGGCGGGCAATCTGGATTTCAAGCGCTATGAAGAGCTGATCGACATCTATCTGGAGTGCGGCGTGCACGGCTTCGTGCTCAGCGCCGGCACCGGTCAGCATGCCTACATCACCGAAGCGGAATGCGCGAAGATGTTCCAGCTCGGCTGCAAGCGCATCGCCGGCCGCGCCAAGGTGACCTGCCAGACCTCGGCGCTCAATCAGGACGAGGTCATCCGCCGATCCAAGACCGCGCAGGATGCGGGCGCCGATGCGGTCATGGTGCTGCCGCCCTATTTCGAGGGGCCGACCCATGACGACGGCATCGTGAAGTTCTATGCCGCCATCGACCGCGCCATCGGCATCGACATCGTCGGCTACAATATTCCCGCCGGCACCAAGATCGAGCTGACGCCCGCGCTGTTCCGCCGGCTGCTGCAGCTCGAGCATTTCAACTACATCAAGGACAGCTGCAACGATCTGGGCAAGCAGCAGGCGCTGATCGCCGCGGGCAAGGCCCATGGCGGCAAGGTGCTGAACGGCGCCGATCCGGTGGCGCCGCTGGCCTTCATCCTCGGCTGCGTGGGCACCATCTGGGGCGGCGTCAATTTCATGCCGCGCGAGTCGGTGCAGCTCTGGAACCTGGTGCAGGCTGGCAAGATCCCGGAGGCGATGCAGCTCTGGTCGGCGATGTTCCCGGCCGCCGCCTTCTGCTGGTACGGCGACTATAATCCGGCGGTGAAAGCTGCCTGCCGCATCATGGGCTATGACGGCGGCACGCTGCGGGCGCCGGTCTGCGAGCTGGAGCCGGCGGCGGTGGCGGAACTGGAGAAAGCGCTGGCGCCGCTGAAAGCGCTGCGCCAGGGCACGCGGGCGGCCGCGCAGTAGCGCGGCGTCAGCGGGGAAATGCCGCCGCCAGCTTGCCGAAATCGGCCAGCAGGCGGTTCTCGTCGAACAGCGGCAGCTCGGCCATCGGCGGTATCACGCGCCGCCAGGCCGGCTGCTGCATCGCCTCGGCAATCACCGCCTTGATCGAGGGGATGAACGGCCCGCGGGACAGGATGCTGTCCACCGCCTGCACCGACGGCACATAGCGCCGCCGGTCCGGCAGCGTCGGCGCGTCGCTCATGGCGCGCATCAGCCGCGCGATCACATTGGCCAGGCCACAGATGGTGCCGCGCGCGCCAGCGGCGAGCGCCGAAGGCACATGGGTCTCGCTGCCGGTATAGACGGCGAGATGGGAGAAACGGCGCAGCACATCCTCGGTGAAACCGAAATCGCCGCCACTATCCTTCACGCCGGCGATCACCGGGCCGTACTTCTCGCTGAGGCGGCGGATGACCCGCGTCGTCACCGGCACGCCGGAGATATCGGGGAAATGGTAGAGGTAGAGCCGCAGCGCATCGCTGGCCACGCGGTCGATAACTGTGGCGTAGAACCGGAATGTGCCGTCATCGCCGATGCCGCCGCGATACATGCAGGGCGGCATCAGCAGCACGCCCGGCCACGCCCTGCTGCGTTGCGTGCGCGGCGAGCGCCGTCATATCCGGCAGCGTCAGTGCACCGGCGGAGACGATCAGCCGCTGGCGGATCGAGCCCGCCGGCGATAACCTGCTCCAGGATCTGTTGGCGGTCGGTGACCGCGAACTCGGCACCTTCGCCTGTCGTGCCGAACATCGTGATGCCGTCGCAGCCTTCCGCCAGCAGTTGCCGGCAGCGCGCCAGCAACAATTCGCCGTCCGGCCGGTAATCAGCACCGACCGGCGTCGCCACGGCGGCGATCACGACATTGCGGGCCGGAAGACCGGTCACGCGCGTTTACTCCCCGATGTTTTCTGGTTCGTTGGCCGGCATCTTGGCGCGGGATTGCTGATTGTCAACAATCGGGCCTTGACCCCTCGACGGCGGCCATGCAAGCCTTGCGGCAACGGAATGGGAGCGGCTGCCGGAGCTGCGCGGGACCAACCTGCGAAATCCGGGCGGCAATATCCAAGAGAAAGCGACGAGGCGACAGCCATGCCCTTGGCGGCACTCGATCTCAAGCTGCCGAAGAACCGGCTCGACAACCGGGCCGCCGACCTGTTGCGCGAGCAGATCCTCAGCGGCCGCTTCGCGCCAGGATTCCGGCTGGTGGAGGCGGCGCTGGCAACGCAGCTGGGAGTCAGCCGCGGCACCATCCGCGCGGCCCTCAGCCAGCTCGCCCATGAAGGGCTGGTGCTGCAGGTCGCCTACACGAAATGGATGGTGCCGGCGCTGTCGGCCGAGGATGCCTGGGAGCTCTACACGCTCCGCGGCAGCCTGGAAGGTCTGGCGGCCAAGCTCGCCGCCGAGCGGCAGACATCGGATACGCGAAAGCTCCTGGTCGAGGCCTATGACCGGCTGGCGAAAGCCGTGTCGACGGGCAAGCACGCGCCTGTCGCGGAAGCCGATCTCGGGCTGCACAAGACCATCGTCGCCATGACCGGCCATCACCGGCTGATCGCCCAGTACAAGCTGCTGGAGCAGCAGGTGCGTCACTACATCGTCACCTCGAATTCGCAGATCGTCGATCTGCATGCCATCCTCGACGAACATCAGCCGATGGTGAAGGCGATTGCCACCGGCGACGCGGCAAAAGCCGAGCGGCTGGCGCGGGAGCATAACGCGCCGGAGGTGCGGCGCTTTGCCGACGAGCTGGCGGAAGCGCAACGAAAGCCGACGCGAAATTCTGCAGCTGCCGGCGCGGCCGAAGCGCGCCGCCGCCAGCAAGCGAAAAACGGCGTAGAGCAACAAGCACAACAAAATCCACAAAGGCCAAGGGAGGCAACAATGATCAGGACCAGCGACAGAAAAAGAAATCTGACACGGCGTACGTTCCTGGCGGCCGGCGCCGCCGCCATCGCCATGCCCACCGTTCTGCGCCACAGCCGCGGCGCGGCGAAGGCGCTGCGGGTCTCCACGCCCGGCACGCCTGAGGAATGGCAGTCCAAGGCGCTCGAAGTGTTCAAGACCGAGCTGGACAAATCCGCCCCCGGCGCGTTCGACGTACAGCTGCATTTCAACGGCACGCTCTTCGCGCAAGGCACGGAGATCGAGGCGATGCAGCGCGGCAATCTGGAATGCGCGCTGACCTCGCCGCAGGACATCACCAACTTCATCCCCGAATATTCGATCTTCACCACGGGCTATCTGATGCGCGATCCCGCCCATCTGGACGCGGTCTATGACGGCGAGGTGGGCGAAGAGTACAAGGGGCGCGTCTCCAAGGATGTCGGCCTGCATATCGTGCGCAGCCAGTATCTCGGCACACGCCACGTCATCCTGCGCGATGCGCGCGAGGTGAAGACGCCGGCCGACATGGCTGGCCTGAAGCTGCGCATGCCCGGCTCCGAGACCTGGCAGTTCCTCGGCAACTCGCTGGGCGCCAATGCGACGCCGCTGGCCTTCGAAGAGGTCTATCTGGCGATGCAGACCGGCACTATCGACGGGCTGGAAAATCCATTGCCGGACGCGATGGCGGCGAAGTTCTACGAGGTCTCGAAGCAGGTGGTGTTGACCGGCCATATGGTCGCCAACGTATTCTTCACCCTCAGCAACGGACTTCTGGGATGGCCTGTCCGACGACGAGAAGAAGGCCATCGAAACTGCCGAAGCCGCGGCCAAAGAAGCACAACGATGAAGGCGTGATCGCGACCGAAAAGGAAGCGGGCGCGTTCTTCGAGAGTAAGGGCGTCGCCGTCACGACGCCAGATGTCGCCAGCTTCCGTGACCAGGTACAAAAGAGGTTCCTGGAATCGGAGTTCGCCAAGAGCTGGCCCGCAGGCATGATCGACCGCATCAACAAGGCCGGAGCCTAGGCCCACTAGTTGGGGACAGACCGCTGGGGGCGGACGCCGCGTGACATCAGTCAAGGCTGGCGCCCGCCCCTACTTTCTCAATCGAGCGGCTCGCATTTCGTAGCCAAAAACCAATCTGCCGATGAAGACGCTTCGCCGCGCCGCTGAACTGATCGCCGCCGCGCTGTTCGCGGCGATGTTCGGCGCGTTCCTGGTGCAGGTTTTCACCCGCTATGTGTTGAACCATCCGGTCGCCTGGTCGTCGGAAGCCTGCTCGCTGGCCTATATCTGGATCGTCTTCTGGTCGGCGGCGGCGCTGGTGAGCGAGCGGCAGCATATCGGCTTCGACCTGCTTTATAAGGCGCAGCCGCCGGCGCGGCGGCGCCTGCTCGCCATCTTCATCACGGCGTCCATCTTCATTGTCTTCGTCGCCGGCGCTGCCCGGCAGCTACGACTATGTGAGCTTCCTCCGCCGCAAGACCATGTTCCTGCACATCCCGATGGCGCTGGCCTATAGCCTGCTTCCTGATCTTCCTGGTGATCGTCATCGTCACCAGCTTCATCCGCCTGCGCCGCCTGTTCGGCCGCGGCTGGCAAGAGCATCTGTAAGGCGGGCGCATTGCCGTGAGTTACCCCGCCATCGTCATGTTCGTCTGTTTCTTCGGCTGGTGCCTGCTGGGCATGCCCATCGGCTTTTCCATGCTGGCGTCGGGGTTCATCTATCTGTTCCTCGCGGGCAAGGATATCGGGCTGGTGGCCGAACAAGGCCTCAACGGGCTGTTCAACAAGTTCGTGCTGCTGGCCGTGCCTCTCTACATCCTGGCCGCCGATATCCTCAACAACAGCGCCGTCACCGACCGGCTGTTCCAGTTCGCGAACCTGATGGTGGGGCGGTTCCGCGGCGGCCTGGCCCATGTGAACGTGGTCGCCAGCATGATCTTCTCCGGGATGAGCGGCAGCGCCCTGGCCGACGCCGCCGGGCCGGGCAAGCTGGAAGTCGACATGATGATCAAGGCCGGCTATTCGCCCGGCTTCTCCGCCGCCGTCAGCACGACGTCTGCCATCATCGGCCCGATCATCCCGCCCTCGATCCCCATGGTGCTCTATGGGCTGATCTCCGACACCTCGATCAGCGCGCTGTTCGCCGGCGGCGTGATCCCCGGCATTCTCCTGGGATTGGCGCAGATGGGCGTGATCGCCTGGCTGGCGCGGCGGCGGAACTTCCCCGTGGAAGCGCCGGTGTCGCGCCGCGAAGCCCTGCGGATCACAGTCGATTCATTGCCCGCCCTGCTGCTGCCGGTCATCATGCTGGGCGGCATCTATTCGGGCATCGTCACGCCGACGGAAGCGGCCGCCATCGCCGCCGCCTATGCGCTGATCATCGCCGTCTTCTGGTACCGCAGCATGGGCTTGGGCAAGCTCATCGAGACCTTCATCCAATCGAGCAGATCGACCGGGGATCGTCGCCATCACAATCGCCGGCGCGCTGTTCATGAACATGTCGTGGCCGCGGAGCAGATTCCCGGCTGGCTGGGCGCTCAATTGGAAGGCTTGGACGTTTCGCCGCTGGTGTTCCTGCTGATGGTCAATCTGCTGTTCCTGGTGCTCGGCTGCTTCCTCGACACACTGCTGATGCTGCTGGTGATCGTCCCGATCATCCTGCCGTCGCTGGCCATCTTCGGCATCGATCCCGTGCATTTCGGCGTCGTCATTGTCGTCAACATGATGATCGGGCTGGTGACGCCGCCCTATGGCGAGCTGCTGTTCCTGATCGCCGGCGTGTCCGGCGTGCCGCTGCATGCGATCATGCGCGAGCTCGGGCCGTTCCTGGTCGTGCTGATCGGCGTACTCGTGCTGATGATACTGTTCCCCAGCCTGATGCTGTGGCTGCCGATGCAGCTGGGCTATGTGCCCGTCGGCTGACTTCGACGTTTATCGAGGACGAAATCCATGGCTGTCATGAAGGACCTGGTCGCCGGCATCCCCCGCTACCGCCATTTCATCAATGGCCAGTGGGCCGATTCCACCGGCAAGGAATTCCTGGAAGTGGAGAATCCGGCGACCCAGGAGATCATCGCCACGGCGCCGAAGGGCACGGCCGATGACGGCGACCGCGCCCTCCTGGCGGCGCGCGCGGCGCAGCCCGCCTGGGAAGCGCTGCCGCCGGTGGAGCGCGGCCAGCTACTGCGCCGGCCTGGCGCAGCTGATCCTGGAGAACCGCGAACGCCTGGCGCGGCTGGTGGTCGCCGAGCAAGGCAAGCCCCTGGTGGAAGCGCGCGGCGAGATCGAGGGCACGGCGCTGTATCTCACCTATGCGGCCGAAGAGGCCCGGCGCATCATCTGGCGATATCATTCCCTCAGACAATCCGGACGAGCAGATCTGGATCCAGCGTGTCGCCCATGGCGTGGTTGTCGGCTTGACGGCGTGGAATTATCCGGCCGCCCTGACGACGCGGAAGATGGGTCCGGCGCTGATCGCCGGCAACACCATCGTGATCAAGCCCCATGAGGGCACGCCGCTGTCGGCGCTGGAGATCGCGCAGCTCTCGGTGCAGGCGGACTTTCCGCCGGGCGTGTTCAATGTGGTGACGGGAACCGGCGAAGGGCTGGGCGCCGCGCTGGTCAGCCATCCGGTGCCGCGGCTGATCACGCTGACCGGCAGCGTGCGCGCGGGGAAGGAGATCTTCCGCAACGGCGCGGAGGATTTGAAGATCCTGCGGCTGGAGCTGGGCGGCAAGGCGCCGTTCATCGTCGGCGAGGATGCGGATATCGGCGCCGCGGTGAAGGCCGCCGTCGCCTCGCGCTTCGAGAATTGCGGGCAGATTTGCATCTGCAACGAGCGCATGTATGTGCATGAGCGCATCGCCAACGAGTTCATGGAGAAATTCGTCAATGCGGTGTCGAAACTCAAGGTCGGCAATCCGCTGGAACCCGTGGATGTCGGGCCGAAATTCAGCGCGGCGGAACTGACGAAGGTCGAGCGCATGGTGGAAGCGGCGACGAAAGCGGGCGCCAAAGTGCTGACCGGCGGCCGGCGCTTGACCGATGGCGAGTTTGGCCGCGGCTACTGGTACCAGCCCACGGTCATCACCGCGCCCGACAACCGGCTGGCAATCATGCAGCAGGAGGTCTTCGGCCCGGTGATACCGGTCATGACCGTCACCGATTTTGACGAAGGGCTGAAGCTGGCCAATGAATCCAGCTACGGTCTCTCGGCCTATGTCTTCACCAAGGACATGCGGCGGCTGATGCGTCTGGTGCGCGAACTGAAGTTCGGCGAGATCTACGTCAACCGCCCGGGCGGCGACGCCGTGCATGCCTATCACGCGGGGCTGCGCCATAGCGGCATCGGCGGCGAGGACGGCAAATACGGGCTGGACGGCTACTTCCAGAAAAAGACGATCTATGTGAACTACGCCTGAAGGCGGCGAAGCCGACCGTCACCATATGTTCCAGTGCAGACGCTTGAGGTCGACCGGTCCCTGCGCGGTTTCGGCCAGGCGCATGACCGTCTCCAATGGCGCGAATGCTCCGTCTAATGTCCGGGCGTTGGCCATCACCGACATCGTCGTGCAATCCACCATCGAATAGCTGCCGTTCTTCTGCCGCTCGATGATGAAGATCGGATTGGACGAGTCCGGCAGATAGATCAGCACGGTGTCAAAGCCGGGGCCTTGCGCCGCGCCAACATACTGGACGCGGCCCCAGATTCCCCTGGCGATCATCGCCGACGCCACCTCATGCAGCCGCGCGGCGTCGACGACGGTAAAGCGATGCGACGGAAATGGAATGATCGTGGCGGACATCTTCGCGATCCCGGACTCCCCTTGGGGGCTTCAACGAGGAAGGAACCAACTGGCGAGGGAAACGTTCCATCTCCCCGGCAGCGGCAATTGGGCCCTCGGCGCAACGGGGCGCACGGAAAGGAACTATGTGATGTCAAATCTTGCACGAATCATTGCCGTCTTCGGCCTATTGGCCGTGCTGGGAGGCTGCACCGCCGCCAGCAGTCTATTCGACAACAACTGCAGCGGTAACGGCTGGATCTCTCCCGGCGACGATTTCTGCACCGACTATGTCGATGGGCCGTGATCGCGAAGCCTCAAGGCTTCTGTAGAACTTCCAAACTCAGCCAATTCCCGGGAACGTGCTGTAGCGGACCGGAACGGGCCGTTGCGGCGCGATCTTGGGAGTGGCTGGGGCGCTAGGATTCGAACCTAGGATCACGGGACCAAAACCCGTTGCCTTACCGCTTGGCCACGCCCCAATCGATGCGCCGATTGCCGGACAGTAACGGCGCCCGGCGGCCGCGGAAACGGGCGCCACCATATGGGCCCGGCCCGCGCCGCGCAACAGGCCCCTAGGCCGAGCCGCCGGCCTGATCCGACAGGCGGAGCCTGGTCGCGACCGCCCACCAACCGGGCCTTGATTTAAGGACTGCGGCGGCGGCCGTCCGTGCCGCAGCCGCATCGGAGAACAGTCCGAAGCATGTGGCGCCGGACCCGGACAGGCGCGCGAGCCGGCAACCCGGCTGGCCGCCGATTGCCTCCAGCACGTCGGCGATGGCCGGAACGATGGCAATGGCCGCGTCGGTCAGGTCGTTGCGGCAATCGGCCAGGCGGCGGAACAACTCGTCATCGGAGGCAAGCGTTCCGCTCCAGCGGCCTGGGTCGCCGAACCGCGCGCCATCCGGCCCCGCGGCGCGGCGGCGGAAGACATCGATCGTCGGCAAGGGAATCAGCGGATTGACCAGCAGGATGTAGAGATCGGGCATCGGCGGCACGGGCTGGATGTCCTCGCCGATGCCGCCGACAAAGCTGGGCTTGCCGGCAAGGCAAACCGGCAGATCGGCGCCGAGCTTCAGCGCCAGATCCGCCAGCCGGGCGGCAGGTATCCGCAAGCCCCAGAGCTGCGATCAGCGCTTTCATCGCCGCAACCGCGTCGGCCGATCCGCCGCCGATGCCGGATGCCACCGGCAGTTGCTTGGTGAGGCGCAGCCGCGCACCCCGCGTCACCGCACCTTCGGCCATCAGCAGGCGCGCGGCGCGCAGCACGAGATTGTCTTCCGCCGGCCGACAGCGCCGAGGCAAAGGGGCCATCGATGGCGAGCGACAGGTCGCCGGCGGCTTCGACCGACAGCTCGTCGCCGTAATCGGTGAAGGCGATCAGGCTGTCGAGCAGGTGAAATCCGTCGGCGCGCCGCCCGACCAGATGCAGGAACAGATTGATCTTCGCCGGCGCACGCAGGCGGATGACGCGGGAACTGGTGCTCAACGGCAGTCCCGGAAGAAGTGAAAAGAAGGTCAACCACAGAGGGCACAGAGATCACAGAGCCGCAGCCTCTACCCTGAAAAGGGTAGCAGGCGGAGATGCCGCCTCCATCAGCTGCTAAGTCGGATTGTCGCTGAGGCCGCTGTCGAGTTTGGTTTGCAGCGGCGCGATCCGTTCCTGCTCCGGCTCGAAGCTTAGCGCGCGGCGCCATTGGAACTTCGCCTCCTCATGGCGGCCGATCTTCCAATAGGCATCGCCCAGATGCTCGTTGATCGTCGAGTCCGTGGGTTCGAACTCGACGGCGCGCTCGAGATAGTCGACGGCTTTCACATAGTCGCCGATCATGTAGTAGGCCCAGCCGACGCTGTCGATGATGAAGCCGTCTTCGGGCCGCTGCTCGACGGCCTTCTTGAGCATATCCAGCGCCTGATCCAGATTCTCCTTCTTTGTCACCCAGGTGTAGGCCAGGTAGTTCAGCACCGTCGGTTGATCCGGGTTCAGCTCCAGCGCCTTCTTGAAATCGGCTTCGGCCAGGTCCCATTGATCGCTGCGCTCGAGTGCGACGCCGCGGTAGTAGAACAGAGTCCAATGGTGCTGCTTGATCGTGCCGATGCGCGAGATCATCTTGTCATAGGCGACCGCCGATTCGGCAAAGCGCTCCTTCGACCGCAGCAGATTGCCCGAGCGCCAGCGCCGCATCGGCGACATCGGTGCGCTCGTCCGTCATGTCCTGCAGGATCTTGAGCGCCTCGTCGGTGCGGCCGGCCCGATCCAGCGCGTCGGCCAGCTTCTGCCGCGCATTCCAGGAATAGGGCGAGGCCTTGTCGACCCGGCGATAGGCCTCCACCGCATCCTCAAAGCGACTCGCCGCCATGAGCAGATCGCCGCGCAGCATCTGCGCCGCCGGCAGATCGGCATTGAGGTCGAGAGCCAACTGGGTGAACAGCATCGCCGGCTGCTCGGCACCATCCACGAGCAGGCCGGTGGCGATGGAGTAATAGGCCTCGGCCAGACCGTCGCGCTCGTTGGCGATCAACGGCCGCGGCTTCTGCTTCAGTTGCAGCCGCAGCAGGCCGATCAGCGAGTTGTCCGGATAGATCTTGGTGAAATCGTCCAGCAGTTTGGTGGCCGCCGCCGCGTCGCCCTTGCGCAGGAAATAGTTCACCGTCAATTCGACGGTCCGGAACGACAAACTATCCGGCTTTGTGGCGAGCGCGGCATAGCCGGCGGCCGCCGCCTTGTCGCCCGCGACATCATTCAGCAACGCTGCCGTTACATCATGCAGCAGTGTCACGCTCTTGTTCTCGGCCAACGGCGCCAGGGCCGACCGCGCCTGATCGATCTTTCCCTCAGCCAGTTTCATCCAACAGAGGATCAGCGGCTTGGCGAACTTGTTCAGGGAACTGTCCGACAGTTTTTCGATCAGGGCGATCGCCGCGGCGTTGTCGCCTTGCTTGAATCGGTCCATCGCCAGCAGCAGCATGACCCCGTCGGTGACGGTGCCCTGTTTTTCCAGCCGCTGGGCGATCGGCAGCGCTTCGGCGAAGCGCCCTTCATGAACCAGCGCCGCCAGGTTGGCTTGCAGAAGGTCCTCGTTGTCGGGGTTCTTCGCCAGAACCGCACTGAGATAGTTGGCGGCGGCGGCGTGATCGCTCACCGCCCGCGCATGTTCGCCGGCCAGGAAGTTGCCCGACAGTGAATGCTCGCCCGGCGCTTGCGCCGATGCCGCCGGCACCACGGCCGCCAGCATGGCCAGCAAGGCCACGCCCGCCATGCCGCGCAGCCTGCCCAGTCCCGTCCGAAGCATGACCAGGGAATTCGCGTCGATGATCTTCACTCTCTACCTCCTCGAACAGGCCGTGGACATGCAGGCGGTTGCGGAACGCGGTCGCTTACATATTCGGATAGTTGGGACCGCCGCCGCCTTCGGGAACGACCCAATTGATGTTCTGTGTCGGGTCCTTGATGTCGCAGGTCTTGCAGTGCACGCAGTTCTGCGCGTTGATCTGCAGCCGCGGCGTGCCCTGCTCGCGGCCGACAATCTCATAGACGCCGGCGGGACAATAGCGCTGTTCCGGCGCTTCGTACTCCGCCAGATTGACGCGGATGGGGATGGAAGCGTCCTTCAACGTCAGATGCGACGGCTGGTTCTCCTCATGGTTGGTGTTCGACAGGAACACCGAGGAGTTGCGGTCGAATGAAACCTTGCCGTCGGGCTTGGGATATTCGATTGGCTTGCAATCGGCCGCCTTCTTCAGGCTGGCATGATCCGGATGGTGGTGCAGGGTCCAGGGCGCGCGGCCGCGCAGGACATAGGTGTCCAGGCCGCCATTGATCAGGCCGCCCCACATGCCCCAACGGAACCCCGGGCGCAGGTTGCGGACGCGATACAGTTCGTCCCACAGCCAGGTCTGCTTCAGCCGCTCTGGATAGGCGGTCACCTCCGGCGGCGCATCGGCGCCCAGCGCATCGAACACCGCCTCAGCCGCGGTCATCCCGGATTTCATGGCGGTATGGGTGCCCTTGATCTTCGGCACATTGAGGAAGCCGGCCGTGCAGCCGATCAGCATGCCGCCGGGGAAGGTCAGCTTGGGGATGGACTGGAAGCCGCCTTCGTTGATCGCCCGCGCGCCATAGGCGATCCGCCGGCCGCCTTCGAAGAAGGGCCGGATATGGGGATGGGTCTTGAAGCGCTGGAATTCCTCGAACGGGCTGAGATAAGGATTCTCGTAGTCGAGGCCGACGACATAGCCGACGGCGACCTGGTTGTTCTCCAGATGATAGAGGAACGAGCCGCCATAGGTGCTGCGGTCCACCGGCCAACCGATGGTGTGAATGATCGTGCCCTGCTTGTGGCGGGCCGGATCGATCTCCCACAGTTCCTTGATGCCGATGCCGAAGGTCTGGGGATCGACGCCGTCCCGCAGCTTGAAGCGCTCGAACAGCGTCTTGGTCAGGGAGCCGCGGCAGCCTTCGGCGAACATCGTGTAGCGGCCACGCAACTCGACACCCGGCTGGAAATTGGCGGTGGGTTGGCCATCCTTGCCGACCCCCATATTGCCGGTGGCGACACCCACCACCCGCCCATCCTCGCCATAGAGGACCTCAGCGGCGGCGAAACCGGGATAGATCTCCACACCCAGCGCCTCGGCCTGGGTCCCCAGCCAGCGGCAGAGATTGCCCAGGCTGATGATGTAGTTGCCGTGATTGTTCATCTGCGGCGGCGTCGGCAGGCGATAGGCCTTGTTCTTGGTCAGAAACAGGAAGCGGTCTTCCTGCGCCGGCGTGTTCAGCGGCGCGCCCTTCTCCTTCCAATCGGGGATCAGTTCGTTCAGCGCGCGCGGCTCAAGGACCGCGCCCGACATGATATGGGCGCCGATCTCCGATCCCTTCTCGATCACGCAAACGGAAACCTCGCGGCCCTTTTCCGCGGCGAGCTGTTTGAGGCGGATCGCGGCCGACAGGCCCGAAGGGCCGCCGCCGACGATCACCACATCATACTCCATCGCCTCCCGATCCATAGTCCTGGCCCTTTTCCTTATAGTCGCCGGGGGTTTAGCACAGATATCGATGGTCCTGTAAGTCGCATGCCCGGGGTGTTAGGAGTTGTCGGGTGACGACGAACAACGCACTCCTAGAGGCACTTCGCTGGCAAGTCGAGGCCGGCGCGGACGAAGCCATCGGTCCGTTGCCCGTGGACCGCTATGCCGAGGCAGCCGCGCCGCCGGTTGCCGTCGCGGTGCCAGCGGCAGGCCGGCAAGAGCAGGCTATCCAGCGGCCTCCGCAGGCGTCGCCGGCGGCGGGCGCGCCGGTGCCCACCACCGCGGCCAGCCTGTCCGCCCGCGGCCTGGCCGGCGCGGCGCGCACGGTGACAGAACTGGCGGAAGCGCTTGCGGCCTTCGACGGCTGCCCGCTCAAGCTCACAGCTACGAATCTGGTGTTTGCCGACGGGAATCCCAGCGCCCGGGTCATGGTCATCGGCGAGGCGCCCGGCGCCGACGAGGACCGCGCCGGGAAGCCCTTCGTGGGCGTCAGCGGCCAGCTTCTGGACCGGATGCTGGGCTGGATCGGCCTGGACCGGAACAAAGCCTACATCACCAACGTTCTGTTCTGGCGCCCCCCGGGGAACCGGCAGCCGACGCCGGCGGAAATCTCCGCCTGCCTGCCCTTCGTGGAGCGGCATATCGAGCTGGTGTCACCTGATGTCCTGCTGCTGGTTGGCGGTGCCTCGGCCAAGACCCTGCTGGCCCGCAGCGAAGGCATTACCAAACTGAGAGGCAGGTGGTTTCAATATGAAAGTGCCGGAATGTCCCGGCCAATTCCGGCCCTGCCGACCTACCACCCGGCCTTCCTGCTGCGCCAGCCGGCGCAGAAGCGGGAGGCTTGGCGGGACCTGCTGCTCCTCAGCGAGCGCCTGGGGCAAGCGAAAAGTTAGCTTGACATCCCACAGGTAGTGGGTCGAACGTTCCAACATACCATCCCTGGTGTTAATCCTTGGATTTGAGGCTTGTCATAGCTGATTTTTATCGGCTAGGAGTCCGCATGCGGGTATTTACGGAATATTTACCATATCTATCAAAGGGATGGGCTCCGTCGATCCGGCGCCTCTGCCTATTGTTGGTGGCAGGCGCCATGCTCGGCGCGCAGCCGGCGAGGGCCGAGGATTTCGGCACCGACGTGACTGCGATCCTCATGCCGCCGATCAAGGACAACGCGGCCCATGTGCCGCGTCCCCTGTCGGCGCCAGATGCCGACCGCTACCGGCGGATCTTTTCGCTGCAGGACGACGGCAACTGGCGGGGCGCCGACCGAATGGTCAGCCAGCTCGAAGACCTCCGGCTGCTCGGGCATGTCCTGGCCCACCGCTACCTCCATCCCACCAAGTACAAGACTCGCTATGTCGAACTGCGCGACTGGCTCGCCAAGTATGGCGACCTGCCGGAGGCGCCGCAGATCTATGCACTGGCCCTCGGCCGCCAGCCCTCTGGCGCGTCCGCCCCACCGGCGCCAACCGTCACCAAGGTGAAGTTCTATGGCAACCCGGACAGCAGCCGGGAGCCAACCTTCTTCAATTGGCGCGCCGGCCTTGAAGCCTGGCGCAGCGGCAAGATGGACACGGCCGCCACACATTTCGAGAAGGTGGCGACCCGCAAGGGCGGCGATGCCTGGAGCCGTGCCGCGGGCGCTTTCTGGGCCGCCCGCAGCCACCTGAAGGCCCACCACCCGGAAGCAGTCACAAAATGGCTGAAGGAGGGGGCCAAGTATCCCCGCACCTTCTATGGCCAGCTGTCGCGCCGCGCGCTGGGCATGGATACGGGCCTGCAGTGGGACGTAGCCCCCGTGGAGAAGACCGCCGCGCGCCAGATCCTGGAGACCCGCGCCGGCGCCCGCGCCCTGGCGCTGATCCAGATCGGCGAGAACGATCTCGCGGAAAAAGAGATGCATCAGCTCCTGCAGGGCAAGGGCGGCAAGGAGCTTGGGCCGGCAATCCTGGCCGTGGCGCAAGCCGCGAACCTGCCGTCACTCTCCCTGCGGCTCGGCGTTCAGTATGAGAACCACTCCGGCCAGACCCTCGATCCCGCGATCTATCCCCTGCCCACTTGGGAGCCGCAGAACGGCTTCCTGATCGATCCCGCGCTGCTGTTCGCGCTGATGCGGCAGGAGTCGGCCTTCAATCCCGAGGCCAAAAGTCACGCGGGCGCATCGGGCCTGATGCAGCTGATGCCGGCGACCGCGGCCGCCATGGACGAGGTCGGCGATCTCTTGGGCAGCAAGAAGCGCGCCCTGATGGACCCCGAGACCAACCTGACCCTGGCGCAGCGCTATGTCCGCGAGCTGTTGGGTCTGAAGATGATCAAGGGCGACCTGCTGCAGTTCCTCGTCGCCTACAATGCCGGCCCGGGCAACATGCAGAAGTGGCGCGGCCTGACCGGCAACAACCAGGATCCGCTGCTGTTCGTCGAGAGCATTCCCGTGTCCGAAACCCGCCACTATGTCGAGCGGGTCCTCACCTACTACTGGATCTACCAGGAGCGGCTGGGCCAGCCGACGACCTCGCTGGACGCGCTCGCCTCGGGCGCGTGGCCGACCTATACTCCGCCGCCGAAAGCCACGACGGCGGCCAGCAATGTCACGTATTGACGAAACCCGGCCCTTCCTGCCGGTCAACATCGCCATCCTCACCGTTTCCGATACCCGCGGCGTGGCCGATGACAAATCCGGCCAGACGCTGATCGATCTCGTCACCCAGGACGGCCATCGCGTCGCCGCGCGCGTCATCGTGCGCGACGAGATCGCCGCCATCGTCAGCCAGCTCAAAGCCTGGATCGCCGATCCCAGCATCGATGTGGTGATCTCCACCGGCGGCACCGGCGTCACCGGGCGCGACGTGACGCCGGAGGCCTTCAAGCAGGTCTACGAGAAGGAGATCGAGGGCTTCGGCGAGCTGTTCCGCTGGCTGAGCTACGAGAAGATCAAGACCTCAACCATACAGAGCCGAGCCACCGGCGGCGTGGCTGGCGGCACCTACCTGTTCGCCCTGCCCGGTTCCCCCGGCGCCTGCCGCGACGGCTGGGACGGCATCCTGCGCGCTCAGCTCGACAACAGGCACCGCCCCTGCAACCTGGTGGAGCTGATGCCCCGCCTGCAGGAGCATCTGAAGAGCGCCTAGCCGCCTACAGTTTCGCCAGAGCGTGGCGGACCACTTTCTTCATCAGCGTGGGCAAGGCGTGGTCGGAGAGCCGGTCCACCTGGCTCCAGACGCCCGTGGATGCGGCACCCCCGGCGGCCTTGCCGGCAATCACCGTCATCTCGATATCGAAATGGGTGAAGCCGTGGCGCACCACGCCATCCAGGGACCGCCAGCGGGCCTTTGCTGGAGCCGCCCCCAGCGCTTCCTCGACGGTCCAGGGATCTTCGCGCCAGGGCGTCGACGGCACCTCCATGAGGCCGCCCAATAGTCCCTCCTCCGGCCGCCGCTGCAGCAGGATGGCGCCATCGGGCCGGGTCAGCCAGAACACCACCGCATGCTTCTGCGGCCGGAACGGCTTCGGCGATTTGCGCGGCAGCGTCTCGGCGATGCCCTGGCGCCGCGCGAGACAAGGCTCCTGCCAGGGACAAATCATGCAGCGTGGTTTCCGCGGCGTGCAGATGGTGGCGCCCAGGTCCATCACCGCCTGGGCATAGTCGCCGGGCCGCTCCGCCGGCGTCAGCGCCGCCGCGAGGCGCCGCAATTCAGGCTTGGCCGCCGGCAGCGGCGTTTCCACCGCATGCAGTCGCGCCATCACCCGCTCCACATTGCCGTCCATGACGGTGGCCGGGCGGTCGAAGGCGATCGCGGCGATGGCCGCTGCGGTGTAGGAGCCGATCCCCGGCAGTTCCAGCAATTCCTCCTCGCGCTCCGGAAAGCGCCCGCCCAACTCCCGGCTGACCACCTTGGCGCATTTGTGGAGATTCCTGGCCCGGGCGTAGTAGCCCAGGCCCTGCCAGGCATGGAGCACGGCATCCAGATCCGCCCGCGCCAGGTCATGCACGGTGGGCCAGCGCGCCAGAAAGTCGCGGAAGTAGGGCCCCACAGTGACCACCGTGGTCTGCTGCAGCATGATCTCGCTGAGCCACACGCGGTAAGGCTCGGTCCGCCCACCCGCCGGCGCCCGCCAAGGCAGGCTGCGCCGGTGGCGGTCGTACCAGGCCAATAGCAGGGCCGGCATATTCGCGGTCTTTGTCGCGGTCTTGGCGTGGCGGCGGGCCATGATGGCCACTAGGATAGGAACTCCGGTCGCAACAGGCCAGTTTGCCGGCGGCCAAACTCCAGTTCTGGATACAGATGGCCGAGAACGATACCGACCGTAAGACAAGCGACCGGAGCTGGCGCACCCAGAGCCTGGGCAGCCTGCTGCCGAAGGTGGCGCGGCCGGTGCTGGGTCGTCATGGCCTCGCCGCCGGCGGCATCGTGGCCGACTGGCCATCGATCGTTGGCGCGCAATTGGCGGAATGCTGCGTGCCGATGCGCCTGGCCTTCCCCCCGGGCGAGCGATCGGCGGGCACGCTGCATCTGCGGGTACAGGGTTCGCTGGCGCTGGAGCTGCAGCATCTGGAGCCGGTGGTGCTGGAGCGAATCAACGGCTACTTCGGCTACCGGGCCGTGGTCAGGCTGCGCATTCAGCAAGGGCCGGTGCCAAGGCCAGCGCGGCGGAAATCGCCACCCGTGGCTGTCAGCGGCGACGACCCCGCTGTCGATGCGCAGGTCAACACCATCGCCGACGAGGAGCTGAGGCACCGCCTCGGCCAATTCGGCCGCGCGTTGAAAGTCCGCAAACCTTTGTGACAATTAAGGTTTACGGCTTGACGCGATTTCTCCCGAGCGGTCACGGCATTGCATCCCGCAACGAATCCTGCCACATAGCCGCCATCAAATCGGGCTGTAAAGGCAGCCTTGGAGGGCAGCAGTAATGAACAGGTCCGTCGCGATAATCGTGGCGCTTGTGGTGATCGCCGGAGCGGGTGTTGCCGCCTATGTCAACTTTGGCGACCGCGGCCCGGCGACCGAGACCGCCGCCGCGCCAGCCGAGACCGCGACACCACCGGCAACACCGCCAGCGACGACAACCACGGACAGCACTGCGGCGGCAGGCACCGCGCCTGCAACGACGACCGAGACCCCAGCGGCCGCGACTTCTGAAACTTCTTCGAGCGTTGCGGCGAATGCGCCATCAGCTCCGTCGACCGATAGCGCCGGCGCCAGCTCATCCTCCTCCGCGCCGGCTCAGACTGCGGCGACGACTGCGCCTGTCCAGCCAGTCATCACACCCGAAGACCATGTTCTCGGCAGCGCCGATGCGCCGGTGACGATCGTCGAGTATGCGTCGATGACCTGTCCGCATTGCGCGGCGTTCCATGCGGAGTCGATGCCGAAGCTGAAATCGGAATTCATCGACAAGAACCAGGTGCGCCTGGTCTTTCGTCCTTTCCCGCTCGACCGGCTGGCGCTGCGCGCTTCGCTGATGGCGGAATGCGCGCCGGGTGACACATACTTCGTCCTCCTCGACAAGCTGTTCGCGACTCAGAAAGAATGGATCCAGGCGGCGAATCCGCTGGATGCGCTGCGCGCGCTCGGCAAGGAAGCAGGCATCGAGGAAAGCAAGATCGATGGCTGCATGACCGATGAAAAGGCAATCGACAGGATTGCCGCGAACTACAAGGATGCGGTCGATCTCCATGGCGTCAATTCGACGCCAAGCTTCATCATCAATGGCACGAAGTATGCCGGCGCGCTGCCGTTCGACGATTTGACGAGCGGCGAGGCGCCGGTGAGTGGCCTTAACACAATCATTCGCGAACTACTGCCGAAGTAGATCGCAGACACAACGTCAACACGGCGCCAGCAAGCGCGGAGTCAGAATTTGGTCAGCTTCAACAAACTTCGTCTCGTCGGTTTCAAATCCTTCGTCGATTCCACTGAACTGCTGATCGAGCCGGGCCTGACGGGCATCGTCGGGCCGAACGGCTGCGGCAAGTCAAACCTGGTGGAAGCGCTGCGCTGGGCCATGGGCGAGACTTCCGCCAAGCAGCTGCGCGGCGGCGAGATGGACGACGTGATCTTTAGCGGCAGCACCACGCGGCCCGGCCGCAACGTCGCAGAGGTCATGCTGCTGCTGGACAACAGCGACCGCAAGATGCCGTCGAAGTTCAATGACAACGATCTTCTGGAGATCACCCGCCGCATCGAGCGCGGCGCCGGCTCGTCCTATGTGGTCAATGGCAATGAAGTGCGGCAGCGCGACGTGCAATTGCTGTTCGCCGACTCCGCCACCGGCGCCCATTCCACCGCGCTGGTCAGCCAGGGCCGCGTCGGCGCGATCATCAACGCCAAGCCGACGGACCGGCGCTCATTGCTGGAAGAAGCGGCGGGAATCACCGGCCTGCATTCGCGCCGCCATGAGGCGGAACTGCGACTGCGCGCCGCCGAAGCCAATCTCTCGCGGCTGGACGATGTGATTGTCACGCTGGAAAGCCAGTTGCAGACCCTGAAGAAGCAGGCGCGGCAGGCGTCGCGCTACCGCAACATCGCCGATCAGATCCGCAGGGTCGAAGCGACGCTGTTGAATATCCTCTGGCGCGATGTGGTGGCCCGGCGCGCCGCCGCCCAAGCAGAAATGCAGGAGGCCGAGGCGAGCGTGGTCGATCTCACCGGCAAAGCCGCCGCCGCCGCCAGCCGCCAGGGCGAGATTGCCGCCGACCTGCCCGACTTGCGCGATGCGGAAGCCGCCGCCGCTGCCGAGCTGCAGAGGCTGACCATCGCCCGCGAGTTCCTCAATCAGGAGGAGGCGCGGGTCAATGCGGCGCGTACAGAAGCATCTCAGCGCCTGACGCAGGTGCTCGGCGATATCGGCCGCGCCGGCGCGCTGATCGAAGACGCGAAGGCGAACGACGCGCGCCTGCAAGGCGAACATGACGAACTGACCGCCGCGACTCGGCCGAAGCGGGCGCCGCGTCGACCGCCGGCGAAGAAGTGACGGCCGCGCAAGCTCGCCGTCGATGCCAGCGAAGCGACGCTCTCGGGCCTGCTCAACGACATCGCTTCGGGCGAAGCCCTGGAGCGCGCGACACGGCTGCGCACCGCGGAACTGGAAGACCGGCTGGAGCGCCTGCGCCGCCGGGCCGCGGACATCGCCGAAGAGCGGGCAAAGCTGGAAGCCGCGTCGACCGATCATACCGCCCTGGATGTGGCCCGCCGCGCGCTGGCCGAACGCCAGACCGATCTGGATGGCCTGCAGAATCAGGCCGCCGATCTGGAACTGGCGCGGGCCGCTGCGACCCAGGCCGAATTGAGCAGCCGCAGCCGCTGGCAGGAACTTGCCGAATCCCGTGCGCAACTCTCCGCCGAGCAGCGCACCCTGGCGAAGCTGCTGACCGCCAATCAGTCGGATCTCTGGCCGCCGATCCTCAATGACGTGACCGTCGCCGCCGGGTACGAGGCGGCGCTGGGTGTGGCGCTGGGTGACGATCTTACGGCGTCCGCCGCCGCCGGCGCGCTAATCCGCTGGGAGGCCCTGCCGCCGTTGGAAAACGCACTGCCGCTGCCTGAGGGAGCGGCCCCGCTGTCGCAGTTCGTTCAAGGTCACAAGGCGCTGCAACGCCGCCTGAGCCAGATTGGCGTGGTCGAAACCGAAGCCGAGGGCAATCGCCTTTCGGCCTCCCTGGCCCAGGGCCAGCGGCTGGTGACCCGCCATGGCGCTCTCTGGCGCTGGGATGGATTCCGCGTCGAAGCCGGAGCGACTACCGCCGCCGAAACGCGCCTGAAGCAGCGGGCGCGGTTGAACGAGGTGGAAGCCGAGTTCGCCGATGTCGAACGCCAGGCGGCCGAGGCCGAGAGCCAGCATCAGGTGGCCCGCCGCGGCGCCGAGTTGGCGGAAATGGCCGCCCGGCAATGGCGTGACGGGCTGCAATCCGCGCTGCGGGCCATCGAACAGGCGCGCAGTGCGTTCGATACCGCCACCAACGCCGCCGCCGCGACGGTGTCGCGCCTGGCAACCTTGGAGGAAATGTCGGCTGGTGCAGCGCGGGATATCGGCGACTCCGAAACGGCCCTGGCAGCGGTGCGGCAGGATGCCCATGCCATTCCCGATCTGTTGGCCTTGCAAGCCGCCGCCAGCGAGGCGCGCAGCAAGCTGAGCGATCTGCGCACCCAGCTCATCGACCGCCGCAGCACCCATGACCGGCTGGAGCGCGAGGCCGAGGCCCGCCGCCGGCGCCTGACGGCGATCGCCGGCGAGCGGCAGTCCTGGATGGACCGGCTGCAATCCGCCGAGCAGCAGAACAAGCTGCTGGACGAGCGCCGGATCGCCGTCGAAGCCGAAATCGAGGCGTTGACCAAGCGGCCGGCGGAGATCGCCGAGCAGCGCGGCAAGGTGAACGAGCTGATCGACACCGCCACGGTAAAGCGCCGCGAAGCCGCCGACCGTCTGGCGGAAACCGAGACTCGGCTGACCGAAGCCGTTCGCCTGCTGAAGTCGGCCGAGCATGACCTGGCGGAAGCGCGGGAGAATCGCGTGCGCGCCGAAGGCCATGTCGCCCAGGTGGAAGAAGCCGCCCAGGGTCTGGAAGCCCGCATTCGCGACCGCCTGGATTGCACGCCGGAAGAGACTGCCGGGATCGCCGAACTGGATGAAGGTGAGATGCCCGAACGGGACGCGATCGAGGCCAAGCTGCTGCGGCTGACCCGGGAGCGCGACAATATGGGCCCGGTCAATCTCCGCGCCGAGACCGAGGCAACTGAAGTCGAGCAGCAGATCGCGGGACTGCAATCCGAGCGGTCGGACCTGGTCAACGCCATCGCCCGCCTGCGCAGCGGCATCCAGAGCCTGAACCGGGAAGGCCGGGAACGGCTGCTGGCGGCCTTCGAGCTGGTCAACAATAACTTCCAAAAGCTGTTTACCCGCCTCTTCGGCGGCGGCCACGCCCATCTGAAGCTGACCGAGTCCGAGGACCCGTTGGAAGCCGGCCTGGAAATCATGGCCAGCCCGCCGGGCAAGCGGCTGCAGGTCATGTCGCTGCTGTCGGGCGGCGAGCAGGCCCTGACCGCCCTGTCACTGCTGTTCGCGGTGTTCCTGACAAATCCGGCGCCGATCTGCGTGCTGGACGAGGTGGACGCGCCGCTGGATGACGCCAATGTGGACCGCTTTTGCACCCTGGTGGAGGAGCTGGCCCATTCCACTTCCACCCGCTTCCTGGTCATCACCCACCACCGCATGACCATGGCGCGGATGGACCGGCTGTTCGGCGTCACCATGGCCGAGCGCGGGGTATCGCAACTGGTCTCCGTCGACCTGCAGCGGGTGGCCGAACTGAAGGCTATCGCCTAGCGCGGAAAGCCCATAGTTTTCAGGGATTTCGCCGTCATTGCGCGGCGCCTCGTCGCCTTGACAGCCCTGGGGGTCGCCCCTATCTTGCGCGCCGGTTGCGGCGGGGGCTGCAGGGGTTGTAGCAACGTCGTATCAGGCCAATGACCGAGGGAAACTCCCCTTCGCCCGAGAGTGATTTCGACGCCCGCTTGCGCCGCCTGAAAGAGCAGGTTCGCGAGGAACGTGGCGACGATGGGCAGCGCGATGGCGCGCCACTCTCCTCGGGCGGATGGGCAATGAAGCTCTCGGTGGAATTGGCGGCGGGTCTCCTGGTCGGGGGCGGGATCGGCTGGTTCCTGGACTATCTCATGGGAACCAAGCCGTTGATGCTGATCCTGTTCTTCATCCTCGGCGGCGCGGCCGGCATGTGGACGGTGTACAAATCGTCGATGGAGCAGATGAAGCGATCTGCGCTCGACGACGACAGGAAGCAGAAATAGCGGCCCGCTTCGCCGGCGCGGCCGCAAAACTCGGGGATCGATCGTGGCGGAAGGTCATAGCCCACTCGCACAGTTTCTAATCGAGCGCAAATTCCCAATTTGTTTGGGGGGCGTCGATACGAATCCCACAGATCATGTTTTCGAATGCGTTGGCGGCATCGATGCCTCATTCACGAATGCAGCTATGTTCATGCTGATCGCGGTAGGCCTGATCACGATTTTCCTGGTCCTGAGCATGCAGGGGCGCTCGCTGATACCGACGCGATGGCAATCGATGGCGGAACTCAGTTACGAGTTCATCGCCAACATGATCCGCGACAATGTGGGCACCGAGGGCAAGAAGTACTTCCCGTTCATCTTCTCGCTCTTCATGTTCATCCTCTTCTGCAATCTGATCGGGATGATCCCCTATACCTTCACCGTCACCAGCCACATCATCGTCACCTTCGCGCTGGCCTTCATCGTTTTCATCGGCGTGACGATCATCGGCTTCGTGCGCCACGGCACGCACTATCTCCGGCTGTTCGTGCCGTCGGGCGTGCCGCTGCCGCTGCTGTTCCTGCTGGTGCCGATCGAGGTGCTGTCCTACCTGATCCGCCCCGTCAGCCTGTCGGTCCGACTTTTCGCCAACATGACCGCGGGCCACACCATGCTGAAGGTGTTCGGCGGCTTCGTGGTCACGCTGCTGGGACTGCTCGGCGGAACCGCCGGCCTTGTGGGCATCGGCGTCGTCGGCAGCATCGCTGCGCTGGCCTTCACGGTCGCTCTGACCGGCCTGGAAGTCGGCATCGCGCTGCTGCAGGCCTATGTGTTCACCATCCTCACCTGTATCTATCTCAACGATGCAGTGCATATGCATCACTGAAACCAACCTCGGACGAAACGAAAGGACTACAATCATGGAAGCAGATGCCGCAAAGCTGATCGGCGCCGGTCTTGCCACCATAGCGCTCGCCGGCGTGGGCGTGGGTATCGGAAACATCTTCGGCAGCTTCGTCTCCGGCGCGCTGCGCAATCCGGCCGCCGCGCCGAAAGTGTTCGGCAACGTGCTGCTGGGCTTCGCGCTCACGGAGGCCATCGCGCTGTTCGCGCTGCTGATCGCGCTGCTGCTGCTGTTCGTGTTCTAAGGCCCTGCCGGCGGCCTCAGGGGCGGCCGGCGCGGGCTCAATCGGACAAGGACAGCGGCGAATGCCGGCCCGGCTAGGGGCGCCGGCATTCCCGCCGACGGAGTATCGAGATGCTGCAGCTCAGATTGGATGACGCAACCTTGCAAGGCCTGACCGGCACCGGTCAGGGCCAGGATGCACCGTCCATCATCCTGGTGCAGGAGTACGGCACCGGCGAACCGGAAGGCACCACGGCAGCGGAAGAAGCGACCGCGGGCACAGAGGCCGCTACCGACACTCATGCGGAGACCGCTGCCGGGGATCATGGCGGCGCGGAAGCCAAAGGCGGCATGCCCCAGCTCGATCCGGCGGATTTCTCGCCGCAGCTGATCTGGCTGGCCATCAGCTTCATCCTGCTGCTGGTCCTCATGTGGAAGGTTGCGCTGCCGCGGGTGAGTTCGGTGATCGAGGACCGCGAGAAGCGCATACAGGCCGACCTTGAGAAAGCCGACCGCGTCAAGGCCGACGCCGACAAGGCCAAGGCCGCCTATGAGAAGACGCTGGCCGATGCCCGCGCCAGGGCGCAGGCTGAATTGGCCGCGGCCACCCAGGCCATCCAGGCCGAGACTGGCAAGCGAGACTCCGCGTTCATGTCGCAGTTGATCCAGCGCACCAGGACGGCCGAGGACGCCATCGGCGCGGCGAAGAACAAGGCGATGGGCGATGTGCGCTCCGTCGCCGCCGAGGTCGCCGCCGCCGTCATCGGCAAGGTCGCGGGCGCCGAGGCAAGCGCTGCAGAGATCAGCGGCGCCGTGGATGCCGTTGCCGGGAGGCGCGCCTGATGTTGGAGCATTTCAGTCTCAGCAATCCCGAGACTTGGGTTGCCATCGCCTTCATCATCTTCGTGGTGCTGGCCGGCAAGCCGCTGGTGCGCATGGTCGGCAAGACGCTGGACGCCAGGGCCGCCCGCATCAAGGCCGAGCTGGATGAGGCCCGGGCGCTCCGCGACGAAGCGCAGAAGCTGCTGGCAGACTATCAGAAGAAGCAGCAGGAGGCGATGCGCGATGCCGAGGCCATCGTGCGCCAAGCGCGCGGCGAGGCCGAACGGCTGAAGACCGAAGCGGCCGCCAATCTGGACGCCGCCTTCGCCCGCCGCGAGAAGATGGCGATGGACAAGATCACCCAGGCGGAGGCCCAGGCCGTGGCCGATGTGCGCAACCACGCCATCGACGTCGCGGTCGCCGCCGCCGAGCAGCTCCTCAAGAGCAAAACAGACGCGCAGCGCGGCGAGCGGATGATCGACTCCGCGATCACGGAGTTGGAGCGGAAGCTGAATTAGCGCTGCACGCTGTTTGAGTGCATGCAAAGGCGGCCCTAGGGCCGCCTTTTCTGTTGTAGGGCTACAGCCAGCGCCGCACGCGCCGCTTATAGGCGACGTAGCTCTCGCCGAATTTGGCCTCGAGATAGCGTTCTTCCCGCGCGATCACGCCGTAATGCATGATAAAATATAGCGGCACAGCCAGCGGCAGCAGCCAGCCATTGCCGATCAGCAGCGCAATGCCGAGATAAAGCGCAAACAGGCAGAGATAGAGCGGATTGCGGGAATAGGCGAATGGGCCCTTGTCGACGATGACCGTCGTCGGCTTGTAGGGCTCCACATTCGTGCCGGCGCGGATGAACAGATTCCGCGCCCAGATCGCAATGGCAATCGGCACAATGATCAAGAGCACGCCAAGAATGTCATAGCCGATGCCGATGGCGAAGGGCAGCGGCCAGAGCCAATAGAGCAGGAAACCCGCAAGAACGAACACCAGGAAAATCAGCGGCGGCGGTGCAACGACCTGCGGCGTGTCTTTCCCTCCGATGCCCATCGGAATCTCCCGTCTGTGTTTGCCTAGGACGCCACGCCCTCGGCCTCGTCGGCGAGTTTCTCCAGCCCGGCGCCGGCTAGGCGATAGTCGTGCCATTTGTTCTGCGGCTCGAAGCCGAGACGCTCATAGAAACCGCGCGCCGGGTTCCAGGACAGCACGGAGAGATCGAGCTTCGTCGATCCGCGCTCCCTGGCAAGCCGCGCCATCTCCGCCATCAACCGACGGCCGACGCCATAGCCCCGCGCCCAATCCCGGACATAGACATCCAGCAGGTAGATGCCGGGCCGGCCGGCCCAGGTGGAATAGTTGTGATAGAAGACGACGAACCCGGCCGTCTTGCCGTCCACCTCCGCCAGAATGGTCTCGATGCGCGGCGCGGTGCCGAAGGAATCGCGGATGATGTCCGCCTCCGTCAGCTTCACGTTATCAAGCGGTTCCCGCTGATACTCGGTCAGCTCGCGCACCAGCTTCACAATCAGCGCCGCATCATCAGCCCTGGCGAAGCGTATCCGTACCTTGCCTGCTATCAGTTGCTCCGCCTTGTCGGCCATGATGTTGCGCGCGCCTACTCCGCCGCCTGGCCCGTGATGTTCGACGGCCGCCAGCGCAGCACCGGCTTGCGCGCGGCCGCCGTTTCGTCCAGACGCCGGCGCGGGCTGAGCCGCGGCGCGCCGTGGAAATAGGCCGCATCGCCGCTCTTCGCCCGCCGCGCCAGGCCTTTCATCACCTCGATGAATTGGTCGAGAGTCTCCTTGCTCTCGGTCTCCGTCGGCTCGATCAGCAGAGCGCCATGGACCACCAGCGGGAAATACATGGTCATGGGATGGTAGCCCTCGTCGATCATCGCCTTGGCAATATCGAGGGTGGAGATGTCCGTGTCCTTCAGAAAGGCGTCGTCGAACAGCGCCTCATGCATGCAGGGCCCGTCGAAAGCGGGGGACATATCGTCCTTCAGGCTGGCGAGGATGTAGTTGGCGTTCAGCACCGCATCCGCCGCCACCTGGCGCAGACCATCGGCGCCATGGCTCATCATGTAGGCGAGCGCGCGCACGAACATGCCCATCTGGCCGTGGAAGCCCTTGAGGCGGCCCAGCGCCTTGCCGGTCGCCCGGGGATCGTCGTCATGCTCCACCAGCGCGAAGCCTTTCGGCCCATGCACCACATAGGGCAGCGGCGCGAAGGGCGCCAAAGCCTCCGACAGCACCACCGGACCAGCGCCCGGCCCGCCGCCGCCATGAGGCGTGGAGAAGGTTTTGTGCAGGTTGATATGCATGCAATCGACGCCGAGATCGCCTGGCCGCACCCGCCCGACAATGGCGTTGAAGTTGGCGCCGTCGCCATAGAAATAGCCGCCGGCGCCATGGATCGCCTCGGAGATCTCCAGGATCTCGCTCTCGAACAGGCCGCAGGTGTTGGGGTTGGTGATCATGATGCCGGCGACGTCGGCGCCGAGCTTGGCCTTGAACGCGGCGAGGTCCACGCGGCCGCGGTCGTTGGCGGGGATGGGATCGACGCTGTAGCCGACGCCGGCCGCCGTGGCGGGGTTGGTGCCATGGGCGGATTCCGGCACCAGGATGCGCTTGCGATGGCCCTCGCCCTTCGCCTCATGGGCGGCGCGGATCGCCATGATGCCGCAGAGCTCGCCATGGGCGCCGGCGCCCGGCGACAGCGCCACGGCCGGCATGCCGGTCAGCGTCTTCAGCCAATGGGCCAGCCGGTCGATCAGCTCCAGCGCGCCCTGCGCCGTCTTCGCCGGCTGCATCGGATGCAGATCGCCGAGGCCTGGCAGCCGCACCATCTTCTCGTTCAGGCGCGGATTGTGCTTCATGGTGCAGGAGCCCAGGGGATAGAGCCCCATATCGATGGCATAATTCTTCTGGCTAAGGCGCGTGTAGTGGCGGATTGCCTGAGGCTCGGATAGTCCCGGCAAGCCGATCTCGCCTTTGCGGTTCAACCCGCCGAGGCGATCCTTGATTGCCGGCGGCGCCGGCAGATCGACGCCGGTGCGGCCCGGCTGGCCCTGCTCGAAAATCAGCGGTTCTTCGATTTGGAGCGCGCGGTTGCCGCTGAAGGTTCCGGTGATGGGATCGGGAGTCATTTCAGGATCTCCTGCAGCGCGGCGGCAAGCGAGTCGGCATCGGCATCGGTGTTGGTTTCCGTGGCGGCGAGGATCAGCAGGTTCGCCGCTCTGGCCTCATGCGGATAAAGCCGCGACGCCGGCACGCCGCCGAGGATGCCGCGATCGGCCAGCGCATCGACAACGGGCGCCGCCGGTTTCGGCAGCGCCAGCGTGAATTCGTTGAAGAACGCATCGGTCATCAGCTTGACGCCGGGCAGCGCCGCCAGTTTGTCGGCGAGCTGCACCGCCTTGCCGTGATTGATCGCCGCGAGGCGCGTCAAACCGGCCTCGCCCAGCAGCGTCAGATGAATGGTGAAGGCAAGCGCGCAGAGGCCGGAGTTGGTGCAGATGTTGCTGGTCGCCTTCTCGCGCCGGATATGCTGTTCCCGGGTGGAGAGCGTGAGCACCCAGCCGCGGCGGCCATCGGCATCGACAGTCTCGCCCACCAGGCGGCCCGGCATCTGCCGCAGGAATTTCTCCCGCGTGGCGAACAGCCCGACATAGGGACCGCCGAAGCCCAGGGAATTGCCCAGCGACTGGCCTTCGGCGGTGACGATATCGGCGCCCATGCGGCCCGGCGCCGTCACGGCGCCCAGCGAGATGATCTCCGTCACCGCGACGATCAGCAGCGCGCCGGCCTTGTGGCAGGCTTCGGCCAGGGCCGCATGATCGCGGAGATGGCCGAAGAAGCCGGGATTCTGCACCACGACGCAGGAGGTCGCGCCGTCGATCTGCGAGATCAGATCCTCGCGACCCTCGGGATCGGGCTGGTTCGCGACCGCCGTGAAGCCGGCGAAATGCGCGTGGGTGGCGATGACCTCGCGGTAATGGGGATGCAGATTGCCCGAGAGGATCGCCTTGCTGCGCCGGGTGACGCGGTTGGCCATCATCACGGCTTCGGCCGTGGAGGTGGCGCCGTCATACATGGAGGCGTTGGCGACATCCATTTCGGTCAGCAGCGCAATCTGGGTCTGGAACTCGAACAGATATTCCAGCGTGCCCTGGGTCACTTCCGGCTGATAGGGCGTGTAGGAGGTCAGGAACTCGCCGCGCTGGATCAGATGATCCACCGCCGCCGGCACATGATGGCGATAGGCGCCGGCGCCGAGAAAGCTGGGCGCCCGTCCGGTGCCCAGATTCTTCGCCGCCATCGCGGAGATCGCCCGCTCCACCTCGAGCTCGCCCATATGCATCGGCAGATCGACCGGCTTCGACAGCCGGACCTTCTCCGGCACGTCGCGGTAGAGGCTGTCGATCGAGGGCACGCCGATCCGCGCCAGCATGGCGCGGCGGTCGGTTTCGGTCAGCGGCAGATAACGCATCAGCCAAGCCCCTCGACGTATTTCTTGTAGGCGGCCTCGTCCATCAACTTATCCAGCTCCGACGGATTGCTGAGCTTGATCTTGACGAACCAGCCGTCGCCCATGGCGGCGGAATTCACCGTTGCCGGCTCCGCCGTCAGCTTGTCATTGATCGCCGTCACCGATCCCGACACCGGCGCATAGACCTCGCTCGCCGCCTTGACGGACTCGACCACGGCCATGTCCTTGCCCTTCTCGACCTTGCGGCCGACATCGGGCAGCTCGACATAGACCACGTCGCCGAGCTGTTCTTGCGCATAGTCGGTGATGCCGATGGTTCCGATGTCGCCCTCGATGCGGATCCATTCGTGATCTTCGGTAAACTTCACATTGCTCATGAAAATCCCCTCAGCCTCGGTAATAGCGATGCTTGACGAAAGGCAGCGGCACGACCGCGCAATCCAGCGGCTTGTCGCGGACGATGACCTGCAGCGGCGTGCCGGGCGCTGCATGCGCCTTGGTGACATAGCCCATGGCGACCGGCGCATTCGCCGTCGGGCCGAAGCCGCCACTGGTGATCATGCCGATGGGCTCGCCTGCGCGGTTGCGGATTTCCGCATGGGCGCGCACGGGCGCGCGGCCCTCGGGCTTGATGCCCACCAGCTTGCGCGGCGCGCCCTCGCGGAACTGCCGCTGGATGACATCGGCGCCGGTGAAGCCGCCTTCCTCGCGCCGGCGCTTGGCGATCGACCAGTTCAGGCCGGCTTCCACGGGCGTCGTCGTTTCGTCGATATCGTTGCCGTAGAGGCAGAGGCCGGCTTCCAGCCGCAGCGAATCCCGCGCGCCGAGTCCGATCGGCTTGACCTCGGGATAGCGCATGAGCTCGCGGGCGATCGCCACGGCCGCCTCGCCGGGCATCGAAATCTCATAGCCATCCTCGCCCGTGTAGCCGGAGCGGGTGACATAGCAGGTAATGCCGTCGATGGTGAGGAACGCCGCGGTCATGAACTGCATGCTGCGGCAGTCGGGCGCAAAATGGCCGAACACATCCGCCGCCTGCGGCCCTTGCAGAGCAATGAGGGCGCGGGTGCTCAGTTCCTCGATCTCGACTTTGTCGGACAGACGCTGCCGCAACAGCGCTGCGTCTTCATGCTTGCGGCTGGCATTCACCACCAGCATCAGGTGGTCGCCGGTATTCGCCACCATGAGATCGTCGAGGATGCCGCCCTTGTCGTTGGTGAACTGGGTGTAGCGCATCTTCCCGGGCGTGAGGCCCTGGATATCGCCTGGCACCAGATGTCTCCAGCGCGGCGGCGGCGTTGTTCCCGCCTTTCGCTGTCAGGCGGATCTGGCCCATATGCGAGACATCGAACAGTCCCGCGCCATTCCGCGTATGCTGATGCTCGGCGACGATGCCGCTGGGATACTGCACCGGCATCTCATAGCCCGCGAACGGCACGAGACGGGCGCCGAGTTCCACATGAAGGGGATGCAGGGGCGTTCTAGACAGGGGCCCCGTGGGTTCACTCATTACTCCGGTCCTCCGACAGATTGACCGCCATCGCGCCCTCAGGCGAGACGGGGACCCCCTCTGTCTTCGGACCTGAAAAATTCGCCTGGCGGCGCGATTGGCCGATCAGACTTACATCTTCGGTGAGGCAGCGGACACGGACCCTGCCGCGCCGGATGCCTTCTTTCCAGAGTGCCGCTATGCCCCGCGGTCCTTTTGCCTGAGAGTTTCCGGGGTGGTTGCTCCTTCGGCGCCGGCCTCGAAACGGCCGATCTCTCCCGCGTGGCCAAGCCAAAATCCTCCTTCACCAGGAGTCGGTCAAGGGCTTCCTGGGCCGAAAAATCAAAGGGTTGTCCGATGATGCATCGGCGGCGCCCTGACCTGTTTCCAGAGCCGCAGCGTTTCCGGGGGAGACTGGCCGCGTTCAATGTTCAGGTGTTGGCCTTCGCGGGCCGCCAAATGCGATGGCGACCGGCTCCGCAGGAAAACATTCAGCGGCGAATAGCGCTACTCCGGAACCTTGATCTCGCCTATCGGCACCGGTTGGCCCAGGATCTTCGGACTGCGAGCATAGTCAAGTTCCTCTTCGGTCAGGATGAGGCCGACGATGATCACGAAGTTGCTGCCGGGCTCGCCGAGCTTCGATTGGAATCGACTCGTCGAACTCCTCCGTGATGAACGCGACTTCGCCGAGCCGCATCTCCGTGCCAATCTTAAAGGCCTCGCGGGCAATGATGGTCTTGTCGGTGCGGGCAATGGCGACGAAGTACTCGAAGTTGATTTCGCGATCCTCCATCGCCGGGCCGCGCTCGACATAGATCGGTACGGTCATCTCCACCTCAATCGAGTTTTCATTGAGGAAGCAGCCGCCATTCGGGACAGCCATCTTCACCGCATAGAGAAGGTTTGCCCTCTTGTTGCCGTTGCCGTCGAAGCGCGCGACATAGCCGACATCGTCACCGATGGCGACACGCGGGCATGAGGGCCCGAGTTCGAGCGTATTGTCCTCTTCAAATCCGAGCCAGCCGCCGACCGTATCGCAACCGCCCAAGGCCAGCGCCGCCGTCAACAGGACAGCCCGGCCAATTCCACTCCAACCCACGATCATACGCGCCGAAACCTCACAGACTTTTATGGGTACCGTCACAGAGCGGCCGATTCTTTGTCGCTTTGCAGCCACAGAACCATACCGTTCCCGACTTAGTCGCCTCGTAGGGTAGCGGAGATAGGCCGACGGCCTTGTGGGAGCCGTCGCAGAAGGGCTGCTTCTGGCTCCGTCCGCAGGCACACCAGAAGTACTTCCTGCCGGCCTCGACCTCCACCGCGTAGGGCGCCTTTTGCGCCGGGATGGGTTCCGCCATGTCATTGCTCCGCTTACCAATTCGACCTGCTTGGGGCGTCCGGGAGGCTGTCCCGAGCGGGGCCGGCAGGCGTGGCCGGGACTTTAGAGAAGGCCACCAGCCGGCACAACCCGCCAAGGACTGGCGGCCCGGTGGCGGCTCGTTAGGCAGGCGTCGCGCAGCTCCGGTAGAAAACGAGGCACTCGCTGCAGGTCTCGCGATTGCCCCGCCGCCCCGCATGCCCATATCAGAATAGGAAAGCCGGCGATGAGCGCAGACAAACGACCCCTGACCATCCTATTGGCGGCGCCGCGCGGGTTCTGCGCCGGGGTGGAACGCGCCGTGGCGATTGTGGAGCAGGCGCTGGTTCGATTCGGCGCCCCGGTCTATGTCCGCCGCGAGATCGTTCACAACCGGTTCGTCGTCGAACAACTGGCGGCCCAGGGGGCGGTATTCGTCAGGGAACTGGACGAAGTTCCGGCCAATGGCGTGGTTGTCTTCTCGGCCCATGGCGTGTCCCAGGCGGTCAAGCTTGAAGCCGCGCACCGCCGGCTGAAGGTGCTGGACGCAACCTGTCCATTGGTGACGAAGGTGCATCGCGAGGCCATCCGGCAGGACAGCGCGGGCCGGCATGTCATCCTGATCGGACATCGCGGCCATCCCGAGGTGATCGGCATACTGGGCCAGCTGCCGACGGGATCCATTACATTGATCGAGACCGCGCAGGACGCGGCGCATGTCGTGCCGCCGCCGGGCCGCGACCTCGCCTACGTGACCCAAACGACGCTGGCCTCCGACGAAGTCGACGGCATCGTCGGCATCCTGCGGCGGCGGTTCCCCGGCATCGCCGGGCCTCGCTCCCAGGATATCTGCTATGCCACCACGAACCGGCAGCAGGCCGTGAAGGCGCTGGCGCCGCAAGTCGAGGCCCTGCTGGTGGTCGGGTCGCCGAACTCGTCGAATTCGCAACGCTTGGTCGAAACCGGGCTCGCCGCCGGGTGCGAGCGCTCGCACCTGGTGTGCCGCACTTCCGACATAGACTGGCAGTCGCTGCATGGGATCGAGCGCCTGGGCGTCACCGCCGGCGCATCGGCGCCGGAGATCCTGGTGCAGGAGGTGCTGGCCGCCTGCCGGGCGCGATATGACGTGACCGTCGAGATATTCTCTGTTATCGAGGAGGACGTGCATTTCAGGCTGCCGCGCGCGCTCAGCGCGTGAACAACTTTTCGCGAAACCTCTCCGCCCTGCCGATGGCCGTCTATACCGAAGTCTCGAACGGCGACCTGGACGCCTTCATCGCGCTCTACGACATCGGCCAGCCTGTTTCCTGCAAGGGCATCGCCGAGGGCGTGGAGAACAGCAACTTTCTGCTGGCCACCGATCGCGGCAGCTACATCCTGACCATCTATGAAAAGCGCGTGGCCAAGGCCGACCTGCCCTACTTCCTCGGGCTGATGGATCATCTGGCCGCCAAAGGCATCGCCTGCCCGACGCCGATCCACCAGAGGAATGGCGCGGTGCTCGGCGAACTCTGCGGCAAGCCGGCGGCGATCATCAGCTTCCTCGACGGCCTCTGGCCGCGCAAACCGGCGCCGCGCCACTGCCAGTTGCTGGGCGAGGCGCTGGCGCGTTTTCACATGGCCGGCCTGGATTACGAGGGCCACCGCGCCAACAATCTCTCGCTCGCGGGCTGGCGCCGGCTCGCCGAGGCCTGTTACGACCGCGCCCATGAAGTGCAGGCGGGGCTCGCCGATCAGATCGCGGCCGAGTTGTCCTGGCTCGAGACTCACTGGCCTAGGAATCTCGCGGCTGGGGTCATTCATGCCGATCTGTTTCCGGACAATGTGTTCTATCTCGGCGACCGCCTGTCGGGCATCATCGACTTCTATTTCGCCTGCAACGACTATCTCGCCTATGATGTGGCCATCTGTTTGAACGCCTGGTGCTTCGAGCCCGAGGGCGATTTCAACACGACCAAGGCGCGGCTGCTGCTCGGCAGCTACAACCGGACGCGGACGATGCCGGCAGCGGAAATGTTGGCCCTGCCTGCGCTGGCCAGGGGCAGCGCGCTGCGCTTCCTGCTGACCCGCCTCTATGACTGGCTCAATCATCCGCCCGGCGCCTTTGTCAGGCCGAAGGACCCGCTGGAATATGCGAAGAAGCTGCGCTTTCATCAGCAGGTGAAAAGCGTCCGGGAATACGGACTCGACTAAAAGCCAAGCAGACGGGGGCGACATTCCGATGGCCGGCGAAAACTGCGATGTGGCGATCGTCGGCGCCGGGCTCGCGGGCGCCATGGCGGCGGCCGAACTCCGTGCACGCGGACTATCCGTCATCATCCTGGAAGCGCGGGAGCGGATCGGCGGCCGCGGCTATTTCCGAGACTTCGACGGGGTGCGATCCGATGGCAGGCGCGAGGCCGATGAAGAGCTGGACTATGGCGGTTCCTGGATCACGCCCTGGCAGGGTACCATCCGTGGCCTTTGTACAAGGCATGGCATTGAGCTGCGCCCGCGCCATCCGGTGACGGCCCGGCGCTGGTTTCGCGATGGGGCGCTGCATCATGACGGGCCAAGCTCCAGCGCCGACCGCGCAGCCCATGAACGCGCCATCGCCCGTATTGCCGTCAATTCTACCTTGCTGAAAAAGGGCCATCATGAAGATGCCGACGGACGGCCGCTCCTGGGCATCAGCTTGGCCGACTACATGCGGCGGCTCCAGGCGCCGGCGGCGACGTTGGATCTGATCGGCGCCTGGTGGACCGTCTCCGGCAATGGCGACAAGGCCGGCGTCCCGGCCAGCGAATTCCTGCATAGCTGCGGTCATGTCGACGGCACGCCCGATGCCATCATCGACGCCTGGACCGACAGCCTGATCGGCGGCGTCAGCGGGCTGGCGAGCCGCATGATCGCCGATTGCAGCGCAGTGCTGTGGTTGAATGCGGCGGTTTCGGCGATCGAGCATGACGGCGAGGCGGTGCGGCTTGCGACCGTCGATGGCCGCAGCATCGATGCCAGTGCCGCCCTCATCGCGACTGGCATCAATCCCATGGCCGGTCTACAGATCTCTCCCCCTCCTCCGGCTGCGAAAGCCGAAGCCCTGGCGCGTGGCCATGCTGGGCGCGCGGTCAAGATCTGGGCCAAGGTCAGGGGTGTCGCGCCGGGTATTCTTGCGACCGGCGGCGGCAGTGGCATCGAATGGATGTTCGCCGAGCGCACTACTCGCGACGGCGCCACGATGCTGGTCGGTTTTGGCATCGAAGGCGAGGGCGCGGCCGCCTGGGCGCAGGGCCACGATGATGCCGCCGAAGCGATCTTCCGCGCCGGGACCGAAGCCGTCGCGCGTTTCTTTCCAGAGGTGGAACTGATCGCCCTCGACTGGCATGACTGGAACCGCGACGCCTTCTCCCGCGGCGCCTGGGTCGCGTCGCGGCTGGGCGCCGAAGCCGATCTCCTGCATGAGAATTGGAAACGCCAAGGGCGCCTCGCCTTCGCCAGCTCCGACATCTCACCCGAAGGCGCCGGCTGGTTCGACGCGGCCGCGATCTCCGGTGCGGCGGCGGCGAAGGAGATCATGGAGTTATTGCGGTTGAATTGAGAGTATGACAGCGACCAGCAACATCTGGCATGTGCGCGTGCAGACCGCCTACGCCATGGAGGATCGGCCCCATGTTTCGTAGCGCCAAGAGCAGACGCCGTCTCATCCTGATCTTCGCGCTTCTGCTTGCCTGCGCCATGGCATTACGGCTGTATCTGCGGAAGTCGGGACTTCCGTAGTGGGCTCACAGCGACTTCTCATAGAACAGGCTGGTTTCGATCGCCCGAGGCGGCAATTGTGCGTAGGGGCCAAACGGTCCGCAACGCCTGTAGCCGGCGCCTTCGTAAAATCTGAGGGCTTCCTGTTGATACACGCCGGTTTCGATCCGCAACAGCGATAGGCCGGCTTCGCGCGCTTCGGCTTCCAGCCGATGCAACAGGGCCTTCGCCACGCCGCGTCCCCGCACGGCCGGCCTGGAATACATGCGTTTCAGCTCTCCATAGTCATCGAGGAAAGCGACGCCGCCGCAGGCGACGGTCACACCGTCCACGCGCACTTGAAAGAAGCGGATGTCCGGCTGGAACAACTGCTCCACCGAAAGTGCATGGCGTTGATCGGCGCTGTAGGGACCGGAAAGCGCCTCGTCCAATTCCGCAAGCAATTGCATCGTCTCGGCCGTCGGCGCCTTGACCAATTCGATAGCAAGTTTCAACGGCTGTTCCCGAGAGTCAGTCACGCAGCTTCTCCGGATCGACATTCGGGACAAAGCATAGGCATAGCACGAGCCGATCTGGCAAGTCCGCCTTCCCGCCTGTTACAGTCTCGCGCGAACTCGCATCGGAAAGGAACAAACGGCATGACGACATCGCTTCGCGCCAAGATCGCCGCCGGCAAACGCATCACCGGCACCTGGGTTTCTATCCCTGACATCGCCGTGGTGGAGATCCTGGCGCAGGCGGGCTTCGATTATCTGTTGATCGACGGCGAGCATGCACCGACGCCGCCAGCCGCGCTGCCGCCCCTGGCGCTGGCGGCGGAGCGCCATGGCTGCCCGATCGTCTATCGCGTGCAGGCGAACCGCGGCGACCTGATCAAGGCGGCGCTGGATGTGGGCGTCGATGGCCTGATGGTGCCGCTGGTGGAGACGCCGGCCGACGCCGCGGCGATCGTCGAGGCCGCCAAGTATCCGCCGATGGGACGGCGCGGCTTCGGGCCTTGGCGCGCCTCCAACTACTATCTCGATCTGCCCGCCTATGCCGACGCGGCGAACGAGCGCATCGCCATCATCCCGCAGATCGAAAGCGCGCTCGCGGTCGAGAACGCCGCCGCAATCGCTGCCGTGCCTGGCATCGACGCCCTGTTCATCGGCCCGGCGGATCTCTGCGGCTCGCTCGGCGTGCCGGTCGGCGCCATCGAACCGAAATTCATCGCCGCACTGGAGAAGGTCATCGCCGCCGGCAAGAAAACCGGACGCGCCGTCGGCATCGACGCCGTCTCCCTGGAGAAGCTCCAGTTGTTCGCCAAGATGCGCTTCACCCTTTTCACCTACGGCTCCGATCTCGGCTATCTCGCCGACGGCGGCAAGGCGGCGGCAGAGCAGGCAAAGGGCTGAACAGGAGAACTATAGTTAAATTAACTAAACATTCCGGCTTTGCGCCAAATATCTATAGTTATTGCGTAGAATTATTATAGTAAATGATGTTTTCTTAATAGATTATTAAGAGTTTTCTTAAAAAATCCTTTCCGAAAGAACGTCGGCCGGCTCCCCCAGCCAAATCTTGCCGGACGACATCGCGGCTGCCGGTGGCCCCCTCACCGGCAGCCGCCACTTTCGCCAGTTCACGGAGAGGTTCTTCATGTTTGTCCCCGTCCTTCGAGCGGTTTTCGGCGCGGCGCTGCTGGCGGCCCTGTTCATCAGCGGCCCCGCCGCTGCGCAGGAAATTGCCGCCATCGATCCCAATGCGGATGTCACCACGCCCCTGGGTTGGCGCGTATCGGGCCTCACTGGCGAGGCCAGCGCCCGGCTTGGCTCGGCTCCCTTCGAGCCGCTGGCCATCGGCGACATCGTTGCCGTGGGCAGCGAGATCCAGACCGCGCGTGGGAGCGTGGTCTTCCTCTCCCGCCGGGGCGATCGCGTCATCATCCAGCCGTCATCCCATCTCCGGATTGCCGAGCCGAAGGCCGGCGGACTCCTGACGCAATTCTTCCAGTCATTCGGCAACGTCTTCTATGACGTGGAGCCGCGCAGCAACCGGTCCTTCGGCGTTCAGGGCCCGTATATGGCCGCGGTGGTCAAGGGCACGCGCTTCCTGGTGACAATCAAACGAGATGCCAATAGCGTCCGCGTGGATGAGGGCCGCGTCCTGGTCGAATCCGCCGACGGTTCATCCTCGGCGATGGTCGGCCCCGGTAACGTGGCGACGGTGGAGCGCGGCGGCGATGGCCATGTCCAGCTCTCCAGCAGCACCATTCCCGTTTTGCCATCCGTGCTACCGGTCCTGGCCAAGCCGACACTAGCGCCCGAACAAGGCGTGCCCGGCGCCGAAGCAGCGGCCGAGACCACGAACGGGACGACCGGCTCGACCGGCGGCGTTGTCGGCGGAGTCGCAGGAGCGGCCGGCGGCGTGGTCGGCGGCGTTGCTGAAGCAGCCGGTGGCCTCGTCGGCGGTGTTGCAGAAGCGGCCGGCGGTGTGGTCGGCGGCGTTGCTGAGGCGGCCGGCGGAGTTGTCGGCGGTGTCGCGGGCGCAGCTCGGGGGACTAGTCAGCGGCGCCGGCAGAGCCGTCGGCGGATTGCTGGGCCGCCACTAAGGCGCCACCGAAGAACCGCCTAAGGCTTCCCGAGATGACGCGGCTCATCATGAATCTCCCGGAGACCTGCCGGAGGCTGGCCCAAAGGCGCGGCACGGCTCCGGCGGCGATTGCGGTTCTGACGGCGTTGCTCGTCACCGCCCTGGGCTGGATCGAGCCGCTGGAACATAAGCTGATGGAGCTGCGGTTCTGGCTCGCGGATCATCAGGCGACCGGCGATATCGTCGTGGTCGAACTCGATAATAAGAGCCTCGAAGCCATGGGCGTCTGGCCCTGGCCGCGCGAACGGCATGCCGCGCTGATCGACCGCCTCCAGCGGGCAGGCGCACGGGGCATTGCCCTCGATATCGATTTCAGCTCGGCCTCGGCTCCTGATGGCGATGCGGCGCTTGCCGGCGCGCTGGCGCGGGCGGAGCCGCCGGTGGTGCTGCCGGTGTTCAAGCAATATGCGTCGCTCGAACGGCGGGAGGATCAGCTTCGCCATACCGCGCCATTGCCCCGGTTCGCCGAACTGTCGCGCCTCGCATCCGTCAATCTGCAGCCAGGAGCGGATGGCCTGGTCCGCCGCTACGCCCTGACTCAAACATCGGATGGAAACCTGTTCCTCTCGATGGGCGCCGCCTTCGCAGCGATCGACCAGCCTAGCTCTGACGGTTTCTACCTGGACTTCGGCATCCGCCCGGAGTCCATCCCCCATCTGTCCTTCAGCGACGTGTTGAACGGCAAGGTGGATGACGCGCAGCTGCGCGGCAAATTTGTCATGGTCGGCGCCACCGCAATCGAACTCGGCGACGATGTGACGGTGCCGATCTACCGCTCGCTGCCGGGCGTGACGCTGCAGGCCCTGGCCTATGAGTTGATCGTGCAGGGCCGCATGATCCAGCGCAGTTCCCCGGCGGTCACCTGGATCATCGCGCTCCTGCTCGCTGCAATTGCCGGTTCGCGCTTCAGCCGCTGGCCCTGGCGCCGCGGCTTGCTGGCGCTGTCCGCTGCCGCCATAGCGCTAATTGCCGTCAGCGCCGGCCTGCAGACCATCCTTCCCTTCAGCCTGGATGTGGTGCTGTGGATACTCATGTCTAGCGCGGCCTATGTTACCGCCTTGATGTGGGGCAACGATGCCCTGGCGGCGCGCATCTTCCACAAGGGCATGGCCCTGCTCCATCGCGGCGCCGTCATGCGGGCCATGTTCGACGACAGCTTCGACGGCATCGTCATCGTCGACGAGGCCGGCCGCATCGAGCATGCCAATCCCGCCGCTGCGCAATTGCTCGGACATTCGGCGGAGTCGCTGCTTGGCAAGCCGGTCCTGGAACTGTTCCGCAATGGCCGCCAGCTTCGTGAACAAACGGAACCGATCATCGAAGCCGAGTTGGCGCGCGGCGACGGATCGGGCATCGCCGTGGAGCTGGTGATCAGGAACTCGCCGCTGCGGCGCAGCCGTCACCGGCTCGAGCGCCGCCGCCACACACGGGAAATCTCCGTCTGGACCTTCCGCGACATCACCGAACGCAAGCGCGCCGCCGACGCGCAGAAGGCGGCGCTGCAGCAGGCGGTCGCCGCCGGCCGCGCCAAGAGCGAGTTCATCGCCAATATGGGCCATGAGCTGCGCACGCCGCTGAACGCCATCATCGGTTTCTCCGAGATGCTGAAGAGCCAGGTGCTCGGCCCGATCGGCAAGGCGGACTATCTCGCCTATGCCTCGGGCATTCATGCCTCGGGCATGCGGCTTCTGGACTCGGTCAACAGCATCCTCGACTTCGCCTGCATCGAAGGCAGCCGCTACGAGCTGGAAGAAGTGCCGGTGGCGCTCGTCGACACCATCGCGGATGCGATCGGCACAATCGCCGGCGCCGCCAGGCAGAAGGGCATCGAGATCGAGAATCGCTGCCCGGCGATTTCCCTGAACGCCGACGGGCGCGCGATCCGCCAGATCCTCGCCAACCTGCTGTCCAATGCGGTGAAGTTCACCGGCGACGATGGACGAATCGTGATCAGCGCCCACGTCGATAACTTGGGAGACTGCCTGCTGTCGGTCGCCGACAACGGCATCGGCATGCCCAGGGATCAGCTCGAAAAGGTGCTGGAGCCCTTCCAGCAAGCGGACAGCCGGCTGGCGCGAAAATACGAAGGCGTCGGCCTTGGCCTGTCGGTCGCGGCCGGGCTCATGCAGCTCCATGGCGGCGCGCTGCTGATCGACAGCGCCCCCAACAGTGGCACTACTGTCACCTTGCGCTTCCCCGCCGCCCGGTTGCTGAGCAAGGCCCCGGCGTTAAGCGCCGTCCAGACAGAGAACGACGGCGAGTCTCGGCCATCAACAGCCACGATCCATCGGCTGATGCCGCGCGCCGCCGCACCGCGGATCTGACGTTCAGAAATAGGTTCGGATACCGCCCACCACATTCATCGCGGCATCGACCTCGTAGATCAGCTGCCAGCGATCGAAGGTGGTGCAGGGATGGGAGACGCCGAAGCAAAGGCGGTCGCCCACCTGGAGCGGCGAGTTATCGGGCACCTCGAGATGCGCATGCTGGTCGTTGAGCCCCGCCACTTTATGTTCGCCTGACAGCGTGCTTGCCGGCTGCGGCGCCGTATGCAGGCCGGCCCGGTACCAGCGATCGAGTACCGGCAGCGTGACGTCGAAACCGACATCGCGCTTGCCCATGGTGGCGATGACCTTGCCCGGCTCCGGCCGCGACTGCACATAGGCCCAGACGAACAGCGCCGCCTTCAACCCCTCGCCCAGTTTGCGCGCGGCGGGAAGGCGGTCGATCAGCCGCTCCACCAATTCGCGGTAGGATTTGGAATCGTGGGTCAGATAGCAGCCGCTGCGGATGATCACCTGGCTCTCGCGGCCGCCGAGCTCGTTATGCAGACGGGTCGCCGCCAGATCGAAAAACGCAGAGCCGCCGGCGGTGAGGATCACCGGCCCCGGCGCGAACAGATCCTCTGCCGCGCAGGCGCGGGCAATGGCGACCAGGAAATCGATGAAGGCGGCAACCTTCGCATCCTGCTCCTGCGGCGTGGCGCCGCCGATCAGGCCCTCGAAACCTTCGACGCCCCGCAGCGCCAGCAGCGGACCGGCGTCGCGCACCGCGCGGGCGACGGCGATCGCTTGGTCCAGCGTACGGGCGCCGGTGCGTCCGCCCGTCGATACCTCCTTCAAGCAGCAACTGCAGGGGCCGGCCGATCTTGCGCCGGGCCGCCGCCTCGCGCAGGAGAGATACTCCCTCCAGCGAATCGATGAGGCAGTAGAAGTCGAAGGCCGGATCCGCCGCGAGTTCATCGAGAATGGCATCGATCTCCAGGCGCCCCGTAAGCTGATTGGCCATCAGCACCCGGCCAATGCCGAAGGCGCGGCAGATCTTCAGTTGATGCATGGTCGCCACGGTGATGGCCCAGGCGCCATCGCGAAGCTGCAGATCGAACAGTTGCGGCGCCATGGTGGTCTTGCCGTGCGGCGAGAAACTGACTTTCGTCAGATCGAGAAACCCGCGCATCCACTTGCTGTTGTGATGCAGCGCGTCCCGCTCAATGACAGCGGCGGGCAGCGGCAGATCGCCTTTCAGCAGATTCCATCCCCGCGCGCCGATGTCGGACAACCGCGTTGTTCCGGCGGCAGGCGGCAAACCCTTAATCGTCGAATCGAGAACGTAATCGAGGGCGGGAGCGAGATTCATGCCGATGTTCCTCTGCGGCTGGAAAACGAGTCTCACCACAAAGTCACAAAGGACACAAAGGGAAGGAACCTCGGGGCACTGTCTCCATACAATCCGCCGAACTTCCGGCCTTCACGATTCGCTTCGTTTCCTTTGTGACTTTGTGGTGGAACTTTCTTTCCACACTGACATGTGATTCAAGGCCGATGCGACGCTGCTTCGCTTGCCTCCCCGACAGGCACCCGCCATATTCCTCGCATGTCTGATTTCGCGTCCCCAGGAATGCCGCAGGATGCTGCCGGCAAAGGCAGCCGTGACGGCCGCTGCGATCATCCCGCCTGCGCCGCCGAGGGATTGTATCGCGCGCCGAAATCGCCCCAGCAGCTGAACGAGTATTACCGCTTCTGCCTGGACCATGTGCGGGAGTACAACCGCGCCTGGGACTATTGCGCCGGCTGGAGCGCCGACGACATAGAGGCGGAAACCCGCCGGGCACTCTGCTGGGACCGTCCGACCTGGCGCCTGGGGGAATGGACCACCGACTCCCTGGGCAAGGTCCACCGGCCCAAAAATAGCCCTGGCACTGATGGCGTAAACATTGAATTCGATGACGTATTTGGGATATTCTCTGAGGGCCAGACCAGCGACGGTCGCCGGCACCGGCAGAACCCGCCCCGCCCAAGGCCCCGGCGGCCGAGCGCAAGGCCCTGCATACCCTGGGCCTGGACAGCGAGGCCGATTGGCCGGCGATCAAGGCCCGCTACAAGCGCCTGGCCAAGCGCTTTCACCCCGATGCAAACGGGGGCGACAGGCAAGCCGAAGAACGGCTAAAAGAGGTCAATCTGGCCTATAGCGCGTTGAAAGGCCGAGCCAAGGTTTGACCTCCCTCCCGACCCCGCGACAGGCTGGGGCTGCGGGACCTCCCAGCAAGCCTGTCGGACCCAAACAGCCGGACCATGGGCGGAGCCCCGCACCCGGCAGGACAGCGACCAGAAAGAGCAAGATGGCAACCCAGACTTCCACCCCGGTCCACAATCCGGCGGTTCCCGATATCACCATTTCCGTGGCCCAGACGTTCGGCATCGAGTGCGACATGCAGGTGCCGGCCTTCAGCCAGACGGCCGAACATGTGCCCAATGTGGACGACGCCTACCGCTTCGACCATGACACCACGCTCGCGATCCTCGCCGGCTTTGCCTACAACCGCCGCGTCATGATCCAGGGCTATCACGGCACCGGAAAATCCACCCATATCGAGCAGGTCGCGGCGCGCCTCAACTGGCCCTGCATCCGCGTCAATCTGGACAGCCATATCAGCCGCATCGATCTCGTCGGCAAGGACGCCATCGTCCTGCGCGACGGCAAGCAGGTGACCGAGTACCGCGAAGGCCTGCTGCCCTGGGCGCTGCAGAATCCCACGGCGCTGGTGTTCGACGAATATGACGCCGGGCGTCCGGACGTCATGTTCGTGATCCAGCGCGTGCTGGAAGTGGAAGGCAAGCTGACGCTGCTGGATCAGAACCGGGTGATCCGGCCCCATCCGGCGTTCCGCCTGTTCTCGACCGCGAACACCGTCGGCCTCGGCGACACCTCCGGCCTCTATCACGGCACCCAGCAGATCAATCAGGGCCAAATGGACCGCTGGAACATCGTGGCGACGCTGAACTACCTGCCCCATGACGACGAGGTCAACATCGTGCTGGCCAAGGCGCCCAGCTATGACACCGAAGCCGGGCGCAAGACCATCGGCGCCATGGTTCGGCTGGCCGATCTGACCCGCGCCGGATTCGTGAATGGCGATATCTCCACGGTGATGTCGCCGCGGACGGTGATCACCTGGGCGGAGAACGCGAACATCTTCAACGATGTCGGCTTCGGATTCAAAGTCACCTTCCTCAACAAGTGCGATGAACTGGAGCGGCCGGTGGTCGCCGAGTATTATCAGCGCTGCATGGGGGCGGAACTGAAGCTGGCCGGCAACGGCAAGGCGCAGTTGGTGTGAGGGGCGGGTTTCAAACCCGCCCGCATATCCAACACACGCTCCGCCATGTCCGACAAGGAATCCCGCACCGAGGAGTTCAAGCGCGTCACCGGCGCCACCATGCGCGCCATCTCGCGCAAGAACGAGCTGACGGTCAGCTTCGCGCCCGGCCAGCATGGCCTGTTCGGCGGCGAGGCGAAGCTGCCTTTGCCGTCGCACGACCTGCCGTCCCATGAGGTCGCGCAGGTGCGCGGCGAATCCGACGCCATCGCCCTCAAGCTGCGCTATCACAACGAGACCGTTCACAGCCGCGAGGCGCCGCGCAGCGAACTGGCCCGCACCATCTTCGATGCCGTCGAGCAGGCGCGCGTCGAGGCCATCGGCGCCAACGCCATGGTGGGCGTGCGCGACAATCTGGGCGCCGCGCTGCGGGAGCATTGCCGCCAGCGCGGTTTCGCCCGCATCGCCGAGCGCGAAGATGCGCCGTTGTCGGAAGTCATGCGCTTGCTGGCGCGCCAGGCCCTGACCGGCGACAAGCCGCCGAAGGAAGCGCGCAAGCTGGTGGAGCTCTGGCGCGAGCAGCTCAGCGACCGGGTCAATGCCGACCTCGACCGCATGGCCGAGCTGATCAACGACCAGAGCGCCTATGCCAAGGCGACGCGGCAATTGCTGTCCGACCTGGAGCTGGACGCCACCGCCGAGGATATGGACCCGGCGCAGCAGGATGCCGAGGACCAGGACACCGAGGACCAGGACGATCCCGAGAAGAGCAAGGGCGAAGGCGGCCAGAAGGAATCCGCGGAGACCTTCGCCTCCATGGAAGGCGAACAGGGCGACGCCGGCGACGAGGACGCGGAAGACTCGGCGCAGGCCCAGGCCGACATGGACGCCGAGGCCGGCGAGGACCAGGCCGGCAAGCCCGGCCGGCCGCCGACCTATGACGACCGGCGCAACGAGCCCGTCTATCATGCCTTCACCACCAATTTCGACGAGGTGGTGGAAGCGGTCGACCTGTGCGACGCCGACGAGCTGACGCGGCTGCGGCAGCTCCTCGATCAGCAGCTCTCCCATCTGCAGGCGGTCGTTGCCAAGCTGGCCAACCGGCTGCAGCGGCGCTTGATGGCGCAGCAATCCCGCGCCTGGGAATTCGACCTGGAGGAAGGCCTGCTGGATAGCGCGCGGCTGGCGCGGGTCGTGGTCAATCCGATGACGCCGCTGTCCTTCAAGCGCGAGAAGGACATGGAGTTCCGCGACACCGTGGTGTCGCTGCTGATCGACAATTCCGGCTCCATGCGCGGCCGGCCGATCACCGTGGCCGCCATGAGCGCCGACATCCTGGCGCGCACCCTCGAACGCTGCGGCGTGAAGGTGGAAGTGCTGGGCTTCACCACCCGCATGTGGAAGGGCGGCCAATCCCGCGAGCGCTGGATCGCCGCCGGCAAGCCCACCAACCCGGGCCGGCTCAACGATCTCCGCCACATCGTCTACAAGGCCGCCGACGCCCCCTGGCGCCGCGCCCGCAAGAGCCTGGGGCTGATGCTGCGGGAAGGCATCCTGAAGGAGAACATCGACGGCGAGGCCCTGCTCTGGGCCCACAACCGCCTGGTCGGCCGGACGGAGCAGCGCAAGATCCTGATGGTGATCTCCGACGGCGCGCCGGTTGACGACTCCACGCTGTCGGTCAATCCCGGCAACTATCTCGAGCGCCATCTGCGCGAGGTCATCGAGTGGGTCGAGACCCATTCGCCGGTGGAGCTGATCGCCATCGGCATCGGCCATGACGTCACACGGTATTACCGCCGCGCGGTGACCATCGTGGACGCCGAGCAACTCGGCGGCACCATGCTGGAAAAGCTGGCCGAACTGTTCGAGGAAAAAGCGGGGGTCGTGCACCAGACCCGCAAGACCCCCCGCGCGCAAGCTCCAGCGCGCCGCGGCAGGACGGTAGTCTGCTTCATTTGATTGCAAGGTTTGCCGCCGCAGGCTTGACACTGGCGCTTCTTGCCGGTCCCGCCGCCGCTGATCCCGCTAATCCTTTCCGCGCAGTCGATCGAGCTTGATCCCCGGCATCCCGATCAGCGCACCGTCGGCCCGCTGGAGTTCCTGGCCGGCTATGAACTATCCAGCGAGAGCGAGAATTGGGGCGGGCTCTCGGGCATGGTGGTCAGCGCGGATGGGAAATGCTGACGGCCGTCGCCGATACCGGCCGCTGGTACCGGATCGGGATGGAGCATGACTCGGCCGGGCGGCTGACCGGCTTCATGGGCGCGGAGAGCGGCTGGCTGCTGGATACGACCAGGCCAGCCGCCGAAGAAGAAGGTCTATGGCGATGCCGAAGTCCATCACCGCGCTGCCCGACGGCAATTTCCTGGTGGCCTATGAGAACAGGCACAGGCTCTGGCTCTACAAGCAGCCGGCTGCAGGGTAATGCCCTGGAGCAGCCCGCCGTCGTCGCCGGTGCGCCCGCCGGCGATTGCCAAGCTACCCCGCAATGGCGGCATCGAGGCGATGGCGCGGCTGCCGTCTGGCGAATATCTGCTGCTCAGCGAATCCGGCCTGACTGACGATGGCGACCGGCTCGGCTGGATCGGCCGGCGCGGCAAATGGGCGGAACTGCGCCTGCGCGCCCCTGGGCTGCCTTCGAGCCGAGCGATCTGGCGCTGCTGCCTGATGGAGATCTGCTGTTGCTTGAGCGGCGCGTCAGTCTGCTGGAGGGCTTCGTCAACAGGCTGTCGCTGATCGACGAGCGCCGCGGTCACGCCAGGCGCCGATCTTGCAGCCGCGGCAATTGGCCATCTTCGCCGCGCCGCTCAGCGTCGACAATTTCGAGGCGGTCGCCGCGCGGCAGGCGCCGGATGGATCGACGTTGATCTATGTCTTATCGGATGACAATCAGCGAATACTACAGCGTACATTGCTGCTGCAGTTTCGATTGCAAAATTGAGCGAGCCGTTCGCTTCGCCATTGTTTCGTCACAGCGCGGCGTTAATCTTCCGGCCATGCGCATCATCATTCCGGCAGCCGCTGCTGTCCTCCTCGCCCTGCCGGCATTGGCGGGCGAGATCACCGTCACCGCAACGCCGGTCCCGCTTAATCTCGGCCGACGCTCGGCAGACGCAGGTCGACAGCCTGCAGTTCGTCGCCGGGTTCGAACTGACGTCACCGGCGCCGGAATGGGGTGGCTATTCCGGCATGGTCATGAGCGACTGACGGCAGCCGCATCGTCGCCGTCTCCGATGTCGGCCATTGGCTGCGGCTGGAACTGACGCACGACGCTGACGGCAAGTTGACCGGCGTCGGTCGCGGCGCGGACCGAGCCGCTGCTGGATGAGGCGGGCCAGCCCGTCTCCGGCAAAGAATGGAGCGATGCGGAGGCGGCTCGCTGCCATCTCCGGCGGCTCCTTCATCGTCGCCTTCGAGCGCAATCACCGCCTTTGGCGATATGCTTCGGTGGAAGGCATTCCCGGCGGCGTCGCCGAAGCGATCGCAGCGCCATCAGAGATTTCGAGCGCTGCCGGAGAATTCTGGCATCGAGGCGCTGCTGGCCGATGACAGCGACGACCTGACGCTGGTGGCGGAAGGCGGTGCGGCGGACGGCGCAAGCCGCGGCTGGCGGCAGCAGGGAGCAGACTGGCAGGCGCTGCGGATCGAGCGTTCTGACGGCTTCGAGCCGACAGATATGGCGGAAGCAGGCGAAGGCCGGCTGGCCTTGCTGGAGCGCCGCTACACGGAAAAGGACGGGCCGGCAGCCCGTATTTCTTTGCTGCTAAGCAATCCTGCCGGCGACGGCCCGAAGCGGCCTATACGCTCGCCGTATTACGATTGCCGCTGAGCGTCGATAATTTCGAGTGCATCGCCGTGCGGCCCGGCCCGGACAACAGCCGCTACATCTACCTGTTGTCGGACAACAACCAAAACCCACAACAGCGGACCCTGCTGCTGCAATTCCAATCGCTCCGGCGATCGCACAGCCCTGAGCCGGTTCGATCCGCGCCCTAGGCCCCGGGCATCGCGAGCCAGTTCCTCCCGGTCTGCCAGCAGCGGTAAACGTCAGCGGTGCAGCATATATTCGCTCAGAATGTGACAGCCAGTCACGCGGGTCTGCGGCAGGACCCTCTAATCCAAGCCGTCAGAATGGGTTGAAACCGCAGGTGTGACGGCTATCACACCTGGGCGTGTCCGGGGATGAAAGCCGGCCGCTGACTGTTTCGAGGGATGAGCCGCGCCCCTTGCCGGCGCGACATCGGGAAGCAGGAAGCGCCTGTCCACCGGACGGACGCGAGACGGGAGCTACGGGATCATGAGCAACCCAGCCAGGCCGGAACGGCCGCCGGGCAGCACAGCGCGGACTGCCATCTCCGCCGCGGATATCCGCGACGCCGGCACCACCATGCAGCAGATGGCGAGCGAGCTGGATTGCCTGCGCCACCAGGCGATGGGCTGGGAATCGGCCACGAACCAGGTGCTGACCGATGTCGGCCTGCAGGCGGGCATGCGCTGCCTGGATGTCGGCAGCGGCATCGGCACGGTGCTGCGCCTGATGGCCGACCGGGTCGGGCGGGAGGGCCAGGTCGTCGGCCTGGACAGCAACAGCCGCGCCGGCCAGTTCTCCCTCTTGGACCTCCATCGCCAGGGCTACCAGCAGGTGTCGTTCCTGCGCGGCGATGTGAACCGCACCAGCGAGATCCCGCCGGAGTCGTTCGACATCGTCTTCGGCCGGTTCCTGCTGTTCCACATGATCGATCCCGCTGCCACGCTCCGCCGCATGTATGAATGGGTGAAGCCCGGCGGCTGCCTCGTGGTGCAGGATTACGACCTGGCGCCGCTGGATATCCATCCCCACCAGCCGCTGTTCGCCGAGTTCCGCCGCATCTGCTTTGCGGTCATGGCGCAGACCGACCGGGACATCCGGCTGGGCCTGAAGCTGCGCACGCTTGTTCGCGGCGGGCACCGGCGCCGCCGCCGATGGCGGCCGCGTCCATGCCCGGCAGACCACCCTGGCCGAGGCGGCGGAACTGGTCGCCGCCGTCTACCGCACCCTATTGCCGCTGGCGCTGGAGCTGGGCGTCACCAATGACCGGGACGGTGTGTTGGCGGAGCGCATCCTGGAGATTCCCGGACAAGCGCCGCCACGCCGTGCTATGGCCGCTGCTGCACTCGGCCTGGCGCCGCAAGCCGGCGCTAGGCGACCCGGCGGCGTAGCGGCGCGCGACCCATCGCGGGCGCTGCCACGGCCGGCACGGCCTGCCGGCGCTCTTCCACCAGATCCATCCAGCGATCGGTCACCGTCTCGGTAAAGGCGTAGCCCTCGGCGAAATGGGCCGCCACTTCGGCCACCACCTGGGTTTCCACCGCTTCGGCCAGCTCGCCGTAGTGGGTCTCCACCGAGGCCCAGCAATCCCGCGGGAAGTTGCGGGCATCGCGCTCGGTCACCTCCAGATGGAACTGGAAGCCATAGGTGGTCTCGCCCAGGCGATAGGCCTGGTGGGCGCAGGTAGTCGTTCGCCATCAGCAGCACAGCACCTTCCGGCAGGTCGAAGCTGTCCTGGTGCAGCTGCATCAGCCGCTGCTCGCGGCGCCAGCCCGGCCAGAAGCCGGTCGCGCTGCGCCAGCCGCCGTCAGCCGCAGCGGCAGATAGCCGATCTCCAGGCCGCCGAACGGGAAGACCTGGCCGTCGAAGGCGCGGGCGATGAGCTGGGCGCCCAGGCAGATGCCGAAGATCGGCTTCGCCTCCTGGTGGAAGCGGCGGATCAGCGGCAGCAGCTTCTTGAAGGCGGGATAGCCGGCATCGTCGCCCGCATGCATCGGGCCGCCGAGGATGATCAGGCCGTCGAGCCCCGCCGTCGTGCGCGGCAGCCGCTGGCCCTGATGGATATGCACCGTGCGCAGCGTGGCGCCGCGCGCTCTCGGCGAATTCGCCGACGATGCCCACCGGCGTCACCGGGCAGCTCTGCACCACCAGCAGCACAGGGCCGCCGCTGGAGCCGCCGGTCTTCGCCACGGCATTGCGGTTCGCGGCCTTGTAGGGCGCGGCGTGATCGGCGGTGTCGGAGATGGCGCGGGAGCGAGTCCGCGGGCGCGGGGCCCGAAGTGCCATAGCCATGCTATCTGGTTCCTTCCAAAGATGCCGGCGACAATACCGGTCGATCCACAAAAGGACGCCTAACGTCGTAGCATAACCCTGAGCAGCAGCCGGCGGTTACTCTTGCCGGCGCCCCCGGGGGCCATAGGCACGTGCGGGTGCGTCTTCGAGGCGAGAAAATATGATTCTCTGAATTGAGAATCAAGAAGAAATTTCCCCGACTCGCGAAATTTCTTTGCGCGCTGTGGCGCTGAGGGCACAGAATCGCGGTGAAGATTAAGCGAGACGTAAAGATTGCGCGGGTCTCCCGCTCCATCGGGCGAAGCGGGAGACGCCGCAGGCGTTCAGCCCAGATTCTTCCGCAGGAACTCCAGCGTCCGCGCCCAGGCGGTCTGGGCGTCTTCCTTGTCGTAATTGTCGCCGGTCGGATTGGCGAAGGCATGGTTGGCGGAGTAGCTGTAGATCTCCGCACGCTTGCCCGCCGCCTTCAGGTTGGCCTCGAAGCCCTGCACCATCGCCGGGTTGATCCACTCGTCCTGCTCGGCGAACTGGCCGAGCACGGGGCCCTTCAGCTTCTTCAGATCGTCGGCCGGAGCGCTCGACGCGGCCGTAGTAGATAACCGTCGCATCGACGGGCGTGGTGATGGAGGCGTTGAGCGACCAGCCGCCGCCGAAGCACCAGCCGATGGTGCCCGACCTTGCCGTTGCCGCGGGAGTCGGCTCGCAGCCAGGCGATCCAGCTCGCCAGCGTCTCCTCGGCCTGCGCGGAATCGACGCCATTCATATAGGCCTCGGCATCGGCCGGCGCCGCGGCGACCTTGCCGTCATAGAGATCGACCGCCAGCGCCAGGAATCCCTCCTTGGCGAACTCGGCGGCCATGGTCTTGATCTCGTCGTTGAGGCCCCACCATTCATGGATCAGCAGCACCGTCGGCGCCGGCGTCGCCGCGGGCACCGCCAGCGCGGCCTTCACGTCGCGCCCGCTCGGGGTCTTGATCGACACCATCTCCGTCGTCTCGGCGGCCATGGCGGTCAGGCGCGGATCGGCCAGGATGGCGGCCAGCGGCAGGCCGGCGATGCCGGCGACCAGTGTGCGGCGGGCGACTTTGGCGGCTTCCAAGCGGGTCATGTTCTTCCTCCGTGGATTTGATGGCGGTCTAACTGAAGTCTGGCGCGGTTTCCGCCGGGATCAAGCGCCGCGGTGGTCAGCGCTGCCGCCTCACGCAGATATGAACGGCGCAAAATGGCCATGCCCGGCGCCGCTAACGTGCCGGTAACCGCCACCGGCCTCGGACGCCAGGCTTCAGGCGGCCAGATCGCCGCGATCGAAGGTCATCCGCGCAAAGCGCTCCCGATACTCGGCCGGCGTCATGCCGGTGTGGCGCTTGAACAGGGTGCGGAAGAACGCGATGTCCTCATAGCCGATCTTCGAGCAGACCGTCTGCACGGATGTCGCGCCGTGCTCCAGCATCTCCTTCGCCGCGGACACCCGCAGCATCTGGATATAGGCGCCGGGCAGCCGGCCGGTGGCGGCCTTGAAGCGGCGGATGAAATTGCGCGGCCCCATGCCGGCGCGGTCGGCCAGGCTATCGATGGACACGCCGCCGGCGAAATGTTCCTGCAGATATTCTTCGCTCTGCCTGATCTTGACGTCGGAATGGGGATGGGACAGCGGCACCACGGCGTAGCCTGACTGCCGGCTGCGCGGCATGCTCAGCAGCAGGGACTTGGCGCATTGCAGGGCGATCTCGTGGCCGCAGAACTTCTCCACCAGGTACAGGCTGAGATCGATCGAGGCATAGACGCCGCCGCTGCTGAGCAGCCGGCCGTCCTCGGTCACGAATTGCTCGGGCCGCCAGATAACCTTGGGATAGCGCTGGCGGAAATTGTCGGCCAGCGCCCAGTGGGTGGTCGCCTGCCGGCCGTCGAGCAGTCCGCATTCGGCAAGAAATCCGACGCCGGAGCAGATGCCGGCAATGTAGGCGCCCCGGGCATGCCACTCGCGCAACCAGGACAGCAGCGGCGTGTGTTGTGCGATCCGATCCCGCATGTCCCAACCGGACGCCGGCAGGATGATGATGTCGGTCCGCTTGATGTCGCGCAGCGCGAACTCCGGCGTCAGCCCCACCGAACAGAGGCTGTTGACCTTGCCGCCGTCGATCGAGGCGACCCGCACCCGGAAGCGCGGTTGCTGCGTTTCGCCATGAAGCCAGTTCCACAGCAAGCCGGCGGAATGAAAGACCTCGATCGGCCCGATAGCGGTTGAGGCATAGCCGTCTTCCAGAAGAACGACCGTGACGTCGAGCACTCTGTTGTCCGCTTTCCCGGCGGGCATGCGCCTGTTTCGCGCGGCCCTGTCGAGCATCTGGCGCCAGGTTTTCTAGCCATGGGCATTCTCCATGCGTGTTCCCATCCAGCGCCTCCCACAAGCCGACATGGGCGCCGACCGAATCCAAGATGAGCGCGATCCGCGCCATACCCTCGACATCGAAAGGCTGCACCAGGACCTTGCCGCCGATCGAGCCGGCGCGCCGGGCAATCGTGTCCACATCGTCGACGCGGATATAGGGTGTCCAATGGGAAGGCACGCCATCGGCGACATGGGCCTGCCGCATCTGATAGAGCGACCCGACATCCTGCCCGAGCAACTGCAGGCGCGTGAAACTGCCGCCATTGGCCGAGAGCTCGGCGGGCGACCAGCCGAAGAGACGCCCATAAAACGCCTTCGCGCTGTCGGCGTCGGTCGCGGCCAGATCGACCCAGCAGAACTGTCCGGTGGCGGCTTTGCCGACATCTATCATCGCCGTGGTTTCCTAATCGCTACGGTCTGTACAGGTTGTTGGCGCCGCCGGCCTCGCCGGCCAGGCGGCGCCGCACCATCAGGAATTCGCCGTCAGCGGATCGATGACGTTGCGCACTTCCGTGACTTTGGTAGCCGGGAAGCCGCTCAGCTTTGCATGCTCGCGCACCGACGATTCGCTGTCGGCGAGGTAGATGCAGAAGGTCTTGTCATCCACCACGTAGGAATGCTCCCACTGCGCCTTGCCCGCGAGCTTCGCCAGCGCGCTGTTCGACGTCGCGGCAGCGCCCTTGAGCTGGTCGCGGTTCATGCCGCCGACGCCGGGCAGGTCGCGTTCGATCACATAGCGTTTCATCACTCTCACTCCGAGTTGTGTCTGGGGGAGCGGGAAACTGGCCGAAATCCACTGTACAAGACAGATGGCATTATTGACAATGGTGATGGGTGATTATGACACAAGCGCTGACAGCGACGTAAAGGCTTGTCGCCTCGCCCCACGAAGCGGGTGAGGGGGACTAGAGGTCTTAGTCCGCAACCCACTGCCGACGCAGCTCCGCCAGCGTGCCGCCGGCGATCGCCGCGCGGACCTCGGCCATCAGGCGGTTCATGACGGCGATGTTGTGGATGGAGATGATCTGCCCGGCCAGCCCCTCGCCCGCTTTCAGCAGATGATGGACATAGCCGCGGGAGAAGTTGCGGCAGGAATGGCAGCCGCAGCCGGGATCGAGCGGGCGGCTATCTTCGCGATACTGGGCATTGCGCAGATTGATGCGCTCGCCCGGCTCGCCCGGCAGCAGCGCGCCGCCATGGCGGGCCATGCGGGTGGGCGCGACGCAATCGAAGGTGTCGATGCCCTGCTGCACATTGTCGATGATGTCGGAGAAGCTGCCGATGCCCAGCAGATGCACGGGGCGGCCTCCTTTCAGGTGCGCCATCGTGTAGCCGACGACCTCGCGCATCTGGCCCTTGCTGCCGCCAAGCGAGCCGCCGACGGCGAGCCCGAAGAAGGACTGGGCGTCGATGAACTCCGCCGAGACCTGGCGCAGGTCGGAGTAGACGCCGCCCTGGACGATGCCGTAGAGCGCCTGGCGGCGGTCGAGCGCGAGGCTCTCCTGGCCGCGCTCGAAGGCCGTCAGGCAGCGCTTGGCCCAGCGGTGGGTCAGCTCCATGGATTTGGCGGTGTAGTCACGGCTGTCATGGAAGGCGGTGCACTCGTCGAACGCGACGATCAGGTCGGCGCCCAGCTTCTGCTGGATTTCGATGGAGCTTTCCGGCGTCAGGGTGTGGCGCGAGCCGTCGATATAGGAGCGGAACTCGGCCCCCTCCTCGCTGACCTTGATCAGCGTCGGCGGCCGGGCATTGTCGCGGCTGCCCTTGATCTCCGAAGCCACCGAGCCGTGGCCCAGGCTGAACACCTGGAAGCCGCCGGAGTCCGTCAGCATGGGCCCGTCCCAGCCCATGAATTTGTGCAGGCCGCCCATCCGCGCCACCAGATCGGCGCCGGGCTGCAGCATCAGATGGTAGGTGTTGGACAGGATGATGCTGGTGCCGGCTTCCTTCACCTGCGCCGGCGTCACCGTCTTCACCGCCGCCTTGGTGCCGCAGAAGATGAAGGCCGGCGTGTCGAACGTCGCCATGCGGCGTCACATAGCGGCCGGTGCGCGCCCGGCTGCCGCCGGGATCGCGGGCGGTGATGTCGAAGGAGAAGCCGGGATAGTCGGTCACGAAGCTTCTCTACAGCGTCGCCCGGTAGGCCGGGCGATCATCCGGCGGCAGGCAGCGCCGCGCCAGATACATGAATGGCAACTCCAGGAACGCCAGCGCCAGCCGCAGCAGATAGGTGCCGAGAATATAGGTGAAGATCAACGCATCCCAGGGCACCGGCACCGGCGCCAGTAGTCATGAAAGCCAGCAGGCTGAACACCGTGTTGTCGATCAGCGCAGATATCGCTGTCGAGCCAGTCGTGCGCAGCCAGAGCTGCCGCGCATGGGTGATGCGACGCAGCAGCAGGAAAACCCACCGATCGTTGAACTGGCTGACCAGGTAGGAGGTCATGCCCGCGATGAGGAAGGCCGGCGCGGGCAGGAACAGCGCCATGATGTGATCGTGATAGGGCAGCGCCCAGGCAAAACCCTCGCCCGCCTGCTCCGGCGTCAGCGGCGGATAGCCCATGCCGATCAGCGTGAAGACCGTCGCCAGCAGATAGCTGGCAAAGCCCAGCATGATGCCGCGCCCGGCCGCGGCGCGGCCATAGAACTCCGTCAGGCAATCGGTGGCGAAGTAGCTGGCGGTGAACACCACCGTGCCCAGCGCCACCGGATCGGTGTAGATGCCGAACTTCACCACCTTCAGCACTTGGATGTTCGCCATCAGGATGGCGACGACGATGAAAGCGAACAGGCCATGCTTGCCGAACAGCCGGAGCATGAACAGCACGCCGAGATTGCAGACGATGATATCGATGGCGAGGACGAGTTCGGGCGACAGGCCGTTGAGAAAGGCCACCAGCTGGGCGGGCCATTCATTCATCGACTATTCCTGTCCCCCTAATGCAAGAAGCCCGCGGCGGGCCGCGGGCTTCGTCGTCTTCTGAACCGATCGGACGTTTCAGGCGGCGGTGCGCGCCATCGCTTTTTCGATTCTATGCTTCAGCCGCCGCGCCTCGGCCGGCAGCTTGGTGTTCGAGGTCTTCAGCAGATAGGCGTCGAGGCCGCCGCTATGCTCGATGGTGCGGATCGCGCTGACGGTCAGGCGCAGGCGCACCTGCAGGCCGAGCGCATCGCTCAGCAGCCGGGTCGATTGCAGATTCGGCATGAAGCGCTTCTGCGTCTTGTTGTTCGCATGGCTGACATTGTGGCCATACTGAACGCCCTTGCCGGTAATGTCGCATCGCCGCGCCATCGTCGTATCCTCGATCGGTAAATAGGGAGCGGGGCGACCAGCGCCCCGCAGGCCGGGGTTTCTAGGCTACCGGCCGGGCGGCGTCAAGGGCGGGGCTAAGTGCGGGCCATCGCCGATCCAGAGAATAAACTAAGTATTATCAATATAGTTAACCTGTCAAAAGCGGTCATTCCCGGCCGAGGAAGCGGTTTAGCAGATCCTGCGCCGCCCGGGCGGTCGACAGCCTGCCCGCCGCCACCTGGACCTCATAGTCAGCCAGCTTCTGGGCTATCGCTGCATCGGCCCGCAGCGCGGTCAGCAGGCTGTCGGACAGCTCGTTCCACAGCGCCGCCTTCGCCTGTTCAGATCGCCGACGCGCGAGCAGGCCCGAGACAGCGATCGCCGACTTGAACCGCAGGACCAGCTGCCAGACATCGCCGATACCCGTGCCCGTCAAGCGCCGAGACCTGCCGCACCTCCGGCGTCCAGCCGGGCGTGGCGGCGCGCAGCAGGCGGATCGCATGGGAATAGTCCGATGCCGTGCGGCCCGCCGCCGCCTGCAGATCGCCATCCGCCTTGTTGACGAGGATGAGGTCGGCCAGTTCGACGATGCCGCGCTTCACGCCCTGCAGTTCGTCACCGCCGGCCGGCGGCAGCAGCAGCAGGAACATGTCGACCATCTCGGCCACGGCGGTTTCCGATTGGCCGACGCCGACGGTCTCCACGATCACCACGTCGAAGCCGGCGGCCTCCACGGCGACGATGGCGTCGCGCGTGCGGCGCGCCACGCCGCCCAGGGTATCGCCGGCAGGCGACGGACGGATGAAGGCCGATGGATGTTTCGCCAGCTCGGCCATGCGGGTCTTGTCGCCGAGGATCGAACCGCCGCCGATCTTCGAGGACGGGTCGATCGCCAGCACCGCCAGCCGGTGGCCCTCGCCGATGACATGCAGCCCGAAGCTTTCGATGAAGGTGGATTTGCCCACACCCGGCGGGCCGGAAATGCCGAGCCGCACCGACTTGCCGCTGGCCGGCAGCAGTCGGTCCAGCAGCGCGGCGGCATCGGCACGATGATCGGCCCGCTGGGATTCGATCATCGTGATCGCCCGGGCCAGCGCCCGCCGGTCGCCGCCGATAATGGCGTCGGAGAGGTCCTGGGGCTTTGCCTTGGGCGCGGTCGATTTGTTCATGAAACGACCCTAGCAAGGCGTCGCCCTGGGATAAAGCGCCGCGCCGGAACAAGCATTTCCGGCCTGATTCTGCGATAATCCTGTTGTAATCATGGCGGCATCAGATGGTCGCATCGCTGGGAGTTTGGAGTTCATGGCCGGAAACGAATCCGCAAAGACAGCAGCGCCGCGGGGCAGCCGCATATCGCCGCGCATGCGCCACAGCGAGCAGGAGCTGACCCTCGATTGGTCCGATGGCCGGCAGAGCCGATTCGCCGCCATCTGGCTGCTGGACAATCGGCCCGACGGACGCCACGGCCCGCTGGGCCAGCGGCTGTTCGACATCGCCGAACTGCCGGAGGAGCCGCGGATCGCCGCCGCCGCGCTGACCGAGGCGGCGATGTCGCCGTGACACTGGCGCCGGCAAACGCGGCGCTGACTTATCGCGCGGCGTGGCTGCGCGAGCATGCGCTGGATCCGGCGTCGCGGGCCGAGCGGCGGCGCCCGCCGCAACTCTGGGACAAGTCCCTGGCGCAGCGATTGCCCACCGCCAGCTACTCGCGATGTCGCGAGGAACGAGCGGGCTTTAGCCGGCTGGCTCGCCGATGTGCGCGACTACGGCTTCTCGCTGCTCACGGACGTGCCGACAGAGCCCGGCACGGTGCTGCAGGTAATCTCGCTGTTCGGCTATGTGCGGGAGACCAACTACGGCAAGCTGTTCGACGTGGTGTCGGTGGAGCAGCCGACCAACCTGGCCTTCACCGGCCTGGCGCTGGGCAACCATACCGACAATCCCTATCGCGATCCCGTGCCGCAGCTGCAACTGCTGCATTGCCTGGCGCAGGCCAGCGAAGGCGGCGAGTCCGTGGTGGTCGACGGCTTCAATGCCGCCGAGCGGCTGCGCCGGGAATCGCCGGAGGATTTCGAACTGCTGACCCGCCACGCCGTGCCGTTCCGCTATGTCGAGGATGGCGACGGCGGCCGGCAGGTAGACCTGCAGGCGAAATCGCCGCTGATCGAGCTGGACAGCGAAGGCGCGCTCTATGCCGTGCGCTACAACAACCGCTCGGCAGCACCCCTGGATCTGCCGGAGGAGCAGGTGATCCCCTACTACAGCGCCTATCGCCGCTTCGGCCGGCTGCTGCATGATCCTCAGGCTACCGCCGGGTTCCGGCTCAAGGCCGGCGAACTCTTCATCGTCGACAACCGCCGGGTGCTCCATGGCCGCCGCGGCTTCGGCAGCGGCCGCCGCCATCTGCAGGGGGCCTATGCCGACAAGGACAGCCTGCTGAGCAAGCTGCGGGCGCTGGAGGCGCGGCTTTGACCGGCGTCGTCGCGGAGATCGAAACGCTGTTCGCCGAGCATGGCGACGAGTCCTATGGCGAGGGCGTGACCATGCTGGCCCATATGCTGCAGGCAGCGGCGCTGGCGGAGTTGCAGGGCGCCGATGAGGCGCTGGTGATCGCGGCGTTGCTCCACGATGTCGGCCATTTCCTGCAGCCGACCGACGACAGCTTCGGCTATTACAAGCATGACCACTCCGGCGGCGAGTGGCTGGCCAAGCGTTTCCCGCCTGAGGTGAGCGAGCCGGTGCGGCTCCACGTGACGGCCAAGCGCTATCTCTGCGCCGTGGAGAAGGATTACTTCGACAAGCTGTCGGCGGCTTCCGTCTATACCCTGTCGCAGCAGGGCGGGCCGATGTCGGACGACGAGGTCCGCGCCTTCGCCGCCTCGCCGCATCTGGAGTCCGCCGTGCGCCTGCGCCGCTGGGACGATAGCGGCAAGGTCACCGGCGTCACCGTGCACAACCTGCCCTATTACCGGGCCTTGCTGGGGCGAATCGCCGGGATTTAGCGGCAACCTTGGCTCGGGAATCGTGTTCTAATGGCTGCCGCCAATCTCGTGCGGTGCAAAATCCAAACCTTAGGGAGCAATCCGTGGCCAAGCCGATCCGAAGCCTCGTTCCCATGCTGTCCGTCCTGTTGCTGACCGCCTGCGCCGGTGAGCAAGCAGCGCAGCAGCAGCCCAGCGAGGAAGCAGTGACGCCGATCCCCGCCTGGTGCAAGCCTGCGGCCTGGTCAGCGACACCGGATTCTGCAGGGTACGCATTGGCATGACGCTGGCGGACGCAAGAGCAGCGTTTCCCGAACCCTTGGAGTCGTTCGGCGGTGATTGGCCGCATCGCTGGAATGCGTCATGGTCTATCCCGAGGGCCGGCCGGAGCAGTTCACCTTCATGCTGGTCAATGGCCGGGTGGCGCGCGTCGATATCCTGGCCGACGGTTACCTGACGGACAAAGGCGCGCGGGTCGGCTGGTGCGGAGGACGATGTTCTCAGAGTCTACGGCGACCGCGCGAAGGTGTTTCCGAACAAGTATGACGACACGAAGCACGACATCGTCGTCGACACCCGGTTCAACTACCAGATCATCTTCGAGACCGACGGCAAGAAGGTCCTGAAGTACCGCGCCGGCGTCCTGCCCGGCGTGGGCTTTGTCGAGGGTTGCGGCTAGGCACCTACCGCGCCGTTACCGCCTCCAGCTTCGGCCCGTCCTTCGCCACCGCTTCCTGCTGCTTGGCCCACATGGCGGCGTATTTGCCGGCCTTGGCCAGCAGGTCGCCGTGGCGGCCGCGTTCGACGATGCGGCCGTCTTCCAGCACGATGATCTCGTCGGCATGGATCACCGTGGAGAGCCGGTGGGCGATGATCAGGGTGGTGCGGTCGGCGGAGACCTCGCGCAGGCTTGTCTGGATCTCCTTCTCGGTGTGGGTGTCCAGCGCCGAGGTGGCCTCGTCGAACAGCAGGATCGCCGGCTGTTTCAGGATGGTGCGGGCGATGGCGACGCGCTGCTTCTCGCCGCCGGAGAGTTTCAGCCCGCGCTCGCCCACCATGGACTTGTAGCCGTCGGGCAGCCCGCTGACGAAATCGTGGATGCGCGCCAGCTTCGCGGCCTGCCTCCACTTCTTCCCGCGTGGCTGAGGGACGGCCATAGGCGATGTTGTAATAGACCGTGTCGTTGAACAGCACGGTGTCCTGGGGAACGATGCCGATGGCGGCGCGCAGCGAGGATTGCTGCACGTCCCGCAGATCCTGGCCGTCGATGGCGATGCTGCCTTCGTTGACATCGTAGAAGCGGAACAGCAGCCGCGAGATGGTGGATTTGCCGGCGCCACTGGGGCCGACGATGGCAACCGTCTTGCCGGGCGGCACGGCGAAGGACACGCCCTTCAGGATCGGCCGCCGGTCGTCATAGCCGAACATCACGTTATCGAACACAATCCCGGCGCGATCGATCTTGAGCGGCGGCGCGCCGGCGCGGTCCTGAATTTCCACCGGCACATTGAGCAGGGAGAACATCTTCTCCATGTCGATCAGTGACTGGCGGATTTCGCGATAGACCGTGCCGAGGAAATTCAGCGGCAGATAGAGCTGGATCAGATAGGCGTTCACCAGCACGAAGTCGCCGATGGTCATGGTGCCCGCCACCACGCCGCGAGCCGCCAGCGCCATGATCAGCGTCACGCCGACGGCGATGATGAAGGCCTGGCCGGTATTCAGCACCGAGAGCGTGACACGGCTCTTGATCCCGGCTTTCTCATAGGCCTGCAGCGCCACGTCGTAGCGGCGCGATTCGTGGCCTTCATTGTTGAAGTATTTCACCGTCTCGTAGTTCAGCAGGCTGTCGATCGCCTTGGTGTTCGCCTCCTCGTCCGCTTGGTTCATGTAGCGGCGGTATTTGATGCGCCATTCCGTGACCGTCAGCGTATAGGCGACATAGCCGGCGATGGTGACGAAGGTGACGAACGCGAACCAGAAATTATACAGGCCCCAGAGGATGCCGCAGACCAGGGCGATCTCCACCAGGGTCGGCAGCACGTTGAACAGCACGAAGAACAGGAAAAACTCGATGCCCTTGGCGCCGCGCTCGACGATGCGGGAGAGGCCGCCGGTCTGCCGTTCCAGATGGAAGCGCAGCGACAGGCTGTGCAGATGCTCGAAGGTCTGCAGCGCCACGCGGCGGATCGCCCGCTGCGCCACCTTGACGAAGATGCCGTCCCGCAGTTCGGCGAAGGCCTGGGTCGAGATGCGCGCCGCGCCGTAGGCCAGCAGCAACATGACCGGCACGGCCAGCACCGTCACCGCCGCCGATCCCGGCTTCACCGTCAGCGCATCCACCATGCCCTTGAAGATCAGGGGAATGATGACATTGGCGAACTTGGCGATGGCCAGGCACACCAGCGCCAACAGCACGCGGATCCGCAAATCCCAGGCGCCGGCGGGCCAGAGATACGGCAACAGTTGGCGCAGCGCGGCGCGCCGGGCACCCGGGAACGGCGCGGCCTTATCGGGGGCGCCGCCAGCCATGGAAGCCATTAACAGAACTCCGAAGAATCGTTGCGTCGACGGTATATGTTCATAACCTAGGCATGGAACGGGGAAACACAATGCGCATGGCCCAAGGCAGAGGCTGAATTATGGTCCTCGCCTTGGAATATCAATGATATCGCCGGCCCCTAAGGGATTCGATGGCCTGAACAACCAGGCAGCCCCTGGGTTGCCAGTGACCGCCCGCGGGAACCGCTGAGGTCCGCGGTGCTGATGAAGCTGGCGAGTAGGCCGGCCGCGAGGGTTGTTTTTCATGGCTGCACCACGCAGGCGATTGATCCCGATCGGAATCTTTCGGAAAAATTTGTTTTTGCGAAAACAACCCTCGGCAAGAGACAAGCCGCCGGCAGCGCGTCCCTCGCGCGAAGCAGACAGTATTCCGATACACAATGTCCAACATCGAGGTGGTGGAGTCACCGTTTCTACTATAGGATAATTTTCCGGAATGTGTGAGTCCCAACCACTGGTAGCTTGTAGGGGCGACCTGCGGTCGCCCGTGCTGCGGCGGGTCTGAATTGCGGCAGAACCGCAACAATCGCGCGGTCGATGGACGGGCGACCGCAGGTCGCCCCTACAATGGCCTTGCCCGCCGGCGATGCGCCGAATCGGAACAGTACCATTGGCACAATTGAATCGGACAGCTAGAAGTCCACATGCGCCGACAGCCCGCCGAAATCCTCCGCACCATCTTCGGTTTCGATTCTTTCCGCGGCCATCAGGCCGAGATCATCGAGCATGTGGTCGGCGGCGGCGATGCGATGGTGCTGATGCCGACGGGCGGCGGGAAGTCGCTCTGCTATCAGATCCCCGCGCTGTGCCGCGAGGGCGTGACCGTCGTGGTGTCGCCGCTGATCGCGCTGATGCGGGATCAGGTGGAGGCGCTGAAGCAGCTCGGCGTCAAGGCGGCGGCGCTGAATTCCTCGATTGCGTTCAGCCAAGCGGTGCAGATCGAGCGGCAGATGGCGGCTGGCGAGATCGACATCGTCTATGTGGCGCCGGAGAGGCTGCTGACCAATTCGTTCCTCGCCCTGCTCGGCCGCTGCAGGCTGGCGCTGTTTGCCATCGATGAGGCCCATTGCGTGTCGCAATGGGGCCACGACTTCCGGCCGGAATATCTGAAGTTGACTGTGCTGCATGAGCGTTTTCCCGAAGTGCCGCGCATCGCCCTGACCGCGACGGCGGATGCGCCGACGCGCCGGGACATCCAGGAACGGCTGCAGCTCGAGAAGGGCCGCGTCTTCGTCGCCGGCTTCGACCGGCCGAACATCCGGTATCGCGTGCCGCCGAAGACCGACGAGCGCGGCCAGCTACTGGAGATCATCGAGAGCCACAAGGGCGAGTCCGGCATCATCTATTGCATGACCCGGAAGTCGGTCGAACGGGTGGCCCAGGCGCTGGCGGACCGCGGCTGGCCGGCGCTGCCCTATCACGCGGGGCTCGACAAGTCGGTGCGCGACCGCCATCAGGATCGCTTCATCAAGGATGACGGCGTGATCGTCGTCGCCACCATTGCCTTCGGCATGGGCATCGATAAGCCGGATGTGCGTTTCGTCGTGCATCTCGATTTGCCGAAGAGCCTGGAGGCCTATTACCAGGAGACCGGCCGGGCCGGGCGTGACGGGTTGCCGTCCGACGCGGTGATGCTCTACGGCCTGGAGGATGTGACCAAGATCCGCCAGCTGGTCGCGGGCTCGGAAGCGCCGGAAGCGCAGAAGCAGATCGAGCGGCGCAAGCTCGACGCGCTCATCGGCTTCTGCGAGACCACGCAATGCCGCCGCCAGGTGCTGCTGAGTTATTTCGGCGAATCGCCCGAGGGCCGTTGCGGCAATTGCGACACCTGCCTGGAGCCGGTTGAAAGCTTCGACGGCACCGAGCTGGCGCGCAAGGCCCTGTCCTGCGTCTACCGCACCGGCCAGCGCTTCGGCGCGTTGCACGTGATCGACGTGCTGCGCGGTACTGACAGCGAGAAGGTGCAGAAGTTCGGCCATGACAATCTCAGCACCTATGGCATCGGCAAGGAGCTGTCGGTGGCGGAGTGGCGCTCGGTGTTCCGTCAGCTTGCGGCGCATGGATTCCTGGAAGTGGATATGGACGGCCATGGCGGCCTGCGGCTGGGCGAGGATTGCCGCGACGTCCTGCGCGGCGAGCGGCGCGTGGAGCTGCATCGCGACACGCTGCGGGAAAAACGGCCGCGCAAGGCCCGGAAGGCCGCGGCGACGATCGACATCAGCCCGGCGGGCCAGGCCCTGTTCGACATGCTGCGCGCCAAGCGCCTGGCGCTCGCCAAGGCCCAGGGCGTGCCGCCCTATGTGATTTTCCACGACAGCACACTGGTGGCCATGGCCACCACGAACCCGCGGAATCTGGAAAGCCTGGCGCTGATCCCCGGCGTCGGCGAATCCAAGCTCAAGCGCTATGGCGCGGAGTTCCTGTCGGCGATCGCGGCGTTCCAGGCGGAGGGGTAACGAGAAGAAATCCCTCTCCCCTTGGGGGAGAGGGGTAGGGGTGAGGGGTTTTCGCGCGGAAGCGCGCAACGAATAATCATCGAATAGCGTAGCGTTGGGCCGATGCGCGAGCATGCGCGATTGCAGTCACATGCAATCTTTCGCAGCTACACAACCGGCCCTGCCGGCGTAAGCACCCTCACCCCCTGCCCCCTCTCCCCCAAGGGGCGAGGGGGTTGTAGTCTACCCCGCCCGCTTATGGCCCGCGCGCTCCAGGCTGCGTTGCAGCACCAGGTAGAGCTTGCCCACATCGGCGGTGATGAAGGTGGCGTTGAGCAGGCTTTCCTGGTCGGCGGCGTTGGCTTCGCGCAGCAGCTCCTCGAACTTGCTGAGATAGCGCGACACCATGTCGCGGAAGCGGTCGTCCTGCTCGTAGCGCTGCTCGATCGCCGGGATAGTGTAGCTGTCCTTAAGTCGGAAAAGGCGGCGGGCGAAAACCGAGCGGTCGCCGGCGCGGAAGTTCTTCCAGATCTCCTCGGGGATGTCAGAGTCCAGCAACTGGTGGATATCGAGCGCGAGACCGTTGAGCTCGTCGATCATGGTGGAGGCTTGGCGCAGGAACTGATCGCGCACCGTGCGCTGCTGGCGCTGCTGGATGTTGGCGGTCTGCTCCACCGCGTTCTGCGCCGTCTTCGTCAGGTTGTCACTCTCCGTGCGCAACTTGGTGACCAGATCCTCCGCGGCGACAGCCGCTTCCTTGACCGAGCTGCCGAGCAGTTGCGACTGGCGTTCGAACACCGTGCCGAGTTCGCTGGCGCGCGCCAGGGCCTTGTCGGCAGACGAGACCAGGGTCTCGGCGCGGGAGTCGATGAGGGCGCCGATTTCGCTCAGGCGCTGCCCCACCTGATCCGCCACCTGGGCCAGATCGGCCGCCTGGTTGCGCAGTTCCTCGCGCGCTGCCTCGCCATCGGTCCGCGCCGCCGCCAGCGATCCCGTGAGCTCGCGCACCGGGCCGGCAACGCCATCGCGGAAGGTGGTGGCGACCGTGCGCACCTCGCCGGCGATCTTGGCGAGATCGCCCATCTCGCGGCCGATGGCGGTCTTGACCGTGCCGATCTCGGCCAGCGTATCGCGCAGGGTCTGCAGCAGCGACGATGAATCCGTTTCGGCGTCGCGGGCAAGTTGCGTCGCCTGCCGCGTCGCCTCGCCGGCGACGCTCGCCACCTCGCCGACCAGCCCGCGCACGGCCGTGCGCAACTCGTCAATGCGGCCGCTGCCTTGGGTCGCGGCGAGGCCGATCTCCTCGGCCTGGGTGCGCAACGCTCTGATCACGATATCCACCTTCTGCATCGCACCGTTGGTGGTGGCGGCGATTTCGCCCGAGCCCGCCTTCCAATTCTCCGCTGCCGCGCCGAGCCGCAGTTCGGTATCGGCGATCACCTGCTCCATGCCGATGACGCCCTTCTGCACCGCCGTGGCGATGGACTGGGAGCGCTGCACCGCGGATTCGGTCGCTGTCTTGATCTGCTCGGCCTGGGTGGCGGTGGCGAGCTGCAGCGCCGCCGCCTGTTCGCCGGCACTGTCGACGACCGCCGCCAGATCCTTGATCTGCCGTTCCAGCAGGAATTTCAGGTTTGCCGCCTCGTTGGCGGCCATGCGCGCGCCTTCGACCAGGCGCTTGGTTTCCAGCTGGAAGGTGTTGGCGACTGAGGTCGCCTCCTGCGTCACGCGGGACGCTATGGTGCTGACTTCCGTCATCTGCTTGTCGAGCGCCGAGCGCAACGGCGAGCTCTGGTCGTCGGCCAGGGAGACCAGCCGGGCGATCTCCGTCCGCTCCTTGGTGACGGCTTCCTGCAGCGTGGCGGCGCGCGCCGTGGCTTCCTGGGTCGCCAGGGTGAGATTGGCGGCATAGCGCGCGAAGCCTTCCCGCAGGTTGTCGAGCAGCGTGGTGGCCCGCGTCTCGCCGTCATCCAGCGCTTTGCGTACCGAGCCGGCCTGGCTGTCGAACTGGCCGGACATGGCGGCAAGCGCCGCCTCGGCCTGGCCCACCAGCCCGGCGAGATTGTCGCTCTGGCCTTTCAGCGCCTGCTGCAGCCGTTCGCCCGAGGTCATGATGCCTTCGAACGCCGTGCGCACCCCGGCCGCTTCCTGGTTCAGCTTGGCGGAGACGGTCGCCGCGGCGGAGCCCGCGGCCTGGGCGATGCCCTGGGTCTGTTCGCCGAAGACGCGCTGCAGGCTGGTCAGCCGCTCGCTGAGCTTGGCGTCGAGCGCGGCCAGCGCCGCGCCCTGCTGCTCCGCCTGGGCATGGAGCTTCGCCGTGGCGCCTTCGGCCGCTTCCCGCAGCTTGTCGGCATGGCCGGCTGCCATTGCCGGCAGGCTGTTCATGCGCTGCTCGAGGCCGGCCACAACATCGGCGATCTGCTGCGCCTGCTTGATCAGCGCCTGGCGCAGATGATCGACCGCCACGCCGGCCGCGGCTTGCAGCGCCTGGGCCTGGCCTTGCACTGTCGTCTCCAGGGTCTTGGTGCGCTGCGCCGCCTGTTCGGCTGTCGTGGTGGCCACCTGGCCGATATTGCCCAGCGCCTGGCGGAACTTCTCGAAGGAACCGGTGAGCGCGGCGCCGACCGCGTCGGTCTGCTGCTGCAGGGATTCGCGGATGACGGAGGCGCGCTGGGCGCCGGATTCCACCGACTTGCTCATGGCCGTCTCGAAATCGGCAAGCGAATCCGTCAACTGGGTCAAGGCCACCGTAGACGATTTCGTCAGCAGGCCGGATTGCGCCTCGACCGCCGCCTGCATCTGATCGCTGCGGGCGGAGGCGGTTTGGGTGGCCGCTTCGATGCGCTTGCTGAGGGCGTCGATGGCGGCGGCGAAATCGGCGGTCTGCTTTTCGGCGAAGCTTTTGAGCTGCTCCGCCTGCTGTCTGATCGCCGTTTGCAGCGCGGCACCCTGGGAGCTGGCCTGGCCGACGAGGCCGGAAAGCTGTTCGCCATGGCCGCGCACGGTCGAGCCGATCGCCTGCGCGGAGAGATTCAGCGCTTCGGCGAGGGCATTGGTTTCCTTCTTCGCCGCCTCCACCAGGCTGGCGCGCTGCGCGCCCATATTCTGCGACATGGAGATGAGATCGCCTGTCTGAGCAGCGATCGCGTCCTTGATCAGATTCACCGCCGCCGTGAGCTTGCCGGCGGAATCCGCGACGTCCTTGGAATGCTGGCGGAACAAGGTGCCGGTGGTATCCAGCGCCTGTGCCGCTTCGGTGGTCGACGCCTTCAGAGCGTCGGCCTGACTGCGCAGGTCGGCGGCGATATGGGCGGCATGCTGCGCCGCCTCGGTGCCTGGCGCGGTCAGCCGCTCCAACTCCGCCTTCATTGCGGCGTCGCGGGTTTCTCATCGGTGTTGCGGAATTCCAGCAGCACCAGCACCCAGAGCAGGGACAGAAAGGACAGCGAGCGCGGCGAAGCCGGCCAACAGCGGGCTCAACCGATCCAGCGGCAGGCTCAAGACCCGGTCCAGGCCGACCTGCTGGTGGACATAGTAGGCGTAGCCGCCGATCAGGCCGATTGAGACCAGCAGCACCAGCGTGGACCAGTAGCGGCTCGCCGTACGAATGGATGCCATTTTTATCCCGTCCTATGCCGCCCACAGGGCGGCCCTATCTTATGCCGCTTTCCGGCGGCGGCGAATGAACCCAAGAATCTCAGAGGCGGCGAGGGGGATGTTGGTTCCCGGGCCGTAGATGGCGGCGACCCCCGCCTTCATCAGGTAATCGTAGTCCTGCGGCGGGATCACGCCGCCGCAGATCACCAGGATGTCGTCGGCGCCAGCGGCACGCAGCGCTGTGACCAGTTGCGGCACCAGCGTCTTATGGCCGGCGGCCTGCGACGAGACGCCGATCACATGCACGTCGTTCTCGATCGCCTGGCGCGCCGCTTCCTCCGGCGTCTGGAACAGGGGGCCGATATCCACATCGAAGCCGATATCGGCGAAGGCGGTAGCGATGATCTTGGCACCGCGGTCATGGCCATCCTGGCCGAGCTTCACCACCAGAAGGCGCGGCCGGCGGCCTTCCTCCTCGGCGAAGCCGCGCACTTCCGCCTGGATGCGCTGGAAACCGGTATCGCCGGCATAGGCGGCGCCATAGACGCCGGAGATGCTGCGGGTGGTGGCGCGATGGCGGGTGAAGACCTTCTCCAGGGCGTCGGAGATCTCGCCGACGGTGGCGCGGGCGCGGGTGGCCTCGATGGAAAGCGCCAGGAGATTGCCTTGGCCCGAAGACGCCGCCTTCGTCAGCGCATCCAGTGTTGTGCGGCATTTGCCCTCGTCGCGGGTGGCGCGGATCTTGCGCAGGCGCGCGACCTGCTGATCGCGCACCCGGGTGTTGTCGATGTCCAGGAGATGCAGCTCCTTCGTCGGGCTCGCCGTCGGACTGGTACTTGTTGACGCCGACGATCACATCCTCGCCGCGGTCGATGCGCGCCTGGCGCCGCGCCGCCAATTCCTCGATGCGCAGCTTCGGCATGCCGGACTCGACCGCCTTGGTCATGCCGCCCAGCGCCTCGACTTCGCCGATCAGCTTCATCGCTTCGGCGGCGAGGCTGGCGGTCAGCAACTCCACGTAGTAGCTGCCGCCCAGGGGGTCGATCACATGGGGGATGCCCGTCTCCTCCTGCAAGATCAGCTGGGTGTTGCGGGCGATGCGGGCGGAGAACGGCGTCGGCAGCGCGATGGCCTCGTCGAGCGCATTGGTGTGCAGCGACTGGGTGCCGCCCAGCACCGCCGCCATCGCCTCGATGGTGGTGCGGATCACATTGTTGTAGGGATCCTGTTCGGTCAGGCTGACGCCCGAGGTCTGGCAATGGGTGCGCAGCGCCAGGCTGGCGGGATTCTTTGGCGCGTGCACCGACATCAGCCGCGCCCAGAGCAGGCGCGCGGCGCGCAGCTTCGCCACCTCCATGAAGAAATTCATGCCGATGGCGAAGAAGAACGAAAGCCGGGGCGCGAAATCGTCGATCTTCAGGCCGCGGGACAAAGCCGCGCGCACATAGTCGAGGCCGTCGGCCAGGGTGAAGGCCAACTCCTGCACCGCGGTCGCGCCCGCTTCCTGCATGTGATAGCCGGAGATCGAGATCGAGTTGAACTTCGGCATATTGCGCGCCGTGTATTCGATGATGTCGGCGACGATGCGCATCGAGGGCGCGGGCGGATAAATGTAGGTGTTGCGGACCATGAACTCCTTGAGGATGTCGTTCTGGATGGTCCCCGAGAGTTTCTCCGCCGGCACGCCCTGCTCTTCCGCGGCGACGATGTAGCCGGCGAGCACCGGCAGCACCGCGCCGTTCATGGTCATGGACACGCTCATCCGGTCGAGCGGAATGCCGTCGAACAGGATCTTCATGTCCTCGACGGAATCGATGGCGACGCCGGCCTTGCCCACATCGCCGACGACGCGCGGATGATCGGAGTCATAGCCGCGATGGGTGGCGAGATCGAACGCCACCGACAGCCCCATCTGCCCGGCGGCGAGATTGGCGCGGTAGAAGGCGTTGGATTCCTCCGCGGTGGAGAAGCCGGCATACTGGCGCACGGTCCACGGACGATTTGCGTACATTGTGGCGCGCGGGCCACGGAGGTAGGGCGGGAATCCCGGCAGCGAATCCACGTCGCCGAGCGCTTCAAGATCGGCCGCGGTGTAGAGCGGCTTGACCGGAATTCCTTCCGGCGTCTGCCAGACCAGCGAATCGGCAGCCACTCCGCCCAATTCTTTGCGGGCCAGAGAATCCCACTCCGCCAATGTCTTGCGCGGAAAATCCGCCAAAGCCAGCCTCCCGATTAACAGATTGGAAAGTATAACGCGGGGCTGCGCATGGCGTCTACGAAACGGCGGGCCAATTTTGTGTTTTGCCGCGATTGCCGCAGTAAAACCCCGATTCCACGAAATATTTACCATACTCGAAGGCAACGGCCGCCCCAAGAATCATTTAACCGGGGCGTGGCAAGTTATGCCGGCGATTACTACCTATTTCAGTCGAAGGACCCATCTACCGTGCGTACCGGCCCGCTAACCATATTGCGAGCGCTGCCGCTTCTGGCCCTGACGTTCTTCCTGACGGGCTGCGGCACCAACGTCATGTGGCTGCTCACTGAAGAGAGCCGGATCATGGCCGAGGCCGATCCGCTGGTGGTCTCCGCCGAGCAGGCCGGCAACGGCCTGGAAACGCCGGTTTACGAGGCCGAAGACGCCAAGAACGTCGCCTGCGATTTCCTGCATCCCGCCGTTTTCGACCGCTTCGCGCGGGATCCGGAATTTCTTCGAGCAGTTCATCCTCCGACCTGTCGAGCGCCGTCGTGCTGATGATGCCGATGGCGCAGGTGGAAGACTGCGCCGATGCTTTCGCAGCCTACAGCGCTGCGGTCGATACGCTGGCCGCCACCATGAGCGATGCGGCGAAGCTGCCGGGCTCGGATCAGAGCGGCCGGCGACGAGAGCAGCATCAACTGACCGCGCGCGCCGGCGCTGACGGCGCCGGTCCGGACCGCAAGCGGTGGAAGGCGATCGCCCGGTCGAAGCCTCTGATATCCACCAACTCCCGTGATCAGATCCTGATCCTCAGAGACCTCGGCGACCGCCGGATCTATCAGCCATTTCTGCCGACAGCACGATATCGCCGCCGGTGCTCTCGCCCTGCAGGCGCGAGGCGAGGTTGACCGTCGAGCCGAAATAGTCGAGGCGGTCGTTCAAGGTCACCGCGATGCAGGGCCCGGCATGGAGGCCGAGCTTGATGATGATGGCGTCGCCGCCATGGTCGGCATTGAACTTGTTTACCTGCTCTTGGATGGCGATGGCGGCGCGCACCGCTTTTGCCGGATCGGCGAAGGCGGCCATGACCGCATCGCCGATGGTCTTGACGATGGCGCCGTCATTCTCGCGGATGATAGCGGCGAGAAAGGCGAAGTGGTCCCGCACCAGGTGATAAGCATGGGCATCGCCAACCTTCTCGTAGAAGGCGGTGGAGCTCTTCAGGTCGGTGAACATCAGCGCAATCTTCGCCACGCCCACATCATCGCCCGGGCGCAGAGCCTCGCTGGCGAAGAGATCGCGGAAGGTCTGCATGGTGGTGATCCGGTCGGCGGTCAGCGCGTCCTGCACCCAGGCGCGGTCCTCGATGATGAAAGTGAGCGGCCGGCGGGTGCGGTTGACCAGGCGGATGAATCCCGGCGTCGCCGCGCTGCCGCTCCGGACCGCCGCGTCCTCGATCACGACTTCCGGAAAACCGCCGCCGGCCCAGGCAATCTCCAGCTCCGGCCCGGGTTCCAGCGTGCGCAGGCGGTAAGCGCCGGGGCGAAGCAGCGCCTTCACCTCTCGCGTGGCGCCGGCCTCCACGGTGATATGCAGCCGGATGTGGGGCGTCGACATCGGCCCGAACAGGCAGTATTGGCCGGATACCACGTCGCGCACGCCGGGCGCCGGACGGAAGCTCGCTTCGACGTTCCTGGCGAAGTCGCGGTCGTAGTCGATGTTGCAGGAGGAGCAATGGGCGCCGGTGGGCATTTGGTCCAGCGATGCCGAGGAGGATTTCGCCACCCGGCAGCGGGGACAGAGCAGATCCCAGCGCAGCTCGAGCAAGCCCGCCTGCACCGCCTGCAGGCATAGCTCCACCGCCTCGCGCTGGCCGATCTTCCATTCCCGCGCCAACTTCAGCGGCCGCACCTGCCAGAGATCCACCTCCTGCGCCTTTAGCACATGGTCGGCGAGGCGCTGGCCCAGGCCATGGCCGTTGGGCGTGGCGTCAATCGCCTTCACCATCTGCGCCACGCGGCCCTGGGTCGCGACATCGACCGGCGGCGGGTCATAGGCGAATGGCTCGGGCCGCTGGCCTTGGGCGAAACTGTCGGCCTCCGCCGCCAGCTTGGCGAAGGTGCGGCCGGCCTTCTCCAGGAATCCGCCGGCCAGCAACAGGCGGCCCAGGATGCCGGAGGGCACCGCCTCAAGCTTGTAGACGCCGCGGCTGCCGCCGCCGTCCGGCGTCAGCTCGAAGGTGGCGCAGAGCGTGCGGAACGGGCCGTTGCGGAAGTCGCGGCAATGCTCGAACCACTGCTCGGAGATCCAGTTTACCGGCCGCTCCTGCCAAGAGATCGTGACCGGTCCCTTGCGCAGGCGGCCGGCGAAATCCACGGATCCGTCTGGGCGCGGCGTCTCGATGATCTCATGCTTCGGCAGCGCCGCCGCCTCGTTGAAGCGGGCGGTGTCGGCCATCGACGGCCAGATGGCGGCCGGCGGCGAGGCGAATTTCCACTCCCAAACCCGCTGCATGGATGACGTCCCTCGCCCTGGTTCAGCCGCAAGGCCCGGCGGCGCTTCCTCACATACGGGCGAAAGCCCGCGGCGGATGCTTTATTCCCAATCTCATTTTTACCAGCAGAATTCGCCGGATAGATAGCGCGGCGTGGCGCCCTCGCGGCGGCAGAGGGCGGCAAACGCCGGCAAATCCAAGCTGTTGCCGCGGATCAGCTCCGCCCCATGGATGCCGCCGAGAATGAACAGGCTGTCGATGCCGGCCCGCGCCGCCCCGGCAATATCGGTGCGCAGGGAATCGCCGACGGCGAGGATACGTCCGCGCGGCGGCGAACCCAGCGCGGCCAGGCAGCGCTCATAGACCTCGGGATAGGGCTTGCCGAAATAGCGTACCTTGCCGCCCAGCGCCTCGTAGCGGGCGGCTATGGCGCCTGCGCAGATTTCGCTGGCGTTGCCGCGCACGACCACGAGATCGGGATTGGCGCAGATCAGCGGCAGGTCCCGTGCCTGGAGTTGCCGCAGCATCGGCTCATAGTCGGCGACGGTATCCTCCGGCCGGCCGGTCCCGGTGAGCAGCGCGAAATCAGCCGCCGCTGGATCGCCGGTCCAGTCCAGATCCAACCCCCTCAGCAGGCTGCGATCCTTCGGCGGCACGATGGCCAGGCCGCGGCGGCCAAGGCTGGCGGCCCAACTGTCGCCGCCATTCAGCGCCAGCCGGGTTTCCTCGCCGGAGGAATGGATGGCGTCGTAGAGATCGGGCGCGATGCCCAATTCCGCCGCTTGATCCGCGACGGCGCTGGCACGCCGGGGGCCGTTGGACAGGATGCCTATTCGCTTGCCCGCCGCCTTCAATTCCCGCATTGCGGCGATGGCGGCGGGAAAGGCGCTGACGCCGTTATGCAGGACGCCCCAGAGGTCCAGCAGATAGACATCGTAGGCGCCGGCAATCTCCCGGAGGCCGGCTATCTCCTGAGATTGGCCTGGGGCAAGCGATGAGGATTGCGAGGTCACTATCCCGCCGCCCCGGCGCGGTGGTCGGCGCCGACGGCATCGGCCACGCTGGCGAAGCCGTCGAGGCGCAGGAGCTGCGCCAACTCGGCCTTGAGGCGCTGCAGCAGGCCCGGCCCCTGATAGACCAGCGCCGTGTAGAGCTGCACCAGGGACGCGCCGGCGCGAATCTTGCCATAGGCATCCTTGCCGCTGGAAATCCCGCCAACTCCAATCAGCGGCATGCGGCCTTCTGTCAGGCGGTAAACCAAGCGCAGCACTTCTGTAGACAGCGTGTAGAGCGGCGCGCCGCTGAGGCCGCCGGATTCATTCACGTGAGGACCGTGGAGCGACGAGGGCCGCCCTGTGGTTGTATTGCCGATGATGAGGCCATCGACCGAACGGGCGGCCGCTACCGCCGCGATCTCGCGCAATTCAGCCTCGCCGAGATCGGGCGCCAGCTTCAGCAGCAGCGGCGGCGCGGCGCCGGCGTCGCTTCGCGCGCGGACAACCACGGCGATCAATGAGTCGAAGAATCTCAGCCGATTGCAGGGCCCGCAGGCCCGGCGTGTTCGGCGAGGAGACATTGATCACCAAGTAATCGGCAAGGGGCGCCATGGCGCGGACACCGGCCGCATAATCGGCCTCCGCCTCGCCGTTCTTGTTCTTGCCGAGATTGATTCCGACGATGCCGCTGCGCCGATTCAGCCGCTTTTCCAGGCGCCGCCGGGCCTGCGACAAGCCGCCGCTGTTGAAGCCCATGCGGTTGATAAGAGCATTGTCCTCTGGCAGCCGGAACAGGCGCGGCTTGGGATTGCCGGATTGCGGCTGCGGCGTAATACTGCCGACTTCGACAAAGCCAAAGCCCATTTGCGCCAGCGAGTCGAATACTTCCGCATCTTTGTCGAAACCCGCCGCCATGCCTATTGGATTTGGAAAGATTTGATCCCAGATTCGCATACGTAATACAGGATCATCGGACGTCGGTTTTGACGGCCGTAATCGCATCCTAAGTGCCGATATTGCTAGGCGATGGGCCAACTCGGGCGGCAAGCGCCGCAAGGACCGAGGTGCCGAGTGAAAATGCGTCTGACATTGTATAAATTCAGCTAGTTGTAAGCGTGCGACCTGTGGTAATGGGACACTAACAGAAGTAATCAATCCAAATAAAAGCACAATCCGTAATTGCTCAGGGCTATATTCCTGAAACAGCGGACATGACCGGCAAGGAGTTTCGTCAAATGATCCGACATGCTGAAATCTGGCGTGCCATCGATCGCCTGGCAGCGAAGCATGGCCTGACCGCATCCGGCTTGGCGCGCCGCGCCGGTCTGGATGCCACCGCGTTCAACAAGAGTAAACGCAAGGGTCCGTCGGGCAAGCCCCGCTGGCCCAGCACCGAAAGCGTCGCCAAGATCCTGACGGCGACCGGCGAGACTATGGGCAGCTTCATCACCCTGCTGGGTGACAGGGCCGCCGCCGGCGCCCCGCGCTCGATCCCGCTGCTCGGCTATGCCAAGGCGGGAAATGCGGGCTTCTTCGACGATCAGGGCTTTCCGGCCGGGCGCGGCTGGGACGATGTGGATTTCCCCGGGATTTCCGACGCCCGGGCCTATGCGCTGAAGATCAGCGGCGACAGCATGAAGCCGCTCTATCGCAGCGGCGATATTATCGTCGTATCGCCGCAAGCGTCGCTGCGCGCCGGCGACCGCGTCGTGCTCAAGACCCGCGGCGGCGAGGTGATGGCGAAAGAACTGGTTCGCCAGAACGCGCAGCGCGTCGAGCTGCGCTCGCTCAACCCCGACCATGGGGACCGGACCGTGCCCCGCGGCGACATCCAATGGATGGCCCGCATCGTCTGGGCCGAGCAATAGATAGCTCAACCCGGCCGGCGGCTGGAGTCGTCTCCAGCCCGCCGCGCCGGGTTTCTTGCTTGCCAAAGATAGTAAAATATTCTTATTATAATTCTTCTCTAGCCAATTTGGCGATTGGTCGCGGCGATGAACCTTCTCGGCGATCTGCATCGAGCCTATGACGGCCCGCTGCCGCACACAGCGCGGCTTGCCGCGCGGCTGGGCGGTCCGGACCGGTGGGCCGACATCGCCGATCGCCGCCGGGCTTTATCCTGCGAGTCAATGTTCAGAAGTGTGACAGCGCTGCAACCCAGCCTTGTATCGCCGGTGAACACCCAGGCCGAGCTTCGCCGCTGGCGCGCCGCGGCGCTTGCCTGCCGCGAGGCCGGGACCGCGCGCAATCTGCCCTGACTTGCCGCGGCGGCCATGCCGCCAGTTGCCAAGTTTTTATCAGGCGATATGCTGCCGATATCAGCCAAAACGAAGCGAACGTCGCGCGCGCAGGCAGCAAGGATAAGCCATGAATGGTCATCACTATGTCGACGGCAAATGGGTCGACGGAAATCCAACGGTCATGCGGGTTTGGGATCACGCCATCTGGATGGGGGCGGCGATCTTCGACGGCGCGCGCTGCTTCGAGGGCGTAACTCCCGACATCGAGCTGCATTGTCAGCGTACATTGCGCTCAGCCGAGGCGCTCGGCCTCAAATCGCCGCTGTCGGCGGGGGAGATCGAGGATCTGCTGCGGGAGGGCATCGCCAAGTTTCCCAAGGGCACGCCGCTTTATCTGCGGCCGTTCATGTATTCCGAGGAAGGCTGGATGGAACCCTTTCCGGAAAGCACCAAGCTGATCGTCTCGGTGGTGGAATATGCGATGCCCGACCCCACCAAGCCCTGCAGCGTCAGCTTCTCCAAGTGGCGCCGGCCCTCGCCGGAAACCGCGCCGACCAACGCCAAGGCGGTGAGCCTCTATGCCCAGGCCGGGCGCGCCGCCCTGGATGCGCGGTCGCGCGGCTTCAACGAGGCGATCATGCTGGATCCCATGGGCAATGTGGCGGAGTTCAGCGCCGCCAATCTCTGGATCGCCAAGGACGGCGCCGCCCATACGCCGGTGCCGAACGGCACCTTCCTCAACGGCATCACCCGGCAACGCACCATCCATCTCCTGCGCAAGGCAGGGGTCGAGGTCTATGAACGGACGCTGACGCCTAAGGACATCCTGGAAGCGGACGAGATCTTCTCCAGCGGCAATTACGGCAAGCTGATGCCCATCACCCAGGTGGAGGACCGGCCGCTGCAGCCCGGCCCCATCTTCCGCAGGGCGCGGGAGCTGTACTGGGAGTTCGCGCACGGGGGGTAAAAAGCTTCACCCATCGTACCGCCGCTATTTTGTCAGTTGTGACGCACAAGTTATTCCCTTCTCCCCTTGGGGGAGAAGGGGCAGGGGATGAGGGGTTTCTCGCGCTAGCGCAAGGAGTCATCACCGCGTTCGACCGGTGTTTCGCTGTGGATGATTTTCGTTGTCTGCTGGTTGCGCTTGAAGGCAACAGAGTCATTGCCGCATTGCGGCGCTAGACCCCTCACCCCCTGCCCCCTCTCCCCCAAGGGGAGAGGGGAGTCGTATATCATGCACTCACCATCTCCCCCGCCAGCGCGCGCCTGACCAGGGCGATGGTTTCCTTGATCCCGTAGAGGGCGATGAAGGTGCCCATGCGCGGGCCCTGGGAGGTGCCGAACAGCACTTCGTAGAGCGACTGGAACCAGGCCTTGAGATCGGCGAAGGCATGGCGCTTGCCGACTTCGTAGACCTGGAACTGGATATCCTCGGCCGGCGCGTCCACGGGCAGCTTCTCCAGCTCGCGCAGCAGATCCTCGAAGGCCGCGCGTTCCATGTCCGTGGCGGCGCGGTACTTCTTCTCCGGCTTCACGAAGTCGCGGTAATAGGCGACGGCATAGCCCACCAGCTTGTCCAGGAACGGCGTCGCCTGGGGCGAGGCCTTCGGCGCATAGCGGGAGATGAATCCCCAGAGCACCGCCTTGTCCTCGCTGTTGCAGACACTGGTCAGGTTCAACAGGATGTTGAAAGCCAGGTGCGCGTCCTCATAAGGCGGCTTGCCATTATGGATGTGCCAGAGCGGATTTTCCATCTGCTTGGCCGCGTCTTCCCTGGGGAAGGCGTCGCGGAAACTGAGATAATCGTCCACCGCCCGCGGAATGACGTCGAAATAGAGCCGCTTTGCCGAGCGCGGCTTCTGATACATGAACAGCGACAGGCTTTCCGCCGGGCCGTAGGTCAGCCATTCCTCGACCGAAAGGCCGTTGCCCTTGGTCTTGGAGATCTTCTGCGCCTTCTCGTCCAGGAAGAGTTCATAGTTGAACCCCTCCGGCGGCTTGGCGCCGAGGGCGCGGCAGATCTTGCCGGCCACCTCGACCGAGGCGATCAGGTCCTTGCCGGACATTTCATAGTCGACGCCCAGCGCATACCAGCGCATGGCCCAGTCGGGCTTCCATTGCAACTTGCAGCGGCCGCCGGTGACCGGCGTCTCCGTCAGCGTGCCGTCCTCGTCCTTGTAGACGATGGTGCCGGCATCGGGCTTGCGCTCGACGATCGGCACCATGAGCACGCGGCCGGTCTTCGGCGAGACCGGCAGAAAGGGGCTGTAGGTCTGCTGCCGCTCTTCGCCGAGGGTCGGCAGCATGATCGCCATCACCTCGTCGTAATGCTGCAGCACCCTAAGCAGCGCTTTGTCGAACCGGCCGCTCTTGTACCAGTCGCTGGAACTCTGGAACTCGTACTCGAAGCCGAAGCTGTCGAGGAAGCTGCGGAGCATGGCGTTGTTGTGGTGGCCGAAGCTCTCGAACTTGCCGAAGGGATCGGGCACCACGGTCAGCGGCCGGCCGAGATGCTCTCTCAGCATGTCGGGGTTGGGCACATTGCCCGGCACCTTGCGCAGGCCGTCCATGTCGTCGGAGAAGGCGAACAGCCGCGTCGGGATATCGGACATGCGCTGGAACGCCTGGCGCACCATGGTGGTGCGCACCACCTCGCCGAAGGTGCCGATATGGGGCAGGCCGGAGGGGCCGTAGCCGGTCTCCAGCAGCACATAGCCCTTTTCCGGCGGCTTGGCGCTGTAGCGGGCCAACAGCTTGCGCGCTTCTTCGAAGGGCCAAGCCTTCGCCTTCAAGGCAAGTTCGCGTTCGCTGGTCATGGTGGGGTAGCTGCGGTTCCGGCAGTTGAATTGGGGCTGAACGGGACGGGCAACCTAGGGGCGGCGGCGGAGTGCGTCAACGGCGCCTACCGGGCAGAGGTGTCTTCAGTCGAAAAACCGCGGCAACATCTGGCTTTCCCGCAGCGCTTGCCGTTCCCGTAGTTTCCAGAGAAAAACGCCCATGACCGCGGAACAGAAAAACCAGGCAATCGTGAGGTATGTCGGCATCATTGAGACCATTGCCTTCGAAACATACATCGCCGTGTCCGAAGGATATGCAAACATCGTCCTCCGACCCAGCTCGTCGAGGGAAGCCTGCAGCGGAAGCATGCATGCATAAGCCGCAATGCTCGTGATGCCGCTGAGGATCAGCCAGAGTTGTCGGTCGCGCCAGTCCTTAAACAGGAAAACTCCGGGGAGTAACGCACCGGCGATACCCGATGCTGCAGATCCAACTACCTCTGCAACGACTGAGTTGTACGGCATTCGCATCCACAGTGCCGCCTCGATAGCTAGATTATAGAATATGCCAGACATTCTCAGTTTGAGGTTGATAGCCACCGCCCAGACAAAAGTCGCAATCACACCGCCGAAAAAGCTCGCCGCCGCCCACCGGCCGGCATGGCGGGAGTAACGGCGCATAAAGAACCATTGGCCAAGACCGACCAGCAGCCACAGCTCCAAAGGCGTGACGACGTGCATGGCGGCGTACGTCTTGGCGATTCCCGGTAGCCACGCCGCCGCCCAAATCGCGACGACTCCCAATGCCGGCAACCAACACGCCGCCAACCATCGCAGATAGAAGCGGCGGAACGAGGTTTCTTTCGCGAGATCGTTGAGAATTGCCATCAGTCGAATTGCCCGACAAGGCCGGACCGCTGCAGCGCCGCACTGCGGAACAGCAGCGCTTTCATGCATGCACCAGTCATCAGGCCGACGATGGAAAAGTTGATCGCGATCTCGATCAAATAGGGAACCAGATTGAACATGATTGGTGTTGGAATGAATTCAAGGATTCCGGTGAACATCACGGCTGGGACTGTGTAGAGAAATGCTGCAACGCCCAATAAACTTCCGGAGAAGGCCGCCACCACCGATGTGCCGATCCATGGCAAGCGCTCACGCATTGTTGCGGCAAAGCAATAGCTCTGCGTGATGCTCAGAATCAGGAAAGTGGCAATGCTGCCGAGAACCATGTGACCATACGGCATCAACATTTCGTTCACGAACCAACTATCTACGGTCGCATACCGAAAATCCGCGCCATACAACAAACCTCTGTCCATGGCGGTTTGCACCAACACCTGCACAATAGTGCCCCCAATCTGACCGATGATGCCGCCGATAATCGTGGTCGCCAGCCACAATCGGCGATGCGGGAAGAGGCCGCGCAGCAAGAGAAACTGCAAGAATGCGATCGCGACCCAGGTGATGTAGGGGAGAGCTACGGCGATCGGCAGCGGCATCCCATTGGGTATCGCGCGGTAAATCGTGAGCTGACCGAGCGCCACGACAACCGTCGGCAACACAAAGGTCAATATCCAGCGTGCGATGAAGAAGCCTGGGAGCCTGCCGGTGCCCAGTCTTGCAGCTTCATCCATGAGCGGTCCACCCTTTGGGAAATGCAAATCTAATCAAACTGGCCGATCAGCGCATTCTGGTTCCGCTTTGCACGTTTTGCAAGCATACGTTGCAGCGCGATTCCGGTCAGCAGGTTGTGCGCCAGGGCGCCAGCGAGGAGGCAGGCAGCGATGATCGAGAAGAACCCTGCTTCGGGGAAGTCGATGTAGTTGCGCTCGCTCATGACGGCAATGAGATTGATGCCGCCCCAAAGTACGACGAAGGCCAAGCAACCGCCGGTTGCCGACCAGGCGAGCCAGTAGCCGCGCTCGCGCCAATTGGCGTGCATGGTGACGGCCTGGACAAATCCCAGGATCAGGCCCGCGACAATGCCGCTGAAGCCAAACAGCAGCAGCGCTAAGGGATGATCGGGCTCGAAGCCGTGATGGCTGACCTCGTCAATCCACACCGTCAACCAGCCGAAGCTGGCGAAGCCGCCGATCAGCGCCAGCGAGCCGCCGCCCCAGGTGGCCACGGCCCAGACCTTGGGCCGGTCGATCAGTTTCTGCAGCAGCCGGCCCTGAAGCAGGCCGACGGCAAACCAGTAGAGCACAGGCGTGCCGAGGATGAAGACGAAGATCCAGTCCTCGATCTCCACGCCCTGACTGACCACCGCGACGGCGAAGCCGCCGCAGACCGCGCCGGGAATCAGCACGGTCAGCACCCATCCGCGCAGGAAGTTGCGCGGCGTTTGCGAAGCGAAGCTGGCGATGGTCTGGTCCATGGTCTCGAAGCAAGTGGCGGACGCGGCGTGCAACTTGTTCCACGGCCGGCGCGGCTTTACGACAAAGCTTAGGTCTTGCGGTGTCAACAACAGGTTAGCATTGTGGCGGGCCTTAACCCAGTGATTCGCCTGAAAATCCATGGTTAGCGCCCCCCTGGCCTCCGCCGCCGCCGGCACGGTCCGAATGCCCCGCTCGCCGATCCTGGCGGCTGGGGCGGCCGGTGCGGCCTGGGTCGAGCCGTCGGGGGAGATCCGGCTGTTGACGCTGGCGGAGGCGGCGGTGCGGGCACGGAACGAGCCGCCGGTGACCTGTCACATGCCGGCGATGGCGGCGCGGCTGGGCATCGAGCGTTTTCCGGCGCTCGACCTGCTGGAGCTCTATGCGTTCGCGCGGCCGGCGCAATTCTGCCTGCCGACACCGCGCGGCCTGGCGCGGGCGCTGGAGCTGGATGCACCGCCGACACTTGAGGATGAGGCGGGCGTGCTGCACCAAGCGGCGCAAATGCTGCTGACCGAGCTGGCCGAGGGCGACGACGCCACTTCGCAGCGCGCGCGGGCGATCGCCTGGGCCATGGCGCGGGGCGGTTGGCGCTGGGGGCCGGCGGTGCTGTCGGCGCTCGGCATGTCCGAGGATCTCTCGGATGGATCGCGGCCAGGCAGCATGGCGGTGTGGGAGGATCTGCCGGAATGGTCGGAGCACGCACCCGAGCCGCCCGCCGGCCATATCCCCGTCGAGCCGGCGGAGGCGCGGCAGCGGCTGATGTCGCTGCTCGGGCCGAACGCGGAGGCGCGGCCGCAGCAATCGGACTATGCCTCGGCGGTGTCGGCGGCGTTCCTGCCGCGCCAGAAGATCGGCGAGCCCAACATGGTGATCGCCGAAGCCGGCACCGGCGTCGGCAAGACGCTCGGCTACATCGCGCCGGCCTCGGTGTGGGCGGAGAAGAATGGCGGCGCGGTGTGGCTGTCCACCTACACGCGCAACCTGCAGCACCAGATCGACGGCGAGCTGGACCGACTCTACCCCTCGCCGGCGAAGAAGACGCTGAAGGCCGTGGTGCGCAAGGGGCGGGAAAATTATCTCTGCCTGCTGAACCTGGAGGAAACGGCGCGCGGCCTGGCGATGCGACCGCAGGACGCGGTGGGCACCGGGCTGATGGCGCGCTGGGCGCGGGCGACCCGCGACGGCGACATGAGCGGCGGGGATTTTCCCGGCTGGCTGCCGGATTTGATCGGCAAGGCGCGCAGCATCGGCCTCGCCGACCGGCGCGGCGAATGCGTCTATGCCGCCTGCCCGCATTATCACAAATGCTATATCGAGCGCAGCATCCGCCGGGCGCGGCGGGCGGAGATCGTCATCGCCAATCATGCGCTGGTGATGATCCAGGCGGCGCTGGGCGGATTACCGGGCGAGGATCTGGGCGAAGCCGCCGCCGGCGCCGCGCCGACACGCTATGTGTTCGACGAGGGCCATCATGTGTTCGACGCCGCCGATGGCGCATTCGCGGGGCTGCTCAGCGGGCAGGAGACGGCGGATATGCGCCGCTGGCTGCTGGGCGCCGAGGGCCGCGGGCGGAGCCGCGCACGCGGATTGAAGCGGCGGATCGAGGATCTGATCGCCGGCGATGCCGAGGCCGATGGCGCCTTGCAGCAAATTCTCCATGCGGCGCGCGCATTGCCGGGCGATGCCTGGAGCCAGCGGGTCAATGGCGGCAAGACTGACGGCGCGACCGAGCAGTTCCTGGCGCTGGTGCGGCAGCAGGTCTATGCCCGCGCCCAGGATGCGGACGGGCCTTATGGGCTGGAGACCGAGACCAACCCCGCCCTGCCCGACCTGCTGATCGCCGCGGTGGAGCTGGAACGTGCGCTGATGAAGCTGCAGGAGCCGATGCGGCGGCTGGTGCGGCGGCTCGCGGCGCGGCTGAAGGACGAGGCCGACAGCCTGGACACGGCGACGCGGCTGCGCTTCGAGGCGGTCATCCGTGGCCTCAAGCGCCGCAGCGAGCTGGAGATCGGTGGCTGGCGTTCCATGCTGCAGGCCCTTGGGCAACCGACGCCGCCGGAATTCGTCGATTGGTTCGCGGTCGACAGGATCGACGGGCGCGACATCGATGTGGGCATGCATCGCCACTGGGTGGATCCGATGGTGCCGTTCACCGGCAGCGTGCTCCTGCCTGCTCATGGCGTCGTCGTTACGTCGGCCACGCTGACCGACGGCACGGGCGATCTGGAAGCGGATTGGGGGGCCGCGGAGACGCGCACCGGCGCGCGGCATCTGCCGAAGAAGGCGATGCGCGCCCAGGTGACTTCGCCGTTCGACTATCCGGCGCAGACCCGCGTGTTCGTGGTCAACGATCTCGGCAAGAACGATCTGGAGCAGGTCGCCTCAGCCTATCGCGTGCTGTTCCAGGCGGCCGGCGGCGGCGGGCTCGGGCTGTTCACCGCCATCAAGCGGCTGCGCGCAGTGCACAAGCGCATCGCGCCGGCGCTGGAGGCCGACGGCATCCATCTGCTGGCGCAGCATGTGGACGGCATGGAGACGTCGACGCTGGTGGATATCTTCCGCGCGGAGGAAGACACCTGTCTGCTTGGCACCGATGCAGTGCGCGATGGCGTTGACGTGCCGGGGCGCAGCCTGCGCCTCATCGTGTTCGACCGCGTGCCCTGGCCGCGGCCCGACATCCTGCACAAGGCGCGGCGCGCCCACTTCGGCGGCATGGCCTATGACGACATGATCACGCGGCTTCGATTGAAGCAGGCCTTCGGCCGCCTGGTGCGCCGCGCCGACGATCACGGCGTGTTCGTGCTGCTCGACCGGCAGATGCCCTCGCGCCTCGCAGGCGCTTTCCCGCCGGGCGTGGAGATGCGGCGCGTGGGACTGGCGGAGACAGTGGCGGAGACGAAGGCGTTCCTGGCAGGCAATGCCGCGACGTCCCATGCAAGCAAAGCAGAACCCGCGTCGATCATTGAATGAACGGCTAAATATCGAAAGAGGCGCTGACATTGCTGCCCTTGCCCACCCCCGCCCAAGACCCTAAAGTCCGCCGCCATCAGGGGATTTTCCGAAGTTACCTCCAGGAGACTTAAATGATTACCCACCACGCGGCGCTGGTTTACACCATGGTGCTGGTCTCCGCCGCCGACAACAACATGCCGGATGCGGAGCTGCAGTCGATCGGCGACATGGTCATGCATCTGCCGGTGTTCCGCGATTTCGACCGCAGCAAACTGACGCAGATCACCGGCGATTGCGCCAAGCTGCTGCAGAATACGGATGGGCTGGAGAAGGCGCTCAGTGCGATCAAAGAAGGCCTGCCGGAGAAGCTGCGGGAGACGGCCTATGCGTTGGGCTGCGAAGTGGCTGCGGCCGACGGCAAGGTGTCGCCGGAAGAATCCCGCCTGCTGGAGATGATCCGCTTCCGCCTGAATATCGGCCGGCTGCCGGCCGCGGCGATCGAACGCGGCGCCCGCGCCCGCCATATGCATGTATAGGTCAACGCGGCGCGGGCCGCGTGCCCGAAATTAAAATCGACCATCTTTACTCTACACCCAACATCGCAAAAAGCGCCGACAACGTCGCCACCGACAGAATGGTCGACGCCAGGATCGCCGCTGTCGCGCGCTGGGTGTAGATGCCGTATTGCTGCGCCAGCACGAACACCAGCGCGCCCGTGGGCAGCGCCGCCAGCGTAATCGCCGAAGCCGACCAGAGCGGCGCCATGTCCAGCAAGCCATAGGCAATGACGGCGGTGATCGCCGGCTGCACCAGCAGTTTGAAGAACACCAGCCAGCTGGTCTCGGCGGCGCCCGCCGTGACCGACCGGCCGGCCATGAAGAGGCCGATGGCGAAGAGTGCCGAGGGCGGTGCCGCCGCGCCCAGGATGTCGCAGAAGGTGGCGAGCGCGACCGGCGGCGCAAAGCCTGACAGTGAAAAGGCAATGCCGGCCGCAGCCGAAAGCACCAGCGGAACTCTTGAGCACGCCCTTGGCCGCGTCGCCCAAAATATGGGCAAGCCCTTCGCCGGGGCTGAGATCGATCTCGACAATGACGATGCCGATCGCCATGACGACGGCGCCGTTGAGCACGGTGGCGATGATGGCCGGCAGCGCTGCTTCCGGGCCGAAGGCCGTGATCAGCAGCGGAATGCCCATGTACCCGGTATTCGAGAAGATCGCTGCCAGTCCATGCAGCCCCTGCTCCGCCGCGCGATTCCTGAACCACAGGCGTCCGGCGAAAACAGCCAGCAAGGCCGCCAGCAACGCACCGCCGCCATAGGCGAAAAGAAATGGCCAGTTGAGGATGTCGCTCAACGGCACCCGCGCCATGGAGATGAAGAACAGCGCCGGCAGCGCGACATAGTAGACGAAGGCGTTCAGCGCCTCGCTGCTGGCCGCACCCAACACGCCGAAGCGGCCGCAGAGATAACCTGCGAGGACGATGCCGAAGACCGGCAGGACGACATTGAGGACGGCGATCATGGGCGCAATTTCACTGCGGCCCCATAGGCCTCAACCAGTCCACCGGGCAATGAAAAACAGCGTTACTCAGATGGCTCTTACATCGGCGGTTGCACGCCATCCTTGCCCGCGATCACCCGCCCCGTCGAGAAGGTGCCATCTGCGGCTTTCATCGCGGGAATGAAGACTACCGTACCGGGTTTCAGCAGTTCCAGGTCGCCGGGCGCCAGAGTGACCACGGGTGCTGTTTCCGGCACCTCGATCTCATTCTCGCCACCCTTGTATGACAGTTTCAGCACGCGACCCTCAGGCGCTTCCATGACTTCCGCCACCGTGGCGTTGGTCATGGTGCTATCGGGCGTCAGATCCCAGGGATGATGGCCTTCGCCCGTGCCACGGGCGGCTTCCGGAAAGATTAGGACTTCCTGGGCATGGAGCTTGCCGTCGGTCCCCATGATCGCGGCAGAGCCGATGTAGTCTCCAGCCTTGATGTCGGCAAGTTCGGCTTTCTGCACCGCGCTGACCCGGAGATCCTCAGCTAGCTTGATCGAGATCTGCTGATTGTCGCGGGAATTGACGACGAGCGTCTGGCCATCGAGTTTCTCGATCGTGCCGCGGATGCGCGTCGGCGTCCCGTCCTCGGCGGCGACGGGAAGAGTCAGCAAAGTGACGCTTGCAGCGAGAAGGAAGGGGAGAAGGCGCATGGCGGTTGCTCCTAATATCCGGTTCTGGTGCTCCGGCCAGACCTAAGCGAAACATCCTCGCTGAGCGAACCACATTTCCGTGAGATCGGAATGACGCACAAAGAAGAAGGGCCGCACCTTGCGGCGCGGCCCTCGATCCAGTGATAGACGAGACGGACCGGTTTAGAAGTCCATGTCGCCCATGCCGCCATGGCCACCGGGGGCCGGCGGCGTGTCCTTCTTCGGACGGTCGGCGATCATGGCTTCCGTCGTGACCAGCAGGCCGGCGACCGAAGCCGCGTCCTGCAGGGCGCAACGCACGACCTTGGTCGGGTCGATGATGCCGGCCTTCACCATGTCGGTGTACTCGCCCTTCTGGGCGTCGTAGCCGTAGTTGGCGCTCTTGTTCTCCAAGAGCTTGCCGATGACGACGGAACCGTCATCGCCGGCATTCTCGATGATCAGACGCGCGGGATAGGACAGCGCGCGGCGGATGATGTCGACACCCACCTTCTGATCCTCGTTCTTCGGCTTGAGGTTATCGAGTGCCCGCATGCCGTAGAGGAGAGCGACGCCGCCGCCGGCGACAACGCCTTCCTCGACCGCCGCACGCGTGGCGTGCATCGCGTCATCGACGAGATCCTTGCGCTCCTTCACCTCGACTTCGCTGCCGCCGCCGACGCGGATCACCGCGACGCCGCCCGCCAGCTTCGCCAGCCGCTCGGCCAGCTTCTCGCGGTCGTAGTCGGACGTGGTCTCTTCGATCTGGGCGCGGATCTGGTTGCAGCGGCCCTCGATCTCCTTCTTCTTGCCGGCGCCTTCGACGACGGTGGTGTTCTCCTTCTCGATGAGCACCTTCTTCGCCTTGCCGAGCATGTCGAGCGTGACGCTCTCCAGCTTGATGCCCAGGTCTTCGGAAATGACCTGGCCGCCGGTGAGGATCGCGATGTCCTCGAGCATCGCCTTGCGGCGATCGCCGAAGCCCGGAGCCTTCACCGCCGCGACCTTCAGGCCGCCGCGCAGCTTGTTGACCACCAGGGTCGCCAGCGCCTCGCCTTCCACGTCCTCGGCGATAACCAGCAGCGGACGGCCGGACTGAACGACCGACTCGAGCACCGGCAGCATCGCCTGCAGGCCGGAGAGCTTCTTCTCATGAAGGAGAATGAAGGGGTTCTCGAGCTCGCAGGTCATCTTCTCGGCGTTGGTGATGAAGTACGGCGAGAGGTAGCCGCGGTCGAACTGCATGCCTTCCACGACTTCCAGCTCGGTCTCCAGGCTCTTCGCCTCTTCGACCGTGATCACGCCCTCGTTGCCCACCTTCTGCATCGCTTGCGCGATCATGTCGCCGATGGAGCGGTCGCCGTTGGCGGAAATGGTGCCAACCTGGGCGATCTCCTCTGACGTGGAGACCTTCTTCGAACGCTTCTTCACGTCCTCGACGACGGCCGCAACGGCCAGGTCGATGCCGCGGCGGACATCCATCGGGTTCATGCCGGCGGCCACGGCCTTCACGCCCTCGCGGACGATGGCCTGGGCCAGCACGGTGGCGGTCGTCGTGCCGTCGCCGGCCAGGTCGTTGGTCTTCGACGCCACCTCGCGCACCATCTGCGCGCCCATGTTCTCGAACTTGTCGGCGAGCTCGATTTCCTTCGCCACCGTCACACCGTCCTTGGTGATGCGCGGCGCGCCGAACGACTTATCGAGCACGACGCAGCGGCCCTTGGGGCCGAGCGTCACCTTCACGGCATTCGCCAGGATGTCGACGCCGCGCAGCATGCGATCGCGAGCGTCGGCACCGAATTTCACGTCTTTTGCAGCCATGGTTCTCTAATTCCCTTGGTTGATTTCAGCTTATGGGTTCGGTCGGCAGAAGCCGTTTAAGCGGCCTTTTTCTTGCTGGCAGCGGCGCCTTCGATGACGCCCATGATGTCGGTCTCCTTCATGATCAGCAGCTCCTCGCCGCCGATCTTCACTTCCGTGCCCGACCACTTGCCGAACAGGATGCGGTCGCCCGGCTTCACGTCGATCGGAACCAGCTTGCCGTTTTCATCGCGGCCGCCCGGCCCGACGGCGATGATCTCGCCTTCCATCGGCTTCTCCTTGGCGGTGTCCGGAATGATGATGCCCCCGGACGTCTTGTCCTGCTGCTCGATGCGGCGGACGACGACCCGGTCATGCAACGGTCTGAATTTCATAGAAATAACCTCCTAAGTCACGGTTTTAATTGTGTTTTTACTGGATCTCTGGGCGAAGGGAGCGCTGCTAGCACTCCCGCCTCGCGAGTGCCAAAGAAGTAAGAGGAGACACTCCGGGAGTCAAGGGTTGGGTGCGAAAAGTCACTGCAGAAACTCGCTTTTCATCCGACAATCATGCGTTGGCAGCAGTCTTCGGTTCAGAGTGCTACGATATTGTTTTAATTGATTCTTTATGGTTTACGCGCAGGATCAAAGACGATGCGCCGGGGTTGGTTCCGGTCATCCCGTCGCAGCGAAGCAATGTCATGAGGTCGAAAGGCCATGAGTGATTTCGCCAAGCAGTTGAAGGATTACCGGCTGACCACAGCGGAGATCCTCTATCACCTGCCGGATCATCCGGCGCTTTTGCAGAGCTTTATCTGGCAGGAGCTGGATATCGCGCCGCGCTTTCCCGTGCTCAAGAAGTTCCTGAATTTCTGGACGCTCAATCTGGACGGCAAGATCCATTCCGTGCGGGTGGCCTCCACGGAACTGATCAAGCCGGCGGAATTCCGGATGGCCAACGCCAGCTTCACGCTGCACTGACACAGCCGCCTGTTGCGGCAACCACCGGCCGGCCCTTGCGCCGGCCGTGACACCGTTCCCCGTTGCCGCCGCAATCGCCGGCGACTAGAAGCCGGGGATGCCCCGCGACGACCTCGCCCCCGCGCCCACCGCCGCCGACCGGCGCGTCGCCCTCTGGCTGCTGATCTGTTGTTCCATGATATTCGCCATGGTGGTGATCGGCGGGATCACGCGGCTTACCGAATCCGGGCTCTCCATCACCGAGTGGAAACCGGTCAGCGGCATCATCCCGCCGCTGAGCGAAACGGAATGGCAGGCGGAGTTCGACGGTTACAAGCGCATCCCCGAATATCAGCAGATCAACCGGGGCATGACGCTGGAGGAATTCAAAGGCATCTTCTGGTGGGAGTTCATCCACCGGGTCTGGGGCCGCCTCATCGGCGTTGTCTTCCTGGTGCCGTTCATCTGGCTGCTGCTCCGGCGCGATATCCGCCGCGAGATGATCCCGCATATGGTCGCGCTGTTCCTGCTCGGCGGGCTGCAGGGTGCGCTTGGCTGGTACATGGTGAGCAGCGGCTTGGCGGAGCGCACGGATGTCAGCCAGTACCGCCTGACGGCGCATTTGCTGCTGGCGCTGGCGATCTTCAGCTATGCGCTATGGCTGGCGCTGACGCTGCTGCGGCGCGGTGCGATCGCCGACGCGGCGGCCGCGCGGTTGCGCCCGCATCTGTGGCTGACGGCGCTTTGCCTCGCATTGACGCTGACCTTCGGCGGCTTCGTCGCCGGGCTGAATGGCGGGCTGGTCTATAACAGTTTCCCGCTGATGGGCGGACAGCTCATACCCGGCGATGCCTTTCAACGTCCCTGGAGTCCCTTCGAGGACCCGGTGACCGCGCAGTTCATCCATCGCTGGCTGGCGATCGCGAGCGTGCTGTTGGCGGTCAGCTTGTGGCTGCGTCGCGGAACATTGAGAATTTCCACATCGAAGACCCATCGGTCTGCTGGCCGCCATGGCCGTGATCCAGGCCGGCTTGGGAATCGCCACGCTGCTGCTGATCGTGCCGATCCCGCTGGCGGCCGCGCACCAGGCAGGGGCCGTGGTGCTCTGGACGTTGCTCGCTGTGGTCGCTGCACGCGACACAGCAAACTTCCGCGAGACCGTAGCCAGCCCCATCCCGGCGGGCTAACTTGCGCGCTTCATTTTCAGGGAGCGCGCAATGGAACCGGTGAAATGGGGCGTGATCAGCACCGCCAAGATCGGCGTCGAGAAGGTCATTCCGGCGATGCAGAAGAGCCGGAACTGCAAGATTGCCGCCATCGCCTCGCGCGATCTCGCCCTCGGCCGCAAATGGGCCGACAAGCTCGGCATCCCCAAGGCCTATGGCAGCTATGAAGAGCTGCTGGCCGACAAGGAGATCGAGGCGGTCTACAACCCGCTGCCCAATCACCTGCATGTCCCGCTGTCGATCAAGGCGGCGGAAGCCGGCAAACATGTGCTGTGCGAGAAGCCGCTCGGCCTCGATGCCAAGGACGCGCAGCGCTTGGTTTCCGCGCGAGACAAGAGCGGCAAGCTCATCGCCGAGGCCTTCATGGTGCGCTATCACCCGCAGTGGCTGAGGGCGCGCGAGATCGTGCGCAGCGGCAGGATCGGCGAACTGAAGGCGATCCAGGGCTTCTTCAGCTACATGCTCACCGATGCATCGAACGTGCGGAACAAGGCTGACATCGGCGGCGGCGGCTTGCTGGATATCGGCGTTTATCCCGTGGTGACGTCGCGATTTCTGTTTGGGGCTGAACCCACACGCGTCGCGGCCGTCATCGAGCGCGATCCCGTCTTCAAGACCGACCGGCTCGCCAGTTGCCTGATGGATTTCCCCAAGGGCCAGGTCAGCTTCGCCTGTTCGACCCAGCTCGTGCCTTATCAACGCATGCAGATCTACGGGACGACCGGCCGCATCGAGATCGAGATCCCGTTCAATGCGCCGCCGGATCGCCCCTGCCGCATCTTCACCGACGACGGCAGCGCCTTGGGGGATGCGTCGGCCAAGGAAGAGGCGCTGCCGGTCTGCGATCAATACACGTTGCAGGGCGACGTGATGGCCGAGGCGATCCGCACCGGCAAGGCCCTGGAATTCCCACTGGAAGACTCGCTGGCGAACATGCGCATCATCGACGCGCTGTTCCGGGCGGGCAAGAGCGGGACGTGGGAAGCCGTCAAGTAGTCTCCATGCCACCGCCAAGCGGATGGGGGGAACGATGTCGAATTGTTGCGGCTTGCGCCTTCTCGGGGCACTGGCGGTTCTGGCCTGCGTTCTTCAGTTTCCGCGGGCCGTCCTCGCCGTCGAGGTTCATCTCGCCGACGATAGCCTTCTGACTGCTAGCACGGCGCCGCCGGACCGGCCGAAGCTGCCGGTCTTGTTCGTGCATGGCCACAATCCCACCGACAACGATACCGATTTCAACTACAAGAAGAACTGGTGGAATGATCTCGGCACTTTGCCCTCGTTCAAGCGCACACTGGAAGCCAATCTCGGACTGGGCATCGAGCCTTACTACATCCGCTTTGTCGATCAAAGCCGATCGATCGACATAGATGCCGACGAGATACAAGAAGCCATCGATCTGATCCTGCAACGGCACGACCCGAACGGCACAGGAAACACGCAGGTCGCCATTATCGCCTACAGCAAGGGCACCATCAGCGCACGGAAATTCCTCAAGAACCTTGATCAGCAGCAACCTGCGTTCAACCCGATCTCTACTTTCGTCGCCATTGCCCCGCCCAATCATGGCATCAGCACGAATCTCTTTGCGGTAAACCCCGGTTTGTCCACGAAGCAGCTTTACAACGGCTACAGGCCGCAAGGAGTCATTTTCGATTGCGGCGACCCATTCAACGAACCGGCGGCAACTGACTACATCGAATTGCTGAACGGTCACGCGATCGAAGACACGGTCACGCTTGATGCAAGCGACGAGTACGCGAGCGAAGCACCGGGAAGCCGTGCCCCGAGCGATCCCCCGCTTGATGGCGTCCTGTACGTCACTTTGTTCGCCGATCAGAACAGGGATTTTGTCGGCGGCGAAGCGGCCTCCGGCGATTGTCAGGGCCGGACGCTGGCGCTCAATCTCGCTCCCGACGCCGTCAACATTGCTTTCGATGGCACAAGCATAGCGGGCAGCATGCCGACAGATGTCCATCAGAATACGGCACATTCGTTTGACGTCATGTGCCTCGCGCTTTTTGCCGCGAGATACAATCGCACACCGGAGGGGCAGTCCTGCCGGGCCAGCGGCGGCGTGCCGATCATTCCCTCGCCGGCGCGGGCCGCAGCCATGCTGACCCTCGACTTCTCCGGCAGCATGGCGTTGCAGGCCTGCGCAACCTGTGACACCCGGGCGCAGATCCTGGAGGACGCCACCACGCTTTTCATCCAACTATGGGCGTCCGTGGGCGATCCCGACGATCGTCTCGGCGTCACATACTTCCGCAGAGACGTCGATCAACATGATATCGCCGGCGCGCTGCTGCCCTCCCTCGGTGACGCCGCCGACGAAGTCATCGGCGATATCGGCAGCCAATCGCCGGCCAGTCTGACGGCGATGGGGGGCGGCGTGCAGCGCTCCATCGAAGCATTGGAGCCGCTGACCGATGCCGAGATTCGCCGCGTCATCCTGTTCACCGACGGCATGCAGAACGTCAACCCGATGATTCTGCCAGTCGGCGATCATCATGAGATCATCAACGAGGCGGGCAGGATAAACTCGAACGTCATGCCGTCGGCGCCGCCGAAACGGCTGGATCAATTGCAGGGGATTGCCATCGATACAATCGGCGTCGGCGCCGGAAACGCCTTCACGGGCCTGCTGTCCGATATCGCCGGCAAATCCGGCGGCCGGACCTGGGTGACCACGGCGCCCGATGACCAGCTGCGCGAATTCTTTGTCGAAGAGTTGATCAACGCGCTCCGGGGTTTCAGCCCTCAACTCATCGACTATCGCCGTGGCGCCATCGGTTCGAACGGCAGCAATGAATCCTTCGTTGTCGAAGGCGGTGCACGGAAACTTGTGCTGAAGCTGAGCTGGCGGCGCGGCCAAGACATGACGATCCGGGTCGAGAAGGACGGAGCCGACGTTACGGGCGCCGGCCGCATCGTCAGCGGCACTTTCTACAAGATCTTCGTGATCGACTTTCCCGCAAAAGGGCCGGGCGGAGCGCTTACGTCGCAGGGCATCTGGCGGCTGGCGATCGGCGGCAAGGCGGGGGCGAGATATGAAGCCGCGGCCATCGCTGATACGGAACGCGTCAGGATCGATGCCAATTTCGTGGCGAAATCGGCCATTGTCGGCGAACCGCTCGCTTTCGAGGTGCGTACGATCATCGACGGCAAGGCCTTTCCCGGCAAGCTGAAGGCCGATGCGATTCTGCAGCGGCCCGCAGTCGCTGCCGGCGAACTTGTTGCCGACAGGAAGCAGATCGAAGCGGTGCGCAACCTTGAGCCGGGCATGAGCGCCGCGGAGCAGGCTAGCCTGGCGCTGACGCTGGATCCGCGGACCGCCAAGCGCCTGCGGCCCATCACACAACGCTTGACTCTGAGCCCCACAGCCGAGGGCGTATATCGGGGTTCCTTCCGTCCGTCGATACCGGGAATCTACGCCGTCGTCGTTTCGATCGAGGGCGACGATGAAAGAATTGGGCACTTCCTGCGCCGGGCCACGGTCATGACGGTCATAGGTCCAGGTCCCGCAGACCCAAGGAACAGCCGCATTACCAAAGTGGACAGCAGGTTAGCCAAGGACCGCCGCTACGTGACGCTCGTTGTGGCTCCGCGCAATGCCGGGAACACGCAATTGGGCCCGGGCTATGCCGACTCCATCTCGGTAAAGCTCTCCCAGGGTCGAACGATCGGCGGCGCACAGGACCTCGGCGACGGCCGCTACATGCTGGTATTGGCCGTCGGGGCAAATAGCGATGCCGATCTGACGCTTGGGATGGGCGGCGTCACGTTGTATGCGGGGCCGCTCTCGCGGATCGCCCGGACCGCCGCGCCATAACCACTTGATGCGCTGCAAACAGAGCCTTTTTCACCTTGTGTGACGATGCGTCGGCGGGATAGCTTTTGACCAAACGATCAGGAATCAGAAAAACGCACTGATCGGAAAACCCTGAAATCAAGGAGGCATATCATGACAGGGAAGAGTCTTCGTTTGTTCGCGCTGGGCAGCGCGGCCGCGATTGCGGTAAGCGGCCTGGCCGCAACGGCCAACGCCGACGCATTGCAAAGCATCGGACAGGGCGAAGGCCAGGTGGATATCGTTGCTTGGCCCGGCTACATCGAGCGCGGTGAAACCGACCCGAACTTCAATTGGGTCACCGATTTCGAGGGCAAGACCGGCTGCAAGGTCAACGTCAAGACCGCCAACACGTCCGACGAAATGGTCGCGCTGATGAACGAGGGCGGCTTCGATGTCGTGACTGCCTCGGGCGACGCCAGCCTGCGTCTGATTGCCGGCGGCAAGGTGCAGGAAATCAACACAAGCCTGGTGCCGAGTTGGGGCACGGTTGACGAGCGCCTGCAAAATGCGCCCTGGCACACCGTCGAAGGCAAGCACTATGGCGTGCCTTACCAGTGGGGCCCGAACGTGCTTGCCTACAACACCAACGTCTTCAAGGAAGCGCCAAAGAGCTGGGATATTGTGTTTGGCGAAATGAACCTGCCGGATGGCAAGTCCAACAAGGGCCGGGTCCAGGCCTTTGACGGGCCGATCTACATCGCCGACGCCGCGCTGTATCTGATGAAGCACAAGCCGGAATTGGGCATCGCCGATCCCTATGCCCTGAACGAAGATCAGTACAAGGCGGCGCTCGAGTTGCTGCGCGGCCAGCGGCAGATCGTCGGCCGTTACTGGCATGACGCGTTCGTGCAGATCGACGACTTCAAGAACGAGGGCGTCGTGGCTTCTTCGTCCTGGCCGTTCCAGGTCAACCTGCTGAAGGCGGAGAATTTGCCGATCGCCAGCACGGTGCCGGAGGAAGGCGCGACCGGATGGGCCGATTCGACAATGATGCACAGCGAGGCGCCCCATCCGAATTGTTCCTATATGTGGCTGGAACATTCCATCAATCCGAAGCTGCAGGGCGATCTGGCGGCGTGGTTCGGCTCCAATCCGGCAGTGCTGGCGGCCTGCAAGGGCAACGCGCTGCTGACCGATGCCGGTTGCGAGACCAACGGCATGGGCAAGTTCGAACAGATCCACTTCTGGAAGACGCCACGCGCCGATTGCGGCGCCCCGGGCGGCGGCAAGGAGTGCGTGCCCTACTATCGCTGGGTATCCGACTACATCGCCATCCTCGGCGGAAGATAACCGGCGGTCTCCGACAGGGGACTGGGTGAAGGCTTGACGATATAGGGGCGGGTGCGTCACCCGCCCCTATGATTGCCGGGGCATCCCGATGAAGAACAACTCTCCCGCCGGCACGGCCATCAGTTTCCGCGGCGTCAGCCGCCATTTCGGCCATGTGCGTGCCGTCGACAATGTCAGCTTCGATATCGCCGACCGCGAATTCTTCGCCATGCTCGGGCCCTCGGGCTCCGGCAAGACCACCTGCCTGCGGCTGATCGCCGGCTTCGAGCAGCCGACATCAGGCGATATCCTGCTGCACGGCAAGGCGATGACCGGCGTGCCGCCCTATGAGCGGGACGTCAACACCGTGTTCCAGGACTATGCGCTGTTCCCCCACATGACCGTGGGCGAGAACGTGGCCTACGGCCTGATGATCAAGAAGGTGCCGCGGGCCGAGCGCGAGAGGCGCACGGGTGAGATGCTGGAGATGGTGGCGCTGTCAGGCATGGCCGGGCGCAAACCCGGGCAACTGTCGGGCGGTCAGCGGCAGCGGGTGGCGCTGGCCCGCGCCCTGGTCAACCAGCCGAGCGTGCTGCTGCTGGACGAGCCGCTGGGCGCGCTGGATCTCAAGCTGCGCGAGCAGATGCAGGTCGAGCTGAAATCGATCCAGCGCCAGGTCGGCATCACGTTCATCTATGTCACCCACGACCAGGGCGAGGCGCTGAGCATGAGCGACCGCGTCGCGGTCTTCAATCAGGGCAAGATCGAGCAGATCGGCACGCCGGCCGATATCTACGAGCATCCCTCCAGCGCCTTCGTCGCCGGGTTCGTCGGCATCTCCAATCTGCTGGACGAAAAGGCCGCCGCGTCGATCACCGGCGCGCGGCAGACATTCTCGATCCGGCCGGAGAAGATTGCGCTACTGCCGCCGGGCACCACCGTGCCCGACGACCGCCATGTCGCCGACGGCCGCATCGATTCCGTGCTCTATCTCGGCGCCAGCACCCGCTACAACGTCGCGCTCGACGCCGGCGGCGAACTCACTGTCATCGAGCAGAACCGCGAGAGTGCCGGCCGCGACGATCTGCGGCAGCAGGGCCGGCCCGTGCGCCTGGCCTGGCAGAAGAGCCATATCCAGCGCATCGGCGCGGGAAATCCATGACCGCCGCCGCCATCGACGCGCCTTCCGTCTCCCTGAGCGGCCGGCTCTCGACCTACTTCTATCTGCGGCCGCGGGTCCTCTTGCTGCTGCTGCTGGTGCCGCCGCTGCTCTGGCTGGGCGTCGTCTATCTGGGTTCGCTGTTGGCGCTGCTGCTGCAGAGCTTTTTCTATATCGACGATTTCACCGGCCAGGTTGTCCATGAATTCACGCTGAGGACGCTGGGCGAACTCTTCACGGCGGCGAACCTGTCGGTCATCTGGCGGACTTTCGCCATGGCGGCGCTGGTGACGATCGCCTGCGCCGTGATCGGCTTTCCCGTTGCCTACTACATGGCGCGGTTCGCGGGGCCGCGGGCCAAGGCGCTGTTTTATGTCGGCATCATGCTGCCGCTCTGGTCCAGCTATCTGGTGCGGGTCTATGCCTGGAAGCTGTTGCTGGCCAAGGAAGGCGTGATCACCTGGATCTTCGAGGAACTGCATCTGAGCTGGCTGCTCGATGGAATCCTCGCGATCCCGGTCATCGGCGGGCCTTCGCTGTCGACGGCCTACATCGGCACCTTTATCGTCTTTGTCTATATCTGGCTGCCATTCATGATTTTGCCGATCGAGGCGGCACTGGAGCGCGTGCCGAAATCGATGATCGAAGCCTCGGCCGATCTGGGTGCGCGCCCGCGCGAGACGTTCTGGCGCGTGCTCCTGCCGCTTGCGATCCCGGGCGTTGCCGCCGGCTCGATCTTCACTTTTTCGCTGACGCTGGGCGACTACATCCTGCCGAGCATCATCGGCAACTCGGCGCCGTTCATCGGCATGGTGGTGCTGTCCTATCAGGGCACGGCCGGCAATATTCCGCTGGCGGCGGCCTTCACTGTCGTGCCGATCGTGATCATGGCCGTCTACCTGACGCTGGCAAAGCGCGTGGGAGCGTTCGATGCCCTCTAAGGGATCCACGCGGACCGGCACCGGCGCCGGCTGGGGCCTCACGGCGGCCGCGGCGGGCGGGCTGTTGTTCCTGCATCTGCCGTTGGCCTTCATCTTCCTCTATGCCTTCTCGACGGACGAGAAGAGCTTCAGCTTCCCGCTGCCCGGCCTGACCACCAAGTGGTTCGGCGTCGTGCTTGATCGCCCGGATATCTGGGCGGCGATGTGGCTGTCGGTGAAGGTGGCGGCGGTGGCGACGGCGGCGGCCATGGTGCTGGGCACGTTGGCGGCGGCGGCCATGTACCGGCAGAAATTCTTCGGCCGCGAGGTGGTGACCCTGCTGATCCTGCTGCCCATCGCCCTGCCCGGCATCGTCACGGGCATCAGCCTGCGTTCGGCGTTCAATCTGGCGGATCTGCCGTTCAGCTATTTCACCATCGTCCTGGGCCACGCCACCTTCTGCATTGTCGTGGTCTATAACAATGTCGTGGCGCGGTTCCGCCGGTCTTCGCCCTCGATGATCGAGGCGTCGATGGATCTGGGCGCCAACAGCTTCCAGACCTTCCGCCATATCATCCTGCCGAACATCGCGACGGCGCTGCTCGCCGGCGGCATGCTGGCCTTCGCGCTCTCGTTCGATGAGATCATCGTCACCACCTTCACGGCCGGACAGCAGGAAACGCTGCCGATCTGGATGCTGCGCGAACTGGTGCGCCCGCGCCAACGGCCGGTGACGAACGTCGTGGCCGTGTTCGTGATCGCCGTGACCTTTATTCCGATCCTCGCGGCGTACTATCTGACCCGCGATACGCACGACGTCGCCGGCAGCGGCAAATAGGCAAGCAGTCCATAATACAAGCCTGACCCAAGCATCCGCGATTGCGCCTCAATCGCAGGATCGCGGCGCGCTGCCTTGCTTTAACCTATGCCAGCTTGCGCGGAGTTTTTCGGCTGCCTACCATCTGGGCATGACTCCCAACCCGGATTCGCTTCCTGTACGCATCGCCGATCTTCTGGACCGGCTGTCGATTCTCCAGCGCAGCCGGGAACGGTCGCAGAGTCTCGAGCCGACGGAATGGGACGCGCTGCGGTTCCTGGGCATGGCCAACCGCTACTCGCGGCAGCCCGGCGCCGTCATGCAGTTTCTCGGCATTCCCGAGGGCCGCGTCTCCCAAGCCCTGACCGTGCTCGAGGGCAAGCGGCTGATCCGCCCGGCGGCGACCGCCGAGGATTGGCGCCAAATCAAGTTCGAGCTGACCTCGTCGGGCCGGTCGATCCTGATGGAAGATCCCTTGCTCGATATGCGGGACGCGATGTCGTCTCTCGACCGGGCGTCGCAGAGCGCACTTGAGCATTCGCTGACAGCATTGCTGGCCGACCTGCAGCGGCGGAACGCCCGCCGCAGCTTTGGCGTCTGCCAGAGCTGCCGGTTCTTCCGCCGGCGCGGCGCCGAAGGCGAACCGGGTGGGCCGCACCGTTGCGGGCTGACCCAGGAAGCCTTGTCGGATGCCGACGGCAAGCTGGTTTGCGCCGAGCATGAGGCAGCGGAATAGCCGGCGCCGCGACTCGAATGGCTTGCATCTGGAAATCAACGGGCGTATGAACCTGCCCGCGGGGGTAACGCGGTCTCCCCGCCTTCCCAAGGCTTCATCGCCCAAGAACCGCTCCGGTCTCTCTGTGCTAGAGGACTTGAGCGATGAGCGATTCATTCAACAGTATTTCTCCCGATGAACTCCGGCGCCTGATCGGCCGCCCGGATTGCCCGCCTGTCATTGACGTACGGCGGCGCGCCGTATTCGAGGCGGCGGAAACCCTGATCCCCGGCGCCAGATGGTGCGACTATGCGGAGGCTGGCCGCTGGGCGCAGCATTTGCCTCCGGGTGCGGATATCATCGTCTATTGCGCGCATGGCCATAATGTCAGCCAGGCTGCGATGGCCGATCTAAGGCGCCTCGGTTTTCGTGCGCGTGCACTCGCCGGCGGCATCGAGGCCTACACCGAACAAGGCGGCCTGCTGCTGACGAAATCGGCGATGCCCCCGGGCGGCTGGGAGACGCCGAGCCGCTGGATCACGCGGGAACGGCCGAAGATCGACCGCATCGCCTGTCCCTGGCTGGTGCGGCGGTTCATCGATCCGACGGCGGAATTCTACTACGTCGCCGCGGATCAGGTGGAAGCGGCCGGAGAGGACCTCAACGCAACGCCCTACGACATTCCCGGCGCCGCGTTCTCCCATGACGGCGACCTCTGCAGCTTCGATGCCTTCATCCGCAAGTTCGGCATCAAGGACCCGGCGCTCGACCGGCTTGCCGTCATCGTGCGCGGCGCGGACACCGGCCATCCGGAATTGGCGCCGCAATGCGCCGGGCTGCTGGCGGCCTCGCTCGGATTGTCGGCGCTCTACACCGACGATCACGAAATGCTGCGTCACGGTTTGACTCTCTACGATGCCCACTATGCCTGGTGCCGCGAAGCATCGGCGGAAACCCATGGCTGGCCCCCGGCGGCCACGGCACAAGCGCCAAAGCAGAGGGCGGGGCGATGAGCGAGAGCACGCAAAACGCCGGCGTCACCCCATCATCAGCCGAAACCGGCGTCAGCCTGGGCGAAGCGACGCGCCTCTGGTTCAAAGTGGGATGCCTCGGCTTCGGCGGACCGGCGGGGCAGATCGCCCTGATGCACCGGCTGGTGGTCGACGAGAAGCGCTGGGTCGGCGAAGAGCGGTTCCTGCACGCCCTCAACTACTGCATGCTGCTGCCTGGGCCCGAGGCGCAGCAGCTCGCCATCTATCTCGGCTGGCTGCTGCACCGGACGGTCGGCGGGCTCATCGCCGGGATTCTGTTCGTCCTCCCCGGCGCGATCGTCATGTTCGGCCTCAGCCTGGCCTATGTGTGGTCGCGCCAGTTCGAGCTGTCGGCGGGCGTGTTCCTGGGCTTGAAGGCCGCGGTGCTGGCGATCGTCGTCGAAGCGGTGATCCGCATCGGCCGGCGCTCGCTGAAGAACCGCCTGATGATCGGGATCGCTGTGGCGGCGTTCCTGGCGATCTTCATTTTCCAGGTGCCGTTCCCGTTGATTGTCCTGGGCGCGGGTGTGATTGGCGCGATCGGCGCAGCCCGCAGGCCGGATCTGTTCAAAGCCGCCGGCCATGCTGGCGGGGCAGGACAGGCCGGCCTGATCGACCGCATTATCGACGGTGGGGGCGCGGCGCACACCACGACCGCGGCGCGGACATGTCTGGCGTACCTTGCTCATGTGGCTGCCGCTCTGGCTCGCGCCGGTGGCCGTGCTGGTCCTTTTCCTCGGACCCGACCACGTATTCAGCAAGATCTCGCTGTTCTTCAGCCAGATGGCCGTCGTGACCTTCGGCGGCGCCTATGCGGTGCTGGCCTATGTGGCGCAGGAGGCGGTGCAGGGCTATGGCTGGCTGCAGCCCGGCGAGATGCTGGACGGCCTGGCGCTGGCCGAGACGACGCCGGGGCCGCTGATCCTGGTCTTGCAGTTCGTCGGTTTCCTCGGCGCCTATCATGCGCCCGGCGCACTGGCGCCTTGGTTCGCCGGCCTGATCGCGTCGCTGCTGACGCTGTGGGTGACCTTCGCGCCCTGCTTTCTCTGGATCTTCCTCGGCGCGCCCTATGTGGAGCGCGTCCGTTCCAACGCCATGCTCAGCGGCGCGCTGGCCGCCATCACGGCCGCCGTGGTCGGCGTGATCCTCAATCTCGCCCTGTGGTTCGCGCTGCATAGCATCTTCGCGGAGGTGCGGCCTTGGGAGCTTGGCGGCTTCAGCTTGCCCCTGCCCGTCCTCTCCAGCATCGATTGGCTGGCGCTGGCGCTCACCGCCGCGGCGCTGGTTGCGACGCTGCGCTTCAAGACCGGAATGATAGCAACGCTAACGGCCGCCGCGCTGATCGGCGGTCTGCTTCAAGGGCTGCGATGACGGCGTTTCGCTTGCCGCGCCGGATCGCCACAGCCAGCCGAAGAACCACACCGCGAGGATCGCGCCCACAAACTGCGCGGCAATGAAGCCCGGCACATCCGCCGGACGAATACCGGCGAAACTGTCTGTCAGCGACCGCGCGATGGTCACGGCCGGATTTGCGAATGACGTCGATGAGGTGAACCAGTAGCCCGCCATGATCACCAGATCCGACGGCATAGGGCAGCGCATGCCGATGGAACCGCAGGCAGGCAAAGATCGTGCCCAGCAGCGCCAGCGTGGCGACGATTTCGCCGATCCAAACGCCCAAGCCGGTCCGGACATGTTGCGACGCCGTGACCAGCGGCATATCGAACATCAGGTGCGCCAGCAGAGTGCCGCAGATTGCGCCGCCGATCTGCGCCGGCAGATAGAGGCCACGTCGCGCCAGGACATCTCGCCGCGCAGGGCCAGGGCGAAACTCACCGCCGGATTGAACTGCGCGCCCGATACCGGGCCGAAGATCAGGATCAGGACCGCGAGCAACGCGCCCGTGGCCAGGGTATTGCCCAGCAGCGCGACGGCATCGTTTCCGTCCGCAAGACGCTCGCCCATGATGCCTGAGCCGACGACGCCGGCGACCAGCAAGGCGGTGCCGACGAATTCCGCCGCCAGCCGCTGCGGCCGCCCCGGCAATTCCAGCTCGGTCAACTTGTCGCGGCATTATGCCGGCTGCGGCGCGCGCTGGCCGAGTTCGTCGAGGCGCTTCTTGAGGCTGAGCCGGTCCAGCGACGTCAAGCGGCAGGCTGACGAAGATCGACAGCCGGTTATGGATTTGGCCATAGACATCGGCGAACAGCGCCCGCTTCTCCGCTTCGGTCCCCTCGAAATGGGCGGGATCGGGGAATCCCCAATGAGCCGTCATGGGTTGGCCCGGCCACACCGGGCAGACTTCACCGGCCGCCCTGTCGCAGACCGTGAAGACGAAATCCATCTCCGGTGCACCTGGTTGCGCGAACTCCTCCCAATCCTTGGACCGCAAACCATCAATCGAATGATTTAGCTTCTGCAAGAGATCCAGGGCATACCGATTAACCTTGCCGGCGGGATGGCTGCCGGCGCTGAAGGCATTGAACCGTCCCTGGCCCAGGCGGCGCAGGATGCATTCCGCCATGATGCTGCGTGCCGAGTTCCCGGTGCAGAGGAACAGCACATTGAACGGCCTCGGCGCCAGTTCTGTCGTTCATATCATGCCTCCCTCCGCCAATGCCCGCTTTCGGCCAGCAGCTTTCAATCGCCGGGCGATGCCCCCGACGACAGACTGACCATAGCCTCGTATTGTGACAGTCGTGTGAAATCCGCCGCGCCGCGATGACGGCGCCGAGGAAATTGCGCGCCTACAGCGAGTTCGCCGCTGGATCCGGACGCTCGTAGATCACCGGGTCCTGGCCCGACGAGACATTCTTCTCGGGCATCGGCGGCTGAGGCGATGGCGTAGAACAGCGGATCTTCGTCTTCCGGGTTTTGATCGAAGGGCTGGCGCATCTCCACGCCGGTGCCCAATTGGCCAGCCTCGTTCATCGCGTCCTGCAATTCCTGCGCCTGCTTCTGGTCCCAGGGCAGCTTGTAGGAGCGGGGCTCCAGGGAACCGGGTAACCGCAGCCAGACATAGATCGCCTCGCCCTCGATGAAGGTGGAACCCAGCACATCGGCGGCCTGCACCTGGCCTTCGGCCCAAGCCAGCGACATCGGCTTCGGCCGGCTCAGCATGTCGGTCAGCGCGGCATAACCGCTGACGAAGACGACCGCTGCCAGCGCAACCGCCCAGCAGCGCACCCAGATGCGCCGCGGCGCCCAGATGGCGACGCTGGCCAACAGGCTGATCAGGATCACGCCGACGACGAAGACGGGAGTCACCAGCTTCCATGATCAGGACCCCGCCGACCGCAGCGGCTTGTAGATGCTGTTGACGCTGCCGGGCACCAGCTGGCCCTTGCCGTCCAGCTTGAAGCGGATGGCGGTCAATTCCTGGCCCACCTTGAACAGCGGCACATGGGTCGACACGAGCGGCACGCTTTCGCTCTGCGCCGTGGCCCGGAGGCTCGCCACCACCTGCACGTCGATCGGCAAGGTCTGCGCCAATGCGCGATAGAGATGCAGATTGATCACATAATCGCCGGCCGGCAGGCCGCGCGTGTAGGCGACCTCGTAGTTGAGATTGGTCACATCCAGCGGCTTGCCGAGATCGTCGCGCAGCAGATTGAAGAAACTGCCCGCCTTGTTGGAATAGCCGACCGGCCGGTCGCCGGGCGCGCGCACCCAGAGATCGACATCGGCATCGATGCCGTCGGTCCACTGGGCCTCGATGATGACGTTGCCCGGCGCCTTGTCGCCGGCTTCGGATCTCCTTGGCCTTCGGATTGATGTGCGGCAGCAGCAGCACGACCACGGACACGAAGCCGGCCAGCGCCAGCATGATCGTGTCGCGGAACACCGTGCCGCTATCGTCTTCGCCGAATTGATCTAACTGGTTCATCGCGTTCCTCCGGGGAATCGCGCCGGCATCAGCGGTTGTGGATTTCGCCGAGTTCGACGATGCCGGTCATCAGATTGACGGTGCCCGTCACCAGGATCTGATAGTTGACCATCAGCCAGATATTGAGCACGGAGCCGATCAGCGTCGTGTAGAGCGCCACGGACATGCCGCTGATCAGCGTCGAGACCATCGGCCCGATCGCCGACGCATCGGCGCTGGTTTCCGGGTTGACGCCGGCCAAGCGCCATGATGAAACCGACCACGGTGCCGATGAGGCCGAGGATGACCAGCATATTGGCGATGAAGCGAACCGCGCCAATGCGGCTGGAAAGCTTCAGCTTCAGCGCGGAGGCGGCCATGCCGCGGCTGCTGGCGTCACGGCCGCGGATCTGCGCCATGTATTTCAGTGCCAGGGACGGTTCTGGATTGAAGGGATCGAAGCGCTTGACCTTGTTCAGCTCGACGCTGGTGCGCCAGATCTTCTGCGCGCAGATCGCCAGGCCGACAAAGAACAGGGCGGCGATGCCATGGGATTGATAGGTAGAGTCGGCATGGTGGGCGACCAGGATCCAGCCCTGAAACCATGCCGCGGCCAGAAGCGCAAAGCCGGCGAGATTGACCAGCGCGAACCGCATCAGCAGCAGATAGGCATGGGGCATTTCCGAGTCGGTCGCGAAGGCGCTCAACAATGAGAGCGACTCCGGCTGCGGCGACGGTGCGGCGCTCGGTCCCGGCCTCGGCGATGCCATCGGAACTGAAGCTCCCGACGGAACGGGAGAATGCTCTTCTCCACCATGACTCGTCTCCTAGCTGGCCTATACCTCCGATGGTCCTCTCGGCGGCTTAAAAAACGATGTTAAATTCCCTTTCCAATGGTTAATCCTGGCACATCCCCGGGGAATTTGCCGTGCGCGTTGTCACAATCGTTACAAGTAGTTGTGGGCCAAGGAGTCGACTTTTGCGTGTCGGAGCAAGGCGGCCGCTGAGAAGGATTCTTATCCGGCGGTTTCTTTTCCTGGTGGCCACCGCCAAGCAAAACGGGCGCCATCGTGCAACGGCGCTCGCTTGGGGGTACGCGGCGGAAGGACACCGACGGGGTACGCGGAGGGCGGGCGCATCGCGGCATCGCTACCTGACCAGGATCACGCCGATCGATGAGTGAGCGGCATGAGCCGCCGTATTAAAGCGCACGCGCGCGGCTTGACTTCGCGGCGGAACTCATCGAGCCTGCTGCGCCATGTCCGCGTCTACCCCCCGGCCGCAATACATGAGTTCCGCGCCGCGAATCATGCAGGGCTTTCCGCCGCCGGCGGATCGCCGTCCGACCCACGACAATTGGGATCTGCCGCCCTACAACCGCTGGTCGTTCCAGAATGTGCGGCGGGTGCTGCCCACCGCCCCGGTGTCGCGCGGCGCCGGGCCGGTGGATGCGCTGCCCACGGAGACCCAGGACCTGTCGGAAGTGCGCTTTGCGGCCATGGACGGTTCGACCCGGACACTGGCGCAGATGCTGACGGAAACCTACACCGACGGCTTCATCGTCGTGCATCGCGGGCGCATCGTCACCGAACTCTATTTCAACGACATGACGCCCTCGACCGAGCATCTCTCGCAATCGGTGGCGAAATCGCTGGTGTCGACGGTCTGCGGCATCCTTATCCATGACGGCGTGCTCGATCCGCAGGCGCCGCTGTCGCGCTATGTGCCGGAACTGGCGCGCTGCGGCTATGGCGACGCGACGCTGAACCACGTGCTGGATATGCGCAGCGGCGTGCGCTTCGACGAAACCTATGGCGATCCCAATGCCGACATCACGCTGTTCGATATCGTGACCGGCTGGCGGCCGCCGCGCGACGGCGTGCCGCTGTCGGTCTATGATTATCTCCTTACCCTGCCGAAGCAGCGGGAGCATGGCGGCGATTTCAATGTATCGCTCGGTGGAGACGGACGTGATCGGCTGGGTGATGGAGCGCGCCACCGACCGCCATCTCTGCGATCTCGTCAGCCGCCATCTCTGGTCGCGGATCGGCACCGGCCATGGCGCCTATTTCACCGTCGATCGCGCCGGCACCGCGTTGGCCGATGGCGGCTTCAATGCCACGCTGAGGGACTATGCCCGTTTCGGCCTGCTGCACTTGAATGATGGCCGCGCCATGGGTCAGCCGATCGTGCCCGTGGATTGGGTGCGCGCCTGCCGCACCGGCGATTCCAGCGTCTTCGGCGAGCCCTACAACATCCTCACGCCCGGCGGCGCCTACAGCAAGCAGTGGTGGATCCGCGATGTGGAACGTGGCATCAGCCAGGCCCGCGGCATCTTCGGCCAACTGATCTGGATCGATCCGCCGGCGGAGATGGTGGTGGTGAAGCTGTCCTCCTGGCCGGAATATCTGATGCCGGAATTCTCCTACAACACCTACCGGGCTATCGAGGCGGTCGCCCGGTCGCTGATCGGAGGTTAGGAAAGGCTCGGCCTTTCCGTCTGGTGAAAACATCGTAAATCCGGCTTAAGCGACAAGTTTCCGCCCTTTTGCGAAATCTTAAGGCTGGCCTGATACGCCAAGGATGATCCCGCAGGTCGTCATGGCCGTTGCCCCCGTTAGCGCCGTGAACCTGCCAAAGAATGCCCGCAGGGCCTGAGGGCCCAGGAGGACACATGTCCGGACAGAGCGAAGCGGCCGTCAACGGTAAGGCGCAGCGACAGGGCGCGGTGCCAAAGCGCATCCTCGTTGTCGAGGACAACGAGTTGAACATGCGCCTGTTCCACGATCTTCTGAAAGCCCATGGCTATGACATCCTCAAGGCCCATGACGGGCTCGAGGGCCTGCAGATGGCGCGGGAGCACCGCCCCGATCTGATCCTCATGGATATCCAGCTGCCGGGCATCTCCGGCCTCGCCGCCTCCAAATCGATCAAGGAGGACGAGATCCTCAAGACCATCCCGATCATCGCCGTGACTGCCTTTGCGATGAAGGGCGACGAGGACAAAATCCGCGACGCCGGCTGCGACGCCTACATCGCCAAGCCGATCTCGGCGCCGAGCTTCCTGAAGACGGTCAAAGATTTCCTGAGCTGAGTCCGGCGGCCAACGGCCGCTGCGTCGCTCTTAGGAAATTCGGTTGGGAATGGTGCCCCTGGCCGGACTCGAACCAGCACGCTCTTGCGAACAACAGATTTTGAGTTTGTTAGACCCTGTTTCGCCCGATTTCTATCGCCCGCGCTTCGGCTACTAAGACTCGGCGATTTTCGGGCCGATTTACCCTGTCTCTTGTTCTATCGCTTACTCTCGGTTATGCTGTCTCCTGCTTCCCCGATTGCTTCCCCGGCCAAGGGTAGCATCGGCGGTCAGCGGCAAGATAGGGATGCCGCAATGAAGAAACCGACGCGTCGAAACCTTACCGAGCGTCTGGTTGCCAGCCTCAAGGCTGGTGACCGGGATCATTTCGTATGGGACGTAAAGGTTCCAGGATTTGGCGTCAGAGCCCGGCCGGGCCAACCCCCATATTTCGTCGTCCAGTACCGCACAGCGGCCCGCCAGCAGCGTCGGCGCAAGCTGGGGCTGATAACTGCCCTCAAGGTGGAAGTCGCCCGAACACTCGCCAGAGACGCCCTGGAGGCCGTCCGCCGCGACCGAGACCCGGCGGCTGAGAGGGACGCCGTGATCAAAGGCAAAACCGTTGGTCGACCTCGCCGACCGATACATCCGAGAGTACGCAAAACGTCACAAGCGCGAGTCGTCGGTGGCCGAGGATGAGCGGCTCATTGCGTCTCGTATCAAGACCGCGGCTGGGTCCCAAGAAGGTGGCCGCCATCACGGAAGCTGACGTCGAGGAACTCCACGGCGCCATGGAGGCGACGCCCTTACGAGGCGAACAGGACCGTCGCCTTGCTCAGCAAGATGTTCCGCCTAGCGCGAGGTTTGGAAAATGCGCGCGGCCCACAGCAATCCTTGCTCTGGTATCAGGCGGTATAAGGAGAAGAAGCGGGAGCGTTTCCTCTCTGCAGAAGAGATTGGCCGCCTCGGCAAGACACTAGGGGAAGCCGCTAGGACCAGGACCGAGAACGCCGGGGTCATCGCCGCGATCCGGCTGCTGATCTTCACCGGCATGAGGCTGGGAGAAGTGCGGCATCTGCAGTGGCGCCACATCCAGGCCGATCGCGCAGCACTGCGGCTCGAGGAGAGCAAGACCGGCCCCAAGACCATCCACCTGAACGCCCCGGCCCTTGAGATCATCAACCACATCAAGCAGACACCTGATGCGCCCTGGGTGTTCCCCGGCGAGCGCGGCGATGGGCCGATCTCAGTGACACGCATAGAGTCCGCTTGGCGCCGGCTCCGCAAGGAACCCGGATCGCCGACTGTCGGCTGCACGATCTTCGCCATTCCTTTGCCAGCATCGGCGCCAGCGGTGGGCTGTCCTTGCCGATCATCGGCGCTTTGCTCGGCCACACTCAGCCAGCGACGACGGCGCGCTACACGCACCTTGCCGCAGATCCCGTTGCAGCAGGCTGCCGATATGATCGGCCCGAAGGATCGCCGCCGCCATGGCTGGCCGATCCGGGAAAGTGGTACAGATCGGCAAAAATCGGCGGGATCGCCGTGGCTAGGGTTGGCACCCGAAAAGCGCGGAAGCCCAATGCTGCGCCTGCCACAGTGACGACCTCGGTCGGGCCGCCAGATAAGCGGGTCAATGATACTCTGGCGCCGCTCATTCCAAGCTGGAAGCACGAGGGGCGAACCGCCAAATCCTGCCTGGGCTGGTCCGAGCGTGGATCGCCACCGTCAGCGCCGAGAGGGTCGATTCGAAGCGATTGATGGCGCAGGCCAGGGATGGTTTGAGCTCTATTGACGAGTTGGCTCAGCGGTTGATTTCAGCGACCGTTGCAATGCCAATTCTGACGCCCGTGGACTTCAGCTTGCGCTCAACACGTATCTTGTTCGACCTGATTTGGCTACGCGACGAATCCAGATTGCTGCGGAAGCGGATCGGCCACATGGCACTTTCTGGCGCCTCGAAGGGAACCATCCAGAGCGGCGACATCATCAGGTTGCGATTGATCTACGAAAGCGTCACTGGCAGGACCCAGAAGGATTGTAAGGTCTACGGCAACCGAGTGCTGTTTGGCGGCACTTTGTTGAATTTGTCCGGGGCTGCTGCCAGCTGGCCGGCCATGGCTTCCCTACTGCGGCATTTCTTGAATGGCACCGCCTCGCCCACCCGCGCGCGTTGAAGGCGAAGTCCCGGCGCCAGGGCGTGTTCTGAGCGAGGTATGTTAATTCGGCCATACACCGGCTCGAATTGCCGTACCCTAGACTTCTTGCGTTTCGCATCCGGGAGATATCAATAGAGACCCATCGCAACGCGCCGAATTCGGCGCCAAGTTGGAGATCGCGATGGTCCCCCGTCAAATCACTACCACTAGATCCGATGATCTGGCCGCTTTCGAAGCGGCCGGTCCGCTCCTGACAGAAACCAAGGCCGCGGCGCGGCTTAAGTGGAGCGTAAAGACGCTTCAGCGTCGTCGTTGGCTCGGCCAAGAACCGGCCTACGTCAAACTCGGACGTTCTGTGAGATATCAGGCTGGAGTGATCGAGGCACTGGATAAGGGCCGGCATTCGCCGCCCCGAAGGCAGGGTCGCGTGATTATCTCTCGCATCCCCTCAACGACGAACGCTGCGGCAGTCGCGTCCCGCAGCGCTCGAAACATTTCGAAAGGTCACCTGAACAATGCTCCAGACACCAACAGCGCGAAGTCGCGCAAGGGCTCCACACGCATTGCAGCCCGGCTCACGGCTGCGGCGGGCCAGCTGGAGAAGAAGGAGGACGCTGGTTTATGGGGATGACAAAAAAGCGCAAAGGTCGGGGTCAGGAACTTCACGGGCCGCAGCAGGCGGGACGGAAAGCACGTCCGGCACTACGAATACATGCTGGCGAGCCCGGCCTATCGTTCGTTGTCCTGCTACGCCAAAGCGACGCTGATCGAACTCCATCGCCTGTACCGCGGCGATAACAACGGCGACATCTTCATGAGCGTCCGATCGATGGCCAACCGTCTAAACATCAACAAGACCACCGCGCTCAAGGCACTCCATCAGCTGGAGGACCGTGGCTTCATTCGCGCCAAACAGCGCGGCGCCTTCCACCTGAAGGCGAAACACACCACCACCTGGTTCCTCACCGAGCACGAGCACGCCGGCCAACTGCCGACCAAGGATTTCATGAAGTGGCGGCTGTCCGAAAAACAAAACACGGTCCTACGACATCATACCAACAGTCTGACGACATCAGACCGAGGCAATGAAAACACTCCCGAAAAAGTGCCTCACGGTATGACAACATCATACCGCCAGAGCAAAAATGCGGCTGCCACGGTACGACGTCGTCATACACAGATAGTTTACCAGGAGGGGGTCCGGGGAACGGGCACGCCAACAACGAGTGCAAACCCCTGACAAAGCTTTCCTGGTGGCCGCCCACCTTTACAGAAATACCCATCACCACCGCACCAGTCTGCGGAGATCATCTTGCCGGCGACGGAGACTGCGCCATGATGGACAGGCCGACCTGCCTCTGGTGCCGAGCATCCTTCGAACCCCGGCGCAGCGGAGGGCGCCGGCAGAAATTCTGCCTCTCGACGCATCGGCGCCAGTTCGAGGCCGCGAGCCGGGCGTTCCTTAGCAGCTTGATCGGCGCCGGACGGCTTTCCGTCCAGGATTTATCCGGCCCGCCAGCAACGCGCGCGTTGGCTACAGCGGCTTTGGGCCCTTCGGCGGATGCAACCCCGCTCCAGAGTCCTCTGGGCCCAGCCACCCGATTTTGAGGAGGAGCACCATGGCGCGTAAGTCAAAGGCCAGCCCTGAAAATGCACCGGTAAATTCAGGCAAATGGAAACCCGGCCAGTCCGGCAATCCGGCAGGGAAACCAAAGGGCACTCTGCACAAGGCCACGAAGGTCGCCTTGGAGTTGATGGAGGGTGAGGTCGAGACCATTACCCGGAAATGCGTCGACGAAGCCAAAGCCGGAAATATGGTGGCGATGAGGATGTTCCTTGACCGCATCGTCCCGCAGGCCAGAAGCCGCCGTATCACATTGGATCTGCCCGCCATCGAGACAGCAGCGGACTGTCTGAAAGCTCAGGGGATCATCACAGCAGCCATGGCGGCTGGCGAACTGTCGCCCGACGAGGCAGAAACCGCGGCGAACGTGGTGGAGTTGAAGCGCCGCGCCATTGAAACCCTGGAATACGAGAAGCGAATCGACGCTCTTGAGAAGGAGCGTGGACTTGATCGCTAGCATTGAGCGCCGTCTGCGCCGACTGGAGCGCCATCAGCCATCGGCGGCGCCCCAGAGAATTGATAGGGTATATGTCGATCCCCGAAAGGGACAAACGGAAGAGGGGCAGATTGCCGCGTGGCACGCCGCAAATCCTGATGTAGCCGACGAAGATGTCCTCCTCATTGTCCGAGTTTTGGCTCGCGCCGGCCGCTAAATGACCCTCACCTCAAACCTTTCGGTAACTGATCTGCCTGCCTCTGGAAAAGCGTGCACGCTTTCTCCAGGGGCCGTCGCGGGAGTGGCCGCTGGTGGGGTAGCCGAAACTCAGTTCGCACTGCACTCAAGGCCCAAATTCGAATCTTTTGGGCCGGGTATGTTTAGTATGTCGGATTTCCGAGCGCAGCGACAGCCGCCACGCAGGCTCGTCTGCTCTCGAACGGTAAGCAGACCTGTCACGAACCTCGTCAGTTGTCTCATAATGACCCAAAGCAGACGCTTGTCATTGAGCTGGACAACGGCGCATTCAGCAACAGGAAACTCCCCATGAGAAGCATCAGTGACGTGACTGAACTAGGTCATGCCGGGCGCATCGACTAGATAGGGAACCAGCCCCGAGGTCGCGCCCGGAATCTAGCGTTCTGGCGGCTCGAATGCGGTCTGTGCGCAAATGAGGAGGCGGGTCAATTCTGCTTGGCGATGAGTGCCAGTCTTTTCGAACACCCGTTGAAGATGGATGCGCACTGTCGACAGCGTGACGCGCAGCTCTGCGGCAACAGCTTTCAGTCCTTGACCGCGCAGCATCTGGATGGCAACAGCGGCCTCTGCCGGAGTCAGCCCGTAGAGTTCCTGCAGATGACGCGGAAAAATCGGCAGCGGGTCGTCGGGGTCGACGATGACCGCAACAGCGCAGGGGCAATAGGTCATGAACGTTTCCGCAACCTCGCGCAGTGGAATTACAAACACGGCGTAGGGCCGCCGGCCCGACGGTCGGCTAACTGCAAGCATGCCGCCAGCAGGCACGCTGTTGCCATTGCTGGCAAAAGCCCGCGCTGATAGCCGTTGCAGGGCGGCGTCCTGCGACGGCAAGGCAGCCCGCAGGCCGGCAGCGCCGATGCTCAGGCCGTCGGTTTGCGCGGCCAGTTTCGCTGCCGCATCGTTTGCGAACAACACTCTGCCGCCGGCGCCGACAAGCACGACGCCATGGCGGAGGCGGGCCAGCGCCGCAAAGGCGACGTTCCGGCCGGCAATGGCGCAGTCCATCGTCCACTGGGACCGCGCCGCCCGCTGCAGGTGCGGGACGAGCAATTGCAGAAGCCGCATCGAGTCCGAGCGCTCGTAGGCGTTGACGCGTTTGGAAGCGCCGAGGCAGAAAGCGCCCAAGGCCGGACCGTCCCGCAGCAATATCGCAAAGGCCGAATCCTCGAGGCCTGCGGTTGCGCCCAGTCGTTGTGCAGCTCCGTCCGCTCCAATTCCGATCTCGGCACCACAGACCGGTCGGTAAAGAGCAATCCGGTGGGCATCCGGCCCAAAACCGGCGCCATCGGGTCGACCTGCCAATAATACTTGTTGTAGGCCTCGACCGCGGCGGGACTCACGCCGACGGAAACGGCGGCGAAACGCTGCCGGATCGGATCGGTCAGCATCAGCCCGCCAGCCGTTGCGCCGACCGCCCCGGCCACCCGCTCCAGGGTCTCCGGCCAGAGCTGCGGATCTAGGGCCGCGTCATAGATGCGGCCGACCAGATCGGAATAGTCCTCGAGAGTTATGCCCAAGTTCGCACCTCCCTCGTCCTTGATCACCGGAACCAATTCCCTGGCGAATCAGCCAGTTTAACGGCCCGACAGCCTATGGTCGTGGAAACAGCGGCAAGAGTTTACCGGTCTCGTATGTCCATACGATGACAGGCGCCGCTACCGCAGGAGACTGCAAAGGGTCCCCGGCAGCCGCAGGTGGCAAGGCTGGGCGGCAGCCGTGCCGGGAAAGTTTTCCTCATTGTGACAACAATCACAGCTTGCCGGTTTCAACGCGGATCGTCTGGTTCGTGAGACGGATTCAAGATTCCGCCAGCGGGTGGGTCAAATCCAGCCTAGGCACAAGGGGGCTTCCGGATAAATTCCCATGCTGATTGAGCGAGACGAGGCGCTTGAATCGCTGCTCGGCGCTGCTCGCCACGCCGCAGCCGGTCATGGCGGCACCGTGATCCTTGGCGGGGAGGCGGGGATCGGCAAGACCTCGATGCTGGGCGAGTTTACCCGGAAAATCGGCGACAAGTACCGCGTGCTATGGGGCGGATGCGAAGCGCTGTTTACGCCGCGTCCGCTGGGGCCTCTGCAGGACATGGCGCCGATGCTCGATCCGCGGGTTGCCGCGCTCCTGGACGAGGCCGCGGCACCCGAGCGGCTATTTCCGACGCTGCTGAATTCGCTCCAGGAAGCGGCCAAGACCACGGTCCTGGTGTTCGAAGACGTGCATTGGGCCGACAATGCGACGCTGGACCTCGTCAAATATCTCGGGCGCCGCATGCCCCTCGTCCGCGCCCTGCTGGTACTGACCTTGCGCAGCGACGAAATCGGCGTCGAGCATCCGCTGACGCAAGTGCTCGGCGATCTGCCGCCGGCCGCGATCACACGCATCGCACTGCAGCCCTTGTCACCAGAGGGCGTTGCTCTGTTGGCACAGCAGTCGGGCCGGTCGAGCGCCGACCTGCATCGGGTCACCGCAGGAAATCCCTTCTTCGTGACCGAGCTGCTGGCGGCAACGACGCCGATGCCGGTCGCAGATTCCGCCTTCCGTGCGCGATGCCGTGTGGTCGCGACTCTCACGCCTGGCGAAAGCCGAGCGCGGACGTGCTGGAGGCGATCTGCATCGTTCCCTGGAGCGTCGAACGCTGGCTGCTGCGCGCGCTTCTGGGCGCGGAGGCCGATGCCTCGGTGGACAGCTGGTCGCCCGCGGCATGCTGCAGCGGGACGAGCAGGGCGCCGTGAGGTTCCGTCATGAGCTCGCACGCCAGGCGACACTCGACCGGCTGAGTCCGGCCGCCCAGCGTGCCCTCCATGCGAAAGTCGAGTCGGCGCTGGCCGAGGTCCCGGCGACCAGGCGAAGCATCGCTGTCGCGCCGTGTGCACCATGCCGCCGGCGCCGACAATGGCGTGCGTGTTCTGGAGCTGGCTCCACAGGCCGCGGCGCAGGCAGCGCGCCTCGGCGCCCATCAGCAGGCCGCGGCGCACCTGGCGACCGCGCTGCGCTATGTATCGCAGGCGCCGCCGGCACTGGCGGCGCAGCTGTTACGAGGATTGGGCCTACGAGGCCGGGTTGGCGCTGCGCATCGACGACAAGGTCATCGAGGCGCGGCAGCGCGCCACTGCGCTGTGGCGAGAGCTCGGCCGCCTCGACAAAGTCGGCGCTCAATCTGCGCTGGCTGTCGCGGCTGCACTGGTATCGCGGCGAGGCTCAGCACGCGAACGATTACGCCGACCAGGCCGTGCGCGAACTTGAAAGCCTGCCGCCGGGACCGGAACTCGCGATGGCCTATAGCGCGCGCTCGCAGCTTCACATGTTGAATGACCGCGTCGATGAGGCGGTCGACTGGGGCCTGCGCGCGATCGCGCTCGCGGAGAAAATGGGCGAAGTGGAGACCCGCGTTCATGCCCTCAACAATGTCGGCACCGCGCTCCTGCTCGCTGGTCGGCCGGGCGGCCGCGAACGGATCGAGGAAAGCCTCGCGCTGGCGCTGGAGCACGGCTTTCATGAGCAGGCCGCGCGCGCCTACACCAACTTTGCGGAATATGCGGTGGTCTTCAAGGACTTCGCGCTGGCCGAGCGGATCCTGGCCGAAGGCATCGCCTTCGACACGCGGCATGACCTGGACGCCTGGACTCACTATCTCGTCGGCCGGCAGGCGCAGCTGCGCATAGAGCAGGGCCGTCTCCGCGAAGCCGAGACGATCGCGCGCGGCGTCATGCGGCTGGAGCGGCTGACGCTGGTGATGCGCCTGCCGGCCCTCACCGTGCTGGGCCGGGTGCGCGTGCGCCTGGGCGAGCCTGACGGCCCCGCCCTGCTGGAGCAGGCGTGAAGGAAGGCCTGGCGACCGGCGAGCCGCAGAACATCGCGCCGGTCCGCCTGGCGCTGACGGAGGCGGCCTGGCTGGCCGAGGATCTCGGCGCCTGCCACGAGCAGCTGGCCGCACTCTCGGCGATGCGGCTCGACAATTTCGATCCCTGGGAACTCGGCGAGCTGGCAACCTGGTGCCGGCGGAGCGGGATGAAGATGCCGCCGTCCCTGCCGCTTCGCGGGCGGCTGCGCCGCCGGCGGCCGAATTGCGCGGCGATCCCCTGACCGCCGCGGAAGAATGGGCGCGGCTGGGGCTGCCCTATGAAGCGGCGCTCGCATTGACGCAGGTCGGCGGGGCCGAAGGTGGCGAGGCGCTGTCCCGCGCCGTGTCCATGTTCGAGGCGATCGAGGCGCGTCCTGCGGCCCTGCTGGCGCGCCGGATGGCCGGCCAACTCGGCGTCACCGGCCAACTGCCCAAGGCGCGGCGCGGACCTTACGCCTCCGCGCGCGGCCATCCGCTCGGGCTGACCCAGCGTGAAATCGAGGTCCTCGATTTGATCGCCCAGGGCATGACCAACCGGGATATCGCCCGGCGGCTGGCGCGCTCCCCGCGCACCGTCGAACACCACGTCTCCGCCGTTCTCGCCAAGCTGAACGCGACCAACCGGATGGACGTGATGCTGCGGTTGCGCAGCGAGCCCTGGCTTCTGCCCGCCGACAGACCGCCGCTGCCGGCGAAATTTAGGTAGTCCCCGACCGAAAATTGGGTGCCTGCCCCGACGCGCCGCAACTGCGCCGCGCGTAGCCTGGACCTGCGCAAAAACGAGCCCGCCAGCGATTTCAGGCTGCAGGGCTCCTTCAGAGCAATGAGCGGAGGTCGGCAATGAATGAAGCCCGTGCGGTTGAGCCATACATCGATAGCGGCCAGAACCTGTCGGAGATATCGCCCGGCGCGGATATCGACGGCGAAGCAAAACCCGCCTGTCAGCCGGCAACCGGCAGCAAAGACACCAAGCGCGGCCTCCCTTCCAGATGGCGGTTCGGACTCTGTTCGCATTGCTGGGTGCCGGGAGCCTGGGGCGATCCCTTCTAGCGGAGAAGCTCACTGGCTAAGCCCGAAGCAGAACGCGCTTGGGCAAATCGGCACGACGACTCGGTGGGGGACTCACGCAACGAAGGAGTTCCCACCGGGTGCAACCCTAGGAGGCCCGCATGACGATCGTCAATTTCGCAAACATCCTCACATCGGCCATCGATGACGATGCGCTGACCACCACCAAGCCCGGCGAGCGCGTCTTCAATTTCGGCCATTTGGCGACATCAGGCGATCTCGCAAACGGCATCTTCGCCGGCGCGGCGGATGTGACCGTTCGCAATTTCGGCCGGATCGAAACCAGCGGCTTGGGCGCGGCGGGAATTCTGGTCCGCGGCGATGACGCCCGGATCGTGAATTTCGGCCGGGTTGAGACCCACGGCGACCGGCTCGATCCGATCCCGGCGTCGAGGACGACGAGATCTTCGCGGAAGGCATCACCGCCGAAGGCGACCGGTTCAACATCGCCAATTTCGGCCGCGTTCACGTCGATGGTGATGTGCTCCTCCGGTTTGAGCGGCGTCGGCGCGAACGGCGTGGTCGTCAATTTCGGCGTTGTCGACAGCGCGGCGATCGGGTCGTCCGTGATCGCGGTCGTCGGGCGACGGCTCGCGCGCCGTCAATGCCGGCCTGGCGACGGTCGGCGGCGAGGCGAACACGGCCGTCTTCGCTTCGGCGAGGCCGCCAGCGCCGTCAATCGCGGCACCATTCTGATCGACGCCGACGAAGAGCGTGGGCGTCGAAGGCGTGGCGGTGAATACGGACCTGGCCAACAGAGGCCTCATCCGCATCGACAGCGATGGAAGCGTCGGCATGGCTCGGCCTTGGCGACGGCCATCACGCCAGCAACTCGGGCCGCATCGAAGCCCATGGCGACCTTTCCGGCGGCATCAAGGCCGCTGGGCGTGCCGCTGTTCGGGATCGTTGGCATCGATCTTGAGATTGGCAATTCCGGCCACATCACGACCGATGGCAACCTTGCGTTTGGCCTCTCCCTCGGCCTACCAGCACCCCGCTGCTGGGCGGCTTCGTCGGCTTCATTCCCGCCGAGAACAGCGTGATCCGGAATAGCGGCGTGGTCGAAACCCAGGGTGATGGCGCGGCCGGCGTCGTCCTCTGCGGCACCGACAATCAGCTCATCAACAGCGGCCGGATCATCGCCGATGGCGGCGAGTTCGACGGCGATCCGTTCGGGCCGTTCCGGGCCGCCGGGGTGGTCGGTGACCGGCGACGATGCGCTGGTCCAAAACGGCAGGTCGGGCGTCATCCTATCGAAGAATGCCGATTCCGCCGGGGTCGAACTCAACGTCATCGAGCGGGACAGTTTGTCGAACGCCGACACGTCTGCCGCCTGGAGAATTCCGGCCTTATCAAGGGCGCTGGCGTCGCCATCCTCTGCGGCGACGGCGAGGAGACCGTCGTCAATCACGGCCGCATCGTCGGCGATGTCGTCCTGGGCGAGGCGCCGACACCTTTGTATCCGGCAAGGGCGGTTTGATCGCCGGAGACCTCGTTCTCGGCGGCGGCGACGACCTCGTCTTCATCGAAAATGGATCCGGCACGACCCGCATCGCGGACTTCGGTGCCGGCGCTGCGAGCGGCGATGTCGTCAACGTCGCGGCGTTCTTCTCGAACTTCGCGGACCTGCAATCCCATAGCAGCCAGCGCGGCAACGACACGGACATCACGCTCGACCGGAGCGACTGCCTGGTGCTGGAGAACACGCAGGTCACCACGCTGAACGACGGCGATTTCGCCTTCGCATGACCATGGCAATCTCCGACGAGCTCATCGAGACCGTCAGAACAACAATCAACGAAAACATAGGGAAATAACGATGGCCTTTGTGAATGGCACGAAACTGAGCGACGGCCTCATTGGCACGCTTACCGATGAACCCTCTCTGGACTCGACGGAACGACACGCTTCTTGGGCTCGATGAAATCGACAGCTCGACGGCGGCAAGGGCACTGACCTGATGGACGGTGGAGACGGCGGAGACATTACGTGGTGGATAATATTGGCGATATCGTCCGTGACTCCGGCTCAACCGGCAGTCGACCGGGTGCGGACAAGCATGACCTATTCGCTTAAGGCGACACCGGCGAGATCGAGCACTTAACGCTGACTGGCAAGCTGCGATCAATGGCACCGGCAATGCATCTCAACAACTCCATCTTGGGCAATGGCGGAGCGAACAAGCTCTTCGGCGATGATGGCAACGATAACTCTGATCGGCGACGGCGGCAACGATACGCTCGATGGCGGGGGTTCGGAAATGGCCGCCATGTCGGGCGGTGACGGCAACGAACAACATTGTCTTGACTCCGCAAAACGACGGTAATTGGCGATTCCTTGCCGGAATCGATATGTTTTTTCAGCGAGGGTGTCGTTCTCCCTTGCAGGCAGCTCGAATAGAGAATTTTGACCTTCACTGAACAATTCATCAATCTCCTGCTGATTCTCGGAATCGGTGAAGGTAACGATCTCAGCAATCGAATTGTTGGAAGTGGATTGGTGAACAAAATTTCCTTGGTGGCCTGGGCAACGACACGCTGGAGGGTGGCCAGGGCGTCGATATTCTTACGGCGGTGCGGGGTCCCTATCTCTTATCGGCGGCGATGGAAACGATACCTACATCATCTCTTGGAAGGGAAATCGCATTCAGGAATTGGGTGGCCGGCATCGCCGGCTGGATCGATTTTGTCGCCTATCTGGCGGAGGCGGACTTTTGTGCTGGGTGCAAACCTGGAAAAATGGTAGGCTGGACAATGCCTCGCTGGTAACCTGCAATGCGCTCGATAACGCAATACTTTCGGCCTTCGACGGCGGCGTCAGGCTCCTGGGATTTGCCGGCAACGATTTTCTGGAGTGCCTTCGGCAGCGGCGACAATACGCTCGATGGCGGATCGGGAGCCGACGAGATGGAGGGAGGCGATGGCAATGATCTGTTCATTATCGACAACGGCGGCGATCACGTCGCGGGTGGCGAGGGTTTCGACGAAATTCGCACCGACCTGTCAATCCTGTCGGGAGTTGCTGATGTCGAGAGTTACGCTTTCACTGTCGGCGCGGTCAGCTTTTCGACCGGTGGCAGTCTCGCGAACAACCGGTCACCGGCACGAAGTTTGCCGATTTTCTTAGCAGCAACTTCGGCAGCGACAGCCTGATCGGCGGTGGCGGCAACGACACGTTGTTCGGCGGCGCAGGTGGCGACCTTCTGGATGGCGGCGCCGGCGCGGACAGCATGACCGGCG
>CAWKOG010000018.1:0-110424 GCA_963851215.1 uncultured Alphaproteobacteria bacterium
CATTCGCCAGCCAGCGCTCCACCTGCGGGAAGCGGTCATGGCCCCAGAACGGTTCGCCATCGACGAACACGAAGGGCGAGCCGAAGACGCCGCGGGCGATGGCCGCGTCGGTTTCCGCTTTCAGCCGTTCCTTGATCGCCGGCTGCTCGATGGCTTCGCGCAGCGGCGCGGGATCGATGCCCAGGCGCTGGCCGATGGCGGCGACGGAGTCGACGCTGCGCACGTCACGCCCCTCGCCATAGGCCGCGTGGTAGACGGCGCGGGCGAGCGCCTTTGCCTGTGCGGGTTCGCGGTCGACGAGCCAATAGAAGGCCCGCGACGCCGCCAACGCCGGAAACGGAAACGGCTCCGGCAGATTGAAGGGAACATTCAGCAGCCGCGCCGAGCGGGCGAAGTCCCGCAAGTGATAGGGGCCGCGCATCGGCTGCTGGGTCAGCGGCGACTGGCCGGTGGTCTTGAACGCCGCGCCCAGCATGAAGGGGCGCCAGGTTGCTTCCCGGTTATGGCGCGCGGCCAGCGCATCGATCTGCGTCGACGCCAGATAGCCGTAGGGCGAGGAGAAATCGAAATAGAAGTCGATCGGCGCGGCCATCGGTCCCTCGCCTATTTCGCTGTAACGAGATCCGACGCAGCGGTTGAAGGCGCCGGAAACCGCACCTTGAAGGTGAAAGCCTCCAGACTCGGGCCGCGCTGCTGCAGCAAATCCAGCCGTTCCTTGGCCTCGGCCATATCCGGCAGATGCCCGGCCGGAATCCACCAGAGCACCATGTGGGGCTGCGACATCTTCTCGAACCAGTCGCGGCGGCGGGCCATGATCTTGGCGTGGCCGCTGCGGTAGGTGAAATCGAACAGCGCGTCGATGTCCTCCCACACCGTGAGATTGACGATTATCAGGGGATCGTCATAGGCGCGGATATCCGTGGCGTTGCCGCTGTCGCTCTTCAGGCGCCAGACGAAGCCGGGACTGCGCTCGGCCAGCGCGTTCACGTCGTCCAGAGCGGCGACGAAATCCTGCAGCAGCGGATCATCCATGGTCGCCAGGGCGCGGGCAATATTCAATTGGGCGAGGTGGAAGCCAGTTGATGATTTGTGCAGATCGTCCATGCATATTCCTACCAGGGGATCGGTTGGCCGGTGTAGCTGAAGAACTGGCCGCTGTCCGCCGCGGTCAGCGCGGCGATCTTCGTGCGCATGCCGCCGACGCTGTCGGCCACCGGCACCGTGGCGCTGCGGCCGCCCATGTCGGTCTTGGCCCAACCGGGGTGGAACACGATCACCTTGATGCCTTTGCGCTTGAGATCGATGGCCATGCTCTTGGCGGCCATGTTCAGCGCCGCCTTGCTGGTGCGGTAGGCATAGGAGCCGCCGCTGCTGTTGTCGGCGATGCTGCCCATGCGGCTGGTGATGTTGACGATCACCTTGCGCTCGCCGCGCTCCAGATTAGGCACCAGCCGTTCTGCGATCCGCACCGGCGCCAGGGCATTGACGCGGAGTGTCTGCATCCAGCCCTCGACATCAGTGCCACCGAAGCTGTCATCCGGGCCGATGATGCCGGCATTGTTGATGAGGATATCGATGGGCTCGTTGCCGAGGGACTTTGCGAGCGCCTCGATCTGCGCCTCGTCGGTGACCTCCAGGGGATGCAGTTGCACATCGCCTTTGATGGCCTTCAGCGCCGTCGCGTTGCCGGGATCGCGGCAGGCGCCGTGGACGCGCCAGCCCTCCGCCGCATATTGCTTGGCGAATTCCAGGCCGACGCCTCTATTCGCGCCGGTGATCAGGACGGTCGGCATGGCTCAGATCACCTGGAAATGGCATTCGACGGGTTTGTTGGAATTGATCGGCAGGATGTCCTGGGGGCAGGAGGAGAAGGCCATCACCACATCCATGTCGGCCCGCAGCAGAACGAAATCGCCCGCTTTCGACACCGTCGGCTGGAACGAGATGCTGCCGTCAGCCGCCACCGGAATGTTCATCCACATATTGAGCGGGCTCGGCACTTCCGGCGGCGTCAGGCCCAGTTCCGCCATGCCTGAGAACAGATTGTCGGTGCAGTTGTCGTGATAGCCCTCGACGCCCAGGAACTTGTAGCGGTAGCGGTCGCAGGCGGCGACGATGGTGTCGTGAATGCCCGGCGAGGTGTCCTCGAGGAGCGTGATGATCGGCCGCCGCTTGTTGGTGAACATCACGTCGCCCACCTTCGGGATGATATGGCCGATATGGGGCCGCGTATGTTCCAGCGACATGAACTCATGCAGATCGGCGGCATTGAAGGCCCAGGTGTCGATGACCTGGGTGCCGTGGGTGTTGATCAGCTTCAGCACATGACCTTGCGGCACATGCACGGCCTTGCCGCGCCGGGCGGGAATCTCCGTGAGCTGCTCGACCATCCCTAGCGTCTCCCCTTCTTGGCGGCGCGCTTGGCCGCCTTCTTCCTGGCTTTCGGCTTGGCGGTGCGGCGGCGTTGCGCGGCGGCCGATGACGGCGGCCGCACGGCGCGGCGGGCCGTCACCTCGATCTCGATGCGCATGCGCGGATCGACGAGGCCGGCGACGATGGCGGTGGAGGCCGGCCGGATCTCGCCGAAATGCTCGCCGAGGATCGGCACGATGTTCGGCCAGTCGGCCGGATTCGGCACGATGTAGTTGGCGCGCACCACGTCGCGCAGCGAGCTGCCGGCCTGGGCCAGCGCCGCCGAGATATTGCGGAGGGTCTGCCGCACTTGCTCGGCCAGATCGTCCGAGATCGCCATCTTCGCATAGTCGAAGCCGGTGGTGCCGGAGACGAAGACCCACTCGCCATCCACCACCGCCCGCGAATATCCCGCCGCTTTCTCGAAACTCGAGCCCGAGGAAATCAGTTTGCGCGCCACATCAGCCTCCATTTAGGAGCGGCGATATTGTCATTCCGGCCGGGCGCCAGCAATGGCGGGAGAAGCGCTTGCACTCCGGGCGCGGCACAAGGAAACTTCCCGCCCGTCGCGCCTCATTCTCCGGTGCATCATGATCCTCGAAGTTGCCATCCTCGACATCAAGCCGGGCCAATCGCCCGCCTTCGAAGCCGCCTTCCACGAAGCAGCGCCCATCATCGCCGGCATGCCCGGCTACAAGGGCCACGAAATCCGCCGTTGCATGGAGCAGGCCGACCGGTACATCCTGCTGGTGAAGTGGCGGCGGCTGGAGGATCACACCGAAGGTTTCCGGAAATCGGCGGAGTACGGCCGCTGGAAGGCGCTGCTGCACCATTTCTACGACCCGTTCCCAACGGTGGAACACTACGAGCCGGTGTCGGCGGCGGGGTAGTCGTCGGTCGATGAAGGTTTGGATTTGGCACTTCACGAATTCCCCCTCTCCACTTGGGAGAGAGGGGGCAGGGGGTGAGGGGTTTCGTGCGCGGCAGCGCATCAGCGAGTTGAATTTACCAATCAACAGCAGGCGCTGAGGGAGCTTGTTTCAAAGATCGGTCAGTCGCATCTGATATAGCGTAGGCAGTCTTTGCGCGCTTCCGCGCGGAGCCCCCTCACCCCCTGTCTCCCCGGTGGGGAGAGGGGATTTTATTTTGAGCTACGCCGCACCTTCTCAGAAACGAGCAGGCTAACCCGGTTCCCGCCGCTGCGCTTCGACCAGCGCGCGGTTGCGGCGGTTCTCGCGGTCGTTGTTGATCACCAGTATCGCGTGCGCGACACCGATACCCCAGACGATCACGCCCGCCGGGAACCAGAAGACAATGGTGATCGACAGCACGATCGCCCCGACATAGATCAGCAGGTTGAATATCGCCTGGAAGATCCGGCCGGTGAGCAGCAGCGCCAGCGGCGAGCAGAACAGCGCGAGGAGGTAAAGCATGGGGTGTCAGGCACTCCTAATCGTAGCCGCCGAATAAATGGGAATGCCGCCGTTCGATTCCAAGGGGCGTCTGTCCGCACTTCAGGCCGGCCGCGCTGCCTCAAAGATCAACCGAAGGCCCAGCACGCCGAGAACCGCGCCGGCAAGGCGATCGATCCAGCGCTTTGAGTACAAATACATCCCGCGCGGGCGACTGGACGAGAACAACAGCGCGACAATCGTGTACTAGCCGGCCTCCACCAAGAAGACCAGCGGCGGCAACGCCACGATCAGCATTAGTCGCCTAAAGCTATGCACTAGCCTCTAAACGTTCGCAGCCAGGATGGAGTTCCAAAGGAAGCAGGGATAGCTCACTGATCCCATTCGACGTCGTCAATCAGATTATCGATCAATTGCTCAACGGCCCACAGGATATCAGGACCCGCATGGGCGTAGTCGAGAACGATCTTTCGCTCGCCATTCATCACGACCATCGTATAGACCGTCGGATTATCAGTTACCCGCGCGGTGTAGCCACGATGCAAATTCATGAAGTCGGATCCGCGGATAAGGTTTGCGACGCTGTGGAAGCGCCACTCGGAAATCTTTCCGGTGCGAGTTCCGGGATGATCGACGAAAGCGTCGCCCACATATCGAACGGTTCCATCGCTCTTGGCAATGAACGTGTAAGCAGGACAGGTGCCAAAGCACACTGTGCGCTCAATCCCCATCTCGGTGATACCATGATCCGTGGGCATTCCGCGGTAGTCGCCGACGACAATGTCCGTATCACCGGAGTTCCTGAAAGAATCCTGTAGCTCCCCCGCACTACTGGGAAGACTGAGAAAAATCAGCAACAGCGCTACCAGAGATTTCACTCGATCATTCCGTTCGCTAACGCCCTTCAGGCTTGTGACCATGCCCGTTTCGATAACTCCCAGCGGCTACGCCGTCTCCTCGAACAACTCGCGTCCGATCAGCATCCGCCTGATCTCACTCGTGCCGGCGCCGATTTCGTAGAGCTTGGCGTCGCGCAGCAGGCGGCCGGTGGGATAGTCGTTGATGTAGCCGTTGCCGCCCAGGCATTGGATCAATTCCAGGGCCATCCAGGTGGCTTTCTCGGCCGCGTAGAGTATTGCGCCGGCGGCGTCCTTGCGGGTGGTCTCGCCGCGGTCACAGGCTTTGGCCACGGTGTAGACATAGGCCTTGGCAGAATTCATCACCGTGTACATGTCGGCGATCTTGCCCTGCATGATCTGGAACTCGCCGATCGCCTTGCCGAACTGCTTGCGTTCATGGACATAGGGAATGACCGTGTCCATGCAGGACTGCATGATGCCCAGGGGTCCGGCGGCGAGCACGGCTCGCTCATAGTCGAGGCCGCTCATCAGCACGCGCACGCCCTTCCCCACCTGGCCCAGCACATTTTCCGCCGGAACCTCGCAGTCCTGGAACACCAGCTCGCAGGTGTTGGAGCCGCGCATGCCCAGCTTGTCCAGCTTCTGGGCGGTGGAGAATCCTTTCATCCCCTTCTCGATCAGGAAGGCGGTGATGCCCTTGGACCCGGCCTCCGGATCGGTCTTGGCATAGACCACCAGGGTATTGGCCTCCGGGCCGTTGGTGATCCACATCTTGTTGCCGTTGAGGATGAAGCGGTCGCCCTTCTTCTCGGCGCGGGTCTTCATGCCCACCACGTCGGAGCCGGCGCCGGGCTCGCTCATCGCCAGAGCGCCTACATGCTCGCCTGATATCAGTTTCGGCAGATATTTCTTCTTCTGCTCGGTGGTGCCATTCCGGCTGATCTGGTTGACGCAGAGATTCGAGTGCGCGCCGTAGGAGAGGCCGACCGAGGCCGAGGCCCGGCTGATCTCCTCCATGGCCACTACATGTTCCAGATAGCCCATGGCGGCGCCGCCATACTCCTCCTCGACGGTGACGCCGAGCACGCCGAGAGCACCGAACTTGCGCCAGAGATCCGCGGGGAAGTCGTTGCTGCGGTCGACCTCGGCGGCGCGCGGGGCGATCTCCGCAGCGGCGAAGTCCGCAACCGTGTCGCGCAACGCATCGGCCGTCTCGCCGAGATCGAAGTTCAGTCCGGGATAGCGGTTGGCGGGCATGGACGCCTCCTTTGCATTGAGACTAGCGCGCCTGTGGGCGAGTCCTACAGCAGAAACATCGTGGCGAGGCCGAGGAACGAGAAGAACCCCAGCACATCCGTGGTGGTGGTCAGGAACGGACCGGCGCTGACGGCGGGATCCATGTCGAAACGGTGCAGGACGATGGGGATGATGGTTCCGGCCAGTCCGGCCCAGGCCATGTTGAAGACCATCGCCGCCGCCAGCACCAAGCCGAGCTTCTGGCTGTGGAACCAGAGTCCGGCGACGACGCCCATGATGACGGCGAAGATCACGGCGTTCATCGCGTTCACCATCACCTCCTTGCCGACGGCGCGGGCGATGTTGCTGCCGGGCGAGAGGTCGCGGGTGGCAAGAGCGCGCACGGTGACCGTCACCACCTGCATGCCGGCATTGCCGCCCATGGCGGCGACGATCGGCATCAGCACGGCGAGCGCGACAATCTGCTCAATCGTAGCGTCAAACTGCGAGATCACCGTCGCCGCAATGATGGTGTTGATCAGCGTGACGAACAGCCAGCGCATGCGCCGCCAGGCGGTCTCCAGGGCCGAGGCGTGGAAATCGCTCTCGCCGACGCCGCTCAGGCTCATCAGGTCTTCTTCCGTCTCTTCCTCGATCACATGCACCACGTCGTCGACGGTAATCACGCCCACCAGCCGGTCGGCTTCGTCCACGACGGGTGCCGACACCAGGGCATACTGCCGGAACATGTAGGCGACCTCTTCCTGGTCCATATCCACGCGGATCGAGCGCAACTCCGTCTCCATGATGTCCGTCAGCTTGACCGCGCGCTTGTTGCGCATGGCCCGGGACAGCGGCACCCGGCCGATCGGCGTATGCCTGGGATCGACGATGAAGAGATCGTAGAAATCGTCGGGCAGATCCCCGCTGGCGCGCAGGAAGTCGATGGTCTCGCCCACCGTCCAGTAGGAGGGCACGGCCACCAGGTCGCGCTGCATCAGGCGGCCGGCGCTGTCCTCGGGATAGGTCAGTCCCTCCTCGAGGATCGCGCGGTCTTCCGCCGGCACGGCGGCGAGGATTTCCTGCTTTGCCTCTTCGTCCAGGTCCTCGAGGATGTCGACTGCGTCGTCGGTCTCCAGCTCGGTGAAGGCCTGGGCGACCTCCTTCGGACCGAGCATTTCCATGACGTCGTCACGGACATCCTCGTCCAGATAGGTCAGAAGTCTCGGCTTCGATGTCCTGGCGGGTGGCCTCGATGAATTTTTCCCGGTCGTCGTCGTCGAGCTGCTCCAGCAGATCGGCGACGTCGGCGGCGTGGAGCTCGGCGATGACCGTGCGCAGGCTCTCGGTCTGGCCGCTTTCCAGCAGGCCGCGCACCGTCTGCACCAGTTCGGCGGTTACGCCGTAGCCGGTTTCGTCCTCGTCATCCTCGGCTTCAACGTCCGGCTGGTGCTCCAGGTTGGCCATGGCCTACACCGGCTGCGGGTTCGCGGCTTGGGCCTCGACGACGGCAACGGCGCTCATATTGACGATGCCGCGGACCGTGACCGTGGGCGTCAGCACATGGGCTGGCTTGGCGGCGCCGATCAGCATCGGCCCGACCTGCGGCCCCTCGCCCGCCGAGCGCAGCAGCTCCACGGCGATATTTGCCGCGTCCAGAGTCGGCATCACCAGCAGGTTCGGCTGGCCCTTCAGCCGGGAATTCGGAAACAGCCGCAGCCGCAATTCTTCCGACAGCGCGAGCTGTGCGTTCATCTCGCCCTCCACCTCCAACTCCGGCGCATTGGCGCGGATCAGCGCCAGCGCTGCCTGCATCTTGCGGGCGCTGGGCGTGTCAGCGGAGCCGAAATTGGAATGGGAGAGCAGGGCCGCGCGCGGCTCCAGGCCGAAGCGCTGGATCGCCTCTGTCGCCAGCAGCGTCATATCGACGATCTGCTCGGCGCTCGGGTCATGCATCACGTGGGTATCGCAGACGAAGAACGTGCCCTTGGGCAGGATGACGGCCGTGAGCGCCGACAACTGGCGCACACCGCGCCGCAGGCCGATCACATCCAGCAGATGCTTCAAATGCTCGTCGAAGGCGCCGCTGGTGCCGCAGATCATCGCTTCGGCATCGCCGCGCCGGACCATCAGGGCGGCGATCACCGTGTTCCGCGTGCGCACGATGTTGCGCGCCAGGTCGGGCGTCACGCCTTTGCGTTCCATCAGGCCGTGATAGAGCTTCCAGTAGTCAGCAAAGCGCGGATCGTCGTCGGGGTCGACGATGTCGAAATCCTTCTTCGGATTCAGTCGAAGGCCGAGCCGGTTCAACCGCTGCTCGATCACGCCGGGACGGCCAATGACGACCGGCTTGGCGAGGCCTTCGTCGATCACCGCCTGCACGGCGCGCAGCACTCGCTCATCTTCGCCTTCGGCATAGACCAACCGACGGGGATCGCGCCGCGCCTTGTCGAACATCGGCTTCATCAGCAGACCGGAGCGGAAGACGAACTGGCTGAGGCGGTCCTGATAAGCCTCGAGATCGGCAATCGGCCGAGTGGCGACGCCGCTGTCCATGGCCGCCTTGGCCACCGCCGGGGCGATCTCCACGATCAGCCGGGGATCGAACGGCCGGGGGATCAGGTACTCGGCACCGAACTGAAGTTCCTGCCCGCCATAGGCCTTGGCGACGATTTCAGACGTTTCCGCCAGCGCCAGGTCGGAGATCGCCTGGACGCAGGCGATCTTCATGGCTTCGTTAATCGTGGTCGCCCCCACATCGAGCGCGCCGCGGAAGATGAAGGGGAAGCAAAGGACATTATTGACCTGGTTCGGATAGTCCGACCGGCCGGTGGCGATCACCGCATCAGGCCGAACGGCCTTCACTTCCTCCGGCATGATCTCCGGCACCGGGTTGGCGAGCGCCAGGACCAGCGGCCTCTCGGCCATCTTCGCAACCATGTCAGGCTTCAGGACCTTGGGCGCGGAGAGGCCGAGGAAGATATCGGCGCCGGCGATCGCCTCGGCCAAAGTGCGGTGCTTGGTGTCCCGCGCATAGATCTCCATATGGGGATCCATCAGCTCCTTGCGGCCCTTGTAGACCACGCCCTTGATGTCGGTGGCGATGATGTTCGCGAGCGGCAAGCCCAGCGCCACCAGCAGGTCCAGGCAGGCCAACGCCGCCGCCCCCGCGCCTGACGTCACCAATTTCACCTGCTCCAGGCTCTTGCCGACCACCCGCAGGCCATTGCGGATCGCCGCGGCGACGATGATGGCGGTGCCATGCTGGTCGTCGTGGAAAACGGGGATTTTCATCCGCTCCCGCAGGCGGCGCTCCACCTCGAAGCACTCGGGCGCCTTGATGTCTTCCAGGTTGATGCCGCCGAAGGTGGGCTCCAATGCGGCGATGATATCCACCAGCTTGTCGACGTTGGTCTCCGACAGCTCGATATCGAAGACATCGATGCCCGCAAAGGTCTTGAACAGGACGGCCTTGCCCTCCATCACCGGCTTGGCCGCCAGCGGCCCGATCGCCCCCAGCCCGAGGACCGCGGTCCCATTGGTCACCACCGCGACCAGGTTGGCCCGGCTGGTGTAGAGCGCGGCGGTGGCGGGATCGGCGACGATCTCCTCGCAGGCCGCCGCCACGCCCGGCGAATAGGCCAGGGCGAGGTCGCGCTGGTTGGCCAGCGGCTTGGTCGGCGTGATGGCGAGCTTCCCCGGGCGCGGCAGCCGGTGATATTCCAGGGCGCTGTCGCGCAGGCGGTCGGTCATGACGAACTCGTCTTATTCGGGCAGGCATTCCGGCGGAGCGGCCGGGATTATAACCGCAGCCCCCTGCCGCGCCATGGGCCGAGCAGTACCGGTGCCGGATTAACGCAGGCTGGTAAACCTTCGTAAGATCGGCTGTTTGTGAGAGTGGTGCGGTCGAGAAAACTCGAACTTCCACGGCATTTCTGCCACTGCCACCTCAAGGCAGCGCGTCTACCAGTTCCGCCACGACCGCATCCCCTTTACGAAGGCGTCGCGCTTGCCTTCGGGCGCCGCCGGGAATACCAAAACGCGGGGACCGAAGCAACCCACGCCCCCGACCTCCAGAAGGCGGCCCAAGAGATTGATCCAAATGATGGAATGGCTGATCAGCGAAGCCCCCGAGGCCTACCCGGAAGCGGTGGCGGCCATGGAGGCCCATGTGGCGGCCATGCAGGCGGGCACGGCCCGCGGCCGGGTCTGGCTGCTGGAGCATCCTCCGCTCTATACCGCGGGCACCAGCGCGCGCGAGGGTGACCTGCTGCAGCCGGGCCGCTTCCCGGTCTACCGCACCGGCCGCGGCGGGCAGTTCACCTATCACGGGCCAGGCCAGCGGGTGGCCTATGCCATGATCGATCTGCGGCCCCGAGGGTCGGACCTCCGCCGCTATGTCCATGACCTCGAGGAATGGATCATCCGCACCCTTGCCCGCTTCAATGTCCGGAGCGAGCGCCGCGCAGGGCGAGTAGGCATCTGGGTGGATCGAGGCGGCGGGCGGGAAGACAAGATTGCCGCCATCGGCGTGCGGGTGCGGCGCTGGATCGCCTATCACGGCATTGCCATCAACCTCGACCCCGATCTCACCCATTTCCAGGGCATCGTGCCCTGCGGGATCGCCTCAGGCGCGGAATCCCGCTTCGGTGTCACCTCGCTGCATGATCTCGGCATCCTGATCTCGATGGCCGAGCTGGACATGGCGCTGAAAGGCGCTTTTGCCGAGGTTTTCGAGGGGTTGCCCCAAGATCAGCCGCGTGCCGCCGCCCAGTAAAAATGCGAAGGGGACATTCCCGGATCACCCGGGAATGTCCCCCTCACCTAGCAGAGTTCGTGCCGCAAGCTATTCGGGATAGCTGTTCACAGGCAGGCCCAGACCCTCGATGCCCTGCGTTGCCGTTTGGATACAGGCGGCATGCTCGCCCTTCTTATGATGATCCTCGGCGGCCGCCATCGCCTGATTCGAGGCGTCGTAGTTCTTGTGGCTGGCGCCGACCAGCATCAGGTCATACTTAAGATCAACCGTTAATGCCTGACACTTGTTGGGATCGACCATATTGTCCGCATAGGACACGGTCGCTAGGGGAGCGGAAAGAAGCATCGTACCGCCAACGACCGCGATCGTCAGAACGCGAATTTTCATTGCTGACCTCCTGGAACTCGTTGAACTGCATTCTACCAAGGACCGGAATGCGCCAGACGGGCCCCCGTTCCAAGGGTTACGTTAGTAACTTAAAGGGGATTCGGCAATGCGAATTGCCGGGGAGCCAAATCCAATGCCACGGAGGTGCCACATACCACGCCCCGGGGCAGGAGTTGGCGAACCCGGCCGCGATTACGCCCCGCTGAGCTGAAAACGCGTCGAATCGACCATGGACTCCGTGGAACCTGCTACGCCGTCACGGTTATTTCCGGCTTGGAAGCATCAGCAATGCGCCAAGCCGCACGGCCGCCGCAGGTTTCAGTGTGCCAGCGGCACAAATCCTCCGCTGCTGCTTCGACCTGCCCCGCAGTCACCGGGCTGTTCGATTGAATAGTCAGCACCGCACACCGGGTTAAGGGCCGAATCGCAGACCGGGCATCCTGGTACCAGTTCCAGCGGCGGCAAAGACATTTCGCGGCATCGGCGTAGACCACCTCGCCTGGCTTCGGCGGATCGTCGGCGCCGGAGGCATCGCCCAAGGCGATGAAGGTGTCGCCGGGGCGTGCGATGCGGAAGGATAGCGGCGGCGTCACCAGGTCCAGGTCGTCGGCGCCCACGGGAATGCGGTAGCGGACGGAGATGGCGTTGTAGGCGTCGACGAAGGCGTTGACCCGCGGCAGGCCATTACCGCGCTGGAGGGCCTTCAGCAGGCGCTCCACCGAACTGCGGTAGCTGGTCTTCTTTTCGCCGAAGGCTTTGTAGGCGTCGCGCCAGCATTTCAGTTCCGGCAGGCTCCCCAGCTCCTGCTGGCCGAGCGCAGCCGTGGCTTTGGCGGCGGCTGTCGGCAGATCCAGACTCTCCAGCGCCGGCGGTGGCAGCAGCGGGTATCTCGATGCCGTCCGCCACCACCAGCGCCACGCGGAAGGCCGGAAACCGCTCCCGCAGTTCGGCGATGGACAGGCTGCAGGTCGCGGCCACGGCGCGCCTCAGGCCGTTGGAAGCTGGTGAAAGCCGGGCTCTTGGACCGGCTCGGCCGGCATCTGATCGATGCGCTCCACCCGGGCGGAGCGGGGCCCGCGGCGGCAGGCTTCGATCATTTCATCCACGGCGGCCGGCGGCCCGCAGAACAAGGCCTCCACGCTGCCGTCTTCGCGGTTGCGGACCCAGCCGCGCAGGCCGCGCTTGACGGCGTTCTCCGTCGTCCAGGCGCGGAACCAGACGCCTTGCACGCGGCCGTGAATGCGGGCGATGACGGACTTGTCACTGCTCGTTGTCATGAGAGATCGCGATGCTCGGTACCGCCCCTCACCCTAACCCTCTCCCCACTTCGTGGGGCGAGGGGACTTTCTTAGTTTTGTCCCCTCTCCCTGCCCGCAGGGAGAGGGTTAGGGTGAGGGTAAGTGCGACGACCTGAAGCAAGATGGCAACCTCAGGCGAATTCGACGATCGGCTGGTCGACGGCCAGGCTGTCGCCGGGCTTGGCGTGCAGCTTGGCGACGCGGCCGTCGCGCTCGGCGCGCAGCAGGTTTTCCATCTTCATGGCCTCGACGATGGCCAGCTCCTGCCCCGCCTTCACCTCCTGGCCCGTCTCCACAGCCAGAGACACCAGCAGACCGGGCATCGGCGACAATAGGAACCGGGACATGTCCGGCGGCCGCTTCACCGGCATCTTCGCCAGCAGTTCGGCGGCGCGCGTCGGCAGCACCCGCAGCTTCGCCTGCACGCCGCCATGGGAAATTCTGTACCCGGTGCCGATGCGTTCGACTTGCACCGTGACCTGCCGGCCGTTCGCCGCGGCCTGGAACAGCGGCTCGCCCAGCCGCCAGCTGGAGGCCAGCTCGATGCTGGCCTCGTCGTCGATCACAGCATAGCCGCCGGCGGTCTCCGCCACCGTGACCATGTGGCACTCGCCGTTGTTGGCGATCACCCACTGGCCGCCGGCCCGCTCCTGCGCCGGGCGCAGGCGGCCGCTGATAGCGGCGTCGCGCTGGTCGTATTGGTGATGCACGACGGCGGCGACGGCATTGATCAGCCTGATATCGGCGATCTCCGGCTTTGTGCCGCCAAAGCCGTCGGGGAATTCCTCGGTGATGAAATTGGTGGACAGCTTGCCCGACGCAAAGCGTGGCTTCTTCAGCAGCGCCGTGAGGAAGTTGATGTTGTGGCCAACGCCGCGGATGTGGAACGAGTCCAGCGCGTCCCGCAGCGCCACAGTCGCCTCCTGCCGGTCGGCGCCATAGCCCACCACTTTGGCAATCATGGGATCGTAGTACATGCTGATCTCGGCGCCTTCGTAAACACCGCTATCGACCCGCACAGCGCCGCCAGTCGCCGGCTCACGATACTTCACCAGCCGGCCAATCGATGGCAGGAAGCCGCGCTCCGGCTCCTCGGCATAGACGCGTGCCTCGATGGCCCAGCCGTTCAGCGCCACGTCCTTCTGCTTGATCTTCAGCTTCTCGCCGGCAGCGACGCGGATCATCTGCTCGACGAGGTCCAGGCCGGTGACCATCTCCGTCACCGGATGCTCTACCTGCAGCCGCGTGTTCATTTCCAGAAAATAGAAATGCTTCTTGCTGTCGACAATGAATTCCACGGTTCCGGCGGAGGCGTACCCGACGGCCTCGGCCAGCGCGACCGCCTGGGCGCCCATTGCCGCCCGCGTTTTCGCATCGAGGAACGGCGACGGCGCCTCCTCGATCACCTTCTGATGGCGGCGCTGAATCGAGCATTCGCGCTCGCCCAGATAGATCGTGTTGCCGTGGGTATCGGCGAGGATCTGGATCTCGATGTGGCGCGGATCCTCGATGTATTTCTCGATGAAGACCCGGTCGTCGGCGAAGCTGGACTTAGCCTCGCTCTTGGCGGCGCGGAAGCCTTCGCGCACCTCCTGGTCGCTGCGGGCGATGCGCATGCCCTTGCCGCCGCCGCCGGCCGACGCCTTGATCATCACGGGGTAGCCGACCTCGTGGGCGATCTTCACCGCCTCCTTGTCATCCTTGATGACGCCGAGATAGCCGGGAACCGTGTTGACCTTCGCCTTCTTCGCCAGCTTCTTCGACTCGATCTTGTCGCCCATGGCCGCGACTGCCTTTGCCGGCGGACCGATGAAGACAACGCCGGCCTTCTTCAGCGCGGCGGCGAATTCCTCCTTCTCCGAAAGGAAGCCGTAGCCGGGATGCACCGCCTGGGCGCCGGTTTTCCGGCAGGCCTCGACGATACGGTCGACCAGCAGATAGCTCTGCGCCGCCGGCGGCGCGCCGATATGCACCGCCTCATCCGCCTCGCGCACATGCAGAGCATCGGCATCGGCATCGGAATACACGGCCACGGTCTTGATGCCCATGGCGCGGCAGGTGCGGATCACCCGGCAGGCAATCTCGCCGCGATTGGCAATGAGGATTTTGGAGAACATAGATTGCTACAACGGAATGTTGTCGTGTTTCTTCGGCGGGTTCTCGACCTGCTTTGTCCGCAGCATGGCCAAGGCCCGGCAGATGCGTTTGCGGGTGCTGTGGGGCATGATGACGTCGTCGATGAAGCCGCGGGAGCCGGCGACGAAGGGGTTGGCGAATTTCTGGCGGTATTCTTCCGTGCGCACGGCGATCTTCTGGGGATCGCCGACGTCATTGCGGAAGATGATCTCCACCGCGCCCTTCGGCCCCATGACGGCGATCTCAGCGGTCGGCCAGGCGTAGTTCACGTCGCCGCGCAGATGCTTTGAGCTCATCACGTCGTAGGCTCCACCATAGGCCTTGCGGGTGATGACCGTGACCTTGGGCACGGTCGCTTCGGCGAAGGCGAAGAGCAGCTTGGCGCCGTGCTTGATGATGCCGCCATACTCCTGCGCCGTGCCCGGCAGGAAGCCCGGCACGTCGACGAAGGTGACGATGGGAATGTTGAAGCAATCGCAGAAGCGCACGAAGCGCGCCGCCTTGATCGAGGAGCTGATATCGAGACAGCCAGCGAGCACCATCGGCTGGTTGGCAACGAAGCCGACGGTCGAGCCTTCCATGCGGCCGAAGCCGACGAGGATGTTCTTAGCATAGTCGGCCTGGAGTTCGAAGAAATCGCCCTCGTCGACCACCTTCTGGATTAACTCCCGCATATCGTAGGGCTTGTTCGGATGAGCGGGGATCAGCGTATCCAGCGAAAGGTCGTCGCGCTCGGCGGAGTCGGAACAGGGCCGTACCGGTGGCTTCTCGCGACTGGAGCCCGGCAGGAAGTCGATGAACCGCCGCAGTTCCAGCAGCGCCTCGACATCGTTCTCGAAAGCCAGATCGGCGACGCCAGATTTCGACGTATGGGTGCCGGCGCCGCCGAGCTGTTCGTGCGTGACGTTCTCGTGAGTCACCGTCTTCACCACGTCCGGGCCGGTGACGAACATGTAGGAGGAATCGCGAACCATGAAGATGAAGTCGGTCATGGCCGGCGAATAAACGGCGCCTCCGGCGCAGGGTCCCATGATCAGCGAGATCTGCGGCACTACGCCCGAGGCCAGCACGTTGCGCAGGAACACGTCGGCATAGCCGGCCAACGACGCCACGCCCTCCTGGATGCGCGCGCCGCCGGAATCGTTGATGCCGATGACGGGTGCGCCGACGCGGATCGCCTGGTCCATCACCTTGCAGATCTTCTCCGCATGCGCCTCGCTGAGCGAGCCGCCGAACACGGTGAAATCCTGGCTGAACACGAAGACCAGCCGGCCATTGACCGTGCCGTGGCCGGTCACCACGCCGTCGCCGGGCACTTTCTGCTTGTCGATGCCGAAATCGCTGCTGCGATGTTCGACGAACATGTCCCATTCTTCGAAGCTGTCGGCATCGAGCAGCAATTCGATGCGCTCGCGTGCGGTCAGCTTGCCCTTGCCATGCTGGGCTTCGACACGGCTTTCGCCGCCGCCGAGGCGGGCGCGGCCGCGCTTCTCCTCCAATTGGCGAAGTATTTCCAGCATGCCGCCCCCGAATGTTACAGTTTTATGACAGTCGCCGACCAATGGTCTGAATAGCATCGGCGGGGCTGTTGTGCCAGCCTTCACCGTACAAGTTGGGCGCGATCAGGGGTCAGCAAGTCAAAGGGATTTGAGGCTGACTCCTTCGAGGAACTGCGCAGCAGATGCCATGCGAGGTTCTTGCAGTGTGGCTAGAGCAGAGCCGCCGCAACCGGATTCGGCCAACGGTCGTAATCAGCAGCTCCGTTGCACGAAGAGGCCGCGTCAACCTCAGCAACAGCGCAACTGGGTTAAGGAAGTTGCGCTGTCACCCTTAGATGACTAGCCGCGTGGCTTACCGCTACCGGTGTCGATACCGCCGACACCTTCGCCTTCCGCTTCCTGGTCCCCGTCTTTGGTCGGCTCGCCGCTGCCATCGTTCGGGTCCGTCTCCGACACGTCGAACTCACCAAGCCCGGTGTCCTGCTCGGGCGCTTCCGGCTTGTCGGCCTTGGCGTGAGAAACGGTCGAACGGTCGCTGTCGTTGCCGCAGAGATAGTCGCACTCTCCGGCAGCCGCCGGAGTCACCATCGCCAACATGGCGAGAGTCGCAATCGAGTAGACGTAACGCATGATCTTCAGTGTCCCTTCAGAGAGGCGCCGGAATAAAAGCACGGTCCCGGCGCGATACCGTTCAAGAGCAGCACAGCGAAAATTTCTGCACTGGTTGGACGTCTAGCGAGCGTGTCTGGAATTGAGTTCCGAGTTGTCGCTGACGTAAGTGCGCTCTATTGCCAGCCGCGCGTCGAGGGCGCAGGCTTATAAAATCATCTTAGGGTGAAAGCAGGACAGTGGCGCAACAAGTGCGCCACTGTGCTTCGATCAACTACGGCTTGTCCTTGCTTGGCTTGCCCTTGTCAGGCTTGCCATTGCCGCCCGTGCCGTGACTGCCGCCGCCGTTGCCGGGGTTGCTGTCGTCGTCATGGTCGGGGTCATTGCCGTGACCGTTGTTACCGTCGTCGCCCTGACCGTTGCCAGTGTCGCCGCCGGTGTCGCCGCCAGTGTCGCCGGTGTCACCACCATTGTCGCCCGTGTCACCGCCGTTGTCGCCGGTATCGCCGCCATTGTCACCGCCGTTGTCGCCCGTGTCACCACCGGTGTCGCCGGTATCGCCACCGTTGTCGCCGGTGTCGGCGCCGTTGTCGCCCGTGTCACCACCGTTATCACCGGTATCGCTACCTGTGTCCCCGGTGTCGCCGCCATTGTCGCCGGTGTCACCATTGTCACCGGTGTCGCCGCTGCCGCTTTCGCCGGCATCGTCGCCATCGCCTTTGCCCGGGACGTCGCCCTTGCCGTCATCGACATCGGGGTTGGGGTCGGTTTCGGTCACTTCGCTTTCGCCCAGGTCTGGAGCGTCCGGAGTTTCGGCTTGGTCGGGCTTCGGCTTGTCGGCCTGGACATGGGAAGCCGCAGGGCTGTCCCGATCCGAACCACAGAGGAAGTCACACTCCCCAGCAACCGCCGGGGCAGTGGCAAGCATGGCAAACACGGCAAGTGTGTAGCGCAAGATTGAGTCGTCCTTTCAAACAAGCGCCGGAGTTGAAGCACGGTGCCCGGCGCGATACCGCATTCAGTCAAAATCTCAACGATCCTGGGTCGACGGGACAAACCAGCGGTCGAGTGTTAACGCTTCGTTAATGCATTCGACCGCTGCCCGTTCGCGACCAATGTTCCACAAGTGGTGAGGTGGAAAGCGGGCCGATAGGATCAACGTGAGACGGTGCGTCTCACGGTGAGACGCAGGCGAGATGCGCAGAGGTCTGCCGCAGAACGCTTCGGTGAAATGCTCAGCAGAAGTGCGCTGTCGTCGCAGGATGACGCTGAGCGATGCCGCTCGGAGGCGCGGACAACATCCTGCCAGGGATCTCCAAGTCGCTATTCGGCCGAGATGGATTTGGGCGCACTTTCAATATTCAGGCGGCGGGCTTGCACATTGACAAATTGAATCAACGAATTACGGTTCGTCATGTTGACGGAGTACTTCTTGCGTGCGGTACTCGAATGTTGAAGTTTCATGATTTTAGCCGACCGATAGAGTGCATGGCGTCAGCAGGCTCATTATGCCAGCCTCCAACATGAGTCGATTGCCCGCAAAGACCGCGAATTGCCGCCAATAGCCAAAGGGATTTCAGCCTGGAGCCGTCCACCCATTACCTCGTCGACGTCATCGTTATTCTGCTCGCCGCGATCATCGGCGTCGCCCTTGCCCATCGCCTCCGCCTCGGTCCGATCTTCGGATATCTCGCCACCGGCTTGATCGTCGGCCCGGCCGGATTGAATCTGCTGTCGGATGTCGAGACGGCGCGCGGCCTGGCGGAACTGGGCGTGGCGTTCCTTTTGTTCACGGTCGGCCTCGAACTGCCGCTGGCGCGCTTGCGCGTCATGCCGCAGGCCATCTATGTGCTGGGTATCGCGCAGATCGCGTTGACCGGAACCGTGATCGGCCTGGTGGCGATCCTGCTGGGCCTCGAGGTGCGGATCGCGATCGTCGTCGGGCTCGCGTTGTCGCTGTCATCCACGGCCATCGTGCTGCCGCTGCTGGTGGAACGTCGGGAGCTCAGCAGCCGCTTCGGCCGCGGCATTTTCGGCATCCTGATGCTCCAGGACCTTGCCGTCGGCCCGCTGCTGGTCGTGCTGCCAAGCCTGCGGGGCGATGCCGAGGATATTGGCACAGCCTTGGGCGAAAGCCTCCTCAAGGCCGTGATCGCCGCCGTGCTGATCCTCGGAGTCGGCCGGCTGGCGCTGCGGCCGCTGATGAACATCATCGCCGCGACGCGGGTGCGGGAGATCTTCGCCGCCCTGACGCTGCTGATTGTCATCATGGCGGCGCTGGCCACCCATTGGGCCGGCCTGTCGATGGCGCTGGGAGCTCTGCTGGCGGGCATCCTGCTCGCCGACTCCGCGTTCCGGCATCAGGTGGCGGCCGAGATCGAGCCGTTCCGCGGCCTGCTGCTGGGCCTCTTCTTCATGACCATCGGCATGCTGTTGCAGACGGAGCAGATCAGGGCGCACTGGATGGCGATCGCTCTCCTCGTGCCGTGCCTGATCCTCGTTAAGGCGGCGATCCTGTTTCCGTTGACGCGTTGGCTGCTGCTGTCGCCGGGGCCGGCACTGCGGCTGGCGCTGGTTCTGGCCCAGGGCGGAGAATTTGCGCTGGTGCTGTTCGGCGAAGCGCTGAAATTCAATCTGCTGCCGGGCGACCTGCAGCATATCCTGGTCATCTCCGTGACTATTTCGATGATGCTGACGCCGGCGCTGGCCTGGCTGGCGGACAAGGTGGTTCCGAAGATCGGCAAGCGCTCGGAGCTGGAAAAGTCCGACCTGGCAACAGCGGCGCCAACCATGTCCCAGCATGTGATCCTGGCGGGCTATGGCCGCGTCGGCCGGACCGTAGCCGCGCGGCTCGATGCCCAGGACATCCCCTGGATCGCCATCGACAACGACCCCTACCGCGTCGCCCGCGAACGCCGCGAGGGACGGCCGGTATTCTTCGGCGGCGCCGACCGGATCGAGATCCTGGAGTCCGTCGGCCTCGCGGAGGCGCAGGCCCTGGTCATCGCCGTCGACAGCCCGAAGGCGGCGCTACAGCTCGCGGCGCTGGTGCACTACATCCTGCCGGAGCTGCTGGTGGTCGCCCGCGCCTACGACGATGCCCATGCGGCGGAGCTGCGCGCGGCCGGCGTGGATGTCGCGATACCCGAGCCGTCGCCGATCAGCGACCGCATCGCCGACGCGGTGCTGGAGAAGGTCAATCCGATCGCCGTCTGAGCCAGCTATGGGTGCAGCAGCTCCAGAAAGCGCGCTGTATTCCGGATATCGGTCAGGAGCGCCTGGCGCCGCTTGGCTGCCTCCGCATCTTCGCCCCATTTCTCGATCTGGAAGGTCTCGTCGAGCTGCGAGGCCGCCCAGGCCTGATCGGCATCGATGAAGCCGCCGCGCAGCGCCAGGGCAATGACCAGGGATCCGCACACGCCGGTGAGCGCCTGCAGCGCCGTGAGTTCCAGATCATCGAGACCGTCGATGGCGCGGCGCAACGCCTGAAGCGCTTCAGCAGGTTGCGGCCGCGGCATCACGCCCTCGGTCACCGTCAGCGGCGCATCGAACTCGCGCCGCACCCAATCCACCAGCGGCTGCCAGGTCTTGTGCTGCCGCGCCACCAGTTCCGCCGGCAGTTCCGCGCGATAGCAGACCAGATCCGTCGCGGCATATCCGGCGGTGTCGGCGGCGATGCTGTCCCGCTGCCGCACGACGCGATCGATCGCCGTCGAGACAAGCTGCATGACCGGCATGGTTGCCGGCTGAATTTCTGCGATCTGCGCGTCCCATTCGGCGGCAATCGCTTCGATCAGCTTCCGCCGCGGCAGGACCAGCGGCGCCCGCGCCGGCGTATGGAGCGGCTTGCCATCGAGGGTGACGCGATAGCCGCCATCAACGGCTTCGACGGCGACTTTCTTGTAGACGCGTTTCAAGCCTTCGCCCTTGACCAATCACAGCCGCGCGTCAAACCGGCGGCCGGCGCAGGTCATGTCATGGCGAAGGAAACTTGTCCAGCTTAGCGCAGGGAGAGAAGCGTCACTTGCCCTTGGTGGCGTTCGACGTGTCGGTGCTGGTGCTGCCTTCAAAGAAACCATCGATGCTGGTACCGACGGTGCCAAGGACCTTCCCGGCCTTGTCCAACGTACTCTCATCGCTGTTAGACGCCGCGGCTTTTTTCTTAGGCTTCGACGTCGTTGTTGTCGCTGTCGCGGCTGGTTGCGTGGCAGTCGGCTGGACGGCGGTTGGTTGCGCGACGGCTGGTTCCATGGCGGTCGCCGGCGCGGGTTCGACCACTGCACTGGCAGGCGCTTCCGGCAGAGCAGCTTCCTCGGCCGGCTCAAGCGGCGCCTCAGGCGGGACGGCGGCAGTCGCCGGCATGGGCGCCGGCGCGCCGCAGGAGGGAATGCTGCGAGTCGACGCCTGCCCGCTGGTCAGGCCCGTGACGCTGCCGATCGCGCCCAGCACATTGTCCGTGGCCAAAGCCGCCGTGGTGCCCACGACTCTCGTCGCGCCGGCAACGGCATCAGGCTGTACGCTGGGCGAACCCAGGGCACCCACCACATCGACAGGCACGGCAAACTGCGACAGGCCGATCTGCTTGGCCACCGGCTCGAAGCGCATGCCGATGGTTTCCTTCCCAAGGTTGATCCTGCCGCTGCCGACGATCGCGGCACCGGGCGCGTCGATCACCGTCTTCTTGCTGGTGGCAATACCTTTCTTCACGTCGAACGAGGTCACCAGGCAGCTCACGCCCGCGCCGCCCTGGCCGCCTGTCGCAATCATTTGCGTCATGTCGGCCAGCAGAAAGCGCGCGAATTCGTTGTTGATGTAGCCGCCCGCCATATGGAGCTGCGCCGCGCCGCCGAGAGTTCCCATGAGGTCATGCAGGGAGTCGCCCTGGCCATTGAGATCCAGCGCCAGATTGGCGCTGCCGCCGCCGAGCACGCCATCCAGACCGAGCAGGCCCAGCAGATCGTTGCCGCTGATGCCGTCCGCATTGGTGCGCAGCGTGACGGCCGGAATCTTGCCCGCGGCATTGACCACCGAGCTCAGAACCAGCTGCCCGCCGCTGATGCCCGCGCGGAACGGCGACAAGGTCGCCACACCGTCGGCGAGGACGAGACGGCCGGTGACGTCTTTCAGCTCGACGGAGTTGCTGACGAAGGATTTGGCATCGAAAGTCAAGTCGCCATCAATGGCCTTGATCGCATCGAAGGGGATCCGGTCATCGGAGAACAGGCGGCCATCGTCCGGTTCCGCCGGCGCGGCTTCGCTTGCCGGTTCGTCGGCGAGAATATCGGAGAGATCGAGATGATTGCTTTGCAGAACGCCTGTGAAGTTGGGCCGCGCGCCGCGGAAATCCAGAGCCGCATTGCCCTTGAGGTCGCTCTGCGCCACGGACGCCTCGAGTTCATCGACCTTGTACTGTTTGGCGCCTCCGCTGAGCGCGCCGCTGATCTTGAACGGGCCTCGCTCGGCCAGCACGATGCCGAAGGGCCGGCCGATTTCGGCCAGCGTCGGGCCGCTGCCTTCGACGTTCAAATCCATATCGGCGGCAAAGTAAGGCGCTTCGATGCTGCCTTCGGCCGCGAGCCGGCTCTCGCCGGATTGCAGCTCGACGTCGATCGCGAGGTCACCGCCATCCATCAGCGCCTTGAGGCTGTCGATCTCGCCTTCGGCCTTCAGCGGCTGACCGTCGATCGCGCCGGCCAGATCGAATTCCAATGTCTGATCCAGCCCATCGGTGGTCAGCTTGAGCAGCTTGATCTCGGCCTCGCGATGCTCCTTTGCGGCCCGATCGTCGAAGATGAGCTTGGAGTCCTCGATGCGGATCTGATGGATCTCCGGGAGGCCGCTTTCGCCTGCATCATTCGCCGGCACTACCGCAGCCGGTTCCGCGTTCGTGACGAACGTCCAGTTGTCCTTGCCGTCAGCGCCGCGCTCCAGATTGACCTGCGCGCCGGTCAGAATGATGCGCCGGATCTTCACATCGCCGAACAACAGCGGCAGCAGACGGATCTCCACTTCGAGGCGCTTCGCCGACGCCATCAGCGGCTGCTCGGACCATTTGGCATTTGAAAGGGTGATATCCTCGATGACGACGCCGGGCGTTAGACTGAGGGCGATGTCGATGTCGCCATTGATCTCCAGCTTTCGGCCGGTCGCTTCTTCAACGGCCGTCGTCACCAGCCCGGCGTAATCGCGGGGATCGATGTTGCTGACGGCGACAATCGCCGCGACACCGGCCAGCAGCACCAGGCTGGCGGCAGCCGCCAGCCCGATCTTCACCAGGCGCCAGCGGGACTTGCGGCGGCCGGTCTGCGGCGGCGGTGGACTTGCCGTGGTCGTTGCAACGGGTTCGCTGATCTGTTCCTGCTTCGGCGGCGCCGGGCGCTTTGCCGGCACCTTGAGCACCGGCGTGGCGACTTCGGGTCTACTCGCTTCGTCGGCCATGTCGTCAGCAGCCTCAATCACCGGCGCCTCATTCGTCGGCGGTAAGGTTTCGGCCTTGCGGGTCGGCGCCTTGGGCGTGAACAGCGACGGCGCTGCTGCCGTGACTGCATCGGTGGTGAGAACTTTGGACCGGCTGGGTTTCCCGGCCTTGGGCAGCTTCTTTGCCAGATACTTCCAGAGCTGGGCGATGGTGCCGGCCGCCGCTTCTTCGGCGCCGGTATCCGAAACCGTGCGCCCCTCGATCATCGCATCGACAAAGGCCAGACTGCGCGGGATCGACGTCGTCGCCACCGGACCAAACTGTGCCAGGGTCATGACCAGGTCGGCTGGCAGTTCGGCATCCGCCTGGGCGCCGTTGACGATGAAGACGAACGGCTTCCCCGCCTGGCGCGCCAGTTCCGCCGTGGCATTGGCGGCATTGAGATCGTGCCCGTAGGGCCGCGTCGGTATGGCCACGAGATCAGCGGCCTGAAGCACCACTTCTATGGAGTGGCTGAGCGCCGGCGGCGTATCGATGACCGCGAGCTCGACGCCTTCGTTGCGCAGCGCGTCGATCTTCTGCAGCAGATCCGCCTGGGTGGCATGGACATGGCGCAGCGGCTGATCCGCCCGTTTGGCGCACCAGTCGGCCAGATGCGCCTCGGGATCGACGTCGATGACGGCGACGCTGCCGCTCTTCTGCGCCTGCACGGCGATGTGGCCCGCCAGCGTGGTCTTGCCGGCGCCGGCCTTCTGGGATGCAAAGGCGAGGACGCGCATCGATTTCTAAACTCCAAACGCTGCCCGCACCGGGCCCAGGCTCGCGTCCGACTATCAACAAAATTGGTGAACCGACCGTAAAGGCAGCGGCAGGCGGGCCGCGGACACCGGCAGTCAAGTAATGGATTACATGGGCAAATCTGCGCGAAGAGTTGCGGCTTCGGCCGCCTGAACTTGGTTAACGCCCACCACGCTCCTGAGTCCCAGGCTGAAATCCCAGCGCCTCGAAGGCCTCGGCCATATGGGCAGGGACGGGTGCGGTTATCGTAACCTTCCGCCCGCCCGGCGCGCGAATGGTGATCGACCGCGCCAGCAGCAGCAGGTGCTTGCCGGTGGTCCCTATATTGAGGTGAGCCCGGGCGCCGCCATACTTGCCGTCGCCGAGGATCGGCGTACCCAGGGCCGCGCAATGGGCGCGGAGCTGGTGCGTGCGGCCGGTCAGCGGCCACATCTCGAGCCAAGCGGCCTTCTGCCCGGCATGATCCAGGACGCGATACTCGGTGACCGCCGACTTGCCCTCCTCGTCCGGCACCACGCGCTCACCGGCCCGCCCGGGCAGCTTGGCCAATGGCAGATCGATGCGACCCTGGCGGATCTTCGGCACGCCCGCCACGATCGCCCAGTAGGTCTTTTGGCTGGTTTTGTCGCGGAACGCCTCCGCCAGCGCCGCCGCCGCCCGGGCATTGCGGGCCAGCAGCAGTACGCCACTGGTGTCCCGGTCCAGCCGGTGCACCAGCCGAGGCCGCTCCGCCGCGCCGAAACTCAGGACATCGAGCATGGCGTCGAGATGCCGGTCGAGCTTCGAACCGCCCTGCACCGCCAGACCCGCCGGCTTATCGATCGCCAGCATGTCATCGTCCTTGTAGAGCACGGAGGCCTGAAGGGCGCGCGTGTCCTTGGCGCTGACGGGCCGCGGTTCCGTGGCAAGCGGAGCCGGCTGCTGCGGCAAAGGCGGCACGCGAACGGCGGCGCCGGCGATGAGCCGGAGACTGGAAGCAGCGCGCTTGCCGTCGACGCGGATCTGCCCAGTGCGCAGCAGCTTCTCCAGGCGGCCATGGGTCAGCGTTGGGAAATGCCGCTTGAACCAGCGGTCGAGCCGCAGGTCCGCCTCGTCGGCGGCAACGGTCAGGGTCTGCACGCCGCTCATGGAATGAGGTGACGGACCAGGATCATGCCGGCGTAGAAGCCGAGGATCGAAAGCGCGACCGACCCCGCGACATAGAACCCCGTCGCCATCGTGTCATGGCGCGCGGCCAGGGTCGCAGTATCCAGGGCAAAGCTGGAGAATGTAGTGAACCCGCCGAGAACGCCGACGGTGAGGAAGGCGCGCATGGCCGGCGTCGCCGACCACTTCAGCGCCATCAGCTCCATCAGCAGGCCCATGATCAGGCAGCCCAGCACATTCACCACCAAGGTGCCCCAGGGGAAACTGGTGCCGAACCAGCGGCCGATCTGACCGGCCATCAGATAGCGCGCGGTGGCGCCGACCGCGCCGCCGAACGCAACGGCCAGGATGATTCTCATGACTTGCCTTCGCCCTCCGAGCCCCGCTCGCGGCGAAGGCGATCCCAATATTCCAGCCGCTTGCGGATCTCCCGCTCGAACCCTCGATCGACCGGCTCGTAGAGGTTCCGCCTGTTCATGCCCGGCGGGAAGTAGTTCTGGCCGGAGAAACCTTCGGCGGCATCGTGGTCGTATTCATAGCCCTTGCCGTAGCCGAGATCCTTCATCAGCCGCGTCGGTGCATTCAGGATGTGCATCGGCGGCGTCAGCGATCCCGTGTCCTTCGCGGCCTCCCGCGCGGCGCCATAGGCGCGATAGAGCGCATTGGATTTCGGCGCGGTGCCCAGAAAAACGATGCATTGCACGAGCGCCAATTCGCCTTCCGGCGAGCCGAGCCGTTCGTAGGCCTCCCAGGCCGCGATGGCCTGGGGCAGCGCCTGGGGATCGGCCAGGCCGACATCTTCGACGGCAAAGCGCACCAGCCGCCGGGCGATGTAGCGCGGATCCTCGCCGCCGGCCAGCATGCGGGCAAACCAGTAGAGCGCCGCATCGGTGTCGGAGCCGCGCAGCGACTTGTGCAGCGCGCTGATGAGATTGTAGTGCGCCTCCTGCGCCTTGTCGTAGAGCGGCATACGGCGCTGCACGGCGGCCATCAAGGCTTTGGTGTCCAACGGCGGTGCCGCGGCCGGCAGCGCGAACAATTCCTCCGCCATATTCAAGAGGTAGCGCCCATCGCCATCGGCCATGGCGCGCAGCGCCTGCCGGGCTTCCCCGTCAAGCGGCAGCTTGCGGCTCTCCGTCGCTTCGGCACGAACCAGCAGGCTTTCCAGCGCCGCATCGTCAAGGCGGTTGAGGACGAACACCTGCGTCCGCGACAGCAGCGCGGCGTTCAACTCGAAGGACGGATTCTCCGTCGTGGCGCCGACCAGGATCACCGTGCCGTCCTCGACATAGGGCAGGAAGCCATCCTGCTGGGCGCGGTTGAAGCGGTGGATCTCGTCGATGAACAGCAGCGTGCCCTGTCCGGCGGCGCGCCGTGCGCGCGAGGCTTCGAACACCTTGCGCAGATCGGCGACACCGGAGAATACCGCCGACAGTGGCTCGAAATGCAGCTTCGTATGCTCCGCCAGCAGGCGCGCCAGCGTGGTCTTGCCGCAGCCCGGCGGGCCCCAGAGGATCATCGAGGTCAGGCGCCCCGACGCGATCATGCGGCCGATGGGGCCTTGCTTCGACAGCAGATGATCCTGGCCGACGACGTCGTCAACCGACTTCGGCCGCAGCCGGTCGGCCAGCGGCCGCGGCGCCAAAGACTCGAACAGGCCGCTGGATGCACTGCTGTCGCGACGCATGGCCGGCATGTCTTCGACTAGGAGAGCACGATGGTGTGGATCTGGCCGCCGCGGCGGATGCTGAGACGCCAGGTCTCGGCGGGAAGCTGGACCGCGTCCTTGACCTCCGATACCGACTTGACCTCCTCGCCGGCGACTTCCAGCAGCAGATCGCCGGGCTTGAGGCCGATGCGGCGTGCCCGGCTGCCGCGTGCCACCGAAACGACCATGACGCCTTCCCAGGCATCGTCGATACCCAATTCCTCGGCCACGGCAGGCGAGAGATTGACGATCGAGGCCCCGGCCAGGGGATTGTCGCCCTCCAGCAAAGTCTCTTCCCGAGGCGGAACTTCCGGCGCCGCGACCAGCGTGATGACGATATCCTCGGGTTTGCCGTCGCGCAGAACCCGGAGATTCGCCTCGCTGCCGATCTTGGCGGTGGCGACGCGGAACCGCAGGCCCGCGGGATCCAGTACTTCGTGATCGTTGAAGGTGAGGATCACGTCGCCAAGCTCCAGTCCCGCCGCCGCCGCCGGGCTCTTCGGATGCACCTGGTTGAGCACGACGCCGCCCGGCCGGTCGACGCCGAAGCCTTCCGCAAGCTCGCGGGTCAGAGGCTGTCCGGTTACGCCCATCCAGGGGCGCACAGGCCTGCCGCCTTGCCCGGCCGCGGCCACTACCGTCGCCACCATATTGGCGGGGATGGCGAAGCCGATGCCGATCGAGCCGCCGCTGCGGGAGAAGATCGCCGTGTTGATGCCCAGGAGATCGCCGTTCATGTCAACGAGCGCGCCGCCTGAGTTTCCGGGATTGATGGCGGCGTCGGTCTGGATGAAGAAGCCGAGATCGGAGATGCCCGCCTGGGTGCGGGCGACCGCGGAGACAATACCGCTGGTCACCGTCTGACCGACGCCGAAGGGGTTGCCGATGGCAAGCACAAGGTCGCCGACTTCGATACCGCTCGGAATCCGCGAAGGCGAGCGTCGGAAGCTGCTCACCCTTGGGATCGATGCGGAGCACCGAGAGGTCGGTCCGCTCATCATTGGTGACGACCGTGGCATCGAACTCGCGCCGGTCGCCAAGCACGACGGTGATGTCCTCGGCGCCGTGCACCACATGCTCGTTGGTGATAACCAGGCCATCGGCGCTGACGATGACGCCGGAACCGAGCGAGTTCTGCACGCGCTCCCGCGATCCGCCGAGACCGGAATCGTCCCCGAAGAACTGCTTGAAGAAAGGGTCGTCGAACATCGGCGAGGCCGACTGCGTTTTCACCACCCGGCGGGTGTAGATGTTCACGACCGCCGGCGCGACCTTCTTGACGATGGGCGCGAAGGTCAGGCGGATCTGCACGGCAGAGTCCGGAACCGCCGTCTCATCGCCGCGGGACGGGTGTGCGGTGACTGCAGCCGCTGATACGACGAGCGCTGCCAATGCCAGCTTCAATCCCCGGCTGCTCCCTGCGGCGATCATGGCCTGCTCCGTCGGCTCGTTTTCAGCGATTCCCGCATGATCCTAGCGCCAAGGACCTGGGGCCTGAAACAAGAAAGGGCGGCCCGCTGGACCGCCCCTTCTGAAGCGTGTACCGCCATCAAAGTGTCAGGCCGCGGCGCCTTCGCCCTCGGCGTCGTCTGACTTCGCCAGCCTTCGGCTTGGCGGCGGGGTCGCGGTCGATCAGTTCGATCACGCCCATCGGCGCCATGTCGCCATAGCGGTAGCCCGCCTTGAGAACGCGGGTATAGCCGCCCTGGCGCGAGGCGTAGCGCTTGGCGATCGCGTCGAACAGCTTCTTCACCACCTCGTCATTGCGCAGCACCGCATGGGCCTGCCGGCGGGCATGGAGGTCGCCGCGCTTGCCCAGAGTGATGAGTTTCTCGACGATCGGCCGCAGGTCCTTCGCCTTCGGCAGCGTGGTCTTGATCTGCTCGTAGGTGATCAGCGATGCCGCCAGATTGGCGAACAGGGCGCGGCGATGGGCCCTCGTCCGGCTGAATTTGCGTCCGCGTAGACCATGTCGCATGGTGACCGTCTCCTCTTCTCCGGGCTTCGCGCGCGAAGCCGATTGCACAACCCGCCGCCGCGACCGCTCTGGGTCAGGGGACGCCGGGGCCGGGCATCATGCCCGTTTGTAGTTCAACTCCAGGCGATCAATAGGGCTCGTCGAGCCGCTTCGCCAGGTCTTCGATGTTCTCCGGCGGCCAGCCGGGGATTTCCATGCCGAGATGGAGCCCCATCTGGGCCAGGACTTCCTTGATCTCGTTGAGCGACTTGCGGCCGAAGTTCGGCGTGCGCAGCATCTCAGCCTCGGTCTTCTGCACGAGATCGCCGATATAGACGATGTTGTCGTTCTTGAGGCAGTTCGCCGAGCGGACCGAGAGCTCGAGCTCGTCGACCTTGCGCAGCAGGTTCTTGTTGAACGGCAGGTCCGCGCCCTTGTCCTCGGCGGAGACAGCCTTCGGCTCTTCGAAGTTGATGAAGAGCTGCAACTGGTCCTGCAGGATACGCGCGGCCAGGGCCACGGCGTCCTCCGGCGTCACGGCGCCGTTGGTCTCGACCTGCATCGACAGCTTGTCATAGTCGGTGACCTGACCAACGCGGCTGTTGTCGACCTTGTAGGAAACGCGGCGCACCGGGCTGTACAGGGAGTCGACGGGGATCAGCCCGATCGGCGCGTCATCAGGGCGATTCTGCGACGCCGGCACATAGCCTTTGCCGTTGGTGACCGTGAATTCCATGTTCAGCTTCGCGCCCTTGTCGAGGGTGCAGAGCACGAGATCCGGATTGAGAATCTCGATGTCATGGCCGGTCTCGATGCGGCCGGCGGTCACTTCGCCCGGGCCTTCGGCGCGGAGCCGCATGCGCTTCGGGCCTTCGCCGCCCATGCGCAGCGCGATCGCCTTGATGTTGAGGATGATGTCGGTCACATCCTCGCGCACCCCGGAGATCGACGAGAACTCATGCAGCACGCCGTCGATATGCACCGACGTGATCGCCGCGCCCTGCAGCGACGACATCAGCACGCGCCGGATCGCATTGCCGAGCGTCAGGCCGAAACCGCGCTCCAGCGGCTCGGCGACGATCGTCGCGAACCGCTTGGGATCCGCGCCGCTTTCGACGTTCAGCTTGTTCGGCTTGATCAACTCGGTCCAATTTTTCTGAATCACGACTTCGACCTCATCACCTACGGGAACGGGCGGACCCCGGTTCCATGCTGGTCATTTCTTATCCGGCGCACCGCCGACCATTGGGGCATCGCGCCGGCCTTCAACGCCTCTGCCGCCGGTCACGGGGCGGCGGGCGAAACTCTTAGACGCGCCGCCGCTTCGGCGGACGGCAGCCATTGTGCGGGATTGGCGTCACGTCGCGGATCGACGTGATCGTGAAGCCGGCGGCCTGCAATGCCCGCAACGCGAACTCGCGGCCGGAGCCCGGACCCTTCACTTCGACTTCCAGTGTCTTCACGCCATGTTCCATCGCCTTGCGGGCGGCATTGTCGGCCGCGACCTGGGCCGCATAAGGCGTCGATTTGCGCGAGCCCTTGAAGCCCTGGCTGCCCGACGACGACCAAGCGATCGTGTTGCCCTGGGCGTCGGTGATCGTCACGACGGTGTTGTTGAAGCTGGCGTTCACATGCGCGACGCCGGAAGTGATGTTCTTGCGCTCTTTGCGGCGGGGGCGCGCAGTTGCTGGTTTTCCCATGATCCTGTCCTGTTAATTCGCGTCAGACTGTCTTTTTCTTGCCGGCAATGGTCTTCACCGGACCTTTGCGCGTGCGCGCATTGGTCCGCGTCCGCTGGCCGCGCACCGGCATTCCCTTGCGGTGTCGCAGGCCGCGATAGCAGCCTAGATCCATCAGGCGCTTGATGTTCATTGCGACGATGCGGCGCAGATCGCCCTCGACCCGGTAATCGCGGTCGATGCACTCGCGGATGCGCACGACCTCATCGTCGGTCAGCTGAGACACCCGCCGCTCGGACGGAATGCCGACCTTGGTGCAGATCTCCCCCGCCTTCGCCCGGCCAATGCCATGGATGTAAGTGAGCGCGACCAAAACGCGCTTCTGCGTGGGAATATTGACGCCAGCTATACGAGCCACGCCGTAAGCTCCTCTAATTTCTCGATGAAGGCATGCTGAAAAGGCCCGGAACTCGCGACCGGACCAAGGCGGCGGATTATAGGTAGGCTCCCTGTCGAGTCAACCATTTAGACCCCCGCCAGCACGGCATCGATCTGCCGCGCCACTTCTTCGACCGAGGCCATGCCATCAACCTGTCGAAGTATGCTTTTTCCCTTATAATACGGCAGGATAGGTGCCGTTTTCTCATGATATTCCTTAAGACGTGCGCCGACCGTCGCCGCATTGTCATCGGCGCGCCGCTTGAACTCGGTGCCGCCGCAGACGTCGCATACCCCGGATTTCTTGGGCTGCTTGAAGGAGTCGTGGTAGACGGCGCCGCATTTGCCGCAGGTGAATCGGCCGGAGATTCGGTCGACCAGGGCCTTGTCATCGACGGCCATCTCGATGACGGCATCCAATCCCGTGCCTCGTTCGGCCAGCATGGCGTCCAGCGCTTGGGCCTGGGCGACCGTGCGCGGAAAACCGTCGAGGATGACCCCTTTCGCACAGTCCTGACCATCAACCCGATCGGCAATCATCCTGATCACAATGCTGTCCGGAACGAGCTGCCCGGCTTTCATCAGTTTATCGGCTTCCTTGCCGACCTCGCTGCCCGACTGCACGGCGGCCCGCAGCATGTCGCCCGTCGATAGCTGCCGGAGACCGCGCAAATCCTCCAACCGCTTCGCCTGGGTGCCCTTCCCGGCCCCAGGCGGTCCCAGCAGTATCAGCTTCATCCGCGGCGGCCTTTGAGCTTGGCTTTCTTGATCAGGCCTTCGTACTGGTGGGCGATCAGATGGGAGTGGATCTGGGCCACCGTATCCATGGTCACCGACACGACGATCAGCAGGCTGGTGCCGCCGAAATAGAACGGCAGCGACTTCCAGGAAATCAGCGCCTCGGGGATCAGACACACGGCCGCGAGATAGAGCGAGCCCACCATGGTCAGGCGCGTCAGTACATAGTCGAGATAGTCGGCGGTATGCTTGCCGGGCCGGTATCCCGGGATGAAGCCGCCGTACTTCTTGAGATTGTCGGCCGTCTCCGCGGGGTTGAAAACCACCGCCGTATAGAAGAAGGCAAAGAAGATGATCAAGCCGGCATAGAGCAGCATGTAGAGCGGCTGGCCATGGGACAAGTAGAGCGAAACTTGCTGCAGGAATCCCGGGCCGGATTGCCCGCTGAAGCCGACGATGGTGAGCGGCAGCAGCAGCAGGGAACTGGCGAAGATCGGTGGAATGACGCCCGAGCTGTTGAGCTTCAGCGGCAGGTGCGAGCTCTCGCCACCGAACATCTTCAGGCCGACCTGACGTTTCGGATATTGCACCAGCAGGCGCCGTTGCGCGCGCTCGAAGAAGACGATCGTGGTGATGACGGCAATGACCATGATGATGATGCCGATGATCCAGATCATCTCGAGAGAGCCGCTGGCGCCCATATCGAGCGTCTGGACGGCCGAGATCGGCAGGTTCGCCACGATGCCCGAGAAGATGATCAGCGAGATGCCGTTGCCGATGCCGCGGGCTGTGATCTGCTCGCCGAGCCACATCAGGAACATCGTACCGGCGGTCAGGATAACGACCGTGCTGATCTGGAACCAGTACGGATCGCCGATCACCACCCCTTGAGAACCTAGCAGGCCTCGCGCTACGCCGAAGGACTGGAACGTCGCGAGCAGCACGGTGAGGTAGCGCGTGTACTGGTTGAGCTTCTGCCGGCCCGCCTGCCCTTCCTTCTTCAGGGCTTCCAGCGACGGCGAAATACCGGACATCAACTGGACGATGATCGACGCCGAGATGTAGGGCATGATGCTGAGCGCAAAGATCGACATGCGCTCTACGGCGCCTCCGGCAAACAAATTCAGCATGCCGAGAACGCCGCCGGAAACCGTATTGAACGCGGCTACGATAGTTCTGCGCGTCGATGCCCGGCAGCGGCAAATAGGTACCCAGGCGGAAGACAATCAGGCATCCCAGCGTGAACAGGATGCGCTTGCGCAGCTCGGTCGCCTTGCCGATGGCGCCGAAATTGATAGTGGCGGCAAGTTGCTCGGCTGCTGACGCCATGGGCGCTTTCCTGGGTTACGCCTTGGCGGGTTCTGCGACCGCCGGCTTATTGACGATGACCTGGCCGCCCGCCTTCTCCACCGCCGCGATGGCGGATTTGGAGGCGCCGACGACCTCGATCTGGATCTTGGCCTTCAACTCGCCGTTGCCCAGCAGGCGAACGCCGTCGCGCGCGCGGCGCAGCACGCCGGCTTTCACCAGGGCCGCGCCGTCGATCTTCTCGCCCGTGGCGAGTTTCCCGGCGTCGATCGCCGTCTGCAGACGGCCGATATTCACCTCCACCAGCTTCAGGCGGAAGATGTTGTTGAAGCCGCGCTTGGGCATGCGCATGTGCAGGGGCATCTGGCCGCCTTCGAAGCCCTTGATACGGACGCCGGTACGGGCTGTCTGGCCCTTGCCGCCTCGGCCCGCCGTCTTGCCCTTGGTGGAGCCGATGCCGCGGCCGACGCGCATCCGCGATTTACGGGATCCGGCATTGTCGGAGAGCTGATTGAGTTTCATACCCTGCTTCCTTCCCGGCCTGGCGCCGGTCGTCCTTAATCTAAATAGGTAGTCAGCCGACAGATTCCACCCGCAGCAGGTGCCTGACCTTGTCGATCATGCCCCGCACGGATGGCGTATCCTCGAGCTCCCGGGACCGGTTGATCTTGTTCAACCCCAGGCCGCGCAAGGTGTCCCGCTGGCTGCTTTCGCGGCCGATCGGGCTGCCGACTTGGGTGACTTTGACCCGGCCTTTCTTTGCTGCCGCCATGATCCTTACTCCGTCGCCTCGGCGCCGTCGCTGCGGCGGCCGAGAATGTCGCTGACCTTGCGGCCGCGGCGGGCCGCGACCGAGCGGGGCGAGCTGCTGCTGGTCAGGGCCGAGAACGCCGCCTTGACCATGTTGTGGGGGTTGGACGTGCCGATCGACTTGGCGACCACGTCATGGACGCCCAGCGCCTCGAACACGGCGCGGATCGGGCCGCCGGCGATGATGCCGGTACCCTGTTCGGCGACGCGGAACACCACCTTGCCGGCGCCGAAATGGCCGCGCACATCGTGATGCAGCGTGCGGCCTTCGCGCAACGGCACGCGGATCATCGAGCGCTTGGCCTGCTCGGTCGCCTTGCGGATCGCCTCCGGCACTTCGCGGGCCTTGCCGGCGCCATGGCCGACCCGGCCGCGGCCGTCGCCGACGACCACCAGCGCCGCGAATCCGAAACGCCGGCCGCCCTTCACGACTTTGGCGACGCGGTTGATGCTGACCAGCTTCTCGATCAGCTCAGCTTCGTCACGATCCCGCGGACGCTCGCGATCGCGGTCGCGGTCGCGGCGTTCACCTCTGGGTCCTTTGGCCATGCTTCCCTAACCTCTAGAACGAGAGCCCGCCTTCGCGGGCGCCATCGGCCAGGGCTTTCACCCGGCCATGATACATATAGCCGCCGCGGTCGAAGACGACGTCCTTGACCCCGGCTTTCACCGCGCGCTCGGCGACCAGCTTGCCGACTTCCTTCGCGGCATCGATGTTCGCGCCGGATTTCAGCTTCGCCTTCAGATCCTTGTCGACGCTGGAGGCGGCCGCGAGCGTCGTGCCCTTCACATCGTCGATGATCTGGGCATAGATATGCTTGCTCGACCGGAATACGGAGAGCCGTGCGCGGCCGATCGCCTTGCGCCGGATTTGCGTGCGCGTGCGCTCTGAGCGCCGCTCGAAGAGTTGCTTCGGCTTCGACATGGTTTACTTCTTCTTGCCTTCCTTACGCAGGATCGTCTCGCCCTCGTACTTGATGCCCTTGCCCTTGTAGGGCTCGGGACCGCGGTAGGAGCGAATTTCAGCCGCCACCTGCCCGACCTTCTGTTTGTCATGGCCGGTGATGGAGATGGCAGTCGGCTTCTCGCACTTGATCTGGATCCCCTCGGGGATCGGATAATTGACGTCGTGGCTGTAGCCGAGCTGCAGCTGCAGCATCTTGCCCTGCACCGCCGCGCGATAGCCGACGCCGTTGATCTCCAGGTTCTTCTTGAAGCCCTGGGAGACGCCTTGGACCATGTTGCGCATGAGGTTGCGGGTGGTGCCCCACTGCATGCGCGCCTTCTTGGTGTCGTTGACCGGCGCAACGACGAGTTTGCCGTCCTGAAGCTTCGCGGTCACCTGGTCGCCCAGGTTCAGCTTCAGTTCGCCCAGCTTGCCCTTCGCGGTCACCATGCGGCCATCGACCGCAACGGTGACGCCGCTTGGCACGGCCACGGGGTTCTTGCCTACGCGAGACATCTCATCGGCTCCTTAGTATACCCGGCACAGCACTTCGCCGCCGACATTGGCGGCGCGAGCTTCGGTGTCCGACATCACACCGCGCGGCGTCGACAGGATGGAAATGCCCAGCCCGTTATAGATGCGCGGCAGATCGGCGATCTTGGAGTACACGCGGCGGCCGGGCTTGGAGATGCGGCTGATCTCGCGGATGACCGGTTCGCCATCGTGATACTTCAGCTCGACCTTGAACTCGGCCATGCCGGCCTGCTCCTCGCTGCGCGAGTAGTCGCGGATGTAGCCCTCGCGCTTCAGCACGTCGAGTACGTTGCCGCGCAGCTTGGACGCCGGGGTTTGAACGCTGGACAAACGTGCCTTCTGCGCATTCCTGATGCGCGTCAGCAAGTCGCCCACTGGATCGGAAAACGACATATTGCTCGACCTCCCTTACCAGCTCGACTTGACCATGCCCGGGATCTGGCCGGTGGAGGCCAGCTGCCGCAAGGCAATGCGCGAAACCCTGAACTTCCGGTAATAGCTGCGCGGACGCCCGGTCAGCTCGCAACGGTTGTGTTGCCGCACCGGCGCGGCATTGCGCGGAATCTCCGCCAGCTTCAGGCGTGCCGCGAAACGCTGCTCCATCGGCAGCGTATCGTCATTGGCAATCGTCTTCAGCCGCTCCCGCCGTCCGGCGAACTTCTTCGCCAAGCGGATGCGCTTCTTGTTACGCTCGATCATGCTGGTCTTCGCCATAAATTCCTCCAGCGATCCGTTCAGCTCGTGAACGGCATGTCAAAGGCCTTCAGCAGGGCCCTGGCCTCGGCATCGGACTTCGCCGTCGTGACGATGATGATGTCCATGCCTCGGACCGATTCAATCTTGTCGTAGTCGATCTCCGGAAACACGATCTGCTCCTTGAGACCCAGGGCGTAGTTGCCTCGCCCGTCGAAACTTTTCGGCGACACGCCGCGGAAGTCGCGGACGCGTGGCAGCGCCACATTGATCAGCCGGTCCAGGAACTCGTACATGCGCTCGCGGCGCAGCGTGACCTTGCAGCCGATATTCTGGTTCTCGCGCAGCTTGAAGTTCGCGATCGACTTGCGCGACTTGGTGATCACCGGCTTCTGCCCGGTGATCGCCGCCATCTCGCTGACCGCCGTGTTGATCTTCTTGCCATCGGCCACAGCTTCGCCGACACCCATGTTGACGACGATCTTGTCGAGCTGCGGTACTTCCATGGCGTTCTTGTAGCTGAACTCGCGCATCAGCGCGGGCTTCACCACTTTCTCATAATGTTCATGCAACCGTGTCATTGTCGCTGCCCTCAGAGATCGATCGTCTCGCCCGACTTGCGCGCCACCCGCACCTTGCGGCCGCCGTCGAGCACCTTGTATCCGATACGCGTTGGCTTGCTCGTCTTCGGATCCACATGCGCCACATTTGAAATGTGCAGCGCCGCTTCCTTCTCCACGACACCGCCCGTCGAGGCCGCCGACGGCTTGGTGTGCCGCTTCACGATATTGACGCCCTGGACGACGACGCGGCTCTCCTCGCGGATCACGCGCAGGACCTCGCCGGTCTTGCCCTTGTCGCGGCCGGTGATGACGACGACGCGGTCGCCCTTCTTGATCTTGAATTTCGTTGCCATGTTCAGACTGTCTCCGTCATCTGCCCGTCGCTCACAGCACTTCCGGCGCCAGAGAGATGATCTTCATGAAGTTCTTGGCCCTGAGTTCGCGGGTCACCGGGCCGAAGATGCGCGTGCCGATCGGCTCGCCCTGCTTGCTGATCAGCACCGCCGCGTTGCGGTCGAAACGGATCAGGCTGCCGTCGGTGCGGCGGATCGGAAAGGCCGTGCGGACGATAACCGCCTGGTGCACGTCGCCCTTCTTCACGCGGCCGCGCGGAATCGCCTCCTTCACGGAGACGACGATGACGTCGCCCACCTGCGCATATTTGCGCTTGGATCCGCCCAGCACCTTGATGCACTGCACCCTGCGCGCTCCCGAGTTATCGGCGACTTCCAGGTTCGTCTGCATCTGGATCATGGTTCTATACTCCCGTCCCTATGCCGCTCAGCCGGCCTTGACCGTGCGGCCGCCGGAAATCACTTCCCAGCGCTTGCTCTTCGAGATCGGCCGGCATTCGCGGATCTGCACGAGATCGCCGATCTTGTAGACATTCGCTTCGTCATGGGCGGAGTACTTCTTGGAACGGCGCACATACTTGCCGTAAACCGGATCCATGACGCGGCGCTCGACGCGGACGACAATTGTTTTCTGCATCTTGTCGCTGACGACGACGCCTTCCAGAACTCTCTTGGGCATTCTCGAATCTCCTACGAGCCGGCGCGCGCCGAATCATTGAGCATGGTCTTGATGCGCGCGATATCGCGACGCACCTGGCGCACCCGCGCCGTGTTCTCGAGCTGCCCGCTCGCCTTGCGGAAGCGCAGATTGAACGCCTCTTTCCGCAGCGTCGTGAGCTCGGTCTTCAGCTGGTCGCTGGTCTTGGTGCGGAGGTCCGCGGCTTTCATGGCTCAGCTCCCCTCACCCAGACGGGCGACGAAACGGGTCTTGATCGGCAGCTTGGCGGACGCGAGGTCGAAGGCCTCCTGCGCCAGCGCCCGCGGCACGCCGTCGATTTCGAACATCACGCGGCCGGGATGCACGCGGCATACCCAATACTCCGGATTGCCCTTGCCGCTGCCCATGCGGACTTCGGCGGGCTTGCGCGAGATCGGCACGTCCGGGAACACGCGGATCCACACGCGGCCAACGCGCTTCAGATGGCGGGTCACGGCGCGGCGCGCGGCTTCCAGCTGGCGCGCGGTGACGCGGCCCGGCTCCACGGCCTTCAGGCCGAAGGCGCCGAAGTTCAGCGAGAAGCCACCCTTGGCGGCGCCATGGATGCGGCCCTTGTGGGCCTTGCGGTACTTGGTTCTGCTCGGTTGAAGCATTGCTCTGTTTCCCTGCCGGTGACGCGCTCAATCAGCGCGCGACCTGCTGCTCCTGGGCGCGCTTGTCCTGCGCCATCGGGTCATGGGCCAAGATCTCGCCCTTGAATACCCACACCTTTACGCCGCAGGTGCCGTATGTGGTCATCGCCGTTGCCACACCGTAGTCGATGTCGGCGCGCAGCGTATGCAACGGCACTCGGCCCTCACGGTACCATTCCACTCGGGCGATCTCGGCGCCGCCGAGACGGCCGGCGCAATTGATGCGGATGCCCTGGGCGCCCAGGCGCATCGCCGACTGCACCGCGCGCTTCATGGCGCGGCGGAACGACACGCGGCGCTCCAGCTGTTGGGCGATGTTCTCGGCCACCAAACGGGCATCGATCTCCGGCTTGCGGATTTCCAGGATGTTCAGCAGCACTTCGGCGCCCGTCATCTTCGACAGCTCCGAGCGCAGCTTCTCGATGTCGGCGCCCTTCTTGCCGATAACGACACCGGGCCGCGCCGAATGGATGGTCACGCGCGCCTTCTTCGCCGGGCGCTCGATGACGATCTTGGACACGCCGGCCTGGGAAAGACGGTCATGCAGGAACTTGCGCAGCCGCAGGTCCGAATGCAGCAGCGAGCCATACTCCTTGTCGGCGAACCAGCGGGAATCCCAGGTCCGGTTGATGCCGACGCGCAGGCCGATCGGATTGACCTTCTGACCCATTACTTCGTCTCCTCGCGCTCGCGCACGATCAAGGTGATATTGCTGAACGGCTTTTCGATCCGTCCGGCCCGCCCGCGGGCGCGGGCATGGAAGCGCTTCATCACGAAACTGCGGCCGACCGTCGCTTCAGCGACATAGAGCCGGTCCACATCGAGCTGATGGTTGTTCTCGGCATTGGCGATCGCCGCCTGCAGCACACGCTTCACCGAATTGGCGATGCGGCGCTTGGAGAACGTCAACTCCGACAACGCGACGTTCGCCGGCTTGCCGCGAATCGACTGCGCCACCAGGTTGAGCTTGCGCGGGCTGGTACGCAGGACACTGGCGATGGCCTTCGCCTCGGTGTCCGCCAGCTGGCGCGGCAGGGCTTTCTTGGTCATCGCGCTACTCCTTGCGCACCACGGCCTTCTTATCGGCCGCGGTATGGCTCTGGAACTGACGGGTCGGCGAAAACTCGCCGAACTTGTGTCCGATCATGTTCTCAGTCACGAAGACCGGCAGGAACTTCCGGCCGTTATAGACACCGAATGTCAGTCCGACGAACTGCGGCAGGATCGTCGAGCGGCGCGACCAGGTGCGGATCACCTCGTTGCGGCCGGACGAACGCGTGACTTCCGCCTTCTTCAGCAGAAAACCATCGACGAACGGACCTTTCCAAACAGAACGGGCCATGGATTGGTTGCCCTCCTCTACGCTTTCTTAGCCGCGTGGCGGCGGCGCAGAATCATGCCGTCCGTCCGCTTGTTGTGACGGGTCTTCTTGCCCTTGGTGGAAATGCCCCAGGGCGTGACCCAGTGCATGCCGCCATTGGTGCGGCCGCCATGGGGATGGTCGACCGGGTTCATGGCGATGCCGCGGGTCACCGGGCGGATGCCGAGCCAGCGGCTGCGGCCTGCCTTGCCGATGACGATGTTCTGCTGGTCCGGGTTGGACACGGCGCCGATCGTCGCCAGGCATTCCAGATGCACGCGGCGAACTTCGCCGGAGCCGAGACGCAGCAGCGCATAGTCGGTGTCGCGGCCGACGAGCTGCACGAAGGTGCCCGCGGCGCGGGCCAGCTTGCCGCCCGCTTCCGGCTTCATCTCCACATTGTGGATGATGGTGCCGACGGGAATGTTCTTCAGCGGCAGGGCATTGCCCGGCTTGATATCCGCGCGTTCGCCCGCGACCACCTTGTCGCCGACGCGCAGGCGCTGCGGCGCCAGGATGTAGCTGAGCTCGCCGTCGTCATAGCGGATCAGGGCGATGAACGCGGTGCGGTTCGGATCGTACTCCAGCCGCTCCACCGTCGCCGGCACGTCGAACTTGCGCCGCTTGAAGTCGACGATGCGGTAGCGCTGCTTGTGACCGCCGCCCTTGCGAAACGCGGTCAGGTGGCCGTGATGATTGCGGCCGCCCGACTTGCGCTTGCCTTCGGTCAGCGCCTTGATCGGCTTGCCCTTGTGCAGCTCAGACCGGTCGACGATGACCAGCTGGCGCCGCGCCGGGGAGGTCGGCTTGAATGTCTTCAATGCCATCTCAGGAAACTCCCGTCGTCACATCGATCGTGTGGCCTTCGGCCAGCGTGATGTACGCCTTCTTCGTGTCCGGCCGCTTGCCAATGAAGCCGCGGAAGCGCTTGGTCTTGCCCATCGTGCGCAGGGTGTTCACCGCCTTCACCTTGACGTTGAACAGCTTCTCGACCGCGGCCTTGATCTCCGGCTTCGACGCATTCAGCGGCACGCGGAACGTGACCTGGCCGTGCTGTGAGCCCATCGTCGCCTTTTCAGTGATCACCGGCGAGCGGACGATGTGATACATCCGCGCCTGGCTCACCTTCATTTCTGCTTTCGCCATTGCCCGTCTCCGCCTACTTCAGCCGCGATTCCAGGTGCTGGACCGCGTCCTTGGTCAGCACCAGCGTTTCGCGCCGCAGGATGTCGTACACATTGGCGCCCTGCTGCGGCAGCACATCCACATTCGGGATGTTCGAGGCCGCGCGCTTGAAATTCTCGTCGATGACCGCGCCGCCGATGATCAGCACCGACTGCCAGCCGAGCTTGCCGAGCTTCTTGACCAGCTCCGCCGTCTTCGCCTTGCCCGCGCTCACCTCGTCGATGACGATCAGCCGGCCGTCGGCCTGCTTGCTCGACAGCGCCGTCTTCAGCGCCAGCTTGCGGACCTTCTTCGGCAGGCCGGTTTCATGGCTGCGCACCACCGGACCGAAGATGCGGGCGCCGCCGCGGAACTGCGGCGAACGCAGGCTGCCCTGGCGGGCGTGGCCGGTGCCCTTCTGATTCCACGGCTTCTTGGTCGTGCCCTGGATGTCGCTGATGCCCTTGGTCTTATGGGTGCCGGCCCGGCGCTTGTTGAGCTGCCAGTTCACCGCGCGCGCCAGGATGTCCTTGCGCACGGGCAGGCCGAAGACCTCGTCGGCGAGATCGATTTCGCCGACTTTCTTATTGTCGAGACTGGTCACCTGAAGCTTCATGACCGGCTATTCCTTCTTTTCCGCTGCGGCGCTATCGCCGGCGGCGCGAATGGCGGCCGGGAACGGCACGTCCTTCGGCAGCTTCCGCTTCACGGCGTCGCGGATCAGGACAAAACCGCCCTGCGCACCCGGTACCGCACCGCGGACCAGGATGATGCCGCGATCCGGATCGGCGGAGACGATCTTCAGATTCGGCGTGGTCACCCGTTCGACGCCCAGATGGCCGGCCATCTTCTTGTTCGGGAAGGTGCGGCCGGGATCCTGACGATTGCCGGTCGAACCATGACTGCGGTGCGAGACCGACACGCCGTGGGTGGCGCGCAGTCCACCGAAGTTCCAGCGCTTCATGGCGCCGGCGAAACCTTTGCCGATGGTCGTTCCCGTCACATCGACGAACTGGCCGGGCACGAAGTGATTGGCGCCCAGCTCGGCGCCGACTTCCAGCAGTGCATCGGGGCTGACCCGGAACTCCGCCAGTTTGCGCTTCGGCTCCACCTTCACCTTGGCGAAGTGGCCGCGTTCGGCCTTGCTCAGGTTTTTCACCTTCACCGAGCCGACGCCGAGCTGCACGGCGGTATAGCCGTTCTTCTCGGCGGTGCGGACACCGACGACCTGGCAGTTATCAACCTTGAGCACCGTGACCGGGACATGTGCGCCGCCGTCATCGAAGACGCGGCTCATGCCCAGCTTTTGTGCGATCAATCCCGTGCGCATTGGCGCTGCTCCAACTCAAATTCCGCGCGACTAATTCTTCAACTTGATCTCGACATCGACACCGGCCGCCAGATCGAGCTTCATCAGGGCATCGACCGTCTGCGGCGTGGGATCGACGATATCCAGCAGCCGCTTATGGGTGCGGATCTCGAACTGCTCCCGGCTCTTCTTGTCGACATGCGGCGACCGGTTGACGGTGAACTTCTCGATTCGTGTCGGCAGCGGAATCGGCCCGCGGACCTGCGCGCCCGTGCGCTTGGCCGTGTTCACGATCTCGCTCGTCGACTGGTCGAGCACGCGATGGTCGAACGCCTTCAGGCGTATCCGGATATTCTGGCTCTCCATGGTCAACGTCCGTTCTGCTGCTCTGCCGACAAAAATCGATTCACGATATCCAACAACTACTCGATGATCTTGGCGACGACGCCGGCGCCGACGGTGCGGCCGCCTTCGCGGATGGCGAAGCGCAGACCCTCGTCCATGGCGATCGGCGCGATCAGCTCGATCTCCATGGCGATGTTGTCGCCCGGCATCACCATCTCCGTGCCCTCCGGCAGCTTGATCGTCCCGGTCACGTCCGTGGTCCGGAAGTAGAACTGCGGCCGGTAGTTCGAGAAGAACGGCGTGTGACGGCCACCCTCCTCCTTGGTCAGGATGTAGGCTTCCGCCTTGAACTTGGTGTGCGGCGTGATCGAGCCCGGCTTGGCCAGAACCTGGCCCCGCTCCACTTCCTCGCGCTTGGTGCCGCGCAGAAGGGCGCCGATGTTGTCCCCCGCCTCGCCCTGATCCAAGCAGCTTGCGGAACATCTCCACACCCGTCACCACCGTCTTGATGGTCGGCTTCAGGCCGATGATCTCGATCTCCTCGCCCACCTTCACGATGCCCCGCTCCACCCGCCCGGTCACCACCGTGCCGCGGCCGGAGATCGAGAACACGTCCTCGATCGGCATCAGGAACGGACGGTCCTTCGGACGCTCGGGCTGCGGAATGTAGCTGTCCACCGCCTTCATCAGCTCCAGGATCTGCTGCTTGCCCAGCTTCTCGTCCTTGCCTTCAAGGGCCGCCAAGGCGCTCCCCTTGATGATCGGGATCTTGTCGCCCGGGAAATTGTACTTGGTCAGAAGCTCGCGGACCTCCAGCTCCACCAGGTCGATGAGCTCGCTGTCATCCACCATGTCCACCTTGTTCATGAACACCACCAGCGCCGGCACACCCACCTGCCGTGCCAGCAGGATGTGCTCCCGGGTCTGCGGCATCGGGCCGTCGGCCGCCGACACCACCAGGATCGCGCCATCCATCTGCGCCGCACCCGTGATCATGTTCTTCACGTAGTCGGCATGCCCCGGGCAATCCACATGGGCATAGTGCCGGTTCGCCGTCTCGTACTCCACATGCGCCGTGTTGATCGTGATGCCGCGCGCCTTCTCCTCCGGCGCCTTGTCGATCTGGTCATACGCCGTGAACGTCGCGCCGCCCGTCTCCGACAGCACCTTCGTGATCGCCGCCGTCAACGTCGTCTTGCCATGGTCCACGTGACCGATCGTCCCAACATTGCAGTGCGGCTTCGTCCGCTGAAACTTCTCTTTCGACATCGTTCAACACTCCATGCGTTTCAGTCGTTCAGGCTGACAGTATTCAGGCCAGCTTCGCCTTGACCTCGTCGGCGATCGACGGCGGTACCGGCTCATAGTGATCAAAATGCATCGTGTACTGGGCGCGGCCCTGGGTCATGCCGCGGAGCTGGTTCACGTAACCGAACATGTTCGCCAGCGGCACCATGGCCTGGATGACCTGCGCATTGCCGCGCATTTCGCCGCCGGTGATGCTGCCGCGGCGGCTGGCCAGATCGCCCGTCACGGAACCGAAGAAGTCCTGCGGCGTCACCACTTCGACGCGCATGATCGGTTCCAGCAGGCGCGGACGGGCCGCGGCGATGCCCTCCTTGAAGCAGGCACGGGCGGCGATTTCGAACGCCAGGGCGCTCGAGTCCACCTCGTGGTATGCGCCGTCGATCAGGGTCGCCTTGAAATCGATCACGGGGAAGCCGGCGATCACGCCGGTCTCGCGCGCCGAATCCAGCCCCTTCACGACACCCGGCACGTATTCCTTCGGCACCGAGCCGCCAACGACATCGTTCTCGAATACATAGCCGCCGCCCGGCGGCAAGGGCTCGAACCGCACCTTGATGCGCGCGAACTGGCCGGAGCCGCCCGACTGCTTCTTGTGGGTATAGTCCTGGTCGTGGACCCTCGAGATTGTCTCGCGGTACGCCACTTGGGGTGCGCCGATATTGGCCTCGACCTTGAACTCGCGCTTCATGCGGTCGACGATAATCTCAAGGTGCAACTCGCCCATGCCCTTGATGACCGTCTGGCCGCTTTCCTGGTCGACGCTGACTCGGAAGGACGGGTCCTCCTTCGCCAGGCGATTGAGCGCCGTGCCCATCTTTTCCTGATCGCCCTTGGATTTCGGCTCCACGGCAATCTCGATGACGGGGTCGGGGAACTCCATGCGTTCCAGCACGATCGGGTTTGCCGGATCGCAAAGCGTTTCGCCGGTCGTGGTGTTCTTCAGTCCGGCGATCGCGACGATGTCGCCGGCACGAGCTTCCGTAATGTCTTCGCGGTGATTGGCATGCATGAGCAGCATGCGGCCCACCCGCTCCCGCTCGTCCTTCACCGTGTTCAGAGCCGATGTGCCGGCTTGCAAAACGCCGGAGTAGACTCGCACGAAAGTCAACGATCCCACGAACGGATCGTTCATGATCTTGAACGCCAGCCCGGAGAACGGCTCATCGTCGGAGCATTTGCGGACCAGCTCTACGTCCGTGCCGGGCTTCGTCCCGGTCACGGCGGCGACATCGATCGGCGACGGCAGGAAATCCACGACCGCGTCCAGCATCGGCTGCACGCCTTTGTTCTTGAAGGCGGCGCCGCACAGAACCGGCACGAACTTGCTGGTGATCGTGCCCTTGCGGATGCACTTCTTCAGCGTCTCTTCGTCCGGGATCTTGCCTTCGAGATAGGCCTCCATGGCGGAGTCGTCCATTTCCACCGCCATCTCGACGAGCTTGTGCCGGTATTCTTCGGCTAGCTCCTTAAGGTCGTCCGGAATCTCGCCGGCGACATACTCGGCGCCCAGCGCCTCATCCTTCCAGATCAAGCTCCTCATGGTCAGGAGATCGACCAGGCCGATATAGCTGCTCTCGGCGCCGATCGGCAGATGGATGACCAGCGGCTTTGCGCCTAGCCGGTCGACGATCATGTCGACGCAGCGGAAGAAGTTCGCGCCAATCCGGTCCATCTTGTTGACGAAGCAGATGCGCGGCACGCCGTACTTGTCGGCCTGGCGCCAAACGGTTTCGGACTGCGGCTCCACACCGGCGACGCCGTCGAACACCGTGACCGCGCCGTCGAGCACGCGCAGGCTGCGCTCCACCTCAATGGTGAAGTCGACATGGCCGGGCGTGTCGATGATGTTGATGCGGTGATCGCGCCAGAAACAGGTCGTCGCGGCCGAGGTGATGGTGATGCCGCGCTCTTGCTCCTGCTCCATCCAATCCATCGTCGCAGTGCCTTCATGCACTTCGCCGATCTTATAGGACTTGCCGGTGTAATAGAGGATGCGCTCGGTCGTCGTCGTCTTGCCGGCATCGATGTGAGCCATGATGCCGATGTTGCGGTAACGGTCGAGCGGGGTAGTTCGCGCCATGATCTTCAGATCCTCAAGTCGGTTGGAATCGCTACCAGCGATAATGGGAGAAGGCCTTGTTGGCCTCTGCCATGCGATGCGTATCCTCCCGCTTCTTGACCGAAGCGCCTCTGTTATTGGCTGCATCCAGCAGCTCGCCGGACAAACGGTCTTCCATCGTGGCTTCCGACCGTTCGCGTGCAGTGGTGATGATCCAGCGGATCGCGAGCGCTTGCGCGCGCTCGGAGCGGACTTCCACAGGCACCTGATAGGTGGCGCCGCCGACGCGCCGCGACCGCACTTCGAGCTGCGGCTTCACGTTGGTGAGCGCATCGTGGAAGATTCGGATCGGGTCCTGGCCGGACTTCTTCTGAATGGTTTCAAAGGCGCCGTAGACGATGCCTTCCGTGACGGACTTCTTGCCGTCGTACATCAGGCAATTCATGAACTTGCTGACGACGAGATCGCCGAATTTCGGATCGGGCAGGATTTCGCGCTTTTCGGCGGAATGGCGACGTGACATGGCGGGGTTCCTTACTTCGGCCGCTTGGCGCCGTATTTCGAACGGCGCTGGCGCCGGTCCTTGACGCCTTGCGTATCGAGGGTGCCGCGAATGATGTGGTAGCGAACGCCCGGCAGGTCCTTCACGCGGCCGCCGCGGATCATGACGACGGAGTGTTCCTGCAGATTGTGGCCTTCGCCGGGGATGTAGGTCACCACCTCGAACCCGTTGGTGAGGCGGACCTTGGCGACCTTGCGGAGCGCCGAGTTCGGCTTCTTCGGCGTGGTCGTGTAGACGCGGGTGCAGACGCCGCGCTTCTGCGGGCAGGCCTTGAGCGCCGGAACCTTGTTCCGGGCTACCAGGGGCCGCCGCGGCTTGCGAATCAGCTGATTTATCGTCGGCATTCGTTTCCTCAACCTCGGCGTCCAAGCCGATGCAAAACACCGCCACGAAGCAAAGAACCGGCTGCTCCGCGCGGTGCCAAAATATCTAACCGCCACAAGGGCGTATGTAGGTCTTATGTGCTGCTATTGGGGACTGCGTCTGGCCGTAAGAGCCACCACCAGCCCCCCCAAAGGCGCGCGGATACTATTCAGCACCCCCCACCCCGTCAAGGGAAACTGTAAAAATATCGCGCTATTTCAGACAGCAAGCCCCCGCCGGCCGGTCAGGCTGGCGAGGGCTTTAGTGATACCAGGTCGGAAGACTTACTCGGCCGCGGTCTGGGCCGGCTCCTTCTCCCCGTCTTTGGCGATGGCCGCCGGCTGTTCGCCGCCGAGCTGCTTGTCGCGTGCGGCTGCGAGAGCCTTCAGGCGGTTCATGATGGCGCCGGTGCCGGCCGGGATCAGGCGGCCGACGATGACGTTCTCCTTGAGGCCGATGAGATCGTCGACCCGGCCGGAAACCGCCGCCTCCGTGAGCACCCTCGTCGTCTCCTGGAACGATGCCGCGGAGATGAAAGAGCGGGTCTGGAGGCTGGCCTTGGTGATGCCCTGGAGGACGGGCTCGCCACCCGCCGCCCGGACACCCTCATTGAGCGCCTTGACGTTAATGTCGTCGAATTCGTCCCGGTCGACCTGCTCGCCCACCAGGAAGGTGGTGTCGCCTGGATCGGTGATTTCGACCTTCTGCAGCATCTGGCGGACGATCACCTCGATGTGCTTGTCGTTAATCTTCACGCCCTGGAGCCGATAGACCTCCTGGATCTCGTTGATCAGGTAGCTCGCCAGTTCCGCGACGCCTAGAACGCGCAGGATGTCATGGGGCACCGGGTTGCCGTCCATCAGCAGGTCGCCGCGGACGACAAAGTCGCCCTCCTGCACGCTGATATGCTTGCCTTTGGGGATCAGATATTCCCTGGACTCGGCAGAGGCGTCCTCGGGCACCACGACGATGCGCCGCTTGTTCTTGTAATCCTTGCCGAATTCCACGCGGCCTTCGATCTCGCTGATGATCGCGTGATCCTTGGGCTTGCGCGCCTCGAACAGTTCGGCCACCCGCGGCAGACCGCCGGTGATGTCCCTGGTCTTCGACAATTCACGGGGAATACGCGCCAGCACGTCGCCGGCCTTGATATGGCCGCCATTCTCGACGCTCAAGATCGCGTCGACAGACATGAAGTAGCGCGCTTCCAGCCCGTTCGGCAGGATCAGCGGATTGCCCTTGGTGTCGGTCAGCACGATACGCGGCTTCAGGTCCGCGCCGCGGGCCTGCTGCTTCCAGTCGATGACGACGCGGCTGGAAATGCCGGTCGTCTCGTCGACCACTTCGCGCATGGAGACGCCGTCGACCAGATCCATGTAGGCGACGGTGCCTTCCTTTTCGGTGATGATCGGCAGCGTGTAGGGATCCCATTCCGCCAGTTTCTGGCCCTTGGTCACCTTCGCGCCATCGTCGACGATGATCTTGGTGCCATAGGGGATGCGGTGGCGGGCCCGTTCGCGCTTCTGGTCATCGAGCACGACCAGTTCGCAATTGCGGCCCATGATGATCGGGAAGCCCTGGCTGTTGATGACCACGTTGCGGTTCTTGATCGACAGCAAGCCGTCGATCGCCGCCTCCACGCTCGATTGCTCGGCGCCGCGCTGCACCGCACCGCCGATGTGGAAGGTGCGCATGGTCAGCTGCGTGCCGGGTTCGCCGATCGACTGCGCGGCAATCACGCCGATCGCCTCGCCGATATTGACCGGCGTGCCGCGGGCAAGATCGCGCCCATAGCAGCGGGCGCAAATGCCGTTACGCGACTCGCAAGTCAGCACCGAACGGATGATCACCGTGTCGATGCCGGCCTTGTCGATGCGCTCGACCTTTTCTTCGTCGATCAGTTCGCCGGCCGCGACGATCACCGAGCTATTCAGGGGATCGACGATGTTCACGGCCGCGCTACGGCCGAGGATGCGCTCGGACAGCGGCGAGATGACCTCGCCGCCTTCCACCACCGCCTTGACCGACAGGCCATTGGAAGTACCGCACTCGTCCTGGGTGACAATCGCGTCCTGCGCCACGTCGACCAAACGCCGCGTCAGGTAGCCCGAGTTCGCCGTCTTCAAGGCAGTATCGGCCAGACCCTTGCGGGCGCCGTGGGTCGAGTTGAAGTACTCGAGCACGGTCAGGCCTTCCTTGAAGTTCGAGATGATCGGCGTCTCGATGATCTCGCCCGACGGCTTGGCCATCAGGCCGCGCATGCCCGCGAGCTGCTTGATCTGCGCCGCGGAACCGCGGGCGCCGGAATGGGCCATCATGAACACCGAGTTGATGTTCACGCCGGAGGCCTTTTCCGACATGACCTTCATCATCTCGTCGGCCACGCGCTCGGTGCAGTTCGACCAGACGTCGACGACCTTGTTGTATTTTTCGCCCTGGGTGATCAGGCCGTCGAGATACTGCTGCTCGTACTCCTTCACCTTCTTCTGCGCTTCGCCGACCAGCTTCTCCTTGGCCTTGGGGATGATCAGGTCATCCTTGCCGAAGGAAATGCCGGCGTGGCAAGCGTGGCTGAAGCCGAGACCCATCATGCGGTCGGCGAAGATCACCGTCTCCTTCTGGCCGCAATGGCGGTAGACGATATCGATGACGTTGGTGATCTCCTTCTTGGTCAGCAGACGGTTGACCAGGTCGAGGGAGATGATCGGGCTCTTCGGCAGGATCTGCGCCAGCAGCATGCGCCCGGCGGTCGTATTCACGACCCGGGTGAACATCTTGCCGTCGGCCTTCGGCGAGCTGTAGCGCGCCTTGATCGGCGTGTGCAGCGTGATCGCCTTGGCCTCCAGCGCGTGCTGGATTTCGCCGATATCGCCGAACGCCATGCCGGCGCCCGGCTCGTCCTTGCCTTCCATCGTCAGGTAATAGAGGCCGAGCACGATGTCCTGGCTGGGCACGATGATCGGCTTGCCGTTCGCGGGCGAGAGGATGTTGTTGGTCGACATCATCAGCACACGGGCCTCGAGCTGGGCTTCCAGCGACAGCGGCACATGGACCGCCATCTGGTCGCCGTCGAAGTCGGCATTGAACGCCGTGCAGACCAGCGGATGCAGCTGGATCGCCTTGCCTTCGATCAGCACCGGCTCGAATGCCTGGATGCCCAGGCGGTGCAGCGTCGGCGCGCGGTTCAGCAGCACCGGATGCTCGCGGATGACCTCTTCCAGGATGTCCCAGACTTCCGGGCGTTCCTTTTCCACCATGCGGCGCGCCGCCTTGATGGTGCTGGCCATGCCATAGAGTTCCAGCTTTGAATAGATGAACGGCTTGAACAGCTCGAGCGCCATCTTCTTCGGCAGGCCGCACTGATGCAGCTTCAGCTCGGGACCGACCACGATCACCGAACGGCCTGAGTAATCGACGCGCTTGCCCAGCAAGTTCTGGCGGAAGCGTCCCTGCTTGCCCTTCAGCATGTCGGACAGCGACTTCAGCGGACGCTTGTTGGCGCCGGTGATGACGCGGCCGCGGCGGCCGTTGTCGAACAGCGCATCGACAGCTTCCTGCAGCATGCGCTTTTCATTGCGCACGATGATGTCGGGCGCGCGCAGCTCGATCAGCCGCTTCAGGCGGTTGTTGCGGTTGATGACGCGGCGGTAGAGATCGTTCAGGTCCGACGTCGCAAAGCGGCCGCCATCCAGCGGCACCAGCGGACGCAGCTCGGGCGGAATCACCGGCACGACATCAAGGATCATCCATTCGGGACGGCTGCCCGAACTCGATGAACGAACTCGACGGTCTTCAGCCGCTTTACCAGCTTCTTGCGCTTCGCCTCGGAGTTCGTCTCCCGCAGGTCGACGCGCATGCGCGCCTTCTCCGCCTCGAGATCGATCTGCACCAGCATCTTCTTCAGCGCCTCGGCGCCGATGGAAGCCTGGAAGGCATCCTCGCCGAACTCGTCCTGGGCATTGAGATACTGCTCTTCCGTCAGCAGTTGGTTCGGCTTCAGCGGGGTCAGGCCCGGCTCCAGAACCATGTAGCTTTCGAAATAGAGCACGCGCTCCAGATCCTTCAGCGTCATGTCCAGCAGAAGGCCGATGCGGCTGGGCAGCGACTTCAGGAACCAGATATGCGCCACCGGCGAGGCGAGCTCGATATGGCCCATGCGCTCGCGCCGCACCTTCGAGAGTGTGACTTCGACGCCGCACTTCTCGCAGATGATGCCACGATACTTCATGCGCTTGTACTTGCCGCACAAGCATTCGTAGTCCTTGATCGGGCCGAAAATGCGGGCGCAGAACAGGCCGTCCCGCTCCGGCTTGAAGGTGCGGTAGTTGATGGTTTCCGGCTTCTTGATCTCGCCGAACGACCAGGAGCGGATGCGCTCCGGGCTGGCGATGGAGATCCGGATCTGATCGAATTTCTGCGTTTCGGCCTGCTGGCCGAACAGATTCATCAGTTCGTTCATCTGTACATTCGCTCCTGAGGTTCGACGCCCTGGGACGTCAACTCTAGTAGTTCCGCTGATTCAGCTCGACGTTGAGGCCGAGCGACCGCAATTCCTTGACCAGCACGTTGAAGGATTCGGGGATGCCGGCCTGGAAGTTGTCGTCGCCGCGCACGATGGCCTCGTAGGTCTTCGTACGGCCGGAGACGTCATCAGACTTCACCGTCAGCATTTCCTGCAGCGTGTAGGCGGAGCCGTAGGCTTCCAGCGCCCACACCTCCATTTCGCCGAAACGCTGACCGCCGAACTGCGCCTTGCCGCCCAGCGGCTGCTGGGTGACCAGACTGTACGGGCCGATCGAGCGGGCGTGGATCTTGTCGTCCACCAGGTGATGCAGCTTCAGCATGTAGATGTAGCCGACGGTCACCGAGCGGTGGAAAGCCTCGCCGGTGCGGCCGTCGGTCAGGCGAACCTGGCCCGAGCGGTGCAGCCCGGCCTGCTCCAGCATGCCGACGATATCGTCCTCGCGCGCGCCATCGAACACCGGCGACGCGATCGGAATGCCCGGCTTCAGGTTGTCGCAGAGCTCGATCACCTGATCGTCGCTGAGGTCGCCGATCTCGGCCTTGTAGATCTTCTCGCCATAGATCTCCTTCAGCTTCTTCCGCAGGTCCACCGACTTGTGCTGGCGCATCTTGTCCAGCATCTCGCCGACCTGGCGCCCGAGATTGGCGCAGGCCCAGCCCAGATGGGTCTCCAGGATCTGCCCGACGTTCATGCGCGACGGCACGCCCAGCGGGTTCAGCACGATGTCGACCGGACGGCCGTCTTCGAGATACGGCATGTCCTGCGACGGCACGATGGTCGAGACAACGCCCTTGTTGCCGTGACGGCCGGCCATCTTGTCGCCGGGCTGCAGCTTGCGCTTCACCGCGACGAACACCTTGACCATCTTCATCACGCCGGGCGGCAATTCGTCGCCGCGCTGCAGCTTCTCGACCTTGTCTTCGAAGCGGCGGGTCAGCGTATTGACGGCCTCGTTGAAGTGCTTCTTCAGCCCTTCGATCTCCGTCATCCGCTTGTCGTTCTTCACCGTCAGCTGCTTCCAGTGAGCCGGCTGCATCTCGGAGAGCAGCTTCTCGGTGATGCGCGTGTCCGCCTTCACCGTCTTCGGGCCGCCGGCCGCCGTCTGGTTGACCAGCAGTTCCTTGAGGCGCGAGTAGAAGCTGCGCTCCAGGATCGCCCGCTCGTCATCGCGGTCCTTGGCCAGGCGCTCGATTTCGGCCCGCTCGATGGCGAGCGCGCGCTCGTCCTTGTCGACGCCGCGGCGGGAGAAGACCCGCACTTCGACGATCGTGCCGTTGACGCCCGGGGGCAGCCGCAGGCTGGTGTCGCGCACGTCCGAGGCCTTCTCGCCGAAGATGGCGCGGAGGAGCTTTTCTTCCGGCGTCATCGGCGATTCGCCCTTCGGCGTCACCTTGCCGACCAGGATATCGCCCGGCTGGACTTCGGCGCCGATATAGACGATGCCCGCCTCGTCCAGATTCTTCAGCGCTTCTTCGCCCACGTTCGGGATATCACGGGTGATTTCCTCTTGGCCCAGCTTGGTGTCGCGGGCCATCACTTCGAATTCCTCGATATGGATCGATGTGAACACGTCGTCGCTGACGATGCGTTCGGAGATCAGGATCGAAGTCTTCGAAGTTGTAGCCATTCCACGGCATGAAGGCGCAGAGCACGTTGCGGCCGAGAGCCAGCTCGCCGAGCTGGGTCGACGGACCGTCGGCGATGGTGTCGCCCGCCCGCACCACGTCGCCCACTTTCACCAGCGGACGCTGGTTGATGCAGGTGTTCTGGTTCGAACGCTGGTACTTCAGCAGATTGTAGATGTCGACGCCCGAGGAATCGCTTGCCGTTTCCTCATCGGTGATGCGGACGACGATACGGGTGCCGTCGATCTGGTCGACGATGCCGCCGCGCTTCGCCGTGATCACCACGCCGGAATCCCGGGCCACAGTCTCTTCCATGCCGGTGCCGACCAGCGGCGCCTCGGCGCGAATGAGCGGCACCGCCTGGCGCTGCATGTTCGAGCCCATGAGCGCGCGGTTGGCGTCGTCGTTCTCGAGGAACGGGATCAGCGCCGCGGCCACCGAAACAAGCTGCTTCGGCGACACGTCCATGAGTTCGATGTCTTCCGGACGCGACATGACGAAATCGCCGCCGCGACGGCAGCTGATGAGGTCGGAGACGAACTTGCCCTTGGCGTCGATCTCGGCGTTGGCCTGGGCGATGGTGTAGCGCCCCTCCTCCATCGCCGAAAGATAGGCCACTTCAGCCGTGACCTGTCCCTTCGCCACCTTGCGGTAGGGCGTCTCGATGAAGCCGTACTGGTTCACCCGCGCGTAGGTCGCCAGGCTGTTGATCAGGCCGATATTCGGCCCTTCCGGCGTTTCGATCGGGCAGATGCGGCCGTAATGGGTCGGATGCACGTCACGCACTTCGAAGCCGGCGCGCTCGCGGGTCAGACCGCCCGGCCCGAGGGCCGAGAGGCGCCGCTTATGCGTCACTTCCGACAGCGGGTTGGTCTGGTCCATGAACTGCGACAGCTGCGAGGAGCCGAAGAATTCGCGCACCGCCGCCGCCGCCGGCTTGGCGTTGATCAGATCGTGCGGCATCACGGAGTCGATCTCGACCGAGCTCATGCGCTCGCGGATCGCCCGCTCCATGCGCAGCAGACCGATGCGATACTGGTTCTCCAGCAATTCGCCGACCGACCGGACGCGGCGGTTGCCGAGATGGTCGATGTCGTCGATTTCGCCGCGGCCATCCTTCAGATCCACCAGCACCTTGAGGATCGCCAGGATGTCTTCCTTGCGCAGCACGCGCATGGTGTCCGGCGCCTTGAGGTTCAGGCGCGAGTTCATCTTCACCCGGCCGACGGCCGAGAGATCATAGCGCTCGCTGTCGAAGAACAGGCCCTGGAACAGGGTCTCCGCCGTTTCCAGCGTCGGCGGCTCGCCCGGACGCATGACGCGATAGATATCGATCAGCGCTTCCTCGCGGCAGCTGTTCTTGTCGACCGCCAGCGTGTTGCGCATGTACGGCCCGACATTGATGTTGTCGATAGCCAGAGTCGGCAGCGTGGTGATGCCCGCCGCCTCCACGGTCTCGATGTGCTTTTCGGTCAGCTCGGCGCCGGCCTCGACATAGATTTCGCCAGTCTTCTCGTTGATCAGATCGACGGCGGAATAGCGGCCCACCAGATCCTCGATCGTGACCAGCTGTTCCTTGAGGCCCGCATCCTGCAGCTTCTTCGCCAGGCGCGGTGTCATCTTGGCGCCCGCCTCGGCGACCGACTTGCCGGACTTCGCATCCACCAGGTCGCGCAGCAGCTTCACGCCGCGCAGGCGCTCGGGATCGAACGGAGTCTGCCAGCCCTTCTTGGTCTTGGTGAAGACGACCTGCTGGTAGAAATAGTTCAGGATCTCCTCGGACGACATGCCGCCGAAACGGCGATCGTCGTCGGTGATCTCCTTGCCGGCGGTGCTCTTCTTGATCGCGTTGGAACCCCAAAGCGCCAGCAGCAGCGTTGTCGCCGGCAGCTTGCGGCGGCGGTCGATGCGCACATAGACCAGGTCCTTGGCGTCGAATTCGAAATCGAGCCAGGAGCCGCGATAGGGAATGACGCGGGCGGCGAACAGGTATTTGCCCGACGAATGGGTCTTGCCCTTGTCGTGGTCGAAGAACGCGCCGGGCGACCGGTGCATCTGGCTGACGATCACGCGCTCGGTGCCGTTGACGATGAAGGTGCCGTTCGTCGTCATGAGCGGCATGTCGCCCATGTAGACGTCCTGCTCCTTGATGTCGCGGATGGAGCGGGCGCCGGTCTCCTCGTCCACGTCCCACACAACCAGGCGCAGCGTCACCTTGAGCGGCGCGGCGAAAGTCATGCCGCGCTGCTGGCATTCCTCGACGTCATATTTCGGGTCTTCCAGCTCATAGCGGACAAACTGCAGTTCCGAGCGTTCGGAGAAGTCCTTGATCGGAAATACCGACTTGAACACCTCCTGCAAGCCCACATCCTCCCGCTTCTCGGCAATCACGCCGAACTGCAGGAAGTGATCGTAGGAGCGCTTCTGCACCTCGATCAGGTTCGGCATCCGCGTGATCTCCGGGATGCGCCCGAAGGTCTTGCGAATACGCTTGCGGCCGGTGAAAGACTTCGTCGCTGCTGTCATCGTCTATCTCGTCCTGACTGATCCGATTTGTCTCGTTAGCGGCAGACGCCGCATCGCATTCCAATCACCGGCAGTCCGGCGGCGCGTCGCGGCCTCTCTTTCGAGAAGAGCCGGCAGCGCCGCCGATCCGCGGTTTCGTCCATCGATTACTTCAACTCGACCTTCGCACCGGCGTCTTCGAGCTTCTTCTTGAGCGCCTCGGCATCGGCCTTGTTCGCGCCTTCCTTGACGGGCTTCGGCGCGCCCTCGACCAGATCCTTGGCCTCCTTCAGGCCGAGTCCGGTGATCGCGCGAACTTCCTTGATCACGTTGATCTTGTTCGCGCCCGCTTCCTTCAGGACGACGGTGAACTCGGTTTGCTCCGCGGCCGCGGCCACCGGCGCCGCCGCTGCGGCAGCAGCGACCGGCGCTGCGGCGGAAACGCCCCAGGCCTCTTCCAACTTCTTGCTCAGCTCGGCCGCCTCGAGGACGGTCAGCTTCGACAGCTCATCAACCAATTTCTGTAAATCAGCCATTTGTCATTTCTCCTAGGCTTGAACTTCTGTTGTCTCGGCAACGGCTCACGCCGTAGCGCCCTTGTCGGCAAAAGCTTTGACGACCCGAGCCAGCTGACCGGCCGGAGCCTGCAGAACCCTGGCGATCTTGGTCGCCGGAGCCACGAGCAGGCCCACGATCTTGCCGCGGAGTTCGTCGATGGAGGGCAGGGTCGCCAGTGCCTTGACTCCGCTGGAGTCGAGAACCTGGCCGCCCATCACGCCGCCGACGATCGTCAGCTTGTCGTTGGAGTTGGCATACGTCACCGCCACTTTCGCAGCCGCTATGGGATCTGCGGAGTAAGCCAATGCCGTCGGCCCCTTCAACATCGGGGACAGTCCTTCGAACTTTGTGCCTTCGAGAGCACGACGAGCGAGCCAATTCTTCGCTACGCGATAGCCAGCTCCCGCCTGCCGCATCTGACGCCGGAGGTTGGTCACCTCCGCCACCGTCAGGCCGCTCTGTTGCGTCACCACAACAAGTTCGGCCGTCTTGAGCGTCTCGTGCAGCGTGGCGATCAGCTTTTGCTTTTCAGATCGGTCCACTGATCGTCTCCGATGCCTTGGCCGGACTTCCCTTTCGAAAATCAAAAGAGTCGACCGGCCAGTTGCCACATGGGCCATCCAGGACAGAACTCCCGGAAAGCCCGGTTTAGCCTGTCCCAGAAGTTCAAGCCGCTGCTTGCCGGCCCCTGTTTCGGGGATGCGGCAAGGAACGGTTGTCCTCCCGTCTATGCAGGCGCTGTTGCGATTAAGATCCGCCGGGGTAACCGTCCCTTTGGATCGCCTGCAGTCTCGGACAGGTCGATGGCGAGTTCCTTCCTAAGGAGGTTCGCGCCACCCTCCGCCGTCCCGAAGAACGGCGGAAACTCTTGTTCGTCGCGCGGCTGCTTAGCCGCCGACGACGGTACCAATCTCCAGCTTCACGCCCGGGCCCATCGTCGAACTGATGCACACCTTCTTGATGAAGGTGCCCTTGGACCCGCTCGGCTTCGCCTTGCTGACGGCGCCGACAAAGGCCTTCACGTTCGCGACGATCGCTTCCTTGCTGAAGCTCGCCTTGCCGATGCCGGCATGGATCAAGCCGGCCTTCTCGGCGCGGAACTCGACCTGGCCGCCCTTGGCCGCCTTCACGGCCTCGGTGACATCGTTCGTCACCGTGCCCAGCTTCGGATTCGGCATCAGGCCGCGCGGGCCCAGAACCTTACCCAGCTTGCCGACGACGCCCATCATGTCGGGCGTGGCGATGCAGCGATCGAACTCGATCTTGCCGGCATTGACCTGCTCGGCCAGATCGTCGGCGCCCACCAGATCGGCGCCGGCCGCCTTCGCCTGCTCGGCCTTGGGGCCCTTGGCGAACACTGCAACCCGCAGGTTCTTGCCGGTCCCGCTCGGCAGCAGCACGACACCACGCACATTCTGGTCCGAATGCTTGGGATCGATGCCGAGATTCATCGAAATCTCGATCGTCTCGTCGAACTTCGCCTTCGCCCCCTGCTTGATCAGATCGACTGCCTTGTCGAGCGCATAGAAGGAGTCGCGGTTGATGCCCGAATAAGCCTGCTTCAGGCGCTTTCCCTTGCCCGCCATGATACTTACTCCACTACTTCGAGGCCGATGGACCGCGCCGACCCGCGCAGCATGGAAACCGCCGCATCGACGCTGTTCGCGTTCAGATCCGGCATCTTCTGCTCGGCGATCTTGCGCAGTTGCGCCACCGTCACCTTGCCGACCGTGCCGCCCTTGCCCGTGGTCTGCGAGCCCTTGTCGATGCCCGCCGCCTTCATCAGGAAGTAGCTGGCCGGTGGCGTCTTCATCACAAAGCTGAAGGAACGGTCGGAGAAGACCGTGATTACCACCGGGATCGGCATTCCCGGTTCAATCGACTGGGTCTGCGCGTTGAACTGCTTGCAGAACTCCATGATGTTCACGCCGCGAGGCCCGAGCGCCGTGCCGACGGGCGGCGACGGGTTGGCCTTGCCGGCGGGGATCTGCAGCTTCACATAGCCTTCGATCTTCTTCGCCATCTAAGTCACCTCAGACTGATAGGTCGAAACCGGCGGACCATCCGTCGGTTCGTGGACCCAGCCGAAGGACGAACCTTCCTGCCGGGCCCATCTGGGCGCGCGGTACACGGCCATGGCTGGCCTCCCGCGCATTGCTCCGCCCCGGCCGAGGCCGGCGGCGAAATCCGTTACAGCTTCTCCACCTGGGAGTATTCCAGCTCCACAGGCGTGGCGCGGCCGAAGATCGAAACGGCGACCTTGAGCCGGCCCTTTTCCTCATCAACTTCCTCGACCAGGCCGTTGAACGAGGTGAACGGCCCGTCGGACACGCGCACCTGCTCGCCCACCTCGAAGATCACCGCCCGCTTCGGCCGCTCGATGCCTTCCTTCACTTGCGTGAGGATGCGCGCCGCCTCGGCTTCGGAGATCGGCATCGGGCGCCCTTTGCTGCCCAGGAATGCCGTCACCTTCGGGGTGTTCTTCACCAGATGCCAGGTCTCGTCATCCATCTCCATCTTCACGAGCACATAGCCCGGGAAGAACTTCCGCTCCGTGTTCACCTTCGTCCCGCGGCGGACTTCCATCACCTCTTCGGTCGGCACCAGGACCTCGGCGATCTTGTCGATCATGCCGAGCTGCTGGGCCTGTTCGCGGATGGACTGCACCACCTTGCGCTCGAAGCCCGAATAGACATGCACCACGTACCAGCGCAGGGCCATCGGCCTAGCTCCCAAAGCCCAGGATGGCCTCGATCACGCCGCCCAGCAGCATGTCGACCAGCAGGAAGAAGATCGACATGATCAGCACCATCACGAACACCATCGCCGTGGTGATGCCGGTCTCCTTCCGCGTCGGCCATGTGACCTTGCTGACTTCCTGCCGCACTTCGCGAACGAACCGCGCCGCGCGCGCGACAAAGTTGCCGCCACTGGTTTCCGCCATTTCCTTACCCGCCGCCATTCCTATTCGACCCTGAGCTTCCTTGTTGTAGTGGCAGGAGTGGAGGGGCTCGAACCCCCAACCCCCGGTTTTGGAGACCGGTGCTCTACCAGTTGAGCTACACTCCTAAGCGCGATCGCACTCTCGTATACGGGCGCGATCTGGCCAACCAAGTCCCGCTCCGTTTCTACTCGATGATCTTGGCGACGACGCCGGCGCCGACGGTGCGGCCGCCTTCGCGGATGGCGAAGCGCAGACCCTCGTCCATGGCGATCGGCGCGATCAGCTCGATCTCCATGGCGATGTTGTCGCCGGGCATCACCATCTCCGTGCCCTCCGGCAGCTTGATCGTCCCGGTCACGTCCGTGGTCCGGAAGTAGAACTGCGGCCGGTAGTTCGAGAAGAACGGCGTGTGACGGCCGCCCTCCTCCTTGGTCAGGATGTAGGCTTCCGCCTTGAACTTGGTGTGCGGCGTGATCGAGCCCGGCTTGGCCAGAACCTGGCCCCGCTCCACTTCCTCGCGCTTGGTGCCGCGCAGAAGGGCGCCGATGTTGTCGCCCGCCTCGCCCTGGTCCAACAGCTTGCGGAACATCTCCACACCCGTCACCACCGTCTTGATGGTCGGCTTCAGGCCGATGATCTCGATCTCCTCGCCCACCTTCACGATGCCCCGCTCCACCCGCCCGGTCACCACCGTGCCGCGGCCGGAGATCGAGAACACGTCCTCGATCGGCATCAGGAACGGACGGTCCTTCGGACGCTCGGGCTGCGGAATGTAGCTGTCCACCGCCTTCATCAGCTCCAGGATCTGCTGCTTGCCCAGCTTCTCGTCCTTGCCTTCAAGGGCCGCCAAGGCGCTCCCCTTGATGATCGGGATCTTGTCGCCCGGGAAATTGTACTTGGTCAGCAAGCTCGCGGACCTCCAGCTCCACCAGGTCGATGAGCTCGCTGTCATCCACCATGTCCACCTTGTTCATGAACACCACCAGCGCCGGAACACCCACCTGCCGTGCCAGCAGGATGTGCTCCCGGGTCTGCGGCATCGGGCCGTCGGCCGCCGACACCACCAGGATCGCGCCATCCATCTGCGCCGCACCCGTGATCATGTTCTTCACGTAGTCGGCATGGCCCGGGCAATCCACATGGGCATAATGCCGGTTCGCCGTCTCGTACTCCACATGCGCCGTGTTGATCGTGATGCCGCGCGCCTTCTCCTCCGGCGCCTTGTCGATCTGGTCATACGCCGTGAACGTCGCGCCGCCCGTCTCCGACAGCACCTTCGTGATCGCCGCCGTCAACGTCGTCTTGCCATGGTCCACGTGACCGATCGTCCCAACATTGCAGTGCGGCTTCGTCCGCTGAAACTTCTCTTTCGACATCGTCCCTTGTCCTTAACTAAGACCTAATTTTCTTCGATCAACTGTTGCGCCAAATTCACTTCGACCTGTCGTCGTCTTTGCGGCGTCCTCGCGTTGTTGAGCCCTGACTGTGGGTTGGAGCGGGTGATGGGAATCGAACCCACGTAGCCAGCTTGGAAGGCTGGAGCTCTACCATTGAGCTACACCCGCAGCTCCTCCGTCCCTCATCGCTCCCCGGGAACCGTTGGCCGGTTCCCGATCCACATTCGCCGCTGCTCCGCCCGCCCCCGTTCAATGGTGGAGGGGGTAGGATTCGAACCTACGTAGGCTGACGCCAACGGGTTTACAGCCCGTCCCCTTTAGCCACTCGGGCACCCCTCCTGATTGGACAGGCCTCGTAATTTTGCGGAGTTGCGAACTATGTGGATTCACAGTTACTTGTCAACGCGAAAACAGGCCAACGACCCGCGTCACCGGGACCCCAAATTCGGATTCGCCGGCGCAGCAGTCGTTAACCCGCAAATTTCGCGGCGGATACTAGGCAGAGGTATGTCGAAGCGCAAGCAATTCAAGCACCAGCACGGCCAAGGCGAAGCGGACAGCCGCCGCCGGGCCGAGCCCGCATCCGGCCGGCATGAGCCGTCGGTCCATGACCAGGCGGCCGAGCCAGACGGTGAGCGAGCCCCGCATCGGCAACCGGAACACCACGGCAAATCCGGGGTCGGCAGTCTGGATCTACGGAACTCATCCTGTTTCAGAGGTGCTACGCAATAAACACCGTATTATCAGACGGTTAATTGCAGTTTCTGAGGGACAAAAGCAGCTGGCGAGCGAGTTCGCTTCTCTTATTAGTATGCGTGGGCAACCGCTTGTTCCGGAAACGCTCGAGCGGCAGGCCTTCGAGCGGCTGCTGCCCGCCGGATCGGTGCATCAGGGCATTGCCGCTCTGGTCGAGCCTCTGAGCCCACCCGACCTGTTTGAAATCTGCGACGCCGCAGCGTCTTCCGGGTCATCCCTTCTGTTGATTCTCGACCAGGTCACCGACCCGCACAATGTCGGGGCGATCCTCCGCTCGGCGGCCGCCTTCGGCGCCCAGGCGGTCATCGTCACCGAGCGGAATGCGGCGGCCGAGAGCGGTGTGCTGGCCAAATCCGCCTCCGGCGCCCTGGAGCATGTGCCCCTGGTCCCCGTCACCAACCTGGCCCGGGCGATGGCGCAGCTGAAGGAAGCTGGCTTCTGGTGCATCGGGCTGGGGGCGGAGGGCGGGGAAACCCTGGCCGATATCGACCTCAGCGGCCGGGTCGCCCTGGTCCTGGGCGCGGAGGGGTCCGGTCTCCGGCGCCTGACCCGGGACAACTGCGACAAGCTGGCGCGCCTGCCGACCCAGGGTCCGATCGGCCAGCTCAATGTCTCGAATGCCGCCGCAATCGCCTTATATGAAGTAGCACGGCGGCGTCCCGGTTTGCCCGCCGGTGGGTCGGGCCGGTAAAATAGGTTTCGGGGCGCTAAATCGTCAGTTGGTTCAAAAGGAGTTTCGCAGTGCGTTTTCGACCCCTCATCGCCGGTGCTTGTTTCTGCGTCCTGTCCGCTACTGCCCATGCCGAATACTCCGAGGCGGCGCAGCGCTGGTTCGATAGCTACGATCAGGACAAGGACGGCGTCATGACGCCGGAGGAATACAACGCGGTCGCCGAGAAACAGTTCGGCCGCGTCGACAGCAATAGCGACGGTTCGGTCGACGAGACCGAGTATGTCTACGGCATCCCCGAGGGCAACGACGATGAACTGGCGCGCGCCAAGAAACGCTTCTCCATCATGGACAAGAACGGCGACGGTGCGGCCGCGCAAGAAGAATTCGTCGGCTTCGGTCAACAGGTGATCGATCTCTCCGACTTCGACGGCGATGGCAAGATGACCAAGGAAGAATTCGCCGACAGCGTTTCGCCGAGCGAGTAGGCAACACCAACGGCGGGCCGTTCAATTCGACAGCGGATAGGTCCGCAACAACTTCGTTTCCTTCCACTGCATGCCCAGCAGGTCGCGGGGCGTCATCGGCTTGAAGCCGCGGGCGCGATTCCGGTTGCCGATCTCGAACATGAGATCGAGCTGCTGGAACAGGCTGCGATAGGCATCGCCGAGCGTCAGCTCCGGGTCCCAGATGTGGATGGCCTCGGCGGCCGCGCCGTTGACTTCGATAATGGAGAAGCCCTCGCCGCGCGCCAGTTCATCGATATCCCGAAATCGCACATCAAAACGCCCATAGAAGAAATCGGGCATCGAGCGGGCGATGCCCTCGAAGCGGTCGCGCAAGGCCGGCGTGATATACGCTTTGCCATCGCGGTAGAGGGCACCGACGCGCAAGCTGGCGATCGTCGTCAGGCGCACGACCTCCCCTGCGGCCGGCACTTCATCCAGTCGCGGCCTGTGGGTCGCGCAATGCAGCTTTGCATTTCGCGAGGCGCCGGGCATCCGACTTCGATCAGGCCGCGAATGGACATCCGGCCATCGCCGACGACATGCGGGTAGTAGCGCAAGCCCAGCGACAGGATTCGTCCCCGTGTCTCGCCCGGCCGCCGGACATAGAAGATGCCGGCCTCGCCCGCCCAGGGCAGATATTGCTGCAGCATGAGCTGCTGGTCCCGTGGGAAACGCGCCAGATAAGCCCCAAGGTCATCCCGGTCGCGAATCAATCGCACGCCATAGCCGCAGGAACCGATATCCGGCTTGGCGATAAGCGGGTAGCCAATTCCCGCATCCGCCATCCTCGCTTCGGCGATGCGCAGCGGCGGCCAGGGATGCGCGCCCTCGGGAAATCGCAGCAGCGCCGACGCAGCGACCCAGCGCTGCTCAGCCGCGCCAATTTGCCGCAGGTACGAAGTCTTCGATTCGCCGCGCATGCCGCCGGTCTCGATGTTGGGATTGGCCACCGTGGGCAGCGTCAGGCTGCGGTAGCGCAGCGATAGCCACATCCATTTGAAGAACAGCGGCGTGTAGATCCACAGCCAGGGAATGTATTCCCGCGGCGCGACGGGCGGACGGTCGAGGCGGACCGCCGGCATGCCCTCCAGCTCGATAATGCAGCCGGCGCCGCACGCACGGCCCGGCGAACCGGCCATGCACGCTGGGCAGCCTGAAACGCAGAACTCAACCATGGCAAAATCGCCATGACCGTCTTCCCCCGTTGATTTGTTAATTGTTGTGATTTCGCGCTGCAAAATCATTAGTGTCTGTGATAGTTTGCACGCTCAACAAGCCCAGCGCAACATGTCTCCAGGTCCAGAGTCTTCCAGCGATATTCATTCCTGGCTCGCCAGCCTTGGCTTGGAACAATATGCCGCCGCCTTCACCGCGCAGTCGGTCGACTTCGATGTCCTGACCGAGCTCAGCGACTCCGATCTGGCGCAGCTCGGCATACCGCTCGGCCATCGGCGCAAACTGCTGCGGGCCATCGCATCGATTCGCACGGCCGGTGAAGATGCCGCGATAGATCCGGCGACCGCCTCGGTTCCCGAGCGGCGCTACATCACGGTGATGTTCTGCGATCTCGTGGGCTCGACCGCGCTGTCGCGCCAACTCGATCCAGAAGACCTGCGGCCGATTATCCGCGCTTATCAGGATTGTTGCGCCGGCATCGTCGCCCGCCTCGACGGATTCATCTGCCGCTACATCGGCGACGGCATCCTCATCTATTTCGGCTATCCCCGAGCCCACGAGGACGATGCCGAGCGCGCGGTGCGCGCCAGCCTGGACATCGTCCAGTCGGTGAGCCGCCTGGCGGTTTCCGGCGACATGAAACTTCAGGTGCGGATCGGCATCACCACCGGCCTCGTCGTCGTCGGCGAATTGATCGGTAGCGGCGTATCACAGGAAGTCGCCGCCATCGGCGATGCGCCGAACATCGCCGCCCGGCTGCAGTCGATGGCCCTGCCCGACAGCATCGTCGTCGACGACACGACGCGCACGCTGACGCAAGGGTTGTTCAAGTTCGACAATCTCGGCCCGCAGCAGTTGAAGGGCCTCAACGACCATGTGCAGGCATGGCTTGTCCTCAGCGAACGCGACCGCGGCAGCCGGTTCGAGGCGACCCGCGGCGCGCAGCTGGTCCCCTTGGTGAACCGGAACCACGAAATCGGCTTCCTGCAGGATGCCTGGCGCCAAGTCGGTGCGGGCAAAGGCCAGATCGTTCTCATCAACGGCGAGCCCGGCATCGGCAAATCCCGCCTGCTGGCCGCGTTCACCGAGAAGCTCGGCCATGGCGGGCATGCCGAACTGCGATTCCAAGGGTCGCCGCACCACCAGAGTTCGGCGCTCTATCCCTTTCTGGAACAACTGCGCCGCGCCGCGCAATTGAGGCCCGAGGACCAGCCGCGGGAAAAGCTCGACAAGATCGCCGCTCATTTTGCCGGCACTGTCACAAGCATCGACGAAGCCGTGCGCGTTTTTGGCGCGCTCCTCGTCGATCCCATCCAGCGCGCCCGGTCCTGCCGCGCCCTTGCGCAGCGGCGCCAAGCAGCAGGCTTTCGCCATTCTCTGGGAGCAGATGGCGACGCTTTGCTCATTGCAGCCTTTGCTGGTGGTGGTGGAGGATGCGCACTGGCTCGACCCGACATCCCACGAGTTGCTGGAGATGGTCGCCGGCAATATAGCGACGCGCCGGCTGCTGCTGCTCGTCACCTATCGGCCGGATCAGCCGCCTGCCCTGGTCAACCACCACAACGCAAAGGTCCTGACGGTCAATCGCCTGGCCCACCACGAGTGCCAGGCCATCGTGCAGCATCTCGCCAGCAACAAGTCCATCCCCGCACCGCTGTTGAGCGAGATCATCGTGCGCACCGACGGTGTGGCGCTGTTCGTCGAGGAGCTGACCAAGGCCGTGCTCGAATCCGAGATCGTCGTGGACCGGGGCGACCGCTTCGAAATCATGCCCGGCGCCAAGACGCTGGCGATTCCGACGACACTCAACGGCTCGCTGATGGCGCGGCTCGACCGCAATGCCGGCACGCGCGAGCTGGCGCAGATCGGCTCCGTTATCGGCCGCGAGTTCTCCTACGGCATGCTCGCAGCGGTTTCCCAATGGTCGCCGGCAACATTGAGCGAAGCGCTCGACAAGCTCGTCAACTCAGAATTGTTGCTCTGCGTCGGCGAACCGCCGCGGGCCGTCTATCGCTTCAAGCATGCTCTGGTCCAGGATGCGGCCTATGAAAGCCTGCTGCTGAGCAATCGCCGCGGCCTCCATGCCCGGGTCGCCGCAGTCCTCGAACGCGACTTTCCGGAAACCGTCGCGGCGGAGCCCGCTGTCCTCGCGCAGCACTTCGCCCGCGCCGGCGCGCCCGAGCAGGCCATCGGCTATTACGTCAGGGCGGCGCGCCTCGCGATCGCGCGCTCGGCGATGGCCGAGGCGATCGCCGTACTCGACCGGGCGATGGAGTTGCTGAGCGGCTTGAACGGCAAGATCGATCGCCGGCCGATCGAGCTGGAATTGCAGGTCATGCTGGGCACCGTCTACCGCGCCGCCCGGGCGCCCGGCGCGCCGGAGACCGGCCGGGCCTGGAACCGGGCGCGCGAGCTTTGCCGGGACGATGCGGACGCGCCGCAGCTTCTGCAGGTGCTGTACGGTCAGTTCATCTTCCATCAGGGCAATTCGAATCTGGCGAAGGCGCGCGAACTCGGCGAAGAGCTGCTGGCCCTCGGCGAGCGGCTGCAGGACGCCCGCGCGCTGGTGCGCGGGCACAGCGCCGTCGGCCGTTCCGCCTTCGGCCAGGGCGATCTCGCCGCCGCGCATCTGCATCTTGAGAAGGCGTTGTCGATCGACGACGCCCAGCTCCGCCGCTCCTCCGGCAGCATTGAGGGGCCGGAATCCCAGGTGCTCGACCTCTGCTACCTGTCCTGGACGCATTTCATCCAGGGCGACATCGATGCAGCGCTGCGGCGCTGTGCCGAATTCGATCGCCGCGGCGCGCAAGCTGTCGCAGCCCTACGATCTTGTCGTCGCCTACGGCAATGCCTGCTACTTCTACCAATTCCGCCGGGATTCCCAGGCCGTCACCGCCGCCACCGACATGGTGATTGCGCTGGCCGAGGAGAAGGGATTTCCGTCCTGGCTGTCGCTGGCCAAGACCTTCCGCGGCTGGGCGCTGGTGCAGGACGGCGATGCGGAGAACGGTTTGCCGCTGATCGAACGCTCTCTGGCCGAGCACCGAGCCACCGGCGAATTGCTGGAAGTGCCCTACTGCATCAGCCTTCTCGCCGAGTGTCTGGCCATCGCCGGCTCCAAGGCCCAGGCACTGACATCCATCGACGAAGCGCTGGCGATGAGCAAAGCCACCGGCGAAGCCTGGTTCGAGCCCGAGCTGCTGCGCCTGCGCGGCGAGTATCTGCTGGATGCCAGCATCGGCCGGAATACGGAAGCGCTCGAATGCCTGCGGTTCGCCCACGAGACGGCCCGCCGGCAAGGCGCCCGCACCTGGGAATGCCGCGCGGCCCAGAGTCTGGCACGTGCGCTGGCGTCCGCCGGACAAACGGAGAAAGCCAGAGCTCTCCTCACGCCGCTGCGGCAGGAGTTTGCCGGTATCATCACGCCGGCCGAACTTTCTGCCGCCGATCAGATACTGGCGATGCTGTCGCGCCCGGGCTCCCGCAGGAAGGCATAGCCGCCGGTCAATCCAGCGTCAGCTTAAAGCCTTCATGGAAGGCGCCGTGGGCAAGTCCGCGGGCCGCGCCTTACGAAATATCAACTCGCTCATACGGTGCGATGATCAATTTCTCTCGGCAACAGCCAGGCGCAAACCAAGGCCGATTAACACCAGGCCGCTACATCTGGAAATCCAAGTGAGTGCGCGCGGCCGGGACCGGAGCCAGCCCGACAATGCACCGGAGAAATATCCGACCGGAGCCTTCACCAGGAATGTCAGGGCGGCGAACGCCACGCCCAGGACAAAGATCGTCGCCGTCGGATGCGCCACGGCTGACGGCACGAACTGGGGCAGGAAGGCGAAGTAGAACACCGCGACCTTTGGATTCGACAGGTTCGATAGGGCGCCCTCGCGGAACAGCCGCGGCAACGATTTACCGCGCAACGCAAGTCGGTCCAGATGCGATGAGTCCGCGAGCAGCATCCGCACCCCGAGATAGATCAGATACGCGGCGCCCACGAACTTCAGGATCAGGAACAGCGTCGCCGAGGTCTTCAGGATGGCGCCGAGCCCCAGCGCCGCCAGCACCGTATGGCCCAGCAACCCGGTACTGACGCCCGCCGCCGTGGCGACGCCGGCGCGCGCGCCCTGCCCGAGCCCGCGCGAGAATACCAGCATCATGTCCTGCCCCGGCGAAATGATCACCAGCAAAGATGCCGCCAGAAAGACAACCCAGGATACTTCGAACATCACGCCTCCCTATAGCAGGTCCATCCTGTTCGCCCCGAGCCGCTAACGATCCTTGCTCGCATCATAACGATGGAACACACAGGCAAGCTTATTGCCGTCGGGATCCCTGACATAGGCAACATAGAACTCGGGCCCGTAAATCTCGCGGGTGCCCGGCGCACCTTCATCGCTGCCGCCATGGGCGAGTGCCGCCGCGTGAAACGCCCTCACCTCTACCGCATTGCGCGCCCGGAACGCAACCATGGTGCCGTTGCCTGGCGACGGCGCCCTGCCGTCGAACGGTTCGCAGATCCAGAAACTGACGCCGTCATCATAGCTCGGTCCCCACCCCGCCCAGCCCTTGTCCGCATCAGGACTCTGGCGATAGCCGAGTGTTGCAAACACCGCATCATAAAAGACTACCGACCGCGCGAGATCGCTGACGCCGACAGTGGTGTAGAGGGTCATAGTCATTGGCTGACGCCCTAAAAACTCGGCGGCGTGCAGGCGGTGACGACTTCGCATTCCTCGTCGCCGGGATTGCGGAAGCGGTGCGGCAGGCGGCTGTCGAAGTAGAAGGCATCGCCGGGACCTAGCGTACGACGCTGATCGCCGACTGTGACTTCCAGCCGCCCGCGCAGTACGACGCCACCTTCCTGCGACTCATGGCGCAGCATCGCTTCGCCGGTATCGGCGCCCGGCGCGTAGCGTTCGTGCAAGATCTGCAGCTGAGTCCAGTAAGGTCACGGCCGACTTGTCGGTAGGAGATCTTGCCTCCGGCCAGTTCGACGAGATCGGCGGCGTTGAAGAACACCTGGGGCCGCGCCGCCGTTTCGCCGGCGAAGAAATCCGCGAGCGAAATCGGCAAGCCGTCCAGCACGCGCTTCAGCGAACCCACCGAGGGGCTATTCCGGTTCTGCTCGATCAGCGAAATGATCGCATTGCTGACGCCCGCGCGCTTGGCCAGTTCCCGCTGTGAAAGGCCGTGCATCTCGCGCAAGGACCGGAGCCGTGCCCCCAGATCGAAGCCGTATTCCGCCATGGCCGATTCTCCCGCTGCGTTTAAAGTGTTAAATATACTAATCGACCCGAGCGCAGCCATGCAAGTTTTTCGCGTAAATTCAGCCATCTACGGGTTTCATTTTGTTTAGCTTCTTTAGCATGATATAGACTGCGCCGTCTTCGGCCCTCCCAGGAAAGAACCCCGGCATGTCCAACGTCGTCGATACGGCATCCTTCGATGCCTCGCCCAACAATCTCGAAGCCTTCTGGATGCCCTTCACCGCCAACCGGCAGTTCAAGGACAAGCCGCGCCTGTTCGTCGGCGCGAAGGACATGCACTACACCACCCATGACGGTCGCAAGGTGCTGGACGGCACCGCCGGGCTCTGGTGCGTGAACGCCGGCCATGGGCGCAAGAAGATCACCGAGGCGGTCAGCGAGCAGGTCGCGCGCATGGACTACGCGCCGGCTTTCCAGATGGGCCACCCATCGCCTTCAAGCTCGCGTCGCAGCTGACCAGCTGCTGCCCGGCGATTTCGACCATGTGTTCTTCACCAACTCCGGCTCGGAGGCGGTGGACACCGCGCTGAAGATCGCGCTCGCCTATCACAAGGTGCGGGGCCAGGGCCAGCGCACGCGGCTGATCGGGCGCGAGCGCGGCTATCACGGCGTCGGCTTCGGCGGCATCTCCGTCGGCGGCATCGTCAACAACCGCAAGTTCTTCGGCGCGCTGCTGCACTGGCGTCGATCACCTGCCGCACACCCATAACCTCGAGGAGAACGCCTTCAGCCGCGGCCTGCCGAATGGGGCGCGCCATCTGGCCGATGAACTGGAGCGCATCGTCACGCTGCACGACGCCTCCACCATCGCCGCCGTGATCGTCGAGCCGGTGGCGGGTTCCACCGGCGTGCTGCTGCCGCCCAAGGGCTATCTGCAGAGCTGCGGGAGATCTGCACCAAGCACGGCATCCTCTTGATTTTCGATGAGGTGATCACCGGCTTCGGTCGCCTGGGCGCCACTTTCGCCACCGAGTATTTCGGCGTGGTGCCGGACATGATCACCTGCGCCAAGGGCCTGACCAACGGCGCCGTGCCCATGGGCGCGGTGTTCGCGCGCAAGGGCCTCTACGACACCTTCATGGAGAAGGCGCCGGAAAACGCCATCGAGCTGTTCCACGGCTATACCTATTCCGGCCATCCGCTGGCCTGCGCCGCCGGCCTGGCGTCGCTGGAGATATACAAGGAGGAAGGGCTGTTCGAGCGCGCGCCGAAGCCTGGCCGACTATTGGCAGGACGCGGTGCACTCCCTGAAGGGCGTGCCGCAACGTGATCGACCTGCGCAATCTCGGCCTGATCGCCGGCATCGAACTGGAGTCCGCACCCGGCAAGCTGGGCAAGCGCGCCTTCGAAGCGTTCCTCAAATGCTACGACAAGGGCGTGCTGATCCGCACCACAGGCGATATTATTGCCCTGTCGCCGCCGCTGATCGTCGAGCAAGAACCACATCGACGAGATATTCGAGAGGCTCGGCAAGGTGTTGAAGACCGTCGAGTAACTGCCGGACCAGGCCGCGGCCTTGGCGCTGCGGCCTGGGTGGATAGCCGGGTCCATCTCCGGGCCGCCGCTGGCTCTTCTGGCGCGCGGCCCCTTATCCGACCATAGTACCCATATCCCGGCGCCGCTCTGGCGGCCCGTTCCGCTGAAACAAGAAAGACGAAGCAGAGGCAAATCATGCTGATCGGCGTTCCCAAGGAAATCAAAACCCACGAGTACCGCGTCGGCCTGGTGCCCGCGAGCGCGCGCGAGCTGATCCATCACGGCCATCAGGTACTGGTGAGACCGGCGCGGGCGCGGGATCGGCTTCGACGACAGGCCTACACCGCGCATCGGCGCCAAGATCGCCGCGACCGCCGAGGAGGTATTCGCCAAGGCCGAGATGATCGTGAAGGTGAAGGAGCCGCAGCCCAAGGAATGCGCCATGCTGCGCGGGGGGCAGATGCTCTTCACCTATTTGCATCTGGCGCCCGATCCCGAGCAGACCAAGGCGCTGATGAAGTCCGGCTGCACCGCCATCGCCTATGAGACGGTCACCAAGCCCGCGGCGGCCTGCCGCTGCTGGCGCCGATGAGCGAGGTCGCCGGGCGCATGTCGATCCAGGTCGGCGCCCATTGCCTGGAGAAGGCGGCCGGCGGCTCCGGCATGCTGCTGGGCGGCGTGCCCGGCGTGCCGCCCGCGCGCGTCGTCGTGCTCGGCGGCGGCGTCGCCGGCACCCATGCCGCGCGCATGGCCATGGGCATGGAAGCCAATGTCATCGTCATCGACAGGTCGCTCGACCGGCTGAAGCAGCTCGACGTGCAGTTCGGCCCGAAGCTCAACACCATATACGCCACCGTCGACGCTATCGAGAGCAACGTCATCAAGGCCGATCTGGTGATCGGCGCCGTGCTGGTGCCCGGCGCCGCGGCGCCGAAGCTGGTGACCAAGCGACATGCTGAAGCGGATGCGGCCAGGCTCGGTGCTGGTGGACATCTCCATCGACCAGGGCGGCTGTTTCGAGACCAGCCAGCCCGACCACGCACGCCAACCCACCTTCGTGGTCGACGGCATCGTGCATTACTGCGTCGCCAAATGCCGGGCGCGGTGGCGCGCACCTCCACCTTCGCGCTCAACAACGCTACCCTGCCCTTCGCGCTGGCGCTGGCGGACAAGGGCTATCGCCGCGCCTGCGCCGAAGACGTGCACCTGCACAACGGCCTCAACGTCCACGCCGGCAAGCTGACCTACAAGGCCGTGGCGGACGCGCTGAAGCTGAAATACACACCGGCCCAGGAGGCGCTGGGCGTTTAGTGCATTGTCGTTCTCGAATGCTGCGGGCGTAATCTCAAGAATGTGCAGCAGTACGGCTTGTCCGACAACTGTGCGTTAATGAGGACACGCCCTAGACGCCCCGCAGTGCGCGTGCTGGTGCCGGGGCGGATGTTCTGGTTGTGGTGGAAGACGTTGTCGGGGTCGTACGTGGTCTTCACGTCCACCAGCCGGTCGTAGACGGAGTCGCCGTACGCCTCGCGGACCCGGCCCGGGTCTTCGTCGCCGCCGAGGAAGTTGACGTAGACGCCGTCGCGGAAGCGGCCGAGGGCGCCAAAGAACTCCCTCGTCCAGGCGGTGTCTCGGTCGCCGAAATCCTCGCCGGGCCGCCACACAGCATCGAGGGTGATCGCGTGCGACGCCTGCCGGTTCCCGAATGCTGTCCCGCCCTCGGCCACTCGGCTAACCGCCCCCTTCAGATGGAACATCGCCGCGTACGACCGCGGCGACGAGCAGGAGAACGCGTGCTCGGTGATCACGTCGATGAGGTCGTCGCGGAGCTCGGGGAGGTGGGTGGACTTCCAGTAGTAGTTCCAACCGTGGACGACGGTCGAGTCGAGCGCGCTCTGGAATCCCACGTACGGCGCGGGCCCGACGAGGTCGAGGAGGGAAGTCCGGGATGCGCGGAGCGGGCGGAGCACCTGCTCACCGTCCTCCATCGGCCCGGCGTAGCAGGTGCCGACCATCACCACCGGGCGCCAGTGCAGATCCTCGGGGATGACCGGTAGCGGCGGCGCGGCGCCGAACCTCACGACCGTGCCGAGCTCGTCGGGAGCGTCGCGGACGAAGTCGCGGTAGAAGCGGAGGACCTCCCCGGCGTCGGTCGCGTCCCAGAGGATGGGCCCGGCCAGGACGGTGGGCCCGACGGAGTGGAGGCGGAACTCGAACGAGGTGACCACGCCGAAGTTGCCGCCGCCGCCTCGCAACGCCCAGAACAGGTCGGGGTGCTCGTCCTCGGACGCCCGCAGCAGCTCGCCGTCGGCCGTTACGACGTCGACGGCGAGGAGGTTGTCGACCGTGAGGCCGTGCTTGCGCATCAGCCAGCCGACGCCACCGCCGAGGGTCAGCCCGGCAACTCCGGTGTGGCTCACGATTCCGCCGGTGGTGGCCAGGCCGTGCGCCTGCGTCTCGTTGTCGACGTCACCCCACAGCGCACCGCCCTGCACCCAGGCCCTGCGGTCGGCGGGATCGACCCGCACGGCCCGCATCGCAGAGAGGTCGATGACAATCCCGTCGTCGCAAATGGCGGTGCCCGCCACGTTGTGGCCTCCGCCCCGTATGGCGATCTCCAGATCGTGGTCGCGGGCGAAACGCACGGCCGCGACCACGTCGGCGGTCCCGATGCATCGGGCGATCAGGTGCGGGCGCCGGTCAATGGCACCGTTCCAGACTGCACGGGCGATGTCGTAGTCGGCGTGGTCGGCACTGATTAGCCGGCCTCGGAACCCGTCGATCTCCACGACGGTTGGCGCCTTGATCCCGTGGCCGACTTCCGCGGGCGTCGGTGTCGTCATCGTGCCCTCCTCTCTTCGAGAGGCCACATCGGACCACGGCGGACCGCAGCCGTATAGTCGAAAATCTGGACTTCACAATCGAAGGCGGGTGCGCAACACTGCCGTTGTGAGGACATACGGCCAATATTGCCCCATCGCTCGGGGCGCCGAGATCTTCGCCGAGCGCTGGACACCGCTGATAATCCGCAACCTGTACCTTGGCTGCGGAAACTTCAGTGAGATCCTGGAGGGCGCGCCCGGACTCTCCCGTACCCTGCTCTCGCAGCGGCTCAAGCAGCTCGAACGGCTCGGTGTCGTCAAGTCGGCACCCAAGCCCGACGGGCGCGGACACCACTACAAGCTCACGTCTGCGGGCCACGAGCTCTTCACGGTCTGCCAGTCGCTCGGCGAGTGGGGTGCGCGTTGGCTCGAGATCGCCCCCGAGAACCTCGACCCCTTTGTGGCCCTGTGGTCGATGTGCCTCGCGCTCCGCCGGGACCGGCTCCCGGATCGACGCGTCGTCATCCGTTTCGACTTCACCGGCCGGCCGCGCCGTGAGCGCTATTGGCTGCTCATCGAGCTCGGAGACGCCGAGATCTGCAAGACGTCCCCGGCTTCGACGAGGACCTCTACATCACGGCGGAAGCCGAAGCCTTCGTCAAATGGCACGCCGGCCAGCTCACCTGGGCCCAAGCCACCGGCGAAGGCCGCATCCAACTCGACGGCCCGCCGTCGCTGGTAAGAGCCTTCCCAACCTGGAACGCCCGCAGCATGTTCGCGCACATCAGGCCGGTCTCCCGCGCCGCCACGGGCCCCGCAGGCTGACATCCTCGATGCGGCCTCCCACTGCGGAGCGTTTAGCGCCGACGGTGAATACTGTGGGTATCATCGTGGCAACCGCCTTCGCCGCCAACGCCGAAGGGGTACTTTCGGCGGCGATGACAGCAATCCGTCGGCGGACCAGATCGGCCGCCAGCTCCGGAGTCATCGAGTTGATTCTCCTCAACGGTGTAACGACCCGCTCGGCGGTAGACAGCGGACGGGACTGGCGTCTTCGTCGGCTAAGCCCGATATAGCGACAGGTCGCCAAAGTGCCGGAAGCGGAACTCTTGGAAGTTCTCGCAAGGGAGCCTTCCTTCATCCGGCGCCAGCGGCTCAACCAGTCGGACCCGGTCCAGTCTTCCGACGTTGAACGTCTGCCACCAAGGGAGAAGGCACGTACACTTGCCTCCGCACTTTTCTTGCCCATTCATCCTTTAATCCCAGTTTTGTGGCCGGCGACGCCCGCCCGTTAAGCGCGTGTGTGGGTCACGCTCGACCCGTTGAGTGAAGCGAAAAGCCCTGAGGCTGGTCCTGCTTCTCCGTTTGGGAAAACAGGTTCGTGAACCATTCCCAAAAACCGGGGACATCGATGCCGATCGCCACGCGCGCATTTGCAGGCTTTCCCGAAACATTGCGGAAATCAGCGATTGTCATGCCGCGGGCTACCGCGCTTTCGGTTTCGATGTGGATGTAATATTCTCTGAAGGCGAAGAGCCGCAGGACGGACAAGCGCAGCGAGCGCTACTACGTCGTGCAGGTTCGGCTCGTCGCCTCCGTCTACGGGTCTTCGTCGCATGTAGTCCAGAATTCTCGCCGTCGCCTCGGCGTGCCGGCTTCGACCAGCGCGAATTCTCTCAAAGACGGCATCAGGCAATTTTGGCTGAAGGGTTACGTCGAGACCGACCATGGTCAGATCGCATCCCAATTCGAATACAGTGCGGGCGGCCTCGGATCGCAGTAGATGTTGAACTCGGACGCAATGGTCATGTTGCCGCCCGAGATGCTGCCGCCCATGATCGTGATTTTGTTGATCAGCGATGGAAGCTCGGGATATCGGATGAATGCGATGGCGAGATTGGTGAGCGGCCCGACAGCCAGCAACTCGAGGCGGCCAGGGTGCTCGCGCGCCGCATTGAAGATCAGATCGGAAACCTCACTTGCCGCGGCCGTTCGCCGGGCGCGTGGCAGGATGACGTCGCCCAATCCCGTGACGCCGTGACTGATGGCCGTTATCAGTGGGCGCTAAAGAGGTTTGGATGCACCGACATGGACGGGGACGGAGTGCCCCAAGAATTCGACTAGGTCTAGCGTGTTGCGGCTGGTTTTGTCGACTTCGACATTACCGCAGACGGCGCTGAAACCAAGGATGTCGACCTCGTTGCACAGTGTCGCCGCTGCAATGCAGACGGCGTCGTCGGTGCCGGTGTCGACGTCAATGATCAGCGGGAGTCTTGCGGCCTGCTCCACGGCTCCTCCGGCAGATGCCTGCGAAAACCGGCTGCGATCAGCGATGAAACTTCTGCCGGTCAACCGCCGCGTCGCTGCCGGCATTGTAGTAATCGTTTTCGACTAACGATGCCTACTTAGACTTAGGCCCGTGGCCAACGGGCTGTCAACAACCACGGGAAAAACAGAGGGCGACCTTAGATATACCTCTCGTCGCATCTATGATGATGGCGGCTCCGGGTCAATCAGAGACGACCTGGCTAGGTCCGTGGTAGGTCAATCAGCAGGAGCGCAAACACGACAGCGATGGTTGCCTGCGTGAGCTTCGTGGCTCGCCATTGCATTTCTGTTGCTACTTCGGCCGCACGGCGCGCAGATCCGCATCAGGCTGCGGGAGCTTGCCGCGGCGGAGCAGCTTGACGGCGCGGGCGAGCGTGCGCGCGGCATTGCTTCACCTCCGTCTGGAAGTCGAGGTCCGCGTCGAGATCGTCATGGCTCGTGGCATAGGGCCGGTAGTAGCCGACATAGCGGTCGAGCAGCGCCTTGTGTCCCGCCGGGATCAGGCCGATGTCGCTGAGCCAGTCGGTCAGGATACGGCGGAGATTCTCGGCGCCGGCAGTCGTCGCCATGGACCACGACCGCGAAGACCCGGCCGGCGAGGTGGCGCGGATAAGGCCAGCCGGCCAGCTCCAGCGCCTTGGCGCGCTTCGGGTCCTTGCCGCCGGTCGAGGTCGGGTCCGGGTTGCCGCCGTCGGCGCAGACCAGCCGATCGATCATCAGCTTGAGCGTGCTCGGCGCCTGATACCAGTTGACCGGGCAGACGATCATCACGCCGTGCGCCGCAACCCATTGCGGATAGATCTCGCCATCCAGTCGTTGACCTGCCCCAGCGCGTGATTGGGGTAGCAGGAGCAGGGCCAGTGGCAGAGCGGCATGCGCGGTCGAGACGCAGGCCTTGCAGGGATGGATGAGGCGACCGTACTCGGATGTCAGCCGGCTGAGGTCGAGGAGGTCGACCTCGAGGCCGCGGGTCTTGCGGAAGACGTCGCGCGCCAGCGTCACCAGGAGCGGAACTCTTCGACATCTCGCCCGGGCAGCTCTGATCGGTGCGCGACGAGCCGTTGATCAGCAGGATGCGCGACGGCGACTTCGGATCCTTCTGGCGGCGCTCGGCCGCCTGATGCTGCGGCGGTGTCGAGCCATTCGACCGGCAGCTCGAAGGCCGGGATCGGCGAACTCCCGGCCGGCCGGGCGCGTCCGCGGGCTCTTGCGGTACTCGTCATAGGCGTTCCAGGCGATGTCGACGACTTCCGAACTCGGCCTCGGCCCGGCGAAGGCGGGGTCGTAGAAGCGGTCGCGGAAACGTCTGGCGAATTCCTCCTTGGAGAGCTGCACGTTCGGCATGCCCCGGCGGATCGTGACTCTCTTCATGGAAAACCTCCGCGGCGAGTTGGCGGTACGGAAGCAACGGCTATTTCGTGGCTCCACCGGCCACCGGCCCTGGTGGGCCCTTCAACTCAACGACATTGCCTTCGGGATCGCTGATGTACATAGAGGGCCCCTCGCCCTCGGCGCCGTAGCGGGTGACGACTTCGCCCGGGGTGATGCCGTGGCTGCGCAAATGCGCGGCGATGGCAGTGGCATTAAAGGGCTGCACCCGCAGGCAGAGGTGATCCATGTTGCGGCCCTCGCGGCCCGGCGGCGCGCCGCCTTCGCGGCCGAGCTTGCCGTCGACATCGACGAGATCGATCAGCTGTTGACCGGCGCGAAGCTGGGTCAGGCCGATATGCGCCTGCACCTTCTCGATCGTGCAACCCAGCGCCTCGCAATAGAAGCGCTGCATGACGGCGACATCGCGGACACGCAGCACCACATGATCGATGCCTTGGATCGCAATGGGATTGGCGCGCGACATGCTCACTGGTTCGACCTATTTCGGCAGTTTGACATTGCCGGCGTCATCGAGCGGCCAGAACGGATTCCAGGCGACTTCCCACATATGGCCGTCGGGATCGGCGAAGTAGCCGGCATACCGCCCCAGAAAGTGTCCTGCCCAGGCTTCAGGATACGCGCGCCGGCATGACCGGCCTTGGCCAGCACGGCATCGACCTCCTCCCGCGAACGCGCATTGTGGGCGAGCGCGATGCCGCTGAAGCCACCGCTGTCGTCGATCAGGTTGGCATCCTTGGCCAGATTCGCGCGGCCCCAGAGCGCAATGACAAGGCCGTTGGCCTGGAAGAAAACGACATCCTTGTTGCCCGTCAGCGATGCGCTCCAACCCAGCCCTTTCTCATAGAAGCGCCGCGCCCGCTGCAGATCGGCTACCCCGAGCGTGACAGCGGTCGGTCTCTGTTCCATGTGTGAACCCGCAATTTCGTCGCCGCAACATTATTAGAATGGATCATAGCCAATCCCGCAGCCGGAACCAGAGCATTGCCAGCGCCAGCGTCGGGGTGCGGAGCAGCTTGCCGCCGAAGAATGTCGTGTGCGGCAGTTTCGTGAACACGTCGAACCGCTCGGCCGTTCCGGCGATGGCCTCGGCGATGACCTTGCCGGCGATGCCAGTCAGCGCCACGCCCATGCCGGAGAAGCCGTGGGCGAAGTAGATGTTGTCGGTGCCGTCGAGTCGGCCCAGGTGCGGCGTGCGCTCGACGGTGATCGCGACATTGCCCCCCCAGATATATTCAAGCTCGAGGTCGTCTGTCTGCGGCAGTACGGCAAGCATGGACCGCCGCATGGCCGCCTTCAAGTTCGGCGGCGGCAAAGTGGTGTAGCTGACGCGTCCGCCGAACAGCAAACGGTAGTCGGCGGAGAGCCGGTAGTAGTCGAGCACGAACTTGGTGTCGGTCACCGCGGCATCGGATGGGATCAGGCTCCGCGCGCGGTTCTCGCCCATCGGCGTGGTCGCGGCCATGTAGGTGCCCACGGGCATCACCTTCCGGCGGATGGTGGGGACGAGTTTGCCGAGATAGGCATTGCCCGCCAGCACCAGATAGCGCGCGCGCACCGAGCCCTGGGCGGTTCGCGCCAGCGGGCGGCTGCACCTCTCGATCGCTTCGACCGGCGAGTCCTCGAAGATGCGGACACCGGCATCGATGGCCGCGCGAGCCAACCCCAGGCAGTAGTTCAGCGGATGCAGATGCCCGACACCGACATCGAAGAGTCCACCATGATAGGCGCTCGTGGACACGTACTGCCCGACATCGGCGCGCTCGATCAGGCGTGCATCGCGGTAGCCGTAGCGCGTCGAGAGCAGCTCGATCTCGGTGCGGAGATGATCCAGGTCCCTGGCCTTGGCGGCACCGTGAAAATATCCGGGCTTGAGGTCACAGGGAATTCGGTGACGCTGCACGCGCTCCCCGATGATGCTCTTGGCTCTTCCGACATGTCCCAGAGCTTGCGCGCGTTGTCGCGGCCGACCCAGCCTTCGATCTTCGACATGCCCGGTGAATAGCCGGTTCCGATCTGCCCGCCATTGCGGCCCGAAGCGCCCCAGCCGATGCGCTCGGCTTCCAGCACAACGACCGAATAGCCGCGTTCCGCCAGGTAGAGCGCCGCGGAAAGTCCGGTGTAGCCGCGCCGACGATGCAGACATCGGCCTCGACGGCGCCGGCAAGGACCGCGCAATCGGGAACGCCGATGGCCGTCGCCGCGTAATAGGAGTCGATATGCGAACTGCGCGCCAAGATAGTTTCCGTTCTAAGGGCTGAAGTCTGCATCCTGCCGATGGCAGCGGCAAGGTCAAGAGCGCGGCGGCCCTTGCGGAATGGGCATTAGTTCGCCAATCTCCCTCGCCGCTTTCCACCGCATATCCACAGGAGCTTTCGCCTCATGCCTTTGACCGCGCAATCCGATGTGGGCCGGCTTCGTCGCGTCGTCGTCAAGCATGTGCGCGACGCCTTCGTCGACGAGGCGGCCATCGACCGGCAATGGCGCGACCTCAACTATTATGGCCGGCCCGATCTGCCGCGCGCCGTCGAAGAGTATGACCGCTTCGTCCAGCTGATGAACCGCTTCGGCATCGCCGTAGATTTCCTGCCTGTCGACGCCAAGGTGGGCATGGATTCCCTCTATCCGCGCGACACCACCATCACCACCGACCGCGGCGTCATCCTCTGCAACATGGGCAAGCCCCGGCGGCGCGAACCGGCGCCATCGCCGCCTTTCTGGCTGCAGCAGACCAGATCTTCGGGTCAGATATCCGGCGCGGGAAGCATCGAGGGCGGCGACGTCGCCTGGCTCGATCCCCGCACCCTGGCCGTGGGCCGCGGCTATCGCACCAACGACGAGGGCATCCGGCAACTCAAGCAGCTGCTGGGGCCGGACGTCGAAGTCATCACCGTGCCCCTGCCGCACTGGAAAGGACCGGGCGATGTCTTCCACCTGATGTCCATGATCTCGCCGCTCGACCCGGATTTGGCCGTGGTCTACTCGCCGCTGCTGCCGGTGCCGTTCCGGGAACTGCTGTTCGTCCGCGGCCTCCGGCTGGTGGAAGTGCCTGACGAGGAGTTCGAGAGCATGGGCTGCAACATCCTGGCCCTGGCGCCGCGCACCTGCGCCATGCGCACCGGCCTGCCCAAGACGCGGCAGCGGCTGATCGAGGCCGGCGTCGAGGTCCATGAGTTCGCCGGTGAAGAAATCTGCGGCCGCGGCGCCGGTGGACCGACCTGCATGACCCGGCCCCTGCAGTGGGAGCTTTAGGGCCAATTCGGTTCCTACTCTGATTTCGGATTTCATGTTAACGATTTCGTATTCTGATGTAGATTCAGTGGTTGCTGCAACTAGTTCATAGTTCACTGAGCTCGTTGCCTTGCCAAGCCTTCGGGCGCCATGCTAGCCATTTGGGGCGCGCCGATACCCCAAACCGCCCCCCGGAAGGCATCATGTCCCAAATCGAAGAATGGCTGTCAGAGCGCAAGATCGGCGAGGTCGAGTGCCTGGTACCGGACATGTCGGGCATTGCCCAGGGCAAGATCCTGCCCTGCCACAAGTTCCTGAAGAGCGTCCGGGAGCAGTCGCTGCGGCTGCCGAAATGGATCTTCATCCAGACCGTCACCGGCGAGTTCGGCGAGGATGAGGAGGACGAGGTCCTCGGCCCGCAGGATCACGACGTCACGCTGATGCCCGACATCGACACCCTGACCATCGTGCCCTGGTACGAGGAGCCGGTCGCCCAGGTGATCTCCGACGGTCTACAACAATGACGGCAGCCCGGTGGATATCGCTCGCGCTTTGTGCTCCGGCGCGTGCTGCAGATGTATGACGACCGCGGCTGGGTGCCGATCATTGCCCCCGAGGTGGAGTTCTACCTGGTGCAGGTGAACACCGATCCGGACGTGCCGCTCCTGCCGCCCATCGGCCAGTTCGGGCCGGCCGGAAACCGGCCGCCAGTCCTATGGCATCGACGCCGTCAACGAGTTCGACCCGATCTTCGAGGATGTCTACGACTATTGCGAGAAGCAGGAACTGGACGTCGACACGCTGACCCATGAGAGCGGCTCGGCGCAGATGGAGATCGACTTCAACCACGGCGACCCGCTGCGGCTCGCCGAGCCGGTGTTCCTGTTCAAGCGCACGGTGCGCCACGCCTCCATGCGCCACAAGATCTACGCCACCTTCATGGCCAAGCCGCTGGCCGACCAGCCTGGCAGCTCCATGCATATCCACCAGTCGGTGATGGACAAGGCGACCGGGCGCAACCTGTTCTCCGACAAGAACGGCCGTGACACCGCGCTGTTCCGCAATCACGTCGCCGGGCTGCAGCGCTACCTGCCGCAGGTCATGCCGATGGCGGCGCCGAACGTGAATTCCTACCGCCGGCTGCAGCCCTACATGGACGCACCGATAAACGTGCATTGGGGCATCGACAACCGCACGGTCGGCCTGCGCGTGCCGATTTCGCCGGCTTCCTCGCGGCGGATCGAGAACCGCCTGGCCGGCGCCGACGCCAATCCCTATCTCTCCATCGCCGCTTCGCTGGCCTGCGGCTATCTCGGGATGATCGAGCGGCTGAAGCCGACCGACCAGATCGAGGGCAGCGCCTATCGGCTGAAGCACACCCTGCCCCGCACGCTCTACGACGCCCTGCACCGCTTCCAGCTCTGCAAGCCGATCCGCGAGATCGTCGGCGAGCGGTTCATCCGCGCCCTGATCTGCGTGAAGCAGTCGGAGCTCGAAGCCTATCAGCGCGTCATCAGTTCCTGGGAACGGGAACATCTGCTGCTGAACGTCTGATCCCGCCTGGCAGCATCATCAGGCAGACACAGGCGCAGGCATTGCCATGACCATCGCGGCTTCATCGCAAGACGCCGGCCGTCCCAACCACCGGCTGAAGGGCATCCTGTTCCTCTGCTTCGGCGCGTCGATCTTCTCGCTGCAGGATGTGGTGGTGAAGTCGGTCAGCGGCGGCTATCCGGTGGCGGAAGTGCTGGCGATCCGCTGCATCGTCGCCTATCTGCCGCTGTTCGCTTTTCTTGCGTATGACGGCGGGCTGAGGGCGTTGCGCACCGGCCGCATGGGCTGGATGATCCTGCGGTCCGTCTTCTTGTTCCTGGCCTACACCACCTACTATCTGGCGCTGGCAGCGCTGCCGATGTCGACCGCGACGGCGCTGTTCTTCTCGGCGCCGCTGTTCATCGTCGCGCTGTCGGGGCCGCTGCTCAGGGAACATGCCGGGCTCGGGCGATGGCTGGCGGTGCTGGTGGGATTCGGCGGCGCGCTGATCGTCTCCCGGCCGGGAGCGGAGACGTTCGAGCCCGCGGCGCTGTTCTCTCTGGTTTCCGCCGCCTGCTACGGCATCGCCCAGATCATGTCGCGGATGCTCGGCCCCACCGCCACCACCTCGGTCATGGCGCTCTATCAGAACACCGTGAACATCGTCGGCGCCGCCGCCGTCGGGCTGCTGCTGGGCCATGGCGGCTTTGCCGGCCAGGCCCATCCCAGCCTGGAGTTCCTGCTGCGCGCCTGGACCATGCCGACCGCCTTCGACCTGCTCATTATCGCGGCCACCGGCTTGATCGCGGCGGCGGGTTCCTGGAGCCTCACCCACGCCTACCGGGTCGCCGAGGTGAATGTGGTGGCGCCCTTCGAATACAGCTCAATCATCATGGCGCTGTTCTGGGATCTGGTGATCTGGCAAGTGCTGCCCTCGGCCTACACCCTTGGCGGCGTCACCCTGATCATTGCCGCCGGTATCTATGTGCTGCGGTCGGCGAAGGCGGCGGATCGCTAGGCGTTAGCGGTTTCGCCGAGGGTTGTTATTCATCCCTGTGACGCGCAGCGGATTGACTCTCCGGCAAAATCTTCGCGAAAATTTGATTTTGCGAATTCAACCCTCGGCCGCTTGGATACAGTCATTCGCCAGGCACGGGTGCCGGCGATTGCAAATGGCCTGATCCACAATGTCCAACATCAAAAATCCGAGCACCGGAATATAAGACATTGGTCCTATGTGTGTCAACGTTTTTTGCGTACAATTGTATGCCATGTACTACTGTGTGCCGCTCTGCCTTTGTTATCCGGGGCTCCGGCACCTCAGCGCCAGAGCCCGGGATGACAATCTTTTGTGAAATGCCGGAAACTATTTCCCCGCCCCGCTACGCCACAAGCTGTGGCCGGCCCAGGCGACAAGGGCGCCGACGAACATGGGGCCGCCGCCGTAAAGCAGAAGGATGCCAATGTCTTCGGCCGACGGATTGGTCAGAAGCATGCCGCCAAACATCAGCGTGCAGAGGCCGGCGACGGATAGCAGCAGATAGCCGATGATCATCAGGATGACACCAAAAACGCGGCTAGCGGTATTGCCGGGTTGCGGCGTCGGGGAAGGCTCTACCGGGGATGTCATGAGTGCAACTCACATTGGATTTTGTTGATGGCGCCGAGAATGATCAGCGCCGCTGACGGCCATGCGGGTCCCCGCTGCTCATCATACAAGCACCAATTCGACATGTAAGAGTATTCGATCCTCTACTGCGAGCGCCATGAGCAACCATCCCCATGCTTTGAACAACTTCCAATATGATCCGCTGCCGCCCAATCTGAACTAGCTCGGACCAAACGGGCCTGATTGCATGAATACGTAGAAGAAGAAAGCGCCCAACAATAGGACCGCAAGAAGCAAGCCGAGCGGCCGTGGGCCGCCGCTGCTGTGCCACAGAGACTCTCCCGCTCCAGCAGAGAATGCCGCCGTAGATCATCGGCAAGCCGCCCAGGATCAAGGCAAGGCCGAGAAACCGCGTCGATCCGCCTTCAAGCATTGGCATCGCAACAAACCAGAGCGTGCACAGGCCTGACCCCACAACCAGCAAGGCTCCGGCGGCAACAAGGATACCGCCGATGACCCGGAACATTACGTTTGGCGGCGGCGGATGCTCGCCGGTGGGAGGATCTGTCATATGTGACCTCCAACAGGATGCTCGGCCAGAGGCGCGTGCAGGGATCCGATCCGCTGCATCGGTGTTGCCGCTTGCGCCTTCGCCAGCGCCGCATTCCCCGCGGCACCCGGGCGATAAAAGAGATTGTAGGTGTCGAAGGGGATGATCTTCTTTTCCGGCGTGACGAAGTGGATGCAGGAACGCTTCACGCCGCCGACGCAGAAATTGAATCGGTCCATGAACTGCACGATGATGACGCGGAAGACGCGGTCGTAGCCGAGCTCGCTCGGCGCTTCGACCTGGGGCAGGCAACAGAGCAGGCTGTGCAAACTGGAGTCCGTCTGCTGGCCCGCGGCGGAGAGCGACAGCAGGTCGAACAGGCGTTTGCGCAGTTCCGGATACTTCTCGAAGGTGATGGCGTTGGGGGCGTCGCTGACGATCACGTCCTTGGGGATCATGCGGGTGATCGGCATGACGTCGCGGCCTTCGCGCAGGCCATAGCCGATGGCGATGAATTCGGGATTGCAGGGCAGCGGGATCACGTCCTCGTCGCCGAAGACGCCGGATTTTTCGACGATATCGCGGCGGATATCCGTGAGCAGCACGCGGTCGCGCTTGCCGTCGAAGCCGTCATTGCGGCCGGCATCCTGGACCGGTTGGAAGGTCACGCCGCGCACGCAGTTGTAATCGAGGGCGTGGCTGACGATCTCCCCGGCTTCGTCGTCATTCACGCCCTTCTTCACCACGCAGACCAGGGTGGTGGAGATGCCGGCGGCTTCGAGATTGGCCAGGGCGCGTTCGCGCACATGGCGGAGATCGGCGCCGCGGATGTTCTCCAGCGCCGCCTTGCGGCGGGAGTCGTACTGCAGATAGACCTCGAAGCCCGGCTTGAGTTTTGCCAGCTCGTCGACGAACGCCTTGTCGTTGGCGATGCGCACGCCGTTGGTATTGAGCATGAGATGGCGGATCGGCTTGCGCTTGGCGAGATGGAGGATCTCGATGATCTGCGGATGGATCGTCGGCTCGCCGCCGCTGATCTGCAGCAGGTCGGGCTCGCCTTCGCTCTCCACCAGCGCATCCATCATGCCTTCGATCTGCGCCAGGTTGAGCTGCCCCGGCCGGCGGGGCGATGAATCGGCGAAGCAGACCGGGCAGGTCAGGTTGCAGGCCTCGTTGATTTCGATCAGCGCCAGACAGCTATGCTGCTCGTGATCGGGACAAAGGCCGCAATCATGGGGACAGCCATGGTGGGTACGGCTCTGGAAGGCGAGCGGAAAGTCGCCGGGTTTCAGATAGTCGCGGCAGCGTTTGTAGTAGGCGGCGTCGGTGGAGATCAGCGTCTTCTGCAGGCCGTGATCGGCGCATCGCTTCTGATAGAAGACATCGTCCCCTTCGATCAGGATCTTGGCCGGCACCACGGCCAGGCAGGTCTCGCAGAGCGACGAAGTCTGGCCGTAAAACAGATAGGGCTTATGGTCGCGCATGTTGCTTTTCCTGTCGGGTCATCATGAGCACCGCGTAGACGGCGAGCGCCGCCGCGCTGAGATGAAAAATGTTGAGGGGGCCAACAACCGGCGGATAGGGCTTGAGGAATTCCCAGAGGAATCTCTCGCTTCCGTAGACGATGGCAAAAATATAGAAGCCGCGGCGAACCGCGACTTCGCGATGGACATTGAGCAGCCACAGGAACCACACGGCGAACGCCGCCATCGTTACCAACTCATAGAGCTGCACCGGATGGCGGGCGGTGCCGTCGCCGAAATCCACGGCCCAGGGCAGCGCCGTCGCCGTGCCGTAGGTCTGATCGTCGAGCCCGCCGAGAAAGCAGCCGATGCGGCCGACCGCAATTGCTACCGAGAGCGGCAGCACGAACACGGCGCCGGTGGAGCCACGGATGCCGCGGAGCGACTTGTAGATTTCCGCCGTCAGCACACCGCCGACGATGGCGCCGAGGATGCTGCGTCCCGCGGCCTGCTGGCTGCCTAACATCAAGTTGACGGTCCCCAGCGCGAAGGCACCCGCGACCGCGCCGACCCAGACGATGACCATGTAGCGCGGATACTCGCCGGCTGGCATCGGCAGCGTTGATGCCGCGAAGTAGCGTCGCCGGGACCAAAGTCCAACGCCAATGGCCGAGATCCAGGCCAGCATCTCGAAAATGGTGTGCCAGATGAGTTGGCTGTTCATCGTGCCGGCGCTTTCCCCAATCCCGCATAGCATTAAAGCAAGTAAACAGGAATCCTGTTTTGGCGGACCTTGGTTGAACCGCCGCGCCGAGGTCTGCTGCCGGTAATCTCATGCGGAAAATACACATGCGGCGCCAATTGGTTAGACCGCGGTGCCGGCTTTGGCAGACGGCGAAATGTATGGTACTGTTTGCCATGCTCGCGTCTCAGCCCCAGACGATATCGGCGCACGCCCTCGCCTTTCCGCCGCGCTTGCTGCGCACGGAGATGCTGAATTCTCTGCGCGCGCATCGGCTTCCGCCCGTAGCCCCTCCCCGTATCGTCTTGCCGCCGGCCTTCGCAGGCTGGTTCCTTTGCTTTCGCAATACGAAAATTCCGGGAGTTCATTCCATGGCCGCCGTAACCGCAAAGACCGCGCTCCGCAACACCACCACCCATTGGCAGGCTGTCGACCGCGAGCATCACATCCATCCGTTCACGTCACAGAAGGAGCTGGCGCAGCAGGGCGCGCGCGTGATCACCAAGGCCGAAGGCACCTATCTGTTCAACTCCGAGGGCAACAAGATCCTCGACGCCTTCGCCGGACTCTGGTGCGTCAATGTCGGCTATGGCCGGAAGGAGCTGGCCGACGTGGCGCACAAGCAGCTCCTGGAGCTGCCCTACTACAACACCTTCTTCAAGACCACGACGCCGCCAGCCGTGGAGCTGTCGCAGGTGCTGGCCGACCTGACGCCGCCGCATCTGAACTACGTGTTCTATGGCTGCTCCGGTTCCGATGCGAATGACTCGATCGCGCGCTTCGTCAGGCAATATTGGAACATGGTGGGCAAGACGTCGAAGAAGACGATCATCGCCCGCACCAACGGCTATCACGGCAGCACGATGGTGGCCGCTTCCATCGGCGGCATGAGCTACATGCACGAGCTGGCGGACCTGCCGCTGCCGGGCTTCGAGCATATCATGCAGCCCTACTGGTTCACCGAGGGCGGCGACATGACGCCGGCGGATTTCGGCCGCAAGGCGGCGAAGGCGCTGGAGGACAAGATTCTGGAGCTGGGCGCCGACAAGGTGGCGGCGTTCTTCGCCGAACCGATCCAGGGCGCCGGCGGCGTGATCATTCCGCCGGATACCTATTGGCCGGAGATCCAGCGCATCTGCCAGAAGTATGACGCGCTGCTGGTCGCCGACGAGGTGATCTGCGGCTTCGGCCGCACCGGCCACTGGTTCGCGTCCGACTACTTCGAGATCAAGCCGGATTTCATGACCATGGCCAAGGGCATCACCTCAGGCTATCTGCCGCTGTCGGCCGTGATGGTCTGCGACCGTGTTGCCAAGGTGCTGTTCGACACCGATCTCAGCCATGGCTACACCTATTCGGGCCACCCGGCGGCCTGCGCCGTGGCGCTGGAGAACATCCGCATCATCCGCGAGGAGAAGATGGTGGAGCGGGTGCATAACGAGACCGGGCCGTATCTCAGCCAACGGCTGAAGGAGCTGCTGGATCATCCGCTGGTGGGCGAGGTGCGCAGCCTCGGCTTCATCGGCGCGATCGAGATCGTCAAGGACAAGGCGAAGCGCAAGACCTTCGAACCCGTGGGCAATGCCGGCACGGTCTGCCGCGATCACTGCATCCGCAACGGCCTGATGCTGCGGGCGACCCGCGACACCATGCTGATCTCGCCGTCGCTGACCTGGACCAAGGGCCATATCGACGAGTTCATCACCATCGTGAAGAAGGGCCTTGATTTGACGCTGGAACAGATTCGAAGAGCTGGTAACGAAGAAACCTAGCAACATTTGAAGAATTTCGAACCGCCCCCCTTGAGGGGGCGGTCGTGAGCGTCAGCGAGCGGGTGGGGGGTCCGGCTCAGTTCTCGACGTCTAAAAGTATCGTCAACTCCGAATGCACCGATTGCGCCCGTCTTTGAGGCACCCCCCTCCTGGACTCATCTCGCTGCGCTCGATGAGCCATCCTCCCCTCAAGGGGGAGGAATGTTTTTTGCTTGTTTGATTCATGCAGATCGGACGGCGCTGCTCCCCGCTGCAGCGGTTCTCATTGCAACATCGGCAAAACCGGGCATAAAGACGCGGGTTTGCGTGCATTGCGGGAGGCCAGGGCATGACCACCATCACCGTTGCGGCAACGCAGTTCGCCTGCGGCTGGGATCGGGCGCGGAACGTCGCAACGGCGGAATCGTTGGTGAGAGACGCGGCCGGGCGCGGCGCGCAGATCGTGCTGCTGCAGGAGCTGTTCGAGACGCCCTATTTCTGCAAGGACCAGAAGCACGCGCATTTCGCCCTCGCCCACCCGGCCAAGGATCATCCGATGCTGAAGCGCTTCAGCGAAGTGGCGGCGGAGTTGAAGGTGGTGCTGCCCGTGTCGTTCTTCGAGCGCGCCAACAATGCCTACTACAACAGCGTCGCCATCATCGATGCCGACGGCGCGCGGCGCGGCCACTACCGGAAGTCCCACATTCCTCAGGGGCCGGGCTATGAGGAGAAGTACTACTTCAATCCCGGCGACAGCGGCTTTCGCGTCTGGCCGACGCGGCACGCCCGGATCGGGGTCGGCATCTGCTGGGACCAGTGGTTTCCCGAATGTGCGCGGTCCATGGCGCTGCAGGGAGCGGAGATCCTGCTCTATCCCACGGCCATCGGCTCGGAGCCGGAGAACCCGCAACTAAAGAGCCGGGATCACTGGCAGCGGGTGATGCAGGGACATGCGGGTGCGAACATGATGCCGGTCCTGGCGTCAAACCGCATCGGGCGCGAGGAAGGCGATCGCTTCGAGATGAGTTTCTATGGTTCGTCCTTCATCGCCGACGGCACGGGCGCGAAGGTGGCGGAAGCGAACGAGTCGGATGCCGGCGTGATCACCGCCAGCTTCGACCTGCAGGCGATGCAACAGGCGCGCGCCGCCTGGGGCCTGTTCCGCGACCGGCGCACCGATCTCTATGGCGGGCTGCTGAGCATGGATGGGAGTAACCCTGGCACAAGTAGAAAATGACCCCTCGCCCCGCAATGCGGGGAGAGGGGTCAGTCAATGTAATCTGCAAATTTCTGTGGCTTTCGGGATTACACACATTTGTTGCTGGGATCCACATGAACGAGACACCTAGATAGGCATATGAAGAGTCTGACGCGATTCATATCGGCCATCTTCGCTTTCGCGCTCATCGGTGCCAATGCGGCGACGCTGCTTGCGCTGCTGGCGGGGACGGGCTGGCCGGCGGAGTTGTTTTCCCATTTCCCGGTGCAGTATGCGCTGGCGCAGATCGGCGGCATCGTCTTCTTCCTGGCGCTCAGGCCGCGGTGGCTCGGGCTGATCAGCCTGCCGCTCTTGAGCCTCAATGTCTGGCTGCTGGCGCCTTATTACTGGCAAGGCGGCAGCGCACATGCAGCGGTGGCGCCGGCTGCATCGCTGCGGGTGATGACGCTGAACATCAATGCCGAGAATCCCCATGCCGATCTGGTTCTGCAGGCGATTGAGGCGGAGAACCCGGACCTCCTGCTGCTGCTGGAGATCACGCCAGGCTGGTGGGAGTCCACGCCGGCCGAGTTCCGGCAGCGCTACGCCTTTCGCGCCACCGAGATCATCGACAGCCCGTTCGGCATCGCGCTGCTGAGCCGGCGGCCTTTCGTCAATCACGACATCCTTCATTTCGGCATCTATGGCCGGCCGGCCATCTCCGCGCAGCTTTGCCTGGAGAGCCCGGATCCAAGCACGGCGGCGCCCTGCCTGCATGTGGTGGCCATGCATCCCGACCCGCCAATCACGCCGAACCTGGCGCGCTCGCGCGACGGGCAATTCACGGAAGTCGGCGAATATCTGCGCGGCGTCGAGGAACAACGGCGCCTCGTCATCGGCGATATGAATGCCACGCCCTGGTCGCCGGTGCTGCGCCGCTTCATGGCGCAGAACGGCTTGCAGGACAGCGCGCTTGGCTTCGGCCTGCATCCCACCTGGTTCTCCCGCTGGTTGCCGTTCGGCATCCAGATCGACCAGATCCTGCGCAGCGACGGCATCACCGTGCTGGACCGGCGCGTCGGCCCGGATGTGGGGTCGGATCATTTTTCGGTGACGGCGGATATCGCGCTGACACAGGTAGAGTGATGAGAGCCTACAATTAATACTGTCATCCCCGCGAAAGCGGGGACCCAGGGGTTGCAGCGCACCTTGTTTCTCCTGGGTCCTCAGTTGCGCGAGGATGACAAATTGATTTGGACTTCGTAGATGCAGCGCTATGCCGCTGTACTCCCGCCATCGACCGAGAGCATGGCCCCGGTCATGAAGGAGGAGTCGTCGGAGGCGAGGAACACCGCCGCGCGGCCGATTTCCCGCGGCTGCGCCACGCGGCCCATGGGGATCGCCGCGGCGAGGTGTTTCAGCCCCTCCTCCAGCGTCATGCCGCGCTTGGCGATGCCGGAAGCGAGCATCGGCGTTTCGATGTCGCCGGGGCAAATGCAATTGACGCGGATATTGTCGCGGGCGTGATCCACCGCCATGGCGCGGGTCATCTGCGCCACGGCACCCTTGCTGGCGCAATAGGCAAAGGCGTTGCGGCCGCCCACCAGCGCCCAGTCCGAGCCGATATTGATGATGGTGCCGCCGCCCTGGCGCTTCATCTGCCGCAATGCCGCGCGGCTCATGCGGAAGACGCTGGAGACATTGGTGGCGATGACGTCATCCCACTCCTGGTCCGTTGCGGTCTCGACGGTGTGGCGATGGACCATGCCGGCGTTGTTGACGAGGATGTCCAGGCGGCCGAATTGCCTTATCGCGAGATCGACCAGGGTCTCCGGCACGCCCTTCAGCACGATATCGGCGGCATGGAAGATGGCGCCGTTGCACTGCTTGCGGATGGCCTCGCCGCGCTCCGCCGACCGGCCGGTCAGCACCAGTTTCGCGCCTTCCCTTGCCGCCTCCTGGGCGATGGCCGCGCCGATGCCCGACGTGGCGCCGGTGACCAACATGACCTTGCCGTCGAGCCGCATGATATCGAACTCCGATGTTCACCCATGTGGTCTTGAGTTCCGTGTACTTGTCCATGGCGTGCAGCGACTTGTCGCGGCCGAAGCCGGACTGCTTGAAGCCGCCGAAGGGCGAGGAGATGTGACCGTTGTCGAAACAGTTCACCCAGACCACGCCGGCCCGCAGCGCCCGCGAGGCGCGGAAGGCCTTGGTGATATCCTTCGTCCAGACCGCTGCAGCCAGGCCATAGATCGTATCGTTGCCGATCTTCACCGCTTCGTCGGCGTCCTTGAAGGTGATGGTGGAGAGGACCGGGCCGAAGATCTCTTCCTGGGCGATCTTCATGCTGTTCTTCACGCCGTCGAACACCGTGGGCTCGATATAGCAACCGCCGGTTTCCGTCTTCACCCGCTTGCCGCCGAAGGCCAGATTGGCGCCCTCTTTCCGGCCGGAGTCGATGTAGCCGAGCACGCGCTTGGTCTGTGTTTCGTCCACCATGGCGCCGAGGCCGGTCCTGGGATCGAGGGGATCGCCGGGGGCCAGCTTCTTGCCGACGGCGAAGATTTTCTCGAGCACGCGGTCCTTCACCGACTCCTCGACGATCAGGCGCGAGCCCGCGTTGCAGACCTCGCCCTGATTGAAGAAGATGCCCCAGGCGGCGGCTGTCGCCGCGGCGTCGAGGTCCGGCGCATCGGCCATGATGATGTTCGGCGATTTGCCGCCGCATTCCAGCGACACGCGCTTCATGTTGGATTCGCCGGCGTAGCGCAGGAAGTATTTCCCCACCTCGGTCGAGCCGGTGAAAGTGATGCAGTCGACATCCATATGGCGGCCGAGCCCCTGCCCCGCGGTTTCGCCGAACCCGGGCAGGACGTTGAACACGCCGTCGGGGATGCCCGCCTCCGCCGCCAGCTCGGCGATGCGGATCGCCGTCATCGGCGACTGCTCGGCCGGCTTCAGGATGAAGCTGTTGCCGGTGGCCAGCGCCGGGCCGATTTTCCAGGACGACATCAGCAGCGGGAAGTTCCAGGGCACCACCGCGGCCACGATACCCAGCGGCTCGCGCCGGATCATCGACACCGCTTCCGGGCCGGTCGGCGCGATCTCGTCGTAGACCTTGTCGATGGCTTCGGCGTACCAGCGGATGCATTGCGCGGCCAGGGGAATGTCGATGCGCGAGCTGTCGCGGATCGGCTTGCCCATGTCGAGGGTCTCCAGCAGCGCCAGCTCGGTATTGTAGCTGTCGATCAGGTCGGCGAACTCTGATCAGTATCTTCTTGCGCTCGCCGCCAGCCATGCGCGACCAGCTGCCCTTGTCGAAGGCAGCGCGCGCCGCGGCGACGGCGCGATCGACATCCTCTTTGTCGCAGGCGGCGACGGCGGTCAGCGCCTTGCCGGTCGCCGGGTTGATGTTGTCGAAGGTCTTGCCGGATGCGGCGGGCACATACTTGCCGCCGATGAAGGCCTGGTTGCGGAAGCTGAGCTTCGCTGCCTGGTCGTGCCAGGTATCGATGGATAACGCAGCAGACATCGGTGTTTCTCCCGAAGGGTGGAAATGAATTGTGACGTGTTGGCGCGCAATTTACTTTGGGCCGGAATCGGGCAAGGCCAGCGGTCCGTCTGACCGCTCTCCTTGGCCGCCAGTTGCCGGAACCGCCGCGTCATCGCATTGACTGCGGCAAGATATCGCGCGGCATCGTGGTCGCCGCAACGTTGCCCCGCGGTCAGATGAAGCCGCGGCGCGCAAATCCCTTGGCGGCTCCGGGGCCGCAAAGATGAATGAGGGCAGCGAGATCCTGTTTCTGGCGCGCCGTCGCGGCGACGTGCGGCTGCCTGGCGAGGATTGCCGCAACTTTCCGATCCAGGGACACCGCAGCAAGCTCGATGGCGTGGCTGGGAAGCACGCGGGTATAGAGCCTTGTGAACCAGCAGTCATCGACGACGACGTGATCGTGGACGCATGCATCGCGCGCATCGGCAAAGGCTGCGTCGGTCATCTGGTACATGCCGACGGCGCTCGATGCGGGCTTGTACACCGACAGCGGGTCCCAGGTCAGGCTCCAGCGCCAGTAGGTGCGCGCCAGCGGATTGCCCGCAGCTTCCACCTGCGCCAGGGCCGCCAAAAGTTCCGGCGGAATTGCGGCTGTGGAGTGCTCTCGGAACAGCGGCGCGTAGGACGCCCAGGTTTCGGTCGGCATCTTATGGAGGACGCCGCTCACGGGAAAGAACATCTCCGTCGGCTTGCGCGCGACCTGGAGAACGAAATTGCCGACCGCCAAGAATATCAACACCGAGGTGGTGATGATCGCAATGCGCAAGGGCCGCGGCAGACGGTTCAGCCACCGCCACATGCGGTACGTGCGCCTGTGCCAGCCTGAGCGCCGCTTCTGCTTCCGGCGCGCACGCCAGTGGCGAGGCGACAAGCCGACGGCGCGCGACAGAGACATCGGGATGGGGATCATCTGCACATTATGCAGAAGCGCTCGCTGCCGCGCTAGCAGCCTTGATCCGTTCCGGATCCGATCTTCACTAAGGCGCCGCCATAGTCGGGCCGCAATTGTGTGCAGAGGTCGGTATCCGCTTTCGCGCGAGAAGACATCGACCGGGATTGTGATTACTCTGCCCTCGTCAGCCGCAGGATCGTGCCGTTAACATCTTCGGTGATGTAGAGAGCGCCGTCAGGCCCGGCGGCCAGACCGGCCGGCGTACCTTGAACGCGGGTGTCGGATTCTTCCCAGCCGGCGATCAGGTCGATCGGCCCGCCTTCGGGCAGGCCGCTGTCGCCGACCTCATAGGCGACTACGCGATGGCCGCGCGCACGGTAGCCATGATAGGCCATGACCAGGTATCGCGGGCCCATGGCCACCGGCCGATAGTAAGTCATGCTCAGCGGTGCTGCATGGGCCGGCAGCAGAAGATAGGGCGAGCGGAAAGTCGCGCAGTGTGTCTTCGGAAATTCCGGGCTGCTCTTGCCGTCGTCATAACAATAGGGCCATCCGTAGTGCGCACCTGGCGGTGACAGCAGATTGAGCTCGTCATGAGGCGCATCTTCGTCATCGGCCATGCCTGGGATCCTCTCGTTGATGGCGTCGCGGGAATTCTCGCCCTGCAGGATCACGCCGCTGCTCCAGTCCGCGGCGAACGCGAGAGAATTGCGCAGGCCGCGCGCATAGACGTCCCAACCGCTGACGCGACCTTCGGGCCAGACCATGACGTATCGCCGCAGCAGGCCTTGGCCGCGCATGCCTTCGGCTTCGGCGCAGGGCAGGGTTGGATCCGGCATGCTGTTATCCGGCCCCTCGCAATTGTTGGTCTGCGATCCGACGTTGATCAGCAGGTCGGCCTCTGCCGTGAAGAGCAGGCTGGTCAGGGGATGCCGGCCGGTGCCCGGCGGTCCCTCGATGCCGCTGACGCCGCCGATGATCTGCTCGCGCGTGCGCCCGGGATCGTCGGGGTGAAAGCGGATGACGCCGCCGATGACACCCACATAGGCCTTGCCATCCGGCCCGACGGCGATGCCGTGGGGACGGTCGAGGCGGCCAAGGAGTATGCGTTTGGAGAACGAGTTGCCGCGCCGCTGCAGCAGTCACACCGATCCGCGATTCCGGTTCCAGCCGCCCATATCGACAACGAGCACGCGGCCGTCCTTGAGCACCGTGATCCCGCGGGGAAAGAACAGATCGTCACGCACCAAGCCGACGCAGTAGCCGGGCGCCGTCAGCAAATCAACTCGCGGCAGGCCATCGCAACGGCCGGAGGTGCGGTAGGACGGCTCGGCGGCGCAGGTGTCGGCTGCCGTCAGCAGTATGGCCAAGAACAAAAACCCGCCGATCGCGCGAAGGCGATAGACGGGCTTTGGCACTGCTGTCTGCCTCAGAACAGGCCTTCCACCTGGCCTTCCCTGTTGACGAAGATACTGTTCGCCGCCGGCACTTTCGGCAGTCCGGGCATGGTCATGATTTCGCCGCAGATCACCACGAGGAACTCGGCGCCGGCGGAGAGCTGCATTTCGCGGATCGGCACCACGTGGTTGGAGGGCGCGCCCTTGAGATTGGGATCGGTGGAGAAGCAGTATTGCGTTTTCGCCATGCAGATCGGGTAGTGGCCAAAGCCGGCCTTCTGCATCTCCGCGAAGCTGATCGCGGATCTTCTTGTCGGCGATGATGCCCTGGGCGCCATAGAGGCGCTGGGCGATGGTCCGAACCTTGTCCCAGAGCGGCATGTCATCCGGATAGAGCGGCGCATATCGGCTGGCGCCTAACTCCGCCAGCTTGACCACCGCATGGGCCAGCTTTTCCGTGCCGGCGCCGCCATCGGCCCAATGCGGTGCATTCGATGGCCTCGACGCCCAGCTCGGCGCAGGCCTGGCGCACGGCCGCCATGTTCGGCGTCGGTGTCGGCGGAGAAGCGGTTGATCGCGACAACGGGCGGCACGCCGAAATTTCACATTCTCCACATGGCGCGACGAGGTTGGCGAGCCCTTCTTGAGGGCCTCGATGTTTTCCTTGCCCAGCTCTTCCTTGGTCACGCCGCCATGCATCTTGAGCGCGCGGACGGTGGCGACGATCACCGCGGCAGCGGGGCGTAGGCCGGCCTTGCGGCATTTGATGTCGAAGAACTTCTCGGCGCCGAGATCGGCGCCGAAGCCGGCTTCGGTCACCACGTAGTCCGCCGAGTTCGAGGCCCGGCTTGGTGGCGATCACGGAGTTGCAGCCATGGGCGATGTTGGCGAAGGGGCCGCCATGGACGAAGGCCGGATTGTCCTCCAGCGTCTGCACCAGGTTCGGCATCAGCGCGTCCTTGAGCAGCACGGTCATCGCGCCGTGCGGCCTTGAGATCGCGCGGCGGTAGACGGGCTTCTTGTCGCGCGTGTGGCCGACGATGATGTTGCCGAGGCGGCGCGCGAGGTCCTCCGAGATCGCGTCGCCAGGCAGAAGATCGCCATGACTTCCGAGGCGACGGTGATGTCGAAGCCGTCCTCGCGCGGGAAGCCGTTGGCGAGCCGCCGAGGGAGGAGACGATCTGGCGCAGCGCGCGGTCGTTCATGTCCATGACGCGGCGCCAGGTGATGCGGCGCGCGTCGATGCCCGAGCTCGTTGCCCCAGTAGATAGTGGTTGTCGATCATCGCGGCGAGCAGGTTGTTGGCGCGTGCCGATGGCGTGGAAGTCGCCGGTGAAATGAAGGTTGATGTCTTCCATCGGCACGACTTGCGCATAGCCGCCGCCGGCCGCGCCGCCCTTGACGCCGAAGCAGGGGCCGAGCTTGGCTCGCGCAGGCAGATCACGCGCCTTCTTGCCGATGCGCGTCGAGGCCGTCGCCGAGGCCGACCGTCGTCGTGGTCTTGCCCTCGCCGGCCGGCGTCGGGGTGATCGCCGTGACCAGGATCAGCTTGCCGTCGGGCTTGGACTTCATGCTGTCGATGAAATCGAAGGAGATCTTCGCCTTGCTCGGCCCATAGCGGTAGAGATGCTTCTCATCGATGCCGACTTTTGCCGCCACCTGTTGGATCGGCAGCATCTTCGCTGCCCGGGCAATCTCGATATCGCTGCCAACCTTCTTTGCCATTGTTCGGCCTTATCCCCTTTGCGCCCCGGCGGTTTCGCCCGATGGCGCCACCGCGTTGGATGTTCGTCTGAATTCAGCCCGCAGCAGGCGGCCGCAGTCGCGGGAAACTAGCCGGAAGGGGCCCATGCGACCAGCCTGAAATCGACATCAAGTTGTGTGGGGGAGACCGCCAGTGATGGGAAGCGCCACCTTCCTTGTCATCCCGGGTCATGCCGCTGAAGCGTCATGCCCGGGATGACGAATGTTAGATAGAAACCGATGGAGCACTAGCAATCCAGCGTGTGGTCCCGTTCCCAGCTGCTGAGATGCTTGGAGTAGCTATTCCATTCGTCGGTTTTCAGCTTGATGTAGCTGTCGATCGTGGCATTGCCGAAGGCGTCGCGGAGCGACCTTGCTTTTATCGGTGAGGCGCAGGCGTCCAGGAGGTTGAGGGGCAGCTTCCGGGCGTTCTTAACCGTGTGGCCCTCGGTGTACATGTTGATGTCGAGCCGTTTGCCGGGATCGCGTTCGTTGTTCGACGCCGTCCAGCCCCGCCGCGAGCACGCCGGCTTGCAGTCAGGTAGGGATTCGCGGCGCCGTCCATCAGGCGGAGCTCGAAGCGGCCCTGCATCGGGGATGCGCACCATATGGCTGCGGTTGTTGCCGCCATAGGTGATGGTGTTCGGCGACCAGGTGGCGCCCGATATCGTGCGCGGCGCGTTGATGCGCTTGTAGCTGTTGACGGTCGGATTGAAGAAGGAGCAGAGCGCATCGGCGTTGTGAATCGATGCCGCCGAGGAAGTGATAGGCCAGCCGCCGACAGGCCGAGCTCGCCCTTCGGATCGTGGAACTGATTGGTCTTGCCGCTCTTGTCCCAGACCGAGACATGGGCGTGGCAGCCGTTGCCGGTGAGTTGATGAACGGCTTCGGCATGAAGGTGGCGCGCGTGCCATGCTTCTCGGCGATCGCCTTGGTCATGTACTTAAAGAAGGTGTGCCTATCCGCGGTTTTCAGCGCGTCGTCATAGTCCCAGTTCATCTCAAACTGACCGTTCGCGTCCTCGTGGTCGTTCTGATAGGGCTTCCAGCCGAGCTGCAGCATGGAGTCGCAGATCTCTGTGATCACATCGATAGCGGCGCATCAGCGCCTGCTGATCGTAGCAGGGTTTCTCTTGCGTATCGCTCGGATCGGAGAGCGACTTGCCGTCGGCGTTGAACAGGAAGTACTCGCACTCGACGCCGGACTTCATGCGATAGCCCTGCTTGGCCGCTTTGTCGATCTGGTGCTTCAGCATGGCGCGCGGCGAGCCGTCGACCTCCTTGCCGTCCATCCAGAGATCGGCGGCGAGCCAGGCGACCTCCGGCTTCCAGGGCAGCTGGATCAGGCTGTCCGGATCGGGCCTCGCGAAGATATCGGGATGCGGCCGGAGTATGTTCAGCCAGGTGGCGAAGCCGGCGAAACCAGCGCCGTCGCGTTGCATCTCGCCGATGGCGGCGGCCGGTACCAGCTTGGCGCGCAGCACCCCGAAGAGATCGACAAAGTTGATCAGAAAATACTTGATCTGCGGTCTTTCGCGACCTTCTGCAGATCGGTGGCCATGATTGGTCCCCTGTCTCGTGTTCTTGACATGCGACCGTCCGCCTTCGCCGAGCTTCGGCGGACAGGCCGTTCGCTCCTCAGTTCCCGACTGATACGCGCTCCGGCCTGGAATCCAGTTCGTTCCCGCCAGCGGCACCTTGGCCATGGCGGCGGCCTCGACCGTCAGCGCCACCATGTCTTCCGGCTCCAGGTTGATGCACGTGGCACTTGCCGCAGGCGCGGGCAAAGGTTGCAGTCTCCAATGTCAGCACTGTCAGGTAGTTCTGCAGCCAGCGCGCCGCCCTGCTCCGGCTCGCAGGCGCGCTTCGCAGCTCCGGAATCCTGCGTGGTGATGCCGACCGGGCAGCGTGCCGGTGTGGCAGTGGTGGCATAACCCGGCTCGGTGCCGAGCGCGTCGTAATCCTCGAGAACGACCGGCTTGTTGCAGCCCAGCGCGATCAGCGCGGCCACGCCGATGGAGACGGCGTCGGCGCCCAGTGCCAGGGCCTTGGCCACGTCGGCGCCGCTGCGGATGCCGCCGGAGACGATGAGCTGCACCTTGCGGTGCATGTCCAGTTCCTGCAGCGCCTCGACGGCCAGCCGCACGGCCGGCAGCGTGGGAATGCCGGCGTGCTCGATGAACACATCCTGCGTCGCCGCCGTGCCGCCCTGCATGCCGTCCAGCACGATGACATCGGCGCCGGCCTTGACGGCCAGCTTGACGTCGTACTTCGTGCGCGGTGGCGCCGATCTTCACGTAGATCGGCTTCTCCCAGTCGGTGATCTCGCGCAGTTCCTGGATTTTGATGGTCGAGATCGTCCGGGCCGGTCCAGTCGGGATGGCGGCAGGCGCTGCGCTGGTCGATGCCGTCGGGCAGGTTGCGCATCTCGGCGACGCGCTGCGGTGATCTTCTGGCCCAGCAGCATGCCGCCGCCGCCGGGTTTGGCGCCCTGCCCGATCACGACTTCGATGGCATCGGCGCGGCGGAGATCGTCGGGGTTCAGGCCGTAGCGCGACGGCAGGCACCTGGTAGACCAGCGTCTTCGACGACTGGCGCTCTTCCTGGGTCATGCCGCCGTCGCCGGTCGTGGTGGTGGTGCCCATGGCTGTGGCGGCGCGGCCGAGGCTTCCTTGGCGTTGGCGCCTAGCGCGCCGAAGCTCATGCCGGCGATGGTGATGGGGATCTTGAGCTCGATCGGCTTTTTGGCGAAGCGCGTGCCCAATGTCACATCGGTGGCGCATTTCTCGCGATAGCCCTCCAGCGGATAGCGCGAGACGGAGGCGCCAAGGAACAGCGAGATCGTCGAAGGTCGGCAGCTTGCGCTTGGCGCCGATAGCCGCGGATTTCGTAGAGGCCTTGTCCGCGGCGCGATGGATCTCCGACAGGATGTGCGGGCGGGAAGCTGTCGACGGACGCAGGCGCCGGGGATCGCGGTCATCTCTGGTTGCTCCTCGATCCGCAGACGCTAATAGGCATCAGCGTGATCGATATGGAAGTTATAGAGTTTCCGCGCCGAGCCGTAGCGGCGGAAGCGCTTGGCGTCGGCCTTGATGCCGGCGCGCGCCAGCAGGCCTCGAGCTTGGCGACATGGTGCTGATGTCATCTTCTTCTCGACACAGTCCGCCCCCAGGCTTTCGACGCTGCCCCCGATATAGAGCTTTGCTTCGTAGATCGAGTCGCCGAGGCTGCCGCCGGCGTCGCCGCAGACGACGAGGCTGCCGCTCTGCGCCATGAAGGCGCTCATATGGCCGACCGAACCGCCGACGACGATATCGACACCCTTCATGGAGATGCCGCAACGCGCGGAGGCGTCGCCTTCGATCACTACCAGGCCGCCATGGCCGGAGGCGGCGGCAGATTGAGAGGCGTTGCCCTTCACCCGCACCTCGCCGGACATGATGTTCTCGCCGACGCCGACTCCGGCATGGCCGTTGACGATGAAGGTCGCCTCCTTGTTCATGCCCGCGCAGTAATAGCCGGCATGGCCGTCGACGATGACCTCGATCGGCACGTTGAGGCCGGCGGCGATGGCATGGGCGCCCTTGGGATTGAGCACGCGCCAGGCGCGCTCGTTCGTATCCGGCGGCAGCTTGTGCAGGCGCTCGTTGAGATCGCGGATCGAGGTGCTGGCGAGATCGACGAGATCATGCGGCCTTCGGCAGGTTCCAGGTGTAGACGACGGCCGGCGCCGGCTCCCAGATCTTAGCCTTCTCGACACCCGGGAGATTGGCAAGGCTGCGGAACTCCGAGGCCATCGCCACCCAATCATCGGTCTCCGCCAGTACCGCCGGCTTGCAGGCGATGCCGTCGCGCAGCACCGCGAAACCGTCGCGGGTGCCCATGGTGAAGGTGTAGAAGCCGTCGAGATCGCTGAGGCCTGCTTCCAGCGCCTCGGCGAGAGTCGCGCCCTCGCCCAGGCGGTGGGCGAAGTAGCGCGCGGCGACTTCGCTGTCATTGTCGGTTTCGAATTCGTGGCCGCGGCGGCGCAGCCATTCGCGCAGGCGGTTGTGGTTGCTGAGCGAACCGTTATGCACCAGGCACATGTCGGAAGCGGCGGTGAAGGGATGGGAATGCTCGGTCGTCACCGCGCTCTCGGTCGCCATGCGCGTATGGCCGATAGCATGGGTGCCCTCCATACCGCCGAGGCCGTAGCGCTCGGCGACATCCACTGGCAGGCCCATATCCTTGTAGACCTCCATGAGCTGGCCATAGCCCATAATGCGCACTTCCGGATGATGCTGATGCAGCCAGGCGCGTGTCGCCGCTTCATCGGCCGCAATGGTGATGACCGCATGGTTGCCCTTGAGCTCGATATCCACCTCAGCGTTCATGGCCTCGCCGAGGGCGCCGCCAACCTCGTGCCAGTGATAGTTCGGGTTGGCGTGGAAGGCCGTCAGCTTGCATTGCCCCTTGGCCACGGGCTTGTGATAGACGGCAATGCCGGCGCTATCCGGCCCGCGGTCGGTCATGCCGATGAGCATGGTCTTGATATGGCCGCCGAGATGCGGCCGCAACGCCGGATTCTTCAGGAATAAGCCAACGATTCCGCACATTTACACATACTCCTTCGAGCCGCGCGACAGGTAGGCGCAACCGGCTCCGACCCTAGCCAATCGGACCGGAGAGTCCAATACTAAGAAGAATAAATCTTTCCTGTGAGGAACGGGCGGGAAAGTGCGCCATGTTCTGTAGGGGCGGGTTTCAAACCTGCCCATGTCGAATGCCGCGCCATCGCATCAGGAGATGTGCCGCTGTCACCAGGGCGGGTTTGAAACCCGCCCCTACATGACTACTCCTTCGCTGCTTCATAGGGCACGGCGCGCTCTGCTGCATCCCAGATCGCGCGCATGGCGGGCTTCTGATGTTCCTCGTAGAGGTGCCCGACCAGGCCGGCGCAGCGCGCAATCAGACCGAAGCCGCGAGCGATCTCCGCCGGCACGCCGCAGTCGCTCAGCACCGCGGCGATGGCGCCGGTGGCGTTGATCGTGATGTGGCGGCCATAGGCCGCGTCAACCGCGCCACTCGAGAGTTTCGATGGCGGCAACATGGTGGCCGGCAACCGTGCGCGAGCGCGCCAGCTCCAGCAGCCGCTGGGCGCGCGGATCATCCGGCTTGTGGGTCGGGTGACCAAACCCCGGCAGCGGCGCACGCGCGGCGCGATGCTCGACAGCGACGCGCTTTGCCTCAGATTCTCCGTCTGCCGCCACCACAATGCGCTTCAGCAGTGCCGCACACCCTTCCATGCTGCCAACGAAGCGGCTGCCGACACCAAGCAAACCCGCCGCCACCGCGCCCTGCAGGGCCTCCGGCGCGCTGGAATAGGTAAGCCGCGCTGCCAGGACACTGGGCGTCAGGCCATGTTCCATCAATGCGACGAGGCATGCGTCGATCAAGGCAGTCTGATCGGTGCTGGGCATGCGGCCGAGGATCTGGAAATACATGACCTCAGTGAAACAGCGCTGACCGATCAGATCCTTGCACAGGCTGAGGCCGCGAATGAAGACGTCATCAGCGCCGTGGCTGGCGATGCTGGTGGTCGGCGCGTCGGGCCGGGAGCTCATGGCATTGTCCTTTCCTTCAGGCAGGGCGTTTCTCATCAGCGAGCCGGCGTTCCAATTCGTGACGCTGAATCTTGCCGGACGCGCTGCGCGGAAACGTATCGAACGGGATGAAGTGGATGGCTTTGGGTTGCTTGAAACCGGCGAGCTGTTCCCGGCACCTGGTGCGCAGGTCTTCCTCCGTCACCATTTCATCGTGCCGCGCGACGAAGGCGACCGGCACCTCGCCCCACGTCGCGTCGGGTTGCCGCACGACTGCTGCGTCCGCAACGCGCGGATCCTGCAGCAGCACGCGCTCGATTTCCGCCGGATAAATGTTCTCCCCGCCAGACTTGATGAGGTACTTCACGCGATCGACAAAATCGAGCGTGCCGTCCGGATTGCGGACGAACACATCGCCCATATGGAACCAGCCGCCGCGGAAGTCCATGGCATTGGTCTCGGGCGCTCGCCAGTAGCCGCTGAAGAGCGTGGGACCGCGCATGCACAGCTCGCCCGGCACGCCGACTGCCACATCGCGGTCGTCGGCATCGACCAGGCGCACCTCGCAGAACGGGCTTTGCTGTTTCGACAGCCTAGTCGGCGCAACGCCGATTGGGATGAGATTCGAGCGAGCACGGCGGACATCCGGTCTCGGTGGCGCCGAACGTGTTGGCGTAGGGCGCACGCAGCAGCCGGGTCACTTCCGCAATCTCCGCCGGCGGGACCAGGTCCGCCATCACGCCGCACACCTTCACGCTCTTGGCGAGGATGCCAGCGCGTTTCAGCTCGGCAGCGAACCGCCCGACCATGCCCGGCATCAGCAGAAGCCAGCCGAGCGACTCCTTGGCGACAATCTCGGCCAGCCGCGCCGCATCGAAACCGTCGACGACGAACACCGTGCCGCCGGTCATGAGGGTGCCCAGAGAGAACTCCGCAGCGCCCATGTGATAGAGCGGGGACCAGGCGACGAAAGCGTCCTCAGCAGCAATTCCGAACTCCGCCCGCAGCACCATGTTGCGCACGACCTCCGCACGGTGGGAAATCACCGCGCCTTTCGGCAGACCCGTCGTGCCGCTGGTATAGAGAATCAGCAACGGAGCCTCCGGATCCAGTTCCGCCGGCGAAGCCACGGCGTCTGGATCGCTCTCTGCCAACGCCGTCTCGTAGGCTTCGCCGAGGACGAGACTGGTTGGAATGTCGACGCCGGTCCTCGCCGCAAGCGCTGCGTGCCGCGGCGACACAAGCATGACTTCCGGTTCTGCCAGCCTCAGGCAATGAGCCAGTTCGGGCGGCGCAAGCCGCCAGTTCTGGCATGCGACGACCGCCCCGAGCCAGGCCGCGGCCAGAAACAGCTCTAGATATTCCAGGCGGTTCTCCGACAGGATCGCGATGCGCGTGCCCTGCCCCACGCCCCGCCGACCCAGCCAGTCCGCCAGGCGGCGCACGCGTTCGCTCAACACCGCGTAGGTGATCTTGCGCTGGCCATCCACCAGCGCCAAACGCTTCGGACAAAGCTGAGCCGGTGTCGTGAACAGACTGGCGACCGTGCTGGCAGCGCCGCGCCGCACGAACGAGTCCACCTCAAGGGGTCCCTGTGACCTCATTGCGGCTCACATGACTTTCCAACAATGCCGTACCCTTCTTGTATACTATTTCCGAGCGCGATGAAGGGGTGTAGGCTGATTGCAACGGGAGCGGTCACAATACCGCCGAATACAGCGCCTTATCTGGGAGGATGACTATGAAGCTGTACATGCATCCGGTCTCGATGACGAGCCGCCCGGTGCGCCTCTTCATTGCCGAGAACAACATTCCCATCGAGGAACAGGTGGTCGACCTGTTCACCGGCGAGCACTACAAGCCGCCATACCTCGCGATCAATCCGAACCACATGGTGCCGGTGCTGGAAGACGGCGATTTCCGGCTGACCGAAAGCTCGGCGATTCTCAAATACCTCGCCGACAAGATCGATTCCCCGACCTATCCGAAGGACCTTAGGAAGCGCGCCAAGGTCAACGAGGTGATGGATTGGATTAACACCAACTTCTATCGCGACTATGCCTATGGCTTCATCTATCCGCAGGTCTTCCCGCACCACAAGCGGAAGACCGATGAGATCCACGCGGCGACGATCGAGTGGGGCAAGGAGCGCGCCAAGGACTGGTTGGGCCTGCTCGATAAGCATTGGATCGGGCCCAACAAGCCGTACCTCACCGGCGACCAGATGACCATCGCGGACTACTTCGGGTCCGGGCTTGTGACGCTGGGCGAGGTCATCCGCTGCGATTTCTCCGGCCATCCGAACATCCAGCGCTGGCTCAACAATGTGAAGAAGCTGAAGAGCTGGCCGAAGGTGAACGAAGTGTTCTACGGGCTGGTGGAATCGGTCAAGGAACAGAAGTTCAACGCCATCTAGGGCCGCTTCGCAACGAACTGCGATGGAGAATCACATGATCAAAGGTCTGCATCATAACGCCTATCGCTGCCGGGATTCGGAAGAGACGCGGCGCTTCTACGAGGACTTCCTCGGGCTGCCGCTGTGCTAATGCCTTCGAGATCAAGGAGACCAAGACGGCCGGAAAACCAGCACGCTTCATTCATTTTACAGGATGGATGACGGTTCGTGCCTCGCGTTCTTCGAGGCTCCCGGACATGCCGTTCGAGTTCAGGCGCCAGCACGACTTCGATCTTCATATCGCGCTGGAGGTTCCGCGCGACGTGCTCGAAAAGATGATGGCGAAAGCAAAGGCAGCCGGCATCGAGACCCGTGGCATCTCCGATCACCAGTTCATCAATTCGATCTATTTCCGCGATCCCAACGGCTATGTCATCGAGCTGACCGCCAAGCGGCCCGGTCACGACGAGGCCATGGATCCTGCGAGGAACGGTGCGCGCAGCACGCTCGACTCCTGTCAGTCCGCCAAACAGCGCGCCAAAGCCAGCTAGCCAAATCTTCCTGTGAGGAACGGGCGGTAGAGGGGCGTTCTGCGACATCGGGAACTGCAACTTTGAACCACTGAGGCACAGAGACACGGAGAACCACTGAGAAGCTCCGTAGGGGCGACCGCCAGGCATATCGCTCCGCGATCTTGCCGAGGTCGCTCCTACATTTTTCTCTGTGAACCTCCGTGCCTCTGTGCCTCTGTGGTTCAGGGTTTCAAGCACTGTGCCAGCCCCGCCTCACGACTCCTCCTCCCGCGCATAGCAGATGATGGAGAGGAAGCGGATCGGCAGCTTGCGCAGTTCGTCGGGGCCGTGAGGGACGTCGGCGTCGAAGAACAGGGAATCGCCGGGCTTCATGACGTAGGTCTTGTTGCCGTGGCGGTAGCCGACTTCGCCTTCCAGCATGTAGAGGAACTCCACGCCCGCATGCTGGAAGATGGGGAAGACGTCGGACTCCTCGGTCAGCGTGATCATGTAGGGCTCGACGGCGATGTTGCGCCGCTGGGTGTGGCCGAGGAGCTGATACTGGTGGCCGGCGCGGGTGCCGCGGCGCTCGATCTTGAGCCCCTGCCCCGCCGGCACGAAGGTGGCGTCGCGCTCTTCCTCATAGCGGCGGAAAAAGGCGGTGACCGGCACATGCAGCGCCTTCGACAACGCCTGCAGCGTGTCCAGCGACGGCGAGGTCATGCCGTTCTCGATCTTCGACAGCATGCCGGCGGAGAGCTTCGCCTGCCCGGCGAGCTGGGCCACGGTCATGTCCAGCTTCTTGCGGAACTCGCGGACCTCGCGGCCGATGGCCGTTTCGAGCTGGCCGTTGGCGGGGCTGCGAAGCTTATGGGGATCCTGGAATTCCGGCTGCGCCTTGGCGCGCGCGCGTTCGGCCGGTGCCGCAGGCGGCCGCCGCTGTGCTCCGTCTTTCCGCTTTGCCGTGCCTTTCTTCACCCGCCGCCCGCCAATTGCCTTAGGGCCAAAAGCCCGACGGGTGCGCCGGAGAATTCCTCCATCGCGTCCATCAGGCAGCCCCAAAGATATTCGGCGGAAGCGCTGTCGGCGAGAACATAATAGGCCGGCGTGCGGCCGAGATCGGCGCGGATGATGATGCCGCTCATCTTGGCCAGGGAGGTCTGGGCGATGCGGCCGAAGGCGAAGTGCGCCGGCCGGAGATCGACGCCGCAGATCTTGGCGAACATGGCCGGCGATTTCTCGCCGGTAACCGCGAACCAGGCGTGGCTCTCGGACCGCGGCATGGGATAGCCGATCAGCTTGCGCGGCCGCTCCGCCGTCCAGGCCCAGGCGCCGTTGAGCTGCGTGCAATCAGGCGGCCCGGTGGCGGCGAGATCGTCGACGAGGAAGATCTCCGTCGGCGCCAGCCGCGCCGCCAGCTCGCCGCCGCTCTGGCGGTAGGCGATGTTGCTGTCGGCGCCGATCTTCAGGCCTTGCGCGGTCAGCCATTCCACCGTGCCCGTGCCCTTGAAGCCGGTGCGCGGCAGGACGGAGAGATCGGCGAGGCCCATCTGCCTGGCCTGCGCCGTTTCGTCGGCGGCGCGCTCATACTCCATGGCCACAAGGCCGTCGCCGATGCGCTCGAACCGCGCGCCCGCCTGCTGCAGCACGCGATGGACGAAGCTGCGCCGGGGACCGGGTGACGACGAGAGCGGATTTGCAGCGGCAACCATCGCTACATCTCCTGCCGCTGGTTCTTCGGATCGTAGAAGGGTATCGGCGCCACCGTGCCCTTGATGATGCGGCCGCCATCCACCTTGATGTCGAAGCTGCTGCCGGCAGTCGCCTGCTCCGGCGCCACATAGGCGAGGCCGACGATGCGGCCGAGGCTGTGGGAGCGCACGGCAGAGGTCACGCGGCCGACGATGGTGTCGCCGCGGAGCGTCAGGTGGCATTCCTCCGGCACCGGCGCCGCGGGATCGTCGATGGTGAAGCCGACCAGCTTGCGCGTCAGGCCGCGGGTAGTTCTGGATCTCGATCGATTTCTGGCCCATGAAGTAAGGCTTCGCCTTGCCGATCGCCCAGGCCATGTCGGCTTCGTAGGGATGCGTCAGCCCGTCGGTATCCTGGCCGATGATGATGTGGCCCTTCTCCAGCCGCAGCACGCGCTGGGCTTCGACGCCGAATGGCCTGATGTTGAAGGGCTGGCCCGCTTCCATCAGCGCGTCCCAGACATGCTCGCCATAATGGGCCGGCAAGTGGATCTCGTAGCCGAGCTCGCCGACGAAGCCGACGCGCAACAGCCGCGCCGGCACGCCGGCGACCGTGCCCATGCGCACGCCGAGATAGGGGAACGCATCGGCGGAGAGATCGACATCGTTGCAGAGCCGCTGCAGCACCTGACGCGCGCGCGGGCCGGCGATGTTGACGCCGGCATAGGCGGCAGTGACGTTGGCGATGTCCACATCCAGCCGCCATTGCGCGTTCCAGAACAGCATCAGGCGATAGACGCCGTCGACGCCGCTGGTGGTGGCGGTGACGTAGAAATGCTCGTCATGGAAGCGGCAGGCGACGCCGTCATCGATGACCGCGCCGGACTGATCGGTCATCAGGACATAGCGCGACTTGCCGACCGGCAGCTTGGCGTAGCTGAAGGTGTACATGCGGTTGATGAACTCGGCGGCATCGGGCCCGCGGATGTCCAGGCCGCCGAGTGTGGAGACGTCGATCAGGCCGACATTCTCGCGGACGTTCTTCACCTCGGCGGCGATTGCCTGCTCGCGGTCTTCCTTGCGGCCGTAGTATGCCGGGCGCCACCAGACGCCCGCGGGCATCATGCGTGCGCCGAGCTCCAGGTGGCGGTGATGCATGGCGGTGCGCCGTTCGGGATCGAAGACCCGGCCGCCGAGCAGGCCGATCTTCTCCGGCACGAAAGGCGGGCGCTGGGTGGTGACGCTGAGGGTGGCAAGGTCGCGACCGGTCTCCTGGGCGAGCACGCGGGCGGCGGTGACGGCGGAATGCTTGCCCTGCGACGGGCCCATGCCGACGGTCGAATAGCGCTTCAGCAGCTCGATATCGTCATAGCCGTCGGCGGCGCCGTTCTTCAGGTCCTTCACCTGCAGGTCCTCGTCGAAATCGACGAAATCCCGGCCCTTCGGGTGATTGAAGATCGGCCAGGGATGGGTGACGCCGAGATTGCCCTTGGAGGCCGGTGCGGCCGGCTCGCTCTCCGTCTTCAGCCCGGCATCCCGCGCCGCCAGCCATCCGGCGCGGCGGCCGTCCTGGATCACGGCGTCGAGATTGTAGGTGCCGGCGACCGAGCCCGCGGCAACGACATGGGGCGGCAGCGAGGCCACTTCGAACATCGCCGTCGATTTGTTGTAGGCGAACTTGGCGCTGAGATGGTGCAGCAGGTGAGATGTCGGCGTGTAGCCGACGGACATGCAGAGCAGGTCGCATTCGATGGTACGTGCAGCCTTCTCGCAGGTGCCTTCGCCGGTGATCCGGGAGATCAGGGCGGCGGTGACGTGATGCTTGCCCTGGCTATGCATCATCTCCGACACGGTGCAGCCGGTGAGAATGGGCACGCCGAGTTCATTGATGGCTGAGACGGTTTCGGAGGTGCCGGTGTCGCTGCGCAGATCGACGACGGCCTGGAGCTGGACGCCCGCATCGGCGAGATCCAGCGCCACGCCGTAGCCGTCCGAGTTCGCCGTCAGCACGACGGCGCGGCGGCCAGGACGAATACCGTAGTGGCGGATCAGGCGCTGCGCGGCGGAGCCCATCATCACGCCCGGCAGATCGTTGTGGCGGAACACGGCGGGCTGCTCGAGGGAGCCGGTGGCGATGACCACCGATTTCGCGCGGAGCTTGTAGAGCCGCGTGCCCTTCACCAGCGCCAGCCAGTTGTCGGAGAATAGGCCGTTGCAAGTGGTGCCGGTCATCACGCGGATGTTGCCGGCGGCCTGCAGAGCCGTGGTCAGCTCCGCCGCCTGGCGCGGGCCGCGTTGGCCGCGCGGCATCGAAGCGCGCGTAGGTCAGAGAACCGCCGAGTGTCGACGTTCTCGTCGATGAGAATGACCTCGCCGCCGCCTTTCGCTGCTTCCAACGCCGCGGCAATGCCGGCCGGTCCGCCGCCGATGATCGGCGACGTCGGCGAACAGATACTCCTTGTCGAAATAGCCGTGATGGGCGGCGGTGTTCACCACGCCCAGGCCGGCCTTGCGACGGATGTAAGGCTCCCACCGCTTCCAGGCGCCCTTCGGCTTGTAGAATGCCTTGTAGTAGAATCCCACCGGCAGGAAGCGGCCGATGCGGTCCATCCAGGCGTCGCGGTCATTGAGCAGGCTGCCGACATAGTTCTGTCCGGTAACGGTGAGCCCGTCGGAAATCAAGCGGCGGTCAGCGAGCACGCTCGGCTCGTCGCCCACCTGCACCAGCGCGTTGGCATCCATGCCTGCCATAGTGAGGATGCCGCGCGGCCGGTGATACTTGAACGAACGCGAGAGGATCCAGGCATCGTTGGCCGCCAGCGCGCTCGCGATGGTATCGCCGGCGAAGCCCGTGAAAGCTCTGTCCTTCGAAGGTGAATTCGATCTCGCGGCTGCGGTCGATCAGCCGGCCATGAGGCGGAGCGAGGCGGTTGATACCGGTCATGATCAGCCCTCGCCCGGCTTGGCCTTGGCGGCGAATTCGCGGCGCTGCTTGAACAGCTCGCCGGCCGGATACGTCTTGATGATCTCGTCGGTCACCGTGTTGCGCTCGGCGATGAACCAGAACGATGTCGGCACATGGCACCACCACTCGCGGATGACACCGGCGGTGTTGTTCTCGAGGAATACCCAAGCCCCCCAGTCGCGATCGGCCAGATCGGCGGGATTGGGCATCTCCCGCACTTCGCCGCCCCAGACGAATTCGGAGATATTGCGCGGGCCGTTCAGCGGACAGTTGAGGATTTTCATCGCAAGCCTCTCAATGCCCGACCGACGCCGCGCCTTTTTCGCCGACCTGGTCGAAATCGACGAAGCGGTCGAGGCGGAACGGCGCGATCATGTCCGGCACCTTGCCGGTGGCGACCATCTCGGCCATGCGCTTGCCGCAGACCGGCGTCGCCTTGAAACCCCAGGTGCCCCAGCCGGAATCGATGTAGTAGTTCTGCACGGGCGTCAGGCCCATGATCGGGCTGAAATCCGGCGTCATGTCGGTCATGCCGGCCCACTGGCGCAGCAGGGTCACGTTGTCGAGGAAGGGGAACAGCTCGAGCATGTGGCCCATCAGCCCTTCCTTGAAATCCAGGGTCGAGCGCGTGGAGTAGACGCCGTAGGGATCGCTCGAGCCGCCCATCACCAGCTCGCCGCGGGCGGATTGGGAGATGTAGATATGCAGGCTGCCGGAGACCACGATCTGATCCAGGAACGGCTTCAGCGGCACGGAGACGCAGGCCTGCAGCGGAATGGTGCGGATCGGCAGCTTGAAGCCCGCCATCTTTGCGATCAGAGAGGTCGAGCCCGCCACCGCCTGCATGGCGCGGTTGCAGTGGATGGTGCCGCGGTTGGTCTGCACGCCCTTGATCGTGCCGTTCTCGATCAGAGGCCGGTGACTTCGGTCTGCGTGTGGATATGCACGCCGCGCATGGCGGCACCCCGCGCATAGCCCCAGGCCACCGCATCGTGGCGGGCGATGGACCCCGGCGGGTGATAGAGCGCGCCGAGCACGGGATACCGCGCTTCTTCCGACAGGTTCATCGACGGGCAGAGCCGGGCGATATCCTCGCGGTAGATCAGTTCGGAATTGACGCCCAGATGCTTGTTGACCTCGGCGCGCCA
>CAWKOG010000019.1:0-330128 GCA_963851215.1 uncultured Alphaproteobacteria bacterium
TCATGACCCATCCTCCAGTTTTTACCGTCGGCCGGCAGCACCGGCCTGCACTGAGCAGAATCTAGGTGGCCCCCGCCTCAATACGGGTGACTGGCGTCACAGGATGCAGAGATATGGCCGGGATGGCGGCCCGTTAATAAACCGCCGGCCGGAATTCAGGGGCTTAGGCGGCCTTAACGAATCGGGCTCGCGGTCCCCTAGATATGAATCGCCCGGCCGGCGACGCCGAGGGCGGCTTCCTTAACCGCTTCATTCAGGGTGGGATGGCCGTGGAAGGCGCGGGCGATGTCCTCGGCCGAGCCGCCGAATTCCATGGCCATGACGCACTCATGGATCACCGTGCCGGCATCGGGCCCAATGATATGCACGCCAAGCACCCGGTCGGACTTGGCGTCCGCCAGGATCTTGGCGAAACCATCGGTATCGGCAATGCAGCGGGCGCGGCTGTTGGCGGTGAAGGGAAACTTTCCGGCCTTGTACTCGATGCCGGCAGCTTTGAGCTCCTCCTCCGACTTGCCCACGGTCGCGACTTCCGGCCAGGTGTAGACGATGCCGGGCACGGTCTCGTAGTTCACATGGCCGGCCTGGCCGGCGATGACCTCGGCCACCGCCACGCCTTCCTCCTCCGCCTTGTGGGCCAGCATCGGCCCGGCGATGACATCGCCGATGGCATAGATGCCCGGCACGTTGGTGCGCCAATGGCTGTCGGTCTGCACCCGCTTCTTGGGGTCCAGCGCCACGCCGGCCGCATCCAGGCCGAGTCCTTCGGTGTAGGGCCGCCGACCGATTGCCACCAGCACCGTATCGGCCTCCAGCGTTTCCGCCTTGCCGCCCGCAGCCGGTTCCAGGGTCAGCGTGACGCCTGATTTCGCCGCCTTGGCGCCGGTGACCTTGGTGCCGAGGCGGAAAGCCATGCCCTGCTTGGTCAGCACGCGCTGGAAATTCTTGGCCAGCTCGCCATCCATGCCCGGCACGATGCGATCGAGGAATTCCACCACTGTGACCTTGGCGCCGAGCCGCCGCCAGACCGAGCCCATCTCCAGCCCGATATAGCCGCCGCCCACGACGACCAGGTGTCCCGGCACCTTGGCCAGGGACAGCGCGCCGGTGGAGGAGACGATCTGCTTTTCATCAATGGTCACGCCCGGCAACGGCATCACGTCGGAGCCGGTGGCGATGATGATGTTCTTGGCTTCCAGCGCCTGCTCGCCGCCGCTGCCCGTGACCGTGATCTTGCCGCCGCCCAGGAGACGTCCCGCACCTTTCACGTAAGTGACCTTGTTCTTCTTGAACAGAAGTTCGATGCCCTTGGTGAGGTCGCCCACCACCTTGTCCTTGCGCGCCAGCACCGCCGCCAGGTCGAGCACCACATTGCCGACCTTGATGCCATGGGACGCCAGATGCTTCGACGCTTCCTCGTAGAGATGCGAGGATTGCAACAGCGCCTTCGAGGGGATGCAGCCGACATTGAGGCAGGTGCCGCCGAGGCTGCCGCGCTTCTCCACGCAAGCAGTCTTAAGGCCCAACTGCGCCGCCCGGATCGCCGCCACATACCCGCCGGGACCACCGCCGATGACGACGACGTCGAAGTTCTCAGTTGCCATGATTTCACCTGACGAAGATCAGACCTAGCGGGAGACGAGGACGACGGCCCTTTCCTTCTTTGGACCGTACGCAGTGATGCGCTCGAAGACGCGGCGCGGAATCGGCACGCCAGACATATCGCCAGCAGTCTTGCGGCGCTTTTTCGACACCCAGGGATCGTTCACATAGACGCTCTCGTCGTCGATACCGGTGACCACGAACCAGTGGGCGGTCGGGTCCTGGTGCAGGTAGCGCATGCTGTTGAGGACGATGGGCATGAAGCCGGCGCGCAGCTTGGCTTCGATCTCATCCAGCGTGATGCCGTCATGTGTCACAGGAATTCCGGCGGCCTTTGCTTCCGCCAAGTCCTTGTCCTGGAGCACGCGCATGACGGCAACGCGCTCCTTCGACTTGGCGCGGTAGGCCAGCAGCACGCCCTTGTGATTCAGATGCACCTCGGCCTTGAAGCCGCGGCGATGGGCCGAAAGCGCCAGGCCCAGGGCGCCGCAGCCGCCATGGCCGCCGCTCGGCCCCATGAAGATTGTGTTGGCCTCGCGCCAGAGCTGCAGCTCCAGGGCGCGGGTCCGCTTCACCTTCGGGTTCAGCGCCGCCATGCTCATGATCAGCGAGGACGGGCCGCAGGTGAAATCCGTGGTCTGCGCATAGTGGGGCACGCGTTTGACCGCGCGCTTCCCCTTGCTCGTCTTTGCCGGCCGCTTCGCCATCTCGGCTACATGTCCAGGAGAATGCGCTGGGGATCCTCGATGCAATCTTTGATCCGCACCAGGAAGGTCACGGCTTCGCGGCCGTCGATAATCCGGTGATCGTAGGACAGCGCCAGATACATCATCGGCCGGATCTCGATCTTGTCGCCGACCGCCATGGGCCGGGGCTGGATCTTATGCATGCCCAGGATGCCGGACTGCGGCGGGTTCAGGATCGGCGTCGACATCAGCGAGCCATAGACGCCGCCATTGGAAATCGTGAAGGTGCCGCCGGTCAGATCCTCGATCGTCAGCTTGCCATCCCGCGCCTTCATGCCGAGTTCGGAGATCTTCTTCTCGATGTCGGCGAAGCTTAGGGCATCGGCATCGCGCACGACGGGCACCACCAGCCCCTGCTCGGTGCCGACGGCGACGCCGATATCATAGTGGTTCTTGTAGATGACGTCGTCGCCGTCGATCTCGCCGTTGACGGCGGGAATCTCCTTCAGCGCCACGATCGCCGCCTTCAAGAAGAACGACATGAAGCCGAGCTTCACACCGTGCTTCTTTTCAAATGTATCCTTGTGATGGGCGCGTAGCGCCATGACGTTGGTCATGTCCACCTCGTTGAAGGTGGTGAGCATGGCGGCGGTGTTCTGCGCCAGCTTCAGGCGCTCGGCGATGCGCTTGCGCAGCCGGCTCATGCGCACCCGCTCTTCGCGGACGCCGAGTTCACGGGGTGCGGCGGGCAGCGCTGGCGGCTGAGGCGTCGCCGGCGCGGGAGCCGGTGCGGGTTTCGCCGCTGCCGGCGGCGCTGCCTTGGCCGGGCGCGCCTCCAGGAATTTCTGCACGTCTTCCTTGGTCAGCCGGCCGTCCTTGCCGCTGGCGGGAATCGGCGGCGGCGTCCAGCTTGTTCTCTTCGATCAGCTTGCGCACGGCCGGCGAGAGCGGCCCCGCTTCGGCTGCCGGTGCTGGCGCCTTTGCCGAGGCCGGAGCTGGCGCAGCGGCCTTTGCCGGTGCGGCGGCAGGCGCAGCCGCGGTCTTTGCGGCCGGCGTAGCTTTCGCGGTCCCGGCGCCATCGCCGATCACGCCGAGCACGGCGCCGACCTCGACGGTCTGGCCCTCGGCCACGCGGATCTCCGACAGCACGCCGGCTGAAGGCGCAAAGACTTCCAGCGTCACCTTGTCGGTTTCCAGCTCGACCAGCGCTTCATCGGCAGCGATGCTTTCGCCCTGCTGCTTCATCCATTTCGCCACCGTCGCCTCGGTGATGGATTCGCCCAGGGCGGGAACGACGATATTGCTGCTCATGGCGGAATTTCTTTCCTCGGATTCCGGCGGCCGGTTCTGCCGGCTGATAATGGCCCGAAACTATGAAACGGTCAGGGCCTCGCTCACAAGCTTATCCTGCTCCTTGAGATGGCGGCGCAGCAGGCCGGTGGCCGGCGACGCGGCCGCGACACGGCCGACATAGCGCGGCCGGCTGTTCTTGCGCCCGGCGGCGGTGAGGACGGCCTCGATTTCCGGCGCCACGACCATCCAGGCGCCCATGTTCTTGGGCTCTTCCTGGCACCAGACCACGTCGACATCGGGATAGCGCGCCAGCTCCTGGCTGAGCGCCTTGGCCGGGAAGGGATAAAGCTGCTCCAGTCGCAGGATGGTCACATCCTTGATGCCGCTCTTGGCGCGGGCTTCGAACAGGTCGAAATAGAGCTTGCCGCTGCAGAGCACGATCCGCTTCACCGCGTTGTCGGCCGGCGGCGTGTCGTCCCACAGCACGCGGTGGAAGCTGGTGCCCGGCCCCAACTCCGATAGCTTGGAGACGCAGAGCTTGTGCCGCAGGAGCGACTTCGGCGTCATGATGATCAGCGGCTTGCGGAAATTCCGGTGGATCTGCCGCCGCAGCGCATGGAAGTAGTTCGACGGGGTGGTGCAGTTCACCACCTGCATGTTGTCTTCGGCGCAGAGCTGCAGATAGCGCTCCAGCCGCGCCGAGGAATGCTCCGGCCCCTGGCCCTCATAGCCATGGGGCAGCAGCATCACCAGGCCGGACATGCGCAGCCATTTGCTTTCGCCGGAGCTGATGAACTGGTCGATGATCACCTGGGCGCCGTTGGCGAAATCGCCGAACTGCGCTTCCCAGACCACCAGCGCCCGCGGCTCGGCCAGGCTGTAGCCATATTCGAAGCCGAGCACGCCGGCTTCCGACAGCGGGCTGTCGATCACCTCGAACGGCGCCTGATCCACGCGCACATGGTTCAGCGAGGCATAGGCGGTCTCGTTCTCCTGATCCACCAGCACCGCATGGCGTTGGGAGAAGGTGCCGCGCTGGCAGTCCTGGCCGGACAGCCGCACCGGGTGGCCTTCCGCCATCAGGGTGCCGAAAGCCAAGGCTTCGCCGGTCGCCCAGTCGAGCCCCTCGCCCGTCTCGAACATCTTTTTGCGGTGCTCGAGGAAGCGCAGGATCTTGCGGTTGGCGTTGAAATTGCGCGGCACGGCCGTCAGCGCCCGTCCGACTTCCTGCAGCGCCTCCATGGTCGCCGCCGTCTCGCCGCGGCGGTCCTCGCCGGAGGCGATCTGCATGCCGCTCCAGGCGCCTTCCAGCCAATCGGCCTTGTTCGGCTTGTAGCCTGAGGCGGCTTCGAATTCATTCTCCAGCCGCCGCTGGAACTCGCCGGTGACCTGCTTGACGTCCTCTTCGGTCAGCGTGCCTTCGCGCATCAGACGCTCGGCATAGATGGACCGTGCCGAAGGCTGCACCGCAATCTTGCGGTACATCAGCGGCTGGGTGAAAGCCGGCTCGTCGCCCTCGTTGTGGCCGAAGCGGCGATAGCAGAACATGTCGACGATCACGTCACGCTTGAACTGCTGTCGGTATTCGGTGGCGATGCGCGCCACATGTACCACGGCCTCCGGATCGTCGCCGTTCACATGGAAGATCGGCGCCTGGACGATTTTAGCGACTTCCGAGCAATAGGGTCCGGAGCGCGAATTCACCGGATTGGTGGTGAAGCCGATCTGGTTGTTGACGATGAAATGAATCGTGCCGCCGGTGCGGTAACCCTTGAGGTCCGACAGATCCAGTGTTTCCGCCACCAAACCCTGGCCGGCGAAGGCGGCGTCGCCATGGATCAGCATTCCCATGACATTGTCGCGCGCGCCGTCGCCCTTTTGCTGCTGCTTGGCGCGCACCTTGCCCAACACGACCGTGTTGACCGCTTCCAGGTGGGACGGGTTGGCGGTCAGCGACAGATGCACCACCTTGCCGTCGAATTCGCGATCGGCGGAGGTGCCGAGATGGTACTTCACGTCGCCGGAGCCCTGCACGTCCTCCGGGTTGGCGGCGTTGCCCTGGAATTCGGAGAAGATGGCGGCAAAGGGCTTGTTCATCACATTGGCCAGCACATTCAGCCGGCCGCGATGGGGCATGCCGATCACCACCTCGTTGATGCCGAGCTGGCTGCCGCGCTTCAGGATCTGCTCCAGCGCCGGGATGAAGGACTCGCCGCCATCCAGGCCGAAGCGCTTGGTGCCGGTGTATTTACGGTCGAGGAAGCGCTCGAACATCTCCGCGGCGGTCAGCCGTTCCAGGATGGCGCGCTTGCCGCGTTCGGTGAACTGGGTCTGGTTGTGGATCGCCTCGATGCGGTCCTGGATCCAGAGGCGCTGCGCCGGATCCTGGATGTGCATGTACTCGACGCCGATGTTGCCGGAATAGGTTTCGCGCACCACCTGCAGGATCTCCCGCAGCGTCGCGGCATCCCGGCCCAGCACGTTGTCGATGAAGATCGGCCGGTCCATATCGCCGTCGGTGAAGCCGTAGCTGCGGGGATTGAGGTCCGCATGGGACTCCTTCGGCTTCAGGCCGAGCGGGTCCAGGTTGGCTTCCAGATGGCCGCGCACGCGATAGGCGCGGATCAGCATGAGCACGCGGATGGAATCCTTGGCCGAGGCGCGGATCGCCACCTGGCCGACCGCGTCGGTCACCACCGGCAGCCCATTGCTGTTGCCGGTATTGATATGGCCGTGGCCATTGCCGCCGTTCGAGGGCCGTTCGCCGGTCCGCGGCGCCCAGCTTGCGCCCTTCAGGTCCTGCAGCACCGCACGGCCCTCATCCTGCAGCTCGGCGAAGAAGGTCTGCCAGCTGGGGTCGACCGAGGTGGGGTTCTCGACATAGCGCCCGTAGAGTTCCTCAATGAAGGAGGCGTTCGGGCCGGATAGAAAAGTACCTTGTGGCGTCTGCATTGCCGTTCCAAGCCGTTCAGGGGCCATCGCCGCAAGGGCGGCAGGCCCGGTAGCCGCCGAGGCGGCCGGGGAGCTAACTCTTCAGCACCTTAGACATGGTACTTCCGAGGCTGGCTGGCGAGTCCGCAACGCTGATACCCGCGCTGCGCATCGCCTCGATCTTATCGCCGGCCGACCCCTTGCCGCCGGAGATGATGGCGCCGGCGTGGCCCATCCGGCGGCCAGGGGGGGCCGTGACCCCCGCTATGAAGCCTACGACTGGTTTCTTTTTTCTTGCGCTCTTGAGAAATTCTGCGGCGTCTTCCTCGGCCGAGCCGCCGATTTCGCCGATCATGATGATGCCCTGGGTCTGATCGTCGCCCAGGAACAGGTCCAGACAATCGATGAAATTGGTCCCATTGATGGGATCGCCGCCGATGCCGATGCAGGTGGACTGCCCCAGCCTGGCCGCCGTGGTCTGGGCGACCGCCTCATAGGTCAGGGTGCCCGACCGGGAAACGATGCCGATCTTGCCCTTGGCGTGGATATGGCCGGGCATGATGCCGATCTTGCAGGCCTCCGGGGTGATGATTCCCGGGCAATTCGGCCCGATCAGCCGGGTTTTGGAGCCGCAGAGCGCCCGTTTCACCCGCATCATGTCCAGGACCGGGATGCCCTCGGTGATGCAGACCGCCAGCGGCAGGCCGGCATCGATGGCCTCGACGATGGCGTCGGCGGCAAAGGCCGGCGGCACATAGATGACGGTCGCATCGGCGCCGGTCTTGCGGACCGCCTCGTCCACGGTGTCGAACACCGGCAGGTCCAGATGGGTGGTGCCGCCCTTCCCGGGCGTGACGCCGCCGACCATCTTGGTGCCATAGGCCACCGCCTGCTCGGAATGGAAAGTGCCCTGGGCGCCGGTGAAGCCTTGGCAGATGACCTTGGTATTGGCGTTCACCAGGACGGCCATTACTGCGCTTCCTTGACCGCCCGGACGATCTTCGCCGCGGCGTCGCCGAGATCGTCGGCCGAAGTGATGGCCAGGCCCAATTCCTTCAGGATCTTCTTGCCCAGCTCCACATTGGTGCCCTCGAGCCGGACCACCAGCGGCACCTGCAGGCCGATTTCCCGCGCCGCCGCCACCACGCCCTCGGCGATGACGTCGCAGCGCATGATGCCGCCGAAGATGTTGACCAGGATGCCCTCCACATTGGCATCGGAGAGAATGATCTTGAACGCCGCCGTCACCCGCTCCTTGGTGGCGCCGCCGCCCACATCCAGGAAGTTCGCGGGCGCGCCGCCATGGAGCTTGATGATGTCCATGGTGGCCATGGCCAGGCCGGCGCCATTGACCATGCAGCCGATATTGCCGTCCAGCTTGATGTAGTTGAGGCCGTGGCGGCTGGCCTCGACCTCGGCGGGGTCTTCCTCGTCCTCGTCCCGCAGTTCCAGCACGTCCTTCTGCCGGAACAGGGCGTTATCGTCGAAATTCATCTTGGCATCGAGCACCAGCACCTCGCCGCCCTTGGTCAGCACCAGGGGATTGATCTCCACCAGGCTGGCGTCGAGGTCGATGAAAGCCTTGTAGAGCGCGCTCACCAGCTTGGTGGCGGAGGCGACGGCGGCGCCTTTGAGCCCCAGGCCGAAGGCGACGCGCCGGGCATGCTCGGGCATCAGGCCGGAAGCGGGATCGATTGAAACCCGGAAGATCTTTTCCGGGCGTTTGGCGGCCACCTCTTCGATGTCCATGCCACCCTCGGTGGAGGCCATCAGCGTCACCCGCGCCGTGGACCGGTCCACCAGCAGGCTCAGATAGAGCTCGCGGTCGATCTCGCAGCCGGACTCGACATAGATTCGCTTGACCTCGCGTCCGGCCGGCCCGGTCTGCTTGGTGACCAGGGTCATGCCGATCATCTTCTTCGCGAGATCGCGGACTTCGTCAGGGGATTTGGCGATCTTGATGCCGCCGCCCTTGCCGCGGCCGCCGGCATGGATCTGCGCCTTCACGGCCCAGACCGAGCCGCCCAGATTACGGGCGGCGCTTTCAGCCTCTTCGGCGGTGTAGGCAACGGCGCCGCGCGGGACGGCGACGCCATATCGGCTCATCAGGCTCTTGGCCTGATACTCATGGATGTTCATCGGCCTGCTTTGACATTAGCGAGTGGCGGCGGTCCCCAACCTGCCGCGCCGAAGCGCGGGCTGTAATCTAGCAAGTTCGGGGAGCGACGCAAGCGACGCCCCCGCGAAATCGCGAAAAAGTCGGGCGACCGCCGCCGCAGGCCGTAAGAATTAGGCGCTCAGTGCCTACTTCTTCTTCTTCGAGGACTTCTTGGAAGATTTCTTCTTCGAAGATTTCTTCGTGGTCTTCTTGGCCGCAGCCTTTGTGCTCCTACGAGTAGTCCGTTTCATACTCAGGTCTCCTCTCTAAATTTTCCTCACCACATCGATGAGGCCCCTAACAGCCGAAACCGATTTCTCGAACATCGTCCTTTCGGACGCATCCAAGTCGATTTCGACCACTCTCTCCACGCCGCCGGCCCCGAGAATGACCGGGACGCCGACATAGAGATCCTTCACCCCATACTCGCCGTTCAGATGGGCGGCACAGGGAAGCACGCGTTTCTTGTCCAGCAGATACAACTCCGCCATCTGCACCGCCGCCGCGGCGGGGGCATAAAAGGCCGAGCCGGTCTTGAGCAGGCCGACGATCTCCGCGCCGCCATCGCGCGTCCGTTGCACGATGGCGTCGATGCGTTCTTTCGTCGACCAGCCCTTTTTCACCAGGTCCGGCACCGGAATGCCGGCGACCGTGGAATAGCGGATCAGCGGGACCATGGTGTCGCCGTGGCCGCCGAGCACGAAGGCAGAGACATCCTCCACCGAAACCTTGAACTCTTCGGCCAAAAAAAAACGGAAGCGGGCCGTGTCCAATACGCCGGCCATGCCGACCACCCGGCTGTGCGGAAAGCCCGTGGCTTCGCGCATCACCCAGACCATCACGTCCAGCGGATTGGTGATGACGATGACGAAAGCGTTCGGGCAATGGGTGCGCAGCGCCTGGCCGACTTCGCGGACGACCTTGGTGTTGATGCCGATGAGATCATCGCGGCTCATGCCGGGCTTGCGCGGCACGCCGGCGGTGACGATCGCCACGTCGGCGCCGGCGATGTCGGCGTAATTGCTGGTGCCGCGCAGCGCCGCATCGAAGCCTTCGATGGGCGAAGCCTGCGCGAGATCCAAAGCCTTCCCCTGGGGAATTCCATCGACGATATCAAAAAGGATAACGTCGCCCAATTCCTTGAGCCCGAGAAGCAGGGCGAGTGTTCCGCCAATGTTACCCGCACCAATGAGTGCGATTCGCTTACGTGACATTCAGTGGTCCTAGTCGTCCCCAGCGCCGTCTGACTGATTTATCCCCATGCGACGCAATTGCGGACTCCCGACATCGTACTAGCGCTGGTGTACTTAATCTTTTTTTCACGCAATATCAAGTGGGTTCGACATGCCCATGTCGCATTCAGGCAAGATGGGCTTTCGCCAGGTAGTCGATCGACTGCATTTCGATCAGCCGCGAGGCCGTGCGCTTGAAGTCCCGCGCGCCATCTCCGGCCTCATAGAGACGCTCCGGACTCGCGGCGGCACTCATCAGCAGATTCACTTTATGCTCGTACAAGGCGTCGATGAGAATCATAAATCGACGCGCTTCGTTTCGCTGATCTGCCGACATTTTCGGCACGTCGTCGATGATGACGGTGTGAAAGTGGCGCGCGATCTCCAGATAGTCGGCAGCGCCAAGAGGCTGCTCGCAAAGCTCCGCGTAGCTCATGCGCGCAACTCCGTTTGCGGTGCGCGGCACCGTGAGGCGGCGTCCTTGCACGATCATCGTCGCCGCTGTCGCAGTTGCGCCGTCAGTCATGCGCTCGAACGCTTGATCGAGGGCCGCCGAAGCCCGCGCACCGAGCGGATGATGATAAACGGAGAGGTCCTTGAGTCGCTTCAATCGATAGTCGACGGCGCCATCCAACTCCAGGATGTCCATGCGCGCTTTCAACAGATCGATGAACGGCAAGAACCGATCGCGCTGCAGACCGCCGGCATAGAGGTCGTCAGGCGCGAGGTTCGACGTGGCGACGACGACGATGCCGAGATCGAACAGCGCTTCGAACAGGCGGCCCAGCAGCATCGCATCGGCGATGTTGGAGACATGGAACTCGTCGAAGCAGAGCAGCCAGGCCGAATTCGCCGATCTCCCGGGCCAGCGGCGGAATCGGATCGCCATCGGCCTCGCCCGCTTGGCGGCGGCGATGCAGGGAGTCATGCACTTCCAGCATGAAGGCGTGGAAATGCACGCGGCGCTTTTTCGCCACAGGGGCTGCCAGAAAGAACAGATCCATCAGCATCGACTTGCCGCGGCCGACGCCGCCGAAGATGTACAGGCCCTGGGGCGGATCGGCCTTGCGGCGGCCCAGCCCGAGCCGCTCGCGCCAGCCGGCACTGCCGGAGGCAGGCTCATAGTTGCGAATCGCGTTGTGCAGGCTCTGCAGCTTTTCCGCCGCCAGCTCCTGCGCCGGATCGGGCTGCAGATGGCCGGCATGGCGGCGGGCGCGATAGAGCGGCAGCGGACCCGCCGCTGCATCGGCCGTTGGCGCCGGCGGCTGTATCGATGCTGCCATGGTTAGATTCCCGCGCGGGCGCGGGCGATGGGATCGGGAAGAGGGTTCAACTTGCGGCACGTGGGGTGGAGAATTTGCCGGGAACCGGCGGCGCGCATTGTCCCGCACGCCGCCGGCACCCAAGGATACTTGGCGACGGCCTACTGCGCCGGCATCGCCATGGGATTGAACGGCTTGCCATTGACGGTGACATCGCCGGTATTCGCCAATTCGATAGCGAATGAATCCAGCGGCTGGCCTTCGGCGTTCGTGGTGCGGTTGGAAAGCTGACTTCAGCATCTCCAGCGGCGCCGTGGTCGAGGGATCGCCGCCGCTGAACATCTGCGCCATGCCCAGGATGGTGTCGAAGCCGACGAGATCCAGATTGAGCGAGGCGATCGCGCCCATCATGGCGCTGGCATCCGCCTTCACCGAACCGCCCAGATTCAGCTTGATGCCCTGGGAATCGAACTCCCAGCCATTCAGCTTGAAGACGCTGCCGGCCGTCTGCGCGGCCTGCACGATCTGCGTTCCGGCCTCTCCCGCCGCCTGTTCCATCGCCATCGGATCGTTCTGCGGCGCTGTCAGCATGGTCAGGAAAGCGGTCCACAGCTCGGCGCTGGGGACATCCTCGATGGTCACGCCGACGCCGAACTTGGCGGGGATGAACTGGCCGAACATCGCCATTTCCGGCATGGCGGCCGCCGACGGGAGCGGAGATGCCGGTAAAGCGCATGTCGATGTCGAACTTGCTCTTGGGCTGATCGAAGCCGAGCCAGCTACCGTCGATGGTGACCTTGTCCATCTTGAAGGCTTCCTGGCCGGCGGTGTCCTTGAGCACGATGCTGCTCACCTCGGTCTTGCTGACATAGTCCTTGAAGAAGGCCTTCATCTGCTTCAGCGCCTCGAGGGCGGCCGGGTCGACCGGCTTATCCTCGACCGAGGCCGCCATCACCGCGTTGAACTGGTCCCGGAATTTCACCAGATCGGCCAGGTTCGTGCCCTTGGCATCGCCGGTGCTGGCGATCGTGGCGATGGTGGCACTGCCGTCGGGCGTGTCCACCGTGATGTTCTTCAGCGCGAAATTGCCGGTCTGGTCGTAGATGCCAGCGCTCTTCTCGCTGCTGGTCTGTTTCAGGGTCGCTTCGCCGATCGCGAACTTGACGCCCTGGTCGGCGGCGAGGGTTACATTCTTGTAGACAGCGTCGGAATCGAGGAAGCCGGCAAAGGTCTTCGACCAAACGCCGCTGAACTGCTGGGAGCCGATCTCCAACCGCGCCTTGCCCTGACCGTCGGCCAGATTGATGTCGACGCCGCTGGGCAGCATCAGGTTGCTGATCGAATATTTGTCCTCGTCCTTCGGCTCGACATTGAAGGTGACGTCACCGAACTTCGGTGCGTCCGGCTCGTTCGGCATGATCTTGATGCCGCTGAGCGTCGCCTTGTAGCTGTCGCCATCGGGCACGACCTCGAGCTTGTCGTAGCCGACGAACTTCAGCGTGTCCCTGCCGAACATGACATTGAAGCCGGCCGTCAGATCCTGTTTGATCTTTTCCGCCTCGGCCGCCCGGTCTTTGCTCTCGCCGCAACCGGCGACCAGGACAAGAAGCGACAACACCGCTGCATAGCGGATCCACCGCATGGTCAATCTCCTATGGAAATAAATTCGCAGGGCCCCCCAAGGCCCGGTCCTTATGACAGCTTAACATGAAACGTGGCACGTTAACTCTTCGTTAACGACGGGCGACCATCAGCTTTTTGATCTCCGCGATCGCTTTCGCCGGATTGAGTCCCTTGGGACAAGTCTTGGTGCAATTCATGATCGTATGGCAGCGATAGAGCCGGAACGGATCCTCCAGATCGTCGAGCCGTTCCCCCGTCGCCTCGTCGCGGCTGTCGGCGATCCAGCGATAGGCCTGCAGCAGGATGGCCGGGCCGAGATAGCGGTCGCCGGTCCACCAATAGCTCGGGCAGCTGGTGGTGCAGCAGAAGCAGAGGATGCATTCCCACAGGCCGTCCAGCTTGGCGCGCTCGTCGTGCGATTGCAGCCGTTCGCGCCCCGGCGGCGCGGTCGTGGTCTTCAGCCAGGGCTCGATCCCGGCATATTGCGCATAGGCGTGCCGCAGATCCGGCACCAGGTCCTTGATGACAGGCATATGGGGCAACGGATAGACCTTCACGTCACCCTTCACCTCGTCCACGTACTTGGTGCAGGCGAGGGTATTCGTGCCGTCGATATTCATCGCGCAGGAGCCGCAGACGCCTTCGCGGCAGGATCGGCGGAAGGTCAGCGTCGAATCGGTCTCGTTCTTGATCTTGATCAGCGCGTCCAGGACCATCGGCCCGCAATCGGCCATGTCGACGGTGTAGGTGTCGATATGGGGATTGGCGCCGTCATCAGGCTGCCAGCGATAGATGCGGAAGGTCTTCGGCTTCCTGGGCGACGCCGGCGCGGCGTGGCGCTTGCCTTCGGTGATCTTGGAGTTCGCGGGGAGGGTGAATTCGGCCATGGCTCAGTACACCCGCGCCTTCGGGGGGAAGGCCTGCACGTCGTTGGTCAGCGGCTGCAGATGCACCGGCCGGTAGTCGATGCGCGGGCGGCCATCCTCGCCGCACCAGGCGATCGTGTGCTTCAGCCACTTCTCGTCGTCGCGCTTGGGGAAATCCTCGCGCGCATGGGCGCCGCGGCTTTCCTGGCGGTTGGCGGCCGAGTTCCATGGACACCACCGCCTGGCTCAGCAGATTGTCCAGCTCCAGGGTTTCCACCAGGTCGCTGTTCCAGATCATCGAGCGGTCGCTGACGTGGATGTCGGCGCGGCCGCCCCAGCAGCGGCGCAGCTTGTCGACGCCTTCGTTCAGCACGTCGCCGGTGCGGAACACGGCGCAGTTCGACTGCATGGCTCTCTGCATCTCCAGCCGCAGCGCCGCCGTGGGCGTGCCGCCGTCGGCATGGCGGGCGCGGTCCAGCCGCGCCAGCGCGTCATCGCCCGCATCCCTGCCGAGCGCCGGCTGGCTTTCGCCCGGCTTGACCACCTCCGCACAGCGCAGCGCCGCCGCGCGGCCAAACACCACGAGGTCGAGGAGCGAATTCGAGCCCAAACGATTGGCGCCATGCACGCTGACGCAGGCCGCCTCGCCGATCGCCATCAGGCCATGGACCACCGCATTGGCGTCGCCATCGCGCAGCGTCACCACCTCGCCGTGATAGTTCGTGGGAATGCCGCCCATGTTGTAGTGGCAGGTGGGCAGCACGGGGATCGGCTCCCGGGTCACATCGACGCCGGCGAAGATCCGCGCCGTCTCGGAAATGCCCGGCAGCCGTTCATGAAGGATCTTCGGGTCGAGATGCTCCAGATGCAGATGGATATGATCCTTGGCCGGTCCGACGCCGCGGCCCTCGCGGATCTCGATCGTCATCGCCCGGCTGACCACGTCGCGGGACGCCAGGTCCTTGGCCGAGGGCGCGTAGCGCTCCATGAAGCGCTCGCCTTCGGAATTGGTCAGATAGCCGCCCTCGCCCCGGGCGCCCTCGGTGATCAGGCAGCCGGCGCTGTAGATGCCCGTGGGGTGGAACTGGATGAACTCCATGTCCTGCAGCGGCAGGCCGGCGCGCAGCACCATGGCGTTGCCGTCGCCGGTGCAGGTATGGGCCGAGGTGCAGGAGAAATACGTCCGGCCATAGCCGCCGGTGGCCAGCACCACCATGCGCGCGCGGAAGCGATGGATCGTGCCGTCATCCAGGTTCCAGGCCATGACGCCGCGGCAGATGCCCGCCTCGTCCATGATCAGGTCGAGGGCGAAATACTCGATGAAGAACTCCGCCGAATGCTTCAGTGCCTGCTGATAGAGCGTGTGCAGGATGGCATGGCCGGTGCGGTCGGCGGCGGCGCAGGTGCGCTGCGCGATTCCTTCGCCGAACTTCGTGGTCATGCCGCCGAAGGGCCGTTGATAGATCTTGCCGGCATCGGTGCGGCTGAAGGGCACGCCATAATGCTCCAGCTCGATGATGGCGGGGATCGCCTCGCGCACCATGTACTCGATGGCGTCCTGGTCGCCGAGCCAGTCCGAGCCCTTCACGGTGTCGTACATGTGCCAGCGCCAATCGTCCTCGCCCATATTGCCCAGCGCGGCGCTGATGCCGCCTTGCGCCGCCACCGTGTGGCTGCGGGTCGGGAATACCTTGGTGATGCAGGCGGTCTTCAGGCCCTTCTCGGCCATGCCGAAAGTGGCGCGGAGCCCGGCGCCGCCGGCGCCCACCACCACCACGTCGTAGGTGTGGTCGACGACCTCATAGGCCTTGCCATTGATCTTCGGGCTGGCGGGTGCTGATCCGTTGCTGGCAGCCATGGTCGCTCTACCGGCCGAAGGCAATGACAAGAAGTGCCACGATGGCGGTCAGGGCCAGGACCACGCAGGCGAATTTCATCAGCAGCAAGGCGGCGATCTTGGCGCCTTCGTGCCGCACATAATCCTCGATGATCACCTGCAGGCCGAGCATGGCGTGATAGAACGTGGCCACCACCAGCAGCACCATGATGCCGAACACCACCGGCGAGGCGAGCCAGGTCGACGCGGCGTCATAACCTGCGCCGGTATGGCAGATCAGCGCGGCGACGAACCAGATCGCCAGCGGCACCAGCGCCACCGCCGTCAGCCGCTGCATCCACCAGTGATGCACGCCCTCCTTGGCCGAACCGAGGCCACGGACGCGGCCGAGATCGCTGCGGCGGTCGCTGTCGTTGCTCACGGGATGTCTCCCCACGCGGCATAGCCGGCGATCCAGGTGGCGAGCGTCAACGCCGTGGCGAGGATCACCGCAGTCCAGCCGCTGGCCGCCACCGTCGGCAGTTCGAAGCCCTTGCCGATGTCCCAGAAGAGATGCCGGATGCCATTGGCCAGGTGATAGAACAGCGCCCAGGTCCAGCCCAGCAGTAGCAGACGGCCGATGATCGAACCGATCAGGGACTGCGCCGCGTCATAGGTATCCGGTCCGCCGGCGACCGCGACCAGCCAATAGACCAGCAGCAGCGTGCCCACCGCGAGCGCCCCGCCGGTGATCCGGTGCAGGATCGACAGGACCGAAGTGATTTGCGGACGGTAGATCTGCAGGTGCGGTGAGAGCGGGCGCTCGCGTGATGCCATGATGCAAACTCTGCGTGCGGTCAGTAGGCGGGCGCCGCGATGACGGGATCCGTCGCCGGTCCGCATTTTGCCTGTCGAACTCATTTAGACGGCGGGCCGCAGCCAAGTCAACGCGGATACCGCGGCGCAACATAACCGCATTTTGAGATGTGACTCGCAACGCGCCAGCGGTCTTGCGTCTGGGATTGCAACGGCTTGGCGCCGTTGACGGAGCATCCGCCGCGAGGCGAGAGGGCGTCGGCCTGTGGATAACTCAGCGGATGAAATGTGCGCTACCGCGCGAATTACACACAGTTTTTTTGCCGCTGCGGCGAAATTGCCGTTGCGGGCGGACGGGATTTTGTTCCACGTTAAGCATGGTACGCGGAAGTGTCGGGACGTTGGATTTCGGCGGGATAGCCTTGGTTGGCCCGGGTGCCAGCCGGCCTCTTTCGTGGAAGCGAGGGAAACTGCCGAAGTCAGATGGACCGACGGGCGGTCCAGGCCTTCACCGGCCGGGATCGACGGGCGTCGGGGCTTAGGAACGGCGGCTGCGACCCGCAAGGGGAGCGGCGGCAGGACCGAAGCACCGGAGTTCGAAAGCCGGGCTCCTTTCGCAAGACCAGTCTGAAGGTCGCTTTGCCCGCCACCCTGCGCAGTGCGGCGAAGCGGCAGAGGCAGCGAGACCCGCAAGGGTTTTGCCGCTGAAAGGGGCGCCTGGGCGCTGTCCGGTTTCGCCGGATGGCCGCCGGGGAACCCGCCGACAGGCAGGTTGAAGGGGGTCAGCGTTCGAAACAGGGTCCGGGCTCCCCGCAAGGAGAGCCCAAGGCACCTGATGGAAAGAGGGATTCGGCAGAGTCCTGTACAGCTGTCAGGCCGAAACGACCCCGCTGCTTGTTCGTACCGGAGCCGAGCCGGCTCCTTGAGGCGTCAGGTCGTGCTTCACCCGAGGCACTTAGCGCTGGGCGGCAACGCCCGCGCGCCTGACGTCTCATTCATTACCAGAGCGATTCGCTCTCCCGCAACAGTATTTTGTGTTTTGTGCCGGGCGGCCCTCCAGATTTTGTGGTGGGTGTCAGTCCCGGCGGTCGCGTTCGACCACGGACACACGCCGGGCCGTCGTCGGTACCGGCAGCGTGTTCTGCGAGCGGATCGGCCGGCTTTGGCGCCTCCTCCGCAGCGGCAGGCGGAAGCTCGCCGCCGCGCCCCACAAACTCCCGCGCCATCGAAAGCACGGCTGCGAGCCCGAAACCCGAGAACACCGTGCCGAGGCCGCCGAGTATCAGCGGCAGCAGCCAGAGCTGAAAGAAACTGTCGATGCGCGCCGTTTCCGGCCGGGCGGGATCGAACAACACGCGCACCGGCTCGCCGACATCGAAAGCGGCCGGCCGCGAGCCGGTGTCGCCGGTGAACTCGAACCTGCGGCGATCCTCGGTCTCGAACGCCACCCGGGGGAAGTAGGTGTAATCGCCATCTGAAGAGCTCCAGCGCTCTTCCAACGCGATGACCACGCCATCGGCGGCAATGGCCCCGCCGATGAACCGCCAGGTCGTGACAAAGCTGTAAACGGCACCGCCCAGCATTCCGAGCCCGACGAACAGGAAGATCGCGCTGAAGAGCCAGCTTGGCACGGAAGATTTGCCGGTTTTCGCCATGATCCCGACCATGCACCCAACGGATTAACGCGGCATGAAAACCCAATAGTCGAGATCGAGGACAATGGCCGGATGCGGCTTGCCGTCGCCGCCCTTGTCGGGAAAATCGGCGCAAGCATGGTCCTTCGCCGCCACCGTGCGCAGACGGAGCGCGCCGATGTCGCGGCGGCCGGGCAGTTCCGCCTTCGCCTTCACCTCGCTCCAGGCATAGATCGTGTCGCCGGCGAAGCTGGGGCCGACATGGGCGCCGCTGTTGATGGCGGCGATACGGAACGCATTGGCAAGGCCGTTGAAGCTGTGCGCCCGCGCGATACTCATGACATGGCCGCCATAGACGATGCGGCGGCCGAAGCGGCCGTCCTTCTCCACATGCTGGTTGAAATGCACCCGCGCGGTGTTCTGATAGAGCCGTGTCACCGTGACGTGGCAGGATTCTTCGATCGTCATGCCGTCGCGGTGATCGATCCGCTCGCCCGCCTGATAGTCGCCCCATCGATGCGGCGACCCTGCGGCGGCGAAGTCATAGCGAGATACGTCGAAGGTCTTGGGAAGAATCAATTTGTCCGGCGTCACTGCCGCCGGCAGATCGGGAACACTCGCTGCCTCGGCCGGCGCATTCGGATCGCGCTTCCGCACCATCACCCAGCGGGCATAGTCCAGCACCGTCTCGCCCCGCTGATTGCTGCCGGTGGAGCGCACATAGACCACGCCGGTCTGGTGGTTCGAATTCTCCTTGAGGCCGATCACTGTCGAGCGCGCGCTGAGGGTATCGCCGGGATAGACCGGCGCGCCGTAGCGGAAATCGGCATAGCCCAGATTGGCGATGGCATTGAGCGAGATGTCAGGCACCGTCTTGCCGATGACGATGTGAAAGACCAGGAGATCATCGATCGGCGAGCGCTCATGGCCGAGGGCGCGCGCGAATTCATCGGAGGAATGCAGCGCAAACCGGCTGCCTGTCAGGCCGATGTACAGAGCGGCGTCGCCTGTCGTCAGCGTGCGCGGCGTGGCGTGCACGATCTCCTGGCCGAGGCGGAAATCCTCAAAGAAATTGCCGGCGCCCGCCTTGTCCGAACCGGTCATTGGCCAGCGGCGCCGGCATTGGCGGCTTCCAGCTTGGCGATGGCATCGGCCAGCTCCACCACCCGCCTGGCATCCAGCACATGCAGGTTCTCGACCAGCTTGCCATCCACCACCACCACGCCCTTGCCGGCCGCCGTGGCGTCCGCATGGGCGGTGATGATACGCCGCGCCCATTCCACCTCATCGGCAGCGGGCGCGAAGATACGGTTGGCGGTCGCCACCGTCTTCGGATGGATCAGCGTCTTGCCGTCGAAGCCCATCTCCAGCCCCTGTCGGCAGGCTGCCTCGAAACCGGCATCGTCATTGAGATCCAGATGCACGCCGTCGAGGATGGCGAGGCCGAAGGCCCGCGCCGCCAGCAGGCAGAGCCCCAGGCTGGTGATCATCGGCAGCCGGTCCTTGGTGTGGCGGGCATGGACATCCTTGGTCAGGTCCGACGTGCCCATCACAAAGCAGCCGACGCGCGGATTGGCGCCGGCGATCGCCTCGGCGTTCAACACGGCCCGCGGCGTTTCCATCATGCACCAGATCGCCAGATCGGCCGGCGCGCTGTTGGCCTCCAGCACCGTCACCGCCTGGCGCACGTTTTCCGGGTTCTCGGTCTTCGGCAGCAGAATCGCATCGGCGCCGGCCGTGGCTGCCGCCACCAGATCGGCATAGCCCCAGGGCGTGTTCAGGCTGTTGACGCGGATGACGATCTCGCGCCCGCCATAGCCGCCCGCCTTTGCCGCCTCCACCACCTGGGTCCGGGCGTCGCGCTTCGCATCGGGCGCCACCGCATCCTCGAGGTCGAGGATCAGCGCGTCGGCCGGCAGGCTGCGGCCCTTCTCCAGCGCCCGGGCGTTGGACCCCGGCATATAGAGGACGCTGCGGCGCGGGCGGGCTGGTCTGAGCATCTGTCCGGTCCGTGGATGAAAACCCCCAAAGCCGGGGCGGCGGGACTATAGCCGACAGACCTCCCGTGACAAGCAGGCGACCCTGCGTTAACTGGCGTCAGGTTGCGTAACCGCCCGATATAATGGACTTTCCCGGCATGAACATCCTGTCCATCCAATCCCGCGTCGCCTATGGCCATGTGGGCAATGCCGCCGCGCAGTTCACCCTGCAGCGGCTGGGCCACACGGTCTGGCCGGTGGAAACCGCCTATCTCTCCAACCATCTGGGCTACAAGACCTGGCGCGGCCGGTTTCCCGAGGCGGCCGAGGTGGCCGAGGTGGTGACCGGTCTGGACGAGCTGGGCGTGCTGGCCACCTGCGACGCTGTGCTCAGCGGCTATCTGGGCGCGGTCGGCAATGGCGACACGGTAGCCCAGGCGGTGCGGGCCGTGCGGGCAAAGAACCCGTCGGCCGTTTATGCCTGCGATCCCGTCATGGGCGACCTGCCCCACGGACTTTTCGTGAAACCGGAAGTGCCGCCGATCTTCGCCGGCAAGCTGCTGCCCCTGGCGGACTTCGCCTTTCCCAACGCCTATGAGCTGGAATACCTGACCGGCGGCAGGACGAACACGCTCGCCGCGGCCCTCTCCGCCGCCGACGCCTTCCTGGCGAAGATGCGCGCGGGCGCAACCGTGGTCATCACCAGCCTGCTGCGCGAAGACGGCCCCGCCAATTCCATCGAGACCCTGGCCGTGTCGAAGGACGCCGCCTGGGTAGTGGCGACGCCGCGCTACAACGCGCCGCCCCACGGCGCCGGCGATTGCTTCGCCGCCCTGTTCCTCGGCCACCATCTCTACATGCGCGATCTCGAATTCACCCTCGGCTTCGCGGCGACCGCCATCCACGCGGTCATCGCCGCCTCGGCCGAGGCCGGCACCGAGGAGCTGTTGCTGGTGCCGACCCAGGACCGTTTGCGGCCGACGAAGTTCGACTTCCCGCCCAAGCGGGTTCGCTGAATCACTTCGGCGCCCGGCGAAGCATTCCCCGCAGATTAGGTTGTCTAGTGCCCTGAGATGACGCGGCCGCCGCACAGCCGGCCGCCAGCTCAAGGAGACAACCATGACCTTTGAACCCAGACCCGTTGACCTGTTCTCGCCGCAGGCGCCTGCCTGCGGAAAAAGCGCAGCGCATTCTTCCCCCGCCACCAAATGCCTGGCACATGCCCGTGCATGGCTTGCCCAACAGAATGAGCGCCGCCGGCAGCGGTTGATGCTTCGCATCCTGGACAATCACCTGCTCGCCGACATCGGCCTGTCACGCGCCGATGTCGTCACCGAGACGGCGAAATGGCCCTGGCAGTTGTGAAGGCTGAGGCGCGCGACGTCGTGCCGAAATAGCAATTTCCTGAAAGCGCGGCGGGCGCGGCGCCTGATATGACCCGGGCCATGACGCCCTAAGGCGCAGCTTCGGCCTAAGACCGATCGCCAGCTCGCCCTAAGGCAACCGCCAATTTCGGAGGTCGCATATGTATGATCACATCGGTTTGAAGGTGAAGGACGTGGCCGCGAGTGTCCGCTTCTACAAGGAAGCACTTGCGGGTTTGGGATATGTTCTCTGCTCGCAGGATGATTCCGGCGCCGGCTTCGGCCCGCGCGGCGAACCTGCGCTATGGCTGCATCTTGCCAATGGCAAGAGCCCCGGCGGTGTGCACGTCGCCTTCCGCGCCGGAGATCGCGCTTCAGTCGACAAATTTCACAAGGATGGCTTGAAGGCCGGCGGCCGCGATCACGGCGCACCGGGGCTGCGCACCGACTACAGCCCCAAATACTACGCCGCGTTCCTGCTGGATCCCGACGGCAATAATGTGGAGGCAGTTTGTCTGAAGTAACCCTCGGCCTTCCCTGGCGAGGGTCGACCATCCGCGCCGCTGCGGAGATAGCGCAACAGCGGCGCGGATATTTTTTGCCGATCCCGGCCTGAGCCGCACCAACGTCGGCAGCGAATCTGCAAAACAGCCGCGACAACTGCGATCCCAGCTTCGGCGTGTGCGAATAGCGTTTGTCAGTAGTGTGCGGGAAACAACAATTTCTCGAAAGCGTGACGGCTGTCGCGTCTGCTATGATCCGGACCATGAATGACCATGCTCCGAAGAACAGGGCCGGGCTGAGATATCTGGACCCCGCCTATCGCCATCATTCGAAGCTGGTGATGCCCCAGGCGGGAATCGAGCTGAACAGGGCGCGGCTGAAGTGGTACGACCTCGCTCGCGCCGAGGCGCCGGTGCCGAACGGCATCCGCCAGATGGCCCGCGACTATTTGACAGCGGAAGCTGACGCGGGCCGGCTCGAGCTCGATGCCGAGATGGGCTTCGTGGTGCTGCATTTCTGCGGCAAGGAGTTCTTCTTCCTGATCATCAGCACCTGGCGCGGCAACAACGAGCTCTGGGAATCCGTCTACTACAAGCAGGACGCGGCGATGCCCGGCTTTGCACTCTTCCCGCGGGACAACAGGCACAAGGGAGCCTACTGCGTCTGGGAACTTGGCCCCGTGTGGCACGAGAAAGAGGCCTGGGTCCGTTTCCTCAACTCACAGCGAGATGATGCCGCGGAGCGGGTGTATCTCGAAGACCGCTTTGCCGGCACGGTTTAGGATCGGGTTTTAAAACAGCGGACGGCGAAGCATGACTCGCCGCGACAGCACCGAAAGCAAACTTAACACAAAGTCACCAAGGACACGAAGATTCTTCGTAGGGGCGACCTGCGGTCGCCCTGACGACGCTGCACGATTGCAAAGCGGGCGACCGCAGGTCGCCCCTACATTTTCGTCGTGACTCTTGTGACTTTGTGGCGAGCGTTTCTTATGGCGGTTGCCTCTACCGCTTCCCTACCGCCGCGAGCTTCTTCTCCGGCTTGGCCAGGTGTTTGCCGATCAGCGCCTCGGCGATCTGGATGGCGTTGAGGGCGGCACCCTTGCGCAGATTGTCCGACACCACCCAGAGCGACAGGCCGTTCTCGACCGTCGGGTCCTTGCGGATGCGGCTGACGAAGACGAGGTCGTCGCCGGCGCATTCCAGCGGCGTTGCATAACCTTCGTCCGCGCGGTGATCGATCACCGACAGGCCGGGCGCCCGCTTCAGCGCGGCGCGCGCCTCGTTCACCGAGATCGGTCGCTCGAATTCGACGTTCACCGCCTCGGCATGGCCGATGAACACGGGGACGCGCACGCAGGTGGCGGTGACGGCAATGCTGGGATCCAGGATCTTCTTGGTCTCCACCTGCATCTTCCACTCTTCCTTCGTGTAACCATCCTCCATGAATACGTCGATATGGGGGATGACGTTGAAGGCGATCTGCTTGGTGAACTTGGTGTGCTGCACTTGCGCGTTCATGTAGATGGCGCGGGTCTGCTCGAACAGCTCGTCCATCCCTTCCTTGCCGGCGCCGGAGACGGACTGGTAGGTCGCCACCACCACGCGCTTGATCTTGGCCAGGTCGTGCAGCGGTTTCAACGCCACCACCATCTGGATGGTGGAACAGTTCGGATTGGCGATGATGTTGCGCTTGGCATAGCCGTCGATCGCCCGCGGATTCACCTCCGGCACCACCAGCGGCACGTCGGGCTCCATGCGGAAATACGAGGTGTTATCGATGACCACGCAGCCGGCCGCCGCGGCGCGTGGGCTGTGCACCGCAGAGACCTTGGCGCCCGGCGATGACAGGGCGATATCAATGCCCTTGAAATCGAATCCGGCCAGGTCATAGACCTTGAGAACCCTGTCCTCGCCGAAGGAAACCTCGCTGCCCACCGAACGCTCGGAGGCGAGCGCGATCACGTCGTCGGCGGGAAACTCGCGGTCCGCCAGCGTCTGCAACATCTCGCGTCCGACATTTCCCGTGGCACCGATCACTGCAACCTTGTAGCCCATGGCAATCCTCTAACATTCCCGTTCGTTGTTGCCGCCCGTCCACCAGGGAATTGGCGCGGCGCGAAAAGGACCTAAACAAAAGGGCCGCTCTGGGCGGCCCTTTCCGGCTGGAAAACCCAGAGCGAATTCCGTCTATCCGCCAGTTTTCGGCGTGGCGGGCGGGACCGGGGTGATCGGCGTCGTGCCGGACTGGACCACGGTCTGTGGCGTGGTGGTGGTCTGCACGGTCGTGGAGTGACCGGCGCAATCGGCGAACGCCGGTAGCGTTGCACCCGCAAGAGCGATGAACGCGGTAACCGCAGTCAATGCACGGATCATGACACTTGCCTCCCTCGACAGGAAAACAGACGGCGCAATCATAACCTGACCTCGACCCCATGTCGAGGCACATGCAGGCGCCGTAGCGACGCGGCCCCTCTTCATCACCCTAACCCCCGGCAATCAGGCGGGAATTGCCCTCAGCCGGTGGTTGCCGGCACCGCCTTCTGCGGCGGAATGGCCGGCGGAACAGGCCAGTCGGGCGCATTGGCCGACAGCGTACCCCGTTCCTTGATGACCGCCTCTTTTTGGCAGCTGCAGGCTGAAGCCGGGCTGGCCACGGCAAGCAGAACCGCTGCCAGCACCCCCATCCATAGACCTTTGATAATCACGATAAACCCCCAGGTTAATCGCTGCCGTTTACCATGGGGTCATGGGGGCAGGCGTGGCGAAATCGTGGCCCGGTTAGTTCGCCGGAAACTGTGGCAAGTCTGCCACAATCCGGGACTTCTGGCGAATGGAGCGCCGAGGTTCGATGGCCGATGGTCGATTGGGCGGCGGCCCCAGAACCAACGAAAAGGGGCATGTCCCCTGCGGGACATGCCCCCTGGTTCACAGTCCGGAGCGTTGGCTTACAGCGCCACGCTGGCGGTGCAAACCTGCTGCGTGAGGATGATCGTCGAGCCGACAAAGGCGCTTTGATTTCGGCTGCAGATTGGTCTGCAGCTTGGTCGTGCCTTTCTGCTTGGCCGTCGTGCCTTCCATGATCACGGTCCAGGAGACGATCTTGCCCGCCGGGATGACGCCCGGGGTCTGGTTGAACACCCGCACGGTCGCGGCCACGTCGCCGCCGCCGCCGACCGTGCATTGCAGCGGGATGTGGGACAGCGTGCCGAGCACCGCGGAGTTGGTGCGGTGGTTCTGCGCCGCCGTGCTGGTTTTCATTGTGGTTGAATCTGCGCGGACCGGCGCCGCGATCTGCAGCGACGCAACCGTCGCCACCGCGGCTATCGCCAGGGAACTCGCCGTCACAACGAAACGCGACTTCATATCTTCCTCCATTTTGGAAGAGCGCTTGGTGCGCCCATGGGGGAGACATACGTGGTTACCGGCCGGTTGCGAGTGACTGACGTCACTGACTTGCGCGATCACCAGGGGAAATCGTGACCGGTATCACTGGAATCCTGTGATAAAAGTCACAAGGCATCGCCGCTTTGGAACGCCTATAAAAACAGGCTCCTAAGCCGCCAGCCGGTCCAGCGCCTTCAGCACGGCATCGCCCATCGCCGCCGTCGACACTTTGCTGCTGCCGGGCGTGGCGATGTCGCCGGTGCGCACGCCGGCACTGAGAACTTCCTGCACCGCCTTGTCGATCAGATCGGCATCATCGCCGAGATCGAAGGAATAGCGCAGCATCATGGAGAAGCTGAGCAATGCCGCCAGCGGATTGGCCAGGTCCTTGCCGGCGATATCGGGTGCGGAGCCATGCACCGGCTCGTACAGCGCCTTGCGCCGGCCGGTCGCATCCGGCGCACCCAGCGACGCCGAGGGCAGCATGCCGAGCGAACCCGTGAGCATCGCCGCGCAATCCGACAAGAGATCGCCGAACAGATTGTCGGTGACAATCACGTCGAACTGCTTGGGATAGCGCACCAGCTGCATGGCGCAGTTGTCGGCGTACATGTGGGACAGTTCCACGTCCTTGTACTCGGCGTGCAGCTTGGTCACTTCCTCGCGCCAGAGCACGCCGCTCTCCATCACGTTCGCCTTCTCGACGGAGCAGAGCTTGCGGTTGCGCTTGCGCGCCAGCTCGAACGCCACGCGGGCGACGCGGACGATCTCCGCCGTCGTATAGACCTGGGTGTTGATGCCCCGGCGCGAGCCGTCGGGCAGCGTCTCGATGCCCCGCGGCGAGCCGAAATAGACGCCGCCAGTGAGCTCGCGCACGATCATCAGGTCGAGCCCGCGCACCAGATCGGGCTTCAGGGTCGAGGCGTCCACCAGCGCGTCGAACACCAGCGCCGGCCGCAGATTGGCGAACAGCTCCATGTCCTTGCGCAGGCGCAGCAGGCCGCGCTCCGGCTTCTTCTCGAAGGGCAGGTTGTCCCATTTCGGCCCCCCGACGGCGCCGAGCAGCACCGCATCGGCATTCATCGCCTGTTCCATGACGGCGTCGGTCAGCGGCACCCCATGCTTGTCCAGGGAACAGCCGCCCACCAGGCCCTCGCCGACATCGAACGAAACCGCGCGCTTCTTGTCGAGCCAATCGATGACCCGCTGCACCTGGCGCATGACTTCCGGGCCGATGCCGTCACCGGCGAGGATCAGGAGTTTCTTGTTCTTGGGCATGATGTGTCCGTCTTTGAAATTGATTTCACCACAAAGTCACAAAGGACACGGAGGAGATGAAACCACAGATAAACACAGATGAGAGGCGATGCGCGCCTGCGGCACGCGAAAATCCCTATCCATGTCCATCTGTGTGCATCTGTGGCTCTAACTTCTGCTTCGTGTCCTTTGTGACTTTGTGGTGAACACTTTTTACGCCCACAGCCAGGGCTGGCTGGTGCGGTTCTTGGCTTCGAAGCTTTCGATCGACGGCGCCTTTTCCAGGGTCAGGCCGATATCGTCCAGGCCGTTCAGCAGGCAATGCTTGCGGAAGGCGTCGAGTTCGAACTTGATGCAGCCGCCATCGGGACCGCGGATCTCCTGCTTCTCCAGATCGATGCTGATGATCGCATTCGCGCCGCGCTCGGCATCATCCATCAGCTTGTCGACTTCCGATTGCGGCAGCTTGATCGGCAGGATGCCGTTCTTGAAGCAGTTGTTGTAGAAGATGTCGGCGAAGCTGGGCGCTATGACGCAGCGGATGCCGAAATCCAGGAGCGCCCAGGGCGCATGCTCGCGCGAGGAGCCGCAGCCGAAATTGGCGCCGGATACCAGGATGCTCGCCTTGCGGTAGGCCGGGCGGTTCAGCACGAAGCCGGACTTCTCGCTGCCGTCCCTGTTGTAGCGCATCTCGTCGAACAGGTTCTTGCCGAGCCCGGTGCGCTTGATGGTTTTCAGGAACTGCTTGGGGATGATCATGTCGGTGTCGACATTGATCATCGGCAATGGCGCCGCGACGCCGGTCAAACTGGTGAATTTCTGCATGGTCAGAGCCTCCGTCCCGCCGGCCGGTCCGGCGGGAGCGGAGTCATTACACAGGGAAACCGCTGTTCACAAGCGGGGTCGATCGGCGCCTAGGCGTGCACGACCACCGTATTGGCGATCATGTCGTGCAGCCCCTGCTTGCGCGAAGTGAAGGCAACCATCAGGTAGCCGACGTTGCAGATCATTCCCGATATGATCTTGCCGAAGAAACGGCCGGTGGCGCGGCCAAAGCCGATCGGTTCGCCGTCGGCCGTGGTAACCCGCAAGCCGAGAACCATCTTGCCTGGGGTGGCCTGCATCGGTGAAGAGGTCAGCAGCGCATCGTAAAGCCAGGCAATCAGGAATATGCCCAGATAGAAGATGGCAAATTGGCCGATCGCCTGCATCGCCACGGCCGGGTCGAGCTCTGCGCCGGGCTGCATCGACGATGCGTCGTTGAGAGCCGAGAGTGCAGCCAAATCAATGAGTTCGATGGCGGTCAGCGCGAAGTAGAAAGCGCCGATCAGGACAAGCATGATGATGCTGTCGATGAAGTACGCCGCCACACGGATCCAGAATCCACCATATTCCATATGATCCCCCATGAAGTTCAGGCGCCGGTACGATGACCGGCGCCCACTGCAGAATTCATTCGGGACAGCGAACAGCGGAAATGGCTAACAGACGGTTAATAATTGTTCGGATTGCCCATAACGATGGTGCCGGTGCCGTCGATCTTGCCGTCCTTCACCCACTGGATCTGGTCGCCTTCCTTGGCCACCTGCCAGCAGGCGGCGGGGTCCGAGCCATACTGAAAGCACATGTTGTCGCCATCGATGCTCCAGACCCCGGCGTAATCCTTGCCCTTGATCGTGCCGTCGGCGGCATAGAATTCGGCGTAAACCCCGGTCGCTTCCATGCTGCCCTGGACGGTATTGCCGGACACCAGGGTCCGGATCTGGTCGCCGCTCAGCGCGTCGCCGGCCAGCGCCGCCAGCGGCAGCACCAGGGCCGAAAGCGCGGCGCTCAACAGAAAGGCCTTCCTCATCAATCTCCTCCAACAAAAAAGCACCGCGTACGTTCTCGCCCCGGTAGCCCTCCGGGTGCGCGCGACGGTGCCGATATCAAAAGGTTAGCGGAGGGGAGGCTTCGAGGCAAGAGGCGAGACGGTCGCTCTCGGCCATGTGATTCAATAGTATCAATAAGTTACACGGAGTCTTCGGCCAACTTCTCCATGTCGAGGGCGGCCATGTCCAGCCCGCCCCGGCTCTTCCAAACCCGGTCCGCGACCACTCGGTAGCCCCTGGGCTCATAAAAGGCCCGTCCGCTGAGGGAGGCGCCGATGCGGATCCGGCCATGGCCGGCGGCCGCGATCGCCGCTTCGGCGGTGGCCAGAAGCATCGTGCCAATGCCCTGCCGCCCGCGGTCAGGCGCCACATAAAGGCCGATGACTTCGTCCGCCTTGTAGGAGCAGAAGCCGGCCAGCGCCCCATCGGCAGCCACAGCCAGCAGGAAAAGCTCGCCGTCCTTAGTCATGGCCTCGCCGTAACGGTGCGGCTCCAGCACGCCGACCCAGCTCTCGACTTCAGCGGGAGTGTAGGCGGAGATGCCGTACGCCCGGATCGAGGCCTCATGCAGATCGCGAAGCGCCGGACCATCCGCGGGCGTGCCCGCCCGCAATCTGATTCCCTGCGGACGAGTCACAACGGCATCCGGTCCTATGCGAGCTTGCGAATATCCGTGAGGTGGCCGGTGACGGCGGCGGCGGCGGCCATGGCGGGGCTGACCAAGTGCGTGCGCCCGCCGCGGCCCTGGCGGCCTTCGAAGTTGCGGTTGGAGGTGGAGGCGCAGCGTTCGCCTTCCTGCAGCTTGTCGGCGTTCATCGCCAGGCACATGGAGCAGCCGGGCTCGCGCCATTCGAAGCCGGCGGCGATCAGGATCTTGTCGAGGCCTTCCTGCTCGGCCTGTTCCTTCACCAGGCCGGAGCCGGGCACCACCATCGCCTGCACATGGGACGCCACCTTGCGCCCCTGGGCGACCTTGGCGACTTCTCGCAGATCCTCGATGCGGCCGTTGGTGCAGGAGCCGATGAAGACTCGATCCACTTTCACTTCGCTCAGCGGCGTGCCCGGCGTCAGGCCCATATAGGCCAGGGAGCGCTCGATCGACTTGCGCTTGCCTTCATCGGCAATGTCGGCGGGGTTCGGCACTTTCGCCGTGATCGGCAGTACGTCTTCCGGGCTGGTGCCCCAGGTCACCTGCGGCACGATATCGGCGGCGCGCAGCACCACTTCCTTGTCGTAGAAAGCGCCGGGATCAGAGGGCAGCGTGCGCCAATAGGCGACGGCCTGTTCCCACTGGCCCGCCTTCGGCGCCATGGGGCGGCCCTTCAGATACTCGAACGTCTTTTCGTCGGGCGCGATCAGGCCGGCGCGTGCGCCCGCCTCGATCGACATGTTGCAGACGGTCATCCGCCCTTCCACCGAAAGGTCGCGGATCGCCTGGCCGGCATATTCGATCACATGGCCGGTGCCGCCGGCGGTGCCGATCTTGCCGATGATCGCCAGGATCAGGTCCTTCGCCGTCACGCCCACGGGCAGGTCGCCCTCGACGGCGATGCGCATGTTCTTCGCCGGCTGCTGGATCAGCGTCTGGGTCGCCAGCACATGCTCCACTTCCGACGTGCCGATGCCGAAGGCCAGCGCGCCGAACGCGCCATGGGTCGAGGTATGGCTGTCGCCGCAAACAATGGTCATGCCCGGCTGGGTCATGCCCTGTTCCGGACCGATGATGTGGACGATGCCCTGGCGGATATCGTCCATCGAATAGTAGGTGATGCCGAAGTCGCGGCAGTTCATCTCCAGGGTCTGCACCTGGATGCGGGACTCCTCGTCCTCGATGCCCTTGCTGCGGTCGGTGGTCGGCACGTTGTGATCGGCCACGGCCAGCGTGGCGCTGGGCCGGTGCACCTTGCGGCCGCTGGCGCGCAGGCCCTCGAAAGCCTGCGGGCTGGTCACCTCATGCACCAGATGCCGGTCGATATAGATCAGGCAGGTGCCGTCATCCTGGCGGTGGGCCAGATGGCTGTCCCAGATCTTGTCGAAGAGGGTGCGCGGCTTTTGCGACATGATGGTTCCGTATCAAACTCGGCCGTCACGACGGCCGCCGCAATCGCAGGGCGGCCGGCCCTACGATGCGCTTGAGGTCTCGGCCAATGCTTCCGGAGTCAGATCGCTGGCGACGGCGCCACCGGCCTTCTCGAGGATGCGCGCGGACTTGCCGCGGCGGGTGCGGAGATAATAGAGCTTGGCGCGGCGGACATCGCCGCGGCGCACCACCTCGATCGTCGCCAGGCGCGGGCTGTAGAGCGGGAACACGCGCTCGACCCCTTCGCCATAGGAGATCTTGCGGACGGTGAAGGAGGAGTGCAGGCCGGCATTCTTGCGGCCGATGCAAACCCCTTCGAAGGCCTGGATACGCTCGCGCGTGCCTTCTACCACCTTGACGTCGACGCGCAGCGTGTCGCCGGGCGCAAAATCCGGAATCTTCTTGCCGCCCTTGGCTTTTTCGATCTGCTCGAGCTCGAGCTGTTGAATGGTCGTCAGGGTCATGGTCGTCGTCCTTCTTCTCTGTTCCGCTCGGCGACATAGCGGGCCCACATATCCGGCCGCCGGTTCCTCGTCGCCGCTTCCGCCTGGGCCAATCGCCAGGCCTTGATCCGTTCATGATGGCCGGAGATCAGCACCTCCGGCACTTGCCGCCCCAGCCAATCGGCCGGACGGGTATAGTGGGGATACTCCAGCAATCCCCGCTCGAAACTCTCTTCATCCAGTGTCGCCGGCGCGCCCACCACGCCGGGCAGCAGCCGCACAACCGCATCAATCAGCGCCATTGCCGCCGGCTCGCCGCCCGACAGCACGAAATCGCCGAGGCTGATCTCGTCGATGCCGCGCGCCTCCAGCACCCGTTCATCCACCCCTTCATAGCGGCCGCAGAGCAGCGTCAATGCCGGCTGGGCCGCCAGTTCCCGCACCACCGCCTGGGTCAGCAGGCGCCCGCGCGGGCTGAGATAGACCACCGGACCGCGGCCATCGCCGAGCGCCGCGGAAATTGCCGCGTCGAGCACGTCGGGCCGCATTACCATGCCGGGGCCACCGCCGAACGGGGCGTCGTCGACGGTGCGGTGTTTATCGCGTGCAAAGCCGCGGATGTCCACCGTTTCCAGGTCCCAAAGCCCGGCCTCCAGGGCCTTGCCGGCCAGGGATTGGCCCAGCGGTCCCGGGAACATTTCCGGAAACAAGGTCAGGACCCGGACGGTCCAACGGGGGGATTGGGCCTCAGCCATGGGCGGCTGCCCTTTCCTGTCTCCATGTCCGGCTTGACCTCCACCACGGCGGGCGGCTCGATGACGGCCCGGCCGGCTTTGGGGTCCAGAGCGGGGAAGATCCGGCGGGTCAGCGGCTGGAACTCCGTGCCGCCGGCCTCCAGGGCGATCTCCACCACGTCCCCGGCGCCGAAATCCTCCACATTCTTGATCCGGCCATAGGCGCTGCCGTCGCGAAGCTGCAGCGGCAGGCCGATCAGGTCGGCGCAGTAGAACTCGTCCTCGCCGGTGTCGGGCAGGGCCGAGCGGGCGACATAGAGCCGCAGCCCCTTCAGCGCCTCGGCGGCATTGCGGTCGGCGACGCCGTCGATGCGCGCCACCACCGTGTCCTTGGCCTGGCCGACGAGTTTCAGCTTGAGCCGCCGCGTCCCGGCCTCGTCCGTTACCGGCCCATAGGCGGCCACATCCGCGGCGGCGGCGGTGAAGCTCTTGATCTTCACCTCGCCGCGCACGCCATGGGCGCCGACAATGACGCCGATGAGGATGCGGTCGGACATGGCCTCGAGTACCGGGCTGCGTCTTGGCTGCTAGCTCGCAGCCGGCGCATCCGCGGCCGGAGCCGCCGCCGGGGCAGCGGCCGGCGCCGCAGCGGCAGCCGTCGCGGCCTGCGCGCGCTCCTGCGCCTTCTTCTTCGGCAGATGCTGTTGCGTCTGGTCGTGGCGCACCGGCGCGGCGCCCATGCCCGCCTTGTGCAGGAAGATGGCGATGCGCTCGGAGGGCTGGGCGCCGACGCTCAGCCAATGCTTCATGCGCTCGGCATTGAACTTCACCCGCTCCGGATTGTCGTGGGCCAGCATCGGGTTGTAGGTGCCGATCTTCTCGATGAAGCGGCCATCGCGCGGGGCGCGGCCGTCGGCCACGACGATGCCGTAGAAGGGACGCTTCTTGGTGCCGCCGCGGGTCATGCGAATCTTGAGTGACATTTAGTCTCTGCTCCTCTTTCTCAGGGATCTGCGTTTTTCAAATCAGGTTGTTCATTCCGGCTTGTGACAGCAGGCTTCGATCTTGTGCCCATCGGGATCCAGGACGAAGGCGCCGTAATAGCCGGGGTGATAGATCGGGCGCAGGCCCGGCTTGCCGTCATCCTTCGCGCCGGCCGATATCGCGGCGCGGAAAAATTCATCGACTGCCTTGCGGTTGGCGGCGGCGAAGCAGATATGCGTGCCGCCACCAGCGCGCGCCGGCCGGCCTTCGTCCAGCGGCGTGCCGATCCAGAAGAACGGCTTCTCCGCGCTCAGGCCATAGCCGCTGCCGCCGTCATGATCGTAGTAGCGCTTCATGCCCAGCGTCGCGAGCACCGCATCGTAGAACTTCTTGCTGCGCTCGAAATCGGTGACGCCAAGGGAAACGTGATCGATCATCGCTGCCTGCGCTCCCCGATCAATGCCGCGGCATCAAGGCCGAGAGGCCCTGGCGCATCAGGCCTTTCTGGCCGAGCTTTTTCATCTGCTTCATCATGCGCTGCATTTCCATGTGCTGCTTCAGCAGCTTGTTCACGTCGGCAACGCTGACGCCCGAGCCGTTGGCGATGCGCTGCTTGCGCGAGGCCTTGATCAGCTCCGGCTTCTTGCGCTCCTCCCTGGTCATGGAGGAGATGATCGCCTGCTGCCGCTTCAGGATGCGCTCGTCGATGTTGGCCTGGGAGAGCTGCTTCTGAATCTTGCCGACGCCCGGCAGCATGCCCATGACGCCGCCGAGGCCGCCCATCTTCTGCAGCTGCTTCAGCTGCTGCGACAGGTCGTTGAGATCGAAATTGCCCTTCTCCATCTTGGCGGCGAGCTTCTCGGCCTCGTCGCGCTCGATGGTCTCCGCCGCCTTCTCCACCAGGCTGACCACATCGCCCATGCCGAGGATGCGGCCGGCGACTCGGCTGGGATGGAAATCTTCCAGCGCGTCCAGCTTCTCGCCCACGCCCAGCAGCTTGATCGGACAGCCGGTGACCGCGCGCATGCGACAGCGCCGCACCGCCGCGGGCATCGCCGTCGACGCGGGTCAGCACGATGCCGGTGAGGCCCACGCGGTCCTTGAAATTCTGCGCCACATTGACCGCGTCCTGGCCGGTCATGGCGTCGGCGACCAGCAGCGTCTCCGCCGGCGAGGTGGCGTCGCGCACCGCCGCCACTTCGCGCATGAGATCGTCATCCACATGCAGGCGGCCGGCGGTATCCAGCATCAGCACGTCATAGCCGCCGAGCTTCGCCGTCACGACCGCGCGCTTGGCGATCGCCAGCGGCGGCTCGCCCGGCACGATGTTCAGGGTATCGACGCCGGTCTGCTCGCCCAGCACCGCGAGCTGCTGCATGGCGGCGGGGCGGCGCGTATCCAGCGACGCCATCAGCACCCGCTTGCGCTCCCGGTTCGTCAGGCGCATGGCGATCTTGGCCGTGGTCGTCGTCTTGCCTGAGCCCTGCAGGCCCACCATCAGGATCGGCACCGGCGGCGTCGCCTGGAGGTTCAGAGCGACGCTCTCGGCACCCAGGGTCTCCACCAGGTGATCATGGACGATCTTCACCACCATCTGGCCGGGGGTGACGCTCTTGATCACCGTCTCGCCGACCGCCTTGGCCCTCACCTTGTCGATGAAGTCCTTGACCACCGGCAGCGCCACGTCGGCTTCCAGCAGCGCCACGCGCACCTCGCGCATGGCGGCGTCGACATCGGCCTCGCTGAGCGCGCCGCGGCGCGTCAGCCGGTCGAACACATCGCCCAGACGCTGGGTCAGGTTTTCAAACATGCGGTCGCAAAATCTCGGTCGGTTGCAGCCAAAAACGAAAACGCGCCCGCGCGCGAAACTCGCGGACGGGCGGGGCCCCTCGGGGCCGTGGTCACTTCCCTCTTTTGAGGTGGCGGGAAAATAGGGGGGAGTGCGGCCGGCGTCAACCGGCAGGCACTATGGTTGGAGTTGTGTTCAAGCAACCATCAGACCCCTTCCAAACCACTTCTGATGTCATAACCATCAGAAACTGAACGTATTTTTTCGAGACCCTGCCGTTTTCAGATTGCTTCATGCGATCGCGGGACCAAAGTCCAAGTCGCCTACTTCCAATGCGCGATGCCTGCAGCTATATCTACGGGCGTCCATTCAACAACAGAAAGGAGGTGATCCAGTGTCTCATTGTCTTTGTCCGCGGTCGTCGCGTGAGGTGACCTGGATCCTCGCCTCTATCGAGGGTTCCCGCGCCTGACCGGCGTTTTTCCGGCCGGCTGCGCCGGAACGCGGTTCGACAATGGAAGGGCCGTCCGTTAGGGCGGCCCTTCTTTGCTTCCAGCCGAGATCGACAATCCCCATGCCCGGCCCGATCCAGATCTACATCGATGCCGACGCCTGCCCGGTGAAGGACGAGACCTACCGGGTGGCCGGCCGCTATGGCCTGAAGGTTTGGGTGGTGGCCAACAGCTTCATGCTGGTGCCGCAATCGCCGCTGATCGAGCGCGTGATCGTCGACGGTGGCTTCGATGCCGCGGATAACTGGATCGCCGAACGGGCAGCACCGGGGACCATCGTCATCACCTCAGATATTCCGCTGGCCAGCCGCTGTGTAAAGCTGGGCGCTGCGGTGATCGGCCCCGGCGGCAAAACCATCACCGAGTCCTCCGTCGGCATGGCGCTGGCCACTCGCAACCTGATGCAGGATCTCCGCGCCATGGGCGAGGTCACGGGCGGCCCCAAGCCCTTCTCTGCCCGCGACCGCTCGCGCTTCCTGTCAGCACTCGACGAAACGGTCGCGCGGTTGAAGCGCGGCGGCTATGGCTGACGTCTCATTCGCCAACGCTGCCGGCCATTAATCTGAGCATGGATTGATGATCCAATCGGCGCAGATTGGACCAATGTCCAATTGCGTCAGCCATCAGCGGCATCGCACAAGAATGACCCTGGCACGAAGCCGCCGCATCCAAATCGATTTTCGGAGGCAGTGGCGCCGATACATTGCGTGGACTTGCCGGCAAGGACTCGCTCGAAGGCGGCCAGGGCGCCGATATCCTCGATGCCGGCGCCGGCGCTGACAAGATGCGCGACGATGACGGTGCCGTCGCGCTCGCCGGCGACGGCAACGACACGGAGTTCGGCAGCCAGGCCGCAGACACGATCAACCTCGGCGGCGGCAAGGACCTGATGATCTTCAACGACATTCTCGACGCCACCGACATGGTGATCGGCTTCGACAGGATCGCCGGCGGCGCCAGCCAGGACGTGATCAATCTGGACGCGCTGTTCGACAGCCGCGGCATCGCGACCAGCCAGCGCGCAGGCCTTGTGACATTCGTCGATGTCGGCAACGACGTCGAGGCGCGGGTCAATGTCGGCAGCTTCTCCGTCACGGTCCTGACGTTCAAGGACATGCCGGATACGGCCGGCCTCACCGCCGGCAACACGGCGATCGACGACGTGTTCGTGGGGACGCTGTAGCGGCCCGGAGATCTGCGCCGCCCGCCTCTGCTACACCGGCACCGGCGGCGGGTTGCGGTCGGCGAAGCTGCGCTGGTGCCAATAGGGATAGATCAGCGTCGTCGCGCTCGCCGCATCGAGCCTTGCATCTGCGCCGGCGTCAGGTTCCAGCCGATGGCGCCGAGATGTTCTGTCGAGCTGCTCCTCATTGCGGGCGCCGACGATCACATTGGCGACCGTCGGCCGCTGCAGCAGCCAGTTGAGCGCGATCTGCGGCACGGTCTTGCCGGTTTCATGGGCGATGTCGTCGAGCGCATCGGTGACTTTGTAGAGATGCTCATCGGTCACCGGCGGGCCGTCGGCCGCGGTCTCATGCAGGCGGCTCTCTTTCGGCAGCAATTTGCCGCGGCGGATCTTGCCGGTGAGGCGGCCCCAGCCCAGCGGGCTCCAGACCACGGTGCCGATCTTCTGGTCCAGCGCCAGCGGCATCAGCTCCCATTCATACTCCCGGCCGATCAGCGAATAATACGCCTGATGCGCCACATGGCGGGCGAGGCCGTATTTCTCGGAGATCGCCAGCGACTTCATGAGATGCCAGCCGGAGAAATTAGAGCAGCCGATATAGCGGATCTTGCCGGCGCGCACGAGGTCATCAAGGGCGCCAAGGGTCTCTTCTATTGGCGTCAGCGCATCGAAGCCGTGCAGTTGGAACAGATCGATGTAGTCGGTGCCGAGGCGGCGCAGGCTGCCCTCGACGGCGCGCAACAGATGATAACGCGACGATCCCACATCGTTCGGTCCGGGGCCGAACTCGAAGGTCGCCTTGGTGGAGATGATCACTTTGTCCCGCCGGCCGGCGATCGCCTTGCCCAGCACTTCCTCGGCAAGGCCCTTTGAGTAGATATCGGCGCTGTCGAACATGTTGAGGCCGGCTTCCAGGCAGATATCGATGAGGCGCGTCGCCTCCTTGCGCATCGGTCGAGCCCCAGGCGCGGAAGAAATCCGTGCCGCCGCCGAACGTGCCAGTGCCCAGGCTGAGCACGGGGACCTTAAATCCCGATCCACCAAGCAGTCTTTGTTCCATGGCTGCAGCTTTCCTTCGATGTCTGATCTGGTTCCGGACCGGAGCGGCCCGGAGGGTGACGGCGGCGCTGAGCCTGACGGCCCGGCCGGACTTAATTCGTCTCTATTCTGTATTCAGGAAGGGAGCTGTAAAAGCATCCCAGCTAATAGCAATGCATAGTTGATATCGAACCCAGGAGGCCGCTGCCTAATCGTTGCGCGTTCCCGTCTTCTTGAATTCTCGCGCCGGGCAATTTGTCTCAGCATCGCTTTCGACGGCGACGATTTCATAGTCGGCGTCGATGACCTTGCCGCGAGGGGCGAAGCCGCCGCCGCGCTTCTGCGCCGGCGCGCCGAAGTACTTCAGCGCCAGCGCGATGGCGAGGAAGATCGGCGTGATGATGACCACCAGGATCGTCGCCACCCCGGCGACGGCCAGGCCGAGGGCAATGACCACCGCCGCCAGCAAACCGGTTTGCCAGCGCGACAATCGCCATATCCTCAGACGGTCGGCGTTGAAACGATCCATTCCGGATTATCCCGCAATCGGGGGCCAAATCCAATGTCGAGCTTACATATTGTGTTCCGCCCGGGCGTTTGAAAGATCGGGCAAAATTTTGCCGTCGAGCCGCGCCCGGTGCCGCGCCATCAGCGCCACGATCGCCGACGATGTCGCGCGGATTCGCGGCACGCCCCGCAATTCCCGGTGGACCACCAGATAGATCGGCTGGCCCGACAGTTCGGGGATCGGCGGCGTCAACCGCTGCAGCGCCGGATCCTCGTCGCCGGCCACGCAGGCGAGAACGCCGAGGCCGGCGCCGGCCCGTACCCCATCCATGACCAGCATGGCGCGGCTGCAGCGCAGTTCCGGCTGCCGCCCATCCCGTTTCGCCGTCAGCCAGCGCGCCGTCGGCATATGGGCAAGGGAATCGTCAAAACCGATCCAGTTGCAGTCCCGGTAGCGTGCCTCGACCACCGCCGCCGGGGCTCTGGCTGCGTAATCCCGGCTGCCATAGACGGCGTAGGCAAAGCCCTTGAGCTGCCGCACATAGAGCGCGCCCGCGTCAGGCAGCTGATTGCGAACGGCAATATCGGCCTCTCGCCGGGACAGGTTGGCGTATTGCTGGGCAGCCACCAGTTCCAACTCAATTCCCGGCAGCGCCGCCAGCAATTCCGCTGCAGACCCGGCGAAGAACCGCGCCATCCATTCGCCGGACGCGATGCGTACGGTGCCGGTCGGCGCGGGATCGGCGCCGGCGCGCCGCAGCGCCAGCCTGGCCGCCGCCGCATCCATCGCTTCGGCATCCGCCAGCAGCGCCGAGCCCGCCGCGGTCAGGGTGAAGCCCTCCGGCCGGCGCTCGAACAGGGCCTGGCCGCAAGCCGCCTCCAGCCGGCGGACCCGGCGGCCGAGAGTCGGCTGGCTGACCCGAATCTTCCGTGCCGCGCCGGAGAGCGTCCCTGCCCGCGCCACCGCCAGGAATAGCCGTAGGTCTTCCCAATCCAGCTCCCGTCCCGTCGCCATGACCGGTGTCATTCAATAATGAATGGATGATCACCAATCATAGACAGTTCCCATTCAAAATCAAATCACCGAGAGTGGACGCCTATTCGAGGGGCGACAGGGGAGGATCCCGGCATGTGCAACTCGTCATCAGTTCAAAACATCCATGAACCAACCATCGCCGCAACAACTCTCGGGCGGCTCTGCGATATCGTGCGGCGTGTCGGACCTCGACCACTCGGTTTGCCGGCCCTCCTCGGCAATCTCACGCCGCACCTGCGCCGGGACCTCGGTCTCGAGGATCAGGCTACCGTGCATTGGCCGGACGAGACGGCCCATAACGACTTCGGCCGCCGCCGGCCTTGATGCTGCGCGGCAGGGCGGCATGCTCCGGCCGTCAGCCAGGCAGCGCTGCGAGAGTCAGCCTGCGCGCTCACCCGCGTGATAATAGCTGGACGGAAATGTCACGCACCCTCTCCCTCAGCGCAATCGCCAAGCGATTGTCGCGACTGCGCGGGCGCGGGGACAACATCATCGATGCGCAATTGTCGCTTTGCTGGACTTAGAAGCCCGGCGGCGCCTTTTCCCATTTGTAGCCGGCCTTGCCCTGCTCATAGCCGAGGTTGAACAGCTCCACCATATAGTGCTGGTCGAACGGCTCGGGCAGCGGCACATCGAATGTCGCGGGAATGTAGGCCAGATTGAAATCCACCTTGTCCCGCTGGGCGATGGCAAAGATGCGGTAAAGATCGCCGTTGCCCTGATTCTGGATCAGCGACGACACCGCCCGTCCGGCAATGGTCATAGTCTGGCGCTCCGTATCCGCCCAATCGGGATCGAGGCGTCCGTTGCGGATGATGTACATATGCCGTTCCCGCTCCATGCCGGCCGCCTCGGAGATCTCCGCGACGCGCAGCTTGGCCGGATAGACGAAAACCTGGGCGCTGGCGCCGCCATCGACATGCATCTCCTGATACTTGGTGCCGTTGGCTTCCACATCGATCATCATCGGCGGGAATGCGGCGGGGATGGCGGCCGAAGCGATAAGAATTTTCCGTATCAGCTCCACCGCCTGTGGACCGCCATACTCCGCCATCTTGCCGATGTCCCAGACGACTCCCCGGCGGGCATCCAGGTTCGTCGTGCCGATAAGCAGGTTGCGGCCTTTCCTGTGTTCGGCGGCGATCTTCGCCACCATGTCCTCATTCACATACTTCGCCACCAGAATTTGCAGCGGCGCATTGTCGGCCATCGCATCGTTCCAGATCGCAGCAAAGATCCCGCGTGTCTCCAGCACATCCTTGGCGCTGATGGTGGTGTAGACCTCCTTGAGTTGCTGGTCGTAGGCCGAACCGAGGAAGGCAAAGGGCGCGGCGAGCGCACCTGTGCTTATGCCCGTGACCAGCTTGAACTCCGGCCGCGTGCCGGCTTCGGTCCAGCCGCACAACAGGCCGGCACCATAGGCGCCATTCTCACCGCCGCCGGAGATGGCGAGGAAGTTGGCCGGCGGCATCGGTCCCTTGTTGCCAGCGGCTTTCCATTCCTCGAGTTCGCTGTGGAACGACTTAATGGCTTCCTCGGCCAACTGCTCCATATCGCCCGCCTGCCAATAGCGGATCCCGGGCATTCCGGGGACCTCGGCCGATGCCTCGATATCCTTGGGCACGGCATTGAGGCGCTCCGGCAGGGAACAGGCTTGCAGCAGCAGCAGCGCCAAAGTTCCGGCCATCGCCGCAGCAGCGCGCAGCCAGTTTCTGTTGGGTATGGATTCTGAACCGAGAGCGACGCCAATCATGCCTGCACCCCTGTCACAAATAAAGCGATCGGGCTTCCAGGAAGATTCTGGAAACCCGCGTTCGTTTGATCGGCCCGGGCCGATGTTCCCTTGTTCCCGACCGGTCGGCAAGCCGCTTCTGGAATCGCCTAGCTCGCGGTCTGCCGCCGCCCGGCGAAGGGCAAATAGATCAGCCACATCAGCACCAGCGCCGCGATCAGCCCATGGGGCACCCAGAGATCCATCGCCGTGCCCGAAATCAGCGGTCCCGCGACCGCCGCTCCGCCATAGAGGATGGCGCGCACCGCGTTGGCGCCCGCCACATGCTCGGCATCGAACTCGTCGCCGATCAGCGCCAGGCTCACCGCCCAGATGCTGCCGATCGCCGCACCCAGCAGGAACAGGATCGGCCATTGCAGGACCGTCGTCGCCGTGACGCTGAACCCCAGCGTCAGCAGCAGGCCCGACAATGTGGCGATCAGCAGCAGGCGCCGGCGATCCATGTGATCGGCGATCCAGCCGATCGGCAACTGGATGAGCGTCAAGCCCGACAGCACTACAGTCACCAGCAAAACCGCCACGTGAACATCCATGCCCAGCCGCAGGCCATAGATCGGCAGCAGGGAGTCATGGCTGGATTCCACCAGTCCGAGCAACGCCACCGCGATCAGCGGGCCCGGTGACCGGCGGAGCAAGGCGAAGAAGTTCGGCGGCTTGTGGGCCTGTGCCGGCGCCTGCACGCTGCCGACGAACAGCAATGGAAGTCCGGCGCAGAACGCCGCGGCTGCGCCGATCAGGAATGGCCCCCAGCCGCCGATCCCCACGATGCCGACGATGATAGGCCCGAGGGCGAAGGCGCCGCCCCAGATCAGGCCGAGGATGCCGACCACCCGCCCGAGATAGCGCGGCGGCGCGATCAGCACGATCCAGCTCTCGCCGGCGATGAACAGGAAGCAGGCTCCGGCGCCTAGCAGGAATCGCAGCAGCAGCCATGCCATGTAGCTATCGAACACCGGGAGCAGCAGCATGACGGCGATCGCCACCGAGATCGCCGCGCCGCATCCGCGCACCAGCCCGACGCGCGCCATCGCCCAGGGCGCGACGAAGCCCATGGTGACAATGCCGAAGGATTGCGCCGCCGCATTGAGGCCGATCGCCGTGGCATCGAATCCCTGATGCTCCAGCCGCAACGCCAGCAGCGTCCAGGCCAGGCCCGTGGTAATGCCCATGATGGAGGTACAGGCAATCGCCGCGGCGAGGCTGAAAAGCCGCGCCGATGTCAGTTCCCGCTCCGTGTCCGAAATGTCCGCCACGCCGCTTGGTAGCAGAGCGCAGCGGTGGGCGCAAAATGGGCGGCCCGCGAAGCGCCATTTTGTAGGGGCGAGCTGCGCTACCGGTTCCGCGGATGGTTCTTCGCCAGCCGCTCATTGCCCCTGCGGTAGTTGCCGGTGACGCGGGCCATGATTTGCTGCTGCGCGCCGTCATCAGCGCCATCGATATCAGTGAGGAAATCCGCCGCCGCCTCGCCGCGCAGGGTCGTGGCCAGCTTGCCGCGGTGATGCACGAACACCTCGCCGTTCTTGGCCGCCCGATAGGTGAATCCCAGATCGCCGCTCACGGCGCGACCCCTGCGGAGTCCTCGGCGATCAGCAGCCGAATCTCATCGGCTACCATTTCCTGCAGCCGCCAGAGGGTGTCGTCGCGGATGCCGAACTCTTCCAGCTTGCTCACTGTATGAAACAGATACTCCGCGCCCGAGCCGATATGGCCGCAGGCACGGGCCAGGGTCCGCGCCACGTCCGGCAGCGGCAGCGAGACATTGAAATCCGTATGCGTAGTGTCGGCCCAAAACACCAGGGCTTCGTGCGTTGCGCCGCCGATCTCGATGTCGATCCAGCGCACGGCCTTGATGCCGTCATGGCCGCTGATCTCCCGCCGCAACAGCCGGCCGATCTGCCCACTGTGATTGTCGTCGCGCAGCCGGTAGGCAATGCCCTCGCAGCTTCCGCCGCGTTCCAGCCCCATCATCAGGCCGGGCTGCCGCGGCGAGCCGCGCCAGCGCGTCAGCTCCATGCAGAAGGCGCGGTGCCAGCCGGGAGCGGTGGCGCGCCGATGCTCGACCGAGTCGAACTCGGGCTTCCAGATCAACGAGCCATAGGCGAACAGCCAGAGCGGTCCATGCTTCTTCCGCTGCAGCAGGTCGGCGGCGGCGGCGTCATACTCCTCTTCGGTGAACTCGGGATAGCCGTCTTCCGGGCCGGGATCGGGCTCTTCCCGATGACAGCGCGCCACCAGCTCCGCCGTCAGCGACATGGGGGACTTCGTCGTGGGCAAACGCCGGGGCTCCGGAATGGTGGCGGGGATGCCCACTATAAAGTCCGGTTCGCGAACCGGCTAGCGCCGGTCAAAGTACCAGGCGGCGCTGCGGTCGGCCATGCCCTCCATCATGCCATGGCTCCAGTCGCTGGCACCCAGCATCGGCGGCAGCCAATCCCGGCTTGAATTGCCGCCGAACCGCATCGACGGTTGCCGCGCCAGCAAGCCGCCAATTGCCGCCCGAATTCTATGCAGCAGCCGCATTTTCGCCTCCCCTCGTTGGATGAGCTTACCGAACGGTGGCAAGATTGGCCGGCCGCCGTAAAACCGGCGGGTGTGGGATCGTAATATCCGGGTAAAATCGACGGGGGGAAGGGAGTTTATTCAGTGGCGGCATGCAGGCTGAACCTGCTGGGCGGCTTTGCCCTGGAGTTCGGCGATGGCGGCAAGTTGAACCTGCCGACCCGCAAAGACCGGCTTCTGTTGGCGTATCTGGCGCTCAAGGCCGGTCAACCGCAGCCGCGGGAGAAGCTGGCCGGCCTGCTCTGGGGCGACCGCGGCGAGGTACAGGCGCGGGACAGTCTCAAACAGGCGCTGGCCGGCATCCGCCAGGCCTTCCGGCGGGCCGATGCCGACCCGATCCGCGCCGACCGGGAAACGGTTACCCTTGAAGCCGCGGGCATCGAGACCGACGCCGTCGAGTTTGCGCGGCTCGCCGCCGATGCCACTACCGCCAGGTCGGCGATGACGCTCTACAAGGGCGCTCTCCTCGACGGCATAGAGACCGCGGCGCCGGAATTCGACGACTGGCTCAAACCGGAACGGACACGGCTCGGCGCGCTGGCCGAGCGGGTGCTCGAACAATTGGCGCAATTCGCCGAGAAGGACGGCAGGGCCGACGATGCGATCCAATTCGGCCGCCGGCTGCTCGCCGCCGATCCCCTGGCCGAACCCGTCTATTGCGCGCTCATGCGGCTTCTGGCGCGGTGCGGCGACAACACGTCGGCGCTGAAGCTCTACGCCGCCTGCCGCGAGACCCTGCAGAAGGAGCTCGGCGTCCCGCCCGACAGCCGCACCGAAGCCCTCTATCGCGACATCGTCACCGACCGCTTGTCGCCGGCGGCGGCGGCGAACGAGCCCGTTGCGGACCGGCCCTCGGTTGCCGTGCTGCCCTTCAGCAATCTCAGCGCCGATCCCGCGCTCGCGCCTCTATGCGACGGCGTGACCGAGGACATCATTACCGGCCTCGGCCGCTTCCACATGCTGTTCGTCATCGACCGCCATTCATCGGCGGCGATCGCGCAGCAGACCGCCGACGTCCAGGAGATCGGCCGGCGGCTTGGCGTTATCCATCTCGTCCAGGGCAGCCTGCAGCGCCAGGGCGAGCGGGTGCGCATCACTGTGCGCCTCATCGCCGCCGCCAGCCGGGCGCAAGTCTGGGGCGAGGCCTACGATATCGCGTTCGCCGACATCGTCGCCGTTCCGGACAAGGTGACGGGAGCAATCGTGTCGACGCTGCACAGCCGGGTGGAGAGCTCGCTGCTTGAGCAAACACGGCGAAAGCCGAAGCTGAGCGCCTACGAGTGCGTGCTGCGCGGTATAAAGCATCTGCGCAGTTATGGATCCGAAGACAATCAACGCGCCGTGGAGCTGTTTCAGCAGGCAATGGAGCTTGATCCCGACTACGCGCGAGCTCGCGCTTACCGCGCATTTTCCGATGTCGTTCTCCATGGCTACGCCGACACGCCGGAGAAGATTTTGCGGGATGCGGTGGCACTGGCACAGACAGCAGTCGAACTCGATGAAGACGATGGCCGCTGTCACTGGCTGCTTGGCATGATCTACGGCTATAGCGGCGACCTAAAGAACGCCGAACTGCATTATGAACGGGCCATCGCCCTCAATCCGAACGACGCCAACGCTCTGGCAGGCTCCGGCCTGTTGCTGGCAGGCCTCGGGCGGGCGGAAGAAGGCGTTGAACGCATCCGCAAGGCCATGCGAATCAACCCCTACCATCCGGAGTGGTACTGGATGGACCTGGGCATGGCGCTCTATGCCGCACAGCGGTATGAAGATGCGGCCGACGCCTTCAAGCGCCGAACGCACGTGGGCTACTGGACCTTGTGGCTCATCGCCGCTTGTTATGCGCAGATCGGACGGACAGCGGAAGCGGCCGCCGCGGCTGATGAAGCCCGCCGAGAGAAGCCGGACCTCTCGATTTCAAAAATAAAACTCCATCTGTGGATCGGCACCGAAGCCGAGCATGTTCGCAGCGGCCTACGCAAGGCGGGCATGCCGGAATGAGCGGTGCCGGAAACCGGGACATGCCGCCATCGCTCTTGGCATTGCCGAAACTGGTCTGAGCCTCCTACCATCGCCACCGCAAGACATGGCTGGGCGACAGGCCCGGCCGCTATGTCGGTGAGCCATCTCGGCGGGGGATAGGGCATGACAGCATGGTTGATCGGAGCAATCGTATTCGCCTGCGCCTTCGGCGGCGCGCTGTTGGGCATGCGTCTGCGCGGCATCCTGCCCCAGACCGATCTCGGCGAGGATTTGAAGGATGCGGTGAAGCTGGGCATGGGGCTGGTGGCCACGATGGCCGCCCTGGTGCTCGGCCTGCTGGTCGCCACCGCCAAGGGTTCCTATGACGAACAGAAGCGCGGCCTCAATGAGATCTCGGCAAATCTCATCTTGCTCGACAGCGCGCTGGCGCTCTACGGACCGGAGGCGCTGCCGGCACGCCACCGCCTGCGCACCATCGTCGCCGACGGCCTGAAGAAAATCTGGCCGGACAGCGGGTCCGGCGAATCCCGCTTGGCGCCTGATTTAACGGCGGAGGGCGAAGGCTTCCAGAATCTCATCCTCGAGCTGCAACCGGCCGGCGGCAAGCAGCGCGAGCTTTTGACCATGGCCCGGCAACTCAGCATCGAGATGGGGAAGGACCGCTGGCTGCTGGTGGCCCAGGCGGAGGGCGGCGCCATTCCCGTCACCTTCATCGTCATCCTGGTCTTCTGGCTCGCCGTGCTGTTCGTCAGTTTCGGCTTGTATGCGCCGCGCAATATGACCGTCATCGGGACGCTGTTCTTCAGCTCGCTGTCGGTATCCGGCGCGATCTTCCTGATCATCGAGCTGGCCCATCCCTTCGAAGGGCTGGTGCAGATTTCCGACCTGCCGCTCCGCACCGCGCTGGCCCACCTGGCGCAGTAGGGCGATCGCCAGCGATAGTAGACGCACTGTATCTTTTTTGATACATTCAGATCATGTCGCCGGCGTTGAAGCGTCTCCCTGCTGCCTTCTATCGACTTGCGAGCGGCGGTGAACCGGTGCGCGACTGGCTCAGAAGCCTCGATATCGGCGATCGGAAGATCTTGGGGGACGATATCAGATTGGTCGAGTTCGGCTGGCCGCAGGGCATGCCGCTTTGTCGCCCATTGGGTTAGGGGCTTTGGGAGGTCCGCAGTGCACTTGCGAGCGTACGCATTGCCCGTGTGATGTTTTGCATTGCAAAAGGCAGGATGCTTCTACTGCACGCCTTCATCAAGAAGTCGCGAAAGACTGCCACGTCGGATTTAATTATGTCAATGCGATAACATAAAGAGATTAGAGTTATGAAAACCAAGCGCAGGGCAAAGGAAAGTAACGGCACCGCTATCGAGGATTTACACCAGAAGATAGAGCTGATTGAAGGCCGATAGCTGAGCCGGCCACGAGCTATGCTGCCCGTCAAATCGAGAAGGCGATGCGCAAGCGCCGGCTGCGAAATGGAAATGGCGCGGCGCATGCGCGCCAGCCGCGCGCAGCTCGATCGCCTGCTCGACCCCGTCAATACATCCGTGCACATATGCGCACGATGCAGCGAGCGGCGGCGACCGTGGGTAAATCGCTGCGGATCGAGCTAGTGTGAAGCCGTAATACTCGGGGAGTAACAGCCCGAAACTACGACATGAAGGATCCATGACCAACATCATGCCGCCATACTCTCGGCGGCTTTTCTTGGCCGTGTAGTGGGCACCCGCGCTAACGGCACAGATCACTTGCTCAGCGGCACCCAGATCTCCAGGCCGCCGCTGCCGGTGCGAGGGTTGAATTTCTCGTCATAGCGCTCGAAGGACGGCGCGTCGGCGGGCTCGTGCCCTGAACTCGGGCAGCCACTGACTCCAGATCGTGTAGTGCGTGCGGCGCACCTCGGCGATGTGGGCGCGATGCACGAACACCGCATAGCGCTTTGCGGGGATGCGCAGCCGCGTCAGCTCCTTCGGGAGTCCGTCGAAGCTCGAGACTTCGACGCCGGCCATGTAATCGAGATTGCCCTCGTCGTCGCTGTTGTAGCGCACGCCATAGGCGACATCGCCCACTTGCCCCGGAATATTGCCGAGATAGGGCGTGAAGCGCTGCCATAGCTTGGGAATCTCCGCACAAGTTTCATAGCTGTAGCGCTCGGCCAGGCCGGCGATGAGCAGCAGCTTGCCCTTTTCGAAGCGCGGCGGTTCCAGTTTCACGATCAGTGAATCGTCCATCTTGAAAGTCTCCACGAGCGGGATGTTGTCGAGAGAGCGTTGCGCGCGCAGGGCCTCGGGCGTGAGGCCGAACTGATCGCGGAACGCCCGGCTGAAGGCTTCGTGGGACCCGTATCCCGTCTCCAAGGCCAGCGACAGGATGTCGCCGGCGCCGTTGGCCAGCGACTTCGCCGCCTCGGTCAGGCGCCGTCCGCGGACATAGCGCATGACCGAGCGGTCGGTCGCCGCGCCAAACGCCCGCGAGAGCGCATAGCGCGACAGGCCGCTGACATCGGCGATATCGTCCAGCGAGATGGCGCCGGCGAAGTGGCTCTCGATGTACCAGATGGCCTTGCCAACGGGATCCATGGGGTCCTCACGTTACCGCCACGAACCCTGCGCCGCATCCCCGGTTCCGCGCTTGATCGTTCTTGCGCGGCTGCTGATGACATAGACGGAGAAAGAATGACCTCGGCACCATGCAGTGGGGGAAAGGACCCTCCTGAATAGTGTATTTTCCTGTGCAGGGTGTGGGTGGCTTATCTTTCGGCGTTTAGTTTTTGTGCGCATCACCGCTGCTTTGGAAAGAGCGAGCGCGATCATTCCCAAAAGCCATATATGTCGTCTCATCCGCGACCAGCGAATTGAAAATTGTCTGGTCCGGTCGAGCAGATTCGCCCGCCGACTAGCGGGTGAGCGCAAGCATCAGATACGCTCGGCCAAATCCTCCCGCAATGCCGCCAGTAAGCGGCAACAGCCGCAAGACCCACAATCACCCCATGCAACAGGCAGGTCCGAACAAACCGTTCGAGCTGACCAAGAGCCAGTTCGGCAAGGGTCGGCTCTTCGGTGTGCCTCACTCCTCGTCGTCAGACGACTTGATCTCCCGGGCATGGGCCTGGCTATCGACGCATGTATCGTGTAAGATACGTAACTCCGCCCGTCTAGCACCGGCATGTGACTCAAGGGGTGTGTCTTGTCGGCGAAAGCTCTGCCAGGCCCAAGACTTCCCGCGCCACAGCGGAAAGGTGCCGAAAACCCGCCACGCGTTGTTTTGTCAAATCGGGGTCCCTTATTTGGCAATTCGCGGGACCAAGGGCTTGGAAGTACCTTCCGGGAAAACAACCCTCCGGCCGTAGGCTCGCGAATGGGTGGCGCGCGGCGTAAATCACAGGCTGCCTCGCGCCATCCCGCTGCCGTGGACTCGCCTCCCCCCACCCCCCTATAACCCCCTGGCCATGAGCGGACTCCCCTTCATCAAGATGCACGGCCTGGGCAACGATTTCGTCGTGCTGGACGCTCGCAAGCGGCCGATTGCCCTGACCGATGCCGCGACCAAAGCCATCGCCGACCGCCGGACAGGCGTCGGCTGCGACCAGCTCATCGTGCTGGAGCCGCCGGTGCTGGCCGGGGCGGATGCGGTCATGCGCATCCGCAATGCCGATGGCGGCGAGGTGGAGGCCTGCGGCAATGCCGCCCGCTGCATCGCCCATCTGCTGATGGACGCGAGCAAGAACGGCCCGGTCGTTCTCGACACCACCGGCGGCCGCATCGCCGCGCACGCCTGCCGGCGACGGCCGCGTCACCGTCGATATGGGGCCGGCCCATACCGGCTGGCGCGAGATCCCGCTGGCGCGGGAGATGGACACGCTGCATCATGGACTACGCCCAGGGACCGCTGAAGGATCCGGCGGCAGTCAATGTGGGCAATCCCCATGTGGTGTTCTTCGTCGAGGACGCCGAGGCCATCGACCTCGAGCGGCTGGGCGCCTTGATCGAACATGATCCCCTGTTCCCCGAGCGGATCAATGTCGAGGTCGTGCAGGTGAAGTCGCCGGACATGCTGCGCATGCGCGTGTGGGAGCGCGGCGTCGGCATCACCCGCGCCTGCGGCACCGGCGCCTGCGCCAGCCTGGTGGCGGCGGCGCGCCGCGGCCTGACCGGCCGCCGCGCCCATGTCTTCCTCGACGGCGGCGCGCTTGAGATCGAGTGGCTGGAGAACAACCACGTGCTGATGACCGGCCCGGTCGCGCAGAGCTTCACCGGCACGCTGGACGAGTCGCTCTTCAGGCAATGACCGCGCCGCAGGTCATCACTTTCGGCTGCCGGCTCAACGCCTGGGAATCCGAGGTGATGCGCGGCCATGCGTCGGCCGCGGGCCTCGGCAACGCCATCATCGTCAACACCTGCGCCGTCACCGCCGAAGCGGAACGCCAGGCGCGGCAGGCGATCCGCCGGGCGCGGCGCGAGAATCCGTCGGCGCGCATCATCGTCACCGGCTGCGGCGCGCAGATTGATTCCAGCAGCTACGCCGCGATGCCCGAAGTCGATCACGTCATCGGCAACGAAGAGAAGCTGAAGGCCGAAAGCTATGGCCGCTTCGTCGACGACAGCGCGCCGCGGGTGCAGGTCAACGACATCATGCAGGCGCGGGAGACGGCCCATCATCTGCTCGCCGGTTTCGCCGAGCGCTGCCGCGCCTTTGTCCAGGTGCAGCAGGGCTGCGACCATCGCTGCACCTTCTGCATCATCCCCTTCGGCCGCGGCCCGAATCGCAGCGTGCCCATCGGCGATGTCGTGCGCCAGGTTCGCGCGCTGACCGATGAGCGGCATCGCCGAGATCGTGCTGACGGGCGTGGACATCACCGCCTATGGCGCCGATCTGCCGGGCCGCCCTGCACTGGGACAAATGATCCGCCGCCTCCTGGCGCAAGTCCCTGAATTGCGCCGCCTGCGGCTATCGTCGCTCGATCCCGTGGAGATCGACGAGGATCTGTTGCAACTGATCGAGACCGAGCCGCGGCTGATGCCCCATCTGCATCTCAGCCTGCAGGCCGGCGACGACATGATCCTGAAGCGCATGAAGCGCCGCCACAGCCGCGCCGATGCGCTGCGCGTCTGCGCCGATATCCGCCGCCGCCGGCCCGATGCCGTGTTCGGCGCCGACCTGATCGCGGGATTCCCGACGGAGACCGACGCGATGGCGGAGAACAGCCTGCGCCTGATCGAGGATTGCGATCTCACCTTCCTCCATGTCTTCCCCTATTCCGCGCGCACGGGCACGCCGGCCGCGCGCATGCCGCAGCTGCCGATGGCTGAGCGCAAAGCCCGCGCGGCAAGGCTGCGCGCGGCCGGCGAAACGGCGAAGGCGCGGTTCTTTGCATCGCAGCGCGGCAAACATGCCGACGTGCTCGTCGAACGCATCGACGGCATCAGCGCCATCGGCCACAGCCAGCATTTCGCGCCGGTGCGGATCGCAGATGCATTGTCCTCGCGAATCCAGGCACGATCGTCAGTGCCATCATAGACGGTGCGAGTACGCAATGAACTCACTGCCCGGGTGGCTGCGTGATGTCAGCCATTTCCGCACACTCAATGTCACTACATAAAACCCACCCCTCTCCCCTTGGGAGAGGGCGCGCGGAGCGGGTACTGCGTGCGGCAGCACGCCAACAAATCTCCCGTCACGCTGAACAAGGCCAGCAATCAATCGAAACCAATTCCCGCATATTCGCCCCTTGATCAGCGCGAAGGCTCTCTGCGCGCTCACGCGCGAAACCCCTCACCCCTGCCCCTCTCCCCCAAGGGGAGAGGGATGCTTGTGTGCTGGCTTGCAGAGTATGACCGACCAAGCCACCACCACCGAAGCGCCGAAGCGCGGTTGGTTTCAGCGGCTCCGCGAGGGACTCAGCCGCTCGTCCTCGAAGCTCGCCACGGGCATCGGCGATATCTTCACCAAGCGGAAGCTGGATGAGGCGGCGCTGCACGAACTCGAAGAACTTCTGATCGCGGCCGATCTCGGCCCGGTCACCGCGGCACGCCTCACCGCCAATCTGGCGAAGACGCGATTCAACCAGGAAATCTCCGCTGAGGAGATCCGCGGCGCGCTGGCAAAAGACATCGCGGAGATTCTCGCGCCCGTGGCAAAGCCGCTGCGCCATCGACCCGCAGCGCAAGCCGCACGTCATTCTGGTCGTCGGCGTCAATGGCAGCGGCAAGACAACCACCATCGGCAAGCTCGCCGCGCGGCTGCGCGAGGATGGCCACCGCGTAATGATGGCCGCCGGCGATACCTTCCGCGCCGCCGCCATCGACCAGCTCAAGATCTGGGGCGCGCGCACCGGCGCCACTGTCATCACCCGCGCGCCCGGCAGCGATCCGGCCGGCCTCGCCTTCGACGCCCTGGCCCAGGCCAAGGCCGAAGCCTACGACGTGCTGCTGATCGACACCGCGGGCCGCCTGCACAACAAGGCCAACCTGATGGCCGAGCTGCAGAAGGTGTTGCGCGTGCTGCGCAAGCAGGACCCGGCGACGCCCCATGACTGCCTGCTGGTGCTGGACGCCACCACCGGCCAGAACGCCCACGCCCAGGTGGACACCTTCCGCCAGATGACCGGACGTGACGGGCCTGGTGGTGACCAAGCTGGACGGCACCGCCCGGGGCGGCGTACTGGTGGCCCTGGCGGAACGCTTCAAGCTGCCGGTCCACGCCATCGGCGTCGGCGAGACCGCCGACGACCTCCGGCCTTTCGAAGCCGAGGCCTTTGCCCGCTCCCTGATGGGGCTGAATGGGCCAGCCGCGGAGCCAAATCGGGGGTTGAGATCGGGAAATAGATAGAGCGCCACCTGTTTTTCTCTGGACAGCAGGGGCAGGTTCTCTGTATGTGCCAATGAGTTATCGGCGGGATTTCATGCCAACTGGGGGTAGCATCAAGCGGACCGGCGTGACGGCCGGCGCCAACCAAGGCTCCGGCGGATCACTGTTCAAGACGCTGCGCCGCATCGCTCTGGGCGGCGAGGAGCCCCCGACCGTGGGCCTCAATGGCGGCCCGCCGAAATCCGCCATCAAGACCCTGCCCAGCACCCAGGCCGCCAAGGCCACTGCCCACGCCGGTCCGGACAATGCCGACCGGCACAACTTCGCCTTCATGGAGCGCTATCTCCACACCGGCGATGCCGTGCTGGATATCGGCGCCAATGCCGGCACTTACGCCATCGCCGCCGCCAAGGTGGTGGGACTGGCCGGCCGCGTCGATGCCGTCGAACCCAGCCCCACCATGCGCGCCAGACTGCTCGAGGCGGTGACCGCCGCCGGCGTCAAGGCGAGCGTGGTCATCCATCCGGTCATGGTCGGCGCCAAGGATGGCCTCGGCCGCTATGCCGACGGCACGACGAAATCCGGCCGCCGCCGTTCGCCCGCCGCGGGCGAGCTGGCCACCCGCGTGGTCGGCATCGAGAGCGTGCGGTTGGACGCGCTGCTGTCCAAGCGGCCCTATGCCCTGCTCTGCATGGATATCGCCGGCTGTGAACTGACCGCGCTTCAGGGTGCCCGGGAGCATCTGGCCAAATGCCATCCCGCCGTGATCCTGCTGGCCATGGACGATGCGCTGAAGGATTTCGGCAGTTCGCCGGCGGCGCTGATCGACTGGCTGGACGAGCTGGGCTACGAGATCGCCTTCTACGACGCCGACCGCAACGTCATCGAGTATCCCGACATTCCCTGGCAACGGCGGCGCAAGCTGCTGGCCATCGCCCGGCGCGAGCGCAACACCGTGCTGCGGCGGCTGGCCGATCATCCCGCTGCTCCGGGAAAGACCGCCCCACCGGGCCGGGCGAACTGAACCGCCGCCCATCCCGCCATCCCATCTTCCGGTCTGATCCGTGACTTTCACCGTCACCTTGCTGGTGCTGTCCGCCGCCGTGATGCACGCGACCTGGAACGCGTTCGTCAAAGCCGGCAACGACAAGGCCGTGATGCAATGCCTGGTGATCTTCTTCGGCGGCATTCCCGGGCTGATCATCCTGCCTTTCGTGCCGCTGCCGGATCCCGCCTGCTGGCCCTATCTGGCCGGCTCCGTGCTCGCCCATTCCGTCTACTATTTCACCCTGGTCGAGGCCTATCGGTTTGGCGCGCTGTCCCAGACCTATCCGATCGCCCGCGGCTCGGCGCCGCTGCTGATCGCCATCGCCGGCCTGATTGTCGCGAACGAGCACCTCAATGGCGGCGAATGGCTCGGGCTGATCATCGCCTGCGCAGGGCTGATCAGCCTGGCCGGCATTCCCAAGGCCGGCGAGGGCCGCTCGATACTCTTCGCCTTCGCCACCTCGCTCGGCATCGCCTGCTATTCTGTGCTCGATGGCCTGGGCGTGCGCTCCACCGCCAACGGCCTGAGCTACATCACCTGGCTGCTGGCTCTGGAGATGATCCCGGTCGGGCTCGCCTTCCTCTGGCTGCGGCGCGGTCGGGCCATGGCGTCGCTCAAGCAGAACTTCAAGCGCGGGCTGTTCGGCGGCATCATCGCCGGCATCGGCTATGGCATCGTCATCTGGGCGATGGATTTCGCGCCCATGGCCCATGTCTCGGCCCTGCGCGAGACCAGCGTCATCCTCGCCGCGCTGATCGGCACGCTGGTGCTGCATGAGCCCTTCGGCCCGCGGCGCATTGCGGCGGCGGCGCTTGTCGCCGCCGGCAACGGGCTGCTGCATCTGGCAGGCTGAAATTGATCGGGCCGTCAGTAGTCGCCGAACTCGCCGGGCGGATTGCTCCTTGTGTGGAAGCTGCCGCTGTCCAGGGCCTCGCGATAGTGCGTGAGCGCCCAGCGCACCGATGGGAAGGCGATGTCGGGCCAGGGAATCTCCTCCCAGCGGAACAGCCCGACCTCCGCGCTCTCCGGCCCCGCCGACACGTCGTCCGACAGCAGTCGCGCCCGGTAGATCACCTGCACCTGGCTGAGCCTGGGTATGGAATAGACGGCCAGGACGCCGTCGATCTCGATTCGCGCCCGCGCCTCCTCCCAGGCCTCGCGCAGCGCGCCGTCGCCGGTCGCCTCGTTCAGCTCCAGATAGCCCGCCGGCAGCGTCCAGAATCCCAGCCGCGGATTGATGGCGCGGCGGCAGAGCAGGATGCGGTCGTCCCATTTGCAGACCGAGCCCACCACCACCTTCGGATTCTCATAGGCGATGAAGCCGCAGGAATCGCAGACCATCCGGTGGTGGGTATCGCCCTCCGGCACCCTGTGGGAGAAGCCGTCGAACGGCTTGGTTCGGGTTTCGGCCATGGGCCAGTATACGGCGGGAAACGCTCGGCCGCACAAGTGGCCAATGCAGGCGCAGGGGCGCGGCTTGGACTTGCGCCGGGCCATCCACTATCTTCGCCCCAGCCTTTGGAAAATGCAGACGGAGCGGCGGCATGAGCCGTTTGTTCGATCTCTTCAGGAAGCCAATCGAGCGCAAGCGCGTCGTCGAGGTCGGCTGGATGATCGACGCCGAGAAAGCCGGCTTCATCTATGACGCGCCGCGGATCTACCAGCGCAACGCGCCCAAGTCCGTCTCCACCAAGGGCGTCGGCTTGTGCCCCGCCGTACTCGACTATGAGTTGCGCATCGTCGAGGTGCTATGCCCGTTCGATGTCCATCTGCGCCTGGCCCGCGACGACAAGGGCAACATGCAGCTGCAATATCCGCGGCCCCATGACAGCGAGTTCGAACCCGCAATACATCGCCCGGCTGATCACCACCAGCAATCCCAGCGAGTGGCGCGAGCTGAGCAAGCCGGTGCTACAGCTCCACACGCCCTACCGCTTCGTCGCCGACGAGACCGTCTATATCAACCAGCTGCCGCCCTTCTATCACTATCGGCCGACACCGCTGCCGGGGGTGATGATCGGCGGCCGCTACCCGATCGATGTCTGGCCGCGCATCCTGATGTGGGCCTTCGAATGGCATGACACGAGCCAGGACCTGATCCTGAAACGGGGCGAGCCCTGGTTCTGCGCCCGCTTCGAAACCGAGGATCCGTCGCGCAAGATCAGCCTGGTGGAAGCCGAGATGACCCCGGAACTGCAGCAATATCTCAAGGGCATGGACACCGTGACCCAGTATGTCGCCCGCACTTTCTCCCTGTTCCCGACCGCCCGCAGCCGCCGGCCCAAGCAATTGCTGGTCAAGGCAAAACGCTAGCCGTTAACGCTTTATTAACCATCACTCCCCCAGCCTCCCCGTAAGGGAACGTTAAGGCCGCCCGTGCCATGATTTACCAAGATCGTGAAGCATTTGGCGGCACGGGCTGAAGCGAAATCGGGGCCGGGCCATCGCTCATGTCGGCGTTCGCAGTTCAGCTCTATCGTGCCGCGGGCTGTCGCCCGCCGCGGTGTACTGCGTCGAGACCGGAGACTGAGCTGAGCCATCATGTCGACCAATGAAGACATCCGCTTTCTGGTCGGGCTCGCCCGCGACAAATCCGTCGAGGGGCGCAAGCGTCTGGTCGCCGTCGTCAATGACATCTTCTTCTCCGACCACAGCACGCTCACCGACTATGAGCGGGCGCTGATCACCGACATCCTGCACCGCCTGATCGGCGACCTGATCGAGCCGGTCCGCCGGGCGCTGGCCGAGCAGCTGCGCAAGGACGGTAACGGTGGCCAGAGCCTGATCGACGCCCTGCTGCAGGACGATATCGAGATGGCGGCGCCGGTGCTGCGCACCAACGAACCCTGGCTCGATGTGGAGCTGGTGGAGGTGATTCGCCACCGCGCTCTCGAGCATCAGCTCATGCAATCCATGCGCCGCACCAAGGGCGACGCCGCCAGCGACTGGGGCGTGGCCGCGGGCGACAGTGACTTCATCAAGGGCCTGCTGGACGGCAACGACGATCCCGTCACCGAGGCGGCCATGGCCTATCTGGTGGAGCAGGCCAATACGGTAGACGGCTTCCAGGAGCCGATCCTGCGCCGCAGTGATCTCAGCGACCGGCTGGTGAAGCGCATCCTGCTCTGGATCCTGGCGGCCTTGCGCCAGCATCTGCTGGAGCGATTCGATTGCGACATGACCCGGCTCGACGATGCGGTTGAGGCCGCCGCGGCCGATCTGATCGTCAGGATCGCCGACGAGCGCGCCTCCGCCGCCGAATCGGCAACCACGAAACTGGCCAAGTTGCTCCGCGATGCCAACCTGCTACCGCTGCCCTCCCTGGTGCAGCTACTGCGCCAGGGCGAAGTGGGCCTTTTCGTCGCCGCCCTCAGCGAAATGACGGGATTGCGGCTCACATTGATTCGCCGCCTGCTGTTCGAGTCCGGCGGCGAAGGGCTGATGACGGCCTGCCGCGCGATCGGCCTCGACAAACCCAATGCCGCAGCGATATTCCTACTCACTCGCCGGGCGCGGCCCGGCGACTGGGCGGTGGATCCTCGGGAGTTGGCGCGCGCGATGTCTATTTTCGACCGGGTCGAACCCGCGGCGGCGCAGGGTGTGGTGGCGCGCTGGCGGCGGGATCCGGATTTCCTTTGCGCTATCCGAACCGTGGAAGAGGCCCGAGCCGATGCTGCCGCGGTCTGATTTGCCGTCGGCCGACACATCCGGCCCCCGTTCGACGGACGCCAGCCGTCCGGCGGCGACCAATCTCCCCGCCGAGTATCTGAGTCAGATCTTCCAGCAGGAACTGTTGGACCACGGGCCGGCCATGTATGTCGCCGACCTGGAAGGCCGCATCCTCTGGTCCAATGCCGGCTTCAAGCGCATGGCAGCGGCGGCCGGTGGCGGCTTCCTGCCGCTTGCCGACATCGCCGGCGAGATCGCCCTGCTCGGCAGCATGGTGTTCCGCGAAGACCTGATGCGGCTGGGCGACAGCATGCAGCGGCTGCGCTCGCGCCATGTGGCGCTGAAAGAGGGCGACGGCAAGACCGGCGCCATCGCCGGCATCATCCATGCCGCGCCGGAAGACCCCAACCGGCTGGAAACCATCGCCGACCTGCGCGACCGGATCGACGACATGCTGCGGCTGGTGTCGGACTGGATCTGGGAAACCGATGCCCAGCTCAACCTGCTGCATATGTCGAACCGGGTGGTCGAGTTGCTGGGCTTCCACCCTCGTGAACTCGCCGGACAGAATCTGTTGAGGCTGGCCGAGGGCAGCGCCGATATCGCGGCGCTGGAACAGAGCTTCCACCGCCATTCGCCCTTCCGCCATCAGCGCTGCCAGCTTGTCGCGAAGAACGGCGAACTCAAGACGGTGCTGATCAGCGCAGTGCCGGTGTTCAACTTCCACAGCGGCGCACTCACCGGCTTCCGCGGCACGGCGACCGACGTCACCGAGTTGCGCCGCCGCGAGATCGGCCTGCAGGCGGCGAAGGAAGTGGCCGAGACTGCCAACCGGGCGAAGACCGAGTTCCTGGCCAGCATGAGCCATGAGCTCCGCACGCCGCTCAACGCCATCATCGGCTTTGCCGAGGTGATGCATATGGAACTGCTGGGGCCAATCGGCAACCGGCAATATTACGGCTATGTCGGCGACATCCATGAGAGCGCGCGGCATCTGCTGAACCTGATCAACGACATCCTGGACGTGGCAAAGATCGAGGCCGGCCGCACGGAACTGCATGAAGCGCCACTCGACATCCGCAACATGTTCGACTCGGCGGCGCGGCTGATCCGCGAGCGCAGCCTGCGCGCTCAGGTGCAGCTGGAGATATCTGTCGATCAAGGGTTGCCAAACTTCAGTGCCGACGAGCGGAAACTCAAGCAGGTGCTGATCAACCTGCTGTCCAACGCGGTGAAATACACGCCGGCCGGCGGCCGCATCAAGATGCAGGCGCGGCGCGACGAGGTCGGCGATCTGATCCTCACCGTCGCCGACACCGGCATCGGCATTCCGCCGGGCGCGCTGGTGAATGTGATGGAACCCTTCGGCCAGGTGGACAACGCCATCAACCGGAAATACAGCGGCACCGGCCTCGGCCTGCCGCTGACCCGCGGGCTGGTGGAACTCCATGGCGGGACCATGACGCTGGCCAGCGAACAGCGCGTCGGCACCACCGTGACCATCCGACTTCCCGGCAGCCGGTTCGTTCAGAGCGGACGGTAGCTGCGGCGCGGCGGCTGCCGCCGACCTACTCCTCGACCGAAATATCCAGGATCACGCCGCCCTTGCCGTCATGCTGCAGATCGCTGGCGGCGATGCGGAAGAAGAACTGATCCGCGGCCAACTGCTCCACCGGCTTGCCGCCCAGCTTCATTGTGACCTTGTGGTTCAGCGCGGCCAGCGGCTGGCCGTTCGCATTGCGCAGAACGATCAGCAGATCGGCGCCGTCCGGAAAGCGCTGATTGCGCAGGATCTGCATATGGTTCTTCGCATCGTATTGGCGGAGAATTTCGCGCCGCTCTTCGACACGCTGATGATGGGGGTCATAGGCCTCCCAATAGACGCCGCTGGCGGCTAGAAAGACTTGCGTCAGCATGCGGGCCTCGGCTTCCGCCGCCAGATACTCGGCCATCGGAACGCCCTCCAGCCATTCCGCCAGCGCCTTCTTGGTCGCCATCTTCGCAAGATCGCGGCCGACGCTATGGGCCAGTTTTCCGGCTTGGGGCGACTTCAGGACCTGCTTGAGCGCTTGGCCAAATGAAAAATTCGTCAGGCCGGCGAAGTTCCTGAACATCCCGAGCTCTCTGGCCTTCTTCAAACCGTCCTGGGCCTTCTGCAGAGACTCAAAAGCCTTGGCGGCAGCCTGCCCTTCGGTGCGGCCGACAACCCGATATCCGGTCTCCATGCTCCCTTCGATCGCCTGGCCAATGAGTTCCATATAGACGCGCGTATCACGGGCCGCGAGGTATCTGGCGATCACATAGCTTGCCGCCGGACCCGTAGCTGCGGATTTGACCGCGCGCTTGCCCGAATATTTCAGCGCATCTTCGACGTTCGCACGGATATCGGAGAACGGGCCGCCATTGCCTGTCATGATCTCGGGCGCCAAGCTCGGCTCGTAGAAAGAAGGTGGCCCGAGGATCACGGCCTCGGCAACCTTCTTTGCGCCTTCCCCGAGGGCCCCGATCGGACCGGCCTCGGCGGTCTTCTCGACGACATCGACAATGTTGAATGCTGTTTCCGTCAGCCCCTGCGCGACTGCCGAATGCATAATTCCTTTAGCGAGCCGCTGCTGCGCGTAGCTTGCAGTCTCCTGGGCTGCCAGAAACTCGGCGCGGGCATCGCGCCTCGCCCGCGCGGCGGCATCCAGGGTGGAGCCCAGGCGGGCGATCTCGCCGTCGAGGAAGGTCAGCACATCCGACGGATCCCAGGCCCGCACCTCATAGCGCATGGTGGAGCCCTCTTCGGCCTCCAGTGCGTCGATGCGGAAGGCGCCGGCGGTGAAGTTCGCCAACTCCTGCTCGGCGGCGCTGAGTTTCTCCTGAGCATGGCCGAAACCGAGTTCCGCGCCGTCGAGACGACCATGGGCGCCGTCCTGCACGGCGACCGATCCGAGAAAATCGGTCTCCGCCCGGATCTGCCCGACGAACGCGTCCTGTGCCGCCTGCACCAGGCGATCATGCTCCCGCACGAAGCCGAGATCGCGGCCCATGCGCTCGAGATCCGCGTTCATCTGCGTCAGTTCGGCGTCGAGCCGGTAGTAGGTTTCGAAAGCAGAGTCGGAGATGACATTGCCGCGACTGGCGATGATGCCGTCATAAAGCATGTTCACGCGCCGTTGCAGGCGATCGCGCTTCTGCTCAAGTTTGCGATAGGGCGCCGACTTGTCCGCTTCGGCGGGGATATAGTTGTTAAGCTGCTCGACCGCTTCGTTGTAGCGCGACTCGGCGGCCATGAACGATTGATGCAGCCGGCGCGTGGTCCCTACGCGCTCTTCATACTCGGCGTTCCGGCTGCGGACCTCGTCGGCGGCGCGCTGTTGATCGTCCTGCGCCAGCGCAACCTTGGACCGCAGTTCCGACTGCTTCTGCTCCCAGCCCTTGTAGCTGATCGCCAAGCTCACGATCTGGTAATCCTGGTTCCGCGGCTTGCCCGCAAGCGCAATCGCCACATCGTAGGGATCATGCACCCGCGAGACCTGCAGATCGTTGGCGCCGTAGGTGACATGCTGCGAGCCCCAGCGTCCGGTCAACGCCGCCGCATCGCGGCAGGTTTCCAGGCGCAGCGTGAAGAACAAACCCATGCCCGCTAGTTGCTGCCGTACGGCCGCAGGCAACTCGGGGCCAATATCGGCCGCCTCCGTGATGGCATGCCGCGCATCGATCTTGCCCAGCCGATAGCTGCCCTCATAGGCGAGCTTGTGGCCGTCGGCTCGGGTTTCGGTCAGCGTGATGCGATCGCCGCTGCCGTCGATCTTCCAGGCCGACCCGCGGCCTCTCCAATCGCCGTTCAGTCGCTCCCGCACCTTCACCGCATCGGCTTGGGTCATCACGCAGGGGGCGTCCGGCTCGATGCGGCGTTCCAGTCCGTCGCCGCCGGCTTTCGCTCTTGTATGCGCCGCGCCGTCGAACACGACCCGCGCCGGCTGACCATCCGGCCCTTGTTCCAAAGTAACCTCGACGATTGTCTTGCCGGCGGCGACGGCGTCGGCAATGTCGATGCGATAGCCGTCGCCCTGGACGGCATGATTCACTGTCGGCGCCGGCTGGCCGCCGCCCACATCGACCGCGGCGTCGATCAGCTGATCCAGGGCCTGACCCGTCGGCACCGCGCGGCCCGCCGCCTTGTAGAGCGCCGCAATCGCCTCGCCGACGGCATCGCGTTCGCCGCTGACGACGGCATCATGGACGGCGCCGACCTGATCGCCGAACTGCTTCGCCCGCGGCCCCAACAGCAGCGCGCGGCCATAGGCATCCAACAGCGCGATATTGCCCGGCTGCGGCGGTCGCGCCGCGCCGGCAAATCCGGCCCTCTGCAGCGCCTCGACGGCGCTGCGGTAGGTGGCGGGATCGGCGCCAGGGGGCGGCCGGTCGGCGGAGGTCCCGGACAACAGATCGGAGACCGCACCCATGGTGAAGGCGTCGATGTCGGCGGCGCGCCCCGGCGGCGCGGCCAGCATCAGGCCGAGGATGATTGCGCAGACGAGCCGTTTCACGATCAGCCCCGCATTTCCAGCCGCATCATTGCGGCACGACCTCAAGGTGTCGGCTGACCGATCGCCCGGAACTCATAGGCCGCGATGTAGCCGCCGCCGTGATCCGTCTTCAGCACGACCTTCAGATAGCGCGCCGTCACCGGCGCGAAAGCGAAGCGCTGATAGGGCGACTGCATCATCTTCTGGTTCTGGGCGGTGAACTGGCCGATGGAGCGGAATGGGCCAGTCGGACTGTCATCGGCCACGAGCAGTTCGAAATCCTTGAGGTTGTACTGATCCGTGCCGGGAATCAGCACCTCGAACGCCTCGAGCGTCGCCGGCTGCTCGTCGCGGAAGGCCCAGATGCCTTCGCCGTTATAGGTCGTCGCGCGCCCCTCGCCGCCATCATTGAGCTTCAGCCATTCGTCATTGGGCGCGCCCAGCAGCATGCCGCCATTGGCCTGGGCCAGAATGTCGATCCCCGCGGACGCCGCAGCCGGAGCGGCCGGCGCCCCAGCAGCGGCGGTTTCGTCGATCTGGCCGAACAGACGCAGGTCGTAGGCCGCGACGTATCCACCGCCGTGATCGGTCTTGAAAACCACCTTCAAGTACTTTGCCGTCACCGGTGCGAAGGTGAAACGCTGATAGGGCGACTGAATCATCTTCATGTTCTGGGTGGTGAACTGGCCGATGGAGCGGAATGCGCCCGTGGGCCCTTCGTCGCCGACCAGAAGCTCGAAGTCCTTCAGATTGTATTGATCCTGCCCGGGAATCAGCACCTCGAAGGATTCGAACGTGGCGGGCTTTTCACCGCTGAAAGCCCAGATGCCTTCGCCGGCATAAGTAGTGGCGCGGTCCGCGGCGCCATCGTTGAGCTTCGTCCATTCGTCGTTGGGCGCCGCCAGCAGCATGCCGCCATTCGCCTGGGCGAGAAGATCGAGGCCCGCCGGCGCCGCTGCGACCGCCGCACCGGCGGCCGCCTCGTCGATCTGCCCGAATAGCCGCAGGTCATAAGCTGCAACATAACCGCCACCATGATCGGTCATGAAGACGACCTTGAGGAACTTCGCAGTCACGGGCGCGAAGGCGAATCGCTGATAGGGCGACTGCATCATCTTCAGATTCTGGGTCGAGAACTTGCCGATGGAACGGAAGGTGCCCGCCGGGCCCTCGTCGCCGACCAGCAGCTCGAAGTCTTTCAGGTTGTATTGATCAGATCCGGGGATCAGCACCTCGAACATGTCGAATGTCGCCGGTTTTCCGTCCATGAAGCCCCAGACGCCGGCGCCGGCATAGGTTGTGGCCCTGTCGGCCGCACCGTCATTGAGCTTCATCCACTCGTCATTGGGCGCCGCGAGGAGCTGACCGCCATGGGCCAGCGACAGCAGGTCGATTCCCGCAGGCTCCTGCGCCGCAGCGCCCGCCGCAGCCGCTTCGTCAACCGTTCCCTGGACGCGGAACTCGTGGGAGGCGATGTAGCCGCCGCCATGATCGGAGATCAGAACAACCTTCAGATAGCGCGCCGTCACCGGCGCGAAGGTGAATTTCTGATAGGGCGACTGCATCATCTTCATGTTCTGGGTCGAGAACTTGCCGATGGAACGGAAGGTCCCGAGCGGCCCTTCATCGCCGACCAGCAACTCGAAATCCTTCAAGTTGTAGCCATCGGCGGCGGGGATCAGAACTTCAAAAGTGCCGAATGTCGCCGGCTTGCCGTCACGGAAAGCCCAGACGCCGCCGCCGCTATAGGTCGTCGCGCGCTCCTCGGCGCTGTCATTGAGCTTGATCCATTCGTCGTTGGGCGCGGCCAGCAGCACGCCGCCATTGCGCTGCGCCAGGATATTGTTGTCCGGTTCCGCCGCCTTCTGCGCTACCTGGGTGAGGGCCGTGGTCAGCCCGGTCATGCCTTGGGCATCGTAATACTGGCCGCCGGTGATGTCGGGAACGCACTGGATCAGCGCGCGCTGCTTCTCCGACAGGGTGAAGCCGACGATATCCACTTTGAGATTGAACCCGGCGTCGCGCAATTCCTGTGCCGCTGCGCAAGGATCGCCCTTGCATTCCTCGATGCCGTCAGTGACCAGGACGATGCGGTTGTCCTGGCCCTTCAGCGCCGCAAAGCTGCGCTGTGCCTGCCGCAGGGATTCGGCGATCGGCGTTTCGCCCTTGGCGCGAAGCCCGGCGATGCGCTTGGAGATCGCCGCCGCATCGTCGGCGCCGATGGGCGAGGCCAGCTCGATATCCGTGCAATCCTTTGCCTTGCGATGGCCGTAAAGTAGCAGTCCCAGCCGGGCATCCGGCGGCATGGCGGTCAGCGCCTCTGCCATCGCCTTCTTGGCGGCGTCCATGCGGCTTTCGCCGGTCTCCAGCTTCTTCTTCATGGAGCCCGAGGCATCGACGATGAAGAGGACGTTCGTCTCCGCCATGGCGGGCCGGACGAGGCCGCCGCTGAGCATCAGAACGGCGGCGAATGCGCTGATGACCGTAAGGCTGCGTGAAATCATATTGCCCCTCCCCCGAAAGGCGTCATGACGGGCGCGACGATGTCGAGATAGCCGGAAAAGTCCATTCCACAATGTTTTGGAATGGTTAACAAAATACTAAGCGCCGCTGGACAAGACAGGAAAAAGATCAGGGGTGGGCGGGCGTGCCCCCGCGCCGCTAGCTCTTGAGCGCTCCGACGCCCGGCAGGTCCTTGCCTTCCAGCCATTCCAAAAACGCGCCGCCGGCGGTGGAAACATAGGTGAATTTCTCCACGACTCCCGCCTGGGCCAGCGCTGCCACCGTATCGCCGCCGCCGGCGACGGTGAGCAATTTCCCTTCCGCCGTGAGATTCGCCGCCGCCTTGGCGATGGCGACGGTGGCGGCTTCGAAGGGGGGCGTCTCGAAGGCGCCGACCGGGCCGTTCCATACCAGCGTGCGGCAAGCGGCGAGGCGTTCAATGATCGCCGTTACCGTCGCAGGGCCGATATCGAAGATCCTGTCCTCTTTGCCCACCTCGGTGACGGCGAGCGTCTTGGTGGGCAGGTTCGGCTTCAGGTCCGCCGCAACCACCACGTCCGTCGGCAGCAGAATCTCGCAATGCTCGGCCCGCGCGGTCAGCAGGATTTGCCGCGCCGTCTCCGCCATGTCGCGCTCGGCCAGCGAGGCGCCGATTTCCAGGCCTTGCGCGGCGAGAAAGGTATTCGCCATGGCGCCGCCGATGACCAGGACATCGACTTTCTTCACGAGATTGCCGAGGAGATCGAGCTTAGTGGAAATCTTGGCGCCGCCGACGATGGCGGCCACAGGCCGCGCCGGATTCTCCAGAGCCTTGGACAGGTGATCCAGCTCCGATTCCATCAGCCGGCCGGCGGCGCTGGGCAGCAGCCGGGCGATAGCCTCGGTCGAGGCATGGGCGCGATGGGCGCAGGAGAAGGCGTCGTTCACATAGAAATCGCCCAGCGACGCCAGCTCGCGGGCGAATAGGGGATCGTTCTTCTCCTCGGCGGCGTGAAAGCGGAGGTTCTCGAGCAGCGCGATTTCGCCGTCCTTCAGTGCGGCGGCCGCCTTGCGCGCCGGGTCGCCGATGCAATCTTCCGCAAACGCGACCGGCTTGCCGCCGAGCGCCTTCGACAGCGGCTCCAGCACCGGCCGGAGCGACATCTCGGGCACGCGCTTGCCGTCAGGGCGGCCGAAATGGGCCAGCAGCAGGACACGGGCGCCGCGGCCCAGCAGTTCCTTCAACGTGAGCGCCGTGCGATCGATGCGCGTGCTGTCGGTGACGCGGCCGTTCTTCACCGGCACATTGAGATCGGCGCGAACCAGCACCCGCTTACCGCGCACGTCCAGATCGTCGATGGATTTGAATCCTCTGCCCACCCCGGCCCCGCAACTTCCGTTTCGCTCTCCGGCGGGGCGCATCATCATGAAGCCGCAGCAAAATAGCAACTCGCGCCGGGGCTTGCCGGAAGCGCCGTTCTCGGCCAGCTTACGGGCCGTGAAACTGCAGCGGCGGGTCCATATGGTGGACGGGCGGATCGTCAGCGACCAGCCGCAGCAGAATGTCGCAGCAGAGCAGGCTGTCCATTGACAGCGATGGTTAGCGTTTCCAGTCTCTTCAACAGGAATGCACTGTGCCCCTGCACCGCCGGGAGGTGGCCATGACATCGACGACAGCGGAGCTTGAGTCCGGAGCGGATAACCTGACGCCGGCGGGCCGCGCGGCATTGCGCGCCGCCCATCGGCTGCGCACGGGCTGGTTCACGGCGCAGTATCTGTTGAGCCGGCGCCTCAGCCCGCGCACGCAACTGCCGCCGGAGGTGCGCGCCGCCATGCCCTCGGCCGCCATGCTGACCACCGACCGCGACGCGCTGATGCAGCGGGACATCGACAACATTGCCGCCGGCTACTACCGCCCGCCCCATGATCTTCTGAGCAACCCCCTGGCGACCTTGAGCCGGAGCCTGGCCTACTTCGCCGATTTGGCCAGCGTGAACCGGCGCCGCAGCGGCGAAGAAAGTCCGGAGTTGGCGGTGGCGGACGCCGCCGAATTCCCCGAATATTACCGCCGCGCCTATCATCATCAGACCGACGGCTACCTCAGCGAGAAATCGGCACGGCTCTATGACCATCAGGTGGAGGTGCTGTTCGGCGGGGCGGCCGATGCCATGCGGCGGCAGGCGTTGGTGCCCCTGCATCACTTCTTGCAGGGCCGCAACAGCGCCCATCTCAAGCTGATCGACATCGCCTGCGGCACCGGACATTTCCTGACATTCGTGAAGGACAACTCTCCGCGGCTGCGCTGCACGGCGCTGGATATCAGCCCCTACTATGTGGCGGAGGCGCGGCGCAACCTGGCGCCCTGGTCGCGCTGCGAGTTCGTCGAGGCGGCCATCGAGAACTGCGACCTTCCCACGGGCGCTTTCGACATTGCCACCTGTATCTATCTATTTCATGAGCTGCCGGCGGCGATGCATGGCGACGTGGCCGCGGCGATTGCGCGGCTGGTGAAACCGGGCGGCCTGTTCGTGCTCGTCGATTCCCTGCAGTTCGGTGATCGTCTGGAGTATAATGCGCTGTTGGAATCTTTTCCCTTCGCCTTCCACGAGCCCTACTTTGCCGACTATCTGCGGCAGGATCTGACCAAGCTGTTCGCCGATGCCGGCTTCGAGCAGCAAGGCGTCGAACTGGCCTATCTGTCGCGGGTGATGACGTTCAGGCGCAAGGGCATCTGAACGTCGTGGATGAAGCCACGCCACGCCAGCCCGAACGGCCGCTCTGGATGGAAATCGACCCCGCGGCGCTGGCACATAACCTTGGCTATCGTCCGGAAGTTGGCCGGCCAGCGGCGGTTGATCGCGTCGGTCAAAGCCAATGCCTATGGCCATGGCGCCGTGGAGTTCGCCCGCAGGCTCGAGGCGCTGGGCATCGACACACTGTGGACCGGCAGCATCGCCGAGGCGATCGCCATGCGCGAGGCCGGGATCAAAGCGCGCATCCTCATGTTCGCGGGCTATCTGCCGGCGGAGATACCGCAGTTGCTGGCGCGCGGGTTCGTGCCGACGATCTATGACCGCGAGGGCGCACTGGCCGTCAGCCGCGCGGCACGGGCGCCGGCGTCGATCTATATCAAGGTGGATAGCGGTCTCGGCCGGCTCGGCGTGCCATTGCCCGAGGCCGAGGGCCTGTTCCGCGAGATCGCAGCCCTGCCGAACATCCAGATCGAAGGCGTCTACAGCCATCTGCCCTTCGGCGATGCCGCCGGCCGTGCCTGGGCGCTGGCGCGTTATCAAGGCTTCGCGAGCGCTTCTGGAGCGACTGGCGTCAAGGGGCATCCGGCCGGCGGTGACCCAGGTCTGGGCCAGCTCCGGCCTGCTGGCGCAATTGCCCGACATCTGCAACACGATCTGCGTCGGGCATCTGCTGTACGGCCTCTCGACCGTGAGCGACGAGGTTGCGCCGGCAACCGAGCTGCGGCGGGCGATGAGCGCCATCAAGACCCGCCTGATCCATGTCGCCCATCATACGGCCGGCGAGGATTTGGCCATCAACGGCGGCTATGGCGGCAGGAATGCCCGCGTGACGGGCGTCGTACCGATGGGCCTCGGCGACGGCATGCGCAATCCGATCGATGGGCAGAGCCTGACGCTTCTCCTGCGCGGGGCGTGCTGTGCCGGTACTCGGCGTGTCGCTCGAGCACACGACGCTGGACTTGACGGAGATCGGTTCCGCCGAAGTGGGCGACGAGGTGACGGTGATCGGCGCCGGCGGCAACAGCTTCAAAGACCTGGCCCGCACGTTCGGCTGCAGCGAGCTCGAAGCGATGATGAGCTTCAGCGGAAAATTGACCGTACGCGTTCAGACCTTCTCCCGCTCGGCGAAGAACGCGTCGCTGTAGGGGTACCACCAGTCCTGCAGCACGGGCTTGGGATCGAACATCACCATCTTGGTCTGGCGGAAGGCGTTGAGGCCGGGGCGGCCGAGGGCGCGGCCCAGGCCGGAGAGCTTCCAGCCGCCGAAGGGCAGCGCGTCATTGTCACCAAGTACATTATTGACCCAGACCATGCCCGCTTCCAGCCGCTCGGTGGCTTCCATCGCCTCGGCGGTGTCTGTCGTGTAGATCGTGGCGCCCAGGCCGAAGCGGGAATTGTTGGCGAGGCGGATCGCCTCATCCAGGCTGCGCACGCGGCAGACGGGCGCCACGGGACCGAACACCTCCGACTGCATGATTGCCATCTCGGGCGTGACGCCGGTGAGCACTGTCGGCTCGTAGAACCAGCCGGTGTTGAAGGACGGCGGCACGCGGCCGCCGCAGACGATCTTCGCGCCCTGCTTCACCGCGCCGTCCACCAGCGCCATCACCTTGTTCCGCGCCGCCTCGCTGACCAGCGGGCCGATCTCCACCCGGTCCATGCCGTTGCCGATGCGCAGCCGCCGCGCCATCGCCGCCAGCGACTCGACGAAGGCGTCATGCACCCGCTCATGGACGAAGAAGCGTTCGGCCGAGGTGCAGATCTGGCCGGAGAGATGGAACGCGGCCGTTGCCGCCGCGGCGGCCGCCACCTCGACCGGCGCGCTGTCCATCACGATCATCGGATCGTTGCCGCCGGCTTCGATCACGCAGGGCTTCATCTGTTCGGCGCAGGCGGCGGCCACCTGGCGGCCCGCTTCCACGCTGCCGGTGAAGGCAACCGCATGGGTGCCGGACGAGCGGACCAGCGCCTGGGCCGTTGCCGCGCCGCCGGTGACGCAGGCGACGAGCCCCAAAGGCAGGGTGCGGAAATGCTCCATGAAGCGCAGCGTGCAGAGGGAGGTCGCCTCCGCCGGCTTGACGATGACGGCGTTGCCCGCCGCCAGCGACGCGGCCACGGTGAAGGCCATGAGGATGATCGGGAAATTGAACGGCAGGATGTGGACGCTGACGCCGTAGGGGAAATAGCGCATGTATTGCAGCGCGCCCGGCGAGTTCGCACCGGCGATCTGCCCGGCATCGTCCCGCGCCAGCTCGGCGAAATAGCGGAAGATCGGCGCCACATTCATCAGCTCTCCCACCGCCTCGGCATAGGGCTTGCCCATCTCCCGCACCATCAGCTCGGCGGCGGGACGGTGGCCGGCCTTGGCGATGCTGTCCGCGAGCTGGTGCAGCAGGCCGGCGCGGCTCTTGGCGTCCAGCGCCGCCCAGGCGCGTTGTGCCTCGTTGGCGCGGGCAATGACCGGCTCCAGCGCAGCGGCATCGCATTGGGAGATGACGCCCACCTTGTCGAGCGTGGCCGGGTTCATCACCAGGCTGTGTTTCTGGCCCTGGAGCGCGCGATAGCCGTGATCGGTAAAGATCGAGGCGGCGAAGGGATCGAATTCGGACATCGGCTGACTCCTCCGCGCAGCCGCAGCTAGCGGATCATGTAGACCTTGCGCACGGTGTCGTGGATGCGGCAGGTGCCTTTCCAGTCTTTGGGGAAGAACGCCACCGTATCCGGCCTGATCTCGATCTCCTCGCCGGATTCATGGGTGTAGGTGCAGCTGCCGCGGATGAAGTGACAATATTCGTCGCTGGTAACGTGGCAATTCCAGTAGCCCGGGGTGCAGACCCAGATGCCGGTCTCGTTGCGGCCGCCAGGCCCTTTGTGCAGCAGCTTGCCGGAAGTCAGGGATTTGCCTTCGATCATCGTCGGCACCGGACCCCAGTCGGCGGAGGCTTCGATCGAGTCGGGCTTGCGCATGACCGGCGTCGTGCCGCGATCGATCGTCGCGGGACTATTGACCAGCATGTAGGTGTTGCGGATCGATTCATGCACGTCGCAGCGGCCGCTCCAGCCCGAGGGGAAATGCACGACAGTGCCCGGCGTCACCTCGATGGTCTCGCCATTATGCTCGGTATAGGTCGCGCGGCCCGAGTGGAAGAAACAGAGCTCGTCCCCGGGCATGTTGAGACGCCAGGAACCGGGCGTGCAGACCCAGAGGCCGCTCTCCATCTGCTGGTCGCCGCTCTTGTACAAGAGCAGGCCGCTGGAATGGGACTGCCCCGCGATGGCGTCGGACTGCGCGCCCCAATCCGTGAGGTCCGCAACCGTCTTCGCATCGTAGATGTGCGGAGCGGAGCTCTGGCCATACTGCCGGGGTTGCGCCTGAGTCACGATCGAGTCCTCTTCTTCCTAGACTGCGCGGCTGGCAATTTCGGCGATGATGCGGGCGGCTTTGTCGGTGCCCTTGGCGGCCTGCATGCTCTTCGCCACCGATGCGAGGCGGCCCTGCATGGCCTTGTCCTCGATCAGCCGCTTGATGGTGCCGGCGAACTGCTCGTCGGTCCAGACATAGCGCGGCAGCTTGGCGCCGTAGCCGGTGTCGTCGATGCGCGTCGCGTTGTCCAGGCCGTCCCAGCAATAGGGCATGATGATCGCGGGCTTGCCGAAATAGAGCGCCTCGTTGAAGCTGTTGTTGCCGCCATGGTGGATGAACAGCGATACATGGGGGATCACCGCCGGCTGCGGATACCATTTCTCCAGATGCACATTGGGCGGCACGTCGCTGTACTGGCCGATATGGTCGCCCACATTCATCAGGAAGCGGTAGGGCAGCCTGCCGAACAGCGCGATCATGCGCTTGTAGAGATCCACGTCGGCCGATCCCAGGCTGCCGAAGCTGACATAGATCAGCGGCTTGTCGCCGTTTGCGGTGAAGGCCGGCACCTTGTAGGTGCCCTCGCTGCGCACGCAGCCTTCCAGATACTGGAACTGCTTGGGGTTCAGCGGCTTCCGCCGCTTGAACTGCAATTGCCGGGGATAGAGCAGCAGGTTCATGGAGGGCGAAGCCTCGAAGAACTCCCCCGCGGGATAAGGCGCGTGGCCGACCTTCTTCAGGAAGTCGTTGAAACGGTCATGGGTCGGCTTCACCAGGCGCAGGAATTCATCCTCGAACGCCTTGTAGCCCGCATGGTCGCCCTCGCTGCAGCCTGAGAGATGAGGCGGAACATCCGGGTCGGGAATCTCGTTCTCCGAGCAGGAGATGATGCGGATCCAAGGCCGCCCGGTGCGCTTGATCGCCGGGAACAGGATGACGTTGTCGACGCAGACGATGTCAGGCTTGATGCGCTGCAGGTGAGCGTTCAGCCCGTCCTCGGCGATGATCGCGGAATCGACGATCGCCTCCCAGACGGGGATAACATAGGTGGGCAACTGATCGATCGGCGACAGGCGGAAATGGGGCAGATGGCCGGCAATGAAATTGGCCCAGAAATTCGCGATCTCCTCATCCGACATGCCGCCGGACATATCCACCAGGTTCTCCTGGAATCCGTAGCCTTCGAACACTCCCTTGAAGCCGCGGTCGCAGACGAAGACCGGATTGTGGCCCATCTCGCGCAGGCGCTGGGCGATGCCGACGCAATTCAGCGCCGGACCGTAGGCAGCCTCCGGGAACAGGACGATGGTCTTGCCGACCGCCTTTGCGGGTTTCGGCTTGGGCGCAGGTTTCACCGCTTTCGATTTTACGGCTTTCCGCTTCGCGACCTTCGGCTTCTGCCGCCTCGCGGTCTTCCTCGGCTTCGCCGCCTTACGACGTTGCGGGCGTTTCACCGCCTTCTTCCTTGCGGCGACCTTGCGCTTCGGCGCCGTTTTCCGGCGCGCCTTGACGGCCGCGCGGCGCACGGCTTTTTTCTTGCGCGGCTTCGCCGCTTTACGCTTGGATTTACGTGCCATGCTATGCAGATCCCCCTGTTTTCAACCGTCAATCGATCAGGATATGCGCGGCCTCCGCGGGCCAGTCGCACCATACTTTCGCGCCCGATGCAAGATGCCGCGCGGCCTCGCTGCCGGCGCTGAGCCGGGCGACCAGCGGCTGCTCGCGGCCCGGCAGTCCGATCTGCACCACCAAGTCCTGGCCGAGATAGGCGATGCCGATTACCGTACCGCTCAAGGCGGCCGCGGCGCCCGGCGCCGATGAAACCTGAATCCGCTCCGGCCTGACCGCCAGGGTGGCCGCGTTGCCCCCGGTTCCCTTTGGGGCCTCGCCGCGGATGAGGCCGATGCCCGCCACCTCGATGCCGCCGGGCACGAGCCGGCCATCGAGGAAATTCGTCATGCCGATGAAACCGGCGACAAAGCGATTGGCCGGCCGCTCATAGAGGCCGCGCGGCGTATCGAGCTGGGCGATGCGCCCGGAGTCCATGAGCGCAATGCGGTCGGCCATCGCCAGCGCTTCTTCCTGATCGTGGGTCACCACCAGGAAGGTGATGCCGATGTCGTGCTGCAGGCGCTTGAGTTCGAACTGCATCTGCTGGCGCAGCTTGCGGTCCAGCGCCGCCAGCGGCTCGTCCAGCAGCAGCAGCCGCGGCCGCTTGACCAGGGCGCGGGCGAGCGCCACCCGCTGGCGCTGGCCGCCCGATAGCTGATGCGGCCGGCGATTCGCGGCACTGCCGAGCTGCACGAGATCGAGCGCCTCGGCGACGCGGCGCGCGCGTTCCGGCGCCGCCACGCCTTCCATCTCCAGCCCGTAGGAGACGTTGCCCTGGACCGTCAGATGGGGAAACAACGCGTAGGATTGGAACATCATGTTCACGGGCCGCCGGTTGGGCCGCAGGTCGGTGATGTCCCGGCCATCCAGCAGAACCTGCCCGGTATCCGGCCGTTCAAACCCGGCGATGACGCGCAGCAGGGTGGTCTTGCCGCAACCGGACGGGCCAAGCAGTGCGAAGAACTCCTTCTCGGCGATCGCGAGTGACAGGTTGTCGACCGCCGTGACGCCGCCGAAGCGCTTCGTCACGCCGTCAGCGGCGACGACGATCTTTTGTTCGCCGCTCATCGCAACGCATCCCGGTTGAGGCGCTGGGACGTGAACACCAGCAGGAAGCTGACGCCGAGGACGATCGTCGCCACCGCATTGATCTCCGGCGTCACGCCGAAGCGGATCATGGCGTAGATCCGCATGGGAAAGGTGGTCGATGAGGGGCCTGCGCCGGCGGTGAAATTGGCGATGATGAATTCGTCCACCGATAGCGTGAAGGCGAGCAGCGCTCCTGCCAGCACGCCGGGAAAGATGACTGGCAGGGTGATGCGGAAGAAGGTCCTGATCTCGCTGGCGCCCAGATCGATCGACGCCTCGATGATCGACATGTCGAAATGCTTGAGCCGCGTCCGCACGACGACGCAGACGAAGGCGATGTTGAACACGGCGTGCGAGAAGATGATGGAGTGCAGCCCGAGCGTGAAATTGAGCAGGGTGTAGAACGACAGCAGGGCGACGGCGAGCACGATATCAGGGATGATCATCGGCACGAAAATCAACGCATCCAGGAGCGCATGCCGCTTGCCGCGCTCCAGCCCCAGCGCCAGCAGCGTGCCGATTGCCGTCGAGATCAGCGTCGAGAAGACCGCGACGATGAGGGTGTTGGCGACGGCGGCGCGGATCGACGCATTGCCCAGCATCTTGCCGTACCATTCCAGGGAAAACCCGGTCCAGGCCGTGGGCAGCCCGCTCTTGTTGAAGGACAGCGCCACCAGCACCACGATCGGCCCGTAGAGGAACAGATAGACGAGGCCGAGATGGCCGGCGAGCAGCCGGCGTTCGATCGGAGCGCTAACCATCGGCGCCCTCGTGCTGGCTGCGGTTCACGGCCCAGGCCTGGGCCACCAGCAACAGCATCATCAGTCCGATCAGCAGAAACGCGAGACTGGAGCCGAACGGCCAGTCGCGCGCCGACAGGAACTGATCGAAGATCAGATTGCCGACCATCAGGGACCGGCCGCCGCCCAGGAGATCGGGAGTCACGAAGTTGCCGATGCTGAGCACGAATACAAAGACGCAGCCGGCGGCGATGCCGGGTATTGTCAGCGGCAGGGTGACGCGCAGGAATGTGCGCAGCGAAGATGCGCCCAGATCTGACGAGGCCTCGAAGATTTCCGGATTGAGGCGGGAGATTGAGCTGTAGAGCGCCAGGACCATGAACGGCAGATAGCCATAGAGCAGGCCGACGACGATGGCGAACTGATTGTAGAGCAACGGCAGCGGTTCGCCGATCAGGCCGAGTTCCTGCAGGCCGTTGTTGATCAAGCCCTCCCGATTGAGCAGAACAATCCAGGCATAGGTGCGGATCAGATAGTTGCTCCAGAAAGGCAGCATCACCAGGATCAGCAGCGTCGTCTGCCACTGCTTCGGCGCGGTCGCGATCAGATAGGCGGCGGGGTAGCCGATGACCAGGGCCGCCAGCGTGGTCAGCAGCGCGATCTTTGCCGAGGCCAGAAAAATCGAGAGATAGAGGGTATCGGCGGCGCGGACATAATTCTCGAATGTGAAGACATAGTCGATGCCGCCATAGGTCCCGCGCTCGAAAAAGCTATAGACGAAGACAATGGCGCAGGGCAGGACGAGGAATAGGGCCAGCCACCCCAGGCCCGGGCCGAGCAGCACGATGCGGCGTAATGTTTCGGCGTTCATGGCGGACGCCTCACCCCAAGGCTATCGAGGGCCACAACCAGCCGATTGCGGCCCTCGACAAGCAACCCATTGCCTACTGCGCGGCCAGGATTTCGGTCACGACGCGGGTGAACTCCTTCTGGGAGTCGCCGAGATCGCGCAGCTGCTCCTGCTGGAACAGCACCTCCGATGAAATCGCCAGCGTCGGGTAGGTGGTCAGCAAGCTCTGATCGAGGACTTCCAGCGCCTTCTGGTTCGGCACCTTGTAGAGCGTGAAAGCCATGATCGAGGCGTGAATATCCGGACGAAGCACATAGTTGATGAACGCATGCGCGGCATCCTTATGTTCCGACGCCGCCGTCACCACCATGGTATCGACGAACAGATCGCTGCCCTCCTTGGGAATCACGAACTTGATGGCGGGATTCTCGGCAACGCCGAAGTTGCACCAGCCATCCCAGGCATGGACCAGTATGGCTTCGCCGGTGACCAGCTTCGAGTAGAAGGTCGTGTCGTCATAGGCCAGCAAACTCTTCTTCGCGGCGATCAGCACGTCCTTGGTCTTCGCAAGTTCATCGGCATTGGTGGAATTGACGGAATAGCCCAGCGACTTGAGCCCCGCCGCCATCAGCCAGCGGTCGGTCGAAAGCATGGTGATCTTGCCCTTGAGGGCGTCGGCGGGCTTCAGCAGATCATCCCAGCTCGTCGGCGCCTGCGTCAGCAGATCGCTGCGGTAGCACAGGCCGGTGGTGCCCCAGGTGTAGGGCACGGAATGCTTGTTGCCGGGGTCGTAGGGCAGATCCTGCGCCTGGGGAAAGAGATTGGCGAGGTTCGGAATCTTGGAATGGTCGAGATCGGCGATGAGGCCAAGGTGGGCGAGCGCCTCGACGAACGGGCTGGAGGCGAAAACCACATCATAGCCCTTGCCACCGCTGGCGGTGACCTTGCCCATCATGTCTTCGTTGTCGATCTGGACGGCCCACTCGGCCTCGATGCCGGTTTCCTTGGTGAAATTCGCCAGCAGATCGGGCGGCCAATAGGCGTCCCACTGCGAAATGACGATCTTTTCCGCGGCTCCGGCTCCGGCCGCCCAAGCGGCAATGGAGCACGCCGCCAGAACGGCGGCGATTTTAGGTTTCCTGAACATGATTCTCCCTGTCCCTTCGGACCTGATTGTTTTGGGGCGGCAGGCCATTCGGCACTCCACCCCGTTCTTGTCGGGCCATAGTCCGCAAGCCCCGGACAGAAGTCAATATTTCCGGGCGATTGGCTGGACGTGGGGGCAAAGGAACGGCAGATTGCGGCCTGTGAAAAATCGGACCGCAGAACCATCGTGATCGGCAGCCTGTTCAATCGGTTGCGCGGCAAGCGCTGGCTGGAAATCGTCATTCCCAGCGTATTGCTGATTGCCGCGGTGCTGGTCTGCAATCAGCAACCGGCCGTTCTCGCCCATCTGCAGAATCTGGTGTGGGACAACTACCAGCGCAACAAACCGCGGGTGTACCAACCCCTGCCGGTCCGTATCGTCGATCTCGACGAGGATAGCCTAAGCCGGCTCGGCCAATGGCCCTGGCCACGGACGGAAGTTGCCCGGCTGATGGATCGATTGACCGAGATGGGCGCCACAACCGTGGCATTGGACATTCTTTTTTCCGAGCCCGACCGCGTCTCGCCGAAAAATTTGTTGAATTTCTTTGGCGACGAAGCCGACACCGCCGAGTTGACCAATGCGCTGTCACTCTTGCCAGATTCCGATGCCGTGCTCGCGGAATCCATCCGGCGTATACCCACCGTGACGGCATACGCCTTGCTGGGAGACGAACGGGTTGTGTCCGTGCCGGCGTCAAAGCACGGCATCGCCACGGCCGGTGACGACCCGTTGCTGTTCGTGCGCAATCTCCCGGGCGCCGTTACCACGCTTCCAGTGCTCGAAGACGCGGCCGTCGGCAACGGCGCGGTGAACTATGTTCCCGATAGCGACAACGTTATCAGGCGGGCGCCGATTCTCCTGGGCCACAGGAAAGACGCCGTGCCGACCCTGGCCATGGAGGCGCTTCGGGTTGCGCAAGGCGCATCCACCTATGTCGTCAAGTCTTCGGGCGCCAGCGGCGAGATCTCTTTCGGAGAGCAGACCGGGATCGTGGAGGTCAAGGTCGGCACGGTGGTGGTGCCGACGACATCGGATGGCATGATGCTGCTTCACGATACCGGGCATGTCGACGAGCGGTTTATACCGGCCTGGCAAGTGCTGGAGCCGGATTTCGACGGCGAAAGAGTTGCCGGCCAGATCGTCATCATCGGCAGCAGCGCCCAGGGTTTGAACGACATCAAGACAACGCCGCTCAGCGCCGCCATTCCCGGCGTCGAAGTCCATGCCCTGGTCCTCGAGCAAATCCTCGCCGGCGACTTCCTGTCGCGGCCGGACTGGGCCTTCGGCGCCGAGCTTATATACCTGGTCGTCTTTGGCATCATCCTCATCGTCGCCATCCGCCGGGTAGGCGCCTTGTGGTCGATGGTGCTCGGCCTGTCGGCGATCGCCGTCGCATGGTCCGCCTCCTGGTACGGTTTCTCGCGCTTCGGCTATCTGATCGATCCCCTGTTTCCGTCGCTGGTGGCGGCGCTGATCTATGTGTCCTCGTCGCTGATCAGTTTCCTGCGCACCGAGGGCGAGAAGAAGTTCATCCGCTCGGCCTTCGGCCGCTACATGTCGCCGGTGCTGGTGGAGCAGCTGACCAAGGATCCGAAGCGCCTGCAGCTCGGCGGCGAGATGCGGGAGCTGACCATCCTGTTCTCGGATATCCGCGGCTTCACCAAGATCTCGGAATCGCTGAATCCCCAGGCATTGACGCGGCTGATCAACAACTATCTGACGCCGATGACCTGGGTGATCCAGAACCAGAACGGGTTCATCGACAAATACATCGGCGATTGCATCGTCGCCTTCTGGAACGCGCCGCTGGACGATCCGTCCCATGTGCCCAACGCCGTGCGCACCGCACTGAAGATGCGCGAGAAACTGCGGGAGCTGAATCGCGGCTGGCGCGCTGAGGCCGAGGCGGAGGGCCGCAAGTTCATCAAGATCAAGACCGGCCTGGGCCTGAACACCGGCGATTGCTGCGTCGGCAATCTGGGATCGGAGCAGCGATTCGATTACTCCGTGCTCGGCGATGCGGTGAACACAGCGGCGCGCCTGGAGGGCCTCACCAAGGGCTATGGCATCGACCTGATCATCGGCGAGAGCACGGCGAACAGGTGCGCCGAGTTCGCCCTGGTGGAAATCGACCAGGTGAAGGTCAAGGGCCGGGCGACGCCGCTGCACATCTTCACGGTCATGGGCGACGAGGTCTTCGCCCAGACGCCGGAGTTCAAGATCGTCCATGACAAGCAGGCGGAACTGCTGGCCGCCTACCGGCGCCAGGATTGGGACGCGGCGTCGGCGGCGCTGGTGGACTGCCGCAAGCTGGCGCCGTCGCTGGAAGGCCTGCATGACGTCTTTTCCGCGCGGATCGCCGAGTACCGCGCCAACCCGCCGCCGGCCGACTGGGACGGCGTCTACGAGGCGCGCACCAAGGAAGGCTGATGCGGCCTGCGGCCGCTAGAACGCGTTCAGCGGAATCTTCAGATAGCTGACGCCGTTGCCTTCCGGCGGCGGGAAATGGCCGCCGCGCATGTTCACCTGCACCGACGGCAGGATCAGCAGGGGCATCGACAGGGTCTTGTCGCGCTCGGTGCGCATGCGCACGAAATCCGCTTCGCTGATGCCGGCATGCAAATGGACATTGGCGCTGCGCTGTTCGGCCACCGTCGTTTCCCAGGCGTAGCGATCGCGGCCCGGCGCCTTGTAATCGTGGCACATGAAGAGGCGGGTCGCCGGCGGCAGTTCATAGAGGCGCTGGATGGAGCGGTAGAGAGTCGCCGCATCGCCGCCGGGGAAATCCGTCCGCGCCGTGCCGTAATCGGGCATGAACAGGGTATCGCCGACAAAGGCGGCGTTGCCGATCAGATAGGTAATGCAGGCCGGCGTATGGCCGGGCGTATAAAGCGCCCGCCCATGCAACGCTCCGATGGCGAAGCCTTCGCCATCGCGGAACAGGCGGTCGAACTGTGAGCCGTCGGTAGCGAAATTCCGGCTCGACATTGAAGATCTTTTTGAACGTGGCCTGCACGGCGCCGACATGGTCGCCGATCGCCAAGCGCCCGCCGAGTTTCGCTTTCAGATAGGCGCCGGCGCTCAGGTGATCGGCATGGACATGGGTTTCCAGGATCCAGTCGATCGCCAGATTCTCGGCGCGGACATGGTCGACGATTCGATCCGCCAATTCCGTGCTCGTGCGGCCTGACTTCGGATCGTAGTCCAGCACGGAGTCGATGATGGCGGCGCTCGGACCGGCGGGTTCCCTCACGACATAGCTGACGGTGAAGGTTGCTTCGTCGAAAAACGCGGTTACCTGGGGCTTCACTCTACCTCACCACGGCCCTGTCCGGCGCAGAGTCCCAGCCCGCCCCCGCTTTTGCAATATGCATCTGGCCCCTGTGCTTCAGTTTATCGCCTGGAGAAATTTGCAGCGGCGCAGCGCTTCCGGGCGCGATATGATGCGGCGATGGAGAATTTCACGCCGATTTCCGCTGCCATCGGCGGCATACTCATCGGCATGGCGGCAACGCTCCTGCTGGCCGCCAACGGCCGTATCGCGGGCATCAGCGGCATCGCCGGCGGCCTGTTGCAGCGCGATGCCGGCACCCGCGGCTGGCGGCTGATGTTCCTCGCTGGACTTGTCCTGGCGCCGGTGATCTATGGATTTGCCGGCGGCAAAGTGCCGGAAATCCAGATAACGAGTTCGATGCCCCTGCTGGTCGCCGGCGGCCTCCTGGTCGGCTATGGCACGAGCCTGGGGCGGGGCTGCACCAGCGGCCACGGCGTCTGCGGCCTGGCGCGCTTCTCGCCGAGGTCCCTGGCCGCGACGTTGACATTCCTCGCCCTGGGAATTCTCACCGTCTATGTCATGCGCCATATCGTGGCCGGCTGACATGCGGGAGAAGCTTTCCGCCCTTGCCGCCGGATTGCTCTTCGGATTGGGGCTGACGGTCTCCGGCATGATCGATCCGGCAAAGGTCCTGGGTTTCCTCGACATCGCCGGCGACTGGGATCCGAGCCTGCTGTTCGTGCTCGGCGGCGCCGTGGTCACGGCGACGATCGGATTCCGCCTGGTTCAACGCCGGCAGGCGCCGCTGTTCGCCGACCGGTTCCATCTGCCCGCTTCGTCCGGCATCGATGGACAGTTCATCCTGGGCGCGGCGCTGTTTGGCATCGGCTGGGGACTTGTCGGCTTTTGCCCCGGACCGGCGATTTCGGCGCTTCTCGCCGATGGCTGGCAGGCGGCGCTTTTCGTGGCGGCGGCGCTTCTCGGCATGGCGGGACATCGTCTCTTTCGCCGCCCGCAAGCGTCGCGCAACGAGCAGGCGTTAACCCGGAATTAACGATACCAGCTACAAAATTGAAGGCTGCTTTCGAAGACCGGTCGGCGTGACGGCGGTCACGAGTCGGTCCGGCGGCGCTTGCCGCCTCCGGCTGCCATGACCATCTGGCAAATGCCGGATTTTCGACATGAGGTTTGTCGGCGATGTTCCTACCTCGCAAACTCCTGCCGGTTCGAGTTCGCCATTGGCGTGCGCCATCGGTATGGGCGGCCGGCGCAATCGCGCTTATCGCCTGGGGCATTTCCGGCCAGGCCGACAGCGCCGGCGATCTGCAGATCGGCGCGGTCCTGCAACGCGACTATACCGGCGCCGTCGGCGAACGGCTCGATGGGGAGCATCGGGAGCTGTTCTTCGATCTCCCTGTCTATAGCAACGAATCGATAGTTACCGGAAACAGCGCCAACACCGCTCTGACATTTCTCGACGAGACCCGCATCCAGGTCGGCGAGAATTCCAAGATCATCCTGGACAAGTTCATCTACGATCCCAGCACCCAGACCGGCGATGTGGCGATCAACTTCAGCAAGGGCGTGTTCCGGTTCGTCACCGGCAACATGCAGAACAAGGAAGGCTTCTCGCTGAAGACGCCCTCGGCGACACTGGTCATCCGCGGGACCACATTCCTGGTCTATGTGGCCGGCGACGGCACGACCGACATCTCCGTGCTGGAGGGCCAGGTCGAGGTGAAACCCTGCGGCGGCGCCCCGCAGACCGCGGGTCCCGGCGAGTCGGTGACTGTTTCCGGCGACTGCAGCGGCAGCCGCCATCAGCAGGGCCGTACCGTGCCCCGCAGCCGCGCGGTGGATCAGGAGATCAGCTCCTTCGGCGACCCGGTGGGCGGCGACCGCGAAACCGAGAAATCGCCATCCAAGGGCCGCAATTAAACGCAGGCCTGTGCTGCAATTTCCGTGAGTTCGATCCTTGCGACCGGGGGACCGAGCGGTTAGCTTGACCGGGCGCTGAGTGACGGAAGCGGCCGCCGCCGGCGGCATCCCGGGACTGGGCGCCAGCTAGTCGCGCCTATGCACGAAATCGCTCTCACCGTCCTCGGATTTTCCGGCCTCCTCGCCATTGTCAGCTTTCTGCCCGCCCTCGCGCGGCGGCTGAGGCTGCCATTCTCCGTTCTGCTGGCCGTGACCGGCTGCGCGCTCGGCATCGTTGTCGCCGGCGTCAGCAACGTGGAGCCCACGGGCATGGCGGGCGATTTCATCGCCGCCCTCAGGGGCATCAAGCTGTCGCCCGGCCTGTTCATCTTCATCTTCCTGCCGACCTTGCTGTTCGAAGCCGCGCTGGTGATCGACGTGCGGCGGCTGATCGACGATCTCGCGCCCATTCTGCTGCTGGCGGTGGTGGCGGTGATTGTCACCACACTATTTGTCGGATTCATGCTGGCGCCGGTCAGCGGCGTCGGGCTGATCGCCTGCCTGCTGCTGGGTTCCGTCGTCGCCACCACCGATCCGGTGGCAGTGGTCGGCATCTTCCGCGATATCGGCGCGCCGCGGCGGCTGTCGGTGCTGGTCGAAGGCGAAAGCCTGTTCAACGACGCCGCCGCCCTCGCGCTGTTCGCGCTGCTGCTGGCCATGCTGACAGGCGAACGCGAGGCCGACGTTCTCGGTACCAGCATCGCGTTTCTGAAGAATTTTCTCGGCGGCGCGGCGTTGGGCTTTGTCATGGCGCGCGTCGCCTGCGAGCTGGTCGGGCTGCTGCGGGGCCTGCGCTTCGCCGAGATTACCCTGACCGTTTCGCTGGCCTACTTTGTGTTCGTGGTCGGCGAGCATTATCTCCATGTCTCCGGCGTCGTGGCGGTGGTGACCGCCGGGCTGGTCATGGGCGCCTATGGCCGGGTGCGCGTGACGCCCACCACCTGGGATCACCTGGTGGCAACCTGGGAGCAGCTCGGTTTCTGGGCCAGTTCGCTGATCTTCATCCTAGCCGCCATGCTGGCGCCGCGCCTGCTGGCGGATATCACGCTGCACGATGTCGGGCTGCTGGTCCTTGTCATCGTCGGCACCTTGCTGGCGCGCACGGTCGTCATCTTCGGCATGCTGCCGTTGCTGACCATGGCCAAGCTGGCCGAGCAGGTCAGCCTTCCCTACAGCACGGTCATGCTGTGGGGCGGGTTGCGCGGCGCCATCTCCCTGGCACTGGCTCTGGCGATCAACGAAGCGACGAATCTGCCCGCCGATGTCAGGCATTTCGTCGGCGTGCTGACCACCGGCCTCGTGCTGTTCACGATTTTCGTCAACGGCACCACCTTGCGGCCGCTGCTGAGGCTGCTCGGCCTCGACAAATTGACGCCGGTGGAGAGGGTGCTGCGCGACCGCGCCCTGCTGGTGTCGCTGACGGCGATCAAGGAGGGCATCGACAGTGCGGCGGCCAGCGATGGGTTGAGCGAGCCGGCGACGGCGGTGCTCGATGATGAGTACAAGCTGCGGATCGAACGGGCGCAGGAGCGCCTGCGCACCGAAGCCGACCTTACCCCGGCGCAGTTGCTGGACATCGGCTGCATCGCCCTGGCACAGCGGGAGCAACGCCTGCTGATGAAGCGATTCAAGGCCCGCACGATCTCCCGCCATATTATCCAGCGCCTGCTGGCGCGAACCGGATGGCTGATTGACGGCGCCAAGATCGGCGGCGCCGCCGGTTACGAAACAGCGACGCGTCACGCCCTGCGATACACGCGGTCGCTGCGCGCCGCGGCGTGGCTGCAGCAGCGCACCGGCCACAGCCGGTTGCTGGCCTATGCCTTGTCGCGCCGTTTCGAAGCCTTGCTCATTTCCAACATGGTGGTGCGGCAGCTGGTCGTCTTTACCCGGCGCCAGTTGACTCCGCTCCTCGGCGCCGACACCGGCAAGAAACTCTCGGAGATCATCGAGCAACGGCTCGACCGTATCGAGCAGGCGCTGGAGGCGATGAAGCTGCAATATCCCGACTACGCCCAGGCGCTGGAACGGCGCTATCTCGAGCGCGTGGCGGCGCAGCTCGAGGCCGATGAATTCGATTCCATGCTGTCCCAATCCCTGATCAGCGGCGAAGTGCATACCGACCTGCGGCGGCGCATCGGCGAGCGCTGGCGCGGCATCGACCTCAGTCCGCCGCTTGATGTCCAGCTTCAGAGCGATCAGCTGATCGGCCGGGTGCCGCTGTTCGCCCAGTTCGATGCCCAGCGCCGTGCCGAGCTGGCCCGGCTGCTGCGGCCGCGCTTCGTCGTGCCGGGTACCCGCATCGTCGCCAAGGACGAGCGCGGCGACGCCATGTATTTCATCGCCTCCGGCGCCGTCGAGGTGATGGTGCGGCCGGAACCGGCGCGGTTGGGCAGCGGCGACTTCTTCGGCGAGATCGCGCTGCTGCACAATATGCCGCGCATGGCCGACGTGACCGCCATCGGCTATTGCCATCTGCTGGTGCTGCTGGCCCGCGATTTCAACCAGATCGTCGACAGCGACCCCAAGTTGCGGGCCGCCATCGACGAGGCCGCGCGGCACCGTCTTGGCGTCGCCGCCAGCGCCGCACAGCCGGTGTGACCGGATCTGACAGGCCGGCATGGCGCCCTCCTCCGATATCGCCCCTGCGTTGGCGCCGGCTGCTGCCGCGCATATGCCGTTGCGCGGCATTCTGCTCATGCTGCTTGCCGTGTTCCTGTTCGTGATCATGGATGCCACGGGCAAGGCGCTGACGGCGGACTACAATATCTGGCAGATCAGCTGGGCTCGCTATCTGTTCCATCTGGCGATCCTGCCGTTGTTCTTCCGACGGCAGTCGGTCACGACCGTTCTGCGCACATCGCGGCTGAAACTGCAGCTGCTGCGCTCGGCTTTGATGCTGGGCTCGACGGTGTTCTTCTTCGCGGCGGTGAGTTACATCCCCTTGGCCGAGGCGACGGCCATCGGCTTCGTCTCGCCGCTGCTGGTGGCGGCGTTCTCCGTGCCTTTGCTGGGGGAGAAGGTAGGTCCGCGCCGATGGGCCGCCGTCATCGTCGGCTTTCTCGCGGTCATGCTGATCATCCGGCCGGGATTCGGCATGATCCATTGGGCCTATCTGCTGCCGCTGGGCAGCGCGGTCTGTTTTGCGCTGTATCAGATCACGACCCGGATTCTGAGCCGGTACGACTCCTCGGTGACGACGCTCGCCCACTCGGTTTCCGTCGGCTTGCTGGTCACGACCGTCGTCGTGCTCATTCCCGGTCAATGGCGCAATCCCGATCTGCAGGGCTGGATGCTGATGATCCTGGTCGGCGCGGTCGGCGGCATCGCCCACTACATCCTGATCCGGGCGCTGACGCTGGCCCCCGCGGCGTTGCTGGCGCCGTTCGTCTATCTCCAGCTCGTCTGGGCGGCGATTGTCGGCTTTGTCTGGTTCGGCGACGTCCCGGGATGGTCGACGCTGGGGGGAACGGCGGTGCTGGCCGCCAGCGGCCTCTATGTCATGTACCGGGAACGCAAGGCGGCGCAGGCAGAGAGCTAGAAAGGAAACGGCGGGGCCCGCGAAAGCCCCGCCGCGTAGACTTGATAGGCTTGCGTCAAATCCAGCTCAGCCGACGATCCATTTTGCGATCAGGACCACGGCCAAGCCAGCAATCAAAACGACATAGGGCAATATGCCGGCCTTTCGTTCGCCCAGGCCCTGCCCCTCCTTAAGCCCCAGATCCTCCATCATCTGCGGCGGGAACTTGCCGCCGTCCTGCACATAATGCCGGTACCAGAAGACCGGAATGATCAGCGCCGCTGCGAGCAGGCCGCCCCACAGGGGATCGATGCCCTTCTCCGGATCCAGATCCCATACCGCCGCCCCTGCTCCCATCAGGAACGCGTTCAGGAAGGCGAAGATGGCGCCGAGGGCGAGGATGAAGGTCGGCGCCCGATAGGGACGCCGCACATGGCCGGAATCCATGCGATGGATCCATCCGGAATGCAGGTTGAGGAAGTTGAAGATGATGTACCCGCAGTTTGAGAGGGCGAGGATGATGATAGTAGCTGCCCGCATCCGACGCCGCGAAGGTCAGCAGGATCAGATTGAAGCAGAGATCGGTCCACATGGCGCGGGTGGGCGCGCCATGGCTGTTCACATGGCTGAGATAGCGCGGCAGCCAACCGTCGACCGAGCCCTGATACAGGGTCCGTGAGGATCCCGCCATCGCCGTCATGATGGCCAGCAGCAACGCCAGGATCATGAGGATGACGAGGATGCCCTCGAGTGCAGGACCGCCGCCGACCATATGCGCCATGGCGGCGGCAACGCCGGTGCCCGCGACGACAGCCGGGTCCGTCATGCCGGCAACGCCGAGCACGCCCTGGAACGTGAAGGGAACCAGGATATAGATCAGGATGCACAGCAGGCCGGAATAGAAGATCGCCTTGAATGTATCCGTCGCCGGATTCTTGAATTCCCGGGTGTAGCAGATGGACGTCTCGAAGGCGTAAGTCGACCAGGCGGCGATGAACAGGCCGCCGAACACCAAGGTCCAGCCCTCAAGATTCCATGCGCCTGTTATCGGCACCATTGGCGAGAAGTTCGCCGCGACCACCTTGCCTTGCAGCAACGGCACGATGCCGAAAATGAGCATGGTGATAACGATCACCAGACCGATGATCATCTGCGTTCTCGCCGTGTTGAGAATGCCGCGATGCTGGATCGCGAACACGATCAACATGAGAACAGCGCCGATGAAGAACGGCGTGCCGATCGAGAATGTCGTGAACCCCTCGATCTCGAAGCTGAACAGGGTCCAGGTCTGCATTGTCGGCGTCAGCGCCCCGATCGCCGCGGCGGCCGCATCTTCCGGTGTCATGCCGGCGATGGCGGCGCTGTTCGCAGGATTGGCAAGCCAATCGACGACCGCCGGCGAGTCGGCTCCGGGAATGGGTGCAATGCCGTTGAGAATATAGCCGGCCGCGATCGCACAGCCGAGCGACAGCACGGGAGTCCAGGCCAGCCAGTTGCACCACACCGAAAGCGGGGCGATGAACTTGCCGTATTTGATCCAGGCGGCCGCGCCATAGACGGAAGCGCCGCCCGACTTGTTCGGAAACAGGCCGGCGATCTCCGCATAGGTGAAGGACTGCACGAAGCCCAGGAACATCGAAACGGCCCAGATGGCGAAAGCAGCCGTGCCGCCGATGCCGCCGATGCCGCCGATGGAGAAGAGAACCAGCGCCGGAACGCCGCTGGCGACCCAGAAGGCGCCCTTCCAATCGATCGTTCGGTGCAGCTGCTGGTCCGATCCGGTCACTATTGTTGACATCTTATGCTCCCTGTTTGACCGACAAGTTAGACGCCGCCCGTCCGCGATTCGCGCGTGGCGGCAGAATCTGAATGCATTGCAATCGTGAAACGGGGAGTTGAGATCAGCCTTGCGGCACGACACAGGAGAACTGCGCGTCCGGCAGGCAACGTCCCGATGTGACTTGGCCGCAAGAATCGCCCGGCGGCTCCCCATGACCTGACTGTACCCCTGTTACTTTCGGCCCCCGCCCTGGGTCCGTTCTTGTTCTTTGTAGCTTTGAATGGCGGCACGCCATTTATACGCCGCCCGGGCCTGTCCGATCAATCCGCCGGAAAGCACCAAGCAATATGGTGTGCACCAAGGTTACCGGTAGAGAATTGGTCAAGGCACACTGCGTCGGCGTTCCGCCAAAAGAAAACGGGCGCCGGAAATCAATCCGGCGCCCGCTACATACGAAACTATCGCTGCGTTAGAACCGTTCGATGACGCGTTCGGTTTCGACGGCCTTCTGCAGATTTCCCGCCTGCCGCAACTTGGCGGCAGCCTCGTCGTGCATCTGATTCTCCATGCGGATCTGCCAGACGTGCCAGCCTATCCAGAAGATCACCGCAAGGATGACCATCAACATTTCAGACCCAACGAACGGGTAGATGGGGCCGAGCAGCGTCAGGTCGCCATCCCAGTTTGCAAAGTTTCCTGTGCTCATGATTTCTCTCCGATTCGCGAGTTATTCAGCCGCGCCGGGCGAACGTGCCGCCGCGATTGATACTTCGATGATCTCCTTGTCCTCCTGCATGACGATCGACTGCGTATCGTAGTCGAGGCCGGCAAGCTCAACTTCCCGCGGTACCCGCAGCAAATTGGCCTTCTTCAGGATCCAGGACAGGATGTATCCGGGAATGAAGCCGAGGACGAAGAACATGATGACGGCGCCGACAAACTGACCCCATGGCGTGATCACCGCCCAGGGGGTTTCATGGCCTAGCAAAGCATCGGGCGAGGATGGGTAGCCCCACAGGACAAACCCGGCAATGAACACGCCGAGGAAACCCGTGTAGCCGTGTACCGCAACTGCGCCGACCGCATCGTCGAGTTTGAAGCGCCGTTCCACCCAGTAGTGCAGCTTGTAGATGATCACCACGATGATAGCCGCGATGATCAACGCTTGAACCGGGTGGTAGAGATCGTTGCCGGCCGAAGTGCCGATGACGCCGGCGAGGCCGCCGGAGAAGGTCCAGAACGGATCTCCCTTCGAGACGATGTAGGCGGCCATCAACCCGCCGCACAGTGCCATGATGAAGTTGAAGGTTATGGCGGAGAGCGTCGTCGGCTGCAGATAGATGTTGGTCGCCGAGTAGAACACGCCATCGCCCGCCTGTACGTCGAAGATAGGAATGTTGCAGGCGGCGTAGAACCCCCAGAAGCCGGTGTAGATCAGGAACAGGCCGATGCAGACCAGCCAGGGATTCTGCGGCGGGATGTTGCGCGGCGTTCCGTCGGGCCGGAACTTGCCGATGCGCGGACCGAGATTGATCAGCACCGCAAGGCATGTGCCGCCGGCGATGGCATGCACCACGCCGGACGCATAGGCATCGTGGTAGCCGAGATACTTCACCATCCAGCCGGCATAGTGCCAGCCCCAGGCAGCATCGATGATCCAGGTGCAGGAGCCGAGCATCACGGCGATCAGCCAGAAGGCGCCTGATTTCACCCGCTCGATGATGGAGCCAGAGACGATCGACGCCGTAGTCCAGGAGAACAAGAGGAACGCCGCCCAGAACACGCCGTTCAACCGTGCCCAGAGGGCGGTGTCGGTTGCGGTCAGATCCGAACTGGCCGGTGCGCCGCCCATATGCGCGCCCATCAGCTCACTCCAAGGTGTTGCAAAGGACGCTGTCGCCAGATCTCCGAACGGCCAGCCGTTGATCATGGAGGAGTAGAACCACCAGCCGAAGAGATAGAAGGTGACGCCCACGACCGGTATGACCATGGCGTTCTTCATCAGCGTGGTCATGTGGTTCTTGCGCCTGCTGACGCCGACTTCGTAGGTGCAGAAGCCGACATGAATCAGGAACATGATGACGACGGTTATCCAGTAGTAGAACTCGGTGAAGATGATGTTGATTGAATTCGGTAAGTCTGCCATAGCCTTCCCCGCTTATTGTTTGATTGTCCACCGCCCGGCCCGCGGACTTATGTTTCCTGCCGGACGCTCCCACTTATCCGTCCCGGCGGGACGGAGCCGTGACCAAGCACCCCGCGGCCAGCCGATTCCGGCCCGGGACGCCCATTATTCCCATGTATCAACTTTGTTTCCCCATCATTGAACTCAGGATAGGCGCAGGCCGTTTTCGCCCGCAAGAGCGAAATGCGCCTGCCGGGCCGGTACCGGTTAGCAATTGGGCTGGGAAATACAGGCAATGCGAGCATCGAAGCCGCGTTGGCCTGGTGACCGCAAGCGCCGGAAATTATTCGATTTTTTACTGCGGCCAGCGCGAGGTGGATCGCCGTTAGAGGCGCGCCAGCCGCTCGGTCAGCAGCGCGTAGTAGGCATCGGCGTCGATGTCAGTCATGACCGTCGCGTTGGGCGCGCGGTCGGTGACCTTCCACCAGTCGGTCACGGTCATGCCGAGGGTGAGCGGGCTGGCGGTTTCGATGGCGACATTGACCTTGCGGCCCTTGAACAGGTCGGGCTGCAGCAGGAAGGAGATGACGCAGGGATCGTGCAGCGGCGCGCCGTCGGTGCCGTATTTCTGCTCGTCATAGCGCTCGAAGAACTCCAGCATCTTGGCCACCGCGGTCGCGACCGGCGTGCCGAGCGCGCGGATGCGGTCGACGCGAGCGCGGGTGGTCAGCGCCTTGTGGCTGACATCCAGGGGCATGACGGTGATCGGCACGCCGGAGCGGAACACCACATCGGCGGCATGGGGATCGACCAGGATGTTGAACTCCGCCGAAGGAGTCGAGTTGCCGCCCTCGAACACCGCGCCGCCCATCATCACGATCTCGCGGATGCGCGGCACGATATCAGGCGCCTTGACCATCGCCAGCGCCAGATTGGTGTGCGGCCCGAGCAGGCATAGCGTGACGGTGCCGGACTGGCCGGGCGCGCAGCGTGTCGACCAGGAAATCGGACGGCGTGGCCCGGCGCGGTTTGCATTTTCGGCTCCGGCAGGTCGGGGCCATCCAGGCCGGTGGCGCCATGCACCGCTTCGGCGGTCTGCAGCGGCAGGATCAGCGGCCGCTCGGCGCCGGCATAGACCTTGATGTCCGGACGGCCGGCCAGCTCGCAGATGCGGCGGGCGTTCTTTTCGGTCAGCGCCAGCGGCACATTGCCGGCGACGGCGGTGATGCCGATGACCTCCAGCTCCTGCGGGCTGGCCAGCGCCAGCAGGATGGCGACGGCATCGTCCTGGCCGGGATCGGTATCGATGATGATCGGACGCGCGGTCATGGAAAACGGCTCCGGCTAAAGGGTTCGTGGTGACGGGATTTTCTTGGCGACGACCGGCCGCTTTGCCGGGTCGAGCGGCGACAGTGGCGCGAATGGCGGCACGGATCAAGCCGGGTTGTATTCAGGCGCCCGGCACACGCAGATCTTCATAGGACACCATGACATGTTGCCGATAGGCCGGCCGTTCCTGCAAGCGCTTGTACCAGGCCTCCAGGTTCGGCATCGCCGGCCGCGCAATCGGGAGGGTGAAATAGCGGTAGCAGGTGGCGCCGACGGGAATGTCGCCGATGGTGAGATGGTCGCCGGCAATGAATTTCCGGCCCTGGAGCTGCTTGTCGAGCAGGCCATACAGCGCGCCGAGTTCCACCGCCGCGGCATCGATCGCCGACTGGTTGCGCTTGTCGGCCGCTGTCCGCACCAGGCCCATGAACGCCACGGACAGCGGCGGCGACAGCGTGGTCTGCTTCCAGTCCATCCACTGATCGGCGCGGGCGCGCTCGCCCGGATCGGCCGGCCACAGGCTGCCGCTGCCATAACGGGCCGCGAGATAGCGCACGACCGCGCCGGATTCCCAGACGATGGCGCCGCCGTCGTCGATGACGGGAATGCGCTTGTTCGGATTCATCGCCAGATATTGCGGCGTATCGAGCCCGCCGAACTTGCCGCCGGCATCGATGCGCTCATGGGGGATGCCCAGCTCGCCCACGGCCCACATGGCCTTCTGCACATTCATCGAATTGGCGCGGCCCCAGATTTTCAGCATGCGGTCCCTCCGGAATGAGTGGTGATAGCGGCGTAAGTCGCGCCATTGTCAAACACTGGAGGCCCGGCGCTCAAGCATTTGTATGCCGTATGGTGACCCTGTGACGATCGCACATGCTGGCAAGTCTGCTCCTCTTAACCGAGTTACAACCAATGTAGCGAAGAGTGCGTCCGTGAGATACCTGACGAGAGAGATTCTATGACCGGCCCCTGGGGCAACCTGCCCAGCCGAACCGCCGCGCGACCGCCCTGCCGGGTGGATGCGCGCGCTTATTGCAGAATCTGCGGACCGGCCTGCGCGTCGCCGGATTCAAGCCGGTGGGACGGCGGCAGTTCGTCGTATCGGGCACGGCCAGGCACTGGCATCTCTCGTCGCCATCGCTGCCTCGGCGGCATTGCCTATGCCACCGTCAGATGGCGCGGCATTTCGCACTCTGAATTTGCCGCTGAGATCCGGCTGGTTCAGCATGCTGGTTGCTTCCTGCCTGCTGACGTTTGTCGTCGACCTATGCCATCTCGGCGCTGCACGCGATCCCCAGGGCATCCGTGGTTTTGCCGTCATCGTCATCGCGTCGATGCTGCTCCCGCTTGTTCGCTGCTTGCCATTGTCGGTGCCATGCCAGCCGCTGATGCGGTATCGCATTAGCCCAGGAACGGCGGACATGGCTCTATCAGGCTTGGTACGTCGCCTACCGTGTTCATCGCCTGTCGTCTGGTGCACTGACACACTTTGGCCCGTTCGCTCCGCATCACCTATCGCTTGAGAGGCCTGCGGTCAGCCGCTGCTGAGCCATGCTGCTGATCGGCGCTTTCGTCAGGCCGGACCTTGTTAGACTAGAGCACGCAGCCGAGGACGAAGCCGCCGCGGGGTCCGAAGACGGCGAATCCAGTGCCTCATTCGATATCGACATCGAGTTCGATCTTCTACTCCCAGCGCGATCTGCTGGAGCGATGCGATAGCGCGCATGCGCTGATGGCGAGCGGCCAGGCATAGCCGACCTCTATTTCGTCGGCTTCGGCAGCTACGCCCCGCAGAATGTATTCCGCAGTGAGATCAGAAAAGATTGCAGCGTTGTTCGCCGAACGGTTCGATGCCGGCGGCCGTTCCGTCAAGCCTGATCAATCACTCACGATACCGTCGACAGCATCCCGCTGGCCAGCGTCAGCAACCTGAGAGCGTCTGCTGCCAGCGGATCGCCAAGCTGCATGAATCGCGGACGAAGACATTCTGTTCCTGTTTCTCACTTCCCATGGCTCGCCCGGCGTCCTTTCCGTCGATTCCCACCGCTATGTACTCAACAGATCTCCACGCCGATGAGTTGAACCGAGATGCTGGATGCCTCCGGCATAAAATGGCGGATTGATCGTCGTCTCTGCCTGCTATTCCGGGAGCTTCATCGAGCCGCTGAAGAATGAGAAATACGCTTGATCATCACCGCGTCCCGCGAGCGACCGGACATCCTTCGGCTGCAGCAACGAAAACGAGTTCACCTATTTCGGCGATGCCTATTTCAATCAGGCGCTGCGCCAGGAGCGGTATCGTTCATCGATGCTTTCGAACAGGCCAAGCGAGACCGTCGCAGCTCGGGAAACTGCCGAGAACCTCACGCCTTCCGAACCGCAAATCTATGTCGGCGGCGCCATCCGAGAGCGGCTGAAGGAAGTCGAAATCCCGCCTGAATACGATCGGCGCGGCAACCAACAGCGCGGGCGGGCGAGCCAGTACGGATTTCGGTAGCACTACGCGCTGAAATACATCGGCTTCAGCGACTCGAACAGGCGGCGATAGCGGCCATAGGCGTCGTCATAGGCGGTGCGGTGTTTCCTGTCGGGTTCGATCGTTTCGGCGATGGCGCTGACCGACGATGCGGCCGCCGCGAGGTTGGGAATCCGGCCGGACGCCACCGCCGCCAGCAGCCCCGCGCCGACGGCCGAACTGTCGGCGATGGCCGAGCGCTCCACCGGCAGGCCGGTGATATCGGCGCGGATCTGCGCCCAGAGGCGGCTGCGGGCACCGCCGCCGAGCAGCCGCACACGATCGGCGGCGACGCCCATTTCCTTGAGCCGGCCGGCCACGTCCTTCAGGCCGAAGGCGGTGCCCTCCAGCGCCGCGCGCGCCAGGTGGCCGGCGGTGTGCGATGGAGTCAATCCGTAGAAACAGCCGCGTGCCCCGGCGATCCACTCCGGCGTCATGGCGCCGGTCAGCGAAGGCAGGAACAGCAGGCCGTCGCAGCCCGGCGGCGCCTCAGCGGCGCGGCGGTCGAATTCGGCGAAATCCGGGATCGACAGCAGCACCCGCAGCCATTCCAGCGCCCCGCCGCAAATCCAGCCGGGATTCTCGATATAGTTGAGATCGGCGCCGACATAGCGGTGCGTCTCCACCAGACCCTGGGGATCGATCAGCGGCCGTGGGTCCAATGCTCCGGTCACCTCGGCCGTGCCCAGCACATTGGCGACGATCCCGGGCGTTGCCACGCCTGCTCCCAGCGGCGTCGAGAAATCGTCGCCCGTGCCGACGGCGACGACGATCCCCGCCGGCAAGCCCGTCAGCCCTGCCCCGCGAGCGCTGAGTGTGCCGGCGGCCGCTTCGCTGCGATCCACCCGCGGAAACTGCGCCGCCTTCAAGCCGAAGAGATCGAGCAGATCGCCGGCATAGGCGCCGGTCTTCAGATCATAAACCAGACTCGTCGAGGCCATGCCGTGATCGATCACGGCTTCGCCGGTCAGCCGCTCCACCAGATAGCTCACGGGCTGATGAAATCGCGCCGGCCGCTTGCCCCTGTGCCAGCAGCCATCGCGCTTTCGGCGCCATATGGCTGCCATCCAGATTGGCGCCGGTGCGGGTGCGGAAGAAATCATTCCCCGGCGACGCCGCGAAGATCGGCGAGATCGTCGTCTGCCCGCCGGTCCATCCAGATCAGGCAGGGCGCCAGCGCGGCGCCCGAGCCATCGACCGCAATGCAGCCATCGAGCTGGCCGGCGATGCCGAGCGCTGTCGACATCGCGCGGGCTTGCGCCCCGCCGCCGCCAGCGCCTCGGCGATCGCCGGGCCGAGCGCATGCTCCCACACCGCGGGACTCTGCTCCGCCCAGCCCGGCTGCGGGAAATCGATGGCATAGCCGCGGCGGCCGCTGCCGATGGTGCGCAGCTTATCGTCCAGCAGCACCGCCTTCAGGCTCTGGCTGCCGACATCGATCCCGAGAATCATGGGACCCCGAAGATCATGGATGCGATGCCGCGCGGATCAGGCGGTGCGCGGGCTTCTGGTCTCCGCGGCAGGCATCGAGGATCAGGCGCAGCTGATTCGACAGCAGGCCGAAGCGCGGCGCGAAGCTGCCATCGAGCGCTGCCGTGCCGATGGTGAAGAGATCGGCGCCCGCCGCCGCCACATCGCGGATGCGCTGCGGCGAGTTCACGTTGCCGGCGACCACCACGGGTTTCTTGGTGGCGGCCCGCGCGGCGCGAATCAGCTCGAGCGGATCCGCTTCGGTGGCGCGATAGGCCAGGAGATCGACGCCGGCGCAGCCCGCCTCGACCATCGCCTTGGTGTCGGCGCCGATCCGCTCGACGCTGCCGCCGAGCTTGGTCGGATGCCCCTGGGGAATGCCGGGGAACGGGTAGTAGCCGGATTTGCTTCCTTTGAGGATCGCCATCACCTCTTTCACCTGGGTGCCGCCCATCAGGCAGTCGACGCCCAGCTTGGCGCCAACTTCCGCCGAACGCAGGCAGGATTCGGGGCTGGTGCTCACCACTTCCATATAGCTGAGGCGGCCGTCCTGCTTGATCCGGTCATGGAGCTTGCGCAGCGTCTCCACGGGAACGCCCACATCCTTGAAGCCCACATGGGCCAGCGGAACAGCGCGGATCGAGTTCATAGACCTCGAGGCAATCCTCGATGGTCTGGTCTTCCCGCGTCAGCATGAAAATGAAATCCATGGTCAACCTTCGTATTTTCTTTCTTGGGGATGGGCGGCGGGGGGCGGGAGTATGGGCGGGAAAAACCGCAAAAGAAAGGGGGTGGCCTAACCGCCACCCCCGCAAGGGAACGGGAGATTGTTGAAATCGTTAGGGTTTGCTCACACCCAGCGGAACACCGCGAAGGCATAGATCAACGCGATGACCAGGCCGCCCCAGAGCGGCGTGCCCATGATGCCGAGCCAGGCGAGGAAGATGAACGCGCTGCCCAAGAGCGAGATGAACAGCCGGTCGCCGCGGGTGGTGTCGAGGCTGAGGATGCCGCGGCGCGGCGCGCCGCCCGGGCTGAAATACTCCCACACCGACATGCCGCAGAGGCAGAGCCAGGATGAAGATGAAGAATGCCGCGGTCGGCCAGGTCCAGGCCATCCAGGTGAGCAGCGACGTGTTTTCCATGGCGCGGCTCTCCGCTCAAACGCGGCCGAGGGCAAAGCCCTTGGCGATGTAGTTGCGCACGAAATAGATCACGAAGGCGCCGGGGATGATGGTGAGGGTGCCCGCCGCCGCCAGCAGCCCCAGCTCATAGCCCGAGGCGCTCGCCGTGCGGGTCATGACGGCGGCGATCGGCTTGGCTGCTACCGCCGTCAGCGTCTTGGCCAGCAGCAGCTCGACCCAGGAAAACATGAAGCAGAAAAAGCAGGCGACGCCGATGCCCGCCGCGATCGTCGGGATGAAGATGCGGACGAAGAAGCGCGGGAAGGAATATCCGTCCACATAGGCGGTCTCGTCCAGCTCCTTCGGCACGCCGGACATGAAGCCTTCGAGGATCCACACAGCCAGCGGCACGTTGAACAGCGTGTGGGCCAGCGCGACGGCAATCGGCGTGTCGAACAGGCCGACCGCCGAATAGAGCTGATAGAACGGCAGCGCGAACACCGCCGCCGGCGCCATGCGATTGGTCAGCAGCCAGAAGAACAGATGCTTGTCGCCCAGGAATCTGTAGCGCGAGAAGGCATAAGCCGCGGGCAGTGCGACCGTTACCGAGATAACCGTGTTGAGGAGCACGTAGCTGATCGAATTGACATAGCCCATGTACCAGACCGGGTTGGTCAGGATCTCCCGATAGCTGTCGAGAGTGAATTGATGCGGGTATAGCGTGAAGGACCCGAGAATCTCGTTCGTCGATTTGAACGACATGTTGATCAGCCAATAGATCGGCAGCATCAGGAACAGGATGTAGACCACCGGAATCAGCCAGCCCAGGCGCCTCATGATTTATCCTCATTCCGCATCATCAGCGTGTAGAACAGCCAGCTCAGCACCAGGATGATCAGGAAGTAGATGATCGACATGGCGCCCGCCGGCCCCAGGTCGAACTGGCCGAGGGCGATCTTGTCCAGATCGATCGACAGGAACGTCGTCGCATTGCCAGGCCCGCCGCCGGTGAGCACTTTCGACTCCGTGTAGATCATGAAGCTGTCCATGAAGCGCAGCAGGATGGCGATGGTCAGGACATGCTTCAGCTTCGGCAGCTGGATATATCGGAACACCGCCCAGGGCCGCGCCCCATCCACTTTCGCCGCCTGATAATAGGCGTCGGGGATCGATACCAACCCTGCATAGCAGAGGAGCGCCACCAGCGACGTCCAATGCCAGACATCCATCAGCACCAAGGTGAACCAGGCGTCCAAGGGATGCCGCGTGTAGTTGTAGTCCCAGCCGATCGCGTTGAGCGCGCGGCCGAGCAGGCCGATATCGGGCAGGGCCAGGATGTTCCACATGGAACCGACGACATTCCAGGGAATCAGCAGCGGCAAGGCCATCAACACCAGGCATACCGACACCCAGGGGCCTTTGCGCGGCATGGCCAGGGCGACGATGAGGCCGAGGGGTATCTGAATGGCCAGGATGATGCCGGTGAAGATCAACTGGCGCAGAAGCGCCGCATGGAAGCGATCGGAATGCAGCACTTCCTCGAACCAGCGCACGCCGGCCCAGAAGAACTCGTTGTCGCCGAAAGTCTCCTGCACCGAGTAGTTGACCACCGTCATCAGCGGGATGATGGCATTGAATGCCACCAGCACGACCACCGGCAGGACGAAGAACCAGGCTTTCTGGTTGACGGCTTTTTTCATGGGATCAGGTCACCATCCAACCGTCTTCATAGACCTGCGTATGGGCGGGATCGAGTTGCAGATGCGCGGTGCCGCCCGGGATCTCGGTGCCTTCAGGCACCAGAAGCTTGATGACCGCCTGGGGATGCCGCGTCTCGACGATACGGTAGCGGCCGGCGTCGGCGACCTTCGAGATCTGCACGGGAATGCCCGTGGGCGCGAAGCGCACGAATTCCGGCCGGACGCCCAGCTCGAGCTGCTTGCCGTTGCCGCGATAGGCCTTCGCATTCACCGTTTCGATCGGCTGGCTCGCAAACATGGCGTTGCCGTTTTCGACCACGCAGGGCAGCAGATTCATGCCAGGCGAGCCGATAAAATGCCCGACGAAGGTATGCTTCGGCCGCTCGAACAGTTCCACCGGCGTGCCGATCTGCACCACCATGCCGTTGTTCATCACCACCACCTGATCGGCGAAGGTGAGCGCCTCCGTCTGGTCGTGGGTCACATAAATCATTGTCCGCCGGATGCGGTTGTGCAGCTCCTTCAACTTGGAGCGCAGGACCCATTTGAGATGAGGATCGATCACGGTCAGCGGCTCGTCGAACATGATGACGGCGACGTCGGAACGCACCAGTCCGCGGCCGAGCGAGATCTTCTGCTTGCCGTCGGCGGTGAGTCCGGAGGCGCGCTTGTCGAGCCGATGATCGAGATCGAGCATATGGGCGATCTCACGCACCTTCTTGTCGACATCGGCCTCGGCGACGCCCCGGTTGCGCAGCGGGAATGCGAGATTGTTGTAGACGGTCATGGTGTCGTAGATGACCGGGAACTGGAACACCTGGGCGATGTTGCGCTTCTCCGGCGTCGCCTCCGTCACGTCATGGCCGTCGAACAGGATCTGGCCTTCAGTCGGCCGGATGAGGCCGGAGATGACATTGAGCAGCGTGGTCTTGCCGCAACCCGACGGACCGAGGAGCGCATAGGCGCCGCCGTCATCCCAATCGAGCGACAGCTTCTTCAGTGCCCAATCGTCCTCATTCGATGGATTGGGATAATAGCTGTGCCGAAGATCGCGGAGCGTGATTCTGGCCATCAGGCGTTCCCCGCAATCAGCTTGTCGTCGGCATCGAAGAAAAAGCTCTGATCCACATCCACATAGAGCTTCGCGGTCGACCCCACCGGGAATGGATGGATGCCATGGGATTGCGACACCCAGGTCTGGCCGTTCATGTTGAAATGCAGGACGCTCTCCGATCCCGAAAGTTCAGCGACGAGGACGCGTCCCTCCAGCGTGGCAGCGCCGTGGTTTCGCGCCGCCGGCGTGATGTGATGGGGGCGGATCCCGATCGTATAGCTTCCGTCGGGCATGCGTTGAGCATTCTTGCCCGCGCGCCATGTCACGCCCTCGCCGAGCTGGATTTCGTCGCCCCTTTTGATGACCTTTGCCACATTGATCGGCGGATCGGAGAAGACCTGGGCGCTGAGCAGCGTGTTGGGCCGGCGGTAGATCGCGGATGTCGGGCCGAACTGCGTCACTCGGCCTTCATGCAGGGTCGCCGTGTTGCCGCCGAAGAGCAGCGCCTCTGAAGGCTCGGTCGTGGCATAGACCACGATGCAGTCGCGGCCGGCGAAGAGCTTCGGCAATTCGTCGCGCAGCTCCTCGCGCAGCTTGTAGTCCAGATTGGCCAGCGGCTCGTCCAGCAGGATCAGGTCGGAGTCCTTCACCAGGGCGCGCGCGATGGCGGTGCGCTGTTGCTGGCCGCCGGATAGTTCGTTCGGCCGGCGCTTGAGCATCGGGGCCAGGCGCAGCAGATCGGCGACCTTCTGCACCCGCGCTTCGATTTCCTGCCGGCCCATGCCGGCGACGCGCAGCGGCGACGCGATGTTCTCGAACACCGTGAAATTCGGATAGTTGATGAATTGCTGGTAGACCATCGAGACATTGCGCTTTTGCACGGGCACGCGGGCGACGTTCTTGCCCTGGAACCAAATCTCCCCCGACGTCGGCTGCTCGAGTCCGGCCATCAGTTGCATCAGCGTTGTCTTGCCGGCAAGCGTCGTGCCCAGCAGGATGTTGAAGCTGCCCTGCTCGAAGACCAGGTTGGTCGCGTGAATATAGGTTTCGGCGCCCACGCGCTTTGTCACATTCCGAAGTTCAAGTGACATGATGCGGATCGTCGCTTTCCCGAGTGCGTGCCGGACATTCCAGTCTAACTGAAGAAATCCGGGGAGCACCAGTGGTGCTCCCCGGAAAGATGCTGCTCTAGTTTGAGCCCCAGCGCTTCACGAGCTCGTCATAGGAGACGGTCTCGCCCTGCGGCTTTTCGTTATCGAGCTTGGCGGCCGGGCCGTTGGGCTTGCCCAGCCACTCGTTCGGATCCTTCGCCTCGTTGAGCCGAGGCCCGCAACCGCCGTAGGTCTGGGCCTGCTCGTCCGCCGCCTGCATGCGGGACATCGTCAGGTCCATTTCATCGGCGAGACGATTTATCGCTTCCTGCGGGGTGAAGGCGCCGGAGTTCACGTCACCGATCTGCTGCCACCAGATTTGTGCCAGCCTCGGATAGTCGGGAACGTTCACGCCGGTCGGCGTCCAGTTCACGCGGTCGGGCGAGCGGTAGAACTCGACCAGGCCGCCGAGCTGTGGCGCGCGCTTGGTGAAGGACTCATGCCGGATCGTGCTGTCGCGGATGACGGTCAGTCCAACCTGGGACTTCTTCACATCCACCGTCTTCGACACCACGAACTGCGCATAGAGCCACGCCGCCGAGCGGCGGTCGACCGGGGTGGACTTGAACAGCGTCCAGGAACCCGCGTCCTGATAGCCCAGCTTCATGCCGTCCTTCCAGTACGGGCCGTGCGGCGACGGCGCCATCCGCCAGAGCGGATTGCCGGCGTCGTCCACCGTGTTATTGCCCGCGCTCTTGGGCGCGACCATCGACGCGGTGAAAGCCGTGTACCAGAAGATCTGCTGGGCCACGTTGCCCTGGGAGAGCGCCGGCAGCGACTGATAGAAGTCGAGGTCGGCGGAGCCTGGCGGCGCGTATTTGCGCAGCCACTCGTCCCACTTGGCGATGGCATAGACCGACGCCGGAGCGTTGGTGCCGCCGCCGCGGGAGACCGCGGCGCCTGCGGGATTGCAGGAGCCTTCTTCCATGCGGATGCCCCACTCGTCGATCGGCCGGCCGTTCGGCAGGCCCGGCGAGGTGGCGCCGGCCATGGACAGCCAGGCGTCGGTCATGCGCCAGCCCAGGTCAGGCGCGCGCTTGCCGTAGTCCATATGGCCATAGACGCGGACGCCGTCGATTTCCTTCACGTCGTTGGTGAAGAATTCGGCGATGTCCTCATAGGCCGACCAGTTCACGGGAACGCCAAGGTCGTAGCCGTACTTGGCCTTGAACTTGTCCTTCAGATCCTGGCGGTCGAACCAGTCCTTGCGGAACCAGTACAGATTGGCGAACTGCTGGTCAGGCAACTGCCAGAGCTTGCCGTCCGGGCCGGTGGTGAAGGCCTTGCCGATGAAGTCGTCGATATCCAGCCCCGGATTGGTGACGGCCTTGCCTTCGCCGGCCATCCAGTCGCTGAGGTTCACGGCGCTTTGCAGGCGCGAATGCGTGCCGATGAGATCGGAGTCGTTGATGTAGGCGTCATACAGATTGCGGTTGGTCTGCATCTGCGTTTGCACCGCCTGCACCACTTCGCCTTCGCCCAGCAGCTGGTGATTGACCTTGATGCCGGTGATTTCTTCGAAGGCCTTGGTCAGGGTCTCCGACTCATAGGTGTGCGTCGGGATGGTTTCCGACAGCACGTTGACTTCCATGCCCTTGAACGGCTCTGCCGCCTTGATGAACCAATCCATCTCCTTCAGCTGATCGTCGCGCGACAGCGTGGAGGGCTGGAACTCCTGATCGACCCATTTCTCCGCCGCCGCCATGTCGGCTTGAGCGGGAGCGGGTATCAGGACCGTGACTGCACCGACGACGGCAATCGCTGCCGCGCCGGCCAGCCATCGGCCTGCACCCAGACTTCTGCTACTCATCTTCATTACGGACCTCCCAAAAGCTGGGCCTTAGTCTTAGCGCTGCCGGTTTCGGGGAAAGGCCCCTCAGCCCCGCCGGCCATCCAGGCGCGTGCCTGAAATCGAGTATTCTGTCTCTTGCTCATGCCACACCGGCCTGGGCGCCGCGGACGGCAGCCGGTGCGGTTGCGGCAAACCATGATTCCAGGGTGGCGGCGGTGTCCCGCGCCACATGCAGCCCCAGCTTCGAGCGGCGCCACAGCACATCGTCGGCGCTCATCGCCCATTCCTGATCCATCAGGTAGCGCACTTCCCGCTCATAGAGTCCGTCGCCGAAATGCCGGCCCAGATTGGCCAGGGAGCCGGCATTGGCGAGGATGCGCTGCATGCGCGTGCCATAGGCGCGGGCCAAGCGCCGCGCCAGGTCGGCCGGCAGCCACGGCCAGTCGGTACGGGCTTCGGCGAGGAAGCGTTCGAAATCCGCGTCTGGCATGTCGCCACCGGGCAGCACACCGCTGGCGGTCCAGGCCGGACCCATCTGCGGCAGCAGGTCCCGCAGCCGGTCCAGCGCATGCTCGGCCAGTTTGCGGAAGGTGGTGATCTTGCCGCCGAAGATCGACAGCAGTGGCGGACCGTCCGTATCCACTTCGAACACGTAATCGCGGGTGACGGCCGAGGCGTTCTGCGCCGCGTCGTCATAGAGCGGCCGCACGCCGGAATAGGTGCGGACCACGTCGGCCGGCGCGATGTTGCGCTTGAAATAGCGGTTGATAACCGAACAGAGATAGTCGGTCTCCTCGGCCGAGATTCGCACCTGCGCCGGATCGCCCTCATAGGTCAGATCGGTGGTGCCGATCAGCGTGAAGTCCTGCTCATAGGGGATCGCAAAGACGATGCGCCGGTCGTCGTTCTGCAGGATGTAGGCCTGGGCGCCATCGAACAGCTTCGGCACGATGATGTGGCTGCCCTTGACCAGCCGCAGCGCGTGCTTGCGCTTGACGCCCACGGTGTCGATGAAATCGGCGACCCACGGTCCCGCGGCGTTGACCAGCACCCGGGCGGTGATCTCCCGCGTCTCGCCGCTGGCGACATTCTGCAGGGTGGCGATCCAGCGGTCGCCGATGCGCCGCGCGCCGGTGCAGCGGGTGCGCGTCAGGATGGTGGCCCCATGGTCGGCGGCATCGCGGGCGTTCAGCGCCACCAGCCGCGCATCGTCGACCCAGCAGTCGCTGTAGCTGAAGGCCTTGCCGTAGCTGTCGCGCAGCGGCGCGCCGGCGGGATCGCGGCGCAGATCCAGGCCGCGGGAAGCCGGCAGCTTTTCGCGGCCGCCGAGATGGTCGTAGAGGAACAATCCCAGCCGGACCATCCAGGCCGGGCGCAGCGCCGACACATGGGGCAGCACGAAGGTCAGCGGCCAGATGATGTGGGGGGCGGCCTTCAGCAGCACCTCGCGCTCGATCAGCGCCTCGCGCACCAGGCGGAACTCGTAATATTCGAGATAGCGCAGGCCGCCATGGATCAGCTTGGTGCTGGCCGACGAGGTGGCGCTGGCGAGGTCGGCCTGCTCGGCGAGCAGGACTTTCAGCCCGCGGCCCGCGGCGTCGCGGGCGATGCCGGCCCCATTGATGCCGCCGCCGACGATGAACAGATCGACAGATCCGGACGCGTCCGATTGGAGCAACGTCCCGCCCTCCCCTGTGACTGCCGGTTTTCTGGGTTGCCCCGCCGCGGTTCATCCGCGGTCGGGACATCAAAGCTTGAAATGCCCCCGGCTTTCGCAGCGACGGTAGGACAGCAATATTATTTTCACAAACGAAATTTTATCGGTTCCATTTGCGCGAAAACGAAAATGAACATGAGCGATTACCGCCTTGCGGCAACGGGCGGCATGGCGGCCGGCGGCATCGCCGCGACGTTATCGTCGGCCAGCTCGTCGACCATATGCAGCACCACGCCATGCTCGCCGAGCTTGGCGACGATCGAGGCCGGCGGCCGGCGGTCGGTGAAGATGGCGTCGATATCCTGCAGGCTGCCGAGGCGCACCATGGCGCGGCGGCCGAACTTGGTGTGGTCGGTGACCAGGAAGATCTGCCGCGAGTTGGCGATGATGCAGCGCGACGCGCGGACTTCCCGGTGATCGAAATCCAGGAGCGAGCCATCGACGTCGATGCCGCTGATGCCGATGATGCCGAAATCCACTTTGAACTGGCCGAGGAAATCGATGGTGGTTTCGCCGACCACGCCGCGGTCGCGGCTGCGCACCACGCCGCCGGCGACGATGACTTCGAAATCCTCATTCTGGCTGAGAATGCTCGCCACCTGCAGATTGTTGGTGATCACCCGCAGGCCGCGATGGCGCAGCAGGGCGCGCGCCACCTCCTCGGTCGTGGTGCCGATGTTGATGAACAGCGAGGCGTCGTCGGGGATATGCCGCGCGACGAGTTGCGCGATGCGGCGCTTCTCTTCCAGGCAATGCACCTGCCGCGCCTGGTAGGCGGTGTTCTCGACGCTCGACGGCAATCCGGCGCCGCCGTGATAGCGCCGCAGGCGTTCCTGCGAGCAGAGCAGATTGACGTCGCGGCGGATGGTCTGCGGCGTGACGTCGAAATGCTCGGCCAGCGCCTCGACGGAGACAAAGCCCCGCTGGCGCACGAGATCGAGAATCTGCTCATGACGCAGTTCGTGATTCATGGCTGTATAGAACCTCCCGTATCGCGTCCCGTTTCATACGGGATCGGCGTTTTCGTTGATATTTTCACATCACAACATTCAGGAGCGGTTGACAATAGTTCTCCGCGCTTCCGATCATCAATCCCGAAAACAACAAAACACGTCACAGAGACACCGGGGGGATCATGGCGCCGACATACATCCTGGCGATCGACCAGGGCACGACCAGCAGCCGGGCCATCCTGTTCGACCGCGACGGCGAGCCGGCCGGAGTCGCCCAGGCGGAATTGCCCCAGCATTATCCGGCGGATGGCTGGGTCGAGCATGACGCCGACCGGATCTGGAACGATACCGTCGCCGTGGTCCGCGGCGTGGTCGAAAAGGCCCGCGTCAAGCCGGCGGACGTGGCCGCCATCGGCATCACCAACCAGCGGGAGACGGCGGTCATCTGGAACCGCAAGACCGGCGTGCCGATCCATCGCGCCATCGTCTGGCAGGACCGGCGGACGGCGGAGCTGTGCCGCACGCTGAATGCCGGCGGCCATGGCAAGCTGGTGCAGGAGCGCACGGGCCTGCTGATCGATCCGTATTTTTCCGCCACCAAGATCGCCTGGCTGCTGGACAATGTGGCCGGGCGCGCGGGCGCTGGCCGAGAAGGGCGAGCTGGCCTTCGGCACGATCGACTGCTTCCTGCTGTGGCGGCTGACCGGCGGCAAGGTGCATGCTACCGACGCCACCAACGCGTCGCGCACGATGCTGTTCAACATCCGCACGCAGGAATGGGATGACGACCTGTTGCGGCTGCTGAAGATCCCGCGCTCGCTGCTGCCGGAAGTGCGCGACAGTTCCGGCGATTTCGGCGCCACCGACAAAAGTCTGTTCGGCGCGGCCTGGCCGATCACCGGTATCGCCGGCGATCAGCAGGCGGCGCTGGTGGGCCAGGCCTGTTTCGCGCCGGGCATGATCAAGAGCACTTACGGCACGGGCTGTTTCGTTCTGCTGAACACCGGCGACAAGGCGGTGGAATCGAAAAACCGGCTGGTCAGCACCGTGGCCTACCGGCTCAAGGGCAAGACCAGCTACGCCATCGAGGGCAGCATCTTCGTCGCCGGCGCCGCGGTGCAATGGCTGCGCGACGGCCTCAAGCTGATCGGCCAGGCGGGCGAGACGGCGGGGCTGGCGGCGTCGCTGCGGTCGAACAACGGCGTCTATCTGGTGCCGGCCTTCACCGGGCTGGGCGCGCCCTACTGGGATCCGACGGCCCGCGGCGCGATCTTCGGCCTGACGCGCGACACCGGCATCGCCGAAATCGTGCGCTCGGCGCTGGAGGCCGTGTGCTACCAGACCCGGGATCTCATGGCCGCCATGGAGAGTGACAGCGGCACGAAGCTGACGGCGCTGCGGGTGGATGGCGGCATGGTCAAGAACGACTGGGTCATGCAGTTCCTGGCCGACATCCTCGACCTGCCGGTGGAGCGGCCGGTGGTGACGGAGACGACGGCGCTGGGGGCCGCGTATCTCGCGGGCCTGCATGCCGGCGTGTTCCAGTCCACCGCCGACATCGGCAAGCGCTGGCAGCGCGACCGGCGCTTCGAGCCCGCCATGAACGCCGACCAGCGGGACTCGCTGTATGCCGGCTGGCAGCAGGCGGTGGCGCGGGTGCGCAGCGCCGCGGTGTAGGGCGCCGCGCGCATCAGGCCGCTTGCGCCAGTTTCGGCGCCCGCTGCAGCATGCCGAGGGCGTCGTGGCGGATGTGGTTCTTGGCCATCTCGCCGCGCAGCATGCTCTCGCTCACCAGCCCCTGGTCCAGGCATTCCCGCAGCAGGCCGAAGAAGAATTCCTCCTGCCGCCGATCGGGATGGCGCTTGTAGGTGGCGAAGGGCGACGCCGTGCCGAGCAGCGCATTGACCGCGCCGATCATCCAGCCGGTGGAGATATAGCCCTTGTGGATTTCGCGCGGCGTGAAGTCGACGGGCAGGCCGGTCTTCCAGGGCTGGGTGCGGCGCTTGGTGTTGTGCAGCAGCTTGGTATTCTCGTTGAGGGTGTCGAAATGATTCCACCCCTCCTCCAACAAGCCGATTGATTCCCGCGGCTCCAGCGCCAGCGAAATCCAGTCGAGATAGTCGCGCTTGAACGCGAACATCTCGGCGAAGTTTTCTTCCACGCGCCAATGTTTGAGTTTCGCGCAATCCAATAGCATCACCGACGACGCCAGATATTCCTTGCGGCCGTTATGGCCGCCGCGCGCCCGGCACATCAGCGCCTTGCCCTGCATGTCCCGCGACAGCAGCTCCCAGACATCGCCGGCGGCGAAGATGTCGGGATCGATGATCGCGGCGCGGCCTTCATAACCCATCAGCGCCGGCGGCGCGAAGCGGAGCGGCGTGAAGGATTGCAGGTCGTCCATGTCCCAGACGCGCTCGACGCCGCCGCGGAGGAATTTCTCGCCATGGCGGGCGCGCAGGAACGGGAAGTCCTTCACCTCGAGCACGCGCACGTCGAACTTGTCCGCGTTGGGCGAATTCCGCTTCAGGGAATAGGCGGAGACGATGGCGCCGACGATCTGCTTCTCGTTGGTGTGGATGAAGACGGTGGGTTTCATGTGCGTCGCCCTATGCTGCGCTGCTTCCCCGCGGGCGGAGAATGGCAGGGCGGGGTCCGCAGTCAATGCGGCGAGGTGGCCGGGCGCGCGGGTGTATTTTGCGCTATTTCCCGCCGGAAAAGGCCAATGATTGCAGAGAGTTTGCCGGTGGGTCCGGGCGCCGAAAACCCGGACCTAAGTGTCTGATCCGCTTTGGCAATCCGGCATGCCGTTGGCGCGATGTGTCGGGGACCCAGTTTTTGTGGAACGATGCCATGCAAGGGAATCACCTGCCGGGCGGGCGCGACAGACCTGCGGCGGGAATCCATGCGATGCATTCCATATTCCGACATACAAATTCTCGATGAGGGTTTTGCGGCGTCAGTATAGAACAAATTCCTATGAATTGTCAAGGAAAGGTACTGCGTCGGCGCGGTCAAACTCCAATGTCCCCTCTCCCCTTGTGGGAGAGGGTGCGCAACATCCGCAGCGCGGATGTTGCGCGGGTGAGGGGTTTCTTGACTCAATCACAGATTGTTATAACTATCGCTCATGCAATCCTCCGAACACGCCCGCGGCCTACGGCGCCAATCCACCAAAGGCGAGCAGCTTCTCTGGATGGCGCTCCGCAACCGGGCTGCAGGTGACTACAAATTCCGCCGCCAGTGTCCCATCGGTCCCTTCATCGCCGACTTCGTGTGCTTCGATTGCCGCCTTATCGTCGAGGTGGACGGTGTTACCCATGATTTCAACGCCGAGTATGACGAGCGGCGCGATCGCTGGTTCCGCGCGAGGGGATTTCGGGTGGCGCGCTTTCCGGATGAGGAAGTTATGAAGAATCTTGATGGCGTGGTCGCGACGATTCGCGAACTCTGCCGGTCGGCGTGAAGTCCCCTCACCCGCGCAACATCCGCGGACGCGGATGTTGCGCACCCTCTCCCACAAGGGGAGAGGGGACGATCTAGTTCTAATTTCGCCATGACCTATCTGCAGCAGGAACCCCTGCCCGATTTCGTCGCCGGGTTCGTAGGTGAAGGTCGCCGTGCCCGTGTAGTGGGCGCGGCCGGAGACTTCGACTGTCACGGCGTCGAAGCGGCCGGCCTTGCGCTGATCGCAGCGCCTTCCCCGTGAAGATGGCGCCGGTGATGCTTTCGAACTTGCGCGTCTGGCCCAGGCGAATGAGTCCCTTGGCGAGCTGCACGGCGATGCGCGCGGTGACGCCGCTGCCGGTGGGGCTGCGGTCCACCTCGCGTTCGGCGAAGACGCAGATGTTGGCGCTCGGCGCGTCGCTGAACTCGTCCGCGCCGTCGGTGAGGATCGTGCCGTAGAGGAAGGCGAGATCGGCGTCGTCGGGATGCTCCAGCGGGATCTGCTGCTTCGCCGCCTCGGTCACCGCGGCGGCGGCATCGACGAGATCGCGGGTGCGCGAGCGCCTGACATCCAGGCCGAAGCGCGAGGCCGGCACCAGCCCATAGAAGGCGCCGCCATAGCCGATATCCAGATGGACGCGGCCATGGCCGGGCACCTCCACCGCGCGGTCGAGGGCGAAGGCGAAGGCCGGCACGCTTTCGAAGGCGACCGCGCCGGCCTTGCCGTCCTCGATCGCCACCCGGGCGCGCACCAGGCCGCAGGGGCATTGGATGTTGACGATGGTCTCGGGGGCGGTGAGCTTCACGCGGCCGGTATCGACCGCCCAGCGGCCGAGCGCGATGACCGCATGGCCGCACATGGTGCTGTAGCCCTCGTTGTGGATGAACAGCACGGCGAGATCGGCGCCGGGGAGTCGGGCTCCACCGGCGAGACGCCATACATATCGAAATGCCCGCGCGGCTCGAACATCAGGAGCTTGCGCAGGTGATCCAGGTTCTCGCGGGCATAGCGCCGCTTGGCGAGGATGGTGTCGCCGGGGATGGGCGGATAGCCGGAGGTGACGATGCGCACGGGCTCGCCGCCGGTGTGCATTTCGGTGGTCTCTAACTTGGCTGGGAGTAATCCACGCATGAAGCTCCTTAGTGCTTTCAGGCCTTGCAAGGGCATTGTGTAAAGTGTTACTTTACACAATACGAACAATCAAAGGCGTTGGCTATGGCTCGGAAACGCATCGCAGAATCAGCACACCCAGGCTCTTTCATCCGGCATTCGGTACTACCGCCGGGGCTCTCAGTCGAAAAAGCGGCAGAGCTTCTCGGCGTCAGTCGCCCGGCTTTGTCCAATCTCCTGAATGGGAAGGCATCCCTCTCATCCGAAATGGCGCTTCGCCTGCAGAAGGCCTTTGGCGCGAAGGGCGAAGACTTGCTCAAGCGCCAGGCATTATTTGATGAGAGCCGGGCCCGAGAAATGGAGAAAGAGATCGCCGTTCGCGCATACACAGCAGGTTTTATGAACATCACGGCACAGCAGATCGCCGCATGGGCTGACAAACTTGAAGCGCGTTCATTGCTATCGGTCTTGCTACGCAAGCTCATTAGTTCAACTGGCGCAAACATCACGCAGGTTGATTTTCCCGCCTACGAGAATTCTCAGAGAAAGGGCTGGGACGGTCGGGTTCAAACGGATACCGCAACGCCATGGATACCTGCGGGAAGTTCAGGCTGGGAATTTGGCTGCGACAAAACCCCTCAGCAGAAGGCTGAAGAAGACTATTCGGCACGACTTCGAAGCATTCCACCAAAAGTAAGACGCGAGACCACTTTCGTGTTCGTAACGCCGAGGTGGCACGCCAAAGGCGACTGGGCGAAAAGAAAGCGAGCAAGGAATGAATGGAAAGATGTAAGGGCATTCGACGCCAGCGACCTGGAGCAGTGGCTTGAACAATCGGTACCTGCCCAAAGCTGGCTTGCAGAAAGGCTAGGTGTTGCAATCGACGGTGTCATGTCGCTTGACGAATGCTGGAAGCAGTGGGCCGGTGTAACTGATCCCGAACTCAAGAAGGAGCTGTTTGGAGAGCCTATCAGCATTCACAAAGGCGATTTTGGAAAGTGGTTGAGCAGGCCTCCGGGAACAAATTCTTACGATCACAGGTCATCTCCGAAGGTGAAGCGCTTGGCTTTGTCGCATCGCTGTCTTGAGGAGATCGGAACATCTCCAAGCGAAACTCACGATTCGGGCAATAGTCATTCGATCGGTCGATGCTCTGCGACGAGTGACCAGAACATCGTCAAGCTTCATCGCTGATGTTGCTTCCCCGAAAGTCGAAGTCGAGTTGGCTGACCTTCACAAGAAGCAACACACTATCGTTTGCTGCAGACGGAACACGATTGAAGGAAAGCCGGATATTGCCCTTGGCATCCTCCATGATGAACCTTTTGCTGTCGCCATGAGTAGTGGGAATTAGCAAGGACGAAATCGACCGCCTTTCGCGTGAAACTGGGCAATCAACAACGATCCTGCGGTGTCGGCTATCTGAAATCTGCGATGAAGTCTCCGCCGTGGGCGAACAACAACGGTCTTGCTGAAAGCTTATCCCGCTGCTTCTTGTCGGCGCTTGGAATGCCGAACAGAGAGCCGATCAGGTTGTCTTGGAAAAGCTCGCAGGGGATACCTATGAGAACATCGAGCAGACGGTAACTGAACTCCTGGAGTCCGACGAGACGCCTCTTTGGGCTGTGGCCAAACATCGTGGCGTCGTATCAAAGATTGACGCTCTTTACGCAGTCCATCGTTCAATAACAAAGGCGGATCTCGAGCGTTTCTTTGATATCGCCACGGGCGTGCTACGCGAAGTTGACCCGGCGTTGGATCTCCCGGAAGACAAGCGGTGGGCCGCAAACTTATATGGCAAGGCAAGGGATCATTCCGAAGCGCTACGAGACGGAATTTGCGAGACGCTTGTTCTGCTTTCAGTGCATGGCCACAATCTGTTTAGAGACAGGCTGAACATCAATGTACCAGCTCGAATTCAACACGCTGGTTCGAAACGTGTTGACGCCAGTCAAATCTACCACATGGTTTTCGCAAAAGGATGATCTGCCGAGGTATGCGGAAGCAGCTCCCGATGAATTCTTGGACCTCCTCGATGAGGATCTCAGGAGTGAGGAACCAACCGTCCACGCCTTAATGAAGTCGGCTGACAGCAGCATGTTTAGCGGATGCCCGCGAACCGGGCTCTGTGGGCACTGGAGTTGCTTGCTTGGAAACCCGAGCGTTTGCTTCGCGTCGCTTGGATTCTTGCGAAGCTCTCGGAAGTGGAAATCCACGACAATTGGGCCAACAAGCCTGAAAGGACACTTGCATCTCTTTTTCGTTCATGGATGCCACAAACTGCCGCAACAGTTGAACAGCGAGTGTCGACCCTAAGAATCACTGATAAAGCGCTTTCATCGAATTGGCTGGCGCCTCTGCGTTCAGCAGTTCGAAACCGGCCCACAAAGCGGATCACACAACTATCGCCCTCGTTGGCGCAACGATGCATCGGGTGCCGGCCAACCAGTGGTACGGGCTCTTGACTACAAGATGCGGCGAAAGGCTCTGGATATCGCGCTCGCATGGCCGCACCATGATCAGCAAACTCTCGGTGATCTAGTCCAGCATCTTCATGGAATCCCTCAGGAGGACCAGGAAAAGGTTTGGGAGCTTGTTGTTGCTTGGGCAAGTTCGGGCATTGACGACGAGAGCAAGGCGTATTTGCGCGAGCGCATACGTCTGTACGCCTTTACACGCCATGGCTGGAAGCGCGAGCTTTCTGATCAATCAAGAAGCCGCGCGCAAGATGCCTACGACTTGTTGGTTGCTGATGACCCGGTGGTTCTCAATAAATGGCTTTTCGCAGAGCATTGGGTTGAAGAGTCGTTTGACGAACTAGAGCAAGGCAATTTCGATCATAGGAAACGAGAGGAGCGCATAGGTAAGCTTCGCATGAAAGCGCTCCAGGACATTTGGGGCAAACTAGGCTGTGAGGGCATATTGCGGCTGTGCCACTCTGGTAATGCAGAGCTAATCATTGGATGGCATCTCGCTGGAGGCATCATTAATGCCGAGCATGCGCCCGATTTTCTCGATAGGTTGGTGTCAGAACAATCTGCTCAGTTAAGGGCCAAGGTCGATAACTGTATGCATGGTTACTTGTCACGACTTGATAACGGAGATCGCGATAAATCTTGTCCGACCTAATACACGTGTTTGCCGCCAAGAAAAAAAACGGAGAAGATAAGATTGTACGCCTCCTAGAATGTGCTCCATTCAGGAGCACGACGTGGCGATTAGTTGACGGTCTACCGGAGTCCTTGCGCATTCGATACTGGCATGAAGTCTATCCCCGCTGGGATCGTCAGGACTCAGTAGAGCTAAATGAGCTCATTGATCGGCTACTGGAGGCAAAGCGGCCGAAGGCGGCATTCTTTGCAGTGAGAATGAACTGGGACGAGGTAGAATCGTCACGGTTAGCTCGACTGCTAGCCGAGGTCGCAACCAATACATCCGAGACTGCTACTCATCTTAAGCTTTCGTCGCATGACATCGCGGATGCGTTTGAATCGCTGCAAGGTCGACCGGAAGTGACGATCGATGAGCGTTCGCGATTAGAGTTCATGTATATAACTGCGCTGGATCACACCAAGTATGGCATACCAAACTTGGAGAAGCAGGTTTCGAAGTCTCCACGCCTCTTCATGCAGGCCCTGGCCCTTACCTACCGGCGGAAGGACGGCGGTGATGATCCTCCGGAATGGCGATCTGCTGGTAAAGAAGCTGCTGCTGGAGTCGCTGTCGCCACGCATACTCTGTTAACTCGTGTGAGACGTATTCCCGGAACACTCGACGACGGTACAATCGATGCAGAGGAACTAGTAGCTTGGCTTCGCGAGCTGCGAGAGTTATGTCGGCAGCATGCTCGCGAAGCGGCAGGAGATCATGCGATCGGGGAACTGCTCGCAAAATCGCCGATTGGCGAAGACGGTATTTGGCCATGCGAGCCCGTGCGAGATGCAATCGAGGAAATTGCCACGAAGGACCTGTCCGACGGAATGGCTACGGGGGTCTACAATTCGCGTGGCGCGGTGTGGCGTGGCGAAGGCGGTGATGACGAACGCAAATTAGCAGCTAAGTATCGCAGCTGGTCGGAGGCCGTCGCATTCGAGCATCCATATGTTTCGAGAACACTGGAGCAAATCGCTCGTATGTATGATCATGACGCAGAATGGCATGATTCCGACAGTCTAGTTCGCAGGCGGTTGAGATCTTGAGGCATTTCACACGACAGCGAATGGTGATCGCGACCTGCATGCTGGCTAGCCTCTGCGGTTGCACCGATGGCGAGTGGAGCGCCGGTGAGTGGAACGACATGGAAAATATGTGCCGGGATTCCGCCTATTGCAGCGCGCCGTGCGCGGGCGGGGAATAATCAGCGCAGAGCGGGTGTGTCGAGGCGCCGTGACGGCCGATCGGCGAGAACCCTGTAGGGGCGGGTTTCAAACCCGCCCTTCTTGTTTCGACAAAAACACAGAGACGAAATGTAGGGGCGACCTGCGGTCGCCCGGATGCGGCACGGCGGTTAACGGGCGACCGCAGGTCGCCCCTACGAAATTTTTGCGTCCTGGCGTGTTTGCGTTTCATCGACAGGGCGGGTTTGAAACCCGCCCCTACGGGTGAATTTGCGTTCGTTGACCTAGCCCTTCAACCCGCACCCCGCCAACAGCAGCCGCGTGATCAGCGCCGTCGCTTCCTGGTAGTCCCTGCGGGGCGAGGCGGTCGCGGCCGAGCACCGCCGCCACCTGCACGTCGAAATCGGCGTAGGTTTGGGTCATGGCCCAGATCAAAAACAGGAGATGGCGGCCGTCGACGGGGGCCATTTTGCCGGCGGCGGACCAGCCTTCGATGATCCTGGCTTTCGCGTCGACCCATTTGCGGAGGTCGCTGCGCAGGTAGCCTTTGAGCTGCGGTGCGCCGTGCAGGATCTCGTTGGCGAAGACCTTCGAGGCGAAGGGGCGGCGGCGGGAATGTTCCACCTTGGCGGCGATGTAGCGGGTGAGGGCTTCCGTGGGATCGACGCCGGGCTGGATCGAGTCGCCCATGCCGAGCCAGACCTCCAGCACGTTTTCCAGCACGCGCTGGTAGATCGCCTCCTTGGTGCGGAAATAGTAATGCAGGTTGGCCTTGGGCAGGCCGGCGCGCTGGGCGATCTGGGCGGTGCGGGCGCCGGCGAAGCCGGTCTGGGCGAAGACCTCTTCCGCCGCCTTCAGCAGCCGCGCCTCGCTGGCGGCGCGCTTGCTGCCGGGCGCGCGGCCGTTGCCGGGCGCGTCCGGCCGTCCGGGAGATGAAGAGTCCTGGCCCTTGATCATCTGATACGCAGCGCGAGAAAGGCGTAAATGCCGGTCGTCTGGCCGAAACAATAATTGACCAGTTGGTCAAGATTGCCTTAGGATTCCCTTGAAGACAAAGAAAAACCGGCGCGGTCGCGCGACTCTGTTACCCCGGGCCGGCAAACAGAGGCATCAGGATGGGCAACAGCGCAGCGGACGTGCGCGGCGGACGGCTTTCGCCCGCCGACTATGCCGAGAATTTCGACGACGCGAAGCCGCCGCTCGACGCCAAGCAGGCGCTGATCGAGGCGAGCCGCTGCTATTTCTGCTACGACGCGCCCTGCATCCAGGCCTGCCCCACCGGGATCGACATCCCGAACTTCATCCGCAAGATCACCACCGGCAACCTCCGGGGTTCCGCCATGGACATCCTGGGGGAGAACATCATGGGCGGCGCCTGCGCGCGGGTCTGCCCGACCGAGGTGCTGTGCGAGGAAGCCTGCGTGCGCAACGATTCCGAGCACAAGCCGGTGCGCATCGGCGCGCTGCAGCGGCACGCGACGGACTGGCTGTTCACCAAGAAGATGCAGCCCTTCGAGCGCAAGGCGTCGACGGGCAAGCGCGTGGCCGTGGTGGGCGGCGGGCCGGCGGGGCTGTCCTGCGCGCATCGCCTCGCGATGCTGGGCCATGACGTGACGGTGCTGGAGGCGAATGCGAAACTCGGCGGGCTCAACGAGTATGGCATCGCCGCGTACAAGGTGCCGCATGGCTTCGCGGGCCGCGAGGTGGATTTCATCCTGAGCATCGGCGGCATCACGGCGCAGTGCGGGCAAGGCGCTGGGGCGGGATTTCACGCTGGCGGATCTGCGCAAGCAGTATGACGCGGTGTTCCTGGGCATGGGGCTGTCGGGCGTCAATGCGCTGCAGGTGGAGGGCGAGGACCTGGCGGGCGTCGAGGACGCCGTCGCCTATATCGCGAAGCTGCGCCAGGCGAAGGATCTGGGCGCGCTGCCGGTGGGGCGGAAGGTGGTGGTGATCGGCGGCGGCAATACCGCCATCGATATCGCCGTGCAGAGCAAGCGGCTGGGGCGCGGAGGACGTGACCATCGTCTATCGCCGCGGGCCGGGGCAGATGAGCGCCACGCCGCACGAGCAGGAATTCGCGCAGACCAACGGCGTGAAGATCAAGCATTGGGCGCGGCCGCTGCGGGCGGTCGGCTGGGCGGGCAATGGCGCCAAGCCGCGGCTGAAGGAAGTGGAGTTCGAATATACGCAGCTCGACGACAAGAACCGGCTGATGGGCACGGGCGACAAGTTCTCCCTGCTGGCCGACACGCTGTTCAAGGCGATCGGGCAGGTGTTCGTGCCGGATCCGCTGAAGGCCGGCAGCAACGAGATGCTGCAGCTCAAGGACGGGCGCATTGCCGTGAATGACGACCGGCAGACGTCGCTGGCCAATGTGTTCGCGGGCGGCGACTGCATTGCCGGCGGGCAGGATTTGACGGTCGCGGCGGTGCAGGACGGCAAGGTCGCGGCGCGGGCGATGGATAGATTATTGCGTATGTAGGGGCGCGCTGCGCGCGCCCGCGGGCAAGATCGCGCAGCGGTCGCCCCTACGGAGGATGGAACCATGGCTGACTTGCGCACGAACTTCTGCGGCATCAAATCGCCCAATCCGTTCTGGCTGGCCTCGGCGCCGCCGACGGACAAGGAGTACAACGTCGTGCGCGCCTTCAAGGCGGGCTGGGGCGGCGTGGTGTGGAAGACCCTGGGCGAGGATCCGCCGATCGTGAATGTGAGCTCGCGCTATGGCGCGATGCATCTGAACGACGACCGGGTCGTCGGCTTCAACAATATCGAGCTGATCACCGACCGGGCGCTGGAGATCAATCTCCAGGAGATCAAGAAGGTGAAGCGCGACTGGCCGGATCGCGCGATGGTGGTGTCGCTGATGGTGCCCTGCGAGGAGAAATCCTGGCAGAACATCCTGAAGAGCGTCGAGGAGACCAACGCCGACGCGGTCGAACTGAATTTCGGCTGCCCCCACGGCATGAGCGAGCGGGGCATGGGCGCCGCCGTCGGCCAGGTGCCGGAATATGTCGAGATGGTCACCCGCTGGTGCAAGGCGAACAGCCGCATGCCCGTGCTGGTGAAGCTGACGCCCAATGTCAGCAACATCCTCAACCCGGCGCGGGCGGCGAAGAAGGGCGGCGCCGACGGCGTGTCGCTGATCAACACCATCAATTCCATCACCGCCATCAATCTCGACGCGATGTCGCCGGAGCCGATGGTGGACGGCAAGGGCACCCATGGCGGCTATTGCGGCCCGGCGGTGAAGCCGATCGCCCTGCACATGGTGGCGGAGATCGCCCGCGACCAGGAGACCCGCGGCCTGCCGATCTCGGCCATCGGCGGCATCGCCAACTGGCGCGACGGGGCGGAGTTCATGGCGCTGTCGGCGGGCACGGTGCAGGTCTGCACCGCCGCCATGCATTACGGCTTCAAGATCGTCGACGACATGGTCGACGGCCTATCCAACTGGATGGACGCCAAGGGCTATCGCACGATCGAGGATTTCCGCGGCAAGGCGGTGCCGAACGTCACCGACTGGCAGTTCCTGAACATGAACTACAAGATCATCGCCAGCATCGATCAGGACAAATGCATCAAATGCGGCCTCTGCCACATCGCCTGCGAGGACACCTCGCACCAGTCGATCAGCGCGGTCACGAAGAACGGCAGCCGCAAGTTCGAGGTGATTGACGAGGAATGCGTCGGCTGTAACCTGTGCATGCATGTCTGCCCGGTGCCGGATTGCATCACCATGGTGACGGTGGACACGGGCAAGCCCTATCTCAACTGGACGCAGCATCCGAACAACCCGATGAGGAAGGCGGCGGAGTAGGCAAGCAAGAGGGTTCACCACAAAGACACAAAGGACACAAAGCGGGGGACGCGGTTGGCTGGCAGTCGGGAATCGACAGCCGGCATGGCAACAAAAGATGCTGCAAGGCGGGAGGGCTTCGTGCCCTTTGTGACTTTGTGGTGAAAAACTGGGAGAGCACATTGAGCACGAATATCCGCATCAACAGCGACCGGCTGTGGGACAGCCTGATGGAACTCGCCAAGATCGGCGCCACCGACAAGGGCGGCGTGCGCCGCCTGGCGCTGACCGACCTGGACAAGCAGGCGCGCGACCTGTTCGTCGCCTGGGGCAAGCAGGCGGGCTGCAGCATCAGCGTCGACAAGATGGGCAACATCTTCGCGCGGCGGCCGGGCAAGGACGACTCCCTGCCGCCGGTCATGACCGGCAGCCATATCGACACCCAGCCCTCGGGCGGCAAGTTCGACGGCAATTACGGCGTGATGGCCGGCCTCGAGGTGCTGCGCACCCTGAACGACTTCAACTACGAGACCACGCGGCCGGTGGAGGTGGTGGTCTGGACCAACGAGGAAGGCTCGCGCTTCGCGCCGGCCATGATCGCCTCCGGCGTCTATGCCGGCGCGTTCGACCTGGATTACGGGCTGTCGCGCAAGGACGTCGACGGCAAGACCATCGGCGAAGAATTGAAGCGCATCGGCTATGCCGGCGACCGGGACTGCGGCAAGCGCGAGGTGGCGGCGTTCTTCGAGGCCCATATCGAGCAGGGCCCGATCCTGGAGGCCGAGGACAAAGTCATCGGCGTGGTCGAGGGCGTGCAGGGCATCCGCTGGTACGAGATCACCGTCACCGGGCAGGACGCCCATGCGGGACCCACGCCGATGGAGCGGCGCAAGGACGCGCTGGTGGGCGTCAGCGAGATGGTGCTGGCGGTGAACCGCATCGGCATGACCAACCTGCCGAACGCCTGCGCCACCGTGGGCATGATGCAGGTGTCGCCTAATTCGCGGAATGTGATTCCGGGGAAGGTGTTCTTCACCGTCGATTTCCGCCATCCCGACGCCGGGATCCTGCAGAAGATGGGCGAGAGCTTCAAGGCGGAGTGCGAGAAGATCGTCAAGACGCGCAAGCTGGAGATGGATTTCCAGGAGATCTGGTATTCGCCGCCGGTGAAATTCGCCGACGACTGCATCGCCGCTGTGAAGAAGGCGACCGACGATCTGGGCTTCAGCAACCGGCGCATCATCAGCGGCGCGGGGCACGACTCCGTCTATATGTCGCGGGTGACGCCGACGAGCATGATCTTCGTGCCTTGCAAGGACGGCATCAGCCACAACGAGATCGAGGACGCCAAGCAGACCGATCTGGCCGCCGGCTGCGACGTGCTGCTGCGCGCCATCATCGAACGCGCCAACGCGGTTTAGCCGCGGCGCCGATGTCCAGCAATCCGACATTGAAGGTGGTGCACGACTCCGCGAGCGCCGAGGCGATCATCGACATCCGCAAGCTGTCGCTGATCTTCCAGACCGCGGACACGCCGGTCTACGCCCTGTCCGACATCGATCTCTACATCCGCAAGGGCGAGTTCGTCTCCCTGATCGGCCCGTCCGGCTGCGGCAAGACCACGCTGTTGCGGGTGATCGCCGATCTGGAGCAGGCGACCGGCGGGCAAATCAGCGTGAACGGCAAGACGCCGGCGCAGGCGCGCGCCGAGCGCGGCTATGGCTATGTGTTCCAGGCGCCGGCGCTCTATCCCTGGCGCAACGTGATCCGCAACGTGACCCTGCCGCTGGAGATCATGGGCGTGCCGCCGGCCGAGCGCGCGACGCGGGCGGTGAAGAACCTGGAGATGGTGGGCCTCAACGGCTTCGAGAAGAAATTCCCCTGGCAGCTCTCCGGCGGCATGCAGCAGCGGGTGTCCATCGCCCGGGCGCTGTCCTTCGATCCGGATCTGCTGCTGATGGACGAGCCGTTCGGCGCGCTGGACGAGATCACCCGCGACCATCTGAACGAGCAGCTCCTGCGGTTGTGGGAGCGCACGGGCAAGACGGTCATCTTCGTCACCCACTCCATTGCCGAGGCCGTGTTCCTCTCCTCGCGAATCGTGGTGATGAGCCCGCGCCCCGGCCGCATCATCGAGACCATCGATTGCGACCTGCCGCCCGGCCGCACCTGGATGCGCGGGAGACGCCGCGCTTCCTGGAGATCGCCCACAAGGTGCGGCTCGCGCTCCGCGCGGGGCATAGCTATGACGACTAGGGACGCCGCGGCGAAGCACGCGCTGCCCCTGGCCGCGGTGCTGCTGATCATCGGCCTGCTGTGGTATCTGGGCGCCATCTGGCTCAATGCGCCGCAGGTGGTCGATCAGTTGAATCGCGCCGGTCCTGACTGGACGGCGCAGGACCTGATCAAAGGCACCTGGTCGATGGAGCGGCCGGTGCTGCCGACGCCGGACCAGGTGGCGACCGAGTTCTGGAAGACCACCGCCGGTACGGCGATCACCAGCAAGCGCAGCCTGTTCTATCACACCTGGATCACCGCCTCGGCGACGCTGCTGGGCTTCATCGTCGGCACGCTGCTGGGCATCGCGCTCGCCATCGGCATCGTGCATCTCAGCGTGCTCGACCGCAGCCTGCTGCCCTGGATCGTCGCCTCGCAGACCGTGCCGATCCTGGCGGTGGCGCCGATGATCATCGTCGTGCTCGGCAATATCGGCATCACCGGCTTGATTCCGAAGGCGGCGATCTCGGCCTACCTGTCGTTCTTCCCCGTCACCATCGGCATGGTGAAAGGGCTGCGCTCGCCGGATGTGCTGCAGCTCGATCTCATGCACACCTACAATGCCAGCAAGAGCCAGATACTCTGGAAGCTGCGCTGGCCGGCGTCCCTGCCCTTCCTGTTCGCCAGCCTGAAAGTCTCGGTCGCCATCAGCCTTGTCGGCGCCATCGTCGGCGAGCTGCCCACAGGCGCCACCGCCGGGCTCGGCGCGCGGCTGCTCACCGGCTCCTATTACGGCCAGACGATCCAGATCTGGTCGGCGCTGCTGATGGCGGCGCTGCTCGGCTGCATCCTCGTCCTGCTCATCGGCTTTACCGAGCGGGTGACCCAAGGCCGCATGGGGGCGCGAGCTTGAGAAAACTATCGCTCCTCGCCGCGCCTGTGCTCTTCATTCTCGGGCTGATGCTCTGGTCCCGCGGCGTAGGCGGCACGCCTTGGGGATCGGAGGTGATTCAGCCTTGGCTGTATCTCCTGCCGCTCATCGTCCTGGCCTGGAGTGCGAAGACCTTCGGCTATCGGCGGGACAACCGGAACCTGATCGCCGCGGTCGATTTCATGCTGGCCTTTAGTCTGGCCTATGAACTGCTGCGACTGCTGAATGATGGCGTGATGGCAGGCGCGGCAAATCCCGGATTCTGGCTCTGCCTGATTGCTGTGACCCTGGCGGCCTGGCAGGCAATGGCCAGCATGGGCCGTCTGGTCGACAGGAACCGCGCCTTCGTGATGTTCGTGCCCGCCATGTTCGGCGTCGGCTTGATCTATGCCTGGCAGGTGATCGTCACCGGGTTCGGCGTGCCGCAGATCCTGCTGCCGGCGCCCAGCCAGATCGGCCACCAGATCGTGGCGCAGGCGCCCATGCTCTGGCTGGATTTCCAGCAGACCTTCCTGAAATCGGTGATCGCCGGCTTCCTGATGGGCTGCGGCCTGGGATTCGTCGTCGCCGTCGCCACCGACCGCATCCCCTTCCTGCAGCGCGGCCTGCTGCCCCTGGGCAATCTGGCCAGCGCCGTGCCCATCGTCGGCATCGCCCCAATCATGGTCATGTGGTTCGGATTCGGCTGGGAATCGAAGGCCGCCGTGATCGTGGTCATGACCTTCTTTCCCATGCTGATCAATACCATCGCGGGCCTGGCCGCCTCCGACCATATGCAGCGGGACCTGATGCGGTCCTATGGCGCCGGCTATTGGCAGACCTTCTTCCAGCTGCGGCTTCCGGCCGCGCTGCCCTTCATCTTCAACGCGCTCAAGATCAACTCCACCCTGGCGCTGATCGGCGCCATCGTGGCGGAGATGTTCGGTTCGCCGATCTCCGGCATGGGGTTCCGGATTTCCACCGAGGTCTACAAGATGAATGTCGACATCGTCTGGGCCACCATCGCCGTTGCCGCCCTGGCGGGCTCGTTGTTTTATGGGCTTCTGGCCCTTCTGGAACGGGGCCTCACCTTCTGGCACCCGTCTTATCGTGCAAGAACGCAAAACCGTTGAAATATCAACTGATGGGAGACGTCTGATGAGAAGAATGATTGGAGCAATGACCGTGGCAGCCGCGGTCGCCGGTTTCGGCGCCCAGGCAGAGGCCGCGGATGCCCTGACCCTGCAGCTCAAATGGGTGACGCAGGCGCAGTTTGCCGGCTACTACGTGGCCAAGGAAAAGGGCTTCTATGACGAGGCCGGGCTGGACGTGACCATCAAGGCCGGCGGCCCGGATATCAATCCGAGCCAGGTGATCGCCGGCGGCGGCGCCGACGTGGTGCTGGATTGGATGCCCTCCGCCCTGGCCACCCGCGAGAAGGGCGTGCCGCTGGTGAACATCGCCCAGCCGTTCCAGAAGTCGGGCATGATGCTGACCTGCCGCAAGGAGACGGGCATCGCAAAGCCGGAAGACTTCAAGGGCAAGACCCTGGGCGTCTGGTTCGCCGGCAATGAATATCCGTTCCTGTCCTGGATGAGCACGCTCGGCCTGAGCACCGCCGGCGGCGCCGATGGCGTCACCGTGCTGAAGCAGGGTTTCAACGTCGATCCCCTGCTGCAGAAGCAGGCCGACTGCATCTCCACCATGACCTACAACGAATATTGGCAGGTGATCGATGCCGGTCTGCCGGCCGAGGAGCTGGTGGTGTTCCCCTATGAAGACCAAGGCGTCGCCACGCTGGAAGACGGCATCTACACGCTGGAATCCAGCCTGCAGGACCCGGCGATGGTGGACAAGCTGGCGCGGTTCGTGAAGGCCTCGATGAAGGGCTGGGACTGGGCCGTGGCCAATCCCGATGAAGCGGCCATGATCGTTCTCGAGAATGACGAGACCGGCGCGCAGACGGAGAAGCACCAGAAGCGCATGATGGGCGAAATCGCCAAGCTGGTCGGCAAGTCCGAGAAGGGCACCGGCTATCTGGATCCCGCCGCCTATGACCGGACAGTGAAGATCCTGCTGGCCGGCGGCTCCGATCCCGTGATCAGCAAGGCGCCGGAAGGCGCTTGGACCCACGATGTGTGGGAGAAGGCGATGGCGCAGTAGGACTCAGGGATGGAACTCTGACTTCCCCTCACCCTAACCCTCTCCCCGCAAGCGGGGCGAGGGGACAGAAATTGAATTGTCCCCTCGCCCCCATGAAATGGGGGAGAGGGTGGAGCAGCGGTCGCGTAGCGACCGTTGCGGAGGGTGAGGGGGTTCAGCAAGAAAGGGCAGAGCCGGCAATCAAGAAACCGGTAGCGTAGCAAGCAAAAAATCCGGCGCGACCGGAGGACCGATAACAGGGCACTCAAGGGTGCCCACAACAGGGAAGGAAACAGCATGAGCAAGACAGGGATTACGCGGCGCGGATTCGGCCTGATGGCCGGCGCGGCCGCCACAACGACTGTTCTCGGTCGCCGCACGCTCGCGGCCGATCCGATCAAGACTGCCGCCATCTATACGGTGCCGGTGGAGCAGCAATGGGTGAGCCGCATCCACAAGGCCGCCACGACGGCGGTGGAACGGGGCGATATCGCCTATGTGTTTTCGGAGAGCGTCTCCAACACCGACTATGAGCGCGTGATGCGCGAATATGCGGAGGCCGGTCACAAGCTGATCATCGGCGAGGCCTTTGCGGTCGAAGAGGCGGCGCGCGCGGTGGCGAAGGACTACCCGGACACGGCGTTCCTGATCGGCTCCAGCTACAAGCCGGACGCGGCGCTGCCGAACTTTGCGGTGTTCGACAACTATATCCAGGACGCTTCGTACCTCACGGGCATGATCGCGGGATCCATGACCAAGAGCGGCAGCATCGGCATGGTGGGCGGCTATCCAATTCCCGAGGTGAACCGGCTGATGAATGCCTTCATGGCCGGCGTCGCGGAAACCCGCGCCGACGCGAAGTTCCAGGTCGCCTTCATCGGCAGCTGGTTCGATCCGCCGAAGGCGAAGGAGACGGCCCTGGCGCAGATCGATGCCGGCGCCGACATCATGTATGCCGAGCGCTTCGGCGTCTCCGACGCGGCGAAGGATCGGAGCATCCTGGCCATCGGCAATGTGATCGATACTCAGGCCGATTATCCGGATACCGTCGTCGCCTCGGCGCTCTGGCACTTCGAGCCGACCCTGGACACCGCCATCGGCAAGGTGAAGGACGGCAAGTTCACCGCCGACGATTACGGCGTCTATTCCGCGATGAAGGCCGGCGGCTGCAGCCTGGCGCCGCTGGGCACGTTCGAGGGCAAGGTGCCGGCGGATGTGATGGCCAAGGTCGGCGAGCGCGAAAAGGCGATCAAGGACGGCAGCTTCACCGTCGAGATCAACGACGGCGAACCGAAGTCGTCGTAGTGGCTGGTCTCATACATCCCCTCTCCCCTTGGGGGAGAGGGGGCAGGGGGTGAGGGGTCCGGCGCACAACAGCGCGCCCATCATTCAATCCACTACCCGCATGAGCCATGGCCGCTAGAGCAGAGTCATCCACGCCTGCATCCACTTCGCTTCGAGATAGGATTCTTGGCGCGCATTCGCGCAGAAACCCCTCCCCCCTTCCCCTCTCCCCCAAGGGGCGAGGGGTTTTCTTTTCTGCTAACTTCAATGAACCCGGCATAGTGCTCCCACGATGACCGCAAGGCCCGACACCGTCCTCCGCCTCAGCGGCATCACCAAGCGGTTCGGGCCGCTGCTGGCCAACGATGCGATCGGGTTCGATCTGCATCGGGGCGAGATCGTCGCGCTGCTGGGCGAGAACGGCGCCGGCAAGACCACGCTGATGAACATCCTGTTCGGCCACTACCTGGCCGATGACGGCGGGATCGAGGTCTTCGGCGAAAAGCTGCCGCCAGGCTCGCCGCGCGCGGCGATCGCGGCCGGCATCGGCATGGTGCATCAGCATTTCACACTGGCCGACAATCTGACCGTGCTTGATAACATCATGCTGGGCACGGAAGCGCTGTGGCGCGGCGCGACGAATCGGCGCAAGGCGCACCGGCGTTTGGGCGAGCTGGCGGCGGATTTCGGCCTGCATATCGATGCCGAAGCGCGGGTCGCCGATCTTTCTGTCGGTGAGCGGCAACGGGTCGAAATCCTGAAGGTGCTCTACCGCGAAGCGCGCATCCTGATCCTGGACGAACCAACCGCCGTGCTGACGCCGCAGGAGTCGGCGGCCCTGTTCCAGACACTGGCGAAGCTGGTGGCCAAGGGTCTGTCGATCATCTTCATCAGTCACAAGCTGAATGAGGTTCTGGCGGTCAGCAGCCGCATCCTGGTGCTGCGTGGCGGCAAGCTGGTGGCCGAGCGCCGCACATCAGAGACATCGAAAACGGAGCTCGCCACGCTGATGGTCGGGCGGGAGATTCCGCCACCGAAGATCGAGCCGCAGGCGGCCGGTGCGATCGCGGTACGGTTCAGCGATGTGCGCGTTCACGGCGCCGGCGGCGCGGCCTTGCTGGATGGCGTATCGCTCGAATTGCGTGACGGCGAGATCCTCGGCATTGCCGGCGTCGCCGGCAACGGGCAGAGCGCGCTGGCCGATCTGCTGTCGGGTCTTTCGGCGCCGGCGGCGGGAACGGTTGAGCTGTTCGGCAAGGCGATCAGCAACTGGCGGCCGCGCGCCCTCATCGATGCCGGAGTCGCACGCATACCCGAGGACCGCCACGCCGCGGGCGCCATCGCCGACATGTCGGTGGCGGAGAACGCCATCGCCGAGATTCACCGCAATCCGCCGTTCTTCCGTCATGGCTTTCTCGATTGGCCGGGGGCGCGGCGCTTCGCGCAGCAAATCGTCGCCGATTACGACGTGAAGTGCCCGTCGCCGGCGGCGCCCATGCGGCTGCTGTCCGGCGGCAACATGCAGAAGCTGATCCTCGGCCGCGTGCTGTCGCAATCGCCGCGGCTGGTGCTGGCCAATCAGCCGACCCGCGGTCTCGATGTGGGCGCCATCGACTATGTGCATCGGCAGCTGCTGGCGGTGCGCAAGGCGGGCGGCTCGGTGCTGTTGATTTCCGAAGACCTGGATGAGCTTCTGTCGCTCGCCGATCGCGTGGCCGTGATGTATCGCGGCAAGCTGTCCGCGCCGATGGCGCGCGCCGCCGTGACGATCGAGCGGCTGGGATTGATGATGGCCGGGCATGATCCGGAGGGCGCCGGCCATGCGGCTTGAGCCCCGGGAACAGGCGCCGCTGGGGGTGATGGTGCTGGCGCCGCTGGGCGCCTTTGCCGCCAGCCTGCTATTCGCAGCATTGCTGGTGCAGTGGAGCGGCGCCGATGCCCTGAGCACCTTCGGTTTGGTCATCAAGGGCGCCGCCGGTTCGTCTTTCGCGCTCCTGGAAACGCTGACGCGCGCCACGCCGCTGATATTCACCGGCCTCGCCGCCGCCGTCGCCTTCCGCGCCAAGCTGTGGAACATCGGCGGCGAAGGGCAGTTCTATCTCGCCGCGGTCATGACTGTCGTTCTCGGGACGGGATTGTTGAAATTGCCGGCGCCATTGCTGGTGCCGCTGCTCTATGATCGGGGGTGCCTTGGCCGGCGCGGTGGCGCTGCTGGGACCGGCTTTGCTCAAGACGCGCCTGGGCGTCGATGAAGTCGTCACCACACTGCTGCTCAATTTCATCATCATATTGTTCGTCAGCCTGTTGCTGGAGGGACCGCTGAAGGATCCCATGGGCCTCGGCTGGCCGCAGTCATCCAAGGTGATCCCGGAGGCGGCGTTGCCGAAATTGATTCAGGGCAAGCGGCTGCATCTGGGCTTCGTCATCGCCATCGTGACCGCCGTCGCCGTCTGGATCGTGAATACGCGCACGGCTCTCGGATTCGAGATGCGCGCCGTCGGCCACAACGCGCGGGCGGCGAAGTTTCTGGGCATGCCTGTGGATGCGGTCATGCTGAAGACGGCGTTGCTGTCGGGTGGGCTGGCGGGCCTGGCCGGCGTCAGCGAAGTGGCGGGATTGAAGGGCAACCTGACGCTCGATCTCTCGCCGGGCTTCGGCTACGCCGGAATCGTCGTCGCCATGCTGGCGTTCCTGCATCCGCTCGGCGTGATCGCGGCGGCGATCTTCGTCGCCGGCGTGTTCGTCGGCGCCGACGCGATGAGCCGCTCCGCCGGCGTGCCCAGCTACATCGCCGACGTGATGGTGGCGACGTCCCTGCTGACCATGGTGGTGGCGATCATGTTCACGCGGTACCGGGTGCGGTGGCGGTAGAAGAAAGTAGTATGCACCACAAAGTCACAAAGGACACGAAGCGAACAAGATGAATATCGACATTAGTAACGATCCGGCAAGCAACAAGGTAATTGGCTTAGCGATCGATATTCACCGGAGCCTTGGACCCGGCTTGCTTGAGTCAGCCTACGAGGAGTGCTTCGCGCTCGAACTTCGACAGAATGCCATCGCATTTCAGGGGCAAGTGCCGCTCGCAATTACCTACAAAGGCATGACCCTGGACTGTAGTTACAGGTTGGACTTCGTTATCGAGCAATATTTGATTGTCGAGCTCAAATCGGTCGAACGCTTATTGCCCATCCACGAAGCGCAGCTTCTCACATATCTGAAACTGAGCGGAATGCGCGTTGGCCTACTGATGAATTTCAATGTTCGCCTCCTTAGAGATGGAATCAAACGTCTTGTCGTTTAGTGAGTTAGCTTCGTGATCTTTGTGACTTTGTGGTGAAATTTTTTTCTAACTGTAACGAACTGAAATGGACGCCATAGACATCCTTCTGACGACGACGCTCTGGGCCGCGGCGGTGCGGATTGCGGCGCCGTATGTGTTCGGCACGCTGGGGGAGCTGATCTGCGAGCGGGCGGGCGTGTTGAACCTGGGGATCGAGGGCATCATGACCGCCGGCGCCTTCGCCGGCTGGTACACGGTTTATGCCGGCGGCGATCTCTGGACCGGCGTGCTGGTGGCCGCGCTGACGGGTGCGGCGTTCGGTTTGCTGCATGGCGTGCTCGTGGTGCCGCTGGGCCTGTCGCAGCATGTGGTGGGCATCGGCATCACGCTGTTTGCCAGCAGCCTGACCTATTACAGCTATCGCGTGCTGTTCCCGAAGGTGACCTCGCCGCCGCGCATCCCGCCGTTCGAACCTTTCGCAAATACCGATCTGTTGCAGATTCCATTAGTTGGCGAAGCCCTGTTTCAACTGTCGCTGATTCCCTTCTTCGGCGAAGTACTTTTCCACCAAACGCCCCTCACCTACCTGTCATTCATCCTGGTCGTCATCGCCGCCTATGTTTTGTACCGCACGCCGTCTGGGGCTGGCGGTGCGCACGGTCGGCGAGAATCCGGCGGCAGTGGAAGCCCAGGGCATCGACGTAACGCTGCTGCGCATCGGTGCGGTGATGGTGGGAAGCGCCGTCATGGCCATCGGCGGCGCCTTTCTGACCATGTCGGCGTTCAATGCCTTCTTCTTCGAGATGGTCAACGGACGCGGCTGGATCTGCATTGCTCTGGTGGTGTTCGGCAGTTGGCGGCCGGGCAAGGCGTTGCTGGGGGCGCTGCTGTTCGCGCTGTTCGACGCCTATCAGCTCCGCCTGCAGCAGCTTGCGGGGCAGTACGTGCCCTATCAGCTATTCCTGATGCTGCCCTTCGTGCTGTCGATCCTGGCGCTGATCGTCATGTCGCGCCGCGCCGGCTATCCTCGGGCGCTGATGGTGCCTTATCGGAAGGGAGAGAGGTGATGGACCTGATCATTCGCGGCGGCAATCTGCCGGATGGCCGCACGGGAATCGATATCGGCATCAAGGATGGACGCATCGCCGCGGTCGAGCCGCGGCTTGTCGCCAAAGGCGCACGCGAGATCGATGCAACAGGGCGCTTGGTGACTCCGCCCTTTATCGATTCCCATTTCCACATGGATGCGACTCTTTCCCTCGGCCTGCCGCGGCTGAACAAGTCGGGCACATTGCTGGAGGGCATCCAGCTCTGGGGCGAACTGAAGCCGCATTTGACCCAGGAAGCGGTGGCGGAGCGCGCGCTGGCCTATTGCGATTGGGCGGTGGCCCAGGGGTTGCTGGCCGTGCGCAGCCATGTGGACATCTGCGATCCGCGGCTGCTGGCTGTCGATGCGCTGCTCGAGGTGAAGAAGACCGTACAGCCGTACCTGGACCTGCAGCTCGTCGCCTTCCCGCAGGATGGTTATTACCGTTCGCCCGGTGCGGTGAAACAGCTCGAGGCGGCCCTGGATCGTGGCGTCGATGTGGTCGGCGGCATTCCCCATTTCGAGCGCACCATGGCTGAGGGCGCGGCATCGGTGCAGGCGCTCTGCGAGATCGCGGCCAAGCGCGGCTTGATGGTGGACATGCATTGCGACGAGAGCGACGATCCGCTGTCGCGCCATGTGGAGACACTGGCGGCGGAGACGGTGCGGCTGGGGTTGCAGGGGCGCGTCACCGGCTCCCATCTCACCTCGCTGCATTCGGTCGACAATTATTATTTCAGCAAGTTGATCGCGTTGATGGCGGAAGCCAAGCTCAACGTCATCGCCAATCCGCTGATCAACATCACCATCCAGGGCCGCCACGACACCTATCCGAAACGCCGCGGCATGACCCGGGTGCCGGAATTCATGGCCGCCGGATTCACCGTCGCTTTCGGCCATGATTGCGTGATGGATCCCTGGTACTCCATGGGCAGCGGCGACATGCTGGAAGTGGCCCATATGGCCGTGCATGTGGGGCAGATGACAGGCCTCGACGCCAAGCACGCCTGCTTCCTGGCGGTGACGGAAGGGCCGGCGCGGATCATGTGCCTCGAGGGCTATGGCCTGGCGCCAGGCTGCAACGGCGATCTCGTCGTGCTGCAATGCGCCGATCCGGTGGAGGCCATCCGCCTGAAGCCGCCGCGGCTGTTCGTCATCCGCCGCGGCAAGGTGATCGCGGAGACGGCGCCGCAGATGGCGAAGCTGGACCTGCCGGGTCGGCCGGAGTCCGTCGCCTTCACACGGTAGATGCCGCGGTCGGGTCCTGCCTAGCCGGAGTAGCGATCGGCGATCTGCTGCACCGCCGCCTTGTAGGCATTTTCCTTCAGCAAATTGACTTGCGCCTGGTCGGCCGCAACCCGGGTGTAGCGTCCGCTCGCCGCTTCGTCATCCAGGGGTTCGGGCAGATAGATTTCCCACTGCCCGGATTTGACATCGATCAGCGCGAATTTGAGGCGGATGCGCATGCGCTGGTTCTCATCGGGAATCGCGCCGCCGACAAAGGGCACCCATGATACCGCTTTCGTCGCCAGATCTTCCCGCGCCGTTTCAAGCACGCCCCAATAGACGACAATCTTTTCATAGCCGCCGCGGGCGGCGACCAGCCGCAGGGCCATCGAATAGGATGACGCCGACGCATCGCTGTCGCTCGATGCATAGCGGTCGGGGATGCCGCTGAAACCGCCGACATCGTAGTGACCGGCCATCGGCGCCATCATCTGATCGTCGGGAAACATGGCGCCGGATTGGATGAGCATGATCGGCGACCGCTCCTTGATGGCGAAGGGCTTCTTCGCCACGAAGGCCTGCTGGATGATCTCGTCGGTGACGCTCTGATTGCGGCCAAAGCCCAGGACCTCGAACTCACTGAGTTCGCCGCTGTACAATTGATTGGTCTGATGCGTTCCCGGATATCCGGAGTCGGAGATCGAGCGCGTCCCGCAGGCCGTCAGCGCCAGCAACAGCACAAGCGCGGACACCCGGAACAATCTTGACTGCATCATGGCGTTGCCTCCCCACAGCAAATGGCATTGCTGTGATCCCTAATCGCCTTATTCGGCGCGCTAATGGCGCGAAGGTGGCGAAAGCGGGGCTTTGTGAATTTCCTAGGGCGTGACGCGGTAGGCGGTCGCCGGCTCGCCGCGCACCTTCACCTGGAACAGGGATTCGATGTTGAGACCCGGCACTTCCCCGCTTGCCTTGCGGAAGGATTCGTCATCAGACGTCAGGTAGATGCCCTGCCAGCGGCCGGGGACGCCGATGCGGAGCGCGTCGGCGAGGATCTTGCGATAGAGCGTGGGATTGCTGTCGGTGGTGCCGAACTGCTTGCCGAAGGGCAGGTTGGCCAGGAACAGCGTCACGCGGCCGGGCTCGACATCCAGCCGCCGGGCGTCGCCCTTCTTGATATCGACTGTCTTCACATGGCGCAGGTTGGCGCGGGCGATGGCCACGGCGGCGGCATCGCTGTCGACGCCGATCAAGCGGGCCGCCGGGACGTAGGCGTGGGCTTCCGCCAGCAGGGTGCCGCTGCCGCAGACGGGATCGCAGATGACGTCGTCATCGGTGGGCGTCGCGGCGAAGGCCAATGCCGCGGCGATTTCCGGCGGCAGGCTGCCGGGCCTTTCCTTCTTGCGCTGATTGCGCTCGGGCGCGTCATTGGCCGTGCGGTCGGTCAGGGCGAAGTAGAACGCGGTGTCGATGCAGAACATCCAGAGGGCCGGGCCGGTGTCGCCGCTGGTCAGGCCGGCGCCCCGCGCCGCCATCTCGCGGCTGAGCCAGCGGCCGATATCGTGGCGGTTGAAATGGGCGCCGTCGGCGGTGACCACCAGGCGCCGGCCGCCGGTCCGGCGCAGGAGTTCGGCCAGCAGGTCGAGCTGCTGGTTGGAGATCTTGTAGCGGCCATAGACCGGGCAGCGGTGGATCTCCTCGGCGATGCGCAGGGCCTTCAGACCCTCGATCTTCGGGATATGGGGCAGGAACAACAGGTCGTGGTTGCGCTGGCGCAGGGTCAGCACTTTGGCGCCCCGAGGCACCAAGCGGCGGAACTGCATTTCCTTGACCAGCAGCCGCGCCAGGCCGGGGGCGGAGCGCAGCAGCCAGGCCTGGGCCTCCCGCGGCGGCAGCTTCGGCCGGGCGGGTTTCTTGCCGGCCTTGTCGGCGGCGGGCTTGTCGGTGGTTTTCGGGCGGCGGCGCATGGCGGAGGGATATAGGGGCCAGAATCACGCAAAAGAAAAGCCGGGACGGTTGCCCGTCCCGGTTTGAGGTAGGCCTCAAAAGCGAGAGGCCAAGGGAGAACAGCGTTACGCCTAGTCTTCGGACGGTTTGGACCCGTCCCCGATCGGTCGCCCGACCGGTTGCAGCGCTCCGGCTAACCAGCCGCGCGCCGCGGCACCGGGCTCGGGGCCCGGTGTTCCGCCAATTTCTTCACCGCCTCATAGACCACCGGGAACAGCGGCCGGTCAATATAGCGCCCGGCCCCCTCCACGACGTCCAGCTTGCCATCGGCCCACACCACCTTGCCTTGGCTGATAGTGTGACTCGGATTCCCGGTCACCGTCATTCCCTCAAAGATATTGAAGTCGATTTTCTGATGGTGGGTCTGGGCCGAGATCGTGCGCTTGAGCTTGGGATCCCAGACGACGATATCCGCGTCAGACCCGACGGCGACGGCGCCTTTGCGCGGGTAAATGTTGAAGATCTGCGCCGCATTGGCCGAGGTGATGCGCACGAACTCGTTCATCGTCAGCTTGCCGGTGTTGACGCCGGCGGTCCACAGCACCGCCATGCGGTCTTCGACACCGCCGGTGCCGTTGGGGATCTTGGTGAAGTCGTCCTTGCCCATCAGCTTCTGGTCGGCGCAGAAGCAGCAGTGATCGGTGGCCGTGGTCTGCAGGATGCCGGACTGCAGCCCCTTCCACAGCGCCTCCTGATGCTCCCGGGAGCGGAAGGGCGGGCTCATCACATGGGCGGCCGCATAGCCCCAATCCTGATGGCGGTACACCGAATCATCGATCAGGAGATGCCCGGCCAGGACCTCGCCGTACACCCGCTGGCCGTCCAGACGGGCGCGGGTGATCGCCTCCAGCGCCTGGATGCAGGAATTGTGCACGATATAGACCGGCGAGTTGACGATGCCGGCAATCTTGATGGCCCGGTTCGCTGCCTCTCCTTCAACCTCCGGTGGCCGCGACAGCGGGTGGCCTTCCGGCCCCTTGATGCCCTGCGCCAGCAGCTTGCCCTGGAGGTGATAGACCAGCTCGCCATTTTCGGCATGCACGGTGGGGATGGCGCCCAGCTCATAGCAGCGGCTGAAGCTGGCGATCATCTGATCGTCTGCCACCATGATTGCATTCTTGTATGCCATGAAATGTTTGAAGCTGTTCACGCCGCGCTCTTGCGCCAGCACGCCCATCTCCTCGCGCACCTGATCCGACCACCAGGTGATGGCGACATGGAAGGAATAATCGCCACAGGCTTTTGTCGCCCAGCCGCGCCATTTGTCGTAGGCGGCAAGCAATGATTCCTTCGGGTTAGGGATCACGAAGTCGATGATCATGGTGGTGCCGCCGGCGAGCCCGGCCGCCGTGCCGGAAAAGAAGTTCTCGCTGGCCACCGTGCCCATGAAGGGCAGCTCCATATGGGTGTGGGGGTCGATTCCGCCGGGCATCACATACTGCCCGCGGGCGTCGACCGCCCGCGCTCCCGCCGGTGCTTCCAGGTCGGGGCCGACGGCCTTGATCACGCCGTCAGCGCAATAGACATCGGCCTTAAACGACTGTTCGGCCGTGACGACAGTGCCGCCCTTGACGATGACTGACATGACGGAACCTCCCTTGGCTTTCCGTTGCGGCCCGAGCCGGGAAAAACCTGATCATTTGGTCAAACTTATACCGGAGCGTGGCCCGTAATCTAGTGTTATTCCTCTATAAGTTTCCGCAACTTCCAGGCTAATCGGACGCGTTACTCTCTTGACTTCCAAACCTGAAAAGATCATCTAACGCGCCGTACAGTCTTGCTTCCACCCTGGCCGCTTTGCCGACGGCGTTACTCACGGGCGCGTCTCCAAGCCACAGAATCGAAGCCATGATTGTTCCACGGCGTCCTGCCAGGGGCGTCGCGATTGCTTATCTGCCAACTGTGGAGGATACGACTTTGGCAACGGGCACCGTGAAGTGGTTCAACACCACCAAGGGCTATGGGTTCATCGTTCCGGAAGACGGCCAGAAGGACGTCTTCGTGCACATCAGCGCAGTCGAGAAGGCCGGCCTGCGCTCCCTGACCGAAGGTCAGCGGGTCAGCTTTGACGTCGAGACCGAGCGCGGCCGTCCGGCGGCGGTGAATATCCAAGCCGGCTGAATCGGTATTGCAAGCTTGAATTGCAGGGCGGCGGCCGTGACGACGGCCGCCGCTTTTTCTTTTTGCGTTCCGTTAGCGCTCGTCATTGAGCTGATATCGCACTGTCGTTGCCGACCTTCCCACGACCCACAAGTCAGGCCGCCCGCATGAATCGATCAGTGCATCGCGGGCCTAAGAAAACGATCCCAGCATAGGCGTCGGGATACATGATCGACGGCCATCGCCGATCGCGGGTGAAGGACAAGCCATCGCGGCCATGATCCCGCCTCAGGCGCCGCCTTTGAGCGCGTCCGCCGCCAGCAGGAGTATCGCCAGACAGGGAGTTGCGCCACGCCGGAACAGGAAATTCAGCTTTGCCGTCCTTGACGGCGGGAACCGGCGGTCTTTATTGAACGGACTATAGGGGTGCGCCGCCGCCGGTCGAATCACGGCTGCGCGCGAAGGCGGCGGGGAAAGCGAGTCCAACGGCGATGAGTCTGGGATTGCACGAACGGCAACTGCGGGCGCGCCGCCGGAACTGGTGGTTCCTGCTGATCGGGCTGATCACGGCGGGAGTGGCCTTCCTGCTGATCGCATTCGCCTTTCAAACGGGGCGCGAGCTGTCCAAGATCGATATCGCCAAGCTGGAGTCGCATATCGACGACCAGAAGGCGGCGATCAGGAAGCTGGAGGGCGAGAAGCTGCAACTGGTCAATGCGGCAAAGGCCGCCGCCGACCAGGTTCAGGACTGGCAGCGAAAATACGAGATTGGCGTGCCGAACGGCATGTCCAAGACTCTGTTCGACCAGATGCAGGCGCAGTTGCAAAAAGGCGTCCCGCCGGACCGCATGGCGCTGTTCATCGCGCAATCAAGCAAGCCGCGGAGCTGTGATCCCGAACCGGAGATCATCCAGCTTTATGTGCGGACGGGCATCGGCAAGCCCGGCGGAAAATTCGAGACCACGTTCGGCGGTCACCGCTTGACGGTGACTCTGAGTGGGGAACCAGCGGTGAATGCAGAAGGGCAGAAGGAAGCCTGGTATGACACCACCAAGCCGGTCACCGTCACCCTCACCGATCCGGTCGGCGAGAGTTCGGAGATCACCGGTATTCTGCCGCTGAACCACCAGATGGTTGTCGGAGACTCCGAATTTCAGGTCGCCCTGGCGGTTCCCGAAAAGCGCCGCGGCTATGTCGACGTCACGTCGGCGCGCTGCAATTTCCCGTAGCCGGCGGCGGACGCGGCTAGTCGCCCCGCGACCCGCCACTGCCGCGCTGGCCATTCTTGTAGGTCGGCTGCTGCTCGCGACCATCATGGGGTTTCTCGGTCGCGCAGGCCGACAGCAATAGGCCGACCGGCGCCAGGGCCAGCAGCGCAGCCATGCGCCGCCGGGTCAGTGGCCGTGCAGCGGCTAATCCGGCCGGTCCGATGGATCCCGATGGTTGGACATGTTTTGCGGCATGCTGCGACATCTCTCTGCTACTCCTCATCAATGGCCAGATTCCGCCAAGCGCTGATGGCGGCTTTCAATACCCTGAGATTTGGGATGACGACGGCGAGCGGCAATCGGGTCTGCGGCGGCCGTCAATCACGATTCCGGGAGCGTGGAGATCGAGTATTCGGCGACCGGCTGCTGGACCGTCAGGTACTGCCGCCGAACAGCCGCTGGAGATTTTCGAAGCCGGCCTCGTAAATGCTGCGAATGATCTTCACCGCCTCGTTCTCCGGCGCTCCCGACGCCTCAAACTCGGACGACCATTCCACGGTGCAGCTTCGCCCGTCCTCGGCTTCGGTGACGTGCAGCTTGGCCTTATAGCCGGCCACGGGCAGCGGGCTCTCGAGGATGCTGTAGGTATAAGTACGCTCTTTGGGGTCGAGACCGTCCAGTTTCTCGATAATGGTGCCGCCGCCATGCAGGGTGAGTTTGCGAATCGTGGCGCCCTTCTCGGACTTTTCCTCGCTGCTGGCCACCGCCGGATGCCACCGGGCGAGCTGGTTGAAGCCGCCGACCATGTTCCAGACCGCGGCGGCGGGAACATACAGCGTGGTGGACATCTTGACCTTTGGCATGGCGTTTCCCTTCCGCTCCCCTGTCGGGTCCATTCTCGCACTGCAGCATGCGAGGTCCCCACCGGCGGTCATCAGCCGCATATCCCGCAGCATCGTAACAAGGCCCGGCGCGGCGCGACAGGGGGCCATCCCGCAGCCGCGAGAATGGGAAGTTTCGCCGGACCGAGTATCGTGTTTCGAGAATAACTTTGTTATTTCAATATATTAAATCGTCCCTCGCCGCCATGCTTCGAGGCCGGCCGCCGCCTTCTGTTACTAGCAGACTGCAATGCCACTGGTTTTTGCTGCGGTCTTTGCTGCAGCATAGGTGCAGCATAAACGCAGCATGGGCGGCAGCCATCCGGCATTGACCCTGCCGGCGCCAACGCCCTGGACCCGGCGGTCATCGGGTCCGAGGATGGGTTCATGGCGAAATCATCCCCTCCCCGGCCGCCGACCGGTCTGTCCGGAGGCAAGCCCACTATGGCCGGCGATGCTGGTCATGCCGAGCGCTGCGCCTTCTGCGGCCGCCGGGAGATCGAGGCGGGCCGCCTGATCACCGGCGCCAAGGCGGCGATCTGCGCCGACTGTATTCGCAAGCTCGGCCAGGGATTGAAGGGCGGCGGCAGATCGCCGCGACGCTAGGAGCGATTTTTGCGCCGAGCTCGGGAGCATCCGAAGGCGCAACGTCTCCGACCCGATGGCATGCGATTGATCGCCGGACGAGCTTGCTTCGCGCCGCCGCCTTCGACAAAGCCTGTTCCGGCGGCTAAGACTCCGGCCCCATGGCCAGCCTCTGGAAGCCGCTCCGCAAGGACATCGCCGCCGTCATCAGCCTCGGCATCATCGCCGCGGTTGTGATCCTGGCGTTGGGCGCACCGCTATTCGCGCCGTACAGTCCCACGGAGCAGTTCGCCGATGGCCTTTCCGACATCGGCGCGCCGCTGCCGCCCGACGGCAAGTTCTGGCTGGGCACGGACCTGCTGGGCCGCGACCTCTATTCCCGCCTGCTGTTCGGCGGGCGCAATTCCCTGCTGATCGGCCTGCTGGCAAACGGCGCCGCGCTGCTGATCGGCACGCTGGTCGGCGTCGTTGCCGGCTATGTCCAGGGGCGGGCCGGCAATGCCATCATGCGCTTCACCGACCTGATGATGGCGATCCCGGCACTGCTGCTGGCCATCGCGCTCGCCATCATCCTGCAGCGTTCCGTCTGGATCGTCGCCCTGGTGATTGCCCTGGTGAACTGGGTCCAGGTGGCGCGGGTGATCTACACGGAGACGGTGGGGTTGGAGGCGCGGGATTTCGTCCGCGCCGCCCGGGCGCTGGGCGCCGGACCGGTGCGGGTGCTGTCGCGGCATATCCTGCCCCATCTGCTGCCGACGCTGCTGGTCTATGGCACACTGGGCATCTCCACGACCGTCATGCTGGAGGCGATGCTGTCCTTCCTGGGCGTCGGCGTGCAGCCGCCGGACCCTTCCTGGGGCGGCATCATCTTCGAGAGCCAGTCCTATCTGATGAACGCCCCCTGGCTGGTGATCTTTCCCGGCCTGGTCATCCTGGCGGTGGCGCTGGCCTTCAATCTCGTGGGCGATGCCCTGCGGGATGCGCTCGATCCCCGGCAGCGCCGGCAGGTGGGGTAGGACCGCATGATCGCCTATATCGTCAGGCGGCTGGCGGCGGTGGTGCTGATACTGCTCGGCGTATCGGCAATTACCTACTGTCTCCTGTTCCTGTTGCCCGCCGACCCGGTCGATCTGCTGGCCGGCCGCAATGCGACACCGGAAATGCGCGAGGCGCTGCGCCGGGAACTGGGCCTGGACCAGCCCATGCCGGTGCAATACGCGGTCTATCTGGGCAAGCTGGTGCAGGGCGATATGGGCCGCTCGCTGGCGCAGAAGGTCGATGTCTCGCTGCTGATCGCCGCGCGCCTCCCGGCCACGCTGCAGCTTATGGCCGCCGCAATCGCCGCCTCCCTTCTCCTCGGCCTGCCGGCCGGGATGTACGCCGCCATGCGGCGCGGGACGGTTCCGGACAAGGCGGCGATGATCGCCTCATTCGCCGGCGTTTCGGCGCCCCAGTTCGTGGTCGGGCTGCTGTTGCTCTATCTCTTCGCCTACAAGCTGGGCTGGCTGCCCATGGGCGGCTATGGCCTGGCTAATATCGTCCTGCCGGCCCTCACGGTCGCGGTGGCCAATGGCGGCTGGTATTCGCGGATGATGCGCTCCTCGATGATCGAGGTGCTGTCCCAGGACTATATGCGGACGGCGCGGGCCAAGGGCCTGCCCCGCTGGCGCGCCGTGCTCAATCACGGCTTCCGCAACGCCATGCTGCCGATCATCGCCATGGTGGGCATCGACATGGGCTATCTGATCACCAACATCGTGATCGTCGAGTCGGTGTTCGGCTGGCCGGGCATCGGCCAGCTGCTGTGGCAGGGCATCCAGCGGCTGGACTACACCATCATCATCGGCGTCACCATCACCGCGGCGGTTGTGATCACATTGGCCAACCTGCTGGCGGACCTGCTCACGCCGCTCATTGACCCCCGGATCGAGCTAAGGTGAAATAGGGCAAGTCTGCCGGTACATCGTTGCAAGACCAGAAACCACGGACAGGGAAGGAAAAACCATGAAACGGATTCTGCTGAGCGCCGCGGCCGCGATCGCGTTGATCGCCGCCGGACCCGCCTTGGCGCAAACGCCGAAACAGGGCGGCGAAGCCATCGTCACCTTCAACAACGACCTCACCACGCTGGACCCCCAGGTGGGCTATGACTGGCAGAACTGGTCGGTCATCAAGTCGATCTTCGACGGGCTGATGGATTATGAGCCGGGCAGCACGGAGCTTCGCCCCGATCTGGCCGAAAGCTACAGCATCAGCGACGACGGCCAGACCTATACCTTCAAGCTGCGCGATGGGCTGAAATTCCATAACGGCCGCGCGGTGACCGCTGCCGACGTGAAGTACTCGATCGAGCGCGCGGTAAATCCGGCGACCCAGAGCCCCGGCGGCGGCTACTTCAGCGTCATCAAGGGCTATGACGAGATGGTCGGCGGCGCGCCGGAGCTTTCCGGCATCGCCGCGGCCGACGACAAGACCGTGGTCATCCAGCTCACCCGGCCGGATGCGACGTTCCTGCATGTGATCGCTCTCAATTTCGCCTACGTCGTGCCGAAGGAGGAAGTGGAGAAGGCCGGGGCCAATTTCGGCATCGCTCCCGTCGGCACCGGCGCCTTCAAGTTTATCGAGTGGGTGCCGGGCCAGCGGCTCGTGCTGGAACGCTTCGCCGACTACCATCAGGCGGGCGTGCCCTATCTCGACAAGCTGACCTTCGAGTTCGGCCAGGATCCGACCGTGGCCGTGCTGCGCCTGCAGAAGGGCGAGATCGATATCGCCGGCGACGGCATTCCGCCGGCACAATTCAATGAGATTATGAGCGACGCGGCGAACAAGGATCTGATCGCCGTCGGCGAGCAGCTCCATACCGGCTATGTCACGCTGAACGCCAAGATGCCGCCGCTGGATAATGTGAAGGTCCGCCAGGCGATCAACATGGCGATCAACAAGGACCGTATCGTCAAGCTGATCAACAATCGCGGCGTGCCGGCCACTCAACCGCTGCCACCGGCGATGCCCGGCTATGACAAGGACCAGAAGGGCTATGCCTTCGATCCCGACAAGGCGAAAGCGCTGCTGGCCGAAGCCGGCTTCGCCAACGGCTTCGCCACCGAAATCTATGCCATGAACGTCGATCCGAATCCGCGCATCGCCCAGGCCATCCAGCAGGATCTGGCGGCGGTGGGCATCACGGCCGAAGTGAAGTCCCTGGGGCAGGGCGAAGTCATCTCCGCCGGCGGCAATACCTCGGCGCCCATGATCTGGTCCGGCGGCATGGCCTGGATCGCCGACTTCCCCGATCCCGCCAATTTCTACTACGGCATTCTCGGTTGCAGTTCGGTGGGCAACGGCGGCTGGAACTGGGCCGGATATTGCAACGAGGCCCTCGATGAGCGCGCCAACCAGGCGGATACCATGGTGGCCGCGGAGCAAGCGGCGGCACGTGCCGATGCCTGGAAGGGGATCTACAACGACCTGATGAAGGATGCGCCCTGGGTGCCGGTATTCAACGAAAAGCGCTTCACCTATCACTCGGCGCGGCTCGGCGGCGATGCGTCGCTGTTCACCGATCCGATCCATATCCCCGTGAACTACGACTTCATCTACAACAAGGACAGCCAGTAGGCTGGCGGAACTGAATCGCGCAGGCTCGGACGATCCCCCCTCTCCCCTTGGGGGAGAGGGGGCAGGGGGTGAGGGGTGTTGGGCCGCCAGATCGAAATGCCGAGCCTGATGTGTCGTTCAACGTCAGCGATGCAGAATCAAAGGATGCGCAATCATTCTGGCGTTGGATACCGGAATAGCTATTTGCGCGCTTGCGCGCGGAGCGCCCTCACCCCTGCCCCTATCCCCCGGTGGGGAGAGGGGTTCTTTGTATGGCGTGCCGCCGGAAACTGGAGGGCGAGAGATGAACATTCCGCATAAGCACACCATCCATCAGAGCCACTTCGGCTGGAACAATGCCAACAAGCCCGCCGCCACGATCGCGCCGGGGGAGAGCATCGAGTTCCATCCCCTGGATTCGTCGGGCGGACAGTTGAAGGCCACCTCCACCGTTGCCGATATCGGCACGCTGGATTTCGGCAAGATCAATCCGGTGGCGGGGCCGGTCTATGTCGAGGGCGCGGAGCCCGGCGACGCCATCAAGGTGACGCTGTTGTCCTTTGCACCCTCGGGCTGGGGCTGGACGGCGAATATTCCGGGCTTCGGGTTGCTGGCCGATCAATTCAAGGAACCTGCGCTGCATATCTGGAAGTATGACGCGCAGACATTGGCGCCTTCGATGTACGGTCCCGGCGGCAAGGTGCCGCTGAAGCCGTTCTGCGGCACCATCGGCCTGGCGCCGGCGGAAGCGGGCACCCATTCGATCGTGCCGCCGCGCCGCGTCGGCGGCAACATGGACATCCGCGACATGGCGGCGGGCACGGTGCTGTATCTGCCGGTCGAGGTGAAGGGCGGCCTGTTCTCGGTCGGCGACACGCACGCGACCCAGGGCGACGGCGAGGTCTGCGGCACGGCGATCGAAAGCCCCTGCTCGCTGGCAGCGAAGTTCGAGCTGGTGAAGAAGGCCAACCTGAAATTTCCGCGCTTCACCACGCCGGGGCCGGTGAGCCGCCATCTGGACGCCAAGGGCTATGAGGTCACCACCGGCATCGGCCCCGATCTCTGGGAAGGAACCCGCGCCGCCGTCATGGGCATGATCGACTTGATCTCCGCCCGCTACAAGATGAGCGCCATCGAGGCCTATATGCTCTGCAGCGTCTGCGGCGATTTGCGCATCAGCGAAGTGGTGGACCAGCCGAACTGGGTGGTGTCGTTCTATTTCCCGCGGGCGGTGTTTGAGTAAGGCGTCGAACTCACCGCAAGCCCACCGACTCCGCCAGCAGCCAGTCACGGAAAGCGGCGACGGCCTTGCGGCGCAGCGCGCGGTCGGGCCAGACCAGCCAGTAGCTGCCGTCCGCCAGCGCGACATCGGACACCTTTACCAGGCGGCGCTTGGCCAATTCATCCTGCACCAGCACTTCATGCACCAGCGCGATGCCCTGGCCGGCGATCGCGGCATCGATGGTCAGGGTATAGGACAGATGCGGCCCGGTTGCCGGCGCCAACTTGGGTGCACCGGCGGCAATGAACCAGCGCCGCCACATGTCGCCGCGGTCCTCATGGAGCAGCGGCAGCGACGCCAGATCGAACGGCGTCGGCGGCGTGCGGCGGCGGCCCAGTAATTTCGGGCTGGCCACGGCATAGAGGCTGGCGGCGGTGATCAGGTCCTGCTTCAGGCCGGGCCAGCCGCCGCGGCCATAGCGGATGCCGAGATCGGCTTCGTCCTTCGCCAGATTGGCCAGATTGGGCGTGGCATCGATGAACACCTCGATATCGGCGTGCTGCTGCTGGAAGCGCACGAGCCGCGGCACCAGCCAGCGGGCGGCGAAGATCGGCTCGGCGCTGACGGACACCGCCAGCGACGCCGGCGTTTTCGCCACCGAGGCCGTCGCCTCGCCGATGATGTCGAAGGCCCGGGCCACCGGTTCCAGATAGGCAGCACCGTCGTCAGTCAGCGTTACCCCACGGCCGAGCTTGCGGAACAGCAGCACGCCGAGCCGCGCCTCGAGCTGGCGCACATGACGGCTGATCGCCGCGTGGCTGACCCGCAGTTCGGCGGCGGCGCCGGTGAAGCTGTTATGCCGCGCGGCGGCATCGAAGGCGCGCAGGGCATTCAGGGGCGGCAGCAATCGCTTCATGGCATCCGTGACAAAAACTTACAGGTCGGTTGCGGAAACGGCGTTTGTCCGCCGCAGGGTCCAGCGCCACCTTAGATGCAACGAAGCGTTGATGAAATCCCTCGAGATAATGGAGCCTCAGATGTTGCATTCCCTGCTCAAAGCCTATGGCGATGCCTATTCGGCCGCGATCAATCTGCGGATTCCCGACCATCCGCGCAACGATCCCTATTTCGCCGATCGCGCAGCGGCGCCTGAAAAGGCGCGGCGCCCGGGCCGCGGCTGGCTCAGGCTGCTTTCGGCGTTGTTCTAGGAAAGACCCCGATGCCGCTACATCTCGTCGTCACCGGCGAGATCGTCCTCGCGCCGCAGGCTGTCCCAGGCGGGCAGCTTGACGGAGAGCAGATTGGAAATATCCAGCTTGCCGGCGCTGTTGCCAGGATGGGTGGTTTGCGACGTCTTGAACGGCAGCACGCGCTGGCTCAAGCGCAGGCAGACGCGGAAGGCCTCCACCCGGCGCCAGAGATCGGCGGCGCCATTGCCATAGGTCTGGCCGATGGCGCTGCCATGGAAGCGCAGCCACATCGCCGCGGCGGCGGAGACATGCACGGTGGAATATGACGTGCCGTCGCCATTGTTGTTGTAGCCGGCGAGACCGGCGGCATTCGGCCGGCTGATGTTGTCGGCCGGCGCCCAGCTATCGATGCGGCCATAGCGGTCATATTTCTGATATTGCCGGCCCGATTTGCGGTAGCCGCCGACGCCGATGGTGCGGCGGTGCTTCGCCGGATAGCAGACGCGATCGATGAACTGACCGGCGGCGCAGCAGATGATGATGCCGTTCAAATAGGCCCTGTCGACAGCCTCGCCCATCGCCTGGTCCAGCACGAAGGGGAAGCCCTGGCTGATGCTGACCACCGGGCAGCGGCCCTGGCTGACGACGTGGTTGAGCGCGGCACCGATGGCGCCGGCCGCCTGCTCCAGGATCAGGCTGTCATTGTTGATGCGGTAGGGAACAACCGGCAGTCCCGGCGCCACGCCGAGGAAATCGCCGCTGGCGCTGCGCCCGGCCAAAACGGCGCCGGTACGGGTGCCATGGCCCACCTCCTGCGGCGCCGTGACCGGCGTCAGGGGATCCTGGGCCGAGGGCCGGGCCGGCTGAAAGAAATCCTTGCCCGGCGTCTCGATGATGGCGTTGGCGCCGCCGGCGCTCCAGGCGCCGAACGCAGCATGGCGGGTGTAGCCGGTATCCAGATGGGCCACGCGGATGCTGCCCCAATTCACGTCGCCATTGGCCTTCTTCGGCAGCTTGGCCAGGGCTTGGGTCGCCTTGACGCTCTGGTGGTTCCAGCGATCCTGCAGGGCCATGCCATGTCCTCCTCGGGTTCATGAGAGGACATTCATACAACTTTTCGGCGGCGCTGAGCGAGGGTCTCACCCGGCGGCCGGCGGCCGGTCCCGACTAGGCGGCCGCGGCCTCGACCTTGGCCGATTTGGCCGTGGACTTGCTGGGCAACTCGATGGTGACGATGGTGCCCTGGCCGAGCGCGCTGTCGATGCGGAGCTGGCCGCCCATCAACTCCACCAGGCGCTTCGCCAGCGGCAGGCCGAGCCCGGTGCCGGCATAGCGGCGCGCCATCACATTCTCGACTTGGCCGAAGGCCGACATGGCGACGGGAATGTTCTCCGGCGCCATGCCGATGCCGTTGTCGGTGACGACGATGCGGCAGCCGCCGTTTTCATCGCTGCGGGCGCGCACGTCGACCCGGCCGTCGGCGGGCGTGAATTTGACGGCGTTGGAGATGATGTTCAGCAGCACCTGTTTCAGCCGGGTCGAGTCGGTTTCGATCGGACGCAGATCGGCATCGATCTCGGCGTTGAGCTTGACCTGGCTTTTCGGGTTCTGCATGCGAATCATGCTGACGGCGTCCTGGATCAGGATGCCGAGCGACGTTAGTTCGGTCTGCATGTCCAGTCGGCCGAGCTCGACCTTCGACAGGTCGAGGATGTTGCTGATCACGTTCAGCAGATGCACGCCGCTCTTATGGATGTCGTGAATGTAGGACTGGTAGCGCGGCGTGCCCAGCGGGCCGAACTTCTCCATCTCGATGACTTCGGAAAATCCGATGATCGCATTGAGCGGCGTGCGCAGTTCGTGACTCACATTGGCCAGGAATTCGGACTTGGCCTGGCTCGCGGATTCGGCCCGCGCCACGCCGGCGGCCAGCGCCAGCGCCTGCTGGTGCTGGCGGCTGATGATGCCATCGGCGCGACGGATGGCCGACAGCAGCGCGATGTAGATGGCGGCGAACACCGCCGATGTCACAAAGGTAAGCAGCCATTGCGTGCGCTTTATCCGCGTCACGAAACCGGTGACCTCGGCATATGCTTCGAATACGCCATCGATGGAAGCTTGCGGCTGGTCCGCCTGGATCGGGATGTAGCTGGACAGCAGATCGGAGTTTTCGATCACCCCTTCGAAGGCGCTGAAGGTGTCTCGATGAGTCAATTCGCTGGCGACTTCGCCGCGCAACGCCCGGATTACGCCTTCACCCTTGCTCTTATCCTGGCCGATTTGCGTGGGGTCGGTGGAGAAGACCGTGATGCCTTGGCGGTTGTAGATCTTGACCTTGACGATCGCCGTGCCGCGAACGCTCTCCACCACCGCCTTGTGCATCGCGGCGATGCCCTCCGGCGTCTCGAGCGCAGAGATGTCAAAAACCCGCGGGGCTGAGTCGCCCTGAGGCGCGCTGTAAAGCAGCGTGTTCGACATCAACTGCGCCACGGCGACATTGTTGTGTTCCGCCATGGCCTCGAGCTCGCGCACGGCCCAGCTGCGGTAAAGTACGACCAGGAGGATGCCCGCGAGGATCAAAGCCAGCGCCGCGACGATGGCAAATTGCCGCGTCAACCGGAGCTGAGACAGCGCCGGCCCGTTTGAGGTCGCGTTAACCAAATCCAGGGCCATGGAGCATTATCGCGATAACAGCCTAAAATTGTCCTACTATGGCGCCGTTCCTCGCCGGCGGTTGGCACGACCCGGCCAATATGCCGGATCAGCAGTAACGCTCTGAAATACAGCACCTTTTAGTCTACTCCGGATCCCCGGGCCCGCGGGCCGCCCTTGCCGCTGCCGGGGCTTTCCGCTATTCCCCGCGCGGCCTTTCATTCCATTCGGCAGAACTCAAGGACCTACCCCATGGCTCGGGACATTAAGAAGGTCGTGCTGGCCTATTCCGGCGGGCTCGACACCTCCGTCATCCTCAAATGGCTGCAGACCACTTATGGCTGCGAGGTCGTGACCTTCACGGCCGACCTGGGCCAGGGCGAGGAGCTGGAACCGGCGCGCAAGAAGGCGCAGATGCTGGGAATCAAGGAGATCTTCGTCGAGGATCTGCGCGAGGAATTCGTCCGCGACTTCGTCTTTCCGATGTTTCGCGCCAATGCCCTGTATGAAGGGCTGTACCTCCTGGGTACTTCCATCGCCCGGCCGCTGATCGCCAAGCGGCAGATCGAGATCGCGCTGCAGACCGGCGCCGACGCCGTCGCCCATGGCGCCACCGGCAAGGGCAACGATCAGGTGCGGTTCGAGCTGACCTACTATGCCCTCAATCCCGATATCAAGGTGATCGCGCCCTGGCGGGAATGGGACCTGACCTCGCGCACGAAGCTGATCGAATTCGCCGAAGAGCATCAGATCCCCATCGCCAAGGACAAGCGCGGCGAGGCGCCGTTCTCGGTCGACGCGAACCTCTTGCACTCCTCCAGCGAAGGCAAGGCTCTGGAGGATCCCTGGCATGAGCCGGAGGAATTCGTTTTTCAGCGGACGATCTCGCCTGAAGCGGCGCCGGACAAATCGACCTATATCGAGATCGAGTTCGAGCGCGGCGACGCCGTGGCCATCGACGGCAAGCGCCTATCGCCGGCGTCGCTGCTGACGCGGCTGAACGAGCTCGGCAAGGCCAACGGCATCGGCCGGCTCGACCTGTTGGAAAATCGCTTCGTCGGCATGAAGAGCCGCGGCGTCTATGAAACGCCCGGCGGCACAATCCTGCACGCCGCCCACCGGGGCATCGAGAGCATCACCCTGGACCGGGGCGCGATGCATCTGAAAGACGACCTGATGCCGCGCTACGCCGAGATGATCTATAACGGCTTCTGGTTCTCGCCGGAGCGGCAGATGCTGCAGGCGCTGATCGACAAGAGCCAGGAGAATGTCACGGGCACGGTGCGGCTGAAACTGTACAAGGGCAACGTCAACGTCGTCGGCCGCAAATCGCCGCACTCACTGTATTCGCTCCAGCATGTCACGTTCGAGGAAGACGCGGGCGCCTATGACCAAAGGGACGCCGCCGGCTTCATCAAGCTGAACGCGTTGCGGCTGCGACTGATGAAGAAGGGCCAGCGCTGACTAAAAATCCACGACGACGGGAACGCCCAGCAGCGTGTGAAGGAAGATCAGCAGGATATACAGCAGCGCGGCGACGCCCAGCCGCCACCAGCCGATTTCACTCATGCGCCACTGATTGCGGCTGGAAGCCATCGCGGCGAAGGGAAGATTCGAAGTCGCCGAGCTGAAACGCTGCCAATCTTCCGCCGACCAGGAGGCGCGCTTCTTCTCGTCCAGAACCCGGGTGCCGTAGAGCGCAAGGAACGCTAAGGACGCGAACAGGATCAGCCCGCCCAGCTCACCGGTGGCGACCAGGTGGGACAGCGCCCAAAGTCCCATGGCCCACAGCACGGGATGGCGCGTTACCGCCAGTATGCCCGGCGCCGGCCGCTCCGGCGGCAGCCGGCGTCCGGGAATGGTCGAGGTCGGATTGGGTTGCGTCAGGCCGCAGACCAGGAACAGCAGCGCGAAGGGCATGACGATCAGCGGCACTTCGATCACCAGCGGCGGCGGATACCAGAGATAGACCGTCGGCGCCGCGCGATAGGCGAAGATCATCCAGATCAGCAGCAGGATCGCCAGGATGGAATAGAAGGCGCGAAAACCGCTGTCGCCGAGGCGCGATATCAATAGCGCGCGCAAGCCCGACGACGAGAGAAAGAAATGCGATCCGACAAAGATGACGGCGGCAATCAGAAGCTCGATGATCGAGCCGGTCATGCGCTCCCCCTTCTCGTCCGCGCGATACAGGACTTCAGAGCCGCAAAGATCGTCTTAACGCCGGTCCAAGAGCATCGGCGCACCGGCGGGGCGGAGTCTGTCAAGGTCACCCGCCCGGCGCAAGCGCGGATCGCCGCCGCGGCTTTCCATCAAGATTTAGGATTATGGAAAACCGACTGTCGCTATGCGGGGACCGGCACGCCCCGCTGGCGGCAGGCGGCCGTCACCGTGTTGGCGAGCAGGCAGGCGATGGTCATCGGTCCGACGCCGCCGGGCACCGGCGTTATCGCGCCCGCATGGGGCAAGGCCTCGGCATAGGCGACATCGCCCACCAGCCGGGTCTTGCCGCCGCCGGCATCGACACGATTGATGCCGACATCGATCACCACCGCGCCCGGCGCGATCCAGTCGCCGCGCACCATTTCGGGCCGGCCCACGGCGGCAACCACGATATCAGCGCGGCGGCACTCGCCCGCGAGATCCCGGGTCTTGGAGTGGGCGATGGTCACCGTACAGCTTTCATTCAGCAGCAGCTGCGCCATCGGCTTGCCGACGATATTGGAGCGGCCGACGACGATGGCGCGCTTGCCCGTGAGATCGCCGAGACGATCCTTGAGAAGCAAGAGACAGCCCAGCGGCGTGCAAGGCACCAGGCTGTTGCCGCCGGTCGCGAGCCGCCCGGCATTGACGACATGAAATCCGTCCACATCTTTCGCCGGATCGATGGCGTCGAGGATCGCCTGGGGATCGATCTGCTTCGGCAGCGGCAGCTGGACCAGGATGCCGTTCACCGCCGCGTCCTTGTTGAGCTTATCCACGAGGGCAAGCAGTTCCGCTTGGGACGTCGTGACCGGCAGCTTGTGCTCGAACGAGTTCATGCCGGACTCGTGGGTCTGCTGGCCCTTGTTCTTCACATAGACCTTGCTGGCAGGATCTTCGCCCACCAGCACCACCGCCAGTCCCGGCGTGAAGCCGTGCTTGCTTTTCAGCGCCGCAACCTGCTGTGCGATGCGGCCGCGCAGTTTTTCGGCGAATGCCTTGCCGTCGATGATCTTGTTGTCGCTCATGCCCTGCTTTCCAGTTTCCCGATCCATTCCCCGATGTCGCGGGCGAGCTGCTGGGGATCGCCTGCGAGCTTGATGATCTTGCGGCGGTCGGCGGCGCCGGCAACCAGCGCCAGCGCCGACTTCGCCAGATGCAGTTCCTTGGCCAGCAGCGCGATGACAGCATCATTTGCCGCCCCGGATTCCGGCGCAGCCGTGACGGCAACTCTCAGGGCCTGATTACCGTCTGCATCCGTCACCAGCCCATCGACCCGGTTGCGCCGGGCGCGCGGCTGCACCTTGAGCCGCAGGCGCACGCCGCCGGCCACCGGGGTCACCGGCGACGAAGCCGCGGCCACCATTATCCTAAAGGCCCATCTGCAAAATCAGCCCGACGATCCATCCGCCGACGAATTGCAAAATCAGCAGCAAGACGATGGGAGAGAAGTCGAAGCCGGCCATCGTCGGCAGGAAACGGCGGATCGGACGCAACGCCGGCTCGCTCAGCCGATACAGCACATTGCCTATCTTCGCGATGATCGGCACCCGGGGGTTCACGATCTGGAAACTGACCAGCATGCTGAGAACCACATAGGCGACGATAATGAAGAAGTAGATTCGGATGGCTAGGTCGAGCAAGCCGCTCAGCGGACCCATTGGAATTCTCGATTTCCCCGTTTATTCAAGGCACTGGCGGGACAGTAGCGGCGGCACGGGGCTTCCGCAAGCTTGACATGGAAAGGTCGCGTGACCATAGTCCGCCACCCTTTCGCGGACCGGTTTCCGGCCCGCCGCCGTGGGGCTGTAGCTCAGATGGGAGAGCGCCTCGTTCGCAATGAGGAGGTCAGGGGTTCGATTCCCCTCAGCTCCACCAATTTTCCCCGGTCAAAGGGTTAAACGCGACGCACTAGGACTTCTACACGCAGTTGGTGAACAGGCGCGTCTTGAGTTCTCGTCATCAACATCGTCCGTTGTGGTGCGATCTACTACTTCCGAGCGCGGTTCCCTAAAGACCTGACCCCAATGGTCGGGCGCATCGAGATCAGCAGCAGCCTCTAGCGTTCTCCTGCAACGCCCAACTTTGTGCGGATCCAGCAAGACCAATTGCTGCGGTCTCTCATGCTAACTTTTTTGATATTGCGTCTGCTGGCGGGTGCCAATACGCTCCCCAATACGGTCGAATTATCATGGTGATGACAAACCCGGTTGTGTCCCATAAAGAGCCGCCTGCTGAATCGCTCGGCGGCCTCTCCGTGCATTACATAAGTCTTGATAGATCCGTTGAGAGGCGCGCTGTTCTTGAAAACCATTTTTCACGAATTGGTTTCCGCGCGGTTCGTTTCCCCGCCGTCGATGGAGCGGCGATCCTCCCAAAGCAGGTTAAATCTGCGCAACACTGGTTTTGGCCGCTTGTTACCATTGGCCGCCGACTGACAAGCGGAGAGGTAGCCTGTGCTCTGAGCCATCTGGAACTTGCCAAGCAATTGGCGGCCACGAAAACGGATTTGGCGCTCATCCTGGAAGATGATGCCCGGATAGACATCGAAAAACTCCGGGAAGTCGTTGCCGCGCTGGACCGTGTGCCAAGAGGTTGGGATGTCCTCCTTCTTAACTTCATCCACAACCATTTCCCATACGAGATAGGACCGCTTGGAGCGAACCAAACGCTGTTTGGCATACTTGGTGAAATTAATTCAGCTGCTGGGTACCTGATTAGCTGCTCGGGACTTCAGAAGCTATCCCGTATTGAAGTGCTGGAGGCTACCGCCGATCGCTGGACATGGTTTGCCATTAGGCAGAATCTCAAAGTGTACGGTGTGTGGCCGATGCCGATAACAACAGAGCAGATCGGCCCCTCAGTCATCGATACACTAGCGGCTCGAGCCAAGAGGTCGCATTCCTTCTATCGGAAAGTTGTAAAAACACTCCGACGGTCTGTCATCACACTTCTTCTAAGATCTCGGGCATATGCCGACTGCGGTTCCCGGCGACCCGCACCATACGCGTCGGCGAGAGTGACTCGGCGCACTGCATTATGAATGGCACCCCAGACAACTCTTTTATCGCGGCAAGACAACAATTCTTCGCCTATGTACACGTACCAAAGACAGCCGGCACTTCGTTCATAAAGGCCTTGGGCAGGAATTTTCCGCGAGACCAGTTTATCTATGAGCCATGGTACTTGCAGATTGAAGAAGATCGGCTCGATGCGCGCAGGTTCGATCTCCTGTTGAAGCTCCACCCCACACTAAGAGCTTACTGCTCGCACAAGATTTCCCTGAATCTTCCGTTCGACGTTTCCGACCGCAACATTATCGCCATCGCACATATCCGCGATCCGATCGAACGCTTTGTGTCTTCATATTTTTTTGAGCGCACTGAGCCTTTTGAGTTCATTCCTGCGGTCAAGACAACGACCTTGCCGCAGTTCATCGATCTTGTGGCATCCGGCAATCTGAAGGTTCCGGTGGAATCGGTTCGCGCTAGTACTCTGTGCAGTCAGGCCTTGTATCTAACGGATTTGACCGACCAGGCGGCGATGCAACGAATCGAGTCTCTGCTGGAAGCGCAGCGGCTGATTCTCATTCCAACCGACCGCTTTGATGACGGGTGTTTGCTTCTTGAGCGAATGTTTCCAAACGACTTCAAGGATTGCAGTCTCGCTACCAGATACAACGTGTCGCAGCGCAACGAGGCAATTGCCTCAGCTGATCGCGATAAGCTTAAGAGGCTTGTTGCCGGTGATCTTGCTCTTTGTGAGCTCGCCAAGGGGTCATTTGACCAGACGTTTCGCCGTGCATTCGCATCCGACTCGGAAATGTTGCAGGCGCGCAATGACTATCGGAAGAGATGCCTTCGGAGAGGCAGGTTCAAGGCGGCGAAGGCTTGGCTTAGACCGATGCTCCCGGGAAAGCTCCGTCACCAAGGATAGTTGTCGGCCCGCAGCAGCGGGGCTGGGTACCTGCTGCAACATTACTCCGTGAACAACAGGTAGTCCGGTTGATTGGTTTCCCCATCGACCCTTTGAAACTCTTCTTCTATGAAGTGGTAGATCTCCGAATGCGTGTTCCGAAATCTCAAGTCGTCGCGTCCATCCAGCGGAGTATCGATGACGAGGACGAACGCCGGGTCTGCTCGCCGGATCCGTTCGATTTCCCGGAGCTGAAAATCCGTGGTGCGAGGACGCAGCGCATAGATCTCCCACATTGGAGATTTCCCTTCGAGCAATGCATATGCGCCGGGCCAAAATGGAGTGACGACAAGGCTGCGTCCACCCGATGCGTACTTCGCAGCAAGGTCCTTGAGGAGGCGAACGTCGCTTGCCGTGCTTGAGGGCATATCCAGCGTATCGCCGGAAACTTCGACTTTCTCACAGTCCTTGCCTGCGCGACACTGCCACCCAGGATGATAGACGTGGGTCACCCACACGCTGGCTACGCAGAGTGCGACGGACAGGGGCCACTTCACGATGGCCGGTTTTGTAGCCAGAAAGACCAGGCAGCCGATAACAAGTGGAAAAATGCCTTGAGCCAGGTGCCAAGCATGTGCCCTTGCGAAAGCATGATGTGCGTAGGGCAGCGCCAAGAATGCGGCTGCAACCAACACTGGCGGCACCTGCCTATTCTGCAGTCTTTGCCGGATCGCCCAGATGCTTGCTGACACACCGAAAACAATTATTGCAATAAAGCAGACGCCTATCAGCACCTCACGAAGTGCTTTGCCGAATGACAGCGCTGTGAAATCGACGAGCCACGGCCAGGGAACCGGAACGGCGAGGTTTGCGAAGCTGTTGCCAAACCCAAAAAAGATCCTTTCCCAGTACGCCACTGCAAAACCCGGGACCAGAAGAGCCATGAAAAGTGTGGGAGCGAAACCGACAATGATGCCGGCGGCCCAAAGCACGACACCCGTTACGAAGCCAGGATCCGTGGTTCGCTTTATGCTCAGGAGAGCCATCACAGCAAAGCTGGCGACAGCACCGTATACGCCATGGTTGCAGCCGAAGACGGCTGCCAATCCCACGCACACGCCGACACAAAAGTGGCCCGTTCTTGTCGGACTCCGAGCGAGGAAAGACAATGCACCAATCAAGAAAATGGACACAGAGATGTCGAACATCTTGTGGTACGGGAACATCCAGCCTGCCAGCGTCAGGGCAGACAGGAGTGCGTACAGGAGACGATGCCGCGGTGAGGCGCCAACAATCAGGTACAGGCCGACAAACAGGCCCAATGCTTGAAAAACCGCCACAGCGGCGCGCAGGGTCAGTATGCCATTGTCGCCCCATAGGCTCATGAATCCTGCGGCCCAGTAGTAGCGGCCCGGATCGTAGGACATGAAATCGCGAATCGGTACTTCGCCCAGCAATGCTCGCTGTGCGCCGTACCAGAGATACCCCTCATCCGTCAGGTAGAATCCCTTGCTGCCCTCCCACATGAACAGGGCAAAAATCACGATCGTAGACAACACAGCTATCGCAAGGGACAGGGGAATCTTCTGACCTTCGGTCAGATGCATTGTTGGTTGGCTCTCTTGGATCATTGTCTCCGCCTGCAGGGATGCCGCCAACCGAGCGGTTGGACGGTGGCGATCTACCTTCTTGGACTTGTTTGCCGGTTGATGCGCGAGTCTACGACGGCTAGCGTGCCACACATACAAAGGCCGTCTGTTGCAGGCTATCCTTCTCATAAATGGCCGTTACTCGCCATCCTCCGCTCTCCGCCAGTTCGATGATTTGCTGTGGCGGATAGGTGCTCATATGACCCGGCGCATCTTGGTTTCTCTCGGTATAGTCCGCAAGCGTCTCTTCCGTGAACGCGGTAAAGTACAATTTGCCGTGATCTGCCACCGCATGTCTTAACTGTTGGAAAGTCTTTCGTGCTTCATCCGGCGACTGGTGCGTTATCACCGAAAACATGCAGGCCCCGTCGCAGGTCGGCACGCCCAACCTCAACAATGCGTCCGCATCGTGCGAGTGTCGATCCCTTTGGATTGTAGTACGCGTTCCGCGCGTCAAAGTGCTTGAACAGAAATCGAGGGTCTTGCAGATTTTCATTGAGCCAAGCTATTGCCTTTCGTTTCACATCCACGCCGACATAGGTACCAAACGGAATGTTCAGATTATAGATTGTGCGGGCAAATCGTACGCCGCACCCCATATCCAAGAGCTTTTTGTCGGCAAACGACTGCCAATCCAGCCGCCGCCGCAGGCATTCGAGGAGATAGTTCCCCGTCACTTCCGCTGGATACGCAGCTACCTCCGCCGCGTTGAAGCAGAACGGCGGATCAATGTAGCGAAACTTGCTATCACTGTCGGTGGCGCGAAGATCCGGATAATAGCTTTCAATTTGGCTCACATTGGTCTCCTTCACTTAGCCACCTCGTTCATGCCGGATTCGCAATAGCTCCACACTGCGAGCGACGAATGGCATCTGGCGTTGCGGCGTTCTCTGCAAGCGACTCTTCATTGATTCTCCGAAGCCGCGCTAGATTTTGCCGGCACCACCACCAGACGTCCCGCAGGGCCTGCCGTTTGGCACTACCAGGTCGAAGGATGCGCCAGGGAGCGGGCAGGAAAGTACGAAAGCACTTTTGCCGGAATTCCTGCACCGCACGTTCGAATGTTCCCCGTGGAAAATTTCGCGCAAGATAAAGGAGAAAATTTCGCTGGAGGTGATAGTACTGAAAGTAGTTCGTAGGCTTGCTCTGCCCGCCACGGTGCCATACAGCGGCTTGCGGAAGGTAACGTAGTTTCCATCCAGTTCGAATGAGTCTCAGGAAGAAATCCAGTTCTTCGTAGTATGCAAAAAACTCTGGCTCGAGAAAGACCGGCCCGGCTGAATTCAATGCTTCTCGTCGAATCAAAACCGCGCAACCTACCAGGCCGGCAACATCGTTTGCAGGGTCGTCGTTGTTCCGACGATAGTGAGCGCGGCCAGTGTCCGCCTCTATTTCAATAATACTGTAGTAGTCGTTGGTCATGCCGAATGGCGGGTTCTTTGCGTCCCAGCAATAGGCTCGGCCGCCCGCGGCACCGTAGTCGGGATGCAATTCGAGAAAGTGAACCAGCGTGTGGAACCAGGTTTTTTCCAACACAAGGTCGTTATTGAGAAGTGCAATGTATTCGCCGTTTGCGGCACGGAGACCCACATTGTTGCCCTCGGCAAAGCCGAGATTTGTGTCGCACTTCATCAGAACGACAGCATCATACGCCTCGGCTACCGCGGCACTGCTATCTTTGGAAGCATTGTCGACGACAATGACTTGTAGATTTTGGTACCCCGATGAAAGTACCGAGTTCCAGACACATGCGCAAATCATCAGCTCTGTTGTAGCTGACAATGATGACTGATATTCGCGGCTCGGACATTGGGACGAATTCGATTGGACGCTGTTGTCAGCACGGATCAGTGCCGGAGAATAGAGCGTTGAACAGCGGCAATGGCAAGATCATTGTCGGCTGGCACCAGCGGCCGATGAGGTTGGAAGATCAGCAATATTCGCGGGGATCGACATCTGGCGCTCAGCCGCCGCCGTGATCAAGTGCTGCCGCGCGGAGATGGGAGTGGAAGCGGCAAAGCGCGACGATGAGTCTTTGGCCGAGCGCTGCACCGCCGGGGCTTTTGTCTTGGCGCCGGATTATAGCTGCGATTGAGAAGTCACAGGCAGAGCGCTAGGGATGGCGAAGCACCGGACTGACGTACGAAATTGTGCGTCCCCTATTTCAGGCTCGCCAAGCGAACGAACCATATGGCGCCGACCATAGCGATGCTTACCCGGTGGCTATATGAAGGAGCATCAAAGGTCAGTCCGGCGCGCCCACAAAGACCCGCGCAATCGGCTGGACCAGGAGGCGGATGCGTTGGCGGGCACTTAGCGGTTGATAACATGGGATAAATTGATATCTAGCCTATTTGCTACACGCAGTGTTGAATGGGCCTCGCTGTCGCTTTTCCCCAATGCGGAAGCGAAGGGGTTCGATTCGCCTCAGCTTCACCAATTTTTCCGCCGATGGTACCGACCAGCCCTTGCCGTCAGCGGCGCTTGCCGAATTCGGTGACGGTCTACAACCGCTTCATTTGCGCCGATAAAATCCATTCGATAGAGTTTGCCCATAAGAAACTAGCGGGCTGGGAACGGCGATCATGGGTGCCGGCGCTGTAACGAGGGGCATGAGCCAGGAGCGGATTATTTTCGCCCTTGCGGTGCTGTTGTTTGCCGCCGCCGCCATCTTCCTGCCCCGGTTCCTCGCCGTCGACAATCTGGTCGCTATCGTCCGCAGCGTCAGCGTGCTCGGAATCCTCGCGGTAGGGATGGCAGTTGTCATCATCGGCCGCGGCATCGACCTGTCGGCCGTCGCCATCATGGCCATGTCGGTCGCCTGGTACCTGCAGATGCTGAACGACGGCACCTCCGACGGCATGGCGCTGCTGCTGGCGCTGGGCGGCGTGCTGCTGATCGGGCTGATCAACGGCTTCTTGATCGCCTATGCCGATGTGCCGGCGATCTTCGCCACGCTGGCCAGCGGCGCCTTCGTGTTCGGCTATGTCCGCTCGCAGCTCATCGGCCAGGACGCAACGCCGGTGCCGCGCGGCCACTGGATCGAGACGCTGGGCCGCAGCCGGTTTCTGGATATCCCGATCGAAGTGTTCCTGTTTGCCGCCATCGCGTTCCTCGCCTTCCTGTTCCTGCGCTTCGCCAAGTGGGGCCGCTATGTCTATCTGGCCGGCGACAATCCCACGGCGGCGCGCAACATGGGCATTCCCGTGCGGCCGATGATCATGCTGCGCTATGTGCTCTCCGCGCTGATCGCCTTCAGCGCCGGCATCCTGACGGCGGCGAGCCTGCTGTCTATCAATACGCGGGTGGTGAATTCGACGCTGCTCTACGACATCGTGCTGGTGGCCGTCATCGGCGGCATCGGCTTGTCGGGCGGCAAGGGCGGCATGCGCAATGTCATCGTCGGCGCGCTGCTGATCGGCATCATGGTCAATGCCATGACCATCATGGATATCTCGAACATCATGCAGAATCTGATCAAGTCGACGATCCTGCTGATCGCCATCATCGTCGACAGCCTGCTGAATCCGCGCGACGAGCAGACTGCGCAGCAGGGCGATATCTGATTTCAAGTTTCGTGGGCGGCAAGAAGATCATTCAACTGGAGAGGAAAGAACAATGATGAGCTGGAAGAGAGTTTCTGCATTCGCCTTGTCGGCCGCGGTCCTGGCCTTCGGCGCGCCGGCGATGGCGCAGGAAGATCCGGGCCCGGCGGCTTACAAGTCGGCGCTGGACGGCAAGCGCGTGGTGATGGTGCCGATGGCCATGGGCTTCGACCTGGCCCAGGGCTGGGCCTATTACCTGAACCGCGAGATCGCAGCCTACGGCGGCGTGTTCGAGACCCGCGATCCGAACTGGAGCATCGAGGCCGGCGCCCAGGCGATCACCGAGGCGATCTCGTCCGATCCCAAGCCGAATGTGCTGGTTGTGCATTCGCCCGATCTGAACTCCTATTCCAAGCTGTTCAAGAAGGCGCAGGAAGCCGGTATCTATGTCGTGCTGATCGACAATCCCACCAACTTCCCGGCCGACGCCTTCATCGGCAGCGATTGGGATCGTCTCGGCCAGCTTGAAGCCGAAGCCGTGATCAAGGGCTGCGGCGAGAACTCCTCGAAGAAGATCGGTCTGGTGCAGGGCGATCAGGTCAATGCGTCGAGTCTGTATCAGTATGCCGGCATCATGAAGGTGATGGAGAAGCATCCCGACTTCCAGATCGTGGCCAAGCCGGACTCGAACTGGGACGCCACCACCGCCCGCAACGTCACCACCACCATGCTGCAGCAGAATCCGGATATATGCGGCATCATCGACTTCTGGGACGGCGACGCCGTCGGCACCGCGGCCGCGATCCGCGATGCCGGCCTCGAGGGCAAGGTGTTCCTGGTCACCACCGGCGGCGGCGAGAAGGTGGATTGCGACAGCCTGGACAACGGCACTTTCGGCGCGGTCGTGATGACCGAACTGGCGGGCCAGTCGCGGGACATCAACGCGATCATCAAGTATCTGCTGCAGAGCGGCCAGGCGCCGGGCACGTCCAAGACCCTGATCTACACCTTGGAGCGCGCCTGGACGAAGGCCGACCTGCGTCCGGACACCTGCTGGGATCTGAAGGCCCTGCAGGCCTCGGCGCAGTAGATCTCTTCGCCGATCGGAAACACGGAGCGGCCGGCGACGGCCGCTCCGCTTCCGTTGGTACATAGGCCGATCGCATGAGTTTCCGGGAACGGGCCGCGCGCCTGCGCTATAACTACGTGCCCGATCACCTGATCGGCGAAATCCTCACCAAGCGATGGGCCGACAACGCCATTCCGTTCCTGGCGCTGGTTATCACCGTCGTCGGCTTCGGCAGCGCCATCTCCGGATTCTTCAAGCCGCAATCCCTCAGCGACTCCACCCGGCAGCTCGGCGAGTTTTCCATCGTCGTCACCGGCCTGACCATCGTCATGCTGGGCGGCGGCATCGATCTCTCGGTCGGCTCGATCTTCGCCCTGGCGGCATTCGCCGCCGTTTCCACGCTCTTTATCTTCGATCTGCCGACCTGGATGGCCCTGGGCGCCGCGCTGCTGACGGGAATCGCTTGCGGCAGCCTCAACGGATTCTTGATCGGCTATCTGCGCCTGCGGGCCTTTCTGACCACGCTGGTCACCTTTATTATCGGACGCGCGCTCTACGACATCCTGATCGTGAACTATGCCGCGCAGGTGCAGCTTTCCAGCGTGACGTCGGAGGTCTGGGATTTCATCGGCGACGGCACGCTGTTCGGCGTGTCGATCAGCGTCATCGTGGCCCTCATCATTGCCGGCGTCGCGCATATCGCGATCACGCGGTCCCGGCCGGGCTGGCACATCCTGGCCGTCGGCGGTTCGCGCCGCTCCGCCTATAATTCCGGCATCCGCGTGCGCGAAACCGTGTTCATGACCTATGTCATTTCCGGTTTCTGCAGCGGCCTCGCCGGCTTCCTGATCGCCTGCCGCCTGAGCGGCGCAGGACCCGGCACCGGTTTGAACCTGGAGATCATGGCGCTGACCGCCGCCGTGGTCGGCGGCAACAGCCTGGGCGGCGGGCGCGGTTCGATCGCCAAGGGCCTGATGGGCGCGATCATCGTGCTGGTCATGACCAATGGCCTGATCCGCCTGGGCTATGGCACCGGCACCAACCAGATGGTGCTGGGCCTGATGCTGGCCGCGGCGGTGACCCTGGATATCCGCTGGCTGAAGAACCGGCACAAGGTGCTGAACGAGGTCTATGTCGCACCGATCTATCACCGCATGGGCGAGACGCAGTCGGCGCTGCCCGGGTCCGGCAGTCCCTATGCCCTCGACAACCGGCTGGCCGAAGCGACGGCGATCGGTCTCGGCGAATTGGAGGGGCCGGAGGACGTCATCCTGGACGAGGACGATCATCTCTATTGCGGCACGCGCCATGGCGAGATCATCCGCTTCTTCGCGCCCGACTATCAGCGTTCGGAAGTCTTCTCTCATATCGGCGGCTTCCCACTGGGCCTCGCCTTCGACCGCGCCGGCAATCTGCTGAGCTGCGTCGGCGCCATGGGGCTGTACTCGATCACGAAGTCGGGCGAAGCGACGAAGCTTTCGGCGGAAACCACCCGCTCCTGGACGTCTGTCGTCGACGATGCCCGGCTGCGCGATCCCAACGATTGCGACGTGGCGCCCGACGGGCGAATTTTCTTCACCGACTCGACCACTCGCTATGATGCCCATGACTGGGCGCTGGATTCGATCGAGAGCCGGCCGACGGGGCGGCTGCTCTGCTACGATCCCCGCAACGGCAAGACGACGACGCTGCTGGACAACTACCGCTATGCCAATGGCGTCTGCATCGCCCATGACGGGCAATCGCTGTTCTTCGCGGAATCCTGGGCCTGCCGGGTGCATCGCTACTGGTTCGACGGGCCGAAATCCGGGCAGGTGGAATGCGTTATAAAAGACATGCCCGGCTATCCCGATAACATCAACCGCGCCTCCGACGGCACTTATTGGATGGCCTGGCTGGGCATGCGCACGCCCAGCTTCGACCTGGCGCTGCGCCACCCGGCGATGCGCAAGCGCATGACCCGCCGCCTGCCCCAGGACGAATGGCTGTTCCCCAACATCAACACCGGCGGCGTGGTGAAGTTCGATGAAAGCGGCCGCATCTGCGAGGCCCTCGGCGATCTGTCTGGCGCGGCCCATCCCATGGTCACGAGCATGCGCGAGCACAAAGGCCATCTCTACATCGGCGGCATCCTGAACAACCGCGTCGGCCGCTACCGGATCCCAGGCGCCGATCCAAGCTGGACCGGCTCGCGCTCCTATTGGGGATCCAGCAGATGATTTTCGATCCCCTGCTCGATCTCTTCCGCGGCAAGGCGGTGACGATTCCGCCGATGGACGGCGCATTGCAGCCGAACACGGCGCTGGATGAGGCAGAGGAGATCGCGCGGATCGCGGCGCCGGACAATCTCTGCTCCGACGGCAGCAGGATTTTCTTTTCCAGCGAGATGCAGGTGTTCGAACTACCGGGCGCGCCCGGCGGTTCGCCGAAGCCGGTCGCCGGTTTCGGCGCGGCGGTCACCGCCCTGGCAGCCTCGCCGGCGGGCAATCTGGCCGTCGCCTTGGATGACGGGCAAATTCTGGTCGGGGCCACGTCATTGCCCGCGCCCGGCGGCCTGACCTGCCCGACAGCCCTGGCCTTCGGCGATGCCGACTCCCTTTACGTCTGCCAGGGCTCTGAGGAGCATCGCGCATCCGATTGGGTCGTCGACCTCATGGAGAAGAAGGCGACGGGGTCGGTCTGGCGAATCGACCTCGCCAGCGGCAAGGCTGCCTGTCTGGCCGACGGTCTCGCCTTTCCCTATGGCGTGATCGCGGCCGCCGACGGCAGCGGCGTGACCGTCTCCGAGAGCTGGCGTCACCGGCTGCTGCGGCTGCCGGCCGGTGGCGGCGCGCCGGTGCCGATCCTGTCCAAGCTTCCCGGCTATCCGGCGCGGCTGGCGCCGGCGCCCGATGGCGGCGCCTGGCTGACGCTGTTTGCGCCGCGCAACCGGCTGATCGAGTTCGTACTGCAGGAGCGGGAGTACCGCGCGTCGATGATCCGCGAGGTGCCGCGGGACTATTGGATCGCGCCGGCCCTGTCCTCGAGCCGAGGCTTCCTGGAGCCGTTGCAATGCGGCGGCATCAAGACCATGGGCATCCACAAGCCCTGGTCGCCGAGCCGCTCCTATGGGCTGGTGGCGCGCCTGGACCCGATGATGCAGCCGGTGGCCAGCTTTCACAGCCGCGCCAACGGCACGCGCCACGGCATCACCAGCGCCGTCGAGTCCCTGGGCCGCATCCTGGCGACATCGAAAGGCGGCGACACCATCCTGGCCATCCCCGCCCATGCCGCCGGCGAGAGCTGAGCCATGGAAACGATTATCCGGATGGAGAAGATCACCAAGGCCTATCGCGGCGTGCCGGCGGTGCGGGAGATCGATTTCGACCTGCGCAAGGGCGAGATCCACGCGCTATTGGGCGAGAACGGCGCCGGCAAATCGACGCTGACCAAGGTCATGGCCGGTGTCGTCGAGGCCACCGGCGGCCGCATGTTCTATCGCGGCCAGGAAGCGAATTTCGCCACGCCGTCGGCGGCGCTGCGCGAGGGCATCGCCATGGTGTTCCAGGAAACCAGTCTGGTGCCCTCGATGACCGTGGCTCAGAACCTCTATCTCGGCGACGAGAAATTTCTCAACCGGCTGCGCGGCATCTACATCGCCGCCCAGCAGTTCCTGCAGTCGCTCAATTTCCCCGTCGATCCCACGGCCATCGTCTCCAGCCTGGGTGCGGCCAAGCGGCAGATGGTGGAGATCGCCCGCGCCGTGCAGCACAGGGCGCAGGTGATCATTTTCGACGAGCCGACCGCCAGCCTGACGCCGGAGGAGAAGCGGCATTTCTTTGCGCTAATGCGGCGGCTGAAGGCGCGCGGCGTGTCGATCGTCTTCATCAGCCACGCGCTGGAGGAGGCGCTGGCCCATGCCGACCGCATCACCATCCTGCGGGACGGTGAGCTGGTGATCACCGACGACGCCGGCAAGTTCGACCGCGACAAGGTGATCCGCGCCATGGTGGGCCGCACTTTGTCGAACGAGATCTACCGCCAGCGCCGCAGCACCGCCGAATTGCGCAAGGCCGGCCCGAAGGTGCTGTCGGTGCAGGACATCTCCATGAGCAACGTGGTGCGCAACAATTCCTTCTCGATCTTCGAGGGACAGATCACCGGCGTGTTCGGCTTGATCGGCTCCGGCCGGACGGAGACCTTCAAGATCGTTTCCGGCATCTATAAGCGCGATTTCCTGGCCGGCGGCGACATCGAGCTGGACGGCAGGCCGGTGCGTTACAACGTGCCGCGGGACGCGGTGAAGGACCGCATCATCTACGTCACCGAGGACCGCAAAAGCGAAGGCTTCTTCGAGACCATGTCAGTGGCGGAGAATCTCTATTCCGGCCTGCTGGCCGCGGGCCTCGAACGCCTGCCCTATATCAGCCTGCGCGAGATGCAGCAGCTCGCGGCCGAATGGAGCAGCACGCTGGCGATCAAGGCGATCAACGACAATGCCCGCGTCGTGGAGCTGTCGGGCGGCAATCAGCAGAAGGTGGTCATCGGCAAGGGCCTGATCCAGAAACCGCGGATCGTCATCTTCGACGAGCCGACGCGCGGCGTCGATGTCGGCGCCATCGCCGAGATCCATCAGCTCATCAACAAACTTGCCGACGAGGGCCTTGCCGTGGTTGTGATCTCCTCCTATTTGCCGGAGATCATGAACCTCTCCGACCGCATCCTGGTTTGCCGCCAGGGGCGGATCGTGGAAGAGTTCTCGCCCAGCGCCGCTACCGAAGAGAAGATCATGTACGCGGCGGTTCATTGACCGAATTGTACCGATACAGGTGACAGCATGAGCAATACCCGGAAGACCTGGACCTACCACAAGGGCGATTGGCATGAGGGCGACCTGCGCATCCTCGGCGCTTCGTCCCAATCCACCTGGCTCGGCTCCCTGGTGTTCGATGGCGCGCGGGGATTCGAGGGGATCTATCCGGATCTGGACCGTCACTCTTCCCGGGTCAACGACTCCGCGCGCACGCTCGGCCTGAAACCGACGTTATCAGGCGAGGCCATCGCCGGACTGGCCAAGGACGGGTTGAAGAAGTTCGCGCCTGATGCCGCGGTCTATATCCGGCCGATGTATTGGGCGGAGGACGGCGATGTCGGCTTCATCGTGCCGCTGGCGGATTCGACCGATTTCGCCTTGTGCCTCGAGGAGGTGCCGATGGCGGCGCCGACCGGCTTCACCATCACCACCTGCAGCTATCGGCGGCCGACCCTGGATGTCATGCCGGTGAACGCCAAGGCGGCCTGCCTCTATGCCAACAACGCCCGCATGCTCAAGGAAGCCAAGGCCAAGGGCTTCAACAACGCCCTGGTCTGCGACGCCAACGGCAATGTGGCGGAGCTCGCCACCTCCAACGTCTTCATGGCCCGCGGCGGCGAGGTATTCACACCCATCCCCAACGGCACCTTCCTGAACGGCATCACCCGGCAGCGGGTCATCGGCCTGCTGCGGCAGGCGGGCGTCACGGTCCACGAGGTGCCGATGACCGTGCAGGATTTCCGCGAGGCCGACGAGATCTTCAATTCCGGCAATATCTCCAAGGTCATGCCCGTGGTGGCCTTCGACGATCGCAAGCTGGAGTTCGGACCGATCGCCCGCAAGGCCCGCGCCCTCTATTGGGAATGGGCCCACGGCTGAACCAATGCCGGACCTGTCGCGGCAGGGCACTGACCGGTAACCAGTCAAAAGGGACCAGCAAGATCCGGTCGCTGGCAGGCCATCGCGGCCGCGCCGGCCGTAGCTTCAATTGCGCCGCCTACGGCCATTGGATAGATTTCCGACATAACAAATCCTTCAGGGAGAAACCGCCATGTCACGCTTCGCCATCAACCGCCGGTCCGCCTTGGCTGCCATGGGCGGCGCGGCGGCCTTCAGCCTGGTCGGCCAGCGCGCCCGCGCCGCCGGCGAGATCAAGGTGCTCAACTGGCAGGGTTACGGCACCGACGAGAAATGGGCGCTCGAGATGTTCGAGCAGCAGACGGGCATCAAGGTGGTGCATGACTATTTCAACTCCGAACAGGAGATGCTGACCAAGCTGCGCACCAGCCCCGGCGCCTATGACGTGGTGCTGATCAACAACATCTATGTCATGGACGCGGCGAACGAGGGCCTGATCCAGGCAATCGATACCGCGAAGATCGCCAACTTCGCCGATCTGGCGCCGTCGCTGCGCGACAGCGACCGCTTCGTGAAGGACGGCAAGCACTATGCCGTGTCCTGGGTCTGGGGCCTGACGTCATTTGCCTACAACACCGAGAAGGTGTCGGAGCGTCCGGATTCCATGATGGCGCTGTGGGACTCCAAATATGCCGGCAAGATCGGCATGCGCGACGATGCGCTGGAGGCGATCCAGATCGCCGCGCTCGCGACCGGCCAGGACATGAACAACCCCGCCGACATGGGCAAGGTGAAGGACGCGCTGCTGGCGCTGAAGCCACAGATCGCCACCTTCTGGTCGTCGGAAGACGAATGGAACAAGCACATCACCGCCGGCGATTACGACATCGCCGTCTATTGGTCGGGTTCTGCCGCACGTTCCAAGAAGGCGATGGGCCTGCCGGTGGAATTCGTGGTGCCGAAGGAAGGCGCCATCGGCTGGTTCGACGGCCTGGCCGTCGCGGCCGGCGCGCCGAATCCCGAGGGCGCACTCGCCTTCATCAACTTCATGGTCGATCCCGCGTTCTATGTGCCCTGGGATACGAATGTGGGCGCGCCGGCATCGGCCAACGGCAAGGCCAACGCCGCCCTGCCCGCCGACGCCATGAACCGCACGGTGCTGGGCGATCCGGAGGTGGTGAAGCGCGTGCAATGGATGGCGCCGCTGACCGACGAGCAGCGGCAGGCCAATCAGGAGCTGTGGGACGAAGTGAAGACGTCGTTCGCGCAGTAGCGGATTTGATGGATAAGCAACGCCGTCAGGCCTGGACCATCTTCGGCCTGACGGCTCCCACTTACATCTGGCTGACCGTCACCGTCCTCCTGCCCCTGACGGCGATGCTGTATTTCAGCTTCCTGACGGTTTCGCCCATGGGCGGCCGGGAAACCAGTTTCACGCTCAAGCACTACGTCAACTTCTTCCAGAAGCGTATCTATTGGTACAACGCCTGGCGCTCCGTCGAGCTGGGGCTTTATGTCACGACGCTGTGCCTTGTTCTCGCCTATCCGGCCGCCCTGGCCCTGGCGAAAGTCATCAAGGGGCGGTGGCGCGAAGCGATCTTCCTGCTGATCGTGCTGCCCTTCTGGTCCAACGCCCTGGTGCGCACCTATTCCTGGACCATGGTGCTGCGGGAGCCGCTGGATATCCTGTTCACCTATCCCGCCATCGTCATCGGGCTGGTCCATGGCTATGTGCCCTATGCGGTGCTGACCATCTATGTCTCGCTGCAGGCCGTCGACGATTCCCTGATCGAAGCCTCGCGTTCCCTGGGCGCCACGCGATGGCAGGCCTTTCGCCGCATCATCCTGCCCTTGAGCATGCCCGGCGTTCTGGCCGGCGTGTTCCTGATCTTCGTCCCTGTCATCGGCTCCTTCATGGAGCCGCGCATTCTCGGCGGCAAATACGGCATGATGCTGGGGCCGATGATCGAGGATCAATTCAATGTCGCCTTCAACTGGCCAATGGGCGCGGCATTGTCGTTCATCCTGCTGGCGATCGTGCTGCTGATCCTCGGCGCCAGCACGCCCTTCATCAAACCCTACCTCGAGAAGAACGCATGACGCGGCTGGCGAAAATCTACCTGGCGGCGATGCTGGCCTTTCTCTATCTGCCGATCCTCGTAATGATGGCGATGGGCTTCAATCGTTCGCCGCACTACGAATTGCCATTCACGTTCGATCTCGTCTGGTACAAGGCGCTGGTCCTGAACGACCAGCTTCTCCGCGCCGGCTGGAACAGCGTTTGGATCGCCGCCGTGAACGCCCTCATCGCCACGGCGCTGGGCACGCTCGCGACCTATGGATTGTATCGCTTCCGTTTCCGCGGTCAGCGATTGCTGCAGCTGGCGCTGTTTCCCCCGGTCACGATTCCCTGGCTGGTGGTCGGCATCTCCATGCTGATCTTTTTCTTCTGGACCGGTATCGGGCGCGGACTCCACGCGATCCTGCTGGGGCATGTGGCGCTGTCGCTGCCTTATGTGATCATCGTCGTCGGCGCCCAGTTCCAGAATGCAAGCCCGCAGCTCGAAGAGGCCGCGGCGACATTGGGCGCAACGCCACTGCAAATTTTCCGGCGCATCACCCTGCCGATCCTGGCGCCGGGCATCGCCGCGGCGGCCGCTTTTGCCTTTGCGGTGTCTTTCGACCAGTTCGCCATCTCGAGTTTCCTGGCGGCGCCCGGGCTGTCGACATTGCCGGTGGAAATCTACTCGGCGATCCGCAAGGGCTTCACGCCGGAGATCAATGCGATCTCCACCATCATCATCCTGGTGTCCATGAGCCTGTTGCTGCTGGTGGCGCGCACCTACAAGTTCGGCGGGGAACGCTAGATGAGCCGCGTTGATGTCAGTGCCGCCAGCAAGGCCTATGGCGCGCTCAAGGCGCTCGACGATGTCAGCGTCAATTTCATCGATGGCGAATTCTTCGGCCTGCTGGGTCCTTCGGGATCGGGCAAGACGACGCTGCTGCGGGCCATTGCCGGCTTCGTCGATCTCGATGCGGGCGCCATCAGCTTCGACGGCGAGCGGGTCGAATCCGTGCCGGTGCATCGCCGGGGCATCGGCATGATGTTCCAGTCCTATGCGCTGTTTCCCCATCTGACCGTCAACGAGAACATCGCTTTCGGGTTGGATGTTCGGGGCACGCCCAAGGCGGAGCGCGACGACCGGGTGCGGGAAATGCTGGCGCTGGTGCGGCTGCCGGGCCTCGGCGGCCGCAGGCCGAAGCAGCTCTCCGGCGGCCAGCAGCAGCGGGTCGCCCTGGCGCGGGCGCTGATTACCCGGCCGAAGGTATTGCTGCTGGACGAGCCGCTAGGCGCTCTGGATCGCCGCCTGCGCCAGGAGATGCAGGTGGAACTGCGGGAGATCCAGCGGGAGACCGGCATTACCGCCATCTTCGTCACCCATGACCAGGAAGAGGCGCTGACCCTGTCCGACCGCATTGCCATCATCAATGACGGCCGCCTGGTGCAGACCGGCAAGCCGCAGGAGGTCTACGAGAAGCCGCTGACCGTTTTCGCCGCGCAGTTCCTCGGTGACTCCAACATCTTCCGTGGCACCGCCGTCGATGGCGGCCTGCGCCTCGGCGATGGCACGGTGATCGGCACCGCGGGCCCCTGCAAGGGCACGGCAATCGTGCGGCCGGAAAAAATCACCGTCCGCGCCGGCCAGGAATCGCCGCGCGGTAACGTCCTCCGGGGCGAGGTTCTGCAAGCGATCTACACCGGCGCCAGCGTCACCTATCGCATCCGTACAGTGGCGTTGGGCGACGCGCCGCTGCTGGCCTTCGCCCAGAACCAGTCCGGCGAATTGCTGGCCCCGGGATCGCAGGTCGTGGCGGCCTGGGACGCCGGTCATACGATTCCGGTCGATCCGTGACCTCCGCCGGCGGCATCGACGGCCTGCGGTTCGGTCCGATCGGCGCCGGCGCCGTTCATGTTGCCATCGACATGCAGGTCGTGTTTGCCGATCACGCGGAATGGGGCGCCGCCAGCACCCGCGAGATCCTGCCGCGGATCGCCCGTATTGCCGGCCATCGCCCGGAGCGGACGGTCTTCACCCGGTTCCTGCCGCCGAAGTCGTTGCCGGATCTGCCGGGGCAATGGAGCGCGTTCTATCGCCGCTGGCCGCAGATACTGGCCGAGAGTGGCAACACAGCGCTGTTCGACCTGCTGCCCGCCCTGAAACGTCTCGCGCCGCCGGCGAAGGTGGTCGACAAGCACATCTATTCCGCCTTCGAGGCGCCTGATTTCGCGCCCGCGCTGCGCGAGCTGTTCGCCGATACCCTGATCCTCACCGGGGTCGAGACCGATGTCTGCGTTCTCGCGACGGCGATCGGCGCCATCGACCGCGGCTATCGCACCATCCTGATTTCCGACGCCCTGGCCAGTGGCAGCGACGAAGGCCATGAAGCAGCCTTGGCGTCGGTTTATCCGCGTTTCGACCAGCAGATTGAACTCATCGACACGGAGACGCTCCTGCGGGAGTGGAAGAAGCCATGAGCGTTCCCCACTACTTGCGCACGCCCAATGTGCCGCTGTACCGCGCCTGGAATACCTGGGCTGCGGACCGCTATCTGGAGATGAGCTTCAAGCCCCTGGGCATCCGTGTCACGCCCCTGCTCTATGCCGCCAGCAGCGGCAAGACGACGCTGATCGGGCCCGGCGACGATGTGCGGCTCGGCACCCATACCACCGACGGCAGCCATGTGGAGGCCAGCGTCACCCATTCCGGCACGACTATGGATTGGCGCTATGGCAAGGTCTCGTCCTTCGATCTTCGCGGCGGCTGGTCGACGGCCAAATCCGGCGAGTGGGGCTTGCGTTTCTGGGTCGTGCTGGCGCTGTCGCAAGAAGATGGCGCCATCTGGCATTACGACGAGGCGCGCAAGATCGCCCATTGCACCGTCGGACCGCGCAGCGTGGCGATCAAGGCCGAACGCGCGCCGCTGCTCATCACCGGGCATCAGAGCCTTGAGGATCTGCGCCGGGAGTACGAGCAGCAGGGCTATTGGCTTCTCACATCGCGCGCCACGGCCGCACCGCTGCTGGCGCTGCGGTTCAATCTCGAGGAGGCGCCGATCAATAATTTCTCGGTCGCGATCGCCGATCGCCTCGATCTCGCGATGGACAACGCCGAGAAACTGTCGCCGGCGCCGGCCTGCCCGCCGCTGGACGAAGCCCGCGCCGCCGTGCGCGATGTCATGGGCTGGAACACGATCTGGGACGGCATCAATCACCGCCCCTACATCACTTGTTCCCGCAACTGGGACTTGAAAAAGTTCGGCGGCTTCGGCTTCTGGCTAAACGATACGGCCGTGAACGCGCTGCTGGTGTCGCAGTTCGATGCGGACCAGGCGCGGGAGTGCCTGGCGACGCTGCTGTCCTCGGCAGCGCCCGAAGGAAATCTGCCCTGCATCATGACCGGCAATGATTCCTGGGTCGATCGCACACAGACCCCCATAGTTTCCTATGTCACATGGCAAATATATAAGCGCAGCAAGAATCGCAGTCTGCTTGAGCTGGCGTATCCGGTGCTTGCCGCCAACAACGCCTGGATCCGGCGGGCGCGGGACGGCAACGGCAACGGCATCTTGGAGTTCGGCTCGTCACCGGTCGGAAATGGCCTCTATCTCGGCACCAAGCTGGCGGCGAAAGACAAATCCTTCATGGACAATTCGCCCGTTCATGATGAGGCGCAATGGAACGAGGCCAGCCGCACCTTGGATTGCGAGGATGTCGGGCTGAACTGTCTGGTGTGCCTGGACAGCGAGATGCTCGGCCTGATGGCGCGGGAGCTGGGCAAGGACAGCGCGATCCACGACGCCCACGCCGCCGAGCTGCGCGGCAAGATCTCCACCCATTTCTGGGATGCTTCGCGCGGCATCTTCGCCAACCGCCTGTGGTCCGGCGCCTTCACGCGCAGTGTCGCGCCCACCAGCTTCTATCCGCTGCTCTGCGGTGCGGCGACGCCGGAACAGACGCGACATCTGCTGGCCCATCTGGAGAACCCGCAGACCTTCGGCGGCGTGCCGGGTCTGCCGTCTGTGATGCGCGGCGATCCCGCGCTGAAAGACAACGTCTATTGGCGTGGCCGTATCTGGCCGATTCTCAACTGGCTGGTCTGGAACGGCTTGAAGCGGGCCGGCCAGGACAAGGCCGCCAAAGGCTTGCAGGAGAAAGGCTGGATTCTGTTCCAACAGAACTGGCGGGAGCGGCGGCTCTGTCCGGAGAACTACCATCCGGAAACCGGCGAGGGCCTGGATCAGCCGGATACCGATCCTTTCTACTCCTGGTCGGCGCTGCTCGCTTACATGGCGATCGAGGAATGATCCGTCGGGCCAATCCCGGTCATAAAAATCGGGCGCCGCTTTAGTAAAGCGGCGCCCGATCCGTATTCAGCAACGCTATATGAAAACCGTTGCGGCCGTCGAACTAGGCTGCAGAACTGCTTACGTGAGTTTCCAGCGCCCGGTTGGTGCTGATGGCCGCCTGGCGCACATGATCCAGGCAGGCTTTCTCCGCGTCGGCGGGCGATCCGCCCACCAGCGCCGAGGTGATCTGCCGCAATTCGGCCAAACTCTTTTCCGCACGGCCCGGTTGCGCGATCGACAGCGCCCGCAGATAGGTGATGCGGGCGTTCAGCGTCGCATGCACAGTGCGAATCACGTCGTTGCCGCAACCCATGAACAGGACTTCGTAGAAGTTGTTGGCCTGGCGCACGATCTCGGCCCGGTCGCCGGCGGCGAAGGCCCGCTCCAACAGGGCGAGCGCGCCGCGCAGATTTTCCCGATGCGCCGCGGTTGCCCGCTCGGCGAACAGCTTCCCGGCCAGCCCTTCGAGGGCGGCGCGGACTTCGAAGATCTGGCCTGCTTGCCGCAGATCCAGGGTGGCCACGATGGGGCCCTTGTTCGGCAGGCTCTGTACCAACCCTTCGGATTCCAGATGCCGTAAAGCTTCGCGTACCGACGTCCGAGAAACTCCTGTCAGCTCGCAGAGCTCGCGCTCGACGAGCCTGTCGCCTGGCCGAAATTGATTGTTGATGATCGCGCTCCGCAAAACTTCCAGGACCTGCTGACGCAATGTCACGGTATTGCGCGATACGCGCAGAGAAGACTTTTCCACCATGGTGTCCACGACTACTACCCCTATGCCGCGCGAAGCGTGGCAAGAATAAACAGATGTTATGAGTTTATTCAATAGGCCAATGAAGGGATTTTCCACTAGGTGGAATATTTTAGCCGGAGTCAGGAAAGCTGATGTCGACGGCGGCGAGGACTTTAAGGATAACGCAAACTGCCGGCCGCTTCCACGTCAGGTTGCGCCGGAATCAGCGCTGGCGCCGCTCGCCGGATTCCCGTGGAAGGCACACGAACAACTCAGCAATTCCGCAACCTGGCCGGTGCGCCTTGCCGGACACCGCCGCCGCCAATGAACCAATCCGGGACCATATTCCAGGTCGGCGCCCGCCTGCGGAGGCGATTTGCCGCAAACGGCCGCATATCCGTCCTACACCTCCTGGTTGAAACAGCCGCCTGGCGCAGCCTATCGCAGGCCGGGCACCAGCGCCGGCTTGGCGGCGTCCGATGGCCGGTCGCGCAGATGGCCGCTGAGGCGGTGCTCCGTTGCGCGGATTCCGAAATCGATCAGGTAGGTGAGTGCCAGGTACATCACCGCGATGGTCAGATAAATCTCATAGGGAGCGAATGATTTCGCGACAATGACTCGGGCTGCGCCGGTCAAATCCAGTGCTTGGGTCGCGGTGCCGACAGTGCTGGCAATGGCTGTCGCCTGCAGCATGAAAATGATTTCGTTCGAATAGGCCGGAAGCATCAGGCGAAAAGCCCGCGGCAGAACGATGCGGCGCAGCAACAACCACCGGGACATGCCGCAAGCCTTCGCAGCCTCGATCTCGCCGGCCGGAACGTTGGAGATCGCGCCGCGCAGGATCTCGGTCGTGTAGGCGGTCGTGTTCAGCGTGAAAGCGATCAGGCAGCACCAGAAAGCCTCCCTCAGGAACGGCCAGAGAACAAATCTTGCAGGAGTTCGAACTGTCCGCCGCCATAGTAGATGATGAAGAGCTGGATGATGAGAGGCGTGCCGCGGAAGAGGTACGTGTAGGCGTAGACGGGCATCGATATCCACTTCCGCTTCGACAGCCGCATCAACGCCAGAGGCACTGTGAAGACGAGCCCGACCGCCATCGCAAGAAGCAGATACTGGATCGTGATCAGCAGCGCGGAAAACAATTGCGGCAGGCTGATGAAGATCAGCGGAAAATCGAATGGCGACAGCGGGCATTGAGCAAAATTCATGCGGCCTGCACTCCGGCGCTGGCGCGTTTGGCGGCCTCGCGCAGGGCAATCTCGGACAGAGCCGTCAGGCCGAGGTAGATCAAGGCGGCCACGAAATAGATCGAGAATGGCATCTTGAGCGGCCCATTCATGAGCTGCGCCTTGCGCGTAAGCTCTTCCAGGTTCACGACGGATATGATCGCCGTGCCCTTGAGCAGAACAAGCCAGACATTGCCGAGGCTGGGGAGCGCAAATCGCCAGACTTGCGGCAGTTCGATCCGGCGAAACGCGAGCCAGCGGCTCATGCCGCAAGCTTTCGCTGCTTCCATCTGCCCCTTCGGCACGGCGAGAAATGCCCCGCGGAACGCTTCGGTGGCATAGGCGCCATAAATGAAACTGAGGACGACCGAGCCGGTCACAAAGGCATTGATGTCAGCTTGGCCGGGATTGCCGGACAGACAGGCAAGCCATTGCACGAGCACCGTGCCGCCATAGAACATCAGCAGCAGCAGCACCAGATCTGGCACGCCGCGGATGATCGTGGTGTAGGCGCGTCCCAATTCGCGGGCCATGCGATTCTTCGATAATTTGGCGCTGGCCCCCAGCAAGCCGAGCAGGATCGCGCCGGCCATCGAGACGATCGCGACCGTGACGGTCATGATCGTTCCATCGATCAGGAAATGGCCGTAGCCCTTGAAATCGAACATCGGGGAGCTTCAGATTGCGGCAAAGAAAACGCCGCCATTCCGGACGTCACTGGAATGGCGGCGCTGCGTCATGATCGCGCTAGGGCTGGCTTAGTCGCCTTCGCCGCCATAGACATCGAAGTTGAAGTACTTGTCGTTGATGGTCTTGTAGGTGCCGTCGGCGCGGATGGTCGTGATCGCCTCGTCGAAGGCGGTGCGCATCTGCTCGTCTTCCTTGCGCAGGCCGATGCCCGCGCCGTCGCCGAGCATGCCGCCGCTCCAGCCCTTGCCCATGATCTTGAACTTGTCGCCGTTTGGCTTCACCACCTGATCCTGCAGCACCAGGATATCATCCATGCGCGCGTCGAGACGGCCGCCGGTGAGATCCAGGTTGGCGTTGTCGGCGGTGTCATAGACGACGATCTCCGACTCCTTGAACTTATCGCGGGCGAAATTCTCGTGGATCGTGGCGCGCTGCACGCCGATCTTCAGGCCCTTCATGCTGGCCGGATCTGGATTGCCGTCGGCGCCCAGGGTGATCGGCGTATTTGCCGGCGCGACGATCACCGCCGGCGTGTTGTAGTACTTGCCGGTGAAGCTGATCTTCTGCTTGCGCTCCTCCGTGATCGACATGGAAGCGATGATCACGTCGTACTTCTTGGCCAGCAGGCCCGGGATCATGCCGTCCCAATCCTGCTTGCTGATCTCGCAGGTCACCTGCATCTTCGCGCAGAGCGCGTTGGCGATATCGACATCGAAGCCCTGCAGGGCGCCGGTGGCGTCGACGAAGTTGAAGGGCGGATAGGCGCCTTCGGTGGCGACCTTGATTGTCTTGCCCGCCATCGCGGTCAGCGGCGCCACGGGGGTCGCGGCGGTGGTCTGCGTCTGGTCGGTGGTGCCCGTTGTTGCGGCGGTCGTGCTGTCAGCCGTCGTTGCCGGCTCGGTGGCGGCCGGCGGTGTTGCCGTCTGCTGGGTCTCATCGCCACCCTTAAAGTAGATGAAGCCGATAATCACCACGATGGCGAGCACCAGCAGCGAAATTAACGTACGTGCGTTCACGGTTGATTCTCCAATCTCTCAATGCAGATTGCGGCGCATCCCATAACCGGAGCGGTACCCTGAGGCGCCAGCCCAGCGGTCAAGCTTTGTTCAGATTGCTGGCCAGGAACTGGCGGCACCTTTCCGACTTGGGATTGCCGAAGACCTGGGCCGGAGGGCCCTTTTCCTCGATCCGGCCGGCGTGAAGGAAGATAACCTCAGACGAAACCTCCCGTGCAAAACCCATTTCGTGGGTGACGATCAGCATCGTGCGGCCTTCCTCGGCCAGCTGGCGAATGACGCGCAATACCTCGCCGACCAGTTCGGGGTCAAGCGCCGAGGTCGGTTCATCAAACAGCATGACCCGCGGTTCCATAGCCAGGGCGCGGGCGATGGCTGCGCGTTGCTGCTGGCCGCCGGACAGGTGGCTTGGATAGTGGTTGCGTTTGTCGCCGATGCCGACCTTTGCCAACAGCGCTTCAGCCCGTTGAATCGCTTCGGCTTTCGGCAATTTCAGCACATGCACCGGCGCCTCGATGACGTTCTCCAGGACGGTCATGTGCGACCAAAGGTTAAAGCTCTGGAACACCATGCCCAGGCGCGAACGGATGCGGTCGACCTGCTTGTGGTCCTCGGGAAGAGCGTGGCCGTTGCGCGTCGGCCGCATCTTGATCAGCTCACCCTCGACATAAACGCGGCCGGCATCGGGCGTTTCCAGGAGGTTGATGCAGCGGAGCAAGGTGCTTTTGCCCGAGCCGCTGCTGCCGATCATCGAGATCACATCGCCTTCATTGGCGGAAAGCGAAACGCCTTTGAGGACTTCCAATTCGCCGAAGCTCTTATGCAGATCTTCAACGACCAATGCCGCAGCCGGCTCTGCCATCGTCTGGTTGCCTCGCCCTGTCGCCAGCGGTCATGACGCCGCTTTCCAGCTAGGGTATGCCCTCAGGCAATTGCTTGCAAAGCGGAATCCGGCGGAATTTTCAGGCGGCACGATCCAGGGATTGACGCAGCAGGTCGTGAAAATGGCGCACGCCCTCTTCATGCCGAGGGCTCAGCGGTCCGCGTTGGAAGATGCCGGCCGCCAGATTGCCCTGGGAGGTCTCGCAGATGCCGAAATCCTCCCGCACCACCTGGCAATTGCGCGCGATGGTCTCCCGGTGCCTGGTCATTGCCGCCGGTAAATCGTCGGCGAAGAAGAAGTTGTAGACCAGCCGCGTGCGTCCGGGTCCGCCGGGCAGGATGCGCGACATGTTCATGCCCTCCGAGAACACTGACAGCGTAGTGTTGGGATAGCGCCAGAGCCAGAGGCCGCCATAGAAGGACCCGTCCTTCTGCGGCGCCTGCATGATCACCGTGCGGTTGCGGCCCTCGGTCGTGAAGCGGTCGAAGTCGATGACGGCCGCGAAAGGCGGATGGATGCCCGGCACGTGATAGCCTTCGACGAAATTGTCGGTGTAGGTTTTCCAGTTGCAGTTCATGTCGAAGACTTCCTGCTGCACGAAGCGATAATCTTCGATGGGAAAGGGTGCGGTCTCCCGCACCAGGTCGCCAAGCCCGTCTTCCAGCGGCCCGGCGGCGGGATCGAGATTGACGAACAGCAGGCCGCGCCAGACGGCGACGGCGATCGGCAGCAGGCTGAAATCCTCTTTGCGGAAATCCGCCGCCTCGCCGAAATAGGGAGTCTTCCGCAGATTGCCCGCGGTATCGTAGACCCAGCCGTGATAGCGGCAGCGCAGCACGTCGCAATGGCCTTCGTCCTTTTCGACGATGACGGACGCGCGATGGCGGCAGACATTGTGAAAGGCGTGGAGCACGCCGTCGCGGTCCCGGATGGCGAAGACGCGGTAGCCGGCGATCTCCGCCGCCACATAGTCGCCCGGCGATTTAAGCTGCAACTCCCGGCCGATCCACTGCCATTCCCGGGCGAAGACCTTGCGCCGCTCCTGCTCGTAGATGTCGGCGGCGTGGTACCATTCGGCAGGCAGGCCGAAGGCCAACGGTTTGTTGTGACCGACGGAGGCGGGGTCTACGTTCATCTGGCCCTCAGGTCTAGCTAAGGAAATGCTAACCGCCGGCCGCCAGCGCGTCCAGGCGGCGTTGGATCTCGGTCCGCTGCGGCAAATCCTCCGGCAGCTCGCGCAGCAGCTCCTCCCACAACGCCCGGGCCCCTGCGACATTGCCGGCGTCCCTTTCGACCAGCCCTTCGAAGAACAATCCTTCCAGGCCTTTCGGCTCGAGCGCCCGCAGGCGCCGGGTCGCTTCGGCGAACTCCGGCGGCAGCTTCTGGGCATCGCCATGCACAGCCAGGATCGCTTCGGCGTAATGTGTCCAATTCTGCGAAGTCGTCGGGTCCCAGCTTCACCGCCTGATGCCAGGCCGTCATCGATTGCCGGTGATCGCCGAGCAGCTTGCTGGCCAGCCCCAGGATCTGCCACCCCTTCAGGTCGTCCGGTTCATGCTGCAGCCGAGCTGCCAAGGTCTGGGTTTTCTCGGCCAGCAGCTTCTCCCGCTCCGGCGGAGTCAGCCGGGCGGCCTTGTTCAAATCCTCGATCGAAGGCTCATCCGCCGGACCCGCGCCGCCACGGCCCGGCAGATTCTCGGGATCGAGTCCCAGGGCATCCGCCGTCTGGTCGATGCGCTGGCCCAGGGATCTCCGCCAGGGCGCATCCGCACCGGACTCGTTCTCCAGCTTGATCCATTGATCCAGCGCCTCATGCAGCTTGCCGTTCTGCGCATCGGCCAGCGCCAGGTAGTAGCGGGCGCGGGCTTCGGCCGCGTCCTTGCCGAGCGCCGCCTGGAACGCCGCCAGCGCCGTCTCCGTCACCTGCCCCGATGCCGCCATGACCTGCGCCTCGCCATAGGCCGACTGTACCGCCGCGCCATCGGCGCCGTTGTCGATCGCCGATTTGTAGGCCGGGACCGCGTCGGCGAACTTTCCCTGCAAGACATAGGTGCGGGCCAGGCCTTGCCAGAGCGCCGCATCCGCCGGCGACGCCTGCAACTGCTGTTTGATTTCCTCGGCCTGTTGCGCGAGCGCCGGATCGGCCGATGATGGCGCCGTCGCAACGGGAACCGTTGCGGATTGCGGCGGTGAATTGCCATTCCACCAGACAGCCGCGCCGCCGATTGCCAGGGCAATAGCGGCCACCACCGCAATCGCCATTTGCTTGCGCGAGTTGCCGGCTTTGGATTTCCCGTCCGCCCCAGCAGACACCGGCTTGCGAGTTGGCGTTGGTTTCCGGGTCATCGGCCTACGACTTCTGGCCACGCAGCAGCGGCAGAACTTCCTGCTCAATGACATCAGGCGTCAGCGGGCCCGCCTGGCGAAACCGCACGATGCCTCCGGCATCGATGACATAGGTTTCCGGCACGCCATAGACGCCGAAATCGATCGCCGTGCGGCCATCGCGATCCTGGCCGATGCGGTCATAGGGATTACCCATCTCCTGCAGCAGCGCGGTCGCGGCTTCCGGCTTGTCCTTGTAGGCGATGCCGATGATCGTCACGTCGGCATTCTTCGTCAGCTCCATCAAATAGGGATGCTCGATCCGGCAGGGTATGCACCAAGAGGCGAAGAAGTTCACCAGCACCGGCTTGCCGCCGAAATCGGCGCGCGCGGCGCCGGGCAGATCGGGCAGCAACGGCGGCAGCGCGAATTCCGGCGCCGGCTTGCCGATGAGCGCCGATTCCACGCGCTGGGGATCGCGGCCGCTGAGCAGCGCCCAGGCGAAGTATCCTGCCAGCGCGAGAAAGAGGATGACCGGCAGGAGAAACGCGACGCGGAAACCGGGGCGGGCAGGCATTTCCGTCACGGCGCGGTCCCGCCGCCATAGCCCTCGGCGTCCTTCCAATGGCCTTGCTTCTTCAGGGCAGCGGCCACTTCCGGCGGCATGTAGTTCTCGTCATGCTTGGCCAGCACTTCGCTGGCGGTGAAAATGCCGTCGGCGCCCAGGCGGCCCTCCGCCACCACGCCCTGCCCCTCGCGGAACAAATCCGGCAGGATGCCGTGATAGGCCACGGTGACGGTTTCCACAGTGTCGGTGACGCGGAAGCTCACCTGAACGCCCGTGCTGTCGCGCGCGACGCTGCCGGTTTCCACCAGGCCGCCGAGGCGGAACGGCCGGTCGAGATCGAGCTGCTTGCCCTGCAGCTTCTGCTGCACTTCGCTGGGCGTGTAGAAGAACACCAGCGTGTCGTTCATGGCATAGAGCATGAGCCCTGCGGCGGCCGCGAGCAGGGCCACGCCGACGGCGACGAACCCCAGACGTCGATGCTTGGGTTTCACGATCGATCGCTGCCCGGCTGTAAATCATAGCGGCGCAGCGTTTCCCGCGCCTGGCGCAGTTGGTGCAAGCTCACCACCAGCAGGCCGATCAGCACCAGCGCCGCAATACCATAGGCCGGCCAGATGAACCCGGCATAGCCGCCCATGGCGAAGAATTCGGCGATCGATTGATTCATTTGCTTACCCGCGCAGCGCGGCCGGCGCCGCATCCAGCTGCGCGATCTGCAGCACGCGCACCCGCGCGCGGAGCAGCGCCGCATGCATGCGGATCAGCAGCACGGAGATGAAGAACAGCAGATAGGCCATGGCCATGATCCCCAGCGGCCAGAGCATCGCGGCATCGAGCGTCGGGCCGCCGGCGCGGAAGATGCTGGCCGGTTGATGCAGCGTGTTCCACCAGTCCACGGAGAACTTCACGATCGGCACGTTGATAAATCCCGCGATAGCCAGGATCGCGGCGGCGCGGCGGCCTCGCTGCGGATCGTCGAAGGCCTGCGCCAGCGCCATATGGCCGAGATAGAAGAAGAACAGGATCAGCACGGAGGTCAGCCGCGCATCCCACACCCACCAGGTGCCCCACATGGGCTTGCCCCAGAGCGATCCCGTGGCCAGCGCAATGAAGGTGAAGCAGGCGCCGATCGGCGATGCCGCCATGGCGGCGATGTCGGCCAGCGGATGGCGCCAGACCAGGGCCGCCGCGCTCGCCGCCGCGATAAAGGTATAGACCGACAGCGCCAGCCACGCGGCCGGCACATGGACATACATGATCCGCACCGTGTCGCCCTGCTGGTAGTCCACGGGAGACGCCACCAAAGCCCAGTAAAGACCCACGGCGAACAGCAGCAGGCTGAGGACCGCCGTCCAGGGGAAGACGGTAATGGCGATCCGCATGAAGCGGCCGGGATTGGCGAAACGGTGCATCAAGCTGCGGCTATCCCACGCAAGAACAGAATCGGGTTGGCATACGCCATCAGGTCCCGCGGCGCCACCCCACGCAATGACGCAAGTCAAGCGGCTGATCCAATACAAGAATTACCGCCCACTTCGGCCATGAGCCACCAACAATCGAGACGGTGGCGCTATTCCTGGTTCAGGCAAGGGCTTGCCGCAAGGCTGCCGCCGTGCCCCAGGGGCAGAGTGCCAGCGCCACCAGCAGACAAGCCCCCAGGATTGCCAGATGCGGCAACGCCGGCAGCCCGAGGATCGCCGCATCCACCGCCGCCACGCCAAAAATCAGGATCGGGATATAGAGCGGCATCACCAGCAGGGCCAAAAGGCCGCTGGCCCGCCGCGCGCCCAGGATCAGGGCGGCGCCGAGCCCGCCGATCAGATTGAGGGTCGGCGTCCCCAGGGCCAGGGCCGCCACCAGCATGCCGAACCCCCTGGTATCCATCGCCAGGGTCACTGCCAGCGGGATCGCGGCCAGAGTCAGCGGTAGGCCGGTGCAGAGCCAGTTGGCCAGCACCTTGGACAGTGCCACCAGGGGCAGCGGCAGCGGCAGGAGAGCAAGCTGGTCCAAGCTGCCATCCTCGAAATCCTGGGCAAACAGCCGGTCCAACGCCAGCAAGGTGGCCAGCAGCGCGGTGACCCACAGCACGCCCGGGCCGATGCGCGCCAGCGTGGCCGGCTCCGGCCCGACGGCGAAGGGAAACATCAGCACGGCGAGCAGGTAGAAAACCAGGATCAGCGCCGCGTCGCTGCCCTGGCGCAGGGTCAGCAGGAGATCGCGGCGGACCATGGCCAGAAACAGATTCATGCCGCCACGTCCTGGGCCGATGGCCGGAACTCCATGAGGTCGAGAACGCGGGCGCTGTCCGCCACCTCACCATGGCTGGATAGGACCACGCGCCCGCCACCCGCCAGGTGATCGCGGAGAATTTGCTCGAGCCAGGCCGCACCGTCGGCATCCAGCGCCGTCGCCGGTTCGTCCAGCAGCCACAGCGGCGCAGCTATTGCCACCAGCCGCGCCAGCGCCAGCCTCCGCCGCTGCCCGGCCGACAATAGGCGCGCCGGCAGGTCGGCAAGGCGTGCAATGCCGAGCTGCTCCAGCGCCAGATCGATCCGTTCCGGCGTGCCGCCTCGCAGAGATTGCCAGAGCTCCAAATTCTGCCGCACTGTCAATACGGGCTTCAGCGCATCCTGATGGCCCACATAATGACAGCGGCTGTTGTGGGCGATGCGGTCGGCCTGGATCGCCCCTTCGCCCCAGCGGATCTCGCCGCTAAGCACCGGCGTCAGTCCCGCCATCACTCGCAGCAGGGTGGACTTCCCGCTGCCGTTGGCGCCGCGCAGCACCAGCATCTCGCCCGCAACCAGGGAGAAATCGAGACGGGCGAAAACCAGCCGGCCGCCCCGCTCGCAGGCAAGGCTGTCGCCACGAAAGATCGCGTTGCTGTCGGACATTATCAGGCAGGACCCATGCTTGCGGACAAGTGCCGCTTCATAAACGGAATTCGCCGATGGCAACAGGGTCAGGCCGGTTGCCTTCTCTCCGATTGCCGCCGGGCCGAAAAAGAAGACGCCGCGTTCCGATGGATGGTCGGAACGCGGCGTCCGGGTCGGTGGGCTGACGCCGGGGGTCGGGTCCGGCGTCGAAGCCCTCATCCCAGCCATTTTGGGGGCTAGCAGGGAGGCTGGCTGGGGGTGCCTCTGACAGAGAGGGAAGGTCTCCGTGCGCCTAGGAAAATGGCGGCCGGATATGGCGCGATTGAGCCGCGATCATGGCGAATCTGTGAATTTGGCCGCCGCGCAATTTGGTCACAGAAGGGATGCGATTCTGAATATCTGTGACATATATTCTGAATGATCCCGTCTGTTGCGGGAATGCGCGGGCCAGCTTAAGCAGAGAGCGGATTTATCCACAGGCAATCGGCGTCGCAATTGATGGCGCGCGCGATGATGGCGGTCGGTAAGCTTTGTTACTGGGGTTTGGGCAGGAAATAGACGGAGGCGATGTAGTGACCAGCGGTTTGGACAGCCTGAAGACGCGCCGCACGCTGAAGGTCGGCAGCAAGAGCTATGACTATTTCAGCATCGCCGCGGCCGAGAAGGCGGGCTTGGGCGATGTGAGCCGGCTGCCGGTCTCCATGAAAGTGCTGCTGGAGAACCTGCTGCGCCATGAGGACGGCCGCACGGTGAAGGTGGACGACATCAAGGCCATCGGCGCCTGGCTGAAGGAACGCAAATCCGACCGGGAAATCGCCTATCGCCCGGCGCGCGTGCTGATGCAGGATTTCACCGGCGTTCCCGCCGTGGTCGATCTGGCGGCGATGCGCGACGCCATGCAGGCCATGGGCGGCGATGCCAAGAAGATCAACCCGCTGTCGCCGGTGGATCTGGTGATCGACCATTCGGTCATGGTGGATCATTTCGGCGACAAGAAAGCCTTCGCCGAGAATGTCGGCCTCGAGTATGAGCGCAACGGCGAGCGCTACGCGTTTCTGCGCTGGGGCCAGAAGGCGTTCGACAATTTCCGCGTGGTGCCACCGGGCACCGGTATCTGCCACCAGGTGAATCTGGAGCATCTGGCGCAGACCATCTGGACCGCTGACGTCAAGGACGCGAAAGGCAAGAAGACGACTGTCGCCTATCCGGACACGCTGGTGGGCACTGACAGCCACACCACCATGGTCAACGGTCTGGCGGTGCTGGGCTGGGGCGTCGGCGGCATCGAAGCCGAAGCTGTCATGCTCGGCCAGCCGACCTCCATGCTGATTCCCGAAGTTGTCGGCTTCAGGCTGACCGGCCGCCTGCGCGAGGGCGCCACCGCCACCGACCTGGTGCTGACGGTGACCCAGATGCTGCGCAAGAAGGGCGTGGTGAACAAGTTCGTGGAGTTCTATGGCCCCGGGCTGGACGAGCTGTCGCTCGCCGACCGCGCCACCATCGCCAACATGGCGCCGGAATACGGCGCCACTTGCGGCTTCTTCCCGATCGACGCCGAAACCCTGCGCTACCTCAAAGCCACCGGCCGCAGCGCCGCGCGCATCGCCCTGGTGGAGGCCTATGCCAAGAAGCAGGGCCTGTGGCGTACCGCCAAGTCACCGGACCCCGTGTTCACCGATACGTTGGAACTGGATATCGGTTCGGTGGAATCCAGCCTGGCCGGCCCGAAGCGGCCCCAGGACCGGGTGCTGCTGTCCCGCGCGGCCGAAGAGTTCAGGGTGGGGCTCAAGGACGGGTTCGCGGTGAAGGATGCGGCGCTGAAGGTAGGCGTGGCCGGCGCCGACTACCAGCTCGGCCATGGCGCCGTGGTGATCGCCGCCATTACCAGCTGCACCAACACCTCCAACCCCAGCGTCATGCTGGGCGCCGGCCTCGTCGCGCGCAACGCGGTGAAGCTGGGCCTTAAGGTCAAGCCGTGGGTGAAGACCTCATTGGCGCCGGGCTCCCAGGTGGTCAGCGACTATCTGGCAAAGGCCGGCGTGCAGAAGGATCTCGATAAGTTGGGATTCAATCTCGTGGGCTATGGCTGCACCACCTGCATCGGCAATTCCGGCCCGCTGCCCGATCCGATCGCCGAATCCATCACCAAGAACGACCTGGTGGCGGCAGCCGTTCTCTCCGGCAACCGCAACTTCGAGGGCCGGGTGAATCCCCATGTGCGTGCGAACTACCTGGCGTCGCCCATGCTGGTGGTGGCCTATGCTATCGCCGGTTCCATGACCATCGACTTGACCAAGGATCCCCTGGGCACGGACAAGAAGGGCAAGCCGGTGTATCTGCGGGACATCTGGCCGACCAACAAGGAGATCCAGGACACGGTGCGCAAATGCGTCACCGCGGCCATGTTCAAAAAGCGCTATGCCGATGTCTTTGCCGGCGACCGCGCCTGGAAGCGGGTCAAGACCGCCATCGGCCTGACCTATCAGTGGGACGGCGGTTCGACCTATGTGCAGAATCCGCCTTACTTCGCCCGCATGGCGGCGGAGGCGGGCAAGTTCGGCGACATCAAGGGTGCGCGGCTGCTGGCCTTGCTGGGCGACAGCATCACCACCGACCACATCTCGCCCGCCGGTTCGATCAAGAAGGACAGCCCTGCCGGCAGTTACTTCGTCGAGCATGCCGTCACCGTCGCCGAATTTCAATTCCTATGGCGCGCGGCGCGGCAATCACGAGGTGATGATGCGCGGCACCTTCGCCAACATCCGGCTGAAGAACGAGATGGTGCCGGGCGTGGAAGGCGGCGTCACCCGCCATATGCCCGACGGTGCGCAGATGCCGATCTATGACGCGGCCATGAAATACCAGGCGGAAGGCGTGCCTCTGGTGGTGGTGGCCGGCAAGGAATATGGCACCGGCTCATCCCGCGACTGGGCGGCGAAGGGCACTAATCTATTGGGCGTGAAGGCGGTCATTGCCGAGAGCTTCGAGCGCATCCACCGCGCCAACCTGGTGGGGATGGGCGTGCTGCCGCTGCAGTTCAAGGACGGCATGACGCGCAAGACGCTGAACCTGACGGGGGCGGAGACCTTCGCCTTTACCGGCCTCAGCACCGGCATCAGGCCGCGCATGGATGTGCCCGTGCGCATCAGCCGGCCCGACGGCAGCCACCAGGACATCGCCGTCACCTGCCGCATCGATACCCTGGACGAGGTGGAGTATTTCCGCCATGGCGGCATCCTGCCCTACGTCCTCCGCAACCTGATGAAGGCGGCTTAGTGTGAAATCAGGGCAAGGCTCACCGTTCGCATAGCAGCCGGCCGGTCGGCGCGGTGAAGGGCTGAACCAATTCCGATCTTGGATCGCTGGCATCCCCGGAAAATTGCGGCATAATCCCAGCGGGCTGTAGGCCCAAAAGAACAAGAACGCTGGGAGAACGGACATGAAAATTGACAATTGGTCCTGGGCCTGCGGGCGCCGGGTCCTCATGGCATCTATGGTGACATTGGCGGCCGCCGGCGTCCTCGCGGCGGATCAGGCATCGGCGCAGGACGTCAAGCGCGGCGGCACCCTGGTCATCGCGCGGCCGGAAGAGCCGCTATCCTGGAACCCCTATACCCAGGGCGATAACGGCTCGATCTATGCGATAGAACAGGTTTGCGATTCACTGATCGAGGCCGATGCGACCGGCCGCGGCCTGCGGCCCGGCCTGGCCGAATCCTGGGAGATGTCGGCGGACGGCCTTTCCTACACCTTCAAGCTGCGCGACGCGAAGTTCAGCGATGGGTCGCCGGTCACGGTCGACGATGTCGTGTTTTCCTGGGGCAAGCTGAATGACCCCGGCGCGGCCTATCAGTTCCTGCTGAAGCCAGTTAAGTCGATCGAAAAGGTCGACGACAAGCATATGAAGGTGTCGCTGAACGAGCTCTATTCGCCGTTCCCGTCCGTGGCATCGATCTTTGCCGCGGCGATCGTGAAGAAGGCGGCGTTCGAAGCCAACCCCGACGAGTTCGCCAACAAGCCGGTCTGCTCCGGCCCCTTCATGGTGGAGAGCTATGAGCGCGGCACCAAGGTGGTGCTGGCGAAGAACCCGCATTACTGGGAGCTGGGCGCCGACGGCCAGCCGCTGCCCTATCTGGACAAGGTCGAGCTGCTCTATGTGCCGGATACCAACGCGCGGGTGCTCGGCCTGCAGAATGGCGACTACGACGTTTCACTGATCATCCCCTACAATCAGGCCAAGGCCGTCAGTGAGACGCCGGATATGACCCTCGAGGTCGCGGAGATCTTCCGCCTGGACTATGTCTATCTGAACCACAAGCAGAAGCCGCTGGATGACGAGCGCATCCGGTTGGCGATGAACCATGCGGCCAATCTGCCGGCGATCAACAAGGCCGTGTTCTTCGATTACGGCCAGATCCCGAACTCGATCAATCCGAAGATGAACTTCTGGTCTCCGGACGTAGCGCCGATTGCTTTCGACGTCGAGAAGGCCAAGGCACTGGTAGCCGAGGCCGGCTATGACGGCACGCCGATCAAGCTGCGCATCGACACCGGCAACGCGCCGGCAAAGCAGGTTGCTACGATCCTGCAGCAGGGCTGGCAGGAAGCCGGTCTTAAAGTGGAGATCGAGGAACTGGATGGCGGCACGGCCTGGAACTCCGTCGTCGACGGCAGCTACATGGCCTATGTCAGCTACATCACCAGCGACATCAATGACGACGATGAGCTGTTGGCGCTGCAGACCGATCCGACGGAAGCCGGCACCCAGGGCTTCTTCTCGCGCTACAAGAACGAGGAGGTGACCGCCCTGCTGACGCAGTCCCGCGCCACGACCGATCCGGCCAAGCGCGGCGCGGTGTTCAAGCAGATCCAGGACATCACCTACAATGATGGCTATAGCGTGCCGCTGGCCTATACGCCGTCCATCAACGCCTTCCACAACAAGGTCAAGGGCTGGCAAACCCTGGCGACCGGCTGGTGGTGGCTGAAGGACGTGTCGCTCAACCAGTAACGGCATCTGAATCCCGGCAGGGGCGGGCATTTTGCTCGCCCCTGTTGCTTTCCCGAACTAGCGCGCGACCATGCTGCAGTTCATCGCTAGCCGCCTGGTGCAGATGATCCCCGTTTTGTTGGGGGTGTCGCTGATCGCCTTCTTTTCCATCCATCTCGTGCCCGGCGATCCCATCGAGATCATGACCCTGGGACGGGCGACGCCGGAAACCATCGCGGCGATGCATGCCGAGTACGGTCTCGACCAGCCGCTGTGGCAGCAGTATCTCTCTTTCATCGGCAATGCCCTCCAAGGCGATCTCGGCCGCTCGATCGTGCAGAAGACCGAGGTATCGAAGCTGATCGGCAACGGCATCGGCGTTTCCCTCTATCTCCTCGCCTATAGCGCTGTGTTGTCCGTGCTGATTGCCGTGCCCTTGGCGATGTGGGCAGCGGTGCGGCGGGACTCTGCGCCCGACCACACGGTACGGCTGGTCAGCATGATTGGGCTAGCCCTGCCGCCATTCTGGATCGGGCTGCTGCTGATGGTCGTGTTCGGCCTGACGCTGCGCTGGTTTCCCATCCGCGGCTTCGGCGAAGGATTCTTCGGCCATCTGCATCACATGTTCCTGCCGGCGCTGACCATGGCGCTGTTCCTGGCGCCGATACTCATCCAGTCGCTGCGCTCCTCCATCCTCGATGTGCTGGAAGCGGACTACATCGAGGTCGCCCGTTCGAAGGGCCTGTCGCCGCGGCGCATCATGCTTAAGCATATCCTGCGCAACGCGGCGATTCCCGTCATCACCGTGCTGGCGGTGAATATCGGCTGGCTGCTGTCGGGCGCGGTGATCGTGGAGACGGTGTTCACGATCCACGGTCTCGGCTCGCAACTCGTGCGCTCCGTGGGCTTCCGCGACTATTTCACGGTGCAGGGCCTTGCCCTCGTTTTCTCAGTGCTGGTCATGATGATCAATCTCGCCGCCGATCTCGCCTATATGGTGATCGACCGGCGGGTGGCGCGGGCCTGAATATGGCGATCACCGACGCCCCGGCGAAATTGTCCGCGGCCGGCCGCATCGGCCGCGAGCTCGGCGTCTGGTCGCCCAGCCTGAAGATCGGCTGCGCAATCTTTCTCGCGATCCTGTTCGCCGGAATCTTCGCGCCGCTGCTCACGCCCTATGACCCGTACTACCAGGATTACAACAGCATCCTGTTGCCGCCGAATTGGGCCCACCCCTTCGGCACCGACATGAACGGCCGCGACATCCTGGCCCGCGTGCTCTATGGCATCCGCATCGATCTGCAGATCAGCTTCATCATCACCTTCGTGCCCATGACCTATGGAGTCTTCATCGGCGCGGCATCAGGTTATCTCGGCGGGAAGCTGGACACGGTGGTGATGCGCATCCTCGACATCGCCGTCGCCTTTCCGTTCCTGGTGCTGATCATCGTCATCATCGCCATCCTCGGGCCGGGCGTGCACAACATTTATTTCGCAGTCTGCCTGGTGGGCTGGACCATGTATGCACGGCTGGCGCGGGCGGAGATGCTGGTGGAGCGCGGCAAGGACTACGTCCTGGCGGCGCGGGTGCTGGGATTCGGCCAAGGGCGGGTGATGTTCGGACATGCGCTGCCAAACATCATCAACTCCTCCATCGTGTTCTCCATGTCGGACTTTGTGCTCAACATCCTGCTGCTGTCGGGCCTGTCGTTCCTCGGTCTCGGCGTGGCGCCGCCAGAACCGGAATGGGGGGCGATGATCGCCGAGAGCAAGGACTACATGCGTCAGGCCTGGTGGGTGACCACCATGCCGGCGCTGGCCATCGTGCTGACCGGCACGGCGCTCAGCCTGATCGGCGACGGGCTCGCCCAGCGCCTCGGCCAGAATCGGCGGGGTCTGATGTAATCGGATGAACGCTGTATCCCCAACACCTGCCGCGAACTTGGCCGCTGGCCCCGACATCCTGAAGATCGCCGGCCTGACCACGGAGTTCCGCGGCCGCCACAGCCGCATCCGCGCCAATGACGACATCCATCTGTCGATCCGCCGCGGTAGCATCCTGGGCATCGTCGGCGAATCCGGCAGCGGCAAGTCGGTGCTCTGCCGCAGCATCCTGCGGCTGCTGCCGCCGTCGGCCAATGCACATTTCGACGGCGCCGTCGAGTATGAGGGACGCGATCTGCTGCGCCTGGACGAGGCAGAGATGCGCCGGCTGCGCGGCACCGAGCTGCGCATGATCTTCCAGAACCCGATGACCAGCCTGAACCCGGTCTGGCCGATCGGCGACCAGATCACCGAAGGCCTGCGCATCTTCGGCGGCATGTCGTCGCGGCAGGCCCGCGAGCGCGGCATCGAAATGCTGGGCCGCGTCGGTATCCCGAGCCCGGAACGGCGCTTCGACGAATATCCCTTCCAATGGTCGGGCGGCATGCTGCAGCGGGCGGTCATCGCCATGGCCATGGCGGGCTCGCCGAAGCTGCTGTTCGCCGATGAGCCGACGACGGCGCTGGACGTCACCATCCAGGACCAGATCCTGGCGCTGCTGCTGGAGCTGCAGGAGCGCAGCGGCATGACCCTGGTGCTGGTGTCCCACGATCTGGCCGTGGTGGCGGAGACCTGCGACCGCATTGCCGTGATGTATGCCGGCCGCATCGTGGAGACGGCGCCGACGAAGTCGATCTTCGATGCGCCGCGCCATCCCTATACCGTGGGACTGCTGAACTCGATTCCCCATTTGTCCGCCGCTGCGAGCCGGCTGATACCGATCCCCGGCCAGCCGCCCGATCTGGCGAAACTGGGGCCGGGCTGCCCCTTCGCGCCCCGCTGCAGCTTCGCCTCGGCGGACTGCAGCACATCGGCGATCCGGCTGACCGGGGTTGGCCCGGATCATCTGAGCGCCTGCCTGCATCCCGAGCGCATCGCGGGAGCGGCCGCATGATCGGCGCCAACGGCAACAGCGGCCTGATCCAGATGGCGAATGTCAGCGTGCATTTTCCGGTTCGCCGCAGCGTGGTGGACGCCCTGCGCCGGGCGCCGCGGCAGACCGTGCGCGCGGTCGACGGCGTCGACCTCGCCATCGGCGAGCGCGAAACGCTGGGGCTTGTGGGCGAGAGTGGCAGCGGCAAGACCACGCTGGCCCGCACGCTGGTGCGGATCTACGAACCATCAGGCGGGCAGATCCAGCTCAACGGGCAGGCGCTGTCAGGCTATCCGCGCCTCGGCGATGGCGGGCTTTGCCGCCGCATCCAGATGGTGTTCCAGGACCCCTACTCCTCGCTCAACCCGCGCAAGACCGTGGCGGCGGCGCTGGGCGAGGTGCTGCGTTTCCATCGCCTTTGCAGCGAGCGGGAAATTCCGGCGGAGATCGCAAGGCTGCTGCGGGAAGTCGGCCTGCCGGAAAGCACCGCCGGCCGCCTGCCCCGCAGCCTGAGCGGCGGCCAGCGGCAGCGGGTCGGGCTCGCCCGGGCGCTGGCGGTGAAGCCGGCCTTCATCGTGCTGGACGAGCCGGTGGCGGCGCTGGATGTCTCGATCCAGGCGCAGATCCTGAACCTGCTGAAGGACCTGAAGGAGCATGCGGGAGTCGGCATGCTGCTGGTGGCCCATGAGCTGTCGGTGGTGCGGCATATGTGCGACCGGGTCGCGGTCATGTATCTCGGCCGGATCGTCGAGATCGGCGAGACTTCGCGCCATCTTCGAAACGCCCCGCCATCCCTATACCGAGAGCCTGCTCAAGGCCGTGCCGCGGCTGGTGCCGGTGCGGCGCCATCGCGCCGCCGTGCTGAAGGGCGACATCCCCAGCCCGCTCAACATTCCCAGCGGTTGCCGTTTCCACCCCCGCTGCCCGAAAGCCCAGGACATCTGCCGCCGCATCGACCCGCCGGTGAGCGAAAACGCCGGCGGCCATCTTGCCGCCTGTCATTTTCCAAGCTGAAATAGGACCGACGACCTCCAGGAGATCCGCCATGTGCGACAGCTACGCAGCATTGCCCAGCGCCACCACGACCGGCACCACGCTCGCCGCCAAGAACGCCGATTGCGAGATCAACGAAGCCCAGGCTGTGCTGCAGCTGCCGCGCCGCCGCTACCCCGAGGGCGCGGTGATGCGGGCCAGCCACATCGTCATCCCGCAGGCGCGGGAGACCCACGAGATCATCATCGACAAGTCCTACTGGACCTGGGGCGGAGAGATCGGCGTCAACGAGCATGGCGTCGCCGTCGGCAACGAGGCGATCTTCAGCACCGTCGGCGACAACGGCGACGGGCTGATCACCGGCGACCTGCTGCGGCTGATGCTGGAGCGGGCGCGCAATTGCGAGGAGGCGATCGCCGTCTTCACCGATGTGCTCGAGCGTTTCGGCCAGGGTGGCAATTGCGAGCTGCGCGGCAACTCGCATTTCGATTCCAGCTACATGGTGTCGGATCCAACGTCGGCCTACGTGATCGAGACGGCAGGCCGGCACTGGGCGGTGCGCAAGGTGGAGGGCGTCGGCGCCATCTCCAACGCCATGACCATCGGCAATGACTGGCAGCGCTGCTCCCTGGGCAATGGCAACGGCAAAGTCGATTTCCAGGCCACCTATGAGGACATGAGCAAGGTGCCTGGTGTCGGCTCCCGCGAGCGGCAGAAGGTCGGCTACGATTTCCTGAAGTCGCGCGAGGGCAAGATCGATCTCCGCGCCATGGCGGACCTGCTGCGGCAGCATCATGACGGCTACGATCCCGCCGAGGGCGAGATCTGCACCAACATCTGCATGCATGGCGGCCCGTTCCCGACACGCTTCTGGCAGGCCTGCGGCGCGATGATCAGCGAAGCGACGCCGGAAGGCGCCATGGCCTGGGTCACCGCGACGTCTGGCACCTGCGTCTCCATCTTCAAGCCGATGTATTTCGGCATTCCCGCGCCGGAGATGGGGCCTGTGCCGCAGGAGATCTATACCGAGGGTTCGCTCTGGTGGAAGCATGAGAACCTGCACCGCCGCGCCATGGGTGACTTCCATGGACTGGGCGCGGAGATCCGCAAGAGCTTCGAGGCGCTGGAGACCGGCTGGTTCGCCGAAGGCCGCAAGCTGATCGCAGCCCCGGCACGGCAGAAGAGCGAGTTCACCGCCGAATGCTGGCGCAAGGCCGGCGAGGCGACGGACCGCTGGATCGCCGATCTGGAGCGGCGCAATGTCAGCTTCGCCCATACCGGGTTGCGCGACATGTGGGACAGCTTCAATCGTGCCGCGTCGATGCCGTTCGTGCAGTAAGCCGGCCGCTGCTTCCGGAAAAACAAGGACCCCCGGCTGGTCAACCGGGGGCCCTAATCAGCAGAGGGAGGGGTCAGCGATGAAGGTCGCGCCTCTGCTTAATCGATGCGAATCGGAACCGTCACGCTGAACAGCGGCGGCGGATAGTAGTAGACCGGCGGCGGCTGATAGTAGACTGGCGGCGGCGGGGCGTACTGCACATAGGGCTGCGGGTAATAGTAGTAGCCGTACCCGTACTGGTAGCCCTGATTGTAGTATCCTCTGTTGTGGTGCCACTTATGGCCGTGACCATGGCCATGGCCGTTTCCATGACCGTGTCCGTTGCCGTTGCCCCAGTACCACTTGTTCTGGCCCGCCTCGGCCGGTTCAGGCGTGAACGCAGCGGTCAGACAGATCACCGCTATCGCCGACGTCACCAATGCCAAGAGTCTCCGCCGGTCCCTAAACGCGCGGATATTCCACATAGTTCTAGCCTCCACAGGCCAATGCAAGCGCCCCCACTAGCGCAGCCTGAAAATGCTATTCCTCCCAACCTGAACCCCAGATGAACGGATCTCTGGCAGCCCCTAAGTCCTTGTGGCATCGTGGTGATCAACCACACGTGATTCGCTAGTGATCGGCATTTCCAGCCACTCTCGGGGCCATGGGCATCAAATCACGCCATCTGCTGTCGATCCTGGCGGGCGCCGCGGCGCTGGCCGCCGGCCCGGCGCCAGCCCTCGCCGACCCGGTGCTGGTGGAACTCTTCACCTCCCAGGGCTGCAGTTCCTGCCCGCCCGCCGACCAATTCCTCGGCGAACTGGCGCAGCGCGAGGACGTCATCGCCCTCGCCTATCACGTCGATTACTGGGATTACATCGGCTGGCAGGACAAATTCGCCCGTCCGGAGAATACTGCACGGCAAAAGGATTATCGCGACGCGCTGGGCCTGCACACCATCTACACGCCGCAGATGGTGGTGGATGGACGCTACGATGTGGTGGGCTCGCAGCGTGCCGAAGTGGAGTCCTCGATCAAGTCCGCCGCCGGCCAGGCGAAGCTGCCGATCGCCATTGCCGAAAATGGCGGCAAGCTCCGCGTCACCGCGCCGGCAATGGAGATCGATCAGGCCCAGCCGGCGAGTCTGTGGCTCGTTACCTATTCGCGGCGCAACGAGACCGACGTCTCCAAGGGCGAGAATGCGGGATCGATCCTGGTCGAATACAACATCGTGCGCGAATTGCGCCGGCTTGCCGACTGGAACGGCAACGCCATCGATCTTGAGTTGGATGTGAGCACGGCCGACAAGAACATGGGGTGCGCCGTGATCTTGCAGATCGACGGCAACGGCCCGATCCTGGGCGTGGCCGCCGCGCAATAGCGGCTACGCCAGGGCGCGGCGCATCACCTCCGACAGGCGCTTCGAGAAGGCGGCGGGATCCGGCAAGGCCTCGCCGCCGACGATGCGCGCCTGATCCAGCAGCAGCCAGGCGGCCTCGGCTAGATCCTCGCTCTTGTCGCCTTTGCCGTTGCCCTTCTCGCCCACGCGCTTGGCCAGGCCCATCACCAGGGGATGCTGGGGATTGATCTCCAGCACCCGCTTGAAGCTCTGCGCCAGCTGCTTGTGCTGCTTCAGCATGCGCTCCAGATGGATATCCATGTCGCCATCGTCGGCGACGAGGCAGACGGCGCTGTCGGTCAGGCGCTCGCTGGCGCGCACGTCCTTCACCACTTCTTTCAGCGTCAGCCGGAACAGCGCCACCAGCGCATCGATGCCCGGCGCCGCCGCCGGCTTCTCCTCTTCGCCATCAGGCTTGGCGATGCGCGCCAGGTCGGCGGAGCCGCGGGTCACCGATTTGAACGGCTTGTCCTGGAACTTGCCAACAGCCGAAATCCAGAATTCATCCACGGGGTCGGTGAGCAACAGGACCTCGACGCCCTTGGCCTTGTAGCCTTCGATCTGCGGGCTTTGCCGCAGCGCTTCGACGCTGTCGCCGGAGATATAGTAGATCGCCTCCTGCGCCGGCTTCATGCGCCCGGCGTAGTCGGCGAGGCTGCAAGGCTTTTCCCAGGCGGTCGTGCGGAAGCGCGACAGGGCCAGCAGCGTCTCGCGATTGTCCTGGTCCTCGTACAGGCCTTCCTTCAGCACCGCGCCGAAATTCTCCCAGAAGGCGGCGTAGGCTTCCGGCTCCTTCTCCGCCTTCTTCTGCAGATCGCCGAGCACGCGCTTGATCACGCCCTGCCGGATTTTCGCCAGCAGCGGATTATGCTGCAGCATCTCGCGGCTGATATTGAGCGGCAGGTCCTCGGTATCGATGACGCCACGCACGAATCGCAGATAGGCCGGCAGCACCTCTTCGCAGGTATCGGTGATGAACACCCGCCGCACATACAGCTTCACGCAATGCTTGCGGTCGGGATGGAAGAGATCGAACGGCTTCGCCGAGGGCACGAACAGCAGCCCGGTATATTCGATCTTGCCCTCGGCGCGCCAATGCAGCGTCAGCCAGGGATCGTCGAAGGCGTGCGCGTGGTGGTGATAGAACTCCGTGTATTGCTCCGGCGTGATCTCGCTCTTGCCGCGGGTCCAGAGCGCCGAGGCCTTGTTGATCGTCTCGTCCTTGCCATCGGCGGCCAGCACGATGGGCAACGCGATGTGATCCGAGTATTTGCGCACGATATGGCGCAGCCGCTCGGGCTCCAGGAAATCATCCTCGCCCTTGCGGAGGTGCAGGGTGATCTTGGTGCCGCGGTCCGGCAGTTCGGCGGCGTCGATGGTGAACTCGCCCTTGCCGTCGGATTCCCAGCGCCAGCCTTCGGCTTCGCCCGCCTTGCGGCTCTCCACCGCCACCTTGTCGGCGACCATGAAGGAGGAATAGAAGCCGACGCCGAACTGGCCGATCAGCGCCATGTCCTTGGCCGAGTCACCCGTCATCTCCTGCATGAAGGCGGCGGTGCCGGAGCGGGCGATGGTGCCCAGATTTTCCACAAGCTCCTCCCGGTTCATGCCGATGCCGTTGTCGGCGACCACCAGGGTCCGGGTGGCCTTGTCGGGAGTGAGGGTGACGCGATAGCCCTGACCGTCGCCGCCCAGCTCCGGCTGCGTCAGCGCCAGATAGCGCAGGCGGTCGCAAGCGTCGGAGGCGTTGGAGATCAGCTCCCGCAGGAAAACCGCCTTATCGCTGTAAAGCGAATGGGCGACGATCTCGAGCAGACGGCTGACCTCAGCCTGAAATCCATGCCGTTCGCCGGTCATGGCGCCTCCCTCTCTGATTTACCCACCCCGGACCTTCCGGGGGCTTCATATGTGCAAACCGGCCTTGCCGATCAAGGCCCAAGGTCCATTTGAGCCGAAGGTCCATCCGGGCGGGCCCTGTGGGCCGCCCGGAATCATGCTATGTTCCGGTTTCCAGTTTCCCAGCGTCCGGAAAACCCATGTCCAAGGAATGGTTAGCCCAGCTCAGCGCCCAGGCCGCCCAGCGGGGCAAGGTCAGATACGCGATGCCCACCCCGCCCCGGCAGCAGGCGACGGCGGCGCCCGCGATTGACAGGCAGACCTCCGGCCGCAGCTTCATCGGCGCCATCTTCGGATCGGTCATCCGCTGGGCCCTCTTCGCCGCCATCGCTGGCGGGATCGCCGTGTTCATCATTAGCGGCCAGGAGGAACTGGATGAATCCGTGGGCGAGACGGTCCTTTATACGATCTGGTACCTGGCGGCCGTGGCCGTTCCGGCAATGCTGCCGGACATGGCATCGGCGATCGATGCCAATGGCATCTACAGCGCGCTGAAACCCCATGCCGGCCTGCTGCCCTTCCTGGTGCCGCTGGGATTCGGCGCCGCCGTGACGGTCCTGTTCCTGCCGACGGTCAATGCCCGCCGGCGGGCCTCCGGCCTGCGTTTCATCGTGTTTCTGGCCAATCTGGCCCTGATCTGGTTCGCTTGGCGCGCCAACGCCGGCATCTTCGACCTGACGGGAACGAAAGGCTGGATCGATACCGGTTCCATCAACCCGGCACCGGTCGTTGCCTGGCTGGTGCTGCTGCTGATCAGCTTTGCGGGCCGCCGGCGGTGGCAGACTTCGCCCGCGAGACCACAGGATCTAGCCCGGCCGGCAACGGCGGCCGGCAGCATCCCGGCTGCGCGCAAACCAAGCCATGCCGCGGGGGCCGCCACCCGCCATGTCAGCCCGGCGCAAATGATGCCCCAGCGCCGGAGCAACTCGCCGATCGAGCGTTCGGTCAGCGGCGGGACCTGGCGCCGGCCGCGCTGAAATCAACGGCCCGCTAACGAAAACTAAACTTGAATCCGGTGGAAATCATCGCCATAGCTGATGGCATGAACCAGGCCGCCATGACGGCAGGATCTCAGCGCATCACGGCCGTCCTCGGGCCGACCAATACCGGCAAGACCTACTTGGCCGTCGAGCGAATGCTCGGCCATCGCTCGGGGATGATCGGCTTCCCCTTGCGCCTGCTGGCGCGGGAAAACTACGACCGCATCGTCAAGCTGAAGGGCGCCAGCGCCGTGGCGTTGATCACGGGCGAAGAGCGGATCATCCCGGCCCATCCGTCCTACCTGGTCTGCACCGTCGAATCGATGCCGCTGGACCGCCGCGTCTCCTTCCTCGCCGTCGACGAGGTGCAGATGGCGGCCGATCCCGAACGCGGCCATGTCTTCACCGACCGCATCCTGCAGGCGCGCGGCGAGGACGAGACCATGTTCCTGGGCGCCGATACCATCCGGCCGCTGCTGCGCAAGCTGGTGCCGCAGGCCGAAGTGATCCGCCGGCCGCGCTTCTCGACGCTGACCTATACCGGCCCGAAGAAGATCACGCGCCTGCCTCGGCGCACCGCCGTCGTCGCCTTCTCCACCACCGAAGTCTATGAGCTGGCGGAACTGATGCGCCGGCAGCGCGGCGGCTGCGCCGTCGTCATGGGCGCCCTGTCGCCGCGCACGCGCAACGCCCAGGTGGAGATGTACCAGTCGGGCGAGGTGGACTACATGGTCGCCACCGACGCCATCGGCATGGGCCTGAACATGGACCTGGATCATGTCGCCTTCGCGCGTATGACCAAGTTCGACGGCCGCGGCTCGCGGCGCCTGACGGCGCCGGAGATCGCGCAGATCGCCGGCCGCGCCGGCCGCCACATGAACAACGGCACGTTCGGCACCACGGCCGAAGTCGGTCCGCTCGATCCCGAGCTGGTGGATGCGGTGGAAAATCATCGCTTCGATCCCATTGGCACTCTCTATTGGCGCAACACCGATCTGGATTTCCGCAGCCTGCAGGGGCTATTGCAGAGTCTCGACCGGCAGCCGCCGGCGCCCGGGCTGATCCGCGTGCGCGATGCCGACGATCATCTGGCGCTGGCGGCAATCGCGCGCGATCCGGAACTGGCCGGTCTCGCCCGTTCCCGCGACCGCCTGCGGCTGTTGTGGGAGGTCTGCCAGATTCCGGATTTCCGCAAGACGATGACCGATTCCCACACGCGGCTTCTCTCGCAGGTCTATGGCTATCTGGCGACCGGGCCCTGCGTGCTGCCGACCGATTGGGTGTCGGAGCAGATTTTGCGCATCGATCGCACCGAGGGCGACATCGATCAGCTCGTGCAGCGAATCGCCTATATCCGCACCTGGACCTACATCTCCCATCGCGGCGACTGGCTGGCCGATGCGAAGCATTGGCAGGAGCGCTCGCGCGCGGTGGAGGACAAGCTGTCGGACGCATTGCATCAGCAGCTCACTCAGCGCTTCGTCGACCGGCGCCATGCCATGCTGTCGAAACGGCTGGCGGCGGCGCGGGATTTCATCACACAGGTGTCTGCTGACGGCGAAGTGGTGGTGGAAGGCCACGCTGTCGGCCGGCTGGAGGGGCTGCACTTTGTGCCGGAACGCGCCGCCAACAGCGAAGCGCAGAAGTCCCTGATGACCTCGGCGCGCCGGGCGCTGGCGCAGGAACTGCCCTACCGCCTGCGCCGCCTGGAGACTGCCGATGACGGCGCCTTCTCGCTCAACGACGCTGGGCTGATCGCCTGGGACGGCATGGCCATCGCCCGCATCGTCCGCGGCGAGACGGCGCTGCAACCGCGGATCGATCTGTTGCCCAGCGAACTCGAAGACGGTCCGTCGCGGGAACGGGTGCGGCGGCGGCTGGCAATGTGGCTCGACCAATTCCTGCGCGCGCGGCTGCGGCCGCTCTGGCGCGTGCGCGAGGCGAAGCTGTCGGGCGCCGCCCGCGGCCTGGTGTTCCAGCTGGTCGAGGCGCTGGGCGCGGTGCCGCGGCCCATGGTGCTGCGTCAGGTCAACAGCCTCAGCGATGACGAGCGCAAGCAGGTGCGGCAGCTCGGCCTTCGGCTGGGACGGGAGACAATCTGGATTGCCGGCATCGCCGGCGCCGAGGCGACACGGGTGAAGGCGATCCTCTGGGCGGTGCATGCGGGTCATCAGATCACGCCGCCGCCGGCCATGCAGGGGCCGAGCCTGGTGCGCGAGCGAACCCTGCCTGACGGTTATTACCTCGCGGTCGGGTTGCGGCCGGCGGGTGCGCTGGCGGTCCGCTTCGAGGCGCTGGAGCGGCTGGCAGTCATGGCGCGCGTTCTGTCGCAGCAAGGTCCCTTCACCGCGACGGAAAGCCTGCGTCAGACCATCGATTGCGCGCCCGAGGATCTATCGGCGGTGCTCCGCGCCATGGGCTATCGCCGCGAGGAGTCCGCCGAGGGCGAGAGTTTCTCCCGCCGCCTGCCGCGCAGCGCGCAGAAAGCCGAGACGGCGCCGGGCGAGAAGAAAGCCGCCATGCCCCGGCGCAAGCGCCGGCGGCGCACCAAGCCGGCCGCTGATTCGCCCTTCGCGCTGCTGCGCCAGATCCGCTTCCGGCCCTGACGGCGCGATGACCGAAGAGATCCTGCTGCGGCTGGACAAGTGGCTTTGGTATGCGCGGTTCTGCAAGAGCCGCACCCTGGCGGCCAAGCTCTGCGCCAGCGGCCGCATCCATCTGGACGGCGCGATCGTGCAGAAGCCGCACCATCAGGTGCGCGCCGGCAATGTACTGACATTTCCCCTGGGACCCCATGTCCGGGTGATCAAGATCCTGGCGCTGGGCAGCCGGCGCGGTCCGGCGCCGGAGGCAAGGCAGCTCTACGAAGACCTGCAGCCGCCTGATCCGTCAGCGGCGAGAGAGCCGCCGCTGGCCCCGCGGGCGCGCGGCAGCGGCCGGCCCACCAAAGCCGAGCGCCGTGCTATCGACCGGCTGCAGAACGAGAAATCCGGCAGGGAATGACGCGAAAACGGCTGGTGGTGTCGGCTTCCGGCTTCCTGTTGCACCGCCGCATGGCCCATGATAGGCGACGGCTACGGCTAGACCTGTAGGCGGTCCCAGTTAAGGCGGCAGCGCGCCGCCCGCGCCCTGGACATTGCCTGCTGCCGGCGCCGCCCAAGCGCAGTTCCGTTTTCGACCGGGCCACGGAGGGTACCCATGACTTACGTCGTCACCGAAGCATGCATCCGCTGCAAGTACATGGATTGTGTGGAAGTTTGCCCGGTGGATTGTTTCTATGTCGGGGAGAACATGCTGGTGATCCATCCCGACGAATGCATCGATTGCGGCGTCTGCGAGCCGGAATGCCCTGTCGACGCGATCCTGCCGGACACCGAACCCGGAATGGAGCGATGGGTCGAGATGAACCGGCAATATGCGGATGCCTGGCCGAACATCACCCGCAAAGGCGAGGCGCCGGCCGATGCCGATGAGTTCAAGGGCGTGCCCGACAAGTTCGACAAGCTCTTTAACCCGAATCCGGGTAAGCCTTGACGGTCATCGCGCCAAGTATTTGAAAACAGTGGCTTAGATTCCCTCCTAGCCATCTTACAAGAAGTCGCACCCCCGCAAAGTTGAAAAACCGGCCGGTTTAATGTATAGTGCTGTTGTGTTACGGCAGGTCAGTTACCTGCGGTAACCAAACGACGTGCAGGTCTGGTCGCGCCTTGTCCCGAGTTCCGGTTTTCCAGGGGATGAATAACCTGCTGGCATAGTTCCAGCAGGCGGGAGTTTGCGGCTTAGGTATTTGATTTGTTTGCGTATATTGAATTTTGGGCAGAGCGCGACACACAGCAGGTGATAAGATTATGCCGAAGACCAGTGCAAAGGATTTGAGCTTCCGGAAGGGCGACTTCGTGGTCTATCCGACCCACGGAGTGGGCAAGGTGCTGGGCGTAGAGAGCCAGGAGATTTCCGGCCACAGCCTGCAGGTGGTCTCGATTCACTTCGAGAAGGACCGCATGACTCTGCGCGTGCCGGTGGCGAAGGCGAAGAATTCCGGCCTGCGCAAGCTGTCCAGCCGCAAGGTGATGGACTCTGCGCTGGCGACGCTGAAGGGCCGTTCCCGGGTGAAGCGCACCATGTGGAGCCGCCGCGCCCAGGAGTACGAGGCCAAGATCAATTCCGGCGATCCAGTGTCGATCGCCGAGGTGGTGCGCGATCTCCATCGCAATGCCGATCAGCCCGACCAGTCATACAGCGAGCGGCAGATCTATCAGGCCGCGCTCGATCGCCTGATCCGCGAACTCGCGGCCGTCGAGGATATCGACGAGCAGGCGGCGGTGAAGCGGCTGGAGCAGGTTCTGAAAGCCGCCTAAGCTTATCACTGGATTGATCTGTAGACGCGCCGTTATCTACGGCGCGTCTTTTTTTCACCGATTGCCGGGGGACTAACGGGCGATGTCGGTTCGTGACAAGTTCGCCCTGCTGCGCAGAGCGTCGCGGGTCTGGGCGGTGGCGTCCATCCATGGCGAGGCCGAACGGCTGACCCGGCTCCATGGCGAGATCGAGCGGCGGTTCCAGCCGGGCGACCGGCTGGTCTATCTCGGCAACGCCATGGGCCATGGCGCGGAGGTGCGCGGCGCCATCGACGAGCTGCTGGGCTTCCGCCGCCGCATGCTGGCGCGGCCGGGCATGTTCCTGTTCGACATCGCCTTCCTGCGCGGCGCGCAGGAGGAGATGTGGCAGAAGCTGTTGCAGCTGCAATTCGCCCCCAATCCCCGCGAGGTGTTCGGCTGGATGGTGGAGCATGGCATGGGCGCGACGCTGTCGGCCTATGGCGGCAGCATCCAGCAGGGCTTCGTCGCCGCCCGCGCCGGTCCGTTGGCGTTGACCCGCTGGACCAGCCAGCTGCGTGCTGACATGCAGGCGGTGCCTGGCCATTACAGCCTGCTGAGCGCGCTGCGCCGCGCCGCATACACCGATGACGGCGCGCTGCTGTTCGTCCATGCCGGCGTCGATCCCGACCGGCCGCTATCGGCGCAGAGCGACAGCCTGTGGTGGGCGACCACAAGTTTCATGAAACTCGAACGCTCCTATGGCGGTTTCATCCGGGTGGTGCGTGGCTTTGATCCCCGCCATGCCGGCATCGAAACCGCGCAGTTCACCGCCAGCATCGATGGCGGCGCCGGTTTCGGTGGCGTGTTGATCGCCGCCTGCTTCGACCGCCGCGGCGAGATCGTCGAGGCGATCGAAGCCTAGCCGGCGGCGCCGGCGAGGCGGAAGGCCTCGATCGGCTCGTTCTGGCCGCGCAGAAGATGGGAGCCCACGGTTTCCAGCATGAAGCCCTCCCCGAGCTCCTTCGCCGTCTCCGCGCTGAGCAGCACCACCGTCTCGCCATTGCCGGGATCGAAATCCTTGGCGAGCTGCTCCAGCCGCTGGGCGATATTCACATCGTCGCCGATCAGCGTGTAGTTGATGCGGCCGGGCGCGCCCACATTGCCGACCACGGCGATGCCGGAGTGGATGCCGATGCGCACGCGCACCGGCCGCAGCCCCTTCTCGCTGCGCCGCTCATTGTCGGCCCGCAGCGTCTCGGCGATGGCCAGCGCCGCGCGGCAGGCGCGCTTCGCATGATCGGGCTGCAGCGTCGGCGCGCCCCAGAACGCCATGACGGAGTTGCCGATATACTTGTCCACCGTCCCCTCTTCATCTTCGATGCAACCGGCCAGCATGGCGAAATGGCGATTGAGGAATTCGGCGAGCTGCACCGCCGGAAGACGGCCGGCGATCTCGCTGAAGCCGGCGATATCGGTGAAGATGATCGTCACCGCCCGCTCTTCGGAAACCAGATCCTTGTGCGCCTCCGATCCCATCAGCCGCCGCACCAGGGAGCGCGGCACATAAATCTCGAACCAATGCAGGCCCGCCACCATGGAGTCGAAGGCGCGGCCGGCGATATTGAGCTCGCGATAGACGCTGCCGGAGAATGGCTTCACTACGTCGAACTCCAAGGTGCGCAGGGCTTCGGCTGACGCCGCGAGCTGGCGGATCGGCCTCGCCAGAGTCCGGCCGAGCAACAGCGCGCCGATGACAGCGAGAATCAGGATGCCGGCGCCGATGACACCGATCCATACCAGGCGGATGATCGGCGCATTCACGTCGGACAGGCGGAAATAGATGCCGACCAGCCAGGGCTGCGGGCCATAGCCCGATATCTGCCGGTAGAGAAAGATCTCCGCATTGTCGTAGTCGTTGGCTTCGCCGCTGACGAAGACGATGCGGCCGGTCACATGGCTGCCCGCCAGCACATCATCGGCCGGTTCCGACGGCGCGGTCCATAGCACCGCCAGCGCGGGATCGCCGATCTCTGTCACGCCGGGCAGCGGCTTGCCGGCGGTGCGGCCGGCGGCGCCGCCGACCAGCGCGGGATGGGCGATCACCTCGTCGCGGCCGCGCAGGATGAAGGCGCGTCCGTTATAGGGTTGCGTCGTGGCCGCGAGTTTGTTGGAAAGCTCGGCGATGGAAACCGCCGCGACCACCAGGCCGCGGAATTTACCGTTCTGGCGCACGGGCGCCCGCAGCGTGATATAGGTTCCCTGCAGTCCTTCGAGATAGATCACTTCACCCCAGGCAAATCCCTCCAGCGACGGTGCATCGCGCAGCGCCAGGCGGACTTCCGGCCGGTCGAGCCAGTTCGCGGCGGAACTCGCCAGATGTCCGGCCTCGCGGCCGGCGCGCACGGCCCGCAAGTCCGCGCGCACATAGGCGACGCCGGTGATTTGCGGCGCCGCGGCAAGCGAGCCAAGCAGCAAGTCCTGCAGGCGGACGTCGTCGTCCAGCGGCACGATGCCGTCGCTGAGCTGCTTGGCGAGGAACTCCACCTGGCTGCGCGGCGGCTGCAGATGCTGGCCGAGATTGGCGACGACTCCGTCAATGCTCAGTTCGGCGGTCTGCCGCATCAGTTCATTGGTGTTGCGTTCGGCGATATCGAGCGCGACCAGGAGCACGGCGCCGATTGCACCGGCCACCAGCCCACCGAAGCCGAAGACGAAGACCGCCGCAATCGGCGGCCGCCAGTTCCTGGGGGCGCGCGGCTTTGTCACTCGGTGATGATCTTCACCAGCTGGCCGGGCTGCGGCCGGTCGCTGCGTTCCAGTCCGTTCAGTACCAGGAAGCGTTCCACGCGATAGTCGTCGAAGGCCATGCGATTGGCGAGGCTGTCGACGGTATCGCCGCTTTGCGCGGGGACTACCTCGATATGCTGGGGCCGCAGCTCGGCCGCCTCGCTCGCGGTCAGTTCCCGGAAGCTGTAGGTTGTCTGGCGGAAGCCGGCGGCGAACTGGCTGGTCATCTCCGGCTTGCTGATGAACAGGAAGCGGTAGATGGCGTTGTTGCTGGCGCGGATCGCCACCAGCCTGATGTTGCGCGTGCCGGATTTCGTGTTGACCTGTGCTGTCCCGGTGGCGCCTTCCAGGCCGTTTACGTCGATCCATTCCGCATCCCGCAGATCCAGCCGCGGCGCCCACTGGTCGACCAAGTAATTCAGCATGCCGCCATTGAACCTGTCGGCCTCGCGATCGAACACGATCTGCCCGCCATCGGCGCGGACGGCGACGACAGCCGACGAGGTGTTGCGCATGTAGAACCCGGGCGGCACTTCGAATTCGAACCGCAACGTCGGATGGGCAAAGCGCCGGCCGCGGATGAAGCCCTCTTCCGGCTGATCGCCATAGAGCAGGCCGTTGATCTTGTGAAGGTACAGGTCGCGCTCGACGATGGGATTGCTCACCTGGGTGCCGCCGGCTTCCTGAATCGCCCGCTGGATGCGGTCCGCCGTGCGCGGATGACTGGCCATGATGTTGGACTGGTCCGCCATTTCCGGGCTGCCGGCCAGCTTCGAATCGAGCTTGTCGTCCGCTTCGAGCTGGGCGAGGAAGCTGGCCATGCCATAGGGATCGTAGTTGGTGCGCGAGAGATAGCGCACGCCCAGCAGATCGGCCTGGTACTCCTGGTCGCGGGAATAGCTTTGCAGATAGGCGGCGCCGGCGCTGCCGGCAAGATTGGCCACTTCCTGCGACCCCGTGACCACGCCCAGCAGCACGGCGGGAATGCTGAGCAGCACGCCCTTGCTGTAGCGTTCGGCGGAATGGCGCGCGGCGATATGGCCGATCTCATGGGCCAGCACGCCCGAGAGTTCGGCTTCGTTGTTGGCCAGCGCCAGCAGCCCGCGGGTGATGTAGACATAACCGCCGGGCACGGCGAAGGCGTTCACGATCGGCGAATCCAGGACGGTGAAGGTGAAGCGCTGATCGGGCCGGTCGGAGGCGCTCGCCAAGAGGTTGCCGAGGCTGGAGACGTATTGCTGAACCTGCTGGTCGGGATAAGCGCCGCCGAATTCTTCCAGGATCTTGGGATGGTTCTCGCGGCCGATGCTCTGCTCGTCGGATTCCGACATCAGGCCGGTGAAGCTGGATTCGCCGGTGGCCGGGTTGGTGCTGCAGCCGCTTTCGGCGACGACGACCACGGCCAGCAGCGCCAGGTACAGCGAACGCCAGGTCTTTCGTGTCATTCCACAACCTCGATTTGCTCGGGATAGGTGATCTCGATCAGCGGGCCGCCGCGCAATTCTAGCCAGCCGCGGATGCGAAGGCGACGGCCAATCAAATCCTCCAGCCGCCAGGGCATGGCATCGAACAGCTTCCGGTCGCGCGCCGATATCGTCAGGGTGAAATCCGTGGTGTAGTCCGCGCCGAAGTTCAGATAGGTCCTGTCCTTGAGATGTTCCAGCTTTACCGGCGTGCCCTCGACGATTTGAAAGCTGTTCAGGGCGGGCCAGAGATTGGCGTCGGTGGATCGTATGCGAAAGACGCCGCGGGACCATAGGCCGCGGCTGGCCCGGCGGGCCTCGTCTTCCAGCGCCAGCAATGCGGCGAGCCCGTCGCGGGTATCAGGCTGGCCCATGACCCGGCCCAGCCCGGCCGCCACGAGCTCCGCTTGCAGCGAAGGGGCGCCATCAGCGGCGGCCGCGTCATAAACATAGGCCAGCAGCCGTCCATAGCGGTCCATCCGGCGGCCGGCATAGCTCCAGCGGATCTGCCCGGTCGAGCGCCAGCCCGGTCAGATGCTTCCGCGCGTCTGCCGCCAGGGGTTCATCATCCAGGGGCGCCAGGATATTCACCAGGCGGACCTGCCGGCCGTCAGCCAGGGTCAGGGTCTGGCCGTCCTCCACGGCGACGACCTGGCCGGTTTGCGGGCCATCGTAAGGATTTGACGGGATGGCGGCGGTCGTCTCCTGCGCGCCCGCCGCGGCCGCATAGGTCAATCCCGCCGCCAGGGGGAGGACAAGCCGGAGCAGATATGTATAGTGGTCGGCCCATCCCGGGCGCCGTCGCGCGCCATCAGTCATATGCCAACAATCCTGCGAGGACATAATGCCACGCCGTGAGTTTTACCCGGAGATCGAGCCGTTTGCGACCGGCTATCTGTCCGCCGGCGGCCCGCATCAGGTCTATTGGGAACAGAGCGGCAATCCCAAGGGCGCGCCGGTGATCTTCCTCCATGGCGGCCCCGGCGCCGGCGCCAGCCCGGCCCACCGGCGATTCTTCGATCCCCAGCATTACCGCATCATCATCTTCGATCAGCGCGGCTGCGGCCGCTCGAAGCCGCTGGGCGAAACCACCGACAACACCACGCCCCACCTGATCGCCGACATGGAGAAGCTGCGCACGGAGTTCGGCATCGAGCGCTGGCATGTGTTCGGCGGCTCCTGGGGTTCCACCCTGGCGCTGGCCTATGCCGAGCATCATCCCGAGCGCGTCAAGGCGCTGGCGCTGCGCGGCATCTTCCTCTGCCGCAAGAGCGAGATCGACTGGTTCCTGTTCGGTCTCAGGACTTTCGCGCCGGAGATCTATCGCGACTTCATCGAGCATCTGCCGCCGGAGGAGCGGGCCGATCCGCTGTTCCACTATCACCGGCGCCTGGTCGATCCCGATCCCAAGGTGCATATGCCTGCGGCGCGGAAATGGAGCGTCTATGAAGGCACCTGCTGCACGCTGCTGCCCAGTCCGGAGACCGTGTCGGGCTTTGCCAACGACACGGTGGCGCTGGGGCTGGCGCGGATGGAGGCGCATTACTTCATCAACAACATCTTCCTGCCGGAGAACTCGCTCCTGAAGAATGTGGGCAAGATCCGCAAGATCCCGGCCGTCATCGTGCAGGGCCGCTATGACCTGGTCTGCCCGATCGAGACCGCCGACGAGCTGGCCCGCGCCTGGCCGGAGGCCGAATACATCGTCGTGCCCGACGCCGGCCATTCGGCCATGGAGCCGGGCATCCGCTCGGCCCTGATCGAGGCGATGGACAGGTTCAAGACAGCATCCTGAAGGGTGGGACGATGGCTCCAGCCCCTCTCGATCCCGGCCGGTTGATGCCGCTCTTGGGCGCGGGCCCAGGCTTTGCTATAACCGGCGCCCGCGTCAGCAGGCTGCGTCCCCGTAGCTCAGCAGGATAGAGCGACGGTTTCCTAAACCGTAGGCCGCGTGTTCGAGTCACGCCGGGGACGCCATTCTTCGCCGCCCGTGCGCGCCGGGCTTCCGATGACAATTTTCCCTATTTTCCGCGCAGCCAAGCGCCTGATCGGCCGTGGGAAATTCGCGAAAACCGCGATTCCCGGGGGACCCTGATTTTCGGGAACGATGCCATACAAGGGAATCCCCGCCCGATAATCCCATAATGCAAAGCCGGCCTGCCTCCGAAGCTTCAGCGTCGGAGGGCATACCGGCAGACGAACTCACTCAAGCCTGACAGCCGTATGATCTGACCCGGGATGAATACACAATGTCCAACATCAAGGTGCGCCCAAACGGGATTGCGCACGGTCTTCCAGTATAGGGGTATTTTCCTAGATGTCAAGATTTCGAACCGGCGGGTTGCATATTCGCCCCAACGCTTGAAGATCCGACTTGTGCGTTGCCGTCGCAACCGCTTTGAACCATGAAGCTGACGCTGCTGCATGCCTGGCTTTACGGCTCCTCTTGACCCGATCCAGACAGGTGACGTCGAGCAGTTCGCAGCCGCCCCGCCGCGCTCACGTCGGCTAAAGGCACCAATCCGTTGCGCTGAGTAACCAGGCCACTTCGCCGCGGCGGCCATCGTGGTGACGGCGATCACATTCGCTCGCTGCAGTTTCCGGCAATTCTTGGGATTGGATGATGGTGTTGCAACACATATAGCGCTTCGGATGGCTCGGGAACTTTTGGATGCCGCATGTGGTTGTCCGGAAGCAGGCCGGCGGGAACTGGCCCCTGCGTGCGGGTCGCCGGTTTCCGTCCGGTCTCGATCGCACATTCGGGGGCAAGCGAATCGTGCAGCTGGCAATCGCCTGAGATCGTGCCATTGACGCTGGATCCCAAGGCTCGAGAGACATTTTGCCCGATTAAGGGTGCATTCATCATTTCTTCATAAGCTCTCCGAAAGGATCTTCGAACCCGGAATTTCGAGCGTGGCGAAGAACAAATTCGAGGTGGAAAGACGTGTGGAATCAAGTATGTATACTCGCACTGCTCGCTGTCCTTGCAGAAGGACTTGCAGGATGCGCTCACGAAGACGTTGATCGTCAGTCGCAGGCAGCCGTCTCTGAAAAATGCATCGACAAGGAGTCCTCGGCGCAATCGGTTGCGGCGATAACCCGCTACTCTCCCCTGTACGATGACCCGCAGGTCGTGACCGTGTTCGGTATTGAAAGCGGATCGATCTGGTTTCTCAGGGAAGATGAGCCGGTTCTGGCTCTCCATGTGGCGAGGTCACTCGGCCTCTCTAACAAAGAATGGACACCCGTTGAGATTTATCAGAACGAACCGGGCGCCAAGATACGTCGGCACCAGAGAATACGCGCGCGTTTGCTCCGTACGATAACCTGGGGTCTTGACGGGCTCGCCGTGCTCAAACTCGAAGAGCCTTTTCAAGGAGCACGCCCGTTGACGATCCGAACCGAGCCACTCGCGCCGGGAGAGAAGATCATCACGCCTGCGTATCCTGGGGGGCTCTTGGAATTAACAACGGGGTATTTTCTTGGACTCGATCTCGCACTTTCCAGCGAGAGCAAAGAAGCATCCTATGCGATCGAAATTGATGGCAACCGGCTTGCGCTCGACAGCGGTGCCTCCGGAGCTCCCGTGCTTGATTGTACGGGACGCGTGGTGGCTGCAGTGAGCGCTCAAGTTTACCTCGTTTCGGAGAATGGCCTAGTTGAAGCGACCCTACGGGGGCAACAGACGAACATAGCTATCCCCGTCACGATCCTTTCCGATTCTTACGCCGAGCTTCCCAGGCCGTAGCGCGGCGTGCCGGCTACATTGAAAACAAGAGAGGCGCCGGCAACGGGCCTGTGAAGCCGACGAGGCTTTGCATGCCGTCAGTGTGGATGGCGCAGCACTGTCGATCAAACGTATAACGGACGCCCCTCGGATTGCAGCAGCGGTAGGCGAGAGGGTAGAGCGCCAAGCCTAGCACGCCAGGCAAGTATCAAAGCCCAGCGTGCCAGGAGGTCCGGCGACTGTCCCCGGTTCAGCTCAAACCCTCGAGCCGGGCACTATTCCCGCGGTATCGTCAGCTTCCGGCGATCGTTATCTCGACGCGGCGATTCTGCGCGCGGCCGGCCGCCGTGCTGTTCGTGGCGATCGGATCAGACTCACCCCAGCCCTGTGCACTGAGAAACTCCGCCTTCACGCCTTGCGAGATCATATAGTTCATCACGGCATTGGCACGCCTTTCCGACAGATCCTGGTTCGAAGCAATGCCCTGATTCTGCAGCGTGGGACCGACGGGAGCATTGTCGGTATAGCCGTTCACCACCAGCCTCTCCTCCTGCTGCGGCGCCAGGATTTGCGCCACCTTGGCGATGGTTTCCTTCCCAGCCTCCGTTAACTCGTAGCCGCCCGATGGGAACAGCAAGTCGCTGTTGACGGTATATTTGACGGCGCTTTGGAGCCGTTTGACGTGCGCTTGAAGCTCCCGATTTTCCGCTACGACGCTGTCGTACTGAGCTTGCGAGACGCCAGAGGCGGTAGAGACGCCATCGTCGCTGGCGCAGGCGGACAGGAACACGGGCACTATCAATGAGAGCAGCAAAGCGCTGCGATTCAGACAATTCATCATTTTTCCAACTCCTCGGTTTTGAACGGCGAAACTTTCAGCGACACAGGACCTGGCGCCCGGCCGCAGGCGGCCGAGACCCGGAGAATGCCTTTCACTACGCGTTGCCGGAGCGTTGTCTTTGTCTGAGCACGATGGACTCACGCCGACCCGGCGAGCAAAGACGTACAAGAGGGCACGCCAATGATCCATTGCTGCCAACCGTCGCATCTCTACGACGAGGCGATGCGACCCGCAATTGGACCTTAGTCCAATGCTACTGGATGCTCACGCGATCAGCCGACCGTTCCGCCAAACCTCTTCGCGCGTCTGATGATAGCGATAGACGATGACGAACAGCAGGGTCAGAAGGTCGTCGTCTACAAGACCGAAACTGTGATCGGCCGTGGGAAATTCGCGAAAAGCGCGATTCCGGGGGACCCTGATTTTCGGGAACGATGCCATACATGGGAATTCCCGCCCGAAAATCCCATAATGCATAGCCGGCCTGCCTCCGAAGCTTCAGCGTAGGAGGGCATGCAGGCAGACGGCCGCGGCCGGAAGTTCGGGGTCTAACCCCTATGACAGATACACCATGTCCAACATCAAGGCGCGCAGCCGAGCCGAGCTGCGCGCGATGTCCGAGTATAGGTGTTTGTTCCTATGTATCAAGATTTCGCGCCGGTTGATTTGCGAACGCTCTGGCTAATAGCTAACCAGCGCGCCCCAGAGATCGACGTTCGTATTCGCCACCAATTGATCATGTGCACGTTCGAGGCACGAGCGCATGTTCTCGAAGTGGTGGTCCACATCGACCTTTTTCTGGCAGGCAGCATGCATCAGGCGCACCAATGCGATGCCTTCGCTGCTGGAAGCCTGGCCGGCGTCAGTCGCGATCGCGGACTCGAGCATGTGGCCGTCGGAATCGTTGATTGAGCGGCCGCGCGCCGGCAGTGCATTGATCATTTGGTTGGCTAGCCTGATGGCATCGCCGGTTTCGCCGATCCGATCAAAGAACTCGGCTCCCTTCTCACGGAACGTCCCAGTCGCAATGGCGATCTCGTCCGCGGTCTGTGGGTTTCTGTCGTTTGCGGCCGCTACTGGCACCAGCGAGACCCCCTCGCCGATGTCAATTGCAATTTCAGAAAGGTCCAGTTCGGCCAGTTTCTCCGGCGGCAGCGTTACTTCGATGGCGGTGAAGCCGCGATCGGTGGTGAACTCGACGTAGGGTGTTGCGGACAGCCGCAGATTCCGGCCCTGTCCGTCTGTGCCGATCAGAGCGATGTCGGCGCCTTTGACTGGAAGATAGGTCTGACCTCGCGCCGGATTGTCCCGCGATTGCTGCAGGCAAAAAGTACTGAGATCGGCGCGGCAGCCGTCGTTCGTGCAATTGAGCGGTATGGGACCATGGCTGGCGACCATGCCGAGGATCTGTGGCGCCGCCTGATCGTCGCCGATCGACTTTGACAAGCCGGTCGCCTTCAGCACCGGCAGGACGGAGTTCAGGGTGTATTCCCATGCCCAGCCCGCCACGATTGTTCGGTTCATCGGCGCCGGCTGCGCTAGCGAACGCCGTCAGCAGAGTCACGAGCAAGACAGGACCGGTAAATCCATTCGTCAGCGGGCTGTACAACATGTCTGCGGCTTCCCTCCTAGGTGATGATGACCGGGCCGCCGGCGGCGGCACTGCCAACAGTCATCGAAACTAGGATCAGTAGCGTGAAAAAAGCGCTTGAATTTCAGCGGGACTCAGGGTCGGCGGAGTCAAAAACCGTGCGGTTCGTTACAAAACCGCTTAATGTGGCGGTGCATATAGGAATCACTGCAATTCTCATATGAGCCATGGCGACATTCTCTCTCTGCCTCCTCGGGAGTTTTCAGGCGCGGCTTCCATCGGGCCGGCCTTTGACCATCAGTGGCAAGAAGGCCCAAGCGCTGCTGGCCTGCCTGGCAGATGCCCCCGGAAACATCCTGACCCGCGACAAGGTCGCGGGCATTCTCTGGAGCGATAGCGACGACGGGCACGCTCGCAATAGCTTGCGGCAAATACTCACGATGCTCCGGCACGATCTCGCGGCGGTCGAACCGTTCCCGATCATCGTGGAGCGCGACAGGCTGGCGCTCGACAGAGCCGCCGTCGATATCGATATCTGGATCTTCGAGCGGCTGGCGGCGTCCAATCGCTTAGAGGACCTCCGGAAGGCGGGAGATATCTACGGCGGTGATTTTCTCGATGGCTTGCATCTGTCGGAACCGGCATTCGAGGAATGGTCAGCCGTCGAACGGGCGCGGCTCCGCCGATTGGCCAGCGACGTTTTTGAACGGCTAGCGGCCTGCCAGGCCGGAACCGATGCAATTGCGGCCGCCCAGCGTCTGCTGGCTCTCGATCCGCTGCGCGAGGCCTCCCATCGCCTCGCAATGCAGGCCCATGCAGTACAGGGCGAGGCAGATCTCGCCTTGCGGCAGTACAAGACCTGCCGCGAGATTCTTCGTCGCGAGCTTGGCGTGGAGCCGGATGCGGAAACCCAAGATCTATACCGCCGGATTCGCGGCACCAGATCGGCGCCAGTGGGGTCGAAACATTCGGCCCCGTTCGTGTCGATAGCCTCACGAGAACTAATGACCGATCCGGCGCAAAAGCCGGCCGTCGCACTGTTGCCGTTCGTCAACATGAGCACGGAACCGCAGCTGACAAGCTTCGGCGATGGACTCGCTGAAGACATCATCACAGAATTATCGCGCTTTCACAGCCTGTTCATCACCGCGCGCAGCTCATCCTTCCAGTATCGCGACCGGGCGATCGACGTGAATCTCGTGGGGCATGCGTTGAAAGCGCAGTACATCATCGAGGGAAGCGTGCGAACGATCGGCCGGTGCATTCGCATCACCGTGCAGCTTATCGACGCGGCCACCGGTAATCATCTATGGGCCGAGCGCTACGACCGGGACATGCAGGACATAGACCGGGTACAGGACAAGCTGACTGCAGCAATCGTTGCAGCAGTCGCGGCGCAGATCCATTCCGCTGTCGCGGAGAAAGCGCGCCGCAAACGCACGGAGAGCCTGGCGGCTTATGAATTACTAAATCTCGGCCTGGAGTACCTGAACAGAGCCGGCAGCGACGACATCGCTCCGGCGCGACTGCTGTTCCGGCGAGCGATCGAGATCGATCGCAACTATGCGCAGGCCCATGCTCATCTCGCCGATAACTTCACCGAATCCCATTGGATTGATGTCTATGGGGCGGGCTATGCCGAGGCCGGATTGGATCGGGCATTGGAAAGCGCGGCGAAAGCTGTGTCGCTGGATGACAGCGACGCAGTCTGCCACTGCACGCTCGGCATGATCTATCATTACGCAAAGTCGTTCGAACTCGCGAGGCTCCAGCTCGGCAGGGCGATGGAGCTGAATCCGAATGACCCCGATCTCATGGTAAAGCAAGGCGCTCTGGAGATTTTCTCCGGGCGGCCGCAAGCGGCGTTAGACCTGTTCGACCAGGCGGAGCGGCTCAATCCGCGCCCGCCGAATTGGTATAACCATCATCGCGGTCTGGCTCTGTATGGGCTGCGGCGCTACGCGGAGGCGTCTTCTGCCTTCGAACGGATGATCGCGCGGCCAAAGTATGTCGTTCGCTATCTTGCGGCCAGTTATGCCCAGTCGGGCCGGCCGGCTGAGGCAAGGGCGGCGGCGGCAGAGGCGCTGAACATGGAACCTGGGTTCAATCTACGACGTTATGCGGTGGTGGAGGCATCCCTTTCGAACGCGGACCTCGATCATATGATGGAGGGGATGCGGAATGCCGGGCTGCCGGCCTGATCTTTGATCAGCGCAACGGGCGAAAAACTGGTTTCAAGTGAAAGGATATGCAATGGCGAAGAATACGATTTGTGTTTGGTACGAAAAAGATGCCGAGGCCGCTGCTCGCTTTTATGCCAAGACCTTTCCCGACAGCACAGTGGGCGCCATCATCCGTGCACCCGGTGACTACCCATCGGGCAAGAAGGGAGATGTGCTGGTAGTCGAATTCACGGTTGCCGGCGTTTCTTGCATCGGCCTCAACGGCGGTACCGCGTTCAAACAAAGCGAAGCCTTCTCGTTCCAGATCGCCACCGACGATCAGGAGGAGACCGACCGCTACTGGAATGCCATCGTCGGCAATGGCGGCCAGGAGAGCGCGTGCGGCTGGTGCAAGGACAAGTGGGGCGTCAACTGGCAGATCACGCCGCGCGTGTTGACCGAGGCGATGGCGGCCGGCGGGGATGAAGCAAAGCGGGCATTTGCTGCGATGATGGACATGAAGAAGATCGACGTTGCCGCGATCAAGGCGGCGCGGCGCGGCTGATATTGTTCGCGCGCGGCAAGAGCACTAAAAGTTGCCGGTTACTCCGCAGCAAGAGAAGCGATACGACACGCCCTCATGTCGGCCAGAAACCCCTTTCTTCAAGCGTTCCTGACCAGCGTCGCTGAGGCCTTCAGCACAGTATCCATCGGCCCGGAGGCTGCCGGCGCCATCGGCAGGATCCAAGGTGCGCTGCAAGCGTCGGGTCGCGCCGGCACCGACACTGCCGAGCGCCTGCAGGTCTGCCAGCATCTCGACGGCGCCCTAGCCACGGCTCATGCAGCCTCGCCATCCCTGGCGCGGGTGGCAGATGCGTTCGCAGCCCTGGAGCCATTGCTTCGTTGGACGCGCCGCTCTGCGAGCGGCCCGTTCGCCAGCGACAATTGGCCGGATGGGCATGCCAATGCGACGATCGTCGGGCCGGGCGGCCTTGAACATCGCGAGGATCTCGTCATTGGGGTTTCCCTGCTCGCGCCGCATGTGCGCTATCCCGACCACAATCACAGTCCCGAAGAGGTGTATCTCGTCCTGTCGCCGGGACGCTTCCAGCATGGCGAGTTGGATTGGTTTGAGCCCGGCATCGGTGGCACGCTTTACAATGAGCCAAGCACAAAACACGCCATGGCCTCAGGCGACGCGCCGCTGCTCGCCCTGTGGTACCTTTGGGTCGGTACGCCGGCATCGAGCCAGCCAACGGCGCCCGGTTGAAGACCTGACAACCAACAAATCGACCGCCCCGCGCCGGCACTCCCAACTCCGCAAGATTTGTCAATTCGGGCTATGATACGTCCTCTGCCGACATCCGATGGAACGGAAGGGAATGAAGGAACGCAGCGGTTGGACGAATTATGAGGAGCGGCTGGGGCGGGTTACCGCCTATATCCACGATCACCTGGACGAAGAGCTGGACCTCAACCGGCTGGCCGAGGTGGCCTGCCTGTCACCCCATCACTGGCACCGCATCTATCACGCCATCCATGGCGAGACGATCGCGGCGACGGTGAAGCGGCTGCGGCTGCACCGGGCGGCGGGCTATCTGGCCAACAGCGCGATGACGATCGAGGAGATCGCTGCGCGCAGCGGCTACAAGAACCTGCAATCCTTCACCCGCATCTTCGGCTCTGTCTATGGCCTGCCGCCGGCGCAATACCGCAGGAACGGCAGCCATACCGGCATTTCAACAGGCGCGACGGGAGCAAAGTGCGGACATGTACGAGGTCACCATCAAGCAATTGCCGGGCATGAAAGCCGTGGGCGTGGATCACCGGGGCTCCTATATGGAGATCGGCTGGGCGTTCGAGGCGCTGTTCGGCTGGCTCGGCGCGCGCGGCCTGATCGCGCCCGATATGCGGATGGCCGGATTGTTCCATGATGATCCGTCGTCGGTGCCGGAGGCAGAGCTGAGATCGCGGGGCTTGCATGATTGTTGGCAAGCGCATGCCGGTCGAGGCGCCGGTGGCGGCTACGGAGATCGCCGGCGGCAGTTACGCGGTGCTGCGGCACAAGGGGCCATATGCGGACATGCGGGCGGCCTATCAGTGGCTGTACGGCACCTGGCTGCTGCAGTCGGGGCGGGAGATTGCCGACCGGCCCATCCTGGAAGAGTATCTCAACAACCCGCGGGACACGGCGCCGACGGAGCTGCTCACGGATATCTGCCTGCCGCTGGCATGAAGGGATGGGTCTAAAGGTGGTGCGATGAAGCAAAGGAAATCCTGGACCGAGAAATTTCAGTCGTCGCGGCCCCATGAAGTGAAACCGGCGCCGATGGATATCGCCGGGATGAAGAAGGGTGAGATCATGCTGATCCCCTCGCCCGCCATCGTCGCCAAATTCATCGACGGAATTCCCCGGGGCGACAGCATGGATGTGAAGACGTTCCGGCGGAAGCTGGCGCGGCGCTACAAGGCGGAGGTCACCTGCCCGATCACCACGGGATTTCACCTGCGCACCGTGGCGGAGGCGGCGCTGGAGGCGCACAAGCAGGGGAAGGCTCTGACCGAGATCACGCCGTTCTGGCGCGTGCTGGACGCCGAGGCGCCGACGACGGCCAGGCTCTCCTGCGGCAAGGCATTTGTGGTCAGGCTGCAGGCGGCAGGAAGGGATTTGACGGCGATACTACTCCCCTTCTCCCCCTGGGGGAGAAGGGGCAGGGGATGAGGGGTCTCCGCGCGGCAGCGCGGCAATAGACAAGGCATGAGAGGAAAAGCGGGGGCGATCAAGGAGTCATCTCGTTCGCATTCAATCACCGGTACATAAGAATCATTCCGCGCTGCCGCGCGATAAACCCCTCACTCCTTCCCCTCTCCCCCAAGGGGAGAGGGTTCTTATTGTGGCAAGGCGATCTGCGCATACCCTTGCGCAACCCGGACAATCCGAGTGATTCAAGTCAAGCGGATCATACTCTAGCGCGCCGATGCCGGCATCAGCTCCTTGGCGCCGAGGCCCCAGGCGGAGATGCAGCTGGTGAATTTTGACAGCGGCACATCGACCGGATGAACCTTGTCCGCCGGCAACACGTGGAGAGAGCCGACCGCCGGTGTGGGGCAAGAGGGAACGAACACGGTGGCGCGTCCGTCGGCATGACGTTCCATGATGAAGGCCGGCACGAGCCCGCCCCCGATCTCGGCAAAAGCCGGCTGAATAGCGCGCCCTTCCTTATCGGAGAACGAGCCGCCGCCGACGGCCTTCAGCAGCTTGTAGCCGGGCACGCGATCATAGAGCCGCCGCTCCAGAACATCGCGGAAGCGCCGGCCGAGCGTTGTCCGGATGAGCAGGCCGGCCAGGAAGCAGACGAGGACCACCAGCCCGATCGCGATCAGATCGGGCAGCAAGGTTCCGCCCGGCATATGAGACGCCAGAGGCTGCAGGGCCTTATGGGCGGCTCCGAGCGCCTTCTGCAGAAGAATGGCGACCAGCGCCAGCGGCAGGATCACCAGGGCGCCACCGATGAGCGTGGTCTTGATGAAGCCAGCAATATCCTTCATTGACCGTCCTCCTCGTTATTTTCAGAACAATCTAGATATCCAGCTCCACCCACACGGGCTGATGGTCGGAGCCGTCGGCGGCCTCGTCGATCCAGGCGCGTTTGACCGAGCCGGCGAGATCGGCGGTGACGAAGCCGTGGTCGATCCGCTTCGGCTGCTTGCCGCGGGAGCCAGGGAAGGTAATGCCTTCGTTCTCCGCCAGGCCGGCGAGGGTGAGAACGTCGGCGAAACGATCGGCCTCTACCAGGCGGCCATAGACGGGATCGAGCGCGCCGGCCAGGGACTCATATTCCGGCGACCGCACCGTCATGTTGAAATCGCCCATGATGATGGCCGGCGCCGGCATCGGCGGCAGCGCGGCGGCTTCGAGCTCGACCCAGTCGGCCTTGAAGGCGGCGGTATCAATGCCGTCGCCAATGATCACCGGGCCGCGCAGGGGCGCCGATTGCACGAAGGCGCGGATCTGCTCCACCTGGCGCTGCCGCTGGCGTTGGGAGAGATAGGAGAGGTGCGTGTCGTAGACGCGCAGCCCGCTCCTGCCCGCCGGGATCACCGCTTCCAGCAAGATCGCGTCGTCGGCGATCTTGCCGCGCACCGGCACCTTGTCGAGCACCAGGCGCCGCGTGGAGAGGATTGGCGCGCGCGACAGGATCATGAGGCCCACCTGGCGCCGCTTGTTGTCGACGCGGCCATCGGCGCCGATGCTGCTGCCGTCGAGATCGACGGCGGGGCCATGGACCCAGCGATAGCCGGGCAGCAGCCGCGCCAGCTCTTCCGCCTGATCGCCATGGGCGGGGCGCCAGTGCCGCTCCACCTCCTGCAGCAGGATGAGATCGGCGGCGGCCACCGTGCGGGCGATGCGGGCGAGGTCCACCTTGCCGTCGCGGCCGCAGCCGAACTGGATGTTGTAGCTGACGATCAGCATGGCGCGATTCCTCAGCGCCGGCGTCGCGCCGCGGATTTCTTCCGGCGATGCTTGCCGAGGAACTTCGTCAGCCGCGCCAGATAGGCGTCGGCTTCCTCGTAGATCGGCATGTGGGAGCTGTTGGGGAACACGGTGATTTCCGCATCCGGCAGGGCCCGCTGCATGCGCATGGCGCAGACCGGCGTCATCTCGTCATGCTGGCCGCACATCACCAGCGACGGCACGGTGATGCGGTGCATGTCGGGGATGCGGTTCCAATCCTTGAGATTGCCGATATAGAGGAACTCGTTCGGACCCTGCATCTCCATGTACGGACGCATGTTCCAATCCCTGAGCGAGTCGTTCGCCGGCTTCGGCGCCACATCCAGCCGCAGCACATGGCGGTAGTTCAACACGGTGATCGCGCCCTTATAGGCCGGGTGATCGAATTGCCCCATCGCCTCGTGCCGCTGCATCATCGCCACGGTCTCCGAACCGAGGGCGCCACGCAGGCGGTTCAGCTCGCTCACCAGATGGGGCATGTCGCCGCAAGTGTTCGACAGGATCAGGGTGCGGATCGAGGCCTGATAGGTCAGCGCGAACTCGATGCTCAGCCAGCCGCCCCAGCTATGGCCCAGGAGATGTACCGGCGGCAGGTCGAGGGCGCGCAGCACCGTCTCCACCTCCTCCACATAGCGGGAGATGTTCCAGAGCGACTTGTCCGTCGGCTTGTCGGAACGGCCGCAGCCGAGCTGATCGTAAGTCACCACCCGGTATCCCTGATCCGCGAGGGCAATCAGGGGTTCGCGCAGGTAATTGCAGGGCAGCCCGGGACCGCCGTTAAGCAAGAAGAGCACCTCGTTGCCGCTGCCATAGCTGTAGGTGACGACGCTGTAGCCATCGACTTTCACCCGCGCGATTACGGGCTTCAACGCTTTTGCCATGGATTCTTCCCCTGCAGGCGCCGCTTTGAGCAGCTTTTCGACAATTGGCAGGCGCGATTATACGCCGTGGCGGCGGCCGATCTAGGGCTGTGCTGCGCCAGCCGCTTTGGCGTTGAATGTGGCATCGGAATCGGCTTCTCTCGCCGTCCCATGCTGCCTCTCGAACAATTCCCCCTGCCCGCCCGCCGCGCCGTCATGGGCGTGCTCACGGACATCGACGATACGCTGACCAGCGAAGGCCGGCTGCCGGCCGTGGCCTATGGCGCGATGGAGCGATTGCAGGCAGCGGGGCTTCTGGTCATTCCCATCACCGGCCGGCCCGCGGGCTGGTGCGATCATATCGCCCGCATGTGGCCGGTGGATGCCGTGGTGGGCGAGAACGGCGCCTTCTATTTCCGCTATGATCCGAAGGCACGGAAACTGCAGAAGCAATTCCTGATGGACGAGGCGACACGCGCCGGCAATCGCGCGCGACTGGTGGCGGTGCGCGAGCGCATCCTGAAAGAAGTGCCGGGCGCCGGCATCGCCTCAGACCAGCTCTATCGCGAGGCCGACTTGGCGATCGATTTCTGCGAGGATGTGCCGCCATTGCCGGACAAAGCCATCGACCGAATCCTGCAGATCTTCGAGGAGTGCGGCGCCACGGCGAAGGCCAGCTCCATCCATGTGAATGGCTGGTTCGGCAGCTATGACAAGCTGGGCATGACCAAAACCCTGATGGCCGAGGTGTTCGACATCGACCTCGACGCGCAGCGGGAGAAGTTCGTGTTCACCGGCGATTCGCCGAACGACCAGCCGATGTTCGGATACTTTCCGCACGGGGTCGGCGTCGCCAACCTGGCGGATTTTGGCGACCGGATTTCAACGCCGCCGACCTACATCACGCGCGCGCGAGGCGGCAGTGGCTTTGCCGAACTGGCGGATCTGCTGATCGCGGCGCGGCGCTGATCCGCCGGCGATGGATCGGCCAGACAGAAACGGCTATCTGGCAGCGGAGCGATTTGAGGCGCAGCTCGAGCAGGAGCTGGGGCGCGACCGCATTCGCGAGCGTCACGGGAGGCTGATGCTGGCCGAAGGCGCCGCGCGGCCCGCCGCCTGGGCGGCCAATATCTGGCGCGATGTCCGGGAGATCGAATTCGAGTCCATCTCGCATGCAGCCGCGGCATTGCGGGCGATGCAGCGCAACTGGGCGCTCTATCCTCACCGGCTGCACCGCCGCGCCAGCCTGATCCAGGACAAGCTGCCCCATGTCAGCGCCAAGCCGTTGGTATTTCCATCGCCGCTGCCGAAGGCGGCGCTGGGTTCCTGGATGCTGCTAGACGCCAACCGGCTGCTGGCGTCGCCGCACTGTTCCAGCGCCTTTGCCAATGGCGCCGTCGAGTTCGTCCAGAATAAATCCACGCCACCCAATCGCGCCTATCTCAAGCTTTGGGAGGCGTTTACACTGGCCGATCGGTGGCCGCTCCCGGGCGAGCTCTGCCTGGATCTCGGCGCCAGCCCGGGCGGCTGGAGCTGGGTGCTGCAATCCCTGGGGGCGCGGGTCATCGCCATCGACCGGGCGCCGCTGGACCCGGAGATCGCCGCCCTGCCCGGCATCGACTACCGCGCCGCAAGCGCCTTCGCGCTGGAGCCGCAAGCGATCGGGCCGGTCGGTTGGCTGTGCAGCGATATCGTCTGCTATCCGGCGAAGCTGCTGGAGCTGGTCACGCGCTGGCTGGAGTCAGGGCTGGTGCGGAACTTCGTCTGCACCATCAAGTTCCAGGGCGATACCGATCACGGCGCGGCCGCGGCCTTTGCCGCCATTCCCGGCAGCCGGCTGATGCATCTGCATCACAACAAGCATGAGCTGACCTGGATGCGGCTGGCCGGCTAGCCGGTGCGGCGGCTGCGCAGCACCCAGATGATGAAATAGCCGCCGAACAGCAACAGCCCCGCGCCCAGGGTCGAAACCGTGCCAAGAACCGGCACGCCAGGCGTATAGCCGGCCACCATCTTGGCGTAGAGATATTCCGGCACGGTCGTATCGGCGCCTGTCGTGAACAGCGACAGCGGGAAATTGCCCCAGGACAACAGGAACGCGAACAGGCAGCCGGAAAAGATCCCCGGCCACAATACAGGCAGTGTCACCTCGCGCAGCACCTGCCAGCGGTTGGCGCCGAGATCGAAGGCCGCTTCTTCCAGCGCCGGATCGAAGCTATAGACCTGGATCGAGATCACCAGAGTCACCACCGGTACGATCCAGACCATGTGGGCGAAAACGGCCGTCATCCAGGACATCTGCAGACCCAGGGAGTTGAACCAGAGCAGCAGGGCCAGGCCGAGAACCGATTGGGGAAAGAAGATCGGCAGCAGCACCAGCTTCTGATAGATCGAGCGGCCGCGCCAGTCATAGCGGGCGAACGCCAGAGCGCCGAAGAAGGCAATGACGACCGAGATCACCGTGACGATTCCGGCGATCAGCATCGAGGTCTTCAGCAGCTCATGGATCTGGATCGAGTTGAAGGTCTTCTCGTACCAGGAGAGACTCCAGGTCTGCACCGGGAAAGTGAAATAGCGGCTGGCGCCGAAGGAGGCGATGGCGCCGCAGATCGACGGCAGATAGAGGAACGCGGCAATCGCCACTGCCCAAGCCCAGAGCAGCGCTTTCATGGCGCGGGATGTCTGGCCTGTCATCGCCTAGCCTCGCTTCAGGATGCGGTCGAGATCGAAACGCCGCAGCACCAGCAGCACCAGCGCCCCCACCACCAGCATGAGCAGAACCGCCAGCGCCGCGCCCAAGGGCCAATTCTGCGCATAGGTGAAGGCAGTCTCGATGTCATGCACGATGGGAATGATCGACTGGCCGCCCAGCACTTTCGCCTCGGCGATGGCGCCCATGGCCAGCACGAAGGTCAACAGGCCGCCGATGATGATGCCCGGCATCGCCAGCGGCAGCTCCACCTCGTAAAACACCTGCCATCGGTTGGCGCCGAGATCGGCGGCGGCTTCGACGGTTTCCCGCGGCACCATCGAAATGCCCAGTGTCATGGGAAACAGCATGAACGGCAGATAGACATAGACCATGCCGAACACGGTCATGGTGGGCGTGAACAGCCAGCTTTCGGGTTCGATGCCGAAGAGATGCTTCAGGGTGCCCAGCAACAGGCCGTTCTTGATGAAGAACAGGATCCAGCCATAGAGCCGCAGATTTTCGGACACGAACAGCGGCAACACCAGGACGAGCGTCACCGCATTGGCCCATTTGCCGAAGACCTTGGCCAGGCCGTATGCCAGCGGATAACAGAGCAGCGCCAAGATGGTCACGGTGATCACCGCCAGCGCCAGGGACCAGGCGAAAGACTGGTAATAGGTTTCCGCGATGATCGTCCGGTAGTTCTCCAGACCGGGCATTTGCCAGGGCGAGAACGTGCGCGGCGGCGCGAAGCTGAAGGCGATCACCGCGAACAACGGCGCGGCGAAGCCGATCAGCAGCAGCGCCAGAATCGGAATAGCGTGGCGCCGCCCGGGAACCAGCCATTGTTCCAGCTTGCGCGATGCCATCGCCGGTCAGCCCGTCACGAGAATGCTGTCGGCGGCATTCCAGCCGATCAGCACGTCATCGTCCCGCCGGCCGCCGATCATCTGCTGCCGCAGGGTTTCCACGATGAAGACCTGTTCGCCGGCGCGCACCTGGAATTGGATGCGGCTGCCCAGCGCGTACTCGTTATACACCCGGCCGCGCACATGGTTCTCGGTCTGGTCGGACTTGATAAGGAAACGCACCGATTCCGGCCGCACCACCAGGTAACCCGAGGTGAAATCCGGCGGCAGCCGCGGCGGGATGAAGCTGCCGGGCACGGCGTTCGACACCAGGCGGCCGTCATCCTGCAGCCGGACATCGAAGACATTCACTTCGCCCATGAATTCGGAGACGAACTTGTCCTGGGGCTGGCTATAGATCTGTTCCGGCGAGCCGACCTGCACCAGGCGCCCGCCGCGCATCACGCCGATGCGGTCGCTCATCACCATCGCCTCTTCGAGGCTGTGGGTGATGTAAATGAAAGTCTTGCCGGTCTCGCGGTGGATGTCCTTGAGTTCCTTTTCCAGCGTCTTGCGCAGTTTGTAGTCGATCGCCGACAGTGGCTCGTCGAAGAACAGGATCTGCGGATCGTAGGCGAGGCCGCGGGCCAGGGCGACGCGCTGCCGCTCGCCGCCGGAGCAGCGGGTGACCGGCTTGCCGTAGTAATCTTCCGGCAGGCGGAGCTGCCGCATGAGCTGCAGCGCCCGCTCCTTGCGCGCCGCCGCGTCGACGCCGCGGATCTTCAGCGGAAACTCGATATTCTGGCCGACAGTGCGGTGCGGAAACAGCGCCAGCGACTGGAACACCATGCAGGTAGGCCGCTGGTTCGCCGGCATGTCGTTGATCCGCTGGCCCCGCAGCAGGATGTCGCCCGAGGTCGGCGTTTCCATGCCCGCGAGCATGCGCAGCATCGTGGTCTTGCCGCAGCCGGAGGGTCCCACGATGGTGAAGAACTCGCCTTCGGCCACATCGAGATCGACGTGATCGACGGCGGCAAGCTGGCCAAAGTTTTTTGTCAGCCCGCGAAGCTGCAGGATTGCTTGTTGATTCATGACCCGATCAATATGTGCGGCCGCGGCATTGCCGGCGGCATTTCATCAGCGGAAGGGCAGGAGGGCCCTCATGGCCGGACAGCTTGTCCGGAGAATTCCATGAGGGCCCGTCCGTAACTTGCCGCGCTGATCAGCCGCCGGAGGCCGCGCGCTTGGCGGCGGTCATGATGTCCAGCAGCTTATCGTAGTCCGGAACGATGTCGTACTCGTACGACATCGCCATCTCCTCTTCCAGGCTGTCCCACTGGATCGCATCCAGCTCGTCAGCCGTGAACAGGCTGAAACAGTCGGGATTTGCCATCTGGGTTACGGGATTGAAGGTGCCTTCGGCGAAGGCGACCGTATGTGCCGTGTCCGGCTGCTGCACATACTCAAGGAAATCGGCGGCCAGCGGCGAAAGCTGCGGATTATTGACCAGCGAAGTGACCTCGATCCATGAAATGCCGCCCTTGCCGTCGATCGGTCCGCTCTTTGGCGTGATGCCGCGGATGTTCTTGTTGCCATCCGCCCGAGCCGGCGAAGCACTGTAGGTGCCGCCGGTCAGATGGAAATCGATTTCGCCTGACACCAGCGCCTGATTCATGGTGGCGATGTCGCCGACCAGCTTCGCGCCCTTGAAGACCCGGTTGGCGGCGTCAGTGAAAGCGGCAACCTGTTCTTCGGTGTGCTCGACGAAGGGATTGAAGCCGGCGATCAGGCAGAGACAGAACACGTTCCAGTCGTCGGACTCGAGAATGCCGTACTTGCCGTTGTTGGCGGCGTCGTTCCAGAGATTCCAGCCCTGATCCTCCGCCGTCGCGCGGCTGACCTTGTCGGTGTTGACCACGAAGCTGTAGGGGCCAAAGCGCTGGCACATGCCCAGGAGCTCATTGCCGTCATCGCTCATCGCCCAGCGATAGGGCGGCTTGAAGGCCGGCAGCATTTTCTCGAAATAGGGCTCGAAGCGGGCGCGGTCGAGCGGCTTGATCAGCCCTTCCGGATACATGACTTTGCGCGCCCAGGGATTGTTCACATTGATCAGGTCCCAGACATTGGTTTCGCCGGCGCGCAGCCGGTTGATCATGGTGGGATCGTTGGTCAGCAACTCGGCCTTGACCGTCGCGCCCTTGGCACTGCGGAAGGGATCCAGCACCTGGGCGCTGTTGTAACCTTCCCAGCAGAGGACATTCATTTCCGTTTCGCGGGCCGCCTGCGCGGGACCGGATAGACCCGTTCCCACGGCGGCGACCGCCGCGGCGGCACCCGTGGACTTCAGGAACTGACGGCGCGAAGCCGCCAGTGCGAACTGGGCTGACTTTGTCGGGCTCATTTTCTTTCCTTCTCCCTGTCTGATCGAGAGGTCAGCCGTGTTCGGCCGGACCTCCGGTTCTTATAGCCTAACGAGACGGCGCCGCGTCTGCCAAGGCGATTTGCGATCACTACCTAGGGCGGGGTTCACGGCGTCAATTGGCGCGACGTCCGCTGTCATCAACTGTCAAATATTCGCTCGCTGGGGTCAAGACCGAAAGACGGAGACCGGCGATGCTGTGGCTGATGGCGCTCCTTAAAACGATGGGAGTGCCGCCGCAACGGTTTGACATCATGAGCGGATCGGCAGTTTCAGTGGCGGAGCTTCTGGCGCGCCTGGCCTCCATGGCCCAGCGTTCCCTGGTGCTTTGGGGTCATTCGCCGGCCGCCACCGCGATGCTGATCAACCTATCGGAAAACGCCACCTATCGCGTCGACGACCCTGCGTGCGGCGAGCCATCGATCCTGCGCATCCATCGCATCGGCTATCACAGCAAGGAAGCGATAAACTCCGAGTTGCAGTGGATGGCGGCGCTGCGGCGGGACGCCGGCGTCGAGACGCCTGAACCAATTCCTGCCGAGGACGGCAGCATGATCCAGCTCTTGCGCAGTCCCGACCTGGCCGATCCGCGCCATGCCGTGATGTTCAAATTCATGACCGGCAGCGAGCCGGCCGAAGAGGGGCTGGCGGAGCCGTTCGTCCGCCTGGGCGAGGTGTCCGCCCGGATGCACCAGCATGCCAAGGGCTGGACGCTGCCCGCCGGTTTCACCCGGCATATCTGGGACTACGAGACCTCGCTGGGGTCGAAACCCCATTGGGGCCGCTGGCAGGATGGCATGGGCCTGACACCGGACCGCGTGAAGCTGCTGGAGCGGCTGTCCCAGGCCATCAAGCGGCGGCTCGAGCGCTTCGGCATGGGCCGTGAAAGGTTCGGGCTGGTTCACGCGGACATCCGACTGGCCAACCTGCTGGTGGAGGGCGATCGGACCAAGGTCATCGATTTCGATGACAGCGGTTTCAGCTGGTATCTCTATGATCTGGGCACCGCCCTGTCCTTCATCGAGCATCGGCCGGACGTGCCGGAATTGGTTGCCGCCTGGCTGACGGGATACCGGAAGGTCACGGCGCTTTCCGCCGAGGACGAGGCGGAGATTCCCACCTTTATCCTGCTGCGGCGGCTGCTGCTGGTGGCCTGGATCGGGTCCCATGCGGAGACCGAACTGGCCCAGAGCCAGGGCGTGCCCTTCACCGAGGGCGCCTGCATGCTCGCCGACAAATATCTCGGCAAGTTCGCCTGAGCGCCGCCACCGACAGACGCCAAGAAACCAGGGAGGTTAGACATGTTCACATCCATCACGGGCCGGTCGGTCATCGTCACCGGCGCCAGCAAGGGCATCGGCAAGGGCATCGCCCGGGTGTTTGCCAAGGCTGGCGGCAAGGTGCTGGTGGTGGCACGGGATCTGGCGGCGGCGCAGAAGACCGCCGACGAGATCAAGGCGGGCGGCGGCACGGCCGCGGCCCACGCCGCCGATGTGACGAAGTGGGAGGACATGGAGCGCATGGCCGCCGCGGCCGAGAAGGCCCATGGCGGCATCGACATCCTCTGCGCCAATGCCGGCATCTTCCCCGCCGCCAAGCTGACGGAGATGACGGCGGAGAAATGGGACGAGGTGCTGGCGACAAACCTGAAGGGTACATTCCTGTCGGTGAAGGCCTGCCTGCCGGCGATGAAGAAGAAGGGTAAGGGCCGCATCATCGTCACCTCCTCCATCACCGGGCCTGTCACCGGCTATCCCGGCTGGACACACTATGGCGCCAGCAAGGCGGGGCAGCTCGGCTTCCTGCGCACCGCCGCCATCGAGCTGGCCCCCAGCAAGATCACCATCAACGCGGTGATGCCCGGCAACATCCGCACCGAGGGGTTGGAAGGGTTGGGGCCGGATTACGAGAAGAAGATGACGGATTCCGTTCCGCTGCGGCGGCTCGGCACCGTGGAGGATATCGGCTATGGCGCGCTGTATTTCGCCAGCGACGAGGCCGGCTATGTCACCGGACAGACGCTGATCATCGATGGCGGGCAGATCCTGCCGGAATCGCTGGCGGCGCTGGAAGAGATGGGCAACTAGGAACTTGGCCGAGAGACAGGAGCGATCCCATGCATGATTTCGGCTATTTCGCCTATGACTCCAAGGAAGAGTTCCTGGAGAAATCCAAGGCCCATTGGAATCCCGGCAAGACCCAGTCCTGGCAGGATTTCGGCGTCGATCTCGTGATCGGCCGCCGCGAGGGCTATTTCATCTATGACCTGTCGGGCAAGCGGCTGATCAACCTCCATCTCAACGGCGGCACGTTCAATTTCGGCCACCGCAATCCGGAGCTGGTGGAAGCGCTGAAGCGCGGTACGGAGATGTTCGACATCGGCAACCACCATTTCCCGGCGCTGGCGCGTACAGCGCTGGCGGAAGCGCTGGTGAAGACCTGCGCCGACAACATGCGCTATGTCATGTATGGCAGCGGCGGCGGCGAGGCGATCGACATCGCCATCAAGGCCGCCCGCTTCACCAAGCAGCGGCGCAAGATCGTGTCGGTCATCAAGGCCTATCACGGCCATACCGGGCTCGCCGTCTGCGCCGGCGACGGCCGCTTCTCCCAGCTCTTCCTCAGCGACCGGCCGGAAGAATTTCCGCAGGTGCCGTTCAACGACCTGAACGCCATGGAAGACGCGCTCAGGAAACGCGACGTGGCCGCGGTTCTCATGGAGACGATCCCCGCCACCTATGGCTTTCCGATGCCGAAGGAAGGCTACCTCACGGGGGTGAAGAAGCTTTGCGAAAAGTATGACGCGCTCTACATCGCCGACGAGGTGCAGACCGGCCTGATGCGCACCGGCGAGATGTGGGGAGTCTATAAATATGGCGTGAAGCCGGACATGCTGGTGACCGCGAAGGGAATCAGCGGCGGGCTCTACACCCTGGGCTGCGTCGTCGCCTCGGAGGAATGCGGCGGCTGGATGAAGAAGGACGGCTTCGGCCATATGTCCACCGGCGGCGGCGCCGAGCTAGGCTGCATCGTCGGGCTGAAGGTGCTGGAGATCTGCAACCGGCCGGAAACCCGGTCGATGGTGCACTACATCTCCGACTTCATGGGCCAGGGCCTGCGGGAGATCCAGTCGCTCTATGGCGATTTCTTCGTCGGCATCCGGCAGAACGGCGTGGTGATGGGGCTGGAGTTCGATCACCCCAAGGGCGCCATGCATGTGATGAAGGCGCTCTACAAGAACGGCATCTGGGCGATCTTCTCCACGCTGGACCCGCGGGTGCTGCAATTCAAGCCGGGCGTGCTGAAGACCCACGACCTCTGCGCGGAGATCCTCGAGCGGGTGGAAGTCTCCATCGCCGAGGCACGCCAGGACGTGAAGGTCCAGGGCGTCAGGCGCGCGGCGTAAGGAACGGAAGAGGCAAGTCCATGGCAGCCGCATTACAACAGAGCAGAAGTCAGCTCAGCGACTCGATCCGGCAGCGCTCCGCCGAGGAGCATGCCAAGACCATGCTGGAGCGCGCCCGCTGGGCCGCCGCGGCCTTCGCCAACTATGACCGCGACCGCACCCTGAAGATCGCCCGCGCCGTCGCCGAGGCCGGCTTCGCCAAGGCCGGGCACTATGGCGATTGGGCGGTGAAAGAGACCGGCTTCGGCGTCGCCGAGCACAAGAAGATCAAGAACGAACTCTGCAGCCGCGGCATCTACGAGCACTACAAGGATGAACTCTTCGTCGGCAAGCGCATCGATTACGACAGCAAGATCGTCGAGATCGCCCGCCCAGCCGGCGTGATCTTCGCGCTGACGCCCTCCACCAATCCGGTGTCGACGGTCTATTTCAAGATCATGTGCGCGCTGCTGACGCGCAACGCCATCCTGATCAGCCCTCATCCGCTGGCCAAGGCCTGCTCCGCCGATGCGGCGAAGATGATGCATGACGCGGCAGTGAAGGCCGGCGCGCCCGACGGCGTGATCCAGGTGATCGAGCAGCCGACCATCGAGCTGATCCAGACGCTGATGATGCAGCCGCAGGTGGACGTGATCTTGGCCACCGGCGGCACGCCCGTGGTGCGCGCGGCCTATCGTTCCGGCAATCCGGCCATCGGCGTCGGCCCCGGCAATGCGCCAGTCTTCGTCGACGCCACGGCGGACCTGGCCCAGGCGGCCAAGCGCATCGTCGCCAGCAAGTCGTTCGACAATTCCATCCTCTGCACCAACGAATCCGTGCTGGTGGCGGATGATTCCATCGCCGACAAGCTGCTGCGCCATCTGCAGACCGAGGGCGCGCATCTCTGCAGCGAGGAGGAACGGGATCAGCTCCGCGCCTACCTGTTCCCCGAGGACCGCTTCAACATCGCGGCCATCGGCAAGGATGCGAGCTGGATCGCCAAGGAAGCGGGGTTCCGTGCGCCGGCGAAAGCCAAGATTCTGCTGGCACCGTTCGATCTTGCGATGCCGGAAGAGCCGTTCTGCCGCGAGAAGCTGTGCCCCGTCCTGGGCTTCCATCGCGTGCCCCATGCCAAGCGCGGAATCGCCGTGAGCCGCACCCTGATCCGCCTGGGCGGCGCCGGCCATTCGGCGGCGATCCATAGCAGGAACGCCAAGACCATCATGGCCTTTGCCGCCGCGGTGAATGCCTTGCGGGTTGCGGTCAACAGCGGCTGCAGCACCGGCGCCGCCGGCTTTGACACCAACCTGGCGCCGAGCATGACCATCGGCACCGGCTTCTTCGGACGGAGTTCGATCGGCGAGAACATCGCACCGAAGCATCTGATCAACTGGACGCGAATTGCCTATCCCAAGGAGGCCGAAGCCGCTCTCGGCGACTATGACGGCATCGAGCCCTGGGACGAGTGTCCTGGCCGGCGGCGGGCGGCGCGCAAATTTCGGCTCCGGCCCGCGCTAACGATGACGACGCGCTGGCGGGCATGCGCGACGAGATCCGGCAGCTGGTGCTCGAAGAGCTCCGGCAGATGTTCATGAGCTGAGATCAGGGCATGGCCGAACTCCGCTCCTTCATCTTCATCGACCAGCTACAGCCGCGCACCATGTGCTATCTCGGCACCTTCATCCGCGGCTCCCTGCCCCGCACCAACATGGCGGCGCAGATCATCGAAGTGGCGCCCGGCCTGGATATCGAGTCGCTGACCGACGTTGCGCTAAAGCATGCGGAGGTGCAGGGCGGCATCCTCGTCGTCGAGAGGCAGTTCGGCTATCTGGAGATCCATTCCCGGTCCACAGCGGCGGTGAAGGCGGCGAGTTCCGCCGTGCTGGAGGCGCTGGGAACCACCGAGGACAAGGCGCTGAAGCCGCAGATCCTGGCGTCCAAGATCATCACGCGCATCGACCACTCGCACGCCTTCCTGATCAATCGCAACAAGTCGGGATCGATGATCCTGCCCGGCGAATCGCTGTTCGTGCTGGAAATGCAGCCGGCGTCCTACGCCATCCTCGCCACCAACGAGGCGGAAAAGAACGCCGACGTCAAAGTGGTGGATTTCCGCATGATGGGCGCCACCGGCCGCGTCTATCTCAGCGGCCGGGAATCCGACATCCGCAGCGCCGCCGGCGCCGCGCAGCAGGCCCTGGAGAATCTGCAATGAGCAGCCGGACCGCCATCGACCGCGAGGCGCTACGCGGCCTGATCCGCCAGGTGCTGCAGGATGCAGTCCCCGCGGACCTGCAGAAAAAGCTCTCGGCGGCGCTGAAGAACAAGGCATCCGCACCGAAGCCGGGGAAAGCCACGGCGGCGGCAAAGCCGGCCGAACAGCGCACCGACGAGATTTCCATCGCTTCCGATGCGGATCTCGAACGCTTCATCCATCGCTTGTTGGCTCTCGCCGAGGATGCGGACAGCCGCGAGGCGATCAAGTCGGGACGAATGAAGTTCCGGCTGGCCAAGAGTGGCCGGCGTCCCGTGATCTCGCCTACTGCTCCGCCACGCGCGGAGCGCGCACCGGCCGCTGCGCCGCAGTCCACCGGTGGTCATCGCATCGACAAGGGACTCGTCGCCGAACGGCACATCGTCGCGGCGGCGAAGAGCGGCAAGAAACTCACCGTCGCAAAGGGTGTCGTCGTGACGCCCCTGGCCCGCGACAAGGCCCGCCAATTGGGCGTCGTGATCGAGAGGGAATAGCCATGCTGCGTGCAACCGTGATTGGCAATGTCTGGTCCACCAAGCGCCTGAAGGAAGTTCCCAGCGGCGCGATGCTGGAAATCGAACTGGATGACGGCAAGGGCACCCGGCTCGTCGCTTTCGACGTGCTGGGCTGCGGCGTGGGCGAGCGGGTGCTTGTCGCCACCGGCTCGGTCGCCGCCGCCTGGTTCCAGGGCAAGCCGCCGCCGCTGGATGCCCTGATCATCGGTTCCATCGACGAATCGGCCAGCAGGCCGGACAAACCGAAGAAGTAATCCAATCCACTTTCATTTTCATTTTTTGAGCGAGGAGAGAAAAATGTCGAATGCCATCGGACTGATCGAAACCAAGGGCTATGTTGCGGCGCTGGCCGCCGCCGATGCCATGGTCAAGGCCGCCAACGTCACCATCGTGGGGCGCGAGCAGGTCGGCGACGGCCTGGTTACCGTCATCATCAATGGCGATGTCGGCGCGGTGAAAGCGGCGACCGAGGCGGGCTCAGAGGCTGCGACCGCGATCGGCGAGCTGGTCTCCGTCCATGTCATTCCGCGGCCGCATCCGGACCTCAACAAGCACTTCACCGCCGGCCAGAAGTAATCGGCGCTTTCGCCCTCATGGCGTCCAAGGGTCATGGGGGCGGCGGTGATGAGTCATGACTGAACTGCGCGTCTATCTGCCGATCGAGAATCTTCGCCCACAATTCGCGGCCTATATGGGCACGCCGACGCGGGCGCGAGGCTACCCGCCGTTCGAGGGCAGCAACTCCCTGATCATCGAGGTGGCGCCGGGGCTGGCGATCGAACGCATCATCGATCTGGCGCTGAAATCGGTGCCGTCGGTGGAGCCGGGCATCCTGTTCGTCGAACGGCAGTTCGGCGTGCTGGAGCTGCACAGCAACGACGCCGACGAGGTGAACCGCGCCGGTGCGGCGGTGCTGAAGGGCATCGGCCGCAAGGCGACCGACCAGCTCAAGCCGCGGGTGCTTTACACCGACGTGATCGAGGACATCACCGATCAGCATGCGGTCATCATCAACCGCAACCGCCAGGCCTCGATGATCCTGCCGGGCGAAACGCTGCTGATCTTCGAGATGGTGCCGGCCCTGTTCGCCGCCGTCGCCGCCAATGAGGCGGAGAAGGTGGCGCCGGAGAATACGCTGGTGGATGTGCAGATGATCGGCGCCGCCGGCCGCATCTACATCAGCGGCCGCAACTCCGGAATCCAGCGGGCGAAGGAGCGGATCATCAAGACCCTCGACGCCATCGAGGGCCGGACGCAGTAGCGCCTAACCTGGCGGCGCCTGCTCTGACCGCCGCTTCATGCATTCCCGGCGATAGCGGGCGGGCGACATGCCGGCCCATTGATGGAAGGCGCGGCTGAAGGCGCTGAGCTCGGAATAGCCGAGCAGCAGCGCGATCTCCGTCAACGGTATATGAGGCTCGGCGACATAGCGCATGGCGAGTTGGCGCCGTGTACCGCGCAGAAGATCGCTGAAGCTGACATTCAGGTCGCGCAGCCGGCGATGCAGGGTCCAGCTAGACATGCCCAGGTCCTGGGCCACCTTCGTCAGCAGCGCATCCGCATGGCCGAGATGGGCTTCGATCTTCTGCTGCACCAGGCCGACCAGGTCGCCGGGTATGGCGCGCCGGCGGCGGCCGCTCATCATCGGCTCCAGCAGGCTGAACAGATAGGGATCCGGCTCAGGCATCAGCACATCCATGTCCCGGCGACGGAACAGGATGGCATTGGTCGGCTGGGAGAAGAACACGGGCGCGTCGAACAGGTCTTCGTGCTCCCGCGGATTCCACGGCCGCGGATGCTCGAAATGGATCTCCAGCGGCGTCCATTGCTTGCCGAGCGCATGATAGAAGACGTTGCAGAACATCCCCAGCGACAGTTCCGCATCCTGGCGGCGCGAGCCGATGCGGCCGTCATTGATCTGATATTCAAGAGTCATGACGTCACGGTCCTGGTGCATCGCCAGGGTCGACATCTGCTGATGGGCCGGGAAGTAGTTCACGAGATTGCGCAAACCGGCCGACAGGGTCGGCGAGTTGATCGCCATATAGCCCAGGGGGCCGAGCTGCCGCGGCTTGAAGTCGATGCCGAAGCGGAGGCCGAAATTGTCGTACTGGGTCTCGATCGCCGCCTGCTCGAACATGCGGCAGTACTGGCCGAGGCTGATCTCGTTGATCGGGTTTTCCAGCGCACTCTTGTCGATCTTCGCGGCGTGCAGGACGCGCTCCGCATCGCCGCCCATGCCGCCAACGAGGTCCGTGATTCCCGACGCCGCCGCGGCGAGAACCTGCGGGCTGGCGGCCGAGGATGGCGGTGGTTCGATGGTATCCTGCATGAGGCGGTGGCCTCTCTTCCCTGCCCGGCGGGGCCGCGCAGTATCATCCGACCCGCGAATCCGATGCAAGCGGAGCGATAGGCCTAGCGCTTCAGCGCGGCCGACATACCTGATTTGGAGAAATGGAGGCGATGCCCACTATTAGTGGTGGTGATACGCTAGGCTGTGGGCTGCGTGATCGACGCCGCCGAGCGCCGCTGCCGGATGCTTTCGGATTTGAGCTGGCCGCAGGCCGCCATGATGTCCTGCCCCCGGGGCGTGCGCACCGGCGAGGCATAGCCGGCGTCAAAGACGATATCGGAGAAGCGCGTTATTACTTCCGGCGTCGAACATTCGAACGGCGCGCCGGGCCAGGGATTGAAGGGAATGAGATTCACCTTCGCCGGAATATCCTTCAGCAGCCGCACCAGCTCGCGTGCTTCCGCCGGCGAGTCGTTCACGTCCTTGAGCATCACATATTCAAAGGTGATGCGCCGGGCATTGGTGAGGCCGGGATAGGTGCGGCAGGCCTCCAGCAGTTCCGCGAGCGGATATTTCTTGTTGATCGGCACGATGCGGTCGCGCAGCTCGTCATTCACGGCATGGAGCGAGATCGCCAGATTGACGCCCAGCTCCGCGCCGCAGCGATGGATCATCGGCACCACGCCGGCGGTGGAGAGCGTGATCTTGCGCTTGGAGATCGAAATGCCCTCGCCGTCCATGACGATCTTCAGCGCCTTCGCCACATTGTCGAAATTGTAGAGCGGCTCGCCCATGCCCATCATCACGATGTTGGACAGCAGGCGTCCGTCCTTCGGCGAGGGCCATTCGCCAATCTGATCCCGCGCCACCATCACCTGGCCGACGATCTCCGGCGTCGAGAGATTGCGCACCAGCTTCTGCGTCCCCGTGTGGCAGAACTTGCAGGTCAGCGTGCAGCCGACCTGGGAGGAGACGCAGAGCGTGCCGCGATCCTCTTCGGGGATATGCACGCTCTCCACTTCCTGTCCGTCGGGAAAGCGCAGCAGCCATTTGCGCGTGCCATCGGTCGATTTCTGATCCACGGCGATGGCCGGCCGCTCGATGACGAACTTCTCCGCCAGCAGCGCGCGAAACTCCTTCGCCAGCGTGGTCATGACCGCGAAGTCGGTGGCGCCGCGATGATAGAGCCAATGCCAGATCTGCCGCGCGCGGAAGGCCGGCGCGCCGATATCCGCCAGCGCCTGGGTCAGCTCCTGCCGGTCGAGGCCGACGATATTGCGCCGTCCATCGGCCGCTTCCGGCGATGGCGCAAGAACCTGCGCATGTTGTCCCGTGCTCATGACCTTCAGATGGCGTTCGCTGTGATCGTTTTCCAGCCCGCCGGAATTCCCGTCGGCGCGGGCGATAATCCGGCTGCTTGCGGCCTAGAGTCCGCAGGCCTCGCCGATGGCATTGTAGGCCTTGGTGAAACCTTGTAACGAATAGGTGTCGGTGGTCTCCGTATCCCGGATGGAGACGCCGCGAATGATCATACCCGATCCCTTTTTCATCGCGTCGACCAGCCTCTGGTCGGTATCCGCATCGGGCGCCCAGGCGGTTTCCTGTTCGGTGAAAAGCGAGAACTTCTCATCGCCGATCTCGACCGTAACCTCGCTCTTCTCTTTATAGGGGTAGCCGGCGATGATCGTGAGCACGTTGAGCTGCTTGGAACTCGGCCGATGGGTGATCAGGGCATAGACCTTGCCGCGGGTGCTGTAGTTCCCTTGGGCCTGCTTCGGCTCGCTGATCATGTAGCAGGCGACGTTGCCGGCCTCTTCGAAGGTCAGCGCCTGCCAGTCGCCATAGCGGCCGATGGCCTTAGGCGGCTTGGGCGGATCCTGCGCCAGCGCAAGGGAAAGGCTCCCGGCGGCGAGCAGGACTGCGGCAACGGCAACTGAGATTAGTCGAATCATGGGACGCGAGTTTAGCCAATGGGTGATTGGCCGCCAAGCTGGCAAACGGTTAATGGCCCTGTTTACCATAACAAACTTTGGTGACGTGGCAGGCTTGCACCGAGCAGAGGTTTCAACCGCGCTTTCGCACCTGTCGCTTCTTCCAGACTGGAGCGCCATGGACATGGGCGGTCAGCTTCTCGACCGGCCCGCCGGTCCGCACCGGCCGCTCGGCGAAGCGGCCGAGGGAGATCATCCGGTCGTACATGACCAGCGCGCCGGCCATGGCGACATTGATGCAGAAGCGGGTGGGAATCTTCACCAGATGGTCGCAGCGGGCGACCAGCGCGGGCGACAGGCTGGCGCGCTCGGCACCCAGCACATAGGCAGCCTGGCCCGGATGGCGGAAACTGGGGAGCTCCGCAGCCTCGTCCAGCAGTTCGACGCCCACCAGTTGGCAGCCCCGGGGCAGCTCGAAGGACTCCAGGTCCTTGTACTCGTGCAGCGGCAGGCTGGCCGCCGCGTCCGAGGTGTCGGCCAGCAGCACCTCGCGTTGCTCGAACACGGCGCCGATGGTGAAGACGAAGCTGGCATTGAAGGCATGGGCGGTGCGCAGCAGGCTGCCCAGGTTCATGGGCTTGCTGACGCCTTCGATGCCGATGCCGAAATATCCGCGCATGGGGATGCCTCCGCTGCTGCGTCCCGCCGCAGGGTTGCATGGCTGAGGCGGCCGGGGCAAGTTGGCCGGCGATCCAGCGACAGCCCGGTCCCCGATGTCGAGCAGCCATTCCAAGAAGTCTCGCCAGCTTCAAGAGCGACGCCACCGCGAATCCGTTTGTCGTGGAAGTCACCCGCGGCGGGATGGTCGAGAGCCGCCATCGCGCGGCGGTGGCCGTGGTCGACGCCGATGGCAAGGTGGCGCGCGCTTGGGGCGATGTGGAGCAGCCGGTCTATGGCCGCTCCGCCATCAAGCCGCTGCAGGCGCTGCCGCTGATCGAGAGCGGTGCGGCCGACAAGTACGATGTGTCCGTGCCGGAGATCGCGCTTGCCTGCGCATCCCACAATGGCGAGCCGCGCCATGTGGAGTTGGTGCAGGCCTGGCTGTCCCGCATTGCCTGCAGCGTCGGCGATCTCGAATGCGGCGGCCACATGCCCTATCACGAGGCCAGCGTGGAAGCGATGATCCGCGCCGGCATCAAGCCCAGCGCCGCCTACAACAATTGTTCGGGCAAGCATTCCGGCTTTCTCTGCACCGCGCGCCATCTGGGCGAACGCACCGCCGGCTATATCAACCTCGAGCACCCGGTGCAGCAGCGCATCCTCGGCACCTTGGAACAGATGTGCGGCCTCGATCTCGGCAAGGCAGCCCGCGGCATCGATGGCTGCGGCATTCCCGTGATCGCCGTGCCGCTCGGCAACATGGCGATGGCGATGGCGCGGCTGGTGGATACGGCCAAGCTGCCGCCGGCGCGGGCCGCAGCGTCGAAGCGCATCGTCGAGGCGATGGCGGCGGAACCGTTCCTGGTCGCCGGCACCGATCGCTTCTGCACCCAGATCATGGATGTGGTGGGCAGGAAGGTCGTGCTGAAGACCGGCGCCGAAGGCGTCTACACGGCATCGCTGCGCGAACTCGGACTCGGCATCGCGCTGAAGGTGGAGGACGGCGCCAGCCGCGGCGCGGAGATTGCCATGGGCCAGTTGCTGCGCCATCTGGATGTCATCTCCGACGATGAGGCCGCGCGCCTGGCCGACATCCTGACGCCGCCGGTGCGCAATCGCGTGGGGCGCGAGACCGGCCGGGTGAAGCCGGCCACCGAATCTTCCATTCTGAGTCCGGCCGAGGCCGCGTCATGCGCGCCATGCTCTGCGACAGCTTCGGCGATATCGCCAATCTGCGCCTCGCCGATGTGGTAGCGCCGGGGATCAGCGGCGACCATGATGTCTTGATCCAGGTCGCGGCGGCGGGCGTGAACTTCGCCGACACGCTGATGATCGGCGGCACCTACCAGGACAAGCCGCCGCTGCCTTTCACGCCGGGGCTGGAGATGTCGGGCATGGTAAGGAGTTGCGGCGGCGCCGTTCGCCGCGTGAAGCCGGGCGACCGGGTGATGGCAGTGGCCAGCCGCGGCGCCTTTGCCGAGCAGGCGCTGGTGCAGGAAACCGATGCGTTTCCGATTCCCGCTGACATGGATTTCGTTACCGCCGCCGCGTTCCCCATCGCCTATGGCACCTCCCATGGCGCGCTGCGCTGGCGCGCCGATCTTCAGCCGGGTGAGGTTCTACTGGTGCATGGCGCGGCGGGCGGCGTCGGGCTGACCGCCGTGGAGATCGGCAAGGCGATGGGCGCCACTGTCATCGCCACAGCCGGCGAGGACGAGAAGCTCAAGGTGGCCGCGGAGCATGGCGCCGATCATCTAATCAATTATCGCACGCAGAGCATCCGCGACCGGGTGAAGGAGATCTGCAAGGGCGCCGGCGCCGATGTGGTCTATGATCCCGTCGGCGGCAGCGCGTTCGAGGCGTCGCTGCGGTCGGTGAATTGGGGCGCGCGGCTGATCCTCGTCGGCTTCGCCAGCGGACAGGTGCCCCAGGTCCCCGGCAATATCCTGCTGGTGAAGAATATATCCGCCATCGGATTCTATTGGGGCTCCTACCGCAGCCGCCGGCCGGAATTGCTGCAAGCAGCATTCAAGGAGCTGTTCCAATGGTGGCGCGAAGGCAAGCTGCGGCCCCATGTGTCGCAACAACTGCCGCTGGCCAACGCGCAGGAGGCGCTGCAGTTGCTGCTCCACCGGCGCTCCACCGGCAAAGTCGTGCTGACCGTCGCGTCATGAGCGATAGCGTTCGTGAGCAATATGAGCTCTACCCCTATCCGCCGCGGGACCCGCGGGACGAGGCCAAGCGGCTGATCGAGGGATCGCCCAGCCATCTGCTGGAGATCAACCACTATATCTTCGCCGGCCGTCGCGACTTCAGCCGGCCTTTCCGCGCCCTGATCGCCGGCGGCGGCACCGGCGACGGCGCGATCATGCTGGCGCAGCAGCTGGCGGATCGCCGCTGCCCGGCGGAAGTGATCTATCTCGATCTGTCTGACTCCTCGCGCAAGATCGCGGAGGCACGCGCGGCGGCGCGCGGCCTGAAGAATATCAGTTTTCATACGGAGTCGCTCCTTGACCTGCCCGCGCTGGCCTTCGGCAAGTTCGACTACATCGATTGCTGCGGCGTGCTGCACCATCTGCCGAATCCCGCGGCAGGCCTTTCGGCGCTCTGCGATGCATTGAACGAAGACGGCGGCCTAGGCCTCATGGTCTATGGCGCCTATGGCCGCACCGGCGTCTATCACCTGCAGGAGGCGCTGCGCGCTCTCGGCCGCGATGACGCGCCGGCGGCGAAACTCGATCTCGCCCGCCGCCTTCTCCGGCAATTGCCGGCGACAAGCTGGCTGGCGCGCAATCCCTTCGTCGGCGATCATCTGAAAGCTGGCGACGCCGGCATCTATGACCTGTTGCTGCATTCGATCGATCGCCCTTACACAGTCAGCGAATTCGCGTCACTCATCGAGTCTGCCGGTCTGTCCGTTGCCGCCTTGATCGAGCCCTGGCGCTATGACCCGGCGAATTTCATTGGCGATGGCGCCCTGTTGAAACGCCTGGATGGCCTGGACCGCTGGCAGCGCGCCGCCATCGCCGAACAGCTCACCGGCAATATGAAGGTACATATCGCCTATGCGGTGCCGAATGCGCGCGCGGGCAGCACGGTCGCTCACGCTGATGATGGAAAGATGATTCCGGTTCTGCGCGACTCCCAAGGGCAGGAGCTGGCCAAAGGCCTCAAGCCCGGTGGATCGCTGACCGCCCGCGCCGAGGGTTTGGAGGTGCGGATGGCCCTGCCGCGGACGGCGGCACCACTCCTTGCGGCCATCGATGGGCAAGCCAGTATCGACGGCATCTTTGCCCGGCTGACGCCGGACCTGCATCTGCCGCGTGAGGATTTCGACCGCGAGTTCGCCGCCCTGTTCAAAGTTTTCAACGCCGTGAACAAGATGTTTCTGCAGCATGAACCCAGTGCGGCCGCGTAAACTGGATTCACGCCATGATGTCGCCGCCGGCGGCGGCTTTCGCTATGCTGTCGAATCAGCCATGGTCTGGGCATCGCGTCGACGGTTTCGTTTCCTCAGTAACATTTCACCGGCATAGCCATGAGCAAACTAGGCTCCGATCCCGCGCTGTTCTTTCGTCTCTGGCTGAAGGATCCGTTCAAGATCGGCGCCATCGCGCCCAGCGGCAAAGAACTTGCCCGCGCCATGGCCAACCAGGTGCCGGAGACGACCCATTATCCGATCGTGGAACTGGGCGGCGGGACCGGCGTGATAACGCAAGCGCTGCTGGAGCGAGGAATTCCGCCGGAGAAGCTGATTTGCGTCGAACGCGACCCGACCTTGCATGACCTGCTGCAAAAGCGTTTTCCCCTGGTGAAAGTGGTCCAGGGCGATGCCGCTCATCTGGGCGCCCTGCTCCATCCCCACGGCGTCAGCAAGGTGAGCGCCGTGGTCTCCGGCCTGCCGCTGTTGGCGTTCCGCAAATCGGTGCAGCAGGAGATCGTCGCCGCCGCCTTCGCCATCTTGGAGCGCGGCGGTCCGTATATCCAGTTCACCTATGGGCCGTTTTCGCCGCTGCCGCGCAAGGAATTCGGATTGGTGGGCCGGGTGCGCAAGCGCATCCTCAGCAACTTGCCGCCCGCCAGCGTCTGGGTCTATCACCGCGCCACGGAAGCGCGGGCCGCGGCCTAGAGTCTTTCAAGCAGAGAGGCGGAACTCGGATTCAGCGCCGAGGTCGCTGGCGCCGTATTCCGCTATCAGGCGGCGCACAGGCGCAATGAATGTCCGGGGATCGGCATTGCGCTCGATCGCCACGGAGAGATGCCCATCCTCGACGGGCACGATCAGCTGATGAAAATTTCCATAGCCGACGATGATGTGATCGAGGCCGCCGCAATCGATCTCGCCGCGGCGGGTGGTCAGCAGCAGAATCGCCGGGTTGACCAGGAGCTCCTCATAGCGGTCGGTCTCGCCTGAAGAGGTCACCCCGTCGCCTTCCCGCAGATCCGGCCGCAACCGGAAGGTGATTTGAGCGCCATGGGCCAGGGCGGCGTAACGGACCGCCGCACCCAGCGCCATGACACGATCAATCATCTCCATGATTCGGCTCCGGTCCTGACTAGTTCCGCCAGAACGGCTTGCCCACCTCATGCTCCACGTCGGCCTGGGACAGGCCGATGTCCTTCAGCAGCCGGTCATCCATGGTCCGCAAGGCATTGCGGTCGCTGATCCGCCGGTGCCAACCAAAGGTGACATCCACCGCGGCCAGCAGGCCGGCATCGATGCTCCGCAGCACGCTCTGGACGCCGCGGATGACGGAATCGCCCTTGCCGGAGGGCCGCACGCTTGAACCGGCATAAGTGACTGTTTTCATGATCACGTTCCTCACATTTGAGACAAGGGCTGCGACACCGTTGTATCCATACATTTGTGCCGGATATCGCTGCCTGATGTCGAAGAATGTGAGGCTTTTTATACTTGCGAACAAACGATGAATTCTCATAGGATCGGTTAGATAACCTCACGTGAAACCCATGGCCGACCGCCTCCCGCCGCTGACAGCCATCCGCTATTTCGAAGCCGCCGCCCGGCACATGTCCTTCACCAAGGCGGCGGAAGAGCTGCATGTCACCCACAGCGCCATCAGCCATCAGATCAAATCGCTGGAGGAGTGGCTGGGAATTCCGCTGTTCCGCCGAATGAACCGGGCCATCGTGCTGACCGAGGCGGGCCAGGCTTATATGCGGCCGGTGAAAGAGGCCTTCGAGCGGCTGGGTGAAGCATCGCGCATTTTGAAAGCGCGCGAGCAGGCAGGCACGCTGACCGTATCGACCATGCCCTCCTTTGCCGCGAAATGGCTGGTGCCGCGGCTCGGCGGATTCCGCGACGAATACCCGGATATCGATGTGCGTATTGCCGCCAGCGAGAGGCTGGTGGATTTCAACCGCGAGGATGTGGATGTGGCGATCCGCTTCGGCCGCGGGCCCTGGCCGGGGCTGCACACCGTGCCTCTGCTGAAGGAAGAATTGTTTCCCGTCTGCAGCCCGAAACTGCTGCAAGGGCCAGTTCCGCTGCGGGAGCCGGCCGATCTCATCAATCACAACCTGCTCTACGACTATGACTGGCGCGAGAACATTTGGCTGCGCTGGCTGACCGACGCGGGTGTAAAGGTGCAGACTTTGCGTCATTCCCTGAGTTTCAACCATTCGAACCTCATGCTGCAGGCGGCGATCGATGGGCTCGGGGTGGCGCTGTCTGTCGGCCCGCTCGCCGGCGACGATCTTGCCGCTGGCAAACTCGTGCGGCCCTTCACCGAGGTGTTGCGCACCGACACCGGCTATTACCTCGTTGCGCCAGAGGCGACCGTGGATCGGCCGAAGGTGAAAGCATTCCGCGAATGGATAGTCGCGGAGATCGAGCGCTACAAAAAATCGCCCGAGGGCCAGTTCGCGGCGCTGACGCCGGTCTAGGTCACGTAGCTTCGGCGGGCCTTGCGCGCGGAGCCGGCAACTCGAAGCAGATCAAGCCGCCGACCACGAGCAAGGCGCCGATCCATTGCTGCAATGCCAGCAATTCGCCGAGTAGGAGCACGGCGAAGAGGATGCCGATCAGCGGCTCCACATTGCTGATCATGGTCGCCCGCACCGGCCCGACATATTTGAACGCGGCGAAGAAGGCCAGCAGGCCGACCACCATGCCGATGCCGGTCAGGGCGACACCCACCCAGCCCGCCGATGTCTGCGGCAGTGCCCAGCCGCCGGAAACTGTCGTGACAAGGGTGAAGACGCCGCCGGTGACGGCTGTCATGTAGAAATTGGTGAGCACATTGCTCATGCCCGCCTGGGCGCGGGCATTGAAGAGGATCATGCCGCAGACACCGGCCGCGGCCAGGAGCGCCAGCCCAATGCCGCGGCCATCGAGCGTTTGCAATTCGGGGCCGATGGCGATCCCCAGCCCCAGGAAGACGGCGAAGGAAAGGCCGATTTTCTGCCAACCGAACCTGCCGTCGCCGGAGAGCGCGGCGAGGACGACGATGAGAATCGGATGAATGAAGTAGATCAGGATGGCCAAGCTCACGGGGATGTATTCGACCGATCCCAGATAGCCATAGAGCATGATCGAGTAGAACAGGCCGGCGAGGACGCTCCAGCCAAGGGCGCCCGCGCTTGCTTTGAACGGCAGGCGGAGGGCGATGGCACAGATCGCCAGCAGGATCATCGCGATCACGCCCCGCAACGCCACGACGGTCAGCGTATTGCTGCCGCCGTCATAGGCGAGCCTGGCGCCGCTTGGCGCGATCGACAGCGCGATGTCGGAGAGCACCACCAGGGCAACGCCGGCCCAGTAGCCCCGCGACCATGTCCGGGCCTGCATCGTCACCGGGAGAGCAACTCCTCCATGAACTCTCCGAGCACGCCGATGTAGCTGTCGACATCGCCGGCCGTATGGGCGACCGCGACCGAAGGGCCGTGGATGTAGATCGGCTCCCAGATGCCCCGGTTGGCCATGAACGGCCGGATCGCCGTGTTCAGCGGCCGGCTCACCCGTTCGGAGGATTCCCGTGCATTCCTGGGCAGCTCTGGACCCAGACAAAGTCCGGAGCGGTTGCCCAGCCTTTGCGCGCGCCAGGGCAGGCCATGCGCGGCGATCAACCCGTCGATGCCGTCGGCGAGCCGCTTGCTGAGCGACTCGATGCGCTGGAAGGCTCCCTCGGTCAGCACATGCTCCAGGGCAGCCCGCGCCGCCGCCATGTTCAGGGCATTGCCGTAGGTCGTGCCGCCCAACGCCAAGGTTCTGCCCTCGCCCACCTGCGATTTGCTGTTCCGTTCGATGACGTCCTTGAGCGCCGGCGACACGCCATAGGCGCCGATGGGCACGCCGCCGCCCAGCGATTTGCCCAGGGTCAGGATGTCGGGCTGCAGCTTCCAGTGCCGGGTGAAGCCGCCATAGGCCGCGGACTGGGTGTGTGCCTCATCGATGATCAGCAGCGCGCCATGGGCGAGGGTCAGGACCCGCAGTGCCGTGTGAAAACCATCATCGGGCATGATCAGTCCCATATTGGTCATGACCGGCTCGGCCAGAACGCAGGCAACATTGCCTGACTTCAATGCCGTCTCCACCGCCGGCAGATCATTGAACGGCACGACTACCGTGCCCTCCGCGACATTGCGCGGCAGGCCGTGGTGGTCAGCCTGGTGATCGCCGCCGATTGCCTCGACCAATGTCTCGTCGATATGGCCATGATACTTGCCGTCGAACACCAGCACCTTGTCCCGCCCGGTGGCGCGGCGGCAGATGCGGATCGCCTCGGTATTCGCTGTGGAGGCCGAGAGGGTGAATTGCCAGAACGGCATGCCGAACCGTTCGGCGAGTAGCATGCAGACGGCGATCGCATCCTCGGTCGGCAGCAGGAAATGGCTGCCGCGGCCGAAGCGGTCGGCCACCGCCCGCGTCACCGCCTCGGGCCCAAAGCCGCAGACCATGCTGAGGTCGCATTGCGACATGTCGAGATAGCGATTGCCGTCGACATCGGTGAAGTGGCAGCCCTTGCCCTCGACGGCGTAGATCTCCGTCCCCGGATAGAAGGCGGCCATCCAGGAATTGGGCACGCCGTTGGGCATGAGCGCGCGGCTACGGCGGTAAAGCTCGCGGGATTTGGGCGTGATCGTTGCAAAGCGGGCCACCTCGCGCTCCCGGATTGCCTGCAGCTTTGCCGTGTTCAGTACGCTGGTCGCGGCGGTCATGGGCCAACCTGTAACTTGTTAACTGGTGTTTACAGGTTACATCATAATCCCCATGTGTAACCTGTCAAACCGCGCTAACCTGTTACAGCCCCAGAGCGGAGATGAACCTTGGACGTCGCGAAGATCGCGCTCATCGGCGGCCACCCGGTGCTCGATTTCATCAATTCGATCGAGGGCCGCGGTCGCGGCAGCGAGCTCAACTACCTGCCTGACTATGGAAGCCTGGCGGCCTGGTCGGCGCGGACCGGATTGATTTCGGAAGCTTCTTGCCGCGCCCTCGCCCGCCGGTCGCAACAGCATCCGGCGGCAACACGAAAGGCCTGGGCAAGGGCCATGGCGCTGCGGGAGGATTTGTTTGAGATGATCCGGGCAATCGCCGATGCCAAACCGCCCCCGCGCCAAGCAACATCCGACTTCAATAAACTGCTGGCGAAAGCAGCGGCCCTGCGGGAACTCGCCTTCGCGGCCGATGGTGAAGCCCATTGGAGCTGGAAGCCCGATAGCACGTCTGATTTCGACATGATCATCAGGGAGCTGGCTCTGTCAGCGGCAAGCCTGCTGGCTGATCTTGCGCACACGCACCGGATCAAAGTCTGCGCGAACGACCCCTGCGACTGGATGTTTCTGGACACCTCGCGCAACGGCCTGCGGCGCTGGTGCCGCATGGCCGATTGCGGCAACGTCTCGAAAGTGCGCCGCTTCCGGAAGCGGCAGCAATCGGCGAACAGCTAATTGAGGAACGGTTCCAGCCGGTCCATCGCCTTCGACAGGCGGTCGGTGCTGGCGGCGAAGCAGAGCCGCAGATGTCCCTCGCCGCCGGGGCCGAAGGCGCTGCCGGGGGCGAGGCCGACCTTCGCCTCATGCACCAGCTTCTTGGCGAATTCGAGGGAGTCGCTCATGCCCTGGACGCCGAACATGATGTAGAAGGCCGCTTCCGGCCGCGACATTTCCACCCGCCGCATCCCGCCCAGCCGCTGCACGACGAGATCGCGGCTGGCGCGGTAGCGCTCCACCAGTTCGGCGATGAAGGGCTCGCCCTGCCGCAGTGCCGCGACGCAACCGGCCTGCAGGAAGGGCTGGCCGCCGCTGGTGTTGAACTCGATCAGCCGGTCGACCACATGGGTCAGCTTCGGCGGCATCACCATCCAACCGACGCGCCAGCCGGTCATGGCCCAGCTCTTGGAGAAGCTGTTCACCACGATGACGGGATCGTCTGACTTGGCGATCTCCAGGAACGACGGCGCCGCCTTGCGGCCATCAGGCTTGTCGTAGATCAGCCGGGCATAGACTTCATCGGCCAGGATCCAAAGGCCCTTGCGGCGGGCGAAATCCAGCACTGCCTGCTGCTCCGCCCGGGTCATGGTCCAGCCGGTCGGATTGCCGGGCGAGGCCATGTAGAGCACGCGGGTGCGCTCGTCGCAGAGCGCGAACATCTTGTCCAGATCCAGATGCCAGCCATCGGCACGGCGCTCCAGCGGCATATGCCGCACCTGGCCGCCCATGATCTCCACCGTCGCAAAGATGTTGGGCCAGATCGGTGTGACGACGACGGCATTGTCGCCGGGGCCGAGGATCGACTCGATCGCCAGCATCATTGCATTCATGCCGGCGCTGGTGACGGCAAGGCGATCGTCGCGCAGGGTGATGCCGTAGATGTCGCGATGATAGTCGATCAGCGCCTGGCGCAATTCGGCGATGCCGCGCTTATAGGTATAGAAGGTGTTGCCGCTCTTGAGGGACGCGGCGGCGGCATCGCAGATGAAGGCCGGCGTCGGCAGATCGCCCTCGCCGACCCAGAGGCCGATGACGTCAGGCACCTCGAAGCCCAGCTTCCAGACCTGGACGATGCGGGAATCTTCCAGCGCGTCGATCTCGGGCCGGATGCGAAGGGCGGGAACGGGGTCGGGCATGGGAGGCGATCCGTTACTGTCGAAGCTGAAGAGCATCAGATGGCATTGTCGCCAAAGGCGGGCTTGCCGGGCGCCGTCACGGGCGCCTGCCTGCGCCAGAGCACCAGCAAGTTCCCGGCGAGCACGAGGACGACGCCCATCGCGGCAAGCCAGGTCCAGGCGAATCCCTCCAGCCAGGTGGAGACGGCGAGCGCCACGACCGGAAAGAGGACGCTGGTATAGGCGGCCCGGTCGGAGCCGAGCCGCTGCAGGATCGTCAGATAGGAGCCGAAGCCGATGACCGACGCGAATAGCGCGAGATAGAACAGCGTAATCAGATAACCGGCATCGGTGGCGAAGCTGAAGGGAATGCCGCGGACCAGCACCAGCAGCAGGACGAACAGCGTGCCATAGGCCATGCCGATGGCATTGCCCTCGACCACGGGAACGCCCGCGTGCTTATGGCGCACGGTGACCATGTTGCCCAGCGACGCGGCGTAGGTGCCGAGCAGCGACAAGGCGAGACCGAGCACGGCAGCGGTGGAAATCTCCGCGCCGCCGATCTCCGGCCAGAAGATCAGGCAGATGCCGCCGATGCCCATGATCGCCGCCAGCACGGCGCGGCCGGTGATGGGCTGGCGGAAGAACAGCGCGCCATTCACCAGGTTCATCACGATCAGCGTCGAGAAGCAGACCGCGAGCAAAGCGCTGATCAGATAGGCGGCCGCCCAATAGAACAGCACATAGTTGATGCCGAAGAGGAAGAACCCCTGGGCCGCCATGAACAGATGATCCCGGCGCGAGAAGCGCAGCGAGCGGCCGGTGATCAGACAATAGCCGACGAGCATCGCCGTCGCCAGCGCGAAGCGGTAGAGGATCGCCAGCTCGAAGGGAATGACGAGCTGATACTCCATCGCATACCAGGACGTGCCCCAGATGAGCACGGTGATGACGTAGAGAAAGGAAGTGGGAAGGCGCATCTGCATCTCGCTCGCGCCGCGACTTTAGCGTTCCGCAACGATTTTGCCAGCGCCAGACTGCGCATGACGCCCATGCGTCAGCCGTTTCGGCGATCTTGTCTCCATACAATCAGCGCTTGAAGGTCTTCCACTTCGCCGTGCCCAGCGCCTCGCCATACACCGGGTCTTTCGCGGCGCGCCGGAGATGCAGCCGGAGATAGGCCGGCAGCCGCTGGGGATTGGCTTCGCGATAGATATCGAGCGGCTGCAGCAGCTTTCCTTGCGCCGAAAGCATTTCATCGGCCAGCGCCACCAGCCGGCGGTTCGGCCAGGGCTTGTTGGTCACCTGCAGCAATTCGCCGAACGCCGATTCTGCCGCATCAACGCCATGGCGATGGAGCAGCGCCAGATAGGCGATCGCCGTACTGCGGCTGGCGCCGGCATGGCAATGAACGAAGAGCCGCACTGGTCCGTTCTGCGCCGCGCCGTAGCTGCGGCCGATGAAATCCCAGATCTTCTCCACATGGGGGACCTGCGGCCCATGCTCCAGCACCGACTCCCGGTCCAGGAATCGCAGCAGCATGGCTTCCCGCTCGTCCGGCGCATGGCCATAGGCGGCCGGCTCCGGTGTATCCGGATCGAGGATGCCGATGAGATGGGTGGGGCGGAATATCGGGATGTCCTGGGAAATCGTGTGCAGGCCGCCGACCTTGATCTTCACTGGATGACTCATGGGCGGGCATCCTCCGCCAGGCGTTCGGCGATCGCCGGCATCGACTCCGCCGGCACATTGGCGAAGGCGAAGCGGAGAAACTCCTCCTGCCCGCCGCCGAACATGCTGCCGGGCAGGCAGAGCATGTTCTGGTTGTCCGCCAGCCGCCGCGCCACCTGCGCCGCTGAGAGATTGCGGTGGGGATGGCGGAGATAGGCGAAGTAGGCGCCGGAGCTGATCAGCTCATAGCCCAAATCGTTGCGCTTCAAGGCGCCGCGCAAGGTCGCCAGCCGGTCGCGCATCAGCTTGGTATTGCCGCGCCGCCAGTCACCCAGCGACCGCAACCCTTCCAGCGCGGCCGCCTGGCCGATGCGCGGCGCGCAGATGGCGACAGTGTCCATCGCCTTGGCGATCTCCGCATTCAGCCGCGGCCCAGCGACGATGGCGCCGACCCGGTAGCCGGTGAGGCAGAACACTTTCGAGAAGCTGTAGAGATGCACCAGCGTGTCGCGCCAATCGTCATCGCCGAAGAGATCATGCGGCGCGCCATCGGCCGGCAGGAAATCCCGGTAGGTCTCGTCCAGGATCAGCGCCAGCCCGCGGGACTTCGCCAGTTCGTAGAAGGCGCGGATCGCATCCGGCGGATAGATGGCGCCGGTGGGGTTGTTCGGCGTCACCAGCAGGATCGCCCGCGTCGCCGGCGTGATCAGCCGCGCCGCCTCCTGCGGATCGGGCACGCCGCCGCGGTCGGCGCGGAACGGCAGATGCACAGCGCGGATGCCCTGCATATCCAGCCACATCTGGTGATTGAAGTAGTAAGGCAGGGGGACGACGACCTCCTCCCCCGCCTTGGCCAGCGCCAGAGTCGCCAGGCAATAGGCCTGGTTGCAGCCGGCGGTGATCAGCACATCCTCAGCCGCGATACCGGCGCCGTAGGCTGCGCCGATATCGGCGGCCAGTGCGGCGCGCAGCTCCGGCACGCCTTCAATGTCGGTATAGCGCGCCATCGCAGGCTCGCCGATCACCTGCGCCAGCCGGTCGGTCAGTGCCTTTGGCGGCGGATAGCCGGGCACCGCCTGCGCCACATCGATCAGCGGCTTGTCGGCCGGGAAGCTGCGGCCCTTGATCCAGCCATGGGCCTCGGCGATCGGCGGTTCCGCCACGCGGGCAAGCAGGGGATTGACGGAGAAAGTCATGGGAGTTGGTGAGTTCCGGCGTCGAAAGTGGCAGCGCTGATGGCGCAAATCCTTGTTGATACCGTGATAGAACCACGGCGGCAACGACAGCCCTGGGCAGCGCCACTACCCGAGAAAACGGCAGACTATCCGTCTGATCGGAATTGCCTAGGCGCTCGCCTTCAGCAGCAGGCAGTCGTCCGCCAGCGGCGTCACCGGCGTCAGGTCGCTGTGATGCTGATAGTCCGGGCGCTGCGCCCGCGTCAGCGCATTCGCGATGGGATTGAGGATCAGGGAAAAAATCCGCCGCGGCCAGGGCGACATGTTGGCCGGCGAGCCATGCACCAGGCTGTCACCGAAGATCAGCGCCGTTCCCGGCGGCCCCTTGGCGGAAACGATCCCGCCTTCGCGGATCAGCCCCGCCACGGTCTGATTGTCCACCACCCACAGCGGATAGCTGGTGGTCACGGTGTCCAGCGCCGTCGGCACCGGTCCATGGCGGTGCGATCCCCGGACGAACCAGAGCGGCCCATTGAACTCGCTGACCTCGTCGAGAAAGATGTGCAGGTTGAGCGCCAGCGGCTTCGGCGCGCCGTCCTCGCGGTGATGGGTGGCGAAGTCGTAATGCCACTGCCATACGTCGCCGCCGAACGCCTCCTTGCCGTTCACTTTCACTTGCTGCACATAAAGCTTGTCGTCGCCCAGGATCTGCATCGCCGGTTCCACCAGGCGCGGATGGCGCACGACATTTGCATAGACGGCGCTGCGCAGATGCAGGCCCATGGCCGTGCGCACCAGGCCGTTCTTCTCGCGGAAATTGGCCGGCGTATCCTCGGCATGGAGCCGCGGCAGGTCGTCTTTCAGCACCTGGACTTCGGCCGCGGAAAACAGTCCCGGCAGGATCAGAAAGCCGTCGCGGCGATATTGCTCGAGTTGGGTCGCTGTCAGCAGCATGGGCGGATCTCCTGGCTCTCGCGCCATGATAATCCGCTTTGAATGCCGGCGCCACATGCCGGCGGAGGCCAGCCCTAGGGCGCCTGGAACTCCACGATGCCCATGATCATGTTGACGGTTTCACCATCGTCGGACAGCGGCAAATAAAGATCGCGATAGCCCCGCACCCATTCGTCCGGGCCCACATAGGGAATGTCGCTGATGACGGGCGTCCGCTCCCGGCAGATGCGGAGTGCGGTCTCCCAGACCTGGCTGCCGGGCTGCTGATGCGCCAGCTCAGTGAAATGCTTGCCGGTATAGTCGAAGGCGATGCGCTCGACGATGGCCGTGCCGATCAGGCGATAGCGGAAATCCAGCGGATCATGGCTGACATCCACCAGCACCACATTGGCCAGCAGATCGGGAATCTCGGTAGGCTCGATATCCTTGCGCGACGGCATCGGCCGCGCGCCGCGCTTCTCCTGCCAGTAGGCAAGCGCGCGCTGCTGCAGGTTCGACTCGAGCTTCAGGTCCCCCGTGGACATGCGTTATGCTACTCTTCGGTCCCCAACGGCAGCGGCACGCACTGCCGACCCGGGCGCTATATTCCGTTCAGTGTTATTAATAGAGTGTAAGGATCGGCCATGACTCTCTCGTCTCTCGATCATGTGAACATCCGGACGGCGAATCTGGCGCCGATGTCGGCGTTCTATGAGAGCGTACTCGGTCTGAGCAAGGGCCCGCGGCCGCCCTTCTCCTTCGGCGGCGCCTGGCATTATTGTGGTGGGATCGCCGCGGTGCATCTGGTCGAGGTGCGCAAAGCGCCCGCCGGCAAGGAACCGCGCCTGGAGCATTTTGCCTTCCGCGCCAAGGGCATGAAAACATTTCTGGAAAAGCTGCGGCAAGAAGAAATACCCTTCGATATTCGCGTCGTCCCGGATTCTGGTATACAGCAAGTCAACGTTTCCGACCCTGACGGCAATCATATTGAGATACAGTTCTTGCCCGAGGACCGGGCTGACTGAGCCGCGCCAGCGCTGCCGGCAAGATCCGGCCAAGCCCCCAATCTACAGATCGACCAGCAATCTGCCGGTGGCAATTTCTGCCTTGCGCTTGGCTACATAGGCCTTGAGCGCCTCGCGCCGGGCCGGATCCATCGGCGGCTCCTCATATTGCTTCAGCAGTTCCTTCCAGATGCCATTGGCGCGGCGGGTCGCATCGACGGCGCCGGATTCCTGCCAGGTCTCGAAATTGCGCCAGTCCGACAGCATCGGCGCGTAGAACGCCGTCTCGAACCGCTCGAGGGTATGGGCGGTGCCGAAGAAATGGCCGCCGGGGCCGACTTCGGCGATGGCTTCTAGGCCCAGATCCTCCTCACGGACCTGCAGCGGGGTCATGGTCTCGCGCATCAACTGCAGCATCTCGGCATCGACGATCAGCTTCTCGAACGACGCGGTGAGGCCGCCTTCAAGCCAGCCGGCCGCGTGCTCCAACAGGTTCACGCCACCCATGACGCAGCCCCACAGCGACATGGACGATTCATAAGTCGACTGGGCATCGACAACGTTCGACGCATTCACATTGCTGGAGCGGTAGGGGATGCGGTAGCGGCGGGTGAGCTGCCCGGTCGCCAGCGCCGCCTTGGCGTATTCCGGCGTGCCGAAGGCGGGCGCGCCCGTGCGCATATCCACATTCGAGGTGAAGCCGCCATAGGCCACCGGCGTTCCCGGCCGCACTAGCTGCGCCAGGGAGATCATGAACAGGGCCTCGGCATTCTGCTGGGTCAGCGCGCCGGCGAGGGTGATCGGACTCATGGCTCCGGCCAATGTAAAAGGCGTCATCACCACGGGCTGGCCGTAGCGGGCCATCTCGGTCAGGCCCGCGCCCATGGGCCCATCCAGGCGCATCGGCGAGTTTGAGTTGATGATGGTGATCAGCGCCGGCTCGGCCGCGAGCTGCGCCGGCGTCGTCTCATAGGCGAGGCAGGTCATAGCAATGGCGTCGCGCACGCAATGGGCGCCCATGCCCCAGCAATTCCAGGTCTTGTCGGAGAGCGTCAGCGTCGCCTCGTACACATCCAGATGGCGCGTCTCCGGCGGCAGGTCGGTCGGCTCGATGCCGGTGCCGCCATCCTGGTGGATCACGTTGAGCGACTGCACGAGACGGATGAAGTCGCACATGTCGGCATAGTTGCCGGCGCGCCGGCCGCGGTCCAGGTCGCTGCCGAAGGCGGGGCCGCCGGTGGCGATGAAAATCAAGTTCTCTTCGCCGACCGTCACGTCCCGTTCCCGGTTTCGCGCCCGCTGCGTGAAGCGCGGCGGCGCCTTGGCGATCAGCGACTCCACCAGCGCGCCGTCGAGCTGCACGCGCTTGGTCCCGAAATCCACCTTGGCGCCGGCTTGCTTGAAGATGTCCAGGCTCTCGGGATGCAGCACTTCGAAGCCGACATTCTCCAGCAGCCGCAAGGAGGCGCGATGGATCGATTCGACCTGATCGGTGCTCAGGATCTCAACCGGCCGGAATGGGTTCTGCAGCCGCGCGAACGGGAGCTGCCGGACGCCGCCGCTCGTGCGCCGTTCGCGGCGCCGGACTGTTTCTCTTGCCATCACCGAATCCTTTTCAGTCCAGGGTCACGAGTTCGCGGCGGCAGATATCGGGCTCCACCGCTTCGTCCAGTTCCCGGGCGAATTTGTGCCCGTCATAGACCGCATGCACCACCGCCCCCGGCACATGGCAGTCGCCGATGCGCGTCACCCGCTCGATGCCGGCCGTGCGCAATGCATCGGTGTCGCTGGTAAGTTCGTCATAGAGCTGGTCCTCCGGCGCGCGCGATGTGACGAGGACAAGGCTGGCCCAGGGCTGTTCGCTTTCCTTGCCGCCGATGTGATGGAAGCGCGCCTTGCCCGGCATGATTTCCGTCAGACGCATGCCGGTCAGCATATTGACTCTCAACTCGGTGAGCCGCTGCTGCACGCGCTCCTGCTCATCCACCATGCGGCACCAGGCAGAAATCTCCAGGCCCGGTGTCGCCAGCGTGACTTCGATGCCGTCCTTCGCCAGCTTCTCCGCCAGCACGCCGGCCAGATAATATTGATCGTCGTCATAGATCAGGCACGGCGAGGCGGGAACCTTGCCGGCGCGAATGTCATCGGGCGTCAGCACGCCGGGAATCGCCGCGCCCGGGATGCCCATCAGCGTACTATGGCCGACGCCATCGCGGCGCCAGCGGGCGCCGGTGGCGATAACGACTTCGGGAATGCCGAACTCGCGGACATCGGCCGCTGTGAGCTTGCTTTCGCGATAGATCTCCACATTCGGCAGCGCGGCGAGCCGGCCCATCCGCCAATCGCGAACGCGGCCGTAAGAGGTGAGGCCCGGCAGCCGCGATTCCCAATTGATCCGGCCGCCAAGCTCGCGTCCCGCCTCGGCGAGCTGCACGCGATAGCCACGCCGGCCAAGAGTCAGCGCGCATTCCAGCCCGGCCGGTCCGGCGCCGACGATCAGCACCGATTTCTCCTTCTTCGCCGGCTGCACCCGCTCCGGATGCCAGCCCCGGCGCCATTCCTCCCCCATGGTGGGGTTCTGCGTGCAGCGGATCGGCGCACCCTCGTTGTTGTTGGAGCGGCAGATATTGCAGCCGATGCATTCCCGGATCTCGTCCTCGCGGCCTTCTTCGATCTTGCGCGGCAGGAAGGGATCGGCGATCGACGGCCGCGCCGCGCCGATGAAATCCAGGATGCCGCGCTTCACCTGCGACACCATCGCATCGGGAGAGGTGAATCGGCCGACGCCGACCACCGGCTTGCTGGTCATCTTCTTCACGAAGGCGGTGTAGCGCTCCTCATAGCCTTCTTCGGAGAATCGCGCGGTCTGGGAATCGTTCTCCACATAGCTGATGTTCACGTCCCAGAGATCGGGCAGTTCGGCCAGCAGCTCGATGACTTCGCGGCCCTCATTTTCCACGGTGATGCCTTGCGGCCCGATCAGTTCGTCGACCGCGAAGCGCACGGCGACCGCGGCCTTGTGGCCCACCGCTTCCTTCGTATCCTCGATCAGCTCCCGCAGCAGGCGTGCAGCGATTCTCGATGCTGCCGCCATATTCGTCGGTGCGGTGATTGAGCCGGCGGGCGATGAACTGCATCGGCAGATAGCCGTGGCCGGCATAGACATAGACGATGTCGAAGCCAGCGCGCACGGCACGCTCGGCGGCCGCGCGATGCCAGCCGCGAAACGCCTTGATGTCCTGCTTGTCCATGGCGCGGGTCTGACGCGGATGCACGTAATGCAGCGGCAGCCCTGAGGGCGAGAGGATCGGCAGGCGGCTCCAGCGGTTCACCGTGTGGTTGCCGCCATGCCAGAGCTCCACGCCCGCCAGCGCACCATGCCGGTGAACGCCCTCGGTCATGACGGCGTTCGCCTTCACATCCGACTCGTCCCACAAGGAGGCGAACACGTAGGGCGTATCGTCCGACGAGGGATGGATCGAGCAATATTCCGTGCAGACCACGCCCCAGCCGCCTTCCGCCTTCACCTCTCGCATCGCTGCCACGGAGCGCGGCATGCGATTGCCCATGCCGCTGCAATGGGGCACCTGGAAGAATCGGTTGCGGGCGGTGACCGGCCCGATTCGCACGGGCTCGAACAACAGGTCGTAACGGGGATTGCGGGGCATTCAGTTTCTTTCTTGATTGGGCGTGACGGACAGACACGCACCGATCCCACGATCGGTCCAGTGCGCATTGAACCAGCACCGGATCACGTTCGGAGATCAGCGATGTCCTTGTAGAGATCCAGCGCTTCGGGATTGGCCAGCGCCTCGCGATTCTTCACCGGGCGGCCATGGACGATGTCGCGCACGGCCAGCTCGGTGATCTTGCCGCTCTTGGTGCGGGGGATATCCGCAATCTGAACGATCTTGGCCGGCACATGGCGCGGCGTGGTGTTGCTGCGGATCTGCTTCCTGATTCGGTCCTGCAGCGCCGGGTCCAGTTTCTGGCCAGGCTTCAGCTTGACGAACAGCACGACCCGCACGTCATTGTCCCAGTCCTGGCCGATCACCAGGCTCTCGAGGATTTCCGGAAGCTGCTCCACCTGGCGGTAGATCTCCGCCGTGCCGATGCGCACGCCGCCGGGATTCAGCGTCGCGTCCGAACGGCCATAGACGATGATGCCGTCATGCTCGGTCAGCTCGATGTAATCGCCATGGTGCCAGACATTGGGAAAGCGCTCGAAATAGGCGGCGCGGTATTTCCTGCCGTCGGGATCGTTCCAAAATCCCACGGGCATCGACGGGAAGGGCAGCGTGCAGACCAGCTCGCCCTTCTCGCCCCGCAGCGGCTTGCCCTCTTCGCTCCAGACCTCGACCTTCATGCCCAGGCCGCGCGCCTGGATCTCGCCGCGCCAGACCGGGCCGATGGGATTGCCCAGCACGAAGCAGGAGATGATGTCGGTGCCGCCGGAGATCGAGGACAGGCAGACATCCTGCTTCACATTCGCATAGATATAGTCGAATCCCTCGGGCACCAGCGGCGAGCCGGTGGAGCAGACGGTGCGCAGCGCCGAGAGATCGCGGCTGTCGATGGGCTTCACCTCGGCCTTCGCGCAGGCGTCGATATACTTCGCCGATGTGCCGAACAGGGTGCAGCGCTCGGCGGCGGCGAAATCGTACAGCGCATAGCCGTCGGGGTGGAAAGGCGAGCCGTCGTAAAGCAGCAGGGTCGCCTCGGACGCCAGCGCCGAGATCAGCCAGTTCCACATCATCCAGCCGCAGGTGGTGAAGTAGAACACCCGGTCGCCGGTCTTGATGTCGGATTGGAGCTGATGCTCCTTCAGATGTTGCAGCAGCGTGCCGCCGGCGCCATGGACGATGCATTTCGGCACGCCTGTCGTGCCCGACGAATACATGATGAAGAGCGGATGGTTGAACGGCAGCCGCGCGAACTGAATGTCCTTTGCTGAAAAAGGCTCGATGGCATCGGCGAGAACTTTCGCTTTCGGCAGCCGCGACACATCTGGCGCGCTGCTGAGATAGGCCAGCACGATCACCTGCTCCACCGTCGGCAGCTCCGGCAGGAACTCCGCCACCCGCGCCAGGGAATCGTGCGCCTTGCCGTTGTAGAAATAGCCGTCCGCGGTGAAGAGGATGCGTGGGCCGATCTGGCCGAAGCGATCGATTACGCCGCGGGCGCCGAAATCCGGCGAGCAGGACGACCAGGTGGCGCCGATCGCCGCCGTGGCCAAGGTCGCCACCACCGTCTCCGGCATGTTCGGCACGAAGCCGGCGATGCGGTCGCCGGGTTTGATGCCGGCGGCTTTCAACATCTGCGCCAAACGGGACACTGCGTCATACAACTCGCGCCAGGACATGCGGCGGCGGACCTTGTCCTCGCCATGGAACACCATGGCGTCATGGTCGTCGCGGCGGCGTAGCAGGTTTTCCGCGTAGTTGAGCTTGGCCTCCGGGAAATAGCGGGCGCCCGGCATCTTGTTGCCGTCGGCCAGCACCGTGGCTCCCTTGTCGCCGATGACGCCGGCGAAATCCCAGACCGACTGCCAGAATTGCTCGGGCTCGCTCACCGACCAGGCATAGAGATCGGCATAGGTCTTGGCGCCCACATTCCAACGCGCCTTCGCCTCCGCCATGAACCGGGTCAGGTTGGCGGCGGCGATGCGTTCGGAACCGGGCTGCCAGAGCGGCTGGTTGCGCTCGTCTGCCATCGAAGCCTTCCCCATTTTTGCGATTGCATAGCATGGCCGGGATGGTTCGGCGAGGGCGGCTCAGGACGTTGGAATTGCCATCCTTTTCCTGCATTGCCCCTATGCGCGCTGGCGGTTGGACGGGCTGTGGCCCAGGCCTTAGGGTGCCGCTAGCGCCATCATGGTCCAGACCCCGCAGCCGATCGCCTATTTCCGCTCCGTGCCGCCGCCCGTGCAGGCCGCTATCTATATGGTCGTCGCCTCGCTGCTGTTCGCCGCCCTGAGCGCCACGATCCGGCATCTCAGCACCGGGCTGCATACCTTCGAGGTCACCTTCTTCCGCAATTTCGCCGGGCTGGTGTTCATGCTGCCCTGGCTGTTCCGCTCGGGCCTGGGCGGACTCAGGACCGGGCGGTTCATGCTCTATGGCTGGCGGTCGTTCCTCAGTCTCCTTTCCATGCTCTGCGGATTCACGTCGCTCACCCTGCTGCCGTTCGACAAGGCGATCGCGCTCAGCTTCACCGTGCCGCTGTTCGCCACCGCGGGCGCGGCGCTGTTCCTGGGCGAAGACGTCCGGGCGCGGCGCTGGACCGCCACCATCATCGGCTTCATCGGCGTGATGATCATATTGCATCCGGGTTTTGGCAGCAGTGAGCTGACCGCCAGCAACGCCGCCGCGCTGGGCGCCGGGCTGTCGCTGCTGGCGGCGCTGCTCTCTGCGGTCATCACGCTGATCGTCAAGGATCTGGCCCGAACCGAGCCCAGCGACGCCATCGTGACGTACATGGTCCTGCTGCTGACGCCGATGTCGCTGATTCCCGCGATCCCGTATTGGGAGTGGCCGGCCGTCGAGCTGTGGCTGTGGATCGTCATCATGGGCGCCTTCGGCAGCTTCGGCCATATGTGCTACATCCGCGCCTTCGCCCGGGCCGATGCATCGGCGGTGATGCCCTACGACTACACACGGATGATCTTCGCCGCCGTGATCGGATATTTCGCGTTCAACGAGGCGCCGGATATCTGGACCTGGATCGGCGCCGCGGTCATTGCCAGCGCGGCGATATACATCGCCCACCGCGAATCCATACGCCGGCAATCGGTGGCGACCACAGCCGCCGCGGTGGCCAGCGAGCCGGCCGCCCTAACGCCCCTGGCCCGTCCGGGCGGCGAAGGCAAGCAGCCATGACCGACCTGGCCATCGCCAATCGCCTGCAGGCGCGTTGGCTGGCGCTGCCGGGCAACACGCGCGGTGCGCTTTGGATGCTGGCCTCGGGCGTCGGCTTCACGGTGATGGCCGTGGGCATCAAGCTCCTGGGCACGCGGCTCGACAGTTTTCAGGTGGCGTTTTTCCGCATCGTCTTCGGCTTCATCGTCATCCTGCCGATCACGGGCTATTTCGGCATGACCAGCGGCTTTTCGTTCCTGCGCACGCGCCATCTCCACGTCCATGCGGTGCGCGGCGTTCTCGGCATGGTGGCGATGTATTGCAGCTACTACGCCCTGGCGCGCATCGAGCTGGCGGACTTCACCGCGCTCAGCTTCACCAAGCCGCTGTTCGCCACCGTGCTCGCCGTGATCATCCTGGGCGAGGTGGTGCGCTGGCGGCGCTGGAGCGCCACGATCATCGGCTTCATCGGCGTGCTGATCATGATGCGGCCGGGCAGCGGCACGTTCCAGACCGCCGGCTTCTTTGCCCTGGGCGAAGCCTTCTCGATCGCCTTCCTGGTGACGCTGGTGAAGCGGCTGCCGGCGCGGGAAACGACGCTGGGCATGCTGTTCTATTTCGGCGCCATCGCCAGCCTGCTGTCGCTGCCCGGCGCCCTCTACACCTGGCGCAATCCGTCGCAGGAGGAGTGGGGGCTGCTGCTGGTGATCGGCGCGCTGGGAGCGGCGTCGCAATCCTTCTGGATCCGCGCCTTCCGCTGCGCCGACGCGTCGCTGGTCGCTGCATTCGACTATCTGCGGCTGCCGCTGGCGGCGGCGGTCGGCATGATCTGGTTCGCCGAACTGCCTTCGATCTGGACCGTGGTGGGTGCGGTGGTGATCGTCGCCAGCACGATCTACATCGCCCGCCGTGAAGCCGTCGCTGCGGATCAAGCCGGCTGCGTCCATCGCGCAGAAGTAGATTTCTCCACCTTCATCGGCGTTACGCCTTCGGCGCCGGCGGGCGGGCCGCCGGTGTCACCTGGAAGACATGCTTCTCCGTCCGCCGCAGCACGGCCAGCTCCGCCGGCTTGCCGATGCGCTCGGCGGTGAGCAGGCGATGCAGGCTGTCGATGCCGGGCGTCGGCGTGCCGTCGAAGGCGACGATCACATCGCCCTCCATCAGGCCGGCGCGGCCGGCCGGGCTGTCCACCTCCACATTCATCACCCGCAGGCCGGATTCGGCGGCGAGTTGGTGGAAGCGGGCGACGCGGCGGGGCAGCGCCATGGTCTGGCCGCCGACGCCGATATAGCTGCGGCGTACCTTGCCGTGGCGGATCAGCTCGCTGACCACGAATTTCGCGGTGTTGCTGGCGATGGCGAAGCAGAGCCCCTGGGCGGCCAGGATGATGGCGGTGTTGACGCCGATGATCTCGCCCTGAGCCGTCACCAGCGGACCGCCGGAATTGCCGGGATTGAGCGCGGCATCGGTCTGCACGACATCGTCGATCAGCCGGCCTGCATAGCTGCGCAGCGAACGGCCGAGAGCGCTGACCACGCCGGCGGTCACCGTGCATTCGAAGCCGAAGGGATTGCCGATGGCGACCACGAGTTGTCCCACGCGCATCTTTCCGGAGTCGCCGAACGGCACATGGGCCAGCCCGTCGCCATGGAGCTGCAGCACGGCGAGATCGGTATCCGGGTCCTCGCCCACCAGATAGGCCGGCAGCGTGCGGCCATCCATCAGCGTGGCGACGACGCTGGAGGCGCCGTGGATCACATGGCTGTTGGTGACCAGCAGGCCATCGGGCGTGAAGATCACGCCGGAGCCCGAGCCCACCGGCCGCTCCTGTCGGTCCCCTGGGCCATTCACCGGCCGCAGGGATTGCAGATGCACCACCGCCGCCGACACCCGCTCCACCGCGCCGGTGACGGCGCGGGAATAGGCGTCCAGCAATTCGTCATCCGGCCTGGCGGCCGGCGCCGACGGTTCAAACGCGGGGCCGTCCAGCATCACTTACCTGCCCTTCTGAATCGTGCAATTTGCGCATAGTTTCCTGCTAGCCAAACCGCTGATCCCGAAAACGGAATCCGCGAAAACAGCGATTCCCGGGGGACCCTGATTTTTGGGAACGATGCCATGCAAGGGAATTGGGCCGCGTCCAGGCGCCTCAACCGAACTTTCGAAGCCTGGATGGACCCGGATATGCATGGAGCTAGAGATCGGCGCTCGAAGCGCCGAGATCAAGATCAGGCGCTTGGCCGATCCTGCTTGCCGTTGGCGAGGCGGTCGATCGCCGCCCGGGCCTGCAGCCGGTGGCCGTCGGTCATGTAGCTGCGCACGGTCCTGATCGCCGCATAGAGCACGGCGGCATCGTCGGTGAAGCCCAGCAAGAGAATGAAATCCGGCAGGATATCGATGGGCAGGATGAAGTAGGCCAGCGCGCCATAGAGGATCGCCTTCGCCTTCAGCGGCGTCGCCGGATCGGTGGCGCAGTAATAGGCGGCGACCACTTCATCCAGGAAGGGGATGCGCGGGATCGTGCGCCGCAGCTTGTCCCAGAAGCCGGCTTCCACCCGCGCCTGGTCGCGATGCATCTTCTCGGAATCGATGGGAACCAGGTCGGTGCCGGCCATGGCGGAAGATATGGCCCGGCAGCGGCCGGATTCAATGGCCGGCAGGGCGCTGGCAACCTTAGAGATTTACCAATCTGTTCCATAGGTTGCAGAGGAGCCGAGCCGGGAAATTTGGGCTGGGCAGTGGCGGTGCAAGCCGCTAGAGGATGTTCCGCAGCAGTTGAATTGCTGCTTCCCACGTTTGTCATCCCCGCGAAAGCGGGGACCCAGGGGTTACAGGGCACCCTGCTTCTCCTGGGTCCCCGCTTTCGCGGGGATGACAGGTCGGGGTGATTTGAATGAAGCGGAACTGATTCTAGGTGTCACCGGCAGAAATTCAAACAACAGCAAGGACGGGACCGTCATCCATGGACATCAGGGGACAGGCGGCGCTGGTCACCGGCGCCGGATCGGGCATCGGCGCCGATGTGGCGCGGCATCTGGCCAAGGCCGGGGCCAAGGTGGCGGTGCTGGATATCAACAAGGACGCCGCCGAGGCGGTGGCGAAGGAGATCGGCGGCGTCGGCATCGGCTGCGACATCAGCGACGGGCCCGGCGGCGAAGCGGCGGTGGCCGCGGCGCGGGCCGCCCATGGGCCGGCGCGCATCCTGGTCAATGTGGCCGGCATCCTGATTCCCGGCCGCATCCTGGGCAAGGATGGGCCGCTGCCCCTGGAGAAATTCCGCAAGGTGATCGACGTCAATCTCGTCGGCACCTTCAACATGATGCGCCTGGCCGCCGCCGACATGGCCGGCCTGCCGCCGCTGACCGATGGCGAGCGCGGCGTGATCGTGTCGACGTCGTCGGTCGCCGCCTATGAAGGACAGATCGGCCAGGCAGCCTATGCCGCATCGAAAGCGGGCATCGTCGGGCTGACCTTGCCGGCGGCGCGCGACCTGGCGCGCAGCGGCATCCGCGTGCTGGCCATCGCGCCCGGCCTGATCGCCACGCCGATGATGCTGAACCTGCCGCCCGATATCCAGAAGGCGCTGGGCGATTCCGTGCCGTTCCCGCAGCGGCTGGGCCATGCCCATGAGGTGTCGCGGCTGGTGCTGCATATGATCGAGAACAGCCTGCTCAACGGCGAGGTGGTGCGGCTGGACGGCGCGCTGCGGCTGGCGCCGAAATGACCAAGCGCCGGCGGCACCGGCACGGTGACGCAGGACAACCTGCCGTCGCGGCGCTACACCGCGCCGCCGAGCCTGGAGGACATGGAAGCGATGGCGGCCGAAGCCTTCGCGACAATTCCCAGGGAGTTGCGCCAGAACGTCGCCAACGTTGTCATCCAGATCGCCGATTTCCCCGACGACGAAATCCTGCGCGACATGGATCTGGAAACGCCGTTCGACCTGCTGGGCCTCTATCAGGGCGTCGATCTCGCGCGCAAGAGCGTCGGCGACGTCGCCCAGCATATGGACATGGTCTTCCTCTACCGCCGGCCGATCCTGGAATATTGGTGCGAGACCGGCGAGGACCTGAAGCATGTCATCCGCCATGTGCTGATCCACGAGATCGGCCACCATTTCGGATTGTCGGATGAGGACATGGAGCGGATTGAAGAGGAAGCTGTAGAGGGGTAGCGAATTGACCGGCCAGTTCCAGTGGCCAGACCGACACCGCATATCGCCCGTCAAGACCTGGCGGCTTTCTCGGCCGTGAGAGCCGCGTTGAGGCGCATGGAATCGCCGCGGGTCGCAACGAAGATCAGCGCTTCCGTGACGATTGCGATCACAGCCGGACAGCAGGCGCGCGACCGGCGCTTGCGGATCATGGCGTTGTTCGGCAAACGCCAGATGTTGATTTTCCTCTATCTGCACCTTGCGAATGCTGTCGGCAAGCTCCGCGTCCCGGCCCGAAAGATAGGCGATCTGCTCGACGAAATGCTTGTGGACGGTGCGCTCGACGGCGGCGGTGCAGACGATGACGCCATGCCGCCCCAGGAGCGCCGTCACGAACCCGAGGATTGCGCCGCCAACGGACCAGACCGAGGCGACCGGACAAGGGGTGGTCGCCCTGGCGGGCATCATCTCGAGGAAACGTCCTATGATGCCGCTTCTCATGCCCGAGCGTTTCCTCAAGCCACGGGAGAAGGTCCGGGTAGCGCGCCTTGGCGAGCGCGATCTGCGCGCCATAGATCGATATGGCGCCCTGCTCGCCGGCGTGATTGACGCGCAGAATCCGCCGCACGATCCGATGCTGGTCCTCGATGGCGTTCATGCGAACGTCTCCCGATCTGCCCGAAATCTCTTAGCAGCGAACCGGTTACCGAGTTCATAACAATTGCGGCCGGTCCACGAGGTGCTGTGGGACCGCAGTGAAATACGGCTTGGTCAGCCCATAACTCATTCCGGAAACCGAGCTCAATGGACTCCCTCTCCGAGTGGCTATAGAACCCGACGGTGCCGCTTTCACGGCGAGCGATACCTCACAACCTGCCATCGGCAGGACGGTCTCGCAGACCACCAGCCGATGCGCGACCGGGACCTCACGCACATCCAGGGCTATACGAGCCTGAAGAGTTAGCCAGGAGGCATCTCATGCTCAAGATATTCGGCGCGGCCGGATCGGGCTCGGTTCCGATCGAGGCCATGCTGACGCTGGTCGGAATTCCCTACGAGGTGATCGAGGCGGTCACTTGGGAGGACGAAGCGGCGCGCAAGCGGGTCGAGGCGGTCAATCCGTTGCGCCAAGTCCCGGCAGTGGTGCTGCCGTCCGGCGAGATCATAACCGAAAGTGCAGGGATACTGATCTATTTCGCCGATTTCCATCCACAGGCGCGGCTGGCGCCAGCCCTCAGCGACCCCGGGCGCGCGCAATATCTACGCTGGATGGTCTACATATCGGCGGCCATCTACGCGTTTGTCTGGATCATCGACGATCCGACGCGCATCGTCGCCAGCAAAGAGCAAGCGCTGCTCGTGATCGATCGCATCCACGAACGACGAGCCGATTGCTGGCGCATGATGGACGAACAGATCGCGCCCGGCCACTACATTCTTGGCGATGATCTCTCGGTGCTCGATCTCTACGTCGCGGTCGTCTCGCGCTTCGCGCCCGGGCGCGCGCGCTTCTACCGGAGCGCGCCGAAGATGGCCGAAATCGTCCGCCGGGTCGATGCCGACCCGCGCCTCAAGGAATTCTGGGCGAAGCGGTTTCCATTTGACGAGGGGTGGGAGCGGTAAGCGTCACTCCGTTCTGAACACCGGCTACACGTGGTCGCTCACTCGGCTGTAACAAGGAGCGGCTTTCCCTTTTCCACGATGTACGTGGCGAGCTCCGACGCGCTCCCGCGCGATCATTGTGATTGCAAGTAGTATGACTGTCCCGCCGATTTAAGTTGCTCAAGCGTTTTGCCTGAACAACTGCCGGACCAGTCTCCACCTATTGGGTCGGCTTTGCCGTATATAGTTATAGTACCAGCCTGCCTCTCCGGACTTATGTAAGTCGCCACGCCATCTTGATCGATGCTGGATAGGTAAAAAGCGCGATCAATGCCATTAAGCTCGCAGTGCACCAAGATTGGGAAGTTCCTGAAAGATGCCTCGGCAGCCTGTGTTTCTGAACTATGAACGGCCATGAATTGCCACGATAACAGGATAGCGAGAGCGGCACTGCGGACCACCCCTCGCGTGCTTATACAACGGTGCCCGGCCATGACGTTTGCCATTGACGGAGAACTCCTATGCTCGGCCTGTTGTTCTGGTTCGGGAAACCCACTCAGTTTCGCGTAGATAGTATCAACAAGCAAGTTTTCGGGTTGGCAGACGGGCGGCAACGTTGGGTGGTAGGTACCGCCCGCTGTAAATTTCATCGTCGCACGGTTACGTGACCGGGGGGCGTCGCGCTGGGCGCTCACTCGGCTATCTCAAGGAGCGGCTTTCCCTTTTCCACGATGTAGGTGGCGAGCTCCGACGCGCTACCGCTGCCCACGTTCCTGACCGCGTGAACTGCTCCGTCCGGAATGAACAGCACCTCGCCAGCCTTGAGCGTCACCGGCGGCTGGCCGTCGAGCTGATACTCCAGCGAGCCTTCGACGACATAGACAATCTCTTCGCCCGGATGCGAGTGCCTGGGAAATGACACGCCGGGGGCGAAATCGACGAGCACCTGGACCACCTCGCGTCCTGGGATGCTGAGATCGTGCCGCTGGAGATCGGTGCGCCCGATGCCCGTCTGTTGCGCCAGCGCAGCGTGCAGCGCCAGAGCGCTTGCGGCGATCAGTGCCCCAGCCGCAATAACTCGACTCGTCTTCATGCGAATTTCCTTTCGTCATGCGCAGCGGCGGTCAACAGCACAATTGCCGTGAATACCGCGGCTATCGAACTTGCGAGTTTCATTGTCATATCCGCACGTCGAATATCGGAACTCGGGCGAACTTCTAGCATGGGCGTGTCCAGACCTGAGCAAAAGACTGTACAATTGGCTGGGTTGGCGCTTGCTGCGGCATGGGTGCATCCGGCGCGGCCGAGCCGGCCAGAAAGCCGCACCGAGACAAAGCATAGGAAAAAGGACTTTCACATGTCTAGCATCGGGATGCGCCTCTTCCTCGGCTTCATTGCCGGGTTCCTCTCGCACCTGATCTTTCAGGGTGCTTTCGGCAGTATTCTCTACGCCGCGCATCTGGTGCCGTCCCTGCCATGGAACCTTGCGCCAATTCCGCCCCTCGGCGTGCCGAAGACCCTTTCGCTCGGGTTCTGGGCAGGGCTCTGGGGACTGACCTACGTCCTGCTCGAGCGGCGGCTGACGGCTCGATTCGGATGGTGGCTGGGCGGGCTGGTCTTCGGCCTCGCCCTGCCGCTGGTGGCATACTGGTTCGTCGTCCTGCCATTGAAAGGTTTCGGCGTTGGCGGCGGCTTCCATCTCGCGATGGTGCCGATCGAGGTTGGCTTTCATGCGGTCTTCGGCATCGGTACGGCGATCATCTACCGCATTGGCATCGTCCTCACCGGGCGTAGAGTCCGGGCACCGCTGTCCTAGGATCGCGGCGCAGGCAAAGTTGGACTTTGGGCCAATATCTCGCCAAGCTTCGACAAAGCGACAGAAGTAACGCGCCTAACTCGTCGCAGGAGCCGAAGCTCGCGACCCGTGGTTAGCGACCTTCCGGTCCGCTTCGCGGAGTGACAGACAATGAGCATCACGTTTCACTGGTTCAAGAGCTTGATCCCGACTCTCGGACTGGTCTTCCTGCTGAGCGGGTGCGGCACCGCAGTCGACTGGGATTACCCGCGCACGTCCTCGACGGCTTTCGACCAGCCGCAGACCACCACCATCGGCGCACTCTTCCAGGAAGCGGCGGATCAACATCCGGACCAATCTGGATTTGACCTGGTGCGGGATGGAAGCCGCGCGTTCATGGGCCGCGTGGCCATGGCCGACTTGGCCGAAAAGACGCTGGATGCGCAATACTACATCTGGGACATCGACACCACCGGCCGGATCCTCGCCGATCGCCTGATACGCGCAGCCGACCGCGGCGTGCGCGTGCGCCTGCTGCTCGACGACAACTATCAAACCGAGGAGAAGGACCTCGGCGTGGCGGCCCTCGACGCCCACCCCAATATCGAGGTCCGGTTCTTTAACCCGGTGGCGAACCGGGAGTGGCGCATGTGGAGCTTTCTGTCCGATTTTGGCCGCGTCAATCATCGGATGCACAACAAGCTGTTCATCGTGGATAACGCCATGGGAGTCGTCGGCGGGCGCAACATTGCGGATATCTATTTTGGCGTCCGCGCGGACCAAAACTATCGCGACCTCGATATGGCAATGGCGGGGCCGATCGTCAGGGAATTGTCGGCGAACTTTGACTCGTACTGGAACAGCGAGTGGGCGATTCCCGCGGGCGCGGTGGTGGCGGAGCAAGCGACCGAACAGGATTTTCTCGCGGGCAAGGAGCGGCTCTCCGCGGAGATCGCTGCCGCCGGCTATCCCTATCCGATCGACGAGCACCTGGATGGTCTCCGCTCCCGCCTGGTCCAGATCCGGGACGAGTTCGTCTGGGCGCCGGGACGGGTGCTCGCGGAGGATCCCGCCCGGGCGAGTGCGGACGACGACGGGAAAATGGTTATTACAGAGACCATCCTCCAACGGATCGGCAAGACGGAGCGAGAACTGTTGATCGAGTCACCGTATCTGATCCTGCTCGATCGGGGCATCCAGGAAGTGCAGCAACTCACGGCCCGCGGCGTCAAGGTGCGCATCCTGACCAATTCCGCGGCCACCAATGACGTGATGGCGGCGCATGCGGGTTACTCGAATACCCGAAAGGATCTGATCGATGCGGGCGCTGACCTCTACGAATTGCGGCCGGATGCCAACATGAAGCGGGAGTGGTCAGTCCTGGCGGGCAAATCGCGCGCGGCTTTGCACACCAAGGCTTTGGTGTTCGACCGCGAGTCGGTGTTCATCGGCAGCTTCAACCTTGATCCCCGCTCGAGGTCCATCAACACCGAGATCGGCGTCATGATCGATAGTCCGACAATTGCCGACCAGTTGGGCGAGTTCCTGGATGAAGGAGTCTCACCCGGCAGCGCCTATCACGTCACGCTTGACGAGGATGATGACCTGGTGTGGGCGACGGAAACGAACGGGACGATCGTAGAGTTCGACACCGACCCCGAAACAACCACGTGGCAGCGCTTCGTTATCGACGTGACAGGTCTGCTGCCGATTGAAGAACAACTCTAGCTTTTGTGTGTGTAGCTTCAACATCTCTAGAGGAATCCCTGAGATCGGCCATCATTTCGGGCTATCCGACGAAGACGGGGAACTGATCGAGGCGGCGGCGGCGGAGGGGTAAAGCGGCAGCCGAATCCGACGACCGTTGCAAAGGAGCGGTACATGAGCAGCTATAGAAAAGATGCCGACGCCATTGCGAAACTGACGCCGGAGCAGTATCGCGTGACCCAGCAAAGCGGCACCGAGCGCCCGGGCACCGGTGAATATCTCGATAACAACGAGCCCGGCATCTATGTCGATATCGTCTCGGGCGAGCCGCTGTTTGCTTCGTCCGACAAATATGAATCGGGCTGCGGCTGGCCGAGCTTCACCAAGCCGATCGAGTCGGCCAACGTCAACGAGCTGCGCGACGCCTCGCTTGGCATGATCCGCACGGAGGTCCGCTCGATCCACGGCGACAGCCATCTCGGCCACGTGTTCCCCGATGGCCCCGAGGATCGCGGCGGCTTGCGCTACTGCATCAACTCTGCTTCGCTGCGCTTCGTCCATCGCGACAACATGGAAGCGGAGGGCTACGGGGCCTTTCTCGATCAGGTGGAGGATAGAAAATGACACGGGAACGCGCAGTGCTCGCCGGCGGCTGCTTCTGGGGAATGCAGGATCTCATTCGCCGCCAAAAAGGCGTGATTTCGACGCGCGTCGGCTATACCGGCGGCGACGTGCCGAACGCGACCTATCGCAACCACGGCACTCATGCCGAGGCGATTGAAATCGTCTTCGACCCCGCCGAGATAAGCTATCGCCAGCTGTTCTGGAGTTCTTTTTCCAGATTCACGATCCAACCACACGGAACCGGCAGGGCAATGACGTCGGGGTCAGCTATCGCTCGGCGATCTTCTACACGAGCGAGGAACAGAAGCGCGTCGCCGAGGATACGATCGCCGATGTCGATGCCTCCGGTATTTGGCCCGGAAAGGCCGTGACCGAGATCGCGCCATCAGGCGATTTCTGGGAAGCCGAACCGGTGCATCAAGGTTATTTGGAGCGCTACCCCACAGGCTACACCTGCCACTTCATCCGGCCGGGCTGGAAGCTCCCGGCACGGGCCAAGGAGTTGCAGAGAGCCTGATCGTCGCCTATCTGAACGGCGAAATCGCGCGCCGTTTGGAGCAGAGTGCGATGGGAGAGCAAATATGGCCGAGAACGGCGGTTCGAAGTGTTGCGGGCCAGGCTACGCCTCGCCGGCCGAGGCGATGAAGGCCCCACGCGAGAAAATTCTCTATACGGTCGCCCTCTATATCGGCACGGGCATTCAGAAGCCGGACTATGTAGCGACGATCGACGCCGACCCGCAGAGTCCGACGTACTCCACGGTCATCAACCGGCTCGAGATGCCGGGCATCGGCGACGAGTTGCACCACATGGGCTGGAACGCCTGCTCGTCCTGCCATCACGACCCCACGAAGGAGCGGCGCTATCTGATCGTGCCGGGCGTGCGCAGCACCAACCTGCATATCGTCGACTGCGCGGCCGATCCCAGGAAGCCGCGCCTGCACAAGGTGATCCAGGGCGCCGAGATCAAGGCCAAGACCGACCTTTCGGCGCCGCACACGGTGCATTGCCTGGGTTCCGACATCATCATCTCCATGCTCGGGGATGCCAGGGGCGAGGCGCCCGGCGGCTTCCTGCACCTGAACGAGAAGTTCGAGATCATCGGGCGCTGGGAGAACGACATCACCGGCATGGCCTTCAACTACGACTTCTGGTACCAGCCGCGCCACAACGTCATGGTCTCCAGCGAATGGGCCGCGCCCAACACCTTCATGCCGGGTTTCGACCTGGAGGAGGTCGGGCGCCTCAAATACGGCCGCCGCATCCACTTCTGGGACTTCCAGAAGAAGAGCATCGTGAAGACCCACTACTTGGGCGAGGACGGGCTGCTCCCGCTGGAGGTTCGCTTCCACCACAACCCCGATTCCGACCACGGCTTCGTCGGCGCCGCGCTCTCGGCCAACATCATCCACTGGTTCAAGAAGGACGGCGAGTGGGTCTGGGAGAAGATCATCGACGTCGAAAACGAACCCCACCCGGAATGGCCGATTCCGATTCCGGGGGTGATCAGCGTCATATTGATCTCGATGGACGACCGCTTTCTCTACTTCTGCAACTGGCTGCACGGCGATATCCGGCAGTACGACATCACCGATCCGCACAACCCGAAGCTGACGGGCCAGGTCTGGATGGGCGGCTTGCTCGGCAAGGCCCCCGTCGTCAACGGCCACAAGATCACCGGCGGGCCGCAGATGATCCAACTCTCGCTCGACGGCAAGCGGCTCTATGTCACGACTTCGCTGTTCTCCACCTGGGACAACCAGTTCTATCCCGAGATCCGCGAGAACGGCGGCTGCATGGTGATGGTCAACTGCAACCCCGAGGCCGGCGGCATGGAGATCGACAAGGACTTCTTCGTCGACTTTGGCAAGGAGCCGAACGGACCCGCCCGCTGCCACGAGACCCGCTATCCGGGCGGCGACTGCACCTCGGATATCTGGCTGTGAGCGAACGGGCCGTCACGATAACCCTGGCCAACCGGGCGGGCGCAACCTACCGGGTGGATCGCGCCAAGCCGCTGCTCATCACGCTGGAGGCGGCGGGGGTCTCGCTGCCCTATGGCTGCCGCTACGGCGGTTGCATCTCCTGCGCGGCCAAGCTGCTCGCGGGCGAAGTGGACCAACGGGATGGAGTCGCGCTCAATGGACGGCAGCTGTCCCACGGTTATGTTCTGTTGTGCGTGGCCCGCCCGCTCGGCGATTGCACTCTTGATGTCGGCGTGGAGAGCCATGACAAGCTCTATCGAAATCCCTTCGCCGACCCGCTCGCGCCCCACGAGCTGAAGCCGGATACCGCGCGCCCGCGGAGGGACGTGCCATGACCGCTGCTGCCTACGTGAATCACGACGAGGATTACCCGGCCGACTACCTGGCCACGATCCTGAAGGAGGTCAAATCCATCGCGGTGGTCGGCGCCAGCTCGGACCCGACGAGGTTCAGCTATGGGGTCATGCGCGTGCTGCACGAGACCGGCTACGAGATGATCCCGGTCAATCCTCTGGAGGCCGGCAAGGAGATCCGCGGCCTCAAGGTCTACGAGTTGCTCTCCGCAATCGGGAAACCGGTCGACATGGTCCAAGTGTTCCGCACCTCCGAGGCCGCCTTGGATGTCGCCAAGGAGGCGGTCCGGATCGGCGCCAAGGTCCTCTGGATGCAGATTGGCGTGCGCAATGATGAGGCGGCGCAGCTGGCCGAGGATGCAGGCCTCAAGGTGGTGATGAACCGCTGCCCCAAGATCGAGCTGTTCCGGCCTTTCTGGAAGCCTCGCCTCAATCAGCCGATTTGAATGCCTGCCGGCCGCCGCCTCAAAGCCGGCGGTTCTGGCATTTTGATAATCTTTTGATGGCCTTGTGACGCGCCTTTACGCCATCAGCCACACAACGTCGTTGATCGGCAAAACAGGCGGCGATAGGCTGATGCTCCCAGCACAATGAAAATCGCGCCGCTGACCTGGCGGCGCAATCGCGAAGAGAGAGAGGAAGCCCATGCCCGCAACCGCCCAAGTCGACAATGGCGTCAATGTCCAAGCCCTGATCGACGCCCGTGCAGCCCTGACCGACGCTCCCGCGGCGGCGCAGTTCAACTGGCGAGCCACCTGCACCTGGAAGAAAGGCACGCACAGCCATTCGACCGTCAAGAGTTTCTTCGGTCTCGGCGAGGAACAGAAGCACAAGACGACCTTCAGCTTCGATGCCGACCATCCGGAAGTGTTCGCCTCCGAGGACTATGGCGCCACGCCGGTCGAATTCGTGCTCGTTGCCCTGGGAAGCTGCCTGACCGCCGGCATTGCCGCCGTTGCCCAGCATCGCGGCATCCAACTGCGGAAGGTCTCGGCCACCATCGAGGGCGCGATGGACCTGGCGGGCATCCTCGGCATCGACAGCGACGTCCGTAACGGGTTCAGCGGCATCAAGGTCACCTACGACATCGACGCCGACGCCACCAAGGACGAGATCAAGGCCCTGGTCGCGCAATCGCAGAAGCGCTCGGCGGTCTATGACATCATCACCAATCCGACGAACGTCACGGTCGAGATAAAGTAGCCAAGCGGTGCTTGCCGCAGCGGGAGCCCTATCGTTCGGAGAATAGCGACCGTCGTCATCGGGGCGGGTCACGCAGGGCTCGCCATGAGCCGGTGCCTGACCGAGCGCTCGATCGAGCATGTCGTCCTCGAGCGCGGCGAGGTGGCGAACTCGTGGCGCACCGAACGGTGGGACTCGCTGCGGCTGCTCACGCCGAACTGGCAGAGCCGGCTGCCAGGCTTCGGCTACGAGGGCAAGGATCCCGACGGTTACCGGACGGTGCCGGAAGTCATCGATTTCATCGATCGCTACGCGCGCGTCATCGCGGCCCCGGTGCAGACGAACACGACCGTCACATCGGTGCGCAGCGCCGATGACGGCTACCTGGTGGCCACGGACCGGGGCGACTGGCTGTGCCGCACCGCCGTGCTGGCGACAGGCGCGTGCAACATTCCGACAGTACCGTCTCCCGCCGCTGAACTACCGCCTGAAATCACGACACTCACGCCGCCGCGGTATCGCAATCCCGGCCAGCTTCCCGAGGGGGGCGTTCTTGTCGTTGGCGCATCGGCGACGGGAACCCAGATCGCCGCCGAACTGCGTCGCTCCGGCCGGCCCGTGACGCTTGCCGTCGGCGAACATATCCGCGCCCCGCGCCTGTACCGGGGCAAGGACATCGAATGGTGGATGGATGCGGCGGGAATCCTCGATGAGCGATACGATGCGCTGCCGGACATCGATCGGGCGCGCAGCGTGCCGTCGTTCCAGCTGACCGGGTCGCCGGAGCGCACGACTCTGGACCTCAATGCCCTGACCGCCATGGGCGTGAAGCTGCTCGGCAGGCTCGCCGGCATCAGCGACGGCAAGCTGCAGTTTTCGGGTTCGCTGCGCAACATGTGCGCGCTATCGGATCTCAAGATGGGCCGGCTGCTTGACGCGATCGACGCCTGGGCGGCGGCTAATGGCGTCGATCGCACGGTCGAGCCGCCGCACCGCTTGCCCCCAACCGAAGTGGAGGCGGCGCCACCGCTGGCCTTGGATCTCGCCCGCAGCGGGATCAGGACGATCATATGGGCCACCGGATTTCGGCCTGATTACTCGTGGCTCGATCTGCCGATCCTCGATCGCAAGGGGCGGATTCGCCATGACGGGGGAGTCGTCCGCTCGCCCGGCCTGTATGTGATGGGGCTGCAGTTCCTGCGTCGCCGCAAGTCCGCCCTTATCGACGGCGCCGGCGACGATGCGCGCGACCTCAGCGCCCACCTATCGGCATACCTCCATGGCCGGGCACCGGCCGATTGAAGCCGGGCGCTTCTGGTCGATGGAGTGGTGGGTAGACATTCCTCACCGATCCTTGCGTCTCTCATTCAAACCACTAATCTGCGCCGCGTGAAGCTCTTCTGGACGCTCTTCGGCATCGATGGCGCGGTCGCATTGATCGTGCTCTTTTTCTTCTTCGCCGGATTGGGCGACGGGTCGGTCAGCTCGTTCAACATGACGCTGTGGCTGGCGATCCTCGGCGGCCTCGCGGCGATTTCTGGGCGGCGGGCTGCTGCTCAAATCAAACGGTCACCCGTATCTTGCCTGTGGCGTGCTGCTGATCCTGGCCGTTCCCGGGCTCTTGTACGCGGTGTTCATCCTGAGCGTGATCATTCTCCAGCCACGCTGGAACTGAATCCATCCCAGCGGGAACGAACTCAGCATGACGTTCATCTCGGCCGCCGCTCCTGGGGTGCGTGTGCAAGTTGCTGGGCAAAGGTGGGCGGGAGCAGTTGGAAGGGCCTCGGCCGCTTGAACCGCGGCGGGCGGACGCCGAGCCCCCGCATCAGCGCAAAGATCGCGAAAAGCGTTGCCACGGCCGCCAGATAATAAAGCAGGCCGCGAGCGCCGAAAGCCGACATCGCCGAGCCGCCGAGGATCGGCCCGATCGCAGAGCCGACGCCGGAGATCAGAATCAAACGGCCGCTGACGGAAACCGCGCGCTCCACCGGCATGCGGTCGTTCGCGTGGGCGACGCATACGGGATAGATGACCGACATGAAGCCACCGAGAAGCAGCCACACGGCCGGAAACCAGGGCGTGGCCTTGACCGGTACCACCGCCAGCGCCAGGGCGGCGAAGGCAAAAGCCACCAATGCCGCGACGAGACGGCGGTCGATCGCGTCGGACAGCTTGCCAACGGGAATCTGCATGATGAGGCCGCCCGTAATCGCGAGCGCCATGTAGGAGGTGATCACCAGCATCGAGTGGCCGCTCGACTGGGCGTAGACCGGGACCAGCGCATAGAACGCGCCGGTGACCAGGCCGCCCGCGAAGCAGCCGGCGACCGCGACGGGTGCGGCGGCGGTCAGCTCACCGAACTTTAGCCGGTTGCTCGGGACAGGCACCGGCTGTGCCGCCCGGGTGATCGCAATCAGCATGAGCGCGAGGCAAAACAAAATCGCGGCGAAGGCGAACAGGAAAAATCCGGTCGGCGCCGCAAGATTGAGCATGAATTGGCCGCCGGCAAAGGTTGCATAGATGGCGACCATGTAGATCGCGAACATCGTGCCGCGGGTCGCCGGATTCGACTTGGCGCTGAGCCAGCTTTCGGTGGCGACGAAGAGGCCGGCACAGCCGAACCCCATGAGTGACCGTAGCACCGCCCACAGGATGGGATCGAAGTAGAGGGCATGTCCCAGCAGGGCCGCGGTGACGAGCGCGGAGAAGGCGGAAAACGCGCGGATATGGCCGGTCCGTTCGATCAGGCGATTGCATAGTTCAGCGCCCGCCACATAGCCGACGAAGTAGGCCGATGTGACGAAGCCCACTACGACTGGGTCGATATGGGCGAGCGCGAGCCGGATGCCGATCAACGTGCCGATATAGCCGTTGGCAAGCTGGATCAGGCTGATGCCCAGGATGAGCGAGCCGACGGCGGCGAGGATTCCACCTATGTCTCTTTTCATTTGCAGCAACATCGCCGCAGGAGGTCACTACGAATGCCGTGGTATTGGCGTGTTTTTCCTCGGGCGGCTCTCTCGATTGCCGGAAACGTGGGGACTTGCTAGCGATACCCCGTTGTATCCGCCGGTTTTCCGGCATCCTGTACCTCCGCGACATAGCGCCACGCATCGGGGCGGGAGCCGTCGAGATCGGTGAAGCCGTAGACCTGCGCGAGCTGGCCGCTCGATAGCGATTGGCCGTTCCAGCGCGCCCGATCGGGATCGGCCGCGAGGGCGGCGATGGCACGGCCGACGAAACGCGGCGTCTCCGATATCGCGAAATGCGGGATCCTTGCCGTCGCGTCGCGCCAATTCGCTTCGGTCACGCCGAACGCCTCCAGCATCATCTCCGACCGCAGCCATCCCGGCGTGATTGCGACCGATGTCGCGCCGTGGGGCGCCAAGTCGTTGGCATGGGCCCAGGCCATGCGCGTCACCGCCACCTTCGCCAGATCGTAGAACGGATTGATCCGGTAATGGGTCGCGTTATAGGCGTCGGTGCCATCGGTCACCTCGACCAGCAATCCGCCGGGGCGCTCGATCAGCAACGGCAGCGCATGATGGGCCGTGATCAGATGGGTGTGCACGCCGAGGGTCAGCAGGCGCAGGCCGTTCTCGAGGTTATGATCCCAGACCGGCTTGTTCCATTCCTTGAGATTCTCGCCGCCCCAGAGATCGTTGACCAGAATGTCGAGGCGTCCCTGCTCGGCCCGGATGCGCGCGGCCAGCTTGGCGACCTCATCGGCAATGAGGTGATCCACCTGAACCGCGATCCCCTTGCCGCCGGCAGCGGTCACCAATTCCGCCGTCTCCTCGATGGTTTCCGGACGGGCATATTCGGACTGATGCTGGCGCGTGGTTCGGCCTGTCACATAGACCGTGGCGCCTGCAGCGCCCAGTTCGACTGCGATGCCGCGGCCGGCACCGCGCGTCCCGCCCGCCACCAGCGCGACCTTGTCTTTGAGCGGCATGGATACTCCCGGCAACGTCGGATTTTCCCTATGGCTGTCGACGATGTTAGGCTGGACTCCGCAAACAGCAAGAGCCTATGCCGTCCCTCACCGAACAACTTGTGAAGATAGTCCGTGCCAGGCCGATCACGGATGACGACCGCGATTGCGCGGCGCGGTTCCTGCTGGACACCGTGGCGAATGCGCTTGGGCGCGCGGAACACGCCGCCCGGCCGCATGCTGCGCGCCTGGTTCGCGCAGCAAGGCGATGATGCCGGGCGACAGGCGTTCCTGGTCGGCGGGCTGTCCCACATCCTGGAGATGGACGATCTGCATCGGGCGTCGGTGACCCATCCCGGTTGTGTCGTCGTGCCGGCGGCGCTGGCGATCGGGATGCGAACGCGCTGTTCCGGTCCGGCCTGCTCGATGCGATCATCCGAGGCTACGAGGCGGTGACGCGGATCGGCATGGCGGTGGGGCCGGCCCATTACCGCGTCTGGCATTCGACGGCGACTTGCGGACCGTTCGGCGCGGCCATGGCGGCGGCTGATCTGCTTCGGCTTCGATGACGGCCGGGCCGTGCATGCCCTGGGCAATGCGGGCACGCAATCGAGCGGCCTCTGGCAGTTCATCGAGACCGGCGCCATGAGCAAGCATCTCCATGCCGGCCGCGCCGCCGAGGCCGGGGTGACGGCGGCGGAACTGGCGGCGCTCGGCTTCACCGGGCCGCCCGCTATCCTGGAAGGTGCGAAAGGCCTGTTCGCCGGCGCCTGTCCCGATGCCGATCCCGACGCCGTAACGCGCGATCCCAACGCGCCCTGGCAGCTGCGGGCGACATCGATCAAGCCCTGGCCCTGCTGCCGCCACACCCATCCGGCCATCGATGCCGCGATCGAGCTTCATGGCCGGCTCGGCGGCATGTCCCGCCGCAGGCGGTCGATGTCGTGACCTATGGCGCGGCGCTCGAAGTCTGCGACCGGCCGGCGCCGGCCAACGAATACGCCGCCAAGTTCTCGCTGCAGCATTGCGTGGCCCTGGCGCTGGCGGACGGGCGCGTTGGTTTTGAGTCCTTCGATGAAGCGGCCCGCAACCGACTGGCGCCGCTGAGCCGGCGCGTTGATCTTGCGCAAGTCGAGGAGCCTTTCGCCTCCGCCTATCCCGAGAACTGGGGCGCCGGCATCGCGCTGAAGCTGCCGGACGGAAGCGAACTCATCGCCACCCGCAGAGCCTGCAAGGGCGATCCCGATCGACCGCTCGACAGCTGCCGAGATGATCGCCAAGGCGGAGCTGCTGTTGGCCCATGGCGAGCATCGAGGAGCGAAAACGCGGCAGTCATCGTGGAGGGGCTGCTTGGGCTGGCGGAGACCGGCGGGTTCGATCCTGCCTCCGGTCCTACAAACGGAAATCTGGCCGTCGCTGCGCTGAGGAACGGCAACTCGCCGGCTCAGCCTTCCGGGAACGGTGCCGCACGGCCTGATGCAGATCGGGTCCATCAAAGGTGCGATCTCTCGACGCTTTGCCATGGCATACTGCCTGGAATTCGGTTGCTGCGTTTCCGGCTGTCCGTGGCCAAGACCAAGGGGGATTTCCCGGACGGGCCGTAATCGGGGGGCGTTCATGGAATTTGCTGCTGAAGGAGATCCGGCACAATCCGCTGCTGTGGCTGCTGGTCTTCGTGCCCGTTGTCCTGGCGGGCGAGAGGCTGTGGCCGGACTCCCATACCCTGCTGTTCCTGCTGTCGGTCCTGGCGATCGTGCCGCTGGCGGCGCTGTTGAGCCATGCCACCGAGTCCGTGGCGGCCAAGACAGGCGACGCGGCGGGCGGCCTGCTCAACGCCACGCTGGGAAACCTGACCGAGCTGGTCATCGCCCTCACCGCCTTGCGCGCCGGGGAATACATGCTGGTGAAGGCCTCCATTGCCGGCGCCATCGTCACCAACAGCTTGTTCATGCTCGGCGCCTCCTTCTTTCTCGGCGGGCTCAAGCACCACACCCAGGAATACAATCGCGCCGGCGCCCGGCTTCAGGCCGGCTTGCTGTTCCTGGCCACGGTTGCGCTGTTGATCCCGTCGGCGGTCGCCGGAAGCCGATTCGGCGAAGCTGGTCGGCTTTCATGCAGAAAATGAGCCTGGGCCTGGCGGTGCTGCTCATCATCGCCTATGGGCTCAGCCTGCTGTTCTCGCTCAAGACGCATCGCGAATGTTTGCCGGCAAGGCGCATGGCGAAGACGGCGATGCGCCATGGCCGATCGGCTTTGCCCTGGGGGTGCTGGCCGGCGTCACGATCCTGATCGCGCTGGTGAGCGAAATCTTCGTCGCGTCGGTGCAGGAGGCGGCCTTGACCTTCGGCATGACCGACGCCTTCGTGGGCTTTATCATCGTGGCACTGGTCGGCGGCGCGGCGGAAATGGCTTCGGCCTTCTCCGGCGCGCGCAAGAACCGGCTGGATCTCAGCGTCGGCATCGCGCTGGGCAGCGCGGCCCAGATCGCGCTGTTCGTGGCGCCGGTGCTGGTGCTGCTGAGCTATGTCATCGGACCGGCGCCGATGGACCTGCAATTCTGGCCCGGTGCCGTGGTGATGATCCTGATCGCGACCATCACGGCGACGCTGGTGACCAATGGCGGGCAGTCGGCCTGGTACACCGGCGTCCTGGTGCTGATGGTTTATCTGATCTTCGCCATGACGCTCTATCATGCTGCCGCCGCAATTGCAATGACCATGAACGCTCAGATCCCAGCCCCGGCGAAGCGCCCGCATCCGGCAAGGCGCGTGCTGGATCCCATCGACCGGGTGTCGGAGATCCTGTTCGGCTTGATCATGGTGCTGACCTTCACCGGCACGCTCAGCGTCGCCGAAGCGGGCCGGGAGGATGTCCAGGTCATGCTGATCGGCGCGCTGGGCTGCAATCTGGCCTGGGGCATCATCGATGCGGTGTTCTATCTCATGGGCTGCCTGGCGGATCGGGGCCGCGGCATCATCTCCCTGAAGGCCCTGCGCCAGGCAGCCGATCCGCGGCAGGCCCACCGCCTGATATCGCCGATGCGCTGCCGCCGATGATCGCTGCCGTCATGAAGTCCGCGGAATTGGAGGAGATCCGCGCGGCGCTTGACTCAGTTGCCCGAGCCGCCCAAGCGCGCGCGCTTGAGCGAAGAGGATTGGCGGGCCGCTGCCGGCGTCCTGCTGCTGGTGTTCCTGTCCACCTTCCCGGTGGCGATACCCTTCATGTTGCTGGATGACGCCGTTGCTGGCCCTGCGGATTTCCAATGCTGTCGCCATCCTGATGCTGTTCCTGATGGGCTATGCCTTCGGCCGCCTGACCGAACGCAACCCCTGGGCGGTGGGGCTGTTCATGGTGCTGTTCGGAATTGTGCTGGTGCTGATGACCATCGCGCTGGGCGGCTAGTACCGGATGGCGGAGGCGGCCGCTAAGCCGCTGTTTTGCTTGAGATAATCGGTTGCACGCGACGCCTGAGCACCGGCACCAGGCTGTCCTCGAACCAGGGGTTCTTCTTCAGCCAGCCGGTATTGCGCCAGCTTGGGTGGGGCAGCGGAATGAATTCCGGCGCGTAGTCGCGCCACGCCCGGACTGTTTCCGTCATCGTCGCCTGGCGGCGGCCGCCGAGATAGTGCGCCTGCGCATATTGCCCGATCAGCAGCGTCAGCTCGATTTCAGGCAGATGCGCGCGCAGCCGCTCATGCCAGGCCGGCGCGCATTCCGGCCGCGGCGGCCGGTCGCCGCCGTTCTTGTCGACACCGGGATAGCAGAAGCCCATGGGCATGATGGCGATGCGGGACTTCGTCGTAGAAGATATCGCGGTCCATCGCCAGCCATTGCCGGAGGCGATCGCCGCTGCGGTCGTTCCAGGGGATGCCGCTCTCATGCACCTTCGTCCCCGGCGCCTGGCCGATGATCAGGAGGCGCGCCGTCGATGTCATGCGCAGCACCGGCCGCGGCCCCAGCGGAAGATGCTCGGCGCAGAGCCGGCAGGCACGGATATCGCGCAATAGATTGTCGAGCGCAGCCATCGTCTATCGCGTCACGCGCGGTTTGCGCGTTTGCTGGAGCAATTCCTCGGCGAAAGCCGGCACAACCTCCGTCGCCGGACCATAGATACGCTCGGCAAAGAGGCTTTGCCCTTCCGACGGTTCGAGATTCAGCTCGATCGTATGAGCGCCGGTCTGGCGTGCGTCCTGCACAAAACCGGCGGCCGGATACACGACACCGGAAGTGCCGATGGCAACGAAGACATCGCAGGCGGCAACCGCTTCGTGAATCACCTCGATCTCCAGCGGCACCTCACCGAACCAAACGACATGGGGCCGCAGGCGTCCCGGTTCCCGGCAGGCAGGGCAATTCGACTCCGGGGTTATGTCATCGAGCCATGGGCTTGCGCTTTCACAGGCGAGACAGCGCGCCTTGAGCAGCTCGCCGTGCATGTGGATGAGATGACGGTTGCCGGCGCGCTCATGCAGGTCGTCGATATTCTGAGTGACCACCAGCATCTCGCCGGGCCAGTCGCGTTCCAGCAGCGCCAGCGCACGATGGGCGGCGTTGGGCGTGACATTCGCATTACGCAAGCTGCGGCGGCGCTGATTGTAGAATTCTTGTACGCGTGCGGGATTGCGTGCGAAGGCTTCAGGCGTGGCAACCTCCTCCAGCGGCACCTTGGACCAGGTGCCGTCCACATCGCGGAATGTATCGAGGCCGGATTCCTTGGAGATGCCGGCACCGGTAAGAATGAGGATCCGCTGCATCGTCGGTCTCATGCCCGGCTCAGCTCGTAGCTTTCCTCCGCGCGGTAGATCGAACCCTCGCTGGAAGGGAAGCTGGAGAACAAGGTGAAGTGCGTCACGTCGAAGGGCTGGGCGCGGAACAGATTGTTGGCGGCAATGAATTCCAGCAGCTTGCCCGCCGGCGGCGGCGTCTTCACCCGCGACAGCGTGACATGGGGCGAGAATTTCTGCCCGTCGGGCGGCTGGCCCGAGCGCACCACGGCGGATTCGATCTTGTCGTGGAGATGCTGCAGCGCCGGCGATTTCTCCACGCCCGCCCAGATCACCCGCACCTTCTTGTCGTTGCCGAAATGGCCGACACCGGAGATCGACAGCGGAAAGCGCGGCGCCCGCACCGCCGCCAGCGCCGCGTCGATATCCTGCATCACGCCGTTATCCACCTCGCCGATGAAGCGCAGCGTCAGATGCATGTTCTCCGGCTGCACCCACCTGATGTTCGGCAGGCCGCAGCAGAGCAGGCTCAGGCGGAAGCGGATGTCCTGGGGCAGTGCGATGCCGATGAACAGGCGCATGGATATCCCGCGTCAGGAGTCAGGGGCAGGGATAGGTGTATTGCCGGTGGATGGTTTCGATTCCGTCGAGCACCTCCTGGCTCAGTTTGAGGTCGATGCTGTCGATATCGGTCTTCAACTGCGCCATGGTGCGCGCGCCGATGATGTTGGCCGTGGTGAACGGCCGCATATTGATGAAGGCCAGCGCCATTTGCGCGGGATCCAGGCCATGCTCGCGCGCCAGCTTCACATAATGTTCGGTGGCGGCGAACCCAGACTGTGTCATGTAGCGCCGCCAATGCTTGTACAGCGTGAGTCTTGCATCGGACGGCCAGGCGCCGCCGACATATTTACCCGAGAGCACACCCATGCCCAGCGGCGAATAGGCGAGCATGCCGCAATTCTCGCGGATCGCCACTTCCGCCAGGCCGGCTTCGAAGGTGCGGTTCAGGAGATTGTAGGAGTTCTGCACGCTGACGATGCGCGGGCCGCCGCCGGCTTCCGACAACGCGAGATAACGCATGGCGCCCCAGGCGGATTCATTGGAGATGCCCACCTGCCGCACCTTGCCGCTTTTCACCAATTCGGCGAGCGCGGCCAGCGTTTCCTCCAGCGGCGTGCCATCCTCCTGTGCCGAGGGCGCATAGCCCAGGCGGCCGAACACATTGGTCTCCCGTTCCGTCCAATGAAGCTGATAGAGGTCCACATAGTCGGTCTTGAGACGCTTGAGGCTGGCCTCCAGCGCACGGATCATGTGGTCTTTGTTCAGCCGCGCATTGCCGCCGCGCACATAGCCGAGCCGCTTGTCCGGTCCGGCAACCTTTGTCGCGAGGATCACCTTGTCGCGCTTCTTCCTGGCCTGCGAACCAGTTGCCGAGAATCTCTTCCGTGCGGCCGTAGGTCTCCGCCTTCGGCGGCACCGGATACATCTCCGCCGCGTCCCAGAACGTGACGCCGCGGTCGAGAGCATAATCCATCTGCTGGAACGCCTCGTCCTGCATCGCCTGCTCGCCATACATCATCGTGCCCAGGCAGATGGCGCTGACCTTGATGTCGCTGCGGCCGAGTTGACGGTACTCCATGAAACTCCCCTGAATGAGTGAACCCGGCTGCGCATAATTCAGCGCTCGGGAGTCGTCAAACCTTACTGTGGCATCGCCGTGGCCGACATGATCACAAAACAGCTACAGCTTCCACGCGCAGCATAGCTTTTTGATTCTGCTGCAAAAAGCCGCACGCCGCGGTAGGCGCGCGCCGGCATCTCTTTTAATCGGGTTTCGGGGCAACACATTTTCGGCGTGGGGCAATCCATCTGCTCCTGCAGCTGGATCCCGGATTCGTGAAGGAGGTGTCTCATGTTGCACCGCTTGCTTCTGACTACGGCAATCGCTGCCCTGGCATTGACGCCGGCTTTGGCTCAGGACTCCACCACCGGTACCAGCAACGCGCCGCCGGAGCCATTGGCGCAGGATCAGGCCGCGCCGCCGCCGCCCGACAATGCGACTCAGCCGCCAGCCGCCATGGCTGCCGAGGAGGCTCCGGCTACGCCGCCGCCGGCCGAGGCCATTATTCCCGCTGAGAATGCAACGGATCTGCGTGCCGATAAGCTGATCGGCACGACCGTCTACAATGTACAAGGCGACGAGGTCGGCGAGGTCGAGGATATCGTGTTCGACCAGAACGGACAGATCGTCGGCGTCGTCCTCAAGATCGGCGGACTGCTGGGGATCGGCGGCAAATCCGTCGGCATCAAGTGGGACGAGGTCGATGTCTCGCCGCAAGAAGCACTGGTAACGATCAGCTACGACAGGGAACAACTGGAGATCGTGCCGGACTTCAAGACCCAGGAAGCCCTGGAGTACGAGCAGTCGGCGCCGCCACCTGCAGCCCCGCCGCCGGCAGCACCGCCAACGACAGCCGAGTAACTGCGTATAACACAGAGCACCCCTGCCCTTCCCGAGGGCAGGGGTGATTTGTTTGTTTGCAGAGCCGTCAGCCGCCGGACGCCGCATCCCGCAGCGTATCGATCACCGCCATAACATCAGGCAAAATCCGCGCGACGATGATATCGATGCCGGCGCCGGTGGGGTGGATGCCGTCGGCCTGGTTGAGCGCGGGATCGGCGGCGACGCCTTCGAGAAAGAACGGATAGAGCCGAACGCCATACTTCGCCGCGAGGGCGGGATAGATACTCTTGAAGGCATTGCCATAGTCGCTGCCCATGTTGGGCGGCGCCAGCATGCCGGTGAGGAGCACCGCGCGCTTTTCCTCCGGTCAGGCGCTTGAGGACGGCGTCGAGGTTCTCCTGGGTCTTGGCGGGATCGAGGCCGCGCAGCCCGTCATTGGCGCCCAGCTCAACGATCACAATGTCGGGATCGTCAGCCAGCGCCCAATCCAGCCGCGCCAGCCCGCCGGCGCTGGTATCGCCGGAGACACCGCCATTGATCACCTGGGCTTCGATGCCCTTGGCCTTCAGCGCCGCCTGCAGCTTCACGGGATAACTCTCGCTGTCGCTGAGGCCGTAGCCGGCGGTGAGACTATCGCCCAGCGCCAGGATCTTCAGCATGTCCTCAGCCCGCGCCGGAACCGCCACGATCAGCAGGGCCAGCACCGCCAGCTTGACACAAAGAAGGCTTAGCCCATATGCCCACCCAGGCGCCTTCAGGCCCCTCCCGCGCCAATTCAGGAATTGAGAGACCATGTCCGCCTTGGATGAAGCTGCCGAGATGATGGTGCGCCTGGACGACATCCATCTAAAACTGGAGAGCGCGGCGGGCGAGGTCAATATTCTTCGCGGCATCAATTTGGCGGTCGCGGCCGGCGAAACGGTCAGCGTGGTCGGCCCATCGGGCTCGGGCAAGTCGACGATGATGATGGTGATTGCCGGGCTGGAGCGGCCCAGCAGCGGGCGGATCCAGGTCGCGGGGGTGGACCTGGACCGGCTGAACGAGGACGGGCTGGCGCTGTTCCGGCGCAAATCCGTCGGCATCGTGTTCCAGAATTTCCACCTGATTCCCACCATGACGGCGCTGGAGAATGTGGCCGTGCCGCTGGAGCTGGCGGGCGACCGCGAAGCCTTCGGCAAGGCGGCGCGCGAGTTGGAGTCCGTGGGGCTCGGCCATCGCCTGACTCATTATCCCGGCCAGCTTTCCGGCGGCGAGCAGCAGCGGGTGGCGCTGGCCCGTGCCTTTGCCGTCGAGCCGCGGCTGCTGCTGGCCGACGAACCGACGGGAAACCTTGATGGCGAGACCGGCCAGCGGGTCATCGACCTGATGTTCGAGCTGCGGGCGCGCCGCGGCACGACATTGCTGCTGATCACCCACGATCCCGCGTTGGCGCAGCGCTGCGGCCGCACGGTGCATCTGCTGGACGGGCGCATCCGGAATGGCCTCGCTTGACCGGCGCCGCTGACTCCGCCGGAAGCTGGCGGCTGGCCGCAACGCTGGCGCGGCGTGAGTTGCGCGGCGGCTTGAAGGGTTTCCGCATCTTCCTCGCCTGCCTGTTGCTGGGCGTCGCCGTGATCGCCGCCGTGGGCTCCACGGGTGCGGCGGTGCGCAACAGCATCCTGGCGGACGCGCAGAAGATCCTGGGCGGCGATGTGGAACTGCGGGTGCTCTACAAGCCGCTGACCGAAGAGCAGCTCGCCTTCATCGGGGAGAGCGCGACGGCGTCACACACGCGGGAAATGCGCGCCATGGCGACGCCCGTCGGCAAGGACGACCGGGCGCTGGTGGAGATGAAGGCGGTCGACGGCATCTATCCGCTCTATGGCGCAGTGGAACTTGATCCCTCGATGAGTTTGGCGGCGGCGACGGAACTGCGGGACGGCCGCTGGGGCGCGGCGGCGGACGAGAATTTGATCGCGCGGCTGGATTTGAAGATCGGCGACGAGTTGAAGATTGGCGATGCCATCTACGAACTTCGCGCCGCGATCACCCGCGAGCCGGACCGCGGCAGCGGCATCTTCATCCTCGGCCCGCGGCTGATGGTGGCCGACGGCAGCCTGGATTCCACCGGTCTCGTGCAGCCGGGCAGCCTGATCTACTACCTCTACCGCATGAAGCTGCCGCCGGAAGTCGCGCGCCGCCGATTGGCTGAAAGCGCTGAAGGAAAGATTTCCCGATGGCGTCTGGCGCATCAGGGAATTGGAGGATGCCGCCGCCGGCACGCGCAACTTCATCGACCGCACCGGACTCTATCTCATCCTGGTCGGGCTCGCTGCGCTATTGGTGGGCGGCGTGGGCGTCGGCAATGCGGTGCGCAGCTATCTGCAGGGCAAGACGGCGACGCTGGCGACGCTCAAATGCCTGGGCGCCCCGTCGCGCCTGTTGTTCCGCGGCTATCTGCTGCTGATCATGATCCTGGCCGCTGGCGGGCATCGCCGCCGGGCTGATCCTGGGCGCGCTGACGCCGCCGGCGATCACCGGATTCCTGTCCCAGCGCATGCAGCTCGACATCCGCGCCACGCTTTATCCCGAACCGCTGCTGCTCGCCGCCGCCTTCGGCCTGTTGACCGCGCTGGCCTTCTCCCTGGCGCCGCTGTTCCGCGCCGCGCGGGTGCCCGGCGGGCAATTGTTCAGGGATCTGCTGGACCGCATGCCCCGCCGCCCGAGTCTGCGGGAGTGTTTGGCCATCGGCGCGGTCGCGCTGCTGCTGGCGGGGCTGGTGGTGCTTGCCGCCAAGGACCGCCTGCTGGCCGGCGGATTCATCGTCGGCGCCGTCTTCTGCATCGCCCTGTTCCAGGGCGTCGCCGCCGGGGTCAAATGGCTGGCGCGCAAGGCCAGCGCGCGGCCGCAGCGCTTCTCGCCCACCTGGCGGCTGGCCTTGACCAACCTGCACCGGCCGGGCGCGCCCACGTCCAGCATCGTGCTGTCGCTCGGGCTCGGCATGACCGTTCTGGTCGCCGTGGCCGCCGTCGAGCGCAATTTGCGGGACGAGGTGCAGGAGACCATGCCGGCCACGGCGCCATCCTTCTTCTTCATCGATATCCAGGCGGACCAGACGGCCGACTTCGACAAGCTGGTCAGCGGCTATCCCGGCGTCAGCGACCTGCAGCGCGTGCCGATGCTGCGCGGCCGCATCACCGCCTTCAACGATGTGCCCGCCGCCGAAGTGAAGAATGACGGGGAGATGCGCTGGGTGCTGGAAGGCGACCGCGGCATCACCTGGTCGGCCACCCTGCCGCCGGGCAGCAAGATCACCGAAGGCGAATGGTGGCCGGCGGATTATCGCGGCCCGCCGCTGATCTCCCTCGACGCCGAAGTCGCCGCCGCCTTCGATCTCAAGATCGGCGACACCATCACCGTCAATGTGCTGGGCCGCAGCTTCACCGGCAGCATCGCCAATTTCCGCGAGTTCGAATGGTCGTCGCTGACGATCAACTTCGTCATGGTGTTCTCGCCCGGCATCCTGGAGGGCGCGCCGCAGACCCATCTTGCCACGGCCCGCATTCCCGACGATGCGGAGATCGCCCTGCAGAAAGCCGTATCGGAGCGCTTTCCCAACGTCTCGTCGATCCGGGTGAAAGAGGCGCTGGAGACGGTGAACCAGATCCTCGGCAGCGTGGCGGATGCCGTGCGCATCTGCGCCGCCGTGACGTTGCTCGCCGGCATCCTGGTGCTGGGCGGCGCCGTGGTCGCCGGCCATCACCGCCGGGTCTATGATGCCATCGTCCTGAAGGTGGTCGGCGCCCGCCGCGGCCAGGTTCTCTCCGCCTATCTGATCGAATATGGGCTGCTCGGCTTCGCCACCGCCGTGCTGGCGGCGATCCTCGGCAGTGTCATCGCCTATCTGTTCGTCACCCATGTCATGGAGGGGGACTGGCGCTTTGTGCCCGCAACCATCGCGGGCACCGCTGCAATCGGCATGCTGCTGACGCTCTTAATCGGCCTCGCCGGCACCTGGCGGGCGCTCGGACAGCGGCCCGCCCAGCATCTGCGCAACGAGTAATCGGGGCATTTCAAGGCATTAGCCAAAGCGCCCGATGTAAAACCGTCCCAGATGCCGCTTGACTCCGGATGGAATGATCCCAATATCCATGGCACGTCAACAGCTTGGGGCTAGTACGGCAATGGCAATGGGACCTGACTACAGAACAGTTTCGCGCACGGGCGCCGAAGTAGCCGGAATCGATGCCGGCCTGCGGCAATACATGCTGCGCATCTACAATTACATGGCCGGCGGCGTCGCGCTGACGGGCATCGTCTCCTACGTGTTCTCCAACATGGTGATGAACAGCCCTGAATTGGCGACCGCGGTGTATGGCGGCCCGCTCAAGTGGGTGATCATCTTCGCGCCGCTCGGGTTCGCGCTGTTCTTCGGCATGCGCATCCAGACCATGGCGGCAAGCACGGCCCAGATGCTGTTCTGGGCTTTCGCCGCGATCATGGGCCTGTCGATGGCCTCGATCTTCCTGGTGTATACCCAGGAGTCCATCGCCCGCACATTCTTCATCTCCGCCGGCATGTTCGGCGCGATGAGCCTGTACGGCTACACGACGAAGCGCGATCTCACGGGCTGGGGTTCATTCCTGTTCATGGGCGTGATCGGCCTCATCCTCGCGTCCATCGTCAATCTGTTCATGGGATCGAGCGCGCTCGGTTTTGCCATCTCCGTGATCGGCGTTCTCGTGTTCACCGGCCTGACGGCCTATGACACGCAGAAGATCAAGGAGATGTATTCCGAATATGATGAAGGCGGCACGATGACCAAGAAGGCCATCCTCGGCGCCTTCAATCTGTACCTGGACTTCATCAACCTGTTCGTCATGCTGCTGCGCCTGACGGGCACCGTCCGCAGCAACTAATCGGCGGACAAAGCGCTGAATTGCGGAAACGCCCGGGCCTGTCCCGGGCGTTTTCTTTTGTCCGGGCGGACAGCATCATCACGCCATGTCCCATGCACAAACCCAGGATCAGCCCGAACCGCGAACCGCGGTGATTGTCCTGACGACGCCCGACGGTGCCGTCATCGGCTGCTTGCCGGAATTACCGGTTGCAACGCCCTGGTGGCAGGAAGTCGAGCCCGTCGTCAGCGCGGTGCGGGAACGCCACGGTTTCGAGATCATCATCCTGCGATTGCTATCGGCCGAGAAGGTGGAACCGCCTGGCGGGCGGGTAACCTATCTGGCCGAAGTGGCGCAGCCTGTCCCTGCCGAGCCCTGGCAGGGAACGCTCGATGAGCAGCCAAGGCGGCACGATTTCGCCAAGCCCGGCGGGCCGGCGGCCGACCTGGCCTGGGCGGACTCTGTATTGGACGAAGCGCGGCTCTGGCGCGACAGGATTGCCGGTGCAGGTTCGCACCTGGAATCTATCGAGCCTGTGGCGGATTCCCACCGCCGATCAGACCGCATGGCTGAAGGTCGTTCCCGGTTTCTTCGCCCATGAGGGCGCTTTGCTGGCGCGCCTCGCCGGCGAGCCCGTGCCGGTGCTGCTGGGCCATGACGGCGGCCGCAGCCTGCTCGCGGAGATTCCGGGCGAAGACCTGTATGACGCCGGACTGCCGCAGCTCCTGGAGATGGTTTCACTTCTCGTCGGCATCCAACGCTCATGGCGCGATCGCGTGGAAGAATTGCTCGCCCTGGGGCTGCCGGACTGGCGCGAACCGGCCTTGAGCGCCGCCATAGCCGACGTTATCGAGCGGACGGCGGACGAACTCTCCGCCGAAGACCGGGCGGCCCTGGCGAGGTTCGTGCACAGCCTGCCGGACCGGTTCCGCCAGATCGCCGGCTGCGGCATCGGCGACACGCTTCTTCACGGCGATTTCCATCCCGGCAATTTCCGCGGCGATGGGAATGCGCTCACCCTGCTCGACTGGAGCGACAGCGGCGTCGGCCATCCGCTGCTCGACCAGCCGGCGTTCCTGACAAGCGTGCCGGACGATACCCGAGGCCGCGATCCGGGACCACTGGCTGCGACTGTGGCGCGAGGCAATCCCGGGCTCGGATCCGGCGCGCGCCGCCGAGCCTGCTCGGCCCCATCGCCGCCGCCCGGCAGGCGGTGACCTACCGGAATTTCCTCGATCGCATCGAGCCGGCGGAAGCTCCCTACCATCGGCGCGATCCCGCCAGATGGCTGCACCGGGCGGCCCTGCTGTTCACCGAGAACTCGAATTCCTAGCCCTGTCAACGCAGCTGCGGGCAATCGGCCCGGTGCCTGGCCCGGTGTTTTCTTTGGCCCCGGCCGCAGGCGCCGCTTGTCAATGATGGGGCCAATTCCCTACCATCATGCCTGCAAAGAAACGGCCCGAAAACCGGCCCAAGAACAACAAGCGGATGACAGCGAGCGCCATGAACGGCCCGGCCCCGGCGGCAGATGCCGCGCGCCAGGACATCGACATCCGGTTCGACGACGTCACCAAGCTGTTCGGCGAGGTGCGGGCGGTGGACCATGTCAGCTTCGCCATTCCCCAGGGCTCGTTCCATTCCTTCCTCGGGCCTTCGGGCTGCGGCAAGACCACCAGCCTGCGGCTGATCGCCGGCTTCGAGCAGCCGACATCGGGCGATGTGCAGATCGGCGGCATCTCCGTCGTCGGCGTGCCCGCCTATCGCCGGCCGGCCAACATGGTGTTCCAGCACTACGCCCTGTTCCCCCATATGGATGTCGCCGCCAATATCGGCTACGGCCTGAAGCAGCGCACGCCCCGGCCGGCCAAGGACGAGATCGACCGCCGCGTCGACGAGATGCTGGAACTGGTGCGGCTGGGCGGTCTGCAGCGGCGGCGCATCTGGGAATTGTCGGGCGGACAGCAGCAGCGGGTGGCGCTGGCCCGCGCGCTGATCAACAAGCCGACGGTGCTGCTGCTGGACGAGCCGCTGGCGGCGCTGGACCGCAAGCTGCGGCGCGAGATGCAGATGGAGCTGCAGAACCTGCAGCGCGAGGTCGGCATCACCTTCGTGCTGGTGACCCACGATCAGGAAGAGGCGCTGTCGATGAGCGACAGCATCGCCATCATGCGCGACGGCCGCATCGTGCAGTTCGGCTCGGCGCGCGATCTCTATGATGCGCCGGTCAATCGCTACGTCGCCGATTTCGTCGGCGAGTCGAATTTCATTCCGGGCGAGGTGGTGTCGGCGGAGAGCGACCGCGCCACCATCCGCACCACGAGCGGCATCACCCTGACCGCGCCCTATTCCGCCGCCGGCCATATGCTGGCGAAGGCGGCGCCGGGCGTGATCGCCGTGCGGCCGGAGGCGATCCGCCTCTGGCCCGCGGAGAGCAACGCCGGCGACGGCGGCGAATTGGCTTGCGCGGTCAGCGGGCGGGTACAGAATCGCATCTATCTGGGCGACCAGACGGAATTCAGCATCGTGACCGCCGACCTGGGCGATATCCTCGTCCGGGTCGGCAAGGAGACTTTCGTCCAGGGCGACGACCTCGCCCCCGGACGGGACGTGAAGCTGGGCTGGCGCGCGGAACGGGCGCTGGCGCTGGCGGACAACTGAAGTTCAAAAACAAAAGGGAGACCAACATGGATCTACGCAAGGAATTCATTCATCAGCTCTGGCGCTACAAGAACGGCTCGATCACGCGCCGGCATTTCCTCGGCGTCACCGGCCTGGGTGCGGCGACCGCCGTGCTGGCGGGCGCGATGCCGGGCTTGAAGCCGCGGCCGGCGTTTGCCGGCGATATCGGCGACCGGGTCAGCCTCTGCACCTGGCCGAGCTATCACGACGAAGCCAATTTCGCCGCCTTCAAGGAAGCTGACCGGCGCCGAGGTCGAACTCACGGTATTCGGCTCCAACGAAGAGATGATGGCGAAGCTGCAGGCCGGCGCCACCGGCTGGGACGTCATCGTGCCGACCAACTACACCATCCGCGACTATGTGACTCAGAAGCTGTTCCAGCCGCTGGACATGGCGCAGCTGCCGGCCCACGACGCGAGCGCCGCACGACGCCCGCTTCACCGGCGAAGGTACGGTCGACGGCACCGTCTATGCCGTGCCGAAGGATTGGGGCACCACCGGCTATGTCATCAACACCGAGAAGGTGACGGACGAGCCCGACCACCTGGAAGGAATTCTGGGAACTGACCCAGACCAGCCAGAGCGGCAAGGTGATGGTGCATGACTATCAGCTCACCACCATCGGCAATGCGCTGAAGAATTACGGCTACTCCTTCAATTCGATCGATACCGAAGGAGCTGGCCGAGTCCGAGAAGCTGCTGATGGCGGCCAAGCCCCATCTGTTCGGCATCAACAGCGACTACAAGCCGAGCCTGCTGCCGGGCGACGCGACGATGTCGATCTGCTGGACCGGCGACGCGGTGCAGCTGCGGCGCGAGAACGCTGCCTTCGCCTATGTCCTGGGCAAGGAGGGCGGCGAGATCTGGACCGATTTCTACGCCATTCCCGCCGGTGCGCCGAACGTCAAAGGCGCCCATGCGCTGATCAACTACCTGATCACGCCGGAGGTGAATGCGAAGGAAGTGCTGTTCCACGGCTATCCCTCGACGGACTCGCGCACCAACGCGCTGCTGCCGAAGGAGCTGCTGGAGGATCCGATCCTCTATCCGGCGAAGGAGCTGCTGTCGGCCTTGGAGTTCGGCGCCACCGGCCTGATCACCAACGAGGCCCGCGCCGAGCTGTTCGCCCGCTTCAAGTCGGCGTAAGCGGCAATCGGCTTCGATATCGGGGCCTCATCCTGATGACTCAGGATGGGGCCCCGATGTTGTGGCGATAGTTTCATGAGCACGGCAACGGCCAACGCGGAGAGACGCCAGCGGTTCTGGACATGCGGTCCTGCTGGCGCCCAGCACATTCTGGTTCGTGGCGCTGCTGATCCTGCCGCTGGCCGTCATCCTGGTGTTCAGCTTCGGCGAGCGGGCGCCGGCCGGCGGCTATCAGGCCGGCTTCACCTTCGACAACTATCTGAATCTTCCGGCGCGCTGGACCGCGTTCAAGAATACGCTGGTGCTGGCGCCGCTGGGCACGCTGTTCTGTCTGCTGGCGGCTTATCCGCTCGCCTACTATCTGGCGGTGCGCGCCTCGAGCCGGGTCAAGATGCTGCTGCTGATCCTGGTGATCCTGCCGTTCTGGACCAGCTTCCTGCTGCGCACCTATGCCTGGATCTTCATCCTGGGCGCGCGCGGCATTCCCAGTCTGCTGGAGATGATCGGCCTGCCGGATGTGCGGCTGATCAACACGCCCTTCGCGGTGCTGACCGGCATCGTCTATGGCTATCTGCCGCTGATGGTGTTTCCGATCTATGTCAGCCTCGACCGCCTGGACAAGCGGCTGCTGGAGGCGTCGAACGATCTGGGCGCCGGACCCTGGCGCACCTTCCTGCAGGTGACCCTGCCGCTGTCGGCGCCCGGCATGATCACCGGCTGCATGCTGGTGTTCATCCTCCTGATGGGCGAGTACCTGATCCCGCAGCTCCTGGGCGGCGGCAAGGTGTTCTTCATCGGCAATGCGCTGGTGGATCTGTTCCTGCAATCGCGCAACTGGCCGTTCGGCTCGGCCGTGGCGGTGACGCTGGTGGTCATCATGCTGCTGGTGGTGACGCTGGGCCTGTGGTCGACGAAGCGCTGGTCCGGCCAGCGCGACGTGTCGGTGATTTGATGCGTGAAGCACGCAACTCGGGCGCCCGCAGAGTCGAATCGCCCCCCTTGAGGGGGCGGTCGCGAGCGAAGCTCGCGGGTGGGGGGTCGGCTCGGCGTCAGATATGTCCGACCAGCTTCGCTTCAGTTTTCACTGACAACACTCTGCAGTGAGACACCCCCCTTCTGGCTCATCTCGCTGACGCTCGATGAACCACCTTCCCCCTCAAGGGGGGAAGATTGTCTAATTCGGCTGCTTCGGACTTCGCGCTGAGCCATGCGCATCTACGCCGCAATCATCTACATCTTCCTCTATGCGCCGATCGGCATGCTGATGCTGTTCTCCTTCAGCTCCGGGCGGCAGGCCAGCACCTATGAGGGCTTTTCCACCCAGTGGTACGGCAAGGCGGCCGGCAACCGCTTCCTGATCGAGGCCGCCAGCAACAGCCTGTCCATCGCCGCGCTGTCGGCGATCCTGGCGGCAATCATCGGCACCATGGCGGCGCTGGCGCTGCCGCAGATCAGGGGCACGCCGCGCAAGCTCTATGAGGGCGCGATCCAGGTGGCGCTGATGATTCCCGGCATCGTCATCGCCATCGCCACGCTGATCATGCTGGCGACCATCCTGGCCGGCGCCAACGATCTGCTGCTGGCGCTTTTTCCGGAGGCGCGGAAACTGGAGCTCGGCTTCTGGTCCATCGTCGCCGCCCATACGCTGTTCAACATCGCGCTGGTCATCGTCATCGTGCGCGCGCGCATGGCCGGCATGGACCGGGCGCTGATCGAGGCGTCGGCGGATCTCTATGCCACGCCGCTGGGTACTTTCCGCCAGGTAACTTTGCCGCTGATTCTGCCGGCCATCATCGCCGGCGGCTTGCTCAGCTTCACCTTCAGCTTCGACGACTACATCATCGCCAGCTTCGTCAATGGCAGCGAAATCACGCTGCCGCTGTTCATCTTCAACTCCATCCGCCGCGGATTGACGCCGGAAGTGAACGCCGTGGCGACTGTGGTGTTCTGCTCGTCGCTGGTGCTGCTGTTGAGCGCGCAATATCCTGCTTCGCCGCGGCGCGAAGCCAAAAATCAAGACCGCATAGGGGCGCACCTCTTGACTTCGCCGCCCTGGATGCCAGCTTAGAGAATCAGCCAAGCAAGCTGTCCAGGCGGCGCATGGCTTCGGCCGCCATGTATTCATTAGATGTCACACATTGCTGATTTTTTGAGCACCGCTCCGGCGGGGCCACCGGTCATTCACCGGCAAACCAGGGAGACTTCAGATGATCGAATTCAAACTTAACGGCGCGAGCCTGTCACTCGACGTCGACGCGGAGATGCCTTTGCTCTGGGCGATCCGCGAGGAGGCCGCACTGACCGGCACCAAGTTCGGCTGCGGCATGGCGCAATGCGGCGCCTGCACGGTCTATGTCGACGGAACGCCGACCCGCTCCTGCATCACCGCCGTCGGCGATGTGGCGGGCATGTCCGTCACCACCATCGAAGGGCTGAGCGGCGATGTGGCCGAGGCGGTGCAGACCGCCTGGGTCAAGATGGATGTGCCGCAATGCGGCTACTGCCAGTCCGGCCAGGTGATGGCGGCGGCGGCGCTGCTGACCGAGAACAAGAAGCCGACCGATGCGGACATCGACGCGGCCATGAGCGGCAATCTCTGCCGCTGCAACACCTATCATCGGATCCGTGGCGCGGTGCATGAAGCCGCCAAGATGCTGGAGGCCTAAGATGCTCGCGAGAAAATTCCGACTGCCTGAGATTGCACCGTCGCGCCGCCGTTTCCTGATCGGCGCCGCGGCCACCGCCGGCGGCTTCGTCGTCGGCTATCACCTGACGGGCGCCGCCCGCGCCGATACCGCGGCCGCGCCGATCAATCCCTTCGCCGGCTATGTGGAGATCGGCGAGGACAACAAGGTGACCGTCTACTCCGCCCACATGGACATGGGCCAGGGCTGCTATAACGGCATCGCCACGCTGGTGGCCGAGGAGCTGGACGCCGACTGGACGCAGATGGATGTCATCGGCGGCTGGGGCAACATCCCGCTCTATGGCAACCTGGCCTGGGGCGGTGTCGCCCAGGGCACCGGCGGCTCCTCCGCCATGGCCTCCTCCTTCGACCGCTACCGCAAGGCCGGCGCCACGGCGCGCGCCATGCTGGTGGCCGCCGCGGCCCAGGAATGGAACGTGCCGGCGGCGGAGATCTATGTCGCCAAGGGCACGCTGGCCCATGGCTCCGGCTTCTACGCCAATTTCGGCGAGTTCGCGGCCAAGGCCGCGGCGATGCCGGTGCCGGTCGACGTGCCGCTCAAGTCCCGCGCTGACTGGACCATGATCGGCAACGAGAAGCTGCCGCGCTATGACAGCCTGCCGAAATCCACCGGCAAGCAGGATTTCACCATCGACGTCAAGCTGCCGGACATGCTGACCGCCGTCATGATCCATCCGCCGCTGTTCGGCGCCACCGTGAAGTCGTTCGACGCCACGGCGGCAAAGGCCAGCAAGGGCGTGGTGGATGTGGTGGCGATTCCCCGCGGCGTCGCGGTGGTCGCCAGCAGCATGTGGAACGCGCTGAAGGCCCGGGATCTCGTTACCGTCGAATGGGACGACTCGAAGGCAGAGAAGCGCGGCTCCGAAGAGCTGATGGCGGAATACCGCAAGCTGGGCCCGCAGCCCGGCGCTGCCACGGCGCGCAATGACGGCGATGTGGATGCGGCTTTCGCTAGCGCCGCGAAGATCGTCGAGGCCACCTACGAGTTCCCGTACCTCGCCCATGCCGCGCTGGAGCCGCTGAATGCGGTGGCGTGGATGAACGGCGACGGCATGCTGGAAATCTGGGGCGGCCATCAGATGCCCGATCTCTACCAGTTCGCGGCGTCGCAAGTGGCGGAGATCACGCCCGACAAGGTGAAGCTGCATGTGATGAAGACCGGCGGCGGTTTCGGACGGCGGGCAACGCCGGATTCCGAGATCATCATCGAGGCGGTCTCCATAGCCAAGGCGATCGGCTGGAAGGCGCCGGTCAAGGTGCAATGGACCCGCGAGAACGACATGCGCGGCGGCCGCTACCGGCCGATGTATCTCCATGCGCTGAAAGCCGGGCTGGACAAGGACGGCAACATCATCGCCTGGCGCAATCACATCGTCGGCCAGTCGATCCTGAGCGGCACGCCGTTCGAGGGCGGCATGGTCACCAACGGCATCGACGTCACGTCGGTGGAAGGGGCGGCGAACATTCCCTACGCCATCCCCAACATGCGCGTCGAGCTCACCACGACTTCGGTGGGCGTGCCCGTACTCTGGTGGCGCGCCGTCGGCTCCACCCATACCGCCTATGCGGTCGAGGCTTTCCTCGACGAGGTGGCGGAGGCGGCGGGCAAGGATCCGGTGGAACTGCGGCTGTCGCTGATGAAGGATCATCCGCGGGCGGCGGCAGTGCTGAAGCTGGCGGCGGAGAAGGCGGGAGCACCCGCCGATGGCCGGTACCGCGGCGTCGCCTTCGCCGAATCCTTCTCCACGCTGGTGGCGCAGGTGGCAGATATCAGCCTGGGCAAGGACGGCAAGGTGAAGGTGGAACGCGTGGTCTGCGCCGTGGATTGCGGCACCGCCATCAATCCCGACCAGATCAGGGCGCAGATGGAAGGCGGCATTGGCTTCGGTCTGGGCGCCATCCTGAAATCCGAACTGACCCTGACCGCGGGTGCCGTCGATCAGGGCAATTTCGACGGCTATGACGTGCTGCGTCTGGATGAGATGCCGCAGGTCGAGGTGCATATCACGCCATCGGAGCTGCCGCCCACCGGCGTCGGCGAGCCCGGCGTGCCGCCCATCGGCCCCGCCGTCGCCAACGCGATCTACAACGGGACCAAGAAGCGGGTCCGTGTTCTGCCGGTGTCGAAGAACGATCTGACCTCGGCATAACCGTCATCGCCTGAACTGCAATACGGCCCCATGCTCCAACAGGGAGTGTGGGGCCGATGTTTTTGAACAACCCGCGCCGCCTTGACTTCACGGCGCTCTGCCCTGATTGAATGCCTGCGAGTTCACAATAAGAAGCCAGCGGGGGACCTGCGCACCATGTACACGCTCTTCTATTCGCCGGGCTCGGCGTCGATGGCGCCCCATGCCATGCTCGAGGAAACCGGCGCGAAGTATGCGCTGAAGCGGGTCGACATCTCCGCCGACAAGCCGCGCGATCCCGAATATCTGAAGCTCAATCCCCTGGGCCGTGTGCCGACGCTGGCCATCGCCGGCGGCGAGACGATCTATGAGTCCGCGGCGATCACAATGTATCTCGCCGATCATCATCCCGAAGCGAAGCTGGCGCCCGCGGTCACCGATCCGTTGCGCGCGCCTTACTATCAATGGCTGGCGCATCTGACCAACACACTGCAGGAAGGCTATCTGCTGTTCTTCTATCCCGACCGCAACACCACGCGCCCGGACCAGGCGCCCGGCATCAAGGACAAGGCGCTCGCGCGCGTCGACGGCGTCTGGTCGAATCTCGGATCAGGCGCTGGGGCGCCGCGGCCCCTATCTCTTGGGCGAGCGCTGCAGCGCCGCCGACATCTACATGCACATGCTCTATACCTGGTACGAGCCGCCCGGCAGCCTGGCGCCCCGCCATGCCAACCTGAAGCGCTGCATGGACCTGGTCGCGGAGCGGCCGGCGGTGAAGCGCATGCTGCAGCAGAACGACATGGCCTGAACGCGCGATGCCGGTCCGCACGCCGTCAGACGTCCTGGAGTTCTGGTTCAGCGAGCAGTCCCGCGCCCTGTGGTTCGAGAAGAACGCCGCCTTCGACGAGGCGATCCGCGCCCGCTTCGAGGATACGGTGCGCGCGGCCGCCGCCGGCGAGCTCGAGCATTGGGAGAGGACAGCCCCCGGCGCCCTGGCCCTGGTGATCGTTCTCGACCAGTTCCCGCGCAACCTCTATCGCGGCTCGGCCCGCGCCTTTGCCGCCGATGCGCGCGCCCGCGAGGTCGCCGACCGGGCCCTCAGCAGGCGGCTGGACCAGGACATCCCGCTGACGCAGCGGCATTTCCTCTTTCTCCCGTTCGAGCACAGCGAGTCCACAGGGGATCAGGAGCGCTCTATCGCCCTGTTCCAGGCCTGGGCCGAGGCCCATGACGGCCCGGCGCGGGACCGGGCCCTGGAACAGATGCGCTATGTCCACCGCCATGCGGAAATCGTCGCCCGTTTCGGCCGGTTTCCCCATCGTAACGAGGCCCTGGGCCGGGAATTGACCGAGGCCGAGATCGCCTTCCTCAGGGAACCCATGTCGGGCTTCTGAGGCCGGCCTTCCAAGGACGCCGTTCCGGCGACGGAATCACCCGCCTGGCCCGTTGGATGGTTGCGGCCCGCTGGAGATTCGCGGCGGCCGCGCCATATTGCTATAATCCCGCTTGTCCCTGATGCGGCGGGGCAATTTCACGGAATTGGGCTTCCCGATGCGTCTGGCGTGGTTTCTGTTCGTCCTCATCATCGGCGCCGGCGCCGCGGCCGGCTATTGGGCCTGGTTTGCGCCGCCGGCGGCCAATGGCGGCACCGCCGAAAACAGAACCGAAGCGCCGGTCCCCGTGGAAGCGGCGCCGGTGCGCATCGACACCGTGCTGCAGCAGATCCGCGCCGTGGGCACGCTGCGCTCCAACGAAAGCGTGGTCGTGGCGTCCGAAGTCTCCGGCCGCATCCTGGAGATCGGCGGCGCCGAGGGCCAGGAAGTCATCCGGGGCAAGGTCATCCTGAAGCTGGATCCGGCGATCTATGAAGCCGAGCTGGAACAGGCGCGGTCGGCCCTGGCGTTGAGCGAGCGCAACCACAAACGCGCCAACGATCTGAAAGCCAGCGGCGCCGGCACCGGCCGGGCACTGGATGAAGCCATCGCCGCTCTCCGCAACGACCAGGCCGCCGTGACCCTGGCCGAGGCGCGGCTGGCCAAGACCCAGATCGCCGCACCCTTCAGCGGCGTGCTCGGCCTGCGGCGCATGAGCGTCGGCGCCTATGTCAATCCCGGCGACATGATCATCAATCTGGAGCAGATCGATCCGCTGAAAGTGGATTTCCGCATTCCCGAGAATGCGCTGAGCGCCGCCAAGGTCGGCCAGCCCCTCTACGTCACCGTGGACGCGCTGCCGGGCGAGCAGTTCGAGGGCAGCGTCTATGCCGTGGATCCGCAGATCGACGAGACGGCGCGGAACATCACCCTGCGCGCCACCTTGCCCAACCGCAACGGCAAGCTGCGGCCCGGCCTGTTCGCCCGGGTGTCGCTGATCGTCTCGCGCCATGAGAACGCCGTGCTGATCCCCGAGCGGGCGCTGGTGCCCATGGCCGAGGATCAGTTCGTGTTCCGCGTGGTCGACGACAAGGCCGTCATGACCAAGGTCGTCCTGGGCGAGCGGGTCGGCAATGAAGTGGAGATCGTCGAAGGGCTGAAGGCCGGCGACAGCGTGGTCACGGACGGCGTGCTGAAGATCCGCGACGGCTCGCCGGTCAGCATCCTGCAGCAGCCCGCGGGCGAGAGCTAGCGCCATGCGGCTGCCGGAGATCTGCATCCGCCGGCCGGTCTTCGCGACCGTGATGAGCCTGATGCTCACGCTGGTCGGCGCGGTCGCCTATGACCGGCTGACGGTGCGGGAATATCCGCGCATCGAAGAGCCCGTCGTCACCGTGCGCACCGACTATCCCGGCGCCAGCGCCGAGATCATCGAGAGCCAGGTGACCCAGCCGCTGGAAGAATCCCTCGCCGGCATCGAAGGCATCGATTTCATGAATTCGATCAGCCGGCCGGAGGAAAGCCAGATCACCATCCAGTTCAACATCAACCGGGATCCCGATATCGCCTCCAACGATGTGCGCGACCGGGTGGCGCGGGCGCGCCGGTCGCTGCCCGAGGACGTCGACGAGCCCGTAGTCGCCAAGCGCGAGGCCGACGCGCAGCCGATCATCTGGATGTCGCTGGAAAGCGACCGCCATTCATCGCTTGAGCTTTCGGACACCGCCGACCGCATCGTCAAGGACCGCCTGCAATCGCTGCCGGGCATCTCCGAAATCCGCATCTTCGGCGAACGGCGCTATGCCATGCGCGTCTGGGTCGATCCGGTGCGGCTCGCCGCCTATGGCCTGACGGTGCAGGATGTGGAAACGGCGCTGCGCGCGCAGAACGTGGAGATTCCCGCCGGCCGCATCGAGAGCAGCGACCGGGAGTTCACCGTCCTTGCGGAGACCGACCTTCGCTCGCAGACCGCCTTCGAAGACATCGTGCTGCGGGAAACCGACGGCTATCCCGTCCGCATCAGCGATGTCGGCCGCGTGGAGGTCGATGCCCAGGATAAGCGCGTGGCATTCCGCATCAACGGCAAGACCGGCGTCGGCGTCGGCGTCATCAAGCAGTCGACGGCGAATCCGCTGGAAGTCTCCAAGGCCATTCGCCAGGAATTGCCCAGCGTTTCCGACAGCCTGCCCGAAGGCATGAATCTGAAGATCGCCTATGACACCTCGATCTTCATCGAACGCTCGATCTATGCGGTCGTGGAAAGCATCCTGATCGCGGTGCTGCTGGTCGTGCTGGTGATCTTCGTGTTCCTGCGCTCGGTGCGGGCGACGCTGATACCCGTGGTGACGATTCCCGTTTCGATGATCAGCACCTTCGCGCTGATGTATCTCTTCGGATTCAGCATCAACACGCTGACGCTGCTCGCCTTCGTTTTGGCGGTCGGCCTGGTGGTGGATGACGCCATCGTCATGCTGGAGAACATCCACCGCCATATCGAGGACGGGCATGAAGCCCTTTGCGGCGGCAATCAAAGGCAGCAGGGAAATCGCCTTCGCCTGCATCGCCATGACGCTGACGCTGGCGGCGGTCTATGCGCCCGTCAGCTTCCAGACCGGACGCACCGGGCGGCTGTTCGCGGAGTTCGCCCTGACATTGGCCGGCGCCGTGCTGGTGTCCGGTTTCGTGGCCCTCAGCCTGTCGCCGATGATGTGCAGCAAGCTGCTGCGCCACCAGGACAAGCATAATTTCCTCTATCGCGCCGATCGAGTCGGGACTTACCGGGCTGACTGCGGGCTATCGCCGGCTGCTGGGCCGCGCTCTCTCCGGCTGGCCGGTGATGCTGGCCATCTACATCGTCCTCGCCGGCGCGGCGGCGGGGTTGTTCCTCAGCCTGCCCAAGCGAGACGGCGCCGACTGAGGACCGGGGCAACATCATCGGCATCGCCTATGCGCCGGAAGGATCGACCCTCGAATATATGGACCGCTATGCGCGGCAGATCGAAAAGATCTCAGCGAGACAAAGGGCATAGACAGCTATCGGCGTCGTGCAGGGCAATCCCACCGTCACCCGCGCCGTCATGTTCCTGCGGCTGCAGGATTGGGATTTGCGGGAGCGCAAGCAGCAGGACATCACAGCGGAGGTCGCTCCGAAGCTGCGCGCGCTGCCGGGTGTCATGGCCTTCGTCAACAATCCGCCGTCGCTGGGCCAGTCGGGGTTCGGCCAGCCGATCTCGCTGGTGGTGCAGACGACGGAGTCCTACGAGGCCCTGAACGGCTATGTGCAGCAGATCCTGGATCAGGCGCGCAAGAGCGCCTTGCTGACAAATCTGCGCAGCGATCTCGAGCTCAACAAGCCGGAGATCAAGATTTCCGTCGACCGGGACAAGGTCGCCGACCTCGGCCTCGATGTCGCCGTGGTCGGCCGCACGCTGGAGACCATGCTCGGCGGCCGCCAGGTGACGCGCTACAAATATGCCGGCAAGCAGTATGATGTGATCGTGCAAATCGGCGACGATAACCGCCGCACGCCCGACCAGCTCGCCAACATCTACATCCGCTCCGCGACCGGCGACATGATTCCGCTGTCGAGCGTGGCCCAGCTGCGGGAAACGGTCTCGCCGAAGGAATTGAACCGCTTCAACAAGCTCCGCTCCGCCACCATCACCTCGAGCGTGCCGGTGGGCTCGACTCTCGGCCAGGGATTGGCGGCGCTGGAGCAGATCGCCCGCGGCGTTCTGCCGCTGGCGGCGCAGATCGACTATGCCGGACAGTCGCGCGAGTTCAAGGAAGCCAGCGCCGCCTTCTATGTGACGCTCTTGTTGTCGCTGATCTTCATCTATCTCGTGCTGGCGGCGCAGTTCGAGAGCTTCATCGATCCCTTCGTCATCATGCTGACGGTGCTGCTGGCGATGACCGGCGCGCTGGCGACATTGAAGCTGACCGGGGGCACGATGAACATCTACAGCCAGATCGGCATGATCACCCTGGTCGGGCTGATAACCAAGCACGGCATCCTGATCGTCGATTTCGCCAATCAGAGCCGGGAGCGCGGCATGCCGGTCCGCGAAGCATTGCTGGAAGCGGCGGGCCTGCGGCTGCGGCCCATTCTCATGACCACGGGCGCCATGGTGCTGGGCGCGATCCCCCTTGCCGTCGCCACCGGCGCGGGCGCCGAAAGCCGCCGCCAGATCGGCCAGGTGATCGTCGGCGGGTTAACCTTTGGCACGGTGTTTACCCTGTTTGTCGTGCCGGTGGCCTATATCTTGTTGACCCGCTGGCGCCGCCCCACAATGGCCGCCGCGCCGGAGCCGGCCGCGCCCCAACCGGCGGAATAAGCTGCCCCGGCGGCTGTTTATGCCGGTGGGAGCAGACAGAGATACCTGTATGCAACCGAGGAGTACTGACCGATGACCCGTTTTATCCTTGCCGCAGCGATCGCTCTTGTCGCGGCAACTCCGGCCCTGGCGGTGGAGTGCGCCGCCGAGATCACCAAGGTCGATGCCGCCCTGGCGGCGAGCCCGAAGCTGACCGCCGACAAGCTGATGGAGGCGGAGAAGTTGCGCGATCAGGGTGAAGATTTGTGTGATGCCGGCAAGAAGGACGAGTCGCTGACGGCGCTCAAGCAGGCAAAGGCGATCCTGGGCATCAAATAGCCTCACGCGCCGGTTGAATCGGGTCCTCCGGGCTTCTACGATTCGCCGGCTGCTGAAATCGGGAGGTTGCCATCGACAGCTTTGCCCGCCGGGTGACGGAACAGATTCCCCATTTGCGCCGCTATGCCATGGCGCTGGTGGGAAATCGGGTCCATGCCGACGATCTGGTCCAGGACTGCCTCGAGCGGGCTCTGAGCCGCTCCCATTTGTGGCAAGACGGCAACCTGCGGGGCTGGTTATTCACGATCATGCACAACATCCACGCCAACACCCGCCGGCGCGCCGCCCGCAGCCCCCTGGTCGCCGCACTGGACAATGAGGAGATCTCCGCCGCGGCGCCGCCCACCCAGGAAGAGGGTCTGGCGGTCGCCGGCCTGGCCGCGGCCCTGGCCACGCTGCCCGATGACCAGCGCTCGGTGGTGCTGCTGGTGGGCCTGGAGGAATTCAGCTACGCCGAGACCGCCAAGGTCCTGGGCGTGCCCATCGGCACAGTGATGTCGCGGCTGCATCGCGGCCGCGAGCGCTTGCGCCAGGTGCTGGCCAATGACGCCAGCCCGGCGCTGCGGAGAGTGAAATGAGCAGCGGAACACCGATCTCCGACGACGACCTGCATGCCCTGGCCGATGGCCGGCTCAGCGAGCCGCGCGCGGCGGAGGTGAGCGCGCATCTGGAGGATTCGCCGGCCGATGCTTCGCGCGTCGCCTTCTACCGCCGCCTGAACAGCGATCTGCACGGCCTGTTCGATCCCGTGCTCAGTGAACCCGTCCCCGGCAGCCTGCTCGCCACCGGCTATGGGCGCAAGCGGACCTGGCCTTTGCAGGCCGTAGCCGCTGCGGTGTTGCTGGCGGTCGGCGTCGGCAGCGGCTGGTTCGCCCACCAGTTCATGGCGGCGCAGGAATTGCCGGCGATCGCTTTCACCGAAAATGCGGCGCGGGCCCATCTGGCCTATGTGTCGGAAGTGCGCCATCCCGTGGAGGTCGCGGCGGCGGAAAGCGATCACCTGCAGAAATGGCTGTCGAAGCGGCTGCAGAACAATGTGAGCATCCCCGACCTGGGCAAGGTCGGTTATGAGTTCCTGGGCGGGCGCCTGCTGCCGGCGGGCAAGGGCGTCGCCGCACAGCTGATGTATCAGAACAGCGCCGGCAACCGGGTCACGCTCTACTTCACCCATGGCGGCGACACCGACACCGCCTTCCGCTATGTGCAGGCCGATGGGCTGTCGGTGTTCTATTGGCGCGACACCAATTTCACCTATGCGCTGGCGTCGGAATTGCCGCGCGAGGAACTGTTGACCATCTGCAACGCGGTCTACGGCCAGATCAACCCCGGGAGCCCGGCGGTCGAGTGGTGACGAAAAAGGGGGCGCCGAAGCGCCCCCTCTTCCTGTCATAGTCTCTCCGGCAATCGATCAGAGATCGCCGCTGCCCTGATCCGGCGTGCCGTCATCGTCGCCGGAAACCGGCGGCACATCGCCGGGACCTTGGTCGGGCGTGCCGTCGTCGTCCGGGCTGTTGTCGTTGTCCTCGTCGTCGTCATCACTGTCATCATTGTCGTCGTCATCATCATGATCCGGCCCGTGGCCGTCATCATCATCGTCATCACGGCCGGCGCCATCATCGCCACTACCGGGTCCGCTGTTGTCGCCGTCATCGGCATGATCGTCGCCGCCGCTGCCGGGGCCGCTGTTGTCGCCGTCATTGCCATCGTCACCGCCGCCGGGACCGCTATTGCCGCCGTCATCGCCGCCGCTGTGGGCAAGAGCGGATTTCGCCGCCAGGCTCAGGCTGTTCACATCGACGGAGATGGGTGCGGCCGCCAGCAGCGCTACGGCGCTGAGGCCGGCCAGCAGGGTGAGCCGGCGCGTCGGCGCACGATCGGGAGCGAGCTTGTCGTCGTAATCTTTCGGCATGGCTTGGGTATCCTTGTATGGGTGAAGCAAACTGGAAACGCATCACCCCGACAACGAAAGCCCCTGCCGCTTATTCCCGCGACAATATGTCAATGCCGCATGCCGGTTTAGCTCGCGCGGTTGCGCGGGCCGCAGGCCGATGGGGCGGCGATCAGGTCCCCAGCCGAACGCAGGATCCTTGCCGGCATCGCCGAGATCCCGCGCGGCACGGCCAAGCAGTTGCACCAGAGAGGCGCTGTCGCGCGGACCGTCTTGCATCGCAAGCGCAACCGCGGCAGTGACGAAAGGCGCCGCAAAGGAGGTGCCGCTGAAATAGCGGCCGGCGGCGCTGCCGCCGCTCGGGCCCCAGATGCGCACGCCCGGTGCCGAGAAATCGATTTCGCCGCCGCGAGGCGCGTTCTTGTAGAGCGCGCCGCTGCTGTCGATCGCCGTGACGCCGATGACATCGGACAGTGACGCCGGAAACCCGGGCGCCGATTCCGCGCCGCCATTGCCGACGGCGGCGACGAACAGCATGCCGCGCGCGCTCAAACGCCTGATCGCGAGTTCGACCAGCGCATTCGGTTCGCCCGCCAGGCTCATATTCACGATTTCGACCTTGCGTTTCGCCAGCCAGTCGAGCCCGCCAACCAGGGCGATCGCATCGGCGCTCAGCCTATCATCCGCATCGGCGGCGAATACCGCGGCGACGCTGAGTTCCGCTTCGGGAACAAGACCCGGTATGAGACTTGCTCCAGGCTGCCCGACGAGAATCGCGGCGATCGCAGTTCCGTGGGATGCCGGCGCGGCTTTCAGCGCCAAGCTTTGCTGCGTCACCCGTGCTCCGGAAAATTCCGGCAGTGATTGCTCGACCGCGGTGTCCAGCATGCCGATCTTCATGCCGCGGCCGCAGCCGGGGGCGGCGTAGCGCCAGCCGATCATCTGCTGTGCATAGCCGGGCGGGGGCAACGTCGTTTGGCCCTGCATGGCATAAAGCGAATTCACATCGACGATGACGCCGGGCAGCGCCGTGGCAATCTGCGCGCGCGCCCGGTCCTCGGCCCAGCCCGAGGGTACCGCGAGCCGCAGGATGGTCAGGCCCAGCGCTTCGAGCCGTGTTTCTTCCAGCACGCGGAAGCCATAACCGCGGATCACGCTCAATTCGGTTTCGTCTACATCGGCGACGACGATCTCGCCGCGCACATAAGGATCGTTGCCGCGATCGCTGCCGGCACCGGCGGCGCCATGATCATCGCCCTCTTCGGACTCGCCGTCATCGTCGTCGTCGCCAGAACCCGGACCGCTATTCGGTCCGGGGCCGCTATTGTCCTCGGACTCGCCGTCGTCGCCGTCTGAACCAGAACTGCCGGAGCCGGAACTGCCGCTGCCATGGCCGCTATTGCCGCCATCGTCGCCGCCATGACCACTCCCGTCGCCGCCATCGTCGGCCTGAACGGCACCGGCAAGGATCGCCGCCGCCAGGAAGGCGGCGATGACGAGCGCCGCGGAGATGAAGAGCAGCCGCGGTTTCGGCATAATCGGCGATGGCTGCTGAAGCGACATTTTCTGTAGAGCCATCTACTCGCCGGCGGGACCTTCGACCTCGACAACCCAGCTGCCGGCCGCGCCGGGGCAAGCGATGCCGAAAATCGTCGCCGTCTTGGAGCCGCTGACGGCATCATGACGGAACTCGCGGCAATCGCCGAGATTGGCCGTCGCGACCGGGCCGACCACAGTCACCTTGCCGCTGATGCCGGCTGCCGCGTCGGCGTAATCCTGGACTACACCGGTGCCCGGCGTATCCAGGGCCCGCTGCAATGCCGCCAGATACAGCTCGCCGCGCGGTTCCTCTCCGGCCGGCGTGAAGCTGGCGCGATCACCGAAGGAGATATATCCGGCGCCGAAACCGATCAGCAGTGCGGCAATCGATGCCGCGAGCGGCAGCAGCCGTTGCATCGCCGTGCGGCGTGGACGTAACGCGACGATTTCAGCAGGTGGTGTCGCCGCCTCCGGCGGCAGATCCGCGAAGAGGTCGCGCAGGCCCGTCGGCAGCGGCCGTTCCAGCACTTCGTCATAGGCCTGCTTCACGGCCGAAGCGCTGCCGCGCAACACGCCGACGATCGCTCGCGCTTCCGCATCGTCGCGCAACGCATCCTCAACCGCCTGCGCTTGCGCCGCATCGAGCTGTCCGTCGACATAGGCGACCAGCAAGCTTTCTGCCCAAACCCGTGGCTGCTGATTCATCATGGCTGCGTCCTTGCCGTTTCCGGCAGCTCCTTCCTGACCGAGAGCACGCGGCCGAGCGCCAGTCGCGCCCGGGCCAGGCGGCTCATCACCGTGCCGATGGGAATATCCAGAATCTCCGCCGCTTGCCGGTAGCCGCAACCCTCGACCGAGACCAGCAGCAGCACCGCCCGCTGGTCTTCCGGCAGCCGGGCCACCTCGCGCCGCACATCCGCCAAGTCCAACCGCTGCTCCATCTCCCGCGCCGCGTCGGCGGTGGCCAGAGCTTCCATGTCGGCTGGTTCCACGCTCAGCTCGCGCTGCGCCCGCTGGCTGCGGCGGCGGTCGATCCAGAGATTCTGCGCGATGCGATACATCCAGCTATCCAGCCGCGTACCCGGCGTGAATTGCGCCAGGCTGCGCAGCGCCTTCTCGCAAGCGGCCTGCGTCAGGTCGTCGCCCTCATCCAAGGAGCCGGTCAGGCCATAGGCAAACCGCCGCAACCGCGGCAGGAGGCTCACCATTTCCGCCTTAACCTGCTGACTCAAGTCCCGTTCTCCCGGGGCCGGTCCACCCAATCCAGGGCAGACGGCATCCTCAAGCCAACAACGACTCGCCGCGAGCTTTATTCCGCGCCATCGAGAAGGCGCGAATGTCGATTGGCTGCATTGGGAATCGCCGGAAAACTGGTGCCGCAGGAGGGACTCGAACCCCCGACCCACGCATTACGAATGCGTTGCTCTACCAACTGAGCTACTGCGGCGATCCCTGCATTATGGGTCCTGAATTCTTAAGGGAACCCGGGGACTTGAGGGCGGCGGCACGCTAATTCACGCGGCGCGCGGCGTCAACCGGCGCCACCTCGGCGCCCGGCGGGCCCAAGGACGGCCGCGGGCCGCTGTCGCCGGGCCGCGGCAAGGCCGGGGAATCGCCGCCGGCCGGCGCCGCGGCAGCCGGCAGCAGTTCCAGCACATCCTGGGTCACCGCCCGCCAGCGCAGGGAGTCGAAGCTGCGGCAATGGCTGCAATTGGCGCTCCACATCGCCGAGGGCGCGCCGCAGGCGCTGCAGAGCCAGCCATGTTCGGGCGCCGCTTCGGCCGCCAGCAGCAGCCAGCGATGGGCGGCCGACGGGTCCTTGCCCTCGGATTCCTCCAGCCGCGCCATCAGCCGCGCCAGCCGGCGGGGCGGATGCACGCCATTGCCCAGCGCCGTCCGGGCTTCTTCCAGCTGCGCCCGCGCCGGGCCCCAGAGCTCGGCCGCCAGATTGGCCTCGGCCAGCAGCAGCCGGCTTTCCAGATGGGCCGGCGCCGTGGCCACCAGCTTCTCCACCCGCTTGAGGCGGGAGATCGGCGAGTCCGAGCTGTCCATGGCGAGCAGCGCCGCGGCCAGATCGGGATGGGGCGCCTCGCCCCAGCCCTGAGCCGCGAGTTTGTAGGCCTCCTTGGTGCGGCCCGCTTGCAGCAAGGCCCGCGCCAACAAGACCCGCGCCGGGACCAGATCGGGCGACAGCTTCGTGGCTTGGCGCAGCCGGTCGATGGCGCCGCTGAGTTCCTCGGCCGGCGCCTGCCGCGCCCGCTCGGTCAGCAATACGGCGCGGATGCGCTTGCCCCGCGGCGCGTCGATCAGCCGCGCGCGCTCGGCGCTGTCCAGCGCCTTCTCCGCCGCCGCCAGATCGCCGCGCTTGAGTTCCAGGTCCAGCAGCGCCGACACCGCCCAGGAGGTGCCCGGCCGTTCCATCACCGCCTGCCGCGCCAGACGCAGCGCCTCGTTCTCCTTCCCGTCGGCCATCGCCTGGTGGAACAGGCCGCGCAGCGCCAGGAACGACGTCTCCGGACTCGACAGCAGCGCCTGCAGATGGCGCGCGGAACTGCGCCGGTCGCCTTCCAGTTCCGCCGTCTGCGCCTGCAGCAGCCGCGCCAGCGGCGCGTCCTTCAGCAGCGCCCCCGCCTGTTTCGCGCGGCGCCTAGCTTCCGCCGCGTCGCCGGTGGCGATGGCCGCAAAGCCGTGGGTCAGCGCCTGATAGGCCTTCACCCGCCGCCGCTCATGGCGGTAGCGCGCATAATCGCTGGGCGCGCCCACCACCGTGCGCCAGATCCAATTGACGAAGATCGCCGCCGCGATGACCAGGAACAGCAGCGCCGCCAGCACCCCCATGCTGGTGTCGATGCGATGATCGAACCAATGCAAGGTCACCGCGCCCGGCTGGGTCTTGAACAGCCAGATGGCCGCGAACAGCAGCCCGAGCAGGATCAGCAGAAGCAGGGCGCGCCGCATCGGCGATACCGTCAGCCGCCGGCGCCGTTTGCCGCGGGCGCGGCGAGCTGTCCCAGCGCCAGCGCCTGGAGTTCCTCGATCGCCTTGTCGGTGGCCAGCCGCGCCTTTGCCTGATCGAGCCAGGCGGCGGCGGCAACCCGCGGCGCGCCGCTCAACCCGTCCAGCTCGGCGACCGCATCGGCCAGCTTGAATTCGGCCAGGCGCGCTTCGGCCCGCGCCAGCCGCTCCAGCGGGCCGTCGCCCTCCACCTCGCCTTCGGGCCGCACGGTGACGGCGTCGGACACGCCATCGCTGATCTTGCGCCAGGTCTTGCTGAGGAAGCCGTCATCGGCGGCGGCGCTGTCGGCGGTCTCCGCTTTCTGCGCGGCGCGCGCGACGCCATCGGCGACCGCGGGAAATGACGCGGCGAGCATCGCCGTCGTCGGCACTCCCTTGTCGCCGAAACCGGCAACCGCCGTCGCCGCGCCGTCCACTTTTTGCGCCAGGGCACTGTCGGTGGCGGCGATGTCCTTCAGCGCCGTCAGCGGTGCTGCGAAGGGATCCGCTGTCGCCATTGTTTTCGTTAGACTGGCGACGGCCAGCACCAGCGCGGCCTGGGCGCCGGCGGCGCGGCTATCGCGCACATTGCCTTCCAGCTCGCCGAGCCGCGAGGTGAGCTGATTGTTGGCTGCCGTTGCCTGCGCCAGCGACTCGCGCAGCGCCTGCAGGTCGTTCTTCATCTGAATGTTCTCGGCCGAGAGGCGCACCGCCGTGTCGCCTTCGATGCCGCCATCAGCCGCGGGTGCCGAAAGGGTCTTTAGCTTCTCTTCCGCCGTCGCCAAACGGTCGGCCAGCGCCGTCATCTGCGACACCGCGACGCCATCATCGCCGGTGCCCGTCGCCAGGCTGGTCATGTCCGTGCGCAGCGTCGCGAGATCGCCGGCCAGCTTTGTCAGCTCGTCCTTTACCGCGGTGCTCGCATCTTCTGCAGCATTCAGGCGCGCCGTGAGATCGGCCGAGGATTTCTCTGCCGCCGACAGCCGTTCCTCGACTGCCGCGCTGACACCGGCCGATGTTATCGCCGCTTCGGGCCGCAGCAAGACGCTGACGATTGCCGCAACGATGGCCGCTGATATCGCCGCAGCCGCCACGGTGGCGAGCCAGGGCGCGCGAGTCTTCGCCGGCGGCACCCAGGCCGGTTGCGGCGGTGGCGCGGCCGCCGACGGCGTTACGTCGATGATCTTCTCCGGTTCCGGACTCGGCGAACTCGCTGCCTGTTCCCGCCATTCTCTCCACCAGCTGCAGCATCGAGGGCAGATCCGGATGATCGGCGCTCTCCATCGAACGGAACGGCAGCGCGCCCAGCACATTGGCCACTGCCGGACTGAGGCACAGCGCCGCCGCGCGGCGGCAGCCCTCCACCGCCTTGTCGCCGGCCGCCTGAGTCAGCGCCGCAAAAGTCGCGGCGGTGCGCGGCGAGAAGAACAGCATGAGGTCGAAGCCGCCGCTCTCCAGCGCCTCGACCGTCGCTGGTGATAGCGAATCCGCCGGCCGCGCCTCATAGATCATGCTGCGGCGAAGTTCGAAGCCGCGCCCGCTCAGTATCCCCGCGAGATCGCCGGCTACTGCGCTGCCCGCGCCGTGGAACAGCGGGCCTTTCTGCGGATCGAGTTTCGCCGCCGCCAGTTCAGCCAGCGATTCCACATTACCGGCGGCGCTTTCCACATCCGTAAAGCCGGCGGCCCGGGCGGTGCGCGCGGTGGCGTCGCCGACGGCCAGCACCGGCAGATCGCGCCAGCCGGCGAGTCCCTTTGCGGCGGCCAACTCTGCAAAAGCGCGCACGCCATTGGCGCTGGTGAACAGCAGCGCCTGCACGCCGGCAAGGTCGATCTCCGCTTCCGGCAAGGTGCGGATCGACAGCAGCGACTCGATCGAAGTTTCGATGCCCCGCTGAATCAGCGCCGCCGCCAGCGGCGCCGCATCCTCTTCCGGCCGGGTGATCAATGCGCGCAGTGTCATGGAGTCATTGCCTTGAAGAAAGATGCATCAGCCGCGCCCTTGAGCGCAGCACCCACGGCCTTGCCCAGCGCCTGCGGATTCTCCGCCGAGCCGAGCCAGTCGCAGTCATGAACCTTGCTGCCGTCGGGGAGCGCGATCAAGGCCCTGAGGCGGAAGGTCGCGCCGTCGCTCTTCGGTTCCGCCAGCGCCGCGATCGGCGTGTGGCAGGAGCCGTCCAGCTCCGCCAGGCAGGCGCGCTCCGCCGTCACCTGCTGCTCGCTGATCGCGTCGTTCAAGGGCGCCAGCACCGCTTGGATTTCCTGGTTGTCGGCGCGGATCTCGATCGCCAGCGCGCCCTGGGCCACCGCCGGCAGCATCTCTTCGGTGGACAACACCGCCTTGGCCTTCTCCGCCAGGCCCAGCCGCTTCAACCCGGCCAGCGCCAGCAGCGTCGCATCCACATCGCCGGCCGCCAGCTTCGCCAGCCGCGTCTGCACATTGCCGCGCAGGGAAACCACCTTGAGATCCGGCCGCCTCGCCAGCAGCTGCGCCTGGCGCCGCAGTGATGAAGTGCCGACCACGGCCCCTTTCGGCAGTTCGGCGATGCTCTTCGCTTTCTTGGCGAACAGCACGTCGCGCGGATCCTCCCGCGGCAAGATGCAGCCGATGATCAACCCGTCGGGCAGCCAGGTCTCCATGTCCTTGGCGGAATGGATGGCGCAATCGACGGTTCCCGCCAGCAGCGCCTCCTCGATCTCCTTGGTGAACAGGCCCTTCCCGCCGATTTCCATCAGCTTGCGATCCTGTACCTTGTCGCCGGTGGTCTTGATGACCGTGATCGCGACCGCGCCGGCCTTGCGCAGGGCCGGATGGGCCTCGCCCAGCCGCCGCTTCAATTCCTCCGCCTGGGCCAGCGCCAGCGGGCTGCCGCGGGTGCCGATGCGCAGCGGCTGCTTGCCGGAATAGGGTAAATCGCCCATGGGTTCCGGTTTAGGCTGCCCGGCGGCGCCGCGCAAGGGCACCCAGCCCGGTTCAGGGAATGGTCATTGTCATTCCAAGGCCTTAGATTGCGCCAGCCATGACTTACCCCCTCATCCTGGGCATCGAAACGAGCTGCGACGAGACGGCGGCCGCCATCGTCGGCGGCGACCGGCAGATCGTCGCCGAGCGGGTGCTGTCCCAGCTTGCCGAGCACCGGCCCTATGGCGGCGTGGTGCCGGAGATCGCCGCCCGCAGCCATCTGGACCATCTGGACCGGCTGATCGCCGAGACGATGAAGGCGGCCGGGCTGGAGTTCGGAGCCTTGGACGCCATCGCCGCGACCGGCGGTCCCGGCCTGATCGGCGGCGTCATCGTCGGCGTCATGACCGGCAAGGCCATCGCCGCCGTCCATGGCAAGCCGTTCATCGCCGTCAATCACCTGGAGGGCCATGCGCTGACCGCGCGGCTGACCGACGACATCGCCTTTCCCTATCTGCTGCTGCTGGTCTCCGGCGGCCATTGCCAGCTCCTGATCGTCGAGGATGTGGGCCGCTATCGCCGGCTCGGCACCACCGTCGACGACGCGGCGGGCGAGGCCTTCGACAAGGGCGCCAAGCTGCTGGGGCTGGGATTCCCCGGCGGCCCGGCGGTGGAGGCGGCGGCGCGGGCGGGCAATGGCAGGCGGTTCGATCTGCCCCGGCCGATGCTGGGCCGCGAGGGCTGCGATTTCTCCTTCTCCGGCTTGAAGACGGCGCTGCGGCACCGGGTGCTGGATCTGGCGAGCGAGCCCGCTCACCTTGGCGACCAGGACCGCGCCGATCTGGCCGCCGCGCTGCAATCGGCCATCGCCGATTGCCTCGCCGACCGCACGCGCAATGCCATCGCGCAGGCCTGTGCCCGGCACCCGCAGATCAACACGTTGGTGGTCGCCGGCGGCGTGGCCGCGAACGGCGCGATCCGCGAATCTCTGAAGTCGCTCTGCGCGGAAACCGGCCTGCGGCTGATCGCGCCGCCGCCGAAGCTCTGCACCGACAATGCCGCCATGATCGCCTGGGCCGGCATCGAGCGATTCCGCAAAGGCCTGACCGACGGCTTCGACTTCGCCCCGCGCCCCCGCTGGCCGTTGGACCCGTCAGCGCCGAAGGCCATCGGCGCGGGGGTGAAGGCGTAGATGGCGAGTTTGAGTTGCATCGCCATCGTCGGCGCTGGCGCGTGGGGCACCGCACTAGCGACCGTCGCGCGGCGCGCCGGGCGCGAGGTCACGATCTGGGCGCGTTCGCCTGAGATCGCGGCGGAGATCAACGACAGGCACAGCAACAAGAACTACCTGCCCGATGTCACGCTCGACACGGCGATCCGCGCGACCAACGATCTTGCCGCGCTGCACGAGGCCGATGCGGTTCTCTGGGTGACGCCGGCGCAGCATCTGCGGGACGTTGCCGCGCGCGCCGTTTCATATATGCGCGACGGCGTCCCGGTCGTCCTCTGCTGCAAGGGCTTCGAGCAGGGCAGTGGCAAGCTGATGACGGAAGTGGCGGCGGAAGCGCTGCCGCGCGCGGCCATCGCCGTGCTGTCCGGTCCCACCTTCGCCGCCGAAGTGGCGCGTGGATTGCCGACCGCAGTGACTCTGGCGGCGGCCGACTCAACTCTCGGCCGCGATCTCTTGCAGGCGCTGGGCACGCCGGCGTTCCGGCCTTATCTCTCCGCCGATCCCATCGGCGCGGAGGTGGGTGGCTCCGTGAAAAACGTGCTGGCCATCGCCTGCGGCATCGCCATGGGCCGCAAGCTGGGTGACAACGCCCGCGCCGCGCTGCTGACCCGTGGCCTTGCCGAGATCATGCGCCTCGGTCTCGCCCTGGGCGCTCAGCCGGCGACGCTGATGGGACTCTCCGGCCTCGGCGATCTCACCCTCACCTGCAACGGCCGGCAGTCGCGCAATCTCTCGCTCGGGATCGCGCTGGGGGAAGGACAAAAGCTCGCGGATTACCTGGCTGGCAGACGCACGGTCGCCGAAGGTCTATGGAGCGCCGGCGCTGTGACCGCCCGCGCCCGCAACCTGAAGATCGAGATGCCGATCGCCGAGGCTGTCGACGCCATCGTCGACCACAACGCCGATATCGGCCATACCATCACAGCCCTGCTCAACCGGCCGTTCAAAGAGGAAACCGGCATCGCCTGACATTTACGCAGCGAAGCAAGAGGGCAACGAAGCCTACAACTGCACCTCGGACGCCACCCCAAAATCAAGAGCCAGGAGCCGTTGCATCGCGGTGCTGAACCCAGGGATGACCGCGCCGTAGTTGAATCGCCGCTCTGAGCCGATATTGCCGACCAAGCCGTCTGCTTCACCGTAGACGATGCGGATGTCACGGCCGCAATCGCTAAGCAGTTTTTCAACCATCTGTTGGCGCTGCGAGCGCAAGTTCTCTGGCATGTCGGTCAACGGAAAACCAAAGGTGACCAAGAGGAAGGGTGGCATGAAGTCGATCATTCCCTGTGCCTCGGCGGCGATGTCGATGGAGTACTTTAGTCGTTCGGCCAGAATTGTCGGGTCATCGTCGCGAATTTGGAGCAATGCCAAGATAATCCTGCGCCTTTCCAGGGAACGGTCAAACGGCGCCTTCGATAGTTTCTCGATCAATGCCGGCGACATGTAGCGCGAGAATGCCGCGCGGACAGAGTCCCGCTCACGCACCATCCGTCCTTTTGAAAACGGCCACATTGATTATCACCTCTCGCTAACGGCTTGCCCATGGTCAGGCCTGGCGCCGATGCTATGTTAGGAGCACAATTCGTCACAAACGGAATTCCACATTGAGTTGCAGAGGAGGTCGCGTGCCATTCGCCATCCATTGCCTCGACAAGCCGAACAGCAATGCCGTTCGCATGGCGGCCCGTCCCGATCATCTCGCCTATCTCGTGGATTATGAGGACAAGATTATCTTCGCCGGGCCGCTGCTGGCCGATGACCATCAGACCATGATCGGCAGCCTGCTGATCCTGGATTTGCCCGATCGCGCGGCGGCGGAGAAATTCTCCGCCGGCGACCCCTATCGCAAGGCGGGACTGTTCCAGACAGTCAATATCACCGCCTGGCGGCAAACCTATCCCAAGAAGTAAGCCGGAGGGCGCCGTGGCCTATTGGCTCGTGAAATCCGAACCCGCGACCTATTCCTGGGAGCAGCTCAACAAGGACGGCGTCACCGATTGGAGCGGCGTCAAGAATCCCCAGGCGCTGATCAATCTGCGGGGGATGAAGAAGGGCGATCTCAGCTTCTTCTATCACTCCGGCGCCGGGCCGCAGGTGGTGGGCATCGCCGAGATCGCGCGCGCCTTCCATCCCGATCCGAAGGACAAGACCGGCAAGCTGGGCATGGTGGATATCAAGCCGAAGCAGCCGCTGAAAACGCCGGTGACCCTGGCCGCGATCAAGGCCGAGCCGAAGCTGGCCAATCTGGGCCTGGTCAAGCAGTCGCGCCTGTCGGTCATGCCTATTGACGAGAAATCCTGGAAGCTGATCTGCGCCATGGGCGGCATCAAGGCCTGAACGGCTCGATCCCAACGGAGGCAGGTACGCCTCCGTTGGGTGAACAGAGCCGCCGGGCCTGTGCACCGGCCGCTCTACTCACGTAGCGGGCTGGATGTAGACGCTGCGATCGAACAGCTAGAAGTTCTCATTGTCGGACGGATCGGCGCGCCGCCCGCGGAAGCTGAGCGCCGGGTGATGCGAGGTCCACCAGGGCAGCGTCTCGGGCTGCCGCTCGCCGGTGGATTCATCCGCATCGATCCGCGGTGCCGCTTTCGCGATCTCCGCCGGCCTGTCCGCCAGCAGCCATCGCGGCATTGACCGCTGCAGCAGACTGGCAAGCCGGGCCGGAATGATCGCCGGCCAGCGCGCCGGTTCTTTCGTGCTGAATGTCATGACTTCGCTCCTTCCGGCGTGAACCGGAACTCGAACTCTTCGGTGTCGTGGATAGGTGCCTCGATCCGCGTGCCCGCCGGATGAATGGCGAACGGCACATCGCTGCTCCGCTTCGCCAGGCGGAGCGCCTCGAACCGCCGACTGAGCGGTTCGAGGCCCCGGATGCGCGGCGGGAAGCGGTCGTACTTCACCGTTCCTCCGGTCATCGTGAATGACAGCGGCAATGACCGGAGCGGCACCGGCTTAGGACGGGCTGGGGGCCGGCCCCGGAGCCGGAGCCGGGTTACCCGGACTGACTGGGCTCGGTGGACTGCTGTCGCTGCTGTTGCCGTGGTCGTTGTTCCAGCCGCATCTCGCGCCCGCGTGATAACAACTTCTGAGAAGGGCGCCGTCTTCGTAGCAACCCGACAGGCCGAGCAATAGCCCCAAGAACACCGTGGAACTTATCATCCGATAGCCGATGCCGTTACGTGAAAACCCATTCATGAAGGCTTCTCCTTTGCCGATTTGAACCAAGTGGCCCCTCGGTTTCCCATCGCGCCGTTTTCGTTCTATTGAATTATTTCCTAGTAGCCTCCACCGCTGCTGTTGCTGTCGCTGCCGCTTTCCCCACCGCCGCCCTCGCAATTGCCTTGGCAACCCTCCTGCTCTGTCGGTGGGCATCCGGCAAAGCCGGTGAGCGGCAGCAGGGCGGCGATCAGGAACAGTGCCCGCCGGAACTTCTTCGTTGCCGTCCAAAAGTCAGCGCATTGCCGCATCGTCTGTTTTCCCTTGCTGATGTGACTGGGTGACGTGATTTCGGAGCGTCGGCCCCACCGTTCAGAATTGCCGCGGCAATCGAAACGGCATGAGTGTGCCGGCGTTCCTTTGTTCCGCCGGCAAGCCGATATCCTGCAGCAGGCCGTCGCCGAGCCGGATCAGGGCGCGGCGCCGGCGGCTGCGCCGCAGGCAGGCTTCGACGGCGGCCCGCATCCGCGGCAGCCCGCGGCACAGGGCGCCCAGGACGTTGCGGCCGGCCGCCAGGGGCGGCGCAATATTCGTGCGCGAAAGCATGAGGGTCCGGTTAGGCGTAGCAGCCGGCGGGCGTTGTTAAGGTTGCTCTCGGGACGGTACCGGAACCCATCGATCCATCTCCAAACCGTTGATTCGAATTGCGAACCGCCACAAAACGGTGATCCGCGCGGTTCCGGGACCCCGGCAACTCCGGGTAGCCTGTTTGCCGCAGCTACAACCTAGGCTTACCCGGCCCGCAGCGCTTGAAGCGTGTCCGAAGAATTCATGTAGAAAACATGGATTCTCGCGCGACAACTTGCGGAGGGGTGAATAGACCTGAGACAATGGTGTTGGATCCAATGCGACGCGGCGCATGGCAGAGGCCAGTCCCTTGCATATTCAGTTCAGCGATTGCGAAATCGACGTGGCGGCGTTCGAGTTGCGCCGGGACGGGCAGCCCTGCGCGGTCGAGCCGCAGGTCTTCGAGCTGCTGCTCTATCTCGCAAAGAACCCCGACCGCCTGGTCACCAAGAACGACCTGATCGAGAATGTCTGGGGCGGGCGCATTGTCTCGGACTCCACACTCGCCAGCCGGATCAAGTCGGCGCGGCGCGCCATCGGCGACGACGGCGAACAGCAGCGGTTCATCCGCACGGTCCATGGCCGTGGCGTGCGCTTCGTCGCGGATTTGCGCGTCGATCCCGAGCGCGCCAACGACTCGGCGCGCGAATCGTCGATCACATCCGCGACACATCGCGCGCAGCCCCGGGTGGTGATCGCCGTTCTGCCTATTGCGAACATCGGCGGCGATGCCGCGCAGAACTATTTTGCCGATGGATTGACCCAGGACATCATCGCCGACCTCGGGCGCTTTCGGTTGCTGGATGTGGTGGCGCGGAACCGTTCAGCGCGCTTCCGCCGGCAGGGCGGCGATGTGAAGCAGATCGGCCGCGAGCTCGGCGCCGGCTACATCGTGACCGGCAGCCTGCAGCGGCGCGGCCCGCGGATGAAGCTTGCCGCCGAGCTTCTTGATGCCGCGAGTGGTCAACAGCTATGGGCCGAGCGCTTCGACCGGCGGGCGGAGGACATCTTTGCTGTTGCCGACGATCTCGTCCGGACCATTGCCGCCACGCTGGCAGGGCGGGTTCAGGCGATCGGTTCGGCGCAGGCCAAACGGAAGCCGCCGGCCAACTTGGCCGCCTATGAGTGCGTGCTGCGCGCCCAGGCAGCCTCGATGCGGATCGGCGACCCCGTTGCGGAAACCGAGATGCGCCGATTCTACGAACAGGCGGTCTCCCTGGATCCGACCTATGGCAGGGCCCATGCCGGCATGGCGATGACGCTGATGCGCGATTGGTTTCGCGCGCCGACCGCATCCGACGAAATCCTGGAGCACGCCTTCGAACATGCGCAAAAGGCAGTCACGCTCGATCGCAACGACAGCGAGTGCCAGGAGACGCTGGGTTGGATTCTGCTGCACCGCCGGTCCTACGACGCCGCCGAGGAAGCCTACGGCCGGGCGCTGGAGCTGAACCCCAACAGTCCCGACGAGCTGTCCGCCATGGGCGCCGTCTGCAACTTCCTGGGCCGGCCGGAAGAGGGCCTAGACTGGCTCCAGCGCGCAAAGCAGCGCGACCCGCATTTCGATCCGACCTGGTATTGGCACATTCTGGGCGCGACCTGCTTCAATGCGCGGCGCTATGACGAGGCGATTGCTTCGTTCGGCCGGTCGCCCTCCTTGCCTGCCTGGGCACAGGCATACCTTGCCGCCAGCCACGCTAAGGGCGGCCAAGCCGAGCGAGCGCGGGAATTGTCGGCAAAGTTGCTGGCAACGACGCCTGAATTTTCCGGCGCCGGCTTGCTGGCCAAGGAACCCTATCGCCAGCCGGCGGACCAATTGCATCTGCTCGAGGGTCTGCGCAAGGCGGGGCTGCTTCCGGCAGACGCAACGCTGCCCGGGGCGGCACGGCCGGCCATTGCCGTGCTGCCCTTTGCCAATATCAGCGGCGATCCTGAACAGGACTATTTCGCCGATGGTCTGACCGAAGACATCATCGCCGACCTGGCGGAGCTTTCGACGCTGTATGTCACGCCGCACAGCAGTTCGTTCGCCTACAAGGGCCAGACTATCGACATCCAGCAGGTCGCCAAGGATTTGGATGTTTGCTACCTCCTCGATGGCAGCGTGCGCCGCATGGGCGCCCAGGTGCGCATCGCCACCCAGCTTGTGGACGGACGCACCGGCCTGCATGTCTGGGCGGAACGTTATGACCGCCCTTGGGAAGACATCTTCTCCCTGCGCGACGAGATCGCCCGTGGCATCGTCGCCGCACTCCAGCTTCAGCTCCTGCCGCAAGAGATCACCTCGACGCGCCGGCCGGCGACCACCAGCGCCGAGGCGTATCAGTACTACCTCATGGGCCGGTCCTTCTTCCTCAAGGGCGTCTGGGCCAAGCGGGCCCTGGAGGTGGCGCGCCAGCTCTTCGCCAAGGCGATCGAGATCGATCCGAACTATGCGCGCGCACTTGCCGGTGTCGCCAACTGCGACAGCTATCGGCTGCTGCTGGATGTGCCCAGCGCCACGCTCGATGACATTCTCGCCAACAGCGAGCGCGCCATCGCGCTGGAACCGAACCTGGCGGAAGCGCATGCGGCCAAGGGGCTCGCGCTCTACACGTCCGGCCGTCCCGCCGAAGCAAGTGCCGCGTTCGAGGATGCGGTGCGGCTGGGGCCGGACCTCTACGAGGCGCATTTCTTCTATGCCCGACATTGCCGGACACAGGGCCTTCACGCCAAGGCCGCGCGGCTGTTCGAGCGCGCGGCTGAACTGAACTCCAGCGATTTCCGGGCTCTCGGCCTTGCGGTCGACGAATACCGCGCCTTGAATCGCCACGACGACGCCATGGCCGCGGCCCGGCGATGCCTCGACCGGCTGGAGTTCGAGCTCGCCGGCCAGCCGGACAATGCCTGTGCGCTTGCCTTCGGTGCCATCATTCAGGCCGAAGTGGGCAACGCCGAGCGCGCGGAGGAATGGGCGAACCGCGCCGTCGCCATCGAGCCCGGCGACGTGGTGACCTGCTACAATCTGGGCTGCACCTACGCGGCTCTTGGCAAGCTGGATGACGCCGTCGATTGCTTGAGGCGCGCCTTTCCCGAAACGCCGACAAGCCGGCGCGCCTTCGTCGACTGGATGGAATACGATACCGCGCTCTGGCCGCTTCGCGGCCATGGCGAGTATGAGGCGTTGCGGCGGCGTTTCCAGCTCGAGACCAATGCCGCGGCGCCGGTCCCGGGCGGCGCCCACCGCCCGTCGATCGCCGTTCTGCCCTTTGTCAATATCAGCGGCGATCCCGATCAGGATTACTTCGCCGACGGCCTGACGGAGGACATCATCACCGACCTGTCGCGCATCTCCGCGCTGTCGGTCGTCGCGCGCAACAGTGGGGTCGCCTACAAGGGCAAGGTCGCTGATATTCTGCAGATTGCCCGCGAGCTGAAGGTCGACTATCTGCTGGTTGGCAGCTTGCGCCGCGCCGAAGACCGCATGCGCATTACCGGCCAGCTTATCGATGGCCGCACCGGCCTGCATGTCTGGGCCGAGCGTTACGATCACGCCTGGGAGGAGATATTCTCACTCCAGGATGAAATGTCGCAGAGCATCGTCGGCGCGCTCAAGCTGAAGCTGCTGCCCCAGGAAATCGCCGCGGTCACCAGCCGCCCGACCGGCAGCCCGGAAGCCTATCAGCACTATCTGATGGGACGCTCCCTCTTCCTGCACAACGGCAGGGACACGCGGGCATTGCGCGTGGCCCGTGGCGAATTCGGCAGGGCCATCGAAACCGATGCTCGCTATGCCCGCGCCTATGCGGGGATCGCCAACTGCGATTCCTATCGCCTCTGCATGGGCGATGCCGGCGTTACATTCGATGAAGTCCTCGCCAACAGCGAGCGCGCCCTGGTCTTGGACCCGGAGCTGCCGGAGGCGCTGGCAGCCAAAGGGCTGGCGCTTCATGTCGCCGGCCGCTATCGGGAGGCGGACGGCGCGTTGGAGCTCGCGATGCGCAACGGGCCCGACCTGTTCGAGGCATTCTATTTCGCCGGCCGCAATCATCAGGCCCAAGGCCGCTATGAACAGGCCGCTATTTGCCTCGAAAAAGCGGCCGAGTTGCATCCCGGAGATTTCCTGGCCCTGGGAGTCGCGGTCGCCACCTATCGCTCTCTGGGCCGCGAAGAGGAGATGCAATCGGCGGGACAGCGCAGCCTCGAGCGATTGGAGGCGGTCATCACCAGCCATGGCGACAACGCCGGCGCCCTCGCTTTTGGCGCATCGGTGCAAGCGGATGTCGGCGACAAGACGGTGGCCGAAGCCTGGGCGGATCGAGCGGCTGCAATCGATACCGACAACAAGGTCGTCAATTACAATCTGGCTTGCGCTTATGGGGCGGTGGGGCGGATTGACAAGGCGTTCAGCCACCTGCAGCGCGTTTTTACAGGTCCGGCGGCGGGGCGGCGTGTCAATTTCGGCTGGCTGAAGCGCGACAGCTCGCTGCAGCCGTTGCACGGGCATCCGGAGTTCGACGCGCTGATTGCGCGCCTCGAAGGAGAAAGCGACTTGGCGCCGCCGGCAATCGAGTGCAGGTCACCGGCGATCGCCGTGCTGCCGTTCGAGAACCGCAGCGAGGAGCCCGACCGGCTGTACTTCGCCGATGGCGTGGTGGAGCAGATCACCGCTGCGCTCGCCCGCGTGCGGTCCTTCACCGTCATCGCCCGCAGCTCGACCATCCGCTATCGCGGCCAGAGAGTCGATCCGATCCAGGTGGGAAAACAACTCGGCGTTCGCTACCTCCTGGAGGGCAGCATCGGGCGGGCGGGAGACCGGGTCCGAATCACCACTCAACTCGTCGACGCGGACTCGGGTGTCCATATCTGGGCCGAGCGCTATGACGGGCGGATCGAGGACATTTTCGATCTGCAGGACCGCATCACCGAATCCGTGGTCAGCGCCATCGCGCCGACCATCCGAACGGCTGAGATCGAGCGCGCCCGGCGCAAGCGGCCGCAAAATCTCGAGGCCCACGATTATGTGATGCGCGCCTTGCCCCACGTCTGGGCGCTGACCTCGGCCGATTCCACCGAGGCGCTGCGCTTGACGGCGGAGGCGATCAAGCTCGACCCAAGCCATGGCGTGGCAAACGCGCTGGCGGGCTGGTCGCATGCCTGGCAGTACTGCAATGACTGGACCGCAACGCCGGATAGAACGCGCGGCGACGGCCTCGATCTGGCGCGGGCGGCGCTGAAGTTCGACGCGGAGGATCCCACGGTCCTGGCGATGGTCGCGGCAACGGTCATGTTGCTCGCCCATGACCTGGAGCAGGCGGCGGAACTGACCGAACGCGCGCTGCGCCTCGATCCGAACTCGACCTGGGCCTGGATCCGCAGCGGTTATGTTCATGTCTATCGCGGCGATGCGGAGACCGCATTGGCCCATTTCGAGCGGGCCCGGCGGCTGAGCCCGTTCGATCCCTTCAACTTCAATATCTATGTCGGCATCGCCTTGGCGCACTTTGTCGCCGAGCGATACGAGCAGGCCTGCGAATGGGCGGAAAAGGGATTGCGGGAACGCTCAGACCTTCCCTGGGCCTATCGCGTGCTCGCCGCCGCGGCGCCCTATCTGCGGGCGACCGAGCGCGCCCGCTGGGCCGCCGATCGGCTGCAGGAAGCGAACCCGCAAATTTCGGTGTCCAGCATCATGGCCGTTCTGCCGGCAAAGCCAGCCGACTTCCGCATGCGCTTTGCCGACGGCCTGAGACGTGCAGGCCTGCCGGAAGATTCGCCGGCGACAGCGATGGCGGCAGCAGCGGCAGAACCTTCACCGGTGTCAGGCAATGGCCATCACGCGATTTGAACGTTGGCGGCAATCGCGATCATGCTCTAGCCGGTGAAAACCTGACCTTGCCGCAACCCCTCTGCCGTCCCGAAGAGATTCCCGACCGTCAGGCGCGCGGCTTCACTGTCGATACGCCCGAGGGCAAGCGCGACATCCTGGTGCATCGTGACGGCGACGCGATTCACGCTTACTTCAACTCCTGCCCCCATAACGGCTCGCCGCTGGATTGGGGTCCGGACAAATTCATCTCCCTGGACAAGTATCACATCATCTGCGGCACCCATGGCGCGCTGTTCCGGCCCGAGGACGGCTATTGTGTCGACGGCCCCTGCGCCGGGGATTCCCTGGAGGCCGTGCCGGTGGCGCTGATCGCCGGCGTGATCAATTACACCGGCTGACATCAGCCGCCGCGCAAAAGACGAAATCCCGCGCCAGATCGGCCATAGTCCCCCGCCAGCCTCCTGAAGCCGCCGTCGCCGGCGCGATCAATTCAAGGAGGTTCCAGGGGATCATGGCCGCTTTTCCCGACTCGTCCATCGCCGCGCAGCTCAGCCGCATACCCGGCTTCGACATCTCGAAGCGCGTGGTCATGCTGGGCATTCTCATCCTGATCATGCTGATCCCCCTGACCATGATCGGCGATCTCGTCAATGAACGCAGCGCCCGACGCTATGAGGTGGAAAATCAGATCGCCAGCCAGTGGGGCGAATCCCAGATCGTCGGCGGCCCGGTGCTGATGATCCCCTATGTCACGCGTTCGAACTATATGCGCGCCGACGGCAGCACCGGCGAAACCGTCACCGAGCGGTCGGCGTATTTCCTGCCCGATAAGCTGGCAATCAGCGCCAGCCTGGACAGCGAACGGCGGCGGCGCAGCCTGCATGAGGTGCTGGTCTACAGCAGCAAGGTGGAGCTTACGGGCTCTTTCGCGCCGGCCAGCTTCAGCCAATGGAACGTGCCCGCAGGCGATATCAAATGGGATTCCGCCCTGCTGCTGATCGCCGTATCCGACATCAGCGGCATCGTCAGCCTGGACATGACCTTGGCGAACCGCTCCCTGAAGCCGATGCCGGGACTGGCGGGCTTCAATATCTTTAATAGCGGACTGCAGGCGCGAGTCACGGGCCTTGAGGCCGGAAAGGCCCATGGCTTCACGGTCAATCTTTCACTCAATGGCAGCCGGGCGCTGCAATTCCTGCCCATGGGCAATGCCACGACAATCAATGCGAAAAGCGACTGGCCGGACCCGGGTTTCATCGGCGCGATCCTGCCGCAAACCCGCACGATCAGCCATGAAGGTTTCACCGCCCACTGGGACACGACCTACATCTCGCGGCCCTATCCCAGCCAATGGCGGCCGAGCGACATGTCGCCCGCTCTCCTGGACTCGGCGATCGGCGTCGAGCTCACCCAGCCCGGCGACGTCTATCAGCAGAGCGACCGCATCGTGAAGTACGGCCTGCTGGTGATCGGGCTTACCTTTGCCACCATCTTCGTCGTCGGCCTGCTGACGGATGTGCGCGCCCATATGGTGCAGTATCTGCTGGTGGGCGGCTCGATTTGCATCTTCTATCTGCTGGTGCTGTCGCTGTCAGAGCAGATCCGCTTCGATCTTGCCTACGGCATCGCCAGCGCGGTGGATATCGCCGTCGTCTCGCTCTATGTCGGCCGCACGGTGCGGCGCCATGTGGGGCTGATCGCCGCGGCGGTGCTGGCGATGATCCATGGCTGGATGTTCGTGCTCTTGCAGATGGAGGATTTCGTGCTGCTTTCAGGCACCATCGGGCTGCTGCTGGCGCTCGTCACCGTCATGTATGTGACGCGCAACGTGGATTGGTACCGCATCGGTCCGGCGCCGTCAGCGGGTCCTGCGCCGGCGGCAAACTGACGACGCTGCTTGGCTCTAAAGAAAATGGGGCGGCGCAATTTGCCGCCCCATTCTCATGATGACGAAGGATCGCCTCAGAAATCGATCTGCGTGCCCATGCCGAAGCTGAAGGAGGCATCCGATGCCGAGGCGGGGGAATCCGAATTGTAGTCGTCGAACTCGATCACGCTGGCCAAGGTGATGCCTGGCCCCAGCTTGTAGCCGGCGGTCAGCGCGAAGACATCCAGGTTATCCGTGCCCACACCCATTTCATAATCGCCGTGGGACCAACCCAAGCCAAAGGTCCAGGCATCGATGCCGTAACTGAACCCGGTGGAGAAGATCCGGGCATCCTGGCCCTCGGTGCCGAAATTGTAGCGCCACTCGGTGGCGCCCCCGAAGGTGAAGCCGGCATAACTGATCTGCACATAGCCGTTATAGTCCGAGGCGTCGTTGACGCCGTTCAGATCCGCTTCCCGGTCCATGCTCCAGGTACCGCCGCCGCCGATGATGAAGGTCACGCCGTTGAAGTCGTGGTTGAAGTTCGCGGCAACGGAGACGATGTCCGAAAACTCGCCGGTGTTGTTCGTGAACCGCGTGCCGGCGCCGCTCACTGTATTGCGGGTATCCTCCGTGCCATCGGGCGCGAAAGAGGCGGCAAAGCTGAAGCCGCCGAAGGTCGGGCTGAAATAGACGATCTTGGTGGAGTTATCGTCCAGGCCGAAGCAGGTGCCGTTGGTGCCCGCATAACCGCCGCCGACTCCGGCGTTGGAGAAATTGAACCAGGGCGAGTCCGAGCCGAAGATGCCGTTGGCGCCGTCGGGCGACAGATAGCACATCTGCGCCAGGGCTTCCGAGGTATCGCCGAAGAAGACCTGGCCCCAGCCGCCGCTGAAATAGGCATAGACCTGGTCGATCTGATCGTCGGAGGTCTGCCCTTCCAACTCGACATGCACGCCCACGGTCAATCCGTTGTCGAGGGTCGTCGAGCCGTCGAAGTGAATTTCGACATCCTGCTTGAAGACATAGGGCCGGGTGACATCGCGGATGTCATCATTGTCGCCGAAATTGACGCCCGCCGCGGCGATGTAGTAGCCGCCGATCTCCAGCTTGACCGGGTCTTCCGCCCGCGCGGCGGTCACCGCCGCGGACGCCGCCACCAGCGCAGAGCTGGCCAGCAATTTGCCTTTCATAGAAACCCCCAATCCCTCTTGCTCGTAATCTGGCCGGCGATTGCCGCCGGCCACGCCCCTGATCGTAGTTAATAGTCCCTCGCAACAACTACCCTGTCAAATCGCAGCAGCGCCTATCGAGGGTCCGGTTGGTGGGGCGCGACCAATCTATGGCTCGGCTCCTTTTCGTTGGTCGGAGGCCGGTCGTGCAAGTTCCGGTACTGCTTGTTTCGATTGGCTCATTTGGCCAATATCGCGGTGACGTCAGAGGGCCAGAAGGCCCCAGCGCGACATTGATCGGCGCCCGAAGGGAGGGCCTTCTGCCATGACCGACAACAGCCTGTTTCCGGTTTCCGCCGACGCAGCGAGGGCCGCCTGGATCGACAAGGCCAAATATGAGCGCCTGTATCAGCAGTCGGTCGCAGACCCCGACGGTTTCTGGCGCGAGCAGGGCAAGCGCATCGCCTGGATGAAGCCCTATAGCAAGGTCAAGGACGTCGATTTTACCGGCAAGGTGCATGTCCGCTGGTTCTATGACGGCACGCTCAATGCCAGCGCCAATTGCATCGACCGTCATCTGGAGACCCGGGGCGACCAGACGGCCATCATCTGGGAAGGCGACAGCCCGGACGAGCAGAAGCAAATCACCTATGCCGAGATGCATGAGAATGTCTGCCGCCTCGCCAATGTACTGAAGGGCCGCGGCGTCAAGAAGGGCGACCGGGTCACCATCTACATGCCGATGATCCCCGAAGCGGCCTATGCCATGCTGGCCTGCGCCCGCATCGGCGCCATCCATTCCGTGGTCTTCGGCGGCTTCTCGCCGGAGAGCCTGGTGGGCCGCATCCAGGATTGCGATTCCAACTGCGTCATCACATCGGACGAAGGATTGCGCGGCGGCAAAAAGGTGCCGCTGAAGGCGAACACCGACGAAGCGCTGAAACGCTGCCCGTCGGTGAAAACCTGCATCGTCGTGCGCCGTACCGGCGGGCAGATCGGCTGGGTCGACGGCCGCGACGTCTGGTACCACGAGGAATGCGCCAAGGCTTCCCGCGACTGCAAGCCGGAGGAACTGAGCGCCGAGGATCCGCTCTTTATTCTCTACACCTCAGGTTCGACGGGGAAACCGAAAGGCGTCCTGCACACCACCGGCGGCTATCTGGTCTATGCCGCGATGACGCACCAGTATGTCTTCGACTATCACGACGGCGATATCTACTGGTGCACCGCCGATGTGGGCTGGGTGACCGGCCACAGCTATATCCTCTACGGACCCCTGGCCAACGGCGCCACGACGCTGATGTTCGAGGGCGTGCCGAACTATCCGGATTCCTCGCGCTTCTGGCAGGTGGTGGACAAGCACAAGGTCAACATCTTCTACACCGCACCCACCGCCATCCGCGCCCTCATGCGCGAGGGCGAGGAGCCGGTGAAGCGCACGAGCCGGAAATCGCTGCGCCTCTTGGGCAGCGTCGGCGAGCCGATCAATCCGGAAGCCTGGCTCTGGTATCACCGCGTGATCGGCGACGGCCGCTGCCCCATCGTCGATACCTGGTGGCAGACGGAGACCGGCGGCATCCTGATCACGCCGTTGCCGGGCGCCATCGCGCAGAAGCCGGGTTCGGCGACGCTGCCGTTCTTCGGCATCAAGCCGGGCATCGTCGACGGCGACGGCAAGCTGCAGGAGGGCGAGGCCTCGGGCAATCTCTGCATTCTCGATTCCTGGCCTGGGCAGATGCGCACGGTCTATGGCGACCATCAGCGCTTCATCGATACCTACTTCAAGTCATTCCCCGGCAAGTATTTTACCGGCGACGGCTGCCGCCGGGACAAGGACGGCTATTACTGGATCACCGGCCGGGTAGACGACGTGATCAATGTTTCCGGCCACCGCATGGGCACCGCCGAAGTGGAAAGCGCGCTGGTGGCCCATACCAAGGTCGCCGAGGCGGCCGTGGTCGGCTATCCCCACGACATCAAGGGCCAGGGCATCTACGCCTATGTGACCTTGAAGTCGGGGCAGCAGCCGACGGATGACCTGCGCAAGGAACTGGTGCAATGGGTGCGCAAGGAGATCGGCCCGATCGCCCAGCCGGACCTGATCCAATGGGCGCCGGGCCTGCCGAAGACGCGCTCCGGCAAGATCATGCGTCGCATCCTCCGCAAGATCGCCGAAAACGACTACAGCAACCTCGGCGACATCAGCACCCTTGCCGATCCCACGGTGGTGCAGGAACTGGTGAACAACCGGATGAACAGGGCGTAGAAGCCTTAGCGCCTCGTCCCCTCTAGTCCCCGCTCCTGGCGCATGCGCTGTTCGGCGCGGCGGCCTTCCTCGTCGAACAGGAAGGTGAACAGGCCGAAGCGCCGGCCTTTCGTCACCGGCATCGCTTCATGCAGGATCGAGCAGGAGAACACCACGGCGCCGCCGATACCGGGGCGATAGAGCTGGCGGCCATATTCCGGGAAATGCACATCGCCGCCCTCATACTCGCCGGTGTTGAGGTTCACGCTCATGGCGAACTGCCGGTGCGCGGTATAGGGCGTGGTGTTATCGCGATGGGCTCGGAAGTAGCCGCCATCGGCGGAGTCGTAGCAGCCGATGCGCATGACCTCGCCATGCACGACGCGGAAATTGAATGCCTTCTTGATCTCCGGCACCGCACGCCTGCCGATGCGCTGTTGCAGCAGGCGCAGCAGATCCGGCTCGGATATCCAGACATCCCGCCGCTTCTTGAAAGCGGCGCTGGCATAGGCATCGCCATGGCTCACCGATGACACGGTGTCGGCGCGCTTCTCGCTGACATTCCAATGCTCGATCAGGCGGCGGCAGAGTGCCGGCTCGAACAGGCCGGGCACCACCAGCACCGGCGCTTGCGCGCCGATCGCATCCGGCGCGCTGCGTCCGAAGAGACCGCGGCAGGTTGCGAGCGCTTCGTCCAAGCCGTCATCGGCGTAGGTTCCCACCAGCCGCCGCGCCGCATCCAGGACGGCATATCCGGGCACGGCCGCGCCGAGGCTCTGCGCCGCTGCGCCGCCATCGATGGCCTGCTTCAACGGCGTGCCGGCCGCCGGCGCTGCGCCATCAGGCGCCACTTCATAGGCGATCGTTTCGTAGGCATCGAGGTCGGCAAGTTCGCGGGTCAGCGCCGCCCGCAAATCGTCCGACGGCGCCGGCCCGGAAAACCACAGCAGGACGGCATGGCCGGCCAGCGATTGATCCCACAGATTTATGCTTGCGCCATCGGCGCTTTTCAACGGCAAGGCGCCGAGGGGATCGCCAGGCAGCTTGAGCTGGGCGTCGGACGTTTTCATCGCTTTCAGAATCTGGATGCGCCATGGCGCTTCACTAATTGTACTACTGTATGCGATCCGGCCGTGCCGTGGCCAGCACCGGGCGCAGACGCGCCGCGAGCTGCCGCGCCGCACGGCTGATCGCGCCTTCGTCGAAGGCCGCATAGCCGAGCAGCAGGCCCTGCCGCGCCGGCCGCCGGGCGTAGAAGCGCGACAGCGCCACCGCCACGACATCAGCCGCGGCGGCGATGCTCTCGATTTCAAGATCATTCATCCGCCGTGACAGCGCCGGCGACAGACCGGCGATCAAATGCAGCCCCGCGGGGTCGGCGTTCAGCTCCAGCAAGCCGCCAAGGTGGGTTCGCGCTGCATCGAGCAGCGCTGTCTGCCGCGCCGCGTAGCGCCGGCGCATCTGCCTGACATGGCTGCCGAAGTAACCGCCCTGCATGAAGGCCGCCAGTGCCGGCTGCAAGCCCGGGCCGGCATAGTCGTCCAGCGCAGCGCGGGCGCGGCGGAAGCTTTCCAGCAGCGGCATGGGCACCACCAGATAGCCCAGGCGCAGCGCGGGAAACATCGCCTTGGAAAAACTGCCGGCATAGAGGACGCCGCCGCCCTCATCGAGGCCCTGCAATGCCGCCAGCGGCCGGCCGCTATAACGGAACTCGCTGTCGTAATCGTCCTCCAGCACCCAGGCACGCACCCGCCGCGCATAGGCCAGCAGCTCCAGCCGCCGCGCCAGCGACATGGTGATGCCCAGCGGATATTGATGCGACGGCGAGATGCAGATCAGCCGCGGCCGGGGCGCCAGCCGCGCGCCTGATGTGACCGAAAGTCCTTCGCCATCCACCGGAACCGGAACCGCGCGGCAGCCGGCCGCGGCCAGCGTGGCGCGCACGCCTCGATAGCCGGGCTCCTCCATCCAGACGGCGTCGCCGCTGTCGGCCAGCACCCGCAGCGTCAGGTCGATCGCCTGGCGGATGCCGGAGAAGATCAGCACCTGGTCGGCGCTGCAGCGCACGGCGCGTTCGGCGGCGAGATAGTCGGCGATCGCCGCGCGCAGCGGCGGATAGCCGGCGCGGTCGCCGGCGGCATAGTCCGCCGCCGTCAGCCGCCGCCAGCTTCGCGCCACCAGCCGCGCCCAGAGATCCGTCGGAAAGGCCGCCACGTCAGGCGAGCCCGGCGCGAAGGGAACCGGCAGCGGTTCCTGCCGCCCGTGCGCGACACCGATGGCGTGGCCCCGCGCCGAGATCCTCCGCAGCGGCCGCGCCGCCGATACAGCGGTCGCCGCCCGCGCCGGCCGGTGCGGCAGGTCGCGCGAGACAAAGCTGCCGGCGCCGCGCCGGCCCTCGACATAGCCTTCTCCCATCAGCTGATCGAAGGCCTGCAGCACGGTGTTGCGCGAGACTCCATGCTCCGCCGCCAGCAGCCGCGTCGAGGGCAGCTTGCTGCCGGGCGCCAGCCGGCCGCTCAGGATCAGCGCCCGCAGCTCGTCATAAAGCTGACGGTGAAGCGGCGGGGCGGCCTGGCGGTTCAGCGGCAGCGGGCCGATGACGCCGCCGGTGGCGATGCGGGGCATGGAACAACTCCAAAGTGGTACTAACAAAATACATATAATGGCACTTTTCAAAGTACCACTTCTTGCCGTATCAGCCAGCCCGGAAACCCACGGAGACGAAGATGGACCAGCCGGTCACCGATACCCTCGGCCCCACGGCGCGCAACCGGGTGAAGCGCCTGCCCAAGCGCGGCCATTACGACCGCAGTACCGTGAACGAGGTCCTGGATGCCGGCTTCATCTGCCATATCGGCTATGTGATCGACGGCCAGCCCTATGTGACGCCGACGGCCTATTGGCGCGAGGGCGACCACATCTACTGGCACGGCTCCTCCGCCAGCCGCATGCTGCGGGCGCAGAAGGAGGGCATTCCCGTCTGCCTCACCGTCACCCATATCGACGGGCTGGTGATGGCGCGCTCCGCCTTCCACCATTCGCTGAACTACCGGTCGGTGATGGCGTTCGGCAAGGCGCACATCGTCGATGAGCCGAAGGCGAAGGAAGCGGCCATGCGCGCCTTCGTCGAGCGGCTCTATCCCGGCCGCTGGGACGGCCTGCGCCCGGTCAACAAGCAGGAATTCAAGGCGACCACGATCCTCGGCATGGAATTGACGGAAGCCTCGGCGAAGATCCGCACCGGCAATCCGGCCGACGATGACGAGGACTACGCGCTGCCGATCTGGGCCGGCGTCATCGGGCTGAAGACCATCGTCACGGGCATCAGCGACGATGGCCGCCTTGCGCCTGGAACATCAAAGCCGAAAGATCTTGCCGCGTTCACGAAGGACGCAGATTTCGGCGAGCTATTAAAGCGCTACGACGGCGATCGGTAGAACCTGAATCTCCTCTCCCCTTGGGGGAGAGGGGGCAGGGGGTGAGGGGTATTGCGCCGGCAGGCGCTAATAAGTTCGCTGCCCCAATCAAGAACCGATGCAACAGGGCGAGTAACATCTGCAGTCACTCATGCGATGACGCTAGGGAACAATCATCGCGCGCTGACGCGCGAAAACCCCTCACCCCTATCCCTCTCCCCCAAGGGGAGAGGGGAAAAATCTGGTTGTGACAGTGCAATCAAAAATCGATGCAGCGGCCGTTCTTTTCCCAATCGCCATAGCGCGTGGGTTCCGGGCCCTTCGGACCGCCATGTTCGGCCGGTTTGCCGCCGGATATCCACTGAAGAGCCTGTCGAACGATTCCGAAGACGACTATTTCGCGGACGGCATCACGGAGGCCCTGATCACGCAGCTCGCTGGTATCCGCTCGCTGCGCGTGATCTCACGGCAGTCGGTGATGCGTTACAAGGACAGCGACAAGGGCCTGCCCGAGATCGCAAGGGAGCTGGGGGTCGATGCGGTCGTGGAAGGCTCGGTCGCGCGCAGTGCCGACCGGGTCCGTGTCAGCGCCCAGCTCATCCATGCGCCCGTCGACCGGCATCTCTGGGCCAACAGCTACGAGCGCGACCTGGTGGACGTGCTGGCGCTCCAGGCCGAAGTGGCGGCGGCGATCGCGGGCGAGGTCCGAGCCACATTGACGGCCCCGGATCGAGCGCGCCTCGCCCGCAAGCGGCCGGTCGATCCCGAGGCCTACGACCTCTACTTGCGAGGCCGCTACTTCTTCAACCGACGCTTTCAGGAAGATGCGGTTCCCACGATTTCAAAGAGCGTCGACTACCTGGAGAGGGCGATCGCGAGGGACCCGCAGTTCGCGCTCGCGCACGCCGCGCTGGGCGAAGCCCTCGGCCCCTTCTCCCACTGGGCACCGATCGCGCCTGCGGAGGCCATGGCGCGACGGAACCGCGCCGCGGCCAGGGCACTCGAACTGGATCCCGATCTGGAACAGGCCCACACCGCGCGGTCCACGATCCTCGAGCAAGACTGGGACTGGGACGGATCGGACCAAGAGCTCCGGCGTGCCCTCGAACTGAACCCCAACTACACGCTCGCCCGGTTCTGGTACAGCCTGCTTCTGTCAAAACGAGAGCGGTTCGAGGAAGCCCTCGAGCAGACGGAGCTTGGACTCGCCGTCGATCCCTTCGATCCCACTCTGTCATCGAACAACGCCGCGGTCCTGGCCAACCTCGGTCGCCACGAGGAGGCGATCGCTCGCCTGCGAAGGTTCCTGGAGCTGGAGCCGAGCGCACGGGGCGCGCACAGAACCCTCGCCGGTATCTACGCTCGCCTCGATCGCCACGAAGAGGCCACGAAGGAATTCGAAAGCGCGGGTTTGCCCGACGGCGTGGCGCGCGTGCGGGCCTTCCAGGGGGACGCCACCGATCTGCGGCGAATCCTGGCAGAGCTGCAGAAAACCGCGCAGCGGCAGTACGTCTCACCGGTCACGTTCGCGTCCGTCCACGCCACGCTGGGGGACAAAGAGCAGGCACTCGCATATCTCACACTGGCGGCCGACACGAAGGCTGTCGGCCTCCTCGACGTGGTTACGGCTGCGAAATTCACGCCATGCTTCTCCAGCCCAACAATGGGGAAGGAGTTCGACTTCCTCCGGTCCGATCCGCGGTTCGTTCAAATAAGCCGGCGGATGAAGCTCGAATAGCGTCGCGTGACCTGCCGACACACCCGCTCCCGAGCAGGAGCAGGACGACGCTAACTTGTTCGAAGAATGGCGGGGTCGACGGGACTCGAACCCGCGACCTCCGACGTGACAGGCCGGCGTTCTAACCAGCTGAACTACGACTCCGCGCTCAAACACGCCTTTGAGGGCGAGCTCAACGGAAAGCATGGTGGGCGGTACTGGGTTCGAACCAGTGGCCCCCGGTTTGTAAGACCGATGCTCTACCGCTGAGCTAACCGCCCGGCAGGACAAACTCGGAGTTTACGGGCGGGCCGCGCGCGTGTCAATCACCACGCCGCGCACGCGCCGGCCACGATCTGCTCCTCCCACCACTGCGTCGCGCGCGGGCGGCCGGCGCTCGCGCTTCTGGAAGAACCACACGAGCGACCAGGCCCGCCACGAAGCCGCCGATGTGCGCCCACCAGGCGACGCCGCCGGTCTGCGCCGGTCTCCACCGTGAGGCTGATCGCCCCGAACAGGAACTGCTGCAGGAACCAGAACCCGAGGAAGAAGAGGGCCGGGATCTGGACGAGCGTGCAGTGAAGATGCCGAGCGGGATCAGTGTGACCAGGACCCGCGCGTGCGGATAGAGCGTGATGTACGCGCCAGCACGCCCGCGATGGCGCCGAGGCGCCGATCGAGGGGAGCGTCGAGCCGGGTCGGACCAGAGTGCGCGTAGGACGCGGCCCATCCGCAGAACAGATAGAAGCGAGTAGCGGAAGTGTCCCAGCCGGTCCTCGACGTTGTCGCCGAAGATCCAGAGGTAGAGCATGTTTCCGATGATGTGCGCCCATCCCGCCGTGCAGGAACATGCTGAAGAGCACGCGGAACCCGAGCGCCGGATGAAGGGTGGTACGTGAGGGCCTCGCCGAGGCTGAGCGCGGGTCGCGGCCGGTGTAGAGCGACCGGGATCACCGCGGCCTGACAGAAGAAGCGCTCGATGCCCTCGCCCATCCCGAGCTCCATCAGGAAGGCGAGCACGTTCAGGGCGATCAGGGTGTAGTTCACGAACGGAACGGTCCGGGACGGAACGTCGTCGCGGAGTGGGATCACGAGGCGCAGACTCCTCGAGCGTGTCGCGCCAGGGGCGCAGGCGCGAGCCCGAGGACCGATAGCGCGCGTTCGCGAGCACCGAGTAGGCGGGCCGCGCGCGGGCCGCGCCCAGGTCATCGGCTCGGATCGTCTGCAACGGGAGCGCGATGCCCGGCGATGTCCAGGGCCGCCTCGGCCAGGTCGTCCCAGGAGCAGTCGCCCCGCATTCGTCACGTGGAAGAGGCCTCGCGCCCCGCCTCGACGAGCGCCAGGACGCCGCCGGCGAGGTCGGGCGCGTAGGTCGGCGAGAACACCTGGTCCGCGACCACCCGCAGAGGCTCGCCCGCGCGCGCCTGCGCCAGGATCCGCTCCACGAAAGAGCCGCCCTTGGCCGGCTGCCCCCCGCGCCGAACACCGCCGCTCGTCCGCACGAGCAGGTGCCGGCGTCCGCGGTCGGCGACCAGCACGCTCCCCCGCCAGCTTGCGGCGCCGTACGCGCTGAGCGGGCGCGGCAGTCCTCCTCGCGGTAGGGCCGGCTGCGCGGCCGTCGAAGACGTAGTCGGTCGAGACGTGGACGAGCGGGCGCTCCCGTTACCTCGCGGCCGCGCGCGCCAGGTGCGCGGCGCCTGCGGCGTTCACGGCGAAGGGCCCGCCGGGCGAGCCTCCGCGGCGTCGACGTCGTTGTAGGCCGACGCGTTCACGACGACGTCGGGCCTGCACGTCCCGCACACGCGCATTCACTCCGGCTTCGGTCACGTCGAGCGCGGCGCGGTCGGCCGGGCCATCACCACGCGCGGTCCCAGCAGGCCCTGCAACGCAAGGCCGAGCTGACCGCCCGCTCCCGCGATCATGACGCGGGGCCGGCGCCGGCTTCACGCGTCGAAAACCCTCAAGCCGAGGTGGTCGGGGGACGGCGGAGGGAGCCGCGGCCCGCAGCAGCGCCGGCGGCGCCTCCGCCCCTTCCCGATCCGTCGTGGTTGCTCCGCGAAGCGCGGGTCGCTGTCCGGCGAGGCAGACGGCGGCGCCGGTACGTCGCCGAGGTCGAGGCTGCGCCAATGGGCCGGCGAGCTGCTGGCCGTCGGCCCCCGCCGTGGATCTCCAGCCAGCGCAGCGCCTCGTCGAAGTAGGGGCGGCTCTGCCACCGTCTGCTTCGTCGCGGGGGCGATCCACCTCGCGCAGGCGGCGCTGCGCGAACAGGATCAGCCGGAGCCGGTCGAGGTCGCGCCGCGCGAAGGGCAGCGAGGAGCGGATCGGGCGCGGCAGGCTGCGGCGCCAGGTGCTGGACTTCTTCGGCCTCGGTTGCGCCGAGCACCGCCAGCTCCGCGGCGACGTCGACGGGCTCGTCACGCTCGGCGGTTCCCCCGCATCGGCGTCGGCGTCGTCGTCCTTCGGCTCGCCGCGCTTCGCGGC
>CAWKOG010000020.1:0-757219 GCA_963851215.1 uncultured Alphaproteobacteria bacterium
GCGGCTCGTTCGCATGGCCGCATCAGTGTGCGCGAGCGTGAAATGGCCGCGCTCGCTATACATGATGTTGTAGTCGAAATCGTTGCTGAGGTCCTGATAGAGCCGCACCGACTCGTCATAGAAGGCGACGCCTTCCGGGGTCAGGTAGTTGGAGCGGATGATCGCCGTGTTGCGCGCTGTGTTGCCGCCGGCGAGATAGCCCTTCTCGATCACAGCGATGTCAGTGATGCCGTAGTCGCGCGCCAGGTAGAACGCCGTTGCAAGACCATGACCGCCGCCGCCGATGATCACCACGTCGTAGGTTTTCTTCAGCTCCTTCGGACGCGGGAAGTGATGCTGCGCCGGATATTTGCGGCGAAGTCCGTATTTCAGCAGGCCGAGAGGCATGGTGCGGCAGGTCTCCGCTTGCGCTAAGCAGTCCCCAGAACTCCCGAGCGGCCGCGCCGCGAGCGGCCAAATGGTCTAAATTGGTCGCGGCACCTTGCCCGGTTGACTTCGCGCAAGCTAGCGGTAGGTTTCCTGACAGGCAAGAAATATTACCGATGTGCAGAGAAATCAGGCTTCAGGCCAGCTCTTTGGGCACGCCAGGACACCGGGCGGTTCGCCAAAAATTGGTTGCAACTGGTATATTTCCGCCTGAGGAAGGAAGACAGGATTGCCGGAGCGTAACCCCCACAACGTGGTGCTGACGCAGCAGGCGGCCCAGCTTTTGCGCAAGGAGTTCATCGGCTGGCAGTGCCGATTGCGGCAGTTCGCGATGCGCCAGGGCGGCGGCCGGCCGACATCGGGCATGCAGCCGCGGCTGCTGTCGTCCAACGGTGAAGAGATCGCGCCCAGGGTCACGATGCTGCTGAACGAGCTGGAACCCGATCACAGCATCAGCCAATTCAAGTTCCAGTATCAGCGCACCCAGGATCCGATCGAACGCTATGACAAGATCCTGGAGACGCTCGCCGGCAGCTATTTCCAGCAGCCGGACAATTTCAGCGATGTGATGACGGCACTGTTCGGGCCGGACTCGGCCATCGCCGGCATGCTGCTCAACCAGGGCCGCTGCGTGCTGATGTTCGAGCAGTTCACCCAGGCCTATCGGATCGCCTGCGCCGTGCGCGAGCTGGCGGAGTCACAGCCCTGGCATCAGGCGACCTATTGGCACAACCGCATGTTCAACCCGAACATGCCCGACGGCATCCGCATCCTCGCCTTCACCCCGGACTGGCGGCATTCGGAGGATTATCGGGTGGAAGACTGAGCGCGCTTCCCTTGCGCATATTTTTGCGCATTTTTCGTTATGCATCTGGCTGAATGGGAAGGCGAATCCGGCAAAAACAGCGATTCCTCAGGGGACCCTGTTTTTTCGGAACGATGCCATACAAGGGAATCCCCGCCCCATCGAGCGCCCCGGCAGGCTCGGCCGAACGCCGGCGCGCATCAACAATGCCGAGCCGCTACGCGATCAGGCATCCGATATTCCGATACACAATGTCCAACATCAATGCCACAGAGATTTAGTGGCGGAACTCCATTATAGGTCTATTATCCTATAAGTCAAGAAATGGTTCTTCATGAGCGGCCTGAACGCTACTGATCCGATGGATCAGGCAATAGCCGGGAGCGCTGTCAGCGGCGCCCGCCAGCCGATTTTTTCTTGCCCGGCGCGGGTTCGCTCTCGCGGAGTCCCGCGACAAGTGTTCCCTGGGCAGCGGCGGATCTGAGCTCGATGCTCCAGCTTCGCAACTTGCCGACATCCACCCGAACTCGATCGGTAACGTTCAGCGTCCAGAGCCCCTTCATGGATTGGCCGATCATGGCTGTCAGGACGCCGGGCACGGCGGAATTGTAGGTCGCAATGAGATTGTCAGCGGACCCGCCCAACTGCGGGTGCAAGATTGTGCTTCGGCCCGCAGGCGACGTCAGAGTGACACGAAGATCGCCGATATAGGTATGTTCGATGTCGACGCTCACCTTGATCTGGGCCACCGTACCGGAATCCATGATGACAATCGTACTGGAGATACCCGCCGCCACTGCGTCGGGAATCTTGATTTTCGGATTCGCCTGCCCCCGGACAACGACCGCGGGTACGGCCGCGCCGACCTTGAACGATATGGTCGCTCCCGGCGCCGCAATATCGGCGACTGTCAATCCGGAGTTGCGGCCATCCCATTCCCGAGTGTGCGGCAAAGATGAGGCCGACAGGGCAATCCCCTGAGTTGCCCCGTAGAGGTCGTTGCCGTCTCCGCGGTTCATGTCCAGCTCGAGATCGCGGCGGCCATCGGCCTGCAGCAAGGCACATTGATAGTGTTTGGCCGCGGTTCCCTGCTGCAGCTCGTTCGAGCCCAGGATGTCGCAGTGATACACCGCCAGACCGCTGGCCGGCAGGCCGCGATCGAGCCCCATCCTGGATCTGTTCTCGACGAGGAAGTACTCGTTCGGTTTTGAAGTCCGGTACTTCATCACCGTATTGTAGTCGGCCTGCAGCGCCTGCTGCATCCCCGCGGCGTTCAGGTTGATTTCATTGTCGCACCATCCCGCGAGATCGCGCAGGTACGCGCAGACCGGCGACGGGCTGCGCCCGTTGTCATTGTGATTGCCCGATCCCATCAGGCAATAGCTGCCGATGCCTGCGCTCTTGATGCTGTCGCCGTCGCGCTCGCCATAGTCATACATATCCGGGAAGCGGCAGAGCAGATGACCATTTTCATGACAGAACGTGCCGATGCTCAGATCCGCGGGCGTGCGCCCCAGACTGGTCAGGAGATAAAGGTCGGTCCTCATCGCGCCGAAACTGAGATTGATGTGCCAGTTGTGCGGCCACAGCTCGCCCCGATACTGGGTCTGCCCGGCGTACATGATGTTCAGGGCGTCGACGATATTCTGATTCTTCGAGTCGAATTGCTTGAGATCCAGGCCGGCCGCGACGGCCAGCTGGAGAGCCTCTTCAACCAGAAGGTTGCTGACGTAGAATTCGCGTTCCCGGCTGAGCGTATAGGGTCCGACAACGACATTCGTGTATGTGAGCTTCCCGCTTGATACCTGTTGGAAATACTCGCGTGCGGAACAGATATTGCCATTGGCGGTGTAATTCGTTCCGTTGAGCATTGCATCAACGTCAGCGCGCGTGACGGTGCTCGCGATATCCTGAAAATTCACCATGATCGTCAGGCCCTTTACCTGGCCCTGCGACAGGACACGGCCTTCAAGAAGCCCCTGGTTCGGTCCGAAGGTTCGCACGACCTCGGCCTCACGCTGACCGCCCGCCATGGCGGCGCGGCGCAGCTTTCGGGCGGCGGCACGGGCCACGATGATGTCTTGCGACTCCTGGAGATGGCGCACCAGTCCCTCGGGGGGCGCCTCCGACAGGGGCGTACCCGTAGAGCGGAAACCTCCAGCCGACAGCCGGGCATAACAGAAGAGGCCAAGCTGCTCGTCATAGATTGCCGAAAACCCGTCGAGATTCTCGTAGCGGGCGTAATGCTCGTCGCCGAACACTCTGAGGGCGACTTCCGGGCCGTTCCGCTGGGCGAAATTCAGGATCTCACCGAAAATAGCGCTCATCTCACTACTCCTCTTGTCTTTCTGGACGGGAATTCCGGTTCATTTGTTCGGTCCGTTCGCCGATCTTCCGCTGCTTGACTTCGTCGCTCTCCACGCCATGCAGCTGCACGCCAGGCGGCGGCGGCAAAGCAACGGAAACGCCTGATGACTCGAATCTGCCGCCGACGATCCTGGCGTAGCAGAACAACCCGAGCGCATCGTCGTAGACGGCCGGAAAGCCTTCGGGTGTTTCGTAGGTGGCGTACAACTCGGTTCCGCTGACGATCAGGTCGACATCCGGGCCGTTGGCCTGTCCCATAGGAACCTTTTGGCCGAACATGCCGACCATGGGACGCGCGTTCATGCGGACCTCACCGAACTCTTCTCGCCTCTGAACTTAGATGACGGTCAATGAAATGAGACCCCCCATATAGGGGGAGTTCCGCAAATTTAATGCTGCGTTAAGGTAAGGTTCCACATCGCGGAATGCCTGATTCCGCGAGAACCGCGACCGGCCGTTATCCGATCCTAGGAGCTGGGGGTTCTTTCCCGGGAATCGATGAGGCTCTCAATCGCAACAACCGCCGCCGCATAGCCTCGAGCGCCCAGCCCGGCGATTACCGCGGTCGCTGTCTTCGACACATAGGAATTTCGGTAGATAGCTTCGCGCCGATGAATGTTCGAGATATGCAGCTCGATGATCGGACCCGGAAACATCTTCAGGGCATCCAGGAGGGCGAGTGAAGTGAAGGTGAATGCTGCAGGGTTGATGACGATGCCGGCTGCTCTATCAATCGCCTCCTGCACCCAAGCGATCAGCGTCTCTTCGCTGTTGGTCTGGCGGAATTCGAGCGGCCGGTCGCCGGCGGCCTGGCGGCACATCGCCTCCACCTCCGCCAGCGTGGTCGTGCCGTAGATCTCCGGCTCGCGCTTGCCGAGCCGGTTGAGATTGGGACCATTCAAGACAAAGATCGGCTTAGTCATGATGGATCCTAACCCTGATACCCCAAAAGGCGGGGGAGCCAGAGGACTAGCTCGGGAATGAAGGTGATCAGCAACAGGGCGCCGATCATCGCAAAAAGAAACGGCAAGACATCCCGCACGATATGCCGCAGGGGCGAGCCCGAAATGCTGCTGACGATGAACAGCAGCAGGCCGTAGGGCGGCGTGATCAGCCCGATCATGATGTTGACGACGCAAACCACGCCGAAATGCACCATATCGATGCCGAGCGCCTCCGCCGTGGGGATGAAGACGGGAACGATGATCAGGAGGATCGCCGTTCCCTCAAGCACGCAGCCGAGGAGCAGCAGGATCACGTTCACGAGGATCAGGAACGACACGGGGCCGAGTTCCCATTGGGCGAGGAACAGCTGCAGGCTGTGGGGAATATTCTCGACCGTCACCACATAATTGAAGACCAGGGCGCCGGCGATCAGCATGCCGACGGATGCGGTGGTCCGCGCGCTTGACAGCAGAGAAATGTAGAAGCCTCTGAGGCTGACACTGCGATAGAGAACGATCGAGACGATCAGGGCGTAGGCGGCCGCAACCGCAGCCGCTTCGGTCGGCGTGGTCACGCCGCCGTAGATCCCCGCCATCAGCACCACCGGCATCAGCAATGCTGGAAGGCTTTCCCAGGTGATGCGCGGCAGATCGCGCAGCGGCACGGCCTTTTCGACCGGGAAATTCCTGCGGCGCGCCGTGGCGGCAATAATGGCCATCTGGACGATGCCCATCAGCAGGCCTGGAATGACTCCGCCAAGAAACAGGTAGCCGATCGAGGCATCGGACACGAGGGCGTAGAGGATCATGGGGATGGAAGGCGGAATGATCGGACCGATAACCGCCGAGACTGCCGTGAGGGCCGCCGCATAGCTCGGCGTGTACTTGCCGTCCTTGGTCATCATGTACTGCATCATCTTGCCGGTGCCCGCGGCATCGGCGATGGCCGAACCGGACATGCCGGCAAAGATGATGCTCTGCAGGATATTGACCTGGGCCAAACCGCCGCGGAATCGGCCGACGACGGCGTCGCACCAGCGCAAGAGCCGCTCGCTCAGGCTGCCATTGTTCATCAATTCGGCGGCCAGGATGAATAGGGGCACAGCCAGCATGACATAATTGGAATACATGCCGTTGAGAAACTGTTCGGCCACCGTCCCCATGTCGGCGCCCACGAGAAAGAGATAGAGGATAGAGCCGGCGATCATCGAAAGGCCGATCGGCAGGCCAAGCAACGCCAGGGCCGTAATGACGACCAGCGAGATCGAGAACGGGCTGGCGAGGGTCATACGCCCGAGCCTGCCTTGGTCGGATCGAAGGCTTCCGGCGCCCTGCCCCAGACCGCCCGCCAGCCGAGCCAGAGGTAGCGGACGATCATGGCCACGGCGAAGACGACGTACATGGCGTAGAGGTAGTCGAAGCGGATCTTCAGATAGGCCGTCTTCTGCACCTTCATGAAGGCGACGTAGTCGATCACTGCGGGCAGAGACAGGCTGAAGAGGAAGATCAATGCGGCGGCCGTTATCGTGGCCATGACGCGCCGCGGGCCCGCGCCGACCGCGCCGTAGATGATGTCGAAGCGGATCTCCTCATTCTCCCTGATGACGAACGCCGAGCCGAAGAGCACGAGCCAAAGCCACATGATCACGCTGACTTCGTGAGTCCAGCCGATGGGGAGATTGAGCAGGTAGCGGAAGACGATCTGCAGGATGAAGGCAGCGAACATGATGGCCAACATCGCCGCCGCAAGATTCTCTGCTCGCCGCCTGAGCCAACCGCCGACCGTCGCGAACGTGGATTTCACGGGGTCATCCCGTCACTGCCGATGCCGTCCGAGTCCGATGAAAAACTCTATCATCGGACCCGAAACGGCAAGCTGCAGCGCGATCCCGCCATTGGGCCAGGCGCCGGGCGGAAGCGCTGCGAGGCGCTTCGATCAGAGGGCGTTGATCTTTTCGATCACGCCTTCCGGCCAGCTCTTGGCCAGATCGGATTCGAGGTACTTCTGTTGCGCATAGGCGCGGAAGGCGGCGACATCGGGCGTGTAGATCTTGAGCCCTTTCGCCTTGAATTCCTCCACCAATGACGCCTCGCGGGCCAGATGCTGCTCGGTGCTCCAGTCGATGGCCGCGTCGGCGGCCGTCTGCATATTGGCCTGCTTGTCCGCGCCCATGGAATTCCACACCGAGCCCGCGACAGTCAGCAGATCGAAGCCGACGAGGTGCGACGTCAAGACAATCTGCGACATCACTTCGTAGAACTTCATGTTCTGCACGTTGGGCAGCGGATTGTCCTGGCCATCGATGGCGCCCGTCTGCAGCCCGGTATAGACCTCGGCATAGGCCATCGGCGTCGGATTGGCGCCAAGCGCCGTCCCCAGGAACTGCCAGGCATCGCCGCCGGGCATGCGCAGCTTGATGCCGGCCATGTCCGCCGGCGTGTTGATCGCCTTTTCCGGCTTCAGACCGACCTGGCGGGCGCCGAAATAGGTCGGGCCCAGGATGTGTACTCCGAGTTGATCCTCGGCCATCTTCTTGAACTCGGCGCCGAGCTCGCTATTGAAGAAGGTCCGGAGATGGGCGGCGTCCCGGAACAGATAAGCCGATGTGAGGACCGACCAAGCGGGGATCTGGTTGGAGATATCCTGCGGCGCGATGTTGCCGACCTCGAGATTGCCGCGCTGCAGGGCGACGAGTTCGGTTCCCTGCTTGAATAGCGTGCCGCCGTAATAGGGCTCAAGCGTGAAGTCGCCCTTGATCGCCTCGGCGAACATCTTGGTCATGTCCGCCCGGATGTCCTTGTCGGAAAACACCGCGGAGAAACGCAAGACCGGCTTGTCTTGCGCGAAGGCCGGCAGTGCCGCCGCGGCGGCGAGCATGGCGCTGCCCAGGAGCAATGCACGGCGTGTCGGATTGTAGTTCATGGATACCTCCCTGTTCTGGACTTTCGTCCGGCGCATCCGCCCGGACGCATTGTTGTCTCGTTTCGGTTTCCGGCGGATTTCTGCCTTTCGGCCTCCGCTCTTGCCATGCCGATCAACTGTACGAAATGGTTCGTTCATGTCAATCGACAGGTATTTCCACTGCCTCCGTCACCTGAATACAGACCTTACGCCTCGCCCGGCAGGATCATGCGGCCGCCCCGAAATGGAGCGTCATCGCCGTCCGGTCCGGGGCCACACCGGTAAAGAGCTCGAACGCCTTCACGGCCTGATAGACCGCCATTCCCGCACCGGCGATGGTCCGGCAACCCAATCCGCGGGCCAGCCGCAACAGCTCGGTTTCCTGCGGAAAATAGACGATATCGGCCACCCAATGCCGCGACTCCAGCAAGTCGGCGGGAAATGGGACGCCGGGATACTTATCCATGCCGACGGGCGTCGTATTGACGATACCGGAAACGCGGGCCAGCGCCGGCTGCAACTCCGTGACCGGCGTAATCATGCTGCCAAACCGGGCGGCCAGTCTTCGCGCCAGCCGATCCGACCGGCTGCCGTCGGTGTCGAAAAGCGCCAGTTCGCCGACGCCAAGTTCCAGAAGCGCGTGAGCGACCGCCGCACCGCCGCCGCCGGCACCGAATTGCAACACGCTGTCGAGGGGGCATCCCGCCATGCGCTCATAGAAACTCTCGGCAAAGCCCCAGCAATCGGTGTTGTGACCGATCCGGCGGCCATGGTCGAAGACTACTGTGTTGACCGCGCCGATGTCAGCGGCTTCCGGCGACAGATCGGCGAGATGGGCAATGACGCTCTGCTTGAACGGATGGGTGACATTGACGCCGGCGAAGCCAAGTTTCTCCGCGGCCGCGATCACTTCGCCAAGCGCCGTGTCGGGCAGACCCAGCCGGTCAAAATCGACAAGGGCATAGGTAAAGCGCATGCCGAGCCGGGCGCCTTCGCGCTGATGCATGATCGGGGACCGGGAGGACTGGATGCCGCGGCCGAGCAAGCCGACCAGGACCGGCCGGCGGCGCCGGTTTCCATCCAACGCTGGATGCCCGGCGACGACCTTCGACAGCAGATCCATCGCCAATTCCGGCCTGGATTGCATCCATTCACTCCCATCGGGCATCCGGCCCCGGCCCGCTTGCCGGGGCCGGTCGCGGCGGCACTTGTCTTTGCACGGGGCAACCCGGTAAATGTCCGGCGCGCCCGACGCGTACAATGTACGAACTGGTTAGTTTGGTCAATCGCCCGATGGCGGGCCGGTGCGGAATGGGGTCGGTAGTGACAAGAAAACGCAACAAGGCCAAGGCCGGCGGCGCACAAACGCGCACGCAGGATCCGGAGGGCACCCGCCGGAACATCATCGAGGTCGCCTCCGAGGAGTTTGCGCTGAACGGGCTTTCCGGCGCGCGCATCGACGAGATCGCCGCCCGCACCCGCGCCAGCAAGCGCATGATCTACTATTACTTCGGCGACAAGGAAGGGCTGTATGTCAGCGCGCTGGAGAATGCCTACCGGCTGGTGCGCGAAGGCGAGGCCAAGCTGGATATCGAAGGGCTGTCGCCGGTCGATGCCCTGCGGAAGCTGGTGGAATTCACCTTCGATCACCATCACCAGCATGAGGATTTCATCCGCATGGTGATGATCGAGAACATCCATCACGGCAAGTATCTCGACCGGTCGAAAGTCATCCGCAACCTCAACGTCACGGCCATCGACAAGATCAAGGCGATCTATGCGCGCGGACTGGCCGACGGCGTCTTCCGCGCAAATCTCGACCCGATCGAACTGCACTGGCAGATCAGCGCGCTCTGTTTCTTCAATGTCTCCAACCGGGCCACATTCTCGAAGATCTTCGGCCGCGATTTCGGCGCGCGCCAAGGCCCTTGCGTCGCTACGCCGGGATGCCGTCGATATGGTGCTGCGCCAGGTCATGCGGGCAGACAAGCTGCCGAAAGACTGAACAAACCTCCAAAGCTGGCGGTCTATTGTGTTTGAGATAATGCCTGCGCCAGACGGCCGACAACGGGGTCAATCTGCCTGTCAGGCACCGACGTATATCCTACTATCAAACCTTGGCGCCGTGGCTCTTTCATCCAATGAGTGGAAAGCGGATGCACAGCGAGCCCTGCCGCGCTTGCGCGGCGGCAAGCTTCTTGATCATCCATGCGCTTCAATAGCCTGTTGTGCAGGTAGCATACGAGCTGCATCCCGCCGGAATCAGCATTGACCGTGAGGAGACCGCCGAGGTGCTTTTCGACCGCCCTCACCAGAAGATCTTGCTTTATCTTATACCGTTGCCGCTGACGACGAAGATGGGTTCCGAGATGACCCTCTGCGATGAACGCGGCTAGCGCCGGTTGCACCAGCATCGTCGGCCGGTCATCCAGCGCTTGCTGTGCGGCAAGGAATGGCTCGACCAGATGCCGGGGTAAAACGATATAACCGAGACGGATTGATGGAAAAAGCACCTGCGAGAAGGTGCCGGCATAGATCACACGCCCCTCAGGGTCCAAGCTCTGCACGGCGGCCAACGGCCTGCCAGTATAATACCATTCGCTGTCGTAGTCGTCCTCAAAGATCCAGGCATTGACCCGTCGCGCATAGTCTAGAACCTCAAGGCGTCGTGTGCTGCTCATCGCCATGCCCAGCGGATACTGATGCGACGGCACGATGCAGATGAGTTTCGGTTGCACTGATGCTCGCCTGCCGGCGCGAACCGAAAGTCCTTCGGCATCGCACTCAACTGGGATGAGCTTTGCGCGAGCCGCGACGAGCGGCCCACGCAAGGGAGGATAACCCGGGTTTTCCAGCCAAACGGCATCATCGGGATCGAGCAGCAGGCGCGCAGCGACTGTCAGCGCCTGCCGGATGCCGGAAACAATGACGATGTTTTCTGCGCAGCAGATGACTCCGCGTGTTGCGGAAAGATAATCTGCGATCGCCGATCGCAACGGCGGATATCCGGTCGCATTTTCGGCAAACAGCAGAGCACGCGACGGCTGTCGCCAACTTTCCCATAACAGCCGAGCCCAGAGTTTGAAGGGAAAATCCGTGCAGTCGGGTTCGCCAGGCCGCAAGAGTCCAGAGGTTGTCACTGGCAGATGCGTCGGTGCAATCAGCGAATGCGCCCAGGGCGATAGCCTCGGAAGCCGCGTCTGCTTCCCAGTGGGAGGGTCAACTCGAAGCGGCGCGGCGTCCGGCAACTCCACTGCCACATAGGTGCCGCGTCCGCGCCGGGTTTCCAAATAACCCTCGCTCATCAACTGCTCAAGCGCCAGCAGGACAGTGTTACGTGATACTCCCAACTCCTCCGCCAGAGCACGACTCGATGGCAATCGTGCTCCCGGCCGCAATCGCCGGGCGCAGATCAATTGCGCGAGTTCACGATAAACCTGGCGGTGCAGGAATTCTTCTAGGCTCCGCTCCAAATGCACTGGAACCGGCGGTGCAGATCCCATGCGGCGCGGCGCACCGCGGCGTGCGCGTGGTTCTGTTTTTCTGGTCGAGGTGGCTCTTTTCATGAGTCTGCCGCAGATGTATCGCAACAACAGCAGCCTTCGCGAGGCGGGCATGCGCCTTAAGCTTTCAGATGATGCACGTGAACCCATCAAGACATGACGCGATCTACAGATCGGCGCTCAGCTAACCTGCGAATACGTGAATCTGAAAGATCATAGTGGCGAATAGATCACAAGGGAGCTGTGAAGGGAACATGAATGCCCGATGGCGCAGGAATGTCACCGTTGTTGCAGGGTGTAGCGCTTGGCGCCGCCATCTGCTGTAGCCTTGGGCCGCAGAGCATATTCGTGTTGCGCCAAGGCATCCACGGCAGGGCGGCGTTCGCCGTCGCAACAATCTGCACAGTCGCCGACATTCTGCTGATCATCGTTGCAACAGCGGGAGCGGAAGCGATTGTGCGCTTGCTGCCGGAAGCAAGCCGTATTGGAGTTTGGGGTGGCACCACATTTCTGGCAGCCTTCGGATGTATGGCGTTGGCAGCGGCGCTGCGGCCGCACTCAACCATTGCCTTGGTGAAGGCGACGGAAAGGAGTCGAAGGTGCGCGTTGGCCGGGGCTGTCGCGATAAGTCTGCTGAACCCCCAAGTCTATGTCGAGATGGTGACGGTCGTTGGCGGTATATCTCTGATGTTTCCGTCGGGAGAACGCGCATTATTCGCCGTGGGTGTCGGACTGGTGTCGCCGCTCTGGTTTTTCGGACTGGCAAAATGCGGGCGGAACATGGCGAGGCTGTTCGCACAGCCGCGCGCCCTCCTTTCCCTCGATCTTGCGACCGGCTTCGCCATGCTGGCGTTGGCTGCCTCGATCATCCTGACCGAGTTCTAAAGAACCACTACGGACTTGGGAACCGCTGCGCGATCCGCTCGGCGACCATGTGCTGAAGCCGCCAGAGATGCTGGTCGCGGATGCCGAGTTCCTCCAGATGGGCGACGGTCTCCATCAGGTACTCCGCGCAGGAGCCGACATGGCCGCCGGCCTGGACCAGCGCCTCTACGACGGTGTCATCAGGCAGTTTCCCGGCGTAGCGTTCATGATGGCGGTTGATCGTGAAGGTGATAGCCTGAATGGTGCCGCCTTCGGTCCGCACATCGACCCAACGCGGCAGGTAGATGCCGGCGAGCATTTCCCGCGCCCAGATTTTCCGCAGCGTTTCCAGCTCCGCATGTTCATGCAGCCGATAAGCCACGCCCCGGCAAACTCCGCCGGGCTCAAGTCCGAGCATCAGGCCCGGCGCCTCGGGCGTGGCGCGGAACCGCTTCACCCAGAAACAGAACTGACGGTGATAGCCGCGCACCATGCCGATACGCCGTTCGGCGAAATCGAACTCCGGCTTCCAGATCAGCGAGCCATAGCCGAAGATCCAGGCCGGCCGCTGGGTGCGCGGATTCTCCAGCGTTGCCGCCAGCGACTCCGCGCGCTGCTCGTCGGTGAGATAGCCGGGCGGCGGCCCGGGATCTTCCGGGTTGCCGGGAATGCGTCCGACCAGGTCGCGGGTGAGTTTCATGAAGCCGAGTACAGCTGAGCGGACTTGTGTCTGATAGCTGCGCTGGCGCGGCAATACGACTCCGGCGCCAATGCAGGGATTCTAAAGGGACACTTCCAGACCGCCAATAGTCCAGGATTCTCCATACATTGCGCCTTTCGCGGCAGGATGCCGCCTTGCCCCCTTGCCCGGCCTTTGATACCAAGGGCTTAGTTGCAAATCGTTCTAAATAGCATCAAGGCCGATGGCATCGACTTTCGACCTCCCGGGCGTATCTCCGGCCGCCAGCGACAGGCGGAACGTATTCGGCCGCGCCGGGCTCTCCTGGGGCTTCTTCGTCGCCGCCGGGTTGATGATCGTGATTGCCGCGCCGGTGGCCGCCGTCTTCGCCTTCGTGCTGCAGCCCACGGGCGGGCTGTGGGCGCATCTGGTGGATACTCTGTTGCTGGACTATGTGGGCAACACGATCCTGCTGGGTGTGGGCGTCGGGTTGACGACGATCGTGATCGGTACCGGCTGCGCCTGGCTGCTGGTGATGTACGACTTCCCCGGCAAGCGCTGGCTCGACTGGGGGCTGGTTCTGCCGCTGGCGATGCCGGCCTATGTACTGGCCTATGCCTATACGGATTTCCTGCAATTCACCGGACCGCTGCAGGGGCTGATCCGCAGCGTCACCGGCTGGGGCTGGCAGGATTACTGGTTTCCGCCGATCCATTCTGTGGGCGGCGCCATCTTCGTTCTATCCATGGCGCTCTATCCCTATGTCTATGTGCTGGCGCGCTCGGCCTTTCTCGAACAGTCGGTCTGCGCGCTCGAAGTCAGCCGCACGCTCGGCTGTTCGCCACGCAGCGCGTTCTATCGCGTCGCGCTGCCGCTGGCGCGGCCGGCGATTGCCGCTGGCACAGGTTTCGTGGTGATGGAGACGCTGGCGGATTTCGGCGCAGTGAAATACTTCGAGGTGCCGACCTTCACGACCGGGATCTATCGCGCCTGGTTCGCCCAGGGCAGTCCGGCGGCGGCGGCGCAACTGGCGTCGCTGCTGCTGCTGGCGGTATTCTCGGTGCTGCTGCTGGAACGCTGGAGCCGCGGGCGGCGGCGATACTCGCACACCACGGCGCGCTATCGCGAACTGCACCCGACCAGGCTCACCGGCTGGCGCGCCGGAGTTGCGACGATGGTTTGCCTGCTGCCGCTGGCTTGCGGCTTTGCCCTGCCGGCGATCGTGCTATTCGACATGGCGATGAATTCGTCGGAGCCGGTGAGCATGGCGCGGCTGCTGCATCTGATTGGCAACACGATCAAGATCGGCATCGCCGCCAGCGTGGTGACCGTGGCCGCCGCACTGCTGGCGATCTATGCCATCAAGCATGACGGCCGGCGGCTGACCCGCGGCCTGATCAATGTGGCGCTGCTAGGTTACGCCACGCCGGGCGTGATCATCGCCGTCGGCATCGTGATCGCCATCGGGCTGATCGACAGTGTGATCGCGGGCATGGCGCAGACGATGTTCGGCATCAGCACTGGATTGCTGCTGGCAGGCACGATCGCCGCGGTGACCTATGGCTGCCTGGTGCGGTTTTTCGCCGTCGCCTTCGGCCCCGCCGATGCGGGGCTGAGCCGTATCAAGCGCAGCCTGGAAGATGCCGCCCGCACGCTGGGCACCGGCCCCGGCGGCGTGCTCGCCCGTATCCATCTGCCGCTGATGCGCGGCAGCGTGCTCAGCGCCCTGCTCCTGGTGTTCGTGGAGGTGTTGAAGGAACTGCCGGCGACCATGATCCTGCGGCCTTTCAATTTCGACACGCTGGCAATCGAGGCGTTCCAGCTGGCGACCACGGAGCGCTTGGACGGGGCCGCCACGCCGGCGTTGATCATCGTCGCTGTCGGGCTGATCCCCGTGATCCTGCTCTGCCGGACCATCCGCCGCTCGCGGCCGGGCAGTACGGCCTGAAGCGCTGAAATGACCGCGCTCGCTCTTTCCGGCGTCGATCATGCCTACGGCAGCAAGACGATCCTGCATGACGTGTCGCTGGAGGTGCGCGAGGAGGAAATCCTCTGCCTGCTCGGTCCGTCGGGCTGCGGCAAGACGACGATCCTGCGGCTGGCGGCGGGGCTGGAGCTGCCGACGCGCGGGACCATCCAGGTCGGCGGGCGGCTGGTCTCCGGCAATGGCGCGTTCGTGCCGCCGGAGCGGCGCGACGTGGGCCTGCTGTTCCAGGACTATGCGCTGTTCCCCCATCTCTCCATCGCCGGCAACATCGCCTTCGGCCTGCGGAACATGAACGAGCAGGAGCAGAAGCGGCGCATCGGCGAGATGCTGGAGCTGACGCACCTGACCGGCCGCGGCGACACCTATCCCCATACGCTGTCCGGTGGCGAGCAGCAGCGGGTGGCGCTGGCCCGCGCGCTGGCGCCGCGGCCACGGGTGCTGCTGCTGGACGAGCCGTTCTCGGGGTTGGACACGCAACTCCGTCAGAAGGTTCGCGACGAGACGCTGCATGTGCTCAAGGAAGTCGGTGCGGCGGTGGTGCTGGTTACCCACGACCCCGAGGAAGCGCTATTCATGGCCGACCGGATTGCGCTGATGAAGACCGGACGGATCGTGCAGATCGGCGAGCCGACCAACCTTTATTTCCATCCGGCCGAAGCCTTTGCCGCCGAGTTCTTCGGCGAGATCAACCGGCTCACATCGCGTGTCAGCGGCGGCAAGATCCCCTCGCCCTTCGGCCCGCTGACTGCGGCGGGTCTACCGGACGGAACCGAAGTCACCTGCCTGATCCGGTCAGAGGCGCTGAAGCTGCTGCTGTCGCCGCCGAACGGCGCCGGTGCACCCCATGCAGTGGTGGAAGCGGCGCGGCTGTTGGGCCGGTCGAGCCTGATCCATCTGCACACGCACCCATCCACAGGCCACGCACTGCATCTCCACGCGCGGGCCATGGGAGTGAACTTGCTAAGGCCGGGCACGGAAGTGTGGGTAGAGATCGACCCGCGGCTGGTGTTCGTGTTTCCAGCCGAGAAGCAGACTTAGAAAAGGTAGCGAGCAACATAAGAAACCCCTCTCCCCTTGGGGGAGAGGGGCAGGGGTGAGGGGTTTCGCGCGAAGCGCGCAGCGAACCTTCACCAATGAAAATGCGCGCCGTCGCAATGACAGCGCGCATGCAGTGACAATCGTCTCCGCGATTTTCGGATTGCTTACCGACGGCTGCCGCCGAAAGTCCCCTCACCCCCTGCCCCCTCTCCCCAAGGGGAGCGGGGAGATTTCATTCCCTGCCAGCCACCATAAAACCTACTTCCAACCCGCCCGATCCATGATCTTCGACGCTTCCAGGCTGTTGGCGGCGAAGGTTGCGGCGTTCAGCGTGTCCTGCTTGAACTCGCCGAAGTTCGCCAGCACCGGATGGGGCTTCACTGCCGGGTTCACCGGATACTCGAAGCTGATATCGGCGAAGTAGCGCTGGGCCTCCGGCGACACCAGGAACTCCAGCAACTTGACTGCGTTGTCCTTGTTCGGCGCGGATTTCAGCACGCCGGCGCCGCTGATGTTGACGTGGGTGCCCCGGTCGCCCTGATTGGGAAAGAACACGCCGAGCTTCTCGCCGATGGCGCGCTCCTCCGGCTTATCCGACGCCAGCAGGCGTGCCAGATAGTAAGTGTTGGAGATGGCGATGTCGCCGACGCCGGCAGCCACGGCCTTCAACTGGTCAGTGTCGCCACCTTCGGGTGGGCGGGCCATGTTGGCGACCAATCCCGTCGCCCAGGCCTCGGCCTTCTCCGCGCCGTCGGCGGCAATGATCGAGCCCATCAGGCTGAGATTGTAGACGTTGGTGCTGCTGCGGACGACGATCTTGCCGGCGTACCTGGGATCCGCGAGATCCTCATAGGTGGAGAGTTCGGTGGGGTTCACCCGCTCCTTGTCGTACACCAGCACGCGGGCGCGCATGGCCAGCCCGTACCAGAGGCCGTCGGGATGGCGCAGATGCGCCGGCACATCGGCCTCGAGGACCGGCGACTTCACGGACTCGAACAGGTTCTTCTCGGCAGCCAGGGCGAGACGCCCCGCGTCGACGGTGATGAAGATGTCGGCGGGACTGTTGGCGCCCTCGGCCTCCAGGCGTTGGATCAGTTCGTCATGGTTGGCTTCCACGACATTGACCGCAATCCCCGTCTCCTTGGTGAAGGTGTCCCAGAGCTGCTGGTCGGTACCGTAGTGCCGGGCATTGTAGATGTTGACTTCCTGGGCCTGGGCACCGCCCGCGGCCACGAGGATCACGGCTGCTGCCATACCGAGCGATCTGAAGCTCATTTTCTGCACCTTGCCTTTGCGACTGCGTTTGCGAGTTACTTGCAATTGCATATCGGGACACAGGCCATGACGCAAGTCCGACTTGGGTTCGCGGCACGCGGCGGGACAGCGCAGCGGCAAGACGCGCGGAAAAGGACATCACCCCGCCGCGGTCGCGGCGGGATGCACAAGACTATGATTTCAGCGGCTTACCAGAACTTCTTGTAGGCCTTTTTCAAATCCACAAGCGGGTGCTTGGCGGACATCTGGAACTTGATCAAGAGTTCGCGAGCGATCATGTCCCGATCCTGCTGATTGTCCGGAAGCTTCACGCCCTTGGGGATCGTCACCCAGCCATTGACGTTGCGGTCGAAGATCGCCGGACGGCCCTCCTCGTAGCCCATATGCACGTCCTCAAGCCAATTGAGGTCGTCCCAACCCATCAGCTCCATGTACTTCTTGAGGAACGGCGTCACGCGATTGTAGTCAGGCACCAGATTCACGTCGTACCGGTAGCCGATATGCTGGCCGATTTCCTTTTCACGCTTGGTGTCGAGGCCCTTCGCGTCCTTCAGGTACTTGTCGATATCTGCCTTCTTCGGCGCGGCGGCTTTCGCAGCGGGCGCTTTCTTCGCCGGGATCGGCAGCTTCTTCACGTTCGATTTTGCCATCGGTCCCTCCCTTAGTACCGGTTCATGTCGGGGCGGCCGACGGTGTGCTGGGTACCGGCCAGCGGCACCATCGCCATGGCCGACGCCTCCATGGTGAGCGCGGCCAGATCCTCCGGCTCCAGGGAGTGCACATTGGTCTTGCCGCAGGCGCGGGCCATCATCTGCGCCTCGATCGTCAGGGTATGCAGGAAATTATAGACCCGCTCCGCCGCCTCGTCGGGATCGAGCCGCTTGCGCAGCACCGGATCCTGGGTCGCCACGCCCACCGGGCAGCGGCCGGTGTGGCAGTGGTAGCAGTTGCCCGCCTCCACGCCCATTTCCTTCGGATAGTCCGCTTCCGGAATATCCTTGTTGCAGTTCAGCGCCATCAGCGCCGAATGGCCGATGGCGATGGCATCGGCGCCGAGCGCCAGCGCCTTGGCCACGTCGGAGCCGTTGCGGATGCCGCCGGCATAGACCAGCGAGATTTCGCCGGACTTGCCGAGATCGTCCAAAGCCTTCCGAGCCTGGCGAATCGCCGCCATGCCGGGCACGCCGGTATCCTCCGTCGCGAGATGCGGGCCGGCGCCGGTGCCGCCTTCCATGCCGTCGATATAGATGGAGTCCGGGCCGGTCTTGATCGCCATGCGCACATCGTCATAAACGCGGGCCGCGCCTAGCTTGAGCTGGATTGGAATCTCGTGGTTGGTGGCCTCGCGGATCTCGTTGATCTTGAGCGCGAGATCGTCGGGGCCGAGCCAGTCGGGATGGCGGGCCGGCGAGCGCTGATCGATGCCCGCGGGCAGCGACCGCATTTCTGCCACCTGGTCCGTCACCTTCTGGCCCATCAGATGGCCGCCGAGGCCCACCTTGCAGCCCTGGCCGATGAAGAACTCGACACAATCTGCCAGCTGCAAATGGTGCGGGTTGAAGCCGTAACGCGACTGGATGCACTGGTAGAACCACTTGGAGGAATAGCGGCGTTCGTCCGGGATCATGCCGCCTTCGCCGGAGCAGGTCGCCGTGCCGGCCATGGTCGCGCCGCGGGCGAGCGCGATCTTCGCCTCAAAGGACAGCGCGCCGAAGCTCATGCCCGTGATGTAGACGGGAACGTCCAGCACCAGCGGCCGCTTCGCCTTCGGTCCGATGATGGTCTCGGTCAGGCACTTCTCACGATAGCCCTCGATGACGAAGCGCGTCAGCGTGCCCGGCAGGAACGTCAAATCGTCCCAGTGCGGGATCTTCTTGAAGAGCGAGAAGCCGCGCATGCGGTAGCGGCCGAGCTCCGACTTGATATGGATGTCGTCGATCACCTCGGGCGTGAAGATTCGGCTATGCCCGAGCAGGCTCTTGTTGCGCGCCGTCTTCTTCACCGGCTGCGCCTTCGGCGCGATTTTCTCTTTCGCCATGTCCGTTATCCTTCGAATGAAATTCTTAGAGAACGATCTTCTTCTCGGCGGGCTCCAGGTTGTCGTAATTCCACAACTGCTTGCCTGCCACGATCTTGGTCATCTTCATCGCGCCGTTCGGCGTTTGCAGCCCGTACAGCTTGAGCTTGCGGTCGAGCCACTGAGCCTCGAGAGCCGTCATCTCGCCTTCGACGGCGTCAACGCCGAGCCCGTCGATCTTGCCGCCGACATAGATCGTGCCGTCATACATGGAATCGCCGAGGTTCTTGCCGGCGTTGCCGAGGATCACCATGCGCCCGCGCTGCATCATGAAGCCGCAGAAGGCGCCGGCCCGGCCGCCGACAATGATCGTGCCGCCCTTCTGGTCGATGCCCACGCGAGCGCCGACATCGCCCTTACAGACGAGATCGCCGCCGCGGATCGCCGCACCGAAGGTGGAACCCGCGTTCTTCTCGATCACCACCGTGCCCGACAGCATGTTCTCCGCGCAGGACCAGCCGACGCGGCCCTTGATGCTGATGTTCGGGCCGTCGATCAGGCCGCAACCGAAATAGCCGAGGCTGCCCTCGATCTTCAGGTTCAGGCGGTTGAGGATGCCGACGGCGACGCCATGCTTGGCGCCGGGGTTCTTCATCACGATGGTGCCGTAGCCCTGCTTCATCAGGTCGCGGAGCTTGAGATTGATCTCCGTGGCGTTCAGCGGGCCGGCGTCGAACTCGGCGCGTTTGTTGAAATCGACATCATAGGCGCCGGGATAGAGGAAGCTTTCGCCGTCCTCAGGCGAAAAGAAGCGCTGCTGGGTGCGGCCGGCAAGCTGCTCGGTGTGCATTCCCATTTCGGCGGATTTTTCTCTGAGTGCCATGTTTCTTGATCCAATCGTTGTCAGTCGGAGATACTAGACGCGGCCGCAATCCGCGCGGCCGCATCAGCCCGAACGCGCGCGGCTACTCGCTCTTCCAGACCCGCACTTCGCCCTCATAGGGATCGAAGGTGTCGATCTCCTTGGGGAACACGCTGCGGATCGCTACTTCTTCGGAAGCCAGCGCAATGAACTCGTTGCTCTCGTAGAGCACCATCGGCTTCGCGGCCATCGTGTCCTTGGCCATGCCGAGGCTGTCCGATGTCGCCACCAGATAGGTGAAGACTCCGTCCAATTCGTCGATCGAGTCTGTCATCGCGTCCTTCAGGTCGGCGCCCTGGTTCATCTTGTCCGCGAGATAAACGGCGATCAGCTCGGAGTCGCAATTGGACACGAAGCGGTGGCCGCGATGCTCCAGCGCCCGCCGCCCCTTCCAGTAGTTGGTGAGCTGGCCGTTATGCACGACGGAGACGTCGGCAAACGGATAAGCCCAATAGGGATGGGCCGAGCGGATATCGACGTCGGATTCCGTCGCCATGCGGGTGTGGCCGATGGCATGGCTGCCATTGAAGCCCTTCAGGTGATACTGCTCGGAGACGCGGGTGGCGTCGCCCAGATCCTTGATCAGCTCGAGACCAAGTCCCATGGACAGGATCTCGGCGCCGTCGATGTCCTCGATATAGTCAGCGAGTTTCCGACGATCGCCGTCATACTCGATCCGGTAGCGGAAGGCGTATTCCGTCGCTTCCTCTTCTTCCAGGATCTTGGCGCCCAGCTCCGTCAACCGTTTGTCAACTTCCGTGCGGCGGTCCTTGACCTGCTGATGGATATCGAAGCCCTTGGCCATATCCTCCTGCTCCGCCACCTTGAAGCGCAGCACGAGTTCGTTGCCCTTGGGCTTTCCATAGAGAGCAAAGCCGGTGGAATCGGGGCCGCGATGCTTGAGAGAGACAAGCATCTTCGTCATCTCGGTTCCGATGTCGCCGGTCTTCTTCCGGTGAATGAGTCCTGCAATTCCGCACATGGCGTGTTCTCCTGTTGCGACGATTACGGCAGGTAGTCCCAGTATTGCTTGAGGTCCCAATCGGTGACGGTGGACATGAATCGCTCCCACTCGTCACGCTTGTAGTGCATGAACACCCGGTACATTTCGTCGGGCATGGCGCGACGGACGGTTTCGTTCTTCTCCAGCGCGTCCAGCGCCTCGCCCAACGACATCGGCAGCTTGGCAACCTTCTTGCCGCCCCTGATTGCCTCGTAGATGTTGCGCTCCTCGGGCTCGCCGGGATCCAGATCGTTTTTGATGCCGTCGTCGAAAGCCTGCAAAATCGCTGAAGCCATCAGATACGGATTCACCGTCGAATCCACCGAGCGATATTCGAACCGGCCTGGCGCGGAAATGCGCAGCGCGCAGGTGCGGTTCTGATAGCCCCAGTCGGCGAAGACCGGCGCCCAGAAGCCGGTGTCCCACAGGCGGCGGTACGAGTTCACGGTCGAGGAGCCGATCGCCGTCAGAGCGCGAACATTCTTGATGACGCCGCCGATGCAATTGAGCCCGATGGGGCCTGGCTTCGCCTGGCCTTTGAGCGGCATGAACGTATTCTCGCCACCCTTGCGATAGGTGAAGACATCATCGAGGCCCGCCAGTTTCTCCGGCTTGTCGAGATGCGCCGTATTGACCTGCTTGTCTTCGCCGCCACGCCACAGCGATAGATTGTGGTGACAGCCGTTGGCGGACACGCCCATAAAGGGCTTAGTCATGAAGCAGGCGATCAGGTTGAACTCGCGCGCCACCTGGGCGCAGATCTGCCGGTAGGTGGTCAGGCGGTCGGCCGTGCGCAGCGCATCGTCGTACATGAAGTTCAATTCGAGCTGACCGGGGGCGTCCTCATGATCGCCCTGGATCATGTCCAGGCCCATGGCCTGGGAGTATTCGATCGCCTTCATGAAGACCGGGCGCAGGGATTCGAACTGGTCGATGTGATAGCAGTTTGGCTTTGAGAAGCCGCCATCGGGCAGCCCGTCGGCGCCCTTCTTCAACCACATCATCTCCGGCTCGCAACCATGGCGGAGATGCAGGCCCTTGTGCTTCTTGCCGAACTCTTCCTGATGGATGCGCAGATTGCCGCGGCAATCCGAGGTCAGATGGCCGCCGGGATTGGTCTTCTCTTCGCGGTTCCGGAAGCAGGTGCAGAACACGCGCGCCACGCGCTTGTCCCAGGGGAGCTGCACGAATGTCTCGGGATCGGGAATGCCAACCAGCTCGGACGCCTCGGGACCATAACCGATGTAGTTCTTGTGCCGGTCGACATAGAGGTTCGCGGTCGAACCATACACCAGCTGGAAGCCCCGCTCCGCGACCGACTCCCAATGATCCGCCGGAATACCCTTGCCGACGATGCGGCCGGTGACCGACACGAACTGATAGTAGATGTAGCTGATGCCCAGCTGCTTGATCTTAGCACGGACCTGCTTCACCAGCTCTTTGCGGCCAGGTTTATTGACATGGGCTTCTAAGTCAGTCATGGGGCTCCCCTTCTCGTTGATCCCTGTTGTCTCTGCCTGACGCCCTGGTCGGGCGCCTTATTCCTTGCTTGCATCAGCCATCGTGGAACCGGTAGCCGGTTGTTTATTCATTCAAGCGTCGTCAAAGTTCCCGCGCCGTTCGGCTGCGGTCAATCCCTCCTCTCGATCAACTCCAGGGGAAGGGACTGTTGGATGTCGGGTGCAGCTTGCCTTCCGCAAAGCGGGAGAAGCGGAACGGCTTCAGCAGATCGCTTTCGCGGCCGCAGACATCGTCGGCCACCAGCTTGCCGACCCCGATCATCTTGTAGCCATGGTTGGAATCCGCGACGACATACACGTTGTCGCAGAAGCGGTCGAACACCGGGAAGCTGTCGGCGGTGAAGCTGCCGATGCCGCCCGATGGCTCCTTCTTGTATTTCGCCATCGTGCCGCTAAAGCGCTTCTGGCAGAAGGCCAGCGCCGACACCCACATATGGGCAAAATCGTCGCCGACGATGAAATCCGGCGACTCCGGACCATAGGGATCGATCGCCACCTTCTCCGGCGGAGTCTTGACCTTGTAGGGCATGGCGCCGCCCTGGATGCCGCCGAAATGGAAGTCGGGCTTGTAGTAGATGCCCCAGAGCTTGTCGGTGATCAGCGAGCCGTCGACATCCGAATGCAAAGGCGCGTCAGTGTCCACATGGATCACGGGCGGCATCTTTCCATCATTGGTGCGCTGCAGCTTGGGATCGACGCCCAGCGTGCCCTCCTCCAGGCACCAGAAGGTCCACATGGGCACGCCGTCATGAGTCTTGCCATCGCGGCCCTTGATGGTGATGCCCTTCGGCAGCTCCAGCATGTCCCAGATCTGCTTGATCCAGGGGCCGGCGCCGATGATCACCTGTTCGCACTCGATCTTGCCCTGGTCGGTGACCACGGCGGTCACCGCACCCTTGTTGTCCTTCTCGAAGCCGGTGACCTTTGCGCCGGTCAGGATGCGCACGCCCTCATTCTCGGCTTTCTTCGCCAGGCCATAGATGGATTTCGTGTTGTTGGCGTAGCCGCCCTTCTTCTCATGCAGGACCGAGGTGATGCCCTTGGCCTGCCAGTCGTCGAGGATGGTGCGCATGTACTTCAGGCAGTCGGCCTCGCCCTCGATGAAGACCAACTCGTAGCCGATCTCCTTCTGCTGCGCGTAGATGCTGGCGACGTCCTTGTGCATCACCTCCGGACTGATCTGCATGTAGCCGACGGGGTTGTAGCTGAAGGCCTCCGGGTCGCTCTCCCACACCGATACGCTGTGCGCCATCAAGCGGCGCATCGCCGGCTGGAAGTAATTGTTGCGCACGACGCCGCAGGCGATGCCCGAGGCGCCGGCGGCGATGCCGGATTTGTCGACCACCAGCACGTCCTTGCCGCTGCCCTTGCCGGTCTTGCGCAGGTTCTCGGCCAAATGCCAGGCCGTACTGAGGCCATGAATTCCGGCGCCGATGATCAGGTATTTGACATGGGTGGGGAGGGCCATTTCCGCGAAACCTCGACGAACCTTACGATACCGCTGGCCCAGAATTGGTTGAAATCGGTCAAGCTTTGTCTTGACGGGGCCGCCAAACACTTTGATCATATCGGCATCCGTTTTCAAACCAATTTTTTCGTAAAGGCACAGAAATGGCTAAAATTGGTGGCAGGAGCGGTATGCCCCGCAGCGTCGCGCCGGCCCCCGCGCCGGCGGCGGTCGAACCTGCGCCCGGGCGGTTGCGGATCGTGAGCGATCCCGTGCGCGGCTCGGCTTGGATCACTGGCCAATTGCGGCAGGCAATTCAGGAGGGCCACTACACCCACGGCGAGAAGCTGCCGGCGGAACGCCAGCTCGCCGAGGCGTTCGGCACATCGCGCACCACCGTGCGCATGGCGCTGGATCATCTGGAGAATGAGCGCCTGGTCACGCGGCGCGTCGGCAGCGGCACCTTCGTGAACTACCGGCCGCCCAACGAAGCGGAAGAAGTCGCGGAAATGACCAGCCCGGTGGAGCTGATCGAAGTGCGGCTGGGGCTGGAGCCCCATATGGTGCGGCTCGCGGTGCTCAACGCCACTGCCCGGGATGTCGACCGGCTGAGCGAGATCGTGCTGCAGCTCGAGAAGGGCCCGCTGGATGCGGAGCGCTTCACGCAACTCGACGAGGCGTTCCATCTGTCGATCGCCGAGTGCACCCACAATCCCCTGCTGGTCTCGCTCTACCGGCAGATCAACGACGTGCGCACCCATACGCAGTGGAATGCGATGAAGGATAAGGTGCTGACACCCAAGCGCATCGCCGACTACAATTCCGAGCACCGGGCGATCTTCGAATCGATCCGCACCCGAGATGTTGATACGGCGGTCACCACCATCACCAACCATCTGCATTACGCCCGGCGCCAACTGCTGGGCGTCGGCAACGAATAGCGCCTGCCCCGCGACGCCATCTTGATACGGCCCCGCGCCACTACTGACTGATGATGACGCCCGGACTCTGGGGCACGGGCACCGCGGTCTGCTGGGGTACGGCCGATTTCGTCGCCCGCTTCTCCGGCCGCGCCGTCGGCCATCACAGCTCGCTGCTTGGCATGCTGGGGGTGGGTTCGGTGCTGCTGACCTGCTGGATGCTGATCGAGCAGCCGGCCGTAACCTGGACATTCGACTGCGATCCTGCTGGTGATCCTTGCCGGGATCTCGCTGATGGCGGCCACGCTCTGGCTCTACCAGGGCGTGGCCCGCGGCCCGATCTCCATCGTCGAACCCATTGTCTGCAGCTATCCCATCCTGACCGTGCTGCTGACCGTGATCGACGGCCATGTGCCGACTTTCATCCAGTTCGTCTTCATGGCGATCACCATGGCAGGAGTCATCGTCGTCGCCCGCTCGACGGGCAGTCACATCGATGGCGGCCATGACGCGAAGGTGATGCGCGGCACGATCCTGATCTCGATCCTGTCGGCCATTGCCTTCGGCGTCGGTGTCTACCTGTCGCAGCGGGCGCTGCCGCTGCTCGGCGACCTGCCGACGCTCTGGTCGTCGCGGCTGGTGAGCCTGGCCTCGCTGATCGTCCTGATGCTGCTCGCCAAGGAGCGACCCGCCCTGCCGCTGAAATGGTGGCCGGCGCTGGCGAGCCAGGGGCTGCTGGATACAGTGGGCTATGCCGCCCTGTATCAGGCGGCCTATGGCGAGGGCTCGGGCATCGCCGCCGTCGCGGCCTCGAGCTATGGCGCGCTGAGCACGCTGTTGGCCTGGATCATCCTGCGGGAGCGCGTCAATGCCGTTCAATGGCTCGGCATTGCGCTGGTGTTCGCCGGAGTCGCCGGATTGTCCGCGGGCTAGGCGATTTTCTTGCAGAGGCGAGGCAGGCAGCGGCCGCCTTGCCAAGCTGTTGTGCGAGCTTCTTGCTTAGCAGCCCATTATCACAACAGCCGAACTGATCAACGGCATCTGTATAATCTGTTCGCGCTTGCCGGCGAAGAACACCTCAGCGGCCCGGGTCGCGCCCGGGCACTCCGCATGGCCGTAGTCGTCGATGATGATGAGTCCTTCCGGATTCATCCGGGGATAGATGAACTCGAGGCAATCCCGCACCGACCGCTCGGTATCCACGTCGATATGGGCGAAGCGGAAGCGGGCGTCCTGCAGATCCGCCGGGATCGATTGCGGAAACAGGCCGGGATGCAATCTCACCCGCGGATTGTTGCCGAGCAGCGCCAGCACTTGCGGCGCGGACGTTTCGGTGAAGGTGTTCTTCAGGCCGATCTCGTCATAGGCCAGTTCGTCGGGCATGCCGGCAAAGGTATCGAAGACGTGGATATCGGCTTTCGCGCCGTTGCGAAACATCAGCTCGGACACCAGCTTCGCCGTGCCGCCGCGATAGCTGCCCACTTCAATGCAATCGCCGGACAAGGGTAGCGTGCGCCGCGCCCACTGATACATCAGGTACAGCCGGCCAAGATCGACAACTGTTGCCTGCTGCACGCCGCTGCTGAGGATTGAGCGGAATTCCGAAAGATCGTGCCAGGGCGTGCGCGCGGCGATGGCGCCGGCGGCAACCTTTGTCAGAATCTTCGCCTCGGATGAATGATTTGATTGCACGGGCGTGAGGGTGCGTTCGCGCTTGCGCAGAACGATATCCAGGATTGTTTCGGTTGCCCGGTGCGCGGTACCGACGCCGACCGACTTCCGCAATTCGCGGCGCGTGATGCGCTCGACGGTCGCCATGTGGCAGACGGTCTGGATCAGTTCCAGGATGTTGGCCTGATTTGCGGGAACCGAAGGCTCCTGCAATGCGAACGACCAGCGCTCGCCTTCGCGGCGCGGCCGCGTCGCGCCATCGGGAACAGAGATGGTGACGAGCCCACCGGGCATCACGGCGCGGATCCAATTGGTCAGCGTCACGGAGAGTTTCGGACAATGCTGTAAAACATTGTCAGCAATCACATAGGGTAAGCTGTCATCGCCGACATCCAGCAGCAGCGCCGCCTCGCCCGCGCTGGGTTCGAAATGCCGCCAAGCGCCGGCGCCACGCGTCAACTCTGGGTAAATCGACGCGTCAATTGGATGATTGCTCAAAACGATTCCGCTGCTGCGGAACGAAATTGCCGATGTCTTGTTGCGGGAAATCGCGCCTTCAACGCGCAGTACCGCCTGCTGCTCCGCCATCCTGGTCCCCCTGGCCCTGTAGATTTCTTGTTTCCATGCTGCCGGAAATTCCGGCGGCTAGGAATGCCCGCAGCCAGACTAGTCCCCGGGGGCGGTAGGTCCCTGTATAAGAGCTAGGGATTGGCTCATAGCTAGCTATAGGCGCGTGAAATCACCAGCGAATTCGCGGAAAGGATGCAGAATAATTAAGATAATGTTTGCTGCTCGTGATCAATCAGCAGCAGATAGCGATTAGGTTCCAAAATCGCTCTGGGTGATCAGCACATGCCCGGGCTGATCGGCGACACGGTCGAGCCAGGCGCGGATGGCGGGATAGCGGCCGAGATCGAAATCGCCCTCCTCCGCCACATGGGTATAGGCATAGAGCGCGATGTCAGCGATGGAGTAGGATTTCCCGACCAGGAACGGACGATCCTTCAGGCGGCGTTCCATGACATCGAGGGCCTGATAGCCTTTTTCCCACTTCTCCTTAAGGCGTTCCGCCCACTCCAGGCGCTTATGCAGTTCGTGAATCCAGAAACGCGCGACAGCAATGTAGGGCTCGTGGCTGTACTGCTCGAAGAACATCCACTGCAACGCCTCGGCGCGCTCGAACCGGTCGGCGGGAAAAAAGCGCGTGCCCTCGGCGAAGTAATACGTGATCGCGTTCGACTGCGCGAGGATGCGGCCGTCATCGAACTGCACCGTGGGAATGCGGCCATCGGGATTGATGGCGAGAAACTCGGGCGTGCGGGTCTCGCCCTTGAGGATATCCTTCTCGACCAGCTTGAAGGGAATGCCGAGTTGCGACAGCAGCAGCCGCACCTTGTACCCGTTCCCCGACGGCAGGAAATCGTATAGCGTCAGCATGTGCCCCCCGATTTTACCGCCAGCCTAAACGCCGGGGCAGAACCGTCAAACCAGATTATCTCATCCTCGCATGAGCGATGCTCACGCGGCGGCGCCTATTCCCGCAGCAGAACCAGGTTTTGCGATCGGACCGCAATTTCCATCCGGTCGCCGACGCTAACGGCCGTATCGGCCTCGGTGCGCGCGAGGATGGGGACATCGCCGCTCGGTCCGGCGTTCAAACGCAACCGCAGATGGGTGCCCTGGAATGCGGATTCGTTCACGACGGCGCGGCCCAAGGAAATCACTCCCGCATCGATGCCGTGTCCGCTCTGGATATGTTCCGGCCGGATAAGAACGTTCACACGCTCGCCTGTCGTGGCGCTGCCGGGCACGGGGAGGATGCCAACGGCGGTCCTGATCTTGGTACATTCGCCCGCCGCCTCCACGGCCTCGCCAGCGAGAATATTGCTCTCGCCCATGAAAGTGGCGGCGAAGCGGGTTGCCGGGCGCAGATAGATGCGCGAGGGCGGCCCGATATCCTCGATGCGGCCTTTGTTCATGACCACGATCCGGTCGGCGATGCTCATCGCCTCCTCCTGATCGTGAGTGACATGGACGAAGGTAGTGCCGACGCTTTTCTGAATCCGCACCAGCTCTTCCTGCATCTGGCGGCGCAGCGCCAGATCGAGCGCGCCCAGTGGCTCATCCAGCAGCAGCACCTTCGGCTCGACGGCGATGGCGCGGGCCAGCGCCACCCGCTGCCGCTGGCCGCCGGAAAGCTGGTGAATGCCGCGGCTGCCATAACCTTCCAGCCCCACCAGCCGGAGCACCTCATCGGCGCGACGGTTGCGCTCGGGCTTCGGCACTTTGCGCATAGCCAGGCCGAAGCCGACATTGGCGCGCACGCTCATATGGGGGAACAGGGCATAGTCCTGGAACACCGTCGCCGTCGGCCGCCGGGCTGGCGGCGTGTCCGTCACATCGATGCCATCGATGAAGAGGTTACCCGTAGTCGGCACAGTGAACCCGCCGATCATGGACAGCACGGTCGTCTTGCCGCTGCCGGACGGTCCCAAAAGCACGACAAACTCGCCGGCCGCGATGTCCAGGTCGATCTGCGAGACGGCAACGGAAGTCTCGTAGCTCTTGGAGATGCCCCGCAGACTGACCAAGGCTTCAGCCATCGCGCCGTCTCCGCGCCAGCAGCAGCTCGACCAGAACGACAAGCCCGATGGAGACCGCGAACACGAAGGTGCCGACCGCGTTGGTCACCGGATTGAGGCCGGTGCGCAGCAGGCTGAAGATGACCACTGGCAGTGTCACATCGAACTTGCTCAGGAGCTGGGCGATGACGAACTCGTCCCAGGACAGGGTGAAGGCGATGAAGAAGGCCGCCAGCAGCGCCGGCCAGAGCATGGGCACGGTGACGTAGATCAGCGCCTTGAATTCGCTGGCACCCAGATCGAGGGCGGCGCGTTCCACATTAGCCTGATGCTCGCCCATCTGGGAATAGATCACGGCGAAGCAGAGCGGCAGGTTGATGACCACATGTCCGAGGCCGACCGCGAACAGCGACTTGCCGATGCCGAGCCCGTTGAAGACGATCAGCAGCCCTAGCGCGATGATGATGTAGGAAACGGTGATCGGCGCCATCAGCAGGAACTGCATTTGCGGCGCGGCACGACCCGGGCGGCGGGCCAGCTTGAAAGCGGCAAGGAAGCCGAGTGTGGTGGCCGCCAGCGAACTCAGCCCGCCGACCAGCACCGAGTTGCCGAGCGCCTCCATGAGCTTACGATCGGCGAACATCTTGTCATACCAGCGCAAGGAGAATCCCTTGAACGGCGGCACCGGCGCGAGGCCATCCTGGAACGAGAACTGCACCAGCACCACGACCGGCAGGAAGATGAAGATCACGGCGGCGGCGACATAAAGCAGCGCCAGGATGTCGCGCGCTTTCATCACACCCGCTCCATCCGCAGATAACGGGCGAAAAGCAGATAGGCCGCGGTGACCACAAACATCAGGATCATGCTGAGCGCCGACGCCATCGGGAAATCGGCGGCGCGGCCGATCTGCAGCATGATCGCCTGGGGCAGCAGCAGCTCCTTGCCGCCGCCGAGGATCTGCGGCGTGATGTAGTCGCCCACCGCGAGCACGAATGTCAGAAACGCGCCGACCGCGACACCGGGCAAGCTCAGCGGCAACGTCACATGCAGGAAGGTCTGGAAGCCGCTTGCGCCGAGATCCGCCGCGGCCTTCCGATAGGAGTCCTTGATCTGCGACAGGTTGGCATAGATCGTCAGTGTCAACAGCATGACGAAAAAATGCACGAAGCCCAGCACGGTGGCGCCCCGCGTATTGCCCAGGCCGATGGGGCCGTCGGTGATGCCCAGGCCCAGCAGAGTCTGGCTGATGATGCCGTTCTCCGACAGCACCAGCAGCCAGCTATAGGAGCGGATCACGTAAGACGTCCAGAACGGCAGCACGATGGCCACCAGCGCGACCCGCTGCCAGCGCTTGGGCACGCGATAGGCCAGGATGTAGGCCAATGGATAGGCAGCGAGCACGCTCAGGATCGTGACCGTCACCGTGACCTCGATGGAGTTGACGAGGGCGCTGACGAACGCGCCATCGCTGCGACTGACAAAGCCGCGATAGTTGTCCAGCGTCCAGCTGAGCACGGTGCGGCCGCCGCTGCGCTCCGATACGCTGACCAGAGCCATGGCAATGAGCGGTGCCACGAAGCAGGCGGCGGTGAACAGCAGCGCCGGTGCTGCGCCCCATCTATTGACCGAAAGCCAATGCTTGCTGGTGGCCATGGTCTATGCCCGCGGCTTAAGCCGCATTGCGGCCGGCGGCCCGGATCATGGCCTGCACGCTCCGGTCCACATCGGCCTCCGTCGTGGCCCAGGACGAAACGCTGATCCGCATCGCCGTCCGCCCCTGCCACTCGGTGCCGCCGCAGAAGCAGGTTCCATCAGCCTGCAGCGCAGCGATGGCGCGTTGGGTTTTTTCAGGGTCGCCGAAGGAGACCAGCACCTGGTTCAGCACGACGTCGTTCAGCACTTCAAAACCGGCCTTGCGCAGACCGACGGCAAATCGTTCGGCATGGCGGCAGCAGCGCTCCACCATTTCGCCAAGGCCGGACCTGCCGAGGGATTTCAGCGCGGCCCAGGCGTCAACACCCCGCGCCCGCCGCGACAGTTCCGGCGTGTAATCGCTGGGCTTGCGATCCCCGGCATCCGATAGATAGGCCGCCGTGACCGCCATGGCCCGCTTCAGCGCCGCGCCATCGCGCACGATGGCCAAGCCGCTGTCATAGGGCACGTTGAGCCATTTGTGCAGATCGGTCGCCCAGGAATCGGCCTGCTCTATTCCGGCAACCAGATGCCGCCGCGCGGGCGCAGCCGCGGCCCACAGACCGAACGCGCTGTCCACATGCACCCAGGCGCCAGCTCGCCGCGCAATCGCCAGCACTTCGGCGATGGGATCGAAAGCGCCGCTGTTCACATTGCCGGCCTGTAGGCAGACGATCGCCGGACCGCTGAGTTGGGGGAATCGGTCCGCGCGCATGCGGCCTTGGTTGTCGACGGGAACGCGCATCACCCGATTACGGCCGAGACCCAGCAGCCCAAAGGCCTTCAGCACGCTGACATGGACCTCCTCGCCGACCACCACGGTGATCGGCGGCGCGCCGAATAGACCGTCGGCTTCGACGTCCCAGCCGGCTTTCTTCAGCACTACCTGCCGCGCCGCCGCGAGGCAGGTGAAATTGGCCATCGTCGCGCCGGTGACGAAACCCGCGGCGCAGTCCGCCGGCAAATTCACGGCTTCCAGGATCCAGCGCAGCGCGACCTTCTCGAACGCCGCGACGCCGGGTGACGGCTCAACGCCCGCGGCGTTCTGATCCCAGGCGGTTGCCAGCCAATTGGCCGCCAGCGCCGCCGGCAGCGACCCGCCGATCACCCAGCCGAAGAACCGGCGGCCCGCCATCGCCATGCTGGCGGGGGAGCCGACTGTCGTCGAGGCGTGCGAGGACCGCCGCCGGATCTTCCGGCTTCTCCGGCAGCGGCTCATCGAGTTGGGAGAGCGCGGCGACCGCTTGCGGCGTCGGCGAAACGGGGCGTGCGTCAATAGTCTCCAGATAGCGGATCGCCCGCTCGGCGGCCGCGGTCAGCAATTCCCGCACGATGTCCCCTTCGACGCCCGCGGATCAGGCGTTCAGCATTTCCGTCCAGACATCGTTCAACGCCGTATCCAGGTCCGCGTCAACCTGGAGATAGTGGTACGACTTCGCCAGGAATGTCGGCTGCTCGTCCCAGCGCAGGCGCTTCTTTTGGGTGTCGTCCAGGCTCGCATTCTTGTTGGCCGGCATGGCCCAGTAGCAGGCCGAGGTTGCCAGGCGCGCCTGGCCATCGGGGCTCAGGATGTACTGGACGAACTTGGTCGCGTTTTCGGCACGCGCCGTGTCTTTGAATATCGCCAGCGACTGCATCCAACGCACGCCGCCTTCGTCGGGCAGCACCCAGTCGAGCGCCGGATTCTCGCCCATCAGTCCCGCCACGGCATATTCGCCGCCGCCGGTGATGATATCGGCGGAGCCGCTGATCAGTGCATTCTGCACGGTCACCACATCGCCCACCAGGGCCGCCTGCTTCTTCATCTCCAGCAGCTTCTCGCGGATCGGCGGGATGTGATCCTTGTTCAGCTCATTCGGCTTGATGCCCAGGCCGATGGCGACCATGGCAATGACCGGATTGTAATAGTCATAGATCGCGACCCGGCCGGCATATTTGCCGTTCCACATCACCTCGGATTTGCGCATATCGGCGGGATCGACCTTGGTGTTGTCGTAGGAGAAGCAGTTGTAGCCGAACTTCTCCGTGACGCCGTAGGTCTTGCCATCGACATTGTTGAAGTCCGCCGACTGCACTTCGGCGAAGATATCGCCCATCGGATAGTCGCCGGGATTGAGCTCGGCAAGGCGGCCCGCCTCCACCATGCGTTTCACGTCGACGGTGTCGATGACCAGTACGTCCCAATCGCCGGGCTGCGACTGCTCCAGCAGCGCCAGCGCTTCGCCTGTCGTGCCGAACTCCTTGGTGTTGACCTTGATGCCCGTGGCCTGCTCGAACGGCCCCAGCAGATTGGGATCGGTGTGATCGCACCAGACCAGCGCATTGATCTCATCGGCCGCGCGCGAGGCACGGGGCACGAAGCTGGCGGCAGTCAAAGCGGCAGCGCCGCCGAGCAAGCGGCGGCGGGATAACATCGGACAATTCATCTGTTTCTCCCTGTCTTATGCCGGCGAATTCGGCTTGGCGCCGAGTCTGCCGACGGTTCTTGTTGCGAAAAAAATGAACCAACTATAAATTTAGGTCAAGCCTCAAATTTCTGGACAATGATGACCGGTCTCCGCGAACGACAAAAGGTGAAACGCCGGCGCGATATTCTCGACGCCGCCGCCGGACTGTTCAAGCGAGACGGTTTCGCCAGCGCCAGTATCGAGGAGATCGCCGGTAATGCCGGCCTGTCCGCCGGCACGGTCTACAACTACTTCCCCTCCAAGGGCGACCTGCTGCTGGCGCTGGTGGCCCTGGATGGTCAGGAGGTGCGCGCCGCCGGTGCCGCCATCGTCGAGGCGCCGCCGGCCGATCCCGTGAAGGCCGCCTGCCGTCTGCTCGAAGTCTATGTCGACCACGCGCTGGTGCATCTGGATAAGCGCTTGTGGCGGCAGATGATGGCGAACGCGCTGGCTTTCGCCGACACGCCGCTGGGTGCCGGCTATCGAGAACTGGACCGCAAGCTGGCCGAACAGGTGGGCGATCTCCTCGGCGCCCTCCAGGCCAAGGGCCGCCTCGCCCGCCGGATCGACTGCGCCGACGCCGGACAGGCGCTGTTTTTCATCTGCAATCAGCTATTCATGGAGTTCGTCGCCGACGACGCCATGCCGCGGGCGCGCATGAAGGAGCGCATGTTCCGCCAGGTGAAGCTGGTGTTCGACGGGCTGATGCCCTGAGCCCGCACCGAATCTTCACACAATTTTAACCACATAGGTCCATTTTCCTCAGATTCCGGTTTCGGGTGAAACTGGCCGGTGGCGCATTGGTCCGCCGACCATTCTCAGAGGGGAAAACGGCATGAGCGAAGCACAAAACGTCGGCGCGGCAGAGGACAGCGGCAGTACCGCCAATCTGGTTTACATCCTTTATCTCATCGGTCTCGTGGTGGGCGTCACCGGGATTGTGGGCTTGATCATGGCCTATATGAACCGGAGCAGCGCCCCGATCTGGGTCCAGTCGCACTACACGTTCCAGATTAGGACCTTCTGGATCGGCGTGCTCGGCAGCGTGATCGGCATTGCGCTCAGCTTCATCCTGATCGGTTTCGTGGTGCTGTTGGCGGTTGCGGTCTGGTACGTCATCCGCTGCGTCAAGGGCATGCAGTATGTGGGCCGCCGCGAGGCCTATCCGAGATCCCGAGTCCTGGACCTGGTAGCATTCCCGGCCGGCGGCTGATCATCAGCCGCCGCTCGCCGGTCTAACTTCGTCGATCTCCCTGCCCTTGCCTATGGGGGCCGGGGAAGCGGTAAACTCGCGCTCAAGAATCCTCAGGGAGCGCGGACGATGCCCAAGACCCTCTATCAGCCCCTCGGCGGCAACCAGATGCCGCGCTTCGGCGGGCCGGCGACGATGATGCGCCTGCCGCTGTTGCCGAGCGCCAAGGACCTGGATGTCTGCTTCGTCGGCGTGCCCCTGGACACCGGCACCTCCAACCGCCCGGGCGCGCGCTTCGGCCCGCGACAGATCCGCGCCGAGAGCTGCCTGATCCGGCCCTACAACATGGCCACGCGGGCGGCGCCCTTCGACAGCCTGTCGATCGCCGATATCGGCGACGTGGCGATCAACACCTTCGACCTCAAGAAGTCGATCCCGATCATCGAAGCGGCCTATGACGAAATCCTCAGTCATGACTGCAAGCCGCTGACCATGGGCGGCGACCATACGATCGCCATCCCGATACTGCGGGCGATCAAGCGGAAGCACGGGCCGGTCGGTTTGATACATATCGACGCCCATGCCGACATCAACGACACGATGTTCGGCGAGAAGATCGCCCATGGCACCCCGTTCCGCCGCGCGATCGAAGAAGGTTTGCTGGACTGCAAGCGCTGCGTGCAGATCGGCCTGCGCGCGACGGGCTATGCGGCGGATGATTTCGACTGGCCGCGACAGCAGGGCTTCCGCGTCGTCCAGGCGGAGGAGTGCTGGTACAAATCCCTGGCGCCGTTGATGGCGGAGGTGCGCGAGCAGGTGAGGGGCGGGCCGGTCTATTTCAGCTTCGATATCGATGGTCTCGATCCCAGCCTATGCGCCGGGCACGGGCACGCCGGAGATCGGCGGCCTGACCATGCCCCAGGCGCTGGAGATCATCAGGGGCTGCCGCGGGCTCGACCTCGTCGGCGGCGATCTTGTGGAAGTGGCGCCGGCCTACGACTCTCCGGAAACACTGCGCTGACCGCGGCCAATCTGCTGTTCGAGATGCTCTGCGTGATGCCCGGCGTCGTCTACCGCAACTGAGCCATCGTTCGGGGAAATCCTTCATGGCGACTTGCGGCGAGGTGCTGGTCGAACTGCTGGGCTCCTACGGCATCGACACGGTGTTCGGCATTCCCGGCGTGCATACGGTGGAGCTCTATCGCGGCCTGCCGAACTCGATGCTTCGCCACATCACGCCGCGCCATGAGCAGGGCGCCGGATTCATGGCCGACGGCTATGCCCGGGCCAGCGGCCGTCCGGCAGCCTGCTTCATCATCACCGGGCCGGGCCTGACCAACATCGCCACGGCGCTCGGCCAGGCCTATGCGGACTCGGTGCCGATCCTGGTGCTCTCCAGCGTCAACGACACTCGATGACCTCGCTCTCGGCGAAGGCCGGCTGCATGAGTTGCCGTCCCAGCGCGGGCTGATGGAGGGACTGACGGCGTTCAGCCACACACTGCTGCTGGCCGGACGAGCTGCCCCATGTGCTGGCGCGCGCCTTCGCGGTGTTCAACAGCGCCCGGCCGCGGCCGGTGCATATCGAGCTGCCGCTGGATGTCATCACCGCCGATGCCGACCATGTGCGCCGCACTGTGCTGCCCGGCGCAGCCGGCCGGCGCCCGATCCCGCGAAGATCGCCGAGGCAGCGCGGCTGCTGCGTGCGCCCGGCGGCCGCTGGCGGTGTTCGGCGGCGGCGCCCAGCATGCTGCGCCGGCGGCGCGCGCCGTGGTGGAGAAGCTGGGCGCGCTGGCAGTGACCACCATCAACGGCAAGGGCATCCTGCCGCCGCGATCATCCGCTGTCGCTCGGCAGCACGCTGCCGCAGCCGCCGGTGCTGGACGAGCTGACCCACGCCGATGTGGTGCTTGCCATCGGCACGGAGTTGGGCGAGACCGATACGCTGCTGTTCGACAGCAGGCTCACCCTCGGTGGCAAGGTGATCCGCGTCGACATCGATCCTGAGCAGCTCACGCGCAATGTGCTGGCCGAGGTGGCGATCCTCAGCGACTCTGATCTGGCCCTGCGGGCGCTGGAGCGGGAGCTGCGGGACCACAAGGCGGATATCGGGGCGGCGCAAGCGCGGGCAAAGGCACTGCGCGCGCAGCTCGATGGGCTACTGACGGCGCCGCAGCGGGCGCATCAGCGTTTCCTGGCAGCGGTGCAAGAGGCACTGCCCGGCGTCATCGTCGTCGGCGACTCGAACCAGCCGGTATACAGTTGCAACCTCACCTACCAGGCCGAACAGCCGCGCTCTTACTTCAACTCGAGCACCGGCTACGGTACCCTCGGCTACGGGCTGCCCGCCGCGCTCGGCGCCAAGCTGGCGATGCGCGAGCGGCCGGTGGTGTCGTTGATGGGCGATGGCGGTCTGCAATTCACCATCGGCGAGTTGGCGACGGCGGTGGAGCTGGATCTGCCGGTGCCGATCCTCGTCTGGAACAACCGCGGCTATGGCGAGATCAAGAAATACATGATCGAGCGCGGCATCCCGCAGATCGGCGTCGACATCTATACGCCGGACTTTCTGGCTATTGCCCGCGGCTTCGGCTGCCAGGCGGTGAAAGCCGAGAGCCTGGCGCATCTGCAGGATCAATTGCGCCTGGCACATCGGGCCAATGGGCCGACCCTGATTGAGATCGACGAGACGGCGGCGCTGACATGGCAGTGAATTCCCGTCTAGCAATCCGGCTGTTGGCAGCGGCGCTTCTCATGCTGCCCATCGTCGCGGCCAGAGAGTTGTGCGCCGACAGCACCTCGATGACGCTGCAGCCGGGCGGCACCATGACCAAGCTGCAGATGAAGCAAGCCGCCTTCGCCGAGACTTGGGGCCGGGCGCTCTTCGAGGAATACAAACGTGTCGGCAAGGTCTCGGACATCACGATGGACCGCGCGCTCGCCACTGCCACGATCGCGGTCACGGACAAGTGCGACGTCCGCTATCGCGCGCTGCTGGTGATTGCGCCGGGCATTTCGACCGACAGGCTTGCCGTCTACTACATCGGCGCGCCCCAGAACGGCGCGGAAGTCATGATCGGCCGGCACTACCGCGTCATCGTCAGCGGCGACGGCAAGACCGCCCAATCTGTGTCGCCTTCGACCAAGGACTGCACGTTCGTCGCGCCGGATGTTGTCGGCCAGGGCGTGAGCGGCGTGCTGACATCCGATCCGGACATCCCCGCGCCGACCGACATCCATGTGTTCCTGAGCCTCGTTACAGGGCAGACTCTCTTCGTCGGCACGCAAGCGGGATACTGGCGGGTGAATGAAGGAACGATCGAACTCCTGAAATCGAACTAGCTTGATTTTCCACGGGCTATTCCGGCCATGGCTTCGGCATCGGGCCGGGCGCCGGTCGACTGATGGCGGAGCTGGTGACGGGCACAGCGCCAGTGGTCGATCCCGCGCCCTACCGCTTCTCCCGCTTCTCCGACGGCAGTAAGATTGAAGCCATCGCCGGTGTCTGAGCTACACCCGTAATAGCGTGTAACAATTCTCCCCTTCATCCGGCCGTTGCCCGGACTATATAATGTGTGTATCCGCGGGCGCCGTTCTCGCGGCGGTCCGCGTGGTCCGACAAGGAGACCCGCGATGAATGTGGACGCCATTCTGAAGAAAAAAGGCCGGCGCGTGATCACCATGCGCCCGAACTCTCCGCTCACGACCGTGATCCGCCGCATGCGGCTGGAGCATATCGGCGCGGTGATCCTCAGCGACGATGGCGAATCCATCGCGGGCATCCTGTCGGAGCGCGATGTGGTGAACGGCCTTGTGGAACGTGGCGCCGACCTACTGAACTGCAAGGCGGCCGACATTATGACTCATGAAGTGATCACCTGCGCGCCCTCGGACAATCTCAAGCAGGTCATGATGAAGATGACCAACAGCCGCATTCGCCATGTGCCGGTAATCGAGGACAACCAGTTGGCCGGCATTATCAGCATCGGTGATGTGGTGAAGCATCGCCTGGAAGAAGTCGAGATGGAGACGACGGTCCTTCGCGACGCCTATCTGGCGGCGCACTGATCTAGCCGGCGATCTCGGACATCGCGTCCTTGTATATGAGTTCCAGGGGAGCCGAACTTAGCGCCGGCGGTCCGGAGAACGGATTATTCATAACAAAGATGAAATAGAGGATGGCCCCCGTGTAGGACGCGTATCCGGCAAGCATGAGCGCATGCAATCGTGTGTATTCAAAGACGAAAAACAGCGACGAGACGATCAGAAAGCCGAGTATGGCGATGAACCAGAAAAGCGTCGGCAATCGGGCGCCTGTTGCAAACAACCGGTCCTGACGAAACTCGTTGATACGGGTGAGGCTGGTCAGGATGTTATCCCGCAGCGTCACTTGCCTTGGGGTTGTCGCCTGCAGATTGAGCGCGCCATCTAGAATCTGGTCATAGAGCTCCCACGCCTTCGGGCTTAGTTTCTCATGCGCCAGGGCGGGCCATTCGCCAACAATGACCTCCTGCGCATAGGCTTTCACGACATCCCGTAGGGCGTCCGCCGCCGGGTCGCCAAAACGCTGAAGATTGAAGTAAAGCCTGGCGGTCGAGGCCGCTTCCTTTGAAATCAGGCTGCGCTGCTCGAGATACTCGGTCTGAACCACCGAGAAAACGAGTGCCAACAACAAACCGTGGAGCACGCCGAGCCGGACGCCCACAGCCACCGCCATGTCGTGGCTGCGGTCGGGCAGCAGTGCCGCATATTTGGTGCGGATGAACATGAAAGGTCCGACAGCGACAATGACCGCGACGCCCATGAATAACGCGACGCCGAACACCATTGGCACGTCATTGATCATTCCGGTTCCCCAATTGCACGGCCGATCCGGTCCGGCGCAATCCTAGCCCATCGCAGGGGCGCCTACGATGCCCTCATTATGTCTTTCGCGCTCCAGGGAACGGAGCATCCCCGACCTCCTCGGGCGCGCAACCGAAGCGCAGCAGGTTGCCGTGGGGATCGAAGATATAGAACTCCTTCATGTTCCAGGGCCGCACTTCGAAGCTGGAGAGCTGGGGCACGCCGCGCTTGCTGTACTCTTCGTATAGGGCGACGACCTGGCCGCCGCGGATATAGCAGGAGGTATGCTCGGGATGGATCCGATCCTCGGCCAGCCAGAAATGAAACTCCATCTCGTCGCGCCGCACGATCAGATAGTTGTGTTCGCGGTAGATGACAGCGGTGAAGCCGAGCGTGTTGACGTAGAAATCGTGGCTCTCGTCGATGTTAAGCGACGCAAGAACCGGAATGCATCTGGCGTGGTCGGCGCGAAAGTCGGACATTGGCGGACACTCTTACTTGCGAATTACTCTTAGTTGCATCTAATTACCACTCTGGCTGCAGATGAGCAATCGCATCGCTGTTTCCGCGCAATGGCATTTTGTGGCAACACAAGGGACCCTCTCTCCTCCAAGGAAGATGGGGTGTCTTAGAGCTACGATAATGTCGGCCGCTATTGCTTCGGATAGGCCTTGAAGAAGTCCCACATGGCTTCCGTCGCATTCACATCCCGGCTGGTGATGCGCGCGGGCATCTTGGAGCCGGGCCAGGAATGGCCTTTGCCTTGGAGCGTGTAGAGGTCGACTTCATGGCCGCTCTGGCAGCGGAATCGTTCGCCGGTGGCATCGCCCTTTTGATAGACGATCTCGCCCGAATTCGCGGGATTGCAGCCGGAGCCGGCAGCCCAGCGGATCGCGAAATCCCGCACGCCCATGAACGGGCCTTTGCTTTCATAGGACAGCAACCTGTCGGCGGTGCCGTGAAAGATGATCAGCGGGTGGCGCGGCGGCGGGTTGCAGACCTCGAGATAGGCGCCGGAGACGAAACCGAAGGCAGCGAAGACATCCGGCGCATCACAGGCCAGGCGCCAGGACATCTGCGCGCCGTTGGAGATGCCGGTGGAATAAATGCGGTTGGGGTCGACCGGCGCCTTCGCGGCAACAGCTTCGATCGCCGCCAGAAGGAACTCCACATCGGCATCGGTGCGGCCCGCGAAGCGCCATTTGTCGTCGAGGCCATCGGGATACAGGACGATGAAGCCCTCGCGGTCGGCGAGCGCCGAGAAGCCGGACAGCTTCTCCTGCTGTGCGGCATTGGAGCGGTAGCCGTGGATGCTGAGCACCAGCGGGAATGGCCCCCTTCCCTCCTCGGGGATGTGCAGGCGGAAGCTGCGGGTCACATCGCCGATGGTGATGGTTTCGACAGTGGTTGCGGCCTGTGCGGCGCTGTTCAACGCGGCGGTAAGAATGGCGCCAAGGATCAGCATGGCAGCCGATAAGATGGACTTCATTCCGGGTCCCCGAATCATTCCGAATGCCTATAGCACGCGGCCGGCGATTTTTCCCGGCGCTTGCCGCACCGCTGGGAGTTTGCGCAACGTGGCTGCCAAGATTAGGGTTTCGCCGGTATCATGATCGTCCTTCATGACGGCAATCCGCTGACCCGCATCCGCCGCGCCTGGGTGAACCAGGGCATTGTCGTGGCCTGCATCGTCATCTTCATTCTGCAGCTGCTGAACAAATTCGACTGGCCGCGCTATGCGTTCTACCCCGGCCAGCTCTGGGACTGGGCGCCGGACCCGGGGCCGCTGCATGGCCTGGCGGGCCTGGTGACTCATCTGTTCCTTCATGGCAATCCCCTGCATCTGACGAGCAACCTGATCGCCCTGCTGGTGTTTGGCAACAATCTGGAGGATGCGCTGGGCCATGGCCGTTACCTGCTGTTCTACCTTCTGTGCGGTGTCTGCGCCGCAGCCGCGCAGGGTCTGCTCGGCGATCCGACAGTCCCGATGATCGGCGCCAGCGGGGCGATTTCGGCGGTCATGGGGGCCTATCTGATGCTGCATCCCCGCGCCCGCCTGCTGGTCCTCGCCTTCAATATCGCGCCGGTGCTGGCGCCGGCATCGCTGGTGGTGGGTTTTACGATCCTGGTCAACATCGCCATGGCTTATGACGTTACGCTGCTGTCGCCGGGCGCATCCGTCGCTGAGCTGATCCGCATCGCCTGGTGGGCCCATATCGGCGGCTTCGCCGCCGGCTTGCTGTTGTTGCCGCTTCTCAAGTCTCGGGACGTACCCCTGTTTCAGCCGCCGCCTCCTCTGCCCGCGCGGACGATGCGCTGGCTCGGGCGAATCGTGCCGACGCTGACCTGGCCCGGCGAGCGGCCGGTCGAGGAGCCGGAGACCGGCACTACGGTCCTGCCCTGGCAGGACCGGCCGCTGGGGGCGAAGCTGTTGTTCATCGCCAAGGCGCTGTTCTATGTGCTGCTGATTTTCGTGCTTATGCATTACTTGCGTTAGTGTCTGAAGGAATTGAAACCATGATCGGAAAGAAGAAGCCCGCCGCCGGCCGCAAGCGCACCAAGGTGAGATCCACGCGCCGCCTAAATCTACCGCTGAATGGCGGCTGCCATTGCGGTGCGTTGCGCTACCGGGTAACCGCCGCGCCCAAGGATAGCGGTTATTGCCATTGTACCGATTGCCAGAAGACGACCGGCGGGCCGACCGCGGCTTGGTTTGCTGTCGGCACCGGCAGCTTCAGCTATCTGAAGGGCGCGCCGGCGATCTACAAATCCTCGGCCTGGGGCCAGCGGGAGTTCTGCGGCGCTTGCGGCTGCCAGATCCTGTTCCGGCCGCAAAAGCGGGCGCGGACGGTCAGCGTCAATGCGCCGACCCTGGACAAGCCGGCAGAGGTGCCGCCGCGGCGGCATATCTATGACAGCAGCCGTATCGCCTGGTTCGATACGAAGGATGATCTGCCGCGCAAGCCACGCAGCTGAAACTCCGGAGATCGGGCGCTAACCGGCGCGGGCCGATCGGACTGTTACTTGAATAGGTTGGCGGCTGCCTGACCGGCCGCTACGCCGGTGCGGTAGGCCCCGTGACAGGTTCCGAAGGAATCGATCGAACAGGCCTCGCCCGCGAAGAAGAGCCGGCCGTCGATGGGTTCGGCGAGAACACCGCGGGCGCCGGCTTGGCCCGGCCGGGCGGCGGAATAGGCGCCGCGGGACCAGGGATCGGTGAACCATCGCGTCGCGACGGCCTTGCCGAGATGGGCGCGGATGTCTGCGCCGAACATGCCGACCAATTCGCCGATGACGAAATCGATCGTGGCGGCGTCGCCGGCGATCTCCAGCTCCTGCGCCAGGTCGCCGCCGAGATAGCCGCCGACCATGCTGCGCCCGAACTGCCGAAAGGAAAGGCTGGCGACACGGCGGCGGTCGGCGCTGGACGTGCCATAGCTGGTGTCGGGCATGCCGAAGGGATCGCGGTCGACGGCAATGAACACCTTGTTGGCCGTGCCGACCTTGATCCCGGCGATCGCCTCCTGCTTGGCCGGCGGCAGCGGCGGATCGAAGCGCAGGCCGCCGGCTTGGACCACGCTCGGCGGCAGCGTGACAATGACAACACCGGCGGTCAGCGTCCCATCAGGCGTTTCCACGGCGATGTCCTTGCCGCTCCACCGCAGGAGTGACGCCGGCGAATTCAGCCGCACTGGGAGCCCGGCGCCGTAGCGCGCAACGATCGTGCCGTAGCCTTCGGGCACCGGCCAGTCATTGCCGGTATCGTGGTAGCGAGAATAATCGAGTGTCGACAGTTCGTGACTCTCGACGCCGCAGGCCCAGGTCACGATAGCATCGAACAGAATGCGGAATTCGCCGCGGTCCTCGATGACAGTCGATGCCGGTATGTCATGGCCCGCCTCGCCGGCGGCGGCGATGGCGCCGAACCAGCCGCCGATCGCGGCGTCCCAGCGGGCGCTGTCGTCCTCGGCCAGCCAACGGTCGCCGATGCGGCCTTGCCAAACCGGATTCTCCTCGAGCACGGCGATCCCCAGGTTGCGGGCGATTTCGCGCCAGGGATTCTCATCGGCGGAGTGGAGCCAGCCGCAGCCGCGGTCGATGGGCACGCCGAAGCTGGCGTTTTCAGTCCAGGCGCGGCCGCCGATGCGATCGCGCGCTTCCAGGATGATCGCCTTGCGGCCGAGATCGATCAGAGTGCGGCCCGCGGCCAAGCCGGCGGCGCCGGCGCCGATCACGATGACGTCATGGGTACGCATGATTGCGGGCGAAAATCTGTCGCGACGGTCAGCCTTGCAGCCGCACGTCGATCTGCTGCAGCCGGGTAAGCAGCGCGGCCTGCAGCTGGTCGACCTTTTCGTGGAGATGCGAGACTTCGAGCTCGGCCTTCAGATTGACGTCATACTCGATGTCGGTGCGGATGCGATCCTTGGCCGCCTGGCGATTCTGGCTCAGCAGCACGATCACCGACAGGAAGATCGCCTCGAGCGAGACGCACATCGTCAGCAGGCCGAAAGGAAAGGGATCGAAGGACAGTAAACCCGGCAGGGTATTGAGCCCGATCCAGATGAGGAACCAGCCGGCATGCAAAGCGAGAAACAGCAGGCTGCCGCTGAAGGCGGCGATGACATCGGTGAGGCGCTCCAATACCGTCACCTTGGTTTCCATCTCCTCATTTGCGTTGCGCGTCGCCATCTGGCGCAGGCGGTTGGTAGTGGCGCGCATGCGGCCGCCCATGACCGCCATCATGTCGAGCGCTGCATCCGGCCGGCGGCGGATGAAATCCGTGAGCGTCGCGCGGTCGAGGATGAGCACCTGGGCATCCTCCAGCACCGTGGCGCGGGCGTTGCGCGCTCCCTGATCCAGCAGCGACAGCTCGCCGAACAGGTCGCCACGCGAGGCCGTCGTCAGCATGAGCCTCTGGCCGAGCTTGTCGGTGGTGGTCAGTTCCACCTCGCCGGAGCAGACCACATACATGCGGTCACCCGGCTCACCCTCCTGGAAGATCCGGTGCCCGGCCGGGAAATTAGCCTGCTCCATCATCTGCGCCAGGGCGGCGCGCTCGTCCGCATCAAGCAATTGAAACAAGGGCACTTCGGCAAGCAGGGAAACCAGTGGCGACATGCGGATCGATCCCATTCTCAGGCCAAGGACTTAGCTTCGACAATAGCAGCCGGCGGTGGGGGCCGTCAGCGCCTCATTAACCATATTTATCAATGCACTGTGTGTTGCGCGGCGAACTCGGAGTATGCGATTCTACGGACAGGCGGCGTATCGACTTCCGGACAACGGTAGCGGCGTCCCCTGGAGGAGTCAGAGACATGATGCTGCAACGGTATCTGCTGCCGGCGCTGCTGGCACCCGCAATGTTGTTCTCCACGTTCGCTCTCGCCGTGCCCCTTGGGGTCCGCGACAACGGCAGCGACGTGGACGGTGAGTTCGCCGGCGGCGATGAGGTCGACGGCTTTCTCCGTTTCGGAGATGAGCGGGTCGTACTCAATTATGCCTATGCCATCGCCGAGCCGCGGATCGACGGCGCCGTGCGCACCGGTGAAAAGCCGGTCCCCTTCACGGTCGATCAAACACGCGTCATCGTGTTTCTGACCGACTATCCGATCCCGGAAGAGGCGCGCGGCGATATCGCCAAGATCCACGAATTGGCGAATGCCCGCGAGTTCGTGGGGCTGGAGCTCTCGTTCGATTCAGCGCGACGGAAGCCGACTTGGACGGGCCGCTTGCTGCTGGGTCTGAATGCGGCCAATCAGGTTTTCCGTCCGCGCAGCGGCCAAAAGAACTTCCAGCTCGAGGATTTCAGGTATCGCGGCAACGAGATCAGCGGCGAAATCCTGGTCGACCGCGGCTTGCCGCTGTTCGACCAGAATGGCTTGCGCACCAGCGAGAAGTTCACCTTCTCGGTGGAATTCGATCTGCTGGTCGATCAGCCACCGCTGCCCACTAATACGCTGGAAAGCAGAGACGCCCAGAACACGCCACAGGCGGAGATTCTCCTGTCGGCGATCGATGCCCTCAAACACAACGACATCGCCAAGTTCCGGGAGTTGACGGCAACGAACAGCGAGATCCGCGACCTGATCCAGAGCCCTAGGGGCGAACGCTACGCCGTAGCGCTGCTCAACTACCTGCCGCCGACTGAGGGCAAACTCAGATCCAGCATCAGCAAGATCGTGTACTTCGGCGACCGCGCTACCCTTGTGATGCAGCACCCCACCGGTGGTCTCCGGGAGTTCATCTTCGAGAAGGAAGACGGGCAGTGGAAGCTCAGCCAGGGGTGAAACTGGCACGCTGACTGACGGCGCGGGGCATCTGCGCGCCAGGTAAGGTATTGAGATCGGAACCAGCGTAAGAAAATCGGGCGGCCCTTGGGGGCCGCCCGTTTCATTGAGATTTCGACTACTGGCCGGCGTGTTGCTTGATAGCTTCCTCGATTTTCGCCTTCACGGCTTCGAGGTTGAAACTGGCGCCTTTCTGCATTGGCGGATACTCGATTGCCGTCATGGCTAGTTTGGCCACTTGTTGCTGCACGAATACGAAGCGCCAGAACTCATACTGGAACCAGGTGAAGTAGTTCTGCGCACCTTCGAGCGTTCCATTCTTCGGCCAATCCAGGCGCTCGAACGGGTCCAGGCGCAGATTCGTCAACGTCGGCACATCGATATGTTCCTTGGCGCCGAGCCACCCATCGGGCTGTTCGATAAACCGGTACTTGAAGTCATCGATGCGCACTGCGCCGAGTGTGCTTTCGCCGAAATAGAAGATCTCGTGGCGAGCCGAAGGTCCTTTGCCGGTGATCATGGCCAGCTGATTGTAGCCATCCAGATGGTTCTTGTAGGTCTTGTCGCCGATCTGCTTTCCCTTCAGCAATTCGTCCGAGATGTTGGGATTGCCAGCCGCCGCGACCAAGGTCGGCAGCCAGTCAAGGCCAGAGATGATGCCATTCTCCACCACGCCGGCGGGAACGTGACCGGGCCAGCTGATCATCGCTGGCGCACGGAAACCACCTTCATAGATTGTCCCCTTCTGCCCTTTGAAGGGCGTGTTGCCGCCATCAGGCCAGGTGAAGGTCTCCGTACCATTGTCGGTGGTGAACACGACGATGGTGTTGTCGGCCACGCCCATGTCTTTGAGCTTCTGCGTGACGGAGCCGACGATATCGTCGATCTGCGCCATGCCGGCTTCCTGCATGGACCAACCATTCTTTGAGTTCCGCAGCGCCTCGTACTTGGGCGAGAGATGGGTGACGATGTGCATGCGGGTCGGGTTGAGCCAGACGAAGAAGGGCTTGCCGTCATTCTTGGCCTTGTCCATGAACTTCAGCGAGAGGTCCAAGATTTCATCGTCGACAGTCTCCATCCGCTCGGGATGGAGCGGGCCGGCGTCTTCGATCTTCTGTTTGCCGATTTTGCCCCAGCGCGGCATCTCCGTCGGGTCATCCGTATCCGTTGCCCAGCTATGCACCATGTTGCGCGGACCGACCGTGTCCAGCAACTCCTGCGGATAGGCGGGATGCGCGGGATCTTCCATCGCGTCGAGGTGATACAGGTAACCGAAGAACTCGTCGAAGCCGTGGACCGTGGGCAGAAACGCATTAAGATCGCCCAGATGGTTCTTGCCGAACTGGCCAGTAGCATAGCCCAGTGGCTTCAGCGCGGTTGCGATTGTCATCGCTTCGCCCGGCAAGCCAATGGGAGATCCGGCCTGGCCGACCGTGGTCATGCCCGTGCGGATGGGCAATTCACCGGTGACAAACGCCGCGCGGCCCGCGGTGCAGCTTGCCTCGGCGTAGTAGTCGGTGAACATCATGCCCTGGTTGGCGATCTCGTCGAGATTTGGCGTGCGGCCCGCCATCAGGCCGCGATGATAGGCGCCGATGTTCCAGATGCCGATGTCATCGCCCATGATGACAACGATGTTGGGTTGGTCCGCGGCCTGAGCCGGCGGCGCAACTCCAACGACCGCGGTGGCGAGCATCGCCATCGCGCACAACAGCGTACGCCTGCTCATTGGCATCCTCCCTGCAGATTTTCAGACTTGCGTGTGCAGTATGCCAAGAATAAGGCGGCAGGTCTTATCATGGATCGTGAAATTTCATAAGTACATATTCCTACTATGACAGCAACACTTCAGATCGCGCATTACGTGATTGAATTAGATCGAATGTTTCATGCCGCTAAACGCAGCCTGCCACGGAGGCAATAAACCTCCGTATAGCCTCATGCTGGACGAAGATATGCGACGTTGGCCATTGGACTTTGGTCCAATGAACGGCACCGCAACCGACATGCGTGCGAGGTTTTGCGCCGTCTCCTGCTATTCCCCTGCGGCGGCGAGGCCGACGACCGCCCGGTCCGGTCCCTGGAACCGCCGGTCGTGGCGCAGCGCCGGCACCATCGACCGCGCTTCCACGACCTTGGCCGGGTCCACCTCGGCGATGATGTAGCCCGGCTGCTCGCCGCCATCGGCGACCACCTCGCCCCAGGGGTTCACGATCAGGGAATGGCCATAGGTTCGCTTTCCCTCGGCATGGGTGCCGCCCTGGTTGGCGGCAAACACCCAGCAGCCGGTCTCGATGGCGCGGGCGCGCTGCAGCACATGCCAATGGGCCTTGCCCGTGGTGTGGGTGAAGGCCGCGGGGATGCTGAGGAAGCTGGCGCCGGCATGGGCCAGGGCGCGATGGAGATAGCCGAAGCGGAGATCGTAGCAGATCGTCAGGCCCAGCAGGCCCCAGGGAGTGGGCGCCAGCACCGCCCGGTCGCCGCCCTGGACGGTGGCGGATTCACGGTAGGTCTCGCCATTGGCGAGATCCACGTCGAACAGATGGATCTTGTCATAGCGCGCGACGATGCCGCCGGCGGGATCGATTACCAGGCAGCGATTGACGATCTTGTCGGCGCCGGTTTCCTTGAGCAGGACGGAGCCGACGATGATCCAAGCGCCGGTCTCCCGCGCCAGAGCGCGAAACGCCGCCACGCCGGGGTCGCTGGCTTCCGGCATCGCCTTCTGCAGCACCAGATCGTTATCGGGCTCGAACAGCGTGACCAGTTCCGGCAGCTGGATCAGCTCGGCGCCGTCCTTGACGGCCGCGCGGATGAATTTCGACACCGCCTCGATGCTCGGCGCCATCTCGCGCTCAGCGCAGTTTTGCACGCACGCAACCCGGAATTTGCCCGCCATCGATGCCTCCGCCGCCTGTCAGACCCAGCTTGTGCCACGGACCGGTTCGACATATTACTTCCGGCCGGGCGATGCGGGCATTCTTGACCGCCATCGGCCTTTAGGGCAAGCCGCCATTAAATCAGGTCGGCGATCAGGCGCCGGGTTAGCTCAGAGGCAGAGCAACCGCCTTGTAAGCGGTAGGTCGTCGGTTCGATTCCGACACCCGGCACCAGCATAAGCACCGGAAATATAGTAGCAATCTGATCTGCCGGCTTAGCGGACAATTTCGCGCCCCCGGCGTTTGGATGCGCTCTGGACGCACGTGGAACCTCCAGCCCCGATTTCCCAAATCAACCCCTGCCCGCCATCGCGCTGACACGGCGCGCCCTGAAGTTCGCCCAGTACTCGTACGCTGGAAAATTCGGACCGCTCACTTAGCCCGGAATCCTCACACCCATTTTCTCTGCCATGCTGGGATTGACATGGAGAAAGGTATTTTCGGAGACGGCAACGAGAATTGTTCCCGGCCACGCGTTCTTACGAATTCGCACGACGAGATTTCCCGTCTGGTAGCCGATGCCATAGTAATCAAATCCGATGGCGGCAATCGCGCATTCAGCGGAAAATTCTCGGTTGGATCCAGCGATCAATAGCCGCCCGCTCTCTATCCAGATAGGTCTGGATAGAATGGCGCCCGATGACGAAAGCGCGGGCCGCCTTGGCGATGGCGACATTGGACGGATCCGCCCGTGCACGATCGATCGTCGCGGAAATCGCCGCTTCGTCGAGTCCGTCGGAAAGATATCCTGTCACCCCATCCGTGAGGAGGTCGGTAATGCCTTGCACTTTCGTGCCGATGCAAACCATCTCCGATGACATCGCCTCGATTAGCGACTTCGGTAGTCCTTCGTGGTTGCTCGTTAACGCATAGAACTTGTATGACTTGAAGAGTTCGGCAATTTCGTTGTTTGGCATGACGCGAGTGATCCGGAAATCGACCCCGATTGCAGTCCCCAGCTTAGTCACTTGCGTTTCCAGCGAACCAGTCCCGACGATGTGCAAGGCCAGTCCGGATATTCCACAAGCTTTGACAAGATTCAGAACGTTCTTTTGAGGTTCCAGACGGCCAACGAAGAGGATTGCATCCTCGATTTTCTTCGCAGCGTTGTCGCCCTTGAAGAGTTCGGTATCCACATATGTTGGCGCTACGAAAATCTTCTCTCCACCTCGGGTTCTACCTTGTATGGTGTTTGCAGCCGACTGCGTTGTTGTCGATACAAGATCAGCGACGGAGAACAAGATCAACTCCAGCGGATAGGACAACAGAAGGGAACAATAGTTGCCGTTCTTGAAGTGCCGCCTTGACAGAAGATAACCGCAACGCGCAAAGACCCGCACACCAAACAGGCGGAGCAAGAGAGCGACCCACGAACCGCTGACCTGGTTCGTCTTCGCCATGTTGACGCCTTTGTTGCGAATTGCACGTATTCGACTCAGGTTGAGTGAATAGAACAGCCGTGACAATTTTGTTCGAAGCGGACGCAATGGCCGCACGAGCTCGATGCGTTGCAATATGCTGACCGGTGCTTCGACGATGGCGATGTCGTCATCGTGCGCATACGAGAAGATGTAAAGACGATCGACAAATCCCTGTGCAAGATACTGCAGATAAATCTCGATTTCTCGGCTCAATAGCCCCTGTTCATGCCAGCTGCGCAGCGAGCCCCCGAAAGACAGGACCAGGATCATGCGCATCGCGCAAACAGGCTCATCATGGCAAACTCATATAGCGCCGGTATTTGTTCACCACTTCGTCCCAATCGTCAAAGCTCTCCCGATCGGCCAAGAAATCCGATGGCGTTTCGAGCGCCTGCGCAATCTTTTCCGAAAGTTCTGTCGGCGAGGCCGGATCAAAGTAAAAGTCATTGGGCAGGCCGAGATCGCGATTGGCCGTGATATTCGACAAGAGAATTGGCGTACCCTGCTGGATTGCCTCCAACACCGAATTCGACATCCCCTCGTTAACCGAGCAATTGACGAATAGCGCCGCCATAGACAAACGCTCGAGCACTTGATCACGATCCATCACACCGGTAAAAGTGACGTTGGACACCTTCTTGCTGTTCACGAGTGAGCCGCAATCTATTGCTCTCGTCTGACAGGTCGGCGCCGCCGATGATGCTGACTTGGACGCCGCGATCACGAAGGCATTTCGCGGCCTCGATCAACATGGAGTAGTTCTTCTGCCGAGGTGACGCGCCCCACGGCGACAAGATGCCGTTGCTCCCGCTCCGTGATCGGTCGCGGATTTCGAACTGAGACTGACGCCATTGCGGATTACAACCGAACGGATACCGCGTTCAGCGAGATGGCGCTGGATGCTCGGCGCCACGGACACCACCAGGTCGGCAAATCGGAGCAGCCGTTCTGCCGTCCTAAAATAAAGCTTCGAGAGAAAGCCCCATTTATCCAATAGGTAATCGACCGATCCGCTGCGAACGACGATGTTCGCCCTCCGCCAGAACAACAGGCGAAGAGGAAGCACAAGCATGGCGGAATTCAGTCCCAATAGCAGGATATGATCGAACTTGCGGGTGAGACAGATCCAGGCGGCGACCATGTAGTACAAGGCCTTGTCGGTACGCATGAGCTTCGATTTCGGCGTCAGCACCAGTTCGATGTCTCCAATATCCTGCGGTTTCCGGTCGGACAGGCAGAGGACCGTTACCCTGCAGCTATGTGCGACGCGGCGGACGAACTCTTCAGCAAATTTCTCGACTCCGCCTTCGTTTCCGGCGATGCCGCGGGCTCCGACAATTAGCACGGTGGGTCTATCTCCCAAAGCCGGCACGTCTCCTCACCGCACGTAAAACATTCGGAATAGCAAGAAGCTTCAGATAGTGGAGTATCGTTCGCCAATACCGATTGCCAGCACCGACTTCGGCGTCGTGTATCAAACGGGCGGCAAAGGAGCAGAGAATCTGCATGCGCCTTAGCTTTACTGTGATTGAATTGTGGTGATAGTGCCGCTCCACAAGGACTTCCGGGATGCAGCCAAAGCGCCAGCCAGCGCGGATGCACCGCAAATAGAGATCATAGTCCTGCGCGTAGCGGAAGGTCGCATCGTAACCCCCGAGGGCCTTGAGACGCTCCGTGCGTAACGCCAGCGACGAGTGTGCGATAAAATTTCGCCGGAGCAGACGTGCCTTGATTTCCGGGTCGGAAGTAGGGCCGCCTATCGTCCAAGACCGGCCCGAACTCGCATCAATGCCGCGGGTAAAGGTATAGGCGAGATCACAATCGGGGTGGTCCCGGAAGAACGCGACAGTCTTGGAGAGGCGATCCGGATGGGGCAAGTCGTCATCGTCGTTCCGGAGGACAATGTCGCCATGACACAGCTCGAGGCCTTTGTTCAGGCTTCTCGTCAGGCCCATGTTGATTTCGTTGAAGATCACATTGAGCCGCGTGTCGGAACGCAGCGATAGCAAGAAAGCCATACTGTTGACAGAAGGATCGTCCACGATCACCACGACTTCGACAGCGGCGGCGCGCTGCTCTAAATACGTTCTTACGACGTCCTCGAGGCGACCACCGCCCATCGTGGCAATCAGAACACTGGACATCATCTGTACTTTTCCGCGTTCACAGGCCTTCGTGCCGACCGGCCAAGCGCGACTGCGGCAAGGCTCCAAATTTGAAATCTTGCAATCGGCGATTTACCCGCACTGGCCCGTGCTGCCAATCGCTTGCGCGCTCCGCTCGCAGAGCCACCTCGTGAGAATCGAAAGGTCTTCCGGATCATCAATCTGCAGGCTCGTGAGCGGTAAATCGGATCGCACCGATACTTCCTTGATAGACGGCCAGCCACCGACTACGCGCTCGTTGTCGAGGAGACGTGTCGTTCCGTCACGAATGCCATTCAGTATTCGAGCATCGATAGGATTTCTCTTGGTGGGATGGGAGCCAACTAAGTCGAGAATGTCGGGATAGAGGGACTTGGATGGAACAATTTGCCAAGAGGGAACGGTTGCAAGCGGGGCCGGGCTCAGCCGCTGTGCAATGCCGGCATCGTCATCGGTAGGAGACAGACAGCCCTCTGCATTCGGCGAGTTCTCTGTGTTGTCGGCGAGATGGACTTGAGACGGGGGTTCGGAATCGAAAAACGTTTCGGTAATTTGAATAAGCCGCTGTTTACAGCGGCTATCCGGCGTTCGCCTATACAAGTTTCCGATTACGTCGATTTGCGCTGCTCCGGCCATACTTTGGTTGCTATCGAGATGAGACGCCTTCCTTCCAAAACCATATATAAGATTGTTCAAGAACTCGACGACATTTCCTTGCGTCAAACGCGGGCTGCGCTGGTTTGATGCCGCGAAAACATTTCCCAAGACGAGTACAGTCTTGACTGGGCTGCCGAGAAGCAGGTTCATGGAATGTTGGCCTTTTGGATGTCCGCCCTGCATCAGCGCCTCCGCAATCAGAGAGCGCTCTATTTTCACACCGTCCACGAGCCCGTTAATGCCGATATTCTCATCCACTCCCCATCCGACCGAGAGATTGCGCAGCACGACATTCCTTAGCCAAGCCTTGCGCGAAGGGCGCCCGTAAATGTTGATGCCGTCTCGGTTTGCAGCGCGCTTTGGGTCAGCAGTGGAACCGGCGTAAATGGCGACATGCTCTATCACGATGTCCGATGCGCGAATATTAATCGTCCCACCGCGAAGAATGACACCCGGCCCTGGCGCGGTTTGACCAGCAATCGTTACTTGACCATTCTCAATGGTAAGATCGGAGTGCAACTCGATGTAGCCTGCCACATCGAATACCACAACGCGCGGCCCGGCCGCGCTGAGTGCCTCGCGCAAGGACCCGGCGCCGGAATCAGCGAGAGACGAAACATGGATGATTTTTGTGCCTTCGACAACGCCTCCGGGTGTCATCACGTCCAGCAGCGTCGTGGCACTTGCGGACATACATGGCCAACTCAGCTCAATTCCGACTGCCACAATGACGGCCGTCACTTGGCAGCCAAGCTTCCAGATAGACTTGGTCTGGCCCGGTTTTCGCGTCCGGCCATGCGTAGTTTTTTCCACGTCAGAACGCCTCATTCTGCTTGCCGAGTTGTATAATCGAATACTAGCCTCATGCTGTAGTAGTGTCACCCCTGGCTTTGAATAGGACCGAGAAATTGGGCGTCGCGCCTTGGGACATTTAAATGATAGCGCGCGCCAGGACCACCGGGATCTCTGCTTGAGTTCTATTAAGGGGTGGGCGGAAAGCCGAAGCGGTCGATCAGATTTTCGATCTGCGAGTCGTTGCCGCCGCCTTGCGGAATGTTTATCCGATTGAGCGAGACCCTTTGTGATCCCGGCCAAACTATCATTGAGAACCTCGGCGATGATCCCGGCCAGTGCATCCGCGGTCGGCCCAGTTCCGTCCTGCGAAACTGGGATCCCCCCCGCAAACCCATCCAGTACAGCCAAACATCGTCCGTCGACGGACACAGGGCGCGAAATGTTGCATCATCGACAACGTCCGGATGCAGGTGACCGGGCGGATAGAAAACGCCACCAGCTCCGGTCGGAAACATCAGTGGTGAGGGTTCGAACCCCCTATACTCGAAATCCCACTGGCTGTAGGGCAGCGGCCGTCCGTTTGCCGCAAGGCGGATTTTATTGACGCGGTGGCACAAGATCTCGCGTCTTGCCGGCGAATACGCATTGACGAGTTCCTCCAGCCAGGTCGGCCAGTAGTAGACGTCGTCATCGGCGGTCACGATAAATGCGTCGGGAAATCGCCGGAGCGCGGGAATGATCTTCTTGAACGACATTAGATCCTCGGTGTACTCGATCGTCAGGCCCGCCTGCTGAAGCGCGAGCACATCGACCGGTAGGGCCTCCCTGTCAGCATGGGCAATCCACAGCACGACAGCATTGGGAGCGACGGTCTGCGACAGCAAGCATTTAAGAGTCAACGCAAGCGTTCTGAAGCGCTGGGGATAGGAGGTCACCGATACGATCAAAGGTGCCGCCAACCCGTGGGGGCTCGCTGTTGGCCGCGCCAGCTCCAGGCGAGAGTGGTGCGGATTTGCATCAGAACACGGGGAATGTTCCTGAGGACGGCGCGATGTATCGCGAAATTAGCTTTTCTCAACCGCAATCCCCTTGTGACAGTTCGATCAGTAGACGAAACAGTCAATTTGAAAAAATCCCCGCGAGAAAAGGCTTGTCTGGACAGTTCCCGACCGCCTCACTGTCCTCATTCCAAATCGATTTCCAGTTAACTTCGACATTGAGCCGAGACCGCCCCCGGGCCTAAGCGTGCCTCCAAGGCGGCAGCGCGCACCAATTCAAGGCGGGATTGTAGAGCGTCCAGCCGGTTCCGGAACACAGACTCCTCGCTAAGGAAAGACGGCCCAGCAGCGGCTGCGGCGAGATCCCTTCCGGAGCGCTCTAGCAAGGCCTCATCTGCCTTGCGACGCCAACGCGCAAGATAAGGTTGCTGAATTTGCTGCTCCATTTCCCGTGTCAAGCGCCGGCCGACACGCCTTGCTATCGGCCACCATGTCTGCTGCCGCGCCGTGTTGCCGCGACGAAAGTGGGCAAGAGCATGCGCAGGATCTCTGGATCAGTGCATGGTGCTCGCCGTGCACAAAGAGCATTGCATTGTGCACACGGCTGACGAGTGTGGTGGATGAAAGCGTCACTGGCGCATACTGAACCTTCATCGAACGCGTCCAGTCCAGCCACTTGAAGGTGTTGACCTGGGGCGAGGTCACCAACGGAATCCAGGGTACGCGCATCGCATCTGCGACAATTGCTGCGTGCATGGCGTCCGCCAGTACAAGTTTCGCACTGCGAAGTCTGGCGATGACCTCTCGACTCTCGGACAGCGGACTAAGATACTCGATCCCCGCTCGCTTGGCAGCACCGCGCCATTCACCGGACAGTTCGGCCGCGTAGTGGGGCACAAACACGATCCCGCTGCGCTCCTTCTCCGGCAACGGCGCATACTCGGACAAACTGGCCAGGAGAATTGCGCCGTCCGTCACCGCTGCCTCGGCCGGAAGTCCCAAGGCAGCAGCGCTCAAAGGGCCCCGGACGGAGATGACGCTCCAGCGCTTGCCGCCAAAATCGGGCGGAAGAGGCGGGTAGCCGACACCGCTCGTGAACACGACCCAATGTTCGGCATTGGGCATATCGCCGCGGAGGATCGTACCGATCCCACTAAAGCGGACGTCGGCATTTTCGTCCAAGCAGCCTGGGAGCAAGCGATCCCAAAGCCAAGTATTGATCGCGTCACCAAAGTTCGCTGACTTACTGTAGTAGTGGAGCTTCATGGCCATCGGAATTGAGATTTCATGCGCCTTTCCCACCTGCGCAGAACGGTTCTTTCGAAACGCGCCGGCCATGGATTCACGGCTCCGCCGACATAACCCTTCCAGAGGCCGGGTGCTTCGCCGGCCAGGAGGGCTATAACATAGATAAGGCGCCGAGGACGAGAGCCCAAGCAGATGGATATTGGAAATAGATCGACCTCAGGAAATATTTCACCACTAGCACTGCGCCCACCATGACTATGCAGGCGACGGTCGGAGGGAAGAGCGTAGCAAGGACCAGCATCGGCCTCAGTCCCACCGCTCGATTCATGGCGTAAAGATTGTACCAACTCATCACATTAGCCGAAGATATGTGCAATCACGACACCTTCGACGCCCCATCGTACACCGACGCCAACGAAGAGCGCGCTGACAAAGATTTGGGCGAAGGACTGCTTCAGCACGACGCCAGTGGCGCCCACGGCGATCATGAATGGCGCAAAGAACCAATTGATCGTGCCCGGCAGCATGAGAAAGCCCAGAAGCTCCAGCACGATCACGGTGGGCAGCCACTCCTCTCCGAATACCAGAGGCACGAAGATGTCTGCTATGGCGCCGAGCCCAAAGACAAGGGGCAATGATGCAACCGCCATAAATTGGGTCAATCTAAGGTAGGCCCGCTTAAGATTATCCGGACGGTCGCGAAGCTTGCTGAACGAGCTCAGTGCTACACTGGAGACCGGCAGTACGGAGATTTGAGCGATGGCATCAAAGAACCGCGAGCCCAGCTTCAGAAAGCCGAGTTGCTGAACTCCCAGGAACACACCGGTGATGCTGTCGGAGATGCGGGCATTAATGCACCCGCCAGCCCGGCCAACATGATGTGGTGCCCCGCTCCAAGCAGGCGCTTGGCATCGGCTCGATCGAAGGTGAAATGCGGCCGCCAACGCAACAACGTCCAAAGCATGATCGTCTGCACAGCCGCGGTACCGAGGCGCTGGCCGACCAGAGCGTAAACGCCGAGATCGAGATGAACCAGGTAGATCGCCAACAATCCACCGGCCAAGGTCGCAATCCAGGTTCTGATCGTCAGAGAACGAAAATCGAGCCGCTGCTTCAGAATCGCCTCCGGAACAGCGTTCCACGCTGTAAGCGCACTCAGGGGTGCCAGAAGCAGCAGCACATTGCCAAGCACCACGTAGTCAAAGTAAGCGCGAAGTGCGGTCCCACCGATCAGGACCAACATACAGCTCACCGCGCCGGTGGCGATCAACATCCAGAACGAGGTGCTGGTGACGCGGTCGTCCAAGTTAACGTAGCGCTGGAGCGTTTCTACCTGGCCGCATCGCGACAGGGAGGCGATAATTTCCACGAAGATCAATGCAAATGCGATCATCCCGATATCGGCCGGGCTCAATTTTCGCGCAAGATAAATGAACAGGAGAAAGCTGATCATCTGCTGGCCCCCGTTTCCGAGGAGGCTCCACAGAGAGGCCGACAGGACGCGCCTTTTCAGGTTCATGGCGAGCAGCTTCCAATTCTGCAAGCATGTCTGAACCAGATCCCAGACTGAGAGATCTCGCTGCCTTGCACCAGACCTCGGCGATGCCCAAGCCGCACCTGGGCGATACGGAACGCTCGAATGGATTCGCCGATAGTCATCATGAATTGCTTATCCTAGGCAGCAAGGCAACACAGCCTATACATCGGAGCGTGAGAGGCGCTCTCTATACGCCGCTTTGATCGACTCAATTTCGGTCTGGCGCGTCTTCGGCGCCAGCAGATAATTGCACATTCCGGGGTCGTATTGTGACGCATCGAAATCGACTGTCTGTGTTATCACCCCGTCTGACTGATATCGAAACGGCAAATAGCCGACTTCCTCAAGAAATTCGACTAAGCGCTCAATTCGCTGTTTGCGAATCTCGACAGTCGCCAAGCTGCCGCCAGCGAGAGGAATGGCAGTGTAGGGGAGCACTTCAACTAGAATGAACGGGCTTTGGCGCTCGAGTGTCTTTCGCAAACCCGTCAGGACATCAAGTTCGGCGCCCTCAACATCGATCTTGACGATTCCTAGCGATGGCAGACGCAGCAACTCAATAACAATATCACCTTTCTCGCCCCAGATCGTTCGGCGCATTGCCTTGGCATTCGTGCCTGACCAGAAGTTTTCTACAAATTGTGGCCGCTCCATCAGCTTCCTTGGAGAAATGAAGTCCATAGCTTGCGAATCGCTGGTCAGAGCAAGCGGTAAAATCGTGCAATTCTTCAGATTATTCTGTGAAATCAATCGTTCCACATAGTAACAGCATAGCAACGATGGCTCGAAACCGATACATGTTCGGGCCGGATCCTTCGCGACGACCTTGAGAAGTGTCTGGCCAATATTCACACCGACATCGATGAATGCTCCAGCGCAGCGATCGAGCAACACGGACAGTATCGCCGCTACCTCTGGCTCGTGTATCCGCAAATTCCGTGGACCGATACCAGCAATAATCGGAATGAGAAACCGGTGTCCGCCGATGGTTCGAGAGACCGAATAAGTCAGATGCTTTGCGGGCCATTTGGAGATGTTTCGAATCCATCGCTTTAGTATTCTGGTGGAAGCAGGTGCGGTCGGCAAGGAGGCTCTCCGTCTAACAGTGGTGCAGAGGACGACCCCTAGGGCCTTATTTGACGGGGTGCGATGCGTTTCAGAAGCTCTCTTCGCATAGCCCGGAATAGAACCGACGCATTTCACTGTTACGCAGGAACTGCAGCCCAAACTCGACGAAATCTCTCTTTCGCAGAAGATCGCGAAACTTGTCGTGCAACTCGCCACGTATGTAGAGCGCTTTGATTTTTTCGGCACGAGCCACGAGAAGCGAGGAGAGCATCGGGTCGGCGAGCATGATTGGCTCCTGAGCCAACTCTCGTGTTTGCTTTTCCATCAGGCGATAGTTCACGACCGTTCAACTCAGGTTGGAGCGCTCGCGGCTGATTGAGCCCGTGCGTTCTGAATAGCGATACATCGGCTCCGGAAACATGGCGAATTTGGCGCCCGCCATGAGTGCCCTCAGTAAAAAGATGAAGTCCTCTCCGTGCCGGCAGTCTTCGGGATATGAGACGCCGCTCGAGATGAGGAAGCTGCGCCGCATGATGGGCTTTAATAGTCCAAAGTCTATGGATCCTCGTTGATTCGTCATGCAGTTGCGCAGGAACGTGTAGCGATCGAGAGTGAGGCACGATCCAATACGAACGGGATCAATGGCGGCCCCCACTGTGCACCGGGCACTTTCATCATAGCGAATTATGTTGTCGGCGGCCAACGTCAGCTCCCGAGACTCCGCGGCTTCGACGAGATAACGGAGCCGGTCGTGAAGGAACACATCATCGGCATCCAAGATGGCAATCCACTCACCGATCGCTGATCTGATGCCCAAGTTCCGCGCAGCGGCCGGTCCCGAATTCACCCGCTGTCGTAGCACTTTTATGCGGCCCTCATCCTTGCTTAAGCGAGACACGAGATCGAACGTCATGTCCGTCGATCCGTCGTCGACAACGATCACCTCAAGCGGTTTAAGCGACTGATCAAACGCCAAATCGATGGCTCGGCCAATGCAGTCCACAGCGTTATACGCTGCGATGACGACGGAGACGCTCATTTATGCCGGTACATTCTGGCGAATCTTACGCGCATTCAGTTGGGAAGTCTTACCCCATCCCGGCTCATCAGTTTCTGATAGAGGTAGTACAAGGTCGGAAGGAACCCGGCCTTGCGCATGGTCGACAAGACCCGCTTGATCCGTCCGCGGCGATTGCCGAGAAGAAGCGCAGATACGTGCCCGCGACACGCACGCCATAGTAGAACTCCCCCAAAAATGCTCTGTTCTTTTCGAGCTTAGCAAACTTGCTTGCGAGAAGGTTGGGGTCCACCTCACGCTGATTGGAGAGAGACTGCTGCCCTCCTCTACGATACAAGAACAGCGGCTTGCTCACGTACCTTAAGCTGAATTCCTGTATGATCTGAACATAGATATCCCAGTCCTGGCCGCTCAGAATGGTGTCATAGAATCTGAGCCTGTCAAAAACGTGGCGCCTCGCCGCAAGGCCGCTTGCGCCGCAGAGCCGATTGCCCTGGCGAAGATGATGGGCTGTGACATGGGTAATCTCGTGCGTACGAACCTTGCCGGTCTCGCGTTCCCTGAACCCGCAAAGGCAGGCATCTGCTTCTCGTAACAGCGAGACCTGTTCCTCCAACTTATCCGGCAACCACTCGTCATCGTCATCGAGAAACGCGATAATCTCACCTCTGGCATGAGCAATGCCGACGTTCCGCGAATAGCCTGCACCCTTGTTTGCGGGGTTGCGAAAGACCTTGACCTCAGGATCATGCGCCAGAACCATTTGGCCGATATCGATCGGCGAACAGTCATCAACCACGATGATCTCGATGCGTTTGTATGTTTGACTCTTGATGCTATGAATAGCATTCAGCAAGAGCGGTGCTCGATTATGGCTCGCAATTATGACGCTGACGAGTGGCTCCATACGCAACGTTGTGCCCCCATAGCGCATTTGCAGATCATTCATTGAACGTCCCCTCAAGGCGGGCAGGGCTGCCACGCACGAGCGTCGCTCGTCGTCGCGCCACGGATCGGGGCCATTTTATTACACTGATCCGGCTGAACAGCGGAACAAGGAACCATATCAAATAGTCGCCTTGGTAGGGACCGTCATTGTGATAGAAAATGTGAACCATATACGGAATGAAACGCTATAACGAACAAGCCGGTTCTCATCGCCCTCTTTGCAACAAGGAACGCAATCGATCAGGATCAGGGCGCCATATTTGTTGAGTATCATGAGAAAGTAATTGTGCAGAGCGACTTTTGCAATTCGATCGGCGTATTCGAATCCGCTGAGAATGCTGCGGTACTGATCCGCATGATCAACGCTGTTGAAGTCGAGTCCGTATCCGAATGGCTGCCCAAGGAAAAGCAGAATCCCATAGACTTGCAGCACATTGCGGCTGACGGCCGAGCTATCCTGCGTGCTGCCCACGCGCAGTCCAAACTGTTCAAGCATCAGAAAGATCTGGTCGGCGAACGGAACGACAATGAGAGCAAACAGCGTGAGCAGGAGTGCAGGCAGCTTGGGCTTGATCAGCCATGCGTAGACCGCAAAGAAAATGATAAAGCCGAGAAGCGGAGAACGATTCCCCGACGCCACCGAAACGAGTGAAACGACCGCCGCAATCAGGAGAACGCGAGAATTCAGCCGGGTGAAAATAGATGCTCCATGCTTGTGCAGGAGAAATCCGAACAGCGTGGCGAACAGAAGGCACAACTGCGTGCCCAGAATCACAGGAGTGTAGGAAAGCCCCCTCGCCCGCCCCCCCATCGCGTAATACCCCATACGTCCCTCGGGGTCGACCGGTTGGAAAGCTGCCGAGAAAATTACGCGCCTCGTGGGCGGCGCCAAAGCCCATGAATTGGAGAAGTGCGAAAAGGCTTGAGATACCCAACGACTACGACCAGGGCGAGGACGCTTCGCTCAAACCCGCAGATACGCACAACGCAGGCGCCCACGAGGATGTTAACGAACGCTTGAACATGGATTTCGAGAACCTGGCGGCCAAAGCTGCTTGGGTCCGTGCCATTGAGAACGCTAGAGAGCGCGCCGATGAGAGCGACGGCGGCTGTGACCGCCAGGATGAACCGAAATCGACGAATTTCGCCATAGACGATCTCGATGTTGGCTGCTGCCACTAAGAGCAGCATCGAGATCGCAAAGATCCCACGAACAGGAATGGAGGCGATGCTCCACTTCACCAGATAGACGGAAAGAGCAAGGGTGATGAGAAATAATCCATACACCGCCATGCGAAACATATGCCCGCCAAGGCTGCGACGGACACGAGGGCCTGTCGCTACGCGGCCGTTCAATGGCCTGGATATACCGGCTATTTCCACCGCCAAATGTCCTGACTCCGATCCGAGTCCCTACCGAAACAACCACGGCAGGCGAAGCTTTTGACAAAACACCAACACCATATGACATGAGCGACTGTTGAGGGGCATGCTACCGCCATTAGGATGAATGGAGGCGTCACCCTCTGACTTCACTCGTTCGCCAGCGCGGAACCGCCGGCGCGTGATCAGGGCGTGGTGGGCAGAATCTGCGCAATGTCCGTTTTGAAGTTTACCGATCTGCCGAGTACGTCCAATAATATTTCGATGCGACCCGATGAATCGAGGCCACTCAATATACCGAACGTTTTGGTGAACGAGCCCGAAACGAGCTGAGCCATACTGTGTCGTCATCATTGCTGCTCAAGCGGCGTAGTACCCTTCAATGCGGTGGTAGTAGTGGCCGAAAGTACCGTATCGGTATTTTGAATACTTTTCGAAATCGACCATGGTGAGCATGATGCCTGCCACCTTGCCGCCCGCTTCGTGGATCTGCTGCAAGCCACGCATGGCCACGTCGCGCCGAGTATCCTCCCAGCGTACGAGAAAAACTGTCCTCTCGACGGCGCGGACCAACATGCGTGTATCGGAGACGGCGAGCACCGGTGCTGAGTCGAGAATTACCACATCGTACGAAGCCTTGAGCCTTAGCAGCAGCTCCTTCATTCGCTCTGTACCGAGGAGGTTCGGTGGGCTAATGGCCCGGCTACCGGCCGCGATGACCGAGATGCCGGTCACGCTTTCCTTCTGGATAACCGCCTCAAGCGGGAGCTCCTCGGTGAGGTAGTTGACAAGCCCAGGGCTGGACGCGACGGCCATCGCTCGATAAATCGCCGGCTTGCGCAGATCGGTATCGACGATGATTGTTCTTAGACCAGCAGAAGACAACAGCATTGCGAACGATACCACGACTGTCGTCTTGCCTTCCTTTGGCAACGACGAAGCAATTAGGATCACTTTCGGAAGATTCTCGCCATTGGACAGCCTGATGCCTGTGTACAGATTGCGAAGCAACTCGGCGTAAGCCGAAGCCGGATTCTTCACTACATCGACTGAGAGCCGCTCTCTCTTGCCCCAAGTGCGCTTGATTGACGGAATGAGGCCCAGTGATGATGCGCCTAGAATGTGCTCGACTTGCTCCTCGCTCCGGAAGCCTCAACTCATCATCTCTACCAAAAATGCCAGCAGCACCCCGATCGTCAGGGAGCCAAGCATGCTGGCAAGCAGCAAGGTCCTCTTCTGTGGAAATGTCGGACTCTGTGGCACGTCTGCCCTAGAGACGATATGAGCATCGGCACTCTGAAAGGTTTCTTGGCTGCTTGTTTCCTGGGCGCGCAAGAGAAATGTCTCCAGCATAGTCCAACTCGCTGTCGCCTCGCGTTGCAGCGCGCGCAGTTTGACTTCGACCTGATTCTGCGCACCGGCTTCCCCTTTGAGTTTATCCAAACTGTCGCTCAGCGACCCCTCGCGTGCTTTAGCTGCGACGAGGTCGTTACTGAGGGCCGAGGCGACCTTCTGTACCTCGATCCGAATCTGGCTTTGGATCTGGTCCAGTTCCGCGCGTGCCCTGATAAGGTTAGGATGATTGGGTCCCAAGTACTGCACTAGGTCGGCCACCTTTCGCTTGACCTCCGCCTCCTGCATCCGAAGTTGGGCAACAGTACCGGATTTCAGTACCTCCGAAATAAACTCAGGGCCCGCAACAGCAAATTCCAACTCGCGTAAGCGAGCTTCGGCTTCGGCTCGCTGCGCCCGCGCCAGCGCCAGCTGAGCGCTAAGTTCCGTTGCCTCCTGAGTCGACAACTTTACGTCGTTGCTCGCGATCAAATCGTATTGCGCTCGATATTGTTCGACAGCATCTTCCGCCGTTTCGACCTGATCGCGGAGCTCATTGATGCGTTCGTTGATCCACCGATTGGCTGTCTTCGCAGCTTCGAACTTCCGCTCAAGCTTCGATACGATGTACAGATCGGCAAGCGTATTTGCCGCATTTGCGGCCGTCTTCGGGTTTTCTGAATTGAACGTCACGGCGATTACGCGCGAGAGTCCGTCGACGGAGACGCTGAGGTGGGAAAGAAACCTGTCGACAATCCTCGTTCGGGTTGCCGCAAGTCGGTCCGCGTCGCTCGTTACCTCTTCCTTTGCGCCGCCGAGCGTTTCTTTTATCCACTCCTTCACGCCAATCGCTGCAGATTGCGCACCAACTGGCTCAGCGTGAAGCCCTTCAGCGAGCGGCCGTAATTGTGGGCCAGCATCCTCGCCATCTGTCCATCCGCCCGATTGCAGAACGGTGGACACGGCCCATCCGAACGCCCCCCTCACCTGCGCCAGAAACCTATCGAGAAGGCCGGGCGATGTCAGCGAGGAATTGAACTCGGGATCCTTGTCAAGTTGCAGTTGCATGACAACGCGATCCGCGAGCATCCGCGATTTCAGGACGCGCACCTCGCCTTCGACGGTCTCTAAATCGGCCGATCCACCGACCATGACTGCCGAGACAGCATCAACAATCTCGGTATTGCCCGGCTCGATCATGATGTAGGAGGTCGTGCTGAAGGATGGCGTAAGTTGTAGAATGATAGCCGTCATGATCATCGTGAGCACTATCGTAGTGCAGATAATCAACGTCTTTCGTCGCCACAGCACGCGCGTCGTTGGAAAAGTGTCCAGCTCAGCCAAATCGATATGAAAATCGGAGTTCGCCGGCTGAACAATTTGGGCTCGGTCAGATGTCATTCTCGTGGCACCATTGCCAGTGAGCGCATGGCATCAATACGCGCTATCGGTGCGAAAGATGGCAACGAATGTTCTTAGGATGATGTAGACGTCGAACCAGACTGACCAATTGTCGATATAATAGAGGTCGAACTCCACTCGGGTACGAACCTTTCCTATCGTATCGGTTTCGCCGCGCCAGCCATTGACTTGCGCCCAGCCAGTGATGCCCGGCTTTACCCGGTGCCGGGCGGCGTAGCGGTCGACGACCTCCTGAAACAGCTTCCCTCCGGCCTTCGTGGCGATGGCGTGCGGGCGGGGTCCGACAATCGACATCTCGCCGCGCAGGACGTTGAACAGCTGCGGCAGTTCGTCGAGGCTCCATTTGCGGAGGAAGCGACCCACGCGCGTCACCCTGGGATCGCCCTTCGTCGTTTGTTGTTTCGCATCTGCGTCCGTGTACTCTGAGAGCATAGTGCGGAACTTCCAGACCCCGATCAAATGGTCGTTGAATCCAAAGCGCCGCTGGCGAAAGAGCACCGGCCCCGGCAATTCGATTTTGATGGCCCCGGCAATAGCGAGCATGACCGGTGCGAGGAGGGTCAGAGCCATGAGCGCGACTGTTTGGTCCTCTATCAGTTTGATCACAGCTGACCAGCCGGATATCGGACGATCAAACAGCGTTAGCATAGGGATGCCGGCCCGTGGCGCTATGCGACGGTCGGCAAAGTGCAAGCCTGCAAGATCGGGGGCTAACTTGGCGCAGACTGGCGTCGTGGCCAGCAGCATGGTCAGCCGTTCGATCCGGCGCTCCTCCGACCAGGGGAGCGCGATGATGACTTCGTCACAAGCATTCTCACGAATGAAGTTCACCATACTCTTGAGGTCAGAGATCAGAGGATACCCGTGGAACGAAACATCAGATCCCGTATGCAAACCCTGATCGTCGACGAAGCCAACGATCCGCGTCCTTGCATCTCCGCGCGCCTTGAGATGAGTGACCAGGCGGGCCGCCTGCTCGCCAACGCCGATTATCATAGTACGATTAGCGAAGCTCCCTTGCTTTGCCAGTCGCATGGTCCAGACGCTCAGGACGTACCGGCCAACCAGCAGGAATCCGGTCCCCGACACTAGCCATATTGTCGCCCATACGCGGGAATAGGATTCGGAGAACTTCAGCGCGAACGCAGCGACCAGAATCAAAGTGAACGCGGCTAGCCAACCGATGACTGCCCTGTTGGCGCCAAGTGAACGCGAGAAGACGGACTCAACGCGGTAAGCACCGCATATGTGGCAAATGATCGCCGCTACAATGGAACCCAAAATGATCGTACCGGGGTAGCGGTTGACGCCCCCCGGGCCAGGCCACACGTAGAACGCATATCCCAGGACGCCTCCAAATGCTATGGCAACAACGTCGTAAATCCGTAAGAATTCGCTAATGAGCATACGCGGAATTGAATTCCGCCGGGACGGCTCGATCCCGACGTCTAGCTTGGCAGTTTCTAACGTGCCGAGACTGCTGAGGTTAGTGGCGGTCACAATGATCAACCTTCTTCAACATCCAAAGCGCTCGGATCTTGATGAGAATGACTTGCCGATCAGAGCTTCGCCCCCAATAAGTATGTTTAAAGCAAGCCAAAGTTTCTAAATACACCTCGAAATGGGTCCCGCTTTGCCGCGACTGCACATGCTAGCTGTTCTGCACTGCAGCATTCGTGGAATTATTGTGATCTAAGCAGGTATTTAGCGCCGCGGAGCCGCATCTCCTCGGTTAGCGTCCGCATTTTCGCGAAGAGTTGGACTTCGTTTCCGTGACAGTACTAAGTGACATACGCTGTTCTCGCTGGGCTGGTCGAAGGCTAAGTCTTGTTTGAACAAGTCTTATCAAGCTCTCCGGTTCCGCTGCATTGGCCTCAGGGAAGGGTCTAGCTGGTCCCTTTCACCTGTCGCTTTCGCCCTGTGAGCGTGGAAATGGGGTTAAATGGCGAAGGATTTGCCCGTAACAGCCCTGTAAAGGGGTCCGGGGCCAGGCCTGAGGCTAGTAATGTTGTGCAAATGGGGATGACGATGTTAGCCAGCTAGGCAGCATCCGGTTTCCGGCGGCTCGGCTTGAGTGAAACGACTACGGGCCGAGGTACCAGCAGTTCTCCATCATTTAAGTTCGGTATCGCCCACCCCGCACTAGGATTTGCATCCTTCCGGAAATCTTTGGCCGCAGAAACCCGCAGCACAAAAGCAATGGGGCGACACTCTGCTGAGTGCCGCCCCGCCGCTTTGGCTAAAGAGAGACTGACGAATTAGCTGCCGCTACCGGTACCCTTCGCGGTGCCGACTTCATTCCCGTCATAGTCATAGAGCTTGCTGGCGCTCTCGACGAAGTTGAAGGGGATATTCAGGCCGATCTCCCGCACCTTGCGGAAGTTGATGGCGATATCCGGCGGCGAGACGATGCCGACAGGAAGTTCGCCGGCTTTGCGGGTACCGGCCAGCACATCGGCGCCGTAGATGGCGGCGAGATGGGCGTTGCTTTCAAAGCTGATGCCGATCGACATGACGGCGCTATCGTTGCCCGCCTTCACGTTCTCCGGCACGACGCTGAGGACCGGCACGCGATCCGACGAGGAATTGATGGTCGCGATCTCCTTGAACACCGACGTGCTGCCGGTGATCCAGAACAGGCTGTCGTCCAGCGAGGGATCGCTCTTCCGCATCGTCGTCACCGCCGAGCTGACGAGTTCGGCCAGTTCCGTCTTCGCATTCTCGGGGTTCTTGACGTCCAGGTAGAGAACCTGGATGCCCCGCTGCTTGGCGACTGCGGCGATGGGCTTGGCCTGGGTCTCGACGGCGCTGACATTCTGGCTGTCGACGAGGATGGCGAAATTCTTCAGGTTCGGCTTGAAGTCCAGAACATAGGCCATCTGCACTTCGACCGGCATGTTCAGCGATGTGAAGGCGAAATTGGTGCCTGAGCCGACATCATAATCCTTGGTCTGGCCCAGCAGCACCGGGTCCTTCGAGCACACCGAAATGACGGGGATCGGACCACCTTGGAAATTCGTGTAGAGCCAGGCGGTGAACTCCGAACCCATGGCGAAGATCAGCTCCGCACCGTTCTTCTCGGCGACCTTCAGGGCTTTCATGCCCTCGGCGTCATCGGTGCGGAAATTGTAGACAGTAAATTCCGCATTGATGCCCTTCTCGGCGAAAACGCCGAGGATCTTCGAGATCGCCGTGTCGTAGGCGGACGAGGGCCGCGGATAGAAGACCGCGACCTTGCGCACCGGTCCCGCCGTGGCGGAGACGTCGCTGCGAACGACCCGTACCTGATAGGGATCGTCGCCCACACCGGAGACGCTCCACATCTGGGCTGTCTCGGGCGTCACCTTGAACCAATCCGAGTAGGACGGCTCGTCCGCGGTCGCCGCCGCGGCCCGTCCCATATCTGCCGAAGCAAAGCCGAGCACTGCCACGGCAAGCAGCCGTGCCAAGCAGCGCGTGAACGAGGGTCTCATGACGTAGCCTCCTTTGAAGATGGGAAACGAAGTACGAAAAGCACACCGCAAACAGCAACTCCGAAGCCGACATAGCCGAGGACGTTGGGTCCGGTTCCGGCCAAGAGGAAAAACTGCCCCATGAGCATCGGGCCGGCGATATGGCCGATGCGCTCGAGGAACCTGTATGTCGCAGTCACCGAGCTCTCGCCCAGCAGGATGGCAAGGCGGGACCGTGCGACATGGGTCACGACAGGCGCATTGATGAAGCCGTGGGCGATACCGACGACCGCGACGCCCAACAGCAGGATGAGCGCGAGGAAGATCGAATCGCCGAATATTTCAACTACCTGGTGCCAGCCAGTCGCGGAAATGCATAGCAGCCCGGCACCGCTGAGGAGCGCGCCAAGCAGCAGTACAGGCTCGCTATCCCCGGTCCGGTCCACGAGCCGCGACGCATAGGAATTCGCGATCAACACGCCGGCGGCATAGACCATCAGAATCTGCCCGATATCCTCCTGCGCATAATCGGCCTGGGCCATGATCAACGGCATGGCAAAGACAATGACGCCCGTGAGAACGGCCTTTGCGGGGACGCCCACCAGCAGCATGGTGCGGACGAAGTCCCAGTTGCGGAGTACGCGCATGAGATCGCGGAGCAGCAGCCGGAAGCTGCCCTCTTCCAAGGCGCTATCCGCCGTTCGTTGTCCGCTTGCCGGTACCAGGGCCCAGGCATAGAGCGCCATGGCCGCGGCGATCATCGCGCCGAGCCAGAATACGCCGGCCGCACCCATCTGCGTCACCAGCAGCGAACCGATCGCCATGCCGGAAATCATGCCGCCCTGGAATCCGAATACGATGATTGCGGCGCCGCGGGTCTTGCGGTCATCGGCCGAGGTTCGCAGGATGAACGACTGGACGCCGATGAACAGCATGCCCTGCCCGATGCCCGACATGGCCCGCGCCAGGAACAGGATGGTAAGGCTGGGATCCGACGCCAGGGCAATGAATCCGGCTGCGGCCAGCACAAGGCCGCCATACATCAGCGGCCGCGGACTGAGGCGCTGGGCAAAGTACCCGGCCGGTATCAGGCTGAGGGCGAAGCACAGGTAGTAGGTCATGAACACCGCCGATGCCCCGTCCGGGAAACCCGAGGATTCCATGATCCGCGACACATATTGCGGCAGGAACGCGTAGGTCAGGTGCTCGACGAATGTCGCGAGGAAGAACACCGGCTTCACCAGGCGCAGGTGATACTCGCTTGTGTCGTGGTCTGCCGGCGCCGCACCCTCCGCGCTCCTTCCGGGCTGGCGCAGGGAGCCTGCAAGCTGCAGAAACAGATGCGCCATGAAGGCAGAGGCCACGAACAGGGCGGTGAAGTTCTTTACGCTGCGCGCGATCTGCCGGTAGATGACGTTGACCGGAAGCGACACGGAAACGCGGATGTCACGGCCGCCCGGACGCGTCAGATTCACCTGGTACTCATAGGTGCTGGGATCGGCCATCCAGCGCTGTCCGACCGCCGCGGCATCCGTGTGAATCACGATCATGGAATCGACGATCAGGCCGGCGGCACTGACGTCGGGATTCAATCGCCGATAGTCGCTGAAGACATCGTCGAGACCGCGGATCTCCGTGATGTTGAGGCCGGATTGGACGATGCTGTTGAGGCGCTGCCCCAGCGAGTCGGCCAAGGCCTTCGTTTTCGCCTGCGCGCCCTCGGAGTAGAGGGATACGAGCGTGGCGACGACGGCGATGGACATGCCCAGGAACGTCAGGGCATAGACGGCATGCAACCAGCGCCGTCGTGGTCCGGTCAGCATCGAACCGCCGATGGCGACGAAGACGCCAAAGGCCATGGAGGCCAGGCAAGCACCGACCAGCAGCGCAAAGAAGCTCTTTTGGACACGATCGACGACGATGTCCCGCGGCATGCTCACCGCGAGGCTGCCAACCGTTTCGAAACGGTTGCGCAACGGCAGCACCACCTGCAGATATTGGCCGCTTTCCCGGAGATCGAGGACGCCGGAGGCCGCACCCACATCCTGGGCGGCCGCCAGCAGCGGGATCGTTGCGTCGCCGCTGGTGAAAATCGGTTGCCCGGCCGTGTCGAACACCGTCATGGCCACGATCGAGTGATCCGCGGCCAGGATTCTTTCGCTCAGAGTCTTGAAGCCGATGAACTGTTTGATCGGCAAAGTGCCCGGCCGCAGAAACGTATCCATCGTGTTCTGCACGACGCGGCCTTGCGCCGCCAGTTTCTCGATCTGAAACTGCTGAAACGTGCGGGTCGCCTCGCCGAATCCGACATAGATCAGCAGCAGCAGCGACAGCCCGGTGACCAGGGCCATCATCGCCGCATCGATTAGCCCTCGACGAATGCTCAATTCCTGACCCATCAGTCGGCCCTTGCGCCCGTCTTCTGGGGGTTTCAATCGATCAAACTGGACAGGTGGGTCGTGCAGCCGCGCCTTTGGCTGAACAGAATGTCCACTCTGTCGGCAAACAAAGACAAGATAAGATCATCGAAATCCATGCCGCAGGCCGGCAGGCCGGCACAGGCGATGCTCGTTCCGCCGGGTGTCGGCATCTTGAGATCCGGTTTCGGATTTGCCTCGATGACGTAGAGTTGGTCGTCGGTGCCCTTGCGCACATCCAGGCGGATGATCAATTCCAGGTCGAGCTCCACATAGACGCTGCGGGCAACCTCGCGCAGGCTGGTGATCAGTCCGGCATCTTTCTGCGGCTCGAGAACGCGCAGCCGCTGCATGGTGATCGGCCGGATATCCATGGAGGCAAAGATGACTTCGCCCTCATCCAGCACCCGTTCCACGAACGAGAACGCAAACGGTTCGCCCTGATGGGCCAGCTTCCGGTTCTGCGCCACGATCGGACCGGACACCGCAACGCAGTACTCCGCGCCCGGTAGGAATTTCTCGATCAGAACCTGGCCCTTCGTCGCCCAGAAGACCTTGGCGACCGTATCCGCGAGCGCCCGGCAATCCTGGACATAGTGAACATGCAATGAGGCACGGCCGGAGACCGGCTTGACCACGAAGGGGCCGTCATAGCTGGGAAACACTCTGTTGAAGGCAGCGTTCGTATGGGGGTCGAACCGGCCGCGGCTTGGATGCCAGGCCACAAAGGGCGCCGTCCGGATGCCCAAGGCCATGAGCTCGCGCTTGAAGGCAATCTTGTTGTCCAGCATTCCGGCAGCCAGAGGATCGTGCCCGACATACGGAATTCCGAACATCTCCAGCATCGCCGCCGTGTGCGACATCGGGCTATAGCCCTGGACACCACCGGTGTTGAGCCAGGCAAAGTGGATATGATTACGCCGCAGCTCGTCGCCAAGCGACATGTCATCTGCGAGAAGCTGCACATTCCGGCAGCCAAGGCGCCGTAACGCACCGGCAATATCCTCGGCGACGTTGCGGTAGCTTTTCCATGAGCGCGGATTGGAAGTCTGGTGAATCACCGCGCCGGTCGCGGATTTGTCGCCGCCATAGATGACGGCAATGTTCATCTGCGCCAGCAGCGTCGCAACCTGACCATTCAGCTCGTCGGTGCGGCCGACACGGCGCGGCGCAAATCCCGAGCGCGTTTGCCAGCGCAACATCGAGTCAACGTCGTATTCCGCTGCTTTGGACTGCACGTTCATCCAGTTTACCCACGCCCTTGGCTTCTGATGGTCCGGCGCTGCAATAAGGCGGACGGGGGTAAGCTAAATGATAGCTCGTTAAAACTTATCTAAGTTACGATGGTATTAATCATATTGAATGTAATTCAGGTGAACATACGGAGTTCTAGATTACAATTAACTGGTCCTCAATCTGATGAAATTAGCATCTGCTTACTAGGCAGACAGTGCCTTTCCGGTGCCGCAGCGTCGAAAGCCGCCGGATTTACTTCAGTATCTCAGGACTATTGCAGAGCTTGGACGCTTAATGTCAACGCGTACTGCCAATTCGGTCTCGCCTCTACGGCCAACGGCCCGCGGGAGTCAGCTCGCGCCGGCCGGCCCCTCGGAGTCTGTGCGCGATGTAGCGGCGCCCGGCATTGGCGGCAGCGATGCAAAGACGGACGCGCGGCTGCGAGACCTTCTCCGCGAACATGCCGGCATTCTCGAACTCATCTCGTCGACGGGAGATCTGACGCAAAGTCTGACCCGGATCGCCGAAGTCGCCGAACGGCTTATCACCGGAAGCAGATGCGCCATCCAAGTGGCCAGTGCTAGCGGCAACTCCTTCAACCAGATCGTCGCGCCAAGTCTCGCACCGGCCTATGCGAGCGCGATCATGAGTGTCGGATTGCCGAGCACCGCCACTCCGGGCGGCTTGGTCCTCGCCACGGGCAGCAACATCGTCGCCGATGACGAATCCTCGAGCGGTATCGCGCCCTCCATTTGGATGAAAGCCGCTCCATACAAGCTGCGGGCCTTCTGGGGTTGCCCCTTGCAGGACTCGAGCGGCGATGTGTTCGGCGTATTCCTTATGTTCTTCGCCGCGCCGACAGCACCCGATTCAAGCGATGCGCAGTTACTGGAGTCGCTCGTTTCCCTGGCCCGCTACGCAATCCAGAACGGGCGCCGCCTCGCCGACCTGTATTCGGCCGATCAGCGGTTTGCCTCACTGGCGGCGAGCATTCCCGGCGTCGTCTATCAGCGTATCGTCACGCCCGACGGCGAGATTCGCTACACCTATATCAGCGAAGGCGCCAAGGACCTGTTCGGCGTCAGCGCCGAGGAAATCCTTGCCGATCCGAACGCGTTGTTCGACTGCCATAGCCCCGAGTATCGCCAGACCTTCCGCGAGCGCCTGCTGCAGGCGTCACGCGAACTCAAGATGTGGGATGTCGAGGCGACCATCATCTCGCGATCCGGTGAGCGCAAATTTACCCATGCGATCGCCCGGCCGCACCGGCGCACCGACGGCACAGTCGTCTGGGATGGCGTCATTCTCGATTCGACGCGCATCAAGGAAGCCGAACGCCAGGCAGCGGCGACCGCGGAGCAGACACGGCAGGCCATTGTCGAAAGCCTGTCCCAGGGTTTCGTGTTGCTGGATGGCAGCGACCGCCTGTTGATCTCCAACAGCTCTTATGCGGGACTCTATCCGGAAGCGGCCCCACTCCTGGCACCCGGACTGAACTACGACGCGCTAGTCGCCGGCGAGTTCACGGGTATCGCGGACGAGGACGAGCATGCGCAAGGCCTGCGCAAGCGGCTCGAAGCGCACCGATCAGACAACCAGTCGGTCGAGCGTCGCCTGCCGTCAGGCAAATGGGTGCTGATCAACGAGCACAGGACGGCGAACAACGAAACCGTCATTCTCCACACCGATGTCACGGAGATGAAGGAGCGCGAAGCCGAGCTGGCGCGCAGCAATCGCGAGCTGCAGGACTTCGCTTCGGTGGCCTCCCACGATCTGCAGGAGCCACTGCGCAAGATCGAGGCGTTCGGCGATCAACTGCGCCGCAAATATGGGCCGCAGCTCGATGAAACCGGGCGCTTCTACGTCGAGCGAATGGAGAAGGCGGCAAAGCGCATGCGGGCCCTGATCGAGGGCCTGCTCACCTTCTCCCGCATCTCGACCAAGGCGCAGCCCTTTGCAGCCTGCGATCTCGGCAATGTCATCGACGGCGTGCTCTCGGATCTTCGGGTGCGGATTCGAGAGACCGAAGGCACCATCGATGTCCAGTCTCTGCCGGGCATCGAGGCTGACGCCATGCAGATGCGGCAGCTCTTCCAGAACCTGATCGGCAATGCGCTGAAGTTCCGGCGCCCGGATCAGCAGCCCTGCGTCACGATCAAAGCCAAAATACTCAAGGGCCGCGCCGCCGCCCGCGCGCTGGACAAGAGCGTGGCCAGCGACGTTTGCGAAATTCACGTCACCGACAATGGCATCGGCTTCGACATGAAGTACCTGGACCGCATTTTCAACATCTTTCAGAGACTGCATTCGCGGAACGAATATGAGGGCACCGGCATCGGTCTCGCGACCTGCCGGAAAATCGTCGAACGCCATGGCGGCCGGATCACCGCCGTGAGCGCTCCCGATCAAGGTGCTACGTTCATTATCGCTCTTCCGATGCAACATGGATCGCCGGAGAGCAAGTCATGAGCAGAAGCACCTCGCCCATCACAATCCTCATCGCCGAGGATGATATCGACGACCGCATGCTGCTGAAGGACGCGTTCGAGGAAAATAAGCTCGGCAATGAACTGCGCTTCGTCGAGAACGGCGAGGAGCTGCTCGCCTATCTGCGTCGGGAAGGCAAGTTTGCCGACACCGCCGAGTCGCCCTATCCCGGGCTCGTCCTGCTGGATCTCAACATGCCGCGAATGGATGGGCGCGAGGCACTGAAAGTCATCAAGAACGATCCCCAACTGAAATGCCTGCCGGTCGTCGTACTGACGACATCGAAGGCGGAGGAAGACATCGTTCGCACCTACAATCTGGGTGTCAGCTCCTTCATCACCAAGCCGGTGACATTCAAGGATCTGCTGCGGGTGGTGCAGGTGCTGAACGAATACTGGATTGAGATCGTGCAGTTGCCGCCATCGGGGGGACATGACGCTTGAGCCTCGGCTCAAAATCATCTGAAACGCGCCGGATCCTTCTCATCGAGGACGATGAGGAGGATTATCTCATTACCCGGACGCTGCTAGCCGAACTCGCGGAGTTGGAGTACCAGCTGATCTGGGAACCGACTTTCGAGAGCGCCTTCGCGCGGCTGCAGACGACGCGCATCGATGTCGTCCTCGTGGACTATCTGGTCGGCACCCATACCGGCATCGAGATCGTGCGCGAAGCGCGCGCCGCCGGATGCGCGGCGCCGATCATCCTGCTGACCGGCGTTGGCAGCCGCGCCGTCGATCTGGCGGCGATGGAAGCGGGCGCCGCCGACTTCCTGGAAAAAGGCAAGATGACGGCGGAGCTGCTGGAGCGGTCGATCCGCTATGCGCTCAACGCTGCAGAAGCGCGCCGAGCGCTGGTGGAGAAGACGACGCTGCTGCAGGCGACGCTGGACAATACCGGCGCCGGCATCGCCTCGTTCAACCGCGGTGGCCGACTGGTCGCCTGGAACGAACGATTCGTCGGATTGCTCGGACTGACCGGGGATGTCCAGTTCGGCGCGGAGCCCGGTACTGCCGCCAATGCCAATGTCGGCGACCTGAGCGCCGAGGCCCGGGGCATCCTCGATATGGCGAAGCCCATCGGCCAGGATCGCTTCGAGCTATGGCGCGGCGATGGCTGCGTGCTGGAGATCCGCCATAACCCGGCGCCTGATGGCGGCCTGGTCGTCGTCTGCATGGATATCACCGAGCGCAAGGACGCCGAGCGCCGGCTGCTGAAGGCGAAGGAACAAGCGGAGCTGGCCAACCGGTCCAAGTCGGAGTTCCTGGCGAATATGAGCCATGAGCTGCGCACGCCGCTGAACGCCATCATCGGCTTCTCCGACCTGATGCGGCGCGAGATCAAGGGACCGCTGGGCGACGAGAGCTATCGGGGCTACGCCGGCGACATCCAGCAGAGCGGCCATCACCTGCTGAACATCATCAACGACATTCTCGACCTCTCGAAGATCGAGGCCGGGCGCTTCCAGCTGCTCTTCGAGGAGCTGGATCTGAATGATATCCTCGGCGTCTGCGTCCGCATGATCGACGAGCGCCTGCAGGAAGCCGGGCTATCGCTCATCCTGCAGACGCTGCGGGAGAAAATGATCATCCGAGTCGATTCCCGGGTCATGCAACAGATCGTCCTCAACCTGCTGTCGAACGCGGTGAAGTTTACGCCCCGTGGCGGTTCGATTGTGGTGGCCGCCACCCACTGCGAGGGCGAAGGTCTCTGCCTCTCTGTCAAGGACACGGGCATCGGCATCGCGGCTGCCGATATCGATCTCGTGCTTCAGCCCTTCGGACAGGTCGAGGGCGCGATGAACCGGAAGTTCAAGGGCACCGGCCTGGGCCTGCCGTTGGCCAAGTCCCTGGCGGAGATGCATGGCGGCCGGCTGCTGCTCGAGAGCGAACTCGGCGTCGGTACGACCGTTTCGGTGATACTCCCACAGGAATGCTTCGTCACCGCCAAGGAGCCGCCGGAAGCCAAGCCGCCCGAGGCAATCCAAAAGGCATCCTGAGCTTGCCGGCGCCGCTACCGCAGCGCCCGCTCCAGGAATGGCAGGCTGACATCCATCCGGTAATCGACATCGGAGTGATTGTCGGGAAACTCTTCATAGGTGTGGGCGATCTTCAGCCGGTCCAGCGCGCGGTGCAGACGGCGTGAGCCGAAATGCAGGTGATACTGGTCCTCGTCGCCGCAATCGACATAGATCCCCTTCAGCTTGCGGAGATTGTCGGCGTATTTATCGACGACGAGAGCCGGATCGTGGGCCAGCCAATTCTGCCAGCGCTCGGGAATCAGTTCGCCCGTCTCCAGATCGACCGGTAGCCGCACGCCGAGAAACTGGCTGGGATCGGGATCGTAGGTCGCCGCCATCGCCAGCATCATGAGCAGAGTGATGTCGTTGGGTTTCGGCTTTTTGACTTGTTCGAGATAGGTCATGAACTTCTCGACCGACCGGTCATGCTTCGCGAACGCATTCAAGACCAGCGGCATTTCGATGAGGTAGGAGAACTCGAAGGCCATATCGCCGGAATGGCAGGCGAGGGCTGCCCAAACATCCGGCCGCCGCATGCCATGAATAATGGCGCCGTAGCCGCCCGATGACTTGCCGAATACCGCGCGGCGCCCTGCTCCGCCGCAATTGAACTGCGACTCGACGAAGGGCACGACTTCGTCGACGACGAAATCCTCGTAGCGCCCCATCGCGGTGCTGTTGATGTATTGGTTGCCGCCGAGCCGGGTGAAGCAATCGGGAAAGGCAACAACCACCGGCCCCATCTTGCCTTCGCTGATCAGCCGGTCGAGCCGCTCCGGCACATTCTCGGTAAACGCCTTCCAATTGGTGTGGGTCGGCCCCGAGCCGGTATAGCCCACGAGATCCACCAGCAAGGGCAGCTTCTGGCCGGCGCTGAAACCGGCCGGCAGATAAACCCGCACTTCACGCGTGGCCGGATCGCCCAGCAGATTTACCTGGAGGATTTCGGCTTTCGAGCTTGAGGCTGCGGACCTCGCCTGCAGCGGCGGTCTTGTTGCGGCGCAAGCCAGGGTCTCCAGTCGCAGATTAGCCGCGGCGCATGAATTGCCAGGCCGCCGGCAACAGCAGCGCCGCCGCGGCGAGCTTCACGGCATCGCCGATGATGAAGGGGTACAGGCCGAACTCGAGTACCCTCTCCCAACCAGTGAAGTATGATAGCCATAACAGGCCGGGGACGTAGAGCACGACATTACCGATCAGCATGGCGAACGCCATGGTCAGGATATTGCGGTCCCAACCCCGCTCCGCCAGCCAGCCGACCACCGCGGCCGCGGCGACGAAACCGAAGAGATAGCCACCGGTGGGGCCAAAGAGGATTGCCAGACCGCTGGTAAACCCGGCGAAAACCGGCAGGCCGATCGCGCCTTCCACGAGATAGGCGGCTACGGTCGCCGCTCCGAGGCGCCAGCCATAAATTGCGCCGACAACCAGCACGCCAAAGGTCTGCATGGTGACGGGCACCGGCACGGTCCATACGGTAATCTGGGCGCAAGCCGCGAGAAACAAGCTGCCGACCAGGATAAGAACGCCCCAGCGGAATGCGGTCACGGTCTTCTCCGGCCAGAGCCGGCCGATCAATGTCTGATGTAGCGCGCCTGAAAGCTGCATGACTGCCTCCTGAATACCTTCTTGCTGACCCGAATCTTTTGTAACGGCGGCTCGTTTCATACAACATTGATCCGACTTGGCGCAAACGGCTGATGTTGTCAGGCGGTTTCTGGAGCCAACCATGCAGTGCGGCTGGCCCTTAGCGGCCGGCGCGGCTTGCTCTAGGTTGCCGGTATAGCCAGCGCATGAGTGTCCCCCTTACATGGAAACCGATCTGATTCTCCTGGCCTACGGCATGGCCTGTGTCTTCGGCGCGGCCATCGTCCGCGGCTATAGCGGCTTCGGCTTCTCGCTGCTGTCGATTACTTCGCTATCACTGTTCCTGGAGCCCCGGGAGGTGGTGCCCGCGATCTTCATGATGGAGATCGCCGCCAGCCTGCATCTGCTGCCGGGCATCTGGCGCGAGGTGCATTGGCGGTCGATCGCCCTGCTGCTGATCGGCTGCGCCATCGCCACGCCCATCGGCGTGTGGATTTTGGCGTCGATGCCGGCGGCACCCATGAAGATCGGATTGGCCATTTTCGCCGGCACCGCGACCGCCCTGCTCTGGCGCGGCTTCGCGCTGCGGACAATTCCCGGAACCGCGGCAACGCTGGCGACGGGTGCTGCATCCGGCTTCTTCAACGGCGCCATCGGCATCGGCGGTCCGCCGGTAATCCTGTTCTATTTCGGCTCGCCGGCGGCGGTGAATGTGGGCCGTGCTTCGGTCATCGCTTATTTTCTCGGCACCGATATGATGGGCCTCGCCTATATGGCCCCGCATGAGCTGATCGATCGATCAACTTTGATTCGATTTGCCGCCTATCTACCGGCGCTGCTGATCGGCGTCTGGCTGGGGGCGCGGGGATTCCGCGGCACGGATCCCGCGAGATTCCGCCGCTGGGTGCTGATCATCATGTTCGTGATGTCAGCGCTCACGGGCATCAAGGGCGCCTACGAACTCCTTCAGGCGGCCGCGGGTTAACCCTGATTAATACGCCGCTGCAAACCTTGTGTTCACCAACTCTCCGTAGATTGGCGGATACGGGGATTTATTTTCCCGGTCGATATCCTGCCATCGCACCGGAGTTCCATGACCGCAACAGCCACCGCCATCGCCGTTCGCCCAAGCGTCGCCGGCATCTTCGGCGATCTCGCATCGAACTGGCCCAGCGATCGCATCGGCCTGGGCGATCTGATGATGGCGTTGCGGGAGCGCGGCTTCGGCATTCTGTTGATCGCCCTGGCCATACCCAACTTCGTGCCGCTGCCAATTCCCGGCCCATCGGCCGTGTTCGGCATCGCCACCGCCATCTTCTCCATGCAGCTTTTGCTGGGTTGCGAGCGGCCCTGGCTGCCGCGTCGCCTGCGATCCCTGTCCGTTGCCCGCGGCGACTTCGCGGGCATGATTGGCCGAGCATTGCCGCACCTGCAACGATGGGAACGGGTGCTCCATCCCCGCCTGCCCGGCCTGATCTCACCGCTCTGGGAACGGGTGGTCGGCCTTGCTTGCCTGTTTCTATCCATCCTGATCGCGCTGCCGATCCCCTTCACCGGCATCCCCCTGGCGCTGCCGATCATCGCCATGTCCCTGGGCATCATCGGCCGGGACGGGCTGTTCATTGTCGGCGGGCTGTTCGGCGCCGTCGCCAGCACCGTTTATGCACTACTGGTCGCCAATACAGCCATCTTTGCAGCAATTTTCGCGGCCAACTGGTTCTAGTTGCCGCCCCGTTTCCGTTTCTGATTGCAGCAATGCGGCCAGGGCATGGCCGGTATCCTCCGGCCGACGTTGACCATCGCTTGCAGCGCCGCGACAATTCCCCATGAAGCCGCGCGACATCTGCCTTGCTGCCTGCCCGCCTGTGTTCTGGGTTATCGGCCTCACTGCAGCAAAACCGGCCGTGGCGCATTTCCCGCCGATCTTCATGATGACGCTGGTCTATGCGCTGGCGGCGGCTGCGCTGTTCTGGACGCGAAAGCCGAGACGTACGCCGCTCTGGGCGATCTTCGTTATCGCTGCCATCGGCTCGGCGATCCAAAATGCCTTCCTCTTCACCGGCCTGACGCAACTGCCCGCCTCGACGGCGATGCTGGTCGTGCAGACGCAGGTGCCGTTTGCCGTGCTGGCCGCCTGGGTGATCGGCAAGGAGCAGCTCAGCCTCGGGCGTTGGATCGGCATCGTCATTGCCTTTGCCGGCGTGGCGCTGGTGATCGGCGCGCCTGAGGCTTCGTCGGCCTATCTATCCCTGGCATTCGTGGTGCTCGCCGGACTGCTTTGGGCCGTGAGCCAGGCCATGATCCGGGTGTTCAGCCGGGATGACGGCCGCACGCTGACCGTCGCCCTCTGCCTGTTTGCCGCGCCGCAATCGTTGATCATCTCGCTCCTGCTGGAGGATGGGCAGTGGGCGTCGTTGCAGAGCGCATCGCTGGAGAGCTGGGGCGCCTTCGCCATGATGGTGCTGTTCGGCTACATCTTCGCCTATATGATTTGGTACCACCTCCTCGGCCGCTTCAGGATCGATCAGGTGACGCCTTTCCTATTGCTCATGCCCCCGCTGGGCGTCGTGGCGGGAGCCCTTTTCCTGGATGAGCGCATCTCGCTATCAGTCATCCTGGGCGCCGCCGTTATCATTGCCGGACTGGCCGTGATCGTGCGGACGCCGGCATTGCGGACCGAGGCGGTCGAGGAGACCTGACTATCTGCCGTAAGGCGGGCAGCGGTGCAGAAATGCGTTCCGCGTATCGCGGTTGGACGAGGTCGGCTCGCTGTTGCAATCAAGCCGGCGCTCGATCATGTCGTCGGCTATGCCACTGCGGCGGCCCGAGAGCGGTGACTCTTTCGTGCGCGCAATTCCGCCGGCCGGCTGCAAGTCGGGCAGTTCCGGGACGGGACGCAATTCCGTCTGCGGCGCCGCTTGGGCAGGCGCCGTTTCGATGGCAGCCCGCGGTTCGTACGGCGGCGGCAGATCGATATCCGTTGCGGTGCAGGCGGCAAGACTCAGCGCCGCGATCAGTGGCCATCCACGCATGGGTTTCTCCTGATATCTGCGACGCCACCTTAAGATTTAGACTTGCCCCAGTCTTTCGCAAGGCCCAAGACGCGTGCTAGCCTGGGCAAATCTTGACCGGCTGGTCAGTACTTTCGGGGAGGTCAAAATGGCGGTAATCCGCGGGGGTCTGATTCAGATGTCCCTGAAGGGCGATACCTCGATGTCGCCGGAGAAGATCCGCGACAAGATGCTGGAGGCCCATCTGCCGCTGATCGAACGGGCGGCGAAGCAGAAGGTGCAGGTGCTCTGCTTTCAGGAGGTGTTCACCCAGCCCTATTTCTGCCCGAGCCAGGACAAGAAGTGGTATCGCGCGACCGAGAAGATCCCCGACGGCCCGACTACCCGCCTGATGCAGAAGCTGGCCAAGAAACACGGCATGGTGATCGTCGTGCCGATCTACGAGGAAGAGATGACCGGCGTCTACTACAACACCGCCGCCGTGATCGATGCCGACGGCAAGTTCCTCGGCAAGTTCCGCAAGATCCATATCCCGCAGGTTGCCGGCTTCTATGAGAAGTTCTTCTTCAAACCCGGGAATCTCGGCTACCCCGTGTTCGACACGGCATTCTGCAAGCTCGGCGTCTATATCTGCTATGACCGCCATTTCCCCGAAGGTTGGCGCGCGCTGGCGCTTAACGGCGCCGAATACATCGTCAATCCGTCGGCAACTGTCGCGGGCCTCAGCCAGTATCTGTGGAACCTGGAGCAGCCGGCGGCTGCCGTGGCCAACGGCGTCTATATCGGCGCGGTCAACCGCGTCGGCACGGAGAAGCCCTGGAGCATCGGCAAGTTCTATGGCTCCAGCTATTTCGTCAATCCGCGCGGGCAGATCCTGAAGCAGGCCAGCGACAACCGCGACGAATTGGTGGTCGCCGATCTCGACATGGCCATGGTGCAGGAGGTGCGCGACCTCTGGCAGTTCTTCCGCGACCGACGGCCGGAGACTTACGACGAGCTGGTCAGTCCCGGACGATAGGCGCGGCCGTCAGCGCAGCTTGCGAACCGCATCCATGAACTTCTTCACCCGTCCGCCGTCGACGGCGTTCCAGGTGTTGCCGGCCTTCTTGAAATGGGTGCCGATGACGCAGCCATCGGCGACACGCAGGATGTCCCGCACATTGCCGATATTGACGCCGGTGTTGGCGAAGACAGGCACGCCCTTCACGGCATCCTTCACGCGGCGCAGATCAGCGCTGTCCACCGGCTCCCCGGTCATCGGGCCGGAGACGCAGATGATATCGGCCAGGGACGAGAACACGGCACTTGTGGCGCGCTTGGCGATCGGACGGGTATCCAAGGGCGCCGCGAACTCCGCATTGATGTTGAACAACAGCTTCATGTCGTCCCGGCCCAGATTGTGCCGCAGCCGCAGCGCCTCAGCACATTTCGGCGCCCAGACGCCCATGTCGGAGGCGTAGACTCCCGTGAAGATCTCCCGGCCGAAGCTGGCGCCGGTGGCCGCGCCGAGCGCTACCGTGGCGACCGGGTCCCAGAGATAGTTTACGCCAAACGGCACTTTCAGCAGGCGCTTGAGCTGCCCGATCGCCGACGCCATCGCGGCCAGGCTCTCGGGATTCGCCCGCAGCACATAGGGCCGGTCGCCCTCATTGCCGAACATGATGGCATCGACTCCGCCGGCTTGCAGTTTTTCGATGTCGTTGCCCACCCAATCGAGGATATGATTTATCCCCTTCTTGGCATTATAGCCCGGCGAGCCCGGCAAGGCCGGGAAATGCGCCATGGCGATGATGGGCTTCTTGCTGCCGAATGTTTCCTTGAGCATGGGCGCGTTGGAACTCCTGAATTGATACTGGCCTGGCGCCGAACCGGCTGCCCTAGGCGGCATGGTTGCGCGGAATGGCCGATGTGGTCTCGGGATCGAACAGATACATCTGCCGGGGATCGATATACAGCCTTTGTGTGCTGCCGATCCGGGCCGAGAATTCGCGGCCGAGGCGCGCCGAAATCTCGGCGCCGCCGGGAATCTCGCTGACCAGCACCGTTTCCGGCCCCAGGGCCTCCACGGCGGAGACCTTGACTTCAACCGGGATGAAGCCGGGCGAAGCCGGCGCATACATGTCCTCCGGCCGCAGGCCCAGGATAACCGGCTTGCCTTTGAAGGCCGCAAAACTGGCGTTGAATTCAGGCGGCACCGGCAGGCGCAGGGAACCGTGAACCGCGGTGAGCCCCTGCTCTCCTTCCAGCCGTGCCGGCAGCAAATTCATCGGCGGGCTGGCGAGGAAGCCGGCGACGAAAGTGTTCACGGGATTGCGGTAGACTTCAATCGGTTCGCCGATCTGCACCATCCGGCCGTCTTTCATGATGCAGACCCGTTGGCCCATGGTCATGGCCTCGACCTGGTCGTGGGTCACATGGATGATGGTGCGGCCGAGCTGGTGGTGAAGCTTGATCAGCTCCGTGCGCATGCTCGCCCGCAGCTTGGCGTCGAGATTGGACAGCGGTTCGTCGAACAGGAAGGCGACGGGATCCCGCACCAGCGCGCGTCCCAAGGCGACCCGCTGCCGCTGGCCGCCCGAGAGCGCTGCCGGTTTGCGGTCCAGCAAGGGCTGAATTCCGAGCATGGCAGCCACCTCGCCGACGCGCTTGGCAATGTCCTCGTGGGGAACATGGCGCAGACGGAGGCCAAAGCTCAGATTGTCGCGCACGGTCATGTGGGGATAGAGGGCATAGTTCTGGAACACGATGGCGAGATCGCGGTCGCGGGGATCCACATCGTTGATGCGCTTGTCGGCGAGATAGAGATCGCCCGATGTTATGGTTTCCAGCCCGGCGATCATGCGCAGGGTCGTCGATTTGCCGCAGCCGGACGGGCCTAGCAGGATCATGAATTCGCCGTCGCGGATATGAAGGTTGAGATCCTCCACCGCCATGACATTGCCGGGATAGATTTTGTTGATTCCATTGAGTTTGATTTCAGCCATGTCCGCCTACGCCAATGACCGCATGTACCGATATAGATAGGCTGTCAGCGCCAGGACGATGACCAGCAGCAGCACCGAGATCGCGGAGGCCTGGCCGATATTCAGTCCGAAGAACGCCGAACGGTAGATGAAGTAGCTGATGAGATCGGTCGCTGTGCCGGGGCCGCCGCGGGTCATCACATAGACCAGGTCGAAGGTCTTTACCGCGAAGATCAGGCGTATCAGCAGGGTCACGATGATGACCGGGCGCATCAGCGGCAGGGTCACGTGAATGAAAGATTGCAGCGTCGAGGCGCCGTCCATGCGCGCCGCTTCATAGGGCTCTTTCGGCAACGCCGAAAGGCCGGCCAGCAGCAGCACGATCATGAAGGATACCTGATGCCAGATATCGGTGAGCACCACCGTCCAGAAGGCGATGACGGGATCGCCCAGCCAATTCACCTTGGCGATGCCAACCAGTCCCAGCAGATAATTCACGATGCCCAATTCGGGATGCAGGAACATGCGCCAGATCAGGGCCACCACTACCGGATTAATCAGCAGCGGCATCAGCAGAATGAGATAATAGACATCCTTGAACCGCGTCACCGAATTCAGCATCAGTGCGATCGTGAAGCCGATGACGAATTCGAGCAGCACAACGCAAACGACGAACTTCAGTGTTACCCAGAGAGCTTCGCCAAAATAGTTCTCGCCGAAGGCAGACCGGTAATTCTCGATGCCGACAAAAGTATCGAAGGACCGGTGTATCAGCGTGTAGTCGAAGCCGCTGACGAATACCGTGAAAAACAGCGGAAAGGTGACCACCAGCATGAGCGCCGTCAGGCCCGGCGCCGTCAGCAGCCAGCCGAACCGGCGGTCCTGCCGGTCGATGTCGGAGATCGCCGTTGCGGTCATGATTGAAATTGGGGATGGGCGGGAGCGGCCGGCGCCCCCGCCCGTTCCCGGGTCACTCCTTCAGCAAACCATCTTTCTTGGCCAGCGCATCCAGTTCGGCGGCGGCCAGATCCAACGCTTCCTTGGGGTCCTTCTGGCCGGTGACCGCCAGATTGAGCTCGCGGCCCAGCACTTCCACGAAATCCACGGTGTAAGTGAAAGTCGGGAATTCCTGCGCTGTCCCCACCAGGGTCTTCAGCTTGTCCATATAGGGGCGCTTGGCCACCACATCGGGATCATCGAACACCCAGGCCTGGGTCGGAGCGCCGCCGGCCAGCGTGCGCTTCTTCACGATATCCTTGGACTCGACCCACTTGATGAAGGTCCAGGCTGCGTCCTTATTCGCGCTGGAGTTCGGGATTGCCCAGCCCCAGCCGCCATTCAGACCGCCGATGGGATTGGGCGCGATATCGGCCTTGCCCACCACCTGCGAAGAGGCCGGATCGTCGAAGCCCGAGAGCAGGATGTTAAAGGTCACGAAACTGTAGGCCTTGCCCTGGGCAAACACGCTATTGGCCTCGTCGAAGCAGTAGCTCTCAGAGCCGGTCGGCCCGTGTAGGGCGATATCGTTCTTGAAATCTTCCACCGCCTTCAGGCCGGCTTCGCTGTTGAATGTCGCCTTCCAGTTGGCGTCATGATACTGGCCGCCATTGGCATAGAGGTAGTTTGACCACTGCATGCAAATACAGTCGCCGCGCTGTCCCTGGTTGATGGTGCCGTAGAAATCGCGATTGCCGTCGCCATCGGTGTCGCGGGTGAAGAACTCCACCTGCTGGCGATATTCGGCCCAGGTCGTGGGGATCTTCAGGTCGGCGCCATACTTTGCCTTGAAGTCCGCCTGTTCCTTCGGATCGTTGAGCATGTCCTTCCGGTAAATGATACCCATGGAATAATTATAGAAGGGCAGCATGTAGGTGACGTCATTCACCTTGCCGACGAGACTAAAGAGGCTCGGCACATAGACGCTGGTATCGACGCTGTCCTTGGTAATCAGTTCATCCAGTGGCATCAGCCAGCCGGCCTTGGTGAACTCTGCGACCCAGTAGAAATCTACGACGATCGCGTCATAGCCGCCGCTCGGCGAGGTCAGTTGCGGCACCAGCTTGGAATGCATGTCGATGTAGCTGATCGCCTCGATCTCCACATCGATGCCGGTGGCCGCTTTGAACTCGGGCAGCAGGTCCTTGATGAACTGTGTATCGGGAACCGTTTCCATCAGGATGTTTATCGTCTCAGCCTGCGTTGGACCGGATACAGCCAACATCAAGCCGGCAGCAAACAACAGTTTTTTCATTGTCATCTCCCTCTCGTTTCTTGCACTTCCGTCGCCGGGCTATTTCAACGCTCCCAGCGACAATCCCTTGATCAGATATCTGCGCATGAACGGCAGCAGCACCAGCACCGGCGCGATGGCGACAAACGACGCCGCGCCGACCAGCGCAATCTCGACGCCGCGCTGGGTCTGAAAGCTCGACAGCCCGACCGGCAGCGTGTTGGTCTGTTTGCCCGTGAGCATGAGCGCGAACAGGAACTCGTTCCAGGAGAGGATGAACGCCAAGAGGCCCGCCGCCAGCAAGCCGGGCGCTGCGACCGGCACGGCGATTTTCCAGAAGGCCTGGAACCGCGTCGCCCCGTCGACCCGAGCCGCCTGCTCGAGCTGTACGATTTCGCCCTGGAAGAACGCCACCAGCATCCAGGCCAGGAAGGGAATGTTGATCGTGAGATGGGCGATGATCAGCCCGGCCCAGGTGTTGATGAGACCGGCGAACTGAAACACCGTGTACATCGGCAGCAACAGGATCACCGGCGGCAGCATCTGGCTGGCCAGCACGAAGAGGCGCAGCGGCATGCCGCCGGTATTGAACCGGGCAAAGGTATAGGCCATCGCCGTCGCCAGGGGCAGCGAGATCGCCGTCGAGCCAACGGCCGCCACGATGCTGTTCAGGAAATAGCCGGCAAAATTATAGTCGGTGAAGATGGCGATGAAGTTATCGGGGCGAAGCGCCACCCATTCCGGCGGCAGCTTGTAGGCGGTGAGCTTGTCGGTCAGGGCCACACGCGCCAGCCACACCAGCGGCAAGAGTATCACCGCCGAGAACGCCACCATGATCACGTGCGGCAGGACAACTCGCGCCATCCGGCCACCAACTCCCCGCCCCGATGGCATGCGTGCCGCCCCGGTTTGTTGTTTGTTGCCGCGATCATAGCTGCCGCCGGCGGCAGCCGCCAAGGGCAACTTGGTACGCATCCTGTTGGTTCAAGCAATGGTTCGGCGCGCCGTGCTGCCTTTCGCCTGAAGGATTATGCGGGTGTGACATCTTCCGGACATTGGGCTGCGGCGCCGGAGTTTGTGCGCCTGCTCACAGCGCCGTGCGATGCCCAAGCATAGGTTCCTATCCGTGAGCCAGCGTGCCGGGCGGCCGCCCCCTTTGCGCCGCACCGGTCGATGACGCGAACAGGAGACCCCATGAAATCCGCAACTGAATCAAAGCCATTCCCCGTGCCCTGCTGTCCGGAATTAACGACGGACAAAGCCTGCGACGTGCTGGACTTCCACTACCGCACGACACACCGCGCCGTGGTGGAGAACCGGGTTGTTCCTGTCGAGGTTCTCATCCATGCCCGTTTCGAACGCTGTCCGGGACCGATGGCCCTCGGCGATCTCGCCTATTCGACGACGCTGCTCCCGGGCGAGAAAGTGCGTCTCTTCACCAGCGACCGCCGCAGCCAGTTCAGCTTCGACAGCTCCACCAGCCTCAGCTACCGCAACTCTCAGACTTCGGAAGAGAGCTATCTCATGTCGAGCTTCGGCGACATGATGTCCGACCTCTCGGTCCGCGACGAAGCGCACTCGAGCAATCAATCAAAGGGATCCGCGCAAGGCCATGCGGAAACCAGCGGCGCAATCGAAAGTTTCTTCGCCGGTCCCTCCGTCGATGTGAACGGTTCATACAATGCGGAATCCACATCCGACTTCCTGCGCGAACTCACCCAGCATGCGGAGTCATCGTACCACCGTTCCGAGCAAGGTACGCGTACCGCCAGTAGCGTGTCGGTGGGTGAAGTGCAGACCCGTTCCCACGCCGAAGGCCAATCGCAGGACCATTTCGAGTCCGCGTCCCGCGAATTCACCAATCACAACAAATGTCACGCGATCACTTTCTTCTTCTACCGCATCAACAAGATGCAGACTGTCAAGTTCACCCTCGAGTTCATCGAACGGCGCGTGATCGATCCGGCAGCCGACACAAAGGTCGCCGTCAATCCTTTCACTTCCCGCGGCGACGTGGCTGTCGTACCGACGGCGATCCTGGCGACCGCCGAGAACCGGTTGGAAGTCGAGGCGCGCGGCCGGCGCAGCGTCGCGGCGGCGCAGGAAGATGCCATCCTCGGCGGAGTTGGCGGCCTGCGGGCGACCGCCGTAAGTGCCCGTCTGCAACTGGCGGCGCCGCAGCTGGCCGAGCCGATGCCCGCGGCAGTCCGTACGGCGGCGATGAAGCAGGTGGATACCTCCCTGGTCGCCGCCGGCTTGCTGGACAAGACAACCGGCCACGTTACCGAGGCGACGAAGAAGTCGTTCTCTTTCGAGAAGACAACCTCGCTGCCCACACCCGGTTTGCTTGTGCGCGGCTGCATCGACGATTGCGACATCTGCGAGCCTGCCCGGCAGAAGGAGATCGATCTGGACCTGGAGCGCAAGGCGCTGGAGAACCAGTTGCTCAAGCGGCAAATCGACCTGCTGGATAAGGCGCAGGAATACCGCTGCTGTCCCGCCGGTGAAGAACACGAAGAGGATGACGATCAGTAGCAGTTGAAGGCGCCGGCAGGGCGCAAGCCTTGCCGGCGCAATTCCCTGTTTTCAAAGTAATCTTCGTCAACAGCGCTTGCCTGGCCCGGTGATCCCTTAGCGGAATATTAACCGAAATGCGGCTACCTTCGCGGGATCATTCATGGGAGGAGCGTCATGACGCGCATTGCGGTCACGCGCGGTCATCTATTGACCGCCTTGTTGGCATTGCCTCTGTTTTCCGCCAACCCGGCCGCCGCCGTCGACTTCGCGCCGGCCGCGCCAGGCACCCGGTTCGAGTATGAGTGCAACAGCAACATCCCCAACCCGATCAACCCGGCGCGTACAGCCGAGATCAACATCAAGGCGGTCGACGACAGCACTGTCGTTTATGCCCAGTTGATCAACGGCACACCGCGCCTGGAGATCCGCCAGCCGCGCTCGCTATACGGCACCACGCTCGTCGAGCAGATCGCGACCAAGCAGGGAACCGGAAAGACGGTCTCCGGCCTGGACAAGTTTCCCAGCCTGCGCGACCTCAAGGTCGGCTCGAAGCATGAGGGCCCCATCCAGTGGATGGGCATCAATGGCAAGGAGACCACCTACCAGGTGACGCTTGTGGTGTCCGACCAGGCGAAGTACCGGACCATTCCCTACGGCTATATTCCAGTCATCGTGCTCGAGGAATCCTGGAAGGGCCCCCGGAACACGATCACACAGCTGACCTACATTTCGCCGGAAAAGTCGGCCGTGGTCGGCTGGGAGTATCGCATCAACAAGTGGGGTTCGGAGCAGTGCTGGCTCAGCGGCGCACCGGCGCCGTAGGCCTGCCTAGTCCATGAACGCGCCGCCGGTGACGCAAACAGCCTCACCGGTCATGAAGCGCGAGAGATCGCTGGCCAGAAAGACAACGACATCGGCCACGTCTTCGGGCTCCTCGATGCGGCCCAGCGGCGTCATCGTGACATACTCGGCGCGGACGGCGTCCGGCTTCATGCCGCGCAGACCGGCTTCCCATTCCAGTTCGCGGTCCTGCATCGAGGTCCGCACGAAGCCAGGGCAAACGCAATTGACGCGGATGCCCTGAGCGCCGACTTCCTTCGCCAGGGATTGCGTGAAGCCCACCACAGCGAACTTGCTCGCGGCATAGTGCGCCAGCAGCGGTGCCCCGACCTTCCCCGCCATTGACGCGGTGTTGACGATAACGCCCGGTGCCTTCACGGCCAGGAAATGCCGCACGGCTGCCTGGTTGGTCAGGAAGATGCCCTTGGCGTTCACGTCCATGTTGAAATCCCACTCCTTCTCCGTGAGATCGACGACGCGGTTCATGGTGGAGACGCCGGCATTGGCGCAGACGATATCCAGGCCCCCCAGCGCCCTGGCCGCGGCGTCCAGGACCGTTGCGGTCTCAGCCGCATTGGTGACATCGAGCCGATGAGCCGAAGCACCAGAGCCCACCTGCTCGGCCACAACCCCCGCCGCCGCCTCGTCGATGTCGCTGACGGCGACACGGGCGCCGGCCTTGCCCAGGGCCAGGACGATCGCCTTGCCGATGCCTGATCCGGCGCCGGTGACAAAGGCCCGCCGTCCCGCCAATAGATCCCGTCCTGCCATATCCCTCTGCCTTTCAATTCTACCCGCCTGCGGCTACAGCCGAGTCACCCGATCCGGTGCTTGCGCCAGACCTTTCTGACAATAGGCCCGACCCTCGCGTTCCGATTCATCGGCCGTCTTATGCGGGCCGCCCATCTGCACCCGGCGCCCATCGACCCAGACCGACCAACGGTAGTCGATGCTTTGGTTGAGATTGGTCCACTGTTCGATTATCAACTCCGTCACGACGCCGGCTCCCGTTAGTTGACGCATCACCATTTCGGGCTGCTATAGTGCCGCCCGATTCCTAATGCGCAACGGGGGGAAACCATGAAGCTGGTCCGCTATGGCCGGCCGGGCAAGGAGAAACCCGGCCTGATCGACGCCAACGGCAAGATCCGGGATCTGAGCAAGAAAATCGGCGATATCGGCCCGGCGGCGCTTTCGCCGGCATCGTTGAAGAAGCTGGCCAAGCTGAAGCCCGGCAGCCTGCTGCTGGTCCGCGGCGCGCCCCGTTTCGGACCGCCCGTGGGCGGGATCGGCAAGCTGGTCGCCATCGGCCTCAACTACTCCGACCATGCAGCCGAAACCGGCGCCAAACCGCCGAGCGAGCCGATCATCTTCATGAAGGCGACGACCTGTATCGTCGGCTCCCGGGACGACGTGACCATCCCCAAGGACTCCAAGAAATCCGATTGGGAGGTGGAGCTGGCCATCGTGATCGGCACCAAGGCGCAATATGTGGCGGAAAAGGATGCGCTCAAGCACGTTGCCGGCTACCTGATCTGCAACGATGTCAGCGAACGGGCATACCAGACCGAACGCGGCGGCACCTGGGACAAGGGCAAGGGCTGCGATACCTTTGGCCCGCTCGGCCCCTGGTTGGTCACCCGGGACGAGGTGCCCGATCCGCAGAACCTGGATATGTGGCTGGACGTCAACGGCCAGCGCATGCAGACCGGCAACACCCGCACGATGATCTTCGGCGTGGCGCATCTGGTCAGCTATGTCAGCCATTTCATGACGCTGATGCCCGGCGACGTGATCACCACTGGCACGCCGCCCGGCGTCGGCATGGGCAAGAACCCGCAGGTGTTCCTGAAGCCAGGCGACGTCATGAGCCTGGGCATCAAAGGTCTGGGCGAGCAGCGCCAGAAATGCGTGACCTGGAAGGGTAAGCGCTAAGCTTACTGCAGGATCAGATTGCCGTCGGCGGCCAATTGATTGGGGTCGGTGACGGCAATGCCGGCCAGCACGAACGCATCGGCGAACTGAGCGCCGCCGGTGCTGCCATTCGCATCAATGCGGACGATCGTGTTGCCGTTGCTGACGACAAGCTGCACGAACTCGGCCGCATCGTCTCCCGCCTCATAGCCCGTGAGCAGATCGCCGATATCCAGCTTGTCGCCGCCCGGGCCGAGGGTGAAGTCGGTGATCGTATCGCGGCCATCGCTGCCCAGGGCACGAACGAAGCTGTCGCTGCCGAGGCCGCCGGTGAGTGTGTCGTTGCCGGCGCCGCCGTGCAGGATATCGTCCCCCTCGCCGCCATCGAGCCGGTTCGCCGCCCCGTTGCCGATGATAGAGTTGTCGCCGCCGTTGCCGGCGCCATTGATTGCGGCGGTTCCCACCAACGTCAGATTTTCGACGTCTGCGCCGAGCTTGTACGCGATCGCGCTCTGAACGGTGTCGGTTCCGCCGCCGCCTGACTCGGCCACGATATCGCCGATGGCATTGACCAGATAGACATCATCGCCATCGCCGCCGGTCATGCTGTCATTGCCGGCGCCGCCATTGAGCGTATCCGCCCCTTCGCCACCTGAAATCGTGTCATTGCCCGTGGAACCAGTCAGCCAGTTGGTGCCCTCATTGCCGGCCTATGACGTTGTTGGAGCTGTTGCCCGTGCCATTGATACTGCCCGCGCCAGCCGCCAGCGTCAGGTTCTCGATGTAGCTCCCAAGCACGAAACTTGCCGACGCCATGACCGTATCGAGACCTTGTCCCGAGGCTTCGACCGCAAGATCTGTACCGATATCCACATTGTAGAAATCGTTACCCAGGCCGCCACCCATGCGGTCGGTGCCGGCGCCACCGATGAGGGTATCGTTGCCGCCTGCGCCGCTCAGCGTGTCATTGCCGCCGGCGCCGTCCAGCACATTGGCGTCGTTGTTGCCGATGATGCCGTTTTTCAGTCCGTTGCCCGTGCCATCCTTGGCGCCGGACAACAGCGTGAGGTTCTCGACGAACGCCCCAAGCGCTGTCGCCTGCAGCGTACTCTGCACGGCATCGACGCCTTCGCCGTCCCGCTCGGTGACGACATCAGACGCGCTGTCGATGACGAAAACATCGTTCCCCGTTCCGCCATCCAGGGAGTCCGCGCCGGCGCCGCCATCCAGCAGGTCGTTGCCGCCATTGCCTATCAGTGTGTCGACGCCCAACAGGCCCGCGAGCTTGTTCGCCGCATTGTTGCCGGTGATGGCATTTGCGCCGTCATTGCCGTTGCCGTTGATGGCGGCAATGTCAACAAGCGTGAGATGCTCAAGATTGGCGCCCAGCACATAGGACACCGAGCTCTGGACCGTATCGTTGCCCTCGCCCGCATTCTCGGAGATCACGTCATAAGCGCTGTCAACGACATAACGATCGTCGCCGCTGCCGCCGGCCAACTTGTCGCCGCCGCCGCCGCCATTGAGCGTGTCATTCCCCGCCAAGCCGGAAAGCTGATTGGCGGCTGCATTCCCCGAGAGCCAGTTCGCGCCGGCCGTGCCCGTGGCGGCAATGGCCGATTTGCCGAGCAGCGCCGCATTCTCGATACCTGGATAATCCATGCCGAGACTGACGGTAAAATAGCTGCGTACAGTGTCCACACCACCGGAATCGATGATGACGTCACCTTTATCCGCGCCTGCGCCGTCGGTATCCAGATCGTCGATGACATAGGTATCGTCGCCGGAGCCGCCATCCATGCGATCAGCGCCGGCGCCGCCATCGAGCGTATCGCTGCCGCCATCGGCTTGCAGAGTATCGTTGCCGGCGCCGCCGCTCAGGAAATTGTCACTGGCATTGCCAACGATAGTATTGATAGTGCGCATTACCGATTCCGTTGAGAGCGGCGGCATCGGTGAGAGTCAGGTTTTCCAGATTGGCGCCTAGGGTCCAGGATATCTTGCTGAGAACGATGTCGGTTCCCTGGCCGGCGGCTTCAGCGATCTTGTCGCCGGCGGCATCGACGATGTACTCGTCGTCGCCCAGCCCGCCCGCCATTGAATCCGCGCCCACGCCGCCGTCAATGTCGTCATCCCCGCCATTGCCGACAAGCGTGTCGTTGCCGGCGGCGCCGGTCAGTTCATTGCCGTCGCCGTTGCCGGTGATGTAGTTGGCGAGGCTGTTGCCTTCGCCCGACCCGGCGGAGCCAAGCAGCACGAGGTTCTCGACATTCGCCGCCAGCGTGGCACCGACGAAACTGCGGACGGTGTCCGTTCCCTCGCCCGATATCTCGACGACATCGTTGTCTTCTGTCAGTTCATCGATGACATAGACGTCGTTGCCCTTGCCGCCGACCAGGCTGTCGAAACCGGTGCCGCCGTCAAGCGTATCATTGCCGTCACCACCGATGAGCGTGTCATCGTCGGTGTTGCCGCTGATCGCATTGGCCGCGATATTGCCTTCCAGGCGATTGGCCCGGTTGTCGCCGATCACGCTCCCGGCGGCCGAGCCAAGCAATCGCGCATTCTCAACGCCGCCGAAACGCACATCGTTGCCCAGGTCGATCGACAGGGCCGACCAGACGGCATCGGCCTCCGCGGCACTGCCTTGCTCCTGGATAAAGTCATAGACGCTGTCGACAATGTAGACATCGCTGCCCTCGCCGCCGCGCAGGGAATTGATCCCCGTGCCGCCATCGAGCGTGTCGCTGCCCTCGCCGCCATAGAGCCAGTCGCCGCCGCCCGCACCCACCGCCTTGTCGTTGCCCATGCCGCCGCCGAGGACATCGGCAACGGCTGTGCCGACCAGGTCATCGTCGCCATCAGTGCCCGTCACCGGCTCCGATCCCGGCGGCGGGCTGCCGTCGCCGACGAAGCTGTAGTCGCCGGCGGCAGCCGCACCGACGATGGTGATGTTCTCGACGATGCCGTTGCCGACGATGCGCCACTGGTTGCCGGAGACAAGCTGCAACGTCGCCCCAGCACCGTAGTCCTCAAAGCGGATCGTGTCGCCGGCGCTGCCGCCGTTGCCGGCAAAATCAGTGATGAGATCGCCATTGGCCTCACCGGCTCTCACGACGAAAACGTCGTTACCGGCACCGCCGGTCAGGGTGTCGCTGCCGCCAGCGCCATTCAGCTCGTTGGCGCCTTTGTTGCCGAAGATCTGGTTGGCCTGACCGTTGCCCGTGCCGCTCACATTCTCGGTGCCAAGCAGCGTCAGGCTCCTGCCGGCGCCGGTCAGCGTCGCGCTGACATTCGTCGCCAATCCATCGGCGGCGACCACATCGACCTTGATGTTCAGCGTGCCGAGGCTGACGGCGACGCCCATGGCGGCGGTGATGCCGCCGCCGGAGAAGGTCAGCTCATAGGCGCCGCTGGCGAGCTTTACCCCGTAACCGCCGGCGCTCGCCGTATTCACGGTCGTCAAGGCGCCGCTCGACAGCAGGCGCGCATCCATGCGCACGCCGCCCCGGCCTTCGCCGATACCATAGAACCTGTCGCCGTTCGCGTCGAAGTAAGCCACGCCGGTGACAAATTGGCCGGTGCCGCTTTTCGCGAAATCCTCCGTCGCCATCGAGGCGTTGTAGCCTTGATAGGTTCCCGTGCGGACACCGATACCGATTTCACGGAAGTCTCCAAGGATATTTTGGCGATGACCGGTGCTCTCGAACAGGCCCTCGTGATGCGAGGCGATATTCGCCGTCAGGTTCAGTGTGCCTGTGGTTCCGCGCCAGGAAATATTCTCGCCCCAGCGCCAGGAGCCGCTGAACGAATAGCCGGCCCCGCGCATGCGGTCCTCCGGATCCGACCCGCCGGCGCCGGTGTGATTGAATACGTCATTGTCCAGCATCCACTGGCTGTGGTTCTGTGCCGCCGTCGCCAGATTCGGATTGGATGCGAGAACTTGCTTGGGCGCGGCCGATATTGTGCCGGCAGCCAGCCCTTGATTGAGGTCGATGCCGTAGCGCGCCGCTTCGCCCGCCGGATCGAGACGCGCCCGATTGACAAGCTCAAGCAGCAGCTGTTCGTGCGCAGTCAATTCCGCCATGACAATCGAAGACGCTCAACGCTGAGATTCGGATCGTTAAGCGGAGATTAACTGCGACTTATGAAAGCCTCCTTAAGGCTAGCGCTGCGCTTCCCGCGCACTCTTGGTTAAGAATGCAGGTGCAAAAGTTGTCTCGAAATTTTATGCGTATTATGCCGAGTAACGCAGGCGGCATGCACGCTGACGGAATGCCGCTATGTCAGGACAAGGTTGCCGTCGGCGATCATCTGGCTAACGCTCAGGCCGGTAACATTCGTTAGCACGAACGCATCGGTGAAGCTTGTTCCGCCGACCGCGCCGTTGGCATCAATGCGCACGATCGTGTTGCTGCCGCTGACGACGAGCTGCACGAACTCACTCGCATTGTCGCCCGCATCATAACCGCTGAGCACATCGCCGACATCCAGGCGATCGCCGCCGGAGCCCTTGGTGAAGTCCTGGATCGTATCGCGTCCGTCGCTCGCCGTCGCACGCCAGAAGGTGTCGGACCCGGTGCCGCCATTGAGCACATCATTGCCGCCAGCACCGCGCAGCGTGTCGTTGCCGCTGCTTCCCAAGAGGGAATTTGCGGCGGCATTTCCGGTGAGGAGATTGTTGGCGCTATTGCCCGTGCCGCCGATCCCCGACGAACCGCCGAGGATGAGATTCTCCAGGTTGGCGCCCAGCGTATAGGTGATGCCGACTTGCACGCTGTCGGTACCTTCGCCGCTGTTCTCCGTGACGATGTCGCCCGCGGATCCGACATAGTAGTAGTCGTTTCCGGCGCCGCCGATCATCGTGTCATTGCCCGATCCGCCATTGAGCGAGTCTGCGCCCGCACCGCCGGTCAGGGAGTCGTTGCCCGAGCCGCTGGCCAGCGAGTTGTTCCCCTCGTTGCCGGCCATGATGTTGCCTGAGCTGTTGCCGGTACCGTTGATGTTGCCCGCGCCCGCCAGCAGCGTCAGGTGCTCGACATAGCTGCCGAGCGTGTAGGTGATCGAGCTCTGTACCGTATCCGCGCCCTGGCCGGAGCCTTCGGATACGCGGTCGGTCGTTGCATCGACGCCATAGCTATCGTTGCCGGAGCTGCCGGCCATGCTGTCGGCGCCGAGACTGCCGGTCATGACATCGTTGCCGGTTCCGCCTAGCAGCGTGTCGTTGCCATCGCTGCCGGTCAGGCGGTCGTCGCCCGCATCGCCGGAAATTCTGTCGGCACCGGCCAAGCCATCGATCGTATCGGCGCCCGTGGTGCCGGCCAGCGTGTCGGCGCCCGCCGTCGCGCCGCCACCACCACCGCCGCCACCCGGCAGAGTGCTGGTGCTGCCGTCGAACGTGAAATCGCCACTGGCGACGGCGCCGGTGATGGTGACCGTGTCCGTGAAGCCGCCGCCGCTGACCTGCCATTGATTGCCGGAGATATTGGTCAGCGTGGCGCCCGTGCCATAGCCCTCAAAGCGGATCGTGTCGCCGGACGAACTGCCATTGCCGGTGAAATCGGAAATCGCGTCGCCGTTGGCTTCGCCGGCCTTGAGGATGAACACGTCATTGCCCGCGCCGCCGCCCAGCGTATCGCCACCGCCGCCGCCGTTGATCTGGTTGACGCCCTTGTTGCCGTTGATGTTGTTGGCGAGGCTGTTGCCCGTGGCGTTGACGTTGTCGATCCCCAGCAGCACCAGGCCCCGGGTGTTCGCGCCCAGCGTGGCGCTGACATTGGTGCCGAGCGTATCGGTTCCCATCACGTCCAGCTTGATGTTCTCGCTGGCGATGGCGACAGCAATGCCGAGTGCAGCAGACAGCCCGCCGCCGGAGAAGGTTACGTCATAGGTACCCGCGGCAAGCTTGGTCTGATAGCCACCAGCCGCCGCTGTCGTCGTGGAGACGAGCGCGCCGCTGCTGTTGCGCGCATCCATGCGAATGCCGCCGCGGCCCTCGCCCACAGTGTAGAACTTGTCGCCATCGGCATCGAAATAGGCGACTCCGGTCAGGAAATTGCCAGTGCCGCTGCGGGCGAAATTCTCGGTGATCATCGAGGCGTTATAGCCCTGGTACACGCCGGTGCGAACGCCGACGCCGATCTCGCGGAACCCGGGATCGAGCATGTTCTCGCGGTGTCCGGGACTCTGGAACAGGCTGTTATGCTGGATGCCGACAGAAGATGTCAGGTTCAGGGTACCGGTGGTGCCGCGCCAGGAAATGTTCTCGCCCCAGCTCCACGACCCGGTAAAGGTGTACCCGGCGGCACTCATCCGGTTCCCGGCATTCGAGCCGCCTGAGCCCGTATGAGAGAAGGTGTCGGTGTCCAGCATCCACTGGCTGTGGCCTTGTGCCGCTGTTGCCAGGTTCCCATTGCCCGCCAACGGCTGCTTCGAATCGGCCGATATCGTGCCCGACGCCAACCCGTCATTCAGCCCGATGCCGTTGCGCGCCGCCTCACCGGCCGGGTCGAGCCGGGCTCGATTGATCAGCTCCAGCAGATACTGTTCCTGCGCGGTGAGATCGGCCATTGTCAGTCCCCTCGTCGGCCAAGGCAGGAGGCATCCCCGGACCGCAGAAAGCGGCTGGGATCGGCAGGCACGGGAACTGTTGCAGCCCGGTGTTCACCGGGCAACCTCTGACTCGAGGCTTGCATTAAGATATCTGGCCCACTTTCCTGCTTCCGGGAAAGGTTCATGCGTTGCATGATCCCCCCTCCTCCCAGAGATTGCGACTTATCGACAAAACATCGTCCAAGGGGAGCGGCAAAATTGTGACTGAAGCCTGTTCACGAAGATGAATAGACTGAGATGCAATCGGAGATTTATTGTAGACAATCTGCTGATTTTCCGAGTGGCACATTTATGAACATAGTGTCGTAAACCAAAGAGAGACTTTAGATGGGTGCGGGACAGCGGTATCTGGTCACGGGCGCGGCGGGCTGTATCGGCGCTTGGGTCGTCGCCAATCTGGTACGCAGGGGCGCCGCGGTAACGGCTTTCGATCTTTCGGAGGACCGGCGGCGGTTGCGGTTGATCCTGGAGAAGGAGCAGGCCGACGGCGTCGACTGGATCAAGGGCGATCTGACCGACACGGCTGTTGTCGAGCGCGCGGTGGACGGAAGCGGCGCCGACGCCATCATCCATCTGGCGGCGCTGCAGGTGCCGTTCTGCAAGGCCGACCCCGCCCTGGGCGCGCGCGTCAATGTGGTCGGCCATGTGAACGTGATGGAGGCGGCACGCAAGCATGGCGTGAAGCATCTCGTCTATGCCAGCTCCGTCGCCGCGCTGTCGGCGGAGAACGCGGACTCGCCCCATACGCTCTATGGCGTCTATAAGGCCGCCGACGAAGGCATCGCCCGCGTCTACGCCCTGGATTGGGGCGTGCAGAGCATCGGCTTGCGGCCTCACACTGTCTATGGGCCGGGCCGCGATCAGGGACTGACCTCGGCGCCGACGAAGGCGATGCTGGCCGCGGCCGCCGGACGGCCGTTTACCATCCCCTTCACCGGCGCGATGAATTTTCAGTTCGTCAGCGAAGTGGCCGATATCTTCATCCGTGCCGCCGATGCGGAAATCGCCGCCGATCAAAGCCCGGTGTTCGATCTCATGGGGGCCAAGGCGGAAGTGGCCGATATCGTCGCCGAGCTGCGCCGCGTCGAGCCCGCGGCCAAGATCGTCTGCGAAGGCGCTAGCCTGCCGTTCCCCGTGGAGTTCGATGACCGGCCCTTGCGCCGCGTTGTCGGCGACTGGACGACGATTCCCTTGAGCGACGGTATCGTACGGTCGGTGGAGACCTTTCGCCATCTGCTGAGCCGCGGCCTGATCAGCGCCGACGCCGCCTGAACATGGGCGAGGACTCGACCGCGCTGACGCTGCTCACCGAGCAGATCCTGCTTTTTGCCACCGTGGTCGGTGCGGTGGCCACACTGCCGGCCCTGATCGAATTCCTCATCGACCGCCGCAAGCGGAAAGAACGGATTGCCCTCAGCCTCGACGATCTTGATGTCGGTAATCTCGACGTGCCGCTGGCGGGACTGGATGGATTGCTGGGCGATATCGCGGATCTGATCGACCGGGCGAAACATCCGGACGCCTACAACACGCTTCGCGTCGGCAACGAAATCCTGATCATCGGCCCCAATCTCAACGGCAAGAAAGCGCTGGCCCGACGCATCGCCAAGGAAGCCGGCATGGACCGGCTGATCGTCGTCTATAACCCCCGCAACGCCGATGCGCTTGCCAAGGCAAAGAGCCTGATCTGGCACTACCGGCGGCAGAAAGTGATGCTGCTCTTGCCGCGGCTCGACCATGTGGCCGAACATGAGGACGATGAGGTCTTCGCTGAGCTTGGACGCGCTGATCGACACCACATCCAATCTCAGCAACACGCTGGTCGTCGGCACGGCGGTGCGGTTCGAGCCGAACGGCCTGCTGGACAACATGTTCGGCATCGTCCTGGCCCTGCCGGGCACGCCCTTGGCTGTGGCGAGCGCTCAAGGCGATGATATCGCCGAGGAGGCGCGGCGCATACTCATCGATGTTGCGCGATACTATCTGGAGCAGGCGACGGGTGGCGGCTATGTGCTGCAGGGCCTGGACGAACCGGCGGCGGTGCAGCGCATCGGCCAGGCGGCGCGCAGTCCGGCGGATGTGGAAGACATCGTCGTGCTCTGCCAGACGACCGCGATCTACCGCCAGCGCTCCGGCGCAACGAAGTTTCCGGAGATATCAGCCGCAGTGATCGAGAAATCGATCCGCCGCGTGATCGTCACGCAGGCGTGACGTCGTCCGTCTCCGCCCCTTCTCCCTCGACGGCGAACTCTTCGGCCAGCTCCGCCTGCAGATCGGCCAAATCCTGCGGGATCGGCATGCCCATGGCGCGCATCTGCCCGAGGATCGATTCCAGCCGCTGAAAGGCTTCGTGCCGGTCCTCGATCTCGCCGTCCATCTCGGTGAGCCAGAGGGAGAGCGCCGCCTCCAGATCCTTGCGATCCATCGCCATGGGTGTGACCTCCAGCGGATGCGTCCGCACCGGCAGCATAACATGCTTCCCGACGCAGCAGGACGGCTATTGACGGCTGACCGCCAGATGCGCGCCCAGACCGACCAGCATCGAACCGCCGGCCAGCCGGACAAGACGTACGGCGCGGGCGCTTCGCTTCAGCCGTTCCAGAATCCTGTCGGCGAGAAGGATGGCGACGATATCGGCGGCGAAGAAGCAGAAGTTCACGAACAGCCCCAGAAGCAGGAACTGCAGCCAGACCGGCAGGAGCGCCGAGCCGTCGACGAATTGCGGCAGGAAAGCGATAAAGAACAGCGCTGTCTTCGGATTGAGCAGTTCGACGACGACGCTTTCGGCGAAGACGCGCCGCGTGCTCTTCGCCGCCGGCGACGGCATCTGGCCAAGGCTCCGGTTGCGGATCATCTGGATGCCGAGCCAGATCAGATATCCCGCGCCCGCGAGCTTCACGATCATGAACAGGTCTGGCGAATGGGCGAAGATCACCGACAGTCCCGCAGCCGCGGCGACCACATGGACGAGGCCGCCCAGCGCCAGGCCCAGCGCCGCGAGGAAGCCGCCCCGGCGGCCCCGGCTCATCGTCTGCGCCACCGCGTAGAGGATCGCGGGGCCGGGAAACACGGCAAAGACCAGGGTAGCGGTGAGGAATGCCAGAAGATGTTCGGTCGAAGGCATAGGTGCGGGAACTCCGGTCAATGAAATGACCAGTGCAGACTAGCACATCGTCAGCCCATCACCACCAGCGCGTCGACGGCGATCGCGCCCTCGCCCTTGGGCATGACCAACAGCGGGTTGACGTCGAGTTCCACCAGCTTGGCCCGGTGCGCTTCGGCGAAGGCGGCGACGGCCATGACCGCATCGATGACCGCGTCGATATCGCCGGCCGGCTTGCCGCGATAGCCACGCAGCAGTTTGGCGACGCGCAAGCCCTGCACAGCCTCGGCCGCATCCGCACGGGTCACAGGCAGCAGCAGCGTTGCCGCGTCCTCCACCATCTCCACGAGGATGCCTCCGGCGCCGATCACCAGTACCAGGCCGAAGAGATCGTCGCGTTTCACGCCGATGATGAGCTCGGCGACGGCGCCGGTCATCTGCCGTTCGATCAGGAATTGCTCGGCCACGAGGCCGGGTTTGTAGGCGGCGACGGATTTTGTCATGCGCACGATAGCCGCCATCAGCGCCGCGCCATCGCCGATGTTCAAGCGCGACAGCTCCCGCCTCCGTCTTATGGGCAAGCACCGGCTTTGCCAATTTAGCGACTACCGGGAAGCCGACAGAAGTGGCGGCATTGACCGCGTCCACGGGTGTCGCCAGCGCCGCCTTCGGCACGGTCAGGCCGTGCTTTGCCAGGGCTTGCTTTGCGTCCCACTCCGACCACAGGCGCGTGGTCGTCGGCGCCGGCCCCACATCGGGCAATTCGGCGGCGGCGCCGTCGGCGAGGATCTTCTTCTTCAGCCGCGCAAAGCGCACGCCGGCCGCAAAGGCATCGATGGCACTCTGCAACCCCTGCATCGGCGGACAGCCGGCGGCGACCGTCTTCTCCCGCGACGGCTTCGGCATCGTCTCCGGCAGTGTGGTCGTCACGATCGCCTGCTTGCCGTTGCGGCGCGCCGCCTCGATCACCGCCCGCACCGCCCGGTCGCAATCTGCCGTGCCCAGGGCGTCGGCGTTCGGATAGTCCAGGATCAGCATGCCCGCATCGAACTCGCCCGCCAGCACGGTATCGAAGCATTTCGTCAGCAAATCCTCATTACCCCAGAGCGAGGTGTTGTAGTCCAGCGGATTGGAGATCGAGGCGAACACCGGGAGCTGCGCCCTGATCGCCTCATGCTGCGCCGGCGGGAACTGCGGCAGCGTCAGGCCATGCTCGGCCATATAGTCCGCCGTCATCAGGCTGTCACCGCCGGAGCAGGTGAACACCGCCAGCCGGTCGCCGCCGACCTGCTGCGCAACGGAAAGATACTTGATCGTCTCCATGAGATCGGCGAGCGAGTTGACCCGGATGACGCCGAGCCGGTCGAACAGCGTGTCATAGAGCTTGTCGCTGCCGGCCAGCGAGCTGGTATGGCTCATCGCCAGCTTGGCGCCCAGTTCCGAGCGGCCAGCCTTGAACGCCACGATGGGCTTGTTCGCCGCCAGCGACTTGCGTGCGGCGCGGCTGAAGGCGGGAATGTCGGCGAGACCCTCGATATAAAGGCCGATCGCGGTCACGCGCGGATCGTCGGCCAGTCCCTCGATATAGTCGGAGATGCGCATGACCGCCTGGTTGCCGGCGCTGATTACATAGGAGAACGGCACCGAGCGGTCGTTGAAGGTGAGCGTCAGAGCGATGTTGCCGCTCTGGCTGATGATCGCCGCACCCTGCTCCGCCTTCCACAAGCCGGGGCCAGAGGCGAACATGATGACGCTGTCGAGATAGTTGATCAGGCCATAGCAGTTCGGTCCCACCAGCGCGAGATCGCCGGCCGCGGCCACGAGTTGCTTTTGCAACTCAATACCCTCGCCGCCGACCTCGGCATAACCGGCGGCATAGCAGACCGCGCCGCCCGCATCCCGCGCTACCAGCGACTTCACGATGTCGATGGTGAGATCTCGCGGCACCGCGATGAAGGTCGCGTCAGGCGATTCCGGCAGCGCCTCGATCGTCGGATAGGTCTTGAGCCCGGCGATGTCAGGATATTTCGGGCTCACCGGCCAGATCTGCCCGGCATAGCCATTGGCCAGGCAGAGCTTGATCGGCACAGCCAGATTGGAGCCGCCGACGAACGCCACATGGCGCGGGCTCAGCAGACGCCGGAGATTGGCGAGGCGCTTCCTATTTGAGGGGTCGTTGCCGTCAGGCATGCGCGACATGATCTCTTTAAATTGTCATCCCGGACAATCGCACGTCAGCGCGATTGTCCGGGACCCATGAACACCGAGCGGCGGAGAGTCAACTTGACGAGTTTCGTATGCATGGGTCCCGGGTTCCGGCGCACGAGACAAACGCTTTGCGTTTGCTCGGGAAGCGCCGGCCCCGGGATGACAACAATTATTACAGCTAACGTCACGCCTACACCGGCGCCTTCCCGCCGGCCGCCTTGCGGGCATCCTCCACCGCCTCCATCACCCGGATCAGGCAGTCGTCACGGAAGCGCTCGAGCTCCTTGATCGACCAGCCCTTAGCTTGCTCACCCGTGCCTTCGACCATGCGGTCGATCAGGGCCTGAGTCAGCTTCGGCGCCTTGTGGTTGGTCCACGGCAGATCCAGCGCCGGGCCGAACTGCTCCAGCATATGCTTCATGCCGCCCTCGCCGCCGGCCAGATGATAGATGAGGTTGGTGCCCATGAAGGCCCAGCGCAGGCCGGGGCCGTAGCGGATGGCGTCGTCGATCTCGCCCGTGGTGGCAATACCGTCATTGACGAGATGCAGGATCTCGCGCCACAGAGCCTCCTGCAGCCGGTCGGCGATATAGCCGTCGATCTCCTTGCGCACCTTCAGCGCCCGCATGCCGATGGAAGTATAGAACTTCATCGCATTGTCGATGGCCGCGGCATCGGTCTTCTTGCCGCCGAGCACTTCACAGAGCGGCAGCAGATAGACCGGATTGAAGGGATGACCGACGAGCACGCGGCCGGGATGCTTGCAATCCGCCTGGAACTCCGACGGCAGAAGACCGGAGGAGCTGGAAGCGATGATGACGTCCGGCCGCGCATTGGCATCGATCTCAGCATGGAGCTTGCGCTTGAGGTCAATGCGCTCAGGCGCGCTCTCCTGCACGAAGTCGGATTTCGAGGCCGCTTCCGCCACGCTCTTGGCGAACTTCATGCGCTTCTGATCGGCCCCGGGCTTGAGGCCGATGCGGGTCAAGGCCGGCCAGGCATTGGCGACGCTGGCGCGGGTCGCCGCTTCGGCGTTCGGCGCGGGATCGCTGACGATGACATCGAGTTCGGCCGCCAGGCAGCGCGCCGCCCAGCCGCTGCCGATGACGCCGCCGCCGACGATGCCGACGGTCTTGATGGGGGATGATCCGGGTGCGGGCATATCCAGTCCTCTTAGGTCAAAGGGGCGACCGCCGGTCGCCCCTACAACGCGCATGAAATGGTGTAGGGGCGACCTGCGGTCGCCCGGCCGTCAATTCCTCGGGCGCAGGCCCAGCTTCTTGCGGGCCTCGGCCGGCGTCACGACACGAGCGCCCATCAGTTCGATGAGCTTGCGCGCCCGCTCCACCAGGCTGCCATTGGTCGCCAGCACGCCCTTGTCGAGATAGAGATTGTCCTCGAGGCCGACGCGTACATGGCCGCCGAGCATCACCGCCTGCGTCACCATGGGCATCTGCATGCGGCTGATGCCGAAACCGGCCCAGTTCGCGCCCGGCGGCAGCATGTCCACCATGTTCTTCATCGAGGCCGTATCCGCCGGCGCGCCCCAGGGAATGCCCAGGCAGATCTGGAACATCGGCGGATCGGTCAGCAGGCCTTCCTTGATCATCTGCTTGGCGAACCAGAGATGGCCGGTGTCGAATACCTCCAGCTCCGGCTTCACGCCCAGTTCCTTGATCCGCGCAGCGCCCTTGCGCAGATAGCTCGGCGTCGAGATGAAGATCATGTTGCCGTCGCCGAAATTCAGCGTGCCGCAATCCAGCGAACAGATCTCCGGCAGCAGCTCCTCCACATGGGCGAGGCGCTCGATCGGGCCCACCATATCGGTCGCCGGGCCGGCCTTGGTCGGCTGGTCCTCCTGCACCTCGAAATCGCCGCCCATGCCCGAGGTGAGATTGATCACCACATCGGTGTCGCTGCTGCGGATGCGGTCGACCACTTCCTTGTAGAGTTCCACATCGCGGCTGCCCTTGCCCGTCTTGGGATTGCGCACATGGCAATGGGCGACGGCCGCACCGGCTTTCGCCGCCTCGATCGCCGCTTCGGCAATCTGCTTCGGCGTGACCGGCACCTTGTCGCTCCGGCCCGCGGTATCGCCGGCGCCAGTGACGGCGCAGGTGATGATCACTTCATTATTCATGGAAACCGTCTCCCCCGGCCCGTTGAATTGATGGGCCCGTCTGGGGCCCGATTGGCTGTTCGACCGTTGGCGCCATGGTGTTCAGTGGCGACAAAAAAGCTGATTTGTTTCCGACAGCGACCGGACAAAACCCGACATGAATGGCCTTGTATAAGGCATCTGGAAACCAAGGAAAACGGGCACTTGATTGTGGGCGCCGCGATCTTCCCGGCCCCTTTTCCTATCGCCGTCCGTCGGATAGCTTGTGCGACCGCCGTTTGGTCAAGGACGCCGCACCCCGCGGAACGCTGCGACCGTGGGGAGCAGGCTCATGCGTATGTGGATCAAGAAGATTGTCGTCGGCATTGCCGCGCTGATTCCCAGTTGGGCGCGCGCCGAGGGGGACTACCCGATCGGCGATCGGATGACCATGTGGGACGATCCCTACATCGTGGGCTCCTACCGCCATTTCGGCGAAATCTACCCGTCGCGGCCGGTGCCCGCCGCCGGTGAAGCGAGCGAACTGCCGAAGGGAGAGCAGATCACCGGCTTCGAATACGTCCTGCGCGGCACATCGCGCAGCATGGACGACTATTTCAAGCGCGCGCGGACGACCGGCTTGATCGCGCTCAAGGACGGCAAGGTTGTGTATGAGCATTACGGCTTCGGCGCCGATGAGCATTCCCTGCTGACCTCGCAATCGGTGGCGAAGTCGATCACCTCGACACTGGTCGGCTTCGCCATCGGCGACGGGTTGATCCGCAGCGTCGACGACCCCATCAGCGACTATCTGCCGGAGCTCAAGGGCTCGGGCTATGAGGGCGTGCCGATCAAGGCCGTGCTGCAGATGTCGTCGGGAGTCGACTACTCGGAGAGCTACGATTCCGGCAGCATGTCGGACTCCGAGAAGATGTGGAACCAGGCCCTGATCTACAACAAGACGCCGCTGACCGATTTCGTTCGTAACATCAAGCGCTCCCGCGAGCCCTTCGCGCGTTTCAACTATGCGGGCATCGAAACGCAGGCGCTAGGCTGGCTGGTGTCGCGGGTCACCGGCAAGACCCTGTCCGATTATCTGTCGGAGAAGATGTGGAAGCCTCTGGGCATGGAGGCGAACGCCAACTGGGCGACTGACGGACGGGGGCCGGACGCGAACGAAACCGCCTTCTGCTGCGTCAACGCGACGCTGCGCGACTATGCGCGCTTCGGCCTGCTGATGGCCCAGGATGGCGTGTGGCAGGGCCGGCGCCTGCTGCCCGAAGGCTGGGCCGCCGAGGCCACGCGGTCCGACATGCCGCAGGTGCAGCCGGGCAAGCTCTATGACGGCTACGACATGGGCTATCAGTATCAATGGTGGACGTTCCCCGGCGAAGATCGCGCCTTCACGGCCGAGGGCATCAACGGCCAGTTCATCTACGTGAACCCGGCGGAGAAGGTGGTGATCGTCGTGACCAATGTCTGGAAGGACTGGTGGATCGAGGAACTCGAGGATCATACCCATGCGATCTTCGAAAGTTTCGTCGAGCGGCTGCGTAACTAAACGCCGCAATTCTCACAATCGGATTTCGCATTTGACCGGTCGGTGACGGGCGGCCAGTATCCGGCGCCATGTTTACCGTATATTGCACACCTGAATTGAGCCGGCCCGACATCGAGCGCATTAAAGCGGTGCGCGCGCCCCATGATCCCCAGGGCAAGCTGCTGGGTCCGCATGTCACCGTCGTGTTCCCGACACTGGCGGCGACCGAGCGGCGGCTGCTGGATCATGTGACGCAGATCGTCGGCAATGTGCGCGCGTTCCGCGCCGCGTTCCGTTGCGCGATCACCTATCGTGATCTGGAGAAGCCGCTGGCCTATGCGTTCCTGCTGCCGGACGAAGGCGCGTCGCACTTCGTGCGGCTGCATCACCAGTTGTTGACAGGGCCGCTGGAGCGGGCGCTGCGGCTCGACCTGCCTTTCGTGCCGCATATCACGCTCGGCGCTTTCGAGCGCCCGGAAGCGGCGAAGTCGGCCGTCGACGCCTTCAACGTCCAGCCCTTCACCATCAGCGGGTTCGTCAACACCGTGAACATCGCCCGGCTGGAGGAGGGAAAGCTCTCGACCCTCGCCGCTCTGCGGTTGCGTCCGCCGGAAACGGCTCGCCCAGGCGGGCCGCGGCCGATGCAAGCGCGCGGCGACCGCCGGCCCGGCCCAGGCGGTCCGAGGCCGCGGCCCCGATAGGGGAGTCATGTATGGCAACGGTCAGGTACATCGTGCGTGATGTTGACGAATCGATCGCTTTCTACACCGAGAAGCTTGACTTCGTGTTGCAGCAGAAATTCGGGCCCGCTATGGCCATCGTAAAGCGCGACAACCTTACCTTATGGTTGGCCGGACCGACCGCTTCGGGCGCGCGACCGATGCCCGACGGACGGAAGCCCGAACCCGGCGGCTGGAACCGGATCGTCATCGAGGTCGAAGATATCACCGCCCTTGGTCGCCATTCTGAAACTCGAAGGCGCGAAGTTCCGCAACGACATCATCAAGGGCCCCGGCGGGCAGCAAATCCTGTGCGAAGATCCGTCCGGAAATCCGATCGAGATCTTCCAGCCGGCATAGGCATCATTCGATCTGCCGCTGCGGATCGTCCTTGCGCTCGTTATCTTGCAGCAGCGAGGCAAAGCTCTGGCTCACGAGTTGCCTCAGGTTGGGCCGGTCATCTTCGGCGAAGGGCAAGGGCCGTACCTGCTCCAGGGTGAACAGTCCCAACCGCGCCGTGCGCACGCCGGCATAGACGCCTTCGGCCAGTTTACCCGAAAGAATGCCGGCGAGACGGCCGCCCATATGGGCGCCGATCACGTCGCCGACCATGTCGGCGGTGACGCTGAAGGTCGCGGTCACCAGCATGCGGCGGATCAGCGACAGCACGCCGAGCCGCGACGGACGCAAGCCGTAAATCTCGCCGATCTCCCGGATCATCCGCAGGCTGCGCCAGATGACGATGGCGGCGTCGATGCCGGCGATCGGCGATACCGAGGCGCCGACGGCGGTGTCCCGGGCGGCGCGGCGGATGGCGGCCTGGGCCTGCTCATCCAGCGGCCGCAGCACGATGCGCTCGAAGAGCTGCAGCGCCTCACGGTCATCATGGGTATCGGAATGGGCGTCGCGGAAGCGATCACAGAGCTGCCGGCCAGCAGGATGGCTCGATATCAGCCGCATCAGGTCGTTGAGGTAGCCATGGCCCTCGAACTTGCCGGCGCCCTGGAGGAAACGGTGACCCTGGTCGCGGATCTCGCCGGCCGTGCGCAGGCGCATCAGCGACCGCACCTCGCTGGTGGTGAGGCCGATGGCGCTGGCGATCACCACGACCAGCAGACCCGCCGCGCCGAAGCCGAGCAGCGGGCTGCGATCGAACAAATCGGCCACCCATAAAGATGCATCGACGGTGATCAGCGTCGCCAGGAACGCCACCAGCGAGACGCCGAGCACCACGCCCCAGCGGATGCCGCGGCGGCGCTTTGCCGGCAGGATCTCCGGCAGCGCCTGCCCCACCGGCACGAGCGGCGGATAATCCAGCGCGCTGCCCGGCAGCGGCGTCGTGGCGCCGCTGGGCAATATGCCGGGCTTGATCTCCCGCGATCTCATTTGGATCGGTTCGCTCACCAGAACAGATCTCCCGTCAGCCCTTGAGACAGTCGTATGCAACACGAAGATCCGCAAGCATCCTTGTCAGATGGAGTGGGAATTCATACCAAACACATCATCTAGTGGATCGGTTAACCCCGAAGTCGGTTGCCATGCTGCCGATCCGTTGTTTCCAATTGTCGGCATAGCGCCGCAATGGAGACTCATATGGGAATGCGGGGCCCTTGCTACCATGGCCATTCTCCGGCGGTTTCGCCGCCTGCGGTCCTCCGGCCAAGAGCGCGGCGCCGGCGCTCGTGCCGGTCGTTCCTGCGTTGGGAATAACGGCACGTCCGGTCAGCGCCGACAGCGTTTGGCAATAGGGGCGGTTGCTTGCAATTGGTCCCTCAACGATGATTAGGCCCTCGGCGCTGGCGAGGCCAAGGCAGGTTTCCGTCATCATGGCCAAATAGAGAGTCGCCGCGGCAGCGACTTCCCCGGAGTTTGCGGGACTTTGCCCCTCGAGCCACCCGCCTTTGCGAAGCGGATAAGGCCCTGAGCCCGCCACCAGGGACGGCATCACCATGATCTGACGCTCCAGAACCCGCCGCAGCGACTTGTCGTCGAAATCTTCTGCTGCTCCCGCAGCAATCAACTCATACTCCCGGCCGCCCATGAAGCGCGCCGAAGGTACCGGCCGGCCTAAGGCATCGATATTGGCGAGCGTGTCGCGCTTCTCGTCCAAACCCTCAAGAGAACTGCCGACCGCCAGCACGATGACCCAGGTCCCCGTCGATACGACCGCGAAGGGCGGTTGCCGCGCCAGCAGATGGGGCAGCAGCGATGCATTTGAATCATGAATCCCGCAGTAAACCGGCACGCCCGCTGGCAAGCCGATACGCCGCGCAAGATCAGGAAGCACGGTGCCCAACGGATCAAACGCCGAACGCGTCGGCGCCATGAGCGCCCCTAACCCCAGGCGCGACACCAGCGTCGAAAATCCCCGTTGCCGGGGATTCCAGAGATCGGTATGGCAGCCGAGCGACGTCACCTCGGTGGCGCCGGTACCCGTCAGGCGCCATGCCCAGTATTGCGGATAGGTGACGAGACGATCGGCCTTCGAAAAGTCCAACGGAAATGTGCGGGCCTGCCAGAACAACTGCGCCCCGAGATTGAGACCCTGCGGCAGGCGCGGCGAAAATGTCTCTGAAAAGTCGGGGCGCATCTGATCGTAGAGAGAGGCCAGCGAGTCGGGCTCGGCGAATTCATAGTCCAGCACCGGCAACGCCAGTTCTGAACCGGCCAGAAGCGCAGCCGAGGCGCCATGGGTCGTTATCGAGACGGCATCAATGGGCTGACGGCGCGCCAGTTCCGCCATCGCGCCCAGCGCAAAGTCGAAGATGCGGTCGACATCGAAATGTGGGTAAGGCCCGTCGGAACGCACCTCATTTGACATGACACGGACGGCTGTCTCCCGCCCCTCCTGCAAATCGAACAGGACGAGCTTGGCATTGCTCTTGCCGACATCGAGGACGGCGACGTGCCGATGTTTCGAGACGGGCAAGGCCACAAATCCGCTCGCCGTCAGTCCAGATGAAACACGGTACGCAGAGGCGTCGCGATGGGCGCCTTGTCGGGATGCGTCTCCATCAGGTCAGCCATGTGGTCCCACCACCGCCGCATCACCGGATTAGCGGGGAGGTCCGCCATTTTGTGATTCCTCCTGCGCCACAGCACGCCGAAGAGCACGCCCGTCTCTTCGTCCAGATGGATGGAATAGTCGGAGATTCCCGCCTCCTTCAGAAGGGCCGCAAGTTCCGGCCAGATCGCATCATGGCGCCGCCGATACTCATCGGCCTTGCCGGGCAGAAGCTGCATCTTGAAAGCGTATTTCTCTTGAGTTGCGGCATCCGGCATCAGGCCGTTCCCCGATTTAAAAGGCGCCGCACGACGATCGGCAGCGCGATCACTGCGATCAGCATCAAGCCGATGAAGATCGACATCACGATGCCAGGCACATTCAACAGTCCGAGTCCGAACGTCACCACGCCCATGACGAAGGCGGCGATGACAATCCCCGGAATCGTTCCCGATCCCCCGAGAATACTGACGCCGCCGAGCACGACCATGGTCACGACTTCAAGCTCCCACCCGAAGGCGATCGACGGGCGTGTGGAGCCCAGCCGCGAGGTCAGCATGATCGCTGCGACGCCGCTGGCGAGCCCGGTCATGAGGAACAGCAGGAACTTGACCCGCTCGACGCGGATACCCGAGAAACGGGCGGCAAAGCTGTTATTGCCGATGGCGAAGATCGCCCGGCCAAACACGGTCCTGTGCAGCAGCACATAAGCCCCCACCGCCAACAGCAAGAAGGCCACGAACTCGAAAGAGAACACCCACCAGACATAGCCCTGGCCGAAATAGGCGAAGCCCAGTGGATATCCTTTGTACACGCCGTCGCCGAGGACGACATAAGCAATGCCGCGAAACAGGCTCATCGTGCCGATGGTGGCGACGATCGACGGCAATCCCACGCGGGTGATCAGAAATCCATTGAAAGCGCCGCACAACAAACCGACCAGGAGCCCGATGGCACAAAGTCCCGCCGGGCCGACGCCGGCTTGCGCCGCAGCACCCATGGCCGTGGACGCCAGTGCAATAATCGCGGCTACCGACAGGTCGATCTCACCGGCGATGATCAGGAAACCCATGGCCAGCGCGATGATGCCCTTCTCCGTGAAGTTGAAGGTGGCATCCGACAGATTCCAGGGATCGAGGAAGTAAGGCGACGCCAGGGAATTGGCGGCGAAGAGCAACACCAGTACAAGCAGCAGTAGCGCGTCCCAACTTCGAATCCATCGGCCGAGGCGCGTATCCAGGCGATCCGGAATCGTCCGGCGCGCCATCTCCGTTTCTGCGCTCATGGCGATGCACTAGCAGGCCGCAGGATCGGCCGGCCTTTCACGCGCTCACTGCGGACATTGATGGTGACCGCCGCCACAATGATGGCGCCGGAAATTGCCATCTGCCAGAAGGGCGATACGTTCACCACCGGCAATGCGTTCTTGATGATGCCCAGGAACAGCGCACCGAGTACGGCGCCGCCCACCGACCCGATGCCTCCGGCAATCGAAATGCCGCCGATGACACAGGCCGCGATCACGTCGAGTTCGAACCCGCCGGCAATATCCACGTAGGCGACTGCATAACGCGCCACCCAGAGATAGCCGGAGATCCCTGCCAGCAGTCCGGACAGGCAGAAAGCATAGAACCGCGTTCGGCCGACATCAATTCCGGCATAGACCGCCGCCACCGGATTGCCGCCGACAGCGTAGAGACTGCGCCCGACCTTGGTTTGGCCGAGAACAAAGACCGCAATGCCGATGATCGCCACCGCAATCCACGAGAGGATCGGCAAGCCGAGGAACACATGCCGCGGCAGGTTGAGGAAATCCGGCGTCATCTCATGGGCGTTGACCCATTGTCCGTCCGAGAGCACGAACGCCATGCCGCGATAAATGGTCAGCGTTCCCAGCGTGACGACAATCGGTGGGATATCAAGCTTCCAGATCAAGAGGCCGTTGATCGCGCCGAGAACCAGGCCGAGTCCGGCGGACAACATGATAGCCAACGCCAGCGGCGTTTCCGGCGAGGCATCGTTGAGCATCGCCACTGCCATTCCTGTCAGAGCAAGATTCGCAGCGACCGAAAGATCGATGGATCGCGTCAGGATCACCGCCATCTGCCCGAGCGCGAGGATGATCAGGATTGCCGTATCGTTGAAAACATTGGCAAGGTTGGCGGGCGCGGCAAAACCCGGAAACCGAACAGTGATTGCCGCCAGCAGCAACAGGATCGCCACCACCAGCAAAGTCTCGCGCTGCGCCAGGATCGACTTCGCCGACATCTCCTAAGCTTCCTTTACATTCCCGGTGGCGGCGCGCACGAGGATCTCCGGCGAGAGTTCGGCATGGTCGAACAGGCCCACCATCCGCCCTTCCCGCATCACCAGCACCCGGTCCGACATGCCGAGGATCTCCGGAATCTCCGAAGAAACCATGATCACCGCCAGACCCTCCGCCGCCAATTCCCCCATGAAGGCATGGATCGCCGCCTTGGAGCCGATATCGACGCCTTTCGTCGGTTCGTCGAGGATGAGCACCTTCGGGTGAGTGGCGAGCCACTTGCCCACCACCACCTTCTGCTGATTTCCGCCCGACAGCGTGCCGACGGGCTGCGATAGTGAAGACGCGCGCACATCCAACCTCTCCGCATATCTCCGCGCTAGCGCAAACTCTTCCGCGGCGCGGAGAAACCCTCGGCGCGCCGTTCTCCGCAGCGACGGCAAGGTGATGTTGTCCGCGACCGACAGCGGCAGCACGGCGCCGTGGCGGCCGCGCTCTTCGGGCACGTAAACAATTCCGGCAGCAATTGCGTCGGCAGGCGCGCGGATGGCGATCGGCTTCCCTTCCAATAGTAATCGCCCGCCAGAGGCACGCGTCGCCCCAAAGAGCGCCTGCGTCAATTCGGAACGCCCGGCGCCGATCAAACCGTAGAGACCGAAAATCTCGCCGCGCCGAAGTTGAAAGGAAATGCCGTCGAATTCGGTGGGATGGCAGTAATTGTCGACTTCCAGGACGACCTCGTCGATCCGATGTTGCCGTTGCGGAAAGACCTGCGAGATGGTCCGGCCGACCATCATCCGCACCAGCTGACCGCGGTCGATTTCCGCCAGCCGGCCGGCTCCGACTGCATTGCCGTCGCGAAAGACGCTGAAATCATCGGCGATGCGGAAGACCTCGTCGAACTTATGGCTGATAAACAGGATGGCTTTTCCGGCCTGCTTGAGGGATTCGATGATACGGAACAGGTCTTCCGCTTCCTTGTAGCTGAGCGCCGCGGTTGGCTCATCCATGATGACAATGCGCGCTTCGACCGACAATGCGCGCGCGATCGCCACCAGATGGCGCTGGGCGATAGACAGATCCTTAAGCCGTATTGCCGGATCGATGCTGACTTCGATGCGGGCGAGGATATCGGCGGCGCGCCGGCGCATGGCAGCCCAATCCATCAAACCCCAGCGCGTGCGCGGCGCGTGGCCGAGAAAGATGTTCTCGGCCACGCTCAGTTCGTCGAACAGCACGGTTTCCTGATGAATCGCGGTCACGCCGGCCCGCTGCGCCGCTTGCGCCGTCGGCAATTGCACGGCGGCGCCGTCGATGCGGATCTCACCGGCATCCGGCTGGTAGATGCCGGTCAGGATCTTCACCAGCGTCGATTTTCCGGCGCCGTTTTCACCGATCAGCGCCGTAACGCGACCCGCCGTCAGTATCAGCCCGACATTCTCCAGCGCCTTGACGCCGGGGAAGGACTTGCTGATGCCGCGCAGTTCGAGGATCGGCGGTCCGCCCGCCGCTTCAGCAGCGGGCGCCGGCTGATCTGTCCTGGCAACAGGCTCCGCAACGGCGGGCATCCTTGGCCTCCGGCGTCTTGCCGCAGCGGATATTATGAACCGGCGAAGTTGCGCTCCGCCAGCGGCATGAAAGCCGCCGGCGGTCTGCGCATCGGGAGATCAGAAGATTTTGGCGAATTCGTCGACGTTGGACGCGTCGTAGACGAAGGGATCGGCCATCGCGCCTTCATTATTGTCGTCGAGCTTGACAGCGCCCATGCGGCCCATCGGGATCTCGCCGCCGGGCTTCGCCTCGGCCTTATGCTTCACCAGATTGTAGGCAATCATGGTCGCGGAGTAGCCGAGGTCGATCGGGTTCCAGATGGCGAAGCTCTTGGTCGCGCCGGACTTCACATGTCCCGCCATTTCGGACGGCAACCCCAAGCCGGTAACATAGACCTGCCCAATCTTGCCGCCGTCAGCGACGGCCTGGGCCGCGGCAACGATGCCGACCGACGTCGGCGCAATGATGACTTTCAGGTCCGGGTAGGATTGCAGCAGGCCCTGTGTCTCGCGGTAGCTCTTGTCCGAGAGGTCGTCGCCATACACCGTGGTCACCAGGTTGACGCCCGCGTAGTTGGGCAACACCTTCTTCATCTCGTCGATCCAGGTGTTCTGGTTGGTGGCGGTCGCCGTCGCCGACAGGATGGCGACATCGCCCTTGCCGCCTGGCAAAACGTCAGCCGCCATCTTCACGCACATATTGCCGATCAGCGCGTTGGATGACGGGTTCAGATGCATCTGCCGGCCTTCGGGTGCGACGCCCGAATCCCAGGAGATAACGGTGATCCCCCGTTCCATCGCCTTCTTCAGTGCCGGAACCAGCGCATCCTTGTCATTGGCGGAAACGGCGATGGCATCGACCTTCTGCGCGATCAGGGCGTTGATGACCTCGATCTGCGCCTCGGCCGTCGTATCTGTCGGGCCGGTATAGATGACCTCGACATCGCCCAGTTCCTTGGCGGCTTCCTGCGCTCCCTTATTGGCGGCTTCGAAGAAGCCGATGCCCAGGGCCTTTACAACCAGGGCTATCTTCACGTTCTCCGCGCTCGCTGGTCCGGCAACCAAACCGATTGCCAGGCCCAGGGCGACTGCAGTCCTCTTGATCGAAAACATAATCTCCTCCTCCCGTTGCCTCGTCCTTGATTAAATCGCCCGCTAAGCGACCAGCGGGGCTTCCTCCCGATCGCTGGCGCTTTCGGGCCTCGCGATCAGCAGTTTGATGCCGGCGTCCTCAACAACGCGCCTTGCTGTGTCAGTGATCCCGTCGTCCGTAATGACCACCGCCGCCCTCTCAAGCGGACCGAGAATCAAGCTGGAGCGATTCTGAAATTTGCTGGAGTTGACCAGCAGCACGAGTTCCTCCGCCTGGCGGATCAGGCGCTGCTCGGATTGGATGATCTGGGCATCCAACTCCATGATCCCGAGCGAGCCGACGCCCTGGGCGCCCATGAACATGCGCTTGGCATAGAAATGCGCCGTGCCGTCGTTCTCGAACGGGCTCAGGATGATGCTCTGCTCGCGATAGATGGTTCCCGCCGGCACCATGACCGTGCAGTGCGAATGTTTCAGCAGATGGTCGGCGATCGGGAACGAATTCGTCAGCACCTGCAGGCGATGGCCCGTCAGATAATGAACCATCTGGAACGTCGTCGTGCCGCCATTGATGATGATCGCTTCGCCATCGTGGCAGAGTTCCACGGCCGCCCGCGCGATTGCCCGTTTCTGCGCCAGATTGACCGACTGACTCTGCCAGAAGGAACGCGCGGTGAGCGTGCCCGCCGGGTGGATCGCCTCGGCGCCGCCGCGCACCTTGCGCAAGCGGCCCTCGCCGGCGAGCTGAACGATGTCGCGCCGGATCGTGGCTTCCGAAGCGCCGGTGTATTCGACCACATCCTGCACGGTAACGACGGCCCTTTCCTGGACCGCGCTTAGGATGATGCGATGGCGTTCACGCTCGTGCATCAGGCCTCCTGCGACGCGCCATCATTCCGGCATTCGGAAGTCCGGTCAATCAAAATCAGTCGTAATTGATCATGTTGCAGTGCAATATGATCATTCATGATCGAAAACGATTCGACTCTCCCCGGAACCGGGGGCGATTCTCCGGACGGTGTTGCGCCAGAGGAGGACGGCATGGGCGATCTGGCCGAGATTGCGCTTTTGGAAAATCGTTGGAATGACGCCCACGCCGCGACGCTGGATGAACCCGGCCGCCTGCTCTACCGCTCGCATCTTCTCGGCGCCGACAAGCGCATCACCAACTTCGGCGGCGGCAACACCTCGGCAAAGGTGATGCAGCCGGATCCGTTGCACGGCGAGCCCGCAGAGGTGCTGTGGGTCAAGGGATCGGGCGGCGACGTCGGCACCATGAAGCTCGACGGCTTTGCCACGTTGTACATGGAGAAGCTTCGCCATCTGAAGAGCCTGTATCGCGGCGAAGAACGCGAGGACGAGATGGTGGGTTACCTTCCCCATTGCACATTCAATCTCAACCCGCGAGCGGCTTCGATCGACACGCCGCTGCACGCCTTCATTCCCTTCGCCCATGTGGATCACATGCATCCGGATGCCGTGATCGCAATTGCCGCCACCGCAATCAGCCGCGCGCTGACCGAGAAGATATTCGGTGGCGAGATCGGCTGGCTGCCCTGGCGCCGGCCGGGATTTCAGCTCGGCCTCGATCTCGAACGATTTGTGCAGCAGCACCCCAGAGCCAAGGGCGCCGTCCTGGCCGGACATGGTCTCATCACCTGGTGCGACAGCTCGAAGGCCTGCTATGAAACCACGCTTCATATCGTCAACAAGGCGATCCGCTGGTTCGCCGGCCAGACCGGCGGCAAACCGGCTTTCGGCGGCGCACAGCATTCGGCGCTGCCTGCGGCGGAGCGGCGCCGCATCGCCGGCCAACTGATGATCGAGATCCGCGGCCGCATCGGCGGCGTGGAACGCAAGATCGGCCATTTCGACGATCAGCCGGCAGTGCTGGAGTTCGTGAACTCGCGCGATCTCGGAAAGCTGGCGGCGATGGGCACCAGTTGCCCCGACCATTTCCTGCGCACGAAAATCGCGCCGCTGGTGGTTTCCTTCGATCCCATCTCGAAGAATCTCGACATGGCGATCTCCGGCCTCGATGCGGCCGCAGCCGCCTATCGCGCCGGCTATGCGGCCTACTATGAGCGGTGCAAGCGGCCCGACAGCCCGGCGATGCGCGATCCCAATGCCGTGGTCTACCTCGTGCCCGGCATTGGCATGATCACATTCGCCCGGGACAAGGCGACGGCGCGCATTGCCGGCGAGTTCTACGTCAACGCCATCAACGTGATGCGCGGCGCGGCGCTGGTCGACAGCTACATCGGCTTGCCGGAACAGGAAGCGTTCGACATCGAATACTGGCTGCTGGAAGAAGCCAAGCTGCAGCGCATGCCCAGGCCGAAATCTCTCGCCGGGCGCGTTGCGCTGGTCACAGGCGGCGCCGGCGGTATCGGCCGCGCCATTGCCGCCAAGCTGCTCTCCGAAGGTGCCTGCGTGCTGCTGGCGGATATCGATCGCACTGCGCTGAGCGAGGTGGAGGCCAGCTTCGCCAAGAATTTCGGCGCGGACCAGCTGCGCTCCATCGCCATGGATGTCACGGACGAGGACGCCGTGGCGGCTGCCTTCGCACATGCCGCCGCCGAATTCGGTGGCCTCGATTTTCTTGTCTCCAACGCCGGCATCTCCTCCTCTTCGCCGATCGAAGACACCGATCTCGCGGATTGGGACCGCAATATGGATATCCTCGCCAAGGGGTACTTCCTGGTGTCGCGCGAAGCATTTCGCCTGATGAAGCGGCAGAAGCTGGGCGGGTCGATCGTATTCATCGCCTCGAAGAATGGCCTGGCTGCCTCGCCCAATGCCGCCGCCTATTGCACGGCAAAGGCGGCGGAGATTCATCTGGCGCGCTGCCTGGCTCTTGAGGGTGCCGATCACGGCATTCGCGTCAACGTGGTGAACCCCGACGCCGTCCTGCGCGGTTCGAAGATCTGGACCGGCGAGTGGCGGGCGCAGCGCGCCGCAGCCTACAATATGCGGCCCGACGAACTGGAAGAGCATTACCGCAAGCGCAGCCTGTTGAAGCTCTCCGTCTATCCGGAGGACGTGGCCGAGGCGGCATATTTCTTCGTCTCCGACCTCGCCGCGAAATCGACCGGCAACATCATCAATGTCGATGCCGGCAATGCGCAATCCTTTACCCGCTGAGTAAGTGGAAAGCTTCCGATGACCGAGTGGCAGATCTCGACCGACGCGATTGCCGAGCATAATCGGCCCCTTTCCAAGGCGCTCGCCACCGACTATGCCGCGATGGGCGAACAGCTCGCCCGCCGTGGAGTCAACATCGACGATGTGACCAGAAAGGTCGTCCAATTCACCGTCGCCGTTCCGTCCTGGGGTGTCGGCACCGGCGGCACGCGTTTCGCCCGCTTTCCCGGCATCGGCGAGCCGCGCAACATCCAGGAAAAGCTCGACGATTGCAGCGTGATCCAGCAGCTGTGTCGCGCCACACCGCGCGTCTCGCTCCACATTCCCTGGGACAAGCCGCGGGATGCGGCGGAGCTAAAGGCGCATGCAGCGGCCCGCGGTCTTGCCTTCGATGCCATGAACTCGAACACGTTCCAGGACCAGGCCGGGCAGAGGAAATCCTACAAGTTCGGCTCGCTTTCCCATACCGGTGCAGCCACGCGGCAGCAGGCCATCGAGCATAATCTGGAGTGCATCGAAATCGGCAAGGCGATCGGCTCGAAGGCGCTCACCGTGTGGATCGCCGATGGTTCCAACTTTCCCGGCCAGAGCAACTTCACCCGCGCTTTCGAGCGCTACCTCGAGTCCGTGCGCTCGATCTACGCCAAGCTGCCCGAGGGCTGGAAGCTGTTCGTCGAGCACAAGATGTACGAGCCGGCCTTCTACTCGACCGTGATCCAGGATTGGGGCACCAACTATCTCGCGGTCACCACCATCGGCGAGCGGGCTTTTTGCCTCGTCGATCTCGGGCACCACGCGCCGAACGTGAACATCGAGATGATCGTCGCCCGTCTGATCCAGTTCGGCAGGCTGGGCGGCTTCCATTTCAATGACTCGAAGTATGGCGATGACGATCTCGATACCGGTTCCATCGATCCGTTCCGGCTGTTCCTGGTGTTCAACGAACTGGTCGACGCCGAACTCCGGCGCGCTCCGGGATTCGATCCCGCCCACATGCTGGACCAGTCGCACAATGTGACCGATCCGATCGAGAGCCTGATCCGCAGCGCCAGCGAAATCCGCCGCGCCTATGCCCAGGCGCTCCTGGTGGATCGGAAGGCGCTGGAGGCCTTTCAGGATCAGAACGATGCCATGCTGGCGTCGGAGACGCTGAAGGCGGGTTTCCGATTGGACGTCGATCCCATCCTCAAGAAGGCCCGCCTCGATTCCGGCGGTGCTATCGATCCGATCGCCGCCTATCGCGCCAGCGGCTATCGCGCGAAAGTCGCGGCGTCGCGGCCGGCAGTGTCCAAGCCATCCAGCGGCATCGTCTGATCTCACCAGAACAGATCCCCCGTCAGGAATTGCAGGGCGCGGTCCAGATGCACATGGGGGATGCCGCGGCCAGAGGCGAGGGGCGACTCGCCCTGGAGATCGGGCGGGCGGAAATCGTAGAAGCGGAAACGTTCGGACCGCCAGTCGTCTTCGGACGGCAGATGCTCGGGGATCTCGCCGGGATAGAGCTGCTCCGGCTGATCGCCGCCGCGGATGACTCCTTCGAGCACGGTGATCTGCTGGCCCTGATACATGACGCGGCGGTTGGCGGTGCATTTGATCGCCGAGAGCGCAGCGAAGTCCGTCTCCTCCGCTGAGATCGGCGGATTGCCGATATCGTCGGCCATCATCGCCCGCAGCAGCAGGCGCAGATTGTGGAACTGGTTGGCGGTGACGTGATCGGCCTTGGTGGCCGCGAACAGCACCTTCTCCGTGCGCGATTGGAACAGACGCGAAAGCAGGCTGCCGCCGCCGCGGTTGAAGCTGGGCAGCACCTCGCGCAAGGCGCGGCGCATATCGTGAAATGATTCCGGCCCGGCATTCAGGGCGCCGATGACGTCGACCAGCACAAGCTGGCGGTCGAAGCGGCTGAACACATCGCGGAAGAAAGGATGGACGATCTCCGCCTTGTAGCGCTCGAAGCGCTGCGCCATCGCCTCGGCCAAACTGCCGCGGCTTCGCGACCGCGCCGGGTACGAGCCGCAGCGGACAGAAGCGGAAGGCCGAAAGGTCGGCGGCGCCGTCGCCGGGATTGAGGAAGCGGCCGGGCTGCACATGGCTCAGGTGATAAGGCGCCGCGCGGCAGGCGGCGAGATAACCCGTGAAAGACAGCCGCGCGGATTCCAGCAAAGCCTCCGTTGCCGGGGCATTGGCGTCGAGATTTCGCCAGTCGCCGCCGATGGTGGCGCGCGAGCCGCTCTCGGCGAGCCGCAGCGCCGCCGCCGACCACTCGGCATAGCTCATCTCCAGCAAGGGCAGATCGAGCAGCCATTCGCCGGGATAGTCCACCATCTCGATGGTCACCGTGGTGCTATGCGCGAGGTAGCGGCCCCAGAAGCCCTGCGGCCGGTAGCGCAGCGCGGCACCGAAGCCGGAGACGCCGGTGGTGCTCGGCGGAAAATCGGGCGCCGCGCCGGCCGATGGCGCCACGACGCGCCGCCAGTTCGCCTCGAACGGAAAGGGCGGCAGGTCACCCAGCGGCGCCAGCGTGACATCGTCAAGCGCACCCTTCGCCACCGGTTCGAAGAACGGCAGATGGCCCGCCTGCCCCTCGCCCAGCCGCGCCGCCAGTCTGAGGTTATGCAGCAGCGCGGTCATGAACACGGTCTTGCCGGCATGGCTCAGGCCGGTGACGGCGACGCGCAAGCGGCGGCGCAAGACGGCCTGGCCGATGCCGCGCGCCGCCTCGTCCGCCGATCGCGCGATCCAGCGGCCCACCTGATCCAGCAGGTTGTCGTCGACGGGTTTGTCTATGGACACAAGAGGCTCGGCCGGAGGCTTCTCAGGCGTATGTACCGCAGCACCCTCGATCTTCCAAGCAACGGGGCGCGGCGAGATTGCGGCATAGCAGATAGGGATGGCGGCGCGGCGATGCAAGCAGGCGCCGCCGGAGGGGTGCACCATAGGCGAAATGAGTGCAGGAAGAATTCGGCGGAACGATGCCATGCAAGGGAATTCCCGCAAAGGTGCTCGGCAATGCCGATGTGCCCGTCGCCGTAATTCCAAACCGTTCTTGACAAAACACGCATTATACGTATAAACTATCTCAATATACGTAACTTGTCAATGAACCGGAGATGACCGTGGAATCCCCACATTCCGCGAACGAGCCGATCAACCGCGGCGAGCGGCTGGCGCGGGACGTGCTCTATGCGCTGATGCTCGAGAAGCGGCCCTGGGCCGAGGTCATTGCGAACCGCCGCGCGGTCGTGATGGAAACCTTCCGCCAATTCGATGCCGCCGACGAGTTCGAAGGCATGCTGGCGGCGCAGATGGCGGTGGCGCACAGCATCTTCCTGGGCTCGAGCTTCCTGGCCGTCGATCGCGCTCGCCCGGACGGCGATCGCGCCCACTATCTGCGGCAGGCGGCGCGGCTGATGAGCTTTTACCGCCAGCATTTCGATCTGCTTCGGCGATGCCGCCGGGAGCGCGAGCACAAGCGGCAGGCGGAAGCCACGGCGCCACGGATCGAGCCAAAGGCGGCGGTTGCCGCTGCTGTCGCGCGCCCGGGAGCCGGGTCCCACCGGTCGATGTGAAATCAAACCTTGGCAGGATGCATCGGCCGCAGTGGCGGAAACGAATGACATAGTCCTGCCCGCCCCTGCCGCGCTGAAGCGGACGAAGCCGCGCCTGATGGACAGCACTATCCTGGCTTGTGCGCAGGGGCCTTAGCTGGGTGGATGGCGCGACAAGTCACCTGCCGCGCCGGCCACGACGCCGGCGCGGCGGATCGGGCGTTACAAGCTGCCGACGAGCACGTCTTCGCCGATGGTGATGGTATTCGCGGTCTGCAGCGTGACGATGACTTCGAAGCCGTTGCCGACATTGCCGTCGGTGTCGACGGAGACATTCACGGTGGCGCCCTTGTCGACAATCGAAATACGGGCGGCGCGGTCGGCGGTTGCCAGGCCGATGCCGTCGAACAGAGAATCCAGGTTTACCGAGTCCTGGCCACCAACGGCGTTGCCGTCGAACTTGCCGACAAAGTCATGGCCATCGAGCACGCTGGAATAGGCGATCGAGTCGTTGCCCAGGCCGACGGCGATGGTGTCGTTGCCCGCCTCGCCGAAGACCGTGTCATTGCCTGTACCACCGCCAAGCACGTCGTTGCCGGTGTCACCCAACAGCAAGTCGTTATTGCCACCGCCCAGGAGCGTATCGTTGCCCGTGCCGCCGTCCAGCTCGACCCGCAGCGTCGATGCCGGCAATTTGGAGGCGTTGATCAGATCGTTGCCGCCAAAGCCGAGGATGACCAGCCGGTCATTGGCCGCTTCGGCATCGTCGATGATCACCTGGGATGACAGCCCGTTGACCGATACGTCGCCGGAGATCAGCGACACGCTGATCTTGTCGGCGCCGACGGTGCCCTCAACCGTGACTGTGTCGGCCTGGGCATCACCGCCGCCGGCGGCGGCGCCCAGGTCAATCGCCACCTGCTTGACGTCGGTGCCCGAGAGATCGTGGACAACGATATTGTCGGCGCCGGCGAGGGCCTTGAATTCGATGCGCTCGACATCATTGATGTCCATGACGACATTGGCGATGTTGCGGAAGAAAAGGGCGCGGCCGCCATTGGCGGAGATGTCGATGTTCTCGGCGGCGGCTGAACCGTTGAAGCGCAGCGTGTCGAGACCGGCCTGGCCTTCGACCGTGTCGTTGTCATCGCCGGGGTTCCAGACGAACACGTCATTGCCCAATCCCAAAAGGGCGGTGTCGTCGCCGTCGCCGCCCGTGACCGTATCGTTGCCGGCGCTGCCGACAAACAAATCCTCGCCGAGGCCGCCCGCCATCTGCAGGGAAATCTTGCCGGGCAGCAGCAAGCTGGCATCGATGAAGTCGTCGCCGCCAAGCCCATTGATGGTCAGGATGTCCGACTTGGCACCATGGATGAGGGCCACCAGGTCCGGAAGCCCCGTCGTGACGATCTGGTTGCCCACCGAGGCGATCTTGATTTGGTCATTGGCGGCAGTGCCGCCGATGGTGACGAAGTCGACCTTGGTGTCCGGTGTGACGCCGCCCGGGACCGCGGCAAGATCGACCACGATCTCCGTGACATCCGTCCCCGTGAGGTCGTTGATCACGATATTGTCGGCGCCGCCGCCGGCGCGGATCTGCAAATGTTCCACGTCGTCCATGTCCATGACGACGGCACTAACGTCGCGAGATCAGCAAGGCGCGTCCACCGTTGGCGCTGATCGAAATGATTTCGGCCACGCCGGAGCCGGTGAATCGCAGGGTGTCGATGTCACCCTGCCCTTCCACGACATCGCTCCCGTCGCCGTTGTTCCAGACGAACAGGTCATTGGCGGCGCCGAGGAAGGCGACATCGTTGCCGTCGTCGCCGACGACCAGATCGTTGCCGTCGCCGCCGAGCAGGACGTCGGCGCCGAGACTGCCGGCGACGGTGTCATTGCCGGAGCCGGCATCGAGGGTGAGCGTGATGAGCCCAGCCGACAGCTTCGAGGCGCCGATCTTGTCGTCGCCGCCCAGGCCATTGACGGTGAGGCCATCGGAGGCTTCCGCCCCGGCGATCGTCGTCACCGCCGCCAGGCCGGTTACGGCGATGTTCTTGCCGACGAGGCCGACATTGATGCTGTTGCTGTTGTTTGTGCCGTTGACGATCACAAGATCGGTCGCGCCGTCACCGGCGCCCAGCACAGCCAGGTTGACCGCGACCTGCTTGACGTCGGTGCCCGTCATGTCGAAGACAGCGACTTTGTCGGCACCACCGAAGGCATTGATTTCGATGCGCTCGACATCGTCCAGGTCCATGACGATGTTGCCGAGATCGCGCGTCAGCCGTGCGCGGCTCCCGTCGGCGGAAAGAGTGAAGATTTCAGCGCCGGCGCTGCCATTGAAGATCAGCTTGTCGAATCCACCCTGCCCTTCTACTTTGTCGCTGCCGTCGCCCGGATCCCATTGGAACGCATCATTGCCCTTGCCGAGAAACGCAGAGTCATTGCCCTGGTTGCCGTCAATGGAATCATTGCCCTCGCCGCCGAGGAGAGAGTCGATCCCATTCCCGCCCAGAAGCGTGTCGTTGCCGGCCCCGCCATCGACGGTGATTGCAATGAGTGCCGCGAGATTGCCAGTTGCGAAGAATTTATCGTTGCCGGCGCCGGCCTTGAGCACCAGGCTCTCGGTCGTGCCGATATCGATGGCGAATGGCGCGGGCGAAAGCCGGTCGAAACGCACGCGCGTGCCATTGGCCGTGGCGGTAAAGATCTCGGCGCCGGCGCCGCCGTTGATGTTGAGCAGGTCGGTGCCGTCACCGCCCTCGACAAGATCCGTGCCGTGGCCGGAATTGTAGATGAAAACGTCATCGCCGGCGTCGCCGAAGTTCTGATCGTCGCCCTTGCCGCCGATCAGCGTATCGTTGCCTTCATCGCCGCCGAGCGTATCGGTGCCGCTGTTCCCGAGCAGGCTGTCATTGCCGCTCTCGCCGGAGAGATTGTCGGCCCCGGCGCTGCCGGTGACCGTGTCATTGCCGTTGCCGGCGAAAGCGAAGAATTGGATTACGCCGGGAGCGAGCTTGGAGGCGTTGATCTTGTCGTCGCCGCCCTCGCCGGTCACGGCAAGGAAGTCTGCGGCCTCGGCGCGCGCAAGCAACACCTGGGCCGGAAGGCCGGTGACCGATACGGCCTTTCCGGCGAGCCCGACATTAATGCTGTTGTTGCCGCCGCTGCCGGCGACGAAAACAGTGTCGGAGTTCCCATCGCCGGTGGCGCCACCGGGAACACCAGCCAGATCGATCACCACCAGCTTTCCGTCGGTGCCGGTGAGATCATTGACGAAGACCAGATCGGAGCCGCCGGCGGTTCCGACATTGATACGCTCGACATCGTTCAGGTCCATCGCGACGGAGTTGACGTCGCGCGTGAGCGAGATTCGCCCACCGGCAGCGGCGGTAATGCTGATGAGCTCCGAATCCGCCGAGCCGTTAAAGCGCAGCGTGTCGAACCCTGCCTGGCCCTCGACCACGTCGTTGCCGTCCCCGGGATTCCAGACGAACAGGTCATTGCCGGCGCCCATCGACGCCGTGTCGTTGCCGGCCTTGCCGATGACTGTGTCGTTCGCGGCCGTGCCGGCAAGGGTTTCTGCGCCGGCAGTTCCATTGATCAGGGCCATGAGAGATCAATCCTCTTGTGCACTAGGATGTCCGGAAATCGATTGAGGCCGGGCGACAAGGCCGGTGTCGCCGGGTCCCTTGGGAGCCGGCTCTGTTTCGAAACACTCTACTCTTTCCGTGGCGATTGCCCACCGCGCCGTCGCTGTTTCGACTTGTCTTATCATCCGCCCGGGCGCGGCGCGTCGGGTGTGATTGCTATCACAAGTTGCCCTGATAATCGAGCGGATAAGCGTTTTTTCCTCCTGCGCGCATTAAGGTTACGGCGGGGACTTTGCTCAGGTTACCGGCGGTGACCCGATCAGTGATGGCCATCACATTGCCGCCGCCCGGTGCGCTTTACCATACCGGCGCGAAGGATTGCATGGATTTCCGCGCTGGCCCCCGTTACCATCGGCGCAGGAAATAATACCCGCTCCTGCAACGCGGGCGGGCGGTGGCGTGTGGACTGATGCGGCGGGAGCGCCCTCCCCCGCGCCGTTGGCTCCGTCAACTCGGGACACACCGGATATAACGCGGCCCAGCAGAAGCTGCGCAGGTAACACTGTGGGAGGAGAGTCATGGCCAAGATCACGGGAACGCTGTTCGACGACACCATCGTCGGCAACTTCGATGCTGGCGACTTCAAAGGCAGGGACAGCCTCAACGGCGCCGCCGGTAACGACGTGCTCTACGGCTATGGCGATGGATCGGGCATCGGCGGCACGCCGCCGCCCTACTCGCCCGACAGCGGCGGGCCTACGGACAATGACACGCTGATCGGTGGCCTCGGCAATGACACCCTCTTCGCCGGCGGCGGTAACGACCGGCTAGACGGTGGGGCCGGCGCCGACTCCATGGACGGCGGCGACCAGGACGATGTTTATTTCGTGGATAATGCGGGCGATGTGGCCGCCGAGAGCAACGCGGACGCCTTTGGCGGCACCGATCTGGTTATCAGCTCCGTCGACCACGACCTTGGCAACGGTATCGAAAACCTGACCCTGACGGGCAAAGCCACCACCGCCAACGGAAACGCGCTGAACAACTCTATCCTCGGCAACGCCCTGGGCAATGCGCTCGGTGGCGGCGGCGGCAACGACACGATCGACGGCGGCGCCGGCGCGGATTTCATGGGCGGCGGAGCGGGCAGCGACACCTATGTCATCGACAACGCCGGCGATTCGATCTTCGAGTTCGGCGGCGACGGCACGGACACCGTGCGCTGGATGCGCAATGTCAGCCTGGACCTCAACGCGCTCTCGAGCATCGAGAACGGCGTCCTCTTGGGCAAAGCGTCGGTCGGCCTGACCGGCACAGCCGGCAACAATGGATTAGGCGGCAATGCCGGCGCCAACACCATCGACGGCGGCGGCGGCGAGGACATCATGGCCGGCGGCGGCGGCAATGACACCTACATCGTCGACGGCGGCGACTTTGTATTTGAAGCGGCGGGAGGCGGCACCGATCATGTGATCAGCAGCGCCAGCTATTCCCTCAGCGGCCAGGCCATCGAGAATCTCACGCTGACGGGCGGAGCCATCGAAGGTTTCGGCAATGCGCTGGCCAACATCATCCGCGGCAACGACGTGAACAATGCGATTGCCGGCGAGGGCGGCGCGGACAAGATGATCGGCGGCAAAGGAGACGACACGTATTATGTCGACAACGCCGGCGACAAGATCATCGAGATGAACAATGAAGGTCTCGATATCATCGTAAGCACGATCAGCCTGACCATCCCGACGCACGTGGATGTCCTGATCCTGGACGGTACCGCCAACATCAATGCCACCGGCGGCACTTCCGCCGACGAGCTGCATGGCAACAGCGGCAACAACAAACTCGATGGCAAGACCGGCCCCGATATCATGGACGGACATGAGGGCAGCGACACCTATTACGTCGATCATGTTGGGGATCTCATTTCCGACAGTGGAATCGGGGATATCGATCGGGTCTTCGCCTCGGCGAACCATTCGCTCGGCAGCGGAATTGAAGATCTGATCCTGACCGGCAAGGCGCAATCCGGCAGCGGCAACGAGTTGAGCAACACCATCCTCGGCACCGCCGGCGCCAATGCTCTCAGCGGAAATGACGGAAACGACACGCTTCTCGGGGCAGCCGGCAACGACACGCTCAGCGGCGGCGCGGGATTCGACCGGCTGGTCGGCGGTGCGGGCGCCGACTTGATGAACGGCGGCAAAGATAATGATGTCTACTTCGTGGACAATGTCGGCGACATCGCCGAAGAGGCCGACGACAGCAGCACCGGGGACGTGGTGCAAAGCTCGGTCACCTACACCCTGCACTCGACGATGGAGAATCTCTTCCTTGCCGGGAGCGGCGCCATCAATGGCACCGGCAATGATGACGTCAACTTCATCGAGGGCAATAACGGTGCCAACAAGATTGTCGGACTGGGCGGCGCCGATTTTCTCAGCGGCGGCGGCGGCAAGGACACCCTCGACGGTACCGGCGACGGCGTTTTTGACGAGCTGCGTGGTGGTTTGGGCAACGACACCTACTACACGGGCGGTGACTTCATAATTGAAGAAACGTCTGGCCCCGCCGGCGGTATCGACACGGTTTACAGCAACGTGTCGTTTACCCTTGAAAACAACATCGAGAATCTCATTCTCATCGGATCGGCAACGCAAGGCACCGGCAATTTTCTCAACAATCTGCTGATTGGCAACGACTTGGACAATTTCCTGGGCGGCAATAATGGCAACGATACGATGTCGGGCGGCAAGGGTGACGACAAATACGTCGTCAAGGACAACAGCGACGTCGTCAAGGAAGCCGCCGGTGGCGGACATGATACCGTCCTTAGCCTGAACTCCTATACATTGGGTGCGGAAGTCGAGGATCTGACCTTTCTTTCCTTTGACCTCTCAGGCTTCAAAGGCACGGGCAATGGGCTCGCCAATAGCCTTACCGGCGGTTTGGGTGATGATACGCTCAACGGCATGGGCGGCGCCGACACGATGACTGGCGGCGACGGCAGCGATACGTTGATCGTCGACAATGCCGGCGATGTTACGTCGGACGGCGGCTCGGACGGCGCTTTCGATCGCGTCTTCGCTTCCGTCAACCACACCATCGGCGGCGGCGTCGACTACCTGACGCTGACCGGCAAGGCGAACATCAATGGCACAGGCAACGCGCTCGGTAACGTGATCGAGGGTAACAGCGGCGCCAACAAGCTCGATGGCCAGGGTTCCTTTGACAATCTCAGCGGCGGTGGCGGCAACGACACGCTGATCGGCGGCGACGGCAGCGACAACCTGCACGGCGGCGCGGGATTCGATGTGCTCGACGGTGGCCTGGGCGGCGACACCTACCGCTTCGACAAGTCTTCGAGCGGGAAGGACACGATCCTGAATTTCGAGCTTGGCCCGACGGGCGACACGCTGGATCTGGTCGACCTGCTGGTGGGCTATGCCGAGGGCCTGTCCAATCCGAACGATTTCGTGCGGATCGTCTTCGCCGGCGGCAACATGGTGCTGCAGGTGGACGCCAACGGGCTTGCCGGCGGCAGCAAGTTCACCGATGTCGCGGTGCTCGCCAGCTTTCCCAATACCACCGTCGATGAGCTGGTCGCCGGGGGCAACCTCCAGCTCGCGGGGGCGATATGATCCGGTGAGGTTGGTTCTCTAGTTCCTTCACTAGGTCGCGGGAAGGTGTACCAGCAGGCGCGCCCTAACCACCGCGCTTCGGCCAGGGCTGGTCGCGGCCGGGAAAGGCCACGCGGGAGAACGGCCATTCGTCGGCGACGAAACGGCGGAAGCTGGTGCTCAAGGCTTCCTCCAGATGCTTGTGGCTGGACCGCACCCAATAGAAGGCCATGGCATCGAAGCCCGGCAAATCGCTGGGATTGATGTAGCAGCAGCCCAGGCAGAGCGATTCATCGGGGGCCACTACGGTGTAAGCGAAGGAATGGCGCAGCGTGAACTCGCGCTGGTGCCAGCCGAGGTCGATCAGGTCCTCCTCCAGCGTCAGGCCCCGGGGCCATTCGCTGTCCGGTTCCATCACGCCGACCAGGTCCTTCTCGGTGCTCATCACGGCGTCATAGTCGGGAATCAGGTCGCGCACGCTCAGCATGCGGGCGATGAATTCCTTGTGCCGGAAACCCGCCGGCACAAGGAAATCAGCCGGAACCAGGGGACGTCTTATACATGCAAGCGTCTCCCGCCGGCCGTTCACACCAGCTCCCGCTTGATCTTCGAGTTCCACTTCTTCTCCTGCACCAGCTTGCCGTCCTCGTAGGCTTCGACCGAGCCGGTGACGTGGAAGTAGTCCTTGTCCGCTTTCAGCATGGTCATGGCTTCGGTGCGCACGGACCAGTCGCCGCGACGGAGGGTCTGGGTCCAGTGGGTTTCGGCTGAGGCGCTGAGGGGATCGTCGGGCTTGATGCGGTAGGTTTCGCGGCCGATCGAGCCGGTGATCAGGCCGTGGGTGGGATTTGCCGCCTCGCCGAAATCGTCGACGATGCGCAGGATCAACTCGCCGCTGGCGATGTCCATCTCGGAGGTGCGGTAGTTGCTGGCTTCGCGGATGTAGCGCTGCTTCAGCGGCGGCGCGCTTTCGGGCGGCGGGAACGGGCGCAGCTTCTCCTTGCGCTTGCCGCGCACCGGCAGCGTGAGCTCTGACTTGGCGCCTGACAACAGCGTCATCAGCACCGGCTCCGGCGACGGCCAGATCAGCGGCCAATAGCTGTTGGAGATCGCCAGGCGGATGCGGTGGCCCTTGGGGAAACTGTAGGCCACGTCGTCGAGCTGCACGCGCACGCGATAGCGCTTGCCGGGCTTCAGCGGCGTGGGCTTCTCGTGGCTCTCGCGGTGGCAGAGATTGAGCACGCCATAGGTGACGCGGGCGGACTCGCCGCCGGGGAACACGTCGCAGAGACGGACGGCGATGTTGGCCTGGGGCTTGTCCACCTCCAGTTCCAGCTCGACGACAGCCGCGCCGAAGATCTCGATATCGGAGGTCAGCGGCGCGGTGTCGAACAGCAGCGAGCCGCCGTCATCGATGCGCTGATCCACCGGCTGCTCGGCGCCGAGCCAGATCGGGCAGTATTCGCCGGCGGCAATGCCGGTGTTCTGCGGCGAGTTGAGGGTGAGCTTCTGTGCCGGCTGCGCCCGCTTATCCAACGCGCCGCGGTTCAGCTTGAGCTTGAGCGGCTTGATGCTCTTCGACGGCCATTTGTCCTCGGCGATCCAGCGGCCGGCGCGTTCCTTGTAATAGGCCTTGGGCGGCGCGCTGTCCTGCATGTAGGCGGTGTAGAGCGGGTCCTTCTCGACGCCGTTCTTCTTGTCCTTGAGCCAGCGGTCCCACCAGCGCACGGCCTCCTGCAGGAAGCCGATGGCCGGGCCGGGCACGGCGAAATGCGGGTACTTGTGCAGCCAGGGACCGACCAGCCCCTTCACCGGCGCTTTCAGCTTGGCGGCAAGCTGAGGCACCGCATTGGTGTAGGCGTCGGCCCAGCCGCCGACCGCCAGCACCGCCGCCTGGATCGCCGACCAGTCCTCGCAGACCGAGCCATGCTTCCAGAAAGCGTCGCGGTGCTGATGGCGCAGCCAGTTTTCCAGCAGCAGCGGCTCGTTCTTGAGGCGCACCAGCCACATGTCGCGCCAGCGCTGCCCCACCAGCGCGGGATCGGGCGGGCGCGAGCTGTATGACAGCATGGTGGTGGACCAGCCGAGATTCTCGTTCAGCAGGCAGCCGCCCTTGTAGTGGATGTCATCGGCATAGCGGTCGACCGTGGAGTCGATGGAGATCACCGCCTTCAGAGCCGGCGGACGGCGCATGGCCACCTGCAGGCCGTTGAAGCCGCCCCAGGAGATGCCGATCATGCCGACGGTGCCGCTGCACCAGGGCTGCTTCACCAGCCAGTCGATGACCTCCAGCGCGTCGTCCTGCTCCTGCTTGAGATACTCGTCCCACATCAGCCCGTCCGATTCGCCATTGCCGCGCATATCCACGCGCACGCAGGCATAACCATGGCCGGCCATGTAGGGATGGGTGAGTTGATCGCGGACCGATGTGCCGTCGCGCTTCCGGTAGGGCAAATATTCCAGGACGGCAGGAACCGGGTCCTTGTCCGCATCGGCCGGCAGCCAGATGCGGGCGGCCAGGTGGCAACCGTCTTTCAGGGTGATCCAGGCGTTCTCGATCTCCTTCACCTGGCGCGGGAATTTATCAACCGTTTTCATTGAAACTACTGCCTTTTTCCCGATCGGCCTGGGGCGCTGTGGAGGGGGTGGAGGCGCCGGCGGCCGGTCCTCATATGGCGCTGATTTGTATCGGCCGTTCCGCGTCAGTGCAAACCGAGGCCGGCAGCCGCCCCTGGTACCGGCCCGGGACAACTTTAGGATGATTTAGCGAACCTGTGACCGCCGTCACGGGCGGCTGTCACTCGACCGCCGACCATAAGCGTGTAAGGTGGCGGCCGGCGCCGAGTCTCTAGGTCGGCTGTCCTGCCTTGCAGGAACGACATGATCCGGCGCCACGCTGAGCATTCTGCCGGGAGGCAGGGTGCGCCGAAGGGGCGCCGCGAGTGACGGGGGCGGGCGATGGCGGGACTGGCTTGGCTTGCAGCACAAAGTGGTGGCCGGATCTGGCTGCCTTTCATCGGCCTGCTCTGGTTCTGCAGCATGCCGGCCGCCGCCCAGGACTGGGTTCCGGAATTGCAGCCGCCGGCAGGCGGCAGCTTCTACGCCGCCGATGAAGCGATCGTCCTTGTCATACCCGATGAAGTCGCAGCGGGCGCCGCCATTGAGCTGGCCGTCGAGCTCGACGAATTCGATGTCACGGCGCTGCTGCAGGTCGAGGGCGGACGGCTGCTATTGGTTCCGCCGGAACCGTTGGCGACAGGCATGCACCAACTCCGCCTGGTGGAGTATGGCAGCGACGGCAGCATCATCGAGCGCGGCGCCTGGAACATCGAGGTGCGGGACGGCGAGGCCCTGCAGGAGCTGAGCGCCTCGGCCAATACTAGCGTCGATCTGCTCTACCGCTTCGCCGGCAACGACCTGATCGATCCGCCCGACAATTTCACCGCCCAAGGCGCCGGCGACGCCCGGGCCCGCATCGCCGACGAGAATTGGAGCGTCGATGCCGATGCCAATTATTTCCTCAACAGCCAGCAGGACCAGACCATCGACGGCAAGCGGCTGGATATCGGCGAGTATCTGTTCAGCGGCAGCTATGAGGCGGCGACGGACCTGAATGTGCGGCTCGGCCATCAGGATATCGGCGCCGACAACCTGATCATGTCCGACTTCTATCGCCGCGGCCTGTCGGTCACGCTGGCGCAGCCGGAGGAGAATCTATCGGTCACCGCTTTCGCGCTCCGCAGCGAGCCGATCCTGGGCGTCGACAATTTCACCGGCGTCGCCGACAGCGAGAACCGGGTGCAGGGCGTGATGGTCACCGCCCGCCCGATCGAGTCCCTGTCCGAGAATGTGGAGGTATCAGGGACCTTCTATGAAGGCGAGACGCGCGCGGTCGGCAATGCAACGGGCTTCTTTGGCGAAGACAGTTCAGGCAGCGGCGGGTCGCTGGCCGTGGATACGCTGTGGCTGGACCAGCGGTTGCGGCTGCGGGGCGAGTTGGCGCTGACCCGCTTCGACTTCGACGATAGCGGCGACCTGCCGGCGGACGATGACCTCGCCTATTCCCTCCTCGCCTCCTACGCGCTGATCCCCGGAGGCGACTCCGACGGAGAGTATGTGAGCTGGGACGTGGGGGTGGAGCATAAGCGCGTCGGCACCTTCTTCGCCTCCGTCGCCAATCCCTTTGTCGTCACGGACCGCGAGACCACCTTGGCTTTCACCAACGCCGTCTGGGGCGAAGTCTCCATGCAAGCGCAGGCCGGCTATGAGACCAGCAACGTGGAGGAGCTCAACGTCCTGCCCACCGACCGGACCTACTTCGCCACCTTCGACGCCAGTTATTCGCCGGTCATGGAGCCGGACGAGGACGGCAGCTATGGCTGGCTCGGCCAGCCCACCTTCGGCCTGGCGCTGAACTTCAACGACGGCAAGCAGATCGACATACCGGCCGCCTTCGTGGGACTTGGCGGCGACTATCAGGTGCGTTCGGCCACCGTCAGCGCCTCCTCGTTCTACGATTTCTGGAGCTGGAGCCTGTCGCAATCCGTGAATTCGTTCGAGGACCGCTCGGGCGCGACCGGCGATACCATGAACTATCTCACCGATCTGGGCCTGCAATTCCAACCTGACGAAAGCCTGACGATCGGTCCTTACGCGCAGTTAAGCATATTCCGCGACAACGCCACGGCCGACGATCTGGACAGCGTGAATATTGGCCTGGATATCGCGGCCGACCTCATCCCGGAGGTGCTCACCAGCAGCATCAACGGTTCTTTGAACCTTACGGACAGTATGGGACACTCACCGGATAGCTATTTCGTCGGCGGCGAGGTGCTGTGGAACGCCATCCCGGCCGAGGTCAACCGGCCCGGCGTGGCGCTGGCGGTGACCGGCAGCTATCAGCACACGGATGACGCGGATTTCTTCGTCGCCGACGATATCGTGCAGGTATTCGGCAAGGTGAAGCTGAGCCTGCCGCTGGCCTATTAGACGGAGACCAGGCTATGCGAAGCCTTCTACGAGCCGCAATCCTCGCCCTGTTCGCGTGCTGGCTCTGGCCCGCGCCGACGGCGGTGGCCGGGGTTATCACGGTGACCGCAAGCCCCAGCAGTTTTGATCTCGCTGCGAACGAGGCGACGAGCATCACCATCACTTGGCGCGTTTTCCGCTCCGGTGGCACCGGCAATATACTGTTCTCAAATTCCGGCTCGCTGCAACTCGGCGGCACCACGATTACGATCAATCGCCGCCTATCCCGCTCTTTTACGACGCAACAGAACTTCGTGTTTGTCGAGACCGTGGTGGTGCCGCGTTCGCTAATCGTGCGCGCCATCCGGTCCGGCGGCGTTATCACTGGAACCTACACCCGCTCATTCGACGATACGGACTTCGCCAATAGCGGCTTCGCGGGACTCAATATCACCAGCGGCGGCGGAGCGACCTTCGGCATCTCGCGGCTGGACCTGAAGTTCCTCGACGACGATTCCCGCGCCACGGTCCGCACGGTCGACTCGCGGCTTCGCGCTGTGGCACGGGTGCGCTTCACCGGCACCGGGCTGCTGCAGGCCTCCTGGCGGATCGCGACGCCCACCAGCACGCCGGGCAACGAGATCTTCAGGCCGCTGCGGCTGGAGCGGCGGCAGCTCACCGGCAATGGCGAAGTGGAGTTGATCAGCCCGCCTTTGCCTACAACGATCCAAGGCCAGTACCTGGTGGCCCTGATCGTGGAGGATCCCCGCCTCGGCTTCGATACGCCGCGGCTGACCTATGCCATCCTGCCGCCGGGCGCACCGCTGGCCGAGGCGGCACCGCAATCGATCCTGGTGTCCGCGCCGGCGGCCGAGGGCGCGCTGGCGCCCGGCGCCAAGATCAAATGGTCGCCGTCGCCGGCGGTTGCCGTCTACCGCATCCTGCTGCTCGATCCCGCCGACGAACCGCTGGCGCCGCCGCAGGAGGACCTGCAATACGGCGCCGCCGTGAGGCCGGCCACCCCGGGCGAGGTGGTCGCCGGGTTCTACATGCCGGGCACGGCGACGGAAGCCGTCCTGCCCGCCCTGGTCGCCAGCCGGCTTACCCCCGGGCAGCGATATCTGCTACAAATACAGGCGCTTGATAGCGCCGGCGCACCCATCGCCGAAAGCCGCCGCCAGGAGGTCTACTGGCCTTGACCCCGCCCGAGGGCGTCAACTTGAAGCCACGGCCCGCCGAGGACATCGACGGCGAAGCCCTGCTGCGGCGCATCGCAGCGGGCGAGGAGGCCGCCATGGCCGAGTTCTACAAAGGCTACGAGAACCCCGTCTACCAATTCATCCTCTCGCGAATGAACGATCCGTTCGAGGCCGCCGACATACTGAATGAAGTGATGCTGGAGGTCTGGCGAGGGGCTGGGCGCTTTCAGGGTCGCTCGGCGGTCAAGTCCTGGATCTTCGGGATCGCACGGCACAAGACCCTCGACCGGCTGAGATCGCGCCAGCGGAATGCGGCCAGGGCCGGCGAGGAGCCGAGTGAGGATATTGCCGACGAAGACGCGGTGGATCCGACCGAGGCGATTGCCGCCACACAGAATGCCGAATTTGTCCAGCATTGCATGGACAAGATGTCGGCGGCCCACCGCGAAGTCCTGCACCTGACATTCTTCGAAGACCTGACCTATGGGCAGATCGCCGAAATCGCCGGCTGCCCCGAAGGGACGGTGAAGACGCGCATGTTCCATGCCAAACGCGCGATGCAGCATTGCCTGGCGAAGCTGATGGGTCGAAGGGAGTAGCGTAAGATGGCCGGGGATCGCGACAAGGACATCGAACAATCGCTGCCATGGCTCGCCAACGAGACGCTGCAGGGCGAGGAGGCCCGCGCGGCGGAAACATTGGCAAGGGAGTCACCGATGGCGGCGCAGGATCTGGAATTCATGCGCGGATTGCGGGCGCAGATGAAAACGATGGAAGCCGGCAACAGCCCGGGGGCACTGGGCTGGCGGCGGCTGCAACAGCAGATCGCCCGGGAGCGAAGAGGCGCCGGCGGCGGCACAGGCTGGCGCAACATCGCCGCCATTGCCGCGGCCGTGGTCATCCTGCTCCAGGCCGGCATCATCGGCTATCAGTGGTCGCAAGGGCCGGTGACGCCGGCGGGCGGCGACGGCGCGACCTTGCAGGTGCGCTTTGCGCCAAACGCCAGCGAAACGGCGATCCGCGAACTGCTGCAGGAAATCCACGGCACCATCGTGGACGGGCCCGGCGCGCTCGGCGTCTATCACCTGACGATCGAGGGTGCTGAGGATCATCCGGAACTCGCGGCCCAGGCGCTGACAGCATTGCGGGCGCGCGGCGATATCGTGCTGCAGGCCGAACAAGAACAGCCATGACGCCGCGCGTCCTCATTCTCGCCGGATTGCTGCTGCTGGCACTGCCTGACAACAGCGCCGATGCGCAAAGCTCGACGACCGTGCCGAAGACGCCGACGGGCAGTTCGGACTTCACCGCGACACCGCCTCCCCCGCCGCCCCCGGATGACGACAGCAGCGTGCCCGGCGGTTCGGTCCCCGGCGGGCCGACCTTTCCGGACCCCACTACTGGCACCGTGCCGCCTCCCACCACGCCGCCGACAGTGGTGACGCCTGCGTTCGTGACGCCGGAGACGCCGACTGTTCCGGTTCCGATTCCCGCTCCGGGTACGGCGACCGCCGTCGCCGATGAGTTGCTGGTGGTCAGCCGCTCCATCGCCGAGGCGACGGCCCTGGCGCAGGCGCTGGCGCCCCGGGGCTATCGGGTGCTGCGGCGGCAGCCGCTGAATTTCCTCGGCGGCGCGCTGACCGCGTTTCGCCTGCCGCCGGGTCAGAATCTCGGCGGCGCGGTCACCGAGCTGCGCCAGGATTTCCCGGAGCATGTGGTCGCGCCGAACGGACTGCTCACGCCGGCGGCAACCGAGCCGGCGGCGCAGCTCTACGCGAAGACTTTGATCGGCTGGCGGGCGGCGCCGGCGAAATGCCAGGCGGCGCAGCCCATCGGCATGATCGATACCCCGGTTGACATGAAGCACGCGGCCTTGAGCGGACAGAAGCTTGCCACCCGCTCATTCCTGCCGGCAGGACTGAAGCCCGGATCGGCGGAACATGGCACCGCCGTCGCCGCACTGCTGATCGGCAAGGCGAGCGACAAATCATTCGGCGGCCTGCTGCCCGGCGCAGCGCTGCAGCATGCCAACGTGTTCCATGCCACCGGCGACCGGCCGGCGGTGGCGACGGTCGAACGTGTCGTCGCCGCCGTCGATTGGCTCGGCGGCGGCGGCATACGCCTGGTGAATATGAGTCTGGAGACGGGATCGAATCCGGTGCTCGACTTTGCCATGGGCAGCGCCGCCGAAAAGGGCATGATCCTGGTGGCCGCCGCGGGGAATGGCGGCAAGGACGCGCCCCCCGCCTACCCCGCCGCGCATCCGGATGTGATCGCGGTTACCGCCATCGATGCCGACGCGCGCATCTACAAGAAAGCGAACCGTGGCGACTACATCGATCTGGCCGCGCCCGGCGTGGATGTCTGGGCGGCGAAGGCGGGCGGCGGCGGCAGCTACCGTTCGGGCACCTCCTTCGCTGTGCCGTTCGTCGTCGCCGCCATCGCGATCGAGCAGAACGCGGCGCCGGGCGCTACGGCCAATCAGTTGCTGGCCAAGCTGCGGGCCGGCGCGCAAGATCTCGGCGCCAAGGGCCATGATCCGATCTATGGCGATGGCCTGCTCGCCGCCCCGAAATCCTGCGGCGGGGCCGCAGCATCCAACTAGCTTCCGGCGGCCGTTGCCGGCTCCGACTGTTATCTGTTTCGGATCGCCCTGAGCTGCGGTATCCTCGGATACGGCAGGCAAGGGAGCTTCGACGATGGCGAAACACAGCAATTGGGTAGGTGCCGGTGCACTTGGGTTGGCGCTGTTGCTATCGACGGCATCAATGGCGCAGGACTACGGCATGCCCGAAACACCCTCTCCCGTCGCCGCCGTGCAGGAGATGTTGAACAATCTCGGCTATGATGCCGGGCCGAATGACGGCCTGATGGGTCCCAAAACGCGCAGCGCCATTCGTGAGTTCCAGACCGATGCCGGCCTGCCTGTCACGGGCCGGATCGACGACGAGCTTCTTGGGCAACTGCAATCCAATGCCGCCCATGGCCGCAGCGTCGAGGACGAAGCAACCGTGCTGCGAGTCGAGAACAAGCTCGATAGCCTGGGCTGGGCGGTCGGCGCTATCGACGGCAAGATCGACGATCAACTGCGGATCGCGCTGACGAAATACACGCGTTTTGCCGACCTTCCCGTCAACGAAAACCTGACGATGGCGACGGTCATCCATGTCGACCGGCATATGCTGCGCAATGTTGCCGAATCTGCGTCGAAACTGCTGTGGCAGGTCGAAACGGATCTCGAGCAGCGGGGCTACCATGTCGGCCCCATCGACGGAACAACCGACCAGTACACCTTCCGCGCCATCCTGGACTATGAGGAGGACAACGACCTGCCGCGAAACGGCCAACTCAATCCGATCCTCCTGGACAGCCTGGAGATCGTGGATTCCCGCCCGGTGACGGACCTGGATCTCCGTGAAATCGAGCGCTTCCTCATCATTCAGGGCTATGCGCCCGGCGCTGTCGACGGCGTTCTCGATACGCAGACCGAAGCAGCGATCAAGGAGTATCAGACAGACGCGGGCCAGGCACCGACCGGCCGCCCGACAATGATCCTGCTCAGCGACCTCGGCAGATCGGACACGCTATCGAACAGCTTCATCGCCCAACATGGCGAACTCTACCCCGGCCGGCGCACGGACTAGGCAGAAGGAATTCGCATCGAGCTCCCCGGCGCCCCTGCTGTGCGCGCAGGCAATGCATTGTTAATAATGGGAAATTCTGAATGAACCCCGCGGCCTCCATCGCCGACCCATAGGCGATGGCGGATGACTTCGCCATCGACAACAGCAACCAGTCAGATGGAGAAGTCACATGATAAGTCATTCGAAGAAGTTGATCACCGCGTTCGGACTGGCCGCGATCGCCTCTGCCGGCTGGATGGCCGGCGACCTGACGGCGCGCGCCGACAACCTGCCGCTCGCCGGCGCACCCCTGGTCTGCACCAAGGGCTTCGTCGCGAAGGGCGACCAGAAGTCCTATAGCTGCAAGAGCGAAGTGTTCAAATGCGGCGCCGGATTCCAGCTCGTGTTTCCGTCGCTCAACGGCAATCGCGCGTCCTACATCTGCACGAAGCCGGAGCCGTAAGCGAGGCGGACGACCCTGCCGTCCTCCCACGGCGGCAGCACCAGGCGGGCGCGATCAAAGCGAAGCGATCGCGCCCGTCGCTGTTCCGGCCGTTCTCTAGAAGAACAAGGGAGTCAGCGCCGCGGCGACTATTCCCGCGGGCACGACATAGCGCAACAGGCGGTGCAGCCAGAGAGCGCCGGTGCGGGACAAGGAGAGTTCCTGGTCGAGAATCCGCGGCGGAAGGGCCCAGCCGGCGAAGATCGCCAGGGCGAAGCCACCCAGGGGCAGCATGACATTCGAGGTCAGCTCGTCCAGCAGGTCGAAGATCGTCGCCTGCGCGAAGCCGGGAAACGCCGCGAGCGGATGCCAGCCGGACCAGATGTTGAACGAGAACACGCTGGCAAGTCCGGCGGCAAAACAAGTGCCGGCGGCAATGAGGCTCGCGCGCGGCCGCGACAATCGGAGGCGGCGGCGCAATGTCGCGACCGTAAGCTCCAGCATCGCGATGGCCGATGCCAATGCGGCGACCAGCAACAGGACGAAGAACGCGACCGCCGCAATTCTGCCAAAGGGCATGTCGGCGAAGGCAATGGGCAGGGTCACGAACACGAGGCCCGCGCCGCTGGCGGGGTCGAGCCCGTGGGAGAAGACGATGGGGAACACCGCGAATCCCGCGAGGAAGGAGATCGCGGTATCCGCCACGGCGGAGACGATCGCCACTTCCTTGAGGCTGACGCCCGGCGGCGCGTAGGCGGCATAGGTGATCATCAGCGACAGGCCGACGCCGATGGAGAAGAAGCCGAGGCCGAGCGCCTCGATCGCCGCGCGGGCGGTGAAGTTTCCGAGATCGAACTGGAATAGGAACCTCAGTGTCGCCTTGAGATCGCCTTCGATCGCCGAATAGGCGGCGAGCAGGATCATCAGGAAGATCAGGATGGGCATCAGCAGTTTCGAGGCCGCCTCGATCCCCGACCCGACGCCGCGCATCACCACCGCGCCGCAGGCCAGCATGAAGAGAGCATGGAAGACGATCAGCCGCGCCGGCGATGCCAGGAGCGCGTCGAACCGCGCCTGCGCCGCCGCGGCATCGGGCGCGCCCAGGCCGTTGAGCGCGGTGTCGACGGCATAGGCGATGGTCCAGCCGCCGATCACGGAATAGAAGCTGAGGATCACGAAGCCGGTGATCACGCCGAGGATGCCTGCCAGCGCCCAGAGCCGTCCCCGGTTATGTTCGGCGGCGACCGCCTCGATGCTCGCCGAGGCGTCGCCGCGGCCGCGGCGGCCGATGGCGAACTCGGCGAACATCAGAGGCACGACGATGAAGATCAGGCCGGCGATGTAGAAGAAGACGAAGGCGGTGCCGCCATTGGCGCCGACTTCATAGGGAAACTTCCAGATGCTGCCGAGACCCACGGCCGAGGCGATGGTCGCGAGGATGAAGCCGCCGCGGCCGGACCAGGTTTCGCGCTGTTCGGTCATGCCAGGGGTGGTGTCGCCGCGGTGGCGTTGATCATGCACGGCATGATGCCGGAAAAATTGCCGGCCGCCATGATCGAAATCATGGGCGCACAGGGAATGCGCGGCGCTCTGCGACCCCTGGGTCCCCGCTTTCGCGGGGATGAAAAGCAGGGGTTTAGGCGTTAGCGGCCGCCGGCATCGCGGGTGCGCCCTTGGTCCGGCGGGTCAACACGCCGTCGAGCCAGTCGGGGTCCATCTCCGGCACGGAGGACAGCAGTAGATCAGTGTAGTCGTCGAAGGGCGGCGTCAGCACCTGGGTCTTGGGGCCGCTGCGGACGACACGGCCGCGATGCATGATGACGATCTCGTCGGCGATGGCTTTCACCGTCGCCAGATCGTGGGTGATGTAGAGATAGGAAACCCTGAGTTCCTTCTGCAGCCGCAGCAGCAGCTTGAGAATCCCCTCGGCGACGATCTGATCGAGGGCGGAGGTGACTTCGTCGCAGATGATCAGTTCCGGATTCGCCGCCAGCGCGCGGGCGATGCAGATGCGCTGCTTCTGTCCGCCGGAAACCTCCGACGGCAGGCGGTCGAGGAAGCGCTGGTCGAGCTCGACCAATGCCAAGAGTTCGATGATCCGGTTATCGCGCGCCCTGCCCCTGAGACCTAGGTGATGCTCTAGTGCGCGGCCGATGATGTCGCGCACGCGTCGCCGCGGGTTCAGCGCGGTATCGGGCATCTGATAGATCATCTGCATCCGGCGCAGCAGTTCCCGGGGCCGGGATTTGAACGAGGGTGGCAAGGTTTGGCCGTCGAATATAATGTCGCCGGTCTGCGGCGGCAGCAGGCCGGTGATGACCCGGGCCAATGTGGATTTGCCCGAACCAGAACTCGCCGACGACGGCGACGGTGCGGCCGCGCGGCACGAAGACGGTCACGTTCTCCAGCACCTTGACCTTGCCGCCATAGCTGGCATCGACCGCATTGACCCGCAGCAGCAGGTCGGGACCCGCCTCCTCCGCCTTCTGCAGGGAGCGCACGGCCCACAGCGATTTCGTGTAGGCCTGCTCCGGCTGGGAGAGCATCTTGCGCGTCGAGGCTTCCTCGACCAGCTCGCCGTAGCGCAGCACCATGATGCGGTCGGCCATCTGGGCGACGACGGCGAGATCGTGGGTGATGTAGATGGCGGCGGTGTTGAACTGACGGACCACATCCTTGATCGCGGCCAGCACTTCGATCTGCGTGGTCACGTCCAGCGCCGTTGTCGGCTCATCGAAGATGATCAGATCGGGCCGGCAGGACATGGACATCGCGGTCATGGCGCGCTGGAGCTGACCGCCGGACACCTGATGGGGATAGCGGTTGCCGATGGTTTCCGGGTTGGGTAGGCGCAGCCGGCCGTACAGATCGACGGCGTTACGCTTCGCCTCCTCGCCGTTCATCACGCCGTGCCAGGTCGGCGTCTCGGCATACTGGTCGATCAGCCGGTGCGCCGGGTTGAAGGAGGCGGCGGCGGACTGCGCCACATAGGCCAGGCGCTTGCCCCAGAGCTTGCGCTTTTCCGGCTCGCCCAGCTTCGCAAGATCCTGGCCGTCGAACATGATCGAACCGGCAGTGATGCGGCAGCCCGGGCGCGCGTAGCCCATTGCTGCAAGGCCCAGCGTGGATTTGCCGGCGCCGGACTCGCCGATCAGGCCCAGAACCTCGCCACGATGCAGCGTGAGGTCGATGCCCTTGACGATCTCGTGCCAGATCTCGTCGCTCTCGCCTTCGATCCGGAGGCCGCGGATCTGCAGCAGGACATCGCCTTTCTGGCCGGCAGCGGTTGATGCTTGTGTCATGGGCCTATCCCTTCAGGCCGCTGGTCTTGTGCAGGAACCAGTCGACGACGAAATTGACGGCGACGGTCAGCAGCGCAATGGCGGCCGCCGGCAGCAGCGGCGTGACGTTGCCGTAGTTGATGAGCGTCGCGTTCTCCTTGACCATCGAACCCCAATCCGCCAGCGGCGGCTGGATGCCAAGGCCGAGGAACGACAGGGAGCTGATGGTCAGGAAGACGAAACAGAAACGCAGGCCGAACTCCGCCGTCAGCGGCGGAAGGATGTTGGGCAGGACCTCGCGCGTCATGATCCAGCCGATCTTCTCGCCCTGGAGCTTGGCCGCTTCGACGAAATCCAGCACCACGACATTCATAGCGACCGCGCGGGTCACGCGGTAAACACGCGTCGAATCGAGCACGGCAATGATGAGGACCAGATTGATCAAAGAAGCGCCGACGATGGACAACAACACCAAGGCGAAGATGAGCTGCGGTATCGCCATCAGCACATCAACGGCGCGCCCGAGCATCTGATCGACCCAGCCGCCGAGCACGGCGGAAAGCAGGCCGAGAAGTCCGCCAAGGGTGAATGAAAGCGCCGTCGTCAAGATGGCGATGCCGATGGTATTGCGAGAGGCGTAGATGAGGCGGGACAGGAAGTCGCGTCCGAGCTGATCGGTGCCGAGGAGGAACTGCGCGCTCCACGGCTCGTAGGCGCCGCCGACAAGCTCAGTCTCGGAATAGGGTGCTATCACCGGCGCGAAGACCGCAGCGAAAATATAGATCGCGATCACGATCATGCCGAACCAGCCCGAGAGCGGCGCACGCCGCAGTTCGCGCCAGGCTATGCTCAGCACTGAGCGGCGCACGATTATCGGTTGATGCTCCGCGGAAGCTGTCATTGGGTTGTTCATGTTGTTGCCTTCCCCTGCGTCACCGCGGATGCAGCAAGCGTGGATTGGTAACGATCGCCACGATATCAGCCGCGAGATTCAGCAGGATGTAAGTGGCGGCGAAAATGAGCGCGCAACCCTGGACGACCGGCAGGTCCTTGCGAATCACGGAATCCACCATGAGCTTGCCGATGCCGGGATAAACGAATACCGCTTCGACGATGACGACACCGACGACCAGGTAGGCGAGGTTGAGGGCGATGACGTTGGCGATCGGCGCCCAGGCATTGGGCAGCGCGTGGTGGAAAATGATCTGGCGCGGCGCGATGCCCTTGAGCCGGGCCATTTCGATATAGGGGCTCGAGAGCAGATTGATGATCGCCGCCCGAGTCATGCGCATCATTTGGGCGACGATGACAAGCAACAGCGTCAGCGACGGCAGAGCGCACCGGTAGATGCGCTCGAAGAACGGCGTGGTTGCATCGACCTTCGCCAATGAGGGAAAGATGTGCCATTGGGACACGAAGAAAACCATCAGAACGTAAGCAAGAAAGAATTCCGGGGACGAGACCGCGGTCAGCGTAATGACGTTGATCGTTCGGTCGAACAGGCTGTTGCGATAGAGCGCGGCCAACATGCCGAGTACCAACGCCAGCGGCACGGCAGCAATCGCCGTCATGCTGGCCAGGAACAGCGTGTTCCATAGCCGTGGGGCGATCAGCTCGGCAACTTCCCGGCGATTGCCGGCGAAGCCGCCGACGCCCGCATAGGACTTGCCGAAATCGCCCTGGACAATGCCGCCAAGCCAATCGACATAGCGAACGACGGGCGACTTATCGAGTCCGATCTCCTCGCGGAACACCTTGACGGTTTCCGGGGTGGCCGCCTGGCCGAGAATGGACTGGGCGAAATCGCTGGGCAGCATGGCCATCGCCAGGGAGATGATGATCGAGACCACAAGCAGCGTCACGACGCCGAGGCCCAGCCGCTGCAAAACCGTTCGCAGAATTGCGTTCACGTGAAGAATGCCCCTCTCATCCTACGGTTGGCCGAGAGCTTGACGAAAGCAACGCGGGGGCGGGTTTCAAACCCGCCCCCGCTGTCTATTAGGCAAACCACCAGCGCTGCGCCAGCTTCATCCCATCGACTTCCAGATTGGAGGCGACGGGGCCGTGCGCGACCACGTTCGAGTACGCGCTGACATAGTTGTTGAACATCATGACGATCAGGCCGCCATCGTCATGCAGCAACTGCTGCATCTCCGTATACATCTCGCCGCGCTTCTTGTCGTCGGTTTCGGCCCGGGCGGCCAACAACAACTCGTTGAACCGCGGATTCTTCCAATGCGTGTCATTCCACGCAGCATCCGCGGCATAGGCCGTCGAGAACATCCAGTCGCAGGTCGGGCGGCCATTCCAATAGGATGTAACCCATGGCTTTTTCAGCCACACGTCGTTCCAGAAACTGTCATCAGGCTCGCGGATCACATTGATCTCGATGCCCGCCGCCTTGGCATGCTCCTGATACAGGGTGCAGGCGTCGATGGCGCCGGCAAACGCGACGTCGGCAGCGGAAATGTCGACCTTCAGCGTCTCGAGACCCGCCTTCTTCAGGTGGAACTTCGCCTTTTCCGGGTCATAGGTAAACTTCGGCTGCGGGTCGAACGAATATTTGACCGAGGGCGCGATCGGGTTGTCGTTGCCCGGCGTGCCATGGCCAAGGAACACTTTCTGCAGGATGTCTTCCCGGTTGATGGCGTATTTGAGCGCCGTGCGGACGTCGACATTGTCGAACGGCGGCGTGTCGCAGAACATCGGCAGCACATAGTGGCCGTAGCCGGTCACCTCAAGGATCGAAAGTTCCGAATTCTGCTTCAGCAGATCCAGGGTCTTAAGGTCGCAACGGTCCATATAGTGGATTTCGCCGGTGTTCAGCGCGTTGGTGCGCGCCGTCACGTCGGCGATGGTCAGTACTTCGCATCATCCACCCAGACATCGCCATAGTAGTTCGGATTGCGCTGTCATCTTGAAGCTGACGCCCGGCTCGAAGCTCTCGAGAATGAAGGCGCCGGTGCGGATGCCGGACTCCCAATCCACGCCGCCGCCGTCTTTCGCCGGCATGATCGGCAAATGATAGTCGCTGGTGACGTAGGGGAAGTCGGCGCTGCCGCTCTTCAAGGTGAAGATCACGGTCTCAGGGCCGTCAGCCTTGATTTCGGCAATCGGGTCCAACACAGACTTGGCCGCTGACTTCAACTCCTCACCCATATGATGCCGGTAGGTTTCCAGGACGTCGGTCGAGGTGACCGTCTTGCCGTTATGGAAGGTGACGCCCTTGCGGATCTTGTACACCCAGGTCTTGGCATCATCAGCCGGTTCGAAGGACTCGGCGAGATCGGGAACGATGGAGCCGGTGGCATCGATCATCGACAATTGGTTGCCGGTGGAACCGCCGAGCAGGCCGGTGCAATTGTCCGGATAGGTCGCCGGGTCCAGAGAGTCGGTGGTGGCGCCGGCGCTGACGCCGATCTTCAGCGAGCCGCCCTTCTTCGGCTCCTGCGGCGATGCCCATGGTGGTGAGCATGGCGGTGGCCATAGCGGTGGTGACGCCCAGCGCCGCCGAGCGGCCCAGGAATTCGCGCCGGCCGATCCGGCCCTTCTTGATCTGTTGTTTCCAATAGTCGAGTTCGCTCATTTTGCTTTCTCCCTCAGCGTCGTGACGACGTTTTGTTGACCCGTGACCTCAAACCCATAGCAATTGCCCGGCCGCGACCTTTCCGGTCTCAGTTCGGCGCAGGTCTCCTCCCCTCGGCGGCAGCATAGCGATCCGCTGCCCACCGGTGAAAACAATGAGTTGCCGCATCCATGACCGGCGAGAACAGCCCGCCGTCGAACGCCGGCGAGCGGCGGCCCTGCTGCATTCCTTCCACCGCAAAGACATCTTCCTGGAAAACCTGGCACCAGGCGGCAAGGTTTGCGGCGCGAACTTGCCGGTAGCGGTCGTCCAGCGCCTCGTCGCCGACATAGTAGATTTCCAAATGCTCAATCGAACGGTCCGCCGACAGCGGCTCGATCCGCACCGATTTCACATGGTCCTGATGGATGCCGATCAGCAGGTTGGGGAACAGCGCCACATACTCCGCCGAGCCGCGCCAGGCCTCCGGCAAATCCGGGAAGACCGGCAGTCGGGTGCCGTCGCTGGTCAGCGCCGGCTTGTAGGCGCGGCTGCCCTGCCCGGCGAAGCTGCCCTCTTCAACGATGTTGTAGTGGTCCTCCAGCCGCGAGTAGCTGTTCAGGCCGGGATGCACCCAGGGCAGATGATAGGCCTCGCAGTAATTCTCCACCGCGAGCTTCCAGTTGCAGTTCACCTGCAGCTTGAGCGACGAGTCGCTACCGCCGTGACGGATCAGGCTTTCGTCGAACATCGCCCAGCGCTTGCCGAGCGGCGCGATATGCGCTTCGAACGCCGGCGCCTGGCCGGAAAGATCGACAAACACGGCATCGAACCAGACCGCCGCGCGGACTTCCCGCAGGCCATGGGCAGAACGGTCGAAGCCATTGATATTGTTACTCTCCGGTCCGCCGAATTTCGGCGTCGCCCGCAAGGCGCCGTCGAGATCGTAGGCCCAGGAATGGTAAGGACAGCGGATAACGCCTTCGCAATGCTTGGGTTTATCCACCAGGGTCATGCCGCGGTGGCTGCAGACGTTGTGGTAGACTCTGAGCTTCTCCCAGCTTATCGCGCAGAAGGATCAGCGGAATGCCGAGCAGGGTTACTGGCGCAACATCGCCCGGCGCCGGCACGTCGCGGCCGAAGCCGATGCAGGTCCAGGTCTTGGCGAAAAGGTGATCCCGTTCGAACTCAAAGCAGGCCGCATCGGTGTAGAACCGATTGGATAGGCCTCGCATCTCCGGTCCTTGCGCCGGGACGACCCGTAGGTCGCCCACCGGCGGCACAGGCATAACAGTCATTCAAGCCTTACCCTGTTCTCGAACCCGGGCCGGTTCGGCGCAACGCCGTCCAGCCTTCGGAGTTGTCAGGAGTTTCCCCACTTTGCCTGCGTCCGTAAACTGGAAAGATTGTGGGGCTTCGATTAAGATTTCCAAATGCGACCTGGACATCTCCGCCTGCCGCCGGCCAACAGCCTGGTGGCTTTCGAGGCCACCGCGCGCCACCTTTCCTTCAAGGAAGCGGCGCGGGAATTGAAGGTCACGCCCGCGGCTTTGAGCCGGCAGATCCGGATCCTGGAAGAGGATCTGGGATGCCGTCTGTTCGACCGCCTGCATCGCGCCATCCGTCTGACGCCTGAGGGCAAGCGGCTGCAGCAGGCGGTGGGCTCCGGTCTCAGCGGCATCGCCGCGATGGTCGCCGAGCTTCGTTCGCCCAATCGCGGCCAGCAGGTGACCATCGGCTCCTCCAGCGCGTTCGCTTTCCTCTGGCTGCTGCCGCGCATCGCCGCCTTCAACCTGGCGCGGCCGGAGATCGATGTGCGCCATGTGATCTCCGACAGCTTCCTCGATGTCGCCAGCGGCGAGGATGTGGACATCCTGATCCGCTATGGCAGCGGCCGCCTGCCCGGCTATGTCGGCCACAAGCTGTTCGATGACGAGCTGATCGCCGCCTGCAGCCCGGCCTACCTCAAGCGCCGCCCGCCATTCAGCGCGCCCGTCGATCTCCTGAACGAGCGGCTGATCCATCTGGAGAATGTGGATCCCGACCTGGGAGGACTGGAATTCCTGGTTCAACCATCTGGGCATCACCGAGGCGCCATCGACCCGCGGGCAGCTCATCAACAACTACATCATCGCCGTGCAGGCGGCGGTGGATGGCATCGGCATCGTGCTCGGCTGGAAACGGCTGCTGACCAACTATCTGAAGCAGGGCCTGCTGGTGCCCGCCATCAGCGCCGTGGTGCCGACGACAGGCGCCTATTACCAGATGCTCCATGAGCGCCGGAATACCGGCGCCAATGTCGACCACCTCAGGAAGTGGATCGAGAAGGAAGCCGCGGCGATCCGGAAGTAGCTTTATCGCCGACCCGGCCCATCCTTCGGCGGCTCGGCGCGGTAGGGGACGCGGGCGCGGCGGTCGGTATCGTAGAGCTCGCCGCCATAGTTGCGGTTGTACTGCCTGGCGGCGTCGATCTTCGGCTGCCAGTCCCAGGGCTGGACGCGGCCCTGCATCAGCGCCTCGTGGACCAGGAGCCGCTGGCGCTGGCTGGCGATGATCTGCTCGCGCAGCGCGGCGCTGTTCCACTTTGCCGCGGCCTCCTTGGCGAAGCCGGCGGCGATGGCAGCATGAGCGGGATCGGCCGCGAGGTTCTTCAATTCATGGGGATCTGCCGCTACATCGAAGAGCTGCGGCGGATCGCCCTCGCAGGCGACGTATTTGTGCTTGCCGCGGCGGATCATGAAGGCGGGATGGAAGGTGCCCTCGGCGGTGTATTCGCCATAGGCCGTGTCCGCCCAGCCGGCCCCGCCGCCGGAGGCAAGTCCAAGCAGGCTCGCGCCGTCGATCGGTGCCGCCGGTAAAAACTTCCCGTCGCCGGCCAGTTCCGCCAGCGTCGGCAGCAGGTCCACCAGCGAGACGTTCTGCGGCGACCCGGCGCGGCGCGAACTGACTGGGCCAGTGCATGATCAGCGGCACGCGCGTGGAATGCTCGTAGAAGGTCATCTTGTACCAGAGGCCGCGCTCGCCCAGCATGTCGCCATGGTCGGCGGTGAAGATGATAACGGTGTCGTCCGCCTGCCCTGTCGCGCGCAGCAACTCCAGGACATTGCCCAGCAGACGATCCGCATAGGTGATCATCGAGTAATAGCCATGGCGCGCGTTGCGCACATGTTCGTCAGTGACGCGATACTCGCCGCGGTCGTAGAGGTCGTACATGCGCCGGCCCACGGCATCGCGCTTCTCCGGCGGGATGAAGGGCACCGCCGGCATGTCGATATCGTCATGGCGGTAGCGGTTCCATTCGGCGGTGCGGCCGAGATAGGGATCGTGGGGATGCATCAGCGACACCGTCAGCATCCAGGGCCGCTCGTCGGCGCCGCGGCCGGCGTCGTTCAGCCAGCGGGTGGCGGCAAAGGCGACCTCTTCGTCATAGTCCATCTCCAGCGAGCGCTCATACGGCCCCGCTTCGGTCACGCTCAGCATGTTGTGGAACCACCAGTGGATCTTCTCCGGCTGCTCCCAGGTGGGCGTCCAGCCGAAATCGGCGGGATACATGTCGCTGGTGACGCGCTCCTCGAAGCCGTGGAGCTGATCGGCGCCGACGAAATGCATCTTGCCGGAGAGGCAGGTGCGATAGCCGCGGGCGCGCAGATAGTGGGCGAAGGTGGGAATGGTGGACGGGAACTCGGTGGCGTTGTCCCAGGCGCCGATGCGGCTGACCAGCTGCCCGGCCATCATGGAGAAACGCGCGGAGGCACAGATCGGCGAGTTGGTATAGGCGCTGTCGAAGACGACGCCGCGATCGGCCAGCGCCCCGATGTTCGGCGCCTGCACCAGCTTATGACCGTGGCAGGGCAGGAACTGCGGCGCGATCTGGTCGAACATGACCAGGAGGATGTTGGGCTGCTTCTTCTTCGTTGATGCGGGCATGGGAGTTCCATCGAGCAGGATAAAGCCAGATAACAGAGCCTTGGGGCTGCGCCGCTTTCTATCGCGCCCGGGCATCGGAGTCGCACAAATACGACAGAACGGCCCGATCGCAATTTCTATGCCGCTATCGACAAATGTGGTCCAGTCGGTAAGAAATGGCGCCCAGACGAATCAAGGAGAGCGGCAGATGAGCGGCGTACGGGTCGAGCGGCGGGGGAAGGTGCTGGAGATCACGCTGGACCGGCCGAAGGCGAATGCGATCAGCGCCGCGGCCAGCCGGGCGCTGGGCGAGGCGTTTGCGACGCTGCGCGACGATCCCGAACTGCTGGTGGGCATCGTCACCGGCGGCGGCGACAAGTTCTTTTCCGCGGGCTGGGATCTGAAGGCGGCGGCCGAGGGCGACTCCACCGAATATGGCGTCGGCGGTTTTGCCGGCAACACCGAGATGTTCGACCTGGACAAGCCGCTGATCGCCGCCGTCAACGGCATCACCGTCGGCGGCGGCTTCGAGATCGCGTTGGCCTGCGACCTGATCATCGCCGTGGAACATGCGGAGTTCTTCCTGCCGGAGATCAAGATCGGCATCATTCCCGATGCCGGCGGCGTGCAGCGGCTGCCGCGGCGCCTGCCCCGCAACATCGCCATGGATATGCTGCTGACCGGCCGGAAGCTGGGCGCCGCCGAGGCGCTGCAGTGGGGCCTGGTCAATCGCGTGGTGAAGCCGGCGGAGCTGATGCCGACGGCGCGGGCGATCGCCGATGAGCTGCAGGGCTGGGCACCGCTGGCGCTGCGGGCGCTGAAGACCGTGGTCAATGCCATCGAGGGCCTGCCGATGCCCGAGGCGTTCTCGCGCATGCGCAGCATTCCCGTCTATCAGCAGATGACCCAGTCGGAGGATGCGAAGGAAGGGCCGCTCGCCTTTGCCGAGAAACGCGCGCCCCAGTGGAAGGGCCGGTGAAGAAGAAATCGGCGTCAGCGGCGCGCGGCCAGGACGCCGATGCACGACGCTTGACGGCGCTTGAGCAGCAGATCAAGCGCAAGCCCGACGCCATCGACGCCTATCTGGAGATGGCGGCGCTGATGTCGCGGCGGCGCGAGCCCGGCATGGCGGCGCAGCTCCTACGGACGGCGCTGGACCGCGCGCCGCGCCATCTGGGATTGTTGACCAATCTGGGCGGCTTACTGGCGGGTACGAGCTACACCGCCGAAGAAGGCATCAGCTACCTCCGTCAGGTGGTGGAGCAGATGCCCCGCTCCTATCTGTCGCACTACAATCTCGCGATCGGCCTGAAGACCGCTGGGCAGTTTGCGGAGTCCGCGACGCAATTCCGCCTCACGCTGGATCTGAAACCCGACCTCGCCGATGCCCTGGTCAATCTCGGCCATGTACTGCTGGAACTGGGACAGGTCGCGGAGGCGGCGCAGGCCTATGAGGCCGCCCTGCCCTTGCGCCGCGCGCCCGGTTTGGTCTCGAAGGCGCCGATCAAAACCAACGCCAGCAAGCTGCGGCACGACGTCGAGCAGCTCCGCTACCTCGTTGGGCTTCGCATCCTAGAGCCGCAGTTCGAGGCGATGATTGCCGATTTCGAGGCGGCGCTGGCGGATCTGCCGCCGCTGCCGGCGGGCTCGACCACCGTGGCGCTCCCGGAACCGCATCAGGCGAAGCTGGCGCCGATCTATAACCGCCTGCTCCATCGCCATGGCGGCGAGCCGATCGCCGCCGGCGCAGTCAATCCCGACCTCGACCGCGTGCAGATCGAGCAAAGCTATGGCGACAATGCGCCGGGCTATGCCTGGTTCGACGGGCTGCTGACGCCGGAGGCGCTGCGGGCGCTGCGCGACTACTGCCTGCAATCGACGATCTGGTTCCAGTGCCGCTATGGCGACGGCTATCTCGGCGCCTTCATGGATGACGGTTTCTGCTGCCCGCTGCTGCTGCAGATCGCCGACGAGCTGCGCCACGCCCTGCCCGGCATCTTCGCGCGACACACGCTGCGGCGGCTCTGGGCGTTCAAGTATGACAGCCGCATGAGCGGCATTCCCATCCATGCCGACTTTGCCGCCGTAAACGTGAATTTCTGGGTGACGCCCGACGAGGCCAATCTGGACGAAGACAGCGGCGGCCTGATCGTCTGGAACAAGCGCATGCCGCCGGACTGGGAACTCTGGCGCTACAAGGACGACATTCCCGCCATCCGGGAATTCCTGAGTAATAATCGGGCGAAATCGCTGGACGTGCCCTACCGGCAGAACCGGGCGGTGATGTTCAACTCCGACCTGTTCCACGAGACGGGAAAGCTGAACTTCCGCGACGGCTACGAGAACCGCCGCATCAACATCACCATGCTGTTCGGCAAGCGGGAGAGCGGCAGAACGTAGGCGTTACTCCCGCCACATGGGTCGAGCGGGGCGTTATGAGAAACTTCAGCAAAGCTGTTCAGCGGTGAAACACATTCCCGTGAGCAGCAACGGGCGGCCGCGATTGCGGAAAAATCAGCCTGGACCAGCCGGAAATGTGACGTTGGTCCTTGGCTTGGCGCCTCATTTTCAACAAACTTCATGACTCAATTGGGTCCAGTGAAACGGATCGAAATCGACGGCGAGCCCCGAATGGATATCGCGCGCGCAGGGCAGCGAATCTTCCGGCAGGCTTGGTCGCGGCGCCGCCTGTTGTCAGGCCTGGCGGCGCTGCCGGCAGCGGCCTCGCTTGGCCTGCTGGCGCAGCGAGCGACATCGCAGGTCCAGCCGGAGGAGGACGTTTCCTTCTTCCGCATCGCCACCGGTCCGACCGACGGCAATTATTTCGACATCGGCGGCCTGCTGGCCACGGCGGTCAGCAACCCGCCGGGGTCGCGGCCCTGCGACAAGGGCGGCGCCTGCGGCGTGCCCGGGCTGGTGGCCGTGGCCGAGACCAGCACCGGTTCGGTGGAGAATATCAAGCTGCTGGCCGAAGGGATGGTCGAGTCCGCCCTGTCCCAGTGCGACATCGCCTATTGGGCCTACTCCGCCTCCGGCATGTATCAGTCGAAACTGCCGCAGGCCAATCTGCGGGCGATCGCCAATTTGTATCAGGAAAGCCTGCAGATCGTCGTCCGCGCGGAATCGCCGATCAAGAGCATTCCCGACCTCAAAGGCCACCGGGTATCGCTGGGCGAGCGCGGCTCGGGCACGCGGGCGACGGCATCGCTGGTGATCGAGGCCTATGGCCTGAAGCCGCGCATGTTGAAGGGCGAGCAATTGTCGATCGGCGACGCGGTGCGGGAACTGCAGGAGGGCACGCTCGATGCCTTCTTCGTTGTCGGCGGCGATACGATTCCCTCGATCCTGCAGCTGACAGAGACGATCCCGGTGCGGCTGCTGCCGGTGGACGGCAAGGAGGCGCAGGCCCTGCGGGAGGCCAACCCGTTCCTGACCCTCGACGTCATTCCCTCGGGCAATTACCGCAACGAGGCGTCGGTCGTGACGGTGGGCATCGGCACCTATTGGCTGGTGCTCGACAGCATGGCCGAGGACTTGGCCTATGAACTCACCAAGTCGCTATGGCATCCCTCGACCCGGCAGATCCTGGATGAAGGCAGTGCGCTCGGCCGCAAGATCCGGGTGGAGAACGCGCTGATCGGCCTGCCCATCCCGCTCCATGACGGCGCCACGAAGTACTATGTCGAGGCGCAGGAAGGCGTCCGGCGGGAATTAGGTCACGCCGCGCGCTTGATGGTCATGATATAAACGTCGCCGTCCTGGCGGTTTTCCACCAGCTCGTTGCCGGTGGTCTCGCAGAAATGGATGAAATCCTTGGGCGCGCCGGGATCGGTGGCCAGCACCTGGAGCAGTCCGCCCGGCGGCACGTCCTTCATCGCCTTGCGCGCGCGCAGGACCGGCAACGGACATTTCAGGCCCTTGGCGTCGAGGATGAGGGGTGCGGACGTTGTGCTGGTCATGACGGCTCGTTGAGTTGCTTGGATTAGGGCGCTGCGGCCTTACATTATGTAGGTTCGAATCCTCGATTGACAGCCATCCGCATCGCCATGACCACGGTCTACACAATCGGCCATTCTAATCATCCGCGGGAGCGGTTCATCGCGCTGCTGCGCGGCTCGGAGATCACGGCTCTGGCCGACGTGCGCTCGACGCCGTTTTCGCGGCGCCATCCCCAGTTCAGCAAGCCGGCACTTGCAGAGACACTGCCGCAAGAGGGGATTGCCTACGTGTTCCTGGGCGAGGAGCTTGGCGGCATGCGGAAGGACCCGGCGCTGCTATGCGACGGCGCGCCCGACTACGAGAAGATCGCCGCGACCGAGTCCTTCCGGAACGGGCTGGACCGGGTGATCGACGGAGCGGGCCGCCACAGGATCGCGCTCATGTGCGCCGAGCGCGAGCCCCTGGACTGTCACCGTTTCCTGCTGGTGAGCCGACATCTGGCCCTGCGGGGAGCCCGAATCAATCATATCCTAGGGGATGGCTCGATCGAAGAGCATGACGATACCCTGCGCCGCCTGCTGGCGAAGACCCATCTGGACGCCGGTGAGCTGTTCGCCGAGGGATCGCCACCCGAAGCGGTGGTCGCGCGGGCCTTTGCGGCGGGGCGCCACCGAGCTTTTGGCGGCAAGTCGCGGACGTCCTAGCGATCCTGCGCCCAACGCCGCAGGACGACTGGACTCTAGCGGTGCGGCGGTGCCATATGCTACCAGCGCGGCAACCGACAGATGAATCCATGCGATCTGCACAAATCATCCGTTGCCGGGGCGGCCGCCCATGGTACCAACCGCGCCGGCGGCGGGTCTTCCGCGCCTTATCAGCAGACATCCCCAGCCCATGAGCCTTAACCCGTTCGCCACGGTCGCCGAGCAGGTCGATCTGTCGCCCAAGGTGGCCGACGAAGTGAAGACGACAACCTGCTACATGTGCGCCTGCCGCTGCGGCATCAAGGTGCATCTCCGCGACGGCGCCATCAGGTACATCGAAGGCAACCGCGACCACCCCGTGAACAAGGGCGTGCTCTGCGCCAAGGGTTCGGCGGGGATCATGAACCATTATTCGCCGGCGCGGCTGGAGTCGCCGCTGCTGCGGGTTGGCGAGCGCGGCGCCGGAGAATTCAAGGCCATCACCTGGGACGAGGCGCTGGCGCTGGCGGGGCAATGGCTCGGCGACATCAGGAAGAGCGATCCGCGCAAGCTTGCCTTCTTCACAGGACGCGACCAGAGCCAGGCGCTGACCGGGTGGTGGGCGCAGCAATATGGCACGCCCAACTACGCCGCCCATGGCGGGTTCTGCTCCGTCAATATGGCGGCGGCCGGCCTCTACAGCATCGGCGGCTCGTTCTGGGAATTCGGCGAGCCGGACTGGGAGCGCACGCGCTATTTCATGATGTTCGGCGTGGCCGAGGATCATGACAGCAACCCGATCAAGATCGGGCTCGGCAAGATCAAGGGCCGGCCGGCTGGCGAGCGCGCCAAGTTCATCTCCGTCAATCCGATCCGCACCGGCTACAGCGCCATCGCCGACGAATGGATCGGCATCCGGCCGGGCACCGATGGCCTGTTCGTACTGGCGCTGGTACATGAGCTGCTGAAGGCCGACCGCATCGATCTGGATTTCCTGGTGCGCTATACAAACGCGCCCTGGCTGGTGATCCATGAGCCTGATGGCCCGCGTGACGGTCTCATCGCCCGCGACGAACAGGGCCATCCGCTCTGCTGGAACCAGTCGCGCCGCGCCGCGACCAATGCGTTGGCGGCGGACGTGGCGCCGGCGCTGATCGGCGAGTTCGTTCTGGCTGACGGCACGAAGGCGCGGCCGGCGTTTCACCTGATGGCGGAACGCTATCTGGATACGAAATACGCGCCGGAGGCCGTGGCCGAACAGACCGGGGTGCCGCCGAGACCATCAAGCGGATCGCCGCCGAACTCGCCCACGCCGCCTTCGAACAGCAGATCGAGATCAAGCAAAGCTGGACCGATTGGGCCGGCCGTGTCCATGACCGCTTCATCGGACGGCCCGGTCAGCATGCATGCCATGCGCGGCATCTCCGCCCATTCCAACGGATTCCACACCTGCCGCGCGATCCATCTGCTGCAGATGCTGCTGGGCAGCATCGATACTCCCGGCGGGTGGCGCTACAAGCCGCCCTTCCCGCGTCCCTGCCCGCCGCCAATCCGGCCGGGCGGCAAGCCGGGCCAGGTGGCCGCGAACACGCCGCTGCAGGGGCCGCCGCTGGGATTTCCGCAAGGGCCTGAGGATCTGCTGATCGAGCCCGACGGTTCGCCGCGCCGCATCGACAAGGCCTTCTCCTGGGAAGCGCCACTCTCGGCCCACGGGCTGATGCATATGGTGATCGCCAATGCCCACGCCGGCGATCCCTACCCTATCGACACGCTGTTTCTTTATATGGCGAACATGAGCTGGAATTCGGCGATGAACACCGCCGGCACTATGCGCATGCTCACCGACAAGCATCCGGCGACCGGCGGTTACAAGATCCCGCACATCATCTATGCCGACGCCTATTTCTCGGAGATGGTGGCCTATGCCGACCTGATCCTGCCGGATACCACCTATCTCGAGCGGCATGACTGCATATCCCTGATGGACCGGCCGATCTGCGATGCCGACGGTGCCGGCGATGCGATCCGCCAGCCGGTGCGTAAAGCCGGACCGGGATGTGCGGCCATTCCAGGATGTGCTGATCGATCTTGGCGCGCGGCTCGGGTTGCCGGGGCTGATCAAGGAAGATGGCTCCGCGAAGTATCCCGGCTTCTTCCCCGATTACATGGTCAATCATGAACGGCGGCCGGGCATCGGCATGCTGGCGGGCTGGCGCGGCAACGGGAATGAGCACGGCAAGGGCGCGCCAAATCCGAAACAAATCGAGAGCTATATCGCCAATGGCTGCTTCTGGCGCCATGAACTGGACGGAGAACCAGCGCTTTTACCGTCACGCCAACAGAGACTATCTGCAATGGGCGGCGGAGTTCGGGCTGGTAGATCGCGTCGAGCAGATCGTGCTGCAAATTTACAGCGAGCCATTGCAGCGGTTCCGGCTGGCGGCGGATGGGCATGGTCACGTGCATCCGCCGGAGCAGTATCGCGAGCGCCTGCGAAAATACTTCGATCCCCTGCCGATCTGGTATCCGCCGTTCGAGGAAGCGGCGATCGAGGCGCGCGATTTCCCGCTGCACGCCCTGACCCAGCGGCCGATGGCCATGTATCACTCCTGGGGATCACAGAACGCCTGGCTGCGGCAGATCCATGGCCGCAATCACCTGTACATCAACCGGCAGACCGCGAAGCAGCTCGATCTCGCCGACGATGATTGGGTCTGGCTCATCAGCCATCACGGACGCATCAAGGTGCCGGTCAAGGCGATGGAAGGCGTGAACCCGGACACGGTCTGGACCTGGAACGCCATCGGCAAGCGGAGGGGCGCCTGGAACCTGGCCCCGCAGGCGGCGGAGGGGCGCCAGGGATTCCTGCTCAATCACCTGATCTCGGAATTGCTGCCGCCGAAGGCGGACGGGCATCGCTATTCCAACAGCGATCCCATCACTGGTCAGGCGGCTTGGTACGATCTGCGGGTGCGCATCGAGAGATGTTCGGAGGATGAGCGGCCGCAGAGCGAGCCGCAGTTCGCGAACCTGAAAGCGCCCGTGAGCCACGAAAAGCCGGCACTGCTGCGCTACGGCGCGCGCTTCCGCGGCCGCGGCGAGTGAGAGACCTAGTGCGCATTTCATTCGAAAAAACTCACCCAACCATCAAATCGCCCCCCTTGAGGGGGCGGTCGCTCGCGAAGCGAGCGGGTGGGGGGTCGGCTCGAGCGTCGGGAGTCCAAACTGGCATTGCTTCGGAGTGCACCGACTGCGCCCGGCATTGAGATACCCCCCTTCTGTCCCTTCGCGCTGACGCGCGATGAGACATCTTCCCCCTCAAGGGGGGAAGATTGCGCATTGTGGTTTGCGCAGCGCCGCGTTGGAAAATTGCAATGACTTCCCTCCCCCGCAATCCGAGCCCGAAGAAACTGGGCCTGGTTATTGACCTGGACATCTGCGTCGGTTGCCATGCCTGCGCGGTGAACTGCAAGGAATGGAACAGCGGCGGCCAGATGGCGCCGCTGACCGACAGGGATCCCTATGGCGCGAAGCCGTCGGGCGTCTGGTTCAACCGCGTGCACAGTTTCGAGGCCGGCGACGGACCGTCGAGCCGCACCGTGCATTTCCCGCGTTCCTGCCTGCACTGCGAGCAGCCGGCCTGCGTCGAGGTCTGCCCCACGGGCGCCTCCTACAAGCGCGCGGAAGACGGCATCGTGCTGGTGAACGAGGATATCTGCATCGGCTGCAAGCTCTGTTCCTGGGCCTGCCCCTATGGCGCGCGGGAATATGACGAAGATGTCGGCGTGATGAAGAAATGCACGCTCTGCATCGACAAGATCTACAATGAAAATCTCGAGGAGATCGACCGTGTGCCGGCCTGCGTCGCCACCTGCCCGGTGAATGCACGGCACTTCGGCGATCTCGGCGATCCGAACTCGGCCGTGTCGCGCCTGGTGGCGGAGCGCAGCGGCTATGATCTGATGCCGGAGCTGGGCTATGAGCCGGTCAACAAATATCTGCCGCCGCGGCCACGCCAGGAAAGCGCGGGATGCACGGGCGCGAAGGCGGAGCTGGATCCGCCTGCCAATGGCGATATCGCCAATCCGTTCCTGCGGTGGGTCGACCGCATCCTGTCGCGCTAGAGCCGCGCCGCCCAGGCCATGCATCCCGCGTTCTCGGTCATCCTGTTCACGGTCATCTCCGGCGCCGGCTACGGCATGCTGTGTTTGCTGGGCGTCGGCGCCGCCACCGGATGGCTGACGCCGGACCGCTGGCTCGGAGTTGCCGCTTTCGGAATCGCGTTTGCCGCAATCATCTTCGGGCTGCTGTCGTCAACCAAGCATCTTGGTCATCCTGAAAGAGCCTGGCGCGCGCTGTCGCAATGGCGTTCCTCCTGGCTGTCGCGCGAAGGCATGGCCAGCCTGATCACGTTCATTCCCGCCGGTATTTTTGCGCTCGGCTGGATCTTCGGCGCTGACATGAGCAGCAGCATCAGCTTCTTCGGCGTCTTGACCGCAGTCTGGGCGGGACTCACTGTTTATTGCACAGCCATGATCTATGCGACGCTGAAGCCGATCGCCGCCTGGAACAACGGCTATGTCGTGCCGTGCTACCTGTTGCTGGGGCTGGCGACGGGTGCGTCCTGGCTCGCGGCGTTGCTGTTCGCGTTTGGCTTCGGCAGCATCTGGATATCGGCGATCCTGGTGCTGATCCAATCGATAGCCTGGCTGGTGAAACTGGCCTATTGGCGGCATATCGACCTCGTGCGCAGCGAGAGTTCGGCGGAGACGGCGACCGGTCTCGGTCATCTGGGCAAGGTGCGGCTTCTCGACGCGCCCCATACCGAGGAGAACTATCTGATGCGCGAGATGGGCTTCCGGGTCGCCCGCAAGCACGCCCTGCAATTGCGGATCTTTGCGACCCTCTTGGCGTTCCTGCTGCCGCTGATGCTGACGGTGCTGGCGGGCGCGGCGATTGTTAATGGCCTGGTTGCACCGGCGATAGTCTTGACGATCGCCGGTGCAGCGGCGACAACGGCGGGGATATTGACTGAACGCTGGCTATTTTTCGCCGAAGCCAAGCACACGGTTACACTCTACTATGGCGCCAGCCGGGCCTGAAGCGCCCGATACACAGCAAGGTAAGGTATAGATGCGGCAATTCTCCGTAGCTGCGGCAATTCCAGCGATCCTCCTGCTTGCGTCCTGCGGTGGCCAGCAAAGCCAGCCCGCCGACACGGCGGCTGAAATCACGCCAGGAACCGTGGTGCGGGAAGCGCAGTTCGGACGGCCCGCGCCGGCGCTGCTCGCCTGCGCCGCGGTGAAGGCCAACAAGGGCAGCAACATGGTGCTCGGCGATCTCGGCCTGGTGACGGAAAGCTATCCGAAGGTCGAGCTTCCGCCTGCCGACGGCGGCAAGGTCTTCGTCGCCATGGAGCTGGCGAACAAGGCGGATCTCGTTCCGCTCTGGGTGATGACCGGACGCGAACTCACGGCGGCCTCATCTTATGTCGAACTGCGCATGGGCTATTCGCCCAAGGCTGGCAAAGCGCGCGCGGCCGAACTCTGGCAGTTGCTGGAGACCTGCAGCGAACAGAAATTGTAATCGCTGCATAGGATCGCAGCGCACGGTCGCGCAATTACCACCGCGCCGTCACGTCATCGTCACAACTCCTGTGCATGGTGCTGACAACGAGCGGTGCACTCAAGGGAACTGGCGACAGGATCGCCCTTCCCGCGGAGCCCCGCCACTCCTATGAAAATATGGAAGGACGGTTCGCCATGACTCGGGACGACATCGTGCAATTGCTCAACCACACGGCCGCTTCATTGCTGGCGGCGGCGCCCAGCATTCCCGGCAAGGCCAACGATCTCCGCTGCATCGCCGCGCGGCTGCAGATCGTCTCCATGGATATCGAGGATATGGAGGAAAATCGCGGCATGGTGCTGCAGTTCGCGGCGCGGCGATAGCCATAACCCGGCCCGGGTTGCCAGAGGCATCCCGGGACCGTTAGCCTCCCAGCCCAGGGTCTGGTGGGAGGCATTGTGAGTATCAGCAATCTTTTTCGGGGCGACTGGCATCCGGTCGTTCCCGTGCGATTCGGTCCCGGACGGCTCGCCGAGTTGCCCGCAAGCTGCCGGGCGCTGGGTATCGCGCGGCCGCTGCTGATCACCGACAGCGGCCTGGGCAACAGCGCCATCGTCCAGCGGGCAATCGAGATCAACCGGGAGGCCGGCATCGCCACCGGCCTCTATGCGGGCGTGCGCAGCAATCCCATCAGCCGCAATGTGGAAGACGGCGTGGCCGCCTATCTTGCCGGCGGCCATGACGGCGTCATCACCTTCGGCGGCGGCAGCGCGCTGGATGCCGGCAAATGCGTGGCGGTCATGGCGCAGCAGCCGCAGCGGTCGCTCTGGGATTTCACCTGGGGCGGGCCGCCGCTCAAGGGCGAGGTGAAGGCGGCGCCGATCATCGCCATTCCCACCACCGCGGGCACCGGCTCGGAGATGGATGGCGGCGCGGTCATCACCAACGAAACGACGAAAGTGAAGGAGATCCTCGCCCACGGGAAGATGCGGGCGCGGGCGGTCATCGGCGATCCGGAGCTGACCATCGGCTTGCCGCGCAATCTCACGGCCTGGACCGGCATGGATGCGCTGTCCCATGCGCTGGAGGCCTATTGCGTCCCCGACTATGACCCGATGGCCGACGGCATGGCGCTGGAGAGCATGCGGCTGGTGGCGGAGTGGCTGCCGGTGGCCGTTGCCGACGGAACCAACATCGAGGCACGCGCGCAGATGCTGTCGGCGGCGATGATGGCTGCGGCCGCTTTCCGCAAGGGGTTGGGGGCGATGCATGCCCTGAGCCATCCGATCGGCGCCATGTACGACACCCATCACGGGCTGACCAATGCCGTGGTCATGCCTTATGTGCTGAAGTTCAACGAGGCCGCGCTGCAGCCGAAGATGCGCCGGCTGGCGCATTACCTGGAGCTGCCGACATCGTCTTTCGGCGCTGTGCTCGACTGGGTTCTCCAGCTTCGCGCGCAGCTCGATATCCCGGAGACTCTGGAGGATCTGAACGTGCCGGCGGAGGAAGTGGAAATCGTGGCGGCCAAGGCGGCGGCGGATGGCTGCGCGACGACCAATCCGGTGCCGGTGGGCCATGCGGAGATGGTCAAGATATTCCAGGCCGCCTATGACGGCGCGTTATAGCTTGCAACAAGAAGTGATTGGATAACGGCGATGCGATGGCTGGTGGGCGGCAATGTGTTCGATGTGGCGAAAGGAAGTTTCCAGCGCGCCGATATCGGCATCGAGGGCGAACGGATCGCTGTCATCACGCCCCAGGCCAAGCCCGACCGCAAGGACGACGTCTATGAAATGCCAGGCGCCTGGCTGCTGCCGGGCCTGATCGATTGCCATGTGCATCTGACCATTCCGACCGAGCTCGCCGATCCCGGCCGCTGGCGCCAACCGCACGGATGCCGCGGTCGCGCTCTATACGGCGAAGGCGGCGGAGCGGACGCTGCAGGCCGGCGTGACCACGGCGCGGGATGTGGGCGGCTGGAACTATGTGGAGATGGCGGTGCGCGACGCCATCAATCAGGGGCTGGCGACCGGGCCGCGGCTGTTCCTCGCCGGCCGGCTGCTGTCGATCACCACGCAAACCGTCGACTATTATCCCGGCATGTACGAGGTGGCCGACGGGCCGGACGCGGTTAAGCAGGCCGCGCGCAAGCAATTGGCCAAGGGCGCCGATCTGATCAAGGTCATGGCCACTGGGGCGATGCTCTCGTCGGAGAACGAGGACGCCCGGGCGATCCAGTTCACGCTGGAGGAGTTGAAAGCGGCGGTCGAGATCGCGCACGATAATTTCAAGCATGTCGCCGCCCATGCCCATGCCTGCCGCGGCATCGAGAACTGCATCGAGGCCGGCGTCGACAGCATCGAGCATTGCACCTTCGCCGACGAAGCGGCGCTGAGGCGCATCGCCGAGAAAGGCATCTACATCGTGCCGACGATCTGCGCCGGCGAGCTGCTGATCCGCGACAACAGCATGGTGCAGTCGATGCCCGAGCACCTGCGAAAGCGCATGCTGGAGTTCAACGACATCCATATCGAGACGATCAAGCGCGCCCACAAGATGGGGGCGCGCATCGCCATGGGCACCGACGCCGGCACGCCGGGCAATCATCATGGCATGAACGCCTCGGAATGCGTGTTCATGGTGCGGGATGCCGGGATGACGCCGGCGGAGAGTATCCATGCTGCCACGATCAATCCGGCGCGGCTCCTGCGGCAGGAGAAGAACCTCGGCAGCCTGGAGGCCGGCAAGTTCGCCGACGTTATCGCCTGCCGCGGCAATCCGCTCGATGACATCGAGGAATTGACCCGGATCGCCCTCGTCATGAAGGGCGGGCAAGTCTATAAGAACGAACTCTGGCGCGAATGACCGATGGCGGCGCGTTCATGAATATGGGAACCACACAGGACCAGTTCATCGAGCAGTTCCCGACGCTGGTGCTGCACCGCCGCAGCCCCGAAAACGGCCCGCTGAATGCCGAACTTGCCGCGCTGGTGCGGAAACTGCGGGACACCACGCCGAACACCGCGCCGGGAAGTTCGACCCATGGCGGCTTCCAGACCGACACCAACTTCCTCTATGTCGACCATGAGGCGGTCAAGACACTGCAGCAGCAGATTCATGCAACCGTGCAGGCCTACCTGCCCCGCTATTTCCGCATCGAGTTGACGTCGGCGCCCAAGAATGTCGATGCGCGCATCTGGGGCTGGGCGGTGTTGATGCGCGAGGGCGACTACAACACGCCCCATGTGCATCCGGAGGCGCATATCAGCGGCGTCTATTATGTCGAGGTGCCGCCGGTCATCGGTCAGACCAAGGAACCTGGTCCGGGCGGCAGCATCACTTTCTACGATCCGCGGCCGGGGGCGGAGATGTATCAGATCCGCCGCCGCCGCATGCAGCATAACGTCGTTCCGCTATCGGGCGACGTCGTCGTGTTTCCCAGCTATCTCCGCCACGCGGTATTTCCCTATCGCGGCGGCGGCGAACGGATCTCCGTCGCCTTCAATGCCCGCCTGACCGTGGAATGAAGCGAGAAGAATAAACCGAACCAGCGTTCAGAGAGGGCCTATGCGCGTCGTCGAGAATTTTCCCCGCAAGGTGCGGGAAATCGTCAATACCTTCATTCCGATGTCCGACGGCGTGAAACTCGCCGCGCGTATCTGGCTGCCGGAGGATGCGGAGAAGAATCCCGTGCCGGCCATTCTCGAGTATCTGCCCTATCGCAAGCGGGACGGCGACGGCACCGCGAGCCGGGATGCGCTGACCCATCCCTATTTCGCCGGCCATGGCTATGCCGGCGTGCGGGTTGACCTGCGCGGCTTCGGCGAATCCGACGGCATCTCCCTGGACGAATACACCAAGCAGGAGCATGACGACTGCCTGGAGGTGCTGAAATGGCTGGCGGCGCAGCCCTGGTGCACGGGCGCCTGCGGCATGATCGGCATCTCCTGGGGCGGTTTCAACGGGCTGCAGGTTGCGGCGCGGCGTCCGCCTGAACTCAAGGCGGTGATCACGCTCTGCTCCACCGATGACCGTTATGCCGACGACATCCACGCCATGGGCGGCTGCATGCTGGTGGACAATCTGGCCTGGGCCTCGGCGATGTTCGCCATCCAGGGCCATCCGCCCGATCCGGCGCTGGTGGGCGAGCGCTGGCGGGAGATGTGGATTCACCGTCTGGAGAACCATCCGCTGCTGATCGCCAATTGGCTGGAGCATCAGCGGCGGGACGCCATGTGGAAGCATGGCTCGGTTTGCGAGAACTATGACGATATCAAATGCCCCATCTATGCGGTCGGCGGCTGGGCCGACGGATACTCCAATGCAATCCCGCGGCTGCTGGCGGGATTGAAAGTGCCGCGCAAGGGGCTGGTCGGTCCCTGGGCCCACCGCTATGCGCATTTCGCCGAGCCCGGGCCGCGCATCGGCTTCCTGCAGGAATGCCTGCGCTGGTGGGATCAATGGCTGAAGGGCCAGGACACCGGCATCATGGCGGAACCGATGTACCGGGTCTGGATGCAGGACACGGCGCCAGCACAGACCTACTACAAGGAGCGGCCGGGCCGCTGGGTGGCCGAGCCGTCCTGGCCGAGCCCGAACATCAAGGCGAAGCGCCTGTCTCTCAACGCGGATGGTCTTGGCGAGAAGCCTGGCACGGAGACTCCCCTCGTCCTGCGTTCGCCGCTTAGCATCGGATATCTGGCGGGGCATTGGTGCTCGTATGGGCACGCGCCGGACCAGCCCGACGATCAGCGGGAGGAAGACGGCAAGTCGCTTTGCGTCGACAGCGCCGTCTTGAAAGAACGAGTCGAGATCATGGGCGCGCCGGTCGTCACCCTCGATGTCGCCGCCGACAAGCCGCAGGCGCAGGTCTGCGTCCGGCTCTGCGACGTGGCGCCTGATGGCGAGTCCGTGCGCGTCAGCTACGGCCTGCTGAATCTCAATCACCGCGACAGCCACGAATTTCCCACGGCGCTGGAACCGGGGAAGCGCTATCGCGTACGGGTGCAGCTCTGCGACATCGCGCATTCTTTTGCACCCGGTCACCGCATCCGCGTCGCGGTGTCGAGTTCCTACTGGCCGATCGCCTGGCCGGCGCCGGAACCAGTGACGCTGACTCTGCAGGGGGGCGCCAGCTCCCTGGAATTGCCTGTTCGAGAGCCGCGCGACGAGGACAGCAAGCTGGCGCCGTTTGCGCCGGCGGAAACCGCGCGGCCGCAAAAGCCGACCGTCCTGCGCCCGGCGAAGACGGAGGAATGGATCACCCGGGATCTGGTAGCCGGTGAAACGTCGTTGCGCAGCCGGGAGGATGGCGGGCATACGATCGCCGAAGCTTCCGCCCTGGAGTACGAAGCGATAAAGGAGGAGCACTTCCGCATCGGCGATCACGATCCGGCGAGTGCCCGCTGCGACATCAGGAATAGCCGAAAGGTCGGCCGCGGTAGCTGGCAGACGCGGGTCGACACCCACACCAGGATGAGTTGCACGTCGCAGGAGTACATTCTCGATGCGACCCTGGACGCCTTCGAGGGAGAAAAACGCATACTCACACGGAGTTGGCAGCGGCGCATACCCCGGGATTTTTCCTAATCCGGAAGACCGCCGACGGCATCCCAGGGTGCATCTGGGCGGTTGCCGGTCGCCCCGTCGCGATCAATCCGGCCAATGGTTCGCGGCCGCAGCGCCCTGGGCGGTCAGCCAAGTCCCTTGTGGCCCGCGGCCCTTGGTCGTTAGAATTGTTGATGAAAGAAGCTTGGGCCTGGGCACCGGGCAATAAATCAGGGAGAGAGGGCATGACAAAATACAACATCGGCCGTCGCAAATTCGTGGCCAGCGCCGCGACGGTGAGTGCGGCGATTGCCTTGGGCATCAAGCCCAGGAATATCCTGGCGCAGGAAGGCGACATCCTGAAGGTCCGCATGGAGGCCGACATCCAGGTTCTGGATCCCGGTTACATGATCGGCGGCGCCGAGACTACCATTCAATTCGGCACCATGCCGCGGCTGGCAGTACCGGTGCAGGACGCCAATGGCACTTGGGGCTGGGCGCCTTCAGACTATGTCGAATCGCTGCAGCAGACCGACGATCCGCTGCGGATCAGCTTCAAGTTGAAGCCCGGCTTCATGTGGAGCGGCGACAATGGCGAAGTCACTGCCGAAGACGTGAAGTACTCTTTCGAGCGAATGATCAAATCCGACTGGAGCGGCCGTTGGCCGACGTTGGACAGAGTTGATGTCGCCGACAAGTACAGCGGCACGATCGTCTTGAAGGAGTCGTTCGTTCCGTTGTGGCTGGTCGCGATCTCCTCGGAATCCGGCACGTATCTTGTGCAAGGCCGCGGTCGAAAAGCTGCCGGAGAAGAAGTTCACGACTGAAATTCCTGCGGAGTGCGGGCCGTATACGTTTGCGGAGTGGCAGCCGAAGCAGAAGGCCATTCTGAAGTCCAACCCGAACTGGCAAGGCACGAAGCCTGCGTTCAGCGAAGTGCACATCATCGACGTCGAAGAAAACAAGGCGGCCGAACTGGCCTATGAGGCCGGCGAGATTGACGGCACGAACGTGACGCCGGATACCGCCGCCCGCTACAAGCAGAATCCGCTGCCGGATTCCACGATCTTCGAAGTCGCCGGCCCGTTCTGTACCTGGATGGGCATGAATTGCGAGCATGAGAAGCTGAAGGACATTCGCGTGCGCAAGGCGATCCAGCGCGCCATCGACGTCGACTCGATCCTGCAGGCGGCCTATGCAGGCGTTTCGCCGAAGGCAAACGGCGTCGTACCGATCGGCATCCTCGGCGCCCGCCCGGCATCGGGCTACAAGTACGATCCCGACGAGGCTCGGGCGCTGCTGGCGGAAGCCGGCGTCACCGACCTGTCGCTTGAACTGAAGACGCTGAACCAACAGGACCGGCTCGTCGCATCCCAAATCATCCAGACGAATCTGGCCGACGTCGGCATCAAGGTCGAAATCATCCCCCTGGATTCCGGCCCGTTCTGGAATCTCGGCCTTGAGGGCCAGGGCGAGGAGTGGAAGACGCTGCAGCTTTGGATCATGCGCTATCGGACGTCGCCCGATCCCGCTGACATGATCCAATGGTTCGTCAAGAGCCAAGTGGGCATCTGGAACTGGGAGCGCTGGTCCGACCCCGAATTCGAGGATCTCTGGACCAAGGGTCTCACGGAGCAGGATACGGCCAAGCGTGCGGAAGGTTATGTCCGCATGCAGGAGATCATGGAGGCTACCGGCGCCTATCTCTGGATCACCCATGAGCCCGTGAACTACATTCACAAGAACAGCATCAAGCCGGCCTTCGATGCCGGCGCCGAGTTGCTGGTGGAACGCTTCACCAAGGCCTAGGTGCCGCGACTGCAACAGACCGGAGACGCCCATGGATCGGAACTACGGTTATGGGTGTCTCCGGCTCTGGCGCCGCCGCTTCCTCCGGCTTGCCGGCCGGAGCGCTGTATGAACTTGGCCGGAACCTAGGTTTCGCACGAAGATGTTGGCATACGCCCTGCAGCGAATTGCCCTGGCCCTGTTGATCTGCGCTGTCGCCATCACGGGGCTGATCAGCCTCATCCATGTGATCCCCGGCGACCCGGTGGTCATCATGCTGGGCCCTCGCGCCACGCCGGAAATGCGCGAGGCCAAGTACCGGGAAATGGGCCTTGACCGGCCGGTGCCGATTCAGATCGCCGTTTTTCTGGGAAAGGCCGTCGTCGGCGACCTCGGCAAGGACATGTGGAGCAAGCGACCGGTCGCTACCGTGGTTGCGGAAACGCTGCCCTACACGCTGACGCTGATCGGCGCCGGGCTCGGTTGGGCGGTCATTCTGGGCATTCCGCTCGGCTGCTTCTCCGCCGTCCGGCGCAACAGCGCCATCGACAAGCTGACCGGCGTCATATCGGTTGGCACGATTTCCATCCCGTCCTTCGTGGTCGCCGTCTATGCAATGCTTGTCTTCGCCGTGAAGCTGAACTGGTTCCCGGCCATCGGCGCCGGCGACCGCGGCGATCTTGCCGATCAGCTCCATCATCTGGTGATGCCGGCATTCGCGCTGGGGCTCGGCTGGGTCGGCTATCTCGCGCGCCTGGTCCGCGCGTCGATGCTGGAAGTCATGGGCGAGCATCATGTACGCACCGCCCGCGCCTTCGGCCTGCGGGAGCGATCGATCATCTTCAGCTATGCCCTGCGGATCGCCATCCTGCCGACGATAACGCTGATCAGCCTGGCGTTCGGAACCCTGCTGTCCAGCGCGGTCTTCACTGAGGTCATCTTCGCCCGTCCGGGCATCGGCAAGCTCGTGGTGGACGCCGTGAATTTCCGCAACTACCCGATAGTAATGGGGGCGGTCTTCATCACGGTGACCCTGTTCTCCTTCGGCACCATGCTGGCCGATCTGCTGATCGCAAGGTTGGATCCCCGTGTCCGTGCAAGCCTCTGATATCGCAACGGTGCCCGCTGCCGCGGTCGCCGGCCCACCCTCGACGCTGCGGACCGTGGTCCAGCGGTTCCTGCATGAGCCGCTGGGACTGCTAGGACTGGCACTCGTCGCCCTGCTACTGATCACCGGTATTTTCGCGGATTTCATCGTTCCGTTCGAGCCGAACAAGATGAACATTCCGGATCGGCTGCAGGGATTTTCCCTGACCCATCTCGCCGGCACCGACCAGATGGGCCGCGATATCTTCAGCCGCATCATCAAGGGCAGCCAGATCGCGCTCATCGTCGGAGTCAGCTCCATTGCCATCTCGCTGGTTCTCGGGCTGACGCTCGGCATGCTGGCGGGCTATGGCCCGCGCTGGCTTGATAACGCTCTGCTGTTGCTGTTCGACACTATCTATTCTTTTCCCATCGTCATGTTGGCGCTGACGGTGGTCACGCTGCTGGGCGCGAGCTTGAAGACCATCATGCTGGTCGTGGTTGTCAGCTACGACCCCGGTCTATGCGCGCCTGGTCCGCACAGCGACGTCTTTCGCTGAAGAGTTCCGAGTTCATCCTGGCCGAGCGGTCCCTGGGCGCAGGTCCCGTTCGCGTCATGCTGCGCCACCTGCTGCCGAATGTCGTGGGCCCGCTGCTGATCATCGCCAGCATGGATATCCCCTCCGTCATCACGCTGGAGGCTGGCCTGAGCTTCCTCGGGCTCGGCGTGCCGCCGCCGGCGGCAAGCTGGGGCCGGACGCTCAACGAAGGATACAACCTGATCCGCGAGGCGCCCTGGATCGTGGTTGCAGCCGGCATCCCGCTGATCCTGACTACGCTCGGCTTCACCTTCCTCGGCGAATGCCTGCGCGACATGCTCGATCCCAAGCTGAGGCGAATCGTCTGATGGCCGCCGCGGCGCCGCTGCTCCAGATCGAGAATCTCTCCATCGATTTCCGGTCGGCGCGCGGGCCGGTCCATGCACTGCGCAATGTCAGCCTGGCCGTTCCGCGCGGCAGCATCGTCGGCGTGGTCGGCGAGAGCGGTTCGGGAAAGTCGACCCTGGCCCTGGCGACCATGGGCCTGTTGCAGAACAACGCGACGATTTCCGGCGGCCGCATCCACTTCGACGGCCGCGACCTGCTGAAGCTGGACCTCGCCGAACTCCGCGATCTGCGCGGGCGGCGGATCTCCATGGTGTTTCAGGATCCGATGACGGCGCTGAATCCCGTGCTGTCGATCGGGCGGCAGATGGTCGATATCCAGTATCGCGATGCCGGCAGCGCGGCGGACAAGCGGCGCAAGGCATCGGAGCTGTTGCATCGCGTGGGCATTCCCGACGCCGGGCAGCGCCTCGATCAATTCCCCAACGAATTCTCCGGCGGCATGCGGCAGCGGATCGCCATCGCCATGGGCCTGCTGGGCAATCCGGAACTGCTGATCGCCGACGAGCCGACGACGGCGCTGGACGTCACCATGGAGGCGCAGATCGTCCATCTGCTGCGGGAGCTGCAGCGGGATTTCAAGGGTTCGATCCTCTTCATCTCCCACAATCTCGGGCTGATCGCCGAGCTCTGCGACTATGTGGTGATCCTCTATGCCGGCGAGGTGGTCGAACAAGGCACGGTGCAGGATATCTTCCATCGGCCGCGCCATCCCTATACCGAGGCGCTACTGGTCTGCGATCCCGCGCGAATCGAGGAGACCCGGCGCGAACTGCCGACGATCAGCGGCGATGTGCCCAACCTGCTCAACTATCCCAAGGGCTGCGTGTTCGCGCCCCGCTGTCCGCGGGTTTTCGAGCCCTGCCGGGACAAGCCGCCCGTGGACACGGCGCTGAGCGAGACGCAATCCGCCCGTTGCCATCTGCTGAACGGCTTGGCCCATGGCTGAACTTGCGGGAAATGGCGCCCTGCTGCGCGTCAGCGAGCTGCATGTGCGCTACCAGGTCATGGGACCGGTCAAGGCGCTGATGACAGGAATTAAGAACCGCTTTGTCGACGCTGTCATCGACGTCTCCTTTGACGTGAAACCTGGGACCACCTTCGCCCTCGTCGGCGAGAGCGGATCGGGAAAAAGCTCGCTTGGCCGCGCCATCATCGGCCTGACGCCGATCCGGAGCGGACGCGTCACCTTCGACGGCGCGGAACCCTTGATGGGCAGCACTGCGACGATCCAGGCTTATCGGCGCAATGTGGCGATGATGTTCCAGGACCCGGTCGCCAGCCTCAGCCCGCGCCTGTCGGTGCAGACATTGATTACCGAGCCATTCCTGATCCACGGCATGCAGCAACGCGACCTGCCGGCGGAGGCGCGGCGCCTGCTGGGGCTGGTGGGGCTGCCGCCGGATTTCGCCAGCCGCTATCCGCATCAGCTTTCCGGCGGCCAGGCCCGGCGCGTGGGCGTGGCGCGCGCCTTGGCGCTATCGCCGAAACTGATCATCGCCGACGAGCCCACGGCCGGGCTCGACGTCTCCGTGCAGGGCGATATCCTCAACCTGTTGTCTCGGTTGCAGCGCGAACTGGGCCTGACCTACATCATCATCACCCACAATCTCGCAGTCGTCCGCCATGTCAGCGACGAGATGGCGATCATGTATATGGGCCGTTTTATCGAGCGTGGCCCGACGGGCGAGATTTTCCGCCGTCCCGGCCATCCCTATACCCACGGCCTGCTGGCGGCCCAGCCCGTGCCCGATCCGGACCGCCGGCGCGAAAATGTGGAGCTGCAGGGCGAAGTTCCGAGCCTGACGCACCGGCCAGCGGGCTGCGAGTTCCATACCCGCTGTCCGCACCAGCGCGACAATTGCCGCATCGACCGCCCGGGGCCGACATTGCTCGCCGGACGGCGCGAACTGCTCTGCCACTATCCGTTGGCCAGCTAAGGCGGCGGTCCTATTTGATTTCGGGATAGCCGGCGGAGACTGCCGCATTTTCAAAGGTATCGATCGCGGCGTAAGCATTGCTCGGAAGGACCTGAATGCCGACGATCAAGAGCTCCATGCGGGCTTCCCGCGCCATGGGATCCTGCAAGGCCGCGCCGACGCTGTTGCGCAGCTTGCGGACGGTTTCCTTGTCGGCTTTGTGAGACGTCACATAGGGCAAGCCGGGAGCGAACGGCGACGGCACCAGGACGCGCACGGCCTTGCGCATCTCCGGGCGATAGCGGGCAACCAGCGCCAGCGTGACGCCATCGATCGCTGCCGCGTCAGCCGCATTATCAATTATCAGTTGCAGGCTGGCGACATGCCCGCCGCTGACCTTGACCTCGCTGAAGAACGGACCGCCCGCCGCCAGGGGCGCGAGCATTGCCCGCAGGATATTGTAGCCGGAATGGGAATGGGTACCGTTGACGGCGCAGCGGCGTCCGCGGAGATCTTCCAGGGATTGCGCTGGATCGCCGCTGCGCACAATCACGAAACTCCGGTAGCTGGCGCCGTCGCAGCCATCGGCGAGATAGACGGGCGTCGCTAGGTATCTGAGGGAATTCCGAAAATCGTGGGTGAAGGGATAGCCGCAGGCCTGGCTGAACAAGAGATCGGGCTTGTCCCAAGGACCCATATAGTCATCGCCCCGGGTGAGCGCGTTCGGTATGTCCGCAATTCCTTCCAGGCTCATCGCCCGCGCGATCGCCTGCCACCACGCGTCCGTCGCCGCCACGATCTCCGGCAGATCGTACATTGGCAGGCTGGCGATCTTCATGTGGGTATCGGCCGGTTCAGTTGCCGGTGGCGCCGGACATCGTGCCGGGGAAACGATCGAGCCGGTCAGTGATCTTGTAATAATCGCCGCTATGTTCAGTGAAGATGTGGCCGACCGTTTTCAGCCGGGTCGGCGCGTCGATCGTGCCGGCGGCGATGCTGATGCCATCGCCCTTGAAACGCTGCCAGAACAGGCTGGAACCGCATTTCCCGCAGAAGCCGCGGCGCGCCACCTTGGACGAGACGTACCATTTCAGATTTGTGCGTCCGACGATGGTGATGTCCTTGTTCTTCGCATTGGTGTAAGCGCCGAAATGGCCATGGAATTTCCGGCATTGGCCGCAATGGCAATTCCAGACCGGCCGCAACTCCCCTTTCACTTCGTACTTCACCGCGCCGCACAAACACCCACCGGTCGCCCGGATCCGGGCAGGCTTCGCCGCCCTTGTCTCACGCTTGGCCATGATGCTTGGACTTTCCCCCTGATTTCTTGCTCTTACCGCTCAGCTCATCGAGCAGCTTTTGCAACAGCTTCGGCATATCCGGGGGTTGTACCACAGCATGGCGGATGAGGTTGTCGAAATGAGCGGCCAACACGCGGATATGTTCGGTACTATTGAACACGAGATACATGTGTCCGCAATAGATGGCTGCACGGATCGGTCCGAACACGGTTAACGGCACGGAGTAGAGCTGGGCGCCGTCGAACAGGAACCAGCGCAGCGTAGGATAGAGTTCTTCCACAAGCCTGAGCATGGCTTCGAGCTGGCGCTGCCGCATCTCCAGGGGAAAATCCCGCCAGATGCCCTCGCCGCGCGCGAAGCTTTCGACGCTCTGCAGCGGGCAGCAGACCTCGAGATCGGTTTCCGGCCGGCGCTGGTTTTCCAACCGGGCGGTGTAGGCTTCGATGCGCAACTCCGGCACCGGGCCGCGGTAGTCGCGGTACTCGTAGCGGATGAGCTCTTCGGTCTTCAGCAAATCCGGCAGAGTCGATGGGACATAGCGCACCTTGTAGCCGGCGGCCTCGGCATGCCAGCGGGTGAGCCGCTCATCGGCTGGCGACTGGCCGCCCGGGGCGATCTCGAAGGGCTGGTCGATGATGGCCGCCGACAGCGCCCCTTCCTGGCTCAGGCCGAGCAGCCAATCGATGCTGACCTGCTGATCGGCCGCCACCGCCGCCAGGGTTTCCGCCCGCGGCAGCCGGTTGTTCGCCGGCGACAGGATTTGCGCCAGCGTCGAGCGGTCAATCCCCAGCCGCTTGGCGAAGGCGGAGCGGCTCAGGCCCGACCTTTCGATCACCTCGTCCAGCCGTTTGCGGAACGCCTGCGCCGTGTCCTGCCGCTTCATCGCCGCCTCGCCGGGTGCCTAGAAGGTCTGTAGTATAAGTACCCCAACCTTAGCGAATTATCAACAAATGTGGCAAATGATGATAATCCGTTACGCTTCATGCGCATTCCCTCATATGCCACGGGCGGCGGACGTGAGATGATAGGAATATGGGCCAGTACGCAATTTTCTCCGCTCCGCTGACGGAAAACGACCCGCCGGCGGCAAAACGTCGTCCGGCCGTCGACTGGCCCACGGTTTTCGTGGGTATCGCCACGTATTCGGCGTTCCTGTTGCTGACCTGGAATTACGACCGCCTGCCCTGGTGGAGCCTGCCGATCCTCGGCGGCTACATCGTGGCCCTCCATGGCTCGCTGCAGCATGAGGCGGTGCATGGCATGCCGTTCCGCCGCCGCTGGCTGAATGCGGCCTTCGTGTTTCCCTCGTTGTGGCTGTGGCTGCCCTACAGCCTCTACCGGGAAACCCACCTGATCCATCACCGCAACGAACATCTGACCTCGCCGCTGGACGATCCGGAGTCCAACTACCTGTCGCCATCGCAACTGGCGGCGATGGCCTGGCCGCATCGGCTTGCGCGCCAGGCGATGCGCACGCTGGCCGGCCGCATGATCCTCGGACCGGCCTACTACATGGTGCAGGCCTGGGGCGAGATGATCCAGCGGGCCAAGGAAGGCGATTGGCACCATGTCCGCCATTGGCTGATCCAGATCCCGTCGGTGGCCATCGTCATCGTCTGGGTGGTTGTGGTGTGCGATATGCCGCTCTGGCAGTACTGCCTGCTGATCGCCTATCCCGCCGTGTCGCTGACGGTCATGCGGTCATACCTGGAGCACCGTGCTGTTGCGGATGATGAGCAGCGCACAGCGCTGGTGGAATCCGGGCCCGTCTTCAGCCTGCTCTATCTCAACAACAATCTTCATCTGCTGCACCACGAATTCCCGGCGGAACCCTGGCACAAGCGGCGCACCCGCTACCTCGCCGACCGCGAAGGCTGGATCAGGCGCAACAACGGCTATGTCTACAAAGGCTACCGCCAGATCATCCTGCGGCACCTGTTCAAGCCGAAGGAGCCGCTGATCCACCCCCTCGGCAACGTCTAGCCGCCGTTCAGCGGATTCCCGTATCGAAGGAGATTTCGACCAGCGTCAGGCCGATTTCGCCGACGCTGATGGCGCGCGCCTGCTGCGCGGGCTGATGGAGGGGCGCCGCTTCATCCGGCACGATCTCATAGGCGCCGGGTTCGAGATAGACCACGAAATAGCCATCCGCACCGGTGGTGAATTGTTGGATGGCGTTGCCGTCCTGCATCACGTGAAATGTCGCAGCGAATGGCTCCTCGCAGGGCTGGCCGTTGATGCAGACCGGCTGCACCGGGCCACGGATGACATAGCCTTCGAGACCGGTGGTCACCACCGTCGTGGGCGGGCCCACCGGCTTGTCGCTGCCGGCAACTTTGTCCGAGGAATCGCTGCCACAGGCGGTGAGTAGCAGGACAGCAGCTACTAGGTACTTGCGAATATTCAAGGGAATGTCCTGAGGTTGCCTGCCGATTTCACGTCATTCCGCTAGGCGGCGAGCACGCCGCCCTGCTCTTTCCGCTTGGCGACGTACTCCTTCAGCGCTTCGTCGATCGCTGGATCCAGCGGCGGCGGCTGGAAATCCGTCAGCGCCTGCTTCCAGATCGCATTCGCCCGCCGCGCGGTGTCCAGGGCGCCCGCCTCGCGCCAAGTCTCGAAGTTACGCCAGTCCGAGAGGATCGGCGCGTAGAACGCCGACTCGTACCGCGCCAGGGTGTGAGTGGCGCCGAAGAAATGGCCCCCCGGCTGCACCTCGGCGATGGCATCCAACGCCAGGGTATCGTCATTGACGACAATCGGCTGCAGGAACTCGCTCATGGATTGCAGCAACTCGGCGTCCAGTACGAGCTTCTCGAACGACGCGACCAGGCCGCCCTCCATCCAGCCGGCACCGTGGAGCACCAGATTGGCGTAGCCCATGACTGCGCCCCAGATGGACATCTCCGACTCATAGGCAGCCTGGGCGTCGACCGCGTTGGCGGCGCAGGCGTTGGAGGAGCGGTAGGGGATTCCGTACTTGCGGGCGAGTTGGCCGCCGGCCATTGCCGCGCGGGTGTATTCCGGTGTGCCAAAAGCCGGCGCGCCCGTTTTCATGTCTACGTTGGACGTGAATCCGCCATACATGCAGGGCACGCCCGGAGCAACGATCTGGATCAGCGCGATGCCGGCCAGCGCCTCGGCATTTTGCTGCGCCAGCGCGCCTGCCACCGTCGCCGGCGCCATGGCGCCGGAGAGCGTGAACGGCGTCAGCACCACCGGCTGGCCATGGCGCGCCATCTCCAGCAGGCCCTGCAGCATCGGCCCGTCCAGGCGCCGCGGCGAATTCGAGTTCACGATGGAGAAGATGCAGGGCTCGCGGCGCAACTGCTCATCGGAGATGAAACCACGGGCGATCTTGATCATCCCGATGGCATCGGAGATGCGCTGCTTGCCCAGGGAATAGGGATGCCAGACGCGGTCCGTCAGGGTGATCGCGGCGTAATGCGCATCCAGATGGCGCGTGGCGGGCGGGATATCGGCGGGCTCCACCGGATAGCCGCCGATAAGTTGCACCACGTTGAAGGTCTGGCAGAGCCGCAGCAGGTTGCAGTAGTCCTCGAAATTGCCGGGCCGCCGGCCGCGGTCGAGATCGCTGACATTGGGCGCGCTGGCGACGGAGGCGAAATTGATGTGGTTGCCGCCCATGGTCAGGTTGCGCTCGGGATTGCGGGCGTGCAGCGTAAACTCAGACGGCGCCTTGGCGATGTTCTGGGCGATCAGGCCACGGTCGAAGCGGACCAGGTTCGAGCCCGGCTGCACATCCGCACCGGCCGCTTTCAGCAAGCCCAGGGACTCGCTGTCCAGGAACTCGATCCCGTGCTCTTCCAGGATCCGCAGCGAGGTCTGGTGGATCGCTTCCAGTTGGTCGGCGCTCAGCACTTCGATCGGCTTGTAGGGGTTGCGCAGGTTGCGCCAGGGCAACTGCCGCAGGCCGGGGCCACCGCGCCGTTCGCGCCGGCGGCTTGTCTCACGGGACATCTCGATCTCCGAGCAAACAAAAACCCGGCCGGAGGCCGGGCTGGCGGACCTTACCGTCTCGCACTGTCGCGCTCAATGATGCTGTCGCGGTTTCATGATGCAACAGCGGGCCCAAAACGGTTGTGCAGGATGATGAACCATTTGCCGGCGCGGCCGTTAACCAGCCGGCCGCGGTCGGCCGGGATCAGGGTCTTGGACACCGAGTTCAGCACATTGCCGCCGATACCCTCGATCAGCCCGTCGGGCGTGGCGTCCGAACCATGGTTGACCAGCACGAAGTCGCAATGCATCGGCAGCGATCCGCCGAATTGATCGGGATCGGCGATCAGCGCCTCTGCGTCCGGCGCGTCGGCGCCGGCGCGGGTCTTGCAGATGATGTCGCCGGGAACTGGCCGGTAGCCATCGATCAAGCGCGGCTCGAAGATCGCTCCTGGCTGCTTCGAGCGCCGGATCAGGAAGCGCACATAGTCCCAATGCTCGGCATCGGGCTCGAAGACCGAGGGCGGCGCACCGGCCTCGACCAATACATAGGAGATGAACACCGCGGACCAGGGCAGCTGCCAGGGGCAGCGCTTGCCGAAATCGGAATAGCAGTCGGACCAGCTGTCGAAATCGTCGATGCCAACGATGCCCCAATAGTCGCGCAGCGGCTCATAGGCCTTGTAGTCGTCCTCCCACAGCCGCACGGGATCGATGGCCCGGACCTCCGCGCCGTCGGTCTCGCGGATATGCACCACCTGTCCGCCGAAGCGCTGCCACTCGCCCTCCGCGATGGCGACCGAACGCTGCCAGACCGCGGGGCCGTCGACATGGCTGGGCACCGGGCGCTGCGCGCATCCGGCGGCGCTCAGCAGGATCAACAATGTTATGGAGAGCCGCGGATTCGCCATGGATCATGGTCCGACGGCGGCGGTGGGAGCGTCAATCCTGCAGAAAGCACAGGCTCGTGAACGCGCGCCCACTTCCTATTCTGCATGGGAAGCCCAATATCCCGGAATGCCCGAGAGTTTTCGTGGAGAGGCCCGCATGCAATTCGTCCGCCCCTTGGCTTTGATCCTTCTGTGCGCTTTGGCGCTGTCCGCCGAGCCGGCGGCGGCCGAAACCTACAAATCCGAGAAAGCCACATTCCAGGTGGAAACAGTAGTGGAAGGCTTGGAGCATCCTTGGAGCCTGGCGTTCCTGCCCGATGGCCGCATGCTCGTCACCGAGCGGCCGGGGAAGCTGCGGATCGTTTCGGCTGACGGAACGAAATCGCCGCCGATCAAGGGCGTGCCTCGGGTCTTCGCGCGCGGCCAGGGCGGATTGCTGGATGTCGCACTCGATCCCGCATTCTCGAGCAACAACCTTATCTATCTCTCCTATGCCGAGCCGGGTCCGGGAGGCGGCGGCACAGCGGTGGCGCGGGCGCGGCTGGACGGCAACAGCCTGGCGGACCTCACCGTCATCTTCCAACAGACGCCCAAGCGGAACGCCGGGCAGCATTTCGGCTCGCGCCTGGTGTTCGCTCCCGACGGCAAGCTTTTCATCACCACCGGCGACCGGGGCAAGCGCGACGAGGCGCAGAATCTGGGCGTACATCTGGGCAAGCTGATCCGCATCAACAGCGACGGCAGCATCCCCGAGGACAACCCGTTCGTCGGCACCGACGATGCGCGCCGCGAAATCTGGTCCTACGGCCACCGCAACTTGCAGGGTGCGGCTTTGCATCCGGAAACCGGCATCCTCTGGACCATCGAGCATGGCGCCCGCGGCGGCGACGAACTGAACATCCCGCAGGCAGGAAAGAACTATGGCTGGCCCGTGATCACCTTCGGCAAGGATTATTCCGGTGCCTCGATCGGCGAAGGGACGGCAAAGGCCGGCATGGAGCAGCCGATCTATTACTGGGATCCGTCGATCGCGCCCTCAGGCATGGCTTTCTATACGGGCGATGATTTTCCGCAGTGGAAAGGAAATCTGTTCGTCGGCGCGCTTGGCTACGAACTGCTTGTGCGCCTCGAACTTGACGGCGCGAAAGTCACGCATGAAGAGAGGCTGCTCGAGGATCTCGGCGAGCGCATCCGCGATGTGCGGCAAGGCCCGGATGGCTTGATCTACTTGCTGACCGATAGCGACGACGGCCGGTTGCTGCGGCTTACGCCTGCAACGCCATAGGCTTCGGCGATCAGGAGCATATCGTTCATGGCCCACTCGCCGGCCAGCCAGCGCGCGGTGTCGATCTGCTCGGGAGTCATCCTGGCGCTGACGCGGTCGGCAAGCTTTTGCGCCCGCGCATGCAGCTTGGGTGTGCCTGATTTCGCCGCGATGAGATACCACTTCAGGGCTTCCGTGTAATTCGCGGCCACGCTCGGCTCGCCATACTCATAGACCACGCCTAGCATGACCTGGGACTCGGCGTGGCCGCTGAGCGCGGCGCGCCAGAGCCAGAACATCATCTCATCGATGCCACGGGGGACGACGAGGCTTTCGAACTGAAGCCGCGCGATCTCGTATTGCGCCGGCACATGCCCCCGGCTCGCAGCGCGCTGGTACCAGTAGACGGCCTTCTCGAAATCCCGGTAGCGCAGCCCTTCACCCCGGCGGTAGAGCTGGCCGATCCGGTAGGACGCCGTTGCATCGCCGGCCTGGGCCACCTGCTGCCATTCGACCATCGCTCCGGCAAAATCGCCGCGGCCATAGGCATTGTCGCCCTCGGACTCGGCCGAAGCCGCCGATACCGCGAAGGCCAGCATCGACGCCGTCAGGATGGTCAGCAATTTGCCGCGCATCTCAGTCCTTTCCCCGGATGCATCTTAGTCGCAAGCCAATCCGGATGCAGCCGGAACACTCGCTGTCATGATCCTACGCCGGTGACACCGGCTCTGTGAGCATTCTCACAAGTTCGATCCGACGCCGCGAACCCGTCAATCGCCGTGCTGAATTCCCTGAGCCGCGACGGCGATGATGCCGTCACCCAACACCTGTGTTTTTCCGTATCTCGTGCCGGGAAACAGTCCAGCGGCGGAATTCGCGGTGCCGATGCACCAAGAGTTAGGGCGGCCGATTAACTATGACTGTGGCGGCTGTCACAAACCGGCGAGAATTGATCGGCTGGTTCGCAGTACTAACCGATGGGTTTCATTTAACTCCTTGATTTTTTTGAATATAAATGAAAGCCGGCGGCAAAGGCGGTCAGGGCCTTTCCTGCAATAAATCGCCGGCCTATTCGGCGGCGCGCCGAGCCTGCGATTGCCTGGCCGCCTGCTCCGACTCGTGCATATAGTCGCGCGTCATCGGCACCGCCTGCGGCTGCTTGGCGATCTGCATCTGGAAAACCATCTGGTTCATGTAACGGAACGAAACCTCGCAGCCCACGAGATAGAACTCCCACATGCGGCAGAAGCGCTCGTCATAAAGAGCGCGGATCTTGTCGCGGTTGGCTTCGAAGCGCTCTCGCCAGGCGCGCAGCGTCTCCGCATAGTGCAGCCGCAGGATCTCCAGGTCCGTCACCCACAGGCCGGCGTCCTGCACCGCCTCGAACACTTCGGAGAGGGCCGGCGTATAGCCGCCCGGGAAGATGTACTTCCGGATCCAGGGATTCATGCCGCCCGGCGGCTCCATCCGGCCGATGGAGTGCAGCAGCGCGACGCCGTCATCCGCCAGAAGAGTCCTTCAGCTTGCGGAAGAACTCGCGGTAGTTCGACGGGCCGACATGCTCGAACATGCCCACGGAAACGATGCGGTCATAGCGGCCCGCCTCCTCGCGATAGTCGCGGAGATGGAACCGCACGCGGTCGCGCAGGCCGGCGCTCGCCGCGCGCTCCTCGCTGACCTTATGCTGTTCGACGCTGAGCGTGACGCCGGTGACGTCGGCGCCGGTTTCATTGGCGAGGTACAGCCCCATGCCGCCCCAGCCGGAGCCGATATCCAGAACCTTCAGCCGCGGCCGGTTCAGCAGCAGCTTCGACGCAATATGGCGCTTCTTGTTTTCCTGCGCCGTCTCGATGCTGTCGCGCGGATTGAGGAAATAGGCGCAGGAATACTGCCGATCCTTGTCCAGGAACAGGTCGTAGAGCTGATCCGAGAGATCGTAGTGATGGGCGACATTCTTCCTGGCCCGGTGCACCGGATTGTACTGGCCGATGCGCTTGGCGGTGCGGCTGATCAGGCTGTACCAGGGATTGCTTTCGAGATGCGCCATGTTGCGCGCCGCCAGGTCGAGGAAATCGTACAAGCGGCCCTCGGCCATCGTCAGGCGGCCATCCATGAAGGCTTCGCCGACATAGAGGGCGGGATTGAAGGCGATGCTGTGGTCGAGCCAACGGTCGCCCAGGCGGATCGCGCATGATGGCGCGCTGCCATCGCCGAGGATGTGGGTCCGTCCCCGGCTATCAATGATCTTCAGGCTGCCTGACCTGATGATCGATCGGAACGCAGCGACTGTAAGCATGATTTTGACGCGTACCCTGACGCAGAATTCTTGTACCAGCGACGTTGCTTATCTGCCCAACACAGCAAAATCATAGCACAGGAAATCGCCCGGCTGGCAAGGCCAGCCGGGCGCTGCAACAACACCCGCAATCGAGCCCTGTTAGGACTGGCCGCCGACCACCGCCAGACGCACATTGCCGCGCAGGACGCGGTCCCGGGGCAGGCGCAGGGTCACGACCGTGCCGGTGCCCACATTGCTTTCCACATTGAGCTGGCCGCCATGGAGTTCGACCATCGCCTTGGCCAGCGGAATTCCCAGCCCGGCGCCCTCATGGCGGCGGGTCCAGGCGTTGTCCACCTGGCCGAAGGCGGCAAACACCTTGGGCATGTCCTCCGGTGCGATGCCGATGCCCGTATCCGCGACGCGGATCTGGACATCGCCGCGATCGTCGCGGGTCAAGCGCCACGCGAACCTCGCCGCTGGCCGGCGTGAACTTGATGGCGTTCGACAGCACATTGAGAAACACCTGCCGCAACTTACGCTCGTCGCCGAAGAAACGGATGGTCTGGTCGACGCCGTCGCGGCCCAAGCGTGACGCCGGCCACTTCGGCCCGCGCGCCAAGCTGGCGGATGCAGGAGGTCAGCAGTTGCGTCAGGTCGAGCTCGCTTTCGATCAGCCGCAGCTTGCCGCTTTCCGACTTCGAATACTCCAGGATGTCGGAGATCAGGTTCAGCAGATGGACGCCGCTTTCGTTGATGTCCTTCGAGTATTCGCGGTAGCGCTCCTGTCCCAGGGGCCCCAGCAGCTCGCGCTTCAATACTTCGGAGAAGCCGATGATGGCGTTCAACGGCGTCCGCAGCTCATGGCTCATCGACGCCAGGAACTCCGTCTTGGCGCGGCTTGCCAGCTCCGCCCGCTCCATCGCCTCATGCAGCTTGCGCTGGATGCGGCCATAGCGCAGCAGGAATTCGGGCGCGGTGGTTGAACAGCGGCCAGTTGATCGGCTTGGTGATGAAGTCCGTGGCGCCGGCCTTGTAGGCGCGGTCGATGGACTCGGTGTCGTCCAGGCCGGTCACCATCAGCACGGGCACATGGGCGCCATAGGGGCGCTTGCGCGTCTCGACACAGGCGGCGAAGCCGTCGACCCGCGGCATCATCGCGTCGAGGAAGATCAGCTCCGGCTTGAGCTTGTCCACGAGATCGAGAGCCTCCAGCCCGTCACCGCCTTCATGGACGGCGAAGCCGGCCGATTCCAGCGACTCCCGCATCAGCAGGCGATGGACGAGATCGTCATCGGCGATGACAACCACCGCCGACTGGGGCGATCCCAGGCCGTCGTCCTCCGCTGGGGGACCTATGCGCTCTTCCGACATGACTTTTTCTCCTCGCGCAGCGTTGTCGTCAACGCCGTGCTCACTTTCTTAAACTCCGATTCCACCCTCTCGAGATGCGCCGGCGCCTCGTTCAGGTCGTTCTCCCGCGCGCGGCTCTCCATATCGCCCATTTGCTGCGCCAGGTTCTTCGCACCGAGACTGGCACTGCTCGACTTCAGGCTATGGGCGATCCGCCAGACCGCCGAGGCATCGCCCGCCGCAACGCAGCGGCGCAATTCCTCGAGCGCGGTCGGCGCCGTGTCCAGATACACGCCGATGGCGCGCTCCAGCACCGACGGCCCCTCGCCGCGCTTCAGGGAGCGCAGATAGGCGATGGTCTCCATATCAAGCGATTTCATCGCCTCGGCGGCGGCCGGATCTGGCGTGCTCACATCCATGCTCCCGTTCGTCGCCGCAGCGTCGGCGGCCGGTGCACTCTCGGCGCTGTCGGCCCCTGCGTGGCCGTTGCCGGCCGCTGGTGCCGGGGCGTCAGCCGGCATGGCCGGCGTGACATCGATCATCTGAGGTTCCGATGTCGCTGCCGCGGCGCCATTTTCGGCTGGCGCCGGTATTTCGGCCGCCGGACCGTTGGAGATCGTCGCCACGGCGCGCGATTGCTGCGGCACGACCACCAGGGCGCGGCCTGTCGTCTCCGGTTCGTCCACCATGATGAAATTGACAGTCGGCGGTTGCGGAGCCGTTGCGGGCGGCGGCGGCACGGGCGTCCCAGGTTCCAAAGCGGGCACCGCAGGTTCCGGAACCGGCGCTTCCGGCGCCGGCGCGGCTGCCGACGGCAAGGGTGGCAGCTCGAACGACGGCATCTTGAAGGGCGCGATGTCCAGTATGGACTTCGGCCGAGGCATCACAGGCGCCGGCGGCGATTCGGCCGCAGCAACAGCGGGTGCCTTGGGCGCGGGCTGCACCGGCGCCGCCGCTTTGACAGCAGACGTATCTTCGGTCGGCGGCGTCACCTCGGGTTCCCGCACCGGGCTGCGCTCCGGGATCGGCTGGATGGCATTGGCCCCGAGCCAGCGCGACAGCGACACGCCCAGTTCCTTGAGGGTGAGCGGCTTCGTCAGATAGTCGTTCATGCCGACCGCCATGCAGCGATCATAATCCTCGCCGCGGACATTGGCGGTCAACGCCACGATGGGGATGCCCTTGATCACGCCGTTGGAGCGCTCGATGCCGCGGATTTCCCGCGCCGCGTCGATGCCGTCCAGATTCGGCATGTGGCAATCCATCAGGATCAAGTCGAACTTGGTCGTCTTCCACTTTTCGATGGCTTCCCGGCCATCGTTGGCGGTTTCGACCTCGAGGCCAAGCTGCAGCAGCGCCTCGCAGGCCACTTCGCGATTCACCGGATTGTCTTCGGCCAGCAGGATCTTGCAGCCCGGCTTCCGGACCTCGGCCCCGGCGTTCGCGGCGGACTTCGCATGTTCCGGCATGGCGATGCCGCCGCGCGGATCGCGCGAGGTCTCCACCTTGTCGCGAATGATATCGGACAGGCAATCGAACAGCGCCGACTGACGCAACGGACGCAGCAGGATCCGGCAGTTCGACGGGAATCCCTGCTCCTTGACTTCCTGTTCGCCCAAGACATTGCCCATCAGCACGACGCGCACCGGCTGTGTGTTCGCGTTCGACCTGATGGCGCGCACCAGCCGCGCCGCCGGCCGCCCGCTGGTGGCATCGATGAAGGCGACGTCGAAGGGCTTGGCGCTTTGCGCCGCCGACTGCATCAGCGTGAGGCCTTCGTCCAGATTGCCCGTTGCCGTGGCGATGATCCCCAGAGCGGCGAGCTGCGACATCAGGGCGTCGCGCGCGGCGGCATCGCTGTCGACGACGATGATCCGCACGCCGCTGAGCATGCGCCGCTTCTCATCCTGCGCGGCGGAGACGCCGGCCAGGCCGAGCCGGACCGTGAACCAGAATGTCGACCCCTGGCCGATCTGGCTGTCCAGGCCGATGCCGCCGCCCATGATCTGGGAGAGCTGCTTGGCGATGGTGAGGCCCAGGCCCGTGCCGCCATAGCGGCGCGTTGTCGATTGATCGGCCTGCGCAAAGGATTCGAAGATGCGCTCCCGCGCCGAGGGATCGATGCCGATGCCGGTGTCCTTGACCTCGAAGCGCAGCAGTACCGTGGCGCCGCTGGTCTCCTGCACCTGCAGGCGCACCGACACCTTGCCTTTTTCGGTGAACTTCATCGCATTGCCGACCAGATTTGTCAGCACCTGGCGCAGGCGGCCGGAATCACCGCGCACCTGCTGCGGCACGTTCGGCGCGATCACCGACTCGTATTTCAGGCCCTTCTTGTCCGCGACTTCCAGGAACAGGTCCTGCACCTCTTCGACGATCTCCCGCGGATTGAAGTCAACGGTCTCCAGCTCGACCTTGCCGGCCTCGATCTTGGAGAAGTCCAGGATGGTATTGATGATCGCCAGCAGCGTCTTCGCCGATCCATGCACGATCTGGGCGAAGCGGAGCTGCTTCTCGGTCAGGCCGGAGGACAACAGAATCTCGGTGGTGCCGAGCACGCCGTTCAGCGGCGTGCGGATCTCGTGGCTCACCGTCGCCAGGAATTCCGACTTGGCCTTGTTGGCGGCCTCGGCCTTGCTCTTTGCCTCTTCCAGGTCATTGACCGCCTGCCAGAGGCTGGCGTTGGTCTGCACCAATTCCTGGGTGCGCGCCTTCACCTGCTGTTCCAGGTCGTTGCGGTTCTCGCTCAGCTTCTCGTCACGGAGCTGGATCTGCTCCAGCATCGCATTGAAGCTGTCGATCAACTGACCCATCTCGTCGTTGCCGTGCTTCTTCATGCGCTGGCGGTAGTCTTTCTCCTTCTCGATCGTGCGCATTGTCTTGCTGAGATAGGACAGCGGCTTGGAGATCACGAAGCCCAGCAGCAGCGACACCAGAAGTGCGACGACGATCGCCGAACCCAATACGCCCATCGCCAGCCAGAAATATTCCTGCAACCTCGCCTGGATGCGGCTGAGATCGGAAACCATGTACAGGGTCGCGATCGTCTCGCCGTCGAGCGAGATCGGCACCTGGACGAACATGTCCTTGAGGTCGTCGCGGATTATCTTGTCGATGGTGCCGGCGGCGCGCAGCTCGTCCATCATCGCCTGCGCGCCGCTCTCGCCCGGCCGCAGATAGGATGCGAATAGATCGTCGTTGGCCCAGATGAACGCCGCCTTGAGGTTCGGATCGGTTGCCAGTTTGCCGAGTCCGTCCCGGGCGGCTTCGCGGTCCTCGAACGCGACGGCTGCCGTGCTGTTGGCGCTGATGACGCGGGCCAATGTGGTCAGCTTGTCGAGTTCATCGTCGCGGAACGTGAAGTAGTCGCGCGCGAGAACGACGGACAAGGCGAGGGTGAGCACCGCCGTGCTGACGAGCACGATCGTGACCGTCGCCTTGGTTCGGATTGAGAAGTTCCGCAGGATCCCCATTGTCTCTTCCTGCCTCAGTTCACTAGACGGATCGCCAGATCGAGAAGCGCGGAGCTGAGTTTCAGTCCGGCGTCCTGAGCGGCTCTCGGGTTGATTTCAAACTTGATGGTGTTGTCCACCTTGACGAGGCGGATCATGCCGCCGTCGTCGGCAAATCCGTCGAGATCGCTGATCGTCAGCGCATGGCCGACGGCGCTGGTCTCGACGATTTTCTTGACTCGCGACTTCTCGGACGGCGCGATGTAGATGACGTTGCAGACGTCATCCTTCTTCAGCCTCTCCAGATACTTCAGTTCGACCGGCCGGCCGGAGACCTTCTTGCCCTGCAGCGTCTTGTCGAACGCTTCGCCGAGCTCATGCTTGCCGATCACGCAAAAGCTTATCGTCTTCCCGTCGCCGCCGAAGCTTTCCGCCGGCCAGGTGGTGAATTTGGCGAAGTGGTAGATGAACGCCGCCTTGAGCGACGGCTCGTCGGCAACCTGGGCCGCGGCCTGCGTCGTCGTGCTGGACAGCGGCGCCGGCAGCAGCAGCGCGGCAATGAGCAAAGCGTGCAGGAACCGGACGAACGATCCGTTCCGGCGCCTCCCCGTCTTTGGCTCGCTACTTGCCACGCCGTCGCCCTTCATTGCGCCGAGTTGAATCCGCCGGCGGCCGCACCGCCCGGCATTTGCCTGCGCCAAAGGCGGCCGAGAGCCAGCCGCAATTCCGCCGCTGCTAGAGTTGCTCCCTGCGCCATGGGCTGGCGTCGCACTCCCGTTCGTTCAAGAGATTCCGCCCCTGTGCGGCCGGCATCGCGCTTCGGGGCATGACCAGACATTTCAACCGAGAAGACCTGCAGTTAACCTTTGCGTTCAATTCTCGTACAGAATTGGTTAATTTTCGCTGAAGTCACGGCTTTATCAGGCATTTTTGCACTGGGTTAACGATCTGTTAACCTATTTTTCCGCCCCAACAGATTCAAAGACTTAAGACCTAAGGCCGCGGCCCGATGGCGGCGCTCCGGCCGTCCGGCGGGACGCTGCACAGGTTTATTTCCGCCCGGCCGTGAAGAGGCCAGTTGGCGGCTACCCGAAACCGCGGAAGACGGTCAAGAACAACGCGTTGCGAACTCTTCCCCTCTTGGCCCTGGAATTGGCCGCCACCGTCCGGCCCGGCGACCTGACTGAGCGCGATGCCGTGCCAATCGAATGGCGGAGCACCAAGCTCCATGCGCGGACCCGCGCCATTTGCCGCGAAATGTTTCCTTTCCCGCGCAACGCCGTCTGGCTAGTCTGGTACGAGCAGACTTCGAACGCGGAGGCGGATCTTGCGCGGCTATCACGATATCGGCGGCTTGCCGCTCGGAGAGATCGACCGCGGCGAGCATGACTATGCGATGTGGGAGAAGCGCGTCGACGCCATGCTGGTGCTGCTGACGAAAAAGGGCATCATCACCGTCGACGAATTGCGCCATGGGATCGAGAACCTGGGCGCTGACGCCTACGAGAGGCTGAGCTACTACGAGCGCTGGATAGCCTCGGTAACACGGGCGCTGCAGGCGCGCGGTGTCATCACGACCGACGAGCTCGGACGGAAGATGGCCGGCGCCGCCGACAAGCGATGAACGCACGCTTCAAGACAGGCGACCGCGTCTCCGTGCGGCGGGCCGAACCCATCGGCCATGTCCGCACGCCCTACTACATCCGCGGCAAGACCGGCTCGATCGAGCGGCTTTGCGGCGAATTCCCCAATCCCGAGGAGCTCGCTTTCGGCCGCAGCGGATTGCCGCGGCTGCCGATGTACCGCGTGCGGTTCCTGCAGACGGAAATCTGGCCGGAGTATCGAGGCCGCGCATCGGATTCCGTTGATGTCGAGATCTACGAGCATTGGCTGGAACCGGCAAAACAGGGGTAGCGCCATGCATGATGGCCATCACGATCACGAGCCTGCGGGAAAGCGCGACCACGACGCGCCGCTGACCGACTATCAACGCATGGAGATTGCCGTTCGCGAGTTGCTGATCGAGAAAGGCGTGGTCACCGCCGAAGAGATCCGCCGCACGGTCGAAGCCATGGACGCGCGCAGCCCTGCCCTGGGCGCCCGGGTCGTCGCCCGTGCCTGGAGCGATCCTGCCTTCAAGGCGCGCCTCGTCGCCAACGGAACAGCGGCCTGCGAAGAACTGGGCATCGAGATGGGTCCTACAAAGCTTGTCGTGGTCGAAAACACCGCCGACACCCACAACATGATCGTCTGCACCCTCTGCTCCTGCTATCCGCGTTCGCTCCTGGGCCTGCCGCCGGACTGGTACAAGGGCCGCGCCTACCGCGCCCGCGCCGTTCGCGAGCCGCGCCAGGTGCTGAAAGAGTTCGGGTTCGATCTTCCGGACAGTTTCAATCTTCGCGTGCATGACTCGACGGCCGATATGCGCTACATGGTGCTGCCCGCCCGTCCGGCCGGCACCGACGGTTGGAGCGAGGAGCGGCTTGCCGCAATCGTCACCCGCGACTGCATGATCGGCGTTTCGGTGCCAAAAGTTCAATAAATTCGGTAATTTTTGCACTTCCCGCTCAGTTCGAGAATCCGACAGCAATGAGCGATTGATAGATGGCTTGAAATAGAACGCTGATAACAACCTTCGTCGCCGTGGACGCAGGGTCCCAGGCTAGCAGCGCGGTGCTGAATCGATCAGCCAGGTTACTTTCAATTTTTGATTGCAGCCCGCGCCGACGCACCGGTGGCCAAATCACCACCTCAACGATTCGTTAACCATCTTTGCCCCAGAATGTTGCGGCTGTGTGACATCATTCACGGCCGGAACGCGCGGCGTGGCGCAGATTTGGAGGCGCTGGACCGCGACTGGAGGCGCGCCATGTTCGAACTATTCCTCGTTGCCTGCGTCGACACGCATATCTGCGAGTATGTGCAGGTGTCGGACCTCTATGCCACCGAGGAAACCTGCAAGATGCAGGCGGCGATTATCGCCGGCGTGATCCAGGGCCGTCATGACGTCTCCGGCAATGTCAGCTACCGCTTCAATTGCAATCTGCAGGAATCGGCGGAGGCGGCGCCGCCAAAGCTCGTCATTCTTCCCGCGCCCGGCTAACCGCCGTCACGCGTAGCGCAACTGCTGCCCGATCCCGAGCCGGCGCGCCTTCTCCAGCATGGCGTGGCCGAGGGCGATATCGCTGAGGCTCAGCCCGCGATGCCAGAACAGGATCGTCTCCTCCGGCCGTTCGCGTCCTGATTTCCGGCCGGCAACGATCTCGCCGAGCTCACCGTAGAGTGTAACCTCGCTGAGCTTGCCGGCATCCACATGGGCGCGCATCGCGCCGAACTTGCCGGCGCGCGCCTGTCCCCAATCGTCGACGACCATCTTGTCCATGATGTCCGTGAGCGAAAGCTCGACCGCGCTCATGGTGCCATAGGGGATCACCAGCGCGCCCTTCCGGATCCAGGATGTCTTGAACAGCGGCTCCGGCTTCTCCAGCCGCGACGCCTCCACCATGATATCCGCGCCTTCCAGGCAATCCCGCCAATCGGCGACCGCGCGGACGGTCTTGCCGAGATCGGCCGACAGCCGCGCCGCAAAACCCTCGCGGCTCTCGGGACGGCGTGAATGGACGCGGATTTCCTGGAAGTCGAACAGCTTGTCCAGCAGCCGCACATTCCAATAGGCCGTGCCGCGCGCGCCGACATGGCCGAGCACCCGCGGCTTCGGCGGAGCAAGATACTTGGCGCCCAGCGCGGTCACGGCGCCGGTGCGCATCTCCGTGATCTCCGTGGCGTCGAGGATCGCCACCGGCATGCCGGTGCGGGGATCGAACAGATTGAGCAGCGCCATCTCCGACGGCAGGCCGCGCTGATAGTTATCGACATAGTCGCCGACGATCTTCACCCCGGCGAGATTCATCGGCGCCACATAGCCGCGCAGCACATTGAAATGGCCGCGGAAGGCCGGATCGGGAATCAGATGCATGCGGGGCTCGATCACCGTCTGCCCCAGGCCCTGGGCGCGCAGGCCCTGCTCCACCGCATCCAGGATTTCCTGATCGGTCATCGCCAGCGCGGCGATATCCGGGCCGTTGAGCCAGGTCAGGTGAATTTGCTGCGGGGAATTGGAAGCGGTCATGCCGATCGCGATGCCGCCCTAACCGATCAGCTCGCGCAGCGTCGTGCGGTAGCGGGCGAGCACCGCATGCTCGGCGCGGTGATGTCCCTCCTCCACCATCCAGCGGCCGCCGACCATGACGTCGCGCACCGGATTCTCGTTACCGGCGAAGATGGCGGAGTCCAGCAGGATATCGCCGTAGCGGTCGACGAGGCCCGGCTTTTCCGTGTCGAGCACGACCAGATCCGCGCGGCAGCCCGCAGCCAGCTTACCGATCGGACGGCCGAGCGCCACTGCGCCGCCGGCGAGGGCCGCCTTGTAAAGCGTGGCGCCCACATGGGGCGAGCCGTTCGCCAGCACATTGCGCTTCCGGTGCAGCATGCGCTGCCCATACTCCAGCCAGCGCAGTTCCTCCACCGGACTGACGGAGATATGGCTGTCGGAACCGATGCCGATGGCGCCGCCGGCGCCGAGATACTGCACAGCGTTGAAAAAGCCATCGCCCAGATTGCCTTCGGTCGTCGGGCAGAGGCCGGCGACGGCCCCGCTCCGCGCCAGCCGGCCGGTCTCGCCTTCGGTCATGTGGGTGGCATGCACCAGGCACCATCGCGGATTGAGCGCGTGATTGTTCAGCAGCCATTCCACCGGACGTTGGTTGCTCCAGGCGAGGCAATCCTCCACTTCCTTCACCTGCTCGGCTATGTGGATATGCACCGGCGCCGCTGCATCCATCTGATCCAGCCCGTTCAAGGTCTCGGCCAGCATCTGCGGCGTCACCGCGCGCAGGGAATGGGGGGCGATGCCGAAGCGGATCTGCGGATCGTTGCCATGGCGCTGAATCAGCCGGTTCAACATCCGGAGAAACGCCTGGGGATCGTTGAGGAAGCGCCGCTGCCCGCTGCCGGCGGGCTTGCCGCCGAATCCGCCGCAGCCATAGAGCACCGGCAGATGGGTCAAGCCGATGCCGGTCGCGCGCGCCGCGGCGATGATCTGCTCCGACATCTCGGCATAGTCGGCGAAGGGGCGGCCGTCGATATCGTGATGCACATAGTGGAATTCGCCGACGGCGGTGTAGCCGCTCTTCAGCATCTCAACATAAAGCTGTGCGGCGATCGCCTGAAGCTGCGGCGGCGTGATGCGGCCGACGAACCCATACATCACCTGGCGCCAGGTCCAGAAACTGTCGTCACCAGCCGCTCCTGTCTGGCCCGCCTGCTCCGTCAGTCCCGCCATCGCCCGCTGGAAGGCGTGGGAATGCAAGTTCGGCATGCCGGGAATAACCGGGCCTTTGGCGCGATAGGGATAGCAGCTCTCGGCATGGGCCGCCGCGTTCGGCATCACGTTGATGAGGGCGCCGTCGCCGTCGATCTCGAACAGCACATTGCTGGCCCAGCCATCGGGAAGGAGCGCCGTTTCGGCGAAGAGAGTCTGCAAGGTCATTTTGTCTTGAATCCGGAAAGTCTCATCTAATCATGCATCACGGCCGGACTTGTCAGCGCACGACCTGCAACACGACAACCCGACTTTTATCGCCTTCGAACTCATACATGGCCAGATAGTCGTTGCCAATGAACTGCACATTGGAACGCGAGTAGGTCGGGAGGGTCCGCCGATAGATTTCACTGCCATCGGCTGCCTTGAAGACAAAAACCGCGTCGGCGATGTTACCCAGGGAAACGCTGGGCGAAGTGCTGACCGCAACCAGTGCGCCGTCGGGGCTGACCGACAAGGCGGTGATGCTGCGGCCCTTCGGGATTTCGCGTGAGCCGCTTCCCGCCGGCAAGTGACCAGACGATGCGGTACCGGCCCTCGTCGCGATAGGAGTCCCAGGCGATCCAGCCATCGCCGATGCGGCGCAGATTGGCGCCGATGCTGACGAGGCCGTCGGCGGTGAACGGCCCCCACCGCACCGTACCGTCCGGGCCGACACCGATCATTCCATTGGGATAATACGACAGCAGAAGATCGCCGCTGAGATCATCGAACGCGAGAAGCTGATATTGTTGCCCCTTCGGCAGTGAAACCGTTCGCTCCGCTCCGCCGCTGGCCGGTCGAATACGGACAACGGCATCAACGCTGTTCCCGCTCTGCACATTCTCAAGCCATGCCAATTCCGTACCTTCGCCGGTCACGATCGGATTCCAATAAGGCAAATCGGCAGGCGGTGACGGATGAATCGGGTTGGCTGTGGCCAGCAGGCAGGACATAGACTTCTGTTTTCTGCGTTGCCTTGTCATAGGTCTGGTAGAGAGCGCCGCCGCCCGGCCAGACCTGGCCAATGCCACCTCCCGCTTCAATCGCGGGAATTGCGATCGGCTGCAATCGGCAATCGGGCATTCGCAGAATCGAGTAGCGCCGCGCCTCCGCCGCCATCAGCCACACTTCGCCGGCCCGTTCCATCGCCAGGTCCGCCGATGCGCCGGTGCCATCGAGCCACTGGCCCTCCAGCTCGCAGACGCGCGGCCAATCGCCGGTTTCGGGCGCCGGATCGGATTCGACGAGGAACAGCGTGGGTATCAGAAGTTGATAGCCGAACAACTGCGCAAAAAAGAGCACGGGCAGCGCCGGCACCAGCAGCAGCCAGCCCCACCAGCGCCGCCAACAGATCAGGAGATATAGCAGCGCCGCAAACAGGGCCTGCAAGAAGCACGGCGAGGCCAACGTCAAGGACGCGCCAGAGAACCTCACGGTCATGACCACCGATAAGTTCTTCCAACAGCATCATGCCTGAGAATATGATGCTATGCGGACCGACGATCGGGATGAGATAGATGGCGAAGGAGCCGATGATCGCCCACAGCAGCGCCCGCTTTCGCGAGGATCTGTTCATTCGCGTTTTCCGACTGTTTCGCCGCCACGACCGGTTGACGCCCGGGCAGCGCAACAATAGGAGATGGGAGTCACTCCGGCAAACATCGGCTCAACAAGAACGGAAGAGAAAGCAAAATGGCGGCCGAGCGCGGAACCTGGGACAGCCTGTTCACCAATTGCCGTCTGGCGACCATGGCGCCGGGCGGCGCTGCCTATGGCGCGATCGAAGAGGCCGCAATCGCCGTGCAGGACGGCCGCATCGCCTGGATCGGCACGATGCGCGAATTGCCGCCCGTCGAAGCGCAGCGGGCCCGTGCCACCCATGACCTGCGCGGCCGCTGGCTCACGCCCGGCCTGATCGACTGCCACACCCACCTGGTCTATGGCGGCAATCGCGCCCACGAGTTCGAGCTGCGTCTGGGCGGCGCGACCTATGAGGAGATCGCGCGGGCCGGCGGCGGCATCCGTTCCACTGTCGCTGCGACTCGCGCCGCCACGGAACAGGCGCTGATCGAGTCCGCCCTGCCCCGGCTCGATGCGCTGCAGACCGAAGGCGTCACCACGGTCGAGATCAAGTCCGGCTATGGCCTGAACACCGAGACCGAGGCGAAGACGCTTCGCGCGGCTCGCGCCCTCGCCGGCCGGCGCCGGGTCAATGTACGGACCACGTTCCTCGGCGCCCATACCGTGCCGGCGGAGTTCGATGGCCGCGCCGACGCCTATATCGATCTCGTCGTGTCGGAGATGCTGCCGGCCGTGGCAAAGGATGGGCTCGCCGATGCGGTTGATGCCTTCTGCGAGAAGATCGCGTTTTCGCCGGAGCAGACGGCGCGGGTGTTCGATGCGGCGGCCGGGCACGGGCTCCCGGTGAAGCTCCATGCCGATCAACTCTCCGATCTCGGCGGCGCGGCATTGGCGGCGCGCTACAAAGCGCTGTCGGCCGATCACCTGGAGTACACGTCGGACGCCGGCGTCGCAGCGATGGCCAAGGCCGGCACGGTCGCCGTACTGCTGCCGGGTGCGTTCTACTTCCTGCGGGAGACCAAGCTGCCGCCGCTGGCGCAGTTCCGCGCGGCCGGCGTGCCGATCGCCATCGCCACCGACAGCAATCCCGGCAGCGCGCCGGTGACCTCGATCCTGCTGATGCTCAACATGGCCTGCACGCTGTTCCGCATGACGCCGGAGGAAGCGCTGGCGGGGGTGACACGCCACGCCGCGATGGCGCTGGGCATGGCGGAAACCCACGGTACGCTGGAGGTGGGCAAGGCCGCCGACTTCGCCATCTGGAACATCGAGCGGCCGGCGGAGCTCTGCTACCGGATCGGCTTTAACCCCTGCGCCGGCGTGGTGCGCGGCGGCGAGGCGGTCGGAAAGCTGGCGAGCTAGACCGCTATTCCCAGAACGCCAGGGCCAGCGACGCCACCAGCAGCGCCGCCATGGTCAGGTTGAAGATGCGCATTGCCCGGTCCGAGGCGAACAGCCGCACCGCTACGCCGACACTGACCCAGAAGGCACAGCTCGGCCAGGCCAACAGGGCAAACACCGCGGCCACGATAAGCGATTCCGCCACATTGTCCCGGCCAGGCGTGTAGGTGCTGATGGCGGCCACGGCCATCATCCAGCCCTTTGGGTTCACCCACTGGAAGGCCGCCGCTTCCAGGAAGTTCATCGGCCGCCGAGCCCCGCCCTTCGCATCCGGCCGCCCCGCGTTGGCGATGCGCCAGGCGAGATAGAGCAGATAGGCGCCGCCGGCGAACTTCAGGATCGTCTGCAATTCAGGTATCGCCACGAACACCGCTTTCAGGCCCAGGCCTATGGCGATGACCATCACCGGAAACCCCACGGAAATGCCGGTTATGTGCGGGATGGTGCTGCGGAAGCCGTAGTTCGCGCCCGATGCGGCGAGCATCACCACGTTCGGCCCCGGCGTGAAGCTGGTGGCGAAGGCGAAGACGAAAAGCGGGCCGATGAAATCGTACATCAGAAAGTACCTGCCGCGTCTTTAACTCCGGCGCCCGGCGACGCATATATCGGCGGAGCGGGCGCGCATTACGTCAGATAGCGTGACCCATTTCAAGACCGCGGCGCCCCGGCAAAATGTCTGCCGGGATATGCAGGAGACGCATGGCGCTAGCGGCATAAGTTCCGCATCGCGCCCGGCCGCGCGCCGCGGTAAAATACTTGGTCACGGAGATTCGCGATGTCCTCAACCGCCGATTGGACGATCCCGCAGGATGCGCAGCCGAAGCCGGAAGACTACGGCTTCGACCTCGACCGCGCGCTGAACGCCGTCGTCAGCGTCCGCGCCAACATTCCCGACGACGCGTTCACCGCCGAAGTGCTGGGCACGGAGCGTGCCGGCAATGGCGTGGTGATCCGCAGCGACGGCGTCATCCTGACGATAGGCTATCTGATCGTCGAGGCCGAGTCGGTGTGGATCCATCTCGCCGACGGCCGGCTGGTGCCCGGCCATGTGCTCGCCTATGACGCGGAGACCGGCTTCGGCATGGTGCAGGCGCTGGCTCGTCTCGATCTGCCGGCCTTGCCGATGGGCAGCACCGCATCAGCCGGCGTGGGCGATCCCGTGATAGCCGCGGGCGCCGGCGGGCGGGCTCATTCGGTGGCGGCGCGCCTCCTCGCCAAGCAGGAGTTTGCCGGCTACTGGGAATATGTCCTGGACGAGGCGCTGTTCACCGGGCCGGCGCATCCCCTCTGGGGCGGCAGCGCACTGATCGGCGCCGGCGGCGACCTCCTGGGCATCGGCTCGCTCCAGCTCCAGCGCGCCGGCCGGGGCGGCCGGGCCGAAGACATCAACATGTATGTCCCGATCGATCTGCTGCGGCCGATCCAGGAGGACATGATGACCCGCGGCCGCGCCATCCGCCCGCCGCGGCCATGGCTCGGGCTCTACGCGACGGAGGTGGAAGACCGGGTGGTGGTAGCCGGCCTCGCCAGCAACGCGCCGGCCAAGGCGGCAAGGCTGAAGACCGGCGATATCGTGCTCTCCGTGGCCGGGGAAGAGGTCCACGACCTGGCCGAGCTGTGGCGACGGATCTGGTCGCTGGGCGACGCCGGGGTCGAGGTGCCGCTGCTGGTCTACCGCGACGGCCGGGCCATGGAGGTCAAGGTCGCCTCCGCCGACCGGCAGAAGTTCCTCAAAGGCCCGCGGCTGCAATAGGCGGAAAGCGGCGGCGCTATTCCGCCGCCACCTGCGCCGCCTTCGCCTGCTTGCGCGGTTCCTTGTGGAACGTGCCATCCTTCATGATCGCCAGCAGCCGGCGCTTGTCCTTCAGGATACCGACATCGGCGACCGGGTTGCCGTCCACCAGCAGGATATCCGCGAGAAAGCCCGGCTTGATCTGGCCAAGCTCGTTGCCCATGCCCATGATCTCGCCGCCGAGCTTGGTGGCGGAAACCAGCGCGTCGATGGGCGAGAAGCCCAGCAGCTTCACGAAATGCTCGAGGTCACGGGCATTGGTACCGATCGGGTTCCAGGCAAAGCCGTAATCGCCGCCGGGCAGGATGCGCACGCCCATCTTCTTCAGCTTCTTCATGTTCTCGATGCACTTGTCGAGCTCGCGGCGGAAGTAGATGGCGACCGGATGGTCCTTGGTGATGCCGTAGCCGGAACCCTCGCCTTCGGCGGTGACATACATGATGCCCATGGCCGGGGCGACGAAGATGCGGTCTTTCTGCTCGTCCAACATCTCCAGCGCCTTCGTATCCGACAGCGTGCAGTGATAGAGCACGTCGACGCCGTTGCGCAGGCACATCTTCACGCTTTCGGCAGAGCGGGCATGAGCTGCCATCATCTTGCCGCGCGACCGGGCGACCTCGGCCACCGCCGCGACCTCCGCTTCATTCATGACCGTCTGATGGGCGCGGGCGAAGGGCACGAACTCGTCACCAGACGGATTGATTTTCAGGTTGTCGACGCCCTCGCGGCACATCTCCCGCGCGGTCTTGCGGAACTCATCCGGCCCATCGCAGCAGATGGCGAAGGTTTCGCGGTAGATGTGGGTGCGCCGCACATCGCCAAGGCCGCCGGTCACCGTCAGCTCCGGGCTGGCGGCGCGCATGCGGGGGCCCGGGATCTCGCCGTCATTGATGGCGTTGCGGATCACCACATCGATGCGCGCCTTGGCGGACGCCGCGCTGAATACCGAAGTGAAGCCCTGGTCCAGGATCACCCGGGCATACTTCATGGTCTTGAGGGTGTGTTCTTCCGGCGGGATGTCCCCCAGCCCCTCCAGGGTTGAGGTATCGCAGAAGCTGAGATGGCCATGGGCCTCCACCAGGCCCGGCATCAGGGTGGCGCCGCCACCATCTACCACCGTGGCCCCGTCCCGGGGCAGCTTGGTGCCGGTCTTCGCCAGCTTCTTGATCCGGTTGCCTTCCACCAGCACCTCGCCGGTATAGGGCTTGGCGCCGGAACCGTCGAAAATGCTGACATTGGTAAACAACGTACGAGCCATGGGACCTCCCTAAGATCCAAATCGGTCTTGATTATTGGCGTGCAGTCTAACGGCATTCCCAGGACCGGGGAAGCCGGTTTGGGGCGGGGCATATGGGGGTATTTGCCGGGCTGGCATGCCATTTACCGCGATTCTTGCGGCAACCCGCGAAGGGTTGTTTTGCGGGTGCCCCACCGGCAAAGCCTTGCCGTTTCTGTGAATATTTTCAGATTTTTGATTTTTGCGAAAACAACCCTTGGCGGCGAGCAAGGGCGGGACAGGTCGCCGCAGCTAGTCCCGCCGGGTGAGTTCTGAAGTCAGCAAGGCTAGTACACGTGCATACAGGTATACATTCCGGAAGGCGCAGGCATGCCGGCTGTCAAGAGTATCTACAATGTCCAACATCGAGACCGCCGGCCGGAGCCGGTGGTGATCCATTGATGTGGGGGTTCTGTAGAGGCCGTTCAAGGAATTCAGCCCTACATGGAATCGCGCAAAAAACTTGTCATCCCGGAACCGGCGCTTCAGCGACGGAACCCAGGACCCAAGCACACGGAATTCGTCAAGGTACCGCAACGCCGCTCGGTGTTCATGGGTCCCGGATAATCGCGCGCGAGACAAACGCTTTGCGTTTGCTCGGGACGCGCGATTTCCGGGATGACAATTGTGTTATGCGTGCAGCGTCCTACTCCTTCGTCGTACCGGCAAGACTAGAACCGCAGCGCACCGCCGATGAGGGGGCCGGTCTGCGTCACGTCGTAGACGAAGCCGTCGTCGTCGTAGTCGACTTCGAGGTGTCGGTAGCCAATGACGGTTGACAGCCAGTCGTTCCACTCATAGCCGAAGCCGCCGAAGACGTCCCAGGTGAGGTCGGATCCAACGCCGAAGCCGCCAGCATTGCCCCACGCCGTAAGGAAGAAGCCAGCCCCGAAATCGGTCCGCGCCCGCATGCCAAACAGCGGATCGGCCCAGCTTTCGGCGTTCTTGGCAACACGCCCTGGCAGCAAGCCGGCACCGAGAGAGAACTTCGTCTCCACCGACCAGACACGAATGCCGCCGAGGAGATCGAGATTGAAGCCATCAGAGGCAATGACGCGATAAGCGCCTTCGAAGGTGCCGATGAAATTCGTGACCTCAGCTTCTGCAGTAGAGAACAGCGGCCCCGGCGTCGTACCGTCGGCCGAGAGTCGGATGTAGATGATGTCAGCAAGAAAGCCGAAGCGCTCGTTGCGGATTTCCCCCCCGATCATCAGGGATGGATCGAGATGCTCGAAGATATCGCTGAAGCTCGCATCGACCTCGAGCCGGCGGCAAGCGTGGAAAGAGCGCGATATCGCCCTCGAGACTCGCGAACCAGACATAGGGCGCAACGGAGAATGAAAATTCATCGCCCGTTGGCGTCGCGTCTTGCGCCCGCACCGTTTGCGCGCCTAACATCGCCAACGATGCCACTGCAACCGCAATGATAAGTTGTTGCATTTCGCAACCTCCCCCATTCAGTGCGAAATCTTTGCCGGTGACTGCCGCGAACTATGGCGTGTACCAGATCGGCGAGGTGTAGGCCCTGTCCTGGATCGAACTCGGTGCTTCGGGAGGCGGTTTCGTCCCGAAGAACTTGGCGTCGTACGTCGTCCAGCGAGGTGTCGGGATTTCAAGCACGCGTACGTAATAAAAGGCGCGCTCAGTCGGGTTGAATTCCGGGTCGCGCCAATAGCCCGCCAGGAGCGGTGCGCCGATCGTATTCGTGTAGGTCGCCTGTGCGACATTCACGGTGTTGCCGACGGGGGGCAGCTTGCCGTCGGGCCCGGGCTTGCGATCTCCCGACCAAACGACATCGTAGACCTTTTCCTTCAGTTCGCCCTTCGCATCCATCCATCCCTTCACGATCTGGATGCGGTCGAGATTGGCGCCGTCGGCATCCCGCAGCGCGCGTATCACAAATGCCGGCGCTTTTCCCTCCGGGGCGGCCGAGAGGTCGCCGCCCATTGGAACGCCTGTGCTGTAGCCGTACCGGGCGAAATCGTGCCGTTGCACGTCGTCCGGCCAGGAAGTCGAATCCGGCGAAGACGCGGACCAAAAGCCGCGTGCCGGTCGTGGCGTAGACCTCCTTGCGCGCCATGGCGTCCCATAGGGCCTCTCGCGTGTTGTCTGTCGCCCACACCGCCGCGAGCCCCGATGCGCTGCCTTGCCAAGCATACTGCCTCGCCTTGGGGTCCGGACTGAGGCGCCCAGTGACCACCTCGAAGAACCGCTCGGGCCTGGCAGACGGCTCCAGCGTCGCGGCCTTTCCGAAGAAGTTGTCTTCTGTTGACGTTGCAAGGCCGGTGTGGGAATCGGTTGACCCGACCATCCCGAACTTGAAAGGGTTCACGCCGAGCTGCTCTTCGTATTTCAGACCGCGCTTCAGCGCTTCGCGCGCGTATTCACGGGGCAGCATGTCGGGCGTGTGCTGGCCAGGTCCGAAGCTGCCTTTGTCCCAGGTCTCGAAGTTGGAAAACTCGTCGTTCGGCGACAGAGCCGGATGGGCCTCGCCGTCACCCTTCGACTGTGTGACTTCGTAGATCGGCTCCCAGCGCATGCGCTGTGCGGCATAGTCGCGGTCGATCGGCTTCTTCGTGATGAGCGTCACGTCGTCGAACATCAGCCCGAGTGACAGATTGCCATTGTGCGGGATGGCGAGGACCTTTCCGCCGGTCCGCTGCTCATAGCTCGCCATCCACCTCCACAGATCCTCCGGATCGACGCTGTCATACTGCGAGAACGGAATGATCTGATCGGCCTTCGCCTTGCCATCGCGGAAAATGACGTTGCGGTGCAGATTGTTGCCGTCGGGCGACGAGGTCCACTCGTATCCAATCAAGGCGGTGAACTTCCCGGGATCGTTGTATGTCTCGGCCGCCGCGGTGATGCGTTCCCACATGGTGCGTGTCAGCGCCTCGTTTCCTTTGAGCGGATCCTTCCGCTCGGCCATGGCCCGGCCCAGGCGTTGTAGGCCTCGCCGCCCTTGCCGCTTTTGAGCAAGTCGTAAACGGTCTTGCCGAAACTTGTCCTGAGCAGGTCAGCGTTCGAACTCCCCGATCATGGTAGCCAGGCCAAGGTTCTCGGCATGATCGGAGATGACCAGGAAGTCGAGCGGACGCTGCAGGCGCACGCGAAGGCCCGTGTTGGAAGTGACCTCTTCGCCCCGGGCAAAGCGATAGGCCTCGTCCGGACCGAGGCGCGTGCCAAACATGCCGGCGTCGGTCGAATAGGACGGTATGCAGATGCGTATCGCCGAAATAAACTCGATCGGGGAAACCCTTGACGAGGTAAGGGGAGTACTCGCGCCTCGCCAATCGTTACCTTCCCAGGGTCTAGGGTCCATATCCTGCGCCGCTGCGTTCGGTGACAAAGCGATAGCCCCGGCGACGGCCAGCATGAAGACTGCAATACTGAGGTTGAGCTTCTTGATCACGAGCTTCCTCCCGAGATTTGAGTGCATCAGTTGCTTAAATCGAGAAATCGCCCGCTCCGGTATTGGGCGCCGCTGCCATTACCGTCAGTCAGGTACGCAGCTACCGAAGATCACGAAGCCGACGCTGTCGCCCGAGATTGCCAGCGCCATCGAACCGGTGTCTTTCGCGACTGTCATGGTCCAACCCAGTCCCGCCTGGATGCCGGTCACGACGAGGCGGCCATCTTTCTGCACCTCGCCAGCGAATTCCGCCGTCAAATCCGTGCCGTCGGGCAATGTGCCCACAACCTGATCGCTCTTGAGATTAACGTGGAAAATCGATGGCAGTCCGATTGCCTCCGCATCATCTTCAATGCAGTTTGAGCCGGGGGCGCAGTCGAAGCTTTGATCGGTTTCACAGATGAGGGCTTCAGCGTCCTGGGCGGCGGAGCCCGAAGAAACCAAGCCGACAACCATCGCGCATACACAGAAGGAGCAGCCTAAACGGGGTTGCCACCGCATGATCCGATCCTCCCTAGTTCACGGAATAGCCGCGGCCTTCGAGACACGCGCGTAGAGCGCGCGTATACTCGGCGCTGGTTTGTTGGTTCATGGTATTCACTTTCTGATTGTGCTGGTGCTGCCGGACGCCACCCAGAAGGGCACCAGTTCCCGCCCCTATCGCGGCACCCTTGCCGGCCTTGCCGCCGGCGATGGCGCCACCGACAGCACCAACCGCAGCTCCGCCGGCCGCGCCTTTGACTGCGCCGCCGGAGGCGTAGCTGCCTCCCGATTGGGCATAGGGGTTATAGCCTGAGTTCTGAACGGCCCAGACATGACATTCGCCTTGATCCTGCTCCTGCTGCTTCGCGCTCTGCCCCTGCTTCGGGTAGACGTAGAGAGCGTTGGCTTGAGCGCTTGCTTGATCCGATACCAGCAAGACCGAAAGCGCCGAAACGGCAATCACGCATGACCAACTCGTGCGAATGAGTTTCATGTGCGTTGCTCCATGCTTCCGAAATGTTGATCTCCTCCCGGACTAACATCTGTCCGGGGCCAGTTCGAGATCTACGCTGCCTGCGAAAGCTGAGCCGGGATTTCCCAGATGAACTCCCCCGACCGCCAAGAAACGATAGTACAACCCTGGCTTTTGATCCAGGCAAACTAAATCTTTTCGTGGTCCGGATTTCCCACGTTGCGGTGCAGCGGACGCGGTTTGATAGGGAAGTCGAGCGGAGCGCCGTCAAGCGTCTACTTGAAGACGCTCAGAAGTGAGCGTAAGACTGGCCATGAATTTCCTCGCAAGGTCGGTTGCTTGCTACCTGGACTCGCTCAACTGAATTGCTCACAAAAAAGAAACTGCAAATTCATCGATGTGCAATGGCAGATCGGGAGGATCGACATGACACGCTCTTGGCTTGGCTCTGGGGGCGGCCGGTATGATGCTGCTCTCCGGCTGCGCTTCCAGCGGCGCCAAGCAGCAACAGAGCACCGCAGCGGCCCAGGAGTTGGGCCGTCCTGGGCTCGTCATCGTTTACGACTTCGCTGGAACCCGCGAAGATCTGCCGTCGGACTCGGTGATCGCCCGCTACTATCAGCAGCGAAGTGTTCCGCAGACGCGACAGCAGGTGGAACTCGGCCGCCAGCTTGGTCGGCTGGTGGCGCAACATCTCGTCAAGGATCTCAACAGCGCAGGAATCAAGGCGGAGCCCGTCGATTCAGCGCCGGTACCCCGCATCGGCGACGGGGTGATCCGAGGTGAATTCATCGTTGTCAACGAAGGCAGCCGTCTGTCGCGCGTGCTTATCGGATTCGGTGCGGGCGCGGCGGAGCTGAAGACTTTAGTGGAAGCTTACCAGATGACCGCCACTGGCCCGCGTCCGCTCGGATCGGCGCAGATCGAAGCGGCAGGCGGCAAGATGCCGGGCATGCTGGTCCCGGTCGGTATCGGGGCTGCGGCTGGCAGCGCCGCGACAAGCGCGGCGATAAGCGGTGCCGCCAACATCGCACAGGAAGCCGGGCCGGAAACCATCGAGGCCGCCGCGCAGCGCACTGCCAAAGAGATCACCAAGCTTGTCGTCGCCGCCTACAAGAAGCGGGGCTGGCTGTAGACCTCTATTGCCGTGGCTGGGGCGAAGTGGCTTGCGATTGCTTCAACACAAAGGAGCGCGCGGATGAACTCTGAAAGCATTTCTGACAATGCCATTGAGCTTGGCCTGTCGCTGCGGTACTTGCTCTACAGAACTGCCGGGCCATGAGAAGGACTTCGGTCTAGCCCGTCGCGGCTTCCTGCGGGGCGCCATCGCTGGAACGGTCGTGAGCGTGTTTGCCGGGGCTATGGTTACACGTGCTCCGCCGGCATCGGCCCAGAGCACGCTGACGCCGGATGCAGCACTCAAGGCAATGATGGACGGCAACCAGCGCTACGTCGGCGGTCAGCTCCAGTCTCTCAACGAAGACTTGGCGATCCTCAAGGCCAAGACAGCGGAGAAGCAGGAGCCATTCGCCGCCGTGCTGTCCTGCGCCAATTCCCGGGTGCCGGTGGAGTTTGTCTTCGACCAGAGCATCGGCCACCTCTTTGTCGTTCGCGTCGCCGGCAACGTCGCCACGCCCGAAATCGTGGCAAGCCTGGAGTATGGCGTCGCTGTTCTGGGCACCAAGGTCCTCATGGTGCTGGGGCACGGCAGTTGCGGCGCGGTCAAGGCGACGATTGAAGGCAAAGCGGTGCCCGGCCAGATCAGCGCCCTCTACGCGCCCATCCAGCCGGCGGTGGACGCCGCAGGCCCCGACCTGGACGCTGCGATCGACGCCAATGCCAAGATCCAGGCGAGCCTGCTCAGCAAGGCCTCTCCATTGATTGCCGGCGCGATCAAGGAAGGGAAACTGAAAGTCGTGGCGGCCCGGTATGACCTCGCGAGCGGAAAGGTTTCCCTGCTCGCCTAGAGGGCCGTCGGCATCGATACAGCAGGTGAGGCTTAGGATTGGATAGGCCTTCGTACAGGCGCCCCCGCGGTCGTCGGTGGCTGATCGTTATCCAGTTCTAGTTTCGGACTTGAAACCGCCCAGATCCCATCCTGACTATGGGGCCTCGCAATGGACTTGTTATTTCAGGAACTCGATCCGCCGCACGAAAGACTTCGCGGTAGCCTTTCCAGTTGCCTGGTCAGTGTCGATCGCGATTGTGAAACCGCTGATTGCGGGCACGTCCGTTCGACCGAAGTAGGTTTTGAAGGCCTGTGCAAGATCGAATTCGGATACCAGGGATTCATCGAGGCTGGGGTGGCGAAGGCAGACATATCGGCCGCCAGCCTTGAAATAGCGCCCAGTATAGGGATAGTCGAGACGTCCTACTCGGCAAAGGAATAGGCCAATGAAGTACGGGCTGTCCGGCACCAGCATAGACCCGCTGGATATCTTGGTCTTGCCGAAGAAAACATGGATCATTATCGCTTCGCTGCGTACGCCCTTGTCGTAGTCCGCGCCGGGCGGGAAGGCGGCGACCCCCCATTCGATGCGAATCCGCGTGGCGCCTGCCACATCTTTCTCGTTGATTAGGAGGCCGAACGCCCGCCTCTTGGCCTCGACAACCAGCTTGTCGTCGACGACCGTCAGCGTGATCTTGCCTGCATTGCCCGCATCCTGCTTGGCGACGAAGCCCTTAGTGCCGAGCCAGTTAAGCACCGAGCCGCCGCGGAAGCCGGAAAAATCGACACTGTAGACGCGGTCCTGTGCCTCCGCCGAGTTAGCCTGCAGCGAAACAGAAAGGCATATGATGCTGAGAACGCACCTGATTTGCGTGAGCACGGCGAGCTTCCCTCTGTCGGCTATCGGGCTGCACTGGGCTTGCGATATAGACATCGGCGGTTGCCGTTAAAATCTCCGGAGCGGCAGTTTCTCCGGTGCGTCACACTGAAAGCGACGTGTTGTCTGTCTTTGCACTAGCACTTCGGAATCGAGTCCGTCAAACATTGAGCGGCCCTAGAGCGGCACCAACTCTCTGGGCGCGATGAATTTGCATGGACAATGCCTGAAGATAGAGGGAAATCGTGACAATGGCAATTGCGACACGAACGCCTTGGTGGGCTTGGGCGTGGCCGCTGCTCGCCTGGGTGGTCCTGCTGTTCACGTCCGTCGCAGGTGCGGGCGGCATCATTGCTGCGGCCGCGGCTGAAGTCCACGCTGAGCGTACCCGTCAGTTTCGTCAGCTAGACGCTCACTTCGGACATCCCCTGGGCGAGGTGGCTTTCGAGGTGGACGGAGCCCCGTCGCGCCCCAAGGTCAGTTAAATTGATCTGCTTCGTTGAGACCAAGTCTCGCGTCTTGAGCGAAGCGGAAAAGTGCAAAGCCCAACAACAGTGTGGCCGAGACGAAAAGAATGGGTGCTCCAATCGGGCGCTACCCGATCATCTACTCCTTCACAGCACCCGTAAGGGATGACACGTAATGCTCCACGAAGAACGAGTAGAAGATCGCCACCGGCAACGAACCCAGCAACGCGCCGGCCATCAGGGAGCCCCAGTGGTAGACGTCGCCTTCGACGAGCTGGGTCAGCACGCCGACCGGCACCGTCTTCTGCTCGGTCGAGGAGATGAAGGCGAGCGCGTAGATGAATTCGTTCCAGGAGAGCGTGAAGGCGAAGATGCCGGCGGAGATCAGGCCGGGCACGGCCAGGGGCAGCGTGATCTTCCAGAGGATCTGGATGCGCGTGGCGCCGTCGATCAGGGCGCATTCCTCCAGCTCATAGGGAATGCTCTTGAAGTAGCCCATCAGCAGCCAGGTGCAGAACGGTATCAGGAAGGTCGGGTAGGTGAGAATCAGCGCCCAGTTGGTGTCGTAGATGCCGAGGCCAGTAGACCATGATCGCCAGGGGAATGAACAGGATGCTCGGCGGCACCAGATAGGCGAGGAAGATCAGCAGGCCCACCGTCTGGGCGCCGCGGAAACGCAGCCGCGTGATGGCATAGGCCGCGAGCACGCTGGCGAAAATCGACAGGAAGGTCGCGGCGAAGGCGATCGTCATGGTGTTGAGCAGCCACTGCGGATAGTCGGTCTCGAACAGCAGCTTGTCGATGTTGGCCAGCGTCGGGCTGTCGATCCAGAAGGGATTATGGTCGGAGAAGTTATAGAGCTCGTCGTTCGGCTTGAAGGTGGTGACGCCCATCCAATAGAAGGGGAAGAGCAGCAGGAAAATGAAAATCAAAAGCGGCAGGTAGACCGTCACCAGCCGCCGCGGCAGGGATTCGAGATAACCCATGCCCGTGGAGTCATCGGCAGCGGCGGCGGTTGCGGCTGACTTTGCGCTGTCACTCATCGGCGCTGCCCTGCTGCCATTTGCGGCGCTGCAGGCCGTAGTAGCTGAACACCGTGGCCGCGATCAGGAACGGAATCATGGCCGTGGCGATCGCAGCACCCTCGCCGAGCGCGCCGCCGGGTATGGCGCGCTGGAAGGCCAGCGTCGCCATCAGGTGGGTCGCATTCAGGGGACCACCGCGGGTGATCGCATAGATGAGCTGGAAATCGGTGAAGGTGAAGAGCACCGAGAAGGTCAGCACCACCGAGAGGATCGGCATCAGCATCGGCAGCGTCACATGCCGGAAGCGCTGCCAGGCATTGGCGCCGTCGAGAGCGGCGGCCTCATAGAGCGACGGTGAAATGGTCTGCAATCCCGCCAAGAGGCAGATGGCGACAAAGGGAATCCCGCGCCAGACATTGGCGGCGATGACGGACCAGCGCGCATGCCAGGGCACGCCGAGAAAGTCGATGAACTGGTCGATCAGCCCCATCTTCTGCAGCGACCAGGAGACGATGGAGAACTGCGGATCGTAGATCCACCAGAAGGCGATGGCCGAGAGCACCGTGGGTATGATGTAGGGCAGCAGCACGATCGCCCGGATAAAGGCCTTGAACGGAATCGTGTGGTTGAGAAGCAGCGCCAGCCACAGGCCGAGCCCGAACTTCAGGACGGTGGCGACGATGGTGTAGACGAGCGTGTTGAAGACCGACAGCCAGAACACGTCGTCATCGAACAGAGAGATATAGTTCTCCAGGCCGATGAAGACGCCGGGACGGCCGATGCGCACATCGGTGAATCCCATCCAGATGCCGAGGCCCAGCGGATAGGTCAGGAAGAGCAGCAGGATCGATGCCGCCGGCAGCATGAACAGGAACGACAGCAGATTCCGGTTGTCCAGCAGCCGAGAGAGCGCGGCGAGCGGGCAGGAACGCGGGTGCGTTCGCTTTGGCGGTCATGCTGCTCCCACATTGATGCCGCGTTGAGCAACATTGGAAGCTATAGAGTTCCCCTCTCCCCTTGGGGGAGAGGGGGCGGGGGGTGAGGGGCTTCGCGTGCGACAGCACGCTAATGGTTTCACGTTTCGATCAGGGCCCCGGCTGCGGCGGTACGGCCATCTGCAAGCACTCATTCCTTGAACGACATGACTAGTCTCTGCGCGCTCGCGCGCGGAGCCCCCTCACCCCCTGCCCCCTCTCCCCCGTTGGGGAGAGGGGTTTTCCGAGGAGCTTACTAAGTCAAACCTTGTAGTACCGCTCAGCCCGCTTCTGCGCTTCGGCGGCGGCGTCCGCCGGCGATTTGTCGCCGGAGGCCGCTTGGGCCACCATGTTGACCATGACGAAATCGGCCATCACGCCCGCCGAGGCATAGCCCAGAGTTCCGGCATAGCCGGGCCACTGCATATTGACCATGAGATCGCGATAGGGCGTACATTTGGGATCAGCGGTCCACATCTTGGTCTTCTCGTACTCCTTGAGCGGCTGGCTGAAATAGCCGAGCGACGCTTCCTGCCAGGGCACATACTGTTCGCGCTCCAGCATGAAGCGGATGTAGTTTTTGGCCGCATTCGGATAGGGGGTGTAGGCGAACACCATCGCCGGCACGGTCAGGTGCAATTCCGTCGGATGGCCCACGGGACCGACCGGCAGGACCGCGTGGTTGATGTCCTCGACCAGCGCCTTGATCTTGGCGTCCTCGGAATTCTTGGCCGCGTAGTACACCGAGATTCCGTTGATGGTCCAGGAGATCTGGCCATCCAGGAACGCCTTGTTGTTCGAGGGATCGAGCCAGGACAGCGTGCCCGGCACAAAGGTCGCATAGAACTCCTTGGCGTATTCCAGAGCGGCGATCGTCTCCGGGCTGTTGATGACGACGTTATCGTTTTCGTCCACCATCTTGCCGCCGAAGGACCAGACCAGCCAATGGCACCAGGTATTGCCGTCGCCGACCGCATTGCCGAGGGCCAGACCGCCGGGCTTGCCGATCTTCGCCAGCGCCTGCGTGACCTTGAGCATGCCGGGGAAATCGGACGGCCAGGCGTCAAAGCCGGCTTCCTTCAGCACGGAGATGCGATAGACGATGCGGGCACCGGCGGCACCCAGGGGAATGGAGATCCACTTGCCGTCCTTCTGGCCGAACTTCTTGCAGACATCGTACCAGCCGCCGTACTTGGCGCCGAGATACTCGCCAAGATCGGTGAGATCGACCAGCTTGTCCGGATACTGATGAGCGTCATCATACCAGCCATAGACGACATCGGGGCCCTTGCCCACATTGGCGGCCACGGCAGACTTGGGACGCAGATCTTCCCAGCCCTGGCTCTCCACCTTGACCTGCACGCCGGTCTCGGCGGTGAATTTTTCCGTATTTTCCAGCCACAGCTTCTCGTCGCCGGCCACGAACTTCGCCGGGCGCAGCACGCGCAAGGTGGCGCCGGCCTCGGGCTTCACGTCGAACGTCGGTTCCTGCGCGAAGGCCGGGCGCAGCTTCGTGCCGACGGCCGCGCCTGCGATCAGGCCGGCGCCGACTTTCAGCGAGTTGCGTCTTGTGAAATCTTTCATCGCTTTGATCCTCCTCCTCTGGAAAAGACTATTTGTCCGCCGATCGCGGCCTCAGTTCGAGGCCCTTAGATTGATGCCGGACTCGGCATCGAACAGATGGATGCAGTCCAAGCGCGGCTTGAGGGTGATATGCTCTCCCGGCTTGAAGCTGTAGCGCTCGGAGAAAGCGCCGCAGATCTTTTGGTTGCCCGCGCGCGCGAAGACGAGGGTGTCGGCGCCTGTCGGCTCGACCACATCGACAGTCGCGTCGAACCCGTCAGCACCGGCGACGGTAAGGTGGTCGGGACGCACGCCATAATAGACCGGCCTGCCCGCATCGCCTGATGATCCCGCCGGCAGCGGCAGCGCCACGCCATCGTCGGTTTCGACGTGCATTCCGCCGGCATTCGCGCGCAGCGTTCCCGCGATCAGGTTCATCGCCGGCGAGCCGATGAAGCCGGCGACAAACAGATTGCGCGGATGGTCATAGACCTCCAGCGGCGAGCCGGCCTGTTCGATATAGCCGTTGCGCATGACCACGATCTTGTCGGCCATGGTCATGGCCTCGATCTGGTCGTGCGTGACGTAGATCGAGGTCGAGCCCAGCCGCTGATGCAGCGCCTTGATCTCCGTGCGCATCTGCACGCGCAGTTGGGCGTCGAGATTGGACAGCGGCTCGTCGAACAGGAAGACCTGGGGATCGCGGACGATGGCGCGGCCCATGGCGACGCGCTGGCGCTGGCCGCCGGAAAGCTGGCGCGGATAGCGGTCCAGCAATTGCGCCAGGCCCAGGATATCGGCGGCGCGCCGCACCTTGATGTCGATGGTCGCGCGGTCCTGCTTGGCCAGCTTCAGGCTGAAGGCCATGTTGTCGTAGACCTTCATGTGGGGATAGAGCGCGTAGTTCTGGAACACCATGGCGACGTCGCGCTGCTTCGGCGGCACGTCGTTCACCACCCGGCCGCCGATGGAGATCTCGCCGCCGCTGATCTGCTCCAGCCCGGCGATCATGCGCAGCAGGGTGGACTTGCCGCAGCCGGAGGGACCGACCAGGACCACAAAGGAGCGGTCCTCGATCGTCACGTCGATACTATGCAGGATTTCGGCGACGCCGAAACGCTTGACGACTGATCGGACTTCGACCGACGCCATCGATCCTCCCAGGCCCCAACCGCTTTGCTGCGGCTTCGAGGCGATCCCTATGCCTAAATCTCATGCACGCGTCCGTTTGCGAACTTGCGTGCACCGCACCATTGATGGCGTTCTGATGGCTTGAATAATTGTATGAGTAATAGCGAAAGGCAACCCTGACGTTGGTCGGGTGACCCAATCGGCCGATTGGGCGGGCATTCGTTCTCTCCCCGCCGCGCGACACTGCAGAGTGTACTCAGCGAGGATCTGACGAAGAAGCTGTTGGGGCAGGTTTAGGCCGGTTCGGGTGGTCGTGCGGATCCTAAATTCACCACAGAGGGCACGGAGAACACAGAGTAAGAGGGATTCACGCGGAGCCGCGAAGACGCGAAGGAGGATCGAGGCACTCCGTCAAGTAGGCAGCAATAATCAGGAATTTGGAGACAGGAATGGTTCCGACGGGTGTCCGCGGCGCCTTCGCGCCTTCGCGGCTTCGCATGAACCAAAAATCTCGGTGTTCTCTGTGGTGGAACTTTTCCGGTTGCTGCGCTCCGCTCACGACCGCGCGCCGAACTCCCGGCCCCAGTCCAGCATCGCTTCGAGCAGCACGCGCAGATGGGGGCGGAGTTTTGCCGCCTGCGCCTCGCGGAATTCGAAAGGCGGCTCTTCGTCCATGTAGGTGCATTCCGCCAGTTCGAGTTGCACGGCATGGATGCGCTCCGCCGGGCGGCCGTATTGCCGGGTGATGTAGCCGCCCTTGAAGCGGCCGTTGAGCACGCTGGAATAGCCCTCCGCCTCGCCGGCCGCCTCGATCAGCCGCGCGGCAAGGCCCGGGGCCGCGGAACTGCCGCCGCCCGTGCCGAGATTGAGGTCCGGCAGCCTGCCTTCGAAGAAGCGCGGCACGACCGACTTGATGGAATGGGCATCGAACAACAGCGCATAACCGTGCTTGGCCTTGATCGTCGCGAGCTCTGCCGCCAGCCGCTGGTGATAGGGACTCCAATAGGTTTGGCGGCGCGCCTGCACTTCGTCGCCGCTGGGCGACCGCCCGGGCTGATAGATCGGGCTGTTGTCGAATTGCGTGGTCGGGACAGAGCTCGGTGTTGCTGGCGCCGGGATAGAGCGCCTGCCCGTCGGGCGCGCGGTTGAGATCGATGACATAGCGGGAGTGCGTCGCCTGGATCGACGCGGCGCCGATCTCGCCCAGGAAGTCATACAGGCGATCCAGGTTCCAGTCGGTGTCCGGCACGGTGAGCGCCGCATTCGTCATCCGCGCCGCGATCGGCGGCGGCACATGAGTGCCGAGATGGGGCATGCTCACCAGAAGCGGCGCGGTGCCCGGGATGAATTTGTAAAGGTCCATGATTTCTGTTCGGCGAAGGCTGTGCGGCCGCCGAGGGGCAGCGGCGCATAGCCTGTATAGCCGAAGGCGGCGGGTCCGAACAGACGGGGTCGCCTCGCCTAGGCCCGCAGCCCCGCCTTCTTCACCAGCTCCACGAGCGCGGCGAGGTCCGCCACCTCGGGTTTGATCACGCCGAAGACCCGCTCGCCTACATGCTGGCCGAGGCGGCGGTAGCTTTCGAACTGAGATTCGCTGAACCACTGGTCCGAGGTCGGCTCGTGCGGGAACAGCACATTCTCGCATGCATAGTTCAGGACATCCTGGGGCTCGCCGCCATAGAGGCCGGGCTTGAGGTAGATCAGGGTGCCGGGTTCGCCTTCCGGATACAGAATCTTGCCGACGCCGCAATAGAAGCCGGCACGTTCGGCGCCGGGCGCGTAACTGTCGGTCCGGGGATGCAGGTTCATCGTCTCCAGGCGGATGTCGATACCCAAATCGACGCGGATCTTGCGAATGGCGTTGCCGAGATCAGCGAACATGTTCTGGGGATCGCAGCCGGCATCGCAGACGACGATGCGGCGGCAGCGGCGGCGGACCATTTCATAAAGGCCGAGATTCTCGAAGTGACCGCCGTCGGAGAGATAGACATAGCGCGAATCCCGCTTGGTCTGACCGAAGCATTCGCTGATCAGCGCCGCCGCCCCCCAGGCCGGCCCGCCACGGCCATAGATCGGGACACGGTGGACGCCCGTGAGATCGGCTTTGGCAGGATTGCCGAGCCACCAGCCCAGGCGGACGTTGAACAGCGCCAGGATCAGGGTGACGATCGGCGACGAGTGATAGCCCATGTTCGGACTTGCGGCCGCGCCGGAGATCGCCATTGCCGTGCCCAGCGAGATGCCGCCGGAACCGCCATAGTCCTTCGATCTTCGGTAACCGAAGATATCGCCGCCGGAATGGAGTGCCGACGCGGTGAAGGGCGCCGCTTTGCGCTGCTGCCAGCCGAGCATCTTGTCGTTCACCAGATTGGCCGCCATGTTTACGATATGCAGCGGCGCGACCGCCGGCCTGTCGATCGGCGCAAGTTCGTGCAGCGGCAGATTGTCGTTGGGATCGAAACCGGTGAAGCGGTCGGGATAACGCAACTGGTTGCGCCCGGCGTGCCGGCCGGCGCCATTGCCGCGCGCAGCGCCGAGATAGCAACGGATCAGCCGGTCGCGATAGGTCGCATGCATCGAGAACCGGTTGACGTTGATCGAGCGCCAGGCGACCAGGGCGATGGCCAGCAGGCCGGCAAATCCGATGCCCAAGGCCGGCCAATAGACCACCTGCTGGCGAGCGAGGACGGCGGCGGCTGACCAGACGAGTTCGCCGCGGAAACGCACATTCTCGTCCAACAAGGTGCAGGTGGACCGCGGCCCATAAGTGCATTCGAGCAGGTCCGACCCGCCACTGACGGCAAAGAGCAGTTGCGACAGCACCCAGGCGAGGCCGGCGAACATCAGCACCAGGAACGACGTCGCCGCGACCGCCAATACCAAGCCGCGTATGCGCGCGGTCCAACCGGTGTTCGCCTTGTTGCCGGCGGATGGAGTCTTGGAGCTGGCGCCCAGGAATGCGGTCACGGCACCTGACACCAGGGAGAGAAATCCCGGCAAGCCGCCGAACTTCTCCATCACAGCCGGGGCGACATTCTCGTTCACCCACTCGATCGCCACCGGTCCGAACAGCACCAACAGGTGAAAGGCCAGCCAGCCCAGCGCCGCGATCAGCGTCCACCCGCCGCTGCGGCCCCACCATTCCCGGTCTTCATCCTGAGTCACGTAGGACGTCAGGCCGATGAACAGGCTCTCAGCGACGAGGTAGGCCAGCAGGAACAGCGGCGGAGCCACGCAGAGATAGATCGCGACATTGGTGGCTGCGCCGACATGGTTGCCAAGGAAGAGCCCGGGCTGGAGGGGATCACCGAGGATTTGCGTCACGGCAATGCCGATCAGCAGGCCGCCGACAGCGCCGGCGATCGCCGCCGCCGTGAGTTCCCACACCGCCGTCAACGGCGACAAGTCATGCGCCGGGCGCAGCCCTGCGATGACGGGGTTGTCCTTGCCGTGTTGGTCGCGGAAAGCCTCGATGCGCCGGTTGGTCTGGCGGACGCGCCATAGGGCGACGCCCCAGACCACGCAGCGCGCCAGCGCGCCAAGAATTGCCAGTGCCGGCACCTGCCACATCCAGGCGCCCTGCGCCGACAGGCCGGCGCGATCGTCGCGGGGCAGCGGCCCTAAAATCCAGCGCAGCAAATCGCCGGCGATGTCCGCGTGCATCCGCGGGTCATCCTGCTGCCAGAACCAGGCGAGCGCGAGACTGAGAACGGCCGCCGACAGCAGGGCCGGGATCAGGCAAAGAGCCAGGAACAGTCTCTGGCTGCGGCCCTGGATCGCGGCTATCTGCTTCGCATCCCTCAGATGCGCCACCAGCGGCCAGGCGCGCGCGCTGGGCAGATTGAACGACAGAAATCCCACGGCCCAAAGCAGCAGGACCGCGCCGATGGCAAAGACGACCCAGCTTGCCTGCAGCGACATATCGGTCCGCAGCAGCTGCAGCCCGATATAGGCCGGAAACATCGGCATCACGAACAGCGGCACCAGCATCAGCCAATGGAGCAGCAGATTGCGCAGATAGATGCCGCCGCCTGCCCAGGTATCCGCGGACATCAGGCCGAGCTTCGGCGTCAGGTAATTGCTGTAGTTGCGGAGATGGCGGATTTCCGGCGGCTCTTCGGTGCCCTTGCTGGCGCAGACGATCTCTTCCTGCACCGCCTCGATGCCGACGCAGTTGCCGGCGCGGTCGCGGCGATGCGCCCAGGCCGACAGCCAGGCGCCGATATAGCCGCCGCCGGACACCGTCGACAGATAGCCGAACCGGCCGAGCAGCTTGCTTTGCGCCAAACCCTGCAGCAGGCCGAGGCCGAAGGTGGCGCTGCGGATTCCGCCACCCGACAGGCAGAGCGCCCAGCGGTTGCGGCTATGCAGGAATTCATACACGCGCGCCATATAGTCGGGAGTATCCGCGGCGCCCGCGGCGCTCAGGCCGGCCGGTATCTCGTCGCGGAAATGCACAGCGCATTCGTCAACAAGAACCTGCGACAACCGCAATGCTGGATCGCTGCGTTTCACGTCCCCATACCCCGCCACCCGCGCAACCAGGAAAACTAGCCTTAGGCAGACCCGTTTACGCTGTGCGCACAGTCACAGATGCGCTGTGGCATTTTCGGCGCGGTGTTAAGGAATCAGAGCCTCGCGCCTGGGTCAACGGCTTAGGAGCCGCCGGGCGGGCCGTCGCTTTCCGTCGTCACCCGCTTCTGGTGTTCCAGGATGTCCTCGGCCCAGTGCGCCTTGATGAAGATCAGTGCGTCGGCGATCTCCTCGTCGCTGAGGATATCCTTGAAGGCGGGCATGTCGCTCTCATAGCCGGCCGGAGCGTAGGGCGTCATGCCGAACTTGGTGACGCCGAAGAGATAGCTGTCGGGGTGGTGCCAGGTGTGGCCGTTGGCATTGTGGGGCGGTGCCGGCAAGCGGCCGTTGGGCAGCGGCGTCTGCCAATTGAGCTGGCCTTCGAAGTTCCCGCCATGGCAGCGGGCGCAATGATCCTTGTAGACTTGGGCGCCGATTTGCAACTGTTGGGAATCGGTCATGATCAGCCGCGGCATGCCGCGATCCCGCTTGGTCCAATAGACGGCGCCTGCTGCCGTCAACAAGACGATGACCGCGACCGCGATCATCGGCTTTTGCCATTTCTTCTTCACGTCTCTTGCTCCTTGTCGACAACCCCGAAGCTGCCGCTGATTTTCCTATCGCCTGAGTAATTTTCCGGCAAGAGGGGTGCGGCATTCCGCTCTTGCCGCCGCGCCGCGGGCAAGCGATTCTGGCGCCATGACCCACCAACCTGCCTTGCCCCGGTTCGCCGCCGCGGCCGATGGCCATCTGACGGATGATATGAAAGCGGCCTTCGACCGCGACGGCGCGCTCCTACTTGAGAATTTCGCCACGGCGGGCCAATGCCAGGCTCTGATCGGGCGGATGAAGGAGTTGGTCGACGCGGCGGATTTGTCCGACGTGACCACCATCTTCACCACGACCGACGAGCGCCATGCCGGCGATGCCTATTTCGCCGGTTCCGGCGACAAGATCCGGTTCTTCTTCGAGGATGGCGCGTTCGACGAACAAGGCAGGCTCAACCGGCCGAAGGACCGGGCGCTGAACAAAGTTGGCCATGGAATGCATGACCTCGATCCGGTGTTCGACGTCTTTTCCCGCCAGCCGAAACTGCGGGCGCTGGCTAGCGATCTCCGCTTGCGGCGGCCGCTGCTGCTGCAATCCATGTATATCTTCAAACAGCCGGGCATCGGCGGCGAAGTGGTCTGCCATACCGACTCGACTTTCCTCTACAGCGAACCCCTGAGCTGCATCGGCCTGTGGTTCGCGCTGGAAGACGCCACGATCGAGAATGGCTGCATGTTCGCCCTGCCCGGCCGCCATCGCGTGCCGCTTAAATCGCGCTTCCTGCGCAAAGCCGACGGCAGCCTGGGCAACGAAATCTACGACGCCGTCCCCTGGTCCGCCGACGGCGCCGTGCCGCTGGAGGCGCGGCGCGGCACGCTGATCGTCCTGCACGGGCAGCTGCCCCATCTCAGCGGCGCCAACCGGTCGGCCAAATCGCGCCATGCCTACACGCTGCACCTGATCGACGGCGCCTGCCGCTATCCCACCGACAACTGGCTCGTGCGCGGGCCGGAGATGCCGCTACGCGGCTTCTGAGCACCCGCCGCCCTCGACGGCGCCCAACCCGCTCTCTATAAAGCGCGGTCAACGAGGGGATCGTCATGACCGCATCGAACCGCATCGACAACGAACGCAAAATCCGCGCCGCCCGCGGGCCTGAGATCACTGCCAAGGGCTGGCAGACCGAAGCCGCGCTGCGCATGCTCATGAACAATCTGGATGTGGAAGTGGCGGAGAAGCCGCAGGAGCTGGTGGTCTATGGCGGCATCGGCCGCGCCGCCCGCGACTGGAAATGTTTCGACCGCATCGTCGAGACGCTGAAGACCCTGGGCGATGACGAAACGCTGCTCGTTCAATCCGGCAAACCTGTGGGCGTGTTCCACACCCATGCCGATGCGCCGCGGGTGCTGATCGCCAACTCCAATCTGGTGCCGCATTGGGCGACCTGGGACAAGTTCCACGAGCTCGACCGCCAAGGCCTGATGATGTACGGGCAGATGACCGCCGGCTCCTGGATCTATATCGGCACCCAGGGAATCGTGCAGGGCACCTACGAGACCTTCGTCGAAGTGGGGCGGCAGCATTACGGCGGTAATCTCAAGGGCAAGTGGATCCTGACCGGCGGCCTCGGCGGCATGGGCGGCGCGCAGCCGCTGGCGGCTGTCATGGCCGGCGCCTCCATGATCGCCGTCGAAGTGCAGCCGAGCCGCATCGAGCGGCGGCTGGAAACTCGCTATCTCGACCGCAAGGCGGCGACGCTGGACGAAGCGATGAAGATCGTTCGCGAGTGCCATGCCAAGGGCGAGCCGGTTTCGGTGGGACTGCTCGGCAATGCAGCGGAAATTTTCCCGGAGATAGTCAAGCGCGCAAAGCAGGACGCGGCCTGGCGGCCCGATGCAGTGACCGACCAGACTTCGGCCCATGATCCGCTGAACGGCTATCTACCGGCGGGCTGGAGCCTGGAGAAGGCCGAGAAGATGCGGCAGAGCGATCCCCAGGGCGTGATCAAGGCGGCGAAGCACTCCATGGCCGTGCAGGTGCGCGCCATGCTCGACTTCCACCGCATGGGCATTCCCACGCTCGACTACGGCAACAACATCCGGCAGATGGCGCAGGAGGAAGGCGTCGCCGACGCTTTCGATTTCCCCGGCTTCGTGCCCGCCTATATCCGGCCGCTGTTCTGCAAGGGCATCGGGCCGTTCCGCTGGGTGGCGCTGTCGGGCGATCCCGAGGACATCTACCGCACCGACCAGCGGGTGAAGGAGCTGATGCCCCATGACAAGCATCTGCATAACTGGCTGGACATGGCGAGGACGCGCATCGCCTTCCAGGGCCTGCCGGCGCGCATCTGCTGGGTCGGGCTCGGCGACCGGGCGCGGCTCGGCCTCGCCTTCAACGAGATGGTGGCCAAGGGCGAGGTGAAGGCGCCGATCGTCATCGGCCGCGATCATCTGGATTCAGGCTCCGTCGCCAGCCCGAACCGGGAGACCGAGGCGATGCAGGACGGCAGCGACGCGGTCTCGGACTGGCCGCTGCTGAACGCGCTGCTCAACACCGCATCGGGCGCCACCTGGGTGTCGCTGCATCACGGCGGCGGCGTGGGCATCGGCTTCTCCCAGCATGCCGGCATGGTGATCGTCGCCGACGGCACACCGGCGGCGGCGAGACGCCTGGAACGCGTGCTCACAAACGACCCCGGCACCGGCGTCATGCGTCATGCGGATGCGGGCTATGAGATCGCCGTGCAATGCGCGCGGGACCAGAAGATGAAGCTGCCAATGCTGGGGTAGTATCTGGAAACGCCGGGCAGACGCGCCTATGTTTTCCCTATGGCCGGGATTGTCAGGGATCGAAGCCGACGAAGATTTCTCAAGGATATTGCCGCCCTTGGCGCTGCGACGGCGCTTGGCGGCGGTGATGCCAACGCAGCTTCATCGATCAATACCAAACTCATCCCCTCCACCGGCGAGCAACTTCCCGTCATTGGCATGGGTTCCTGGATCACGTTTGACGTCGGGGACGACAAAGCCGCGCGCACCGAGCGGGTGAGGGTGCTGCAGGCGTTCTTCGATGGCGGCGGCGCGGTCGTGGATTCCTCGCCGATGTATATGTCCTCGCAAGAGGTCATCGGGCATTGCCTGGCGCAGATCGCCAACAAGGAAGCGCTGTTCGCGGCGACGAAGGTCTGGACGCCGGGCAAGTCGACGGGGATCGGCCAGATGCAGGGCTCGCAGAACCTCTGGGGCGTCGAGCGGTTCGACCTGCTGCAGATCCACAATATGCTGGATTGGGAGACGCATCTGGAGACGCTGCTCGACTGGAAGCAACAGGGGCGCGTTCGTTACATCGGCATCACCACGTCCCATGGCCGCCGCCATGACGACATGGAAGAGGTGATGAAATTTCAGCCCTTCGATTTCGTGCAATTCACCTACAACATCCTGGACCGGGAGGCGGAGGACCGGTTGCTTCCGCTGGCGGCAGAGCGTGGGCTCGCCGTCATCGTCAACCGGCCATTCCGCCGCGGCGACCTGATCGAGCGCTTCGGCGGCAAGCCGCTGCCGGAATGGGCGGCGGAGATCGGCTGCGCGAGCTGGCCGCAATTCCTGTTGAAATTCGCGGTGTCACATCCGGCGGTGACCTGCGCCATTCCCGCGACCTCCCGCGCCGACCATATGCGGGAAAACATGGGCGCCGTCAGCGGCGCATTGCCGGATGCGGCAATGCGCGTGCGGATGATCGACTATATCAAGTCCCTATAGCGCTATTTCGGCTTTCCGGCTGCATCGCGATCGGTGCGGGCGCCATTGCCGCCCATGCCGCCGCCAATATGGTCGCGGTCCCGATCCTGGTCATTTTTGCCGCCCTCGCCGATCTGAACACTGAAGATCACTGTCGGCGGCGTAGTAGTCGGCGGAGGTGGCGGAGGCGGCGGATCGGGCAGGTGCAGCGCCGCCTGTTCATGGCCGCAGCGCGGAGTCATCTCCGGATCGTAGGTCTCATAACGGCAGCCCGTAAGTTTGTTCGCTTCCGCGGCGGAAGCGGCGTTGCCAGCCATCGCGACGGCGGCCGTCACCGCTGCGGCGGCCGTTATCAGAACGACGGAACGCGTCTGCATGATCGTCATCTGACACCTTCCCTTCTCATCGAGCCTGTAGCGGCCGTCCTTGCGGCCGCAATCGTTAGGGATTTACTTAGGCTCTCTGGGTGCGGAACAGTGTGACGGCCCGCACGGGCCGGACCGAACTGTGACGGCTGTCACGCCGCCAGGGACGGACAAAATGAAAACGGCCCGGGTTGATCACCCGGGCCGTTGACGTTGGAACGAATGTTGCGCGGCGCGATTAGGTGCCGGCGGCGACTTTCACGCCCTCTTTCAGATCGAGCTTCATCTTGTTGGTCTTGCCCTCGACGATCGCCAGCTTGCTTTCGGCGGCCATATCGCCCGACTGGGCGGTCACAAGATAGTTGCCCTCGCGCAGGGTCACGGTCGGCGACGCCTCGGTGCTGGTGTAGAGCACCTCCTGCACGCCTTTCTTGTTCTTGGCGGTCTTCATGATCTTCCAGGTGACGTCCTTCACCGCCTTGCCATTCGCCGACGCGCTCAGCGTCGTCTTACCGGCATAGAGATTCACGGTGTATTTGTAACCGATGCCCGGCTTCACCTCGGCGACCACGTCCGCCTGCACGCCGTCATACTTGCCGCGCACGGTGTAGAAGCCGGCCGGCAGCGTCACCTGGGGATTGGGGCCGACCACCTCGCCGACCCTCTGGTTCAGGTCGGGACCGCCCTTGGTGTAGCGGTAGATCGTCCAGGTGATCTGTTCGTCGATCGACTTGGCCTTGTTGCTGGGGATCATGCGGAAGCTGGCATAGCCGGTGTCCATGACGATTTCCTGCTTGCCGGCCTTGGCGACGTCGACCTGCTTCGTGATTGTGGCGAAACCCATCGTGACCGTCACCTTGTAGTGACCCGGCACCAGGTTGGCCTCGACGCGCGGCTTCGTTGCCTTGATCGTGTCGCCATCGGTCCCCTTCGTGGGCTCGATCACCCACTTCAGGTTTTCCTTCAGCGGCGAGGCGCCCTGCGCGGACACGGCATGGAATTTCACGGTCACTGCATCGGCGGCCCATGAGGCGGCGCCGACGGTGAAAACGAGCAGAAATGCGATAAGGCCCGCTGGCCAACGAGTTTTGAACAAAGCCACCCCCTTGTTCCAAATGTCAGTGCGTTAAAGGAATCGTAACCCGGAACAGTGAGCCACTACAACATTAATAGCTTGTTAAGACGGTGCGATTTCACACAGTCGCGCAATATTCGATCAAGTTTTCGTGGGCGAAGGTGCCGTGGAATCCAACCGGTGGCATTCAAGCCAAATGTGGCAGCGCCAGCCAGTGATCGAGAAATCCATCCACCCAGTTATGGAGAGCGGGGTCGTGGCGGCCCATTTGCGCCTCCTGATGATCGCGCGGCTGGGCGCCGGGACGGCTCAGGGAGTTGCCACAATCGCTCAGCCAGCCGCGGGCGGAGTCCGCCGTCACCTCCGGATGGAACTGAAAGCCGTAGGCCGAGCTGCGCCAGCGAAACGCCTGATTTGGAAAGGCATTGCCGCCGCGGGCCAGCAGGCTGGCGCCCTCGGGCAGGTCGAAACCTTCCTCATGCCAGTGATAGACATGCAGGCTGTTGGGGAACAGATCTCGGCCCTCCTCCGTCGGCGTGACCGCGTAATAGCCGATCTCGACGACGCCGTCCTGATGGCGCGACACCGGCGCTTCCAGCGCCCGGGCGAGAAGCTGCCCGCCCAGGCAAATACCGAGATAGCGGCCGCCGGCATCCACATGACCGCGGATCCAGTCGATTTCGTGCTGCAGGTAGGGGGCCGATGGCGCATCGTTGGCGCTCTGGGTGCCGCCGAACACGATGGCGCCGGCATAGGCGGCGCGGTCATCCGGCAGGCGGTCGCCCATGGCCGGGCAACGGTACTCGATCTCGTAGCCCCTGGAACGCAGAAGCGGCGCCACGCGCCTTTCCCGCCAGGAACTGTGAACCACGAAAAGGATGGTGTTACTCAAGCTGCCCGTACTCGAAATGCTGCGCCGCGGCATGTATCAGGCCGGGATTCTAGTCGTCAACGGTTGCGGCAAGGTGAACGGCCGGGCGGCGCCTTATTTGGCCCGCGCCCGGCGGAAGGCGGCCATGTGGAAGCGGGTCTGCGGCCCGGAATAGCGCCGGCCTGGGGCCACCGGGCACGCGTTGCGGGCTAGGCAGCCCCCGGTCATGCAGAGTTCGCCGGCAGGCTTGGCCGATATGGCCGGCGCAGGCATCAACATCGAAGCCCTGCCCGCTGAAGGCGCCTACCGGGCAGGCCGAGAGGCAGGGCTTGGCGGCGCAGCTCTCGCAAGGCGATCGCGCCGCGGTCCTGGGCGGCAGGTCGATGGCCTCGGCAAAGGCCAGCGCCGCGCGGTAAGCGTGCCACAGCCCATGCTCGGGATGAATGAGGATCCCCAGCGGCGACGGGAACACTGTCTCCGCCCGCTGCGCCCAGCGCTGGAACGGCCAATAGGGCGGCCCGCCGAAAGGATAGATCGGCGTCGCGCCGGCCGCAGCCGCAAGATCGTCGACCACACGCCGCGTCCAGCGATCGAGCGGATCGGGAGCACCGTCGCTTGCCTCCGGCGAACGGGAAAAGAACGACCAGATCGCGCCGCCGATATCGCCGACGAGGACCAGCGTCGCCGTCGCCTTGCCATCGCGCCCAGGTGGCACGCCATCGATTGTATCGGGACAAAAGCCGCCGCGAAAAGCGAGCCCGGTTGCGGCAAGCAGGGTTGTGAGTTCGGAAAGCTGCATGGTGCTGGTGGCATCCTGTGGCTAAACTCCGCCTCCCGCAACAGCAGTGCGAAAACCATGAACACACAGACGGCCATTGCCGATATCGATCTGGATATTCCGACGTTGGAGGAGATTGCTGCCGCGCGGCGGCAGCTCGATCCCTATATCGTGGAGACGCCAGTGCATCGCTGGCGCGGTCCGCGGCTAAGATGAAATCGTCGGCGACAAGACCGATGTGGTGCTGAAACTGGAGCTGCTCCAGCACACCGGCAGCTTCAAGGCGCGGCCGGCGCAGCTCAATATGCTGCGGCTGGCGCCGGAGGCGATGAAACGCGGAGTCACCGCCGTCAGCGCGGGCAATCACGCCATCGCCGTATCCTACTGCGGCGCAGCGGTTGGGCACGTCGGCGAAGGTGGTGATGATGAAGACCGCCAATCCCTTTCGCGTGGCCGTCTGCAAGCGCCATGGCGCCGAAGTCATTCTCGCCGAGGACGTTCATGCCGCCTTCGCGTTGGTGAAGGAGATCGAGGCCAAGGAGGGCCGCGCCTTCATCCATCCCTTTGAGGGACGCACAACGGTGCTGGGCGATGCGACGCTGGGATTCGAATGGGCGCATCAGGTGCCCGACATGGACGCGGTGATCATTCCCATCGGCGGCGGCGGGCTGGCGGCGGGCGCCTCGCTCGCCATCAAGCTGCTGCAGCCCAACTGCAAGATCTTCGGCGTCGAGCCCGAGGGCGCCGACACCATGCACCGCTCCTTTGCCGCCGGCCGGCCGGAAAAGGCCGACAAGGTGACGACCATCGCCGACAGCCTCGCCCCGCCCTATGCCCTGCCCTACAGCTACGGTGTCTGCCGCCGTTACATCGACGAACTCGTCATGATCGACGACGCCGCCATGAAGCGGGCCATGTCCCTGCTGTTCGCCGAGGCAAAGCTGGCGGTGGAGCCGGCCGGCGGAGCGGCGACGGCCGCATTGACCGGCCCGCTGCGGGACCGGCTGAAGGGCAAGCGCGTCGGCGTGCTCGTCTGCGGCAGCAATATCGACGGCGCCACCTTTGCCCGCTATCTGGCCGAGGGCGGCAATGGCATGGAATAACCGTGCAGCAGTCGCTATTCTGGCAGCGGCTAACCTCGCTTAGGAGACGATGACTATGGACGGCACGGTTGCTTTCACCCGCATGGATCAGGGCACGCGCGAAGAATATGAAATGCTGGAACAGCTGTACCAGCCGCTCTACGGACGGCTGCCTGGCAACGTGCTCGGCTGCCTGAAGCTGCTGGGCGGCGACAAGATGGGCTACAAGATCGACCGGCTGCAGCATTCCCTGCAGACCGCCACCCGCGCCTTCCGCGACAATGCCGACGAGGAGACCGTCGTCGTCGCCCTGCTGCACGATATCGGCGACAATCTGGCGCCGGAAAACCATGGCGAGTTCGCCTCTTCGGTGCTGCGCCCCTATATCTCCGAAGCGAACTACTGGCTGATCAAGCAGCACCCGGTGTTCCAGGGCTACTACTACTATCAGCATGTCGGCCGCGACCGGGACGAGCGCGAGCGGTTCCGCGGCCATCCTCACTTCGAGAAGACGGCGTATTTCTGCGAGAAGTGGGACCAGATGTCGTTCGACCCCGACTACGACACCATGCCGCTGTCGGCCTTCGAGCCGATGGTGCACCGGCTGTTCGGCAAGAAGCCGTTCACCTACGGCAATTGAGGGCCACGCTCACTTCTCCATCTGCACGGCGATGGGGCTCCAATCCGGCCCCGGCGGAGATTGCGATCAGTTGGCGGCAGCGCTCGATGAAGATGCGCGAGGGCCGGTCGCCGCCGGGTCTTGCGGAGTCGAGCAGCTTCAAAGAGCCGCAGAGCACCGCTGAAATCCCGGCGGCCATAGGCGTCGATACCCGCCTCATACTCCTTCACCCACGCAAAGGCGGCGGCATCGGCGCCTTCCGCCATCGCCAGCAATTCATGCACCGCCATGCCTTCGGTGCGGCCGAAGACGGCGACCCAATCCAACTGCCGGCAGATCATGGCAGCGCCGGCAGCGCGGCGGGTTTCCTCGCCGATCATGATCGCGGTGCCGTAACGCTTGTTGAGGGCTTCCAGCCGGCTCGCCACATTCACGGGATCGCCGATGACCGTGTAGTTCAGCCGGTCCGCCGAGCCGATATTGCCCACGAGCATGCGGCCGGTATTGATCCCGATGCGCGCCCGCAGCGCCGCGCGGGGATCATCTGATGGCAAGGCGGCCTGACGCGCGGTCATCATCTGATGCAATGCCAGCGCCGCCGCGCAGGCATCCCGCGCATGGTTTTCGATTCTCGATCGGCGCACCCCAGAAGGCCATCACCGCATCGCCGATGAATTTGTCGATGGTGCCGCGATGGGACAGCACCGCCGAAGAGGCCGTCTCCAGATACTCGGTCAGCACCGGCACGACGGATTCGCCGAGGAACTCCGACAGCGACGTGAATCCCGCGAGATCGGCGAACATGACCGTCAGGTTCTCATGCTCGCCGCCGGGCTTGGCCTCGATGCCCTGGGACACCAGCGTGCGCACCAGCTCCGTCGGCATGTATTTGGCGAAGGACGCCAGGCCCTGGCTCATCTGCACCAGGGCGTTGGACAGGCCATCGAATTCCCGCAGCCGCGACGGCACGCGCACGACCTGGTCGAGCCGGAAACTCTCGATATGGCCGAGCTGGGCGGCAATCCGGCCCAAGGGCCGCGCGACCAGATTGTTGGTCAGCAGGACCGCCAGCACCGCCATGGCCATCACCAGGACCACCAGCGCGATCAGCAGCGTTTCCGCGCTCTCCTCGATCGAGGCCAGGAAATCATGGGCCGGGATCACCGTCGCGACGACCCAATCGCGGAACTGCACCGGCGAGAAGGTGACGAAATACTCGTTGCCATCGGCGTCCGATGTCATTTCCAGGGAGCGCACATCGGACAGCCGCGCCAGGTCGACGCTGCCGCCCTTGGTTGCGCTTTCGATCAGGCCGAGGCGGGGATCGTCGCGGCCCAACTCACCGAGCATCGGCAGCAATCCGCGACGCTGTTGCTCGATGGCGCGAGGATCCGCCGAGGCAACGATGCGGCCCTCGCGATCGATGACGATGACCGTTCCCCCTTCGCCGATCATCTGATGGGACAGGAACTTTGAAACCAGCTCCAGCTCGATCGCCACATTGATCACGCCGCCGAACTTCGTGTTCGCCACCAGCGGCATGGAGGTGCTGATGCCGGCCCGATCGCCATCGGGAAAGTGCGACACCAGGTTCCAGCCGGCGCCGCGCTCGGCGCTGCAACGCACTTCATCGCAGCCTTCGGCAACCGCGCGCTTGTACCAGCCCTGCTCGATCGAATTGAAATCGGTTGTCGCTGACTCGGCGCTTTCGTACTCGGCCTCGGCGCCTTTGACCCGGAACTTGTAGGTCGTCTGCTCACCCTGCCCGCTCGCCGGGTCCCAGGCGATGGAGACCAGCCGGAAGCCGCCATCGGCGGCACGCTGCGCGCCATAGAAGCTTCCCTGCGGCGTGCCGATGGAGATCCAGGACACGCTGGGCATCGCGCGCAGCAGGGAGAGGAAGATGAAATCCCGCTGACCCGCCTGCTTTTCGAAATCGAAGATGCCGTTGACGAAAGCGGAACCGACAGCGGTTTGCGCGGCCACGGCCTGGTCGCGCACGCCGGCGAGCTCGTTCTTGACCGTGGTGACGATCTCCTGATTGAGCTGGCCGACCACGTCCTCGACATTCTGCCGCGCCGTGTAGGACCAGAGCGCATGCACCAGCAGCGCCGTCAGCAGCACGGTCAGCAGGATCAGCCCCGTGAGGACGAGCTTCAGCCCCGGTTTTGTCTGTCCGAACATGGCGCGAGTGTTTCAGGAATGCCGCAGGCCAACAAGGAAACACCGCCCTCCCTGCCCGAGAGCGCGGCTATCGTTTCCATGCCTAGCGGATATTTGCGCCCCTGCCCCGCGCCTCACGGCGATCTCGCGGGGAAATGAGGCGGGCGCACGCCGCCGTGATCGGAAGGCTATCCGTTGACGACCATGCGCTCGGGCATCGCCGCGCGCGGCGGCACGGCCCGCTCTTTCCGCGGCGTCTTGCCGAAATAGTCGCGGTAGCATTTGGAGAAATGGCTGGCGGAGACGAAGCCGCAGGCCAGCGCCACATCGATGACGGGCATGTTGGTCTGCAGCAGCAGCAGCCGCGCCCGGTTGAGGCGCAGCTCCACATAGTAGCGCGCCGGCGAGCGGTTCAGGTATTTGCGGAACAGCCGCTCGAGCTGCCGGCTGGAGAGTCCGGCGGCCTTGGCCAGATCGCCGCGGTCCAGCGGCTCCTCCAGATGTTCCTCCATCAGGCGGATGACGGACATCAACTTGGGATGGCGCACGCCCAGGCGGGCCGGCAGCGCCATGCGCTGCTGGTCATGCTCGTCGCGGATGCGCTCATGCATGAACTGGTCGGAGACATGGGCGGCCAGCTCGTGCCCATGCTGGCTGCTGATCAGCTTCAGCATGAGATCCAGCGAGGCCGTGCCGCCGGAGCAGGTGAAGCGGTTGCGGTCGATCTCGAACAGCTCGGAAGTGACGTCGATCTCCGGGAAGCTCTCGCTGAAACCCGCCAGATTCTCCCAGTGGATGGTGCAGCGGTAGCCGTCCAGCAGGCCGGCGCGGGCCAGGATGTGACTCGCCGTGCAGACCGCGCCGATATCCGCGCCCTGGCGGTCCAGGCGGCGGAGCTGCGCGAAGACATTGCGGTCCTCGTACAGATGCGCGTCGATGCCGCTGCAGACGATGACGGTCTTGAAATTGCCCAGCCCTTCGATCGAGGCTTCGGGAGTCAGGGCGATGCCATTGCTGGCGGCGATCGGTTTGCTGTCGGGCGAGAACAGATGCCAGGAATAGAGCTGCTTGCCGCTCGCACGATTTGCGAGACGCAGCGGTTCCACCGCCGAGGTGAAGGCGATCATCGAAAAATTCGGCACCAGCAGGAATGCGATGCGCTGCGGCAGTTCTTTTGACGGAGACCCGAACATCTAGCCCTTGGCGCGCCATTCGGGGCGCGTCCCGCGTTTGTTGTTTCGTTAGGGCCATCTTAGCCTATGTCGCAAATGGAGAAAAGCGTTGCATGATGGCGGCAAAATGCCGCTGGCCGGAAATTGCCGTGCAACGTTGCCGCATGTCGCTGCACGGACAATGCCGGACGGGCCGGTCGTGTCATTCGCTTGGATTCACGGCATATTTCGCCATCGGCCCTTGCCGGGCCGGGCCGCCATTGCAATAAAGACGCCCCGCCAACCGACCGACCGACCCGCCCTCGAAAGCGCCCATGAAGAGCAGATATTCGATCTTCAGTCTGGCCCGTAACGCGCTGGATTATCACGAGAACTGGTCGGAGGCCTGGCGCAGCCCGGAGCCCAAGCCGGCCTATGACGCGGTCATCGTCGGCGGCGGCGGCCACGGGCTGGCGACGGCCTATTATCTGGCGAAGCTGCACGGCCTCACCAACATCGCCGTGCTGGAAAAGGGCTGGATCGGCGGCGGCAACACCGGTCGCAACACGACCATCGTGCGCTCCAACTATCTCTGGGACGAGAGCGCCTTTCTCTACGAGCACGCGCTGAAGCTCTGGGAGTCGCTGAGCCAGGAGCTCAACTTCAACGTCATGTTCAGCCAGCGCGGCCTGATGAACCTGGCGCACAATCTTCACGATCTGCGCGAGATCAACCGGCGGGTGAATGCCATCCGCCTCAATGACATCGACTCGGAATTTCTCACCGTGGATCAGGTGCGGCAGCTCTGCCCGATCCTGAACTTCGATCCGAAGGCGCGGCATCCGATCATGGGCGCTTCGCTGCAGCGGCGCGGCGGCGTGGCGCGCCATGACGCGGTCGCCTGGGGCTATGCCCGCGCGGCCGACGCGCTGGGCGTCGACATCATCCAGAATTGCGAGGTCACCGGCCTGCGCATCGCCAACAATCGCATCCAGGGCGTCGAGACGACCCGCGGCTACATTGCCGCCCCCAAGGTCGGCTGCGTTCCCGCCGGCCATTCCAGCGTCATCGCCGCCATGGCCGGGCTGCGCTTCCCGGTGGAGAGCCACCCGCTGCAGGCACTGGTGTCGGAGCCGGTCAAGCCGGTGCTGCATACCGTCGTCATGTCGGGCGCGGTCCATGTGTATGTCAGCCAGTCCGACAAGGGCGAGCTGGTGCTGGGCGCGGGCATCGACGGCTACAACTCCTATGCCCAGCGCGGCAGCCCGAATGTGCTCGAGCATCAACTCGGCGCCCTGACCGAGCTGTTCCCGATCTTCAGCCGGCTGCGCTTCATGCGGCAGTGGGGCGGCATCGTCGACGTCTGCCCGGACGCCAGCCCGATCGTGGCGAAGATGCCGGTGCAGGGCCTGTACTTCAATTGCGGCTGGGGCACCGGCGGCTTCAAGGCGACGCCCGGCTCCGGCTGGGTCTTCGCCTACACCATCGCCCAGGACCGGCCGCACAAGCTGAATGAAGCCTTCACGCTGGAGCGCTTCTCCCACGGCTATCTGATCGACGAACATGGCGCCGCGGCGGTGGCCCATTGATGCTGATTCTGGAAGGCGACATCGGATGCTGCTGATCACCTGCCCCTATTGCGGCCAACGGGACGAGAGCGAATTCGCCTGCGGCGGCGAAGCGCATATCGCGCGGCCGCTGCAGACGGACGCGCTGACCGACCAGCAATGGGGCGACTATCTGTTCATGCGCAAGAACCCGAAGGGCGTGCATTTCGAGCGCTGGAACCACGCCCGGGGCTGCCGCCGCTGGTTCAACGCGGCGCGCCACACCGTGACCCATGAGATCATCGCCACCTACAAGATGGGCGAACCGCCGCCCGCGGTGAGCAAATGAACGGTCAGCCTAATCGCCTGCCCGAGGGCGGGCGCATCGACCGGACCAAGCCGGTCGCCTTCACCTTCAACGGCAAGCGGCTGACGGGCTATCAGGGCGACACCCTGGCCTCGGCGCTCCTGGCCAATGGCGTGGCGCTGGTGGGCCGCAGCTTCAAATATCACCGGCCGCGCGGCATCATGACGGCGGGTTCGGAAGAGCCGAATGCCTTGGTGCAGGTCGGCAGCGGCGCGCGCACCGAGCCGAACCTCCGCGCGACGCAGGTCGAACTTTATGAGGGCCTGATCGCCAGCAGCCAGAATTGCTGGCCCTCTGTGGAGTTCGATATCGGCGAGGCCAACAGCGTGCTGTCGAAGCTGTTCCCTGCCGGCTTCTACTACAAGACCTTCATGTGGCCGCCCAGTTTCTGGATGAAGTACGAGTATTTCATCCGCCGCGCCGCCGGACTCGGCGTGGCGCCCGACGAGCCCGATCCCGACCACTACGACAAGACCTTCGCCCATTGCGATGTGCTTGTCGTGGGCGGCGGGCCGGCGGGATTGGCGGCGGCGCTGGCCGCCGGCCGCAGCGGCGCCCGGGTCATTCTTTGCGACGAGCAGCAGGAATTCGGTGGCGCATTGCTGAGCGGCAATGACGAAATCGACCGTAAGCCCGCGTCCGAATGGGTCGCGGATGCCACGGCCGAACTGGCAGACATGACGGAAGTGCGCGTATTGCCGCGCACCACGGCCTACGGATACTACGACCACAATTCCGTCTGGCTGGTGGAGCGCACCGGCGATCACTTGCCGCCGGGCAACGCCACTTATCGCCAACGGCTTTGGAAAGTTCGCGCCAAGCAGGTGGTGCTGGCCACCGGCGCCATAGAGCGGCCGCTGGTGTTCGCCGACAATGACCGGCCAGGCATCATGCTGGCCGGGGCAGCGCGGACCTATACCAACCGCTATGGCGTGCTGCCGGGCCGCCGCGTGGTGGTCATGACCAACAATGACAGCGCCTATCAGGCAGCGGTCGACCTGGCGCAGGCCGGTGCGACTGTCGCCGCCATCGTCGATCTTCGAGCCAATGCCGATGGCGCTGCAGTTGCCGCAGCGCGCGGGCGCAACATCGAAGTGCTGGCTGGTCACGCCATCACCGGCACCAAGGGGCGCAAGCGCGTCAGCGCGGTTTCGGTCGTGCGGATGAGCGAGGGCGGTGACAGCGTCATCGGCGCCGTGCGAGAGATCGAGTGCGACCTCGTCCTGCATTCCGGCGGCTGGAATCCGACGGTGCATCTGTTCTCCCAGTCCGGCGGCAAGCTGCGCTTCGATCAGGGTATTGCTGCCTTCGTGCCGGACCGCTCAGTGCAGAAGGAACGCTCCGCCGGCGCAGCCAAGGGCAGCTTCGCCCTTGCCGATTGTCTCGATGAAGGCTTCGACGCCGGCCATGGCGCCGCGCGAGACGCCGGATTTGCCGGCAATTCCGGCGCCGCACCCCGCGCGGAACCGGCAGCAGCGGAAGCCCCGCTGCGCCCGATCTGGGTGGTCCCGTCAGTCAATCCCGTCGGCCATGGCGCCAAGTTCTTCGTCGACCATCAGAACGATGCCACGGCGGCCGACGTGCTGCTGGCGGAACGGGAAGGCTACCGTTCGGTCGAGCATCTGAAGCGCTACACCACCATGGGCATGGGCACCGACCAGGGCAAAACCAGCAACGTCAACGCGCTGGCGATCATGGCGCAGAAGCTGGGCCGCGACATCCCGCAGGTCGGCACCACCACCTTCCGGCCGGCTTACACGCCCGTCACCATCGGAGTCTTCGGCGGCCATGAGCGCGGCGATCTCATGGATCCGCTGCGCCGCACCGCGCTGCATCACTGGCATGAGAATGCCGGCGCCAAGTGGGAGAATGTCGGCCAATGGCGCCGCCCCTGGTACTATCCGCGCCCGGGCGAGACCATGCATGACGCTGTCAACCGCGAGGTCAAGGCGACGCGCACCGGTGTCGGTATCATGGATGCTTCACCCTGGGCAAGATCGATATCCAGGGGCCGGATGCGTCGAGCTGCTGAACTGGGTCTATTGCAACGCCTGGAGCAATCTCGAGATCGGCCGCTGCCGCTACGGCTTCATGCTGGGCGAGGACGGCATGATCTTCGACGACGGCGTCACCTCGCGCCTGGGCGAACATCATTTCCACATGACCACCACCTCGGGCGGCGCGGCGCGGGTGCTGGGCTGGCTGGAGAACTGGCTGCAGACGGAATGGCCTGACATGCGGGTGTTCTGCGCCAGCGTGACCGAGCAATGGTCCACCGTCGCGGTCAACGGGCCGTTCGCGCGCAAGCTGCTGGCCGAACTGACCAAGGACATCGACCTGGATGCGAAGCAGTTTCCCGTTCATGTCGTTCCGCGACGGCCATGTCGCCGGCATCCCGGCGCGGGTCTATCGCATCAGCTTCACCGGCGAGCTATCCTATGAGATCAATGTCGCGCCCAGCTATGCGCTGGCGCTGTGGCAGGCGCTGATGTCCGCCGGCGAAAAGTACGGCGTCACGCCCTATGGCACGGAGGCAATGCATGTCCTCCGCTGCGAGAAGGGCTTCGTCATCGTCGGGCCAGGAAACCGACGGCACGGTGACGCCGCAGGATCTGGGCATGGACTGGATCGTCAGCAAGAAGAAGAAGGATTTCCTGGGTAAGCGGGCGTTGGCGCGCACCGACACCGCCCGCGCCGACCGCAAGCATCTGGTGGGCCTGGAGACCGAGAACCCCAGCGAAATCATTCCCGAGGGTGGCCAGGTGGTGGCGGAACTCAAGGACAAGCCGCCCATGGCCATGCTCGGCCATGTGACCTCCAGCTACTACAGCCCCAATGTCGGGCCGCTCGATCGCCATGGCGCTGCTGAAGAACGGCCGCAACCGCATGGGCGAGACGGTGCATATCCCGCTGGCCGACCGCGTCATTCGCGCCAAGGTGATGAGAGCCCCGGTTCTTCGATCTCGAGGGGAAGCGCATCGATGGTTGAAGCCTATCTGCGCCGCAGCCCCCTCACCCACCGCGCCCTGCTCACCAAGGCGGTCGATGGGATCGGCGAAGCCGAACTCGGGCTGGGCGAACGCGCCCATCGGATGCAGCTCAATCTACGCGGCGACAGCGGCAATCCGGCTTTCATCAATGGCGTGAAGACCGCCACGGGCCTGGACATCCCTGTCCAGGGCAATCGCTTCACCGCCTCGGCGATCGCGCCTGCCTCTGGCTCGGCCCGGACGAATGGCTGGTCGTCGGGCCTGATGGCCAGGAAGCGCGGATCTCGTCCGGGAACTGCGCGCCGTGCTGGCCGGCCAGCACGCCGCCGTGACCGATGTCAGCGAAGCCCGTACCTCCATCCTGGTCCAGGGCTTGCGCGCCCGCGATCTGCTGCAGAAGGGCATGCCGCTCGACCTGCATCCCCGGGAATTCCAGACCGGCCATTGCGCCCAGTCCCATATCGCCGGCGCCAACATCATCCTGCGCCAGCTCGACGACGCGCCGAGCTACGAGGTCCTCGTCCTCAACAGTTTCGCCGAGCATCTCTGGCTCTGGATGGAAAGCGCCGCGCGGGAGTACAGGACTGTCGTCCTGGCCTAGCGGAGCGTCCTGCGGAATCTCGAAGAACCTCGATATTTCGGGCTTTTCCGCCTCTTTCCGCACTTGGACGACGAGGCCAGCAAGCAGATCGGCTACGAGGACGTGTTCACCCCCGCTTTGCCCTCTGCCGCCGGCATTTCCAGGAAGCCGGATTCGAATCGGAGACGATCGAGCGCATGATTCGCTGAGTGTCCGACCGGCTGCCGCACCCTTCCGGATATATAAATTAATACAATCGTTTACTAAAGAACATTGGTGCAACACCGGAACAAAGCGGTGCGAGGTAACCAAGCATCAGCATTTATGGTTGATTGGTTAAAGTGATGCACGAATATTGCTCCGGAAGTCGACTATTTCGTGCTTAACGCACGGTTAACAACCGCCAAAAGATGATTGAAATTCCCCGATTTTTACGGGGGCTTTACCATCCTAACAGTATGGTAAGGGATTGGCGGCCCGTGGGCGGCCGGAAGCCACTTGCCCTTCCGAGATTGACGAATGAAGAAGTTTCGCGAGGTAGCGGATTCGGACGGCGACGCCGTTGCGGCGGCTGATCCATCCAGCCTCCGGAACCGGCGTTGCATTCCGATCGATCTCGGGGCCTCACTGGTCAATCTTAACCTCGACCCCAAGGCCATTATCAAGATCGAGGATCTGCCGCCGGGCTCCCTGCTGACTTGCGGCCAGGGCAATTCCAACAACACCTGGTCGTTGAAGCTCTCGGAGACCGAAGACGTCGTCTTCATCGCTCCGCATAGACGACAATTCCGACAGCTTCCCGATCTCCGTCCGCATCCTGATGCCGGATCCGGACGGGTTCGACTACGCCAGCACCATCCACAAGTTCGATATCCTGCTGTCGGACACCAGCTCCCAATCGGCCTTCACGGCGATCCTGGCCGATGACGGCAAGGGCGAGCCGGCCCAGCTCGGCGCTCTGAAGGACGCTCTCGCCAAGGCCCGCGGCCTCGGCGACATCAAGCTGAACAAGAAGAATGCGCTGAATTTCGACGAGGAGTCGGCGGCAGCTTTCGAAGGCCAGCGCTCCTCCGCCAGCCTGCAAGCGCTGTTCAGCGCCGAGCAGAAGGAAGAGGAAGAGCGCCGCCGGATCGAAGACGCCGAGGAGGAATGGCGCGCCCACGAGGAGCGCCGCCTCGCCGAAGCGCGCGCCGAATGGATGCTCGAGACCGAGGGCAAGGTCGTCCAGGCGGTCGCCGAGACGCGCATGCAGGAGGAGCAGAGGCTGATCGCCGCCGAAGCGCGATTCCGCGAGCAGCTGACGGAAAAGCTGGAAGACGCAAAGGCGCGCTGGAAGGCGAAGAGCGCCTCGCGCGGCACCGGCGCGGGCACGGGCCGGGCGGCGCCGGCCGACCTCGAGGCCACGCTGCGCATCCGCATGACGGCGGAAGAGACGCGGCTGCAACAGGAAGCCGCGCAGAGGATCGCCGACGCCGAGGTCAAGTTCCGCGCCCAGCTGGTGGAAAAGCTGGGAGCGGCGCGCAAGGAGTGGCAGGCCGACGAAGCCGCCCGCCAGACCGCGGCGCAAGCCGCCTTCCAGGCCGAAGAAGCCAACCGGTTGGGCCAGGCAAAGCTGAAATGGCTGGGCGAGATCGAAGCCAAGACCGAGGACTCCAAGCCCGCGACCGATGAAATCGAAGCCGTCGTCAAGGAACGGCTGGCTTCCTCGCAAGCGAAATGGCAGCGCGACGCGCTCGAGGGCCTGGCGCAGGCCGAAGCCAAATGGAAAGAGGCCGAGATCGGCCCGCATCGAGTTCGGCCCGCCGCGAATGGCAGTCCGATAGCGAGCGCCGGCTGCAAGAGGCCGTGGCCGGCGTAGCCCAGGTCGATGTGGAGCAGGTTGTCCGCGAGCGCATCGCCTCGATGCAGACGCGCTGGCAGACCGAAGCGCTCAACGCCATCTCCGACGCCGAGGGGCGGTGGAAGAAGTCTGAGAAGGAGAAGCTCGACGCCGCCCGCAAGGAATGGAGCGAAGAAAAGGATCGCCTGCTGAAGGATATGGCGAGCGCCGTACCCGCCGTCGATCTCGAAGGCATCGTTATCGAGCGCATGCGCGCGGCGCAGGCGAAGTGGCAGGAAGAAGCGGTCGGAGCCCTGGTGGACGCCGAGAACCGCTGGAAGGCCACCGAAGCCGAACGCATCAAGACGATGCGGGCGGAGATGCAGAAGGAATTCGACTCCCGGATCAAGGACCCCGGTAGCCTGGACGTCGACATGATCGTCCAGAAGAAGATGGCCGCCTCGCAGCAGAAGTGGCAGGAGGAATTCCTCAAGGTCCTCGCCGACAGCGAGAAGAAGTGGAAGACCGGCGAGGCCGAGCGACTGAAGGAAGCCAAGGCGCAATGGGAGAAGGAGAGCGGCGGCAAGGCGGGCTCCGGCGCTCGACTTCGGGTGGCGCATCGAGCGCCGATGTCGAGAAGCTGGTCAAGGAACGGGTCGGAGACAGAACTCGCGGTCATGGAGGCTGTCTGGCGCTCGGAAGAAGCGCAGCGCCTGAAGGCCGCGGAGAAGGAGTTCGGAAAGCAGTTCGAGAAGAAATTCTCGGAGCTGGAATTGCAGCATATCGAGGACCTGCAGAAGCTGCATGCCGCCGAGGCAAAGCTCGTCGAATTGCAGGCCGCGACGCCGAAGGACGCCAAGGCCCAGCGGGCCGTCGAGCAGGAGCGTCTGGCCGCCGCGGAGAAGGAATGGGCCGCGAGCGCCGAAAAGCGTCTCAAATCCGCCGAGGAAGATTGGAAGGCCGGCGAAGCGCAGCGCCTGCAGGCTGCCGAGGCCGCCTGGAAAACCGGCGAGCAGAAGCGGCTCAATGATCTGCGCGCGGAATTGACGGCCGCCGAGGACAAGCGGCGTCTGGACGTGCCGCTTCGTCGGGCGGACCCGCATCGGCGGAACAGCTCAAAGCCGCCGAGGCCGCCTGGAAGGCGGCGGAGGATCTGCGCTTCAAGGAGGCGCAGGCCGCCTGGAAAGCCGCCGAGGAGCGCCACCGCCACGATGCCGAAGTCGGCCTGGAGATCCGCTGAGCAGAAGCGGCTCGACGAGGCGCACGTCACCTGGCAATCGCAGACCGAACGCCGCTTTGCGCTGATCGAAAAGCAGGTGAAGGACTATCAGACGCAGCAGGCCGCCATCATCGAAGCGCCAGGTCGCCGAGAAGCTGGCCGCTGCAGAGGCCGCCTGGAAAACCGCGGAAGCCGAGCGCTTGCGCGCCGCCCAAACCGCGTGGGCAGCCATGACGCCGGGGACCGGCGCGTCGCCGGAACAGATCGCCGAGCAGCAGCGGGTGGCGGTCGCCGAAGCTGAGCAGAAGCTGCGCGAGCAGATGCTCGCCATGGAAGAGAAGACGCGCATCCGCGTCGCCGACGAGCTGGTCGAGGCGCAGCGCTTCTGGCAGGAAGCCGCCGATCTCAAGCTCGCCGCCGAGCGCGCGCATTGGCAGGCGGAAGCGGACAGGCGCATCGCCGAGGCCGAATCGAAGGCGAAATTCGATCCCGACGCCCAGGCGAAACTGGTCGCGGAGGTCGAGGCCCGCCTCAAGGCCGAGCATGGCCTGGAGATGGACGGCATGCGCGCCTCCATCGATGCGATGATGGCGGCAAATGCCCAGCGGCTGGAAAAGGAACACAGCCAGCGCATCGCCGTGATGGAGAGCCAGTGGCGCAATTCCACGGCCCATACCGCCAACGAGGCGCGCGCCGCCGCGTCGACCGAGTCCGAACAGCGCATCGCCGAGCTGACGCGCGAGCGCGACGAGGCGATCGCCCGCCTGGCCCAGCAGCCGGCCGCCGCGGAACCCGCGATGTCGGCCGACTGGGTGACCTTGGAAATTCGCATCGCCCAGCTCGAAACCGAGCGCGATGCCGCCGTCCGCCGCGCCGAAGATTCGCAGCGCAATCTCGCTCTGCGCGAAGAGGCGCAGACTAGGCTGACCAGCCAGAGCGATTCCCAGCTTGCCGCCGCGGTCGCCGCCGAGCGCATGAAGTGGCAGGCCGAAGCCGAGCAGCGCGTCGCCGCCGAACGCCGCGAGAAGGAACAAGCCGTCGAGTTGCTCAAGCTGGCGGAGGCGCGCCTGCGCGCCATGCCGACGGTCGATCCCGCGCTCGAGGCCAAATGGAAGGCCGACATGGAGATGCGCGTGGCCCAGACACGTGCCGCCCTCACGGCAGAAGCCATGTCCGCCATGCAGGCCGCCGAAACGAAATGGAAGAGCGAAACCGACCAGCGCTTCGCCATCGCCGAGGAGATGTTCAAGGAGATCTACGAAGAGCAGCTCTCGGCCGCTGAAGCCAAGTGGCGCGCTGACGAAAACCAGCGCTTCGCCGCGGCGCGCGAGGCCTGGATGGTCGATGCGCGCACCAAGGGTCTCGGTGGCGGCAGCGACAGCGCTCTGGCCAGCAGCATCGAAGCCGCCCTCAATGCCAAATTCGAGCTCAAGGTCGCCGATATCGAAGTCGCGCTTCCTGGCACAGCGCGAAGCCGCGATCGCCGAAGCGCGCCGCCAGTGGGAGTCCAGCGAGATCGATCGCCTGATCGACGCCCAGTCGGAATTCCAGGTGAACGCCGACCGCCGCGTGAAGGAGTTGGAGATCCGGCTGAAGGCGCAGTTCGGCGGCCAGATCGCCGAAGCCGAGCGCCTGTGGAAGGATGGCGAGGCGAAGCGCCTGGCGGCCGCGCGCGCCAAGTGGAAGGCGGAGTCCGATGACCGTGTCACCGATGCGGAAAACCGCATGCGTCTCGAGTATGAGCGCCTGCTGGCGCAAGGCGCCGAACTACGCACCGGCAGCGGCGGGTAGAGCGCCATCCTCTCGAGTTCAGTTGTCGACCCTGTCGCGCTCCCCACTATCAAGCTAAGGAACGTAAGGCGCCTCCGGCGTGTTACCGCCTTCTGTCCCCTCGCCCGCGCAGTCGCGACAATCGCTTCGCGATTGCGCTGAGGGAGAGGGATGTCACATCCGCGTTCAGCGGATGTGACGGGGTGAGGGCACGGTGCGCAGCTGATGCGTACGTTGCACCAATCATCGTGTCACAACTTCTGTCGACCTCGCATATCGGCGGCAACAAGCGTGCAGGTAGTGATGTCGGCGCCGCCCCTCACCGGTGCCATCCGCTGAACGCGGATAGCACCTGCCTCTCCCCACTTCGTGGGGCGAGGCGGCAATCAACTGCAGCAGGTCACTCGGGATGTCGCATCGATGGGAATGCGACAGCTACAGAAGCACTATCCAAGGATGAAAGCACTGCGTCGACTTCGCTCATCGCCACCAGTTCCGAAACATCAATGGCGTAGCACCCAAGCTTGGCAAGTCTAACTGTGTTGCACCCCAAATCGCGCAACTTCCGCAGTGTCTGCTCAATGTCATTTGGATCTTTCAGACGGAGGAGCCAGATGGTTGTCCGCGCTGAGCGGCGCACATGTTTCCATGCGTGCGCCATATGCTCTTCATCGAGGTCGACTGCAATGATGTCATTGACCGAAAGGTCGCCAACGAAAAGCGGAGCGTCCAGCAGGCGATACCCTTCATCGACCATCTCAAACGGCAGACATTCCGCGCCTGCGGGCGGCCATCAATCCTCGACTGGCAAGGGAAAGGTAATGGAAACCTGCGACTCGCATTTCCTATTCATTCGGGAGATCCTCGCGCGGAATAAAAAAAGTGCGGCGGGCATTTCTGCCCGCCGCCTCGATCTCAATCGCCTGCAACGGCGGCGCTAGGCGCGGGCGAGGTTGCAGAGGACGTGGTCGACCTGCGTCTCCTCGTTGCCGAGCGGCAGCGCCACGATCCGATAGGACGAACTGCCCACCGTGTTCTGGAACGTCTCGATGTCCTGCACCGGCTTGCCGGCGGACACGGCCTCGCGGCCGATGGCGAGCATCCATTCGGTCAGCATGGGCGTGAAGGTGACTTCCTCGGCCGGCTCCGCCGTCGCGGCGGCGCCGGTCAGGCGCATGACCTGGGTGAAATTGACATTGCTGCCGCCGACCGCGCCGCAAGACAGCAGCATCGTGTTCGGCCAGAGCTCGGCGATCTGCTTGGCATCGAAATCGCCATAGGATGGGAAGCGGCGCCCGTTCTTGCGCTGCGCCCAGAAGCTGTAGAAATCGTTGCCTTGGCGGGCCTTCTCGGCCGCCTGCTGCTGCGCCGCCAGGGCGGCCTGCACGGCGCTGCCCGGCTGCGTCCGGGTCCCTTGGGCGCGGGCCGCGCGAGCGGCAATCGCTTCGAAACGCGAGCGGCCGGCGCTGTTGCCGTTGCTTTCCTCGGCCGGAGCCGCCGGGGCGGCCTCCGCCGGCGCATGGGCGCCGTTTCCATTGGTGTAGGCCGGGGCCGCTGCGGGCTCCGGCTTCGGGGCCTCGGGCATCGGCGCGGGCGCCGCGACCGGGGCAGGTTCGTTCCAAAGCGGTGCCGCCGCGGCAGGCGCCGGTTCGGCGGCCGCGGTCTCAACCTGGGTGGCCAGGGCATCGTCGAGCGCCTGCGCCAGCAGGGCCTGAGACTGCTCCAGGGCCGCATCCATCGAATCGACTTCGGCAGCCGGCGCGGCTTCCGCCACTGGCGCCTGTTCGGCTTCCACGGCGATTTCCGCGACTGGAACTTCCGCGACTGGAACTTCCGCGACTGGAATCTCAGCGGTTGGAATCTCCGCGGCCGGAAGCTCCGCAGCCGCTATTGGCGTAGCCTCCCACATGGGCTCGGGTTCGGGCTCAGGCGCCGTCACCGGTGCTGGTGTCACGGCCTGCGGCACATTGGCGTCATCTGCAGCTGCAAACTCCGCCGGCGCTTCCGCTGAGGGCATGTCCTCGGCTTCAGTGCCGCTGCGCGCCTCGGCGATCGACACGACGTTGGCGCTGGCAGTTGCCTGCGCTAGATCGTCGAAGCTCAAGGCCTTCTTGCGCGACTTGCCCTTGGCCGGCTTGTCCTTCGCAGCGGCGCCGCCCATGGCGTCCGCGGCCTTGCGGGGCCGCTTCTGCTTGGCGCCGTTGGTGCCCGGCTTGGGCGATTTCAACGTCATGTTCGCCAGGGACGCCGCCTGATTGGCGGGATCGCTGGGCTCAATATCGTTTGGCGTCTTATCTTCTAATATTCATAACCGGTTAACCGCTTCCGATTTCCCCTATCAATCGGCACGCCCGACCGATGCCTCAAGCATCGCGGGCGCGTCCTCTGCTTCCGCCTGAAAGGGTTGCCCCTCTTCGGCCGGCGGCAGAGCGTCCACAAATTCCGGCGCAACCTTCTTCACCAGACGATCGAAGGCGCGGGTCATCAGCTCCTGCGCGCTCCAGTTCATCTTGAACGCCACCAGCTTCATGCGGAAATGGCGCGGCGCATCCAGGCGCACGGAAATCTTCTTCTTGCTCGTCTCCGCAACCCGCTCGGCGGCCCAATGGGGCACCACGGCCGGCATCGGCATGCGGATCACCTTCTTCGGCTGCATGAGCGGCGAACGCTCCAGCTTCGGCTGCATGAGCGGCGGGCGCTCCGGCAGTTCGGCGGCGGCGATTGTCTGTTGGGGGGTAGCAGCGTCGGTGACCGTCATATCCAGCGTCGGCCGGGCGTCCATGACCGGCTCGCGCTGGCCTTGGTCCTGGGGTGCCGGCATCGGCGGCGCCGAGACGGCGCGGTTCAGCAATGCCGTCGCCGCGGAGCGACCTTTGACCGCCAGCAATCTGCCTGTCAGCGATGCAGCCCGCATGGACTACTTCGCTCCATGCCCTTCGCCGGCGGCCTGCATGGCGGCGGCGGATTTCGTGCCGGCGGGCGCCTGGCCGGTCGGCGCGCCCTGCGCGCGCGCAAGGTTCTTGAGACGGTTCTGCAGATACTGCCAGAGCTGCTCGCATTCCTGGCCGGAGCGGGAGCCCTCTTCGAGTTCCATCACCGTGCGGCCATCGATCATGCTGGCGGCGAAATCGGTGCGGTTATGAATGACTGACGGCGCCAGCGTGCCATGCTGCGACAGAGCGATGACGGCTTCGGAGGTGATGCGGGCGCGCGGCGAGGCGGCGTTGACGACGAAAACCAGCGGCTTACCCAGGCGCTCCACCAGCTCGACCGTGACGCCGACGGCGCGCAGATCGTGCGGGCTCGGCCGGGTCGGCACGACGACGAGGTCGCACAGGCGGATCACTTCCGCGATAGTCGCGGTGATCGCCGGCGGCGTGTCGATGACGACGAGATTGATACCCATGCCGCGCATGCGCGCCAGGTCTTCCGACAGGCGTGCGATGGAGGTGTGCGCGAATAGCGGCGTGTCCGCTTCGCGCTCGTTCCACCAATCCGCCAAGCTGCCCTGAGGATCGGTATCGACCAGCGCCACCGGGCCGAAGCCCGCGCGCTCGGCCTGCACGGCGATATGTCCGGCCAGCGTTGTCTTGCCGGAACCGCCCTTCTGCGAAGCAAACGCCATCACTTGCATTTAACAACTCCTGGTGCGGCTCTCCAAGCCGCGGGAAAGACAGCCGGGATCGGACGACCGAACGGCTGGAAGACAGACGCGATTCCCTATCACGTCATTAAAAATCTTATAGAGAGCAATCCTTAATGAACCCTTACTGGTGCAGGCAATATCGTAAATAGCCCGTATTCTTTGCGCAAAATAAGGTGAGGGAAATATTATCACCGCTGTATCCGGTAACACCGGAAGTCTTTATGCGGCGTAAATTCCCGGTGAATTACTTGGAATATTTACCTTGATGGCGGCTCTAGGCGCGCCGTCCTGTCCCGGCCTGCACCATGGCCGAGAGGCTCTTCACCAGGCTGAGCTGCTGGCGCGGTTCGATCTTGAAGCGCAGGCCGACGCGATCCTCCTCGCGGTGGCGCACTTCGGAGGTCAGATCATCGATCGATTTCAAGCTTGAGGAAGACAATATCGCCGACCTTGAACGGCAGGCTCGCCATGATGAGCGCGCCGCCGGCGGAGATGTCGTGCACGACGCAGTCATACTCCTTGTCGCCGAGCTTGATCTTGGCCGGCCGGTCATAGACAAAGCGCGGATATTTGCGCATCGCCTCCGGGCTCGACTGCTCGCCGCCATCGGATGCCGGGGCAGGCGATGCTGCCAGCGAAGCGGCAGGGGCTGCGGACGCCGCGGGAGCAGATTCCGCCGCCGCGGCAGCCATGCCCGATTGAAACGCCGAAGCCGCTGAAGACTTGCCCTTGCCGGCAGTCTTGTTCGAAAAGAGGTCGCCGGCCGGCTTGCCCGTTTCGCCGTCGGCCGGCGGCGGCGGAATATCGGCCGGCCTCGGCGCGGCGGCGGCGCCATCGCCCGCTTTCGGCAGGCGCTTGGCGAAGTATTCCCAGAGTTTCTGCACATTGCCCGACGGCGACAGCTCGCTGCTGATTTCCATCACCGTGCGGCCGTCCATCATGCTTTCGACAAAGGCGATATTGCGCGGGATCGCCGCGGTCGCCACCGGACCATGCTGGGCCAATGTCATCACCACTTCCGGCGGCAATTCGGCATTGGCCTCGACGCCATTGATGACGAACACGAAGGGCTTGCCCGACAGTTGCACCAGCTCGACGATGGCGCTGGCCGCGTCCAGATCATGGGCGCAGGGGCGCGCAGGAATGGCGATCAGATCCGCAACAACCAGAGCCGCCTCGATGGATTGGCCGAGGGCCGCCGGCGTGTCGATGACCACGAGGTCGGTGCCGTCGGCGCGCAGACTTTCGATTTTCTGCAGGAGGTCAGCTTGCGTCGCACGCGCATATTTCACCGGCTGCTCGCCGCGCTGGGCGCACCAATCGGCCAGGCTCGCTTCGGGATCGATGTCGATCAGCGCGACATTGCCAATGCCGCCCTGCTGCGCCTGCACGGCCATATGGCCGGCGAGCGTTGTCTTTCCCGCGCCGCTTTTCTGCGAAGCAAATGCGAGCACACGCATAGGGTTAGGAACTCCGAACATCACCCATGGCGACGGCGGGACGGCCACGCGCGACCCTGTCCATCGTCAAGATTCCAAGCTCGACTATCAGTCTTAATGGTGAAATGTTCGTAAAAACCCGGCCGGATGTTCATGAAATGTCAGCAAAAGCCGGGCTGAGGCCTTGTGGCTACTCACTATAGTCGAAGCGGAAGGCCGTGCCCTGCCGCTTGATGTGGCCGATGGACGGCGACGGGAAATGCGCCGTCAGCACCAGGTGCTGCGTCTCCGCTGCCCATTCCAGGAACCGCCGGCGGGATTGCCGCGCCAGCGCCGGATCCAGATCGCTGCCGGCATGCCAATCGGGCTCGGCGCACTGCACGGGGCTATGCATGAGGTCGCCGATCATCACCGCCTCCTGGTCCTGGGAGCGCAGGTGAACGCCATAGTGCCCGAGCGTGTGGCCTGGCAGCGGATCGATCCAGACCTCATCGTCCAGCGCGAAGTCGCCGCCGATCAGCACCGCCTGCCCCGCTTCCACCACCGGCAGCACGCTTTCGTCGACGCACTCCTCATAGTCTTCCGCCGAGGCCGTCTTGTTAAAGTTCCGGTAATAATCCACCTCTGCACGTGACATGACATAGCGCGCCTTGGGGAATGTCGGGACCCAGCGCCCGTCCAGCAGCCGGGTGTTCCAGCCGATATGGTCGCCATGGAGATGGGTGCACATCACATAGTCGATATCCTCCGGCGCCAGGCCGAGGGCGGCCAGGTCGCGCAGGAATGTGAGGCCCTTCATTTTGTGCCAGGGCAAATGCCAGCGCGTGGTCTTGTTCTCGCCCAGGCAGGCGTCGATGAGGATGTTGTGGTGCCGCGTGCGCACCAGGTAGGTCTGGACCGGCAGGATCAAAAGACCGGTCTTGGGATCCAGCGCCAGCGGTTCGAGCCACTGCCGGTACGGCGCCAGCGCCTCCGGAGTCGCGTTGGGTATCAGCTTCGTCGTGACAAACGCCGGCTCCTCGCGCTCGAGGATGCGCGCCAGCGAGATGTCCCCCAATCGCCGCGGTTTCATGGCTCACAGTCTGGCATCGGGGCAACGGTGCTGGCAACCCGGCCCGGGCGATAGCAAGCCTGTGCCGAAATTCATACAGCCTTTAGATTGTATTTACATTTGCCGTGCCAGAAAGTGACACATAGTCCATTGCAGATTTTCAGCTTCGAGAATTCAGATGACCGACATTTCCGCGGCCCTGCCCCGTCCCAAGATTCCCGTCTGGCGCACGGCGTATGACGGCTACCGGCTCGGCATTGCAGCCATCTTCAGCAGCGGCGCCATGTTCCGGTTTTTCGTCTATGGATCGGTGCTATCGATTGCGGTGCTGGGAGCGGAAATCTACTTTCTGTTCTGGACGCCGGAGAATACATCCGAAGACGCATCGAACATCTTTGCCCTCCTCATCCCGTTCGTTACCTACATTGCAATGACCGCCGTGCAGACTCCCTTGGGCATCGCGATACAACGGCGGGTACTTCTGGGAGACATCCCCAGCCGTTCATACATCGCCTACGCAGTGGACCATCGCGGCAGGAACTACGCCTTCGTTCTATTGTTGATCAGCGGATTCTATTTTCTTGCGTCGCTGATTGAAGTTCCGATGCACTTCTGCTATTTTTCGGTCAGCCCTTTCTTTCCGCTGAGATACAAGCGGAGGATGCCGCGTATGCCTCCTACGCGATGGCGATGTTGCTGGCGTGGATTGTGACGTTTGCAGTCGCAAGTTTGATGTCAGCCAAATGTGCGTTCATGTTTCCCGCCGTTGCCTGCGACAGGCCGGGTTCGTGGCGTCAATCCTATGCTGAAACTCGCGGCACTGTGTGGCCGCTGTTTGCCATCTTCCTCGTTGCATTGCTGCCAGTGGCACTGTTCTGCATGGTGATGTTTGTCATTCCCACAATGGCGGCAATGGGCATTGGTGACGGCGTGTCCGACTCGGCCATGGAACAAGAGTTGCTCACGATGTTGCTGTCACCGGCATTCATCGTCGCCTATGTCATTGCCGGCTTAGGCTACATGCTGTCATTCGTCGTCACGGCCGCCGCCGCCGCGCGCGCCTATCAGATCCGCGTCGAGCGCGGCCTGTCGAGAGTTGCAGAGATCTTTTCCTGAAGAGTTCTCGAAGCGGCCGGAGAATGCCGTTCGTGACAGCGCTACAATAGTTCGGGATGGGAGCTATCGCACCGGGCCGGCCTTAGCTGCCGTTGCCTTTCCCTTTGTCGTTACCTTTCCCTTTGTCGTTACCTTTCCCTTTCCGTTGCCCTTGCCGTTACCGTTCCCATTGCCATTGGCGGCTCCTTTGGCTTTGCCATTGGCAGCACCGTTGGCGGTGCCATTCGCGCTTCCGTTGCTGCTCTTGGCGCTGCTCGCGCTGCTGCCGGAGGCGGGGGCTCCCGCATTGGCGCTCTTTCCGGCCGAAACGGAGACGTTATCCGGTTTCGACTTTGAGACCGAGGCCTTGCTGCCGGCCGTAACATCCGCCCCGTTTCCTTTGTCCCGGCCGGCGGTGACATGAACAACGCCCTCGCTGACATCGACGACGCTGCCGCTATCGTCCACGGTCACGGTGAACTTCGTGCCCTTCACCACGGCCACGAGATGCGGCGTATCCACCTCGAAATGTCCGGGCGGCCCTTTGCCGATCTCGTAAATCACTTCACCGAACCATTGCATGACCCGGGTCGCCGGAGCGCGGTTCGGCGGCGGCAATTCGATGCGGCTGTTGGGTTCCACATTGACGATCTGATCGCCGCTTCCGAGGTAGACCTCGGCGGCAGCTGCCGTTCGAATCTCGCTGCCCGGTTCCAGTACCGAACCCACGGCCAGCGGGATCCAGGTGCCGCCTCCTGATGGCGCACGGCCTTCGGCGCCGCCGGCAATGAACAGCACGCGCCACATGTCGGTGGATTGGGAGGCGTCAGCGGCACCCGCCGGCGCCGGCCATGACACCATCGTCGATACCAAACCATAGGTGGCGGCGCCCAAAGCCAGGACTGCCGCAAACGGCAGGGCTATCAGGCTCTCTTTTTTCCGATTGAGCCGGCGCAGTATTCGCATTGGATCTCCACCCGTGCCCGCTCTCAATGGCGGACTCCGTCTCCTTTACGATGCGGCAAGGAAGCTTAAGAATTTGTTAAAATCCACGCAGATTGACGGGCCCTGACCATTGGCCCGTTCATGCTGCGAAGCCGCTATTTTCCCGGTAACCCGTTGGTGGATCAGGACACAGGCATCGCTATGCCGTGATTTCCATCGTCCTGCTGTGGCTCGTCATCGGAGATTTGGTAATAGTCGCCGGCATGATCTGCGAAAATATGCCGTGCCAGCTCCAGGCCCGTCGGCTTGTCGAGGCTGCCGGCCATTATGCTGATATGGGGTTTGCCGGCGGCCTCCCAGAACAGGTTCGAGCCGCAGATGCCGCAGAAGCCCCGCCGCGCGGAATCGGACGATTTGTACCAATGCAGGGATTCGCTGTTGGCGATCTGGATATGCTCGCGCATCGCCGCCGTCGCCGCGACGAAATGGCCGCTGATCCGGCGGCACATGTCGCAATGGCACGCGACCACCGGCCGTAGCGGGCCGCTCACCCTATAGGACACCGCGCCGCACTGGCAGCGGCCGGTCGCGAATGATGTCATCGGCGATCACACATTCGAATCGGGAACCGCCGCCTTCTTCTTGGCGATGTACTCCAGCAGCGCTTCGTCGACGCCGGGATCGATCGGCGGCGCTTCATACTCGCTCAGCATCTTCTTCCATAGGGTGTTGGCGCGCTTCAGCGCATCCTGGGCGCCCTCGGATTCCCACTGCTCGTAGCTGTTGTTGTCGGCAATCGTCGAGCGGTAGAACGCCGTCTCGAAATTGCGGTTGGTATGGGCGCATTCCAGGAAGTGCCTGTTGGCGCCGACGGCGCGGGCGCCGACTTCGCGGATGGCGTCCATCGCCTGGCCGTTCTCGCTGAGATCGATATTGCCGGCGAGCACCTGCATGATGCCGAGCTGGTCCGCATCCATGACGAACTTCTCATAGCCCGAGGCCAGCCCGCCCTCGAGCCAGCCCGCCGAATGCAGCACGAAGTTGGTGCCGGCGAACAGCGTCGAGTTCAACGTCTGCGCGCTCTCATAGGCCGCCTGCGCGTCGGCCACCTTCGAGCCGCAGAGCGAGCCGCCGGTGCGGAAGGGAATGCCGAGCCGCCGCGCGAGCTGCCCAGCGGCATAGGACACCAGCGACGGTTCCGGCGTGCCGAAGGTCGGCGCGCCCGATTGCATGGACATGGAACTCGCGAACACGCCGAACAGCACAGGCGCGCCCGGACGAACGAGCTGCGTCGTCGCCGCGCCCGACAGCACCTCCGCCAGCACCTGCGCCAGCGTGCCCGCCACAGTCGTCGGGCTCATGGCGCCCGACAAGATAAACGGCGTGACGATGCAGGCCTGGTTGTTCCGCGCATAGACCTTGAGCGCGCCCAGCATGGTGCCGTCCCAGGTCATCGGCGAGTTGGCGTTGATCAGGCTGGTGATCACCGTGTTCTGCTGCAGGAACTCGGCGCCGAAGGCGATCTTCGCCAGCTCCACCGTGTCCTGCGCGCGCTCGGGATGGGTGACCGAGCCCATGAACGGCTTATCCGAATAGCGCAGATGGCTGTAGACCATGTCGAGATGCCGCTTGTTCACGGGCAGATCGACCGGCTCGCACACCGTGCCGCCGGAATGATGCATCGCCGGCGTCATATAGGCGAGCTTCACGAAGTTGCGGAAATCCTCGATGTTGGCATAGCGGCGCCCCTCATCGAGGCTGCGGATGAAGGGCGGGCCATAGACCGGCGCGAACACCGTGTTCTTGCCGCCTATGGTGACATTGCGCGCGGCATTGCGCGCATGCTGCACATATTCCCGCGGTGCGGTCTTCTGGATGATCGATCGCGGCAGGCCCTTCGGGAAATGGATGCGCGTGCCCCGAACATCGGCACCGGCATCCTTCCAGAGTTGCAGCGCTTCCTCGTCCTGCACGAACTCGATGCCGATCTCCTCGAGAATCGTGTCGGCGTTGTTCTCGATGATCTGCAGCCCTTCCTCGTCCAGCACCTCCACCAGCGGTACTTTGCGCACGATGTTGGGAAGCTGCTCGATCTTCGGCCGGCTGCGGGCGGCGCGGCGCGCATCGGAACCGCCGCGGGCGCGGCGGCCGCCGGTGGGCGCGACCGGCGCTGAAACCTCTGGAGATGCGTTGCTCATTTCCGCTTCCGCCTTATCGATTAAAGGATTGGCCAGATTATGTTTTCAGCGGCATCTGGTAACTTGCGGCGAGGCGACCCGCCTTGGCCCCTTTGCGCCGCAATCGACTCGTCGATTTCACCGGTTGCGTGCGCCGCGGAAGTCCAAATTTGACCCACGATTCATGTCCGATGAGTTGGCTACAAGCTGGAAACCGAGCCCGCTCATGGAATTGTGATGCCCAGGACGTCACGCTGGGTTCTGCCGCTTGATCGTACCTGTTGACCCGCGACGCGGATCAGTGCGATTCTGCATTCGTTCCGCCAGCCATTAGTGGCGGAGATGGTTCCTTGTGCCGGACGATGCCGCCTTCTTGGCGAAGTCCTTGTCGGCTAGGGCTTGCAGGACGGGTCGGCATGGCCCCGGCGCTTCAGCCTAGGGAGTGTCCGACGATGACCCTGCGACCGCTGTTCACCCGTTCACTGACCGCCGCCGCCCTCACGCTCGGGCTGTCGCTCCCCACCGGCTCCGCAGAAGCCGCGCCGCAGATCCTCGGCGTCGTCGCCAGCAATGGCGCCCCCACGTCCTTGAGCTGCACAGGTGCGGAATGCGGTGCGCATTTCAGCGCCTTCTGCCTGCAGGAAGCACGTCCGGCGCCATTCGCCGGCCAGGACTATACGCTTGCCCCCGGCGCCAGCATGACCTTGATCGCCACCACCGCGGCCGGTGAGTTGATCCGGCTGCCCGCGCAGGACTATGTGAAGATCACCAGCCAGATCGGGTTCACGTCGGTGCATGTCTCCTTACCCCAATCCGTGATGACAGAACTCGGCGCCGCGTCGCTGCAGATCGAGATCGGAGAGAACGTATCGGTTTTGCCAGCGGCGGTAGCCGGCGACGTGCAGCCGCAGACAGTTGAGGAGATCAAGTACGCCACCACGGTCATGCGCGAACTCGCCGCCCAGCGCTTCGACTCTACCAATGCCGCCAGCGACGCCGCCCGCATCGCCAGCGTCTTCATCAATGCCCTGCCGCAGAGCGGCCAGGAGAATGCGCGGACGCGCGGCGAGCTGTGGATGGCCAAGGCGAACGAGCCGGCTTTGGCCAATGCCACACCAGAAGGCTTGGCAATGGCCAAGGACATGTACAGAGCCTGCCAGATCTCGGTTGATGCCCGTTCCAGCTATTCCATGCGCAACTGCCTCGAACTGCGCCACGCCGATCTCCAGGCGGTCAGCAACCACGGGTTCTGGAAGGACATAGCCGCCTACTAGGGCCGCCGGGAGGTAGGTGCCATGACGATTCACGCTCGAACCTTGATCGGCATCGCCGGTGCCGCATGGCTTGTGGCCGGCGGCGCACAGGCCGCGCCGCAGGTGCTGGGCATCGTCGCCAGCAATGGCCCGATCCCGCTGACCTGCGATGCCGGCGGTTGCCGGGCCGATCTCAGCACCTTCTGTCTGCAGCAGCCGCGGGACAACCCGCAGCCCGGCCAGTCCTATATGCCGCTGGAAGGCGCTGACATCGTGCTAACCGGCAGAAATGCTGCAGGTGAAACGGTGCACCTGCCCGCGGTCTCCTATCTCGGCTTCACGACGGATCGCGGATTCACAGCGATCGAGGTTTCGTTGCCGGCGGAAAAGCTGGCCGCTCTCGGCCTGACGGATCCCGCGATCGAGATCGGCGAGAAGGCGTCGCTGATCCCCGCTACGGCAGCAAACGATGCCGACCCGCAGACCGCCGGCGAAATCGCCATCGCCACCGGCGCCTATCGCGACAAAGGCGCCGAGTTCTTCGACCAGGCCGGTGAGTCCGGCGATGCAATCCGCCTGGCGAACCGCATGATCAATGCCTTGCCCCGTGGGCGCCACGCCGGAGATTCCGACGGCCAGGTCCTTGAGGCCGCCATTGCGACGCCGGCCGGACAAGCGGCCGCGCCCGGCGGCGTCACGCTGGCGCGGCAGATGTATGGCACCTGCCGGGAGAAGGTCGACGTGACCCATCATGTCGCGAGCATGCGCGCCTGCCTGGAGGGCACCCATGACCGGCTGGTGGTGAATACCAACATCGATTTCTGGAATTCGCTCGGCAGCTACTAGGGGAAGATTTCCATGCAGGAAAAGCGAACGGGCTGGCTCGCGGCCGCCGGAGCTTTGGCACTCTTGGCATCGGCCGCGCCGGCCGGAGCCGCACCGCAAGTGCTGGGCATGATGGCGAGCAGTGATCCCATCCCCTTCACCTGCAACGACCGGGAATGCTATGCGCTGGTTGGCTCGTTCTGCCTGCAGCGCGACCGCGACGTGCCCGGCTTCGGCCAGCCCTATGAGCCGAACTTCACGGACCGCCTGACTCTCACGCTCACCGACGGCGCCGGCAAGATCAGCAGGATTTCCGCCGATGACGTCGCGCTGCGCATCCATAGCCACGCCACCTACACCATGGTGCGTGTCAGCCTGCCAAGGACGGAACTCGACCGGCTGAAGGCGACCGCCGTGGCGGTGCAGGTAGAACCAGGCGTTTCGCTCATTCCATTGGCGATCGCGGGCGATCCCGATCCGCAGACGCTGGAAGAGATTGCGCTGGCCACCGGCCCGATGCGCATTGCCGCGTCCCGCTTTCTGGATGCGCCGTCGGTCAATGCCGATACGGCACGCCTGGTCGCAGCGCTGGTGAACGGATTGCCGGAAAGCCGGACGATCCATGACGACTATCTCGGCGCCTGGAGCCGGGTGGTTAGCGAGGCCCGTCCGTGAAAGAACCGATCCCGAAGTCTTGAAGCGCGCGGAAGACTCCTTCCGCGCTTGCGCTCAATTCTATGAGGGCTCGCTCCGGCAATGCCTGCTCTCCCATCATCAGCAAATGATGATCCCGGAAAATCGCGAGTTCTGGGACGAAACCAGCGGCTATTGAAAGCCGGACACCGTCGACGCTCGGGACTGTTGCGTCCGCCGCAATCGCGTTGTCTGCTGCCGCTCATCGAGGCGTAACGGCAGTTCAGGAGACACGCAATGTGGCCCGACCGCAGGATCATCGACCTCTTCGGCATCGAGCACCCGATCATCCTCGCGCCCATGGCGGGTCCGAGCACGGCGGAGTTGGCGATCGCCGTGGCCGAAGCGGGCGGCCTCGGCTCCCTCGCCTGCGCGACATCGAGTCCGGAGCAGATCCGGAAGGACTTGGGCATCATCCGCCAGCGGACCGCGAGGCCGCTGAACCTGAACTTCTTCACCCATAAACCACCGGAGCCAGACGCCGCACGCGACGCCAAATGGAAGGCACGGCTGGCCGCTTACTACAAAGAGTTCGCCATCGATCCCGCCAAGCCGGTACCGTCAGTCAATCGCGAACCGTTCAACGATATCAACTGCGAGATCGTCGAGGAGTTCAAGCCGGAGATCGTCAGCTTCCATTTCGGCCTTCCGGAACGTCGCCTGCTGGCTCGCGTCAAGGCCACTGGCGCCAAGGTGATGGCCTCCGCCACAACTGCGCGCGAGGCGCAATGGCTCGCCGATCACGGCTGCGATGCGATCATCGCCCAGGGCAACGAGGCCGGCGGCCATCGCGGCATGTTCCTTACCGACAACATTGCCTCCCAGGCCGGCACCTTCGCGCTGCTGCCCCAGGTAGTGGACGCGGTAAAGCTGCCGGTGATCGCCGCCGGCGGAAGTCACCGACGGGCGCGGCATCGCCGCCGCCTTCGCCCTCGGCGCCGCGGCGGCACAGGTGGGCACCGCCTATCTCTTCTGTCCGGAGGCCAATGTGGCACCGCTCCACCGGACCGCATTGAAATCGGCCCGCGACAACTCCACCGCGCTGACCAACCTCTTCACCGGCCGGCCGGCGCGCGGCATCATCAACCGCGTGATGCGCGAAGTGGGGCCGATCTCGGCCGATGCGCCAGCCTTTCCCACCGCCGGCGGCGCGCTGGCGCCGCTAAAGGCTGCCGCCGAGGCCAAGGGCTCCGCCGATTTCGGTTCGCTCTGGTCAGGTCAGGCCGCATCCCTCGGCCGCGAGATGCCGGCGGCGGATCTCACCCGGCATCTCGCCCGCGAGGCTTTGGCGCACCTCAAGTCGCTGAGTGGCTGAGGACCGCCCTTAGTTCACCTGCACGAACACCGCGCGCCGGTTCTGCGCCCAGGCCAACTCGTCGCTGCCGTCAGCCGCTGGCCGCTCCTTGCCATAGCTGACCGTCTGCATCCGGGACAGGTCCACACCGACCGCCGCCAGATAGTTGGCCACAGCCGTCGCGCGCCGCTCGCCGAGCGCCAGGTTGTATTCGCGCGTACCCCGCTCGTCGCAATGTCCTTCGATCGTGACGGACTTGCTCGGATGCTTGACCAGCCACGCGCCGATCTCGCCGAGCGTCGCCTGCGCATCGGGCCGCAGTTCCGCCGAGTCGGTGTCGAAGAAGACACGATCAGACGATACCGCCGTCGCCAGGAATCCATCATCGGTAACCGGAGGCGTTTCGCTGCCGGTCTTGCTCGTTGTCGCATCCGTACTCGGACAGCCCGTCAGCGACAGCACCATTGCCAGCATCGCACCAGCGCTCAGCGCCTTGGTCGGCCAGGAAAGCTCATGGAAGGAACTCATCGCGCACCCCTTTTTGTTGCCACACGCATTGCCCGCTCTGGTTGCGGGTCCGGCCGATGACACGGCCGAGGCGCGTCGAATTTAGGGAGCGGATGAGGCGATGCCGCGGCGCGGGAGACATAGTTTCGCCCCACGACTTACCGAATTGTGGCGGCGGTCCGTGGTCCTGTTGCAGATCGCCGGGCGCCATACTACCGTTTGGAACGGTGAGGACATGATTTGTCGAGCAGCCGGAAAGGCATGGAATGATCAGGACTTTCGCGATTATCGCTGCGGCAACCCTGTTGCCGCAGCTATGCGCCCCGCCTGCTGCAGCCGAAGTCCTGAGTCTGGTCGGAAAGTCGGTGACGATAGATCCGATTCCCGGCTATTGCCCGCTCGACAAGAGCAGGACGGATGAAGGGCAGGCGTTCAGTTTCGTCGAAGAACATGTCGGCGCCGATAGCCAACTCCTGGCCTATTGGATGGAATGCACCGCCCTTGAAGCGATCCGCAATGGTGTCGCCCACAGTGCCACCCCTTATATCTTGGTGCTGGCGACGAAGAAGGATGGCCGGCCCTTTCGAAGCGGACACTCACGGCAGGAAGTTGTCGGCGAACTCCGTGTGGAAATTGGCAAGGCCTATGGCCAGGCGGAATTCCCTACCGATCTGAACAGCCAGACCCGCGAGCGCCTAAACAGTGAAATCGAGGCGTTTGCCGCGACGGCGAAGGCAAATGGACAGGCCGGTGCGTCGAAGTTCCTGGGATTCATGGGCCGCGATCCCGAGGGCCTCTACTACGCCACCGTTCAGCAAAACGCGCTGAACAAGACGGCACCCTTGCTGGCCGGAGTCACCGCCCTGACCAAGGTGAAGCAATTCGTCTTCAGCGCGATTGCCTATGACCGCTATGTCGACGCGCAGACATTTCTCACGCTCAAGGACACGGGGCAGACTGCCCTGCAATCCCTTGTTGCTGCCAATCCATACGAGGAATAGGCGCTTCGATCTTCAGCCGATATCGATCCGCATTGAGCGCAAAGCCAGGCTGTAGCATAAGTGCGGCAGCCAACAGCCCGACAGCAAACATGCCCGCCGACACCACCGCCAAGCGCGGCCCGCCCTTCGATCCCCAGCTCCTGATCCGCCAGGTCCTCGACATGGGCGCCGAATTTCCCGGTCCGGCGGAGGACATACTCCTGTCCTGGATCCTGAGCCTGGACCGTGCGCTGGATCCAGCCGCGGCGGCGCAGCAGCTTATCGACGCCTACGGCCTGGAAATCCCCGCCGGCCACCTTGCGACGCTGCGCCTGCGCGAACTCATCCTGCAAACCGCGCGCTTCCCCGACGGCAACCTGCCGAGCCACGGAAACGCCCGCCGCCGCGGCCGCCGCCGCCCAAACTAGCCCCCATCGGCTCGAAAGGCGGGTTTCCGACAGATGCCGTCGCGGGATTGCAAGCCGTTGATGGCGGGGAGAATATTTGTGCTGCGATTGCGCCTCCAACAAACGCCACTGCTCAAAGCCCCCTCCTCCGCGTAGCGGGGAGGGTAAGGGAGGGGGCAAAGGCAACGGGAGATGTCAGTTCGTAATGCCTCGAGTGAAATCAGCTATCCGATCGCGCCCGAATCTGCGCGCGGAGTCAACTACGCGGAACGGAAGCTGTGGCAAATCCTGCGCCGAAACAATTGCATGGCTGGCACTTTCGGCGGCAGCATCCAATTCCGCCTTTCTTTGCCGATTTCGCCTGCCTCGCCGCGCGTCTTGTCGTCGAAGCTGACGGCAGCCAGCACGATCCCGAAGGGCGCGATCGCGCGCGCGACGAGAAGATCGCTGAGCCGGATGGCGCATACTCAGATTTTGGAACAACGAGATTTCAGAACCCCGAAGTGTCTATCAGGATCCTGGATGCGCTCGCACGCTGTCAATAGGGCCCCCCCCTACCCTCCCCCGCTTCGCGGAGGAGGGGAGCGTAATCAGCGGACTACCCTGCGGACGCGAAGTCGCCCCAGAAAAAATCAACTAATCGAGGTCCTATCCATGAAATCCCACGCCCGTGTGGTCATTGTCGGCGGCGGTATTGTCGGCGTCAGCATTCTCTATCATCTCACCAAGAAGGGATGGTCCGACGCGGTGCTGGTCGAGAAGATGGACCTCACCCACGGCTCCACCTGGCACGCCGCGGGCCTTCTGCCGCTGTTCAACATGAGCTACTCGGTCGGCCAACTGCACAAATACAGCGTCGATCTCTACAAGTCGCTGGAGGCCGAGACCGGACAGGCTGTCGGGTTCCACAACACCGGCAATCTGCGCCTCGCCACCAATCGCGACCGCATGGACGAATATCTGAAATACTGCGGCACTGCGAACACCATCGGGGTACCGTTCGAAGTGATCACGCCCGCGCGGGTGAAAGAGCTCTGGCCGCTCTGCAACACCGAGGGCCTCGTCGGCGCACTCTATCACCCTGACGACGGCCATGTGGCGCCCGCCGACGTGACCATGGCGCTGGCCAAGGGTGCCCGCACCCGCGGCGGCGAGATTTACCGCCAGACCAAGGTAACAAACATCAAGCGGCTTCCTTCGGGCGAATGGGAAGTGCAGACCGACAAGGGCAACATCACCTGCGAGCATGTGGTCACCGCCACCGGCTCCTGGGCGCGGCAGACCGCGGCCATGGTCGGGCTCGACATTCCGGTCATCGCCGTGGAGCACCAGTACCTCGTCACAGAGCCCGCGCCGGAGCTGGAAGAGCGCAAGCGGCAGAACCTGCCGGAGCTCGCCGTGCTGCGCGAGAGCGACGCTTCCTACTACATGCGCGAGGAGCGGCAGGGCTACATCCTCGGCCCCTATGAGAAAGGCGCGCCCGCCTGGGCCGTCGACGGCGTGCCCGATACGTTCGGCCAGGAGCTGCTGCCGCCCGACATCGATCGGCTAGAGCCGCACATCAATGCCGCCATCAACCGCGTGCCCTCCTTCGGCAAGGTGGGCATCAAGGATTGCATCAACGGCCCGATCCCCTACACGCCCGATGGCAGCCCGCTGATAGGCCCGGCCTGGGGCCTGAAGAATTTCTGGCTCGCCGAGGGTTTCAGCTTCGGCATCACGGCCGCCGGCGGCGCCGGTGATCTGCTGTCGGATTGGATGGTCAATGGCGAACCCGCCATCGATCCCTGGGACGTGGACCCCCGCCGCTTCGGCCCCTACGCCAACAAGCGCTACACCAAGATCAAGAACGAGGAGTGCTACGAGCACGTCTTCATCCATCACTATCCGCTGGAAGAGCGGCCGGGCGCGCGGCCGGCAAAGACCGCGCCCTGCTACGACCGCATGAAGGCGCTGGGCGCCGTGTTCGGCCAGAAATATGGCTGGGAGCGGCCGAACTGGTTCGCGCCTTCGAAGAGTAAGCAGAAGGACAAGTACAGCTTCCGCCGCACCAACTATTTCGAGCCGGTGCGCGAGGAATGCCGCGCCGTGCGCGAGCGCGTCGGCCTGCTGGATCTCACCGGCTTCTCCAAGTTCGAGATCTCCGGCAAGGGTGCCGAAGCATTCCTCGACCGCATCGTCGCCAACCGGCTGCCGAAGAAGATCGGCCGCATTGCGCTGGCCCATGCGCTGACGCCCCAGGGCGGCGTGCGCTCCGAGTTCACCATCTCGCGCCTCGCCGAGGACCGCTTCTATGTCGTCAGCGCCGCCGCGGCGGAACGCCATGATGGCGACCTGCTCTGGCGCAACCTGCCGGCCGATAACAGCGTGCGCATCGATAACGTGACCCAGGCCAACGGCGTGCTCGTGGTGTCGGGCCCAAAGGCGCGCGAACTCATGAAGAAGATCACGGACACCGATCTCTCCAACGAGAAGTTCCCCTGGCTGTCAGGCCAGGACATCACCATCGGCCATGCGCCGGTGCGGGCGCTGCGCGTCAATTTCGTCGGCGAGCTGGGCTGGGAACTGCACCATCCCCTCACCTACCAGAACGCGATCTTCGACGCGATCATGGAGGCGGGTAAAGAATTCGACATCAAACCCTACGGCATCCGCGCGATGGACTCCCTGCGCATCGAGAAGAGCTACAAATATTGGCGCGGCGATCTCTTCACCGAGTACTCCGCCTGGGAGTCCGGGCTCGACCGCTTCATCCATCTCAACAAGGGCGAGTTCATCGGCCGCGAGGCGCTGGTACGCCAGCAGCAGCAGGGCGTGCCGCGAAAGTTCGTGACCATCGAAGTCGACGCCAAGGAATCCGACCCCTGGGGCAACGAGCCGCTGTTCATCGGCAAGAAGATGGTCGGCCGCACGACATCAGGCGCCTATGGCTACGCCGTCGGCAAGAGCTTGGCCGTTGGTTACGTGAGATCCGATGCCGCGCAGCCGGGCACCGAACTCAAGATCCTGATGCTCGGCAAGAAACGTGCCGCCCGCATCGTCGCGGATTCACCTTGGGATCCGGAGAATGCGCGGTTGAAGGTGTAGACTGTCCTGCACGGTCGCGCGGGCGTTTGTAGGGGCGGGTTTCAAACCCGCTCCTACGCTTTCTTCGTCTCACAAAATACCTACAGATTATTAAGTCGGCGCGAAGCCAAAACCTGCTAGGCTTCCCCATCCCGATAAGAGCGGCGCCAGCCGCCGGATGCGACGACAGATGGAGGAAGCACCATGGGTCTTCTCGACGAATTCTTCACGGCTCCTGCCGGCGGCGCCGGCGGCGGCACGATCGATCAGATTGCGCGGCAAGTCGGCGGCAGCCCCGACCAGGTGCGCGCGGCGGTGCGCCAGCTCACGCCCGCGGTGACCCGCGGCATCCAGCGCCAGGCTGGCAGCCAGGATGGGCTCGGCGCGTTGCTGGAGATGCTGCAGAGCGGCGGCCATCAGCAGAATTTCGGCAACCCATCAGCCTATGGCCAGCCCAGCGCCATCAATGCCGGCAATGATGTCCTCGGCCAGATCTTCGGCAGCAAGGAGGTCAGCCGTCAGGTCGCCGGCCGCGTCAGCGAGCAGTCCGGCCTCGGCCCGGATCTCCTGAAGAAACTCCTGCCGATCGTCGCCTCGCTCGTCATGGCCTCGCTGGCAAAGAACGCCACGGGCGCCTCTCAGGCGCAAGCGGGAAGCGGCTCAGGTGGAGTCGGCGACGTCCTTGGCTCCATCCTCGGCGGCCAGCAAGCCGCACCCGGCGGCATGGGCGGTGGTGCCGGCGGCGGCCTGGGCGATCTGCTCGGCTCCGTCCTCGGCGGTGGCCAGAGTCAAGCGCAGGCTCCAACCGGCGGCGGCCTCGGCGGCATGCTCACCTCCATGCTGGATTCCGACGGCGACGGCTCCGCCTTCGACGACATCCTCGGCATGGCGACGAAGAATATGCGGTAGCTCCGGCTGAGCATTGCATTGAACAATGTAGGGGCAGGTTTCAAACCCGCCCCTACTAACTCCAGGCGTGGCGTGCCGTCGCCTTGACTCTCTCTGCTACGCACTGACTATTGCGCCCTCAATTCGCATTCCCACCAGGAGCACTCCATGAAAATCGTCGTCGTCGGCGCCACCGGAACCGTGGGCAAGGCCGTTGTCGCCGCGCTGCAGGGCCGCCATGACGTCATCAAGGTCGGCAGCAAGAGCGGCGATCTGCAGGCGGATATCAAGGACAGCAAGTCGATCCGCGAGCTGTTCGAGAAGACAGGCAAGGTGGATGCCGTTGCCTGCACCGCCGGCAAGGTGCATTTCGGCGATTTCGCCAAGCTCACGGAAACCGAGATGCTGACCAGCCTGAAGGACAAGTTCCTCGGCCAGGTGAACCTCGTGCTGATCGGCCGCGATTACGTCAACGACAGCGGCTCATTCACGCTGATGAGCGGAGTGCTCAGCCACGACCCGATCCGCCTGGGTGTCTGCGCCAGCGCGGTCAACGGCGCGGTCGATTGCTTCGCGAAAGGTGCGTCGATCGAGATGCCCCGCGGCATCCGCATCAACAGCATCAGCCCCGGCCTGCTCCAGGAATCGCTCGACCACTACGGCCCCTACTTCCCCGGCCACAAGACCGTGACGGGCGCCGATGTGGGCCGCGCCTATGTAAAATCGATCGAGGGCCACCTCACGGGACAAACGATCCACGTGCTCTAAATCAGGCTATCCCCGGTACTTCGTCAGCTTCAGCGCCGCCAGCGTCGTACTGACTGTGAACACCAGCAGGATGCAGGCGATCGCGTTGATCGAGGGATCGAGCGTCGTCCGCACCTTGCCCCAGATAAAGGTCGAGAGCGTGTTGCCGCCGCCGAGCGTGAACACGGCGATGATGAAATCGTCCAGCGAGATCGCCATCGCAATCAGCGCGGCGCCGATCAGCGCCGCCCTGATCTGCGGCAGCAGCACCTTGCGGAAGGCCTGCCAGCGCGTGGCGCCCAGATCCCGCGCCGCATCCATCGAGGCGTAGTCGAAGTTCGCGAGGCGCGCCAGCACGATCAGGATGACGAAGGGCTGGGCGATCAGCACATGGCCGGCGATCACCGTCGCCGGTGACAGCGGCAGTTCCAGGAACCGCACGAAGAAGACCACCAAGGCGACCGCCAGCAGCAGGGGTGGCAATGTCACGGGCAGCGTCAGGCAGGCGATCAGGGCGCTCGAGGTCGTTGGCCGGAACCTGACGAGGCTGAGGGCAGCCATGGTTCCGGCAACAGTCGAGATCAGGCCGGTCGCCGCCGCGATGAACAGGCTATTCTTCAGCGCCGACCAGAACTCCGCATTCGCGAACAGGACACGATACCAATCGAAGGTCAGCTCGCCGAGCGGGAAGCTGATCAGCGCGTTGCTGCTGAAGGAGAACAGGATCACCAGCAGCAGCGGCCCCAGCATGAAGACGAGGAACGCCGCCAGCAGACCGCGCCACAGCCATATCGCGGCGGCCGTCATCATGCCCGCCGCCGTCCGGACGACAGCAGCCAGACGGCCCCCACGATGCCGAGGCAGGCCGCCAGTAGCGCAAAGGACAACGCAGCGCCTCCCGGCCAATTGAAGCGAGTCGAGAATTCGATGGCGATGAACTGCCCGAGCATGGTGGTGGAAGGGCCGCCGAGGAATTGCGGCGTGACATAGTCGCCGGCCGAGATCAGGAAGGCGAAGGCAAAGGCCGTCACCAGCCCGGTCCGGCATTGCGGGATCACCACCCGTCGGATGATCTGCAGCGGCGAGGCACCCAAGTCCCGCGCCGCCTCGACGGTCTCGGTCTGCAGATTGCGCAGCGAGGCATAGATCGGCAGGAACGAGAACGGCAGCTGGAAATGCACGAGGGTCAGCACCACCGCACCCGGCGTGTAGATCAGCCAGGGCAAAGGCTGATCGATGAGGCCCAGGTTCATCATCGCCGAGTTCAGGATGCCGTCCGCGCCCAGGATCGACTTCCAGGCATAGACCTTCACCAGATAGCCGCCGAACAGCGTGACGATCACGGCCAGAACCATCGAGTCGGCCCAGCGCCCGGCATGGAAGCGCGCGCCGTACGCAAACACAAACCCGAGGACCGCACAAATCGCCGCCGTCACCAGCGCGAGGCCGAGGGTGAACCCGAACACGCCGGCATAGTCAGTCCAAACTTTGATGTAGGCCGCCAGCGTGAAATCCGGCCGCAAGGCAAAACTCCGCACCGACCAGAAGCTGACGACGAACAGCGCCGCCAGCGGCACCGCGAACAGCCCCGCGAGGATGGCGCCCGCGGGCGCAAACAGCAGCCGCTGCCGCCAACCCGTCTCCATCAGCGCCTCCGTTCGCGGGCGAGAGGCGGCGGCGCGGAGTCTCTATCGGAACTCCACGCCGGCCGCCCCTCTTCCGCGGCGCCCAGCATTACGCCTTCAGGAAACGCTGATACTCCTCCAGCACCTGATCGAAGACCACGAGGTCGCCCTCGGGCTCGAGCGGCCAGAAGGGATAGAAGCGCGCCTTCTCGAACAGCTTCGGCAGATTGTCGTACTGGTAGATTTCCTTGTTCTTCGCGTCGATGACAGGCAGCGCCGCCTTGGTGATGACAGCTTGGGTCAGGTTGTCGGCGATCACCTTCTGCCCTTCGGCCGAGGTCGCCTGGCCGATCAGCTTGTAGGCGACGTCCAGATTCGGCGCGTCCTTGGGGATCACCAGCGCGTCCATGAACACCATGGCGCCCTCGTCAGGGATCACATAGGCCAGCGTCTTGCCCTTCACGCCGGCGAAGCCGACCATCGCGTCCCAGCCGATGGCCGAGGTCACCACCTCGCCGCGGGCGAACAGATCCACCGCCTCGCCATAGCTTGGCGAGAAGGTGCGCGCATGGTTCTTCTTGATGTTGATCAGGAAATCGATGCTGGCCTTGAGCTGGTCCATCGTCAGCCGCGTCGGCGTCTGCGTGCCGACGGCGATCGGCGCCCAGGTTGCCAAGAGGCCGGTCATGTCATCGACCATCGCCACCTTGCCCTTCACCTCGTCCTTCAGGCAGTCCTTCCAGGATGTCGGCGCCGCGATCGCCGCGGGATCATAGATCATCGACAGCGTGCCCCAGGTGAACGGCACGGCATAGAGCTTCCCGTCATGGCGCAGCACATCGACGTTCAGGAACTCGGGGAAGATATCGCCGATGCCCGGCACGCGGCTCTCGTCGATCGGCTCCGCCAGGCCCGCCGCCACCAGGATCGGCACATGGCCGTAATAGATGGTGACCAGATCAGTCTGGCCCTTCCCGCCGGCCTGCAGCTTGGTGATGATCTCCTCGTTCGAATTGATGTAGCTGGTCACCAGCTCGATGTCGTTGTCGGCGAGGAACGTGCCGGCCTTCAAGGGATCGTCATAGCCCTGCCAGCCCACCCAGCTTGCCTTGGTCGCCGCGAGCGAACGCCACGCCGGCAACAGCCCAGCGCCGGCGAGCGTCGCGACCGAGGCGCCCTGCAGGAAACGGCGCCGGTCGATGGCCGGCAGTCCCTGCCCCATTCCAGTCTTTGTCTCACGCATGTTTCTCCTCCTGTCGTTTGAAGCGGGGCGGGTTGTGTCCCTCCCCCTGGATTGAAATCAGCGATAATCAGGCGCCACGCTGAAAAGGAACTCGCAGCGCGCGTCCGAGGTATTGAAATAGGTGTGGCTGCAGCCGCCGGGGATGTAGGCGGTATCGCCCTCCGTCAGCTCCCACCACTCGCCCTCGCCGCCGGGAATATGGATGTTGAGTTGCCCTTCCAGCACATACAGCACCTTGTCGCCGGGATGGCTCACCGGCTCGGCTTTCTGGCCGGGATACATGTCGGCGATGCAGGTGGTCAGCAGCTTTGTCGACACGCCGATGCCGACCCGCATCGGCTGCTTGGTGCCGATGACCTCGAAGGCGTAGTCACCGCGGCGGATCAGGGTGGCGCGCGCCTTGCTCTTGTAGTTGCCGGGCACAAACCCGCCGATCAGGCCGCGCTCGACGCCCCGGGTATCTTTCAGCATCGGCTGCTTGGCCGCATAGGCCTCGATGTGATCCTCCAGGCGCGGCGTCAGGCTTTCCAGGATGCGGCACTCCTCCGTGCCGAAATTATAGCCCCAATGCCAGGTGTTGGGCGGGAAATAGAGCATGTCGCCCTTGCGCAGCACATGCACCTCGCCCGTCTCCGGGCATTGGAAGGTGAACTCGCCCTTGAGACAGTAATAGGTCTCCGCGCAATTGTAGTAGGTCTTGAAGTCGGGCGAATTGCCGAACATCTCCCCAACATTCATGGAGAAGGCCATCATGTGGATCTTCGGCGAGGAGCCGTAGATCCAGTCGGACACCCAGCCCGCCTGATCGTCACCCCACAGGAAGCGCTTGGCGTGCCGCGCCGCGATCTTCGTCGGCTTGTCATAGGCGACACCCCGCGGCCCCTGGGGCTTCAGTTCTCCCTTGGCCTTGCTGCTCGCTTTGCTCACGATTTTCTCCCGCTCTTGCTTTTGAGTCTTGGTGGTTGCGGCGCCCGGGCAGCCGCGGCGCGGGCCGCGTTCCTGACCGGCAATTCCTTCAACTGCGTCCAGGCCAAGAGGCGCGCTTCGATCCGCGCCCGCATCCGGGGGTTCATGCGCATGAGATTGAAATTCTCGCCCAGCCACAGGCCGTCTACCGCCAGCCGGATGATCGACGCGAACACCGGATCAAGCCCGTCGGCCTCCACCGCCCGCTGCCAGCGCGCGCTCTGCTCGCGCACGACGGCGAGATTGCCGGGATTATTGGCCAACGCCGCGGTGAGGCTGCCGCAGGCGCGATCGAATTTCGGCCCGGTGCCCGGCGCATGGCCGAAGCTCGCCTTGACGTAGCTGCGCGTGGTCCGGCCCTTGGCGGATGGATCTTCGGCGGTCAATTGCGCCACCGCACTGTCGAAGCGCGCGGTGAAGCGGCCGATCATCGCCGCCACCAGCGCCTCTTTGCTGGGGTAGTGATAGAGCACGCCGCCCTTGCTGACGCCGGCGCGCTTGGCCGCCTGCTCCAGCGTCAGCGCGGCGACGCCATGCTCTTCGACGATCGCCTCCGCCGCATCAATGATCCGGTCCGCCGTCCCCGCCCGCGCCATCGGCCGCTGCTCCGTACTGTACCGTCCGGACGGTATACTTTTTGCCCTCGAAACTCAAGGGCTGCAGAGTATTCCGTCGGCGGCAGGCTCAGCCTGGAATCAGCAGCGGCTGGCATCGATGCAGGGCTCCGGCCGAACGGCGCTACCCGGCGCTGCGGGGCACCCAAAACGCAGATCGGATTCGACGTGCCGTCGACGGCAACATTGGGCGCCGTCCCTCCTGCATCGCTCGTGCATCACTTCTGCACTGTACCTGCATCGCCTGTGCATGCCCCTTCCACCAGGGCAGCATGCAAGCCTCGTCGTCATGGACAAAATAGGACGATCATCCATGATTTTTCTTTTGTGAGACCTTCAATACGATTCTGGACTCGCTATTGAATTGCATGAGTCCTAGAGTTCGAGCGTCTCCGAAGTCTCGATCAAGGCAGCATCGCCGAGCGAAGCGCCTGCGCTTCGGGATGCATGTCAAGATTTGATCATATGAACTGCGAGGGTGGGCTGCATGGTGCATCGCACCGCTCTCGGGACGCGAAAGAGGAGGCTCCGCGATGGATAAGCGTAATCGGCTGAACATGCTCGCCGGCCCGATCGCCATGGCAACTTTACTGGCGATGACGACTGGCGTTGCGGTCGGACAGGACCATAGCAATCACAAAGGCGGCATGGGTCCGTTTCTGAATTCGCCGCTGACGCAATCGACCGAGCTCAGCAGCGTCGTGCCGCCGCTTTGGGACAATCTCGGCACGCTGCACTACGCAATAACCACCGCCGACCCGCAGGCGCAGAAGTACTTCGATCAGGGATTGCGCCTTGCCTACGGCTTCAATCACACGGAGGCGCGGCGCGCCTTCCACTACGCGCAGCAGCTCGATCCCGGCTGCGCCCTTTGCTTCTGGGGCGAGGCGCTCGTCCTCGGCCCCAACATCAATGCCGGCATGAGTCCGGAGGCCAATGAGCCGGCGCTGGCGGCGCTGGAGAAGGCGAAGGCCATCACCGGCGCCGGCGACAAGGAAAAAGCGCTGATTGCCGCTCTCGCGACGCGCTACTCGCCCGATCCGCAGGCCGACCGGCCGACTCTTGATAAGAACTATGCCGACGCGATGGCGGCGGTCGCCGCGCAGTATCCCGACGATCAGGAAATCGCCGTGCTGACCGCCGAAGCGCTGATGGACACGCAACCCTGGGATTACTGGGAGCTCGATGCCGCCGGCGCCAAGGTGCCGAAGGGGCGCACGAACGACATGATCGCCATGCTCGAGAAGGCCCTGCAGGCCAACCCCGACCATCCCGGCGCCATCCACTATTACATCCATATGGTGGAGGCCTCCGACGCGCCCGAGCGCGCCGAGCCTTATGCCGATCGCCTTGCGCATCTCATGCCAGGCGCCGGGCATGTCGTGCATATGCCCAGCCACATCTATTACCGGATCGGCCGCTATCTCGATTCCCTGAAGGCGAACGAGGACGCGGTCGTCGCCGACGAAGCGTTCTTCGCAAAGGTCGAGGACAAGAGCATCTATCGCGGCGGCTACTATCCGCACAATGTCCACTTCGTCGTGGTCTCTGCCCAGATGGCGGGAGACGCGAAGACCGCAATCGAGGCGTCCGAAAAACTGGCCGCCGTAGTGACCGACGAAGCGGCGAGCACGATCGCCTGGGTGCAGCCGATCAAGGCGGCGCCTTACTTCGCCCACGCCCAGTACAGCACGCCCGATGCGATCTTGGCCCTGGCTGATCCCGGCGATCAGTTCGCATTCATCAAAGGCATGTGGCACTACGCCCGCGGCGTAGCGTCAGCGGCGAAGGGCGATCTCATCGCCGCCGCTACCGAGGCTGCCGCCATCGATGAGATCGCGACAAAGGGCGATCTCGCCTTCCTGATCGACAATTACATTCCCGGCGACCAGTTGTTGCAGATCGCCCATCATGTCGTGCTGGGCCGCATGGCGCAGCAGCAGGGTGACGGCGCCAAGGCCATCGCTGAGTTCCAACAGGCTGCGGAACTTCAGGACGGTATGCCCTACATGGAGCCGCCCTACTGGTACTACCCGGTGCGCCAATCACTTGGCGCGGCGCTGCTCCAGGCCGGCCGAACCGCCGAAGCCGCCGATGCCTTCAAGGCTGCCCTCAAGGAAGCGCCCAACGATGGCTGGGCGATCTACGGCCTGATGGAAGCGCAGAAGAAACTCGGTGACGAGGCCGGCGCGAAAGTCAGCGAGAGCGAACTGACAAAGGCTTGGATAGGGCCGCGAGAACTGCTGGACATCTCGAAGCTGTAGCAAGCACACCATGATCCGGGCGGTCTTACCGGCCGCTCGGATCAGCCGTCATGTAGCCGGACCACTGCGACCGCCACCGGAAACTCGAGGTGTAACATACTGGAAACACCTCATTCCTGTGCTTGTCCCGCCCCCTCGATCGTCCTAGGCTTATGCAATGTCAGACCGTTTTCAGCAACTCCTCGCCCAGCGGCCCTATCTGCTTGCGGACGGCGCCACGGGCACCAATCTGTTCGATGCCGGGCTCGCCGCCGGCGATGCGCCGGAGCTCTGGAACGTCGATCACCCGGACCGCATCGAGAAACTGCATCGCGACATGATCGCTGCCGGCGCCGATATCATCCTCACCAACAGCTTCGGCGGCAGCAGCTATCGGCTGAAGCTGCACAAGGCGGAGAACCGCGTCGGCGAGCTGAACGAGCTGGCCGCGCGCATCGCCCGTCGGGTCGCCGACGAGGAGCATAAGCGCAGCGGCCGCGAGATCATCGTCGCCGGCGATATCGGTCCCTCGGGCGAATTGTTCGAGCCGCTGGGCCCGCTCACCGTCGCTGAGGGCACCGAGGGCTTTGCCGAGCAGGCAAAGGCCTTGGCGGCCGGCGGCGCCGACTGCCTGTGGATCGAGACCATGTCGTCGAAGGACGAGTTGAAGGCGGCCGCTGCCGGCGCCGGGCGCACCGGACTGCCGGTCGTGACCACTCTCACCTTCGACACCAACGGCTCCACCATGATGGGCGTGAAGCCGGCGGAGGTCGCCAGCTTCTGCCAGCATGACCTCCATCCCCATCCGCTGGCCTACGGCGCCAATTGCGGCATCGGGCCGTCGGAGCTGGTGGCCACGCTGCTCAATCTCACCGCCGCTGCCGGGCCCGGCGACATCATCGTCGCCAAGAGCAATTGCGGCGTGCCCTATTTCGACAACGGCAAGATCCGCTACGACGGCACGCCGGAGATGATGGCCCGTTACGCCCGTCTCGCCCGCGATGCCGGGGCGCGCATCATCGGCGGCTGCTGCGGCACCACGCCCGAGCATCTGGCCTCGATCCGGGCCGCGCTCGACGGCTATGAGCCGGGCGAGCGGCCGACGATCGCGCAGGTCATCGAACTCTTAGGCAAGATCTCGCCCGGGGCGGCGGGCATCGTACCTCATGCCGCGAACAGCGATGCGGCACGTCGCCGTAGCCGCCGCAGGGGATCTGAGGGCTGAAAAAGCGCCGCATCAAGACGGCGAATGAAGATTTTCGGGAACAGATTACAATTATGTTCGTTTAATGGCCTACACTTGTTCCAAAGATGAAGATTGCGGCTCAAAAATACCTCTTCGCGTTCAACAGTCTGGAGTGCGAGTAAAAGAACGGTCACGGCGCGCAATCCGTTACAGACAACAATGATATGAGGGTGGAATGAGACGCCTTAAGCGAGTGATTGGGCCATTCGTCTTATGCACAACTTTCTGCCTGCCATGCTTCACCTTGCCGGCGGCGGCCAATCCGCCCGCCGAAGCAAGCGTAAATGCAACGATGGAGCTGCCGAATGCGCGCAGCATCGATCCCGTTGTCGACGCGATGTTCCCGCGCTGGCCGTCTGTCCGCGTCTATCTTGCCAATGATAACGGTACGCCCGACGGCGAGATGCGCGAGCTTGCGGCCTGGGCCCGTTCCCTGCGTGGCGAGCCGGAAATGCAGCGGCTCCGGCAAATCAACGACAGGGTGAACGGCCTGCTGTCCTATGACACGGACGCCAAGCTCTGGCACGAAACCGACTATTGGGAATCGCCAGGCGAAGCGCTCAGCCGCGGCGCCGCCGATTGCGAAGGCTTCGCGATCTTCAAGATGTATCTGGCCAAGGAAGCCGGCATTCCGCTGGAGCAGACGGCAATACTCGTGGGCACTCTCGGCTACGCCAGGGAGCCCCATGCCATCCTCGGCGCCAAGGTTGGGCGCCACATCGTCGCGCTCGACAACAAGAGCGGGTCGGTCGTGACCCTCGGCAGCCGCAGCGATTTCACGCCGATTTATTCGGTTGGGGTGCGCGGCGCCTATACCTATCCCCTGAATTGGAACTCGGATACCGATGTAGCCTCCTCCCAGTCGTCGGATCAAAGCACCGCGCGGGTGATCACGGTCTCGCGGCAAGCCGCGGATGACGCCATCACCATCCTGCGTCCGGCCGCGGCGGCACCGGCAACAGTGGTCGAAGCAACTGCGGTCGAAGCGCCGGTGCCTGCTCCTGCCCCCACCATCGAGCTTGTGACTGCTGATTTGCCCCTGCCGCCGCTGAAACCGGAACCGCCGCGCAAAGCGGCTTACGCTGTGGCGCTGGCAGATGTCGAGGCTGTGCCACCTAAGCCGGCGATGCCAAAGAAGCCGCTGTTCGGCAGCAACGCGCTGGGTCAGGTTTTGAGCTTCGTCTTCCAATAGGCGCTTCCGGCTCGAGCAGCAGGCGCGCCTGCGCGGCCTAGCCGATGGATTGAACGGCCCCTAGATCTTCGGGTGCGGCAGGCTCGCCAGAGGTCGCGGTTTGACCTCGCGCCATGCTATCCTGGCTGTGTCCGAGCCATCGGGCCGCTGCCATCACCCTGATCTTCCCCGCCGCATCGCCGCATCGCTTCCTGCCATGAAACAACGGATTACGATCGCCGCTCTCCTGCTGCTCGTCCTGATAAGCTATCTGGGCGGGCAGCAATGGCTCGGCGGCGGATCGCCCTCACAGCCGCCGGCGGGAACTGCGGCAACGTCAGCGCCAGCGGACGCCGCCGCCGCTGGCGTCCCCGCGGCGGCCCTGGCCCGCTTCACGTCGGAGGAACGCGGCGCCATCTCCGCGGCCCTGGCGCTGATCGCCGACGGCGGCCCCTTCCTCCACAAGAAGGATGGGTCGGTCTTTCAGAACCGCGAGGGCCGCCTGCCGCGCAATGCGGCCGGCTACTATCACGAATACACGGTGGAGACTCCCAACTCGCCGGACCGCGGCGCGCGCCGGATCGTCACCGGCGCGGCCGGAGAAATCTATTACACCGCAGATCACTACAACAGTTTCGTGCAGTTGAAGTAAAACGGGAGATCGCGCCGGTCATGCTGTTTGCCGAAGACCTCGCCCGCGTCGGCTGGCGCTGCCTGCATTTCGCGCCGGGCGCCGATCTAAACGACGATCTCCGCCGCGACCTCGCGGCGCAGAGCATCACCCTGTTCGAACTCGATGCCGGCGCCATCGGCGGCAAGGACGAACTCATGCGCGCGCTGGCCGTGGCGCTGACGTTTCCCGACTATTTCGGCCATAACTGGGACGCGGTCGCCGAGTGCCTCCGCGACCTGCCGGACCGGGCTGCCGGCGACGGTTATGTCCTGTTCCTGCATAGCGGTGTCAGCTTGTGGCGAAACGCGCCGGAACTGGCGGGCGCCCTGGTGGAAACCTGGCTGTCCGCCGCCGAAGAGGCGGGCCATGACGAGATCGGCCTGCATCTGGTGTTCCTGGGCTCGGCACAAGAGGGTTAAGGCCGCCGTCCGCCGGGCGCCGCCGCAGGGGTTGGCGCGCCGCCCCCGCCGGGCTAAAACAGCCGGCCAATCCGCCGATACCGAAATCAGGAATTTTGGAGAAATCCAAGTATGTTAGAGCTTTACACCTATGGCACGAGCAACGGCCAGCGTGCCTCCGTGATGCTGGAGGAATGCGGCCAGCAATATAAGGCCATCAAGGTGGATCTGGAGCGCGGCGAGCAGAAGACGCCGAACTTCCTGCGGATCAACCAGGCCGGTCAGATCCCGGTGCTGGTGGACCTCAGCCGCGCCGGCGGCAAGCCGATCGTCATCTGCCAGTCCGGCGCCATCATCCTCCACTTGGCCGAACGGACCGGCCGGTTGCTGCCCCGCGACGCCACCCGGCGCCAGCTCGCCTTTCAGTGGTTCATGCAGGCAATGACCGACGTGGCGCCCGCCAGCGGAATCCTGTTCGTTGTCGGTTCGCTGATGCCGGAAGCCACCAACAACTCGCGCAAGCTGTTCGAGCAACGGCTGATCGGCCACCTGAAGAACGCCGACCGCCGCCTGTCGGAGGCGCAGTTCCTGGCCGATGAGATCTCCATCGCCGATGTGGCGCTCTATCCCACGGTCTCGTTCCGGCGGGAAATCATCGCGCAGTCGGGCGAGCTGCCCTATCTGATGCGCTGGCTGGCCACCATGGATGCGCGGCCCGCGGTCCAGCGCGGCATGGCCGTCCCTGGGGATTAGTCTCTCCCGCCGCCGTCAGCGCTGGCTCGTTTCCCAGTTCGGCGCGATATAGACCGCCGCTTCCGACCTCGGCAACAGCTTCTGGCCCATGATCGTATCCGCCAGCCGCTCCGCCATCATGATGGTGGGCGCGTTCAGATTGCCGCTGACGATCGACGGCATGATCGAGGCATCGACCACCCGCAGGCCCTCGAGCCCATGCACCCGCGCCTCGTCATCCACGACCGCCATTTGATCCGTGGCCAGACCCATCTTGCAGCTGCAGGAGGGATGGTAGGCGCTCTCCGCCTTCTTCCGGGCATAGGCGTCGATCTCTGAATCCGACTTGATATCCGGCCCCGGCGCCAGCTCCGGTCCGCGATAGGGATCGAAGGCCTTCTGCGCGAAGATCTCCCGCGTCAGCTTGATGCCAGTGGTGAACTCCCAGCGGTCCTGCTCGGTCTGCAGATAGTTGAACTGGATCGCCGGCGGCGTCTTCGGATCGGCCGAGCGCAGCTTGATCCAGCCGCGGCTGGTGGCCCGCATCGGCCCCACATGAGCCTGGAAGCCATGGCCCGGCTGGGTCGAGCTGCCGTCATAGCTGGCGGCAATCGGCAGGAAGTGGAATTGCAGGTCCGGATGGTCCACCCCGGCGCGGCTGCGAATGAAGCCGCCAGCCTCGAAATGGTTGGTGGCGCCCAGGCCAGTGCCGGTGAAGGTCCACTGGATGCCCACCAGAAGCTGGCGCAGCGGATTCTTCAGCACGGGATACAGCGTGATCGGCTGCAGGCAGCGATGCTGCACATAGGTCTCGATATGGTCCTGCAGGTTCTGACCCACGCCCGGCAGGTCATGCACCACCTTGATGCCATGCTCGCGCAGATGATCCGCTGGCCCGACACCCGACAGCATGAGGATCTGCGGCGAGTTGATCGCGCCGCCGCTGACGATCACCTCGCGCGCCGCCCGCGCCTGCTTCACTTCACCGCGCTGCGAATACTCGACGCCAACCGCGCGCCGTCCCTCGAACAGGATGCGGGACAGCAGTGCCCGTGGGGCAACCGTGACATTGCCGCGCGTCTGTGCCGGCCGCAGATAGGCCTTGGCGGCGCTGCAGCGGCGGCCGGCGCGCGTGGTCATCTCCATCGGCCCCAGCCCCTCCTGCTGCCGGCCGTTGAGATCCGAGGTCATGGGATAGCCGGCCTGCTGTCCGGCTTCGACCCAGGCATCGAACAACGGATTGCGGGTGATCCCATGGGACACATGCAGCGGACCGCCGGTGCCGTGATAGTCGTCCTCGCCCGGCTCGTGATGCTCGGCACGGCGGAAGTACGGCAGGATATCGGCGTAGGACCAGCCGCGCAGTCCCGACTGCGCCCAGCGGTCATAGTCGCGGGCATGGCCGCGGATGTAGCACATGCCGTTGATAGAGGATGAGCCGCCGATCACCCGGCCTCGCGGGCAATACATGCGCCGGTTGTCCATGAATGGTTCCGGCTCGGTGTGGTAGGCCCAATTCACCTTGTCATCGGCGAGCGGATAGGCGAACGCCGCCGGCATATGGATCTTCCAGTTCCACCAGTGATCCTGCCCGCCCGCCTCCAGCACCAGGATTCGGTTCTCAGGCTTTGCCCCCAGGCGATTGGCCAGCACGCAGCCGGCCGAACCGGCGCCGATGATGATGTAGTCGAATTCTTCGCTGGCCATTCCCGATTCCAACTGTTTAGCGTTGTTCAGCGTAAAGCCGCAGAGCTTCGCATTTTCAGGGTGGCAGCCGGGGGCGGCAAGAGCTTGCGTGGAAACGGCGGGGAATGGCCGGGATTTTCACTCCTGCGGACGCGGCGGATCGACATTGACGCTGCCCGGCGGCTCGACCCGCGGATCGAGCTGGCCGCCGGCGCCCGTCGTGGCCGGCAGCGGCACGAACATCGCCTGCTCCTCTGGTGGCAGGGCCGGCCGCCGCGTCATGCGGTAGCGCGTGAAAGCCGCCATGATGGCCGCCAGCACGGCCAGGTACAGGAACAGCGCCGAGGAACCGAACATCTCCATGGCGATCGAGGCCAGCAGCGGGCCGAGGCAGGCGCCGGCCGCCCAGGCCAGCAGCAGGCCGGCCGAAGCCGACACCATGCGGTCCTTGTCCACATAGTCGAAGGCATGGGCCACCGACACGGGGTAGAGCGTAGCCTGCGTGCCGCCGAACAGGAAGATGAGGGCGATCAACGGCTCGAAGCTTTGCAAGGTCGTCCAGCTGCCGAACGCCAGCAGGCATACGATTGCTTGCGCGGCCAGGACGGCCAGCAGGATAGTCCGCCGGTCATAGCGGTCGGACAGCCTGCCCAGCGGCCATTGCAGCAGCATGCCGCCGAAGATCGCGAGCCCCAGCAGCATGGAGATCTGCAGCTGCGACAAGCCGGCATCGCTGCCGAAGTACGGTCCCATGCCGAAGAAGGCGCCGCCCATCAGCCCGGCGCCGCAGGCACCGACGACGCCCAGCGGCGACAGGACATAGAGTTCGCCCAGGGAGAGGGGCTGCGCCTGCGCCGTATCAGGCGCTGCGACCCGCGTCAGCACGACGGGCACCACGGAGACCGAGAGCAGCACCGCCGACAGGATCAGATGCTCGATTCCTGCGGCGGGATAACTGTTCACCAGGAAATAGCCGAGACCGGCCGCCAGCCAGGCAAAGATGCCATACCCCGCCAGCACGCCGCCGCGGGTTTCGTTGGTGGCCCGGGAGCTGAGCCAGCTTTCGATGACGTTGAACAGCGCCGCCATGCAGAATCCGCTGGCGATGCGCAGCACCGCCCAGGGCAAGGGCTCGAACCAGAGGGCGTGCAACAGCGTCGCCGCGCAAAGGCAGGCGGTGTAGGCGGCAAAGGCCCGCAGATGCCCGATACGCGCCGTCAGCGCCGGCGCGAAAAAGCAGCCGATCAGCAGACCGAGATAGTAGGCCGACATGACCAGGCCGGAGGTGAACCGGCCATAGTCCGCCTGCTCCATGCGGATCGGCAGGGTGATGCCGATCAGGGCATTGCCCAGGATCAGGATGCCGGCACCCAGCAGAAGCGACGCGACGGAGCGGATGGCGGAAAACACGGGCGCGGCAGGGACCGGTTGTTGCAGGGGCGGTCAGTCTAGCCGAAGCGGCCGTTTGGGAAAGCCTCATGCAGGCCGATACCCGCCGCTCGAATCTGCTAAAGAACTGCGGCGGAGCACTCACGGGGGGCCCTTGCGGAAATCTTGGACGATCTCGTTTCGACCCGGCAATCACATAGCTACTCTATCAACGGCACGCCGATCGACCTGACGGTTCCGCCAGGCGTCTTCGTGCCGTCGGCCTATACGCTATGCCTGGCCGGACATGTCCGGGTCGAACAGGGAGAGCGTGTCGCGGATATCGGAACCGGCTCGGGTATCCTGGCAATTCTCGCCGCGAAGCGCGGCGGGAAAGTAACCGCCACCGATATCGATCATCTGGCCATCGCTGCCGCGCGCAGGAACAGCGAGTTGAACCGGGTGACGGTCGATATCCGTCACGGCGATCTGTTCGCTGATCTCTCTAAGCCGCTCGACGTGATTATCGCCAATCTGCCGCAGGCGTTCATCGAAGCGCAAATTCTTGCCTCGCTCGATCCGCATCTGAAAACGGCGATCGATGGCGGCCCGGGCGGCAACGCCGTCCTTCGCCGTTTCCTGCTAGACTGCCGGCGCTATATGCATGGCGGCACGCGTCTCTATGTTTCCGTCGACACTGAAACCAACTATCGCAACTCCTTCACCCAGATGGTCGCCGAATTCAATGTCAGGCTGCTCGGCGTGCACGAGCATGCGCTCCATGACGCTATCAACGATGCCGCCGACGTCTTTCGCCGCCTCAGCGAAGCCGGCCAGGCCTGCGTCTTCGAGCAAGATGGTCGGCTGCACGGCCTGCAATTCGTTGTGGAGCTGACCGCTAAGTAAGACCCCGGCTCTACGCCAGCAGCTTCCGCACCGTCTTTTCCCAGCGTTCGAGTTCCGCGCCGTTCTTGAACTTGGAGCGGTGGGCGATCGCGTGCTGGAGAGAGTAATCGGGCTGATGCTTTTTCAGCGTTGCCACGGCGCTCTGGGCGGAAGCGCGGCAACTGTCCGCTACGGCCTGCTTGCCCAAGCTCGCTTCGCTTTCAGCGTTGCAGAGATGTGCCGCGGCGACGAAGAGTTGCGTCTCCATGACGTAGCGCGGATCGCCGGGCTTCAGGTCCAAGCCCTCGAAGCATTTCGCGGCGTTGCCATAGTCCTCGGCGTGGAAATAGGCCCAACCGAGATTCCACTTGTACCAGTCAGGCACGCGGCAGGCGCGCTTCAGAAGGTCGATCGCCTTTTTCGGCTCTCCGACATGAATGTATGCCTCCGCCATCTCGGCCAGCAGGCCGTGCTTCCGGTCCAGCCAGTCCGTAAGCGTCTCATAGAGCTTCAGCGCTTTCTCGTATGTCTTGATCGCCTTGTCGAACTGACCGACGTTCAGCTGATAGAACGCAAGGTCCCAGTATGTGGCATAGTCATTGGGATCGAGTGCGACGGCCTTCTTGGCCCACTCGCCGGCGCCCTTCGACTCCGACTCGGGCAGCCAGCCGACCATGATGCTGCGCATCGTGGCATAGGATCGCCATCCCCAGGCGCGGGCGAATTTTTTGTCGAGCTTTGTGGCCTTCTCGAAGTTCTTCCGCGATTTTGCCATGTCGGCTTTCGAGATCACGGAAAACAGGCGTTCGCCTTCAAGGTACGCCTTGAAGGCGGTGCGGTTCTTTGTTCCTCGCATGTTGGCCCCCCTGATTGGCCTTTTGCAGAAATGCGTGAAGGTTGCGTTACGGTCCTCTAATCATAAGCCTCTGGCAGGCCGGCGGCCCTTACGGCTGATAGCCAGTGCTCCTCGAGTTCCTGCGCCTTGAATGCCGTGCGCTGTTTCAGCATCTTCAGATCATAGCCGGTGTTGGTCTCCAGGTAACGGCGGATTTCGCTTTCCGCTTCTGTATGCCAATTCAGCTTCTCCAAGGCGGCGGCCTTGATCAAGTAGGCGTGAGCAGGCATTTCCTTGATCAGATCGATCTCGGCGACCGCCGCCTCATACTGGCGGGCATTGAAATAGGCCCAGCCCAGATTCCAGCGGTACCAATCCGGCACGTCGGGGTTCAGGCTCATGGCACGCCTGAGCTCGGCGATGCTTCGCTGGGGATCGCCGGCATAGACATGCATCTCCGCCACTTCCGCCAGAAGGTCGGCGTCGTTGCTGTTGAGCTGCAAGGCCTTTTCGTATTGTCGGCGCGCCAGATCGATGCGGCCCATGCATTGATAGACGAAGGCCAGGTCCCAATAGTTGGTGTAGTCGTCCGGGTCCAGGGTCACCGCACGTTTGGCATATTCCTCGGCGAGGGCGGCCTCTACCTTCGGGCGCCAGCCCAGCATGACGCCGCGCATCGTGACATAGGCGAGATAGCCCCAGGCGCGGGCGAACTCCGGGTCTACCGTCGACGCTTCATGGAATTTCTGGCGGCAGGCCTCCAACCGCTCCCGGGTCTCGTGAGAATAGATATGCGAACCCTGGAGATAGAGTTCGTAGGCTCTCACGTCGGTGCTGCGCTTGATCATCTGACGTCGCCACCCTGCCGCGCCGGTCTGCCGCAAGGCCGAGCGCCGGGGTAGCGGACTCCAGCGCTGGTTGCGGACGGCGGCAGGTTCATGCCGCAAGGCCGTCCCGGACCCGGGATGACAGAAATTGGGGGCCTATGCGTCCGGAGCGATCCAGGCTCGGCCCGAGGTGAAAGTCGGGCTCAGCGTGGGTGGAACCGCACAGTGAAATTGGTTGGGAGTATTGCAGGGAGAGAAACATAGACTGGGTACCCATCAACGAAATCTATTAACCACTGTGACAATTCTCTAGCTAGGCAGCATCCCCGGTCTGTGATGATCCGCACAATACGATCGTATGCTCACATACCACGTGAGCGAAAAACTATCCTACAATCAATAGCTTAGTGGGCGGCTAGGAGTCCAGCGCGTCGTCGATCAGGCGGCGGAGGGCGTCGACATTCTTGATCGTCAGCAGGCGCCGTTCCTGCTCCAGCACGCCGTGGGCGGCCAGTTCGGCCATCTCGCAACTCACGGTTTCCCGCTGCGAGCCGATGCGGGTGGCCAGGTCCTCATGGGTCGGTGCGTCTTTCACCACGGCCGTGCCATTGGCAGCGATGGCGCCGCTGCACAGCCGCAACAGCTCCAGATACAGGCGGTGCTTGGCGTTGAGCGTGCTGAACTCATAGAGCCGCCGCGACAGCGACCGCACCTGCCGCGTGAGACGGCGGAGCACGGCCGCGCTCACCTCCGGATGAATGCGCAGCGTCTCCCAGAACAGATCGGCAGACATGCTGGCCACCAGGCTTGCTTGTGTCGCCTCGACGCTGGCCGAGCGCGGCTCGCCGTCGATGGCGGCGAACTCGCCGAACATCTCGCCGGATTCGATGTCGCGATAGGTGACCCGCTTGCCCGCCGAGGAATAAACGCTGACGCGTACCCGCCCGCCGACAAGAAAAAATACCGTCCGCGACGGCTCTTCATGGCCGACGATCAGCTGCCGTGGCCCGTACTCGCGCCACGCGCAACGAGCGGCCAGAATCTGCCGTGCTGCCGGCGCGAGATCGCGGAAGATCTCGATTCCGTCGAGGGAACCGGTTGTCATTTCGAGCGCTGCTTTACCCACACGCCATTACTATCAAATTCTATGCCAAAATACAGAGGCAGGTCCGCCACAACAATGCCACCGATGCATAAAACACTGTAGAATTTTAATTATTCCATCATCGCGGCCAGTGCTTCGAGTCTGTCGGCTTCGGCGGCGGGCTTGTCCCAGCGGATGCGGTGGATTCGCGGGAAGCGCATCGCCAAGCCCGATTTGTGCCGCGTCGAGGCATGGATGCTGTCGAACGCCACTTCCAGCACAAGGCCCGGGCGCACAGCGCGCACCGGCCCGTAGCGGTCCACGGTATTGTCGCGCACCCATTTGTCGAGGAGACGCAATTCCTCATCGGTGAAACCGAAATAGGCCTTGCCGACGGGCGTCAGTTGCAAGCCACCGTCCGGCCCCATGGCCCAGGCGCCGAAGGTGTAGTCCGAGTAGTACGACGAACGTTTGCCATGGCCGCGCTGGGCATACATCAGCACCAGATCGGCCGTCAGCGCGCCGCGCTTCCATTTGAACCAGGGGCCGCGCGGCCGGCCGGCGACATAGGTGCTGTCCTTGCGCTTCAGCATCAGCCCTTCGATGCCGGCGGCGCGGGCGTTGTCGCGCAGCGCCGCCAGGTCCTCCCAGCGGGCGAAGGGAACCAGCGGCGAGAGGTCGACCCGCGTGGGCAACGCCCGGCCGTGCCAGGCCTCGAGCCGCTGCCGCCGCTCAGCGAAGGGCAGGCCGCGCAAATCCTCGCCGCCCTCGAACAGGATGTCGTAGGCGCGGAGGAAAGCTGGGTAATCCTGGGTCATCTTGGCGGTCACCGTCTTGCGGTTCAGCCGCTGCTGCAGATCGTTGAACGGCGCCACCGTTTCCCGAGTGCCTACCAGCAATTCGCCGTCGATCACGGCATCGAACGCGAACTGCTCCAGCAAATCGGGAAAAGCGCGGCCGACATCGTCGCCGGTCCGGGAGAACAGCCGCTTTTCGCCGGACGGCCGCGACACCGCCTGCACCCGGATGCCGTCCCACTTCCATTCCGCCAGATAGTCGGCGGGATCGAGCGACTCCAGCTCCCCCTCCTCCAGCGGATTGGCCAGCATCAGCGGCCGGAACAGGGCGAGGTCGCCCACCTCCGGCCGCGGCGCCCGCTTCTCCAGCCAGGCGAACAGCGGCTCGTAGGGCGGCGTCAGCCCGTGCCAGACCTCCTCCACCTCGTCCAGCGCCACGCCGCCGAATTCCGCCAACGCCGTCTTCGCCAGCCGCGCCGAGACGCCGATGCGCAGCGCGCCGGTGATCAGCTTCAGCAGCGCCCAGCGGCCGGTGGGATCCAGCGCATCCAGCCAGCCCGCCACGAGCTGCGGCGCTTCGCGGCGGCTGGCGGCGCGCAGGGTCTCCACCACTTCGGCCAGGTCGGGCGGCCGGTTGGCGCCGGGCTGCGCCGGCCAGATCAGCGCCACGGTCTCCGCGAGATCGCCCACATAGTCGTAGGACCAGGCGAAGAGCTGGGGATCGACCCGCGCCTCCGCCAACGCTCGCACCGACGACGCCTTGACCGCATCGATGGTGAGGGTGCCGGTGATGGCCGCCAGGGCGTAGCCCCGAGCGGGATCGGGGGCGTGGCGGAAATAGTCTGACAGCAGCCGCAGCTTGCCGTTGCGGGCCGGTGTATAGGACAGCCGGTCCAACAGTGCCGCAAACTCCCTCATGAAGGCCTGCTTTAGGTGCTGTTCAGCCGGTCGAGATCGTACTCATAGCGCATCAGCCAGAAGGGCTCGCGGCCGTCGGGCTGCTCGCGCATTTGCCGCAGGGCCGGCCGCCAGCCCTCGCGCTCGTAGAAATGGCGGGCGCGGCTGTTCACTTCAAGGCAGAACAGGCTGGCGGTGCGGTGGCCCTCGGCGGCCATGGCGTGCAGCGCGTGTGTCAGCAGACGCGGGCCGATGCCGCGGCTGCAATAGAGCGGATCGACCCAGAGATCCTCCACTAGGGAACCGTCGCGATGGGAGAATCCGACCACGCGGCAATCGAGCTCGGCGATGATGAAGCAGCGCATCAGCGGCAGGAACTCCTGCCAGATGCTTTGCAGCCAGGGCGTATCGTCAGCGCCGGTGTTGAAGTACCCGGCATAGCTTTCGCGCCAGGTGTCGCGCCAAATGCGGATCACATCGTCCAGGTCGGATTCCCGCCCCGGACGCAGCCGCAGGCCGCGGAGATGAGGCGGAGTCACTGCCCCTCCTCCTCGCGGCCGATCAGCGCCAGCGCCCGCGCCCGCAATCCCTGCTGCGTGGCGTAATGCATCAGCGCCTCTTCCCGGCCATGGGTGACCCAGATTTCGCTCGCGCCGACCTCGGTCAGCGTGCGCGTCAGCTCCGGCCAGTCGGCATGGTCGGAGATGATCAGCGGCAACTCGGCGCCGCGCTGCCGCGCCCGGGCGCGCACCCGCATCCAGCCGCTGGCCATCGCCGTCACCGGCTCCGCCAGCCGCCGCGACCAGCGGTCCGCGATCGCCGAGGGCGGCGCCAGCACGATCTGGCCTTTCAGGCTTTCGCCCTTGGCCATGGCCGGCCGCAAGTCGCCGAGTTCGACGCCCTGAGACTCATAGAGATCGCACAGTTCGGTCAGCGCGCCATGGAGAAAGATCGGCGCGTCATAGCCGGCGCGGCGCAGCATGGCGATCAGCCGCTGGCATTTGCCGAGCGCGTAGACGCCCACCACATGGCTCAACTCCGGAAACAGCGCCAGAGAGTGCAGCAGCTTGCCGATCTCATCCGCATCGGGCGGATGCACGAACACCGGCAGGCCGAAGGTCGCCTCGGTGACGAACACGTCGCAGGGCACCACCTGGAATGGCGTGCAGGTGGGATCGAATCGGCGCTTATAGTCGCCGGACACCACCGCCCGCATGCCGCCATGTTCCAGCACCACTTGGGCGCTGCCGAGCACATGGCCAGCGGGCGCGAGCCAGACCGTGACGTCACCCACGCGCACGCGCTCGCCATACTCCAGCGCCTGCATCACATCGGCGCAGCCCTCGCCATAGCGGTTGCGCATGATCGCCAGGGTGCCCGGCGTCGCCAGGACGCGGCGATGCCCTGGCCGCGCATGGTCGCTATGGCCATGGGTGACGATGGCGCGATCGACAGGATGGCCGGGATCGATATGGAAGCCGCCGGGCTCGCAGTAGAGCCCGCTGCCCGCCGGCTTCAGCCATTGATCTGGATGAATACTCATTCAAACTAACTGGGCTTGGCGACCATCAGATAAAAGATAGCGATGACGGCCGAAAATGCCGGCCAGCCCAATATGAACCAGATCCGCATATAGCGGTGATAGCGCGGCGGCAGCGCCGTGCCGTTGCGCACCGCAGCGCCCGCGAGATCGCGCATGCGGAACTGCAGCCAGACCACGGGAATCCAGCAAGCCCCGGCGATGGCGTAGAGAAAATAAGTGACAAGGAGCCACTTCCCGCCAAGCGGAAACCCGGCAAGTTCGATGAGCCAGAGGCCCGAAAGCGGCTGGATGAAAATCGCTGGCAAAGTGAAGAAATAATCGGCCCAAACCACATGGCGCGCTGTGACGAAGATCACAGCCGCCTGCCGGGAACGGTCGGCCCGCCACATGAACCAGGCGGTGGCTCGCCGAGTTCAGCCCAACTTGCCTCGCGAATCGCTGCATGAAAGAAGTTATAGACAGAATAGACCGATGCGGCGATGGCGAGGGCGCGATGACGGATTTCATCCTGCACGAAAAACTGAAGGCCGACGCAATCGAGCTGGCGCAACTCGATCTCACGCTCCTGCTGCTGATGAATGCGCGGCAATGGCCCTGGCTGATCCTGGTGCCGCAGCGGCCGGAAGTGCGCGAGATCCACGAGCTGCCCGCTCTCGACCGCACCATCCTCATGGACGAGGTCGCCCATTGCAGCCGCCTGCTGACCGATCTGTTCAAGCCCCACAAGATCAACATCGCCGCCCTCGGCAACATCGTGCCGCAGCTCCATGTGCACGTGATCGCCCGCACGACGTCGGATCCCGCCTGGCCGAAGCCCGTCTGGGGCACGGTGGCGCCGGAGCCCTATGGAGCCGATGAATTGGCCGCGCGTCTCGATTTGCTGCGTACGCGACTGTGATCGACACCGTAGGGGCGGGTTTGATATCCGCCCCTACATCTCGCCGATGATTGCCGCCATCGTTAACTCGCCCTTTACCGCAATCCGCTAAAACAGCCAAGCTGCGCCCACACTAGCGGGAGGATCGCCCATGGGGCCCCGCGTGCTCGTTGCCTGCGCCTTGTTCGGCTTGCTTTGGCTTGTGCCGTACTTCCTGTTGCGGCCGGACGGCAGTTCCATCGCCGTGACCTACAACGGCAGCTACCCCGTGCCGGTCGAGATCGACTTCGACAACGACTGCATGGCCACCTGGGACAACGGCACGATGAAGCAAAAGAAGGGCTGCGATTCCTTCGGCAGCGGCGGCATCGGCGAACCGCCGAAGGAATGCAACGTCAGCTTCGCCTTCCTGCCGATCGAGCGCCGCGTGTCACGACTGAACGCGAAGTTCGTCATGCTGAAGGACGGCAAGGAGATCGGCCGCGGCAGCGTCTCGCTCTCCAGCCTGGTCTACGACGCCGAAGAAAAGAAATGGACCCAGGCCTCATTCCGCGGCCGCTGCGGCGCCGAGCAGCTCCGGCTGCTGGAAGCCACCGCAATCGTCGACGGGAATGCGACCGATCTGATCGCGTCGGACATGATCCGCGCGACGGGCATCATCCCGTGGTTCCCGAGCGGGAGCGATATCACGATTGTCGAGCGGCAGGGATGAGGCAGCCGGTCCGCCCTCCGGATCAACGCACCACTCGTTTGTCATCCCGGGCCCGACGCTTCAGCGGCGGGACCCGGGACCCATGCACTCCGGACTCGTCAAGATACCTTGACGACAGTTCGGTGTTCATAGGTCCCGGACAACCTCGCTGACGCTCGGCTTCCGGGATGACAAGTTTTGTGTATGACAGATCAGTGGGAAGCGGACACACCCGCCGCATACATCACACTCCGCACCCCATCCATCTCCACTTCCCGCTCGAACGCCAGACCCGCCTTCATCGCCGTGCCGATCGACGCCGCATGCCCCGGCTCGATCAGCGCAATCACGCGCGGTAGCTGTAGCTCCTCGAATCCATAACGCACCAGCGCCCTCGCCGCTTCCGAGCCCAGGCCCCGCCGCCAATAGGCCTTGGCCAGCAGGTAGGCGACTTCCACCTCTTCTCTCCCATCGATCGTCCAGGGGATCAGGCCGCAGCGGCCGATGAAATCTCCTGTTGCCTTGTGGATGGTCGCCCAGAGGCCGAGGCGCGGATGATCGGAGTCGCCGTTGCAGAACCAGTCCAGCTCTTCCTTCGTCTGCTCATAGGTCAGCGTGCCGTCGGGGAAATGCCGGCGGATCTCCGGATCGCGGTAGAGCGCGAAGAGACTGTCTAAATCGTCAGGCCGCAGGCGCCGCAGGATCAGCCGCTCGGTTTCCAAGACTATCATTGGTTGTAGTGTCATCGCATACTTGCCAGGCCCACACTCTCCCAAGACCATCCGAGAACGCAATCGCGAAAGGCCTAGCCTATCATGACACTCCCCCGCACCGCCCTTGTGCTTACCATCGTCAATCTGGCGCTGTTGTTATTCACGATCTTCCAAATGCGCCAAGCCACCGCGCCGGACGCCGCCCCCGTTCTCCGCGCCCAGGCCATTGAGCTGGTGGATGAAGCCGGACAGGTGCGGTCGCGGTTGAATGTGGAGGACAACGGCGAGGTGGTATTCCGGCTGCTGGACCAGGATGGGACCATCCGCGTCAAGCTCGGCGCCGGGCGCGGCGGCTCCGGGCTGCTGCTGAACGACGACGCGACCGAGCCGGGTGTGCATCTCCTCGCCACCTCGGCGGGCGGCAGCATCCAGTTCCGCGACAAGGACGGCCTGATGATCAAGGTCGGGCCCTAGTCGCCGCCATTCTCCGCCAACGCACTGGCGCGAGCCAGGACCAAATTCCTTGAACTTTCCGAGCCGCCCGCTATGATGGAGTCTCGCCGCGTGCTGTGTTTCCGCGGCCTTGATGTTGGACATCGTGCATCAGCTTGCCCTCCCGGCTTCTGGCGGAAAGGTCGGGAATGGGGAAACTTCTTGCATGACGGCACGCAGCAAGGTGGTGGATTCAACGAGGGTTGTTTTCACGAAATTCAAAAATGGTTTCGTTTTCGCAGCCAATCCAACCACTTGCGGGTGTCGTACGATGAAAACAACCCAAAGCGCTAGCTAGGTTGTCATCCCGCAAATCTCGCGCAGCGAGATTATGCGGGACCCATGAACACCAGGCGGTGGTTGGATAATCTCTCTAGTTTCGTGTTGTTGGGTCCCGGGTCTTGCCGCTGAGGCGTCAAGCCCGGGATGACAACGGTGGGTGCGTGGGTCGCGGCGCTACATCACCGGCAAAATCCGCCGCAGCACTGCCGCGGCGATTTCCGAGGCCGAGGACAGGAACGCCATGAAGTCCATGTGACTCTCGGCGCCTGCGAGATCGCTGAGGCAGCGGACGCTGACGGCGTTGGCGCCGAACTGCTGGGCCACCTGCGCCAGGGCGGCGCCCTCCATTTCCACCGCCTGGGCGCCGAACTCAGCATGGAGCCGCCGCCGGGTGTCCTCGCAATTGATGAACTGATCGCCCGACACGATCGTGCCGAAGGTGAGCGCCGGCCGGCGCGCCTCCTCGCCCGTGGCCGCCGCCGGCAGCAGCGGCAGTTCGAAGCCATCGAGCCGCTGGCGGAGTTGCTCGGCCAGGTTGGGGTCGAGCGGAAACACCGGATCCTCCCGGTTGTCGCCATAGGGCAGCGCGCCGGGGCGGTAGGTGCGGATCTTGCCGCGCACGATGGCGCCGTAATCATGCTGGATCAGGCGGTCGCCCACCACCACGTCGCCGATGCGCAGATCGGGATCGATGCCGCCGGCGACGCCGGTGAACAGCACAGAGCGGCAGCGGAAATGATCGAACAGCAGCGTCGCCACCAGCGCGGTGTTGACCTTGCCGATTCCCGCCTCCACCAGCGTCACGGGGATACCGTCGATCTTGCCAAGGCGGAACGTGTAGCCGCCGCGGGCGATCTTGTCCGCGACCTCCAGGTGATCGCCAAGGCGGCGGATCTCCTCCGGCAGAGCGGAAATGACGCCGATGGTCATGGCGCGGCCGTCGCGGTGGCGGAGAGGTTCAAGTGGTAGCGAGTCATGTTGCCCCTGTCGGTAGTGTGTATTTCATCATCTATCGCATGATGTAGAGCAGCGTTTCAAATCCACATCCTGAAGAACGGTGGCATCGCGTCCGCGAATCACGAATCATCTGACAATGGATTCCGCGCCTGCCACAAGTTCCCTGCCGCCGCTGTTCGCGGACTGGTTCGCCGGCCGCGGCTGGCAGCCCCATCCGCATCAACTCGAGCTGCTGGCGGCGGATCGCGCGGGGCGGTCGGCGCTGCTGATCGCGCCCACCGGCGGCGGCAAGACACTGGCCGGATTCCTGCCCTCGCTGATCGACCTGGCGGCTCATCCCAGGCCGGGCCTGCACACCCTCTACATCTCGCCGCTGAAAGCGCTGGCCATCGACATCCACCGCAATCTGGAAGCGCCGATCGGCGAGATGGCGCTGCCGGTCACCACGGAGACGCGCACCGGCGACACGCCCGCCGCCAAGCGCCAGCGGCAGCGCCGCAAGCCGCCGCAGATCCTCATGACCACGCCGGAGTCGCTGGCGCTGCTGCTTTCGTTCACGGATGCGGAGCGGATGTTCGGCGGTCTCCAGCGGGTGATCGTGGACGAGCTGCACGCGCTCACGGGCACGAAGCGCGGCGATCTGCTGGCGCTCGGGCTGGCGCGGCTGGCAAAGCTGGCGCCGGATTGCCGCCGCGCCGGCCTCTCCGCCACCGTGGCTGACGAAGACGCGCTGCGGCAGTGGCTGTCGCCCACCGCCCGCGCCGACGATCCCACGGTCGCCCTGGTGCGCGGCCGTGCCGGCGCGGCACCCGTCATCCGCATCCTCGAGCCGCGGCAGCGCATGCCCTGGTCGGGCCATATGGCGCTGTTCGCCATGGAGGATGTCTATCTGACCATCAAGGCCCACCGCACCACGCTGCTGTTCGTGAATACGCGAGCCCAGGCGGAGCTGGTGTTCCAGGCCTTGTGGCGGCTGAACGAGGACAACCTGCCCATCGCCCTGCACCATGGCAGCCTGGCGCCGGAGCAGCGCCGCAAGGTGGAGGCGGCCATGGCCCGCGGCGGCTTGCGCGCTGTGGTGGCGACCTCGTCGCTCGATCTGGGCATCGATTGGGCGGCCGTCGATCTCGTGCTGCAGGTCGGCGCGCCCAAGGGCGCCAGCCGGCTGATCCAGCGCATCGGCCGCGCCAACCACCGGCTGGATGAACCGAGCGCGGCGATCCTGGTGCCGGCCAACCGGTTCGAGGTGCTGGAATGCCGCGCCGCCATCGAAGCGGTGCGTGACAACGCCCTGGACCAGGAACCGCCGCGCATCGGCGGCCTCGATGTCCTGGCCCAGCATATCCTCGGCATGGCCTGCGCCGCGCCCTTTGCCGCCGATGCGCTGTATGACGAGGTTCGCTGCGCGGCGCCCTATGCCGGCCTGCCGCGGCAGGATTTTGACGACGCGCTGGCGTTCGTCTGCACCGGCGGCTACGCGCTGAAGAGCTACGAACGCTGGCAGCGATTGAGCCTCGGCGAGGATGGGCTTTATCACCTCGCCAATCCCCGCGTTGCGCGGCAATACCGGCTGAATGTCGGCACCATCGTGGAAGAGCCGATGCTGAAAGTGGCGCTGCGCAATGGCCGCCGCCTGGGCCAGGTAGAGGAATATTTCATCCAGGGGCTCGTGCCCGGCGATACCTTCGTCTTCGCCGGCGAGATGCTGCGCTTCGAAGGCGTCCGCGAAACCACCGCCGTCTGTTCCCGAGCCGCCGGCGAGGACCCGAAGATCCCCGTCTATGCCGGCGGCGCGCTTGCCGCTGAGCACGCAACTCGCCGACCGCGTGCGCGCACTCCTGGCCGAACCCGGGAGATGGCGCAGCCTGCCGGACGATGTGCGCGAATGGCTGGAGCTGCAGCGCCGCCGCTCGGTGCTGCCGGAGCATGACGGCCTGCTGGTCGAAACCTTCCCGCGCGGCAACAAGGAATTCCTCTGCGCCTACTGCTTCGAGGGCCGCAACGCGCATCAGACGCTGGGCATGCTGCTGACGCGCCGCATGGAACGGGCCGGTCTGCGGCCCATCGGTTTCGTCGCCAGCGACTATGCCATCGCCGTCTGGAGCCTGAAGCCGGTGCGCGACATGGCCGCGCTGTTCGACCAGGACATGCTGGGCGACGATCTCGAGGAATGGATGGCGGAGTCGAGCCTGCTGAAACGCACCTTCCGCAATGTCGCTGTTATCGCCGGCCTGATCGACCGCCGACATCCTGGCGAGGAGAAGAGCGGCAAGCAGCTCACCGTCAATTCCGACCTCATCTACGACGTGCTGCGCAAGCATGAACCGCAGCATGTCCTGCTGCGGGCTACCCGGGCCGATGCCGCCGGCGGCCTGACCGATGTGCGCCGCCTCGCCGACATGCTGGCACGGGTGAAGGGGAAGATCACGCACCGGCGGCTGACCCGGGTGTCGCCACTGGCCGTACCGGTCATGCTGGAGATCGGCAAGGTGTCCGGTCTATGGCGCGGCGATGGACGACCTGCTGCAGGAAGCGGCCGAGGAACTAATCGCCGAAGCGATGTATGAAGAGCCCCAGGGTGAACTTCAGGTTTGAGGTTGCGGGGCGAACGCGAGTCTGCGATTGACGTGGGATGATCCCTTCGGCGAAACGAGAAGAACCCGAACCCTCGCCGCGGCGCGCCGGCATCGGCTGGCGCCTGAACGGTGTGGAGCTTTGGCTGGATATCGCGGGCGCATTGTTCGTGCCAGCACAATCCCTGATCGCCGTCGCCGACCTGCATTTCGAGAAGGGCTCGCGGATGGCGCAGCAGCGCGGCAATCTGCTGCCGCCCTATGACACGCGGGCGACGCTGGCGGTGCTGGCGGAACTGCTGGAGACCTATAAACCTCGACGCGTCGTGTGTCTTGGCGACAGCTTCCATGACGGCGAAGCAGCCGAACGGCTGCATGGCGACGACGCGCGCAAGCTGACGGCGCTGACCGCGCTGCGGGATTGGATCTGGATCTGCGGGAACCATGACCCCGAACCTCCGGCGCGCTATGGCGGCCGGGTGATGCAAGAACTTACGGCGGGCCCGTTGCTATTCCGGCATGAGGCGAAAACGGGCGCGACCCGCGGCGAGATCTCCGGCCATTTCCATCCGAAGTTCGCCGCCAGCGTGCGCGGCCGGCGCGTCGGCGGCCGCTGTTTCGTTGCGGACATGCGGCGGCTGATCCTGCCGGCCTTCGGCGCCTATACCGGCGGCCTCGATGTCGGCGATCCCGCGATCGCCGGCCTGTTTCCCCGCGGTGCGCGCGCCCTCGTGCTCGGCCGCGACCGCATCCACAGCGTCGGCCTCGCCGCCCTCTGACTCCGATGGCAGAGGCGCCGGCAATCCACTGGTTCCGCCAGGATCTGCGGCTGCGCGACAATCCGGCGCTGAATGCCGCAATCGCGACCGGCCGGCCCGTATCGCCCGTCTATATCCTCGACGATGAGACGCCGGGCCGCTGGAAGCTCGGTGGCGCCAGCCGCTGGTGGCTGCATCACAGCCTGACAGCGCTCGCCGCCGACATCGGCAAGCTCGGCGCGCAACTCATCCTGCGCCGCGGCCGCGCCGATGCCATCATTGCCGAACTTGTGCGCGAGACCGGCGCAGCCTCCCTGCACTGGAACCGCTGCTATGAGCCCTACGCCATCGCCCGCGACACAGCGATCAAGAAGATGCTGACCGAGAGAGGTATCGCCGCCGAGAGCTACAACGGCGCGCTGTTGGCCGAGCCCTGGACGGTACGCACAAAGCAGGACGGGCCGTTCAAGGTGTTCACGCCCTTTTGGAATGCGATCCGCGAACGCACGCCCGACCGGCCGACGCTGGCGCCAGAGAACCTGCGCGGCGCATTAGCGAAATCGGACCACCTCATGGATTGGAACCTGCTGCCAACGCGACCCGATTGGGCGAGTGGCCTGCGTGAAACCTGGCGCCCGGGCGAGCACGGCGCCGTCGCTCAGCTCGCGCGCTTCGCCAAGACTGCGCTCAAGACCTACGACAGCGATCGCGACCGCCCTGCCCTGCCCCACACCTCGCGCATGTCGCCCTATCTCCATTGGGGCGAGCTCAGCCCGCGGCAGGTCTGGCACGGCATCGCCGCTGGCGCGCAGAGCCAAGGTCTATCGATTCATGATGGCTCCGTCGGGCGCATACTTGCGCGAACTCGGCTGGCGCGAGTTTACACATCATCTGCTCTATCACTGGCCGACTTTGCCGGAGCAGCCCTGGCGCGAGGAGTTTGCGCGCTTTCCCTGGCGCGATGATGAACCTGGCCTCAAAGCATGGCAGCGCGGTCTGACGGGCTACCCTATCGTCGATGCCGGCATGCGCGAACTCTGGCACACCGGCTGGATGCACAACCGCGTGCGCATGATCGCCGCGTCCTTCCTGATCAAGGATATGCTGATCCCCTGGCAGCGCGGCGAGGAGTGGTTCTGGGACACGCTGGTCGATGCCGACCTGGCGCAGAACGCGGCGAGCTGGCAGTGGGTCGCCGGCAGCGGCGCCGATGCCGCGCCCTATTTCCGCATCTTCAGCCCCGTGCTGCAGGGCGAGAAGTTCGATCCTGAGGGAGTCTATGTCAGGCGCTGGGTACCGGAAATTGCCCGCCTGCCGAATGAGTTCATCCACAAGCCCTGGCTCGCGCCGTCAGAAGCGCTGCAAGCCGCTGGAGTCGAACTTGGCCGCGGTTATCCTGCACCAATTGTCGATCATGGCGCGGCCCGCGACCGTGCTCTCGCCGCGCTCAAATCGATGAAAGATGCGGAACGGCCTTAGGCCGGAATGCTCGCGGCCTTGTCGCCGGTGAGGGACTTCCGGTCGGAATAGAAACGCGGCAGCCAGATGGTGAAGTCCGTACCCTGATCGACGGCGCTGTCGACATCGATCGTGCCGCCATGGAGCTCGATGATCTTGCGCGAGGTCGACAGGCCCAGCCCGTCGCCGGCGCGCTTGGTGGTGAACAGCGGCTCGAAGATGCGCCGCATGGTCTCCGGCGGAATGCCCGGCCCGTTGTCGCTGACGGTGATGCGCACATGGGGGCCGGCATGTTCGGTGCGGATGGTGATCGTCGGCTTGCGGCCCTCGCCCGGCGTCCAGCCCGAATTGGTCAGGGCGGAAACGGAGTTCTCGATCAGGTGATCGACGACCTTGCGGAAACCGCGACGATCGAGCGCCACATCGCATCCGGCGCCAAGGCGCGAGTTCAGCGACACGCCGGCCGGCACATTGAGCTCGTCGACGATGCTGCTGAGGAATATGTCGATATCAGTGGATTCGCGCACGAGTTCATAACCGCGCGCATAATCCACCAGCGCCATCATCACATTGTTGCAGCGTTCGATGCCCTGTTCGACTTCGTCCAGCAGGGCGTCGGCAGCGAGGCCTTTCTCGGCGGCGAGGCGGCGCATATCCGCCAAAGACGGCTTGATGGCGAGCAATGGATTGCCCAGCAGCTTGCGGCCGGCCGCGGAAGCAACCGCGCCGAAGGCTTGTTCGGGCACCAATGCCTCCGCCGCCAGTTTCAGATCCGTGACATCGGCGCTGCCGACCACGATGCCACCATCGGCGGTCGTGCGGTGATAGCAGCGCACCCATTTGCCGCCGACATGCAGCGCCTGCTCGGCGGCATCGCCGGCGCGATGCTCGGCGGCGCGGGCGATGACCCAGCTTTCGATGGCGCTGCCGGCTTCCGGATAGAGTCCCCGCGCCAAACCCCAGCGCAGGATTTCTTCATAGGTCATGCCGACAAGCCGGGCGAAATCGCGGCCCGCCGTGCCGAAGGTCTGGTGATAGGCGCTGTTGCAGAGGATCAGGCGGTCGTCGACGTCGTACAGGCCGAAGCCGGTCTCGACGCTCTCGATTGCGTCGACCAGGCGCGCCTGCGCCGTGCGCAAGGACTCGTCCTTTTCCTTCGGCTTGGTGACGTCGAACATGACGCCGTCGACATAGAGCGGCGCGTGATTGCTGTCGAAGCAGACGCGGCCGCGATCCTGCACCCAGCGCATGGTGCCGTCCGCGTGGCGCACACGGTATTCGATGATGAAGGGCTGGCGGGTCATCGCGGCGCGGCGCTTCACCGCCATCACCAGATCCTGGTCCTCCTTGAGGACGAAATCACGAATGCTTCGGCTCTTGCCGGCGCCGAACTCGGCGGCGCCGTGGCCGATCATCGACTCGATGCCTTCGCTGACGAAAAGATCTTCGGGGTCTTCGCCGCAGCTCGCGCGGTAGACGACACCAGGCAAATTCGAGACCAGGCTCTTGAACCGCGCCTCGCTTTCCCGCGCGGCGCTGAGGGCTGCCGCGAGGTCGGACGCGGACGCGCCGCCGGCGCGGTTGTCCTGCTGGCCGGGCAACGCTTCGATCTGTCCTGTGAGTTTCTTCATCGCCTCTGGGAATCCTGTCAGGGTTCAGCATCTCTGCGCCATGCCTGCCCGGCCCGCGGCATGGGTCTAGACGCGCCGGTCCGCGCCAATCCCGCGTTCCGGCACTCACCAGTTTCCCGGATTGGGATAAATCTTTAGTTAATGCTAATGGTGGTTTGGCAACCCCTGATGGCCGGAAACAAGCTGATTTTCCTGCCTTCCGCCGTGCCCATGTGGCGTTCCCGGCCGCTTTAGAACGGGTAAAACCTTGCCGCCAACACTGCCTAAACAGGCACCGGGGCATCCGCTCGCAACAGGCCCTCATTCTTCAGCGCCGGCCACAAGGCGGCTGGGATCTTTGCGCTCATGATTTCGGCATTGCGCCGAACCTCCGCGGGCGACTGGGCGCCGGGGATGACGGAGACGATTGCCGGATGGCCGAGGGGGAAGCGCAGCGCCGCTTCCGGAAGCTTCACGCCATGGGCGTTGCAGATCTTCTCAATGCGGGCGACGCGGTCGAGAATCTCTTTCGGCGCCGGCTCGTAGTTGTAATAGGCGCCCGGCTTGGGCCCGGTCGCGAGAATGCCGGAATTATAGGGGCCGCCAATCACGATGCCGATGTTGCGCTCGCTGCAATAGGGCAGCAGCGTCGCCAGCGAGTCCTGCTCCAGCAGGGAATATCGGCCGGCCAGCAGGAACACGTCGAAGTCCCCGGCGCGGGCCAGGGTTTCGCAGACCTGCCATTCGTTGATGCCGGCGCCGATCGCCTTGACCACGCCCTGTTCCCGCAGCTTGACCATGGCCTGATAGCCGCCGCCCATGAATTCCTTCAGGTGGCGGTCCAGCGCCTCCTGGGAGCCGTGATTGAAGATGTCGATGTCATGGCAATAGAGCACGTCGATGCGATCGATGCCGAGACGCTCTAGCGAATCTTCGAGGCTACGCATGATCCCGTCATGGGAATAGTCGTAGACCTCGCGCCGCGAGGGCGTGTCGAAGAACTTGCCCTGCCCCGTCCGCTCCGCCGGGGGGCAGACGCGTATCAGCCGCCCGACCTTCGTCGACAGCACATAGCTGTCCCGCGGCTTGCCGCGCAGGAAATGATTGACCCGGGTTTCCGACAGGCCAAGGCCATAGAGCGGCGCCGTGTCGATGTAGCGGCAGCCCGCATCCCACGCCGCCTGCAACGTCGCCTGCGCGTCCGCTTCGCTGATGGCGCGGTAGAGATTGCCCAACGGCGCCGTGCCGAAGCCAAGTTCCGTGAAATCAATGATCGCGCCGGAGCGCGAGGTGAAGCGCCGTGCCGCTAGCGTTGTTTTACCCACGTAAATTCCTTTGCGAATGTCCCGGCCGCGGCCCTCGTCAGCGCGGGAAAGTTCAGCTAAGAGAATTCACCAGAGAGTGCGGGCCGGTCAAGGAACCGTCATTTGAGCTAAACGGTTTGCCGGCGTAGAAAAGGTTGCGAGCGTGGAAACTCATAGGAATAAGTCAGACAAAATGTCGCATGCCGCCAAGTCCGCCATTGCCATGGGATCGCCCTGGGAGCCCATCGCCCTGCCGAAAATCGCCTGGGGCAAGGGCAGTTATGTTCATGACATCAACGGAAACCGCTACATCGACGGTTCCGGCGGGCCGGCCGTGTTCTGCATCGGCCATGGCAACACGGAGGTCAACGAGGCGATCAAGGCGCAGCTCGACCGCGTTGCCTTCGGCTATCGCTACACCTTCACCAGCGACCCGCTGGAGCAGCTGACGGAGATCGTGCAACGGCGCTGCGGCGGCACGCTGAAGCGCGCCGTGTTCCTGACCGGCGGATCGGAGGCGGTGGAATCCTGTCTCAAGATCGCGCTGCAATATCACGCCGCCCGCGGCGAGATGAGCCGGCGGCGGTTCATTTCCCGGCAGCGCTCCTGGCATGGCAATACGCTGGGTGCCTTGTCGGTCTCCGGCTTCAAGGCGCGGCGCGATCCCTTCGAGGGGGCGCTGGTCGAGGCCAGCTTCCTGTCGCCGGTGAACGAATACCGGCCGCCACAGAATGTGCGGAAGGAAGACTTGGCCGCCCATTGCGCGTCGGAGCTGGAGCAGGAGATCCTGCGCGTCGGGCCCGAAAAGATCGCGGGCTTTATTTTCGAACCGGTGGTGGGCGCGGCGGGGGGCGCGGTGCCGGCGCCCTCGGGCTATGCCAAGCTGGTGCGGGAGATCTGCGACCAGTATGGCGTGGTTATGATCGCCGACGAAGTGATGTGCGGCGTCGGACGCTGCGGCACCTGGCGGGCCCTCGAGCATGACGGTGTCGAGCCCGATATCATGTCGGTGGCCAAGGGCTTGGCCGGCGGCTATCTGCCGCTGGGTGCCGCGATCTACAGCGAGCGCATCGCCGGGCCGATCATCGAGCGCTATGGCGCGCCCCTGACCGGCCATACCTTCACCGGCCATACCACGGCCTGCGCCGCCGGCGTCGCCGTGCAGACGATCATCGAGCGCGACAAGCTGGTGGAAAAGGTGGCGGCCGATGGCCCTGTCCTGATGCAAAGCCTGCGGGACGCGCTGGCCGACCGATCCTATATCGGCAATATCCGCGGCCGCGGCTTTTTCATCGGCATCGAACTGGTGGCGGACCAGGGAACCAAGGAGCCCTACGACTGCGGCCTGCAGCTCTTCGCCCGCATCCGCGACCGCGCCTTTCTCAACGGCCTGATCTGCTATCCCTCAGGCGGCAATGTGGATGGCGTGAAGGGCGACCAGATCATCCTGGCGCCGCCCTACAACGCGACGCGCGAGGAACTGGGCGAGATCGTCGACAAGCTGGCGACGTCCCTTTCGCAGGTGATGGGAGCGCTGTAGGCGCTATTGCCGGTAGGACGGCTCCTCGTCGTCGAGGATGTCCTTGAGCGCGTCGAAGTGCCTGGTGGCGAACTTCGCAGGATATTCCATCCATTGCTGCATGGTCTTGCGCGCCACTTCATCCGAAACCACGCGCAGTTCCTTGCCGGTCATGTAGGCGGTGATCAGCGTCTCGCAGGCGCGCTCCAGGTAGTAGAGCTCGTCGAAAGTCTCCGCCACCGTGGGACCGGTGACAATGACGCCGTGATTGCCCATGATCAGCACCGACTTATCGCCGATGCATTCGGGCAGGCGTTCGGCCTCTTCGCCCAGTCCCAAGCCGCCGAAATGCTCGTCGATGACGACGCGCTCGAAGAACCGCATGGTGTTCTGGTCGATCGGCGGGATGCGGGAATCCTTCAGCGTCGCCAGCACCAGCGCATGCTTGGAATGCACATGCATGATGCAGCGCGCCTGCGGCAGCTTGCGGTGCATGGCGCCATGGATGGCCCAGGCGGTGGGATCCATGTCCGGATGGTCTGCCATGGCGGGATCATTGGCGTCGATGAGCATCAGATCGCTGGCGCGCATGCGCGAGAAGTGGCGGCCGAAGGGATTGACCAGGAACTTCGAGCCATCGTCGGAAACCGCCAGGCTGAAATGGTTGGCGATGGATTCATGCATGTTGAGCCGCGCGGTCCAGCGGAACGCCGCCGCCATGTCCACCCGCTCCTGCCAATGGGAACCGAGGCCTTCCTGGCGCTCGGGGAAACGCGCAATTTTGCCGGTCATGAATTGGTCTTTCGCCTGGCTGTTAACGACATGTCGGATCATAACCGATCTGCGACAACATAGGAAGGCCGGCCGATTACCCGCCTTTGCGCACTGCCTCCAGCAATCCCGGGAAATCCTTGCTGTTCATGATCGCCTGGCATTTGGTGAATCGATCCATCGCATAGTCCCAATAGCTGGCGAAATGATAGGCTGGCCGTGGATTCTGGTTCGCCTCCTGCAGCAGGCCCCAGAGGGTCCAAAGCAGGAAGGCCATGGATTTCTGCAGGATCATACGGCCGTATTCATGGTCGCGCGGCTTGTGGCCAAGGTAGGCCTCCAGGAATGTCCGATCCTGCTGTTCGTTGAAGGCGGTCTCCACGGAGAAGTCGCCCAGGTCCCAGTAAGGGTCGTTGTTGCCGCCAAATTCCCAATCCAGGATGTAGGCACGGTCGCCGGCGTCGATCAGGTTCTCCGGCGCTGGATCATTGTGACAGGGCGCAAGGTTCACGCCTTTCGCCGTAAGCGCGGCGCGGATCGTCTCGGCCTCTTGCTGCACACGCTCATAGCCGTCCGGCAGCCGTGCGCCTTTCTTGCGCAGGATGTCCATGTACTCGGCCGCGATGACCTTTTCGTCGAAGCGGGTCAGGAAGGTCTTGCCACTCGTATGTAAGCGGTGGAAGGCGCGGGCCGCCCGCGCCAGGGCTTGCGGATCGTCGCAGACGCCCGGCATGCGGAAGGTACGGGAGTTCTCGATGAAGCGGGTGATCTGCGTGCCGGTCTTCTCGTCGTAATAGACGACAGGCGCGTTGACGCCGATCTCCGAGGTGATGCGGGCCGCCTGCCCGTCGGCCTGGCGGTTGATGTATTCCTCCGTGCCCTCGCCCGGGATGCGCACGACATAGCGGGCGTCGCCGATCTTGATCCGATAGTTGCGGTTGGTCATGCCCTCCAGCGGTTCCGGTTGCAGGCTGGCGGGATCGACTTTGCCGCCGCCGACGACACGCGCGGCAATTTCCCGCGCCCGCGCCTGCCGTTTCTGTTCTTCTGCATCCATGCCCAGTCCTCCCGTTTCTTGTCAGCTCCGGAAGCGCGTGCCTTCCGGATCGTAGAGCGGCGCCGCGGCGCGCCTGGCCGTCACCGCCTCGCCATAAACTTCGATGATATAGTCATCATGTGCGGCTTCTTCCCGCGCCACATAGCCGTAGACGACCGGCTTGCCGATCGTATGTCCGAAATCACCGCTGCTGGTGACGCCCAGCACCTTGCCGTTGCGCAGAATCGCCTCGCCGCCGAAGACAGGAACCTTCTTGTCGAGGGCGAAGATGCAGAGCAGCCGGTCCGGGCCTTCGCGGCCGATCTTCTCGAGGGCCTCGCGGCCGATGAAGTCGCCTTTCTTGCGGGAGATGAGCTTCTCCAGGCGGGCGTGATGGGGCGAATAGTCCGGCGTCACATCGCTCGCCCAGACCACATAGCCCTTCTCCACCCGCAGGCTGTTCAGCGCCCGGTAGCCCACATTGGCGATGCCGAACTCCGCGCCGGCTTCCATCAGCAGGCGGTAGACATGAACGGCATACTCGGTTGGCACATGGAGTTCATAGCCCAGCTCGCCGGTGTAGGAGACGCGCAGCGCCAGCACCGGCGCCGCCCCGACGGTCAGCCGCTTTGCCTGGCCAAACTTGAATGCAGCGGCATCGACAGGCTCCTCCGCGACCTTCGCCAGCACCTCACGGGAACGCGGGCCGCAGAGATTGAGCACGGCATGGGATGATGTCGCATCGAAGGCGAACACCGAACCGTCATCGGGCAAGTGCCGCTTGATCCAGCCGAAATCATGCTCGCCATAGGCGGTGCCGGTTACGATGTAGAAGCGATCCTGTTCCAGGCGGCAGATGGTGAGGTCGGCCTCGATGCCGCCGCGCTCATTGCACATCTGGGTGTAGATCACGCTGCCCGGCGGCCGGTCGACATTGGCGACCGCGAGTCGCTGCAACGTCGGCAGCGCACCGGGGCCGGCGAGTTCCATCTTGGCAAAGGAACTCTGGTCGACGATGGCCACCCGCTCGCGCACCGCGCGGTGCTCGTTGCCCACATGCTCGAACCAGTTGGGCCAGGTGAAGGACGGCTTATCCTTCGGCTCGACGCCCTTTGGGCGCGAACCAGTTCGGCCGCTCCCAGCCGGCACGGGTGCCGAACACGGCGCCCTGCTCCTTCAGCAGGAAATACAGCGGCGAGCACCTGATGTTGCGGACGGTGGAATGCTCCTCCACCGGCCATTTCATGGCGTAGTGCTTGCCGTAGATCTCGATGGCACGGTCATACATGAAGTGGCGGGTATTGTGGTGGAACTGGAAGCGCCGGACATCCAGCGGCCAGAGGTCCAGGCTGGGCCTCCCCTCCACGATCCATTCGGCCATCATCGAACCCGCACCGCCGGATGCCGCGATGCCGTAGATGAATCCGCAGGAGACGAAGGCGTTGTCATATTCCGCCAGCTTGCCCATGACGAAATCGCCATCGGCGGAGATGGGGATTGCGCCGTTGATCATCACCCGGACGCCGACCTCGCCGACGATCGGCGTGCGCTTGGCGGCGTTGACCGCGAGCTGCTCGAAGCGGTCGTAGTTCTCCTGCATCAGCCGCCGGTCCCAACCCGGCGGAATGCCGTTGCGGGCGAAGGGCAGCGTGTTCGAACTCATAGCCGCCGAAGGCGATGCCGCGCACCTCCGGCTTCCAATAGATCAGCAGGTCGGGATCGCGCATGGTCGGCATGTTCTTGGGCAGATCGGGGATCGGGTCGGTGACCAGATACTGATGCTCGACGGCGAAGGCCGGGATGCGCGCGCCCAGCACCTTGCCCAGCTCATGGCCCCACATGCCGGCGGCGACGACGATGGTTTCCGCCTTGATCTCGCCCTGGCTGGTTTCCAGGCCGGTGATGCGGCGGCCTTCGCGCTTGAAGCCGGTGACGCGGCAATCCTGCAGGAAGCGCACGCCGCGCTTGCGGGCGCCTGCGGCCAGCGCCTGGCAGAGGCTGGCCGGGTCGACATAGCCGTCGGAGGCGATGAAGGCAGCACCTTCCACGCCATCCAGCGACATGATCGGGAACAGATCCTGCGCCTCCTTGGGCGTCAGCATGTCCATCTGCATGCCGAAGGATTTCGCCGTCGTCGCCGCGCGCTTGAACTCCATCATGCGGTCCTTGGACGAAGCGACGCGCAGGCTGCCGACCTTTTTCCAATCGACAGCCTGGCCGGTGTCGGCCTCGATCTCGTCGAACAGCGCCACGCTCCGCTGCAGCATGCGCGTGACGTTTCGCGAGGGGCGGAGCTGACCGATCACGCCGGCGGCGTGCCAGGTGGCACCGTGGGTGATCTGGAACTGCTCGAGCACCAGCACATCCTTTTTGCCGGCCTTCGCCAGGTGATAGGCGATGCTGCAGCCGATGATGCCGCCGCCGATGATGACGATTTCAGCGCTGTCTTTCAAGATCGCGACCGCGCGTTCTGCGGATCGTAGAGCGCGCCGAATTGCATTGTCGCGGGTACGCGCACGCCAGCCACCTCCAGCTCATACCTGCCGCTGCGCAGATAGTCGTCGGTAACGCCGTCCTTGTTGCGGACATAGCCGAGGCCGATGCCCTTGCCGACGGTGAAGCCATAGCCGCCGCCGGTGAGCCAGCCCACCACCTTGCCGTCGCGATAAATCGTCTCGCGGCCGAGCAACACGGTCTCTCGATCGGGCACTGTGAAGGTCATCAGCCGTTTCTTCAGCGGTCCCTCGCGCTGACGCAGCAGCGCGTCCTTGCCGATGAAGTCGGTGTTCTTCTTGAACGACACGGCAAAGCCGAGACCGGCTTCCAGCGGCGTATAGTCCGGCCCCACTTCTGCGCCCCAGATGACATAGCCTTTCTCGAACCGCAGGGAGTTGATGGCGCGATAGCCGGCGTTGCGCATGCCGCGATGGACACCGGCTTTCTGGATAGCCTCGAACACGGTTGCCATGAATTCGGTGGGAACGTGCAGTTCCCAGCCGAGCTCGCCGACGAAGGTGACGCGGAGCGCCCGCACCGGCGCTCCGGCGATCATGATGTCCCGCACCGTGCCGAAGGGGAATGCCTCATTACCGATGTCATCCTCGCAGATGTCGGCGAGGATCACCCGCGCCTTCGGGCCCATCAGGCCGAGCACACCATAGGCCGACGTCACATCGACAACGCTGACATTCTCGGATGGATCGATATTGCGGCGGATATGAGTGCCGTCATGCACCGCCATCGCCGTGCCGGTGACCACATAGTAGCTGTCTTCCGACAGGCGCGCGACCGTGAGGTCGCATTCAATGCCGCCATGGCGGTTGAGCATCTGCGTGTAGGCGAGCTTGCCCGGCTCGCGGCCCACATTGGCGGCGCAGATGCGCTGCAGCGCCTTCTCCGCATCGCGGCCGGTCACCAGGAACTTGGCGAAAGAGGATTGATCGAACAGCGCGGCATGCTCGCGGCAGGCCTTGTGCTCCTCTCCCACATGGGCGAACCAGTTGGCGCGGCCGAAACTGTACACGTCCTTCGCCTCGACGCCCTCTGGCGCAAACCAGTTCGGCCGTTCCCAGCCCGACTTGCCGCCGAAGCAGGCGCCTTGTTGCAAGAGGCGGTCGTAGATGGCGCTCCGCCGCAGCGGCCGTCCCGCTTTGAATTCGTAGTTCGGCCAACCCATGGCGTAGTGATGGCCCTGCCCCTCCAGCGCGCGGACAAGCACGGCACGGTCGGAGCGGTGGAATTGGGAAAAGCGCCTGATATCCACCGGCCAGAGATCGTAGGGCGGCTCGCCCTCGGCGACCCAATGGGCCAGCGCCAGCCCGGCGCCGCCGCCGGACGCGATGCCCATGGAATTGAAGCCGCAGCCGACGAACAGTTTCCGCACTTCCGGCGTCTCGCCGAGGATGAAGTTGGTGTCCTCGGTGAAGGATTCGAGGCCGTTGAACCATTGCTTGATGCCGACCCGCTCCAGCACCGGGAAGCGTTTCACCATGCCGGTCATCAGCTGTTCGAAATGTTCAACCTCTTCCGGGAACAGCCGGAAGTCCGGATCGTTGCGTTCAGGCCGAGCGGCATAGGGGATCGGATTGGGTTCGTAGCCGCCGGCGATCAGCCCGCCGACCTCTTCCTTGAAGTAAGTAAGATTGTCGGGATCCCGCAGGCCCGGCATGTCGCGGCTCAGGCCTTCGATTTTTTCGGTGACGATGTAGTGGTGGTGCGAGGGCAGGATCGGAATGTTCACGCCAACGCCGCGCGCGAGTTCCCGCGACCACAGGCCGGCGCAAAGTACGACCGCGTCGCATTGGATGGCGCCCTGCTCAGTCTTCACGCCGGCGATGCAGCCATCGCGGGTTTCCAGCGCGGTAACGGCAATGCCCTCGAAGAACTTCACGCCGCCGCTGCGCGCGCCCTTGGCCAGGGACATGGTGAGATCCGACGGGTTCACCATGCCGTCCGACGGCACATAGACGCCGCAGAGCACGTCGCTGACATTGATGCCCGGGCAGAGCTTCTCGATCTCCGCCGGTGTCAGCATTTCGATCTCGAGATTGAAGGAGTGCGCCGTCGTGATCGCGCGCTGATATTCGATGCGCCGGTCTTCGGTGCAGCAGAGGCGCAGGGAGCCGGTGGCGCGCCAACCGGTGGCCTGACCGGTCTCCGCCTCAAGCCGGCCATAGAGTTCGACCGAGTTGCGCAGGAGCTGGGTGATGTTGGCGCTGGAGCGGAGCTGACCCACCATGCCCGCCGCGTGCCAGGTGGAGCCGGAGGTCAGCTTGCCCTTCTCCAGCACGACCACATCGGTGACGCCGCGCTTGGCCAAATGATAGGCCGTCGAACAGCCGATCAGCCCGCCGCCGATGATGACGATATTGGCCTTGGACGGCAGCGCGGTCATGTAAACTTCTCCACCATCTGGTATATACCAGTATAAGAGCCGTCCGGCCGGAGAATCAAGGCGCCGAGGGCCATGCTAAGGCCGGGGAAACTGGGCTTCGATCGTGAATTCGGCCACGTCGATGCGCCAGTTCTGCAGATTGACCGCGACCGGCTTGCCGTCGTGGCCAATCATCGTCTGCAGCACAAGGATGCTGGCAGCTTCGGGCTCCACTTGCAGCGCCACCGCATCCTCGGCCAGAAGGGTGCCGGCACGGATCGTGACTTCGGCGCGCGTGACGTCGATGCCATAGCGGTCCTTCCACAGCTTGGTCAGGGATTGTTCCATGGGATTGTCGAAGAAGTCGGGAAAACGGGCTGCCGACGTGTAGATGATATCAATCATCGCTGGCTGGTCGCCAATCGAAAGTAGCCGGCGCACCGAATGAATGCGCTCGGTGCGGCTGAGACCGAGTTTCGCCGCCACCCATGATGCAGGGCGCAGCGTGCGCGCCTCCAGAACCTTGGCTTTGGGCGAGCCGCCTTCCGCCTGGACATTGGTGAGGAAGCTGACGGAACGTGTCAGCGCGTAGTTGAGCCGCGGCGGCGACACGAACCATCCCCGCCGATTGGAGCGGTAGATCAGCCCATCCTGCTGCAGTGTCACATAGACCTGCCGCGCGGTCATGCGGCTGATGCCCAGGCTTTCGCTGAGATCGCGCTCCGACGGCAATTGCTGGTTCGGCACGTACCGGCCGCGGTCGATGCGCCCGGCAATCTCGTCGCGCACGCGCTGATAGATGGGGCGGCTGGCCGCCGGCTTCTTTGCTGGCCTGGATTTCAGCCGTGCCGCCGCCGCTTTCATCTTGCGGATCCGCTCAACGCCGCCATCGCCTCCGCATGCACGCGCTTGTCGCCGGCGGCGACCACGGTGCCGTCGAGGTCGAAGCCGATGGGCTGGCCGTTCCACATGGTAATGACGCCGCCGGCGCCTTCGATCACCGGTAACAGGGCCATGCAATCGTAGAGCTGCATGACCCAGTCGACGCAGACATCGATGAACCCCATCGACAGCAGGCCATAGGCATAGGCGTCGCCGCCGAGGGTGGTAACACTCGCCTTCCCCGCCATGTTGAAGAATTTCGAGCGTCCGGGCTCGCCGAATTCTACCGACCCGGCATAGACCACGGCTGATTTCAGATCGGCGCAGGGCCGCGTTTTCACCGGCTTGCCGTTGAAAGTCGTCGGGCGGCCGGCAATACCAATCCAGCGTTCACCACTGATCGGCTGGTCGATGATGCCGAGGATAGGGCGCCCATTGCGCAGCAGCGCCAGGAGCGTCACGAAGGTCGGCCGGCCGGTCATGAAGGGCTTGGTGCCGTCGATGGGGTCGATCACCCAGACATACTCGGCGTCCTTGTTCTTGGTCCCTTCCTCCTCGCCGACGATGCCGTCCTGGGCGCGCTGGCGATCGAGGATGTCTCTGATCGCCCGCTCGGTCTGCTTGTCGGCGATGGTCACCGGCGAGCCGTCGCCCTTGATGTCGCCGGTCAGGCCGGCGCGGAAATGCCGCCGCAACACGGCGCCGCTGGCCTCCACAAGGCTGAGGCCGAGATCGATCAGTTCCTGGGGCGGCGGCGCGGTCATGCATTCTCCATGTCTGGGCAATCTGGTATAGACCAGATCAAGGCGATTGTCACGGCGGGACTGTCAGACGCGGCCGGAGAACAGCTTGTTGCCGATCTTCTTCAGCATCGCCAGCGAGGTATAATCGGTGATTGACAGCCCACCATCGACGATCAGCGTCTGGCCGGTGACGAAGGAGGCGTCCTCGGACGCCAGGAACAGGACGGCGCCGGCGATCTCCGCCGGCACGCCCATGCGGTTGAGCAGCGCGCAGGGAATTTCCCACTCACCGCTGGCATTTCCGCTCGGCGGTTCCTCCGCATCGTTTTCCGTGGCGATCCAGCCGGGACTGACGCCATTGGCGCGAATGCCATGAGCCGCACCCTCGGCGGCCAGGGAGCGGGTCAGCCCCTCGATGGCGGCCTTGGCCACGCAATAGAGCCCCCAATTGCCGTGCAGCGTTGCAGTCGAGGAGATGTTGACGATGGCACCCTTGCCCGAGCGCGCCAGCATAGGCATCGCATAGGCCGAAGTGAAATAAGCGGTATCCATATTGGGGCCGCGCATCTTGTCCCAACGTTTGCCGGGCGCGTCGCCGGGCTCGATGCCGGAGCGGCGGCTGCCGACGCCGGCATTGTTGACGACGATGTCGATGCCGCCGAAGCGCTGCGCCACGCTGTCGACCATTGAGGCGACGGCCTTCTCCTGCGCGAGGTCGACAGCATAGAATTGCCCGTCGCCGCCCCGCTGTTTCACTTCGGCCGTCACTGCCGCGCCCTTCTGCTCGTCGCGGCCGGCGAAGGCGACACGGGCGCCCTCGGCGATGAATCGATGCACGATACCGCGACCGATGCCGGAATTGCCGCCGGTGATCAGCGCGACTTTGCCTTTGAGACGCATGGCTCTCTCCCGTTGTTGGGTTTCTGTGCTTGCGAGGATAGGGATCGTGGCGTTCTGCAGCCAGCCCGATCAGGTGAGGACGTCCAGCGGATAGATCCAAGCAAGCCAGGCACCTGCGCAGAGGCTCGCCGCTATCATGCGGTCGCCATGAATAGGCGAGTAGGCACGGTTGAGAAAGGTGAGCGCCAACGCGACAAGGGCCGAAAGCACGAGAAGTTCCGGCAGAGCTTGCCATCCCAGCCATGCGCCGAGCGCAGCGGCCAGTGTGGCGTCACCAGGCCGCACGAGCTGCCGCTGCAGCCAGCGGTTCAGAAGTCGTGCGAGGACGAAGTAGGCTGCAAAGGCGATCACGGCGGCGAGAAGGTGATCCCGCAGTGTGATCAGCCCGTTGCTGCCGGCTAGCAGCAAGCCGGCGATACCGACGCCAACGACGACGGCCATGGGCAGCTTCCCGTCCCGCCAGAGAATCATGCCGATGACCAGCAGGGCCCAACCGAAAGCCGCACCGGTCCAGATGTAGGCACCCGGCAGCGCGATGATCGACCACAGGCCGATGATCAGCGCGGCGATCTCGATGGCCGGATAGAGCCGGCCCAGGCCTCGGGCGCAAATGCGACAACGGCCGCCGCTCAGCGCCCAGCTGGCGATGGGGATCATGTCCCGTGGTGGTAGCACGACCTGTCCGCAGTCGCAGGTGGCGCGGCCGGAATAGAGCGGCCTGCCACTCGACCATCTAGTGATGACCGCGCCAAGAAAGCTGCCCATGAAGGGCGCCGCGACCACCAACAGGATTTTTGACAGGAGGAGCATTGCTGTGCGGCTAGGGTGTGAGTTCGATGGCAGGGCATACAACTCGGCCAGCGCCCTTCGGCGCAGCACACGCTGCGTTGATCCCGGGAGCGTGCGCAGCCCGCGCTGGCGCCAGGTCAACCTGGCCGAAGGTCCCCATCCAATCACCGTCGCGGCCGCAGTTGATGGTCTCGATCATCATGCGCCGGGCGCCGTCGTCGCGCAGGACGAACAGCGCGCCGTCTGCGCCCTGTTGAGTGATAGCGATATCGACACTCTCGCCCGGCGCGAGGCGGCCGAGATCGCGGTCCACCCAATGGCCGAACATCAGGCGGCACTGCAGCGGTTCGGCGCCAGCGTTCGTGAGATGGAGGGCGACGGGACGGTTGGCGGTTATCGCAGTTGTGCAGGATGCGAGTAGAGGCATCAACAGTGAAATCGTGAGTACCAGCGATAGACGCATGAACTGTAGGGGCGACCTGCGGTCGCCCTGGCGCCGCGGCCATGTTGTCACCAATTGCGCATGGCACCGACACGGGCGACCGCAGGTCGCCCCTACAGAGGAATACTCGGAATTAATCATCACCGTCCTTCATCACAATCGCACCGGCGGCAATGGTGGTTTGCCGCGCAGGAGGTCGCTGGCGCGTTCGGCGATGGCGATGATGGCGGCGTTGACCGGGCCGGTGGTGATGGAGGGGATGATGGAGGCGTCGCAGACATAGAGCCCGTCTACGCCGGGCAGCCGGAGGTCGGGTGAAACCACGGCGTCTTCAGACGTTCCCATACGGCAAGTGCCGACGGGATGATGATGGGTGAAGGCGGCTTTCTGCAGGAACTCCAGCCGCTCGGATTTGGATTGAACGCCGGGACCGGGCAATACTTCTTCGTCGCGCCACTCCCCGAGCGCCTGAGCGTTGCCGACGGTCTGTGCCGCGTCCAGGGCCGCGAGGTAAGTTTCGCGGTCGTATTCCTCTGCCAGATAATTCGGATCGATCAGCGGCGCCTCCGCCGGATCAGCCGACGCAAGCCGCACGCTGCCGCGGCTGCGGGGATGGGTGAAGCCGAACATCAGGGTATAGCCCTCGCCCATCGCCGGGCCGGTGAATTGTTCGGTCATCACCGGCAGTATCACGCAGGCCAGAACCAGTTCCGGCGCGCCCTTTGCGCCCGGTTGCTCGATGTACATAAGGGATTCCGAATGCTGATAGCGCGACGTTAGCACCGGCCGCCGCGCGCGATAGACATTGCCACCGGATAGCAGATGATCGTGGAGATTGCGGCCGACGCCGGGCAGATCCTGTTGCACGGCGATACCTAGCGCTCGAAGTTCGTCCGCCGGGCCGACGCCCGACCGCAACAACAGTAGCGGCGTGCCGATGGTCCCCGCGGCCAGGATCACGCCGCGATCGGCAAACAATTCCGCGGCGCCTTCTCGCTCGTGCACCCGGATGCCGCGGCAGCGCCGGCCCTCGAAGATCAAGGACAGCACCTCCGTCCCGCTCATCAGCACCAGATTGTCGCGGCCGGCGGCCGGCATCAGATAGGCATCGGCAATGGTCTGCCGTCGGCCGTCCTTGATCGTCAGGGTGTTGAGGCAGGGTCCGGCCATGCGCGGCCCGTTGTGGTCATCGGTGGGTGGGATGCCCGCCTCCTCGCCTGCCGCCATGTAGGCCGTGGTGACGGGATGGGGTTCGCTCGGCCGCATGAGATACACCGGGCCATCGCCACCGTGATAGGCGGAGGCACCGGGCGCATAGGTCTCCGAACGGGTGAAATACGGCAACAAATCCGGATAACCCCAGCCGTCACACCCTTCGGTCACCCAACTTCCGAAATCATCCGGGTGGCCGCGCACATGGGCCATGGCGTTCAGCGCCGTGGAACCGCCGACCACGCGGCCGCGCGCCCATTCATGAACGCGGCCCGCCGTGTGGCGCTGCGGCACCGTGCGATAGGCCCAATCGATCTCGCTGTTCTGGAGCATCGGCCATTGCCCGGGAATGGCGATGCGGGGATCGACGGCGGGACCGCCCGCCTCCACCAGCCCGATGCGGAGCGAAGGATCTTCGCTCAATCGCGCCGCCAACACACAGCCGGCGGTACCTGAACCAATGATCAGGAAGTCGAACCAATTTTCCGGGGAAGACATGAAACTCTGGGACCAATCGAGCAAAACGGGACGATATTGATTTCACTTTTCCCGCCGCAAGTCTATCATGGCGCGAACCAAGGCTTCACAAGAAATCAGAACGCAGGGGGATTGCGCCGCCATGGCCTCGACGCCTATCCGGGAACCCGTCATCACGCTGTCTGCCGGTCCCGTCGCCGCCTTTCCGCGCGTGCTGCGCGCGATGTCGCGGCCGGTGCATTACGATTTCGACCCCTATTTCCAGCAGTTCTACGAAAACATCACGCTCAAATCGGCGAAGGCGATGCGCGTGAAGCAGCCGGCGCTGATCCTGCAATGCGAACCGGCGCCGGGCATCGAGGCGTCGGCGGCGTCGTTGATTTCGCCCGATGACGTGGTGCTGAACCTGGCTTCGGGCGTCTACGGCAAGGGCTTCGGCTATTGGTCCGCCCGCTACCACAAGGAGATGGTGGAGATCGAGGTTCCCTACAACGAAGCCATCGATCCGCAGCAAGTGGCGGAAGCGTTCCGCAAGCGGCCTGATATCAAGGTGGTGTCATTGGTGCATCACGACACACCCTCCGGCACCATCAATCCGGCACGGGAAATCGGCAAGATCGTGCGCGACAATGACGCGCTGCTGATCGTCGACGCGGTGTCGTCGTTCGGCGGCATGGATATCCATCCCGATGACTGCTTCGCCGATATCTTCATCACCGGACCCGGCAAATGCCTGGGCGGTGCGCCGGGCCTGACGCTAATGTCCGTCACCGACCGCGCCTGGAAACATATGGAGGCCAACTCGAAGGCGCCGCGCGCGTCCATCCTCAGCCTGCTGGACTGGAAAGACGCCTGGAGCAAGGACAAGCCGTTCCCCTTCACGCCTTCCGTAACCGAGATGAACGGACTGGACGCGGTGATCGATCTCTATCTGGAGGAAGGGCCGGAGCAGGTCTGGCGCCGCCATGCTCTCACCTCGCGCGCCTGCCGTGCCGGCATCAAGGCGATGGGATTGTCGCTATGGGCGAAGACCGAGGCGATCGCGTCACCGACCACCACGGCGGTGCGCGTGCCCGAAGGCGTGAAGGATTCCGACATCATCCGCACGGCGCGGGAAAAGTACGGCGTCGTGTTCTCCACCGGCCGCGGCGAGACCTTAGGCAAGCTGATCCGCATCGGCCATATGGGCCCGGTCGCGGAGCCGATCTACGCCGTGGTGGCCATCACCGCCCTGGGCGGCTCGCTGCGCAAGCTGGGCCGCAAGGTGGATGTGGCGGCAGGCGTTGACGCGGCGATGTCCGTGATCGACTCCGGACAGGGCTGAAGCGCCAGCATGGGAAATCATGAACTGAAACAGGGAGCAGTTGATGCGCAGATTTGAAGGACGCGTGGCCGTGGTCACTGGGGCCGCGCAGGGCATGGGCAAGGCCGTCGCACAACGGCTGGGCCAGGAGGGCGCGACCGTCGTCGCCGTCGACATCAACGGCGACGGCGCGTCCGCGACGGCCAAGGCGATCGGTGGCGGCGCCATCGGCGAGACCTGCGACATCGGCGATCCCGATGCGGTGGCCAAGCTGTTCTCGAACGTTGCATCGAAATGCAAGAAGCTCGACGTGCTCGTGAACAACGCGGCAATCGTGCCGTTCGTGGCCTGGGATAAGCTGACCTTCGAGGAATGGCGGCGCGTGCTGCGGGTCAACCTGGACGGGCTCTACCTCATGTGCCGCGCCGGTTCGGACATGATGCGCAAGAACGGCTACGGCCGCATCGTCAATTTCAGTTCGAACTCGATCTTCGCGGGCACGCCGAACATGGCGCATTACGTGGCCTCAAAGGGCGGCGTGCTGACCTTCACGCGCGCGCTGGCGACGGAACTCGGTGCCTACAAAATCACCGTGAATTCCGTCTGCCCCGGCCTGACCGACACCGAAGGCGTGCAACAGACGCCGCACAAGGAGGCCTTCGGCTTCGTCGACATGCTGCAGGCGATCAAGGGCAAGGGCACGCCAGCCGACATCGTGCCGGCGGTCGCGTTCCTTGCATCCGAAGAAGCACATTGGATTACCGGCCAAGCCTTGGCCGTCGATGCCGGCATGGTTCGCTGGTAGTGGAAACTCGATACCCGGCGCGGCCAACGTAGCCGCCGCCGGGATGCGCGCTGCCGATTAATGGGAGAACAGCGCCAGGAAAGAGCCCGCGCCGTGCCGACGCGGGCTCTTTTCGTTTCTACGGGCTCTTAATTGTAGAAATCCGCACCCTTCTTGTAGTTCTTGAAGCTCTCGGGATCGTGGGAATAGAACAGCTCGGCGTCATGCTTCGCCGCCAGTTCCTTGAGGCGATGCAGCGACTTCACGCTGGCCACGGGATCCAGGTGGAAGCTGGAGATGCACATCATGTCCATGCTCTTCTGGCTGTAGCAGGCGTCGGCGGTGAACAGCATGGGCCGGCGGTTCTTCAACTGCACCATCATGCTGTAATGGCCAGCCGTATGCCCGGGCGTTTCAAACAGCCAAAGTCCCTTGGCGATTTCCTGGTCGCCGCGCAGGGTCTGGAAAGTGGGCGTGTACATGTCCAGCGCCGGATCGGGCGGAAGCTCCTTGCCCTTCTTCTTGATCAGCTCGGGCGAGAAGGTGAGATCGGAGTATCCGAGATGCTCGAAGGGCTGGCAGTTGCCGCTCGCCTCCAGCTCCGCGGCGTGGCAGATGGTGCAGGCCTTATGCAGGTGCTTGTTCCCGCCGCAATGATCGAAATGGTAGTGCGAGTTGATGACATAGTTGATGTCGTCGGTGCTTGCAGGCCCAGTGCGGCTAGCTGGCCAGGGATGGTCTGCGCTTTGTCCTGGATCGGCTTCTCGAACGGCAGCACCCGCATGACGTGGTCGAAGTCATAGCCGGTGTCGAACATGTAGCGGCCGTCCTTATGCTCCACCAGCACAGCATAACAGGGAAAGCGCAGCTCGCCACCCGGGCCGCGATTCCAGAAGGCGTGATAACCGTCGATCACCAGCGACCCGCCGTCGAGCAGATAGACTTTTGTATCGGACATCGTCGAAGTCTCCCGTTCTTGTCTTGAGACCGGGCCAGCGGCCGCGATCCGGCACCACTCCTATGTATGAAACCTACCGGTCGCCGCGCACATAGGGCAAGCCCAGGGCGGGCGGCAGAACGCTGTGGCGGGCGAAAATCACCAGCACCAGCATCACCATGGCAAAGGGCAGCATCTGCACTACGTCGGTGGGAATATTGAACCCGGCGAGCTGCAGCGCCGTGGTCATGGCCAGGCTGACGCCGAACAGCACGGCGCCCAGCAGCACCCAGACCGGCCGGCCCCGCGCCAGCATGGCCAGCACGATGCCGATGAAACCGGCGCCGCCGGTCATGAACGGCTGAAAAGAGCCCGCGCCCACATTTGCCATGTAGGCGCCGCCGACACCGGCCAGAAAGCCTGTCGCCAGCACCGCCATCGTCCTCGTCCTGATGACGCTGACGCCGGCCGCATCCAGCGCCGCCGGCTTGTTACCCGCCGCTTCCAGATTGATGCCGACATAGGTGGAACGGAACAACCAGGTTAGAAATATCACCATTAACACGCCGAGATAGACCACGGCATTGTGACCAAACAGGCCTCTACCAATGATTGGGATATCGCCAATGGCGGCCAATATCGCGCCGACAATGGGTACATTGCTGAGCTCGGATACCATTGCCGGCGCCTGGGACAGCCGCGGATAGGTCTTGCTGAGTTGGAAATGATGCAACAATGCCGTAATGCCTTCGGCGCCGATGGTCAGGGCAATGCCGATGACGATCTGGTTGAGGCCGTAGCGGATGCAAAGCACGGCCACGAATAGCGCCACGACCATGCCGCCGATGCCGCCGGCAAGAAAGCCGAGCCAGAAGGAATCGGCATAGTAGGCGGCGATGAAGCCGCAATAGGCGCCGAGCAGCATCATGCCCTCGATGCCGATATTCAGAACACCGGCCTTCTCGGAAATCTGTTCGCCGAGGCCCGCCAGCAAGAGCGGCACGCCGGCCGTAATCGCGCCGAACAGCAGCGACGACAGGAAAGCCTGAGTGAGCAGCGCTTCCATGGTTCAGGGCGTCAGCCGTTGGCGCCTGACATGGTCGAGATACTCCACCAGCGCCAGGAAGATCAGCAGCAATGCCACCAGCAGCAGCACGAAGTCCTGAGGAACGCCGACGCGGCGCGCGGCACTCTCGCCGCCGATCATCAGCGCCGAGAAGAACAGCGTGAAGCCGATGACCGCGTAGCCATTGAAGCGGGCGAGGAACACCAGCGGCACCACGAGCAGGCCGAAGGCCGGATTCCAGTCCGCGCGCACCACGCCCCACACGCCGAGAATCTCCATCGAGCCGCCGAGGCCGATCAGCCCGGCGCTGATCGCGAAAGTCGCAATGGTGAGGCGGCTGACATTCAGCCCGGCATGAACCGCAGCGCGGGGATTGGCGCCAACCACCTGCAGCTTCAATCCGAAGGCCGTCCGCGTCATCATGAGATGCACGAGCACGACAACCGCCAACGCGATGAGCACGCCCAGATGCACCGTGGAATCGAACAGGCGCGGCAACCGGTCCTCCACCGGCAGGGTGCGGGTCTGGGGCACTGTGGTGTCCGGATCCCAGAACAGCAGTTTCACCAGCACATTGGCGAAGCTGATGCCGAGGAAGCTCATCATCAGGGACGTGACGATCTCGTTGACGCCATAGCGCGCCTTGAGGATCGCCGGTATCAGCGACCACATGGCGGCGACGGCAATCGAGACGATCATGCAGGCAATGAGCGTCAGGCCGCGCGGCAGGAATTGGATCAGAGCCGGCGCCAGCGCCGCGGTGATCACCGCGGCCAGAAGGAACTGCCCGTCGCCACCCAGGTTCCAGATCCCGGCCCTGAACGCAACGATGAGCCCGGCGCCTATCAAGAGCAGTGGCGCCATCCGGGTGAAGGTCTCCTGCAACCCGCCCCAGGTGAGCAGCCCGCGCCGGAGCACATAGCCGTAGTAGGCCAGCGGATCCTTGCCGAGGATCAGCAGAACCAGCCCGCCGATCGCCAGAGCCAGCAGAACCGGAATCAGCACGCGCAGGATGGCGCCGCGCAGCTCCCGGCCGGATTCGGCAGAGCCCGGCTTGCCGCCGGCGGATTGCGTCTCGACGCTCACGCCGCCTCGGCTCCCGTCATCAGCAGGCCGACGCGGCGCTCCACGTCTGACGTATTATCGACGATTCCGGCGAGCCGCCCCTGGAACATCACGCCGATGCGGTCGCTGATCTCCAGCAATTCGTCCAGGTCGGTGGAGATCACGATCACGGCCAGGCCGCCCTCGGCGCTGGCGATGATGCGCTCATGGGCGATGCGGGTGTTCTGCAGGTCCAGGCCGTAGGTCGGCTTATTGAAGATGACGACACCGGCATCGTTATCAAGCTCCCGCGCCAGCACGACCTTCTGGATGTTGCCGCCGGACAGCTTGCCGACAGTGGTTTTCTCTGACGGCGTGCGGATGTCATGCCGCCGGATCTGCCCGCGCGCATGATCGTGGATGAAGTCCCAGTCGCTGAGGCCGCGGCGCCAGTAGGGCGGCTCGCCGATTTCCTTAAGCACCAGATTGGTGGCGACGGAAAAATCACTCACCGTGCCCTCCCCCACCCGCTCGTCCGTCACATAGCGGATGCCCTTCTTGCGCCGCTCTGGCACGCGATCGGCGGTGATGTCGGCGGTGCCCAGCATGAGCCGGCCGGCGGCGGCCGGGCGCTGTCCCGCCAGCAGCTCCGCCAGATGCTTCTGCCCGTTGCCATCCACGCCGGCGATGCCGAGGATCTCACCCGGCCAGAGATCGAAGCTCACCTCCCGCAGCGGACATTCGCCGCGTCCGGCGTCGGTCCGCAGGCCGCGGGCGCTGAGGCGCGCGGGCCCGGTGCGGTCAACGGCGCGGTGGCGGTGCGCCTGGCGGCCACGGCCCACCAGGATCTCGGCGTCGCGCTCATGCTCCGCACGGTTGCCGAACATCATGCGGATCACTTCGTCGGTGGTTTCCGCCTCGCTCATCTTGTTCCGCCGCTCGGGCGGGATCTGTCCGACCACCCGGCCAAGACGCAGCACGGAGATGCGGTCGCCCAGTTCATATGCTTCCATCAGCTTATGCGTGATCAGGATCAGGGCGATGCCCTTCTCCTTCAGGCGGCGCATCACCTGCGCCAGATCGCGCACGCCCTGGGGCGTGAGCATGGAGGTCGGTTCATCGAGGATCAGCACCTTCTCGCCGCGCCAGAGAGCGCGCATGATCTCAACCTGCTGCTGCTCGCCGAGCGACAGGCGCCCGACCAGCGCATCGGCGTCGATGGTTACACCCAGTAGCGCCGAAAGATCCGTGAACCGCTTTAGCGCCGCGGCGCGGCCGAGCCGCTGCCACCAGCGGCCGCCGAGCATCAGGTTCTCGATGACGGAAAGACTGGGCACCAGCAGCACATGCTGAAACACGGTGCCAATGCCACGATCGAGGCTCTCCCGCGGCGAATTGATCTTCACCGGTTCGCCGCCGAGCAGGATCTCGCCCTCGTCCGGCTGCTGCATGCCCGCAAGGATGGCGATCAGCGTGGACTTCCCCGCGCCATTCTCACCCAACAGCACATGGATCTCACCGGCACGGAACTCGAGGGACACCTTGTCGTTGGCGAGCACGCCCGGAAATCGCTTGGTGATATTGCGCACGGCCGCCACTGCCGCGGCATCGCCGCCGCCCTGAACTGCTGCCGAGAGACCCGCGTCGCTCATAACCATACCCTGGACCGGCGCGCGCCGCCCGAAGAGGGGCGGCGCGGCCGAACGCATCGCATCAATGTAGAACCGCCATGCCTATTGCGGCGCGTCGGTGACCGAGGTCATGAGGGCACGGACCTTGTCCGCTTCCCACACCGGCTCGATCTTCAGTGTTTCAGCGACGATCTCATCGCGCACCTTCATCACATCATTCCAGGTAGCGTCCGGAATGTGCTTGCTGTGCAGCAGCTGCACCAAATCGTCGTTGAGCTGGATCGAATAGCCCTTGGTGCCGAAGGTATCGGCTTTCAGGTCGTCCACCATCGCCGAATAGACCGGCACTAAATTCCAGATCACGGAAGACAACAGATTGCCCTTGTCGATCGAGGTTTTGTCGCCGATTACGTCGATGAACCACACCTTACCGCCGTCGGTGGCCTTGGTGGTTTCCACCGCCTGCAGCATGCCGAAGGTTGCGCCATCGCCCTGGCCGAAGATCACGTCGGCGCCGGCGCCGATTACCAACTCGGTGACGCGGCGGCCGCCGGCCGCGTCGGAATAGGCGGCGGGTCCGATCACCGCGTAGAGAACCTTCACGCTGCTATCCGTCGCCTTGACACCCTGGGCAAAGGCCGCGGACTGCGAGTTCCAGGACGGCGGCTCGCCCGACACGACGATGCCGACCGACTTGGTCTTGGTCGTTTTCGCCGCGAGGATGCCAGCGAGATAGGCGCCCTCATGGCCGCTTAGCGTGTAGTCGGCAACCAAGCCCTTCTTGTTGGCGTCGGGTTTGTCGACGATCGCCACTGGCACGCCCTTCTCCGCACCGATTTCCGGCGCGGCGGTGTTGTAACCGCTGGCATGGGCGATCATCAGGCTGGCGCCGTCATCGGCCAGCTCGCGCAGCTGCGGATGCACGTCGCCATAACCCAGGCCGGTCGCCGGCATGAACTCGAGGCCGTACTTCTCGGCCACTGCCTTCGCCGCATCATGGCCCTGCTGGTTCCAGCCGAAATCGGTCGGTTCCTCGGGCGTCAGGATGGCGATCGATTTGACGTCAGCCGCCGTCGCCGATGTGGCGAGACCCACACCGATCGCACCGCAGGCCACGGCGGCCATAAGCGCCAGCCGTGTCGCATTTCTTCTTGTAATTCCGGTCATTTCTTACCTCCAGACGTTGAGACATTTTGCTTTCTACGCTGCAATCACCGGCTGCGCTCCCGTGATGCCATTTTCTGACGCGCCTAGCGCAGTTGTTCAAATTTCAGTGGCGCAAAACTTGGTCTAGCTGGTTCTCGCTCCCCGCCTCAGTCGCCGCTGCCGGGCCTCTGCTTCACCTAGGAGTCCTGCAGCGCCTTGCGCGCGGCAACGAGCTTGCGCGCGCGCACGGCCTGCAATTCCGCTATCCGCTCGGGCGTATAGTCGAATACGCCGCCGCGGCTCTTGATGCCGAGTTTCCCCTGCCCGGTGCGGTCCGTCACGAACTTTGCGACGTCGCCGCGGTTGCAAAGCTCCCTATTCAGATAGCTGCCGACGGCCTGGTAGATATCCAGACCTGCCATATCCAGCAGCGCCATGGGTCCGACCACCGATAACTTGTAGCCGATGCCCCAGGAGACACAGGTATCCAGGCCCTCGGCATCGATCACGCCCTGTTCGACGAGGTCGACGCATTCCCGCAGGAGGGCATAGAGCACGCGATTTTCCACGAACCCAGGCACGTCCTTTTTCACAACCACCGGCAACAGGCCCATGCCCTTGATCAGGTCCACTGTCCAGTCCACCACCTTGGGGGCGGTCTTGGCGCCGGCGATGACTTCGATCATCGGGATGATATGGGGCGGGTTCGACCAGTGCATGCCGACCACACGCTCCGGCGCCGCCACGAAATCCTGGATTTTGCTGATGGGGATACCGGACGTATCGGATGCCATAATGCAATCCTTACCCACCACGGATTCAACCTGCCGAAAGACCTCCGCCTTGGTCTCCAGTTTTTCCGATACGTTTTCCAGCATCAGGTCGGCGCCGGCCACACAGTCGGCCAGGCTGTCACAAACGGCGATGGCCGCGCCCTGGCTCTTGTCGGCCATACCCAGGGCAGCGAGCACGCCAGCGGCCGCCTGAAACCGCGGCGCCGCGCTCGCGCGCTGGTCCGCATTGGCATCGAAGCAGCGCACGGCGATACCGGCCCGCGACAGGGTGGCGGCGATACCCGGCCCCATGGTGCCCAGTCCGATGATCGCCGCCTTTATCATTCCGCTTCCCGCCGTACCGATTTCAATCGCCGCACGAGCGGCGCTTCGATGGAATTTGCTCTATCCCGTTGCCTTCTTGAACGCCGGCCGAGCGGCGACCTTATCGCGCCACGCCCGCAGGCCAACGAGCCCCGGCAGGTCCACCGGAAAATCCAGGCAGCGATGAACGATTGGCCCGAGGCAGACATCCGCCAGCGAGATTGCCGGACCGGCGAGCCAGGGCTGCCCACCCATTCCCGCCTCCAGGATGTCGAGCTGGGTCTTGAGTTCCTTGGAATCTGCCGCCCAACTGGCGGCGCGTTCTGCCGCCGGCTTCTTTGCTTCTTTGAAGATCCCAAGATATGGATTGTTCAGCGAGGCGAGCTGCCAATCCATCCAGCGCTCCACCTGACTGCGCGCTAGGGGATCGCTCGGATACAGGGCATGGCCTCCCTGCTTGTTGCAGAGATAGCGCAAGATGCTGTTCAACTCCCAGATCACCGTGTCGCCATCCACCAACGTTGGCACTTTTCCGTTCGGATTGAGCTTGAGATAGGCCGCGTCCCCGGTGTTGTTGAACTGGCGGCCATAGTCCTCCCGCTTGTAAGGCAAGCCGATCTCCTCCAGCAGCCAGATCACCTTTTGCACGTTGCCGGAAGTAGCCCGGCCCAAAACTCTCAGCATCCTATCCCCTCTTTGTCGCGCTGCAGGACTTGCGCCCCGTCTTGTTGACCCCTGACGATCTCATTCTTTCGGCTTATAGGCCACGGCATCAATTTCGATCTTGCATTCGATCACCGCGCGGGCCTCGACCGTGGTGCGCGACACGATGCCCCCTGGAAAATATTCGGCGAACACCCTGTTATAGCGGCCGAAATTCCGGGCATCCTCGAGGAACACCGTCACCTTAACCACATCGGACAGATCGGCGCCATCCAGCGCCAGGATGCGGCGGATGGACTCGATGGTCCAGCGCGTCTCCTCCTCGATATTGCCGACGCACATATTGCCGTTCTCGTCCTTGGCCACCTGGCCGGAGACGAAGATGAAATCTCCGGCGCGCACACCCGGATGGAAAGGCAGGTTCGGGTTCTTCTTGCCGATAGGAACTATGCCCTTGCTCACATGACTTCTCCTGATTGCGCCGGCTACAGAACCGACGTTTCGATGATGTCGACGCCACGCTGGCGGTCGATGAGATAGCAGATGCCGCGATCGTCGATGGTGACGTCGTTGGACGACATGATTCCGAAGCCCTCCGGCGGGTCCGGCTCGTAGAAGGCCACTTCGCGCGGGGCGAAGGGGTCGGCGATATCGATAATGCGGAGCCCCTTGGCGAACCAGGCGAAGGGAATGATCGTGCCCTTGAACCGCTCCGAGGGTTGATGGCAGCCCATCATCGGCGGCTGCGGCGCGCCATCCTTGTCGAGCCCTTCCACCTGGAAGGTCGAGATTGGGATCGGGCAGGTCTCGTTGGTGATGTCGTAGATCCAGGCGAAGGCCGGCGCCGCCGGCCAAAGCTTGGCGACATCCTCATCCGCCACCACCATGACGTTGCGACCCTTCAGCGGCTGCGGAATCGGCAGGCAGGTATGGGTGGGATGGGGGAAGGTCGGTGAGGTATTGCCGCCGGCGATCGCCCGCGGCTTCGACATATCGGAGATATCGAGAATGTAATAGCCGTGATGCCAGTAGCTCACATAGAGCCTGTCGCCCATGCGCATCGGATGGTGGCAGCGCGGCGGCGTCCAGTCGTCCCAGGGATAGGGTTCGCCGCCGGCCTTCCATTGCCCGGGAATCCACCAGCGGCCGACCTCTTCCGGCTTCTCCGGATTCTTCAGGTCGAGGATCATGGCGATGTTGCCGACATAACCCTCAGCCGTCGGCGAGATATAGGCGTAGCGCCCGTCGAAGTCATAGCGGTGCACACCCTTGCCATGGGTGCGCCATTTCCCGATCTGCCGCGGCTGGCTCGGTTTCGACACGTCATAGATACCGAGACCGCCGCCGAATGCCGTGTCGCCCTCCGGCCCGTTGCGCTCATGGTTGACGATCATGATGCCATTGCTGACGCGCACCTTGTGTGAGTGCCAGCCTTGGGGCACCTCGATCCGCGCCAGCAGCTTTGGGTTCCGCGGATCCGCCACATCGACGATGCTCGTCCCCGTCGGCTGGCGCATATGGCCGATATAGAGCGTTGTGCCCTCGACCCAGACCTGGCCACCGCCGGGACAGTCGAAGCGCGCGAGATGGCTGGTGTTCCTGCCGTTCGCCATGTCCCGAGCCGATCGAAGAATCCTGCCGCCTGCGCTCAGGCCAGCTTGACGATTTCGCCGGTCTTGGTCTTGCCGTGCCTCTGGTAAAAGGCGAGCGCCTTCAAGGTCGGCTCATCGCTGGCGACGAACAGGATGGCGGGTTCCTTGTCCGACTCGTTCACATGCTCGCACCAGCTGCCGCCAGGCACCGCCATGGTATCGAACGGCTCCCAATCCAGCCGCTTGCCATCGACAATGCTGTGGCCTTTGCCCTCGAAGGGAGCAACCACAAGACTGGCGCTCTGCTTCAGCGGTAGCGTGCGCTCGCCGGGCCGCAGCATCTGCATGAAGAAGGTGATGGTCTTATAGACAGGCTGTCCCGTGGTGGGATCGACATATTCGATCATGAGCCCTTCATAGGGGTCGCCCGGCCACTCGCGGAATTTATGGAGTTGCTCGCGCATCATGTCATAGCGGTAGACATACATGGGCGATGCGGCGCCGGTGCCACGGAAATGCGAGACGAAGCGCGGCTTCAGGCCGCCATGGCCATAGACGCGCTGGGAGTAGTCGGGCGGAAAACGTTCAGACTGCATGGCGCGGCGCACCCGCTTGCCTTCCTCTTCCTCCGTGTAATCATGCTCGAAATACATGGAATTCAGCGTTTCCACGAGAGGCAGATCCAGCACGCTGAGATTGATGGCGTTGTCGTCGCCGTGGTTGCCGTGATTGTGCCAGGTGTCGTGGGGTGTCAGCACCATGTCGCCGGGGCCGAAAGTAATGTTCTCGCCCTCCACGCCAGTGAAATTCATCTTGCCGGTGAGGCCCAGGCGAATTGCATTCGGCGCATGGCGGTGGGGCGGCATGATCTCCCTGGGATCGTTGAGGCGGAAGGCCACGTACATCGTGCTGACGGTGGCGCGCTTCGGCGCCAGGCCGGGATTGACCAGCACCAGCGAGCGCCGGTCCGAGGTGTCCGTCCGTATCAGCTCCGCCGAGCGGAGGAGCAACGGGTCGATCTCGGACTGGTATTTCCAGATATAGGGCACCGCCTTGCGGGTATCCAGGATCTGGCGATCTTCATCATGCTCGACACTGTGGTCCACCGCCCAGTAGGGCGCCATGTTGAGCTTGAGGACGTCGGCATGGAGCTGATCCAGCGCCGCCCGAACATTGCTGGATTTCACTTCGCTGGTCGCCTTCATGCTGTACACCTCTGCCCGGGGTCAGTTCTAAACCGCGTGACCGCATTGCCAGGCGGATACGCCACAAACCATTTTCTAAAATTGGTTCATTTCTCCACGGGCTTACGTTGGAATCGTAACCATTTCCCAAACCCAGCGTCAACCCTGCACCATATCGCTACGCCGATTGTTGCAGGCGGCAGCATGTGGTATCGTGCCTTAACAATTGGTCTCGGTTGCATGCACCAGCGGTTCCCTGCGGTTCGGGAATGTGGGCAGCGTGGCCGGATGGTCCCAGTGGCGCTGATGGGCCGGGACAGTCGCGCCGCCGAAGGGATCTTGACCGGCATGGCCATTGAACTTGGCCGGCGGATAGCGACAGGGATATCGCCATGGAGCGAACAGACGAGAATTCTCACCAAACTGCGGCAGATGATTGCCAGCGGCAGCTTCGACGACGAGGGTCGCATGCCGCCGGAACGCGCGCTCGCCGTCGAACTTGGCGTAGGGCGCCGCTCGCTGCGCCGCGCGCTCGATATCCTGGAACAAGAGGGCCGCATTTCCCGGCATCAGGGCCGCGGCACCTTCGTACAGACCAACGGCAATGGCAGCGGCAACGGCCACGCGCGAACGATCGCACGGCTCGCTTCCATGCTGCCAGCCGCGTCGGCGGATGCGCCGAACATGGCCTTCGAATACATTCTCGACCATATCAATCCGCTGGAAGTGATCGAAGTGCGGCTGGCCATCGAGCCTGTCATGGCGCGCATCGCCGCGTTCCGGGCCTCGCAGGCGGAGATCAAGCGGCTGCAAGGCCTGGCCGAAGATACCCGCACCGCCGCCGATCCCGATAGCTACGAGCGCGCCGACGGCCGCTTCCACCGCACCATCGCCGAGTCGGCGCGCAATGCGCTGTTCCTCGCCATTTTCGACACCCTGCATGCGAGCCAGCGCGACAGCGGCTGGCGCCGCCTGGGCGAGAACGCCCATTGCTACAAGCGCCAGTCGGTCTATGCCGGCTTCCACCAGGAAATCTGCGCCGCGATCGCAGCCCGCCAAGGCGACCGCGCGCAGGAGCTGATGCATGAACATCTCTGCGACGTGCAGCGATACATTCATCAGCACGCCTTTCCCGCCACCGTCGCCACGGCCAGCAAACAGTAGCCCCGTGCGGCGTTCCGCCCGCGGCCGCGGCTTGTGACAGCGCGGCCGACCGTGCTAGCAATTGGTTCCGCTGGGGTGTGCGATTTGGTTCGCCCGAGCCCGGATTTGAACCAATAGCTCGGGGATCGCCTGATGGCGGCACGCAAGACCTACGACCATGTCATCGTCGGCGCCGGCTCCGCCGGTTGCGTCCTCGCCCACCGCCTTTCCGAAAATCCTAACATCAGCGTGCTAATCCTCGAGGCCGGAGGCTGGGACCACGACCCCTGGATCCATATACCGCTGGGCTGGGGCAAGATCCTGCAGAAGCGGCTGCATGACTGGGGGTATTTCTGCGAGCCCGAAGAGAATGTCGGCGGGCGCCGCGTCGAATGCGCCCGCGGGAAAGTGGTCGGCGGCTGCTCTTCCACCAACGCCATGGCCTATGTGCGCGGCAATCGTGGCGATTTCGAGCGCTGGAAATCCAGCGGGCTGGATGGCTGGGGCTATGACGATGCCCTACCCTATTTCCGCAAGCAGGAGAGCTGGGAGGGCGGCGGCAACGCCTATCGCGGCGGCGACGGGCCGTTGGGCACCCAGACCTGCAAATACCAAGACCCGCTGCTCGGCGCTTTTGCCGACGCCGCCAAGGCTGTTGGCCATGGCTGGACCGACGACTACAACGCGGAAAAGCAGGAGGGCTTTGGCCGGCTGCAGATGACTATCCGCAATGGCCGCCGCGCCAGCACGGCGACCGCCTATCTGCGCCCGGCCCTGCGACGGCCCAATCTCACGCTTGAAACCGAAGCCCTGGTCACGCGCGTACTGTTCGAGGGCAATCGCGCCGTCGGCATCGAGTACCGTCAGGGCGGCGAGACCAAGACAGCGCGGGCGGACAAGGAAGTGATCCTCGCCGGCGGCGTCATCAATACGCCGCAGACGCTGATGCTATCGGGCATCGGCGATCCCGCCGAACTGAGGAAGCGCGACATTCCCGTAAGGCTGGCGCTCCCGGGAGTCGGCAAGAACCTGCAGGATCACGTCTCGGCGATCCTGATGTATCACCGCAAGGGGACCGGCCCGTTTCACCGGATGATGCGCTATGACCGCATCGGCCCGGAACTCGCCAAGGCCTATCTGTTCGGCAAGGGTTTCGCCGCCGACGTACCCGGCGGCATCACTGCCTTTCTGAAAAGCAGCTCAGGCGTGCCGCTGCCGGATATCCAGTTCCTGTTGACGGCAGCACCCCTGGGCGCCTGGCCTTACATGAAGCCGTTCAAGCAGCCCTTCACCGATGGCTTCGCCTGCCGCATCGTCATGCTGCATCCGGAAAGCCGCGGCGAGGTGGCGCTGCAATCCGCCGATCCGACCGCCCATCCGCGCATCCTCCAGCGCTTTCTTTCCACCGACTATGATTGGCGGGCGCTGCGGGCGGGCGTGAAGATGGCGCGCGAAGTGGCCGCGCAGTCGGCGATGCAGCCCTTCATCGCCAAGGAGATCGCGCCCGGCCTGCAAAAGGCATCGGATGCCGACATCGACGAGCATATCCGCAAGACCTCCATCACCGTCCACCATCCGCTAGGCACCTGCCGGATGGGACCGGATAGCGACGCGCTGGCGGTTGTCGATACTCAGCTCCGCCTGCGTGGCGCAGAGGGCCTGCGGGTCGTCGACGCGTCGGTGATGCCGGACATGCTCACCGGCAACATCAACGCCGCCGTCATCATGATCGCCGAGAAGGCGGCGGACCTGATCAAGGCGGCCTGAGGTCTCAGCGAGCGGTCACCAGCGCATTGAGCTCGCCGTAGGTCATCGCTCCTTCTCGCACTAAACCGGAATCACCGTCGCGCAGAAAGGCCTTGGCCTTTGCGAGAGCAGTCGGCCGCAGCCACCTGCGAGATCGCCGATCCCGCGCTGAGGCGGCGCACGCCCAGTTTCTGCAGTTCCGCGGCGGGCGCCAGACCGGGCCAAGCCAGGAAATTCACAGGCAGCCCCGCCGCGGCGGTGATGCTGCGGATCTCCGCAGGTTGCGCGGCGCCGGGAACAAACAATCCGTCGGCACCGGCGTCACGGTAGCGTTTCGCGCGGGCAAGCGTCTCCGCCACGCGCTTGGCCGGCGGCACCAGCTCGCGCAGATAGACATCGGTGCGGGCGTTGACGAAGAAGTCGACGCCCTTGCGCTTGGCTGTCCTTTTCACCTGCTCGATCTTCCGGCAGAGGAGATCAGGCGACGAGCCGCCATCCTCGATATTCATGCCGATGGCGCCGGCGTCGATCACCTTGCCGACCGCGGCGCCTACAGCCTTGGGCGTCTTGCCATAGCCGCCTTCCATGTCGATCGTCAGCGGCACCTTGATGACGCGGGTCATGCCGACGACCGCATCGATCAGCAGGTCCAGCGGCAGCGCATCGCCGTCCGGATAGCCCAGCGCCCAGGCGACACCGGCGCTGGTGGTTGCCATGGCACGGGCGCCCAGGCTCTCGATCAGCCGAGCACTGCCCGCGTCCCAGCAATTGGCCAGAACGAGAATCTTCGGTCCTTTGTGCATTCGGCGAAACTCCGCCGCTCTCTTCTGTTGCGATGCCATGTAAACTCCGGAGTGAGACTAAGGATGTGAATTGCTGCGCGCCGCATCGGCAGCCCAGAGATGTTGCGCGGCATAAGCGCGCCAGGGCCGCCAGGGTTCGGCGCGATCCTGCAATTCAGCCGGGCTCGGCCGCGTGCCGTTGCGCGCGGCGCCGCGCAACAGGCCGATGTCGCTGGCGGGAAAAGCATCGGTCTCGCGTACGGCGCGCAACGCGATGTAGTGCGCCGTCCATTCGCCGACGCCGCGGATCGCCCGCAGCCGCGCTACGGTTTCCTCGACGCTGGCCAGCGGCTGGAACAGGTCGGGATCGGCGAGCGCGGCCTCTGCCAGCGACGTCAGCGCCGTCTTCCGCGCATTCGGCATGCCCAGATGCGTGAGGTCAGCAGCCTTCACCTGCGCCGCCGTCGGAAAAGCATGGGTCAGCGCCGGCTGAGTGCGCTGCACCGCCGGCAGCGTCGCGCCACAGAGCCGCACCAGATGCCCGGCCAACTGCCGCGCCGCCTCCACCGTCACCTGCTGGCCGAGGATGGCGCGCATGGCCAGCTCAAAGCCGTCCCAACCACCGGGTGCGCGCAGCCCCGGCCGCGCGGCGATCAGTGGCGCCAACAGCGGGTCCTGCGCCAGATGGGCGCCGATCTCAGCCACATCAGCACCGAGGTCGAACACCCGTCGCACCCGCGCGATGACAGCCGGCAGGGCCCGCAGATCGACAGCACGGATATTGACGCTCAGGCTCTCCCGCTCCGGCGAATGGCTAATCTCGGCCGTGCCGAGTTCGCCGTCCTGCGTGAAGGTCCGGCAATAGCGCTCGCCGTCGATCCACTCCACACCCGCGATCGCGCGCGCACGCAGGAACGCCAGCATCGACGGCCAGTCATAGGGCGGCCGGTAGCGCAGCCGCACCATCACGCCGGCCACCGCCGCCGATCCCTCGCGTAGAGCGGTGACGGTCTTGCGCCGCAACGCACTCGGCGGCCGTTTGAACAGCCGCTGAAAGGTTTCGTTAAATCGCCGCACGCTGCCGAATCCGGCCGCCAGCGCAATCTCGCCCATGGGCAGGCGCGTATCGTGAATGAGCTGCTTGGCCAGCAGCACGCGCCGCGTCTGCGCCACGGTGACCGGCGAGGCACCGAGATGCTGATCGAACAGGCGCCGCAATTGCCGCTCGCCGATCCCGAGCCGCGCAGCGAGATTGTCGACACTGGCATCGTCGCCATCCATCGCGCCTTCGGCGATCAGCGCCAAGCCGCGAGACACCGTGTTCGACGTGCCGCGCCAGGCGCCAAGATCCGGCGCAGTTTCCGGCCTGCAGCGCAGGCAAGGCCGGAACCCGGCCTCCTGAGCCGCCGCCGCGGACGGAAAGAACCGGCAATTGGCGAACTTCGCCGTGCCCGCCGGGCAGACCGGCCGGCAATAGATGCCAGTCGAAGTCACGCCGACGAAGATCCGCCCATCGAAACGGGCGTCGCGGGTGCGGAGCGCGCGGTAGCAGATCTGCGGATCGAGTGCTTCCATGGCCTCATCATGCCACCGCCGCGGGCCTGACGCTCGCGGTTTTCGGACATGGTCCCCTAGAGTAATCCGCGCCGCGCCAGGTTGCGCATCAGGTGGCTGGCGCCGAACACCCAGGGCGGCGCTTCCGTCGACAGAACCATGCGGTTCACCAGCGCGCCCAGCTCCGGCGCAGCCACCGTGACGATATCGCCCATCTTGTGGGTAAAGCCCTGCCCCGGCTGGTCGCGATCCTCGATCGGCGCGAAGAGCGTGCCCAGATACAGCACCGCGCCGTCGGGATACTGATGATGCGGCCCGACCATCTGCTTCACCAGATCAGCGGGATCACGGCTGATCTTGGCGATGTTGGACGAACCCTTGAGCTGATAGCCCTCGGGACCGTCCACCGTTAGCGTCACCTGGATCTTGCGCACATGGTCGAGCGTGAATCCGCCGTCGAAGAAACGGATGAACGGCCCGATGGCGCAGCTCGCATTATTGTCCTTCGCCTTGCCCAGCAGCAGCGCCGAGCGGCCCTCCACATCCCGCAAATTCACGTCGTTGCCGAGGGTCGCGCCGACGATGCGTCCCGCCGACGACACCACAACCACCACCTCCGGCTCCGGATTGTTCCATTTGGAGATGGGATGCAGCCCTGCATCAAAGCCCGTACCGACCGCCGACATGATCTGCGACTTGGTGAAGATCTCCGCATCCGGCCCGATGCCTACTTCCAGATACTGCGACCACATGCCCTTCTCGATCAGCAGCGCCTTGAGCTTCGTTGCCTCCGGCGAGCCCGGCTTCAGCTTGGAGAGATCGTCGCCGATCAGCCCCTGGATGCTGGTGCGGATCGACGCCGCCGCATCGGGATTGCCCCGCGCCCGCTCTTCGATCACCCGCTCCAGCATGGAAATGGCGAAGGTGACACCCGCCGCCTTCAACGCCTGCAAATCCACCGGTGTCAGCAGCCAGGGTTTCGATTTGTCCCGGCCATCTGATGGCGTGTTGGCAAGCACAGCGTCGACCGCACCGATCGCCGGCCCCTTTGCCTCTCGCAGCATCTTCGCCGGGTCGGCCGTCTCGCAGAGGTCGCGCATGGTTGGGAACGCCGCGGAAATGTCCTGCAGCTCGCCGCCCGCAACTTTCGCGACAGAGGGGCCATCCGCGGACGGCAGCCAAACGCGGCCCGCCAGAGACGCGCCGTCATCTGCAGGCAGGCTCGATTTGGCGTTCAACTTTATCGACGGCAACGGCATGTGGTTTCCTTTGTCGGGAATGCGACCAGGTTCGGGCCGACAGATTGCAAGCACCGCCGCCACCATGCAAGCGCCGTCACAATTCCAGAATTATCCGCAGACGATCCTCTTGTACGGTTGCCTCCACTTCCGTCTTGAACACGGCGATTTCGATCGGCCGGCGGCGCCCCGCGACCGGAATCTCCAGCCGGTAGACCGGCGGTCCCTCGGTATCGTCATCCAAGTGCACGCCCGGCATGCCCAACCGTTCGAAGGCATGGGTCCTGACATGGGACAATCCGAAGATGCCGTCAGCTCGCACAATCACGAGGCGACGCTGACGATCAAAATGAACAGTTTTGGTGAAACCAAGCACTGCCGCGGCAAGCAATACTGTGCCGACGCATGTCGCACCGATCGCGATCACCCAGAGCGGAATCATGCCGAGCCTAAAGACAGGGACACCCGGCCTGATGAGCAGCTCGTAGGGTGCGAGAAAGGGCACCAAGCCTGCCAAGAACAGGAGCACGCGTGCGAGCCCCCTCATGGGTTCGCAATAGATGGCATCGTCAGGGCTCGATTGCATGAAAATTCCGCAGATTCGGCCAAATTCTGTGGTGAGCGATGGCTCTACGGACTCAGCCGGCTCTCGAGAAACACGCCATCGCGGGCAACAACGCTGCCGCCTTTGACGACGATGCGTTCATGTGGTCGCCGTACGACTGCATCAGCAACATTCTCCGCTCTCACTAATACAAAATCCGCCGGCCTGCCGACTTCGAGGCCGTAATCCTCAAGCCCTAGTGCCTTCGCGCCGGCCGACGTCGCGGCATCCAGCGCCTGCCGCAGTTCTGCATCCTTGCCCCAGTCGAAGCGATAGGCCAGCAGCATCGCCCGCTCCAGCATGTCGCCATTGCCCATGGGCGACCAGGCATCGCGAATTCCGTCGGAGCCGCAGCAGATATTGACGCCCATCGCGCGCAACGCCGCCACCGGCGGCACCGCGGTATCCGCCGGCGCCGAGGTCATCAGGGAGATGCCGAGATCCGCCAGCCTCCGCCCCACCGAACTCCAGCCGCGCCGGCGTGGCCATGCCCAGGCAATAGGAATGGCTGATCATCACCCGATCTCTAAGGCCGGATGCCGCAGTGAAATCGGCGATCTGCTCCACCTGCGCGATGCCGACTTCGCCGCGGTCATGCAGATGGATATCGACGCCGCGGCCATAGCGTTCCGCGAGACCGAACACGACGCGAAGCTGGCCAAGGACATCGCCATCGATCCCCTGGGGATCGATGCCGCCCACGGTTTCCACACCCAGCTTCAGCGACTCTTCCATCAGCTCCGCCGTGCCCGGCGACGAGAGCAGTCCCGTCTGCGGAAACGCGACGAACTGCATGCCGACGACGTCGCCATAGGCCGCGCGCAGCTCCAACATCGCCTCCACATGCTTCACGCCGATATCGGGCGCTATGTCGATATGGGCGCGGATGTGCAACGAACCCTGGGCGATGCAATGCTCCAGCAGCGCACCCGCGCGCTTGCGGATCGGCGTGGTGACGGTGGCCAGGATGCGCCGTTCGTTGGCGATGTAGTCCTTGAGCGTCGGTCCGGCACTGTTCGGCCGCCAAGGCTCGCCCCAGAGCGTCTTGTCCAGATGCACATGGCTCTCGACCAGCGGCGGCAGGAGCACATAATCGCGGCCGTCGATATCTTCGCCAGACGCTGCGCTGCCGACTGTCGGCGTGAGTGCGGCAATGCGACCTTGTTCAACCACCACATCAATGGTCGAGCCGTCTATGCGGCGTGTTGCCCTGATAGTGAAATCCGCCATTTCGCCCCTTGGAACTTCAAGTCGCGCGAATGAACGGTATCAGTGGCGCTTCAGTGGCGCAAAGGCACGCTGTGCCAATCCTAAAGCCGCGTCTCGCTTACCAGTTTGAAATGCAGGAAAGCCTCGATGCCTTCGCGGCCGCCTTCATAGCCGTAGCCGCTGTCCTTGAGGCCGGCGACCGGCGCGTCGGGCAAGGACGGGCTCATCTGGTTGATGCCGATATTGCCCGCCTCGATCTCGTTCACGAATTTTGCCGCAATTGTCAGCGACTGCGTGAAAAGATAGGCGGCGAAGCCATAGGGCACGGCGTTGGCTCGCGCGATCACCTCATCCAACTCCTCGAAGGATGCCATGGGCGCGATCGGGCCGAATGGCTCCTCCTGCATGACAGCCGCGCCATCTGGCACCGAGACCAGCACAGTCGGCGGCCAGAAGAAGCCAGGCCGGTCGATCCGCTCGCCGCCGGTCGTCAGCTTGCCGCCCAGCGCCACGGCGTCGCCGGTGTAGCGCTCCATCGCCGCCAGCCGGCGCTCATTGGCCAGCGAGCCCATCTGCATGCCGGCTTCGGTGCCATTACCCACCTTCAGCGCGCGAGCCGCGGCGGTGAATTTTCCGGCGAATTCCTGCATGCGCGATTTGTGGATATAGAACCGGCTCGGCGCGATACAGGATTGACCGGCCGATGCGAACTTGAACGCCATTGTCGCGGTGACCGCCGCATCGACATTGCCGTCGGCACAGACGATGACAGGCGCATGGCCGCCCAGTTCGAAGGTGCATCGCTTGAGATCTTCGGCCGCGAGCCGTGCCAGTTCCTTGCCGACGCGCGTCGATCCGGTGAAGGTGACTTTGCGCACCTCAGGCGCTCTCAACAACCGGCCCGCCACCACAGGCGGATCGCCGAAGAGCAGATTGATCACGCCCGCTGGCGCACCCACATCGGCTAGCGCCTGTACGATCGCCGCCGCGGTATAGGGCGCCTCCTCTGCAGCCTTGAGCACCACGGGACAACCGGCCGCCAGTGCCGCACCCAGCTTGCGCGTCGTCAGCACCGCCGGAAAATTCCACGCCGTGAATGCCGCCACCACGCCAACGGGTGCGGGCACCAGCATCCTGCTGGCGTTCCGCGCGCGTCCCGGCAGGGACCGCCCGCCGATGCGCGGCGCCTCCTCGCCGTTCCAGGTCAATGTCTCGATGGCGCGATTGATCTCGCCGGCTGATTCCGCCAGCGTCTTGCCCTGCTCGAGCGTCAGGCCGCGAGCGATATCGCCGGCGCGCTCGCGCAATAGGGCGCCCGCTTTGATCAGGATCGCGCCGCGATCTATCGTCGGCGTATCCCGCCATGACTTGCGCACGCTCTCCGCTGCCGCAACAGCGCGGTCGATATCGGCCTCGTTGGCGAGGCTGACGCGGCCGGAGGCCTGCCCCGTGCCGGGATCGATCACATCCCGCTCACCGGCACCCCCGGCTCGCCACTCGCCGGCAATGAACAGCTTGACCGCGTCCCGCATGTCGCGCAGTCCGTCAGCGCACGTAGCTGGCGCCGTTGATATCGATGGTCGTGCCTGTCGCATGGCGCGCGAGGCCAGACGCCAGGAAAGCGACCGTGTTGGCGATATCCTCGGGCTCAGCGATTTCGCCCAGCGGGATATCCTTGGCGGCTGCATCAACTCCGAACTTGTCGAAGAAATCCTGGTTCAGGCTGGTGCGCACGAAACCGGGTGCGATGGCGAAGGCGGTGATGCCCTGCCGCCCGAAATGCCGCGCAATGGTTCGGGTCATCGCCACAACGCCGGCCTTTGACGCGGCATAATGCATGTAGTCCGCATCGTCGCCGCGAAAGGCGGCTCGGCTGGCCAGATTGACGATGATGCCGCCGCCGCGGCCGCGGAAATGCTTGATTGCCTCGCGGCAGAAATGTCCAGGCGCGACCAGATTTATCTGCAGCGTCCGGTGCCAGGAACGAGACCAGGCCTCAAACTCGTGATCCACATCCGCCAACTCATAGATGCCGGCATTGTTGACCAGCACGTCAATCTTGCCGCGCCAGGCCAGCGCCTGCCGCCAAATCTCCGGCACGCTGCCATCCTGCGCCAGATCCCCGGCGACAAGTTGGCAGCGATCGGCGCCCAATTCCTTTTGCACTTCGCTGGCGCCGCCCGTGGTCTTGACGTCATGCAGCACGGCAGAGCCGCCTGCCTGCACGATCTTGCGCACGATGGCGGCGCCGATGCCCCGGCCGCCGCCGGTCACGAAGGCGATCTTGCCCGTGAGATCGATCATCTGATGATACCTTTGTTTCTTATGGTTCTTTCATGCCGTTGCGCGCCGCCCAGTCGAAGGGATAGAGCGCATAGAAGTAGCTGCATTTCCGGCCGGTCATGTCGTAATCGAGCGTGACGCCTTCTGGCAGCCAGACGATATCGCCGGCCTTGCAGTCGTACTCGCCCTGATCGGTGCGCACGATCATGCTGCCTTCATGGATGAACAGGATCTCGTCATAGAGCGTCGTCCAGTGGATGCAGACATTCTCGCCCATCTCCAGCCCGCCGCCCATATTGTGGCTGATCTCCTTGTTGATGACGCGGGCGATCTTGGTCTCGCCTTCCTCCATCTTACAGGGGATGAACGGCAGCTCGCTGCGCTTGAAATGCAATGCTTTGGGCATTCTGGCCTCCTGTGTCCTGGTATTGAACTCTACCGCTTGGCTATGCGCGACGTCGTGATGCCGCCGGGCGCCAATGCGGCCAGGGCGCGAACCACGGCACCCGGCTTGCGGCCCAAATGGTCCAGCCGGTCCTTCCGCTTGATCGCCGCGCGAACCATGAGGGCGCCCATATAGCGGATGGGTTCGGGCGGCAACCAGCGTTCGACCGGCCGCACCAGCCCGCACTGGGACCATTCGTCGGCATGGTCCAGCGCCAGCGAGGCGAGGATGCGGCCGGTGATCGGCGTCGTCGCCACGCCGTTGCCGGAGAAGCCGTAGCCGTAGAGCACGCTCGGACAGTTCGGCAGCCGGCCGAACAGCGGCAGGCCGCTGCGGGTGCGGTCGATCGGCCCGCACCAGCTATCGGCGAAGGGCAAATCGGCCAGCGCCGGATGGCCGCGGCGCACGCAATCGCGGATGGCATCCTCGCGGATGGAGCGGCCCTCGAAGCGCTGTCCGCTCATGCTGCCGAAACCGATGATGCCGCCGGTGATGCCGGGATTGAACCGGTGATTGCCGGTGGTGCGGAAGCCGGTGACGAATGTCTGGGAATCGCCCATCAGCGGCTTGGCCTTGTAGCCCGTGCGCTCCAGCAATTCCGGAATAGGCTCGGTCACGGCATCGTCGCTGGCGATGACCAGGATCGCCGGCCGGAGTTCGGGAATGCCCAGCGACCAGGCATTCAAAGTCAGCACCACCCGGTTGGCGGTCACCGAACCCTGTGCCGTGCGCGCCACCGGCCGCTCGCGCCGCTCCAGCCGGATCATCGGCGAGTTCTCGAACACCCGCACGCCCCGCGACAGCACCACGCGGCGGATGCCGCGCACCAGCTTGCCGGGATGGATGGTGGCGGCGGTCGGATCGTGGATGCCGGACAAGAATGATCGGGAGCCGGTCATCGCCGCGATCTCCTGGGCATCGATGGGACGGAAGGGCTGGAGGCCATGCTTTGCCAACCCGGCCAGAATGCCGTTCCAGGAGCCGACATGCTTCTCGCAGGTGGCGCCCCAGATCCAGCCGTCACGGCGGAATTCCGCATCGATGCCGTTCTCGCTGCAGAACGCCGCGAGTTCGGTCGGCTGAGTTGCCGAAGGCATGACCAAGCCGGATCGCGCCCTCGGCGCCGCAGAAATCCTGCAGCGCCGCGAACTTCGCCCATTGCGAGAGCACCATGCCGGAATTGCGGCCGCTGGCGCCGCCGCCGCAGATATCCGCCTCGACGATCGCCACATCGGCCGACGGCTTCCGCGCCTTGATGTTCAGCGCCGTCCACAAGCCCGGCAAGCCCGCCGCCGACAATGCAGACATCGGCCCGCTCGTCGCTCTTGCAAGGGCGCGCAGTCGGTCTCGCCGGGCGCGATCGCCTCGCGCAGCCAGACGCAGCGTCCGTCGATGCGGGTGGGCGTGGTCATCCGCTCGTCCGATGTCAGAATGCCACCTGGTCGCCGCCTTTCAACTTCAGCATCTGCCGGGCCTCGGCCGGCGTGGCGATTTCCAGCGACAGTTCCTCCAGGATCTTGCGGATCTTGGTCACCTGCTCGGCATTGCTCTTCGCGAGCCGGCCGGGGCCCAGATAGATGCTGTCCTCGAGGCCGACGCGCACATTGCCGCCCATGGTCGCGCCGATGGTCGCCAGATTGATCTGATGCCGGCCCGCCGCCAGGATCGACCATTGATAGTCCTTGCCGAACAGGCGGTCCGCCGTGCGGCGCATATGCATCAGGTCCTCCGGATGGGCGCCGATGCCGCCGAGGATGCCGAAGATGGTCTGCACGAACAAGCGGCGGCTGCAGCATCTTGCGGTCGAGGAAATTCGCCAGCGTGTAGAGATGGCCGACATCGTAGCATTCGCATTCGAAGCGCGTGCCGCAGCCCTCGCCCAGCTCTTTGATGAAGCGCTCGATCTGCGCGAAGGTATTGCTGACGATCAGGTCGCGCGTCTTCTCCACATAGGCGCGCTCCCATTCATGCTTCCAGTTCGTGATCTTCTCGGTCACGTGATAGATGCCGAAATTCATCGAGCCCATGTTGAGGGAGCAGAGTTCCGGCTTGGCGCGTAGCGGCGCCGCCAGCCGGTCCTCCATGCTCATGCCCAGCGATCCGCCTGTCGTGATGTTGATGACCGCGTCGCTCGACTGCTTGATGCGCGGCAGGAACTGCATGAACACGTCGGGGTTGGGTGTCGGCCGCCCGTCCTTCGGGTCGCGGGCATGGAGATGGATGACCGAGGCCCCTGCTTCCGCCGCCGCGATCGACTCCCGGGCGATCTCGTCGGGCGTGATCGGCAGGTGCGGCGTCATGGTCGGCGTATGCACCGAACCGGTGACCGCGCAGGTGATGATGACCTTCCGGCCGGTCTTGGCGGCCGCCTGTGCCTGCTGCTGCGACATGGAACTCCTCCGCTGCTACTGTTGGTCGCCGGCGGGCCGCGGCGGACAGCCGCGCGACGCCCGAAGCGCCCTGGGTCATTGACATTCCCAGCAACCCCATCATAGCATCACAAGTCTTGTGATCACAATATGCACCGGCGGGCTGGATCGCCGAACATCTGCGGAAAGCGGCTGCCATGCCCTGAACCGCGGCCAAGGGAGGTTGCAATGAAACGGTATCTGTTGACGGGCGTGCTCGGGCTGGCGTTGGCGATCGGCGTTTCCGCGCCGCCGCCGGCGAAGGCGCAGGAACAGGTGGTGATTGTCGGCTGGGGCGGCGTTTGGCAGGAATCCTATCGCCGGGCTCTGTTCGAACCCTTCACGAAGGAAACCGGCATCAAGGTCGTCGAGGAAGAGTTCGGCGGCGAATATGCCAAGCTCACCAGTCAGATCGAGGCCGGCAAGATCACCTGGGACCTCGCCGCCTTCGAAAGTCCGCAGGTCATCCAGGGTTGCGACGAAGGCGCCTTCGTCAAGCTGGACTGGGACAAGCTCGGCGGCCGCGACAAGCAGATCGATTACGCCGCCCACGATTGCGGCATCGCGTCCGACATCTGGTCGACGGTGATGGCCTATGACGGCGACAAGATCAAAGACGGGCCGAAAACCTGGGCCGATTTCTGGGACGTGGCCAAGTGGCCGGGCAAGCGCGGCTGCTACAAGGACGCGCGCATCATGATCGAGATCGCCTTGATGGCCGACGGCGTGAAGAAGGAGGACATCTATACCGTCCTGGCGGATCCCGCCGGCTTCGACCGCGCCTTCAAGAAGCTCGACGAGCTGAAGCCGAATATCCTGTGGGCGGAGAGCGCCGCCGACGGCATGCAGCGGCTGCTGGCCGGCGATGTGGCGATGGTGGTGAACTTCAACGCCCGCGTCAGCGGCGCCGCCAAGGAGAATAAGCGCAACCTGGTGATCGCCTGGGGTGCCGGCTTCTGGGTCGGCACCGACTACTGGGTGCAGATCGCCAACGGCCCGAATCCGTCGGCCGCGGCAAAGCTGATGGAGTTCTACTCCCGGCCGGAAACCCAGGCGGATCTCGTAAAGACCCTCAGCTATGGCGTGCCGACGCTGGCCGCCTACGACAAGATGCCCGCGGAAACCAAGGGCGAGCTGCCGACGTCGCCGGACAAGGCGGCCTGGGCGGCGGTCTATAGCGACGCCTTCTGGGTCGAGCATCAGGCAGCCGCCACCGAGCGGTTCAACGCCTGGGCGAGCCAATAGTGCAATCGCCCGCTAACGAATGTCTCTCGAGCGGGATTGGGCCGCCGGACAGGTCGCCCGATCCCGCCACTTTTTTGAGAGGAACACCGGATGTCTGTCACCGAAGCTGCGGTCAGGCGCCGCAATCAGGATCTGCCATCGGCCGTCGGCGAAGCGGAGGCCCGCTACCGCGCCGGCAACAAGGAGAGCGAGCGGCTGAGCAAGCTGGCCCAGGGCGCCCTGCCCGGCGGCAACACCCGCACGACCGTGCATTTCTCCCCCTTCCCGCTCTACGTCGCCAGCGGCAAGGGCAGCCGGCTCATCGATGCTGATGGCCACAGCTATGCCGACTTCGTCAATGAATACACCGCTGGCGTGTTCGGCCATTCCAATCAGGTCATCGCCGAGGCGGTGACCGGCGCGCTGAAGGGCGGCATCAATCTGGGGGCGCCGACCCGGCATGAGGTCTTGCTGGCAGAGGAAATCCGCAAGCGCTTCCCGGCCATGCAGCTGCTGCGCTTCTGCAACTCCGGCACCGAAGCCAACCTGCTGGCTCTCGGCACCGCGCGGGCCATCACCGGCAAGGACGCCGTGCTCACCTTCGACGGCGCCTATCACGGCAGCATCCTCTATTTCGCCCATGGCGGCTCGCCGCTGAACATGAAGTTTGACTGGGTGCTGTCCAGCTACAACGACCTGCCGCAGGCGCGCCGCGACATCGCCGCCCATGCCAGCCGGCTGGCGGCCGTCATCGTCGAGCCGATGCAGGGCGGCGCCGGCGCGATTCCCGGCGATCCCGCTTTCATTACCGGCCTGCGCCGACGCCTGCCGCGACCATGGCGTGCTGTTTGTCATCGACGAGGTCATGACGTCGCGGCTCGGCTATAGCGGCGCGCAAGCGCGCTATGGCGTGACGCCCGACCTGATGACGCTGGGTAAATATGTCGGAGGCGGCCTCAGCTTCGGCGCTTTCGGCGGCCGCGCCGATCTGATGGCGCGGTTCGATCCGCGCCGTGCCGATTCATTCCCCCATGGCGGCACGTTCAACAACAATGTGCTCGCGATGGCGGCGGGCCATGCGGCGCTGACGCAAGTGCTGTCGGCGGAGAAGCTGGAGCGAATGAACAGCCTCGGCGACCAGCTGCGCGACCGGCTGAACGAGCTGGCGCGGAAGCATGGCGTTCCGATGCAGACCACGGGCGTCGGCTCGATCTTCGGCATCCATTTCCATGACGGGCCGATCCGCAACGCCGCCGACCTCGACAGGGGCGAACATGGCCGCGAGGCCGCCATCGCCGACCTGAAGAAGCTGTTCCACCTGGATATGCTGGCGGCCGGGCAATATCTGTCGCGGCGCATCATGGGCAATCTGTCGATCGAAACCACCGAGGCGGAAACCGAGCAGCTATGTCAGGCGGTCGAAGAGTTCCTGATCAATCGCGGCGATCTCGTGCGCACGGCGCTGAGCTGACGTGCGCCAAGGCCGCGCCGCCGCTACAGCGCATCCGCGATCAGCTTGGCCGCGTCCTCGATGTCGTCGACGATCGAGACCCGCGCCTCCTGCGCGTTGCGCTTGCGCAGCGCCTTCAACAGCCGGCGGTGATGGGTCTGGACGGTGATTCCCGCCTTGACATAAATGCCCTGCTGGATGGTCAGCAGCGGGCCGATCTGCAGCCACAGCGACTCGATGATTTTCACCAGCGTCGGCATCTGGCAGGCGCGGTAGAGGCTGAAATGCAGCTCCCGGTTCATCACCAGATAGTCGGCGGTCTTCGGCGCGTCCTCGCGCTCCATCTCGTCATTGAGCTGGGACATGCGGTCGATCATGCCGCTGTCGATCAGCGGCGTCGCCTCCTCCGCCGCCAGCCCCTCCAGCGAGGTGCGGATGCGCGTGATCTCGCGGAAACGCTCCCGGGTGATGACAGGCATGGAGACGCTGCGGTTGGGCAGCAGGAACAGCACATGCTCCGCCACCAGCCGGCGCAGCGCCTCGCGCACGGGCATCGGGCTGATGCCGAACGACGCGGCGAGACTGCGGATGGTCATGGTGGCGCCCGGCGCGATGCGGCCGGTCATCAGCGCCTGCTTGAGCTGCTCGTAGACCTCTTCGTTGAGGGTGTTCCGCTGCAGCTTGGGAACCGCAAAGGGCGCATCGGCCGCGCCGGCCGGCGCCGAGGCGCGGCTGCGGCCCGCGGCTTTCTTCGGCGGCGCTTTTCTGCTCTTCATCCACTGATCCTGCCTGCGCGGCCCGCGCGGCGGCCTTTCCGGGTTCATGTGTAATGAGTGATCACAATAACATCAATCACTCTCTTTTCGCCATCCGGGATGGCTGAAATGTCGGCGACCGCGGCCTCCGCCATGGCCCCACCGGCGCCAGCCCGCTTCGCCCTCGCCGGCCTGAAGCGGCGCAATTGCGCCGGATCGAGCGCCGCCGCCTGCTTGCGCGACATGCTGCTGGTGTTGCCGCTGATTGCCTTCCTGTTCCTGGTCTTCGTCGGCCCGATCTGCATGTTCGTTTATCGCGCGGTCGACAACAGCATCGTGCCGCGCAATCTACCGCGCACGGTCGCCGCGATCGCCTCCTGGTCGCCGCCGGAGCCGCCGCCGGAAGCGGTGTACGAAGCGCTTGCCGCCGATCTGCGGAGCATTCCCGCCGGCGGCACCGCGGCCGTGCTCGGCCGCTATCTCAACGCCAACCGCGAAGGCTTCCGCAGCCTGATCATCAAGACCGCCAACAACCTGCCGGCGGACCCCACAGGGTAGCATGGCGCGAGACGCTTGTCGGCATCGACAAGAAATGGGGCGATACCGGCTATTGGGCCACGCTGAAGAACGAGTCCGGTCGGTTGACGGCGTCTTATCTGCTGGGCGCCATCGACCTGAAACTCGACGAACAAGGCGAGATCGTCAGTCAGCCCACAGAGCGATTGCTCTATAAGCGCCTCCTGTTCCGCACGTTCGAGATCAGCATCGAGGTGGCGCTGCTCTGCGCGCTGCTCGGATTTCCCGGTGGCCTTCGTGCTCAACGCGCTGCCGGCGCGGCAGGCCAATCTGCTGATGATCGGCGTCATGCTGCCGTTCTGGACCTCGCTGCTGGTGCGCACGACCGCCTGGATCATCCTGCTCCAGGGCAATGGCCCGGTGAACAGCGCGTTGCAATGGATGAACGTGATCCATCAGCCGTTGGAATTGATCTTCAACCGCTTCGGCGTGCTGGTCGCCATGGTGCATGTGCTCTTGCCCTACATGATCCTGCCGCTCTACAGCGTGATGAAGGGCATCCCGCCGTCGCACATGCGCGCCGCGCAATCCCTGGGCGCCACCACGCGCTACGCGTTCCTGCGCATCTATCTGCCGCAGACGATACCCGGCCTCGCCGCCGGCACGCTGCTCGTCTTCATCATGGCGCTCGGCTATTACATCACGCCGGCGCTGGTCGGCGGGCCGAACGACCAGATGATCTCCTACATGATCACCTATCATCTGAACGAGGTGGTGAACTGGGGCATGGCGTCGGCGCTCGGCGCGCTGCTGCTGCTGGCGACGTTGATCCTGTTGGCGCTGCTGGGCCGGCTGATCGCCGCCGGTCCGCTGATGCGGCAGGAGCTGAGCTATGGCCCTGCCCGCCTACGCCTCCCTGGAAGATCGCATCTGGCATTACGGCGCGCGGCTGGTCTGCTACGCCGTGCTGCTGTTCCTGGTGCTGCCGATCGTCATCATCGTGCCGATCTCCTTCACCTCAGGCGACATGCTGGCTTTCCCGCTGCCGGGATTCTCGCTGCGCTGGTATCAGCGCATCCTCGAGGGTGCGGCCTGGATCGATGCGGCGAAGAACAGCCTGTTCATCGGCATCTCCACCACCATCCTGGCGATGGCGCTGGGCACATCGGCGGCGATGGGCCTGTGGCGCATGCGCTTCCGCTGGAAGCCGCTGCTGATCGGCCTCATCATCTCGCCGCTGCTCATTCCCATCGTCATCACCGCCGTCGCCATGTATTTCCTGCTGGCGCGGATCGGGCTATGGGGAACCTATGCCGGCCTGATCCTGGCCCACACAGCGCTGGCGGTGCCGTTCGTCGTCATCACGGTGCTTGGCGACGCTGGACGGCTTCGACACCAACCTCGCCCGCGCGGCCAGCAACCTGGGCGCGCCGCCGCTCACTGCTTTCCGCAAGGTGACGCTGCCGATCATCTTCCCGGGCATCGCTTCGGGCGGGCTGTTCGCCTTTGCGACATCCTTCGACGAGATCGTGGTGACGCTGTTCATCGCCGCGCCGGAACAGCGCACGCTGCCGCGGCAGATCTGGAGCGGCGTGCGCGAATATGTCAGCCCCGGCATCGCCGCGGTGGCGACGCTGCTGATCCTCGTGTCGATCTTGCTTGCTGGTGACGGTGGAGTTGCTCCGCCGGCGATCGGAGCGGCTGCGCTACGGCAAGTGAAGTGGCGGCGGGCGCGCAAGAAGGGCGCCCGCCCGGGGCCGGTCAGTTTACTGCGCGAGCTTTTCTTTCAACGAGCCGAGGCCGGCATCGTAGATGCCGAGGATCGTCTTCTTGGCGTCCTCATCGGATGCGCCCTTGGCGTCAAAGGTGGACGACCAGTCGATCGCCACCGTATCCGCTGCGCTGCCCGCTTCCACCTTGATGGTTGAGGCATAGTTGGCGACCGGTAGTGGGCTCTCCAGGATCTCGTAGCTGTAGGAATGGGCCGCATCGTCCCAATTGGTCAGCTTTTCCACTAGCACCGCGCCATCTTGGGTGGTAAGCGTGCGGATCTTCGCGCCGTCCATTTCCTTCATCTCGCATTTCGCGACCACCGGATGCCAGTTCGCGATGCCGCAGAAGTCGCCGAGCAGCGCCCACGCCTTGTCCACAGAACCGGCCGCCTCGATCTTGGCGTCCGCATCGATAGCCCAGGCATTGCCGCCGAGGGTCGAGACCGATCAGAGAAACGCCCGTCAGCATCCAGAATCGCATGAAATCCTCCCATATCAGAGATTGTCTCCGCTTGGCGCGGGACGGGGATGCTAGGGGCACCGGCGCGACAATACAAGGAACCAAGGCGGGGCGCCGCCGGGGCGCAGAAGTGTCGAGCCCCGCAGCAGTTTCGCAAAAGAAACCGCTCGGCGACCGCCTTGCCGACCATCGCTCGTCATATGGGAATTTCGTCAGATAGAGCGGTTTGTCCGCCCTGCCGCGCGAGGGTTGTTTTTCACGGCATGCGGTCACAACTGGTTGATAGCACCGGGTATTTCTCCAAATTTTTGTTTTTTGCGGAAACAACCCTCTGCATCGACAATTAGCGATCTTTGACAAAAAAGGAGGCGTTCGCTTGCACCACTGGCGCAAATGTCAGGTTTTTCCGATACACAATGTCCAATCGCGAAGAGTGCCGGGAGACAGTATGCGGCAACTGAGTTGCCTCGGTCAAGGAAAATTATGTATTAAGCGTATATTCTCTTGCATGGGTACGTCATTCGCGTTCGCGGCAGCGGTGGGCCTGCAGAATGGCGTTTCTATCTGTACAGTTTGCGATCGATCGTTTGCCGTATAGTGAAAAACTCTTTCCAGGGATCGTGCTTCCGGCGCTTCAGCCGGCCGCAAGCATTGGTCACGTCGAACGCATCGGATCGCAGGCTCCCGGTGAGTTCCTTCCAGTCCAGCGGCATCGAAACGGTCGCTGCCGGCGTTGCGCGCGTCGAGTAAGGCGCTACGGCAGTCGCGCCGCGCTGGTTGCGCAGATAGTCGATGAAGATCTTGCCGCGCCGCGCGGCCTTCGAGCTCTTGGCGATGAAATCATCCGGGCGCATCGGCGGCCATCTGCGCCGCGAAAGCCTGGGTGAAGGATTTCGCGGCACGGCCAGGGCATCGGCGGCGACAGCGGTGCCGCGACATGCAGGCCCTTCCCGCCGGTCGTCTTGAGAAAGCTTTGCAGGCCAACCGACGACAGTCTGTCGCGCACCAGCTTCGCGGCCGCGACAACCTTCGGCCAGGGCACAGCCGGATCGGGATCGAGATCGAAGATAATGCGGTCGGCGGAATTCGATCTTGCCGGGCGCGCAACCCCAGGGATGGAGCTCCAGCACGCCGAATTGCACCAGGGCCACTAGACCCGCGGCATCATTTATGAGACATATTGCTTCAGGCCGCTCTTGTCCCGCAGCCGGATCGGTTTGATCGCCTGCGGCATGCCCGCCGTGAGATGCTTCTGATAGAAGCAGGCGCCATTCTGACCATCTGGGCAGCGGACTATCGACAGCGGCCGGTTGGCGACATAGGGCAGCAACAGTTCTGCGACACTGAGGTAATACTGTGCGAGGTCGGCCTTCGTCAGCTTGAGCTTGGGATAGAGGATTCGGTCCGGGTGGGTCAGTTCGACGCCGCTCACCTGCTGGTCGCCGCTGGATTTGCTTCACCGTAACCTCCGCCGCTTCCTGCACCCGCTCGCGGCCGATCGACTTGGCCGGCTTGTCGTCGCGTAGCGCGATAAAGGAAGCCTGCCGCACCAACCCGTCCGCCGTCCAGGTGGCGAACTCCACCTCCGCCACCAGCTTCGGCGCTACGAAATGCACGCCGCGTTTTGCTAGTCCTGGCGTCTCGCCGAAAGGACTGCGCGCGGCCGGGATCGCGTCCAGCTGCTTGCGCAGCCTGCGGCCTGCTTCATCGCCGAAACCCGTGCCGACGCGTCCGGCATAGACAAAGTGGCCTGATTCCAATAGCCCAGCAGCAGCGCGCCGAGCCCCTGGCGGCTTCCCTGGGGATCGGTATAGCCGCCGATGACGAACTCCTGCCGCTCGCGGCATTTGGACTTCACCCAGCTACGGCCGCGGCCGGGGCGGTAGGGCTCGTCCGCCATTTTCGATACGACGCCCTCGAGCGCCATGCGGCAGGCATGGCGATAGATTTTATGTGCATCCCCACCGAAATGATCGCTGTAGCGGACAGGCGGATCGACAGTCCGGACCAATTCTTCCAGAAGTTCCTTGCGCTCGCGCAACGGCAACTTGCTGACATCACGTCCATCGAGATGGAGCAGATCGAAAACCATGTAGATCAAGCCTTCGTCGCGGCCCTCCGAGAGCGCCTGCTGCAGCTGCGCGAAGCTCGGCGCATTGCCGCGGTCCAGCGCGATGATTTCGCCATCGATCAGCGCCCGGGTGGCGGGCACTGCGGCAACGGCTCTGGCGATGCTGGGAAAGCGGGCGGTCCAGTCCAAGCCGCTGCGGGTCAGAATCTTGACCTTGCCGCCATCGAGCCGGGCCGCCGCGCGGTAGCCGTCGAACTTTATCTCATGGATCCACTCCGAGCCGTCCGGCGGTTCGGCCACACGCGTCGCCAGTTGCAGGGGGATGAAATCCGGCATGGGGATGGCGCGCGCCCGCTTGGTCTTGCCTGCTTTCCGCCGTGGCGCCGCGCGCTTTGGCTTTGCAGCCGCATCCCGGCGCTTCTCAGCGGCCCGCTTCTTGCTCGACCATTGCTTGCCTTTCTTGTCCAACTCGATCTGCTTCAGAGTCTTGCCGGTCTTCACGCTGCGGTCCTGCCGCGTCAGGACCATGTCGCCTGAGCCAGGCCGCGCGGCGTCATCCCGGCTCTTGATCAGTAGCCAGTTGGCGCGTTTCTCCCGTGGCGAACCGCGCATGCGCACCAGATGCCATTCGCCCTTCAGCTTCTTGCCGCGCAGCCGAAATGTCAGCCTGCCGTCGCGCAACATCCGGTGCGGTTCGCCAAGCGGTTCCCAGGATCCGCTGTCCCACAGCATCACGGTGCCGCCGCCATATTCGCCGGCGGGGATCGTGCCTTCGAAATCGCCATAGTCGAGCGGATGGTCCTCCACCTGCACCGCCAAGCGCTTATCGACGGGATCGATGCTGGGGCCGCGGGTCACTGCCCAACTTTTGAGGACACCTTCCATCTCCAGCCGCAAATCGTAATGCAGGCGGCGGGCGTCATGCTTCTGAATCAGATAGCGATTGCCGCCGGCGCGGCCGGTCTTTCCCTTGGGTTCGGCGGTTTTCGTAAAGTCGCGCTTGGTGCGGTAAACAGCGAGCGCGTCGGCGGATTTCGCGTGGTGTCCTGCCGTTTTCATCCCTGCTTCCGGCGATTGGCGCTTCGGGATGGAGTCTTGCGGGCCTTACCGGCGGCAACTGAAGCTTTGCCCTTCCCGCCCTTGCCCAAACTGCGCTTCAGGGCCTCGACGAAATCGATCACCTCCGCGCTGCGGCGAGGCGCCGGTTCATCGGCGGCGAGCTTGCGGCCTTTCGACTTGCGCTTGATCAGGTCGCGCACGGCGCTTTCGTAGTGGTCCTTGAATTTCTCGGGCGCGAATGCCGCGGTCTTCTGCGCTATCAGTTGTTTTGCCAACGCGAGCTGATCGCTGTCGGCTTTCTTGTCCTTGATACCGGAGAAGAAGTCTCGCGCATTCCTCAGATCATCGTCATAGCGCAAGGTTTCCAGCAGCATTCCCTTGCCGCAGGGCTGGATGGCCGCAATCCGCTCGCGGCCGGACACTGCAATCTGTCCGAGGCCGATCTTGCGGCTGGCCCGCAGGGCGTCGCGGATGACCGCGAAGGCCTCCTGCCCGGCTTCGCCATCGGGCACCACGAAGTAGGGTTCGTCGAAATAGATGGCATCGATCTCGTTGCGATCGACGAACTGGACAATATTGAAGCTTTCCGCTGTCTCGAGCCGCAGCTTTTTCAAGTCTTCGGGGTCGATGGCGACATAACGGTCCTTCGAGATTTCGAAGCCCTTGACGATGTCCTCGTTGTCCACCCGGCCGCCGCCCTCGACGATCTTCTGATAGCGCACGCGCTTGCCGCTGCGCTTGTGGATCTGGTGAAAGCGCACCGCGCCCGCAGGGTCTACGGCGGAGAAAATCTGCACCGGCAGCACAACTAACGACAACCGGATCGACCCGGTCCAATAGGGGCGAGCGGGCATGGGCATCCCCGGGTTCTGGATAAGTATCCTAAGAGAACCGAGGATGCGCCCGATAGTTCCGCGCCCGGCGTCCGCAACACCGCCCCGAACGGAACAAAGGCCGCAACATCGTCATTTCCATTGGCGAACCGGCCATCTGGCACTATCTATGGGGCGAGGCGGCAATCTGGGGGCCGCGGCAGGCGAGAGAGCCATTGATGCCAAGAATCATTGCCGTTTTGAGTGGAGCGGTCGTCCTGCTGTCGGCTTTGAGCGCCGATGCAAAGCAGGAGCAGATCACCGGCTATGTCAGCGCGGTCGACAAGGACGCGCGCAAGATCACGCTCGACGACAACAATACGTACCCGCTGAAGCCGACCGCCGAGATGCGCTGGATAGTGCCGGGTGTAAAGGTGGTGTTGTTCTGCGATTATGACGCCACCGGTCTCGTTAGCTGCGGCGTCGGCGTCGCCTCGATGTCCGAAGACCTCAACCAAGCTCCAGGCGAACCGGCGGCCGGCGGCAGCACCGGCTTTGACGATGAAATTGGATTCGCAACGCCGGACGCCAACCTGCCCGACAAACCAATTCTCAGGCTGCGGCGGCAAGACAAGTAGGACTTCAGCGATGCCGGCCCGCCTGGGCCCTGAGAATAGCTGCTCGATCTGAGCCGCTATCACCATGTGACTTGCCTCGCCTCATCGGACGTCAGCCCAGCTTCCATCTTGATTTCCGGCGACTCATTGGCTATGTTCCCGTTTCCTTCGCAACAAATCGCCGGGAGGCGTGCATGATCCGTATGTATTTGCCGATCAGTCCCGGCGGCGCCGAACGTTAGGTCCGGTGCTGCGCAGGTCGGCCACGGGGTCCCCCGGCCACCTGCTTCCCTAAACCTCTAGAGGTTTCGATAGCCGCTTTTCTTGGCGCTTTCGCGTCATTGCGTGCTGTCCATCTTTCAACCGTTTGCGAATGGAGCGGCGCGGATTCAGCGCCGAATTGGGACGATGAATTTCCTTCTCGCTTGGCGCGAGCGCGCCGCCCCCTTCCGGGATGTGCTCGCCTTCAACTTCCGATACTGGCGCCGTCAGCGCCTGCTGGTGGCGGCGGTCTGCGCTGGCATCCTGGCGATGACCATGGCCGACGTGCTGCTGCCGATCTATGCCGGCCGGCTGATTGATGCGGTCGCGCCGGCGGTGATGGCGGATGCCATCGGCAGCGACGCGCGCGAGGCCGCATTGAACGAAGCGATATGGGCGCTGGCGGCGATGGTGGCGCTCGGACTGCTGATGGTGATCGCCCGGCATCTGTCCTTCGTCGCCATCGTGCGCATGACACTCAGCCAGATGGTTGACGTGGCGCAGGACGCGTTCTGGAAAGTGCAGCGCTTCGCCGCGGAGTGGCACGCCAACACCTTTGCCGGCTCCATCGTGCGCAAGGTGACCCGCGGCATGTGGGCGGTGGACCTACTGAACGACACGCTGCTGGTCGCGCTGCTGCCCTCGGTCATCGTGCTGCTCGGGTCGACGGTCCTGCTCGGCTATCGCTGGCCGATGATGGGGCTGGTGATCCTGGTCGGCACCGTCGCCTATGTGACTCTGGCCGCGGTGCTCTCCATCGCCTATGTCGGACCGGCGGCGCGGCTGTCCAACCAATGGGACACCCGCACCGGCGGCGCGCTGGCCGACGCGGTGAGTTGCAACCAGGTGGTCAAGGCCTTCGGCGCGGAGACGCGCGAGGATCAGCGGCTGCAATGGGTGGTGGCGAAATGGCGTAAGCGCAGCAACCGCACCTGGATGCGCGCCACCAACAACGGCACGGCGCAGCTGCTGGCGCTGTTGGCGTTGCGCACGGCGGTGATCGGTCTGGCGCTCTGGCTCTGGTGGCACGGCCAGGCGACGCCCGGCGACGTGGCCTATGTGCTGACGGCCTACTTCATCATCCAGGGCTATCTGCGGGACATCGGCTGGCATATTCGCGATCTGCAGAAGTCAGTGAATGATATGGAAGAGCTGGTGGACATCCACGTCCAGCCGCTGGGCGTGGAGGACCAGCCGGACTGCGCAGTCGATCGCCATCACGCGCGGCCTCATCGAGTTCAAGGATGTGCGATTCCACTATCGCGGCCACAATCAGCCGCTCTTTGACGGGCTGTCGGTCACCATCGAGGCCGGCGAAAAGGTCGGCCTGGTGGGCATCTCCGGTTCCGGCAAGACCACCTTCGTGAAGCTGATCCAGCGGCTGCATGACGTGAATGGCGGACGCGTGCTGATCGACGGGCAGGACGTGGCGAGCTGCAGTCAGGCCAGCCTGCGGTCGCAGATCGCCATCGTGCCGCAGGAGCCGATCCTGTTCCACCGCTCGCTGGCGGAGAACATCGCCTATGGCAGGCCGCAGGCGACGATGGCCGAGATCGAGCGGGCGGCGCAGCTCGCCAATGCCCATGACTTCATCCGCGTGCTGCCCAAGGGCTACAGCACGCTGGTGGGCGAGCGAGGCATCAAGCTGTCGGGCGGCGAACGGCAGCGGGTGGCGCTGGCCCGCGCCTTCCTGGCGGACGCGCCGATCCTGATCCTGGACGAGGCGACCTCGAGCCTCGACTCGGAGTCGGAGGCGCTGATCCAGGACGCGACAGAGCGGCTGATGCACGGGCGCACGACCATTGTCATCGCGCACCGGCTGTCCACCGTGCGGTCGCTGCGGCGCATCCTGATCTTCGACAAGGGCCGTATCATCGAGGAAGGCGACCACCGGTCGCTGATCCAGCGGGAGGCCGGGGTGTACAGGCGCCTGTTTGACAAGCAGGTGGGCGGGCTTTTGGTGAGCGCGTAGCGGCCACTGCAGTTAGTGGGTTGTATAGTCTCAGGTTTCGGCGGCCGCAGCGGCCTTTCTGATATCTAGCTGCGGCCGTCGACTTGACCTACAATAGCGGCAACAAGGCTGGCTAAAGCCGTACCGGCAGGGAGGATCAACCGGTGGGTGTGTCGCACGAGCCGTGGCTCGTCATCCTGTCGCTGATCGTGGCGATCCAGGGCGCCTATGTGGGCCTGAGCCTGGCGGTGCAGGTCGGCGGCGCCGTGGGCTTGCGGCGGCGGTTGCTGCTGGCGGGGGCGGCGATCTCGCTGGCGGTAGCGATCTGGGCGATGCATTTCGTCGGCATGCTGGCGGCGCGGCTGCCCTTCCCGGTCGACTATCTGGTCTTCCCGACGCTGCTCTCCTTCCTGGTCTGCGTGCTGGTGGTGGGCGCCGGCGTCTATGCCGCCAGCGTCGCCAGGCTGCGCCCGGCGCGCCTGGCCGCCGCCGCGGTGTTCATGGGCGGCGGCATTGCCATCATGCACTACATCGGCATGTCGGCGCTCCACGCCAGCGCCCACATGGAACATGACGTCATGATCGTGATCGCCAGCGTTGCCGTGGCCATAGCGACTTCGGGGCTGGCGCTGTGGCTGGCGGGCGGGCGCGGCGGGCGGCCGCCCTTGTTCCTTTCGGCAACGGCGCTGGGTTGTGCCATTGCCGGCATGCATTACACGGCGATGGCCGGGCTGACGTTGATGCCATTCCCGGTGGCGCGTGCGCCCGAAGCACCTGTGCTGTCGACGGACCTCCTGGCGATCGTGGTGGCCATCGTCGCCTTCATGGTGTCCGGCATCTTCCTGCTGACGCTGGTGCCCGATCGCTCTCGTGCCGTTGTGGACAGCGCATTGGACAACGAGCCCGCCGATGAAATTCTGACACCAGAAACCCAGAACCTCGGCCAGGGCACCTACCAGCCCCTCGGCGGCCTCGGCTCGCCGCCGCGACGGGCCGCCAAGCAACTCCCGGTGGAGCGCGAGGGCGCCACCCACTATGTGCCGGTGGACGAAATCGTCGCCGTCCACGCCAACGCCCACTACACATATCTATATGACGGCCAGGTGAAGCTGTTCTGCCCGCTGGCCATCGGCGTGGTGGAGTCCCGGCTGGACACCGACCGCTTCGTCCGCATCCATCGCAGCCATATCGTCAATATCGACCGCATCACCGGCCTGAAGCGCATGGGCGATACTGGCTTGGTCGACCTGGGGACGCTGGAGCCCTACACGGTGCCGGTCAGCCGCGGCCGGCTGGCCTGGCTGCGAACTCGGTTGGGCGAGAAATCCGGCGAGCCCACGGACGCCGCCAGCGCCGCCTAGGGTTTTGCAGCGCAGCATCGGCCGCATGCTGCAGCCGGGATTCTGAACCGATTGCATTGATGCGAGACCTCCCGCCGCATCTCGTGCGGCCGGGCCGCAATTCGTGCATGCCGCCGCCAGATCGTGCAGCCGCAATTGTTGCTGCGCCGCACGCAGAACCAAACTCCCCGGGCAAAGACTCTGAACCGCAGGAGGATGCCGTGATCCCAGGCCCCTTTGCTTATCATCGCCCGAAATCCGTCGCCGAGGCCGTAGCCATGCTGGCCGACCTCGGCGCCGAGGCGCGGCCGCTGGCCGGCGGCCACAGCCTGATCCCCATGATGAAGCTGCGCCTGTCCACGCCCGAGCATCTGGTGGATCTCGGCGGCCTCGGTGAGCTCAAGGGCATCAAGGCCGACGGCAACGACATCGTCATCGGCGCCATGACCACCCAGCAGGAGCTGATTGCCGACGCCACTCTGGCGGCCAAGCTGCCGGTCCTCAGGGAGACGGCGCTGCAGATCGCAGACCCGCAGGTACGTTATGTCGGCACCATCGGCGGCAACGTGGCCAATGGCGACCCCGGCAACGACATGCCCAGCGTGATGCTCTGCCTGGGCGCCAGCTACCAGATCGCCAGCAAGACCGGCCAGCGCCGCATCGCCGCCCGCGACTTCTATGAGGGTGCCTACATGACCGCGCTATCCCATGGCGAGATGGTGACCGCCGTACGCATTCCCGTGCCATCAGCCGGCCATGGCTATGCCTACGAGAAGCTGAAGCGGAAGGTGGGCGACTATGCGACGGCGGCGGCGGCGGTCATCCTGACTGTCGCGCAAGGCAAGGTCGCGACCTGCTCCATCGGCCTGACCAATCTTTCGGAAACGCCATTGTGGGCCGAAGCCGCGGCGAAGGCCGTCATCGGCACCGCGTTGGACGCGGCCACTTTGAAGAAAGCGGCGGCGGCGGCCGAGGCCATCGCCAACCCCGCCTCGGACAATCGCGGGCCGGCGGCGTATCGCAAGAAGATGGCGGGCGTGATGACGGCGCGGGCGCTGCAGCGCGCCCAGTCGCGCGCCAAGTAAGAACGGGAGATATCCAATGGCAAAATCCCACCTCACCCTGAAGGTGAACGGCAAGGAAGTGGAGGCGCTGGTCGAACCGCGCACCCTCTTGATCCACTTCCTGCGCGAGCAGCTCAATCTCACCGGGCCCCATATCGGCTGCGACACCAGCCATTGCGGCGCCTGCACTGTCGATCTCAACGGCAAGTCGGTGAAGTCCTGCACCATGTTCGCCGTGCAGGCCGACGGCGGCGATGTGCTGACCATCGAAGGCATGGCGGCCGCTGATGGCACCCTGCACGCGCTGCAGGAAGGTTTCCGCGAGATGCACGGGCTGCAATGCGGCTTCTGTACGCCCGGCATGATCGTGCGCGCCCATCGCCTGCTGAAAGAGAATCCGAAGCCGAGCGAAGACGAAATCCGCCAGGGCATCTCCGGCAATCTCTGCCGCTGCACCGGCTATCAGAACATCGTCAAAGCCATTCAATACGCCGCCGCCAAGCTGTCCGGCGGCTCCCTGAAGGAGGCCGCAGAATGAACGACCAGACTCCGTCGAAGGAAGTGCGCACCGAGCGGCTGCAGGGCATGGGCTGCAAGCGGAAGCGCGTTGAAGACGTCCGCTTCGTTCAGGGCAAGGGCAACTATGTGGACGATCTGAAGCTGCCGGGCATGATCTATGGCGACTTCACCCGCTCGCCCTACGGCCATGCGCGGATCAAGAAGATCGACGCGACCAAGGCGAAGGCCGTGCCGGGCGTGCTGGCGGTGCTGACCGCGGCCGATCTCAAGCCGCTCAGTCTTCACTACATGCCGACGCTGGCCGGTGACGTTCAGGCCGTGCTGGCGGAAGAAAAGGTGCTGTTCCAGAACCAGGAAGTCGCCTTCATCATCGCCGAGGACCGCTATGCCGCCGCCGACGCGGCCGACCTGGTGGAAGTCGAGTATGAAGAGCTGCCGGTGCTTGTGGACCCGTTCAAGGCGATGGCGCCGGGCGCGCCTGTCCTGCGCGAGGACATCAAGGACAAGACCGAAGGCGCCCACGGCAAGCGCAAGCACTACAACCACATCTTCGCCTGGGAGATGGGCGACAAGGAGGCCACGGACACGGCCTTCAAGAAGGCGGAGGTATCGATCAAGGAGCTGATTTCCTATCAGCGGGTGCATCCCGCGCCGCTCGAGACCTGCCAATGCGTCGCGTCGTTCGATAAGATCAAAGGCGAGTTGACGGTGTGGGGCACCTTCCAGGCGCCGCACGTGATCCGCACGGTGGCGTCGCTGATCTCGAAGATCCCCGAGCAGAAGATCCACGTCATCGCGCCCGACATCGGCGGCGGCTTCGGCAACAAGGTCGGCGCCTATCCCGGCTATATCTGCGCCATCGTCGCGTCCATCGTGACGGGCCGGCCGTGCAAATGGGTCGAAGACCGGATCGAGAATCTGTCGACCACGTCCTTCGCCCGCGACTATCACATGACCACGGAAATCGCCGCCACCAAGGACGGCAAGGTGACGGGCCTGCGGGTGCATGTGCTGGCTGACCACGGCGCGTTCAACTCCTGCGCCGATCCCAGCAAATGGCCGGCGGGATTCTTCAATATCGTCACCGGTTCCTATGATTTCCCGGTGGCCCATTGCGCCGTTGACGGCGTCTATACCAACAAGGCGCCGGGCGGCGTCGCCTATCGCTGCTCGTTCCGCGTGACCGAGGCTGCTTATTGCATCGAGCGCGCCATGGATATCCTGGCGCAGAAGCTGAACATGGATCCGGCCGAGTTGCGGATGAAGAACCTGGTCCGCAAGGAGCAGTTTCCCTATCAGTCGGCATTGGGCTGGGAATATGACTCCGGCGATTATCACACCGCCATGCAGAAGGCGATGGATAAGGTCGACTACAAGAAGTTGCGGGCCGAGCAGAAGCAGCGGCAGGAGGCGTTCAAGAAGGGCGAGACCCGGGAATTGATGGGCATCGGCGTAGCGTTCTTCACGGAGATCGTCGGCGCCGGCCCGTCGCGCAACTGCGACATCCTGGGCATCGCCATGTTCGACTCCGCGGAGATCCGCATCCATCCCACGGGCGGCGTGATCGCCCGCATGGGCAGCAAGTCCCAGGGCCAGGGCCATGAAACCACCTATGCCCAGATCATCGCCACCGAACTGGGCCTGCCCGCCGATGACATCATGATCGAGGAAGGCAACACCGACACGGCACCCTATGGCCTGGGCACCTACGGCTCGCGCTCGACACCGACGGCCGGCGCTGCGACAGCCATGGCGGCGCGCAAGATCAAGGCCAAGGCGCAGATGATCGCGGCCGATCTGCTGGAGGTGTCGGAATACGACCTCGAATGGGACATCGATCGTTTCCAGGTCAAAGGCAATCCCGAGCGCTTCAAGACCATGAAGGAACTGGCCTGGGCAGCCTACAACCGCGTGCCCAAGGGGCTGGAGCCGGGACTCGAAGCGGTGAACTACTACGATCCGCCGAACATGACCTATCCCTTCGGCGCCTATATCTGCGTCGTCGATGTGGATGTGGACACCGGCGTGACCAAGGTGCGGCGGTTCTACGCTTTGGACGATTGCGGTACCCGCATCAACCCGATGATCATCGAGGGCCAAATCCATGGCGGCCTGACCGAGGCCTTCGCCATCGCGATGGGCCAGGAGATCCGCTATGATGAGATGGGCAATGTGACCGGCCCGACCTTCATGGACTACTTCATGCCCACAGCGGTGGAGACGCCGAAATGGGAAACCGACTGGACCACGACGCCCTCGCCGCACCATCCCATCGGCGCCAAGGGCGTGGGCGAAAGTCCCAATGTCGGCGGCGTGCCCTGCTTCGCCAATGCGGTGAACGACGCCTTCCGTTTCCTGGGCTCGACCCACATCGCCATGCCCCACGACCACTGGCGCACCTGGACAGTGGCGGAGAAGCTCGGGCTGCATGCGTGAGGGTTGCGTCTAGCGCAGGTGGATCATGTGCTGTTGCGGCGAGATGATCCTCTTTCCCTCCCCTCTCCCCTTGGGGGAGAGGGGGCAGGGGGCGAGGGGTTCAGAGCGCGATTGCGCAACAACGAGTCATTCTGAGTCGATCAGCTTCAGATAGTGTTCAGCACCTCGCCGCGCGCTCACGCGCGAAACCCCTCACCCCTGCCCCTCTCCCCCAAGGGGAGAGGGTAAATTTATTGTCTTCGATCACCAGCGCCGTCGCCCGCATTGCGATGATGCGGATGCCTCGGTCGTACGTGATCGAAATACTCCGCCTGCCCCACCCATGATCCCCGATCGCGACCGCATCGCCGAACGCCTCGCCACCGTCGGCTATGTCGCCGACCGCGATCTCGCGACGGCGCTGTGGATGATGGATCATCTCAAGCGCCCGCTGCTACTGGAGGGCGAGGCGGGGGTCGGCAAGACGGAGGTGGCGAAAGCGCTGGCCGCCGTGCACGCGACCGAGCTGATCCGCCTGCAATGCTATGAAGGATTGGACCAGAACGCGGCACTCTATGAGTGGAACTATCAGCGGCAATTGCTGGCCATCAAGGCCCATGAGATGGCGGGCGAAAGCGCCGACCGGATCGAGGATCACATCTTCTCGGAGAAGTACCTGCTGGAGCGGCCGCTGCTGGCAGCGATCCGTCGTGAGAAGCCGCCGGTGCTGCTCGTCGACGAGGTGGACCGCGCCGATGAAGAGTTCGAGGCCTTTCTGCTGGAGCTTTTGTCGGATTTCCAAGTTAGCATTCCCGAGCTCGGCACGATCGCCGCGAAATCGATTCCGCGCGTGGTTCTGACATCCAACGGCACGCGGGAACTCTCGGACGCGCTGCGCCGCCGCTGCCTCTATCACTATGTGGACTTTCCCGACGTCGAGCGCGAGGCGCGGATCATCAAGTCGCACTTGCCTGAGATCGACAGCGACCTCGCCCAGCAGGTCGCCCACGTGGTCGCGGCCGTGCGCAAGGAAGAACTGCGCAAGGTGCCGGGCGTGGCGGAGACGCTGGACTGGGCGGCGACACTGGCCGGACTCGCCGTGCATGACCTGCGGCAGGACCTGGAGATGGTGCATGAGACGCTGATCTGCCTGCTGAAGACCCATGAGGATCGTTCGCGCGTGACCCGGGAGGTGACCGAGCGCCTGCTGGGCAAGGTGGCTTAGCGAGCCTGAAAATGCAGACCGACACTCAGCAGGACACTTCGGCGCAAATCGGCGACGCACTCCGACAACGCCTGGCGGGTTTTGTGCGCACTCTGCGGGACAATGGCTTTGCCGTCGGGCTGGCGGAGACACGGGACGCACTGAAGTTGCTGGCTTCGCCAATGGCGGCACGGGCAGAATTGCTGCGACAGGCGTTGAAAGCGCTCTTCTGCGCCACCCATGGCGATTGGGAGAAGTTCGACGAGATTTTCGACGCCTTTTGGCTCGGACGGGGCATGAAGCGGATGCGGCCTGCCACCCCCGTGACGACGAGTTCACAGGCTGCAGCCCGCATGCCGACGATCTCGGCCCTGGCCGAGAGCATGTCCGGGCCGCCGCAGGCCGCGGAGCGGCATTCGGACGAAGCCGGTGACAACGCTGCTGACACGCACGAACGGCCGGCTCGCGCCTCGAACGCCGAAGCGCTCTCGAAGAAAGACCTGCGCGATATCGCCGACCCCCAGGAAATCGCGCGCACTCATGAACTCGCCGAGCGCCTGGCCCACGCCATGCGTGCGCGGCTAGTGCGGCGCGAGCGGGCACGGCGGCGCGGGCGGAGGCTGGATCTCCGGCGCACCATTCACCGCAGCGTGTCCCATGGCGGCACCCCCATCGATCTGGCGTGGCGGCAGCGCAAGAAGAAGCCGCTGCGGCTGGTGGTGCTGCTGGATGCCTCGGGATCGATGAGCCTCTACACCGCTTTCTTCGTGCGTTTCCTTCATGGCGTGATCGATGCATTCCGGGAGTGCGAGGCGTTTCTGTTCCATACGCGGCTGGTGCATGTGTCGGCCTCCCTGCGCGACCGCGACGTAGCGCGCGCCGTCGACCGGCTGTCGCTGATGGCCCAGGGCATCGGCGGCGGCACCCGCATTGGCGAGAGCCTCGCCGATTTCAACCGCTGGCACGCACAACGGGTGATCAATTCCCGCACGGCGGTGATCATCGTCTCCGACGGTTACGACACCGGCGATCCAGAGAAGCTGGCGGCGGAGATGCGGCGGCTGCGCCGACGCTGCCGCCGGATCGTCTGGCTCAATCCGCTGATCGGCTGGAAGGACTACGCGCCGGAAGCGCGGGGCATGCAGGCGGCCCTGCCCTATGTCGATTTGTTCGCGCCGGCCCACAATCTCGAGAGCCTTGCGGCGCTCGAGCCCTATCTCGCGAGGATCTGACGGCCATGAACCGGGCAACGGACGTTCTCGAGCTGGTGTCGGAGATGAAGGCAAAGCGCGAGCCCTTTGCGTTGGCCACCGTGGTGCGCACTGTCGCGGTGACTGCCGCCAAGGCCGGCGCGAAGGCGGTGATCCTGCCCGATGGCACTGTATCCGAAGGCTGGATCGGCGGCGGCTGCGCCCGCGCGGCCGTACTCAAAGCAGCTCGCGAAGCGATAGCCGACGGGCAGCCGCGTCTGGTTTCCATACAGCCGCCCGATGCGCTGCAGGACCAGGGCGTGCAGCCCGGCGAGATGCGTAGCGGCGTGCGCTTTGCCAAGAACATGTGCCCGAGCCAGGGCACCATGGACGTGTTCGTCGAGCCGGTGCTGCCCCAGCCGCAACTCGTCATCTGCGGTTCGAGTCCTGTTGCCGTCGCCATCGCCGACCTGGCGCGGCGGGTGGGCTTCGCCGTCACCGCCTGCGCGCCGAAGGCCGAGCAGAGCGCCTTCGCTGAAGTGGACCAGCGCATCGAAGACTACGCGCTGCCAGCCCACGAACCGGGAGCACGTTTCATCGTCGTGTCCACGCAAGGCCGTGGCGACGAAGCCGCCCTGCGCGCCGCGCTCGCGGTCGACGCCGACTTCGTGGCTTTCGTCGGCAGCCGCAAGAAGGCGGCAAAGCTGAAAGAGACACTCGCCGCGAGCGGCGCCGATGCCGGCAAGCTCGCCAAGCTCAAAGCCCCCGCCGGCCTCGATCTAGGCGCCATCACGCCGGAGGAGATCGCGCTGTCCGTGCTGGCGGAGATCATCGCGGTGCGGCGCGCACATCACGAGCGCGGCGAAGCTCAGGCCCGCACTGCGGCGTCGACACAACTTGCCGCGTACCGGGACTCGCGTTAAGAGCCACTGATGTCGTTCAAGAAAATTGCGGTCCTGGGCCTGGGCAAGGTCGGCGCGCTGGCGGCGACGTTCCTGCGAGAAGCCGGATTCGAGGTCACGGGTTTCGATTCCCGCGCGTCGAAGGAGAAGCTGCCTTTCCCCGTGGAAACCCCCGATCTCGCCGCGCCAGCCGAACTGCGCCAGGCGCTCGCGCGCTTCGAGGCCGTGCTGTCCTGCCTGCCCTATCACCTGAACAAGGAGGTGGCGAAGGCGGCGCATGAAATTGGCATCCACTATTTCGACCTGACCGAGGACGTGCCGACCACAAAGTCGATCATCGCCTTGAGCGCCACCGCCAAGGGCATCATGGCGCCGCAATGCGGCCTGGCTCCGGGTTTCGTCGGTATCGTCGCCGCCGATCTCGCCGCGCAGTTCGACAATTGCCGCAAGTTGCGGCTTTGCGTCGGCGCCCTGCCCCGCAATCCCGCCGGCCTCATGGGCTATGCGTTCAACTGGTCGCCCGAGGGCGTGGTGAACGAGTATCTCAACGATTGCGAGGTTATCGAGGAGGGCCAGCGCAAGCTCGTCTCGCCGATGGAATGGGTGGAGACGATCTACATCGGCGGCGTGAAGCTCGAGGCCTTCACCACTTCGGGCGGCCTCGGCACCATGTGCGAGACCTATCACGGCAAGATCGACAATATCGACTACAAGACCATCCGCTATCCCGGCCATGTGAAGCTGATGAACTTCTTCTTCCACGAGCTGCTGATGCGCGAACGGCGGCAACTGGCGGGCGAGATCCTGACCTATGCCAAGCCGCCGGTGGATGACGACATCGTCTATATCCATGTGTCCGCCGAGGGACATGTTGATGGCGTTCTGAAGCGGCGGGAGTTCGTGCGCGCCTTTGAGCCGATCATGGCGGCCGGCGCGCGGCGCACCGCCATCGCCTGGACGACATCGGCCTCGGCGGTTTCCGTCATCGAGATGGTGCGCGGCGGAGCGCTGCCGCCGAAGGGATTCCTGAAGCAGGAGACGATCCCGCTGGCGCCGTTCCTCGCGACGGCGACCGGCAAGCTGTTCCAGCGCGGCGGCGGCGCAGCCTCAGATTCGGCGGGCGGTTACAAGCCTTTATCGGCAATTCTTCAATCCGGCCGGTGACAATTTCGTGGGGTCGCCGGGGATGCTTGACGGGCGGCGGCGAACCCTGGCAATGCAGATTGAAGAAAGCCATAATCCCCCTCGGGGACAGCGAGACGGTGCAGCCATGGGACTGAGCATGAACAGCGTGAAGGAATGGGGCGAGGCGGTGCAGACATTCCTGCGCCTCGGTCAGGCTGCGGTCGACAAGCTCCCCGAAGGGCCTACCAGGGACGAGGCACGAGCGGCGCTTGAGCGGGCGCGGGAGCAAAGCCTGCAGGCCGAGGTGCAGTTGGCCAATTCCATCGGCTACAAGCTGTGCAAGCGGCACCGTCCGGCCGAAGTGATGACCAGCATCGGCCGCGACGCCAAATGGAACATCGAGCAGTTCAAATGCCCGTCCTGCGGCGACCTGCAGCCGAGCGATCTCTATATCCGCAGCCTGGATCGGGACGACACGGCGCAACGCGACCGGAAATCCGACGCGGCGTAGCGCACGATCGATGTTTGCCCCACTGGCGCACCTTTGGGGCTAGATTTCGGACAGAAGGCGCCGACCGAATTGATTAAGCCGCGAAATCTCCGAGCTTCGTCTGACTAAGGCCGGCTTGGCCCGGACATCACAGTCCGTGCCCAGGCAGAAAGAATTGATTGCTTGACTCCTCCCAAATGGGAGGTGTGTGCCGCTGCCACATTCCATACCATCTTCGAACCTGGCCAACTCGCCGCAGGATGCGTAACATGATCTTCGATTGCGAGCCAAGAATCGCGCCAGGACGGCTGACCTAGGATATTGCGCCGCCTCAGCGTTCAGCGAGACAGACATGGACTTCACGGAAACCCTGCCGAAGCCGGATCCAAATTCGGTCAACATCGGCCTCAAATCCCCCACTGTGAAAATTATCACATCGCTGCCCGGCAAACCGCGCAACGATTATACGGGCGACTCCAGCCCGTCACCGATGTGAAGCTGAAGGCCAAGGTCGACACTCCTGCGAAAATGGTGGGACGCCGGTAAGCTTTAGAAGAGCGCAAGTGAGGGCCGGCTATCGCCGGGCCACGGGCGCATTTGGTTAGACCAAGGGAGCCGAGCATGTCGAAGTATCCGCGTTATCCGACAAAGTTCCGTTGCCGCAGCCTGCTCCTCCTGCCGGTGATTCTGCTGGCCGCCTGCAGCGCGCCGCCGCCGAGTGAGTTTGCCGACTTCGCCAAACTCGGCACGGCGTTGACCGACAGCACCCCGCCTCTGCTAGAGGCCGCTTTCGAAGAGGCGCTCAAGACCGACACCCTCGTGCTTTCCACGGTTCGCGAGACGCTCACCGACCGGCAAGAGCGGCTCGACATGCTGAACATCAGCAATGACGATCTGAAGAGAAGGCTCGAAATCTATGGCGACCTGACCAGACACAGCCAGCTACTGCGCAGCTACTTCGTCACGCTTGGCTTGCTCGCGGACACCAGTGGCGACAGTGCCCTGGGTGCGGGGGCCAAGGGTATCGTCGATCAGCTGCAGGGAATTCACCCAAAACTGGCGGAAGCGAGTTTCACCGATGCCAATGTCGGCGAGTTTCTCAAGACGGCCGTGCCCGTCGCGGTCGGTGCCTTCCGCTCGGTCGCCCTGAAGCGTGAACTCGAGGCGCGGGCCGAGACGATCAGCAGCGAACTGGATCTGCAGCAAGCCGTTCTCTCGGCGATTGCCCAGCAGATGCGGGCAGATATCGAAACCCGCATGGAGCACGAGAACAACATTCGCATCGCCCAGCCCTATCTTGATCCTGGCCCACTGCCTGGAGACTGGAATGAGCGCCGCCTGGGCAGTCTTCGAACGCCCATAACATTAAGAGCGGTCGACGCAGCAGCGCGCGCCTCGGAAAATCTGCGGACTTCCTTCATCGCGCTAAGCGAAGGCGGCGGCGCCGGCGGCTCGCTCGCCCAGCTGCTGCAGGATGTCTCGATTGTCGTATCCCTGGTCGAAGCCCTGAAGACCCCCTCGCCGTGATCGACACAGATCGCAATGGAGGATACCGATGCCCCCGATGCCAATGACTCCTGCTGAACTAAAGAAAGCCACGATCGTGCAGTTGCGGGCCGCGCGCACGGCGATGATGTCGCCGGATTGGACTGAGAAAGTCAAAATACTGCCGCTGAATGAGCAACAGGATGCGGCAAGGCTTCTCTTCCAGACGCATCACGCGATCAATGAATTGGCGAACAAGCAGTTGTCCGAGATCCGCGACAAGTTGATCGGCAACGAAAAGGCTCTGGGCGAGGGCATCGACAATCTCAAGAAGCAACTGAGAAAGATCGAAAAGATCGCCGCCACAATAAAGGCGATCAGCGAATTCCTTGTCATCGTGGCCCGCGTCGTGAAGCTGGTCGCCAAGGCCTGACGCGCTTCTGCGCCGAGGATGCTGCCCTGCCTGGGGCGGCGTCCCCGTCAGATCTTCACGAAACCGTCAATTTCCTCGTCGGTGGGAAAGCGCTTAAGCTGCTTCTTCGAGAACAGCAGTTTGCCGTCGCGGAACACCTCGAAGGCGCCGCCGGAGGATTCGACCAGGTCGACCTCCGCGGCCGACTTTTCCATGAGCATGGCTCTCGCACGGAGAGCTTTGGGCTCATAGTTTCAAACGGTGCAATATTCGATACGGAATTTCATGGCTGTGCGCTTATATTATGTAGGTTGTGGATAGCATGGTGCGGCCGCGCCGGCAATTTTCCTCGCTGCCGGGATCGCCGCCGCAATCGGTTGCGAGAATATGGGAGGCAAAGATGCGTCTTTCAATGACTGTCATGGCCATCGTTCTTCTTGCCGGCGCGCAGGCCGCGCTTGCGGAAGAGCCGAACCTGCTGAAGCCCTATCTCTACCAGCCGCCGCCGGCGCAGCTGTCGCCGTTGGAGCAGCAGAAGGCGCTGATCTACCGCTCGCAGGTGCAGAGCCAGCTCAACCGCCTGCAATCCGGCAACAGCCGCGGCGAGCTCAATGGCTACAACCAGCGCCTGCTGTTGAACACCCGCGCCGAGCAGCAGCGGATCGGCGGCGTGCTGGGCCTGGGGTTCTGAGGGCAGACCGGCGAAGGAGAAATGGCGGAGGGGAGGGGATTCGAACCCCTGATACGGATTTAAGTCCGTATAACGGTTTAGCAAACCGCCGCCTTCAGCCACTCGGCCACCCCTCCGCAGGGGTCTGCAATCTTGTCGATGAATGGCTTGCATCACGGCGTATGCGAGCGCGCCCGTTCTAGAGGTCCTGATGGCGGATGTCAATTTGGCTCGGCGGGCGGCTGAGGAACGGCCTGCAGGACCTTGCCGGGGCTGGGTTTCCCCGGCCCAGTTGATTCGCGCCGGCCGCGCTCCCAGGCCCGCGCAGCCCGGCCGGAGCCAGGACGCCACAGCTTCTGGACATAGCTGTACGTAACAACTCGTCCATATTTACCGGTCCTTCACCGTAGCGGTTTTCTCGCGGCTTTCCGGCGGCCAGAATTTTTTCCGTAGCAACTCATTCTTAAGTGCCGTTTCACGCTTTGTTAGCGCCCGGCGGCGCAGGATCGCCCCGTTAATGATCAACGGGAGGAATTCAATGTCTCTGTCAAAGCGCTCCATCGAGGCCCTGGTCGACCTGGTCGAAATCAAGCTGTCCTGCCTCGACGTATTCGACCGCGAGGATGCCCGCGAGAAGGCGATCCTGGAGAACGCCCGCCGCGAGCTGATCGCGATCGCCACCGGCAAGCGTACCGCCGCTGTCGCCGCCCAGCCTGCCGCTCAGCCCACCGCCTAACCTACCCACCGAAATCGAGGGCGCGGGGCAGTCCCTGCCCCGCCGCCTCCTCGAACCCGCTTTCGGCGACACCCGGCCCGCGCCTTTCAGCGCGGGTAAATTTTTCCCCTCTCATAGCCCCTTCAGCGCCTGATCGAAATCGGCGATGAGGTCGGCTGCGTCCTCGACGCCCGCGGACAGCCGCAGCAGATCCTTCGGCACCGGGCTGTCCGGCGGCTCGACGCTGGCGCGATGCTCCACCAGGCTCTCCACGCCACCGAGCGACGTGGCGCTCTTCCATAGCTGGAGCCTGCCGGCCGCCTTCAGCGCCCCTTCCCGCCCGCCCTTGACCCGCACCGACAGCATGCCGCCGAAGCCGCCGGTCATCTGGCGCTTCGCCACCGCATGGCCGGGATCGTTGCCGAGGCCGGGATAGAGCACCGCCTCCACGCCCGGGTGGCCCTGCAGATGCTCGGCCACCTTCTGGGCGTTGGCGCAGGATTCCCGCAGCCGCAGATGCAGCGTGCGCAGCCCGCGCAGCAGCAGCCAGGCCTCGAAGGGGCCGAGCGCGCCGCCATTATTGTCGCGGATGCCGCTGACCCGCTGCCAGAACTCGTCGTCCTTGGCCGCGATCAGCGCGCCGCCGAGCACGTCGCTATGGCCGTTGAGATACTTGGTGCAGGAATGCATGACGATGTCGGCGCCCAGCGCCAGCGGCCGGGTGAGCAGCGGCGTCGGCACGGTGTTGTCCACGGCCAGCCGCGCGCCGGCGCCGCGGGCGATCTCGGCCATGGCCGCGAGATCGGTGACGCACCAGGTCGGGTTGGCGGGCGTCTCCACCCAGATCAGCTTGGTCTTTCCCGGCCGCACCGCCGCGCGCACCTTGCCGGCGTCGGTCATGTCCACGAGATCCACCGCGATGCCCCAGGGCTGCAGCCAGCCGGCGAGCCAGCTCCGCAGCGCCCAGTACATCACCTGGGGCGCGATCACATGGTCGCCGGGCTTCAGCGCCTGGAACACCGCCGTCGCCGCCGCCATGCCCGAGCCGAACAGCATTGCCGCCGCCCCGCCTTCCAGCGAGGCCAGCACCGCCTCGGCCGGCAGGTGGGTCGGGCCGATGGGGCGGCTGTAGGAATTCTCGAACTGCAGCTTGTAGTCGGCATCGCGCAGGAACGTTGTGGAGGGATGGATCGCCGGCACCACGCCGCCGAACTGCGGATCGTGGGCGCCGAGCCCCTGGGCGAGCTGGGTGCCGGGACGGAGTTGGGTGGGCTGGACCATGGGGGCTCCCTGGGGTGTGCCATCAGCGGTTTTCAGTGGTCAGGATTGCGGGGGATGGAGCCCGTGCCAAGCGGGAAGTTGTCTCACCCTGCTATGCGGAAAAAATAGGCAGCAAGGTTATTCACCACAAAGTCACGAAGGACACGAAGCCGGCGCGGCTGAACACCGGTTTGGGTTTGGCTTGCCAATATCCTGCCCGAGCGTTGGTTCGAATTTGCTGCCACTGGGTCCGCTTTCTTCGTGTCCTTTGTGACTTCCTGTCCGCCGGAGCTTTAGCGAAGGCGGATGTGGTGAACCCTTCTTCGCTTCATCCAGCGGCGCCGGCGAAAAAACTGAAATCCGTGCGATCGACCCCATGCCAAGCGAGGACGGCATCCGCGTCCCGCTGGACAAGGCCGGCGCCGCTGGACGCGGACAGGCCCCGGCGCGGCGGCGGCGCCGGGGAGACCGGAGCGGGAACTCGGCACGCGGGAATTTGGCATTCGCCAGACGGACGAGCCCGGCCAGGCGGCGGGCGGTCAGCATGGTCTCGCGCCGGAGCGCCCGGATCTCAGCACTGTCGAAGCCATGCTTCCAGCGGGCCCGGCGCGACCGGGCGAGCCCCTCCGCCGTCCGCGGCCCGGTGCTGAGCCCGCCATGCATGCGGCAGCGGCCGTTTTTCATCGCCGGCTGCCGGCAACAACCGCCGGCCCGGGTGCGCGCTCCGCAGCGAGGGGCTTTTGCGTAATCGCCGGGGCGGTTGCCATGGCGGAGCCAGCCGCGGCGGGGTGCGGAGGGTGACGGCAAGGCAGCGCTAGTAGGCTGGGTCAGGATGAGAGGATTCATGAGCAACTCCATACGCTAGATAATTTACGTATAAACTACCACAAAATACGTCAATTTGGAAGGGGAGCTTGGGCGACGGGCGAATGGAGCGATCGAACGTCAGGACCGAGCAGGCTGGCGGAAAACTGCCCCTGACTCCGATATGCCTGCGACGTTCCTAAACCGCTGGGCTAGAGAGGACAATCATAGGTTTTCCTGGAGGGCGGAAGGCCGAAATCAGGAGAGTCAAAGCACGTTACAACGAATTCCTGGACAGCCCTTCGGATCGCAGCGTCGATCTGCCTCCATTGATCGACTGTTTTGCGTGGGATCGTGTACTCAATTGTCAGCCGATCTCCGAAATTGCTGTGCGCAGTACACTTGTACCTGCTGAGTATTCCCTCTGAAAGGGGACAAGATAGCCAAACGGTTTGGCCCGAAAGCTCTTCGATAGGAACGAGGTATTCCCTGATTGGATTTTCGCGAGAATCCATATGTCGGAAGTGGTGGAATCCGGGTTCCCGATTTTCGGAGAACTCTGAGGACTCGCCTATGAGACCTCCAAGCGACGCCGCCAGACGTTGTGGGTCGCCCGGCCAGATTTTTAAGGTCCCATCGTAGGGCAGTACACCGCCGACCATGGCTTGTGATTGTTCCTGAGCGGACTGCTGCGTGCTGAGCCGGCCCGGTCGGATTTCAGGAAAAATGACGTCGAAGTAAACAGTTTCTCTCCAGCCACTTTCTCGGTGATTCCGTTCGAGGAACTGCAGAGGGATTTTTAGCTGAATGCCTTTTCCGTCCACGTTGCGTAGATGGATATTTGCAAACTTATTCGATGCCGGAGCTGCGGAGTCGATGTGAGGCTGCTCGCTTGCCGCCTCGCTCCTTACAAACGTGAGCGGCAACTCGGGATGAAAGAGTGAGCTGTATTCAACAGTGAGTAAGTTTTCGGCGATCTTTTCTGAGCTGTCACGAAGCCGGATCGACCCAGTCCCGACTTCACCCTGAAGACGTCCAGAATTTATGGCTTCTCCAAGATGCCGCGACGGGGGAATGCCCACTCTAAGATTGCCTTGGTGATCCAGTTTGTAAGGGACGAACGCGTATGGGTACTCAAGTCGCTGTGGAAAATCGGCGTCGAGACGTGAGAGCGCTGGCTGACTGGCCCTAACCAACCTAAGATTCACAAAGCGATAGCCATTCGACAAGCTTGTGATATGCCCCTCGAATTCGTACCAGTCATTCCTCTTGCCGTGACCGACCAGCACAATCTCAAGAACCTTGCCGTCATTTTCATCTCGCGGGGTGATTTGCAAGGAGTAGGTGGTCTTCTTTGTCACCATCTTCCACGCGCCCCACAGATCTTTGTCCACAGTCGCCGTATCGGCAGATCCGACTGGATTTTGTGACATCAAAGAGCAGGCGTTGAGAAGTAGCGCCAGTAGAACGATGCCAAGTTTCATGACAACTGGGGTCTTCGGATTCATTTGCTGCGGCCAAAGCAAGAGCCTAACGGGCATCGCGCTGATGAGTCACTACCTAATGTTGAGTGCGTGACTGAGATCGGGGAGCCGCCGCATGAGCGCAGAGCATTCACGCGCCTCAACCCGGCCGCCCTCGTCGCCCGGCTGTCGCCGGCGCCGATGACGGGCGAGATCCATGTTTTCGACTCGCGGGTCGGTGGGGATATTCTAACTCTGACCCCGGTTTCCAGAATAATATGCGCAAGTGCATTGACGCGGAGGTTCCTCAATGGCGAGCCTACACATTCCAGTTACGGGCGGTTGCCTCTGTGGCGCTGTGCGCTACGAGTTGAAAGAGCCGCCAATCCGAGGCTTTTATTGCCATTGCACGATCTGCCAGAAGAACTACGGCGGTCTCTTCCAGGCCACAGTGCAATTTTCCGGGTCCGACTTCCAGTTTACGAAAGGCGAACCCAAGTATTATCGCGCAAGTAATTTTGCCAAGCGGGGTTTCTGCGCCGAGTGCGGCTCGCCGATTGTGTTCTTATACGAAGGGAATCCGAACGTCTGGATTCTGATTGGCTCGCTTGATCATCGAGAAGATTGGCCATTCACGAAAGATGCATCGTGGGGCCAGTCAGAACACTGGTATATCGAAACCAAGGTCCCGTGGTACGAGATAAGCGATGGTTTGCCGCAGAAGCCAAGCGAAGCAGCTGTGGTAATGAAGGCGGCCATGGAACACGCGGCCCAAAGTTCATAGGATCGGCCGAGTGTCCGCTATAGGGACTCTGCCGGTTGCATCAGTGCAAAGCATGATGCGGGACTGCGCCCGGACCCCTCACCCGACCAACGGCCGCGCTGCGGCCGTTTGTCACCCTCTCCCTCAAGGGGAGAGGGGACCCACATGATCCCGCAACTCTGGAGAACCTTATGGCAAGAGACATCATTCGCACGCCTGACGCCCCGTCCCCGCCGCCGGCCTACAGCCAGGCGGTGCGGGCGGCGGGGCTTGTGTTTGCCTCCGGCACGGGGCCGCAGGATCCGGTGACCGGGAAGATTGTCGGGGAGACGATCCAGGAGCAGACCCGGCAGTGCCTGAAGAATGTGTCCGCCATCCTCGGCGCCGCGGGCACGTCGCTCGATCGGGTCGCGAGCGCCACCGTCATCCTTCTGGAGGAAGCAGACTTCGCGGGCATGAACGAGGAGTGGATCAAGTGGTTTCCGGCGAACCCGCCGGCGCGGCAAGGGGCAAAACTGCCCGTCAGAATTCCTGGCCTGCGAGTGTCCATCGCGGTCATTGCCGAGGCCTGAGCCTTCAATCGCTAGCACCGGGGTCAGGGCAAGTGATTTCGCCGTGCCCAAATGCGTCGAGAAAATCGACTCTGCAGTGGCTCAGCCAGAGGATAACGCTGGAACATTCGCGAGTTTTCTGCATTGATATCAAGACCCCCCGCACCGCGCCGTCCGACGTAGCCCTCCAATCCCGGGTTCTTGCGGCGCTTCAGCGGAACTGAAAGGCGAAAATACACCTATGGCAGAATCATCAACTGATACGCGGTCGACGAGCCGGCGCCGCGCGGAGGAATTGTTCGACAAGCGGCAGCGGCTCGATTCCGAAGTCCGGTTGTTCCAGCAGCACAGATCCGATGTCGAAACGGCGAAAATTGCCCGGCTCAAATCATTGCGCCTGGCAAGGGATGCCGCCATCGACAGCGGCAAGCCGGCTGACAAGCCGAAGAAGGTCGCCAAGAAAGCAACAGACGACAAAGCCGGCGGCGGATCACCCTAGCCGAGTAAGGGTTCGCTAGACCCCCGCGCCGGGGTTCTGAGCCTTTCCGCCGCGGCGCACCCTGCTCCTCGCGCTCGCGGCTCCGGCGCCGGAAATGACCGGCTATCGGCGCGTCGCGATCAGGTATCCGGCTATTCCGCCCAGAAGCGCGCCAGTCAGAAATGTACTCCAGGGCCGCGTCGACATTTCGCCTTCGACATCTTCCAGGCCGTCGCTCCCGGCCGCATATCCGCGAGTCACGGCGGCCGATAGGCGCCGTCTCCCTTCCTCCGCGGATTGCCTGAGGGTTTCCTGAAATCCGCCATCGCCCGGATCGTTCGCCTGGTTGGCGGAAACGTCGGATCCCTCGGAGATCGGAAATTCGGACGATTCCCGGCGCGCCTCGTTCCAGGGCTCGCTCTCGCGGGCGGGGTGCCCGGATTCCGAAGGGTCACCGTCAGGCGACGTATCGCCCGGCCGGTCCGCTTCAAAGTCCGTGAATTCGTAACCCGATTTCTTCTGCTTGCCGGCCATCGCAGCACCTCCCTTGGTTCGCTCTTCTGGACAACCTGCCCTATTCACCGTTGTTCCCGTTTTGCGCGGATTCCGGTCTGCGCCAGCGCCGCAGCGGGGTTCGGCGGCTGGGCAGATTCCGGCACGAGCTCCCGAAATGCCGCCGTGGCGGCATAGGGGGAACAATTCAGTTTGCCTACAGTTGGTTAGAAGCGTTGCTAGCCTGCTTCTAAAACCGGCAGCGACGACGATGTCCGCCATCTCTCAAACCGGCATGCAGCCTAGGAGTTAAGTCATATGGCCAGTGGCAAGAAGAATGCGTCCAAGAAGTCCGGTTCCAAAGGACAGAGTCAGAAACCCCACGCCAGTGCCGGCGCTTCGGCGCGATCATCGGCGCGTTCGACCGTGAGCGGGCCGGCAGGCAAAGATCCCGCCCGTGATAGAACCGACGCCGCGGCGGCAAAGCAGGCCGGCACCGAGGCGCTCGCCGCCGCCTTTCCATTCAATGCCGCAAAACCGTCCGAGTTCGGCGCCGCAGCCCGCCGTCCGGCCACCGGCCAGGCCGTCGAGGTACCGGATGTCAGCGTGACCGGCAGCACGCTGAGCGAAGACACGGCTTCGGCAAAATTGGGCGCAGGTTCGCCAGAGATCGGCGAGAATCAGGCCGCCAAGCCGCTGGACCGCGTGCGCGTGGATTCCAGCGGCAGGCCGCTGACCACCAACCAGGGCGTGGCGATCGGCGACAACCAGAACAGCCTGAAGGCGGGATTTCGTGGACCCACGCTGCTCGAAGACTTCGTCCTCCGCGAGAAGATCACCCATTTCGATCACGAGCGCATTCCCGAGCGCATCGTTCATGCGCGCGGCTCGGGCGCCCATGGCTATTTCGAGTGTTACGAGAGCCTGGCCGAGTTGACGCGTGCCTCCATTTTCGCCGAGGCCGGCAAGCGCACGCCGGCATTCGTGCGCTTCTCGACGGTGGCCGGCGAGCGCGGCTCCACGGACACGGCCCGCGACGTCCGCGGCTTCGCGGTGAAATTCTATACGGACGAAGGCAATTGGGATCTCGTCGGGAACAACATTCCTGTCTTCTTCATCCAGGACGCGATGAAATTTCCGGATGTGATTCACGCGGTGAAACCGGAGCCGCATCACGGCATGCCGCAGGCGGCGTCGGCGCACGATACCTTCTGGGACTTCGTTTCGCTGATGCCGGAGACCACGCATATGCTGATGTGGGTCATGTCGGACCGGGCAATTCCCCGCAGCTACCGCATGATGCAGGGCTTCGGCGTGCATAGCTTCCGCTTCGTGAATGAAGCCGGGCAATCGCGTTTCGTGAAATTTCACTGGAATCCGACGGGCGGCACGCATTCGCTGGTCTGGGACGAAGCGGTCAAGATCTCCGGCGCGGATCCTGACTTCCACCGCCGCGATCTCTGGGAAGCGATCGAGGCCGGAGCGTTTCCCGAGTACGAACTGGGCATTCAAGTGTTCACGGAGAAGCAAGCCGAAGGCTTCTCCTTCGATGTGCTCGATGCGACCAAACTCATCCCCGAGGAAATGGTGCCGGTGCGGCCCATCGGCAAGCTGGTGCTCAATCGCAATCCCGACAACTTCTTTGCGGAGACGGAACAGGTTGCCTTTTGCACCGCGCATATCGTCCCCGGCCTGGATTTCAGCAACGACCCGCTGCTCGCCGGACGCATTCACTCATATGTCGATACCCAGATCAGCCGCCTGGGCGGTGCCAATTTCCACGAAATCCCGATCAATGCGCCGGTTGCGCAGGTGCACAACAACCAGCGGGACGGCATGCACCGCCAGGCGATACCCCGCGGCCGGGTTGCCTACGAACCGAACTCATTGGGCGGCGGCTGCCCGTACCAGGCGGGAATGTCGGGTTTCCGTTCATTTCCGCAGCCGGTAGAGGACGACAAGGTCCGGGGAAAGCCGGAGAAGTTCGCCGAGCACTATGCCCAGGCGACGCTCTTCTGGAACAGCCAAAGCGATGTCGAACGCCAGCATATCATCCGCGCCTTTCGCTTCGAGCTGACCAAAGTTCAGACGGCCGCGATCCGCGAGCGCGTGGTGGCGCAGCTGCGAAATGTGGATGACACGCTCGCGCAGGCTGTCGCGGACGGATTGGGCATGAGCAGCCTGCCAAAACCGTTGCCGAAGCTGGCGAAAACCGTAGCCAAGCCGGAAGTCTCGCGGTCCAAGGCGCTCTCGCTGTTTGCCCGGCCCGGTACTGAGGGCATCGGGACGCGGCACATTGCAATCTTCGTTGCGGATGGCGTCGATGGCGAGGCGGCACGGGAACTCCATTCACGCCTCATTGCCGAAGGCGCGGTGCCAGGCTTCGTCGGCATCAAGCTCGGCCCTGTGCAATGCAAGAAAGGAGATGCAATCCAGGCTGATGCCTCCATCGAGACAATGCCATCCGCCCTATGGGACGGGATGATCATTCCCGGCGGCGGCAAGGCGGTCGAGGCGTTCGCCAAGAATGGCCATGCGATGGAGTTCCTGAAGGATCAATACCGTCATTGCAAGACGATCCTCTTGATGGGAAGCGCCACCGACATTCTGGCAAAGACATCCATCCCCATCGATGGGAAGGATCCGGGATTGCTGCGGTACGACAGTCCGGCGGTGGATGGGGCGGCCGACGCGTTCATTGCGGCTCTGACCCAGCATCGGCATTTTGCCCGCGATAGCGATCCGCCTCGGGTGTAGCGCCAGGGACTCCGGCATGCTCGAATTGTCCCTGCCCTGGTGGGAGCTTCTCGCCCGCGGCGCGCTGGTCTATCTCATGGTCTTCGTCATGCTGCGGCTTACCGGCAAGCGTCAGGTCGGCGAGTTTACCCCATTCGACCTGGTCCTGCTGCTGCTGATTAGCGAGGGAGCATCAAATGCGATCCGGGCCGACGACAATTCCATCATCGCCGCTTTCCTGGTCGTGGCTGCCATGCTCGCGGTTAATTGGCTCATGGGCCGGCTCGGAACTTATTCGAAGCGGTTCGAGCGGTTGATCGAAGGCCGTCCGCGGTTGCTCATCCGGAACGGCATCGTGGACTATTCCTCGCTGCGGAAGGAATCAATCGCGCATAGCGATCTACTGATGGCCCCGTGCGCGCACCAGTGCTTCTCCCCGCGGGAGGTCGCCTATGCAGTTTTGGAGACCGACGGAACGATATCGGTTTGCAAGCGCGGCAAGGAGAATCGCTAAGCCTCCGGCGCCTAGGTCGGCAGTGGATCGGCCTCGGCGCCTGTTGCCGACAGCGGCAAGTCAGCCGCGGTCTTGTCAATCGGCCGGCTGACCGGTTTGAACCTGTAGAACGGGTCGCGTCTGTAGCAGCGTTGGCACAGGCCATAGGGCGCACCCGTGTAGTCCCTGACAATCGTGAGGCTGCAGTATCCGCAATAGGTGCAGGCGTAATTCATTCTGCGTTTCCTCTCGGCCGCCTTTGCCCGGTCGAGGCGATCTTTGAAAGCCCGATTATTCAGAAATTCCGAAATTGCTATCTTGTTCCAACGATGCGACAGAAAAATGCTCGCACCAGATGGGAATGCGGCCGGCAGGTGCGCTTTAAGTCAACGGACCGCCAGGTTCACCTGGGCTTTTCGGCGATGAACGGATAACCGTAGACTTCGAACCGGCGGGCGTTTTTCTCGCCGCCTGCGCCCTCAAAGGTGTCAACGGCCGGTCCAATCCGGACGCCTGCGAACCCGATCTCTTCCAACATTTCTTGCCAGGCTGCACACGGCAGACCACCGGCAATTCACGCTGTCCAAAGATCGATGTTCTTTATCGCGGCCTCGGGGACGGATTTGCCGTTCGCAATATCGGCGAACTGAAGTCGTCCACCCGGACGTAGAACGCGGAAGATTTCCGTGAATATCGCCTTCTTGTCGGCGCAAAGGTTGATCACGCCGTTGCTGATCACGACATCCGCCCATCGGTCCTCGACCGGCAAATCCTCTGCCAGCCCTTCGCGGAACTCGACATTTGCCAACCCCAGTTTCGCGGCCGTCCGGCGCGACTTTGTGAGCATCTCATCCGTCATGTCGACGCCGATGACTTTTCCACCAGGCCCGACCTGATTGGCGGCGACGAAGGAATCGAAACCCGCACCCGACCCGACATCGACAACGCGCTCGCCTGCCGAGAGGTTTCGAAGAGAGAACGGGTTCGCGACGCCCGCAAAGGACTCCACCGCCTCGTCCGGCAACGATGCAACAAGCGCCTCATCGTAGCCGAGGCGCCGTGCAAGAACGCGGCCCGTGTGGAAATGAAATTTTCCATGGGGATCCAGCGCGACTTCGCGATACTTGGTCTTGACCTCCTCACGTAGAGCAATCGAATCGACGACAGCTTCTTTCTGCACGCTAACGGTCATTAGCCTCTCCTGTGGCATGTCGCAGGTATTGCCTTTGCTCGCGAGCCGCCAATTGCGGATGGCGCAACAGTCCGTCAATCCGCAGACGGGCGTGCTCCCGGGCGGGGTCGTTGCTTATGCAACACCGGGCGCGCGACTGTTATTCCCCCGTCTTCAGGTCCATGCAAGTTATTGAACTGTTTGCTGGATGAGAGAATCTGAACTGGCCAATTTTGTCAGCATTGGGTCAGACAGGTCACACGGCATGTTCCTGGCTGATGGCCTCTTTCGGTCTATTATCGCTCAAGATGTCGCAGAAACCCTCGACACGCGTATCGCAGGTCATCGGCGCCCCGATTGAGGCGATCTACGCCGCCTTCATGGACCCGGCCGCCCTTCTCGCCTGGCTGCCGCCGGCGCCGATGACGGGCGCGTTCCATGCCTTCGACGCGCGGGCGGGCCGGGGTTATGAGCTGTCGCTGTTCTATCCGCCGGGCGAGCGCGCTTTCCGTGGCAAGACATCGGACAGCGAGGATCGCGTCACCGTGCGGTTCCTGGAGCTGACGCCGCCGCGCAGGATCGTGGAGGCCGTCAAGTTCCACAGCGACGATCCGGCCTTCGGCGGCGAGATGACGGTCACCTGGACGTTCGACGAGGCGCCCGGCGGGACGAAGGTCACGGTGCTGTGCGAGAACCTGCCGCCGGGCGTGCGGGCGGCGGATAACGAGGCGGGATCGCGGATCTCGCTGGAACAGCTGGCGCGGTGGGTCGAACGGAGGTAGCGCGCGGCGCACCGATGGCGTGCGCCTAGCGCCATGACCCAGCAATCGGCTGCTGGAGTCGCGGGCAGTCCCGATAGGATCAAAAACAAACTCGTTCAGTGCGAAAACTCACTGAGCCCGGAGATTTCCCGCGCTTTGATCGGCATGTTGAGTTCCGACGCCGGTAACTTCAACCGCTGACACTCGGCTTCCGCTCCAATTCGGCTTCCGCTCCAATGAAGTTCGGCTGACCGATGCCTGGACTCCGGGTCAACGTCTCGATGCGGCTACCCGCAGACAGGCCCGGGTCAGAACATGAGAGGTGCGCCGCGGCCAATTCCCCTGGCCCGTCATCCCATCGATCGAAACAACAGCATGTAGGCCCCCGATGTCACATATCATTGGTTCAATTGCCCTACCGCAGCCCTCAGGCCACGGCACTGTCCGCCGATGGCTGACCTCCGCAGCCGGCTTCCTGATTGGAGAACAGCTTGCACGGTTTTCCGCAGGCCTGCTGGCGATCGCTACGATGGCCATGTTCATGCTGTCGAGCGCCGGCAATGCGGCCGCAGAAGGTTCGGAGCAACCCACTGACGTCGTCGCCTTTGCCAACGCACCGGGCATGATTACGCTTACCTGGGAGCATAGCGGCGATGACGTCTATTGGTTCGCCATTGAACAGGATCACCCCTACGCCTACTGGCTGCCGGACCAGGACAAGCGCGTCTGGTCGATAACGGGATTGGAACCAAATCGCACCTACCAATACCGCGTCTGTGCCGTGTTCGATACCAACCGGGTATGTTCCGACGAGAACAGCGTCGGTTACGCTGTCGTTACGACATTCCCCCCGGAACAGGCGCCGGTTCCGCCGCCGCAACCGCCAGCGCCGGCAGACGGCGGGCCGCAGCTTCCAAGCTATGTCGCTTCCTTCGAGTCCATGAATTATCCCGGACATTTCATCCGGCATCGATACTACCTCGGCGACCTGACGACGATCAGCAGCGATCTGGACCGAGTGGACTCATCGTTCATCGTCCGTCCCGGACTCACCGGCGTGCCGAACTCCGTGACTTTCAAATCGGTCAACTATCCCGGTCATTTTCTGCGGCACCAGGATTATCGCCTGAAGCTGCACCAGAACGACGGCAGCGACCTCTTCCGTCAGGATGCCACCTTTCTGCGGCAACCCTATTCTTGCCGCGGCGTCTTCTGTCAGGTGCGATTTGAATCGAGCAACTTCCCCGGCCATTTCATCCGGCACTCGAACTACGAATTGTGGATCGCCCAGGACGATGGCAGCGAGCTCTTCCGGTTGGATTCCACTTGGCGGCGGGTGCCCCCGCCATTCAGAACTGCGCCGGCTGGCCTGATTTCATTCCAGTCGTCCAACTATCCCGACCGGTACATCCGCCACCGCAACTCGCTGGGCGAAATCTCGCCCATCGTCAGCGATCTCGATCGCGCCAATTCGGCGTTCTTCGTGCGCCCAGCGCTAAATGGTTCACCCATCGGGGTGAGTTTGAAATCAGCAAACTATCCCGGACATTTCCTGCGGCATCAGGACTTTCGGGTAAAACTCCATGCCTATGACAACAGCGACCTATTCCGCCAGGATGCGAGCTTCTACTACCAGGACGGGTCCTGCTCCGAGGGAAACTGCCAGGTCAGCCTGGAGTCGATCAATGTTCCCGGACATTTCATCCGCCATTACTTCAATGAGATATGGATCGCGCAACCTGACGGCAGCGAGGTCTTCACGCAGGATGCTACGTGGCAGCCCTCACCTCCACGCTAGCGGTCCAACCCGGATTTCTCCTCAGTCTCTCGCCCGCACTTCCAGCGGCATGCGGAAGGTGAAGCGGGTTTCGGCCGGGGTAGAGTTGACGTCGATGATTCCGCCATGGGCCTTGGCGATCTCGTGGGCGATGTAGAGGCCGAGGCCTAGGCCCTGCTGGTTTGGGCGGTAAGTGCCGCGGGTAAAGGGTTCGAAGATGCTTTCCAGCGCGGCCGGCGGAATCGGATCGCCGCCATTGATGACGGCAAGCTCGAAGCGGCCGTCTCGCGTCGCCGCCTCCAGGCGCACCGGCTTGTCCGGCGCGCCATAAGTCAGCGCATTGGACAGCAGGTTCGAGACGAGCTGCCCCAACCGGACGCGGTCGCATCGGACGGGTTCGGTCAAGGCGAGGCTGGTTTGGATCACCCGTTCCGGCGCGGTGGTCTGGAGTTCCGCAACCACCTGCCGCAGCATCGGCTCCACCGGCTCGGCGGCGAGGTTGAGCGCCAGGCCGCCGCCCAGGCGGCCGCGGGCGAAGTCGGTGACGTTGCCGATCAATTCCGCCATGCGCTTGACGCTGTTCTGCACCATGCCGACGACCTTCGTGGCCTGATCGTTCAGCGGCGTCTTGAGCAGCAGCCGCATGCCGCCATCGATGGCCGCCAGCGGATTGCGCAGGTCATGACCCAGCACGGCGATGAACTGCTCGCGGAGCGCCGTGTTGCGGCGCTCGCCGTCCAAGGTCGCCTCTGCGGATTTCACCTCGTCGATCGCGTTGAGATGGTGGGCGATGACATCGGCGAACATCTCGAACATGGCGATTGTTTCGGGCGTGTTCAGGCGGTGCGGTTCGGGATCGATAGCGCAGAGCGTGCCGAAGAACGTGCCGTCGGCGAGCTTGATCGGCATGGAGATGTAGCTCTGCAGGCCATACGTCGCCGGGGTGTGGTGCCGGCAATAGAGCGGATCCTCGGCCACATGATCGATGATCACGGCCTGCCCGCTCTGCCTGATCTCGTGGCAAATTGTGGTCTCGACCTTGAGTTCGCCGCCGGGCTTGAGACCAAAGGCGATGTCGTCACGGACGCTGCAGGCGATCCAGCGGTCTTCGGTTACCCGCGCAACCGCGGCGAACCGCATGCCCGTGGTGCGGCAGACGATATCGAGGATTGTCGGGATGATCTTGATGCTGCCGACGGCAGCGATGTCCTGCTCGAAATTTTGCTTCATTCCCCCCGATTGTAGCCGGGCGGCCTGGGGGCGGCAAAGCAGCGATCACAGGGCCATGGTCGTGCCTTCACCGGCCGAGGCAGCTATCGCCCGGATCTGCCCGCGGCATTTCGCCGCCCCGACCGGGAACCGCAGAGGCACAGAGACGCAGGGAGCAGGCCTCGACGAACGCTGCCGGTCCGTGCGTGCGCCGGCGGCACCCAGGGAAGGGCATGCCGCGGCGCCGGCGCCGTTTGGCGAATGTGAAAACGCCTTTGGCGCCGCTGCGTCTCTGTGCCTCTGCGGTTCGATGTTTCGGGTGGCCTGGCCCGCCGCGCCACGTCACTGCCGACCGGCATCATTGGCGCACGCCCTTGATGTAGACGGCGATGATGGTGTCCTCGCCGGGCTCGCGGCCGGGCGCGACCGGCGTGATCTGCGCCTGGATGCATTTCCACGCGCCGCCTTCATAGAGATAGGTGTCGGTGTAGGTCGACATCGCCGCGATGTCCTGCCCGCCGCGGCGGCAGATCTCCTTGTTCGTCGCGCGGACCAGCGCGGTGTTGCCGATGACGGTGATGAGCTCGTCGCGGACATCCCAATAGACGATGACCTCGGGGTCGAATCCGGTGGCCCATTTCCTGAGATAGGCGGCGCGATCGATGCGCGAGCCGTCGCCCTGAATGCCGATGAATTCGGCGTGCAGCATCGCATCGTGCAACTTCACGTCATTTCGTACGAAATTCTCGATGAATTGGGCGTTAAGCAAACTCAACTCGCTGAACGCGCCGCGCGGCGGCAGATAGCTGATGGCAGATGACATGGTGATTTCCCAATGTTTTCAGAGAAGCGGCAGAGTCGAGCGCCGGGCTGCAACGGCCAGACAGCTCCCCTCTTCGTTCGAGCCGGAAGATGCCGGGGAAAAGGTTCCCTGGCTTGGGGAAAATTGCTAAGTTGCTGTCATGAAAAATGAGAATGCAGCGAGTGCAATGGACGCGCGCCTTGGCGGCGCGCCGCTTGCACGGCCGATGAGTGCCGGACGGCAATGGCGCGTCACCGAGTATGTCTGCACGGCGGGGCCATCCGATCGCCCGTTCGAGGAGTCGCATGACCAGGTCACGATCGCCGCGGTCATCGAGGGATCGTTCAACTATCGCGGCAATACCGGCCGGGCGGTGCTGTATCCCGGGACGTTCCTGCTCGGCAATGCCGGCGCCTGTTACGAGTGCGGGCACGATCACAGCACGGGCGACCGCTGCGTGGCCCTGCAAATTGCCCCCGAGTACTTTGGCGAAGTGGCGGCCAGCATTGCCGGTTCGAGCAGGTTCGCGTTCCCCACCGCCACGCTCCCGGCCATTCCGCGGGTCATGCCCTGGCTGGTGTGGGCAGAGGCACGAGCGGCAAGCGCCGACCATCTGGAAATCGACGAGACGGTGCCACGCCTTGTGGAAGCGGTGATCGGCAGCTTGTCAGGCCCGGCGCCGCGCCGCGCCCGCGTGTCGGCCCGCGACGAACGGCGCGTGCGTGAAGCGATCAGCTATATCGAAATCCACGCCGAGGAATCCCTGAACCTGAACCTGCTGGCCGGCATTGCCGCCATGAGCAAGTATCACTTTCTCCGCACCTTCCGTCACACCGTCGGCATGACGCCGCACCAGTTCCTGCTCAGTGTCAGGATGCGCCGGGCGGCCGTGCGCCTGGCGATGACCGCCGAGCCGGTGTCGGCGATTGCGTTCGGGACCGGCTTCGGCGACCTCTCGACCTTCAACAGCCGGTTCCGCGACGCCTTCGGCGTCAGCCCGACCGCCTACCGGAGACAGCAGCGGGCCGCGTAGGGGATTGGACCAGCGGCGTTCCTCGCCGATCGGCCGAACTTCGGCCTAATGCTTCTTGTACTGCGTGGCGCCGAAGAGGATTTCCTTGGCTTTGTCGTCCATGGGCGCGGTGCGCACTTTTTCCGCCAGGATCTTGAGGCCGCGCTGGACGGCGGGGCGGGCGGCGATCGCGTCGCGCCAGCGTTTCAGGTTGGGGTAGTCGTCGACATTGACGCCGTGGCGGTCCGGAAAGCGCAGCCAGGGCCAAACCGCCATGTCCGCGATGGAGTATGCTCCGGCGAGGTAGGGCGCCTTGCCCAGTCGCTTGTCCATCACACCATAGAGGCGGTTCGCCTCGTTGGTGTAGCGGTTGATGGCATAGGGGATCTTGTCCGATGCGTAGTTGCGGAAATGGCCTGCCTGGCCAAGCATCGGCCCGATGTTGCCCATCTGGAACATCAGCCACTGGATCACGTCGTGGCGGCCGCGCTCTGTCTTCGGCAGGAACTTGCCGGTCTTTTCCGCGAGGTAGAGCAGGATCGCGCCGGATTCGAACAGCGAATAGGGCTTGCCGCCCGGGCCGTTGCGGTCGGTGACCGCGGGAATCTTGTTGTTGGGGCTGATGGCCAGGAATTCCGGCTTGAACTGGTCGCCGGCGCTGATGTCCACGTAATGGCTGGTGTAGGGCAGCTTGGCCTCTTCCAGGAAGATCGACACCTTGTAGCCGTTCGGCGTGGTGTCGGTGAAGAGATCGATCATCTCCGCCTTCTTCGCTGGCACTTTCTTCGCTGGCACTTTCTTCGCGGTAACCTTGCGCGCGGTCTTCTTCGCCTTGGCGCCACGAGCCGCGGCGCGCTTTGCTTTCCTCGCCATGTGTTGAGTCCCCGGTTGTCAGTGTTCAGTTCTGGGCTTGCGTTGAAACATGTTGCTTTGCCGCTGAAAGCGCAAGGGCGTGAATCCCCTTACTTCGGCACCCAGCGATGAAGCATCCGCGGCGCAACACGCGCCATGATGGCGCCGCCGGCGGCCAGCAAGTTGTAGGCGAGACCCAATAGATAGGCGACGGCGGCTCCGCCGGCGCTAAGATCAACGGCGCGATGCTGGGTGACGATGCGGCGGTGGGTTTCGCGCAAGCGCTTTGCGGCGGCGCCGATGACTTGCGGGAAACTCTGCCGCTGCAGCCGGTCGGCGAGCAGCAGATCGTCATGGCCGCGCCAGAAGCCGCGCACGAAAAACTGGCCCAGCCCCGCCGGCGGCGGATGATTGACCCGGGCGGCGAGCTGCTGATGGATGTCGACGCCCCGGGCAAACAGATCTCGCGATAACAGGCGGCAATTGCCGCGATGCATCTCCTCGTCGGGATAGGGATGGCGCAGGAAGAGTTTGCGGCGGAAGGCGGCGTTGTTGGCGAAGGCGTGCTTGACCTTAACCAGGCCGCTCTCGCCACGCCGCAGCGGGAAGACCCAGAACAGCGCCGCCGATTTGGCGTAGAGCGTGTCCGGGCCGATATAGGTCTGGCCGGTGACGACCTCGATCTTCGCGTCAAGGAATGGCGTCAGCATGGCCTCGAGCCAGCCGGGTTCGGGGATCACGTCGCAATCCAGCAGGATCACGATCTCACCCGTCGCGACGGCCGCGCCGGCGTTCTTGAGCTGGTAATAGCCCATGCCTTCGACGGGCAGAGGCCGGAGGGTGCAGAGGCCGTCGGTCGTGGCGAAACTGTCTTTCAGGCAGCGCTCGATCACCTGGGGATCGATGCGCAAGCGGTCATAGACGAAGATGATGGCGGGCGTTTCCTGAAAGCGCGGCCGGAGCTCCGCGAGCTGCGGCCGCAGCGCCGCCAGCATCTTCCGCGTGCGCGCGAGATCGGCCCAGCGGGCGTTCTCCCACTCCACGACAATGGAAAATGTGGGCAGCGATTTGGCGGCCTGCGGCATCGGCAACTCCCTTACGGCGGCAGAGTAGATCGCGGATTCGCACGGCACCGCAAGAACCAGGCGGCCGCCCGGCGGATTGCACCGGAAGCGATTTCGCGGCTAGATACAGACTAACCAGTCGACAAGCATACGGTATGTTCCATGCGCCCCTCACCCTTCAAGATCGAACGTTACTACGCCAAGTATGAATTTTCCGCGCCCTACCTGATCTCGGGTTCGGACTGCGAGTCACTGACCATCGGCGAGCTGCTGGCGCTGGAGCCGGACGCGGCCGACAAGTTCCTGCATCAACGGCTCGGCTATACGGAATCGCCAGGGGCACCCGCGCTAAGGATGGAGATCACGCGGCTGTACCGGGGCATCGCTCCCGAACAGGTGCTGGTCCATACCGGCGCTGTGGAGCCGATCGCCAACTTCATGCAAGCCGCGCTGGAGCCCGGCGATGCCGTGATCGTGCAGACGCCCCACTATCAGGCGCTGTCGGAGATCGCCCGCAGCATCGGCTGCGATATCGTGCCCTGGCTGGCGCGTGAGGATCACGGCTGGGCGCCCGATCTGGACGAGCTGCCGAAGCTGATCACGGCCAAGACGCGGGCTGTGATCGTCAACCTGCCGCACAACCCGACCGGCTATCTGATGACGGCGGGCGAGCAGGCGCGGCTGGTGGAGATGTGCCGGAAGGCGGGGCTGCTGCTGTTCTCCGACGAAGTGTACCGGGAGCTGGAGCATGATCCGGCCGATACCCTGCCCGCCGCCTGCGATCTCTATGAGAAGGCGGTGAGCTTGGGCGTGATGTCCAAGACCTACGGCCTGCCGGGACTGCGCATCGGCTGGGTGGCAACGCGCGACGCCGGCGTGCTGGACCGCATGGCCATGCTCAAGGACTACACGTCGATGTGCAACAGCGCGCCCAGCGAGTTCCTGGCGACACTGGCACTGCGGCACCGCGCCGGCATCGTCATGCGCAACCGCGGCATCGTGCTGGCGAACATGAAACTCCTGGACGGATTCTTCGCGCGCTACGCACACCTGTTCTCCTGGGTGCGGCCGCGCGCCGGCTCGATCGCCTTTCCGCGGCTGAAGCTGGACATGGACGTGGAGCAGTTCGCGCTCGACGCGATCAAGCGCGCCGGCGTGACGCTATTGCCGAGCACGACCTACAATTACGGGAACTCGCACTTCCGCATCGGCTTTGGCCGCAAATCGCTGCCGGAGTTCCTGCCCGCATTTCGAGCGCTACCTCGACGAGCATCACGGGGGCGCGAAGGCGGCGTAGCGCTGCACGGCGTCCGGCATCGAATCCCCACGAGAGACGCGGAAATGCACCGTCAGGGGCGACGGCGGTCGCCTCAGTGTCGAAGAGCGCAAAGGCGCTCTGAAAAGGGCGACCGCCTTGGTCGCCCCCTACCAAATTGTGCAGTGAATCCGGTAATCAGCCCTGCAGCTTCTTCTTCAGGAGGTCGTTGAGCATCGCCGGGTTGGCCTTGCCGGCCATGGCGCGCATGACCTGGCCGACGAAGAAGCCGAACAGCTTGTCCTTGCCGGCGCGGTATTCCGCCACCTTGTCGGCGTTGGCGGCCATGATCTCGGCGATCTTCTTCTCGATCTCGCCGGTGTCCGTGACCTGGCGCAGGCCCTTGGCCTCGACGATCGCGGCGGCTTCCTTGCCGCTCTCGAACATCTCCGCGAAGACGTCCTTGGCGATACGGCCCGAGATGGTGTTGTCGCCGATGAGATCGATCAGGCCGCCGAGAGCCCTGGCGGAGACAGGCGATTCCGCGATGCGCCTTGCCGGCCTTGTTGAGCAGGCCGAACAGCTCACTCGTCATCCAGTTGGCAGCGATCTTCGCATCCCGCTTTCCGCCGCTCAGCACCTCCTCGTAGAACGCCGCCGTCTCTTTCTCGCCGACCAGCACGCCGGCATCGTAGGCGGAGAGGCCGTATTCCGCCATGAACCGCGCCTTCTTCGGATCGGGCAGCTCGGGCATGGTCGGCTCTGATCTTCTCCACCCAGGCCTGGTCGAACTCCAGCGGCAGCAGGTCGGGATCGGGGAAATAGCGATAGTCGTGGGCGTGCTCCTTCGAGCGCATGGGGCGGGTGATCGCCCTTGTTGGCGTCGAACAGGCGCGTCTCCTGCTTGATCTCGCCGCCCTCCTCCAGCACCTCGATCTGGCGCCGCGCCTCGTACTCGATCGCCTGCTGCACATAGCGGATCGAATTCACGTTCTTGATCTCGCAGCGCGTGCCCAGGGGCGCGCCCGGCTTGCGCACGCTGACATTGACGTCGCAGCGCATGAGAGCCCTCCTCCATGTTGCCGTCGCAGGTCTCGAGATAGCGCAGGATGGAGCGCAGCTTCTTCAGATAGGCCGCCGCCTCCTCGGCCGTGCGCATGTCCGGCTCCGACACGATCTCCATCAGCGCCACGCCGGAGCGGTTGAGATCGATATAGGTCTTGGTCGGATGCTGGTCATGCAGGCTCTTGCCCGCATCCTGCTCCAGATGCAGGCGGGTGATGCCGACTTCGCGGGTCCTTCCTTCGGGCAAGATCGAGCACGATCGTGCCCTTGCCGACCACCGGCTGGGTAACTGGGAGATCTGATAGCCGGCGGGCAGATCCGCGTAGAAGTAGTTCTTGCGGTCGAACACCGAGCGCAGATTGATCTGCGCGTTCAAGCCCAAGGCCGGTCCGCACCGCCTGCTCGACGCAGATCTCGTTGATCACCGGCAGCATGCCGGGAAAAGCCGCATCCACCAGGCTGACCTGGCGTGTTCGGCTCGGCGCCAAACTCCGTGGCGGCGCCGGAGAACAGCTTGGACTTGGAGATCACCTGGGCATGCACCTCCAGTCCGAGGATGACTTCCCAGGAACCGGTGCGTCCTTCGATCAGATTTCCGTTGGCGGTCATTTGGCTATTCCCATGCAAGACACCTTCAACAAGCGTAATCGTTCGCGGTCAGTAGAAGCGCTATTGATCCGCATAGAAGACCACCGCTCGGTTTGCGTTCCACCGCGCGCTTCAAGAAATACCTTCAGATCCAAGAACCAGTTCAGCGTGTATCCACAGTCTTCGGCTCCATACTCAGGAAACACGTGTTTGCAGGTCGCGTGGTAGGCCCGTTCCATCCACGGCTCGTCGATCGTTTCGAGCGCCGCAACCAGGTCCTGCAACGCCGCCGGTTCAATCAACATGATGATGTAGTCGTTGCCATCGTAGAGCGGTTGTCCGCCGAGGACACATTGATTGAGTGGATATGAGCCAGCGGAAGCATGGACGAACTCGGGATCAGAGTCCCCCGTGAGGCATCGATGTATGGCGTCCCACGCCTTGTCGACGTCCTGATAGTGGCGGTGATGGCAAGTCACGGTACAGATCGTGGATGTATGAAACCGACATCAATCCCTGATAGCGATTGAATATGCGCTCGCTGTTCATTGTCGATTGCATAATAGGCTCCGCGGCAGGCCATCTTCCGATACCGTTCGCGTTCAGGGCTGCGCCGTGAAGTTTGCGGACCTTTCCAGCACCTGCCCCACCTTCAGCACCGTCTCCTCGTCGAAAGCCTTGCCGATGAGCTGCAGGCCCAGCGGCAGGCCTTCCGCCGAGAGGCCTGCGGGAACGGAGATGCCCGGCAGGCCCGCCAGATTCACCGTCACCGTGAACACGTCATTGAGATACATGGCGATGGGATCGTCCATCTTCTCGCCCGCCGCGAAAGCAGCCGACGGTGTCGAGGGTGTCAGGACGATGTCCACCTTCTTGAATGCCTCGGTGAAATCGTTGGCAATCAGCGCCCGCACCTTCTGCGCCTTCAGGTAATAGGCGTCGTAGTAGCCGGCGGAGAGCACATAGGTGCCGATCAGCATGCGGCGGCGCACTTCCTTGCCGAAGCCGGCGGCGCGGGTGTTCTCGTACTGCTCGTCCAGGCTCTCGCCGGGCACCCGCAGGCCGAAGCGCACGCCGTCATAGCGGGCGAGGTTCGAGGAGGCCTCCGCCGGCGCAATGATATAGTAGGTGGGCAGCGCATACTTCGTGTGCGGCAGGGAGATATCGACGATCTCCGCGCCTGCGCGCTTCAGCCAGTCCATGCCCTGGGCCCACAGCTGTCTCGATCTCCGGCGCCATGCCGTCGAGGCGGTATTCCTTGGGGATGCCGACCTTCAGGCCCTTTATGTTGCCGGTCAGCGCCTTGCGGTAATCCGGCACCGGCGCGTTGATCGAGGTCGAGTCCTTGGGATCGTGGCCGGCCATCGCCTGCAGCATGATCGCCGCGTCCTCCACCGTGCGGGTCATCGGCCCCGCCTGGTCCAGCGACGAGGCGAAGGCGACGATGCCCCAGCGGGAGCAGCGGCCATAGGTCGGCTTGATGCCGACGATGCCGGTGAAGGCCGCCGGCTGCCTGATCGAGCCGCCGGTGTCGGTGCCGGTCGCGCCCAGCGCGATGCGCGCCGCCACCGCCGCCGCCGAACCGCCGGAGGAGCCGCCGGGCACCAGCGGCCGGTTGTCGCCCTTCCGCGTCCAGGGATTGTTCACATAGCCGTAATGGCTGGTCATGTTGGAGGAGCCCATGGCGAACTCGTCCATGTTCACCTTGCCCAGCATCACGGCACCCGCCTTCCACAGATTGGCGGTGACCGTGGATTCATAGGTCGGCTTGAAGCCGTCGAGGATGTGGGAGCCGGCGGTGGTGAGCACGCCCTCGGTGCAGAACAGGTCCTTGATCGCCAGCGGCACGCCTTCCAGCAGCCCCGCCTCGCCCTTGGCGCGTCGCGCGTCGGATGCGGCTCGGCCATCGCCATCGCCTTGTCGGGCGTTTCCGTGACGAAGGCATTGAGCGTGCGCGCCGCTTCCACCGCTTTCACATGGGCCGTCGTCAGCTCCTTCGACGGAGAACTGCTTCTTCGCCAGGCCGTCCAGCGCGCCGGCGATGGTGAGATCGGTGAGCGCGGTCATTATCGACCACCTTCGGCACCAGGAAGAATCCGTGGGCCTGTTCCGGCGCGTTGGCGAGGATCTTGTCGCGGCAATTGCCGTCGGTGATCTCGTCCTTGCGGCGCGGCAGGCTGACGCGCACGGCGCCGGTCATCGGCTCCACCTTGGCGGTATCGACCTCACCGAGCTGTTCCACCCAATGAATGATCGTGTCCAGCTCCTTGGCCATGGCGTCGAGATCGCCCTCCGGCACCTTGATGCGGGCGAGCGTTGCGATATGGGCCACGGTCTTGCGATCGAACGGCATTTCCGTCTCGTTTCCAGCGATGCAATTGGTTAATTCGGCGCGCGGAAACTGGGATCGGCGTTGCCCGGTCCCCCCCCGCAGATGCGCCTAGCAACCCATTCCTTAAGGGTTCGGTAAGTGGGCCTGGGTAAGCAATTAGCCATGTCCGCCACGACCGTAAACGCCGCCGCGTCGTCGTCCGGCTGGTTGCGCAGCCGCGAGTTCGATCTCGGCTTCATCGCGGCTATTGCCGGAGTCGGGCTATTGTCGGGATTTGCGGTGACGCTCAATCCGCAGCTCCTGGTTCCGATCATGCTGGCGGACCTCTGGCTGCTCGGCTACCACCATGTGGTCTCGACATTCACGCGCCTGACCTTCGACCGCGAGAGTTTCCGGGCGCACCGGTTCATCGTGCTCTACCTGCCGATGATCGTGCTCGCCGGCGTGCTGGCGATGTATCTCGGCCTCGGTCTGTGGTCGATCGTCACGCTCTATTTCTATTGGCAGTGGTTCCATTATGCGCGCCAGAGCTGGGGCGTTTCCCAGGTCTACCGCCGCAAGGCCGGCGGCATCCCCAGGCGACAATCTGACGGTCATGCAGGTCGCGTTCTATCTGCTGCCGTTGTGGGGCATCCTGAATCGGTCCTTTCAGGCGCCGGAGACCTTCCTGTCGATGCCGATCAAGGTCCTGCCGGTGGCGGGAATGCTGGTGGACATCGTGGGGATCGCCGCGGTCGCCGGCGTCGCCTGGTTCGCGGTGACGCGGCTGCTGCTGTGGTGGCAGGGACGGCTGCCCCTGGCGCATACGCTCTATGTACTCCACGCATTTCCTGATGTTCTTCGTCGGCTATATCGTGATCGACGACATCAGCGCCGGCTGGTTGACCGTGAACATCTGGCACAACGCGCAGTACATCCTGTTCGTCTGGATGTTCAACAACAACCGCTTCAAGGGCGGCATCGAACCGCAGGCGAAGTTCCTTTCCTACATCAGCCAGACCCGCAATTACTGGATCTACTTCCTGGTCTGCGTCGGACTGTCGACGACGATCTATCTGTCGCTGGCCTTCTCGGCCGCGACATTGCCGATTCATGGTCATCAGCTTCCAGATCCTCAACTTCCACCACTACATCGCCGATTCCATCATCTGGAAGGTCAGGCGCAAGAGCCTGCAGAAGACGCTCGGCATCGCCTGATAGCGCCGTGACGATTCGCTCTCGCCCCCGCTTCCGCGACCCGTTGGACACAGCGCGTCCGCGACTATCTCGCCATGCCCCGCGGGCCGGAGTCGATCGCCGAGCTGGACGGACTCCGGGCGCTCGCCATCCTCTTCGTGCTGTTCCGTCATGGCGTGCGGCCGTACTGGCGCGAGGGCGAGGCGCTTGTATCCCCTGGGCGGCTGGGACGCGGGCATTCCCCTGATCAACGGATGGGTGGGCGTCGATCTGTTCTTCGTGCTCAGCGGATTCCTGATCACCCATCATATCTGCGGCCGCTACCGCCGGCAGGATGGCCGGATCGATTTCCGCGACTATCTGTGGCGCCGCGCGCTGCGCATCGTGCCGGCGTACTATGCAGTATGCTGGTGGCGGCGTTCGGGCTGGTGCCCTATCTGCAGATCGAACCAGAAGCTGATGGCACTGCGCATCGGCTATCATCTGCTGTTCCTGCAGGATTACCTGCCGTCGAATATCCTCGCGACCTTCTGGTCGCTGGGCGTGGAGGAGAAATTCTATCTGCTGTCGCCGCTGCTGCTGATGGCCGTGTTCCGCCTGCGGCGCCCGGCGCAGCAATATGCGGCTATTGCCGCGCTTTCGGCCCTGCCCATTGTCCTGCGTTGGCTGATCCAGGCGGCGAGCTGCCGGGCGAGATCGACTATGTCAACTTCTTCAGTTCTATCCGCAGCCCGTTCCATGCGAGCTATGAGGGGCTGGCCATCGGCATGCTCTGCGCCCTGCTCTACCGCGACCGCGCGGGACTGACATGGCTGGCGAACCGGCGCGAGCGCCCAGGCATTGTTCTGGTCCGGCGCCGCGCTGTTCGCCGCCATCGTCGGCTTCGTGCCGCTGCTCGACCGCATCGGCTTCTTCGACAAGGTGCCGCTGCAAAGCCTGCTGTCCATCGGGGCGGGCCTCCTGCTTCTGGGCCTCGTGTTCAAGGGCGGCCCCGGCAGGCTGTTCCGCTCGCGGCCGGCGCTGCTGCTGTCGCGGCTGGCCTATTGCCTCTATCTTGTGCATCTGGCGCTGCTGCCGATGGCACAGGCGTTTTGCGAAAGCCTGGGCGGGTTCGACGGGCTTTCCCGGGGCGCGCAGTTCCTGGTCTTCCTGCCGCCCTATCTGGTGATCGCCACGGTGGCGGCCCTGATCCTGCACTACGGCGTGGAAAAGCCGTTCCTGCTGCTGCGCGAGCGCCGCCGGGCCGCCGTCTAGAACAACCGGAACACCGCGCTCAGCGCGTAAAGTCCGAAGATGATGATCAGCGTCCCGGCGATGAAGTTGGGCCAGCGGGTCGTCTGGCCGGCGCCGAAGAAATGGTGGCGGAACATGCCGACACCCTGGGTCAGCACCAGCCACCAGAGCGTGGAGCCGAGAAACACGCCGATCACCAAGGCGGTGATGCCCGCGAACTCCCGTTCCGGCGAGCCGATCTGTCCGCCGGGGCCGGCCACATCGAGGCCGGTGAAAACGGCGATGAAGGTGAGAATGGTGACGGGATTGCTCAGGGTCCAGAACAGGGTGGTGAAGAAATGGCCGATCAGGCCGAGGGTGGTCGGCGGGCCCGCGGCCGGATCGATCGGCTTGGCCCTCAGCTCCACATATCCGAGATACAGCAGGAAGATTCCGCCGACGACACTGATCCAGTCCTTATGCTCGACGATGAAGGAGCTGATGAACGACAGGCTTACGGCCGCGATGAGCCCGTAAATCGCGTCGGCGGTCGCCGCGCCAAGCCCGGAAACGAAGCCGGCGAGCTAGCCCGTCAGCCAGGGTGCGGCGGACGCAGAGCATGCCGATGGGCCCGACGGGTGCGGCGACCGCGAATCCGATACCGATTCCCTTGAACAGCAGGATGACGTGGAGCAGCCATTCCATCCGGGCGTTCGTTCTCCTGTGTATCGTCCGGTGCGGTCGTTTGCTGCCGCCCGAAAAGGACTTAAGCCAATCGGGCCCCGGCTTGTCCATGGCCAAGAGCGCCGCCGGCGGGCCGCGAGGTCAACGGCGCCGCACAGCTTGCGCGGCCGTCATGCTTGCCCATGGGGCGCGGCGCTTGCTAAGACGGCGCATGCCGGTCCTCCCGCTGCTGGAACTTCGCGCCGCCCTGCCTGCCGGGCAAAGGCTGCTGGGCCTCGATCTCGGTGAGAAAACCATCGGCATTGCCGTTTCGGATTCGCTGCTGTCGGTGGCCACGGCCGTCAGCACCATCCAGCGCAAGAAGTTCGCGCCCGATCTGGCGGCGCTGCGGCAGATCATGGCCGAGCGCAATGTGGGCGGACTGGTCATCGGCCTGCCCCTGAATATGGACGGCAGCGAGGGGCCGCGCTGCCAGTCGGTGCGGCAATTTGCCCGCAACCTCCTGGTCCACGGCGATTTGCCGATCGCGTTCTGGGACGAGCGGATGTCCACCATGGCGGTGACACGGCCGATGATCGAGGCCGACTTACGCGGAGCAAGCGCGCCCGCGCCGTCGATACCCTGGCGGCAACCTATATCCTGCAGGGCGCGCTGGACGCCCTGGGCGCCAGCACGCGCAGGTAGCGGAAGTTATCCAACAAGCCCTTGCGCGATTGCAGCCAGCGCGATACATTGGCAGACAATTACAACCAAAAGTGGTGGCCGGCTGCCGCCCTGGAAATCCTGAACGCGCCGGTGGGCTTGACCGTCCCGCGCCCCGCGGGGAGAGTGCGCAAATTCCCAATCGGCCTGGCTGCCGTGCGGATTTGCGCCCTCTCGCCCCGGGAACTTCATGACCGAACAGACTTCGACCGGCCCGCTCTCCGGCATCCGCGTTTTCGACCTCTCCCGCATCCTCGCGGGGCCGACCTGCACGCAGCTGCTCGGCGATCTCGGCGCGGAAGTGATCAAGATCGAGCGGCCCGGCGCCGGCGACGACACGCGCAAATGGGGGCCGCCCTATCTCAAGGGCAAGGACGGCAAGGACACCGACGAGGCGGCCTACTATCTCAGCTCCAATCGCAACAAGCGCTCGGTCACCGTCGACATCTCCAAGCCCGAGGGCCAGGTGCTGGCGAGGAAGCTGATCGCCAAATGCGACATCATGATCGAGAACTTCAAGGTCGGCGACATGGCGCGCTATGGGCTGAGCTATGCGGACTTGAAGGACGGCAACTCCGCGGCTGGTCTATTGCTCCATCAGCGGCTTCGGCCAGACGGGACCCTATGCGCCCCGTGCCGGCTATGACCTGCTGGCCCAGGGCATCGGCGGCATCATGAGCATCACCGGCGAGGCCGACCGGCCGCCGATGAAGGTCGGCGTCGGCATCGCCGATGTGATGTGCGGCATGTATGCGACGGTGGCGATCCTCGGCGCGCTGCATCACCGGGAGAGGACCGGCCAGGGGCAATACATCGACCTCGCGCTGCTCGACAGCCAGGTGGCCTGGCTGATCAATGTCGGACTGAACTACCTGACCTCCGGCAAGGTGCCGCAGCGGGTCGGCAACGAGCATCCGAACATCGTGCCCTACAATGTGCTGCCGGCTTCGGACGGATTTATCATCCTGGCGGTCGGCAACGATGCGCAGTACCAGAAGTTCTGCGATTTCGCCGGTGCGCCGGAATTGGCCAAGGATCCGCGTTCCTCACCAACGCCGACCGAGTGCGCAACCGGCGGGAGATCTATGAGCTGCTGCCGGCGGTGACGCGGCGCAAGAAACAGGCGGAGTGGATCGACGGGCTGGCCAAGCTCGGCGTGCCCTGCAGCCCGGTGAACAATGTGGACCAGGTGTTCGAGGATCCGCAGGTGCAGCAGCGGGAGATGAAGATCACCATGCCGCATCCCGCTATCGGCCTCGGGCACGGTCGACCTCATCGGCAACCCGATCAAGTTCTCGGAAACGCCGGTCGATTACCGCCTGCCGCCGCCTTTTTGCGGGCAGCATACGCAGGACGTGCTCGGCGACCTGCTGCAGATGTCGAAAGCGGAGATCGAGGCCTTGCGGCAGCGTGGCGTGATCTGAGCGTATCGAGAGCTACTGCAACAATTCATGTCCCCTCGCCCCGCTTGCGGGGAGAGGGTTAGGGTGAGGGGCGTCGCGCTAAAGCCAATACCGGAAGCGCATTCTGATTTAGTGTAATCCTTTTCGACACCCCCTCACCCTGCCCTCTCCCCCACTTCGTGGTGGAGAGGGGACTTATCATGTTAGCGCCGGCCCTTCAGCGACGTCGCCTCCAGCATTTCGCGCTCATGGAGGCTGAGTTTCTGATACTCTTCCATGGCGATCGCGCCGGTCGCGTTCACGCCGTCGTTTGACAGCGGCAGGATGCAATATTGATAGGGTGCGGGCGGCCGCAGCCGGTCGCGGAAGGTTTCCAGCGCCTCGCCGAAGATGGGCGCCTTCCGCTCCCAGACCAAGAGGTACAGGCTCTGCCAGTCGACGGTGTCGTAGGCGCTGAAATCAAGCTCGTCCAGATAGCGGCCGGTGAAATCGTAGCGCGCGTGATTGACGATCTCGGTGCCGATCAGCCGGTAGCGCACCCGGAACGGCTCGGTTTCAAACTCCGACAAGAACAGATTTGGCAGCAAAGGCTTGATATCCCCCGGCTCGATATCGGCCCGGCGCGGCATCAGCCGGTCGCCCCGCCGCTTCAGCCAGTAGCTGTAGAGAGCGCTCACCATCCCGGATTTTATGGTAAGCCGGATCGAAACTATGGGCCATCGGTCGCAGTCCTCACTCAAGCCGGCCATATACTGCATACCGCAAACATTTCAACAAAGGGACTCACGTGCCGGTGATTCGGCGGCCGTCTGCCGCAAACAGGCGAATAGCCGGCGGAATCAGGGCCATTGGCGGCCCTTTCCGCCGTGCCCTTGCGCCGCCGGATTGCCCGGACCTATAGTCCGCCCCCGATGAGCGCATCGGCCGATCGAACTTCCTCCCTCTTCTATTCGCGCCGTCATCTATTGGGAATTGAAGGACTGACAGCCCAGGAGATCGACGGGCTGATCGATTTGTCCGACTCCTATGTCGAGCAGAACCGGCGGGCCGATAAGAAGGACTCGCTGCTGCACGGGCGCACCGTCATCAATCTCTTCTTCGAGACCTCGACGCGCACCCGCACCTCGTTCGAGCTGGCGGCGAAGCGCTTGGGCGCCGATGTGGTCAACATGTCGGTGGCCACCAGCGCGATCAAGAAGGGCGAGACGCTGCTGGACACGGCTGCCACACTGAACGCCATGCGGCCGGACGTGATCGTCGTGCGCCATCCCGACTCCGGCGCTGTAAACTTGTTGTCACAAAAAGTGGACTGCGCGGTGATCAATGGCGGCGACGGCAGCCATGAGCATCCGACCCAGGCGCTGCTGGATGCGCTGACCATCCGCCGCCGCCGGGGCAGCCTGGCCGGACTGCTGGTGGCGATCTGCGGCGACATCAGGCACAGCCGCGTCGCCCGCTCCAACATCCATCTGCTGACCACCATGGGCGCGCGAGTGCGGGTGATCGCGCCGCCGACGCTGCTGGCGCCTGGCATCGACCGCATGGGCGTCGAGGTCTTCACGGACATGCGCAAAGGCCTGAGGGATTGCGACATCGTGATGATGCTGCGGCTGCAGACCGAGCGCATGCAGGGCAGCTATGTGCCGTCGATCCGCGAATACTTCCATTTCTTCGGCCTCGACTACGAGAAGCTGGCGAACGCCAAGCCCGACGCGCTGATCATGCATCCCGGGCCGATGAACCGCGGCGTCGAGATCGACAGCGAAGTCGCCGACGATATCGACCGCAGCCTGATCCGCGAGCAGGTGGAGATGGGCGTGGCCGTCCGCATGGCCTGCCTGGATGTGCTGACCCGCAGCCTGCGGCCGAATGCGGGGCCGCCATGATGATGCAGGAACCCCGCATCCCGCGGCAGACACGCCCGCGCGCCATCGTCAACGCCCGGCTGCTGGATCCCGCGACCAAGCTGGATCAGCGCGGCGGGATCTTCATGGTCGACGGCGTGATCGCCGATCTCGGCCCCGATGTCGGCAAGAGCGGCCTGCCCGAGGGCACGGAAATGATCGACGCCGCCGGGCATTGCCTGTCGCCGGGCCTGATCGACATGCGTGTGCAGCTGCGGGAGCCGGGCGAGGAACATAAGGAGACGATCGCCAGCGCCGCGGCAGCGGCTGCGGCCGGCGGCGTAACCAGCATGGTGGCGCTGCCGAACACACAGCCCGTCCTCGATGATGTCGCTGGAATCGAATTCATCGCCCGGCGCGCGCGGGAAACGCGGCAGACCAAGGTCTACTGCTACGGCGCCATCACCAAGGGGCTGCAGGGCCGGGATATCGTGGAGATGGGCCTGCTGGCGGAAAGCGGCGCGATCGGCTTCACTGATGGCGAGTTTGCGGTCGGCAGCGCCCGCGTCCTGTCCCGCGCGCTTGAGCTATGGCCGTACGTTCGGCTTGCTGATCATCCAGCATCCGGAGGAACCGACGCTCGCCGAGGGCGGGGCGATGAATGCAGGCGAGCTGGCGACGCGGCTGGGACTGACCGGCATTCCGCCTGCGGCCGAAGTAATACTGCTGGAGCGCGACCTGCATCTGGTGGAGCTGACAGGTGGCCGCTACCACGCCGCCCACCTGACCACCGCCGCCGCCATCGACAGCATCCGCCGCGCCAAGAAGCGCGGCCTGAAAATCACCTGCGATACGGCGCCGCATTATTTCGCGCTCAATGAACTTTCCATCGGCGACTACCGCACCTTTGCCAAGGTATCGCCGCCGCTGCGCAGCGAGGAGGACCGGCGCGCCGTGATCGCCGCCGTGGCAGACGGCACGATCGACTGCATCGCCAGCGATCACGCACCCCACGACCAGGAGTTCAAAGCGCGTGCCATTCGCCCAGGCATCGCCGGGCGTCATCGGGGTCGAGACCATGCTGCCGGTGGGGCTGGAGATTTATCACCGCGGCGACATCGGCCTGCTGGATCTGCTGGCCCGCATGACCGTGCGGCCGGCCGAGATCCTGGGGCTGCCGCAAGGGCGGCTGGCCAAGGGCGCGCCGGCCGACGTGACGCTGTTCGATCTCAATCGCGCCTGGAAGATCGACGCCGCGATGCTCAAGAGCAAATCCAAGAACTCCGCCTTCGACGGCAAGCCTGTGCAGGGGCGCGTCTTGCGCACCATCGTCGACGGTCGTATCGTGTTCCAGGCCGACAATCACAACAAAGACTGAGCATGCCCGATCCGATTAGCTGGAGCTTCTCCGGACCGTACTATTTGATAGCGTTGGTCGGCGGCTATCTGTTGGGCTCGATTCCGTTCGGATTGATCCTGACGAAGCTGGCAGGCCTTGGCGATATCAGAGCTATTGGGTCCGGCAATATCGGCGCCACGAATGTGCTGCGGACGGGACACAAAGGCCTGGCCGCCGCAACGCTACTGCTTGATGGTCTCAAGGGTACTGCCGCTGTGTTGCTCGCCCATTGGTGGCCGGGGGGCCTGGATGCCGCCATTTGCGCCGGCGCGGGCGCCTTCATCGGCCACCTGTTCCCGGTCTGGCTGAAATTCAAGGGCGGCAAGGGCGTGGCGACGATGCTTGGCATCTTCTTTGGCCTCTACTGGCCGCTGGGGCTTTTCGCCATCGCGGTCTGGCTGATCATAGCTTTTGCTTTCCGCTATTCGTCACTATCGGCGCTGGTTGCGGCCGCCGCATCGCCCGTCTTTGCCTGGTTCCTCATCAACCAGCAGATCGCCGAGTTCTGCCTATTCCTCGCCGTGCTGGTCTGGTGGCGCCATGCCGCCAACCTCAAGCGGCTGCTCAAGGGCGAGGAATCGAATATCCGACTCTCCAGCAGCAAGCCCGCCGGTTCGTAACGGCGCGGCACACCGAATAAGGCAATGAGATGGCATGCCGTGGCGTGTCACAACCTATAATTGCCACGATTCTGGTTTACATCCTATAATTGAGTCGTAGTCCAAGGTTTCAGGGTTCTTCCCTTCATGAAAGAAGTTGCGGTCGTCACCGAGCAGGAGCGGCTTGACCGGCTGCGGCTGATCCGGACCGAGAATGTGGGTCCGGTCAGCTATCTCCATCTTATGCGCCGCTATGGATCGGCCAAGGCGGCGCTGGCGGCCCTGCCCCATCTGGCCCGCCGCGGCGGACGGTCGGCCGCAATAGCGATCTATCCCCGGGATGCAGCCGAGCAGGAGACCGAGGCGCTGGCCGCAGCCGGCGGCCGCTTCATCGCCCTGGGCGAAACCGACTATCCGACGGCCCTGGCGGCGGTCGAGGACGCGCCGCCGGTCATCTCCCTGATCGGCCAGCCGCTTTGGCAGGACCGCCGCTGCGTCGCCCTGGTCGGGGCGCGGAACGCCTCGGCGAGCGGCCGGCGGCTGGCGGAGGACCTAGCCCGGGATCTGGGCGCGGCCGGCTTCGTGGTGGTCTCCGGCCTAGCGCGGGGCATCGACGGCGCCGCCCATAAGGGCGCGCTGGCCAGCGGGACGATCGCCGTCCTGGCCGGCGGCGTGGACAACATCTACCCGCCGGAGCATGAGGACCTGTACCGCCGCATCGCCGAGACAGGCGCGGTGATCTCCGAGATGCCGGTCGGAACCATTCCCCAGGCCCGGCATTTCCCAAGGCGCAACCGGGTGATCTCCGGGCTGTCCCTGGGGGTCCTGGCGGTCGAGGCGGCCCTCCAATCCGGGTCACTGATCACCGCCCGGCTGGCCCTGGAACAGGGCCGGGAGGTCATGGCGCTGCCCGGTTCGCCCCTCGATCCCCGTTGCCGGGGAACAAATAATTTGCTCCGCCAGGGAGCGGTTCTGGTCGAATCGGCGGCCGACGTTCTGGCCGCCTTGGAGGGGGCGAGCGGTCTTTCTTCAACTAAAGCATTAACATTCGGATTAGCGGATCAACTAACTGAAATCACTGAAGAATCACTGCTAGATGGATGCCTTGATACGGTAACTGCGCTGCTGGGTCCCACCCCTATCGCTGTTGACGAACTGACCCGATGGTGCCAATTGTCCGCCCCCGTCGTCCGGGCCGCTCTCCTGGAATTGGACCTGGCCGGACGTCTTGAATGGCATCCAGGAAACCGCATTTCCCTATTGTTAACCAACAAGGCGCAACGTAGCTGACCTTTCGGGGCCCGGCTCGGGACTATCCCGCTCCGAGGGCTCCAGGAGATTGCTGACCAGTGGTCATGAACGTCGTCGTCGTCGAATCGCCTGCCAAGGCGAAGACCATCAACAAGTACCTGGGCGCTGACTACAAGGTCATCGCGAGCATGGGGCATGTCCGCGACCTGCCGCCCAAGGACGGGTCGGTGGCGCCGGACAAGGACTTCGCCATGACCTGGGACGTAGCCGAGCGGGCCGAGGGCCGGCTCAAGGAGATCGCCCAGGCGCTCAAATCCTCGGGCAAGCTGATCCTGGCCACCGACCCCGACCGCGAGGGAGAGGCCATCTCCTGGCATATCACCGAGGAGCTGAAGCGCCGTCACGCATTGACCGGCGTCGAGGTGCAGCGGGTGGTGTTCAACGAAGTCACCAAGACCGCCGTGCTGGAGGCGATGAAGAACCCGCGGGCGCTGAACCAGGAGCTCGTGGAAGCCTACCTGGCCCGCCGCGCCCTTGACTATCTCGTGGGCTTTACCCTCTCCCCCGTGCTCTGGCGCAAACTGCCGAAGAGCAAGTCGGCTGGCCGCGTTCAGTCCGTGGCGCTGCGCCTAGTCTGCGAGCGGGAAAAGGAAATCGAGGCTTTCAAGCCGCAGGAATACTGGTCGGTCGAGGTGCAGTTCCGCACCGCCGAGGGCGACACCTTCACCGCCCGCCTGACCCACCTGAACGGCAAGAAGCTGGACAAGTTCGACCTGGGCAACCAGGGCGCCGCCGACACCGCCGTTGCGGCGCTGATGGCCGGCGAACCCTTCACGGTCGCCAATGTCGAACGCAAGCAGGCGCGCCGCAATCCGGCGCCGCCCTTCACCACCTCCACCCTGCAGCAGGAGGCGTCGCGCAAGCTCGGCCTGTCGGCCAGCCGCACCATGCGCATCGCCCAGAAGCTGTATGAAGGCGTGACGCTCGAAGGCGAGACGGTCGGCCTGATCACCTATATGCGGACCGACGGCGTGACGTTGTCCAATGAGGCAATCGCTTCGGCCCGCGAACTCATCGTCAGAGATTATGGCGACAAATACCTGCCGAAGGCGCCGCGCGTCTACAAGACGACCGCGAAAAACGCCCAGGAAGCCCACGAAGCCATCCGTCCGACCGACGTCCATCGCCGGCCGGAGGATGTGGCGCGCCATCTCGATGCCGACGAGCAGAAGGTCTATGAGCTGATCTGGAAGCGCACCATGGCCAGCCAGATGGAAAGCGCCGTGCTGGACCAAGTCGCCGTGGATATCACCGGCGGCAAGACCACGTTGCGGGCCAACGGTTCGGTGGTCCTGTTCGATGGCTACTACACGCTCTATCACGAAGACCAGGACGACCCGGCCGAGGATGACGAGAACAACCGCCGCCTGCCGAACCTGCAGCCGCAGCAAAACCTGAAGCGCGACGAGGTGAAGCCGGAGCAGCATTTCACCCAGCCGCCGCCGCGTTACTCGGAAGCGAGCCTGGTGAAGCGGCTGGAAGAGCTGGGCATCGGACGGCCTTCGACCTACGCCTCAATCCTGCAAGTGCTGCAGGACCGGAAGTATGTGCGGCTGGAGAAGCGGCGCTTCATCCCCGAGGATCTCGGCAGGCTGGTCACCTCCTTCCTGACCTGTTTCTTCGAGCACTATGTGGAGTACGACTTCACCGCTCAGCTCGAGGATCAGCTCGATGATATCTCCGGCGGCCGGATCCAGTGGAAGAAAGTCCTCCAGGATTTCTGGAAGGATTTCAGCGCGGCCATCGGCGGCACCAAGGACCTGACGATCACCCAGGTGATCGACTCCCTGGACGATGATCTGGGTCCGCATTTCTTCCCGGTGCTGGAGGAAGGCAAGGATCCCCGCCTCTGCCCGGCCTGCGCCAAGGGCCGCCTGGGCCTGAAGCTCGGCCGTTTCGGCGCCTTCATCGGCTGCTCGGACTATCCGAACTGCCGCTATACCCGGCGCCTGGGTGTCGAGAACGGCAATGGCGAGGCCGATGCGCTGACCGAGCCGAAACTGCTGGGCATCGACGAAGCCACCGGCCTGCCGGTGACGCTGCGCCGCGGGCCCTATGGCGTCTATGTCCAGCTGGGCGACGCCAACAACAGCGCCGTGCCGGCGGAACCGGCTCCGGCCGCACCGCCGCCGGTGGAAACGCCATCGGCCGACGGCAAGCCGGCGAAGAAAAAGCGCAAGGCCAAAGCCAAGGAAAAGCCGAAAGGACAAGCCGAAGCGGGCCGCCCTGCCCCGCGGCGTCTCGCCGGCCGACGTGGACCTGACGCGGGCCATCGGCCTGCTGTCCCTCCCCCGCGAAGTCGGCAAGCATCCGGAAAGCGGCGAACCGATCGTCGCCGGCATCGGCCGTTTCGGGCCATATATAAAGCATGGCGATATCTTCAAATCGATCCGCGGCGACGACGATGTGCTGACCATCGGCCTGAATCGCGCGGTGGTGCTGCTGGCGGAGGCCAGCGCCAAGCGGCGCACGCCGCCGGGCAAGGCGGTGGGCGAGCATCCCGCCGACAGCAAGCCGATCACCTTGCATAGCGGCCGCTACGGCCCATATCTACGCCATGGGAACATCCTCGCCTCCCTGCCGAAGGGCATGAGCGAGGAGGAAGTGACGGTGGAGATCGCCGTCCCCATCCTGGCCGCCCAGGCCGAGAGGAAGAAAGGCAAAGGCGGCAAGAGCGCCGCCGGCGCGAAGGGCAAGAAGAAGGCCAAGAAAGCCCCGGCGGTCGAAGACGCCACCGGCGAGGATGCCGAAGCGAAGCCGCCCTCACGCAAGCGCGCCGCCAACGAATAAGCGACTGGATAGAGCTGCAACTGCTGCCCCCATTGATTGCCCGATCTTGCACCTGTTCTCCGAAGGAGAGCTCGGGAGAGGATGGCTGCTGCCTTGTTCAATCCCCTCGCCCGCATCAGGAGCACAGCATGACCGCCAGCAGACTGACCCAAGCGCAACCCACCGTGCAGGTGGACAACGACCGCGTGAAGGTGACGGAGTGGCGTTTCGCGCCCGGTGCGGAAACCGGCTGGCATCGCCATGGTTATGACTATGTCGTGCTGCCGATGACGACCGGAAAATTGAAATCGTTCGATGGCAAGGAAGAGCGGATTGCCGATCTGACAGCGGGCCGGTCCTATTACCGGCCGGTCGGAGTTGAACATAACGTAATCAACGCGAACGACTATGAGTTCGTATTTGTAGAAGTGGAGTTTAAAGCGCCGGCTTGATCGCCGCTCCGATCGCCGCCGCCAACAGATTAAATGAATAAACAGACAAAGAAGGTACCGCTGCCGACCAAGCAGCAAATTCTTGAATTCGTCCGTGAGAGCCCGACACCCGTCGGCAAGCGGGAAATCGCCCGCGCTTTTCACATCCGCGGCGACGACCGCGTGGCGCTGAAAGCGCTGCTCAAGGAACTCGCCATCGACGGCGATCTGGACCGCGGCCGCGGCCGCAAGGTCAGCAAGCCGGGCGCTCTGCCCGATGTGGCCGTGGTGCAGATCATCGAAACCGATCCCGATGGCGAGATCATCGCCCGGCCCCTGCAATGGCGCGGCGAAGGACCGCCGCCGAAGGTGCTGATGGCGCCGGAAGCGCGCGGCCAGCGCGCCGTGGCGGCGGGCGACCGCGTGCTGACAAAGCTGGAACGGATCAACGACCGCACATATGTGGGCCGTATCGTCCGCATCCTTGGCCCGGCACCCAAGCGCGTCGTCGGCGTTTATGAGGTGATCCCCGGTATCGGCGGCCGGCTGCGGCCGGCGGACCGCCGCATCAAGCAGGAGTTCCGCATCGCCAGCAGCAACATCGCGGGTGCGCAGCCCGGCGATGTGGTACTGGCCGAGCCGCTGGAGCGGCAGCGGGCCGGCGCCACGGAGATGCGGGTGGTGGAACGGGTCGGACCGTTCGGCAGCCCCCGCACCATCAGCCTGATTTCGATCCACGAGCATGACATCCCCGACGAATTCCCCCAGGCAGCCTTGGACCTGGCGGCCGCCGCGCGGCCGGTCTCGCTGTGGGATCGCGTGGATCTGCGCGACATGCCGCTGGTGACCATCGACGGCGACGACGCGCGGGATTTCGACGATGCGGTCTGGGCCACAGCCGACAGCGATCCGAAGAATCCGGGCGGCCACCGCATCGTCGTGGCGATCGCCGACGTGGCGCATTACGTCAAAGCCGGCGATGCGCTGGACCGCGAGGCAGGCAAGCGCGGCAACTCGGTCTATTTCCCCGACCGCGTCGTGCCCATGCTGCCGGAGGCGCTGTCGAACGAACTCTGCTCGCTGAAGCCGCTGCAGGAGCGGGCCTGCCTGGCGGTGGAGATGATCATCGACCGCGACGGCAACAAGCGGCATCACCGTTTCATGCGCGGGCTGATGCGCTCGGCGGCGCGGCTGACCTACGACCAGGTGCAGCAGGCCCGGGACGGCGCGCCGGACGAACCGGCCGGACCGCTGCGGGAGAGCGTGATCACGCCTTTGTATGCCGCCTATGATGCGCTGATGAAAGCGCGGCAGGCGCGCGGCACCCTCGATCTCGATCTGCCGGAACGCCGGGTCTATCTCAACAGCGAAGGCCGCATCGACCGGATCATTCCGCGCCAGCGGCTCGACAGCCACCGGCTGATTGAGGAATTCATGATCGCGGCGAATGTCGCCGCCGCGGAGTCGCTGGAAGAAAAACGCCAGCCTTGCATGTACCGCGTCCATGATGCGCCCGACCGGGCGAAGATCGAAGCCCTGCGCGAGTTCGTCGGCTCCCTCGGCCTGTCGCTGGCGCGCGGCCAGGTGCTGAAGCCCGCGACCTTCGCGCGGCTGCTGGAGCAGGCGGCGAAGACGCCCTATGCGGCAATGCTCAACGACCTGGTACTGCGCAGCCAGTCGCAGGCCGAGTACAACCCGGTGAACATCGGGCATTTCGGTTTGGCCTTGCGCCGCTACTGCCATTTCACCTCGCCGATCCGCCGCTATTCCGACCTGCTGGTGCATCGCGCGCTGATCGACGGGTTCAAGTTCGGCAGTGACGGGCTGCCGCCCGACGCCGCGGCGGAGTTCCCGCAAATCGGCGAGAAGATCTCCGCGACGGAACGACGCGCCGCGACCGCCGAGCGCGACGCCATGGACCGCTACATCGCCGCCTTCCTGAGCGAGCGCATTAACGACATCTTCGTCGGGCGGATCTCCGGCGTGACCCGCTTCGGGCTGTTTGTCACCCTCAACGACAGCGGCGGCAGCGGCCTGATCCCGATCAGCACCTTGCCGACCGATTTCTACGAGCATGACGAGCGGCGCCATGCCCTGGTCGGGCGGCGCTGGGGCCGCATGTTCAGCCTGGGCGAGGTGGTCGCCGTACGGCTGGTCGAGGCGACGCCGGTCACCGGCGGGATGGTGCTCGAGCTGATCGAAACCGAGGAGAGCGACGGCACACCCGCGGTGAAAAAACCTATGGGCCGCCCGCCGAGTCATGGAAAGACCCGCCGGCCGGGTGGCAAACCCCCGAAAAACCGGCAGAAGTCGAGCCGCAAGCACCGCCGATGACTCATCCGAGGCGTGCACCAACTTTGCCACGGCTGGTTTGCCACATCAGTAGTTCTTGTGACGATGGGAACGAGTTCGATAGGTTAACATGTTGGAAAGCAATGGACTTGTATCTAGCTCTCATGCCTGACTCGAAAACCCGCCATGCCAGTTTGCGCCTAGCGCTTGCTTGCTTCCTCTCATTCAGCCTCCTCTTCCTCGCCGCCTGTACGATGTCCGGCGGCGCGACGAGGCCGGCAACGCCGCGCGATGTCTTCACCGCCGGCCTCCGGGGCATCGACACGATCTATGTGCGCGACGTCAGCCTGCGCGATGTGGCCCTCGCCGGCCTGTCGAGGCTGTCGCAGCTCGACGCAGCCCTGGGCGTAAGTTTCACCGCTGACAGCGCCGTGCTGAGCAGGGACAACGTTCCGGTCCGCACCCTGCCGCTGCCCGCGGCTGGAGAGCCGCGCGCTTGGGCCGACCTTGCGGCCGACATGGTGGAGGCGGCGAAGGCCGTATCGCCGCCGGTGGCCCAGGCGGGGAATGAGAAGATCTACGAAGTCATGTTCGATGGCTTCGTCAGCAAGCTGGATCGCTTCTCGCGCTACACCTCGGCCAAGGAGACGGTCGACGTCCGCGCGTCTCGCGAAGGCTTCGGCGGCGTGGGCATCCGCGTCGCGGTGGAGGAACAGCGGGTCCGCATTCTTTCGGTGCAGCATTACACCCCGGCCGAGCGGGCCGGCTTGCGTTCCGACGATTTGATTACCCATATCGACGGCCGGCCGATCATCGGCCTGGATCAGGAAGGCATCGTCGGCATGCTGCGCGGCGACGAGGGCTCGCCGGTCACGATCACGATCCTGCGCGGCACTGAATTGCCGTTCGATCGCACGCTCACGCGCGCCCATATCACGCCGGAAACGGTGACCTATGAGCGGCGCGGCAATCTCGCTTACATCCGTCTCTACGGCTTCAACACCGAGACCTCGGAGAGTTCTGGAGCGCGAGATGATCCAGGCGAAACAGGACATGGGCGCCGATCTGCACGGCGTCATCCTGGATCTCCGCGATAATCCCGGCGGCGTGCTCGATCAATCGGTGGCGGTGGCCGACCTGTTCATTCAGTCGGGCCGCATCGTCTCCACCCATGGCCGCAATCCCGACAGCCACCAGTACTATGATGCGACACCCGGCGACATCATCGACGGCAAGCCGATCGTCGTGCTGGTGAACGGCGATTCCGCGTCGGCCTCGGAGATCGTCGCGGCGGCGTTGCAGGATGACGACCGCGCCGTCGTCGTCGGCAGCAACTCCTATGGCAAAGGCACGGTGCAACGGGTCATCTCGCTGCCCAATAGCGGCGAGATGTCCGTAACCTGGGCGCGGTTCCACGCGCCTTCGGGCTATACGCTGCATGAGCTGGGCGTGCTGCCCTCGATCTGCACCTCGACCGAAGCGGCCAACGCCGACAAGCTCATCCGCGCCTTGCAACAGGGGCGCATTGCTGCCCTGCCCACGGCGGCGCGGGCCGCGGCAAATCCCGATGACACGGCGACCTTGACCAAGCTGCGGGCGAATTGCCCCTCGCAGCACGGCGAGTTCGCGGTGGACATGGAGGTGGCGGTGAAGCTGCTCGAGAGCCAGAGCCTTTACAGCAGCGCCATCCATCTGGCCCATGTCAGCGGCGCCGCGAATGAGAATTTGAGCGCCATCTTCGAACCGGCGATCGCTCCCCAACCCTGACGGTCCGCCATGTCCGCGCTGCGCCCCGTCAGGCCAGTGGATGCGGCCGGTCTGGTCCTGATCCGTGACAGCGAGCGCGGCCTGGAAGTGCTGGTCGGACGCCGGCATAGCCGGGTCCCTTTCCTGCCGGACATCTATGTGTTTCCCGGCGGGCGGGTCGACGACGACGACAGCATCGCCAGCGGTTTTCCCGAGCCGCTGCATCCCGCCGTGGCGGCGGATCTGCAGGCGGCATCGCGCCGGCCGGGCGCCGCCTTTGCCCGCACCGCGATCCGCGAGACCTTCGAAGAGACCGGACTGCTCGTTGGAATGGAGGCTGCCGGCAGCGGCGGCCCCGCCCCGGTCTGGCAGGCTTTCGCCGACCGCGGCCGCGCGCCTTCGTTTCGGCGCCCTGGATTTCATCTGCCGGGCGATCACGCCAACCTATTCCAAGCGCCGCTACAACACGCGGTTCTTCCTCGCCGATGGCCGCCTCGCCCATGGCGAGCTGGCCGGCAGCGGCGAGCTGCTGGATCTCGGCTGGCGCACCCTGGACGAACTGCGGCCCCTGGGATTGGTGGACGTCACGCAATTTGTCCTGCGGGAAGCGCTGCGGCGCTGGCGGGCGAAATTGCAGCCGGGACAGGAGCCAAGCCGAACTGTTCTGCTACAAGGGCGAGACCTCCCGCTGCCGCGCCGGCGCCGGCCCCTGGGCCGTTCCGGAAGAAGGATTTTAATATCAAAGGGTTAAATAGCGCCTCCGGCAGTCTTCCATGCGCCGTCCGGCGCTTGACATCGGCTACCCAGACTGTATGTTCGCGGCCTTCCCGAAACTAGCGGTTCTGGGCCTAAGGGTGCGCCATGGCGAAATCGAGCACGATCCTGATCAAGTTGGTGAGCACGGCCGACACCGGCTACTTCTACGTCACCACCAAGAACCCGCGCACCTCCACGGAGAAGCTCGAGTTCAAGAAGTACGATCCGAAGGTGCGCAAGCACGTGACCTTCAAGGAATCGAAGATCAAGTAAGGCTGCCGCCAGGCGCCTGAAACGACAAAGGCCGCGAGCTCGCGGCCTTTTTGATTCCCGTATTGAAGCACAGCGGCTAGGCGACCGTGCGCATCTCCGGCGACTCCGTGGGCTTGTAGGCGGCGATATCAGGCTCGGCGCGGACCGCGTTCCGGCCTTCCTGCTTGGCCACATAGAGCGCCGCATCGGCGCGCTTCAGCATGTCCGCCGAGGTATCGGCCGGGCCGTTCAGTGCGGCGACGCCCATGCTGACGGTGACGTTCACCTTCTCGCCCGACTCCGCGACGATCACCGGATCCTTGGCGACCCGCTCGCGCAGGCGCTCGGCGACCATGACAGCGATATCGCCGGACGTGTCGGGCATGACGATGGTGAACTCTTCACCGCCGTAGCGCGCCACCATGTCGAAATTGCGCAGGTTGCCGTTGATGCGCTGGGCGACGGAGCGCAGCACCTCGTCGCCGATGCCGTGGCCGAGCGTGTCGTTAACGCGCTTGAAGTGATCGACGTCGACCATCACCACCGAGAGCGCCTTGCCCGTCTCGCGGGCGCGCTGGATCGTGCTCTCCAGATGGTTGGTGAGATAGCGCCTATTGTAGAGGCCGGTGAGGCTGTCCGTCAGCGCCAGCGACAGGCTGCGCTCGTAGTTGCTGCGCAGGCGGTCCTGGTAGCGGCGGCGGCGCACCTGGGTGCGCACGCGGGCGATGAGTTCGTTGCGGTCGATCGGCTTGATCAGATAGTCGTTGGCGCCGATATCCAGGCCCTTGATCAGGCGCTGGGTGTCGAACTCGTCGACAACAAGCACGATCGGCACCTGGCGCGTGTCTTCCTGGGCGCGGAGCTGCGTCACCAGGCGAAGCCCGTCCTCGCTGCCCACATGGGCGGCGAGGATGATGACATCGAAGCGCTGCTGGCGGCTGATCGCCAGCGCTTCGGCGCCGCTGCGGGCGACCACGGCGCCATGCTGGCAGGTGCCCAGAGTCTCGACGATCTTGCTGCTGGTGGCCTGGCTGGCCTCGACGACCAGGATCGAGCCGGCATTGCCGGGATCGTTCTCGGCGGCGGCGGCGGCGCTCAGCAATTCGAACTGGCCGCAGGTTTCCTCGCGCAGGCGCCACTCATCCATCATCATCTTCAGGCGGGTCAGCGAACGCACGCGGGCGAACAGCGCAAGTTCATTGACCGGCTTGGTGATGAAGTCGTCGGCCCCGGCATCCAGCCCGCGCACCCGGTCCTTGGGCTCGCTGAGGGCGGTCACCATGACCACGGGGATATGCAGCGTCTTCGGATTGGATTTGATGCGGTGGCAGACTTCGAAGCCATCCATGCCCGGCATCATGACATCGAGCAGGACGATGTCGGGCGTGTTGTTCTGGACGATCTCGAGGGCCGCGGCGCCGCTGTCGGCGGTGATGACGTCGAAATATTCGGCGGCCAGCTTCGCTTCCAGAAGCCGGACATTCGCCGGAATATCATCAACGACCAGGACCCGCGCGGACATCGATTTGTGCTTTCACTCGCTTGCTGGCGATGCCTAGCCCAGGAACTGCTCGACGGTCTTCAGGAAGCTGGTCACGGAAATCGGCTTGGCGATGTAGGCCTCGCAACCGCCCTCGCGGATCTTCTCCTCGTCGCCCTTCATGGCAAAGGCCGTGACGGCGATGATCGGAATGCTCTTGAGCTCGTCGTCCTCCTTGATCCACTTGGTCACTTCAAGGCCGGAGACTTCGGGCAGCTGGATGTCCATCAGGATCAGATCGGGCTTGTGCTGGCGCGCCAGTTTCAGTGCTTCCATGCCATCGCGCGTCTGCAGGATGCTGTAGCCGTGGGCCTCCAGGAGGTCATGGAACAGCTTCATGTTCAGTTCGTTGTCTTCGACAACGAGAATGGTCTTGGGTGTCGACGCTTGCCGCATCGGTTTAGCCTCCGTACCTGAAGAGGTTCTCGGGGCCGCGGCGATTCCGCTGGATTGCGTCATAGTCCCTCTCAAAGCGACGGGGGGTTAGAACACTCTTGCCGCGAAAACGGGGACAAGGGCCGTCGGCATTGCCCCCATCACGACCCCTTACCATTATCAGTCCTATATTAAGATTTAGTAAGCACAATGTCTTCACGCTAAATGGCTGACCGGACGCGAAAAACCATCGATATCGACGTCTTGTCGAAAAGGCTCATAAACCAAGTTTGCCGCCGCCGCGGCCGGGTTTAATCTGCCCCGGAACCCTGCGGAGGCGGTCGTCGATGCCAATCCTATGCCGCGATTGCGCCAAGCTGCAGCCGGCCGGAGACACCCCCTGGAGCCGCTGCCCAGTGTGCGGCTCGCCCCGCAGTATAGCGCATCCTGAACTCCAACAACTTAACATAGCGCATCTGGACTGCGATGCCTTCTATGCCAGCGTCGAAAAACGCGACAATCCCGCCCTGAAGGACAAGCCGGTCATCGTCGGCGGCGGCCGGCGGGGGGTGGTTTCCGCCGCCTGCTACGTGGCCCGGATGTATGGGGTTCGCTCGGCCATGCCGATGTTCCAGGCCCTCAAGGCCTGCCCCAAGGCAGTGGTGCTGCCGCCCGATATGGCCAAATACAGCCAGGTCGGCCAGGAGGTACGGGAGCTGATGCTTGGCGCGACGCCGGCCGTGGAGCCGCTGTCCATCGACGAGGCCTTCCTGGACCTCGGCGGCACCGAACGGCTCCACCATGGCTCGCCGGCGGAGACCCTGATTCGGCTGGTACAGCGGATCGAGCGGGAGATCGGCGTCACCGTCTCCATCGGTCTCAGTTACAATAAGTTCCTGGCGAAGATCGCATCGGACCTGGACAAGCCCCGGGGCTTCTCGGTGATCGGCCGGGCCGACGCCCGGAAGTTCCTGGCCGCCAAGCCGGTCAGCCTGATCTGGGGGGTGGGCAAGGCCATGCAGGCGCAGCTGGCCCAGGGCGGCATCTATACCATCGGCCAACTGCAGACGATCGCCGAGGACGAGCTGATTCGCCGCTTCGGCAGCTTGGGCTCGCGCCTCTACCATTTCTCGCGGGGTGAGGATGATCGGACCGTGGAGCCGGACTCGGAGGCCAAGAGCATCTCGGCCGAGACGACGTTCGAGCGCGACCTCAGCACCATCGACGAACTGAGCGCCGAACTCTGGCCGCTCTGCGAAAGGCTGGCGCGGCGGCTCCGGCGCAACGGCTTCGCCGCCAAGGGGCTCACGCTGAAACTGAAGACCGCGGAGTTCCGCATCCTGACCCGCAGCAGGAAACTGCCAGGACCGACGGGGCTGGCGGAAATCATCTACCGCACCGCCCTGCCCCTGCTGGAAACGGAAGCCGACGGCCGCCGCTACCGGCTGATTGGCATCGGCACCACTGAGCTTACGGACGCGGAGGAAGCTGATTTGCCCGATCTGTTCGCGCCCGATCTGCAACGGGTGGCGGGCGTGGAGCGGGCGATGGTGGCGGTCAGGGAAAAGCTGGGAACCGATGCGATTCACAAAGGCCGCGGCTGGCGCAAGGATGCGCCCGCAACGGCCGACGATGAGGATTGATCAGCAGGACGGCTTCAGCGGCTTCAGCTCTTTCAGCTTGCCGGCGACGCTGAAATCGCCGTAGTCGAAGATCAGCTCACCGGTGACGCCGTTATCGAACATCTTCAACTGCTGCTCGGAATCCGGCAGCGCCGTCTCGTCGCCGGATTTGAAGAAAGCCATCTGCACGTTGCTGAAACGGCTGCCGGCAAGGAGCGGCCAGAGTTTGCCCGCCGCCGCATCGGGATCCCGGTGATCGGTGACGATGGCGTTCACGCCCAGCGCGCCATTGCCGTCCGAGCCGTCGAAGAAACTGGCCCAGAAGAACTTGTCGCCGCGGGCCATCATCTCGAGCACGCGCAGGCTGTGCGCGGTCGGGAACAGCGTGCCGGCCGGCAATTCCAGGGTCTTTTCCTCCGGCAGGCTGTAATGCGCAGTGCCCGGACCGCCGGGCGCGCTCAGCTCCGCGTCGCCGCGATACTCATCGGTGACCTGATCGCCCTGCAGCCGCTTGACGAAGAAGCGGTAGCGTTTCCCGTCCTTGCTTTCCCAGGAGGCGACATTCATGCCGAAGGCGACTTCGGTGCCGGTCTGATAGAGGAATGTCATGTCCATCCGGTAGCTCACAGCCCAGCCGTCGCAGGCATCCTCCCAGTCGAATACGATCGTGCCGCTGACGTCGCTAACTTCGCTATGTGCGCCGGACTTAAGCGAGAGCTCGTAAACCGCATGATGCGGGATTACGTCGGTGGCTCCGGCCGGTTTGACAAAAGCCGCAAAGCACAGGAAGAGAGCCGCCAGGCCAAGGCGCTGATAACGTCGTTCGGAGTGCATCGAGTTCAACCGTTGTTTCGCTGGTGCAAGCTGGTGAAGTTGCGGAATTATGTCATGGTTCGGGTTGGGGTAGCAGCAAAAATCTGCGTCCAAATAATGGTTTAACTGGGGGAGTTTGAGTTCTATGTCGACCAAGCCGGCCGTTTTCGTCACCCGCAAGCTGCCCGATGCCGTGACGGCGCGCCTCGGGAAAAGCTACAACGCCCACCTTAACCCCGAGGATAAGCTGCTGTCGCCCGCGGACATCATCGAGGGCGCCGGCAAGCTGGGCGCCGATGCCCTGCTGATCTGTCCGACCGACAAGATGACGCCGGAGCTGCTGCAGGCGCTGCCGAAGTCGATCCGCGCCATCGCTACCTTTTCCGTCGGCTATGAGCACATCAATCTGGATGCGGCAAAAGCGCGCAACATCGTGGTCACCAACACGCCCGATGTCCTGACCGACGCCACCGCCGACATCACGATGCTGCTGCTGCTGGGCGCGGCGCGGCGGGCGTCCGAGGGCGAGAAGATCGTCCGCGGCAACAACTGGAATTCCTGGGGCACCACCTACATGCTGGGCGTCCATGTCACGGGCAAGCGGCTGGGCATCCTGGGCATGGGACGCATCGGCCAGGCCGTGGCCAAGCGCGCCCGCGGCTTCGACATGAAAATCCACTACGCCAACCGACGCCGGCTGCCGGCGGAGCAGGAACAGGGTGCGATCTATCACGCCAACGCCGACGAGATGCTTGGCCATTGCGACTTCCTGTCGATCAACTGCCCGGCTTCGCCGGAGACCTATCATTTCCTGAATGCGGAACGGATCGCCAAGCTGCCTGATGGCGCCATCGTCGTGAACACGGCGCGGGGCACCATCGTCGACGATGCCGCGCTGATCGCCGCACTGAAGTCACGCAAGCTGTCGGCGGCGGGGCTGGATGTGTTCGAGAACGAGCCGAAGATCAATCCGGAGTACCGCACGCTGGACAACACATTCCTGCTGCCCCATCTCGGCAGCGCGACCGTGGATACGCGCAACGGCATGGGTTTCAAGTGCCTGGACAACCTGGATGCGTTCTTCGCCAACCGGCCGCCGCCGGACCGCCTCGTCTAAGGCGAGCTACGCCGCCGCCGGAACGACCGGCCCTGCGGGCTGACCCAGGGCGATGGCGTGCAGGCCGCCGCCGCCAAAGGCGATATCGGTCGCCGGTATCTGCACGATCTCCCGGCCGGCAAACACTTTGCCGAAGACCTCATAGGCGCGGGCATCCTGCGGGTCCTCGAACACCGGCATGATCACGGCGCCATTCGCGATGTAGCAATCCACATAGGAAAGATTCAGCCGGTCGCCATTCTCCAAGTAGCGCGCCCGCGGCTGCTCGATCTCGATAACGTCCAGCACCCTGCCGGCGGCATCGGTTTCGCTGCGCAGTCGCGCAATGGTTTCGGCAAGCGCCCCATGGTTCGCGTCGGCGGTGTCGCTGCACGCAAGCGCCAGCGCGAGGCCGGGACGGGCAAAGATGGCGAGATCGTCCACCGGACTTTCGCCATGGGCGCCAGCCAGGCTCTGCGACAGCCAGATGACTTTCCGGATACCGAGATAGGAGGACAACATCTTCTCCATCTCGGCCTTGTCGATGCCTGGATTGCGGTTCGGATTCAGCAGAATGGATTCGGAGGCGAGCGCCGTGCCCTCGCCGTCGGTCACCAGCGCGCCGCCTTCGAAGACAACGGACGCATTATAGCGGCGCATTTCCAGATGGTTCAGCAGGGCCTCGGCGACCACGGCATCGCGGTCATAGTCGGCGAAGCGCCCGCCCCAGCCATTGAATTTCCAGGAAACGCCGGCCACGCCGCCGAGATGATCGACGACGAAGCTGGGGCCGTTGTCGCGCAGCCAGGAATCGTCATGGGGCAGCGAATACATGCTGATGCCCGGCCCGCATTGCAGCGAGGCTTCCGCCACGTTCTTCGGCTTTACCACCATGGTGACGGGTTCGAAGCGGGCGATTGCGTTGGCGACCTCGGCATAGGCCTCGCGCACCGCGTCCAGGTGATCGCCCCATAATTCGCCACGCACCGGCCACGCCATCCAGCAGCGCGCATGGGGAACCCATTCGGCCGGCAGATAGAAGCCGTCATCGGCAGGTCGCGACAATCATGCCTCCGTATGCCGCCCTAAAACGCGGCGAACTCTAGAAGGCGACCGCGCCCGTGGCAACCGCCCCTGTTGTGCGGCGTCAAGCCGCTGACAAGAGAGAGATTATGACTTCTTAACTGGCGGCAGTTCGAGCCGGATATGCAGTTCCTTCAGACGCGCCGGCGGCACTTCGGCCGGCGCCTGCATCAGGAGATCCTGCGCCTGCTGGTTCAGCGGGAAGGCGATGATCTCCCGGATGTTCGGCTCGTCGGCCAGGAGCATCACGATACGATCGATGCCCGGCGCGGAACCGCCATGGGGCGGCGCGCCGAACTTGAAGGCATTGAGCATGCCGCCGAAACGGCTCTCCACTTCTTCCTTGCTGTAGCCGGCGATCTCGAAGGCCTTGTACATGATCTCCGGCAAATGGTTCCGGATCGCGCCGCTCGACAATTCCACGCCATTGCAGACGATATCGTATTGGTACGCCTTAAGCGTCAGCGGATCCCGGGTGGTCAACGCCTCGAGGCCGCCCTGAGGCATCGAGAACGGGTTGTGGCTGAACTCGATCTTGCCGGTGTCCGGATTCATTTCATACATCGGGAAGTCGACGATCCAGCAGAACCGGTACGCATTCGGTTCGATCAGCCCGAGCTCGTCGCCCAGCCGCGTGCGCACCGCGCCGGCGAATTTCTCCGCGGCAGATTTCTTGTCGGCGGCGAAGAAGACGGCATCGCCGGCTTTCAGTCCCGCCGCCTCGCGGATCTTGTTCAACCGGTCCGGGTCGAGGTTCTTGGCGATCGGGCCCTTGGGTCCTTCCTCGGCATATTGAATGTAGCCGAGGCCGCCGGCGCCCTGCTCCCGCGCCCATTCATTCAGCTTGTCGAAGAAGCTGCGCGGCTTGCCGGCGGCACCCGGCGCCGGGATCGCGCGGACGATGCCGCCGGCCTCCACCTGCTTGGCGAAGATGCCGAAGCCAGAGCCGCGGAAGATTTCGGTCACGTCGGTGATGGTCAGAGGATTGCGCAGATCGGGCTTGTCGGAACCGTAGCGCAGCATGGCGTCGTCGAAGGCGATGCGCGGAAAGGGCGCCGGCGTGATCTTGCGGCCGTTGGCGAATTCCTCGAACACGCCATGGAGTACCGGCTCGATCGCCGCGAACACGTCTTCCTGGGTTACGAACGACATCTCGAAATCGAGCTGATAGAACTCACCGGGCGAACGGTCGGCGCGGCTGTCCTCGTCGCGGAAGCAGGGCGCGATCTGGAAATAGCGGTCGAAGCCGGCGACCATCAGCAGCTGCTTGAACTGCTGCGGCGCCTGGGGCAGCGCATAGAACTGGCCGGGATGCAGACGGCTCGGCACCAGGAAGTCGCGCGCGCCCTCGGGCGAGCTCGAGGTCAGGATCGGCGTCTGGAACTCGGTGAAGCCCTGCTCGATCATGCGGCGGCGGATGCTGGAAATCACCCGCGAGCGCAGCACGATGTTGCGGTGGACTTTCTCGCGGCGGAGATCGAGGAAGCGGTAGCGCAGGCGGATGTCCTCGCCGGAGTCCTCGTCGCTGGCCACCTGCAGCGGCAGGATTTCGGCGGTCGACTGCACCGTGAACTCTTCGATCTGCACCTCGATCTCGCCGGTCGCCAGCTTGCTGTTCACGGTCTCCGGCGGGCGATGCACCACCTTGCCGGTGACTGTCACCACATACTCGACGCGGATGCCCTCGACCGACTTGAACAGCGGGTTCGAGGTATCGATCACGCACTGGGTGACGCCGTAATGGTCGCGGAGATCGATGAACAGCAGATTGCCGTGATCGCGCTTGCGATGCACCCAGCCGGAGATGCGCGCCTGCTTGCCGACGTCGCCGGCGCGCAGCGCGGCACAATTATGGGTCCGGTAGATATGCATCGATCCCCCAAGAATACTGGTTAGCCGGGCCGCGCTGCCGGTGGCACTCTCCCCCACCCCGCGGCCTTGAAATCCGGGCGCAAAAGGCATGAAAAGGCCGGTGATTGTCAAGGTCGACCGGCTGACGGAATGCCGCGGGACCAGTTAACCTTGCAAATCCGCCGCCGCGGGCACCGACGCGCGATCAGCCATAGGCAAGCTTGCTTGTGAGGCCGTTCCGAATCCCTGTATTACCGGCCCATGACTCTCATCACCCAGACAGCCGATCTCGCGGCGTTCTGCCAGCGCCAATCCGGCGCGGAGTTCGTCGCCGTCGATACCGAATTCATGCGCGACAAGACCTATTGGCCGCAGCTCTGCCTGGTCCAGGTGGCGGGGCCGGATGAAGCGGCGGCCATCGACTCGCTGGCGCCCGATATCGACCTCAAGCCGCTCTATGACCTGCTGACCGATACCAAGATCGTCAAGGTGTTCCACGCGGCGCGCCAGGACATGGAGGTTTTCTACCACCTGACGAACAAGCTGCCGGTGCCGATCGTCGACACGCAGGTCGCGGCCATGGTCTGCGGCTTCGGCAACTCGGTCAGCTATGAGACCCTCGCCACCAAGCTGGCCAGCGCGCGGATCGACAAATCCTCGCGCTTCACCGACTGGGCGCGGCGGCCGCTGTCAGAGCGGCAACTCGCCTATGCGCTCTCGGACGTCACCCATCTGCGCCTGGCCTACGAGAAGCTGCGCAAGCGCATCGACAAGGCCGGCCGCCATAGCTGGTTTGAAGACGAGATGGCGGTGCTGACCGATACCAAGACCTACCGCGCCGATCCGCAGATGATGTGGCGCCGCCTCAAGGTGCGCTCGGACAAGCCGCGCTTCCTGGCGCTGTTGCGCGAACTCGCGGCCTGGCGCGAGGAAGAGGCGCAGCGGCGCAACCTGCCGCGCAATCGCGTGATCAAGGACGAGTCGCTGATCGAACTGGCGGCCCATGCGCCGCGCAATGTGGAAGATCTCAGCCATGGCCGCGGCCTGGGGCGCGGATTCGCCGAGAGCAAACAGGGTGCGGCGATCCTGGCCGCGATCGAGCGCGGACTTGCGGTGCCGGAGTCCGAATGCCCGAAGCCGGACCCGCGCCCGGTGCTGCCGCAGGGTATCGGGCCCCTTGTAGAGCTGTTGAAGGTGCTGCTGAAATCCAAATGCGAGGAGCATGGCGTGGCGCAACGGCTGATCGCCAGCAGCGACGAACTGGATCTTCTGGCGGCCGACGACTCCGCCGACATCCCGGCCCTCCATGGCTGGAGGCGCGAGGTCTATGGCGAAGATGCCCTGGCACTCAAGGCCGGCCGCATCGGCCTGACGGTTGCGGGCAAGGGCATCAAGATCATCCCATTGCCGCCCGCGTCATAGGCCGACGTGATGAGAGGTCCGCTCAAATCCGGACTGACTGCCACTGCCGCCGCACTGTGGCTGTTGTGCTGGCCGCAGATCGCCGCGGCCCAGGAGCCGCGCTTCGACAGCCCCGTGGCCTGTCCCGCTGAGTTTGGCTGCCTCGTGCGGAATTTCGTCGATCTCGATGCCGGTCCGGGCGCCTACGATCAGAATTGCGGCGTTGTCACCTATGACGGCCACAAGGGCGTGGATATCCGCGTGCCCGACTCGAATTCACTGGTGCGCGGCGTCGAGGTGCTGGCGGCGGCCGATGGCACCGTTCTGCGGCTGCGCGACAGCATGCCCGACATCAGCATCCGGGAGACCGGCGCCGACGCCGTTAGGGATCGCGAGGCCGGCAACGGCCTGATCATCGATCACGGGAATGGCTGGGAGACGCAATACGGCCATCTTCGCCTGCACAGCATCACGGTGAAGCCCGGCGATACCGTGAAGGCGGGGCAGCCGATCGGCCTGATCGGCCTCTCGGGCAATACCGAGTTCCTGCATCTGCATTTCGAGATCAGGCACGATGGCGTTTCCATCGATCCCTATTCCGGCCTGCCGCTGGGCGGCGGCTGCGGCAAGGCGGATCATGGGCTGTGGACTGACGCGGCGCTGGCGCTATTGCCCTACCGGACGGAAGCGCCGTTCGACGCCGGCTTCGCGAACGGCCCGGTCGATTTCGCCAAGGCCCGGGCCGGCGCCTATGCCGCCGACAGCCTGAGCACCGATATCCCAGCACTGGTGTTCTGGGCCGAGGCCCTGGGCGCGCAAGCGGGCGATCAGGAAACCATTCGCCTGATCGGCCCCGGCGGCGCCGCTCTGGTCGACGCAACGGAAAAACTTGCCGACACCAAGGTCCAGCGCTCCCGCTTCGCCGGCGTCAAGCGGCCGGCGGCGGGTTGGACCGCGGGAGTCTATCGCGGCGAGTACCGCATCACCCGCACGGAGAACGGCGGAACGCGCACGGTGGTGGAGATCACGCGCGAGATCGAGCTGCGTTGACGACTGGATCCTAACGCGCGATCGAGAGTTCGATGTCGCGGTCGAAGGCGCGGCCCAGCGCGTTAAAGCGGCGTTCGACGCTTTCGCCGAACAGCGCCTCCTGCCCCTTGGGCAGCAACAGCCGGATCTTGGCGTCGCCCATGCGGACAGCGGTTTCCTTGAGCACGGCGGGCGTCGCGGCGCTCACGGAGAACGCCAGCCGCAGCGCCAGTCCGACCCGCTTCCAGTAGTCGCGATCCTCGTCGTTGAGCATGGTCAGAAGCCTCGCCATCTCCGCCGTCGGCTCCTCGCTGCCGTAGCGGACGAAGATGGCATAGGCGATGGAGATGCGGCCGACATGGTCGATGCCGCCAACAGGCAAATGAACGATGCGGGCGAATACCTGCTCGGCGCGGTAATCAGGATGCTCGCGCCAGCCGATGTCGCTCAGCGTGCAGGCGGCCCTGCGCAACCGCAGCCGCCTGGCGTCGTCGCCCTTGAATAGTGGCGCTATCCAATCGTCCAGCAACTCGCCGGTATCGCCAAAGCGGCCGTCGAGCTGGGCCAATTCCTGGCAGGCGGCGATCAGGGGATCGCGCGCCTTCTCCTCGGGCAAGAGCTGGTCGAAGATATGCCCCTCGCGCAGGCCGTGGGCGGAGAACAGAATTCGTGCCGGCCGCGCCGTGCGCAGGATGCGTTCCAGGACCAGCGCCGCGAAGGGCAGCGTTTCCGCCCGACGCTTGGACATGCCGGGGATGGTGATCAGCGTCCGCTTGCTGAGCCGCCCTACCAGCCGCGCCAGATCCTCCGCCTCCCGCCGCTCGATCGCGTATTCATGGATCACATGCAGAGGATGGCCCGTCTGCTCCATATGAATACGCGCCAGGTTGCGCCAGGCCCCGCCGACCGGATGGAAGTCGCGGCCCTTGGCCTGGGACAGCCAGGGCACCTCATCCAGATGTTCGTCGACCACCTTGCGCGCCGCATCGAAATCGTTGAGCACGCTTTCCATCAGGCGGATCGGCCCCAGCGGCAGCGTCGTATGGGCGCCGATGCGGCCCTTGTTCAGCACCACCAGCTCCAGGCTGCCGCCGCCGAGATCGCCCATGATGCCGTCGGCGCCGGGGATGCCCGACAGCACGCCCTGGGCCGAGAGCCGCGCCTCCTCGGTGCCGGAGATGATCCGCACCTTGACGCCGCAACGTCGCTCGACATCGGCGACGAAGCCGGGACCGTTCTCCGCATCGCGCACGGCGGCCGTGGCCAGCAGATCGAGCCGCGTCACCTCCATGGCGCGCGCCAGCCAGACAAACCGCGCCAGATTCTCCAGCGCCAGCTTGACGCCCCCATCGTTCAGCCGGCCCGACGCATCGAGCCCGCGCCCGAGGCCGCAGAGCACCTTCTCGTTGAACAGCGTCATCGGCGCGCGGCCATTGCCGGCGAAGACGACGAGACGGATGGAATTGGACCCGATATCGATGACGCCGATGCGGCCCGCGGCTGCCTGAGGTTTCGTCCCCGCCCGTGTCAGCGCCTGTACCGCCAAAACGCCTACGCTTTCCGCAATGACAGGCTAGGCGCCTTCTTGTCCTTCTTCAGCGCGCTGCCGCGGCCCGAGAGGCTCGGATTGGTCATGAAATAGGTGTGGGCGCTGAACGGTTCCGCCGGCGGCTTCACGCGTTCATACTTGCCGTCGGACTGCAGGATCCAGCTCTGGGCATTGTCCTTGAGATTGGCGATCATGATTTGATCGAGCACTTGCTGATGGACGGTCGGGTTCTCGATCGGTACCAGACTCTCGACCCGATGATCGCAATTGCGCGTCATCCAGTCCGCCGATGAGATGAAAACCTTCGCGCTCCGGGATGGCAGCGCTTCGCCGGAACCAAAGCATATGATTCGCGAATGTTCAAGAAAACGGCCGACGATGCTCTTGACCCTAATATTTTCTGATAGGCCGGGCACGCCGGGCCGCAGGCAGCAGATGCCGCGCACAATCAGTTCGATTTTCACGCCGGCCTGCGAGGCGCGGTAGAGCGCCTCAATGAGCTGGCTGTCGACGATGGAGTTCAGCTTCAGCCAGATGCCGCCGGCCTTGCCCGCCTTCACATTGGCGATCTCGGTCTCGATCAGCTGCAGCAGCTTCTGCCGCAGATTGACCGGCGCGACGGCGACCTTGTCCATCTTCTCCGGCCGGGCATAGCCGGTCATGTAGTTGAACATGCGCGCCGCGTCCCGGCACAGCGCGGGATCGCAGGTGAAGAAGGACAGGTCGGTGTAGATCTTCGCGGTCACCGGATGATAGTTGCCGGTGCCGAAATGCACATAGCTGCGCAGCGCCGAGCCTTCGCGCCGGATCACCATGGACACCTTGGCGTGGGTCTTGAGCTCGAGGAAGCCGTAGACAACCTGCACGCCCGCGCGCTCCATGTCGCGGGCCCAGCGGATGTTCCGCTCCTCGTCGAAGCGCGCCTTCAGTTCCACCAGCGCCGTGACGGATTTCCCCGCCTCCGCCGCCTCGATCAGCGCCTTGACGATCGGCGAGTCGTCGCTGGTGCGGTACAGGGTCTGCTTGATCGCGACCACTGATGGGTCCAGCGCCGCCTGGCGCACGAACTGCACCACCACGTCGAAGCTTTCATAGGGATGATGGACGATGATGTCCTTCTGCCTGATGGCGGCAAAGCAATCGCCGGCGGAATCGCGGATACGTTCAGGGAAACGGGCGATATAGGGGGTGAACTTCAGATCAGGCCGGTCGTCGACGATCAACTTGCCTGTGGCGGACAGGCCGAGGATGCCGTCGATCGTATGCACATCTGCCGGCGACGCATCGAGTTCCGAGGTAACAAAATCGCGCAGGCCTTCGGGCATCCCGGCATTCACCTTGAGGCGGATCACATTGCCGCGCCGCCGGCGTTTCAACGCCAACTCGAATAGCAGGACGAGGTCTTCCGCCTCTTCCTCGATTTCAAGTTCGCTGTCCCGGATGATGCGGAAATTGCCGATGGCCAGAACTTCATAGCCGGGGAACAAGCGGTCGAGATTGAGCCCGACCAGATCCTCCAGCGTGATGAAGCGCGATTCCGGCCCCGGCAGCCGGATGAACCGCTGGATCTGCTGCGGCAGAGGAATGAGCGCGCGCAGCGTGCGGGTGTCCCTCTTGCCCTTGAGCTCGAGCGCGATGGAGAAGCCGAGATTGGGAATGAACGGGAACGGATGGGCGGGGTCGATCGCCAGCGGCGTCAGCACGGGGAAGATCTGGTCCAGGAACATCGTGTCGAGCCATTGCCGTTCTTCGGGCCGCAACTCGGCTGTCTCCACCACGGCAATGCCGGCGCCGCGCAGCTCCTGGCGCAATTGCCGCCAGCAGGACTGCTGGTTCTGCATCAATTCGCTGGTGCGGCTGTTGATCGCCGCGAGTTGCTGCGCCGGCGTCAGACCGTCCTGGCTCGGCACCGTCACGCTGGCGGCGACCTGGCCCTTCAGGCCGGCGACGCGCACCATGTAGAATTCGTCCAGGTTGTTGGCGGAGATCGACAGGAAGCGCAGCCGCTCCAGCAATGGATGCCCGGCGTTGAATGCTTCCTCGAGCACGCGCTCGTTGAAGGCCAGCCAGGACAGTTCGCGATTGAAGTATTTCGCTTCGGCGGGGGGCGCGACGGCAGCCGGCGCGGCGGTCTTTATGTCATCCACTGTGGCGTCTCCTTTTGCCACCACTGTATATGAGTGCTTTGCTGGCATTATGACAAGCCGATGACATTTGGCCTGAAAAATCCTTTCAAAACCATTGACTTAACGGCTAACATCGGTCCCCGCCCATGAAACGACTGCTGCTATTGCGCCACGCCAAGTCGAGCCGCGACAATGCGCGGCTGCAGGACTTCGACCGGCCGCTGGCCAAGCGCGGCCGCGAGGCTGCGCCGGAGATCGGCCGCCGTATGCGCAAGGCGGGTTGGCTGCCCGATCTGGTGCTCTGCTCCACGGCCAAGCGCACGCAGGAGACCGCCGAACTGGTGTTGGCGGAGCTCGGCGGCAAGGCAGCGGTGCGATTTGTGGACGCGCTGTATCTCGCTGCGCCAGAGCAGATGCTGAAGGAGATCCACGCCGTCGAAGGCCAAGGTTGGCACCCTGCTCGTCGTCGCCCACAATCCGGGCACCGCGCTGCTCGCCAATTATCTTGCGGCCAGCGGCGACAAGCAGGCGCTGCATCATCTGCGCGAAAAATATCCGACGGCTGCGCTTGCGGTGTTCGACCTCGACAGCAATTCCTGGAGCAAGCTCGACCGTGCAAAGCTCATCGACTTCGTCACGCCCAAGGATATTGACGATTAGAGTTTGATCCGTTGGCAAAAATCGCTTTCCTCCTCCGCGAAGCGGGCGAGGACGGCGAGCACGCGTTCAGCGTGCGAGCCTGGAGGGGCAGGCTCGATCAGCCTCTATCGCTTGCGCCAGTAGCGCTTCTGCTTGCGGAAGTCGAGCCAGACATCCTCGAAATGCGCGAGGTCGCGCTCGATGCAGGCGGCTTGCCAACCCAGCAATAGCCCGCCGAGCCGGCGGGTTTCCGCTTCGCCGAGCGCTTCATGCAGCGGATGCTCCAATTGCGTCAGCAGCGACCGGCTGACCAGCGCATCGTTGAGCGAACCTAGGCGGTCCTGCGCCGCCGCCATGCTTTTCAGATAGCGCTTCACGCCCTTCTTTGCGAACAGGCTGCTGAAGAATTCCGAGAGATAGCGCATCTTCTTGAATTCGAGGCGCAGGTCGTGGAATTCCGTTTCCTCGAGCTTGCTTTCTTGCCTCCGAGTTTCAGCAGCTTCTTGTGGCGCCGGTCGAGGGCAGTCCGCGGCGAAGTCTGCGATGGGCCTATCGAGCGGATCGTCGCTCGCTACATCCGCCGATCTCCCAAATGCCCTTGGTGAGCCACAACTCCATGCGCAATTGGAACTCGGTATAGCGCGGGCCGTTAATGGCATGGCGCAGCGGCATCATAAGCCGATTTCGCGGCGGCGCTTGCGACTCCGCCAAAAGACTCGAGCAGCGTCGCTTCTTCGGGGAGGCGTTGCCGCATCTGCGCCAGCGTCTCATGGATAAACACATCCCAATCCCGCGCCGGCCCCAGCACGCCCTGCAGCCATTTCAGCTCGTGAACAAGATAGCCGCGCGTATCGCCGGTCATCGTGTCCTTGAATGCGGAGATCAGCGACCGCAGGCGGCGGATGGCGACGCGCTGCTGATGCACGCCTTCGATATCCTCGCCGATCAAGGCGCAGGCCTCATTCAGGCGCAATTGCTCCAGCGCGCTCTTGGCGATCGCGGCGAAAGCCGCGCGGGCCGTCATGTCGGCTGTAAGTTCGACTGGCCCGGCGCGAAGGAGCCCGGCCCCTCGCCCGCCGCCAGCCGATAGCCGCGGGCGGCCTTGGTTTCCGCCTCCAAGCGACACGGGTATCGATTCATTCAGCGCGATGGCCAGTTCATACAATCGCTCGCGCCGGCCCGTTTTCAATTCCAGTTCGGCCTCGCTCAGCGGTGCGCTGCGCCCGCCCGCGCCGATCTCGCCGTGATCCAGTGCGACTTCGATCTCGCTGTCGAACAGCTTGACGGGAACCGCCGTCCGCTCGAAATCGCTGCTGAACACCGGCTGCAGCGAGCTGGCGATTTCCGGCCGGGTTAGAAACTCACGCAATTCGTCGTCGGCGATCTGATGCAACTGCGGCGTGTCGGAGTCGACATCGGTCTCAAGCTCGCGATGAGCATGCACCGCGCCGGCCTCGCCGAGCGGAACCTTCACCGTCTGGATGCGGCGATCGCCGATCTGGCGGATGCGCAAGGCGATGCCACGCTGCTGCAGCGCGCGATCGGGCGTATCGAAATAGACGCTTGTCAGGTGGCGGGTGACGGCGCGCTCCCGCGCCAGGGATCGCAGCAAGGCGCTGCGGCGAAGCTGCTCCAGCCTCTCAGGGCTCATGCGCAGCTTGAGTTCGAATTCCTCCGACACGTGGCCCCTCTTTGCCGGTTTTCGTTACTCACCCACCCGCATTACCAGATTGGGCCGCCTTAACAGAATGTCAACTTTTTTGGCCCATTTCTGAAGATCAGGACATAACACACTGTTTACCATTGCGTTTATGCAATTGAGGGTTGGATTGCTGAACGCCGCAATGGAACATGTGGTTAAAAAGAGCGTTGACCAAGGTGGCTCGGAAAAGTTAATCGGGGAATCGAACCGACGCACGGTCGGTGTCCGATCAATGAACGGCTTGGCAAGGGCCGAATTGCTTAGGGGGAACACGCCTATGACAGACCATCTGTCATTGCCGAGGCGCAGCTTTATCTTTTGGTGCGCGGGCGCTGCGGCGGCACTCATCGTGAAACCAGACACGGCTTCGGCCGCCGTGGACAAATACCGCACGCTGACGTTGCACACGCGCTGGAGCGCCGAAGAATTCCGCGGTCCATACTACGAGAAGGGCCGCTATCTGCCGGATGCGCTGGCGGAAATCAATTATCTGTTCCGCGACCGCCACAACCAGGCAGTGACCAAGGTTGACATCCGCTTGCTCGACCTGCTCAGCGGATTTGCGGACAAGGCGAACTACAAGAACTCGCTGGAGATCGTCTGCGGCTACCGGTCGCGGTCGACCAACAACGAACTGCTGCATGAAGGACAGAGGGTCGCCAAGGACAGCCTGCATATCTTTGGTCGCGCCGTCGATGTGCGCTTCGGCAAGGAACTGCCGCTGAAGCAGGCCCGCCAGATCGCCCTCGCCATGCAGGCGGGCGGCGTCGGCTATTACCGCAAACAGAAGTTCCTGCATCTGGATGTGGGGCCGGTAAGATCCTGGTAGCGGCCGGCGCCAGCTAATCGAGCGGCAGCGATCCCTGCAGCAGCTCGCGCAGCAGCGCGAGCGATGGTTTGCGTTGCGCCGTCAGCGCCGCGCGATCCAGATCTTCCACCAGTTTTCGCGCAGCCGCGAAAGACCGCTCGATGCGCCGCGAGGCGTATTCGATGACATCGGCATCCACCGTAAGCTGGCGGTCCGAGAACAGTTTTGCCAGCAGCATGCGCAGCAGGCCGTCATCAGGTTGCTCGATGGCGACCGCCGGCAGCGCGTTGAGCCGCGACCGCAGATCAGCGAGCTTTACCGGCCAGCGCGCCGGCGCTTCCTCCGCGCAAAGCACCAGCTGCCCGCTCCGCTCGGTCAGCAGATTATGGAGATGGAACAGGCACTGCTCTCCCGCTGACGACAGCGTGGCCGGCGCGAGATCATCGATCAGCAAGGCCGTGGCAGCGCCGAGGATCGCCGGCGGTTCGGCGCGGCCGAGATCGCCGCCCGCGGCTTGCGCCGCCGCGGCGCGGCGCCGCCAGATCTGCCCCAGATGGGTCTTGCCGCAGCCCGGCGGCCCGAAGATCGCCAGCCCCCGCCCCGGCCAGTCCGGCCAGCGCTGAATCCAGCCATGGGCGGCCGCGTTGCTGGCGGCGACGAGGAAGTCCTCGTCCGCATAGGACGGGGCGGCAGCGAAGTCGAACGGCAGTTGCGGCATTGTCGCAGCTCCCGTCACGGGCCCGGGGCGGTTCGTCAACCCTCGAAGGCGGGGGCGCAAGTGGCGGATCAGCAACCGCGATGCCGCCGTGATAGAGTGAGCTGCCCATGTAGCGCGTCAGGCCGAAGCGCGTGAGCACGCCGACGATCGCCGCTGCCGGCAGGCCCAACAGCACGCCGACGAAACCGAAGAGCGCACCGCCGGCGAGCAGCGCAAAGATCACCCACACGGGATGAAGGCCGATGCGATCCCCCACCAGCTTCGGCGTCAGGAAGTTGCCTTCCACCACCTGACCGGCAATGAAGATGCCGGCGACCAAACCGATGGAAAGCCAATCGGTGCCATCAGGCCCGCCGGTGAACTGGGCGATCGCCAGGCCCATGCTGGTGACGAAACCGGTAATCGTGCCGACGAAGGGAATGAAGGACAGCACGCCGGTCATCAATCCGACCGCCAATCCGAAATCCAGTCCCGCCAAGCTCAAGGCAACCGAATAGAAAGTACCGAGGATCAGGCACACCGTCGCCTGGCCACGGGCGAAGCCGGCCAGGGTCTCGTCGATAAGCCGCGCCTGCTGCCGTATCACAGGCGCATGCCGCCGCGGCAGCCAGCCATCGATCTTCGCCACGAGATGATCCCAGTCCCGCAGGAGATAGAACGAGACGATCGGCGTGATGAACAGCAGCGACAGGATATTCACCAACGCCAGGCCGCTGGTCAGCAGCTGTTGAAACGCACCGACGATCCATTTCAGGATGCCGCCGAGTTGGCCGCCGAGCGCTTGTCGGATCTCCTGAACCTGTCCCGCGCCGAACCGCTCCTCCAATCCCGCGAGCAGCGGCGTCGCCCAGCGATGCACCGCCGAGATCAGGCGGGGCATCTGCACGATGAGGTCGACGATCTGTCCCTGGATCAGCGGCACGATCAGCACCAGCAGCGTCACGGCCACGACGACAAAACAAATGGTCACGACTGATGTCGCCAGCGTCCGCGAGCAGCCGGCGCGCTCCAGCCGGTCGCAGAGGGGATCGAGCAGATAGGCAATGGCGATACCGGCCACGAAGGGCAGCAGCACGCCGCGCAGCAGATAGAGCGCGATCAGGAACAGCACCATCCCGATCAGCCAGAATCGCAATTGCCGCTCGTGCGTCATTTGCCGACCCTCAATGCGGAAGAACCGCGAACCCCAGATGAACAGATAGGCCATTCCCGAAGCGACCGTCGATGCCGCGACGAACCAGATGAGGGCCCGCACCATCTCATGTTCGATTTGAATCTCAAAGCCCAGCAGCCCAAGCAGCAGCGCCGCAAGCAAGATCTGGGCCACCGTATTGATCTTGCTGATCCACAGCGGCTGCATCTTCAGGTCCTGGGTCAGCGTCTGGTAGAGGATGGCGCCGCCGATGATCAGCACGTCGCGGAAGACGATCAGGATCACCAGCCAATCCTCGATGTGATTTTCATAGCCGAGCGTCACATAGACAGAGGTGAGCAGGGCCTTGTCCGCCAGTGGATCCAGATAGCCGCCCAGGGTCGTCCGCACGTTGAAATGCTTGGCGATGAAACCGTCGAGCGCATCGCTGACTCCAGCAGCGATGAAGACCCAGAAGGCGCCAAGATAGTGGTCGGAGAGCATCAGCCAGATCGCCAGCGGCACCAGGCAGAGGCGCAGCAGGCTTATCAGGTTCGGCAGCGCCGTCAGCAGGATTCCCGGACGTTCCTTCAAAGCTGACTACGGCGTCGTCGCGCCGGGCACGCCGAGTTGCACCAGCATCCAGTCGGGGCCGTTCTGCGTCAGCTGCAATTGCCGCTGCGCGAGCGCCTGCATCAGCTGCGCCGGCTCGCCGCTGAACACCAGATCGATCTTGCCTTCGTCCGGCGCCAAGATAGCGCACGTCGGCGCGATGCAGCAAGCGGCACACCGACCAGTTTGTTGCGCACCTCCATCCATTGCTGCAAGGCCGGAGATCGGCACTTTCGCCGTGATGGTGCGCACCGGTCCGGCCGGCATGGGCATCGTCGTGGTGTCTACTGTCCCCGCCGGCGCGCGGCCGACCAGCCGGTCGACCGGATCGGACATGAACCGGTAGGTGAGCGAACCGACATAGCGCACGGAGGACACGCGTTCGGTCTCGACCTCGAAATCCTGCACCATGGCGGAGATCTCGTCATCGCTCGGCAGCGGAATCTCCTTGGCTTTCTCCGCGCCCATCATGTTCTCGACCAGCTTCTGCAGCGCCGCGCGCTGGCCGTCGACGATCGCCTGATCGCGCGCCGTCGAAGCATCCGCCGCGGTGACGTCGACGGGAATGCCGGACACGGTGTAGGTGCCGGCCTGGGCTTGCGGCGTGACCGCGAAAGCGCCGCAGAGAATCAGCAGCGCGGCGATGAAAACGCGAGGGAATGTCGGGACAGCGGCCATTGCAAACCCGTCTCTATCCAGTATGTTGCGGCTCAATCGTGCAAATATAGCGCACCGTCCGGCGGGACGCCAACAAGCCGTCCGGGCGCCTGAAAATGCTGCTCCCGGGAGAATGGCGATCAACAGCCTCAGCTACAAGAAGGCCGGCGTGGATATCGACGCCGGCAACGCGCTGGTCGAAGCGATCAAGCCGATGGCGAAGGCCACCGCCCGCTCCGGGACCGCCGCCAGCCTCGGCGGATTTGGCGCCCTCTTCGATCCCCGGGCCGCCGGTTACCGCGATCCGATCCTGGTCGCCACCACTGATGGCGTCGGCACCAAGCTGAAGATCGCCATCGCCGCCAGGAAGCACGACACCATCGGCATCGACCTCGTGGCCATGTGCGTTAACGACCTGGTGGTCCAGGGGGCCGAGCCGCTGTTCTTCCTCGACTACTTCGCCACCGGCAAGCTGGAGGTGGCGGCGGGCACGGCCATCGTCGGCGGCATCGCCGAGGGCTGCCGCATCGCCGGCTGCGCGCTGATCGGCGGCGAGACGGCGGAAATGCCGGGCATGTACGCCAGCGAGGATTACGATCTCGCCGGTTTCGCGGTCGGCGCAGTAGAGCGCGGTCAGGAGATTACCGGCGCAACGGTCGCCGCCGGCGATGTGATCCTCGGCCTCGCCTCATCGGGCGTGCATTCCAACGGTTTCTCGCTGGTCCGCCGAGTGGTGGAAGCCAGCGGCGTCGGCTATGGCGATGCCGCGCCCTTCGCCAAAGGCCAGACGCTGGGCGAGGCGCTGCTGACGCCGACCAGGATCTATGTGCGAAGCTGTCTCGCCGCCGTGCGCAGCGGCAAGGTCAAGGCCCTGGCCCACATCACCGGCGGCGGGCTGGTGGAGAATGTGCCGCGGGTGCTGCCGGAGAACCTGGCCGCCGAGTTCGATGCCCGGCACTGGCCGCTGCCGCCGGTGTTCGGCTGGATGATGCGCGCCGGCGGCATTGCCGATGCGGAGATGGCCCGGGTGTTCAATTGCGGCCTGGGCATGGTGGTCGTGGTGGCGCCCGGCGATGCAGCCGAGGTGCAGGCCATCCTCGAGGCTGGAGGCGAGACCGTATTCCAGGCCGGCAGCGTGGTGCCCCGTGCTGGCGGGGCGGCGGGCTCCATGGTGCGGGAAACCGCCGCGGCCTGGCCCGCCTAGCCCGTCCGGCCCGCTCCCGCGCCCGTTGCCAGAAGCTGCCTGCCTGGGCTATGAAACAGCCGGAATCAACGGGCTGCGATGCGGAGTGAGCTAATGGCTGAATTCGACCAGATGTATCGAGAGCGGCAGCAGGGCTGGCATAGCTTTTGCAAGCTGATGGCCGCCGTGGTGGTGCTGACCTTTGTCATTCTCGGCGGCATGCTGATTTTCCTCACCTGAACCGCGGTCGATGCGGACGCAGACGCAAATGCCCGGCGCTGAGCCGGGCATTGCCGTTTCAGGTCCCGAATTCCTGCAGCGTCAGCCGACCAGTTCCAGCCCGCTGAAGAAGAAGGCGATCTCGATCTTCGCGTTGTCGGCCGAGTCCGAGCCATGCACCGAGTTGGCCTCGATCGATTCCGCGAAGTCCTTGCGGATGGTGCCGGGCGCGGCGTTGGCGGGGTTGGTGGCGCCCATGACCTCGCGGTTCTTGGCAACGGCGTTCTCGCCTTCCAGAACCTGGGGCACCACCGGCCCGCTGGTCATGAACTCGCAAAGGCTGTTGAAGAACGGCCGCTCCTTGTGGACGGCGTAGAACTGCTCGGCCTGCTTGCGGGTCAGCCACAGGCGCTTTTGCGCGATGATGCGCAGGCCCGCCTCCTCCAGCCGCGCATTGACCTTGCCGGTCAGGTTCCGCCGGGTCGCGTCGGGCTTGATGATCGAGAGGGTGCGCTCGATGGCCATGGTCGTCCTTCCTTCGGGTCCGTAAAAGTCGCGGCCTTATAGCGGCGGCGGGGGCTTGCCGCAATGGCGCCCGGTCCGCCAGGCCGGCGGCCGATACGGTAAAGAGACCCCAGCCGCGCTTGGCAATTCCCCGCCCCGCCATGCTATGACCCCGCGCCATGCTGCAGATCGAGAACCTCACCTACCGGATCGCCGGGCGCGTCCTCCTCGAAGGCGCGTCGCTGATGCTGCCCGCCGGCCACCATGCCGGCCTGGTGGGCAGGAACGGCAGCGGCAAGTCGACGCTGCTCAAGCTGATCACCGGCGAGCTTCACGCCGACAACGGGACGATCTCGCTGCCGAACAACACCCGCGTCGGCGTGGTGGCCCAGGAGGCGCCGGGCGGGCCGGCCAGCCTGATCGACACGGTGCTGCAGGCGGACACCGAACGGGCGGCGCTGCTGCATGAGGCGGAGACGGCCCACGACCCGCACCGCATCGCCGAGATCCATAACCGGCTGGCCGACATCGAGTCCCACAGCGCGCCGGCGCGCGCCGCCGAAATCCTCTCCGGCCTCGGCTTCAGCGCCGAGCAGCAGCTCCGCGCCCTGCAGCGAGTTCTCCGGCGGCTGGCGCATGCGCGTGGCGCTGGCCGCCGCGCTGTTCGCCGAGCCCGACCTGCTGCTGCTGGACGAGCCCACCAACCATCTCGACCTGGAAGCGGCGCTGTGGCTCGAGTCCTTCCTGCAGAAATATCCGCGCACGCTCCTGATCGTCAGCCACGACCGCGACCTCCTCAACAAGGTGGTGGACAAGATCGTGCATCTGGAGATGCGGCAAGCTGAACGTCTATGGCGGCGGCTACGACACCTTCGAGCGCACCGCGCGCCCTGAAGATCGCCAACATCGCCGCGGCGCAGAAGAAGCAGGAGGCCCAGCGCGCCCACATGCAGGCCTTCATCGACCGCTTCCGCTACAAGGCCAGCAAGGCGCGGCAGGCGCAGTCGCGCCTGAAGGCGCTGGCAGCGCATGGAGCCGATCGTCGCCATCGCCGAGGAACGCACGGTGGCGTTCGAGTTCCCGCAGCCCGACCCGCTGGCGCCGCCGATCATCACGCTGGAGAAGGTCGCCGTCGGCTATCAGGCGGAAAGACCGGTGCTGAACAATGTCAGTCTGCGGCTCGACATGGACGACCGCGTGGCGCTGCTGGGCGCCAACGGCAACGGCAAATCGACGCTGGCCAAGCTGCTGAGCAACCGCTTGAAGCCGATGCATGGCAGCGATGCGCAAATCGCCGAAGCTGCGGGTCGGATATTTCGCCCAGCATCAGACCGATGAGCTGGATTTGGACGCCGACGCCGCTGCAGATCCTTGGCCGCATGGCGCCGCTGCTGAACGAGCAGAAGCTGCGCGCCCATCTCGGCCGCTTCGGCTTCGAGCAGGACAAGGCGGTGACCAAGGCCGGCGTCGCTCTCCGGCGGCGAGAAGGCGCGGCTGCTGTTCGCGCTGATGAGCCGCGAGGCGCCCCATCTGCTGATCCTCGACGAGCCCACCAACCATCTGGACATCGATGCGCGCCAGGCGCTGGTGCAGGCGCTGAACGCCTATCGAGGGCGCGGTGCTGCTGATCAGCCACGACCCGCATCTGATCGAGCTCTGCGCCGACCGGCTCTGGCTGGTCGTCCGGCGGCACGGTGCGCGCCGTTCGACGGCGACCTGGACGACTACCGCCGAACTGCTGTTCGCCGAGCGTCGCACCCGGCCCGCGAGCGAGACCAAGGGTAACGGCGCCGCCTCGGGCGCCGCCCACACCGCTGCCGGCCGCAAGGAGCAGCGCCGCGCCGCCGCCGAAGAGCGGCAGCAGAACGCCCAGCTCAAGAAGCAGGCTCAGCAGACCGAGCGGCGCCTCTCCGATCTCAACAAAAGGAGGGCGGCGATGGAAACGCTCCTGGCCGATCCGGAAATCTATAACGGTCCGACCGCCAAGCTGCTGGAGCTGCAGCTCCGCTACGGCGACATCAAGAAAGAAATCGCCGCCGCTGAAGACGCCTGGCTGGTGGCTCAGGCCGCGCTGGAGTAGAGGGCACGCATGAAAGTGCAACGACCTGGCTGGAAGTCATCATCCGCCCCATCGAGCCCGATGATGCATCCGCGCCCTCGCGATGATGCGCGAACTCGCGCGGTTCGAGAACCAGGAGCACCTGATCAGCGCGACCGAGGAGTCGATCCGGCGCGACGGGTTCGGGGCAGGGCGCGGAATTCGGCGGGTTCATTTCGCTCGATGCAGGGACGCCGGCCGGCTTTGTCAGCTATGGAACGCCTATACTACCTGGGGCGCGCGGCAGTTCATCCTGGTGGACGATCTGTTCGTGCGCGAGGCCTATCGCGGGCGCGGCATGGCGCGGCAGCTGATGGCCGTTCATCGAGAAATTGTTCGTCGAGCGCGGCACATATGCGCCGATGGACCGTCAGCCCCGGCAACGAACGCGCTATCGCATTCTACAAATCATTGGGCGCGCGGTACGTGCTCAAGGGACAGTGCTATTGGCATCTGGATCCGGCGAGTGCCGTCACCGTCCTAATACCTGGATCGCCGCGACGGAGTCGAAAACGATCTAATTCGTCGACCGCTGCCGCAGCACGTACTTTGCGCCTTCCTGGCGGCTGAAAGTTCGCCCACCGAGGGATGGCTTCACCGGCTTGCCGCTGTCATCAACCAGTAGATTTTGTTCGCTGACATAGGCGATGTAGGTCGTTTCCGAATTCTCGGCCAGCAGATGGTAAAAAGGCTGGTCCTTGCGCGGCCGTACTTCCGGCGGAATTGACTGATACCACTCCTCGGTGTTGTTGAAGGTGGGATCGACGTCGAAAATCACGCCGCGGAACGGAAAAATGCGGTGCTTGACGATCTGCCCGATCTGGAACTTGGCCTGTCTGATCTCGGCCATCTCTACGCTTTCATCTTCGATACCCAAGCGCCCCCAAAGGCAACCCGTGAATCAAAGTGGCACCTATCATACATCAATATAGCACAGTTTCGTAGCTGGCGGATGCGTTGAACGATCATTAAACTTCTTTGCCGCATTATGGCGAAACTTAATAGCCCACCGAGCCTAGGGAGGCTGGGATTTCCACGTCGTTTAGCGAATTGGAAAGGAAACGTTTCCACGGGCTTGTTGAAGCTCGCGGCGGAGAGCCCCTTCGCCGGCGAGCGGGAAAACGCCCTGGCCGCCGCCAAGCGCATGGCGCAGCGGCATAACATGACGCTGGAGGAGGCCTGCGGCGATTCCGCCCTGCCCCGGCGGCAGCAAACTGGATTTGCCTCCCAGACCAGCGAAACCCAGGCCGAACAGGCCCGCTACGTCCATCTGATGGACTGGCAGATTCATGTCGCCAAGATGAAACGCGAGGCGGCGCTGGCGGAAGCGCGCCAGCGCGGGTTGGACGCCCGGGAGCTGGCCCGGCGGCGGATGCCGGAGAAACGCTTCCGCGCCAACCCGAGGCGGCTCGACCCCTGGACCCATGCGCGCGTGCTGCTAACGGAAACCAACCTGCGGCTGGCCGACATCGTGCAGATCACCGGACTGACGGTGTATCAAGTGGTGGGGCTGAAGCTGAACCTGCGGCGGGTAGCGGCTTAAGCCTCCGCCTTCTGCTCCCATTTGCCGGCGGGGTTTTGCTGCCAGTAGGTGAGTTTGTGGCCGGCGGCTTTGTATTCGCGCCAGCGGTCGCGGCCGGTGGCGACGGCGCTTTCATCGTTGCCGTCCAGCAACTCGACGCAGAGTGCGAAGTCGGCAACATGGCCTGAGACAGCGCCGTCGGTCAGGAACAGCACCTGGGCCGCGTTTGGATTTTCGTCTTTTTCGGTGAGCCAGACTGGCTGCAGTTCGGCAAATCCGTCGCGGGCGCTGCCATGGGGCAGAAAACCGCGGTCGTTATAGGTCCAGAGATACGCGGTCAGCGCCTCGACCCGCTCGGACGAGCCGGCAATCACCACGGCGCGCTGGCCGCGTTCCAGCGTCTTCTCGAGCATCGGCGGCAGGGCTGCTTCCAGCGTGCTCTTCTGCAGGTGGTAGAAGCGGATTTCGGTCATGGCGCCGCCGCTTCTCACTTCCCCTCAAAGCAATCCGCCACCAAACGATCCAGAAGGCGAATGCCAAAGCCGACCGCGCCCTTCGGCACCGTGGGGCGGTCCTGCTTGGTCCAGGCCATGCCGGCGATGTCGAGGTGCGCCCAGGGTGTGTTGCCGACGAAATGCTTCAGCAGCGAGGCGCCGTTGATGGCGTCGCACCAGCGGCCGCCGTCGTTCTTCCAGTCGGCGATGTCCGACTTGATGAGGTCGTCGTAATGCTCGGTCATCGGCAAGCGCCAGAGCAACTCGCCGGAGGCTTTGCCGGCGGCCAGCAACTGATCCGCGAGCTTGTCGTCATTGGCGAACAGGCCGCCATGCTCGACGCCCAACGCCACCATCACCGATCCCGTAAGCGTCGCCAAGTCGATCATGGCGCGCGGCTTGTACTGCGAATAGGCGAAGTAGAGTGCGTCGCTGAGCACCAGGCGGCCTTCGGCATCGGTGTCGATCACCTCGATGGTCTGGCCGGACATGGTGCGCACCACGTCGCCCGGGCGCTGCGCGTTGTCGCCGGGCATGTTCTCCACCATGGCGCAGATGCCGACGGCGTTGACCTTGGCTTTTCGCGCGGCGAGCGAGCGCATGACGCCGAAGACCGCGGCGGCGCCGGCCATGTCGAACTTCATCTCCTCCATCCCGCCTGCGGGCTTGATGGAAATGCCGCCGGTATCGAAGGTGACGCCCTTGCCGACGAAGGCGATGGGGGCGACGCCGCCCTTGCCCGCGCCCTGCCATTGCAGGGCGACGAGCTGCGGCTCATGGCTGCTGCCCTGGGCGACGCCGAGCATGGCGTTGAGGCCGAGCTTGCGCAGTTTCTCTCGGCCGAGAACGTCAACCTTCAGACCGATTTTGGTCAGCGCCTTGGCCGCGGCCGCAAAGCTGGCGGGATAGATGACATTGCCGGGCTCGCTGATCAGATCGCGGGCCAGAAGCACGGAGTCTGACGTGCTGGCAAGCGGCGCATAGGCGGCGCGCGCCGCTGCCGGATCGGCCGTATGCACCGCCAGTCGCGACAGGCGCGGCTTGCTGTCAGGCTTTTCGGTCGTGCGGTACTTGTCGAAGCGGTAGGCGCGCAGGCAGACGGCATTGGCCAGATGAGCGGCGAGTTTCGCAGCGTCGATGGCCGCATCCTTGGGCGCTTCGATGGCGATTGCCAGATCGGTCTCGCCCGAGATTTGCACCTGCGCCGCGAGCGCGCCGCCGACGCGTTCCGCCGCCAGATCGTTGAACTCAGCAGGCTTGCCGAGCCCGGCCAACAAAACGCTGCGCGCACCGACACCACGCGGTGCGATGACCGAAAGGATTTGACCCGTCTTGCCGCGGAAGCGTCCGGCGGCGATGGCTCGGGACAAAGCACCGCGGGTCTTGCGGTCGATCATCGCCGCTGACGGCGTCAGCTCCAGGCCGCTGAAGATGCCGACCGCCAGCGCTCCCGGCGTCGCGCTGCCGGCCTTTGTGAAGGATACTTTCATCTGGTCTCTGACAGGTTCCGGGCTGCCGTTAAATCACTTGCCGGCTTTATCTTCGTAATTGTCCCGCACCAGCCGGTCGAGCAGCCGCACGCCGAAGGCGGACGCGCCCTTCGGCACGGTGGCGCGGTCCTTGTCCGACCAGGCCATGCCGGCGATGTCCAGATGGGCCCAGGGCGTGTCCTTGACGAAACGCAGCAGGAACTGCGCCGCGGTGATGCTGCCGCCGTAACGGTCGCCCACATTCTTCATGTCGGCGGCGTCGGAATTGATGATCTTGTCATAGGCGTCGCCCATGGGCAGGCGCCAGAGCAGCTCGCCAGTGGCCTTGCCCGCGGCGGTCAGCTTTTCCGACAGCGCATCGTTGTTGGAGAACAGGCCGGCATGCTCGCGGCCCAGCGCCACCATGATCGCGCCGGTCAGCGTCGCCAGATCCACCATGAATTGCGGCTTGAAGCGGTCGCGGCAGTACCACATGGCGTCGGCCAGCACGAGGCGGCCTTCGGCATCGGTGTTGATCACCTCGATGGTCTGGCCGGACATGGATTTCACGATATCGCCGGGCCGCTGCGCGGTGCCCGACGGCATGTTTTCCACCAGGCCAACGACGCCGATGGCATTGACCTTGGCCTTGCGCGCCGCCAGCGCCTGCATCAGGCCGATCACCACGCCGGAGCCGCCCATGTCCCACTTCATCTCTTCCATGCCGGCGGCGGGCTTGATGGAGATGCCGCCGGTATCGAAGGTTACGCCCTTGCCGATGAAGGCGATCGGCTGCGCCTTGCGGTCGCTGGCGCCATGCCATTGCATGACCACGAGCTGCGACTCCCGGGCGCTGCCCTGGCCGACGCCGAGCAGAGCGTTCATGCCCAGCTTGGCCATTTGCTTTTCGTCCAAGACTTCCACCTTGACGCCGAAGGCGCTCAGCTTCTTCGCCTCGGCGGCCAGGCTTTCGGGATAGATGATGTTCGCGGGCTCGGAGACGAGATCGCGCACCACGAACACCGCATCGCCCAGGCTGTCCATGGGCTCATAGGCCGCGCGGGCGTCGGCCAGGTCCTTGGCCATTACGGTCAGCCGCTTCAGCGTCGGCTTCTTCTCCGGCTTTTCCGTGGTGCGGTATTTGTCGAAGCGGTAGCTGCGCAGCCGCGCCCCGAAGGCGATATTGGCGGCGATTTCCGCCGTGGCCAGCTTGCCGCCGAACTCGTCATCCACCAGCACCGCTGCCGCGGTGTCTCCCGCGCCGCCCAGGGCCACATAGATGCGGCCGCCGAGCGATTGCGCGCCCAACGCATCGATTTCGCCCTCCTTGCCGAGACCGACCAGCATGATGCGGCTGGCCTTGGTTCCCGCCGGCGCATTGATGACAAGCGCATCCTCGGCGCGGCCTTTGAAGCGGCTGGCGGCGATAGCGCGCGTGACGGCGCCGCGGCTCTGACGATCGAGCTTGGCCGCGCTCGGCGACAGCTTGCTGTTGGCGAACACGCCGGCCACGATTGCTCCGGATGTAGGCACCTCGAGTTTCGCGAACGCAACATTCATGGCAGGCAGCTCTCCTTGCAGTCGGCGGGGATTTTTGCGGCGCCGGGAATCATACCGGTAACAGCCTATTGAGGGCCGTCAAGGCTGGTCTTGACGAATGAATCCTGCTTTATATCCGGCGGTTAGGGCAATAACACAAAAGAATGGGGGCGGCTCGGTGATCCTGCGGCGGTGTTTCCACGCCCTCACCTTGATAGCCATCCTGATGGCCGCCCTCCCCGCCCAGGCGGAAAAAGACCCGAACACCGGAAAGAAGGCCGTCGCCCAGACGCCGTCGGAGACCGAGCCGGTGCTGCTGATGGCCGACGAGCTGACCTACGACGAAGAGCTGGGCATCGTCACGGCGCGCGGAAATGTGGAGATCTCCCAGGGCGACAATGTCGTGCATGCCGACACGGTGTCCTACAACCAGCGCGCCAACAAGGTCACGGCTACCGGCAATGTCAGCCTGACCGGGCCCGACGGGGATACAATCTTTGCCGATTATGTTGAACTGACTTCCGATCTCAAGGCGGCAACGGTGGAGGTCATCCGCCTGCTGCTGAGCGACCGCTCGCGCATGGCGGCGGCCTCGGGCACCCGCAGCGACGACGGCAAGAAGACGACTCTCAATCACGCGGTCTATTCGCCCTGCGAACTCTGCAAGGACGATCCGATGCGGCCGCCGCTCTGGCAGATCAAGGCGATCCGCGTGGTCCACAACAAGGAAACCAGGCGCATCGAGTACAAGGACGCGTGGCTCGAAATGTTCGGCGTGCCGGTGCTCTATACGCCCTATTTCAGCCACCCGGATCCGTCGGTGAAGCGTGACAGCGGCCTGCTGGCGCCAACGTTCCAGTACGGGGACAAGCTGGGCGCTTCCATCCGCTTGCCTTATTACTGGGTGATCTCCGAGGACAAGGACGCGACCATCACGCCCATATTCTCGACCGGCGAATATCCCGTGCTTCTCACGGAATACCGCCAGCGGGTGCAGGACGGCCGCTTCGAGGTGGAGACCAGCGGCACGTTCTCCGACGAGGATGACCAGGAGGCGGACCTGAAGAAGGGCGATTTCCGCGGCCATATCGACGCCACCGGCCGCTTCGACATCGACGACAAGTGGCGCTGGGGCTTCGACATCGAGCGCGCCACCGACAAGACCTATGAGCGGCTCTACGATTTCTCCGACGAGCGCACGCTGACCAGCCACGCCTTTGCCGAGATGTTCCACGGCCGCAACTATGCGTCTATGCAGGCATTTGCGTTCCAGGGCACCCGCGACATCGATCAGAACGACGAGGCGCCGATCATCCTGCCGCTGCTGGATTACAACTACGTCAGCCCGCCCTCATATCTCGGCAGCTATTTCACGTTCGACGCCGACGCCCTGGTGCTGTCGCGCATCGAGGGCCGCGACAGCCGGCGGCTGTCCTTCACCGGCGGCTGGGTATTGCCCTATACCTCGCCCTGGGGTGACATCTACAAAGTCTCCGCGCGGCTGCAGGGCGACATCTACTCCTTCAACGATCTCGATCCCAATTCCAATGATCCCAATCCGGACGGTCCGACCGTGAACGGCACCGACGGCCGCCTGTTCCCGCAGATCGCGCTGGAATGGCGCTATCCGCTTATCCGGCAGCATGAGGGCTGGCACGAGGTGGTCGAACCGATCGCGCAGGTCATCGCCGGCACCGATACCGGCAACTCAGGCACTATTCCCAATGAAGACAGCCTGGACATCGAGTTCGACGAGACCAACCTGTTCGACCTCAACCGCTTCGCCGGCCTCGATCGCGTCGACACCGGCCAGCGGGTGAATTACGGCCTGCGCTGGAGCCTCTATGGCGACGAAGGCGGCTTTGCCAGCGTCTTCCTGGGGCAGAGCTACAGCTTCAACGACAACAACAACTTCGATGGCAGCTCGGGGCTGGACACGCATATGTCCGACATCGTCGGCGCGGTGTATCTCAATCCGGCCGACTATCTGGATCTGATGTACCGTTTCCGCATCGATGCCGACTCGTTCCAGGCGCAGCGGGACGAGCTGCAGATGCAAGCCGGCCCGGACTGGCTGAACGTGAATGTCACCTACGCGTTCCTTTCGGAAGAGGCCGATCCCAACAGCAGCTTCGGCGATCGCCAGGAAATCGCCGTCCGGCTCAACACGAAATTCGACGAATACTGGTCGGCTTTTGTCGGCGCCCGGCGGGATCTGGAGGACGGGCGCATGCTGTCTTACGGCGGTGGCATTGCTTATGCGGATGAGTGCTTCGAGATCCGCGGTTCCGTGTACCAGAACAACTACGAGGACGAAGAACAGGATCCCGGGATCAAGGCGCTGTTCTCCATTGCCTTCAAGAACCTCGGCAGCTTCGGCGCGGAGCCCTGATCGGCCGGGAATTGTGGCAATTTTAACACCGGCTGCGACCATCGGCCCGCATTGTGATTTGGCGGCTTTGCGCCTATATTGGCGCCAACCCGAAACAGCCTGAAATCGCCGGTCATGAGATTTTACCGACTTTTCGCCCTGGCCTTCGCGGCCGGCCTCGTCATTGCACCGCCGGCGCCAGCGCCGGCGCAAGACAGCATGGGCATCGTCGCCGTCGTCAATGAAGACCCAATCACCGAGATAGATCTTGTCACGCGCATGCGCATCGCCATCGTCGCGTCACGCCTGCAGGATACGCCTGAAGTGCGCCAGCGATTGGCGCCGCAGGTGCTGCGCGCCCTGATCGACGAGCAGATCCGCGTGCAGGAGGCCGACCGGCAGGGCGTCAATATTCCCGAGCGCGCCCTCAATGACCGAATCGACGCGCTGGCGGAAGAAAACAAGATGAGCCGCGAGCAGTTCGACCAGATGCTGGCGCAGAACGGCATTCCGCTTGAATCCCTGAAGAGCCAGATCAGATCGGAACTTGCCTGGAGCACGGTGGTGCGCCGCCGGTTCCAGTCCGGCATCATCATCACGGCCGAGGACATCGCGGAAGCCCGCGCCCGGATCATGGAAAGCCAGGGCGAATCGGAATATCTGATGGCGGAGATATTTCTTTCCACCGACGATGCGACCGACAGCAGCGAGGCCGAGAATGCGGCGCGGCGGCTGATCGAAGAAATGAAGAAGGGCGCGCAGTTTTCCGCGGTGGCCCGGCAGTTCTCCCAATCGGCGACGGCGCCCCGCGGCGGCGATCTCGGCTGGGTGCAAGCAGGCGATCTGTCTCCGGAGATAGCGACCGCGGTCCAGCAATTGAACCCGGGCCAGGTTGCCGGCCCGATCCGCAGCGACGGCGGCTACCATATCCTGCTGTTGCGCGACCTGCGCAAGAGCGCCGGCACGGCCGCGACCGGCACCGTGGACATGAAGCAGATCGAAGTGTCACTCGAAGCCGGCGCAACGCCGGCGCAGGTTGCCGATGCGGCCGAAGCGCTGCGGTCGCTCAGGGAGCAGATTACCAGCTGCGACGACGCGGCGGAGGCCGGGGCCGGCATCGACGCCCTCACCGGCGATCTCACGGGCATGGATGTCACGACGCTTCCCGGCAATCTGCAGAGCATCGCGGTCGGCCAGCCGATCGGCCAAGCCAGCGAACCGATCCGCAACGAAGACGGCATCGCCACCTATGTAGTCTGCGCGCGCAACCTCTCCGCCAGCGGCCCGACCGACGAAGAGATCCGCAGCCAACTGACGCGCGAGCGGCTGGACCTGATGGCGCGAGGCTATCTGCGCGATCTCAGGCGCACGTCCTTCGTGGATATCCGGGGTTGATGGCCGCGGCCGACGCGCAGGCCTCTGCCGCTTCGGCTTCGCTCCCTCCGCTGCGCGACGTTATTGCCCGCCACGGCTTGGAGGCCCGGCGCAGGCCTGGGGCAGCATTTCCTTCTCGACCTGAATCTGACCGGGCGCATTGCCCGCGCCGCCGGCGATCTCGGCCAGGGCACCGTGATCGAGATCGGCCCTGGGCCCGGCGGGCTCACCCGCGCGTTGCTTGAAAACGGTGCGGCGTAAGTGGTGGCGGTGGAACGCGATGAGCGCTGCCGGCCGGTGCTCGAGGAGATTGCCGCGGCCTTTCCCGGCCGGCTCACTTTCATGATCGCGGACGCCCTGGCGGTAGAGATTGCTGCGCTCGGCCCCGCCCCCCTCCGCATCATCGCCAACCTGCCCTACAATGTCTCCACGGCGCTGCTGCTGCGCTGGCTTTCCGACATCGATTCCATAGCCAGCATGACGCTGATGTTCCAGAAGGAGGTCGCCGACCGGCTGACGGCGGCGCCGCGCAGCAAGGATTACGGCCGTCTCAGCGTTATCGTGCAGTGGCTGTGCGAGGTGCGGCGCCTGTTCGACATCTCGCCCCGCGCCTTCACCCCGCCGCCGAAGGTGACATCGACCGTTCTGCAGATCACGCCGCGCGACCGGCCGTTGCATCCAGCCGACAAGGCAACGCTGGAGCGCGTGACGGCGGCCGCTTTCGGTCAGCGCCGCAAGATGCTGCGGCAGAGCCTGCGTGCGCTCACGCCGTCGGCTACCGAGCTGCTGGCGGCGGCCGGCATCCCGGAAACCGCGCGCGCGGAGGAGCTGGATGTAGGCCAGTTCTGCACGCTCGCGCGGGAATGGCAGAAGATGGCGGGCGCGGGCAGCTAGCTCGCAGCCCCTGGACTAGGAACGCTCGCGCAGTTGAGCGACGAAATCATGCAGCCCGACTTGGCGCTCGCGGCGCAGGCGCTCGGCTTCCAGAATTGCCTGCACGCGGCGGACGCTGGCTTCGATGTCGGTGTTGACGACAATGTAATCGTACTCGGCCCAATGGCTCATCTCGTCGGCGGCCTTGGCCATGCGCTTGGCCACCTCCGCGTCGCTGTCCTGGGCCCGCGTATGGAGCCGGCGTTCTAGTTCTTCGGTCGAGGGCGGCAGGATGAACACCGCCACCAGATCCTTGCGCGCCTTCTCCGCCAGCTGCTGCGTACCCTGCCAGTCGATGTCGAACAGCACGTCGCGCCCTTCGGCCAGCGACTTGTCCACCGGCGCGCGCGGCGTGCCGTAGGAATTGCCGAATACCAGGGCGTGCTCCAGCAGCGCGCCTTCGGCCACCATCTGGCCGAAGCGGCGCTGATCGACGAAATGATAGTGCACGCCCTCCTTCTCGCCCGGCCGCATCGGCCGCGTGGTGGCTGAAATCGACAGGCTGAGATTACCGTCGCGCTCGAGCAGCGCGCGGGAGATCGTCGTCTTGCCGGCGCCGGAGGGCGACGACAGCACCAGCATCAGGCCGCGGCGCTTGATCGGCTGGGTCATTCGATGTTCTGCACCTGCTCGCGCAACTGATCGATCGACGATTTGAGATCGAGGCCGATCGCGGTGAGTTCGGAGTCAGACGATTTCGAACAGAGCGTATTGGCCTCGCGGTTGAACTCCTGGCAGAGGAAATCGAATTTGCGGCCCACCGCCCCGCCATCCTTCAGCAGCTTGCGCGCCGCCGCGATATGCACGCCCAGCCGGTCCAACTCCTCGCGCACATCGGCCTTGGTGATCAGTAGCGCCAGTTCCTGTGCCAGCCGCTCCTCCGGCAATGCCGGCGACGTGCCCAGCAGCATGTCCAACTGCTGCTTGAGGCGCGCCTGCAGGCCCGCCGGCTGCGCCGCGGCACTCGCCGCCGCAGCGCCGCAGAAGCGCTCGATGTCGTTGAGCTGCTGCGCGACGATCGCCGCAAGCCGCGCGCCTTCCTCGCGGCGCGTCTGCGCCAGCGCCGCCAAGGCCTTGGTGAAATCCGCCGACATCTGCTGGATGCGCGCTTCGCGCTTGTCCTCCGACAGATCCTCTTCCTCGGCCAACTCGACCACGCCGCGCACCGCCAGGAGGCCGTCCGGCCGCGGCGCCTCGGTCTTCAGCCGCTGCCGCACTTCGTCTGCGAGCGCAATCACCTGATCGAGCAGTTCCCTGTTGATGCGCGCCCGCGCCGGCTGCTGGCCGCGGGTCAGCACCAAGCCGACGGCGACATTGCCGCGCTTCAGCTTCTCGGGCACCGCGGCGCGCACGGCAGGTTCCAGGGCTTCGAAGCCGGCGGGAACGCGCACGCGCATATCCAGATTGCGGCCGTTGACGCTCTTGACCTCCCAGGTCCAGCGCAAGTCGCCATCGCCCCCGTCGGCCCGCGCGAATCCGGTCATGCTGGCGATCGTCAAGGCATTAACTCCGAATTGTGAGTTCCCGGGAGACGAGCCCGACTCACGATATTATGTGGATCGGGGCGAACCGGTCGGCTTTATATACGTCGCGCCAGCCAGCAACAAGCCGACCTGAGTCCGTTAAAGAGGAAACGCTCATGTACAACGCGAAATCGATCGTGATCACAGGCGCCAGCAGCGGCATCGGCGAGCAACTCGCGCTGGCCTATGCGGCGCCGGGCATGCGGCTCGCCATCACCGGAAGGGACGAAACGCGGCTGGCCGGCGTCGCCGAACGCTGCCGCAGCGCAGGCGCCGCCGTCACCGCGGCCCAAGTCGATGCCGCGGATCGCAAGGCCATGGCCGACTGGCTGCGCGAGATCGATGCCGCTTTGCCTATCGACGTGATGATCGCCAATGCCGGCATCGCCTCGGGCACGCCTGAGGGGCGCGAGGATCCCGAACTGGCGCGGCGCACCTTCGACATCAATCTCACGGGCGTGCTGAACAGCCTGCAGCCGTTGATCGAGCCGATGATCGCGCGCAGGCGCGGCCAGCTTGCCATCATGAGTTCCCTGGCCTCCTTCCGCGGATTCGCCGGCTCCGCCGCCTATTGCGCCTCGAAAGCGGCGGTGCGCGTCTGGGGCGAAGGCCTGCGCAACGAACTGGCGCGCCATGGCGTCGAGGTCAACGTCGTCTGCCCGGGCTTTGTCGTCAGCCGGATGACGGCAGTGAACAAATTCCACATGCCCTTCCTGATGGAGACCGCGCCCGCCGCCGCCATCATCAAGATCGGCCTGGAGCGGAATAAATCCCGCATCTCCTTCCCTTGGCCGATGGCGGCGGCGGTGTGGCTGCTGGCGGGATTGCCGGCCACCTTGACCGATCCGTTCATGCGCCAGATGCCCAAGAAGGGCGGCGCTCCGGGTTAGCCACCTCCGGCTTCCTCCGCGAATCATCTGGTCGCGCGCCGGCCCATCGGCCGATGGCATACCGATTTGCTGGCGTTCTAAAGCCAATCGGTGCTGCAAAACTGCCTGATATTTAGGCAAACCATTCAATTTCCATGAAATTTCCGCGTGGACGCTTGCGATTTTCGCAGTGCACCCAAATTATATTGCACCGCACAATCCACGCGCCGAATCGCCGGTCCGGACTGCAGGAGGTAGGGGATGGACGACATCACGCCGAGCTTCCAACTGCGCAACGCCGCCCCGCGCCGGCGCCGCAAGAAGCCGCTGCCGCTCGCCCTGGCACTACAGGGCGGGGGCGCCTACGGCGCCTTTACCTGGGGCGTGCTGGACCGGTTGCTGGAGGCCGGGCGTTTCGATGTTGAGGCGCTCAGCGGCACTTCGGCCGGCGCGGTGAATGCCGTGGTATTCGCCAGCGGCTGGACCGATGGCGGCGCCGTCGGCGCCCGGGCCGCGCTCCATCGCCTGTGGCAGCGCATCGGCGAAGGCGCCGGCCTGTCATCGCCGGCGAACTTCCATCCCCATGGCGCGACGCTGCAATGGGCGGCCGATCATGCGCTGACCAACATCTTCGTCGACGTCACCACGCGGCTGGTGTCGCCCTATCAGTTCAATCCGCTCGGGCTCAATCCGCTGCGGCAGATCCTGCTGGAGCTGGTGGACTTCGCCAAGCTGCGCCAGGCCACCGCTCCAAGGCTTGTGCTAGCGGCGACTAACGTGCGCGAGGGCCGTGCCCGCATTTTCGGCAACAGCGAACTCGATGCCGATGTAGTGTCGGCCTCTGCCTGTCTGCCGCTGCTGCAGCCGGCGGTGGAGATCGACGGCGAACCCCATTGGGATGGCGGGCTGGTGGCCAACCCGCCGATATTGCCGCTGCTCGAACAGTGCAACGCGCGCGACATCCTGCTGGTGCAACTCACGCCCGCCACCGTCGACCATTCGCCTGTCACCGCGCAGGGCATCGTGCGCCGGGTCAACCAGATCATGTTCAACGCCGCGCTGTCGCGGGAGCTGGACATGCTGGAGATGGGACAGCGGGTGGCGCGCGAGGGCCTGTCCATCGGCGGCTTCACCCGCCGCCGCCTGAAAGCGCTGAAGCTTCATCGCATCGACGGCAGCGGCGCCATTGCCGCCGACGGTGCCGCCCATCCGCTGTTTCCGCGGCCAGGCACGATCTCGCGGCTGCACGATCTCGGCCGTGCCGCCGCTGAAAAATGGCTGCAAGACCTCGGCTGACGCTCAAGCGCTGACTGGCGCGGCTTTCGCGCGCGGGCGCAGGCGCGCGGCGATCACGAACGCGACCGCCGAGACGCAGCCGGCGGCCATCAGGATGGATTGCAGCGGGCCGTAGTCGCCCGTGAACTGCCACAGGCTCGCCGCCAGGAACGGCGACAAGGCTTGCGCGACATAGACCGGGAACATCAGCGCGCCCTGCAGAGCGCCATAGGCTTCGCGGCCGAGGAACTCCGGCGCCGCCGTTGCCTGAACGATGGTCTTGATGCCCATGCCGGCGCCGAAGGCGATGGCGAACAGGTAGACCAGCGGCGAGTGGGCATCGAGCGTCATCATGACGCCCATTGCCAATACCGGGAACAGTATGCCGATCAATCCGGCGGTGGTGACGCTGATGTAGCGCTCCAGGGTCAGGATGGCCATGCGGCCCGCGAGCTGGAACGGTCCGACGCAGGCATAGGCCGCCACCGCTTCGGCCGGCGTGTAGCCGCGCTCGGTCAGCATGGGCACCAGATTGAAAATCAGCGACGTGAACAGGAAGGCATAGCTGACGAAACTCAAGACCAGAAGCCAGAACACGGGATGCGCCAGGGCGGGCTTGATCGACACGGCCGGCCGGCGTTGCTGTTTTGCAGCGTCCGCATGGCCGCGATTTTCCCGCCCACGCAGCAGCAGATAGGGAATGCCGGCGCAGAACGGGAGCTGGATCGCGGCCAGCGCCAACAGCGCATCGCGCCAGCCCAGCGACACCACGAGGAAATGGGTGAGCGGCACGAAGGCGGTGCTCGCCAGCCCGCCATAGAGCGTGACCACAATGATGGCCCGGCGGTAGTCGGCGCCCAGCAAGCGGGCCACAACCGCGAACGCCGCGTCGTAGAGCATCATCGCCGAGACGACGCCGATGCCCGCGCAGATGGCGTAGAGCTGCCAGAGTGCCGTCACCTGGGACCAGAGAATAAGCAGCCCGGCGCCGGCAAATGCCGCCACGGTCATCAGCAGCCGGCCGCCGACACGGTCGATCCAGCGGCCGGTGGCATAGGAGCAGAGCCCGGTGGTGGCGATGCCCAGCGACAGGGCGCCGTTCATCGCGCTGCGGGACCAGCCGAGCTCGGCGCCCATCGGATCGAGGATGGAGACGAAGACGTAATAGAAGCTGCCCCAGGCAACCAGCTGGCCGATGCCCAGGGCGGAGACGAACGGATAGGGGAACCGCCCCGTTGCTGGCGCGGCTGCCGTAGCAGCGTTCACGAGCCGCAGCAGCCGGCGGATACAGGCTCCTTCGCAGGGGCCGGGGCCGGCACAACGGCGGGAACAGCGGCGACCTTCGGTTTCGGCGCACAGCAGCCGGACTCGCCGCGGACGCCGCCATCGGCTTCGGCGAGGCCGGGACCGTTGCAGACTCCGGTCTCCGGCAGCACGAGCCGCGTATCCCGCGCCGCCTGCCAATCGCCCGCCAGCGCCGCCACCACGGAGCGCACCTGCTCATAGCCGGTGATCATCAGGAAAGTGGGCGCGCGGCCATAGGCCTTCATGCCGACGATGTAGACATCCTTCTCCGGATGGCGCAGCTCCGCTTCGCCATGGGGCGGCACGGTGCCGCAGCTATGCTCGTTGGGATCGATCAGCGGCCCTAGTACGCGCGGCGATTCCAGCCAGGGATGGAGGTCCAGCCGCAATTCCGTAAGTGCGGAAAAATCCGGACGGAAGCCGGTGGCAACGATGACTTCATCGACCTCGACCGTCGCCTCGCCATCAGCGCCTTCGCCGGTCACGGCGATCGCGCCCTGCTCGAGAGCGAAGGCACGGACACGGAACGGCGCCAGCAGCCGCACCTTGCCGCTATCGACCGCGGCCTTGGACCGTTCGCCGAGCGCGCCGCGGCTGGCCAGTTGATCGTCGGTGAGGCCGCCGAAGGTGCGCGTGCTGGGCGGCGAACGCATCGCCCAAAGGACTTCGGTCTGCGGCGCCTCGCTCTTCAGCCGAGTCAGGCCGAGGATCGAATCCATCGCCGAATGCCCGGAGCCGAGCACCATGATGCGCTTGCCGGCGAAGCGCTGCTTTGCGTTGCCCGACACGTCGGGAATGCCATAGCTGAGGCGCGCCGCGGCGGCACGCTCGCCCTCAGCCGGAACGCCGCTGGCGCCCGCGGGATTGGGGCTGCGCCAAGTGCCGGAGGCATCGATCACCGCCCGCACCAGATGGCGGCTCTCGCGGCCGTCAGGGGACAGCGTGACGATCTCGAACGGCCGCTCCTCGCGCCCGGACGACGGCACGCGATCCATGCCACGCCGCGACACGGAGATGACCCGCGCGTTGAATCGCAGATGGGGCGCAATTAGCGGATGCCCCGCCAGTGGCACGAGGTAGCGGTCCACCAGCTCGCGGCCGGTGGGATCGCGGTCCGGATCGGGCATGGTCCAGCCCATCGGCTCCAGCAGGGCCCGCGCGGTATCGTCGACCGTATAGCGCCAGGGCGAGAAGAAGGTGACATGGCCCCACTCGCGCATCGCCGCGCCCGGCACCGGCCCGCTTTCGAACAGGACAAATTTTTGGCCGCGGGTCGCCAGCTGCGCCGCGGCGGCGAGGCCGACCGGGCCGGCGCCGATCACAGCGACCGGCAAGCTGGTGGAAATGTTCGATGTGCCGTCCATGAAATGTCCTCCCGGTTCCCTGTTCTTTCGGCGCATCAGGCGCGGATTCTCTGCCGCGGCTTCGCCGGCTGCAGCGCCGCCGGGCGGCATTGAACGCCCTGGCAGCAATTCTCCCGCAGATACTCCATCAGCGCATTCATGCAGTCGAAATTCACGGAATAGATCAGCGACCGGCCCTCGCGCCGCTGCTGCACCATGTCGGCGGCCTGCAGATGCATGAGATGGAACGACAGCGACGACGCCGGCAGCTCGAGCTGCTCGGCGATGGCGCCGGCGCTCAGCCCCTTGCCGCCGGCCCGCACCAGCAGACGATGCACCTGCAGGCGGGAATCATGGGCGAGAGCACCCAGCGCCCGCACCGCCCATTCCCGCTTGTCCCAATCCTTGGCCATGATTCGATGCTTCCAGTATTATCGAAGGATTGGCTTTTGTACCCGGCCGCGTGGGCGGAGTCAACGACATTTCGAGAAATATCGAATTGTTCCAGGGAGCGCGGGAAAACTCAATCGTCAGGATGGGGTCCACCGCGCAATCGCTTGATCGTCGAGCGGCGGCTCTTGCCTTCGAGGCGGCGCTTGCGCGAGCCGGCGGTGGGCCGGGTCGGCCGGCGCGGTACGGGCGGCACCGCGGCGCGTTGGATCAGGTCGACCAGCTTCTCCAGGGCCTCCTGCCGGTTGCGCTCCTGGCTGCGGTGGATCTGGGCGGTGATGATCAACTCGCCGGCCTCGGTCACCCGCCGCCCCGCCAGGCGGATCAGCCGGTGACGAACGTCGTCGGGCAGCGACGGCGATTGCCGGACATCGAAGCGCAGCCGCACAGCCGACGACACCTTGTTGACGTTCTGCCCGCCGGGGCCCGATGCGCGGATGAAGGTGAAATCCAGCTCGTTCTCGTCGAGATCAATGCGGCTGTTGATGCGAATCATGGCGACACTCTAGCCGTCTCCGCCGGTTCCGTCATGAGCCATCGACCCGCCTGATCCATTCTGCAAGACTGCATCACGATTTGCGAACGAAACTGCTTTCGGATTCTTATGACGATAATCGAGCGACTTCACGCCCCGCGCCTGCCTCCTCATCGGTCTCGCCATCATTGCTGCCTCCGCTGCGACCCTGCTCGCCTTCGGCCAGCCGGCGATCTGCACCTGCGGCGTCGTACGGGTGTGGCAGTCTGACGTGATGAGTGCGGAGAATTCGCAGCAGCTCTCTGACTGGTACTCGCCCTCCCATTTCATCCACGGCCTGTTGTTTTACGCGCTGATGTGGCTGCTGTTCCGCCACCAGTCGTTGCCGTTGCGCGCGATCGGCGCTCTGATCCTGGAATGCGCCTGGGAAATCCTGGAAAACACGCCGATGGTGATCAACCGCTACCGCGAGGCGACGATCGCGCTGGGCTATAGCGGCGATAGCGTGATCAACTCGGTCTTCGATGTGCTGTTCATGCTCCTGGGATTCGTCTTCGCCTGGCGCCTGCCGGTCTGGGCGTCGGTCGCGATCGGCCTGTTCCTGGAGATCCTCTGCGCGATCGTGATCCGCGACAACTTGGCACTGAACGTGTTGATGCTGCTCTATCCCCTGGACAGCATCCTTGCCTGGCAGTCGGGCGGCTGACGCCGCAGGGCAGCCAGGCGGGTGACGCGACTAGGCGGACGCCTGGAGATAGGGCTGCACAGGCGCCAGCCGTTCCGGCGGGAATTCGATGATTGCCACCGTGCCGACGCCGATCTCGCTCTGGATTTCGAGGCGCGCGCCATGGGCTTCCACCAGCCGCTTGGTCAACGGCAGGCCGAGACCCGTGCCGGTGTGGCGGCGGCTCAAGGCGCTGTCGATCTGGCCAAAGGGTGACAACGCCTTGGGGATGTCGGCGGCGGCGATGCCGATGCCCGTATCCTCGATGCGGATTTGCAGGCACTCGCCCGCCATCAATACCCGCACCGTCACCTGACCGCCCTGGGGCGTGAACTTCACCGCATTCGACACGAGGTTGAGCAACGACTGACGGATCTTGCGCTCGTCGGCAATCACCTCCGGCAGGCCTTCGGGTACCTCAGTAACAACCCGCACATCTGCGTCTTCGGCGCGCAGCCGCACCATGCCGATGGTCGTGGAAATCACTTGCGCCACGTCCATGCCTTCTTCGTTGATCTCCATCAGGCCGGCTTCCGCTTTCGACAAATCAAGGATGTCGTTGATCAGTTCCAGCAGGTGGTTGCCGCTGCGCTGAATGTCGGAGAGATAGCCGCGATACTTGTCGTTGCCGACCGGCCCAAACACTTCGCCCATGACGATTTCCGAGAAGCCGATGATGGCGTTGAGCGGTGTGCGCAGCTCGTGACTCATCATCGCCAGGAAGTCGGACTTGGCGCGGTTGGCGCCTTCGGCCAGCTCCTTCGCCCGCTTCAGTTCGGTCTCGGCCCGCATGCGGTCAGTGACGTCGAAGAAGATTCCGTCGAGATAGAGGAGCTGCCCGCTTTCGTCGAAGATCGGCTGGCCGCGGTCGGAGACCCAACGGGTCGAGCCGTCGCGGTGACGGATTCGATACTCGAAGGCATAGGGCTCACGCTGCTCGATTGCCTCCTTCGTCCCCTGGGTGACCATGTCCCGGTCGTCGGGGTGGATGGCGCTTGAGAATAGCGGCGCCGCCTTGGCCAGGCACTCCGCCGCGCTGTAGCCCCAGATCCTCTCCACCGCGTCGCTGATAAAGATGTCGGTCCATTCCTCGTCCATCTTCATGCGGTAGACGGCGCCGGAGATATTGGCGATCAGCGTGCGGTAGCTGCGGTCGCGCTCCTTCTGCTGCGCGCGGATCGCCGACAGCGCCTGCTCAGCTTCCTTCTGCGCGGTGATGTCGATGGCCGTGCCGCGATAGCCGCAGAAGCGTCCGGCGGCATCGTAGAACGGCTTGCCCGACACCTTGCGCCAGCGGGCGCTGCCGTCGGTCATCGGCTGCCGGAAGACGAAATCGCGGAACGGCCGGCGCGCCACCATGTCCTCGGCGTGCCGTTTCCAGCCATCGGGATCGTGGGTGAGGTCGGCAATCTCAAAACGCGTCTTGCCGATATAGCTGTTCTGCTCGGATGTGCTGGCGCCGGCGACGTGGCCGCTGATGTAGGCGTATCGCAGATCCGCGTCGGTTTCCCACGCCCAGTCGAACGACAACTCCGTCATGTCCTGCAGACGGGCCTGCGCCGCCTTCAATTCCTTGAACGCCCAGCGGCCGCGCCTCAGCTCGCGCTGCAGCACGAACACCACCATGACGAGAGAAGCGACGATGCCGCCGGCTTCGAGATATTGGCTGATGCCCTGCCCTGAGAATCCCTCGCGAAGCGCATTGATGAACAGCGCGACCCAGATGGCCACTGCCAAGCCTGCCAGCAGCACGGAGGACAAGGTGAGCCGCATCAGCCAATGCCAGATCGTGCGCCAGCGATGCGTTTCTTCGCGCGGCGCGTTCGTCGGCAATGACGGCGTCGGTTTTTCGGTCAACATGCCCTCACCCGCCGGGCGGCGATGGAACGCCCAGGGTCCGTTCCTATAGTTCGGCGGCAATTATCGCGAAGAGGGCTTAATCTTACGTTAGGACGGCAATGCCAATAAATTGTTTTGAATCAGTATGTTATGGCATAAGCGGTCAAGCCGCGCTGCGATCCGCCGGGGCGCTGGAGCCACCTTCCTCTTCCGAGGCGTAGATCGCCCGCATCAGGGTCTCGATCTGGCTGTCCACGGCGGCTACCGCCGTGGACGTCACTTCCACCAGCTCGGCATTCCGCTGGGTGAGCGTTTCCAGCATGGTCACGCTGTCATCGACCTCGCGAACGCCGATCGACTGCTCCCTGCTGGAGCCGGCGATCTCGCCGATCATGTCGGCCGCGCGGCGCACCGAGGCGACGATCATGCCCAGCGTCGCCGCCGATTTGCCCACCAGCTCGACGCCACTGGCCACCTGCGTGCTGCTGTTGGCGATCAGCGTGCGGACTTCCTTCGAGGCGGCGCCGGCCCGATGGGCCAAGGCCCGCACCTCAGTCGCCACGACGGCAAATCCGCGGCCGGCATCGCCGGCGCGGGCGGCCTCCACCGCGGCGTTCAGCGCCAGCAGATTGGTCTGGAAGGCGATCTCCTCGATCAGGCCGATGATCTCGCCGATACGCTGCGCCGATTCCTCGATGCGCTGCATGGCGGCGATGGTGCTGTCGGCGGCGGCGCTGCCGCTCTGGGCGGCGGTGCGGGCCGCCTCGACGATCTCCTTGGCCTGGTCCATACGTTCGGCGCTGTGGCCCTGGGTCACCGAAAGCTGGCGGATGGCGGCGGCCATTTCCTGCAGGCTCGCCACCTGCTCTTCGGTGCGCGACGAAAGTTCCTGCGCGCCGGCTGCCAGCTGCGCCGTCTCGGCCTTGATGGCGGTGACGCCCTCGCTGGCCTGGTCGAAGATTGTCGACAGCCGATCGGACTTCCGGCTGCTTTCCTCCAGCGCCTGGCGCAGCCGGATCTCCGCCATCTTCTCGGCGGTGATGTCGGTGCGGATGCCCACGGTATTGCCGGCCGGCGTATGGCGGTCGGTGACGCGCACCCAGCGGCCGCTTTTGAGCTTGTATTCGACGGTGCCGGCCGCAGCGCGGAACTGGGCCAGACGCTTGCGCAGCCAGGATTTGCGTCGCCGCCGGTTTCGGCATAGGCATAACGGCCGGCCGCCAGATCGCGGCGCAGGATCTGTTCCATGGTCAGGCCGATCTCGCCGTCATCGTCGGCGGCAAGATCGTAGATCTCCTGGTAGTGCCGGTTATGCAGGAGATGTTTCTCGTTGGCATCGTACATGACGAAGCCTTCGCTAATGCTGTCCACGGCATCGCGCAGGCGCAACTCCGCCTGCGCTGCCTCTGCGGCATGGGTGGCGATAACGGCTGTGCGTTCCGCCAGGGCTTCCGTCAGTTGCAGCAGCTTGCGCGCCACAGCGCCCGTCTCGCCCTTCGCCTCCGCCAGCGCTACGAGTTCCGGCGCCGCCAGGGTCGCGGGCCGCGCCGGATCGAGCGCGGCCGAAATCTCGGACATATTCTCCAGGGGCCGCGCAATGACTCCCGCGAGAAAATACGCCGCCGGCAGAATCAGGACGCCGAGCAGGATCGCGGCCATGGCGCCGCCGGCCTCCGCCAATGCACCAAGGCTCGCGGCCGTCATCGCGCAAACCACGACGGCCGCAAAGATCTGCCGGCGCAGGCGGCGTGAGCGAGGGGCGATAGGAACCTGATCCACGGGACACCCGAAACAGCGGAAGCGGAACGAAGCCGCGCCGCCCTTGCGGCGCCGGCCGGTCGATCCGCTCGAAAACTCCGGCGATTTTAGGTGTTTTTGGGTTAAGGGGCCGTAAACGCTAACAATGTTTAAGTTATGCTGCCGGCTTTCAACGCAGCGATCTCTTCGTCGGCTTTGCCCAGCAATCCCCGGAGAATAGCCTCCGTGTGCTCGCCCAGGACCGGCGGCGCCTGGCGGTATTCGACCGGCGTGGCGCTCATGCGGATCGGGCTGGCGATCAGGGGGACTTTCAGGCCGTCGGCGCGGAGCATTTCATGGCGGAGCTGCCGATGCCGCACCTGCGGATCCTCGAACACCTGTCCGTAGTCGTTGATCGGCCCGCAGGGTACGTCCGCCGCCTCCAGCAGCCGCAACCACTCGGCGGTGCCGCGGGTCGCCATCGTGCGCCGTAGTTCGGGGATCAAGTCTGTGCGCAGGGTGACGCGCCCTTTCATGCTGGCGTAGCGCGGATCGGCGCCCAGATCCTCGCGCCCGATGGCCGTGCAGTAGCGCTGCCACTGTCCGTCATTGCCGGCGGCGACGATGATATGTCCGTCCGATGTCGCGAACGTCTGATAGGGCACGATGCTCGGATGCTCGTTGCCATAGCGCCGCGGCGGCTTGCCCGTGGTCAGATAGCCGACGGCCTGATTGCCGCCCATCGCCACCTGGCAATCCAGCAGCGACATGTCGATACATTGCCCCACGCCGCTGGACGCCCGGTGATTGACCGCCGCGAGAATGGCCACCGCCGCATACATGCCTGCGAGCACATCGGCCACGGCGATGCCCACTTTCTGCGGCCCGCCGCCGGGCAAATCGTCGCGCTCGCCGGTGATGCTCATCAGCCCGCCCAGGCCCTGGAAGACGAAGTCATAGCCTGGCTTGGCGGCATAGGGGCCGTCCTGGCCGTAGCCGGTGATCGAGCAATAGATCAGCCGCGGATTCACCGTCTGCAGGCTGCCATAGTCCAAGCCATAGCGCTTGAGATCGCCGGCCTTGTAGTTCTCGATCAGCACATCGCACTGCGCGGCAAGCTCCCGGACAATCGCCTGGCCTTCCGGCGCGGCAATATTGAGCGTCACGGATTTCTTGCCCCGGTTGGCGGAGGCGAAGTAGGTCGAGTCCCTGGCCTCGCCGCCGTCGGCTGTTTTCAGCCAGGGCGGACCCCAGCTCCGCGTGTCATCGCCAGAGACGGGTCGCTCGATCTTGATCACCTCCGCGCCCAGATCGGCCAGCACCTGGGTGCACCAGGGCCCAGCCAGCACCCGCGTCAGATCCAGCACCCGGATATTCGATAGCGCCTGCGCCATGCGCCGGTCCCCCTGTCGATGACTGGGAAAATACCCCCGATGTCATGCTACGGAGTTCGCGGCGAATCGGCAAAGCCTCGGCCGATTCAATCAGTTTTCGCTGCCGCGCTGTGAGCCTGATTTTCAGGTCGCCGGCCGTGGAACATCGGCCATGCTGCTGAGGCCGAGCCAGGCGGGGAATTCACGGGTGAGCTGCGGTTGTCCTTCGACGACGATGTCGCCGGCGCGCATCGTATCTTTCAGTCGGAGATCGCCCAGCCAGACCTTGGTCATTGCCTCTAGGTCCGCCTCGACGAACAACTCGATCTCAAAACCGGGGTCCTTGATGCAGACATCGACAAGCTCCGGATCGATGATGAGCCACCAGCGGCAGCGGTCCCGATGGCGCCGCGGAACGCCGCGGAACAGCATCTCCATGACGAATTTCCGCGACGGCAGCCGGTCGCGCCTGAAACTGCGCTGCATGTCCCAGACCAGGAGCGACGGATCGAGATCGGTAGTGTCGAACCGCCGGCTCCAGCGCTGCCCCCAGCGGCCCATGGCCTCGATCACCGGCCCGAACTCCTCGCCGGCCGCTGTGAGGAAATACTCCGCGCCCTGCCCATCCGTGCCGCTCCGGCGCTCGATGATCCCGGCCGCTTCCAGCCGCTTCAGCCGCTGCGCCAGCAGCGACCGAGACATCTGCGGCAGGCCCCGATGCAAGTCATTGAATTTATGGCTGCCAAGGACAAACTCCCGCAGCAGCAGCGGTGTCCAGCGCTCGGTCAGGATCTCGGCCGCTTTGGCGACGGGGCAGAATTGTCCGTATCCCTGCATGATGGTGCGAAGAATAGGACCGCCGGAGAGGCCGTTCCAGTACAGATTTTGCACTGGATGCGCCCTGGCGAATTGCGAGATGCTGCGGCCAACGTCAAGTCGGTACGGGACGATCTAGCCCGCCAAGGCGTCCGATTTGCTCAGTTCAACGGGTAAGGAGGATCAGAACATGGCAACTTCATCACAGGCAACGAATGTCATTCAGGCGCCCCAGGATTGGGTGGCGCTCGCCCATCGCCTGGGCCGGCGTTTTGCCGAACGCACGGCCGGCCATGACGCCGATGACAGCTTCGTCAGCGACAATTATGCAGAACTCAAGGAGGCGCACGTCTTCTCGGCCGGCGTTCCGGCCGAGCTGGGCGGCGGTGGTGCTTCCCATGCCGAGCTCGGCGCGATGCTGCGGACGCTGGCGCATTATTGCAGCTCCACGGCGCTGGCATTGTCGATGCATACGCATATCGTCGCCACGGCCGCCTGGCGCTGGCGCAACGAGAGCGCACCGGTGGAGCCGCTCCTGCGGCGCATCGCCGCCGAGCAGCTGGTGATGATCAGCAGCGGCGGCTCGGATTGGCTGCAGGGGTCGGCGAAGGCCGTGCCGGTCGAAGGCGGGTTCCGCGTCACCGGCCGCAAGATCTTCGCCAGCGGTTCCCCCGCCGGCCAGATCTTCATGACCATGGCGGTGCTGGAAGAAGGCGTCGACGAGCCGGCGGTGCTGCATATCGCCGTGCCGTTCAATGCGCCTGGTGTCAACGTGCAGGACAACTGGCGCACCCTGGGCATGCGCGGCACCGGGTCGAACGACGTCATACTCGAGGATGTTTTCGTGCCGACAGCGGCGGCGCCGATCCGCCGGCCGCGCGGCTGGGCGCCGATCATGCACACGATCAGCAACATCGCCTTCCCGCTGATCTACTCGGTCTATCTCGGCATCGCCGAGGCGGCCCGCGATCAGGCTGTCGAGGCGGCGACGCGCCGGCGCGACGATGCCGTCATGCAGAGCCTGGTGGGCGAGATGGAGACAGAGCTGATGGCGGCGCGGCTGGCTGTCGCCAGCATGATGCAGACGGCGCAGAGCCCGAAGTTCACCGCGGAAACGACGAATGCGCTGTTCACGGCACGCACCCTCGCCGCCCGCCATGCCATCCACACCGTCGAAAAGGCGATGGAGATCGCCGGCGGCGGCGCCTTCTTCCGCGCCCGCGGGTTGGAGCGGCTGTTCCGCGACATCCAGGCCGCCCGCTACCATCCCCTGCAGGAGAAGCCGCAGCAGCTCTATGCCGGCCGCATGGCGCTGGGCTTGGATATCAACGGGTAGTCGATTGATCGAGTCACCCACGGGGACGGCCGGATGAGGTCCGGCCGCTGCCGCGGAAAATTGGTCGCCCAGGAACCCTGCTTCAGATTCGCCGTGGTGCCGCCATCGGCGGCCGCTCACCAACGGTCAAGTTCCGTTGATGTCACGGCCATGTGATACCGGTTACCCCTGGAAGAACCTATTTATAACCCCAGAATCTGCGCCATGGACGCCGCGTCAGCGCAGGAACAACTCTGGGGTTTCGATTCATGATCAGCAGAAGACTGCTTCTTCTCTCCGGGTGTGCCGCTGCGTTGGCGCTGACCTATGGCCTATCCCGGCGACTGGCCGTCTCCGCAGCCACGGGAACCTTCGAGGTCTCGCATACGGAGGAGGAATGGCGCGCGCTCCTGACGCCCGATCAGTATGCGGTGCTGCGGGAGGAAGCGACGGAGCGCGCCTTCACCAGCCCGCTGCTGCATGAAGAACGCCCGGGCAATTTCGCCTGCGCCGGTTGCGATCTCGACCTGTTCTCTTCGACCACGAAGTTCGACAGCGGCACCGGCTGGCCGAGTTTCTGGTCGCCGCTGGATAAGGCCGTGGGAACGATCGAAGACACGAGTTTCTTCATGACGCGCACCGCGGTGCATTGCAACCGCTGCGGCGGCCACCAGGGCCATGTGTTCGATGACGGACCGCAGCCGACCGGTTTGCGCTACTGCATCAATGGCGTTGCCTTGACATTCAAGCCCGCGGCGGCGTGAACAGCATTCTTGGCTGAATTTGGAGCTGACCATGATTGGAACTAACAGACCGTCCTCAAAGCGAGCCGCACCGCTAGTCCTGGCGGCGGCGCTCCTGTCGGCTGGCGCCCTATTTGCGGTTTCGCAATCGTCTGCGGAAGAAGGACGCGAGATACCCGCACCCACCGTCGCCGAGCCCGCCGCACCAGGCGCAAAGTCGGAAACGGCCGTGCTCGCCGGTGGCTGCTTCTGGGGCGTTCAGGGCGTCTACCAGCATGTGAAGGGCGTGAGCAGCGCCGTCTCCGGCTATGCCGGCGGCGAAAGCAGCACGGCGCAATATGAGACTATCGGCTCGGGCATGACGGGGCATGCGGAATCGGTCAGCATCACTTTCGATCCCAGACGTCATCAGCTATGGCCGCATCCTGCAGATCTATTTCTCGGTCGCCCACGACCCGACGCAGCTCAATCGCCAGGGTCCGGATCACGGCACGCAATACCGCTCGACGATCTTTCCCACGAGCCCGGAGCAGGCGAAGGTCGCCAAGGCCTATATCGATCAGCTCAACCAGGCGCAGGTGTTCGATGCCGCCATCGTCACCACGATCGAGCCCGAGCGCCAGTTCTATCCCGCCGAGGATTATCATCAGGATTTCCTGACGCTGAATCCGACCTATCCCTACATCGTGATCAACGACCTGCCGAAGATCGAGGACCTGAAGACATTCTTCCCCGATCTCTACCGCGACGACCCAGTGCTGGTGACGGCGCAGACGTCGAATTGAATGAGTTTGACTGTCTTTGGAAACTGATCCGTGCCACTGGACCAAAGATTGTCATCCCCGCGAAAGCGGGGACCCAGGAGAAGCAGGGCGCGCTGCAACTTCTGGGTCCCCGCTTTCGCGGGGATGACAATAGAGGGTGGTTCAACTTCGGCGGATTTCATTTTAATGTGCTATGAGATGTTCTCCGCTGCAGGCCGCTGGATAGGGTGCCGAATTGTTTCAAGGCAAGCTGATTGAAACTGCGAGCAAGGCCGAGTTCTACAGAGACCTCGCCCTGCAGCTGCGCTCGCTCCTCGAAGGCGAACGCGACCCGATCGCCAACGCCGCAAATACCGCCGCCCTCCTCTACGAGCTGATGCCTGATATCAACTGGGCCGGTTTCTACTTCCTTCGTGGCGGCAACGAACTCATCGTCGGCCCCTTCCAGGGCAAAACCGCCTGCGTGCGGATTCCCTTGGGCCGCGGAGTTTGCGGAACTGCGGTTGAGCGCCGCCAGTCGATCCTGGTGGAAGACGTCCACGCCTTCCCCGGCCACATCGCCTGCGACGCGGCCTCCCGTTCGGAACTGGTCGTCCCGTTGATACGGGACGGGCGGATCATCGGCGTGCTCGATCTGGACAGTCCCAGCCCGAAGCGCTTCGACGCCGAGGACCAGGCAGGCATCGAAGAAGTCGCTTCGCTCTACGTCGCGGCGAGTTCATAGCGTCCTCGGCCAGGGCTGCGCCGGATTGTCAGCCGGCGGAGGGTCGCGCTATATTTCCGGTGGCATAACGGTTTTTCGGACGGAGGACGCTCTCAATGACCGTCGGCGGCTAACCCGCACTGTCGGTCCGGCGTCGAAGTTCCTGAACACCCCCTCAACCTTTTCCACGAAAGCGAACAGCATGTCCAACCTGACGAAGTTTTATATCAATGGCGCCTGGGTCGATCCGGTGAAGCCGGCAACGCTCGATGTCATCAATCCGGCAACCGAGGAGGCCTACACGAAGATTTCGGTCGGCTCCGCCGCCGATGTGGACCGGGCCGTGGCCGCGGCGAAGGCCGCCTTCCCGTCCTTCTCCCAGACCAGCAAGGAAGAGCGCCTGCGCCTGCTCCGGCGCATCGTGGAAATCTACATCGAACGATCCGATGAACTCGCAAAAGCCGTGTCGGACGAAATGGGCGCGCCCATGAAGCTGGCGCGGAACTCCCAGGTCGCCGCCGGCCGCGGCCATCTGGAATCGACGATCAAGGCGCTGGAGAAGTTCGAGTTCGAGGAGCCGCGCAACGGCACCCGGGTCGTGCGCGAGGCGATCGGCGTGGTCGGACTGATCACCCCCTGGAATTGGCCGCTCAACCAGATCGCCTGCAAGGTGGCCCCTGCCCTCGCAGCCGGCTGCACCATGGTGCTGAAACCCAGCGAGATCGCACCGACCACCGGCGTGATCTTCTCCGAGATCGTCCATGCCGCCGGTGTTCCGGCAGGCGTGTACAACATGGTGAATGGCGACGGCCCCTCCGTCGGGCAGGTTCTTGCCGGCCATCCCGACGTCGACATGGTGTCCTTCACCGGCTCGACGCGGGCCGGCATCATCGTCGCCAAGACCGCGGCCGATACGGTCAAGCGCGTGACCCAGGAGCTCGGCGGCAAATCGCCCAACATTATCCTGGCCGATGCCGACTTCGAGAAGTCGGTTCAGCAGGGTGTGCAAAGCTGCTTCAACAACAGCGGGCAGTCCTGCAACGCGCCGACGCGCATGCTGGTGCCCCGCAATCGCCACGGCGATGCCCTCGATGTCGCGAAGAAGACGGCGGAAGCCCACAAGGTGGGCGATCCCAAGAGCGGCGACACGGTGCTCGGCCCGGTGGTCAGCGAAATCCAGTTCAACAAGATCCAGCGGCTGATCGAGGCGGGCATCAAGGAAGGCGCCACGCTGGTCACCGGCGGAACCGGCCGCCCGGAGGGCATGAACCGCGGCTACTATGTGCGCCCGACCGTGTTCGGCGATGTGCGGCCGGACATGACCATCGCGCGCGAGGAGATCTTCGGCCCCGTGCTGTCGATCATGCCCTACGACAATGAGGAGCAGGCGATCGAGATCGCCAACGACACGCCTTATGGTCTCTCGGCCCAGGTGGAGTTGACCGACATCGAGCATGCCCGCAAGGTTGCGCGGCGCCTGCGGGCCGGTCAGGTGAAGATCAACTATCCGGCCTGGGATACCTTCGCACCGTTCGGCGGCTACAAGCAGTCGGGCAATGGCCGGGAATATGCCGACTGGGGCATCCAGGATTTCCTGGAGATCAAGGGCATCATCGGCTACGGCGCCGCTTAGGGTCGCCGGACTTAAGCGAAAGCGCGGCCGCCGGAATCGAATGCCCGGCGGCCGGCTTCCCGAACTACAGGCTGCCGAGCAGAATGTCCTGTCCAGCAGAGATGGCGTCCGCGGTATTGAGCGTGACGATCAACTGGCTATCGTCGTCGCCAACCAGCAGGATATCCACCGTGGCCCCATTGTCGACGACGGACAGCGAGTTTTCACGGCTGTTCGTCGCGATGCCGAGCGTGTCGAGCAGCCAGTCGAGATCCAGCGCATCCTGGCCACCGGCAGCGTTGCCGTCGAAGCTGGTGATCACATCGTGGCCGTCGAGCTGCGACGTATAGAGCACTCGATCGTTGCCCTGGGAGACGTTGATCGAGTTGTCGCCGCCATATCCGTTAACAGTGTCGTCGCCCAGTCCGCCATTGACCGTATCGTCGCCGGCCAGGGCGAAGATTGTATCCTTGCCATTGTCACCATTGAGGACATTGTCGCCGGTGTTGCCTTGGATGTAGTTGTCGAGGACATTGCCGTTGCCGTTGATATCGGCGCTGCCGGTCAGCACGAGCTGCTCCACATTGAGGGCAAGGGCATAGTTCGCCGAGCTCTGCACAGTGTCGAAGCCGCCGGCGGCGCCCGCGCCTTCGGTCACCACATCCTTGCTGTTGTCGACGATATAGATATCGTTGCCGGCGGCGCCGGTCATCGTGTCGATTCCGCCGCCACCGTCGATGCGGTTGTCACCGGCATTGCCGACGATCGCGTTGTTCAGATTGTTTCCGGTGCCGTCGATGTCGCCGGCGCCGGTCAGAACGAGTTGCTCCAGGTTGTTGAACAAAGTGAATTCGCTGGCTGAGCTGTAGACGAGGTCGATGCCGCCCGCTGCGCCAGCCATCGCCTCGGTGACGAGATCACCGGTGCCGTTGACATAGTAGGTGTCATTGCCAGTCCCGCCGTCGAGCCAATCATTGCCACTGCCGCCATCGATTAGATCGTTGCCGGCCTGGCCGACGATCACATCGGTTCCGCCGCCGCCATAGAGGCTGTCATTGCCGGCCCCGCCATCGAGAACGTCGACGCCGCCATTGCCGTTGATCACGTCATGACCGTTATAGCCATAAAGCCAGTCGGTCTCGCCCGAGCCGTTGATATTGTCATTGCCATTGAAGATCTGACCGAGGAAGCCCTGTATGTCGTCGACGGCGCGGTAGGCCTGGAAGGCCGCGGCGGAGATGGAGAAGCCGGTGATCGAATAGGACAGAGCGCCGGATTCATAGCGTTGCAACTCCGTCAGCGTGCCTCCTATGGGCGAACCGCCGCTGTAGGTCAGCCCGACACCATGAAAGACGATCTCATTGCCGTTGCCGAGGGGGCCATGCTTGGTGTGCCAGGTGGTCGCCGATTGCTCCACCAGCGTATTGCCGACGAGATCGGCAAAACTGAATTGCGTGAAATCGACCCCCTTGCCGGGGTCTGCGGTGAACGTAGCCATTGTGGTGTCCTTTCCAAAGTCAGGCGCTGGCGGCATCATGGCCGCCAGGGCCGGTACGGCCCCACGAACTGGGGTCGTCGGGCGCTCCGACTTGGTTCAAAGTGATCTTGGCGGCACTCGCGAGCGATGGGTGCGGGCTACGGCTCGCTAATTGCTAGTCCCTTCGGTCCCCGCGTCCTTCTTTTCCTTCTGGACCTTGCGCCAGTTGGCGACGTTCTTGTTGTGCTGCTCCAGGGTTTCGGCGAAGGCGTGGCCGCCAGTGCCGTCGGCGACGAAAGAACAGCTCCTTGGTCGACGGCGGATTTAGCACTGCCTCGAGAGAGGCGCGGCCTGGGTTGGCGATCGGGCCGGGTGTCAGGCCGGCATTGAGATAGGTGTTGTAGGGATCGGGCTTGTCCAGATCGCCGAAGGTGAGCCCGCGGTCCAGCGGCCCCTTACCGCCGGTCAGGAAGTAGATGATCGTCGGATCGGACTGCAGCGGTATGCCCTGGCGCAGGCGGTTGACGAACACGGCGGCGACCCGCGGCCGCTCCGCCGCAAGCCCGGTCTCCTTCTCCACGATCGAGGCCAGGATGATCGCCTCCTGCGGCGTCGCCAGCGGCAGGTCCTTGGCGCGCTGGGGCCAGAGTTCGGCCATCGCGTCATCCATCGCCTGGGTCATGCGGGCGACGATCTCGGCGCGGGTGTCGCCGCGGTTGAACTGATAGGTCTCCGGCAGCAGCGATCCCTCCGGCGGCAACGCGGTCGGCACGCTGCCCTCCAGGTCCGGTGCTCCGGCGATCAGCGCCAGGATCTGCGCGCTGGTCAGTCCCTCGGGGATAGTGACGCTGTAATGCACGACATCCCCGGCGATCATCTTCTGCAATGCGTTTTCGGCTGAGATCGCCGCCGGAAACCTGTACTCGCCGGCTTTCAGCGACTGGCCTTCGGGCAGGAACCGGGCGCGCAGGCCAAAGGTGCGGGCATCGCGGATGACGCCAGCCTCCTCGAGCTGGCGGGCGATGCCGTTGACCGAGGTGCCGGACTCGATCAGCACGGTGGTGTGCGCTGTCGATGGACCGGGCGCCTGCAGGTCCTTGTAGCTCCAATAGATCACCGCACCGCCGACGATGACGGCGCCGACGATCAGCGTGAACAGCAGGCGGATGATCCAACGCATGGGCGCCTTAATCCCCCACGATCATGGCGGAATTGGGGAACGGCGCGGTGCAGCCGGATGATGGTATACCCGAACGGCCGGAAGCGGCCTCGCCCCGTCGCGGGTGCTGGACAGGGTGTGGGAGACGCATCGTACTTGGGGGCCGGCTTATGGCGGGCCGGCGAAGATCAGGCTGGCGTTGGTGCCGCCGAAGCCGAAGGAATTGGAGAGCGCATGCTTGATCTTGCGCTGCTTGGCGTGCTTCGGCACCAGGTCGATATCGCAGCCCTCGGACGGGTTCTCCAGATTGAGCGTCGGCGGCGCCACCTGGTCGCGCAACGCCAGCAGAGCGAAGACCGCCTCGACGCTGCCCGCCGCGCCCAGCAGATGGCCGATGGCGGATTTCGTCGAAGACATGCTGAGCTTGTAGGCGGCGTCGCCGAACAGCCGCTTCACCGCGCCCAGTTCGATCTCGTCGCCCAGGGGCGTCGAGGTGCCGTGGGCGTTGACGTAGTCGATGTCCTCGGGGTTCAGCTTGGCCCGCTTCAGCGCCATCTGCATGGCGCGATAGGCGCCGTTGCCGTCCTCGGACGGTGCGGTGATGTGGTGCGCGTCGCCGGACAGGCCATAGCCAACGATTTCGCCATAGATCCTGGCGCCGCGCTTCTTCGCATGCTCCAGCTCTTCCAGCACCACCACGCCGGAGCCTTCGCCCATGACGAAGCCGTCGCGGTCCTTGTCCCAGGGGCGCGACGCGCGCTCGGGCGTGTCATTGAAGCCGGTGGAGAGTGCCCGCGCCGCGGCGAAGCCGGCCACCCCCAGGCGGCAGATCGCGGCCTCGGCGCCCCCGGCCACCATGACGTCGGCATCGTCGAGCGCGATCAGCCGCGCGCCGTCGCCGATGGCATGGGCGCCGGTGGAGCAGGCGGTGACCACCGAATGGTTGGGGCCCTTGAAGCCGTATTTGATCGAGACATGGCCGGAGGCCAGATTGATCAGCGCCGAGGGGATGAAGAACGGGCTGATGCGCCGCGGGCCCTTCTCATGCAGGGTGATGGAGGTGTCGTAGATCGCCTCCAGCCCGCCGATGCCCGAGCCGATCATCACGCCCGTGCGCTGCCGCGCCTCCTCGTCCTGTGGCGCCCAGCCGGAATCCTCGATCGCCTGGCTCGCCGCCCCCATGGCGAAGATGATGAAGCTGTCCATCTTCCGCTGGTCCTTGGGCGGCACATAGACATCGGCATTGAAGCTGTCGCTGGCGGCGTCGCCGCGCGGCACCATGCCGGCGATCTTGCAGGGCAGGTCCTGCACGTCGAAGGACTGGATGCCGCGGATGCCGGACTCGCCCTTCAGCAGCCGCTGCCAAGTCGGCTCCGCGCCCGAGGCCAGAGGCGAAACGACTCCGATACCGGTGACGACGACACGTCGCATGATCGTACCGCTGCTTAGTTCAAGGAGAAGCCGCCGCGCCGCGGGATGTGGCGCGGCGCCGCCTGGGCAAGAACGGTCGGGCGCCTACGCCGCGCGGGATTCGATATAGGAGATCGCATCCTTGACGGTCTGGATCTTCTCGGCGGCATCGTCAGGGATTTCGCAGCCGAATTCTTCTTCGAACGCCATGACCAGCTCGACGGTGTCGAGCGAGTCGGCACCGAGATCGTCGATGAAGCTGGCGCCCTCGGTGACCTTCGCCTCGTCGACGCCGAGATGCTCGACGACGATCTTCTTAACGCGTGTGGATATATCGCTCATTGGCCTCCACCTTCATGGCTGTTCGAATCTGTTCTGAATTGGCCGCCGCGGCGCTGCGGCGGAAACCCGCGATTTCCCTTACCGCGTCAACGGGCTAACGGCAAGACTTCGGCAAGAGATGGGCCGCCGGGACGTCCGGCGCAAGGGCAAAGGTGGCGCCTGATGGCGCCTGTGGGTAAGGCGCCCTGACCTCATCTAACCCGTTCAAATCATTGCCATTCCGCCGTTGACATGCAGGGTCTGGCCGGTCAGGTAGCCTGCCTCGTCGCTGGCCAGGAACACCACCGCGCCCGCGACCTCCGCCGGCTGGCCGATTTCGGCCGGCCGGAATGGCGCCCTTGATGCGTTCCTTCTGCTGGTCGTTCAGCTTGTCGGTCATGGCCGTCTCGATGAAGCCGGGCGCCACGCAATTCACGGTGATGTTGCGGGACGCGACCTCGGCCGCCAGCGATTTCGACATGCCGACCATGCCCGCCTTGGCCGCGGCGTAGTTGGCCTGGCCGGGATTGCCCGTCGTGCCGACGATGGAGGTGATGGAGATGATGCGGCCGGCGCGGCGCTTGATCATGTTGCGGATCGCCGCCCGCGACAGGCGGAAGGCCGCGGTCAGGTTCACGTCGATGACCGCCTGCCAGTCCTCGTCCTTCATCCGCATGGAGAGCATGTCGCGGGTGATGCCCGCATTGTTGACCAGGATATCGATCTTCCCCGCCGCGGCCTCGGCCGCCGCCATCAGCTTGTCGGCCTCCGCGGGGTCGCTGAGATTGGAGACGATGACGTGCGTGCGCGTCTCCCAGCGATTTCGCCAGCTCTTCCAGCGCCGCCGCGCGCGTGCCCGTCAGCACGACGGTCGCGCCTTGGGCATGCAGCCCGCGCGCGATCGCCCCGCCGATGCCGCCCGAAGCGCCGGTCACCAGCGCCGCCTTGCCCGTGAGATCGAACATGTTTTTGGTCCCTGTCCCTTTCCTGCGCTCGGATGAAATCAGTTTCACCACAAAGTCACAAAGGACACGAAGGATTTCCGACCCTCTCCCCTTGGGGAGAGGGAGAAGGGGGTGAGGGGTATAGCGCCTAAAGTCGCCTGATAGACTGTGGACGCACCATGTTTGCGTAAGAACACATCGCGCGCGCGCGCGAAACCCCTCATCCCCTGCCCCTTCTCCCCCAGGGGAGAAGGGATGTTCTTCACTCCTTCGTGATCTTTGTGACTTTGTGGTGAACCGATCTTTCTTTCCCACAGCGTCACAGCACCTTCAACAGCGCCTCGATGTCAGCCGGCTCGCCCACCGATGACGCCTCGATCTCCTTGTCGATGCGCTTCACCAGGCCCGCCAGCACTTTCCCGGCGCCGATCTCCGTGATCTTGTCGACGCCCTGTTCCTTCATATAGGCCACGCTCTCGCGCCAGCGCACCATGCCCGTCACCTGCTTGACCAGCAGGCCGCGGATCGTCTCGGGGTCGCTGACATGGCGCGCGGTGACGTTGGCGATCAGCGGCACGGCCGGCGCGACAATCTTCGCCGCCGCCAGCGCCTCTGCCATCTCGTCGGCCGCCGGCTGCATCAGCGGGCAATGGAAGGGCGCACTCACCGCCAGCAGGATGGCGCGCTTGGCGCCCTTCTCCGGTGCGATGACGATCACGCGGTCGATCGCCTTCTTGCTGCCGCTCAGCACGACCTGGCCGGGCGCGTTGTCGTTGGCGGTGGCGCAGACCTCGCCGGTGTCCTTGGCCGCCGCCGCCGCGATCTCCTGCGCCGCCGGCAAATCGACACCGAGCAGCGCCGCCATCGCGCCCTCGCCCACGGGCACCGCCTTCTGCATCGCCTGGCCGCGCCGCTTGAGCAGCCGCGCCGCCTCGGCGAGATCCGAGCGCGCCCGCCGCCGCCAGCGCGGAATATTCGCCCAGGGAATGGCCGGCGACGAAGGCCAGCTTGGCCCCGACCTTGAACCCGCCCTCGCGCTCGAGCACGCGAATGACCGCGAGGCTCACCGCCATCAGCGCCGGCTGGGTGTTCTCGGTCAGCGTCAGGTCGCGCTCAAACCCCTCGAACATCAGCCGCGACAGCTTCTGCGACAGCGCGTCGTCGATCTCCTGGAACGTCTCGCGCGCCACGGGAAACGCCTCCGCCAGCGCGCGGCCCATGCCGACCGCCTGCGAGCCCTGGCCCGGAAAGACGAAGGCGCGGGTCATGTGCTTGAGATCCCCCTGCTATGCGCAAAACGAAACGGCGCGTACTGATAGCCCGCGCCTTCGGGATGTCAAGGAAGCGGCCGCGCCGTCCCCTCACCCCGCAACATCCGCTGAATGCGGATGTTGCATCCCTCTCCCCGCTCTGCGGGGCGAGGGGACAGCAACGAATACAATCCCTGACATTGTCCCCTCGCCCACGAAGTGGGAGAGGGTGCGCAGCGTTCGCGTCCAGCGAATGCTGCGCGGGTGAGGGATCAACGCACCCCAGCCACGGCCTTGCACCGATCACCCCCCGCCTCCATCTTATCGAAATCATCCGGAGCCGCCCCATGGACTCGCCCGTCGAGCGCAAACTCACCACCATCCTCTCCGCCGATGCGGTCGGCTACAGCCGGCTGATGGGCGAGGACGAGGCGGCGACGCTCGCCACCCTCAAGGCCTATCGCGCGGCCTGCGCGGCGCTGATCGACCGGCATCGCGGCCGCATCGTCGGCACCGCCGGCGACAGCATGCTCGCGGAGTTCGCCAGCGTCGTGCGCGCGGTGGAATGCGCCGTCGCCATGCAGCGCGAGATCGCCGAGCGCAACGCGTCGCTGCCGCAGGCGCGGCAGATGCATTTCCGCATCGGCGTCAATCTCGGCGACGTACTGGTGGAGCAGGACGACCTCTATGGCGACGGCGTCAACATCGCCGCACGGCTTCAGGCGCTGGCCGATCCCGGCGGGATTCTCATCTCCGGCCCGGTGTTCGACCAGGTGCGGGACAAGCTTTCCCTCGGCTTCGATTTCCTCGGCGACCAGTCGGTGAAGAACATCGCCGCACAAGTGCCGGTTTATCGCGTGCAGCTCGGCGGCGGCGCCGCGCCGCCGGCTAACGTTTCGTCGCGCGATGCCGCGCCCACGCGCGGCGCTGCGGCAACGAAGTCAGCCGATCCGCGCTGGCACCGCTTCAACATCATCGCGCTGCGCTGGGGCGCGATCCTCGGCGCCCTGCTCGTCATCAATCTCCTCACCTGGAACGGCGATTTCTGGGTCGTCTGGCCCGCCCTCCCCATTATCGTCGTCTTCGCCCTGCATGCGAGCTGGATCTTCCGCCATCGCGACGCGAAGTAGCTCTTCACGCCAACAAAAAATGAACTCTCTCCCCTTGAGGGAGAGGGGAAGGGGTGAGGGGTTTGGCGCCGTCGGGCGCCGGACTTCTTGCACGATCGAGCGCGAGACCCCTCATCCCCTGCCCCTTCTCCCCCAAGGGGAGAAGGGAGACGTGTTGCGCCCGCGTCTCCACAATTTCTCCACACACCCGCGCTCGCCGCTAGGGTTCGTTTCCTGTATGATCCCCGCGCACCGGAACGCCGCCGGCAGGAGCGGCGCGGGGCGCATCAAGGGGCCGCCATCACCAGGAGTTCCGCCATGCCCAAGCTCGACCCCTTCCGCATCACCGACAAACTCGACGACAATCTGCTGGATATCATGGCCAAGCGGCTGGAAGTGCGGGGCGTGCATCCGTTCTTTCAGCAGGCCCTCGCCGACTATCTCGACGCCATGGGCATCGACGCCGCGGGCACAGTGCTCGATCTCGGCTGCGGCACCGGAGTCGCCACCCGTGCCATCGCCCGCCGTCCGAAGTTCGCGGGCAAGATCACGGGCATCGATCTCAGCCCCTATCTGGCCCAGCAGGCGCAGCGCCTGGCCGCCGCCGAAGGGCTCAGCGCCCGCACCGCCTTCCGCGCCGGCGACACCCGCAGCCTGGATCTCGGCGACGGCGCCTTCGACGCCGTGATTGCCCACACCCTGCTCAGCCATGTGGACCGGCCGCTCGATGTGCTGAAGGAGGCGGCGCGCGTGGTGCGGCCCGGCGGCCTGATCGGCATCTTCGACGGCGACTACGCCTCCATCACCTTCGCGCTGGAGGACGCCGAGCGCACCGAGGCCCACGACCGGAAATTCATCGCCGGCATCGTGACCAGCCCCCACGTGATGCGCCAGATGCCGCGCCTCCTGCGCCAGGCCGGCCTCGAGCTGGTGAAGACCTTCTCCTATGTGATGGCCGATATCGGCAAGGCGGATTTCTGGCTGTCGGCCGTGGAGGCGTTCAGCAAACTGCTGCCGAAATCGGGCGCGATGACGGAGGAGGAAGCCAAGGGCTGGGAAACATCGCTGAAGCGCGCGTCGGATGAGGGCGTGTTTTTTGCAGCGAGTAACTACTATACGTATGTGGCGAGAAGGACGTGACCGTCGTCATGCAGCGCAAACCGCGATGAACCGTAGGGTTGGGTCTCGAGCCCTCACTACGCCACCCGCCGGACATTTGCTTGAGACCAGATGTTTCTGCCAATCCTAACGCAGATTCGCCCGCAGAAACTCCACCGTCCGCCCCCACGCCAAATCCGCCTGTTCCTTGTCATAGGTCGGAAACATGCTGAGCGAGAAATAATGGTCGCTGGGGTACCAGTGCGTTTCCACTGATTTTCCGGCTTCCACCATCATGCCTTCGAACATGGCGAGATCGCCTTTGCTGACGTCGGGATCGCGCTCGCCCAGGTGAACCATGACAGGGCCTTTCAATGACTTCAGGCGCTCGGCCCCGGGGTAGGCCAAGCCGACATAGAGCACTGTCGCGTCGACGGGCATCTGCCATCGATGCCTCCAACGCCCACTCGGCGCCGAAGGACCAGCCGACGGCGCCGATCTTGCCGTTGCACCTGCTATCGGCTTTCAGCCAGGCCAGCCAAGCAGCGATCGTCTCCTTCGTCTTTGCCAGATCGGAACGAACCTCACTTCGCAGACGCGCGCGTGTGGAGTTGTCGGTGGCCATCTGCCCGCCGAAGAGATCGAGGGCGGCCGCAAAAAGGCCGTCCCGTGCGAATGCTGGCGCGAAAGCTTTGTACATGTCGTTCAATCCGCTGCTGCCATGGAACAGCAGCAGGCCCGGCGCTGGCACCACAGCCGGCGCTGCCACGACGCCCGAGACGGTGCGTCCGCCGGAGATTGTCAGGGTCATGGTTTCAAAGCCGGCCTGCGCATGGGCTGATCTAAGGGGCATTGAAAAATGCGCGGCAAAGGGCGCGGCCGCCAAACCGGCCACCACCAGCGGCGGGGAATTCTCGTCATCGCGACCTCCCCCTGCATTAGTTGGGTCTGATTATTTTGCGCCCGTTGTCCTGCGTCCACAATTCGCGGTGACCGCGCCAATCCTGTAGGGGCGGGTTTCAAACCCGCCCTATCGATAACGTACAAGATGATCAGGGTATGGCGCGGCGTCGAAACCGCGGGCGGGTTTGAAACCCGCCCCTACGAGATCAACGTCAACCCACCGCCCACCGCTTCACCGCCTCCCGCCCCGCCTCAGTCAGCCCGTACACCCCACGCTCCACGCGGGCGAACCAGCCATAGACGTTGTGCAGCAGGATCTTCGGCGCGTCGGGGGCCATGGCTTTCAGTTCGCGCGGCTTGGCCTGCGTCGCCTCCAGGATCGCCTGCGCCACGGTCAGCGCCTGCTGGCGGTAGGCGGTCATGATCGGCTGGCGCGTGCCGCCGCCGACCGCGGGGTCGCCCTGGCGGCGGCTGTGCTCGCGCAGCAGGCGCGAGCGGCGGCGCGGATTGCCGCGCGGGCGGTAGGGGCCGGGCTCGGCCAGGATGTCGACGCGGCCCCGCGCCGACACGGCGAGCAGGCCGAAGCCGAGCAGGCGGCAGAGCTTGCGCACCCGCGCATCGTTGAGCCGGCCGTCGGCGCGCTTCCTGCTCTTCGAGCTGTTGCGCACGGCGAGCCAGATCTCGTCGCCGGCGGCCATGCGGTCGACGCCCTGCAGCAGCAGCTCCAGGGTGAAGCGCTGCTTCAGCTCGCCGATGACGACGATGGGCGGCGAGTCGTCGTCAGGCTCGGCGGCCCCTCCTTCGCTAAAGCTACGGCGGGCAGGCAGCGCCACGAGATCGCAGCCGCAGATCTCCCCCTTCACCCGAAAGCCGCGCGCCTCGAGGAAGCGTTTCACCGGCAGATAGAGCGCTGTCTCCATGGCGCGAAGGTGCCAAAGATTTGGGCGGGGCGCAGCGGAGAAAGGAAGCCAGGAAGGTTCACCACATCCGCCTTCGCTAAAGCTACGGCGGACAGGAAGTCAGGAAGAACACGAAGAATCCCCTCGCCCCTTGGGGGAGAGGGGGCAGGGGGTGAGGGGTTTGGCGGCGGCGAGGCGCATATGCGGCGACGATCGCAGGCAAGCTGAGCTGCTCGGCGACAGAAATCGACTTGCAGCCGTTCGTCGCATCGATGCCGTGAAGGCTCTCTTCGCGCTTGCGCGCGAAACCCCTCATCCCCTGCCCCTTCTCCCCCAAGGGGAGAAGGGAGAGTTGTTTCTTCCTTCGTGTACTTCGTGACTTCCTGTCCGCCGTAGCTTTAGCGAAGGCGGATGTGGTGAATTGGCTTTGGACAGCCGGCGAACTCCGGCCGCCGGAGAACCACAGACGTGCTATCATCCCGCGATTCCCGGCGCGACTCTCGGGAACATGGGGGATTAACAGCTGTCGCTCGCCTGCCCGGCTTTCATCGGCAACCTGGCGCCCGGTCTTTGCCGCGCGGTCGACGATTATTGCCAGCTCACCGGCCCGGGCTGGGATGCCGGGACGATCAGTACCTGGAGCAACGCCGCATTCCTCATCGCCGCCTTCGCCGGCTGGCGCCTGCTGTCGGCCAATCCCCACGCCAAGGCCCACCGCACGATCCGCGCCCTCACCCTGCTCGCGGCACTCGCGGGCATCGGCGGCTATCTGTTCCACACATCGATGCGACCTGGGCGAAGTGGGGCGAGACGGTGCCCATCCTGGCCTTCATGCTGCTCTATGTCTGGCTGCTGCTGCGGCGCTTCTTCCACTGGAACTTCCTGATCGCGATCCCGGTGCTGGCGCTCTATGCCGCCGCCGTCTACTGGCTCGAGACCCGGGCGCCAGGTTCGGCGCCCTTCGGCCGGGCCATGAACCTGCCCACCCTGGTCCTGTTCCTGCTGGCCGCCATCGGCTTCCTGATGCGGCTGCGCGAGGCCTTCTGGCCGATGCTCTGGGCGCTGGTGGTGCTGCTGGCATCCTCGGCGGCCGGCATGAGCGACGCCCCGATCTGCCCCCAGCTCGGCCTCGCCACCCATGCCGTCTGGCACCTGCTGGACGCCCTGCTGCTCTACCTCCTGCTCCGCCTCGCCGTCGTCCACGCCCCGAAGCGATAGGCGCCAATCACGGCGCGCAGATGCCGCCTACTTGGCGTGGAATTGCGATTTCCACCGCGCCTGATATACTGGAACATTTAACGAACAACTGTGAACGATGTTCTTTGTATGTCAGGATGCTGTACACCAAGAGGCGCAAAAATCCGTCCAGCGGGCCGGCAGCTTGGGCGGATTTCTCGCTTGGCATGGGGTCCATCGCACGGATTCATGTTTTCGCCCGGCATCCAGCGGGTCGGCGTCCAGCGGGACCGGCCGGGCCCTCCCCGCCCTTGCTTCCACCGCGCCCGTCTGTATATTCCGCCGCCTTCACATAGCTCCTTGCCGGCACCCAGCGTGGCGCCGGCTTTGGGCCGCAATCTCCGCTCCGGGAATGCCCCGGCGGCCGCGGCCCGCAAACCGAAGGGAGAGCGTTTGATGCCGTTCTACGAGAACGTGTTCATTGCACGTCAGGATATCTCCGCCACACAGGCGGACGCCCTGGCCGAAACCTACAGCAACGTCATCGCCGAGCATGGCGGCAAGGTCACCAAGAGAGAGAATTGGGGCCTGCGCAACATCGCCTACCGGATCAACAAGAACCGCAAGGGCCATTATGTCCTGCTCAACATCGATGCGCCGCCGGCGGCGGTGCAGGAGATGGAGCGGCAGATGCGCATCAGCGAGGATGTGCTGCGCTACCTCACCACCCGCGTCGAGGAGCTGGAGGAAGGTCCTTCGGCCATGATGCGCCGCAGCCGCGACGACGACGAGCGCGGCCCCCGCGAAGGCGGCCGGCGCTTCCGCGATGACGACCGCGGCCCCCGCGAGGGCGGCCGGGAACCACGGCGGTTCCGTGACGACGATCGCCCGCCGCGCGAAGAGGCCGCCGTGGCTGGCGCCTGTCGCGCCTGTCGCGCCTGTCGAGGTCCCTGCCGGCAATGGAGGTGACGCATGACCGACCATCAGGAACGCCGCCCCCGCGAGGGCGGCTTTAGCGGACCCCGTGAAGGCGGCTTTGGCGGCCCGCGCGAGGGCGGCTTCGGCGGCGGCCGTGAAGGCGGCGGTGGCCGCGAGGGCGGTGCGCGCGAAGGCGGCGGCGCCGGCGGCGGACGGCGTCCGTTCTTCCGGCGGCGCAAGACCTGCCCGTTCACCGGGCCGAACGCGCCGAAGATCGACTACAAGGACATCCGCCTGCTGCAGCGCTTCGTCAGCGAGCGCGGCAAGATGGTGCCGAGCCGCATCACCGCCGTGTCCACCAAGAAGCAGCGCGTGCTGGCCCAGGCCATCAAGCGCGCGCGGTTCCTGGGCCTCTTGCCCTACGCCGTGAAGTAAGGAGGGCCAGACCATGGAAGTGATCCTGCTCCAGCGCATCGAGAAGCTGGGCCAGATGGGCCAGACGGTGAAGGTGAAGGCGGGCTATGCCCGCAATTACCTGCTGCCGCGCCGCAAGGCCATCCGCGCCACCGACGACAACAAGGCCAAGTTCGAAAAGCAGCGGGCTCAGCTCGAGGCCACCAACCTGGCCAAGCGCCAGGAGGCCGAGGCGATCTCCGGCAAGGTCGAAGGCCTGACCGTTGTCATCATCCGCCAGGCGGGTGAGACCGGCCAGCTTTACGGCTCGGTCAGCGCCCGCGACATCGCCACGGCGGCGACCAAGGCCGGCGTCACCATCGACCGCAACCAGATCCTGATGGACCGGCCTTTGAAGGATCTGGGCCTGCACCCGATCCGCGTTGCTCTGCATCCGGAAGTGGTGGTCAACATCACCGCCAACGTCGCGAAGTCCGAGGAAGAGGCCGAGCAGCAGCTCAAGGCCGGCCACGCCATCGTCGGCACGGCGGAAGAACAGGCGCCGAGCCTCGACGAGATGCTCGAGCAGGTCGAACAGGCGACCGAGGGCGAAGGCGAAGCCACCGAGAAGGCCGAGAAGCCGGCGAAGAAAGCCAAGGCTGAAAAGGCCGAGAAATCCGAGAAGCCCGAAAAGGCCGAGAAAAAAGCCAAGGGCGAGAAAGCCGATAAGGCGGAAAAGTCTGGGAAGGCAGAAGCCGACGAAAAGCCGGCGAAGAAATCCAAGAAAAAAGACAAGGAATAAACTGAGCGATTACCGCGACAGCAAAAAGGCCGGGATTTCCCGGCCTTTTTGTTTGCGGGAATTGGCGATATATTATACACTCTATAGTTGCAGATTGCTTTTCCCTCCCCTACCCCCTCCCGCAAGGGGAGGGGAAAGTACCGTGCGTACGCTTTGGTACAATACGGTTAAGGCCATGCACTCCCTGCAGGAACGGATTGCGTCGGTGCGTGTTGGACAACGATGACTCTTTTGCTAACATTCCAAACAAGGAACCTATGAGGCGACGGCGGGGCGGCGCCGATAATGCCTCGAGAAGGGATGGGAGAGTTACGAGGACAGGGCCATGCTTGCCGCGTATTTTTTTCGCCGGCTGATCAGGGTCGGCGATCTCACCGTAATCGACGCTGACGGCCGCACGCATTTCTTCTCCGGTGCCGAGGTGGGGCCGGACGTCACCATAAGGCTGCATGATCGCGCCTTGCACCGGCGCATCATGACCCACCCCTATCTCGCCTTCGGCGAGGCCTACATGGACGGCACGCTGACCATCGAGAAGGGCACCATCTACGATGCCCTCGATCTCGCGGCGCGCAACCTGGGCCAGTTCGACACCTTCCCTTGCAGCGGCTGCGCGACAGCTTCCGGCGCCTGATGGCCTTCATCGAGACCTACAACCCGGTCGAGCGGGCGCGGAAGAACGTGGCGCATCACTACGACCTCTCCGGCGCTCTCTACGACCTCTTCCTCGATGCGGACCGGCAATATTCCTGCGCCTACTTCCGCACCGACAATGACAGTCTGGAAGTCGCCCAGCACAACAAGAAGGCGCATATCGCCGCCAAGCTGCACCTCAAGCCCGGCCAGAAGGTGCTTGATATCGGCAGCGGCTGGGGCGGCATGGGGCTCTATCTCGCCCAGACCGCCAATGTGGATGTCACCGGCGTCACGCTTTCGGTGGAGCAGCAGAAGCTGTCGGAGGAACGCGCCAAGGCCGCGGGCCTCGCCGATCGGGTCGGCTTCCACCTGCGCGACTACCGCGAGGAGCCGGGCAAGTACGACCGCATCGTTTCCGTCGGCATGTTCGAGCATGTGGGCGTGGCCCACTATCGCGAATTCTTCGCCAAGGTGCGCGACCTGTTGCATGACGACGGGGTCATGCTGCTGCATTCCATCGGCCGCATGGGCCCGCCCTATGGCCCGAACCCCTGGATGAAGAAGTACATCTTCCCCGGCGGCTACACGCCGTCGCTGTCGGAAGTGCTGGCGGCGGTGGAGCGCGCCGGCCTCTGGGTCACCGACGTGGAGATCCTGCGCCTGCACTACGCCAAGACGCTGCGGCAATGGCGCCGCCGATTCGCCGCCAACCGCGACAAGGCCAAGGCGCTGTATCGACGAACGCTTCTGCCGCATGTGGGAGTACTACCTCGCGGGCTCCGAGGTGGCGTTCCGCCATATGGGCCAGATGGTGTTCCAGATGCAGATCGCAAAACGGGTCGACGCCGTGCCCCTGACCCGCGATTATATGTTCGAGATGGAGCGCCAGGAGACCGGCCGCCTGATTTCGGCCGCCTGACGCTTCCCTGCATTTCAGGGGAAGGGGCGGATGGATCGGCCGGCGGCAGACAGCGGCATCGACCGGGCGCGGCTGGCGGCGCTCAAGCAACGCGAGGATGCGGCTTTCGCCGCGCGCACGCCGGGCTCGCGCAAGCTCCTGGAGCGCGGCCGGAAGTCCATGCCGTCGGGCGTGCCCATGAGCTGGATGGCCGGGCTGTCCGAACATCCGGCGCTCTATGTCGCCGGCGGCGACGGCGCGCATTTCACCGACGTGGACGGCAACCGCTATCTCGACATGAACCAGGTCGACCTGGCGATGAGCTGCGGCTTCACGCCGGCGCCTGTTATCGCGGCGGTGCAGAAGCGCATGGCCGACGGGCCGTCTTTCCTGCTGCCGGGCGAGGATGCGATCGCCGTGGCCGAGCTGCTGGCCGGCCGCTTCGCCCTTCCCTTCTGGCAATTCACGCTGTCGGCCACGGGCGCCAACAGCGAGGCGCTGCGGATCGCGCGGCTGGCCACCGGCCGCGGCAGTTATCTCGCCTTCGAGGGCCGCTATCACGGCCATGCCGACGAGATGCTGGCGGAGTCGACGCCCACGGGCGAGAGCGCGGAGTATCTCGGCCTGACGCCCGAGATCCAGAAGCGCGCCATCAGCGTGGCGTTCAATGACCTGCCGACGCTGCGCCAACTCCTGGAGACAAAGCGCTTCGCCTGCCTGATCGCCGAGCCGGCGCTGACCAATTGCGGGCTGGTGTCGCCCGATGACGGCTTCTGGGCCGAGGCGTGGAAGCTGTGTCAAACAACGGGCACGCTGCTGATCCTCGACGAGACGCACACGCAGACCTTCGCCTATGGCGGCTTGCGGCGCGGCTGGAATCTCGACTGCGACATGCTGACGATCGGCAAATGCCTGGGCGGCGGCGTGGCGATCGGCGCCTACGGCATGACCGAGCCGCTCGCGCGGCTGATGGAGAAGCATCTCGACCGCCACCGCGGCGGGCGGGTGCTGCCGAGCGGCGGCACGACCTACGCCAGCGCGCTGGCGATGGCGGCGGCGCGCGCGGTGCTGAGCGACGTGCTGACAGAAGAGGCCTATGGCCGCGTCGACTCGCTGGGCGTGCGGCTGCAGGAAGGGCTGCGCGCCGCGTTCGAGCGCCGCGGCCTGCCCTGGCGCGCGCCGCGCATCGGCGGCCGCTCGGGGTTTTGCCTGCTGCCGGAGCTGCCGCGCAACGGCGCGGAGGCGACGCTGTCGCTCGACTACGAGATGATCGACGCGCGGCGCGTGTTCATGCTCAACCGCGGCGTCTGGGATGCGATCGCCACCGCCGGCCCCGCCGCCTCCTTCGCGCATACGCCGGCAGATATAGAGACGTATGTGGCGGTCACCGACAAATTCCTCGGTGAGATCGCGTAGAGATTTTGCTCGCGCTTGTCCCCCTAACTTGGGTGAGCGCTTGGGTGGTATGATTTCGAACGTGCCGCGCATTCACAGCCAATCGGACTCCTTGTGCCCCATATCCTCACTATCCACAGGCCGGACGACGACGAAGTCGTTAGTGCCGCCAGGGGTCCGCTGTTAGGTTCCGCCCTTCGCGTCGCTCTCGGGGGGATTCTTGTAGCGCCGCGAATCAGGTAAAAGAAAAAGAATTCCTGGAGAAACGTCAGCATGGCTGTCGAGCGCGGCTTCTCGGAGCCCAGCAATGTCACGCCGCTGCGCGCGGGCGAAACCGCCGCGCTGCGCACGCCGCCGCTCAACTATGAGGCGGAGCAGGCGCTGCTGGGCGCGATCCTCACCAACAACCGGGTCTTCGACCGGGTGAACGAGTTCCTGCGGCCGGATCATTTCGCCGATCCCGTCCATGGCCGGATCTACGAGGCCGCGGGCACGCTGATCCAGCGCGGCCAGATCGCCAACTTCCTGACCCTGCGCAACCTGTTCGACCAGGATCCCGGCCTGGTGGAGGCCGGCGGCTCGAAGTACCTGGCGCGGCTGGAGAACGCGGTCGTCACCATCATCAACGCCGAGGATTACGGCCACACCATCCACGACCTGTTCCTGCGCCGGCAGCTCATCGATCTCGGCGAGACCGTGGTCAACGAGGCCTTCGCCTTCAATCTCGACCTCTCGGCGGTGGAGCAGATCGAGGATGCCGAGCAGAAGCTGTTCCTGCTGGCGGAGACCGGGCAGACCGAGGGCGGCCTGCAGCCGCTGACCGGCGCACTCGGCAGCGCCATCGCCATCGCCGAGCAGGCCTTCAAGCGCGACAGCCACGTCACCGGCGTCACCACCGGCCTGACCGACCTCGACCGCAAGCTGGGCGGCCTCCATGGCAGCGACCTGGTGATCCTGGCCGGCCGGCCCTCCATGGGCAAGACGGCGCTGGCCACCAACATCGCCTTCAACGCCGCCGAGGCCTATCGCGAGGAGGTCACGGAGACCGGCCGCGTGGAGGTCAAGGAGGGCGCCAAGGTGGCGTTCTTCTCCCTGGAAATGTCGGCCGAGCAGCTCGCCACCCGCATCCTGGCCGAGCGCACGGGCATCTCCAGCGACCGCATCCGCCGCGGCGAGGTGCGCGAGGAGGATTTCCCGAAGTTCGTGCAGGCGGCGCAGGAGCTGTCGCGCCTGCCCTTCTTCATCGACGACACGCCCGGCATCACCGTGCCGGCGCTGCGCACCCGGGCCCGGCGCCTCGCGCGCCAGCACGGCCTCGGCCTCATCGTCGTCGACTACCTGCAGCTCATCCGGCCCACCGCCGGCAGCCGCAGCGACAACCGGGTGCAGGAGGTGTCGGAGATCACCCGCGGCCTGAAGATGGTGGCCAAGGAGCTGGGCGTGCCCGTCATCGCCCTGTCGCAGCTCTCCCGCGCCGTCGAGCAGCGGGAGGACAAGCGGCCGCAGCTCGCCGACCTGCGGGAGTCCGGCTCCATCGAGCAGGATTCCGACGTGGTGATGTTCATCTTCCGCGAGCAGTACTACCACGAGCGCGCCGAGCCGCGCCGGCGCGAGGACGAGACCGACGAGAAGTTCAATGACCGCATGGAGCGCTGGCAGGCGCACGGCAACGAGGTTCACAACGTGGCCGAAGTGATCATCGCCAAGCAGCGCCACGGCCCGGTCGGCGCGGTGCAGTTGTTCTTCGACGGCGAGGTGACGAAGTTCGACAACCTGGTGCGGGACGACAAGCTGCCCGAACACAGGTAGCAGCACGCGCCGTCAGGCGTGAGGCATCCGTAGGGGCGTCCTCGGGCTTGACCCGAGGATCGAAACCCGCCCTCTCGAAAGCAAGAAGGTCTCACCACAGAGGCACAGAGAACGCAGAGGTTCACGGAGAACAGGTGAACCGCCTCCCCTCGCCCCTTGGGGGAGAGGGGCAGGGGGGTGAGGGGTACTTAGGTACTACCACAAAGTCACAAAGCTCACGAAGCCACCGAACCCTGCATCGACATTGCAGGTTTCACGCGAAGCCGCGGAGACGCGAAGATTCTCTAGCTTGTCCCCTCTCCCCCGCGCGATCGCGGAGCGATCGTCGCCAAGTGGGAGAGGGACGTCACATTCGCGTCCAGCGAATGTGACAGGGTGAGGGCTCTCTCCCCACGCACCCTGCGCGCATATTTCCCCGCATTTTCCGCACCCCTACCGCCCTGATCCACCGAGCAAAACCCCCGATTTCCGCAATTCTCGGGGGACCCTGATTTTGAGGAACGATCCCATACAAGGGAATCACCTGCCCGTCAGATACTCGGCGGCACATCGTTGGCATACAGAAATACAGTTTTATCCAAGCCCGGGTAGGCAGGGATTTGCTACGCTGTAACCCAACGGGTGAAGGCGGGTGAAAGATAGACCGATCCACAATTTCCAACATCAAGGCATGCGTGGGGTTACCGCGCCGCGCCATTCTATTATGGGACTATTTTCTTAGAAGTCAAGAAGCGCCTGGCACAGTTTCGTCCCCGGCCGCCACACTGAGATCCAACGGAAGTTCGAGCTGTCCTGGCGCCTTAAGAACAGACAATTCCAACCTATCGCTCTTAAGCACAATGCTAAGCTGTATCCCGATATCTTCAAACATCAGCGACCGCGGTCGATTCATTTCCATGAATCCAAAGAACGAAAATGGGATCTCGTACTTGTCTGGTGAAATACGGCGGGCAAGCACTTGTGTGAAGGAAGGACTCGTTTCTTGAGTATCAACACGGTTCTGACCTACAATTGCCGTCTGAAAAAGAACGAGACCTTCCTCAAATCCGCCTGCTTTCGCCTTCTTTTCGTCCGCCCTCGCAATGATCTCCGGATTCAATTCCCTCCGCTCGTGCTACAGCGCGTACAACCTCATACACGTCAGCAAGCTCAATGGTCTTTTGGTCCTTAACTGTGCTGAGTTCCCAGTGATCGCGTGTCTTTGAGATACGCGCAAGATTTCCAAACTCTCCGCGAGCACGCGGCTGTACGTATCTTTGAATGACTAGACCGATCTGCCGTCCGCGTGCAGATGCACGGACGAGTTCCACGGCCGCTGCTAGATCCGGCCCAAATGAATCCGTGTTGGTCGCGACAACAACACTTTTATAGGTCCCACGCTCCCAAATGCTCTCGCCGACAACACTTGATCTAACGATAAGCTTATTCTCCGCGGATGCTAATTTCTTTGCCCGCGCCAGCAATGAAGATGCGTTTTCGTCGTTTAGCACCGAGTTTACCGCTGACGCGGCAAAAAGAATGAATGGCGGCGTCCACGGTCTCGGCAAAGTACATATCAGAGCGCCCTTTGTGCCGTAAACTAACTTGGCTGCGACTGCTTCCGACCAGCCTAGTGGCGCGGAATCTTCTGAAAATAGCAGTCGATCACATCCTACTTTCTTATAGAGTTCCAAACACAGCATTGGCAACGTTGCTCAAGAGTCCGCTTACTCCGTCCGAGAAGTACCCCACGAGGAATGCTATAGATGCGGCGCTAGCGATAGACCGCGGGCTATCTGAAGCTTGAATGCCTCCGATTAGGCCGGAGTTAAATAGCGTCAGAACAGCACAACCATATACACCCCCAAGCATGGCAACAAAGAAACGCCAATGCCGGCGATCTAGATGCCACTTCCCTTTTGCGGCCGCGTGTACCAACCACTTTATTGAAAACGTTACGCCGCCTACCGCTCCGGAGAAAAAAGATGGCTAGCAATCGGAAATCGATGTGCATCATCAGAGGCGATGCGCTCTGTCCTTCAGCTCCAACTGCACGATTGGGCGAACCATTCAGAGTTAAGGGAATGTCGAAAGATTGACCGGCAAGGCTTAAAAATACGGCCGCCGCAGCTAACAAAATAAACAGGAAAACACCCAGTACAATTGCCTCAAGCAGTATTTGTCGCCGAGCGCCTACCGGATAACCCGACTCCCACTCCCAAAGTTTTTTGCCGTCTGTGTAGTCGTCTTTGTCGCCAGTCGGAGTCTCGGCGAATTGATCATTCGCATCGGACAGATCACGCGAGGACTTGCGCGCCGGAGCGTCGGAAGACTTTTCAGATCCTGAATTTCGATTTAAAAGACCTCCGCCGAAGGTCGAAGATGGCCAAACACTCTAAGAGTTTCTTGAACGTTCTCAATATGTGAGTGGGGTCTTGTAATTCCATGTTTCTGGAAGTCCGACTTGCGCGGCAATAATTCGGCGGAAGAACTGCGAGCCGGCAATCTCAGCGCTCTCCGCGAGAATTGAATGCTCCGACGACCCGGCAATCAAATAGGAAACGCCCCGTTGGATTGAACCGTACGCGATGCTCGCCGCCTGTTTTCTCCAGCTTAACTCTGAAAACTGTGCGACCTGATTTATGAAATCGTCGAATGCAAATGGCGTATCAATAATCAAATGCAGGTGTGCGTGCTCAACGCCGCATCCAATTGGAGAATGCTGATCTGCAGCACCGTGTTCAAACCAGATTGCGTTGTCTTTCCTAACGCCCATCCCAGTCAAGACTTCACGCACCAAATCGGTCGGCGAGATCATAGTCGTGTCGCTCCACTGGACGAAGTTCAACGAGGGGACACGAGGAATCACAAGTAGCCAGTGCGGTACGATTGAACCAAGCGTTGGCGTGACAACGCAACTTTTGGTTTCGAATAACACCTGATCATAGATTGGTCGCGCGCACTTCTCCTCCGAAAGAAGCCCGCTGAAGCGCCCGAAGCGGCGACTTGCGTTCCATTGGAAATGATTGCGGTATCCAAGACTTATCTCCTCAGATCAATGTGTTAATGTGCAGCCACTCTACTCGCTAGTTCTCGAATTGAGAAGGTATTCCCCTGATTTTCGCCTGTCTATCGACAGAACACAAACTTTCGTGAGCCGTGTATCGACCCCGTCCAGAGCACAGGGTGCATTCTTATCCGTGCGGCTTATCGGTCTCACTCCGCTTCATGGGTCCGCCAGTTGATGCCGAGGATGAAGCACTCAAAGCCGCGGAATCGGTAACCGTGGCTCAGGCGTCAGGCGCCGTCGGTGCGAGCAATTTCCGCGGCGCCAGCGAGGTGCAGGCGGGCGCGGAAGGTTTCGGCATCGATGACAATTGTCGTGCAGCGGATAGAGCCCCTCACCCCGCAACATCCGCTGGACGCGGATGTTGCATCCCTCTCCCACAAGGGGAGAGGGGTCAATTTAGGGAGGTGGCGTAGCGTCCAGCCTTCGCCGTCCCTACGCCGCTTAACTCGAGTGTTACGGCCCCACAAACGCCACGATCGACACGGGATTGCCGTCCAGGCCGAGGAGCTGCCATTGGCCGTCCGCGCTCCGGCAGGCGACGCCGGGGAAAAGGCGGGTCGTGCCGTCGCTTTCGATTCTTTCCTGTGACAGGCGGCGGCAGTGGGGCGAGCTGCCGCTGCCGACCGCGGGGCCGGGGACGATGATGAAGCGGTCGGCGATGGCGGTGCTCTCCCAGGGGATGCGCGCGCCATCGGCCTCGGACTCCAGGGTGTGGGACCGCGCCCAGGCGAAGCCGGTCCGCGCTTCCGAGGGCCAGCCGACGGCGCCGGGCGATATCGCGACGAGGTCGCGGGAGCGGGTGCCGCTGACATCGTTCAGGGGACCGGCGGCGCTGTCCACATAGCGCACATAGTGGCGCAGGGCCGGCGCGTAGTACCAGGCGCGCGATTGTCCGGCGCCCGAAGCGTCGCCCTCCGGATGGCAAAGGATCTTGTAGGTATCGAAGGTGCCGGCGGCGACGGAGATCTTCTCCCGCTGTTCGACAGCGCATTGCCAGGGATCGGCCGCGCCGGCGCCGGACTTCACCGCATAGCTGCTGACGGCGCCGACGGTCAGCGGCCAGGACAGCGGCTGCTGCACCGTGATGCCGTTCTGCTGGCCCGTCGCCAGCGTGAAATCAAACGGCGACGCCCAGCGCGAACCCCTGCCGTTCTGCCACGCCACAGACTGCCGGTCGGCCGAGACGACCGTTTCGACGCTGCCGTCCGTATAGATGTAGACATCGCCGGTTTCGTAGAGCGGACCTTGCACGGAATGGTCCGCCCGAGGCGCTGCAGGCGCCGAAGGCTCGGCGAGCCGGGCAATCAGATCGCGCGTTATGCTGCCGTCGGGCGTGAGGCCGACATCTGTTGATAGTCGGACACCGCCCGGCGCGTCTTGGGGCCGGAAATTCCGTCGAGCTGCCCGCGATAGTAGCCAAGCTCGGCCAGCGCTTTCTGCGCCGCCAGGACTTGCGGATCCGCGGGTGCGCGCGGTTTCGTCGGCGGCGTCGCCGGTGCGGGCTCGGCCGGCGCCGGTGTTGTCGATGTCTCCGTCTGCTGGGAACAGGCCGTCAGGAAGACCGCGAGCAACGCGACGGCAATCAGCGGATAGCCGCGTTGCCGGTTCAAGAGTCCGGTCGGCCTTCCTGAGGCAACAGGGCAATCGAGGTCTTTGAGAAATTTTCATCAGGCCACCTGTGTCGATCGCTTGCCGGGGCCGGGCTTTGGCGAATGCGCGGCCGTGGCAGAGGAATGGGTCCGCTCCCGGGGCAAGCGGATTTCGGCAACCGTGCCGATCCCGAGGTCGCTTTCGAGCACCAGGGTTCCGCCATGAAATTCGATCCAGCGCCGCGACAGCGCGAGACCCAGGCCGGTGCCCTCATATTTGCGGGCGAGGGATGAATCCAACTGGACAAAGGGCTCGAACACCCGTTCGAGCTCGTGCTTGGCGATGCCGATGCCGGTGTCGGATACCCTGATGACCACGTCCCCATCCTTCTCCGAGGCAACGCGAACGGCGACGGTGCCGCCGGCGGGCGTGAACTTGATGGCGTTGGACAGCAGGTTCAGCAGCACCTGGTTCAGCTTGCGGTCATCGGCGCGCAGCAGCGGCACGTCGGCCGGCACATCGAATTCAAGCTTGACCCCGGCCTCGTCGGCGCGGCCATGGACCATCCCCACGCTGTTCAACACGACATCATGGAGATCGACAGCGGATTCATTCATCTCCACCTTGCCGACCTCGGCCTTCGACAGGTCGAGAATGTCGTTGATCAGCGACAGCAGATGGCTGCCGCTGCGATGAATGTCCGTGGCGTATTCCTGGGTGTTTTCCGGACTGAGCTTTATCGGGACCTGGCCGGCCAGCATCGCCGAAAAACCAATGATGGCGTTGAGCGGCGTGCGCAGCTCATGGCTGACCATGGCCAGGAATTCCGATTTGGCGCGATTGGCCGAGTCCGCCTTCTCCTTGGCGCCGCGCAATTCGACTTCCGTGCGCTGCCGCTGCGCGACTTCGTTCCGCAGCGCCTCGTTCCGGTCCGACAGCTCGACGGTCCGCTGGCGCACCACCCGCTCGACCGTTCGCCGCTGCACGACGAGGTTGATCTGGTGCTGCGCCAGGAGGCCGGTCAGCAGCGCGCCGACAAGCGCAAGACAGAACGGCAGAACGTCGCCGGAATTCCAGCCGCGCTCCGCGTTGATTGCGGCCATCAGCGACCAGCGGCGTCCGGCGACCTCGAACTCCCTGATGATGTTGAGGGTGCCCGACGCTTCGGCTGTGTTTGAATTTCCTTCGGATGCCGAGTTTGCGCCAAAAAGCAGATCCCGGCTCCCATCCGTCACATCGAAGAGCGACAGATATGCGTTCTGAGGCCGGTCAGGGCCCAGGACATCGGCCACGAAGTCGTCGAGCCGGAGCACGCCGATGGCAAAACCAGCAAGGGACTTGCGGCGCTCGAGGATGTCCGCCGGTGCGCTGTTGCGCATGTAGAGCGGCAGGATGAGCCAGAGGGCCGGTCCGGCCTGACGCACCGTGGGCAGCGGCAAGAGTTCGGTTGCCTGGAGCTGTCCGAGATCGCCGGCGGACTCGAGGGCATTCCTATAGCGAGCTTCGGTTCCCAGATCGTAGCTCAGCGCCTGTTCGTTGCCTTCGAAGGGAACCAGGTAGGCAATCGGCAAATATTCCAACCGGTCGCCGGCTGGCGTCAACGCGCCATCGGCGCCGGACTCCCGGATGGTCAGGCCGAAGAGTCCGTCCCGCTGTATCGCGGCTTCGAAGGCGGGGCGCTCCAACTGCGAAACGCGGGGCACCCAGGCCAGGGCGGAAAAACCGGAGTACCGGGCCAAGGTCAGGTCGGCAAATCGCAGGAACTCCCAGCGATCGATCCGATCCGAGGCCGTGACGAAAGTGGCGACGGCATTGACGGCATCGGTGTAGCGCTTGATGCCCTCGTTCAGCGCATCGGCCTGGCGCGCGGTCTCCGCCGCGAATTCGCGCTCTTCGACGTTGCGGTAATACTGCTTTGTAATGGCGAAGCCGCTCAGGGAAATGGCAACGCCGCACGCCAACGTCAGGACGGTTGGCGTCCAGTCGCCGAGTATGATCCGGCGGGCGGAACGGCTGCTTCCCTCATGCCGCATAGATGACCCCTGGCGCGAGCGGCGATTCCTTAACGCTTAGGGCCCAATGCTTAAGATTGTGCTAACATACTGGGTTTATTGGTGCGATTCTGCACTTTTGGCTTGGTTAGCGCCGAAAAAACCCTCACCCCGCAACATCCACTGGACGCGGATGTTGCATCCCTCTCCCACAAGGGGAGAGGGGACAGGCTGCAAGGCGAATGCCCCTTGTCACCCCGTCTGCTCGCCATCCCAATAATTCCTCACCCCCGACATGTCGAAAATGTCGTCCCGCGTGCGCAGGGCGCTGACCAAGATCTTGTTCGAGTCGGGGTAGACGCAGACTTCGTTGGGGTTGCGCTCGCCGATCATCAGATAGCTGCAGGGGCCCGGGCCGCGGTTCATGAAGGAGTGGCCGATCTTCCAGCCGGCGGGGAAGCAGACATAGTCGCCCGGTTTCATGTCGTGTCGCGCATCGCCGAGGATGAGCGTCATCTGCCCTTCGAGGATCAAAGCGTGCTCCTCCTCCAGCATGTGATAGTGCGTGGGGCACAGGCGCCGGCCGGGCGCCGGCGCTTCGATCAGCATGCCGACGTGATAGTTCTCGCCGACGGCCGCGTGGGTGAGATGCTTCGAGCGGCCGCCGAATTGCGTGCCCTCGCCCGGCCCCTCCTCCTTCCAGGACAGATTGGACGCGGAGATCGGCGGCTTGGGCTTGGCGGGCGCTTCGGGCGCGGTGCCTTCATCATGGGATGGCGGGACTTCGCCCGGCGGCAGGCCCGTGTTCTCGCCGTCCCAATAGCCGCGCGTCGCCGCGAGATCGAACATCGCCCGCCGCCCGAGCGCTCGCACCAGCACTTTGCCGGTGTCGGTGTAGACGCCCACTTCGTTCGGATGGCGCTCGCCCGCGATCACATAGCGGCAGACCGCGCCGCTGTTGTTGATCAGGCAATGGCCGGCCTTCTGCCCGGCGGGAAAACAGACATAGTCGCCCGCCTTCATCTCATGGGTGCCGGCACCCAGGCGGAGGGTGAGCGCGCCCTCGAGGATGTAGACATGCTCCTCCTCGAAGATGTGGTAGTGGGCGGGCGAGCTCTGCATGCCCGGCGGCAGCTCCTCGATGGCGACGCCGACATGGTAGTCGTCGCCGACAACCGCGCGGGTCAGGTGGCGGTAGCGGATGTTGAAGCGCGGCACGTCGGTCCATTCCGTCCAGGGAACGTCTGATGATGAGATCGGCTTTGGCGGCGCGGGATTTTCTGGGGGCATTGGCGGGCGCACTCCGTTGGGTTGCGGTGTCACTCACCCGAGTGGGTCTCGACTGTCAGCGTGATATTGTTGTCCTGCACCCACAGAGCGCAGAGTTTTAGAGTGTGAAAGATCTCCGGGTCCGAGTCTGCGTGAATGTGGACCACGATCTGGGTGTTTTCCCGCGTCGCAACGCCGAACTCCGCCTGAAACTGCGTTGACTTCGTGTAGTCGAGATAGTTGTCAATTTTTCGAATGAGCCGCTCTAGCGAACGTTTGTCAGCACCAAGAGGCGTCGCTATGATAATCAGCAGTCTGGCGCCGCCGCCTTTCATTACGACGTTCACATCCAGCGAGTACACAAAGGGAATAGGGTGTCCGTCGTCATCGGCGAACAAATCGTCTTCATCGTCCGGCGCCACTCTCCCCACTCCCTCCCTATCAAGCCCGGTCTGCCGCTGAAGCGCAATCGCCGGTGGCTCATTCTTGATCGGTAAGCAGCCAGAACTCAACCACTCCCGCCTGCCAGTTCACGGCGAGAATGAAGTCTTCGAAGACGTGGAAGCTGTAACCCTGGCTGAGGAGATCGGCACCATCGACGCTGTTGATGTCGGCGGGACTGGCAGGCTGCAGGCGGGCGCGGAAGGTTTCGGCGTCCTCCATGCCGAAGCGGAAGGTGCCGGAGCCCCGGTTGCTGTCGAGGTTGTGCTCCTCGTCGATGTCCGATGAGGAGTCCGGCATGGCATCGCGGCAGCCAACCGCGGCCGAAGGCTCCGTCGGCGCGGGCCTCGGCGGCGGTGGCGTAGTGAGCGCTCATGTTGTCGTCGAACACCACGAAGATCAGCAGCGCCGCTGTGGCAAGGATGGCCGCGAGTGCAATTGCGGCGATAAGACTGAAGCGAAGGAGAAAGCGGAACATGGACGGAGAGTGCGCGTGGATTGCGGCGGGAGCTTGATCGGAGTGACGAAGAATTCTTTGGTAGACCCCTCCCCCTACCCCCTCCCGCAAGGGGAGGGGGACGGCTCTTTGCGCTGTGAAGAAGGAGAAACTCCTCAGCCGCTTAGCGGTGTCTTCAGCAGTTCGATGTCGCTGAGCCAGATCACCCCGGCGCCTTCCATCGCCAGGTTGAGCTTGATGAGATCGGGGCGCTGGCCGCGTTTCAGGTAGAACGGTGTTTCGCAGGAAGCCCAGCCGGTGGTGCCGCTGAGGGGCTGGTTCAGCCCGCGTGAGAAGTACTCGCCGCCGCCGGGCAGACGGCACCACATCTCGAGATAGGCCGGCTTGGCGACGTTCTCCGCCTTCATGCGCGCGCGATAGGCGAGCATGCATTGCTCCGCTCCGGGATCGGCGATCTCGTACAGCCGGATGGTCGACGGCCCGGCGGCTTCGATTCGCCAGGCGTCGCCGGCCCAGCGCGCCGCCGCATTGATCGGCAGGTCCGCGCTGCCGAAGCGGCGGAGAACTTCGGCCGGGCCGGCGGGCGCCGGCCGCTTGAACAACGCTGCAAGCTTTTGGAACATGGCTGCCCCCTTGTCGGGCAGGCCGAACGACCGCGATTCGATCGCCGGCCGGAACCTGTAGTTAGCGACCGCCGCCCGCGCCGATCAATGGGATTTTCTGCCGGCCGCCGCTGCCGCCAACAGGGCCGACAATTCTGGGAGGACGCTTAGGTTTGCAATTACGCGCTAGCCGCCCGTGGCACCTGCGGCCGCCGCCGGCGCGTTCTCCGCCGGCGCATCGTTGACCACGCGGCCGCCGCCGGCCTTGCGTTCGGCGATGCGGGCGTCCTTGAGGCGCTTGGCTTCGGCGGCGCTGAGGCTCCAGGCGATCAGGGTCTGCTTGAGGAAATCCTCTGGCTGATCCAGCAGCCAGGCCTGCAGCCTCTCATGCTCGTCGAAGGACAGTCCGGGGGCGCGGATGCGGCCGAGGCGCGCCAGCTCCGGCGGCTTGGCGCCTTTCCAAGAGAGCACGAACACCTCGCCGGTCTGCTCATGCTGGATCTCGATGACGGACATGTCGCCGAAGGTGCCGGCGGCGCGCTTGGCCGCGTCGCTCGCCAGCCGCTGCTCGCGCAGGCGGGCCATTTTCGCGGTCTCGCTTTCGACGACCTTGCGCGACGCCACTGTGTGCTGGGGCGCTTTGCTCATGATCCTGATCCTCGGCTGTTGTTGGCTGAACTGGACTGAAGACAGACGGTAGATGGCGCAGCCAATCAATTGTCGGTGCGCAGGATGTCTTCCTCGCGGACCACCCATTCATGGCCGCTCTTCAGGGATTTCAGCCGGTACTGGTTGCTCATGCCCGTCGGCGGCATGAGGCGGGTGACTTCGTAGGGGCCTGGCGGCGTCTGTGCGTTGAGGCCCGAGCGCGCCTCCACCACCTGGCCCAGCCGGTATTTATGATCTGTCATCTATTCACTCCTCTCGTGGCCGCGCGGGCCGCCGTAACTGTGCCTCGTTCGGGCAAGACGCCGCCAAGCGGCGCTGCTGCCGCCAAGACATGCGTTGTGCATTCCAGGAAAAGCCATGACCCGCGATTGCGGTCTTTCAGGGGCAGCCGGCGCGGGTACGGGTGTTGCGCGGTCCGGTGTCAGGCGGGACGACTTCGAGGGTCCCACGCAAATTGAGACGCTGGCCGCGATCTCGCCAGGAGAGGACCATTTTGGCCCCTAAAAGTCAAACCGGCGCCCCCCGGCGCGGCGGGCGCGCCAACGGCATCCGCGCTGCCACCCGAGCGGCAAAAGCCGAGCGATCAGAATGTGTAAGCGATGCTGAGATCGAAGGTGAACTGGGTCCGGCTCTGGGTAATCGGGCTGCGGGCGGCGTCACCGAGCAACCGCTCGACCGCGGCATCGGCGATGATCAGCCAGTTGTCGGTTATGAAGTAGATCGCCGTGACGCCGAAATTTGCGTTCTTGAAGCCGGGATCGGCCTTGAATGCCGGCAGGTTGGAGTTTGCCGCCTGACCGGGGCTGACGCTGAAATAGGAGTCCATATAATCCTGATCGGCGAGCGTCACCGACGGGCCCGCGAAGGCAATGAATTTCTCGCTGGCGCTGAGGGGCATGTACGCGCTGAGGTCGCCGATCCAGCCATCGTGACCGCCGATGCCGCGCCTGACGTCGAATGAGAGGACGACCGGCAATATGAAAACCTGCCCGAATAGCTTTGCCTGCGGAGCCGGGTCGATGTCGCCCAGCCCTCGGATGCGCGGGTCGTCATTATCGTTGCGGCCCAGGTCGTAGGATACCGCGACGCCGGCACGGTAGGTATCGCCGCGCAACAGATTAACTCCCAGTCCCTCGCCGACCGAGAAGAACGCGATGTCGCGAAAGCGGATATCGATGATGCCGCCGGGCATCACCTCATAGCTGTCCGCGCCTTCATACTTTGGCATCACGGAGCCGGTCAGGCCCAAAGTAACACGCCATTCGGGCAGCGGTTCGTCGCCCAGCTTTACCAGGACCTCGCCGGCCGAATACTGCCAACTCGCCAGTGGCGAGGGAGTCTGCGCCTGGCTGATCCCCGGCATGATGAAGAATGCAAACAGCAGGCAGATGCTGAAGACGACAAGGAGTCCCGGGCGGACTGCCGACGTACGCTTCGGCATCGCGCCCGGGACAATTACTCCTGTTGGAACGTCCAGACCCTGCATTGATACACGTGTTAAATCCGGGCCTGGACGGCCCGGCGTTAAGCTACTGCGTGGTACTCCCCGACGCGGGCGGCGTGGTCGCCGGCGGTGTGGGCTCAGCCGGCGCGGCGGGAGCCGGGACGGTCACGTCCACATCGACATCGCGCGTCACTGTACCATCGCCACTCAGCAGGAAATAGCCAATCAACAAAACGGCCACCACCAGCCCGCCGACGATGAAGGCCAGGCCCGTGGATGATCTTTCAAACTCAATATCAGCCATTGTTGCGCCTCATGTTTTCAAGCTTCAGGATCAAGGCCCCTGCGGGAGCCAGTGTCCTAATGAACGCGAGGCGCGGGCGGATGGTTCCGAGGGATCCTGCCCTGATAACGGAACCGCCGCCCGGGCAGGGTCGTGCCCGGCGGCCGTCCTGCTCGATTGACAGCACATGCTGCGGTGCGGGCGGCCTAATTTTCCTTCCGCCACTCCAGCAGTTCGCGCTCGTTTTCGGCCTGGTGGTGGACGGCCGGATCGGGGTCGTCAAGGCGGGCGAGCAGGTTGAGCTTGTAGTCAGCGGGATCCTGCGCCGGTTTCGGGGCAAACTTCGAAGCCGCCCAGAACGAGGCGAAGGCGCAGCCCAGCGCCGCCATGAGAAGCGGGCCATTGATGCCGTACATGGCGAGCAGGAGAACGCCCAGGAGCAATCCCATGGCGACAATCAGGCGGGCCGTCGTTGCGTTTTTCATGTCTCGACCTTTCGACAGTGGGGGTGCCGGATTCAGGTCCTAGGTAACAAAACGCAGAAGGAAACTCTTGTGGCACATACCGGGAGCCAATCAGGGCTATCCCGGGTCTGGAGGCGACCACGGCGCCGCCGGCCTTGCTGTGACAAAATACACAATCCCACTGATAACAAAATTGCCTTCTTTTCCGCTGGCCGGATGGCCCGGGTGCCACGGCCCTGGAGGACGGTGCGAGGCCACGCTAAGCTGGCGGCATCATTCGAGGAGCGCCGCCATGACGGGCAAGACCGCGCTGCTGATCGTCGACCTGCAGGTCGCCATGTTCGAGTCCGAGAGCGACCCGCCGATCCACGACGCCCATGGGCTGCTGCAGCGGGCCGGCGACCTGATCGCCCGGGCGCGGGGAGCGGGCGTGCCGGTGATCTATGTGCGCCATGACGGCGGACCCGGCGATCCGCTGGAGGCCGGGCGGCCGGGCTGGGATATCCATCCCGTACTGGAGCCGGCGGCGGACGAGGTCATTGTCGAGAAACGGGCGCCGGACTCCTTCTTCGAGACGGAGCTCGGCGAGTTGCTGGCCGAGCAGGGCATCGAGCGGCTGGTCATCGCCGGCGCCCAGACCGACTACTGCATCAACGCCACCTGCCGGCGCGCGGCGGCGCTGGGCTATGACACGCTGCTGGTGGCCGATACCCACAGCACCTGGGGCAGCGGCGGCAAGACGGCGGAGCAGATCATCGCCACATATAATGCGGAGCTCGGCGATCTGGGCGTCCGGCTGGCACCGAGCGGGACGGTGACATTCTGACGTGCTAGGTTCCGCGCCTGCGGATTCACGCACCAGGGAGGACCGACCGATGCGTCTTGTCACGCTGACCTTGGCTGCCCTGCTCGCCGCCGCCCCGTTGACCCCGCGGCCAGCGGCAGCCGCGGACCTGGCGCTGGTGCTGCTCACCGACGTGTCCGGCAGCATCGACGATGTGGAGTACGCGATGGTGAAGGACGGCTATCGCGCCGCCTTCGCCGATCCCGAAGTGGTCGCCGCCATCACGGCCAATGGCGGCGGTGTCGCCGTGACTTATGTGGAGTTCTCCGACGCCGCCAACTTCCGCATCGTGCGGGGATGGGCGCTGGTGACCGACAGGGCTTCAGCCCGTGCCTTCGGCGAAGCGGTCGCTGCGGCACCCCGCTCCAGCACCGGCAATACCGCGCTGGCGGCGAGCCTGCGCCAGGCGACCGACCTGCTGCAGCAGGCGGACTTCGGCGATGCGCGCAAGGTCATCGATGTGGCCAGCGACCATCCCCGGGACGGGGGCCGCTCAGGCCCGGTACGCGACCGCGCCGTTGAGGCCGGCATCACCATCAATGCGCTGCCGATCCTCGAGAAATTTCAGTACAGTAGCTTCGATGGCCAGACCAACACGGCGTCCATCGAGAGGCGCGCTTCCGGCATGGCCGCGTTTTACCGGCAGTACGTCATCGGCGGGCCGGGCAGCTTCCTAATCGAAGCCAACGATTTTTCCGCCTTCGGCGAGGCGCTGAAGCGCAAGCTGCTGCGCGAACTGATCGCCGAAAACGACATGCAGGAGGCCGCGGCGCATCCATAGGCGCCACAGGATAGGGCCTTGCTATCGCCCCAATTCCTGGTCATTCACCTCTGCTCCGGCAACCTTCCATGGATTCCCAGCCTTGACCGAACATGCCCCCGTCGAGCTGACGATCGACCTGCAGGCCGTCGCCGATAATTACCGCCTGCTGGCCGCCAAGGTGTCGCCGGCGGAATGCGGGGCGGCGGTGAAGGCGGACGCTTATGGGTTGGGGATGGATCGGGTCGCCCCGGCCTTGGCGAAAGCCGGCTGCCGCACCTTCTTCGTGGCGACGCTGGATGAGGGCATCGCACTCCGAAAATTGCTGCCGGATCTGCGCATCTTCGTGCTGAACGGCCTGTCGCTCGCCGATCCCCGGGAATTCGGCGAGCGCAAGCTGCGGCCAGCGCTCTGCAGCCTGCGGGAGATCGAGCAGTGGGTCGAGCCCTACGCCAATGACGGCAAGCGCGCCAAGGATTCGCCCGTGCCGGCGCCGGCGCTGCATTTCGACACCGGCATCAGCCGGCTGGGCATCCCGCGCGACGAGACGCAGCGGCTGATGGCGGACCCCGCCTGGTTCGACGCGCTGAAGCCGGCGCTGTTGATGAGCCACCTCGCCTGCTCCGACGATTTGGCGTCGCCGATGAATGCCCGGCAGCTGCAGCGCTTCACCGAGGTCTGCGGCCGGCTGGCGCTGCCGGTCAACACGCCGCGTTCGGTGGCGGCCTCCGGCGGCATATTCCTGGGCATGCCCTATCACCTGGAATTGGTGCGCGCGGGGGCCGCGCTCTATGGCTTGGCGCCGCTTAACAACCAGGCGAACCCGATGCGCCAAGTCATTCACCTGCAAGCGAAAATCCTGCAGGTGCGTCGCGTTGACGATGGCGACAGCGTTGGCTACGGTGCGACCCGCCGATTCGACGGGCCTGCCCGCCTGGCCACGATCGGCGTCGGCTATGCGGATGGGTATATGCGAAGCCTCAGCAATCGCGGCACCGTCCATATCGGCGGGACCGAAGCGCCCATTGTCGGGCGCGTCTCCATGGATCTGACTGTCATCGATGTGAGCGGACTGCCGGAGAGTGCCGTGCAGCCGGGTTCGGCCGTCGACCTGATCGGGCCGCAGCAGAGCTTGGACGAGCTGGGCGAGCGCGCGGGGACCATCGGCTACGAAGTGCTGACCAGCCTCGGCCGGCGCTACCGGCGAACCTACATCGACGGCGGAGTGGCGTGACCGTCCCCGTGCTCCAGCCGCTGGGCCGGGCGTTCCTTGCCGGCCTCCAGACCATGGGACGGCTGACGCTGTTCACGGCGCGGGCCGTCTACTATGCCGTCCAGCCGCCCTATTATTGGCGGCTCTTGCTGCGGCAGATGGTGGAGATCGGCTACTACTCCCTGCCGGTGGTCGGGCTGACGGCGATCTTCACCGGCATGGTGCTGGCGCTGCAGAGCTATACCGGCTTCACCCGCTTCAATGCCGAGGCCGCGATCCCCAATGTGGTGGTTCTGTCGATGACCCGGGAGCTGGGACCGGTGCTCGCCGGCCTGATGGTGGCCGGCCGCATCGGCGCCGCCATCGCCGCGGAGATCGGCACCATGCGCGTCACCGAGCAGATCGACGCGCTGACCACGCTCTCCACCAATCCGCTCAAGTATCTGGTGGCGCCGCGGCTGGTGGCCGGCCTGCTGATGCTGCCGCTGCTGGTGGCGGTGGCCGACCTGATCGGCGTGTTCGGCGGCTACATCGTCAGCATCTACAAGCTGGGATTCAATCCCGCCACCTATATCAAGAACACGGTGGATTTCGTCGAGTTTCTCGACGTGGTGTCCGGTCTGGTGAAGGCGGCGGTCTATGGATTCCTGGTGACGCTGATGGGCTGCTACCACGGCTATCACTCCAAGGGCGGCGCCCAGGGGGTCGGTGCTGCGACCACGAATGCAGTGGTGTCGGCGTCGATCCTGATACTGATCTTCAACTACATCATCACCGAACTGTTCTTTTCGCGATGACGCCGAAAATCGAGATCCGCGATCTCTACAAATCCTTCGGGCCGAAGAAGGTGCTGCAGGGGTTGAACCTGGATGTGCAGCCGCGCGAGTCCGTGGTGGTCATCGGCGGCTCGGGCACCGGCAAGTCCGTGCTGCTGAAATGCGTGCTCGGCATCGTCACGCCCGACAGCGGCAGCATCAAAATCGACGGCCAGGAAGTCACTGATATGAGCGGCGGCGACCGCGAGCAGGTGATGCGCAGGTTCGGCATGCTGTTCCAGGGCTCGGCGCTGTTCGACTCCCTGCTGGTGTGGGAGAACGTCGCCTTCGGCCCGATCGAGAGCCGCGGCATTGGCCGGCAGCAGGCCAAGGAGATCGCCCTGAAGAAACTGGGTGCGGTCGGGCTGGGGCCGGAAGTGGGCGAACTCAGGCCGTCCGAGCTCTCCGGCGGCATGCAGAAGCGGGTCGCCCTCGCCCGCGCCATCGCCACCGAGCCGGAGATCATCTTCTTCGACGAACCGACCACCGGCCTCGACCCCATCATGGGCGACGTGATCAACGAGCTGATCAAGAAATGCGTGGGCGAACTGGGCGCCACGGCGCTTTCCATCACCCACGACCTCGCCAGCGCCCGGCGCATCGGCCACCGCATCGCCATGCTGCATGAGGGCAAGATCATCTGGCACGGTCCGGTGCAGGATGTCGACCGCTCCGGCAATGCCTATGTCGACCAGTTCATCAACGGCCGCGCCGAAGGCCCCATCCGCATGCCCGTGCGGCCGTTGTGAGCGCGAGTCGAGAAATGATGCACAGGGAAAAATTCCACACCTTGTCATCCCGGAAACCGCGCTTCAGCGCGGTTGTCCGGGACCCAAGAACACTGAGCGGCGGTCAAGATAACTTGACGCGTTCCGTGTGCTTCGGTCCCGGGTTCCGGCGCTAACGCGCCGGCCCCGGGATGACAACCAAGTCTCTCCGCGATATCCATTCCCCCTCAAGGGGGGAGAGTCGATAGCTAGTTGTCGAGTTCAGCAGATATGGCCAAAGCCGCCACACAATATGTCTGCCAGTCCTGCGGCGCGGTGACGCCGCGCTGGAGCGGGAAGTGTGATTCCTGCGGCGCCTGGAATACGATCGTCGAGGAGGCGCGGGCGGACACGACGCCGAAGGGGCTGACCGCCAAGGGCGGCCGGAAGATCGAGCTGGTGGACATGGACCGCGCCAGCGCCGACGACGCCATCAGGCGCAAGAGCGGCATCGCCGAGTTCGATCAGGTGACCGGCGGCGGGCTGGTGCGCGGCTCGGCCATCCTGATCGGCGGCGATCCCGGCATCGGCAAATCGACGCTGCTGCTGCAGGTCTGCGCCGCCATGGGCAAGGACGGCAAGCAGGGTGCCGCGCTCCGCACGGCTTATATTTCAGGAGAAGAGGCCGTGGCACAGGTGTCCCTGCGGGCCAAGCGGCTGGGGCTCGCGGCGCCGAACGTGCAGCTCGCCGCCGCCACCAATGTGCGGGATATCCTGGCGACGCTGGACCGCGCGGATGCGCCGGACCTGGTGGTGATCGATTCCATCCAGACCATGTATATCGACAACCTGGACTCGGCGCCGGGCACGGTGGCGCAGGTGCGCAGCTCCGCCAGCGAGCTGATCCGCGTCGCCAAGCGGCGCGGCTTCACAGTGCTGCTGGTCGGCCATGTCACCAAGGAAGGGCAGATCGCCGGCCCGCGGGTGCTGGAGCATATGGTGGATACGGTGCTCTATTTCGAAGGCGACCGCGGCCATCAGTTCCGCATCCTCCGCGCGGTGAAGAACCGCTTCGGCCCGACCGACGAGATCGGCGTGTTCGAGATGACCGACGGCGGCCTGCAGGAAGTGGCCAACCCGTCGGCGCTGTTCCTGGCCGAGCGGCGCGGCAATGTCAGCGGCTCCGCCGTGTTCGCGGGCATCGAGGGCACGCGGCCGGTGCTGGTGGAAATCCAGGCGCTGGTGTCGCCTTCCGCCCTGGCCACGCCGCGCCGCGCGGTGGTGGGCTGGGACAGCAGCCGGCTGAGCATGGTGATCGCCGTGTTGGAGGCGCGCTGCGGCCTGAGTTTTGCCGGCCATGACGTTTACCTCAATATCGCCGGCGGCCTGCGAATCGCCGAACCGGCGGCCGATCTGGCGGTGGCCGGCGCCTTGGTCTCGGCGCTGTCGAATCTGTCGCTGCCGGCCGATCTCGTCACCTTCGGCGAGGTAGGCCTGGGCGGCGAAGTGCGGGCCGTGGGCCAGCGGGACCAGCGGATCAAGGAAGCCGCCAAGCTGGGCTTCGCCCGCGCCCTGGTGCCGCCGCGGCGCAAGAAGACCGACGCCGCCAATGACACCTTGGAGCTTAAGGAAATCGGCCATCTGCACGATCTCGTTACCTTTTTAGGGGTCGAAACCGTGTCGCGGCGGCGCGGCGCGTGATATGTTGATGCCACACATCGGAAGAATGGGGCTCGCCAAGTGACCTATGTGGATTGGATTGTCGTCGCCATCATCGTGCTGTCGGCCGGCCTGGCCTGGATGCGCGGATTTGTCCGCGAATTGCTGTCGATCGGCGGTTGGATAGCCGCCGGCGTCGCGACTCTGTTTGGCCTGCCGCTGGCAAGGCCGCTCGCGAATGAGAAGATCCCCGATCCGCTGTTCGCCGACATCGCGGCGGGCGTTGTCATTTTCGTGGTCACGTTGATTGTCTGCTCGATCATCGGCCACTTCATATCGAAGCGGGTCCAGGGCAGCATGCTGGGTCCGGTGGACCGCTCGCTGGGCCTGCTGTTCGGCTTGGTCCGTGGCGCGCTGGTGGTCTCCGCGCTGGCGCTCGGCATCGACTATTTCTGGCCGCCGCCCACTTTGCCGCCGCCCGAGGTCGCCAATGCCATGACGCTGCCCATGGCGAGCAAGGGTGCCAACCTGCTGCGGTCGCTCATACCGGCATCCCTCTTGGGCAAGGCTGAGGAGAGCGCCGCGGAAGTCGGTGAACAGAGCCAGATGGTTATCTCTGTGGGCCAGGCGACCGGCCTGCTCCCGGAGCAGCTCATGCCTGCCGCAGCGCCGGTCGGAGCCGGCGAATCCACTGGATCGCCGGAGAATTCCGGGTATAAGGACGCCGAGCGCACGGACTTGAACCGCTTGATCCAAGGAAGCCAATGACGGAATACCGGAACGCCCCTTCCCGGCCGGTTCCCGACTCCGAATTCTGTCCCGACTTTGCGCACCAATCCGTTCGATGACGACCACCTTCGCGAGGAATGCGGGGTGTTCGGCATCTATGGTCATCCGGATTCGGCGGCGCATACGGTGCTGGGGCTGCATGCCCTGCAGCATCGCGGTCAGGAGGCGGCGGGCATCGTCGCGTTCGACGGGCGGCAATTCAACGCCCATCGGGCGCTCGGCCATGTCGCCGATAACTTCAACAGCGAGAACATCATCAAGCGCCTCACAGGCCACGCGGCGATCGGCCATACGCGCTATGCCACCACCGGCGCCACCATCCTGCGCAATGTGCAGCCGCTGTTCGCCGAGCTGGAATTCGGCGGCTTTGCCATCGCCCACAACGGCAACCTGACGAACACCGAAACCATCCGCCGCGAGCTGGTGAAACGCGGCTCGCTGTTCCAGTCGACCACCGATACCGAAGTCATCACCCACCTGATGGCCACCAGCCTGCGCGACAGCCTGATCGATCGGCTGATCGACGCTCTGCATCGCATCGAGGGCGCCTATTCCCTGGTGGCCATCGCGGCCGACATGGTGCTGGGCGTGCGGGATCCCCTGGGCGTGCGGCCGCTGTCCCTGGGCCGCCTTGGCACCACGAACATCCTGGCGTCGGAGACCTGCGCCTTCGACATCATCGGCGCGGAATTCGTCCGCGACGTGGAGCCGGGCGAACTGATCGTGCTGGATTCCAGCGGCGTCCATTCGCTGCGGCCGTTCGCGTCGCAACCCTCGCGGTTCTGCATCTTCGAACACATCTATTTCGCGCGGCCGGACAGCGTCATGGAAGGCGCCAGCGTCTATGACACGCGCAAGCGGATCGGCGCCGAGCTGGCCAGGGAAGCGCCCGTTGTCGCCGATGTGGTGATTCCCGTGCCGGATTCCGGCGTGCCGGCGGCCCTGGGCTTCGCCAATGAATCAAAGATCCCGTTCGAGCTCGGCATCATCCGCAACCACTATGTCGGCCGCACCTTCATCGAGCCGTCGGACCATATCCGCCATTTCGGCGTGCGGCTGAAGCACAACGCCAACCGCGCCCATGTCAACGGCAAGCGGGTGGTGCTGGTGGATGACAGCATCGTGCGCGGCACCACCTCGAAGAAGATCGTCGAGATGATGCGCGGCGCCGGCGCCACGGAGGTGCATATGCGCATCTCCAGCCCGCCAACGACCCATTCCTGCTTCTATGGCATCGACACGCCCGAGCGGAAGGAATTGCTAGCCTCGAGCCATAGCGTCGACGAGATGGCCAAGCTGATCGGCGTCGACAGCCTCGCCTTCATTTCCATCGACGGACTCTATCGCGCCATGGGCGAGGCCAAGCGCGATTCCCGCCAGCCGCAATTCTGCGACGCCTGCTTCACCGGCGAGTATCCGACGTCCCTGACCGACCAGAAGACACCGGCCACGGCGACGACGCAGCTGTCGCTGCTGGCGGAACCGGCGTAATTGCAAATCTCGGCCTGCGTTATGCAGCCTGTTGTCGTCAGGTCTTCACTGCTGCGAACTACCCTACAAATCCCCTCTCCCCCTCGAGGGAGAGGGGCAGGGGTGAGGGGGTCGGCGCCGATAGGCGCCAGCAAGGGTTTTGATACAAGCGTGTCTGGCAGTGGTCACGATGCATTCATTGCCGGACAGCGACCAACTGCCTTCCATAAAGAAGTCTTCAGGCGCTGCTGCGCGAAACCCCTCACCCCCTGCCCCCTCTCCCTCAAGGGGAGAGGGGAGTCATGTTTCACATGCTCTCTGATCAAAATGAGACTAAGCGCCTCGCGGGGCGCATTGCCCTGATCACCGGGGCGTCGCGCGGCATCGGCGCGGCCGTGGCGCGGCGTTTCGCGCAAGAGGGAGCCGAACTGGTGCTGGTGGCGCGCACCGTGGGCGGCCTTGAGGAAACCGACGATGCCGTGCGCGCCGCCGGCAGCAAGGCGACGCTGGTGCCGCTGGACCTCCGGGATTTCGAGGCCATCGACCGGCTCGGCGCGTCCCTGCATGAGCGGTTCAAGCGGTTGGATGTGCTGGTCGGCAATGCGGCGATGCTCGGCAGCCTGTCGCCCGTGCATCACATCGCGCCCAGGGATTGGCAGCAGACGATCGAACTCAATCTGACCGCCAACTGGCGGCTGATCCGCAGCCTGGATCCGCTGCTGCGGCAGTCCGCCAGCGGACGCGCGATTTTCGTGACCGCCGATGTGGGGCATCTGCCGAAGCCGTTCTGGGGCGCCTATGCCGCCAGCAAGGCGGGCCTGGAAACGCTGGTGCGCATGTATGCGGCGGAGATCGCGCCGACATCGACTCTGCGCGTCAATTTGATCGATCCCGGCCGCGTCGGGACGGCCCTGCGCAGCCGCGCCTATCCCGGCGAGAAGCGCGAGAACCTGCCGCAGCCGGATGATGTTACCGAGCATTTCGTCCGGCTGGCGGAGCCCGGTTGCGACGAACAGGGCGCGCTGGTGGCGATCGGATGACGAGCGCCGCAAACAAGACCGCCCCCGCCGAACTGGAGACGCCGCGCCTTCACCTGCGCGCCTGGACCGACGACGACCTGCCGGCCTTCGCCGCGATGAATGCCGACCCCGAGGTGATGCGCCATTTCCCCGAGGCGCTGAGCCGCGAGAAGAGCGACCGGCTGGCGAAGCGCATCCGCGACAACATGACGAAGCATGGCTGGGGCCTTTGGGCCGTCGAAGTGAAGACCGGGCCGAAATTTGCCGGCTTTGTCGGCCTCGCGATTCCGTCATTCAAGGCGTCGTTCATGCCGGCGGTCGAAGTTGGCTGGCGGTTGTCGCGGGACTGCTGGGGCCGCGGCTTTGCCACCGAAGGCGCACAGGCCGCGGTCGCGTTTGCCTTCGGGCGGTTGAATCTCGGGGAACTCGTGTCATTCACCGTAACCGCCAACGAACGTTCCCGCGCCGTCATGGAGCGGCTGGGCATGTCGCACAAGCCGGCCGACGATTTCGATCATCCGCTGATTGCCGCAGGATCGCCGCTGCGCCGCCATGTGCTCTACCGCCTGACGCAGAAGCGCTGGCGGGTGAACTTGCCGAAGTAGCGCACAGCGCGAAACATCCAAAAGATCGCGACTGAGATTAGTCGTCGCCCTTGTCGAACGGATTCTTGCCCTTGCGCAGATTGAAGCGGATGGGAATGCCGGGCAACCGGAAGCGCTTGCGCATGCCGCCGATCAGATAGCGCTCATAGGCTTCGGGCAGATCCGTCGGCTTGCTGGCGAACAGCGAGAATGTCGGCGGACGAGTCTTTACTTGCGTCATGTAGCGGATCTTCAGGCGGCGGCCGTCCACCAGCGGCGGCGGATTGGCCTCCAGCATGGCGCCGAGCCAGCGGTTCAGTTCCGCCGTGGGAATGCGGCGGTTCCACGCCTTGTACGACTCAAGCGCCGCATCAAGCAGCTTCGACAGATTCTGCCCGGTGCGCGCGGAGACCGTGATCACAGGCAGGTCCTTCACCTGGGGCAGGGAGAATTCGACGCGCCGATTCAGCATTTTCAGCGCGTCTACCTTGTCCTCGACGCTGTCCCATTTGTTGGCAGCGATGAGGAGGACGCGGCCTTCGTCGTGGACCATGCGGGCGATCTGCAGGTCCTGCTTTTCCAGCTTGTCGTTGGCGTCCAGCACCAGGATCGCCACATGGGCAAAGCGGACGGCGCGCAGCGTATCGGCGACCGACAGCTTCTCCAGCTTCTCCGTGACATTGGCGCGGCGGCGCATGCCGGCGGTATCGATCAGCCGCAGGCGCCGGCCGCGATATTCCCATTCGATGGCAATGGCGTCGCGGGTGATGCCGGGCTCCGGGCCGGTGAGCAGCCGGTCCTCGCCGATCAGCCGGTTGATCAGCGTCGATTTGCCGACATTGGGCCGGCCGACGATGGCGAGCTGGATCGGGCCGGTCTCCGCTTCTTCGTCTTCACCTGCGCCGGCGACTTCCTCAGCCTCGGCAACCGCGGGTTCGCGTAGATGGGCCGCGACTCCGTCATAGAGTTCGCCGAATCCCTCGCCATGTTCGGCGGAGATGGCGATGGGTTCGCCCAGGCCGAGGCCATAGGCTTCGGCAATGCCGGCGGCGCCAGGCTTGCCCTCGCTCTTGTTGGCGAGCAGCAGCAGCGGCCGGCTCTGCTTGCGCAGCCAGCGGGCGAAGCTCTGATCCGCCGGCGTCACGCCTTCGCGGGCATCGATGACGAACAGTATGAGATCGGCGTCCTGCGCCGCCCGCTCCGTTTGCGTGCGCATGCGCGCGGCAAGGCTGGCATCGCGCACATCCTCGAAGCCGGCGGTGTCGATCACCTCGAAACGGAGATCGCCGAGCTTTCCCTTGCCGATCCGCCGGTCGCGGGTGACGCCCGGCCTGTCGTCGACCAGCGCCAGCTTCTGTCCCACCAGGCGGTTGAACAGCGTGGATTTGCCGACATTGGGACGGCCGACGATGGCGACGGTGAAGGTCATGATTTCTCGCCGGTGCCGGGGACGCGGCACCGAAAGCGGCGCCGCGGACGGCGGTTTCTAACGCAGCGCCGTCAGCACGGCATCGTCGGACAGGATGTAAACCGTGTTGTTGGCGACCACCGGCGGCACGTAGGTCTTCGATCGCAGAGTCATGCGGCCGAGAATTTCGCCGGTGTAAGGCGACACGGAGAAAGCCTCGCCATTAGACCCAGTGACGATCAGCCGATCGCCGACAAGGGCCGGGCCGGACCACTGGATCACGCCCTCGCTGTCCTCTTCGTCGACGAAGCGCGGCAATCCCTGGATCCAGCGCACGCGGCCGTCGTCGCGCGTCAGGCAGACGAGTTCGGAATCCGTGGTCATGACATAGATGAAGTCGCCGGCGACCCAGGGGGTCTGATTGCTGCCGATGCTGACGGTCCAGAGGCGGCCGCCGCGATTGATATCGAAGGCCGCCATGTTGCCGCTGTTGCTGACCGCGAAGAGCTGGCCGCGGTCCGCGACGGGCATGCCGCGGATATCGGCCAGCGTGGCGATCGCATCGCCGCGCGCGATACCGGCCAAATTGTCGCCCCAGAGCACGCGGCCGGTCTCGGCCTTGAGGGCGACGATTTCGCCTGACGTAAATCCGGCGATCACGGTGTCGCCGAAGACGGCGGGTGCGGCGCCGCCAAGCAGGCCCGCATCTTCGATCACGCCGGAGAACGACCAGAGGCGGCGGCCATCATCGGCCGCGAGGGCGAACATCTGATTGTCGACGGTGACGGCAAAAACACGGCCGCCGCTGGCGGTCGGCGGCGTGCGCATCGGCGCCGGCAACTGCGAGCGCCAGAGCTCGGCGCCGGAATTGGGATCGAGCGCGAAGACCAGGCCGAACGGCGTGGTGACGAACAGGCGCCCCTCGTCATAGGCGAGGCCGCCGCCGAACAGGCCGTCGCGCTCTTCATCCGGCGTAAGGTCGACCCGCCAGGTCTCGCCGCCGCCGCCGGCATCCCGGGCGCTGACGGTGGAGCCGGCATCCATGGCGAAGAGCTTGCTGTCGGCGATGATCGGCTGCGCCATGACGACGGACTCGCTGCCGGCCGCGGAACCGACATCGGCGGTCCAGGCCACGCTGAGCGCCTCGGACGCCGCCAGGTGGTACATCGCGTGGGTCGAGTAGCCGCCGCTTTGCGGCCAGGCGGTGTTGGCGTAGGGCTCCGGCAGGCGCACCCGCAGGTCGGAGATGTCGGAGTCCGGCACCAGACTGCGGTTGAGCTTCATCACGGAGATGCGCTCGCCCGGCAACGGCGGCCCCTCGTCTTCGCCGAAGAAGGTATCGCAAGCGGTCAACGGCAGCAGCGCCAGCATCAACGCCGCGAATTGGAACGATAGCCGCATGGGCGTTCTATTTCTCCTTGAGCGCAGTCAGCATCTCCGCCGCGCGGCCGCGCAGACCCGAAGGCGTCTCCAGATCGTCGGCCAGCTGCGTATAGATTTTGCGCGCCTGCTCGATATCGCCGGCGCGCTGGGCCGAAAGCGCCAGCAGTTCGAGCGCCGTGAAGCGCCAGGGATTGGGAGCGGCGGTCTTGCTCTCCAGCCGGCGTTTTATCTCCGCCTGATCGGCAGTGTCGATCAGATGCATGGCCGCCAGCAATGCCGCCGCCTCGCGGAACGGCGCGGGCACGGAGCTGTCGGCTGATATCGCATCATAGGTGGCGACGGCGCCCGCTTCGTCCTTGGCGGTAATCTGCAGCGCCGCGGCGCGGAAGCGGGCGAGTGCGGCAATGCCGTCGTTGCCCTGGGCGATGTTGACGAACGCGGCCGTGGCTTTGGCGGCGTCGGGGTCGGCCGTCAGGGCGATGGCATCGAAGAACGCCTGGGCCCGCTGGGCGGCGCGGTGCTCGCTGTATTTCTGCCAGCCGATATAGCCGCTGGTAGCCAGCAGGATGACAATAGCGACGGCGCCGGCGTAGCCGCCATAGCGACGCCACAGGCGGTGCATATTCTCGCGCCTGACTTCGTCATCGACTTCCTGGAAAATATCGGCCACGGCCTGCTCTGCGCTGATATCGTAAAAGCGGCGGTAACATATAGGCGCCCTAACGCCTTGGCAAACAAAGCAGCATTAGCCAAATCCGGCTATTGCGGGGCGCGCGAGGTGATGCCATCTTTATCGGGTAGGCACAGCCAATCGTGGTCATGACACAGCTGATTCGCATCGCCGATCGTCGTCACGCCGGGCGCCAGACCTATTTCACCCGCCCGGAAATGGATCGGATCCTCAGCCTCTATGGCCGGCGCGTCGCCCGGGGCGAATGGCGCGATTACGCCCTGGACCTGGCGCCGGGCATGGCGGTGTTTTCGGTGTTCCGGCATAGCCAGGAGAGAGCACTTTTCTCCATCGCCAAGCGGGCCGAGGGGACGGCGGGCGATGCCCGCTTTTTTTTGTTCAGCGGCCGGGAGCGAATTGCCGGCGGCACGTCCCTGGACGACATCCTCGCCTACTTCGACGCCCGCTTGTACCGCTTCCCATAGGCGCGAATCGGTCGAATTCGGGGAGGCTCTAAAGCCTGCTGGCCGAGCATATGTTCCGTAAATGTTCTTGATTTCTGGCTTATCCCCACCTATATCACCGACTAATCCACAAGAATCTTGCCCCGGGAGGTTTTGAGCGTCGGTTGATGCTTGAAAAGCTATATATCGTGGGTTCATATTTTTGAGACACAAAATATACGAACCAAGACGGGGTGAAGCGATGTCGACGGGATGGACAGAGGAAAGGATCAGCGTTCTGCAGAAGCTCTGGCTGCAAGGCCAGACCGCCAGCCAGATCGCCGAACAGCTAGGCGGCGGCGTGACCCGCAATGCCGTCATCGGCAAGGCCCACCGCCTGGGGCTGTCGGGACGGCCGGCGCCGACCCGGGAGATCAAGGCCGAGCCGGAGGCGCCGCGGCGTCCCCTGGTCACCGGCCCGTCGGGCCGGGCCTGCATGTGGCCGGTCGGCGATCCCAAGAGCACGGATTTCCACTTCTGCAACGAGCCGACGGAAGCCGGGAAGCCCTATTGCTCCCGCCACTGCACCTTGGCGTATCACCGCAAGAGCGAAGAAGCGGCCTAACCGCTCCAGCCTATCGCCAACAGTAAGGCCCCTTCCCTGCCGGGATGGGGCCTTTGTTGTTTTTGCCGCCATTGTCCAGACTGCCAATGTCCAAATTGCTGATGGCCGGGCGTCATTGTGTCGGCGGCGCATGATGCCCGCCCATGAACCGGGACGGAGACTGACAATGGAATACATGCTGATGCTCTATGTGAACGAAGGCGGCTGGTCGAAACTGACGGATGCCCAGAAGGAACAGGGGGCGGCGGCCTACACCGCCTATTCAGAGGCGCTGAAGAAGGCTGGAGCGCTGCGCGGCGGACAGCGGCTGAAGGGAAGTTCCGCCGCGACCACCGTGCGCGTCGCCAACGGCAAACCGCAGGTACTGGACGGCCCGTACGCCGACTCGAAAGAACAGGTTGGCGGCTACTTCATCATCGACGTGCCGGACCTGGATTCGGCGATCTCCTGGGCGGCCCGCTGCCCGGCGGCCAGTCACGGCGTGGTCGAGTTGCGTCCGTTCATGCCGATGTCCATGTGACCTGCCGGAAGGCGCGTGCATGAACCACTCCGAAGGCGGCGCGCAGGCCCGGAGCGCGGCGGACGCGGTTGCCCGCCGCAGCTACGGCAAGCTCGTCGCCTTCCTTGCCGCGCGCACCCGCGACGTGGCGGCCGCCGAGGATGCATTGTCGGAGGCGTTCGCGTCGGCGCTGGCGGATTGGCCGGCAAAGGGTTGCCCCGCCAATCCGGAAGCCTGGCTGCTCACGGTGGCGCGGCGCAAGATGATCGATGCCGTCAGGCGGCGGCGCAGCGGTGAGGCGGCAAGCAGCGACCTGCGGCTGCTCGCCGAGGAGCTGGAGGCCGCGGCGGCGACGCCGGAAATCCCCGATCACCGCCTGGCGCTGCTGTTTGCGTGCGCCCATCCGGCGCTGGAGGCTGGCATCCGCGCGCCGCTGATGCTGCAGGCGGTGTTGGGCCTCGATGCGAAGATGATCGCCTCGGCGTTTCTCGTCTCGCCGGCGGCGATGGGGAAGCGGCTGGGGCGCGCCAAGGAGAAGATCCGCCAAGCCGGCATTCCCTTCAGCATTCCCGAACGTGCCGAGCTGCCCGCACGCCTGGAAACGGTGCTGGACGCGATCTATGCCGCCTACGCCGAAGGCTGGACCGATCCCGGCGGCAGCGACGTCGCGCGGCGCGATCTCACGGCGGAGGCAATGTTCCTGGCCCGGCTGGTGGCGGAGCTGATGCCCGGGGCGTCGGAGGCGCTGGGCCTCTTGGCGCTGATGCTCCACGCGGAAGCCCGGCGCCGCGCGCGGCGGCGGAACGACGGCGCCTATGTGCCCTTGGCCGAACAGGATCCGGCATTGTGGGACGCGCCGATGATCGCCGAAGCGGAGGCCCTGCTCCGCCGCGCCGGCACGCTCGGCGAGATCGGGCGCTATCAGTTGGAAGGCGCCCTGCAGTCGGCCCATGTGCATCGCTGCCGCACCGCTGAGAATAACTGGGCGGAAGTGGTGCAGCTCTACGACGCACTGTTCGCGCTCGCCGAGTCCCCGGTGGTGGCGATCAACCGCGCCCTGGCCATCGGCGAACTGCGCGGCGGCGCGGATGGCCTCGCCGCAATGCCAGAACTCAACGCCGATCCGCGTCTTACCGAATACCAGCCCTATTGGGCCGCGCGTGCCGACCTATTGGCTCGCACCGGTGCCCATAGCGAAGCTCGCCGAGCCTATGAGATTGCCATCGGCCTTGAACGCGATCCCGCGGTGCGGGATTTTTTGCAGTGGAGACGGGACGTATTGGCGGACTAGGTTATTTTGGCGCAGCAGCGAAGCGGACTTATGGATCCGCGCCACAACGCCCGCTGCAGCGAGCGCTCGCGACAAGACTCCGCGTGGGACCTTTGGACAATGGCCGCGAGTTCGGCTTAGTCTGACCGCCCGGCGCAACAAGGGGCCAATGCATGGCGGCGGTCGACATCCAGGATGTGCGCAAATCCTACGGCGCCCATGAAGTGATCCACGGCGTCTCCGTCGCCATCGCCGATGGCGAGTTCGTGATCCTGGTGGGGCCTTCGGGCTGTGGGAAATCGACGCTCCTGCGCATGATCGCCGGGCTGGATTCCGTCAGCGCCGGGGCGATCCGGATCGGCGAGCGGGTGGTCAACGACCTGCCGCCCAAGGACCGCGACATCGCCATGGTGTTCCAGACCTACGCGCTCTATCCGCACAAGACTGTGGCACAAAACATGGGCTTTGCGCTGAGGATGCGCAAGGCGCCGCCGGCGGAGATCGAGGCGCGGGTGCGGCGTGCGGCTGAAATCCTCGACCTCGAACCCTATCTCGGCCGGTATCCGCGGCAGCTCTCGGGCGGGCAGCGGCAGCGGGTGGCGATGGGCCGCGCTATTGTGCGCGATCCCGCCGTGTTCCTTTTCGACGAGCCGCTCTCCAACCTCGACGCCAAGCTGCGCGTGCAGATGCGCGCCGAGATCAAGGAATTGCATCAGCGGCTGGGCACCACCACCATCTATGTCACCCACGACCAGGTGGAAGCCATGACCATGGCCGACCGCATCGTCGTGATGAACAATGGCGCGGTCGAGCAAATCGGTTCGCCGCTCGAGTTGTATGACAATCCCACCAATATCTTCGTCGCCGGCTTCATTGGTTCGCCCGCGATGAACCTGCTCCCGGGGCGAATTCGCGGCGGCGCGCTACCGGGCTTCGAGCTCGAGGGCGGCATCACCTTGCCGTTGGCGCGGACGCCGGATAATGCCGACGGCCGGCCCGCCATCTACGGCATCCGGCCGGAGCATCTGTCGCTCGACAGCGGCGGGGCGGTCGTGGACGTGAATGTGGTCGAGCCGCTGGGTTCGGAAACGCAGCTCTTCGCTCATCTCGGGGGACTGAAGATTGTCGCCCTGTTCCACCAGCGGCTGCGCGTGGCGCCGGGCGAGCGCCTGGCGCTGATGCCGGATCCGGCGGCGGTGCATCTGTTCGATGCCGAGAGCGGCCGGCGGCTCTAGGCGGCGCATTGACAGGGAGATCATTCAACTCCAAGTTTTCATCAACTTCAGCGGCGATGAAGGCCCGCGGCCAACGCGGGCATTTCCGACAGAACCAGCAAGGGAGGACTCAGAGATGAAATTCGAACTCTACGATCTGATGATGAGCCGCCGCGGCATGCTCAAGGGCTCGGCCGCCCTGGCCGCCGGCGCCGCGGTCACGGCCTCGCTGCCGCGGCAGGCGGCGGCGCAGGATCTGCGTGCCGCCATTCTCGCCATCCCCGGAGTCGGCAAGGGACAGCCGACGGACGCCGATTGGCAGAAGGTCGGCGAGATGTGCCTTGGCCCCACCAAGGAGAACGTGAAACAGGGTGAGTTCGCGGGCGTTGAGCTCTCCTTCATGGGCCTCAACAACCAGAACGTTCACAACATCCTGTTCCGCGGCCTGTCCAAGGCCTGGGCCGACTATACCGGCGCGACGATCAGTTGGATCGACCTGGCGCAGGCCGACTACAACGCGCGTCTGCAGCAGTCGATCGCCACGGGCACCGTCGATTTCGACGTCATCGAGATGGGCGCACCGTTCGAAGGCGATGTCTGCGGCAAGGGCCTGGCATCCGAAATGCCGGATTGGGTCAAGGCGCAGATCGACATGGACGACTATGTCGGCTACCTCAAGGCGCCCGTGGGCACCTGGGACGGCAAGACTTACCGCATCTCCTGCGACGGCGATTGCCACAACTTCAACTACCGCTCGGACGTGTTCGCCGATCCGGGTCTCGCCGAAGAATGGAAGAAGGCGGGCAACACCACCGAGTGGTCGGTGCCGACCACCTGGCAGCAAGTGCAGGCGGCGACCAAGTTCCTCAAGGGCAAGCAGCTCGCCGGCCAGGACCTCTACGGCTATCTCGATCCCTGCAAGGGCTGGGGCGGTTTCGGCTTCTATTTCCTGGGTTCGCGTGCCACGGCCTATGCGAAGCATCCGGACGATCGCGCGTTCCTGTTCGATCCCGACACCATGAAGCCGCGCGTTAACAATCCGGCCTGGGTGCGTGCAATCCAGGATGTGCTGGACGTTCTGCCGTCCGAGCCGGCCGACCAGCTCAACGCCGATCCCGGCACGACGGGGTTCCAGCAGTTCCTCGCGGGGACCGGCAGCATGCTGTCCTGGTGGGGCGATATCGGCTCCAACGCCAAGACCAACGACTCTTCGGTGGTGGGCGACGTCACGGCCTTCTCCATCCTGCCGGGCTCCGACGATGTCTACAATTCGAAGACCGGCCAGTGGGAGACACCGTCCTCCGGCCCGAACTTCGCGCCGAACATGGCCTATATCGGCTGGGGCATTTATGTGATGGCGCGAGTTGACAGCGACCCCCAGAGGCAGAAAGCCGCCTGGTCCCTCGCTGCCCATCTCGGCGGCAAGGACATTTCGCTGTGGATGGCAGCCTATCCGTCGGGCTTCCAGCCCTACCGCCAGAGCCACTTCAATATCGGCGAGTGGGTCGGTTCGGGATATGAGGAAGGCTTCATCAAGAGCTATCTCGACTCGCAAGCCAACTCCTACAACCATCCCAACGCCGCCATCGAGCCGCGCATTCCCGGCATCTTCCAGTACTACTCCGTCGCGGAGGACGAACTGCAGAAGATCTATGCCGGCCAGGCGACGGCCCAGGCGGGAGCCGATGCAATTGCCGCGGCTTGGGAGAAGCTCACCGACCAGCTAGGCCGCGAAAACCAGATCAAGCTCTACAAGGCCTCGCTCGGCATCTAGTATCGAAGCGGAGCCGGCGCCTGAGGGTGCCGGCTCCGTTCCCATCCGATGGCAAGAGTTTCGCATGGCGACCATGGGTAAGGCCGCAAGCTCCGCCACCAGCGGCGCCGCCGTTGCGGCCGCCATCTCCAGCGGCCGGCGGCAGAACGGTACGCTGCTCATCCGCATCGCCACGCTGCTGTTCATCGCCATCGTGGCGATGCAGAGCCTTTATGCCACCGGTATCGTTCCCTTCGGTTTTGGCAATTGGCAGCCGATCCTGATCGGTTTCGCGATCTGGGGCGTGGCGCTCTGCGCCGGAAACATCCTGCGGAGCGGCGAGGCCGGCTGGCGCGCCTTGTTCGTACTGCCGGCGGTTCTATTTACTTTGGCGCTGGTGATCTTTCCGACCTTCTTCGGCCTGTACATCGCGCTCACGGATTGGAACCTCTCCTCGGCGACCGGCCGGCAGTTCAACGGTCTCGCCAACTTCTATCAACTCATCGCCGATCCCTATTTCTGGAATGCGCTCGGCAACATGGTGTTCTATGTGCTGACGGTGCTGGCGCAGTATGCGTTCGCATTCGCGCTCGCGCTGCTGCTGAACGCCGACATTCGCGGCCGGAAGTTCTTCCGCGTGGCATTTCTGCTGCCCTTCATGCTGTCGCCGGTGGCGGTGAGCTGGATGATCGGCAAATCGATGCTGGAGTACCGGTACGGACCCGTATCGCGGCTGCTGCGCCTGCTGGGATGGGAGAACCCGTCGCTGCTCACCTCGCCCTGGCTGGCCAAGACCACGATCGCCGCCATGGATGCCTGGGTCTGGATCCCCTTCATGATGATCCTGCTGCTGGCCGGGCTCCAGGCCTTGTCAAAGGAAGTGCAGGAAGCTGCCAAGGTCGACGGCGCGACGGGCTGGCAGGGCTTCTGGCAGATCACCTTCCCGCTCATGCTGCCGGTCAGCGTGACGACGATCGTGCTGCGCATCATCTTCCAGCTCAAGCTCGCCGACATCGTGATCAATACCACATCGGGCGGGCCAGGCGGCGCCACGGACACGATCTCCAGCTTCATCTTCCGGGAATACAAGGACCGCTCGAACGTCGGCTACGGCACCATGATCGCCGAGGTCTATCTGATCCTCATCATCATCTTCATCGCGCTGCTGCTGTGGTCCACCAGCCGATTCATGCAGCGGAAGACCTGACATGTCCGCAGGCCTCAAGAAAACGCTGATCTACGCCGCGCTGATCGCCTGGACGGTCGTCGCCCTGTTCCCGATCTATTGGACGTTGACCACCACCTTCAAGTCCGCGCCGGATGTGATGAAGGGCAACATGATTCCGTTTCTCGAGTACGCTCCGGACTGGAAGGGGTTGCGGTCGCTTGGCCTCTCGCCGGATACGATCCTCAATTTCTCGACACCGCGCGAGGAGTTCCTCAAGCGCTTCTACAACAGCATTATCGCGTCCCTCGGCGCGTCGGTGCTGGCGCTGATCATCGGCACCATGGCAGCCTACGGACTCAGCCGCTTCGAGTATAAATTCGCGATCTGGCGGAACCGCGACATCTCCTTCTTCTTCCTCTCGCAGTTGATCCTGCCGCCGGTGGTTCTGGCGATGCCGTTCCTCGTGCTCTACAAGGAACTGGCATTGCTCAACTCGCTGATCGGCTTGATCCTCATCTACGCGCTCTCGGTTCTGCCGATCGTGATTTGGATCATGCGCGACCAGTTCGATTCGATTCCCCATGAGCTGGAGCAGGCCGCCCTGGTCGATGGTTGTTCCACCTGGGACGCCTTTCTCAAGATCGTCGTGCCGATCGCGCTGCCGGGCATGGTCGCGGCCTTCATCCTGGCGGTGATCCTCTGCTGGAACGAATATTTCTTCGCCGCCCTGCTCACGGGCACCAATGCGCGGACGCTGCCGGTGATGGTCGCCAGCCAGACAGGCTCCCAGGGCATCAGCTGGTGGTCGATGGCCGCCTTGGCTTCGGCGGCGATCCTGCCGCTGATCGTCATCGGCATCTTCCTGGAGCGCTACATCGTGAAGGGGCTGACGGCCGGCGCCGTAAAGTAGCGCCGCCGGGAAACGGGAGATTCTGGAGATGCGCACCGGCGCCTTGTTCGGCGTCTTCAGTCGCGCAACCGCTAGCCGTTGATGAACGCCAGCAGGTCGGCGTTGATGGTGTCGGCCTCGGTGGTCGGCATGCCGTGCGGAAAGCCCTTGTAGGTTTTCAGCGTGCCGTTCTTCAGCAGCTTTGCCGACAGCGGCGCCGAGTTCGGCGTAGGGCACGATCTGGTCGTCGTCGCCATGCATCACCAGGACCGGCACCGTGATCTTCTTCAGGTCCTCGGTGAAGTCGGTCTGGGAGAAGGCGACGATGCCGTCATAGTGCGCCTTTGCGCCGCCCATCATGCCCTGACGCCACCAGTTCCAGATGGTGCCCTGCGAGACTTTCGCGCCGGGCCGGTTATAACCATAGAAGGGTCCGGCCGGCAGGTCGTAGTAGAATTGTGCGCGGCTGGCGGCGAGCTGCGCCTGCAGGCCATCGAACACCTCCTTCGGCAGCCCGCCCGGATTGGCCGCCGTCTTCACCATCAACGGCGGCACGGCGCTGATGATCGCCGCTTTCGCCACGCGGCTTTCGCCATGGCGGGCGATGTAATGCACGACTTCGCCGCCGCCGGTGGAATGGCCGACATGCACGGCGTTCTTGAGGTCGAGGTGCGCCGTCAGCGCCGCGAGGTCGTCGGCATAGTGATCCATGTCGTGGCCGCCGCCGACCTGGCTCGAGCGGCCGTGGCCGCGCCGGTCATGGGCGACAACGCGGAAGCCCTTGGCGGCGAAGAACAGCATCTGCGTATCCCAATCATCGGCCGACAACGGCCAGCCATGGCTGAAGACGATGGGCTGCCCCGAGCCCCAGTCCTTGTAGAAGATCTCGACGCCGTCCTTGGTGGTAATCGTGCTCATCTCGGAGATTCCCTTTCGGCGGCGGTTGAACCTGATGGCGAGTTTGCCGCCGAAAATTCCGGGGGGCAAGCGGAGGAGAGAGCCGGCCGTCCATACCCTTGAGCATCTGGTCGACCTCTGTGATTGACATCAGAACATCCCTGACCAACAACTGGCTTTCGACAGAGGAGGCTGACATGACGGCCGGTGTTGCTAAGTTCCGGCAGGTGAAGTGAATCGACCATGCCTGACGGATCGCTCGTCATCAGCTACCGGGAATATGCGCCGCCGCCGGACCTGGCGGCGCATGTGGCCTGCACTTGGGTCAATGTCAGCCGCGCCCTGCCGCTGGCGCCGGCGCAGCCGATCATTCCCGACGGCTGCGCTGACATCATCATGTTCGGCGACGAGCCGCCGCATATTGCCGGTCCTGCCGCCACGACCCAATGGGTCCGGCCGCAGCCCGCGGGCACGCTGATCACCGCGATCAGATTCCGGCCCGGCGCGGTGCGGTCGATCTTGCGCTGCGACGTGGAGGCGCTCGGTCCGTGGGGCGTGGAACTCGAGTCGATTTGCGGGCGCGAGGCGAAGGCCTTGGTCGCAGATCTCGCCGCTGCCGAGTCAGCCGACGCACGCCGGGCGGCGCTGGAGGCCTGGACACGCCAGCGGATCGCGGCGGCGCAGGGCGCGGACCAGAAGATCATCGCGGCGGGCGCCATGCTGACGCAGGCGCCATGGGCCACGGTGGACGAGGTGGCGGACGCGCTCGACTTGTCGGCCCGGCAGCTCCGCCGCGGTTTCATCGCCGCCTGCGGCTATGGACCCAAGACGTTGCAGCGGATCATGCGGCTGCAGCAGGCGTTGCGGCTGGCCTCGGCGCCGGCGCATCCGGGCGGCCTCGCCCACCTCGCCGCCGCCGCCGGCTATGCGGACCAGGCGCACATGACCCGCGAGTTCCTGGACCTGACCGGCTTCACGCCCGCCCGCTATCTGCCGATCCACAATCCGGAGCTGAGCCGCTGGCTGGAGCTGTAGGCGGCGTCCGTTTTGTTCAAGACCCGTCCCCGCCGCCGCGCCACTCTGCGGCCAACAATATGAATCAGGAGGTCGAGATGCCGCTGCCGGAAGGGCTGGGGATCAAGTTCGTCGCGGGGTTCGGTCCCATCGTCCGGGCGCCGCAGGCGAGCCGGGACTTCTATGTCGGTCTCCTGGGCCTGCCGCTGACGCCGATGGAGCAGGACCCGGACTACTTCCACGGCGAAGGGATCGACGGCGTGCGCCACTTCGCGCTCTGGCCGCTGGCGAACGCGGCGCAGTCCTGTTTCGGCTCGTCCGAATGGCCCGCCTCGGTGCCGGCGCCCAACGCCTGGCTGGAATTCGATGTCGAGGACGTGGCCGCCGCGAGCAAGATCCTGAAGGCGCGCGGCTGCCGGCTGCTGGTCGACAACCGCAAGGAACCCTGGGGCCAGACGGTGACGCGGCTGCTGAGCCCCGAGGGCCTGCTGATCGGCATCACCTTCACGCCCTGGCTGCGGAGCTGAGAGCAGCGACTTCCATCGCCAGGGTCCGATCGCCTATAGTCGGATCATGGCAGCCACCTACACCCGCATCGAGGTCCGGCCGATGGCCGGCGCGCTGGGCGCCGACATCCATGGCGTGGACCTCGCCCAGCCGCTCGACGACGCGACATCGGCCGACATCGAGCGCGCCTTCCACGATCGCCTCGTGCTGTTCTTCCACGACCAGCGCCTGACGCCGGAGCAGCATCTCGCCTTCTCGCGGCGGCTCGGCCCGCTCACCCGCTCGCCCTACATCAAGCATATGGACGAGTATCCTGACATCATCGCCGTGCTGAAGGAGGCCGACGAGCGCAACATCAGCACCTTCGGCAATGCCTGGCATTCGGATTTCAGCTTCCTCGAGGAGCCGCCGCTGGGTTCCGTGCTCTATGCGCGCGAGGTGCCGGATCATGGCGGCGACACGCTGTTCGCCAACATGTACAGCGCCTATGAGGCGCTGTCCGAGGGCATGCGGCGGATGCTCGACGGGCTCAACGCGATGCATTCCGGCAAGCCCTATGGCATGAGCGGCCTGCCCGCCGATCTCCGGGTCTCGCGCTCCATCGGCATCGAGCGGAACAAGCCGGAGGCCGACCGCGAGGTGGCCCATCCCGTGGTGCGCGTGCATCCGGCGACGGGCCGCAAGGCGCTGTTCGTCAACTCGATCTACACCACCCGCTTCGAGGGCTGGACCGAGGCCGAGAGCCGGCCGCTGCTCAAGTTCCTCTTCGACCACGCCATCCGGCCCGAATTCACCTGCCGCCTGCGCTGGCGCGTCAACGACCTGGCGATCTGGGACAACCGCTGCGCCATGCACTACGCCGTCAACGACTACGACGGCGCGAGACGGCTGATGCACCGCACCACCATCAAGGGCGAGCGGCCGATTTCGGCGCGGGGGAAGAACTCTTAGAGCTGCGCCGGTTGCGCGGCATTTTCGCGCATTTTCCGCAGGTGATTTGCCAGCCGCGCCAATGCGCTAAGGGCGAAATTCGTGATTCCCAGGGGACCCTGATTTTTGGGAACGATGCCATACAAGGGAATCACTGCTCTGGCCTGCGCGCCGCGGCGCGGCAATGGGATGCCGTAATATCAGGCCGAGCATCCGGGATCGCGGCCGCGGGGCCGGCGCGAACATGCAGATACACTATGTCCAACATCAAGGCCCGGCCGAGCCGGAGCAACTCCGGGATATGGGGATCGATGTCAGGCGTTCAAGGAATATTATCCGCTCCACATTTCTGGCCAGCGGACGCAGCGGCCCATTTCGGCGCGGGGCAAGCACACTTAGAACTGCTACGCTCCGGCGGGTGAAACCTGCGGGCTTTGGGAGGAAGTCACCAATGGCCGAACAGACGATCCGCTTCGATGACGGCGCCGCCTATGAGCAGATGATGGGGGTCTGGAGCCGGTCCGCCGGCGAGATTTTCCTCGATTGGCTGGCGCCGCCGTCGGGTTTGCGATGGATCGATGTCGGCTGCGGCAACGGCGCCTTCACCGAGCTATTGGTCGAGCGCTGCGCCCCGGCGGAGGTGCAGGGCATCGATCCGTCGGAAGGGCAGCTCGCTTATGCACGCACGCGGCCGGCGGCGCGGGTGGCGGAGTTTCGCCAGGGCGACGCGATGGCGCTTCCCTTCCCCGCCGATCGGTTCGACGCCGCCGTCATGGCGCTGGTCCTTGTCTTCGTGCCGGAGCCGGCCAAAGGCATCGCGGAAATGGTACGCGTGGTCAGCCCGGGCGGCATCGTCGCGGCCTATATGTGGGACATGGAGGGCGGCTTTCCCCTGCGTTTCATCCTGGAGGAAATGCGCGCGATGGGTTTGACGCCCCCGCGGCCGCCGCAAATGGAGATATCCCGCATGGAGGCCATGCGGGATCTGTGGACCGGCGCCGGATTGGAGGCCGTGGAAATGCGGGAGATCACCGTGCACCGGACCTTCGCGAATTTCGATGACTTCTGGGCGATCAGCATGAAGTCCCCCTCGCTCGGCCCCGCGATCGCCGCGCTGGCCGCCGGCGACGCCGAGACGCTCAGGAAACGCGTCCGCGCCCGCCTGCCCGCAGACAGCGAAGAACGGATCACCTATGGCGCCCACGCCAATGCGGTAAAGGGGCGGCGGTCGAAGTAATAGAGTAGGCTCGAGGTTTAGCCGTGGACCGCTCGGCACCATGCAGATCCACGATGTCCAACATCAAGGCACGGACGAGCCGGAGCGATTTCAGGATATGGGGACAGATTCTAGGCGTTCAAGGAATATTATCCGCGCCCATCTCTAGCCTGTGGGCACATCCTGAACCTCAAATTGCCGCAGTTTAGCTTCCAATCTCGCTGCTTTCTTCGCGTTCCAGCTGCGCGAGTCGCGCTTCCGCAAGCTCCTTGAAATGCCCGTCTGGGTACTTTTCGAGATAGCTACGAAACATCGCCAAATCCTCGCTATCCTTCACGCTCTCCCAATAGGTGATCTCCAGCTTTACCTCGTCGCCGGTCGCGACTGTGTCGCCAGTTGTCAGACCGATCAGTCGAGTTCGAGCCAAGGCGCTAAAGTTTCCCGTCGGGTAGCGCTCGAGATATGCGACATAATCGGACGCTACAACACTATCCGTGATCAAATCCCAGAACGCTAGCTCTGTTTCATCTGCCTTGCTTTCCATCGGGCCCTCTGCCGTCGCGACAGGCGTGACCTCCGCGTTGAGAGGATTGGCCCCAATCATATCCGCCGTCGTTGGCGCGCCTTCGAAGCGCACTGTGAACACGCGAACAGGCCGTGCGATGTTCTTTACGGGCTGCTCGCCTTGATCTTCGAAGACAAAAGGCGATTTATCGCGCAGCTGATCACGCACGGCTCGCGAGATACAGATGCCGCCGGGCTCAGCTAGCCCCTGAAGGCGTGCTGCAACGTTGACGCCATCGCCGAAGATATCCTCGTCCTTCACCATGACGTCGCCGACATTGATGCCAACGCGGAGCAGCATCTTACTATCTTCGGAGAGCTCAGCGTTGCGCGCGGCCATTGCCTGTTAAATCTCGACCCCGCATTGGACCGCCTCCATCACGCTTGGAAACTCTGCGAGCACGCTGTCGCCCGCCGTACTGGCAATGCGTCCATTGCGTTGGCGGATAAGCTCGTCGATGACCTCACGATGCGCCGAAAAACTCGCCAGCGTGCCGGCTTCGTCTGCACCCATAAGCCGACTATAGCCGGCGAAATCGGCGGAAAAGATGGCGGCGAGTTTGCGTTCGATAGGTGGCGTATTCATGCGAATGCAATCCGAGCCCTGGCAGCGGATTTATCCCACATTCGCCTCATGTGAGTCACTCAAATCTGCGACAGTAAGGCGGCACCAAACTAAGTCCGGTCTTGAAAGGTCAATGCAGTAGAGGACGCGTCATTCCCGTCCTTCAACTTCACGCTCGACCTCCTTGAGCGCCTGAGCAGCCAGTGTCCTGCCGGTTTCAACTTTCTCGCTCGCAAAATTGCGGGTCCGGCTCTTCACCTGGTCACTGGTTTCTCCTGCAAGTCGGCTCTCCACCTCGGTCGTCGGAAATGCGGCGGCGATGCCGGCGCCGATCGCGAGGCCGACGGCCCCGAGTACCAAGGGTTGACGTTCAAACAGCGCGCCAAGATCATTTTGCACGGTACGGGCCAATCCATATCCCGCCCGGCTTGTTTCCTGGATAGCAGACCCAGCGCGTGAAACCAAGCCGCTCGCTGAGCTCGTGACTGCTGCGACCCCATCTGAGACCTGCGAAGCAGCCTCAGATGCTGTATCACTGACGCTAGCTGTGGCAGCGCCGGCGCCTTTGCCGATGCGCGACCCCATGTTCGAAAGGGTAGTGGAGATCGCGCCAGATTTGTCCGGCGATCCCGCTGTCCCGCCAAACAAGGAGGCCCGGTTGCCACCGACAAGGAGCCAGAACACGCCCATGCTGATCAAAGCCGCTGCTGTCGGATTTTGGCGAACCGAGTCCGCGAGATCTCGTACGAAGTCGTTACGACTGTGGCCCTGAGAGCCATCACGCGGCATCGACGGTGCTTCGCTATGAATATCGCGGTTTCTGCTACTCTCATGCATCGTCATCTTACCATCTCCTTGGCAGCCAAGGCGTCGCGGTGAAGTTGTTCAATCGTCCTATTTGGCGCAATGCCATCAGCCTTCAGCCGGCTGACGGCGGTCCAGGCGAAGCATGCGCCAACTGCGGCGCCCGACAGGCCAGCGATCAGATAAGCCGCCGGTTGTGACAAACCGATTTCAACGAGCCATCCCGCTAGGGCGAGCAGGATAAGCACCATTGCGGCCCCGATCATGGCAACACCGGCGACCAGGACGGCTAACCCGACCGCCGCTCGGCTGACCTTCGCGGCGAGCTCAGCACGGGCGAGCCGGATCTCGTTTCGCACGAGAGCATTGAGGTTGTTAGCGGCGTCTGAGAGCAGCTCGGAGAAAGACCTGTTTTCAGTCTGGGCAGACATGACTCCAATCCTCACGGTGTGCCTTGTTTGTATCTGTCCGCCGAAGCCGTTTGATTGGAAGTCTTCAAGAACCGTACTGCGGCAAATCCTGCCAACACTGAAACTCCGAGAAAAGCGGCCGGCTGCCTGCGCGCCAGGTCCTGCACATCCCTTAGCAACACATTGAAATCGCGGTTACGAACCGCGTCCGAAAAGTTTTGAATTTCTGTCGCAGCACCGCGGACATATCGTGCCGCTTGCGGAAGTTCACTCTCGAGTTCGTCCGCCGTCCGGCTAATGGCGCCCGCAATGGCGCTGACACGCTCTGCGCCTGCCACCTTTTGCTCCTCGGCAGTGGTTCGAAGCTTTGATTCGGCGCCCGCTACGACCTCCTTGGCGGTATGCATCGCTCGATCCCCGAGATCGCGTGCCGCCTCCGCGGCCTGTGCTGCAATGCCTTTTGATTGAGAACCGCTGTCGCTGCCCCCGTTTGAAGGGCTGGGAATTTGCAACTCGGTCGTACCAATGCTCGAAATATCACTCATGATCGTCTCCAATCTGGATGTATGACGCTAAATAGTCGTGCGGCCGTTCTCACTTGCACCCTCAGCCGCGGATTGGACGCGTGCAGCAGCGTTGTCGGTCGCAAACCGGTCCTGCGGGCTGCCAGGGCTTTGGTCGTCGCCCTTCGCCAGCGAGCGGTCATAGATGCGCTGTCCCGCTGCCTTCGCTGCCTCGTAGCCTTCCGATCCCAACTTGGACGCCCGATCTCTGAGATCATCGCTCTTGTCGCCAAGCAGCCGGTTTTCGGCCGCCGTTGTCGGCAGCGAGGCGGCGATGACCGCTCCGATCGCCAAACCGACGCCCCCGATGATCAGCGGATGCCGCTCGAACGCCTGCACAAGGTTGTCCCGAGTTGTGCGGCCCGCCTGAGAAGCCTGGGTCACGGCATAGGACGCGGCATCTGCGCCGCCGCGATACACCGAAGAGGCGGCATCGGAAACCGCTGCAGTCGCATTGGATGCCATCCTGCTCGCGGCTTGCGCCGTTTCGCTCACGGTATCGCTGACTTCGGCGGCAATTGCGGCGGCTTTCCCCGAGACCGCCGATCCGACCTTTTCCAAAGTACTTCCGGAATCATCGGAGGACTGATTTCTTGATGCGGCAAATGGCGTACCATTGCTCGAGCTCGACCGCAGGAGTGCCACGCCGGCCCCAAGCAGCAGAATAGGTGCCGGGATATTCCGAAGGAAACGCCAGCCCAGGTAGGCCAAGCCAGCGCCGACAGCAATCGCTTCCAGAGGCCGCTCGCTGGCTTTTCGCCCAATATTGTGAAGCATGTCATGGCTCGTACGATCCACGAAGTGTTTCACTTCACTCTTGATTCCTTCAGGCGACACTCGGCGCCGTAAGTCGTCGGCTTTGTCAGAAACACGGCTTCGCAATTCCTCGACGGCTCCCGAAAACTCAGCTCGGGACCGTTCGGCATCACGTTCAAGTTGTTCGAGGCTGGAAATGGACATCTCAATATTCCCTTCGCAGGACGCACAGTTAGCGGCTGCATTATAAGTTCTATAAAAGGGCAACTCCCCGCTCGCAGCATCGTTCCGCGAGTGGCCGTTTATTCGTGTAACAGCGAATTCCCGAGATCAGGCTAAGGATCTGCCATTCAACTCGTGGCGCATTGCCCTTCGGCAATCGCCGGCTCGCGGCATAATCACCGCATCCAGAGCTATTTGAGATGCAGCCTCAGCGAGGGCTCCCCGGGCCTCCTCACATCAGCCGCTTCGATCGGCGTCACTTTTTCGCATTTGGAGCAACTCGCCAACTGGAAACCGGCCACATTGCTTACCAGCCTGTACGAAGCGCTTCCGCATCGGACACATTGAAATTTCAAGCGATTCATGGCCGGTCTCCGTTGGAGTAAGGTCATCATACGAATTGGCGATGACTAGCTGGCTTTCTGAAGTTCCATCTTCCGGGTCTGGAGTAGTTCGCCTAGTTCATTGAGGTCCAGATCCGACTTCCTGACTTTGGGAAAGAGCTCTTCATGCTCTTCCTTGACGTGGTGCTTCACGTACTCGCCGAGCACTTTCACCTCCGCATCGAACTCTTCGGAACCGGGCTCACCATCTTCGATCTTTGCAATGAGTTCCTTGAGAGATCCGTGTTCCACCGTGGCTTCGGCGAGGAGCTCATCGGCATCCTCGACATGTTCACGACAAGCCGGGTAGAAAATCTCCTCTTCGATCTGGGCGTGGACGGTCAGGGCGGAACAAATCTTGGTTGCCAGGTCGGATTTTTCGGCCTTGCGACCGCCAGTTTTCTCGTACTTGCTGAACATTGCCGACACTTCTTCGTGATCAGCCTTCAACAGGCTGATGGCATCATGCCGCTGCTTGGCGGCCTTGGCTTGGGCTTGTGCCATTGCTTGCTCTCCAATTTGCATAGGGGGTGGGAAGCGAACGTTCGCTCCTGGAATTACAACTAGTCCTACGCATAGACGTTCCCACAGATGGAAATTTGTTGCTTCTTCGCCATCTGCAGCTAAGGCTCAACTTTCGATGCGGTGATGCGTTAGGTGAAAACGCGAGGAGAAACCCTCCCACCGCAACAGTTTCTCGCTAAAGCGATGCATTCTTCAGCCGTTGCGAGCCTGCTGCTAGCTCTCGCGCACCACTGACCAGAAAATTGGGTTACATCGACTACAACGGGGATCCGACTTGGTGATTTGGACCAATCGGTGCAATCCGTACTGAGGATTTTTCACTCCCACTCAATCGTCCCCGGCGGCTTCGACGTCACGTCGTACACCACCCGGTTGATCCCCCGCACCTCGTTGATGATCCGCGTCGCCACCCTCCCCAGGATCTCGTGCGGGAACGGGAAATAGTCCGCGGTCATGCCGTCGCTGCTCGTCACGGCGCGGAGCGCGCAGACGTGGTCGTAGGTTCTGGCGTCGCCCATGACGCCGACGGTCTTCACCGGCAGCAGCACGGCGAAGGCTTGCCAGATCGCGTCGTATAGCCCGGCGTTCTCGATCTCCTCGAGATAGATCGCGTCGGCCTTGCGCAGGATGGCGAGCTTATCCCGGTCGATGGCGCCGGGGACGCGGATGGCGAGGCCGGGGCCGGGGAACGGGTGGCGGCGGATCATCTTTTCCGGCAGGCCGAGCTCGCGGCCGAGCGCGCGCACTTCGTCCTTGAACAGCTCGCGCAGCGGCTCCACCAGCTTCATGCGCATGCGCTCGGGCAGGCCGCCGACATTGTGGTGCGACTTGATGGTGACGCTGGGGCCGCCGGTGAAGGAGACGGATTCGATGACGTCGGGATAGAGCGTGCCTTGCGCCAGGAAATCGGCGCCGCCGAGCTTGCTGGCCTCCTGCTCGAACACGTCGATGAACAGGCCGCCGATGGTCTTGCGCTTGGCTTCGGGATCGGTGACGCCGTCGAGCTTGCCGAGGAACAGGTCGGCGGCGTCGCGATGCACCAGCGGGATGTTGTAGTGGTCGCGGAAGATGGTCACCACCTGCTCCGCCTCGCCGCCGCGCAGCAGGCCGTGATCGACGAAGATGCAATGGAGCTGGTCGCCGATCGCCTCGTGGATCAGCACGGCGGCGACGGCGGAGTCGACGCCGCCGGAGAGGCCGCAGATCACCCGCCCCTTCCCCACCTGGTGGCGGATCTGGCCGATGGCGTGCTCCTTGAACGCGGCCATGGTCCAGTCGCCGGCGCAGCCGCAGATGCGCCTGGCGAAATTGGCCAGCAGCTTCGCGCCCTGGGGCGTGTGCACGACCTCCAGATGGAACTGCACGCCATAGATGCGCCTGTGATCGTCGGCGATGGCGGCGTAGGGCGAGCTGTCGCTGACGGCGACGACCTTGAAGCCCTTGGGGATGGCGCTGATGCGGTCGCCATGGCTCATCCAGACCTGCTCGCGGTCGCCCTTGTTCCAGACGCCGGCGAACAGCGCGCAATCGTCCTTGACCTCGACGAAGGCGCGGCCGAATTCGCGGTGGTCGGAATGCTCGACCTTGCCGCCGAGCCGGTCGCAGATCGCCTGCTCGCCATAGCAGATGCCGAGCACCGGCACGTCCATCTCGAAGACGATGGCCGGCGCCTTCGGCGACTCGCCCTCATAGACCGAGGCGGGGCCGCCGGAGAGGATGATGCCCTTGGCGCCGAAATCGGCGATGCGCTGGGGCGCGGTGTTGAAGGGCAGGATCTCGCAATAGACGCCGCTCTCGCGGATGCGGCGCGCGATGAGCTGGGTGAACTGGGAACCGAAATCGAGGATCAGGATACGTTCGGTCATCTTGATGCCGGGCGCCTTTCGCGGAGGGGGATCGATTGCAAAAAATTCGGGGGCGGGCAAGCGGAAGCCGGCGGGTGTGTCATGGGCGGCGGCGCCCCCGGCAGGCGGCGGGCAGCGGCGACAGGCTGCGCCAGCCATAGGCGATCTGATGCAGGGTGACGCCCCAGATCGCCTCGTCCTTCTCGCCGACGCGCTTGCCCTCCATCGCCTCGTAGAAGAAGCGCGCGGGATTGTCCGCCAGCACCCAGACCAGCGCCGAGCTGCAGCCGTTCTTGGCCATGAGCTGCAGGCTGCCGCAGAGCAGGCCGCGGCCGAGGCCCTGCTCCTGCCAGTCGGGCATGACATAGAGCATGAAGATCTCGCCGTCGAAGCCCGCGAGCGCGCTGGTGGGGCGGCCGCTGCTGGCGAAACCGGCGATGCCGCCCTCGGGAAGCTCGGCTACCAGCAGGCCCTGGCTGTTGGCGGTGGTCTCGATCTGGCGGCGCCAGGACACGGCCTTCTGATCCACGGACATCTGCACCATCACGCGGTCGGGCAGGATGCCGGCATAGGCGGAGCGCCAGCTCTCCACATGCACGGCGGCGATGCCGCGGGCATCCTCCGGCCGGGCGCGGCGGATGCGGATGGAGTGGATCATGGTTCGCCTCCGGCGGGAGCATGGTTCGCCTCCGGCGGAGCGGCGCTTGGCTCCGGCGCCGGCTTGGTCGCGGCATTGCGCTGCAGGATGGCGACGAAGAAGCCGTCGGTGCCCTGCTGCGCCGGCGTGAGGCGGAGGTAGTTGCCGTCCGAGGGACAGGGCGCGGCGTCCGGCTGCTTCGCCATGGCGTCGCACCAGACATCGGCAACCGGCAGGATCGCGAAATCCGGATGCTGCACCAGGAAGGAGTCGATCTGCGCCTCGTTCTCCTCCGGCAGCAGCGAGCAGGTGGCGTAGACTAGCCGGCCGCCCGGCTTAACCAGGCGCGCGGCGCTGTCGAAGATGCGCCGCTGGAGGTCGAGCAGCTCTTTCAGAAAGTCCGGCGTCAGTTTCCACCGGGCATCGGGATTGCGGCGCCAGGTGCCGACGCCCGTGCAGGGCGCATCGACGAGGACGCGGTCATAGGCGCCGGCATGGCGCTTCACCCAGGGATCGCGCTCGGAGCTGAGGCCGCGGCGCTCCACATTATGCACGCCCGCGCGCTGCAGCCTGATCGCCGCCCGATCGACGCGGCCCTGCAGCACATCGCAGGCGACGATGCGGCCCTTGTTCTCCATCGCCGCCGCCATCGCCAGGGTCTTGCCGCCGGCGCCGGCGCAGAAATCGACGATGCGCAGGCCGGGCCGCGCATCCACCAGAAGTGCCGCGAGCTGCGAGCCTTCGTCCTGCACTTCGACGAGGCCGTCCTTGAACGACGGCAAGGTCGCCAGCGGCGGGCGGCCATTGACGCGCAGCCCCAGCGGCGAAAGCGCCGTCGGCTTCGCCTCGACGCCATCGCGCGCGAGCGCTGCCATGGCGTCATCGCGTCCGGCTTTCAGCGTATTGGCGCGCAAATCCAGCGGCGCCTCCGTCAGCAAGGCCTGCATCTCCGGTTCCAGCCGTTCGCCGAAGATACGATGCAGGCTGTCGCCGAGCCATTCGGGAAATTCCAGCCGCACCCATTCCGGCTGATCCGGCGACATGCAGCGTGTTTCCCTCCAGCGACTTCGCCATGGCGCGCTCGATATCGGTGAGCTGCTCCGGCCGGTAGGTGCCGCCGTCGAACGATCCGGCGATGCGGTCGGCGCTCCAGCCTTCCAACAGCACCAGGGCGGCGATGATCCGCCGCCGGTCGGCGCCCGGGCGATCCTGCACATCCTCCACCGGCATCGTGCGGCCGATCCACCAGTCGAGCGCGGCCCGCCGCCGCAGCACCGCGTAGACGCGATCGATGACCGCCCGCCGGTCGCCGCCGCCGATATAGCGCCGCTCCCTGAAGAAGGCCGCCGAGACCCGGTCGGCCGGCGACGCGCCGGCATGGATCGCCGACAGGAGATCGATGGATGCTTGGAGGCGAGCGCCTGGTGTCAGCCTACATCTCGCGCCGGTAGTTCGGCGCCTCCCGGGTCACGACCACGTCATGCACATGGCTCTCGCGCAGGCCGGCATTGGTGATGCGCAGGAACTGGCAGTTCTTCTGCATGTCCTGGATCGTCCGGTTGCCGGTATAGCCCATGGCCGCGCGCAGGCCGCCGACGAGCTGGTGGATCACGGTGCCGGCCGGACCCTTGTAGGCCACGCGGCCTTCGACGCCCTCGGGCACCAGCTTCAGCTTGTCCGACACTTCCTGCTGGAAATAGCGGTCGGCCGAGCCGCGCGCCATGGCGCCCAGCGACCCCATGCCGCGATAGGATTTGTAGGAACGGCCTTCGTACAAGAACACTTCGCCCGGCGCCTCGTCGGTGCCGGCGAGCAGCGAGCCCACCATCACGCAGTTGGCGCCGGCGGCGATGGCCTTGGCCAGATCGCCGGAATACTTCACCCCGCCATCGGCAATGATCGGCGTGTTGCGCTTCTGCGCCGCCTCCACCGCATCCAGGACGGCGGTGAGCTGCGGCACGCCGACACCGGCCACGATGCGCGTGGTGCAGATGGAGCCGGGTCCGATGCCCACCTTCACCGCATCCGCGCCCGCGTCGATCAGCGCCTTGGTGCCTTCCGCCGTCGCCACGTTGCCGGCGATCACCTGGCAGGCATTGCTCAGCCGCTTCACCCGCTCGACCGCCGTGAGCACGCCCAGGGAATGGCCGTGGGCCGTGTCCACCACCACGACATCGACGCCCGCCTCGATCAGCGCCTCGGCGCGGCGCAAGCCGTCATCGCCGACGCCGACGGCGGCGGCGACACGGAGCCGCCCGCGCTCGTCCTTGCAGGCGGTGGGATAGTTCTGCGCCTTCTCCATGTCCTTGACGGTGATGAGGCCGATGCAGCTGTAGTCGCCGTCCACCACCAGCAGCTTCTCGATGCGATGCTGGTGCAGCAGGCGCTTGGCCTCGGCCGGCGTCACGCCTTCGCGCACCGTCACCAGCTTCTCCTTGGTCATGAGCTGGCTCACCGGCTCGGTCATCTTGGTGGCGAAGCGGACATCGCGGTTGGTGAGGATGCCGACCAGCTTGCCGTTGCCCCGCTCCACCACGGGGATGCCGGAGATCTGGAAGTCGGCCATCAGCTTCAGCGCATCGGCCAGGGTCTGGTCGGGATGGATGGTGACGGGATTCACCACCATGCCGGATTCGAACTTCTTCACCCGCCGCACTTCGGCGGCCTGCTTGCCGATATCCAGGTTCTTGTGGATGACGCCGATGCCGCCGGCCTGGGCCAGGGCGATCGCCATCTGATGCTCGGTGACCGTATCCATCGCCGAGGACACCAGGGGGATGCCCAGTTCGATCGTACGCGTGAGCTTGGTGCGGGTCTCGGTTTCGGCGGGGAGAACGGCGGACTCGGCGGGACGCAAGAGAACGTCGTCGAAAGTCAGCGCCTCGCGGATTTCCATGCCATTTTCCTTCGGGTCGGCCGGCAGATAATGGCGCGCCATCATACACACGGAACCCGTCCTGCCAAGCGCGAAACCGATGATTCGCCTATGCATTTGACGCAGGTCAAAGCGGTTGATTCGCGGTGCCGGTAGACAATGTAAACGATTTAGGACCGCTGAAAATCCAGTCGAAGAGAGGCCTGGCATGAGGAAGAAAGTGACTTGGATCATCGTCGCCGATGGCAGCCGCGCGCGGCTGCTGGCGAATGACGGGCCGGGCAAGGGCCTGCGCCCGGCAGTCGCCGGCGAGTTTCATCATGACGCGCCGCCGACGCATTTGCTTGGCACCGAGAAGCCCGGCCGCGTGGCGCCAGCCATGGGCGCCAGTCGTAGCGCCATCCAGCCCCATATGGACTTTCACCAGTTCGAGAAGGACAAGTTCGGCCAGCAGATGGCGCGGCTGCTCAACGATGCCGCCGACAGGAGAACCTATGACGATCTGATCGTCGTGGCGCCGGCGCGCACCCTCAGCACCCTGCGGAAATCGCTCTCCGCCAAGGCCAGCGAACTTATTCGCGCCGAACTCGCCAAGGACCTGACCCATGTGCCGCTGCAGGAGATGCCGGAGCATCTCCGGGATGTCATCGCGCTCTAGCAGCTGACGTGAAACACTACCGCGCCCAGCGGTTGGCGCGGGAATCGGCGATGACGCAGAGCATCTCGAACATCAAGTTGGCGGCGTTGAGCGCCGTGTGCCCCGACGGATCGGCCAGCGGCAGCACCTCGCAGACATCGCCGCCGATCAGATGCAGGCCCTGCAATCCGCGGATGATGACCTGGGCATCGCGCATGGACAGGCCGCCCGGTTCCGGCACGCCGGTGCCGATGCAGTAGACGGGATCGAGGCCGTCGATATCGAAGGTGATGTAGGTCGGCCCCTGGCCGCAGACGCGGCGGCATTCGCGGATCACTTCCTTGCGCCCCATCTCCTCGAAATCGTCCATGGTGACGATGCGCATGCCCATGTCATAGCCATACTGGATGTCGTCGTCGGCAAAGCGCGTGCCGCGCAGGCCGATCTGGATCGTGCGCTTGGGATCGAGGATGCCCTCCTCCACCAGGCGGCGGAACGGCGTGGCATGGTTGATCTTGGTGCCGAGATAGGTGTCCAGCGTGTCGGCATGGGCGTCGAAATGCACGGCGCCGAAGGGCTCGCCCTTGAACAGGCCGCGCAGGATCGGCAGCGTGATCGTGTGGTCGCCACCGGCGGCGATGGGCGAGATGTTGTGCTGCGCGAGATTCTTGAAGAAGGCGGTGATCTTGTCGATGCTGTCGAGGAGATCGAACGGATGAACAGGCGCATCGCCCATGTCGCCGACGCTGCAGAGCGAGAACGGCGCGATACTGCTGGTGGGATTGACCTTGCGGATGATGCGCGACATCTCGCGGATCTGCGCCGGTCCCTGGCGCGCGCCGGTGCGGAAGCCGGTGCCGAGATCGAACGGCACGCCCACCAGCGCGATGTCCACTTTCGAACTCATCGTCGGTGCGCGGCGTGCGCATGAAGGTGGCCGCTTCGGCGAAGCGCGGCACCACCGCCGCGTTCAGGGGCTGCAATTGCGGTTCGCTGGTGCTGTCGGGCATGGCGCCCTCCTTATGTAATTAGTTGCCGCGCCGGCCGCGGAAGCCCAGGGCGACCAGATAGAGTTCCGCCGAATCGGACCGGCTGGCCGGCGGTTTGACGTGGCGGACGGTTTCGAACTCGCGTTTCAGCGCGTCCAGCAATTCCTTCTGCGCGCCGCCCTGCCACACCTTGACGATAAAGGCGCCGCCGGGTTCCAGCAATTCCTTCGCCGTCTCATAGGCCGACTCGGCGAGGCCCATGATGCGGATATGGTCGGTCTGGTGATGTCCCGTCGCGGCCGGCGCCATGTCGCTGAGCACCACATCGGCGCCGCCGCCCAGCTCCTGCTTCGCCCGCGCGGAGGCCTCCGCCGTCGTGCCGTCCATGTGAAGGACAATCGCGCCGGAGATCACCTCCATCTCCTGAAGATCGATCGCCACGACGCGGCCGCCGCCGGGCTCCTGGGACCGCACCCGCTCCACCGCCACCTGGGTCCAGCCGCCGGGCGCGGCGCCAAGATCGACGACCCGCTTGCCCTTGGTCAGCACATGGAACCGCTCGTCGAGCTGCAGCAGCTTGAACGCCGCGCGCGAGCGGTAGCCCAGCCGCTTCGCCTCCGCCACATAGGGATCGTTGAGCTGCCGTTCCAGCCAGCGCGTCGAGGAGGGCCGGCGCTTGGCGGCCGTCTTCACCCGCACGGTCTCGCCGCGGCTGCCGCCGAGCGTCGCGCTGCCGCGCCCGCCCGACGAGCCGCGCTGCCGCCGCCGATCCTTGCTCACGCTACCCTGCCCATACCCAGAGATAGCCTAAACAGCGGCCTCGGTTCTAGCCCGCCGGCGCCGGCGCGACCGCCGCCGGTTTGCGCTGTTGAGCAGCCCGTCGAGGATGCCCTCGCGCACGCCGCGGTCGGCCACCCGCAGCCGGCCCACGGGCCAGAGGTCGCAGATGGCTTCGAGGATGGCGCAGCCCGCCACCACCAGGTCCGCGCGGTCGGCGCCGATGCAGGAGTAGCGGCAGCGCTGCTCATAGGTCATGTCCGCCAGGCCCCGGCTGATCGAACGGATGGTGTCGAAATCCAGATAGGTGCCATCGACCATCGAGCGGTCGTAGCGGGCCAGCCCGAGATGGATACCCGCCAACGTCGTCACTGTCCCCGAGGTCCCCAGCATCTGCACCGCTTCGGCCGCGACACGGGCGCCGATGCCGTTGCGCGCGGCAAAATCCGCGATAGGCGCGCTCACGTCATCAACCATGCGCCGGTACATCTCGACCGACATCTGCGAACTGCCATAATTCTCGCTGAGGGTGACCACGCCCATGGGAATGGACAGGCTGTCGATCAGCTCCGGTGGATGGCTGTTGCGCAAGCGGAGCCAGCCGATCTCCGTACTGCCGCCGCCGATATCGAACACCAGCGCTCGCGGATGCCGCGGGCTGAGCAAGGGCGAGCAGCCGCGGAAGGCGAGTTGCGCCTCCTCGGCCGTGGAGATGATCTCGATATTGAGGCCGGTTTGCGCGCGCACGCGGCCCAGGAACTCATCGCAATTGCTGGCGCGGCGGCAGGCCTCGGTCGCCACGCTGCGGCCATGGGTGACGCCGCGGCGCGAGATCTTGCCGGCGCAGACCTTCAACGCCTCGATGGTGCGGCGCATGGCGTCTTCGGTGAGCGCGCCATTGCGCGTGAGGCCCTCGCCGAGACGGACAATCCGCGAGAAGGCGTCGATGATGCGATAGCCGCGGCCATTGGCGCGGGCGATCAGCAGGCGGCAATTGTTGGTGCCGAGATCCAGCGCCGCCAGCACGGGCGTGGGCGAGCGGAAATCCCGGCTGCCCTCCTCCGTGACGTCTCGCTGCGACGCGACTGCCGCCTCCAAACCCCCACCTCCATGTTCGCCGGCGGCTCTTATCGGCCGCCTGAGCGTTTCTGCATACTGTCTGACAATTGCCAACTGTGAAGGGTTCCGCGACGGGGAGCAAGGTGGTTCGCGTGGGCCGGCTTCGCGCCGGGGTGGCATCGGGGCGCCAGCTCCCCTGGTTCGGCCCATGGCGGACGGCTATCGGTCCCAGGGCCGGATAATGCGATTTCCCGAAGGTTTCCAAATGGCTAGACCGCCCCCCGGGGCTGTTGCATTGGCCCGGCACGGCGACTAAAGTCCCCGCGCACAAACCGGCGGGTGGCCAACCCCGCCGTCTCGGCTCGTCCGGGCCCCTCTGCTGGGGGATCGTCTAACGGTAGGACCGCGGACTTCTGACTCCGCTAGTCTAGGTTCGAATCCTAGTCCCCCAGCCACTTTCCGCCCATCGCATTGAAAATCCGGTGCGGTTCGTTGTAAACGTTTCGACCGCTCGAATTTAGAGGAGACGCAGCATGGACCGCTTCACCGGCGGTTGCCTGTGCGGCAACGTTCGAATTGTGGCGTCGGGACGCCCATACCGGGTCGGCCTCTGTCACTGTCTCGACTGCCGCAAGCATCATGGAGCCCTCTTTCACGCTTCCGCGATCTTCCCTCAGGATGCGGTGAAGATCGATGGCGAAACACGCGACTACGCCGGGCGGTTTTTCTGTCCCCGCTGCGGCTCGTCCATTTTCTCACGCAGCGGAGACGAAATCGAAGTGAACCTGGGTTCCCTGGATGCCCCTGACCAACTGAAGCCAACCTACGAACTCTGGACCGTCCGCCGCGAGTCCTGGTTGCCGCCGTTTCCGCTCACGAGACGATACGACAGGGATCGCGACGCCACGGGCCGCTCTGAGGAGTAGGTCGCACGAACGGTGCGGTAGACTGCAGTTTCGTGTAGTATCACCGGACCTTCTCTGGTGAAGGTTAGGGGTCGGAAATGGGCTATGTCGAGGAAGTTCTTGGCGACAGTGAGTCCGTTGTCTACAGAGCCAACTATCATTGGATCTATACTCTCGGCGCTATCCTGTGGATGACGTTAGGTTTGCTCCTGATCATCGGGCCGATCATCGGTCTCGTGATGCTGGTCCGAAAGTGGACGACGGAAATGGCCGTCACCACGCGGCGGTTCATCTTCAAGCGCGGGTGGATCGCCCGCCAGACCGAAGAAATCAGCTTGGGCAAGATCGAGGAAATCAATCTCACCCAGTCCATGCTCGGGCGAATTCTCGGCTATGGCCACTTGCATCTGAGCGGCACCGGCATGGCGAAGATCACGTTGCCGGCAATCGATGATCCGCTGGCGCTGCGCCGTGCGATAGACGCGGCCAGAACCAAGCTCGGGTAAGCTCGAACGGGTCCGCTGTTGAACGAACTAAAAAACAGTACTTGAAGTCGACCGACTGCGCCGCGACCATACTGCACAGGAATAGTCGCACCATTCACCGCGAAATCATCGCCCTATCGAGCGTGATTGAGTCCAGTCTGATAATTGTAGGAGGGAACGAATAATCATGTCGGGCCGCAATGATCCACCGCCTCCCCAGCCCCGCCCTGTGCAATTGGAGCGTGGCGGAAAGACGTACATCGGCTTCTACACAGTTCTGGAAGGCATGATGACAGTCAAGTATGGCGGGCGGCAAAAAGCGACAAAGCTAGGCGCATCGGCTACCAGTCCCGACACTGTGGCGCAGACCGTGCTCGGCGAGATGATTGCGGAGTTGCAAGCCAAGAAGTAATCGGGTGACGGGACCAGCTCAACTCTGAAGATCGTTGGATCGCGCAACTGCCACTTGCATCTGAGCGGCACCGGCATTGGAAAAATCACGCTGCCGGCGATCGACGATCCGCTGGCGCTGCGCCGTGCGATCGATGCTGCCAGGACCAAACTCAGATAGGCGTACTAAGCCTTCCCTCGTGGCGGTTGCAGTCTTTGCAGCCGCCCTTCTTTGTAGTCGATCAAGTTTGCGAAACACTGCCCTCCGGCGCCGCCGCTGCCGGCCGCAGAGCGACGACATTACTTGTTCGTTGCCGGACCAAAGTTGACGAGGGCTTTGCTCAAACCAAGTCGGTTAGCTCGGGCCCTTACTGCCGCCCTTGCCCTTGCCCTTGCTGCCCTTGTCGCCCTTAGCCTTATCGCCTTTGCTTTTGCCCTTGCCCTTGCTGTTGTCGGCACTGCCGCTTTGCGAGTTGCTGGCCTGGTCATTGCTGCTGCTGCTCTGGCCGCTGCTGCTCTGGCCGCTGTTGCTCTGACCGCTGCTGCTCTGGCCGCTGCTGCTCTGGCCGCTGCTGCTCTGGCCGCTGCTGCTCTGGCCGCTGCTGCTCTGGCCGCTGCTGCTCTGGTCGCTGCTGCTCTGATCGCTGCTGCTCTGGCCGCTGCTGCTCTGGCCGCTGCTGCTTTGGGCATTGTCTTTTCGGCGCTGCTGCTTTCGGCGCTGCTGCTTTCAGTGCTGCTGCTTTCGGGGTTGCTGCTTTCGGGGTTGCTGCTCTCGCTGTTGGCTGTATCAGGTGCCGGGTCAGGCTGAATGCCAGTGGATGCGGATGTACTGGTAGTCACAGATATGGCAGCGGTAGTGCTGACGACGGAAACCGTCCCGGCCACCGGCGGAACGGCTTTCCCGCCCTCGGATTTGTCTCTGTTGACATTGTTTCCGCAACTCTGAGTATCGCCACCGGACGGTGTCGATGCCGGCGCTGCGACGGAGCAGGACGCTGCATTCGCCGTCGTTCCGCCAGCAGCGGGAGCGACCTCGGCGACTGGTCCATAGAAAAGGTCCGTGCCACCGGCATCGTCTGCATCACCGGCAGTTTGCCCGAGCGTTGGTTCCACGTCAGACGGAGTGCCCGCTCCGCTCCCTGCAACGGTCGATACCGGCGTCGCCTCCGTGCTGCCGGCAGCAGGCGAAATTTCAACTACCGGGCTATACATAAGATCAGTGTCACCGGACGTGACTGTATCATTGGCACCGTACATCCCGGCGGATTGCGCGCCGGATGAAACGCCCGCCGCGGTGCCTGTACCGGCCGACGCCGACGCGCCCGCAGTACCGCCGCCAGCAGGGGGAATCTCGGTCATAGGAGGATCGAAGACTTCAATGCCGTCGGCGTTGTCTATGTCATCGGCAACTTGCTCACCCGCTGGTTCTCCTTCAGGCAGAACGCCTGCGGATGCGTCCGCACCGGGCGATAATGGGTCAACCATTTCATCATGTGCGGTAGGGGCAGGTTCTGGAGCCGGTACAGCCGGCTGAGCAACCAATGCCTTCGGCAGAGCATCGCAGGCTTTTCGCGCCTTGGCTGGGCCACTGCCCTTTAGTTCGGCGCAGACTTCCCGGGCCACCTGCGGCGGCAGCGATTCTATAAGATCGCCGACTAGGTGACTGGACGCGAAGGTCTTTATGAACCTAAGGGCCTCAGTCTTGCTCTGCGATGTGACAGCCGCGTCGTAGCTATCTACTTCTGAGGTTTGGCTTGCCGCGCCGCCAGCGTAGAGCGCGAGTGCTATGCAGCATGCTCCCGCTGTGAAAAGTAAACGACGACGCTGAGAACGCTTTTCCCAGTCGCTCATGGTTCAGTCCTCCCCGAGCGTCCTGATGACATCCAGTGCGTTCAGCACTATGGACACTATAAGGCAAATGAAGATCCAGTGCCAGCGGTTCCGGATTATTTTCTAAGATGCAAAATCACCTGGAACCCAGTGGTGGAGCCACGTACATCGGTGCATATCCTTGGAAGATCGGCAGCCAAGTCTTTTCTGATTGTCGGCTCGCATATCATAGCGCTCGAGGCAGTTTCCCATGATCCTCATCGGCCAATACGACTCCCCTTTTGTCCGCCGCGTCGGCATTGCATTGACCCTCTATGAGCTGCCGTTCGAGCATCGGCCCTGGTCGTCGTTCGGCGAGGCGGAGAAGATCCGGCAGTATAACCCGCTGACGCGCGTGCCGACTCTGGTGCTGGATAACGGCGAGGTGCTGACCGACAGCCATATCATCCTGGACTATCTCGACAGCCTCGTGCCGGCGGATGCCAGGATGTTTCCGGCCGGCGAGCCGGCCCGGCATCAGGCGCTGAAGGTGGCGGCGCTGGCGACAGGTTTGGGCGACATGGCCGTCAGCCTGTTCTACGAGACGAAGTTGCACACGGCTGCTTCGGAACTCCTGATGACGCGGCGCAGCGTCCAGATTGCCAATGTCCTGAAAGCGCTGGAAGCCGACAGAGCCAGCCGGAAGACCGACTACTGGTTCGGCGCCCGGATCGGTCATGCCGACATTGCCGTCGCCACGGTGATGCGCTTCATGGCCGACGTGCATGCCGGGCTGATCCCGATGGCCGATTTTCCCGCGCTTGAGGCACATGCCGCGCGCCTCGAAGCTCTGCCGGCGTTTCAGACGATCCAACAGCCCTTCATCCCGCCGGCCTAGACCGCTCAGCGGAACAGGCCCGGCAGCCAGAGCGATAGCGCGGGGATGTAGGTCACCAGCAGCAGCACGAAGACGCTGGCGCCATAGAACGGCCAGATCGTGCGCATGGCCTCGCGGATGGTGATCTTGCCGACGGCGCAGCCGACGAACAGCACCGTGCCGACCGGCGGCGTGTTCAGGCCGATGCCGGCATTCAGAATCAGCACCACGCCGAAATGCACGGGGTCAATGCCAAAAGCCTTGACGATCGGCAGCAGCACCGGCGTGCAGATCAGGATCATCGGCGCCATGTCCATGAAGGTGCCGAGCAGCAACAGCACCAGGTTGATCAACAGCAGAACCATGATCGGATCGCTTGAGATCGACTGGATGGCGGCGACCGTGGCCTGCTGCACTTGCAGGTAGGCCATGATCCAGCTGAACGCCGCTGCCGCGCCGATGATCAGCAGCACCATGGCCGTGGTGCGCACGGCGCCGAGCGTGGCCTCGACGAAGCCGCGCCAGTCCAATTCGCGATAGACCAGCCCGGCGATCACCATGGCGTAGATGACGGCGATGCAGGAGCTTTCGGTCGCCGTGAAGACGCCGCTGCGCACGCCGCCGAAGATGATGCCGATCAGAAGGAGGCCGGGCGCCGAGGCGACGAAGAATCCCAGGAGCCGCCGCAGGCCGGGGAACGGCTCGGCGGGATAGCCGCGGCGGCGCGCCACCCAATAGGCCGCGACCATCAGGGAGACCGCGAGCAACAATCCCGGCACGATGCCGGCGGTGAAGAGATCGGCGATCGAGACATTGCCGCCGGCGGCGATCGAATAGAGGATCATGTTGTGGGACGGCGGCACCAACAGCGCGATGATGGCGGCGTTGACAGTCACATTGACGGCGTAGTCGCGGTCATAGCCGCGGGCGGCCATCTGGGGGATCATCAGCCCGCCGACGGCCGAGGCGTCCGCAACGGCGGAGCCGGAGATGCCGCCGAACAGGGTGGAAGCCACGACGTTCACCTGGCCCAGGCCGCCGCGCAGATGGCCGACGAGCCCGCCGGCGAAATTGATCAGCCGCGCGGCAATGCCGCCGCGGATCATCAGATCGCCCGCGAAGATGAAGAAGGGTATCGCCATCATCGCGAACAGGTTCATGCCGGAATTGAGCTGCTGGAACACCACGATCGCCGGCAGACCCATATAGAGGACGGTCGCCAGCGACGAGAGGCCCAGGCAGAAGGCGATCGGCATGCCCATCAGCATGAGCATCGTGAAGCCGCCGAAGAGGATGAGATACGCCATCAGACGGCCGCCCGCGCGATGTCGATCTGCCGCTGGTCATGGCCCGCGAGCAGCGCCAGGAACCGCTCGGCGGCGAACAGCGCGATCAGCACGCCGCCGGCAATGAGCGGCAGGTAGTCGACGCCGCCGGGCACGCCCAGAACGGGCAGCGGCGCGTCCCAGGTGCCCACCGCCAGCAAGATGCCATACCAGCTCATCGCCAGGCCGAATGCGGCGACGAGAACGAGATTGATGCCGTCCATGACCCGGCCGGCAGTGTCGCCGACGACATGGCGCACGATATCCAGGCCGAGATGGAAGCTCTCGCGCACGCCCACGGCCGCGCCCAGCAGGATGAACCAGCCCATGAGCTGAAGCGTCAGCGGCTCGGCCCAGGTGGGCGTATCGTTCAGCACATAGCGGCCGAAGATCTGCCAGCCGACGGCGCCGGTCATCGCCAGCATTCCGGCGCCGGAAATCCACAGCGCCGCCGCCGCCAGCGGCGACACGATCCGGTGCAGCAGCAGGGCAAGCCGCCGCACCGGCGGGTCGGGCGATGCAATGTTCACCTGCTGATAATCGGCGGCCCGCTCCTCCTGGGCAAGAGAAGCGGGCCCGCTCTGCGCCGGCTCAGGCACCGGCGTCACTGCACGGCTTTGATCTTCTCGACCAGCGCCTGCATCTTGGGATCGGTGACGAACTTGTCGTAGACCGGCTTCATCGCGGCCACGAAGGGCTCCTTGTCGATGGTGACGATCTCCGAGCCGGCGGTCCGCACCTTCTCCTCGGACGCCTTCTCGCGCGCGACCCAAAGCTCGCGCATCTTGCCGACCGATTCCTTGGCCGCGGCGCGCAGGATCTGCTGGTCCTCCGCCGACAGCTTGTCCCAGGAAGTCTTGGAGATCACCAGCACCTCCGGGGTCAGAGAATGCTCGGTCAGGCTGTAATGCTTCGCGACCTCGTAGTGGCCTGAGGACTTCGTAGGACGGCCAATTATTCTCCGCCGCATCCACCACACCGGTCTGCAGCGAGGAATAGACTTCGCCGAACGGCATCGGCGTGGCGTTGGCACCGAATGCCTCCATGATCGCGATCCACATGTCGGATTGCTGCACGCGGATCTTCATGCCCTTCAGATCCTCGACGGTCTTGATGGTCTTGTTCGTGCTGTAGAACGAGCGCGCGCCAGAGTCATAGAATGCCAGGCCCACCAGGCCGTGCGCCTCGAAGGCCGTCAGGATCTCGTCGCCGATCGGGCCGTCGACGACCTTGTGCATATGGTCCACGGAGCGGAACAGGAACGGCAGCCCGAGCACCTGGGTTTCGGGCACCAGGTTGTTGAACGGCGCGGTGTTCACCCGGTTCATGTCGATGACGCCGAAGCGCGTCTGCTCGATGGTGTCCTTCTCGGTGCCGAGAGTTGCGTTGTTCATCACCTGGATCTTGATGCGCCCGCCGGTGCGTTCCTCCACCAGCTTGCCCATGTAGATCACGGCTTCCACGGTCGGATAGCCGTCGGGATGGATGTCGGCGGAACGCAGCGTTACCTCCTGCGCGTTCGCCGGCGCGGCTGCCAAGACCAACGCGGTGGCCGCCGCCATGAAAAATGCTGTCAGTGTTTTCATCCGGTCCTCTCCTGTGTGTTTGTCAGGGCGATGTGCCTCGCCTTCTGAACTTTGGCTGCGCGGCGGCTAGTGCCGTGGGTCTATCTACATCCTCCGCCGACATTGGTAGTTGTATGGTAGACCCGGAGATTAGTATGGTAGCTAGAGTTCGGCAATGGAGAGATTGAGGGATTAGCTGTGAAGGACTGGCTGGCAAACAGCGATACGGTCGAAGAGCCGCGCCAGCGCGGCGCGGCGGGTCGAGCTCGAGATCCGCAAGGCCATCATTACGCTGGCGATGAAGCCGGGGATGCCGCTGTCGGAAAAGGAGATCGCGGCGCGCTATGGCGTCTCGCGGCAGCCGGTGCGCGAGGCGTTCATTTCCCTAAGCCGCGCCGGCCTGCTGGAGATCCATCCGCGGCGCGGCACCTTCGTGGTCAAGATCTCGCTGGACCGGATGCTGGAGGCGCGCTTCATCCGCGAGTCGATGGAAGTCGCCGTCGTGCGCCGCGCCTGCCAGCGCTTCGATGCCCGGGTCCGCACCCGCATGGATTTCTATCTCGATGTGCAGGAGACCGCCGCCGAGTCCGGCGCCCACTACGACTTCCAGCGCGCCGACGAACTCTTTCACGCCGCCATCGCTGAAGGCGCCGGCTGCCCGTCGGCATGGACGGTGATGGAGAATATCAAAGCGCATATGGACAGGGTCTGTCACCTCACGCTGCCCAGCCGCGACGGCGCTACCGCTGCTGATCGATCAGCACCGCGCCATCCTCGCCGCCATCGACGCCCGCGACGCCGACGCCGCGGAGGCAGCACTCAAGCTGCATCTGTCGGAGATCCTGAAGGCGCTTCCGGCGGTGCAGGCGGAACATCGGGAGATGTTCGAGTAGCCGGAGCCGTGTCGCGCCCTTCCGGCGCTGTCGCCTTCAATCGACCTCGTCACATGTCACTGCGCTAGGCTACTATCGCGGCGAGCGCGACGACGGTCGCTGCCATCGACAGGAGACGCGCCATGAACAACGCCAACGCGGTGTGGCCCGACATCCCCTATCCGGCCTGGCGCGAAACCGCGATGACGCTGCAGCTCTGGACGCAGATCGCGAGCAAGGTGCGGCTGAGCCTGACGCCCTGGCTCAACCATGGCTGGCATGTGCCGCTCTATGTCACGGCGCACGGGCTCGGCACGGGGCCGATCCCCGCCGGCAATGAGATCCTGGAGATGGAGTTCGATTTCATCGGCAACCGCTTCGTCGCCCGCACAAGCCGCGGCGAGGAGCGGGCGCTGCCGCTCGAACCGCAGACCGTCGCCGACTTTCATCGCCGCGTCCTCGATCTGCTGAAAGACCTCGGCATCGCGGTGCGCATCAATGAGATGCCGAACGAGGTGCCCAACCCGATCCGTTTTTCGCAAGACCGAGTCCATGCCGCCTATGACGCCGCGGCTGTTCACCGCTTCTGGCGCGCGCTGGTGCAGGTCGATCGCGTCTTCAAGCTGTTCCGCACCGGCTTCCTCGGCAAGGCCAGCCCCGTGCACTTTTTCTGGGGCAGCTTCGACCTCGCGGTGACCCGCTTCTCCGGCCGGCCGGCGCCGCGCCATCCCGGCGGCATTCCCGGCCTGCCCGACGCGATCACGCGCGAAGCCTATTCCCATGAAGTGAGCAGCGCCGGTTTTTGGCCGGGGAGCGATGCCTATCCGCAAGCCGCGTTCTATTCCTACGCCTATCCCGCTGCCGACGGCTTCCGCGACCGGCCCGTGACGCCAGGCGCCGCGTTCGATGCGAAGCTCGGCGAGTTCATCCTGCCCTATGACACGGTCCGCACCGCGGCGAATCCCGACGCGCTCCTGCTCGATTTCCTGTCCACCACCTACGAAGCCGCCGCCGATGCCGGTCGCTGGGACCGGGCGGCGCTGGAAGGCCCGATCGGGGCTCCGGGGAAGGTGCGGCGCGTATAGGGCGGCGCCTGCGGTGCAAGCCTCGCGGCGGGTGCCTACTCCGCCGCCAGCTTCATGGCCTGATTCTGCTCCCACAGCCGGCGCGCTTCCGTTGCGATCGCGCTCAAAACCGGCCCGGCCTCGATGTTCGCCAGGAATGGCAACAGCGGGCCGGTGTCGGCGATGCCGGCGGCGGCCACTGCGGCGTGGAGGACGCGGAGCGGAGAATGTTGATCCCGCAGGTCCTCCAGGGGCAGGAAGAATGCGCGGAGACGTTCGGCTTCGCGGTCGTCGCTGCGCTGGAGCGTGCGCAGCAGCGCCGTCGACAACCGCGGCGCCACGCACACGCTCCCGGAGGTGAAGGCGGCGAGATTGAAGCGGCGCAGATGCACAATTGCCGGCCGCTCGCCGATGCCGCTGATGACGCGCTCGCGCGGCACGACACTCAACAACTCTTCGAGGAACGGGTCGACAGCCGGGTCCTTGCGTACGATGGCGTACTTGATCGCGCAGATCGCGCCATCGGCCATCAGGCGGCCGAGATCGGCGGCTTCGACATAGCCATCATCCTTCACATAGGCGATCAGCGGCTTGCCGTAGAGATCCGCGAGCTTGCGGATGCCCATCGCGACACCTGATGGCGTTGCCGGAAAACGGTGCGGCAGCAGCATCGCCGTGGGAAAAGGCTGGCCGCGCAGGAATGCGAGCTGATCGGCCGCCTTGCCGTAGTCGCTGCCGACCGACGGAATGATCCAATCGTCTGATTGCGCGATGTCCTGCACCAGTTCGCAGAACAGGGCGAACTCCGACGGCGCCATGTTGTAGAGATTGGCATTGCCGCCATACATGAAAGTCGACACGCCGCCCGCGCGCAGATGCGCCAGCAGGCGGATATTCTGCTCCCGGTCGATCGCGAAATCCGCCCGGCGGCAGAGCGGCGGCACCGACAGCACGGAACGCGGCAGGTCGGCGGTTTCGACGGCGGAGGTTTTCATCGGCGAGCGCTCCCGGGTCTCGGTATGGCGGGTTTCTTTATCTATACGTCATTGCACATTCCGCACAATCTCTGACGCTCTTGCGCCGCTCACCGGACGCCGGTCATAAGTGCATGCAACTTCACGACCGTCGCTTGAATGAGGGAACCTATGCCCACCCGTCTCGAAAAGCCTCGCAATGCTCGCCTGCCCGCCGACCTGATCGACCGATGGCGCGCCGTTCCCGCGGCCGTGGCGGCGGATCATCTGGGCGGCACGGCCCATGCCGATGCGCGGATACGGCCGCTGCGGACCTTTGCGACGGGCACGCGGCTCACCGCCAGCGCGGTGACGGCCTGGTGCGAGCCCGCGGATTACGGGCCAGTGCATCACGCAATCGACGCGGCTGGGGCCGGTGACGTGATTGTCGTCGCGGCCGACGGGCGGCGCGATGCCGCGATGATCGGCGAGTTGCTGTCGTCGGCGGCGCGGCTCAAGGGCATCGCCGGCGTCGTCGTGGACGGCGCGGTGCGCGACACCGGCACGCTGACGCAATGGCCGGACTTTGCCGTCTTCACCCGCTGGATCACGCCCCGAGGCCCTTCCTCGATGGAGCGCGGCGTGGTCAACGGCCCGATCGTGTTCGGCGGCGTACCCGTCTCGCCCTGCGATCTGGTGATCGGCGACGATGACGGCCTCGTCTTCGTGCCCCACGCCGCCGCCGAAACAGCGCTCACGCCCTGCCTGGCGAGGGTCGCGGCGGAAACTGGCTGGGAAGCCGCCCTCGCCAGCGGCAAATCGACGATCGAAGTCTTCAAGGTTCCGGCCGCGGCAAAGTGACAGCGTGGCAGGTGAAAAAACATAATATATTGATATAATTACATAAATTATCACCCTCTCCAGAGTTGGGGCATATATCGGGTTGATATACTCCTTGGCGCACTTATATCGCCTCGATATAGTGCCGCCCGACTCCCGAGAGGTGACCTATGGATGCGAGAACCCTGTGCCTGGGCGCGCTAGAGCTTGGCGATGCGACCGGTTATGAGATCAAGAAGCTCTATGAAGAAGGCGATCTCAGCCATTTCTACGCCGTCGGCTTCGGCTCGATCTATCCGGCCCTGACGCGGCTGGTGGAGGATGGCCTGGCGGAATGCTCCGACCAGCCGCAGGCCAAGCGCCCTGACAAGAAGATTTACCGCATCACGGCCAAGGGCCGCCTGGAACTGATCCGTTCATTGGCGGTTCAGCCGGGGCCGGACAAGATCCGCTCCGAACTCTGCTTCCTGCTGCTGTTCGCCAACCTGCTGCCGGCCGCGCGCATCGACAAGCTGATCGAGGATCGCATCGCCTGGTACCGGGAGCAGATGGCGGAGATCGATAGCTGCGAAGCCGAGAACCCCGATGCCAGCGCCAGCGCGCGCTTCCTCGGCGGCCTCGGCCACGCGATCTACAAGGCGGCGGCCGACTTCATGGCCGCGCACAAGAGCGAAATTATTGCCGCTGCCAAGGCTCAGCCAGGCACGGCGCGCGCCGCGGAGTGACGCGGCGCCGGTGGAATTGATGGTGATGAGAACATGAAGACCTCCTACTACGTTGCCGCGGCCGTCGCACTCGTTGCCGGCGGTTGGGTATTGTCGGGCCAGTTCCATGAGGCGCCGGCAACCGAGGCCGGCGAAACCGCGCAGACAGCCCAGGAAGTGGCGCTGCCGACTGTGCGCGTGCGCGAGCAGACGGCGAAGCCGCGAGCGGTGGAGATCATCCTGCGCGGCCGCACCGAGGCGGTGCGCCATGTCGAAGTGCGCGCGGAAACCAAAGGCAAAGTGATCGAAGTGCTGGCCGACAAGGGCAGCATCGTCGAGGAAGGCGCGCTGCTGGCGCGGATCTCGGACGATGACCGCCAGGCAAGGCTGCAGCAGTCCAAGGCCCTCTTGGCGCAGCGCGAGGTCGAATACAACGCCGCCTCGAAACTGTCGAAGCAGGGCTTCAAGTCGGACATGGCGACGGCCGAAGCCATGGCCAAGCTCGAGGAAGCGAGGGCGCTGGTCGTCAGCATGGAAAACGATATCGCCCACACCTCGATCCATGCGCCGTTCCGCGGCTATGTGGAGGAGCGGACGGCGGAGATCGGCGACTTCCTCAATGTCGGCGATCCCGTTGCCACGGTGGTGGATCTCGATCCCATCCTCATCATCGGCCAGGTGACGGAGCGCGACGTGCCGCGTCTGAAGGTGGGCATGGCCGGCTCGGCGCGGCTGATCACCGGCGACCTGCTGCAGGGCAAGATCCGCTTCATCGGCAGCAGGGCGGACGAGCAGACCCGCACCTTCCGCGTCGAGCTGGAAGTGCCGAACGCGGACAAGCGCATCATCCAGGGCCTGTCGACCGAGCTGCGCCTGCCGGTCGCCGATCTGCCGGCCCATCTGGTGTCGCCGGCCATCCTCACGCTGGCTGACAACGGCGATATCGGCGTGAAGACGCTGAACGCCGAGAATATCGTGGAGTTCCATCCCGTGACCATCGTCGCCGACGGGCCCGACGGCATCTGGCTCGCCGGCCTGCCGGAGAAAGTCACCTTCATCACCGTCGGCCAGGAATTCGTCCAGCCCGGCCAGAAAGTGCAGCCGGTGCCGGAGACCGGAGCGTCGGGCACATGAACGCGATCATCGATTTCGCGCTCCATCACTCGCGCACGATCCTCTCGGCGCTGGTGCTGCTGGTCATCGCGGGCACCGTTTCCTATATCGGCCTGCCGAAGGAGTCCGATCCCAACATCAGCCTGCCGGTGATGTATGTACGGCTGAGCCTGGAGGGCATCTCGCCGGAGGATTCCGAACGCCTGTTGCTGCGGCCGATGGAGCAGGAGCTACGCTCCATCGAAGGCATCAAGGAAATGAAGTCGATCGGCTATCAGGGCGGCGGCTCGGTGGTGCTGGAGTTCGACGCCGGCTTCGATGCCCAGAAGGCGCTCAACGACGTCCGCAACAAGGTCGACATCGCCAAGGCCGAACTGCCCGACGACGCCGACGAGCCTTCGGTCCACGAGGTCAATTTCAGCCTGTTCCCCGTGCTGATCGTCAGCCTGTCGGGCGATGTGCCCGAGCGCACGCTGCAGCAACTCGCGCGCGACCTGCGCGACAAGATCGAGGGCATCGACAGCGTGCTGGAGGCCAAGATCTCTGGCAGCCGCGAAGACCTGGTGGAAATGGTCATCGATCCCCTGCGGCTGGAGAGCTATGGCCTCAATGCCGACGATGTCGGCCTCTTGATCGGCCGCAGCAATCGGCTGGTGGCTGCCGGCACCATGGACAGCGCGCAAGGCCGCTTCTCCATCAATGTCCCCGGCCTGTTCGAAGATGCCGAAGACATCCTGAACATGCCGCTGAAGGTGAACGGCGATGCGGTCGTGCGCATCCGCGATGTGGCGACCCTGCGCCAGACCTACAAGGATCCGGAAAGCTACGCCCGCATCAACGGCCGCCCGGCCGTCGCGCTGGAAGTGTCCAAGCGCACGGGCGAGAACATCATCGACACCGTGGAGAAGATCCGCACCGTGGTCGAGGCCGAGCGTGTCGCGCAGCATTGGCCGGCGCAAATCCAGGTAACCTATTCCGGCGACCGCTCGAACGACATCAAGGACATGCTCAACGAGCTGCAGAGTAGCCTGATCTTCGCCATCCTGCTGGTTATGATCGTCATCATCGGCGCGCTTGGCTTTCGCGGCGGCATGCTGGTGGGCGTCGCCATCCCCTCCTCCTTCCTGATCGGCATCCTGGCGCTGGCGCTGTCGGGCCTGACCATCAACGTGGTCGTGCTGTTCAGCCTGATCCTCGCGGCCGGCATGCTGGTGGATGGCGCGATCGTGCTGGTGGAGTACGCCGACCGCAAGATGATCGAGGGGCTGCCGAAGCTGGACGCCTATCGCGCCGCGGCCCGCGCCATGGCCTGGCCGATCACCAGTTCGCTTTCGGTTACCATCGTCGTGTTCCTGCCCCTGATCTTCTGGCCCGGCGTGGTCGGCGAGTTCATGAAGTATCTGCCGATCACCCTGACGGCGACGCTGCTGGCGTCGCTGCTGGTGGCCATGGTGTTCACGCCGGTGCTGGGCGCCGTCTTCGGCAAGGCGCGGCGCGATGGCGATCACGACGTCATGCTGACCCTAGAACAGGGCCATGTGGACGACCTCAGGAAGATGCCTGGCTCATCGGCCGCTATGTTCGACTGGTCGATTGGGCGATTGACCGTCCGGTGAAGATCCTGTCGTCGGGCGTCGGTTTCCTTGTTGCCGTGTACGTTGCCTATTTCATGTTCGGCAAGGGTGTCGAATTCTTTCCGGAGGTGGAGCCGCAGACATCCCTGCTGCAGATCCATGGCCGTGGCAATCTGTCGATCGACGAGCGCGACAAGCTGGTGCGCGAGGTCGAGGACAAGATCCTGGCCATGCAGGCCGAGCACCATGAATTCAAGACCGTCTATGCCGTCACCCAGGCAGCCGCCGGCAATGTCAGCGGCCAGGACCTGCCGGAGGACGCGATCGGCACCATCAATATCGAGTTCGCCAAATGGAATCAGCGCCGGCCGGCCGACGAGATCATCGCCGAGATCTTCGAGCGTACCGAAGGTCTGGCGGGCATCCATGTGGAAGCGCGCAACGAGGAAGCCGGCCCGCCGACCGGCAAGCCCGTCGATGTGCAATTCACCTCCCGCGATCCCTCGCTGCTCGAACCCGCTGTCGCTGCGCTGCGCGCCCATCTGGACAAGATGGACGGCCTGATGGGCGTCGAAGACACGCGGGCGATTCCGGGCATCGAATGGCAGATCGACGTCGACCGCGCGCAGGCGGCGCGCTATGGCATCGACGTCACCAGCGTCGGCAACACGATCCAGCTGGTCACCCGCGGCCTCAAATTCGGCGACTACCGGCCGGATGAGAGTGACGACGAGATCGACATCGTCGCCCGCTTCCCCGACGAGTACCGCAACATCGACGAGTTGGACCGCTTGCGCGTCACCACGGCCCAGGGCCAGGTGCCGATCAGCAACTTCGTCCATCGCCTGGCCAGGCCGAAGGTGAACACCATCACCCGTATCGACGGCCAGCGCGCGCTGAATGTGCGGGCCGACGTCCTGCCTGGCGTACTGGCCGACGACAAGATCCAGGAGGTTCGCGCCTGGATCGCCGCCGCCAACATCGATCCGCGCATCACTGTCGAATTCAAGGGTCAGGACGAAGAGCAGACCGAGGCCATGAACTTCCTGATGAAGGCCTTCGGCATCGCCATGTTCCTGATGTTCATCATCCTAATCACCCAGTTCAACAGCTTCTTCAGCAGTTTCGTGATCCTGTTCGCGGTCGTGATGTCGACCATCGGCGTGCTGATCGGCCTGATGATCACCGGCCAGCCCTTCGGCATCGTCATGAGCGGTATCGGGGTCATCGCGCTCGCCGGCATCGTCGTGAACCACAATATCATCCTGGTGGGCACCGCCGACCGGATGGGCGGCAGTGCGGATTCCCGCCGCGAGGCGATCCTGCGCACTTGCGCCCAGCGCCTGCGGCCGGTGCTGCTGACCACGATCACCGCCATCCTCGGCCTGCTGCCGATGGTGTTACGCGTCAACATCGATTTCATCACCCGCGAAGTCACCGTCGGCGCGCCCTCGACCCAATGGTGGACGCAGCTTTCCACCGGCATCGTCTTTGGCCTGGCTTTCGCGACCGTGCTGACGCTGATCCTGACGCCCTGCGCCCTGATGATGCGGGCCAACATCGCGCAGTGGCGCGCAACGCAGCGGGCAAGGCGGGAGGCAAGGATGTCGGTTGCGATGGCCTCGTCACCGACGCCGCTGTTGACTCACGCCGCCAACAGCAGCCAGCCGAAGGCGGCCGAGTAAATCCGTCAGCCGCGTGTCAGCAGGCGCCAGGCGGTCGCGGCGCGAAAGGCCGTGGTGATCCAGCAGAGCGCGCCGAACAGATACGCCAAGGCCGCGAAGCTGCCGGGGAACAGGCAGATGACGACAAAGCACAGGATCGTCTCCGTACCCTCGGTGAGACCGCCGAGATAGAAGATCGACTTTGGCCCGTGGCGCGCGCTCTCAATGCCGCGCCTGGCGGCGATCGCGGCATAGGCGAGGAACGACGACCCCGTGCCGACGAAAGAGAAGATGAGGAACGCCGCCGCCGCGCCGTTCTCCGGCCGCGCCAGCGCAAACCCCAGCGGCACCGCGGCGTAGAAGATGAAATCGCAGAGGATGTCCAGATAGCCGCCGAGATCCGTCGATCCCAGCCGCTGTGCAATGGCGCCGTCAACACCGTCGGCCACGCGATTGAGCAGGATCAGCAGCAAGGCGATCAGATACCACTCCGCCGCCAGGGCCGGAGCCGCCAGCATGCCCACCGCAAAGCCGAGCAGAGTCACTGAGTTGGCGGAAAACCCCGCGGCGATGAAACGGTCCGCCAGCTTGGCCAGCGGCGGATCGATCAGCGGTCGGATGGCCGCGTCGAACATGCGGCGTTCGGCAGGCTCATTCGACCGGCGTATCCCGGGGCACGCCAGATTCGGCGACGCCGGATACCGGTTGCTGCGCGCTCAGGCGCCGATGGGCGACGACGGCCAGGGGCATGGAGCCGATATAGACCGCGCCCACGGCCAGCAGCGTGATCCAGGGAATACTAACCAGCGTCGCCGCCAGCAGCCCGAACACCAGCAGGGCCGCCATGACATGGTGATGCGGAATGCGGATCCGCTTGATCGAATAGGTGGGGAGGCGGCTGACCATCAGCAGCGCCACCAGCAGCTCGACGCCGCCGACAAAGAGCGGGTGATCCAGATATCCGGGCCCGAGTTCGAACGTGGCCATGACCGGGATCAACGCCAGGCCGGCGCCCGCCGGCGCCGGAACGCCGACGAAGAAGCGGCTGGTCCAGGCCGGCAGATCGATATTGTCCAGCTTGGTGTTGAAGCGCGCCAGCCGGAGCGCGCAGCAGACGGCGAAAACCATCGTCACCGCCCAGCCCAGCCCTTTCAGTTCCGACAACTGCCATTGATAGAGCAGCAACGCCGGCGCCACGCCGAAGCTGATGAAGTCGGACAGCGAGTCCAACTCGGCGCCGAACTTGCTCTGCCCATTCAGCAAGCGGGCGATGCGGCCATCCAGGCCATCGAGCACGCCGGCCGCGACGATGGCGATGACGGCAGGCTCCCAGCGCCCCTGCAACGCGTAAAGCATGGATGTCAGCCCGGCGCAGAGGGCCATCACCGTCAGCATGTTCGGGATCAGCCGGTTGATCGACTGATCGCGCAATCTCGGAGGACGTTCGCGTTCGATCATCGGGTCGCTCCCCGTCTTTGGGTTTCGCCGGCTACGAGATCGGCGATCACGGTTTCGCCGGCTACGGCGCGCTGCCCGACGATGGCCAACGGCGCCACTCCATCAGGCAGATAGACATCGACGCGGCTGCCGAAGCGGATCAGGCCGAAGCGCTCGCCCGCCTGCAGCGTGCCGCCCTGTTTGACGGCGCTGCGGATGCGGCGCGCGACCAACCCGGCGATCTGCACCACCACGAGTTCGCGTCCGTCGGAGGTACGCAGCCGCAGCGCGTTCCGCTCGTTCTCCTCGCTCGCCTTGTCCAGCGACGCATTGAAGAACTTGCCGGGGCGATAGGCAATGCCCGCCACCTCGGCGTCAACGGGCGACCGGTTCACATGCACGTCGAACACATTCATGAAGATGCTCACGCGGGTCAGCGCCCGCCGCTCCATTCCCAGCTCCGGCGGCGGCTCCGCCGGGCCGATTGCCTGCACCACGCCATCGGCGGGGCTGATCACCAGCCCGGGGCGCACCGGCGTCACCCGCGGCGGATCCCGGAAGAAATAGACACACCAGGCCGTCAGAGCCGCGCCAATCCAGCCGAGCGGCTGGGCGATCAGCGCCAGGATCACGGCGCCCACGGCGAAGGTGCCCACGAACTTCCATCCATCGGGATGGATCGGCACGATCACCGAACGCAGCATCGCCGGGAGGGACATCCGTCAATTCCTGATCGCACAATTATGGTCAATGAATCGTTAACGCCGCGACCATAGGGGCGTGGAGCGGCCTGTCAATTGACGCCGTTGTCGGGCAGCACGAACACCTGGCCGGGATAGATCAGGTCGGGGTTGCGGATCTGATCCTTGTTGGCGTCGTAGATCACGGTGTAGCGCAGGCCCTCGCCGTAGCTGCGCCGGGCGATGCGCCACAGGCTGTTGCCGGGCTGCACGATGAAAGTCTGGTCCTTGGCCAGCGCCATCTGCTCGGCGCGCTGGAACGGCGAACTCGACGCGGGCCACCACTTGGCCGTCGGTGCCGATCTGGTCGATGCGCAGGGTGTGCGGCTGGGTATCCACTGTCACCGGCAGCGGCAGCATCCAATGGCCGCTGCCGTCGCTGACGGAAGCGCCCACCAACCGATTGTCCAGATAGGCCTGCACCGTGCTGCCGGGGGTCGCGCGGCCGCCGATGGTAACCTGGCCCTTGTCGTCATAATCGATCGTGTCCAGGGACAGCGGGCTGACGGGCTCGTCGGTGCCGGTGTCGGTGCTGGCGGTCGACGGCGCCTGCAGCAGCTGGCTGCCGCCCGTCGCGTCCTGAGGCACCAGAACCGCGAGCGTCTCGCTGGCGGCAGCCGGCGCACCGGCCGTGGTGACCGCCGGCTCCGGCACTACCATCAGCACCTGGGCATCTGCGGCAATGGTCTGGCCATCCTTGGATTTGGCGGAGAGATCGAGGGCGTGATTGCCGGCCTTGAGCGGGGCGCTCGGCAGCAGCACCCATTCGCCGCGATCGTCGGCTGTCGCCGTGCCGATGACGGCGCCGTCGCTGGTCACCGTGATCTCGCTGCCTGGCTCGGCACGCCCGGCGATCACCATGCCGCCCTGGGAATCGACTCGCACCACATCAAATGACGGCTTGTCGGAGGGCGGCGGCGGAATTGGCGCAATGGCCGCAGTGCCCGTTGTTGCCGGCGCTGCAGCATCAGCGGGCTCCGCCGGCGCCGTTGTCGTGGCCGCTGTGGTCGAAGACGCGGTCGGCGGCGGCGTGGCCGTGGTGTCCGTGGTATCGCCTGTGGCCGGCGCCGTGGTTTCTGCCGGCGGTGTCGTCGCGCCTGTCGTCGCTGCGGGCGCGGCAGCTTCGGTCGTTGCCGGCGCCGTGGCCGCGGCGCTGGTGTCGCTGCTTGTGGCCGGCGCAATTTCAGTCGTTGCCGCAGCGTCGCCGCCCGCGGCCGTGGTCGCAGCGGGCGTGTCCGAGGGGATTGTGCTTATGCTCGCCGGCTCCGGCTGCTGCGCGCGATAGCCCAGCAAGAGGGCCAGAATGATGACCGCGACGACGACGATGACGATCCAGATGTTACGCTTCAACGGGCGCTGGCCTCGGCGAAGTGAATGATTCGCTACGGTAATACGCTTGCCGACCGGACGCAATAACGGGAAACCCCCGGCTTTCGACCGATTCGCCTTGATTTCATTGACTGATTCGCCGTTTGCGGCAGCGCCGTTTACCTTGCCGCCGGGCCGCGGTTCCCAACGCCGCGCCGGGGCTAGGCGTTCAGTCCCAAGCCGATCCCGGCTTGGTCGCCTTCGCCTCGCTGTTCTCGATCGGCGGCAGCGACATCAGGTACTCGGACGATGGCGTCGCGATCCTCCGCGGTCAGCTTGCTGGTGCTGAAGGAGACCACCTCGCCCATGCCCGAACCGACAAAATCGCCATCGGGCAGCATGCCCGTGGTCAGCACGCGCAGGATGTCGGCCCGCTCCCAGCCGCCGATGCCCGTTTCCTTGTGCGGCGTGATGTTGGGCACCTTCTCGCCATCGGGCCCGTCGGGTGTGCCGGACAGGGCATAGTCGGTGTCGGTGCCGCCCAGCCAGCCTCGGGGCGTGTGGCATTCGCCGCAATGGCCCAAGGCCTGCACCAGATAGGCGCCGCGGTTCCAGACATCGCTCCGGCCGGCATCAGTCACAAGGGCCCCAACCGTGAAATTCATCCACTGCCAGGGTCCGAGGGTGAACCGCCAGCCGAACGGGAAATCGACGTCGTGCTCCTTGTTGGCCTGCTTCACTGGCGCCAGGGAAAACAGATAGGCCTTGAGATCGCGCATGTCCTGGTCGGTCATCTTCGTATAGGACGGATAGGGAAAGACCGGAAAATAATAGTCGCCTTCGGGCGATACGCCTTCGCGCAGCGCGCGGATGAAATCTTCCTCGGTCCAGTTGCCGATGCCCGTTTCGGGATCGGCGGTGATGTTCGGGCTGTAGAAAGTGCCGAAGGGAGTTCGCCAGCGCCCGGCCGCCGGCCATCAGCGCGCCTTTGTTTTTCACATCGGTGTGGCAGGCCATGCAATCGGCGGCGATGAAGAGATAGGCGCCGCGCTCCAATTGCGCAGCGTCGGTGGCTTGCGCATCGGCGTCAGGTGCAGCGGTCGTCAAAATGAATCCGAACAGCAGAAAGGCGGAGAATCCGACTGGGATTCGCCGCCCTTCGTTGAGCGTATCGAGACGCAACGCGCGTTAGTCCAGCTTGGCGCGGAAGGTCTGGTGACAACCGCCGCAGCCATTCTTTCCGAGCGCGCCAAAGGCATCGGCGATCTGCTGCTTGTCGCCAGTCGCCGCAGCTTCCTTCAGCTTGCCAGCGAGCATTCCCATGTTGTCGGCCGCCGCCTTGAAGTCATCGGGCTTTTCCCAGATTTCCTTCTTCGCGGCGGTCTTGCCGACGCCGTCATCCATCCCCGTCCCGGCCGGGAACAAGGCGACGATCTGCTTCGACCCCTCCTCGATGGCTGCGGCCTTGGCCGCGACATCGGCCGGCGTGCCGGCGCCCTTCTCGACGAATTCGTTGATCGCCTTCATGTTGCCGCCGAAGCCCTTCATGGCTTCCTGCCGATTCTTGAGGGTCGTTGCCGCGTCCTGCGCGACGACCTGCAGCGTCAGGCCGCCGGATAAAAGCACCGCAAGAGCCGCTGTGACGATGAACCGCGTTTTCACGTCTTGTCTCCTCTTTGTCGTGATTTTCGGATTGACGGGGAATCAGTTAGTTCGGCCCTGCCTCGCCTTCGACGCCTCCCGATTGCCGCAACAAAGTTCCGCGAGTACAGGACTAGAACACGTAACATAGTTGGCCGCGACCCTGCTGTCGCCTGCCGGTAACAATCCGGTGAGCACCTGTCCGGAAGCCGGTGGCGGCAAGGTCGTTGATATCAACGCTGTATCCGCTATCAATATTCCATGACCCCATTGAAATCTGTTTGCGTCTACTGCGGTTCGGCCGTTGGCGCCAACCCAAAACACCGCGCCATGGCCCAGCGCTTCGGCGAGTTACTGGGGCGAAACGGCATCGACCTGGTCTATGGCGGCGGCCGCGTCGGGCTGATGGGCGTGATCGCCGACGCCGCGCTGAAGAACGGCAGCAAGGTGATCGGCGTCATTCCCGAACATCTGCAATCGAAGGAAGTGGGCCACCACGGCATCAGCGAGTTGCGCGTCGTGCCCAACATGCATGAACGCAAGGAACTGATGTTCAGGCTGTCGGATGCGTTCGTCATCCTGCCCGGCGGCTTTGGCACGTTGGATGAGACCTTTGAAATGATCACCTGGCGGCAGCTTCGGCTGCACGACAAGCCGATCGTGCTGCTGGACATCGACGGCTATTGGACACCACTCATTCGCCTCAATCAGCATATCGTCGAGCAGGGCTTCGCCAGGCCCGAGGCGCTGGCCCTGTACACGGTGATCGGCGACGTGGAGGCGGTCATTCCCAGCCTCCGGCGGGCCCCGGCGCCGGCCGTGCCAGATGACGTTAAGCGCTTGTAGCGCCTCAGCTTTCGAGTTTCCGGCCGGCGCTTGCACGGGCCGCGCGTGATGATATGTTGCCGGCCCTGCGTCGGCTGGATCCCTGGACGGAAGTTTTCATGGCAAAGATCAAGGTAGCTAATCCCGTCGTCGAACTCGACGGCGACGAGATGACCCGCATCATCTGGCAGTTCATCAAGGAAAAGCTGATCCTTCCCTATCTCGATATCGACCTGAAGTATTACGACCTGGGCGTGGAGTACCGGGACAAGACCGGGGACAAGGTCACGGTCGATGCCGCCAACGCGATCAAGCAACACCGGGTCGGCGTCAAATGCGCGACCATCACCCCCGACGAAGGCCGGGTGAAGGAATTCAATCTGCAGCAGATGTGGAAGTCGCCCAACGGCACGATCCGCAACATCCTGGACGGCACGGTGTTCCGCCAGCCGATCATCTGCAAGAACGTGCCGCGCCTGATCCCCGGCTGGACCCAGCCGATCGTCATCGGCCGCCACGCTTTCGGCGATCAGTACCGCGCCACCGACATCATCATGCCCAGTGCCGGCAAGCTGACCTTGAAGTTCGAGCCGGCCGGCGGCGGGCCGGTGATCGAGCGCGAAGTGTTCCAGGCGCCCGGCCCTGGTGTCGCGCTCGCCATGTACAATCTGGACGACTCGATCCGCGGCTTCGCCCGCGCCTGCTTCAACTACGGCCTGACGCTCGGCTGGCCGGTCTATCTCTCGACCAAGAACACGATCCTCAAGACCTATGACGGCCGCTTCAAGGACATCTTCCAGGAGGTGTTCGACAAGGAGTTCGCAGCCAAGTTCAAGGCGCAGAACATGGTCTATGAGCATCGGCTGATCGACGACCTGGTGGCGTCGGCGCTGAAATGGAGCGGTGCCTTCGTCTGGGCCTGCAAGAACTACGACGGCGACGTGCAGTCCGACATGGTGGCCCAGGGCTTCGGCTCGCTCGGCATGATGACCTCGGTGCTGCTGTCGCCCGACGGCAATGTGGTGGAGGCCGAGGCGGCCCATGGCACGGTGACGCGGCATTTCCGCGAACATCAGAAGGGCAAGGAGACATCGACCAATCCGGTCGCGTCCATCTATGCCTGGACGCGCGGCCTCTGGTACCGCGGCCGGTTCGACGACACGCCCGCCGTGCAGCGCTTCGCCGAGACTCTGGAGAAGGTCTGTGTCGATACCGTCGAGTTCGGATTCATGACCAAGGATCTGGCGCTGCTGATCAGCCCCGACCAGAAATGGATGACGACGCGCCAGTTCCTCGACAAGCTGGACGCCAACCTGCAGAAGGCGATGGCCTGAGCTGGGCCCGCCGATGCCAGCGAATCGGAGTAGCATAATATGAAGTTTTTCCTCGCCGCCTTGATCGCCGTTCTCGGCCTCGTCGCGGTTCCCCCAACCCCCAGCAAGGCCGCGGACCTGGAAAATATGCTGTACATGGATCTCAAATACGGTCGCGTCGTGATCGAAATGCGCCCTGACCTCGCGCCGAAGCATGTGGCGCGGATCAAGGATTTGGTGAAGCAGGGCTTCTATAACGGCGTGCCGTTTCATCGGGTCATCACCGGCTTCATGGCGCAGACCGGCGATCCCACGGGTACCGGGATGGGCGGCTCGGGCCAGAACCTGCCGGCCGAGTTCAACAAGGAGCCCCATGTGCGCGGCACGGTGTCGATGGCGCGGGCGCAGAGCCCGAACAGCGCCGACAGCCAGTTCTTCATCTGCTTCGACGATGCGCGTTTCCTCGACGGCCAGTACACGGTCTGGGGCAAGGTCACCGAAGGCATGGAGTTCGTCGACATGATCAAGAAGGGCGACGATGCCGATAATGGATCCGTCGCCGAGAGCGAACGCGACGTCATCGTCAAGATGACGCTGGCCGCCGACGCGAAATAGCCTGATATCACTCCGCTTCCGAAGGTTGCCGCTCCGCGGCGACCTTGCGGATGGCGGCGTCGATCTGCGGATAGCGCTGCAGCAGGCTGCGGAACTCCCGCACCTCCAGCACCAGCAGATGGCATTCGGTCACCGCGGTCACAGTGGCCGAGCGCGGCCGGTCATGCAGCAGCGCGATCTCGCCGAAGAACTGGCCGTTGCGCAGCGCCACGGCGCCCTGGGGCAGTTCCACTTCGACTTCACCGGAGAGAATGAAGTACATGGCGTCGGCGGCGTCGCCGCGGCGCATGACGACGTAGCGCGGCGGCACGATCTCCGGCCGCAGCAGACGCACGATATCGGCGATGACCATGGCATCGAGACCGGCGAACAGCGGCACCTGGGCAACGGCGCGCCAGGTGACGACAAAGTCGCGCTTCCTGAGCTCGGCGGCAAAGCCGGTGGCCAGCAGGCCGGCGGGCACGGCGAAGGTGGCGATGCCGATCAGGATCACCAGGCCGCCGAAAATCCGGCCCAGCGGCGTTACCGGCGTCATGTCGCCATAGCCGACGCTGGCGATGGTGACGATGCCCCACCACAGAGTCTTGGGGATGCTGGTGAACACATCGGGCTGCGCGTCCCGTTCCAGCAGATACATCACGCCCGACACCAGCAGCAGCAGGACGGCGAGAACGACGAGCGCGGCAAGCAGCGCGCGCCGCTCGGCGTGGAACACCGCCCCGACAAGGCCGAAGCCCGGCACATAGCGCGCCAGCTTTACCGAGGCCAGCAGCATGCCGAGGATGACCGCCATCGGCGGCGCGATCCCGGCCAGATGCAGCCAGAACGGCAGCACGGTCAGGAAGTCGACGACACCCAGGAATGACAGGGCGTAGCGGCGGCGCGACGGCGCGATCCAGAGACGGAGCAAATACTCGAGAGTGAAGACGACCGCTGCAGCGCCGCCGAACAGCCGCAGCCGCAGGCGCGCGCCGGCGTCGAGGTCCGGCAAGGTGGCGAAGAGGCCGAACAGCACGGCCGCGCCAACGGCGGTCAGCAGCAGCGCGGTGACCGTCTTGCGGCCCGGCCCGTCACCGCGCGCGTCCAGCAGCTCGATGATGCGGGCGCGGACGCCGCCTGCCATGGAGATGTCAGTTGGCCCGGTCGCGGACCGCTTGCTCGATGGCGTCGAGCGCCGCCGCGGCCTGATCGACAGCCGGACCGCCGCCCTGGGCCATGTCGGGACGGCCGCCGCCGCCCTGCCCGCCCAGCGCCGCAACGCCGGCTTTCACCAGCTCGCGCGCATCGAAGCGCTTGGCCAGATCGTCGGTCACCGCAACCAGGTTCGCCGCCTTGCCCTCGTGGGTGGCGACGATGGCGATGACGCCGGAGCCGATCTGCTTCTTGAGGTCGTCGGCCAGGCTCTTCAATTCCTGCGCCGGCACGCCCTCGAGGATGCGGGTGGCCAGCTTGATGCCATTCACATCCTTGGTGCCGGCGCCGTTCGACGCGGAACCGGCGCCGCCGCCGAGCGCCAGCGCACGGCGGGCATCGGCGAGCTCGCGCTCCATCTTGCGCCGCTCTTCCATCAGGGCGCCGATCCGCGCCGGCAGTTCCGCCGGCTGAACTTTCAGGGTGTCGGCGGCTTCGGTCAGCATGCGCTCGCGCTCGACCACATAGTCGACAGCCGCCTTGCCGGTGAGCGCGTCGATGCGGCGGACGCCGGCGGCGACCGCGCCTTCGCCGACGATCATGAACAGGCCGATATCGCCGGTGCGGCGCACATGGGTGCCGCCGCAGAGCTCGGTGGAGAAGTGATTTGCGTCATCCTCGCCGCCCATGGAAACGACGCGGACCTCGTCGCCATATTTCTCGCCGAACAGCGCCAGCGCGCCAGCCTTCACCGCATCGTCTGGAGTCATCAGGCGCGTGGTCACCGCTTCGTTGTGGCGGATCTGACGGTTCACGTCTTCTTCGATGGCGCGGATATCGTCAGGCGTGAGCGCCTTCGGCTGGCTGAAATCGAAGCGCAGCCGGTCGGGCGCCACCAGCGAACCCTTCTGGGTGACATGATCGCCCAGGCGCCGCCGTAGCGCCTCGTGCAGCAAATGGGTAGCGGAATGATTGGCGCGCAGCGCCGTGCGGCGCGAGCCATCGACGCGCATCTCCAGCGCATCGTCGACGGCGACGCTGCCCTTGGTCACCGTGCCGATATGGACATGGAGATCGCCGAGCTTCTTCTGCGTGTCGTGGATGACGATCTCCGTGCCCTTGGGCCCGAACATGATGCCGTGGTCGCCCTGCTGGCCGCCGGATTCGCCGTAGAACGGCGTCTGGTTGGCGAGCAGCGCGATCTTGGCGCCGGCCGCCGCGCGCTCCACCGGCTTGCCGTCGAGGATCAGCGCGGTGACCTTGCCTTCGGCCATCTCCGTCGAGTAGCCGAGGAATTCGGTGGCGCCGAGCTTGTCGCGCAGCTCGAACCAGAGCTTGTCCGTCACCGCTTCGCCGGAACCGGCCCAGGCCTTGCGGGCCGCGTCGCGCTGGCGCTCCATCGCCGCATCGAAGCCGGCGGAATCGAGCGTCAGCTCCTGGCCGCGCAGGATGTCCTGGGTGAGATCGACCGGGAAGCCGTAGGTGTCGTATAGCTTGAAGGCCACCTCGCCGGACAGCGGCTGGCCCTTCGGCAGCTTCGACACCTCTTCGTCCAGCAGGCCGAGGCCGCGTTCCAGCGTACGCTTGAAGCGGCTTTCCTCGTCGCGCAGCGTTTCCGTGATCAGGGTCTGCGCGCGGATCAGCTCGGGATAGGCAAGACCCATCTGGGTCACCAGCACCGGCACGAGCTTCCACATCAGCGGCTCCTGGGCGCCCAGCTTGTGCGCGTGGCGCATGGCGCGGCGCATGATGCGGCGGAGCACATAGCCGCGGCCCTCGTTCGAGGGCGTCACGCCGTCGGCGATCAGGAAGCTGGTAGCGCGCAGATGATCGGCAATCACCCGGTGGGAAACGGCATGGGGGCCGTCGGGCTCGGTGTGGGACCCTCCGCCGACGCCTTGATCAGCGCCCGCATCAGGTCGATGTCGTAATTGTCGTGCTTGCCCTGCAGCACGGCAGCGAGCCGCTCCAAACCCATGCCGGTATCGATGGAGGGATGGGGCAGGGCGACACGCTGTTCTTTCGTCACCTGCTCGTATTGCATGAAGACGAGGTTCCAGATCTCGATGAAGCGGTCGCCATCCTGGTCGGCGCTGCCGGGCGGGCCGCCGGCGATCGTGGGGCCGTGATCGAAGAAGATCTCCGAGCAGGGACCGCAGGGGCCGGTATCGCCCATCGCCCAGAAATTATCTGATGACGCGATGCGGATGATCTTCGATTCCGGCAGGCCGGCGATCTTCTTCCAGAGATCGAAGGCCTGGTCGTCGTCGGCAAAGACGGTGACCAACAGCCGGTCCTTGGACAGGCCGTAGGTCTTGGTGATCAGGTTCCAGGCCAGCTCGATGGCGACGTCCTTGAAATAGTCGCCGAAGGAGAAGTTGCCGAGCATCTCGAAGAAGGTGTGGTGGCGGGCGGTGTAGCCCACATTCTCGAGGTCGTTATGCTTGCCGCCGGCGCGCACGCATTTCTGCGCGGTCACCGCGCGCTTGTAGTCGCGCTTCTCCTGGCCGGTGAAGACGTTCTTGAACTGAACCATCCCCGCATTGGTGAACATGAGGGTCGGATCATTGCGCGGCACCAGCGGGCTGGACGGCACGATCGCGTGGCCGTTCTTGCCGAAAAAATCCAGGAAAGTGCTGCGGATGTCGTTGGCGGTCTGCATATCCAGGTCGTCTGCGGGTTAACGATGTAAGCGCCGAGTTTCCCAGGAAACCCGGCACCTCCGGGGAACCTAGGTATTCGCCCCCTGTGCTGCAACGCAAAATGAGCGCGCCGGAGGGGGTCCGGCGCGCTCGCGAGGGAACAGTTCCGAGAGGAACCGGGAACCGTTGCCGGCGGGCGGGTGAAACCGCCGGGCAGGTCGATCCCAGTCGTTTATTGTGGCGGGCTGGTGGTGCGGCGCCGCAGGGGAACGGAGCCGCGCTCAGACCGCCGGTGGAGACTGCCGCCTCAGTGTTTCCTCCAGATATCCGTTCGTTGACGGTTTATCGCTTGCCGCCGGATGCGGGCAGCGCGGCTCGATACCGCCCTGCCCGTCCCGCTGGGAAATCATTCGTCGTCGCTGGCTTCCTTGCCACCACTGTTGTCCAACATCACTCCAGCAACCAGGCCGGCGTTCTGGCGGATGGCGCGCTCGATGGCGTCGGCCACGGCGGTATTCTCCTTGAGATAGGCCTTGGCGTTCTCGCGGCCCTGGCCAATGCGCTGGCCGTCATAGGAGAACCAGGCGCCGGATTTCTCCACCACGCCGGCGGCGACGCCGAGATCGATGAGTTCGCCGGTCTTGGAGATGCCCTCGCCATACATGATGTCGAACTCCACCACGCGGAACGGCGGCGCCATCTTGTTCTTCACCACCTTCACCCGGGTCTGGTTGCCGACCACGGTGTCGCGGTCCTTGATCGAGCCGATGCGGCGGATATCCAGGCGCACGGAGGCATAGAACTTCAGCGCATGGCCGCCTGTCGTGGTCTCCGGGTTGCCGAACATGACGCCGATCTTCATGCGGATCTGGTTGATGAAGATGACCATGCAGCGGGACTTGGAGATGGAGGCCGTGAGCTTGCGCAGCGCCTGGCTCATCAGGCGCGCCTGCAGGCCCATATGGGAATCGCCCATCTCGCCCTCGAGCTCGGCCCGCGGCACCAGGGCGGCGACACTGTCCACCACCAGGACGTCGATGGCGCCGGAGCGCACCAGCGTGTCGGCGATTTCCAGCGCCTGCTCGCCGGCGTCCGGCTGGGAGATCAGGAGTTCGTCGATATTGACGCCGAGCTTATGGGCGTAGGAGGGATCGAGCGCATGTTCGGCGTCGACGAAGGCGCAAGCGCCGCCCTGCTTCTGCGCCTCGGCGATCACATGGAGCGCCAAGGTTGTCTTGCCGGAGCTTTCCGGCCCGTAGATCTCGACGATACGGCCGCGCGGCAGGCCGCCGATGCCCAGGCCGATATCCAGGCCGATGGAGCCGGTGGACACCACTTCGGCCTCCACCGCCTTGTCGCGCTGGCCGAGCCGCATGATCGAGCCCTTGCCGAAGGCCCGCTCGATCTGTCCCAAGGCCGCTTCCAACGCCTTACCCCGGTCCATCCCATCCCTTTCAACGACGCGCAAATTCGGCTGCGACATAGATATTCCGTCCTTCTAATGCAGGCACTTGCCCGAAGCCAGCGGCCCTGATGTTGATCCCCAATTTGCCGGTCGGTGAGCCGTTTTAGCCCGCTCCGGCTGGCGAATGACGCAAATGTACGCGCTTTGTTCTCATTTTGTCAAGAACGAAAATAGAACAGGAAACCTCCGATAACCGGTCCGAAAACCAGTTCCAGACCTCCGGCCGTAGAGGAACAAAGAGCTAACGAATCATTACCCGCCCGCCAGCGCATTTTGCGACAGTTACACCTGAAATTCGCCAGTGATCTCAGCGGCTTGCGATCCCATTCGGGGCCGCGAATCCTGCGATAATCTTTTGATCTGAAAAGAAAATTTCCGTGGCCGCCGCATCAGCGCCAGGGGGCCCCCGTTTTTCCGGAACGATGCCATGCAAAGGAAATCCCCGTAGAAGCGGCCGACCTGAGGCCGGCTGTTCGAGCGGGCGTGAATGCGGTGCAACTCGGCAGACATGGCGATGGCTCCCCTTCTCGATTGCGGTCTCTTCAAGCCAGCGATCTCTCGCATCGGCTGGCATGAGCCATCATAGAACATTTAGAGAACAAATGTCACGCAGGAAGTTGGCGGGCTTTTCTGAGGCTTAGCTTGAACAGCCTGAGGCGGCGGGCGGGCGCCTAGTCCAGATGCTCCACGCCGGGCCTGTCCGGCGGTACGACCCAGCCATGGCGGCTGCGCTCATAGACCGAGTGGCGCGGCGGACCGAAGTTCGGATCGGCGAAGGCGCCGATGGCAACGGCAATCAAATCGGGCGCCGCGTCGATCCGCCAATAGACGGTGGCGCCGCAGACCGGGCAGAACTGGAACGTGACAGCGCCGCCGCTGTCGCCCGGCCGCGACCAGGCGGTGGATTGCCCCTCGATCCGCACCTGTGTCCGCGGGAACCGCGCCTGGGCGCCGAACACGCTGCCGGTGCGGCGCTGGCATGCCAGGCAATGGCAGATGGAGACGCGCACGGGCTCGCCGTCGCAGGTGACGCGAAGCTGGCCGCAACTACAGGTGGCGTGGCGGGTGGGCATGGCTTTGTTTCTGATCCTCTTGTTCATAGATTGAATTTCAAACGACAGAGCACTTCGCCAGACGCCTTGTTATGGCGCTAGTATGCTTCATGGTCCGGAACGAATTCAACAGACTGCCATTGACCCAATGACACAGAAACGATTATCGGAATCGTCGAGATGATGCATCAATTCGAAAAGCTCACCGAGCCGTTGGTCCGTCGAACTGGACGCTGGACCGTGTCGGTCTTCATCCTCTCGCTTCTTTCGACAGTGCTTCTCGTGATCGCCGGATGTACCAGCGACGCTAAGCGTCCTTACGAAGATCGAGATAGATGGGATCGTCAGAGCACAACTGATTGGCAGGATCTATGATGCCGGATTTCCTGCGTAACACGCCTCGGCCGCAAATTAACAGTGCCACTATCCTCTACCACCCTCTAGATGCGCCGCCAGCCGCCCCAGCGCGTCGTCCCATTGCTTTGAAACCCGGTCGAGATACTGCCGCACCTCCGCCAGCCGCTTCAGCTCCAGCTCGAACTGGCTCTCGCGGCCGACGCGGAGGGAGCGGACAACGCCGGCGCCTTCGAGCACGCGGAGATGCTTGGTCACCGCCTGGCGCGTGAGGCGGGTGCCCGCCGTCAGTTGCGTGATCGACTGCGGCGCGCCGCCGGTGAGGCGGTTCACCAATGACAGCCGCGTGCCGTCGCCCAGCGCGGCGAAAACCGCAGCGCGGGATTTGAGGGCGGCGGCGCTAGGACGTCTCGACATGCTTGGCGATGTTCCCGAGCTGCGCGGCCCAGCCGCCATCGTTCATGCGGAAGGAGATGTCGCGGCGCTCGGGCGGCAGCTTGTCGAAGCCGGACTCGACGACGCGCACCAGCGTGCCCTTGGCGGATTTCTCCAGGAAGAACTCGACCAGGGTCGAGGGCTCGCCGCTGTAGTCGACCTTGGGATCGATGGCGTAGGGATGCCAGGTGTAGGAGAAATAACGCTCGGGCTCGATCTTCTGCACCACCGCCGACCAGCGGATATGATCGAACCCCTTGATGGTGATCTGGCCGCTGGAGGGCTGCCCGGGCTTGAAGGGGCCGTCGAGGCGGACGCCGAACCACGTGCCGAACTCCCGGTGATCGGTCAGCGCCTTCCAGACGCGAGCCTGCGGCGCCTTCAGATCGATGGATTTCTCGATACGATCGCTCATATGCAACCTCCTGGTTGCCTATTTATATAGAGGGCCGCATTTGGATATGCAACCATTTTGTTGCACTTACTTTCGGCGCTCGAACGGCTGGAATAGCGGGTCCAATTCAGCTATCAGCGGAGAACAGCCGGCGGCAAACCGCCTGCCCGGAGAGATCAGCGCCGCTGAAGCCGTGGAGGACCCGATGGACAACGTGGAGGAACTTCGTAAAGCCATCCGCCGCAAGGACGATGCCTACCGGGCCGGCGACATCGCCGGCTATCTCAAGGCCGACGCGCCCGATGTCCAGGTGTATTTCGCGGGATCACTTATGACTTTCGAGGAAGCGCGCCGCTTGAACGAACGCCAGTTCGCGGGCGGCGGAAAGATCCTGGAGTACCAGATCGCCGATCCCGATCAGATCTCCTTCAGCGCGGCCGGCGATGCGGCCACCGTCTGCTATCCCTGGCGCGAACGGTTCCGCTACGGCGATGGACGGGTGACCGATACCGATTACTACGAGACCAATGTCTGGTACCGGCGCAACGGCGAATGGCGAATCGTGCATATCCATATCAGCACGGTCGCAGAACATGCGGCCGGCGCCTGAGCGTTCAAAGATACCACGCATATTCGCGTTCGAAGGCCTCGCCCATGAACTTGGCGTATTCGCCTTCCTTCACCGCGGCATAGAGGGCGAGATATTCGGCGCCGAGCCATTGCGGCAGCACGGCGGCATTGCGCAGCGCCTGCAGCGCCGCCGGCACGGTCAGCGGCAGGTCGGGATCGACCACCGTGCAGACATTGCCCTTGGACGGCGCGCCGGGCTCGAGCCGGCCCTCGATGCCGTGCAGAACGCCGGCGAGCACGGCCGCAGCACGAGATAGGGATTGGCGTCGGCGCCGGCGACGCGGTGCTCGATGCGACGGTTCTCGCCCGGCCCGCTCGGCACGCGGAAGGCGACGGAGCGGTTGTTGTAGCCCCAGGTCATGTTGACGGGCACGAAGGCGTTGGCAGCGAAGCGGCGGAAGCTGGTGAAGCTGGGGGCGAAGATCAGCATGGCCCTCGCGCATGGTGGCGGCGAGGCCGGCTATGGCCGAGCGCAGGAGCATGCTGCCGGCGCCGGAGCCGTCGTCGAACAGGTTGCGGCCGCTGTCGTCGAGCAGGCTTAGATGCACATGCTGGCCGCTGCCGGTCTGGTTGCCGTAGGGCTTCGGCATGAAGGTGGCCTCCATGCCGTGGCGGCGGGCCACCGCCTTCACCACGCGGCGGAACAGCGCGGCTTCGTCGGCGACGCGCAGGATGTCGTCGCGGTGCTGCAGGTTGATCTCGAATTGGCCGGGAGCGAATTCGGAGATCGAGGTGGTGGCGCCGATGCCCTGCACCCGGCAGCCCTCGCCGATCTCGCCGAGGATCTGGCCGTAGGCGTCGAGATCGTCGACCAGGTAGGGCTGGTTGCCGGTCTCCCGCACATTCGTGCCCGGCCGCAGCGGCGGCTGCGGACGGCCGGCGGCATCGCGGCCGCGGTCGATGAGGTAGAACTCGTACTCGACCGCCGCCACCGGATGCAGCCGCGCGGCGCGGTAGCGGTTGAGCACGCCTTCCAGCACCCAGCGCGGATCGGCGCGCGAGCGGCGCCGGTCGGGCTCGAAGAAGGTCAGCAGCACCTGCGCCCCCGGCCGCTCGCTCCAGGGGATCGGCGCCAGCGTATTGGCGATGGGCATCGCGGTGCCATCGGGCGCGCCGTTGCCGATGCCGATGCCCAGGGGATCGCAGGAGTCGCCGGTCGCGTCGATCAGATGCAGCGCATAGGGTATCTCGATGCCCTGGCTGAACAGCTTGCCCGCCTGATCGATCGGCATGCGCTTGGCGCGAAAGCCGCCGCAGAGATCGGCCACCAGCGGATCGATGAATTCCGTCCGCGGATGGGCCGCCAGCAGGCGCTCGAGCTCCCCGGCAGGGCCGGGCGCGGCACCGCCGGCGCCCGCCGCGGACCCCTTCTTCTGCGGCGCCATCAGTTGATCGCCTTGACCTCCTCGAACACCCGCTGCAGCCGTTCTTCGCCGATGATCGGCCGCTGCAGGATGCCGGCACTGAGCACGCTGTCGGGATCGGGCGAGAGGCCGAGATCGGCCAGCTCCTCCGGGCTCAGGATCGTGTAGGGCGATTTGGTCGAGGAGCCGTAGCCGAAATTGCGCATCTCGTAGGCCCGCAATTCCGGGCTGAGCATGGCGTCGATGATTTCGTGCGCCTGCTCCATCATCGGCGTGCCCTTGACGATGCTGAGGCCGCAGACCCAGGTCATGGCGCCCTCCTTCGGTTCCATGAACTTGACCGGCAAGCCCTGCTTGCGCAGGCGGGTGATGGATTCATTCCAGGCCGTGACGGCGACGATCTCGCCGGTCGCCAGCCCCTGCTCCAGGCTCGCGGGATCGGGCACGAAGTAGCGGAGCTGGGGCTTCAGCTCTTCCAGCTTCGCCCGCACCTTCGCCAGGTTTTCATCGCTCGAGTAATCGAACGGATCCTCGAGGCCGGCGACGATGCCGGCGACCACGGCGCCGTCGGTCAGGCTGTCGAATATGGCGACACGGCCTTTGTATTTCGGATCCCAGAGGATCGACCAGGTTTCATTGCCGACATATTCGGGGCAGAGGTCGGTGCGGTAGATGATCGAGGTCTGGCCCCAGTCGATCGGCACCCAGACGCGCTTGCCGTCCTGCGTGCCGGCGGGAATGTTCTTCAGGCTCTCGAACACGTCGGGCCAATGGCTGAGCTTTGCGGTGTCGATGGCGTCGAGCACGCCATTCTCGTACCATCTGGCGACTTTGTAGGCGCAGGGCATCACCACATCGGGCTTGAAGCCGCCGCGCAGTTTCAGCAGGCCCTCCTCCTCGTCGCCCCAGATGGCGAAATCCGGCGCCGCGCCATACTTGGCGACGTAGCTCGGATAGAGAGCGGGATCGTCATAGCCGGACCACAGATAAATGGTCGGCGTTTCCGCTGCGCGGGAATTTCGCATGCCGACGATCGTTACCGCGATTCCGCTCGCGGCGAGGGTACGCATGAAATTCCGACGGCTGAGTTTGCCTGCGCGCAACTCCTGGCGCAGACGCGAAACATCGATCATGCCACATCTCCCTTGGTTTATTGTCCTGGCTTGTTGGGCCCTGGGTACGCCGTGTGCCACCTCACGCCGCCAGTTCTTTTTGCCGGCGGTCGGTTCCTGTCGATGGGTAAGTATTCGTCGGTGCCGGGAGCGAGTCAAACCGGCCATTGCCGCACTTGGCGACAACTGCGGCGATCGCGGCGGCGCAAGAGAAAGGGGCGGGTTTGCGGCCCGCCCCTCTCTTGCAACCGCACCTTGTGGAAAAATTTCCTAGTCGGTGCGGATCAGGCCTTCTTGCGGATGATGGCGTCGAGGCTCCAGGGGCCGGCGCCGGCCGCGGAGAGATAGAGGAAGGCGAAGCAGATACATGATCGCGAGTTCGCCGCCGTTCAGCAGCGGATAGAAACCCTGCGGCGCATGCGCCATGAAATAGGCGACGGCCATGAAGCCCGAGAGGATGAAGGCGACGGGGCGGGTGAACAGGCCGACAACAATCAGCGCGCCGCCGACGAGTTCCAGCGTCCCCGTTGTCAGCGTCATGCCATCGGTGCCGCCGGACATCGGCGTCAGCGGAAAGCTCAGGAGCTTCGTCGTGCCATGCTGCAGGAACAGCAGCCCAGTCATGACGCGAAGCGCGCTCAATAGATGCGGGCGCAGCGAGGTCCACGCAGATATGCCACTGGCCATTACTCTCTCCGGTTGTTGTTGAGGGGCAGGCTTCGCGGGTAAGCAGCGCGAAGCGTCACCAGCGATCTACGCGACCGGCCGCAACAATTCAATGCGCAATCGGCTTCCTTGATTTCCGCCAAGTAACTGCTTTGGTTCAGGCGGCGGGCAGGCTGCGTAGCCAGGCGACGTCGTCGGCCAAGCATGCGGCCTGCCGATCCAGCCAGCGGCGGGTGAAGATGCTGCCGGCCGGGCAGTGCCGCGCGGCATGATCCGCCGCGGCGCGATGGCGCTCCTTGGCGGCGATGGCTTGCGCCAGCAGGCGGGCGCGGCCATCGGCGTCCAGCCGGTCCATCAGGCAGAGCTTGAGCGCGAAGGCGAGATCGGCCTGGGGCGCGGCATCGTCGGGCTCCGGCGCCAGCAGGAGATCGCGCAGCCGCTGGGCGCCCGCCGCCGTTACCCGCAGATGCAGCGGCATCGGCAGGTCCGGATGCGGCCGGACGGCAGGAGGCGCGGCCGGATCCCGCGCCATCTCGACATGACCCGCCTCGATGAGACGCCGGGCGCGGCCCGTCACCACATCCAGCGTCGGAGACAAGAGCGGGCCGCCGAGACGGCGCAGCAATCCGGCCGCGCGCTCCACGGTGAGGCGCTGCCGGGGCGGGCGCGGTTCCGCCGCCAGCCCCAACAGCGCCAAGTCAAGCAGATCGCCGGTATCCAGCGGCGCCGCTGCGCGCCGCGTATCGCGCCCGGCGATGCCGAACGCGATCAGGCCGCGGCTGCGGGTGAAGGCGGGATCGATCGCCGACATGCTAATGCAGCACCCGGGGCCGGCCGCGCCCGGCCTCATCATCGCAGCCGCTGTCGCAATCAAGGCCATCCGCCTGCAGCGGCGACGGCTCTGCCGACGGTGCGGCCTCCAGGGCCAAGGTGGCGAAATCCCAGTCGCGCAGCGGCAGCGCCACGCCTGCTATCGCCAGGGCCCGCGCGGCGCCGCGCGCCGGCTCTACCGTCAGGCGCGCCGCCGCGGGCGCCAGCAACTCCAGCATGACGTCGAGCACGCTGCCGTCACGGGCAGCCTGTGCTGAGGCCAGCGCATGGATCAGCCGCGCCTCGTCGGGCGACAGGCCGGTGCAATTGGGGCAGCGCATGTCGATCGGCCGCCGCGCCGCGGTGCCCAGATTATAGAGCATGCCATGCAGGCCGGGCGCGGCCTCGGCGGCGCCGTGTTCGGCCAAATGACGATACAGCACCGGACCGCCGCATTCGTTCTGCATCGCCCGGCGCACCCACAGGCGCATCGCCACCAGGACCAGCTTCTCGTCTGGCTGCAGATCGGTCGATTGATAGGCCGAGCCGAGCACGGCGCCGCGCGGAGCAACCGGCTGGACCAGGCCCTCGGCTTCGGCCGGCAGATGCTGGCCGGCGGCGGTGAGGCAGGCGGCGAAGGCGCGGGCGCCGTCGAGCAATTGACGCTGGCCCGCCGGCCGCGCCAGCCAGGCGACCACGGCGGCGGCGGTCAGGGAATCGCTGCGCTGCGCCGCCGCGATGAGGCGGAGGACCGACAATTCGGTATGAGAGAGATAAAGCCGGTGGATGCCCGCATCATTGGCCGCGCCGCTGGCCTCGGCCGCGACGGGCTGCGGCCGCAACTCCGTGCGCCGGCTATGGCGTTCCAGGGCGCCGATCACCAGCCCGGCCGCCGCCAGCGCCGCCTCGACTCCGCCGAGGCCGAAGACCTGGCGAAAGGTTCCCGCCAGGCCTTCCAGCCGCTCGCCGCCGGCGCGGTAGCGCCGCAGCGTCCAGACCACGATCTGCTCCGCCAGAATCAGATCAGTGACCGGGCGCAGGCCCGGTTCTTGCCAGTGAGGCTGCGCGTCGTGAGCCATTCCCTTCTCCGGTTCGCCGGGACGAGCCCTCGCGCCCGCCTATCCTGCAATTAAGAATGACTCGCAATCGCAGGGACGTCAAGGGGGTGATTGGGGTTGGCGGCGGTGGCGATCGTGAGTGGAACAGATCTGCGGCTGGCGCCGCGGCAGCGATGCGGCGCTAAGCGCTGCCCTCGCGCAGGACTTCCTTCACCTTGCCGGCGAGCTGCTTCAGGGTGAAGGGCTTGGGCAGGAAGTGGATGTCGGCGTTTTCGTCCAGGCGCTTCCGGAACGCGTCCTCGGCATAGCCCGATATGAAGATCACCTTCATGGTCGGCTGCTTCGAGCGCACTTCCTTGATCAGCGTCGGGCCGTCCATGCGCGGCATGACCACGTCGGTGATCAGGAGATCGATCGGCTGCTTGTTCGCGGCGGCGCTGTTGATGATCTCCAGCGCCGCTTCGCCGCTGCGGGCTTCCAGCACGTTGTAGCCCTTGTTGCGGAGCGCGCGGGCGCCGAACAGGCGGACGGCGTCTTCATCCTCCACCAGCAGCACGGTGCCGATGCCCGTGAGATCGGCGGTCTGCACCGCTTCGGCCATGTTCTCGGCGATGACCGGCTCGGGGCTGGCCGCATCCGGGCACATGGCGCGGCAGATAGATCGAGAAGGTGGCGCCCTGCTTCGGCTTCGATTCCACGAAGATGAAGCCGCCGGTCTGCTTGACGATGCCGTAGACCGTCGACAGGCCGAGGCCGGTGCCGGAGCCGACTTCCTTGGTGGAGAAGAAGGGATCGAAGATGCGATCGACGATTCCCGGCGGAATGCCGTGGCCGGTGTCGATCACCTGCACCATGACGTAGCTGCCCGGCGGCATGATTTCCGAGCCGCGGGTCATCGGCTGAGCGGTGGCCACGTTCTCGGTGCGGATCGTCAGCGTGCCGCCGCCGATCATGGCGTCGCGGGCGTTGACAGCGAGATTGATGATCACCTGCTCGAGCTGGCCGTGATCCACCTTGACCGGCGACAGGTCGCGGCCGTGGGTCATCTTCAGCTCGATGTTCTCGCCGATCAGGCGGCGCAGCAGATGGGACAGTTCCGCCAGCACGTCGGTGATGTTGAGCACCCGCGGCTGCAGCGTCTGCTGGCGCGAGAAGGCCAGAAGCTGGCGCACCAGGTTGGCGGCGCGGTTGGCGTTCTGCTTGATCTGCATGATGTCGGCGAAGGACTGGTCGCCGGCGCGGTGTCGCACCAGCAGCAGGTCGCAGAAGCCGATCATCGCCGTCAGCAGGTTGTTGAAGTCGTGGGCGATGCCGCCGGCGAGCTGGCCCACCGCCTGCATCTTCTGCGACTGCGCCACCTGGACTTCCAGGTTCTTGCGCTCGGTGATGTCGATGAAGTGGGCGATCCAGCCGGCGGTCTCGCCGACGGCGGTGTCGCGGGGAGATATATAGAGAGTTGATTTTCGCGGCTGCAGCGATTTCAGGCTGACATCGACAGGCGTGCCCGGGCCGCTGGCATTGGCGGCGGACAGGCGGGTGGAGACCGCCGGCCGGTCCTGCTCGTCGATGAAGCCGAGGAACTCAAAGCCGACGAGATCGCTGGACTGCACGCCGACCATGGTGCGGAAATGGGCATTGCATTCCTGCACGCGGCCGCCCTGGTCGATCAGCACGATGCCGATCGGCGCCTCGGCGAAGAACCGCTGGAAGCGCTGCTCGGACGAACGCAGCGCCGCTTCGAGCGCGCGTTCGCGGCCGAGATCGTGGACCACCGACCGGGTGCGCAGGCCCGAGCCGGAATCGCTGGGCACCACCTCCTGCCGGATATAGGCGTGGAGCGTCTTGCCTTCAGGCCCGCGGAGAGTCACTTCGCCGCCGGTCACCTCGCCGGCGAAGGGGCTGTAAGGCGGCGTATCCGGCGCCACCGGCGGCGCCAGGAGATCCTGCAGATAGACACGGCCGGCCGCCACGTCGGCGCGGGGGATACCCAGCCAATTCGACAGCGTGGCGTTGATGAACTGGAAGCGGCCGGTCTCGTCGACGGAATAAAATCCGATGGGCGCCCGCTCCACGAGGTCGGCGAAGCGCTCCTGCTCCCGGCGGATCAGGGCTTCGACCTGGCGGCGCGGCGTGACGTCCTCGACGCCCCACACCACATAGCCGGGCAATAGCTGCAGCGGCGAGGCGCTGACATCGCGCCATTCGACGCCGCCATTGGCCATGCGCACGGTAACCTCGGCATGGCCGGCGATGCCGACCGCCGCCTGGGCTTCCAGCCGCGCCAGCCGGTCGGCCTCATCGGGCTCGCCGACAAGTTGTGCCGCCAGCGTGGTCTTCACCGGCTTGTCGACACTCGGGAACATCTGCCGGAACGCGGTGGAGGTGAACACCACCTTGCCGTCGGGCGAGACGATCTGGCGGGCGATCGGCAGCGTATCCAGACTGGAGGCGAAGAGATCGCGCTCGCGCTGGGCGCGGCGGCGGTTGATGAGCAGGGAGACCGCCAGGGAGAGCAGCGACAGGCCGATGCCGACGCTGATGCCGACCCAGTAGAAGGCCGTCACCTTGCTCATGCCGATGTTGGTGGTCAGGATAAAGAACGCGGAGATGCTGAGCGCAGCGCCGAGGAATGCCAGAATGATCGCCGGCCACTTGCCTTCCGACGACGACTGATCTCCGTCCTTCCAGGTTAGCGCTGGACATGACGCGCCCTAAACGGCCCTTTCACGGCCTGCCGGAGTCTTTACGGTCCGGCTTTGTAATCGCGATCCCCTATCCCCACGCGCGACCCCGGCTGGGCGCGATCCCCGACCCCTGGGCAGCAACCGGGCAGACGCGTTCTGCCCGAAATTCTTACGATAATCCTAACCGGATGCGCTTAAAAATAGGTAAAGTTAATGAATCCCTACCTTGGCATCGGCGGCGCTCCCCGGACCTTCGCGCGTCCTGAGGCCGTTCCGTTCAATTGTCAGCGGCAAATCGCCGCGAACTGACCGTTCAGTCGTCGCGCCTGGTCCGCTCCAGCCGTTCATGGCGTTCCTGGGCCTCGACGCTCAAGGTGGCGATCGGACGGGCCTCCAGGCGCTTTATGCCAATCGGCTCATTGGTTTCCTCGCAATAGCCGTAGGTGCCGTCCTCGATCCGCCGGAGCGCGTCGTCGATCTTGGAGATCAGCTTGCGCTCCCGGTCCCGGGTGCGCAGTTCCAAGGCCCGGTCGGTCTCCAGGGAGGCCCGGTCGGCCAAGTCCGGCTCCGCCAGGCTCTCTTCCTGGAGGTGGGACAGGGTTTCGGTCGATTCCTGCAGCAGTTCGGACCGCCAATCCAATAATTTTCGGCGGAAATATTCGCGCTGCAGGGGATTCATAAATTCTTCCCGTTCGCTGGGACGGTAATCGGGAGGCAAGGTAACCTTCATGTCTTTCGCTTTTGGTGGTCTTTTCCAACGTGAAGCGGCGCGGAGTATATGGGATTCCATTTTCCCCGCAAGATCGCCGGGGCGATTAAGGTTCACAGCGTATTATCCTTATAATTCAGTTTGTTATAACTCCCTTTCAAATTAGTTAGCGAGCCCCGGATTGGCGCAGAATTGGTTCCACCGGCAACCATCAGCTGGATTGGCCGGGCCGCTAGATATGGGGTCTGGAATGAGCCGATTCCCGGCCCGTGAGCAGTCGGTATTCCATTAGTCTTTATTAAGGTCCGACGGCAACAGAGCCAATCAGGACAATATCTTAACGGGTCAGTTTAGGTTTTTTTTAAGTGCCGGCCTGTATTGTTTCGGGCGTGGATGGAGCACGCCTTGAGTCTACGTGTGGATAGCAGGAGAAGTTGATGAGCCTAGAGCCGGACAATCACAAGGGAGCGGCGCGCGGGCCGGAGGGTGAACCTCTGACCCTCGACGATTTGCCGCCCCCCGGAACTAAGCGCTGGGTCATCCGCCGAAAGGCCGAAGTGGTGGCCGGCGTACGCGCTGGGCTCATCACGCTGGATGAGGCCTGCCAACGCTATACGCTTTCGGTGGAGGAGTTTCTGTCTTGGCAGCGGCTGATCGACCGCCATGGCCTTCGCGGCCTACGGGTGACGCGGCTGCAGGACTACCGCAGCGACGAGCAGCCAGCCGGTAACCTGAGCTAAAAACCACGGCGAAAAGCCGGCGACCGACGCAGATAAGCAAAGGGCCGCGACCTCAGGGGTTGCGGCCCTTTTGCTTGGTTTATCGGGTGTCTTGAGGAGATCTAGGATCGCCGGCCGCGGGCGCGGCGGGCATGGCGGAACTGCTCGGGCAGCGGTGATGCGCGGCCCGCCTCCCGGCGCTCGATATGGCCCAGCTCGATGCGGGCTTGCGCCAGATCGGCCTGGGCGCGGGACAGCGCCCCGTCGGCGTTGGCAATGGATTGCTCCAGCCGGGCGCGCCGGCCAGTGACGGCCGGGTCGATCAGACCGCTTTGCTCCGGCGCCTGCAGCTGCTGAAGATCGCTGCGCAAACGTTTGGCAAGGCGCTCCAATTCTTCGAGGTCCCGCTGTTTTTCGCGGCACAGCCAGCGGTGCACTCGAAGCATATGGTCAAGGGCAGTCACTAAGCTCTAACCCCTTTGCCCGCGTGCCGTCTGACAAGGTTATCTTTCGGCAACCCTCCCGGCGGGCTTTCCGGACCGTCGGCGAAGATCCAAAACCGTGGATTAACCGCCGACGAATCAATAAGTTAAAGGGAGTATGCCGCTCCATTAGTTAAGCAAACGTGAACGCTCTTTTTAAACGATTGGACAACTTTTTTTCGGCGGCGGTAAAGGTTTGTTAACTACCTAGGCGTCAAAGTGGTTAAAGGGTTAAGCTTTATCCACAGACTAACTGCCGGAGCGGGGCTCATGCGGGTACTACTCGTCGAAGACAATTCGAACACGGCTCAGAGCATCGAATTGATGCTCAAGTCGGAAAATTTCATTGTCGATTCAACGGACCTCGGGGAAGACGGTCTGGAGATCGGCAAGCTGTATGATTACGACATCATACTGCTCGACCTGATGCTTCCCGACATCGACGGCTACGAAGTGCTGCGGCGGCTGCGCCAGGCACGGGTCAATACGCCGATCCTGATCCTGTCGGGTCTCAGCGAACTGGACAACAAGATCAAGGGTCTCGGCTTCGGCGCCGATGACTATCTGACCAAGCCGTTCGACAAGCGCGAACTGATTGCCCGAATCCAGGCAATCGTGCGCCGGTCCAAGGGCCATTCGAACTCGGTGATCAAGACCGGCAAGCTGTCGGTCAATCTCGACACCCGGGTCGTCGAAGTGGAAAGCCAGCCGTTGCATCTCACCGGCAAGGAGTACGGCATTCTCGAGTTGCTGTCGCTCCGCAAGGGCACCACGCTGACCAAGGAGATGTTCCTCAACCATCTCTACGGCGGCATGGACGAGCCCGAGCTGAAGATCATCGACGTGTTCGTCTGCAAGCTGCGCAAGAAGCTGGCGTCGGCCACGGGCGGCGACAACTACATCGAGACCGTCTGGGGCCGCGGCTACGTACTGCGCGATCCCACCGAGGAAAAAGATACGGCCAAGCCGGCCGCCTAATCGCGGCCAAGATTTTCCGGCACAAAAACACCGGGGTCCGAAATCGGATCCCGGTGTTTTGTTGTCTGGATTTCGGCCCTCGATATGGGCCGCGACTAAGGAAAATTACTGGCCGGGCTTGCGCACGAAGAGATCGTCGGCCTCAGCCATGATCGTCGCGGCCGCGGCACTGCTGCGCTTCTGCTTGCTCGCGGTGCGGCGCGCGGCGACGCGGGTGCGCTGGCGCAGGGCTTCGGCCAGATAGTAGGCCGGTTCGATGACCTCGAGCTCCTGGCCGTTCACCGTGGCCAGGCCGGCGCGGCCGGCATGGAGATCGGCATAGGACGTGTCGACGATGGCGCTGGTGACGGCGCCGATTTCCGCGGTCATCAGGCCAAGCCACTGGCCGTCGAACGACAGCACGATGATCGGCACGGGGCCCTTCTCCGGCAGCGCCAGATCGCGATCGCAAGCCACCAGCGGCACCAGCAATTCATCGATTTCCGCCATCCAAAGAGCGCGGCTGCTGTCGATCGCCGCCACATCGACGTCGGCGACGCGGCCGACCTTGGAGATCTCGACGGTGCGGATGCGGCCGTTGGCGCCGCTGAAGAGTTGCAGCGGCGCACCATCATCGAGCTGGGCTTCCGCTGCTTCTTCCAGCGCCTGCATCTGGGTTTTCACCGGCGGCATGACGGGCGCGGCATCGACGATCTCGACACCGTTGTCGCCGCGCCTGTCCCGCAGGCGCACCACATTGCCGTTGGGAACGGCGGTTTCCTCTGTGATCGAGGTGGGCGCGCGGGTCGCCGCGTCGGCGGTCGGCTGGGCGCCGTTATCGACGCGCGGCCGGTTGGCCAGCACTTTCGGTTCGCTCGGCTGCCGCGCCGAGGACTTCGGCGCGCCATTGCCGCGGGGCATGACGACCCCCAGGCCGCGCATGAGCTGGATCATCTCCGCCTGCGCTGCCATCAAATTGTTAACGGTGCTCAGCAGGTTTTCCAGGGTCTGGGCCTGGACCACCACGGAGCCGGCCATCATGGGCGGCGCAATGGGCGCCGGGGCGGCTTCCGCGGCCACGGGCGCAACGGTGGGGGCTATGGGCGCTGGCACAGGCACGGGAGCCTCCGCCACCTGCGGTGCGGCCGGCTCGGGAGCCTGGGGCACTGGATCGGACTTCGCCGCCGGAGGTGCTGCTTCCGGGGCTGCCACGGCTACCGGCGCCACCACCGTCGGGACGGGCGCCACTGCTGCCGGGGCCTCTGCCACGGGTGCCGGCGGGGTGTCCGCCACAGGCACCGGGACCCGCTTGGTCTTGGCCGCCTTGGCCGGCTTGGCCGGCGGCAACTCGTCCTCGTCGGCCTCATCCACCGGCGGTTCAGGCGCCTTGGCGGCCTTCACCGGCTTGGCTGGAGGCAATTCCTCTTCCTCGTCAGCTTCCACCGGCGGCTTCGGCGGCGCTTTCACGGCTCGCTTCGGCTTGGTCTCGAACGGGCTCTTGTCCGGCTTGGAGTCCTTCGGCTCCCGGGCGGCAGGTTCTTTCGCCGCCGGTTCCTTCGCCGCTCTGGCTTCCCTGGCCTTCTGCTCCGCCTTGGAAGCCTCCGGTCCGCCGGAGCGCTGCGCCAGGTCGCTGAGCAGCGCCCGCAGCACGCGCAGGGATTCCTTCACCGCTGGAATACGCTCCCAGGCGTCGGTGCCCTTGGACGAGCGGAGCTGGCTCAACTGATCCACGGCCATGACCGCCATGGCATTCAGCGCCGGCAGGCCGAGAAAGCCCGACGTCTCGCGGATCGAGCTCATCAGGCGCAGCAGATTGTCGATGGCCTCATGGTCGCCGGGCGATTTCTGAATCGCCGAAAAGCTGACCTCGCCCTCATCGAGGGATTGCGAGGTCTCGGCGATGAAAACATTCAGCAGATCGTCCATTCCACACTACCGCGCCCGGTGTCCGCTGCCTCTCAGCGGGCAGCATCATGGCCAGCGCCCGCCGCCGTTCGAGGCGGCGGACCCGGCCGAATGGCAGGCAGAATGGCAAATTGCCCTTAATATTGCGTGAAAATCAGCGGCAGATGCGACAAAACCGCCGAAGTTTGAAAGCGTTAGGCCGCCAGTTGGGCCGTCAGCATGACGCTGCCGGGTGCCCCGGGCGCCGCGTCGATTCGGCTGCCCATGGATTCCGCGAGCCGCTGGCTGAAATAGCCATGGATGGTCCTGGCGGAGAGCGACGAAACAGCCACGGCGCCCTTCAGCACGCCCGCCAGGTCTTCGCTGATGCGGGCATCCTGGCCCGAGGCGGTGACCCGCAAGACCTGCCCGCGCGGCCCCGGCGCCACGCCGATGGCGATCGAGCCGCCGCGCGGCAGAAGATCCCCCGCCAGCACCACCAGATTGAGCAGCAGCTTGCTGGCGCCCGGCGGCAGCGCGGTGCCGGCCGGCAGGACCGGCCAGTTGAGAGTCATCTTGGTGCCGGCCAGGAAGCCGCCCGCCAGCGCCTTGGCCGCATCCCACGCCAGGCCGGTATCCGATCCGGCGGTGCCGTAGGACATGCGGAACAGCTCGAGCAGGGCCGAGGCCCGCCGCACGCAGTTCTGCGATAGCTGCAGCGCTTCCTTGGCGGTATCGCCGCCGACATCGTCTTCCAGGAGTTCGAGGCCGTTGCCGATCGCGCCCACCGGACTGATGAGATCGTGGCAGATCTTCGACGCCATCAGCTCGAGCACCCGTAGGTCGACTTGAACGGCCATAGGCTTTCCCTCTATTCCTGCCGCCGGCACGATCAGGACCGGTCGTTTCAGATGCGCCAAAGCCGCGCTGCCGCCGCTCATTGAGCCGCCGCATCCCCCGCGCTAGCTTCGCCGCCGGAGAACCTATGCGGAGTTCGCAGGGTCTTCAAGGAGCGAGGATGAGTCTGGAACCGCTGCAAACACTAACGCCCGGCGCCTATGTCGTTCATCCCGACCGGCCGGATTGGGGTTTGGGACAGGTGCAGTCGGTCACCGGCCGGCGCGTCACGGTTAACTTCGAAAATGCCGGCAAATTGCTGATCGACAGCGGCGTGGTGGCGCTGCGGGCGGTGGATCCGGGCGAACACCAGACAGCAACGCCCGACGGCAAAGCTTAACTCCCGGAAGATCCGGCGATGCGCGGCGGCCTGACGCTACGCGCGCGCGGCGCGCACTTCCGCAAGATCGGATTCCGTCGAGGCCGGCTTTGATGCCGGCGGCGGCGATGCCGGCACGGCGATGACCGTGCGCTGCGGCGGGAAGGCGATGCGTACCGTCGTCCCCTGCCCCAGCGCGCTTTCGATCCGGAGGCGGCCGCCATGCAGTTCCACCAGCGCCTTGGTCAGCGGCAGGCCGAGGCCCGTGCCCTGATGCTTCCGCGTCATGATGTCGCCGGCCTGGCCGAAGGGCAGCAGCACCTTGCCCAGATCGTCAGGGGCGATGCCGATGCCGGTATCGCTGACCTCGACCTCCAGCGCGTTCTCCTCGTTCCACGCAACGGTGAGGCTGACGCGGCCGCCCGTTGGCGTGAATTTCACGGCGTTATTGAGGATGTTGAGCAGGATCTGCCGCAGGCGCACTTCGTCGCCGCGCAGGCAGCGATCGCCGGCGACGACTTTCATCCACAGCTCGACGCCGGCGGATTTGCAGAGCGGCGCCAGCAGCGCGGCACAGGCCTGCACCACCTCCTGCATGTCCACCACGTCCTCGCGGATTTCCAGGCGGCCGGCCTCGGCCTTGGCCATGTCCAGCAGATCGTTCACCAGCTTCAGCAGATGATTGCCGCTGCTGTGGATGTCGCCGACATAATCGCGGTAGCGGTCGGAGCCCAGCGGCCCCTGCGGCTCGGCGCGCAGGATCTCCGAGAAGCCGATGATGGCGTTCAGCGGCGTGCGCAGCTCATGGCTGACATGGGCTAGAAAGGACGATTTGGCGCGGTTGGCGCCTTCGGCGGTATCTGCGCGGTCGCGCAGATCGCTCATCAATCCCTGGAGTTTCCGCGCCATTTCCGAGAACCGCTTGGCGAGCTGGCCCACCTCGTCGCCGCTGGCGTGCAGGTCCGGCAGATCGAACTGACCTTCGGCGATGCTGACCGCCGCTTTCTTCAAGCGCCGGATCGGCGTCGCGACGGCGTTGGAGATGCGATAGCCGCCGAGCAGGGCCAGCGCGCCGGTCGCCAGTGCGATCAGCGTGGCGATCAGCACCTGGCGGCGGATCTGCGTACTGAGCTGTTCCTGGCGCTGCTCCAACGCCGCCTTTTCGACCCGCAAAGCGCCGTCGATCAGCGTCTGGAAGTTGCCGGCCATGTCGTCGAATCGTTGCCGCCAGGCGAGAATGTCCTCGGGCGAGGCCTTGCGGTCCACCAGCCGGAGCACCTGATAGGCTTCGCGCGAGAGATCGTCCTTCTGAATGCGCAGGTCCAGAATCAAACGCTCCTCGGAGCGCGCGCGGATATCGCCGGTCAGCACGAAGCGCGCCATGGCGCCGTCGAACTCCAGCAGATCGGCGAAGATTTCATTGCGCTTGTCCAGCGAGAACGGATTGGGCGGATCATCAGCTTCGCGCGCCACCGCATTCAGCAGGGCAAAGGAGCCGATCGCTTCCGTGACCTTCAGGCTGGCGGACCGGATGTTCTCCAGGCTGCTGAGCACCGGGATCGTCTCGGTGCGCAGGCTCTCGAGCTGCGCCATCAGGTGATGAGCGCCGTAGGATGTGAGACCCAGCGTGGCGATGATCGGCAGGCCCAGCAGAAAATAGCCCACGAGAATCTTGTCGCGAATACTGATGTCGCGCAGCCAGCCCCGCCATCGATCGAGAAGCTTCATTCGCCTCGCCGCGCCTCTTGCCGCCGTCAAAATTCCCGGAGATCGCAGGCAAGGCCTGCGCCGGCTGGATGGCCGGTCTTCCAGGTTACGCCGATCGTCGTAAAGGCAACGTTAACCAGTCTCGGCACGGGGATTATACGCCAAAAGACGGCCGAAAGCTGTTATCCGGATTGATAGGACGATCTCCCCCTAACGATTGCCAGACGGTTCACGGAAAATTGCGCTGCCACACCTTGGCCAGGCGCGGTTCGGCATCGGCCGCCAGGGCAACGCCATGCAGCTTCGGGCAGTTCGCCTTGTACCATTCGCGCCGCGGCCGCCAGCGCGTGATCGTGGCGGCGAAGATGTCGAGGGCGGAGAAGCGCGTGCCCAGGAACCAGGGCTTCGGCGCAATGCTCGATTCCACGATCTGCCAGGACCGGCTCTTGTAGTTCTCGGTGCTGACCCGCAGCTCCTTTTGCGCGATGGAGTCCGCGACGAAGCGGCTGGGATCGTCGCCGACGGTGAACATGGGATAGATGTTGGCGACGATGAAGACGAGCCAGCGCAGGAACGGATCCCGTGCCTTGTCGCCGGCCGGCGGCACCAGCTCCGCCTTCGGCGCCCGGTCGCCGATATGCAGGGTGATGGCCGCGCTCTCCGTCATCACCTGGCCATCAGGCAGGATCAGCGTGGGCAGCTGCGCCAGCGGATTGAACTTGGCCAGCCGGTCGCGGTCGGCGGCGCTCTCCAGGGGATCGACTTCCTCGATTCGATAAGGCAGTCCGGCGAGTTCGAGCTGCGCCTCGACGATGACGGAGCCCCAGCCGGCCTTGCCGTAGAGCGTATACATGACAGCCTCGCGATGTATGAAACCAAGCGCAGCTTCGCGCGGCGGCGCGTCTCAGACAAGGGCGGCGGCTAAGGTCCGCGATAGCCGAACTGCACGATGCGGTAGCGCATCAGCACATACATGATCGCGAAGATGGCGAAGACGACGAAATTGACCATCGACGCCAGCGCAAACAGTTCCGGCCCGAGTCCGAATCTGCAGCGAACCCCAGGCAACCGAGGGCAATGTCGGAATGGCGCCAAGGTTGTAGAACGAGATCTCCAGATTGTTGAAGGCGAGGATGAAGCTGATCAGGAAGGCGCCGAACAGGCAGGGCCAGATGATCGGCAGCGTGATCTCGAGGAAGCAGCGCACAGGCCCCGCGCCGAACACCATCGCCGCATCGTCCATCGCCCAGTCATAGCGCACGAGCTGCGACAGGATGATCAGGAAGGCGAACGAGGTGCCCGGAATCGCATTCGCGGCGATGGCCGAATACATGTTGCCCTGCAGTTCCAGCACCTTCGCATTGAAGGCCAGCGTGGAAATGCCGATCAGCAGCTCGGCCACGAACAGCGGCGCCAGGAACAGCAACAGCGCCAGCCCGCGCCAGCGGGCGCGGTAGCGAAGAATGCCGATGGCGCCGCCGGTGGCCAGCAAGGTCGAAAGCACGGCGCTGCCGACTCCCAAAGTCAGGCTGTTGACCAGCGCACCGCCATACAGGGAGCTGGCAAACAGATCCTCATAGGACATCGCCGAGAAGGCCGGCGGAAACGGCCAGACGATGTCTGCGGAGAACGACGCGAAAATCACATAGAACACCGGCGCGTAGAGGAAGACGTAGAGCGCGAACAGCATCACGCCCATGACAACGCTGCCCCATCGCGTTCCCCGATGCGTCATTGATTGATCACCCCGGTGAAGCCGCTGCGCTTGAGATCGATGGTGCGGCGCATCGCCAGGATCACCACCAGCGAGGCAAAGAACAGGAACACACCCATCGCCGAGCCCAGGGCCCAGGTGCCGGTCTCGCCGAATTGCTGCGCCAGGCTCATGCCGAAGGAAGTCGCCTGCGGGCCGCCGAGGAATCGCTGGGTCACCGCCGAGGCGAGACAGGGGATGAATACGAGCACCAGACCAATGGCCGTACCGATCCAGTTCAACGGCCAGGTGATCTCGATGAAGGCGCGCCAGGGATGGGCGCCGTTGATCTTGGCCACCTCCAGCAGTTCGAAATTGAAGTTCACCAGCGACAGATAGATCGCCGTCACCATGAACGGCACGATAGAGATAGACCAGGCCAATGCCGGCGGCGAACTGCGTGTACATGAGCGCGCCGATGGGAGGGATGCCGAATTCGCCAAGCGCCATGTTGATCAGGCCGATGGGGCCGAACAGGGCTTGAAGGCCGGTGACCCGCAGAATGATCCCGGTGAAGAACGGCGCAGCCAGCAGCAGCACCAGCAGCAGGCGGTAGCGGCCGCCATAACGGGCGATGAAATAGGCGATGGGCCAGGCGATGACGAGGCAGGCGAGCGATACCAGCACGGAGGTGATCAGCGAGCGCAGGAAAAACGTGCGGTAGGCGGCCTCGCCCAGCATCAGGCGGTAGTTGTCCAGATTCCAGTCGGCGTAGAGCTCATAACTTTCCGTGCGCCAGAAGCTGAACACGACGATCGTCAGCAGCGGCAGCAGCAGCGCGATGACGATGAACAGCGCGCCCGGCCCGGCCAGGAACGCGAAGCGCCATTGCGGCCGGTGCGTCAGTCGGAGCCAGCTATCGGCGGCCATCGGGTCAGACCAGGAACGTGGCGCCGCGGCTGGCGGGCCAATGCACGGTCACCGCCTCGCCCGGCTGCAGATGGAGTTCGCGCGGCGCGCCGCTGACGACGATCTCCGAACCGTCCTTGAGCAGCACGAGGTAGTTCGCGGTCTGGCCCTTGAAGATGATGTCGCGCAGCGTGCCGGCGATGGCGTTGAGTTCCGCCTGCCCGCTTCCGCCGTCGCCGCGGGCGATCTCCAGATCCTCATATTTGATGGAGAACTGCGCCACAGCGCCGGGCTGACCGTTGCGCGGCGCCGGCACCAGCCAGCGCCGTGCCCTTCCAGTTGAACTGCGCGGTCGTCGCCGGCGATCGCCTGCAGGCTGCCGTCGAAGCGGTTGGCATGGCCGACGAAGCCCGCGACGAATGAAGTCGCCGGGTTGGTGTAGATCTCGGTCTTGGCGGCGACCTGCTCGAAGGCGCCGTTGCGCATGACGGCGATCCGGTCGCTCATCGTCAGCGCTTCCTCCTGATTGTGCGTGACATAGACGAAGGGGATTTCCAGCTGCTTCTGGTAGCGGCGGATCTCCACCTCCATCTCCGACCGCAGCTCGCGATCCAGATTGGCCAGCGGTTCGTCGAGCAGCAGCAGCGCCGGCCGCGAGATCAGGCCGCGCGCCAGCGCCACGCGCTGCTGCTGGCCGCCGGACATCTCGTTGGGATAGCGGTCGGCGAGGCCGTCCAGCCGCATCAGCTTCAGCGCCCAGGCCAGGCGCTCGTCGCGCTCGGCCCGGCCGACACGCTGCATGCGCAGGGGAAAAACGATGTTCTCCGCCGCCGTCTTATGGGGGAACAGCAGGAAGTTCTGGAACACCATGCCGACATGCCGGGCATAGGGCGGCAGTGCCGTGACATCGCGCGCCGCCGATCGACACCCGCCCCTCGTCGGGCTGTTCCAGGCCGGCGATGAGCCGCAGCATGGTGGTCTTGCCGGAGCCGCTGGGACCCAGCAGGGCGAAGAACTCGCCGCGTTCAATGGTGAGATCGATGCGATCGACAGCCGTGACGGACCCGAACCGCTTGGTGACGGATTGCAGAGTTAGTACCGCGGACGGCACGGTGTCTCCGATCATCGATGAAGAAAAAGGTACGGCGGCGCCCCCCGCCAAGGATAGGCGCCGCCGTCGCCGCAGGCAACGTCAGGAGGCTTCTACGTCCGACCAGATTCTCTCCCACTTCTCTGGCGAGGATGGCTGGTCAAACATGTGCAGTTGTGCCGCCTCAGCACTGCGATTCATGGAAATAGAGCTCGTTCTCGTCCGCCGTCAGCAGGTCGCGCACATCGACCGTGCCGCCATAGCCTGTCGACCGGACCACCCGCACATAGTTCTCCTTCTGCAGGAGTTCGTTGACCCAGTGATGGGCCAGCTCGACGCGCTCGGAGTCCGCGTCGGCGCTGATCATCCAGGTATCGACCCAGCCCAGGCCGCCTTCCTTCGGCTTCAGCACATGCTGAACGTCGAAGTCGAGCTTGCCTTCCTTCCGGAGCACGGTGAGGTGCCGGTAGGTCTCGGAGAATTCCGGCGCCGCCCACACCGCGCCGCCGCGCATCAGGCGATCGAGCGCGTCGTAGTCCTGATAGCGGGTCATCAGCAGCTTCTTCTGGGCGATCAGCAGTCTCTTGGTTTCCTCCAGCTCGGCGTCCGTCAGGTTGTACGGATTGAACGGCTTGCCGTCGGGCCGCTCGCCGCCGATGGTGCCGAGGTTGGTCGCCGCGAGAATGCCCATCAGGGCGATGTTTTCCTCGAATCGCGAATTCGTCGCGAGATGGCCGGCGTACTTCTCGTTCAGCAGCAGGCCGATCGAGCCGATGTCTTCGGCCGCGACTTGCGAGGTGTTGACGGTAATGCCGTAGCCGCCCCAGCAATTGGGCGCCGCGACCTTGTTGGCGCCGGATTCATCGGCGAGCAGCGGGAAGTTCGGCGGCAGGAAATCCGGGAACACGCCGGACATGTTGGGGATCTTGCCGTAATCGACCGCCTGGGTCAGACCCTGGCGGAAATAGAGGCGCGGCCAGAAGCCGTCGCCCATCACCATATCGAAATCCTTGGTGCCGCCCACCTTCATCTTGTTGAAGGCTTCGGAATTGCCGTCGAAGAAGGTCGGCGAGAAGGTCGCTTTGTACTTTTCTTCGAAGCTCGCGATCGTCTCCTTGATCGCATAGGGCTAGCCACATCAGAGGCCGCAGGGTCGGCGTTGCCGCCGCCGCATCGCTGATGAACGGTCCCTTCCATGAAACGGCCAGACCCGCGGCGGCCGCAGCCCCCGTGAGCATCGCGCGGCGCGAGAGGCGCAAGGCCCGCGCCAGTTTCCGTGCCGATACGCCCTTGTTAACTTTCGTCATGACGTTGCCTCCCCAGGCTTCAGGCTTGTACGCACAGCAATAATTACAACACAATTGCCAAAAAATGCAACAGGGTGCTAAAAATACCTCACAAGGGGCCTGGGCCACGGCGTTCGAGGAGTTCGACCGGTGTTAGCGGAACAGCGGCAAAGCATGATCTTGAGCATGGTCAACCAGCGGGGCTCGCTGTCGATCACGGAGATCCAGCGCAAGCTCAAGGTGTCGCGGGAGACCGTGCGGCGCGACATCATGCTGCTGGCCGACCGCCAGGCGCTGCGGAAGACCCATGGCGGCGCCCTGTCGCTGGAGCGGACCGAGCCGGAAATCGCCGTCCGCGAAGTGATCAACGCCGAGGGCAAGCGCGCCATCGGCCGCCTGGCGGCCAGCCTGGTGCCCGACGGCGCCACGGTGTTCCTTGCCAGCGGCAGCACGGTGCAAAGCGTCGCCGATGCGCTGCAATCGCACCAGGGCCTGACGGTCTTCACCAACAGCATCTTCAACTGCATGAAGCTGATGGGCCGCAACAAGAACCGCGTGTTCATGCTCGGCGGCGAAGTGCAAGCGCTCAATGGCGCGGCGCTCGGCCGTGACGCCACCTCCATGCTGACGCACTACTTCGCCGACTTCCTGTTCCTCGGCGCCGGCGCGATCTCGCCCGCCGGCTGGCTGATGGACTACACGCGCGAAGAGAGCGAGCTGAACAGCCAGATGCTGCTGTCCGCGCGGACCGCCGTGGTGGTCGCCGATCACAGCAAGTTCAACCGCTTTGCGCCGGTGCGGGTGGAAAACTTCGAGAAGGTCACGCATCTTGTGACTGATAGGAAACCTGAGCCGCCGCTGGCCGAAGCCTTGGCCGCCATGCCGCTCGAGCTTCTGGTGAGCGCTGACGCCGCCGGCAGCTGACAGACTGCAACGAACGAAAAGAAAATCGGAGAGAACGGAAATGAAGTACGAAACGCAGCGCCGCGAGATCGTCGCCGCGTGCCGGGATATGAACCGCCGGGGAATCAATCAGGGCACCTCCGGCAACATCAGCGCGCGCGTGAAAGAAGGCTTCCTGATCACGCCATCGGGAATGGCCTATGACGAGATGAAGGCGTCCGACATCGTGCTGATGCGGCCGGACGGCAGCCATAGCGGCCGCCGCAAGCCGTCGAGCGAATACCGCTTCCACACCAGCATCATGGCGAAGCGGCCCGAGGTGGGCGGCATCGTCCATACCCATTCCATGTTCGCGACCACCATCGGCATCCTCGGCCTGGAGATCCCGGCCGTGCATTACATGATCGCCGCCGCCGGCGGCAGCAACATCCGCCTGGTGCCCTACATCACCTATGGCACGCAGGAGCTGGCGGATGCGGCGCTGAAGGCGCTGGAGGGACGCAATGCCTGCCTGCTGGCGAATCACGGCATGATCGTGGTCGGCCCCACCCTCAAGAAGGCGATGTGGCTGGCGGTGGAAGTGGAAACGTTGGCGGCGCAATACTGGCGTGCCTTGTGCGCCGGGAAGCCGAACATCCTTTCCGATGCGCAGATCAAGACAGTCGCCGACAAGTTCAAGACCTACGGGCAGGCCGCCGAACCGGCTCCCGGTTGCTGTTGAGGACGGCCGGGCGCGGCGCATCATGATCGTCGGCATCGATATCGGCACGCAGAGCCTGAAGGCGGCGGTCACCGACGGCGCGCTCACGGTCCGCGGCGAGGCGGCCATGGCCTATCGGCCGAACTTCCCGCGCAACGGCTGGGCCGAGCAGGATCCGCGGCTGTGGGAACATGCGCTCGGCCCGACCATCGCCCGCGCGCTGGCGCAGGCCGGCGTCAACGCATCGCAAGTCACCGCGCTCGGCATCTGCGGCCAGCTCGACGGCTGCCTCGCGGTCAATCGCAAGGGCAAGGCGATCACGCCCTGCCTGATCTGGATGGACCGCCGCGCCCAGGCGGAGATCGCTAACGTCCCGGCGGCGATGGTGCGGGCGCGAGCCGGCCTGGTGCTGGATGCCAGCCACATGGCGGCGAAGATCCGGTGGCTGAAACGCCATGATCCCGGCATTGCCTCGGCCGTCTGTTTCCATCAGCCGGTTTCCTATCTGGTGTCGCGGCTGACCGGCCGCGCTGTCATCGACCATGCGCTGGCCTCCACCAGCATGCTCTACGGCATCGAGCGGCGCGGCTATGACTCGGCGCTGCTGGATTGCTTCGATATCAGCGCCGACGAGCTGCCCGAACTGGCGGATGCGGCGGATGCCGCGGGGCCCTTGTCGGCGGAGGGGGCTGTGACCACCGGCTTGCCTGCCGGCATCCCTGTCGCCGTGGGCACGGGCGACGATTTCTCGACGCCCCTGGGCGCCGGATTTCTCGACCCCGGGCAGCTCGCCGTCGTGCTCGGCACCGGCGAAGTGGTCGGCGCGGTGCATCCGCGGCTGGTCATCGACGATGCCGGGCTGGTGGAGACCCACGCCTATCCCGGCGGCATGTACTTTCTCGAGAATCCAGGCTGGCTCTCCGGCGGCGCCGTCTCGTGGCTCTGCGAGCTGCTGTCGATCGATGGCTTCGAGGCGCTGCATGCGGAAGCGGCAACGGTGCCGCCGGGTGCCGCCGGCCTGACCTTCATCCCCGCCCTCACCGGAGCCATGGCGCCGGTGTGGAACGCATCCGCACGCGGCTGCTTCTACGGACTGACGCCGTCGCACACGCGCGCTCATATGGCCCGCGCCTTGCTCGAGGGCTGCGCCTTCGCGATGCGCGACGTGGCGGACCGGCTGAAGGAGCTGGGCGCTGAAATCCGCAGCCTGCTGCTGCTGGGCGGCGGCGCCCGCAGCCGGCTTTGGGCGCAGATCCGTGCCGACGTGCTGGGCTTGCCGACCGAGATATCCAGCCGCGTCGACAGTTCGCCTGTCGGCGCCGCCATGCTGGCGGCCGTCGCCGCCGGTCTGATCGGAAATCTGCATCAAGCCGCCGGGATGGTGCGCGCGCCCGCGGCGCTGCTGGCGCCGGCGGCATCGACCCGCGGCGCCTATGGCGAGGCCTATGGCCGCTACCGCCACTTGTTCGACAATCTGCGGCCGCTGTTCGAGCCGGCAAGACCGGCGCCGCTGCGGCAGAACGGAATCCGCGTTGGCAGGGAGGCCAGCATCCATTGAGCGACAACATGATCTACCAGCTTCTGGCGGGTACCCTGCCCGACCCCGACGGGGGCGCCCCCCTGCAGGTCGCAACCCGTTCGGTCGCCATGCTGCCAACGCTGAAGAATGTCGAGGCCGACTTCGTCAAGCCGCTCGGGCTGGGGAAGCATCTGGCCGTCGTCAGCGACTCGACGAACTCAAGGCATTCTCGGCGCCCGGGTCGTGCGGGCGCTGGAAAGCCTCGGACAGGTCACCAGCATCCAACTCCCTGGCCGGCCCCATCCCGACGGCGAAACCGTCGAGAAGATCCGCAAGGCGTCGGCCTCGGCCGACGCGCTGGTGGCCGTCGGCTCGGGGACGATCAACGATCTCTGCAAATACGCCAGCGCCCAGGACCGCAAGCCTTACATCGTCTATGCGACAGCGCCGTCGATGAACGGCTACACCTCGGTGAACGCGGCGATCACCGACCACGGCCACAAGAAATCCCTGGCGGCGCAGGCGCCGGTGGCCGCGTTCTTCGATCTGGAGGTGCTGACGGCGTCGCCGCCGCGGATGATCCGCTCCGGTCTCGGCGACAGCCTCTGCCGGCCGACGGCGCAAGCCGATTGGATGCTGGCCCATCTGCTGCTGGATCAACCCTATCGCACCATGCCGTTCGTGCTGCTGGAGGATGACGAGGCGCAGCTCTTCGCGGAGTCCGACGCCCTGATGCGCGGCGACATGGAGGCGATGCGCTGCCTGGTGCGGACGCTGCTGCTCTCCGGCTTCGGCACGGCGATCTATGGCAGCAGCCATCCGGCCAGCCAGGGCGAGCATCTGATCAGCCACTATGCCGACATGTTCGGCGATCATGGCTGGCCCGAGTCGTTCCATGGCGAGCAGATCGGCGTGACGACGCTGACGATGGCGCGGCTGCAGGAGCGGCTGCTCGAGGGGCCGGCGCCGACGGTGCATGTGAACGGCGCGGATGAAACTGTGTTCACGACGAAGTATGGACCCGAGCTCGGCAAATCCTGCTGGAAGGAGTTCGCGCAGAAGCGCCTGGATGCCGACCGCGCGAAGGCGGTCAATCAGCGCCTGGCCGATTCCTGGGACAAGATCCGCGAGGCGATCGCCCGCATCACCATCCCCGCGAAGACCCTGCGCGACGTTTTGCAGCGGGCGGCGGCACCGATGCAGCCGGAGGATTTGGGCTGGCCGCGGCAGTTCTATCTGACGGCGGTCAAGCAGGCGCGGGAGATCCGCAACCGCTACACCTTCCTCGACCTGGCGTCGGACAGCGGCAAGATCGAGCCGGTGGCGGCGCTGGCCTGAGATCTCTCAGGGAAGGTCGTTTCAAGCCCGCACCAGAAGCTGCTCGGCTTTGGCGAGATCCTCGGGGCTGTTGGCGTTGAAAAAAGGATCGATCTTGTCGATCGCAAACTCGGCAACGGCGAGACGGTAGCGCGCGCTCCACGCGTCCACCTTGTGCATGTCTTCCTGGGTGATCGCGCGGCGCAACTCGTCGCGCAGCCGCACCGGCCAGAGCCCGACGACCGGATAGCGCTGGCCGGCGCTCATGGCGCAGGCCATATCCGCCTGATCGATATCCCGTTCGGCCACTAGGCGCGCAACGAGATCGCGCGGCAGGAACGGGCTGTCCGTCGGCACAGTGACGATCCACGGACAATCCGGCGCATTCGCCGCCGCCCAATCCATGCCGGTGAGTACGCCCGCCAGCGGTCCCGCGAAATCGGGGATTGAGTCGGGAACAACTGGCAGGTCGAACGACGCGAACCTCTGGGGATCGCCATTGGCGTTGAGAATCAGACCGCGCAATTGCGGAAGAACACGCTCGATCACGTGCGCCAGGATCGGCTTGCCGCCAAGCGGACGCAGGCACTTGTCGCCACCGCCCATGCGTTGCGACTGCCCGCCCGCCAGTAGCACACCGATGACGCCCGGCACGTCGCCTGGGATTTTCTTGCTCATGTGAACCAGCACTCGGTCTTGGAGCACCTCGCGCCGCGCAACCGCGTAGCCGTGACGTTCATACAGCGCGATATTCTCAGCCATCGTCTCGTTGGTGTAGAGGCGGATTTCCGACACGCCGCGGCGCAATGCTTCCCGCTCCGACAACGCCAGCAATCGCCGGCCGATGCCGCTGCGCTGCAACTCTACCGCTACCGCCACACTCCAGATCAACAGATGATCGCTGGCCGGCTTTAGAACGAGTACGCCAACCAAGCTGCCGTTGTCTTCGGCAACCCATGTTTCGTCGGTGCGTATCACTTCGGCATAATCGGCGGTCAGCGGCTGCGGCAAGCGGCCGATGCGTTCGACGAATTTCTGATAGGCCGCCTGCGACAGCGCGGTGACAGCAGGCGCATCCGCAGCGACCGCGCGGCGGAATCGGAGGGAAATCGGACTCATTCGCACAACTTAAGGCCTTTGTTCCGATAGGCCACCCCGCCTTGACGTCCCGGCGGCGGCGGTGTTGTGTCGCGGCAACAGCGCCGGCCCATGCCGGCGCCAAAACGATGATCCCCGGAGGAACTTATGTCTTTGAAAAAGCTTGCTTTAACCGCCACCGCGCTGGTGGCGCTGGGTGCCCTGCTGCCGCTGGCGCCGGCCTCGGCTGCCGACATCACCGTGGCCGTCACCGCCATCGTCGAACATCCGGCGCTGGATGCCTGCCGCGACGGCATCAAGGATGAGCTCAAGGCTCAGGGCTTCGAGGACGGCAAGAACATCAGCTTTGTGTATGAGAGCGCCCAAGGCAATCCGGGCACGGCGGCGCAGATCGCGCAGAAGTTCGTCGGCGAGAATCCGACCGTGATCGTGCCGATCTCCACGCCCTCGGCCCAGGCCGTCGTGGCGGCGACCAGCGACATCCCCGTGGTGTTCACCGCGGTGACCGATCCGCTGGGCGCCAAGCTGATCACCAATCTCGAGAAGCCCGGCGCCAATGTCACGGGCATGAGCGACCTGTCGCCGATCGCCAAGCATCTCGAACTGATCAAGGAAGTGACGCCGAACGCCAAGAAGATCGGCGTGCCCTTCAATCCCGGCGAGGCCAATGCGGTGACGCTGGTGGAGCTGCTGAAGAGCGAGGGCGCCAAGATGGGCTATGAGATCGTCGAAGCGCCGGCGCCGAAATCGTCTGATGTCCTGGCGGCGGCGCAGAGCCTGGTCGGCAAGAGCGACGTGATCTACGTGCCGACCGACAACACCATCGTATCGGCGCTCGAAGCCGTCATCCAGGTGGGCACCGACAACAAGCTGCCGGTGTTCGCCGGCGATACCAACTCGGTGAAGCGCGGCGCCATCGCTGCCGTCGGCTTCAACTACTACGATATCGGCCGCCAGACCGGCCAGATCGTGGCGCGGGTACTGAAGGGCGAGAAGCCCGGCGACATCGCCGTCGCAGGGCGTCGAGATCACCGAGCTCTTCGTCAATCCCGGTGCCGCCGCGCAGATGGGCGTCGAGCTGTCGAGCGACCTCGTCGGCCGCGCTAAGGAAGTGGTGAAGTAGGCTGCTTCACTAGCCCCTCTCCCCTTGGGGAGAGGGGGCAGGGTGAGGGGTTTCGCGCGCGGGCGTCCGGACACCTTCCATAGCGATCAAAACTGAGGCCTGCAGATGGCTCATGTCATGTGGCCGCTGGCCACAATTGTGACGACACAATCATCGGCGCCGATCGGCGCCAGCCCCCTCACCCCTCCCCTCTCGAGGCGGTGGGGAGAGGGTTACGCTGACAACGGCTGTCAGACGGCACTTCACATGTCCCTGATCCAGTTCCTCGGCGCCATCGAGATCGGCCTGGTGTTCGGGCTGGTTGGGCTGGGCGTGTTCCTATCTTTCCGCGTGCTGAATTTCCCCGATCTCACCGTCGACGGCAGCTTTCCGTTGGGTGCCGCGGTCTGCGCCACGCTGATCGTCAATGGCGTCAATCCCTGGCTCGCCACGCTCGCGGCGATTTTCGCCGGCGCATGCGCCGGATTGGTCACCGCGCTGCTCAATCTGCGATTCAACATTCTGCATCTGCTTGCCAGCATCCTGACGATGATTGCGCTCTATTCGATCAATCTCAGGATCATGGGCAAGCCCAACGTCGGCGGTGATCGGCGACCCGACGATCATCAAGCAGTTCGCCTTCATCGGCCTGCCCAATCCGCAGCTGAAGCCGCTGGTCGCCGCCGTCATCGTCGGTATCGCGCTGTTTCTGGTCATCCGCTTCCTCGCCTCGGATTACGGCCTGGCGATGCGCGCGACCGGCGCCAATCCGCGCATGGCGCGGGCCATGGGCGTGGATACGCGGCAGGCGACCTATGTGGGCATGGCCCTCAGCAATAGTCTCGTGGCGCTCGCCGGTGCGCTGTTCGCGCAGATGAACGGCTATGCCGACGTGACCATGGGCACCGGCGTCATCGTCGTCGGCCTTGCCGCCGTCATTCTCGGCGAAGCCATCTGCGGCACGCGTTCGATCGTCGTCTGGGCCATCGGCTGCATCATCGGCTCGCTGATCTACCGGATGGCCGTCGCCTTCGCGCTGAATTCGCAGTTCCTCGGCATCACCTCCTCCGATCTCAATCTCGTCACCGCGGTGCTGGTGGCGATAGCGCTGATCCTGCCGGGCGCGCGCAATCCGCTGAAAGCCATGATGAGCCGCCGGAGCGCGCCGTGATCCGCGTCAGGATCTCGCCGTCACCTTCAATCCGGGCACGCCGATGGAGGCGCGGGCGCTGAACGGCATCGGTGTCGACATTCCCGCCGGGCAGTTCGTGACTGTCATCGGCTCCAACGGCGCGGGCAAGTCCTCGCTGCTCAACGCCCTCGCCGGCGATGTCGCCGCCAGTACCGGCCGCATCGACATCGACAACACGACGTCACCCGCTGGCCGGCCACCCGCCGCGCCGGCCTGATGGCCCGGGTATTCCAGGATCCGAAGGCCGGGAGCTGCGAAGAACTGACCATCGAGGAGAACCTGGCCATCGCCGACGGGCGCGGACGGCGGCGCGGCCTGGGCCTGGCATCGACCGGCGCCGGCGCGGCGACTATCGCGCCCGGCTCTCGCGCCTGGGCCTCGGCCTCGAAAGCCGGCTCGGCGACCGCATGGGCCTGCTGTCGGGCGGCCAGCGCCAGGCGGTAAGCCTGCTGATGGCGACGCTGCGCCCCATGCGCATCCTGCTGCTGGACGAGCACACTGCTGCGCTCGACCCGCGGACGGCCGAGTTCGTCCTGGACCTGACCCGCAGCATCGTCGCCGAGCAGAAGCTGACCACGCTGATGGTGACCCATTCCATGCGCCAAGCGCTGGACTATGGCGACCGAACCCTGATGCTCCATGAGGGCCGGGTGGTGTTCGATGTGGCCGGACCGGAACGCAAGGGCCTGGATGTGCCCGACCTGCTGGCCCTGTTCGCCAGGCACCGGGGACAGCAGCTGACCGACGACAGCCTGTTGCTGGGATAGCACACTACCAAACGCTTTCCGACGGTGGCCAACGGGGCGGAAGCGGCTATATTCAAACGGACCACAACGCCCCTTAGCGTGGTCAGTTCCGAAATGATCGATCCCTTTGGCCGTTCAATCACTTACCTGCGGGTCTCGGTGACCGACCGCTGCGACTTCCGCTGCGTCTATTGCATGGCCGAGGACATGACCTTCCTGCCGAAGGCCGAATTGCTGACCCTGGAGGAGATGGACCGGGTCTGCAGCGCCTTCGTGCGCCTGGGCGTGCACAAGCTGCGGCTGACCGGCGGCGAGCCCCTGGTGCGCAAGAACGTGATGAGCCTGATCCGCGGCTGTCGCGCCACCTGAAATCCGGCGCGCTGGACGAGCTGACCCTGACCACCAACGGCAGCCAGCTGGCGAAATACGCCGCCGAGCTGTCGATTGCGGCGTAAAGCGGGTCAACGTCTCCGTCGACACGCTCGACCCGCACAAGTTCACGGAGATCACCCGCTGGGGCAAGCTCGACAAGGTCATGGACGGCATCGCCGCCGCGAAGGCGGCGGGCCTCCATCAAGATCAACGCCGTCGCCCTCAAAGGCGTGAACGATGGCGAATTCGATTCCATGATCGAATGGTGCGGCCGCGAGGGCCATGACCTGACCTTATCGAGGTCATGCCCATGGGCGAAGTGGGCGAAGGGGCGCGTCTCGAGCAGTATCTGCCGCTCTCCGTCGTGCGCGCCAATCTCGCGAAGAAATGGACCTGGACGAGATCGACTACCGCACCGGCGGTCCGGCGCGCTATGTGCGCGTGCGCGAAACCGGCGGCCGCGTCGGCTTCATCACGCCCCTCACCCACAATTTCTGCGAAAGCTGCAATCGCGTGCGGCTGACCTGCACCGGCATGCTCTATATGTGCCTGGGCCAGAACGACGATGCCGACCTGCGCTCGCCCGTGCGCGCCAGCGAGGGCGACGAGCTGCTTGAGGCCGCGATCCAGGAAGCCATCGGCCGCAAGCCCAAAGGCCACGACTTCATCATCGACCGCCGTCACACCGGCCCGCCGTCCCGCGCCATATGAGCGTGACCGGCGGCTGATCCAGCGGGCGGGGCCATGGCGACTCTCAATCTACGGGTGGAGTTCGGCGAGCGCGGCGCGCTCGGCCCCGGCAAGGCGCGCCTGCTGGAACTGATCGCCGAGCATGGTTCCATCGCCGCCGCCGGACGCGCCATGGGCATGTCCTATCGCCGTGCCTGGGACCTGGTGGATGAATTGAACAGCTGCTTCGGCAAGCCCGTGATCACCACCCAGATGGGCGGCCAGCATGGCGGCGGTGCCGCCCTGACGCCGTTGGGCCAATCCGTGATCGAACATTTCCGCGCCATCGAGGGCCACGCCGCCAAGGCCGCCGCCGCCCATCTCAAGGCCCTTCAGTCCGCCATGAAGCGCAAGGCCGGCTGACCGCGCCGGCGTTGTCGACAATATCGCGCGTTGGCTTGCCTGGACAGAAAGCTGCTTTCCGCTATATTCACTCAAACATAACGATATTCCCTGGAGGAGACGCGCCGATGAAATCCTGCCTGACAAGAACGGTGAATTCGCTGCTGGGCGGCCTTTTTGCCGTCGCCTTGATCAGCACCCCCGTTGCCGCCGATGATCTCACGATCTTCGCCGCCGCCAGCCTGAAGAACGCGGCTGAGGACATCGGCAAGGCCTATGAAGACGCGGGCAAGGGCAAGGTCGTCTACTCCTTTGCCTCCAGCGCGGATCTGGCGAAGCAGATCGAGAACGGCGCGCCGGCCTCGATCTTCATCTCCGCCGACAAGAAGTGGATGGACTATGTGCAGGAGAAGAACCTGATCGATGTCGAGAGCCGCCGCGACCTCCTGGGCAATACGCTGACACTGATTGCGCCGTCCGACAGCAACCTCACCGCAGACTTCAAGGCCGGCAATGTCGATCTCGCAGCTCTGATCGGCGACAGCAAGCTCGCCATGGGTGACCCTGATAGCGTCCCAGCCGGGCGTTACGGCAAAGCGGCGCTGGAAAAGCTCGGCCTGTGGACATCAGTCGAACCGAAAGTGGCACGGACCAAGGATGTGCGCGCCGCGCTGGCGCTGGTGGAGCGCGGCGAAGCGGCCGCCGGCGTGGTCTACCGCACCGATGCACTGGTTTCCGACAAGGTGAAGATCGCCGGCGAGTTTCCGGAGGACAGCCACCCGCCGATCGTGTATCCCATCGCCATCGTCGCCGAACACAATGACGATGCCGCCAAGGCCTTTTATAGCTTCCTGACCGGGGACGAGGCGCGCGCCGTGTTCGAGAAATACGGGTTCACGATCCTGGGGCCAGGTGCTGCCACTAACTGATCTCGAAGCGGAGGCTGTCCGGCTCAGCCTGCAGGTGGCGTTCTGGAGCGTCGCCTGCAGCCTGCCCTTCGGTGTCGCCGCCGCGTTCCTCCTCGCCCGCACCAGCTTTCCCGGGAAGAGCCTGGTCGACGGGCTGGTGCATCTGCCGCTGGTCATCCCGCCGGTCGTCGTCGGCTACATGCTGTTGCTGCTGATGGGCCGCCGCGGGCCCATCGGTGGTTGGCTCTACGATACGCTGGGCATCACCGTTATTTTCACTTGGCAGGGCGCCGCGCTCGCCGCCGCGGTCATGGGTTTTCCATTGATGGTGCGGGCCATGCGATTGTCGCTGGAAGCTGTCGACCGGCGACTGGAGCAGGCGGCGCGCACGCTGGGCGCCGGTCGTTTCGACACCTTCCGCAGCATCACCCTGCCGCTCATGGCGCCGGGCATCCTGACCGGCCTGGTGCTGGCCTTCGCCCGCAGCCTGGGCGAGTTCGGCGCCACCATCACCTTCGTCTCCAATATCCCCGGCCAGACGCGCACGATCCCGGTGGCGATCTATACGCTGACACAAACGCCCGATGGCGACGCTGCGGCGCTGCGGCTCTGCATCATCGCCGTCATCCTGTCGCTGATCGCGTTGATCGCCTCTGAATGGCTGGCGCGGCGCCTGCGGGCGCGCCTTGGGGACTAGGCCATGTTGACGCTGCGTGCCGACTACCGCCTCGGCGATTTCCATCTCAAGCTGGATGTCACCGTGCCCAGCCAGGGCGTCACCGCGCTGTTCGGCCGTTCCGGCGCCGGCAAAAGCTCCGTGGTCAGTCTGTTGGCGGGCTTGCTGCGGCCCGACAGCGGCTATGTGAAGGTCGGCGACACCGTGCTGTTCGACAGCGCCGCCGGACTGTCCGTGCCGCCGGAACATCGGCGCCTCGGCTATGTGTTCCAGGAAGGCCGCCTGTTCCCCCATCTCAGCGTGCGCGGCAATTTGCTGTTTGGCCACCGCCGCGCCGCGGCGGCGGAACGCCGCGTCGGCTTCGACGAGGTGGTCGGGCTGCTGGACATCGCGCCGCTGCTCGATCGCCGCCCACGCGATCTCTCCGGCGGCGAGAAGCAGCGGGTCGCCATCGGCCGCGCGCTGTTGGCCAGCCCGAAACTGCTGCTGATGGACGAGCCGCTGGCGTCGCTGGATGCGGCGCGCAAGAACGAGATCATTCCCTTCATCGAAAAGCTGCGGGACAGCTTCGGCATCCCCATCGTCTATGTGACCCACGATCTCGGCGAGATCGTCCGCCTCGCCGACCGAGTGATTCTGATGTCCGAGGGAGCTGCGGCCTTCACCGGCAGCGTCGAGGAACTGGTCGGCCGTCTGGACATGGCCGACATCATGGACCATCCGGAGGCCGAAGCGTTGATCGCCGGCCATATCGCCGGCCACGACGACAGCTTCGGACTCACGCGGCTCAGACTGCCCGGCGCCGAGCTTCAGGTGCGGCGGATGGCGCTGCCGCCGGGCGCCCCTGTCCGCGTGCGCATCCGCGCCCGCGACGTCGCCGTTGCGCTGCAGGCGCCCACGGGCATCAGCATCCAGAACGTACTGCCGGTGATGATTGCGGAGATCCATGACCGGCGCGAGCAATGCCTCCTGCGGCTGACCACATCAGGCAATCCGCCGGCTTCGATCTGGGCCGGCATCACCGCCCGCTCGCGGCATGATCTCGGACTTGCGGCCGGCAAACCGGTCTATGCGTTGATCAAGGCGGTCGCGGTCGAGGGCTCCGGCGGAGGTGTTGAGCGATCGGAGGACGCGCCAGCCGCTACTCGATGAACACCTGGTGGGCGAAGCCGACGCCGTCGCTGATGGTGACCTGATCGTAACCCAGCAACTTGAGCAGATCGAAGAAGGTCAGCCGGTCGGCGTCGGGAATTTCCTGGAATACCGGCGAAAGCCGCGCTACCGCCGTCAGAGTGGCGAACAGGGCCCGGGCCCGGTAGATGGTGTCGAGCTGTCCGTCCATCAGCCCGATGATGATCAGTTTCTCCGCACCGTCGCCCTTGGCAAAGACAGCGTAGGTCGGCGCGTATTTCTGGTTCAGCAGCTCGTTGGTCAGCGCCGTGACGAAGCCGATGCGCCGGTTGCGGTCGCTATCCACCATCCGATTAACTCTGGCGGTGTAGGTTTCGCTCAATTCCGGCACCGGATAGTAATAACCGGCATGGCGATCGCCGGAGACCTCGTCCGCCCGGGCGCCGCCGCAAAAGACCACCGCAAACATCAGAAGAATCGCTGCTCGGAACATCATACGCGCCCTCGCTATCCGCTTTCCGCCGTTGATCAATTAACACGGGCGGCCGGTGTGGAAAACCGCCGGGCTGGCCAGCGGATCGCGGACCGCTATACTCGCCGCCAACCGCATCGACCTTTCCCAACGATTTCCAGAAAGTAACCGCCCTTGCCCGACCGCCGTTCCAAAGCCGAGCCCCGGATCTGCTTCCTGGCAGCCGACTCCCCGGTAGCTCAGCGCGCGCGGTTGCGCCTTGAGAAGCGCTACGGCGCCTGCGATCCGCGCCGCGCGAATGTCGTCGTCGCCCTCGGCGGCGACGGCTTCATGCTGGAGACGCTGCACCGCTTTCTCAGCCGCGGCATGCCGATCTTCGGCATGAACTGCGGCACAGTCGGTTTCATGATGAACCGCTACGCCGAGGCCGGCTTGCCGGCGCGCATCGCGGCGGCGCAGAATGTCCGGCTCTATCCGCTGCTGATGGTCGCGCGGACCACCAAGCGCCGCACCTACAAGGCCCATGCGATCAACGAAGTCTCCCTGCTGCGCCAAACACGCCAGGCGGCGAAGATCGGCATCCGCATCGATGGGAAGACCCGGCTGCAGGAACTGATCTGCGACGGCGCCATGGTGGCGACGCCGGCGGGCAGCACCGCCTATAATCTTTCCGCCCACGGCCCGATCCTGCCGCTGGGCTCGGATGTGCTGGCGCTGACGCCGATCAGCGCGTTCCGGCCGCGGCGCTGGCGCGGCGCCATCCTGCCTCATGGCGCCGCGGTGGTGTTCGATATCAGGGAAATCGCCAAGCGGCCGGTCAGCGCCGTCGCCGATTTCACGGAGGTGCGCGACGTGGTGCAGGTCAGCGTGCGCGAAGACCGGAACATCACGCTGAACCTGCTGTTCGACCCCGAGCATAATCTGGAAGAGCGCATCCTGACCGAGCAGTTCGCGGTGTAGCACCCCGGTTGTCATCCCGGGGCGGCCGCGTCCCGAGCAATCGCGAAGCGTTTGTCTCGCGCGGCCGAGCCCGCGATGACAATCAGTGTCGCGCGCTCGCACTGCGTGCAGCCGGCAGATTTTGTTTCGCGTAGCCGATGACGGCGGCGATCAGATTGTCGATGTCCTGTTTCAACTTCCCGAATCCCGGCGACTTCCTGATCTGCTCCTCGTCCATGTAGAGGGCGCGGTTGATCTCGATCTGAAGGCTGTGGCGTCCTGCGGCGGGATCGCCGTGGCGCATGACGATCTCCGCGCCCTTGAACGGATGATTCAGGCCGACGCTGTAGCCGAGACCGCGCAGGGTCACTGCCACCAGGTCGGTGAACTCAGGCGCGCAGGTGGTGCCGTCGCGGTCGCCGAGCACGAAATCGTCGCGCAGGCGGCCCTTCCCGGTCGATTTCATGGAATGGCAGTTGAGGTGCCAGACGGCGCCGAAGCGGGCATGGCGCATCCATCATCGCGTTCAGCTCATCGTGATACGGGCGATGGTAGCTGGCAATGCGCGACTGCATCTCGGCCACGCTCAGCCGACGGTCATAGACCGCAACCGTGGCACGCACCAGGCGGCGCACGACGCCGAGGCCGCGCGCGCTGCGGGCTTGGCGGAATAGCATGCGGCCACGGCTCGTTCAGCAGCAGAGTATCGATCTCCTGCTCATGGCGGTTAGGGTCGACGTAGCTGCGCGGAAACAAGGCCGCCAGTAGGCCCGCCCCGTGGGCGGGCGCCGACGCGAACAACTCATCGACGAAGGCGTCCTCGGCGCGCCGCATCACCTCGACCGGCGCGGCAAAAGCGAAGTCGGACGGATAGACGCTGCCGCTGTGCGGGGAGTCGAACACGACCGGCACGGCATCCGCCCCATCGGGCGGCGGATCCTGCGCGAATCACCGGAATGTCCGGAACGCCACGCCGCACCGCTCCTTCTCAGCCCTTCGGGCCGCCCCTCCCTGGCATCTACCCGTCCGCTCGGCCATATTAGCCGCCTCCCGGCCCGACCGGGACAAGCCTTGAAACAAGCCCGAAAACCCCATCGTGACGCCCTCGCCCGCCAGCCTGGAGATGATCGCCAAGCTGATCGCCTTCGATACCACCAGCCGCAATTCCAACCTGCGGCTGATCGGCTTCGTGCGCGACCATCTGGCCAGGCTCGGTGTCGAGTGGCGCCTGATCCACAACGCCGAGCGGACCAAGGCGAACCTCTATGCGACCCTGGGACCGCAGGACAAGCCGGGCATCGCACTCTCCGGCCACACCGACGTCGTGCCGGTCGATGGCCAGGAATGGGCGAGCGATCCCTGGCAGACCGTCGGCAGGGACGGCCGCCTGTTACGGGCGCGGCGCCTGCGACATGAAGGGGTTTCTCGGCATCGTCCTGACCTTCGTGCCGGAACTGCTGCGGCGCGAGCTGCATACGCCGATCCATCTGGCGTTCTCCTACGACGAGGAGATCGGCTGCGTGGGCGTGCGGCGGCTGCTCGACATCCTGAGGGAGATGCCGATCCGGCCCAAGGCCTGCATCATCGGCGAGCCCACGAGCATGAAGGTGACGGTCGGCCACAAGGGCAAGAAGAGCGTGCGCTGCCATGTGCGCGGCTTCGAGGCGCATTCCTCGCTGGCGCCGCGTGCCGTCAACGCGGTGGAGATGGCGGCCGAGGTGATCGTCTATCTGCGCGGCATGGGCAAGCGCTTCGCCGCCGAAGGGCCGTTCGACAACGACTACGACGTCGCCGCATACGACCGTGCATACCGGCGTCGTCCATGGCGGCACGGCGCTCAACATCGTGCCCAAGGACTGCCACTTCGATTTCGAGTTCCGCTACCTGCCGGACCAGGACGTGACGCCATGTTCGAGGAGGTGCGGCGCTTCGCCGAGGGGACGCTGCAGCCGGCCATGCGCAGGATCGTCGATGAGACCGGCTTCACCTGGCAGGAGCTGTCGGCCTTCCCCGGCCTCGCCACCGCCGTCGACAGCGAGATCGTGGAACTCGCCAAGGCGCTCACCGGCGGCAATTCCACAATCAAGGTCGCCTTCGGCACCGAGGCCGGGCTGTATCACGAGACCGGCATTCCCGCGATCATCTGCGGCCCCGGCAGTATCGACCAGGCGCACAAGCCGAACGAGTGGGTGACCCTGGAGCAGCTGGCGCTCTGCGAAGCCTTCATGCGCCGACTGATGGATCGTGTCTGCACAAAGGCCGGCCTGAGCATCCCATGATCCGTTCGGTTGTCTTCGATCTCGGCGGCGTGCTGATTGACTGGAATCCGCGCTACCTCTACCGCAAGCTGTTCGCCGGCGACGATGCGGCGATGGAGCGCTTCCTCAGCGATGTCTGCAATAACGCCTGGAATCTGGCCCAGGATGGCGGCCGCCGCTGGGCCGAGGCGATCGAGCTGCTGAGCGCCGAACATCCCGATCACCATCAGCTGATATCGGCCTATCGCGAGCGTTGGGATGAGATGCTGAATGGACCGATCCAAGGTACTCTCGATGTGCTGGCCGAATTGAAGGACAAGGGCGTGCCGATCTATGCCCTGACCAATTGGTCCGCTGAGACCTTACCCCATCGCCAAGACACGCTATGAATTCCTGGGATGGTTCCGGGATGTTCTGGTCTCCGGCGACGAGAAAATGGTGAAGCCGGACCCGCGGATCTACCAGCTGCTGCTGTCGCGCAATGGCTTGTCCGCTCCCGAGGCGGTCTTCATCGACGACTTACATAAGAACGTCGACGGCGCCCGCGCCGTCGGCATGGCAGCCTTGCACTTCGAAACACCGGCCAAGCTCCGCGCCGACCTGGCTGCGCTTGCGCTGTTGGACGCATAGACACGGTCTGCTCCCTGCGCAACGCCTGGCGGGGCTGTCGAGTTACTCCCGGATCAACCGCTTCGCCGGCTTCGGTCGGGATGGCCGGATTCTCAGTAGCACGCCGGATACGGATAGTAGCCACAGGGTGGCCGCGGCGGCGGATAGGCCGCCGGCGGGTAATCGCGGGGGGCGGATAATAGCCTGGCGAAGGTGGATAGTAGTAGGGGTGGTAGTAGGGGTGGACGGCGGCCCCATACCATGCTGCACGGCGGGCCGTGCGGCGAGCAACGCCCGCATAGGAGAGGGGCGTGAACGGCAAGCCGATGATATCGATGAAGATCGAAGCAGCACCATCGGCGCCGCCAAGGTCACCTTCCAGCACCTGCACATCGAATGTCAGCTTGTCGCCTTCGAGGACTGGATTCTTCAGGACGAGGACTGCATCTCGTATCGCCGAGCCGTCTTTGGCAAAGGCCGATACGGTGGCATTCGGCGGATCCTTCGCGAAGCTGCCTTCATTGTTTCCGCTGTTCCACTCTTCCAGCAGGTGAGCCGTCAAGGCATGTCCCGCCGCTCGTACCGGCCGATCCGCAAAGATGATGGAATTGGGCGCGACGCCGGTCAGGGTCAGCTTGTCGCCGGCCAGTGCGGCGCCATCGGCGCTCATGACGATCAGCGCCGGTTCGACCTTCGCCGTCGCCGAAGCTGATGCGCCGATCGTCTTCTGCAACGGTGCCTGCCGCGAGGTTGTCATTTCCTGGGCCAATGCCAATCCCGGCGCAAAGAGCAGGCCGGCGATGGTCATAACCTCCCCGGAGCCGTCTTGAAACAGCGTCGAGTACAGAATGATAGAGTGTGGCGGCGACTGAGACAGCTCTGTACTTTTGTTCCCCACGACGTCGCCGAGCGCATTTCGGTGTCTGCCAATGCACCTGTCTACGGGTTCCTCGATCAGTACTTAGGACGCGGAATTGTTGGGGGCAACCTGTATAGTGTTGGGCTACTTGGCGAGGAGGCAGCAAGATTGGCACTACAGGTTCTGTCGGGCGTGCGGCCGTCGGACCTTGCTGCCTTTGATCAAGAAGCAGCAAGATCCTGTTCGACGCGCGTCAACTGCAGCGGTGGAGCATCAGCGAAAGCCAACTGCCGCCGGAAGCTGTGGTCATGCTTCGCCCACGATCGTTTTCGACTTTGTGGGGCGAGTACCGAATTGATGTTACCGGATCGCTGGTCATCGTCGCGTTGCTCGCATCGCTGATTGTCGGCTTGCTCTTCGAACGCTTCTGGCGCAAGCGTGCGCAGGCTGATGCGGAAGAGCGTCGGACGGAGGTGGCACATCTTACACGCGTTGGGATTTTGGGAGAGCTCTCCGGCGCGCTGGCCCATGAGTTAAACCAGCCGTTGACCGCGATTCTGAGCAACGCCCAGGCGGCCCAGCGCCTGCTGGCAAAGACCCCGGTCGATCTCGACGAAGTGCGCGAAATCCTCGGCGACATCAGCAATGACGATAAGCGGGCGGGCGATGTCATCAGGCGCCTGCGCTTGCTGATGAAGAAGGGTGAAGCGAAGCTGCTGCCGCTCAATCTGAATGATCTAGCGAACGACGTGCTGGAGCTGGCTCACAGCGAACTGGTCGAGCGCAATGTCGCGGTGACGACCCGCTTGACGCCCGGTCTGCCGGATTTCCGGGGCGATCGTGTGCAGCTGCAGCAGGTTCTTCTGAACCTGATCATGAACGCCTGCGAAGCGATGAGCGACACCGACAGCGGGGATCGCAGCCTCGTGGTGTCCACGGCCCACGATGACGACACCAACCTGCGGCTGACGGTCGAAGATCGCGGACCGGGCATATCGAGCGACCTGGTCGACCACATCTTCGAGCCATTCGTAACGACCAAGGCCCAGGGGCTCGGCCTCGGGCTCTCGATCTGTCGCTCCATCGTCCGCGCGCATGGCGGGCGGCTCTGGGTCGCCAACAATCCGGGCCGCGGCGCCAGCTTCTTCGTGTCGGTGCCGATCCACGCGCGAGGCCGCGCATAGGCGACGAAGTGTCCCGGCCTCTGGCCCCCCTGTCGGGGACGACCCCGGTCGACGGGCGAGGCGGTGCCGGCCCCTCGGCACGGACGAGCGCCACGCCGTGTCGGTCGGTCGTCGCCGTTGGATGTCAGCTCCTGGCACTTCTGAGACATCCAGACGCCGCCAGGCTAGGTCCGGTGCTAAGGGTCTGGCTGCCAACCTAGGCAATCATTTCCGGTCATATCTGCAAGCAGACGTTCGTCGAAAGACGTCGAACGTCCGGGCTTGATCCAAAGCGGACAAGCAGTGCTTCAGGCGATGCGGCATTTTAGAAGCAGGGCGACAATCACAATATACGTCGCGCCGAAATTCTCAAATCGTCGTGCGAGAGACGCGCCCGCATCCGCTCGAGGCGAAGTTGCGCAATTGAATTGTCAGGAAGAGGCGCAAACTGCTGCGGCTTGAGAATCAGCGGTCGAAGCCTGCGCACGATGGCAACTACCCCCTCGGCGAGGCGTAGCCACGGCAGGTTCCAGTTATGCGCTCGAGGTGTCGCGTGGGTACTCGCCGTTTGGTGCATCATTGCAATCCTCCATCCTCGGATCGTATCGGGGCCTTAGAAGTGGCTGTCTAACCCACGGGCCGTGAACAGCGCGCTTGGCGGCTGTGAAAGCGGCATGTATTCTTGCGTGAACGCCTGCACACGCCGCAAAAACGCTGTGAAAAGTGACTGTTGGCGCTGCGGCTGGCCACAATGCCGGGAAGGCGGGAGGCGTGGAACCTATGCCTCGTCTGCAGCTCAAGGTTCTCGGCGGTTTTGACGCCCGCTGGGGCGTCCGGTCCGGCTCTCGACATCGCGACCAGGAAGACCCGAGCGCTGCTGGCCTATCTCGCTCTGCCTGCCGGCCGAGTGCATGCCCGTAGCAAGCTGGTCAATCTGCTTTGGAGCAACCGCGGCGACGAGCAGGCGCGCAACAGCCTGCGGCAGGCGCTCACCGAGCTCGGCCGTGCGCTCGGCACCGGCCAACCCGGTCTGCTCGTCAAGGACCATGACACCATTGCCCTTGATGCAGGCGCCGTCGAGGTCGATGCGCTGCTGTTCGAGCGGTTAACGGCTGCTGGCAATGCCGACGATCTCCGCCGGGCGGACGAACTCTTCGTCGGCGATCTACTCGACGGCGTCGACATCCCGGACTTTAATTTTGAGGACTGGCTGCGGCTCGAGCGGCAACGCCTGCGCGACTTCGCGCTGACCGTGGTCAAGAAGCTGCTGGGCACTCAGACGGCTCAAGCGGCTGTCGTGGTCGCAAAGCGACTGGTCGCGCTCGATCCGCTGCAAGAGGAGGGCCATCAGGCGCTGATGCGTTTGCACGCGGAGGCCGGTGAAACTGCTGCAGCGCTGCGACAGTATGATGCCTGCCGCGACATTCTGAAGCGCGAGCTGAATATTGCTCCGTCGCAAGAAACGGAGGAACTAAATCGCGCGATCGCGAGCTCGCCTTGGAACACTCACAGCGCCGCAGCCCATCATCACGGACTCGTCGTTGGCGCTCACCGCGACAGGTCAGTCGACCAAAATGCCATCATCGTCGATCCATCGGTTGCGGTCCTGCCATTCACGTATCCGAGCGGCGACCCCAGCAGCAGTACTTCAGCGACGGCATCACAGAGGATATCATCGCCGGCCTGTCACGGTTTCGAGAGTTCATCGTCATAGCCCGCCATTCTTCCTTTCAATTCCGCGATAGCGCCGCCGATGTCAAACATGTCGGACGAGAGCTGGGCGTGCGCTACATTGTTGAAGGTAGCGTCCGGCGGATCAGTCGACAACATCTGCATTACCGCCCAACTGATCGACGCCGAGGATGATGTGAATTCTTCTGGGCCGAGCGTTATGACCGGAACGCCTCAGAAATGTTCGATATCCAGCACGACGTCGTTCAAGCCATCGTTGGAACCTTCGCAGGCCACCTCGAACACGCTGCCAGGGAACGGGCAAAGCGTCAGCCGACCGATAGCCTCGCAGCGTACGACTGCTTCTTGCGCGCTTACGATGACATGCAGCGCCTCTATTACGATACTGAGGCTTATCTTCGCGAGGGCCTGACAGCAGCCCGGAAAATGTGCTATCGGGCCATAGAGAAATCGATCCCAGTTATGCCCGACCCCACGCCTGCTTAGGAGCCATATATCTCTACGATTGGCTCTATCGCGGCACCAGCGAGGACCTTGATAAGGCTGTCTGGTGCGCGCGGATGGCTGTAAGCATTGACGATGCCGACGACTGGTGCCACGCGACGCTTGGGGTAATACACCTGAAGCGTGCCGAACACGATCGCGCGGAATATCACATGCAAAGAGCTATCGCACTGAATCCCAATGACGCCGACACGTATTGTTCGTATGGGGCTCTGCCTAATTTACGCGGGATTGCCGTTGCCCGCCATCGAGCGGCTGCAGACGGCCATAAGGCGCAATCCCTTCTGTCCCGACTACTATCACGAGAGTTCTCGGATGGCCTACTATTTGGCTCACCGCTTTGATGAGGCAGTAGCAGCGCTCCACCACATGCGCAAGCTCACGAGTTGGGCTCATGCCTATCTCGCCGCCTGCTACGCTCAGCTAGGTCGCCTGGATGAAGCAAAGGCTGAGACCGCGGAGTACATCCGGCAGGCCAGGAGTACATCTGGCGCACTTGTCCCTGGCCAACCCGACCCCCTGAAGACTCTTATTAGCGCACTCGACGCCGATCTTCGAACACACAAGAGAGTGGTCGACTACCAGTTGTGGCTCGATGGCATGCGGAAGGCAGGGTTGCCGATTTGAGCGCGCTCCACATCAGCGCGAATTGGTGTCTTGCTGTGGGCTACGGCCGGCGAGTCGGTATTGAGGGCCGCTCCCGGCACAAATCAGTCTTGGGTGCATTGGGGCGCCAAATCCGCTCATTGCAGGTGAGCGGACATTCCCTGTTTTGACGACAGGGGTGCGAATGCATGCCTTGGATTCGGCGCCGCCGGGGCGGTTTGTCTGAATCGGAGCCTTACTGCAGGTGGCCCCTTGAAGCGCCAGAATTTGATCCTATATGGCGTCTTCTGCCGCACCCCGGCCCGGGTGCCTTGATATTGGATATTGTGGATCGGACGTCAACTCATCGCGCGCGGCTGCGGCGTGGATGAGTATATTCCTGTATGCCGGGGAACACGGAGCGCGGGCCCAGCAGGGCGGGTGATTCCCTTGCATGGCATCGTTCCGCGAAAACTGGGTCCCCCGGAATTCGATGCAGATGTAGAATTGGCCAATCGGCCCAATCGCTTCGGCCGGTTAAGCGTTCCACAAATCACGCGCAGTTGAGCGCCCCAGCTGGGCGGCTAGGCTTGTAGACGGCTCGGACTAGCTGACGATCTCCCAGTTGCCATCCGGCCGGCGGCAGGCCGTCCCGTCGAGCGACTGCGGCGCGCCGTCGATCACCACCGTGGTGGTGTAGTTGCGGCAGTAGCGGCCGCCGGCCTGGTAGGTTTCCTGGGGCACCACGTTGTAGTCATGGCCGTTGGGATCGCGCCAATGCACCGGCGCGCCGTCGGCGGCATATTCCAGGGCATGGCCCATGCAGGCCTCGTCGGCATTATCCATCGCCTTGCCGATCAGGCCGCCGATGACGCCGCCGACGATCAGGCCGCCGATGATGCCCACGGCCTTGTCGTCCTTGTCGACGACCTGGGAACCCACCACGGCGCCGGTCGCAGCACCCAGGGCCGCGCCGATCTCCGTGCGGTTGCAGCGGCCGAGGTCGATGCCATAAGGCACATGGAAGGGCTCCTGCTCCACCACAACGGTTTCGTTGCCTTGCTTCTTGCTCTTGTCCTTCTTGCCATGCTTGGCCCTGTAGCCCCAGGCGGGCGCCCAGGGCGGCGGATCGGCCTGCACGGGCGCCGGCAGGGCCACGGCCACGGCGGCTATCAGGGAAAGGCCTGCAACGAGCAGGCGGCGAAGGTTAAGCATACCAAACGACACGGGACGCGACATCGTGGCCTCCGTATTGGCTAGGTCGCTGGTGCATCAACCGCCGTAATAAGCCTTAGATGATTAACAAGCTCTAAACTCACTTCGCCGGTCGGCTCGAGGCCATTGTCCCGCTGGTAGCGTGCGATCGCCTGCTGCGTTTCCCGGTCCAGATATCCATCCACTGGGCCAACGGGATAGCCGCGCGTCTGCAGTTCACGCTCGATGGTTTCGACGTAAACGCCATGGAGATTCACAGTCTCCGGCGTGATCGCCGGTGTAGCGCCGGGATAAACGTCGCTGCCGGGAGGGGCGTAGACGCCGGAAGTGTCGCTGTTGTCGTCTTGGATCGGCGGCAGCTCCTCGTAATCCGGCGTGCCGTTGCCGCCGGGTGTGTAGGACGGCGACGCGCCGGCCACGCGGGTACTGCGCACCGGCGGATCGGTGTATTGCAGATGATCCAGGAGTGCGGCGGAGGCGCGGCCATCGACCGGCAGACGCGCGTCCATCTGGTATTGTTCGATCGCCGCGCGCGTGCGCGGACCGGCAACGCCGTCGGCCGGGCCGGGATCGTAGCCATGCACCGCCAGGTTCCACTGGAGGTCCATGACCTCCGTGCGATTTAGCGCGCGCGAATCGGTGCGGTAGCTGTCGCCGGCGGCGCCATAGCCGTTCGGATCATAGGTGCCGCCGGTGTTGTAGTTGCGGGGTGGCGTGCGGGCCGCGATCGCCGTGCCCAGCCGCCATTCCCGTGCCAGCCGCTGCGCCTCGTCGATCTCCGAAGGCGTCAGGCGCCAGGACATGCTGTCGCGTGCAGAGGCCGCCTGGGGTTGACCGCGGGCCGCCGCCACATGGAGCCAGGCGTACGCGGTGACGTAATCCTGCGGCACGCCCAGGCCATCGCGATAGATGATGCCGACGAGATACTGGGCGCGGCCGTCGCCCTGCGCCGCCAGCGGCCCCAGCTCGTAGAGCGCGGTGCTGTATTCCTGCCGCTCGAAGGCGGCCTGGCCGTCGCTGTAGTCGGCCCGGGCGTTCCCGCCCAGGCCGATCATCAGCGCGGCAACAGCCGCCAGCAGCATATGCTGCCGGCGGCTGCGTTGGGGGCGATTGTTGCGCATCGCTGAATTCCCCTTCTGGTTACGCCAGGCCGTTAGCCGGCGACCTGCCAATTGCCGTCGGCGCGGCGGCAGGCGGTGCCGTAACCGGTCTGCGGGCGGCCATCGATCACGACCGTCGTCTGGTACTCGCGGCAATACTGACCGGAGTTGTTCTGGTACGTGTTGTTCGGCTGCGTATAGCCGTAGTTGCCGTTGTTCGGATTGTTCCACTGGGCCGAGCGGCCGTCGGGGTAGCGCTCAAGCGCTTCATACTGAGAGCGCTGCGCCATCAGCTTGTCCTGATCGTCCATGTAGGCGCCGATCTGGTTGCCGATCAGGCCGCCGACGAAGACACCGGCCGCCGTGCCGATGAGCTGGCCCGTGCTGCCCTTCTTGCCGATCGTCGAACCGGCCCATCCACCGAGGCCGGCGCCAACCACGGTGCCGACGATTTCCTTGTTGATCCCGGTGCCACCGCCGCCGCCATAACCGTTGTTGCTCGCACAACCCGCCAAAGCGGTGCTCATCGTCAGCGCCAAGACCAGTCCAATCTTCGCGATTTTCATAGCTGCGTTCCTTTCTCCACGAAGTTCGTTCTTCCATGTCATGGCGCCCCCAACCGGTCGGCGCCTTCATGACCGGGGTGGAGATTCGCATGGCGCGACTGAACCCAATCTGATCGGCCGGTTCATGCGCCGTTCAGCTTCAGATCGAGATAAAACTGAATTATTTCAGTCTGTTACAGCGGCAGGCAGGCGGAGGATGGCGCGCGCGCCGCCGGCTGGAGAGGCCTCTAGCCGAATCGAGCCGTCATAGAGTTCGGCGATCTCGCGCACGATGGCGAGGCCAAGGCCTGAACCGGTACCTGACTCGTCGAGCCGCTTGCCGCGGGCGAAGACGGCCTCGCGCTGGTCGGGCGCCAGGCCCGGTCCGTCGTCATCGATGGTGAGAAGTATACGTCGCTGTCCGGCGCAGCGCGCCGTCGCACGCGCGCATGGGCCCATTTGCAGGCATTGTCAGAGGTTGCCGGCATCTCCTCCAGGTCCTGACGCTCGCCGCGGAAGGCGAGGTCGGGAGCCACCCCGACATCGACGCGGCGCGCGGTCGAGATAGATTGCTCGAGCGTGCGGCGCAGATCCTCGACCACCGGCGCGACACGGTGCGCGCGCCGAGCACCCGCGCGGCGGCGGCGGCGCGGGCGCGCGAGAGATAGTGGTCGACATGGCGGCGCATGAGTGGACTGCCGCTTACGGTGTCGGCAAGCGACCGGCGCCGGCGGCCGGCTTCGTTGGTGAGAACGGAGAGCGGCGTCTTCAGGGCGTGGGCGAGGTTGCTGACCTGCGTGCGTGCGCGCTCCAGCACGGCGGCGTTGTGCTCGACAGCGTGTTGATCTCGCTGGAGAGCGGCACGATCTCCGACCGGGAACTCGCCTTCCAGCCGCTCCGCCTTGCCGGTTCGCACGGCGATGATGGCCTGGCGCATGCGGCGCAGCGGCTGAGGCCATAGCGCACCTGCAGGAACAGCGCGGCCAGCAGGCCAAAACCGAGGATGCGAGTGACCAGGCGAGCGTGGATTGAAGCTGCGGATCTCGCGTCGATCTCGCTGCGGTCGCCGCCGACGGCGAAGTGGAAGCGCCGCGCGCGGCCGGCAGGCCGACCTCGCGCTCGACCAGGCGCAGCGTGCTCTTCGTTCGGGCCGCTGACGTTGGCGAAAGCGGCTCGGCGCCCTCGCTGGACGCGAGCGGCAGGCGCTTGTTCCAGAGCGAGCGCGATTGCAGCAGCGGCGCGCTTCCGGCCGCGATCTGCCAGTACCAGCCGGAGTAGGGCCTGTCGAAGCGCGGCTCGCCGAGCCGCGGGACAATGCGGCGAGCGTTCTCGTCGAGCTCGACGACGGCGATCAGGCTGTCCATCAGCGCGTTGAGCCGCGCATCGAAGCTGCGCACGGCGTAGTCGCGGAAGATCGCCGACAGCACCAGGCCGGCGGCCAGCAGCGCGGCGGCGATCCACAGCCCTGCCGCCAGGACGAGGCGGAGGGCGAGCGAGTCGAGCGGTGCGGCAGCGTCATGACGCGCGCGCTATCCGAGGATCGAGGGCGCGGCAAAAGACTTCGGGACACAGGGGTCATAGAAGGATGACGGAGATCGAATTTATCATCTCTGCGAACCTTGTGCTCTGTGTCTCTGTGGTGAATGTTTTGTTGCGGCGGATAATATGATTCGGCTGGGGAACCGAGGAACGCGAAGCTGTGTTCATCTGGCGGCCGGTTACTCTTCTTCGCCCGGCGGGGCCAGGCGGTAGCCGAGGCCGCGCACGGTCTTGATGTAGTCGCCGCCCAGCTTCTTGCGCAGGCGGCCGACGAAGACCTCGATGGTGTTGAATTCCCGGTCGAAATCCTGGTCGTAGATATGCTCCGTCAATTCGGTGCGCGAGACGATCTTGCCCTTGTGGTGCATGAGGTAGTCGAGCAGGCGGAACTCCTGCGCCGTCAGCTTCACCGGCGCGCCATCAACGGTAACACGGCCGGAGCCGGAATTGATGGCAGGCCGCCGCATTCCAATTCGCCCGAGGAATGGCCGGCGGCGCGGCGGATCAGGGCGCGGATGCGCGCCAGCACTTCCTCGATCTGGAACGGCTTGGTGACATAGTCGTCGGCGCCGGCGTCGAAGCCCGCGACTTTCTCGCTCCAGCGGTCGCGCGCCGTCAGGATGAGCACGGGCATGTTTCGGCCGGCGCGGCGCCAGCGCTTGAGCACGCTGACGCCGTCGATGACCGGCAGGCCGAGATCGAGAATCACGGCGTCATAGGGTTCCGTATCGCCGAGGAAATGGCCTTCCTCGCCGTCCGGCGCCGTATCGACGGCGTAGCCGGCTTCGGTCAATACGGCCTTCAGTTGCCGCTGCAGATCGGCATCATCCTCAACAACGAGAACTCGCACGGCGCCCCTTCCTCGGTCGTCAGCCCTGAACGTCGATAATCTGTCCGGTGTTGCCGTCGACGCCGACATCGACGACGCGGCCGTCTTTCTGCAACACCCGCACCCGATAGATCCAGCCGCCTCCGGTTTCATAAAGCTGGGTATCGAGAATCTCGCCGTCGATCTGCCGGCGCACGATCCGGCGCACTTCCTTCAGCGATACCGCTGGTCCGGAGCCGCCCTGATTCTGCGCCTCGTCCCAAATGGGCGTGGACGCGAAATCGCCGGCATCGGGCTGTCCTGCAAACGGCCAATCGCCGTCGTCGGCAACGGCCGGCAACGGCAAGATTCGCCCCAGGCCAGGCCGGCCAAAGCGATGGCAATCAGGCAGTTAATGCGGAGTGCAGCAGTTTTCATGGGCCGGCATCATACGGATTGAGCCTGAACGGCGCATGAATATGGCGCTCAAACTCCGTTCAGGTGTGGTGATGCAGGATAGCGTCACCATGCGGTTGGTAAAGCCGCGATTGAGGAAGGAAAGGATACCCCAAAATGAAAACAGTGCTGAGTGCTGCCGCTATGTTCGGCCTGCTGCTTGCCGCCAGCGCCAACAATTCCGCGGCCGCCACCGAGGCCTATCACCGTAGCGCGCCTGGGGGCGCAGCGGCGGTCGCCGGAACACCGGGTGCCAACGACCGAGGCGGCATCATCTATGTCACCGATGACTGGGATGATGACGATTACTACGGTCGTCGCCTTATCAGCGCTACAACCAGTGGCCATACCCGCAGCAGAACAATAACTGGCCCTATGCGCAGCCGAACAACGGCAGCTACCCGGAATACGGCGAAAAAGGCTGGCGCAGTCGCGACTGGAGCAACCCGTGAAATCAGCCCCCCCAGACTCGCACTATGTCAACCGGCAGCCCCTGCCCCGCCATGTCATCGTCCACAAGCTGCAGAGGCACCACTTCTATAACGTGCAGAAGATCAAGGCGAAGAAGGGCTACTACAGAGTCTACGCCTTCGATCGCTACCGCCGCCCGGTTTCCGTGATCGTCGATCCCTACACCGGCAGAATTCTGCGCGTCGGACCCCGATAGCCCGGCACGCGGATGCGGGGAGCAGGCCGGACCTGATGCCAGGTCCATCGCGCCCCCAACGATCTGTGCTTCAACTTGGCCGGCCTGCTCTTCCGCGCTTCCTATAGGCCTGAGATTTTCTTGTCGGCGGCGCTTTCCCTCGGGGGAAAGCGCCGCTCGGCGACATCCTCGATCAGCCGCACATGACGGGTTAGGCAATCGGCGAGCTGATAGCGTTCGATCACCGTCTGGCGCGCCTTCTGCCGCAAAGATTTGTACTTCTCCGGATCCTTCAGCACTTCCTCCACGCGGTCGGCCACGGATTGCGGCGAGAAGAAATCCACCAGCAGACCATTCTGCCCTCCTGCAGCACCTCCCGCACCGGCGGCGTATCCGAGCCGATGAGCAGACAGCCCGTGGCCATCGACTCCATCATCGACCAGGACAGCACGAAGGGATAGGTCAGGTAGATGTGAACAGCGGAAACCTGCAGCACGCGGATGAACTGGTCGTACGGCACCTGGCCGATGAAATGCACGCGCGCCGGATCGATGGTCACTTCGCTCAAATGTTTCTGCCGGTATGTCTCGCCCTTGGGCAGCCGCTGGCCGTAACTGACATCGTCGCCACCCACAATGATGAACCGAGCATTGGGTCGGCGGCGGCACATGTCTTCCAGCGCGCGCATGTAGGTCGGGAACCCTCGATAGGGTCCAGATTGCGAGCGACATAGGTCACGACCTCGTCGCCCGCCGGACGACGGATCCGTCCGGCAGTAGTATACGACGCCTTCGGATACCGGCTTCGCGACTTCGGTATCGATGCCATCATGGATCAGCGAGATCTGCTTGCGCCACCATTCCGGATACTGCCGGCCGCTGCCATTCCGTCGGGCTGACGCCCCAATCCATCGATTCCAGCGACAGCATATGCGCCGCGTTCTTGACGCGCACGCGGCAGAGATCGTCGATCTCCACGGGGTAGGCCGGATCGAAGCCCACATCCGCGCCGACGGCCCGATAGTAGAACTCGCAGAACACCAGCAGGCGCGCGTCCGGAAACACGTCCTTGATCAACAGGGATTGCCCCAGCTCGGATGGGCGCAGATCACATCCGGAATGAACCCCGCCTTCTTCAGTTGGATCGCCGCGCGGGCAACCCCCTGGCCGTTCAAAACGAAGCCTTCGAAGTTCCTGATATAGCGATGGGTGTTCGGTCCCGCCTGCCGGGTCGGCTTGTATTCGACCTTGGAAACGCCGTTAACGTTCGGCTTGCCCGGCTGGGTGAGGAACGCGACCTTGTTGCCGGGCATCGCGGCCAATGTGGCGCAAGATGCTTGTACTGGCCCGGGCAATTTGGTGGATGAATAGGATGTTCAGGAGAACGGCAATCGATACTGCTGCCCGCGCAGTCCTGTCGGCGGCCCGCGGATCGATGCGGCGAAAATGGCTGAAAGCGGTCAATCCGGCAATGGCGAAGCCGAGACAGCGGCCAACTGGATTCGGTGTTCTGCATGCACATCAAGGTGTAGAGGGCGGCGAAACCAAGCGGAGCCGCGGCGCGCCGGCCGTTTCTATCGTGCCCGTCCGAGACAGATAGTCGGTCAGGTGCTGGACCAGGAGTTCGGCGGTACGCAGATCGACGATGCGGTGTGCCTTGACGAACACGCCGTAGCCGTCGCCGCCCACGGCAATGAATCGTTCACGGCCAGCAGGTAGGTGTGATCGAGCCTCAGCGGCTTCCCGTCGATCGTGATGCCGGTGACGCGATGATCTGCCGGACGGCTGGGATCGAAGCTGGCTTCCAGTCCGGAGACGATGGGGAACGTGCCGTATACTCGTCAAACTGGCTTACGCCATTTTCCAATGCGATCTTGATCTGCTCGCCGCTGACCCGAAGAAGCAGCACGCGGCTCTCGAATGGAAGCCACTGGACCAGGGAGCGCCGGGTGATCGGCGTTCCGCGGGAATCACCTGGTCGGCGTGGATGGCCCCGGCATTGATCAACGCCACATCGGCCTTGAGCGCGGACCGCATCGCGTCGGCAACGGCGTCGGCGAACGGCGAATTGCCTTCGCGCACGACGACGTCCCTGATATCCAGGTCGTGTCGACAACGCCGATGCGCGAACCCAGTTCGTGTGAAAGAGTCAGGAGCAGGCGCTGGACTTCGTCGGCAATTTCAATATCCGGCTGGACATTCAGACTGTCGATCGATCGGAAATCCACCGACCAGCGAAACCGCAGTTCAACCCGCGGCTGGATCGCATCGATCGCTTGCCCGCCTTCCAACAAGTCCGAGAGATCATCGCCGCCAACGGTTTCGACTCTGTAGCGGTCGAGCCGAAGATCCAGGAGATGACATGCTCTGCATCGCGGCTGGAGGCGGCGGCGGCCGTACGTCCATCGAACGAGGCATGCAGCCGCTCGCCTGCGCCCAGGACCAGATCCACCAGACCGCTGTTGATCAGCGCCCTCTCCTCCGCTTCATTCACGGCGCCCAGCACGGCCACCAGATCGGCGCCGGCTTGACGCAGTGCCGGGCGACCCGCTCGATCAGGGCGAGGGCGATTCCACCGCGACCGGTCCCGGGCGCGATACTTCCTGAAGGTCCGACCGCGCCATACCAATGAAGGCGATGCGAATACCGTCGGCTTCGTAGAACCAGGTCGGCACTGCCGAACCGATCGGCTCGCATCGGCCGTCCGCACATTCGCCAGCAGGACGGAAATCTCGCCTCCTTCGCGCGCTCGCCGGCGGCTGCCGCACCGAAGTCGAACTCGTGATTGCCGAACGCCATGACGTCGATGCCGATCGCGGTTGAGCAGATCGATCATGTACGCGCCCTGATCGTTGCCGCTGAGCAGCGACGGCGAAATGGCATTTCCCGCATGGGCGACGATCACGCGCTTCCGGCTCGCCCGCTGCAATTGATGATTGACGCGAGTTTCGCAAGCCCGCCGCGGTCGGCTATGTCCTCCGCGCGCGGCAAATCATTGACAAGGACGATGGTGACCTCGACCGGGCCGTCGGCCCGGCAAGGCTCCGCTTGCAGCCCACCGAGGGCGCAACGCAAGCAACGCCGCCATTGCCAGAGAACGGAACATACTTCCTTTTCGCCGCCGGATCCCCACAAAATACCGAGTATAGTATTCCCGGCGAATTCAAGCGTATTACTAGGATACCAAAAGACAACAAAACAGTGTATAATCGGCGTGGGCGTCTTTCGGGGGCTTCCCATGGGCAGGATAGCGCACGCATTCGCAGTTGCAATATTGGTCTCCGCTGCATTTTTCGGCAGCCGGGCCTGCAATTGGCCGATTATCCTAAGTATGCCGTAAATATGCAAGCGACCCCGTCCTGGGCGGCGAGAAAAAAGTCATAAAGGGCTTTCGCCTGACCCCCAAATGGGACCGGGTTCGCAAGCTAATCATCGATGGTTACGACGAGAAATCGAGAGGCTGGCAGCTTGGATCGCCTGGGCCAAATCGCTTGCAGCCGAAGTCTCCAACCGACCGGCTGCTGGCGATCAACAAGCGGGTCAATAGCGAGTTTCGCTACGACATCGACCCTGAAATCTGGGACCAGGATGACTATTGGGCGCAGCCGATCGAGGCGAAGCGCAAGGGGCGCCTGGACTGCGAGGACTACGCCATTTTCAAGTTATTCCTGGCACGGACCGCCGGGGTCGACGACAAGGACCTGGCCATCGCCGTCGGGAAGATCCGCAGCACCGGCGAGTTCCACGCCATCATGCTCGGCTCCGACGGGGAGTCACTCTACGTCCTGGACAACCGCACGAACTATATGCGCGACACGGACACCTACAGCGACTTCCTGGTCATGTACTCGGTCAGATTTTACCGAGGTCTGGTACTATCCCCGCGCCTACAAGAATAACTAGGCCGCGGCGGGCATCCGATTCGAAAGCCCGTTAGCCGGTCTCGGATAGGCGTTCGGTCAGGTCTGCTGACGGTCGCGGGCGTCACTGCGCCGCGCCCTTGGCGCCTGGCCCGTATCGAAGATGCTCACGACATCGAGCAGCCCGTCGATCTGCCGGTCGACGGCATTGAGGGCGGCGTTCGATTCCTCGACCATGGCCGCATTCTTCTGCGTCACCGTCTCCATCTCGTTGACCGAAGCATCGACCTGTTGCACGCCATCGGACTGCTCGCGGCTCGCGGCAGCGATCTCCGAGACGATTTCGGCGACCCGCTTCACCGACGTGACGATGTCGCTCAGCGAATGCCCGGCCTTGTTTACGAGATCGACGCCGCGGGTCACATGAGTGCCGCTGCTGCTGATCAGGCCTTTGATTTCCTTGGAAGCCTGGCCGGCACGTCCGGCGAGCGCCCGCACCTCTGCCGCCACGACGGCAAAGCCCCGGCCCGCATCGCCTGCCCGCGCGGCTTCGACCGCGGCGTTCAATGCCAGCAGATTGGTCTGGAAGGCGATTTCTTCGATCAGGCCGACGATATCGGCAATACGGTTGGCGGAGTCCTGGATCATGGCCACGGCCTCGACGGCCGACTGCGCCACCTGGCCGCCATTCTCCGCAGCCTTGCGCGCCGCAACCATCAGCTGATTGGCGGTCTGGGCATTCTCGGCGTTCTGCCGCACGGTCGCGGACATCTGGCGGATGGCGGCCGCCATCTCTTCCAACGAGGAAACCTGTTCTTCGGTGCGCGACGACAGATCCTGCGATCCGGCCGTAAGCTGCACAGTCGCATCCTTGATCACGGTCATGCCCTGGACGGTGCTGCCGACGATCGCCGCCAGCTTCTCCGCCGTGGCGTTGCTGTCATCCTTCAGCCGCTGCAACTCGCCGCGGTAGTCGCCGTCAATGCGCTTTGTCAGATCGCCCTGAGCCAGGGCCGACATCATCTCCACGACTTCGTTGAGGGCCTTGCTGACCGCATCGGCCCAGCGGTTCATGCCTTCGCCCAGCTTGAGCATCAGGCCGCTGCGGCCGGCGAGTTCGACGCGGCGCGACAGGTCGCCGGCGGCGGCGGCATCGACGAACGCCGCCAGATCCGCATTGAAAGCGATGCTCCGCCTCCCGCTCGCTCATCGCCTCCGTGACATCCATCCATTCGATGACCGCACCCAGGCGATCGCCGCTTGCGCCCACCACGGGATTCAGGATGACATTGACGTGACGCTTGCCGATGACGATCCGTTCCTGATGCCCCGTGGCCAAGTCCGCGAAATGCACCCGCAATCCCTCCGAACCGCCCAGCAACTTGGCCAGCTCGAGGCCCTCGAGGTTGTCGGCGCGGAAATCCGCTGCCGCGCTCCGCATGTCGCTCTCGTGGCGCTGGAAGTAGGCCCGCGCCGCCTGATTGGCATAGTTCACCTTGCCCTGGAGATCCGTCGTCAGGGTCGCGCTGGAGGCGTTGTCCAGCGCGGTCTGGCTGCGCGCCGCGCGCACGCCCGTGGAACGGATCACCCGCAACGCCTTCGCCAAGTCGCCGATTTCGTCGGGGCGGTTCTCGCCGGGCACCACCACGGTTTGATCGCCGCCGGCGAGCTTGCCCACGGCGCCGGCCATCTGCTTCAGCGGCCGGGCGACACGGCGCAACACGTAGAACCAGACGATCGAGGCGGAGAATGCCAAGCTGATCAGGATTATCGCGACAATGAGCTGATTGCCGTTTTCGACCGAGCGCTCGACCGCGCGCTGATCGGCTGCGACCCGGCCCCGGCTCGACGAGACGACCCGGCGGATCTCGTTGCCAAGCGAGTTCATGAGCTCGCGCGTGCGATCCAGGGCGCCGGCGACGTCTTTCGCCGCCGATAGCTCCCGGCTCTTCTGTTCGAACAGGCCGATGGCGCCCGGACCGTACTCCCGCAACACGTCGAATTTCTTTCGCGTCGCCGCTTTGGTCGCGGGATCGCGCTGATTGGTGATCCCCTTCTCCAGCGACATGGCGATCGCGCTGAAATCGACTTCCTGTGACGTCAGCAACTCCGGGTCGGTCGTCTGACTTACGGCCTCCAGGATGGCGAGCATCCGGTTGGCATCGGCTTCCGACTTCGACAAGGCTGCGGTTTCCGTGACGCCGGTCAGGATCTGGTCCGCGGCAGTCGCACTCGGCAGGTATTGAATGTTGTTGGTCGCCGCCAGCACCTCGTTGAACCGCTTTCCGGCATGGACGGCGAGTATCTGCACCAGGGCATCGTGCGCCGCGGTGATCATGACGAGCATTTCCTTCTGCTGCTTGCGCAGGAGCAGCATGGTCTTGATCCGCTCGCTCACGGCAAGGAGGTTGCTGTGCATTTCCGAGACGACTTCCTCGGGGATTTTATCTTTCCCTTCAGCCTCGAGTTTCTTGTTCAGATCATTGAGCTTGGCGCGGAAGCGAACGGCGTCCACCGAGAGCTTCTGCGACAGCGCCGCCCGCTCGTTCTTCGGTTCGTACTCCGGCGAGCACTTCGATCGACGCCGAGAGGCTGGAGCCCTCGACCTGCAGAGTCAGCGCGTCCGTCATCGTCGGCAGGCTTTCCGCCGCCACCGAGCTGAAACGGTCGCGGATGTCCGCGAACGACGTCCAGGCGACAACGCCGGCAACGACGCTCATCATGGTGATGGCGAAGAAGGCGCCGAGCATCTTCACGCCGATGCCCGACAATCGGCGGCGAATCCGTCTCAGCAACGTTGTGCTGGCCGCTTTAGGCGGCATGGTCTGCTGCATCGTCAATCTGGGCCACCAGTTCTCGGAGCCGGCGACGCAGATGCAAAGCCAATGGAAACGATCCCGCGGTCATGACTGCGAGAATCGGCTATGTCATCCTTGCAGGTCGCGACAGCCCATTGTTCGTCAAACCCCAGCCCGCACGATACAAGGGCAATGGTTGCGCCGTGGTTAATGAGCCCGTAACCGCCTTCGCATCGGCTGCCAGATCAATGCTTTGTCGTCTTTGAAGAGACCGGGGATGGCGCCGATCCCCTTGGAAAGAAGAATGAACCGGCGCCCGGGGCGACTGGCGTCAAGACGGCGGGTTTGGCTGCACCACCGCCCGAAGCAACGGCCTAATCCGCCGCAGGCAACGGTTTCAGGCTTTTGCCGGCTCCTCCGCCGGGCCGGCTTCTTGCCCTCCGCCAGCCAGCGGACATCGAAATCCATCACTTCCCGGCGGTCGAGCAGGTGCAGGAACCGCTGGCGGAACTTGAGCGAGTGACTGCTGGCATGTTTTTCGGCCAAGTCGGCATCGCCGGCGGCAATCGCCTCGACAAGCGGACCATGCGCCACAACCGTCACCGCCGGTGCGCGCCGGCGATGTTCGGCCTCCAGCGAGTAGTGCATGTGCAACAGCCGTTTCGCGTCGTTCAGCAGCCTGGAGTAGAGCGATGTAAAGTACGGATTACGTCCCGCCTCGGCGATGGCCATGTGCAGTTCGTAGTTGGCCGAAATCATGTCGGCCACATCGCCGGCGGCGGTCGAAGCGTTGAAAATCTGATCGCAGCGGCGAATTCGCTCGAGATCCGCGTCGGTGCGCATCATGGCGGCCAAGCGGTGAGTTGTGCGCTGCATCAGCTCGAGCGCATCCATAAAGCGCGGAATGCCTTCGAGGTCCAGAGGGGCGACGATCGTGCTCTGGTTCGGCAGAATGACCACATGCCCATCGCCGGCAAGGCGCACCAGGGCTTCCCTGACGCGCGAACGCGGCGTGCGAAACACTCGGGCCAGCGCCTCTTCGTCGAGAGAGGTACCCGGCGCTCGCTCCAACGACAGAATCTCCGCGCGCAATCGGTCGAACACGCGCGCCGTGTCGTTCAACAGCCGTTCGGGACTTTGATGCGATCCGCCGACTCCAATGGGGCTGTCGGCCGCGGATTCCAAACTCATGTCGCCTCCAGAGCCTGGCAGCTCTCGCATTTGTCGTTGCGCACCCCGCCATACCTCCCCACGGGAGGCGGAGCGCCTAGTGGCAGTATATAGCCTTTGCCGGATCTATACGCAGCAATTGCGCCCGCAAGTCGGCAAAGGCACTTTCCTCAAGGTAACTACGGGGTCCTGATCGCGGTCCGTTAGAAGCCGACGCCATCAGAAACTGATATAGGTGCCGAGGCCAAAGGCTATTCCGCTGGTAATCCGGCCCGGCGGCGTTGTTGCTCTGGTAGTCAGAGAGTTCCACCACGCCGTCCACGTTAATGCCCGGCCCCAGCGCATAGGACGCCGTTAGCGCGAAGTCGTCATGGACGGCATTGAAGGGGCCGACGCCATTGGCGCCCACGACCTTTTCGTAATCACCGCGGGTCCAGCCCAAGCCGACCGTCCAACTGTCCCACGCATACGTGGCGCCGGCGCCGAAGACCCACTGGTCGCTGCCGTCGATTCCGTAATTCTGGCGCAGTTCGGTGGCCCCTCCGATCGTGAATCCGCCAAAGCCCACGCGGAAATAGGCATTATAGCCGCGGGCGTCGTCGGTACTGTTCGGATTGACCTCCTTGTCAAAGCTGAAGGTCGCGCCGCCGCCAAGCGACAGACTTACGTCATTGAAATCATGATTGAAGGCAGCGGCCAAAGACAGGTTTTCGGAGTTTTCGCCCGCGTTGTTGGTGAATCTTGTTCCGGCACCGCTCACCGTGTTACGCGTGTCCTCCGTATTGTCGGGCGTGAACGAAGCGGCAAAACTGAATCCACCGAAGGTCGGGCTGAAATAGACCAGCTTTGTCGAGTTGTCGTCGACGCCATAGCAGGTTCCATTGGTTGCCGCGTATCCGGCAATGCCCGCGTTGGAGAAATTGACGTCCGGGCTGTCGGCGCCGAAAAACTCAGAAGCGCTCGGCACAAGACTACAGAGCTGTGCATAGGCCTCGTAGGTATCGCCGAATCGGAGTTGGCCGAAACCGCCGCTGAAGTAGGCGTAGACGGCGTCGATCTGATCACCCGACGTCTGGCCCTCGAGTTCGATCTGGGCGCCAACCGTCAGCCCGTTATCCAGCGTCGTCTCGCCACGGAAGTAGATTTCGACGTCCTGCTTGAACACATAGTTCCGCACATCGTCGTCGCTGACGCCGGAAGAGGCGCTGAAGTCGTCGGCGACGTATCCGGCAGCGCCCTTGTAGCGGCCGCCGAGCGAGAGTTTGACGCCGTCCGCGGCGGCAGCCTGCTCGGCGAACAGGAAGTACTGCCGTCATCGCCGTTGATCGCCAGCACCTTCTGTCTTGGTCGTCACGATCGATCCTCCCCTGGGATGACACGCTGGATGGGGCCGGTCGCCTCAATCCGCCTTCAGGCACCAGACATGATAGACGCCGTCCTTGACGACGGAGCCCTCGACCTCCTTGCCGAAGCCCGGAAAGTCCGTGCCCCAATCCTGCAGCGACCTCATGAAGGACAGCCACGGCCCGTCCTTGGGACCGAAGCTCTCGCCGGGCATGACGATCGGTATGCCAGGCGGATAGGGAATGATGCCGACGCCGGAGACGCGATTGGCCAGCTTGTCGATCGGCAGCAGCTCGCATTTGCCGGCGTTGAGCCGCCCGCTCGCCTCGCGCGGCAGCATCACGGGATTCGGGCAGCGAGCCGAAAGCCTGCGCCTGCCATTTGTCCATGTTGTTTGTCTTCATGTACTCGAACATGTGATCGGAAAGATCTTTCAGGCCCATCTTCCCGTACTTGTCCGGCGCCGCCGCCACGATATCGGGCAGGCAGGCCTGCAGCGGCCGGTTGGCGTCGTAGTCCTTCTTGAAGTCCAGCAGGGTGCCGGCGAGCGTGCCCCACTTGCCCTTGGTCACGCCCATCGAGAACAGGCAGAGCACCATGAAGTCGGTGGTGCGCGATGGGATGGTGCCGTGGCGATAGAGATAAGAGCTGAGCATCGCCGCCGGAATGCCTGATTTCAGCATCTTGCCGTCGTCGCCCATGCCCGGACAGGTGATGCCGACCTTGATCGGGTCCAGCATGCACCAGCCATCGGGGATGTTGCCGAAGCCGTGCCATGTCTCGCCGGGATGGAAGATCCAGGCCTCGGGATCGCTCGCGAGCATTTTGGGATCCGCATCGACAAACGCGACCTTCTTGCCCTTGGCGTCTTTCACTTCCGGCGCGTTCCAGGGCCAGAAGAACCATTCGCCGCGCTTCTTGTACTCAATATGGGCGCGGCCCAGCGCCTGGCGGAAGGCGATCGCTTCATCGATGACATCGGTCGTCAATGCCTCGCCGGCAGGACCGTCCATCATGGCCGCCGCAATCTCATTCGAAGAGATGATGGCGTAGAGCGGCGACGTCGACTGATGCGCCATGTAGCTTTCATTGAAGATGTGGGACTCCACCTCCCGCCGGCCCTCGCGGAGATGGATCCAGGAGGCCTGCGACAGCGCCGCCAGCAGCTTGTGCGTGGAGTGCGTGGCAAATACCGTCGGCCCCTTGGCCGGATGATCCTTGGGATCGCCGCGCATGGCATAGCGGCCCTTGTAGAGCGGATTGAAGCGCGCATAGGCATACCAGGCTTCGTCGAAGTGGATCACATCGACGCTCTTGTCCAGCAAGTCCTGCGCTTTCGTGGCGTCATAGCAAACGCCGTCATAGGTGCAATTCGTGACGACGGCATAGACCGGATCGGGTGATACCGCCTTCTTGCGCAGGGGGTGCTCCTGCAGGCGCTTGCGGATCGCCTTGGGATCGAACTGTTCCGGCAGGATGGGGCCGATGATGCCGTAGCGGTTGCGCGTCGGCACGAAGAACAGCGGAATGCCGCCGGTCAGGATGAGTCCCTGCTCGATCGATTTGTGGCAATTGCGGTCGCAAAGCGCGAACTGGTTCTCGCCGATCATCGACTGCATGATCGTCCGGTTCGCGCCGGAGGTTCCCGTCAGCACCGAATAGGACCGGTGCGAGCCAAAGACGCGCGCCGCATATTTCTCGCTCTCGCCGATCGGCCCGCTATGCTCGAGCAGGGAGCCGAGCGATCCGCGCTCGACGCCGCTGTCGGTGCGGAACAGGTTCTCGCCGAAAAAGTCGAAGAAGACGCGGCCGGCGGGACTCTTGGTGAAGGCGATGCCGCCTTGATGGCCCGGCGCGGCCCAGGAATACTCAGCCACTTCCATGTAGGCGAGCAGTCGCCTTGGTGAAAGGCGGCAGCAGGTTGGCGCTATAGCGCTTGATGGCGGCCATCACGCGGCTGCAGATGAAGGATGCCGTGTCCTCCAGCAGGAAGACGTACTCGTCGGCCATGGTCATGATGTCGACATTCAAGGTGCCCGTCGCCGGCCGGTCGGCGAGCAGGATGACCGGCACGTCGGCGTTGCGCCGGCGGATCGCGGTCAGCAGCGCTTCGCCTTCTTTCTTTGTCTCGGCGGCCGGACCCTCCCGTGTCCAGCCGATGAGGATCGCGTCGATCGATGCGTCGGCGGCGACGGCGGCCCGCCCATCGGCAAAGCTCACGGATTCGATCGTCTCGATGCCGCGCCCGTTCAGTTCCTGCACCAGCGCGCGGACCGCGCGGCCGCCGAAACTCGTGGCGGCCGCCAGCTTCTCATCGATGATGAGAACGCGTGTCTTCTGATCGGCAACGGTTCTGGCGAGCATCAATGGCCTCCTTCACGCCACGGCCGGCCAAGCCGGCAGCAAACAAGCTCACTCCGGCAGCGCGTTCTGCAGAATGAGGTTCAGTGTGGTCTCGTCGGGCACCCCAAACCACTTCACATACAGCTCCTGGAAATCCTCGGATCGGAACAGCCGGCTGAGGCTGCGATCCACGATCAGGCGCAGATCTTCGTCGCCCCGTTCAATAGCGAGAGCCAACGGCTCGTGCGTGAAGAGGCGGTCGAGCAGGATCAGTTCGCTCGCCGACGGGCCGCCCGCCGCTGCTTCCAGCAGGATCGGCCGGTCGCCAAAGAAAACGTCGGCGGTGCCGTCCAGCACCTGCTGGATGCCGGCTTCATAGCCATCCGCCGTGGATGTGCTGGCATCGATCTTGAATGCCTGCATCCGGTCCGCCAGCCATTTCTCGCCTGTGGTGCCCTTGACGACCGCAAAGGTCTTCTTGTCCAGAATCCGTGCCGGGGATCCGCGCCAAACCGGTCCCGACCGCGGCGTGCCGGCAAGGACCTCCCGCAATGGAACGGGAGCATCCCACCGGAGAACCGCACCGATGCCGCTGGGATAGACCGGAATCGAAAAGGAAACTTCCTTCCGTCTTTCCAGAGTTGCGGTATCTGCGCCGCACAGGATGTCGATCTTGCCGTTCTGCAAGGCGCTAAATCGGTCCTCGAGCGTGACGGGCACCCATTCGACTGTCATCGCCGATAGAGCAAGTTCGGTCTTGATCTCGTCCGCGATCTTCTCGCAAAGCGCGACGGTGTAACCCGCCGGCTTTCCCGCCTCGTCAAAGGAGAACGGCCGCGCATCGGCCCGGTAGCCGAGCAGAAGCTTGCCCGACGCCTTGACCTGATCCAGCGTGGCGGCCGCTGCTGGTGTGAACGGCAGCGACGCAACCGCCAGTGATGCGATCATAAATGCCGCGAACCGAATGCTTTGCCGTTGAGGGCTCTTCGATCCTGCGATTTGCATGTTTACTCTCCTCTCGACAATACGATTCGTCGCGGTCAAGCGGCTGCAGCCGGCCGCTTGGATGCGAACCGGTGCGCGATGAACCCCCAGACGATGAAGCCAATCGACATCACCAGCGTGCCACCCATCACTGCATCGTTGCCCGAGGCATAGATGGCATAGGTGCTGTAGAGCATCGCAACCAACGTCACGATCGTGTTCAGCCGGTATTTCCCCTGGGGAACGCCAGCCGACTTCATCATCACGAACAAGGCAGAAAGCGAGATGACGTAGGGAATCACGTTGGTGACGACGGCCAAGTTCACAAGAACACTGAACTGTTCGCTGAGGGTTGGCGAAATGGTCGACAGCGCCAGCAGGGACTGCACGACCCCCAGCACGATCATGCCGGTAATCGGTGCGCCCATGCTGTTCACCTTTGTGAAGAAGGCGGGGAACATGCGGTCTTCCGCCGCCCCCTTGCCGGTCTGGGCGATGGTGAACTGCCAGCCGAGCAGCGAGCCGAGGCAAGCCATCACCGCCAGCGCCATGATGATGTTGCCGACGACCGGATTGAACATCTTGGCGTAGGCCAAGGCGAAAGGACCAGTTGAGTTGGCCAGCTCGGCGTTCGGCACGATTCCCTGGATCACCGTGGTCGAAAGGACGTAGATCACGGCGGCCCCGAGTGTGCCGAACATGCACGCCAGCGGGACATCCCGCTTCGGATTCTCCACCGCATCAGAGTTCTGCGCCGCCGACTCCATGCCCAGGAAGGCCCAGAGGGTCAGTGAAATGCTCGAAACCATGCCTTCGCCCAAGCTGAGCCCATTTGGATTCCAGGCCGCCTCGAAGGTCTCGGAGCTGAACCAGAACCAACCGGCGAATGAGAGGAACCCGACAGGAATGATGACGCCCCAAACCGTGATCGACCCGATCTTGCCCGTCACACTGGGACCGCCGAAATTCGCCACCGTGGTCAGCCAGAGCAAGGCGATCACGCCGATGCAGGTCATGATTGGCGTAGACGACAAAAAGGGAAGGAACGCCGACAGGTATCCGAGTGCTGAAATGGCGATCGCCACATTGCCGATCGCCAGGGACAGAAAGTAGAGGAAGAACACGATGAAAAAGCCCGACTTGCCGTAAGCGTCCTCGGCATAGGCCGACATGCCGCCCGTGCGCTGGTTGAACAGGCCTGCCTGGGCAAAACCGTAGGCAATCGCCATCGATCCCACTGCCGTGATGATCCAGGACAGCAGCGAAATCGCGCCGACCTGTGCCATGTTGGTCGGCAGCATGATGATGCCCGATCCCATCATGTTCACGGCGACAATGAAGGTCAGCTGCATCAGACTCATCTTCTTTGTCTGCTTCTGCTCTACCATAACCCCTCCTCCTTCATTCCCCCGCCGTGACGCTTACTCGCGGACCACGTAGGTATAGAATTTGATACGGCCGTCCACCCGTTCCTGAAACACGCCTTGCACTTCATAGTTGAAGCCTGGGAAGCGATTGAAAAACTCCTGAAAAGCAAGGAAGTAGTCGAGCATCGGCTTTGCCCTGTCATCCCAGCGCTCGCCGGGCACAATAACGCCGATGCCCGGCGGATAGATCAGTGCCAGGGTCGCGGAAATGCGGCCCTTGATGTCTTCGAGTGGCACATAGTCCACTTCGTTTGCGACCAAGGCCTCGTAGGCGTCTTCCGGGGTCATTGCAAGTTCCGGAAAGCTCGATGCGCGGAAACACTTCCCCTGGAGCCCCTTGACGTTTGCTTCCCGATAGAAGCCATGCATTTCATTGCATACCTGACGCAGCGTATAGCCTTTGTACCTTTCGCTATTCGCCGCATAGAGAGTCGGCAGCACTTCGGCCAGCAGCGCGTCACGGTCCCAGAGATTCTTGAACTTGACAAGCCGCGCGATCAGGGTATTGAGCTTGCTCTCATCCTCCGCCGGCGTCATTAGGAAGAGAATGCTGTTGAGGTCGCATTTTTCGGGGACGATCCGCTGCTCGCGCAGGTAGTTGGCGACCACGGTCGCGGGCACGCCAAAGTCCAGATACTCGCCTGTCTTGCGGTTGATGCCGGGCGTCAACAGCGCGAACTTGTTGGGGTCGACCATCGCATAGCCTTCGGCATAACCGGCATAACCGTGCCATTTCCCCTGCGGATGGAAGTTCCAGCATTGCTGTTCGCGCTTGATGACGTCGGTGGGGAGTGATTCCCAGGCAACGCCGTCGGCATCGGCGGTGAACTCCGAGTCCCTGATAGTGACGACATCGGGCACGAACGGATCGAAGAACCATTTCTCCTGCTCGCCTTGGCCCATTCTTGCATAGTGGCGTCCGAACTCGCGCAGCTTCTTGCGGGTCTCGATACCCAGTTCGATGCAGCGGTCCCAGAGCATCATGCCCGCCTCGCCCTCATGGATCTTCGCATTCACCTCCAGCGAGGCGAATAGCGGATAGAATGGCGAGGTGGAGACGTTCATCAGGAAGGATTCATTGAAGCGCTTGTGATCGACGAAGCGCCGCTGGCCCTCCAGGTGCTTGTCGCGCTTATGAATCTGGGACGCTTGCGAGAAGCCGGCGCCCTGCTTGTGAACCGACTGTGTCGAGAACAGCCCCGGCATCTCCGGCGTCAATTTCTCCAGCCGCATCGGGCTATGGTCGTGGAACAGCGGGTGGAAGGCATTGTAGCCGATCCAGGCCTCGTCCCACAGGACGTAGTCGCAGAGATGTCCGATCTTCTCCAGCACCTTGCGGACGTTGTAGACCGTGCCGTCATAGGTCGCGAGCTGGATGCAAGCGAGCCGGAAGGGGCGTTCCGCCTTGTGGCGCTGCTTGTCCTTGATCAGGGGATGCGCCTTGATCTGCTCCCGCAGGTATTTCTCGTCCCATGCATCCCAATCGACGGCGCCGATCATGCCGAAGGGATTGCGCGCGGTGGGCAAGAAGATCGGTATCGCACCGGCCTGAACCAGGGCGCCTTGATGCAGCGATTTGTGATTGTTGCGGTCGAACAGAACAAGGTCACCGCGCCGCAACACGGCGTTTGTCACCACCTTGTTGGACGTGCTCGTGCCATTGAGCACGAAGTAGGTCTTGTCGGCGCCGAAGACGGATGCGGCATAGCGTTGCGCGTCCGCGGCGGCGCCCTCGTGAATGAGCAGGTCGCCGAGATCCACGTCGGCATTGCACAGGTCGTTGCGGAATATGGCCTCGCCGAAATGCTTGAAGAAGAGCTGGCCTGCCGGCGATTTGCGGTAGAACTGGCCGCCCTGGTGTCCCGGGCAGTCGAAGGCGATGTTGGCCTCGGCGTCATAGGCCACAAGCCCGCCGAAGAATGGGGGCAGCAGCTTCATGCCGTAGTCGATGAGGCTGGCCACAACTTGCTTGGCATAGAAGGTCGGCGTCTGCAGGCCCAGATAGATATAGCCCTCGACCTCGCCGATCATGCTGAGAACCGCCATGTCCGAAATCTGATGCGAATCCGCCAGCGCCCACAGCGGCGTCCGGAAGCCGATGGCGCGCACCGCCCGAGCCAGCTTCCGGGCCTTCTCGCGGCGTTCTCCATCGATCAAGGCGATATAAGCGCCGACAGAGGAATCCTCGGAGACGTCGCGGTCGAAGGAGTCGGTCACCTCCACTTCGAAGTTCTCCGCGGCGATCTGGTCCAGGAGCTGCTTGGTCTGGGCATTCTCCTTGTCGACGATCGCGACCACCTTAAGCAATTTGTGGAACGGGATCGGGATCGTCGGTGGCTTGACCGAGTGCGGGAACATTTCCTGTCGCTCCCCTACTTGACGCAGTCCACCAGGTATCGCCTGCCGCCAGCCGCCGGCTCGAAACGCAGGCCATGGATGTCGGTCTCGAAGCCCGGGAACTTGGTGTCGAACTCCCGCGCGTACAGCAGATAATCCTGGATCGACTTGGTGGCGGCTGTGAGCTTCTCGCCGGGCATGATCACCGGTATGCCCGGCGGATAGGGAACCAGCATGACCGCCATCGTGCGGCCCATGATGTTGTCGATCTCCACGCTTTCGGTGCGCCCGCGCACCAGCTGCTCGTACGCATCGGCCGGCCGCAGCGCCATCTCCGGCAGTGTGGTGTACATGTCCTTCTGCGCCTTGGGCACCTTGTCGTCGCGATAGACGCGATGGATCCCCTCGCAGAGTTCCTTGAGACCCATCTTGGCGTAGGCCTCCGGATGCGCTTCCACCAGCGCCGGCAGCACGCGGCTGAGCGGCGCATTGGCGTCGAACAGATCCTTGAAGTTGATGAGTTCCGTAACGAGCGTGCTCCACTTACCCTTGGTGATGCCCATGGAGAAGAGCACCAGGAAGGAATAGAGTCCCGTCTTCTCGATCTCGATCCGCCGGGACGACAGGAAGCGAACCACGACCGTTGCGGGAATGCCCAGCTTCTCCATCGTGCCATCAGCCGTCAGGCCGGGCGTGAGGATCGTGACCTTGATCGGGTCCACGATCACGTGATTCTCCGCCAGGCCCTCGAAGCCATGCCACTTCGCGGTTGGCTTCAGCACCCAGTGCTGCCGCTCGCCGATCGGCTGTTTCGCCATCGCGTCGGGCTGCCAGACCTCGAACCACCAGCTGTTCTTCATCTGCTTTTTGACGGCCGTCATGGCGCGGCGGAAACTCAGCGCCTCGTCGATCGTTTCCTGCACCAGCGCGCGTCCGGCCGGCTGCTCCATCATGGCGGCGGCGACATCGCAAGAGGCGATGATGCCGTATTGCGGCGACGTCGAGGTATGCATCATGAACGCATCGTTGAAATGCGCCATGTCGAGCTTCTTCGTCTCGCTGTGCTGGATGTGGATCATGGACGCTTGCGATAGGGCGGCGAGGAGCTTGTGCGTGGAGTGCGTCGCGAAGGTTATCGCGTGCTTCGCTCTCGCAGGCACGTTGGAGGAGATCGCGTGATGCCCATCGTAGAATTCATGGAAATTGGCGTAGGCATACCAGGCTTCGTCGAAGTGAAGGATGTCTATCGAGTCGCCGACGATTTTCTTGATGGCATCCACGTTGTAGCAAAGGCCGTCATAGGTGGAGTTGGTCATCACCATCAGACGCACTTTGCCGCTGGTCTCCTTCGCGAAGGGGCTGGCGGCGATCTTCTTCTTGATCGAGGCGGCCGTGAACTGGTCGCGGGAAATCGGCCCGATGATCCCCAGGCCGTTTCGGGACGGCACGAGGTAGATCGGCGTCGCGCCGGTCATGATCAGCGAATGCAGGATCGATTTGTGGCAGTTCCGGTCGCAGAGCACGAGATCGCCGCGGGAGACGGTGCCGTGCCAGACGATCTTGTTGGCCGTGGAGGTGCCGCCGACCACGAATAGGGTTTCGTCCGTGCCGAAGATGCGAGCCGAATTGCGCTCGCCTGCGGCGATCGGCCCGGTATGGTCAAGCAGCGAGCCGATCTGCCCGACCGAAACGGATATGTCGGACCGCAGCGTGTTCTCGCCAAAGAACTCGTAGAAGAGTGTCCCAACCGGACTCTTGCGGAAGGCGGTGCCGCCTCCATGGCCCGGCGTATGCCAGGAATAGCTGGCTTGCAGCGTGTATTCCATCAGCGCTTTGAACATCGGCGGCGGCAGACGGTTGAGATAGAGCTCTGCTGCGCGGACGATCGCGCGGGCCATGAATTCCGCCGAATCCTCAAACAGGCGCATGAAAGCGTTTGCGTGCTTCAGCACGCTGGCCGGCACGACCTCGGCGGTACGCTCGTCACCGAACAGGAAGATCGGCAGCCTGTCGTTGCGGCTGCGTTTCGCCGCCAGCACCTCTTCCAAAATCTTCCACTGGCCAGGCTTCGCCTCGGCGCCATCGACGGAGATCAGCCAGCAGGATTCGGTGTTGAAGACATTGACCAGCCGCCGCGCGTCCTCGTAGCTGAGGCCGGCAACGACGCGAAATCCCTCTTTCTCGATCGCGGCCGCTAGCTGCTGCATGCCGCGTCCTGCGGCATTCTTGCCTTCGTAGTCCTCGTCAATGATAGCGATCGGAAACGCCTTGACGAAATCCATGCACTTCCTCCCGATGGAACGACCAATCAGGGCGAGACGCTTCTAAACTCTAGTCGGCTTCGAAACCCTGCCCCAGTTGGCCCCAGCCGTCCTCTAATGACAGTACTTTTCCTCTAGTTCCAGTTATTTATTGGCGCATAAGCATCTTCCCACTATTGGACCTTGGTCCAATTGACCCCCGCCCTTGATTGGCCGTAGGGTTTGCGGCTTGCGCCACGTAAAGAAGCTTGTTCTGCCTTGCAGGACCAGCATGGAGTATTGTGCGCGATTGCAATGCTCTCAGCCATCTTCGCGGTTGCTGCTATCGGCGTGCCTGCAACAATCCGTAACGCAGATTGCGCCTATCAAATAAGCCAGCATCTGCTCTGCAGGAGGTCGCCATCGCGCGCAATCGCTTGGCGCCCGATCAATTCGCGCTATGGCCGCGCAGTTTCAGGGAGAACCAAATCAGCAGAATGCCGTAAAGGATCGCATAGGTGCCGATGACGAACAGCAGCGCCAGCGCGCCCGTTCCCGGCTGGACGACCAGCATCAAGCCGAAGAGCACCGTCAGCGCGCCGCAGGCGACCAGCAGCCATTCGTTGTCGATTTCCTTGCGCAGCCGGATCGCGCCGATGATCTGCAGGATGCCCGTTACGATTGCCCAGCCGGCGATGAACATCAGCAGCACGATTGCCGTAACGCCGGGCATGACGAATGTCAGGATGCCGACCGCGATGCCCAGGAGGCCGACAAGAGCCAGCCACCAGCGCGGAGCCGGTGCGCCGCCCATGACCGCCGCCGCGACCGAAAACACGCCATCCGCGAGCGCGAATGCGCCATACATCAGGACCAGCGCGGCCACGGATATGCCTGGCCAAACGAAAGTGAGCACGCCGAACAGGACCGCACCGACGCCGCGCAGCAGGAGAAGCCACCAGTTTCTTGCGAGCGCCTGCAACAGCAGGCGTGGCGCGGGCGCTACAGCAGATGTGTTCGACATGATGTCCTCCCTGGTCGCCGAAAGGAAACTTATGACAGGCGCGCCATCATTCCATATCTCAATTCCCAATGCGACCAACTTGCGCGATTGAGGCGGCACCCGCCGCTAAAGCATTCGTAATCGCCGGCTAGGAGGCCCGGGCAGCCACACCTCCTCCCAAATGGGAGGGGCGTCCCAACCCTAAATCGGCAATAGTCCGCAGGGGCGGCCTGGCCTTCTGATCCGCCGAATGCCCGCTGATAGACGGCCGCGTGTCCCAAGGGGTGCTCCAGAGCTCAGGACGCACATCATGCCAAGAAACATCGTCATATTCTCCGACGGCACGGGACAGCGGGGCGGCCTGTTCTTCGATGAACGGCGCAGCAACATCTACAAGCTCTATCGCGCGACCCGCTGCGGGCCGGACTCGTCGATCGATCCGGCCGATCAACTGACATTCTATGACCCGGGCATCGGCACCGTTCCCGCCGGAGGCAATATGCTCGGCACGCTCTGGCGGCGATTTTACAATCTCGTCAGCCAGGCCCTCGGCCTTGGGCTCACGGGCAATATCATCGATTGCTATGCGGCGATCGCCAAACTCTGGCAGCCCGGCGATCGGATCTTTCTGTTCGGCTTCAGCCGCGGCGCCTACACGATCCGCTGCCTTGGGGCCACGATCGCACTTTGCGGCGTGCCCACCACGAACCACGACGGCGGGCCGCTCCGGCGCGACATGGCGACGTCGAAGCGGATCGCGAAAGAGGCCGTCAAGCGGGTCTATCTGCATACCAATTCGAGGAAGTACGAGGGGGCAACTGCCAAGCAGAAGCAGTGGCTCGATCAGCGCCTCGAACTGGCCAGGCGCTTTCGTGCAAGACACGGATCGGGAGATCCCGAAGGACCCAACGAGTATCCCTATTTCATCGGCGTGTTCGACACCGTGGCTTCGCTCGCCAATCCCGTGGCCATCGTGATTCTTACTGTATTGGCGGCGCTTGCAGTCATTCCTTCAGGTCTTCTGCTCTGGTACCTGTTGCCCAGCCCCTGGCATTTGACCGTCTGGTGGGCGTGGCCGCTTGTCCTCACCGCCCTGACAGCGCTGATTGCGATTTCGAGCAGTCTCTGGATGCGGGTGAAGATCGAGGTCGGTCTGACGCCGAGACCCTGGTGGCGCCTGTTTCACTTCGCGGAAGCGAGGATGAAATTCTACGACACGGGCCTCAACAAGAACGTCGGCTATGCCCGGCACGCGCTTTCGATCGACGAGGGCAGAACGTCGTTCGAGCGCGTCAAATGGGGCGAGCCGGGCGAATGGCGCGATACCGGCCGGGGAAACCCGAGATGGTTCGAGCAGCTGTGGTTTGCCGGAAATCATTCCGACATTGGCGGCAGTTACCCTGAGGACAAGTCGCGCCTGTCCGACATCACGCTCAAATGGATGCGGGACGCCGCCATGCGGGTCGGCTTGAACATTGACCCTTCTGTCCTAAGGCTGCACCCCGATCCCACCGGCCCCCTGCATGATGAAACCCGGAGCGGCATATTCCGCTATGCCGGCCATGGGCCCCGGCAAATCGGCCACAAGTTTCCCCTCCACGAATCCGTAATCAGGCGATTCGAAGCGCAGAGTGTCCTGCAGTACAACTCCGTCTGTGAATACCGGCCCGAGAATCTCAGGGATCATGATCAGTTGAAGCGTTTCTACGCCGCCGCCGGCGAAGATCCGTGACGGGCGGCGGTATTCGGTCAACGGGCTCCCCCATTTGAGCCACTTCATCTTGGTGCCCGCTGCCGGACTCGAACCGGCATGGCCGTTGCCAGCCAAGGGATTTTAAGTCCCTTGCGTCTACCAGTTTCGCCAAGCGGGCCTGCTTTCCGATGGTAGGCGCGTCAAAGTAACTTGCCGGGCAATGCAGGGGCAACCAGGGCAATCCCGGCCGCGGCCTAGTCCGGCAACTCGCCATCGACCGGCTCGGCGCCGAGCGAACGGATCAGGTCTTGGAGCTGCCCGGCGGCGGCATCGATTCGCGCCCGGTCCGTGCCCTTGATGACGAAGCTGGCGCCATAGCGTTGCCGCCGGAAGAAAGGATAGCTGCCGATATCCAGATCCGGATAGGCCGCCTGCAGCTCGCCGAGGCCCTGGGCGATCACGCCCTCGCCGATATGACCGCTGACGGTGCGGGAGTGGATCGGCGCCCCATGGCTGAGGCCCGGGGCGACGCCCTCGAACATCGACTGCATGATCTTCGGCACGCCGGCCATCACATAGACATTGCCGATGCGATAACCCGGCGCGGCGCTGACAGGATTTTCGATCAGCACGGCGCCGTCGGGCGTGTTGGCCATGCGCAGGCGCGCCTCGTTGAGCATGCCCGGTTCGTAGTGGCGTTCCAGAAATCTTCAGTGCCTCGGGATGGCGGATCAGCGGCACGCCAAAGGCCCGGGCGATGCATTCCGAGGTGATGTCGTCATGGGTCGGCCCGATGCCGCCCGTGGTGAAGACGTAATCGTAGCGGGCGCGCAGCACATTGACCGCGCCGATGATTTCGTCCGGGATATCGGCGACGACCCGCGCTTCGCAGAGTTTGATCCCCAGCGCGGCCATGCGCTTGGCCAGATAGTTGAGGTTCACGTCCTGCGTGCGGCCCGACAGGATCTCGTTGCCGATGATCAGCACAGCCGCCGTAACGGTCGAGCCGGGGTCTGCCGCTGTGGACATGGGCGGTGCGGCGCCGGTCAGTTCTGCGGTAGCACGTAGCCGCGGCCGCGCATGCAATCGTTCACGATCTCGCGGTAGCGTTGCTCATGGCTGTAGGCATCCATGTTGGCCTGCAGGTCCGGGGCGGCGTTGGCGCCGCTGCCGGTGTCATGGGTCGACTCGATCGACTGGTCGATCCGTGCGTCGCGCTCCAGCACGGCATTCGCCTGGGTGCGGCAGGCGCGCAAGTCTGCGGAAGTCTGCTCTTCTGTCGTCTTCGACCGCTCCCACTTTGTCGCCGCGGGATCGTCTTGCAGACCGAAATCGAACGCATCGCAGGCGGACAAGGAAAGAAGCAGCGCGCACGCGCCAACCCAACGCATCATGACATACCCGGAAATTCAGTGGCTGTTGGCGGCAAGATGCGCTGCGAAGCCGCGATTTGCAACGGCGTCCTAAGCAGCGGCGGCGGCGTCAGAACCCTGCTAAACGGCCAGCTTCAGCAGATCATGTCCGGTGACCAGCACCAGCAAGCCCAGGAGAGCGCAAAGTCCGCCGATCGAGCAGACCTTGACGACCCGGGGGCTCAAGGGCTTCCCGCGCATGACTTCGATGCCCATGAACACCAGATGTCCGCCGTCGAGCACGGAAATCGGCAGCAGATTCACGACGCCGACATTGATCGACAGCAGCGCCATCAGCATCACCAGTCCCAGAAATCCGAAGGCGTGCATTGTGTCGCCGCTGACGCCGGCAATGCTGATGGGGCCGGCAAGGTCGGTGAGCGGCCGCTCACCCGTGGCAATCTCCACCAGACCAACAGCGTTGCCTTCAATGAAGCCCAGCGTGCGCTCGATTCCGGTGCTCATCGCGGGAAGTGGATTGGCAAGCGTCCAGACAAAGCCGGTCGTCTCCACGCCGATATCGACCAGCACGCTCCCGGTCTCGTCGATCGCGTAGCCCGACAGCGTCAATGTCTCCGCCGATCCGCCGCGGATCACGCCGAGCACAGCGTCCGCGCCGGAGGCCGCCCGCAACTGCAGCGCCAGCATGACCGCGTTGTCGACTTCGATACCGTTCATGCTGACGATGCGGTCCGCCGGCATCAGCCCGGCATGGGCCGCCGGGCTGCCGGCCTCCACATTGGCGATGACGGCGGCGGGCGGCATCAAGTCACGGCTGTAGAGAAAGCCCGAGATCAGCAGCAAACCGAAGATGATATTGATCAGCGGTCCGGCCACCACCACCGCCGCCCGGTGCGACACCGGCCGGAAGCTGTAGGCCCACTTGCGCTCCATGGCGCTGAGCGGACGCATGTGGCCCGAGGAGTCCCGCGTCTGGTCGCCCTCGCCGAACATCTTCACATAGCCGCCCAGCGGCAGCAGGCAGAGCTTGAAGCGGGTGCCATAGCGGTCGACCCAGCCGAACAGCTCCGGCCCGAAGCCCATGGCGAACGCCTCGACCTTGATTCCAAGGCGCCGGGCGACCCAGAAATGTCCCCACTCATGCACGACGATGATCACGAAGATCACCGCCAGGAACGGCAGGGTATAGAGGAGGGCGGTACCGGCGAGGGCCATTGGCGAACTCCGTAAAAAGCTTCCTTCCTGGCCTCGACTGTAGAGTTAAAAAACGGTAAATGACAAGAGGGAATCATCCTTAAGTCATTGAAATCATATCGTTAAACAACATGGTTAAGATCCCGATGAATCTTCGTAAAAATTCCCGGAAGCGGTCATATTCCGCTGCCTGGCTCGGCAGTTAGCGGCCGGTCATGAAGTTTAATCAGCCGCTGCGCCCGGCGAGGCTCCTTAAAAGGTACAAGCGATTTCTCGCCGATGTGATCCTGGACGACGGCCGCCAGGTCACCGTGCATTGCCCCAATCCCGGCTCGATGATGGGCCTGAGCGATCCTGATTCAGAAGTCTGGCTGTCCCCCGCGCCGCCGGGACGCAAGCTGCCCTTCGGCTGGGAATTGGTGCGGGTCGGCACGCATCTGGTCGGCATCAATACCGCCTGGCCGAACCGGCTGACCGAAGAGGCGCTCGCAGCCGGGCGGATCGAGGCGCTCAGCGGATATGCAGCGCGCCGCCGGGAAGTGGCCTATGGCGAGAACTCACGCATCGATCTGCTGCTGGAATCGCCGGAACGTCCGCGTTGCTATGTCGAGGTCAAGAACGTGCATCTGAAGCGCCGGGCCGGCGCGGAATTTCCGGACTGCGTGACCCAGCGTGGCGCGAAGCATCTGCAGGAGCTGAGCGCCATGGTGAAAGCGGGGCACCGCGCGGTCATGCTTTACGTCGTGCAGCGCACGGACTGTGACAGTTTTGCTCTCGCCGAAGACATCGATCCCGCCTATGCCGCTGCCTTTGACAGCGCCCGGCGCGCCGGCGTGGAGATGCTGTGCTACCGCTGCGACATCACGCGCGAAGGAATCGAGATAACCGAACCGCTGCCGATCACGCGCTGAGGCCGGGGCCGGCTGCGCCGAGTTGCGCCGAAGCCTCTCAGCGCCTATCTGATCCCAGACGTCATCGCGGCCTGCAGGCTCCCCATCGGCCGTCATTATCACTTAATTGAGGTGATCTTCATGAATCCGTTTCGCGTGCTGCGCAAGATCGTGGTGGGCCTGCTCGCCATCGTCGGCGCTTTTGTTGTCGTGCTCGTCATCGCCGGATTGTGGCTCGGCAGCCTGGGGCCGAAACCGAAGCCGGTGCCCGCCAAGGATGTGGTGCTGACGCTGGAATTGGGCGCGCCGATCCCCGATCGAAGCGGCGGCAGCCCCCTGCCCTTCGGCGCCTTCAGCCGGGGCGCGACGTTGCGCGACCTCGTCACCGGCCTCGAGACGGCGGCCGGCGACGATCGCGTGAAGGGTCTTGTCGCCCATGTCGGCAGCGGTTCGCTCAACATGGCCTATGCCCAGGAAATTCGCGACGCGGTGAAGGCTTTCCGCGCCAAGGGCAAGTTCGCAGTGGCATTCGCCGAAACCTTCGGCGAGGCGGGCGACGGCAACACGCACTATTATCTCGCGACAGCGTTCGAGGAAATCTGGCTGCAGCCCTCGGGCGACGTGAATCTGGTGGGCTTCTCCCTGGAGCAGCCCTTCATGGTCGACACGCTGAATCTCATCGGCGTTACGGTGCAGATCGATCAGCGGCAGGAGTACAAGGGACTCGCCGATCCCTTCACCAAATCCTCCATGCCGGCACCGATCCGCGAGAACCTGCAGCGGCTGGTCAATTCCTGGCTCGGGCAGGTGGCGCAGGGCATGGCGGAGCGCGGCAAGTTCGACGCCGACGCCGCGCGCAGCCTGGTCCATCGCGGGCCGTTCCTGGCCAGCCAGGCGCAAGCGGAAAAACTGATCGACAAGATCGGCTATTGGAACGATCTGGCCAAGGCGGTGAACGACCGTGCGGGCAAGGATGCGTCCTGGTTCTCGCTGGACGACTATGCCGCCAATATTGCCGCGCCCGGCGACGATGCCCCTCGCATCGCCCTGGTCTACGGCATCGGCGCCGTGCAGCTCAGCACCGGCGAAGGCGATGGACTTTCGGGCCGGCGGCCATGGAGTCGTCGGCGGTGGCCAAGGCGATCCGCGATGCCGTGGACGATACAGGTGTGCGCGCGATCATCTTCCGGGTCGACAGCCCGGGCGGCTCCTATGTCGCCTCCGACACGATCTGGAGCGAAGTGCAGCGCGCCCGTGACCTCGGAAAGCCGGTGATCGTCTCCATGGGCGAAATGGCCGCTTCGGGCGGCTACTTCGTCTCGGCACCCGCGACCAAGATCGTCGCGCAGCCCGGGACGATCACAGGTTCGATCGGCGTCGCCGGCGGCAAGGTGGTCTTTGCCGGCCTCTGGAACACGCTCCGGCTGAACTGGGATGGCGTCAAAGCCGGCGCCAATGCCGACATGGAGAGTCCGCACCGGATGTTCAGCAACGACGGCTGGGCAAGGATGCAAGAGGGCCTCGACCGGGTCTACGCCGATTTCACGCAGAAGGTCGCCGCCGGCCGCAAACTGCCGATCGAGAAGGTCCAGGACGTGGCCAAGGGCCAGGTCTGGACCGGCAGCGACGCGCGTGATCGCGGCCTCGTTGACGAACTCGGCGGCTACAGTGTCGCGATCCGCCTCGCGCGGGAAGCGGCGAAAATTCCGCCGGAGCGTCAGGTCAGCGTTGAGGAGTTTCCACCGCCGGAGAATCCGCTGGAGAAGCTGTTCGAGCAGGCGATGGCCAGCGGCCAGATGCGGCATGTGGAGGCGCAGCGGCTGGAAACCCTGTTGCGCCTCGCCGACTGGCTGGAGCCTGTGGCGGCCGTGATCGCGCCGTTCGAAGGCGCGGCCGTCACAACGCCGCAGCTCATCTCGCCGGTGCAATCGATCGGCAACTGAGACCGGCGGCTAGGCGTTTCTGCGGCCGCAGATCAGGAACTCCTTGTTTCCCTCGGCACCGGTGATCGGGCTCTCCGTGAGTCCGCTCACCGTCCAGCCCGGCTGCGCCGCGAGCCAGGCGGAAATGCGGGCGCAGACCTCTTCATGCAAGGCGGGATCGCGCACGATGCCGCCTTTGCCCACGCGCGACGGGCCGACCTCGAATTGCGGCTTGATCAGCGCCAGCAATACCGCCCCCGGCGCGGCGAAAGACATCGGTGTCGGCAGCACGGTCTCCAGTCCGATGAAGCTCGCGTCGCAGACGATCACATCGATCTCGTCCGGCACTTGGGAGCGCGTCAGATGCCGCGCATTCACCCGCTCCAGCACCGTCACCCGCGGATCCTGACGCAACTTCCAGGCCAACTGCCCCTGCCCGACATCGACGGCATAGACCTTCGCCGCCCCGCCAGCGAGCAGCACATCGGTGAAGCCGCCGGTGGAAGCGCCCACATCCAGGCAGATCTTGCCGCTGACATCGACATCGAAAGCTTTCAGCGCATGGGCCAGTTTCAGCCCGCCGCGGGACACCCAGGGATGATCCTGGCCGCGCACTTCCACGGCGCGATCACCGGCGATGTTCATGCCCGGCTTGTCCAGACGCTGGCCGTTGCCGTCGAACACCTTGCCCGCAATGATCAGGGCCTGCGCCTTGGTGCGCGTCTCCGCCAGCCCGCGCTCCACCAGCAGCGCATCCAGCCGCTGCCGCCGCGGCTTGTCGTCAGCGGTCATGCCGAGCCAGGCCGCGTGCGGCGATGGAAGCGCCAGGTCAGCAGCGCCGCCGTGACCGCAAGGCCGAGCGGCAATCCGGTGATCAGCCCGACCGGTCCGAATCCCAGCGGAAAGCCCAGCAGATAGCCGCCGGAAAATCCCAGCACCCAGTAGCCGATGACGGTCATGATCGACGGAATGAGCGTGTCCTCCAGGCCGCGCAATGCATTGGCGGCGGCAACTTGCATGCCGTCGACGATCTGGAACAGCGCGGTGACGAACAGCAGCTGTCCGGCCAGGGCGACAACCGCGCTGTTTGCGGGATCGGATGTATCCAAATAGAGATGCACCACATAGCCGGGGAAACTGAGCATGAACAGCATCACCAGCGTCATGTAGCCGACATTCATGCCGATGGCGACGAATCCGGCCTGCCTTGCCGTGGCCATGCTCCCGGCGCCGCGCTCGTGGGCGACGCGGATCGCCACGGCCTGGGCGATCGCCGCCGGGACCATGTAGAGGAAGTTGATCAGGCTCATGACGATCTGGTTGGCGGCCAGCGGCACGGGGCCCATGATCCCCATCATCACCTGCACCGCCGTGAACAGGCCCGCCTCCATTGCCGTCATGACCCCGACGGGAAGTCCGAGGCGGAAAATACGGGCGCAGAGCGTCCAGTCCAGCCGCGCGCTCGCGCGCAGCAGATTGTAGCCTTTTAGAGATGGCGCCACGCCGACGATCGCAGCCTGCGCCAGGAACATGAGCCAGCACACGATGCTGGTGCCGATGCCCGCCCCGCCGATGCCCAGCCCCGGCCAGTCGCCGATGCCATGGACCAGGATCAACACCACCACGAAATTTAGCGCGAGCGCCGCAATGGTAATCGCCATCAGCGAACTGGTGCGCGCCAGCGCCGTCGCGAAACAGCGCAGATTGCTGAACAGCATGTAAGGCAGGATGCTGAATGCCAGCGCTTGTGAATAGGGCCGCGAGGCCTCGATCACCTCCGGATCCTGACCGAGCCATGGCAGCAGGTCCGGCAGATACCAGCCCAATGCCGTTCCGGGAATTGACAGGATGACGGAAACCCAGAAACCCTGGCCGACGGCCGCGCTGACCTGCGCCCGGTCGCCGGCGCCGTGGCCGCTCGCCGCCAGCACGCTGACCACCGAGGCGATGCTCATGCAGACGAAGAGGATGCTGAACAGGATCGCGGTGATGAGCCCGACCGCCGCTATCGATATGGTGCCGAGCCGGCCAACGATCGCCAGATCGGTGAGGTTCATGCCCATTTCCGCCAGAAAGCCGGCAGCCAACGGCGCAGAGATATGTATGAGCCTGCCGCTCTCCTGACGGATGGACAGGACCGGCGTTGCAGTTGGGGCGGGAGTGGCGCGATTCATCTGAAGATACCGGCGTGCGGCGCCGGTCCGGCGCCGCCAGCCGCGCTAAGCTCGCGCGGGCTTCTTACTGACGGCGCGCCCGAGAGCCTGCAGCGCCGTATCGACGATGTTCCGGGCATTGAGACCGGCCTGGTCGTACTGCTTCTCCGGCTTCTCGTGATCGATGAAGATATCCGGCAGGGTCATGGGCCGGACCCGCAGACCGCGGTCGAGCTGCCCGGTCAGCGCCAGGTGCTGCAGCACATGACTGGCGAAGCCCCCGATGGCGCCCTCTTCGATGGTGATCAGCACCTCATGCTCGCGCGCCAGCCGCGTGACCAGATCGCCGTCCAGCGGCTTGCAGAAACGGGCATCCGCCACCGTCGTCGACAGGCCGCGGGCATTCAGATCCTCCGCCGCCCTCATGCATTCGCCCAGCCGCGTGCCGAAGGACAGCAGCGCCACCTTGGTGCCCTCGCTGATGATGCGGCCCTTGCCGATCTCCAGCGGCACGCCGCGCTGCGGCATCTCCACGCCGACGCCGTCGCCGCGCGGATAGCGGAAGGCGCTGGGCCGGTCGTCGATCGCCGCCGCCGTTGCCACCATATGGACCAGCTCAGCCTCGTCCGCCGCCGCCATGACCACGAAGCCCGGCAGGCAGGCGAGATAGGTCACATCGAAGGAACCCGCGTGGGTGGCGCCGTCGGCGCCCACCAGCCCGGCGCGGTCGATGGCAAAGCGCACCGGTAGCTTCTGGATCGCCACGTCATGCACCACCTGATCGTAGGCGCGCTGCAGGAACGTGGAATAGATCGCGGCGAACGGCTTGTATCCCTCTGTCGCCAAACCCGCGGCAAAAGTCACGCCATGCTGCTCGGCGATTCCGACATCGAAGCAGCGCGCCGGAAAGCGCTTGGCGAAGATATCGAGACCGGTGCCCGAGGGCATCGCCGCATTGACGGCGACGATCTTCGGGTCGTGCTCGGCCTCCTGCACCAGCGCCTGGGCGAAAACCTTTGTATAGGACGGCGCGTTTGAAGGCGGCTTCACCTGGGCGCCGGTGATGACGTCGAACTTGGTGACGCCGTGATATTTGTCCGGCGACTTCTCGGCGGGCGGATAGCCATGGCCTTTCTTGGTCACCACATGGACCAGGATCGGGCCTTCATCAACGGCATCCCGCACATTGCGCAGCACGGGGATGAGGTGATCCAGATTATGGCCGTCGATCGGGCCGACATAGTAGAAGCCCAGCTCCTCGAACAGCGTGCCGCCGGTGACGATGCCGCGCGCATACTCCTCCGCCCGGCGCGCCGCGATTTTCAGCGGCTCCGGCAGATGCTTGGTGAACTCCTTGCCGATATGGCGGATGGATTGATAGGGCTTCGACGACAGCAGCCGCGACAGATAGGCGCTCATCGCGCCCACCGGCGGCGCGATCGACATGTCGTTGTCGTTCAGCACGACGATCAGCCGGCTGTCCATCGCCCCGGCATTGTTCATCGCCTCATAGGCCATGCCGGCGCTCATGGAGCCGTCGCCGATGACCGCGACCACGTGATTCCGGCGGCCGGACAGATCCCGCGCCACCGCCATGCCGAGGCCGGCTGATATCGACGTCGAGCTATGGGCCGCGCCGAACGGGTCGTATTCGCTCTCAACGCGGCGGGTGAAGCCCGACAAGCCGCCGCCCTGGCGCAGCGTGCGGATGCGGTCGCGCCGGCCGGTCAGAACCTTATGCGGATAGGCCTGATGCCCCACATCCCAGATCAGCCGGTCGTCTGGCGTCTCGAATAGATAGTGCAGCGCCACCGTCAGCTCGATCACGCCGAGGCCGGCGCCGAGATGGCCGCCGGTGATGGACACCGCATCGATGACTTCCGTGCGCAGCTCGTCCGCCACCTGCCGCAACTGGCGCACGTCCAGCTTCCGCAGATCGGCGGGGATGTGGATCTCGTCCAACAACGGCGTCTTGCTCTGCGGTGCCATCGCTCGGTCCCCGCCTAGGAGCGCCGGTCGACGACGAACTGCGCCATCTCGCACAGCAGGTCAGCGCGATTGCTGAATTGTGCCAAGCGATCGGCGGCATGCCCCGCCAGCTCCTGCGCCCGCTTGCGCGCGCCCTCGACGCCCAGCAGCGACACGAAGGTCGCCTTGCCCGCAGCCTGATCCCGCCCGACCGGCTTGCCGGTGACGTCCTCGCTGCTCTCGATGTCCAGGAGGTCGTCGGCGATCTGGAACGCCAGGCCCAGATCCCGTGCATAGTCGCGCAGCGCCCGGTGCGCGTCCGCCGGCGCCTGGCCGAGGATCGGTCCGGCGACGCAGGAGAATTCGATGATGGCGCCGGTCTTCAGCGCCTGCAGCCTGGTGATCGCCGGCAGATCGAGCTCGGCGTTCTCCGCCTCCAGATCGATCATCTGGCCGCCCACCATGCCGGCGGCGCCGCCGGCCTTCGCCAGCGCGAGCACAAGTTCCGACCGCACCAACGGATTTGCATGCGTGGCCGGATCGGCCAGCACCTCGAATGCCATAGTAAGGAGTCCGTCGCCAGCCAGGATCGAGGTCGCCTCGTCGAACTGCCGGTGCACCGACGGCCGGCCGCGGCGCAGATCTGCGTCGTCCATCGCCGGCAAATCGTCATGGGCCAGACTGTAGCAATGCAGCATCTCGATCGCCGCCGCCACGCGCAGCGCGCTTGCATCCGCGACGTCGAACAGCTTGGCGCTGTGACGCACCAGGAACGGTCGGATGCGTTTGCCGCCGCCCATCACGGCATAGCGCATGGCCTCGACGACGCGCCGCTCGGCCGTCGTCACCGGCGGCAGCAGGCGGTCGAGCATCTGATTGACCGCCGTGGCGGTCTCGGCAAGCGCGGCTTCCAGTCGTTTCACGGTCACTCAGTCCAGCTTGGCGGATTCTTTGCCGATGGTCCCGTCAGCGCTCAGAACGATCTTCTCGACCTTGAGCTGCGCTTCCTGCAGCTTCGCTTCGCAATGGCGCTTCAGGTCGACCCCCCTCTTATAGGCGCTGATGGCATCGTCGAGCTTGCTGTCGCCCTTCTCCAGGGACTTCACCAGCTTTTGCAACTCGGCCAGCGCGTCCTCGAAGTTCATCTTGGCGATATCAGGTGGTATCTTGTCCTCGGCCATAGCGTCCCCTCGATTGATCCGCGCCCTGCCGCCGCTGGACAACTCGACGGACGCGATAATATTCATGCGGGACCCCGCCAGCAAGGGTAGCCAACTCCTTGCAACGGCTCAGGACATCAGCGTCCGGACATGGGCGGCGGCGCTGTCGGCCAGCGCTTCCAGATCATAGCCGCCTTCCAGGGTGGAGACGATTCGGCCGCCGCAGCTTTGCCGCGCGACAGCCATCAATTCGACCGTCGCCCAGGCGAAATCCTCGGTCTCCAGTTCCAGACCGGCCAGGGGGTCGCGGCGATGGGCATCGAAGCCGGCGGAGATCAGCAGCAGCTCGGGCGCGAAAGTCCGCAGCGCCGGCAGCACGATACCGTCGAAGGCCGCTCGGAACTGCTCCGACCCGGCGCCTAGCGGCAACGGCGCATTGCAGATATTGCCGACGCCGGTCTCGCTCCGGGCACCCGTGCCGGGATAGAGCGGCCACTGATGGGTCGAGCCGTAGAACAGCTCGCTCTCGGACTCGAACATATGCTGCGTGCCGTTGCCGTGATGCACGTCGAAGTCGATGACCGCGATCCGCCCCAGGCCGTGTTTCGCCCGCGCGTGATAGGCGCCGACAGCCACGTTGTTGAACAGGCAGAACCCCATCGGCCGGTCCGCCTCGGCATGATGCCCCGGCGGCCGCACGGCGCAAAACGCGTTGTCGGCCTCGCCGTCGATCACCGCATCGACGGCGGCGACGACGGCGCCGGCCGCGCGCAGCGCCGCCTCGCCCGATCCGGGCGACATCACCGTGTCGGCATCGGCGCGGACGTGGCCGGACTTCGGCACCGCCTTGAGCACGGCATCCACATAGTCGCGGTCATGGGCCAGCGCGATCTGCTCGCGGCTTGCCTCCGGTGCCTCGATCCGTGTCAGCGAATGGAACTCCGGCGCGGCCAATGCGTTAAGAATCACTTCCAGCCGTGCGATGCGTTCCGGATGCCCGCGGCCGGTATCGTGGTTAAGGCAGGCGTTGTGGCTGTAAAGCAACGTCGTCATGGGGATAAATTCTTCCACGCCGTCGCCCTGCGACGGCAAGCCTTGGTTAAGTCTTGTCAAGAAAACGCCGAATTTGCCAGCAGAAATGCTCCCTTAGCACTTCTCTGCTTCTATCACGCCGCTGTGTGACGTCCGCCACTTCAATTCGCCCCCGGCGTGATTATTCTTTTGGGGAGTACGGGGCGAATACCTATACAATATAGATCAAATTACAGCCGATCGGAGCTGACCTCATCATGCGCGCTCACTCTCTTGCGACAACGGCCCGGCGGTCGGGTCTTCAGTTGCGCCTGCGCTGGACCGCGGCCTTGGCCCTGTGCCTGGGCTGCGTCGCCAGTGCCGCTGTTGCGAACGATTCGCTGCCGGCCGATACGGCCGTCATCGCCGCGGCCGTGCCCGGTCAGTTCATTGCGGCGCCGATCGAGTTGTCGCTGGCCGATCCAATTCGCACGCTCCTGGCGCGCAGCGATTCGCTGCCGGCTGCCGCAAGCTTCACCGAGCTGACGCAGCTGCGCGAGTTCTATGCCGCCCGCAACTACGAGCCCGTCTGGGTGCATGGCGCGAGTCCGCTGCTGCAGGTCGATGCCATGCTGGCGGAGATGCGCGGCTTCGACATGCAGAGTCCGGTGGACCTGGCGCCGATCCTGTCGGCCATCGAGGCACGCCGCTTGTCACCCTTGCCGGCGCAGATGGCCGAGCTCGACTGGTCGCTGTCCCTGTCGCTGCTGCGCGGCGCCATCGATCCGGCCGATCCCCTGGCGACTGGGCCGCATCCCCAGGCGCTGACGGCCGTCGCCACGGCGAAGGACGCCCTGGCGGTGGTTGCGCAGTGGCTGCCCAGCGATCCCGGCTTCTGGCAGTTGCGCCAGGCGGTCGACAGTTATCAGCATCTCGCCGCCGCCGGCGGCTGGCCGGTCGGCATCACCGGCAAGGATAAAGAGGACTTCGCCTTCGGCGTGCGCAGCGAGCAGATCGCGCTACTGCGCGAGCGGCTGGCGGTGACCGGCGACTATGCCGCGCCGACCGTGGCAGTCGCCACGACAATGCCGGCCCCCATCGATCCCAGGGGCGTCGAACTCACAGGGATCGCCCCGGCCGCGGGCGCGCCCGATCCGATGGTGATGGATCTGGCGCTGATCGAGGGCGTCAAGCACTTCCAGACCCGCCACGGCCTGTTCGCTGACGGCGTAGTCGGCAAGTTGACCCTGGATGCGCTGAACGAGCCGGTGGAAAGCCGCCTGCGCACGATGATGATCAATCTCCGCCGCCTGCAGCTCGCCGACCGCAAGCTCGGCGCCGACTATGTAATGGTCAACATCGCCGGCCAGCAGATGAAGCTGGTGCGCAACGGCATGACCAAGATGACGTCGGACGTGATCGTCGGCACGGTCGAACACCGCACGCCGGAAGTGGACAGCGCGATCAACCGCATCGAATTCAACCCGGTCTGGTACGTGCCCACCAGCATCCAGAGCAAGGAGCTGCTGCCCAAGATCCAGGAAGACTCGACTTACATCGCGTCGCAGAACTTCCGCGTCTTCGACACCGCGACCGGGCAGCATATCGATCCGGCGACCGTCAACTGGCACAGCGACGACGCCAAGAGCGGCCGCTACAAGCTGCGCCAGGCCCCGGGCAGCGGCAATGCGCTGGGCGCGGTCAAGTTCCTGTTCCCGAACCCGTACGACGTCTATATGCACGACACCAACAAGCCATCGCTGTTCGCCAAGCAGGTGCGCACCCTCAGCCATGGTTGCGTGCGCCTGTCGGACGCGCGCGGCTTTGCCGAAGCCATCCTGGCCACCGACCCGGCTTGGAGTCGCGAGCGCATCGACGCCATCCTGCAAAAGGGCACCAACCGCTCGGTCACGCTGGACAATCCGCTTCCCGTGCATCTGGTTTACCAGACCGCCTGGATCGGCGAGCAGGGCGAGATCGAGTTCCGCAACGACATCTACGGCCGCGACAAGCGCATTGCCGAAGAGATGAAGATCGCGCTGGCGACACCATAGTCCCAAGGTAGATCGCCATCGCTACAGAAGCCCGCCGCGGCAACGCCCGGCGGGCTTTTCGTTGCGCCTCATAGCCCTTATCATCGCCGCCGCAACAACCGGACGGAATGCCTATGTCCCTGCAGATCGCCGAACGTTGGTTCGAGACGCGCCGCATCGGCGACGACATCACCCTGCTCTGGGAGCCCCATGTCATCCCGCTCATGCGTTGCAATATCTGGCATCTGCGCGGCCGCGACCGCGATCTGCTGATCGACACCGGCATGGGCATCATGAGCCTGCGGGAAGCCATCGCGCCGCTGATCGACAAGCCGGTCACGGCCGTCGCCACCCATACCCACGCCGATCATGTGGGCAGCCATCATGAATTCGACGATTGCCTGGTGCATCGCCTGGAGGCGGGCTGTCTTGCCGAGCCGACGCCGCGCAGCACCCTCGTGACCTCGGAGTTCGCCGATGGCGAAGTGAAGATGCTGCGCATGGCCGGCTACGATGTCGGCGAGACCTTGATCACCGCCTTGCCCCATGCCGGATATACGCTCGCCAGCTACAGCGTGCGCCCGGCGCGGCCGACGCGCATCGTCGAGGAAGGCCACATCGTCGACCTCGGCGACCGCAGCTTCGAGGTGCTGCATCTGCCCGGCCATTCCCCCGGCAGCATGGGCCTGTGGGAGAAGCGCACGGGCACGCTGTTCTCCGGCGACGCCATCTATGATGGTCCGCTGCTGGACGAGCTGGAGGACTCAAATATTAACGACTACATCCGCACCATGCGCCGCCTGCGGGAGTTGCCGGTGCGCGTCGTGCATGCCGGCCATGATCCCAGCTTCGGCCGCGACAGACTGATCGAGTTGGTGGATCGCTATCTGGCGCGGCGGGATCCTGGCTATGCCGCTCCGGCCGCCTGATTGCGCCGCGCAGCCCGCAACGTGCGCAGCTGCGCATAGAGGACGCCGCCGATAATCAGCAGACCGCCCAGCATCTGACCCGTGCTTGGCGGCGCGCCCAGCCAGATCAACGTAATCAGGACCGCGACGATCGGAATCAGGTTGCCATACATCGAGGCGACGACGACGCCGGTGCGGCTCACGCCGAAATTCCACAAGAAGTTTCCCAGCCCCACCGACAGGCTGCCCATATAGACGATGATCAGGACATTGGCCCAGCCGAAGTCCAGATGGACGCTGTTGAGGCCGCTCCAGAAAGCGCCCAGCCACACGACAGCGAGGCCCACAAGACCCGAAAAAGATGTCAGCCCGGTGATGTGAAGCTGCGAATAGCCGCGCAGCCAATGCTGCGCCATGATCGAGTACCAGGTGAAGGCGACGTTGGCGCCGATCATCAGCAATTCACCGCCCCGTATGCCGAAACCGCCAGCCGCTGCCCCCATGTCCGGGCTATCGAAGCTGGCGATCAGCCCGCCGGCGGTGGACAGCACCGTGCCGACGACAATCCCGGGCATCAGCGGCAACCGCTGCACCAGCCGCGCCGTGATCGCCGAGGTGATAGGATTGGTCGCCGCCACGATCGCCGCCGATACACCGCTGGAGAAGTGCACCCCCAGCGTGGTCAAGATCGACGATAGCGTCATGCCGATCAGGCCAAGATACCAAAGATGCCGCCAGGGCAGCCGGCCGTGAATCGGCACGACCCTCTCCCGCAGGGTCAACACTGCCAGCAATGTGACGACAGCGAGAAAATGCCGGCCGATCGTGGCCGACATCGGATCCCAGGTCTTGAGCAAGAACTCCAGCAACGGAAAGAACGAGCCCCACATCATGATCATCACCACCATGCCCAGGTTGGCGATGACGAGCGCTCGTACTGTGGGCCGCTGCTCCATGGGAGGGTTGATCGCTAATCCCGATAGGTGATGGGCGCGCCCAGCCATGTCGACCCATGGCGCTCCCAGTAGAGATCATGGAACCGCCTGGTGACCGGACCCGGCCGGCCATTGGCCAGAATGCGATCGTCGACGATCGACACCGGCATGATGCCGCCGGCCGTGCTGGTGATGAATAGCTCGTCGGCCTCGCGGACTTCGTCAGCGGGAACGGCGCGCAGCTGGCAATCGACGCCCAGTTCCTTCGCCAGCTCAATCACGCAGCGCCGGGTCATGCCCTCGAAAACGCCGCGATCCGGCGTCGCCAGGGCGCCGTCGCGGACGCTGAAGATGTTGAAGCCCGGACCTTCGGTGACATTGCCCAGGTGATCCACCAGCACCGGCACGATCGCGTCGCGCTCATAGGCCTCGAAGATGCCCATGGTCAGGTCCAGCCAGTGGAAATTCTTGATCCGCGGATCCACGGAATCCGCAGGGATCCGTTTCACATCGCTGATGATCATCTTCAGCCCTTCGCGGCGCTGGTCGTCATTGGCGATCCAGACGAAGGGCTGGGCGAAGGCGTAGAAGCGGTTCTCGCACAGGCGCGGATCGCGGCTGCCCTTCGCCGGTATGCCGCGGGTGCAGGTCATCTGAACATAGGAGTCGCGCAGTCCGGTCCTGATGACGCACTCCGTCAGAATCTCCGCGATCTGCTGGCCGTCGAAAGGCAGCTTCATCCGCAAGCCCTTCATCGACTCATGAAAGCGGTCGATGTGATCGCCGAGCCGGAAGAACCGCCCCTTCCAGACATGGGCCACGTCATAGGTCGCATCGGAGCGCACGAAGCCGCGGTCGATGATCGGTACGCAGGCCTGGGACAGCGGCACATACTTGCCATTCACATAGGCGATCCCCTCCGAGGGGAGCGGTGCGGTTTCAGCCACGCTCGGTCTCCATGTGCATCGAACGCTTCATTCACATGCCCCGCGGGACATGCCGGCTGAGCCAGGTGCAGCTCAGCAGGACGAGGCTCACCACGCCGAAGACGATCCACAGCTCGTCGAACAGCGCCAGCAGCAGGGAAAACACGGCAAAGGGAATCAGGGCGGCGAGATCGCGGTAGAGCGTGAACACCATCGTCATCTCCGCCCGCTCCCGCGTCTTCACCGCGCGCAGGAAGGTCACCATGCCCACGGAATCCAGGGTGACGGCGCCAAGCCCGCTGGTGACCAGCAGAATGCAGCCGAGCAGCGGCGGCCCGTCGAACATCATCACCAACGCCGCCGCCAGCGTGCCGGCGGCGCAATAGGTGTAGGCGGCCATCATCGTCAGCCGCAGCCCGACCCGCCGCGCGATCCAGCCGGCAATCGGCGTCAGGAAGAGGAACGAGGTCGACGCCGATTGCAGATAGCCCGGCGCGTCCTGCCCCATCAGGGAATCGGCGGTGTAGATCGGGCCATAGATGAACAGCGCCACCCACCAGGTCTCCCTCGCGAAGTTCAGGACCCAGGCCAGCCTCAGACGCGGCTGCTGCAGGAAGCGGCGGATATGCGGCAGCGGATTGGCGTCCCGCGGCTGGTCCGAGGTATCGGCGGCGCCATACTCCAGCCGCAGCCGCCAGAAATAGGTCAGCAGCAGCAGCACGCAGAACGCGCTCAGGCCGAAGACTGCGTAGGACGACACATGGTTGAGCAGCATGATGCCCAGCAGCGGCCCGCCCGACCAGGCGATGCCCGAGAAGAATGTGCGCACCGGCTCCGACCGCGCCAGGTCCTTCTTCTTGATATAGGTCATGATGTACAGGTTGATCAGATTCAGCAGGCAGGCCGCCGCGAAGGCGCGCATGAACAGCCCGGCGGCAAAGGCGGGCGCGCCGTTCAGCATGAAAAGACCATTGGCGCTCAACAGCAGAGACGCCGCGATCGTATAGAGCCAGCGCGGCTTCACATGATGCAGGAACCAGGGAATGAACAGCGAGGCCGCGGCCCCGCCGGCGCCCGCCGACAGGAACATGGCGCTGACCAGGCTCTTGCTGCCCAACATCTCGTAGCCGACCACCGGCAGCACGCCCGACAGCAGCGAGCGCGCCATGGAGTTGAACAGGAACAGCATGGCGAAGACCACCGCGCCCGGCCTGGTCAACGCGCGCGAGATCGCGCTGATATCGGTCGGCATGGGTACCTAGGTCTCTAAAAGGGGTGCGGAAAATCCCGGAAGCGGGCGTCGCGCCATCATAGCGGCGCTTCGCGCCTCGCGCCATTGCGCTGCGACCTAGATCAGCGTGCCCGCGGCCTTTTCACCCTCGGCCGGCGCAAAGCAATCCGGCGTTTCGTTGCGCGAGGAGTTGACCACCGTCGACACCGGATAAGCGCGCAACAGCTTGGCCGGAAAGGGCCGCAGCAGCGCCGCGGCGTCGGTCCCCTCGAGCCACGGCCGCCATGTCATGCTTCTCCAGCATGACCGGCATGCGATTGTGGATGGGCGCCACCACCTCGTTCGCTGTCGGTGGTGATGATCGTAAAACTCTCCAGCGGCGCCTTGGTTTCGGGATCGCGCCAGCTCTCCCACAGACCGGCGAAGCAGAAGGGCGCGCTATCGGCCAAATGGAACCGCCAGGGCAGCTTTTTCGTCCCCTCCTTCCGCCACTCATAGAACCCGTCCGCCGGCACCAGGCAACGCCGCTGGCGGAAGGCGGTGCGGAAGGCCGGCTGGGTCGCCACCGTCTCGCTCCGGGCATTGATCAGCCGGGCTGATATCGACTTGTCCTTGGCCCAGGAGGGGATCAGCCCCCAGCGCATCTGCAGCAGATGCATGCCGCCACCCTCGTCCCGGCGGAACACCGCCGCCTCCTGGGTTGGCGCGATGTTGTAGCGCGGCGCCAGGTTGGGCCGTTCCGGGAACTCGAACAGGTGCCGCAGCCCCTCCACCGGCGTCGTCAGGCTATAGCGTCCGCACATGTTCTTGTTATCGCTGCCTCTCCGGCGCATTCCCAGCCGGGTTTTCTCCTTGTGACTGATAGCGCCATCCCTATGATCCCGTCGCCTTTCCCGGGAGTCCAGCCGCGGCCATGTCCAACCCTTCACTCGAGCGATCGACGAAGCCCTGCTCCAGGCCGTGGAGGAGATCGCCGAGCGCGCCGGCGAGGTCATCATGGGCTTCTACAGCCGCGACATCGCCGTAACGCGGAAAGCCGACGCCTCGCCGGTCACCGAGGCGGACGAGGCGGCCGAGCGCGCCATCCTGCCGGCGCTGGCGGCGCTCGCGCCGGAGATCCCCGCGATTTCCGAGGAGGCCGTCTCCAAAGGCCAGGCGCCCGACGCTGCCACCATCGCCCGCGCCGGCCGCTTCTGGTTGGTCGACCCCCTCGATGGCACGCGGGAATATATCAACCGCAATGGCGAGTTCACGGTGAACATCGCCTTGATCGAGTCAGGGCGCCCCGTGCTGGGCGTGGTGCATCTGCCGGCGCTGGCGGTCACCTATGGCGGCATTGCTGGGAAATTTGCCGAGTCCAAGCGCGGCGGCAAGCGGCAGCGTATCGCCGTCCGCAAGATCCCGCTGGACGGCGCCATCGTTCTCTCCAGCCGCTCCCATGGCGACGAGTCGGCGATGAAAAGCTTTCTCGGCGAAACCAAAGTGGAAAGCTGGCGCATCGCCGGCAGCGCGCTGAAATTCTGCCAGGTGGCCGAAGGCATCGCCGATCTCTATCCGCGACTCGGCCGCACCATGGAGTGGGATACGGCCGCCGGTCACGCGGTCGTGCTCGGCGCCGGCGGCGTCGTGACGCGACTCGATGGCGGCGAACTTACCTATGGCAAAACAAACTATGAGAACCCGCATTTCGTCGCGCGCGGTGCATCGCAATAGCCCGACATAATCTTGCTTTCTGCGTGTTGCGGCGCGCCGCATATTGACTCGCGCAATGCGTCAGTACCACGATCATAGTCAATGGAGACGCCGAAAATTCGGTGCTTTTCATTACACGCTCAACGCCAGCGGCGTTGAACGACAGATTGCCGCAATACCTGTGCGGCAACATCGGCGGTGGACCCATGACCGCGGATGGGCACGCGCCGGACAAACGTCAGAAGAGCCGCTCCTCAGGAGCGGCTCTTTGTTTGTGGGGTGATCAAATTGCGCTGGGAATTAGAGAGTAGAAACAAATTCCCCTCTCCCCATGGGGGAGAGGGGGTTCTTGAAAACTCGCTGCCATGGGAAAACCTGACCAAAGATATTCGGTCAGACGCCAATAACTACAGCGCCCGCGCTTTGCCAGTGCGTGCGCGCCGTGCTATCGCCGCCGGCCATGTCCGCCGATCGACACAACGAAGCCGCAGCCACGCCGCCGGTTCCCGCGACCGCCGACAACATCGCCCGCGCGGCGGAGATCCTGCGCCGCGGCGGGCTGGTGGCGTTTCCGACGGAGACTGTCTACGGCCTGGGCGGCGACGCCACCGACGACCGGGCCGTCGCCGCGATCTTCGAGGCCAAAGGCCGGCCGAAATTCAATCCGCTGATCGTTCATGTGCCGGACGCCGCCGCGGCCTTTGCACTGGGCGTCGCCACTGAGACTCGGCGCGCAAGCTGGCCGCCGCCTTTTGGCCCGGGCCGCTGACCTTGGTCATGCAGCGGGCGCTAGGCTGCCCGGTATCGCTTCTCGCCAGCGCCGGCCTCGACAGCCTGGCCGTGCGCGTCCCCCGGCACCCAGTGGCCCAGGCGCTGTTGCGCGCCGCCGGCCGGCCGCTCGCCGCACCCTCGGCCAACCGCTCGGGCAAGGTCAGCCCGACCACCGCGCAGCATGTTGCCGAAAGCCTCGGCAACCGTGTCGAGCTGATCCTCGACGGCGGCGCCTGTCCGGTGGGCATCGAGTCGACGGTGGTGGATGTGTCCGGCGCCGTCGCCGGTATTGCTACGCCATGGCGGCGTGACGCAGGAAGAGATCGAAGCTGTCATCGGCAAGCTGGCGCCGGCCGCGCCCTCGCCGACGCCGAAATCTCCCGGGCCAGTTGGAAAGCCACTATGCGCCCGCCCTGCCCCTGCGCCTCGATATCCGCGACGTGAAACCGGACGAAGCGCTTCTCGCCTTCGGACCCGAGAGCGCCTCCGGGCGCGCGCACGAACTGAACCTCAGCCCATCGGGCGATCTCGTGGAGGCCGCCGCCAATCTCTTCGCCATGCTGCGGCGGCTCGACGCGTCCGGCTGCCGCGCCATCGCCGTGATGCCGATTCCCGACACCGGCCTCGGCCGCGCCATCAACGACCGTCTGCGCCGCGCCGCGACGCGCTAAGCCGATAAACCGCGCGACGATGTCGGGCGTCGGCACCAGGCAGACCTCGCGCCGCCCGAACCAACTGTAACGATTGCGCGCGACAGAGCGTAGACCACGTCCCGCAGCCCGCGCGGCACGATTGCGCCGGCCCGGAACCACGGCCAGGGCCAGCGCAGATGGCGCACCATGCGGAACCAAGCGGTGGATTTCTCGTACACCACCCCATCCTCGACGAAATAGAAGCTGTCATAGACATCCAGCGGCAGCCCATGGCGCGCCAGGAACGCCTGCCCCAGCGGCGATTGCACGGCGGCAAAGCGCAGCCGTGCGGCCGGGTCGCGGGCGATGGCAAACCGCACCCAGCCGCTGCAAAGATTGCAGACGCCGTCGAACAGCATCACCGGCGCGCCGCCGGCTGCTTCGGGAATGATCATTTCCTTACGCAAGGTGGTCTGATGCGCCCTTCATCTTGCAATAATACGATCTTACGTATAATCTGTCAACACCAAACTGAAATAACATCATTCTATGCCAGTCCCGGATAAAACATATTAATCAATACGCATATGCCATACTATTGCATGCCAACACTGGAGCAGCGCACGTCTTCCCGCTGACATCCGGCAGGGCGAATTCTCGCTTGGCATGGGGTTCATCGCACGGATTTCCGCCGCCGCTGGACCATCCGGCGGAACGCCGCCCGAGACGAGGTTCCGTACCCGGAAATCCGTTTGGGCCACGGCAGGCGGCGGACTAGTTATCCGCATGAACGACATGAAGCCCCTCGCCCACCGCCGCCCGGACGCGGCGCTGCTGGAACGGTTGAAATCGGTGGTCGGGCCCAAGGGCTGGCTGGACCAGCCAGCCGACCTGGCGCCTCATCTCGCAGACTGGCGCCGGCGTTTCCAGGGCAAGACGCCGCTGCTGCTGAAGCCCGCTACCACGGCCGAGGTGGCGGAGATCGTCCGAGCTCTGCGCCGCGGCCCAGGCGGCCATCGTGCCCCAGGGCGGCCACACCGGCCTGGCCGGCGGCGGCACGCCCCAGCGAGAACGGCGACGAAATCCTGCTGTCGACCGCGCGGCTCAACCGCGTGCGCGCCCTGGACGCCGCCAACTACACCATCGCCGTCGAGGCCGGCTGCATCCTGAAGCAGGTGCAGGATGCGGCGGCGGCTGAAGACCGCCTGTTCCCCTTGAGCCTCGCCGCCGAAGGGACCTGCCAGATCGGCGGCAATCTCTCCACCAATGCCGGCGGTATCGCCGTGCTGCGCTATGGCAACGCCCGCGACCTGGTGCTCGGCCTGGAAGTGGTGCTTGCCCGACGGCCGGGTCTGGGACGGGCTGCGCGCGCTGCGCAAGGACAATAGCGGCTACGACCTGAAGCAGCTCTTCATCGGCGCCGAGGGCACGCTCGGCATCATCACCGCCGCCGTGCTGCGGCTCTTCCCGGCGCCGAAGGAGCGGGTCACCGCCTTCGCCGCGCTGCGCGACCTGGATGCCGCCGTTGAGCTTCTGGCCCGCTGCCGCGCCGCCAGCGGCGATTCCCTGGTCAGCTTCGAGCTGCTGCCCCGCGCCGGCATCGACCTCGCGCTCCGCCACATTCCCGGCGTCGCCGATCCGTTGAGCCGCCAAGCGCGACTACTACGTGCTGATCGAACTCACCGCCGCAGCCGAAGGCAGCGATCTCCGCGCGCGGCTGGAGACGGCCCTCGCCGCCGCGCTGGAGGACGGCCTGCTCGCCGACGCCACCATCGCCGAAAGCGCCGAGCAGGCGCGCAAGCTCTGGTTCGTGCGCGAGGGCATCGTCGAGCTGCAGAAATATGCGGGCGTCAGCATCAAGCACGACGTCTCCGTTCCCGTTGCCCGGGTGCCGGCGTTCATCTCCGCAGGCCATTGCGCTCTGTGCGAAGATGTTCCCGGGCACGCGGCCCGTTGCCTTCGGCCATGTCGGCGACGGCAATGTGCATTTCAACGTCTATCAGCCCGAAGCCATGGACGGCGCCGCCTTCCTGGCCCAAGGCGAAGCGCTCAGCGCCGCCATCCACGATCTCGCCATGGAACTGGACGGCAGCTTCAGCGCCGAGCATGGCATCGGCCAGCTTGCGCCTTCAGGAGATGCGCCGCTACAAATCCGAGGTCGAGCTCGACCTGATGCGCCGGATCAAACAGGCGCTGGACCCGCTCGATCTCATGAACCCCGGCAAGGTCGTTTGACCGTGACCTACACCGCCCCCGTCCGCGACATGCTGTTCGCCCTCGACACCGTCGCCGGCATCGGCGATCTGGCGCAGCTGCCCGTCTATCACGAGGTGACACCGGACCTGACGGCGAGCGTGCTGGAGGAGGCCGGCCGCTTCGCCGGCGAAGTGCTGGCGCCCTTGAACCGCACCGGCGACATCCAGGGCAGCCGGCTGGAGAATGGCGTGGTGCGCACGCCCGACGGTTTCGCCGATGCCTATCGGCAGTTCTGCGACGGCGGCTGGAACGGCCTGCCCTTCGATCCCGCCTTCGGCGGCCAAGGCCTGCCCTGGGTGCTGGGCTCGGCGGTGCAGGAGATGTGGGACGGCGCCAACATGGCCTTCGGCCTCTGCCCGCTGCTGACCAAGGCCGCCGTGGATGCGCTGCACAGCTTTGGCACGGCGGCGCAGAAGGCGAAGTATTTGGCGCCGCTGGTCCATGGCCGCTGGTCCGGGCACGATGAACCTGACCGAGCCCCAGGCGGGTTCCGACGTCGGCGCCCTGCGGACCCGCGCGGTGAAGAACGGCGAGCATTACCGCCTGACCGGCCAGAAAATCTTCATCACCTATGGCGACCACGATATGGCCGAGAACATCGTCCATATGGTGCTGGCGCGCACCCCCGATGCACCGCCGGGCGTGAAAGGCCTGTCGCTGTTCATCGTGCCGAAAATCATGGTGGGCGCCGACGGCAAGCTGGGCGCGCGCAACGATATCCGCACCGTCTCGCTCGAGCATAAGATGGGCATCAATGGCAGCCCCACCGCGATCCTCGCCTATGGCGACGACAGCGGCGCCTTCGCCGAGCTGGTGGGCGAGGAAAACCGCGGCATCGAATACATGTTCGCGATGATGAACAACGCCCGGCTTTCCATCGGCATCGAGGGTCTGGGCATCGCCGAGCGCGCCTATCAGATGGCCCGCGACTATGCGCGCCAGCGGGTGCAGAGCCGCGCCGCCGACAGCGCCGATCATCAGCCGGTGCCGATCATCCGGCATCCCGATGTGCGGCGCATGCTCATGACCATGCGGGCGAGCGTCGACGCCATGCGCGCCATCATTTATTACACGGCGGCGGCCATCGACCGCGCCAAGCATTTGCCGGACGCCAGGCGATCGCGCTGCCTGGCTGGGCGAGGCGGAGCTGCTGACGCCCGTCGCCAAGGCTTGGTGCACCGATACCGCCTGCACGATCACGTCGCTGGCGGTACAGGTCCATGGTGGCCTCGGCTTCATCGAGCAGACCGGCGTAGCGCAGCTCTACCGCGATGCGCGCATCGCGCCGATCTATGAGGGCACCAACGGCATCCAGGCCAACGATCTGGTGGGACGCAAGCTGATGCGCGACGGCGGCGCTTCGGCGCGGGCGTTCTTTGCGCAAATTCGTGCAGTGGCCAACGCCGCCAGCGGCGGTGGTTCGCTGCCGCAGATCGGCTCAGCACTGGGCCAGGGTCTGGAAGCACTGGAACAGGCGACCCATTGGCTGATCGAGACCTGGCCGCAAGACAAGCGCCTCGCCCTCAGCGGCGCGACTCCCTATCTGCAGCTTTTCGGTCTGGTGACCGGCGCCGTCCTGCTGGCCCGCCAGGCCGAGGCCGCGCAGGCGCTCCGCAATGGCGCCGACCGCGCCTTCCTCGACGGCAAGGTCACCGCCGCCCGATTCTTCTGCGACAACCTCCTGCCGGCCGCCGCCGGCCTCGCCGCCACCGTGACCGGCGGCGGCCCGAGTATCCTGGAACTGCCGGAGGAATTGTTTTGACGGCCTGTGACGCCCCCTGGAATTAGCAGTCGATTTGTTCTAGCAAGTCCTGCCCCGCCAGCCCCCAAGACACAGGTCCAAGATCCCAATGCCCATCGCTTCTGACCGTAAAGTCCTGTTCATCTCGGCCGATCAATGGCGCGGCGAATGCCTGTCGGCGCTCAAGCATGCCTGCGTGAAGACACCCCACCTGGACGCGCTGGCCGCTGATGGCGTGCTGTTCAAGAACCACTACACCCAGACCTCGCCCTGCGGGCCGTCGCGCACCAGCCTGCATACGGGCATGTATCTGATGAACCACCGCAGCCTGCGCAATGGCACGCCGCTGGATGCGCGCCATACCAACATCGCGCTGGAGGCGCGCAAGGGCGGCTACGATCCCATCCTCTTCGGCTATACCGACACCAGCATGGACCCGCGGCGCTTCGCGCCCAACGATCCCGCCGTCCATACCTATGAAGGCGTGCTGCCGGGCATGACCGTGGGGCTGCAGCTGCCGGACCATATGGCCGCCTGGGTCGCCGATCTGCGCGCCAAGGGCTATGACCTGCCGGGCGGGCGGCGCGATGTGTACCGTCCCATGCCGAACTATCCCGGCGCCAAGGAGCGCGGCATCACCTACAGCCCGCCGATCTTTCCGGCCGAGCATAGCGAGACCACCTTCATCGCCAATGCCGTGCTGAACTATCTGTCGATGCTCCGCGACTCGCCCTGGTTCATACATGCGGTGTTCCTGCGGCCCCATCCGCCGATAATCGCGCCGGAGCCCTATAACAAGATGTACGACCCGGCGAAGGTGCCGATGCCCAAGCGGGCCAGAGACTGGACCGAGGAAGCCGACCAGCATCCCTATCTCGCCTACCAGCTCAAGGGGACGCTCGAGGTGAACGGCTACAACGAGAACTACCCGATTCCACTCGCCGAGATGGACGAGAAGGAACTGCGGCAGGTACGCGCCACCTATTACGGCATGATCACCCAGGTGGATGACCAGATCGGCCGGCTGATCGCGTATTTGAAGGAGACGGGCGAATACGACAAGACGCTGATCATCTTCACTTGCGACCATGGCGAAATGCTGGGCGACCATTGGCTCTGGGGAAAGCCGGGCTATTTCGACGAGGCCTATCACATCCCGCTCATCGTCCGCGATCCGCGGCGCGAAGCCGATGGCGGCCGCGGCAAGATCGTCGGCGAGTTCACCGAGGCTATCGACATCATGCCGACGATACTGGACTGGCTCGGTCTGGAGCTGCCTCATCAATGCGACGGCTACAGCCTCTCGCCGTTCCTTCAGGGCCAGCGCCCCAAAGGCTGGCGCCAAGAGGCCCACTGGGAATACGACTTCAGCGAGATCGCCACGCAGGAAGCGGAGACCGAGCTGGAACTCCATAGCGACCAATGCACGCTGAACGTCATCCGCGACGACAAGTTCAAGTATGTGCATTTCACCGCATTGCCCCCGCTGTTCTTCGATCTGGAGAAGGATCCCGGCCAATTCCGCAATGTGGCGCAGGACCCGGTCTATGCGGGCCGTATGCTGGAATACGCGCAGAAGATGCTGTCCTGGCGTATGGAGCATGACGAGCGCACGCTGACCCGCTTCTTTCTGACATCAGCGGGCGTTGTGGAGCGGCGCCGCGACGCTTAGAGGCTGGTTCAAGCCGCAATCGCCGGCTTGGCCTCGGCCCCTTTGCGGTATATTGCATTTTTGTTACAAGGCCTGAACCGGCGCTGCTCCCACGTTGTCTGGTGGCAGCGCAGTTACATCAATCATTTGCCGTGGCGAGCCGCGGCCGGAGTCCGGTCATTTCTGGCAGTGAGATCTTTCTGAACCTCCTGGGCGCTGCGGCGCTGCTGGTCTGGGGCCTGCGCATGGTCCGCACCGGCGTGTTGCGCGCCTTCGGCGGCGAGCTGCGCGGCCGGCTGGGCCGCAGCATGAAACGCCGGCTGACTGCTTTCGGCACCGGCGTCGGCATCACGCTGCTGCTGCAGAGTTCCATGGCCACGGCGATGATGGCGGCGTCCTTCGCCTCGCGCGGCGTGGTCGCGGCGGCGCCGGCGCTGGCCATCATGCTGGGCGCGGATCTCGGCACCAGCCTGGTGGCGCAGGCCTATGCCTATCATCTGCCCTCGCTGTCGCCGATCCTGATTCTCGTGGGAGTGATCGCCTTTCTCGGCACCCACTCAACTCGCTGGAAGGATCTTGGCCGCGCCGGCATCGGCCTGGGTCTCGTCCTGCTGGCGCTGCAACTCATCTCCGCCAATGCCGATCCGATCCGCGAGTCGCCCGTCATCCTCAGCCTGATCCCAACGCTGGAAGGTACCTCAATTCCCGGCGTGATCATTGGCGCGGTGCTGGCGGTGCTCTCCACCTCCAGCCTGGCCATCGTTCTGCTGACGGTATCGCTGGCCAAGGCCGGCGTGCTGCCGATCATGACCGCGATCGCGTTCGTGCTCGGCGCCAACCTCGGTTCCGCCATCACGCCGGTCATGGCCACGCTGCGCGGTGCGCCGGAAGCCCGCCGCGTGCCCTTGGGCAACATGATCTTCCGCTGCACCGGCGTCGCCGCTGCGCTGGTGGCCCTGCCCTGGATCCTGCCGGAACTGGCGCGGTTGACCGATGCGCCCGCCCACCAGGTGCTGAATTTCCATACCGCGCTGAACCTGGCGATCGCTATTGTCTTCCTGCCGCTGATCGGCCCGGTGGCGAAGCTCTGCCTGCGGATATTGCCGGACCGGCCGCTGCAGGAGAATCCGGGCCGCCCGCGCTATCTGGATGCACGCGCGCTGGAGTCGCCGGCCGTCGCCATCGCCAACGCGGCACGCGAGACACTGCGCCTGGGCGATATCGTCGAGCGCATGCTGACCCAGACCCTCGATGTCATCCGTGACGACGACCGCAAGCTGCTGAAGGAAGTGGAGGAGCTCGACAACAGCGTCGACGCGCTCCATGAGGCGATCAAGCTGTACCTGACCAAGGTGAGCCGCGAGACGCTGGACACCCAGGATAACCAGCGGCTGATCGATGTCATCACCTTCACCACCAACCTCGAGCATATCGGCGACATCGTCGACAAGAACCTGCTGGAACTGGCCAACAAGAAGATCCGCAACAAGCTCCAATTCTCCAGCCAGGGATTCTCCGAGATCTGCGGCATGCATACCCGGCTGCTGGAGAATCTGCGCCTGGCACTGAATGTCTTCATGTCGGGCGACGTCAAGCTGGCGCGGCAGCTGCTGGAGCAGAAGGTGGCCTTCCGCGATCTCGAGCGCGCGGCGGCCGAGGCCCATCTGGCGCGCCTGCGCGTCGGCACACCCGAGAGCCTGGAAACCACCAGCCTGCATCTGGATATCCTGCGCGACCTCAAGCGCATCAATTCCCATCTGACGTCGGTCGCTTATCCGATCCTGGATGCGGCCGGCGAACTCGTGCAATCGCGGCTGCGCGCACCCGCGGCCGGCGGCAAATAATGGTCCGCCATTGTTAACCCGCTTTCCGCCGGCACCGGCCCGGCCGCCGCGGAATGTTCAAATCTCCTTGATCTCAAACGGAAATCCGTTTCCGGTGCCGCTTGATCTCCCGCATCGAGTGCAGCTACAATTCACGCTGATTTCACGCTAATGGTTCGGACAGCGACATAAGCTTGTAAGCAGCCACGCGTGATCGGCACACCCAATCGGCCACCCGATGGTCGGGCGGCTAGAGGAGACTCCCCCAAAATGAACAGCCTAATGCTTCCCCGCGCGACCCGCAGAAACTTCCTGAAGGGCGCCGCGGCCGTCGGCCTGACGTTCACCGGCCTTTCCCGCCGCGCCTTCGCGGAAGAGGAGAAGGCGCTGAACTTTTATAACTGGGACACTTACATCGGCGCGACGACAGTCGATACCTTTACCGAGAAGACGGGTATCGAAGTTCAATCCGACTTCTTCGCCAATAACGAAGAACTGCTGGCCAAGCTGAAGCAGGGCAATCCCGGCTATGACATCATCGTTCCCAGCGACTACATGGTCGGAACGATGGTAACCCTGGGGATCCTGGAAGAGCTGAACGCCGGCCAGATTCCGAACTTGAAGAACATTGATCCGGCAATGAACAATCCGGCCTACGATCCCGGCCTGAAGCACAGCGTGCCCTATATGTTCGGCACCGTGGGCATCGGCTACCGCAAATCCAAGATCGAGACGCCGACGAGCTGGGCCGACGTGCTCGACAGCGACAAATATTCCGGCCGCATCGCGCTTCTGGCCGATCAGCGCGTCGTGCTCGGCGTGACGCTGAAGTATCTCGGCTTCTCCATGAACACCACCAACCCGGATGAGATCAACAAGGCACGCGACCTGCTGATCAAGCAGAAGCAGCACCTGAAGGCCTTTGCCCCCGATGAAGGCCAGAACATGCTGGCGGCGGGCGACGTTGATATCGTCATGGAGTGGAACGGCGATATCTTGCAAGTCGCTGCGGAGGACGAGGACATCGCCTATGTCGTCCCGAACGAGGGCACCAACGTCTTCGTCGACAATCTCTGCATTCCCAAGGATGCGCCGCATCCGCTGAATGCCCATGCATTCATCGACCATGTCAACGATCCGGCCGTTAACGCCGAGATCTGCAACACCATCAACTACGCCACGGCGAACGTCGAGGCGCGTAAGCTGTTGGCGCCGGAGACGCTCAGCAATCCGGCGATCTATCCGGCCTCCGACATCGTCGCCAAAAGCGAGCAGATCCTCGACCTCGGCGATGCGACGACTCTGTATGACGAAGCCTGGACGCAGGTGCAGGCCGCCTAAAGGGCTGGACGCATCTTCATCAGGCGCTAAACTCGACGGGCCTCGGAAGCCGCCACAGCGGTTTCCGGGGCCCGAAACATAAGAAACACAGGGATGCCAACATAACGCTGTCGCCGATTGGCGCGGGTCGCAACCGACGGCCGCAGAGGCCGCGCCTGGACCCGCAGCCGATATTGCCTGTTACCGGCCGGAGCTGACAGCCAGGGAGAGTCGCCGGGATCATGCGGAATTGGCGCAAGGAAGTGCAGGCATTCCTGGTCCTGATGGGACCTGGAACATTTTGGCTGGTGGCCTTCTTCCTGGTGCCGGTGGCGCTGATCTGGATCTACAGCTTCCTCGATCGCGGGCCGCAGGGGCAGCTCGAGTGGGTCTTCTCCTTTGACAACTATGTTCGCGCCCTCGAGCCCATCCATCTGGGCATCATGTGGAAATCCCTGTGGATTGCGGCGCTTTCGACGGCGCTGTGCCTGTTGCTGGGCTTTCCCATGGCCATGGGCGTCGCCTTCGCGCCCTCGCGCTGGAAGAATTTCCTGCTGCTGCTGGTGGCGCTGCCGTTCTTCACCAACCTGCTGATTCGCACCTATGCCTGGATCGCCATCCTCCGCACCAGGGGCTATGTCAACGAGACGCTGGCCTGGTTCTATGACGGCGTCACCGGGCTGTTCTCCGGCGGCGACCCGAACGCCTTACCGGCCTTCGTGCCCATCGAATTCCTCTACAATCAGTATGCGATCATCGTCGGCCTGGTCTATGTCGGGCTGCCGTTCCTGATCCTGCCGCTCTACGCATCGCTGGAGAAGTTCGACCGCTCGTTCCTGGAGGCCAGCCTCGATCTCGGCGCCAGCCAGTGGCAGACCTTCTTTCAGGTGCTGGTGCCGATCGCCATGCCGGGCATCATCGCGGGATCGCTGCTGGTCTTCATCATCTCGCTCGGCACCTATCTGGTTCCCGATGTCCTCGGCGGCACCAGCAGCGAGATGATCGGCACGCTCATCGCCCGGCAGTTCGGCGCCTCGCGCGACTGGCCGTTCGGGTCGGCGCTGTCATGCCTGCTGCTGTACATCACGTTCATTGTCCTGTGGGTCCGCGCCATGGGCGCGGGCCGCGAAGCGGCGGGAGCGCACTAGCATCATGACCCAGTCGGCGACCATGAATGCGGCGGCGGAAAAGCGCGTGCAGCATCCGGACAAACCGCTGCCGCTGGAGTATCTGCGCAAGCGCTGGCTGCAGGCCGTTCTGGTTTTCGGGTTCTTCTTCCTCTACTTCCCGATTCTGGCGCTGGTCGCCACGTCATTCAACGAGGACAAGCGCAATATCGTCTGGAAGGGCTTCACGTTCGACTGGTACGCGAAAGCCTACGAAAACGACAAGCTGTTCAACTCCCTGATGAACAGCCTGCAAGTGGGGGCGATCTCCACAGTCGTGTCGACGATCATCGGCACCATGATCGGCCTCGCGCTCTATCGCTACCGGTTCACCATGAAGACGCCGTTCGAAAGTCTCGTCTTCCTGCCGATCGTGATCCCGGAAATCTCCATGGCCGTGGCAATGCTGGCCTTCTTCGCCATGCTCGACATACCATTGGGCATCTTCACGATCACGGTCAGCCATATCGCCTTCAGCTTTCCCTTCGTCGCCGTGGTGATCCGCACGCGGATGGCGGGCTTTGACGAGTCCCTTGAAGAGGCGTCGCGCGATCTCGGCGCCAGCGCCTGGCAGACCTTCTGGAACGTCACCGTCCCCTACATGATGCCGGGCATCATCGCCGGGGGCCTGCTCGCCTTCACGCTGTCGCTGGACGACTACGTCATCACGGCGTTTACCTCCGGTCCCGGCTCCACCACCTTGCCGATCCAGATCTATTCGATGGTGCGCTTCAGCGTGACGCCGGAGGTGAATGCCGCGTCCACCGTGCTGATCGTCATCACCCTCACCTTCGCCATTGCCGCCATGGCGATGCAGGCCCGCACCGAAAAGAGAACGGTCAAGAAAAATGGATAATCGCAAACCGATCATCTCCATCCGCAATGTGTATAAGCGTTTCGGCGGCTCCGTCGTCGCTGTCGACAACGCCAACCTGGAGATCGGCGAGGGCGAGTTCTTCGCGCTGCTCGGCCCGTCGGGCTGCGGCAAGACCACGCTGCTGCGCATGCTCGCTGGATTCGAGAACCCGACCGAAGGCGAGATCATCATCGACGGCCACCGCATGGAGGGCGTCGATCCGAACCGGCGGCCGGTGAACATGGTGTTCCAGTCCTATGCGGTGTTCCCGCATATGAGCGTGCTGAAGAATGTCGGCTACGGCCTGCGGGTAACCGGCGTGCCGCCCGATGAGACGCAGAAGCGCGCCCTGGAAGCCCTGGCGCTGGTGAAAATGGAGCGCTTCGCCGACCGCATGCCCAACCAGCTTTCCGGCGGCCAGCGCCAGCGCGTCGCGCTGGCGCGCGCGCTGGTCAAGCGGCCGCGGGTGCTGCTGCTGGACGAGCCGCTGTCGGCGCTCGACGCCAAGCTGCGCGAGGCCATGCAGCTTGAGCTCGTGCGGCTGCAGCATGCGGTGGGCATCACCTTCGTCATCGTCACCCATGATCAGGACGAGGCGCTGTCCATGGCCAACCGCATTGCCGTGATGGAATCCGGCAAGGTGCGGCAAATCGCGGCGCCGGCCGATCTGTACGAATTCCCCAACAGCCGTTTCGTCGCCGACTTCATCGGCAAGATGAATCTGTTCGAGGGCAATGTCACCGGCGCCGCCGGCAACAACATCATCATCGAGGTCAAGGGCCTGGGCCGCATCACCGTGCCCTATTCCGGCAGCGCCGAGGGCACCGTCGGCGTGGCGGTGCGGCCGGAGAAGGTCCGCGTCGATCACACCGAGCCCGGCAGCGACCGCGTCAAGCTGCGCGGCAAGGTGACCGAGGTCGCCTATTTCGGCGACGAGAGCGCGGTGTTCCTGGAGAACATCACCGGCGTGAACATCAACGTCAACGTGCCCAACGATGCGCGCCGCACCGCAGCACCCTTTGCCATCGGCGACGAAATGTGGATCTCCTGGAATCCGGCGGACACGCTGGTACTCGCGGAGTAGCTCGCGGTTTGTAGCATAGAGTCGGCAATTCTATTTTCCCTCTCCCCTTGGGGAGAGGGGCAGGGGTGAGGGATTTCGCGCGTTAGCGCGTAAAAACTCTTCAGTCCACGCAACCGATGGGTGCTCGTCGGAAACTACTGCGATTTCGTCATTACCCTAACTGGGCACCGAACCTTCATAGGCGCCTACCGGCGCCAAACCCCTCACCCCCAAGGGGCGAGGGGAGGCACTGCTGCTCTAAGCGGCGGCGATCCGCGGGCGGCCGAGGCCGGTGACTTCGATCCGGCTTTCGATGAACAGCTCGAAGCCCATGGGATCGCGGTGGATAGTGTCCTTGCGGCTGTGGGTGATCTCCACTTCGGCTGCACCGGCCTTCAGCGCCATCCGCGTCGCCAGCGCACGGGCTTCGCGCAGCGCGAAATCGGCGGCCGTCTCCAGCGACGAGAAATCCTGGTTGCCGCTGGGCAGATGGGTGCGGTAGCGGCCCTCCGCCGGCGAAGTGATCAGCGCATTCACGGTCTGCAGCACGCCGCCGGCCACCGCGCCCACGGCGTTGCACACGCCGGCATTGGGCGGCACCACCAGCCGCGTGTTCAGCCGCCGCGCCACCTCCGGATAGTAGGAGGCCACCGGCGCGCCGATGGCGACGATGGGCCGCGCGATCGTCAGGTTGGTCTGCAGCAGATCGCCAGCGGGCATCGGCCCCACCGCCTGATCCACCAGCCGGCGGCCCAGGCTGTCCAGTTCCCAGAGCTGCTTGCCCTCGTCGGCGCCGAGCACGGAGGCGATCAGCACCCGCGCGGTGTGCACCACGACGGCCTCGACGATGCGCGATGCCAGGGTCACCGGATTGGCGTCGACGGGCCGCGCCGCAGCAAGATCCTCCTTGATCCAGAGTTCCGCGCCGATTTGCGCGGCCTCGGTACTCCATTCCGCCTGCCGGCCGAGGATGTGGGCCGCATCACTGGGCGTCAGGCCGGAAACGATCACCAAGCCCCGCTCCACCAGCCGGTCAACGGCCTTCAGCGACGCATAGCGCTGGGCGATCTGCGCCAGCGGCAGCGGGCCGCCGGCCAGCATGTTCCACAGGTCCGCCTGGGACTGGCTCAGGCTCTCCAGCCCGGCATCCAGGGTCCGGTTGCGCAACGCAAAGCGGCCGGCTTGCGGCGGCAGGCGATCCGCCTCCAGTTGCCCGCGCAAAACGTCCAGAACGCGAGGATTTTCCCGCGCCAGCAGGCTGAGCGGAACCAGCCGGCGCGGCCCGACCTCCAGCCGGTTGTCTTCGCGCCGGATTTCCGAGTCGCCGCCGAGGCCGAAGGTATGGACGGCCACCGCCTCCACCATGGTCTTCCAGCCGCCCACCGTGGCGCCGTTGCGGTCCAGGATCGGCCGCCCGTCGCGCAGCAGCGCCACATCCGTCGTAGTGCCGCCCATGTCGGATACCAGCACATCGCCTTCGCCCGAGAGATGGCGGGCGCCGACCACGCTGGCCGCCGGCCCGGACAGGATGGTCTCCACCGGCCGGTTGAGGGCGAACTCCGCTGACACCAGCGAGCCGTCGCCCTTCACCACCATCAGCGGTGCGGCAATGCCCTTCTCCCGCATCAGCCCTTCGACCGCGCGGATCAGATGCTGGAGCTGGGGGATCAGCCGCGCATTCAGGGCCGTGGTCAGGGCGCGGCGCGGCGCGTCCAGCTTCGAAGTCAGCTCATGGCCGCAAGTGACCGGCAGTCCGGTGATCTCGCGAATCAGCTCCCGCGCCGCCAGCTCATGGGCCGGGTTGCGCACGGAAAAGAAGGAGGAGACAGCGAAAGATGCCACCTTGGAGCCGTGCTCGCGCACCGCCGCCTCCAGCGCCTCGCGGTCGAGCGGCGTCTGCTCGTCGCCGGTGGCGTTGTGGCCGCCGGCGATGAACACCACGGGATCGGTGCCCAGGGCCCGGCCCAGATCGGCGCGCTTCAGCGAGCCCTGGTCGTAGCCGATCAGGAGCAGGCAGATCGGGCTGCCCTGCCCCTCCACCAGCGCGTTGGTGGCGAGCGTGGTGGAGAGCGACACCAGGCCGATCTCCCGGTTCGCCGCCGGCAGCACCAGCTCCATCGCCTTGCGCAGGCCGATGGCGAGGTCATGCTTGGTGGTCAGCGACTTCGCCGCCGCCAGCACCTGGCTGGCGCCGGGGTCGAAGATCACTGCGTCGGTGTAGGTCCCGCCGGTATCGAAGCCTAGGAAAAGCACCTTGTCGTACCCGCCCCATGAAATGCCGGTGCGCCACGGGGCGTTCCGGCGAAAAAGCGCGGGATCATAGCCCCGGCCCGGCCGCCGGGCCAAGCTTCCTTGGCGCCAAAAAGCGCAATCGAGGCAAGCATTTGCCGAGAGTCGCCGGGCCGTGATATGGGGACCCGGTCATGGAAGTCCGGCCGACCCAGATCCCCGACGTGAAGCTGCTGGTGCTGCGGAAGCATGGCGATACCAGAGGCTTCTTCTCCGAGACCTATAACCGGCGTGATTTCGCGGCGCTGGGCATCGGCCTCGAGTTCGTGCAGGACAACCAGGCCTTGTCCGCCCCGGCAGGAACGGTGCGCGGCCTGCATTATCAGTTGGCGCCGGCGGCGCAGGCGAAGCTGGTGCGGGTGACCCGCGGCCGCATCTTCGATGTCGCCGTGGACATCAGGCGCGGCTCGCCCAGCTTCGGCAAGTTCGCCTCGTCGGAACTCAGCGCCGAGGAATGGAACCAGCTTTATGTCCCCGCCGGCTTCGCCCACGGCTATTGCACGCTGACCGCCGATACCGAGGTCATCTACAAAGTGAGCGACTACTATAACCCTGTTCATGAGCGGGCCATCAGGTGGAATGACCCGGCGATCGGCATTCCCTGGCCGGTCGGCGAGGCCGCGGCGATCATCAGCGATCGCGACCGCCGCAGCCCCCTCCTCGCCCAACAACCGGATTTGTTCTGAGGTGTCATGACCCGTTGCGTTCTCATCACCGGCGGCGCCGGATTCATCGGCGGAGCGCTGGTTCGACAGATCCTGGCGGAGACCGACTGGTTCGTGGTGAACCTGGACAAAATGACCTATGCCGCCAATCCGGACCTGCCGGGCGAGTTCGCCGGCAATCAGCGCCACCGCTTCATCCAGGCCGACATCGCCGACGAGGCGGCAGTGCGCGGCATCTTCGCCAGCGAGCGTCCTGACGCGGTGATGCATCTGGCGGCGGAGACCCATGTGGACCGCTCCATCGACGGGCCGAAACCGTTCCTCGACACCAACATCACCGGCAGCTTCGTGCTGCTGGAGGCGGCGCTGCGGCATTGGAAGAGTCTGCAGGGCGCGGCGAAGGACGCGTTTCGCTTCCTCCACGTTTCCACCGACGAGGTGTTCGGCTCTTTGCCGGAGAATGGCTCGTTCGATGAAGACACACCCTATGCGCCGAACTCGCCCTATTCCGCCAGCAAGGCGGCGAGCGATCATCTGGCCCGCGCCTGGTACCGCACCTTTGACCTGCCGGTCATGGTGTCGAACTGCTCCAACAACTACGGCCCCCATCAATTTCCGGAGAAGCTGATTCCCCTGATGATCATCAAGGCGGAGCGCGGCGAGAAGCTGCCGGTCTATGGCGACGGGCAGCAGATCCGCGACTGGCTGCATGTGGCCGATCACGCGCGGGCGCTGCGGACCATTCTGACGGGCGGACGGCCGGGCGAGTCCTACAATGTCGGCGCGCGCTGCGAGCGAACCAACCTGTCGATCGTCGAAGCAATCTGCGACCGGCTCGATGCAAAGCAGCCTTTGGCAAGCGGCCAGAAGCGGCGGTCCCTGATTACGTTCGTCACCGACCGGCCGGGGCATGACCGGCGCTATGCCATGAAGCCCGATAAGATCGAGCAGGAGCTCGGCTGGCGCCCGCAATTGCCGTTTGATCGCGGCTTGGCCGAGACCGTCGACTGGTATCTCAACCATGCGGCCTGGTGGCAGGGCATCATGACGCGCCGCTATGCGGGCGAGCGCCTGGGGCTGACGCAGCCGGCGCCCGCCAAGGTGTCATGAAGCTGCTGATCTTCGGCGCCGGCGGCCAGGTCGGCACCGCGTTGCAATCGGCGGCATGGCCGTCAGGGGCTACGATCACCGCGCTGACCCATGCCCAGGCTGATATTAGCGATGCCGCTGCCGTCGCCGCCGCCTTCGACTCCAGCAAATACGATATCGTCATCAACGCCGCCGGCTACACCGCCGTCGACAAGGCGGAGACCGAGCCGGCCGTGGCGTTGCGCATCAATGGGGAGGCGCCGGGACTGATCGCTGCTGAATGCGCGCGGCGTGGCGCCGCTCTTATTCACGTTTCCACGGACTATGTGTTCGATGGCGCGAAGGCGGCGCCCTATCTGGAGACCGACGCCACGGCGCCGCTGGGCGTCTACGGCGCGTCGAAGCTGGCAGGGGAACGGGCCGTGGCCGACGCGGCTGGAGCGGCATGTCATCCTGCGCACGAGCTGGGTGTTCAGCGCCACCGGCGCCAATTTCGTCAAGACCATGCTGCGCCTCGCCGCCGCCGGCCGCGACATCCGGGTGGTGCAGGACCAGACCGGCGGTCCGACGCCTGCTGACGACATCGCCCGGGTGATCGCGCAGATCGTATCGCGCATCACGGCCGGGCCGGTCGCGTGGGGCACCTATCATTATTGCGGAACGCCGGCGGTGAGCTGGTATGAATTCGCCCGCGCCATCTTCGAGATTCATGAGGCGATGACCGGCAAGCAAGTTGCGGTCGCACCGATTTCGACGAACGACTACCCGACGGCCGCGCGACGACCGGCGAATTCGCGGCTGGATTGCGCGAAGATCCGGAGCGCCTTCGGCATCGAGCAGCGGCCCTGGCGGGCCGGGCTCGAATCGGCGATGAAAAAGCTCAGTCAAACTGGCGGATAGAACGCGATGGTTGACGCGGTCACACGCAAGGGGCATCATTCTCGCCGGCGGCACGGGCACGCGGCTGCATCCGGTGACCCGCGCCGTCAGCAAGCAGCTGCTGCCGGTCTATGACAAGCCGATGATCTATTACCCGCTGAGCGTGCTGATGCTGGCGGGCATCCGCGACATCCTGGTCATCACCACGCCCCATGAGCAGGGCATGTTCCGCGCCCTGCTGGCCGATGGCGCGTCCTGGGGACTTAACATCCAGTACGCCGCACAGCCGGCGCCCGAGGGCATCGCCCAGGCTTTCCTGATCGGCGAGAAGTTCATCGGCGGACAGCCCTCGGCGCTGATCCTCGGCGACAACATCTTCCATGGCAGCAACCTTGCCGATGTGCTGCACCGCGCGTCCGGCCATCGCACCGGCGCCACGGTCTTCGCCCATGAGGTGCGCGATCCCGAACGCTATGGCGTCATCACCTTCGACGACAAGGGGCGGCCCCTGACGCTGGAAGAAAAACCCAAAGCGCCGAGCTCGCGATGGGCGGTCACCGGACTCTATCTCTATGACGAGAGCGTGGTGGAGATCGCCCGCGGCCTGAAGCCCTCGGCCCGCGGTGAGCTGGAGATCACGGATGTCAATGCCAGCTATCTCAAGCGCGGGCAGCTCCATGTGGAGCGCCTCGGCCGCGGCTATTGCTGGCTCGACACCGGCACCCATGACAGCCTGCTCGCCGCCGCCGAATTCGTGCGCACCATCGAGGACCGGCAGGACCAGCAGATCGCCTGCCTGGAGGAGATCGCCTGGCGCATGGGCTATATCGATGCCGAGCAAGTCGCGCGGCTGGCGGCGCCGCTGAAGCAGAACGGCTATGGTCAGTATCTGCTCAGACTGATCGGACGGGGCTAGGTCCGCGCCGCATCCTCGCGCAGGAAATCGGCGCCCCGTTCACCGACCATGATGCTGGGCGCGTTGGTGTTGCCGGAGGTGACCGTGGGGAACACCGAGGCGTCGACAATGCGCAGGCCCACGAGGCCATGCACCCGCAGCCGGTGATCGACGACGGCCTGCTTCGGATCCGGTCCCATGCGGCAGCTGCTGACGGGGTGGAAGATCGAGTAGCAGCGCTGGCGTGCATCTTCGATCAGTTCGGCGTCGGTCGCCGCCTGCGGTCCCGGTTTCATCTCCGTCTCGATCATCGCCCGCATGGTCGGCGTCTCGGCGAAGCGCCGGAGGAAGCGGATACCTTCCAGCAGTTCCTGAACGTCTTCCTCGGCCGACAGATAGTTCGGGCAGATCGCCGGCGCTTCCCGGGGATCGGCTGACTTGATCCGCAGTTCACCGCGGCTTAGCGGGCGGCACGGCGACGCCGTGGTGGAAAATCCGGAGAAGGGATCGGGATGCATCAACGGCCGCACGCCCTGGGGTGCCCTCTCATAGGTCAGCGGGCAGAAATAGAGCTGCATGTTCGGCCGCGGCAGATCCGGCCGGGTGCGGATGAAACCGCCGCCCTGGTTCAGGCTCAAGGCCAGCGGCCCCCTGCGCGCCAGCACATACGTCATTCCGGCCAGCATGCGCCCGGCCCAGCCATAGAGGTCGTCATTGAGGCTCGGCCGCTTTGCGCGATAGACAAAGTCGACGGCGAGATGGTCCTGCAGATGCTGGCCGACGGCTGGGCTCTCATGATGTACGGAAATGCCGCAGGACTTCAGGAGACCGGCGGGACCGACGCCCGAAAGCTGCAACAGTTGCGGCGTGTTGATCGCGCCGGCAGCCAGCACGATTTCCTTCGCAGCGCGCACTTCGTGCATCTGTCCATGCTTCTCATACGCGATGCCGACAGCACGGCTTCCTTCGAACAGGATGCGGGTCGCCAGCGCATTGTCCTCGATCCGGAGGTTGGGCCGCCGCCGCACCGGCCAGAGATAGGCGCGCGCCGTCGACATGCGGAAGCCGCGGTGCGTGTTGATCTGGTAGTAGCCGATGCCTTCAATGCTGCTGCCGTTGAGATCTGGATTGAAGGCGATGCCGGCCTCCTGCCCTGCCTTGATGCAGTCATGGGTAAGCCTGTGCGCCGAACCCGACACATCGCTGACCCGCAGCGGCCCGCCGGCGCCATGGAGGCCGCTGGCGCCGAGGAAATGATCCTCCAGGCGCAGATAGCGGGGCAGCACATCCTTCCAGCTCCAGCCCGGATTGCCCAGCGCCTCCCAATCGTCGAAGTCGCCGGCCTGGCCGCGGGAATAGACCATGGCGTTGATGGAACTGGAGCCGCCAAGCACCTTGCCCCGCGGAAAATAGACCTTGCGGCCGCGCAGCGCCGGTTCCGGCTCGCTGTAATACATCCAGTTAACAGCGGGATCGTAATAGGTCTTGCCGTAGCCGATGGGCACCAGCACCCAGAACTGCCGGTCCGACGGGCCTGCCTCCAGTAGCAGCACGCGGTGCCGGCCGTTCTCGCTGAGCCGGTTGGCCACCACGCAGCCGGCCGAGCCGGCGCCGACGATGATGTAGTCGTAGGAGTTCACCGGCGCGCGCTCTGGCGGAAGGGTTTGCTTCTTTGGTTCGAAGTGGGTTGCGGCAACGCCGTGTGACTCAACTGCGAATGGTGCCCAGGGCCGGAATTGAACCAGCGACACGCGGATTTTCAATCCGCTGCTCTACCAACTGAGCTACCTGGGCATTTGCGAGGACATTCGCGGTGGATCGGCTGGAAGCCGTGGGCTTATAGAGAAAAACCCCCGCCCTGTCCAGCCGGGCGGGCGGCGGGTTGAACTCCCGTCCCCTCCCTCTAATTGCCCGCGTTTCACGACGTTAACAGGGCCTTCAAGGACCGTGCGGCGAGATCGATCGCACCGTGCCATGGTCAGAAAGACAGCATCAAGCTGCCATTAGCGAGCAGGCCATCGATGGTGGTGCCGGCGCCCTGGAGAATGGCCATGTCGACAAAATTGACGCCGCCGTCGGTGCCGTCGCGGTCGACTTGGATGGTCGTGCTGCCATTGGCGGTCGAAGATCTGAGAAAATCGTTCACGTCAGAGACGCCGGGAGTGAAGCCGACGAGCAGCGACGCAACATCGAGCACATCACCACCCGGCAGGCCGTTAAAGTCGGCGATCGTCTCAATACCATCCAGGACCAGGGCCTGGTTGAACCGGAACCTGTCGCTGCCGGTGCCGCCCACCAACGTATCCGCGCCGCCGTGCGCTGTCAGCGTGTCGTTCCCGAGACCGCCAAGCAGCAAATCATTGCCGAGGTCGCCGACCAGTTGGTCGTCGCCGCCGAGGCCGCTCAATACATTGTCGCCCTTGCCTCCATTGAGCCGGTTGGCAAGGCTGTTGCCGGTGCCGTCGATATTGTCTCCGATGACAAGCCAGAGGTCTTCGACATTGGCGCTCAAGGCGTAGGTAATGACGCTGTTGACCGTATCGAAACCGCCGGCCGCGCTGTTTTCCACGACCTTGTCGCCGGCGTCGTTGACACTGTAAATGTCGCTATCATTGCCGCCGACCATGACGTCAGCGCCGCCGGCACCGTTCAGCTGATCGCTACCATCTCCGCCGAACAGCGTGTCGTTGCCGCTGCCGCCATTGAGTGAGTTGCTGTCCGCATTGCCGTTGATCACGTTGGCGAGGGCGTTGCCGGAGCCGGCGAAGACGCCGGCCGCCAGGGTTAGATTCTCGATGTTGGCGCCGAGAGTAAAGCCGGCAATATCGCTCACCGAGCTGATCACCGTTTCGGTGCCTGCGCCCGGGTTCTCGATGGCCAGATCGTTGATGTCGTCCACCAGGTAGATGTCATTGCCGGCAGCCCCGATCAGCGTATCGACGCCAGCTCCGCCGTCGAGCTTGTTGGCCGCTGCATTGCCGGTCAGCATGTTGGAACCGCCGTTGCCCGTTGCGGAGAGGGCGGCGGCGCCGATCAGCGTCGCATGCTCGATGCCGGCATAGACAACCTTGCTCAGGTCGACGGCAATCGACGCGAGGATACGATCATCCGTGCCGCCGCCTGTCTCGTCGATCTTGTCGGCGGCGCTGTCGACGATGTAGGTGTCGCTGTCGCTGCCGCCGATCAGGGAGTCCGCTCCCTTGCCTCCATCAAGCGTATCGAAACCGGCGCCTCCGGTCAGCGTGTCGTTACCGCCGAAGCCGCGGATGAGGTCGGAGACGGCCGTGCCCAGCCTGCTGTCGGCGATGCCAGTACCATCAATCGGGGGCGTCGCCGCCGTACCCACATTGGCGATCGATCCGTTGGCGAGCAGGCCGGCGAGGTCAGTGCTCACGCCCTGGAGCACCGCCATGTCCTTGAACCCTTCGGGGCCACCGGCGCCGTCAATGTCCAATCGGATGGTGGTGTCGCCGTTCGCGGCCGCCGTCTGGATGAATTCGGCCTCGGATCCGGCCGCGATCACGCCCACGAGATCGGACAGATCGAGCTTGTCGCCGCCCGGCAGGCCGTTGAAATCGGCAATGACATCGATGCCATCGAGATTCTTGTCGGTGAAGCTGAACTCATCGCTGCCGGCGCCGCCCACCAGCGTATCCTTGCCCGGACCGGCCTCGATGCTGTCGTTGCCCGCCAGGCCATTCAGGACATTGTTGCCGGAACCGCCCTCGATCTCGTTGTTCAGGCTGTTTCCGGTGGCATCGATGTCGCCGGAGCCGAACAAGAAGAGACCTTCAAGATTTGCGCCCAGGGTATAGGTGATGAAACTGCCCACTTGATCGAATTCGCCGGCCGGGCCGGCTTCCACGACGTTGTCGCCGGCGGTGTCGACGAAGTAGGTGTCCCCGCCCTTGCCGCCGACCATGACGTCGGCACCGTCGGAACCATTGAGGCCGTCACTGTCGGTGCCGCCAATCAGAGTGTCATTGCCACCAGCGCCATTGAGACTGCTACCGGACGCAGCGCCTATGATCTTGTTGGCCAGAGCATTGCCGGTTCCCTCGGATGCCGCGGAGAGCAATGTCAAGTTCTCGATGTTGGCGCCGAGCGTGAAATCGTCAGCCGTGCTGATGACCGTATCGACGCCCTCGCCCAGATTTTCGTTGGCAAGATCGTTGACATCATCCACCAGGTAGATGTCGTTGCCGGCACCGCCGATCAGCGTATCAACGCCGCTGCTGCCGTCGAGCTTGTTGGCGGCGGCGTTGCCGATCAGCATGTTGGATCCGGCGTTGCCGATTGCTGTGAGCGCAGCCACGCCGGCCAGCGTCACATGCTCGACGCCGGCATAGGCGGCTTTGCTGAGATCGATTGCGATCGAGGTGAAGATGCGATCGTCAGTGCCGCCACCGGCTTCGTCGATCCTGTCCCCGGCGCTGTTGACGAAGTAGGTGTCGCTCTCGGTGCCGCCGATCATGCTGTCGTTGCCCGCACCGCCGTCGAGCGTATCGAAGCCAGCGTCGCCGGTCAGCGTATCATTGGCGCCGAGGCCGCGGATCAGGTCGGAAACGCCGGTGCCAAGTTTGCCGTCGGCGCCGGCGGTGCCATTAATCGGCGGCGTCGGCGGCGTGTCGGCTTCGGCGATCGACCCGTTGGCGAGAAGGCCGTCAAGATCCGTACTCACACCCTGCAGCACCGCCACATCCTTGAACACGGAAGCGCCGCCGAATCCGTCAGCATCCAGCCGGATCACGGTGCTGCCGTTCACGACTGCCGTCTGGACGAGAATCGATTCCTTGCCGGCCGGCGGGAAACCGATCAGGCCGGTCAAATCCAGCTTGTCGCCGGCCAGCCAGTCAAAGTCGGCGACCAGATCAACGCCGGTCAAGCTCTTGTCGGAGAAGCGGAAGGTATCAACGCCTACGCCGCCCACCAGCGTATCCGCGCCAACGTCTCCATCCAACGTGTCATTCCCGTCGCCGGCCAGGAGAATATCGTCGCCGAGAGAACCATTGATGGAATCATTTCCGGCGAGGCCGCGTAGCAGATTCTTGCCATCATTTCCGCTGAGGACGTTGCTGAGGGCATTGCCGCTGCCGTCGATATCGTCCCCGCCCTGGAGATCGAGGCTATCGAGCTTGGCGCCCAAGCTGAAGGTGACCGTGCTGATCACCGAGTCGAACTCGGCGATAGAGCCGCTTTCCACGATCTTGTCGCCGGCAGAGTTGACGTTGTAGGTGTCGGCACCTTTGCCGCCGAGCATCCTGTCGGCGCCGATGCCGCCATCGAGAAAATCGCTGCCGTTGTTACCGGCCAGCGTATCGTTGCCGCCGGCGCCGTTGAGAACGTCGCTGGACGTGGTCGGACCGGCGACGATCCTGTTGGCCAGCGAGTTGCCGGTGGCATCGCTACTCCCGGGCGCCAGAATCACGTTCTCGATATAGGAGCCAAGAACCAGCGTCAGGCCGTCGATGCCACTGATGATCGTGTCGATGCCCTCACCGCCATATTCGATCACAGTGTCATTGACGTCATCGACCAGGTAGATGTCGTTGCCGGCGGCGCCGATCAGGGTATCGACACCCAAGCCGCCATCGAGCTTGTTGGCGCCGCTGTTGCCGATCAGCATGTTGGAACCGGCGTTCCCGATGGCGGTCAGGGCCGCCGTGCCGGCCAGCGTCACATGCTCGATACCGGCATAGGCGGGGTTGTTCAGGTCGATGCCGATGGCCGCGAGGATGCGATCATCAGCCCCGCCGCCGGATTCGTCGATCTTGTCGGCCGCGCTGTTGACGATATAGGTGTCGCTGTCGCCGCCGCCGGCAAGGGAGTCGCTGCCGGCACCGCCGGCGAGAGTGTCGAATCCGGCGCCGCCGTCGATCGTGTTGGCGCCGGTATTGCCAATCAGCAGGTTGGCACCGGCGTTGCCGATAGCCGTAAGAGCTGCCGCCCCGAGCAGTGTTACACTTTCGACGCCGGCATAAGCGGCGTTGTTGAGGTCGATGGAAACCGACGCCAGGATGCGGTCGCGGAAGTCGCCGCCGGTTTCAACAATGACATCGGCGAAATTGTCCACCACATAGCTGTCATTGCCGATGTTGCCCTCGAGAGTGTCGGCACCCTTGCCTCCGTTCAGCGTGTCAGCGCCCTCGTTGCCCGTCAGCGAATCATTGCCGCCCAGTCCGGAGAGCAAATCGGCGGCAACCCCTCCGGCCAGAGATCTCATCAAGGTTGCTGCCGGTGATTGTCGCCATCGTCCTGCTCCACGTTTTCGTTAACTGTATTGTCGCGGAGTTGGTCCTGCGCCGCGTCCCCGTATGCTAACCCTAGGAGCGAATTCTGGACAGTGGAGATCCACGGCGGCAAACAACCGCATGAAGTGTCCGATCTCACGGACGATTCAATGCAACACACTGATATTCATGGAATTGACGCCGAGAGCCGAATTAACCTTCCAAGCGCGAATGATCGTCGATCGCGGAACCGGCTGGGCTGACGATTCACTCACGGCAAGCCGGCCAGAAACCGACCGCCTCTAGAGCTTATTGCTGCCTATCAAAGCATGCGCGAGGGGTCAGCTTTCGTTGTCACCCTCTTCCTCGCCGGGATTGCGAGCATTAACCGGACTTCCGGGGACGCGGTACTCGCCGCCGATCCAGCGGCCGAGATCGACATCGGCGCAGCGCTGGGAACAGAACGGCCGATAGCGCTGTTGCGCCGGCTGGCGGCAGATCGGACAGCGGCGGCGGCTTTGGCCGGTGGCAGTTTCGCCCGTACCGCCGGTCCTCCGTTTGGCGCGGGCGAGGCGCGCCTTCTCGAGATCTTCCACCTTGCCCATGGGCGATCGCCGTCACACTCCCTTGCCGATCCAGGGCCGCAATTCCGCGCGCGGCACGCGATGACGATTACCACAGGCGGCGCAATCCTGCATCAACCGGGCGGCCAGGGCCGGTCCGCGCCGCTGCCGCGTCAACTCCAGGAGGCCGAGCCGCGACATGGCGCCCACCCACACCGGATGGGGATCGGCGGCGACCGCCTGGCGGAGTGCATCCACCACCTGCTGCCGCAATTTTCTGGAACGCAAGTCGATGAAATCGACGACGATGATGCCGCCGATATTGCGCAGGCGGATCTGGCGGGCGATTTCGGGCACGGCATCGAGATTGACTTTCAGCAGGCTGCGCTCCGCCTTGGCGCCCACACCCTCAAGCCGCGCCTGGCCGCTATCGACATCGATGACGGTCATCGCCTTGGTCTCGTCGATATGGAGCACGGCGCCGGAGGGGAGTGCGACGCTGCCGTTTAACGCCTCGTCGATCTGCTCTTCCAACTCGGCAACCGAGGGCAGCCAATCGCGGCGGGGGTGGAAAGTCACTTTCTCTGCCAGCGCAGGATCGAGAGTTTTGCAAAGCGTCTCAGCCTGCGCCGCTCCGACGCGCGTGTCGGCGCAAATTTCCGTGACAGAGGGATCGATGTTACGCAGGAGATCCACGACCGGATCGGGACCCGGCTGCAGAATTTGCGGCGCCGTTGCCGCTGCCGCTTTCTGATCGATCTGCGTCCATTGCGCTCGCAGCGCTTCGGCCTCTGCCCGCAACAGATTGGGTTCGGCTCCCGCCGCCGCGCGCCGCGGAATCATCCCGCGCTTGCTATCGCCGAGCGACTCCAGGGCGCGCTGCAGCTGCTGTTTCTCATTCTCCGCGATCGGATCGGGAAACACCGTGCTCTTGACATAGGGGGAATAGGACAGCCGATACCCCGCAACGACCGGCCGCGCGGTCAGGCGCATCTGCTTGCCGTCGAACGGCTCCCGCGTCACCTGGACGATCAGCCTCTGTCCCTCGGTCAGGTTCGCCGGCGCATCCGCCAGCGGCAGGAAGCCCTGTTGACCGCCGCCGCAATCGACAAACGCCGCCTCCAGCGCCCGGTCGATCTTGGCCAAACGGCCCAGCGCGATCTGGCCGATCACCGAGGGCGTGTCATTCGGCAGCAGCAGGAAATCGCAGAGGAAGTCGCCCTGCACCACACAGACGCGGCGGCCGGTGGCGCAGGTGGCAATCAACAGGCGCAACGGCGGCCCATCGCGGCCCGCCGTCATAGGGGAAAGCCGGCGCCGCGCAGCATCGCCACGCAGTCGCAGAGGGACAGTCCCACGACATTCGAGTAGGACCCACCGATCCAGGGGATCAGCGCCGCCGCCCGCCCCTGTATGCCATAGCCGCCGGCTTTGCCCTGCCATTCGCCCGACGCGATATAGGCTTCGATCTCCTGCGGCGACAGGCGCTTGAATGAAACCTGCGTTGTCACCACGCGCAGGTTCTCGCGGCCGTTGGGCGCGATGACGGCGATGCCGCCGATCACCCGGTGGCGCCGGCCCGATAGGAGCTCGAGGCAGCGCCGCGCGGTTGCCGCATCGTCGGCCTTCGGCAACAGGCGCCGACCGCAGGCCACCACCGTGTCAGCCGCAAGGATGAACGCGCCGGGATGGCGGACCGCCACCGGCTGCGCCTTGGCCAGCGCGATGCGCCGCGCGTAGCTCGCCGGCGTTTCCCGCGGCTTCGGCGTTTCATCGATATCGGCGGGATCGATCGCAGACGGCGTCACGCCGATCTGCAGCAGCAGCTCGCGCCGCCGCGGCGAGGCGGAAGCCAGCACCAGGCGGCTCGGTTGCACAGAGACCGGTTCCATTCAAACCGGCCTATTTGAACCGGAACGTGATGCGTCCCTTGGTGAGATCGTATGGCGTCATCTCGACATTGACGCGGTCACCTGCCAGCACACGAATGCGGTTCTTCCGCATCTTGCCGGAGGTATGTGCGAGCACCTGGTGTTCATTGTCCAGTTTGACCCTGAACATGGCATTCGGCAGCAGTTCCATTACCGTCCCCGCGAACTCGATAAGGTCTTCCTTTGGCATTCACGTCCCTTTGCCAATGTCGCCGCCCCCTTGCGCGGCCCTTCGAGGCGCGAATACTAGCGCCAAGGCCAAGGACCTGAAAACCCCCACGAAAGTCGCTAAAAAGCAGGCACCAGCGCGGCCGGGAAGCGCTGCCGGATGCGCCGCATCAGCTGATCCCGGACCTCGCGATAGGCATCCATCCGCACCTCGCGGTTGCCCTCGATCAGGCTGGGATCGAAAGTGTTCCAGAACTCCACCTCGCAGGCCATGGTGCGCGTCATCTCCAGCGCCGAGTGGTGAGCCTCCGGGGACATGGAGATGATGAGATCGAAGGATGTGTCCTCCAGATTGTCGAAGGTCTTGGGCCGGTGGCGGCTGATATCGATGCCGATCTCATCCATCGCCGCGACGGCGAAGGGATCCAACTCGCCGCCGCGCACGCCCACGGAATCGACGAAGACATGCTTGCCATGGAGCATCTTGAGGATGCCCTCCGCCATCGGCGAACGGAGTGCATTCTGAGTGCAACAGAACAGGACGCTGGCGGGAAGCTCTGCCATGCCGGCCGTCAGCCCCGGATATGCAGGACGCAGATCAACGTGAAGAGCCGCCGCGCGGTATTGCCGTCGACCTCGATCTTGCCGGCCAGCCGTTCCTTCAGCAGGTCGGCGCCCTCGTCATGCAGGCCGCGCCGGCCCATGTCGATGGCCTCGATCTGCGACGGCGAGGAAGTCTTGATCGCCGCGTAGTAGCTTTCACAGACCGTGAAGTAGTCCTTGACCACCCGGCGGAACGGGCCGAGCGCCAGCATGACCTTGCCGACGGGATCGTCGCTCTCCCGGCGGATATCGAAGACCAGGCGGCCTTCCTCGATCCCCAGATGCAGATTGTAAGGCCCGCCCGTGCTGCCCACGGGAATGAACAGATTCTCCTCGATCAGGTCATAGATCGCTATCGCGCGCTCATGCTCGACCTCGGCACTGCGGCGCACCACCGAATGCTCGTCCAGCGAGACATTGGCAATGCGGTGGTTGGGGGGAGGATCGGAACTCGCTCACACCGGGTCTCGTTTACGCCAGGGGACCCGGCGGACGGTTCGCCCGGCGGGAATGGGCAAGGCCCCGGCTACAATACGCTGAAGGCCGGGTTTTGTAAGGCTGGCCCCTTAGCGGGGGTCCGTGTCTTCGGCGTGCCGCGGGCGGCGCCGGGTGGGCCAGGATTGGCCGAAATCCTCGAGGAAGCAGCGCAATTCACCGATCTCCAGCTTGATGATCCCGCCGCCGGCGAACAGCAGAATCACCGCGCCCGGCTCGCTATGGATGGTCAGCAGGGCCAGGATTTCGTCCCGCTTGCGCATGTCGATCTGCTTGCTGCGCACGGCCGTGACATTCTCGAAGGTGAGGCCGCAGAGCACCCGCTCATAGACCGGGCCGCTGTCGTTCTGGTCCCAGAAGGGCGCGTCCTTGCCGTCGGCGGGGGCTGGTCTGCCCTCGCCCTCCGGCGCCTGATCCCAGCGGAATCGGTTCAGCGCCAAGACGAAGCGCCTTTCCTCCTGCAGGAAAGCCATCTCGCCCACGGGCACCAGGGCATCCTGGCAAATCGCGGCGATGACCTGCAGATCCTCCGCGTCGGCGGCGCTGAGCTTGAGGGGAGCGTCGCTCATTCTTTCAACCGTTCGATCTGCGCGCCGCAGGCGGAGAGCTTGTCCACCAGCCGCTCATAGCCGCGATCCAGATGATAGACACGGTTCAGTACCGTCTGGCCTTCAGCCGCCAGACCGGCGATCACCAGCGACACCGAGGCGCGGAGATCGGTGGCCATGACCGGCGCGCCGGTCAGGCGCTTGACCCCGCGGATCATGGCCGAGGCGCCATGCACATTGATGTTGGCGCCCATGCGGCAAAGCTCGGGCACATGCATGAAGCGGTTCTCGAATATCGTTTCCGTCACCATCGCCGCCCCGCTGGCCGAGGTCATCAGCGCCATGAACTGCGCCTGCAGATCGGTGGGGAAGCCAGGGAACGGCTCGGTCATCACATCGACGCCCATCAGCTCGCCATTGGCGCGCTTGGCACGAAAGCCCGCCGCCGTCGGCGTGATTGCCACGCCGGCGCGGGTCAGGGTCTCGGCAACCGCGCCGATGTGGTCGACCTGGGCGCCCACCAGCTCGATATCGCCGTCGGTGACCGCGGCCGCCATGGCGAAGGTGCCGGTCTCGATCCGGTCGGCGATGACCGCATGGGTCGCGCCATGCAGCCGGTCGACGCCTTGCACTGACAGCGTGTCGGTGCCGACGCCGCCGATCTGCGCGCCCATGGCGGTCAGGCAATGCACGAGATCGCCGATCTCCGGCTCGCGTGCGGCGTTCACCAGAACGGTTTCACCCCGCGCCAGCGCGGCAGCCATCAATAGATTCTCAGTGGCGCCGACAGAAACATTGGGGAACACAATGCGGGCGCCGGACAGACCCTTCGGCGCCGTCGCCTCCACATAGCCATCCACCAGCTCGATCACCGCACCCATCTGGGTCAACCCCTTCAGGTGCAGATCGATGGGACGGGTACCGATAGCGCAGCCGCCAGGCAGCGAGACCTTCGCCTTGCGCTCGCGCGCCAGCAGCGGGCCGAGCACCAGCACGGACGCGCGCATCTTGCGCACGAGATCGTAGGACGCGGTGGTATCGGTAATCTTCGGCACATGAAGCTGCGTCCGCCCCGCTGGCCCGATGCCCTCGCCGAGCTCGATTTTCGCGCCTAGCTGCTCCAGCAGCCCGGCCATGGTGGCGATGTCGCCGAGCCGCGGCAGGTTCTCCAGCCAGAGCGGCTGGTCGGTCAGCAGCGCCGCCGCCATCAGCGGCAGCGCCGCGTTCTTGGCGCCGCTCACGGGGATTTGGCCTTCCAGCCGATGGCCGCCGATGATCTTGATTCTGTCCATGATCTCAGGTTACCGGGTTTTGCTTGTGCGTCGCGCTGCGGTCACAGCTTCGGCAGCGTGACGCCGCGCTGCTTCATGTATTTGCCGGCGCGGTCGGCATAGGAAACCTCGCAGGGCCTGTCCCCCTTCAGGAACAGGAACTGGCAGGCGCCTTCGTTGGCATAGATGCGCGCGGGCAGCGGCGTGGTGTTGGAGAATTCCAGGGTCACATGCCCCTCCCACTCCGGCTCCAGCGGCGTGACATTGACGATGATGCCGCAGCGCGCATAGGTGGATTTTCCGAGGCAGATGACCAGCACATCCCGCGGCACGCGGAAATACTCCACCGTGCGGGCAAGCGCGAAGCTGTTGGGCGGGATGATGCAGACATCGGTTTTCCGGTCGACGAAGCTGGCGGTGGAGAAGTGCTTGGGATCGACGACGGCGCTGTCCACATTGGTGAAGATCTTGAACTCGTCGGCCACCCGCGCGTCATAACCATAGGAGGACAGGCCGAAGGAGATCACCCCTTCCCGCTTCTGGCTTTCGACGAACGGCTCGATCATGGCCGTCTTTGTGGCCATTTCGCGGATCCAGCTGTCGGACATGATGGGCATAAAGCGGCCTTCCTGTGGCGCCGGGACCGGCAGCTCCTTCCCGGCGTGGGAGGCGCTGCCTCGGCAGGCGGTTCTACTTGATGAGAGGGGCCGCCTCAAGGCGGCAGGGCGGCCGCGGCGGCCAGCTCGGAAGGCGGGGATTATCGAGGCAGGAGAAGGGGTTTGCCGGGGCCGCGGAAGGGAATGCGGCGGGGCGGTCGCTTTGGGATCAGCGCGGCGGCTTGCCGGCCGCACTGGACGAATCGCCGGCGTCCGGAGACTCGCCGTCGGCGGAGGCCGGCCCGGTTGCCCGCGAGCGTTGCTGCGCCTTCCGCCGCGCCAGATTCTGCCGCAACGCCTCTGCCTCCCGCTGTTCCCGGGACGGCTTCTTTTGCGGGTTGATCCCTGTTGTCGTTCACACGGCGGTTCCCTTCTCCGGGCCAGTTCCCGGCCCAAGTTCTAGGCCGAAAGCGCCGCAATGTCAGCCGGACAAGGTGAGGAAATCGTCGGCGGGTCAGGTAGTTAACGACGCACAAGGGCGCGGGCCGCTTGCTTGCCAGTGCCACCCCTATGTGGCATGTTCCGCCCCCTCAACGGCGCCGCCGTAGCTCAGTGGTAGAGCGCGCCCTTCATCAATGTGTACAAAATCAGGAATCCCGGATTGTCACGATTGAAGATCCAGTTGGCGTACTCCGTCGCCTGCCGCGCCACCTCCTCATCCTCCGGCCCGGTGGGCTCATAGCGCACCACATCGTCGCCGGCGGTGAAGATGCGCAACAGCGACGGCAAAATCCATTCGATGGCGTCAGCCACGTCGGTCGACACCACCTTGCTCCGCCCTTCGATCTCATTGCCGAACGGCTGGCCGAGGTAATAGTCGAGCGCCTTGCGCCGCTGCTCCGACAGCTCGCCGCCAATATGGCCGATGGAATCGGCGATCTCCGCCGACAGGATGGCTTTCAGTTCGCTTTCCGTCATCTTGCTCATCGTACAAACCTCCCATTGGCATCCCGCCGCCGCGCCGGTGCGGCTTCGGACTCCAGTTCACCGGTCTGCTGGCTCGTCCGCCGCCGCCTCTTAGCGTCAGCGACCGCAGCAACTCATCGACGCGCGCTTCCAACTGGCGCAATCGCTGCTCCAACTCGATGCTCATACGACCTCGCGTTTCGGGGTACTCGATTTTCTCCATCGGCTTCTCCGCCTCGGATTTCAGGCCGAGCGCCAGATAGCGGAAGGCGTCGGCGCCATGGCTGCTCCAGTCATGCACGGGCGCCGGCCGGAAATAGCCGAGATGGATGTCGAAGGCGCGCCGGTAGTTGCGCAGCGCCTCCAGTCCCCGCGCGCATTTCTCTCCATCGAACCAGCAGCGCGGCAACAAGAGCCCGCACCGCCTGGATGCCGTCATCCACCTTGAGCTGCGGCAGCACCCGCGCGCGGATGCCCAGGGCCGCCAGCACTTCGAGCCGGCTCTTGCCCGTGCCCATCTCGTTGACCTGGACGTCATGGGGCAACAGATGCTCGCCATAGACGTAAGGCCGTTCCTGCAGCGCCTTGGCGTAGTAGTCGAGCCCGACGCCGCTGCATTCCAGGTAATCGATCAGCCGCACCTCCGCGCCGAGCTGCTGGCAGAACCAGATCGCCGTGGAATCGCCGATGCCCAGGTCCCAGGCCGTGGTCACCGGCAGCACCGGGTCCCAGGGCACCTCGCGGATGCGAGCGTGCTTTCAACTTGCGCCATCAGCTTGCCGTAGTAGCTGCCGGATAGCGGCGCCTCGAAGGAGCATTCGAATTCCTGCTCGTACTCCTCCTCGCTCATCTCCTTGCGCGCCGCCGCCAGCTCCTTGCCGCCGATCAGGTCGGTCTCGCTGGCGCGATAGATGGCGGTGAACCAGGCCTTGTCCCGCCGCGCCCGCTCGTAGAGCTTCCAGAAGGCGTTGCGCCCGCGGGGCGTGCCGATGAAAACCGCCCAGCCCAGCCGGTCCGCCAGCGCCGGGCGGATGACCTCCGACCAGATGCGCGGCTCCATCTGCGCGAACTCATCCAGCACGATGCCGTCGAAATAGAGTCCGCGCAGCCGGTCGGGGAAATCGGCGCCATACAGCGTGATGCGGGCGCCGTTGGGAAAATCGCAGCGCAGTTCGGTTTCGTGATGCCTGATATCCTCGATCCCGCGGGTGAATCTCTTCAGATAGTCCCAGGCGACGTTCTTGGCCTGGCGGTAGTAAGGCGCCAAATAGGCGAAGCGCGGCGCCTCCATTCTCGCAGTTCTCCGCCTTTTCGATCAGTTGGTTGATCGCAAAAACGGTTTTCCCGAAACGGCGATGGGCGACAAGCACGCTGAAGCGTTCAAGGGCATCATGCAGTTCCTGCTTGATGCGTCCGCGGCGCATAATGCCTGCGCTTGGGCGGAGCGGGAGTCGCTTTGTCCGCCGCCGGCCGCGTCGCCGATCTCTTCGGTCGCGATGCCACGGGCCGTCCGCCCTCCTCGCTGGAAACGAAAATGGGGCGGCCGATTGCCGCCCCACTATCATTTCAGTATATGATTATTTTCCTATTTGTCAACAAAAAAATGGCGGCTGTGGCGCAGCGCGTCCAGTCCCGCGCGAATGGCCTGCAGTTGCCGGGCGCCGTGTCCGTCCGCTCGCGCATCGGCCAGGATCAGCGGCATCCGCCCGAACACCGCCACATCCTCCGTCGCCTCGCAGGCCTGGCGCCCCGTCGCCAGCAGCCGGCGCTTGGCTGCGCGGAACTGCGTCTCCAGCCGCTCCTGCAGCGCCTCCGGCCGCTCGCCGCCGCCGCCGGGGACGGCCAGCAGCTCGCGATAGAGATGGTCGCAGCTAATCTGTACCCGCCCCACCGCCTGCCGATAGAGAAAGGCGTAGTGGCAACCGGCTTCGTGCTGATCGCCATCGATCATCTGCCGCAGCCGAAGGATACCCAGCGGATATTCGGTCAGCGCCGCATCGCCGCCGGCCGCCAGCTTGCGCCGGAGGGCCTGGATCTCCGGCGTGCCGCGGTCCTGGGCATCCCGCTGTTTCCGCGGCCGGCCGCGGCGGGCCTTTCCTTTCAGGGCGCGCATTCGTTCCCTCCGCCTGCGGATCGCCATTCAGATTTCGTCGCCGATCAGGCCGAGCGCCCAGCGCCGCGCCCATTCGGTCAGCCAGAGCGCGCGCTCGGCGCTCATATTGCTGTTGATGATCTCCAGGCTGCCCTCGGCGGTGACGCCGATGCCGATCACCTGCCGCCAGCCGGCGCCGCCGATCTGCCCCGCCGCTTCGCCCGCTGTCATGCCATCAGCCGCCGGCAGCGCCACGATCTCGCCCATCTTCTCCGTTCCTCCCGGTCATTCACCACTCGATGAAGCCCTTGCTCGCCGCCACCGCGTTCCGCCAGTTGTCCGTTTCCTTGCAGATCAGGCAGATGCGCTCGCCCGGCCCGCTTCCCATGAAGGTTTGCCGGCAGCTCAGGCAGGACGCGCGCCTTTCGCCGCGGCCGCCGGACGGCGCTGATTCCGTGTGTGGAAGCAGGTCGCGGGGGTCTGGGCGTCGGATGCGTTATCCATACGCTGAATATTACGCATACTGCGGACACTTGTCAACCGCGAATTACCTATGCTAAACGTATACAGCGTACAATGAGGTTGTCAGATGAGCGAAATTTCCGAAGCTGCCCGCCAACTCAAGGCCCTGCGCGAACAGGCCGGCCTGTCGATGCGCGTCGTGGCGGATTCCCTGGGATGGCGGCTGACCAAGTATCAGCATTATGAGGACCGCTATCGCCGGCGCTTCCTGCCGATCGAGCTGGCGCGGCATCTGGCCGATCTGTTCTCGCCCCACGGCGTGAGCCCGGCCGACGTGATGCTGCTGGCAGGCGTCGGCGCCGATCGCAGCCTGCCCGGCTCCGGCGTTATCATCCGCGACGGCGTGCAGCCGACGCCGCAGCGCGACCTGCCGGTCACTGGCGCGGTTCGCGGCGGTTCCACGGGCTTTTATTTCAATGACGGCGATCCCAAGGAATATGTGGAGCGGCCGGCCAGCCTGGCGGGATCGACCAATGCCTTCGCCCTCTATGTCGATGGCGACAGCATGGAGCCGCGCTACTATGCCGGCGAGATCCTGTATGTAAATCCCAACCGTCCCCTGACCAAGAACTGCTTCGTTGCCGTCGAGCTGACCGACGGGCGCGGCATGATCAAGCAATTCCTGCGCCGCAGCGACGACCAGGTGGTGTCTGCACCAGTTCAACCCGGCGAAGGACATCAAGCTGGCGGCGAAGGATATCAAGAATATCTACCGCATCGTCGCCGCGGGCGAAGGCAGCTGACCTCCAGCGGCTGATTCGCACAATTCCGTCTTGACTTCAGGCAAATGAATTACGCATAATACATCAAATGCGTAATCCGGGAGGGGTCATGGCCTTCAATTCGCGCGATCTCAGCGTGCTCGCCTATGCCAACGGCTTCACGCTCTGGCACTACCGCACCACCGACGGCGCCGAGGATCTGACGGCAGAACCCCAGCCGGGCGCCGCCGACCCTTATTTCGCCGGCGCCGACGAACTGCTGCGCGAAGGCGATCAGATCGTCGTCAATCTGCAGGGCGGCAATCGGCCGTCGCTGGTGAATTTGCTGGTCACCCGTGTCGCGCCCACGGGCCGCGTCAGCGTCGCCAAACTCTAGCCCAAAATGATTTGGACCGCCGGTTTGAGGCCGGCGGTCCAAAATCGTCGCTGAAACTTGGGGTTGTTGCGTGGGATCAGAAAATCACAAATGACGCGATGAAGGCATAGGCGGCTCCAAACAGAGCCAGACTTAGCGTCGTATAGAGCATATCTGCCCTCCGTCTGTTTGCGAGGGAGAGGGTAATTGCTCGGGCGATTCGGGGGTGTGTCATCATCGTGGGCTTAATATGACGCCCAATTTCGTTAAAACTTTACTTAACTCGCGGACACAAATTAACGATTGACGTCTACCACGAGACGGCCGCGCACCTTCCCAGCCAGGATATCACCGGCCTTCCCTGGCAAATCCTCCAGTGAAATCAATGAGGTGATGCTCTCCAGGGCCCGCGGGTCCAATTCTTTTGCCAGCCGGTTCCACGCGGTTTCCCGCTCCGGCCGTGGCGAACTGACGGAATCGATGCCCAAAAGGTTTACACCCCGGAGCAGGAAGGGAATGACCGTGGTTTCCAGTTTATTCCCGCCGGCCAGCCCGCAGGAGGCCACAGCACCCCGGTGCTTCAGGCTCGCCAGGACGTTGGCGAGGGTCGGTCCGCCGACGGCATCGACGCAGCCGGCCCAGCGCTCGCTCTCCATGGGCCGCGCGGGCAGGACCGCCAGGGTCGCCCGGTCGACAATGGAGCTGGCGCCCAGGCTCCTCAGATAGTCATGGGTCTCCGGCCGGCCGGTGGAGGCGGCCACCGTGTAGCCGAGCTTGTGCAGGACCGCGACCGCCACGCTGCCCAAGCCGCCGGCGGCGCCGCTCACGAGTACCTCGCCCTTGTCCGGCGTGACGCCATGCTGCTGCAGCGCCATGACCGCCAGCATGGCGGTGAAGCCGGCCGTGCCGACCGCCATCGCCTGTTTCGTGCTCATGCCCGCCGGCAGCTTGACCAGCCAGTCGGACTTCACACGGGCCTTCTGCGCATAGCCGCCCCAATGGGTTTCGCCGACGCGCCAGCCGGTGAGGATGACCTCATCGCCGACATTCCAGCCCGGCGCCGAGGACGCGCTGATCCTGCCGGCGAAATCCACGCCGGGAACATGGGGATACTGCCGCACCAGCCGCCCCATCCCCTTCAGGATCATGCCGTCCTTGTAGTTGAGGGTGGAGTACTGCACGTCCACGGTCACGTCGCCGGCCGGCAGTTGCGCCTCGTCGATATCCTCCAGCGCCGCGCTGACCTTGCCGTCCAGTTCCCGCAGCAGAATTCCCTTGAACATGCGTCTTCGATTTCCCTCTTCCGGATTGCAGCTCAGCGCAGCCGCTCGAGCAGGCTGACATAGTTGGCGACGGCCGTGCCGCCCATGTTGAATATCCCCGCCAGCTTGGCGCCGGGAATTTGCATGCCGCCGGCATCGCCCATCAGCTGCATGGAAGCCATCACATGCATGGACACGCCGGTGGCGCCGATGGGGTGGCCCTTGGCCTTCAGCCCACCCGAGGGATTGACCGGCAGCTTGCCGGTCTTCTCGGTCCAGCCTTCCTCGATGGCGCGCGCGCCCTGACCCGGCGCGGTGAGACCCATCGCCTCATACTCGATCAGCTCGGCGATGGTGAAGCAGTCATGGGTTTCCACCAGGCTCAGATCGTCGAGGCCCAGCCGCGCCGATTCCAGCGCCCGCCGCCAGGCCACCGCACAACCCTCGAACTTCGTCGGATCCCGGCGGCTCATGGGCAGGAAGTCGTTCACCTGCTCGGCGGCGCGGAACACCACCGCCTTGTCCTGCGCCAGCCCCACATCCATGTCCGCCAGCACCAGGGCCGCCGCGCCATCGGAAACCGGGCTGCAGTCGGTGCGGCGCAGGGGTGGCGCGACGATCGGATTCTTCTCCGAGGGCTGGCGGCAGAATTCATAGCCCAGGTCCTTGCGGATCTGCGCCAGCGGATTGCCGGCGCCGTTGGCGTGGTTCTTCGCCGCGATCCGCGCCAGCGCATCGCCCTGATCGCCATGCTGCTGGAAATAGCGCTGGGCGATCTGCGCGAAGATGCCGGCGAAACCGCCCTCCACCTCCGCCTCTTCCCGCACATAGCTGGCGCGCAGCAGATTGCGGCCCACATCGTCTGGCGAGGCATCCGTCATCTTCTCCACGCCCACCACCAGCACCAGCCGCGCCTGGCGCGCGGCGATGGCGCGCAAGCCGGCATGGATCGCCGCCGAGCCGGTGGCGCAGGCATTCTCCACCCGGGTGGCGCGCTTGAACCGCAATTCCGGCAAATGCTGCAGCACCAGCGAACTGGTGAAATCCTGGCGCGAGAAGCCGGCATTGAAATGGCCGAGCACGACCTCGTCAATATCCCGGGGATGCAGGCCGGCATCGGCGATGGCGGCGCCGGCCACCTTGCCGATCAGGGATTCGACATCCTCGCCGTCATGGCGTCCGAAGGGCGTATGGGCCCAGCCCACGATGCAAGCGGTCATGCTCCACCTCCCGGCAGGTCCAAGGCTGCCTGCCCTATCCTACGCGGTTCCGCCGTCGGTATCCAAGAATCGCACCAGTTCACCGGCCGGTTCGCCCAGCACCTGGTCATCGCGCATGATGGTACGCCCGCGGATGATGGTCGCTTTCGGCCAGCCGGTCACGGCCATGCCGTCGAACGGTGTCCAGCCGCAGCGGCTGGCGATCCACTCCCTGCGGATAGTCCGCTTTGCCTTGAGATCCACCAGCGTCAGGTCGGCATCGTGGCCCTCGCGGATCGCTCCCTTGCCCTTGATGCCGAATATGCGCGCCGGTCCCGCGCTGGTGATCTCCACCAGCCGTTGCAGCGTCAGCCGCCCGGCTTTGGCATGGTCCAGCAGCAGCGGCAGCAAAGTCTGCACGCCGGGCATGCCCGACGGGCTTTGCGGATAGGGCTTGTCCTTCTCCTCGCTTGTATGGGGCGCATGGTCGGAGCCGATGCAATCCACCACGCCCGCCCGCACCGCGTTCCACAGCGCCGCCTGATGGGCGGCATCGCGGATCGGCGGATTCATCTGCGCATAGGTGCCCAGCCGCTCATAACAATCCGGCGCCACCAGCGTCAGATGCTGCGGCGTAGTTTCCACCGTCGCGATATCCTTGTGCTTAGCCAGGAAACCCATTTCCTCAGCCGTGGTGACATGGAGCACATGCACGCGCCGCTTGGCTTCCCGCGCCAGGCCGATCAGGCGCTGCGTGGCCAGATATGCCGTCTCCGCATCGCGCCAGACCGGATGCATGGCCGGCGAAGCGCCATCCTTCACCAGCGCAAAACGCTCCTTCAGCCGCGCCTCATCCTCCGCATGAACAGCCATGCGGCGGCGGCCATGCTTCAGCACCTGCAGCACCGTGGCATCGTCGGCTACCAGCAAAGTGCCGGTGGAGCTGCCCATGAACATCTTGACGCCGGCGCAGCCGAGTTGTTGTTCGAGATCAGGCAACTCCTTGAGATTGTCGGGCGTCGCACCGACATAGAAGGCGATGTCGCTCCAGACGCGGCCGCGCGCGCGGCGGATCTTGTCCTCGAGATCCGCCTGGGTGACCGTGTTCGGCCTGGTGTTCGGCATCTCGAACACGGCGGTGACGCCGCCCAGCACCGCCGCCTTGGTGCCGGTGGCCAGATCTTCCTTATGCTCCATCCCCGGTTCGCGCAGATGCACCTGGGTATCGATGACGCCCGGGAGGATGTGCAGGCCCTTGGCGTCGATCACCTCTGCCGCATCGCCGCCGACACTGCCGATGGCGGCGATTTGCCCGCCGCTGATGGCGATGTCGCCGGGACCGGTCTGCTCGGTGGTGACGATGACGCCGCCGCGGATGATCAGATCGTAGTTGGCCACGCGTACTCGCAAGGAAATTGGTTACCGTTGGGTCCCTGCGATAGACGATTGCGCGGGACTTGCCAATGGCCGCGCCTTCTCTGATTGTGCCGGTCTCAACAGCGAGCTGCATATGCCAGTATTTGCCACCATCGCCAAGCGCCGCGGCGTCCTCAGAATCGCCGGGGAGGATCGCGTGTCATTTCTCCAGGGGCTGGTGACCAACGACGTCGCGCGCGCTGCCGCGGGGCAGCCGGTCTACTCCGCGCTGCTGACGGCCCAGGGCCGCTTCCTCCATGATTTCTTCATCGTGCCGCAGAGCGACGCGCTGCTTTTGGATTGCGAAGCCGAGCGCCGCGCCGACCTGATGCGCCGCCTGGGCATGTACAAGCTCCGCGCCAAGGCGACGATCGAGGACAAGACCGACTCCCTCGCGGTGATCCTGCTCTGGGGCGACGGCCTGGAACCCGGCGCTCTGCGCAGCAACGACGCCGCGGCGATCTATGCCGATCCCCGCCTTCCCGCCCTGGGAGCCCGCGCGATCGTCGCCGCTGACAGTGCCGCAAGCTGGATCGCGAAGCATGGCCTTAGCGCGGCTGACGAAGATTCCTATGACCGCCACCGCATTGCCCTTGGCGTCCCCGACGGCAGCCGCGACCTGCCGGTGGAACGCGCGCTGCTGCTGGAGAACGGGTTCGACGAGCTCCACGGCATCGACTGGCAGAAGGGCTGCTATATCGGCCAGGAGGTGACCGCGCGGATGCGCTACCGCAGCCTGGTGCGAAAGCAACTCCTGCCGGTCGCCATCGACGGTCCAACGCCCGAGTTCGGCGCGCCGATCACCCTCGACGGCGCGGAAGCCGGCGAAATGCGCAGCGCGGTGGATGGCCTGGGCCTCGCCCTGCTGCGCCAGGAAGCCCTGGACAAAGTCGGTCCGGGTCGGGAATTACTATGCGCCAAGGCGACTCTGCGTCCGCTGCCGCCGACCTAAAAGCAAAAGAACACCGAGAATAATCACAGGGAGACCAGCAAATGGGCCGCGCGCGCTTACGCGATCTCGGATTCGTTTCAGGATATCTGCCGACGGGACCGCTCAACGCCATCACCGACGTGCCGGGCGTGCGTGTCGGCCACTGCACCGTCGTCCATGACCAGCCCTTCATCGCCCGCAGCGGCGTGACCGCCATATGGCCGGCCAGCGACGATGTCTGGCGCAATGGCGTGTTCGCCGGTTTCCACTCCTTCAACGGCAATGGCGAGATGACCGGGACGATCTGGATCGAGGAACAGGGCCTGCTCGCCGCACCCCTCTGCATTACCAACACCCATTCCGTCGGCGTGGTCCATGACGCGCTGGTGGCCTATGCCGTGAACAAGGGCGTCGACCAGGAATGGCATCTGCCGGTCACCGCCGAGACCTATGACGGCTGGCTCAGCGACGCGGAAAAGTTTCCCGTGAAACAGGAGCACGCCTTTGCCGCACTGGACGCCGCCAAGAGCGGCCCGGTCGCCGAAGGCTGCGTCGGCGGCGGCACCGGCATGATCTGCCATGAATTCAAGGGCGGCATCGGCACCTCCTCGCGCATCGCCGAGACCCGCAACGGCAAATACACCGTGGGCGCGCTGGTGCAGGCGAACTATGGCGACCGCGAGCAGTTCCGCGTCGACGGCGCGCCGGTCGGCCGCGAGATCGGCCGCGACGTGGTGCCCACGCCCGATGGCTGGCTCGATCGATTCCTCGAGCCGGGCGCGGGCTCGATCATCGTCATCCTGGCCACCGATGCGCCGCTGTTGCCCATCCAATGCAAGCGCCTGGCGCGTCGTGCGGCCACCGGCCTCGCCTGGGTCGGCGGCTATGGCAGCAACGGCAGCGGCGACATCTTCCTTGCCTTCGCCAATGGGAACCGCATCGCCCGCAACAAGCCTTGCTATGACGTGAAGATGATCGCGCCGCCGGAAATGTCGCCCCTATTTGAAGCTGCGGCCGAAGCCACGGAGGAAGCAATCCTCAACGCGCTGACGGCGGCGGAGACGACGACGGGCTTCAAAGGCCGCACGGTCCACGCATTGCCGTTCGATTTGCTGGAAATGGCGATGCGGAAATACGGCAGGCCGCCGAAGAAGTAACGGCGTTCACACCGTCGCGTCGGCACTCGCCGCAAGGGTCGCCTGCGCCGCCGCCAGCTTGGCGATCGGCACGCGGTACGGGGAGCAGGACACATAGTCCAGCCCCACCTCGGCGCAGAAGCGGATCGACGCAGGATCGCCGCCATGCTCGCCGCAGATGCCGAGCTTGAGATCGGCGCGGCGCTTGCGGCCCCGTTCGGCGGCGATGCGCACCAGTTCACCCACGCCGTCCCGGTCCAGCGTCACGAACGGGTCCTGGGTCAGGATGCCCGCCCGTTCATAGGCGGTGAGAAAACGCGAGGAATCGTCGCGGCTGAGGCCATAGGTGGTCTGCGTGAGATCATTGGTGCCGAAGCTGAAGAACTGCGCGCTCTCCGCGATATCATGGGCCCGCAGCGCCGCGCGCGGCAGCTCGATCATCGTTCCCACGAGATAGGGCGTGCGCCGGCCGGACTGCTTCGCCACCTCCTCGGCGACGCGGTCCACCAGATTCCTTCAGCATGGCGAGCTCCCGCGTCCAGGCCACCAGCGGGATCATGATCTCCGGCTCGACCGTCTCGCCGCCTTCCTTCTGCACCTCGGCGGCGGCCTCGAAGATCGCCCGCGCCTGCATCTCATAGATTTCCGGATAGGTGATGCCCAGGCGGCAGCCGCGATGGCCGAGCATCGGGTTGGCCTCTTTCAGCATGGCCGCGCGATGGCGCACCGTATCGATGCCGAGTCCGGCGGCCCGGGCCACCTCTTGCATTTCCACATCGGTGTGCGGCAGGAACTCATGCAGCGGCGGGTCCAAGAGGCGGATGGTGACCGGCAGGCCGCGCATGATGCGGAACAGCTCGACGAAATCCGCCCGCTGCATCGGCAGGATCTTGGCCAGCGCCACGCGGCGGCCGGCGGCGTCCTCGGCCATGATCATCTCGCGCATGGCGACAATGCGGTCGCCGTCGAAGAACATATGCTCGGTGCGGCAAAGGCCGATGCCTTCGGCGCCGAAACGCCGCGCCGTCCGCGCGTCCGCCGGCGTCTCGGCATTCGTGCGCACCTTCATATGCCGGGTCTCGTCGGCCCAAGCCATGAGCTGCGAGAAATCGCCGGAGAGGTCCGGCTGGATCGTCGGCACTTCGCCCAGCATCACCTCGCCGGTGCCGCCGTCGATGGTGACCAGATCGCCGGCCCGTACTGTCGTGCCGCGCACGGTCATCGTGCCGGCCTGGGTATCGATGCGCAGGTCGCTGGCGCCGGAGACGCAGGGCCGCCCCATGCCGCGCGCCACCACGGCAGCGTGGCTGGTCATGCCGCCTCGCGCCGTGAGGATGCCCTGAGCGGCATGCATGCCGTGGATGTCTTCGGGGCTGGTCTCCAGCCGCACCAGGATGACCTTCTCGCCCTTGGTGGCGCGGTCCTCGGCCTCGTCGGCGGTGAACACCGCCTTGCCTGCCGCCGCTCCCGGCGAGGCCGGCAGGCCGCGGGCGATCACCTTGCGCGGCGCCTTGGGATCCAGCGTCGGATGCAGCAATTGATCCAGCGACGACGGATCGATGCGGCGCACCGCCTGGCGCTTGTCGATCAGCCCTTCAGCCACCATGTCGACGGCGATCTTCAGCGCCGCCGCAGCCGTGCGCTTGCCGCTGCGGGTCTGCAGCATCCACAGCCGGCCCTGCTGCACCGTGAACTCGATATCCTGCATGTCGCGGTAGTGGGCTTCCAGCTTGCGGCGCACATCGTCGAGCTCGCCGAACAGCTTGGGCATCACCTCTTCCATCGCCGGCAGGTTGGAGCGGTTGGATTTCTTGCCGGCGACCGTCAGATGCTGGGGCGTGCGGATACCCGCGACTACGTCCTCGCCCTGGGCGTTGACCAGATACTCGCCATAGAACTCGTTGGCGCCGGTCGACGGATTGCGGGTGAAGGCGACGCCGGTCGCACAGCTGTCGCCCATGTTCCCGAACACCATCGCCTGCACGCTGACGGCGGTACCCCAGCTCTCGGGGATATTATGTAGCTTGCGATAGGTGACGGCGCGCGGCGTGTTCCAGCTACCGAAGACGGCGCCGATGGCGCCCCAGAGCTGTTCCATCGGATCCTGCGGGAACGGCTTGCCCAGATGCTCCTGCACCTTGGCCTTGTAGCCGGCCACCACGGTCTTCCAGTCATCGGCGGTGAGCGCCGTGTCCAGGCTGAGATTGCGATCCTCTTTATGCAGATCGAGGATCTCTTCGAAATTGTGATGATCGACGCCCAGCACCACGTCGCCATACATCTGGATGAAGCGGCGGTAGCTGTCATAGGCGAAGCGCGTATCGCCGGACTTCGCCGCCAAGCCTTCAACGGTAATATCGTTGAGGCCGAGATTGAGCACCGTGTCCATCATGCCCGGCATGGAGACGCGGGCGCCCGAGCGCACGGATACCAGCAGCGGGTCGGCAGAGTCGCCGAACTTGGCGCCGACGGTGGATTCGATCTGCGCCAGCCCGGCGGCGACCTGCGCCTGCAGGTCGGCAGGATAGGATTTCCCATTGGCGTAGAAATAGGTGCAGACCTCGGTCGTGATGGTGATGCCCGGCGGCACCGGCAGGCCCAGGCTGCTCATTTCCGCCAGATTGGCGCCCTTGCCGCCCAGCAGGTTCCGCATGTCCGCCCGGCCATCCGCCTTCCCGGCGCCAAAGCTGTAGACCCACTTAGACATGGCCCCTCTATCCCTCGATCTGCGAGAAATCGGCGACCTTGTTCAAGGTCGTGCGGATCTGCGACAGCAGTCGCAGGCGATTGGCGCGCAAGTCCTTGTCGTCGCTGTTCACCGTGACCTTGTCGAAGAAGGCGTCAACAGGCTGGCGCAGTTTGGCAAGCTGGGACATGGCATTACCAAAATGCTCGCTCTTGATCAGTTGTTCCCCCGATGACGCCACGGAAGCCAGCGCCGCATGCAGCGATTTCTCCTCGGCCTGCTGCAGCTTCGCCGCATCGGCGCCGCCATTGTACTCGGCCTTGTCCTTCTTCTCCTCGATCTTGACGATATTGCTGGCGCGGCGATAGGCGACGAGAAGATTGGCGCCGTCGTCGGTATCCAGGAACGATTTCAGCGCATCGACGCGCGCCAGCAACCGCACCAGATCGTCCTCACAAAATCGTCCTTGCCCAGACTGAATATCGCGGAGACAAGATCGTGACGCACACCCTTTTCGCGCAGCGCCACTTTCAGGCGGTCGGCGAAGAAGATCGAGCAACTCTGCCGGAGCTTCGCGACGGTGATTGCGCCGTTCTGATCTTCAAACGGCTGCATTCGCCTTGCGAACATCTTGCAAAGCGGCAAGCGCAGTTTGTTCTCGACGATCAGCCTGATGACGCCCAGTGCAGCGCGGCGCAATGCGAACGGGTCCTTCGAACCAGTCGGTTTCTCATCGATGGCGAAGAATCCGACCAGCGAGTCGATCTTGTCGGCGAGCGCCACGGTGATGCTGACCGGCGAAGTCGGGCAGCGGTCGTTGGGTCCGAGAGGCTGATAATGTTCGGCGATCGCATCGGCGACCGCCGGCTTCTCGCCCTCTTGCAGCGCATAGTAGCGGCCCATGATGCCCTGAAGTTCCGGGAACTCGCCGACCATGCCTGACGTGAGATCGGCCTTCGCGAGCAGCGCGGCACTGCGCACCTGATCCACATCGGCGCTGGGAATGAACGGCGCTAACTCCGCCACGAGCATTTGCATCCGCGCAACCTTGTCCGCGACGGTGCCAAGCTTGGCATGAAACACGATGTCCTTCAGCACAGGCACACGCTCTTCCAGCTTCACCTTGCGGTCCTGGTCCCAGAAGAACTTGGCGTCCGACAGCCGAGCCCGCAGCACCCGCTCATTGCCGGCGATGATGGCCTTGCCGCCATCCTTGGTCTGCATGTTCGACGCGACCAGGAATCGTGGGGCCAGTTTTCCGTTCTTGTCCAACAGCGCGAAATACTTCTGGTTCGCGCGCATGGTCGTGGTCAGCACTTCCGGCGGAATGTCCATGAAGGCCTGGTCGATCTTGCCCATCAGCAGCACAGGCCACTCCACCAGGCCGACCACTTCATCGAGCAGCGCCTCGTCCTGTTTCACCGTTACGCCCTCGGCCTGCGCCAACTTCTCCGCCTGCGCTTGAATGGCGGCGCGGCGCTCGGCGGGATCGACGAGGACGAAGGATTCTTTCAGCTTCACTTTGTAGTCGGCAAAGCCGGCGACCTTGATCTCCCCGGAACCGAGAAACCGATGGCCGCGTGTAGTGTCACCGAAGGCGACCTTGGACTCCTCACCGAATGTCAGTGCGCCGGAAATGACGGCGCCATCGAGCGTGGCGATGATGCTATGGAGCGGCCGCACCCAACTGACACGATTGGACGCCCAGCGCATGGATTTCGGCCAAGGCAACGCCAGCAATGCCTCCGAAATCAGCGCCCCCAACAGTTCGATGGTCTTGCCACCGGTCTTCTTGATGGTCGCAAACCAGAACTCGCCCTTGCCGGTATCGCGCTTCTCGCATTGATCGAGGCTGGTGAGGCCGGCGCCCTTGAGGAAGCCTTGCACTGCCTGTTCCGGCGAGCCGACCCGCGGTCCGCGTTTCTCTTCATTCACATCCGGCTGCGCCAAGGGCAATCCATCGACAACCAGCGCCAGCCGCCGCGGCGTCGCATAAGCATCGGCGCGGGTGAAGGCCAAGCCCGCCGCCTTCAGTTTCTCGGTGACTAGACGTTTCAGATCCTCGGCCGCCCGCGCCTGCATGCGCGCGGGAATTTCCTCGGAGAAAAGTTCGAGCAGGAGTTCGGCCATGATCTAGACCTTCGCGTCCTGACTTTTCAGCCACGCCTCGCAGCAACCCTTCGCCAGAGTGCGCACACGGCCGATATAGGCCTGGCGCTCGGTCACGGAGATCACGCCGCGCGCGTCCAGCAAATTGAAGTTATGGCTCGCCTTCATGCACTGGTCATAGGCAGGCAGGGCCAGCGGCGTGCGGTTGGCGCTGTTGCCATTGAGACCGAGCAGCTTCTTGCATTCCGCTTCCGCATCGGCGAAATGCCGGAACAGTTTCTCCGTCGTCGCCTGCTCGAAATTGTAGGCGGAGAATTCCTGCTCGGCCTGCAGATACACATCGCCATAGGTCATGTGGCCCGGCCCAACGACGCCGTTCCAGTCGAGATCGAAGATGCTCTCCACGCCCTGCACATACATCGCGAGCCGCTCGAGGCCGTAAGTCAGCTCCGTCGAGACGGGATCGCATTCGATGCCGCCCACCTGCTGGAAATAGGTGAACTGGCTCACTTCCATGCCGTCGAGCCACACTTCCCAGCCGAGGCCCCAGGCGCCCAGCGTCGGGCTCTCCCAATCGTCCTCGACGAAGCGCACATCATGGTCTTCCAGCTTGATGCCCAGCGCCCGCAGGCTGCCGAGATAGAGATCCTGGCTGTCCGGCGGCGACGGCTTCAGGATCACCTGGAACTGGTAGTAATGCTGCAGCCGGTTCGGGTTCTCGCCATAGCGGCCATCCTTCGGCCGGCGCGAGGGCTGCGCATAGGCGGCGCGCCAGGGCTTCTTGCCGAGGGCGCGCAGCGTGGTCGCGGGGTGAAAGGTGCCGGCGCCCACTTCCATGTCATAGGGCTGCAGAATGACGCAGCCCTTCCCGGCCCAGTAATCCTGCAATTTCAGGATCAGGCGCTGGAAACAGGTGTCGGGATTGGCGCGGCTGGACATGGCACGGGGCCAGTTTTCAGGGGCTTATGGTGCGCCGCAACATAAAGACCGGCCCTCAGGGGGTCAAGCAATCCGCCGCGTTGATTCCGGCTTTCGACGGCCCTCAATAAGGGCAGCCGGTACGCTCGCAGGGCGATGCCTTCGTTCCCGGCACGAAGGCATCGCAGACCTCGCATTGGACCATGTCGACGGCGTTGGCCTCGGCGCGCCCGCGGCCGCGCGATTTCTGCCCGCCGGCTTCCTTCTTCCGCGCGCTCTGCTGCCGCCCGATCCAGCGGAAGCCGAACCAGACCAGCGCGAGCACGAAGATCAGCAGCGAGAGCTTCGGGAAACTGGGAAGACTGAACATAGGGGCGATATGGCGACGGGGTGTGGGTCAGGTCAAGGGAGCGATGTTATACGCAAACCGCCGTCTGAACATACCGCGGCAGATCATCCTACAGGGCCAGCGCAGCGCCGTCGCGCAGCACGGCTTCGGCGGCGGCGCTGTAGCGCCCGTCGGGCTCGTGCAGAATCATCCCAGATGACAGCTTAGTCGGCGTCGCCACATCCTTGCGCGCCCGCACGATCACCCGGCTCGCCGGTCGGCTCCCGCCGGGCCAGAGCGGAAAGACCGCGATGTCGCCGGCGCGCTGGCGCAGCTCCGCCAGCAGCGAGTCCAGGCGGTCGGCGCGATGGATGAAGGTCACCGAACCTTTCGAACGCGCCATGTTGAGGCAATAGCGCACCCAATCCGCCAGCGCCGCTTCGCCCTCCACATTGGCCCGATCGCGGCCGTGATTGTCCGAGCGCGTGCCTGACTCCGCCGCCTGATAGGGCGGATTGGCCATCACATGATGGAAGGTGCCGGGCGCCATGCGCGGTGGCGGCCGCAGGATATCGCCGACCATGAACTCCATCCGCGCCGCGTTGCCGTTCAGCGCCGCGTTCTCGCCGGCAAGCCGCACCAGCGCATGCTGGATCTCGATGCCGCGGATCAGGCAGTTCGGCTCCCGCCAGGCGAGACAGAGCGCGGCAGCACCGACGCCCGCACCCACATCCAGCACCAGCTCGCCTGGCGCCGCCGGCACCGCCGCCGCCAGGAAAATCGGATCGATCGCCACGCGGTAACCATCCGCCGGCTGGCGCAACATGACGCGGCCGCCCAACAGCTTGTCCTCGGTGATGGCGAGATCGTTCATGCGGGCCCAGCCTCGATGGCGTCATCCAGCAGCCGCTTTGCGCGATCGAAATCCGCCTCCGCCACCATGACGCGGCGGGGGATCATCATCACGCCACTGCCGAACAGGCTGCTGACATGGCTGTCGAACACCTGGAAATCGATGTCCTCGGCGGTGAGCAGGGCGACCACCCAGCTCAATTGCGCAGGATCCTGTGTGTCTATCAGTTTACGCATCGCCGAATATGTATGAGTTGATGCGGCCAAGGGCAACCTGCCGCACTTGACCGGGAACGGTCCAACCCTATGCTCTTAGCAGACACAACCACAGGGATCATCCGTGGCCATCATCGTGAATCTCGACGAAGAGCGCGGCAAGGGGCGGAAGCCCTCGATGAACGCGCTCGCCGCCCTGGTCGGCGATGAGATGCGCCTGGTTAACGAGCGCATCCTCCAGAGCATGCAGAGCCCAGTGGCGCTGATCCCGCAGTTGGCCGGGCATATCATCGCCGCCGGCGGCAAGCGCCTGCGGCCGCTGCTGACGCTGGCGGCGGCCAAGCTCTGCGACTATCGCGGCGACCGCCATATCGGGCTGGCGGCCTGCGTGGAATTCATTCATACGGCGACGCTGCTCCATGACGATGTCGTGGACGAGAGCGACCTGCGCCGCGGGCTGGCGACCGCCAACGCGCTCTGGGGCAACAAATCCAGCGTGCTGGTGGGCGATTTCCTGTTCAGCCGAGCGTTCCAGATCATGGTCGCCGACGGCTCGCTGCGGGTGCTGGAGATCCTGTCCGGCGCCTCCGCCATCATCGCCGAGGGCGAGGTGCTGCAGCTGCAGACCAGCAACGATACCGCCACCAGCGAGCAGGCCTATCTGGACGTGATCTGCTCGAAGACCGCGGCGCTGTTCGCCGCTGCCTGCCGCATCGGCGCCGTGGTCGCCGACCGGCCAAAGGCCGAGGAAGAAGCGCTGGACAGCTTACGGCCTCAATCTCGGCATCGCCTTCCAGCTCATCGACGACGTGCTGGACTATGCCGCGCGCACAGCCGGAACTGGGCAAGACCGTGGGCGACGATTTCCGCGACGGCAAGATCACGCTGCCGGTCATCCTGGCCTTCCGCCGCGGTGACGTCGAGGAGCGCTCATTCTGGCGCCGCACGCTCGAGGATCGCGAGCAGAAGGACGGCGACCTGGCCCATGCCCTAGGCCTGATGCAACGCCACGGTACGTTGCGCGATGCCGTGGCGCGGGCCGCTCACTATGGCGCGATCGCCCGGGATGCACTCGGCATTTTCCGCGATGGTCCGGAGAAACGGGCGCTATTGGAAGCAGTCGATTTCGCCATTGAACGGGCGCATTAGACGCTACTGAGCCGTTATTGCGGCAGGCCGGCCTTCAACAGGGCCTGGCGATGATGCTCCAGGTCTGCATCATTCCTGTAGTGCAGCGACGTGCGAAATGCTTCCACGGCGAATTCAGGCTGACGCCGCAGGACTTCCTGCACACATTCCTTCGCCACCACGCTGTCGTCCATCATGGCATGACAAGCGGCGAGGTTCGCAAAGACCAGATGATCCGGTGCTGAGATACGCTGAAACGCCTCGATCGCTTCGCGATAGCGCCGGGCGACGAAATAGGCGCGGCCGAGATGATTCCAGTAACGCTCCGGGTGGTAGGGATTGAGCCGCATCGCCTTCTTGATCCAGTCGATGCCTTCTTCCGGCTTGCCCAGCCAGGTCAATATCTCGCCCTGCTGCACCACGATCAGATCGTCGTTGGGATTGAGCGCCAGCGCGCGGTCCTCGTGATAGCCGGCGCGATCTAGATCGTCACGCGCGACATTGAGCGCCGCCAGGATGCGATGCACGTCGCTGTCGTTCTCGTCCAGCGCCAGCGCTATGTCCAATTCCGCCGCCACCTGGCTCCATACGGCCTCGCGGTCCTCGCACCAATTGTAGGTCCAGGCCTGGCCCAACACGCAGGCCCTCCAGGCATGGGCGTGGCCGAATTTCGGATCCAACTCGATCGCGCGGCTGAGCAGCCGTTGCGCCTCGGCATTGTCCGCCCTGGTGCTGCGGTGATGCAGCGTCTTGCCGGCGAGCACGCATTCGTAGGCGGCCATGCTGGCGGTCGGCTTCTTGGACGCGCGGTCGCGGTTGGCGGCTTCGACGCGGCCGGGCAGCGTGGCGACGATGGCCGACGTCACCTGGTCCTGGATGGCGAAGATATCCTCGAGATCGCGGTCGTAACGCTCGGCCCAGATATGGCGGTCGGTCTCGCCGTCGATGAGCTGCGCGGTGACGCGCACGCGGTTGCCGGCGCGGCGCACGCTGCCTTCCAGCACATACTGGACGCCGAGTTCCCGCGCCACCTGCTGCACGTTGACGGCCTTGCCCTTGTACTTGAAGGAGGAGTTGCGGGAGATGACGAACAATTCGCGGAACCGCGACAGCTCGGTCAGGATGTCTTCGGTCAGCCCGTCGGCGAACAATTCCTGGTCCGGAGTGCCGCTCATGTTGAGAAACGGCAGCACGACGATGGACGGCTTGTTGGGCAGCGGCAGCGCGGACGTCGGCGTGCGGTTCACGGGTCGCCAGCCGCGCCGATTCGGTAGACGCGGACCGGCTCGGCGATGTTCTTCACCGGCCGCTCGCCCATATCCTCGAACGACAGCTCCAGCTTGCGGCCGACTTCGGCATAGACCTTCGCCGAAACGCAGATGCCGCCGGGATCGGCCATCTCCTGCAGCCGCGTCGCCAGATTGACGCCGTCGCCATAGAGATCGCCGCCATCGATGACCACATCGCCGAGATTGATGCCGACCCTGAGATGCAGCGCGTGGCCGCCGGCGTCGCTCGCGTTGCGGTCGGCCATGCCCTTCTGCAGGTTGATGGCGCATTCCACCGCATTCACCGCGCTGGCGAACTCGACAAACACGCAGTCGCCCATGACCTTGAAGATGCGGCCGTAGCGCTGGGCGACGGCCGGCTCGAGCACTTCCTTGCGGCGCGAGCGCAATGCCGACAGCGTCCCCGCCTCGTCCTCGGACATCAGGCGGCTGTAGCCGACTACATCGGCGGCGAGAATGGCGGCTAGCTTGCGCTGCATGATCAGTGGTTCTTCGAGGCTTTGAGGAGCTGATGCCACAGATGATATCCACTCTGCGAGACCTGGAACAGCCCAGGGGCCGGAAACTGCCCCCATCCGGCGACAGAAACAGTGACTGCGATCACGCTTATGTCCGCAGCGGACAGCGCCGGTAACACGATGGCGTGAGGAAAACACGGCAGCCGCGTGAGCCCAAGCCGGCGGCGGCAACCTTGCAGCCCGGGGGCGATGGCAGTATAAGGCCCGCCTGCCGGAGCGACCTTGGCCGAACGATCGGTCCGTGGCTGTGCCACGGGGCGATTTTCCCGAGTTAGGTCAAAGACTTGAAGCTTCGTCACGGCGGCGAATGCCGCCGGCAATCGGTTCGGGCGGGGGGTAGCTCAGCCTGGTAGAGCGCCTGCTTCGGGAGCAGGAGGCCGCTGGTTCGAATCCAGTCCTCCCGACCATTGCCCTGTCAGCCGCCCCTTTCCGCGACAGCCACGGACCGCAAAGCCGCCGATGACCCGCGCGCTGCTCGACCTCAAGCCCGCTTTACGCCTCGATCTCAGGGACGGCGCCTATCTCCGTCCGCTGCAGGCTGCGGACGTCACCACGGCGTATGTGGACGGCCTGAACGATCCGGAGGTGCACCGCTACATGGAGGCGCCACGGAAGCAGCGGCAGACGCTCGACGGCGTGCGCGCCTATGTCGCCGCCAACGCGGCCGATGCCCAAGCCATCCTGTTTGGGCTCTATGTTGGCGAGATCCTGAGCGGCACGGTGCGGCTCCATGACGTGGAAACCGGCCGCGGAACCGCCACCGTCGGCATTGCCCTGTTCGACCGTCGCGTCTGGGGCCAGGGGCTGGGGAGCGCCGCCCTCGCGGCTGTCGCCCGCTACGCCACCGGCGAATTGGGCCTGAGCCGCCTCGAAGCCGGAATCATCGCCGCCAACAGGGGATCGATACAGGCCTTCGAGAAAGCGGGCTTCCGGCGGGCCGGGGACAAGCCAGCCGATCCCGGGCTGGGGCCGGTCGGTTTATGGGTCTTCGAGGCCATCCCGAGCGCGATGACAGCGGCCAGTTGCCCCACCATCTTCAGCATGTTACCGCATCGAAGGCCGCTGCCGCCGACCCGTAATTCCTAACGCAAATACTGCTGCCGCATCGACATTGACCGCGACATGAACGAGAGCATCCGCCCGCCAATCAACCCGCGCCCGTCTGCCGGAATTCTCTATCTGCCGGTCGAGGTTTCCGTGCGCGAGCTGGAGTCCCGGCTGCTGCTGGCGGCGGTGGCCTGCGAAGCAGGCATGGAGGTGGTGCTCGGCCAGAAGTGGCTGTTGCAGAAGAACATCCCGCAGATGCCGCCGGGCGTCCTCCTGTTCAAGACCCTGACCAATCGCGACGCCCTGGCGATGCGCGAGGCCCATGCCCATGGCTACCGCACCGCCGCCATCGACGAGGAAGCGCCGGGCATCGACCCGCGCACCGGCGGCTTGCGCTGGGTGTCGGCCGATGCGCTGGCGCAAAGCGACGTGATCTTCGCCCTCGGCGAGGATCACCGCGACGCGCTGGCGGAGAAATATCCGCAGCAGGCGGCGAAACTGGAGATCGTCGGCAACCCGCGCTGGGACCTGCTGCGGCCGGAGTTCCGCGCCGCCCACGCCGGCGAGGCGGCCGCCATCCGCAAGGAGTTCGGGCCGTTCATCCTCATCAACACGAATTTCGGCCTGATGAATTCCGCCAAGGGCCCGCCGGAAGCGGTGGTCCGGGCGCTGGTGCGCGGCGGCAAGCTGGACATGAACAAGCCCGACGATGCCCACCTGATCAATGAGAGCCGGCGCGTCGAAGTGCTGTTGATGGAGGAGATCGGCGGCCTGCTGCGCCGCCTGCATGACGCTTTTCCGGGCCATCGGATCGTCGTGCGCCCGCATCCCAACGAGGTGCTGGACACCTGGCGCAAGATCATCGGCGACCTGCCGCGGGTGGCGCTGGAGCGGCGCGGTGCGGCGATTCCCTGGATCCTGGCGTCCGACGTGCTGATCCATCCCTATTGCACGACCGGAGTCGAGGCCTTCGCGCTGGACAAGCCGGCGATCTGCTTCAAGCCGACGGAGACGCCGCTCTACGACATCTACCTTTCCTCGAGCATCAATTTCCTCGCCCATGACGTGGAGGAGCTGGTCACCGAGGTGGCGCGCATCGTCAGCCAACCGCCGGGCGCGTTCGAGTATCCGCAGGCATTGCGGGATCGGTTCGACCAATGCCTTCGCCGCCCATCGCGGCGCCCTGTCCGCCGAGCTGATCGTCCGCCGCCTCGCCATCCTGGCCGCTTCGGCGGGCGCCAGGCCTTGGGAGCCCGCGGCCGGTTTCCAGCGCTGGATGTGGCTGAAGCATCACAAGGACGCGCTGATGCCCCGCGTGGCGCCGGAGCAGCTGCTGGAAAAGCTGCAGCGGCTACAGACGCAGCTCCATCGCGAGCAGAATTTCGCCATCACCCAGATGGGCGACCGCCTGTTCCACATCGCGGCGGCGGGCGAGAACCGCATCGACGACCGCAGCGGTGCGCCGCCGCTCTGGCTGCGCGCCCATCCCCGCTATACCGAAGCCGCCCGCGCCGCCCATTAGGTGACAACCCGCCGATGACCACGCCTTCCTTCCACAGCCCGCGCCTGCCCGGTTTCGCCGATAGCTTCGAGATCGCCGGGCGCAAGATCGGCGGCGACGCGCCCTGCTATGTCATCGCCGAGGCCGGCTCGAACCACGACAAGCAGCTCGACAAGGCCCTGGCCTTGGTCGATGCCGCCGCGGATGCCGGCTGCGACTCCGTGAAGTTCCAGACCTTCGTCGCCGAGGAAATCGGCTCCAACTACAGCTCATCGGCCACGGCGCTGCCGGAGAACTTGCATAAATGGGGCAAGACGCTGCAGGAGCTCTACCGCAACTGCGCGCTGCCCGACGAGTTCCACGAGCCCATCGCCGCGCGCGGCGAGAGAGCGGAAGATCGCGTTCTTCTCCAGCGCGTTCTCCGAGCGCGATGTGGACCGGCTGATGAAGGTCGGCGTGCCCGCGATCAAGATCGCCAGCTTCGAGCTGGTGCATCTGCCGCTGATCAAGCATGCGGCCAACACGGGACTGCCACTGATCATTTCCACGGGAATGGCCGGGCTCGGCGATATCGAGCGTGCGCTGGAAGCCGTCACGGCGGGCGGCGGCAGCCAAGGTGGCGCTGCTGCATTGCGGCTCCAGCTATCCGCTCAACGCCGCCAGCGCCAACCTTGCGGCCATGGATACAATCCGCCGCGCCTTTGGCGCGCCCGTCGGGCTATTCCGATCATACGATGGGACTGGCGGTGCCGACGGCGGCCGCCGCGCTTGGCGCTGCGGCGCTGGAGAAGCATTTCTCTCTCGATCGCAAGAAAGGCACAGGCCAGATCATTCCTTCGCCGTGGAACCGGCAGAGCTGAAATCGATGGTGGAACTGATGCGCGGTGCCGAGCAGGCCATCGGCAGCCCGCGCAAATCCCGCGCCACCGAGGAAGAGCCGCTGGTGCGCCTCGGCCGGCGCAGCATCTTCGTCACCCGCGCGCTGCGCGCCGGCGACAAGCTGACTCCTCAGAACATCAAGGTGCTGCGCCCGGGCATCGGCATCGATCCCCAGTTCCTGCCGCTGCTGCTGGGCCGCTCCGTCACCCGCGCCATGCAGGCGGACACGCCGCTCTCCTGGGACGATGTCCTGGAAGCGCCGAAGTAATCGGCCGCCGACCACGCCATTCGATCGGACCCGGATTTCCCATGTCGCTCATCGCCATCATTCCCGCGCGCGGCGGTTCCAAGCGCATCCAGCATAAGAACATCCGGCCCTTCTGCGGCCGGCCGATGATCGCCTATCCACTGGAGGTGGCGCGGCAATCCGGATTGTTCGGCGTCATCCATGTCTCGACCGACGACGCGGCGATCCGCAACACGGCGGCGCAGTTGGGCTATGAGCCCGATTTCCTGCGCCCGGCCGCCCTGGCCGACGATCATGTCGGAGTGGTGCCGGTGCTCGACTACGTCGTGAACGAATATGCGCGGCGCGGCCAGAAGTTCCGCGGCGCCTGCCTGATCTCCGCCTGCGCGCCGCTGCTGGAGCCCGAAGACCTCATCGCCGCCGCCAAGATCTTCGACCAGCATGAGGGAAAGAAGCTGGTGCTCGGCGTCACGTCCTATCCGGCGCCGGTGGAATGGGCGTTCCGCATTGCGCCAGACGGCCTGCTGATCGCCGACAATCAGGCGAGCCACTTTATCCGCTCGCAAGACCTTCAACACGCCTATTACGACTCCGGCATGCTGGCGATCCACCCAATCAGCGACTTCGTGCCCGGCGCCGATCTGAAGAACCGGCCGACGGTGCCCTACGTCCTGCCGCGCCATCGCGTGGTGGACATCGACACGGCGGAAGACTGGGAGATGGCGGAAACGCTCTATCTCGGTCACCAGCATCGCGGCCGGTCCTGACGAAACTGCGCTAGGTCGCGAGAGCCAGCTTCGAAATCTCCGCGCAGACCCGCGGCGCGCCTTCACCGTCCACCAGCCGCTGCCCGGCGGCGGCCAGCTGCTGGCGCCGCGCCCCATCGCCGATGAGCGTCCGCAGTTTCTCCGGCAGCTTGCCGATGACGTTTTCCGCCGTGACACAGGGGAACCCCAGGGCCGTCATCGCCAGTGCCGAGAGCCGCTGGTTTTCGGCGACTATCACGGCAATGAATGGGACGCCCATGGCCGATAGCTCCCACATGGTCGTGCCGCCGGCGGCAATGGCCAAGTCCGCACCGGCAATCAGCTCGGCCATTCCCGCGCCGGGATCGGCGACGATCCGGGCGCCCGGCACGGCGGTGCAAGCCTGGCTGAGGGTGGCGCCATGGGGATTGGCGCCGCCGGCGACGATCCCGACGGCGGCGCCCCCCAAATCCAGGCTGCGCAAGGCTTCGATCACGCTGCCGGTGACGTTGTCGCGGTCCGCGGCGCCTAGCGTCACCAGGATGGTGCGCACAACGCCGTCACGCCTGATACCGCGGCGGATGCTGCGGCGAAATTCGCGGCGCAGCAGCGCATAGCGCGTGCCGAGCAACAGCTTCGTGCGGCTTCCGGCATCGGGATAGAGGGCCGGTGCCGCGTGGATGTTCTGGTTCAGGATCAGGTGATCGGCGCAAGGATTCGCCTCGCCATTGTCGTCGATCGCCATCGTGAGGAGACCGTCCCCATGGAGGGGCGCGCGAAAGCCTGGGCCGAAGTGATAGCCATCGATCACGACCGTTCGCGCCGAAATCTCCTTCGCTTTGGCCGCCGTCGACGCCGCATCCTCCGCACCGCCGGACTCCGCGGAAATCGCCGCGCAGGCAAACCCCTCCTGCGCGATCCGTGCGCGCAATGACGGCGCCAACCCGGCACTGGCGAAGGCCGCCTGCCCGCCCGCATCCTGCCAAGCCTGAGCCAGCGCCAGGCACCGCATGACATGGCCGCCGCCAATTCCCGCATGGCCGTCGACCCGCAGGAGCAAAGACTTTGGATCGACCGGCAAAGCGCCCCCAATCACCCTGACAACATCGCCCGACAAGATTCGGCGGCTTGAACAAAGATATTGTTGCATTATCTTACGCTGTACAAAATTTGATTTGAAACGTGGGTTTGGAGAGAGGGCCAGGTCTCCAGATCGGCGTTAGCCTCTTGATTCGATTGCCCGGCCCATCGCCGAACGTCGAGATGCTAACCTTGCAGAGCCCCAAAGCCAAAAGCGGCCGATCGGTATCGCTGCGCCCAGCGGCGCAGGACGATGAATTGCTGCTCTATCAGTGGCAGATCCATCCGGACACGCGTGAATTTGCCCGCAATCCCCAGCCCCCGACCCTGCGCGAACACCGCAACTGGTTTGCCCAGCGGATGGGCAATGACGGCAGCAGGATTTTCATCATCCTCCACGGTGCCGAGCCCGGCGGTTGCCTGCGGCTCGATCGGGTCGCAAAGGGCCCCGCGCCGGTCTGGGAGGTTTCCATCAACATTGCGCCGGACTGCCACCGCCTGGGACTGGCCAAGGCGGCCTTGATCCTGATCCGGGAACAGATGCCGGGCGCGGAGCTCGTCGCCCATGTCATGCCGCGCAATCAGGCATCCCATGCGCTGTTCCGGTCCGCCGGCTTTCAGCATGGCGCCGATGGCAACTACCATCTTGTCTGCGCAAGTTAGTCCGGGAGAAGCGTGAGCCGAAACGCGGCCGGCCTGTCAGCGCACGGAAACGTTGAAGATGCCGGCGCTGCCGCTGTTGCTGTTGTAGCTGACGACCTTGCCGTCGCGCAGGACTTCGACCGTGAGCGTGCCCTCGCGGCCCGCTTTCTCGATCACGCATTTCAGGCCGAGGCCGCGGACTTCGCGGTGCTCGGGCACCACGCCGTCAAGGGGCATCTCGACCGTTCCATCTGATGTCCTGAGCTGACAGGCGCCGGTGAAGGTAAGTCCATCGGTGCCGGTGATCGCTAGAACGAAATCACGCGTCTTGGCGTCGCCGGCATGCGCCGTGTCCGCCCAAGTTGCGTGAGCGCCGGCGCACAGGACCGCCGCCACAGCCAAGGTGACAACTTTGCCGAAAATGTTCATGGGCCGATGCCCGTACTTTCCCACAACGCGCGGGGAAACTTAGCACAGCCAAGGTTAACGAAGTAGAAACGCTATCGGCAGTCACCGGGAAACCGCCGCGGTCAAAAAACTCGTTCAATAACAGATAGTTAGACTTTCGGCTCCTCTAGCACGAACAGCACGACCCGCTTCAGCACATGGCCGAGCGCCTCGTCGAAGGCGGCGACGATATCCGGCAGCTTAGTGCCGGCGGAGGCTTCGCGGCGCTCGAATGTCGCCGACGACACGATACGCCGTTCAGGCATCTGCACGACTTTGGCGTTGATACGCACCCAGATCACGGGATTGGGGCTGCCGTCCTCATAGATAGCTTCGAACTCCCGGAGATCGGTCTTCAGCACGTAGTCGGGCCGAAGCCCGACGCCTTCCCGGCCGACCGCGGTGATACTGCGGGTGCTTTCGAAGGACTCGATCAGCAGCGTCTGCACCATCAGCGGCGCATTGTCGGTCCAGGCGGAGCCGGCATAGTACTCCAGAGTGAATGGCGTGCGCTGCAACGCAATGCGCGGCGTATCCAGGCTTGTCGCCGCGTTCGGCATTTCGACGACCAGCTGCCAATCCACCAACTCCAGCGTTTCCGGATAGGAAGTCTTCGGCGTCACGGTGTAGAGCTGCACCGGCACGCTGACTTCCGGCAGCAGGCCGCAGCCCGGCAATGTCCCAGCAAGCGCCAGCAACCCCGCGCGACAGACATCGCGGCGCGCGACCGGCCGCCAAACGAACTTGCTCATGCTCTCCGCTCCGCCTGATTATTCCGGTTCATAGCCCTGCAGCCTGTCGCCCAGCAGGAATCTCGCGGGATCGCGCTCGAGCTGTTTGGATATCCGTGACAGCGACGCCACCAGGAGCCGGGCTTCTTGAAGGAACTGCGTCAATTCGAAAAGCCCGTTGCTGCCTAACTCTGCAAAGCCGGCGCGATTCTCGACCAAGATCACCTTGAGCGAGTCCGCGGCCGTATTGACCGACCCCGCCGCCGTACTGACATCAGTCAGCGCCGTGTCGAAGTTTCTGATCAGTGTCGACAGCTTGCCATCCTTGCTCGAAAGCTCTGTCCGGAGATCCTTTGCCAGCCCTTCGAATTCCCGGCTCATGCCGCCGATGTTTTCGACCGCCGTGGTCGCATCCGTCAGGAGTTTTTCCAACCCGCCGGACTGCGAATTCAGCGTCGCCGTCAACGATTCCACATTGCTCAGGATCTTCTTGATTGCCGTCCGATTCTCTTCGTCGAACAGGAGCGTCGCCTTGTCCAGCAACAAACTCCCCTTGGCGATCAGTTCTGGTGCCCCCTGGAAGATCTGCGCCAGGGCCGACCGGCGTGAGCCGATTTCCGGATAGGGCGCCGTCACGGTCTTCGGAAGATCGGCAGCGCTCTGCGTGCCTTCATTCAGCAAGATATAGATGCCGCCGGTCAGACCTTGCATTTCGAGCGTCGCCTTGGTGTCGGCCTTCACCGGCGTGTCATCGCGCACCTCGATCGTGACACGGATGCGCTCGATGTTTTGCGGGTCGATGCGGATGTCGCGGACGCGGCCGACCGGCACGCCGCGATAGCGCACGTTGCTGTCCAGCTCCAGGCCGGTCACCGCCTCTTCGAACAGGATGTCGAAGCGGGCGAGATTGTCATCGGTCCGGAACTTCGAGATCCAGACGAGGAAGCCGATCAGTCCCAGCAACAGCACCAGCACGAACGTGCCGACGGCGATATGGCTTGCCCGAGTCTCCATGGCTTATTTCCCGTTCTCCTTGGTCTCGCCGCGAGCCGCCCGTCCGCGCGGGCCATGGAAATACTCACGGATCCAGGGGTGATCGTCCTGCAGAAGTTCTGCCATCGTCCCCACTTTGACTTTCTTATCCACGAGCACGGCAATACGGTCGCAGATCGCGCCAAGGCTGTCTAGATCATGGGTAACCATGAATACAGTTAATCCAAGGCTTTGCTGCAGGCTGCGAATCAGTTGATCGAAGGCTGAAGCGCCGATGGGGTCGAGGCCGGCCGTTGGTTCGTCCAGGAAGAGTATCTCGGGATCCAGCGCCAACGACCGCGCCAGGCCGGCGCGTTTCTTCATGCCGCCGGAGATCTCCGAGGGGAACTTCGCGCCCGATTCGGGCGCCAGCCCGACCAGTTCGATCTTCAACGCCGTCAACTCGGACTGCATCTTCGGCGTCAGATCCGTATGCTCCTTCATCGGCACCTGGATGTTCTGCGCCACTGTCAGCGAACTGAACAGAGCGCCGCTCTGAAACAGCACGCCCCAGCGCTCCTGCAGCTTCGCCCAGCCGGCATCGTCGAGTTCCGAGGTATCCTTATCCAGCACGGTGATCTTGCCGATCCGCGGGCGGATCAGGCCAATGATGGTCCGCAGCAGAACGGACTTGCCCGTTCCCGATCCGCCGACGACTCCGAGCACTTCGCCGCGCCGCACCTCGAGATCGAGATTGTCGTGGATCACCTGCTTACCGAACTGGGTGCGCAATCCCCGGATCGAGATGATGGAATCTGCCGAGGCTTCCATGGGAGGCCCGCGTCAGATGCCGACAAAGGAAAACAGGTTAGCGAAGAGTGCGTCGAGGATGATCACCAGGAACAACGACTCCACCACCGCTTGCGTGGTGAGCCGCCCGACGCTTTCGGCGCTGCCGCTGACGCGCATGCCCTCATAGCAGCCGACCAGCGAAATGATGACGGCGAAGATCGGCGCCTTCACCATGCCCACCAGGAAATGCTTGACCTCGACCGCCTGCCGCAAGCGATCGAGAAACTGCGGAAACGGCATGTCCATGACCATGTAGGCCATGAACGCCCCACCCAGGATGGCGATGATGTCTGCGAAGAAGGTCAGCAGCGGCAACGCGATCAACAGCGCCATGACCCGCGGCAGCACCAGCACTTCCATGGGATCCAGGCCAAGGGTGCGGATGGCATCGACTTCTTCGTTCACTTGCTGAGTGCCGATCTGAGCGGTGAAAGCGCTGCCTGAACGGCCGGCGATGATGATCGCAGTAATCAGCACGCCCATCTCGCGCAGCACGGCAATGCCCACGAGATCGACGGTCAGCAGCTCCTGGCCGAACTTGCGTAGCTGATCGTAACCTTGATAAGCGACGACGATGCCTACGAAGAACAGCAGCAGGCCGACGATCGGCACGGCATTCAGTCCATGCTGCTCGATGTTGCTGACCAAAGAGGTGAAGCGGATATGGCTCGGATGCCGCATCACCCGGCCGAAGGCGAACAGCATCGCACCGAAAAAACCGATGAGCCCCCGGGCCGCTTTGCCGAAGTCGGTTACGGCCTTGCCCATCCGCTCCAGGAAATCCAACACGTTGAAGCCCGGATGCGGCGCCAGCGCCGGCAGTTCGCCGACATCGGCGACCCGCTGCAGCAGCACGGCGTGATCGGCTTTCACGCCGCGGAACGCGCCGGCGATGCCCGCCGCCTTCATCTCCAGGAGGGTGCGCACGGCGAGCCAGGCGCCGGCCGTGTCGAGCCGTTCGACGCCGGACAGATCGATACTGACCTGCCGCGCCTGCGCCGCGGAAAGCTTGCGCAGCGCCTGGTCCAGGCGCGTGCAGGAGCCGACGGTCCAGTCGCCGCTCGCCTTGACGACGGCGGCGTCCCCCTCGCGCGTGACTTCCAGCGACCCAGCTTTCATTGCACCCCGGATTCGAATCGGCAGAGCCTATCCAATCGGCCGGGGCCAAGCGACCCCTTTTCCGGGCCTCTGGCAAATTGCTTAACAGGGTCCGGACGGCTAGATTGCCGCGCCCGGATCGCCGGGCATCGACCGCCAAGGGGTCGCGATCGGGGGCTACAGGGTTCGATGCAGATCAAGGAACATATCCGGCAGATTGCCGACTTTCCGAAGCCCGGAATCCTCTTCTATGACATTTCCACCCTGCTGGCCCACGCGAAGGCCTGGCAGCACACGATGCATCTGCTGGCCGAAAAAGTGAGGCCGCAAAAGCCGGACTTGCTTGTGGGCATTGAATCCCGCGGGTTCCTTGTGGCGGCGCCCCTGGCGCTGATGCTGGATTGCGGTTTCATCATGGTGCGCAAGAAGGGCAAGCTGCCGGGCGCGACCATCCCCTTCACCTACGACCTGGAGTACGGCACCGATACAGTGGAGGTGCAGGCCGACGCGATCAGGCCCGGCCAGCGCGTGGTGGTGCTCGACGATCTCCTGGCCACCGGCGGCACGATGCAGGCGGCGATCGCACTGCTGCGCAAGGTCGGTGCGGATGTGCGGGCGGCCGCCTTCATCATCGAACTCGCTTTCCTCAACGGCCGCGCAAAGCTGGACGTGCCGGCGCTGTCCATCGTCAGCTATGATTCGTGAGTTCATATGAAGGTCTATATCAGCGCCGATATCGAAGGCACCGCCGGCATTACCCATTGGGACGAAGCGAGCAAGACCCACGACACCTATCCGGAATTCCGCGAGCAGATGACCGCCGAAGTGGTCGCTGCCTGCGAAGGCGCGATCGCCGCGGGCGCGCGGGAAATCCTGATCAAGGACGCCCATGACAGCGGCCGCAACATCGTCGCAAAACACCTGCCCGATTGCGCCCGGCTGATCCGCGGTTGGAGCGGCCATCCCTTCTGCATGGTGCAGGAACTCGACGCCAGCTTCGATGCCGCCATGTTCATCGGCTATCACTCCAAGGCCGGCGCCGAGGGCAATCCCCTCGCCCACACCCTGACCCTGGACGTCTCCCATATCGAGCTGAATGGCAAGCGCATGTCGGAATTCGTCATGCATAGCTACGCGGCGGCGTTGGTCGGCGTGCCCGTGGTGTTCATCTCCGGCGATAAGGGCATCTGCGCCGATGCCCGAGCCTTCAACCGCACGATCGGCACGGTCGCGACCTCAGAGGGCAAGGGCCGATCGACGATCAGCATCCCGCCGCTCTTGGCGGTGAACCGCATCCGCGAGGGCGTGACGGCGGCCCTGAACGGCAATGTGGCCGCCTGCAAGGTCAAGCTGCCGAAGCAATTCAAGCTCGATGTCGCTTATGCCACGCCGACGGAAGCCTACCGCAACGCCTGGTATCCAGGCGCGAAACATGTCGGGCGGCGCACCGTAAGATACGAATCCCGCGACTATTTCGAAGTTTTGCGGGCCCTGCGCTTCATCGCCTAACTGTAAAAAGACGCACGAACGCCGTTATTGTCTTGCTATTCCTTAACAATCCAAGGCAGATTGCGATTCGATAACCGGCGTACAGAACCCGCCGGGTGGGAACGATAACAGGGCGCTAGCTCACTAACCCCCTAAGTCAGGATTTGCCTGACCAGCCGTCCCGCGGACTGGCTGTTCGTTGCCGCCCCCCACTGGAGACCGCATGTCCATTGCGCAGCGCCGCCAAGCCGTTCACCGCGAAGTCTTCCAACTAATCCTGATCAAGCCTTCCCACTACGACGCCGATGGATATGTCATCCAATGGGCGAAGACCGACTTGCCGTCGAATTCACTGTCCGTGCTCAATGCGCTTGCCGAGGACAGCCAGGCGCGCGCCGTGCTCGGCGATGAGATCGACATCGCGATTACGGTGCAGGACGAGACCAACTGCCGCATCAACGTGGCGAAGATGGTGCGGACGATCCGGAAGTCGGGCGGCAAGGGGCTGGTGGGGCTGGTCGGCGTCCAATCCAATCAATATCCGCGGGCGATGGATATCGCGCGGCAGGTGCGCGCCGCCGGCATCCCCGTCTGCATCGGCGGTTTCCACGCTGCGGGAAGTCTGGCGATGCTTCCCGAGCCGCCGCCGGAAGTGCGCGAGGCCTGGGATCTCGGCATCTCGATCTTCGCCGGCGAGGCGGAGGGCCGCTTCGATATGCTGCTGCAGGACGCCTATCGCGATGCGCTGAAGCCGCTCTACGACTACCGCAACGATCTGCCGGGCCTGGAGGGCGCTACCACGCCGATATTGCCCCTGTCGGTGCACCAGCGGAATTTCAATCTGCGGGCGGCTTTCGATTCCGGGCGCGGCTGTCCGTTCCAGTGCAGCTTCTGCACGATCATCAATGTCCAGGGCCGCAAGTCGCGCTACCGTTCCGCCGACGACATCGAGAAGATCGTCCGCGACCACTATGCCCAGGGCATCCGCAAGTTCTTCATCACCGACGACAACTTCGCCCGCAACCGCAACTGGGAGGCTCTGTTCGACCGGATTATCGCGCTGCGCGCCGAAGGGCTGAAGGTCAAGCTGATCATCCAGGTGGACACGCTCTGCTACCGCATTCCGAATTTCATCCGCAAAGCCGGCCTCGCCGGCGTCAACCGCGTGTTCATCGGCCTGGAGAACATCAACCCCGACAACCTGATCGCCGCGAAGAAGAAGCAGAACCGCATCACCGAGTACCGCACGATGCTGCAGATGTGGAAGTCGATCGGCGCCATGACCTACTGCGGCTACATAATCGGCTTCCCGAACGACACGCCCGAGCGGCTGCTGCGCGACATCGAGATCATCAAGCGCGAACTGCCGGTCGATCTGCTGGAGTTTTTCTATCTGACCCCGCTGCCGGGCTCGGAGGATCATCAGACCCTGCACCGCAAGGGCATCTGGATGGAGCCGGATCTCAACAAGTACGACACCGAGCATGTGACGACGGCGCATCCCCTGATGTCGCCGGACGAATGGCGCAAGGCCTATCATCTGGCCTGGAAGAATTACTACGAGCCGAAGCATGTGATGACACTGATGCGCCGCGCGCTGGTGTCGGGAATGAAGCCGCATAAGATCGCCCATATGGCGCTGTGGTTCTATGGCAGCATCGCCATCGAGAACGTGCATCCGCTGCAGGCCGGGCTGTTCCGGCGCAAATACCGCGCCGACCGCCGGCCGGGCCTGCCGAAGGAAAGCCCGTTGGTGTTCTATCCCCGCTATCTCTGGGAAATCCTGTCCAAGCATGCGCGGCTGCTCAAGCTCCTGACGCATTACCGGTATCTGCGCTGGCGGGTCGAGAGCGATCCGATGGCGGCGCGCTATGAGGATCTGGCGCTGCGGCCGGTGGTCGAAGGCGACGCGGAAGAAGAGTTGGAAATCTTCAGCCACACCGAGTCCGCCGTTCAGGCCGTTGAGAAGGCGCGCAAGCTGAAGCTGCGGCCGGTGCCGGCCTAGCCCCGCCCCACCACGATCCTTTCCGCCAGCGCCAGCAATTGCCGGTCGCTGCCGCGGCGGCCAATCAGCCCGAGCCCGATCGGGCAATTCTCGACCCGGCCGCCAATGACCGTCACCTGCGGCAGCCGCGCCAGATTGGCGATGCAGGTCAGGCTGAGCGTGCGCTCGCGGAAGGCGTTCGACGCCTCGCCGGCCAATCCCAGCGGCGGTGCGATACTGGCGGCGGCCGGCAAGCAGAGCACGGCGCCGTCTTTCAGCAAATCGTCCAGTCGCCCGGCGAACTCCTCGCGGGCCTCGGCGTCGCCGCCATCCGGAGACTCGAACACCTCCTTCGACCACTCGAAGCGCGCGGCGACCTCCGGGCCGAAGCGCGGCTTGGTCGCCTCGATCCAGGCGCGGTGCGTGGCCCAGATCTCCCGCGCCTGCAGCCGGCGGAAGCGCCATCATCCAGTCCTGCAGTTCGCCGCCTTCGCCGCCGATGCGGACGGCGCGCGACTTGCCGACGGCGGTGGCCGCGGCGTTCACTGCCGGCTGCAGCGCCGCGGCGCAGGAGAGATTGGCCTGGGCGAAGCCGTCCTCGCAGACCAGCAGCTCGCCGAAGGGCGCCGCCGCCTTGTCTTCGTCCAGCAGCACGGCGCCAACGCGGTTCAGCAAGGCGCCGTCCCGCGCGAACCAGCCGATGGTGTCGAAGGACGGTGCCAGCGGCATGATGCCATCAAGCGGAATGCGGCCATGGCTGGTGCGGATGCCCAGGACGCCGCAGAGGCTGGCGGGCACGCGCACGGAGCCGCCGGTGTCGGAGCCCAACGCGAAGTCAACGGCATTGCCCGCGACCGCGGAGGCCGAGCCGCTGGAGGAGCCGCCGGGAATGCGGCCGGGCGCGTTGGAATTCACCGGCGTGCCGTAGTGGAAATTCTGGCCGTTCAGGCTGTAGGCGATCTCGTCGGTGACGGTCTTGCCGATCATGGTGGCGCCGGCGGCCAGCAGCTTCTCGACAACGGGCGCGGTTTTCGCGGCCGGCTTGTGGGTGCGCAGCCAGTCGGGATTGCCGCAGCCGGTGACGTGGCCGGCGATGTCGTAGATGTCCTTCACCGCGAACTTCATGCCGGCGAGCGGCCCGGATTCCGCGCCGCGCAGCGTGTCCTGGAAATGGGGGACGAAGGCGCCGAGGCGGTTAGGCATGCCGGCGCGCCTTCATCGAATAGGCAAGCGGCATCGGCGGCGTACCCGGCGGCGGGTGGAACATGCCGTCCTCGCCCTTGGTCAGGGACGGGAAGAGCTGCCAGGCGAGCCGGTCATGCTCATGCAGGAACTCCAGCGTCAGGCCCGCCTCGATCACCGACATGACGATCTCCGACAGCGGGTGAACCCACTCCATGCTGGTGTCGTTCTTGATCCGGATGTCGTCGCCGGCATAGGTCTTGTCCGATTTGAAGATCAGCGGGCCGTCGGTCTTGAAGTAAGGCAGGCTGACGGCGATGGGCGAGTCCTTGTCCTTCTGGTCCAGCATCATCGCGGCCGGGTGGCCCTCCAGGAGATAGAGGAAGCCGCCGGGCGCCAGCAGGCTCGCCACAATCTTGGCCCAGCGCTTCAGGTCCGGCAGCCAGATCAGAGCACCCCAGGAGACATAGACGATATCGAACTGGCCCTCGATCGCCGCGCGCGCGTCATAGACATCGGCCTCCACGAACTCGCCGGCGAGGCCGGTCTCGGCGGCCAGCTTCCGCGCCTGGCGCACCGCTTCGCCGGAGAAATCCAGGCCGGTGACGCGGGCGCCCTTCCGCGCCCAGTTCAGCGAGTCCAGGCCGATATGGCATTGCAGATGCAGCAGCGACTTGCCGGCGACGTCGCCCATCTCCGCAAGCTCGATCGGCAGCAGCGCGTCCGCACCGGCCTTGAAGCGGTCGACGCCGTAGAATGCCGTGCCCGGATGGATCGAGGCCAGCTCGTCCCAGAGCCGCCGGTTGGTCTCACGCCAGGTGTCGGACATTTTCGCGCATTTCCCCGCTGCCTAACCCTCTGTTTCACATCGGCGAAGCGGCAAAACAAGCGTTTTTCAGGGGGCCCCAATTTTCGGGAACGATGCCATACAAGGGAATCACCCCCTGGGAATGAGCCTGATGGCCTGCCGTCTTCCGATCAACGATGTCCAACATCGAGCCGGGGAGATTTCCGGGAGAGGGAAGTGTAGCAGAGCGGCGGTAGAAGGTAAAGGAATTTGTTCTTATAGTGTGAATGCGTAGAGGCCCCCTCACCCTACCCTCTCCCCCACTTCGTAGGGGAGAGGGGACTGTTTCTTGAATGTCCCCTCGCCCCGCGCAGCGGGGAGAGGGATGCAACATCCGCGTCCAGCGGATGTTGCGGGGTGAGGGGTCATGCCGTTTGCACCAACGCCTGACGGATGGTCTCGACCACGCCTTCGAGATTGTGGGTCACGTCATCATTCGCGAAACGGATGACGCGGTAGCCTTGCGCCGCGAGCCAGGCATCGCGCTGTTCGTCACGTCTGTAGTCGAAGTCGTGTGCTGCGCCGTCAAGCTCGATGATGAGTTTGCGTTCGATGCAGGCGAAGTCGGTAATGAACCGGCCGACGGCGTGCTGGCGGCGGAATTTCAGTCCGTCGAGGGCCCTATTGCGGAGGGCCAGCCACAGGAGTTGTTCGGGTCGCGTGGATTGCCGGCGGAGTTTGCGGGCATAGGAGTTCGTGTGCATTTGTGAATACTAACTGCACACTTAAAAGTTGTATAGTGTTTGTCGTTTGCACCCCCTCACCCTAACCCTCTCCCCCACTTCGTAGGGGAGAGGGGACTGTTTTATTGAATGACCCCTCGCCCCGCGCAGCGGGGAGAGGGATGCAACAGCCGCGTCCAGCGGATGTTGCGGGGTGAGGGGGACTGCGCACAAAAACGAAGGGCGGGTCTTTCGACCCGCCCTTCGCTGGGACAGAGGGATTTCAGGTAGGGGACTTACACTTCTTCGCCGCCGAAGGGTTCCTGCTGCGGCTGCAGTTTCAGATCCTTCTCGTCTTGCCAGGGCCAGGGGCCCTGGATGACGATGTTGCCGTTTGCATCCATCATCGACTCGAGCTGCTCCCGGAGGATGCGGCTCATCTCGTTGGCCCGCGCCTTCATGTCGTCGGCGGTGCCTTCCATCAGGCGGTTGAGCTGCTTCTGCAGCGTGTCCTTATCTCCCGCCGAGGCCGGGGCTGCGAAAGCGAGCAGGCCGACCGACAATATCGCAGCAACAACGCGCACACTGTGGGTCATAAAAGACCTCCAACCATCTGGCTTTTGCTTTTTTGTTTTCTCACCCAACGAAAAGACCTTATCACAAATACCGCGTTAATACTGCACCAAAATGCAGTTAATGCTTGGCCCTTTGCATGCACGCACTATCAGCGATAATCTCTGTTAACACGCCATCAGCGGCACCCGGCGCGCCGGAAAAAAGCCCGGCAAACCAGCGACATCGAGAGAGCAATCATGGTCAAGACCCTGCATCATTTCATCAACGGCAAGCTGGTCGACGGCAAGAGCGGCCGTTTCGGTGACGTTTTTAACCCTGCGACGGGCGAAAAATCGGCGCAGGTGCCGCTGGCCAGCGCGGCCGAACTTGGTGAAGCCGTGGCCGCCGCCAAGGCCGCTTCGCCAAAATGGATCGGCACGCCGCCGCTGACCCGCGCGCGCATCCTCTTCAAGTTCAAGCAGCTCGCCGACGCCAATCTCGACAAGCTGGCGGAGCTGGTGACGCTGGAGCATGGCAAGACCTTCTCTGACGCCAAGGGCTCGGTCAGCCGCGGCCTCGAGGTGGTGGAGTTCGCGACAGGCATTCCGCAGATGCTGAAGGGCGAATTCAGCGAGAATGTGGGCACGAACGTGGATAGCTGGTCGATCCGCCAGCCGATCGGCATCTGCGCGGGCATCACGCCGTTCAACTTCCCGGCCATGGTGCCGATGTGGATGTTCCCGATCGCGCTCGCCTGCGGCAACACCTTCATCCTGAAGCCGTCGGAGAAGGTGCCGTCGGCCTCGCTGCTGATCGCGCAGCTCCTCAAGGAGGCCGGCCTGCCCGATGGCGTGCTCAATGTCGTCAACGGCGACAAGGAGGCGGTGGACGCCATCCTGCATCACCCGGATATCGGCGCGGTAAGCTTCGTCGGCTCGACGCCGATCGCCGAGTACATCTATCACACCGGCACGGCCCAGAATAAGCGGGTGCAGGCACTGGGCGGCGCCAAGAACCACATGGTGGTGATGCCCGACGCCGACCTGGACCAGGCGACCGACGCGCTGATGGGCGCTGCCTATGGCTCCGCCGGCGAGCGCTGCATGGCGATCTCCGTCGCCGTGGCCGTGGGCAACTCGGCCGATCCCCTGTTGGAGAAGCTGATGCCCCGGGTGCGGCAGATGAAGGTCGGGCCCGGCATGGACCCGCAGAGCGACATGGGGCCGCTGGTCACCAAGCAGCATTTCGACAAGGTGAAGGGCTATGTCGATATCGGCGTCAAGGAAGGCGCCAAGCTGGCCGTCGACGGCCGCGGCCTGAAGCTGCAGGGCTATGAGAACGGCTACTACATGGGCGGCTGCGTGTTCGACAACGTGAAGCCTGACATGCGCATCTATAAGGAGGAGATCTTCGGCCCGGTGCTCTCGGTCGTGCGCGCGCCCGACTACAGCAGCGCCATCAAGCTGGTGAACGACCACGAATTCGGCAACGGCACCGCCATCTTCACCCGGGACGGCGACGCGGCGCGGGAATTCGCGTCGAAGATCAATATCGGCATGGTCGGCATCAACGTGCCGATCCCCGTGCCGATGGCGTTCTACAGCTTCGGCGGCTGGAAGCGGAGCCTGTTCGGCGACCACCACATGCACGGGCCGGAAGGCGTGCGGTTCTATACCCGGCAGAAGATGGTGACGAGCCGGTGGCCGACGGGGATACGGGCGGGCGCGGAGTATGTGATGCCGGTGATGAGGTAGGGGGTCGGTTTCGACGCTAGACTTGCTGATCCGTTCGCGACGCAAGTTCGTGACAATCCATGGACCGACAAGAGAGGCCCCCGGAGAATGAACCGCAACGTGCTCTACTCGATTATCGGTGTGCTTGTCGTCGCCTTGGTCGTTGTGGGGTATCTGTTCTACCAGGAGCGGCAGAAGACCAGTGGCATCGACATCAACATCGGCGACGGCGGTATTTCGATCGAGACAAAGTAGGCGGCCGGCACCTGGCGGCTGAAGCCCGCGATACTGATGCTGTGGAACTGGCACCTGCCGTTGCGTGCACTGCGCTCTCACGGCGGCTAATGAACTAAAGCAGAGCTCCGGCGCCGTCGCCGATGGCAATGAGTCTCACTTGGAATAGGCGCCGTGCCTCTCAAAGAGCGCCCGCGACCGGCGGCTGCGCGCAGAATACTCACATCGCGTTAAAATCCGACACGGCACCATCCCTCCGTCAGCAGCCGAGAATAATCACAGGAATGTCACAGCTGCATTCCTTGCACTAATATGGAATTGCTCAGGCGTAAAGCAGGTTGCGGAGCTTTTTTCAGAATTCATGCGAATAAAACGAAGCGATCACCCAAAATTGGCGGAATTCGTTTTTTGAAAAAACAAGTTTTCCCCCAATTAAGTGTTGATCAGAACAATTTGGGGAGGAAAACCTATATGAACAATCAATCTAACTGTAGAGCCGTGTGCGCGTTACTCACTGCGGGGTTCGTTGTGGGAATGTTTACGTCCATCAACGACGCAATTGCCAAATTGTCGGAGATCGACGGCTTTGAGCAAGCTGCCGCAACAGGTTCCGTGGAAGATGTGCTCGGTTTCATCGATGCCTTTCCCTCAAGTCACCTGGTCATTGATCTCATTGGATTGGTTCCTGCCGAGGTGGCCACGAGAGTCTGCGCAAGTCTACCCGAAGGTGCCAGCAGCCTCGCCCATCGCGCGTGCAATGGGCTGCAAGAAGCAATTGGTTCAGCTCCCGCAGCCGGGGGATCGATCTCAGAGAGTCCGGCCGTGGAGAAGACTCCTGCTCAAACCAGAACGGCCGCTCTGACAACCAGCAGAGTCACCGATGATCAGGGCTCGGGTGACAAGAAAAAGTTTGTGGCGGCCGATCCAACGGACGATACGAGCACCAGCGCAACGAGCAGTGCGAGACGCGATGGTATGCCTGCTGGTGACACCGCTGACGATTCAACTGACGGCACAACCAGTGCCACCGCAGATGATTCGGCAGATGCTGATGCGGATGAAACGGCTGATGCGGATGACACCGCTGATGCGGATGATACGGCTGAAAGTGAAGGCGATAATACCAGCACCCAAACAGGCAACCCCAATCATGGGGGCCCCAACGTAGCTCAAGCGAAAGGCTATGGAGATCGCGGCACTGGTGGCAGCAATGACGGCGGCGCAGAAAACGGCGGTGGCCACCACTAGGTGAAAGCATCGCTGCTGATCTGCTGCTGGCACTTAGTGGCGAATCACTTGCGTTTAGGGACCGACCGTTAATGAAAGCCAAGCTGATGTAGCATTGGCTTACACGGCCGCGATTGACCCAGTCCGGAAATTAAGCCTGATAGGCTCGTGATCGGACTTGGTGAAAGGGCCGCCGCCGTGCCACAAAAATGACTTCCATAGAAATTTATTGTTCCTATCAAGCACGGCACGGCGAAGCGAAACTTCTTTGAAGCCGCTGAGGGCGGGGCAGGGAGCAGCTGTAAGGTTTGCTTCCGGCACGATCTATGACGCCGAGCCAGATTTTCCTGCTCCATCAACCGAAGTTGGGTGATCTTGCCTATCTGGAGAATGTCGGATGGGAAACAGTCTTAAGGTTCTCAAAACTCTAGTACAGCTCGGCAGCGGCGTGGCAACCGTCTTCGCATGCGTCGAAAGTCCTCTTGCCCAGCTAGCGGAGATCGACAGCTACGAACTGGCTGTTACCTCGCAAACTAAGGAGAACGCCCTTGCGTTCATCGAGGAATACAGTTCAAGCCACTTGATTGCCGATCTCATAGACTCATTGCCACCAGCGGTCGCGAACGCGGTTTGTGCCGATCTAGCCAACGGCCCCTCAACAGCCCGTCGTGCATGCGAGGAACGGCCGAAAGTCCCCGGAGCAGAAGTTGCAGGTAATTCGACAGACGTTCTTGCGGCGCCATCGCAGTCGGCTATGGAACCGACGCAACCGATCAACAAAACAATGCCGGCACCCGCGACTACCAATCCCATAGCTGTCGCTCCGCAGACAGCTGGTTCTGCGGTCGGCAGTCAAAGCGAAACTGAAGCGTTTGCAACGGCCGCAGCGAGCACCCCGACCGCGACAGAAACCACAGCCACAGCGGTTGTGCCCGCGTCGACCGCTTTTGCTGTGCCGGAAGCAACTACCCCGCCGACACCCATCAAGTCGAGGCCAATGGTCTATGTTGGTTCTGAGTCTGGCACCGATATCCGCGTTCAGCCCGCGGAAGATTCTGCAACCATCGGCACGGCATCCAGCAATGCGCCGCTCACCGTGCTCGGTCGCTATAACTATTGGTTGAAGGTGCTCGTGCCCGACCTGAATAATCGGGCAGGTTGGGTCAACATGAGTGGGCTTCAAACGGATGCCGGCGGCGTCAAGGTTACACCTGCTGCAGGGGCTACTACACCGCCCGTGAACCCCGGTACTGGCACGGCAGCGGCATCTGAAATGCAGATCGGGAACAATGCAGAGCCCGCCGCTGCACCGAGCGTGATGTATAGCGGAGCAAGTGTTGAAATCGCCGCCTCAGCGCCCGTGCCCGCGTCCACCGCGGGCCCTCAATTGGCAACAGCAACCCCGCCGACGCCCATCAAGTCGAGGCCAGTTGTCTATGTTAGTTCTGAGTATGGCACCGATATCCGCGTTCAGCCCGTGGAAGGCTCAGCAACCATCGGCATGGCATCCACCAATGCGCCGCTTACGGTGCTCGGTCGCTATAGCAATTGGTTGAAGGTGCTCGTGCCCGGCCTGAATAATCGGGCAGGTTGGGTCAACATGAGTGGGCTCCAAGTGGATGCCAGCGGCGTCAAGGTTACACCTGCTTCCGCTCTAATCGCAGGCCCGTAATGTTAATAGCAAACCCGGGCCTTCAAGCAGTTGCCCTCAATACTCGTAGCGCCAGTTGACGCCGATCCCGCTGTCGCCGCTAGCGCCCACGTCGCCGTCGACCGCGAACTGTGGCAGCACGCGCACCTCCACGCCCGCCTTGCGGTTCTCCGGGTCAGTCCTTGCTCCATCTTCAGGAAGGCATCCTCGCTGATGTATTTGCCGGCGCGGATGCTGGCGCCCTCGACAGTTTGATCGGTGCTCTCGACTGTCAGCACATCGATTCCGATGGTCTGCCGAAAACGGTGCATCACCGACGCCTCGCTGGAGGCTGACAGCCTTGCCACGGCCTGCGCCACAGGTTTTGCGGGCGTCGTTGCTCAAGACCGATTCGTTCTTGAGATACATGCCGAGGTTGCGCGGGGCTTGGCGCGGCGTGAGGTCCACGGCCCCGGCAAGATCGCTTTGCGATCTGCTTTTGAACGTGGGATGGCGATAGCACTGCTCCTTCTGCCAATTCACGTGCGGCGATGCAGCCCAAAAGGAATGCGGTGAGGAGCAACCCCGTGATATCATAACGATCGCATTCTCCAGGGAGAGCAGCATGACCACTCGTAGTTTCTGTACTCTTGCGGCCGTCATTTTCGCCATTATTGCGATATTGCAGATCGCACGCGCGCTCGCTGGCTTGCCGGTGACCGTCGGCAGTTTCGCCGTTCCGATCTTGCCGTCCTGGATTGCTGCGATTGTCTTGGCGGGACTGGCCTGGCTCGGCTACCAAGCGTCGAGGCGCTGATCAGCATTGACGATTGAGTTGTAGGAGCGAGCGGCGCTCGCCCATGTCGACACCGCACCGCCTGAAGAAGGGCGACCCGGGCAAGATCGCTTCGCGATCTGCCTGAGGTCGCCCCTACAGGTTTCCGCGGCGCATCCACGCCGCGCGCCGTTCGGAACCAGTTGCGCCATCCCCCGGCTTGTCCTTTATTTATTCCTTGCACGACACGCCAATTCGACAACCGTGTCGTGATACATGCAGACTTCAAGTCCGATAGTGCGCGTACAACAGTCCGGGGCCACGACCATCGACTTGTTTCAAGCGCTTACGTGACGAAACCGATTGGGCTTTCAGTCAAGAACCGCGCTGAGAGGAAAACGGAATCGCCATGGGAAAGCTTTTTGGAACGGCCTCGAACGCCTGGCGGCTCGCGACGCAGAAGGATCGGCGGCGGAAGCCGTCGGTTCCCCGCGCCGATACGACGCGGGCAAATCCGCTGGGCATCTCCCGCGCCCGCTTCTTTCCCGTCGATGACCCGGCCGCCATGGCTGCCGAAGCCCTGCAGGCGCAGAAGCGTCAGCGGCAGGCCCTAGGCCTGACCGGGGATGCGCCGCTGCCGACGGCGAAATTCCTGGCGGTCTCCGGCGGCGGCGACAACGGCGCTTTCGGTTCCGGGCTGCTGGTCGGGTGGACCGAGGCCGGCGACCGCCCCGAATTTTCCGTCGTCACGGGGGTCAGCACCGGCGCCCTGATCGCCCCCTTCGCCTTCCTCGGCCCGGCATACGACGAGCAGCTTCGCGATATCTATACGACGATTTCCGCCGACGATGTGTTCAGCAGCCGCGGCCTCCTCGGCGTCATGTTCGCCGATGCGATGGCCGACACCACGCCGCTGTGGCGGCTCATCTCCCATTACTTCAACGAGTCGATGATGGCGGCCATCGCCCGCGAATACCAGAAGGGCCGGCTTCTCCTGATCGGCACGACCGACCTGGATGCCCAGCGTCCGGTCACCTGGAATGTCGGCGCGATCGCCGCCAGCGGCCACCCGGGAGGCCTCGACCTCGTCCGCAAGATCCTGCGCGCGTCGTCGGCCATCCCCGCCTATTTCCAGCCGGTGCTGATCGACGTCAGAGGTGAACGGCAAGTCATACCAGGAGATGCATGTCGATGGCGGCGCGATCACGGAGATGTTCATCTATCCGTCGGGCCTCGACCTGCGCGAGGGCGGGCACCGGGAGCGCAAGGCGTATCTGATCCGCAACGCCCGCGAGGACCCGGAATGGGCGCAGGTGGAGCGCCGGACATTGAACATCGCCGGCCGGACGATCTCGACCATGATCCATTGGGGCGGCTCGAAGGATCTGGAGCGGATCTACCATCTCGCGGAGCGCGATGGGGTCGATTACAACCTCGCCTATATCGGCAAGGACTTTTCCGCGCCGAAGCCGGGGCGCTTCGACAAGACCTACATGAACGCGCTCTATGACTACGCCTATCAGCAGGCGCGGCGCGGCTATTCCTGGAAGAAGGCGCCGCCGAGGACCCGCGGCAGCAACTAGGTCTTCGCCTCCGCCGGCCGCGCGAGACGCTGGATGAGTTCGACCAGCTGGTGATGCGCGGCGGTGCCGGTATCGCGGAACTCCTCGATCCCGTGATCATCGGCGAGCCGGCTCAAGCGCATCAGCTCGCGGGCGCGCTGGCGCCTGTTCAATTGCAGCTCGGACGGCCGGTAAGCGAAAATGAGCCGCCGCATTTCGGCCGGTCCGATGAGTTGGCTGAACTCCGCCGCGGTCACATAGATCAGGAACAGCACGAAGATCCAGAGCGAGATGGCGATGAAGCGATGCCAGGAGAAGTCGGCGATCAGGTGCTCGCCGAAATCCAGGGGCGAATTTCCGTCAATCAGGAAATGCAGGAAGCGCTCCCCCAGGCGCGCAAAGAACACCGCGATCCAGTAGATCGCCGTCTTGAACAGGATCGGCTGGATCAGGGGCGCCCGGTCGAAGATCTTGAGGAAAGGCATCGAATTGGCTGTTATCACCGCCTTGCCGACGACGAGCGCCGCCACGGTGGCGAGCATGAAACTGCTGACGGCGACGGCATAGCTGGCGACGAGAAGATTCGTCGTCAGGACGATGAAATTGAAGCCGACGAAGAAGAAGATCGTCGGCGGCAAGGCGCTCCGTAGTTCGCGCAGAATCTTGGCGCCGATGCGCCGCGGGATCGGGAGAGGCGCCCGTTCCGCCGATGCTGCCTTGTGCAGATCCCCAGGTTCTTGCAGAAGAGGATTGCTCTTCATGGGCTTGCCCTCGCGTTCCCACTGGATGCCGTCTTCAGGATGAGTTTTCCACCAACGGCACCGACTTGCCATCGATAATGCTGACGTCGAGCGCCAGCGGATCCAGGCCTTCGACGCAGCCGAGATTGACGCGGTAGCCGTCCTTGGCGTTCTCGCCGTCGGCGATGTAGGTGAAGATGCCGAAGGTCTTGCAGAAGTAGTTGCCCAAGACCTTCTCGTTCCAGAGGTAGAGGCCGAGGTCGCGCGGGTCGTGGTGCGGCGTGAAGTCCGCAGCCGGGATATAGGTCGGCGACAAGCACCGCGCCCCGGCGGAGGCAGAGCGAGCAGTCGCAGCGGGCGCCGGTCTTGATCTCCGGGCTGCGGAACGAGAAGCGGACGCGTCCGCAATGGCAGCGGGCCTTGTATTCCATGATGTCACCTCCGCCGCGGATTTTATCACTTGCGGGGGATCTCTCGGGGGTGACCACCCGCCCGGCGCCACCCCACTCCCCCGCAACGAGTATACAGATTTCTTCAATGCGCGGCACATGTATGCCGGCAGGCCGCATTCCCGGAAAAAAGTCCTGCAGGCCGCCTTGGTCCCGGCGTCCCAGGGTTAATCCCAGAAACCTCCATCATTCCTCCAGCCACCGTCCAAGCATCGCGGCGGGTGCGCGCCTAGGCTCTGCCATGGCCGCAGGACGGCGCGGGTGGGCGGATCGGTCCCGGGTTATCGGGGCCGGACAGCATAGGGGGAATGGGACATGGGCATGTTGTGGAGCTGGCTGGCGTTGGGATCTCGGCGGTGCGGCACGCGGCGCTGGTTGTCGGCCTGGTTCGGCAACGAGCGGGGCTCGATCAACATACTCTATGCCGTCGCCCTCATTCCCATGCTCGGCGCGCTGGGGCTGGCGACCGACGCGGCGCGCGGCTTCCTGCTGAAGGCGCGCCTGTCGCAGGCGATCGACCAGGCGGTGCTTGCGGGCGGCAAGGTCTATTTCTCGCCCGATCGCAACGAGGACCTGCTGAAGTATTTCTCGGCGAACTTCCCGAACTCCACCGCCATCGTCTTCGAGGCGCCGTTCACCGCCGATTTCATGGACGCGCGGGTGACGCTGCACACGCCGGTGGAAGGCGGCATTGCCGGCAGCGAGACGCTGCATATGTCGGCGAGCGCCACCATTCCCACCACCTTCACGCGGGTGCTGAACGCGTTCGGCTGCATGGCGTGCAACGAGATGACCGTGGTGGCGGAGTCCGAGGTGGAGCGCACCATCCGCGCGCTGGACGCCGTGATCTCCCTGGACATGTCGGGATCGATGGACGGCGCGGAACGCATCGGCGCGGCTCGCGACGGCCTGGAGGATTTCATGGACGCGGTCTATGGCGTCACCAACAGCGCCTCGCCGGTGCTGGTGGTCAACGGCACGCCCTATAATCTGATCAATATCGGCTTCGTGCCCTGGAACTCCAAGGTCAATGTGATGACCCAGGGCGAGACCTTCTCGGGCGTCAGCACGCAGGCGGTCAGCTCCTATACCAACCCGGTGACCGGCGCGGCCAGCCAGACGACGGTATGGATGGCGAACAATTCGCAAGTGCCGCTGATCATGGATCCGCGCTCCACGGCCGCTGGCGGCCAGCTGCCCGGCGGCTGGAGCGGCTGCGTCTATGCCCGCTATGTCGGCGGCGAGGCGACGCCGGGCACCCGCAACAGCAACACCAACAGCGTCAACACCAACGACGCGGACCTGGTGCGCGGGGAGCAGTTCGATGTCGGCACCGGCAGCACGCAGAAGGACTGGCCCGGCTGGGAACCGATGGCCGAACTCGAGTCCGAGCCGCGCGACAACAACTGGTTGACCGCGGAGGCCGGGCCGGGCACGCGCTGGGCGACGACCGGCAGCTGGCGCAACCGGAGCTGCACGCTCGCCTACTACACCGATTTCGGCAGCGGCAACTACACCACGGACACCACGGTGCTGCTGGACAACGCCGATGGCACGATCAAGGGCACGGCGGCGGAAACCAGCCGGCCCGTGGCCGTGCCGGCGTCGACCGCACCCGTTGGCGCCGGCTATTCCGGCACGCTGCGGTTCTTCGACGACAACAGGCGGCCCTATGCCGTGCCCGTCATCACCAACAATCCGGGCAGCCTGGACTGCAACCCCTGCCTGTCGCGCAGCATCATTCCCTTGACGCCGGACAAGACGCAGATCAAGGCGCAGATCCACAGCATCGGCAACAACGACCCCGACGGCACCACCAACATCCTCCAGGGGCTCTATTGGGCCTGGGAGGTGCTGATGCCGGGCGAGCCGTTCAACCAGGGCCTGGTCACCACGCCCTTCACGCGCGACCGCTACATCATCCTGGTCACCGACGGTGCGCAGTTCGGCGGCAATGGCGATGCCTATAAGGGCCGCTTCGGCTATGGCGAAATCGCCGGCGACAACAACAACGCCGCCCACGGCATGATCGATGCGCCCAACGATGCGGGGGTGATCGCCCCCAGGAACAACAACCTGGACAACCGGCTGCGGCGGCTGGCGCGGAACGTGAAGGATGAGGGCATCAAGCTGTTCGTCATCGGCTTCAATCTCGCCAGCAATCCCGACGAGCTGGCCATGCTCGAGGGCATCGCCTCGCCGACCGAGAACGGCGTCCGCTATTTCTACGACGCGGATTCGGCCGATGATCTGCGCGATGCGCTGGAGGAGATCTCTTCCCGCCTGACCGACGTCCGCCTGTCGATGTAAGCGGCCGGGCGCCCGCCAAGGGGACGATGGGCCAGAGGGAGTTGGGGCTGCGCGGTCACCAGGCCGCCAGCCCCATCTGCTTTTTGCCCAGGCCGGTGAGATCGTCCGGCGTGGCGCGGCCCTGGTAGCCGACCTCGTAGTTCTCGGCCGCGAAATCAGGCGCACTTTCGCCTTTCAGAAACCTCGTGGCCTGGCGCGGAAGATAGGCGGCGTTCTTCTCGCACCAAGGCGCGCCGCCGATATAGATCACGTTGCTGTAGCCCTGGCCGCCATGGCGATCTTCCACCGCATGGACGATATCGGGATGCCACCAGACGGTGTCGCCGGGCTGCACCAGCGGGATGGGCGACAGCGCGGGCATCAGCGCCGGATGCCACTCCGGCAGGGCCGACAACGCGCGGGCCGGCTGGGCGCCGCAGAGCTCATCCTCCGGCACGTCGTCCTGCAGCGCCCGCAGCAGCATGTAGGCGATGCCCCGGGCAATGGGGATGAGCTGCAGCGTGCCGTCGCCCGGCCCCTGGGGCGTCAGCGCCGTCCAGCCCTGATAGGTGCGGAACACGCTGCAGACGGCCGGCGACGGGATTTCCGATGTCGCCGTGCGCCAGGCGCCGTCGAAGGGATCGTAACGGCCGATATCGCCGGAGAAGACATGGCGGTAGACCCGCTGATAGCCCTCGTCGATCCAGCGCTCCACCGAGCCCGCATCCATATGAGGCGAGAGGCCGAGGCTGACGTCGCCGGGCTGGCGGCGGCGGGTGCGGTCGGCATAGGCGGTCTCGCGCTTCGGATCGAACCAGGTCCGACCTTCGCTTTCGTGGCGCCAAAGCCCGTTGAGGAAGGCGCGGGCGGCGGCAAGGCTTTCGGACTGTCGCGCCTGGATCTGCGGCTTCGACCAATAGATGCCGAAGATCTGCGGCCGGTCGGATTTCAGGGTGGAGAAGTATTTGTCGAGGTTGGGGTCGACCTTCTGCTCGTAATAGCCATTGGCGCTGATGTACTCGCCGAGTTCCTCGTTCCAGCCTTCAGCCTGGGCCCGCGGAAATACGCCGCGGATGACGGCGGTGCCGGTGCGGCGGATCGCGCCGATGGCGGAGGCGGACACGCGGCCGGCGGCGAGGTCGGCATAGGCGATTTCCGGAACGATAGAGTCGCCGCGCTCGCGCTTGCCGACGACAGCGTCTACCTCGCGCCGAATGTCGTCTTCCATGGCGCGGAAGGCGGTGGCGTAATTCGGATTCAACGCGCGGAGTTTGGTTTTCGTGTCCCGGATGACGCGGGCGAGCGCATCCTTGGAACTTTTCAGGGCGGATAAGTCGGTCACGATTCGTGCTCCGGCGAGATAAGAAGGTTCACCACAAAGTCACAAAGGACACCAAGGGGAGATTCAACCACAGATGCACACAGATATCCCGAGAACAATCCGGCAGCATCTACGCACGGCGATTGGGCCGAATTCCAGCGCGCCTGCGGCGCGCAAGAAATCACTTCACCGCCATCGTTCGTCCATTCACTGTCGGCTCGATGCATCTGTGCTCATCTGTGTGCATCTCTGGTTTCAGACTTCCTTCGTGTCCTTTGTGACTTTGTGGTGAAACCAACCTTGCTTTCCTACCGCCTGTTATAGGCGTCCTCGTAGCGCACGATATCGTCCTCGCCCAGATAGCCGCCGCATTGGACCTCGATTAGCTCGAGCGGTTCGGAGAACGGATTTTCCAGCCGGTGCTTTTGGCCGACGGCGATGTAGACGGCTTCGTCCGGTTTGAGGTCCCGCACTGTCTCGCCCACGGTCACCCGGGCCATGCCCCGCGCCACCACCCAATGCTCGCTGCGCTTCGTATGGCTTTGCAGCGACAGGCGGCCGCCGGGATTGACGGTGATGCGCTTCACCTTGAAGCCCGGCCCTTCATCCAGGATCAGGAACGCGCCCCAGGGTCGGGTCTCGCCATTGGCCGGCGGGCGGGTTGATTCGGGCATGAAGCAGCAACTCCTGTGATCACAGTTCGCGCCTGCAAAACACCGAGTTAGGCAGGGGATACAGAGGAAAAAGCCCCTTGCCATTCCGGCCCGCAGCACGCCATGGATAGATAAGACGATAACGAATGCCAATCCAGCGGGTTCCACCGCAAGACCAGATTAACGCATCCACATGGGAGGATCGACATGACGAAAACCAGACTGGCCCGGCTGCTCGGCGGCGTCGCCCTGGGCCTCGTTCTCACCGCGACCGCGGCCCAGGCCGACGAGGTGGAGGTGCTGCATTGGTGGACCTCCGGCGGCGAGGCGGCGGCGCTCAACGTGCTGAAGCAGGACCTGGAGGCCAAGGGCATCACCTGGAAGGACATGCCGGTGGCCGGCGGCGGCGGCGAGCAGGCGATGACCGTGCTGCGCGCCCGCGTGGCCTCGGGCGAACCGCCCACGGCCGTGCAGATGCTGGGCTTCGACATCACCGACTGGGGCAAGGAAGGCGTGGTGGCCGATCTGAACGACGTGGCCACGGCCGAGGGCTGGGACGGCGTGGTGCCGGCGGCGCTGCAGGCCTTCTCGAAATATGACGGCAAATGGATCGCCGCCCCGGTGAACGTGCATTCCACCAACTGGATCTGGGCGAACAAGGCGGTGTTCGACAAGCTGGGCCTCGCACCGCCCACCAACTGGGACGAGTTCATCGCTGCCGCCGACAAGATCAAGGCGTCGGGCCTCACCGCGATCGCCCATGGCGGCCAGGCCTGGCAGGACGCCACCATCTTCGACAGCGTCGTGCTGACGACGGGAGGCTTCGATTTCTACAAGAAGGCCCTGGTGGATCTGGACCCGGCGACGCTGGGCTCGGACACGATGAAGGCCGTATTCGACCGCATGACCCAGGTCCGCGGATATCTGGATCCGAACTTCTCCGGCCGCGACTGGAACCTGGCTTCGGCCATGGTGATCAAGGGCGAAGCCGGCATGCAGATCATGGGTGACTGGGCCAAGGGCGAATTCCTGAATGCCGGCCAGAAGCCGGGGCAGGATTTCCTCTGCTTCCGCTTCCCGGGCACGCAAGGCAACGTCACCTTCAACTCCGACCAGTTTGTGCTCTTTGCGGTCGGCGATGCGCAGAAGCCCGCGCAGGTGGAGCTGGCCAAGGCGATCATGGCGCCGACCTTCCAGTCGGCCTTCAATGTGGTGAAGGGCTCGGTGCCGGCGCGCACCGACGTGTCCGACGCAGCCTTCGACGATTGCGGCAAAAAGGCGATGGCGGATCTCAAGGAAGCTTCCGCCGACAACCACCTGATCGGCAGCCTGGCCCACGGCCATGCGGCCCCGGCGGCGGTGAAAAACGCCATCTACGACGTGGTCACCAACCACTTCAACGGCGCCATGTCGTCGGAAGAGGCGGTGAAGCAACTGATGGCCGCAGTGGCCGGCGCGCAGTAGCCGAGCGCGGCAGTGAGGGTGCAGGGGCGGATATAGTCCGTCCCTGCTACTCTGATCTATGCACGCCGTCACATCCCCGCATTGTGCGAATTTAGGTTGTTCCCCTCTCCCCTTGGGGGAGAGGGGGCAGGGGGTGAGGGGTTCCGTACGCGGCAGCGCAACAACGACTTAACTGTCAAAATCTGAGCATTCGTCGCGTAGTAGAATTGCCAATGACGAAGTACGCATTGGCGTAAGCAGATTGTCTATGCGCGCTCCCGCGCGGAGCCCCCTCACCCCTGCCCCTCTCCCCCGGTGGGGAGAGGGGACAATCTTGGCATTCACGCGCCTGCGTTCGCTTTCGCAATGCCGAGCATGACAGCGGCAACCACTACAACCGACAGCGCCATCGGCTGGCTGCAGCGGCAGCTGCCGAAGCTGGTGCTGGCGCCGTCTTTCGCTATCGTGCTGCTGTTCGTCTACGGGTTCATCCTCTGGACGATCTATCTCAGCTTCACCGAGTCCAAGATGATGCCGAATTACGGCTTCACGGGCTTGAGCGCTTATGCGCGGCTCTGGGCGCAGCCGAACTGGTATGTGGCGCTGCAGAACCTGGGAATCTTCGGCACGCTCTATATCGGCATCTGCATCGGTCTTGGGCTGCTGCTGGCGATCCTGCTGGACCAGCGCATCCGCATCGAAGGCTTGCTGCGGCCGGTCTATCTCTATCCCATGGCGCTGTCCTTCATCGTCACAGGCACGGCCTGGCAATGGTTCCTTAATCCCGGGCTCGGCCTGGAAAAGACCATGCATGAATGGGGCTGGACGAGCTTTACGTTCGATTGGCTGATCAATCCGGACAAGGCGATCTACACCATCGTCATCGCCGCCGTCTGGCAGTCTTCCGGCTTCGTCATGGCGATTTTCCTGGCGGGCCTGCGTGGTATCGACAGTGAGCTGATCCGCGCGGCGCAGATCGATGGCGCTTCCACTGTCGCCATCTACCGGCGCATCATCATTCCCATGCTAAGGCCGGTGTTCCTGTCGGCCTTCATCGTGCTCGCCCATATGGCCATCAAGAGCTACGACCTGGTGATCGCCCTGACCGGCGGCGGACCTGGCCGGGCCACGGAAGTTCCGGCGACCTTCATGTATTCCTATACCTTCACCCGGAACCAGATGGGCGTCGGCGCGGCGAGCGCTGTCATCATGCTCATGACCATCGCCGCGGTCATCGTGCCCTACCTCTATTCCGAACTCCGGGAGAAGCGCCATGAGTAGCAGCGCGGCGGCCGCTCCCGCTGCTGGCGGCGTGGCTGCGCCGAAAATCGGCCGCATCGTGATCTATGGTGCGCTGCTGCTGTTCGCCGCGATCTACCTGCTGCCCCTGTTCGTCATGCTCGTGACCTCGTTCAAGACGCTGGACGAGATCCGCAACGGCGACATGCTGCAACTGCCGCAGCAGCCGACGATCGAGCCCTGGCTCAACGCCTGGGGTACTGCCTGCATCGGCCTGACCTGCGAGGGTCTCAAGGGTTATTTCTGGAACTCGATCCGCATGGTGGTGCCGGCGGTAGTGATCTCCACCTTGCTCGGCGCCTTCAACGGCTATGTATTGACCAAGTGGCGCTTCCCGGGGCACCGGCTGATCTTCGGGCTGATGCTGTTCGGCTGCTTCATCCCGTTCCAGGTCGTGCTGGTGCCGATGGCGCAGGTGCTGGGCAAGCTCGGCGTCGCCAATTCCACGCCCGGGCTGATCCTGGTCCATGTGGCCTATGGCCTGGGCTTCACCACCCTCTTCTTCCGTAACTACTACGAAGCCTTTCCCAATGAGCTGATTAAGGCAGCGATGATCGACGGGGCGGGTTTCTTCCGCATCTTCTTCCGTATCCTGCTGCCAAGCTCCGGCCCGATCATCGTGGTCACCGTGATCTTCCAGTTCACCAACATCTGGAACGACTTCCTGTTCGGCGCCTCCTTTGCCGCCGGCGGCGCCGCGCCGATGACGGTGGCGCTGAACAACCTGGTTTCCAGTTCCACCGGCGTGAAGGAGTACAACGTGCATATGGCGGGCGCGATGATCGCAGCGCTGCCGACGCTGCTGGTCTACGTGCTGGCCGGCCGCTATTTCGTCCGCGGGCTGATGGCCGGCGCGGTGAAGGGCTAGACGATGGCATTCCTGGAGATCGACGGCATCGGCAAGCGGTTCGGCGGCACGGAGGTGCTGAAGCGCATCGACATCGCCGTCGAGGAAGGCGATTTCCTGGTGCTGGTGGGGCCGTCTGGCTGCGGCAAATCCACCCTGCTCAACATGATCGCCGGGCTGGAATCAGTGACCGAGGGAGAAATCCGCATCAAGGGAGCGCGGGTGAACGAAGTGCATCCGTCGCAGCGGGACATCGCCATGGTGTTCCAGTCCTACGCGCTCTATCCCAACATGACCGTGGCCGGCAATATCGCCTTCGGCATGGAGATGCGGGGCGTACCCAGGGACGAGCGGGAAAAGGCCATCGCCGAAGTGGCCAAGCTGCTGCAGATCGAGCATCTGCTGAAGCGGCGGCCGAGTCAGCTTTCCGGCGGCCAGCGCCAGCGGGTCGCCATGGGTCGCGCGCTGGTGCGCAAGCCCCGGGTGTTCCTGTTCGACGAGCCGCTATCTAATCTAGATGCCAAGCTGCGGGTGGATATGCGCACGGAGATCAAGCGGCTGCATCAGAACCTGCGCACGACCATCGTCTATGTCACCCACGACCAGATCGAGGCGATGACGCTTGGCGACCCAGATCGCCGTGATGAATGCCGGCGAGGTGCAGCAGCTCGGAACGCCCGAGGAGGTCTATAACCGCCCGGCCAACATCTTCGTTGCGGGATTCATGGGCTCACCCTCGATGAACCTGGTGCAGGCGCAAGTGGAGACCGGCGGCGTTGCGCTGACCCTCGATGCCGCCGGTGGCGTAATCCGGCTGGCGCTGCCGAACGGCAAGGCCGCCGGCTATGCCGGCCGAAACGTGATCCTGGGTCTGCGCCCGGAGGCCATCACCGACACCGCCGGCGCTGACCGCGGCAGCCGCCATATCCAGGAAGCGCAATGCCATGTCGAGGTGGTGGAGCCCACAGGCTCCGACACCTATGTGGTGACGAGACTGGGTGGCAAGGAAGTCATCGCGAGGATGCGCGCCGACGCCCAGGCCCGCGCCGGCCAGGCGGCGCCGTTTGCGTTCAACATGGAGAAGGCGGTGCTGTTCGATCCGGAGACGCAGAAGCGGATCGGGTAATCTTCGGTGCGGAATCCGTTTGCGAGAGACTGTAGACTGCACACCACCTGGACGGCCTGAACCCCATGGCAAACATGTCCTGCAGATACTGCAACTTTGTGAACACCGTCTGGTTCTGGAATTCATCCCCGCCCAAGCCACGGAGGCGGTGGCTGGCATTGATTTTCGGGGTATTCTTTCTCTTGGTATGGCTCGCCTTGGCGATTCTGTTCTGGCCGGCGAGCCATGACCGCTGGTACGAAGCGTGGCCGGTCTGGCCCGTCGCCATGCTGGCGCTCGTCACACACATTGCGGGAATTGTTTTAGTCATCGGAGCGTGCGATCGGTGCATCGCCAGGGTGTTCGGATTTCCCCGGTTCTGGTAGCGGCTACTCTTTATGCGCTCGTGGCTGGAAACCGCACTCGAGAATTCAAATAATTCATCGGCTCTGATAAGTGATTGACCTTACGAGTTTTGCTGCCCTGCGGCGGTTCGACGCCCCTGCCCCGCCTTTGTGATCTTCGTCACATACCCGTCAGAATTCCCCGGCGATTGTGGAATTGGGCCTGGGGTATGCGTATTTATCATGCGTAGAGAGTGGTGCCGGATGTTCCCAAGGGAGCGCCGGCGCGTTTTGGTCCCGGTACTCGCAGCAGGTTTGAACCACAGCTTCCGCTACCCAAAAGAAACGAACTGGCCGAACCGAGGGCGCTGTCAGTGCCTTGCGGCGCGCGACCTGCGCCCCCGCATGACGGAGCGACCCCGGCAAGCAAGAATGAATTGGAGGATAGAGTTGAACGCCACCCGTACCCGCAAATCCCAGAGCAACGCGGCCGCCGCCACGCTCCGGCAGATGATCCTGAGCTTCCGCGTCACCCAGATGATTCACGTCGCCGCCAAGCTGCAGATCGCCGACCGCCTGGCCGAAGCGCCGCAGACGGCAAGCCAGCTTGCCGATGCGACCGGCGCCGAGCCGCGGGCGCTATACCGCCTGCTGCGGGCGCTGGCTGCCGTCGGCATCTTCCGGGAAACCGGCGACGGCGCCTTTGCCCTGACGCCCGTGGGGCAGACCCTGCGCAAGGACGCTGCGGAATCCCTGCATGGCATGGCCCTGCTCTATGGCGAGGAATGGCTGTGGCAGGCCTATGGCCGCATGCATCACAGCATCCAGACGGGGCAGCCCGCCTTCGACGAGGTGCATGGCGAGCCGCTGTTCGACTTTCTGATGGCGCGCCCGGATGCGGCGGCGGTGTTCAACAGCGGCATGAGCAGCTTCTCGCAGCCAGGAGGCCGACGCCATCCTGGCCGCCTATGATTTCTCCGGAGTCGGCAAGGTGATCGATGTCGGCGGCGGCGACGGCACGATGGCGGTGGCGCTGTTGCGCCGCCATGCCCAGCTTTCCGGCCTGATCTACGATTTGCCGATGGTCGCGGAGGAAGCCGAGCGCAAGATGGCGGCGGCGGGCCTCACGGGGCGTAGCGTCTGCACATCAGGCGATTTCTTCGAGTCGGTGCCGATGGGCGGCGATGTCTACCTGCTGAAGAACATCATCCATGATTGGCGCGACGCCCAGGCGATGCTGATCCTGCGCAACTGCTGGCGGGCGATGCGGCCGGACTCGCGCCTGCTGCTGGCCGAGCGGCTCATTCCCGCGGGCAGCGGCGCCGCCGAGGCCAAGCTGTTCGACATCAGCATGATGGTGGTCGCCGGCGGCCAGGAGCGCACCGAGCGAGAGCATCGCGGCATCCTGGCGGCGGCGGGACTTGATCTGGTGCGCGTGATCCCGACGAATTCGCCGTTAAGCCTTATCGAAGCAGTCCCTGTGGTGGAGTAAACGATGGCAAATGCCCTGCGAAATCCAAGTCACCGAGCGCCAATAACCGTGCGGCCGGCGGCAGCCGGCGACAAGGCGGCCATCCTCGCCGTCATTGCCGCTGCCAATGCGGAGTATCGGCCGCTGATTCCCGGCAAATCTCTATGACGAGTATTTCTGCAGCCTACGCGACCTGATCACCGCGCGGCCGGGCGTCAGGACCGCGGTCGCCGAGCAAGGTCAGAAAATCGTCGGCGCCGTCGCGCTTATCGCCGATGGCGACAAACTAGATGTTGAAGACCCCGACCGCTGGGCCTCGGTGCGCGCCTTGGCGGTGGACCCGGCCGCTCGCCGCCGCGGCATCGGCCAGAGATTGGTGGGCTGGTGCATCGGCGAGGCGCGGCAGCATGAGGCGCCCGCTATCTGCCTGCATAGCGCCATCTTCCAGACTACGGCGCACCGTCTCTACGAGCGCCTGGGGTTCAAACGGATACCCGAGCGCGACCTGGGTGCCACGACGGGCTGCCCGGATGGCGGGCCTGCCGCAGGGGTGCCCCCGCTGCTCGCTTACGGGAAGATGTTGGTTAGTCTGCCGAACTGGCAGGCCTAGGCCTACGGATTGGCGCCCGGCTGCTGATAGACCAGCGTGTCGCCGCTGGCGACGTAGTTCTTATCCGGCAGGGTCGGCTGCGGCATGGCGTAGAACATCGGCTCGCGGGGATCGTCGCCCGACTGGCCCTTGGCGGTCTTCATCTTGACGCCCGTGCCGTTCGCTTGCCCCTCGCGCTGCGCCTTCTGGATCTGTTCGGCCATCTTCTGGCTCCAGGGGAACTCGTAGTAGCGTGGTGCCGCGCCGTCGGGAAACTGCAGCAGCACATAGATCGCCTGGCCTTCCTTCAGCGAGGCTCCCAGGAGGTCGGCTTCCGCCATGTCGCCGCGCCATTCCAGACGCACCGGCTTGGGCTGGCCGAGCATTTCCACGGCGCCGCCATAGACCAGGCCGAGCAGCACGACATACAGCGAAGCGGAAACGGCGCGCCACCAGAACCTGCCGCGCGGCAGAACCAGGAATACGAAGCCGCCGAGCAGCAGCGCGAAGATGATGGCGAAGGAAATCATTGCGACGCCACCCGCAGTTCCTTGAACAGGCTGTTGACGCTGCCGGGCACCAGATTGCCTTCGGCATCCAGATTGAAGCGGAACGCCGTCACCTGATCGTTGAGGCGCAACAGTTCGACATTCGTCGTCACGAGCTGGCGCGACTTGCCTTCCTCGTCGGCTCGCACGCTGGCCACCAGCTTCACCTGGATCGGAAAGGAGGCGTTGATCGCCCGGTAGAGATGGACATTGATCACATACTCGCCCGGCGGCATGCCGCGGCTATAGGCGATCTCGTAGTTGAAATCGGTGATGTCCTGGGATTTGCCGAGATCGTCGCGCAACAGGCTGAAGATCTGGCCGCTCTTGTTGGAATAGCCCACCGGCCGGTCTCCCGGCGCTTCGACCCAGAGGTCGACATCGGCATCCAGCTTGTCGGGCCATTGGGCCTCGATCACCACATTGCCGGGCGCCTTGTCGCCTTCGCTGTCGGCCGATTTCGCCGGCGGATTGACCACCGACATCATCAGCACGGTCGTCAGGATGAAGCCGCCCAGCATCAACAGGGCGGTATCCAGCCAAACGGTGAGCGTCTCCTCATCCATGGAAATTGCCGAGCAGCCGCAGATTGACCTTGAGCCAGAGGTTGCAGCCGATACCCAGCAACGTGGCATAAAGCGAGATGTACATGCCGTCGACGACGGCGGCGATCATCTCGCGGATCTGGTTGGGGTCGTTGGAGGCGCCGCCATGCACGCTGGAAAAGGCAGCGATCAGGCCGATCACCGTGCCCAGCAGGCCGATACGCACCACATGGGTGGCGATCCACTGGACATCGCGCCAGCGCTGCAGGAACACGCAGGCGACGCCGATCAGGCCGATGCCGAGAATGAGCATGGCAAGGACGCCATTGGCCTCGAAGGGCTTGCGTGGCCAGGCCGGCGATCCACAGGGCCGCCACGCCGGCAAGCCCGACCGCCTGGAGAACGATGCAGCGCGAGAGGAAGGCGAGCGAAGATCCAGTCTTGGTCGCGGGCGCCAGGCCCTCCATCCCGTCAGCCGGAGCTTCCGTCTGCGCCGGGCCGGTGAATTCGCGGCTCAGGCGCTGCAGGATCGCCCCCACGGGCGACTGCGTTCCGCCGACGCGCGTGCCGCGTTCGACCGGTTCCGAGGAGATCGGGTGAATGGAGAGGTTTGCCATCGGCGTCGCGTCCTTCCGATTGAAGGGTGTCCGGTGAACGCCGAGGCCGGGCCAGGACGTTCGATCCTCCATCGTCACCCTGTCGTGTTAAGAAACGGTTTCGGTCTTGGTTAACGAGAATTTAGAAAGGCGGAGCAGCCTGGGCCGATTGAAATCAATATATATATTTGATTTTAAAGGGAAAAATGTGATTTTCCTGGGCGCGTCCGGGGTACGAAAAACGCCTTCGCATTTTTCATACGGCGGGAGTTGCAAACCGTCCGGCGAGGGCGAAAGGCGACGCAGCGGGGTTTTTGGTGAAATTTCATTACCTGGATCAGGGTGCCACGTTCGTCTTAGACTCAATCCGGCTCTGAAAACGAAGGAATAGAACATGACAGAGGCGTTGGTGCGGCGGCGCGGCGGACAAGTAGCGAGACGGGCGGAGCGGGCATCAGCGCCGATCGTGCAGAAGAAGTACATCACCCGCGAGATCCCGCTCTATGAGCTGCTGAACGCCGAGGGGCTGGAGCTGATCCACGAGGAATCGATGACCATCCTCGAGGAGATCGGCATCGAATTCCGCTACGAGCCGGCGATCAAGCTGTGGCGCGCGGCCGGCGCCGACGTGCGGGGCGATCGCGTGCATTTCCCCCGCGGCCTGGTGCTGGAGAAGATCAAGACCGCGCCGGCGCAATATACCCAGCATGCGCGCAATCCCGAGCGCAACGTGGTGATCGGCGGACGCAACACCGTGTTCGCGCCGACCTACGGCTCGCCCTTCGTGCGCGATTTCGAGAACAAGCGCCGCTACGGCACGCTGGAAGACCTGCAGAATTTCATCAAGCTCGCCTATATGACGCCGGTGCTGCATCATTCCGGCGGCGTGATTTGCGAGCCGGTGGACGTGCCGGTGCCGAAGCGCCATCTCGACATTGTCTATTCCCATATCAAATATTCCGACAAGCCCTTCATGGGCATCGTCACGGCGCCCGAGCGCGCGGAAGACACGGTGAGGCTGGCGCAGATCCTGTTCGGCGAGAAGACCGTCGGCGAAAAGACCGTTCTGACTTCCGTCGTCAATTGCAACTCGCCGATGGTATGGGACGGCACCATGCTGTCGGCGCTGACCGTCTATGCCCGCAACAACCAGGCAGTGCTGGTGACGCCCTTCATCATGGCGGGCGCCATGGCCCCCGCCTCCACCGCCGGCGCCATCGCGCAGCTCAATGCCGAAGTGCTGGCCGGCATCGCCTTCTCACAGCTGATCCGGCCGGGCGCGCCGATGGTCTATGGCGTGTTTGCCACGACCGTCTCCATGCAATCGGGCGCGCCGATGATGGGCACGCCGGAACCGGCGCAGATGATCTATGTGGCCACGCAACTGGCACGGAAGTACGGCCTGCCCGTGCGCGCCGGCGGCATGTTGAATGGCTCCAAGATCGCCGACGCCCAGGCCGCCTATGAATCCGTCGCCACCATGATCCCGACGCTGATGGGCGGCACCAACTTCATCCTGCATTCGGCCGGCTGGCTGGAAGCGGGATTGGCCGCCGGCTACGGCAAGTTCATGCTCGACGCCGACCAGATCGCCATGCTGCAGAGCTTCGCCGGCGGCATAAACCTTTCAGAAGAAAACCGCGCGCTGGATGCCATCCGCGAGGTCGGGCCTGGCGGCCACTATCTCGGCTGCGCCCACACCCAGCGCAACTTCAAGACTGCGTTTTATACTTCGCAGATCGCCGACAACAACAGCTACGAGCAGTGGGAGGCCGAGGGCGCGAAGGACGCCAACCAGCGCGCCACCGAGGCCGCCCAGCGCCTGCTGGCGCAGTACGAACCGCCGCCGCTGGATTCCGCCATCGACGAAGCGCTGCTGGATTTCATCGCGCGCCGCAAGTCGGAGTTGCCGAACGCGGTGACGTGAGCGTCAATCACCCGCCACCAGCGTGGTCCAGCGGCCGTCTTCGGCGATGAAGAGGCGCCAGCCGACGTAGTAGCCGATCTCGGGCCCTTCGAGATAGTTCTCCTCGAGCTTGCCGTTGTAGATCGCCTGCAGGGCGTCGATCTCCTCGGTCGTCAGCTCCGCATAGGGAATCTCGTTGGCGCTAGGCCAGACGAACTCGGTGCCGCTGTCATAGGTCAGCTTGGCGCAGGGCATGTCCAGCAGCGCGACGACGATTTGCGGAATGTCGATGCCATCGGCCTTCAGACTCTGCCAATAGGACGCGGGATCGCCCTCATCGCCGAAGCTGTAGATGAACTCGGAATCGTCGGCGAGCTTGACCATTGCCTGATAGTCACCTGCCGCCGCCGCCGCGCGCAGGCCGTCCCGCTTGGCGATGACGGCCACCGGCAGAGCGCCGCAGCGCTCCGCCTCTTCCTGCGCCTCACAGGCGGGGGAAATCGTCAGGCCGACGAGAATGCCGATCGCGGCCAGGGCATGGGCGATGGAACTGGTCATGCCAAATCCTAGCATGACTTCTTCAGCCCGCTCCATGGCTGCCCGGGCAATGGGGCCGCACGACCGGTGAACCTCGGCCCCGCGGCGGTTCACTGTCGCGTCATCTCGTCCGCGCGCCGGTTGACCGTCCGGCACCGAACCCCGATAGTTCCCATCCGCAAGTAGGAGCGGGAGCCCAAAGCGCGGGCGTCCGAACAATATTCCGGTACTGCCGGCCAACGGCGGACCGCAAGCGGGAGGGCGAGAGGCGATGGCCGGCATGCTGCATGTCCGCGAGGGCTATGCCGAATTCCGCGGCTATATGACCTGGTTCCGGGTCACCGGAGAATTGAAAGCGAAGAAGCCGCCTGTCGTCATCCTCCATGGCGGGCCTGGCGCCGCCCATGACTACACGGATGGATTCAAGCTGCTGGCGGCGACGGGCCGTGCGGTCATCCAGTACGATCAGCTTGGTTGCGGCCGATCCACACATCTCCGGGAGAAGCCGAAGGATTTCTGGACCGTCCAACTGTTCCTGGATGAACTCGATAATCTGCTGAAGACCCTGGGCATCGCCAAGGCCTATCACGTCGTCGGCCAGTCCTGGGGCGGCATGCTTGGCGCCGAGCATGGCATCCGGCGGCCGAAGGGCCTGCGCTCCCTGACCATCGCCGACTCGCCTCCCTCGATGGAATTGTGGGTCAAGGAAGCGAACCGGCTGCGCGAAGCGCTGCCGCCGGAAGTGCAGGCGACGCTGCTGAAGCATGAAAGAGACGGCACCACGAATTCCGCCGAGTACGAGAAGGCGGTCCAGGTGTTCAACAGCCGGCATGTCTGCCGCATCAAGCCGATCCCGGCGGAAGTGGCGCGAAGCTTCGCGCAGATCGCCGCGGACCCGACCGTCTATCAGACCATGAACGGGCCCAGCGAGTTCCATGTCATCGGTTCGCTCAAGGCCTGGAACATCATCGATCAGGTCAGCCGCATCACTGCGCCGACCTTGCTGATCTCCGGCCGCTACGACGAGGCAACGCCCGCCGTTGTGCAGCCATTCGCCGACGGCATCAAGAATGCGCGATGGGAGATCTTCGAGAACTCGAGCCATATGCCCCATGTCGAGGAGCAGGAACGCTGCCTGCAGGTCATCGGCGATTTCCTCGCCGAGCATGACAAGCCGGCGCGCGCCAGAAAATTGGGCGGCAAACCCAAGAAACCCAGCAGGGAGAAGAGGAGACGCAAATGATTTCAACACGCATCAAGTTCGCGGGCGTAGCGGCGGCGGCCGTTGCTGTCCCTATCCGCAGCCGCGCCGGCATCGGCGGAGCTGGATCCCGCCCACAAGGGCGGCACCATGCGGCTGCTGGCGGTAGGCGCCGGCGGCACGATCGATCCGCACATCAATTACACGCTGCAATACTGGCAGATCTACCAGTCGATTTATGACGGCCTGGTCACCTTCAAGCATGACGAGGGTGTGAAGGGCTTCGAGATCGTGCCCGATCTGGCCGAAGCGCTGCCAACGGTCGGCGATGATGGCAAGAGCTACACTTTCAAGCTCCGCAAGGGCATCAAGTTCTCCAACGGCAATGAAGTGACATTGAAGGATGTCGCTGCCTCGTACCAGCGCATCTTCAAGGTATCCAGCCCGACCTCCGGCGGTTTCTATTCCGTGTTCGTCGGCGCGGACAAGTGCCTGGCCGAGCCGGCCACCTGTACGCTGGAAGGCGGCGTGGTCATCGATGAAGCGGCCGGAACGGTCACCATCAATCTCAACCAGCCCGATCCAGAACTGATGCAGAAACTGGCCCTGCCCCACGCGGTCATCCTGCCGGCCGATACACCGGCCACCGATGTCGGCACGCAGCCCATCCCGGGCACGGGCGCGTACATGATTGCCGCCTATGATCCGAACAAGCAGCTCAAGATGGTGCGCAATCCGCACTTCAAGGAGTGGAGCGCCGATGCGCAGCCGGACGGCTATCCGGACGAGATCAACTACGATTTCGGCCTGACCGACGAAGCGGCCCTGACCGCGATCCAGAATGGCGAGGCCGACTGGACGCTGGACCCGCCGCCGGCCGATCGCCTGGTGGAGCTGGGCACTCAGTATGCGGACCAGGTGCATATCAATACCCTGACTGCCTGGTGGTATGCGCCGATGAACGTGAATATCCCGCCCTTCAACAACGAGAAGGCGCGGCAGGCGGTGAACTTCGCCGTCGACCGCAATGCGCTCGTCAGTTTGTTCGGCGGGCCGGTTCTGGCATCGCCGGTATGCCAGGTGCTGCCGCCGGGCTTCCCCGGGCACCAGCCCTTCTGTCTCTACACGGCGAATCCGGGCGAGACCTGGTCGGCGCCTGACATCGAGAAAGCCAAGCAGCTGGTGCAGGAATCCGGCACCGCCGGGCAGGAAGTCACCGTGATCTCCGAGGATAGCGCCGTGTCCAAGGCCGTCGGCACCTATCTGCAGAGCGTGCTGAACGAAATCGGCTACAAGGCCAGCGTGAAGCCGATCTCCTCGAACATCCAGTTCACTTATATCCAGAACACCAACAACAACACGCAGATCAGTGTCACCCAGTGGTATCAGGATTATCCGGCGGCGTCGGACTTCCTGAACATCCTGTTCGGCTGCGGCTCCTTCAATCCGGGTTCGGATTCCTCGGTCAACATCGCCGGATTCTGCGACAAGGGGATCCAGGCGAGAATGGATGAGGCGTTGAAGCTGGCGATCACCGATCAGGCGGCCGCCGACAAGATGTGGGCGGAGATCGACCGGGCTGTCATGGAGAAGGCTCCGGCCGTGCCGCTGTTCACGCCAAAGCGCGTCGACTTCGTGTCGAAGCGGCTGGGCAACTACAAGTTCAATGCCCAGTACTATTGGATCGTGACGCAGTCCTGGGTGAAGTAGACCGCCACGGCGGTACCCAGGCGTAGAGGGCGCGGCGGCAGGAGCCGACTTGCATGACGGATCGCACGGTGTCCGCGGCCGATCTTGCCGGCAAGGCTTCGCTCCTGCCGTCGCTGCCCAGCCGCGGCCCCTGGGTCACGGCGTTCCGCAAGTTGCGCCGGGACGGCGCCGCCATGGCGGCGCTGCTGGTCTTTCTGGTCATCGTCATGCTTTGCCTGCTGGCGCCAATTTATGCCGGCTACGTCGCAAAGACCGATCCCTTCCGCTCCAATCTCAGCGGCAAGATCGAGCTGGACGGCCAGCAGATACCGATCATGGAGGCCTCGACCGCGGGTCTCGGCCTCGGCTTCACGCCGATCGGCCCGACCTGGAATCCGACGGCCTACATGCTGGGCGCCGACGGCCAGGGGCGCGACGTGGCGGCGCGGCTGCTTTATGGTGGACGCAACTCGCTGCTGATCGCGGGCGTGGCGACGCTCATCTGCCTGTTCTTCGCCTCGCTTGTCGGCCTCACCGCCGGGTTCTTCGGCGGCTGGATCGACTGGGTCCTCTCCCGCTGCCTGGATGTGCTCTGGGCTTTTCCGGTCTATCTGCTGGCGATCTCGCTGTCGATCGTACTCATCAGCCACGGCATCGATATCGGCCCGATCTCCATCAACGCCGGCAGCCTGGCGCTGCCGATAGTTATCATCGGCATCATCTTCGTGCCCTATGTGGCGAGGCCGATCCGCGGCCAGGTACTCTCATTGAAGGAGAGCGAGTTCGTGCTCGCCTCCGTCGGCCTCGGCGTGCCGGCCCGTCGCATCCTGTTCCGCGATATTCTGCCCAATGTGACGACGACGCTGATCGTCTTCGTGCCCTTGCTGATGGCGATCAACATGGTCACGGAATCGGCGCTGTCCTTCCTCTCCATCGGCGTGCAGCAGCCTGACGCAAGCTGGGGCACCATCATCCAGGACGGCCAGGGCCTGCTCTATTCCCGGCCGATGGTCGCGCTGGCTCCGGGCATCGCCATCGCGCTCACGGTGCTGACGCTGAACGTGTTCGGCGACGGGTTGCGGGACGCGCTCGATCCCCGCTCGAAATTGCGCATAGGCGCGTAATGCTGCTCGCCCTGATCCAACGCCTGGGGCAGATGCTGTTCGTGATGTTCGGCATCAGCGTGCTCGTTTTCCTCATCTTCTTCGCCACGCCGGGCGCCGATCCCGCGTCGCGCATTGCCGGCCGCAACGCTTCGCAGGAGACGCTGCTGGCGGTGCGCGAAAGCTTCGGCCTCGATCGGCCGCTGCCCGTGCAGTATGGCCGGATGATGACCAAGCTGTTCATCACGCAGGACCTCACCTCTTTCGTCAACAGAGGCTGGAAGGTGGTGCCGGCTGTCACGGCCGTTATCCCGGTGACGCTCTCTCTGGTAATCGGCGGCGCGGTACTCTGGATGGTGGGCGGCATCCTCATCGGCCTGATCGCCGCCGCGACCAAGGGTAGCGTGCTGGACCGGACACTGATGATCCTGGGCCTGATCGGCGTGTCCATGCCTGTCTTCTGGCTCGGCGAGGTGATGAATTTGCTGAGCCAGAGCCGCTTGCACCACACCTGGCTGTTCTCCTGGGTGCCGCCGCTCGGCTACAAGCCGCTGCTGACGGATCCCGCCGGATGGTTCCTGACGCTGGTGATTCCCTGGGCGACATTGGCCACGCTCTATATGGGCCTCTATGGCCGCGTGCTGCGGGCCAACCTGGTGGAAGCGGGCCAGGAGGACTACATCCGCACCGCCCGCGCCAAGGGATTGAGCGAGACCCGCATTCTCGTGCGCCATGCGCTCCGCACCTCGCTTGTCACTATCGTCACCTTGTTCGGTCTGGATTTCGGCGCCCTGGTCGGCGGCGCGGCGCTGTTGACCGAGGTGGTATTCGGGCTCCAGGGCATCGGCAAGCTGACCTATGATGCGCTGAAGAACCTGGACCTGCCGATCATCATGGCGACGGTGATGTACGCGTCCTTCTTCGTCGTCACCGCGAATGCGCTGGTCGATATGGTCTATGTCGTGCTCGATCCGCGCGTCCGCACCCGCGGCCGGGGACGCTGAGCGCCATGCTGAGCGTCCGGAATCTCTGTGTCTCCTTCCGCACCGAGCAGGGTGTGGTGCGCGCCGTCGACAATGTCTCGTTCGATGTGCGTGAAGGCGAGATACTCGGCGTGGTCGGCGAGTCCGGGTCGGGCAAGACAGTTTCGCTGCTCAGCGTCATCGGACTGATCATCGATCCCAACGCGGCTATAGAAGGCTCGATCGTCTATAAGGGCCGCGAGCTGATCGGCCTGCCGCAGCGGGAGCTGCGTCATGTGCGGGGCAACGAGATCGCCATGATCTTCCAGGACCCGATGACGGCGTTGACGCCGGTCTACACTATCGGCTGGCAGATCGCCGAACAGGTTATGACGCACAACAAGGTGACAAAGTCGGCGGCGAGGCAGCGCGCCGTGGATCTTCTTGCCGAGGTCGGCTTTGCCAATCCGGCCGCTGCCGTTGACCGCTATCCCCACGAGCTTTCCGGCGGCATGCGCCAGCGCGCCGTCATCGCCATGGCGCTGTCCTGCAATCCGTCGTTGCTGATCGCCGACGAGCCGACAACGGCGCTGGATGTCACCGTGCAGGCGCAGATCCTCGACCTCGTGCTGAAGCTGCGGCGCGATCATGGATCGGCGGTCGTTCTCATCACCCACGACATGGGCGTGGTCGCCGAAGTGGCCGACCGGGTGATGGTGATGTATGCCGGGCGCGTCGCCGAGCAGGGCGTCACGCGCGACCTCTTCAAATCGCCCTGGCATCCCTATACCTGGGGTCTGCTGGATTCGATTCCGCCGCTGGAGGGCGCCCGGCCGCGCCGCCTGAAATCCATCGGCGGCAATCCGCCTTCGCTGCTGGCATTGCCGCCCGGCTGCGCCTTTGCGCCGCGCTGCCGTCACCGCTTTCATCCCTGCGGCCAGCGGCCGGAACTGAGCGGCGAGAACGGCCATCTGGCCGCCTGCTTCATCCCTCCGGCTGAACGGGAGGCCGCGCGCGCCGGACGGATCGCCGCGCCTGCGGGTGCGTCATGACCGGTAATGGCGCGGCGCCGCTCCTGGAAGCCGCCGAGGTCAGCAAGGAGTTCGCCGTCGGCGGGCGCTTCACGCCCGGCGGCCTGCAGATCGTCCATGCCGTCGACAAAGTTTCGCTGAAGGTCTGGCCGGGCGACACGCTGGGCCTGGTGGGCGAGTCCGGCTGCGGCAAATCCACCCTCGGCCGCTGCCTGGTGCGGCTCTACGACATCTCCGCGGGCAAGCTTCGGTTCCAGGGCCGTGAAATCGGCAGCCTGAACCGGCGCCAGATGCGGCCGCTGCGCGGCGAGATGCAGATGGTGTTCCAAGACCCCTATGCCTCCCTCAATCCCCGGCGCCGTGTGGGCGACCTGATCGCCGAGCCGTTGCGGGTCCATGGCAAGCGCAGCGCCGCCGATATCAAAGCGCGCGTCAATGAACTGATCGGCCTCGTCGGCCTCATGCCCGATCATCTGCAGCGCTTTCCCCATGAATTCTCCGGCGGCCAGCGACAGCGCATCGGCATCGCCCGCGCGCTCGCGCTGGAGCCGCGGCTGATCGTCGCCGACGAACCGGTCTCGGCGCTGGACGTGTCGATCCAGGCGCAGATCGTCAATCTGCTGACCGACTTGAGGGAGCGGTTGAATCTCACCTACATCTTCATCGCCCACGATCTCAGCGTTATCAGGCAGATCTCAACCCGCACCGCCGTGATGTACTTGGGCTCGATCGTCGAGACCGGGCCGACGGAAACGATCTATCAGGCGCCCGCCCATCCCTATACCCAGGCGCTGATCTCGGCCGTGCCGGTGCCCGATCCCGACCGTGCCGCCGGGCGCAAGCGAATCGTGCTGATAGGCGACGTGCCGAGCCCGATGAATCCGCCCGCCGGTTGCCGCTTTAACCCGCGATGCCGCTATGCCACCGACCGCTGTCGCACCGAGCGCCCGGTCCTGCAGCCGCTGGCTGACGGGAGGCAGGTGGCATGTCACTATCCGCTGGCAGGCACGGCCGCTGCCGCGGCGGCAAACTAGGACGCCGATTTTTCCAGATCACCGCGAAGATTCCCATGCACAACGTCACCGCCGAACAAGTCCACGCCCTCCTCGACTATCCGCCGCTGGTCGAAGCGCTGCGCGATCTATTCCGCCGCGGCGTCGATGAGGCGAAGTCGATCCATCTCACGGAGAAACTGCCCGACGGCCGCGAGAATATCTGGCTGCTGCTGCCCGCCTGGCAGCATGGCCGGCATCAGGGCGTGAAGCTGGTCAGTGTGTTTCCCGGCAACGAGGCCAAGGGCCTGCTTTCCGTCGTCGGCGTCTATGTGCTGTTCGACGGCAGCAACGGCTATCCCCTGGCGGTGATCGACGGCGCGGCGCTGACACTGCGCAAGACGGCGGCGAACTCCGCCTTCGCTGCCACATATCTGGCGCGCAAGGATGCCGCCAAACTGCTGATGCTCGGCGCCGGGCAGCTCGCACCCCACCTTGCCATGGCCCATTGCGCCGTCAGGCCGATCCGCGAGGTCCGCGTCTGGAACCGCAATGCCGCCAAGGCGCAGCAGATGGCGGCGGCGCTGGAGTTGCCGGGCGTTCGGGTGGAGGTCGCCGGCGATCTGGAAGGCGTCGTGCGCTGGGCCGATGTGATCTCCGCCGCCACCATGGCAAAGGAACCGCTAATCAAGGGCGCCTGGCTGCGCCCCGGCCAGCATCTCGACCTGGTCGGAGGCTTTCGGCCGGACATGCGCGAGGCCGACGACGCGGCCATCAAGCGCGCCCGCGTCTTCATCGATGCCTGGTTCACCGCCGGCGCCCATTGCGGCGATATCTGCAAGCCCCTGGAAGCCGGCTTCATCGCCAAGGATGCCATCACCGATACCTTCCAGCTCGCGCGCGGCGAGAAACCAGGCCGGCAAAGCGACGACGAGATCACACTGTTCAAATCAGGCGGCGGCGGCCACGAAGACCTCGGCACCGCCCAGCATCTGCTGACGAAGCTGGAAGGGCGCTAACGGCCGGCAGGCGCCTTCCGTCCGGACGCCACCGCGTAGATCAGATACACAGCCGTGATGATCACCGCGAACAGCGGCAGGCCTTGCCGCCCCATCGTGTCCATCATGCCGCCCGCGATGACCGGACCGCCGAGGCCGCCGAACTCGTACATCATGACATAGGCGGCATTGGCGGCCGAAAGATCGCCCGGCTTGAAGCGCTCGCCCAGCAGCGCCAGGGATAGCGTGTAAATGCCCATGGTCACGCCGCCCCAGAGGAGCAGCATGGTGCGCAGCGGCAGCTCCTGCGCGAACACCAGCGGCAGGAGGACTGCGCCGATGAGCGTCCCCGCGACGCAGAGCTGAAGCAGGCGAAACCGCCCGAAGCGATCGGCGACATAGCCGAGCGGGAACTGCAACACGACATTGCCGATGTAGAACCACGTCAACAGCCGGGCGGCGCTGGCCTGATCGTAGCCGGCGTCGGTGCCGTAGAGCGGCAGCAGAATATAGAGCGCGCTCTCTGCGGCGCCGCCGGCCAGGCCGGCGAAGAGGACGAGAGGCGCGATACGCAAGGCGCCCAGCACATTGACACCGGCATGCGCGGGGATATCCGGCTTTACGTCATGGACGAAGAAGAACGGCACCGCGCTCAACGCCAACAAAGCGCTGACGATGACGAAAGGCAGGAAGCCCTCGATGCCGATTCGGGCGACGATTTCCGGCCCGAAGGCAAAGCCGAAGGCCATAGTGGCGGTATAGATCGCCATCACCCGGCCTCGGGTTTTCTCCGTCACCATCATGTTGATCCAGGTCTCGCTCATGACCCAGTAGACGCCGCCCGCTGCGCCGGCCCCCAACCGCAACAGGCACCAGGCGACGTAGTTGTCCAATACCGGCAGTAGCAGAACGCTGAACGATGTCACTCCGACGCCGAAATAGACGGCGCGCAGAGGACCGAAGAACCGCAGGATGGGCGGAAGCCAGTAGCCAATCGCCAGCAGCCCGATCGGAAACATCGCGCCGTTGATGCCGATCAGGGTATTGCTGTAGCCGGCCGCCTCGAGCCGTAGCGAGATCAGCGGCACCATGGCGCCGACGGCGATGCCGACGCTGAGTGCGGCGGCAATGACAGCGACCAGGCTGCGCGTGCGTTGCGCGCTGTTGTAGGCTGCGACGGACATGAGTTGAGGTCCTTCCCCGGCGGCGAATGTACGCGGTCGGGGGCGCTCTCGACAAGGACCGGCGGGCATGACAGGAATGCGTGCGACGCATTACTACTTGCAAGAGGTCAGGGTTTACATGTCTGCCGAATTGGCGATGCTGCCGGCCGTCGATCTACTCAAATCCTACAAGCAAAAGAAGCTGTCGCCTGTAGAGGCCACCAAGGCGGCGTTGGCGCAGATCTCCCGCCATAACGAGAAGTTCAACGCATATTGCTTCGTCGACGAAGCAGGAGCGCTGGCGTCAGCGCGGGAATCGGAGAAGCGTTGGCAGCGCGGCGAACCGATGGGCTTGGTCGATGGCGTGCCGGCGAGCGTGAAGGATCTGATCATCGCCAAGGGCTGGGCGACGCTACGCGGTTCCAAGGCCGTCGATCGCAACCAACCCTGGAACGAGGACGCGCCCTCGGTGGCGCGCCTGCGGGAAAGCGGCGCGGTGCTCCTGGGCAAGACCACGACGCCCGAGTTCGGCTGGAAAGGCGTCACCGATTCGCCGCTCACGGGCATCACCCGCAATCCCTGGGACCCGGAGATGACTCCCGGCGGCAGCAGCGGCGGCGCGGCAGTGGCGGCCGCCACCGGCATGGGCGCGTTGCATATCGGGACCGACGGCGGCGGCTCGATCCGCATTCCCGCCGCGTTCACAGGCATCTTCGGCATCAAGCAGAGCTTCGGCCGCGTGCCGGCCCATCCGTTGAGCCCTTTCGGCACCCTGGCTCATGTAGGTCCGATGACACGTACCGTCGCCGACGGTGCGCTCATGTTGACCGTGCTGTCGCAGCCTGACGACCGCGACTGGTATGCACTGCCGACTGACAGTGCAAGCTATCTCGACAAGCTCGATACTGGCGTGAAGGGCCTGCGCATCGGCTATGCGCCCACCATTGCCGGCGCCAGCGTGGATAGCGAAGTCGCGGCGCTGGTCGCTGCGGCGGCGAAGCGTTTCGGCGAACTCGGCGCCCATGTCGAAGAAGTCGATACCAAGCTACCCGATAGCGGCCGCTGCTTTGCCCAGCATTGGTTCCCCGGCGCCGCCAACGCGCTCCGCGCCTATACGCTCGAACAGCGCAAACTGATGGACCCCGGCCTGATCGATATTGCCGAACAGGGCGCGCGTCTTTCGCTGATGGATTATCTCGCAGCAGTGAAGGAACGCGAGGCGCTGGGCGTCGCCATGAATGTGCTGCACCGGAAATGCGACCTGCTGCTGACACCGACGATTCCCATCCCCGCCTTCAAGGCCGGCGTGGAAGTGCCGCCCGGGTCCGGCCAGACCCGCTGGCCCGACTGGACGCCCTTCACCTATCCGTTCAATCTGACGCGCCAGCCCGCGGCGACGGTGCCTTGCGGCTTGACCAAGGCGGGCCTGCCGGTGGGCGTGCAGATTGTCGGCCCGATGTATGCGGATGCCAAGGTGCTGCAGGCGGCGCGGGCTTATGAGTTGGTGGCGCCATTCAAGATGCCAGCGCTCTAGAAATTCGTTCGGTCGATAAGAACTCACCTCGTTTCTTTGCGCTGTTTGATGGCTACAGCATGAATTCCCTTCTCCCCTTGGGGGAGAAGGGGCAGGGGATGAGGGGTTTGCGCGCGGCGGCGCGCATTCAAGACAGCACCGCATCTCAGGCCCACAAATGCATGCGAGGAAAAGTTTGGGTCCGGATTTGATCGAGCGGCGCAATACTCTTGGCGCGCTGCAGCGCGAAGATCTCTCACCCCCTGCCCCCTCTCCCCCAAGGGGAGAGGGGAGAAACCTTTAGTACCAAACTTCTAGCCCTGAAGATCTGTGCATGCCCTAGCGCTTTCGCGGGGGAGGAATTTCTTGGATGCCACTATGCCAAACGAAAGGACCTAACCCTTCCGCTCGCTGATCGCGTAGTACTTCCGCACCTTCTCCACCGTCTCCCACGTCCCCTTGAATCCGGCGGGAATGACGAAGGCATCGCCGGCATTGAAGGTTTGCGACCTTTCCGGATTCATCGGTCAGCACGGCGCGTCCTTCGAGGATGATGCAGAACTCATCCTCGGTGTAGTTGATGGTCCATTTCCCCGGTGTCGACTCCCATACGCCGGAGAAGAATTCGCCACCCTTGTCCGTGTAGTAGTTCTGCACGCTGGTCTGCGGGGCGCCACTTATGACATTGCCGGGCTTGCCCGTCTCCGCCGCTGGCGCGTCGACGCCGAAGCGGATGATCTGAACGGCCGCCATGTTCTAGTCTCCCTTGCCGTTGTTTTTCTCTTGCACCAATGCCGCCGCCGCACCCAGCAGCCCCGCATGCTGCCGCAGGATCAGGTAGGCGGGAATGGCGCGCACATAGTCGGCGAGCCGCCCTTTCTCATCGAATCGCACACGGAAGGCCGAGCGCCGCAACAACGGCAGCAGCCGTGGCACGATGCCGCCGCCGACATAGACCCCGCCCCGCGCGCCCAGGGTCAACGCCAAACTCCCGGCCGCGGTGCCGAGAGCCGCGCAGAAGATCTCCACCGCCTCGCTGCACAAGCCGCCTTCCGCCGACAGCGCTTTCGCCGTGATCTGCGGCGGCATCAGATCTTCCGCCGCCTGGCCAGTGATCTCGCGCAGCGCCTCATACAGGTTCACCAGCCCGCTGCCGGACAGCACCCGCTCGCAGGACACATGGCCATAGCGCCGTTCGAGAATACGGCCGACTTCCCGCTCGCGCTCGCCCACAGGTGAGAATGTGGCGTGACCGCCCTCGCTCTTCAGCGGAATCCAGGCACGCCCGCTCCAGATCAGGCCGGAAACGCCGAGACCAGTGCCGGGGCCGATCACCGCCTTTGCATCGTTCGCAACCGGCTCGCCGCCGCCGATCTGTTCGAGATCGGCGCCCTTCAGATAGGGCAGCGAAAGCGCCAGAGCGGAAAAATCATTGACCACATCCAGATGGTCGAGTCCGAGGGCCGCGCGCGACTCCGCGATCGAGAATCTCCAACGCGCATTGGTCAGTTCCACCCGGTCGCCGGTCACCGGCCCGGCGATGGCGAAGCAGGCAGCCTTCACCGGCCCGACGCGCTGCTGGCCGAGAAAATGCCGCGCCGCCGTCACCACGTCAGGATAGGCCGAGGTCACCAGATCCTGCTCGGCAGACAGCGCGATGCCGCCCTCGCCATCACCGGTGGCAACCGCGAAGCGCGCGTTCGAGCCGCCGAAATCGCCCACCAGACCGATGACCTGATTGCCGTCGCGCCGCATTGCCGGACCTGCAGAACCTACTGATAGAACAACGATGGCCGGAAAGTCGAGTTCCCGGCCATCCTCACCACAGGGTCCCGCCTGTCAAGGAACCACGGCACGGAGAAAGAAAAGGGCCGGCCGACTCGCAGCGGAGTCGGACCGGCCCAGGCCGAGGCGTTCGCCCCGTGCGTCAGATCTCGTTCTTGCCCATTTGATCGGCAATGTACTCCGCCTGGCGGATCGCCAGCGTCACGATCGTCAGCGTCGGATTCTCCGCTGCCCCCGTGGTAAATTGGCTGCCGTCGGAGATGAACAGGTTCTTGATGTCGTGAGTCTGCCCATGCTTGTTGACCACGCCATCCTTCGCCTTCTCGCTCATCCGGTTGGTACCGAGATTATGCGTCGAGGGATAGGGCGGCGTCTCGATCAGCCGGTTCGCCCCCACCGCCGCATAGACAGCCGAGCCCTGCTTGAAGGCATGGTTGCGCATGGCGATGTCGTTCGGATGGTCGTCGAAGTTCACGTTCGGCACCGGCAGGCCGAACTGATCCTTCTCCGTCGCGTGCAGCGTGACGCCGTTCTTCTCCTGCGGCATGTCCTCGCCCACCAGCCACATGCCGGCCATGTTTTCATAGCCATCGATCGCCGAGGTGAAATCGCGGCCCCAGGCCCCGGGATCGAGGAACGCCGCCATGAATGGCAGGCCGAGTGCAAGCGTCTCCATCTCGTAGCCGCCGGCGAAGCCGCGCGACGGATCGTAGCGCGCCTCGTCCTTGATGATGCCGGCCATGGTGGTGCCGCGATACATGTTCACCGGCTTGTCGAAGATGGCGTAGACCGAGCCGGTCATGTGGCGCATGTAGTTCCTGCCCACCATGCCCGAGGAGTTCGCCAACCCGTCGGGAAACTTCGCCGACGCCGAGTTCAGCAGCAGCCGCGGGCTCTCGATCGAATTGCCGGCGACCGCCACCGCGCGCGCCTTCTGCACCTGCTGCTTGCCGTCCTTGTCGGCATAGAGCACGCCGGTGACCTTGCCGCTGTCGTCATGCTGGATCTGCAGCACCTGGGAATTCGGCCGCACCTCCAACTTGCCCGTGGCTTCGCCTTTCGGGATCTCCGAGATCAGCGTCGACCATTTCGCGCCCGACTTGCAGCCCTGGAAGCAGAAGCCGATCTGCTGGCAGGAACCGCGGCCATCCCGCTCCTGCGAGTTGATCGCCATGTTGCCCGTGTGGAACTCCTTGTAGCCGAGCCGTTTGGCGCCGGCCGCCAGGACCTTGAAGTTGTTGTTTCCGGGCAGGCGCGGAATGTCGTTGGTGCCGGTGACACCCATCTTGTCCTCGGCGCGGGCGTAGTAAGGCTCCAGCTCCTGCAGCGTCAGCGGCCAGTCCAGAAGATTGGCGCCGGCGATTTCGCCATAGGTGCTCTTCACCTTGAACTCATGTTCCTGGAAGCGCAGCGAAGCGCCGGCCCAATGGACGGTCGAACCGCCGACCGCCTTGACGATCCAAGCCGGCAGCCCTCCGAAATCCTTGGCCACGCGCCAGCTGCCCGAGGTCGTGCGCTTGTCGAGCCAGGAGATCTGCACGAAATTCGCCCATTCGTTGTTGACGAAATCGTCCATCTCCACCCGTGGCCCCGCCTCCAGGCAGACCACGTCGATACCCTTCTGCGCCAGCTCGTTGGACAATGTGCCGCCGCCGGCGCCGGAACCGATGACGACGACGACGCCGTCATTGTTCAGATCGTATTTTGCCGCCATGTTCCGCCCTCCCTACTCTTCGTCCAGCCAGCCGAGATCGTCGAAGCCGCGGTCGATGTAACCGCCATACTCCGCCGACGCGCCCTCATAGCCGAAATGCCGCCATACCGCCGGATTGTTGTAGAGGCCGGTGACCAGCTCTCCGCGGACGGTCTGGAAGAAGGGCGTTGTCTCGATCTGCTTCAATGTCGCCAGCTTGTAGCCGGGGCTGAGATCGACCCACTTCACGTCGCCCTCCGACTTATCAAGGGCGGCAACGCCATCGGTCAGCAGCGTGCCCAGCGCCTTGTCCTTGGCCGCCTTGCCGTCGAGGCCCTCGACCACCTGGGCGTAGTAGACATCGCCGAGCCGGTCATGGGGATAGATCTCACGGCTCATATGCAACAGCGTGGTCGCCGTGTGTTCGTCAAACACCTGCAGGGTCATCGCCCAGGCGCCGTCGGGCGCCACCAGCATTGTCCCCGTGCCGACTGCCGCCGCGGTTCCTGCGACAGCGACGCTGCTCGCCTCCAGGAACTGACGGCGATTCATGCCGCTCTTGCTCATCTTCAAGCCTCCTTCTATTGCCGCGGCAATGGGAGTGAATGACGGGCCCTTTGCCGCTAGTGATAACGTCCGTGCGTCTGCAGCACCTCGATCTTATAGCCGTCGGGATCCTGCACGAAGAAGAACCGCGCCATCAGCCCGCCGTCGCGGTGGAACTCCTTGATCGGCAGCGGGCCGATGCCGAGATCGTTGAGCCGCTTATGCTCGCCATCCAGATCGGCGACCGTGAATGCGACATGCCCATAGCCCGTACCCAGCTCATAGGGCTCGGCCCGGCCATGGTTCCATGTCAGCTCGATTTCGAAGTCGTTTTCGGGATTGCGCAGATAGGCGAGCGTAAAGCCGTCGAAGTCGTAACGGTCGGCAAGTTTCATGCCGAAGGCGCGCTCATAGAATTTCAGGGATGCGTCCAGGTCCCGCACCCGAACCATCACATGGATTGCTTTCGCCATCTCGCCCCACCCGGCAATTTCGCCGGATGAAGGCTAGGCCACGGCGTCGATAAGTGGTGGTATTCCCTTATGACGACCGTTGATTTGCGCCGTATCCTCGGCAATCGCACCCGGCTTGTCCCGCAGGCTGCCGATATAGAGCGCGCAGGTGACTCGCAGCAGCGAAGTGAAGTTCCCCACCTCGCCGCGCAGTTCCATGACCTCGTCATAGAGCGTGCTCATGAAGCGGGGCGCGGTCATGTTCTGGCGGGCGGAGATCTCGTCCAAGATCGCCCAGAAATAGGCTTCCAGGCGGATGCTGGTGGAATACCCGTTCAGCCGCACAGAGCGGGTAATAAGCTCATAGGCTTCAGGGCTTTGACTGGCAAAGATCTTGCACATGACGCCTCCCTTCGCGGCCGGGTTCGCCCCGGTCCCGCCGCCTGTTTCGGCGGCACTTATTCAGCTTTCACAAGATACTAAACCCAATCGGAGGCGTTTCAAGCGGCATCGGCGGATGTTGCAGGTGCGAAGGATTTTGATGCCATTTCGTATCACGTAGGGGGGACCGGCGGTCGCCTGTCACGAAGTTGCACGGCATCGACACGGGCGACCGCACAGGCAGATCGCGAAGCGATCTTGCCGGGGTCGCCCCTACAACCACCCCGACCGCTTGAACCGGTAATAGAGAAAGCTGCAGGCGCCGAGGATCACCAGCAGGATCATCGGATAGCCGAACCGCCAGTTGAGTTCCGGCATATGGTCGAAGTTCATGCCATAAATGCCGGCCACCGCCGTGGGCACCGCCAGGATCGCCGCCCAGCTCGCCAGCTTGCGCGTCACCTCGCCCTGGTTATTGGTCGAAAGCAGCAGGTTCACCTCCAGCGCCGAGTTCAGCAGCTCCCGCAGATAGTCGATGCTCTCGGCGACGCGCAGCACATGATCATGCACGTCGCGGAAGTAAGGATGGGTGCTGCGGTCGACGGTCGGCACATCAAAGCGCATGAGCCGGTTCGTCATTTCCACCACAGGCGTCACCGCGCGGCGCAGCTCCAGCAGATCGCGCTTCAGCCCGAAGATGTCGTTGACCATTCTGCGGGTGAAGCTCTTGCCGGACAGCGCCTCCTCTAACCGCTCGACTTCCGCCTCCAGCTCCTCGACGACGGGCATGTAGTTGTCGACGACGAAGTCCATGATGGAATAGAGGACGAAGTCCACGCCTTCGCGCAACATCTCCGGCCGCCGCTCGCAGCGCAGACGAACATCGGCGTAAGAAGATGAGGGGCCGTGGCGCACGGTGATGATGTAGCTGCGGCCGCTGAAGATGTGGGTTTCGCCGAACTGGATCTTGCCGGCCACGAGCTGGGCGGTGCGTAAAACGACAAACAGCGACTCGTCATAAACTTCGAGTTTCGGTCGCTGATGGGCGCGATGGGCGTCCTCGATCGCCAGTTCATGGAGGTTGAAGCGGTGCTGCACCTTTGCCAGTACTTCCTCGTCGGGTTCATGCAGCCCGATCCAGACAAAAGCGCCTTTACCCGGCGTGTATTTGTCGAGCTGATCGATATCCAGATCGGCGACCCGGCGGCCATTCTCATAGGCCGCGCATCCCACGACTTGGCTCATTCGGAACTCCCTGCCCCTTACTCCGATAGCTTGTCGACGCCGGCGCCGGACAGCCGCACGTCACCGCTTGCACCGCTCCCGACATTTGAACCTCTAGAAAGCCATGGGCAAGGGCCAGTTGGCATAGGGCCTCCAGCTTCAAAGCCTCTTTGAGCGGCGGGCGAATATCCAGTCCGGCGAACCAGCACCACGGAAATCGCACAATCAAAGTTAAGTTCTTGCAGCCCGCTGCATTTCGCGACAATTCAACGATTTCTCAGTCTTTTCGCGGATTATTTCGATTGTACTTGAGCCTGGCGAAGCCCATATAAGGTACTATCAGCGACATTGTTGAGCCGTCCACGCAGGTCGCGTGCCGTAAAGCGAGCGCCAATGACCATGCGGACAAGCCAAAAAACCGTCACTTTCCGTCGCCCCTTCTCATTGAGCGGGATCGACGATGTGCAGCCTGCGGGGGCCTACACGGTTGAGATCAACGAAGAACTGATCGAGGGGCTCTCGTTTCCCTCGTGGCGCCGGACGGCAACCGTCTTGCTGTTGCGGCAGCCGGGTGCCGCCGGCATCGGCCAGGACGTTGAGATCGATCCGCTCGAACTGGAAGCCGTTCAGGATAGCGACGCACTGGAATTGCCCGAGGCCGTGATTCAGGCAAGCCTCGGCGACCTGTTGACCGACGGCGTTCTGCAGCAAGCGGTGCACAGCGCCGGCCTTTCGCCGGCTGGATTCAAGACGTTCCTGCATGAGCTTTCCAAACGCATCGATGTTGCGCGAAGGGAACGGCAGGCGAGCGCCTGAAACGGGCGCCGTTAATCGGTCCAAACTCGGCGAGTTTCCGTATTTGACCGCACGCCTCATCTCGTCAGCGCGCAATGCAGTAAAATAGATTGTCGGCAGTAGCCTGCGCGAAAGCGCCCGTCAGGACACGGCAGCTTCAGTAGGGCCGAAACAGAAATTCTTATGCACCATGTAGACTTTAGGTCACGGAGATAGAGAGCATGCCGGCACAGTCACGCCAAAACCATCGCAAACCCGAGCCCGACGCCAATTTTGCGGGAGTACCCAAGCGGCGGATGTGCCTGATGTGCGGATCTAACTTCGCCAGCGCCTGGTCGGGCGAACGCGTCTGCCCGGTCTGCAAGAATAAATCGGTCTGGCGCATGGGCGTCCAGCTCCGGTCGCGCCCGGCGGGCGTCGGCAAATAGCCGGCTCGCATTGAACTGCAGGAAAACACGCTCTCGGCGCAAGTAGCGCGAGAGACAGCACGTAGGTCTCGAAACTAGGGAATAGAAGGGATTCAATCTTTATGGCTGCAAAAGAAGTCAAGTTCGGCGCCGACGCGCGCGAGCGCATGATCCGTGGTGTCGATATCCTCGGTAATGCCGTCAAGGTGACATTGGGACCCAAGGGCCGGAATGTGGTCCTGGCCCAGGCGTTCCGGGCGCCGCGCATCACCAAGGACGGCGTGACGGTGGCAAAGGAGATCGAACTTCACAACAGGTTCGAGAACATGGGCGCGCAGATGGTGAAGGAAGTCGCCTCGAAGACCAGCGACCTTGCCGGCGACGGCACCACGACCGCGACGGTGCTGGCGCAGGCGATCGTCCGCGAAGGCGCCAAGGCTCTGGCAGCAGGCATGAACCCGATGGACCTCAAACGCGGCATCGATCTCGCGGTGACGGCAGTGGTGGAGGATCTGCGGAAACGTTCGAAGAAGGTTTCGACAAACGCCGAGATCGCCCAGGTCGGCCGGATCTCCGCCAATGACGATCAGGAGATCGGCGACATGATCGCGCTGGCGATGAAGAAGGTCGGCAATGAAGGCGTCATCACGGTCGAAGAGGCGACGGGCCTGCAGACGGAACTCGATGTCGTCGAAGGCATGAAGTTCGACCGCGGCTACCTCTCGCCCTATTTCGTCACAAACGCGGAAAAGCTGACCACTGAGTTGGACGATCCCTATATCCTTCTGCACGAGAAGAAGCTGCCGGGTGTGCAGTCCCTGCTCCCCCTGCTCGAGGCCGTGGTCCAAAGCGGCAAGTCGCTGCTGATCATTGCCGAGGACATGGAAGCCGAGGCGCTGGCAACGCTGGTGATCAACAAGCTGCGCGGCGGTCTCAAGGTCGCGGCGGTGAAGCCGCCCGGCTTCGGCGACAGCCGCAATGCGATGCTCGCGGATCTCGCCATTCTGACCGGCGGCCAGCTCATCAGCGAAGATCTCGGCCTCAAGTTCGAGAGCATCACGCTGGACATGCTGGGCAAGGCGAAGAAGGTCCGCATCGACAAGGACACCACGACGATCATCGATGGCGCCGGCAAGAAGAAGGATATCCAGGACCGCGTGGGACAGCTCAAGCTGCAATCCGAGCGGACGGACTCCGAGTACGATCGCGAGAAACTGCAGGAGCGGCTGGCCAAGCTGAGCGGCGGTATTGCCGTCATTCGTGTCGGCGGATCCAGCGAGGTCGAAGTCAAGGAACGCAAGGACCGCATCGATGACGCCATGCATGCGACCCGCGCCGCGGTCGAGGAAGGCATCCTGCCGGGTGGCGGCGTGGCGCTGCTCTATGGCACACGTATCCTGGCCAAACTTAAGTCTCTCAATAGCGATCAGAACGCGGGTATCGATATTGTCCGCCGCGCCATTGCATATCCGGCACGACTCATCGCTGAAAATGCCGGCGCTGACGGCGCTCTCGTCGTTGGCAAGTTGCTGGAAGCGGGCGACGTCAATCACGGCTTCGACGCCCAGAACGGCAAATATACCGATATGGTGAAAGCAGGTATCGTCGACCCGACCAAGGTGGTGCGGCTTGCGCTGCAGGGTGCCGCCTCCGTCGCCGCGCTCCTCCTGACCACCGAAGCGATGGTGACGCAGAAGGTGAACGGTAACGCCGCGTCGGAGATGCCATCTGGTGGAATGGGCGGCATGGGTGGCATGGGCGGGATGGATTTCTAGCGGCAACAAAGTCTGTCATCCCGGCTAAGGCGCTTGGGCATGCACAGATCTCGGTGATACCGAATGAACTCCCTTCTCCCCGCTGGGGGAGAAGGGGCAGGGGATGAGGGGACTCACGCGCGGCAGCGCGTCCAAGAGCAACAACCCTATTCGCCTGTGCGGCGTTGACCGAATGGTCGCTTCAGAAGAACTTTGATCGTCTTGAAGGAATTCTTGCCGCGCTACCGTGCGCTAGTCCCCTCACCCCCTGCCCCCTCTCCCCCAAGGGGAGAGGGGTTCAGATTTAGCGCCAAGCATTCGCGACGCGAGATCTGTGCATACCCTAGCGCGAAAGCGGGGACCCAGGAGAAGCAGAGCGCGATCTAGAGCGATGAACTCGATCCAACCCTGAAACTCTGGGTCCTCGCTGTCGCGAGGATGACAAAGAGAAGATGGCGGAGAACGGGCTTACACCGCCCGCTGCAGCGCCGCCCGCGCCAGCAGGCGCGTGGAATCCAATGTCGGCAGCGGCGAGTTCCCGTCGTTCATGATCAGGGGGATCTCCGTGCAGCCGAGGATGACGGCATCGCAGCCCTCGCCTTTCATCCGCTCGATGACCTTCTGGTGATAGGCAATCCCCTCGGGCTTGAACACGCCATAGACCAGCTCATCCATGATGATGCGGTTGATCTCGTCCCGCTCACCGGTATCCGGCCGCAGATACTTTAATCCGCGCGCCAATAGCTTTTCCGGATAGACCTCGCTGTCGACCAGCCACCGCGTGCCCGTCAGCCCGAGGCATTTGAATCCACGCCCAGCCGCCTCGGCCGCAACGATCTCGGCGATATGCAGCCAGGGCAGCGGTGACCGCTCCGCGATAAAGGGCAGCGCCTGATGGATGGTGTTATCGGGGCAGATCAGGAAATCAGCGCCGACCGCCGCCAACTTGTTCGCCGAGACTAGCATCAGCTCCCCGACGGCCTGCCAGTCGTCGCGCTTGATGATGCTTCACATACTCGGCGAGCGAAGGCGTATGCATCGAGACTTCCGGATGCCCATGAGGCCCGAAAAGTTCTGCGCCTTCAGTGCAAATCGTCTGATAGCAGAGCGCCGCCCCTTCGGCGGAACAGGCGACGATACCGATATGTTGAGGCATGCGAAGAGATTAGCGACGCATCGCCAGTCTCACAATGGCGCGGGAAAACCGTGAGCGACGGACGCTTCGACCGCCCATGTATAGGCGCCGGCTTGGAAGCCGCCGCTATCGCAAATCAGGCGAATATCAGTGGCAGGTCAGCGTGCTCGGGGCGTTCTGTTCGTCGTTCCAGATCTGGTCAGTGACCCAGCTTACGGCCTCGGCCAGATTCTCGCGTCCCACCTGGGTGGAGACGATCGACGCGACTTCATTGAGGGCTGCTTCCAGCGCATCGGCGTGGGCACCCATTCCGTGCGCCCGCAGCAGGCGTGCCAGCGCCGCTCCGTTCGCCATCGACAATGCCGCCACCCGCGCGTTTTGAATGATCTCGCTCATTTCTCTTGTCCCCATCTGCCCGTCCGGTGTGTGGTTTGTGGTTCCCGGACGACGATTTCGATGGCCCAAGGTTCGGCGAAAAGCTCTAACAATTCCTGAAATCAACGGTGAACGGACCATAAAGAATAACAGGCCCGCCGTTCACGGGCGCTTAATGATAAACGCGCGTTAGGCATGAATTGGCGCGGTTACAGTTGAAGTTGTGGCGCTGGAAGCTTGGCATTTTCCGCAGAAACGCGGCGGCCGTGGCAGCAAATACCAGGCTGAGTTTGATCGGTCAG
>CAWKOG010000021.1:0-370714 GCA_963851215.1 uncultured Alphaproteobacteria bacterium
TTTTCGCTCCATCCCAGCCAGACATCACACAAGTGCGCCCAGGCAATTTTCGCGGTAGGCCTTTCCCGTAAGCAGAATTGAGATCGATGGCCTCTTCTAAAACATTCCCCTAGCGCGCTCGATGTCTTCTACGGGTAAAGCGGTTGAAAAGATCGACGCCTCGTGTCAAAATGATCGTAGGCGCCGGTTAATAATTTGGTTTGGACTTGTCCGCTCTGCCCCTGCCTAGCCTTGCACACCGGCCCACCACCGTGACCAGTTAGCCAGCGCGCCGACGACCAGTTCGGTCACATCGTCCGGATCCGCAAAGATATCCTCGACACCGCGATCATATCGCTCCGACCACAGATGGCGGCCAGTCTCGCCATCGATTAACTGGGCTGTGATCCTGAATCCGGTCTCGCTTTAGTTTTGGACACCGCCCTCGAGCACGTAGTGAACGCCCAGTTCTCGGCTCACGTCTTCTTGTATTCTTGCCGCCTTGCCTTTGGTAGGCTCAGGTCAAATTCGCCGGCGATGACAAACAGGTCGCGAAACCGCGGACAAGCCCGTGATGATGTTCTCGGTGATACCATCGACGAAGAAATCCGCCGCGGGTCGCCACTCATGTTGTCGAAGGGCAGGACAGCGATGGAGGGCTTGTCGGGGTGGCCTTGGCGACTGACGGGCGAACGCGGGGCGTGCCGGGGACGCGATAGGCCCGAACCGGCTCGGCGATGTTCTTCAACGCCTGGGCGCCGAGATCGTCGAAACCAACCTTGACCTTGTTCTTGATGTGGTCATAGGCGGTGCCGGAGACCACGATGCCGCCCGGTTCCGCGATGGCCTCCAAGCGAGCCGCTATGTTGATCCCGTCGCCATAGAGGTCGCTACCCTCCACCATCACGTCGCCCAAGTTGACGCCGATGCGCAGAACGATGTGGCGGTCATCGGGTTGATCGCCATTTGCGGCGGCCATGGCCTGTTGCAGATCGACGGCGCATTGCAGAGCGTTGACGGCACTGCCGAACTCCACCAAGACGCCGTCCCCAGTGACTTTGAAGATGCGTCCCTGGTGCCTGGCGACCAGCGGGTCCAGGACATCTTTGCGTCGAGATTTGAGTGCCGTCAGCGTTCCATGCTCGACGGCCTCCATCAGCCGGCTGAAGCCGACCACATCGGCGGCCAAAATGGCAGCGAGGCGGCGTTGGATGCGCTCTTCGGCCATGGATTGCAGTGACCTTCAGAGAGGCAGTTGGCCGGATTGTATTGGCCCCTCGCTCCATAGTCTACCGGACCGAATGTCCGCTTTGGGTCAAATCGCGACCTGAGCCGACCCCTGGAGCGCCGTCGCACGGCAGCAATGGTCCGCAAGCGGATGGTTGTGCATCAAGCGATAGGACTGCCGCATGGTCATCCTCATTAACTGAGGAGAATGATCATGGAAAACTCCGCCCCAAAAGCCCTAAGGCTCCAACCCTGGAACAAGGGCAAGCTCATCGGGCAAAAGCCACCCCTCAGACCCAAACACGTCTGGTCGATCTGCACAAAACTCCAAGTCGAGGGACATACCCCAGATCTGGCAATGTTCAACCTCGCCATCGACAGCAAGCTGCGTGGGTGCGACGTCGTCGCACTGAGGGTCGATGACGTGGCTCCGAGCGGGTATGCCGTCGATCGAGCGACAGTGCGACAGAAGAAAACCGGACAGCCTGTCAGGTTCGAATTGGCAGAGCAGACCCGTCAGTCAATCAACGACTACCTAAGGGCTACCGGAACGAAGCCGGGACAGTTCCTGTTTCCCGGCCGGCGCGGTCTGGATCGGAGCATGTCGACAAGGCAGTATTCTCGGCTCGTTTCTAAGTGGGTTGCCAGCATCGGCTTGGACCGAAATCTCTTCGGTACCCATTCACTCCGACGGACCAAGGCAACCCTGATCTATCGGCGTACCGGCAACCTACGAGCCGTCCAACTGTTGCTCGGCCACACGAAAATCGAAAGTACCGTCAGATATTTGGGCATCGAAGTCGATGATGCCCTAGCCATAGCAGAACAGATTGATGTCTGATTTACCTGGGCAGAGCGGACATGCTCTGCCCATCCACTCACCGCCGATTGGTGCCAATAGCGGCCAAAGATACCATGTGGACTTCAGAGGCGACACGTCGCTAGCTTTTTATGGTCAGGAGAAGCCCAATGGAGCGCCAACTCGCAGCGGTCCTCGTCGCCGACATGGCTGGCTACAGCCGGCTGATGGAACGAGACGAAGAAGACGTATTAAATTGTCAAAAGAAGCATCGGCGGGAGCTGATTGATCCCGAAATCGCCGCTCACAAAGGGCGAATCGTGAAGACGACCGGTGACGGCATGCTGGCGGAATTTGGTGCCGCCCAGGACGCCGTAGGGTGCGCCATAGACATCCAGACCGCGATGGTGGAACGCGAAATCAAAAGCCCAACGGACACGCGAATTACATATCGCTTCGGAATCAATCTCGGCGACGTCGTTTTCGAGGACGATGATGTCTTCGGGGATGGCGTGAACGTTGCCTCACAACTCCAAGGTCTCTCGGAGCCTGGCGGCGTGTGCGTATCGGATATCGTTCATCAGACTATTTCAGAGCGGTTTCGGGAACCCTTCCGCGACATGGGCAGTCAGCGTGTGAAGAACATCTCCCGACCCATCCGAGTTTGGCAGTGGACACCGGGCGCCAAAGCAACTGAGAAGGCGCTGTCCGAAGAAGCGCTCCGGCAGCGCGTCCGCTTCGCTGCGGCATCGGATGGCGCGCAAATTGCGTGGGCGAGTATCGGAGCGGGGAAGCCGGTATTGAAGGGGCCGAATTGGCTCAACCACATCGAGTATGAATGGCGCAGTCCGGTCTGGGGTCCGGTGTTCACCGAACTCGCGCGTCGCTGCCAACTCGTGCGCTTCGACCAGCGCGGCAACGGGCTGTCCGACTGGGACGTGGACGAGATTTCGCAAGACGCAATGATCGGAGACATGTCAACCGTCGCCCATGCCGCAGGCCTCGATCGGTACGCTCTCCTCGGTATCTCCCAGGGCTGTGCCTATTCAATCCACTACGCAGTCGCAAACCCAGAACGGGTGACCTGCCTCGTGTTCTTGGGCGGCTACCTTCGCGGCAGGCTCAGGCGGCCGGACCCAGAGCAGAAGAAAGTCCACGAGGCGCTGACCGCAACGATCCGCGACGCATGGGGATCACCCAATCCGATTTTTCGGCATTTCTTCACGTCGGTCTTCATTCCCGATGCCCCGCCCGACGTCGCTTCGAGCTTTGACGAGCTGCAGCGTATCGCAACGAGCCCCGCCAATGCGCTTCGGCTTTGGGATTTAAACGCGAGATTGGACGTGACTGAGCTTGCCAGAAAAATTCGCGTTCCCACTCTGGTGCTCCATTGCAAGGGCGATCGCGTTGCACCGGTGGAGGAAGGCCGCCATATGGCCAGGATCATCCCGGGCGCGAGCTTCGTCGAGCTACCGGGAAACAATCATGCGCTCCTGGAAGGGACCCCTGCTTTTGAGCAATTCTTCAACGAAGTGACCACCTTCCTCGCAATGCACAACCAATAACAGCAGCGCCTTCCCGCGAGGTCCGCATCGGGTCAAAAGGCGCTGCGTCAGCCAAGCTTTCAATTCTTCGGCATAGCCCTCAAAGCAGGCGTTCGCCATCGGCATGGGACCGTCCGCAAAGTGCCACAACCGGACCTAGGGTTGACCTCAAGTGGCATCGATGGCGCGATCGATCTCGCCCAGCTGCGTATAAGTACAGACAGCATTGGCGACGTTATCATCTCGATCGATTAGCAGGGCCCGCGCCAACCATTCGTACTGTCGCTGCCGAAAACTCCATCCGCGAGGAAATCAGGCGCGGGAGCTGAATCGTGTAACGCTCTGGCGCCATGGTCGAGACGTTCAAGATTGTGTGAAGTGGTCTCCAAGACATTCAAAAGCGTGACCTGTCCTCCGACAAGACCCCAACTTAGGACACCCCTGCCAGTTTTCATGTCCTTCACGCAAGATGCCGGGGGTTCCCTGCGTGCGTAACTCGCTTGATCTTGCGCAAGGACTAAAGCAGCGGGAGGATGTAGCATAATCATGCTAGGGAGGGCGAAATGGTCGGCAAACCCACGGATCACGACCCGCGGTGGAAGATGATCCAGCGCGTGGAAAAAAAGCACAGAGTCGAACTGGACAAGCTGGACACCAAGGCTCGCCTCAAGACGCTCGATAAGTATGTGCGTGCGGAACTCAGGCGAGAGGCTACGTCGGAGGCGATGGCGAAGGTCAGGGCCAGGAGCCGGCCGGAGGCTGCCAAGAAGATTCACAAGGTCCTTACCCACCTGGCTAAGCTGCGGAAGGCGCATCCCAAGGAGTTTGACAAGGTGGTGAATCAGATCGAGGAGGAATGGTTCAAGAGCCACTGACTCGCCCAACAAAACCGGATCCTCAGGGCGCAGTTGAAAGGGCGGCTGCAGCGCTCCGACGCTGAGCGAGCCACGCGGCAACCGGCAGGCATCTATTAGACTAAGGTCCAATTGCGGGTCGCATCGCCTCACTGTATGGATGCGATGGTTGGCAGTGGGCGTTCTCCGCGAACACCTCGATCAATGCAACGCGTAAGCCCAACCATGACATCGGCACCCTTTTTTGCGCCCCTGCTCGCCGGCTCGGCGTGAATCCATGTGTTCGAACATAGACGCGCCGGCAAACGCGTTGGCGGAAGGCATTGCCTGACGTCGCGGCCGCCTGCGGCCGCTTGCAGAATCGCCGCGTCGTGATAACGCTCGCCGGAATCTGACGACACGCCGGAGTAACACTCGGTCAAAACGCTTGAGATCAGAAAGGAAACGGAAATGAAGATCAAGATCCTCACTTTGATGGCCCCTTTCGCGGTCGCGTCCGTCGTCCTCATGGGCGCTGCAGGAAGCGCCAGAGCTGATGACGAGTGGTTCGTGCTCGGCGAGCAGACGATCAATTCTGCCAATCCAAGCGTGGAGATTAAGAGCGAAGCAGGTCGATGGGAGAAGGACGTCAAGCAGATGAAGTTCTCTGTCGATGGCGCCGATGTGGAGATCACGGGGGCTGTCCTCCACTGGGACAATCGCCGAGACGACACCATCTCCAATGTCGGCGTCCTGAAGTCGGGAGGAGAAACGGCCGCCAAGGATGCTCCGGGACGCAAAGGGCGCCTCGAGTTCGGTGACCGTCCAGTACAAGATCCTTAATGATGCTCCGACGGCCACCCTCAAGGTCTGGGGATATGACTGAGCGGGGCCTGGCCGCCGACCGAGCACCAGCGCGAGACTAGGGCGCGACGAGAAGCTCAGCACCGCCGGCGCGCGCTTCCTCTGCCACGCGCGCCGGGAGGGCAAGATTACCCTCCGGCGTATCGGGACGCTCGGGACCCTGGAAACAGGCAATCGCAGTTAGACCGGTGCGCGAGCGACAGGAAGCCTTTGAGGGTCCCCCCGCTTCGGTCTGGCGAAGAGAGACCCGGCTTGACCATCTGCTCGAGCCTCGCGGCGGTGTTGACGCCTTCGCCCAGCAAATCGGTCCCCTGCACCATGACATCGCCGACGACATTGATGCCGACGCGGAACGGGTTGCCGAATTCTTCGAAGAGATGTCCGAAGGATTGCATTAGCGCCCTCTTCCATACGGGCCCCATGACCGCTTAGGGTCAAAAGGCGCCGTGTCAGTCGGGCCTTCGATTTGTCCGCTTAGCCCTCAATAGCGATCGATTTCCAGAGGGACGGGATTGTCCGAGAAGTGCCAGAAGCAGCCATTCGCGAGAGGCGAAATGACTGAGAGGCGCTTGGCCACATGCGGAGCCGCGTTGGGAGCTACGCGCGAGCGCGGCCTGAATGACGTGTTGGTTGATCTTCTAGATGTCGTCTTTGGGCCAGAGGCCTCGTTTGAGGATTCCCCCGAAACCGCCTTAGCTGCGACTTGGACTCAATGCTGGGAAGTCCTCCGCAGTCGCACCCGCCACGGAGGCGGCTGACATCGCCCGCGAGGAGGCCTAGACTCCAAGCCGGCCAGGAGCCCGTCGACCCGGCCCAAATGATCTATCGCAGCATCAATAAGGAGACTGAGCAAACCGGCACATAGAAATTCCTAGGGAGAAGTCCAATGGCCAAGGTCTTGTGCGTTCTCTATGACGATCCCGTGGATGGTCATCCGAAGTCCTATGCACGGGACAGCCTTCCCAAGCTCGAGCGTTATCCGGGCGGACAAACTCTGCCCACGCCGAAGGTGATCGATTTTCATCCCGGCGAATTGCTGGGCACCGTGTCAGGCGAGCTTGGCCTGCGCAATTACCTGGAAAAGCTGGGCCACAAATACGTAGTGACCTCCGACAAGGACGGACCTAACTCCGTATTCGAGCGCGAGCTGCCCGACGCCGACATCGTCATCTCGCAGCCTTTCTGGCCTGCCTATTTGACGCGGGAGCGCATCGCCAAGGCGCCGAAGCTGAAGCTGGCACTGACTGCGGGAATCGGTTCCGACCATGTCGATCTCGCGGCCGCCATGGAGCGCGGCATCACTGTCACCGAAGTCACCTACTGCAATTCGATCAGCGTCTCCGAGCATGTGGTTATGATGATCCTCGCTCTGGTCCGGAACTACCTGCCTTCCTATCAGTGGGTGGTGAAGGGCGGCTGGAACATCGCCGACTGCACCGCCCGGTCCTACGACCTCGAGGGTATGCATGTGGGGACCGTCGCGGCCGGTCGAATCGGCACCGCAGTGCTGCGGCGGCTGAAGCCGTTTGACGTAAAGCTCCACTACACCGACCGGCACCGCCTGCCGGAAAGCGTGGAGAAGGAGCTCAGCCTCACCTTCCATCCAACCGCCGCGGACATGGTGCCGGTCTGCGACGTCGTGACCATCAACTGCCCACTGCATCCGGAAACGGAGAACCTTTTCGACGCCAAGATGATCGCCCGGATGAAGCGCGGCGGCTATCTGGTGAACACAGCGCGGGGCAAGATCTGCAATCGCGACGCCATCGCCACCGCGCTGAAGAGCGGCCAGCTTGCCGGCTATGCCGGTGACGTCTGGTTCCCGCAGCCGGCGCCGCAGGACCATCCCTGGCGGACCATGCCCTATCACGGCATGACGCCCCATACCTCCGGCACGTCGCTATCGGCGCAGGCGCGGTACGCGGCCGGCGTTCGGGAGATTCTCGAATGTTGGTTCGAGAAGAGGCCGATCCGGGAGGAATATCTGATCGTCGACGGCGGCAAGCTTGCGGGAGCCGGCGCCCATTCCTACAGCGCCGGCGACGCCACTGGCGGCTCCGAGGAGGCGGCGAAGTTCAAGCGGGTGTAGAGGAAGGATGGAGCGTTCTCATCCGCCGGAGCTGCGGCTGACACCGCCGGGCCGGGCTTCGAAGGGCAAGTCGCGCCAGGCGTCTCGGCTGTGCCATGTAGCGACAGCAAGGCTGGCATAGAACTCTGATTGCCTGTTTCCTTGGTTCATCGAAAACGAGCTTCACCTCCCATCGACAAAGGCGCCCATCTTTGCGGGCGCTCTCGCCGCCGCAGCGTCGATGGCATCCCGTCCTCGTACACCCGGCATATCTGCTCTATAATTCATCGCCGGATCTTTCGATCTGAAGCAGAATGACGGTGAACATGTCATGACCACGGTCAACGTGTTCGGCGGCACAGGGTTCCTTGGTATGGCGATCGTGCGGCGCCTCGCGACCGAGGGAGCGTCAGTGCGCGTTGTGGTTCGCCACGCTGACTTAGCTCGGCGCGCCTTGCGCACCGCTGGTTTGGATCGGGTTACAGTCTACCGCGCCGATGTGCGTGACCGGGCCTCAGTCGCTGCGGCAGTGGCTGGCGCCGACACTGTGGTGAATGCGGTCTCGGCCTATGTCGAGAAGGGGGACGTGACATTTGAGGCTGTGCATGTGGAAGGCGCTGCAGCGGTTGCACGGGAAGCTGCCGCGGCCGGGGTTGCCCGTCTCGTTCTCGTCTCCGGCCTCGGTGCTGACCCCAGGTCAGCGTCTCCATACATCCGCGCCCGTGGGCGCGGTGAACTGGTGGTCCAGCAAGCATTCCCGCGCGTTACCGTCGTCCGTCCGGGTGCCATGTTCGGTCCGGGCGACGCTCTATTTGGTACGCTCGCCAAACTCGTGCGACTATTCCCGGTGCTGCCGCTGATCGGCGGCCACACGCGTTTGCAACCTGTCTATGTGGACGACGTGGCGAAGGCCGTTATCACAGTGCTTGCCGATCCCGCGACTGCCGGCCGGACCTATGAACTGGCCGGCCCTGGAGTGCACACGCTGCGTGAGCTGGTCATGATCACACTGCGCCTGATTGGAAGGCGGCGGTTGCTCGTGCCGATGCCCTTTGCGGTGGCCAGAATCTTAGCCAGGCTTTTCGAGCTGCTGCCAAGCCCGCCGCTCACGACTGGCCAGGTCGACCTTCTCATGGCGGACAACGTGGCGAGCGGGACATTGCCGGGTTTCCAGGAGCTATTCATTCAGCCGAAATCGGTTGAGGAGGTCGTGCCGACGTATATGCGCGCCACAGATGTAGATGCACAGGATGGCTGACAGTTATGTCAAATTCAAAAATGATCAAGGTCTCACGGAGATCGGGATTGGCGTTACCGAGTTCAAATGCATCGGAGCAAGTCCGCCACACGATCATCCCCACATCTATCACAAGATAGGTGAGCAGGGCTTCGTCCACTGTTTGTACTGCAACACAAGGTATATGTATCGACCTTACCTCGGTAGATTCGAAACGGAGCCACCGGGAAACCTCTTCGAACACGGGTACGTCGACAAATAGGTAACAGCGGAATCCGCGACGTATAGTTTTCGAAACAGAGCGCTCCCCATCGCTGATTTCGCGTGCGGACGAACAGACTGCTCTATCCGCTTTAGCCTGTTGCATGCGGGCACGCGCGGCGAGCCCGCATGCGCCGGATCTCCAACGCGCGTGCATAGCCGCACGATGTAAGCGTCCAGAATAGTGCGACTTCGCCGCTCGAATCTGCCAAAAAAATGTGAGACTCGTCCGCTCACTTGAGGCGTATAATTCCTCCTAAGGGCAGTCGATCTGCCGAAGCAAGTTGGAGGAAGCTATGGAACACAAGACACTGGATGAGATCCGCAATGTCGCCGATATCCTGCCGAACTGGCTGCGCGCCCGTCCGCTATCGAAGTACGAGCGGCTCGAGCGCTGGGCCGAGGCCCTGGAGCGCGAGGGCGAACGGCGTCTCCATACGCTGTTTGAGATCGAGCATGCGCGGCCCGCCGAGCGCGCAGCGTTGTGCGCCGACGATTTTCCGCTGAGCATCGCATTCAGCGATCCGCGGCTGCGCGCCGAAGGCCTCGCCGGCGACACGGTGGGTGACGCAATCGGGTTCTTCGGTATCAGCGAACGAGAGTTGCACAACATCTTGTGCTTCTGCCATCACGGCGACACGATGTTGGCCGAAGTGGCGGCCGCGCGGGTCCGCCTGGCCGCAGGGTATCGGTCGCCATATGCGGCGCCATATTCGTTGAGCCGTTTCGTCGCGGTGGCGATTGCCGTGGGCGCGCTGACGATCTGACCGCAAGCGACGCGCGCATTCTGGCTTCAGCCTGAGCACCTCGGCGACGTCACTCCGCGCCTCTTTTGGCATGCCGAGGGTGAGCATAGCAGGCGGCAAGGTAGCATTGACGCCACCAGGGCAATAAATGCCGTTCGTCGAAGGCGCCGTTGGTGCTCCGATCCAGACCTCTGCTTCTTCCAGTGGCGGTCACGATGCAACGACGGCAAGCGCCAAGTTGCGGCTCGGTTCTTGACAATCGCGGTGCCGGATAATGCTGGGCAGACTCCTGGGCATGCTGTCGGCCGATATGGCCATCGACCTTGGCACTGCGAATACGCTGGTCTACGTCAAAGGTCGCGGCATCGTGTTGAACGAGCCTTCGGTGGTTGCCATTGCCCAATACAAGGGACGCAAGCAGGTGCTGGCGGTGGGGGACGAAGCGAAGATGATGCTGGGTCGCACGCCCGGCAACATCACCGCCATCCGCCCGTTGCGCGATGGCGTCATCGCCGACTTCGAAGTCGCCGAGGAGATGATCAAGCACTTCATCCGCAAGGTGCACAAGCGGCGGAGCTTAGCCAGTCCGCAGATGATCATCTGTGTGCCGTCCGGCTCCACCCCCGTAGAGCGGCGGGCGATACGTGAGTTGGCCGAGAGCGCGGGGGCGCGCAAGGTCTGGCTGATCGAGGAGCCGATGGCCGCGGCGATCGGTGCCGGCCTTCCGGTGACCGAGCCGACCGGCTCCATGGTCGTCGACATCGGCGGCGGTACCACCGAGGTCGGCGTGCTGTCATTGGGCGGCATCGTCTATGCCCGCTCGGTGCGCGTCGGCGGCGACAAGATGGACGAAGCGATCATCAACTACATCCGCCGCAACCACAATCTGCTCGTTGGCGAGGGCAGCGCCGAGCGCATCAAGAAGGAGATCGGCTCCGCTTGTCCGCCCGAGGATGGCGACGGCCGCGTCATAGCGATCAAGGGCCGCGACCTAATGCATGGCGTCCCGAAGGAGCTGGTCATCACCGAACGGCAGATCGCCGAGAGCATCGCCGAGCCGGTCGGCGCCATCATCGAGGCGGTGAAGGTCGCACTCGAGCATACGGAGCCGGAATTAGCCGCCGACATCGTCGACAAGGGAATCGTGCTTACCGGCGGCGGCGCTCTGCTCGGCAACCTGGACCTCGTGCTGCGTCATTCGACCGGGCTGCCGGTGTCGATCGCCGATGACCCGCTGTCCTGCGTAGCCCTCGGCGCCGGCCGTTGTCTTGAGGAGATGGAGGCCCTCAAGGCCGTGTTGTTCGACAGCTAGAGGCCGTTTCAAAACGAGTACTCACGGGTGTGTGGCGGCGCGCCAATGTTCGCCTTGGGTCAAAGCCGGCCATGCAACGCCATGCCGCCAGCATCAGCTTGCGGATCTGAACCGGAAATGATCGCAGATTTTGTCCGCTAGACCCTCAGCACCGGGCCCGGACCCGCGGCGCCAATAGGTCTCGGTTGTGCCAGGAGCGGACAATCCTCAGGGACGCGCTGTTGTGCTTCTCGTGACTGGGAGACGCACCATTCGGATCATGCTCGACTAGTTGAGTGAAGCGAAAAACTCTGAGGCTGGTCCTGCGTCTCCGCTTGGGAGAACAGGTTCGTGAACCATTCCCAAAAGCCGGAGACATCGATGCCGATTGCCACGCGCGCATTTGCAGGCTTTCCTGAAACATTGCGGAAATCCGCGATCGTCATGCCGCGGGCAACCGCTCCTTCGGTCTCGATGTGGATGTAGTAGTCTCTGAAGGCGAAAAGCTTAGGACGGACAAGGGCGGCGAGCGCCACTACGTCGTGCAGGTTCGGCTCGTCGGCTCCGTCGACAGGTCTTCGTCGCATGTAGTCAAGAACTCTTGCTGTCGCCTCGGCGTGCCGGCTTCGACCAGCGCGAATTCTCTCAAAAACAGCCTCAGGCAATTTCGGCTGAAGGGTCACGTCGAGACCGACCATGGTCAGATTGCACCCCGAATCGAAGACAGTGCGGGCGGCCTCGGGATCGCAGTAGATGTTGAACTCGGACGCAATGGTCATGTTGCCGCCTGAGATGCTGCCGCCCATGATCGTGATCTTGTTGATCAGCGATGGAAGCTCGGGATATCGGATGAATGCGATGGCGAGATTGGTGAGCGGCCCGACAGCCAGCAACTCGAGGCGGCCAGGGTGTTCGCGCGCCGCATTTAAGATCAGATCGGAAACCTCAATTGGCGCGGCCTTTCGACGGGCGCGCGGCAGGTTGACGTCGCCCAGTCCCGTGACGCCGTGACTGATGGCTTTTGTCAGAGGGCGCTGAAGTGGTTTGGATGCGCCGACATGGACGGGAACGGAGTGCTCCAAGAATTCGACTAGGTCTAGCGTGTTGCGGCTGGTCTTGTCGACTTCGACATTACCGCAGACGGCACTGAAACCAAGGATGTGGATCTCGTTGCACAGTGTTGCCGCTGCAATGCAGACGGCGTCGTCGGTGCCGGTGTCGACATCAATGATGAGCGGGAGTTTTGCGGCCTGCTCCACGGCTCCTCCGCCAGATGCCTGCGAAAACGGGCTACGACCAGCGGTGAAACGCTGCGCCCAAAACAATACTAGCGCACTGCAGAGGTGTCTATCGGGTTAAAAGGCTGCCTTGGGTGAGAGGCTGCCGTATCAGCTCGGCCCGCGCCACGTCGGCTTAGCTCTCGACAGTGGTCGAATTCCAGACCCACGGGATCGTCCGCAAGGTGCCAAGAGCGGACATCAACAACCGAATTATTGACGATCAGGGAAATCCTGTTCAGGTGGTGCCGTCTAGACCTTGATCGCAATACTATCTAGAATTCCGGTGCCCAAACATTCGTGTCTGCCGCTATACCCAGGAAACCCAAACCCTCGGCTCACAGCGTCGGGGTGCGGTTGAGGTCCATTGGTGAATGAGTGCCAGCCCCGGCGAGCGCCCGCGTATTTTGGTGGATCTGCCGTTCCAACTGATCCAATCCTTGCGGCTATGTCATGCGCTAAGCGAAACAAACGTCGACGTATGCGTACGCCAAGCCGATGTACCGAAATTCCAGCTGCTGCGGGAGCGGTTCAACGTTAAAATCGATGCCGCCACGCAGGGTCTGGCCCCGCTTCCGCGGCTTCGCATCCTCCACAACTCTCCCCGAACGGAGGTCGGAGACATCGTTCGGCCGCTAATCTTTCCGCTGGCTATCTTTAACTATTGTAAATCGATGTGGTCAGTGGAGCGCGATATCACATTCTTGTTTTCGGGAACTGTGACGCCCGCGCGACACGACTTGTTGAGTGGCTGGCTGAGATTGCAACGCTCTACATACCAGCTTCCCTCACCTCCTTCCTCAAGCATGATGAATTGGCTGCGACGAAAAATTCTCGGCACAAAGTTTTCGACGCAGTACACCGAAAGCATATCTATCGGCGGTGAGCTGTTCCATATCGCCTCGAACGAGCGGGGGCGCGAGTTTCCGCTAAAGGCCTGGGATGACGAATATTTCAGAACCATGTCACGCGCCAAGTTCGTCCTGTGCCCACGTGGAGACTATGCCTGGACCTATCGTTTTTTCGAAGCGAAAATGTGCGGCGCCATTCCGCTCGTCGAAGAGCCGTGTGCGCTCTATTCGAGCTTCCGATGTCAAGACATCAATACGCCAACCCGCGACCTGACTTGGTCGCGCGACGACGTTGAGCACAATTTCAGCGTATGTCTCAATCTCCTCACAGTTCCAACACCGCTTCTCGAACGGGAAGTGCGACAGCTTCTGAGCGCCGCATGAGAGGAGTGCCGGACCATTATAGGATCGTTCGCCGGCTCGAATCAGCGATTCTCTGCAGCATTCGCGAGCCTTCTCGAGAATTCGACTCCATGGCCCGCTTAGGGTCAAAAGGAGCAGTGCTACTCAAGTCGCGACACGTCGACCTAGCTCTCAATAGCGGTCGATTCCTAAAGGCGCGGAAAGGCCAGCGACGCTCAATGGCCAGCAGACGCAGCCGGTCGCGGCCATCGGCATAATTCTGGGCCTTCGCCAGAACTCTGTTTTGTGGATGGGGAGTGCTTATCCGTCACACCGGCGTTTTCCATCGATGGTTCATTATGACACTGCCATACTGAGGCTCGCGCTGCACGAGGCGGCCTCGTAGTATTCCTTGTTGCATCTCCAGGAAGGCCGCTGCTTCGACATGGTCATGGAGTTCGCCATCGCAGTATACGCTTGCATCGATGCGGTACCGCCCCGGCACAAGAAGCACCTCGTCGATTTCGCAGCAGAAGGGCGAACCGTTTCCAACATCTCTTAAATCATGCTGGCCACGCTCGGTGGTATCGAAATATGTCACGGGCTGTCCGAGAGGATCAAAAATTGTGAACGAGCAGGAGATGCCGACCCGCACGGGTTCAACATGAAAACAGAGGCACACGGATTGACCCGTCATCAAACCGTGACTTAGTTCTCGACCGCCAGACGAGACTTCAACTCCGACCAGTCGTGCCCGGCCTTCCGATCGTCCGGTGCGTTTTCGAAGGTCATTTGTGACATTGGTCTCAAACTGCTTGAGATAAGTCGCGACGACCTCGCTGGCAACGCCATCGGAAATTATCATTCCATCTTGGATAAGAATCGCACGGCTACAAAGACTTCGTATCACAGCCATGTTGTGGCTTACGAATAGGACGGTTCGTCCCTCGCCTCTTTCATGACTTATCTTTCCAAGGCACTTCTTTTGGAATGCGGCGTCGCCGACCGCGAGCACCTCATCAACGACCAAAATCTCAGGCTCAAGATGTGCCGCCACGGCGAAGGCCAAGCGAAGGTACATTCCGCTGGAGTAAAACTTCACCGGAGTGTCAATAAAGCGCTCGACCTCCGCGAAATCAACAATCTCGTCGAATTGAGAAATGATTTCGGAGCGCTTCATTCCGATAATGGCGCCGTTCAAAAAGACGTTCTCGCGACCAGTCAACTCAGGGTGAAAGCCGGTACCGACTTCCAACAGAGATCCGATGTGGCCACGAATCTCAGCATATCCTTCGGTGGGTTCCGTAATGCGGGAAAGGATCTTCAGCAATGTGCTCTTACCAGCACCGTTGTTCCCGATGATGCCAAGCGACTCGCCGTGCGCGACTTGAAAGGAGATGTCTCTTAACGCCCAGAAAGAAGAGTGCGTTCGATCGACGCTCTCGCGGTGCAGCTCTCCGGGTACTTTCGAGCCGAAGAGGCGGGAGACCCCCGAAGTAATGGACTCGCGCAACGTCGGGTGGGTATTGAGACGCGAGCCATAACGGTAGCGTTTGCTGATTCCCTCGGCACGAATTGCTATCCTGCGAACCATCCGTTATGCCCATCGATAATTAGATGATGTCTGCGAACGAACTTTCCACTCGCCTGAAGAAAGCGATCCCTCCGAGCATAATAAGCAAGGCGGCTAACGTGGAGACGCCGATCATCGCCCCCGGCGCGACGGTCGTGCCGAGGAGTGCCCAACGAAATCCCTCGACCACGCCGGCCATAGGGTTGAGCCCGTAGAGCGTGCGCCAAGGTTCGACGAGCAGGCTGCTGGGATACACAACCGGCGTCAAAAAGAGCCAAATCTGCGCCATGAAGGGAACAATGTGCCTGACATCCCGGTAGCGAACATTCAGGGCCGCTAACCACAACCCGGTGCCAAGAGCGGTGACGATCGCGAGCGCGACAAGCGCCGGGAGCAGCAGAATTCTGGATGTGGGGAAAAAACTGAAATACGCCATTACGCCAATGAGCATGAGAAAGGAGAGAGCAAGGTCGACTACGCCCGACAATACGGCCGCCAGGGGAAGCGCCAGACGCGGGAAGTACACTTTGCGCACCAATTCTTGGTTGGAAACCACGCTATTCGATACCTGGGTCAGCGCGTGCGCGAAGAACATCCAAGGCACAATAGCGGCAAGACTGAACAAGGCATAAGGCACCCCGTCTGAGGGCATCCCAACCAGCCTACCAAAGACGACAGTAAATACTACCATCGTAAAGAACGGCTGGATAACTACCCATGCGACGCCGAGAACCGTCTGCTTGTAGCGTACCTTCAAATCCCGCCAGACAAGGAATCCCAAAAGCTCGCGAAACTTCCAGATTTCCGCCAAGTTCAGAGAGATCCAGCCCCGCGAGGGCTTCACAATTATAAGGGGCAGCGCGTCTTCGGTGACCGATGCGTCGAACTTCGCGCCTTTCGGCTGCGGCAATGCAGCGGGATCTTGTGCGCTCATGTGGCTCGCACCTTAGACGGAGTCTGTGTCCTGGATATCATGCGTCCAAACCTAGCATTCGGCAATTCATCAATGGCAATCGAAGGTTATGGAAGTGCATCCAGCGTGGCCTTAAGGCCGTCGACAAGGCACGTGCGAGCTTCAAATCCGAGATTCTCTCTCGCTTTCGTCGGGTCACCAACTGAAACTCTGATGTCACCCGCCCGCGCCTGTGCGAACGAAATGCGCGGCTGGATAGCTAGAAGTTCGGCGATGGTGTGGGCCAACTCAAGGATCGAGCTCGCCTTTCCCGTACATATGTTGAGGATTTGGGTCGACACCGGCGACCGTTCCATTGCTGCCAGCAACGCCCTCACAACGTCTCCAACATAGATGAAGTCGCGCGCCTGTCCACCGTCTCCATAGATCGTGATGTCGCGGCCGGCTTTCATTCTCGCGGCGAATATCGAGATTACACCCGAGTAAATTGACATTCCGTACTGACGGGGTCCATAGACATTGAAGAGTCGCAATCCGCACGCAGGGACGTTGTGAATCTGACTGCCCACGGCAGCATGGAGCTCACACCCTAGCTTATCGGCACCATAAGCTGAGAGCGGATGTACAGACGCATCCTCCATGAGCGGCAGATTTGAATTGTCCCCATAAACCGCCGCCGAGGACGCGTAGACAACTGGAATGGGGCCCCTGCTTTGGGCACGCCGTGCGGCGTCGAGTACGGTGATCGTGCCGGTAAGGTTGGTCCGGTGCGCCGAGAGCCACTCGAGTGTCGTGCGCTCTACGCTCGCCACCGCCGCAAGGTGAAAGCAACCATCCACGCCCTCGATCGCGCGCGCAATCGCATCTGGATCGGCTACGTCGCCCTCAATTAGGTCGGCTGCCGGTGGCAGATTAGCGATTGTTCCAGTGGAAAGGTCATCTAGGATGCGAATACGAGACCCTTCCGCGACGAGTGCTTCCGCGAGATGCGAGCCGATAAATCCGCAACCGCCGGTGATCAGGTAGGTTGGCTTATGTTGGGGCGCCATTCATCTCCTCTCGATTGTCGACCTGGTGCGACAATCTCGCGGCGGCTGGGAATCTCATGGATCAATAGTGCTTTTATTCAGTTGCCAAATGATATAATCGCCCGCCACACCAACACGAACCTCAGCCGTAGGCGCCGCCATGAAAGTTTCCGTCCTCGTGATGACGTACAACCATGAGCGCTTCATCAGGCAGGCCCTGGAGAGCGTATTGGCGCAAGAGGTGAACTTCGGCCTCGAGATCATCATAAGCGAAGACTGCTCCACGGATCGGACACGCGAGATCGTCATTGAATACGAGCGGCAACACCCTGACAAGATCCGACTCCTGCTCTCCGAGCGCAACCTGCGCAGCAATGAGATCGTCGCTCGCGGTATCAGGGCGGCGCGCGGGACCTATATCGCGTTTCTGGACGGCGATGACTATTGGACATCGCCGCACAAGCTGCAGAAGCAGGCCGACTTCCTGGACCATCACTCCGAATGCTCCATCTGCTTTCACAATGCTGAGGTAGTGCACGAAGATGGCGAGCGGCCGTCGTACTACTGGACTCCGCCTGACCAAAAACGGCTGTCGAATATTGACGATCTCTGGCAGGGCAATTTCATCGCCACTGCTTCGACCATGTTCCGACGCGGTCTCATTCGGGACATTCCGGCATGGTATATCTCGCTGTTCCCGATCACCGATTGGCCGCTTCACATCCTGAACGCCGAGCATGGGGCTATTGGCTATATTGACGAGTCCATGAGCGTTTACCGCCAGCATGATGCCGGCCTGTACTCGCCGATGAATGAGACCCAGAAGCAAGCGGCGACCGTCCGATTCTATGCGGTGATGAATGCCAACTTGACGTACAAATACGACCGCGTGATAAGAGAGGCATGCGCCCGGTACCTCTTCGATTGGGCAAAGGAATATGCCAGGCGCGGGGAGGTCGAGCGGGGGAGATCTTGCTTTCTCCGAAGCCTTGTCGAAGGTGGGATTCATAGCCCGATCTCCTTGCGAAAACTCATCAAGCTGGGTGTTCAGCTCTACGCGTCACCTTTGGTTCGGCACGCAAGGGGCGGACTTAGTTGATATGCGGCTGCGCAGCATGCGATGGTAGAGCAGGTTTTTCATAATCGCGCCTTCATCGGACCGCCGGCAGGAACCGAGCCACGGCCGCTCTGGTCGGTGATGATTCCAACCTACAACTGCGCCTCTTTTCTTCGCGAGGCACTCGCGAGTGTCTTGGCTCAGGACTTAGGCCCGGAACTCATGCAGATAGAAGTCATCGACGACCATTCGACGCGGGACGATCCTCGTGCCACGGTCAATGAAATGGGGCGCTGCAGGGTCGAATTCTTCCGGCAGGAGCAAAACCAGGGCGTGACCGGCAACCTCAACACCTGCCTGCGCCGCGCGCGGGGGCGGCTCGTGCACATCCTGCACGGTGACGATGGAGTGCGGGACGGGTTCTATTACCGAATGCAGGGCGCCTTCGAGGAGTACCCCGAAATCGGCGCTGCGTTCTGCCGGCAGATATTCATTGATGATTCCGGCCACTGGTTGTCGATTTCTCCCCTAGAGCAACTTGAACGAGGCCTCCTCAACGATTGTCTACTTCGCCTAGCTGTCGAGCAACGTATCATGACGCCGTCCATTGTCGTTCGGCGCGATGTCTATGAGCGACTCGGCGGGTTCGATCGCCGACTAATCTGCGCCGAGGACTGGGAGATGTGGGTGCGCATTGCCGCCGACTACCCCATCGCGTACGAGACCGCGCCACTCGCACTCTATCGCATGCATAACGACTCCAACACGGGGCGCCACATGCGTACGGCTGAGGACATGCGCTATACTCGCAAAGCGATTAATATCTTTGAGGGCTACCTGCCGCCCGCCGTCTCGCGAGCTGTAGCGGCGAGGGCTAGGGAGACCTACGCACTGGCCGCGTTGCGAACCGCAGAGACAATGTTGCGTGGCGAGGACATTACGGCGGCCATGGCGCAAATCGGGGAGGCGCTGACTCTGCGCCGCTCCCCGCGCGTGATCCGACGAACCCTGCGGCTTATGGCCCAAAGCCTCCCCCGCACTGTGGCCGGAATGCTGCACCACAGGCGTAGTTCTCCATCGACGCGAAAATAGTTAGAGATCATGGTCGAGCTTTTATCAGCGTCCCTTTCGATCTGTCGGAAACCGTTAAACGTCGGGATCGTCGGATGCGGCGCTGTGACGGACTTATACTATGCGCCCGCGCTCAATGTTCTCGAGCGGGCGCGAGTGCTAAAAGTTTCCGCGCTGTTCGACCCGGAAGGCAAAAACATGAGGCAGGTCGGGGCAAAAATTCCCGGTGCCGCACTCGCGAGGACTTTCGAAGAGCTTCTGCAAATGGAGGTTGCTCTCGTCATTGTCGCCTCGCCGCCACAATACCACGCCGGTCAGACAATTCAGGCACTTCGAGCGGGCAAGGCAGTGCTATGCGAGAAGCCCTTGGCGACTACCCTAGCCGATGGCCAAAGTATGGTCGATACAGCAGTAGATGCGAGCCGCCTGCTCGCCGTCGGACTCATTCGCAGATACTTTCCCGCTGTCCGAGCAATTAAGACCGCTCTGGCGAGCGGCATGTTGGGGCAGCTCCGAGCATTCCGCTGCTTCGAAGGTGGCCCGTTTCAATGGCCGGCGCGGTCGGATGCCTATTTTGACAATAAGAGCGCGGGCGGCGGCGTCTTCCTTGATATCGGCCCTCATATCCTAGACTTGCTGAACTGGTGGCTCGGTGTCCCTGCTGAGATTGTATACGAGGACGACGCCGTGGGTGGCGTCGAAGCAAACTGCCGTATCCGGCTGGTGTACGATGGGTTTTGCGGAGACGTCCGGCTCAGCCGCGATTGGGAACGGCCGAATCGCTACCTTTTTCAAGGCTCTCGTGGATGGTTGGGCTGGGCGGTCAACGAGGCTGACCGCATCGAGATTGGCTTTTCAGATTCTGGGTATGCGGCTGCAGCGCGACTGCACGAAGCCACAGGAGAAAATGGTTCAGTAACGCTAGGCCGCCCAGCGGCCAACTTCCATCAGAGTTTCGTCGAGCAGGTTCGCAGCGTAGTAGCTGCGGTCCACGGCGACAACGCACCGATTGTCTCCGGTGTGGAAGCCCTAGAGAGCGTGCAGCTCATCGAGCATTGCTACCGCCACCGCGCTTTGTTGCCGATGCCCTGGCTCAGCGAGCGGGAGTGGCTCGGCGCGCGACAACTGGCCGATAGCTGATATGAGACCAGTAATCGGCGTCATCGGGGCGAACGGCTTCATCGGCAGCCGAATCGTGGAACTGTTCCATCTTGGGTCGCTGGCAACGGTGCGGCCGATCGTGCGTAGCATCTCGAGCCTCGCGCGCTCATCCCGCTTCGCGCTCGATGTTCGCATTGCCGACGGTTTTGACGCTTCCGCGTTACAAAGAGCATTGGACGGCTGCGACGTCGTTGTGCACGCAATCGCCGGCGATCGCCGGACGATCCTCGGGACCCTGGCGCCGACCTATGAGGCGGCGATGGCCGTAGGTGCCAGGCGCTTGGTCTATTTGAGCTCGGCCTCGGTCCATGGCCAGGCTCCGGCTTCCGGCACTGACGAGAGCTCGGCGCTCAGTGCCAGGCAAACAATTCCTTACAACAACTCGAAGGTCTGGGCCGAACGAAAGCTTTGGCGGCTGCGTCGCGGGCGTGACGTCGAAGTGGTGATTCTACGTCCGGGTATTGTGTTTGGCCCGCGTTCACGCTGGACAGGCGGACTGGCAGACGAGCTATTGAGCGGGCAGGCATGCTTCATTGGCTCCGGAGATGGGATCTGCAACAGCGTCTATATCGATAATCTCGTACATGCGATACATCTTGCCGTGACGGTGGCCGATGTCGATGGTCACGCGTTCCTCGTTGGCGATCGGGAAACGGTCACTTGGCGCGAATTCTATCGGCCCGTTGTCGAGGCTCTCGGGATGGATCTTGCGCAGGTCCCCAGTGTTTCCCTCCCCAGAAAAGCCAGTCTCTGGCGTGATCCGCTTGAGTTCGTGCAATCGTCTGAGAAGGTCACGCTGGCGGTTTCGTCCCTTCCCCGGCCCTTACGCAAGGGGTTCCATGCCGCTCACCACCTTTGGAGACAACGACGATCGAACGGCCGCTCGCCGTGGGAGAACCCTCTCCCACCTCAACCGGTCGCAATCCCGGAGAGAGCACTACTGAACCAATGCCGGTACAAGCTTCCGTTCAATAAGGCTACCGCCTTGCTGGGATATGAGCCCATTGTCTCCTTCAATGAAGGGTGCCGTCGATCGGTTGCTTGGCTCGCTTTCGCCGGTTATCCTATCATTGAAGATAGACAACAGTACCAGCGCGGCGGCGCGCAGGGGTGTCCCCCAGCCGGAACAACTCGGACATTCTAATGATGCCCGATTTATCCTCGAGCGCTAGCGATCTCGGCCCGGCAACCGATCCTTCAGCCGACGGACGTCAAGAATTATCGGACGCGGCGAATTTGCCTAGGTTCAACGTCGACCGCGATCCAGCGGCGGCAGTTTCCGTGATAATAACGACCTATAACCACGCGCGCTTTCTGGGTGATGCGATCCAGAGTGCGTTGTCGCAAACGGTCAACCCGATCGAGGTAATCGTCGTCGACGATGGGTCGACCGACAATCCAACCGCTGTCCTTGCCGGCTATCCTAACGTGCACCTGATTCGGCAAACCAATCGTGGCTTGGCAGCAGCTCGCAACGCCGGCTGGCGAGCCGCACGCGGTAAGTACATTATGTTTGTTGACGCTGACGACCGGCTTCTTCCAAATGCCATCGCCAGCAACTTGCGGCGATTTTCCAAATTCCCCAACTGTGCCTTTGTCTTCGGCAGCTACCGCTGGATCGATGTACTAGGCCGTCCTCTCAAAGATGCCGAGCCCGCACCGGACGTCGATGACGACGCCTACGCGGTATTGCTCGAGGGCAACTGCATCGGCATGCATGCCACTGTGCTGTACCGGCGAGATCGGCTCGAGGAGACGGGTGGCTTCGACGAAGGGTTGCGGGCGTGCGAAGACTATGATGTGTATCTCCGGCTCGCTCGCCAGTATCGGATCGCGTCTGGCAGCGAGTGCCTCGCTGAATATAGACGGCACGACACCAACATGTCCGGTGACTTGCCGTTGATGCTTGGCTCGGCACTTGCCGTGTTGCGTCGTCAGCGGTCACAGCTTGGCGCAGATCCGCGTTGGCGAACGGCCTACAAGCGTGGCATTCGAGACTGGCAGCTATTCTACGCCGAGAGGTACCTTCATCACGCTCGCATCGGCGTGGCGAGGTCGGAAAATCGATGGATGCTGATGCGCGACGGCTATAGGGTGTTCCGGCTCGCGCCGATCGCGCTGCCACGGGCCGCGCTGGGGAGCGCCTACATCCGGTTGCGGAGGGCGGTCAAGCGGTTGTGCAACCGTACTCGCCGAGTTGCGCCTCATAAGGTTCGCTTCGGGGACCTCCGCCGGACGACTCCAATTAGCAGTGCTTTCGGCTACGATCGCGGCAAGCCTGTGGACCGCCACTACATCGAGACCTTCCTCGCAAGATACGCGGACGATGTTCGTGGCCGAGTGCTCGAAATAGGCGATAATGCCTACACAAGGCGGTTTGGTGGCACGCGCGTGTCTCAGAGCGACGTTCTTCACGTCGCCGAGGGCAATCCACACGCGACCTTTGTGGGCGATCTCGCAAACGGAGACTGCTTGCCCGGAAACGCGTTCGATTGCATCGTATTCACGCAAACTCTTCAGCTCATCTACGACATGCCCAGGGCTGTTGAGACACTGCATAGGATACTACGGCCGGGCGGCGTGCTGTTGGCAACGGTACCGGGTGTAAGCAGCGTGGACCGAGGCGAGTGGGGCGATAGCTGGTATTGGTCCCTGACACAGGCCGCGCTACGCCGTCTGCTTGAGGAGAGATTTTCCCAAGCTGGTGTTGAAGTGGTCAGCTACGGCAATGTGCTCACCGCTGCAGCGTTCTTGTACGGCATGGCCGAGAATGAGTCGCGACCTAGTGAGTTCGAGGCATGCGATCCTCGTTACCCCGTCATTGTTGCCGCACGCGCCGTGAAGGAGGCCAAGCACGATGCTGCACAGCTTACGGCAGTTTAGACGGATCGTTGGCCGGCTCCGCAGAAGAGAGCAGCCATTCATCCTCATGTATCATCGCGTCGCGAGCCTCGCATGTGATCCCTGGCAACTCGCCATTCGGCCAAGGAATTTCGACGCGCAGATCGGGGCGCTCGTGCTGATGCGCCAAGTTGTGCCGCTACGCTGGCTGGTACGGGAATTGGTAGATGGTCGGATTCCGTATGGAACTGCAGCCGTGACATTCGACGACGGTTATGCCGATGTTCTCGTCGAGGCCAAGCCGGTGTTGGAGCGGTATGGTTGTCCGGCAACCATGTTCCTCACGACAGGTGCGATCGGCAGTGTGGAGAACTTTTGGTGGGATGAACTTTCGCATCTCTTGCTGGAAAGCACCGTGCTGCCTCCTGCTCTTGAAATCGAGATCGGCGGGCGCATGTACGGCTGGCCGCTTGAGAACTCGCCAAAAGATACGGTGGCGAAAGCAGGCACAGCCGAGGCATTTGACAGAGAAGCCGCGGATTTTGCCCTATGGAAAGCGCTGCGACCGCTTGCCCCTGCGGCACGACGCCGACACCTTGATACGCTTGCCCGATGGGCCGGGAGCGACCTGGCAGCCGCGCCTTGCTGATCGCGCCATTGCCGCTGAGGATGTGCGGCGCTTGTCGGAACCTGGATTTATCGACATCGGCGCCCACTCTGTGACACATCCGACAATGCCCTCGCTTGATCCAGCAGCGCGGCAAGCTGAACTTGTAGAGAGCAAGCGCACCTGTGAGCAACTGACGGGTGTGCCAGCGGATGGTTTTGCCTATCCGTTCGGCGATTATGATGACGCTTGCATTGCATCCGTCCGAAAGGCGGGGTTCGCTTTCGCCTGCAGCACCAAGCACGCGATGTTAACGAAACTCTCCGACACGATGCGGCTGCCGCGCCTTGCAGTTGGCGATTGGGAAGCGGAGCCCTTTGTCAACTGGCTGACGCGGGAAATGCGTGTACATGGCTGAACCACGTGTCTCCGTAATAATTATCTTCTTGAATGAAGAGCGTTTCCTTGCGGAGGCGGTCAATAGCGTTTTAGCTCAGAACTTTCGAGATTGGGAACTCTTGCTGGTCGATGACGGATCGACCGACAGTAGTCCTGCCGTCGCGCACGGGTTCGCCGACCTAGGACGCCATCAGATTTGCTGCCTATGCCATCCTCGGCGAAGCAACCGCGGCATGAGCGCATCGCGCAACCTCGGCCTCGCCCACGCCGTAGGCGAGTTTGTCGCATTCCTCGATGCTGACGACGTCTGGTTGCCACACAAGCTTGCTGAGCAGGTTGCAGTCTTGATTGCCGGCCGGAAGCCGGTCTCGTGTACGGACGAACGCAGATTTGGCACACTTGGAGCAAGTCTCCCGAGAAGTCGGACTTCTTTTATGATTTGGGCGTACTGCCTGACCGCCTCTACAACCCGCCGAAGCTCTTCGAGATCCTGCTCAAAAACAAGGCGCAAACGCCCACCATCTGCAATGCACTGATGAGGAGGGCACTGTTCGATAAAGTCGGTGGTTTCAAGGATTCATTCCACGCGATGTTCGAGGATCAGACCTTCTTTGCAAGGTGCGCTGCTCGACACCCCCGCATACGTCGACAACAGGGTTTGGGCACGATATCGACAGCATCATCAAAGCTGTTCTGCCATTTCTCATGATCGAGGTGACGATCTCCGCACCCGATTGCGGTTCCTTCAATGGTTGAGGTGCTATGTGCGTGAGAGGCACGACGTCGATCGGCGCCTGCGCTTTGCATTGTATCAAGAGCTTATCCGCAGTCGATTGGTGCTTGGCAAGAGGCTCTTCACAGGCGCCAGGAAAACCATGAAACGCATAGTCCGTCGCGCGAGCCCTCGATGGTTCCCTTGGTTACGGTGATTATTCCATTCTCTGAATCAAGAACGCTACCTCGTCGAGGCGATAGAAAGCGTTCGCGCTCAGACAATGTCTGATTGGGAGCTACTGCTGGTAGACGACGGCTCGCATGACGCAGGCCCGAAGGTTGCCTGCGAATACGCTAACTCCCATCCGGGACGAATCAAACTCCTGCGACATCCGAGTGGTGGCAATCACGGCGCTGCTGCTGCGCGCAACCTGGTACTTGCACATGCGGCGGGTGAGTTCATAAGTTTCCTCGACGGGGACGATGTTTATCAACCTCACAAGCTCGAAACAGAAGTCGGCCTGCTGCAATCCATGCCGCAAGCGGCAATGCTGTATGCCCCGGCAATCTGGTGGTATCCTGGTGGCGAGCGGCCTGATAGGGCCGAAAAGCTGGGGATTGAGCCAGGCCGCATCTATAATCCCCCCTTTCTTGCCGGCCATATCCTTTTACTTCACAAGGGGGCTGTGCCGTGTATCTGTTCAGTGCTCATTCGCCGCTGGGCTCTGATTGCGGTTGGTGGATTCGAGGAGAGTTTCGCTCTCTATGAGGACCAGACTCTGTGGGGCAAATCGTTCTTTCGCTATCCAGTCCTTGTCTCGCCGAGACCTTCATCCAGATATCGTCAGCATGCTGATTTAACGTCTGCCCGGGCCCAGCGAGCGGGTGACTACCATCCTTGGCGGGTGCACTGGGGCCGAACAACGCTTCCTTGACTGGCTGCGAACTTACGGCGACTCCCGCGAGGTGTCTCCGATCCTGGTGTTATCAGAGCGTTTCGCAAGGCGTCCTCTCCTTACCGTCACCGGTCCGTGGCTGCGTATCGCTTTCTTCGGCATCTCAAGTTCACGCTTAAAGCTGAAGTGCGTCGACGTCTCCGCCGGTTGACTTCGGGCGGCCCATCCTAACTACCGAGTAATTACGCATTTCTTCCGCTCGCCGGTCGCGAGATCATACTGCCTGCACGGTCTTGATCGGGTTCCCCCTAGAGGATATCTTGTATTTGAGACAAATACTGGATTGAATTCGCTTGGCTGAGGACGTAGCTTTGAGACCAGGGGCTCCCCCGTAGAACGAAGTAACAGATGCCAATCTAATGGGCGGTCGCAGCGTCGCTATCAATTAAGGCAACGTGGAGTGCGCATGAACCATGCAACCTTCAGATGCACCCAAAGTTTCCGTTATTATTCCAGCTTTTAACGCCCAACAGACGATCGCGCGAACACTCGAAGTTCGTTTGCGCTCAGACCCATCGAAATGTCGAAATAATAGTCGTCGACGACGGCTCGACCGACCAAACGGCAGGAATTATCGCCGATTTTGCATCAAGTAAATTCACCGCATCGACGTCTTGACGCAGCCGAATTCGGGCGTCGCACAGGCACGTAACCTCGGATTGCAACATGCGCGCGGACCTTTTGTGGCACCGATTGACGCCGACGACGTTTGGCACCCAACCAAAATCGAGCGGCAGATCGAACGCATTGTCAGGAGGCCGAACGTCGGACTGGTCTCTGTTTGGTCGCGAAAGATAGATGAGCAGGACATCATTATTGGATCGCAGCTGCCGCTTGCCGTTTCGGGCGACGTCTACGTCCTAATGCTGCTGGTGAATTTCATTGGGACGGGCAGCGCACCACTCATTCGCCGCGAAGTTCTGGAAGAAGGTCGGTGGCTATGATCCCGGCTTGCGCGCCGCAGGTGCTGAAGGTTGCGAGGACTGGAAGATGCAACTTCTTCTGGCCGAGCGGTGTGACTTCGAGGTCGTGCCCCAATACCTTGTCGGCTATCGCCGTTTGCCAACAAGTATGTCGGCGAATTTCTGGGCGATGTGGCGCTCGAGAGAGTGCGTCCGCGAAGAGATGAGGCGGCGCCATCCCGATCTGCCTAGATTCCTCTTCCGGTGGCTGCGGGCCAATTCGGCTCAAGTACGCGGCACGCAGTTCCTGAAGCAGAGCGACCTAGCCGCCGCGTTTAGCTACTTTGCCCAGGCTGCTGTTCTCGATCCTTTCGGCACGTCGCGCGCGATGGTGAAGTCCGGACTGCGCGCGTCTAGCTGGATGCGCACATTTGCATTGAGAGGACAACTCGATGGCTTCAAGATATCGCATGGGCCGCACGCTGGCGCGACGGACACAGTTCTCGGCCGTCCATTCCTTTCGGTAGACACGCGCATTACGAATGTACTGGACGTAAGAGGGTCAAGTGCGTGGGCAGCATGGCACGTATCGAACGAGCACGCCGAATTCAGCGCCCGCATTCTCCGCGTGAGAGCCTCCGGAAGACTGCTTGGAGTACAGCCGGCAATCGGCCCGATCCTGATTGCACCGCGAAGCCAGAATCAATGGGATCCTGAGTTATCAGACTGAATTACCGCCATCAAAAGCAAGACCTCCAGTCACCGGACGTGCCGAGTGCATCGGCAGCCATGTCTGCTAGAAGCTCGAGGTCGGAGGCCTGGCGGATCGATCGCGTCTAAATCTCAAGGCCCACCGGTTGTATTAACCGGGCGGCGGCGTGCATCTCGGGAGGCTTGCTAACGTCGGGGAGTTGGTCAACCAGCCCGAACTCTATTACAGTAACAACGCACTTTCTGTTCGCCGATCCTCAACGTGCGGTCTCGATGCTTGGTTGGCAATCGCGATACGCACCACTGAGCGAAATCATGTGGATAGCCTAGGCTTAGCCCTATCGGGATTAGCGCTGTGATGAAACCCTTTCCGAAATTCGAGACACGCGTCTGTGCAAAGCGCCACGGTTTATCGTCCGCACGAGATGCGTTACGATAAAGCCGAACAGAGATCGTGGGGGCATGCGCGATGGACCGGGGAAAAACCCGTAGTCGAGGCCTGATTGCTTTGACGCTTCTCGCCACTCTCGTCGGGTCCGTCGCCGGATATCAGTTTCTCATGCCGGACGTTCCCCCGACAGAGACGGTACTGCGCTATGCGGTGAACCGCGAGGCCTCGGCCAATGATGCGCTATTGCTGACCCCGCTCTATCCAACAACGACAGCGCCAGCGCATGTTTTCAAAGGCAATTTCTGGGCGTCGCCCCAAATCGTGCAATTGCCTGGACAGCGTCCCTTTTTGTTGGTCCTGCCGTCGAGCGGATCGGTCGCTGCTCTCGATCTCCAGTCGGGCAGGCTAAAGTGGGAAGTGAAGTTGCCTCATGCAAAGACGCAGGAAGCCGAACTTCGCGCAGCGCCGTTACAAGTCAATGGTCAACTCGTGGTGGCCTACACGACGCGCGATCGCATAGAAGGGGCGACGACCCATCGCGCCGCCGTGATCGATCTGAGGAGGGGCGTGCTGAACCGCAGCTTCGCCAATCTGGTCTTCACGGCCGAGACGCCGGCTGCGGATGCGCGCGGAACAGTTGTTTTCGATCCGGAATGGCATCTCCCTCGTTCGATCGCGCATATTCCCTCTGGCGGCGGTTTCGGCCACGCCTATGTCTCGTTCGGCGGCAACCAGGATCAGGGGGCATGGCACGGCTGGCTCTTCGAACTCGATTTGGATGTCTGGCGTCGCGGCCTTCCCGGACGGGCGATATTGTCCGCGTTTGTAACGACCCCCGAGGCGGATTGCGATGACGGTACCGAAGGCAAGTTGTGCGGAGGCGGCATCTGGGCCTACGCTGGACCTGACTTTCACCGCTCACCCACAGGCTATGAGATACTGGTACAGACCGGCAACGGCCGTCTTGATCTCGAGCGTGGGAACTATGCGCAATCGCTTTCTGCGGTTAGGCCCCGGGCTCAAAATTCGACCCCGCATGTGACCGGAGACTCTGCGCGGGCGGACCCACGGGAACCGTCGAACGAATGCCTGGCCACATGCCGTAACTTGTTCGTGCCGCGGCTTCTGCCGACTGACACGCCGCTTCGTCCGGCGAATGGTTCCTGTGATGGCAAGCCGTTCATGGAGTGCCTTAACATCAATGATTGGGACTTTGGGTCCAGCTCTCCGGTCCGGGTAGAAGCCGGAGGACGAGCCTTTTATGTGACAGCTGGAAAAGCCGGCGACGTATATCTACTCGATGCGGTCAGGCTTGGGGTCCTGTACGACCGGCGACAGGCCGTCGATGCTCTGCGGTACGCGGGAGGAACTCTGCGGCCTGCCGAACCAGGGCTTGACGATGACGCAGCCCGAGGTGGCCGTCATCGATGGCTCGCCTGTCACGGTGATTCCAACCTACAATCCAGACAAGGTTCATGCCGCAGGCGTAATAGCGTATCGCATCAAGATCGGCGCCGATGGCCCGAAACTGGAAGAGGCATGGCGTGTCCCCAGTCCGGATGCGCCGGAGGCAACTAAATGGTTCCGGGCGCCCACCCACCCGCCCCGTTATCCAGTGGATCGATGGAGAAGCCGTGGTGTGGGTCGCAGACAACGCGAGGGAAGGTCGCATTGTGGGAATCCAGGTCAGGGATGGACATGTGCTGGCCAATATCAGGACAGCCGGATGGCCAATGCGCAACGCCAGGCCGGTCATTCACGACAATGTGCTGTACCTTCCAGCCGCAGTTCAGGATCGCGAAGACCTGACGTGGATCGAGGCCTATGCGATTTCCTGGCATAGGCAGCAGTAACAGGCGCAAGCCCGTCCGAGATGTGCCAGAAGCGGCCATGGCCGACCGTCACTCTGGCAGCCCTGCCTTGCGCAGCCCGTCGAGAAGTCGATTGATACTCTCCTGACGCCCCCAACGAAACGTATCGGCAACGAATTGTATGCTGGGTTGGCCAGTCCAGTGTGACGGAAAGCGGCGAACGAACTCAGCGATTTCCGTTCGCGCTTCATCCAAGCGTCCAACCTGAGCGTACGCCGCTGCTAGAATGGCCCGAACCTCCGGCAGAGCGTCAGGGGCCTTCTCCATCGCCGCGATCGTGTCGACAAAATGACCCGCGATGAAATGGCAGCCGCCAAGAAACGAGAAGTACCAATCAGGATGATTGGGGTTGAGGCGGATCGCCGTGCTCACTAGAGCTAAGCCCTCCTCCGGCTCACCCAATATGGCAAGTGCCATCGCCGCATTTATCAGAGTGTCGGCATCATTGGGGTTTATTGCGATTGCTCGATCAAAATGCTTTCTGACCTGTTCGGTCTCTCGACGCGCACTATGAATTGAACCCAACACGACATGTGGCTGCGGGTCGGTGTCATCGAGCGCGACGGCTTGCCGAGCGTGGCGCTCGGCAAGATCATGTCCTTTCTGGACCTTGGCATCCCACGCCGAATAGAAAGAACCCCATTCGTAAGTGAACGCCAACCCCGCGTGGGCCCGTGCGAACTCCGGATCAATCTCCATGGCTTGTTCGAAATAGCGCCGGGCCCCAGCATTGCCATCGGCGGTCCACAGGTCGAGACAGTTCTTGCCGCGCAACCAATAATCGTAGGCCTCCATGTTCTCCGGCGGCGCTTGGCAGCGGCCAGGCCTTCATCTTCGAGGCGGATTGCGAGTATCGAGAGACAATCGTCTTCGTCACTTCGTCCTGAACGGCGAAAATGTTCTTGAGGTCGCGGTCATACCGCTCGCTCCACAGGTGATTGCCGGTGATCGCATCAACCAACTGGGCCGTAATCCGGAGCCGATCACCCAATGTCGCACACTGCCTTCGACGACATATTGCACGCCGAGTTCGCGAGCCACGTGGCGCACATCGACATCCTTGTCGCGATACTGAAACGAGGAGTTCCGCGCGATGACGAACAACGAACGGAAACGCGACAACTCGGTAATGATGTCATCCGTAAAGCCGTCGGAGAAGTACTCTTGGTCCGGGTCGCCGCACATATTGGGAACGGCAGCACCGCGATGGAAGGCTTGGCAGGTCTCCCGGTCGCCATGGGCCTCTTGTCGCTATCGACACTCGGCGCAGGACGAGACTCTGGCCGCTGCAGGTGCGGGCGCGACCGATTGCTCCCGGATCGAGTGATACAAGGCTGTTGTCTCTGGTGACGGCGTTACGTCGAGCTCGCTTTTCAGGATCTCCCGGCAGCGCTCGTATTGCCGCAGCGCGGTGCTTGTCTCGCCGGCTTCCGCGTGGAGCCGCATCAACGCCCGATGACCTTCCTCCTGCAATGGATCGAGAGCCAATAGACTATGGGCGACAGCTATGGCACTGGGTCCGGTCTCTTGGGTCAGCAGCTTCTTGAGCACGGTCGCGGCAAGCGCCCGCAATCTCTGCCGCTCAACAGTCAGCCATTCTTCGAAGGCCGCATCGCGGGCGTCGAGTCCGTCGAGCAGAGTACCTGCGTAGAGCTCCGCCGCGCGCCGCAGATCGCCAGCGGCGTCGCTGGCGGCAAGATCTTCCAATATGAGCGCATCGACCTCCACTATCGTCGGATCGAGCGCCAGCGTGTCCCGTTGCTTGACCAGCGGCGATGGTTCGATGGCGCCAAACGCTTTGCCAAGTTCCGTAAGCGCCTGTCTCAGGCTGTTGCGGGCTTGTTCGTCTCCCCGATCGCTCCAGAGCAAACCGACAAGCTTGTCGCGGGAGTGGGCCCGGCCCGCCGGGAGCGCCAGATAGGCCAACAGCGCCCGCGTCTTTCTTGCGGCAATATCCAGCACCGGTCCTGTCACGATCCGGGCCTCAAAGCCGCCGAGAAGCTTGAGTTGCAAACGCCCCAACTGGCGGGACTCCTCCTAACTGGCCTTGGAACATGGGTGCCGGTCGGTTTTTAGCCGTTTTCACGCCCCGGGTGCCCCTGGCGGCAAGAACAAACGCTAGTTTCACATCCTCCAAGCGTTTCGCTCACGCCCAGTGTCGTACACCAGACCATCAGAGTCCACGGATAAGGACGAACCACTAGCGAGGAGCCGATCCCATGACACAGATGACATCCAATGATTTCGGAGCTGTCGCTCGGTCTCAATTGGTTCAGACGCCGACGCGAGGCTCGGTCGCGCATCTATGGCGGAAAATGAGCAAATGCGCCGCAGCCATGGCCCGTGAACTAAGCCGATGCGCGCAGCGCCACAGGGATCATATTTTGCCGTTGCCCGACCAATGGAACCAACAGTTCCGTCACGACATTCTCCGGATTGAGGCGCGCCGGATACTGTAGAACCACCGGCTGCCCAATACATTGCGCTCAAACAGTCTTCCGACGCCGGCTCCCGGCCATAACTCTCAGACAGAGGGAGGTCCGCTCCGGGTCAAAGGCCGCCATAAACGCCACACAGCAAGAATGTCCGCTTATGACCCTAAGCGGTCATGGGTCTGTATGGAAGAGGGCGCTAATGCAATCCTTCAGATATCTCTTCGAAGAATTCGGCAACCCGTTCCGCGTCGGCATCAATGTCGTCGGCGATGTCGATGGTGCAGGGGACCGATTTGCTGGGCGAAGGCGTCAACACCGCCGCGAGGCTCGAGCAGATGGTCAAGCCGGGTTTCTCTTCGCCAGACCGAAGCGGAGGGACTTTCAAAGGCTTCCTGTCGCTCGCGGACCGGTCTAACTGCTGATTGCCTGTTTCCAGGGCCCTAGCGTCCCGATACGCCGGAGGGGACCCTTGCCCTCCCGGCGCGCGTGGCAGAGGAAGCGCGCGCCGGTGGTGCTGAGCTTCTCGTCGCGCCCTAGTCTCGCGCTGGTGCTCGGTCGGCGGCCAGGCCCCGCTCAGTCATATCCCCAGACCTTGAGGGAGGCCGTCGGAGCATCATTAAGGATCTTGTACTGGACCGTCACCGACTTAAAGGCGCCCTTTGCGTCCCGGAGCATCCTTGGCAGCCGTTTCTCCTCCCGACTTCAGGACGCCGGATATTGGAGATGGTGTCGTCTCGGCGATTGTCCCAGTGGAGGACAGCCCCCGTGATCTCCACATCGGCGCCATCGACAGAGAACTTCATCTGCTTGACGTCCTTCTCCCATCGACCTGCTTCGCTCTTAATCTCCACGCTTGGATTGGCAGAATTGATCGTCTGCTCGCCGAGCACGAACCACTCGTCATCAGCTCTGGCGCTTCCTGCAGCGCCCATGAGGACGACGGACGCGACAGCGAAAGGGGCCATCAAAGTGAGGATCTTGATCTTCATTTCCGTTTCCTTTCTGATCTCAAACGTTTTGACCGAGTGTTACTCCGGCGTGTCGTCAGATTCCGGCGAGCGTTATCACGACGCGGCGATTTTGCAAGCGGCCGCAGGGGGCTGCGACGTCAGGCAATGCCTTCCGCCAACGCGTTTGCCGGCGCGTCTATGTTCGAACACATGGATTTACGCCAAGCCGGCGAGCAGGGGCGCAAAAAAAAGATGCCGATGTCATGGTTGGGCTTACGCGTTGCACTGATCGAGGTGTTCGCGAAGAACGCCCACTGCCAACCATCGCATCCATACAGTGAGGCGATGCGACCCGCAATTGGACCTTAGTCTAATAGATGCCTGCCGGTTGCCGCGTGGCTCGCTCAGCGTCGGAGCGCTGCAGCCGCCCTTTCAACTGCGCCCTGAGGATCCGGTTTTGTTGGGGCGAGTCAGTGGCTCTTGAACCATTCCTCCTCGATCTGATTTACCACCTTGTCAAACTCCTTGGGATGCGCCTTCCGCAGCTTAGCCAGGTGGGTAAGGACCTTGTGAATATTCTTGGCAGCCTCCGGCCGGCTCCTGCCCCGGACCTTCGCCTCGCCTCCGACGTAGCCTCTCGCCTGAGTTCCGCACGCACATACTTATCGAAGCGTCGTGAGGCGAGCCTTGGTGTCCAGCTTGTCCAGTTCGAACTTTGTGCTTTTTTTCCACACGCTGGATCATCTTCCACCGCGGGTCGTGATCCGTGGGTTTGCCGACCATTTCGCCCTCTCTAGCATGATTATGCTACATCCTCCCGCTGCTTTAGTCCTTGCGCAAGATCAAGCGAGTTACGCACGCAGGGAACCCCCGGCATCTTGCGTGAAGGACATGAAAACTGGCAGGGGTGTCCTGAGTCTGGGTCTTGTCGGAGGACAGGTCACGCTTTTGAATGTCTTGGAGACCACTTCACACAATCTTGAACGTGGCCTCCGACCATGGCGCCAGAGCGTTACACGATTTGAGCTCCCGCGCCTGATTTCCTCGCGGATGGAGTTTTCGGCAGCGACAGTACGAATGGTTGGCGCGGGCCCTGCTAATCGATCGAGATGATAACGTCGCCAATGCTGTCTGTACTTATACGCAGCTGGGCGAGATCGATCGCGCCATCGATGCCACTTGAGGTCAACCATAGGTCCGGTTGTGGCACTTTGCGGACGGTCCCATGCCGATGGCGAAGCCCGCTTTGAGGGCTATGCCGAAGAATTCGAGAGCTTGGCTGACGCAGCGCCTTTTGACCCGAGGCGGACCTCGCGGGAAGCCGGTGCTGTTACCGGTTGTGCATCGCGAGGAAGGTGGTCACTTCGTTGAAGAATTGCTCAAAAGCAGGGGTCCCTTCCAGGAGCGCATGATTGTTTCCCGGCAGCTCGACGAAGCTCGCGCCCGGGATGATCCTGGCCATATGGCGGCCTTCCTCCACCGGTGCAACGCGATCGCCCTTGCAATGGAGCACGAGGGTGGGAACGCGAATTTTTCTGGCAAGCTCAGTCACGTCCAATCTCGCGTTTAGGTCCCAAAGCCGAAGCGCATTGGCGGGGCTCGTTGCGATACGCTGCAGCTCGTCAAAGCTCGAAGCGACGTCGGGCGGGGCATCGGGAATGAAGACCGACGTGAAGAAGTGCCGAAAAATCGGATTGGGCGAACCCCATGCGTCGCGAATCGTTGCGCCCACGCCTCGTGGACTTTCTTCTGCTCTGGGTCCGGCCGCCTGAGCCTGCCGCGAAGGTAGCCGCCCAAGAACACGAGGCAGGTCACCCGTTCTGGATTTTCGACTGCGTAGTGGATTGAATAGGCACAGCCCTGGGAGATACCGAGGAGAGCGTACCGATCGAGGCCTGCGGCATGGGCGACGGTTGACATGTCACCGATCATCGCGTCCTGCGAAATCTCGTCCACTTCCCAGTCGGACAGCCCGTTGCCGCGCTGGTCGAAGCGCACGAGCTGGCAGTGGCGCGCGAGTTCGGTGAACACCGGACCCCAGACTGGACTGCGCCATTCATACTCGATGTGGTTGAGCCAATTCGGCCCCTTCAATACCGGCTTCCCCGCTCCGATACTCGCCCACGCAATTTGCGCGCCATCGGGTGCCGCAGCAAAGCGGACGCGCTGCCGGAGCGCTTCTTCGGACAGCACCTTCTCATTCTGCTTTGGCGCCCGGTGTCCACTGCCAAACTCTGATCGGCCGGGAGATGTTCTTTACACGCTGACTGCCCATGTCGCGGAAGGGTTCCCAAACCGCTCAGAAATAGTCTGATGAACGATATCCGATACGCACACGCCGCCAGGCTCCGAGAGACCTTGCAATGGTGATTTTATGTTTACGCCATCCCCGAAGACATCATCGTCCTCGAAAACGACGTCGCCGAGATTGATTTCCTGAAGCGATATGTAATTCGCGTGTCCGTTGGGCTTTTGATTTCGCGTTCCACCATCGCGGTCTGGATGTCTATGGCGCACCCTACGGCGTCCTGGGCGGCACCAAATTCCGCCAGCATGCCGTCACCGGTCGTCTTCACGATTTGCCCTTTGTGAGCGGCGATTTCGGGATCAATCAGCTCCTGCTGATGCTTCTTTTGACGATTTTATACGTCTTCTTCGTCTCGTTCCATCAGCCGGCTGTAGCCAGCCATGTCGGCGACGAGGACCGCTGCGAGTTGGCGCTCCATTGGGCTTCTCCTGACCATAAAAAGCTAGCGACGTGTCGCCTCTGAGTTGACATGGTATCTTTGGCCGCTATTGGCACGAAGCGGCGGATAGAGGACGGGCAGAGCATGTCTGCTCTGCCCAGGTAAATCAGACATCAATCTGTTCTGCTATGGCTAGCGCGTCATCTACTTCGAATGCCAAATATCTGACCGTGCTTTCGATTTTCGTGTGGCCGAGCAAGAGTTGGACGGCTCGTAGGTTGCCGGTACGGCGATAGATCAGCGTAGCCTTCGTCCGCCGTAGCGAATGGGTACCGAACAAATTGCCGTCCAAGCCGATGCTGGCGACCAGTTAGAACGAGCCGAGAATATTGCCGCGTCGTCATGCCCTGATCCTGCCGCGCCGCCCGTGAAACAGGAACTCGCCGGCTTCTTCCGGTAGCCCTCAGGTAGTCGTCGACAGCCTCACGGGTCTGGTCCGTCAATTCGAACTTCACAGGCCGTCCGGTCTTCCTCTGTCGGACGGTCGCGCGATCGATCGATAGCCGTTGGGAGCTACGTCATCGACCTGAGAGCCACTACGTCGCATCCACGCAGCTTGCTGTCGATGGCCAGGTTGAACATCGCGAGATCGCGCGTACGGCCCTCGACCATCAGGTCGGTCTAATCGACCAGACGTGTTTCGGTCTCAGCGGGGGCTTTCGCTCCGATGAGCTTGCCCTTGTTCCAGGGTTGGAGCCTCTAGGGCTTTTGGGGCGGAGTTTTCCATGATCATTCTCCTCAGTTAATGAGGATGACCATGCGGCAGTCCTATCGCTTGATGCACAACCATCCGCTTGCGGACCATTGCTGCCGTGCGACGGCGCTCCAGGGGTCGGCTCAGGTCGCGATTTGACCCAAAGCGGACATTCGGTCCGGTAGACTATGGAGCGAGGGGCCAATACAATCCGGCCAGCTGCCTCTCTGAAGGTCACTGCAATCCATGGCCGAAGAGCGCATCCAACGCCGCCTCGCTACCATTTTCTGGCCGCCGACGTGGTCGGCTTCAGCCGGCTGATGGAGGCCGATGAGTTCGGAACGCTGAGGGCTCTCAAATCTCGACACACCCATGTCCTGGACCCCCTGGTCGCAAGGCACCAGGGCCGCATCTTCAAAGTCACTGGGGACGGCGTTCTGGTGGAGTTCGGCAGTGCCGTCAACGCTCTGCAATGCGCCGTCGATCTGCAACAGGCCATGGCCGCCGCAAATGGCGATCAATCCAATGACCGCGCGCCTCGTTCTCGCGTCGGCATCAACTTGGGCGACGTGATGGTCGAGGGCGGCGACCTCTATGGCGACGGCGTCAACATAGCGGCTCGCTGGAAGCCATCGCGGAACCGGCGGTATCCTGGTCTCCGGCACCGCCTATGACCACATCAAGAACAAGGTCAAGGTCGGTTTCGACGATCTCGGCGCCCAGGCGTTGAAGAACATCGCCAAATTAGTACGGACTTATCGCGTAACCGGTACGCCCCGCGTATCGCCCGTCGTCACCAAGGCCACTGCCGACAAGCCCTCCATCGCTCTCCTGCCCTTCGTCAACATGAGTGGCGACCCGACGCAGGATTTCTTCGTCGATGGTATCACCGAGAACATCATCACGGGCTTGTCGCGGTTTCGCGACCTGTTTGTCATCGCCAGCAACTCTACCTTCACCTACAAAGGCAAGGCGGCAAGAATACAAGACGTGAGCCGAGAACTGGGCGTTCACTACGTGCTCGAGGGCAGTGTCCAAAAGTCGAGCGACCGGATTAGGATCACAGCCCAGTTAATCGATGGCGAGACTGGCCGCCATCTGTGGTCGGAGCGATATGATCGCGGTGTCGAGGATATCTTTGCGGTACAGGACGATGTGACCGAACTGGTCGTCGGCGCGCTGGCTACTGGTCTACGGTGGTGGGCGGTTGTACAAGGCTTGGCAGGGGCGAGCGGCCGGTCCACAGAGTTTCCGCGCCTACGATCATTTTCAACGCGGCATGGATCTTTTCAACCGCTTTACCCGTGAGGACATCGAGCGCGCTAGAGAATGTTTTCGAGAGGCCATCGATCTCGATTCTGCTTACGGAAAGGCCTACGCGAAAATTGCCTGGGCGCACTTGTGTGATGTCTGGCTGGGATGGAGCGAAAACCCCGCCGATTTGATGGCCAAAGCTCTGGAATTCGCCACCTTAGCGGTGGCGCGCGATGACGATGAGGCATGGGGTCATTGGGCTTTAGCCGGATATCACTTGTTCGGCCAGCAGCATGATCGCGCCATCGCGGCCTACAGGAAGGCGTTGAAGCTAAACCCGAACGATGCTGATGTGCTCAACGACTTCGGCCAGTGTCTGAGCTTTGCCGGTCGCGCCAAGGAAGGCGTTGAAATGGTTCGCAAGGCCATGCGCTTCAATCCGCACTATCCCGAATACTGGGTGATGCAGTTTGGTCCCATCTTGTTCAACTCGCGCCAGTATGAGGAGGCCGTGACCACGCTGGAAAGTTTGCGGCTACTGGACACGACTAGCATTCATCTCTATTTGGCCGCCAGTCACGCCGCCTTGGGCCATGCCAGTCAAGCGCAAAAAGCCGTGGCCCGGGTCATCGAAGCCGATCCGCATGCCACGCTTCAAAAGGTCACGTCCCCCGAAATGGCACCTTACAAGGACCAGAAGGATCTGGAACATTTCCGGGAGAACCTGCGAAAGGCAGAAATGCCGGAGTGACAGTGGACCACGTCAGCATCGACGCTCCGCATTGGTCCGCTCCTGGCACTTCTGAGCCATCGTGGCGTTGCCATGCCAGGTCCGGTGATGAGGGTCTAGCTGACGAAAGCGCAAGTACTTCCGATTCGTATCCGAAAGCCGACGCCGGCATTGGTCGGCGGTTCGGCTCAGATTGACCTTCGCGGCAATCGGCCTCGCCTACGAATTGAGCTTTCGCAGTTCGTCGAGCGAATCCTACCACTTTTCCTAGTAACGGCACTGCCGCTCGAGAATTGCTCAAGTCCGTGTACAACAATTCCAATAGCCATGACGGTGCCATTGCGAACAACTAGGTTCCCTCAATAGTCATAGCGCCAGTTGACGCCGACGGCGCTGTCGCCGGTGGCGGCCACGTCGCCGTCGACGGTGATCTGGGGCAGCACGCGCACTTCCACGCCCACCTTGCGGCTTTCGGGCGTCAGCCCCTGCTCCATCTTCAGGAAGACATCGTCGCTGACATATTTGCCGATCCGCACGCTGGAGCCCTCGACAGTCTGATCGGACAACTCGACGCTCAGCACATCGATACCGGTGGTGCGCCGGAGGCGATCGATGACGGACTCCTCGCCGGAGCCCGAGAGCTGCGCGGCGGCATGCACCAGCTGCGCTGCCTGCAGCGGCGACAGGCCGCCGGCGCCCTTGCCGAACATCAGCCGCGCCAGGACCTCATCCGACGGCAGCCCGCTTTCGGAGGAGAGCGCGAACTTCGGCGCCGAGGCGCGGCCCGTCACGTTCAGCCGCACCAGTTCGTCACCGGTGTTCGCCACGCCCAGGATATCCAGGTCCGGATCGTCGTCGCCGGAGAAGGTGACCGTGCCCCGCTCGATGCGGAAGATGGTACCGAACAAGTCGATGGTGCCGCGCGCCACTTCCAGCTTTCCCACAAGGCTCGGCGCGGCTAGGCTTTGGGACACCTGCAGCTCCCCGCGCCATTCCGAATCCAGCCCGCGCCCCCGCAAGAAGCTGCGGCCCGGCACGGTGACGGTGACGTCGAGCAGCAGCGGCGCGGACGGCGCAGGCGGCGGCGCATGAAACATCGCGGCTTTGTCCGCCGGCAGATTGATCTCCTCCACCTCAAGCCGCGCGATTTCCCGCGGCAGCCTGTCGGGAATGCGCAGCTCCGCCTCCTCGATGGTGAGCTTGCCCGAGAGCTGCGTACGCCCGGCCGTGCGGCCGAGGTGAAGATCGCCGCCGAGGGTGGCGCTCGTGTCGTTGCGCCGCAGCAGCTTGAACCTGGTCGTGCGCAGGTCGGCGTCATAGAGTAGATCGCCGGCGCCGATGAAGCGGACGAAGCCTTCGCCACTCATGCGTCCCGCTTCGCCATCGGTGGCAGATAGCGAGACCAGCTCGAGCCGGTCGCCGGCGCCGCGCAGCACCGCCTCCAGATCCCGCAACACCGTGCCGCTCTGCGCATTCTCATAGGCGCCGTCGCTGATCCGCGCCTCGCCGCTGAGCTGGGGCTTGGCCAGCGATCCGCCGACGCTCACGTCGGCATCAAGCCGTCCGCCGGCGGAATCGCCGTAGAGGTCGACAACCTGTGGCACCAGTGCCAGATCCAGTTGCCCCTGCACACGCCCCTCGAGAGTGCCGCCGGTGTCCGGCGCAAGCTCGAATGGATTGAGCCGGAAGCGCATCGGCGCCGATCCGGTCGCCGTGGCCGATAGACCAGTGCCGCTCTTCAACGTCGCCCGCAGCGTGCCGCGATTGTCGCGGAGCTCCAATCGGCCCTGCCCGGTCAGCGCGGCCGACTTGCCGACCGCCGCGCCCCGCTCGCGGATGTCAGCGAGATCGAGGTCGAGCAGCGCTGTCGGACGATTGGGCGGTCCGGACACGGTGAGGTCGGCGCCGATCTGCCCGGCGAAGGGCAGGTCGGGAAAGACGATGGCGGCGGTCTCCATCGGCACGTCCTGCAGGGTCAGGTGGAAATCGGCCGACGGCGCGCCCAGCCGTCCACCGCCGCGCAGCGTGCCGCCGCCAATCGCCATATTGAAATCGTCGATTGCGACCCCACCGCGATCCCGCCGCAAGGTGGCCGGCGCGCGGAGTTCGGCCGTCAGCGTATCGAAGCTGCCGTCGAACCGGTCCAGCCGGAGCCGCGTCTCCCGCGGCAGCAGCGCGACCTCGCCGGCGCTCTTGACCGAGAACGGCCGGTCCCAGGTCCCGTACGCGCTCTGCTCGAACCGCAGCGCATCGCTGCGGCCGTTCACGGTCAGTTGTCCGTTCTTCACCGCGAGGCCGTTATGCACGACGTCGGCGACCGTGAGGTCCGCGGTTCCCCCCGGCTTGCCGAAGACATCGGTCAATCGCCCTTTAATCGCCGCGCGCCCGAGCGTCCAGCGACCGCCCAGTTCGCCAGCCGCCAGATTGCGCGCCGTCAGATCGGCGACGACGGCTTGCGCCCCATCCGGCGCCGTTAGATCCAGATCGACACGCGCCGCACCGGACAGATCGTAGCCTGCGAGCGCACCCAGAGGCTTCAGGTTGTCGGAATCCGCACTGATCTTGCCGCTGAGCAAACCCGCTGGCGACAGGGTCAGGTCCCCGGCGATCTTTGCGCCGGCCGTCGCGGCCTGAAAGATTCCGGAGTGACAGGGTATCATCGGCATAGCCATAGGCGCTCTTCACGGTCCCCGTCGCGCGCCCGCGGCTGAGCGTCAGGTCGATATCTCCCGTCGGCCCGGACACCACCTTATCGGCGGTGACTTGACCGGCGATGCGATCGAGCGAAACACCGGTGAGCGCCGGCTGCTCTATGACAATATCGGCAGTGGCGCGCGGATCGGCCATCGCCCCGCTCACCGTGCCGGTCGCCCGTGCGTCGCCGGTCATCGCCACGCCGACGATCGGCGTCAGCGCCGCCAGTTCCGGCAGCCGGAGATCGTAGTCGATCGCCCCTTCATCGCCGAGCGTGCCGTCCGCAGTCAGCGAGACCTTGGCCCCGTTCAACGTCGCGGCGGCGATGTGCAGCGTGTCCTCGTCATAAGCGCCGTCGAAATGGCCGTCGATCCCCGGGCCGATCAGCGGCGCGAGCGGGCTGTCGGCTGTAAGGTCATCCACACGGGCATCGCCGTTGATGGCGAGCGGCTCGCCGCGCCGGCTCCGCGACACCTTGGCCGTGGCGGTGAGCCGGCCGTCCGCATCAATGCCCGTATCCGCCAGCAACGGCGCAATGCGGAACACCTCCAGGTCGCCAGTCAGGTCCAACGCATCACCGCTGAGGTCGGTCCTCCCGTTGGCAACCAGGGTTCCACCGGCGCCGCTCAGCTTCACATCGGACAGTTGTATCTCGTCATCGTCGAGCGCAACGGCGCCCGCAATGGCCAGCTCTCTTCCCAGCAAGGCTTGAAGCGTGGGATCGCCGACCGACGAATCGCGCAGCCGCCCGTCCAGAGTCAGTTGGATTGGCGACGCCGTTTGCCGTTGCAGCATGACATGCAACGACGCCGCGCCGGTGGCATCGAAGTCCGCAAGGCGCGCCAGCGGCGCGATATCCGTAAGCTCGCCGTTTAGCGACGCGGCGATGCGCTGCCCGAATGCCGCCAAAGTGCCGGAACCGCCGATCTCCGCCTTGTCGCCCTTGAGACTTAGCGCGTCGATCTGCAGGTCGCCCGCCTGAAGATCGGCGGTGCCCTTCACCGACCAGTCGGGGCTCGGCCCAATCATTGCCGCCCAAGGCTCGCCATCGGTGATTGTCAGGCCTTCAAATCCGCCTTCCGCGTCCAGCGCGAGATCGGTTAGCAGATGCAAATCCCGGATGCCGACGCTGCCTGTCGCCTCGAGCTTCGCCCGCTGTGCCGATCCTTCCGGCAGTGCGAGAATTCTCCGCCGCCGCCGACAGCTTGAACTGCGGCCGTTCCAGCGCACCGGACAGCGAGCCCGAGAACTGCCCCGCGCCGATCTCCAGCGGCGCGAACCATCGCCGCCAGCGCGCGGCGTCCCTGACCCGGAGATTTACATCCGCTTGAATCTGGCCGGCATCAAGATCGGCCACGCCGGAGATGTCGGCCTGAGCCTCCGTCGACGCCAGCTTGAATTGCTCGACGGCGAAGCGATGGCCGGGCTGCCACTGCACGCGCAGTGATGTGTCCATCGCGGGCGGCAGCAGGTCGGTGCCGGCCTGCAGCGTGCGTCCCGGCTCCATCCGGCCGTCGGCGGACACGGATATCGTCGGGCCGTAGCCGATGCCCAGATCGACATCCAGCGCGGCATCACCCGCCGAAGCGGCCAGCTTGCCCCGCCAAGCGGCGGCAGGACCGGTGCCATCCAGGCTCATCTGCACCGGCGGCAGTCCCGGCAATTCCAGCAGCCGCGCGATCAGGCCGCCGGCCGGTTCGGCGAGATCGGCCTTGAGCGCAAATTGCGCCGGCTCCTGCGCCATGCGCAAGGCAATCGCGGCATGCCCGGCCCGGGTGTCCACTCGCCGCAGCTCCAGATCGAGGGCCGCATCGGTGGCATTCTCCACCGACAGCTTTCCGGCGAGGCTGACCGCCGCGGGTTCGCCGAGAACGGCAGGTGCGATCTCAAAGCGTCCGATCCGGATGTCCTCGACGCGTGTCGGCCAGGGCAACTGGGGCAGCTGGAGATCGAGGGTGAGACCGCCGGCGCTCTCCTCTTTCTCCGGCGGCGACAGCGGCATGCGGGACAGCGCCACGCGATCGGCGATCACCGAGTTCGATCTGCAGCCGCCCCGACAGCAGCGCGAACGGACTCCACGCCAGATCGAGCCGCTGGAGGCGAAGCCATTCGCCGTTCGCGTCGGCCATGACCACATCGAGAGCGGATGCGGTAAACGGCAATCGCCCCTCGATGCTTCCGACTGAAACCGAGAATCCCGTCGCATCCGACAGTTCCGCCGAAAGCCCCTCGGCGATCCAGCGCTTGGCCGGTGCCGTCTGCAGCAACAGCAGTGCCGCTGCCACCAGCAGCGCGAGGCCGGCCACCAGCCGTGCCCCTCGCCTCAGCCATGTCTCCGCCAGATGTGCGAGGCCGGCCACCAGCCGCGCCCCTCGCCGCAGCCATGTCTTCGCCAACTGTTCCAGATCCGCCGCCATCAGAACGCCTGCCCGATGCCGACATAGAACTGGAAGGCGTCGTCGGTATCCCGCCGATTGATCGGGAAGGCGATATCGAACCGCAGCGGTCCGAATTCCGTGTAATAGCGGACGCCGACGCCAGCGCCCCACAGGATCCGCTCGTCGAATTCCGGCAGGGAATTGTCATAGACGTTGCCGCCCTCGATGAAAGCCACGCCGCCGACATCCTCGAACATCCGCCAGCGCAGTTCCGTTCCCAACTCCAGCAGCGAGCGCCCGCCGGTGGGATCGCCATCGGCGCCGATCGGCCCCAGCTCCTCATAGCCGTAAGCCCGTACCGACGAGGCGCCGCCGCCGTAAAGCCGCTTAGTTGCTGGGATATCGCCCGTCAATTTAGCCCCCACGATGGAACCGAAGCGGGCCCATACTGCCAGCACCAGCCTCCCATCTTCCTGCAGCGGCACATACACCGAATCCGACAGGCGCATGACCAGGAAATCCACATCCGAGCGGACGACCGACACGTACGGCGTCAGGGCCGCATTGGCGCGCGTGCCGCTCTTGGGATCCAGAAGGTCCGCCGTGTTGTCATAGGTAAAGGACAGCGGAAAGCTCAGCAGACCAAAGTCCTTCTTGTCGTTGTCTTCGTCGATGCGCTCGAGCTCGAAGCCGGCGCCGCCGGTTGTCGTCATGGTTTCGCTGAGTTGGTATTCAAAGCCGACATTCGTTCCCGCCGACTCGCTCTCATAGGATTCGCGGTTCTCTCGCTCCACCCGGATTGACGAAAGGAAATCCAGGTCCGGCGACCAGACGCCGGGCTTGCGGAAATCGGCCCCCACGCCCTGGATCACGAAGCCGCTGGTAAGTGAGAGATTGAGGCTCTCGCCTTCATGAAACAGGTTGCGATGCTCCCAGAAAATTTTTCCCAGCGGTCCCTCGTTGGTGGAGTAGCGGAGACCGATGCCAATCGAGCGATGCTTGGCTTCCGTCAGCGTGACGGTCATCGGCAATTCTCCGTCGGCGTCAACCTTGTCGCCATGGGCGATGCGCACCGAGCCAAACACGCGCGTATCGACCAAGGTGACGCGCCCGGCTTCCACCTCGCGGCTGTCATACAGCTCGCCACGACGCCAGGGCAGCAGCGACTGCACGAAATCCCGGTGCACATCCTTCAGCCCCTCGATGGTCACCTCGCCGAACCGTGCCTTCGGCCCGGTATCGATCCGCCATTCGACGGTCATGCGCCGCGTCGCGTGATCGACGACCACCCGCCGGTCCTCCGCACGCGCCAGCGGATAGGCCTGCTCGGCCAACAGGGCCAGCATCTTCTGCTCGGCATCGATCACCGGCTGGGAGGCGGCGACGCTTCCCGCCTCCAATCCGATCTTCTTGGGATCGATGCGGATTCGGCCATCGCGCAGTGCCGGGTTGTCGCCGGCGATGGTGAACCCGGCCAAACGGTAGATCTCGCCAAGCGTAACTTGGATCACAACCGCCACCGGAGATTTCTTGGTGTCCACATCGTACGTCAACTCGGCATCGTAGTAGCCAAAAGACGCCAACGCTTCATCGAGGCGTGTCAGATCAGATTCCGCCCGCCGGCGCAGCGCCGCCAAGGTCGGTGGCGGACGCTCGGTCTCCGTGAGCAGCACGGACAGCTCCTCGAGTTTTTCGCGCAGTTCCTCGTCCTCGATGCCGGCGATATCCACTGAATAGGGGACGTCCAGCGCCGCGACCGTCTGCGTCGCCAGTAAGATGAACAAGCACGGCGCCAGCCAGGAGGGACAGAACCAGATACAAAGTCGCGACCCTGCGACCATTCTCAATTGAGGCATAGTCGCAATCGGCCATAGGAAACCCACTGCGTCAACCACAAGCCAACCCGCCTCACCACAACACCAAATAGCGCTGGGATCGGCCCATCTCGTGTCACATTGCTGTGTGCACCACCATAAAAATGTCTCTATTTGGCCTCCACCAAGTCACCGACCACTTGCCGCAGACCAGCGCATTCCCCCAATTTGACGCATGCACCAAATGGCTACGTGAACCTCAAGGGGTACTACGAGTTCGATGCCACAACCCGGCCGGACGGCTGGAACGTCTGGCTGACCCTCTCATTCTCACCTCCCGCCCCGCCCGGGTAGCAGTCAGCCACGGAGACGGGCCCGCATCGCCTGGCGAGCTGACCGCTAGCCTGAAGCGCGCCGAACCAGCCGCTCGCCGCGACACAGCTGCCCTTTGCCGCCCGGGTTCTCATGACTGCTTTTGGCACTTCTCGGACGCTCTGGTGCCTTTGGGAGTTGGCCGCTATTGAGGGTTAGGCGGACGTAGTGCGGACTCGGCTGCTTCTGATCCAACTCGGATATGTGCGAACCGTGAATCCATGGTCGGAGGCCTCCACTACCGCCACTAAACTTGGCAGGAACCGAATCATTAGCAGTGAAACGCAATTCACACAGCAGCTCCTGAGGGTGAGTGCCTTAATCGGTTAACCGAGACCTGTGATCAAAGTCACAGCACCCGCCATTGAGAAGGCCGATGTCTTCCTGATAGCCTAACGTTCGGATGGAACCTTCGATGCAAAGAGAGCACTCCGTCCTCGTCATTTCGCACTCAGTGGATTGTTGATGCCTGCGCTTGCCGGCGTGGCCCCCAGCGAGTCGGAGTAGCACCACTCGCACCCGCCGTATCACCATGGGCGATCGACGGCAGCTATCGATCCGTAAAAAGACCGTAGTCAACTCCTCATTAGGGAAATCAGGGACATGAAGACGTTGGGTATTCCCACTGGGATAGTATTTGCACTTGAGCTGATGCTCATTCCGCCGCACGCGGCACGGGCCACCACAATTTCAACTGGCGCGGCCTGTTCGCTGGTAGACGCCATCGACAGCGCGAACACCAACGCCGCCGTTGGCGGCTGTACCGCCGGCGCCGCGGGCCTCGATACCATTGTCGTGACCCAGGACGTTCAACTGTCGATCGCCAACAATGTGTCGGGCGTCGACAACGGCTCAAACGGCCTTCCCATCGTCATCGAGGATCTGGTCATCACCGGCACCGGGCGGGGCATCACGCGCAGCACCGCGGCGGGAACCCCGGAGTTCCGGTTCCTGGAGATCGGAACCAATGCCGTTGCTGCGTCCGTCACCATTTCCGGCCTCCGCATGAGCAATGGAAGGGTCACCAGCGCGATTGGCGCGTCGGGCGGATGCATCTATCTTCGCAACGGCTCTCTCACCGTGGCCGACAGCACGCTGGAGACGTGCGTTGCAGAGGGGAATGACGGCGTCGCCGCCACGGCGAGCACTGGCAAAGGCGGCGCGATCTTTGCGGAGACGGGAACATTGGAGATCGCGAACAGCGCGTTCAACCTCAACTCGGCGCGCGGGGGCGACACAACCTTCAATGGGGCCCGCGGCGGTGCTGCCGCGGGCGGCGCCATCCATGGGCGCGGCATCACGTCGCTGGTTCTGGAGAGCACCACGATGAGCAGCAACTCCGCCATCAGCGGCACCGGCGGCGCGGGCATCAGCCTGGGCGGCGCGGCCGAGGGCGGATGCATCTATCTTTTCGACGGCTCTCTCACCGTGGCCGACAGCACGCTGGAGGAATGCCTTGCGCAGGGGAGTGACAACGCCGCCGGCACGGCGGCGGGGGGCAGAGGCGGCGCGATCTATGCGAACACGGGAACATTGGGGATCGCGAACAGCGCGTTCAACTTCAACTCGGCGCGCGGTGGCGCCACAAGCCTCGATGGGGCCTTCGGCATCGCGGCCGAGGGTGGCGCCGTTTATGCAAGCGAAATCGCGCCGTTCGTCCTGGAGAACACCACGATGTTCAGCAACTTCGCCATCGGCGGCGCGGGAGTCAGCTCGGGTGGCGTGGCGAAGGGCGGCGCGGTCTTGTTCGTCGATAGCAACGGGACTATGACCGGAACCGCCTTTATTGCCAACGCCGCCGGCGGCGGCGCCGCATCCGCGGCCGACGGCACCAGCGGTACCAGCCACGGCGGCGCCATAGCCTTCGAGGGCGACGTCCTTACCATCACGGACACCGACCTGACCGCCAATGTCGTCACCGGTGCGGACAATCCGCAGGGACGCGGCGGCAATGTGCTTGGCGGCGCCATCTATTCGCACGGCGGCACGTTGGACATTGTGGAGTCTGATGTTTCCGACAACGAGGCAAACGGCGGTACTGGAATTTCCTCGATCGACGACGGGCGTCCGCAGGGCGGCGGCCTCTATCTGGTCGATACCACTGCCACGATCGACGATTGCAGCATAGAGTCCAACGCCGTCTCCGGTTACGAGCCAAAAGGCGGCGGAATCGCGGTTGTCGATGCAAGCGCCGCGGCGAGCCCGGTTCTGATCGCCCATTCGACAATTGCATCCAACACCGCAGTCAGCAGTGCGAGTGCGTCCGGGCCGGCCAATGGCGGCGGAGTTTATCAGGAGCGGGATATGCTGACCCTCCGCAACACCACCCTGTCCGCCAACACCGCCGACGCAGGCGGCGGCCTGTTTCAGGACAACGGCACAACCATCGTGACGCTGAGCACATTCTCGGCCAACACGGCGAACACCGTCGGCGGCGCGATCGCGGTGGACAGCCCCGACCTCTTCGGCCACACAATGGACCTGAAAAACGTAACCATCAGCGGTAACTTTGCCGGCGCCACCGCGGGTGGGCTCTACATCACCGGCTCGCCGCTCGCGCCCGCCGTGACGACCGTCAATCTCCACAACACTGTCGTGACCAACAATACCAATGGCGGCATCCATCTGGCGGAAGATCACACGCAACCTGTGCTGGTATCCGGCAACAGCATCGTCGGGGCGCAGGCCAGCGGCGCGGATTGCAGCGCGGCCGGCGCCGTGGTCTTCACCAGCGATGGCGGGAATCTCGAAAGCGGCACGAGCTGCGCCTTTACCACAGCCTCCGACCAGCAGTCTGTGGCGGACCTGGGCCTTGATGTTCTCGGCAGCTACGGCGGCGAGACCCTGACTCACGATCTGCTGGTCAATTCACTCGCCATCAACTCAGGCAAGAAGCCGATTTGCAACCGCCAGGCCAACAAGAAGGATCAGCGTGGCCTCGCGCGCTTCTATGATGGGAATGGGGATCGCGGCTTCGAGTGCGACAGCGGCGCGGTGGAGTATCAGGGCCTGCTCGCCAACCCCGGCTTCGAAGAGCCCTTGGATGCGGCCGGCGACTGGTCGCTGACGGCCTCTGGCGGCGGTGATGTTCGAACGCGATTGGTGGCGGCGCCGAGCGGCAAGTTCGCCTTCGTGTTCCAGGCCAACGCAGTGCTGGAAACCCTCAGCCAGACGCGTCCGATCTCGGGTGGGCCGGGCGAAACCTACAGGCTGACCCTGCTGGGGCAAGGTTCGGGTCTGACGGTCGGGGAAGAGATGACCATCACCCTTGAATCGAAAGCTGGCGGCGCAACCGTGGATACTCGGACCTGTAGGTTTGCGTTTCCGTCTGCCACCTTCTCTGCCCCACCCCCCGCCTGTGTGCTGAACACTACGGGTGCGTACGATGCCCTAAATGTAGTCGTCGGTTGGGATGGCGCGACCACGGGCTCGCTGTCACTTGATGCGATGTCGCTGACGCAAAGATAGTGGACGGTCATTGGCCGAATGTCCGCTCCTGGCACGGAACTGCCGTGCCTACGCCAATGGTTGAGGTCCGTTAACTGACCCTAAGCGGCCCTATCGGCGGTGCCCTCAAAGGGCAGCCTATGACCCGTTGCAGACCTCTGTGTCGATCAGTCGAAAGCCTTCAGTTTGCGAAGCTGCCGTAGGCCTTCAGACGGAAGGCTCAAAATACTGTGTGCTCGCGCTTTGATCCTTTTACGTCGCAGCGACTGGCGGCATAATTACGCTTTGCCAAAATCGAGTTGGGACAGTCGGCAGACAGACAACGTCCTCGGGACGGGATCAATTACGGGAGGCCCAAGATGCTCAGCACTTTAGCCAAGGCCTGTACGGTAATCTTTTTGTCGGTGAACTGTGCATTTGCCCAGTCGGATCCGATAGAGCCAAATGCCGGAATGTGGAAGCGGTCATGCTCGATCCGGGCGCCAGCGCCGCCTTGTAATTAGGCGCAGGATCAGCGTGTCAATCTCGAATTTGAACAACCGCATGGCATCGGGTGCGGCAGTGATGCTGTATCGACCGCACATGGATTTATTTCGAGTCCTTTGCGCCGGCTGCTGAGAGTCGCTTCAGGTCCAGCACTCCCTTGGCGCCCCAACCGCGTTCGCCTAGCGGCACTTCGGGGCGAAATCCTTCATATAGCTTGAATGCACGCGTCGCTAGATCTGCCTCCGGCAGCGACTTCGCGAGTTCAGCCATTGCCACGCGCACGTCGGGCAGCTTGTCGCCGAACGCCTTCTCCAAGTAGCGCTCGACACTCTCCGGCTTGGCTGGCTTTTCCTTCTCCAATGCGCGCAGGCCGTCTGGTGTCTGTATGACAGGCACGGCGCGGCCCATCAGCTCGACAGCGATCTTTTCGCCTTCATCCAATTCGCTGCGCTGCTTCTTCAGCGACTTCGGCGCCGGTTGGAAGATGCCGAGCGATCGGCCCTTTGCCTGCGCGCTAAGCCCGGCGACGGCGCGGCCAAGCGTCAGCGCTTCGTTCCAATCGAAGCCGAGCCGGTGGGCGACGACCGCGGCCCATAGGGTGAGGACTGGGGCGCGATTGACGAGAATATGATGGTCCGAACTAGGCATCTCGGCAGCTTAGCCGATTCGAAACCAGAAGGAAGGTCGCACTCCGAGTTCAACTGGCAGGCTCTAGATCGTGAACTGATAGTCCACGTGTCCGAACTCTTCACTGGCCCACTTGCCGAAGGCGCAAGAACGTGACGATAGCGCAAACCATCGCTAGCGTCAGAGTTAGTGCGTTCAATTCATAGATCGCGAGAATGATTGCGCACACCAATAGACAGTGGAATACGATGAACGATATCCTCGAAACGCCGTTCATTGCTGCGTCCTTCACGTGAGCATCTGGAAAGTCCGCATCCGCCTCGATTGCGAAACCAAACGAAGTCCTGCGGCACCGTGCCAGACCGCGATACCATGTGAACGGCATTGACCACAGTGACGGTTGTCACGCACACCAGAAGATAACCGTGCAAGATGCGACACTATTCCATGGTCTGGAGCACTGTTGCACAGGTACTGCTTGCCTACGCGACGACCGGCCTCAGCGCCGGTGTTTCACCCTAGGCCGGCCGCACGTCCGGTGGTCGGGCTTCTTCGCGCCAGCCCATACCATCGGCGGGCAGAAGTACCCGCAAATCTTGGCCAACACCTCCGGAGCCTCGGCGAGGCTGCAGGTAATGATCGGCAGCCCGAAGACCTGCCGCGGGATGCCGTCGAACGGCGTGTGCCAGCCGACGGATGGCAGAATGTGCACTTCCATTGGGGTAACTCCTATCGTCGTTGCGTACGCCGACAGATTACCTGATCCCCAAATTCTGCTGCCACTCGCCGGATTTCTATTACTTGAATTTTACCGAAGAACCGGCCGGTATCTTCTAAATTATTGATTTTATTGGCGACCCCACGGGGATTCGAACCCCGGTTTGCGCCGTGAGAGGGCGTTTTTGCCGTACACCCGCGTTCAAATCTTTGTCGGAAACCGTTTTGTGCCGCCGATGCGGTGGTGACGTGCGTTTTGCAACCCCAATTGAAACCCCGTGGGGTCAAGCGGCATGCGGAGAACTCATTAATTATTGAAACAAATGGTCGGAGCGACTGGATTTGAACCAGCGACCCCCAGACCCCCAGTCTGATGCGCTACCAGGCTGCGCTACGCTCCGACCGTGTTGCTCAGGGGTGGGCGGCTTTTATAGCGGCCCGCCCCGCGGGGGGCAATGGAATGAACCCGCCAGGGGACGGTTTGCTCCCGCTCGATTTGCCGCGCCCGTATCCAGCGACCGTGTGACCGTTACCGACCGCCAACGAAAAGGGCGGGTTTGAAACCCGCCCCTACGAAATGCCGGATCTGCGCCCTACAGCTACCGGGCGATGGCCCCACGGAGCTTGTCGCGCAGGCCTTCCAGCTCCGTCAGCAGGGCCCGGAGCCGGTCGCGGGTGGCGCCGTCGCCGCCGGTGAACAGGTCGGGCTGCGGCTGGCGGCCCTTGGCGGTGCGGGGCGCCGGCTTCTCGGCGGGCGCTTCCACCCGCTCCTCGGCCGCCGATTCCTCGGCCAGGCCGGCCTGCGCCAGGCGGCCCTTCAGGGCGCCGTCGCGCATCAGCTTCTGCACGCCTTTGATGGTGTAGCCTTCGCTGTAGAGCAGCTCGCGGATCACCTTGAGCAGCGCCACGTCCTCCGGCCGGTAGTAGCGCCGGCCGCCGCCGCGCTTCAGCGGACGGATCTGGCTGAAGCGGGTTTCCCAGAAGCGCAGCACATGCTGGGGCACGTCCAGTTCCTGCGCCACCTCGCTGATGGTGCGGAACGCGGTCGAAGACTTCTCCAACCGCCTTTGGGCGGGAGCCGTCGGGGCTTGGGCGGCGCGGGAGCGCGGCCGCGGGGCAGTGCTCACGAAGCGCCTCCCTCGGCGGGCTTGTTGACCCGGTCCTTCAGCACATGGGATGCGCGGAAAACCAAGACCTTGCGGGGATTTATCGGCACTTCCTCACCGGTCTTGGGGTTGCGGCCGACCCGCTTGCCCTTGGAGCGCACGAAGAACGATCCGAAGGAGGAGATCTTCACATTCTCTCCCTTGGTCAAGGCCTCGGCGATTTCCTTCAGCACCAGTTCGACCAGATCCGCGGACTCGTTCCGCGACAGGCCGACTTCCTGGTAGACCGCCTCCGCCAGCTGCGCCCGGGTCACCGTATTCGATGTCATTTTCCGCCCCGTTCCCCTTTATTCGCATGGGTTGTGGGCGAACGCTACAGCGAGATAAGAAATCAGTCAATTACAAAGGGATGAGTGAACTCTTTGAAGTGCTGTCACGATCTTAACACTTCCGTCACCAGCGAATCAGGGCGGAGCCCCAGGTGAAACCGCCGCCCATGCCCTCCAACAGGACCAGCTGACCCTTCTGGATCCGGCCGTCGCCGGCGGCTTCCGCCATGGCCAGCGGGATGGAGGCGGCCGAGGTATTGGCATGGCGCTCGATGGTCACGACCACGCGCTCCGCCGGCAGGTGCAGCTTCTCGGCCATGGCATCGATGATCCGCCGGTTGGCCTGGTGCGGCACCAGCCAGTCCACGTCGGTGCCCTTGACGTTGTTGGCGGTCAGGGCGGCGTCCACGGCCTGCGGCCAGCTTCACGACGGCATGGCGGAACACTTCCTTGCCGGCCATGCGCAGCAGGCCGCTGGTGCGGCTGGTGGACGGCCCGCCATCGACATAGAGCAGGTCGTGATACTGGCCGTCCGAGAACAGATGGGTGGACAGGATGCCGCGGTCGGCCGAGGTGCCCTGCCCTTCGCCCGCGCGCAGCACCACAGCGCCGGCGCCGTCGCCGAACAGCACGCAGGTGCCGCGGTCGTTCCAGTCGAGGATGCGCGAGAAGGTCTCGGCGCCGATCACCAGCACGGTGTTCGCCTGGCCGCAGCGCAGGAAATTGTCGGCCGTCGCCAGCGCATAGACGAAGCCGGAGCAGACCGCCTGAATATCGAACGCAGCCCCGCGATGGATGCCGAGATTGTTCTGCACCACGGTCGCGGTGGCGGGAAATGTCTCGTCGGGCGTGGCGGTGGCCAGCACGATCAGGTCGACGGCGCTGGCGGAGATGCCGGCCTGGGTCAGCGCCGCGTCGGCCGCCTTCGTGGCGAGATCGGAAGTCAGCTCGCCATCGGCCGCGATATGGCGCTGGCCGATGCCGGTGCGCTGGCGGATCCACTCGTCGGATGTGTCGATGCGCTGCGCCAGCTCGGCATTGGTCAGCACCTTGCGCCGGCAGATAGCTGCCGCAGCCGGCGACGATCGAGCGCCGGACGCTCAAGCGCCGGCTGCCTGAGCCGCGGGGGCTGCGGGCGCCGTAGCCGCGAGATGCGCGAAGTCGTCCTTGATCTTCTCGATCGCACCGTTGACCGCCATGTCCATGGCGACGGCGATCGCATTGGCGAAGCCGAAGGCGTCGGTGCCGCCATGGCTCTTCACCACGATGCCGTTGAGGCCGACCAGGATGGCGCCGTTGTAGCGGCGGGGATCGACGCGGGAGCGCAGGCCATTCAGCGCCGGCCGCGCCAGCAGATAGCCGAGCTTGGCCAGCAGCGAACTGCGGAAGGTTTGGCGCAGGAACTCGCTGTAGAGCTTCGCCGTGCCTTCGATCGATTTCAGCGAGATGTTGCCGGTGAAACCGTCGGTGACGATCACATCCACTGTGCCTTTGGCAATGTCGTCGCCTTCGACGAAGCCCTGGAATTCGCCGGGCAGGTTGGTAGCGCGGAGAATGGTTGCGGCTTCGCGCAGGGCCTCATGGCCCTTCATCTCCTCGGAGCCGACATTGAGCAGGCCCATGGTCGGCCGCAGCACGCCCAGCACAGTGCGCGCAAACACATTGCCCATGACCGCGAACTGCACGAGGTTGTCGGCGTCGCATTCCACATTCGCGCCGAGATCGAGCATCACGCTTTCGCCGCGGATGGTCGGGAAGAACGACGCGATCGCCGGCCGGTCGATGCCCGGCAAGGTTTTCAGCACGAACTTGGCGATGGCCATCAGCGCGCCGGTGTTGCCGGCCGAGACGACGCCGGCGGCGAGTCCGTCGCGCACGGAGTCGAGCGCCAATCGCATGCTGGAACCGCGTCCGGCGCGCAACGCCACCGACGGCTTGTCGTCGGACTTCACCATCTGGTCGGTGTGATGCACCGTGGTGACGCGCGCCAGCTTTGGATACTTCGCCAGCAGCGGGCCCAGGCGCGCCTCATCGCCGAAGACATGGAACGTGATCCTCGGAAATCGCTTGCGCGCCAGGTGTGCGCCTTTGATCACCATGCCCGGCGCGTTGTCGCCGCCCATGGCGTCCAGTGCGATGGCAACGGTTTCAACCACGATGGAATCCGTTGCGGCTGCTGATGTCGTCAGGCGCTCGCGTCGGCGACCTGGCGGCCGTCATAATGCCCGCAGGAGCCGCAGACATGGTGAGGCCGCTTCATCTCGCCGCAGTTCTGGCACTCGACATAGGTCGACGACTTCAGCGCGTGATGGGACCGCCGCATGTTGCGGCGCGACTTGGAGACTTTCTTCTTCGGAACTGCCATGGATCAATCTCTCACTTGCGGGGCGCCGGCCCGTGCCGGAACCCGATTACTAAACAAGGTCAAAGCTTTCAGCAAGACTACCGCCAACTCTCATAAAGCCTTATGCGCTAGGCTTTCTTGGCGTTCCCTTGCCAGGAACTCAAGGGCCGCGAACGGCCCCTTGCGCCCGTCATCATCTCTGCCGCTGCCCACCGCCGCATTCGGCCTGCCGGCGATCGCGGATAGGGATCGAGCGCAACCGCGAACTGCTGCACGACCGCCTCGCCGAGGTCGATGCGGCCATCGACGATCTCGTCCGGCGATTCGGCATCGTCCAGCGCCACCACGATCTCGCCGGCATCGGCCGCGCCGCCGGGCGCGAAACTCGCCGTGAAATCCTGCTCCAGATGCGCCACAACCGGCTCCAGCGTCACTACGCAGGCCTGCGTCACATCGGCAACGAAGCGGCCGCGCATCTGCACCGTGCCGCCGCGGCCGCGCTTGAGCTGCAGCACTGCGGACAACCGCTCCAGCCCGAGAAGCCCGAACCGCTCGGCCAGCTTGGCACGCTCCGAAGCGTTGGCTGCGATCTCCCGGGTCGTCTCCTGGACGCCGATCTGGTCCGCTGAGATCTGCCTGGAAAATTCCGCTGCCGGCGAGTCCTGCCCGTTCATCCTCGGCCCCGCTTTCCGCCCGAACCTGGCAACCGGCTGCCTGCCCCACGAAATGCCGACCGGGTCAGAACCCGGCTGTCAGCTCGGCTTTCACAGGGCGCCGGAAAATAGTCGCTGGCCCCTGTCCCGGTCAATGGCGGGCGGGCGGCGGGACGCCATCGGCCGGCGGCTGCCGGAAGCATCAGATTCCCCCTCAACAGGTCTGAAAAATCACATTTTTTCAATACATTAAAGCAGTTTCTTACATAAACTTCGACGGCCGCCAGAGTTTCAGCGGAAGGCTGAGCTGTCCCATAGAGATTGCGGCGCAGCGCGTTCGACAAATCCCCGCCGTCGGCCAGGCCGGCGTCATAGGCGGCAATCCGGCCGTAAAATGCCTCGCCCATTCTCTTGACCCGCTTGCCCACGCCCAAATCGCCCGCCCCCATCTCGCGCAGGCTGGCGTCCAGGTCATCGAAGATCGTCTCGGCCAGGTCGCGCGCGAGCTCGACCCCGGCCGGATCCGCTTTCAGCCGCTGCATCACCAGGAACGCGTGCAGCGCTATCAGTTCGAAGCGTCCATCCAGCGTGTCGGGCACGCCAAGCGCGGTGTAGAAGGCGGGCTGCCGCGACTGCGTGACGATGGCCTGATGAAGCTGCATCGCGGCTTCATTGGAACGCCGCCGCCTGAACAGTTGCAGAATGGACAACCTCTTCCTCCCCGCGGGCCACATTGACAGGGGCACAATTCCGGTGGAAACCTGCGCCGCCATCGGCTCCGTTCCGGAGCCATACTGTCAATTCGCGAACCTTCTCGTTCGAAACCAGGATCGATGCAAGCACAGATGCGGAAAGTCACCAAGTTGCGCGCGCTGCTGCCGCTCACCGCGGCGGCCACCATCCTTGCGGCCTGTTCGCCGGCGATCGATCAGCGCGGCAATCTGCCGGATACCGACAACGTCCTGGCGATCCAGCCGGGCCAGTCGACGAAGGACGAGGTTATCCAACTGCTGGGAACCCCCTCCACCATCGCGACCTTCAGCGATCGAACCTGGTACTACATCAGCAAGCGGACGGAGACAGTGGCGTTCTTCACGCCAGATGTGGTCGATCAGCAGGTCCTGATCGTGAGGTTCGACGAGGGCGAGGTGGTCCAGCAGGTGGCTCTGCTCGGCATGGATGATACGATTGAAGTCGATATGGTCGATCGCGAGACGCCGACTTACGGCCAGCGCATGACCATCCTGCAGCAGCTGCTCGGCAACGTCGGCCGCTTCACGAAGGGCGAGGCAGTCCTGCGCCGTAACGCTCGGCATTCGCGCTGAGGAAAAGACAAACCCTGCGCCGGTGCTGCGCAGGGTTTGTTCGTTGAGCGGGACCGCTTACGACGCCAGCGACGCCAGCACCGCAAGGAGCAGGATCGCCACGATGTTGGTGATCTTGATCATCGGGTTCACGGCCGGGCCCGCTGTATCCTTGTAGGGATCGCCGACGGTATCGCCGGTCACCGCGGCCTTGTGGGCGTCGGAGCCCTTGCCGCCGTGATGGCCGTCTTCGATGTACTTCTTCGCATTGTCCCAGGCGCCGCCGCCCGAGGTCATCTGGATGGCGACGAACAGGCCGGTGACGATAGTGCCGAGGAGCATCGCGCCGACGGCGACGAAGGCCTGCGCCTGACCGGCGATGGCGGCGATCACGACGTAGAGCACGATCGGCGCCAGCACCGGCAGCAGCGAGGGGATGATCATCTCCTTGATCGCCGCCTTGGTCAGCAGGTCGACGGCGCGGCTGTAGTCGGGCTTGCCCGTGCCTTCCATGATGCCGGCGATCTCCTTGAACTGGCGCCGGACCTCGACGACCACCGAACCGGCCGCGCGGCCAACCGCCTGCATGCCCATCGCCCCGAACATGAACGGCAGCGCGCCGCCGATGAACAGGCCGATCACCACGAACGGATCCTGCAGGCGGAACTCGATCGTGAGGTTCGGGAAGTAGTGCTTCAGATCCTCAGTATAGGCCGCGAACAGCACCAGCGCCGCCAGGCCGGCCGAACCGATGGCGTAGCCCTTGGTCACCGCCTTGGTGGTGTTGCCGACGGCGTCGAGCGCGTCGGTGGTCTTGCGCACTTCCTTCGGCAGTTCCGCCATCTCGGCGATGCCGCCGGCATTGTCGGTCACCGGACCATAGGCGTCGAGCGCCACCACCATGCCGGCGAGCGCCAGCATCGTCGTCGCGGCGAGGCCGATGCCGAACAGGCCGGCCAGCGCATGGGCCGCGATGATGCCGGCGCAGATCACCAGCACCGGCAGGCCGCAGGCTTCCATCGACACCGCGAGGCCCTGGATGATGTTGGTCGCGTGGCCGGTGGTCGAGGCCTGGGCCACGCTGCGCACCGGACGGTAGGCCGTCGAGGTGTAGTACTCGGTGATCCACACCAAAAGGCCGGTCACGATCAAGCCGACCACCGCGCAGAGGAACATGTCCCAGCCGGTGATGGCGAGAGCACCCGCCGTGTACACCGTTGTCAAAGCCGATGAGCGAGCCGATCACACGGCAATGAACACGCCGGAAATCACGCCCGCCGCGATCAGGCCCTTGTAGAGCGCGCCCATGATGTTGTTGCTGGCGCCAAGCTTCACGAAGAAGGTGCCGGCGATCGAGCCGACGATGCAGACCGCGCCGATTACCAGCGGCAGGAGCATCATGGTTTCCTGCTGCACCAGATCGACAAAGAAGATCTGCGCCAGCAGCATGGTGGCCACGATGGTCACCGCGTAGGTCTCGAACAGGTCGGCGGCCATTCCGGCGCAATCGCCGACATTGTCGCCGACGTTATCGGCAATGACGGCGGGATTGCGCGGATCATCCTCGGGGATGCCGGCTTCGATCTTGCCGACGAGATCGGCGCCCACATCCGCGCCCTTGGTGAAGATGCCGCCGCCGAGACGGGCGAAGATGGAGATCAGCGAGGCGCCGAAGCTGAGGGCGACGAGCGCCTCCAGGATCGACCGGGTCTCATACGCCGCGTTGCGCAGGATGAAGTAGTACGTCGCGACGCCGAGGAGGCCCAAGCCCACCACCAGGAAACCGGTAATGGCGCCGGACTGGAAGGCGATGGCGAGCGCCGGTTTCAAGCCCTGCCGGGCCGCTTCGGCGGTGCGCACATTGGCGCGCACGCTGACGTTCATGCCGATATAGCCGGCCGCGCCCGACAAGATGGCGCCGATCAGGTAGCCGATCATCACATGCAGACCGAGCGTGACCCACAGAATGACCGCGATCACGATGCCGACAAGACCGATGGTCGCGTATTGGCGGTTGAGGTAGGCGCGCGCGCCCTCCTGGATGGCAGCGGCGATCTGCCGCATGCGGTCAGTGCCCGTGGGCGCCGCCATGACAGTGCGCGTCGTGATGATTCCGTAAAGCAGCGCCAGCGCGCCGCAGACGATGACCAGCCAGTGCCAAATAGTCACGTTCGTACCCCGTCTTGTCGAGAAAAGGACGTTGTTGGTGGCGGCGAAATTTGAGCTTCAGACCCGCGGCCGTCCCCTGTGCCGCAGTGCGAAATCGGCGCGGAAAATGCCAGATGCACCGCGATGGCGCAATGGATTCGGCTGGAACCTCGACTCGGCTAGCCGGCAGCGACGGCGGCCCGGCGGCCCCGCCAGATCAGCCAGCCCGTCGCCAACAAGCTCAAGCCGATCAGGGGGATACCGACCGCATTGATCATGCCCCAGCCATAGGTCTGGTAGACCCAGCCGGACATGAAGGACGAGCAGGCCACCGTGCCATAAACAAAGAAGTCGTTGATCCCCTGGACCCGGGACCGCTCCTCCGGCCGGTAGGTCTCTGTCAGCAGCGCTGAGCCGCCGACGAACAGGAAGTTCCAACCCACACCCAGCAGGGTCAGCCCTATCCAGAAGTTCCAGAGTGTGAGCCCGGTCAGATCCGCAACAATTGCCGCCGACAGGAGCATGGCGCCGGCGATGAGGATGCGCCGTACGCCGAACCTGTTGATCAGGTTTCCGGTGATGAAGGCGGGCGCGAACATGCCGAGGGCATGCAACTGGATCACGCCGGGCGTGGCGTCCGGGCCGAAGCCGCAATCCTCCACGGCGAAGGGCGTGGCCACCATGATGAAGTTCATCACGCCATAGGCGACCATGCTCGAGAGCGCGGCGACGATGAATTTGGGCTGCGCCATGATCTGCGCCAGCGGCCGGCCGCGGCCGGATGCCGATACTGCCACCGGCCTGGGAATACGCAGGAACTGCACCAGCACGAAGCTGATGGCGAATAGCATCATGATGGCGATGAAACTGCCGGCATATAGATACGGGCCCAGGAGATCGCGGGTGTGGCGCGCCAGCTCGGGCCCCACCAGCGCCGCGATGACGCCGCCGGACACCACCCAGGAAATTGCTTTCGCCCGGAACGCCTCATCCGCCGCATCCGCGGCGGCAAATCGGTAGAACAGCGCGAAACCCATGCACATGCCCACCAGCACGTTGCCGACGCACATCAGCCGGAAGGACAGGAAGACTATCGACAGCGCGATCAGTGCACCGCCGGCTACGCCCAGCAGCGTGCCGATGGCGAAGCCCCAGCGCCGGCCGATGCGCTGCATCAGCGTTGAGGCGGGGATGGTCGTCAGCCAGGTTGCCAGGAATTGAAACGCCAGCGGCAGAGTCGCGAAGGAATCATTCTCCGCGAGCATCCGCCCGGTCAGCGCCGCGACGGTGATCATGATCGTCATCGCCGACATCGACAGCGCCTGGCAGGCGGCGAGCAGCAGAACGTTGCGATAGGCGTGGGGTGCAACCATCGGGCGCGGAGAATGGAGCCTCGGCCTTGGCTTCACAAGCAAACGCCCTGGAGAATTTTGTCAGCGTACAAGCCGCTTTGAGAATTTTCCCCAAACTTGCCGACATTCGTTTATTTATTTAACTTCAATAGGTTATAGGATTATGTTGTTGCATTTCCGCGCATGGGAGTCTGATACTGATGGTGTTCCGCCAACAGCGGAACCCACCAAGCGCCAGGCTTGCCGACGTTCCGCCGGGACATTGGCGACTGAGGGAGGGGAACCGAGGCCAAGCCGAGGCGCCGTGCTTCCACACGATCACGACCGAGAAGAGGCTCGACTTGCCCCGGCGCGTCCCCATCGCGCCGGGGTTTTTTCAATCGCGGATTTGAGCACGCCTAGAAATGCTGGAAGCCTTTCTTCACCACGGCAATCGCTGATCCGTCTTCGGCCCGCACCGCGACGCCGGCGCCGCTGACGAGCGTGCCGATGACGGCGACGGGCACGCCAGCAGCGGCGGCGATCTCCATCGCCCGCGCCGCATCGTGATCGGCGACCGTAAACAGCAATTCATAATCGTCCCCGCCGCCCAGGATCTTTGCCTGCAGATCCGGCTTAAGGCCGAGCGCCGCCCGCGCCGCCGCCGACAGCGGCACCTGGCTCCACTGGATTTCGGCCGCCAATCCCGACTGCTGGCAGATATGGCCGAGATCGGCGATCAGCCCGTCGGAGATATCCATGCTGGCATGAACGATGCCGCTCTCGACCAAAGCGCGGCCCAGAGCAAGGCGCGGCTCCGGCAACTGATAGCGGTCCTGCAGAAACCGGATCGATGGCGCCGACAGGCCTTCGAGCTGGCCGCGCGCGGCCCGCAGGCCGAGCGCACCGTCGCCAATGGTGCCGGACACCAGGATGCTGTCGCCCTTCTTGCCATCGCCGCGGCGCGGCGTGCGGCCGCGCGCAGCTGCACCCACCACTGTAACGGACAGAGTCAGCGGCCCCGGCGTCGCCGTGGTATCGCCGCCCAGCAGCGAGAGCCCATACTGCCACTGATCCTCCGCCAGGCCGCCGGCGAAATCGGCGATCCACTCTTCTTCAACATCCTGCGGAAAAACGGCGGCCAGCAGATAGCCCAGCGGCCGCGCGCCCTTGGCGGCGAGATCGGAGAGATTGACGCGCAGCAGCTTGCGCGCGATCAGCCGCGCCGGTTCCTGGCCGGTGAAGTGGATGCCGGCGACGATGGCATCGGTCTTCAGCACCAGGTCTTCGCCGGCGGCGACGGAGATCAGCGCGACATCGTCGGCCAGCGACGCGGCGCCGGGCGCGCCCGCTGCCAGCGGCGCGAAATAGCGGGCAATGAGCTCGAATTCAGTCGACCTTGGTTTCGCCGTCACGGGGCGCTCCAGGCCCGGCGCCGGCGGGCACCAGGCGCTGCAGAATCGCATTGACCAGATGGGTCTCGCGTTCGGCGAAGAAAGCGTCCGCGAGCTGCACATACTCCGTGATCGTCACCTCCGCCGGCACGTCCAGATCCTGCAGCTCATAGGCGCCGGCGCGCAGGATCGCTTTCAGCAGCGCCTCGAAGCGATCGAAGGAAAGGTCGCCGCCCAGCACACTGGACAGCTTGAGATCGAGGGCATCACGATCAGCGCTAACGCCGCGAACGATGCGGCCGAACAGCGGCTGGTCGGGCTCGGGCATGCCCTCTTCCTGTTCGCCCGCGACCATGCGGTGAAGCCGGAACTCGCCGATGACGTGGTCGGTACTGACCGCGTTCATGTCCATCTGGTACAGCGCCTGCACGGCCCGCAGGCGCGCCATCGTGCGCGCGGTCGGCGCCATGCGGATGCGCCGGGCGACGGACCTGCGCTTGCCGGTAGGGGGAGCGGGATTCATTCGTGGCACATCCTAGAGACCAAGACGGCGCTTAAGGTCGTACATGGCCAGACAAGCCTGCGCCGCCTCGCCGCCCTTGTTCTTGCGATTGACGCGGGCGCGTTCCCAAGCTTGCTCGTCGTTCTCCACGGTCAGCACGCCGAAGCCGAGGGCGAGATCGTGCTCGAGGATCAGCTCCTGCACGCCGCGGGCGCTCTCGTTGCAGACGATATCGTAGTGCGTGGTCTCGCCGCGGATGACGCAGCCCAGCGCCAGATAGGCGTCGAACGGCCGGCGCTTGACCTTGATCGCCGCTTGGATCGCCATCTTGATGGCGGCCGGGAATCTCCAGCACGCCGGGAACGGTAAAGCGCTCATAGCTCGCGCCCGCCTTCTCCAGCGCAGCAATCGCGCCCTTAGCCAACTCATCGGCGATATCGGGATAGAAGCGCGCTTCCACGACCATGATATGCGGCGACGCCGCCATTCTCTTACTCCACTTGTTGTGCGCCGCTGCTGCGGCCGGTGACGCCCGCTTGGGCCGCCGGATCGATCTGACGTTGACCGACGACCTTCAGGCCATAGCCTTCGAGGCCGACGATGGTCCGCTTGGTGTTGGACAGTAGCACCATCTCGTGCACGCCGAGATCGAGCAGGATCTGGGCGCCCACGCCGTAGTCGCGCAATTCCGGCACCGGCGCCGTGGCCTCGCCTGCAGCCGCGCGCACACGGTCCGACAGCGAAGTCGGCAGCGGCTCGCGGATCAGCACCATGACGCCGCGGCCCGCCTCGGCGATCATGCGCATGGAGGTGTGCAACATGCGGTCGCGCCCGCCGCTGACATCCCCGAGGACGTCATCGAGCACATTCAGGGCATGCATGCGCACCAGCACCGGATCGGCGCCGCTGATATCGCCCTTCACCAGCGCGATATGCTCGGCATAGGCGACGCGGTTGACATAAACCAGCATGCGGAAATCGCCGCCATGCCGGCTGCTGAACGGTACTTCCGTCACGCGCTCGACGATGCGGTCATGGCGGCGGCGATAGGCGATGAGGTCGGCGATGGTGCCGATCTTGAGGCCATGGCGCTGGGCGAACGTTGATGAGGTCGTCGCGCCGGGCCATCGTGCCGTCGTCGTTCATGATCTCGCAGATCACGCCGGCAGGGATCAGGCCGGCCAGCCGCGCGATATCCACGGCGGCCTCGGTATGGCCGGCGCGCACCAGCACGCCGCCTTCCCGCGCCATCAGCGGGAACACATGGCCGGGCGTGACGATGTCCTGCGGGCCTTTGCCGGGATCGATGGCGACGGCGATGGTGCGCGCCCGGTCCGATGCGGAGATGCCCGTGGTCACGCCCTCCCGCGCTTCGATCGAGACCGTGAAGGCCGTCTGGTGCCGCGTGCCGTTATGCTGCGCCATCAGCGGCAGTTTGAGCTGCTCGACGCGCTCGCCGGTCATCGACAGGCAGATCAGGCCGCGGCCATACTTGGCCATGAAGTTCACGGCCTGGGGCGTCGCCATTTGCGCGGGGATGACCAGGTCGCCTTCGTTCTCGCGGCCTTCATCGTCGACCAGCACGAACATCTGGCCGTTGCGCGCGGCCTCGATGATCTCGGCCGTCGGCGACATCATCTGCGTAAAGGTTACGCGCCAGGGTTCGATATCGGGCTTGCTCATGGTCCGTTCACATTGGAGAAGGCGCGCAACGTAGCGCGCCACCGGGTCGATTTCCAGGTTCACTGCATCGTCGATATGCGTGCCGCCGAGGTTGGTTTCCCGCTGGGTGATGGGGATGATGTTAACGCCGAAGCGGGCGCCTTCAACTTCGTTGATCGTCAGGGACACGCCATCGACGGCGATGGAGCCCTTGGACGCGATGAACTTCGCCAGGGCCGCCGGCGCTTCCACCACATAGCGGATGCTGCCGCCATCCTGCCGCCGGTCGGCGACGCGACCCACGCCATCCACATGGCCGGAGACGATATGCCCACCCAGCTCGTCGCCGGCCTTCAAGCGCCCGCTCCAGATTGACCGCCGTTCCCACCTTCCATTTACCCAGGGTGGTGACCGCCATGGTTTCCGCCGAGGCTTCCACGGCGAACCAGCCCGGCGCCCTGTCGACCACGGAGAGGCATATGCCGTTGCAGCAGATCGAGGCGCCGAGGGCGATGCCATCAGTGTCGTAGGCGGTGGCCACCTCCAGCCGCGTCATGGCGCCGGGCGCGAGGGACCGGACGCGGCCGAGGTCGGTAATGATTCCCGTGAACATGACCCAACCTAGGCGGCGGGTGCCCAGATTTCCATGTGTCCTCGCCGCAGGCGACGCGCTCGAGCAGACGGAAACGGCTCATGCTATCAAGGTCTTGCAGGCCCAAGATCGGCGATCGCCGCCTGGCCGTCGCTGCCGATGATGGCGCCGGCGCGAAACCAGTAGAGCCGGTCGACCAGGCCGGCACGAAACAGCGCCGCCGCGAATTTGCCGCCGCTCTCCACCAGCACCCGCGTGAGGCCCCGTTCGCCCAGCTTGGCGAACAAGGCCGGCCAGATCCAGCTTATCCGTCGGCGCCAGCGGCGATTTCCAGGAGTTCGATGCCCTTTCGCCGCAGGGCATCGGCGCGCGTCCGCCTCCGCGCCAGGGCCATGGACCAGCCAGGTTGGCGCTGCACCATCGAATACCCGCGCGTCCGGCTGCAGCCGCAGGTCCCGGTCGAGGACAATGCGGACTGGCGAGCGGTCCTCCAGGCCGGCGAGCCGGCAGGTAAGCTGGCGGATCGTCGGCAGCCACGGTGCCGGTGCCCACCAGGATGGCGTCATAGGTGGCCCGCAGAAGGTGCGCCCGCTGCCGTGCCTCGGGCCCGGTGATCCAGCGGCTGGCGCCATCGGCCAGGGCGATGCGGCCATCCAGCGTGGTGGCCAGCTTCAGCGCCACCATCGGCCGGCCCTTAGCCAGGCGCGTCAGGAAGCCGGCGTTGATATCCCGCGCGTCTGCTTCTCCTGTGCCCAGCGCAACTCTCGATATCAGCCGACCGTAGCGCCGCCAGGCCACGGCCACTCACTCGGGGATCGGGATCCTCGATGGCCGACGACCACGCGGCGCACGCCGGCGGCGATCAGAGCTTCGGCACAGGGTGGCGTCTTGCCATGGTGCGAACAGGGTTCCAGCGTCACATAGGCCGTTGCGCCGCGCGCCAGGTCGCCGGCGCGGGCCAGCGCCTCGGTCTCCGCGTGGGGACGGCCGCCCGGCTGCGTCCAGCCTCTGCCGACGACGCGCGAGCCGGTACCCGTCGCGCGCCACCAGGACGCAGCCCACCGCCGGATTGGGCCATACTCGCCCCAGGCCGCGCCGCGCCAGCGCGAGGGCGGCGTCCATATGGGCGGCGTCCTCGGCAGGTGGGGGCCGGTCAGTCGGCTTCGGCGCCGAGCTTGCCAACAAATTCCTCGAAGTCTTTCGCCTCGCGGAAATTGCGATAGACGGAGGCGAAGCGCACATAGGCGACTTGGTCCAGATTGGCCAGGGCGTCCATCACCATCTGGCCTACCAGCGTGCTGGGGATTTCGCTCTCGCCCGAGCTTTCCAGCCGCCGGACGATGCTGTTCACCACCCGCTCCACGCGCTCCGGGTCGACGGGCCGCTTGCGCAGCGCGATCTGCATGGAGCGGACGATCTTGTCGCGGTCGAACGGTTCGCGCTGGCCGTTCGATTTGACCACCGTCAGCTCGCGCAGCTGCACGCGCTCGAAGGTGGTGAAGCGCGCGCCGCAGTTCGGACATTGCCGACGGCGGCGGATGGCCGCGTTGTCGTCGGTCGGACGCGAATCCTTCACCTGCGTATCGTCATTGCCGCAGAACGGACAACGCATGACCGGCCTCCCCCGCCGTCTCGTTCAGGTTTCTTAGGCGAGGTCCGGGATAGATCGGGAAGCGCCGGCAGAGATCCAGCACATCCTTGCGCACGGCCTGCTCCGCCTTGCCGTTGTCGGCGGGATTTGCCGCCAGACCGTCAAGGACACGGATGATCATCTGGCCGAGATTGCGGCATTCCGCCGGACCGAAGCCGCGGGTGGTCACCGCAGGCGTGCCGAGGCGGAGGCCCGAGGTCACCATCGGCTTCTCCGGATCGAAGGGGATCGCGTTCTTGTTGCAGGTAATGCCGGCATGCTCGAGGCTTTCGGTCGCCGCCTTGCCCGTGAGCTTCTTCGGCCGGAGGTCCACCAGCATCAGGTGATTGTCGGTGCCGCCGGCGACGATGTTCAGCCCGCCCTCCAGCAGCGTCGCCGCCAGCACCTTGGCGTTCTCGACGATGGTCTTGGCGTAGGTCTTGAACTCAGGCCGCAGCGCCTCGCCGAAGGCCACGGCCTTGGCGGCGATGACATGCATCAGCGGGCCGCCCTGCAGGCCCGGGAACACCGCTGAATTGATCTTCTTGCCGATCTCCTCGTCGACCGAGAGGATCATGCCGCCGCGCGGGCCGCGCAGGGTCTTGTGCGTGGTGGTGGTCACCACATGGGCATGCGGCAGCGGGCTGGGATGCACGCCGCCGGCGACCAGGCCGGCGAAATGCGCCATGTCGACCATGAAGTAGGCGCCGACGGAATCGGCGATCTTGCGGAAGCGCTCGAAGTCCCAGAAGCGCGAATAGGCCGAACCGCCGGCCAGGATCAGCTTCGGCTTGGTTTCCTTCGCCAGCCGCTCTACCTCGTCCATGTCGACGCGCTGGTCGTTCTGGCGGACATTGTAGGGGATGACCTTGAACCACTTGCCCGACTGATTGACCGGCGAGCCATGGGTGAGATGGCCGCCGGCGGCGAGATTAAGCCCCATGAAGGCATCGCCCGGCTGCAACAGCGCGAAGAACACCGCCTGGTTCGCCTGCGCGCCGGAATGGGGCTGCACATTGGCGAAGGTGCAATTGAACAGCTTCTTCGCCCGCTCGATGGCCAGCGACTCCGCGACATCGACGAACTCGCAGCCATTGTAGTAGCGGCGGCCGGGATAGCCCTCGGCATATTTGTTGGTCAGCACCGAGCCCTGGGCCTCCAGCACCGCTGGCGGAGACGATGTTCTCCGACGCGATCAGCTCGATCTGATCCTGCTGCCGGCGCAGCTCGTCGCCGATCGACCTGAACAGATCCGGATCGCTATGCGACAGGCGGTCGGTAAAGAACCCGCCGGAACGCATCGGACTTGGTCGCTGTTTGAGACATGGGCCTGATTCCCTTCCCTATTCTCGCTGCCGCTTGACCGCGGCTAATCTAGCTTGTCGAGCCGCCGCTGATGCCGGCCGCCCTCGAAGGCGGTACTGAAGAACATGCGCACGCAGTCCCGCGCCGCCTCCGGCCCGATCAGCCGCGCGCCGAGCGCCAGGACATTGGCGTCGTTGTGCTGCCGCGACAGCCGCGCGCCGGTTGCATCGTGACAAAGCGCGGCGCGAATATGGCGATGCCTGTTTGCGGCAATGCTGATGCCGATGCCAGTGCCGCAAATCAGCACGCCCTGGGACGCTTTCTTCTCCGCCAGCGCCGCGGCGACCGCATCTGCGAAGTCCGGATAGTCCACGGAGTTCGTGCCCTGCTGTGCCGAGGTCGCTCACGGCGAAGCCCAGGCCCTCGAGTTCGCCTTTGACGAGCGCCTTCAACTCGATCCCGGCATGATCGGACGCAATGGCGACAACGACCTTGGACATGGTTCACGAATGGTCCCGGACAGGTGTGGATCGCGGGATCAAACACCATTAGTCGCCAGGGGGCAACTCCCGACCCCCAACGTCTCGTTTTATCCGTGATCTCCGGCGTTTCCGGGGCTTGGCCTGCCCGCGAAGCGGGCCCAAGCCATTCTGGAAGCAGGGTTTCCGCATCGCGGAAGCACGAAACTTACGGTTGCTGAACGCATTTACATCATGGGCCCGCGGTCATCTCATCGGTTCGCTGCCGCCAACTCTGCAGCAATCACGAAGATGTTGTTCCGACGCATTACAAAATTGCCACATGTAAAAAAACTGAGCACACGAAAAGAATCTTATCCCAATTCGTTTACATCGGCAGGAAAAGGCGGAAAACGGCTAATTGAATTGACACTTTTCACATGTTGTGCGATGGCGGGGACCCGCCAAGTGTATAGTTATTCTGAACTTAGAACAGGGGCCAGGAACAATGCCGGATAGCGATAAAGTTTCGGCGGAAGAACTGTTGCGAATGACCACGGATATCGCAGCGGCTTACGTCAGCAACAATGCAATTGCTTCACCGCAATTGCCGGAAGTCATCAAGACAATCCACAGTTCCCTGCTGGCTTTGCAAGGTGCGGCCGGAGGGCCCGAAGGTCTCACGCCGGCTGTGCCGATTAAGAAATCGATCACACCGGATTTCATCATATGCCTGGAGGATGGGAAGAAGCTGAAAATGCTGAAGCGCCATCTTCGTACGGCGTACGATATGACACCTGAGGAGTATCGCGCGAAGTGGGGTCTGCCGCCGGACTATCCGATGGTGGCGCCGAACTACGCCGAGCAACGCTCCGTCTTCGCCAAGAAGATCGGTCTGGGCAGATCTCCCGGCGCGCGCCGCCGGGGACGCGGACGGAGATAAGCAGCTTTCGACGACTGCCGCGCTTCGCGGCAGCTTCTGTTTTTTGCAAAATCGGGAACGCCGACGGCGTTCTCGAAGCAACTTCGAAAGAGAAGAGCCCGGCACCGCGAGGCGCCGGGCTCTCTTATTCAAGCCAGGTTAGCGACAGTTACATGCCACCGGCTTCTGCGTACTTGCCGTCCTTGAACACGTACCAGACATAGGCCGCCGAGGTCAGATCGCCCTTGGCATCGAAGCCGAGCTTGCCGATCACGGAGTCCCAGTCGTGGCTGCGCAGGGTTTCCGCGACCTTGGCGGAGTCGGTCGTCCCGGCTTCCGTCACGGCCGCGGCCCAAATCTGCACGGCAGCATAGGTGCTCAGCGTGTAGCCTTCCGGCTCGAAGCCTTCGGCACGGAACGACTCCACCACCGCCTTCGCGGACGGCAGATTGCGCGCTTCGGCCGCGTTGGTGAACATCACGCCGTCAGACGAAGCGCCGGCAAGCGTGGCGAACTCCTGGGTGTTCAGGGAGTCGCCCGACAGCAGCGGGGCATTGAGACCCTGCTCGCGAGCCTGCTTGACGATGAGCGCCGCTTCGGGGTGATAGCCGCCGAAGTAGATCACATCGATCTTGCTTTCCTTCATCTTGGTCACGAGCGCGGTGTAGTCCTGCTCGCCGGCGGTGATCGCCTCATACATGGCCTCGTTCTGGCCGGCAGCATTCATCGCCGCCTTCGTCAGGTCGGCAAGACCCTGGCCGTACTGAGACTTGTCGTGGACGATCGCGACGTTCTTGCCCTTGAAGTGTTCGGCAATCCAGGGACCGGCGAAGGAACCCTGCTGATCGTCACGGCCGCAGGTGCGGAACGTGAGATTGCTCGGCGCTTCGTCCGTGAACTTCGGATTGGTCGAGGCCGGCGTGATCTGCAGGATGCCTTCCTCGGCATAGACGCTGGACGCCGGGATCGACGAACCGGAGCAGAAATGCCCGGCCACGAACACGACGCCCTTGGCGACGAGATCGTTGGCCACGATCGGCGCCTGCTTCGGATCGCACTGATCGTCGCCCTTTTCCAACTTGATTTGCTTGCCCAAGACGCCGCCGGCCTTGTTCAGATCGGCCACGGCCTTTTCAGCGCCACGCGCCAGCTGCGCGCCAAACTCGGCGAGATCGCCGGTGATCGGCCCGGCCATGCCGATCGTGATATCCTGGGCTTTGGCCGTCGTCACGCTCAACGCCGTCGCGAGTGCGGCTGCGGCGAGCAACGGGAATTTGACTTTTTGCATTCAAACTTCTCCCTGATCGATTGAATAGGCGCCGATCGGATGACCGGCCCTGCACTTGGAATCTCTAGACGTCCTCCAGAGCTGCCCGCAAAACGCGAGTTGCCGTAATACTATCATGCAGCAACAGACGGGCAATTCCTTCGCACACATGTTTGGCGATGCCGGCGCTGTTCAACCTTGAAGCACCACCCCGCAGAAATCGTCCAACACTTTGTTAAATCATGACTTTTTCTGCCAGCTCAACAGGCCGGTGCGTTGATAGAGCCAGGGATACTGCGCCACCATCTTCTGCGCGAGCGTTATCCGGTAGGCGAGAAGCGCAATGCCGATCAAGACCGCGGTCTGCAGGACATAAGACAGCAGATTGATCGGATCGTCCTTGATGAAGAAATAGTGGAACAGCCGGTTTGCGACGCCGAGGAGCAGACCCATAAGCGACGTTCTGCCAGGCGGGACGCCAAGTCTCCGCCAAGGCACGCCCCATCATCATCGCCCCGAAGCCGAAGACGATAATAGTCAGCAGGATAAACCCGACCCAACTGCTGCCCAGAGGATCGTCGAAGTTCAATATCCGGTGCGAAAGCGTCTGCGCCGCCCAATCTTCCATCGCTGCCGTTCCCGATCCTAATGTCCGCCTTCGAGATAGGCGGCGCGCACCTCGGCATTGGCCAGCAATTCGCGGCCCGTGCCCTGCATGGTGATTTGGCCGTTGACCATCACATAACCCCGATGGGCGAGGCGCAGTGCGTGGAAGGCGTTCTGTTCCACCAGGAACACCGTCACGCCCTGCTGCTCGTTTATGTCGCGGATGACGCCGAAGATCTGCTTCACGATCAGCGGCGCGAGACCGAGGGACGGCTCATCCAGCAGCAGAAGTCGCGGCCGACTCATCAGCGCGCGGCCGATCGCCAGCATCTGCTGTTCGCCGCCGGACAAGGTGCCGCCGCGCTGGTCCTGGCGCTGCTTCAGGATGGGAAACAGCGCGAAGACCTTGGCGACGTCTTCGCCGAACTTCGTGGGATCGGCGGTCAGCGCGCCCATCTGAAGGTTTTCCATCACGGTCATGCGCGGAAAGATGCGGCGACCCTCCGGAGACTGGGCGATGCCCATGCGCATGATCTCATAGGTCGGTTTTTGCGTGATCGCCTTGCCTTCGAACTCGATGGCGCCGTGGCGCGCCCGAGGCGTGCCGCAGATGGTCATCAGCAGTGTCGACTTCCCCGCCCCATTAGCGCCGATCAGCGTGACGATCTCGCCCTGCTTGACGTGGAGATCGACGCCCTTCAGCGCCTCGATCTGTCCATAAAAGGTATGGACGCCGGATATCTTCAGCATGAGCGGCGCCTCATGACTGCATCCCCAGATCCTTGGCAACCTCCGGCGGCAAATCCTCCTCTTCCGCCTCGCCGAGATAGGCGCGGATGACGTTGGCGTCGGAGCGGATCTGCGCCGGCGTGCCGTCTGCGATCTTGCGGCCGTAGTCGAGCACGACGATATGGTCGGAGATCCCCATCACCACGCTCATGTCATGCTCGATAAGCAGGATGCCGATCTTCTGTTCGTCGCGGATGCGCAGCAGGAGCTGGTTCAACGCCGCGGATTCGTTGGCATTAAGGCCCGCCGCCGGTTCGTCGAGGCAGAGAAGTACCGGATCGGTACACATGGCGCGGGCGATTTCCAGGCGGCGCTGGTCTCCATAGGGCAAGCTTGACGCCGGCCAGTCGGCCTTGGCGATAAGGCCAACGCGTTCCAACCAGTGGCGCGCGATTTCGACGGCATCGCGCTCCGCCCGCCGGTAGGCGGCCAGGCCGAACAACCCCGCTACGCTGTACGCGGAAGCGCGCATCAGCTTGTTGTGCTGCGCGACCATAAGGTTCTCCAGCGTCGACATGCCGCCGAACAGGCGGATGTTCTGGAAGGTACGGGCGACATGGGCGATCTGCGAAATGCGGAAGCCGTCGAGCTGCTCCAGCAGAAAACTGCCGTGGGCGGCGTTCAGCGTGAGCCGGCCGACCGTCGGCTTGTAGAAACCGGTCAGGCAATTGAACACCGTCGTCTTGCCGGCGCCGTTCGGCCCGATCAGCGCGGTAATCAGGCCGGGCGGCGCTTCGAACGACACGTCGTCGATCGCCACCAGGCCGCCGAAGCGCATGGTCAGATGCTCGACGGCGAGTAGAGGTGCGCCATTCATGCCGGATGCCGCCGTCATTTTTTCTTGGTGTCCGGCGGCGGCCCGCCCGCCGGATGCAGACGGATCGTCGGCTCGCGATGCGCCAGCAAGCCACCCGGCCGCCAGATCATGATCAGCACCATGCCGATGCCGAAGGCGAGCATGCGGTACTCCGAGAGTTCGCGGAACATCTCCGGCAAGCCGATCAGGACGGTCGCGGCCAGCACGATGCCCACCTGGCTGCCGAGGCCGCCGAGCACGACGATCGCCAGGATGATCGCGGATTCCAGGAACACGAAGCTCTCCGGACTGATGAAGGCGTTGCGCACGGCGAAGAATGAGCCGGCGAAGCCGCCGAACATGGCGCCGACGGCAAAGGCCGTCAGCTTGGTGTTGGTCGGATTGATGCCGAGCGCGCGGCAGGCCGTTTCATCCTCGCGCAAGGCCTCCCAGGCGCGGCCCAATGGCAGCTTGCGGATGCGCAGGGTGAAGAAGTTCACGGCCAGCGCGGCCAGGAGCACGAGGTAGTAGAGGAAGATGACCCGGTGATTGGGATTGTATTCGATGCCGAAGAACTTGCTGAAGCTGGTCACGCCTTCCGGAACGTTGCGCTCCATCGGCAGGCCGAAGAAGCTGGCCCGCGGCACCTTGTTGATGCCGTTCGGACCACCTGTCAGCGATCGCCAATTGACGATGATGATGCGGATCATCTCGCCGAAGCCGAGGGTGACGATCGCCAGATAGTCGCCGCGCAAACGCAACACCGGAAATCCCAGCACCACGCCGAAGGTCGCCGCCAAGAGGCCCGCCAGCGGCAGGCACACCCAGAAGCTCCAACCGAGATAGACCGAAAGCATCGCATAGGTGTAGGCGCCGACCGCATAGAAGGCGACATAACCGAGATCCAGCAGGCCGGCGAGACCGACGACGATATTCAGTCCCCAGCCGAGCATGATGTAGGTGATGACGATGGTGCAGATATCGATGATCTTCTTTTCCTGGGCCCGGTCGCCCAGCGGCAGCCAGGGCAGCGCAATGGCCAAGACGATCATGCCGACGCCGATCCAGGGCATGGCGCGCTGGATCGCGTCGCCGAAGTTCTTGCTGACGACAACTTCGCCGCGCGCCTGGGCGCGCAGCTTGCGTGTTTCCTGCGTCGAGCGCAGGAAAATAGCCACGGGGATAATCAGCGAGCCCCAATTGATGATCATGGAGTTGAAGGGCAGGAATTCCCTCGGGATCACGCCCCATTCCTGCACCAGCAAAAGAAGCAGGAGCAACACGGACACGCCGCCGGCGACGATGACACCGATCTGCGGCCGTCCTGCGCGCATCTGGCTGATCACCAGGCTGCCGACGAACACGCCGATCGTGGCGATGAAGACTTCCTTGTAGCGGGTAGTGAAATCCAGCACGCCCGTGCTGCTGACGGTTTCGATGCCGACGATCAGGGAAGCCAGCAGGAACGTAATGACGCCGGCGGCGACCGCCTGTTTCAGCATCTCCGGCGTCACCGCCGAAGCTTCTGCAGGCTTTGCCTGCGCGGCGTCCTGCATCAGCGCCATTGTCTAGACCTTCTCGATTTCCGGCTTCCCGAGAAGCCCCGACGGCCGGAAGATCAACACGAGAACCAGAACGCCAAACGCGGCCACGTCCTTGTAGTCGGCGGCCACATAGCCGGAGAAGAATACCTCGATGAAGCCCAGCAACAGGCCGCCGAGCATGGCGCCGGGCAAAGAACCCACGCCGCCGAGCACCGCGGCGCTGAAGGCTTTAATTCCGGCGATAAAACCCATGCTGAATTTGATGTTCTCGTAGTAGACGGTCACCAGAAGCCCGGCAACGCAGGCCAGCGCCGCTCCCATCACGAATGTAAGCGAAACAGTGCGATTGATGTTCACGCCGAGCAGCGACGCCATCTTCATGTCCTGTTCGCAGGCGCGCTGCTGGCGGCCCAGCGATGTGTGCTTGATCATCAGGGTGAAGCCGATCATCACCAAGACCGTCACCAGCATAATGAGAATCTGCTTATCGGTGATCTGCGCAGTCAGCCCATCGACCTCGAGAAATACGAACGGCGGATTGAACTGACTTTCCGTGACCAGCGGTAGCGGCTTGCCCCGCGCCTCCTGCAGCAGGAGCACGGAATTCGACAGGATGATCGACATGCCGATCGCCGAAATCAGCGGCGCCAGACGACTCGATCCGCGCAATGGTCGATATGCGATGCGCTCGACGCTCCAGCCATAGAGCGCCGTAAGCGCGACACCGATGACCAGCACGATCACCAGCGCCAGCGGCACCCAGGTGATACCGAAAAATCCGAGAACCAGAAACAGGATCAGCGAGTGAAAGGCGCCGATCATGTAGATGTCGCCGTGAGCGAAATTGATCATGCCGATGATGCCGTAGACCATCGTGTACCCGATGGCGATCATTCCGTAGACGGACCCAAGCGTCAGGCCGTTGATCACCTGCTGGATGAACGTGACCATTTCAGTCGTCATCGATGCCACCCTGTGGGAACGGCACGGGATTTCGCACGCCGGTGCGAACCGAAGGCCGCCGCTGATTCTAAGGCAAGGTCAGCAATGCTGTGCGGGTGGGGCGAATGGATCGCCGCCGCCAGTCCCCACGTCACGATGTCGACTCCCAAGCGTTGCCTCGGATTATTAGTCGTTCTTCTTGTCTTGACCCTATATTATGGGGCGGGGCCGCATCGCAAGCCGAAAGTGGGTATTGTCTCCACACAATGGAACCGTTTCAGAAACGTTCCTAGGGCCGCTCGTCCGCTGTCTGGGACCGCAGCGTGCCCAGCAGGCCGCCGGGACGCAGCAAGAGAATCAGCACCAGCAGCGCGAATACGGCGATATCCTTCCATTGCGAGCCGAGAAACGCCGCCGTGAAGCATTCGACCGCGGCGATGATCAGAGCACCCAGGAAGGCGCCGGGCAGCGAACCGATGCCGCCCACCAGTGCCGCGGTCAGCGCCTTGAAGCCGATAAGCGTGCCCATATGGAAGTTGATCACGCCATATTGAAGCCCGGCGAACACGCCGCCGGCGCCGGCCAGGCCGCCTCCCATGACAAAGGTCAGGCCAATGATCCTGTTGACGTCCACGCCGAGCAGCGCCGCCATCCGCGGATCCTGGGCGCAGGCGCGCTGGCTGCGGCCGAAGCTGGTGCGGCTGCTGAGCCGCCAGAGCAGCGCGCCGATGATCAGCGTGCCCAGGACAACCGCCAGATGACCCTTGCTTAAATAGACGTCAAAGCCATGTCCGGTGACGATGGGCCAGGTGGTCAGATCCTTCGTCAGGAGATAGCGGGTCTTCGGACCCTGCAGCAGGCGCACGCTGTCCTTCATGGAAATCGAGAGGCCGATGGCCGCGATCAAGGCCGCTGTCGCCGGCATGCCCCGCATCGGCAGGAAGACAAGCTTATCCATCGCCCAACCGGCGGCGCCCATGATCACGCAAGCGCCGGCGCCGACCAGCAGCACAGCGGCGATGCCAGCCGATCCGAAATAGTACGCAACCACGATGGAAGCGATGTAGGCGGTAATGGCGCCAAGCATGTAAAGATCGCCGAAAGCGAAATTGATCACCCGCGTGATGCCATAGACCAGGGTGAAACCGATGGCGATCAGCGCATAGACGCAGCCGAGATTGATGGCGTTGATCGTTTGCTGCAGCACGTAGAGGGCGCGGCCCTTTGCCGTATCCGTCTCCGGATCGAAGTCCTGCGGCTGATACTGTATGAGACGCAGCATCTTGTAGAGCTGCTGGATATCGTAGCGGCGCATCACGCCGAACTCGCTGGAGTCCAGTTGCGTCATCTGCCAGGAGTCTTCGGCCGACTTCCGCGGCAGGAACCAGCAGATCATCCAGCCTTCCTCAATTGCGGCAGCGCCGGTCGACTCAGTTGCCATAGGCGCGCGCCAATCCAGCCGCACGCCGAAGGGCTGCGCCGCTCCTTGATCCTGAAGCGCGATGCTCACGCCCAGGGGCGCCTTCACGAAAGCCGGCATCAGCTCCTGACAGCGGCGCACGGCTTCTTCGTTGCCGGTCGCAGCCGCCTGCGCCAAGCGCGGATCGAGCGTGCAGAGGATGATCAGCACGGCAAGAGCAAGACAGCGCCCGGCGCCGCCGGCCATGCCTGACCCGCGGCTTAGAACGGTGGGCTTGCATTGATGTGCAACCATCAATAATAAAATAGATGGTTACAAAGCCCAAGGCAAATGCGCGTGCGGCCAGAAGCATCAATGACACCGAAGAGCCGGGCCGGCAGCCTGCATCTGCTCGGCGGCCGGCTCTGCCTCGACTTCGCCAACACCACGAGCGGCCGCGGCGGGCCGCAGTGCCTGGAGCATCTCCATGAGTACAGCCACCTCCTGCAGTGGTGCCGACATGCCGGCCTCCTCTCGGCCGCCCAGGCCAGCCGTCTCGCTCGTGCCGCCGCTCAAGCGCCGGCCAAAGCGGCCCGCGTCCTGCGGCAGGCCAAACATCTGCGCGAAGTGATCTATTCCCTGGGCGTTGCCGTCAGCAGCGGCCGGTCCCCGGCGTCGGGACTTGCCGACCTGAACGGTGCCTTGGCCGCCGCCCAAGGGCGCCGGCAGATAGGGGCCTCAGCCGGCGGGTTTGCCTGGAAATGGCGGGCCGAACCGGCCGATCTCGGCTGGATGCTCGGGCCGATTGCCCTGTCGGCGGCCGAACTTCTGGTGCATTTGGACCGGCGGCGCCTCAAGCAATGCGCCGGCCTGCATTGCGGCTGGTTCTTCCTGGATGAAACCAGGAGCCGCACCCGACGCTGGTGCGACATGCGGGTCTGCGGCGGCCGAGCTAAGACCCGCCGCTTCCGCCAGCGGCAGCGGCGCCGGGTTGGGTCCGCCGCAAAGTCGTGATAAGACTGGTCAGCCCAATAAACCTTCGACCTGGAGTGATCCATGAGCGCAGCCCAGAGCGCCGGCGCGGCCGCTTCGGCCGCCGGCAAGTCCGCCTCCCCGACCAGCCGGGCGGAATTCCAATGGGAAGATCCCCTGTTGCTGGAGGATCAGCTCAGCGAGGATGAAAGGCTGATCCGCGACACCGCCCGGCAATACTGCCAGGACAAGCTGATGCCCCGGATCCTCGAGGCCAACCGGCACGAGAAGTTCGACCGCAGCATCATGAACGAAATGGGCGAACTCGGGCTGCTCGGTGCGACGATCGACGGCTATGGCTGCTCCGGCGTGAACTATGTGTGCTATGGGCTGGTGGCGCGCGAGGTCGAAAGAGTCGATTCTGGCTACCGCTCGGCGATGAGTGTGCAGTCGAGCCTGGTCATGCATCCGATCCATGCCTATGGCACGGAAGCGCAGCGGCAGAAATACCTGCCGCGCCTGGCCAAGGGCGAGATCGTCGGCTGTTTCGGCCTGACCGAGCCCGACGCCGGCTCCGATCCCGGGGGCATGCGCACCCGCGCCCGCAAGGCCGACGGCGGCTATGTGCTGAAGGGATCCAAGATGTGGATCACCAACTCGCCGGTCGCCGACGTGTTCATCGTCTGGGCCAAGGACGATGCCGGCGACATCAGGGGTTTCATCCTGGAAAAGGGTATGAAGGGCTTGTCGGCGCCGAAGATCGAAGGAAAATTCTCGCTGCGCGCGTCGATCACCGGCGAAATCGTCATGGAAGACGTGTTCGTTTCCGAAGATCAGCTATTGCCCAACGTGAAGGGCCTGAAGGGGCCGTTCGGCTGCTTGAACAATGCGCGCTACGGCATCTCCTGGGGTGCCCTGGGTGCGGCCGAGTTCTGCTGGCACCAGTCGCGCAACTACACCCTGAACCGCAAGCAGTTCGGCCGGCCGCTGGCCGCCAACCAGCTGATCCAGAAGAAGCTGGCCGATATGCAGACGGAGATCACCCTGGGACTGCAGGCCTGCCTGCGTCTCGGCCGCCTCAAGGACGAAGGCCGTGCCGCGCCGGAGATGATCTCCATGCTGAAGCGCAACTCCTGCGGCAAGGCCCTGGATATCGCCCGCGCCGCCCGCGATATGCATGGCGGCAACGGCATTTCCGACGAATTTCATGTCATCCGCCATGTGATGAATCTGGAGGCCGTGAATACCTATGAGGGCACGCACGACGTGCACGCACTCATCCTGGGCCGGGCGCAAACGGGAATTCAAGCGTTCTCCGGCGGCTGATCGCGGGGCGCCTGCTGCGGCAAATTTGAATCTTGCGGAACCCGGGCCAATTCGGCATGGATTACGCTTGTTACGGGCGTTGGCGCTGGGAACGCCGGCGCGCCGCGTTAGGGGGTTGGTTAACCTGCATTTGGGATGCCGCGGGGTGGCGTCCTGGTTGCAGGCTTGGGTTTGCTCAGGGGACTTGGTTTCAAGGGGCGTCTTCAAATCATGGCAGCGAAAACTCGGCGGTTCAGTTCGACCGACATGGCGACTCTGCTCGGCCTGCCGGTGCTCACGGTGCTCGCCTGGGCCACGGCGGAGGGCAGCTGGAATCTTCTGGGAAATGCCTTTGCACCGATGGCCGCGCCCTTCTCCCTGACGTCTTCGAATCTGCCGCAATGCATCGGCTCCCTGCTCGAGCTGCGCGACGGCGCCGTCGGCGGCGCCCGTGTCCTGCGGAACGTCCTGGCGCATCAGGTCGAGGAAACGCTGCAACTGCTCGCCTGCCACCGCCCGGACGGGTGGCGGCCGACGACCGAATTGCGCGGCGCCCACAATCTGGTGAGCGCCCTGACCGCGGGGAACGGCGCCGTTCTATGGGTCGCCAATTCCGCCTTCGCCTCGCTGGCGGTGAAGATGGCACTGCACGATGCGGGCTTCAAAGTGCATCACCTCAGCCATCCCCGCCACGGCTTCTCGCCCACGCAGTTCGGCATGCGGTGGCTAAATCCGATCAGAACCAGGATCGAGGCGAGATATCTCGCCAGCCGCGCCGTGCTGCCGCTCAGCCACAATGCCGGACCCGTGCTGGCCCGCCTCGTCGACCGGCTCAAGGAGGGCGGCGTCGTCTCCGTGACGGCGCAGGCCACGTCGCTGCGGCCGATCGCGGTGTCATTCCTCGGCGGCACGTTGAACCTGGCGCCCGGCGCGCCGGGAATTGCCCATCGCTCGGGCGCGGCACTGCTGCCTGTGTTCACGACCAGGGACGCCGTCGACCATCATACCGTCACGATCGAGCCCGCTCTGCCCATGCCGCGCGGTTTGCCGAAAGAGCACGCCTTCGCACATGCGGCGCAGGCGTTCGCGCAGCGGCTTGCGTCACAGGTGCGGAATGTCCCTGGCGGTTGGTTTGGCTGGCAGGATGCAAGCGATGCGCGAGTCAGCGCCAGCGAACCGATCAAACTCGGTGCGGCCGCGCAATAGTGCTGGTGCCGCCCGCTACTCCCAGCTGCAGCTATCGCTGCAGAAAATCAAACGGGCGGCACCGATCCGGTACCGCCCGTTTTTGATTTTGCTGCTTCCGGACGCAGGTCAGACCGGAAGCCGCCTCAATGAATTTGGACCCAACGCGTGGAGCAGCGCCTTGGGACAGGCGCTGTCCGAAGTCTAGTGCATCGCCGCGGACAAAACGGCCAACCCAACCAGGAAGAATCCAGCAAAAAGGCCATAAGCAATCGGCATCATACGAGCATTCATAATGTCCCCTCCTCACCTAGTGTCCAGCCCTACACCGGCTGCGGAATTGCTTAATTTCCGGAAAGGATAATAGCCAGTTAAGAAGTAAAACGCAAGCATACTTTCATATCTTGTTAAATATGTTGGATTTTATGCGGTTTATTGCTTGCGTTTACTAAATGAAACGACTCGTTTACCAAATATTCACCAAGATGAATGGCGGCGCGAATTTTCCGCCGTGATTTCAAGCGGCAGCGCCGGCCGCCGCAAGGCCGGTTTCCTATGCCAGCAATTTGACGAAAATCCTAGGCCGCGCCGAGGACCGCTTCGGCCAGGCGCAGCGCGTCGCCGCGTGCGATCTCGCGAATATTCGCATCCCGCATCGACTTATTTTCCGGCGCCATCGTGATGTCGGCGAGGCGCGGCGCGTCCGCGGCCGACAGACCGTCCTTGCCCAGGGAGATCGCCAGCCCGACCGAGCGCAGGAACTGGTCATAGGCCGGCTGAAGATCGGCGATGATGGCGGCCTCGCTGCGGCCATCGGTCGGCACGCCCATCGCCGCGGCCACGGCGGCATGGCGGGCGGGTCCCGCCTCCGCATTCCAGCCGAGCGCCACGCGCAGACAGAGCCCCACGGCGCGCCCATGGTGCACATGCCCAATCGCGCCCAGCGCATGGCCGAGGGCATGGCCGACGCCCGTACCCGCATTGTCGATGGCCATGCCGCCGGCAGCGGCGGCGATCTGCATGGCGCCCCGCGCCGCCAGATCGTCCGGCGCCTCGACAGCGCGCTTCAGGTTGGCAATCACCAGCCGGATGGCGTGGAGACCGATGGCATCGTTGAGCGGATTGGCGCGGCGGATCGTGCAGGCCTCGATGGCATGGACAAGAGCATCCACGCCCGTCGCCGCCGTCAGATGCGGCGGCAGGCCCACGGTCAGCCTGGGGTCCAGCAGCGCCAGATCGGCGCGCAGCTCATCGCCCCAGGCCCAGACCTTCTCGTCCTTGGCGTTGGTGAAGACCGAGACCCGGGTGGTCTCCGAGCCGGTGCCGGCGGTGGTCGGCAAGCAGATCTTCTTCAGCCCCTTGGCCGGCAGCCGGTTCTTCGAGAGCTCATAGTGATCTGCCGGCTGATCCACCGGCGCGATGGCCGCGGCGAACTTGGCGACGTCCAAAGTCGAGCCGCCACCGAGGCCGACCACGATCTTTGCCCCAAGCGATCTGGCGGCGGTCGCCGCCCCATCCACCTGCACGCCCAGGGGATCGCTCCGGACATCGGTGTACAGAGCCACCTTGCAGCCGGCTTTCTTCAGCGTGGCCTCGATGGCATCGGTGATTTTCGGAATGCCGGGATCGGCTACCAGCAGCACGGCGGCGCCTTCGCCCGCCAGCGCCTTCACGTCCTCGCCCAGCTTGTCGCTGCGCCCGGTGCCGAAGGCCACTCGCGTGTTCGGCAGCATCGAAAAAGAAGCAATGGTCATTCGGCCTCGCATTGTCTTCGGCGGGAATTCGCCGGGACGACGTCATGGCCGGGTCTACATGAAGATTTCAGGCAATTCCATCATCGATCGCCAACAGCCTGAACCTGGCGGTACCGGAACCGAGATTGGGATGAATCGACAGTGAGCTTGCCCTGTCGGATAAGCCCTGCTTTGGCATCGAATTGGAAGAGGTACGGCTGAAGGCGACGCTGTTCGCCTGGCACTTCAGCCTAAAGTTGGAATGGGAAGTGACGCGTTGCGGCGGTGGTCACGAGAAATGTCGCGCCGCACCGCCGCAACGCATCTCCCGAAAGGCGCCCTCCCCCAAGGGCGTTTCAGGCTGCGTTATCGATCGCGCCGGTGGGACGGACCGAGTAATCCATGCTCTGGGACCAGAAGCGCTCGAGGCGGCGCAGCAGCGCATTCATGCCCTGCAGCTCTTCCGGATTGGCAACACCCTTGGACAACTCATTGGCATGACGTTCATACATGGCGTTCAGCCGCTCGCAGACCTCGAGGCCCTTGGGCGACACGCGCACGTTCACGGCACGGCGGTCATGGGGTGAACGTTCCTGCTGCAGGTACCCGTTTTCCACCATCTTCTTCACGTTGTAGGAGACGTTGGAACCCAGGTAATAGCCGCGGTTCGTCAGCTCGCCGACGGTCAATTCGTCGGTGCCGATATTGAACAGGATCATCGCCTGAACGTTGTTCAGGTCCCGGATGCCATGGCGGTCCAGATCGGCCCGGATGACTTCCAAGCACTCGCGATGCAGGCGCTCGATAAGGGCGATGGTTTCAAGATATGCGTTCTTCACGAAACGTCTCACAAGCTAGAGTCGTTGAACAGGCGGTCATTAAAACACTGGCAGTCTTAACAGTTGGTTTACATGACAAAATTCACCGGCAAATTCGTCACATTCATAAGAAATTTGGTTAATCCGCAAACCGTAACGCCCGGATGGTTGACAAGCCCATGTCATTTATCGGAGATTTCCGTTGGCGCCGATTTGAAGCATCAGCTTGCGGGCGCTTAATAAATGCAGCTAAAGCGACGGCGACCGACCGCCCAGCTCCGCTGCGGCGGTTTTTTAGTTAAGGCGGCACGCCTCACGGGCGGCCGCCGGGGCCTGATCCCCCTCGCCTTCGGGCGCAACGGATCCGCGGGGATTTGAGGGGCAGCTTGCGCCGCGTCACCAAGAAGCTAAAGCGCCACAGCGTTTGTGGGCCCCGCCACGTTTCCGCAAGGAAGGAGAGCCCCATGGCCGCTCAAACCCACCCGTCATTCGAACCCATTTTCACGGCGGCCCAGGCCGCTCTGGCCAGCGATCCGGCCCAGGCCTCCGCCATCTTCACCGCCGAGACCCGCCAGCTCGACGGCCTCCACAGCGTGGCTCTGATCCGGGCCTTCCGGCTGGATGCGGACGAGCCGGCCGCGCTCGGCGGCCAGGACAAAGGCCCCAACCCTGTGGAGCTGATCCTGGCGGCCCTGGGCACCTGCCAGGAGATCACCTACCGCCTCTACGCCGACACCATGGGCATCCCGCTGGACCGGGTGTCGGTGTCGGTCAGCGGCCGCCTCGACCTGCGGGGGTTCTTCGCCGTTGACGAAGGCGTCCGCCCGGGTTTCAAGGACGTCACCGCCACCGTTAGGATCGACAGCCCGGCGCCGGCCGACGAGATCGAGCGGCTGCGGGCGACAGTCGACCGCCATTGCCCGGTGCTGGACATCCTGCGCAGCGTCACGCCGGTCAAGACGCGGATCGAACTCAGCACCGCCGCACAAAAGCCGGCGGCCTGAAGCACTCAAGAACCAGAGAAGAAGCCGAGGGAAGCATGACAACCAGCAGCAAGAACCCGGAAACGATCGTTCTTCACGGCGGCAGCTATCGCGCCGATCCCACCAGCAATGCTGTAGCGGTGCCGATCTATCAGACCACCTCCTATCAGTTCAATCATACGGAGCATGCCGCGAACCTGTTCGCCCTGAAGGAGTTCGGCAACATCTACACCCGGATCATGAATCCGACGAACGCCGTGCTGGAGGAGCGCCTGGCGCAACTCGAAGGCGGTGTCGCGGCGCTGGGCGTGGCCTCCGGCCAGGCGGCTTCGGCCATGTCGATCCAGAACATCGCCCAGGTCGGCGACAACATCGTCAGCTCCACCGATCTCTATGGCGGGACCTGGAATCTCTTCGCCAACACCCTGAAGACCCAGGGCATCGAAACCCGGTTCGTCGATCCGTCCGACCCGGAGAATTTCCGCAAGGCGACCGACGCCAAGACCCGCGCCTATTACGCGGAGACGCTGCCCAATCCGAAGCTGCATGTCTTCCCGATCAAGGAAGTCGCGGATATCGGCCGTTCGCTCGGCGTGCCCCTGATCATGGACAACACCTCCTGCCCGGTGCTCTGCAAGCCGCTCGAGCATGGCGCGGCCATCGTTGTCTATTCCACGACCAAATATATCGGCGGTCACGGCACCTCAATCGGCGGCGTCATCGTCGACGGCGGTAATTTCGACTGGGAGAAGCATGCCGCCCGCTTCCCGCTCTTGAACGAGCCGGATCCCAGCTATCACGGCGCGGTCTGGACCCAGGCGGTAAAGCCGCTCGGCCCCATCGCCTATATCATCAAGGCGCGCGTCACGCTGCAGCGCGACCTCGGCTATGCCATGAGTCCCTTCAACGCCTTCATGTTCATACAGGGGCTGGAGACGCTGCCGTTGCGGATGCGCGAGCATTGCCGCAATACCCAGGCTGTCGTCGACTACCTGAAGAAGCATCCGTCGGTGACCAAGGTCATCCATCCCAGCGTGCAGGATGGCGAGTTCGCGCGCCGGGCCAAAACCTATCTGAAGGGCGGTCTTGGCGGCCTGCTGGGCTTCGAAATCAAGGGCGGCAAGGAGGCGGGACGTCGCTTCATCGACGCGCTGAAGCTGTTCTACCATGTTGCGAACATCGGCGACGCGCGCAGCCTCGCCATCCACCCGGCCTCCACCACCCACTCGCAACTCTCACCGGAAGAGCAGCTACAGACCGGCGTCTCCGAGAATTATGTCCGGCTGTCCGTGGGCCTCGAACATATCGACGACATCATCGCCGATCTGGATCAGGCGCTGAAGGCGGGCGGCAGCCTGAAGGCGGCGGCGGAGTAGACTGTAAGATCGTCGCTTCCGCCATTCGCCTGATTGCGCTTCACCGAACTGTAGGGGCAACCTGCGGTCGCCCGTTCATTGCGCATTGCGTTGTTAGTTGCCAATCAGCTATCACGCGATGTTGCGATGTGCGACCGCTAGGCAGATCGCAAAGCGATCTTGCCGAGGTCGCCCCTACAAGACGCTTTGGCGAAAGGTCGAAGCCTTCGGTAGCCGCACGCCGAATTGGCCGCGCAACAAGCGCCGATACTCAATTTCATCGCCAATAGCTCGCACGCGTCGCACGCCGTTTCGGCCTGTATCAATCAGCTTCATGCCGTTCAACGTCTTGCGCCCCAGCGGCGTCGCCAGCGAGCAGACTCGATCGCGGGTGAAGTGGGAGTCCGGCGAGGTCTGGTGATAGCGGCACATAGCCTCGAACTCGGCCAGCTCGCGGGGCGCCAAAGTGAAGCGATAGGAATCCTTCCACCGCCCTGCCCCACTTCGTTCCTGGAGCAGATGGAATTTATCCCGGCGCTGGATCCGGTAGGCTTTCGAGCCCTGTACCTGCGCACCCGCCGCATCCAGGTCCAATGGCGATTTGAAGTTCTCGCCGAAGCCCACATCGACCATCCAGCGGCGATCCAACTCCGCCAACAGCAACAGATGATCGTATTCCGGCCCAAAGCCGCCGACGTCCCGCGCCACACCCGCCGAAAGCAAGGTGACCCGATAGCCGAGGCGCCGCAGCAGCTCGGCGAACAGCCCGTTGAGTTCGTAACAGAACCCGCCACGCCGCCGGCGCACGATCTTGTCGTAGAGCGCCGCAAGGTCGAGCGACACCGGCTCGCCCATATGGATGCTCAGGTTCTCGAATGGCACGGTGAAGAGATGCTGCCGGTGCAGACGCTTCAAAGTGCGCGCATCGGGGCGGAGCGCCCCTGTCACGCCAATACGCCGGAGATAGGCCCGCAGGTTCATGCGATGCGCCGGCCGATGCCTACACGCTGTCGGTCATCGCCATGACGTCGATTTCCTTGACGCAGGAAGCATTGGACAGCCGCGTGACGCAGCGGACCAGTTCGACCAGGTCCTGCGGCGGAATCATGTCGCGCGCTTCGTGCGGCCGGGCAGCGATCTTGCCGTCCTTGACCGTGATGGTGCCGATATTGCCGGGATTGAGGCAGGTCACGGTGATGCCGTCCTTGCGCACCACTTCCCGCAGCGCATGGGCGACGCCGCGCAGGCCGAACTTCGACGCGGTATAGGCGACCTCCGGCTGGCCGATATTGTCGAGGCCCGACGTGGATCCGATGAGCACGATCTTCGCCGCTTTGGATTTACGCAGGTTCGGCAACACCGCCTTCAGGCAGGTGATCGCCGAGGTGAGATTCACCGTCAGGATGTTCTGCGTCTCCGAGTCGGGCACCTCGTCGAAGCTGTAGCCGGGACCGAAGGCGCTGCTCTCCCAGATGCCGGCGTTGTAAATCGCCAAATCCAGCGGCGCAGAGCCGACCGCGGCACTCACCCGTGCCGCAACTTCGGCGGCGCCGAGATCGGCTTCGATCCAATTCCTGATGACACCGTCATCGTAATCCAGGTCGGGGCGGCTGCGAGAGACCAGCCAAATGCTGTCGCCGCGCGCGGGCAGAGACAGATTGAACGCCGAGCCCAAGCCGCGGCTGGCGCCGAAGATGATCATCGATGTCATTGGGCTGCCCTTTTTCAATCCTCCAGCGCGACGAATTCCATCGCCTGATGGGCCACGCGGCGGATATGGCGGCGCTTCGGCGGCTCGTGGATATAGCGGTTCACCGCCGCCAGCAGGGTGCTGGTGGCCACCGGCGGCAGGCCGGTGGCAATTTCCTCCTCGGCGGCCAGGAAGGTTTTCACCAGATGGACCGAGTGGATGTAGTCCGGTTCGCCATGGTCGAAGATCCGGTCGATGGCACGGCTCGAAAGCGCGGCGATATCAGGCACGAACCAGCCGTCCTGCGAGTCTTCCCGGTCGACGAAGGGCGCGCTGCGGCCGAGGAAGCACGCCATCTGCAGCAACCCGGCCGGCCAGGCCTCCGGATACCGGGCACTCAGGCGGCGCAGGGCGTTGGTGAAGGTGATGGGGTGGGTGAAATCCAGCCAGCCCACATTCTCCTGCACCTTGTTGTCGGTGCGGCGCTGCACGCGGGTGTCGAAATGGAGCAGCTCGGCAGCGGCTGCACCCAGCAGCGAGGTGCGGAGCGCCGCCGGCGCCGCGGTCGCCGCAGCTTCGGCCACCAGGTCCAGGGTGTCGTTGACCGACTGGCCGCGAAAATGCTCGGGCGGCGGGGCGAGGCCGTTGGCCGGATGCTGCGGCCAATGCTCCAGCGCCTTGGCGTAGTGGCGGAACTCCGGGATCAAGTCCTCGCGGGTCGAATTGACCAGCGAGCGGATCAGCGCCAGCACCAGCGGCTCTTCCGCCTCCGGCCCCAGACGCGCGGCCAACCGTCCCACATGGCCGACATAGATGAGCTGATGGCCGAAGTCGGCGTAGTGGCGCAGGGCCGCCGCGGTCAAAGCGCGTTCCAGCCCGGCGAATCCGCTGCCCGCATCCAGCGCACCCCGGGCCATGGCGACCGCCTTCGGCTCGTCCTGCGCCTCCAGGGCGGCGGCGAACTCGGCGAGATCGAACTTGGCGCGATCGGCAGTGAACGGCCGCGCCGGCTCCCGCAGGCTGTCGAATGCCATGTACGCGATAGGCTCTACCACAGCCACCAGGGCGCGCTCGGGATCGTCCTTCACCCGGTCATGGAGGCGCAGCCAGCCCTCGGCGGCGGCAAAGGCGTGGGTCATGCCGAAGCGCAGCTTGTCATGGGACCAACGGATCGCGGCAATGATGGCCCGGCCAGGATCGCCGCCGGCCTTCACCAGCCGCGCCACCTCGCGGGCGATGCGGTCATACTCGTGATCGCCGAAGGCGGTGCGCAGATTGTCGATGGCCCGCGCCTGGCGTTCGGCCGGCGGCGGGTCCGTGATATCGACCATCACCGTGCCGTTCTCGAGGCGCGTGGGGTAGAGGCGCAGCCGGTCGCCCTGGAACAGATTGTCCCCGGTCTTCAGGTCGAACTTCCAGCCATGCCAATTGCAGGTGAGCACGCAGTCGCCGTTCACCGTGCCTTCGCGCAGCGGATAGCCTTCATGGGGGCAGCGGTTGTTGCAGGCGTAAATCTGGCCGTCGACATGGAAGAAGGCGATCTGCTTGCCGCCGACCTTTGCAATAGCGGCGCCGTCGCGGCGCAGCTTTTCCAGAGGCATTGCCGAGGACCATGTCATCGCCGCTCTCCTGCGCTGATGCAGCCGTGGCTTTAATTAAGAAAGTTGTTCTTTCTAAATTCTCACGCCGCCGCGGCAATATGTCAACCGATTCCTTATCAAATTATCTTGCCTTCGAACGCCGCGTCCGGCGCATGATTTCCGGCATGTCCGACGCTTCCGCCGACCGCATCCTGTTCCTGCTCAAGACCCGCGGGCCGCAGACTGCCACCGCCCTGGCCAAGGCGATGCGCATCACCGCCGTCGCCGTGCGGCAGCAGCTGATGAAACTCCAGGCCGAGTCCCTTGTCGAGCATCGCGACGCCCGGCTCACCGTCGGCCGGCCGAAGCGCCATTGGCGCCTGACCGAGGCGGCACAGAGCCGCTTCCCAGATGCCCATGCCGGCATGACCCTGGAGATCCTGGCGGCGGCGCGCACGGTATTCGGCGAGGAAGGCGTCGACCGGATGATCGCCGCCCGGGAGACCGCCTCCAAGGCCGCCTATGCCCAGCGCCTGGGGCCGGCCCGAAGCCTTAAGCAGAAGGTGGAGCGATTGGCGGCCGCGCGCGCCGAGGAGGGCTACATGGCGGAATGCCGCAGCGACAGCGACGGCACTCTCTGGTTGATCGAGAATCACTGCCCGGTCTGCGCCGCCGCGCGGGAGTGCCAGGGCTTCTGCCGCTCGGAACTGGCGATCTTCCAATCCCTCCTCCCCACTGCCACGGTGGAGCGGACTGACCACATCCTCGCCGGCGCCCGCCGTTGCGCCTACGGATCGTCCCTAACAGCAGCGGCAGGTCCGATCGCTAAGCGCCAGGCGGGCGCGGCAATCCGCCCTTCTGGACCGCTTAGCCGCAGGCGGCCTAGAATGTCACCCAGCGTTCGTTGTCCGGGAAACCCGTCATGACCCCTCCGTCGCCGAAAGTCCGCTCGCTGCTGCGCCCCCTAGAGACAGCGCCGGAGGTTCGCCCGGCGGGCGCGCCGGCGCCCCACGGCCAGTATCCGCGCGTCCGCATGCGGCGGAACCGTGCCGACGGCTGGTCGCGGCGGATGGTGGCCGAGAACCGCCTGTCGATCGAAGACCTGATCTGGCCGGTGTTCGTTCATGAGGGCGGCAAGGTGGAGGCCGTGCCATCCATGCCCGGCGTTTCGCGGCAGACGATTTCGGCTGTGGTGGACGCGGTCGGCATGGCCGGCGAGTTGGGCGTTCCCGCCGTCGCGATCTTTCCGGTGATTCCCCTGGACCGGAAGACGCCCAGCGCCGAGGAAGCCCTGGATCCTGACAACCTCTGCAACCGTGCCGTCCGCGCGATCAAGAAAGCCGTGCCCGACGTGGGCGTCATCTGCGACGTGGCGCTCGATCCCTACACCAGCCACGGCCATGACGGCGTGATGGCCGGCGACCGCATCCTCAATGACGAGACGGTGGAGATCCTCTGCAAGCAGGCGGTGGCGCAGGCCGAGGCCGGTGTCGATATCTGTGCGCCGTCGGACATGATGGATGGCCGCATCGGGCGCATCCGCGATGCGCTGGACGCCGCCGGGCATGATGCCGTCCGCATCCTGTCCTATGCGGCGAAATACGCCTCGGGCTTCTACGGCCCGTTCCGCGACGCCGTTGGCTCCAAATCCAATCTCGGCCAGGGCGACAAGCGCACCTATCAGATGGACCCGGCCAACGGCGACGAGGCGATACGCGAATGCGCCCTCGATGTGGCTGAGGGTGCCGACATGCTGATGGTGAAGCCCGGCATGCCTTATCTCGATGTCCTCTATCGCGTGAAGCAGGCCTTCGCGCTGCCGACCTATGCCTATCAGGTGAGCGGCGAGTATTCGATGCTCAAGGCGGCGGCGGAGCGGGGCTGGCTCGACGGCGAGCGGGTGATGCTGGAATCGCTGCTGGCCTTCAAGCGCGCGGGCGCCGACGGCGTCCTCACCTATTTCGCCATCGATGCGGCGCGCCGGTTGAAGGCCGGCTAATGCCGCCGTCGGAGCCGTCCAAGGGAACAACAGCAATAGCTAGATTCGGCGGACCTGCACTGCTCGTCCTGCTGGCCCTCGGCGCCTGCGCCGAGCCGGCGCCCAAAGCCACAGCACAGCCGCCGGCGTCGCCGCCGCCTTCGGCAACCACGACGGATGTTCAACTGGGCAACCTGCCAACACCCAGCCCGTCGGTCGTAGAGCAGGACGGCGTAACGCTCATTGCGGCCCGCACTTCCGGCATCGGCGTTACGCCGCTGCCGCGCAAAGCGGGCCGGGGCGAACTCATCCTTCATGGCGGCGGCCGCTTCGGCCGCGGCATCGCCGAAGCGATCGTTGCCCGGGCCGGACCTGATCCGCGCCTCTGCCTGATCGACACGGCCGACATCGAGGGCCAGGATATTGAGCGCCTCTTTGCGCCATTCGCCGGTGTCGAGATTGCCGTACTCGATCTCGATACTGACGATGTCGCGCGGCCCGACGTACTGGCGCTGTTGGAGGAATGCTCGGCATATTTCTTCGGCGGCGGCGACCCGAAACGGTTGTCGACCGTTCTCCGGCCCGAGGGCAGCGATACGCCGGCCCTCGCCTTGATCCGCCGGCGCTTCGAGCAGGATGGCGTACTCGTCGCGGGATCGAGCGCAGGCGCGATGATCGCCGGGCCGGTCACGCTCTGCGAGTGCGCCGCCAACAGCAGCGTTCAGGCGGTGTTGAACGGCCGCCTGTTCAAGGCGCCCGGGTTCGAGTTCATCTCGGCGCCCGTGCTGATCGATGCGCATTTCTTCGCGCGCGGCCTGATGGGGCGGCATCTGTTTGCCCTGGCACGGGATCAATTGCCCGCAGGCGTCGGCATCGATGAAGACGCGGCCCTCCTCATCAGCAGCGATCAGCAGATATGGCGAGTCATCGGCCGGCGCGGCACCGCGCTGATCTACACGCCGCCGGATGCATCGATGGAAAAGCTCGAAGGCTTCGGGCTGGCGCTGCTGGTGCCGGGCGATGAGTTCAATCCTGTTACCGGCAAGATCGCACTGCACGGCAAGCGGCAGCAATTCGCCGGCAGCAGCCTGGCGGCGGATATCCGAGAGGCAGGGTTGAGTGTGACTCCGGATCTGCCGATCACCTATGATTTCGAGATTCTGGACGAAACGGTCATTGTCACCGACAGTCCGTCGCCCCTTGCACCCGACTGGCTGTCGGGCGCCGGCGAAGAAAGCGTGCTCAACGCCAGGGTCAGCGTCCGTCCGGCGGACTAGATGCAGAAGCAGCTAGCCCAGCGGCCGCAGGAATTCGGCGATGCAGCGGTCGTGCCAGGGAACACGGCTGCCGAGGCCGTGAAAGCCCACATGCCCGCCGCCCCGGGGCAGTAGCGGCGTCAGTTTCGGATTGGCCTTCCAATCGAACGACAAATAGGCGCCCGGCAGGATCCAGGGATCGTTGTGGGCATGGATGACCAAGGTCGGCACCTTGATCTCCTTCATGAAGCCTTGGGCCGAACAGCGCGCATAGTAGTCGTCGGCGCCCGAAAATTCGTTGGCGGGCGCCACCAGCCGGTCGTCGAAATCATAGACCGTCGAGATGTTGTCGAGACCGGCCCGCTGCACGGGTGTGATCGTGCTGTTGGGCGCGGCGATCTCCTCCTTCATGCGGCCGAGGATGAAGTCGTGATAGGCGCGGTTGCGGCGCTGCATGAAGCGGACCTGCGTCGCCTTGAGATCGATCGGCGCGGAAACGCTGACCGCACCCAACACCGGCGCCCGCCGCCCCTGCTCGCCCAGATACTTGAGCAGCATGTTGGCGCCGAGCGAATAGGCGACCAGCAGGATGCCCTGGGACGCCAGCCGGCCATCGAGCTGCATCAGCACGCGGCGCAGATCCTCGCTGCGGCCGGCATGATACTGGAACCGGCAGCGCGGGCGCGACGGCCCGGCGCCCCGCAGATTGAGCCGCATGACGGAATGGCCGAGCCCCAATAGATGTTGGGCCGTGGCCAGCATGTAGCTGCTGGCCTCGTCGCCGGTGAGGCCGTGGATCAGGATCGCCAGCGGCCGCCGCGCGCCATCGGCAGGCGCCGATGCACGCCGATTTAACAGCGCCAGCAGCGTATCGCCGCTGCCGTCGTTCATCGGGAACTCGAGCCGCTCCTCCGGAAAGCCGCTGAGATCGACCGGCACCGGCCGGAGATAGTTGCGCAAGGTCTGGAGATCGCCACCCCACCAGGGCGGCCGGGCGCGGAAGCGCGGAAAATCGGCGGCCGCAGCGCCGCTGCCTGAACTCAAGACCGCCATGTCACGCTGTCTGCGCCAGCCAATCGCGGATCGCGGCGATCTGATCTTCCGTCACCAGGCCCGGCGCATGGCCGGCGCCGGCGCAGTCGATGACCTTCGCCTTGGGGCCGCGCTTCTGCATTTCCTTGGCGGTGCTCGCGGTCAGGACATCGGAGTTCGCGCCGCGCAGCACGAGCACCGGACAGGCGATCTTGTCCCAGAGCGCCCAGAGATCCACATCCTGCTTCACGCCGGCGACGAAGCCCGCGGCGATGCCGGGATCATAGGCGAGGCTAAAGCCGCCATTCTCGCGACGGCGGTAGCCCTGCAGCGCCAAATGCCGCCAATCCTGATCGGTCATCGGCCCGAAGGGCGCATGGATCTTGCGCAAGTACGCTTCGAGTTCGTCGAGCGAGGCGAAATGCGGATCCTTGCCGAGATAGTCGCCAATCCGCGCCAGCGCCGCCTTGGGAATGAACGGGCCGATATCGTTGAGGATCAGCCGGCGCACCGGCGATTGCGCCGCCGCGGCGAGCTGCATGCCGATCAGTCCGCCCATGGACGTGCCCAGCCAATCCACATCGCCGGCGCCGAGGCGCGCGATCAGCACGGTCATGTCGGCGAGATATTGCGGATATGTGTATTCGGCAGCCGGCAACCAGTCGCTGCGGCCGCGGCCGGCCACATCCGGGCAGATCACGCGATAGCGCTCCGAGAGCGCCGCCGCCAGCCGATCGAAATCGCGGCCGTTGCGCGTCAGGCCATGGACGCAGATCAACGTGCGCGGCGCCGTTGCAGCTCCCCACTCGGCATAGACCAGACGGTGAAAACCGCTCGGTCCCAGACCCATGTAGCTCTCTGTCTTCATGGACAGCGCCAGCCCCCGCATGGTACCCACTGCGTTGACTTGTTAGCATCTTCGCGGCGGGAACGGAAACCCATTAGACGCAAACCTGATAACGCGACGGCGCATATCATCCCCCTGTCCGCAATCTCCATGCCAAGCTCATCCGCCATGTCCTCCCCAGCCATCGCCCAGTCGCACCACCGCACCGGCGTGATGCTGGTCGCCGCCGCCGCGCTGATCTGGAGCACCGGCGGCTTGCTCGGCCGCATGGTGGAGACGGAGCCCGCCACCAAGCTGTTCGTGCGCTCGGGCTTCGCCTGCATCGCGTTGCTGATCTATGTCGCGATCCGCCATCACGGTCATGTGATCAAGGCGTTCCGCGATTTGGGCTGGGCGGGCATCATTGTCGCCTGCTGTTTCGCCACGGCGTCGAGCTGCTTCATCTTCGCGCTGGAATACACCACCGTCGCCAACATCATGTTCATCCAGGCCGCGGCGCCGTTCTTCGCCGGCCTGCTCGGCTGGCTACTGATGCGCGAGCCCGTGGGCTTGCGGTCGTGGGTCTGCATGGCCGTGGTGCTCGGCGGCATCGGCCTCATGATGATCGATTCCTTCGGCGGCGGCGGCATGGTGGGCAATCTGCTGTCCATCGTCATGATGATGGGCTTCGCCAGCGCCATCGTCGTCACACGGCGGCACCGGGAGATCCGCATGGCGCCGGCGACCTGCCTCGGCACCTTCATCGCCGCCTGCGTCGCGTTCCCGATGGCGGATACCTCGATGCTGTCGACTCCGGACATCGGCACGCTCGCGCTATTCGGCGCCGGGCAGATGGCGTTCGGCCTGGTGATGTTCACCGCGGGCACGCGGCTGATCCCCGCGGCGGAGGCCGGGCTGATCTCCAATCTGGAGCCGGTGCTGGCGCCGGTCTGGGTATGGCTGGTCTTCACGGAGACGCCGTCTGATTACACGATCATCGGCGGCCTGCTGGTGCTCAGCACGCTCGTGGTCTACACGCTGATGGATTGGCGGCAGGAGCGCGCGGTGCCGCCGGCGGTCTAGCCGCCGATCGGCGCATCCTCGACGACGACCAGCGTCTCCGGAAACATGCCGTTGAACCGCGTCGCCAGCGCGTGGCTGTAGGCGCCGACGCGGTCGATCTCGATCCAGTCGCCTTCCTGCGTATCCTCGGGCAAGCTGAACCCGCCGGGCAGCACGTCGAGGGAGTTGCAGGTCGGGCCGTTGAGCTGGAAGCTGTGCATCGTTTTCGACGGCTGGCTCTTCAGACGCACCAGTCGCGCCGGCAGCCGCACACCCCCCTGCACCATCTCGCTCAGCGAACCATAGATGCCGTCATTAATGTAGAGCTTGTCGCCCTTGCGCAGCTGCACCTGGGTCACCAGCGAGATGCCGTGGGCCACCAGCGCCCGGCCCGGCTCGCACATCAGGATGCAGTCGCGGCGCAGCTTGAGCTCCTTCACGCCGGCCTCAATCTCCTCAATATAGGCCTCCAGCGGCGGCATGTTGGTGCCGATGTATTCCGCCGGGAAGCCGCCGCCCACATCCAGGATCTGGATCGGCGTATCGGCCTTTGCCAGCACCTGGCCGATGATCTTCAGCGCCATCGAATAGGCGCCGGGCACCAGGCACTGCGAACCCACATGGAAGCAGAGTCCCACCGCGCAGCCCCGTGAATGGGCTTCCTTCAGCAGCGCCGCCGCCTCGTCCGGCTCGGCGCCGAACTTGTCGGCGAGATGATAGAAGGTGCCTTCCACCGGTGGCGTCTTGACGCGGACGACGATCGTCAGTCCCTCCGCGCCGCCGGTCTCGTCCAGCACCTTGGTCAGCTCGTCCGCATGATCGACGACGAAGGTATCGATGCCATAGACATGGTCGGTGGTATTGATCACCGCCCGGCCCTTCACCGGATGCATGAAATAGGCGCCGGCGTCCGGAAAGTTTTCCCGCACCAGGGCGATCTCCGGCAGCGAGGCCGTATCGAAATGGCGGATGCCGGACTTGTACAGCTCCTGCAGCACCCGCGGATGGGGATTGCACTTCACCGCATAAAGCACGCGGCCAGGAAACAGCTCGAGGAACCGCTGCACTGTCTTGCGCAGCACATGGGGGCGCAGGCAATAGACCGGGTAGCTCGGCTTCAGCGCCGCCACCATCGAGCGAACATCGGGGAACTGGGCTTCCATGTTTGATTTGGGACTTCGCGGCGGCAATAGACGGCCCGCCTTCTAGCTCAGGGCGGTGCCGCTGTCACCTGCGCTGCTGTTACGGTTTGAGGAGGGCCTTGATGGCGGGCGAGGCCACCACCTGCCCCTGGCCGACATAGGCGTCGTGATTGGCCTCGATATCGGGCAGCCGGTAGAGGTAGTTCACCATCATACCGTAGGACTCCTTGAGCCCTTTCGGGGAGCGGTCGGCGAGCCAGTTGATCCGCTCCAGCCGGGCGCCATTGGCGAGATGGAACCGCGCCACGGAATCCAGCGCCCTGCCCTGGGATTTCTCCTGGCAGAGATAGCGGGCGCACCACCGGCGCATCGGCTCGGCCAGATGCCCGGCCGCTTCGGCATCCTGGCACCAGCCGGGTTGCGCCAGCGCGTCGCGCAGCTTCGCGGCGGACATGTCACCATTGCCGTTGCCGAAGCGTTTCTTCGGCGGTTCGTCGTTGGCCGGCGCCGCCGCAAGGGCCGTATCCAGCCAGCGACGGAAGCCGGGGATCGGAGACAGGGTCGCGAAGTTCTTCAACTGCGGCAGATCGCGCACCAGGGACTCCACCACCTTCTTGATCAGGAAATCGCCGAAGCTGATGCCGCGCAGACCCTTCTGCGTATTCGAGATCGAATAAAAGATCGCCGTGTCGGCATCCGCCAGATCGACCCGCGGCGCGCCTTCGTCCAGCAGCTTGTGCACGTCATCGGCCAAGCCGTTCACCAGCGCCACTTCGACGAAAATCAGTGGCTCAGCCGGGATGCTCGGATGGAAGAAGGCAAAGCAGCGCCGGTCGGAGTCCAACCGGTTCTTGAGGTCGCTCCAGGACTGGATCTCATGCACCGCCTCGTAGGCGATCAGTTTTTCCAGCAACGACGCCGGCGAATCCCAGGCGATGCGCTCCAAGGTCAGCAGGCCGATATCGAACCAGGAGGTGAAGAGCTCCTGCAGATCGCGGTCCAAACCGCGCAAATCCGCATCGTCCTTCAGGTGATCGATCAGATCGGCGCGCAGATCGATCAGGAACTTGAACCCGTCGGGCAGCGTGGTGAGCTGCTTCAGCAGCCGCACCCGCGGCGCCACCAGCGCGTCCCGCAGCATGTCCTCCGCCGCCGCGATCTGCACCCGATCCTTCGCCTGGCGATAGCTCACGATCGCCTTGTCCACGGCGTCGCGCTCGGCGGCGAAATCCTTCGCGAGGATGGACAGGAAGCGCTGCCGGCCCTCGGGCGCCAGCGAAACATAGGCGCGGCCGATCTCCGCCGCCCTCGCCCGCGCCGAAACCTCGCCGCCGCGGCTGGCGACGCATTCCGCGATCCGCTGCCGCAGCCGCGCCGCATCGTCGTCGGGCAGGTTCGGGCGAAAGCCATTGCCGCCGCCGCCCGGCCAGGCGCGCAGCGACAGGTCGCGCCAGACATCGCGCAGCTGCGCGACGGTGCGGTCGAACAAAGAGGGCGTGGACGCCTGCGCCATTGTCAGTGCAACAATCCAGTCATCGATTGGTGTCGGCTGACGTCGATTTTACATAAGGATAGTTACGATAATGGTAAGGCTAAGTCCTGGGGCAAAATTGATGCGCCGTCAGCAGGTTGCGGGTGCGGTGCGCCTCGGCTAAGAAGCCCGGTCATTTCCTTGGCGGAGCATCTTCATGGCCGTGGCGGGCCCGCTTTCCGGCATCGTCGTTCTCGATCTCACGCGCGTCCTCGCCGGTCCCTATTGCACGATGATCCTGGCCGATCTTGGCGCCCGCGTGCTGAAGGTAGAGTCGCCCGGCAGCGGCGACGACTCCCGCGGCTACGGACCCTTCGTCAACGGCAAGTCGGCCTACTTCATGGCGATGAACCGGGGCAAGGAGAGCATCGCGCTTGATCTGAAGGCGTCCGACGATCGGCACATCTTCGAGCAACTCCTGCCGAAGGTTGACGTGCTGGTGGAGAATTTCCGGCCGGGCGCCATGGAGCGGCTCGGCTATGGCTGGGAAACGCTCAGTGCCCAGCATCCGCGCCTGATCTATGCGGCCGCGTCCGGCTTCGGTCATAACGGGCCATACAAGAGCCGTCCCGCCTATGACATGGTGGTGCAGGGAATGGGCGGCATCATGAGCATCACCGGCCAGCCCGGAGGCCCGCCGACCCGGGTCGGCGCATCGGTCGGCGATCTGACAGCGGGCCTGTTCACCACCATCGGCATTTCCAGCGCGCTGCATCACCGCGCCGAATCCGGCAAGGGCATGAAGATCGACGTCGCCATGCTGGATTGCCAGGTGGCGATCCTGGAAAACGCCCTCAGCCGCTATTTCCTCTCCGGCAAGTCGCCGGCGCCGCTGGGGGCACGCCATCCCTCGATCGCGCCCTTCGCGGCCTATCAGACCGCTGACGGCTACATCATCATCGCCTGCGGCACCGATGCCCTCTATCGCAAATTCTGCGCCGCCATCGAGCGCCCTGCACTTGCCGACGATCGCACGTTTTGTCACCAACGACAAGCGCTCCGACAACGTGGACGCGCTGACGGCAGAAATCGAGTCCGCCCTCGCCGGTCATGGCACGGCGCATTGGCTGGCACTGCTGGAGAAACTCGGCATACCCTGCGGGCCGATCAACGACATCGCCGCCATCGCTAACGATCCTCACATCGCCGCCCGCAACATGATCGTCGGCATCGAGGATCCCGAGGCTGGCTCGCTGAAGGTCGCCGGCAATCCCATCAAGATGTCCGCCTTTGCCGACCGGACGACGCGCGCCGCGGCACCCGGCATCGACCGCGACCGCGCGCGCATCCTCCAGGATTTCGGCATCGTCGAGGCGCCGGGCAAGCCATGAAATGGCTGCGCCGCATCCTGGGCGCGCTGCTGTGCCTTGTCATTCTCGCCGCCCTCGCCATCGCCGGCGTTGTATTTCTGTGGATGCCCACGTCGCTGCCCCAGACCACCGGCGAGATATCAGTTCCTGGCCTCGCCGCGCCGGTGCAGATCCTGCGCGATGCCGATGGCGATCGTCACCATACGCGCGCAGAATGACGCCGATGCCGCCTTCGCCCTCGGCTATGTTCATGCGCAGGACCGGTTGGTGCAGATGGAGATGATGCGGCGGCTGGTCGCCGGCCGGCTGTCGGAAGTGGTCGGCAGCATGACTCTCTCCACCGACCGCACCATGCGCGTGCTCGGCCTCTACCGCGCCGCCGCGGAGAGCGAAGCCTTACTTCCTGGGGACACACGGGCGCGGCTCGAGTCCTACGCGGCCGGCGTGAACGCCTATATCGACGGGCATAGCGGCGCCTGGCCGCCGGAGTTCGAAGTGCTCCGCCATCGGCCCGAACCCTGGCGCGTGGTGGACTCGCTGGCCTGGGGCCGCATCATGGCGCTGCGTCTCAGCAACAACTACTGGATGGAGTTCCTGCGCTATCGCCTGTCGCGAAAGCTGACGCCGGCCGAATTGGACTCGCTGATGCCGCTGGGCGACGGCGCGCAGCAGGCCGCCAATCTGCCGTCTGCTCCAGAGGCGCAGGCCAGCCTTCTCGCGAGTCTCGATCCCATCCTCCAGCCCTCGCGCGGCGCCTCCAACAGCTTCGCGGTCAGCGGCAGCCGCACGGCATCCGGCGCGCCGATCCTCGCCAACGATCCCCATCTCGGCCTGGACTCGCCGATCGTCTGGTATCTGGTGCGCATCGAGACGCCGGATCATCTGCTCGTCGGCGCGACATCTCCCGGCGGTCCCTTCGTCATCATCGGCCATAACGGCCATCTCGTCTGGTCGCTGACGACGACTCATAGCGACACCCAGGACCTGTTTCTGGAGAAACTGGACCCGGCCGACCCGATCCGCTACGCGACGCCTGCTGGCATGGCCGCTTTCGAGACGCACACGGAGACGATCCATGTTCGCGGCGGCGAGGATGAGCAGCTCACCATCCGCAGAAGCCGGCATGGTCCGATCTTGTCCGATCTCCCGCGCTTTCACCAGGTCGACAACGGCTATGTATTGGCCTTGAGTTGGCCGGCGTTACGCGCCGACGACCGGACCGCCACGGCAATCCATCATCTGAACTTTGCCACGACAGTCGATGAGGCGTTTGCCGCGCTCCAGGATTTCCACAGCCCGCAGCAGAATTTTGTTCTGGCCGACACCGCCGGCAATATCGGTTTCGTCGCCGCCGGCCGCGTGCCGGTGCGCAAGGCGCTGAACGCCAATTCGATGATGCCGGCGCCGGGTTGGGACGGCGATTATGATTGGGCCGGCTTCCTGCCATTCAAGGAACTGCCTCAAGTCAAGAACCCGCCCGAAGGATTCATCGCCACCGCCAACAGCAAGATCACGCCGGCGGGCTACAGCCACTTCATCACCGGCCATTGGCAAGAGTCCTACCGCCAGGATCGAATCCAGGAGTTCCTGCGCGCGGACTCGAAGGTCACGATGGACTCGGCGGCGACTATCATGCGCGACACCTACTCGGCCGCGGCGAAGAAGCAACTCGCGGCGCTGATGCCAAGTCTCGAAACGATGGGCGCGGCATCCAACGAAGAGAAAGCGGCGATCGAGATTCTCAATCAATGGGACTTCCACGTCGATCGCGGCCAGGCTGCGCCACTCATCCTGACGACCTGGCTGCGCGAGGCCGACAAGGCGCTCTTTGCGGGTCGGCTCGGCGATGAGTTCGTCGACTACATCTGGACGAACCCGATGGCGGCGATCGATGCCGTCGGCCGGGAAGATCCCGCCTGGTGCCGCCTGCCCGGCCAGGATCAGATCGGAGTCTGCCTGGGGAAACTGCAGAATTCATTTCGCACCGCGATAAAACAGCTCATCACGCGCTACGGCAATGATGTCAGCAAATGGCGCTGGGGCGATGCCCATCAGGCGCGCTTCGCCGAACGCGCTGCTGGATCGAGTGCCGCTGCTCGGCAGCTGGCTGTTCACGCCGCTGGAAACAGATGGCGATGAATACACGGTGAGTCGCGGCACCGCCGACATCGACTACGAGTCCAATGAGCCCGTCTATCCCCATGTGCATGGCGCCTCGATGCGCGCCATCTTCGATCTCGCTAAATTGGAGGATTCCCGCTTCATGCTCGCCGGCGGTCAATCGGGGAATCCGCTCTCACCGTATTACCGCGACCTTCTGGCCCGCTGGCGCGATCAGCAGTATTTCACTATGGTGGGACAGGGTGTCGACACCCTGACACTCCGCCCCGCGCCATGATCGACGAAAGCCGCTGATGACCGTAACCATCGACGATATCCGCGCCGCTGCGGACACCATCGCCGGCCATGTGGTGCGCACGCCGGCCGTCTCAGCGCCGCGCCTGGCGGCCGCCACGGGTGCGTGCCACGATCACGCTGAAGCTGGAGAACCAGCAATTCACCGGCTCCTTCAAGGATCGCGGCGCCTGCAACAAGCTGCGCAGCCTGACTCCCCAGGAAGCCAAGGCCGGCGTCATCGCCATGTCGGCCGGCAACCACGCCCAGGGCGTCGCCTATCACGCCCAGCGCTTCTCCATCCCCGCCACCATCGTCATGCCCCAGGGCACACCCTTCAACAAGGTGGAGCGGACCAAGAGCTTTGGCGCGCGCGTGTTGCTGGAGGGCGACAGCATCGACAGCTCGGCGGTATTCGCCCGCGAAGTCGCGCAGCGCGAAGGCCTGATTTTCGTCCATCCCTACGACGACGAGAAGATCGTCGCCGGCCAGGGCACCATCGGACTCGAACTGTTCGCAGACGCGCCGCAGCTGGACACCGTGATCGTCCCCATCGGCGGCGGTGGCATCCTGGCTGGCATTGCCACGGCGCTGAAGGCGCTGAAGCCCGCGATCGACATGATCGGGGTCGAGGCCGCGCTCTATCCCTCCATGCATCATGCGGTGCGGAAGATTGCGCCGGCCAATGGCGGCCAGACGATTGCGGAAGGCATCGCCGTGAAATCGCCGGGTGCAATTCCCAAGGCGATCATCGAGCGGCTGGTGAGCGATATCCTGCTGGTCGAGGAAGATCCGCTGGAGCACGCTGTTCAGTTGCTGGTGGAGACGCAGAAGATCGTCGCCGAAGGCGCCGGCGCCGCGGGTCTTGCGGCCGTCCTTGCGCATCCCAAGCGCTTCGCCGGCAAGCATGTGGGCATCGTCATCTGCGGCGGCAATATCGATTCCCGCATCCTGTCCCAAGTGCTGATGCGCGGCATGGTGCGCGACGGCCGGGTAACGACGCTGCGCATCCAGATCACCGACTCGCCCGGCGTGCTCGGCACCCTCGCCCGCACCATCGGCGAGGCCGGCGGCAACATCATCGAGATCTATCATCAGCGCATGTTCTACGATCTGCCGGTGAAGAAGGCCGATGTGGATGCGATGATCGAGACGCGCAACGCCGGCCACGTCAGCGAGATCGTCGGCAAGCTGCAGGAGGCGGGCTTCCCCACCCGCGTGCTCAGCAGCCATTCCGGCGCCGAAGGCGAATAGAGAGCGACAGGAGCAGACATGACCGCCTATGGGAATGTACTGGAGATGATCGGCGGCACGCCGCTGGTGGAAGTGAAGCGGCTGGATACCGGCAAGTGCAAACTGTTCCTGAAGCTGGAGAACCAGAATCCCGGCGGCTCGATCAAGGACCGCATCGCGCTCTCGATGATTGAGGCGGCGGAACGGGACGGCTCGCTGAAGCCAGGCGGCACGCTGATCGAGGCGACGGCGGGCAATACCGGCCTCGGGCTCGCGCTGGTCGCCGCGCAAAAAGGCTACCGCCTCGTCCTCGTCATTCCCGACAAGATGGCGCAGGAGAAGATCTTCAATCTGCGCGCCCTTGGCGCCGAATGCCGAATGACCCGCTCCGATGTGGGCAAGGGGCATCCAGAATACTATCAGGACATTGCCGAGCGGCTGACCAAGGAGACGCCGGGCGCCATCTACGTCAATCAGTTCGGCAATCCTGCGAATCCGCTGGCGCATGAAGCCAGCACTGGCCCGGAGATCTGGCAGCAGATGGATCACCAGGTCGACGCGGTGGTCTGCGGCGTCGGCTCCGGCGGCACGCTCACCGGGCTCGGCCGCTTCTTCAAGCGGGTGTCGCCGACGACCAAGATGGTGCTGGCCGATCCGAAGGGCTCCGTGCTGACGGAGCTGGTCAAGACTGGCAACATGCTGGAAGCCGGCTCCTGGATGGTGGAGGGCATCGGCGAGGATTTCGTGCCACCGAACTGCGATCTCTCGCTGGTGAGCGAAGCCTACACCGTCACCGACGCGGAGAGTTTCGCCACCGCCCGCGACGTCCTGAAGAAAGAGGGCATCCTCGCCGGCTCCTCCTCCGGGACGCTGATCACCGCGGCGCTGAAATATTGCCGAGAGCAGAAGACGGCGAAGCGCGTCGTCAGCTTCGTCTGCGACAGCGGCAACAAGTACCTGTCCAAGATGTTCAACGACTATTGGATGCTGGATCAGGGATTCATCGAGCGCGAGAAACGCGGCGATCTCGGCGACTTGGTGTCGCGGCGCCACTCCGACAAGGCAACGGTGACCGCCGATCCGGAAGACACATTGCTCGCCGCCTATGCGCGGATGAAACTCTATGACATCTCGCAGATACCGGTGCTGGAGAACGGCAAGATCATCGGTATCCTCGACGAGTTCGACATCCTGCTGAAGGTCTATGGCAATGAGGACAAGTTCCGCGGCAAGGTACGCGCGGCGATGACAACGAAGCTCGATATCGTCGGCGCCAAGGCGCCGCTGTCCGACCTGCTGCCGATTTTCGCCCGCGACCATGTGGCGATCGTGCAGGCAGGCGATCAGTTCCTCGGCCTGATCACGCGGATCGACCTGCTCAATCACCTGCGCCGGCGGATGAAATAGGAATTGGGAACGGAGATCATGAACGACGACAGCAAGAGCAAGCGGCCCTCGACCCGGCCCAACCGGCTCGGCTTCGCCACCCGCGGCATCCATGCGGGCCAGAGCCCCGATCCCTCGACCGGCGCCATCATGGTGCCGATCTACGCCACCTCGACCTACGTGCAGCAGAGCCCGGGCGTGCATAAGGGCTATGAGTATTCCCGCTCGCAGAATCCCACGCGCATGGCCTATGAGCGCTGCATCGCCGATCTCGAAAGCGGCACGCAGGGCTACGCCTTCGCCTCCGGCCTCGCCGCGACGTCGACGATCCTCGATGTACTGGATAGCGGCGCTCACGTCATCGCCATGGACGATCTCTATGGCGGCACCTACCGCCTGTTCGAGCGCGTGCGGAAGCGCTCGGCCGGCCTGCAATTCACCTTCGTCGATCTGCATGATCTGAAGAAAGTCGAAGCGGCGATCCGGCCGGAGACGAAGATGATCTGGGTGGAGTCGCCGACCAATCCGCTGCTGCGGCTGGTGGATTTCCAGGCGCTGGCCGAACTGGCGAAACCCCGCGGCATCCTCACCTGCTGCCGACAACACCTTCGCCAGCCCCTATGTGCAGCGGCCGCTGGAGATGGGCTTCGACTTGGTGATGCATTCCGCGACGAAATATCTCAACGGCCATTCCGACATCATCGGCGGCATCGCTGTGGTCGGCGAGAATGCCGAGCTGCGCGACAAGCTGACTTTCCTGCAGAACGCCGTCGGCGCCGTGGCGAGCCCGTTCGACAGCTTCCTGGCCCTCCGCGGCCTGAAGACACTGGCGCTGCGCATGGAACGTCACTGCGAGAACGCGATGGCGGTCGCCCGACTGGCTGGAGCGGCATCCGAAGGTCGCCAAGGTCTACTACCCCGGGCTCGAGAGCCACGCCCAGCATGCCCTGGCCAAGCGGCAGATGAACCAGTTCGGCGGCATGGTGACGGCGATCCTCAAGGGCACGCTGGCGGACGCCAAGCGTTTCCTGGAACGCTGCCAGATCTTCGCGCTGGCGGAGAGCCTGGGCGGCGTCGAGAGCCTGATCGAGCACCCGGCGATCATGACCCATGCCTCGCATCCCCGCGGAAAAGCGGGCGGAGCTGGGCATCAGCGACGGTCTGGTGCGGCTTTCCGTCGGCATCGAGGACGAGGCCGACCTGATCGCCGACCTGGAGCAGGCGCTCGCGGCCTAGGGTCTTGCAGACCAGCGGCAGGCTTCCCACTTAGGGGGCGTATAACCTTTTGGGGAGTACACCTCCGGTGAGCAGCGATTCTTCGAGTTTCTCCTTCGGGACCCGGCAGATGTCCGACGACGGCATGCTCGACAATCCCGCCCTCTATGACGGCATCCTCGGCCGCCGCGCGTGGGCGTATCTTGTCGACGTGCTGCTGATCGCGGCCGCTAACGTGGCGGTGCATGTGGCGCTGTTCATGATGGGCATTCTCACCATCGGCATCCTGATGCTGCCGGCGATGCTGCTGATGGCGCTGATCTCGTTCCTGCCGCTGGCCATCCTCTACGACATGATCACCCTGGGCGGCTACAAGGCCTCGACCCCGGGCATGCGCGTGTTCGGTCTGCGGGCCCACAGCACCACGACCGGCGGCCGCCCGGACTATGTCCAGGCCTTCGTCATGTCGCTGCTGTTCTATGTCACGCTGTCCGCGACCGCGGGCCTGCTCCTGCTGGTGGTGTTCTTCACCCGCCGCAACATGGCGCTGCACGACATCCTGTCCGGTATCGTCGTCACCCGCCGCATCGGCTGACAGCGTTAACTTATATCCGGCACTGGCCGAACGGCTGATGACTGCGCCATAATAGGCGCCGTCATGTCGGTCCAGACCCGCACCCAGCCGCTCTCCTTTCTCGTCACCACCGAGATGCCCTGCCCCTATCTGCCGGGGCGCATGGAGCGGAAGGTGGTCACGCGGCTTTCCGGAAGCGAGGCCGGCCGCAACTTCCAGCTGCTGCAGCGGGCCGGCTTCCGGCGCAGCCACGCCATCGCCTACCGGCCCGCCTGTTCCGGCTGCCAGGCCTGCACGCCCGTCCGCATCCGCGCCCAGGAGTTCCAGCCCGGCCGCACGCTGCGGCGCACCGAGGCGCGCAACGCCGACCTCACCGCCAACATCCGGCTTGCCCGCGGCACGGCCGAGCAATACGCGCTGTTCCAGGCCTATCTGGACGGCCGGCACTCCGACGGCGAGATGGTGGGCATGGGCCTCTCCGACTACCGCTCCATGGTGGAGGACAGCTCAATCGACACCCGGCTGGTGGAGTACCGCGACGGCAGCAACCGGCTGATCGCCTGCGCCCTCACCGACTGGACGGAGGACGGCATCTCCGCCGTCTACAGTTATTTCGATCCGGCGCAGGCGCCGCGCAGCCTGGGCAGCTATATGATCATCTGGCTGGCGCGGGAGGCGCAGCGGCGCGGGCTGCGCTATGTCTATCTCGGCTACTGGATCCGCGAGAGCCGCAAGATGGCCTACAAGACGCGTTTCCGGCCGGTCGAGCTGTTCGGCCCCCAGGGCTGGCAGCCGCCGAACGGCCAGCGCTAGAGGGTCGCGGGCGGGTCGTCACCATCGGTTCCTTCGCGCTCAAGCCGCTCTGCCAGCGCCGAGGCGCTCCATTCCTTCGCCAGGCTGAAGCCGATGGCCAGCAGCACCGGCCCCAGGAACACGCCGATGAAGCCGAAGGTCACGACGCCACCCAGCACACCCAGGAACACGAGCACGAAGGGCAGCCGGCCCTCGCGGCTGATGAAGTAGGGTTTCAGGATATTGTCGACCCAGCTGATCAGCAGCGTGCCCCAGGCGAGCAGGAAGGCGCCCTGCCAGATATGGTCCTGGGCGAGCAGCCAGAGTCCGACGGGCACCCAGACGAAGGGCGTGCCGAAGGGGATCAGCGCCATGAAGAAGGTGACCAGGCCGAGAAACAGCGCGGCGTTCACGCCGGCGATGTAGAAGCCGATGGTCGCCAGCGCCGCCTGCGCCAGCGCCGTGCCCATGATGCCGTAGACGACGCCGCGCATGGTGTCGCCGGCGAGCTGGATCAGATGCTGCGCTCTCTCGCCGGCGAAGCGCTCCACGGCAGTGGACAGCCGGACCGCCAGCGTCTTGCCGTCGCGATAGAGGAAGAACGAGATGATCAGGCTGAGCAGCAGCAGAGCAAGGCCCTCGCCCACCGCCCGCGCCAGCGCCAGGAGCTGGCTCTGCGCCTGAAAGACGAAGGGGCGGATGGTCTCGCTGATGTCGACGCCGCTGGCTATTTGCTGCGCCCAATAGTCCGCGATCGGCGCGCCTATCCAGGGGATATCGCGCAGCCAGGTGGGCGGCTCCGGCGGCCCCTTCTGCAGCAGGCCGGTGATTTCGCGCACCACGATGGTGACGTCATGGGCCATGCTGGGCCCGACGATGGCGAAGGGCAGCACGAAGATGAAGGCCATCAGCAGGGTTGCCAGCGCGGCCGACAGGTTCCGCCGCCGGCCCATGAACTGGGCGTCCAGCCACATGAAGAGCGGCCAGGTGGAGGAACAGAGGATCACCGCCCAGATCACCGATGACCAGAACGGCCAGAGCACGAGCACGCAGCCGATGGCCAGCACCGCCAGCGCCAGCATCGCCAGTATTTGTTCCAGGCGGTTTCCCTGCATACCCAGCTGTTCGTGTTATGCGCCGGCTTCGTCGAGCAGCCGGCGGGCTTTCGTTCTCGGGATCATGCTAGCATCCCCTGCGCCAATGCAACTGCCACGCTGACGCGCCCCCGATCAGCCGAATTTGTTGTTGGTGGCGAAGCCGCGGGGCGGCAGGCGGCCGGCCTGGGCGCGCTTGCCGATCCAGTCCCGCAGGTCGGTTTCCGTGCGCACGCGCTCGCCGGATTTCCAGGTCAGGCCATCGGCAAGGGTGAACGCCTTCACGTCCGAGAGCCCGCCATCCTTGTATTTCTGCAGGGTGACGCCGCGGCCGCGGGTCATTTCCGGCACTTCCTCCAGGGGGAAGATCAGCAGCTTGCGGTTCTCGCCGATCACGGCCACATGGTCGCCCTCGACAACAGCGCAGGCCTGGGCCTCGATCCCCTCGCCCACATTCAGCACCTGCTTGCCGGCCTTGGTCTGCGCCACGGCTTCGTCCTCGGGCACGATGAAGCCACGGCCGTCATCGGCGGCCACCAGCAGCTTGCGGCCGGGCTTGTGGACGAAGACGGCGACGATGTCCTGGTCGTTGGCGAGATCGATCATTAGGCGCACCGGTTCGCCATGGCCGCGCCCGCCCGGCAGCTTGTCCGCGCCGATGGTGTAGAAGCGGCCGTTGGTGCCGAAGACCATGATCTTGTCGGTCGTCTCCGCGTGGAAGAAGAAGCGCCCGCGGTCGCCTTCCTTGTATTTGACCTCGTCGCTCTCCGCGACATGGCCCTTCATGGCGCGGACCCAGCCCTTCTCCGAGCAGACGATGGTGACGGGTTCGCGCTCGACGACAGCCTCCAGCGGCACGACGACGGCCGTGGGTGCATCGCCCAGCTTGGTGCGCCGCTTGCCGAGCGCCGTGTCCGGGCCGAAGCGTTTCTTCAGCGCCGAGAGCTCGTCGCCGATCTTCTTCCATTGCCTCTCCTCGTCCTTTAGCAGGCCCTTCAGGTCCTTCTGCTCGGCGGTGAGCTGATCGCGCTCCTGCCGGATCTCCATCTCCTCCAGCTTGCGCAGGGCCTTCAGCTTCATGTTGAGGATGGCGTCGGCCTGGATATCGGTCAGCTTCCAGCGCTGCATCATCTTCGCCTTCGGATTGTCGTCGGTGCGGATGATCTTGATGACCGCGTCGAGATTCAGATAGGCGACGATGTAGCCTTCGAGGATCTCCAGCCGCCGGGCGATCTCGGCCAGGCGGAACTTGCTGCGCCGCTGCAGCACGACCTGGCGGTGGTCCAGATAGGCGCGCAGCACCTCGGCCAGGGACATCACCCGCGGCGTGTTGCTGGCATCCAGCACGTTCATGTTGAGGCCGAAGCGGGTCTCCAGGTCGGTCTGGCGGAACAGGGATTCCATCAGCACTTCGGGATCCACGTTGCGGCTCTTCGGCGTGAGGATGAGGCGCACGTCCGTCGTCGACTCGTCATGCACGTCCTCGAGCACCGCCAGCTTGCGCTCCTGCAGCAGCTCGGCGATGCGCTCGATCAGGCGCGATTTCTGCACCTGGTAGGGAATCTCGGTGACGACGATCTGCCAGGTGCCGCTCTTCAGTTTCTCCACTTCCCAGCGGGCGCGCAGGCGGAACGAGCCGCGGCCGTTGCGGTAGGCTTCCTCGATCGTCTCGCGGTTCTCCACCAGCTCGCCGCCGGTGGGGAAATCCGGGCCGGGGATCAGGTCGACCAGCTTGCCGATGGTGGCCTTGGGGAACTTGATCATGTGCAGCAGCGCGTCGCAGATCTCCGCCACATTGTGCGGCGGGATCGACGTCGCCATGCCGACGGCGATGCCCTGGGAGCCGTTGGCCAGAAGATTGGGAAAGGCGGCCGGCAGGACGATCGGCTCCTGCCGCACGCCGTCATAGGTGTCGCGGAAATCGACGGCGTCCTCGTCGATGCCCTGGAGCAGCAGGTCGGCGACGGCGGTCAGCCGCGCCTCGGTGTAGCGCATGGCCGCCGCGTTATCGCCGTCGATATTGCCGAAATTGCCCTGGCCGTCGATCAGCGGATAGCGCACGGCGAAATCCTGGGCCAGGCGCACCATGGCGTCATAGATCGCCGCGTCGCCATGGGGATGGTAATTGCCCATGACATCGCCGACGACCGCCGCCGATTTCCGCGCCTTGGCCGTCGAATCGAGGCGGAGCTGGCGCATGGCATAGAGCAGCCGGCGATGCACCGGCTTCAGACCGTCGCGCACATCCGGCAGCGACCGCGCCATGATGGTGGAGAGCGCGTAGGCGAGATAACGCTCCGACAGGGCATCGGCGAACGGCACCATCTGGGGCGCCTTGGGCGGCGGAGGCGGCGGAGCGGCGGCGGTTGCTTTTCTGGCCATCGGTCTTACGGGGGCATGTCAGGGATGCGCCGGGCGGTTCCGGCAGAGATAAAGGCTGGGCGCTGACTTATCCGATTCGCCGGAGCCTTGGCGAGGGGCGGAGATAGGGCGGGATTGGTCCGGCGGCGGATGGAGGGATTGAACCGCAGGACGCGTGACAGACGCGAAGCAGGAGAGGAACCGCGAGAACGGGATAAACGCCGATAAACGCCAATTCTCCGAGCTTGACCCTGCCGCAGGGGAGATGATCTGCAACCATGGAATTCCCGCGCGCCTATGGCGCGCAATCAGCAATATTGGCCGGAAGCGCCATATGCAGCCGACGAACCCGGGCCATCGGCGTTTATCGGGTTCATCGGCAGTTCGAATTACATCTGCTTCCGCGTCCTGCGTCTTTGCGGTTCCATTCGCCCCCGGTCCGGCCATGCGCCGCTGGATAATCCGGCGGAAAGGTAAATCCGTTCGATGGACCCCATGCCAAGCGAGGATCGGCGCTGGCAGCCGTTGCGCGGCGGCGTCCAGCGCGCGGCCGCGTGCTGGCGGCGGCGGCAATCCCGCACCAGGCGGACGGTAAACGCCATGTCGCGGGCGAGGTGCGCGGCCGGCGCCGCAGCGCGCCGGATCTCCGCGCTGGCGTAGCCATGCTTCCAGCGGGCCCGGCGCGCCCGGGCGAAGCTCCTTCGGCCGTGCGCGGCCCGGTGCTGAGCCCGCCATGCATGCGGCAGCGCCCATTCTTCATCGCCGGCTGGCGGCAGCAGCAGCCCGCCCGCGTCCGCGCCCCGCAGCGCGGGGCTTTTGCGTAATCGCCGGGCCGGTTGCCATGCCGCAGCGAGCCGCGGCGGGCTGGTGTAGTGCCAGTTTCTTGCGTTTGATCGGACAGGAACATTGTGGGCTCCTTGCAAAGATCGGTCTTACGCAACTATAATACAAAATACGTTATTTTGCAATGAGCCGGCAAAATTCGGGGAATGCCGCTGGAATGGTCGCCAATTGTTGCGACCGGCCCTACGGCGCTGCCTGGGCCAATCGGATCACAGACGTTGCGTTTTGCCGCCGCGATCCGACAGGCTTCACAAGCGCATAGATTGCCGGAATCACCAGAAGGGTCAGCACGGTCGAAGAAACCATGCCGCCAATCATCGGAACGGCGATCCGCTGCATGACTTCGGAGCCGGTGCCGGTGCTCCAGAGGATCGGCAGGAGTCCGGCCATGATGGCGGCAACGGTCATCATTTTGGGCCGCACGCGGTCGACGGCGCCCTCCATAATAGCACCGCGAAGATCGGCGCGCGTGAACGCGCCGCCCTTCGCGTGCGGCGCGCGTCCCGCCATTCCTCATAGGCATTCTGGAGGTAGATGAGCATGACCACGCCGGTCTCGGCCGCGACCCCCGCCAGCGCGATAAATCCGACCGCAACAGCGACGGAGAGATTGAAACCCATCCACCACATGAGCCAGAGCCCGCCACCAGCGAGAACGGCAATGACAGCATGACGATGAGGGTTTCGGATAGCCGGCCGAAGTTCAGGTACAGCAGCAGGAAGATGACCAGAAGCGTAACCGGTACGACAATCGAGAGCCGCGCCTTGGCTCGTTCCAGATATTCGTACTGGCCGCTCCAGGACAACATAGTAGCCGGGCGGAAACTCGACTTCTCTGCCACCGCACGTTTTGCATCGGCGACATAGCCGCCGATATCGCGGTCGCGTACATCGACGAAGATATAGGCAGCAAGCTGAGCATTCTCGGTGCGGACCGACGGATGGGCCGCTGGTGAGCCTGATGTCCGCCAGTTCGCCCGAGGGGAATCGCATGCGCCGGACGACGCCTGCACAAGGACATTGCGGCGCAATCGACTGGGGATCGCTGCGGAAGTCGCGCGGCAGCCGCAGATTGACCGCATAGCGCTCGCGGCCCTCGACGGTGGTGGTGATCGGCTCCGCGCCGAGCGCCATGGCGATGACGTCCTGCACCTCGGCCATCATCAGCCCATAGCGGGCAAGCCGCGCGCGATCGGGGATCATCTCGAGGTAGTACCCGCCGATGACGCGCTCCGAGAATAGGCGCTCGCCGTGCCCGGCACCTCGCGCAGGACGCGCTCGATTTCGCGGCCGAGCCGGTCGATCTCCGGAGATCGGTGCCGAAGACCTTGACGCCGACCGGCGTGCGGATGCCGGTGGAGAGCATGTCGATCCGCGCCTTGATCGGCATCGTCCAGGCATTGGAGACGCCAGGGAATTGCAGCGACCGGTCCATCTCGGCGATCAGTGAATTAACGGTGACACCGGGCCTCCATTCGGCCTCCGGCTTGAGATTGATCACGGTCTCGACCATTTCAGTCGGTGCAGGATCGGTAGCAGTTGCCGCTCTTCCCGCCTTGCCGAAAACGGAATCAACTTCCGGGAAGGACTTGATAATGCGATTTTGAGTCTGCAACAGTTCTGCCGCCTTGGTCACGGACAAGCCCGGAAGCGTCACCGGCATGTAGAACAGCGTTCCCTCGTTAAGATTGGGCATGAACTCGGAACCGAGTTGCATCGCCGGCCAAGCGCTGGCACCGAGGATGGCGACAGCAAGCACGACCGTAAAGAGTCTTGGCCCGGAGCACACCAGCGATGATCGGGCGATAGATCCAGATCAGGAAGCGGTTCAGCGGATTCTTGCGCTCCGGGATGATGCGGCCGCGGATGAAGAGGATCATCAGCGCCGGAACCAGCGTTACCGACAGCAGCGCCGCCGCCGCCATCGCGAAGGTCTTGGTATAGGCGAGCGGCTTGAACAGCCTCCCTTCCTGAGCCTCCAGCGCGAAGATCGGCAGAAACGACACGGTGATGATGAGCAGGCTGAAGAACAGCGCCGGCCCCACTTCCTTCGCCGCGGCAATCAGGATCTCCGTGCGCGGGCGGCCCGGCTCCGCCCGTTCCAGATGCTTGTGGGCGTTCTCGATCATGACGATCGCCGCATCGACCATGGCGCCGATCGCGATGGCGATGCCGCCCAGACTCATGATGTTCGAGGAGAGACCGAGGGCGCGCATGCACAGGAACGCGATGAGGATGCCGATGGGCAGCATCAAGATGGCAACAAGCGCGCTCCGCACATGCAGCAGGAAAACGATGCAGACCGCGGCGACGATGAGGCTTTCCTCGGTCAGCGTCAGCTTCAGCGTCTCGATCGCCCGGTGGATGAGATCGGAGCGATCGTAGACGGTGGCGACTCGGTACCCGGCGGCAGGCTCGCCTTGACCTCTTCGAGCCGCGCCTTAACGTTCTCGATGACATCGAGGGCGTTCTCGCCATAGCGCTGAATGGCGATGCCTCCCACCGCTTCTCCCTCGCCGTTGAGTTCGGTGATGCCGCGCCGCTCGTCGGGCGCCAGTTCGACGCGGGCGACGTCCTTGAGTAGGACCGGCGTGCCGCTCTCGGCCTTGAGGACAATGGCTTCGATATCGCCGATGTCGCGGAAATAGCCGCGTCCCCGCACGGCATATTCCGTCTCCGACAGTTCGACGGTGCGGCCGCCCACATCCATGTTGCTGTCGCGGATGGCGTCGCGCACCGTTGCCAGCGAGATGTTGAAAGCCCGCAGCCGCCGCGGATCGACGACGACGCTGTACTGCTTGACGAAGCCGCCGACGCTGGCGATTTCGGCCACGCCCTCTGCCTTGGCAAGCGCATAGCGGAGCTGCCAATCCTGCGTGCTCCTCAGCTCGCCGAGATCGCGGTTCGCGGCGGTGAGCGCGTATTGATAAACCCAGCCGACTCCGGTGGCATCTGGTCCGAGCGTCGGCGCGACCCCCTGAGGCAGCCGCCGCGCAGCAGCGTTCAGATACTCGAGAACCCGCGAGCGCGCCCAATAGGGATCGGTGCCGTCGTCGAAGATGACATAGACAAAGGAGACGCCGAAGAAGGAGAAACCGCGCACGACCTTCGATCTGGGCACGCTGAGCAGCGAGGTGGTCAGCGGAAACGTGACTTGATCCTCCACCACCTGGGGCGCCTGGCCCGGATATTCCGTGTAGACGATCACCTGGGTGTCCGAGAGATCGGGGATGGCGTCGAGCGGAATGGTGCGAACCGCATAGACACCCGCGAACACTAGGAACCCGGTGCAGATCAGCACCAGCACGACATTGCGGGCCGACCAGTCGATGACCTTCGCGATCACTGTCCGGCTCCGTCGCCGGAAACGAGAGCGTCGAGGGCGGTTTTCAGATTGCTTTCCGCGTCGATCAGGAAGTTGGCCCGTGTTACGACTTGATCTCCCTCGCTGAGGCCTTCGATCACCTCGACATAGCCGCCGCCGCTACGGCCGAGCTTGACCGGCCGCGGAACGAAACTTCCCGGCGCCTGCTCGATGATGGCGACCTGCCGCAAACCGCTATCGATGATCGCGGAGGCCGGGACAGCCAATACGGGACTCCGCTCACTCGACGTAGCGATCTCCACATCGGCATACATCTCGTGAATGAGCCTATGCTCGGGATTGGGCAGCTCGATGCGAACCTGGGCGCTGCGCGTCTCGGCATCCAGTTCGGGCAGTATGAACGCGACTTCGCCTACGAACCGCTCGTTCGGCAGCGCCCGCACGGTAATGATCGCGGAATCGCCCAGTTTCACGCGCCCAATATCCTGCTCGGGAACATTGGCGATCACCCAGACCTGGGAGACATCGGCCAGCCGGTAGAGTTCGTCGCCCGGCATCACGCGCTGGCCGACCACGAGGTTCTTCGTCATGAGAACGCCATCCACGGGCGAGGGCCAATCCATCGCCAGGGGCATTTTGCTCTTCTTGTCGAGGGCGGCGATGTGGGACTTGGGCACACCGTAGTTCCGAAGCTTGCGGGCGCCCTGCTCGCGCGAGCCTTGAGAGGCGGCGATGCGGTAATCCACCTGCGCCTGGACAATGGCCGGACTGTAGATGCGGAACAGCGGCTCGCCCGCCTTCACATGCTGTCCGGTGGCGCCGGCATAGACTTCCTCGATGAAGCCTTCGGCGCGCATGGTGATCGATCGCAAGCGTGTCTCGTCCAACTGCACCGTGCCGGGTACATGGATCGCCTCCGAGAGGACGCGCCGCGCCACCGGCTCGGTCCGCACGCCCGCGCGCTGGACCTTCCCGGGGCTGATCCTGACCGTGCCCACCTCGTCGTCGGCGGTGGCTTCGTCGGCATAGACGGGAATGTAGTCCATGCCCATGGAGTTCCTTCTTCGGCACCGGCGAAGTGTCCGGCAGGCCCATCGGATTGCGGTAGTACAGAATCTTGCGGCCATCTTCGACAGCGGATTTCTGGCTGTCTTCGGCGGATTGCGAGTTGGTGCCAGGAATCGCCGCTGCCGCCCATTCGAGGCCGAACGAAGCGGGATCGAACAGGTCAACCTCGGTGTGGCGTGCGGCATAGAATTCCGCCGGCGCCGCCGAGGGCGACGAGCACAATGATGAGGAACGCAAGCGAGATCATGCGCATGGTCGGATACTCTCCAACAATGGACAGGAACGGAGCCGCAGCGAACGCGGCCCTCTAAGCTTCAATGTCGGGGAGGATCAGACGCGCGGTGGCGGAAGGGGCGGTGGCGCGAGGACTGAATTCGAATTGCGATGGCTCAAGAGCTTCGAGGTCGGCCGCGGCAAAGAACAAGAACTTCGAATGCGCTCGCTTTGGTTCGAGCGCAGGTGCCGTCGCGCATTTGGCGAAACAAGCTTCGGATTGGGCGCAGTTCGCGATGTCCGCTGCGCAGGCGCAGTGGTCGCCGGCAGCGCTCTGCATGGCTGTCATTGCCGACATAGCTGTTGCGATGCCCATAGGGGCCGGCGCCGTGGCCAACGCCAGGGCCACGAGGGATCGAATCAGATATCGGAATAGTGGATTTCATGCGCCGCGACATCTTAGCGAGGAATAGGTCCTATCCGGCTTGCGGTCAATTCACGCCTACGAGACTTTGCGGATAATTGGTTAATTTTCTGACACTGCGGGGGATGTGGGCTCGAGCTGGTCGACACAGCCGGTACGTCATCGACGACCTGGTGAAGATGCTGACGCTGCGCAGCCTATGATGTCAGAGTGCCGCACCGGCCCCAGATTCCGCAACGGTGGGGCGAAGGCGTTCAGCCGCTCCCGAGCTTCTATTCCGCGGCTTGGAGAGATGCGGCTGGCTGCGCTATTTCCCGCATTGCTTGACGGACGATCTGTGCCGCCGACCACAAGAACAGGCTGGCCATGATCCCTGCGACGATCAGGTCAGGCCAGGCCGTGCCGCTCGCCCACACACCACTGGCAGCGACGATGACGGCAATGTTGCCGATCGCATCATTGCGGCTGCAGAGCCAAACAGAGCGCACATTGGCGTCGCCGTCGCGATACCTGAGAAGCAGCAGGACGCTGCCCAAGTTCGCCGCGAGCGCCAGAAACCCGATGGCACCCATGACTTCCGCCTGCGGAATGCCAAGGATCAGGACGTGATAGGCCGTCGAGGCCAGGACCCACAGCCCCATGGCGCCCAAGGTCGCACCTTTGAAGAGAGCAGCCCGCGACCGCCAAACAAGCGGCATGCCAATCACGAACAGGCTGAGGCCGTATGTTGCGGTATCGCCGGCAAAGTCGAGTGCGTCAGCTTTGAGCGCCTGGGATCCGGCCATCATGCCGGCCGCCATCTCGACGATGAACATAGCCGCGTTGATGGCGATGACCATCCACAGCGCACGTTTATAAGTGGCTGAAAGGCCGTCGAATTTCACCTCACCGCCGCAGCTGCAGCCCGACATTGTCCGCTCCGATTTCCGTGCAAGTTCGAGAAGAGTTCGGGTATATATGTACAGGCTCTAGTAACTATAGGTTCAAGAGGAAAACTCATGGCGACCGTCGAGTACACGATTGGCCATCTGGCACGCGCGACGGGCTGCAAAGTCCCGACAATCCGCTATTACGAACAGATCGGGCTGCTGCCCTCGCCCCGGCGTTCAGCGGGCAACCAGCGCCTCTATGGGGCCGAGTATCGCCAGCGGTTGGGGTTCATACAGCACTGCCGCGAACTGGGATTCTCGCAAGCTGCAGTCCGCGAACTGTTCAAGTTGACCGACCAGCCGGATCGAACCTGCGAAGCCGTCGATGCGATCGCGCGCGCGCATCTGGAGGATGTGGACCGCCGGATTGCGCGGCTGACATCGCTCAAGCTTGAACTGGAACGCATGATCGAGGGTTGCCGAGGCGGCCGCGTGGACAATTGCCGCATCATCGAAACCCTCGCCGATCATTCACACGGCCATTGCCTGGACGATGGCCATAACTCGAAGGCGCCGGCGGAGCGCTACTCGGTTGCGTAGACCTTCCGCTCTTCCGAAGCATCGTCCGTCGTAAACTCATAAATGACGAACGGGCCTTCCTTGGCGCCATCCATGCCCGGCGATCCCAAGGGCATGCCCGGCAGCGAGATGCCGAGGATCGCGGGCTTTTCTTGCAGCAACCGCTTGACGATCGCGACGGGCACGTGACCTTCGACGACATAGCCGCCGACCAGCGTGCTATGGCAGCCTGCCAATTCCTCGGGCACGCCATGGTTCTGCTTGATCGATGAGAGCTCACCGGTGTCGACGACCTCGACTTCGAAGCCGTTCGCCCGCAAGTAGGAAACATAGTTGTGGCAGCAGCCGCAGTTGGGATCCTTGTAGACGGTCGCCTTCGTGACATCTTGCGCTTTCGCGCCGGGAGCCGCGACAAGGAAAGCGAAAAGCAACAGGGCAGTCAGGAAGCGCATGATCTTGCTCCGTGTGTGAACGGGTTCAATTGCATTGGGATTTGATGAGAGTGCTGATTTCCGCAGGCGCCGCGAAGACGACAGAGGCCCGGTCACCCAGCATGCCGGAGGGCACGATCGCGGGCTTCCCGGCGGCCGGACCGTCGACGCTTAAGTCGGTCTTGAAGCGGAGATTAGGTTCCCAATACTGCGAGATCTCGCCATCGGCGGTGGTGACGTCATATGTATCGCCGCAATAACCGATCGCGACGACCTGCTGGCTGGGCGTCAGAACTTTCAGCGATTGCCCCCGCCCCCTGCATCATGCCGCCCATCATCCCGCCACTCATATCGCCGCCTTCGGGCTTCATCTGGCCGCTGCCGACGGCCCGCAGAAAGGCGATCAGGTTCGCGCGCGTGTTCGCATCGTCCACGGGGAATGTCATGCGGGACATTGGAATGAAGGCCCGCGGATTTGTGAGCCAGGCGTCGAGGGACTCGAAGTTCCAGACAATGCCCGAGGATTTCAGCGCCTGGGAGTAGCGCGGGAAGCCCGCGACGGTTCCCGCCTGCTTGTCCCAGATATTGGCAAGGCTGGGGCCGGTCATATGGCGCCCGGCGATCAGCGAATGACAGGCGGCGCAGGCCTGGAACGCCTGCGCACCCAACCGGGCATCGCCGTCTGCGTGTGAAAAATTTTGCGGCATCGCCGTCAGCGAGACGGCGAGCGCCAGCAATGCGATAGCTCGCATGGCAACTCCTCCTAGCAAGAATACGGAAGCCGACCGCCGCCGGCGATCGATGTGGCGCTAGGCTCGAGGAGGAGCGGTATCCGGCGGACTTGACCAGCCGGCCGGGATCGCGGCGCTGAGCGGCCGCAGGCTGACGGAAATAGGCGAAGCCCATGTAACGGGCTCGCCCGAGGGGAAATATGCCAACGCGCAAACCGCCATGCATTGCGATGCGGGCATGGCATCATCGCCGCAAGAATCGCAACCGGGCATCGGCATCGCTGCAGCAGACGCCGCTGATGCCAACGGCGGTATCATCATCTGCATCCCGACGGAGTAGGCCAGGAGCAGGAAGATCGCTGCAATGCGCCCGAGGCGGCGAAATCTCATGTTTGCAGTATCATTCAAGACGCAAACGCAGGCAAGTTAACAAAGGCGTGAAGTCCGCCCTTATCGGCTCACCACCAGCACATCCCTGTGCCGGGCGGCCGCCCTCGCCGAAGGTGATCAGCGCCGGTGTGAGACGTTGGGCGGATTCAGACGCCCGTCAGCCGCCGGCGGTCAGAACGTGAGCCGGCACTGAGTGCTCGATGCCCTTGAGCGTCAGCGTGCGGGTGGGTGTGCCGGCCGTGAGATCCGGGGCCTGTGCGGCACTTTCCGCCGAGATCAGAATTTCGCCGGCCGCCGCCTGAGCTTCAAGCCGGGCAGCCAGATTGACCGGGCCGCCGATTGCGGTGAAGTCGCTGCGGACGGTCGAAAATTCGCCGATCTCGACCTGACCGCTGTGGATGCCGACGCCGACACCGAGCGTATCCGCCGCGCCGCCATCGAGGCTGCTTCGCCATGGTCGCGAGAGCGGCCTTGCAGCGCCGCTGAATGTCGAGGGCGGCCGTCACCGCCGCCTCGGCATGGCGCTCGATCTTGATCGGAAAGTTGAAGATCGCCATCAGGCCGTCGCCCATCTGCTTGTTGACGATGCCGTCATGGGCCCAGATGCCTTGGGCACATTGATCCTGGAAGACGCTGACGATGTCGCTCAATTCGACCGCGCCGATGCGGTCGGAGAGACGGGTAAAGCCGCGGATGTCGGCGAACAGGATGGTGGCGGTAGCGGAGATATGCCGGTGCTTCTTGACGCGGCGGAATGCCCGTTCGCAGATCGTGCAGATGTTCGGGTTCATCTTGCTCCGCGTGATGCCGAAGATCCGGAACGGCACCGCCAGCGGACCGCGGATCGGGATCGGCACGCTCATCTGATCCCAGCAGCCACGGCAGATATGTGCAGGGCCGCGAGAAGTCTAATTCATTCGACGTCGTCTCCTGGATGATCGATAGTCGGGCTTGAATTCCTCAGGTCGCCCGGCTCGTATCGGCTGGACAGAACGACGTAGAGCCGTGCTGTTGGATCGGCAGAGCAAGAACGAGTGGCGGTATCGACAACTGAGAGCAACTTGGCTCAAACCTACCACGAAACATACGCGCAAGCCTTCCTGAAATCCAGGGATACTTTTCTGTCTACAGGGCTCACGAAGCATCTTCCGAAACCAATTCGCGAGAAACCGAAACACCAGGGAGAACGGCAGGAGATATACGCATGACAATGATCGGGTTTATCGGCCTTGGCCGCATGGGACGGCCGATGGCATCCAATCTGTGCCGCAAGGGCTTCCGGCTTATCGTGCATGACGTCAACCCGGCGCCGGTCGCGGGAGCTGGAGTTGTTGCAGGCGCGCGGCGCCGCGAGCGTCGCCGAGGTCGCGCCGCGATCGGACATTGTCGTCACCATGCTGCCCAATTCTGCCGCCGTCGAAAAGGTCGTTGCCGGGGCCCGATGGGGTGCTCGCGAACGCAAAGCCCGGCGGCCTGATCATGGACATGAGCACGGTCGATCCCGGTGACCACCGACCGGCTTGCCGCCGCGGCGCGGCGCGAGGGCTGGCCTTCGTCGATGCGCCGGTGGGCCGGCTGGCGAGTCACGCCGATCGCGGCGAGTCGCTGTTCATGGTCGGCGGCCGCCGATGGGGACTCGAGCGGGTGCAGGCCGCTGCTGGAGGCGATGGGCACCACCATCCATCATTGCGGCGGCGTCGGCTCGGGCACCCGCACCAAGCTGGTGAACAATCTATCTGGCGGTCGTTTCCTGCCAGCTCAACGCCGAGGCGCTGGCGCTCTCCCAGCGGTTCGGCCTCGTCGCTGGAGAAGACGCTGGAGGTGCTCTACGGCACCACGGCGTTCAACGGCCAGCTCAAGATCGCCTGGCCGTCCAAGGTGCTCGCCGGCGATATCGAGCCGGGCTTCACCATCGATCTCGCGCACAAGGATTTGAGCCTGATCATCGAAGCGGCGAACGCCGCGAAAGTGCCCATGCCGATCGCCGCCGCCGCCCGCGAGGCCTTCAGCACGCGCCCGCTCACGGGGCTTCGGCGGAAGGACTTCTCGGCGATGGTGGATGCGCTGTGCGAGCTCGGCCGGGATCGAGAAGCCGCGCCTGCAATCGGCGCGGTGACATTCGCCGAGCTACTCGACAATTTTCCAGTAGGGAATCCTTGCGGATAACTTTCCCGCTGCGAAACGTATAGAAGTCGCATCCCCACACTTCGATCCGCTGTCCGTCACGGCGCGTGCCGGTCAGTATCCATTTCGAAATTCCGGTGTCGGCACTTTCATCGACGAAGTGCCGCTCGCCGCCGTAGTGGACATCGGGCAGCCCCTCGAACCGCCCAGCCAATGCCCGGCGCACATTGTCCCGGCCTTCATAGCGCGCTCCCCAGGGCCGGTCGCCACGGGGCATTTCCAGCACGCAGTCATCGGCGAAATGGCTCATGACCCGGTCCAAGTCGTGCGCATTGAACGCATCGCAAAGCTGCTTCAGTGCCAAACCGATATCGGACATGCGCGTTCTCCATGAAACCTGGGACAGACAGGAACATCATGGAGGTGATAACAGAGACCGGATCGAAATCAACCCCGGCTTCTGTCATACCCGCCTGCGGCGGATGCGCCCTCGTCAGCGGAGGCATTCATACGGCGGCTATCGCTGCAACTGCGGCTGCGGAGCCTCCAGTCCCAGCCGCATGTTCGCCGGCAACGCGATGTCCATCATCTTCGGCCGTGGCAAATCGAGGCCGTTCATGAGATCGACATACTCGGTCACGCAGCCGACCTGGAGCCGCGGGTTGTGGGCCGCTCCTCGCCGATGGTGCTGACGGTATGGCCATTGTAATCGTGACCGGGATAGATGCGCGTGTCGTCGGGCAGCTTCAGTAGCTTGTTGACGAGGGACTCGTACTGTGCGGCGGCGTCGCCGTTCTGGAAATCGGTGCGGCCGGTGCCGCGGATCAGCAGCGTATCGCCGGTAAGGACCGCGCCACCCAGGCGGAAACAATAGGAGTCGTCCGTGTGGCCGGGCGTGTGGATGGCCCGCAACTCCAGGTCGCCGACATGAACGCGATCTCCGTCACCGACACGCAGATGGACGATGTCGGCCGCCGTCTGCTCGCCCATGACGGTCAGGCAGCGCGTGCGCGCCTGCAGCGAGCCGAGGCCGGTGATGTGATCTGCATGCAGATGGGTGTCGATGGCCATCACCAGCGACAGGTTCAATTCGCGCAGCAGCCTGATGTAGCGCTCGGTTTGTTCGAGCACGGGATCGATGAGGCAAGCCTCGCCGCCGCTGGCGACGAGATAGGTGTAGGTGCAGGAGGTGCGATCGAAGAGCTGACGGAAGATCATGAGTTCGCTGCGTCGTTTGAGGATCCGCATGCATTCATCGGGCGAATGGACGAAGCGTCGTTGCGCGCCTAAGCACGAAACCCCTCACCCCTGCCCTCTCCCCTCGTGACGATCGCTGCGCGATCGCACTTGGGGGAGAGGGGACATATGAGAATGCACACGTTGATTGCCGCCGCAGCCCTACTTCGGCTGCTGCACGATGCGCAGGTAGGGTTTCGGCGCCTTCCAGCCGGCGGGGAACTTGACCTTCGCGTCGGCATCGGAGACCGCTGGCACGATGATCACGTCGTCGCCCGGCCGCCAGTTCACGGGCGTCGCCACCTGATGCTTCGCCGTGAGCTGCAGTGAGTCGATCACCCGCAGGATCTCATCGAAATTGCGCCCGGTACTCATGGGATAGCAGATGATCAGCTTGATCTTCTTGTCCGCGCCGATGACGTAGACATTGCGCACCGTCTGGTTGTCAGCGGCGGTGCGGCCATTCGACGTGCCGTTGAGTTCGGCCGGAAGCATGCCGTATAGCTTGGCGACCTTCAGCTCATGATCGCTGATGATCGGATAGTTCGGTGCGTGGCCCTGGGTTTCTTCGATGTCCTTGGCCCAGCGCTTATGGTCATCGACCGGATCGACCGAGAGGCCGATGATCTTCACGTTGCGTTTGTCGAACTCCGGCTTGAGCCGGGCCATATAGCCGAGCTCGGTAGTGCAAACCGGCGTGAAATCCTTGGGATGCGAAAACAGCACCGCCCAGGAACTGCCGAGCCAGTCGTGAAAGCGGAACTTGCCGCCGGTTGTCTCGGCGTCGAAATCCGGCGCCTCACTGCCAATGCGTAGTGTCATGACCTGTCCTTCCATGTCTCTAGATTTTCGTATCCGTGGTCCTGAGCCCCGGTTCAGCAGCCATCAGCGACTGCGGACCCTGTCTAGGGGCACCGGGCCGCCCGCGCTTGAAGGGGTAATGGAGAACTCGTGGAGTTTTCATGGAGTCAGAGCGCTTGCCCCCGGCTTGCGGACGGGCCTAGAACTCCTAGCCCTGGGTAACCGGCGGGAAACGCCGGCCCAGCGTTTGGGCCTGAAGAACAAACTACATCAGGGAGATAGGCAGATCATGGACAAGGAACAGATTCTCGACCAAATGCGCGGCGGCAGGTTTTCGCGGCGCCGTTTCAATCAACTTCTGGCCGGCACGGGCCTGAGCCTGGTCACCATGCCGGTGTTCGACAAGCCGGCGCGGGCCGACGAGCAGGCGATCTATTTCACCTGGTCGGGCTATGACGTGCCGGAAGCGCATCCGGCCTACGAGGCCAAATACGGCGCGCCGGACATGCCGCTGTTCTCCGACGAGGAAGAGGCGTTTCAGAAGCTGCGTGCGGGATTCCAGGTGGACGTAGCCCACCCCTGCAGCGGCCGCATCAACCGCTGGCGCTCGGCCAATCTGCTGCAGCCGATCGACACGTCCAAGCTCTCGCACTGGGGAGATGTCTTCGACGGCCTGAAGGTGGTCAACGATGCGAACGCCGAGGGCAAGCAGTGGTTCGTGCCCTGGGATTGGGGCAACACCTCGGTGATCTATCGCGCCGATCTGGTGGAAATAAAGGAGGAGTCCTGGAGCATCCTCTGGGACGAACGCTATGCCGGCAAGATCGCCATGGGCAACGACATCACTGACACTTCGATCATCTGTGGCCTGATGATCGGCGCCGCCGATCCCTACAACATGACCGACGAGGAGATTGAGAAAGTACGCCTGCTGCTGCAGAAGCAGAAGCCGCTGCTGCGCATGTACTGGAGCAACTCGACGGAGTTCGAGCAGGCGATGGCGACCGGCGAGATCGTGCTGGCCAGCGCCTGGAACAGCTCGGTGGCGACGCTGCGCAGCCAGGGCATCGACGTCAAATACATGACGCCAAAGGAGGGCCGGTTGAACTGGTGCTGCGGCCTGGTGTTGCAAACCGACGCGCCGCACCCGGAAAAGGCCCATGAGCTGATGGACGCCATGCTGGATCCGAAGGCCGGAGAATGGCTGATCAATTACGGCTACGGCCATTCCAACCGGAAGGCGTTCGACCTGGTCAGCGAAGAGCTGTTGGCCGAGCGCGGCTTCCCGAAGGACCCGTCGGACTTCCTGAAGTCCGGCCTGTTCAGCAAGGAGAACACGCGGCTTGACGAGCTGCAGAAGATGTTCGAAGGCGTGAAGGCAGGGATCTAGTCGCCGATACTTAGTTCGCGCTGATTGAAAAGGGCGGTCCTGTTTGGACCGCCCTTCTTCCTTGCGCGAGGCTACGCGAGATTCTTCTCGAAGAACTCGATCGTGCGGCCCCAAGCGAGTTCCGCGGCTTCCTTGTTGTAGCGCGCTTCGTTGGTGTCGTTGTTGAAGGCGTGCTGCGCGCCCGGATACATGAAGATCTCGTAGGTCTTGCCGTTGGCCTTCAGGGCCGCCTCGTAGTCGGCGATGCCCGCATTGATGCGCTCGTCGTTCTCGGCATATTGCAGCAGCAACGGCGCCTTGATGGCAGCGACGCGCGCGGCATCCACCTGCCGGCCGTAATAGGCGACGCCGGCGTTGAGGTCGGGGCTGCGCACCGCAAGCTCGTTCACCTGGCCGCCGCCCCAGCAAAAGCCGACCGCACCCACCTTGCCGTTGCCGTCGGGATGGGCTGCCAGGAACGGCACCGCCGCGGCGAGGCGTTGAGCGTTGAGTTCGGGATCCAGCGCGCCGATCATGTCGCGGGCCTTGTCGGCATCCTCAGGGGTGCCGCCGTCGCGCGATAGCATGTCCACGGCAAACGCCAAATATCCTTCCAGCGCGACGCGACGCGCCACATCGCGGATATGGGGATTGAGGCCGCGGTTCTCGTGGATGACGATCACGGCCCCGCGCTTCGCGGCCTCTACAGGCCTGACGAGATAACCGTTGATGGCGCCATCGGGCCCGGGATAGCTCGGATCCTCAGCCTTCAATCTGGCGTCATCGGCCGCGACGATCTCGGCATGGGCGTAGTTGTTCTCGAGCACGGCCAGCAATGCCGACGCCGCGGCGGTGCCACCGGCCAATTTTGTGAGGCGCTGCATGAAGGTCCGGCGATCCATGCCGCCGTGGGTGAAGCGGTCGAACAGATTGATGATGTCCTGATTGACGGTCATACAAGCCTCCCTTGTCATAGCTTCGCCGTGGCGCATTCACTATTCAGCGCCAATGCAATTGCATATAGGAAGCAATAGCGCCGACGCCAACACGGGAGTCTCACGAGTTCGCGAGCAACTGCGCGGCCAATTCCGCGATTGGTCTAGAAACGATCGATGCGATAGGGGGCAAGATCCAGCCGCGCATCGCGGCCGGCGACGATGTCGGACAGGACCCGCCCCGTCACCCCGGCCAGCGTCAGGCCGAGATGTCCATGGCCGAAACCGAAGAAGACGTTGGGATGCTTGCTGGATCGGTCGATGACCGGCAATGAGTCGGGCATGGAGGGCCGGAACCCCATCCAGGGCACGCCGCCGGCCTCGTTCAGGCCCGGCAGCATGCGGCGGCCGCGCTCGGCGATGATGCGGGCCCGGGCGTAGTCAGGCGCGGCCTTAAGGCCGCCCAGCTCCACCGTGCCAGCAAGGCGCAGGCCCTGCTCCAGCGGCGTCGCCACGAACGAGTATTCGCCGGAACAGATGGGCATGCGCGGCGCAACACCGGGGTTCGGATACATCATGTGATAGCCGCGCTCGGTATCCAGCAGCGGATCATGGCCGAGTTGCCGGCAGAGGGCGCGCGACCAGGCGCCGGCGGTGACGACCACGGCATCGGCGTCGTGGCGGCCGGTGCGGGTCACCACGGCATTCGGATGGCCTTCGGTATCGAAGGCGAAACCGGTGACCTCCTCTTTCACCAGCCGGCCGCCATTGCGCACGAGATCCTCCGCGAGCACCCGCACCAGGCGGAAATTGTCCGTCACATAGGCGTTCTCGGGATGATAGATGCCGTGCTTGAAGATCGGCGCCAAGCTCGGCTCGAGCTGCCGGATCTCCTCCGGCGGCAGGATGCGGTACTCCACGCCACGGCGGCGCTGGATTTCGAGGTCCGGCTGCGCCCCCCGGAACTTCTTGTCGGTCTCGTAGACGATCAGCCAGCCGGTGCGGCGGATCATGTCCTGGACGCCGGCCGACCGGATCAGCGGCCAGTAGGTTTCCAGCGCCTGCGCGCTGAGCGCGCGGAGCGCAATGGAGATCGCCTCCACGCGCTCCGGCGACGACGCGCGGACGAACTGCCAGAGCCAGGGCGCCAGCCGCGGCAGGTAATGCCAGCGCAAGGCCAGCGGCCCCAGCGGGTCCATCAACATGCCGGGCACGCGCTTCAGGATGCCGGGCGTCGCCACGGGCACGCAGGATTCGCCGGAGATGACGCTGGCATTGCCCTTGGAGGCACCCTCCCCCGGACCTTCACGGTCGATCAGGGTGACGCGGTGGCCGTCCCGCTGGAGATAGAGCGCGGTGCAGACGCCGACGATACCGGCGCCAATCACCGCGATGTGGCGCTGGCCTTGAGCCTGACTGGTCATGTGGGGATGGGTCCCGGAAGCTGGTTACTGCGCGGAAATCTATCCGCAATTCAGGGGTGCACACAAATTTTACAGCGCCGGGATTGTTGGTTTTCGCCGCCGGGTTTCCTATATCCTCTGCCATGCGCCCGCGAATGGGCCTCTTTCCGGAGTTCCTTCATGTCCGAAAAAACGAGCGCTGCCTCCCGGGTGCTGGTGGATCGCGCCACAAGCTGGCTGCTGGCCCAGGCGCTGACCGACGCCGATCTCGAAACCATCGTGCGCGGCTGCTGCGAGCGGCTGCATGGCGCCGGCATTCCGCTGGCGCGGGTGCATCTGTCCTTCTCGGTCCTGCATCCCCTGTACCGCGCCCTGGGCTTCACCTGGCGCCACAAGGAAGGATTGCAGGTGGAGGGCTACCGTCACACGGCCGACGGCAAGACCAACGACCGGTTCAAGGTCAGCCCCTACTATCACATGATGAAGCACAAGCTGGAGCATCTGCGCCGCAAGCTCGACGCCGAGGCCTACAATGAATTTCCCATCTTCGGCGATCTCCACAAGGAAGGCCTCACCGACTACCTTGCTTTCGTCGCGCCGTTCGATGCGGCAAAACAGCAGGGCATGATGGGCTCCTGGTCCACCAACAGCCGGGAAGGGTTCAGCGACGACGAGATCGAAGCGCTGATCCGCGTGCAGGACCGCCTGGCCGTCGCCGCCAAAATGGCGGTGCGCGGTGACGTGGCAAAAAGCGCGTTGATGACCTATCTGGGGCCGAACGCCGGCCAGCGCGTTCTGGCGGGCCAGATCAAGCGCGGCGACGGCGAGACGATCCGGGCCGCAATCGTTTGGGGCGATCTGCGCAATTCCACCGCGATGGCGGAGCAGCTCGGGCGGCAGAGCTACATCGACAATCTGAACGCCTTCTTCGACAACGTCTCGGGCTCCGTCGCCGATGCCGGCGGCGAGATTCTCGGCTTTGTCGGCGATGGCTTCCTCGCCATCTTTCCTTGCGAGCGCAACCAGAAGGAATCCACCGAGGCCTGCCAGCTCGCCCTGGCGGGCGCACAGGAGGCGGTGAACCGCATGGAAGTCAGCGAACCGCTCGCGCATCGGTGGCGGCGAGCTACCGCTGGGGTTCGGCATCGGCCTGCATATCGGCAATGTCATGTTCGGCAATGTCGGCCTTCCCGACCGATTGTCCTTCTCGGTGTTCGGTTCCGCCGTCAATGAGGCAACGCGGCTGGAGCAACTCACCAAGAAGTTCGGTTCGCCCCTGATCGCCAGCGCCGCCTTCCGAGATTACTGCGGCGGCGATTGGGAGCCGCTGGGCAATGAAATCCTTCGCGGCAGCGACAGTCCCATGGATGTCTACCGGCCGGCGGCGAAGGACGGGGTGATGAAGGGCTTCAACGTCGTGCGGCGCGACCGCTCGCGGCACCTCAGCGACGCCGAGGCTGTCGTGGTCCTGCACCGGGACGATGCCGCCTAGGCGGCGCGCCGTGCCAGTTTATCCAGCAAGCGTTCCCGCGCCGGCGGCAGGCCGCGGCGCTTCTCGGCCTGACCGTTCTCCCGGCCGCCGACGGCCGGCAGATGGCTGAAAACATTCTGCTCGAGGAAGTATCCCGTCACCTTCAGGCCGGCGAGCAGATCGGCGCGGGTAACCGGTGCCGCGGCATCCGCGCCCGGCAATAGGAATGCCGGCAGCGATAGCAGGCGCTCGCGGTAGGGCGCTGCGGCTGCCGTTGAAACGGCGCGGCCGGACTTCGGCGAAACATGGGTCAGGCCGGTGGTAACACCTGTCGCCGCGCAACTGGCCAGATCCAGGCCGTAGCCGAGATCGGTCAGCACCGTGGCCTCAAAGCGCGCGAACATGGCGCCCCACACCTCGACACCGGTCCCGCCGCGCAGAGCCTGAATCAGGGCGGCTAGGTCGTCGTAGATGCGCCGGTGGGGCTCGCGCTCCGGCAAGGCCGCATCCACCAGCGCCAGCGCCGCCGTCAGCCCCGCCAGCCGCAGATCGTCGTCCAGCAGGTCCGCCGACCAGCCTTCCACCAGTTCGCAAGTCATATAGCCGAGATGCTCCGCCAGCCGCGCCCGCCAGGTGGCCTGGAGGAGGTTTCCGGGCTGCAGCGTGGCCCGCAGCCGCCGCCCGCCGCCGCCCGGCACCAGTCCGGCGTGGCGGCCATAGCCCGGCGTCAGCAGCGATGCGATCGCCGCGCTCTCGCCATGGCGCCGCGCCGACAGAAGGATGCCCTGGTCGGTCCATTCCATCCGCCAAGGCTAGCCGAACCGGAGGGCCGCCGCCATGTACAGCCTTCATCGAAATATCAAGCGGCGCTCACGTGTTTGTCACGCGCCGGCTTCCATAGTCCCGGGCACGAATCCCCGTCACCCCTCTTCGAAATGCAGGAGGCTCTTATGGCACGCATTCGGTTCCGTTACGGTCTTTCCCGTCGATCCCTGCTGCGGCGCTCGGCCGCGATCGGCGTTGCCGCCATCGGAGGCGCGATCCCGCTCCTCTGGTCCGGCCGGGCGCCAGCCCTTGTCACCGGCGAGACGATGCGGCCCGGCATGCCCCACGGCGTGATGAGCGGCGATGTCAGCAGCGACGGCGCCGTGATCTGGAGCCGCTGCGACCGGCCGGCCCGGCTATCGTCGAATACGATTCCAGCGACAAGTTCACCAATATCCGCCGCCTGGTCGGCCCCGCGGCGCTGCCGGAGACGGACTTCACCGCGCGCGCCGTGCTGACCGATCTGGCGCCGGGCGAGCGCGTGTTCTATCGCGCCTCGTTCGAAGATCTCAGCGACCTCAAGACCGTGAGTGAGCCAATTCTCGGCACCTTCCGCACCGCGCCAGCGCAGATGCAGGACATCAACATCGTCTGGGGCGGCGATACCGCCGGCCAAGGCTGGGGCATCAATCTGGAGTGGGGCGGCATGAAGATCCACGAGACCATGCGCGCGCAGAACCCCGATTTGTTCATCCATTCCGGCGACTACATCTATGCCGATGGGCCGATCGAGGCGGAGAAGAAGGAAGCCGACGGCGCACTCTGGAAGAACGTGGTCATCGAAGAGAAGTCCAAAGTCGCGGAGACGCTCGCAGAGTTCCGCGGCAACTATAAGTACAATTTAATGGACGAGCATTTCCGGCGGCTTAACACGGAAGTGCCGCAGATCGTGCAGTGGGACGATCACGAGACCTCCAACAACTGGTATCCGAGGGAGATGTTCGGCGCCAAGGAGAAGGAGAAGGGTTATACGGAGTTGAGTGTGCCTCTGCTGTCGGCGAGGGCGAAGCGGGCCTTCTTCGAATATACGCCGGTGCGGTTGAATGCCGCCGACGGCGAGCGGATCTACCGCACGATAAACTATGGACCGCTGCTCGACATCTTCGTGCTGGACATGCGCAGCTATCGCGCGGCCAATAGCGCCAACCGCCAGGGCGTGCCCAGCGCAGAAACCGAATTCCTCGGCCGTCGGCAGGTCGCGTGGCTGAAGGAGGCGCTGATGACCTCTAAGGCCAGATGGAAAATCATCGCCGCCGACATGCCCATTGGAGATCCTGGTCCCCGACGGCGATGTGAATTTCGAGGCGATCGCGAACGGCGACGGGCCGGCGCTCGGCCGCGAATATGAGATCGCCGATCTGCTGCGCTTTCTGAAGATGAATGGCATCCGGAACACGGTCTGGCTGACGGCCGATGTGCACTATGCTGCCGCCCACTATTACGATCCCAACCGGGCGCAGTATCAGGATTTCCTGCCGTTCTGGGAATTCGTCGCCGGGCCGCTGAATGCCGGCAGTTTCGGCCCCAACAAGCTGGACAATACCTTCGGGCCGCAGGTGATGTTCGTGAAGGCGCCGCCGGAGGGGCAATCCAACCTGTCGCCAAGGGCCGGCCTGCAGTTCTTCGGCCAAGTGAAGATCAACGGCATGACCGGCGCCATGACAGTGATGCTGAAGGATCTGGAGGGTCAGGAGATCTACAAGACCGACCTCAACCCGGAACCCCAGGCCTAGCTCCGGACGGGCTGCCGATCCGCCTTCAGCGGCGGTGGCAGACCGCCTCGATCCGGTTGCCGTCGGGATCCAGCAGGAAGGCGGCGTAATAGGCCTCGTGATACTTCGGACGCGGTCCCGGCGGCCCGTCGCAGCGGCCGCCGCTGGCGACGCCGGCGGCGTGGAAGGCATCGACGGCGGCGCGCTCCCGGGCGGCGAAGCACCAATGGCGGTTGTCGGATTTCACCATGCCGGTGGATTTCCGCACGGTCATGTAGCTGCGGCCGTCATCGTCGGGGCCGTTGCGGAAGCCGTAGCCGACCGCCTCGTCCTCGCGCCAGACGCAGGGAATGCCCAACGCCGCCATGATGGCGTCGTAGAACGGCGCCGCGCGCGCCATGTCGCTGACGGTGATGGAAACATGATCGACAATCATGGAAATCGCCGGCTCTCCAGATATGCGAATCGAATCGGCGGGCAGCTTATGGAGCGGGCCGCTGGGCGGCAAATCCGGGGCGATGATGAGATCCGGCGGATTGGGCCTGACCAAGAGGCCACTTGCCGCGCCGGCCGGCGATAGGGGAATATGCGTCGCCATGATCTGCTGGCAATGCGCAACGTCAGGTAAAGTTCCCTGAAAATCACTATGGTCCACAAACCCCTGATAACTCTCGCGGCGGCATTCTGTATTGGCCTCGGCGCCTGTGCCGAGGTCGAGGAAACGCGCGTTGCCAAGAAGCTCGATCCCAATCCGACGCCGGCGAGCTTCAAGGCCTGCTACGGCAACTCCTGCCGGCTGCACAGCCAGGTCAATCTGTCCGCCGAACAGTGGCAGGAGGTGCGCGCGGTGTTCGATCCGGCGCCGGCCGATGCGCTGGCGGAGCGCCGCGCGGTGGCGCGGGCCATCGCGGTGCTCGAACGCTTCACAGGCGAGCAGACCGGCACTTCGGAGGACGCGCCGGGCATGGGCGTTCATTTCAACCCCGACGGGCAGCTGGACTGCATCGACGAGAGCACGAACTCCACGGCCTATCTGCGGATGATGGCGGCGGACGGGCTGATCAAATTTCACGGTATCGGCTTCCCCACGCACCGTTTCGTGCTGAGTGCCTGGGGACCGAGCAACACGGCGACCATGCGCGAAAATGCCACCAGCAAGCGATATGCCGTCGAGTCCTATTTCCGCGAGAACGGCGAGCCGGCCTATGTCATGCCGCTGGAAATCTGGATCGAAGGCTGGACTCCCAGCGACGGCGATCCGCCGGAGACATGAGGCGATGGGCGCTGGCTTGGTGAACCGCGCCGGGGTCTTGCCGCTTTCGATCCTGTTACTCTGTGCGCCGCGAGCCGGTGCCGACACCGAGGTCCCGCTGTTCACCGCACAGCGGGACGCCTGCGAGATCAAGGCCACCTCGACTTCGCAATGGCGGACGATCATCTTCCGCATCGCGCCGCTCCCGGGTGCTTCGCGGCCCTGTGTGGTGACACAGAATGATACCGCGGGATTGATTGGCCTCGCCTTTGCCACGCTCGCCCTCAATGAATTGGATATGGAAGGCGGTACCTATCGTTCCATCTTCCTCGGGCGATTGATCGACTATGAATGGCTGAGCCGCCACCTGTCCAAATATGCCGAGCGCGAAGCGGATTGGTCGACGGCAATGGGCAAGACGAAGAACGGCGAGCGGGCAGAAGCCTATGTGCAGCGCGTGCTGGGTGTCCTGCCCGTTCTCGATCCCATTGATGAGGCGTTAAAACCCTATGGCTATCGCGCCGCCGGATTCAGTTGCGAAAAGGCGATGGTCAGTGGGCCTGATACCAGGGACTTCCAGCCGTCCTGGGTGGCAGCGGACAAGCGGCTGCCCTTCGATGCGCTGTGCCATCTGGTGCTGAAGCCGCTGCAATAGCGTGGAGTATATTGCGCTGCCAACAGATTGTCCCCTCGCCCGCGGAGCGGGAGAGGGATGCCACATTCGCGTTCAGCGAATGTGGCTGGGTGAGGGCGAGGGGTAAACTTTAGCGTCGATTTTTTTTCCTTTGCGTCCACATTCGCGCGAGCGGCAACATCGGCGCCAGCCCCCTCACCCGCCACATCCGCTGGACGCGGATGTGGCGTGCCTCTCCCCCACTTCGTGGTGGCGAGGCGACAATACCGTTTGATGCTACTTTGACAGATCGAGGTTCAGGCCAACTCGACCAACTCCCGCTGGAACGGCACGCCTTCCGTCGGCGGCGCATCGGCTTCCCGCGCATAGCGATGGCCGGCATAGACGGCGGCGGCGATCGTCGAAGGCGCCAGGCAATCGCCGATGCGGGTGAGCGAGCGGATGCCGGAGTCCTTAAGGCGAGCAGAGTCCGCAGTGAGGTCGTGATAGAGCGCGTCGTTCGGCAGGCGCATGGTCACCAGCAGCAATGAGGCGCAGGGCAGTGAGCGCTCCCGGCCGCTCTGGATATGCAGAACGCGCGCCCCGCCATTCGCAGTAGACGTCAACGCATGCTTCTCGACGATGTTCACGCCGATCTCGTAAAGGCGCTGTTCGATCCAGCCTTGCTCCAGCGTGGCGTGGGTCCATTTCGATACATCGGCTGCCGGCGTTACAAGAGTGACGTCCAGCCCCTGCAACCGTAGCTTCTCCGCCAACACCCCGCCGAGATAGTAGTGGTCGTCGTCGAAGATCACGACCGGGCCTTCGAGGCGCCGGCCGGCGAAGACGTCTTCGGGCGTGAACACGCTGCCGTCGTTCAGTCCGGACAGCGGCGCACTGTGCCAGCGGCCGACACCGTCGCGGCGCCAGGTGCCGCCGGTCGCCAGGACGACCTTCTGAAAGCCGAACTCCAAAATCTCCGGCGCGCTGAGGCGGCTTTCGAGATAGACCTGCACATTGGCCATGCGTTGGATCTGCTGCACCCGGTAGTCGCCCACGCGGCCCCAAGTCGCGAGCCCCGGCAGCCGGCTCTCGTCGGCGACGCGGCCGCCCAGGATGTCCCGCGCCTCGGCCAGCGTGACCTCATAGCCGCGCTGCCCCAGCGCTCGCGCACATTCGAGGCCCGCAGGCCCCGCGCCGACAATCAGCACTTTGTCTTCAGAGCCCCGCGCCGGAATGATTTCCGGATGCCAGCCCTTGCGCCATTCCTCGCCGATGGTGGGATTCTGCGTGCAGCGCATGGGCACGATGGTGAAGTCCGAGGTCACGCACATGTTGCAGCCGATGCATTCCCGGATGTCATCGATGCGGCCTTCCTCAATCTTCTTCGGCAGGAAGGGATCGGCGATCGATGGCCGCGCCGCGCCGATGAAATCCAACACACCGCGCCTTATCTGCGAGACCATGGTGTCCGGCGAGGTGAAACGTCCGACACCGACAACAGGCTTGCGCGTGAACTTTTTGACGAAGGAGATGAACTCTTCCTGGGACCCTTCCGGCCCGAAGCGCGAGGGCACGGAGTCCCGGCGCCATTCCCGGACATTGACGTCCCATAGATCGGGCAGCTCGGCGAGCATTTCAATGGCGGCACGGGATTCCGCCATGTCCGGCTCGCCGTTGGCCGATAGATAGTCGACCGTGAATCGCAGGGCGATGGCGCAGGTCGATCCCACGGCCTCGCGCGCCTCCTCCAGAACCTCGCGTGTCAACCGGACGCGATTTTCCAGGCCGCCGCCATACTCATCCGTGCGCCGGTTGCGCACCGGCGAAAAGAAATCGCCGATCAGCGAGCTGCCGGGATGGCAATAGGCATAGATGACGTCGAAGCCGGCCTTCTGCGCCCGCAGCGCGGCATCCCGGTGCCAGCGGCGAAAGGCCTTGATATCGGCCTTGTCCATGGCGCGTGCCTGAACCGGATAGTCGCCCGCCCAGACCGGCTGATGAGCGACGCCGATCGGCACTTCGCGGCTGTAGAGGCAGGCATCGCGCGGGCCGGTATGGACGAGTTCGATAGCCGCCAGCGCGCCATGCGCATGCACACCCTCATTCATGCGCGCGAAGATGGGGATATCGCGATCGTCCCACAGGCGGCCTTCGATCAGCGGGGTCATGTCGCCGGAGGGATGGATATCCGTCTCTTCGGTGCAGACTACGGCCCAGCCGCCCTCGGCCTTCATGCGGCGCATCGCGGCCATGGTGCTGGGATAGCTCATGCCCATGCCGTTGCAGTGGGCCACCTGGATGAAGCGGTTCTTGGCGGTGACCGGACCGATGCGGACGGGCTCGAACAGGATATCGTAGCGCGGATCGCGGGGCATGATTGGCTTTCCGGTGACGGGGAATTGAGTGCTGTCGCGCGACTCTGCGACGCGCCCCTGGCGGAAGCAAGGGAGGCGGGAAACCAGTTCCTTAGAGTGGTCCCCGCACTATTTGAATGATCATCTATTGTCATCCCCGCGAAAGCGGGGATGACAAAAGTTGATAGAGACGACCGTATTATCCCCTGCCGATGAACGGCATCTTGGTTGCCATCACCGTAATGAACTGCACGTTCACATCGAGCGGCAGGCCAGCCATGAAGATCACCGCGCGCGCAACCTCCGCCGGATCGATGGTCGGCTCCGCGGCGATGGTGCCATTGGCCTGCATCATGCCGGTCATGCATCTTCGCGGCCATGGGGGTAAGCGCGTTGCCGATGTCGATCTGGCTGCAGGCGATGTCATAGGCGCGGCCGTCCAGCGAGCAGGACCGCGTCAGCCCGGTGATCGCGTGCTTGGTCGAAGTATAGGGCGCCGAATGCGGCCGCGGCACATGGGCCGAGATCGAGCCGTTGTTGATGATGCGGCCGCCGCGGGGCTTCTGATCCTTCATGATCCTGAAGGCTTCCTGGGTGCAGAGGAACGAGCCGGTCAGGTTGGTGTCCACGACGGCCTTCCATTGCTCGAAGGTCAGCTCCTCCAGTGGAATTGCCGGCGCGCCGACGCCGGCATTGTTGAAGAGGACGTCGAGCCGGCCGAACTTGTCCTTCACCGCCTTGAACAGGGCCGCGACCGATCTGGGGTCGGTGACGTCGGCTGGAACAGCGAGTGCGGAGTCTTTCGATGGCTTCGTCAATGCCAGCGTTTCATCCAGCGCATCGGCACGGCGGCCGGTAAGGACAGTCTTGTATCCCGCCTGCAGCAGCGCGCGCCGCCACCGCCGCGCCCGATCCCGCTGCCCGCCCCTGTCACCAGCGCCACTTTACTTGCCGCGTTCATCTGTCCCTCTGCTGCACCATGCCGCCGGCCCGGCATATCAAATTCTCGCCGCAAGCCCAACGATTTTCACGCAGCGCAAGGCGCCGCCATGTGGGTGACCGGACAAACACTTTGACAACGATGTTCGAGCGGACCTAGCGTTCCCGAGATGTTGCTGTACGGGAGCGTCCGATGATAGGCATTTCATTCCCATGCTGGCGCAAGCGGACATTCGCCGTTGCAGGCATTGCAATGCTTACACTGACGGCGCAGTTGTCCGACGCCGATGCGCAAGACGCCGATCTGTTGTTGACCAATGGCCGGATCTATATCGGCGGCAGCCCGACAGACGATAGCGTTCCCGAATTCGCCGAGGCCGTCGCGGTCAAGGAGGGAGCCATCATCTTTGTCGGAACCGCCGATGCAGCTCGAAATCTCCAGGCTGTCGAAACCGTCGATCTAAAGGGCAAGCTTGTCCTGCCGGGATTTATCGATGCCCATGTGCATGCCGCAAGCGCCGGAGTCGACGTCAATTATTGCTCGATCGCCGACGCCGCCGACCTGGCCGGCGCCGAGCTCATCATCCGTGGTTGCCTTTCCGCCAAGCCCCCGGCGCCCGGCGACTGGTTCGAGGTGATCATGTTCGGCCTGGTCGGCCAGCATATCCCGATCGAACGCTGGGATGGATTGCGATCCGACGGGCCGCTGGTCGTCTACGGCCTGGATGGACATACGCTCTACGCCAACAGCGCCGCGCTCAAGACGGCCGGGGTAACACCGGAGACGGTATCGCCGGAAGGCGGATCGCTGGATCTCAGCCAGGGCTTCTTCGCCGACGCGGCGATGGATCTGATCTACAAAGCGATGCCGAAGGAAACGCCGGAAGAAAAACTGGCGAACTACCTGGCGGGCGCGGCGTATGGCATGAAGTATCTGAATGCCGTCGGCGTCACCGGCATGCGCGAGGCCTATGCGACCGAGCCGCAGCTTGCGGCCTATGCGCAACTTGCCAAGGAAAACCGCATCACCGTGCGTTCGGAGCAGTCGATCCCAATCGAGCCGTTGGGCGATCCGAAGACGGAAATCGACAGGGCAGCGGCGCTGCGCGCCAAATTCACCGGCATCCCTTTCATGACGGTGAACTCCATCAAGGTCTTCTCCGATGGCGTGATCGAGTATCCGGCGCATACGGCGGCGTTGCTGCAGCCTTATCTCGATCCCGCAACCGGAGACTCGACGTCGTCGAAGGGCGAGCTTCTATTCGATCCCGCGACCATCGGCGCCATTTATGCCGAAGCCGACAAACAGAATTTCGACATTCACACCCATGCGATCGGCGACGGCGCCGTGCATGCGGCGCTCGATGCCTATGAATCGGTTCGCCGGATAGCAGGGCCGGACAAGCGCAAACTGTCGATCGCGCATCTGGAATTGCTCGATCCCGGCGATTTCGGCCGCTTTGCGGAATTGGACGTCAGCGCGAATTTCCAGTTCTTCTGGGCCTTTCCGGAGCCCTACACGATCGACGCGACGCTGCCCTATATCGGCGACAAACGTCATCGCTGGCTTTACCCGGCAAACAGCCTGCGCGAAGCAGGCGCTGCCCTTTCCGCCGGCAGCGACTGGTCGGTCAGCACGCCCGATCCGATGGCGGCCATCCGCATGGCGGTACTGCGCACCAATCCGTGGTCGCCCGACGGCTACAAATTCGATGCCGCCGGCATCAAGGATGCCAGCGATTACCTCAAGAGCTACGACGGCAGAGTTTTCAAGGTACTCCATGAGGAAGAGCGGCTGCCGGTGAAAGCTGTGATCGACGCCTACACGATCGGCTCGGCGCGCGAGCTGCGCATGGATGGCGAGGTTGGCTCTATTGAAGCTGGAAAGCGCGCCGACCTGATTGTGCTCAACCGCGATCTGTTCGAAGTCGCCGCCGCCTCGCCGGAGGAGATCGACGAAATACGGGTTTGCCGCACTTACTTCGAGGGCCAGCAGGTCTATGGCCACGACGCCCCCGGCGATCCCCTCAAGCGCCCGCCGGCGGATGGGTGTGAATAAGCAACAGGCGTGTGGCGCTACTTTTCAAACTCCAGCCCGATCGCCCGATATCGCGCCGGGTCGTCGCCCCAGCCGGATTTCACTTTCACCTGCAGGAACAGGTGCACTTTGCGTTCGAGAATCTGCTCCAGTTCCTTCTGCGCCGCCACGCGCACGGATTTGATGCGGCGGCCGCCCTCGCCCAGCAGGATGGGTTTGTGGGTTTCGCGGCCGATATAGATCGCCTGCTCGATGCGCACGCTGCCATCCTGGAAATCCTTCCAGCTTTCGTTCTCCACCGTCAGCTCGTAGGGCAGCTCGTCATGGACCTGGCGGAACAGATGCTCGCGCGTGACCTCGGCTGCCAGCAGACGCAGCGGGACGTCGGAGATCTGATCCGCCGGGAAATGCCAGGGACCCGCTGGCATGCGCGCGGCCAGCGCCCTCACCAGGCCGTCGACGCCGTCGCCGGTCTCGGCCGAGATCATGAAAATGTCGCTGAATATTCCCTCTGCGTCGTACAGCGCCGCCAGTTCCAATAGCCGCTCGCGCTTGATCAGGTCGATCTTGTTCAGCGCCAGCAGCGCCTTCCGGTCTTGCTCCTTGAGGCCGTCGATGATGCGGCGCGTATCGTCGCCCATCTCCTGACGCTGGGCATCCACCAGCAGCAGCGTCAGGTCGGCCTCGGTGACGCCGCGCCAGGCGGCCTTGACCATGGCCCGATCGAGGCGGCGGCGGGGTGCGAAGATGCCCGGCGTATCGATGAACACGATCTGCGCGGTGCCGTCGATCACCACGCCGAGCACCCGGTTGCGGGTGGTCTGCACCTTGGGCGAGACGATGGAGATCTTGCTGCCCACCAGCCGGTTCAGCAGGGTCGATTTGCCGGCATTGGGTGCGCCGACGATGGCGACGAAACCGCAATGCTGGTCGACGACTGGCGGTGTTTCCGGTTCGGTCATGGGTCAGCACCCCGCACGGCCTTGAGCAGGATGGCGGCCGCTTCCTGCTCCGCCGCGCGCTTCGAGCGGCCGCGGCCGGTGGCGGGCTCGACGCCCTCGACGCGCACCTCTATTGCAAACACCGGGCTATGGGCCGGCCCCTGGGTTTCCATTACGCGATAGGCCGGCAAGGGCAGGCCGCGCGCTTGCGCCCATTCCTGGAGCGCCGTCTTCGCATCCTGGGGCGGGTGGCTGTCGGCACCGATCAGCGGTGCCCAGCAGCGGCGGATGAATTGTGCGGCGACATCCAGCCCGCCATCGAGATAGAGCGCGCCGATGACGGCTTCGCAGGCATCGGCGACCATGCCGGGATGGCTGCGGCCGCCGGTGTCGGCCTCGCTGCGGGACATCTGCAGATGGCGGCCGAGATCGAGCGTCGCACCCACTTCCGCCAGCGATTCCTTTCGTGTCAGTGCCGCAAGCCGGCGGGCCAGGGCCCCTTCCGTCTCCCGGCCGAATGTCTCGAACAGCATCTCCGCGATCACCAGCGCCAGCACCCGGTCGCCAAGGAATTCCAGGCGCTCGTTGCTGAACTCGCCGCCGCGCACCGGCCGCGTTGCGGCGCTAGCATGGGTCAGCGCCTCCGCCAGCAGCTCGGGCCGCCTGAATCTGTGGCCCAGCGCTGCCGCGAGCTCATCAACCGTGTCTGAATGGTCGTTCGCGTCGTTCAATGAATACCGGTGGCGATGCGGTCGAGCCGCGTATGCGGTATCGACTCCCAGAGCTTGATGAGCGAGCAATTGCAGGCGGTCGAATAGAAGATGAATGACGCCCGGCCGACGATGTTCTCCTCCGGTATGGCGCCGAAGTACCGGCTGTCGGATGAGTTGTCCCTGTTGTCGCCCATGCCGAAGTAATGTCCCGCCGGCACGACGATAGGACCCCAGTCGTCGTACTCTCCATTGTCGGATACCTCGGCAATGTGGTGCTGCACGCCATTAGGCAATGTTTCGATGTATTGCGTTAACAGCTTGCCCGTCTGCTCGTCATACCAGTCCTCGATGCGCTGGCGTTTTACCGGCTCGCCATTGATATGGAGGATACCACCCTTCACTTCGATTGTGTCGCCCGGAAGGCCGACGAAGCGCTTGATGTAGTCGTCGCCAAAACTCCTGCCCTCATCCTCCGGCACCTTGAACACCACGACGTCGCCGCGCTCAACGGGCTGCGACAGCAACCGGCCCTTGAATGGCGGCTGGCTCAGCGGAAATGCGTGCCGGCTGTAGCCATAGGTCCATTTCTTGACGAACAGGTAGTCGCCGACAAGCAATGTCGGCTTCATCGAACCCGTTGGAATACTGAACGGTTCGAATGCAATTGTCCTGGCTACCAAGGCGATGAGGATCGCGTAGATGATGGTGCGCACGAACTCCATCGTGCCGCCGGAACTGTTTTTCGCCATAATCCTCTCGTTTTCTGGGGGACCGCTCCCCGGGCGGCCGCGCGGCGATGAAGCCCGCCCGGCCCTAGCCTGTCAAGCGGCGCTGGGAAGGATTTTCAACCGGCTTTATTGTCGGGAACCGCCGTAATGATGACGATGGCCTGGGCCTGGGGAAACTCGTCGGTGATGGTCAGGTCGATCTGCGCCTTCATGCCCGGCGGCAGCATGGATTGCAGCCGTTCCGCCGCCCCGCCGGTCAGCACCAGCGTGGGTTTGCCGGTGGGCAGATTGACCACGCCCATGTCCCGCCAGAACACGCCATGGTTCAGGCCGGTTCCCAGGGCCTTGGAGCAGGCCTCCTTGGCGGCAAAGCGCTTGGCGTAGCTGGCGGCGCGGTTGCGCCGGCGGTCGGACTTGCGCTGCTCCACGACGGTGAACACGCGTTGCACGAAACGGTCGCCGAACCGGTCCAGCGATTTCTCGATGCGGCGGATATCGATAATGTCGTTGCCGATGCCCAGGATCATGGCGGAGTTCATCCGCGAGCCCGCTCGACGGAATTGACCACGGGCGTCGCCCTCAGCGCAGCAATGATGTTGGAGAGGTGGCGGATATCGCTGACCTCCACATCCACGGTCATCTCGAAGAAATCGGCAGAGCGGTTGGTGATCTTCAAGTTGGTAATGTTACCTTCGGCCTTGCCGATGATGGTGGACATGCTGCCCAAGCTGCCGGGCGAATTGGCCACCACCACATGCAATCGGCCGACATGACCCGGAGAGACCTCGGAATCGATGTTCCAGGAGACATCGAGCCAGCGTTCGGGCGCGTCGGCGAAGCTTTCCAGCGTCTCGCAATCGATAGTGTGGATGGTGACGCCCTTGCCCGTGGTGACGATGCCGACGATGCGGTCGCCGGGCAGCGGATGGCAGCAGCCGGCATAGTGGATCGCCATGCCCGGGATCAGGCCGGTGATCGGGATCGAGGAGCGCCTTGGCCTTCTGATCCTTGCCGCGGCGGGCACCGATGGGCACCACCTTGCCGGTGCGCGGCGTGGTGGTGCTGCCGGGGAATACCGCGCCCATGATTTCGCGCTCGGTCAGCAGCCCCTCGCCGACGGCGGCGTAGATATCCTCCGCATCCTCGGCGTGGAATTTCTTCAGCACGCCGTCGAATGCCTTGTCTGTGAAGTCGTGATGATCCTGCTTGAAGGCCTTCAGCAGGATGGCGCGGCCGAGTTCGATATACTGCGCGCGCTGCTGGGTGCGGATGAAGCGGCGGATGCAGGCGCGCGCTTTGCCGGTGACGACAAACCGCTCCCAGGTCGGCGACGGCGTCTGCGTCCGCGATCCCACGATCTCCACCTGGTCGCCGTTATGCAGCTCGGTGCGCAGCGGCATATGGCGGCCATTGATCTTGGCGCCGACGCAGGTGTTTCCGACCTCGGAGTGCACGGCATAGGCGAAATCCACCGGCGTGGCGCCGCGCGGCAGCGAGATCAGATCGCCCTTCGGCGTGAAGCAGAACACCTGATCCTGGAACATCTCGAGCTTGGTGTGCTCGAGGAACTCCTCGGCGCCGCCGAGGCATGCTCGAGGATGTCCAGCAGTTCCCGCAGCCAGCGATACTGGCGCCCTTCCACCGATGGCGCGCCCTGCTTGTAGCTCCAATGGGCGGCGACGCCGTAGCTCGGCGATGTCGTGCATCTCCTTGGTGCGAATCTGCACCTCGATGCGCTGCTTCTCCGGGCCGATGACGCCGGTATGGATCGAGCGGTAGCCGTTCGGCTTGGGCGTGCTGAGAGTAATCCTTGAACCGGCCGGGCACCATGGGATAGCGGCCATGGAGGATGCCGAGCGCCCGGTAGCAGTCCGGCGATGTCGTCGACGACGACGCGGAACGCCATGATGTCGGCAGAGCTGCTCGAAGCCGATGTTCTTCCGCTGCATCTTCAGCCAGATCGAGTAGGGCGTCTTCTCGCGGCCGGACGACCGTGGCCTTCAGGCCGCCGTTTTCCAGCACCTTCTTCAGCTCCGCCATGATGCGGTCGGCGCGGGCGCCGCCGTGCTCGCGCAGGAAGTTCAGCCGCTGCGACGATGGACTCGCGGGCTTCGTGGTTCAGCTCGCCGAAGGCCAGGTCCTCGAGCTCGTCCTTGAGCTGGTGCATGCCGATGCGCTCGGCCAGCGGGGCATAGATCTCCACCGTCTCGCAGGGCGATGCGCTTGCGCTTCTCCGGGCTCTTGATGTGTTCCAGCGTCCGCATGTTGTGCAGGCGGTCGGCCAGCTTCACCAGCAGGACGCGGATATCCTCCGACATCGCCAGCACGAGCTTGCGGAAGTTCTCGGCCTGCTTGCGACTGATCGGACTGCAGCTCCAGGCGCGACAGCTTGGTGACGCCGTCGACGAGGCGCGCGATGTCCTTGCCGAAGCTGCGCTCGATCTGTCGAGGGTGGCGCTGGTATCCTCGACCGTATCGTGCAGCAGCGCGGTGACGATCGAGGCGGAGTCCAGCTTCAGCCGGGTGAGGATATCGGCGACTTCGAGCGGATGGAGAAAATAGGGATCGCCGGAGGCGCGGTTCCTGCGAGCCGTGCGCCTTCATCGAAAACACATAAGCGCGGTTGAGCAGATCCTCATCCGCGTTGGGATCGTAGGATTTGACGCGTTCGACGAGCTCGAACTGGCGGATCATCCGTGGCCGTACCTGCCGCTGCTCTGCCTATCGCGCCAGACGAGCCTCCCCGCGCCGTTCCACCAACCTTGTCGCTTTCGCGGGCTTTCGACGATCAGGCGCTCAGCCTTCCTCCGGCGCGGCGTCAGCGGGTTCTTCCGCCATAGCCGCAGGATCGTCCTTCGAATTCTTCTTCCTCGGGGCTTCTGCACGCCGGCCGCCGCCTCGTTCTTCATGCAGTCATCGGCCAGCATGTCGGTCTCGCCGGTGCCGAAGCCGCCTTCGTCTTCCGGCTCCTCTGGCTCCTCGTGGACGCTGAGGTTCTTCACGATCGACTGCTGGATCGCATCCAGGTCGAGCTTGTCGTCGGCGATCTCGCGCAGCGCCACGACCGGGTTCTTGTCGTTGTCGCGATCGATGGTGAGCGCCGAGCCGGCGCTGACATCGCGGGCGCGCTGAGCCGCCAGCATGACCAGGTCGAACCGGTTCGGGAATCTTCAGGATGCAGTCTTCGACGGTGACGCGCGCCATATCTGCGAGTTCTCCAAAAATGCGGGGAAATCAGTGATTTGATTGAATATCATTGAGTGCGCCGCGAGTACGCAAGGTGCAAACCCGTGCCGCCGATGTCGCAGCGCAGCGGCGGCCGGTAAGATGCTGATCTGCTTGGGCTTCGCGGACTACACCGGGCGGATCTGCTGGTCCGCCGGCAGCCGCGCCACCAGTTCCTCGACCGAAAGGCCCAAGACCGGATGCACCCAGCCGGGGGCGATCTCCTGCAGCGGCAGAAGGACGAAAGCGCGGTCGGCCATCCGGGGATGGGGCAGGATGGGCGGCGGTTCCGTCCGGACAGCTTGCCATAGGCCACGATGTCCAGGTCCATCACCCGGGCAGCGTTGAGCTCGCGCCGTTCCCGGCCGAAACCCGTTTTCGATGTCGTGCAGGACCGCCAACAGCGCCGCCGGCTCCAAGGCCGTCGCCACCTCGGCAACACCATTCACGTACAAGGCTGGTCGGAGACGGGGACCGGCGCGCTTTCATAGAAAGCCGACCGCCGGCGGATCTTAACGCCCCGTGTCTCCAAAGCCGCCAAAGCCGCAAGACAGGCCGCCGCCGGCGAACCGTGTAGCCGACTGGGCAGATTTGCGCCGAAAGCGACGAATATCGGACCGCCCACAGAATGCAGGTTTTCACTCAAGTTTCTTGTCTCTTCAGCATCTTACCTGATGAATATTGCATACAGCCGAGGTCGAATTGCGGCCGCAAGCTAACTCTCCATCAATAATCTCTGCGCATACTGGCCGATAATTCAAAAGTGATTTTGTAAGGATTCATCAACGTGCGGTTCTATCCCCAGGAACGTATTGCGCTTTTCATTGACGGAGCAAATTTGTATGCCGCTGCGCGCGCCCTCGGATTTCGACATCGATTACCGGCGCCTGCTGCAGGTGTTTGCCGACAAGGGGCATCTGGTCCGCGCCTTCTATTACACCGCGCTGGTCGAGGACCAGGAGTATTCGCCGATCCGGCCGCTGGTCGATTGGCTCGACTACAACGGCTACACCATGGTCACCAAGCCGACCAAGGAATACACCGACGCCTCCGGCCGCCGGAAAATCAAAGGCAACATGGATATCGAGCTCGCCATCGACATGATGGAGATGGCGAAGCATCTCGACCATATCGTGCTGTTCTCCGGCGACGGCGATTTCCGCCGGCTGGTGGAGGCGGTGCAGCGCAAAGGCGTGCGGGTCACGGTGGTCAGCACCATCCGCTCGTCCCCGCCCATGGTGGCCGACGAACTGCGGCGCCAGGCCGATGATCTTCATCGACCTCAGCGACCTTTCGGAGAACATCGCCCGCAACCACAGCAGCGGCCGCCAATCGACAGCAGAGGTCGAATCGAGCAACGGTGGCCGTTCGTAGGGCCCACTAGCCTCCAGCCAGGGCCTGTCCCGCTGACAAGGCAGGCCCGATGGCACCAGCCACCCCACCCCCGCAACCGGCCCAGAACTGCCCGCTTTGCCCGCGGCTGGTGGAGTTCCGCTCAGCGAACCGCCAGGGCCATCCCGACTGGTACAACGCGCCCGTGCCGAGCTTTGGGCCCGCGGACGCCAGCCTGCTGATCGTCGGCCTGGCACCCGGCCTGAAGGGCGCCAACCGCACTGGACGGCCCTTTACCGGGGACTTTGCCGGTGACCTGCTCTACCGCACGCTGATCGAGTTCGGATTTGCCAACGGGCAATACGGCCAGCGGCCGGATGATGGGCTGACCCTGAATGGCTGCCGGATCACCAACGCGGTCCGCTGCGTGCCGCCGGAGAACAAGCCCACGCCGGCGGAGATCAAGACCTGCCGGCCGTTCCTGGCCGGTGAAATCGGCGCCGGTACGGGTCCGCGGGCCATCCTGGCGCTGGGCCGCATCGCCCATGACTCGACGGTGGCAGCGCTGGGGCAGCGTGGCTCCGCCTTCAAGTTCGGCCATGGCGCGCGGCACGACATCGCCGGCCGTCCCACCTTGTTCGATAGCTACCATTGCTCGCGCTATAACACGCAAACAGGCGTGCTGACCGAGGACATGTTCCGGCAGGTGATCGAGCAGATCCGCCGGTTTCTCGCCGCGGATTAATTCAATCAGTCACACGATCAGGCGGCAACCGCGGCCTTCAGCGCACCGGAACGGGCGTCGCCGCGCTTCTGCGTCGTGGTCGGTGTTTTCGCGGCAGGTTTGGTGTCCTCATCGTCCTGGGGATCTTTTGTAGCCTTCATTCCGGTCACAATGCGCAGTTTCAGAAGTTCGTCTGGAATCCGGTTCGTAATAATCGGTCGGTTTAGTCGCCGAGGCCAGGTCCAGGAGCTCACCATCAATTCCCATTCGCAGCAGGTACTTCTCGACATGACTCGTCACGGATTTGATCATTGCGGCTTCAGTTTTCTCGTCGACATTGGTTTTCGGGTCCCGGTAGACCTGGTGATAGCCAAGCACGCTGCCCTCCTGGATCTTGCGCTTGACGCCGCCGAGAAACGCATATCCGCAGGCGCTGAAGCAGAACCCCGGCATGAGCTTGTCCTTGCCGTGGCCGCGGGCAATCGTCATTGCGACATCGGAATTGAACCCATTCCGCCGGATCATCTCGCCCAATACCAGGGCGGCAACAACTTTCCCGCCCGGGCTCGTGAACTCGATCCACATGTTCTTCTTCTTGACGGTCTTGGCAAAACGCTCGAACTCCGCGGGCGTCTCGATCGTTATAGTTCCGATTGCCGATATCCAGGTGACGTCATGCTGGCTGTTCTCGGCCAGCCGGAACGTCATCGGCCGCTCGAAAATATTCTCCTCTTCAGCCGCAGAGGCATCGGATACGATCAGAACCGCCAGCGCGGCAACACACTTGAAGTAAGAACGAAACATCCGCTGGATTTTCTTTTGCAATCGGGCCGTCTTACTTCTGCAAATAGTGTCCACCCACTTTCGTTACACTACTGCGCTTCTGCCTGTTGTTGCAACCGATCGCGATTGCCAAAGAAATCGGCGGCCAGCGTTTCGTTAATGTCGATGAGCTGCCGCTGGATCCAATCGACAAACTCATGCAGGCCACCGCGCAGCACGCCGGCGGGCGGACGCTCGTCCAGCGCGACGCGGATCCCGTCGAGCCGTTCCAGGGCCCGGTTGCCGCCGCGCAGGCCATAGCGCTGGCGCAGTTCGTGGAACAGCTCGTCGGTCTCGGCGATGCAGTGGCTGACGGAGCGCGGGAAGGCTCCATCGAGCAGGAGGAAGCCCACGACATCCTCCAGGAAATATCCGCGCGGATGCACGCGGCGGAAGGCGTGATAAGCCCGCAGCCGAGCGCAGGATGGCCGCCGCTTCGCCGGCATCGATCAGTGCCATCGGCGAGTTCGCCGGCACCCTATGGAACTTCACATCCAGCAACCGCGTCGCCTGGTCCGCCCGCTCGACATAGCGCCCGAGCTGATAGAAGTACCAGCCCTGGTCGCGGAAGAACGTGCCCTCAGTGATGCCGGTATGGGTCTGGCAATGCTCCTTGATCGTCGCCAGCAGCCGCGGCCGTTCTGACGGCGCGAGATCCGCCGGCGTCAGGCGCCGCAGCCAGTTATAGGCGACGTTCAGATGGCTCCACATTTCCGTGCTGATGAACGGGCGCAAGGTGCGGGCGTTCTCCCGAGCTGGAGGTCAGCGCATGGAGGATCGACGTTTCATTGTCGGCGTCGAGCACGTAGAACATGACAATGGCGTCGTCGCTGATGTTCTGGCCGGTGCTCTGGAAATGGTCGAGATCGCTGTTGATCTCCAGAATGGCCGCCCAGTCCTTGGCGCTGCCCTGGCGACGCGCTGAACTCTGCGTGACGTCGAGAATGCGCGCGAGGTTCTCCGCCCGCTCCACATAGCGGGCCATCCAATAGATGCACTCGGCATAGCGCGACAGCAGGCTAGGCAAGGACCCACGTGTCTTTCGACCCGCCTCCCTGAGATGAGTTGACGATCAGCGATCCCTGCGAAGCGCCACGCGCGAAAGCCCGCCGGGCAAAACCCAGGTGCTGCGTCCCGTCACGGCAAAGGGCCGGAGATCCACATGCCGCGGCTTGACCCCGTCTTCGACCAGTGTCGGGCAGACCGAAAGGCTGACCATCGGCTGGCTGATGTAGTTGGCGGGATCGGCCCGCAGCCGGCCGCGGATATCCTCGAGGTCCGCCGCCGATGCGCGTGGCCCGACGACGATGCCATAGCCGCCGGACTCGCCGACCGGCTTCACTACGAGGTCTTTCAGATTATCGAGCGTGAACCGCAGACCATCATCTTCGCCGCAGAGATGGGTTTCCACATTCGGCAGGATGGCGTCTTCCTTCAGGTAGTAGCGGATCAGCCGCGGCAGATAGGCATAGACTGCCTTGTCGTCGGATACGCCGGTGCCGACTGCATTGGCCAGCGTCACGTTGCCTTTGAGATAGGCCGCCATGACGCCCGGGAACGCCGAGCATGCTGTCGCGGCCGGAACGTCAGGGGATCGATGAAGTCGTCATTGATCGCGGCGATAGATGACATGCAGCGGCGCCAGGCCGGCCGTCGTTTTCATGAACACGCGGTCGTTCTCGACGACGAGGTCGCGGCCTTCCACCAGCGGCACGCCCATCTCGCGCGCCAGGAACACATGCTCGAAATAGGCGGAGTTGTAGATGCCCGGCGACAGCAGGGCGACCTGCGGCGCCTCGATGGCGGATGGCGCGATCTCCGTCATCGCCTGCCCCAGGCGCAGGCCATAATCCTCGACCGGCTGAATGAAGACGTCGATCAGATCGGGAAACGCCCGCTGCATGATGCGGCGGTTCTCCACGACATAGGAGACGCCCGAGGGCGTGCGGCCATTATCCTCCAGCACCATGAACCGGCCGGAATCGTCGCGGACGATGTCGACGCCGCAGATATGGATATAGGTGCCGCAGGGCACGTCGAAGCCGACCATCTCCGGCCGGTAGTTGGCGTTGCCGAGAACCAGCTCCCTGGGGACGATGCCGTCCTTCAGCACATGCTGCCGGTGATAGACATCATGCAGGAACAGGTTCAGCGCCGTCACCCGCTGCACGACGCCGGCCTCGATATGCCGCCACTCCTCCGCCGACAAGACGCGGGGGATGACATCAAAAGGGCAGGATGCGGTCGATGACGTCCTTGTCGGAATAGACCGTGAAGGTCACGCCGAGATTGTAAAGCTCGTTCTCGGCATTGCGGGCGCGGCGGCGGAGTTCATCGATGGGAATCCGGCCCAGGCGCTCGCGCAATGGCAGCGTATGCAGCGCCGGGGCGTCTGGCCGCCCGAACACCTCGCAGTAATAGCCTCCGGCGTCATAGCCGGACAGCCAATCGGGCGCTTCCGCATTCATATCGCGATCGAGCCTACGGGAAGCACGCGCGGGCGGGCAACGGAAATGCCGCGCTGCCTAAAGCTTCGGCACTCTGCCCGCTAGGGCAGCAGACCGTCCAGCCAGGCGCCGTCGGGCATGGTGCTGGCAAGCTGGGTCAGATGTTCGTTCCACCATTCGCCCTGCTCGCGCAGATCGAAATCGTCGAACTGCCGCTCCCGCCATCGGCGGTCCTGGAGGTGATAGGTCACGAGGTCGAGGGGAAAGCCGACATCCGACGACGAACAGGCGGGTGGAATCGAACGACAGATAGGCGAGCTTGAGCGCCGTCCGCAGCGGCGTGTTGTAGCGCAGCGCGCGATCCAGGATCGGCTTCCCATAGGCCATGACGCCGATGGAGAGATAGGGCGTGCGCTCATCGACCTGGATCCAATTGCACTCGGGATAGACCAGGAACATCGTCGGCTCCCGGTCGTTGGTGAGCTGGCCGCCGATGATGGCGTGCAGATTGAACAGCAGGTTGGAGCGCTCCACCGCGTCCTTGTCTTCATCGATCACCTGGCGCAGGCACTTGGTGTAGCCTTGCACCGCATCGAGCATCGTGGGGTAGGAAGCGCCCATCGCGTTATAGTCGCGCTCCAGATAGGCAACCGCCTTGTCGCGCAGCGAGCGCATGCCGGACGTCATGACGAAGAACTGCGACCCGTTCGGGCCGTGCAGCGTCACCTTCCGGGCGCTGGTGAGTTCCGAGCCGCTGGTGATGCGGCCATCGGCCAAGCCGATCAGGCCTTCGCGAACCTTGATGCCGAGACAATAGGTCAAATCATGCTCCCCGCCGGTCCGTCATACAGCGATTCGAAGATGATACAACGGCGCGCCCTATCTGGGGTAATTCGAACTCTTTGGCGAAGAAGCGGCTGAACGGGTCGGGCCGATAGGGCGGAAATGCCGGAATTTCGCGAAAGCCGCTGGCGATATAGAGGCCGATCGCTTCCGGTTGATGGATGCCGGTTTCCAGGCGCAATGTCCGTACGGACTCGCGCTGCGCTGCTTCCTCGATGGCGCGCATCAGCAGACTTGCCGATGCCAAGGCCGCGCGACGCCGGGTCGACATACATGCGTTTCACTTCAGCCGTGCCGCGCTCTTCCAGCTTCACCGCGCCGCAGCCAAGGCCGTCCATCCGCCGCGCGACAAGAAAGCGGATGCTGCGGCTGCAGCAGTTCGCTCGATCCCCAGGAGATGATTGCTCTCGGCCGGATAGAGAGCTGCAGATATTCGTCGAGTTGCGCCAGGAGCCTGCGGATCTCCGGCCTGGTCCGGCGACTCCCGCCGGACCACGACGCCGGCGCCGCCAAGGGAATGGGCCGCAGTCATCGGCTTATCCTTTTGCGCGCAACAACCGCGCCTTATCGCGCTTCCAGTCCCGCGCCTTCTGGGTTTCGCGCTTGTCGACCTTGCGCTTGCCCTTGGCCAGACCGAGCGCCAGCTTGGCAATGCCGCGCGGATTGAAATAGATCGACAGCGGCACCAGCGTGATGCCCTGGCGCTGCACCGCGCCCATCAGCTTCTCCCGCTCGCGCCGCCGCACCAGCAGCTTGCGCGGCCGCCGCGGGGCATGGTTGAAGCGCGTCGCCGCTTCATACTCCGGGATGTGGGCGTTCAGCAGATAGAGGTCGCCATCCTTCGGCCCGGCGAATGCCTCCTGGATGCTGGCGCCGCCTTTGCGCAACGCCTTCACCTCGGTGCCCGTCAGCACGAGCCCGCACTCCAGCGTTTCTTCGATGAAGTAGTCGTGCCGCGCCTTGCGGTTCTGGGCCGCGTATTTCGGCTCGGCTTCCTTGACTGTCATGATCGATCCGCAGCGGCTTGAAACGTCCGGGCGCCGGCAGGCCGGAAATCCGGCGCCGGCGCCCGGGTCGCCAACTCCTCTAGTTCAGCAGCCCGGCATGCACCATGGCCGCTTTCACCCGCTCCTTCGACGCCGCTGCGATCTCGCAGAGCGGCAGCCGCGCCGCCGCGGAGGCCCGGCCCAGGAGTTCGGCGCCATACTTCACCGGCCCGGGACTGGTCTCCACGAACAGCGCCTTGTGCAGGGGCGTCAGCCGCTCATTGATGGTCATGACGGTGTCGAGATCGCGCTTCGCCCAGGCATCATGCAGCTCGGCGCAAAGCCGCGGCGCCACATTGGAGGTCACGGAGATGCAGCCATGGCCGCCCTGGGACAGGAACGGCACGACGGTCGCATCCTCGCCGGAGAGCTGGCAGAAGTCCGGCCCCGCCGCGAGCCGCAGCAGCATCGGACGCGTCAGGTCGGCTGTCGCATCCTTGACGCCGACAATGCGCGACAACTTGGCCAGCCGCGCCATGGTCTCGACCGTCATATCCACGGACGTGCGTCCCGGCACATTGTAGATGACGATCGGAATATCCGTAGCATCATGGATCGCCTTATAATGCTGGTACTGACCTTCCGGCGTCGGTTTGTTGTAATAGGGCAATACGACCAATGCCGCGGAAGCGCCCGCCTTCTGCGCGTAGACTGTCAATTCGATCGCCTCTGATGTCGAGTTCGAACCCGTGCCGGCGATGACCGGCACCCGCCCGCCGCAGCCTCGATGCAGAGGTCGATCACCCGTTTGTGTTCGGCGAAGTCCAGGGTGGGAGATTCACCCGTGGTGCCCACCGGCACCAGGGCGTCCGTGCCTTCATCGATCTGCCAGCGGCAGAAGTCCTGAAAGCCTTTCTCATCGACGGCGCCGTTCTTGAACGGGGTGATCAGTGCCGTCATCGATCCCTTGAACATCTTCAGCTCCCTACCGCCGGGTCTAGCCTTCGGCCGGCGAATCAAACTAATAATACAGTCCGCTGGCGGCATTAAGGCATTGACGCGCCGCCAAGTCTTGCAGTTCTTTCAGGACCTTGCCCGCGAGGCCCGCGCCGGTCAAAAGGTTGTTAACCATAGCCGTGGCAAAATTGCGATAGGCTGATGGCATCATCACCACGAACTGCGTGTCAGGAGTTATACGAAATGGGAGGCATGGTGGACAGGCTCCGCTTCCTTCTGCTGGCTATTATTTGCTCTGATTGTCTGCACGTTACCCGCTGGGGCGGCGTCCACCGACAAACTGACGGCCGGTCAGATTGCTACCTATCAGGCGGCATTCACCGCCATCGAGGCCGACAAATGGGCCGAGGCGCGGCGCCTGGGACAGCAGGGCGGCAACCCGCTCCTGACCGATGTGGTGACCTGGTACGCGCTCGCCGGCAACGGTCAGCCGGCGTCATTCTCCGATTATGCGCGGCTGTTGCGGGCCCATCCGGATTGGCCGCGCCGCGGCGCTCTGGAGGCCGGCGCCGAGCGCACCATGACCGGGATGTCGGCGGACCAGATCGTCGCCTGGTTTGCCGGCCGCGAGCCGCGCACGTTGGAGGGGGCATTCCGGCTGGCGAGCGCTCTGATTACCACCGGCCAGAAGGCCCAGGCGCAAGCAGTCGTGAAGAAAAGCTGGGCCAATGTCGATGCCCTGTCCATTCAGGGCGAGGCCACCTTCGTCATGGCCTTCAACGACATGCTGACCCCGGAGGATCATTGGGCCCGGGTCGACCGGCTGCTGTGGAACGACAGCTCGACCGCCGCCAATCGCATCGTGCCCCGGCTTTCCGCGGGCCACCGTCAGGTGGCGGAAGCTCGCATGGCGCTGCGCAGCAAAGCGAAGGATATCACCAAGAAGGTCGAGGCGGTGCCGGCCGAACTGGCGCACGATCCCGGCCTGATCTATGAGCGTGCCCGCTACCGGCGCAGTCAGGACGATCTGGCCGGCATGGCCGCCCTGTTCGACAAGCCGCTGGCCAGCGTGCCGCGCCCCGACCTGCTGTGGCGCGAGCTTGAAAGCGCGGCGCGCCACGCTCTGGAGACAAAGCAGTACAAGATCGCTTACAACCTGGCCAAACAGCATGGCGCCAAGAGCGGCACGACCTTCGCCGAAGGCGAATGGCTGGCCGGCTGGATCGCCCTCCGTTTCGTCAAGGACGCCAACGCCGCCTACGGGCACTTCGCCACGATGTTTGACGGCGTCAGTTCGCCGCTCAGCAAGGGCCGCGCCGCCTATTGGGCCGGCCGCGCTGCGACAGCGCTTAACAAAAAGCCCGATGCCGACCGCTGGTACTGGCAGGCCTCCCTCTACCCGACCACCTACTACGGCCAGCTCGGCGCCGGCGAAATCGGCGTCAATCCGCCCCTGCCGATGCCGGAAATGCCCAAGCCGACCCCGCAGGAACAGGCCGTCTTTGCCAAGCAGGACATGGTGCGGGTGGTGCAATTGCTCGGCCAAATCGGCGCCGCCGATCAAGCCAAGACCTTCCTGACGGCGCTGATCGAGAAGGCCGGGACGCGAGGCGAACAGCGGCTCGGAGTCGATCTCGCGGCATCGCTGGGACGGGCCGGACCTGACCCTGGCCGCGGCCAAGGTCGCCCGGCAAAAGGGCACCGAGATGGTCGAGTACCTCTTCCCCGTGAAGAAGCTGGTCAATCCCGGCGCGCCGGAAACGGCTCTGGTGCTGGGCGTCATTCGCCAGGAGAGCGCCTTCGATCCGGAGGCCGTCAGCTCCGCCGGCGCGCGCGGCCTGATGCAGTTGATGCCGGCCACGGCCAAGTACGTGGCGAAGAAGCTCGGGCTCCAATACACGAAGGACAAGCTGACCAGCGATACCAACTTCAACATCTCCCTTGGCCGCGCTTATCTCTCCGAGCTGCTCAACGATCACGGCGGCTCCTACGTGCTGGCGATTGCCGCCTACAACGCCGGCCCGGGCCGCGTGTCCGAATGGACCGCGCGCTTCCGCGATCCCCGGCGGCAGGACGTGGATGTAATTGACTGGGTGGAACTGATCCCGATCTCCGAGACCCGCAACTATGTCCAGCGCGTCCTCGAGAATACCCAGGTCTATCGCCACCGGCTCGGCGACACCGAAGTGGCGATGAGTCTGGCGCAGGACCTGCAGCGCTAAGCGGCAACGATCGAGCAGAACAGCAAGAGAGACGCCCGCATGACGGCCAAACTTGCCCCCATCGACGCCTGCGTTTTCGACGCCTATGGCACGCTGTTCGACGTCAACGCAGCGGCGAAGCGCCATGCCGCGTCGCTGGGCGATCGAATGGCCGGACCTGGCGGCCACCTGGCGGCGCAAGCAGCTCGAATACACCTGGCTGCGCAGCCTGATGGGCGACTATGCGGATTTCTGGCACGTGACGCGGGATGCGCTGGTCTATGCCCTGGAAAAGCACGGGCATGAAGACGCCACCCTGGTCGAGAAACTGATGACCTCCTATCGCACCCTGGAGGCCTATCCGGACGCGACCTCGACGCTCGCCTGGATGAAGCATCTGGGGCTGAAGATCATCATCCTGTCGAACGGCACCCAGGCCATGCTGACCGATGCGATTGCCGCCGCCCATCTCGACCGCCTGGTGGATGCCGTGCTGTCCGTGGGCGCGGTCAATCTCTACAAGCCCCATCCCCGCGTCTATCAATTGGCGGTCGACCGGCTGGGCATGGCAGCCGGCGCGGGTCTGCTTCGTCAGCAGCAACGGTTGGGATGCGGTCGGCGCCGCGCATTATGGATTTCGCGCGGTCTGGATCAATCGCAACGACGATCCGCGGGAGCGCCTGCCCGCCGCGGCGGAGGTCGAGATCAAGTCCCTGTCCGAACTTCAGCCGTTGATTGCCCGCGCCTGAACGGCATAATCGCCCGGCAACAACGACAGGATAGATGACATGGTTGCCGCCCCGGCAGCCGCGGTTTCCGCGGTACGCTTGCCCACTTACGCCGACATCGAAACCGCCGCCCAACGCCTCAAAGGCCAAGCCGTAGAAACGCCGCTGATCGAGTCCCGGGATCTCAACGCCCGGACCGGCGGCCGGCTGTTCATCAAACCGGAAAACCTGCAGCGCACGGGTTCGTTCAAGTTCCGCGGCGCCCGCAACAAAATCTGCGCATTGCTGGGATCGGCACAGCCGCCGAAGAACGTGGTCGCCTTTTCCTCGGGCAATCATGCCCAGGGCGTCGCGGCCGCAGCCCAGATCGCCGGGATCGGCGCCACCATCGTGATGCCGTCGGACGCGCCCGACATCAAGATTGCCAATACTCGCAGCTATGGCGCGGAGATCGTGCTCTATGACCGCTATCGCGACGACCGCGAAGCGATTACCGCCGGTATCGCCCGGGAAAAGCAGGCCGCTATCGTGCGGCCCTTCGACGACCCCGATATCATCGCCGGACAGGGCACCATCGGCCGCGAAGTCTTCACGCAGCTCGCGGGAATTTGCGCTGCCGCCGATGTGCTGCTCTCGCCCTGCGGCGGCGGCGGCCTGGTGTCCGGCATCGCGCTGGCGATGGCCGAGCTGTCGCCCAAGACCAAAGTGCATGCGGTGGAACCCGCGCTCTTCGACGACACCGCCCGCTCTCTGGCGGCCCACAGCCGGCTGAAGAATGCGCCAGACGCCCGCAGCATCTGCGATGCGCTGCTGTCGCCGATGCCGGGCGAGTTGACCTTTCAGCTCAACGACCGGCTGCTGGCGGGCGCCCTCGGCGTAACCGACGACGAGGTGCTGGCGGCGATGGACTACGCCTTCCGCATGCTGAAGCTGGTGACGGAGCCCGGCGGCGCCGTGGCGCTGGCCGCCGTGCTAACGGGCAAGATCGATCTGAAGGGCAAGACCGCCGTCATCGTGATATCCGGCGGCAATGTGGATCCCCAGATGTTCGCCCGGGCGATCGGCGGCAAGGCGTCTTAGGCTGCCCGCTGGTCTAACCGCAGACGACCCCGCAAAACTCGCAACAGAAAGAAGTCACCGCGCCACCCCATCGGGCGGCGCGGCTGGACCGGAAAAGCCGTACTCTAGGCGCGAGCCGCTGTGGGCTGGCTCGGCGTCGCCGCAGCCGGCGTACTCACCGTCGTCGTCGGCTTGTCCTTGACGATGGACGCGACGTTGGCGCCGGTCTGGCTGGCGTCGATGCGGCGGCATTGGCCTTCGAAGAAGGCGCCGGGCTCAATCGACAGCGTCTGGTGCAGGACATCGCCGGTTACCCGGGCCGTCTTGGCCAAAGTCACCGTGGCGCCCTTCACCTGGCCGTTGACCGAACCGCAGATGCGGATCGATTCAGCAGAGATCGCGCCATGAATTTGCGCGGCCTCGCCGATCGTGATGCTGCGGCTGCTGATATCGCCTTCAACATGGCCATCGACCTGGATGTCACCAGCGCAATGAAGATCGCCTTTGATCTTCAGATCGGGGCTGATGATGGACGGCGCTGCGGTGCGCGCCTGGTTGGTCCGCTGGTAATCGGTCGATGACGACATGCTGCTCTCCGTGGTTCCCGCGCCGGTCGAGGACGTGGGTGTGTTGGATCTATTATCCCTTGAAAACATACTTTCCGGCCTCCAGGAAGTTGATGGGATCGTAGGGCCGCTCATCGACCCTCACTTCATAATGGAGATGCGGTCCCGTACTCCGGCCGGAGCTTCCAAGCAAGCCAATCTCGTCCCGGTAGCCGACCGTGTCGCCTACCTTGACATCGATCTTCTTCAGATGCCCATACCGCGTGCGGATCCCGAGACCATGGTCGATTTCAATAAGCCTGCCATAGTCCCCCATCCACCCCGCATATACCACTTTACCCGGCGCCGTTGCTAGCACCGGTGTGCCGACATCGTTCCCCAGATCGAGGCCCTCATGCATCGATGCCCGGCGGCTGAGCGGGTCCTTTCGGACGCCGAAACCGCTTCTGAGCACATAACTGTCCAGCGGCGCGGCCAGAGGCAGGCTCTTCAGCACCACCTGCAGCCGCTCCCACCGCTCCACCTCGCCGTCCAGGTTCTCGATCGAGGCCAGAACCAGCCGTTCCTCGGCGGTGCGGGTGTAGCTGCGCGGGGTGATGAACGGACCGCCCTCGCCGGCGATCTGGACGCCGGCGGCATCCAGCAGGGAGTTGACCTCCAGGCCGGTCATGGCCACGGTCTTCTCGATTTCGTCGACGCCAACCCGGGTCCGCTGGGTGAGCTTCTCCACCATGGTCTTCTGGGTGGAGCTGACGACATTCAGCCGCCCCTCGAGCGCCCGCACCTTGGACAGCAGCTCATCCCGCACGGCCCGGAGCGTGATGCGGTCCTGCGCGGTCTGCGACGTGGTCCTTTGCATCCCAGCAACCAGCGCTTCGAGCCGTTTGTTGCTCGCCTCAGCCTGTGCCAGGGAGTCGCCGAGGCGCGAGAGCTGCCCCTGGAGAACGGCGTTGGCGGTCGTCTTGCGCGCCTGCACGGTCAGTAACGCACCGACGCGCAGCTGCAGATCCGCCACCTGCGACTTCAACTGCCGGCCGATGCCTTCAGCGCGGTCCAGCTGCTGCTGCGTATTCTGAAGGTCCCGGAGATAGCGCGCCTGGGCCATTTTCGCGCGCACGGCAACATCGGCCTCCACGGACATTTGCATCCGCATCGCCGAGATTTCCTTGGAGAGCACGAAGTTATTGTCGGAGATGCGATCGAGATCAGTGTTGATGGCGGCGATGACCGCTCCGACTGTCGGCCCGACCTCCGTCTCGCCGGGCACCGGCAGGCTTTCCATGGCGAGCGCCGGCAGATCACCGCCGCGCGAGGCTCGAACGAGGTCGAGGACGAACTGCTGGTTCAGCGCCAAATCCTTGGAGACGCCGGCAAAGCGGTCCTGCAGTTCCGTGACCTGGGACTGCAATTGATCGAAATTGCCGGCCAAAACATCGACCTCCGCACCGCGCTCGCTGGCGAGCCAACTCGCGATGCCGGCTGTCAGTGTCGTGCCGACAGTCCAAAAAATTACGGCCGCTGCCAAGCCGGCCACGGCCATCTGCTGTCGCTTCGTCACTGTCAGATATTGTACGCGATGATCGGCGCGAATCAGAATCTCGCGCTGCACGAAAATACGGTCGACCTGTGTTACAAGCTGCTGTCGGATCGCCCCAACAACCTTCTGCATCTTGCCCCCCACATTCATGATCGATGCGTGGTGAATGCCACAGCATCGCATCGGCGTAGCCACTTTGCGCGCGGCTGACTTCCCTCTATTTCCAGACCTAGCCCTCTATTCCTCCCCACTTGAACTGCGGGGCGGCACAATTTTTTCACCGGAACTCATTCAGGGAGTACCGTTGCACAAAGACCCTAAAGATGGGTTTTCAGGCAGGCAAGTGGATTCTCCCCGCATTCCCAGCCATGTGCGAACATGGGGGAACATCGGGCCGTGCCACAGCATTATCACCGTAATCGAAAACTCGATTCAACGTGTTCGATAATTTGCCGCACCGAATCTTCGATCGGTTGCATTTGCGTGTCGACGATCAACTCCGGCGCCTCAGGCGCTTCGTAAGGTGCCGAGATTCCGGTGAAATCCGGGAGTTCGCCGCGCCGCGCTTTTTTGTAGAGACCCTTGGGATCGCGCGTTTCGCAGGTGTTTAAGTCCGCCTTAATAAAAATTTCGTGAAAATGTTCGCGGGCCGCCCGCCGCGCCCGTTCACGATCGGCGCGATAAGGCGAGATGAACGCCGTGATGGTTATGAAACCGGCATCGGCGAACAGCGCCGCAACTTCGCCAACCCTGCGGATGTTCTCCGCGCGATCGTCGGGCGAGAAGCCGAGATTCGAATTGAGGCCCTGGCGCACATTGTCGCCGTCGAGCACGAACACGTTGTAGCCCTTGACGAACAGACCCTGCTCCACAGCCATCGCCAGCGTCGATTTGCCGGAACCCGATAAGCCGGTGAACCACAGCACGCCGCCCTTGTGGCCGGCGCGCGCGGCGCGCTGATCCGATGAAATGCGATGCTTTTCCGTGCGCAGATTTTCCGATCGCACGACGCGGATCTCCCGTTGATTGGGATAGCCTTCCATGTCGATGAGGCCGCCGGCGAGAATGTGCGATTCATCAGTCAGCACGAAGCGGCCGGTGCGCGCGAACGAACTGGCCTCGTCGACGGCCAGCATGGCGCGGGTGCGCAGGATGACATCGCCGACGCCGTGGCGGCCGATCTCGTCGGCGCTGTGGGTCGACAGGTCCTCGACATCGAAGACACGTTCGACTGCCTCGACGGTGACGGGAACGTCGCGGGTCGCGATGCGCAGGCGATACTCAGCGCCCTTTTTCAGAGGCTGCTGCGCCAGCCAGAACAGGCGGCCCCGGAACACCGTGGTCTCCAGCGGTGCGTGATCAGGATGGCTGGCGAGTTCGCCGCGTTCGACGAACAATTGATCGTCGAGCATGATACCGACGGACTGGCCGGCCTCCGCCTCTGTTGCCGCCGCCGCCGTGTGCCAAGACTCGATCGAAGCAACACGCGATATCTTGTTCGAGGGCGAGAACAGCAGCCGGTCACCGACCTTGAGCCGGCCGGATTCGATGCGGCCTACAAGGATGCGCCGGTCGTCGAACTTGTAGACATCCTGGATCGGCAGCCGCAGCGGCAGTTCGGTCGTCCGCCGGGTCGGCCGGAAGCCGGAGAGCACATCCATGACGGACGGGCCGCGGTACCACTTCATCTGCGTGGACGCGGAAGTCAGATTGTCGCCGTCGCGGGCCGAGACTGGAATCACCGCATCCGCCGCCGCGCCGATGCTCTGGAGGTAGCCGCTATATTCATCGCGGATCGCCTCGAATTTCCGCTGCGAATATTCGATCAGGTCCATCTTGTTGACGAGCACCACGATCTGCTTGATGCCCAGGAGGTTGAGCAGGAAGCCGTGCAGCCGCGACTGCTGCTGCACGCCATGCGACGCATCGATCAGGACCAGCGCCGCGTCCGCCGAAGAAGCGCCGGTGATCATGTTCTTGATGAACTCGCGATGGCCCGGCGCGTCGATGATTACATAATCGCGGCGCGGCGAACGCAGCCAGATCTGCGACGTATCGATGGTGATGCCCTGGTCGCGCTCGGCCTGGAAGGCGTCCATCAGGAAGGCCCACTCGAACGGCATGCCGCGCCGTTCGCACATCGCCTTGATGGCATCGAGCTTGCCGTCGGCCAGCGATCCCGTCTCATGGAATCAGGCGGCCGACCAGCGTCGACTTGCCGTGATCCACATGGCCGCAGATCACGGTGCGCAGCTGCTCGCGCAGGGTCTCGGAAGCGGTGACGACCTGGTGCATCACATGTACCCGTCGCTGCGCAGGCGCTCGAAGGCGTCTTCGGTTTCGCGATCCATGGCGCGGCCGGCGCGCTCCGGTGCCTTGGTCGTCTCCAGCTCGGCGATGATCTCGTCCAGCGAAGACGCGCCGCTCTCGATCGGCGAGGTGATATCCTCATCGCCGAGGGAGCGATAGCGCTTTCCCTTCTTGGAGAAATACAGATCGACGATCGGGATGCCCTCGCGCCGGATGTAGCGCCAGATGTCGATCTCGGTCCAATGCAGCAGGGGATGCACGCGCAGATGCCAGCCCTGGGGCAGATGGGTATTGAAGAAATCCCAGAACTCCGGCGGCTGGTCGCGGAAGTCCCACTGGTTGCCTTCCTTGCGCGGGCTGAACACCCGCTCCTTGGCGCGCACCGCCTCTTCATCCCGGCGGATGCCGGCGATGATGCCGGTGAAGCCATGCTTGGCCAGCGCCGCCTTGAGGCCCAGGGTCTTGCGTCCGGCGGAGCGCGCCGCCGGCGGCAGCTTCGGATCGACCGCTTCGAGCGGCGGGCATTCCTCGCGGATCAGGTTCAGCCCCCACTCCTTCTCGTAGCGGTCGCGGAAGGCATACATCTCCTTGAACTTCTTGCCGGTGTCGATGTGCATGACCGGAAACGGTACATGGCCGAAGAAGGCCTTCTTGGCCAGCCAGACCATGACATTGCTGTCCTTGCCCAGCGACCAGAGCATGGCCAGCCGGTCGATGCGGTTGAAGGCCTCGCGGAAGATATAGACGCTCTGCGCTTCCAGTTGATCCAGATGGTTCATGGCGGATTAGCGGACCTTGGCTCGTCGGACGCCGGGGAACAGGCCGCCGGCGCAGGAGGTTGCCCCACCGGGGCGGGCCGTGCAGTCTGCGGTCGCGGCGAGGGCCGGTGCATATAGGGCTTTGGTTCAATTGGCAATGTCTGACTACCCGCAATCCAAGGCTGCAACCGGGCAAAACTGTCGCACCGCCGCCTGCCGCCGAGAGTCCGGAGGGCGACATTGATTGGCGGCCTGCCGACGGACCTCTCCGTCCTCGTTATATTTGGCCTGACCTACGCCGGTATGGCGACCGGCCGCATTCCCGGTCTGCGCACCGACCGGGCCGGCATCGCCCTGGCGGCGGCGATTTTCATCCTGATCATCACCGGCAAGAGCCCGGCCGAGGCCGTTGCCTGGGTCGATCTGCCGACCCTGGCCCTGCTGTTCGGGCTGATGGTGCTATCGGGCAAGTTCTCCCTGTCCGGCTTCTATGACTACTGCGCCTTCCGCATCAGCCATGCCGCGGGCAGCCCGGAACGGCTGCTGGCCGTCACCATCCTGGTCGCCGGTGCGCTGTCGGCCGTGCTGGCCAACGACATCATTGCCTTCGCCATGCCGCCCCTGCTCTGTCTGGGTCTGCGGCGCCCGGGGGCTCAATCCGGTGCCTTACCTCATAGGACTGGCGGCGGCGACCAATGTGGGTTCAGCCGCGACCGTGATCGGCAATCCCCAGAACATCCTGATCGGGCAGGTGGGCGGGCTCGATTTCTGGCGCTTCATCGCACTCTGCGGCATGCCGTCGCTTCTGGGGCTGGGGGTGATTTATGGCGTGATCGTTCTGCAATGGCGGCACCGCTGGACCCTGCCGCGGCGGCCCGAGTTGGCGCCGGACCCGCGGCCTCCTGCCCTGCGCCGAGGACCGCTGCTCAAGGCCGTGGTGCTGACGGCAGCGCTGCTGATCGCCTTCGGCGCCGGGCTGCCGCGCGACATCTCTGCCCTCATCGTGGCCGCCGCCGTCTTCGTCAGCCGCTCGATCGAGAGTCAGGCGCTGGTGCGGTCGGTCGATTGGGGACTGCTGATTCTCTTCGGCGGCCTGTTCATCGTCACCGGCGCACTCGCGGACCTGCCGGAAGCAGGCGCGCTCTTTGCCGACCTTGTTTCCAGAGGGTGGGCGCCGGAACGGCTGAGCATCCTGGCGCCGCTGACCTTGCTGATGAGCAACACCATCGGCAACGTGCCCTGCGTCATCCTGCTGCTACAGGTGTGGCAGAATCCGCCGGCGGAGGCGCTCTATGCCCTGGCGCTGTTCTCGACCCTGGCCGGCAATCTGCTGATCACCGGCAGCCTGGCCAACATCATCGTCGTCGAGCGGGCCCGCAGCGTCGGCGAGCATCTGTCGTTCATGGATCACGCCCGCGCCGGAATTCCCATCACGCTCCTCACCATGGCCATCGCGGCGCTGTGGCTGCTGGGAATCGGCGTGATTGCATTCTAGGGATCACGCCTTCGGCGGCTGCCACTCGAACACGGCAATCAGACAGCCTGTCTCAGTGCGCGAGTTGTGATGCGTGCCCGGGGAGTAGCTGACGAGATCGCCGGTCTTGAAGACCGTGCCGTCATCATCGATCAACTCGCCCTCGAGGATGAGAAACTCCTCATAGCCGGGATGGTCGTGGGCGATGGTCACGGCGCCGGGCGCCATGCGCATGGCATAGCAGCCTTGGCCCGTAGCCTTGTCATAGCTGATCGGCAACCAGCTCATCTCCGGCTGGACCGGTCCTTCCAGATCGTACTCCCGGAATCGAGTGTTCCGCAGATCGATGATCTCGCGTCCCCTTCGTTTATCGCTCACCACGCACCCCGCATTTTCGGCTGTCCATTCGCATTGGCTATCGTAACCATAGCGTAGGACTACTAGTGCTCAACGGGATATTGCGCAAAGCTCACGAAGCCGTGAAACCAATGGAAAACCAGCAGCCAGCAACAACAACCGAGCATTGGCCGTCACCAATTCTCCGCGCCCATCACGTGCCCATCGCAGAGGCTCACTTCCCTGTGAAACCGCGCGTGAGGTCCTGTTGGAGAATCCGGCATCATGCTACATGCTCACCCACAGTTTCATTCATCCCTGTATCTCAGTCCTAAGGAGCGATTGGTCATGACGAACAAAATCCTGGTTGCCTCGGCCCTGGCCGCGGTTGTTTCCATGGGCGCCATCGGCAGCCCGCAGGCGGCCGACAACGAGAAGTGCTACGGCATCGCCAAGGCCGGCAAGAATGACTGCCAGACGGCGACCCATTCCTGCGCCGGCACCTCGACGGCGGATGCCGCCGGCGACTCCTGGATCTACGTGCCCGCCGGCACTTGCGAGAAGGTCGCCGGCGGCAGCCTCGAGCCGAAGGCCTAAAGGGTTTCCCCTCGGACGGCGGACGAGTCGTTCCATGCAGGCGTCGCGGCCTGCGCAGAGTGCTAACGATCCGATCTCCCCTGCGGCATCGCTGCCGAAGGCGGGGATCGGATTGCGCTTTCAGCATCACCGCGCGATCCTCGATGAGCGGCCGCCGGTCGGCTTCGTCGAAGTCCACAGCGAGAACTATCTCGGCGGCGGTCCGGCGATAAAGCATCTTCAGGCGGTGCGGCGGGAATATCCCGTCAGCCTCCATGGCGTCGGACTTTCGCTCGGCAGCGCCGAGGGATTGGACGCCAATCATCTGCAACGGGTTTGCGCGCTGGCCGACCGCATCGATCCGCTTGTTCGTCTCCGAGCATATCTCCTGGAGCGTCACCGGCGGCGTCTATCTCAACGACCTGCTGCCCCTGCCCTATACCGAGGAAGCGCTGGCGATTTTCTGCGCCAATGTGCAGGAGATGCAGGAAGCGCTGAAGCGGCCGGTGCTGGTGGAGAATCCATCGACGCTACTTGCAGTTCGCCCATTCGACGATTCCGGAGTGGGAGTTCGTCGCCGAGATTTCCAAGCGCACCGGCTGCGGCCTGCTGCTGGATGTGAACAACATCTATGTCAGCGCCTGCAATCACGGCTTCGATGCCGGCGGATATCTGCGGGCGATGCCACGCAGCGCCGTGCGCGAGATCCATCTGGCCGGCCATACCGCCAAGCAGATCGGCGATCAGACCTTGCGCATCGACGATCACGGTTCGGCGGTGTGCGAAGAGGTCTGGGCGCTCTATGGCGAGGCAATTCGGCTGCTGGGGCCGGTGCCGACGTTGATCGAATGGGATTCCCGGATACCGCCGCTGGCCGAGATCGTCGCCGAAGCTGCGAAAGCCGATGTCATTGCGCAATGCCAGAGGGAGCGCGCCGATGCAGCTGCGTGAGCTCCAGCAGACCATCGCCCGCGGCATACTGACCGATCAGCCGGAGGCTCTCGCCGACTGTCGTGCGCGAGGATGGGCTCGACTTCGACAAGCGGCTGCAAGTCTACCGCAATAACACGATCATCAGCCTGACCGAGGCGCTGAAGGCGACGTTTCCCGTCGTTGCGCCGCATTGGTCGGCGAAGAAATTCTTCGGCTTTGCGGCGAAGATTTTCATATCAGCCAATCCGCCGCAGGCGCCGCGCCTGGCGGAGTATGGCGGCGGATTTCTCGGAATTCCTCGCAGGGTTCGAGCCGGCGCGCACGCTCCCCTACCTCGCCGACGTCGCAGCATTGGAATGGGCGATGAACGAGGCGCATCACGCGCCCGACGATACCGCGCTGACGCCGCAGGACCTCGCCGCCGTGCCGCAAGAGAATGCCGCCGTCGCTTGTTCTCGAATTACGACGCAGTTGCCGCTTGCTGCATTCGAAGTATCGCGTCGATCGCCTCTGGCAGGCGCATCAGCCCGGCGGTTCCTTGCAGGATCTGGCGATCGACGGCGACTGCCGGCTCCTCGTCTATCGGCCGCAGGACGATGTGGAGATGATGACTCTCGATGCCGCCGGATTCGTGCTGCTGTCGCGCATCAGCGAAGGCGTGTCGCTCGAAGCCGCCTATGAAGCAGCCGCGATGATCGATCCTGCTTTTGACCTTTCCGCTGCTCTCGGCATCCACCTGACGCGTGGCGTTTTCAGCGGCTATGCCGTGTCGGAATCGGCATAGTGTGACGGCATGACTGAAACAATCTCCGCGCCCCGAGCCGGCTTGACCGGCCTCGGCCGTTCGCTGATCGGGAAGTTGGAGAGCATTCCTGTCGCGCTGCCCATCTTCGTATTGCGCCTGGGAGTCTCGCTGGTTTTCTTCCGCTCGTTCCTGACCAAGATCGACAATTGGGACACGACGATCCTGCTGTTCGAGAGCGAGTACAACGTTCCGCTGCTGCCGCCCGGTCTCGCCGCAATCCTCGCGACCGCGCTTGAGATCGCTGGACCGGTCATGCTGACTCTTGGCCTCGGCACGCGACTGGCCGCCGCGGCAATGCTCGGGATGACACTGGTGATCCAGCTCTTCGTCTATCCCCAGAGCTATCCCGATCACCTCCTCTGGGCCGGACCGCTGCTCTACCTTCTGCTGCGCGGCCCCGGCGCCTGGTCTGTTGACGCGCGCATCCGCGCCGCCGGCTCGCGCCGGCATAGACGGCTAGGCCGTCCGCAGATACCAGTCGAAATCGAGCTCCGTGACCTGGGAGAAGAAGCGGTCCTGCTCCGCGCGCTTGATCGCGCAGAAGATCTCCATGAATCGCTCGCCCAGATAATCCTTCAGGAACGCCGAGTTCTCCGTGCGGTCCATCGCCGCGTACCAGTTGACCGGCACGGTCTCCTTGATCTGCTCATAGCCGTTGCCCTGCACCGCCGGGCCGGGATCCATCTTGTTGCGGATGCCCTGATGCGCGCCGGCCAGGACCGTCGCCGCCACCAGATAGGGATTGGCATCGGCGCCGGCCACGCGGTGCTCGATATGGCGCGTTTCCGGCGCTCCCGCCGGCACCCGCAGCGATACCGAGCGGTTGTTGACGCCCCAGGACGGCGCCATCGGCGCATAGCTCTTGCGGCGGAAGCGCCGGTAGGAATTGGCGTTCGGCGCGAAAATGCCGGTGGCCTCCGCCATCGTCGCCGCCATGCCGGCAATCGCCTGTTTCAGCAGCGGACCGCCTTCCGGATCTTCGCTGGCGAAGAGATTGCGGCCCTTGTCGTCTTCCAGGCTCATATGCAGATGCATGCCGCTGCCGGAGTAGTTGGCATAGGGCTTGGCCATGAAGGTCGCATCGAAACCGTGCTTGGCGGCGACGCCGCGCACCGTCCGCTTGTAGAGGATCGCCTCGTCGACTGCGCGCAGCGCATCGCTGCGGTGCTGCAGCACGATCTCGATCTGCCCCGGCGAGTATTCGGAGATCAGCGTGCGCGCCGGCAAACCCTGCGTCTCGCAGGCCGCATAGATTTCCGAAATGAACGCCTGCATATCGTCAAGATCGACCAGGCTATAGGCCTGCATCTGGCTTGGGCGATGACCGGTGTCCGGCGAGGCTGGCGGCTGCCGTTTGCCGCTGCCATCGCGGGCGCGATCTATGATGTAGAACTCAAGTTCCACCGCGATAACAGGCGTGAAGCCGTCGGCCTTGCAGCGATCGGCCACGCGCTTCAACGCATGGCGCGGATCGCCCGGCGACGGCTTGTCGTCCAGCTCATGCATGGTGGCGACGAAATGCGCCGTGGGCGTCGCCAGCCAGGGCGCCCGCACCAGCGTGCCGGGGATCGGCCAGCAGACCCTGTCGGCATCGCCGTCATCCCAGACCAGCCCCGTCTCCTCCACATCGGCGCCGGTGATGTCCAGGCCGAGGATCGACCCCGGCAGGAAGCGGCCATGGGTATAGACGCGCGCCATCTCCTCGCGGCGCAGGATCTTGCCGCGGCCGACGCCGCAGGAATCGGTCAAAACAAGCTGAAAGCTCGTGACGTCCGGATTGGCGGCGAGAAAGGCTTCGGCCTCCCGCGCGGAACGTTCGATGCCCATGATATCTGGCAGACTCCTTCCTTGTTCCCGGCTTCTTCTTCAGGCGGCGCGCAGTTCATCGCAGCAGTCGCGCACCGTGGCGACCAGATGATCCACGTTCGCCGGCGTCGTATCAGGACAGACCAGCGTCATGTTGTGGAACGGCGCGATCAGCACGCCGCGGTTGATCAGATACATATGGATCGCATGTTCCAGCGTCGGATGCATCGCCGCCCCCGCTTCGGTGCCATTCTTCGGCGGCCGCGCCGTGCAGACGAACTCCGCCCGTGCACCGACATTGCTCACATGCCAGGGCAGTTGCCGCTCCTGGATCACTTCGCGCAATCCCTCCGCCAGCCGCGCCGACAGCGCCAGCATATGGTCATAGGCGGCGTCGGTCATGACCCGCTCCAAATTCGCGCGCATTGCCGCCATGACCAGCGGATTGGCCGAGAGCGTGGTGCCCATGCCGCTGTAGCCTGCATTGGCCTTGGCTACCGCCGCCATCTTCTCCGCGACCTCGGCCGTGAAGCCGAACACGGCGCTGGGGATGCCGCCGGCGATCGGCTTGCCGAGCACGAAGAAATCCGGCTCCAGCTTATGCGCCCGCGTGTAGCCGCCGGGGCCGGTACTGATGCTGTGGGTCTCGTCGATCACCAGCAGCGTGCCATGCTTGCGCGTCAGGCTGCGCAGGGCGTCATGGAAACCCGGCTCTGGGAGCACCATGCCGATATTGGTCATCGCCGGCTCGCAGAGCACGCAGGCGACGTCACCGGGCTTCAGCGCCGCCTCGAGCGCTGCGACGTCGTTGAACTCCACCACCTTGGTCGTCTTGGTGACGTCGACCACCTGGCCGATCAGGCCCGGCCGCGCGATCGGACGGCCGTCCTTCAGCCGCACGAAGGTGTCATCCACGCTGCCGTGATAGCAGCCATGGAACACCAAGATCTTGTCGCGACCGGTGATCCCGCGGGCCCAGCGCAGGACGTAGCGGTTGGCGTCGGTGGCTGTAGCGGCCACCTGCCAGAACGGCAGGCCGAACCGTTCGGCCAGCAGCCGGCCGACGGCCGCCGCATCCTCGGTCGGCAGCATGGACGTCAGCCCGCGCGCGCCCTGCCGCTGCAGCACCTCGGCGATCGGCTTGGGCGAATGGCCGAACATGGAGCCGGTGTCCCCCAGGCAGAAATCCGCGTAGCTGATGCCGTCGGCATCGGTCAGGGTCGCGCCCTGGGCTTCCTTGACGAACAGCGGAAATGGCGTGCCCCAATCCAGCATCCAATGCATGGGCACGCCCTGGAACCAGTGCTGGGCCGCCTGGGCCGCCAGCTCGCGGGACCGGGGATGCTGGGCCTCGTAGCGCGCCCGTTCGCGCGCCCGCATTGCGTCGATGGCGCCGGGCGCGATGCCCGCCACATCGGTTTTTTTCATGATTCCTCCCGGACTTGGCTTCTTGATTAGCCCACCGGCCGCGAGCCGTCAAAATTGGCTCAAGATTGGTTGGCACCTGCGTTGTCCGTTCGAGGCACCTGGTGCCGCCATTAACCGCGAATCCACACCACATAGCTTCGCATGCCCTTGAAAAAACGCCCTAATCCTCACTGGAATGGCTCCATCTTTAAGTATTCATTAAGCCTGTCCCTTGATGATCCCTGCCGACACCGAGCCGGCTCGCCGAGAGTCCGGCCGGCAGTTGCATTCGCGGTCAGGTCTGAGCGGGGATCCATGGACGACGCTGAGCATACTCTGACGAACCGGCCGATCTGGCCGATCGCAGTGGCTGTGGTGATCGGCTTCTTCGTCGCCGCCTCCGGCTTGCTGTTCCCCGAGTGGCTCGTCACCGGCTTGATCGGCGGCGGCGCCATTATGGCGCTGGGCGCCCTCGGCGGCCTCACGCTGCTGCGCACGACCCAGCACGCCTATCACCGCGTGCTCGCAGAGCAGGAAGACAACCGCCAGAAATACGAATCCCTGGTCGGCAATTTGCCGGGCGCCGTGTATCGCGGCGACTGGAATGCCGACTGGACCATGAACTTCATGAGCGATGGCATCCGCAGCATCGTCGGCTATCCATCCCAATCCTTCCTGCCCGGCGGTGGCGTGACCTATGGATCGCTGATCCATGCCGAAGACGCCAAGATCGTCGAGGATGCGGTCGCCGCCGCCGCCAGCCGCGACGAGCCCTTCACCATCGAATACCGCGTCCGCCACAAGGATGGCTCGGAACGCTGGGTGTTCGAAAAAGGCCGGGTGATCAAGTCGGCCGACGGCAAACCAATCTTCCTCGACGGCGTGATCTTCGACATCACCGACCGCAAGCAGGCGATCCTCGCCATGCAGCGCATCCAGGAAGAGTTGCGCGCGCTGCTCGATGCCGCGCTGGCCGGCGACTTCACCAAGCAGATCGACCTGACCGGCCGGTCCGGCCTGGCCAAGCAACTTGCCGATAGCGTGAACAGCCTGGTGCGCACCGTCCATCAGGTGGTCAGCGAAGTCGGCACCGTGATGGAAGCGCTGGCCCATGGCGATCTCTCCAAGCGGGTCGCCGGCTCCTATCAGGGCGTGTTGCAGCAGCTGAAGTCGAACACCAACATGACCGCGGACAAGCTGGCCACCATCGTCGGCGAAACGGTCGACGGCATGGCCGCCATCAAGGCGGCGACCGGCCAGCTTTCCAGCGGCTCCACCGATCTCTCCGCGCGCACCGAAGAGCAGGTCGCCAGCCTGCAGCAGATGGCGGCCGCGATCCGGGAATTGTCGGTCACGGTGAAAGGCAACGCCGAGAATGCGCAGCAGGCGAACCAACTCGCACTGGCGGCTCGCGCTTCGGCCGAAGGCAGCGGCGGCGTCGCCCGTGAAGCGACCGAAGCCATGGGCCGCATCGAGCAATCCTCCCAGCGCATCGGCGAGATCGTCGGCCTGATCGAGGAGATCGCTTTCCAGACCAACCTGCTCGCCCTCAACGCCGCGGTCGAAGCGGCGCGCGCCGGCGATGCCGGCCGCGGTTTTGCGGTGGTGGCGCAGGAAGTGCGGGCCCTGGCGCAACGCTCCGGTCAGGCCTCCAAGGAGATCAAGGCGCTGATCGCCGAAAGCGGCAATCAAGTGGGCAAGGGCGTCGCGCTGGTCAATCGCGCCGGCGGCAGCTTGGCCGACATCGTCGCTTCGGTGAAACGCGTCGCCGATATCGTGGCCGAGATCGCCAGCGCCAGCCAGGAACAGTCGCTCGGCGTACAGCAGGTCGACGATTCCGTGACGCAGATGGAGACGGTGACGCAGAAGAACGCCTCGCTGGTCGATGAATCGACGGCATCTCTGGCGTCGGTGGATCAGCAGGCCGAGCAGCTGCAGCGGTTGATTACGTTTTTCAAGACAGAGTCCCGGGCGCCGGTACGGCCCGCCGCGAAGGCGCCGGCGAACGCCTTGCAGAGCCGACTCAAGCAGGAGTTCCCGGCCGCCGGATCCGCCGCGCCGATGGCACCCGAGAGAGCGCCGCGCCCGAAGCCGGCAGCCTCCGCTACGGCCGCCGACTGGTCCGAATTCTAGAAGCCATTCTACTTCATTGAAGGTCAGGTCAGAGGAGCCTTAGGCTTCTACTGGCGGTTGTTCATGTAACTGGCAAACGCCCAATAATATTGGGCAGTTGGCGCCGGCTAATCGATTAAACTCTATTTAATCATGTTTCCCTATGGTCGCAGGTTTCGGCTGCCACCCGGCGTGGCTGCATCGATCGGTTGCAACTCGGCATACGGAAAACCTGGGACCGCCATGAACTCTCACCGACAATACTACGATCGCCAACGGCCGCCCACTGTGGCCAATCCTTGCTGCCATCGTCATCGGCGCCTTTGTTGCCGGCGCGAGCTTCCTGTTCGACGGTTGGACCGCCATCGGATTCGGCTGCGGCGGCCTGATCATGGCTCTCGGCGCATTAGGCGCCGTCGCCCAGTTACGCGCCACCCAGGGCGACTTATCAGCGCGTTCTCAGAGACCAGGCCGACAGCCGGCAGAAATACGAGTCGCTGGTGGTGAACCTGCCGGGCTCGGTCTATCGCTGCGACTGGAACGCCGACTGGACGATGCTGTTCATGAGCCAGGGCATCCGCGGCATGGTCGGCTATGCGCCGGAAACATTCATGGCCGGCGGCCCGATGACGTTCGGCTCGCTCATCCACCCCGAAGATACGAAGCTGGTCGATGATTCCGTCGCCGCTTCAGCGCAGCGCAACCAACCCTTCTCGGTTGAATACCGCCTGCGCCACAAGGACGGATCCTATCGCTGGGTGTTCGAGAAGGGCTGCGTGATCAAGGACGCCGACGGCAAGCCGCTCTATCTCGACGGCGTCATTCTCGACATCACCGAAAGCAAGCTGGCCGTCGTGGCGATGCAGAACATCCAGGAAGATCTGCGGAGCTTGCTGGACGCCGCCGTTTCCGGCGACCTGACGGGCCAGATCGATCTCGCCGGCCGCAACGGCATCGCCCTGCAGTTGGCCGAGGGCATCAACAAGCTGGTGCGCACGGTCAATCATGCGGTCAGCGAAGTCGGCGCCGTCATTGCCGGCCTGGCCCATGGCGACCTGACGCGCCGCGTCGTCGGCGACTATCAGGGCGCCCTGCAGCAACTAAAGGCCAACACCAACCTCACCGCCGAAAAGCTCGCAGCCATCGCCGGCGAGACCATCGACGGCATGGCTGCGATCAAGACCGCGACCGGCCAGCTTTCCAGCGGCTCCACCGATCTCTCCGCCCGCACCGAGGAGCAGGTCGCCAGCCTGCAGGAGATGGCGGCCGCCATCCGCGAGCTCTCCGTCACCGTGAAGGGCAATGCCGAGAACGCGCAGCAAGCCAACCAGCTCGCGCTGGCGGCGCGGAAATCAGCCGAAGGCAGCGGCGGCGTTGCCCTGGAGGCGACGGAAGCCATGGGCCGCATCGAGCAATCCTCGCAGCGCATCGGCGAAATCGTCGGGTTGATCGAAGAGATCGCCTTCCAGACCAACCTGCTCGCCCTCAACGCCGCAGTCGAGGCGGCGCGCGCCGGCGATGCCGGCCGTGGCTTTGCCGTGGTAGCGCAGGAAGTCCGCGCCCTGGCGCAGCGTTCCGGTCAGGCCTCCAAGGAGATCAAGGCGCTGATCGCCGAAAGCGGCACGCAGGTGAGCAAGGGCGTAGCCCTGGTCAATCGTGCCGGCGGCAGCCTGGCCGACATCGTCGCGTCCGTGAAGCGCGTCGCCGACATCGTCGCGGAGATCGCCAGCGCCAGCCAGGAACAGTCCCTGGGCGTGCAGCAGGTGGACGAACTCGGTCACCCAGATGGAAATGGTCACCCACAAGAACGCAGCACTGGTGGAGGAGTCCTCCGCCTCGCTCGCCTCCGTCGATCAGCAGGCGGAACAGCTCCTCGATGTCATCGGCTTCTTCAAGACATCGGGCCGAGCGCCGATGAAGTCTGCCGCCAAGTCTGAACCTCAGCGGCAGCAGAAGCGGCTGCTTCAGGAGTTTGCCCCGCAAGCGGCCGAGCCAGCACCAGAGCCGGCGCCACGAAGCAGGCCCGCAGCCAGGGCTGCCGCCGGCGCCAAAGCGGATTGGTCGGAGTTCTAACCGCCTGAGCTACGCGCTCCGGCGCGCAAGCTTCGCAACTCTAGGATCGAAGGCAGACGGCCGCGCAGGCATCCAATATCGCCGCGGCATCGATGCGGTAGCGTTCGAACAGATCGGGGATATCGCCCGATTGGCCGAAATGCTCCACGCCCAACGGCCGCACCCGATGGCCGCGCACGCCGCCGATCCAGCTCAGCGTCGCCGGATGGCCGTCGAGGATGGTGACGAGCCCGGCATCGGGCGCCAGCGGCATCAACAGCTTTTCCAGATGGCATTGCGCATCGCGATGACCCGACTGCCGCGCCCGCTCCACCGCATGCCAGCCGGCATTCAGCCGGTCCGCCGACGTCACTGCGAGCAGCCCCACCTCCGGCATCTCGTCGCTGAGCTGCGCGTGGGCTTCCAAAACCTCCGGCATCACCGCACCCATGGCGACGATGGCCAGCTTCGATCCGGCGGCCGGCGGTTTCAGCCAATAGCCGCCGGCGATGATCTGTTCGCGCAAGCCGCCGTCCAGATTGCGCTCCGGCTGCGCCAGCGTGCGGGTGGACAACCGCAGATAGACCGAGCCGCCCTTGATGTCGCGCAGCCATTCGGTGGGGTCGCTATGCCCACTGCCATCCCGTTGCATGTAGTCGAACGACCAGCGCAGGATCGCCGCCAGCTCGTCGACAAAGGCCGGCTCGAATGCGGCTAGGCCGTCCTGCGCCAGGCCGATCAACGGCGTGCCGACGGATTGGTGCGCGCCGCCCTCCGGCGCCAGCGCCAGGCCCGATGGCGTCGCCACCAGCATGAACCGCGCATCCTGGTAGCAAGCATAGTTGAGCGCGTCCAAGCCGCGCTGAATGAAGGGATCGTACACCGTGCCGATCGGCAGCAGCCGCGCGCCGAACAGCGAGTGCGAGAGGCCGAGCGCCGCCAGCAGGATGAACAGATTGTTTTCGGCGATGCCCAGCTCAATATGCTGGCCGGCCGGCGTCATCTGCCAGCGCTGCGCGGACACCACCTTCTGTTCGCTGAAAACATCCTCGCGGCGATGGCGGTTGAACACGCCGCGCCGGTTGACCCAGCCGCCGAGATTGGTCGACACCGCCACATCGGGCGACGTCGTGACGATCCGCTCCGCCAGCGGCCCGCCGATCCGCGCCAGATCCGCCAGCACGCGACCGAAGCCTTCCTGGGTCGACATGCGCGGCGTGATCGCCAGCGGCAATTGCTCGGGTAGCTCGACCATCGGCGATATGAATCGACGCGTTCCCTTGGCGGCGAAGGGCAACGCCGCCAGGAATTCATCCAGCACCGGCGGCGTCAGCGTCAGGCCCTCATACTTGTCCCACTCCGCGCCGTCGCCGATATGGTGCTGGCGGCGGAACTCCGCCATCTGATCGGCATTCATCAGGCCGGCGTGATTGTCCTTGTGCCCGGCGAACGGCAGGCCGAAGCCCTTGATGGTGTAGACGACGAAACAGGTGCGGTGATCGTCGGGGATGCCGTGGAAAGCCTCGAGCAGCGCTTCCAGATCGTGGCCCGCCAGATTGGTCATCAGCGCCGCGAGCGCGTCGTCGTCATGCTCGTCCAGCAGGCGGCGGATTCCCGGCAGGCTGCCGAGATCGCGCGTGAGATGCTCCCGCCAGCCGCGGCCACCCTTGAACACCAGGGCCGAATAGAGCGAGTTCGGGCAATCGTCGATCCAGCGCCGCAGCGCCTCGCCATCCGCCCGCGCGAACGCCGCCTCCAGCTTCTTGCCGTATTTCAGCGTGACGACGCGCCAGCCGACCGCCTTGAACTGGCTCTCGATGCCCAGGAACAGCCGGTCCGACACCACCGCATCCAGGCTCTGCCTGTTGTAGTCGATGATCCACCAGCAATTCCTGATGTCCTGTTTCCAGCTTTCGATCAGGGCCTCGTGGATGTTGCCTTCGTCCAGCTCCGCATCGCCGACGATGGCGATCATCCGGCCGGCGCCGAGATCCTTCGGCAGCCAGCCCTTCAATTCGACATAGTCCTGCACCAGCCCGGCGAAGGCTGTCATCGCCACGCCGAGCCCGACGGAACCCGTGGAGAAATCCACGTCGTCGGCATCCTTCGTGCGCGATGGATAGGACTGGGCGCCGCCGAGGGCGCGGAAATTCTGCAGCCGCTCCAGCGTCTGGTTGCCCAGCAGGTATTGGATCGCGTGGAAGATCGGGCTGGCGTGGGGCTTCACCGCCACCCGGTCCTCCGGCCGCAGCACGGAGAAATACAGTGCTGTCATGATCGACGCGACCGAGGCGCTGGAGGCCTGATGGCCGCCGACCTTGAGCCCATCGCGCTGCGGCCGGAGATGGTTCGCGTTATGGATCATCCAGGCTGACAGCCAGAGCAGCTTGCGCTCCAACTGCTGCAGAGTCGGCAAGTTCTGGCGCCAAGCTTGCGGCACGGTACGGAGAGCTGGTTCGATCATTAGGCGGCCCCTTTTTGACGGCGGCATCCTAGGCGATCGGCGGCCATGGGAACAGGGCTAGTCAATTGCCGCTTGCCCTGGCGGCGGCCCGGCGGCGAAATAGAAACCCGTTACCAGTTGGACAGAGCCGGGCCCTAACCATGACCGCCGCCGCACCCCGAAGGCCTTCGCCGGCCGATGAATGGCGCAGCCGTATCCTGTACAAGGACGACCGGCTCCTGATCATCGACAAGCCGGCCGGTCTGCCGGTCCATGGCGGCCCGCGCGGCGGGCCCAATCTCGAAGCGTTGCTGCCGCTGCTGGCCGATCATCCCAAACATGTGCCGATGCTGGCGCACCGGCTGGATGCCGACACCAGCGGCTGCCTGATCCTGGCGAAGAAGCGCAGCGCGCTGCGCAAGCTGCATGAGCTGTTCGCCGCCGGGAGCATCGGCAAGACCTACTGGGCCATTGTCGACGGCAAGCCGCCACAGGCCTCGGGAACGATCGACGCTCCCCTCAAGAAGATCAGCGACGTCAGCGGCTGGCGCATGATTGCCGATGCCGGCGGCCATCATGCCACCACGGACTACAAAATTCTTGGCCAGGCGGAGGCAATGACCTGGCTGGAGCTCAAGCCCCGCACCGGCCGCACGCACCAGATCCGCGTCCACTGCGCGTCGCTCGGCTGCCCGGTCCTCGGCGATCCCGTTTACGGCGCCGCGGGAAAGGACAGCAAGATTCCCATGCATCTGATCGCGCGGCGGATTTCGATTCCGTTCGATGATGGTGGAGCGCCGATCACGGCCGAAGCACCTGTGCCCGAACATCTGCGTGGGCGCTTCGAAGCGTGTGGATACAAGAGCAGCTAAGCCAATCGCTTACCCTCACTTGTCATCCCGGATAACCTCGCTGACGCTCGGCTTCCGGATGACAAATTTTACTATGCCCTTCCAAAGCCGCCCAGCATTTGCGGAATCGGCAACCATGATCATAATAGCCTGAGTGCGAAGCAAATTCGCCGGAGAACGGATCATGCCACTTGAATTGAAAGCGCCCGCCTCGAACTACAACACCGAGGAAATCTGGCGGAAGGACCGGGATCATTTCCTGCATCCCTGGACGCATTTCGATTCCTTCAGGAAGGACGGCTCGCTGGTCGTGGCCGAGGGCAGCGATGCCTACATCATCGACTCCCGCGGCAAGCGCTATCTCGATGGCATCGGCTCGCTCTGGTCCATGGGCATCGGCTATGGCCGGAATGAAATGGCCGATGCCATCGCCGAGCAGGTGCGCCGGCTGCCCTTCTTCAACACCTTTGTCGACACCACCAATCCGCCGGCTGCCGAACTGGCGGCGAAGCTGGCCGAGCTGGCGCCGGGCTCGCTCAATCACGTCGCCTTCGCCTGCACCGGTTCCGATGCCAACGACACCGCCGTACGGCTGACGCACTACTATCACGCGCGCCGCGGCAAGCCGCAGAAGCGCCATATCATCTCTCGCATAGACGCCTATCACGGCTCGACCTATCTCGGCATGTCGCTCACGGGACGCAGCAGCGACCGCTCGTCCCTGTTCCACTACATCACCGATATCGTGCATCACGTCTCCTCGCCCTATGTCTATCGGCGGCCGGAGGGCATGACGCCCGAGCAGTTCTGCGATTTCCTGGTGAATGAGCTGGAGCAGAAAATTCTCGAGCTTGGCCCCGAAAATGTCGCCGCCTTCATTGCCGAACCGATCCTCGGCGCCGGCGGCGTGCTGGTGCCGCCCCTGGGCTATCACGGCCGTACCCGCGAGCTTTGCCGCAAATACGATATGCTCTACATCTCCGACGAGGTGGTCACCGCCTTCGGCCGCGTCGGCCATTGGTTCGCGTCCAAGGACGTCTTCGGCATCGAGCCCGACATCATCGTCACCGCGAAGGGCATCTCCTCGGGCTACATTCCCCTGGCCGCGACGATCTTCTCCGATGCAGTGTATGACGTCATCGCCGCTCCCGATCCCGACGCCTGGTTCACCCATGGCTTCACCTATTCCGGCCATCCCGTGGCCTGCGTCGCCGGGCTGAAGAATATCGAGATCATGGAGCGGGAAGACCTTTGCGGCCATGTGCGCAAGGTCGGCCCATACTTGGAAAAACGATTGCGCGACCTCTACAGCCTGCCCATCGTCGGCGATGTGCGCGGCCGGAACTTCATGATGTGCACCGAGTATGTCGCCGACAAGGAGACCAAGGCCGTGTTCGGCGAGGGCGTGGCCATCGGCAAGCGCATCTCCAGCTATTGCGAGGAGCTCGGCCTGATCGTGCGGCCGCTGGAGCATCTCAACATCATGTCGCCGCCGCTCATCCTGACGGAGGCGCAGGTGGACGAGATGGTGGACAAGCTCGAAGCCGGCATCCGCGCCACGATCGACAGCCTGATCCGCGACGGTCACAAAATCGGCTGACCCAGCTTGTATTTGTCACGGTTTGGCACTATCTGCGGAGCCACCGGCGCCCGTCCGGCGGAGAACAAAGATGCTTGAGCGGATTACCGACCGCGCCATCACGCGCAGCAGCAAAGACAGCATGGGCTATGAGCCCACCTATAGCGGCGTCACCAGCTTCCTGCGCCGCCGCTACACCAAGGACCTGACCGGCGTCGACGTGGCTGTCAGCGGCGTGGCGTTGGATACCGCGACGACCAACCGGCCGGGCGCCCGCTTCGGACCGCGCGCGCTCCGCGCCGCCTCGACCAACATGGCCTGGTTCGGCGGTCCCGGCCATTGGCATATGGATCCGTTCGAGACCCTGTCGGTCGTCGACTATGGCGATTGCTTCTTCGATCCCGGCAAGCCGCAGGAGATTGTCGGCGCCATCGAGGCCCATGCGACGGAGATACTCGATGCCGGCGCCACGCTGCTGACTCTCGGCGGCGACCATTTCATCGCCTATCCGCTGCTGCGCGCATACCAGAAGAAATACGGACCGCTGTCGCTGGTCCATTTCGACGCCCATTCCGACACCTGGCGCGAGGACGAGAAGCGCCTCGATCACGGCACCATGTTCTTCCATGCCGCCCAGGAGAAGCTGGTCGATCCCGGGCATTCGGTGCAGATCGGCCTGCGCACCCACAACGACGAGACCCATGGTTTCAATATTCTCGACGCCAATTGGGTGCACGAGAAGGGACCGCAGGCGGTCATCGACGAGGTGAAGAAGATCGTCGGCAAGCGCAAAGCCTATCTGTCATTCGATATCGACTGCCTTGATCCCGCCTATGCGCCGGGCACCGGTACGCCGGTCTGCGGCGGACTCACGACCTGGCAAGCGCAGCGCATTATCCGCGGCCTCGTCGATATCGATTTCGTCGGCATGGACCTGGTGGAGGTGGCGCCCGCCTACGACGTCGGCGAGATCACCGCGCTGGCTGGCGCGAGTCTGTGCCTGGACTATCTCTGCCTGCTGGCGACGCGAAGGAAGAAGAAGTAATCACATTTGTCATCCCGGAAACCGCGCTTCCCAAGCAAACGCGAAGCGTTTGTCTCGTGCGCGGTTATCCGGGATGACAACTTTGGTTGCGGCGAACACGCCGCCTACTGCTGCAGCACCTGCGACACGAACTGCTCGATGAAATAGCCCTTATAAGCGCCCGGTATCCACGGCCGGCCATTCTGCTGGCGCTGATCTTCGGGGATCAGCGCGTTCTCGCCCGATATGTCCGTGCGCGCGAGATAGCTGCCGATGGTGGCGTTGAGCTGCTTCTGCACGTCGGCCTGGATCAGGTAGCTGACGAACAGCAGCGCCGCCGCCTTGTGCGGGGCGTTGGCAGGAATGCCCAGGCTGTCGCCGCCGCCGGGCATGCCGAGCGTGGGGATGTAGAGTTTCGCCCGCTTGAACAGCGTGCCCTTGGAGAGCGACACCGCGGTGTCGTCGTCCCAGGCCGAGGCCATCATCACCTCGCCTTGGTTCACGCGGTCGAGGGAGTCGTTGTTCGACGCCGTGATGGTGAACTTGTCCTCATTGGCGTTGAACCAGTCCCACACCTTGCCCCAGTCGGCGACCTTCGCCTTGTCCAGTTCGGTATCGCCGTCATATCGCTTCTCGTCGCCGAGGATGTTGACGATCGCCGCCTGCACGAAAGCCTGGCCGGAACCGCCTTTGGACGGATCGTTGAAAGCGAACTGCCCGGGATTGGCGTCGAGCCAGGCCGTGAATTCGTCCCAGGTCTGCGGCGGTGTCGGCACTTTCTCCGGGTCATACACGAAACCGGTCTGGTTGCGGTAGACCGGCACCAGATAGCCGCCGGTGGCATAGCCTTCCTGCACCGTCGACAACTTTGCATCAAGCTTGTCGGAGTCGGGGATCACCCCCACCAGCGGGCCATAGAGCGCCTTGGCATCCAGCAGGCCCTTCAACTCCACGCCCCCCACCAGCAGCGCGTCGATGGTGCCTTCGGCGCTCGACGCCTCGGCCACCACCTTGCCGATATTCGCCGGCCGGTCGCCGGTGACGACATTCACGGCGATGCCGTACTTGGCCTCGAAATCCTTGGCCGCGGTGCGCCAGAACTCCTCGCCCCACCAGGCGTAGAAGGTCATGCTGCCTTCTGCCTTCGCCGCTTCCACGACCTTGTCCCATGGCTGGGTCAGCAAATCGTCGGCAGCGTTGGCAAATCCAGGTCCGGCGGTGAGCGCCGCCAAACCGACAGCGGCGGACAGGAAAGCGCGTCTTGTGGTCATCTTCGTCTCCTCCCTCTGTTTGACCCCGGCGGATCGCCGGCGGCCGTTTGTCAAAGCTTTCCGAAAGCGGAGGACAGATACTCCGTCTTCAGAAAGCGCTCTGCGATAAACAAAAGCGCGACGCTGGGCACCATCAGGATGATTGAAACCACGGCGGCGTTGGTGCGCACGAAATGATAGCCCAGATAGTCGAACAGCACTGTCGGTATGGTCTGGAATGTGGGCGTGCCGATCACGAAGGTCAGGTTGAATTCTTCCAGGCTGTTGATGAAGGTGAACACCGCGCCGGCGAACAGGCCGGGCATGACCAGGGGAATCAACACATGCCACACTAGCGCCAACTGCCCGGCGCCGAGATTGCGCGCGGCGTCGATCACGTCCTGCGGGATGGCCTCGAACGCGGTGGCGAGAATACGCAGCATATAGGGCATGCTGAGCAGCGTGTGGCCGATCACCAGGCCAACGAAGGTCTGCGACAGGCCGAGGCCCTGGAACACGCGGCTGAGAAACATGGCGATCACCATGGCCGGCAGCACGATCGGCAGCAGGATGAGGACGCGCAGCGCTTCCTTGCCGGGAAACTGGCAGCGGCCCAGCGCATAGGCCGTGGGCAGCGACAGCAGGAAGGACACCACCGTAACAATGGGCGCCAGGATGAAGCTGGTGCTGACCGCGCGGCCGATCTCCGAGAATTCGAACACATATTCCCACTGCGCCAGCGACAGGCTCGGCGGCAGGATCGCCGGCGGCGACCAGGGCTCGTCCGGATTCACCAGCGACCACATGACGGCCATGAATAGCGGCACGCCGGTCCAGAGCACCAGAAGCGCGATGACCAGCCGCGCCAGGAAACGGCGCAGGGTCAGCCGCGCGCGGCGGCGCGGCGCGGGCATGGCCATGGCCGCGGCGGTCACCGTCCCATCTCCTGCAGCGCGCGGGCGGTGCGCGCATAGACACCAACGAACAGCAGCGAGGTGACGACAATGACGACGCCGATGCAGGCGGCCGGCCCCCATTGCTGCAGGGTGAAGGCATCGGTGTACATCAGCACCGACAGCGATGAGGGATAGACCGGCCCCGCCACCCGCGTGATGGCGAAATCGCCGAAGGTCAGGATGAAAACCAGCACGATGGCGATCAGGATGCCCGGCACGGACAGGGGCAGCGTGACATGGAAGATCACGCGGAGCGGGCTGGCGCCGAGATTGCGCGCCGCGTCCTCGATGTCCGTGCGGATGGTCTGCAGTACCGACGCCAGGATCAGCAGCTGGAACGGCAGGTTCTTCCAGATCTGGATGACCAGCACGTTCCAGCCGAACTTGTCGTTCAGCATGCGGAACGGCCGGTCGATCAGCCCGAGTTCCATCAGCAGGCTGTTGAGGATGCCGTTATAGGCCAGCACATTGAGGATCAGGAAAGCGGCGACCAATGCCGGCACGAACAGCGGGATCTTGACGATCGAGCCGATGGTGCGCGTGCCGAAGCCGCGCCGCCGCAGGAACAGCGCCAGGGGATAGGCAAAGATCAGGGTGCCGAACGCGCTGCCCAGGCCCACCTTCAGCGAGAACAGGAAGCTATCGATGAAGGTCCTGTCGAAGATGACCTGCCAGTACTCGCCCGTCAGCCGCGACTCGCCGACCAGCGAGTAGAGGCCGATGCTCTGCAGGAAGGTCATGGCGATGGCGGCAGCGAGGAAGCAGAAGATGAACCCCGCCCCGGGAATGATGAGCAGCAACAGGGCTGGCCAGCGGGGCTGCAGGGTATTCATGCGACGATCCGCACCCGGTCCGGCCGCACGGCGAAGGATACGCGCTGGCCTTCCCGCAAGACCACGCCGCTATCGACCTGCGCCCGCAATTGCTGTCCGGCCGCTTCCACCAGCAACTCGGTGAAATTGCCGCGGAACACGGCGCTGCGCAGGATGGCGTCGCGGATATTGCCGGTGCCGTCGGGCACGAGCTGCATATCTTCGGGCCGCCAGCTCAATCTTGCACCGCCATGCGCCGGCCTCTCACCGGTAAAGGCGAAACGTCCCACCGCCGTCTCGGCCATGCCGTCGGCAATCGCTGTTACCGCGACGATGTTCGCCGCGCCCAGGAAATCCGCGACGAAGGCGCTGCGCGGCTGGCGGTAGATGGTGGCGGGATCGCCCTCCTGCTCGATGCGGCCGCCATTCATCACCACGATCCGGTCGGAGATCGCCATCGCCTCCGATTGGTCGTGGGTGACGTAGAGCGTGGTGATGCGCAGCCGCCGCTGCAGGTCCCGGATCTCGATGCGCACTTTCTCGCGCAGCTTGGCGTCCAGGTTCGACAGCGGCTCGTCGAACAGCAGGATATCGGGCCGCGTGACGATGGCGCGCGCCAGCGCCACGCGCTGCTGCTGTCCGCCGGAGAGTTCGCCCGGCCGCCGCTTCTCCAGGCCGCGCAGGCTCACCATGTCCAGCGCCTCGGCGATGCGGCTCTCCCGCTCCGCCGCCGACAGCTTCCGCATGCGCAGGCCGAAGGCGATATTGTCCGCCACCGACATGTGGGGAAAAAGCGCATAGGATTGGAACACCATCGCGGTGTTGCGCCGGTGCGGCGGCACATCGGTCATCTGGCGGTCGCCGAACCGGATCTCGCCGCCGTCGGGCGCGATGAAGCCGGCGACCATGCGCAGCGTCGTGGTCTTGCCGCAGCCCGACGGCCCGAGCAGCGTCACGAACTCGCCATCGGCCACATCGAGCGAGACATCATCGACGGCGGTGAAGCCGCCATAACGCCGCGTCACATGGGCCAGGGTCAGCGTGCTCATCGTTGCGTCGGGGCGCCGGTCACACCGCCGGCCGCAGGCCCAGGGAGGTTTGCAAGCGAGCGATCCGGCATCTCTGGAGTCCCCATGGCAAACCCGCGCCCCGACGCAAGACGACCTCAAGGTAGCATAATTTTGGCATATTGCCAGATTTTGTCAATTTATGTGGAATTTTGTGTCGGCCGGGAAATGACTGGGTTATCTTGGAGTTCCAACGCTGTAATTGGCGATCGAGGTTCGAAAATTTGTCATCCCGGAGATTGCACTTCAGCGCAATCATCCGGGACCCAAGCTCACGATCCCATTCAATTTGTGTCGACGATCGCAGGGAGCGGCGGGTCAAGTCACAGTCAGCGCCGGCACACACCAAGCCTGCGATCGATACCACTCCGGACCGCCCGTGTTCTTGGGTCCCGGGTTCCGTCGCTGAAGCGCCGGACCCGGGATGACAAATCGGAGGTCACCGTCACTCCACCTCCACCACCCGATCCGACGCCAGCACGCTCTTGAAGAACTCCGGCACCTGCAGACCACCCTTCACCTTGGCGTCGAGCGCCGCTTCGGCTGTGCGGATGTCCGCCAGCTTGGCGATGACAGCGGCCGCCTCCGAGCGCCGGATGATCACGATACCATCCACATCGCCGATGACGATGTCGCCGGACTCCACGACCGAGCCACCGACCACCACCGGCAGTCCCACCGTCCCCGGCCCGACCCGCGCCGGCGAGTTCGGCGTCACGCCCGCACAGTAGATCGGCAGCCCCACGGCCTGGATGCCTGGCAGGTCGCGGGCAAGCCCGTCGGTCACCAGGCCGGCGAGGCCGCGATTGCGCGCCATGCCCATAAAGAGATCGCCCACCAGCGCCGTCGCGGTGAAGCCGTCCGTGGCAGCCACCACCACGTCGCCCGCCTTCGCCACCTCGAGCGCGCCGAATGCCGCCAGGTTGTCCGCCGGGCCGCAATGGCAGGTGACGGCCACGCCCACCATCACGGATTTCACCGGCAGCAGCGGCTTGATGCGATAGTCCAGCGCGCCGCGGCCACCCAGCGCGTCGACCACATAGCCGGTCGGCACATCGGCGAAGGCGGCAACCTCCGCCGGCGTCGGCCGGGGAAAGTTGCGGCGGATGGTAAGGGCGGGCGGATCCTTGATCATGATCTATTCCTGTCGGTATTGGGTGAAGAGCAGATTCCTGTCGATATCGGCGATGCGGGTGATGCCGCAGAGGCCGAGCACGCGATCGATCTCGCGCCGGTAGATTTCCAGCATATGGGCGACGCCGGCTTCGCCCGCGACCGCGAGGCCCCAGAGCTGCGGCCGTCCGACCAGACAGGCCGCGGCGCCCAGCGCCAGCGCTTTGACCACGTCGGCACCCCGGCGCACGCCGCCGTCCATGAGCACCGGGATCTTGCCAGCGACCGCATCCACCACCGCCGGCAGCGCTTCGAGGCTCGCCGGCGCGCCATCGAGTTGCCGGCCGCCATGGTTGGACACGATCACGCCATCGATGCCGCGCTCTGCGGCCATCTTGGCCTCCGCCGGATGCAGCACGCCCTTGAGGATCAGCGGTCCGCTCCAAATCTTGCGCAGCTCCTCCACATCCTTCCAGGTCATCGAGGGATCGAGCAGCGACGCCATGCGCCCCGCGATCGCGCGGATGTCGGCGGCTTCTCCCGGCCGCACATAATTGCCGAAGGTAATGCGCTTCAACTCGCCGCGCATGCGCCACAGCCAGCCCGGCCGCAGCGCCATCGACAGATACTCCGCCGGCCCGAAGCGCGGCGGGATCGAGAATCCATTGCGGATGTCGCGCTCCCGATTGCCCAAAAGCTGATTGTCGGTCGTCAGCACCAGGGCATCGAAACCGGCCGCCGCCGCCCGTTCCGTCAGTTCGCGCGTAAAGCCGCGGTCGCGGTAGACGAACACCTGCATCCAGCGTGGGGCGGCGCCGGTCGCCGCCAGCTGCTCCAGACTGCAGACCGAACCGTGGCTGAGACAGAAACCCGTGCCGGCCGCTGCCGCCGCGCGCGCCGCACAGCGCTCGCCATCGGGCCAGAACAGCCCGGCCAATCCGGTCGGGCCGACGATGACCGGCAGGCTCAGGCGCTTGCCGAATAGCGTGACCGACAGATCGCGTGCCGCCGCGCCACGCAAGGGCTGCGGCAACAATCGCAGGTCATCGAACGCCGCCTCATTCCGCCGGAGCGTGGATTCATCCTCCGCACCGCCATCGGCGAAGTCGAACACCGGCCGCGGCAGCGCGCCACGCGCCAGTCCGCGCAGGGCGTCGATGCTGTAGGCGCGCCGCTGCCAAGCCGGGGCCGTCCCGCTCATGCGGCCCCATTCAGGCGATAGACCCGGATCGCGTTGTCGCGGAACAGCTTGCGCTTCTCCGCCGGCGTCGCCCCCGCCGTCACCCAGTCGACGATCTCCACCCACTCCGGATAACTGCCCGCCAGCTCGGAAACATGCCAGTCGCCGCCATACATCACGCGGTCGAAGCCGAAGGCCTCGATGCTATGGGCGACATAGGGCTTGAGCTGCTCCCGCGTCCAGTTCTTGTGATCGGCCTCCGTGGTCACGCCGGAGATCTTGCAATCCACATTGGGCAGCGCCGCGAGCTCCTTCATATGTTGCCGCCAGGGATCGATCAGCCCTGCCTTGATGCCCGGCTTGCCGATATGGTCCAGCACGAACCGGACCTCGGGGCATTGCCGCACCATCTTCAGCACATTGGGCATGTGATGGTGGAAGACGCAGATATCGAACACCAGATTGCGCGCCGCCAGCAGCTTCAGCCCCTCGATGAAGGCGGGGCGGATACAAAAGTCGGGATCGGCCTGGTTCTGGATCAGCCGGCGGATGCCGCGCAGGCTCTTGTTCCGGCAAAGCTGATCCAGCTCCGGCTCGATCGCCTTGCCGCGCTCCAGCGGCAGCGCCGCCACCATGCCGGCCAGCCGCTTGTCCGCCCGCGCCAGCCCATCGATCCAGGCCGCTTCGTCCAGATGCTGCGGCAAATCCACGTCCACTTCGACAAAGACGAACCGCTCGATCGCCACCGGCACCGCGGCGCGCATCAGGTCATCAGGCAGCACCAGCCGCTTCAGCTGCGGCGCATTCTTCGTCCAGCCATAGCCGAAGCGCGTGGGCTCCAGCAGATGCACATGGCTGTCGATGATCGGAAAATCCGGCATACCCACCCCTCCCCCGACGAGGCGTTCAATCCAGCGGCGGATATTGGGCCAGCGAAGGCCGCGCAACAAGGCCGTGGACGGCACGGCGTTAGTCCAAGGCCTAGTTGTTACTGCTGCGTCTTATGCTGCGTTTGCGGGATACTTCTCGCAACCCATCAACCCTCGTCCGGACCTTCCCGGCCTATCCCGCATTCGCCGACCGGCGCTCCGTTTGGCTTTGCGCCGCCGGGATACTGAAGTGAAATGTCGCGCCGCCGCCAGGGTTGTTCTCCGCCCAGATACGCCCGTGATGGGCGGAAATAATGGATTGGGCGATCGTCAGCCCGAGTCCCATGCTTTCTATGCCCGTGGTGAAGAACGGCTCGAACAGGCGACGCAGGTCGCCGGAAGGAATACCGCTGCCGCAATCCTCCACCGCGACGTCGATGCCGTCGTTGCCATTCGACTCCGTCCGGACTGACAGATAGCGCGACCCCTCGGGGATGTCGTGCATCGCGTCCATGGCATTGACGATCAGGTTCAACAGGACCTGTTGCAGTTGCGTCCGGTCGCCGATCACCAGAGGAAGCCCGGGGGCAAGGTCGGTCCGGATCTGCACATGCCGCTTCCGCGCATCGGCGGCCACGAACCGGAACACGTCTGACACCGCGGCATTGATATCCAGCGGCTGCATCTCCGGGCTCCGCTTGCGCAGGAAGTCGCGGATGCGGCCGATGACCTCGTCCGCCCGCAGGTCATCCTTGCGAATGTCGGCGATGATGTCGCGGATCTCGCCCAGCGGCGGGCGCGGAGAATTCAGCATCTTCCGGGCGGCATCCGCATTGCTCAGGATGGCAGCCAGCGGCTGCCGGACTTCATGGGCAATTGCGGCGCTCAGCTGCCCCAAGACCACCAGGCGTTGCGAATGGGCAAGCTTCCGGTTGCTGTCTTCGACTTGCTTGCGGTCGGTGATGTCGATGGCGGAGCCGATATAGCCGACAAATTCGCCATTCTGTGCATGACGTGGGACGCCGCGTTGCAGGACCCAATGATACTCGCCGTCATGCCGGCGCAGCCGGTACTCGATCTCGAACCGCTCCCGGGCCTCGAAGGCGGCGAAGTAGACCTCGCGGCAATGCTGCGCATCCTCCGGATGCACGTTCTCCAGCCAGCCGGCTTTGATTTCCTGATCCAATGTACGTCCGGTGAACTCCAGCCAGCCCTGGTTGAAAAACTCGCAATGCTTGTTGTGATCCAAGACCCAGAGCAGCACGGGTGCGGTGTTGGCCATGCTGCGAAAGCGGTCCTCGCTCTCGCGCAGGCGCCGCTCGACACCCCATCTCTGCTCCGTGAGAGCAGCCACGAGAAAAAGCGGCGCCGATCGCCACAACAGAAAGTGCTGCAGCGCAAGCGCGGTATCGCCGGGCGAGCGGCCGGAGAACGGTCCCCGGCCCACCAGTGCGGCTTCCACGGCAAAGAATGCAATGACCGTGACGGCGCCTGATGCACCCATCATGCCAAATCGAATGGCCGCCCAGAACAAGAAGGGGACCGGCGCATAGAACCGCGATTCCGTGAAATCGACCGAGCTGGTTTCACTGTTGGTTGCCAGATAACCGGTCACGATCAATCCGGCCGCCACCAAGCCGCCTTCGACGAATCGCCTGGAACTGCGCGCCCGCAGGTTCCATGGCGCGCCAAATATCCAGTAAAGGATGGCGGGCGTGATGATGAGCTGGGCCAGAACATCCCCGAGAAACCATTGCTGCCATGAAAGCCAGAAGTCGTGATCGAAAACGGTCCGCACCGCGGCGCCGGCAAAGGCGCCGGCAGCGGGAACCAGGAGCACCGCAAAGAGAAAGAACAGCGCGAACTCCCGCACCGACTTGAGACGCAGCGGATTGTCGATCAACCAGCGCAGTACCAGCGCCGCGACGATGCCTTTTGCCGAATCGATCGCGGATGTCGCCAGCAGGAACCAGACGGGAATGCCGGCCGCGACCTCGGAAAACAAGCGGATCGGCAGGATCGCAACGATGAGGAGCCACCATCGCCGTGGCGGGCTCACCAAGAGCGCGCAGAGCAGAACCGAATCCGGGAACCAGAACGGCGAAGCGGCGGCCCGGCTGAACGACATGCCGTAGCGGTAGGCGAAGTAATAGGCCACGACGAAGCCGCAGAACCCGGCGGCGTCGCGTAAGGGGCGCCATTGAGCAATCGAATCCATGCCGCGCTGGAACGCGCGGTGACCGTCCCGGATGATTTCTCGACTGCCGTTCATGTCGAACAAACCACTGCCAAAGTGGCTCACGCCGGCCGGTGCTCTATGTATTTTGTCCCTGCAAATGCACAGTCATGGATGCGCCGGCAAAAGCCAACCGTTCAACGTCAGGAAGTCCCCGGGAGATGCGCGAGAACCATGCTCGCGAACTTTCGCCTCATGGCGTTGAGTACCATGGATACAAGACCGGGCAGCAGCTTGTACCGGCCAGGACACTATTCCATCAGTGTCGGCGAATCCAGTGGGGTATCCGATCAGCCGGCTCGGGACCGGCCCTGTCGTTCCGGAAGTCCTGGGTCGCAGGATCGCGCGGAACGACAGTCTGTGGAGAGCAACGGCGGCCGCCGAGTTACCGCCGGGTAATCACAACCTGGAGATACTCGCTGGGCACCACCATCGTCAGATCGCCCGAACGGTTGAACCGTTCGATGAGCGCTTTCAGATCGCCGGCCAGCGCTCCTTGGGCCCGCGGTTCCAGAGCGGCAAAGGCCTTGAGCGTTGGGCCATAGTAGGTGCGGAATACTTCCAGCCAGTGATCCGCCGACCGGTAGCGGAACTGAAAGATCCGCGGCTCCGCCTTGATCGACGCGGCCTGGGACGCAAACAGTTCCGACAGGCGCGCCACCGTGCCCCACAAGGGCGGCGGCTTCACGCCGGCCGGCGGCGGCAGGTGCTTGCCCATGGTCTTGAACATCTGGCCGATGAATCCCTCCGGCGTCCAGTTGGCGAGGCCGATCTTGCCGCCGGGCTTGCACACCCGCAGCAGTTCGGCCGCCGCGCGCTCCTGATTGGGCGTGAACATGACCCCGAAAGTGGATCCCACGACATCGAAGTGACTGTTTTCGAACGGCAGCGCCTCGGCATCGGCTTCGCGGAAATCGATCTCGGCACCCTCGGCCGTCGCCCGCGCGCGGCCGCGATCGAGCAGCGACGGCACATAGTCGGTCGACACGACATCGCACCAGCGGCGCGCCGCCGCCAGCGAGAAATTGCCGTTGCCCGCGGCGACATCCAGCACCTTCTGCCCGGACCGGACATCCAGCGCCTCGCACAGCTCCTCGCCGACGATCTGAAGCGTGGTCCCGACGATGGCATAGTTGCCGGATGACCATATGCCCTGCTGTCGGGTCTTGATGGCGGCCAAATCGACGGGGGTCGGCGCGGCGGCGACAGTCGCTGCGGGTTGGATCGCATTCATGTCTTTGCCTCATATCCTGACGTTTGGGGGAGGCGCAGCATACGCCCTGCCGCGTCACCTCAGCGCCAAAACCGCGTCAAAAAACTCTCAAATCGGCGCGCGACCGGACAGTCCGCAGAAGAAAAACCCCCAAGTCCGGTTCTTGAACGGCAGCATCAGGAAACCTCAAATCGCCAGATGTCCTGTCCACTCAATCATTTACAGCCGCCGGGTCGAGGATTCGGGCGGGCTGGGGCAATCAGGGTGTGGGGCCCTGTTCGGCCAGCTCGAATGGCATCGAGCGCAAAAAGACCAGCGGCGAAGGCCGCTGCCGCCGGCGCCTGTAGCGGCGTCATCGGCAAATTGGACCTTGGTCCAATTGTGAGCCTCATCCCAAGCAACTACAGATACTTCCATAGGTTGAGCATGGGGCCATTGCGCCGCGTGCCCGCTATCTGCGTATCCGAATAAAGCAAGCAAGTTCACGGCCTTGCATGCGGGCCAAACATTTCCGGCATGTTCAGCAGCATAAATCGGGCTGGATCGTAGCGACAACACGACCGCAGGCGGTCAATCGGCAAGTTGGGAGGATTTCTATGCGTAGTCAGATATTTATCCGCGCTACAGCCGTGGCCGCCGCAGCCATTCTTCTGGCAGCAGGTTCGGCTATTGCTCAGGACAAGCCGAATATCGTGCTCATCGTTTCCGATGATACCGGCTATGGCGACCTCGGGCCTTATGGCGGCGGCGAAGGCCGCGGCATGCCCACGCCCAATATCGACCGCCTGGCCGACGAGGGCATGACGTTCTTCGATTTCTATGCCCAGCCGAGCTGCACGCCCGGCCGGGCCGCCATGCAGACCGGCCGCATTCCGAACCGCAGCGGCATGACCACCGTCGCGTTCCAGGGCCAGGGCGGCGGCCTGCCGGCGGCGGAGTGGACCTTGGCGTCTGTGCTGAAGACCGCGGGCTATCAGACCTTCTTCACCGGCAAATGGCACCTGGGCGAGGCTGATTATGCGATGCCTATCGCGCAGGGTTATGACGAGATGAAGTATGCCGGCCTCTACCATCTCAATGCCTACACCTATGCCGACCCCACCTGGTTCCCCGACATGGACCCCGAGCTTCGCGCGATGTTCGAGAAGGTGACCAAAGGGTCGCTGTCGGGCAAGGCGGGCGAGACGGCAAAGGAGGACTTCAAGATCAACGGCCAGTATGTCGATACGCCGGACAAGGGCGTCGTCGGCATTCCGTTCTTTGACGGCTATATCGAGAAGGCAGCGCTCGACTATCTCGACCAGGTTGCGAAATCCGACACGCCGTTCTTCCTGAACGTCAATTTCATGAAGGTGCACCAACCGAACCTGCCGCACCCCGACTTCATCCATAAGTCAATGTCCAAGAGCAAGTATGCCGACTCGGTGGTGGAGCTCGACGCCCATATCGGCGCCATCATGGATAAGCTGCGGGCGCTCGGCCTCGACAAGAACACGTTCGTTTTCTACACCACCGACAACGGCGCCTGGCAGGATGTCTATCCGGACGCCGGCTACACGCCGTTCCGCGGCACCAAGGGAACGGTGCGCGAAGGCGGCAATCGGGTTCCCGCCATTGCCTGGTGGCCTGGCAAGATCGCCGCCAACAAGAAGAACCATGAGGTCGTCGGTGGTCTCGACCTGATGGCCACCTTCGCATCGGTGGCCGGCATCAAGCTGCCGGAGAACGACCGCGAAGGGAAGCCGATCTATTTCGACAGCATCGACATGTCGCCGGTCCTGTTCGGCACAGGCCCGTCGGGGCGCAAGAACTGGTTCTACTTCACGGAGAACGAGCTGACGCCCGGCGCGGCGCGCGTCGGCAACTACAAGGCCGTCTTCAATCTGCGCGGCGATGACGGACAGGGGACCGGCGGTCTCGCCGTCAATTCCAACCTGGGTTGGAAAGGTGCGGAGAAGTACGTCGCCACGGTGCCGCAGGTATTCGACCTCTGGCAGGACCCGCAGGAGCGCTACGACATCTTCATGAACAACTACACGGAGAGAACCTGGACGATGGTCACCATCAGCGCGGCGATCAAGGATCTCATGAAGACCTACGTGAAGTATCCGCCGCGCAAGCTGCAAAGCGAGGTCTACACCGGTCCGATTACCATCACGCAATACGAGCGGTTCCAGAGCATGCGGGATTTGCTTGAGAAGGAGGGCGTCAATATCCCGATGCCTTCCGGAAACTGAGTCCGGCCGCTGCTCCGGGGTGACACCTCGGAGCAGCGTTCATCCTGGTTACGGCAGCACTTTTGTTCATCATGACGCTACGCACTTAGGTCGAAAGGGGAAATCCGATGAGTAGACTGTTGCTTTTCATGCGCCACATGGGTGCGATCACGCTGGTCCTGCTTATCGGAGCCGCCGCTCAGGCCGCTGATCCTCTGCCATCCTGGAACGACGGCCCCGCGAAGCAATCCATCATCGCGTTTGTCGAGGAGGTGACAAAGGCGGGTGGCGCCGGATTCATCGCGCCTGCCGAACGCATCGCCACCTTCGACAATGACGGCACGCTCTGGAGCGAGCAGCCGATGTACTTCCAGCTCCTTTTTCGCCATCGATCGCGTGAAGGCCCTGGCGTCCCAGCATCCGGAATGGAAGACGACGCAGCCGTTCCAGGCCGTATTGGAAGGCGACATGAAAGCGCTCGCGGCCGCTGGCGAGAAAGGGCTGCTCGAATTGGTCATGGCGACACACGCGGGCATGACGACGGAGGAGTTCGAAAAGATCGTCACGGACTGGGTGACTTCGGCCAAGCACCCGGTCAAAAAGCGGGCCTATACCGACCTCATCTATCAGCCGATGCTGGAGCTGCTGACCTATCTGCGCGCCAACGAGTTCAAGACTTACATCGTCTCGGGGGGCGGCATCGAGTTCATGCGGCCCTGGGTCGAGCGCGTCTACGGCATTCCCCCCGAGCAAGTGGTGGGCAGCAGCATCAAGCTGAAGTTCCAGATGGAGGGGAACACGCCGGTTCTGGTGCGGCAGGCGGAGGTCGACTTCATCGACGACAAGGAAGGCAAGCCCGTCGGCATCCAGAAATTCATCGGGCGCCGGCCGATCGCCGCATTCGGAAACTCCGACGGCGACCTGCAGATGCTCCAGTGGACGAAAGCCGGAGACGGGCCGCGGTTCGCGCTGATCGTCCACCACACCGATGCAGCGCGCGAATGGGCGTATGACCGCAAATCCTCCATCGGCCATCTCGACAAGGCGTTGGATGCGGCAACTCAGGGAGGCTGGACCGTTGTGGATATGAAGGCGGATTGGAAGGTCATCTATCCCTTCCAACTGCAGTAACCGCTAGCGTCGGGCGTGTCGGCGTCTAGGCATGTCTGCGACCAGCCTGACGATGTTCCGGCCCTGCAAGCGCACCGCATCAGAGCTGGACTCGAGGTTACGTCGAACATGGGGAAACGGCGGCACATCCAGGTGATCATGCTGATCGCAGGTTTTGCGCTCGCCGCAATGGCGACTTGCGGCATGGCCGATTGTCTTGCTCAGGACACGGGGCCAGAACCGACGGCCGCGGAGGCGAAGCCCGTCGACAAAGCGGCTCCGCCGGCCGATGATGCCCAAGAACTCGCCAAGAAACTGTCCAATCTATCCGCCTCAAATTATGCGGAATGAAGTGTGATCGCAGGAGGCAAGCGCCCCAAAAACGGTCAACAAATCCTACTCCAATCGCAACCTCTATTTAGGGAGGAAGTCGTGATGGACGTTTGCATGAATAAGGTCAGCGATGCAGGGATGAAAGCGACTGTCGCTGGTGCAACGATCGCCCTAATGCTCGGCATCCTTGGGCCGCCGGAAGCCTGGGGACAGGAGACATCGGGTGAAGGTTCGCAGACGAATAACCAACCGCCGCCGGTGGAAGAATCTCCATGGTCGTTCCGCATAAGTCCCTATTTGTGGATGGCGGGTCTCAGCGGCGACGTCGGCGTAAACTCGAGGCTGCCGCTGCCTGTGATCAATGTCGATGTGGACTTCAAGGATATTTTCGAGAACATCGACTGGACGCCGCCACCGATCATGCTTGCGGGTGAGGTGCGCTACGACCGCTTCGGCCTCGTCAGCGACCTGATCTTTCTCGGACTCGAGAGTGGCGGCGCGCGCTCGCGCGGCCCGGTGAGCGTGGCGGCCGAAGTGGATCTGGACGTTGTCGTCTGGAGCTTCGCGGGCGCCTTCCGAGTCATCCAGGATGGGCCCGCGACATTGGACCTGCTGGCCGGGGGGCGGCTCTGGAACGCGGATGCAACGGGCACGCTGACTGGCCCGCTCGCCACGCGGCAACGCAGCGGAAGTCAAACATGGGTCGACCCGATTGTCGGCGTCCTCGGCCGGCTCGAGCTTGGCGGCGGGTTCGCCCTGCAAGTCGAGGGCGACGTAGGCGGCTTTGGCGTGTCGTCCGACCTGGACTGGCAAGTGATGGGCATGATTCAGTATGCGCTGGAGGATTGGATCGCGCTGGAGGCCGGCTATCGTCATCTTGCCGTTGACTTCGAGGATGACGGATTCGTCTTCGACGCCGCGCTGTCGGGACCGCTCATCGGCGCAAGCCTGCGATTTTGATCCGGCTGAAACTCGTTGGATAAAGCTAGAGGAAGCGGCTGCCGGAGCGCGTCAATTTCCTCGGCATGATCTTACTCCCCGCCACTTCGCGGCGCATTCCAATGAACGGCCCGCCACCGCACGCTACGTCGAAGCACTGCGTGTTGTGCTTGCCCGGCCATGCTCCGGCGCAGCCAACGCGCTCGGAGAAGCGGTTCCGTCCGCGGCGGACGCGAGAAACGGAATTACAACGGACTGTACGGCCAGACCTTCTGCATCATTGCAAACAGAGAGGCAGTAGTCAGGCCGAACAGCAGCATCCCGTTCAGCGCCTCCAGAGCACCCATCATCTGCCAATGACTTGCGAGAACAAGGTTTGCGTGGCCATAACTCGTCAAAGCGCTGATCGAATACAGCATCGCGGACTTGGTATCAGGCAATGCATCCAAGGCTCGGTAGGCCAGAGCCCAGGCCCCCGCTTCGACGGCAAGCAGCAAGGTCGCCAGTATGGCGGTGACACCCACAACCACGACGAACAGCAACACAGGTCGGCGGCGCCCGGTAGATCCGCTCATCGTCGTCACGACTTTCGCATTGATAAGCCCGAGGCCAACGACGTGAATAACGACGTTCATCGCGATCAATGGCAGGCTCCAGGCCCATGCGGCGCTCCAGGCGCCGGTTTCAACGAGGTTCATCGAGTCCTCCCTTGGGGTGATCCGCTGTGACAAACTCGGCCTCAGATTACAGCCATCACCGGACGCTGGTCGGACCAGGCGGTCCTGGAATTCTCTAGTGCGATCAACGGTGACCGTACCCGCCCGGCGCCACGCCGGCGTAACGCTCAATAGCAGCCGAACGCAAAGGCGCAGGAGCGTCCGAGTTGTCACTGAAGCGTCAAATTCGGACTAGCATTACCCTTTAATCTAATAGCAACTGCAATTACCGCGGCGTACAAATACACTGCTGAAGTGCCATAGACTGGCGCAGCTCCTCCGCACCCACACATCGCGCTGGTCTGTCTGAAATCGCCTAGGTTGTGGGCGGTGATGCTTAGGATGGCACCTTGCGGAGTTGAAGCGCACGAGGGGAAATCAGATGGCACACAAAGTCTTGTGGGCCTTGATGCTCGGCACGGCAATTTGTGGCGCGTCCGACAGCATCGCTCAGGAAGCCCAACCGAAACCAAAGGAGCAGGCAGCGCCAGCCGAGGATGCGCAGGGGCTAGCCAAGAAGCTGGCTAATCCCATCGCTTCCCTGATCAGCGTACCGCTGCAGTCGAATTTCGATTGCAACATCGGGCCTGCGGACGACGGTTGCCGCTATACGCTCAACATCCAGCCGGTCATTCCGATCTCGATCACCGAAGACTGGAACGTGATCTCGCGCACCATCCTGCCGGTCACCTATCAGTTTGACGTACTTCCCGGTGAGGGCGACCAGTTCGGGCTTGGCGATACTGTGCAAAGTTTTTTCTTCTCGCCCAAGGCGCCTTCGTCCTTCGGCGGCATCATCTGGGGCGTGGGTCCCGCACTTCTGATTCCGACCGGCACGGACAAACTGCTCGGCAGCGAGAAGTTTGGCATCGGTCCTACCGCCGTCGTGCTCAAGCAATCGGGTCCGTGGACGTTTGGCATCCTCGCGAATCAAATCTGGTCGGTCGCCGGCGATGACGACAGGGATGACATCAGCAGCACTTTCCTGCAGCCCTTTGTCTCGTACACGACGAAAGATGCGTGGACATTCTCGTTGAACACCAAGTCGACCTACAATTGGGAAGATAACGAGTGGTCCGTTCCGGTCAATCTCGCCGCAAGCAAGCTCCTCCGCTTAGGCAAGCAACCCGTGAGTATCGGCGCCGGGCTGCGGTACTGGGCTGAAAGTCCAGAGGATAAAGGCCCGGAGGGTTTCGGCGGCCGCCTCATCGTGACGTTCCTGTTTCCGGAATAGCGGCGCGCTGCCCTGTTTCCGGATTAGCGGCACGCTGTCCAAGAGCAAAACGCCGAACCCAAATTTGTCGTCATACATTGCACGGAGGACACCAATGAACACGCATTTGCTTTATCCCGCGCTGGCGATGCTCGCCACTGTGGCCGTTGCAACGGTGCCGTCGGCCAATGCCGCCGACAAGCCCAACATCTTGCTCATCGTTTCCGATGACACAGGCTGGGGCGATCTCGGCCCCTATGGTGGCGGTGTGGGTAGAGGCATGCCGACGCCGAACATAGACAAACTGGCGGCGGAGGGAATGACGTTCTTTTCCTTCTACGCGCAGCCGAGCTGCACAGCCGGCCGCGCCGCCGCGCTACGGATGGGCCGGCTACGGAGTGCCGGAAGCGGCCGTCTCGCTTAAGGCGGCATCGAGCGATAGCGCCCGGTGCAGACCGCCCACCTTGTCGGCCAGCTTGTCGGCGCGCAAGAGATCGCGTACCCGCCCGCGGGCGCCGGTGACGCGGAACGTAATCTGTCGCCTGGCAAGTTCATCGGCCAGTTGATGCAGCATGCGCGAACCCGCGAGATCGACATAAGGCGATGCCGAGAGATCGCAAACGACCAGGCTGATTTTCGCGGGCGCCGCGCTGCGCAGCTCCGTCAGCACGGATTGCAACACATGCTCGGCATTTGCATAGATCAGCGAGCTCTCGGGCCGGAACGCGATGTTGCCGCTAAGCTCTTCGTTTTCAGGATGGCGTAGGCGATCGGAATAGATATTTGTGCCGGGAATTCGGCCGAGAAACGCCACATGGGGCCGTGACGCGCGCGCGAGCAGCATCAGGATCGACGCCAGGGCCGCAAGCAGGATACCCTGCAGAATCCCCAGCAGCAGGACGGCAATTAAGGCAATGGCCGCGGCATAGAAATCCTGGCGGCTGACTCGCCACATGCCGAACAGCGTCGGGAAATCCATCAGCCCGCGCACGGCTGTCAGGACGATGGCCGCGAGCACGGCTTTCGGCAGGTTTTCCAGCAGGCCCGTGAGGAATAGGAGGCAGACCGCCAGCGTTAAAGAGGCAAACACCAGGGCAAGCGGCGTCTTTGCGCCCGCCTTGTCATTCACCGCCGATTGCGACAAACCGCCGGCAACAGGATAACCTTGCCCGAGGGCTGCACCGAGATTGGCCGCGCCGAGGCCCAGCAATTCCTGGCGGGGATCGAGCGCATAGCCATGCTTGCTGGCAAAGGCGCGCGCTGCGGAAACGCTCTCGATATAGGCGAGCAGCAGGCAGCCGATGGCCAGCGGCACGATGCCTTCCACATCCCGTATGCGCAGCGCCGGCGCGCGCAACTCCGGCAAACCGGAAGGGATATTTCCGGTGATAGGGACTCCCATGGCCGGCAACCCCAAGACCGTGGCCAACAGGATTGCGACGATTACAACGCCGAGCGCCACCGGACGGCCCGGCAAAAATCGATCGCCGGCAAGCAGGAGAGCCACGGCGCCAATGCCGACGGCGAGCACCAGGGGATTGATTTGCCCGAGCTGGCCGGCAATGAGAAGCAGGCGCTCGATGAAGTTATGGCCGCCGCCCGGCACGCCCAACAGGCTGGGCAGCTGCGTGAGGGCGATGGTCAATCCGGCACCGGCCTTGAAGCCGACGAGGATGCTGTCGCTGATCAGCGTCACCAGCGTGCTGAGTCGGAGCAGCCAAGCGATCAGGCAAAGCGCCGCAATCGTGAAGCCGGCCAGGCTGGCAATTTGCCCATAAAGCACCGCATCGCCGCCTGCCATCGCGCCGACGGTACCGGCAATCATCAGGGAAATGGCGGAAGTGGGGCCGATAGCCAGTTGTCGCGAGGATCCCAACAGCGCATAGCCCAGCCCGCCCAACAGATAGCCATAGACGCCGACCTGCGGCGGCAACCCCGCAAGTGTCGCATAGGCGAGCGAGACCGGAATGGCATAGGCCGCCAAGGTTATGCCGGCAACGATATCGCTGGACAGCCATGCCACCCGATAGCCGCCGAGCCAGTTGATCGGCGGCAGAAGATTCCGCCAGTATGTCAGGCTAAAGCGCGCTGCTGGACCGGCCATTTGCGCGCACCTAGTTTGCACGCTCGGCAAAGATGCCGATCATGCTAAGGCTATGTACGATCACCTGAAGTCCGAGCGCAATCTGGGTCACGCCGAGTACCACGGCGAACACCTGGAACACCGTGCCCGCCCATTTAAGTATGGAGTGCGCAAACAGCATCGCCAGCCAGTCCATTGCGAGAATAAGCATTACAACGCCCGCCACCACCAGTTTGGCCTCGACGCTGTCCTGTGCCAATGCCGCAAAAAAATAATGACGGCGGCAATGCCGTAGGGAGTGACGATCGTCGGGAACGCCAGCGGGCTATACGCAAAACTCAGATCAGGCGGCGGATCATCGGGCCGCGCCCGAGCAGGCCCCGCGCCTTGCTGCAAGACAGTCTGCAGGGCGACCAGGAATAGTACAAGTCCGCCTGTAAGGGCCAGCACCCATACCGAAATGTTGAAATTCTCGAGCACGTTGCGCCCCAGCAACCCGGCCAACACCAGGGCCGCGGCGGAGAAGAGCACGGCGCAGGTCGCCAGGTTTCGCTGAAACCTGGCATCTGTGCCGAGGGTCATGTTGACGAAGGAAACAAGAATCTTGATTGGGCCCAGCATCAGAAAGAGCATCAGGAAGATCTTCTTTGCGCTCAGTATGGGTTGCATTGCAACCGACCCTGCTTCGGTCTGCGCCTGCGCACCGAAGGCCACTAGGACCATGGCGCACAACGCAATGGTGAATAGGATCAGGGCACGTCCATACCTGCTCCCTGCTGTAGCAAGACAGCCTCGTTCAATTTCCCTGGGGTCGTTCGACGCCATGGTTTTTGGACTTTCTGGACCGGTCCACTACTCGAGATGCACCTTAATTTTCCCCGCGCGTACGGCAGCTTTCAGCGCCGCGTGGTCCCGTTCAGTCTGATCGGCATAGGTCACCGCGAATTTTCCCATCGCCTCATCAAAGGTATCGCTGGATCCGAGATAACCGCTGATCCGGATCGGACTGCCGGCCTTCGCGTGGGCCCGCGCCAACACCCATCCGCAGGCCTGGCCGAACACTTTCAGCATTTCGGCGTCGAAGGTCTCCACCAACGGCTTTATCTTTGCGTCGCGCAATTGCCGCACGTAGCCATGAAGGCCGTGCGTCGTTGTAATCCAGCCGAGGAAGACGTCCGTGGCCGGTTGCATCAGCCTTTGGCCCATCACCACCCGCTGGCCGTGGTGGGGATAGGGGTTTTTGCCGGCATAGCGCTCCAATACGGATTGGCGCGCCTCCTTGAACTGCAGGAACAAGGGCTCATTCGCCACCGACATCATCAGCGCGATGGCACATCTGGTGCCCACGCTCCCGATGCCGACCACTTTCAACGCTGCATCCACAACGTGATAGCGATCAAGCAGGACGCGGCGGTCATCGGCAAGCGATGCCCGGTAAGCGGCTATATTTGCGTCCATGAAGGATTGGAAGTCCTTGGCCTGCGCTTCCTCAGGATGAAAGATCAGCGGCGGGCTGTCATGAATCCGAATGTGACCGCCGACCATGCCCGCAAGCTCCGGATAGTCGATCTCCGAACCCGTCTTTCCTTTCGCCTTGGCGATGCGTTTTCGGATCCGTGCCTTGACGCCGGCATCCGATAGCAGCGCGATGATGTCCTCGGCGGTGATGCGCTCATACCAGATTTCGAGTGGGCTCAACTTCGAGTACTTGGCCATGTGCTCGCGGTAGCTGCGCGCGCAGGCAACCGCCGCGGCACGGCCATCGGCATTTGTCATGCTGTTGCTGCGGGCGGCGAGCACGAAGGAGGCGACGAGGCGCTTCACGTCCCACTCCCAGGGCGCCGGCGAGGTCTCATCAAAATCGTTGATATCGAAAAGGATGTTGCGCTCGGGCGTTGCGAACCCGCCGAAATTCAGTAGATGGCAGTCGCCGCAGGCCTGGACCTGGATTCCGGTGGCGGCGGTCTTGGCAAGGTCCGCGGCCATCACCGCAGCGGCGCCGCGATAGAAGGTGAAGGGGCTCTGCAGCATCCGGCCATAGCGGATCGGCAGCAAATGCTGCTGCCGGCCAACATCCGAATCTCGCAGGATATCTATCGGATTCTCCCGATCCGAAGGCCGCTTCCAAAGCCCCTGGACCTGCCGGGAAACCATGTCACGCAGGCGCTTGCCAGCCGCCGAGACATCGGCCGCCGACAATTTGGGCAGGCCCGGGACAGGGTGTTCCCTAGTGCTAGGTGCCGGCTTCAGTCTCATATTTTTCATGGCCCTTCACCCGGCGAAAGATGGTTAACATGGGCTCGTGCCTCCCCAATACCGGCCGGCGAATGTCTTCGCCGCCCAACTGTTCGGACACGAATTGCTCAGTCGTTCTTTCTACTTTCCCAGTCCGGTCGCTCTGGCCACCCGCTTTTCCAGATCCGTCTGGGTGACTTCCTCATTTTTCTTTGTTCTTTATTCTGACTGTTTGTATCCAATCCTACACTAGTGCACATACCGGACCAGCGGAATAATTGGTTTGATCTGAATCAAGGGGCCCAATGGCGTCGGCAATCAAAGACGATCAAATTCCGTCCGGCCGATCTTGATTTACAGGCATATGTTCCCATGTCGGGATTCCCGGCAAACTCAGGCCGGCTTGATGTTGGATATTGTGTATCGGGATACTGTGTGCAGCGCAGCGTGCTGCGCTCACAAAGGGATTCCTTTGTATGGGATCGTTCCCAAAAAACTGGGTCCCCTAGTTCGCGGCAATCGCGATGTCGAAAATCATCTGAGAATTCATCGCGATAAGCGGATTTTCGGCCGCGCGTGACGCCTCGCAAGCCCAGGAATTCTTTCAATATTTCTGCGGGCAAATAGCGCAAAATATCAGTCGGTTCGCGACCGGCGCGCCGGGCCGGCCTCCGCTAGTTCTGGATGCGGTGCGTGAAGCCGCCATCGACCACGATGTTCGCGCCGACGATGAACCCCGCCGCCGGGCTGGCGACGAAGGCGACGGCGTTGGCGATGTCCTCGGGCGTGGCCATGCGGCCCAGGGGATTGCTCTTCATGGTCTCGGCAAAGACATCCGGCTCGTCGAGCTCCACCTTGTGCCAGAAGCCGCCCTTGAAATAGGTCGTGCCGGGGCTGACCACATTGGCGCGGATGCCCTTTTCCGCCAGGTGATTGGCCAGCGTCTTCATGTAGTACAGCAGCGCCGCCTTCATCGTTCCATAGGCGACGCTGTCATGCCGTAATCCTCGGAGCCGGAGATCGAGGCGATGGCGACGATGGCGCCGGCCTTGGATTTCTCCAGCAACGGCAGTGCGGCGTTGACGCCATTGACCGTATGCAGGAGGTCGGTGTCGAAGGCCTGCTCGAAGGCCAGGGGTGCGGAGCCGGAGGCCAGCGCGCTGGCATTCAGGACCAGGATATCCAGCCCGCCCAGCTCGCCGCCCGCATCGGCGATCCAGTTCTTCAGCTTCGTGCCGTCGGAGACATCCAGCGCCCGGCCGACGGCCCGGCGGCCCTTCTTCGCAAGCGCCGCCACCGCTGCCTCCACTTCGGCGGCATTGCGGGCGCAGATGGCCACGTCGCAGCCTTCGTCCACCAGCCGCTCGGCGATCGCCCGGCCAATGCCCTTCGTCGCGCCGGTGATCAGCGCCTTCTTCCAGCCAAACCCAGATCCATGATTCCACCTGCCCACCGCAGAAGGGCCGGAGAGTAGCCTGCCGCCGCCCGCCTGACGAGGCGGCACATTGACACCGATCAATGACCCGGGGACGGGCGGCCAGTAATAAAATTCTCGGCAATTGCCATGAAAAGATGATCGGCTTCAGGACATGGAACGAGTGAAGGGAACCACGATCTGGGCAGCCTTGGCGCCGGTTCTTGCCGGCTTTGCGCTATCGGCGATGGCCGCCCATGCCGATGAAACCGCTGCAGGCGACGCGGCGGCCGGCCGCGCCCTGGCCGAGCGGCTCTGCGCGCGCTGCCACGCCATCGCCGGCCCTGGCCCCAGCCCACTGGCCCAGGCGCCGCCCTTCAGCGGCTTCGAGCAGAAATGGCCCGTTTATTACTTGGCCGAGGCCATGGCGGAAGGGCTGGTAATCGGCCATGGCCCCATGCCGGAGTTCACCTTCAACCCTGAGGAAATCGACAACCTGCTCGCCTATCTCCATTCCGTTCAACTCGCCGACAGCGGAGTGGTGGCCGACGGCCTCGCCCTGGCAATCGAGGACTGCGCCGCCTGCCACCGCGTCCAGGAGAGCCAGCAGCAGCCCGCCGCCGTGGCGATCAACGAGACGACCAGCCAGGAGAAAGTTCTGGCGCCGAGTTTCCGCGAGATCGCCCGGCGCGACGGCCGCGACGCCCCCTATCTGCGCTCCTTCATCCAGCAACCCCACTATCCGATGCCGGAACAGCAATTCATCCCCGAGGAGCTGAACGCCATCGTCGGCTACATCGTCTCGCTGAAAGATAGCGGCGGGAACTGGTAGCCGCTTGCCGCTCAGTATCGGCGGCGGAAGATGTTCCGCTGCTCGTATTGCTCGGCCGCCTCGTCAACGAACGCGGCGATCCTTTCGGCGCCGAACTCGCGGCGCAACCGTTCGGCGGCGGCCAGCAGCGCCGACTTGTCCGCCGCGCGCCCGGGCCGCAGGAGTTCATAGACCTCGAGGATGAATTCCTGCGGCACGGCGACTAGCTCGGCGGCGCGCTCGAAATTGTCGGCCAGCGGCGCGCGGCCCGCCGCCCGCGCCACCTGCGCCTGCAGCCGCAACGCTTCTGCCGTGATCGACAGGTCGTCGCGCGGAACCTGCCCGGCCAGAACATTGTCGAGCGACAGCGCCGACAGCGGCCGGCCGGAGGCGGTGGCGATCCGCTCCGGCTCATGCTCGGCGATGGGATAGCGCGGCGTGTCGGCGCTCATGGGAATTTCACCTGCAGATCCTGCGGCGGCGCCTGGGGATCGACCAGCGCGGTTTCGATGGCGTAGAGCAGCGCCGTCTGCACGTGGTAGCGCGCGCCCAGCGCCTCGCCGCGATAGGGCACGGCGACCGGCTCCGGCGTCCGGCCCTTGGCGTGAGCCGCGGCATTGGCGCCCAGGCGCCGGTAGTGATCCAGCGTCGTGATCGGCGCCATGGAGAACAGCTCGAGATTGAGATGCGGCGCGCGGCCGCGGCCATGCAGCACCGCCGTGCCCTTGCCCTGGATGCCGATGCCGAAGCCGGAGCCCGCGAGATCGGCGGCGGTGCGGCCGACGAAGGAGGTGTCGGCCGAATGCCGGATGCGCACCACGCGCGCCTTGCCGCCGCCCTCGGCGATGCCGGCCATCAGCGCCGCCAGCACGTCGGCCACCTCGTGGCCCGCCGTCGTCCGCTGAAGCTGCGTGCCGAAGGCCGGGCTGAGGCCGATGACGACTTCAAGCGGATCGCTGCCGGCGGCGGCGTTGCCGATCACCTGGAACTCCAGCCGCCGCGACGCATCGCTCTGCCGGTTCTGCTCGGCCAAAACCTCATCGCGAGTCAGCGAATCCCGCATCGTCTTGATCTCGGCCCAGCGCGCTTCATCGATGGCATAGCCCGTGCCCGGGCCGGCATAGTCGTTGGGATCGTTGACGGCGCTGATGACCTTGCCCTTGCGGATGATCGCCGCCGTTTGCAGGTAGTCGCCGCTGACCCGCTGCCGCAGCATCATCAGCAGATTTTCCGCTTCGGCATTGAAGCCCCGCTGCGCCAGTACGCGCACCACATCGATGGCGGTGATGCCGCGGTCGCGGATCGCGGCGCTGATGCGGCCGACCTCCGCCAGACTGTAGGTTGTCGTATCGTTCGAGCCACTGGCATAGACGACGCTGTCGCGCTGCGCCTCGCTCGTCGTCGCCAACTGCAACTCTTCAAGCACCGCCGACACCGCATCCACCGCGCGGCGCCGCACATCGATCGCCTCGCCCTCGCCGACCGGCCGCAGACCGCCATCGACGACGAAATCCCGCTGCAGCGCCAGGAAATCCTCCACATCCTCGCCATTGAACAAGGAGGCGTTGAAGGAGTTGTCGTATTTCTGGATCGAGCCGAAGCCGGAGCAGATCAGATCCGTGCCGGACATGAGATAGGGCATGATCTTGGCGCCCAGCCGGATCTCGGACTCGCTGATGCGCGTGTCGTTGCCCGACGCGCATTCCAGATCGAGCAGCGCCGCCAGCACATTCTCCGCCAGGATCTCGCGCAGGCCGCCGGGCACCGAGGCTGCGATCGGCGCGCCGTCGATGCCGCCGTTCTGCGTGCCCTGCACGCCCATGCCCCGCTGCAGGCACAGGCACCGCGCCTCCAGATACAGCATCGACTTGCCGCTGTGAAAACCCATCAGCAATTCCGAACCGGCGCCGGACGTGCAGCGCGCCTTGATGCCGCGGGACGCGTAGGCCGCCGTGAGGAACGCCTTCGACCACGGCGTGTCATCGCCATCGATGAAGGTTTCCTCCGTGCCGTAGACCGACACCGTCTCGGCGTATGATGTGAACCCCGCCATGCCGATCTTCAGTTCCTCGGCCTCCTCGATGGAGCATTGGAACAGGATGCCGCCGCCCACCGCCGCCCCCACGGCGCAGGCCAGCGCGTTCGACCAGCCATTGCCGGCGACCCGCATCGTGGTCTCGATCTCGTCGAAGCCCATGCAGGCCGCGGTTGCGGCGTCGGCCGCGAGCTGCAGCGGATCGTCCTTGGCGTTCGTGACATGGGCCTGGTTGCCCGGCCGCCGCCGCGCCCGCAGCTTGGCCTGGGCGAAGGTCAGCTCCAGCGTGGAGAGATGGCCCGCCACCTCCGCCAGCTTGGCCGGCGTCATGCCCCGCGCCAGCCGCACCACCTGCGGTCGCGGCACATGGAAATCCACGAGATCCCGGGCATAGGCGCGGCTGTCCACCGCCATCGCCTCCGGCGCCACCGCCTGGTCGATGTGGTAGCGGGCGATGAACCGGTCGATCAGGTCGAAGTCTGGCTCGGCGACGCCGTCCATCTCCACCACCCGGCCCTGCTCGATCTTCAGGCTCGGCTTGGGGTCGAACGGGCTGTCGGTGGCGGCAAAGCCGCTGGCGTGCGTCCTCGACCGCAAACCGGTCGAGGCGCAGGGGACGGGCATCCCAGACGTCAAAACGCCGCCAACGGTTGGGCTTTCGTCCGGGATCCATGGCCCGCCTGCTGCCCGCGCCCGGCTTCGCATTACTTCAGCGGGGGCGTCGCATGAGGAAATTTCAGCCGGAATCATGCCCTAACGGCTCGTTTTGGACAACGCGGCGCTTGACAGCCCTAGGGCATCTTATTAAATTTTCTCCCAGCGCCGATTTGAGCAAACAGCTTGCGGGCGCTTAACAAATGCAGCTAAAGCGGACGCAACCCGTCCCAGCCAAGCTGCGACGGGTTTTTGATTTTTACGGCATGGTCCACCGCAACGGACCCGCGGGATTTGATGGGGCAGCTTGCGCCCGCGTTACCAAGCGCTAAAGCGCCACGGATGTTCTCCGTGGGCCCGCAATGCTTGCGGCTGGAGGACGTCAATGAACTATTTCCCGGCATTTTTCGATCTCAGAGAGCGGCGCGTCCTTGTCGTCGGCGGTGGCGAGATCGCTGCCCGGCGCCTGCGCCTGCTGCTGAAGGCCGGCGCCAAGGTCACCGTCGTCGCGCCGCGCCTGAACGAGGAAATCGCCACCGCCGATCAGCGACGGCACGGTCACTGCCATCCGCCGCGGCTTCGTCGCCGGCGATCTGAACAGGCCACACCGTTGTCTTCTCCGCCACCGGCCGCGAGGACGTGGATGAGCGCGTGGCCGAGGCCGCCCGCACCGCCGGCGTGCCCGTGAACGTCACCGACCGGGCCGAGCTTTCCAGCTTCATCGTTCCCGCCATCGTCGAGCGCGATCCCGTGGTCATCGGCATCTCCACCGGCGGTGCTGCGCCCGTGCTGGCCAGCCGCGTGCGGGAGTCGATCGAGCGGCTGCTGCCGGCGCGCCTGGGCCGCCTGGCCGAATTCGCCAGCAGCTTCCGCCGCGGCGTGCGGTCGAAGCTGCCGCAGGCCGCCAATCGCTTCCGCTTCTGGGACCATTTTTTTGACGGCCCCATCGCGGCGCAGCTCCTCGCCGGCGATGAACACGGGCGCGCGGGAGCGCATGCTGACCCTGGTGAATGGCCGCGCGGTGACCGAGGCGCCGAAAGGCTCGGTCGCCATCGTCGGCGCCGGCCCCGGCGATGCCGGACCTGCTGACGCTGCGCGCGCTCCGCCTGATCCAGCGCGCCGAGGTGGTGATCTATGACAATCTGGTCGGCCCGGCGGTGCTCGATCTCGTCCGCCGCGACGCCGAGCGCATCTATGTCGGCAAGAGCAAGGGCAACCACAGCAAGACCCAGGATGAGATCAACGCCCTGATCGCCGAGCATGCCCATTTCGGCCATCGCGTCGTCGGCTGAAGGGCGGCGATCCCTTCATCTTCGGCCGCGGCGGCGAGGAAGTGGAGTATCTCCGCCAGCGCGGCATCCGGGCCGAACTGGTGCCGGGCATCACCGCCGCGCTCGGCTGCGCCGCCGCCGTCGGCATCCCCCTCACCCACCGGGATCATGCCCATGCGGTGACGCTGGCCACCGGCCAGGGCAAGGACGACGAGACCGAGCTGGATTGGGCCACGCTGGCCAAGCTGAAGCAGACGCTGGCGATCTATATGGGCGTCGGCAAGGCCGGCTACATCGCCAGCCGGCTGATCGGCCATGGCCTCGATCCCGCAACGCCGGTCGCCGTCATCGAGAACGGCACGCTGCCGAGCCAGCGCGCGGTCTATGGCCGCCTTTCCGGCCTCGGCCTGCTGGTGCGCCAGAGCGGCATCACCGGGCCGGCGCTGATCGTCATCGGCACCGTTGTTTCCCTGGCCGACCGGGCGCAGACGCCCGAGCGCCTCGAAGCGGCCGTGGCCTGAGGGAGAGCGCAGCGATGCCGCAGCAAGTCATCACCGCCAACCGGCTTCTCGACGGCCGCGTCGTCTTCCTCGCCGCCAACGGCGAGTGGAGCCGAGCGCGTCGGCGCGAGCCGCGTGGCGCAGGATGATTCCGACGCGGCGCTGCTGCAGGCCGAAGCCAACCAGGCCGTGGCGGACCGCAAGGTGGTGGCGCCCTATCTGATCCCCGTGTCGACCGAGAACGGCCAGATCAAGCCGCTGCGCTATCGCGAAGTGCTGCGTGCGCTCGGCCCGAGCACCCATCCCGAATTCGGCCGGCCGGCCGACGTCACGGCGGCACTCCTAGGAGCGGCGCGATGTACCGTTACGACAATTACGATCATGCCCTGGTCAATGAGCGCGTCGCGCAGTTCCGCGACCAGGCCAACCGCCGCATCGCCGGTGAGCTGACCGATGACGAGTTCAAGCCGCTGCGGCTGATGAACGGCCTCTATCTGCAGCTCCACGCCTACATGCTGCGGGTCGCGATTCCCTACGGCACGCTGTCGTCGGACCAGCTCCGCAAGCTGGCCCATATCGCCCGCCGCTATGACAAGGGCTACGGCCATTTCACCACCCGCCAGAACATCCAATACAACTGGATCAAGCTGGAAGAGACCGCCGACATCCTGGGCGAGCTGGCCGAGGTCGAGATGCATGCGATCCAGACCAGCGGCAATTGCATCCGCAACATCACCGCCGACCATTTCGCCGGCGTGTCCGCCGATGAGATCGAGGACCCGCGCATCTACAGCGAGATCATCCGGCAATGGTCGACCTTCCATCCGGAGTTCACCTTCCTGCCGCGCAAATTCAAGGTCGCGGTGACCGGCTCGCCGCGCGACCGCGCCGCGGTGAAGGTGCATGACATCGGCCTGCGCATGGTGCGCAACGAGAGCGGCGAAGCCGGCTTCGAGGTCTATGTCGGCGGCGGCCAGGGCCGCACGCCTGTCATCGCCAAGAGCATCCGCTCCTTCCTGCCGAAGCGGCATCTGCTCTCCTATCTCGAGGCGATCCTGCGGGTCTATAACCAGCTCGGCCGCCGCGACAATCTCTACAAGGCGCGCATCAAGATCCTGGTGGATGCCGTCGGCGCCGCGCAGTTCACCCAGATGGTCGAAGAGGAATGGCAGCATATCCGCGACGGCTATCTGGACCTGCCGGCCGCTGAGATCGAGCGCATCCGCGCCTACTTCGCGCCGCCGGCCTATAAGACCTTCGCCGGTCCGCCCGCTGGAGTATGACGCGCAGCTGCGCCGCGATTTCCTGTTCGCCCGCTGGGTGCGCAGCAACGTCGCGCCGCACAAGCGGCCGGGGTACGCCATCGTCACCCTGTCGTTGAAGCCGGCCGGCGGCGTGCCCGGCGATGCGACCGATGCGCAGATGGATGCGGTGGCCGATCTGGCCGACGAGTACAGCTTCGGCGAAATCCGCGTCAGCCATGAGCAGAACCTGGTGCTCGCCGATGTGGAGCAGGCCAGGCTGTACGAGCTCTGGCGCAAGCTCGAGGCGCTGAATCTGGCCGAGCCGAATATCGGCCTCGCCGGCGACATCATCGCCTGCCCGGGCCTCGACTATTGCGCCCTGGCCAATGCCCGCTCGATCCCGGTGGCGCAGCAGATCAGCAGGCATTTCGCCGACCTGACGCGCCTCCTGGATATCGGCGAACTGAAGATCAAGATCTCCGGCTGCATCAATGCCTGCGGCCACCATCATGTGGGCCATATCGGCATTCTCGGCGTCGATAAGCACGGCCAGGAATTCTACCAGATCACCCTCGGCGGCAGCGCCGACGAGAACGCCTCCATCGGCGATATCGTCGGCCCGGCCTTCGGCACCGATCAGGTCGTCGGTGCGGTCGAGACCATCATCGACACCTACCTGAAGCTGCGCGGCGAGAACGAGCGCTTCCTCGACACCTATCGCCGCGTCGGCCTCAAGCCCTTCAAGGAGAAGCTCTATGCCGCTCATTAAAGCCAATGGCATCGCCGACGATCTCTGGACGTTCGTGAAGGACGAGGAGCAGCTTCCGCCTGAAGGCGCCATCATCGTCACGCTGGCGCGCTGGCAAGCGAACCGCGACCAGCTCGCGGCGCGGCCGACGCCGCTGGGCATCCGCCTGAAGAGCGATCAGGCGCCGTCGACCATATCGGGCGATATCGAGCGCTTCGACGTGATCGCGCTCGAATTCCCGAAGTTCACCGACGGCCGCGCCTATAGCAGCGCGCGGCTGCTGCGGGAGCGCCACGGCTTCCGCGGCGAGCTGCGGGCCGTGGGCAATGTGCTGCGGGACCAGCTCGCGTTCATGCGCCGCTGCGGCTTCGACAGCTACGAGATTCCGGAGACCGCCGATGCGGCGGCTTGGGCCGGCTCGCTGCGCGGGCTCTCCGTGGTCTATCAGCCGGCGACCGATGGCCGGCAGACGGCGCTGGCCGCCCGTCACCGGCCGGCGCCGGCACAGCGCCGCGAAGTCGAAGAGGATGAGGAGCCGGCGCCGAAGGTGATCGCCGCGGCGGTTGAGGCCAGCAACGAGTACTCGCAGGTCTGCGCGGGTTATTGGGCTTACTAATTGCAACACATACATAGGAACGCGAAGACCATCATGCTCGACTCGCCCGCCCCTGCCAGCCTTTCGCCCAGCACGGAAGCTCTCCGCGCGCGGGCGCTCGGCATTGCCGGGCGGCAGCGGCGGCAGGCGGCGCTGACTTTGCTGCAATGCGTGTTGAAGGAGGAGTTTCCCGGGCGCATTGCCGTGGTGTCGTCATTCGGAGTCGAGTTTGCGGTGATCCTGTCGCTGGTTTCGGAAGTCGATCCGGCGACACCCGTGATCTTCCTGGAGACTGGCAAGCATTTCCCGGAGACACTGGCCTATCGCGACAAGCTGGCGCGGCGTCTGAAGCTGAGCGATGTCAGGGATATCAAGCCCGATTCCGTCGAGCTCGTCGCGAACGATCCGTCTGGCGATCTCTGGCAGCGCGACACAGATGCCTGCTGCGGCATCCGCAAGGTGGTGCCGTTGAGCCGCGCGCTATCCAGCTTCGATGCCTGGATCACCGGCCGCAAGCGTCATCACGGCGCCGAGCGCGCCAATCTCTCGCTGGTCGAAGCATCGGAAGGACGGTTCAAGATCAATCCGCTGGCCGATTGGACTTCCGAAGAGATCGCAGCAGACTTCCGGGCGCGAGAATCTGCCGGTGCACCCGCTGGCGCTCGATGGATATGGCTCCATCGGCTGCGCACCTTGCACGCGCAAGACCAAGAACGGCGAGAATGCCCGCGCGGGCCGCTGGTCCGGCACCGACAAGACCGAATGTGGCATCCATCGGGCTCCCTGGTTCTGAGTTCATATCTCGCTCGTCCTTCGCGTATAATCCAGTACCGGTCACCAGATCGATTTCGGCATAGTAGTCTTATGACGCAAGAGATCATCGTCTTCTTTCTCATCGGAGGATTGGCGCAGCTTGTCGACGGCGCGCTGGGCATGGCGTTCGGCGTGATTTCGACATCGCTGCTGCTGAGCTTCGGCATCACGCCGGCAGTGACCAGCGCCACGGTGCATGTCTGCAAGATCGCGACGGGAGCCGCTTCCGGCTTCTCCCATCTGGCGCTCGGCAATGTGGATCGTCGCCTGCTGCTGCAACTGGCGCTGCCCGGCGCCTTCGGCGCGATGATCGGAGCGTACATTCTGACGACGCTGCCGGTGGAGATCGCGCGGCCGCTGGTGGCCGTATATCTGTTCATCATGGGAATTCTCGATCCTGCGCCGCGCGCTTCGCCAGCGCACCGCGGTCGCGGTTGAATCGGCGGGTCATCGGCGAACGGCTGCGCCTCTGGGCCTGATCGGCGGATTTCTCGACGCGACGGGCGGTGGCGGCTGGGGGCCGATCGTCACGTCGGGTCTTCTGGTCAGGAACATGAAGCCCGCGACCGCCATCGGAACCGCCAATCTTGCAGAATTCATGGTGGCGATATGCGCGGCTGGTGTATTTCTCGCCTTCGCCAGTTTCTACCTGCCGGCAATCATCGGTCTCACGCTCGGCGGCGTGCTGACAGCGCCGATCGCTGCTTATCTGACGAAAAGAATCCCCGCGAGGCTGGTCCTGGGTGCGGTCGCGGTGCTAATCTTCGCCCTGAGTGTGCGGACCACCGTCGTCGCAATCAGCGGCTGGCAGGACAAGGCGGTGGCCGCCACGGAAACCGAGGCCGTCGTTCTCAACCACACCACAACCCGGCGCCCGGCGAGCAAAACTGACAAGAAAACAGAGGGCCGGGCGCGGCAATTCGTCCGGAGCTACAAAGATGCCGGACGACAGCCAGAGACAAGGCAAGGCAAAGCCGAGGAAGAAGACTTGGCGGCCGCAGACGCGCCTGGTGCGCGGCGGCCTGACGCGCAGCCAATTCGGCGAGACTGCGGAGGCCATCTACCTGACCTCGGGCTATGTCTATGACGATGCCGAGACGGCGGAGGCCCGCTTCAAGGATCTCGATCCCGGCTACATCTACAGCCGCTATGGCAATCCCACGGTGACGATGTTCGAAGAGCGCATGTGCCAGCTCGAAGGCGCACCGGCCTCGCGCGCGCTGGCCACCGGCATGGCGGCGGTGAACGCCGCCATCATGTGCCAGGTGCGTGCCGGCGATCGCGTGGTGGCGTCGCGGGCGCTGTTCGGCTCCTGCCGCTACATCATCGAGGAACTGCTGCCGCGCTATGGCGTGAAAACGCAACTGGTCGACGGTCCCGATCTCGATCAATGGCGCGATGCGCTGAAGCCCGGCGCGCGCTGCGTGTTCATCGAGACGCCGGCCAATCCCACGCTGCAGCTCATCGACATCCCGGCGGTGGCGGAGTTGTGCCACGCCGCCGGCGCTAGGCTGATCGTCGACAATGTCTTCGCCACGCCCGTGCTGCAGAAGCCGCTGCCGTTGGGCGCCGATATCGTGCTCTACTCCACGACCAAGCATATCGACGGCCAGGGCCGCTGCCTCGGCGGCATCGTGCTTGGCTCCGAGGATTTCATCGTCAAGGAGTTGCATCCGCTTTTGAAGCATACCGGCCCGTCGCTCAGCCCGTTCAACGCCTGGATCATGCTGAAGGGCCTGGAGACGCTGGAACTGCGCGTGCGCCAGCATTGCAGCAACGCCGCCGCCGTCGCCGATTTCCTCGCCTCTCATGGCGAGGTATCCAATCTGATCTATCCCGGCCGGAACGATTTCCCGCAGCGCGCACTGGCGCAGCGGCAGATGTCATCCGGCGGCACGCTGGTGACGTTCGAGCTCAAGGGCGACAAGGCGCGGGCCTTCCGCTTCCTCAACGCGCTGGAGCTGATCGACATCTCCAACAATCTCGGCGACTCCAAGAGCCTGGTCACCCATCCGGCGACCACGACCCACCAGCGGCTGAGCCCGGCCGACCGGGCCCATCTGGGCATCACCGAGAGCATGATCCGGCTTTCCGTCGGCCTCGAGGATGCGGCCGATATCATCGACGATCTGGATCAGGCGCTGGCCGCCTAGCTGCCAGATGTCAGGCACGTCCGAAGCGATTCCGCAATATTGCGCATGAATTTGAAGTAGAGGTCCGGTCCGGCATCGAGTGCCGCGCCCTCGGGATCCAGCACGCCGGTCCTGACATCCGTATCCGCCACGACCGTATCCACCAGCGATGGCGCGAAGTTCGGCTCGCGGAACACGCAGCGCGCCTGCTGAGCGATGATCTTGTCGCGGATTTCACTGAGGCGCTTCGCGCCCGGCGGCAGTTCGGGATGCACGGTGATCGAACCGACTCCTGCAAGGCCGTAGTGCCGGTCAAAGTACTGATAGGCATCGTGGAAGACGATGAAGGGCGTATCCTTGACCGGTGCGAGCGTTGCCGCGATCTCCCGGTCCAGATCGTCCAGCTTCCGCTCGAGCTTCTGTTCATTCAGGCGATAAGCTTCGGCGTTGGCTGGATCGGCATTCGACAGCTCTAACGCGATTGCCGCCGCCATCAGTTTTGCGTTTGCCGGATCGAGCCATAGATGCCCGTCATAGGATTCGTGCTCTTCCTTCGGCGTGCTCTTCGCCCTCACCCTCCTGATGCAGATGCTCGTCCCAGATGCCGCCCTCGCGCACTGGCAGAACGGTCAGCCCTTGGACATCAGCGAGTTCCACCGAGCTGGCGCCTTCGGGCAGCGTGTCGATGGCCTTGTGCAGGAAGGTCTCCAGTCCCTCGCCGATCCAGAAGATGATTCGCGCGTCCTGGATGGCCTGGGCATCCGACGGCGTGAGCGCATAGCTGTGGGGCGATGCCGCGCCTTTGACGATCAGCGCCGGCGTGCCGACGCCATCCATGATCGCGGCGACCAGGGAATGCACCGGCTTGAAGCTGGCGACGACCTCAGGCGCTTCGGCCCGAGCGGCCGCGGATACAGGGCGAGAGCGAGTGCGACCGCAAAAATGCGGGCCACGGCCGAAGCCTGCCCACGGCCAGCCCTGTCTGGACGTTGCGCAGCCTTGAATGCTACGATATAACATCATGGCAACGTTATAGTATAACATATTGAGCATGGCAAGAGCCGTTTCATCCTCCCGCGGCAAACCGCGGCAGCGCGCCGGCGAGTTCGGCCGCGAACCCCACGACCATCAGCATTGCATCGCCGATGCGCTGGACCGGGCAGCGGCGCTTTGCGAACAGCGCGGCTCGAAGCTGACGGACATCCGCCGGCGGGTGCTGGAGCTGGTCTGGCGCAATCATGCGCCCGTCGGCGCCTATGACCTCCTCGACGAGATCCGCAAGGATGGCCGCATCGCCGCACCGCCGACGGTGTACCGGGCGCTCGATTTCCTGCGGGAACAAGGGCTGGTGCATCGCCTGGAATCCCTCAACGCCTTCGTCGGCTGCACGCGGCCGGATCGCACCCATGTCAGCCAATTCCTGATCTGCACCGGCTGCCAAGCCGTCGCCGAACTCGACGCGCCGGAAGTGGGCAGTGCCGTGTCGCAGAGCGCCGCCAAGGCCGGTTTCGTGGTCGACCGCATGACCATCGAGATGCACGGCCTTTGCCCCGCTTGCAGCAAGGGCGCCGAGGGCCGGCGGGCGCGCCATGCCTGACGACCGGCATCACCATAGCGAGCCCGCCCCTGCCGCGGACTGGCTGCTGCGGCTCGACGGCATTCACCTGGCGCGCAACGGGCGTCACATTCTCGAGCACATCCACCTGTCCGTCGCGCCGCAGGAGATCGTCACGCTGATCGGCCCCAACGGCGCCGGGAAAAACCATGCTCGTGCGGATCGCGCTCGGCCTGATCCAACCCGACAGCGGCCAGGTGCAGCGCCGCGCCGGACTGACCATCGGTTACATGCCGCAGCATTTCCATGTGGAGGAGACGCTGCCGCTGACGGCGCGGCGGTTCCTGCAGCTGGCGAAGGGCGCCGGCGAAGACGGCATTGCGGATGGCCGCAGCGGAAGTCGGCATCGAGCATCTGCTGAACCAGCCGCTGCAGGGGCTCTCGGGCGGCGAATTGCAGCGCACCCTGCTCGCCCGCGCCATCCTCCGCCGGCCGCAGCTTCTGGTGCTCGACGAGCCGGTGCGCGGCGTCGACATGACCGGACAGCTTGGAACTCTACGACCTGATCGCGCAGCTGCGGCGGCGGCTCGGCTGCGGGGTGCTGATGGTGTCCCACGATCTGCATATCGTGATGGCGGCGACGGACCGGGTGATCTGCCTCAACCACCATATCTGCTGCCACGGGCAGCCGGATACGGTGAGCGCCCATCCGGAATATCTGGCCCTGTTCGGGCCGCTGTCGAAGGAGCGGCTGGCGGTCTATCAGCATCATCACGACCACCGCCACGATCTCCATGGCGAGGTGGTCGCCGGCAACGGTCGGCACGCGCATGGAGAGCAGCCGCATGCTCCATGATTTCCTGGCCCGGGCGCTGATCGGCGGCCTGGGCATCGCCCTCTTCGCCGGCCCGCTCGGCTGCTTCATCCTCTGGCGGCGCATGGCCTATTTCGGCGATGCCTTGTCCCACAGCGCGCTGCTGGGCATCGCGCTGGGGTTCCTCGCGGGCATCGACCTCAATCTGGGCATCCTGGCCATCTGCGTTGCCGTGGCGCTGTTCCTGCTGGCCCTGCAGCGGCAGAAGCGCCTGACGGTGGATACGCTGCTGGTGATCCTGTCCCACAGCGCGCTCTCCATCGGCCTCGTCGTCGCCAGCTTCACGCCCAGCCTGCGGATCGATCTCTCGGCCTATCTGTTCGGCGACATCCTGGCGATCGCGCCGCGTGACCTGCTTGTGGATCTATGGCGGCGGCGCGGTGCTGCTGGCGATCCTGATCTTTCAGTGGCGCTCGTTGCTCAGCCTGACCGTGAACGAGGAGCTGGCGCGCGCCGAGGGCATCAATGCCGAGCTCACCGGCCTGGTCTTCATGCTGCTGATCGCCGTGGCCGTGGCTTTGGCGATGAAGGCCGTCGGCATCCTGCTGGTGTCGGCCCTGCTGATCATTCCGGCGGCGGCCGCGCGGCGCTTTTCCGCCACGCCCGAACGCATGGCCGTCCTGGCGGCGATCATCGGCGGTGCTTCGGTGCTCGGCGGCCTGTTTGCGTCGCTGCGGCTCGATACACCCGCCGGGCCGTCGATCGTCGCGGCGGCCGCTGCGCTGTTCATCTTGAGCCTTGCCGCCGGCATCCTGCGCGGCGAAAGTACGCCCGCCCGCTGACTCAATCCGAGGATCTCAATGGCAAATTTCTCTCCGCAGCGCTCTGGCGGCCCCTTCGGCAGCGGGTCCCATGGACCGATCTTCAACCTGCCGCGGATGACCCAGATCCTCATCCTCGTGAACATCGGCGTTTTCGTCCTCTGCCAGTTCCTGCCGCAGAATTGGCTGTACCTGCTGCTGCTGCATTTCAGGTTCGACGTCATGCGCTTCACAGACGCCGTGCCATTCTATTGGACGGTAATCCTCACGCCGGTGACTGCGCAGTTTCTCCACGCCAGCTGGATGCATCTGCTGTCGAACATGCTCAGCTTCGTCCTGTTCGGCACGATTGTGGAACGGGCTATTGGGCAACAGCGGATGCTGGTTCTAACGCTGCTCACCGGCGTCATGGGCAATCTGGCCTTTCTGCTTCTGAACTATGGCCATGACGTCGCCAATATCGGCGCCTCCGGCGCCGGCAGCGGCCTGTTCGGCGCGGCGGTCCGCCTGCTGGTGCGGCAACGACACGGCCGCGACACACGGCAGATCTGGATCTTCGCGGCCATCTGGGTCGGTATCGCCCTGCTGCCGGCAATTCTGTCCGGCCAAAGCAATATCGCCTGGGAGGCCCATGTCGGCGGCTTCCTCGCCGGCTTGCTGCTGATCGATACTTTCGACCGGCGCGGCAAGCTCCGCGTGATGTAGAAATCCTAGCTGCCGTACACCTGCCGCGGCAACCACAGGCCGATCTCGGGAAAGACATAGAGCAGGACCATGGCCAGCAGCACGATCAGGATGTACGGCATGACGCCGGCGAAGATCTGGTTGATCGTCACATGGGGCGGCGCCACGCCCTTGAGATAGAACGGCGCCATCGCCACCGGCGGCGACAGGAACGAGGTCTGGATATTCAGTGCGATCAGCAGGCCGAAGAACAGGGGATCGATGCCGAAATGCTCCAGCAGCGGCAGGAAGATCGGCACGAAGATGACGATGATCTCCGTCCATTCCAGCGGCCAACCGAGGATGAAGATGATGATTTGCGCCGCGATCATGAAGCCGAGCGGCGAGAGATCCATCGCAACGACGAAGTCTTTGATGACATCATCGCCACCCAGCGCGGCGAAGACTGCGGAGAAGATGAAGGATCCGATGAACAGCCACCCAACCATCGCGGAGGTCCGGGCAGTCAGGTAGACGGACTCCTTGAGCTTCGTCCAAGTCAGAGACCGATAGGCCAGCGCGAGCAACAGGCTGCCAAGCGCGCCGATCGCGGCTGATTCCGACGGCGTGGCCAAGCCGAACATGATGGCCCCCAGGACCGCCAGAATGAGCAAGGCCAGCGGCAGGAAGGAGGTCGCCAAGTTCGTGATGACCACGCCCAACGGCACATTCCTCTCTTCCTTTGAGAGCTTCGGCGCCAGCGACGGGTTAATCATGGCCCTGATGATCACATAGACCATGTACATCCCCGCCAGCATGAGGCCGGGGAAAAAGGCGCCGGCATAGAGCTGCACCGGCGATACGCCGGTCGTGGCGCCGTAGAGGATCAGCATGATGCTGGGCGGGATCAGAATGCCAAGGCAGCCACCGGCGCAAACGACGCCTGCCGAAAGCTTTATGTCATAGCCATGACGCAACATCGCCGGAAAGGCCAAGAGGCCCATCAGGGTAACGACGGCACCGACAATGCCCGTGGCGGTGGCGAACAGCGTACAGGTCAACAACGTCGCGACTGCCAGCGACGCCGGCAGCCCGCCGGCCGCTAGCTGAATACTTCGGAACAGCCGGTCGAGGATATTGGCGCGTTCGATCACGTAGCCCATGAACACGAACAGTGGCACGGAGATCAGCACATCGTTGGTCATCACGGACCAAGTGCGCTGTACGACCAGCTGTGCGATCGTTTGCATCTGGCCATCGTAGGCGAACGCCGCGAAGCCGATGCCGAGCGCCATGAGCGTGAAGGCGATCGGAAAGCCCAGCATGATGAAGAAGATGAAGAGGACGAGCATCAGAACGCCGAGTTGCGGATCGGTCATGGAGCAGCGCCTTCCTTGGTCTGATGCTGCTCCAGAATGACTTTCTCCAGTTCCTCGACATCGTGCAGGCGTGGCGGCCATGCGCCGGTCTTCAGACAGATCAGGCAGCGGATGACCTCGACGATGCCCTGCAACAACAGCAGGATTCCGGTGAACGGAATCAATGTCTTGACGTGGTAGATCGGTGGACCGGCTGGACTATAAGCCGAGTGCTCGTGCGCCATCCAGGATTGCGCGGCGAATCATATCCAGCAAAAATGAATGCAATTATCCCAGGAAAGAAGAACAAGAAGTACAGCGCGAGATCCATGCCAGCCTGCACCTGGGGTCGCCAGATCTGTAAAGAAAATCGCCGCGCACATGGGCGTTGCGGCACAGCGCATATGCGCCCGCCATGGTGAATAGCGCGCCATAGAGTATGTAGCTTGCATCAAACGCCCACGTCGTCGGACGGCCGAAGACATAGCGCGAGAAAACCTCGTAGCTAACAGCAAACGTCAGGAGAACGATGCACCACGCAAAAACATGTCCCGACAAGCGTGCTGATGCGATCGATCGGGATCAATAACCTTTGGAGGGCGACTCCCCCGGTCTTTGACTCGCCTACTTGCCCGCCCAGCGCCAGGTTGAGGGCGATACTGGCGATGAACAAGAGGACTCCCAACCAGAATACCAGCGGTGAATAGGCGAATGTGCCCCGTTCCTCGGCCACTTGCTCCATCAGCTCGCAGTTTTCACTGAAGGAATAGAGGCAGACGATAACAGTGTTCGGCCGCAGGCCTTTCGACGCAACCGCCGTCCCGACGATTCCATAGGTATAAAGCGACCAGAAGACGGCCACGACAACGATCAGAACGCCGATCGTCAACAACCAGTTCGACAATCTCTCGATGTTCACTTAAATCCCCCAGGCTTCGCCTGCCCCGTCACCGAAGAAGGAGGGCGGTTTGCTACCGCCCTCCTCCCGATCGGCTGACCCCGTCGCTTATCCTCAGGCGAAGAAGTGGTCGTAAGCCTTCTTCTGATCGACTTCCATATCGAACTGAAGAGAGACCACGCGCTTCGCCCACGCCTTCTGGGATTCAATCACCTTGGCGAAGAACGGATCGGCTGACAGCGTCGCAATGACCTTGTCCCACGCACCGAGCTGGGCTTCCAGCAGCGAGTCGGGCGTCTTGTGCACTTCCACGCCCATCTCCTTCAGCGCCGCCAAGTCCGTCGAATAACGATCCATCGCCTTCCATGTCATATCGGAAGAAGATGACTCGGCCGCATACTTCAATATCGACTGAATTTCCGCCGGCAGCGCTGAATACTTCGTCTTGTTGAAGATGATCTCGAAGCATTCCGCGGACTGGTGGTAGCTCTGCAGCATGTAGACCTTGCTGACATCGGGGAAGCCCAGCAATTTATCCGAGGACGGATTGTTGAACTCCGCCGCGTCGAGCAGGCCCGCGATCCATGGCCGGCACGATCTCGCCGCCGCCCATGATCGTCACCGCCGCACCGAGCTCGTTGTTCAGGTCGGCGGAGAGTCCGACGGTCCGGTACTTCAGGCCTTTGAAGTCGTCGACCGATTCCACCGGCTTCTTGAACCACCCCAAGGGCTGGGTCGGCATGGCGCCGGTCAGGAAGCCCACGAGGTCGAGGCCGAGAACCTGCTGCACCAGTTCGTCATACAGCGCCTGGCCGCCGCCATACTTGAACCAGCCGAGCATCTGGTTGGCGCGCCAGCCGAAAGCCGGCGGCGTTCCGAACAGCGAGTAGGCCTTGTTCTTGCCGTACCAGTAAGCGCAAACACCATGGCCGCCGTCGAGCGTGCCGGCCAGCACCGCATCCTGCACTTCGAACGCCTTGGCGACCGAGCCGGCCGCCAGCAGATCGAGCTTCAGCTTGCCCGCCGACATTTCGTTCACGCGGTTGACATAGTCCTGCGCGTACTCGTGGAAGATATCCTTGGCCGGCCAGGTGCTCTGGAATTTCCAGACGATGGCGTCCTGCGCGCGCACGACAGTCGGAGCGGCGACGGCTGCCGCAACGGAAGCGGCCGCGGCGCCCTTGATGAAACTGCGGCGGGTTTTCACCTCGCCAGTATTCTCTTGATTCAATTCAGTTGGGGTCGATGTCATCTTGAGGGCCCTCCCTGGGCGTCTTGATTTGATTGGGTGCTTCATCTTGCCGTAACTGCCATGGTTGCGACAACGCAGGACACCCCAGACTAAGGTCTTGCCTAGCCCAGTTTCCCTGCGCCTTCTTTATAGGGCTCTCAGCTAAGAGCAGGCGAGTCCCGCCGCATCAAAACCACGCCAGCAGCGCCGATTGTGCAGTGCGGTAGAACCAATCTGCGAATTGGCTGCCCAGTATGCCGATATTACCGACTGGACTAGGCGCGCATCCGCTCGCTCTTGGGATCGTACATCGGCCGCAATGAAATCCGCGCCGGCACGCGCTCGCAGGCTACCTCGATCTCGAACTTGCCGCCGTCGATCCAGGCCTGGTCGACGCCATCGGGGTTGTTGAGATAGCCGAGGGCGACGGCGCGGCCCAGCGTGTGGCCGTAGTTGGCCGAGGTCGTGTAGCCGACCAGCTTGCCATCCCGATAGATCGGCTCGTTGTGATAGAGTAGCGGCTCCGGGTCCTCGAGGGCTAACTGCACCATCCGCTTGGGCAGTCGCGCCTGGTTCTTCTGTTTCAACAGGGCGTCCCGGCCGATGAACGGCGACTTCTTGTCATAGGCGACGACGAAGCCGAGGCCGGCCTCGATGGGCGTGTCGTCCTCGCCGATGTCGTGACCGAAGTGGCGGTAGGCCTTTTCGATGCGGAGCGAATCCATGGCGTGCATGCCCGCGAGCTTCAGGCCGAACGGCGCGCCATTCTCCAGGATACGGTCGAACACATTGCCGGCATATTCCGCCGGCACATAGAGCTCCCAGCCCAGCTCGCCCATATAGCTGATGCGGTTGGCGCGTACACGCGCGTAACCGATGTCGATGATCTTGGAGGTTCCGAACGGACAGGCGGCGTTGGTCAGGTCGGCCGCCGTCAGCGCCGACAGCAGCGCCCGGCTGTTCGGGCCCATGACACCGAGCACGGCATAGGCCGCAGTCACATCCTCGACCGTGGCCCGCGCGTCGTCGGGAACATGGTTCTTGAGCCAGAGCAGATCGCGCCTCGCGGTGGCCGCAGCGGTGACCACCATGTAGTGATCCTCGGCAATGCGGGTGACCGTGAGATCGGCTTCGATGCCGCCGCGCTCGTTCAGCCACTGGGTATAGATCGCCCGGCCCGGGGCGCCGCCGACATCGTTGGCGCAGATGTTCTGCAGCACTTTCTCCGCATCGGCGCCGCGCACCATGAATTTGGCGAAGGTGGATTGGTCGAACAGCGCCACGGCGTTGCGGGTTGCCTTGCACTCGGCGGCGCAATAGTCGAACCAGTTCTGCCGCTTGAAGCTGTATTCATACTTCGGCTCGACGCCTTTGGGTGCAAACCAGTTGGCGCGCTCCCAGCCGGCCACATCGCCGAAGCAGGCATTGTTCGCCTTCAGGCGCTCATAGAGCGGCGTCTTGCGCACGCCGCGCGCCGTCTCGAATTGGCGGTAGGGCCAGTGCATGGCGTAAAGCAGTCCCAGCGCTTCGGAGACCCGCTCCACCAAATAGGTCTTGGTGTTCTGGTGCGGCACGACGCGGCGGATATCCACGTCCCAGAGATCGAACGGCGGATAGCCATGGGCGATCCAATGGGCCAGCACCATGCCCGCCCCGCCCGCCGACTGGATGCCGACGGAGTTGAATCCCGCGCCGACGAAGAAGTTCTTCACTTCCGCCGCCGGACCCAGCAGATAGCGCTGATCCGTGGTGAAGCTCTCGGGCCCGTTGAAGAACTTGCGGATGCCGGTGTCTTCCAGCTTCGGCACGCGATGGATGGCGCCTTCCAGAACAGGCTGGAAATGATCGAAATCCTCGGGCAGTTCGGTGAAGCAGAAATCCTCGGATATGCCGTTCACGCCCCAGGGCTTCGCCTTCGGCTCGAAGGCGCCCACCAGCAGCTTGCCGGCGTCCTCCTTATAATAGGCGCAGCGGTCCATGTCGCGCATGACCGGCAGGTTGGCCGGAATGTCCATGGGTTCGGTGACGATGTAGAAATGCTCGCAGGCATGGAGCGGCACGTCGGCGCCGGCCATCTGGCCGACTTCCCGGCCCCACATGCCCGCGCAATTCACCACATAGTCGGCGGTGACATCGCCCTGATCGGTCTTCACGCCGCAGGCGCGGCCGTTCTTCACGATGACTCCGGTGACCTTGCAATCCTCGACGATGCGGGCGCCGCCGGTACGGGCGCCCTTGGCCAGGGCCATCGTGGTGTCGGCGGGATTAGTCTGTCCGTCATTGGGGAACCAGATGGCGCCGATGACGTCGTCGATATTCATCAGCGGCCAGAGTTCCTTCACCCGCTTGGCGGTGATCATCTCCGCCGGCACGTTGAAGGCATGTGCCATGGAGGCGCCACGCCTGAGCTCGTCCCAGCGCTCGGGATTGGTGGCGATGGAGATGCTGCCGTTCTGCTTGAAGCCCGTCGCCTGGCCGGTTTCCTTCTCCAGCTTGGTGTAGAGTTCGACGGTATATTTGGCGAGCTTGGTCAGGTTACCGGAATAGAGCATGGCGCGGACGAGGCCTGCGGCATGCCAGGTCGTGCCCGAGGTGAGCTTCTTCCGCTCCAGCAGCAGCACATCCTTCTTGCCCATCTTGGCCAGGTGATAGGCGGTGGAGCAGCCGATGATGCCGCCGCCGATGATGACCACTTCGGCGTGGGTGGGGAGTTTGCTGGACATGGGTGCGACGCTGGTCCCTGTTTCTTGTTTTGTGATCGAGTACTAACGCGATAGCGCTTAGCTACATCCGCAGCCTTGCATTGGTCGGATCGTAGAGCGGCTCTTGCGCCACGACTGCACGGCGGCGCTCGCCGAAGATTTCGACATCGAGAGCCATGCCCGGCTTGGCGAGGTCGGTGCGGACATAGGCCAGCGCGATGCTCTTGCCGATGCTGTGGCCGTAGCCGCCGGAACCGACAAGGCCGACGACGTCCTTCCCCTGGAACACCGACGAGCAGTAGAGCGCGTCGGTGGTGCCTGCATCTTCGAGCAGGAGCGGTACGAAGCGCTCCCGCGGGCCGCTGTTGTGCTCTTTCAGCAGTGCCGCTTTGCCCATGAACTCGCTCTTGGTGAGGTCGACGAAGCGGTCGAGGCTGGCCATGAAGGGCGTGTATTCGTGGGTGAGGTCGCCCTTCCAACCGCGATAGCACTTCTCCAGCCGCATCGAATCCATGGCGTACATGCCGAAATCGCGGATGCCGTATTTCTCGCCCGCCTGCCAGAGCTGATCGTAGATTGCCGCCATATGCTCGACGGGCGCATGCAGTTCCCAGCCCAACTCGCCGACGTAGTTCACGCGCAGCGCCAAGAGCCGCGCATAGCCGATCTCGATCTCCCGCGCCGACAGCCAAGGGAACGCGGCATTGGACAGGTCGGCATCGGTCACCTGGCTCAACACCTCCCGCGCCTTCGGTCCGGCAATGATGATCGAACCATAGCGCGTGGTGTGGTTCTCGATGCGCAGCGCGCCGTTCTTCGGCCGGTGCTTCTCCAGCCAATCCAGATCGTGCCATTCCGCCACGGCGGCGCTGATGAGGTAGAAGCGGTTCTCGGCCAGGCGCGTGATCGTGAACTCGGAGATGATGCCGCCCTTGTCGTTCAAGCGCATAGGACAGGGTGACCCGGCCTTGCTTCGGCAACTTGCCGCAGATCAGCTTGTCCAGCCACGCCGCCGCGCCGTCGCCCTCGATCAGCAGCTTGGTGAAGCCGCCGAGATCGAGAATGCCCACGCGCTCCCGCACCGCCTTGCATTCCTCGCCCACGGCATCATGCCAGTTAGTGCGGTGGAAGCTCAGCACCTGCTCGCGCTTATCCTCCGGCCGCGGGAACCAGGCGGCGCGCTCCCAGCCGCCGCGGGCGCAGAACATGGCGCCCTTGGCTTTCAGCCGTTCGTACAGCGGTGTGGTCTTGGCCGCGCGGCCGGCAGGACGCTCCTCGGCGGGGTAGCCGACGGCATACTCGTTCTGATAGAGCTCGATTGCCTTCGCCACCACGTACTTCTTCGTCGCGTAGTCGGTGTAGCGCCGGGGATCGAAGATCCAGAAATCCCATTCCGGCTCGCCATGGGCGATCCATTCCGCCACCGTCTTGCCGCCGCCGCCCGATTGCGCGATGCCAAAGCTGAAGCAGCAGCATTGAAAGAAATTCGGGAGGCCGTGGGCCGGGCCGATATAGGGATTGCCGTCGGGCGAATAGGGAATCGGCCCGTTGATGACTTTCTGCACGCCGACGGTGCCGAGGATCGGCACGCGCTTGATGGCGTCGTCGATGTAGGTCTCCAGCCGTTCCAGATCGTCGGGGTAGAGCTCATAGGCGAATTTCTCGGGAATGCCGTCGATCCAGTGGGGCGTCGCCTTCCACTCATAGGGCCCGAGCAGCAGGCCGCTGCGCTCCTGCCGCAGATAGTAGCTGGTATCGGGATCGCGAAGCAGCGGCAGCTTCTCCTTGCGGCCCTCGAGTTCCGCGACAGGTTCGGTCACGAGATACTGATGGGACATGGAGACGATCGGCATGTACTGACCGACCATGGTCATGATCTCACCGGCGCGATAACCGGCGGCGTTGACCACATATTCGCAGGTGACATCGCCCTTGTCGGTCTTCACCAGCCATTCGCCCGCCTTGGTGCGTTCCAGCCCGGTGACGCGGGTGAAGCGGGCGATCTCCGCGCCCATGTCGCGGGCGCCCTTGGCATAGGCCTGGGTGAGCTGGCTGGGATCGATGTCGCCGTCGAACGGATCCCACAGGCCGCCCTTGAGATCATGCAGCTCGATGAAGGGATAGCGCTTCTTGATATCGGCCGGCGACAGCAGCTCGAACTCCAGCCCCTGGGCGCGGGCCATGCCGCGCACATGGGCATACTCCTCCATGCGCGCCTTGGTGTGCGCGAGGCGGATCGATCCCGTGACGTGATAGTTCATGGGATAGTCGACCTCTTCGCCCAGCTTCGCGTAAAGCTTGGTGCTGTGGCGCTGGAACTTCAGCACGTTCCATGAGGTCGAGAAGTTCGGGCAGTTGCCGGCGGCATGCCAGGTGGAACCTGAGGTCAGCTCATCGCGCTCGATCAGCAGCGTGTCCGTCCAGCCCAGCTTGCCCAGGTGATAGAGCGCGCTGCACCCCACCGCCCCGCCGCCGATGATCACCACCCGCGCATGAGACTTCATTCAGGCCCCCTCAATCATCGTCCGGGCCTTGCGGCCCGTTGTAGTTGGTGACGCACCCTACTCCGCCGCCTGTGCAGGCCGCGGCCGCATGTTCTCCCGCGGCAAGCGGATCGGCAACTTGGCGCGGATCACGTCATCGACCACGTCGGGCACATGCCGCGGGTAGTTCCGCGCCAGGATCTCCTTGGTCTTCTTCACTGCCTTGTCGATGATGTCGGTGGAACCCTGCTCGCGCCATTCCTTCGGGCTCGTGCGATCGCCGACAGTCGGATAGACATAGGCGGTCTGCATCAGCCGCAGCGTCTGGTCAGAGCCCAGATAATGTCCCGGCCCGCCGATGCAGGCGTCGCGGATGGTATCGAGGGACAGCGTGTCGTCGCTGACTTCGATGCCCCTGATGATCCGCTGGGTCGCGCCGATGATGTCGTTGTCGATGATCAGGCTCTCCAGGCAATATCCCAGCAGGCTGGCATGCATGCCGGCGCTTTCATAGATCAAGTTGGCGCCCGCATTGCCGACGATGGCGTGATTGTAGGCCTTCTCAGCACCGGCCTGCGCGTCCGGAACCTTGGAATCGCACATGCCCGACGAGGTGCCGCCGGTGAGGTCGTAGAAATGCGCCATCTGGGCGCAGCCGGCCGAGAGCAGCGCCTGTTCCGGGCTGCCGCCGGACATGGCGCCGGTGCGCAGGTCGGAGACAAACGGCCAGGTGCCGAAGATCGCTGGCGCGCCGGGCTTCAGCGCATTCACATAGATCAGGCCGGCGATCACCTCCGCCGTCGCCTGCACGATAGTGCCGGCCAGCGCCGCCGGCGCGGTGGCGCCTGCCTGCCCCGCCGACAGCAGCAGCACGGGCATGCCGCCCCGCACCGCCAGCTCGAGACAATGGCTGGCATCGACAGCGAATTTCAGCGGCGGCACGACGAAACAGTTCGACTGGCTGACGAACGGCCGCGCCCGCCATTTGTCCTCGCCGCCGGCAACCGCATGCAGCATGTGGAAGGATGCTTCCAGATGCTCCGCCGCCACCCAGCTCGAGCCCACATGCTTGGTGGTGCCCATGATGCTGGCATAGCAGGTGTTGATGTCCATCTCCCGCGGATCGGGCAGATCGCGCGGCACCACGGCGCGCTGGAAGAAATGGATATGCTCCATCTCGTCGACGATGCGGGCGATGTCGTAGAGGTCCTGCAGATAGGACTCGCGATACTCGCCGGTCATGGGATCGACGATATGCACGGCCGCACCGGCGGTGCCGAAATAGACCTTCTTGCCCCACGGCTCCATGTCATGGCGCGGCTCCTGGCCATAGAGCACGAATTGCCGCGCCGCCTTGGCGATGGTGTCCTCGATGAGCGAACGCGAGAAGGTCAGCCGACCCTTGTCGTTGTACTCCGCGCCGGCCGCCGTGCAGGCTTCGATGCAGGTGGGGATGGCGTCAGCGAGGCCGATATTCGCCAGCACATCCAGTACCGCGCCGTGGATCTTCTGGATGTCCTCGTCCTTAAGCGCCTTGTAGTTGCCGCCCTCCATGCCCGGCCAGACCGGCCGCTGGTTCTGGGGCAAGGGCGCAGCCCGCTGGGCCCGGCGCGCCGCGCGCCCGCCGCGCCGGCCGCTATCAACCTGGATGTCGCTCATCGAAAGCTCCTGGGGCTTTGAATTCGCCTCGATATTCGCCGATTCCGGGCCGATCTCACAACCGAGCGTTATTCATAGATGCATGAATACAGTTCACACATGCCTACGAGTATCCTATAAATCACAGATACTTAAGTGCGCCGCGAACCAATTGGCATGAGCCCACCCGATCCATGGACCGCCGGAACCTCCCCTCCTTTTCATCCCTCCGCGCCTTCGAAGCCGCAGCCCGGCATCTGAGCTTTCGCGCCGCCGGCGAGGAACTGGGCCTGACCCAGTCGGCCATCAGCCACCAGATCAAGGAGCTGGAAACCTGGATGGGCCTGCCGCTGTTCGCGCGGCTGGCGCGGCGGGTTGAGCTGACCGACGCGGGCGCGCTGTACTTCCCGTTCCTGCGCGACGCCTTCGACCGCATCGCCCAGGGCACCGACATCCTGCGCCGGTCAACGGCCGGCGGCGACCTCACCGTGCAGGTCTATGTCACCATGGCGGTGCGCTGGCTGATCCCGCGCATGCATGAGTTCCACCGCGCCAATCCGGATATCGCGGTGAAGCTGGACGCCAGTCATTTCGACTGGGGCTTCAACGACAAGCGCGCCGACGTCGGCATCGTCTATGCGCGGGAGACGGACCAGCCGCAGCTCGACTACACGCATCTGTTCGACGCGGAGCTGTCGCCGGTCTGCAGTCCTGCTGTCTCGCAAAGCGGCCTGGGGCTGCGCCAACCCGCCGACCTGGTGAACCACACGCTGATCGAGCTGTTCACCGCGCCCGACGAATGGAGCGCCTGGCTGACTGCCGCCGGCGTGCCGCAGATGACGGGCCGCAGCGGGATCAAGGTGGACAGCTATCTGCTGGCGATCGAGACGGCCGTTGACGGCCAGGGCATCGCCATCGCGCCACATTTCCTGGTCGCCGCCGATCTTGCGCAGCGGGCGGCTGGTGCAGCCTTTCAAACTCTCCTGCCGCCAGCCCGGCGGCTGGTACTTCGTCTGCCGCGCCGCACTGGCGCAGGACCGGCGCGTGGCGCGCTTCCGCGAATGGATCATCCAACAGGTGGAAGCCGATCCGGAGATTTAGTGAATTCGCCTCTGTATATTTAAGTGTACCCCCTGGTTGTCACCCCCGCGAAAGCGGGGGCCCAGGAGTGGCAGCGCACTCTGCTTCCCCTGGATCCCCGCTTTCGCGGGGATGACAAGTTTGGGGTGTGAGGAACTGAGTTCAGCCCCACACGCTTGCTACACCCAGGGCAGCGAGTAGGTCTTCACGTTCGTGAAGCTCTTCATCGCTTCGATAACGCCTTCCTTGATGCCGAGGCCGGAGTCCTTGATGCCGCCGAAGGGCGACATCTCGATGCGATAGCCGGGCACTTCGCGGATGTTCACGGTGCCGACGCGCAGCTCGCTGACGAAGCGGGTGATGTAGTCGAGGCGATTGGTGCAGACGCCGGACGAAAGCCCATAAGCGGTCGAGTTGGACACGCGGATCGCGTCGTCGATGTCCTTCACCCGGATCACCGGCGACACCGGACCGAAGGTCTCGAGCTTCACCAGCTTACAGTCATAGGGCACGTGATCGACGACAGTCGGCGAATAGAGCGCGCCCTTGCGGATGTTGCCGTAGAGCAGCTTGGCGCCGGCGGCGATGGCATCGTTGACCATGTCCTCGCAGTACTTCGCCGCGGGCTCGTCGATCACCGTGCCCATGTCGGTCGCGGGATCCAGGGGATCGCCGTACTTGATCTTCTTCGTCTTCTCCAGCACCAGCTCGACGAAGCGGTCGGCGACAGACTCCACGACGATCATGCGCTTCACCGCCGTGCAGCGCTGGCCGGAATTCTTGTAGGAGCCGGCCACGGCGAGCGTCGCCGCTTCCTCGATATCAGCATCCTCCATGACGATCAGCGGATCGTTGCCGCCCAGCTCCAGCACCGCGCGGCGATAGCCCATATGGTTGGCGATGTACTTGCCGACGGAGACGCCGCCGGTGAAGGTGATGAGATCCACATGGGGATTGGTCAGCATCTCGTCGGCGATTTCCTTCGGATCGCCGGTGATGACCTGGAACATCTCCGGCGGCAGGCCGGCTTCATACAGCACGTCGGCCAGCAGCAGCGCCGTCAGCGGCGTCTTCTCCGAGGGCTTCAGCACCATCTTGTTGTTGGTGGCGATCGACGGCGCCACCTTGTGCGCCACCTGGTTCAGCGGATGGTTGAACGGCGTGATCGCCGTGATCGCCGTCAGGGGATCGCGCTGGGTATAGATGCGGCGCTTCTTGCCGTGGGGCGTGATATCGCAGGAGAAGATCTGGCCGTCGTCGAAGACGCAGGCATTGGCCGCGAGGGTGAACACGTCATAGGCGCGGCCGACCTCGTAGGTCGAAGTCCTTGAGGCACAGGCCGGACTCCAGCGTGATCAGCCGGGCGATCTCGTCGCGGCGCGCGACCAGCGCATCGGCCGCCTTGCGCAGGATCGCCGAGCGGTCAGCGCGGGACAGCTTGGCATTGTAGCCCGCCGCTTTCTCGTAGGCGCGGCGCACATCGGCGAGCGTGGCCTTTGGAACGGTGCCGACAACCGTGTTGTCATAGGGATAACGCACATCGATGACGTTGGCGCCGCTGACCTTCTCACCGGCAATGCGCATCGCTTCCTTGCGGATGACCGCGTTCATGTTCAGACCGCCTTTGAGAGTGTGGGTTGCGCCGCTGCGCCCGCGTAGTTCAGCGCGAGATCGAAGATGCTGAAATTACGCAGGCGCAGATTGGCCGGCAGCTGGCCCACCGGACGATTCATCAACAAAGGCACGCGCTGCTCGGAGATGCCGCCATGGGACCGCAGCGGCGCATCGAGGCCGGAGAGATCGTGGCGGCTGGCGCTGGTGCCGATGGCATGGTTGCGCTCGGATACGGCAATGATGTCGCCCATGCGGTCCTCCGGCAGCTCGAAGCGCCGGCAACCTTCCTCGCGCGACAGCACAGCTTCCATTCCCGGCAAGGCAGACAGGCGCATCAGGATGTCCGCGCGATCTGCACCCTCAGGCAGATAGACCGTCGCAAAAGAGCCGAGCGCGCCGTGATGCACCACATAGGGGTCGGTGATCGGCAGGATCACCCGCGCGGCATCCTTGCCAAGCCAGCTGTCGAGTACGTCCTGCAAATAGATGACTTGCGGCGCTTTGTTGCCGTCGGTCTTGCTGTTCATGCCGTGATCCGCCGTCACCGCGATTGTTGCGCCCAGCGCATCGAGGCGCGCCAGATAGCCGTCGATCATCTGATAGAAGTCATTGGCCGCCGGCGTTCCCGGCGCATGCTTATGCTGGACGTAGTCGGTGGTCGACAGATACATGATGTCCGGCCGCACCAACTCCATCAGCTTCACGCCCGCCGCGAAGACGAACTCGCTGAGATCGGCGCTGTAGACCGATGGCAGCGGCTTGCCGACGAAGCCCAGCGCATTGTCGATGCCATGCTCCGCCTTCGTCGTCTCGTTCGCCTTCTCTGCCGAGAAGCAGATGCCGGTGAGGCCCTTGCCGAGAAGGCGCCGCAGCTTGTCCTTGGCGGTCACGACGGCGACCTTAGCGCCGGCCTTGGCAAAGGCCGCCAGGATCGTCTCCGCGCGCAGGTATTTTGGATCATTCATCATGATCTCCTGCCCTGCCTCGCGGTCATAGAAGTAGTTGCCGCAGATGCCATGCACAGCGGGAGATGCTCCTGTCACGATCGATAAGTTGTTCGGATTGGTGAAGCTGGGCACCACGCAATCGGCCAGCAGGTTGGCGCCTTTCGGCAGCGTGCGCTTCAGCCAAGGCATCGCGCCGGCCTCCATGGCGCGGGTGGTGTAGTCGGGCTCACTGCCATCGACGCAGACGACCACGAGCGGCGCGCTTGGCCAGGCATAGGTTTTGCCGTTGACGGTGATGGATTTCGGATGCTGTGCCATGTCTTTTGTCCCTATGCCGCGCTCTTGGAGCGTGCCGGCGCGCCTGACTTCACGCCCATCTCCGCCAACACCGCGCGCACAGCGTCCAGCGCGCCGTTCATCTCGGCATCGCCAAGGCGGCCGATGCAGCCGATGCGGAATGAGTCGGCGACGGTCAGCTTGCCGGGATAGATCACATAGCCGCGCTCCCGGAGCTTGTCATAGAACAGCTCGAATTTGAACTTCGGGTCCGCCGGCATGTGGAAGGTGATGATGATCGGCGCCTGGATCGCATCGGGCAGCAGCGTCTCGAAGCCCAGGCTGCGCATGCCGTCGATCAGGGTCTTGCAGTTGCGGCGGTAGCGCGCGCCGCGGCCGGCGACACCGCCTTCGGCTTCGTGCTCCTTCAGCGCCTGGTCGAACGCGACGATGACATGGATCGGCGGGGTGAAACGCCATTGGGCGTTCTTCTCCATTGCCACCCACTGGTCATGCAGGTCCAGGCTGAGGGCATGGGCATTGCCGCCGCAGGCTTCCAGCGCCGACTTGCGGGCGATGACGAAACCCATGCCGGGCACGCCTTCCAGGCATTTGTTGGATGAGGCCGCCAGCGCATCGAACGGCACCAGCCGCGCGTCGACCGCCAGCGCGCCGAAGGCGCTCATTGAGTCGATCAAGAGGCTGCGGCCGGCGCGCTTCACCACGGCGGCGATTTCCTCGATCGGGTTGAGGACGCCCGACGTGGTCTCGCAGTGGACCACGAAGACATGGGTGGTGGCTGGATCATCCTTCAGCTTCGCCGCCACATCCGCCGGCTCCACCGGCCGATCCTCGGCCCATTCCAGCGTCGCGTAGGCGCGGCCGCTGTAGTCGGCGATCTTCGCCGCCCGCTTGCCATAGGCGCCGTTGATCAGGACGAGCAGCTTGCCGCTCTTCGGCACGAAGGTGCCGATCATCGCTTCCACGGAAAAAGTGCCGCTACCCTGGAGCGGCACGCAGACATGGCTGCCTGTCGCATGGGCGAGTTCCACCAACCGGTCGCGCACCCGCTTGTTGATGGCGATGAAGGCGGCGTCCCGCGAACCCCAGTCATGGAGCATGGCCTGCTTCACGCCGGCGGAAGTGGTGAGCGGACCGGGCGTCAGCAGCCAGGGATCGCGCGGGGCAGAGGTCATCAGGGACTCCTTGGAATTGAAAAGTTGCTTGCCCTTAAATGGCGCGGAGGCCTATCATAAGTCAAATCACTACTTTCTATATTTGATATAGATATGATCTATACTCAACTTCGCGCCTTCCATGCCGTGGCCGCCGCCAGCAGTTTCACCAAGGCGGCCGGCGCCCTGCATGTCACCCAGCCCACTTTGTCGGCCCAGGTGAAGGCCCTGGAGGAGGCCTATGGCGTCGAGCTGTTCGAGCGCCGCGGCCGCGGCATTGCCCCGACCGACCTGGGCCGGCGGCTACAGGAGATCACCCGCCGCTACTTCAACCTGGAAGACGAGGCGGAAGAGTTGCTGGCGGCCACCCGCGGCCTGACCCGTGGCCATCTCCGGGTCGGCGCCGATGCGCCCTATCACGTCATGGAGTCGTTGGCCGCCTTCAACCGGCGCTACCCGAACCTGTCCCTGGCGCTCGCCATCGGCAATTCAGCCGAGCTGCTGCAGGATCTGCTGGAACATCGAAGCGACGTGGCCATCGTCGCCGATGTCCCCGGCGATTCCCGGCTGCACGCCCTGCCCTTGCGCCGGGACCGGCTGATCGGCTTCGTCCCCGCCCCGCACCCCCTTGCCCGCAAGGGCCGCATCGAGGCCGGGGCGCTGTCCAGCCACCGGCTGGTGCTGCGCGAGCCCGGCTCCACCACGCGCCATCTGTTCGAAACGGCCATGAGCCGCGCCGGCCATGGCCTGGGCGAGGTGCTGGAAATCGGCAGCCGGGAGGCCGTGCGCGAGGCCGTGGCAGCGGGCCTGGGCATTGGCATCGTCTCTGAGAGCGAGTTCGGTCAGGACGCAAGGCTGAAGCCCCTGCGCCTGTCTGGCATCGATGTGGAGATGACCGAGTACGTCGTCTGCCTGGCAGAGCGCCGCGAGCTCAGGCTGGTGAAGGCGTTCCTGGAGATCGTCGCGTCGACGGCGAAGTGACGCCTAGGCCGGCACGCGGCTGGGGCACCGGAGGATAAAAATAGAGACGACCAGCAACACGGCACCAACGATTTCGGGCACAAGCCAGTTGCCCGCATACAGGTAGACAGTGACCAGAAAGCTTGCGGCCATCATGGCAAGCGCGGCGGCCTTCGCCCGCGGTGGGATCACCCGGTGGCGGTGCCATTGGCGCAGACCTCGCCCCAAGCGCGGGTGATCGTAGAGCCAGCGCTGCAGCCGTTCCGAGCTGCGGGAAAAGCACCAGAGTGCCAGCAGCAGGAAGATCGTGGTCGGCATCACCGGCAGGAACAGTCCAGCAATGCCCAGCCCCAGGCAAACGAACCCCGCCGCCAGGGTGATTTGGCGGATCGGCCGGCAGGCGATGGGACGGTGCTCTGGGGCGTCAGTCTGCATGGTCTTCACTGGGTGATCAGCGAGAATACCCGAGAATGTTAACGTACCCCCGTCGATGCAAGGATTTCTGTGACTGCGGACACATCGCGTTAGGCAACTCCGGTGCGGTGGTGGTCGCGCTGGATCGCGCGTGTCATGGACGGTAGTCTTGGCACAGTCCGGGAGGCGATGGATGGCGGCCGAGCGACCAGCCGTGGATTTCCGCAACTACCGCTCCGACGCCCATAGCTGGGCGATGGCGGCGCGCGCGCCGGATCCGCGGCTTAAACCCTATGTCAGCGACTATACCGGCTATAGCGAACAGGCGTCGCAGCCGATGCGGCGGTTGCAACCGCCTTTCGCCGGCATCCCGATGATCGTCACCTTCGGCCCGGCGATCGACATCATCAATGGCGACCGGCCGGCCGAGCGCGGCGTGTTCCGCAGTTTCCTTGCCGGGCTGCATGACGTGCATGTCCTGACCGAGTTCGCCGGCGCGCAACGGGGTCTCCAGGTCAATTTCACGCTGCTCGGCGCCTACCGCTTTCTCGACGCTGCCATGTCCGATGTGGCCAACCTCTGCCTGGATCTCGGCGACATCATCGGCGCACAAGCGGCTGGCCTCCTGAGCGAGAGGCTGCAGGACGCGAAGGACTGGCCCGCGCGGTTCGATACTGATGGACCTGTTCCTGCTGGAGCGTCTTGTCGCGCGGGCGGCCGATGTCACCCGATATCGCCTGGGCGTTCAGGCAGCTCCAGGCCGATCGCGGCGCCCGCTCGATCGGCGCGCTGAGCCGCGCCCTCGCCTGCAGCCGCAAGACGCTGATCAAGCGCTTCCATGCCCAGATCGGCCTGACCCCCAAAGCGGTCGCCGGCATCCTGCGCTTCGAACATGCCGCCGGGCGGCTCAAGGCGGGCGATGAGGAAAGCTGGAGCGAACTCGCCCTGTCCTGCGGATACAGCGATCAGGCGCACTTCAATCGCGACTTCCGCCGATACTCCGGCCGCACGCCCACGGACTACCGTCGCGCGCTGATGCCAAATGGCGGCGGCATCGCCGGGTAAAATTCGTCCAAGACCGCGCCAGCAAGGGCGGATAGCGTTCCGGTATCGCCAACCCAGATTGCCGGAGGCTCCCAATGACCGACAAAGAAAAGGCCAGCAGACCCAACATCTTTCCGACGCTGCGCTTCAGCGACGCGCCCGCTGCGATCGAATGGCTGAACAGGGCCTTCGGCTTCGAGAAACAATTCGTCGTCCCCGGCGAGGAGAACACCGTCGCGCACGCTCAACTCCGGCTCGGCGCCGGCATGATCATGCTGGGCTCGGAGCGGCCGGCGGAGCCCGGCAATCCCTGGACCGCCGAACCCTACGGAATCTACACGGTCGTCAAGGATATCGACGCCCACTACAAACGCGCGAAGGCGGCGGGCGCCAAGATCGAGCGGCCGTTGAGCGATACCGACTACGGAGCACGCGAGTATTCCGTGCGCGACTGCGAGGGGCATCTCTGGAGTTTCGGCACCTATGATCCCTATGCGGATCAGTGAGCCGAGCGGAAGCGATCGATCACCCGACAATGAGATCGACTTCGCCGTCGTCGAAGCCAAACCGGGCCATCATGGCGCGGTGCGCCTTTGATCCCAGATATTCCTTCAAAGCCTGATCGACGGCTCGCCTGAGGGAGTCGTCCTGCTTGGCGAATGCAAAACTGCCGAAGGCGGGAGCTTTTTCGGTCGCCCCAATGCGAGTGACTTCCAGGTTGAGTTCCGGCTGCTGCTCGCAAAAGGCAACATGAGCGCGGGCGACGCTGGCGTAGGCGTCAACAGCCCCCTGTGCGACGGCCGCAGCCGCCTCGCCGTAGGTTTCGAAAATCCGGATGCGGGCGGCGGGCACGCCGAACTGAACGGCGGCGTCATGCTGGACCTGGCCGCGGATCACCGCCACTCGAGCGTCGCTGTTGCCGGCAATGGCGCGATAGCCCGTGAGCGCTTTCGGATTCCCCTTCCTAACAAGCAGGCCATCGGCCAGCGCCCAGATGGGGCGGCTGAAGATTGCCATCTTCTTGCGCGCCTCCGTGGCAAACAGCCCCGTCGTCATCCGCCAGCGGCCCGCTGCAACGCCGGGGAGCAGTTCCGCGAATTCTGTCTCCACGGGCTGAAAGTTGCTTTCGCCGATGTTGGCGAGCACGGCCTTCGCCAACTCAACATCGCAGCCGGTGACAGTGCCGTCAGCCAGGCGATAGTTGAAAGGCGGCTCTATGAGAAAGCCGAACTTCACGCCCGTCACTTCTGAAAATGCGCCTCGTAGGTTTCGGCGCCTTCGGGGACTTCCGACCAGTGCTGCGCCGAGCGCAGATAGACATAGCGAAACTTACACTTGGCGGGATCGATCCAAGAGGGATCGTCGAAGGTTCCGGCGGCGACGGTGCGGATGCCGGGCCGGGCTTCCAGGATGAGGCTAATGTTTGTGCCGCAATTCGGGCAAAAATACTGATCGAGCCAGTTCCCCGACTCATCCGAAATGTGCCGGTAAACTTTCAAAGCGTCATCCGCAATCCTGACCCGATCCAACTTGAAAACCGCTTCCGCACCGAACGCCGTACCCGTGCGCCGCTGGCACCAGGTGCATTGGCAAATCGTGACGCGTTCCGGTTCGCCGTGAACGGTGTAGCGCACCCGCCCGCAAACGCAGCCGCCTTGATGTTCGATCATGTCGATGATTCCCTGTTGCACCCATTTTGCATGATTGCGGCGGCGATGCAAAATCGTGGGCGTGACATCGCGGACGTTCCGCCGCATTCTTCCGATCCATCTCTCGCTGCGAAATTCCGGAGACCCGCTGCATGACCGCATTCCCAGAGTATGAGACGTATGACGCCCTCGGCTTGGCCGAATTGATTGCCCGGAAAAAGGTTCCGGCGGCGGACGTGTTGGAAGCGGCGATCGGGCGGATCGAGGCGTTGAACCCGCGGCTCAATGCGGTCGTGCAGAAGATGTACGATCAGGCGCGGCAGACTTTGCAGGCGGGACTGCCGCAGGGCCCGCTGGCGGGCGTGCCGTTCCTGCTGAAGGATATCTACACCTGGTACGCCGGCGCGCGGGTGGGGAACGGGTCGCATCTCTATGACGGCTTCGTCGCCGACCATGATTTTACCATCGTCGAGCGTTACAAGCGCGCCGGGCTGGTAATCCTCGGGCGCACCAACACGCCGGAGTTCGGTCTGAACGCGGCGACGGAGCCGGTGGTCAACGGCCCGACGCGCAATCCCTGGAACCTGGAGCACAGTTCGGGCGGCTCCAGCGGCGGCGCCGCGGCGGCCGTCGCGGCGGGCATGGTGCCGGTGGCGCACGGCACCGATGGCGGCGGCTCGATCCGTATTCCCGCCGCCAATTGCGGCGTCGTCGGGCTGAAGCCGACCCGCGCGCGAAACCCGGCCGGCCCCGATGTGGGCGAGGGCTGGAGCGGCCTCGCCGGCGGCCATGTGGTGAGCCGCAGCGTGCGCGATACCGCCGCCTTCCTCGATGCCTCGAGCGGGCCGTCGCCGGGCGATCCCTATTGGGCGCCGCCGCCGGCGCGGCCGTTCCTGCAGGAGGTCTGGGCGGCGCCGGGAAAGCTGCGTATCGCGCTCTGCACCAAGCCTGCGACGGGCCTGCCAGCCCATGCCGATTGCATCGCCGGCGCGGAAGCCGCAGCCAGGCTTTGCGAGGATCTCGGCCACCGGGTCACGGAGGCGGCGCCCAAGTTCGATTGGGAGGGCTTGAGTTGGGCGATGCAGGTGATCATCGGCGGGAATCTGCGCAGCGCCGTGGACTTCCGCCTGGCGTCGCTGGGGCGAAACCTCCAGCAGGGCGATCTCGAGCGCGTCACTGCCGAATGGTACGAGATGGGCGGCAAGTACACGGCCCGCGACTATGCCCGTGCCATCACCATCGTCCATGGCATCGGCCGGCGCTTCGGCGCGTTCTTCTCCCAATATGACGTGCTGCTGTCGCCGGTGCTGGCGGAGCCGCCTCTGCCGCTGGGCTCCACCGACATGATGCGGCTAGATCTCAAGGCCTATAACGAGCGGCTGTTCCGGCTGATACCCTTCACGCCGCAGTTCAATGTCTCCGGTGGGCCGGGGATTTCGCTGCCGCTCCACTGGACGCCAGGCGGATTGCCGGTCGGCGTGCATTTCGGCGCCGACTATGGCAACGAGGCGGTACTGCTGCGGCTGGCCGCGCAGCTCGAGCACGCCCAGCCCTGGCATGACAAGCGCCCGCCACTTTGAGGACAACGATTTCAGGAAATGACGAGCGAGACGCGGGAAACACCCATCACCGAAATCGCTCGACGAGCCGCTGCTGCTCTTTGCGCGCGCGCTGGATTTCGCCGCCCGCAAGCATGTGGATCAGCGGCGCAAGGGCGAATCCGCCGAACCCTACATCAATCATCTGGCCGAGGTGGCGCGGTTGCTGGCGGCCGCGCCCGAGAACCACAACGCCGCCGTGACGGTGGCCGGCCTGCTGCACGATACCCTGGAGGATACGGCCACCAGCTATGATGAGCTGGCGGCGGAGTTCGGCGCGGAGATCGCCTCACTGGTGCGCGAGGTGACCGACGACAAGGCGCTGCCCAAGGAAGCGCGGAAGAAGCATCAGGAAGAACATGCCCGGCATGCTTCGGCCGGCGCCAAGATGATCAAGATCGCCGATAAGACCAGCAACCTGCACAGCATCGTCAACAGCCCGCCGCGCGGCTGGGACCTGGCGCGGAAGAAAGAGTACTTCGATTGGGCGAAGCGCGTGGTCGAGGGCTGCCGGGGGGTGAGCGGCTATCTGGAGGACGAGTTCGACCACGCGTGGTCGCTGGGGGCGGAGGAGTTTGGGCTGCGGAAGAAGTGAAGCTGAGGTCAGAGACCATTGTTTCTCCCCTCTCCTTTTGGAAATTCAAGTGTAGTGTACCTAATCTCCATCACTCATCGCCACGGCACCTTGACGAAAGCGGCGCCGCCGGGAGCATGACACCGACATCGGGCGCAATTCCTGCGCCCGGCCAAGACTAGCCTGATGATTTCAGAGGGTCGTCAGCAGCGGGTCAGGCGTCGCCGGCCCGCTTGGTGAGAGGACGGGTAGGATCCGGCCGGGGCGCGCCCGTAACGGGCTTCGCCGGGCGGACCGGGGGCCGCAGCGGCTTGGGCGGCAGCGGTGCGATGCGGCCGTTGCCGAGGCGGGCAACGGCGCGCTGCTCGGGATCAATCCGGTATTTCTCCATCATGCGATAGAGCGTGACCCGGGAGACGCCAAGTTCCTTGGCGGCGCGCTTGATGTTGCCGCCATTGATGCGCAGCGCCTCGCGCATCAGCTTCTCCTCCAGCGCCTGACGGGCGGTGGCGAGATCGGGCACGCCCTGATCCGCGCCGGTCGATTCCGCGAAGGTGAGATCCGAGGCCATGATCCAGCGGCCCTCGGCCATGACCACGGCGCGGCGGATGGTGCTGATGAGCTCGCGCACATTGCCGGGCCAGCGGTAGCGCTGCATCTTTTCCAGCGCGCTGTCATGGAAGCCGAGCTTGGGGAGCTTCAATTCCGACGAGAACTTGCGCAGGAAGAAGGTCGCCAGCAGCTGGATGTCGTCGCCGCGGTCGCGCAGCGGCGGCATGGAGATACAGAGCACGTTCAGGCGGTAATAGAGATCCTCGCGGAACTTGCCGGCCTTGATGGCGTCTTCCAGGTTGATGTTGGTGGCCGCGACGACGCGGGTATCCACCGTGATCGATTTGGTGCTGCCCAGGCGCTCGATGGTCTTTTCCTGCAGGAAGCGCAGCAGGTGGCCCTGCACTTCCAGCGGCAGATCGCCGATCTCGTCCAGGAACAGCGTGCCGCCGCGGGCGGCCTCGATGCGGCCGACCTTCTGCTTGATGGCGCCGGTGAAGGCGCCGCGCTCATAGCCGAACAGCTCGGACTCGATGATGCTGGTGGGCAGGCCGGCGCAATTGATGGAGATGAAGGGACCGCCGCGGAAGCTGGAGCGGTCATGGATGGCGCGCGCCACCAGTTCCTTGCCGGTGCCGGTCTCGCCGGTCACCAGAATGGGGGCGTCGACCTCGCCGAACTTGCGCACCGCCTGGAACACGCGGGTGATCGCCGGGCTGACGCCGACGATATGGGCGTCGCCCTGGCCAGGAATGGCGCCGCCGAGATTGGCGATGCTTTCGCGGCTCTCCAGCGCCACGAGGCCGGCGATATGGCCCAGGCTGAACATCAACCGGTCATGGAGGATCGGCAGGCGGTGGAAATCATGGAGCAGGCCCTTGCTGACCAGCTCGGCGAATTCGGGGGCGCGCAGAGCTTCTGTTTCCAGCAGGGCGATCAGCCGCAGGCGGGGGGCCATCTCGGCCAGCGCCAGGGCCTTCTGCACGGCCTGGGGATCGGGACGGCGGCCTAGCTGCAACAGGCCGGCGATCGGCCGCTCATGCTCGATCAGCCGCCGCGCCTGCTCGGTGTCTTCGGCCGCGAGCAGCCGGACCTGGCCGCTATCCAGCGCCTCCAGGCCGGTCAGCGCTTCGGCGTCCTTGCTGAGCGTCATCGCCAGCACGGCATGGGGCGGCTTCTTCAATTCGCCTTCCACAGCCAAATCGACGAATTGCCCACTCATCGCGTTTCCATGCTCATCAAATTCAGTGTCCCCGAGAATCCGGCTGCCCTTTCCGGCGATGTATTTCTTAACGGGCAAACGTTTCTTTCCTCTTAGTGCGTTTGATCGAAATGTCTGTGATCTCCGTCACCTCGTTGGTTGCTAATGCTGTTTTTTCCTTTTCCCCCGCGATATGAGGACATGCCCGCCACATCCTGGGCTGGACCCGCGCTGCAAGCAGCGAGAAACCATCGCAAACTGACAATCAAATTACATAATCGAATGTTCCGAAGCCCGCATGCCGGCTCGCTTGGACAATCAGGCTCCCGTAAGGAAGCTCCTTAAACCAGACCGCCTCAGCGGAAAGGCGGGCGACGGACACCACTACTCTAAAAGCCGGCTCCTGAAAAGCCGCTGCTATCGCGGTGCCCAACGGAAATTGCGGCACAGCATATTATCGAAAACTATAGCAAAATGCCGGAGACAACTGGCAGCATTAATCGAGCAGAGTTCCGGAGAATTGAAAGGTCGCCCGGAAGGAAAAAGGCCGAGAACCAAATGGTTCCCGGCCTTCCTTGATTAGTTAACTACTTATCCCGGATGGTTATTCGTCTTCGCCTTGCCGAACAGGTTGTTGAACCGGATGGGTACGCCGAGGCGAACCGAGAAGTCGTTCGCGTCATCGGTCGCGCCGATTTCGAAGTTCAGGTTCATGCCCACCATATCGCTGACTTGATAGGACCAGCCCACCAGGAACGAAGCCGCCTGTAGCGTGTCGGTCTCCGCCGTGCCGGTGAAATTGCGGCGGCGGATCAGGACCTGCGGGTTCGGGTCGACGACCGTGGTTTCCTGGGTCGTCGGGAAGATGTAGTCGTATTTGGCGCCGAGATTGAACGAGAACTTCTCGTTGAGGCTCGAAGCCCATGCCCAAGGAGATGTTGATCGAATCGCCGGGATCGACATCGCCGATCGTCGCGGGATCGGCAAGCGCCGCGGATTGCGGCGGCGTGAAATCGTGCGAATCTCGTCGACATTGTCGCCAATGTTGATAGTGTAGCCGAAGGTGCCGAAGAAGACGACAGGATCGGTCGGGAAGATGGCCGGTGATGCTGGGCTGCACGCCCCAGAATCCGGAACCCGTCGCCAATTCCGTCGGCTGGCCGAAGCTGATCGAAAGTCTGACATCGAACGGACTGCGGCCTGTCGGCGCATTCACCCGCACATTGCCGACCGTGTAGATGGCGCGCTGACGTGATCTGGTAGTGCGCCGCAACTTCCATGTCGCCGATATTGTCGCCATTATTAGTGTCCGTTCAGTGTCGGCTGATCGGACTGCGTAATGAAGGACTGAGTCAAGCTTTTCATGAGCGGAAGACGTAGGGAATGCGCGTTTCGATTTCGAAGCGGTCGGTGATGCCGTAGCGGAAGTTCAGGGCGGCCTCCAAGGTATCGCGATCGGCCTCACGAAACTTCCATCAGGCCGATGAACACGGATGTCGACTGAATTTCACGCCCTGGGCAAAGAACCGTTGCTGGTCGAGTGCGTGAATTGAAGGGATGGCTCCATAACCAGGGTTCCTTCGGGCGTCAGAACGCCCTGTCCGTCCAGCGCGCGTTTATCGCCTGGTTTCCACTTCTTCCTGTGATTCATGTGCCTGTCAGACTCCGCCGACTGCGCGGTTAGACACCCACGGAACTGGCCTCGGTCGATCCTGTGCTGGTCGCCGCCGGTGGTGAAAGTCCCGGTGCCCAAATTGAACGTTACTGGCGTCGTATCCGGATCATCGGATTCGCCGACTTGGGATTTCAGGAAGTTCAGCTGGTTCTGCTGCTGCTGCAGCGCCTGCTTTTGCTTCTCCAGCTGCTTGCTTCTGGGATTCGAGCTGCTGCTGCAGGAGTTTCAGATCGTCTTTTGTCACCGCATCGGTATCGTCGGCCGCCGCTATTCCCGCCAAAAATGGAGTTGCTACCGCGCTGCACAATAAGACCGTACGAAACGCTGGGCGCAGCCGACGCAAGTTGGCCCTAAGGTCGCTCATCATGGTCAAGCCCCCCAAACTCTACCCCCGAGACCTGGTTACTTTTTCATTAATAGCCGAGTCTGCGGCCAATTCCAAATGCTAGCTTATCGAATTCGGTCACAGGGAATGGCCGGACCGGCCCCCTGATTTCGTTCCAACGCCCGGCCAGACCGGGCCAGTCGTCAGTATCCGACCGCGGCCAACCCCAGATTGTTCAGCATGCTGCCGATGGCGCCCAGCCCGGCGATCGTATTTACGTTCGTGATCCCCACGTTCATCGTGACGGACTGCTGGATGATCTGGTTGTTCAGGGCATTCGCGACACTGGCCACGACCCCGCCGCCCCGCTCGCCCATCTGGTGGACGATGTTCTGGCCCGTCTGGCTCAGAACGAAACCCTGTGCCGTCGTGCTCATCGCCAGGCCGGCAGCGTCGTTGAAATTCATCGTCGCGTCGCCGGGATTCTCCAGATTGAAGGCCGTCTCAAGCACAAGGACTCCATTCACCGCCGTGCGCATGATCATGCCGAAGGAAATATCCATGCCGGCATAGGTGAAGCCGCCGCGCATATTTGCCAGCTTTGCCGACGCCACCGGCTTGAACTTGTTGGTGTCGAGATCGCCGAAGGAACCCGCCGATGCATTCGACATGGGTGCCGCCATCAGCACCGCAACGAACAGCGCGATAACAGCGCGATGCAGGGCCGAAATGCCAGCCGATCCTGCTATTGAATGATACTGCCTGGGGGACATCGCTTCAATTCCTGCCTTAGAAGTTATTGCCGAACATGTCGACGAACATCGTCGACGTGCCCGCTGTTCTGCCATTCCCGACAGGCGCTTCTGGCTTCACGCCCCAGTCGGCAGTCTGATTGAAGTGCTTGCGGCCCACGGTCGCCTTGCTGCGGACGATCAGCACGACAGGCTGCCGGATGGCGTCGAACTCTTCACGGTTCATCGCCATCATGCCGGCCGCCGGATTTCCCAGCAGCACGCGATTGTCTTTGATGCCCTTGATCAGTACGAAATGGCTGTAGCCCTTGAGGTCGATCAGGGCGATCGCCGGCACGCCGAGCTTCAGGACTTCGTCCATCGTCAGCTCGAAGCCATCGGCCTTCATGCCGATCCGCTCGATATAGCTTTTCATGTCGAGGAACGAAAAGCCGTATTGCTGGATATTCGCCTGATCGCCGTTCTCGTACATCGAGGTGAACACCTCTTGCTCGGTGCTCTTGATGCCGTAGTGGTGGGTCAGGAGCATGGCGACAGCCGCGGCGCCGCAGCTGAAATCGTACTGCTGCATGATGACCGACTGGAACGGCCGGTCGCGCATGCTGGTGACGGGCAAGCGGAACGAGCCGGCGGCGCCGGTCTCGATGCCCTGAGCTTTGGCGGAATGGAAATCCGCCGTAGTCAATGGCGCCGCCATCAGGGCGGTCAGTGCAATGAGGGTAAGTAAGCGCATCCGCGCCACTCCTGCGGTTATGTTACAGAACGAACGTGGCGCCCGAACGTCAGTTCTGTGGTCCAAGCAGAATGTTGATCGTCGTGGTCTGCTGAATCAGCGAGTTGATCCCGGTATTCGCCGCCTGCATGACGATACCGTGACTGCCGTAGTTATAGTTGTTTACAGATCCAGTCTCGATCTTGCCGCCTTCGTTGTAGATCTCGTTATCTTTGATCGTACCGTGCTGGTTGCTTTCGGCCGACATGCCGATCAGCGTGAGGTCGCCGCCGTTCAAAGATTGCAGCGCAGTCATTGCGACGCTGTTGTCCGAAGAAATCTCGTCACCATCGGCACGCGCCTCAGCCACCCACACGCAAACACCAAGAGCTAGCAAGGACGCAAAGGTTGTTTTCATTTCAATCCGCATGGCACGCATCTCCCAAACAACTTAATTCAAAACACCGGTTCCCGGTCGCCCGGGAAAGATGCCGGTGGGCACGAAGGCCCACCGGCAGATACGCATGACTTAGAGTCCGTTGAACGACGCCTGCGCCGACACCTGAACCTGAGCCTGGTTCAGCGTGTTCACGCCGGTCGCCGCCTGCTGTACACTGATGCCGGCATCGAAATTACCGGACTGGCCGATGCCACCGGTCTTGATCGAGTTGCCAGCAGCCTGCTTCGCACCGAGGGCGAGATTGATGTTCGCGCCGCCGTTGTTGGTCTTGTTGTGCGCCACAAAGCCGATCATTTCGGCAGAGGACTTGGCGATACGCTTGGACGAGTCGATCTTGAGGCTGACATCGATGTCATCGATGTTCACGTCGAGGACCGAGTTGCCATCGTTATCGTTGCCGACGCCGGCGCCATTGGCGCTGTCGTCAACGCTGTTGTCGTTAGCGTGCTCGCTCTCGTCCTTGTTGTCGCTGTTGACTTCGTTGCCGTCGTTGTCATTGCCAACCACGGAACCCTTGTTTTCGTCGTTGCCGTTGCCGTTAAGCAGGTCAGCATCAACGTCGATGCCATTGGCATACACGTTGCCCGCGAAGGACAGCGCGAAGGCCGACACCGCAACCATCAGTAGCTTCTTCATGATGTATATCTCCAATCAGTCAGCTTGCACCGAGCGGCCGGCGCCTCCCGAGGGATGCGCCGGCAAATGCCCGAGAAGCTTACAGTCCGTTGAATGACGCCTGGGCCGACACCTGGACCTGAGCCTGGTTCAGGTTGTTGAAGCCCGTCGCCGCCTGCTGCACATTGATACCGGCGTCGAAGTTGCCGGACTGGCCGACGCCACCGGTCTTGATCGAGTTGCCGGCGCTCTGCTTCGCCAGGAGGCCGAGGTTCACATTCAGACCGCCGTTGTTCAGCTTGTTGCCGGCGACGATGCCACCCATGGCGGCCTTCGAGCTGGCAACGCGCTTGGACGCGTCGATCTTCACGGACACATCGATGTCATCGATGTTGATGTCGGTGATGGAGTTGTTGTCGTTGTCATTGCCGACGCCGGCGCCATTGGCGCTGTCGTCAACCTTGTTGCCGTTAGCGTGTTCGCTCTCGTCCTTGTTGTTGCTGTTGACATCGTTATCGTCGTTGTCATTGCCAACAACTGAACCCTTGTTGTCGTCGTTCTTGTTGCCGCTGAGCAGGTCGGCATCAATATCGAGACCGTTCGCGTACACGTTGCCCGCGAAGGACAGCGCGAATGCCGAAACGGCAACCATCAGTAGCTTCTTCATTAGTGCCTCCAAATCAGAATGTTACGGTCCGGTAGTGGACCAAGTTCCCCACACTCGGGACCGACAGTTAAAGCCGGACCCACGGCCAGCACTGAACTACGGTGCGAACCGCTAGCCTTCTACAAGCAAGTGGCGTGCCAAGTCCGATATCTGGGGGCAATCAGCCGGTAATTTGCGCCCTGTGGCAGGAAAAGGGCCGGAATCCCTAGCTTTTCTCGGTTAGGCTAAGTGACAGAACTGGTTAAGTTTTCAGACATGTGTCTCGCCGGCGTGTATCGGCCTGCCACATCGAGAAGGATGGAACAGCCTACCCAAGTGGTTGATTTTTCATCAACTAACTGAAAATGAACAAATTTTAACAAAACTCCAGGCAATCCGCTGACACCCAGAAGTGGTAAATCCAGTGTATCATGATGCAACACCACCCCAGTAACTCAGGGGCATATAATATGAATTATATTATATTATTCAAATATTTAATGCCAAAATCGTCGAAGTGTATCGAGAGCGTTACACTGGTCGTCTGAAGGCTCCATATCCGCTTATGCGGGCGGCTTCGCGCGACGCTCGGCCGCCGCGTCCGCCAGGCTCGCCATCAGTCACCCGTTCCGCACCAGCCGCGGTGCGGACCTACAGATCTGCCGGCTGTAACGCGATCAGCGGCGCAACAGACCGAGCTGCCTGATAGCGCCCATCTCGTCCCACAGGACGACGGGCGTTTTCTTCGACAGCACCGGCGTGGCTACTGACTGACGGGCACCGGTCGCAGTGACCGACGCAGGCGTCAATTTCCTGATATGCGAAGGCTTTTTGACTGCGGACGCTTTGACGACTTTCGCCGTCGTCAGCGTTCGCGATCTGACCTTCGAACTGCTTCCCTGTATTTTGGCCATCTGCCCCATAGCCCTATTCCAACCCAAAATAATGCTGTGGCCTGGGCCCGGCGGAGATCGCTGGGTGGGGCGGAGCTTGCCTTTTGAAATCGACTTGTTCACCGCTTCACCACCCACATGACTTCGCGTCTTTTTCGATCTTTGTCCGCCAAGCCCTTGACGAAATAACAGTCGCATCGGCTCAGCACTCATTAAGCATGCAAGTTTTGCGCCAAACTGATTCGCGCGTTGTCAAGTTTCGTGTATCCTGCGGTTGGAGAAGGAACGGAAGAATTCGAAGTTGCCGAGCAGCGGCCGGTCAGGTCCATTAGTTGCAGGCAGGACAACATTCGTTCCCAGCAGGAGTAAGAGCGGCGATCGATGCTTCAAAGCTGGGCCATCATCCTGCTGTCCATCGGCTATCTTGGCCTGCTGTTCGTTATCGCCCAGATCGGCGACGCCTATGCCGCCCGCTGGCGCGGCGGCCGCATCGAGCGGCTGGTCTATGGCCTGGCGCTGGCAATCTATTGCACCTCCTGGACCTTCTATGGATCGGTGGGCCGCGCCTCCACCCAGGGGCTCGACTTTTTCCTTATCTATGCCGGGCCGATCCTGGTGATCACCCTGGGTGCGCCGGTGCTGGCCAAGATCATCGCCGCCGCCAAACGGCAGAACTCGACCTCGATCGCCGATTTCCTGGCTTCACGCTATGGGCGCAGCCGGTCGGTGGGCGCCATCGTGACCTGTATCGCGGTCATTGGCGTCGTGCCTTATATCGCGCTGCAACTGAAGGCCGTTTCCGCCAGTTTCACGGTCATGACCTCGGCGATCGACGGCGGTGCGGGAATTCAGCTGCCGCTGTTCTTCGACACCGCTTTCCTGGTCGCCGTCACCATGGCGGCCTTTACGATCCTGTTCGGCCTGCGCACCGTGGAGGCGGCGGTGCATCACCGCGGGCTGATGATGGCGATTGCCTTCGAGTCCGTGGTCAAGCTGATCGCGCTGCTGGCTGTCGGCTACTTCGTCACCTATCAGATGGCCGGCGGCGCCGACGCGCTGATGGCGCGGCTGCAGCAATCGCCCGAGCTGGCGCAGCAGATCGTCGGCCCGGCGCCCGGGCTGAACTGGCTTGCGATCACGATCTTGTCCGGGGCGGCCTTCCTGTGCTTGCCCAGGCAGTTCCATGTCGGCGTCGTCGAGTATGGCGCCGCCGGCGGCCAGCGCACGGCGCGCTGGATGTTTCCGGTTTATCTGATCGCCATCAACCTGTTCGTGGTGCCGATCGCCGCGGTCGGCCTGCTGACCCCGGCAGCCGGCACCAATCCCGACCTCTATGTCGTCAGCCTGCCGCTGGCGGCGGGCAGCCATGGCCTTGCGGTGTTCGCCTTCATCGGCGGCCTGTCGGCGGCGACCAGCATGGTGATCGTCGCCTGCTTCGCGCTCAGCGTCATGATCGGCAACGAGCTGGTGACTCCGGTCCTGCTCAAATCGAAGCTGGCTCTGCGGCGCGACATCGGCGGCATCGTGTTGAATGTCCGTCACTTCGCGGTCATCGGCATCCTCTTGTGCGCCTATGGCTTCGAGCGGGCGTCGGCCCATCTGCTGCCGCTGGCCTCGATCGGCTTGATTTCGTTCTGCGCGGTCGCGCAGTTCGCGCCGGCGCTGCTCATCGGAATGTTCTGGCGCCGGGCGCATCGCTACGGCGTTATCACCGGGCTGCTCGGCGGCTGCATGATCTGGGCCTGCCTCCTGCTGTTTCCGCTGCTCGGCGGTCCTCATGACTGGGTCGTGCGGTTCGGCGATCTGATCCGCGAAGCGGTCAGTGCCGTGCTCGGGCCGCTGGACAGCCTGTCCCAAGCGGTGTTCGCCAGCCTGTCGGTCAACATTACGCTGCTGGTAGCGGTGTCGTACTTCGCCCGCCGCGGCGTGCGAGACATCACGCAGGCCGATGCCTTCGTCGGCGGCGAGCGGGCGACGGACATGATCGAGTCCGACCTGCCAACCGCCAAGGAGATCCGGGCGCTGGTGGCGCGGTTCGTCGGCGAGGATCGCGCCGCGCAAGCCTTCGCCGAGGCGCCGAAGGATCCGGCCGAGCTGCTGGTTTTCGCCGAGCGGCTGCTCAGCGGGGCGATCGGCGCGGCGTCGGCGCATATCATGGTGCGCTCCGATCGGCTGGCGCTCAATCTCTCGCGTCGCGAGGCGCGAGCCATGCTCGGGGAGGCGTCGGCGGCGATCCTGCAGAATGCCGAGCTGTTGCGCTCGACGCTGGATTCCGTCAGCCAAGGCATCGCCGTGTTCGACGAGAACCGCGGTCTTGCGGTGTGGAACGATCAGTTCCTGACGCTGGCCGGGCTCAGCCGGCAGAATGCGCGGGCGGGCGAGCCGATCGCCGCGCTCAGTGCTGAGGCCGGCTTCGCGCTCGACGATCCGGCGCAGCCGAGCCAGCGGCTGCGGCTCGCCAGCGGACGGACGCTGATGGTCAATCGCGACGCCATGCGCAACGGCGGCATGGTGATTACCCTGCGCGACGTCAGTGACGAAGAGCGCGCCGCCGAAGCGATCCGCGACAGCGAGCGGCGCATCCGCATCTACACCGACAACGTGCCGGTGCTGATCGCCTATATCGATCGCGACGAGCGCTACCGGTTCACCAACCAGCCCTATCAGAAGGCGCTGAACCTGTCCTCGGCGGATCTGGAAGGCCGCAGCCTGATCGAGGTGCTGGGCGTTGAGCGCTATGACGAGTTGAAGCCGCACATCGACGCCGTGCTGCGCGGCGAGCCGCAGTCGTTCGAGATCAGCTTCCCCACCAACAACCAGCGGATCGAAATCGCCCGCGGCACCTACATCCCGCATTTCGACGAGCGTGGCGAGGTGCTGGGCTTCTTCCTGCTGTATCAGGACATCACCGAACCGCGCCGGGCCGAGCAGGAACTGCGGCAGGCGAAGGACCGGCTGGAAGAGCGGGTGCAGGAACGCACCGGCGAGCTGGCTCGGCTGGTGCAGCAGCTATCGGATGCGCGGCAGCAGGCCGAAGCGGCGAACCAGAGCAAGACCCGCTTCCTTGCCGCCGCCAGCCACGATCTGCTGCAGCCCTTGCATGCGGCGCGGCTGTTCTCGGCGGCGCTCCTGGAGCGGCGGCCGACCGACGACATCGTCGCCAAGGTGGATCGCAGCCTGGCCGCCGTCGAGGCGATCCTGGATGCGCTGCTGGATATCGCCAAGCTGGATGCCGGCGCGGTGAAGCCGAACCTGGGCGCGGTGCCGCTCGGGCCGCTGCTGGCGTCGCTGCCGGATTCCTTCGCCTCCATCGCCGAGCGCAACGGCGTCGAGCTGCGCATCGTGCCGACGTCTCTGGCCATCACCAGCGATCCGCAATTGCTGCGGCGCGTGCTGCAAAACCTGGTGGCGAACGCGGTCCGCTATGCGCCCAGCATCGACGGCCGCAAGGCCAAGGTGCTGGTGGGCTGCCGCCGGCGTCATGGCCAGGCGGTGCTCGAGGTCTGGGACAACGGCCCAGGCATTCCCGCCGACAAGCAGCCGCTGATCTTCAAGGAGTTCGTCCGCCTGCCGCAGAACCTGCCGGCGACGCAGGAGCGCGGCCTCGGCCTGGGGCTGGCGATCGTCGACCGCATCGCCCGCATGCTCGGCCACGCCATCAAGGTCCAGTCCGAGCCGGGCCGCGGTTCCTGCTTCAGCGTGGCTATGCCGATCGCCCGGGAGCGCGTGACGCCGGCGACGCCGCGGCGCGAACGGGTGGCGATCCGCCAGCCCGCGGCCCTGTCGGTGCTGGTGGTCGATAACGAGACCAGCGTGCAGGACGGCATGCGCACGCTGCTCCAGGGCTGGGGCTGCAGGGTCGTCTGCGCCGCGAGCCTGCCCGAAGCGCTGAGTGCGATGTCGGCCCAGCAGCTGGCGCCGGATGTGGCGCTGGTGGACCTGCAACTGGATGACGGGCTCGACGGCTTTGCCGTGGTGGCGGCGCTGCGGGCCGCCTTCGGCGCCGACCTGCCGGCGGCGCTGATATCGGCCGACCGCAGCGATGCCGTGCGCGCTACCGCGCGCGAACAGGGCATCGTGCCGATGCCCAAGCCGGTGCGGATCGCAGCGCTACGCGCCCTGCTGGCGCAATGCCGGCCGCGCACGCCGGCGCCGACGGAAGCAGAGGTCAGCGCTCGGCGCGCATGAATCGCCGCGCCAGCATCGCCGCTTGAACCCGGGTCGCCACGCCCAGCTTGCGGAAGATTTCGGTGATGTGGTCCTTCACCGTCTGCTCGCCGATGGCCAGCTCGAAGGCGATCTGCTTGTTCAGCTTGCCGTCGCAGATCAGCGACAGCACGCGGAGCTGCTGCGCCGACAACTTGGCCAGTCGCTCGCTGATGTCCTTGGCGGCGCCATCCAGATGGGCCTGATGGGCTTCGGCCGGCAGCCAGACCTCGCCGCCGACCACGGTGCGCAGGGCCTCGCCGATCACCTCCAGCGACGCGGATTTCGGCAGGAAGCCGGAGGCGCCGAGTTCCACCACCTGGAGCATGGTCTCGGGTTCCCGGGCGGCCGACACGATCACCACGGGCACGCCGGGATAATCCTTGCGCAGGGACACCAGCCCCTCGAAGCCGTTCATCCCCGGCATGTCCAGGTCCAGCAGCACCAAGTCGATCTGCGGCCGGCCGCCGAGTATGTCGCGGCATTGCCGGTAGTCGCCGGCCTCGAGGATTTCAGAGACACCCAGGGATTGCCGCACCGCCTGGGCCAGGGCGCCGCGGACCAGTGGATGGTCGTCGGCGATCAGCACGGTATGGCCGGCCTGATCGAACAGAGGGTTCGGCTGCGACATGGAGCGGGACTCTAGCTGCAGCCAAGCCAAACGCCAAACAGGGCACTTGGCACGCGGTATTGCGATCAGTTCAGTACACGAAGGTTCGCCATTTCTGCACTTCCAGGCGCGCCACAAACCCGGGTGAGCGCCGTCACAAGCCTGCGCGGGCCGGTAGAATCCGCCAACCCGCTATGGTAGCGTCGCGCCGCAACCACAAGGGAAAGCTGGAAATGCCAACCACCGGGGCTCGCAGCGACTGGACCGACGGCTATATCGCCGATATCGCCTACACCGACGGCTATTACGTCGAGCTGGCGCCGGTTCATCTGAATTATGTGGCGCTGCTTAATAACTGCACGCCGCGGCCGATCGACCGGCCGTTCAATTACCTGGAGCTGGGTTGCGGCAACGGCCATACAGTGACGCTGCTGGCGGCCGCCTACCCTCAGGCAAAGTTCTATGGCGTGGACATCAACCCGGCCCATGTGGCCACGGCGCGGCGCTGGGCCGAGCAGGGCAAGCTGGAGAACCTGACGATCCTCGAGGCCAGCTTCCAGGACTTGGCGACGATGGATCTGCCGGAGTTCGACTTCGTCACCTTTCACGGCATCTATAGCTGGATCAGCGTGAACAACCGCAAGGCGATGCTGGATGTGATGGCGCGGCGGCTGCTGCCGGGCGGGCTGGTCTATAACAGCTACAACTGCCAGCCGGGCTGGGCCAGCCAGGGGCCGCTGCAGCGGCTGATGCTGGAGATCGGCCACGAGGTTCCCGGCGACTCCCTGACCAAGGCGGGCGGCGCCATCGACTTCCTGCAGAAGCTGACCACGGCGGATTGCCGCTACCTGCAGGCCAACCAGGGCGCGGCCGAGCTGATCAAGAAGATCGCCACCAACGCCCGCAGCTATGTGGCCCACGAATATCTGAACGAGGAGTGGCATCCCTTCTATTGCCTGGACGTGTTCCGCGAGATGGGAATGGCGAAGCTGTCCTATGTCGGCTCGGCGACGATCACGGAAAACCATCCGGGCCTGCTGTTCGGCAAGAATGCGCGGCCGGTGTTCGACGCCCAGCCGACCAAGGAGCGCAAGCAGCTGGTGCAGGATTTCCTGATCAACCAGCGCTTCCGCCGCGACGTCTATGTGAAGGGCCTGTCGACGATGTCGGCGGCGGAGTCGCGCAACAAGCTGCGGGACATGTCGGTCGGCCTCGTGAAATCGCCGGCAAGCGTGACCTACACGGCAAAATGCAATGCCGGCGAAGTGAAATTCGATAACGAACTGTCGCGGGCGATCATCGACACGCTGAGCAAGGGCGCGATGACCGTGGGCGAATTGGCGGCACGCAGCCTGAGGTGAACAAGGCGCCCGAAGCGCGGGTGCAGAGCATGGTGCATACGCTGATCGCGGCCAGCCAGATCCTGCCCTTCGCCACGCCCGCGCAGAAGGGCGGCAAGCAGACCGGCAAGCTCACCCTGCCATCAGCCCTCAATCGCTATGTGGTGAGCACCGCCACGGAGCCCGCGGCGCGCGGCACGCTCGCCTCCACTATATCCGGCCGCGGCATCCATGTCGGCCTCACCGACCGCTGCTTCACGCAGGAGGTGGTCAACGGCCACGCAGCAAATGCGCCGGAGGCGGTGTGGGCGCTGCTGGAAAAGCGCGGCATCAATGTGAAGCGCGGCGACGAGGTGCTGAAGGGCAAGGAGGCCAACGTGGCCGAGCTGCAGAAGGAGTTCGACACCTACAAGTCGAAGACGCTGCCGCTGCTGATGCAGCTGGGGATCGTCGAGGCGCGGTAGGGCGTGACGTTGCGCGTCGTTACTGTTCCCGAGATCGGGGAAGTAAGTAGACCGCCGATAAACGCGGATATCCGCCGATGAACGCCGATGTACCCGGCGCGGCAAAGAGGTTCTGCGTCTCTTGCGAAGAATGGTGTTTGCGTGCCGCGGAGCGGCACGCCAAGAAGCAATCAATTTGCCAGATGCTCCCGGATCATCGCGTTCAGCTCAGACGATCTGCGTTCAACGGCGGATATCCGCGTTTATCGGCGGTTTCCTCTTCCAGCCTACTCGGGTGCAAACCGGATTTAGCTCAGCCCCGCTCTCTTCGCCCTTTAAGGAATTATTGAGGGCGTTGGCTCAGATTCGCGCCAGTTCACGGATGTCCGTGGAGGCGCTAAATGACGATCATTGCGGTGATATCTGGCGGCGGCCGGCGCGGTCTGCACGATGTTCGCCTCGCGCGCGGTGGCCGTGCTGTTGTTCGGCGGCGCGGCCTTTTTCCTGGTTGCGCCGGCGATGTACCCGGGCGGCACCTCCGGCGGCCCGCGCGGCTTCTCGGTCGCCGCCATTCCCTCCAAGCGCCGGAGGCCTACTTCAAGGGCGCCAACGGCGAGCGCCTCAGCCTGGAGGATTTTCGCGGCCGCGTGGTGCTGCTGAACATCTGGGCCACCTGGTGCGGCCCCTGCCGCGCGGAGATGCCGTCGCTCGACCGGCTGCAAGCCCTGCACGGCGCCGACGGCCTCGAAGTCGATTGCCGTCTCCGTCGACCGCGAAGGCGCCAGCATGGTGAGCGCCTATTACCGAAGAGCGGCATCCGCAACCTCAAACTCTATGTCGACAGCGACCGCGCCACCATGTCCGCCTTCCGTCCGGATGGCATTCCGATGAGCGTTCTGATCGACCGCGAGGGGAACGTGGTTGGCGAGATGACGGGGGCGGCGAAGTGGGACTCGGCGGAGGCGACGGAGCTGGTGCAGAGATATCTTGGGGGAGTGAGCGCGGCGGCAAATCTCACATGCCACATCCGCTTTAGCACGACCCAGGTCAGCACAATTGCTGCTAAACATTGTCATCCCGGAAATCTCGCGCAGCGAGATTGTGGGGGACCCATGAACACCGGAAGACGGCGACATGAACTACTTCGGTTCGTATTCTTAGGTCCCGGATGATCGCGCTCGCGACAAACGCTTCGCGTTTGCGCGGGAAGCGCGATCTCCGGGATGACAAGTTCGGGATTTGACAAACGGCGGTCAGATGACTGCGCCGCTCCTCACCACGGCCAGGTTCGCACCGGCGGTTCCGGGGTCCATTCGAGGCCGATGTCGCGGCAGAGATGTTCGGTGAGCGGGTATCGCGGCTGGCGTGGTTCGAGAAGCGGCCGACGACGGTCGGCGAGGCGGCTGTACCAGGGCGCCGACCGTTCCTCACCGGGCCAGGGCTCGCGGCGCGGCGGGTTGCAGCGGCCGGCATCCTCGCTGGTGAACAGGGTCTGCGTGGCGATTAGCGGCAAGAGGATGTCGTCGTCGCGGCGGCTGATGTTGGATTCGACCGGATCGATTTCCCGGGGATTTGTCAGGGCATTCATAGGCTTCCTCCCAATTTACGAGGGTTGATGGGGAGGAATGTAGCAGCCTGCTCCTGTCAGCGTTCTGTCAGTAGTGTTTTCGGCCGATGATGATTTTCCTGTGACAGCCGCCGCTCAAAATTGTCATGCCGGAGAGAGCGCGTCCGCGCGATCGTCCGGGACCCGAGAACACGGAGCCAAACAGGATACCTTAACCGCCGCCAGGTGTTCATGGGTCCCGGACAATCTCGCAATGCAAGATTTTCGGGATGACAAATCGGGCGTGATTCAAATCAAGGCTCTCGGTCTAGCTGCGATCCGCCGAGGAGAAAGAGATGCCGCTGCGTAGCGACAGCGTCTCCCAAACGGCCACGGCGATCAGGACACCGTTGTCGCAAGGCTCAGCGACAGCGGCGTCCAGACCGGCATGGCGCCGGTCAGTATGAGCAGCAGCACCAACAGCCCCAGGCCGCCCAGGTGGGACAGCGGCAGGCGGCCATAGATGGTGCGCTTGAACAGCGCGTTGCCGGCGAGATAGAGCGCGGGGCGCCCATGGTGGCGGCGATGACGCCGAACTCGGCATGGCCGCCGGGATGGGCAAGCACCAGCTCGACATAGGTGACCTAGCCGCTCTCATGGCCGCCGCGGGGCCGCAGCAAATTCATGACGCACCCAAACCCTATTCTTCAACAGCGGCGGCCTTCGCCGCGATCATCCTCTGGGCTGCGGCAGCGCCGGGGTCTCCGTCGGAGACAGTGACAGTCGGCGAAGCAAAGTGGATGCCGATTTTCGTCGAAAGCCTTCTTGATCATGGCATAGGCCTTGCGCCTGATGACGAATTGCTCGCCGGGTTTTGTCATCATCTTCATGCGGATCTGGATGCCATAGTCGCCGAACTGCTCGACGCCCTGCATCTTCAGCGGCGCCAGGAAATGCGGCGCGAACTCCGGATCCGCCACGAGTTCCTTGCCGATCTGCTTAATCAGCTTTTTCGCCAGATCTATATTGCTGTCGTAGGTAATGTTAATCGACAGCTTGTCGATCACCCAGTCGCGGCTCATGTTTTGCACGGCACCGAGTTCGCCGAACGGCACGGTGTAAAGCGGGCCACGATGGTGGCGCAGCTTGATCGAGCGGATGCTGAAGGACTCGACCGTGCCTTTGTAGCTGCCGCTCTGAATGTATTCGCCCACGCGGAAGGCGTCGTCGAGCAGGAAGAACATGCCGCTGATGATGTCCTTCACCAGCGTCTGGGCGCCGAAGCCGATGGCGACGCCGACCACACCGGCGCCGGCGATCAGCGGCCCGATTTCGATACCCAGCGACGACAGCGACATCAGCAGCGCCATCACCACGAGAACCACGAACAGGACATTGCGCACGATCGGCAGCAACGTGCGCATTCTGGCCCCGCGCCGGGCTTCCTCGGTGTCGGGCGCGCCGGGATGACGCGCGCCCTCGAGCTTGCGATCGATCAGCGCCTTCAGCACATGCCAGGCAAAATCGGCGAGCAACACGATGACCACCGCATTCAGGGCGCCGCGCAGCAGGCGGGTGCTCCAGGTGTCCTGCGCGGTGAGCGCGCCGAAATCGAGTTGCCATGCCCAAGCGAGCAGCAGCGCGGCGCCAATGATGATCAGCGCCCGCAAGCCGCGGGCCAGGGACGCCGCGATGACACCGGGCGTGGATTCCTCCTGCGCGGTGGCGCCGGGCGGCCTCAGCAGATGATCAACCGCGCGCTGGGTGATCCGCAGGGCAAACGGTAGCCCGACGGCCACCGCTAGCAGCCAGAAGCCGGGCATGGCGCTGACGACCCAGAGCAACCACAACGCGACGGCATAAGCCGACAAAAGCCAGGTGATGGCACGGGAGCGGACGGCCGGAAGCTCGACCGGGCGGCGCCAGATCGATTCGAGTGCGATAACCAGCAGGACCAGTCCCAGGGCGTAGGCGAAGAGGCGGCGCGCCTCGATACTCATGCCGAGGGTAGTCAGCAGCCCGACAGTGACCCAGCCAAAGGCCAGCCAGCCGATAAAAAGACCGAGCCGCTTCGTCCAGAACCAGGCGGCCTCGGTCGGCATCGGTAGGATGCGAAAGCGTTCGGCGCCGGGTGACAGGAAGAAACGCGCAGCCACGAGGGTCAGCTGCAACACCAGGAACGCCATCAGATAGCCGAGCACGATCTCGCGAAGCATCGGCGGCCAATCGAGGGCGAGGAAACCGCCGACACTGCCGAGGGCGAAAGATGCGACCATGCCCAGGCCATAGGCGAGGCGGATTGCTACGGCGCGAAGCCGCTGGGCCACGGTATCCAACTGCAGAGCGACGATATAGGCGAAGGCGCCTTTGCCGATCCAGTGATAGAGCCGCTCCGCGCCAAACCCGAGGCCGACAAAGACGGCGATCAGCACCAGGATCTTGATTAGGCCGCGCTCCTGAAATTCCGCCGCGAGGCGGCGGCCCGCACCGGCGATTTCCGCAGGCAAGTTCGGCAAGGCGGCGACCAGCGCATTCATATGCTCGCGGATCGCGGCGACGCGGCCGGCGAAGTAGGAGGACGGCCCCATCGCCTGCTCGGCGGGAGCGGCTGGTGGCGCAGGCTCTGCAGCGGCCGCGCCGGCCTTCTGTTGCGCCAGCCAGTCGCGCACGGCGGGATCGTCGAGCAGCTTGAGCAGTTCCTGGACCTTGGCGGGTGGTTCCGCGGCCGGAGCGGCTTCTTGCGCAATCACAGGCACGGACACTGTCGCCGCAAGCACAGCGGCGGCGACGAACAGCCAGATCTGCTTGGCAATTGTCCGGACCGGACTCATGGCCACCTCCCCAACACCCCTATAGTTTGGATAAGATGGCATACCGCCGGGGGACCGGCAGCAAGATAATACTATGGCTAGTGTCCGCCCTCGGGCGCGGCGCGGAGCTTGCGGATCAGCGGCATCGAGGTTTTCCTGCGAGCGTACCGGCCCGGACGTTCGGTGGCGTCGTCATAGAGCGACGCTTTCTTCCTTCTTCGATTGAATCTGAGTTTCCGTCGCGAAGGCGCCTGCGAGACGCAGCGTCGACGCGTGATGGCAGGCCGCGAGATGCCCGGGCGCCAGTTCCGTCAATGGCGGCGGCGTTTCGCGGCAGATGGCCGTGGCGTAGGCGCAGCGGGTATTGAATCGGCAGCCCGGCGGCGGGTTGGCCGGATCGGGACGCTCGCCGGCCAGCGGCGCCGGCCGCATCGGCGCCTCTGGATCGGCAACGGGAATGGCCGCCATCAGCGCTTCGGTATAGGGATGCTTCGGCCGGTAGTAGAGTTCTTCAGTCGGCGCCAGTTCGACGATCTGGCCGAGATACATCACCGCCACCCGGTCGCTGGCATAGGCCACCGCCGCCAGATCGTGGGAGATGAAGAGATAGGCCGGGCCGAGCTCGCGCTGCAGGGCGCGCAGCAGATTGAGGATCTGCGCCTGGATCGATACGTCGAGGGCGGATACCGGCTCGTCGCAGACGACGAACTCCGGCTGCAGGATCAGGGCGCGGGCGATCGCGATGCGCTGCCGCTGGCCGCCGCTGAAGGCATGGGGATAGCGGCCGAGATGCTCGGCCGCCAGGCCGCAGCGGCCGGCGATGTTGGCGATGCGTCGTTCCAGATCCTGGCCCCGCGCCAGGCGGTTGGCGATCAGCGGCTCGCCGATGATGTCGCGCACGGTCATGCGCGGATTGAGCGAGGCATAGGGATCCTGGAACACCATCTGCATATGCTGCCAGACGCTGCGCAGCCCGCGGCGGTTGAGCGCCGTCACGTCGATCGTCCCGTCGCTGCGGTGAAGCATGACGCGGCCGGAAGTCGGCTCCACGGCGCGAAGCACGGCGCGGCCCAGAGTGGTTTTCCCCGAGCCGCTTTCGCCGACAAGGCCCAGGGTTTCACCGCGCCGGATGCGCAGCGAGACGCCATCGACGGCGCGCACGGCCGTCGACTGGCGGCCGAGCGCAGTAGAGCGATGCACAGGGAAATGCACTTTGAGGTCTTGGATTTCAACCAAGACATCGTCGAACAACGGCAAGGGCTCAGCCATGACGATGACAGGCGGCAAGATGATCGGCGGCGACAGCGGCCAGCTTCGGCGCGATCACGTCGCAACGGCCGGACATGAAAAATTCGCAGCGCGGGTGGAAGCTGCATCCCTCGGGCATGTCGTAAAGGCTGGGCACGCTGCCGCGAATGGGATCGAGCTCGCGCCGGCGATGCAGGTCGATCAGCCGCGGCACGGCGCGCAACAGGTTGAGCGTATAGGGATGCTGCGGGTCCCTGAAGATCTGCCGCACCGGCCCGCGCTCGACGATGCGGCCGGCATACATGATGGCGACATCGTCTGCCATCTGCGCCACCACGCCGAGATCATGGGTGACGAACAGGATGGCCATGCCGAATTCGGCCTGCAGGCCGCGCATCAGAGTCCAGAATCTGGGCCTGGATCGTCACATCCAGCGCGGTCGTCGGCTCGTCAGCCAGCAAGCAGCGACGGGCCGCAGGACAGCGCCTTGGCGATCATCGCCCGCTGGCGCATGCCGCCGGAAAATTCGAACGGGTAGCGGTCGACGGCGCTGGACGGATTCGGGATGCCGACCTTGTCGAGCAGCTCGATCGTCCGCAGGCGGGCGTCGGCCTTTGACAGACGCTCATGGATGCGCAGCACCTCGCCCACCTGATTGCCGATGGTGTGCAGCGGCGAGAACGAACTCATCGGCTCCTGGAAGATCATGGCGATCTGGCGGCCGCGGATATCCTGCATCCGCTTGCTATCGGCCGGGAGTTTGGCGAGATCGATCTCGGTTCCCGCCGCCGTGAAGCGGATCTCGCCGCCGGCGAGACGCAGCGCCCGCGGCAGGATGCGGAGGATTGCCTGGGCCGTGACGCTCTTGCCGGAGCCGCTCTCCCCCACCAGGGCCAGCACCTTGCCGGGCGCGAGATCAAGATCGATGCCGTCGAGGATCGGCAGTTCGCCGTCGTCGAGCCGTAGCGCGACATGGAGATCCCTGATGGTGAGCAGCGAGGGTCCTGTCATCGCGGTCTATTTCGCGTAGGGATCGGCAGCATCGCGCAGGCCGTCGCCGGCAAAGTTGAAGGCGAGCACGGCAAGAATGACGAAGCCGCCGGGGATCAGCAGCCAGGGCGAATGGGCGATGGCACGTATGTTCTGCGCCGCATTCAGCATCACGCCCCAGCTCTCCACCGGCTCCCGCAATCCAAGGCCGAGGAAACTGAGCGCCGTCTCCGCCAGCAGGATTTCCGGGAAGGATATCGTGAGGTCGACGATCAGATAGCTCATGAATGCGGGCAGCAGATGCCGGCCGATAATGCGGGTATCGCTGCAGCCGGCCAGCCTCGCGGCCATCACATACTCTTCTTCCCGCAGCGCCAGTAGCTTGCTGCGCACGGTCCGCGCCAGCCAGGTCCATCCGATCAGGGCCAGGATCAGCGTGATCGCCAAGTATACTTGCAGCGCGCTCCAGTCCCGCGGCAAGGCGGCGCTCAGCGCCAGCCAGAGCGGCAGAGTGGGAATCGAGCGGATGAACTCGATCAGCCGCATGATCAAGTTGTCGACCAAGCCGCCGAAATAGCCGGCGATGCCGCCGATCAGCGTGCCCAGGACAAAGGCCACGCTGACACCGATCAGGCCGACCGATAGGGACACGCGCGCCGCATAGAGATTGCGGGAGAAGACGTCGCGGCCGAGATCGTCGGTGCCGAACAGGTGGATGAAACCGTTTTCCGTGCCGAACAAATGGAAGTCGCTGCGGAACAGGCCCCAGAAACTGTACTCCTGGCCGCGGACAAAGAACTGGAGCGGCCATTGGCTGGTTTCATCGACAATGGGCTCAGCTCGCAGGGTGACGGGATCGCGCGACATCTTGCGGCCGAAGACGAAGGGCCGCAGATGAAAGCCGTCTGCATCCATGACGCGGACGAGCATGGGCGGGCCATTGACGTAGCGGGGATTGCGCTCAGATGGACCGTAGGGTGCGAGGAATTCTGCAAACAGACTGGTGACCACGAGGAAGGCGATAATGGCGACACCGGCCAGCGCCAGGCGGTGCTTGCGAAAACGGCGCCAGACGAGCTGCCACTGGGTCGCGACATCGGGCCGGCGCAAGCGGGCGCGGCGTGGGGGTGGCGCAGCGGTGGTGACTGTCATGCGAGTTTGATCCGGGGATCGAGGAGCGCCAGGAGGAAATCGGACAGAAAAGTGCCGAGGATTGTGAGCGCGCAGAAGATGAGGACCATCGCGCCGGCTAGCGGCATGTCCTGGTTCATCAGGGAATGCAGGAACAGCGGGCCGGTGTCCGGAAGCGCCATCACATAGCCGACGATCGGTGCGCCCGATATCACATAGGTGAGCCGCCAGCCGAGCGTGGCGATGATCGGATTGAGCGCCATGCGAACGGGGTATTTGAGCAGCAGCCGCATCGGCGACAATCCGCCGGCGCGCGCCGCCGTGACATACATCTTGTCCAGCTCATCGAGAAGCGACGCGCGCATGGAGCGGGCGAGATAGGCGGTCCCGGAGGTGCCGAGCACGACGACGGGAATCCAGAGATGCTGCAGCAGGTCCCACAGCTTGGCCCAGCTCCAGGGCGCATCCACGAAGCGTGGCGAGAACAGGCCGCCGACGCTCTGACCGAACCATTGCTGGCCCAGATACATGAAAACGATCGCCAGCAGGAAGTTCGGTATCGCCAGGCCGACATAGCCGAGTCCGGAGAACAGGTGATCGCCCAGGGAGTATTGCCGCACGGCGGATAGTATGCCCACGGGCAGCGCGACTGCATACATGAACAGCAGGGTCGCGAAGGCGAGCACCAGCGTCAGGGGCAGGCGCTCGCCGATCACCTCGGCGACGGAGCGGCGCCATTCCAAGGACCAGCCGAAATCGCCGCGCAGCACGATGCCGGACATCCAACGCAAATATTGCTCATGCATCGGCCGGTCGAGGCCGAGCGTGTGGCGCAAATCCTCAACCTGCTGGCGGTTCATGGTGACGCCAGCCTGCGCCTTCTTTGCAATGTAGGTATCGGCATAGTCGCCCGGCGGCAGCTGGATGATGACGAACGTCACCACCGACACCGCCAGCAGGGTGATGGCCATATAGGCCAGGCGATGCAGGACCAGCTTCAGCATGGCTCCGCGCTCAACGCTCTATCCGGAATTTCGGAAACGACGCTGCAAGTGAGGGCCGGAAGGCGCAGACCGCCACACCTTCCGGCCCTGTAACCCGGATCTATTCCTTGAAATACCACTGATCCGGGCGGAATGGATAGGTGCGCGCATAATTGAAGTTCTGCACCTTCCATTCCGTCACATTGGCGAGACGGTTGGAGACGACTGTCGGCCCCGGCAGATCGCCGACAGTGCCGATGATAGCCATGTTGTCGAGATTGATCTGCACCAGCTCGCGGCCGATCTCCATATAACGGTCGCTGCCGGGAAGAACGGTCTTCCATTCGGCGGCCAGTTCGTAGAGACGCTTCGCCCAGGCCGGCGGCTCCTCACCCTTGGCGCCACTGCTGTTCTTCCAGTCGAGCCACTGCACGCCGAACAGCGGGCCGATGTCACCATAGGGCGGGATGTAGAGTTCGATCTGGCTGATCATGTTCGGCTCGAACGGGACATCCCATTCCATGTTGATGTCGCTCTCGCTGGCGAACGCCTTTTCGCGCGTCACCTGGCTGGTGACCTCCTTGAGGTTGACGCTGATGCCCACCGCCTTCCAGTAATCCCGGATGAGCTGGACGAAGTTAGAGGAGCCGAACTGGGTCGAGTACTCCCAGAGGATGGTCATCGGCTTCCCGTCGGGGCGCATCCGCACGCCGTCGGAGCCCATCGTCAGGCCCATCTCGTCGAGCAGCGTGCCGGCCTGCTTCGGATCGTAGTCGGCCATGTAGGTACGATCCTTGTCGCTGACGAACGGCACGCCGAGCGGTGTTGCCTGGGCGGCCTTGCCCAGGCCGAACCACAGCACTTCGTTGAGCTCTTCGCGATTGATCGCCAGAGACATCGCCTGGCGGAAGCGGACATCGCCGTAGATCTGGCGCAGGACCGGATCCTTATGGGTGATGTTGAAGGCCATGTAGTTGCCGTTCTGCCCCGGCGGCATCTGCATGTTATAGCCGCCCTTGGCCTCGTTCTCCTTGAACACGGAGAAGTTCTCGAGGCCGAGGCCCTGTGCCTTCTCGTCCACTTCGCCGTTGAGCACCGCAAGCACCATCAGATCGGTGCCGAGAAAACGCTCTTCCTGCCGGTCGATGTAGGGGAGCTGATGGCCGGCCGTGTCGATCTTGAAGTAATAGGGATTGGCGACGAAGACTCGGCGCTGGGTATCCGGCGCGAGTTCGAGGATGTGGCTCTCCAGCGTCGGACGCGTGAGGGCGTGCGCCGTCAGGGTTTCCGTGTCCTTCCACTTGTTCCAGATCGTGTTGAAGCGCTGCTTCCAGCCTTCCGCCCCGGCCGCCTTGGCGTCCTCATCGGCCTTCGGATTGTAGGTGAGATGATACTGCGAGTAGTGGTGCTTGGGCGCGAAGGGCTCGAAGAACGATCCGCCTGTTGCCAGGAAATGCAGCAAGCCCGGATAGGGTGCAGCGAACTTCAGTTTGAAGGTCTGCTCGTCGACCTTCTCCACTTCAACCGGCTTGCCGCCGATAACCCATTCCGGCGGCACATTCTCGCTGATGTCCTTATTCTTGATGATGTCATTAAAGTAGAACACGACATCATCTGTCGTGAAGGGCGCGCCGTCGGACCATTTGTGGCCCTTGCGCAGATGGAAAGTGATCTCGGTGAGATCGTCATTCCACTCCCAGGCCTTGGCGACGTTCGGAACAATGGTGTGAAGGTCGTCCGACATCCGCACTAGGTTCGCCTGGCGCCAGCTGAGAACCTCCGAGGTACCGGACTCCGCTTCCTTTGAGAGGCCGCGCAGCGTGCCGCCATACTTGCCGCACTCGTCATAGGGCATGACGACCAGCGGTTCCTCGGGCAGGCGCTTCTCGACGGACGGCAAGCTGCCGTCGGCAACCTTGGGGGCAAACAGGGGATTGTCGCTGAAGGCGATGTCCTTCCCTGCCTGCGTCTGAAAATCGGCAAGTTCCAACTGCTGCGGCCACGAGTTGGTGATCCCCTTGGCGTCGGAGACGGTGGCGCACTCGCTGGCGACCAGTTCAGGCGGCAGCAGGACGGCAACCGCCAGCGCTGCGGCCGCGATAAAGGCTTTGGCGGCAAATTTCGACGGACCGAAGACCATGGACACCTCCCTGATTTGTGTTTCTTCCGCGCCCCCAGCAGCGGGTCCACGCCACCGCAGCGCTCGCACACCTCCATCCCAGGCAAGGTGCGCAAATTCAGAAATAGCTCCGATTCCCAAGCAATTCCACAAAATACCACATAATCGAGAAAAATATCACAAATCTGTCAAGATGTGCTAGAAGACGGGACTTGCACTACTACCCTTAGGGGTTGAGATATCCTGATGCTTGCAGAACAACGCCATGGCTTAATTCTCGCGCTGGTGGCCGAGCGCGGCTCGATGACGATCACGGAACTGCACCGCCGGCTCAACGTGTCGCGGGAGACGATCCGGCGCGATATCGCGCTGCTGGCCGACCGAAACGGCCTGCGCAAGGCCCATGGCGGCGCGCTGTCCCTGGAGATGGTCGAGCCGCCGATGGCCATGCGGCAAGTCACCAATGCCGAGGGCAAGCGGGCCATCGGACGCCGCGCCGCCGAACTGGTGCCGGACGGAGCCTCCGTGATCCTCAGCAGCGGCACAACGACGCAAAGCGTCGCTGAAGCCCTGCTGGCGCGGCGAAACCTGACGGTTATCTCCAACGACCTGGTGAACTGCGGCAAGCTCGCCGGCCGCAACGGCAATCGGGTGGTGATGCTGGGTGGCGAGGTGACAGTCAATGGCGGCGCGTTCGGCCGCGATACTACGGCGATGCTCTCGCATTACTTTGCGGATTTCGCCTTCATCGGCGCCGGCGCAATTTCCAGCACGCCCTGGCTGATGGATTTCTCACGGGAGGAAGGCGAGCTGCATAGCGCAATCCTGAACACGGCGCGCACGACCGCCATTGTCGCCGATCAGGTCAAGTTCAACCGTTTCGCGCCCGTCAGGGTCGCGAATTTCGACAAGGTGAATTATCTGATCACCGATGCGGCGCCCGAGCCGGAGATCGCGGATGCGCTGAAACCGCTGGAAATCGAACTGCTGGTCGCCAACGGAAGACAGGAATAGCGGCTTCAGGCGACCTTGCGATTGGCGACTTTGCCCCAGACCTCCGACAGAGCGGTCACAAACCGCTCGACCTCTTCCTTGCTGTGCAAAGGTCCAGGTGTCAGCCGCAGGCGCTCGGCGCCCCGCGGCACGGTCGGATAGTTGATCGGCTGCACATAGATGTCGAAGCGTTCCATCAACTGGTCGCTTATCTCCTTGCAGCGCAGGGGATCGCCGACGAGCACGGGCACGATATGGCTGTCGCTGGGCAGCATGGGGATGCCGGCCTCGCCCAGCCGATGTTTCAGGAGGCGGACGCGGTCTTGCTGCGCTTGACGTTCGATCTGGCTCTGCTTGAGATGGCGCACGCTGGCCAGGGCGCCCGCCGCCACCGCCGGCGGCAGAGCCGTGGTGAAGATGAAGCCGGAGGCGTAGCTGCGCACGAAATCCACCAGGGCCGCCGAACCCGTGATGTAGCCGCCAAGCACGCCGAATGCCTTGCCCAACGTGCCCTCGATGACGGTCAGCCGGCCCATCAGCCCTTCGCGCTCGGCGATACCGCCGCCGCGCGGACCGTACAGGCCGACAGCATGCACTTCGTCCAGGTAGGTCATGGCGCCATGGCGCTCGGCCACATCGCAGAACCTGGAGATCGGCGCAATGTCGCCATCCATGGAATAAACTGACTCGAAGGCGACAATCTTCGGTCTGCTGCGGTCCACTTGGGACAGCAAGCGGTCCAGATCCTCGGGGTCGTTGTGGCGGAAGATGTGTTTCTCGGCGCGGCTGTGGCGGATGCCTTCGATCATAGAGGCATGGTTGCCGGCATCGGAGAATACCACGCAGTCCGGGATGTTCGCCGCCAGCGTGGACAGCGTCGCCATGTTGGCGACGTAACCTGACGTGAACAGCAGTGCTGCCGCCTTACCATGGAGGTCGGCGAGTTCGCGCTCGAGCAGGACGTGGTAATGATTGGTGCCGGAGATATTGCGCGTGCCGCCCGCGCCGGCGCCGCAATCGTCCAGCGCCTCTTTCATCGCCGCCAGAACCTTGGGGTGCTGGCCCATTCCGAGATAGTCGTTCGAGCACCAGACGGTGACGGTGCGCTCGCCATCGGGTCCATGGCGGCGGGCATGGGGGAAATCGCCGGCACAGCGCTCAAGATCGGCAAAGACGCGGTAACGGCCCTCCGCCCGCAACTGGTCGACCTTCTCGGCAAAGAAAGCGTTGTAATTCACCGTGATTCCCCGCGCTTGCAGTCCGACTTAGCAACCTACGGCCGCAATCATCGACCGGATGCAGTGCCCAAAGCGCTCGCTCGTCTACGTGCCCCGCGCCGCCGGGAATGTGCCGGCGGTCACGGGGCATAAACATGTCACTGTGCCGTCGCCGTCTTCAAATAGGCGATCAGGTTGGCGCGGTCTCCGTCCTTTTTCATGCCGGGGAAGACCATCTTGTTGCCAGGTACTTTACCCTTCGGGTCCGCGAGGTACTCGTTCAATGTCGCCTCATCCCAGGTCAAACCGGAAGCCTTCATGGCATCGGAATAGGTGAAATCCGCCACCGAGGCGGCGGCGCGGCCCATCAGGCCGGCCAGGGACGGGCCGACCTTGTTCTTGCCGGCCTCCAGCGTATGACAGGTCTTGCACTTCACGAAGAGCTTTTCGCCGGCGGCTGCATCGCCATCAGCCATCGCCGGGCCAGCGGCCAGCATTATTGCCGGAGCTGCGGCCAAAATCCATGCGCGAACCAAATTCCGAGAAAACGTCATTCCTGTCCTCCGCTGTGTGGCGCCCGGCGACCGGGCAATGAAGCGCCCCGCTTGCATATCTGCCTGCCGAGTTCAACGGATCACCTTGATAAACATCAAAGATAGGCGACCCATTCCACCGGCCAAGCTGTGCATGAAAACGTCGCCGGAGATCAAAGACAACAGGCAAGTTGCCGCAGCGGGGTCGTGGTTGCGGCTGCCAAGGCCTTAAGAACATTCGGTTATGTGCGCCTTGCCGGCGGGGGCCGGCGCAGCGATGCTAGGCGCCGCGGCTGGCAACCGGCCAAAGGGAATTCATCGGGAGTTTTGGCGTTCATGGCACTGCATTTCGAACTATCGGAGTACAAAACCCGCATACGGGCAACCATCAAGGAACTGCAGAAAGAGGGCCTGGACGGCCTGCTGATGTTCCAGCAGGAGAGCATGTATTACCTGACCGGCTACGACACCTTCGGGTTCTGCTTCTTCCAGTGTCTGTATCTGGGAGCGGACGGCAAGCTGGCGCTGCTGACCCGGGCGCCGGACCTGCGGCAGGCGCAGCACACCTCGATCTTGGAGGACATCCGCATCTGGACCGATGCCCAGGGCGCACGTCCTGCGGACCAGCTCAAGGACATGCTGGAAAGCCTGGGCGCACGGGGCAAGAAGCTGGGGATCGAGACCAATGCCTATGGCCTGACGCACCACAACGGCAAGGCCGTGGACGCGGCGCTATCAGGCTTTTGCACGCTGGTGGAGGCGTCGGACCTGGTCAACCGGCTGCGCGTGATTAAATCGCCGGCCGAGCTGGCCCATGTGCGCAAAGCCGGAAAGCTGGGCGATCTGGCCCTGCGCGCCGGCGTGGCCCAGGCCAAGGCGGGCGCCAACGAAGGCAAGATCCTGGCCGCCATGCAGGGCGCCGTCTTCGCCGGCGGCGGCGATTACCCGGGCAACGAATTCATCATCGGCTCCAGCCGGGACGCCCTGCTCTGCCGCTACAAGGCGGGACGGCGGAAGCTGTCGAAAAACGATCAGCTGACGCTGGAATTCGCCGGCGTTTACCGGCACTACCATGCCGCCCTCATGCGCACGATCATCGTCGGCAAGCCGACCAAACATCACGAGAAGATGGATGCGGCGGTGCGCGCGGCTCTGAAGGCCTGCGAGGCGGTGATGCGGCCGGGGCACAAGGCCGGCGACGTATTCGACGCCCATGCCCGGGTGATGGACGAGCATGGCATGCAGCGCCACCGGCTCAATGCCTGCGGCTATTCGCTCGGGGCAAAATTCACGCCGAGCTGGATGGATTATCCTATGTTCTATCGTGGCAATGAGGTGAAGCTGCAGCCGAACATGGTATTCTTCGCCCATATGATCCTGATGGATTCCGACAGCGGCAATGCAATGACGCTGGGCCGCACCTACATCCTGACCAAGGACAAGCCGGAGCCGCTGTCGAAATATCCGCTGCCGATGATCTTGCGTTAGGCGTGAGCGGCGGTGTTTGAGATAAAGTTACGAATATGAACAAGCCGGTCGCACTGAAGTTGGGCCAGCCGCCGCCGCCGCGGAGTGACGACGATGCGGACGAGGCGCCCATCACCCACCCGTTTGCCGAGGTGATCCGCACCATCGGCCGCGGCGAGACGCTGTCGCGGCCGTTGACCGAGAGCGAAGCCGAGGCCGCCATGGCGATGATCCTCGCCGGCCAGGTGGAGCCGGTGCAGCTCGGCGCCTTCCTGCTGCTGCTGCGCTATCGCAAGGAGACGCCGCCGGAGCTGGCGGGCTTTGTCCGCGCCACGCGGCAGCGTCTGCGGCAGATGCCGGCGGCGGAGGTCGATCTTGACTGGCCGTCCTATGCCGACCGGCACAAGCAGCTTCCTTACTTCGTGCTCAGCGCGCTGCTGCTGTCCGTCAACGGCGTGCGCGTGGCGATGCACGGCATCGACGGCGTCGGCGATGCAACGACACCGAAAGTCCTGCGCGCGCTGGGCCTTCTGCCTGCCGTGGATGCACGCGCGGCGGAGACGCAATTGCGCGAGCGGCTGATCACCTATCTGCCGCTGCGGCTGATCTGCCCGGAGATGCAGAAGCTGTTCGATCTCAGGCCGATCCTCGGCGTTCGCTCGCCGGCCAACAGCCTGTGCCGGGAACTCAATCCTGCCGGAGCGCCCTATCAGCTTCAGGGCGTGTTTCATCCCACCTACCTGCCGTCCCATAGCGAAACGGCGCGGCTGTTGGGGCAACCTCACGCAGCGATCTTCAAGGGCGGCGGCGGCGAAATCCAGCGCAACCCCGATAAATCATGCCGTGTCGCCACAGTCGACAATGGAACGATCGGCGAGGAGACCTGGGAGGCTATGCCAACTCCCGATCGCCACCCCTGGCGCGAGGAACCTGCGGACCCCCGGCGCGTCGCCGCCCTGTGGCGTGGTGAGCTGGCGGCACCGGGTCCCGAGGCGGCGGTCATCGGCACGGCGGCGATCGCGCTCAAGCTGATAGGCCGGGCAGCGACACAGGCCGAAGCGACGGATACCGCCCGGCGTCTGTGGCAAGACCGGCCGAAGCAAGCTGTTGGCGGCTAGCCGGACCCCCCGAATACGGGATGCAATCGTCCGGCGGCTTGCCAAGCTGTCGCACCGGAACCACTTGTTTTACAGCCCGGATTGGCGAGGATGCAGCCGCTTGGCGGTGCCCGGCCGATCACGATGGGCAGCCGCGATATCCATGGAGCTTCAGCGATGACCGTCGAGATCGGCCATTTTGCCCTGATCCTCGCCTGTTGCGTGGCGTTCATTCAGATGACTCTGCCGCTGTGGGGCGCGCAGCGCGGCTTGTCCGCTTTGGCGGCCATGGCGGCGCCGGCAGCAATCATGCAGTTCTCGCTGATCCTCGTCGCCTTCCTGTCCCTAACCTATGCATTTGTCACCTCCGACTTCTCCGTCTCCGTGGTGGCCAACAACTCCCATTCGCTGAAACCGATGCTCTACAAGATCTCTGGCGTATGGGGAAACCATGAGGGATCGATGGTGCTTTGGGTGCTGATCCTCACGCTGTTCGGCGCGCTCGTCGCCTTGTTCGGCAGCGGCTTGCCTCTGGGATTGAAGGCGAGAGTCTTGTCGGTCCAGGGCATGATCGGCTTCGGTTTCCTGTTGTTCATCATCGCGACATCGAATCCCTTCACCCGCGTCATCCCGCCGCCGGCCAATGGCGCCGATCTCAATCCGCTGCTGCAGGATCCGGGCCTCGCCTTTCATCCGCCGTTTCTCTATGCGGGCTATGTCGGGTTCTCCCTGACCTTCTCCTTCGCGGTCGCGGCGTTGATCGAAGGGCGCGTCGACCCCGCCTGGGCGCGTTGGGTGCGGCCCTGGACGCTGCTCGCCTGGTGCGCCCTCACCTTCGGCATCGCCATGGGCAGCTGGTGGGCCTATTACGAATTGGGCTGGGGCGGCTTCTGGTTCTGGGACCCGGTCGAGAATGCTTCCTTCATGCCCTGGCTCGCCGGCACGGCGCTACTGCATTCGGCGATCGTGGTGGAGAAGCGCGACAGCCTGAAGAGCTGGACGATCCTGCTGGCCATCATCGCCTTCTCCTTCAGTTTGATCGGCACATTCCTGGTGCGATCGGGCATTCTGACTTCGGTGCATGCGTTTGCCGTCGATCCCGAGCGCGGCGTCTTCATCCTGCTGCTGCTGGCCATCGCCATCGGCGGGTCGCTGACGCTGTTCGCACTGCGGGCGCCGGGTCTGAAGGACAGCGGCGTCTTTGCGCCCATCAGCCGTGAAGGCGCCCTGCTGCTGAACAACCTGTTCCTTTCGGTTGCGGCGGCCGTCGTACTCTGCGGCACCTTGTTTCCGTTGATGGCCGATGCATTCGGATACTCGGCATCGGTGGGCGCACCGTTCTTCAACCTGATTTTCGCCGTGCTGATCGTGCCGTTTTTCCTGGCGGTGCCGTTCGGCCCGCTGATGGCCTGGAAGCGCGCGGACCTGCCGGGTGCCTTGCAGCGTCTGTGGGTGGGCGGCGCGGTAATCGTGGCGGGCATCGCGATCGTCCTGACCGTGTTCTATGGCGGGCGGGCGCTGGCGGCGCTCTGCCTCGGACTTGCCGCCTGGCTGGTGATGGGAGCACTGGTGGAACTGGCCGACCGCCTGAAACTGTTCCGCGCGCCGCTGGCCACCATATGGAGCCGCGCCATCAATCTGCCGCGATCCAGCTATGGCATGACGCTGGCCCATGCCGGATTGGGTTTTGTGCTTGCGGGCATCATTGTCAGCACGGAGTGGCGGGCCGAAAGCATCAAGCGCATGGTGCCCGGCGACCATGTGGAGATCGCGGGTTACGATCTCCAGCTTGCGGCCGTGACGGCTGAGAAGGGCGCGAACTACCTGGCCGATCGCGCGGAATTCATCGTCACGCGCGGCGGCAAGGAGATCGCGCGCCTGTATCCCGAGCGGCGCTTTTATCCCGTGCAGAACCAGAAGACGAGCGAGGCCGCGATCCGCACCACGGGCCTCGGCGACCTCTATGTCGTGCTGAGCGACGATGAAGTGGGCAAAGGCCACGCCGTACGCATCTATCACAATCCGCTGGCGCCCTGGATGTGGGGCGGCGCGGTGTTGATGGTGATCGGCGGATTTATCTCCCTCACCGACCGCCGCTTCCGCATTGGCGTCGCGTCCCGCCGGGCTCGGCAGGCGCCACCCGGTGCGGCGCCGAGCGCGGCGGAATAGCAGACCTTCGGATGAGCCTTGCTGTGCAAGTCCGCTGCCTATTGGCTTTGCTCGGCATTGCAGTCCTGCTGCTCTCCGTTGCTCCAATGGTCTTTGCCGTCGAACCCGGGGAAATGCTCGGCGATCCGGCGTTGGAAGCGCGGGCGCGGGAGATCAGCAAGGAACTGCGCTGCCTGGTCTGCCAGAATCAGTCCATCGACGATTCCAGCGCCGATCTGGCGCGCGATCTCCGGCTGATCGTGCGACAGCGGCTTTCGGCGGGCGACAGCGATGAACAGGTTCTGCAATACGTTACCGATCGCTACGGCGATTTCGTGCTGCTGCGGCCGCCGGTGAAGCCGGCGACCTTGGTGCTGTGGCTGGCGCCGCCGCTGCTGCTGATCATCGGCGCCGTCCTTTCCCTGACTTACCTGCGGCGGCGCCAGCGGCAAAGCGCGGAGACTGCCGGCCCCTTGAGTCCGGAAGAACGCCGACGGCTTGACGCCCTGCTGGACGCCGATAGCGATCGGCCATGATCTGGCTGTTCATCGCCCTCATCACGGCGGCCGTCATCGGCGCATTGCTGCTGCCGCTCTTCCGGGAGTTATCCGCACAGAACTCGCGGCAAAGGCAGGAGATCACCATCTTCGCCGACCAACTCGCCGAACTGGAGCGCGAAGTCGCGGCGGGCCTGGTATCCGCCGAGGCCGCCGTGGCGACGAAGATAGAAATAGAACGGCGAATCCTGGCGAGCGGCGAGCGCATCGACCGAAAGCCGGCATCGGCCACTGCCGCCGGCGCCAGAATGGTTGCTGTGGTGCTCGTGGCGTCGCTAGCTCCGCTGGCGGCCTTCGCCATCTTTCTCGCGACTGGCGCGCCGAATGAACCGTCTCATCCCTATACCGCGGCTAAGGATAGCAGCGCCGATACCACAATGGCCGCGGGTGAAATGACGGATCTCGTGGCGAAACTGGCGGCGAAACTGCAGCAGGAACCGCAGAACATCGAGGGCTGGAAGCTGTTGGCTCGTTCCTATGGCGCCTTGGAGCGCCCAGCAGATGCCGCCGCCGCCTATGGCCGCGCCTATGAACTCGATCCGAGCGATCATGGCCTCACCGCGGACTATGCCGAGGCGCTGGTGCAGGCTGCCGATGGGGAGGTACCGCCGCAAGCACGGGAACTTTTGGCGAGAGCAAATCAGGGTGATCCGTCGGCGCCGAAACCGCGCTTCTATCTGGCGATCGCCAAGGCGCAGGCGGGGCAGCCCCGGGATGCTTTGGCCATGCTGAAATCGTTGCTACGGGATTCTCCGGAAGGCGCGCCATGGCTGGCCGCGGTGCAGGAGCGGATCGACGCCATCGCCAAGGAGGCCAGCATCGATCCCGCTGATATCGAATCGCAGAGCGTGGCACCGATCGCGCCGCCGGCCGGTCCTTCCGCCGAGGATGTGCAGGCGGCACAATCCATGACTCCTGAACAGCAACAGGAGATGATCCGCGGAATGGTGGAAGGCCTGGCCAAGCGGCTGGAGGCCAATCCCAACGATCTTGAGGGATGGAAGCGCCTCGGGCAGTCCTACTTCGTGCTGAACGAGCCGGTGCGCGCGCGCGATGCCTATGCGCGGGCGGTGGCGCTGGCGCCGACCGACCTCAATCTGTTGGCCGAGTATGCCGGTACGGTTCTGGCCGCGCCCGAACCACTGCCGGTACTGCCAGCGGAGTCGATCACGGCGTTGCGAGCGGCACTGGAGCAACAACCTGAAGATAGCGCTGCCTTGTGGCTGCTGGGATTCACCGCGATGAAGGACGGGAATAACGGAGACGCCCGGCGGTTTTGGTCTAGGCTGTTAACGCAGTTCGCGCCAGGCTCCGGCGAGCACAAGGCGGTGGAAGCGCAGATCGCCAAGCTGCCCTCGGCGCAATAGATCTCCCATACTTGACTTGCCGCAAGGCGCTGTTACAGGATTGCATTCCCGCCAGAATTGCAGAAAGCAATCATGAAAATCGAGTCGTTCGAAATTGCGGTCGGCCGCGACGATCCCGGCATATCCACGGCCCTCGTGGGCCGCCGCTTCGATACCGGTCGGCCCGGGCCGAAGGCGTTGCTGACCGGCGCACTCCATGGCGATGAACTGACGGCGACCGGCGCGCTGTGGCGGGTGATGGAGCAGCTCGACTCCACTGATATCGGCGGGCAGCTCACGATCATCCCCCTGGTCAATCAGCAGGGCGCGCGGCAATCGCGGCGCCATGTTCCGCTCGCCACCACCGATCTCAATCGCGTGTTTCCCGGCCGCAAGGATGGCGAGCTTGGCGAGCGGCTGGCGGCGGCGCTGGTGGAACTCATGGATGATCATGACGCGCTGATCGATGTGCATACGGCGGGCTGGTGCACGAATTTCCTGCTGCTTGATAACATCGCCGAACCGGTGATGCAGGGCATGGTCTATCGCTGGGCCAACTCCTCCGCCCTGCAGGTGTTCGGTGAAATGCCGGCCGAGCAGGCAAACTTGCAAGGCCTTGATCGATGCTGGACTACCTGGGTGGTGAACAACGGCAAGCCGGCCGTGACGATTGAGCTCTCCGGCCTGATGACATTGGACGTCGTCGGCGCCGAGCGAGGCGCCGATGCCATCCTCAAGATGCTGCGCGATCTGCCCCGGGCGCTCGGCGACAAGGCGGGAGCCGAGCCGGTGAAGATGGTGCGGCATGAGGTTTATTCGGAAACCGGCGGGCTGTTCGAAACCGCCTGCAATGTCGGTGACAGGCTCGCGGCGGGCGCCGTGATCGGCCGCGTCCGCACCATGCTCGGCGACATTCAGGAAACGGCGGTTACGCCCTGCGCCGGCGACGTAATTGCGCTTAACCCGGTTTCAGCCGTGATGGTGGGCACGCACCTGGTGACCTTGGGCGTCGCGCCGAGTTAAGCGGCGTCGAAGGCCTCACCGAACAAGCGCAACAGGCGCTCGAAGAGTATGCACCTATTCGCGGTGCGCCAGATGCCGTGGCCCTCATTGTCGAAGGTCAGCAACTCGAACGGAATGCCGGCTTGTTTCAGCGCCGCGCAGGCAATCTCGGTGTTGCGCGGCGACACATTCGGATCGCGCAGACCATGCACGATCAGCAACTTGCCGCGGATGTTGCGGATGTGATTGACCGGCGAGCGATCGAAATAGCGCTGCGCCTGCTCCGCCGGCTTGCCGCCCATCATCTCCTCGCTGTAGAGGCGGCCGTGGGGCAGATGGGTCTCTTCATAGTCGATTGCCAAATCGGTCATGCCGCAGATCGGCGCCGCGGCTGCTATGAGATCGGGAAACTTCGTCGCCGCATACCAGCTTGAGTAGCCGCCGTAGGACAGGCCGGTGATGCCGATGTGCCCGCGCTTCGCCTCGCCGATCGCGATCAGATGCTCGATGCCCGTGCGGATATCGTCCTGCTCGCGGCCGCCCCAACCGTCTTCCTTGATCGACTCGCGGAATGGCACTCCGAAGTAAGTGCTGCCGCGGTAATTCGGATCCAGGACCGCGAAACCGCCGGCCACCATGCATTGCGCCAGCGTGTCGAGTTCGTCACCGCTGTGCAGGTTGGGGCCTCCATGCACCCAGACAACGAGGCCGCGCGCCTCGCCAAACGGGCGGTAAAGCCAGCCCTGTACCTCTATGCCATCGACGGATCGCCAACGGATGCTTTCACCTTTCACGGCCGGACTGGCCTGCGCCGGCACGCGGCTCCGGGCATCCGACAGGTAGAGCCATGGTTTTGTGCCGGCCGGGTCGAAGCGCACGAACTCCGTCGGTCCGCCGGTATGCGACGCGGCACCGATCCAGGTGCCATCAGGCATTGAGGCAAGCGGCAGGAGATCGCCATTGCCGCACTCGACCGGAATCCTTGCTCCATCCGCAAGGCGTAGCAAAGTCAACTTCGTCCGGCCGTCGCGGCCCTCGACAATCATGATCTCCCGACCATCGTCAGATGGAATTACCGATTCAACTTGCCAGGCCGGATCGTCGATTGGCCACGGGATGGTGCCGCCTGCCATGTCTAATGTGGTTACGTGCTCGCCGGCATTCGTCCGTATTTCTACCAGCGCTTGCTTGTCAACAAAGTCGACTATGCCCACGCGTTCGTGGGTTCCAGTCTCAGTCTGCGCTTGTACCACTACTTTGTTGCCGTCGCCGAGCCATTGCGCCCGAATGGATACGCGGTCACCGAGATCCAGCAGCGGCCGGTCTACCGTACCCTCCACATCCACGAGGTAGACCTGACTACCCGCCGGATGCTTGTCGCGGCGATGGTAGAGCAGATGTTTACCGTCCGGGCTGAGCAGCGGTCCGGTTCCTTCGCCCTGGAGCATGCGCGCGATCGTCCGAGTATCGCCGGTTGCAGTATCTTGCCGCAGAATGCAAGCGCCGCTGCGGCCCTGGGCGTCATGGGGATCGAATTGCGCGCAATAGAACAGCCATCGGCCATTCGGATGCAGCACGCCGCCATAGAGAAAGAAGTCCGGCGTCGCCGCGGTCAGAGGTACGATGTCGAATGGCTTCGCGGGATCGAGGAGCAGAACCTGCTCGCGCTCATCGCCGCCGGTGTCGCGGCCGGCAAGGATATGGCGTCTGTCTGGCGACCAGCCGCGCACCAGCACATGGTCCCTGCTCTCGGTCAGGCGCAGCGGCGGCGTGCTGGCGTCCGTCGGCGCAACATAGACGTCGCAGGCCGCGCCGATTCCCGACCAGGACCACGCCAACCACTTTCCGTCCGGCGACAACTTGGGGTCCGACGGCACAGGATAGTGTGACCAAATGTCAGCCAGGGCACGCGCCCTTACGATGGAATCTGCTGATTCTGCAGTCATAACTGTCTACAGCAATTGAACGGGCGATGCGGATGGAAGATCAAGCCGGCTCGTCGCCGGCATAGTGGCAGGCCACCAGATGGCCCTTGCCGAAAGAGGTCAGAATCGGCTCTTCCGCCACACAGCGCGCCGTCGCGAGGGGGCAACGCGTGCGGAAGCGGCAGCCGGAGGGTGGGTTGACCGGCGACGGCAGATCGCCTGTCAGCAACAGCTTCGCACGCTGCCGCTCCAGCCGCGGATCGGGGATCGGCACGGCTGATATCAGCGCCTTGGTATAGGGATGGAGCTGCCGCGCATAGAGATCGTCGCGGTCGGCGATTTCCATGATCTTGCCGAGATAGAGCACCATCACGCGGTTGCTGATATGGCGCACGACACTCAGATTATGCGAGATGAACAGCAGGGACAGGCCGAACTCCCGCTGCAGCCGCATCAACAGATTGATGATTTGCGCCTGGATCGAGACATCCAGCGCCGACACAGGTTCGTCACAGACGACCATCTTCGGCCGCAAGATCATGGCGCGGGCGATGCCGACCCGTTGACATTGGCCGCCGGAGAGTTCGTGGGCGTAGCGCCCGGCCCAGGCGCGCGGCAAACCCACCTGCTCCATCATTTCATGGACCCGGCGGCGCCGTTCCTCGCCGGAAAGACGGGGTTCGAATGTGATCAGTGGACGTCCGATCGCCTGGCCCACCGTCATGCGCGGATCGAGGGACGCGATCGGATCCTGGAAGATCACCTGCATGTTCCGGCGCTCGCGCCGCAGCGCCTCGCCCCGGAGATTGGCCATGTCCTGGCCCAGCCAGACGACAGTGCCTTCTGTCGGCGCCAGGAGCCGCAGCACAGCGCGGCCAAGCGTTGATTTGCCGCAGCCGGATTCGCCGACGATGCCAAGCGTCTCACCCTGGAGCAGCTCGAAGCTGACGCCGTCGATAGCCTTGATGGTCGCGGCCTTGCCGAACAGCTTCTTGCCGGCGCCGAAATGGACCCGCAGGTCCTTGACCGAGAGCAGCGGTTCCGCGTTCACAGCGATACCTCGTGGCAAGCGAGCCGCCGCGGTCCTGACCGCGCCAGCGGCGGTACTTCGGATCCGCAGTAGTCTTGCCTCAGTTCGCAACGCGCCTCGAACGGGCAACCACGTACCAGCAACGACAAAGTCGGCGGCTGGCCGGGAATCGTCGGCAGTTCGCCGTGGGTCTTCTCGTCAAGCCGCGGCATGGAACGCAGCAGGCCCTTCGTATAGGGGTGCTTGGGATCGTAGAACACGTCGTCGATCGGACCGTCCTCCATGATGCGTCCGCCATAGAGCACGATCACGCGATCGCAGAGGTCGGCCACGACGCCGAGATCATGGGTGACCAGAACCACCGATGTGCCGGATTGCCGTGCGAGATCGCGGATGAGCACCAGGATCTGCGCCTGCACTGTCACATCCAGCGCCGTCGTCGGCTCATCGGCCAGCAACAACGCCGGCCTGCAGAGCAGCGACATCGCGATCATCGCCCGCTGGCGCATGCCGCCGGAGAATTCGTGCGGATACATGCCCATGCGCCGCTCGGCCTCGGGGATGCGGACCTGCTCCAGCATCGCCGTCGCCTGGCGCACGGCCTCCGCGCCACTAACGCCGCGATGCTTGACCAGCACCTCGGTCAACTGCTTGCCGACGCGCATAACGGGATTGAGCGAGGTCATCGGGATCCTGAAAGATCATGGTCATGCCTGCTGCCGCGGATGCTGGTCCAGTTTGTCGCACGGCAAATTGAGAATCTCTTCGCCTCGCAGCTTCACGCTGCCGAAAGCACGGCCATTCGCTGCCAACAGTCCCATCATCGTCAGCAGGATCTGCGTCTTTGCCGGAACCGGACTCTCCGACAATCCCCAAAATTTCACCGGGCCCAGATCCGAAACTGATATCGGTCAAGGCTTGGACGAATTGCGGTAGTGCCGGAAGCGCAGTGTCAGCCCCTGCACCTCCAGCAGCGGCGTTGCGGCTGGATGCGGCCGTCGCTTCAGCGGGTCTTTGGGGTCGAAAGCATCGCGCAATCCGTCGGCAATGTAGTTGAGGGCGAAAAGAGTGAGAGCGAGAAAGGCGGCCGGGGAATAACAGAGGCCACCATTCGATTCCATGGCGGCCGCGCCGTCTTCAATCAGCACGCCCCAACTGGTGTTCGGCTCCTGCACTCCGAGGCCAAGGAAGGACAGCGAGAGATTCACCGAGGATGACGTCCGAGACTGTCATGCTGGCATAGAAATCACGCGGTGCCGCCGTATTCGGCACGATATGGCGGAAGATAATCGCCGTCGTGCTCATGCCGCCCGCCTTGGCCGCCTCGATGAACTCCTTGCGCTTGAGACTCAAAGTTTCGCCGCGCACAATCACCGCGATGGTCAGCCAATAGACGGCGCCAATAGCGATCAGTAGCGAGAGCAGACTGCGGCCGAACAGGAAGGTCAGCAGATGACGAGAGAAGATGAACGGTAAGGCATAAAATACATCGACGAAACGCATCATCAAGGCTATCGACCAGTCCCCCGACATAGCCGGCGATGGCGCCATAGATCACCCCGATGCCCAGCGCAACCAGCGTTGCGGCGCCAGCCCCAAGTCAATGACACCCGGCCGCCCGTCAGGGTGCGTGCCAGAAGATCGCGCCCGAAATCGTCCGTGCCGAACCAATGGCCGCTTCGATAGCTCGGTGGCTGGGAAACCGCGTCGAAGTCCGAAGCCTCCGGATCGAGTCCAAGAATCGGCAGGGACCCAGGAAGCAGGCGATAAACAGAAAAGCAATGATGGCAAAGCCCGACATTGCCGCCGGGTTCCGGACATAGTCGGCCCAGGGCTTCGCGCGTTTGGCTGCGTCCTTTCTCGAGTCGCGGCGCAGCGGCGGCCACGCCGTCTCAGTCATAGCGCACCTTCGGGTCGAGCAGCGCGTAGCAGAGATCGACGATCAGATTGGCGATAATGATCAGGAAGCCGTAGAAGATCACCACGCCGAGCACCAGCGTGTAGTCGCTGTTCGGGCGGCCTCGACGAAGTAGCTGCCGATGCCGGGAATACTGAAAGATCTTCTCGATGACAATGGAGCCGGTGACAATGCCGGCGGTCGCGGGTCCGAGATAGGCGACGACGGGGACCATGCCCGCCGATCAAGCGCATGGTGTGTCACGGTGCGCCAACCGCCGATACCCTTGGCACGCGCTGTTCTCACATGGTTGGTGCGCAAGGATTCGATCATGCTGCCCCGCGCCAAACTGGCGATATAGGCGATGTTCGGCAATGCCAGCGCGATGATCGGCATGATCTTCGCGCCGATGCTGCCGTCCCAACCGGCGACCGGCAATGCCTTGAACAATCGATGCACCGAAGAAGCAACTGCATGCAGCGGACCGATCGACAAATGTCGGCACCGCAACGCCTGTCATGCCAACCGCCATGACGCCGTAGTCGATCATACTGTGCTGTCGCAGCGCCGCCACGGTGCCGAGTGTAACGCCGACAACGGTGGCGATGGCCATCGCCCACATGCCAACCTCGAGAGAAATCGGGAAGCCCTGCCAGATCAGCTCCGACACCGTGTAGTCGCGATACTTATACGACGGTCCGAAATCGAAATGCAGCACGCCCCAGAGATAGCGGAGAAATTGCATCCAAAGCGGATCGTCCAAATGATAGGCCGCTTCGAGATTCGCCTTCACAATTTCCGTCACCTTGCGGTTGCCGTCGAACGGGCCACCCGGCGCGATGCGCATGATGAAGAAGGTAATGGCGATCAGCGCGAACATGGTCGGTATCGCACCGACCAGGCGGCGGATCGTGTAGCGGAGCATGATTGGAAATGCGCTCGATCGGTCCGACAGCGGCGCCGGAGCATTTCCGGCGCCGCTGTCTGCCTGGTTACTGCTCGATGCTCATGAATCGTGATGGGTGGGATTCCACAACATTGTCGACCCAGCCCTTCACATAGGGCTTCACCAGATGGCGCGACGTGGCGCTGGCGATCGGCGCCGTGAGATAGTCATTCAGCAGAATGGTCTCGGCCTGGGCCAGGATCTTCAATCGCTCTGCCGGATCGGCCACGGTCGCGGCCTTGTTCATCAGATTCTCGTACTCGTCGTTCTTCCAATTGTAGCCGGCTTCCGAACTCGGCTTCATGTAGACGAGGTAGGTTTCGGGTCCCGGAAAATCGCCGACCAGATTGTCGTTAAAGACGTCCCAATGTTCCGGCATAGAAACGTGTCCAGCCAGGCTTGGAACTCCTGGTTCTGCAGGTCGGTCTGCGCGCCCAGCACCTGCTTCCACATAATCGCCAGAGCCGATGCCTCGCGCTTCTCCGTTTCATCGGTGGTGGACAGGAGGCCGAGCTTTAAGCGGATTGTCCGGGCCGAAACCTGCCTCGGCCAGCAAGGCGCGCGCCTTCTCCTCGCGTTCTTCCTTGGACATGCCGGCCTCGGCGATCTTCGGACCGTCATAGGTGGGATCCACCGCCGGAACGTAGGAATAGTTCGGCCTTGTAGCCGGCCTTCAGCACCTTGTCCTGCAGCGCCTCGCGGTCGATCGCCATGGACAGCGCCTGGCGCACGCGAACATCGTCGAATGGCGGCTTGGTGATATTGAAGCTGATATACATCGTCTCGGTGCTGATCACTTCGCGCACTTCGCCGCCGAGTCGCCGCTTTCAGCGATTCCCGCTGATCGGAAGGGATTTCGTTTGTGGTGTCGATTTCACCGGCCTGATAGCGTTTCAGCTCCGTGTTGACGTCTTCGGTCACGACATAGCGTACCTGATCGATCTTCACGTTGGCTGCGTCCCAGTAGTTCGGGTTCTTTACCAGAAGCACATGGGATTGCGGCACGTTCTCCTTCAGCACATAGGCGCCATTGCCGACCTGATTGCCGGCCTCGACGAACTTCTCGCCGAATTTATCGAACGATGGTTTGTGCAGTGGCGTCGTCTGAAACGAGTTCAGCACAAAAAAGGCCTGCGGCGCCGGGTTGTCGAGCGAGATGACCACCGTCTTGTCGTCCGGCGCCTTGAGCCCGACCTGCGTGGGATCGGTGATCGTTCCCTCGCCATAGCCCTTGGCATTGGTGATCTGAATGACGTTGAAGAAGTAGTAGCCCTTCTCGGAGGCGGTCTTGGGATCAAGTGTGCGGATGATCCCATTGATGAAATCCTGAGCCACCAGCGGTTCGCCATTCGACCATCTCAGGTTCGGCCGCAGATGGAAGGTAATGGTCTTGCCGTCGTCGCTGATGTCCCAGCTCTCGGCAGCACCGGGAATGACTTTGCCGTCGGCCGCGGTCGCGACCAGGCCTTCATAAAGGTCGTCCTGGATCCAGGCTTCACGCGCACCGAAATTGACATGAGGATCGAGCGTGTGGGGCGAAGCACCAAAGCCACGATTTAGAATTGTTTCAGCCTGAGCCGGCATTGGCATGACGCCGCCAATGCAAGTCGCCACGGTCAGAACGGCAGCAACGGCAAGAAGTCGACTTCTGATCGACATTGTAACCCTCCCGGTTCGTTTCTTCCTGAATTGGGCGCAGAAACCGCCCGTCCAGGTATGCATTCCCTGGCCGGCCGCCCAACATTGCAACCATTGCGCGCCGCTCCCAGGGGAATTGTCAAGGAATGGCGCATTGCGGCCTAGCGTCAAAGATAGTAACGCCAAAGCCGAAAGAAGCCTCAATCGGATATGCAACCGTGAGCGCTCTCGTGTTGGCGTTCACCGATCGTTCGTATCGACCCACTGGCCGGTTTCCGCGGAGCGAACGACGGCATGGAGGACATGCTCGATTCGCAGCGCGTCCGGAATTGTCGGAGATAGGCGTTTCGGCGTCCGGCTATTCCCTGCAGCAGATGGGCGATCTCGATGATCTTGAGATCGTTGAACCCGATGCCGTGGCCGCGCGCTGGCGAGTAAACGGCCATAGCTCGGGTGTTCAGGCCCAATAAGAATGTTGCGAAAACCGTTTGTTGCGCCATCGACTCCATCCCTGGTGAAGAGCTGCAGTTCATTCATCCGCTCATGATCGAACAGGATGCTGCCTTTGCGGCCAAAGACCTCGAAACCCAGATGGGCCTTGCGGCCCCAATGGGAGCGGCTGGTGACGAAACTGCCCATGACGCCGCTGGCGAACTGCAGCAGCGCGTGGGCGGTGTCTTCATTCTCGACTGGATGCGCCGGCCGGCTGCGGTCCAGCTTGACGTCACCGGTGCGCTTCTCCGCCGCCTCGCCGCTGCCGGGAACCGGACGATGGGTTATGACTGTCTTTTGATCGGCAACCACGCGGGCGATCGGCCCCATGAGCAGCCGCGCCACGCTGACCAGATGCGACGCCAGATCGCCCAGCGCGCCGAATCCCGCGGTATCCCTGCGGCAGCGCCAGGAGAATGGCGTATCCGCATCCGCCATATAGTCCTCGTCGCAGACGCCGCGCCAGTAAATCGGATCGCCGATCACGCCCTGGGCAATGAGATCCCGCGCATAGGCCACGGCCGGCGAACGCATGTAGTTGTAGCCGACAAGGGTCTTGACCGGCGACTCCGCGGCGGCGGCTGCCATCGCTTCGGCGGCTGCGGCGGTCGCCGCCAGCGGCTTCTCGCAGTAGACATGCTTGCCGGCCTTGATCGCGGCTATTGCGATATCAGCATGCAGCGCATTCGGCACCGTGATCGAGACAAGCTCGACCGCGGGATCGGCGACGACGTCCTTCCAGTCGGCGGTAGCCCGATTGAAGCCAAAGCGCTTTGCCGCCGCGTCCGCCGCTGCCTTGTTGATGTCGGCGACGGCAACGAGGCGTGGCGTCAGCGCTGTCTCGAATATCGGTGCGACCGCTAGGAACGACTGGGCATGGGCGGCGCCCATGAATCCCGTGCCGATGACGCCGACGCCGATCGATGAAGCCATGGTGATACTCCGGTACTGAATGCCTGTGCAGGCCTATGCCGGCGGCCGGTTGCCGGCGGCGCGCGCCTCTGTCAGGCGCTTCTCCAGTTCAGTCAGCTCCTGACCACCCGCCATCATGGCGGTGACCTGTTCGCGCGAAATCTCGTCCTTGCGGAAATAGCCCATGGAACGCCCGCGATTTAGCAGCAGGAACTTGTCGCCGACAGGATAGGCGTGATTGATGTTATGTGTGATGAAGATGACGCCGAGCCCGCGCGCCCGAGCCTGTTCCACATACAGCAGCACCATCGAGGCCTGCTTGACGCCGAGCGCCGAGGTCGGTTCGTCCAGGATCAGCACGCGCGCGCCGAAATAGACCGCCCGGGCTATGGCAACGCATTGACGTTCGCCGCCTGAGAGCGTACCGACCGCCTGTCCAGGATCGCGCACGGCAATGCCGATCTTGCCCATTTCCTCCCGCGCCACCGCGTCGGCTTTCAGGTGATCGAACAGCCGCAACGGACCCATCCGCTTAACCGGTTCGCGGCCCATGAAGAAGTTGCGGGAAATGGACATCAGCGGCACCATCGCCAGGTCCTGATAGACCGTGGCGATTCCCCGATCCAGCGCGTCCCGCGGCGACGAGAACTGCACAGGCTGACCCTCCACCAGCATCTCGCCCTCATCGGGCGTATAGACGCCGGACAGGATCTTTATCAGCGTCGATTTGCCCGCGCCGTTGTCCCCCAGCAGGCAGCAGACCTCGCCGGGAAATACCTGCAGGGAGATGTCCCGCAGGGCCAGCACCGACCCGAAATGCTTGCTGACGCCCCGCAGTTCGACGATGGGTTGCAATCCGTTCATTTGGATTCCGTCGCCTTGCGCCGCACATAATTGTTGAACAGCACGGCCACCAGCAGCATCACGCCCATGAAGGCCTTGAACCAGTCGGTATCGATGCCCGTGTAGAAGATGCCGATCTGCGCAATGCCGAAGATCAGCGCCCCGAACATCGAACCGACCACGGAGCCATAACCGCCGCTGAGCAAGGTGCCGCCGATCACGGCAGCGATGATCGCCTCGAACTCCTTCTGCAGGCCACGGGCGGTATCGGCGGAGCCGACGCTCAAGACTTGGATTGTTGCAAACAGGGTCGCGGAGAGCGCCGTCAGCACAAATAGCCAGATTTTCACCCGCGTCACCGGAACGCCGACATTTCGGGCTGCATTGGCGTCGCCGCCGGAGGCGAAGATCCAATTACCGAACCTCGTGCGCAGGAGCAGCCAAGTCCCAGCCGCAGTCAGCAGCACCCACCAGAGGATCGAGACGGGGATGCCCTGAATTTCCGGCAGGCCGTCAGGCCGCTTGCCGATCAGGCCGATCTCGGCCGCCCAGACGAAGAAACCGCTGCCGATCTGGCCGGCGAAAATCGGCGCCAACCAATCATTTTGGGTCAGTTCCTTCATGCCCGGAATTTGGGTGCGGCCGGTGATCAGGCGGGTGAATCCAAGTGTCAGGCCACGCAGGATGAACAAGGTCGCCAGCGTGACGATGAACGACGGCAAACCGGTGCGCACCACCAGGAGGCCGTTGAGATAGCCAACTCCGGCCGCGACAACGAACGCCAGAATCACGCAGAACCAGACCGGCCAACCCAACACCGTCGACGGTATGGCGATGATCACGCCGGCAAAGGCGATCATCGAGCCCAACGACAGATCGAACTCCCCGGCAATCATCAGCAGCGAGACCGCTACCGCGAGAATGCCGAACTGGGCCGAGACCTCAAGGAACGTGACAATGCCCTTTGGGACTGAACAGGCCGGTGCCGCCGGCGGTGGCCGTGAAAAAGGCAATGATCAGGATGGTGCCCGCGACGGCGCCGAGTTCCGGGCGCCTTAGAAGGCGCGTCAGCCATGACGCCTGATGCAGCCGGTCGTCCCGCGTTGACGTGGCTTCAGACATGATGCCGCGCAATGCCCCCGATATCGGATTTAGTCGGTGATTGTGGAGCGGCGGCCCGGCCATAGCATGCGACCGGGCCGCCAACGACAGCCTAGCGCACGCCCTGCTTAGCGAGATCGACGATCGTCGCCGCATCGGCCTTGGTGACGAAGCCCGGACCCGTCGGATAATCCTCGATTGGCGCCAGCTTGTAGCGCTTCATCAGGTCGAACATCATGACCGGCACATAGCCCATGAGATATTGCTGGGCGTCGATGCCCCACTCCATCTTGCCGGCGTCGACGGCCTGCAGGATGGTCGGCGACAGATCGAAAGTGCCTGTCTTCACCTTGCCGGCCAGGCCGGCTTCTTCCACCGCCGCCAGCGCCGGATCGGCGCCTGCGGAACCGACCGTCAGGATGAAATCGGTATCGGGGTTGGCGTTAAGATGCGCGAGGATGCGGGCCTTCATTTCCGTCGGATCCATCACGCCCTGCAGCACCGGCACTTCGGCGCCAAGCCCGTCCTGGAATCCGCGACAGCGATCGTCCAGGCTGATATTACCGACTTCGTGGTTGGCACAGACCGCGTGCTTGACGCCAATGGCCGCGGAGCGCTTACCGGCAGCGACGCCGGCGTCATATTCGTTCTGCCCCATATAGAGCAATGCGCCGAGAGAGCGCGACAGCTCTGAACCGCCGGAGTCGATGACGATAACGGGGATACCCGAAGCGACGGCGTTCTTCACCGGACCGCTGAGTGCATCTGTATCGGGAATGGAGACCACCAGACCGTCAGGCTTCGAGGCGATGGCTGCTTCCAGCAGGTGCACCATGGCCGGCATATCGAAAGTCTCTGGGGCCAGATACTCGGTGGTCACACCGAGCTGTTTGCCGGCATCGTCCACGCCCTTTTTCACCACCGACCAGTATTGATCGGCGGCCTGGCCGTGAGTGACGAAGACGACTCGCGCAGATTCGGCCATCGCGGCCGTCGTGCCGAGGGCAAGTACCGCAGCGGCAGTCAGTCCAGTTATCAGGCGACGCATGTTCTACCTCCTCTGTCTTGATTGTTCTTGGCGATGTTCTCGTTCTTGATTGACGGCGGCCGGGCCTCCGGCTGTCGGAGTTGCGGCCGCCGGGCTTCGTTGTCCGGAAGGTGGTAAATCATAGAATGAGCCCATGGAGCGGGCAATGGCGGTGGATCATCGGGCGGTTCGATGTATACTCGGCGCCAGCCTATTTTCGTGCTTCGGCTTCAATCGGACAGGCTGGATCCGGAAACCCAACATCCACATAGGATTGGCCGAATGTTTCGGGCGATACTGCCCGGAACGGGCCGATTCCTATCCGTGACCAATCGCAATGAGGAGAGCATGACGGTCAGACTTGGCATCAACCCCATCACTTGGAGCAATGACGACATGCCCGAACTGGGGGGCGATATCCCGCTGGAGGTGTGCCTGTCGGAGACCCATGCTGCCGGATACGCCGGCATCGAAATGGGTGGCAAGTTTCCGCGCAATTCGCGCGAACTGCGCCCGATCCTGGACAAGCATCGCCTGGCGCTGGTGTCCGGCTGGTATGACGGGCGCTTGCTCGACAAGGGACTAGAAGAGGAATGGAAGGCCGTGCAGGCCCACCTGACCCTGCTGCGGGATATGGGCAGCACGCATATCGTCTACGCCGATACCTCGCGGCGCTCGGGTGGCGATCTTTTTGCGCCGATATCGCAGCGTCCGATGATGAAGGACAGCGAGTGGCCGGCTTATGGCCGCGACTTGACCGCGCTGGCGGAGCGCATGCGGGATTTCGGTGTCGGCATGGCGTTTCATCATCACATGGGCACGGTGATCGAAACCGATGCCGAGGTGGATAAGCTGATGGCGTCGACGGGGCCGGCAGTCGGACTGCTGTTCGATAGCGGCCACAGCGCCTTTTCCGGCGGCGATCCGGTGGCGCTGGTGAAGCGGCATGTGAAACGCGTGGTTCATGTACATTGCAAGGATACGCGGCGGCCGGTGCTGGACGATGCCCGCGCCAAGAACGGTAGCTTCATGCAGGCGGTGCTCGACGGCATCTTTACGGTTCCCGGCGATGGTTCGGTGGATTTCCCGTCGATCCTCACGACTCTGAAGAATGCCGGCTATAGCGGTTGGTTAATCGTCGAGGCAGAGCAGGACCCGCGCAAGGCCCACCCGCTCACCTATGCCAAGATGGGGTTTGGCAATCTCGCCCGGCTGGCGCTTCAGGCCGGTCATACGATCACGCCCTGAGGCCCGCCAATGGCGAGAGTGCGTGTCGGCATCATCGGAGCCGGCCTGATCACCCAGGTTGAGCATCTTCCCAACCTGCTGGCGCTGCCGGATATGTTCGAGGTCGTCGCCGTCGCCGATCCGTCGGCGAAGGTGCGCGCTCATCTTGAGGGGCGATGGAAGGTGGCGGCGGTGGCCACGCCGGAAGCGCTGTTCGAGAAGAAGCTGGACGCCGTGGTCGTTGCCACACCCGATGCGTTGCATGCGCGGTTGATCATGGCCGCTCTTGAGCGCCGCCTTCATGTCTTCACTGAAAAACCCCTATGCTATGCGGTCGAAGATGCGGACGCGGTCATCAAGGCGCGGGACAAGGCCAAGTCGTATCGTCCAGGTCGGTTACATGAAACGCTTCGATCCGGCCTATGAGGCGCTGGGGTCGATGGTGCGCGGCCTGGATGACCGGCTCCGCTATGTCTCGGTCGAAGTGAACGATCCGGACGCTTGGCCCTTCGTGGCGCACCGCGATCTCTGTGCCGGGGATGATGTTCCGGCAGCGATGATCGACAGATGCGCGAAAAGCTCGGGCCGAGCAGATTTCGCGGGCGCTTGGCCGGCGGCCGACGGATGCTCAGTTACGCGGATTTGCCGGCCCGTACTGCTCCAGCATCATCCATGACGTGAACGCCGTGCATGGCCTACTGGATGAGATGGGTCTCAGGACTGGCGAAGTCATCGGCGCTGCCTGGTTCGCGAATTCCGCCGGCGGTCATGGCAGCATGCGGCTCGCACCCGGCGATGCGGCTGTGGTCCATGGCTCATGTGGCCGTGCCGAAGCTCGCCGACTATCTGGAGCGTATCTCCTTGTGGTTCGACGATCGCATCTTCGAGCTGCAGTTCCCCGCGCCCTATCTCAATCATCAGCCGACGCTGCTGATCGAGAAGCGCTCCGACGGCCAGCAGGCGCGGACGATCCATCATCGACCCGTCTTATGCCGAGGGTTTTGTCGCAAGAGCTAAGGGGTTGGTGGCGCGCGATCAATAAGGGCGAGCCGGTACGCAACACGCTTGAGGCAGCCCGGCGCGATCTGGCGTTGCTTGAGGCGCTCGGCCGGAAGGCGCTGGAGAGCTGACGCTTAGAGCCGCACAGCCTTTCCCGTCTTCGACGAATTCGAGCGCGGCATCCGCCATGCGCAGCGCCTCACGGCCATCGGCGAAGGTTGCGAGCGGCGGCGTTCCCTTCTCCACGCTGTCGATGAAGTTATCGAGTTCCGCGCGATAGGCTTCGGTGTAGCGCTCGATGAAGAAATGCAGGATGGGATCTGACGCCCGGGTGCGTTCTGCGCCCCAAGCTTCCACCGTCGTTCCCCGGCGGTTCTGCGCCTGCAGCATGCCCCTCTCGCCGAAGGCCTCGATGCGCTGGTCATAGCCGTAGGAGCAGCGGCGGCTGTTGTTGATATGCACCAACGCACCCGACGCCGCGCGCATCACCACCATGGCGGCATCGATATCGCCCTGCTGGCCGATGCCGGGATCAACCAAATTGGCGCCCATGGCCTGCACTTCCACGATATCGCCGGCCAGATAGCGAGCCATGTCGAAATCATGGATGGTCATGTCCCGGAACAGGCCGCCCGATCCCTTCACATAGGCCGGCGGCGGCGGCGCAGGGTCCCTGCTGGTGATGACGACCTGTTCCAGCTTGCCGATCTCGCCGGATTGAATACGGTCCCGCACCGCGCGGAAGGACGGATCGAAGCGGCGGTTGAAGCCGATCATGACCGTGGGTTTCAGGCCGCCGATTTCCTTCCAGCAGGTTCTCGACGCGCTTGATGTCCAGGTCGATCGGTTTCTCGCACAGCACTTTTTTGCCGGCCTTGGCGGCGCGGGTGATGAGATCGACATGGGTATCGGTCGAAGAGGCAATGAACACGGCGTCGACCTTCTTGTCGGCAAACGCCTCATCAATGGAAGCTACTTTCCGCGCGCCGGTTTCCGCCGCCGTTTCCTCCGCGGCTTTTGCCACCAGGTCGTAGCAGGCAATCAGCTCCGCCCGCGGATGCGCCTTGATGTTGCGGGCATGCATGCGGCCGATGCGGCCGCAGCCGAGGATCGCGAAACCAACCATGTTCTAACTCTCCTTGTGCCAAGCCTTGTTCAAGCGCTGGCGAACTTCTGAGCCAATGTCTCCGAGGGCTGCGGCCCCGACTCATAGGTGCCGCGGATCGTTTGATCGAAATCGATCACGGACCCGGTCATCAGGCCGGACTCCGACGACGCCATATAGGCCACGGCGCGAGCCACCTCGTCCGGTTTGATCAGGCGGCCGAATGGCAGCCCCTGCTCCGCCTTCGCCACCCAGCCGGGCTGCGCATCGTGATAGGTCTTCATGATGCGGTCTTCACCCGGCGTATCCGACCAGCCGAGATTGAGACCGTTGACCCGGATCCGGTCGCGCAAGGCGGCGAAAGCGACATTGCGGGTCAGGGTGGCAAGCGCCCCCTTCGACGAACAATAAGCGGCGATGAAGGGCTGCCCGCCATGGCCGGACATGCTGATGACATTGACGATGCTGCCGGCGATTTTTTCCCGCAGCATGATACTTGATCGCATCTTGCATCAGGAAGAACGGCGCCCGCACATTGACCGCGAACATGCGATCGAACAATTCCGGCGTGGTATCCAGGATTGTGCCGCGGTCGGTCATGCCCGCGCAGTTGACGAGGATATGCAGTTTTCCCCACGCCTTGTCGGCGGCCGCGACCACTTTGCGGCAGTCTTCCATAGAGGCGAGATCCGCCTGCACAAAGCGCGTGTCGCATCCGGCCTTGGTCAACTCGCGCGACAACAGCCTCGCCACGCTGCTGATTGCGGCCGCAGATGACAATGCCAGCGGCGCCACGGCGAGCGAACAGGCGGGCGATCGCCTCGCCCAACCCCTGGGTGCCGCCGGTCACTACGGCATACTGTCCGGCAAACTGATTAGGGAAATCTGACAGCGTGGTCATTCCTGGATTCCTTGTGGAAGATATCGGCGCCGCTCAGCGCGGCGCTCGGGCGTGGATATGTACGACATTCAGGCGGCGAGCAATGATTTGAGTTCTGACATCGGAGTTCATCAGCGCCTTGGGATCGGGACGCAGGCGCTTGGCAATCAGCATCTCCGCCAGGCGGATTTCCTTGGCAATCTTGCCGTCGGGGCCGATCGAGCTGGCGGCAACGAGGCGCCCATCATTTGCTAAATGGAAGGTGAGATAGAGGCCGTCGCCGAGATCGCGGCTGATCGAGGTTGCCGCCACATCGGGCAGCCCAGCGATGCGCAAGGTCAGTTCATACTGGTCGGACCAGAAAGACGGCACAGCATCGTAGGTGACGCCCGCGCCAAGCATATTGGCCGCGGCGGTAGCGCCCTGGTCTCGCGCATTCCGCCAGGCCTCCAGGCGGATCCGGCGGCCGTCATAGAGGGGATGAGGAAAGGAACAGCAATCGCCCGCCGCGAAGATATCGGTGTCGCTGGTCTGGAGCTGGTCATCGACGCGGATGCCGTTCTCAATCTGCAGGCCGCATCCTTCCGCAAGCCTCGTCTCCGGGATGGCGCCGACACCGGCAATGATGGCGTCGCAGTCGATCTTCAAACCATCGGCCAGCAGGACCGATTGCCGGCCGCCGGTGCTCGCAAATCCGCTGATCGCAACGCCCGTGCGCAGGCCGACACCGGCCTTGCGGTGCCGCATTGCGATGATATCGGCGAGATATCTCGGCACGCCGCGCATGAGGATGTCCGGAGCCAATCTCCAGCACCGTCACCCGGCAACCGCGCTGACTTGCGCTGGCGGCCAGTTCCAGCCCGATGAAACCGCCGCCGATGATGCCGATATGCGCACCGGGCAGCAGCCGGGCGCGGATTTTCTGTGCGTCCGCATAGCTGCGGAGGTAGTGGACTTCGGCCGATCCGCGGGCCGCCAACGGTCGCGCCCGGGCGCCGGTGGCGATCAACAGCTTCTCGGTAGGGAATAGGCGTGCCGTTCTCCACCAGCACACAGCGCTTTTCAGCGTCAATAGAAGTCACACTCGAAGAGGGCCGGAAACTCGATGGCTTTTTCCCGCATCCTGGATTCGCCCAGGATAGTCGGCGTAGACGGTTCGTCGACAGCGGTCATTACCGCCTTCGAAAGTGGCGGCAGTTCATAAGGAGCGTGGGGCTGCTCGCCGATCAAGGTGATTGTGCCGGCCCATCCCTTCTCGCGCAGGGCAAGCGACGCGCTCGCGCCAGCCTCGCCGCCGCCGACGATCACCATGCCGGCTTCGCTCATCTGCCTTTTGACCCTCAACCGAGATCGATCAGGACCTTTCCGGCTTCGACCTTCACCGGATAGGTCTTGAGATTGACGCAGACGGGGGCGCCCTTGGCCTCGCCGGTGCGGTAGTCGAAGCGGCCGTTATGCTTGGCGCACTCGATGATGTTGTCCATCACCAGGCCGTCGGCGAGAGGAAAATCCTCGTGGGTGCAGAGTCCGTCGGTGGCATAGAAGTCGCCGTCGGGCGAGTGATAGATCGCATAGGTCCGGCCGCCGTGATCGAAGGCGATGACGTCCTCTTCGTCGATATCGCCGACAGTACAGGCTTCGACCCAATTCCCGGGCATCCGGCTATCCCTGCTCCTCACGCTGTCGCGCTGGCGGGAGTCAGTTCTGCCGTCCCGGCCGCGGCCGAACCCGGAAGCGGCCGCCTGACATAGTCTGCGGGTGTTTCGCTTGCCGGATCAGCGCCGGGATGATCTCGCGATAGGTCGCGGCGAACCCCCGGTAAGGCGGGAGGCATGTCGGCCTTCAGTTCCTCATGCAGCGCAGGCAGCGCATGATAGGGCACCAGTGGGAACATATGGTGCTCCACATGATAATTCATGTTCCAGTAGATGAAACGCACGATCGGATTCATGTAGACCGTCCGGCAATTCAGCCGGTGATCCAGCACATCTTCTGCCAGTCCCGCATGCTGAGTGAGGCCGCAAAGCAAAATGAAGCCACGCGCCGTAGAAGGATGGCAGGCCGACCAGCATCAGCGGCAGGAAGCTCTGAAACTAGATCGACAGACCGATGACGGTGGCGAAGATAAGGGCGTAAGATGCGCGCCGTGAGGTAGACCTTGTGCCGCTCCGATTCCGGGATGTAGTCCTTCTCCTTCGGCAGATGCGGCCGAAGCAATGGAGCGCGATCTCGCGCAGCTCCTTGCTCCCATGCCGCAAATTGAGGAACCCGAGCGACGACATGGAACAGATTGGTCGGCCTTGGCACGGCGATCTCGGGGTCACGGCCGACGATGATCGTATCCGTATGGTGCCGCGAAATGGCTCCAGCGCCAGGGCACCGGCTCCCGCAGCACGAAGAAGGAACCGATGTAGATACACGGCCTCGTTGATCCAGCGGGCTGAAGGCGGTGCCATGACTGCATTCATGCCAGCGGGAATCTCCGGCCGAACCATAGAGCACGCCATAGCGGCGAAAGCCGGCACAGCCCACCAGCTGCCCCAGAAATAGATGCCAAGCCCGCCGTGACAGGCCGAGCGCGGCGAACCAGATCAGCGTATCGCGAATGGCCGGCCCGTCCTTGCGCTGCACCAATTCCTTCAGCCGCTTGCGGGGGATCGGACTGGAATACCATTGAGCGGTGGCGAGCCCTTGCTCGACGGCTCGCCGATTGTCCGGTCCGGTCAGGCTGTAGTCCCGCCGTGCTACTCTGTCCTGTCACTGCCTCTATCCCTCCGAAGGGCCCGCGGTTTGGGTGGAAAACATAACTCTTGGCCGCTAAGGCAATCAATCAAGATTTACAGCATTGACGCACAACTACGCCACCCGATGATATTTTCTGATAGTTTTTGCAAGGGCATCCCTCGTGTAGTTCTAAGGGTTGCGGGTCAGGAAATAAAGACTGCCGCCAAGTTCGGAGACAATAAGTTGCCGGTCGTCCCAGATCAGCACCGCTATCGGACGCGTCAAGCCATCGAGAATGATCTCCCGCGCGCCGGTGGAAGGTTTGATACGAAGAAGTCTGCCGCTGCCGGCCACCCAGGCGCTCGACGGATCGAATAGGCCGTGCTCGAGAACCAGCATGTCGCCGTTCGCGTCGAAAACGACATCGACCGGGGCGTTGAGATCGACGGCCTCGACGCGCGCGGATTGTGCAATCCTGGCTTCCGGCAAAGAAACGATTCGGCCACTCCCGGCGATGAAAGGAAAGCCACCGAACAGGGATACGTAAAGACGGTCGCCATGCATGGCGATGCCGGTCGGGACGGCGTCAAACGCGTAGCCTTGCTGCTCACTGAATTCGGTTGGCGACAAGGTCTTGAGTGTGGACTCGCTCGCCGTGAGCCGGGCAAAGGTGAAGATTGTCTGTCTGATACGGCCGTCAGCGGAGAGACGTTCGACAGAGTTCCGCGCCGCGTCGATTACGTAGAAGCTGTCGTTCGAAGCGACGAAGTCGTATGGATTCCAGAAGTCGCTGCTGATGACCCTGACGACCCGGACCTCGTCAATTTCGAGGAGGGCATGGTCGTATCTACCCTCGGCGGAGTCGGCGGGCGTCCAGCCTTGGGCGACTATGTAGGTCGAACCCTGGCGTGCCACCCGATAGGGTCCGGTCGGATCGCCGATCACGTCGAGACCGTGTGGCAGCACCGGACCGAAAGCGGCGAAACGACCATCAGGTCCGCGCCGATAGAGACGCCCGGCGGCGAGATCGGTGACCAGAAGCGATCCGCCGTCGCGTGCCAGGCCGGCAAAAGCCGCGCCCGGCTGCTGCACGATCTCCAACGCGTATCCGGGCGCAGCCGTTGGGTCCGCTGCGGCAGGTGCGGCGATCGCTAGAAGGGCGACGGCGATCAGTCCAGCGAGCGCACGCATCGGAATCCGCCATTGGCTGCGAACCGGAAATACGGGTCGTAGGCCAGCCGGTAAGTGGTGGTGAGATGTCCGGGATCGCTGTTCCAGGAGCCGCCGCGCAGCACTCTGTATTTGCCGGCAATATCCGCCGGCGGAGTGCCTTCATAAGGCGCATAGACGTCGCGGGTCCATTCCCAAACATTGCCCACGAGGTTGAGGATGCCCTCGGGGCTGGCGCCGGCGGCAAACGAATCGGCGGGTGCGGTCATGCCATAGCCGTCGCTATCGTCGCCCGCGCAGCATTCCTTGCTGCCACCATTGGCGCGGGACGCATCGGCCGCGCCGCTGCCCCAGGGAATTGGCGCACCGGCCGATCCACGCGCCGCGCGTTCATACTCCTTCTCGGACGGCAGCCGCAGTCCGTAGTAGGCGCAGAACTCGGCCGCGTCGGAATAGCTGACGCCGACAACCGGCCGGTCATCCAGGCCGAGAACCGGATGCCCGCCATAGAAGGCCGAACGGTGCCCGGTCGCATCCACGAAGCGCTGATACTGGGCATTAGTGATCTCGGTCCGGTTCATGACAAAGGCCTTGCCATCGATTACGCGGCGCGGACGTTCGTTTTCATTGCCATCATCGCTGCCGAAGATGAAGGGACCAGCCGGAATCGCGATCAGCGGATTGTCGGGAATCGGATCGTCGCCAGCCGCGGCGCTGTCGATCGATACAGCGAGTACAAAACCGACCAGCACCCTAGAAATCCACACGATTCCGGCTCTCCCGGTCGAAGAGAAAGGCCCGCTCAGGCCGGATGCGCACACCGACAATTTGATCGAAATCGCCGGCGAAGTTCTTGTCGGCGCGCATGGTCAGCAGCGTGTCGCCCGCACGAACACTGACCAGCGTGCTTTCGCCCGTCAGCTCGGCGGAATAGATCGGCGCGCTGAGGTTCACCTCCTCGACGCTGTTGATGACAACCTGCGCATCCTCCGGACGCACGCCCAGCACGGCGCGCGGAACTGTGGCGCGGCCAAGTCCGGGGACCCTGAGGCCGCCAGGCCCGGCGAAGACGCCATCTTGCACTTCGCCGTCGATCAGATTCATGGCCGGCGAGCCAATGAACCCGGCAACGAACAGCGTGCGCGGATTGTTGTAGATGTCCTTCGGCGTCCCCAGCTGCTCGATGATGCCCTTGTTCATGACGGCGACGCGATGCGCCAGGGTCATCGCCTCGATCTGATCGTGTGTCACATAGATAGTCGTCACCTGCAGTTCATACTGGAGGTGCTTCAACTCGGCGCGCATCTGCACCCGCAGCTTGGCGTCCAGGTTGGACAGCGGCTCGTCCATCAGGAAGACGCGCGGCGTCCGGATAATGGCGCGGGCGAGCGCTACCCGCTGGCGCTGGCCGCCGGACAGCTCCTTCGGTAGGCGTCCAAGCAGCCCGTCCAGCTCGACGCGCCGCGCGACGTCAAGCACCTGGCGCTTCCGTTCCGCGAGCGGCACCTTCCGCACGCGCAGGGGGTAGCCGATGTTCTCCTCGACCGTGAGATGCGGATAGAGCGCGTAGGACTGAAACACCATGGCGACATCGCGATACTTGGGCAGGGTGTCGTTGATACGGTCGTTGCCGATATAGAGGTCGCCGGCGGTGACTTCCTCCAGGCCCGCCACCATGCGCATCGTCGTGGTCTTGCCGCAGCCTGACGGTCCGAGCAGGACGAGGAATTCTTTGTCCATGATCTCAAGGGTGAGATTGGCGACGGCGGCGAAATTGCCGAACTTCTTGCTCACATCGTTAAACCGGACGGAGGCCATGGACTTCAACCCTTGACAGCGCCGAAGGAGAGCCCGCGCACCAGATGCTTCTGGACAACGAAGGCGAAGATCATGATGGGAATACAGGCCGTGAAACCCGCGGCGCTAATCTCGCCCCAATAAGTGTTGTACTGTGTCACGCGCCCGGCGATGCCGATCGGAAGCGTTTGCGATCGCTCGGTCAGCGTCAGGATGAGCGCCAGCAGGAACTCGTTCCAGGAGATGATCAGGCAGAAGATCGCCGTCGCCGCCAGGCCGGGGCGGGCCAGCGGCAAGGCGACGCGCAGGAACGCGCCCCAGCGGGTGTCGCCATCGACCATGGCGGCTTCCTCCAGTTCCACCGGCAGATCCTGGAAATAGCTCTTCATCATCCAGGTGGCGAACGGCAGGTTGAAGGCGGTGTAGGCAATCACCACAGCCCACTTGGTGTTGAGCATGTCCAGATAGTTGAAGGCGAGGTAGAGCGGGATGATGGTGACGATCGGCGGCATCATGCGTGTCGACAGAATCCAGAAGGATATCTGATAACGCCATTGGCCGGGATACTTGAACCGGGCGAGCGCGTAGCCGGCCATGGTGCCGAGAACAAGCGACACGATGGTGGTCGCCATCGCGATGATCAGGCTGTTCAGGCCGTATTGCAGGAAGGGCCGCTCGATGAAGGCCGCGTTGTAGTGCTTCAGCGTCGGGTTCGCAGGAAACCACTGCGGCGGCACCGAAAAGATGTCGATGTCGAACTTGAAGGAATTGCCGGCGATCCAGTAGACAGGAAACAGGGTGAGGATCAGCGCGACAGCGATCGCAACTGCGGCGGCAATGCGCTGGGAGATGAGGCTGGCTCGGCTGCGTGTCATTCCATTTTCCTAGGTGGCGAGCCGCATACGCTTGATGAACCAGGTGCTGAAGGCGACCGTCGCGAACAGCACAAAGAGCGAGATCGCCGCCGCATAGCTCGGATCGGCGAAGCGATAGGCCACCTGATAAATGTAGAGGCTGAGCGTCTTTGTGCGGTCGGCAGGACCGCCGCCGGTCAGGATGAAGACGAGATCGAACAGCCGGAGGGCGTCCATCATGCGCAAGAGCAAGGCGATGGCGATGACCGGCTTGAGGAAGGGGAGGGTCAAGTCCCAGAACTGCCGCCAGGCTGACGCGCCGTCGATGGCGGCGGCCTCGTAAGGCTCCTCGGGAAGGCTGGACAGGCCCGCCAGCATTAGAAGGAAAACGAAAGGCGTCCATTGCCACACATCCGCGACGATGATCGAAAACATGGCCAAATCGACGTCGCCGGCCCAGGCCTGCAGCGGCAGGCCGAGCTGGAACATGATTTCGTTGAGCACACCGAATTGCGGCTCATAGATCAGCTTCCAGGTGATAGCCACAGCGATGGGCGGCATCATCATGGGCAGCATGAGAATGGTCTTTAGGAAGTTCAGGCGCCGGATATAGCGGTCGAGTAGCAGGGCCAGGCCCAGGCCGAGCAGGAACTCAATGCTGACGGCGAAGAACGTGAAGACCAGCGTGTTCCACAGAGCGATGTGAAACTGGTCGTCTGTTAGCAGACGGAGGAAATTGTCCGCTCCCGCGAACTCCCAGGGCACATCCGGATTGGGGCTGATCCGCGTGGTCGCCGCCGCAAACATGTAGATCGACGGAAAGATCGTGAGCGCCAGCAGCACGAGCATTGCCGGCGCCAGCATCAGCACGCGCAGATGACGTTCGGACCACCGCTCGAGAGCGGGGCCGGACACAGCCTGCGCGGTCCTAGCGATCGGAAGCTCTGCCGTCACTGTCGTTCTCCACAGCCCGGCGTTGCTGTAGCGCCCCTGTGCGCACTCCGCGCATTGTTGGAGGGGGGCGCCCCGCCGGTACGGAGCAGGATCGAAAGATCCCGCTCCGTTAACGTTGGTGAGACCTAAACTACTTGATACCAGTAATCTGCTCGACCGCCGCCTGGGCGCTCTTCAGCGCCTCTTCCGGCGATTCCGTTCCGGCGACGGCCTTCGACAGCTCGATGCCGAACGCGTTTTCGATCTCCGGCCATTTCGGATGACGCGGCCGCGGGGTCGAGAAATTGATCGCTTCCATCAAGGTCGGGAAGTGACGGAACTTCTCCTGCGCTGTCAGCTCCGGATCGGTGAACACCGAGAAGCGCACCGGCGGGTTGCCCCGCGTCGCCGAGATCTTGATCTGCTCCGCCGATGTCGCCCAGACCATGAAATCAAAGGCTTCCTGCTTGTTCTTGGAGGCTGACATGATGCCCATGGTCCAGTGGCCGATCTCCGACGATCCGGCATGGGTTCCTGCCGGAATGGCGGAATAGGAGATCTTGCCGACCATCCTCGACTGGCTCGGGTCTTCGAAGGTGGCAACCCAGTTAGGCCAGTTGATGGACGAGGCGGCCGTGCCCGCGGCGAGTGCCTGGCCCACTTCGTTGGCGTTGTAGCTTTCGACGCCCTTGGGCGAGATGTCCCGCAGCGCCATGAAGGTCTTCATCGCGGCTGCCCCTTCGGGGGTATCGATCGTCACTTTGGTGCGGTCGGCGTTGAAGAGATTGCCGCCATAGGACCAGAAAATTGGCATGAAGTCGGCGACCACCGGATTGCCCTGGCCGCCGCGGAACACATAGCCGTAGTAGCGGCCGCCGCCGGCTTCGGTCATCGCCTTTGCCGCGGTGATGACCTCGTCCCAGGTCTTCGGTGCGCCTGTTGTGCCCTGTTCGGCGAACTTGGCACCATCATAGAAAAACATCTGCGCGTTGCCGACATAGGGGATGCAGACGAAAGGGCCGGTGTTGTAGGGGTTGCGGCAGACCGCCAGCGACTTCGCGAGGAAATCGTTGTCGGGACCAGGAACGCCCATTGCGTTAAAGTATGACGTCAGGTCCTCGAGATGCCCGTTCTCGGCGAAGAACGGAATCCAGGGATCGTCCATGAGCACAATGTCGAACGCGCCTGACTTGGTCTGGCCGGCATTGGCGGCCTGTTCAAACACGTTGCTGTAGGGTGCCTGTACGATCTCGACCTTCGTGCCCTTGAGCTGGCTATAGTCGGCGGCGGCGGCGCGCAGGCCGTCGCCCTCGGAGCCTGACGGCACAAGAATTATGATATCGGCCGAAGCAGTTGAGGACATCAGAGACGCAAAGGCCGCCGCTAGAAACAATTGTCGAAACATTGGGTCCTCCCTTTCGTGGTTGCTGACGCGAGGCCCCCATTCCTGTCGGGGCCTCTACATGTTCGTTATGCCAGGCCGGTGGCGATACTCCAGCAACCGCTGCGCCGACCAGCGAAGGCAACACTAGTGTGGATTGGCGTGACTCCTCAAGCGGCCGTTACCGTTTATCCTTTCTTCGCCGCTTCGGGGACCGGCTGTCTGACGTAATACTGCTTATCCTGCGCTTGCCGAAGCAACGTCGGGATGACTTCCGCATTGGCTTCCCGCCGAAGGCGGTGATATCGGTACAGGCCCGCACGCCGTGATGGCGCAAGGTTTCGGCGGCTGACTGGTTCGATTGCAGCATGGATGCCAGCGTGCCGTCGATCCAGGCGCCCGGCGCCTTGCCGCGCATGTCGGCGGTGAACAGCGTGCCGGTGCCCAGCGGCTTCGTCAGCACCGGCGCATCCCCGGGCTGCAGCCCGATCTTGCGCCACAGATGCTCCGGCGTAGCCGTGCCGTTGACGGTCAGGCCGAAGGCGAGTTCTGCCCCCTCGCCCGTATGGCCGCTGATCAGCGCTGCGCTCGCCTGCTCTCCGGCCTTGCCGGCGTGGTGACAAAGGGCATGATCATTGTCGCCGCTGTCATCGTCGACCAGTACCGCCAAAGGCGCCGCAAGAAGGCGTGAGCCTGGGATCTGGCTTGATCGACGGCAGCGCCAAACAGTTATGTCTACGGCAGAAAAATTCATAGCTCTCCTGGCGGGGCAGATTGTTGATTCTGCTCTGTCCGCGTAACAATCGATGGGAATGTCATCGCCAAGCCCGGCGATGGCGATGAACCCTGAAGGCGAAATCCGGCATGGCACAGCGGACCCAGGTGGCGATCATCGGCTCCGGCCCCGCCGGCCTGCTATTGGGTCAACTGCTTCATAAAGCCGGCATCGACACGGTGATCCTGGAGCGCCGCAGCCGCGACTATGTCCTCGGCCGTGTCCGCGCCGGCGTTTTGGAACAAGGCACTGTCGGCCTGATCGATGAGGCCGGCTGCGGCCAGCGAATGCATCGCGAAGGCCTTACCCATCGCGGCATCGAGATCAGCGTCCGCGGCACGCGGCACCGCATCGATCTGCACGGCCTCACCGGCGGCAAGAGCGTCATGGTCTATGGGCAGACCGAGGTCACCCGCGACCTGATGGACGCGCGGGCTGCCGCCGGCGCACCGACAGTCTACGAGGCCGAAGATGTGAGTATCGGTGGGTTCGACGGCGCAAAACCGCAGGTGCGTTATCTCGAGAATGGGTCCGAGAAACTGCTTGAATGTGATTTCATCGCCGGCTGTGATGGATTCCATGGCATTTGCCGGCCCAGCGTCCCCGAGTCGGCGATCTCCCTCTTCGAACGGGTCTATTCCTTCGGCTGGCTCGGCGTGCTCGCCGACGTACCGCCGGTTTCCGAGGAGCTGATCTATGCGAACCACGAGCGCGGCTTTGCTCTTTGCTCCATGCGCTCGCCCACGCGCAGCCGCTACTACATTCAATGCAGCGCCTCGGAGCATCCGGAAGACTGGCCCGACGGCAAATTCTGGACCGAGCTGCAGCGACGGCTCGATCCGGAGGCTGCGGCACGGCTGGTGACCGGGCCAGCGATCGAAAAGAGCGTCGCGCCGCTCCGCAGCTTTGTCGCCGAGCCCATGCGATTCGGCAGGCTATTCCTGGCCGGCGACGCCGCCCATATCGTCCCGCCCACCGGTGCCAAGGGTCTCAATCTCGCCGCCAGCGACGTGCGCTACCTGGCGGAGGGCTTGGTTGACCACTACCGCGGCGGCAACGACAGGGGACTGGAAGCGTATTCGGCGCGGGCCCTGTGCCGGATCTGGAAGGCCGAACGGTTCTCTTGGTGGTTCACCTCGATCCTGCACCTGTTTCCCGATACGGGCCCCTTCGGCCAGAAAATCCAACTGGCCGAGCTCGAGTATCTGGTGGGATCGCGGGCGGCGTCCACGTCGCTTGCGGAAAACTATGTCGGTCTGCCCTACTGACTGAACAGCCATGGCAGAAACAGCGCGATTGCCGGAAAGGCCAGGATCAGGCTCACGCGAATGAACTCCGCGGCAATGAAGGCAAGCACGCCTTTGTAGGTTTCGCGCATCGGGACGCCGTCGGACAGCGAAGAGATGATAAAGATGTTGAGTTCGACGGGCGGCGTGATCAAGCCGAGCTCGATCACGATCAGAGAAAGGATTCCGAACCAGATGCGCAGCGATTCCATGTCGAGGCCGAAGGCGGCGTCCGCGGCGGTCACATAATCGCCGCCATTGACCTCCACCAGCATCGGCCAGAGGAACGGCAGGATGACCAGCACCATGGAAAGGGATTCCAGAAAGCATCCGAGGATGATGAGCAGCACCAGGATTGCAACCAGCAAAAGCCAGGGATCGAAGCCGCTGGCAGCCGCCCAATTGGCGAGCGCAACGGGCAGGCCGGACCGCGAGAAGAACGATTTCAGCACTTCCGCGCCGAACAGGATGAAGTAGATCATTCCGCTGGTGATCGCAGAATCCAGCAGGGAAGCCTTCATGCCGGACAGGGATAACCCCTCGCCCCACAAGCGCATGACGAGTCCATAGGCGAGGATGACAAAGACACCAATGGCTGCCGCCGGTGTCGGCGTGAACAAACCGGCGCCGAGCCCGAGGATCATCGTGCCGAAAATTAAGCCGACGGGAATGAGCCGCAGCAGTGCAACGCGCCGTTCCGCCTTGTCGAAGGCTTCGATCCTCGGCGCCAGGGCCGGTTTCAGCCGCACCTGAATGGCGATGACCACTATGAAGAACAGCGTCGCCAGCAGGCCGGGAATGATCGCCGCGCGGAATAGCTGGACGATCGAGGCTTCGACGACCACTGCATAGACCACGAGCGCAATCGAGGGAGGGATCAGGATGCCCAAAGTTCCGCCCGCAGCCAGCGCGCCGGTTGCCAGGCTCGGCGCATAGTTGAGCCGCCGCAATTCGGGAAGAGCCACACGTCCCATAGTCGAAGCCGTGGCGAGCGACGATCCGCAGACGGCGCCGAATCCGGCGCAAGCACCAACCGCCGCCATGGCGACGCCGCCCCGGAATCGACCGACGATCGCGTTCATGCCGCGGAACAGATCGCGGCTGAGATTGGCATGGGTAGCAAGCAGGCCCATCAAGACGAACAGCGGCACGACCGACAGATCATAACTGGCGACCGTGTTCCACAGCAACGTCTTGAACTGCTTCAGAAAAGGCTCGAAGCGCAGGAAGGGCGCTGCCAAGCTAAGCGCAAAATTGCCGCCGATCCCCACCAGAACCATGGCGAGGCCGACCGGCGCCCTCAGCACCAGCAACACGAAAAGGATCGCGAATCCGATGAGGCCGATGAGTTCACGAACGTCCATCGGCCGGCCTTTCCATAACCTGGAACGCGGCCACGAACGCCCAGAGCAGCAGCGACAAGACACCGGGAATGTAGAACGGCCAGATCGGCCAGCCGATCACCGGTGACAGCGCGTTGTCGGCGCGCGACTCCGCCATTCCCTGGAACATCCAAAAGGCGAGAAATAGCGCCATCAGGCCCATCGCCACCGACCAGATGCGATCCAGTGTGCGCTGGGAACGCTTTGACAGGCGCTCCGTGAAGACGTCGATCGCGATGTGACCGCGGCGCAACTGACACAGCGGGATAAACATCAAGGCGGCGCAGCTGACAACGAGGCTCACGAAGTCTTCGTATCCAGGCAGCCCGGAAACCACCCCGCCGAAGGTTCGTGCGATCCGATCAAAAGCGAAGAGAGCGATGTTTGTGGTGGTCACCAGGACGATCGCGAGCGTGAAGAATCCGCCCGCAATCGCCCAGCCCTCGACCACACGCACCACCCATGATCGATTTATCACAACAGGTTCCCCTGCACGCCGCCATTGCCTGTCGGCCGGCCAGACTCGCCCGAGTTTAGTTGGGACAGCCGGCTATTGCGAGTGCTTGAGAACTGCCGTCTTTGCCGCGTCGACCAATGCCTTGCCGTCGATGCCGTTCTTGCCGGCTTCCTCGATCCAGCGGTCGACGACCTGCTGATTGAGCTTGTCGAATTCCGCCATCTCGCCGGCGCTTAGCTTGATGATCTCGCCGTCGGCCTCCGCCTGCATCTTTTCGCCCGGCGCCTCGAAGGAATTCCACAGTTCGCCGGCTTTCGTGGCGAGCGCCGCGCCGCTGTTGTCGTCGATGATTTTCTTGAGATCGTCGGGCAGCCCGTCATAGCGAGCCTTGTTCATGGCGAAGAGAAACACAGAAGTGCCGAAGCGCGTGCCATCGGCGCCCTCGACGGAATATTTGGTCATCTCCTGCAGCTTGATCGCCGGCACCACCTCGAAGGGGATCAGCGCACCATCGACAGCCTTTTTTGACAGCGCTTCCGGCAGGCTCGGCAGCGGCATGCCGACCGGCTCCGCGCCCCAGGACTCGATCACCCAGGCGCCCGTGCGTGACGGCGTGCGCAGCTTGAGGCCCTTCAGGTCAGCAGGCGAATGCACAGCCTTGTCCACCAGATGGATCGCGTTGCCTGCGTGAACGAACACCAGCAGCACCTTCACGTCTTTGAAGTCGTCGGCGATCATCGGATAGACATCCTGGATCGCCAGATCGGTGGCCAGCGCATTGCCCTTATGGACCCCAGGCAATTCGAACACTTCAGTGCGTGGGAACACGCCCGGCGTATAGCCCGGCAATGTCCAGACAATGTCGGCCACGCCGTCGCGCACCTGGCCGTAGAGTTCCGGCGGCTTGCCGCCGAGGGCCATGGACGGGAAGAGCTCGATCTTGATGCGGCCTCCGGACTGCGCCTCGATCTCCTTCGCCCAGGGCTCCAAGAACTTGGCATGGGCTGGCGATTTCGGGCCGAGGAAGTGATGCAACGTCAGCGTGACTTCCTGCGCCTGAGCCACCACCGCGCCGAGCAAAGTCGCGGCCACAGCCAGAGCGACCGTCTTCAGCAGCTTCATATTGTCCTCCCACTCCAAGGGTGTTGACCCCGTTGATTAGGGTGATGATGCCTCTTTGTCCGGTTATGCAACAATGAAAAATACCGCCTGGCCTATAGCCCAGCGGTTATGCATTGCGGCCGGTTCGCGGGTTGGTTTGGGCGCGGGCTGCTTCCCGGATGGTCTGCATGAGCATTACTGCCGGCAGGCTTGCCGGAATGTCGGCGCGGGTGGTCAGGCCTACCGGCCCGGTAATTTCCTGGGTTGCAACCGGCAACTCGGCCAGCACGCCGTCATCGATATCGTCGGCGATTACGCCGCGTGAAATGATCCAGACCGCATCGGTCATCCTGATATAGCGCCGGCCGAATGCCATGGAGACGGTCTCGATCTGGTCGGGAATGGTGGCGATGCCGTTAGCGATCAGGAAGCGGTCGACCATCGGCCGGATGATCGCGCCCTCGGTCGGCATCAGCACCGTGTACGCCGTGAATTTCTTGAGATCGAACGGCTTCAAGGCCAGCAACGGATGGCCCGGCCGGACGATGAAGGAAACGGTCTCGGAATAGAGATGCTCGAAGCTGAGTCCCGTCATCAGGTCGGGATCGGCGAGGCGGCCAACGACCAGATCCAGATCGCCGGTGCGGAGTTGGGACAATAGGACGGAGTTGGCCCCAGTGATCACCCGCACCACCGTACCCATGTTTTCCTGTTTGAAGAGCCGCACGGCCGTCGGCATCACCCGGGTGGAAACGGTCGGCAGGGCGCCTACTTTAATCGCCATTCCGCCCTTGGTGCGGGCCTGCGTGATGGAGTCGATGCCCTGGCGTAGCGCCGTGATGCTGGCCCCGGCGTACCGGAGGAACACCTCGCCGAAGCGGGTCAGTGCCACGCCTCGGCCGCGGCGTTCGAACAGGGCGACATCCAGGAGCCCTTCAAGCTCGAGAATGGTCTTGGAGACTGCCGGCTGGGTTACTGATAGTGCCGCGGCGGCTTTGACCACGCTCTGCTGGCGCGCCACTTCGAGAAAGCATTGAATATGCCGGTACTTGACCCGTTGATCGATCGCCATGTCGGTGCCCTGAGATATATCGAATTGATTATGCTATCAGGACAAATGGTCATTATACATAACCGAATGCTGCGGCCAAAATCCGTCCGAAATCGGGTTCCGCTCCCCTGGCCATTCCGTGCCGCAGGGGCGGTCCGCCGCAGGGAGACCACGCTTGCCTGATCGACCGAAAGCGCGCCCGCTGTTCGCCAAGGGCATGCAGACCCGGCGCGCCGTCCTGGGCGATGCCCATGTGGACGGTGCGAAGGCAAGCCAGACGGATTTCGACGCGCCCTTCCAGGCGCTGATCACCGAGGGCGCGTGGGGCGCCGTCTGGTCGCGGCCCCATTGGAGCAAGCGCGAGCGGTCCATGGTCACGATCGCCCTGCTCGCCGCTCTCGGCCATGACGAGGAGTTGGCCATGCATGTGCGGGCCACCCGCAACACCGGCGCCACCAAGGCGGATTTGCGGGAGGCGATGATGCATGTGGCGATCTACGCCGGCGTTCCCGCGGCCAATCGCGCAATCAAGATCATCAAGCAGACTTACGCAGCGATGGACTCAGGGCGGCGCAAGAAATCCACCGGCAAATCCAAGCGGAACACGGCAGCATGAGCGCGCCACAGGAGTTCATCCGGCGCGACCGCAACTGGCATCCGCCCGCGGACACGCCCGGCTACAAATCAACGGTGCTGCGTTCGCCGCGCCGCGCCCTGCTCTCCCTGCCGCAATCGGAGAGCGAGATGACCGGGCCGGTCTTCGGCCACGCCATGCTGGACCCTCTCGACGGCGATCTGATCCGGAACTACGCCGCCGATGGTGAGGCGATCGGCGAACGCATCGTTGTGCATGGTCAGGTGCTGGACGAAAATGCGCGGCCCATCGCCGGCACGCTGATCGAGATCTGGCAGGCCAATGCCGGCGGCCGCTATCGCCATGTTCGCGACCAGTACATCGCGGCACTGGACCCGAACTTTGGCGGCGGCGGGCGCTGCATCAGCGATGCCGAAGGCAAGTACTCTTTCCGCACGATCCGGCCGGGCCCCTATCCGTGGCGCAACAACGGCTCCGACTGGCGGCCGGCGCATATTCACATCTCGATCTTCGGCCATGCCTTCGCTCAGCGGCTGGTGACACAGCTCTATTTCGAAGGCGATCCGCTGATCCGCCGCTGCCCGATCGTCAACACGATCCGGGATCCGGCGGCGATCGATCGGCTGACGGCCAAGCTCGACATGGGCAACATGATTCCGTTCGACAGCCTGGTCTACCGTTTTGACGTTGTGCTGCGTGGACGGCGTTCGACCTTCTTTGAGAACCGGCGCGAGGGGAATTGAAATGACCGCATCGACATTGAAGGAGACGCCGTCGCAAACCGCCGGTCCCTTTGTGCATATCGGCACCGTGCCTGGGGCCGCCGGCCTGCGCACGCGCTCGCAGGAGCGGCTGAATGTCCTTGCCAATTCCGCATCCGCGGGCGAGCAGATTGTCATCGAAGGCGTCATCTTTGACGGCGGCGGCGCGCCGGTCACCGATGCTATGCTGGAGATCTGGCAGGCGGGAGCCGAAGGCCGTTACGGCAGCGCAGCCTTCCCCGGCTGGGGCCGCGTGGCGACGGATTTCATCACGGGCCTGTTCCGGTTCGAGACCATCAAACCGGGCGCCACGCGCGCGGGGGACGGCCGGCCGCAAGCGCCCCATGTATCGTTCTCTATTTTTGCGCGGGGTATCAACATCCATCTGCAAACCCGCATGTACTTCCCCGAGGAGACAGCGGCCAATAAGGCCGATCCCGTCCTGCAGGCGGTGGCACAGCCTGATCTGATTGCCACGCTGGTCGCGCGGAAGGAGATGAAGCCCGGAGCGGCAGTCTACCGCTTCGACATTTATCTGCAGGGCGATAGGGAAACCGTGTTCTTCGATTTCTAGGACAGGGGCTAAAGCCCGAAGCCTGCTTTTCTCCGATGCCGGCGAACTGGGTGCGGCACTACTGTAGCCGAGATGATTGTCGCCTGCGCTGTGCGGTCTATGCCCGCTCGACCTCGGCGCCGACGATCGACCGTTCTACTTCGGCCCGCCGCGCCGTCGAGACGCCGATGAGATACGCGGCCGGGATCAACAGAAAGTAGCAGAGGCCGCCAATGGTCAGGGTGACACTGATGCCGAACGAAATGCTGCAAGCGACTGCCATGACGCTGGCTGTAACTCCCGCCGCTCCATTGATGCCCCAGAACCAGGGAGTCGGCCGATGATCCACGGCGCTAATGAGTCGCATACCGGTCGGAAACCCGAATCCCATGAGCACGCCGGCCGGCATCAACGCCGCTACAGTGATCGCCGCCCGTGTAAGCAATTGAGCATCGTCGAAGGCGAGCAGCACGTCCGGCAGAAAAACCGGCAAGAGCATGATGTAGACCGCAGTCAGTCCGGCCCAGACGGCGAGTTTCAGCCGGCTATCGAGCGGCAGGCGGTCGGAGATGAGACTGCCGAGACCGGTCGAAAGAATGATCGTGAACAGAACTATGCTCAGCGAATAGGTCGGATGTCCGAGAAACACGCTGAAACGCTGCAGCAGCGCGATCTCGACCAGCATGAACCCCATGCCAATGAGCAGGAAGTACGCCGTGCCGCCACTGACCAGCCGGCGATCGACCTGTATAACGGTCGAGCGCAATGGGACGAGAATTGTGACGATCATCAGAAGGCTCGAGACCAAGAACAAACTGACGAGTGAGGATGTTGCAGCCAGGTTCCCGTATGCAACGCCACCGACTTTCTGGTCGCCGACGGCTTTCCTTGCGGTGAACACTTTGTGAATCGGCACTTGATTGAAGAAGAACGGCCGATTGTCAGACGGCGGCGTCAGGTCGAGGGCAAAGCTTGAGGTATACTGCTGCAACTCATCAAGGTTCTGAGCCGCGACAATGTTCGCGATGACCTCCGAGACCGGAATGCCGTCCGGGCTGACGAGAATTTTGAATCCATACTTTGCCGTTGCGCCTTCGAGTTCTGCCAGAGCATCGGCCGAAAACGGCGAGCGCGACAGCACAAGCGTTGCGATCCGCCCTGAAGTCGCGACGAAGATATGGCGCCGCGGGTCGGGTACACCCATTTCCATCAATGCCGCCATGGCCAGACTGACCATGCGGCCTGTTTCATCGTACTTGTTCAGTTGGTGCCAGCGGCTGACTGTGTAGACGCCATCAGGCGTCAAACGATCGAGAAAGATCCGCCAGGCTTCAACGGTATAAAGGCCGTTTTCGCTCAGAGTGAAGGCGCCCGCGCCGGTGGCGGCCCAGGTGTCGATGAGGCTCATTTGGATGATGTCGAAGCTATCTTGCGTCCGCGCAAACCAACTGCGTGCTTCATCGACGACAAAGTGCATGCCCGGAAGCGCTGCAAGCCCGGCGTAGTCCGTAAAGCCAGGCGTTTGCGTCAGTAGACGGATGAAAACCGGATTGACTTCGACTCCGGTGACGTCATCGACGCCAAAGATGTGAGCCGATAGCATATCTCGGCCGCCGCCGACGCCGATGACCGCACCGCGCTCGCGGCCGGACAATGCATAGGCCAGGTTGGTCACATCATACTTTAGGAAGCCGACGGCGGCGTCGTCGCCGGTGTATCGATACATAGCCGTCCCGGCGTCGCCGTCGATTGTCAGGAAGCGCTTTTCAATCTTCCAGTCCTCGTCACGGAGATTCGGCGATGGTCCCCACAACATCGACCTCCCGTCATCGGCCTGCTTGACGACGACCCTGCTGAACGAGTTCCACTCCTCATGCAAGGCTGCCGGGCCTACTGCCTCGATCTGGTTTTTCACCAGCAGCGGCCGAAGGCCTTTGTCGATCATGCCATTGAACAATGCCAGTGCCGCTAGCAGGATAATGATCGTCGGCCGGCGCCGCAAAAACGCCCACGACGACTTGGGCTGCGCAGACGCGCTACCGATGCCGGACGCCGCAAACGCGGCCGCGGCGACAGCCGCAAGCGTGGCGATCCACAATACCGCTGAAGGACCGTCGGTCCATGTCAGCAACAGGAGGGCGGCAAAACAGCCGATTGCCGCTCCGATGAGGTCAACGCCGTAGACATGCGGCACAGGATAGGGGCTGCGCGTCAACGCAAGGCTCATGGCGACGCCCGCGAAGAAGTACGGAGCCGCCATGCATAGCGATAGAGCGATCAGCGACACAAATCCGGAGAACGACAATATGAATACGGGTGCAAGCACGGACTGCAGGCAAATCGACGCTACCGTCGACAGCGCGAAGGCGGCAACCATGCAGCTGAGATCGTCCGACAAGGTCTTGCCGCTGAAGCGATCGCCTTGCAGATAGACCCAGACTGCACCGGCGGTAAGACCGAACATCGCCAGGCTAATGACGAAGAACGCCAAATGATACCAGGCGACAACTGAGAGAATGCGGGTCTGTACGATCTCAAGAGCCAGGATCGAGAGCGCCAAGAGAAACACGCCGGCATAGAAAGCAATGCGCGGCGTTTTTTGTGCGATGACCATTCCTGAGCTCCCAATTTGACGATCTTGGCGTCGCGATAGCCTCCCGTGTCGGATCGTCATGGAACGACTCAACCCAGCGACACCGGATTCACGATGCATCGATCATAGTTAGGATACTGTTAATGCCACGCCAGGTAACGGACAGCTTTGGTTCAGCCGGAGCTGATTTTCCTAGGGATTGCAGCGAAGAAGACAAAAAGCAGTTGCGCAATCTAACATCCCGACATTCCCTTCGGGACGACCGGGAAACCATGTCCTTGGATTCCCGGGACCGCGAGGTATCTTGTCGGCATGAGCGTTTCCGCTTTCGATCATCCCTGGCTCAACCCACTGCTCGGCGACACGGAGGTGGCACGGCAATTCACGCCGGAGGCCGAGCTGCACGCCATGTTGGCGTTCGAGGTGGCGCTGGCCAAAGCGGAGGCGGACCATGGCATCATTCCGGCCGATGCCGCGGCGGCGATCGCCCGGGCCGCCCAAGCATTCAAGCCAGACATGGCGGCGTTGGCCGAAGCCACGGCGCGCGACGGCATGGTAGTGCCGGAATGGGTCAGCCAGTTACGCCGCGCGGTCGGCGAGCCACACAAGGCGCATCTCCATTACGGCTCGACCAGCCAGGATGTGTTGGACACCAGCTTGGTGCTGCGTCTGAAGCCGGTGGTTGAGATTTTCGATGCCCGGCTTGCCAAACTCGACGAGCGCTTGGCGGACCTGTCACGCAAACAGGGCAGCCAATCGCTGATGGCCCACACCCGCATGCAGCAGGCCCTGCCGATCATGTGGACCGACAAGATTGCAGCATGGCGGGCGCCATTGGCCCGCCACCGGAAACGGCTGGCAGAGTTAACGCCGCGGCTGCTGGTTCTGCAATTCGGCGGCCCCGTGGGCACACTGGAGAAGCAGGGCGACAAGGGACCTGCCGTGACAACTGCGTTGGCCCGCGAACTCGGGCTGGCTCCCGCGGATTGCTGGCATACGGCACGAGACAATCTGGCGGAGTTTGCCGGCTGGCTGTCTTTGGTTACGGGGTGCCTGGGCAAGATCGGACAGGACATTGCGCTTCTGGCCCAGAACGAGATCGCAGCAGTCACGGTCACCGGCGGCGGCAAGTCCTCTGCCATGCACCACAAGGCCAACCCGGTTCTGGCGGAGATCCTGGTGACGCTGGCCCGCTACAACGCGACGCAGCTTTCCGCCATGCATCAGTCCCTTGTCCATGAGTATGAGCGCTCCGGCGCCGCCTGGACGCTGGAGTGGATGGTCTTGCCGCCGATGGTGGTCGCCACCGGTGCCGCGCTAGCGCGCAGCCTGACGCTGCTGGATACGATGAGGATCAACGCCAAAGCCTAGGCCGGTGCAGCAGGGTTGTTTTTCACAGAGGCGCATCGGAAGCGATTGTTCCAACAGGGGAATGTTATTGAAAACTTGATTTCGTGAATTCAACCCTCCGTTGGTGCGGCGACTTTGCCACCGGCAATAGCCGCGGTGTCGTAATATCAGAACACGATCTTACTTCCGCACTCCGAACGAGACGCGGCCATCAACATCTTCACAATTTCCAACATCAAGGCCGTCGAAATGCGCTCAGACGGCGAATTCTCAATTCTAGCGCAACAACGCCGCAAAGTAAAGGAATATTATCTTATGCCGGCCTTCAGCAGAGCCACGCGCCGGTCGCTGTCGCGTGAGGCGCTGTACCAAGGCTTGCGGCGCGAGCCTTGCACTGATGGCTAGAATTCCAGGCCCAATTCCTGGAGAAACTCAGCCGTCTTTCCATGTTGCGTGGTTCCGGGCAGCTCGGGCAAAATCACGCAGATGACCCTTCACGACCGGAGAGGGCCGCCATGAGCCTGGAAGTCGGCGTCACGCCCGACATCTCGCTGGCATTTACGGTGCCGGTGATGGTGCGTCGCATAGCCGGGTCTGAATCGGTCAATCCAGGCCTGCGCAAGGCGATACTGGCCCGCGAACAGGCCAGCGCAGGCCGCAGCAAGAGCAACGCCGGCGGATGGCATTCGGAGGAGACGCTGCTCACCTGGCCCGAACCGGAAATCGCCACGCTGAAGACATGGATCGATGACGCCGTGCGCGAGATGTGCGAACTGCCTTTGCGCGGCCAATCCGGCAAGCTGCAGCTCGGCTACCGCGCTGCAGCCTGGGCCAATGTCAATCGGAGTGGCCACTACAACACAACCCATGTCCATGCCGGCAGCCATTGGTCGGTTGTCTATTATGTCGATACGGGGGAGGACGAGGCGGATCATCCGGCCAATGGGCACCTCGAAATCCGCGATCCGCGACCGGCTGCAGTCTTTGGCCGATTACCTGGATTCATGTTTGGCCGGCATATGTCAATCAAGCCTCATCGCGGCCTTCTGGTTGTTTTTCCGGCCTGGCTCGAACATGGCGTACGCCCCTTCTTTGGTACCGGTGAGCGCATTTCGATTGCCGTCAATATCGATATCACACGGTTCGAGATCCAAGGTGCGCCGACGGTAGCAAACTAGGGTGCAAGCGCGAACTTGCAGGCGGCAGGTGCAGTTGTGCTGCCCCGCCTCCATGGAAGCGGCCCCACCTGCCCTTGATCGGAATACCTGTCAGATGCAACCATGCCATGCACGGTGACGGCGAGGAATGTCGCCGTTGCCAATGAACCGAAGGTCGGCCCAATGCCGCTCGCCAGCCTGCCCATGTACGATCTCGCGGAGGCCCGTCCGGCGACCGACGCGCTTTGGCAGGCGCTGCGCCAAGCATTCCTGCGTGAGGGGTTGAGTGACCTCCCGGAGGTGCTGACGCGGAACTCGCCGGTGGTCGGCCAATGGGGTTCGCCGGACTTGGCGTTCAGCCAATGTTGCGGCTACGACCTGCTGTTCGGGTTTTCGAGCGCGCTCCAGCCCTTGGCCATGCCGCGCTACGCGGCAGCGACCGGCTGCGCCAGCTATGACTACCGGAGCTGCATAATCCTGCGGGAGGATACGCCCGCAATGGCAATCGAGGATCTGCGCGGTACGGTCTGCGCGATCAATGGCTTCAACTCCTACTCCGGCGCCGGCACGTTGCGGCCGCTGGTCGCCCCTTTGAGCCGCAACGGCCGGTTCTTCCGCGGCGTGAAGGTCAGCGGCAGCCATGTACGAAGCGCCGAGATGGTGCGTGCCGGCGAGGCTGATATGGCCGCGATCGACTGCGTAACCTATGCCCTGCTCGCCCAGTACCGGCCGCGGGCCTTGGCGGGCCTGCGCATCCTGATGGAGACAGGCTCGGCGCCGGCGCCGCCCTATGTCACCCGACTGGACCTGCCCGCCGACAAGGTCGCGCGGATGCGCACGGCCCTGATCTCCGTCCTTTGCCGCCGGCCACGGCCGGCTTTCTGCGACGACCTGTTCATCGATGGGGCGGAGCTGGCAGCCCTGCCCGCTTATTCAAGGCTGCTGACGGCGGATGAGATCGCCCTGCGGCTGCATTATCACGAACTGTACCCATCGGGGCCGGCGCTGCTGCGCGATGCGGGCGCAAAGGCGGACGCGATCCCACCCAGGCTTACGGCGTCAGGGTAATCCGCGGCGCATCTGTCCTCGCCGTGACCCTGCCGACACAGGCCGCTTGGGGTGCGCCATTTGCGCGTAGCTCGGTCAAGCAGGTTTCCAGGTTTTCCGCGGGGACGCCCGCCAGCAGTCCGCCGGCGGTCTGCGGATCATAGAGCAGCGCCATCAGCGGATCGCCTGTCGGCAGAGAACCTCTATCGACGGCCGCCGCATGGGCCAGGTTTTGCGGCGCCAGGCTGCTGGCGATCCCCTGCGCCAGCGCTTCCAGCGAACCTGCCAGCGCCGGCAAGGATTTGAGCGACAACTCGGCATTCGACTGCGAAGCCCGCAGCATCTCCAGCAGATGGCCGGCGAGTCCAAACCCCGTGACGTCGGTACAGGCGCGCGCGCCATGGCGTTGCAGGGTCTCCGCAGCGGAACGGCTGGAAACCAGCATCGACTCCAATGCCCCATCGATCCAGGCGCCGCGCGCCTTGCCGCGCATATCGGCGGCGAACAATGCTCCCGTGCCCAGGGGCTTGGTCAGGATCAGCGCGTCGCCGGTCTTGAGGCCGCTTTTCCGCCAAAGCCGGTCCGGCACCGCCGTACCGTTGACTGTCAAGCCGAAGGCTAGCTCCGCACCCTCGCCCGTATGACCGCCGATCAGCGCCGCGCCGGCGCCCTTCAATGTCTCGGTGGCGCCGGCCAGGAGCTGATAGAGATCGGCTTCAACCTTGGCCTCGGCGCCGTGAGGCAGCGTAACGATGGCCAGCGCGGTTTGCGGGGCCGCCCCCATGGCGTAGAGATCGCCGAGGCAATGATTGGCGGCAATGCGCCCGAAGAGATAGGGATCGTCGATGAAGGCGCGGAAGAAATCGACGCTCTGCACCAGCAACTGATTTCCGGACAGGCTCACCACCGCCGCGTCGTCGGCGGGATCGAGGCCGACAATCACATCGGGCCGCGACTCCGGCTGCAGCCGGCGCAGCACCCGCGCCAGCAACTCGCCGCCGATCTTGGCCCCGCAGCCGCCGCAGCGCATTTCCGCGTCCGCCACGCCGTTGCTAGGCACCGCCATCGCCGCCATGGAGTCGATTTGCTGATACATCCGCATCCAGCGGCGGTCGATATAGTCCTTGAGCCGCCAGACCCACGCGCCCTCCGCGCTCCAGCGGCCGCGGGAGGCGACGGCGTATTTGTTGCCGGTGGAGATCAGCGCCAGGTGATGCCGCTGCGGCCGGTAGGGCCGCATCGGCTCGCCACGGCTAGCACGGCGCAGGTTACGCGCAAGCGGGGGTCCCTCGCGCACGGCGAAGACGCCGGATTTGGGCAGGCGGCGACCGACGAGTGCCGCGACATCGCCGGCAGCGAAGACGAAGTGGTGCGACGTCGATTGCAGGCAGTCGTTCACGGCGATAAAGCCGCGCTCATCGAGAGCGAGGCCGGTCTCCTGCAGCCAAGCGGCCGGGGCGGCATTGGTCAGCCACAGCGCCACGTCAAAGACAATCTCTTCCCCGGTCGCACAGCGAAGTCGGTCCGGTGTCACCGCAACCACCCGTCGCTCCAGATGGAGTTCCACGCCGCGCGTCCGGACGGCCCGGGTCAGGCACTGGCGAACGCCCGGGTTGTGCTCGGGCAGCAATTCCGCCTTGTCGGTCACGATGGCGAATTGGACATGAGCCTCCGGCTGCGCGGTTTTCAAGCGATGTTGCAGCGCAAGGCAAACCTCCGTGCCGCCGGCGCCGCCGCCGACGATAATGACCCGAGCGGGCGTTCCGTTGCGGTGCAGCAAAGATGCCTCGATCGCCGGCCAGGCAGCTAGAAAACCATCCACCGGCCTTACCGGAAGCGCGTGCTCAGGAGCGCCAGGAACGTTGCTCCAGTCGGGCCGGGAGCCAATATCCAGGGAGAGATAGTCGAAATCCACCGGCGGCCGGCCGTCGCAGAGCACGCGGCGCAATGCCAGATCGAGTCCAGTGGCTGAGCCGTGATACAGCCGCGCACCCGCCAACTGCGCCAGCGGCCGTAGATCGATGTGGGCTTCCCCGTGGCTGTAGTGCCCGGCCAAAAGGCCCGGCAGCATGCCCGAATAGGGCGTGTCGATGTCCCGGCTGATCACCGTCAGCCGCAGACGGGGCTCCGGCCGCATCGCGAACTGCCGCAGCACTTCGACATGGCTGTGGCCACCGCCGACCAGGACCAAATCGCATTCAACCTGCCCGGAGCCTGCTTTCATCTCGCGATCGACGGAGAGTGCGATCCTTCCTGGAGGGTGATACCGGCTTCGACTTCAGCGCTTTCAACTTAGCAGATGCGAAGCGATATTCCGATCAAACCAATCTAACCGAATGGTTGACTTTCGCCGGGACCTGCACTGCTTCGAATCGTCTTGACGCCAGAATCCAACGGGATCAGACTTATTGGAATAAATCAAAAAATGAAGTCGAAGCGGCAACCGTAGGCCGCTCGACGGCGAGCCCGATACGCAAGCCAGGAGGCGACTCATCATGAACATGATGCAGGTCAACCGGAGGCAATTCTTCAAAATCAGCGGTGCGGCGCTCGGCGGATCGACGATGACCGCGCTGGGTTTCTCACCCGCCCAGGCAGCGGCCAGTGTCCGCGCCTTTAAGCTGGAGAAGACGACGGAGACGCGCAACACCTGCCCGTACTGCTCGGTGTCCTGCGGCGTCATCATGTACAGCAAGCCTGACCAGGCGGATGGCTCGAAGTCCTCGATCATGCATATCGAGGGCGATCCCGATCATCCGGTCAACAAGGGGACACTCTGCCCCAAAGGCGCCGGCCTGCTGGATTTCGTGCATTCGAAGACCCGCCTTCTCCATCCGGAATATCGCGCCCCCGGCAGCGACAAGTGGGAGAAGATTTCCTGGGACGATGCGCTGACCCGGATCGCAAAGATCTTGAAAGAGGATCGCGACAAGAATTTCATCGAGCGCAACAAGGATGGCCAGCTCGTCAACCGCTGGGTGTCCACGGGTTTCCTCGCTGCATCGGCCAGCACCAACGAGACCGCGTATCTCACTTACAAAGTGGTGCGCGGCATGGGAATGGTCGTCTTCGATAACCAAGCAAGAGTCTGACACGGACCCACGGTGGCCAGTCTGGCCCCAACGTTCGGTCGCGGCGCCATGACAAACACATGGGCCGACATCAAGAATACCAATCTCGTGATCATCATGGGCGGCAACGCCGCCGAAGCGCATCCCTGCGGCTTCAAATGGGTGACCGAAGCCAAGCACCACAACAAGGCGAAGCTGATTGTCGTCGATCCGCGCTTCACGCGCTCGGCGGCCATGGCGGACCTGTTCATGCAGCTCCGGCCGGGCACGGACATCGCCTGGCTGGGCGGCGTGATCAACTACCTCGTCGCGAACGACAAGATCCACAAGGACTATGTGGTGAACTACACGAATGCGTCATTCATCGTGAAGGACGAGTTCAAGTTCGATGCCGGCCTGTTCACCGGCTACAACGCCGAGAAGCGGGACTACGACCGCTCAAGCTGGGACTATGTGGTGGGCGAAGACGGTTTTGCGACCGTCGACCCGACACTGCAGAACCCCCGCTGCGTCTATCAACTGATGAAGGCACATTACGCGCGCTACACCCCCGAAATGGTGTCGCGCATCACCGGTGTGCCACTGGACCGGTTTCAGAAGGCCTGTGAATGGATCGCCGAGACGGCCGCGCCGGACAAGGCGATGACCAGCATGTACGCGCTGGGCTGGACGCAGCACTCCAAGGGCTCGCAGAACATCCGCACCATGGCGATCATCCAGCTGCTGCTGGGCAACATCGGCGTTGCCGGCGGCGGCATGAACGCGCTCCGCGGCCATTCCAACATTCAGGGACTCACCGATATCGGGCTGATGAGCAATCTGCTGCCTGGCTACCTGACGCTGCCGCTGGACAAGGAAGTGGACCGGACGACCTATATGTCGACGCGGGGATTCAAGCCGCTGCGGCCGAACCAGATCAGCTATTGGCAGAACTATTCGAAGTTCTTCGTCAGCTTCCAGAAGGCCATGTTCGGTTCGGCGGCGACGGCGGAGAACGACTACGCCTATGACTGGTTGCCGAAGTTGGATGTCACCTACGACATCCTGCGGGCATTCGAGCTGATGGGCCAGGGGAAGATCACCAACTACATCTGCCAGGGCTTCAACCCGCTGATGTCCTTCCCCAACAAGAAAAAGATCACCGCCGCGCTCTCGAAGCTGAAGACGCTGATCATCATGGATCCGCTGGAGACCGAGACCGGCAGCTTCTGGCAGAACCATGGCGAGTTCAATGATGTCGACACGGCCAGCATCCAGACCGAGGTGTTCCGTCTGCCGACCAGCTGCTTTGCCGAGGAGAACGGCTCGCTGGTGAATTCGGGCCGCTGGCTGCAATGGCATTGGAAGGGCGCGGAGCCGCCCGGCGAGGCCAAGAGCGACATCGAGATCATGGCCAAGATCTATCTCAAGGTGAAGGAGATGTACGCCGCGGAGGGCGGCAAACGGCCGGAGCCGATCGCGAACATATACTGGCCCTATGCAAAGCCCGATGTGCCGGATCCCGAGGAGATCGCGAAGGAGATCAATGGCCGGGCGATCGAAGACCTGCCCGATCCGTCCGATCCCCTGAAACCGCCGATCCTCAAGGCGGGCCAACAACTCGCCGGCTTCGCGCAATTGCGCGACGACGGCAAGACCGCCGCCGGCTGCTGGATCTATACCGGCTGCTTTACCGAAAAGGGCAACATAATGGCCCGGCGGGACAATGCCGATCCCACGGATTCGGGGCTGGCGCCGAATTGGGCATTCTCGTGGCCGGCCAACCGCCGCATTCTCTACAATCGCGCCTCCTGCGATCTCGCCGGCAATCCGTACAATCCGAAACACGCCCTCGTGAATTGGAACGGCGAGAAATGGGTCGGCGTCGACGTGCCGGATTTCCCGGCGACGAACAATCCGGAGACGGGCGCAATGCCCTTCATCATGAATGCGGAGGGCGTCTCGCGCCTGTTCACCCGCGGCATGATGCGCGACGGCCCGTTCCCCGAGCATTACGAGCCGTTCGAGTCGCCGGTGCCAAATCCGCTGCATCCGGAAGTGAGCGCGAGCCCGGTGGCCCGCCTATTCCCCGGGGTGGCCGATGAGTTCGGCAAGCCGGACAAATTCCCCATCGTCGCCACCAGCTACCGGCTGACCGAGCATTTCCACTTCTGGACCAAGCATTCGTTCATCAACGCGATCATGCAGCCGCAGCAATTCGTCGAGATGGGCGAAGAGCTGGCCAAGGAGAAAGGCATCGCCAGCGGCGACTGGGTCGAGGTCAGCAGCGCCCACGGGCAGATCAAGGCCGTGGCCGTGGTGACCAAGCGGATCAAGCAGCTCACCATCGACGGCAAGATTGTTCACACGCTGGGTGTCCCGATTCACTGGGGCTTCACCGGCGCGACCAAGAAGGGCTATGCCGCCAACACGCTGACGCCCTTTGTCGGTGACGCCAACATCGAGACGCCGGAATACAAGGCGTTCCTGGTGGATGTCGTCAAATCAACGCCGGTCGTGAGCTGAGGGAGGGAATGATGGCAACCATGCAACCTCTCGAAGTCAAACGCTCCTCGGCCTCCACCGGAGCTCCTCCTAGCGTCGCCGAAGCGGTGCAAGTCGCCAAGCTGATCGATGTCTCCAAATGCATCGGCTGCAAGGCCTGCCAAGTCGCCTGCCTGGAGTGGAACGACCAGCGCGACGTGGTCGGCGTCAACACCGGCGTCTACGAGAATCCGCACGATCTCACGGAGAGCATGTGGACGCTGATGCGGTTCTCCGAGGTCGAGGAGGAGGACGGGCATCTGGAATGGCTGATCCGCAAGGACGGCTGCATGCATTGCGAGGACCCGGGCTGCCTGAAGGCCTGCCCGGCGCCAGGCGCCATCGTGCAGTACTCCAACGGCATCGTCGATTTCGTGTCCGAGAACTGTATCGGTTGCGGCTATTGCGTGAAGGGCTGTCCCTTCGACATACCCCGCATCTCCAAGGCCGATCACAAGGCGCACAAATGCACGCTCTGCTCCGACCGCGTTGCCGTCGGCCAGGGCCCGGCCTGCGCCAAGGCCTGCCCGACTCAGGCGATCACCTTCGGCACCAAGGAAGACCGGATCGAGTGGGCGAATGAGCGCATCGCCGACCTGAAGGAGCGCGGCTATGAAAATGCCGGGCTCTATGATCCCCAGGGCGTCGGCGGGACCCATGTGATGTATGTGCTGAAGCATGCCGACCGGCCGGAGATCTACTCCAACCTGCCGAAGGATCCGAAGATCAGCGGCCTGGTGGAGGCCTGGAAGGGTGGACTGAAACCCCTCGCCCTCGCCGGCATGGGCCTGACGGCGCTGATCGGCCTCGTTCACTATGTGAGGAACGGTCCGAACCGGGTGGGCGAAGAAGACGAACGGAAGGGCTCTGACGTCCTCGGACGGGGTGCGTGATGAAGCGAGAACCGGGAACGCTGGCGCGCTACACGGCAGGCGCCAGGATCAATCACTGGCTGAATGCGATTATTCTCATTCTTCTCGCAATCAGCGGCCTGGCGCTGTTCCATCCCGCGCTGTACTTCCTGACCGGGCTGTTCGGCGGCGGCGCGACGGCGGCCTTCCTGCATCCCTGGCTGGGGATTGCGCTGATCGTCACCTTCGCCGGCCTGTTCCTTCGCTTCTGGCGGTACAATATCTGGGAGAGAACCGACACGGAATGGATGAACAAGATCCGCGACGTGCTGGCCGCGCGCGACGAGAACCTGCCGGAAGTCGGCCGCTACAACGCCGGACAGAAGCTGGTCTTCTGGATCATGACTATCGCCATCCTCTGCCTCTTCCTCAGCGGCATCGTACTCTGGCAGAACCCGCCCTGGCAGGCGAATTTGACGATCGGCCAGGTGCGTGTCGCCGCGGTGGTCCATGCCAGCGCCGCCGTTGTGATCATCTGCGTCTGGATCGTGCATCTCTATGCCGCCATCTGGGTACGCGGAACAGTGAGCGCCATGACCAAGGGCAGCGTCACCGGCGGCTGGGCCTGGAAGCATCACCGCAAATGGCTCCGCGAGGAGGCGGCCAAGGGCCAGAAATGACGGTGAAGGGAGCGGTCGCCGATCCCATAGTCATCGGCAACGCGGTACAGCCTCCCTTTGTCCGCCTGCCCGATGTGACGGCGCTGTTCGAGCGCCGCGCCGACCGCCTGCGAACTCTGGCGCAGGACAGCGATATCGGCGACTACCTGACCTTCACTGAAGCCCTCACGCGCGCCCAGGCGGCGGCCATCGGGCAGTTGCCGGCGGGAACCCTGCCGGGGGCCGGCGATATCGCCTTCTGCCATGACAACAAGCTGCCGCTGATCGACCGGCTCACTTGGCGCCGGGATCCATCCTGGCTGTCCGCTCTCAACTCCATTCTCGATGGCATCGGGCGCGCTTCGATGCCGGATGCCGCGCGGGTTGCGCTGGACGGGCTGAGATTCATGGACAGTGCCGGGCGCGAAGCCGGCGCCGACCGAGTGCTGGGGATCGACAGCGCGGCGGCAGAACCGGCGCTGGCCTGCTTCGTCAGCGCGGCGTTGCAGGTCTATTGGTCGCGCATGGCCGCCTTGCTGGAACCGAAGGCGGTTCAGGCCGTGGAGTCGCCGGTTGCCTGCCCGGTCTGCGGCTCGCCGCCGCTGATCGGCATGGTCTATGCGGAAGGGTCGCTGCAGAGCGTGCGCTTTCTCTGCTGTCCGCTCTGCGCCAGCCAGTGGTACTATGTGCGCATCAAATGCGCCAACTGCACCTCCACCAAGGGCATCGCCTACCAGCATGTGTCCGAGCGGTCGGCCGCGATCAAAGCCGAGACTTGCGATGAGTGCGGCACCTATACGAAGATCATCTACATGGACAAGGCCCCGGGCGCCGAACCCTTCGCCGATGACCTCGCCACCCTGGGCCTCGACATCCTGGTGGGCGAAGCGGGATGGGCGCGCGCCAATCCGCACCCGTTCTTGATGCCCGGGACGGGCTGAAGTTCCGTTCCTAGCCGCGTAACCCCTTAGATCCGGATTTCTGTCACGTGATGACGAAACCGCCCCCAACCGATTCCCGCATCGCTCTGCCCTCGGTCGATCGCGTGCTTGGTGAGCCGGTGGTGGCGGCGTTGATCGAGCGGCATGGGCGGCAGAGTGTCGTGGACAGCGTGCGGGCAGTGCTGGCGGAGATGCGCGAGGGCACCCTGCCGGTGAATGGCGCCAACATCGCGGCGAATTGCGCGGTGCGGCTCGAGGCGGAAATGCAGCCGTCGCAGCGGCGAGTGTTCAATCTGACGGGCACCGTGCTGCACACAAATCTCGGCCGTGCGCCCTTGCCGGAGGAGGCCGTTGCTGCCACGAGCGGAGGCTCTTCGCGGGCCGACCAATCTGGAGTTCGAGCTCGACAGCGGCAATCGCGGCGACCGCACCGATCATGTGCGCGGCTGGTTGAAGCGGCTGACCGGCGCTGAAGCGGCGACGGTGGTGAACAACAATGCCGCCGCGGTTTTCCTGCTGCTCAACACGCTGGCGGCGCGCAGGGAAGTGCCGGTGTCCCGCGGCGAGCTGATTGAGATCGGCGGTGCCTTCCGCATGCCCGACATCATGGCGCGCGCCGGCTGCAAGTTGGTGGAGGTGGGCACTACCAACCGCACGCATCTGACGGACTTCGCCAATGCCATCGGCCTGCGCACGGCCCTGATCATGAAGGTGCACCCCTCTAACTACGCCATCGAAGGCTTCACGTCGGCCGTAAGCGAAACGGACCTGGCAGCTCTGGCCCACAAGCACAACCTGCCCTTCGCCATCGACCTCGGCAGCGGCACACTGGTGGACCTCGCGGCCTATGGCCTGCCCCACGAGCCAACGCCGATGGACGCGCTGAAATCGGGCGCCGATCTCGTCACCTTCAGCGGCGACAAGCTCCTGGGCGGGCCCCAGGCCGGCATCATCGTCGGCAAGGCGGACCTCGTGCGGAAGCTCGATCGCAATCCGCTGAAGCGCGCATTGCGCCTGGACAAGGGCCGGCTCGCGGCGCTGGAAGCGGTGCTGCGGCTTTATGCGGACCCAGACCGGCTGTCGCAGCGGCTGCCGGCGCTGCGTTTGCTGACGCGCGGACAGCGCCGATATCAAGGCGCTAGGTGACCGCATCCTTGCCGCCCTGCCCGCAGCGGTGACGACCGCTGCGCAAGTCGAACTCCAGCCCTGCCGCAGCCAGATCGGCAGCGGCTCGCTGCCGATCGACCGGTTGGAGAGCTGGTGCCTGTCGCTGCGCCCGGCGCGGCAAGGCGGCACGGCCCTCGCCCGGTTGGCCGCTTCGTTCCGCGCGCTGCCGGTACCCGTAATCGGCCGTATCGAAGATGGCTGCTTCAAGATGGATCTCCGCTGCCTGGAGGACGAGCCGGCCTTCGTGGCGCAGCTCACGCAGCTTCAGGTCCGGTGACGCGCCATGATCATCGGCACCGCCGGCCATATCGATCACGGCAAGACGGCGCTGGTGCGGGCGCTGACCGGCGTCGATGCCGACCGCCTGCCCGAGGAGAAAGCCCGCGGCATCACCATCGATATCGGTTTCGCTTACCGGCCGGTCGAGGGCGGCGAGACGCTGGGCTTCGTCGACGTCCCCGGCCATGAGCGCTTCGTGCACAACATGCTGGCGGGCGCGATCGGCATCGATTTCGTGCTGCTGGTGGTCGCCGCCGATGACGGGCCGATGCCGCAGACCCGGGAGCATCTGCAGATCCTGGACCTGTTGGGATTACGGAACGGCATCGTCGCGTTGAGCAAGAGCGATCTCGTGGCCGTAGAGCGGCTTGCCGAGGTCACACAGCAACTGCGAGGCTTGCTCGCTGGTACGGTGCTTGCGCGAGCGGAGATCCTGCCGGTTTCATCAGTGACAGGCGCCGGCGTGGCGGAGTTGGAGTCGCACCTGTTGGCCGCCGCTGCAAGCGCTGCCGCCGCGGTCGGCAACGGGGCGGTTCCGGCTGGCGGTTGATCGCAGCTTCACGTTGCCGGGCGTGGGCACTGTCGTCACCGGCACTGTGTTTGCGGGACAAGTCGCCGCCGGCGATCACCTGTTGCTGTCGCCCTCGCGCATCGAGGCGCGGGTGCGCGGACTCCATGCCCAAAGCAAGGCGGCGGAACGCGGCCGCGCCGGCCAGCGTTGCGCCATCAACATTGCCGGCCCCGGCATCGACAGGGACAAGATCCAGCGCGGCGATTGGCTGCTCCATCCGGCAGCTCATGCACCGACTGACCGCTTCGATGCCCGCGTGCGCTTGTTGGCTCGGAAACCCGGCCACTGCGGCATTGGACGCCGGTGCATCTCCATCTGGGCGCGGCGCATGTGCCGGCGCGCGTGGCGTTGCTGGACGTCGATGCACTTGCGCCCGGCAGCGAAGCGACGGCGCAGATCGTGACCGACCGGCCGCTCGGCGCCCTCCACGGCGACAAATTCATCCTGCGCGACCAGTCGGCGCAGCGCACAGTCGGCGGCGGCGTGCTGCTCGATCCCTGGCCTCCGGCGCGGGGCCGCCGCCGGCCAGAACGGCTTGCGGCGCTCAAGGCCTTGGACAAGACAGAGCCTGCGGCGGCACTGACCGAGCTGATCGCGGGCGACCCCGGCTGGGTCGATCTAAGGCGCTTCGCGCAGATGTGGAACATGACCGATGAAGAGGCCTCGGCCTGCTGGGTGGCGGCCGGCCTGAAGGTGGCGGCGGGACCGGACCGGCCGTTCGGATTTTCCCTGCGGCGATACTCCAGCCTCTGCGGCGCCGTGGTGGAGACGCTTGGCGCCCACCATAAGAAGACGCCCGATAGCGCCGGCCTTGAGTCCGAGCGGCTGCGGCTGGCCACGCCGGCGCGCCTGCCGCCGCCGGTGTTTTCCGCCATCCTGGCCGAGCTGCTGCACGACAAGGCGATCGAGGCCGACGGTCCCTGGCTGCGCCTGCCTGGCCACAGCCTGCGGCTGACTCCTGCCGACGAGAAACTGTGGTCGCGCATCCAGCCTCTGATTAAGGGCAATCGCTTCCAGCCGCCGCGGGTGCGCGACTATGCCGAGAGCCTGTCAGTGCGCGAAGAGGATGTCCGGCAATTGCTGCGCCGACTGGCGAAGATGGGGCAATTGGCGCAGGTCGCACCGGATCACTTCTTCCTGCGCACAACCCTGGCGGAGATGATCGCCATCGCCGACCGCGTCGCCGCTAACAGTCCCGGTAAGGCCGTGAGCGCCGCAAGCTTCCGCGATCAGATCGGCTCGGGCCGCAAGGTCGCCATCCAGATCCTGGAATTCTTCGACCGCGCCGGCGTGACGGTGCGTAACGGCGATCTGCGCACGTTGAGCCGGGAGAAGATGAATCGGTTTGGCGTGGCCGGGCCGTGATGCAAAGATGAACCCGGACAACCTTGGAAGAGAACTCGTTCCCGGTGGGGCGGCTGGACTTCAAATCCTGTAAGGGCCGTAAGCCGGTCCTTGGTGGGTTCGAACTCCCACTCTCTTCCGCCACCCTTTGGTCTTAGCGATGACGATTGAGTTTCTCGAGCGGCTGCGGCGCGACGCCGACGCCAAGCAGCAGGAAGAGGCAGCCTATCGCCAGGAGAGCCGGCGGCGGCTGGAGCAATTGGAGGCCGAGCGTGCGCGGGTCTCCCGGCGCTACAATTTCCTCAAGGATCTGGCGGGTACGGCGGCGGCGATCGGCGCAGAGGCGGGCATCGCCGCGCAACTGGCGCTGGCTGCCGCGGAGACTGGCTGGAGCGAGGCCAGGACCGGATTTGAGGAGATGCGCGAGCATCTGCGGCCGGTGGCCGCGGCAATCCAGGTGGCGATGCATCCCGCTGAAGGCGGCGGCGAGACGGCCGAAGATGCCGTGGCGGCGTTCGCCGAATTCGAAGCCTGGTACCGCAAGAAGTTCGCTCAGGATTTCCTCGATCTCCTGGGTCGGCCCGCCCCCACATTCCAGCCGGTCGTCGATTTCTAAGCGGCGGCAGACGCTGAAGCGGGGGTCGGGAGAGACCGCAGGCCTGTCCGCAGCGAAATACCTTGAATTGCATAGTATCCACTATCATCATTCGAAATGCACGCGCCTCTCATTAGTGGGAGCATCCGCTTTTGATGACGAGGCAAGGCTTCTAAAGAGATCTGATGACGCCGGGCTGCCAGTTGGTCGCGCCGGCAAGACAGATGGCCTTTAACAATGGCAGCGTGACATCTGCGGCGGCGGGGAACGGAACAAGCTGCGCATAACAGGCGGAGGGTGTCGTGAAGTTGGCGGTGGGGTTCGCCACAAGACCCGGGATGATTGTATCGGGGAACAAGCAGCGATGGCATTGGCGTCGCTCGTTTCCACTCATCCTTGCGCTGATCCTCCTGCCGCTGCTTCAGAGCTGTTCCGCTCCGGAACGACTTCCGCCCGTCCCGACACCGAAACGGCCCGGGCATTTCCGCTGGGCCTGGCCAATGCTCGCTTCTTTCCCATGCTGGAACGCGACGCAATCATCGAGGAATGGGAGTTGTCGCTCCAGCGCCAGAGGGCGACGCTGGGCCTGGCGCCGGATGCCCAATTGCCCGAGGCGCACTTCCTTGCCATCTCGGGCGGCGGCGACAATGGCGCGTTCGGATCGGGTGTCCTGGTCGGATGGACTGAAGCGGGCGGCCGACCGGATTTCCAGGTCGTGACCGGCGTCAGCACCGGGGCCCTCATCGCGCCCTTCGCATTTCTCGGCCAGGAGTACGATCAGCAACTCCGCGCGGTCTATACCACCGTCTCGGCTGACGATATTTTCAGCGAACGCGGTCTTATCAGCGGCATCTTCGGCGATGCCATGGCCGATACGACGCCGCTTTTTGATCTGATATCCAGCTATGTCGATAAATCGTTACTGACTGCCATTGCCGGTGAATACAAGAAAGGCCGGCTGCTCTTCATCGGCACCACCGACCTGGATGCCGAGCGGGCGAACATCTGGAACATCGGCGCTATTGCCGCGAGCGATGACCCCGGCGCTCTGGACCTCATACGCAAGATCCTGCGCGCATCTTCAGCCGTGCCAGGTTTCTTCCAGCCGGTGATGATCGACGTCGAACTCGACGGCAAGCCCTATCAAGAGCTACATGTCGATGGCGGCGCGATCGCGCAGATGTTCCTCTACCCGCCAAACATAGACATCAACAAGGTGGCGCACCGGAGCCGGACGGCCTATCTGATCCGCAATGCCCGCGAAGATCCGGAATGGCAGGCGGTCGAGCGCCAGACGTTGAGCATCGCCGGCCGCGCTGTCTCCACGATGATCCATACCAGCGGCACGAACGATCTGCTGCGCATCTACTTCGTCACTCAGCGCGACGGCGTCGACTACAATCTCGCCTATATCGGCAGCGACTTCTCGCATCCGGAGGCGGGAGACTTCGACAAGGCCTACATGAACGCTCTATTCGACTACGCGTATCAACAGGCCCGGCACGGCTATCCATGGAAAAAGGTGCCGCCGATTCTGGCCAATGTGCAGTAATAGCCGGCATGCGGCCGCATATGGAAGCAATTCGTCGGGCGACCGACAGCACAACCAGCCAAATCCTCGATGCCTCTTAACCCCGGCACTACTGCGCCGGCCCGAGCGACTGTGACAGAGCCTGCGCATCTGGATTATTGGGCGCGACGCTGAGAAGTTGCGCGGCGTAGTCCTTCGCGGCCGTCAGGTCGCCCGTATCGCGCGAGATCGTGGCAAGAGCGATCAGTACATCGACATCCGCCGGGCGCAACTCGTGGGCCGCCCGGAGGACACGCAACGCCTCCGGACTTTGACCCGCGGTGTGCAGCGCGATGGCGTAGACATAGGCGTACCGGGCATTATTGGGGGCCGATTGGGCCGCCTGACGGAGCTCCGGGATCGCCTCGCTCAGCAGTTGCTTGCGCAGCAAGAGCAGCCCAAGGGCATGGCGGGCCACGGCGTTGCCCGGATCAGCCGCCACGGCTTGGCGCAGCAGCGGTTCGCCGTCGGCGTCGCGTTGCAGGGCGCGGTAGAGATCGGCCAGATTCACCAGGGCCGGCACAAATGCGGGATCGAGCCGCAGCGCCGTCCTATAGGCGGCCTCGGCGGCATCAGCCTGCGAACGGTCGGCGTAGAACGCGCCCAGCGTCACATGGGTCTCCGGTCTGTCTGCTGAGGCCATCTGCGCGTCGATAAACTCGGCGGCCGCACTCTCGAAGGCGGCTCGTTGCTCCGGCGTCAGCGATTGTGCCGGCACGGCCGCGAGCAGCCGTGCTGCGGAAATACGTACCGCGCGCACGGGATCGGAGAGCAAGGGCGCGGCAACAGACAGTGTTTCCTCCGGCGCGAAGGGCTCGAGCGCCGCGACCGCGGCGGTGCGCACCATTGGATCGCCATCACTGACGCCCGCCAAGTAGGCCTTGATCATCTCGGGGGTGAGATTTGCCGTATACTGCGGCAACAGCGAGAGCGCCGTTGCGCGGACGATCGCCGGCTTGGCGCCGTCGAGGACCAGATTGCTGAGGTCCATGTCGGCGCCAACTTTTGCTCTACGGCCCGCATCGAGAACGCTGCCGTAGTGCGGCTCGCTGCGGCTGTCCGGTCCATACCAGTCCGTGACGGTCGCCGCTGCCCATGCCGCGGTCTTGTCCGCGTGGCAGCCGTTGCAGGCGTTCGGCGTCCCAATGGAGGCCGTAAGATCCGGCCGCGGAACTCGAATCCCGTGATCGCGGCGCAAATCGACGACCATGTAAGTCCGCGTCGGCATATGGCAGTTGGCGCACTGCGCGCCGGGAGAATTAGCCGGATGATGATGGTGGGACTCGCTGTCGAATGCCGTTGCCTGGTGACACTGGCCGCACACCGCATTGCCGTCCGCCCGCAGCTTCAGGCTATGCGGCTCATGACAGTCCGAACAGGTGACCCCCGTCTGGAACATGCGGCTTTGCAGGAATGAGCCGTACTCATAGACCTCGTCGAGGATCTGGCCATCGGCGTGATAGCGGTCTGCATTAAGCAGGTCGGGCATATGAGTATCGAGGAATGGATGGCCGTAGCTGTAGGATGACGAGATCTCGCGCCTGCGGGCGTGACAGCGCGCGCAGGTCTCCACCTCGGCGCGCGATTGCCGCGGCGCCGTACGCGTTGCCGTTTCGGCGCCGGGAGCCAATTCCCAAAGTCCCGCGCCGGGATCGCGAAAACCGATGGGCAATCCATGGGCGGCATCCCCCGCGGCGCGGTCTGGCACATTCGCCCAGTCGACATGGCGCGAGCCCGGGCCGTGGCAAGCTTCGCAGGAGACATCGATTTCCGACCAGGTGGTCCGATAAGCATTCGCCGTCAGATCGAAATTCTTGCGCAGATTGGTGGAGTGGCAGTCGGCGCACATGAAGTTCCAGTTCTGGTTCGGCCCCGTCCAGTGCAGTAAATCGCCGGCAGGAATTTCGTCGTTCGGGTAGAGGTGGAACCAGCGTTGCCCGCCATCAGATGCAGGGCGGCTATCCCAGGCGAGCCCGAGTGCCTGAAACCGGCCGCCGGGAAAGGCAATCAGGTATTGCTGCAGCGGAAAGACGCCGAAGGTGTAAGAAATCTCATATTCCTGGAGCTTGCCGTCAGGGCCATCGGTCTGGACGAAGTACTTGTCGCCGCGCCGGGAAAAGATGGATGTCACGCCGTAATGCGTGATACTTGCATTGTTAAAGTCGCCGAGAACGCTGCTTTCAGTCGCCTCCTGCATCGCCAGATCGTGATCCGATCCAAGCCAGCGTTCGGCCTCGGCCTGATGGCAGGTGGCGCAGATTTCACGGCCGACGAAGTTGTCCGCCGCGGGCGCCGAGATGGCGGCAAGAAAAACCGAGATTGCCAGCAGGAGGGCGGGCCAGGCACGGCGGCCGAGGGATGGCAACGGAGGCCCGCTGCTGCTCTCTTTTCCGATCTGTATAAGTCGTCGACCGTCCAAGTACATCTGATCCAATTGTATTGCAGAGGCTTGGAGATGCACAGCCCATGTTTTGGCACCACTTCAGGATGCTTGAAGCAAGCCTAATAGATAGAAGTGACGGCTATCTGCCGGAGATAGCCGTCACCGCCCACGGAACGTTACTTGCTGGCCAGATAGTCAACGGGAATTGGCTCCGAGATCGTCCATTCATCGACGACACCGGGCTTGCCGCCTTTGGTCTCGACGATCAGATAGCGGCCGCGATTCTGGTGGTGGATTTCGCTGTTGTAGGTGCGTGGGCCGAACAGCGTCGGCTCGTCCTTCATCTTCTCGAGCTCGGCCACCACCGCGTCGGCATCGGTGGAGCCGGCCCGTTCGACGGCCTTCGACCAGACATCGATCAGCACATAGCCGGGATAGACATACTGGCTGGACGGATCGCCGCCGGTCGCCGCCTTGTACTTGACGTTGAACTCATTCACGGCGGGGTTCGGGTCGTCACCGTAGATCGAGCCCTGCACCGGCACGAAGAAGTTGGAAAGATCCGGCACGGCGTTCAGCCAGTAGCTGCCATCGACGCCCGAGCCGTTGATGATCATCGAGTTGATGCCGGCGGCGCGGATCTGCTTGATGGCGCTGACCACGCCCGGCATCATCGAACAGAGCATGATCGCATCCGGCTCTTGCGGCAGGCTCTTGATGCGGGTGATCTGGGCGGCGATCGACGCATCCTCGTTCTTGAAGGTGTCTTCGCCGATCAGCTTGGCATCCGACAGGCGCGGCATCATCCAGTCGAACCCGTCGCAGATGCCCTTGTTGTACTCCGTCCAGGTATCGAGCAGGCGGTAGAAGTTGCGTGCATTCTTCTTGTTATAGGCCCACTCGGCCATGGTGGCGCCCTGGACCGCGGCGAGAACCGAAGCCGAGAAGGAGTGCGGTCCCACGCCCTGAATGCCGGCCTTGATCGACTCGGCGCAGAGGAAGAACGACACCTTACCGGCACCCTCCGCCGCAAGCGCCGCCGGAGAGCCGAAATCATAGTCGCAGGAGACGATCACGAGATCGGCGCCCTTGTCGAGCACCTCGAGGCCGGCCTTCGCACCTTCGGCGCGGTCGGTCTTGGTGTCGGCGGTGACCACCTCGATCTGCACGCCGAGCAGGCCACCAGCCTTGTTGATCTCGTCGATGCGGATCATCGCCGCATCCTGGGCGGGCTTGTCATAGGCCTGCATAAAGCCCGACGACGCCGTGGCAAAGCCGACGACGATCTTGTCGTCCTGCGCGCTGGCCGATTCCGTTGAAAGTGCGAGTGCGCCGAGGGCGGCGCATAGTCCTATCCCAGTCCAACTCTTCATGGCTTTCTCCTCTGTTTCTTGGTTCACGACTTCAATCCGTCGGCCGCGGCGGCATCCAGCCGCCGTCGGCCCGCGGAAAGCTTGTTGAATGGCCAGCCCTTCCACACCAGCTCGCGGTTCCTGGTGAGGCCGGATGGCCGGTACATGAGTATGACGATCATCACCACGCCGATGGCGATCTCCTGGATGCCGTTGGGAATCGACAGCGTCGTCTCGCCGACCGGCACGCCCTTCTCGAACCAGCGCAGGATCTGGATCAGCGTGGAGAGCAGCACCACGCCGATGACAGCGCCCGACAGGCTGTTCATGCCGCCGACGACCAGCATGGAGAGCGAGACGAAGGTCAGGCTGAGGTAAAATGTGTCCGGAGTCACCACCCCCACCGAATGGGCATAGAGGGCGCCGCCCAGACCCATCATCGCGCCGCTGAGGGTGAAGGCGATGAGCCGTTCCCGGGTGATGTCGACCCCCGAAGCGCGCGCCGCCGTGGCCTCGTCGCGCGCCGCCCGCAACGCCAGCCCCGACCGCGATATTGAATAGAGATAGGCTACGCCCACCACGATGATCGCGCAGATGAAATAGGGCCAGATGATCCGCACGATCGGAATGCCGACCACCGAGCTGGTGGCGCCTGTCACATCCTCCCAGTTGGAATAGACCTGGTTGATCAGGGCGAGCATGGCGAAGGTGGCGATCGAGGCGGCGATGCCGGACAAGCGCATCAGGATCTTGCCGAAAATGAAGGCGCTGAGCCCGGCGAAGATCGCGGCGAGAACGATGGCGAGCGGATATGGCAACTTGGCGGCGATGATCAGGTCGGGCAGGCCCGGCAGGGCCATTTTCTTCATCGGCGGCGGCATGGTGAGCCATGCCGTAGCATAGGCGCCGAGACAGGTGAAGCCGATATGGCCGAAGCTGATCACGCCGGAGTTGCCGATGAAGACATAGAGGCCAACCACCAGGATGACGCGGATGAAGATGTCGATGACCGTCTGGTTGAATGGGCCGGAACTCACGGCAAGTGCGGTCAGAGCGACGACCAGCAGGATGAGCACGAGAATGACCGGCGTCGACAGCGTCCGCGCGAGGATCGAGGTGCGCCCGCTCATGTTCACACCCGCTGCTTCGCCGATTTCGGCGCGAACAGGCCGTTCGGCCGCCAGATCAGCGTCACAATGACAGCGCCATACACGAAGGCGTCGCGGAACGGCCGGGCGTCCACCGGCAGCACCACTTGCATCAGCACAGTTGCGCCGCCGATCAGAAAACCGGCGATGACGGCGCCGGGCAGACTGCCGAGCCCACCGATGACCGTGGCGATGAATGCCACCAGCATGACGGAGACACCCATCTGGATATCGGCGGTCCCAGTCTGCGTTGCCAGGATCAGACCGACGGCGGCGGCCAGGCCTCCGCTCAGCGCGAAGGCAAACATGATGACATGATTGGCGCGGACTCCCAGCATGCGCGCCATGGTGAAGTTCTCCGCCGCCGCGCGCATTTCCAGCCCGAAACGCGTGCGCTTGAGAAAGGCGGTCAGCGCCAGCAGCGCAGCGATAGTGGTGCAGATAGTAATTACCTGCAGCAGCGGAATGCGGGCGCCGAAGACCTCGACCGGCAGGCTGACGGCCGACCATAGATCGATGGATTTCGGCCGGCTGGAGTAGAGCATGAGCAGGAAATACTTGATGACGAAGCCCAGCGCGAACGACGCGATCATCATGGTCGCGGGATTGGCGTTGCGGAAGCGGCGGAACACCAGCAGCTCCGATAGCACCGACAGGCCCGCGCCGATGGCGAGGATCAGCGGGATCAATACCACCGTCGGCAGATTGCCGATGAAGACAATGGCCGCAGCATCGATCGAGGGCCAGAGCAGTGCGAAGACGCAGAAGGCGATGTAGTCGCCATGGGCGAAATTGACCAGCCGCATGACGCCGAAAATCAGCGCGATGCCCAGCGCTCCCAGGGCATAGAGGCTGCCGAGGCTGAGCATGTCGAAGAAGATCTGCAGGATCGCCGTCACGTCAGTGATCCCCATAGCCGAAATAGGCCTTGCGCAACGCGTCGCCCTTGGCCAGCTCCCGCGCGTCGCCTTCCAGCGCCACCTCGCCGGAACGCAGCAGAATCATGCGGCCGCCGGTGAGCATGGCGCGTGTGGCGCTCTGCTCGACGATCAGCAGCGTCAGGCCGCTGCTGTCGCGGAGCTTCAACAGGGTGCTGTAGACATCGTCGATCACCTTCGGCGCCAGGCCGAGCGACGGCTCGTCGATGGCAATCAGGCGTGGGCCTGCCATCAGGGCGCGGCCGATCACCAGCATCTGCTGCTGGCCGCCGGAAAGCACGCCGGCATGCTGATCCCGGCGCTCCCGGAGCATCGGAAATACGCCATAGATCTGCTCGAGGTCGCGGGCCACCTGATCCTTATCGCTACGCATGCCGGTACCCAGCCGCAGATTCTCCTCGACGGTGAGCGTGCCGAACACTTCGCGGCCCTCGGGCATCATGGAGAAGCCCAGGCGCGCGATATCCTCGGGCGCCCAGCCGGAAATTTGCCGGCCGCCGAGCGAAATCATGCCTTCGCGCGGCGCGACGACGCCGGCGATGGCCTTCAGCAGCGTGGATTTCCCGGCGCCGTTGGGGCCGGTGACGAACAGGGTCTCGCCCTCCGACAGGCTCATGCTGACCTTGCGCAGCGCAGTCAGCTGGCCATAGCGCACGGTGATCCCCTGCACATCGAGCAGCGTCATAGCACGGTCCCCGCAGCCTCGGCCTGGGTTCCCATATAGGCGTGGCGCACCTTCTCGCTGGCCTTGATGGCCGATGGCGCACCCGCCTCGATCACCTCGCCGGAATCCAGCACATGGATATGGTCGCAAATATTGAGCACGAGCCCGATATTGTGCTCGATCAGCAGCACGCCGCATTTCATCTCGGTGATGATGCGGCGGATGAGGCTGGAAAGATCCTTCGCCTCCTCCGCCGACATGCCGGCGGCCGGTTCGTCCAGCAGAACATAGCTCGGCTCCAGCATGAGAGCACGGCCGATGGCGACCCGGCGCTCATCGGTGTAGGGCAGCCCGCCGGCCATCCGCTCGGCCAGGTCCCCGATGCCGATCCAGCCCAGCATCGCCTCGGCCCTGGCGGCCGCGTCGCGCCGGGACAGCCCGAGACCGACGCCCGTCACCTCCAGATTGTCAACAACGCTGAGGTCGGCGAACAGCCGCCCCGATTGGAAGGTCCGTGCGATGCCCCGGCGGCGGATGCGGTGCGGCGGCGTGCCGCCGATCTCCTGCCCATCCAACAGGATGCGGCCGGCACTCGGCGCCTGAAACCCGGTCAGCACATTCACAAGCGTGGTCTTGCCGGCGCCGTTGGGCCCGATCAGGCCCGTCACCTTTTCGCGCGGCACGTCGAGGCTCACATTCGAAAGCGCTTTCAAGCCTTCGAAGGAGACCGACACCTGCTCGGCTGATAGCGACGGGCCCATCGACCTCCGGCTATGCCTTCTTCCGCGTGATGACGTAGGAGTCGCTGGGATCGAGCCGGGCCAGCCAGCCGGGCTCGATCACAATGGTCGTGGTGACCTCTTCGATGATGGCGGGGCCGGCGACGCGGGCTTCCGCGCCCAGCTTAGCGCCATCATAGATCGGCGCGTTGGTCGCCTTGCCCGAGGCGGCGAAGATCGCGCTGCGATAGCCTTTCAGCGCCTTTGCCGGCGAGCCGCCCTTGCCCAGCTTCGACGCCTTCGGCTTATCGATCAGGCCATACAGCGTCGACTCGATATTCACCACTTCCACGGCATTGTGAGCGCTCCGAATAGGTGTAGAGCTCCTCATGGCGCCGATGGAAAGCGTCCTTCACTTTCGCGATGGATTTCTCGTTGATCTCGAAATTGCCGATCTCGACCGTGCATTCATGCACCTGGCCGACATAGCGCATATCCATGCTGCGCTTCACCGCCATAGTGCCCTTCTTGAAGCCGTCGACCTCCAGTTGCCGTATGCCTTGCTTTTCAATCTCTTTGAACAGCTTGCCGATGCGCGCATAGGCGTCCTTGTTATCCAGGCGCGCCGGCGCGGTGGCCATGAAGTTGTACTTCACGTCGGAGATGATCTGCCCGAAAGCACAGAGCCCGGAGGCCAGTTTCGGCAGGATGATGGTCTCGATGCCCATCTCCCGCGCCAGCGCCGTGATATGCGCAGCGGTGGCGCCGCCCGCGCCCACGAGCACGAAGTCGCGCGGGTCATAGCCACGCTCCACCGAGACGCGCCGGATGCCATTCACCATGTTGTTGTTGACGATCGTGAACATGCCATAGGCCGCGCGCTCGACCGACATGCCCAGCGGCGTCGGCGATCTTCTTGAGGGCCCGCCGGGCCTTCTCGAGATCGAGCGGCAGCTTGCCGCCCAGCAGCCCATCGGGATTGAGATAGCCGAGCACGAGATTGGCGTCGGAAATCGTCGGCTCGGTCCCGCCCTGGCCGTAGCAGGCCGGGCCGGGATCGGAGCCCGCCGATTGCGGCCCGACCTGCAGGATCCCAAGGGAATCGATCCAGCCGATCGAGCCGCCGCCGGCGCCCAGCGTTTCCACCTGGATCATCGGCACGCCGATGCGATAGCGCAGGAAATCGATGTTCTTGTTGAGATTGGTCTGGCCGTCCTTCGTCAGCGTGATGTCGAAGGAGGTGCCGCCCATATCGACGGTGATGACGTTCTTCTTCTTGAACGGCGCGCTGACATAAAGTCCGGCTTGCGGCGCCGAAGCGGGGCCCGAGTTGATCGCATAGACCGACCGGTCGGTCATCGCCTGGCCGATCGCGAGGCCGCCGTTGGACTGGAAATAGCGCACCGGCTGCTTGGCGCCCAGCGAGCGGAAATAGGAATCGACCGCGCCCACATACTTGCGCATCACCGGCGCCAGATAGGCATTCACCACCGCCGTCGAGGTGCGGGTGTATTCGCGTATCTGCGGATAGATCTCGCTGCCGACGGTGAGGATTGCATTCGGCATCATCTCGCGCACGATCCCTGCGGCGCGCCGTTCATGCGCGGGGTTGAGCACCGACCAGACGAAGGAGATGGCGACTGATCTCGACGCCCTCTTTCTTGAAGAGCTCGCAGGCGGCGCGCACATCCTCTTCCTGCATCGGCGTCCGCACCGATCCGTCCGATATCACGCGCTCCCGCACGCCCTTCCGCAAATAGCGCGGCACCAGCATGGTGGCGGCCGGGTATTCCGGATCGTAGCGGTAGCCGTCCTCCTTGTGGCCGTTGCGAATCTCGATCGAATCTTCGTGACCGGCGGTGCAGATAAGGCCGGTCTTGCTGCCACGGTGAGTGATCAGAGCATTGAGGCCGACGGTCGTGCCGTTGATGCAGAGGTCGCAGTCGGTCACCACATCCGATGCCGTGCTTTCGAGATCGTCGGCGATGAGCTGCAGACCGTTCTCGATGGCCTTCGTAGGATCGGACGGGGTCGACAACGCCTTGAAGAGCTTCACCTGGCCGGACACGCGATCGGCAATCACGAAATCGGTGAAAGTGCCGCCGGCGTCGATTCCCAGACGATACTTGGCGCTCATGTCCCGCCCTCCTCTCAGGCCGCCGACCGCAAACGCCGCGAGGCGGGCAGGTCGACCGCGAGTGACCTAAGATCGGTGATCACCACGCCGTAGTCGCGCTTCGCTCCGTCGATGGAGACGAGGCCGTTCTTCACGTCCATGACGACCTTCTCGATCGGCCGTTCATGGGGATTGCCATAGCCGCCGCCGCCGGGGTTCTTGTTGGTCACGGTCTCGCCGGGCTTGATCGTCTCCATGATATTGGTGCGGACGACATCGACCTTGCCGCCCTTCTTCAGCTCGACGCGGCCCACCTTGGAGTCGATGTCGGTGGAGGCAGCGCCCGCGGCGCCCATGGCCGGGATGCGCCGGCCTTCGCCGAAGCCGATGCACATCATCTCCTTGTCCAATGGCTCGACTTCCCAGGCCGTGCCCGATCCACCGCGATACTTGCCGGCACCGCCGCTGTCGGTCATCAGCGAGTAGCGGTGGATGATGATCGGGTAGGAATATTCCAGCAGCTCCACATCGCCCGAGGTCAGCGCACCGAAGCAGCATTCGGGTCCGACCGCATGCCAGCCATCCTGCTGCGGCGTGGCGCCACCACCGGAGATGATGGTGGCCAGCACCATGGTGACGAACTCCTCGTTGGTGCGGGTGTCCCAGCCCGCGATGTTGAGGCCGTTGGCGTGGCCCCAGGAGGCGGCGACCTTGGCCGGCATGGCCTTCTCGAAGGCCAGCCTTACGGCATCGGTCAGGGTCTCCATCGGCGTCGTCGTGCAGTTCATATGGGGCGCCGGTTCCTGCGCATTGCAGATCGTGCCCTTCGGTCCGAAATCGACGCTGACGCAGCGATAGAGCCCTTCGTTATAGGGAGGCGGCAGTGCCGCAAACATCATCAGCCCGAGATAGACGCCGGAATGGGAGTTGCCCTCGTAGGAATTGATGAAATAGGGAATCTGCGGCGGGCTCGAGATCGCGATGTGACAGGTGTCTTTCTTGATCGTTACCACCGCCTTGATCTCGAAATCGCCGAAGCCATGGCCGGCATCCTCGAGAATGGCCACGCCTTCATAGGTGCCGTCGGGCACGGTCTTGATGAGATCGCGCATGTGACGGTCGGCCATGTTGAGCAACTCGTTGATGCAGGCATCGACGGTCTTCTCGCCGTACTTGTCCAGCATCGCCAGAAGATTGCGCTCGCCCACCTGGCAGGCGCCGATAAGCGCGTTGAAGTCGCCCTCCTGGTCGCGCCGCGCCCGCATGTTGGTGAGCACCATGTTGATGACGTCTGTGCGCGGCTTGCCGCGATCCCAGATCTTGATCGGGGGAATCCGCAGGCACTCCGCATAGATTTCCTTGGCGGCTGGATTGTAGCCGGCGGGCATGCCGCCGCCGATATCGGTCAGATGCCCCTTGCAGACGGTCCAATAGACCAGCCTGCCCTTGTAGAAGACCGGCTTGTACATGCAGAGGTCGATGGCATGGCTGCCGCCATAGGCCGGATCGTTATGCAACAGCAGATCGCCCTCGCGGATGTCGTCGCCGAAGAACTTCGCGACCTGTTTCATCGCGGGAATGAGCGAGCCCAGATGGATCGGGATATCCTGCCCCTGCAGGATCATTTCCGGTTTCGCGTTGAACAGCGCCGTCGTGTAGTCATGCGCCAGGTTGAACACGGAAGACCGGGCGGTCTTCTCCAGCGACAGCGTCATCTCGCGCTGTGTCGTTTCCAGCACGCCCCGGACGACGGAGAGGGTGATCGGATCGACCTTAGGTTTGTGGTTGCCATTCTTCCGAGTGGCGGTATTGCGCTTGGCGGTTTTACGCTGGACTTTCATGTTGTCCTCGCTTGCCCGGCACGGGCGGTTGCACTTTTCCAGCCCGCTTCGGGCCGAATTCGGCTAACGATTCTCTTGCTTCCAGATGATCACGACGGCGATGCTGGCCAGAGCAATCTTCAGGAGTTCCGCCGGCACGAACGGCAACAGCCCGCCGGCGATTGCCTTTTCTGCGCCGAATAGGGCGGCGAGCCAGCCGACACCGAGCGCGAAAATCAGCACTTCCCCCAAGGCAAACACAGCTAGTGCGGCAAGCACCGTGCGGCCATGGCCCCTATCGGCCAGCCAGCCGGTAGCGGCCGCCGCGACCAGGAAGCCGGCCAGATAGCCGCCGGTCGGCCCTGCCATATAGGCGAGCCCGGCGCCGGTGGCGAAGACCGGCAGCCCTACCGCGCCTGCCGCCAGATAGCTCACCAGCGTCGAAGTTGCCAATCGTGCGCCATAGGTCACGCCGATCAGCAGGACGACCGCCGTCTGCAGCGTCATCGGCACCGGCCAGAACGGCACCTGCACCTTGGCCGATGCCGCGAGCAGCAGCACGCCGAGGGCCACCAGCACCACCTTATTCAAAAGCTGGGCCTGGGCACGAGGCCAGAGCGTGGAGAGAATATTGCCGTTCATGACAGTCCGTCCCCTCAGAGTGTATCGCGGATTTTGTCGATCAGCGTGCTGCGGTCGCGGCGGGCTTTCATCGCTTGCGCCATCGTCACTTCGACGAAACGCGCCGGCGTGTGCGGCTGAAGCTGGCCAATCAGATCCATGTCGGCCGAGATCACGGTGCCGACCATGAAATAGCCGCCGCCGGAAACCGCATCGCGGTGAAGCACGATAGGCTCCGTGCCGCCGGGCACCTGGATGGAGCCGTAGGGATAGCAGGCGTCGACGATGTTCGAGGGATCGGAACCTGCGCCGAAGGGCGCTTCACGGGGTTCGAACTCCAGCGCCTTGCCGCCCTTGAAGCGATAGCCGATGCGGTCCGCCTCCGGCGCCACTTTCCAGACATCCTCGAAGAACTGTTTGCCGGCCGCCTTGGTGATGCGGTGCCAATAGAGGCCGGGCAGCATGCGCAGCTCCGCGGGCGCGCCGGGGGCGCGGCGCAGTTTTTCGGGCACAGTGCGCCCTTCTTTTGCGCCGCGACCCTTGCCCACCGGCAATTTGTCCCCGGCTTCCAGCTTGCGGCCTTTGAAGCCGCCGAGGGCGCCCAGCGTGTAGGTCGAGCGCGAGCCCAGCACCACCGGCACATCGATGCCGCCGGAGACCGCGATGTAGGCGCGGGCGCCCTTCTTCAGGAACTCGAAGGAGAGTGTCTGGCCCCGCTTCACCTTGAAGCTGGTCCAAGGGGGACGCGGATCGCCATTCACCTTGGGCGGCAGATCGGCGCCGGTCACGGCGACGGTTGCCTCTTCGGTGAACGCCAGTTCGGGACCCATGAACACGGCCTCGAGAACGGCGGCGCCCTCTTTGTTTCCGACCAAAAGGTTGGCAGCTTTCAGCGCCAAGCGATCCATGCCGCCCGAAAGCGGAATCCCGATATGGTAGTATCCGGGCCGGCCGAGATCCTGCACCGTGGTGGACAGGCCGGGCTTTATGACTTTAACGGCCATTGAGGACCCCCGTCAGCTTGGCGTTGTACCCGTCCATATCATTGTGGAACTCGTCGAGCGAGAAGGTCACATCGCGCATGCGCGGCGCGAACTTGCCCTTCTCCACCGCAGCGACCGTTTCGTCATACTCGTCGCGGCCGATCGGCTTCCATTTGACGATGTCGCCCGGTTTGAACAGGCACATGAAGTCCCGGAGATATTTGATCTTCTGATTGGGATCGTAGATCGGCATCGGCGTGATGCCGAACATCTGGTAGCCGCCGGCGCCGCGCACCGAATAGATGCAGCCGAAGCAGCCGCCATGGCCCACCGTCAGCTTTGGCGTGTCGGTGCGGGGCCGCAGATACTTCGGCGACTGGATCTGCCGCTTTCGGTCGACCATCTGATAGAGGAACGGCAGGCCCGCCACGAACCCCACCATGGACACGAACCAGGGAGCACCGGAATGAGCCTTGATGAAGCCATCGATGCCCTGGAGATTGTTGATGCGGGCGGTGTATTCGATATCTGTCGAGTTGGGATCCTGGTGCCGCTCGCGAAAGCGCATCAGCGTCTCGTGGGTCCAGGGATCGTTGTAGAGAACCGGGATCTCGATGATCCGGGTCTTGATCGTCGATTTGGATTTCGACGCAACCTTCTCGATCGCCTTCAGCTCCTTCAGCATGTCCGAAGGCTTGATGACGTCGGGATCGAACTTGATCTGGAAGGAGGCATTGGCCGGGCAAATCTCGGTCACCCCCTTGATCTTTGCCTTCTTCATGGCCGTCGTGACCGACAGGCTCTTGAAGAATGCCTCGAGCGACATCTCCTTGTCGCACTCGACGAATATGTGCTCGTCGCCTCCAAAGGAATAGCGGGACTTCATGTGAACGCCACCTCCCTCATGCGGTCAGTCTGTGGGCGTTCTGGTCGAGCCAGGGCTCGAGCCAGCGCGTGTGGAATTGGGCCTGCCGGACCGCCGGATCCGCGGCCAGAAGTTGGTGCAACGGCTTCGTCGTCTTGATGCCGCCGACATGCAGTTCATTGAGTGCCCGGGCCATGCGGCCGATCGCGGCATCGCGGGTCTCGTCCCAGACGATCAGTTTGCCCAGCAGCGAGTCGTAGAAGGGCGGCACCTGATATCCCGCATAGAGCATGGTGTCGAAGCGGGTTCCCGGACCTCCGGGCACGCTGAGCGAATCGACGACGCCGGGAAAGGGCATGAAGTTCTTTGCCGGATCCTCAGCGTTAATGCGCACTTCGATCGCGTGGCCGCCCATGCGCACATCCTTCTGTGCGTAGCGCAAGGGTTCTCCGCCGGCGATGCGGATCATTTCCCGTACCAGGTCGATGCCGGTGATCATTTCGGTCACCGGATGCTCCACCTGGATGCGCGTGTTCATCTCGATGAAATAGAATTGGTGGGTCTGGTCGTCATACAGGTATTCGAGCGTTCCCGCGCCGCGATAGTTCACGGCCTCCGCCAGAGCCACCGCAGAACCGCATAGTTTCTCCCGCACTGCCTGCGGCAAAACCACCGAGGGCGCCTCCTCCCACACTTTCTGGCGGCGGCGCTGCAACGAACATTCGCGCTCGAAGCAGTGGATGGCCCGCTTGCCGTCGCCCAGGACCTGGACTTCGATATGGCGGGCTCGATCGATCACCTTCTCTATATAGAGTCCGCCATCGCCGAAGGCTGCCTTGGCCTCGGCGCTGGCCTGGGGCATCAGCGTCTCGAACTCGCTCATATCGTGGGCGATGCGGATGCCGCGACCGCCGCCGCCGGCGGCTGCCTTGATCATGACGGGAAAGCCGATGGCCTGCGCCACCAGCCGGGCGCGTTCGGGATCGTCGACGCGTCCATCCGAGCCGGGAACCACGGGAACACCCGCCGCCGCTGCCGCTGCGCGGGCCGCAACCTTGTCGCCCATGACTCGGATGGAGTCGCCCTTGGGCCCGACGAAGATCAAGCCGGCATTTTCCACCGCATCGGCGAAACCGGCATTCTCGGCCAGAAAGCCGTAGCCAGGGTGCACTGCGTCGGCCCCGGTCTGTTTTGCAGCATCGAGAATCGCCGGAATGTTCAGATAGGATTTGGCGGCATGAGGCGGCCCGATATTGACGGCCTCGTCGGCCATTCTCACCGCCAGGGACTCGGTGTCCGCGGTGCTGTGCACCTGGACGGTCTTGATTCCAAGCTCTCTCGCCGCCCGGAGAATGCGCACCGCAATCTCGCCGCGATTGGCGATGAGCAGCTTGGAAATGCCCATGGGTCAGGCAATCTCGGCCAGCGGCTGTCCGGCCATCACCGGCTCTTCGTTTTCGGCGATGAACTTCACGATCTTGCCCGCCATGTCGGCCTTCACCTCGTTGAATGACTTCATGACCTCGATCAGGCCGATCACGTCGCCGACGGCGACCTTGTCGCCTTCGTTCTTGAAGGGCGGCTTGTCGGGAGAAGGCCTGCGATAGAAAGTGCCGGGAAGCGGTGAGAGCAACTGCTTTGCCACGATTGTCCTCGTCAAAAATCAGGTGTCGAGAAAAGGTTTCACGGCTTCGCGCACGGCCTGCGCGATGTCTACGGCGTTGGGCGTGTCGGAGTGGACGCAGATCGCATCGCCGCGGACGGCGATATCCTTGCCGCCCACGCTCTTGACCTTGCCTTCCCGGATGGCGCGCACGCACTTCGCCGCTGCTTCGGCGGCGTCCTTGGCGTCATGCTCGCGGGTGATGATGAGTCCGCCCTGATCGTTGTAGTCGAGATCGGCATAGAACTCGGCGATGAACTTGTGGCCGCGCGCGGGATAGACCGTTTCGTGGCAGGTGTTGATCATGCCCATCAGCGGCACCTTGAAGACATCGGCGGCGTCGCACACGGCGTGCGCCATCTCCTCCATGCGCGCCGCCATGCCATAGAGCGAGCCGTGGGGCTTGATGTGGTTGAGGGTCATGCCTTCGGCCGCGAGGAAGCCCGTCAGCGCGCCAACCTGATAGATGATGCAGTTGGCCAGCTCCTCACGGCTGATTTTCATTTCACGGCGGCCGAATCCCTGAAGATCCGGCAAGGACGGATGGGCGCCGACCTTGACGCCATGCTTTTTCGCCAGCCGGACGGTCGAGCGCATGTGATTGAAGTCGGAAGCGTGGAAGCCGCAGGCCACATTGGCCACGTCGATCAGGGGCATCAAACCGGCGTCGTCCCCCATCTTGTAGAGGCCGAATGCTTCGCCCATGTCGCAATTGATCAGCGCCACTGCACGTCTCCCCTGTGGCGCGGTTTTTATTGACCCCTGCGCCTTATCTGAAATCTTGCGGGAAAGGCGCTGTATTGTAAAATCAGAAAAGTTGGTTCCGAATATCGAGAAAATCGATAATGGCGCTTTCCCTGAAACAGGTCCGCTACTTCATCGCGACAGCCGATTCCGGCCAGGTCAGCCAGGCGGGCATCCTGCTCAACGTGTCGCAATCGGCCATCACGGCGGCCATCAAGCAGCTCGAGGGCACGTTGGGCGTCGAGCTGTTCCGCCGGCAGTCCTCCGGCGTCTCGCTCACGGCTGAAGGGGCGCGCTTCCTGCAGCATGCGCGCAATATCATGGCCGCGGTCAATGCCGCCGAACAGGCGCCGCTGACCGAGGACACGGCGCTGGCGGGCACGGCCCGGATCGGCGTGTCCTACACGGTCGCCGGCTACTTCCTGCCCCGCCTCATCACCCGTTTCACCCGCAGCTATCCGCGCATCCGCGCCGAGCTGCACGAGCTGACGCGCGATGCCATCGAAGCCGGCCTGCGGGATGGCACGCTGGACCTGGCAGTCATGCTGGTCTCGAACCTTCAGGATCGCAAGAACCTGGCCCATGAGATCCTTCTCCGGTCGCGGCGGCGGCTCTGGCTGCCGGTGGAGCATCCGCTGCTGCAGGCGGAAACCATCTCGCTGGAGGATGTCGCCCGCGAACCCTATGTCATGCTCACGGTCGACGAGGCGAACCGCACGGCCGCCCGCTATTGGAAACCGACCCGCCTCAAGCCCAATGTCCTGTTCAAGACCTCGTCGGTGGAGGCTGTGCGCAGCCTGGTCGCCGACGGCATGGGCATCACCATCCTATCGGACATGGTCTACCGGCCCTGGTCGCTGGAAGGGCAGCGGATCGAGCTGCGCCATGTGACGGCGGATATTCCGACCATGGACGTGGGAGTCGCCTGGAACCGCCACCAGCCGCAATCGCCGGCAACCAAGACCTTGCACGAGTTCTTGAGTTTGTCGTTCAGTGGTGCGGGGCAAGGTGTCTAAGGCCGGCCGATCTTGCATGCCGGCAATCATTACTCCGCCGTCGCGATTTTCCCGCGCGCCGACTCATACCACCACTCCAGCCGATCATAGGCGAAATCCGAGATCCTCCGGGCGTCCGCGCCATATTTGCCGATGACCTTGTCGCCATCCAGCAGTACGAGCATGGGAACGCCAACCAGATCATATCGGAGGCGATCTGACTTCGTGGCATCATAATCGAGTTTCACAATGCGCAGGCCCGGCTGCTTCGTCGCCCAGCGCTCGACCATGGGTTCGACGGTGTGACAGGGTGCGCACCAGGTCGCGCCGTAGTAGCGCAGCTCTAGGTCGGCGCCGGCAGATGGCCGACCGAGAATGCAAACAAGAACGACGAACAAAGCCGCGCGTCCCACCCATTTTGCATGAGCACGCACCTGCCGGCCGGTTGTGCCGGCTTTTGTTCTGCGGATCACGACTTCCTCCCACGCTTCTTTTTTTGCAGCCTACGCCGATGCGTGTTCGCCGACAATCTAAAATGAATCTCAAATTGTTAAGAAAGACTTGGTTAACCATTACGCGCTATTTCTGTGTTGAATTACACGTAATAGCGCCGTTCAGCCGATGCGACTGAATGAGCATGTTTCTCAAATTCGTTTCGGCGTCCGGCGCTCCGACGGCATCGCGAGGGGCGCAGGCGGACCTAAGAGTTGATCTAAATGCTAAAGCGGATCGTCATCACGGCAGGCTTTGTCTTCGGCCTCGCTGTATCGGTTATAGGCGGATGGGTCGTCGGCGGGTGGTTCGCCGATAGCAATACGGATATTGCTTCATCGCAGCCACCACAGCTCGAAGCCAAGTCTTCCGGCGGCATCGTGTCCGACAACAAGTCCGCCGCCAATCAAATCGCTGAAAACGTTGCGACGATCGAGCCTTGCAATGACGCTGACCCGTCCAATCCGTGCTTCGAGCAAATGCCTTGGTCGCTTCCGGTCCCGCCGGCGGCTGACACAGATGATCATAATGCGGGATCGCGCATTGTTACCGCCGAACTCCGGCGCGCCCGGCAGTTTCTCAACAGTACGGCCAGTAAGCACGCCGAAGCTGTCGCCATCTATCGCCGCCTTGCTGGCGAAGGCAATGCCACCGCACAGGTCACCCTCGCGGATATGTACCGTGAAGGAATCGCCGTCACGCCGGATCTCGAGCTGGCCGTAAGCTGGTATCAGCGGGCCGCCGAGCAAGGCAATACCAACGGCCAGTTGCGGCTAGGCACGATGTATCTCGAAGGGCGTGGCGCCCCAGTGAACTATCCGGCCGCGCGCTCTTGGCTGGAGAAGGCGGCGACGCAAAGCAGTGCGGCAGCTCAGGTGCGTCTCGCCAATATGTATCGCGATGGCCTGGGCGGTGCTCCCGACTATTCACACGCTATTGCCCTCTATCAACGGGCGGCACTGAGCGGCAATGGCACCGCCGCACAGGCGCTCGGCGCGATGTACATGAACGGCCTCGGCGTCGAGCGCGATAACAAGGTTGCTGTCGAATGGTTCCGCCGCGGAGCCGAGAGTGGCCACGCCGGAAGCATGTACAGCCTTGGCCTGATGCTGCAGAAAGGCCGGGGAGTCGGGAAGGACGTCGCCGAGGCGCGGCGCTGGCTCGAAAGGGCAGCCGCCGGCGGCTACGGGCGTGCTGACGATGCAATCATCGCCATGCTCAAGACCGCGCCAACGACCGCCGCCGCCGCTCCAGCGCATGCACCGACAAAGAAAAGCATTGCTGCCGAACTGAGCCTCGCCCGTCGCTATCGCAATGGCACTGGCGGCGAACCGGTGCAAGCTTTCAAGATATATCAACGGCTCGCCGAGGCCGGCAACACAACGGCCCAGATCGGCTTGGCCGATATGTATCGCGAGGGCATTGCTACGCCTGCGGACGTCAAGCAGGCCCTGGCGTGGTATCAGCGCGCGGCGCTGCAGGGCGACCCCAAGGGACAGGTTCGGCTTGCGACCATGTATTTGAATGGACCCGGCAGCACCCGGGACTACCCGGCCGCACGCGCCTGGTTCGAGAAAGCTGCGGCGCAGGGCGACAAGACGGCGCGGCTGCGCCTGGCAGGAATGTGTCGCGATGGCTTGGGAGGGCCTGCCGACTATGCTAAGGCACTGGCACTCTATCGGGATACAGCTGAGCAAGGTGATGCCAGCGCTGCGCAGGCCCTGGGTGGCATGTACTTGAAGGGCTTTGGCGTAAAACCCGACGACCGGGAGGCAGTTGCCTGGTATCTCCGCGGCGCCAAAGGCGGCCATCCCGGCAGCATGTACAGCCTTGCGACGATGTACCGAAAAGGCCGCGGCGTCGCCAAAGATTTGCGCGAAGCGTTGCGTTGGTACCGACTCGCAGCGGACGCTGGCTATGCCCGTGCCAAGCCGGCCGTCCGGGAGCTGGAGCTGCTCATATCGCAGTGGTCAGAGGCGCCCCCCCTTGAATCCGACGACAAGCAGAAGTAATGGTACGAGAAGCAGTGGGCAGACCGCTGTCGCGGTTCCGCGGCGGCGGATTTTCCTAAGACAATGAGCGCAGATTGATTTGGCTATGATCGAGCGTGTTCGCGACTACGTCGGCAAGGTGCCGTATATGACTTATGTCCAGGCGAAGACACTCGACGAGCTTTTCACGCAACATAAGATAAGGGACTGCCTCGAGCTCGGCTTCCATCACGGTGTCAGCAGCACCTACACGGCGGCAATTCTGAAGAAAAACGGCGGTGGGCATCTCACGACGATCGATCGGCAAACTGCGAAAGCCCTCTCGCCGAACATTGAGCAATTGCTACAAGGCCTCGATCTTCAAAGCTATGTGACGATCCACTATGAAGAGGCTTCGTACAATTGGCGGCTTATGGATCTCATCGAAGATTCCTCGGCGCCGCGCTTCGACTTTTGCTACATCGACGGCGGGCACCGCTGGGAGCCCGACGGTTTCGCGTTCTTCCTGGTTGAGAAACTCCTGCGCAGCGGAGGTTGGATCCTGTTCGACGATCTCAACCACTCTTTTCTCAAGACTTACTCCGAGCGCGGCCTTATCCCACCCTCGGGTGAGCTTCCGAAGAGCGCTGGCCTTACGGAGCGGGAGTTCCGAACGGAGCAGATCCGCAAGGTCTGGGAGCTGCTGGTGAAACAGCATCCCTCATTCCACAACTTCCGCGAAGACGAGCGCTGGGGCCTCGCCCAAAAAAGGTGATTGCGGGTCGGCCTATCTGACTGCGGGGTGCGCGCGCTCTGGCGCGGTTGTCCGCGATGCCCGTCCGGTCCGGGCTTTGCTCATGGAAGTCTTCTTTGCCTCTGGCCTGCGAACCGCCACACTCTTTGCCCTCGGCGTTGCCGTGATCTCCGCCTCAACCGGGTCCTTCGGGCGCCCGAAGGTGACATCGCCGAAGGTGATGATATCGGCCATGCCCCATTTTTTTGCGACTAGGCGGCGGCGTTCGGCTGCGTAGTCGGCCCAGGGCTTGCTGCCCCGCAGACGAACGCGATTAGGCGGCGGCAAGTACTCGAATACGAAGCCACGGCGCCGGAAGACATTCGCAGCGGTCGAATCCGTGAGAAACACGGGGATGAAGCTCCGGTCCTGGCTCTGATGCTGTTCGATAAATTCGACAAGCGGCTCAATCTCCTCGCGGTTGAATCCGCAGACGGAGATGCCTATTACCTTGAGCGGTGCACCTTTGAGAGCGTAAGCACGAAGCCCGGGCGCCGGCACGAGTGATCGGCTGTCGTCTTCCGGCGTCGGCCAGAAGCCGCGATCCGGCGCCGGCTTCCGTGCTGCCGGCTTCGCGCGCCAGCGCCTCTGGTTTGCAGATGGGGCGTGCGCCTCTACCGAAACCGGCCCGAGTCCGGTCGTTCCGAGCAATGTGCGTAGTTGGCGCTCCAACGTCGCGATATGGCAATTCTGGCTTTCGACGCGTTCGCGCAATGCGCTTAGCTCTCTTGTCAGGGCAGGCGAGTTGTTCTTCATGGCGAGATCACGCGCACAGTCTGTCGGCAATAAGCTGGGCAGCCGCGGCTGCCCCATTCGGCACGGCGAATTTGCGACAGCCTGCCCGAAGCTGGCGTCGCGTTTCAGGATCCAACATGGCTGTCAGTGCCGTCTTGAAGGTCGCGGGGCCGAATGGCAGTGGTAGGATCGCGGCGCCACCGCTCTCAGCAAAGCGGGCGCGCGCCACTTGATCGTCCATCATCACGTGGTCGTCGGGTACAAAGATGGACGGCAGACCGGTGCAGAGCACGTCATGATAGGTGTTGTATCCCGCGGCCGAGACGGCGAAGTCGAAGGCTTGGAAGTACCGGGCGATCGGGAACCCGGTGAGGCGCTTCACGTTTGGCCAAAGGTCGAGTGGCGAGGCGGAAATGGCCCATTCGGCAACGACCACCTGAAGCTCCGGAAACTCGGCGCACGCCTTCAAAACAGTATCGGTGAGGGTGGCCAGATTTCGCGTGGCGCCACCGCCGAGCTGCACCAGCACAGCCGGGCGAGTTGAATCGATGCCGAGAGCGGCGGCCGCTTCCGCGCGTGGCAGCTGCTCCTCAGGATCGAGAAGTCGGATCGGCGCGACCCTCTTTGCCCGCCCGCGTTCGCCGACAGTGGCCCCTTTGTCATAGACCTCCGCGATGTCTTGCGGCTCGATGACGAGATCGAAAAAGCGCTGCCGGGTTACCAGGTCATCATTGTGCTGTTCGGGCTTCCAGAACGCACGCCGCACCCAGATCAGAGACACATCGCGGCGCGGCGCCGTCGCCCCTAGCAGACCGGCATAGGGCATCGAGCCGTCGAAGATCAGCGCACGGGCTCCGTAGAACTCGATCATTTGATCGAGCTGCCGATTGAGCCACCCCTGCCAGTCGTTGGTGTTGCATTCGGCATAGGCGTGGAAGGGGATGTACTCGACCGGGTAGCCGAAGGACTCCACCACACCGAAGGCCTGGCTCATGGTCGCAAACACCGGCTCCGTTTGCTCGGGGAGGCGCCGGGCGATCGCCAGAAGGCGCGTCAGATGACCGAGCCCGACGCCGTTGGAAGTCACGAAAAGTGCGCGGCTCGGGTCACGTCCTCGCTGCTGAGTCAGCCGGAGTCGTGGCTTGTCCATTAGCTTGTTCAGTCTTTGCAGATGCGCCCGCGGTCCAAAGTTATCGCGGGCAAAGGCGACGGCACGGTCGCTTTGCTCGTCCCACTTTTGGGTGCGCTTGACGAGCCGCCGCACGACATCGCCCACTTCACGGGCTTCGCAGTACAGAGCACCATCGCCGAAGCGTGACGCGAAATTCGGTGACAGGATGGGGATGACGCCACGCGCCATGGCCTCGGCGATGGCCGTCTCCGGAATCTCGCTTGCTTTTTCCCCGGCGAAGTAGACGAAGAAATCCAGACTGTCGATAAACTTGCCGCAGGCGATCTCGCCAAGCTTAAAGCATTCCCAGCCTGCCGGCAGTTTGCCTTGGGGAAATCCGTCGATCGCGGACAATCCCAGCATGCGCACCCTTAATGATCCGTCGTCGGGATATGCCCCGAACAGAGCCGTCCGGCTCGCCGGCCATTGCGACGCATCGCCTAGGCTGGCCCGACCGATGACGACCGCGCCCTCCCGGTCGCTGCGGCGCCGCGCCGAAGCTTGCACGGCAGGCCGCCAATCCTCAGGCCAAATGTCGATGCCGGCGTTCGATGCCTCGAGCCCGCGTCTTACCCGGCCATTCACCGCTGCCCAGGTCACGCGCCCGCCGAAGCATGCCGCAAACGCCCCGCCCATCTCCGCAACATCGTAGAGCTGCCGGGGCGGCTGATCGACGACGATGAGCACCCGCTCCGCCGAGATCGGCGGAAGGCTTGCCAGCGATGTCTTTGACAGTCCCTGCGGCGCATGGATCACTAACAGCCGCGCATGCAATGGTCGATTCTCGCGCGGATCGATGGCTTCCGCCAATCCCTCGCGCACGCAGGCGTCGATCTCCGGATGGATAAACAAGGCTTTTTGCGACGATGCGGGAATGTGCAGGAAGCCCGTTCGCAATCCGGCCTGCGCTTGGATTCCCGCTTCATGGGCGATGCGCAGAGCCGTATCGCGCTGCGTGCGCATGTCCGTCAATGCAATGACGTCGAATTTCTCGCGCTCAGTCGTCGAGGCAATCCTGTCGGTTGCGCGCGGTCTCGCCACCTTCCTGCGCCCGTCGGTTGCGTTGCCGATGAGTTCGGGCGACACGGTCCAGATAAGGCTTAGGGCCAAAACGACGCTCCACAAGCTTCGTTCCGAGGGTGGACTGCAAGCGGTACTGCTCCCAATCGGAGTGCAGTTCCCTAACGGTCGACACCACCTCTTCAGGCCTGCGATACAAGGCGGCCTCGCCAAAAGTGGCGCGGAAATGCTCCGGCAGGATTGCGACGGCGCCGCTGGCGATGGCCTCGGCAACAGTGCGCCCGAAGGCCTCGACCCATTCGGGGTGATGAAAGTAGACGAAGAAATCGATGCTGCGCAGGAACTCGGCCGCGTCGACGGCGCCGAAATCAAGCGCGTTCCAGTTTGCCGGCCACTTGCCGACGAGTTTTTTCGCGTGATCGCCGATGCCGAGAAACCGTACATCGATGCCGGGGTCATCGGGATACACCGTCAGCAATTCGGCGCGCGTCGCCGGCCACTTGTGCCACTCGGGACGGCTGTGCCGGCCAATTACCGGACGCTCCCCTGCAGGACGTTTGCGCTCCGATCGCCAGTCCTCGACGAAGAATATGTTCAGCCAGTCTTCATCAAGTAATTGAAAGGGCAGCTTCGCCTGCCGTGCATTGGCGCGGCAGATGGGCGAAATCGGCGCCCACACCAGACCCTTGCCGCCGATGGTCTCGCAGACCCTATGAACAGCGGCGGGGTCGTACCAAGGAGTGCCACGGGCGTCGAGCGCCGGATGATGGACGATCAGGATTTTCTCGCCGAGCGACAATCGCGGTAGCCGTGACGGCAGTTCGGTGAAGACCTGCGGATTCTCGAACAAGCCGAGGCGCGCCTCAACGGCGCCGCCATCGGTAAGGAGCTGTGCGTCACCGCGATCGATTGTCGACTGAATAAGCGGATGGAACGGACGGTCGCGCTTTAGAATCGGCGCCTGCACCGGCACGAGTCCGACGCTGTAGCCGCCTTGCCGCAGGGCGCGGATCTCATGCGCAATACTGGACGATGTGCCGCCGGGGAACCGGAAGTCTCCGATGATCGCAACGTCGCATTTCATAGTATCATCAGGACTCGAGACTTCTTGCCGCCGTGGGCGGCCAACCTTTCCCCTATGCGCCTAAAATTTCTGCGGCGCGGAGGATCAGACCACCGCGTCAGGTCTACTGGTAGATCTGATTGTTGCCGCCCTGGCCGGCCTTGGTCGGCGAGGAATTTGAGTTGGAGGTGACACTGACCGTGCAATCGCCATCGCGCCCGGCCGTCGAGTCGCCGCCGCAGAGAGCCGCCAACTGCACGAACGCCGCCTTGGCCATCTCGCTCTTAGGCTGCTCGCGCAGGACATCGCGCAGGACGGTCTCGCCGCCTTCGGTCATCACCGACGTATAAGGAGCCTCGTCCCGGCCAGTGGTGAGCGTGGCATTGGCTCCGGTTGGCGCCAGAACCACGCCAGCCGCCATCACTGTGGCTAGGGCGACCGAAGCGCGATCAAGGTGACGCTTCCGCCGCTTGCGACCGCTGCTCGCTGGAGTCTTCGTTTTCTTCGACATGTTTGTCACGCTCAAGTTAGTTCAACTGAAGGCGCTCGCCCGTTGCCGCTGGCACACCGAATGGTGTCGTCCGCTGCATCCGGACATCACATAGCTTAACCAACCTGCATGTTATTCCACGGAAGCGTTAACCTAGGGTTAAGCCGTCAATGAGGCTCAAAATCCAGTTCCGGCCTATACAGCCCGATCCAGCGCATGTTACGCGCCGACTGCCGCAAAGCACTAGCCGCCTCGCCGTTGATGAAACAGCAAGTTGGTCAAATCAGGCGTTTGAAAGAATGTGGTAGCGGAGGTGTGCTACCAGCGAGAATTGCAAAATCCGGGCATCGCAATATAGTAGGGCGGTCACTTGAAGTTATGGTTAACAAATGGTGAGAGGTTGGTCGCGGGGACGCGATTAGGGATTTCACCAAGCGATTCAATCTGCCCTCGCCCAAACTTGTCATATCGATTCTGCCGGGTCGAAAGCTAGTCGCCTAGCTCGCAACTTCTTCATCGCCAACCGCGCAACAGAACAGGGGGCTTCTCAATCGTTTCAAGGACCCGGACCTGCTCGCCCGTTTTGTGACCCTACCCCAGCAGCTGCTCGCCCCTTTAGTCGGCAAGCCGCAACCCACTTGCGCCGATGCCCGCTGCGCCGCGGTGGCCATGGCGATCGAGATCCCTCTTCATGCGCCGATCCGCATCCAGAATTTGCACACAATCCGCCTGGACACGCACTACAAGATCTACGGTCGGGGACTCAAGGCGCGGGTGGTCCTCGAGTTTCCCGCCGAGGTGAAGAACGAAGTCGACCTGTCCTATCCGCTGCCAGCGAGTACGGCCGCTATGATCGACCGCTTCTGCCAGCGGCTGTGGCCGCTGCTAGCGGAACCAGGCTCCCCATTCCTCTTCCCAGGCAGAGGCCGGCGGCCGGGGCAATCGTCCGCCTTGAGCAAGCAGATCGCCGAGGTGACCGCCGTCGGCGTACGGATCTCGGCGCATCAGTTCCGCCATGTGTGTGCGCTGCTCTATTTGTAGTGGCATCCCGGCGATTATGAGACGGTCCGCTGCTTTCTCGGCCACAGCCGCATCGAGACGACTATTCGCTACTACGTTGGCATGGAGGGTGAATTCGGCGGTCGCCCTGTGGGACAACACGCTGAACGACATCCGGGCGCTATTTAGCCATGCCCTCGAGGAAGGGGCGCGCTTGATCGCGCAGGCTGCATGTCGCCAGCGTCAGCTTTGGGTCACAAGTGGCCGTTACGCCGGGACCCTGCTACGTCTGCTTGTCCCTCAACAGCGGCCAAACCCCAAAGGCACGGGAGCGTCCGCTTGGTGCCAAAACCGGAACTGCGGGAAATTTAGGCCAGCGAAGCGCGTGCAATGTCAGCCTGCTTTGTTCGCTTGCTCGGCCCGAGCCGCCGCTAATCTCGCTTCTTCGCGCGCGATCAGAGTCTGGTAACGCGGATGGTCGTGCAGCGGCGTGAGATCAGGGTCTCGCTTAGTCCATGCGAGGTGGTCGGGGGGCGCCTTGCAAAAGTAAAACTCCAATAGATCGAGGGCCTGATCCGGCTCGTCCATTTGGGCGAAGGCGCAAGCAAGGTTGTAGCGGTCCATCGCATCGTCCGGCTCGATCGTCAGTGCGCGCGAGGCCCATTCCTTGGCGCGTTCTTTCTCCCCCAGATAGGCCAACGTCATGGAGCCGAACACGATTGCATCTGCATTGTCGGGCCGCAGCGCGATCTCTCTTTCGATGCGCTCCAACGCCCGGCGTGCGGCAGAGATGAATTCGTCATGCCGGCCGAGCGCCTTAGAAACTGCGGCCATAAAGTTCAGGGCGGTAAAGTCCGTTTCAAGGAGTTGAGCTGCGCGCTCAAAATGCTCAATCGCAGCTTCATTGCGGCCGAGCTCCATGCAGGTCACGCCAAAACGATGCTCGCACTTCATAGGAATCCGGTTCCAGGCGAAGCGATTCCTCGTGCGCCGCCAGAGCCTCCTCGTAACGGCCGATTTCGGCCAGGACCCGCCCCTTGGTAGCATGAGCCTCGGCCAGGGTCGGATCTAGAGAGAGCGCCTTTTCGGCGGCGGATAGGCCCGAATTCCTCCGACCTTCCCCTGCGATGCAGGAAGTGCTGGCAAATGGCGACCAACGCCCAGGCGCGGGCATAATTGGGGTCGATATCCAACGCGCGCTGGCAGAACCTAATGGCTATCTCCAGGTTTCTTGCGCTGAGCTTCTCAGGTTAGTGCCGGCCCTGGAGATAGAGCTCGTAGGCTTCCGGATCATGGGTCGAGCGGTTCTCGATCGCCTTCCTTTCTTCCGGCAGCAGTCTGACCTTCAACGCCGCGACGATAGCCTGCGAGATCTCATCCTGCAGCGCGAAGATGTCATTCAGCTCACGGTCGTAGCGCTCCGCCCAGACATGGCCGTCTATTGGTCGCATCGATCAGCTGCGCGCTGATCCGCACGCGCCCACCGGCCTTGCGTACGCTGCCTTCCAGCGACATGCCTGACCTTCAACCGTCGGGCTATCTGCCGATGTCGACCGACTTACCCTTGAAGGCGAATACGGTGTTCGCGACACGACATAGAGCGTAGAAACTTTGGAAAGGTCGGTGATGATGTCCTCGGTGATGCCGTCGCTGAAATACTCCTGCTCAGGATCGCCCGACATGTTGGTGAAGGGCAGCACGGCGATCGAGGTTTCGGTCGATGGCGTGCTTGCGGCGAGGGCGCCGTCGACGGTCGGCGTGCCCGTGACACGATAAGCGCGCACCGGTTCGGCGATGTTCTTTAAGGTTTGCGCGCCCGAGATCCTCAAAGCCGACCTTGACCTTGTTCTTGATATGGTCATGAGGCGGTACCGGAGACACAAAAATGCCGCCCGGTTCGGCTAACGCTTCCAAACGCGCCGCGACATTGACGCCGTCACCGTAGAGATCGCTGCCCTCGACCATCACGTCGCCGAGGTTGACGCCGACGCGCAGCACGATGTGGCGGTCGTCCGGCTGACCACCATTGCAGTGGCCATGCGCCTGCTGGAGGTCGACGGCGCATTGCACGGCATTGACGGCGCTGGCGAACTCGAACAACACGCCATCGCCGGTCAGTCTTGAAGATTCGGCCCTGATGCTTGCCGACCAGCGGGTCCGAGCACTCTCTTGCGTCGCGCCTTGAGCGCGGCCAGCGTGCCAGCCTCGTCGACTTCCATCAGCCGGCTATAGCCGACCACGTCGGCAGCCAGGATTGCGGCAAGACGGCGTTGAGCGCGTTCTTCGACCATATGGTGCGATTGATTTCAGAGACCGCAGTGGAATTGATTGTATGGGCGCCACGTTGGCGAGTTTATCGCGCGCTAAGGGCCGCTTCGGGTAAAATACTGACAATTCCGGTTGAGAAGATACTATCTGCTCTTCGCCAAAAGCGGCCGCCCTTCCGTCGCCAGGATGATATTAAAATCGGCTGGGCCAAACGATTACGGCCGTCGTCGCCGCGCCGATGGATGGCGGCCGCTACGCGCGTGCGGCGATATGCTCCGCCAGATGTACCGCATCCTGTTCGACACCAAAGATGAACGCCGACGCCCTTCGGGACAGCCAACTCAGCCCAAGGAAGTAGAGCCCGGGCACATCTGCTACGCCGCGCCGATGGACCGGCATCCCGCGTTCGTCAAATGCGTCAACCTTCAGCCAACTGAAATCGAGCGTAAATCCCGTTGCCCAGACTATAGCGGCTATTCCGGTTTCGCGGAGGTTCAGCTGCAGGATGGGGTCGGTAACGCATGTAGGCTCCGGTTCGACCGTTCGAGCCGCCGGCTCCTCCGGCAGGTCGAGACCTTTCTGAGCAACATAGGCGTCGGCCGCGTCGAGAAAGGACAGATAGTTCGCATCGCCTTGCGCGAGGTTGCTCGCCAGGTCGGGTGAGAAGCGCATCGCACCATCGCCGAAAGACCTCCGACCTGCCAAGCAGCATCACGCCGCCGGCCGCAAGGCGCCGAAAGTCAATGGTGCGGCCGCCATAGGCGCCGCTGACCGCGATCGTGACGTGCTTTACTGTTGGATCTTGGGTTGGAGCGTCCCACATGCCGAGGACACCCAACCACCAGCAGAAATCACGGCCGCGATATCGCCTGGGAGGCCGCTCATGGTGGCCGACGGACAGGTAGACGCGCCGGCCCGCCCGTGAAAGTTCGTCGGCGATCTGAGCACCCGAAGAACCGGCCCCGACCACCAGCACTGCGCCCTCCGGCAACTGGCCGGGATTGCGGTATCCATTGGAATGCATTTGCACGATTCCGGCCTCTGGCGGCACGACGGCCGGAATGATCGGGCGTTGAAACGGTCCGGTGGCGGCGACCACGTTGGCGGCTTCGATCTCACCATCGGACGTTTCGGAGCGGAAGCCGGTCCCGCCGGCCTTCGCGTGCAGCGCCGTCACCGTGACGCCGCAGCGGATAGGTGCGGCAATTCGTTCGGCGTAGGAGACAAAATAGTCCACCATTTGGTTGCGCGTCGCGAAGCCGTCGGGATCAACGCCGGCGATTGGCAGACCCGGCAATCTGTCATGCCAGGCGGGTCCGTTGGCGTGTAAACCGTCCCACCTTTCCGAGCGCCAGCGTTCGGCAATCCGATGCCGTTCCACGACCAGGTGGGACAGGCCACGCTTGACTGAGTTGCTCGCTCATCGCCAACCCGGCCTGACCGCCACCGACGATCAGCGTCCCGACTTTTCCGACTGGCATCGTGCGATCCTATCTTGTTGGGGTAGACTCACGCACAGTGAACGGCGGTATGCAAGCTGCCGGAGATGGGTTCGGCAGTGATGCGGCCCAACACATCGGCAGTTTGGCCAATCGGGTCGTCCGTATCTGGCGCCAAGTGCGTTTTGGCCCTTTTTGTTGGAGCGGGCATACATGGACATGAGCCGACGAAGGTGCGTCTCATCGAACGTGAACTTGTGCTCAATGCACTCTCGCCTTACCTGCGAGTGCGAACATTGCGAGAGTCCATTATGGGTCGTGAACTGACGCATCAGCTGGGTCCGCGCTATTTCGGTTTACCCCTGATAGCGGTTAACGGGAGCCTGTCACACTCCCCTAAGCGCCGGGAGATTCAAAGATTTGTGCACAATCATCAGTCCTTAACGGCATTGCGGTAACATATGTTGGATTTGCCACGATCTTAGGCGGTCATTAACGATGTCCGATTTCCGCAGAAAACTTACCGAACCGGGCCTGATCCGCTTCTACGACTATTGGGCAGATCTCCGTGGCAGTCGGACGTTGCCGGCGCGTAAGGATATCGATCCTTTGGAGATGCCTCGCGGCTATTTGCCGAACATCATGCTAATTGATGCGTTGCATGGCTCGCGAAACTTCCGTTATCGCCTGGTTGGCACGAATGTAGTCAGTGCAACCGGCGAGAACCGAACCGGAAAATCTTTTGAAGAGGTCAAGTTCTTCCGGGATCATCCGGTCGTGCTTGATCAGTACGAAATGGTTGTCGCAACTCATCAGCCAATTCACTCGCTGGAGCCATTTACAAACTTCCAAGCCGGAACAACTTACGATGTCGACTGCTTAATGCTGCCACTATCTGACGATGGGCAGTCGGTGGCTACTGTGCTTGTGTTGTTTCAGTTCAATACCGGGCCATATGCAGCCCGATTGGCCAGCGAAATCACAAAAAAGAGCTGCATCGGCTTATTTCTAGCGCTTCTTTGATTTGGCTTCGTCAAAGACACGGGAGCGTCCGCTTGGTGCCAGAAGCTGCCGAACGCTAGTGGCCAAACGCAAAATAACAAACACTCATTCCGGCAGCCCAGCCTTACGGAGGTCATCCAGGAAGGCATGCAGGAGCGGCTCGATCAACTGCGGCATCCTCCCTGCCGGCCATGTCGCTTCCGCTTTCACAAACCAGCCGGGATAGCTCTTCAGAAACTCAGAAGTAACCGCGCGCGCTTCGTCTATTCGCCCAAGCCGAACATAAATTGCCGCGAGGTTCGTCGACACGGGTGCTCCGACTTCTCGTACTCGACCTGCGCTTCCACTGGTCGGCCAGCGCCGGTCATGGTTCGAGGCAAGAAGCAAGTTGGGGTCGCCTGAACTATCCTTCCATTGAAATTAATGGAGAGGACACTGCCTGGCAAATGAGCAAGGGCACTCTCAAATACCAGACTATGGCAGCAGGATCCTCGACCCCAAGGTGCGGCGGCTTTCCATGGCGCGGTGGGCCTTGGCGGCGCCGCGGCCCCATGGCCGGCCGATCAGCTTCGTTTGATTGCTTTGAATTTCCTCGTCTGCTCAGTCAGCGCGATTTCTGTCGGCAGCCGCTCCATGCTGGAGGCGCCGTAGAAACCGTGGCAATCCGGGCAGACTTTTAGGATGTAGGTGGCGTCTTCCGGCGAGGAGATCGGCCCGCCATGGCAGAGCACGATGATGTCCGGCCGCACGGCGCGCGCGGCTGCCGACCAGGCATTGATCAAGGGCACGCAGTCTCCGGGCATCAGCGCTGTCTCTGCGCCGATGGCGCCGCCGGTCGTGAGCCCGAGGTGGCAGACGACGATGTCGGCGCCCGCCTTGGCCATCGCTTCGGCCTCCGACTCGGAGAATACATAGGGCGTGGTCAGCAGGTCCATTTCATGGGCTTTGCGAATCATGTCCACTTCGAGGCCATATCCCATGCCGGTTTCTTCCAGATTCTTGCGAAAGGTCCCATCGAAAAGGCCGACAGTGGGAAAGTTCTGCACGCCGGAGAAACCGAGCGACGCGATCTGCGTCAGGAACGGATCCAGCAGCATGAAGGGATCGGTGCCGTTAACGCCAGCCAGCACCGGCGTGTTCTTCACCACCGGCAGCACTTCCCGCGCCATTTCCAGAACGATGTCGTTAGCGTTGCCATAGGCCATAAGCCCCGCCAGCGAGCCACGGCCCGCCATGCGGTAGCGGCCGGAATTGTAGATGACGATAAGGTCGATGCCGCCGGCCTCCTCGCATTTCGCCGACAGTCCGGTACCGGCGCCGGCGCCGACGATCGGCTCCCCGCGTGCGATCATGGCGCGGAACCTGTCGAGGATGTCCTTGCGGGGGATGCGGAGCATTACACGTAACTCCCAACGTCACGTGAGAACTCTACTCCTTCCCCTTGTGGGAGGCGGTAGATGGAGGGGTGTGACAACTTCGAATTCGGTGACGAAGAGAATGCGCTGATTGCACCATAGTTTGCACCGCATGTTTCTCGGCCGCCGGCAGACCTCGCCCATTGTTCCCTCTTGCGGAGGAAGCGGGAATGGATAGGGCAGTTCGACGGATGTTGAGACTGGTTCGTCACCACTTTACCTCTCTAACAATCTCCAAGAATCTCATCACCAACGCCTCCACGAACTCCAGCATCTGACAATTGTGCGCGACCGGTTGCTGGGCGATCGACGCCTGAGCCAACCGCCGCCATTTCAGCGGATCGCGAGGTTCGCGCCCGTCACGCCGTCGAAAAAATGCAGTTTCTCCGGATTCCACCCAAATCGCACAGGGCTATCGATCGGTAGCTCCAGTGCCGCCGGCGCGGTAGCCCGCAGAAGATGCTCACCGACCCGGAGCGTGACGATCTTCTCGACGCCGAGATTCTCGACATCGTGGACCCGCGCCTCAACAGCCTCCGCCGGCCCAATGCGGAGGTCCTCGGAACGGATGCCTACCGTGACGCGGCCCGAGTGGTTTGCCAACCACCCGGGAGCCGATACTTCGGTCATTAGATCCATCTGGCCGGCCAAGGCCGCAAGCCGCCCATTGCCGCTCTCGCCCGGCAGGAGGTTCATCGCCGGCGAACCGACAAAGCCGGCGACGAACAGATCGCACGGCCGGTTATAGATCTCCTGCGGCGTGCCAACCTGGATGATACGGCCCTGATTGAGGACACCGACCTTGTCGCCCATGGACATCGCCTCGATCTGATCATGGGTGACGAACAGGAAGGTGGCGCCGAGCTTCATCTGCAAGTCCTTGAGTTCGGAGCGCAGCGCCTCGCGCAGCTTGGCGTCGAGATTGGACAACGGCTCGTCCATCAGGAAAGCCCGCGGGTCACGCACGATCGCGCGGCCGATCGATACGCGCTGCATCTCACCGCCGGACAGGCGATCGGTCTTGCGGTCCAGCAGGTGTTCGATCCGCAGCGTCCTTGCCGCGCGGGCGACGCGGGCCTCGATCTCCGGCTGCGGATAGCGGCGCACCCTGGACTTCAGGGGAAACTCGAGATTTTGCCGCACCGTGTAGCGCGGATAGAGGGAATAGTGCTGGAACACGAGCGCGACGTCGCGCTGCGCCGCGTTCCACTCCAGCACGTCCTCATGGTCGATCCTGATCGAGCCGGAATTCGGCCGCTCGAGTCCGGCGATCAGCCGCAGCGTCGTGGTTTTGCCGGCGCCGGTCGGCCCGAGCAGCACGAAGAACTCGCCGTCGGCGATTTCCAGATCGAGGCCCTTGAGCGCGGTGTGGGCGCCAAAAGTCTTGGTGACGTTTTCGAGCCGGATATGCGCCATGTCACCCGCTCAGCCTTGCGTCCAGCGACCCGCCGCTGCTTGTCTCGAAGAAATGAGTCTGTGCCGCGTCGAGCTTCACCCAGACGGTATCGCCAGCCCGGGCGACGAAGCCGCTCGGTGTCCGCGCCCGGAGGATTTGCCGGCCGAGCTTGAGATCGACGATGTCGTAGGCGCCCAGCGGCTCGATGATATGGGCCTCCACCTGGGTGAAGCCATCGGCGGGCTGACGGGCAACGCGCACGCTTTCCGGCCGGACGCCGATCGTCAGCTCCCCGCGGTTCGCGGCGGCGACCTGCCGCTGGAGTTCTGCCGGCAAATCGAAAGCGCCGTCGCCATCGCCGATCACCACCTGGGCGCGGCCATTTTCTTCGCGCAAACTCGCCTTGGCGATGTTCATTACCGGACTGCCGATGAACTGGGCGACGAACAGATTGGCCGGATGGTGATAGACTTCTGTTGGCGTGCCGACCTGCTGCAACACGCCGTCATGCATGACCGCAATCCGATCGGCCAGCGACATGGCCTCCACCTGGTCATGAGTCACATAGACTGTGGTCGTCTCGTTCTCCAGGTGCAATCTCTTGATCTCCGTGCGCATGTCCTCGCGTAGCTTGGCATCCAGGGAGCCGATCGGCTCATCCATCAACATAGCCTTCGGCCGCCGCACCAGCGCCCGTCCGATCGCGACTCGCTGCATATCGCCGCCTGATAGTGCCGACGGCCGTTTGTTCAGCAGATGCTCGATGGCGAGCGCATTGGCGACGCGGCGGACCTGGGAGTCGACGGCGGCCCGGCTTTCACTCGTGGCGCGGAGCGGAAAGGCGATGTTCTCATAGGCCGTCAAATGGGGGTAGAGGGCGTAGAGCTGGAAGACGAAGGCGATATCCCGGTCCGAAGCTCGGAGATTTTCCACCGGTTTGCCTTCGATGAGGATGTTGCCGCTATCGATCTCCTCCAGTCCGGCGATGGCCCGCAAGGTTGTTGTCTTGCCGCAGCCCGACGGGCCGAGCAGGACGACGAATTCCCGGTGCCGAACCTCCAGGTTGAGTTGCCGAATGACATGGGCTTCTCCGAAATATTTCTGGATGTCCCGCAGGATGATGTCGGCCATGATCGGTCAGTCCGGGTTCGACTCGGGCTTGAATTTGGAAAACACGCTGAAACCCACGAGGCCAACGAGCGTGATCGTCAGGCCATAGCGATGCAGCGGTTCGCTCCAGGGTTGGCAAAGCGCAACGATGCCGAAGATCATCGTCCACATTGACAACGGCTCAAGGAATTTCGAGCTAAGTCCGCGAAAGCTCATGATCGCTCCCCACGCCCCGCCATCATTTCCGGATGGCTCCGAACGTTACACCCCGCAGCAGATGACGACGCAGCGCAAAGGTGAAGATCGCCACCGGCAGCAAGAACAGGAAGGTACCGGCCGCGATAGCCGTCCAGTCGGTCAGTCCGGAACCGATCTGCGCAGGGATGAAGGGCGGCGCCGTCTGCGCCCGGCGGTTGGTCATCATCAGCGCAAAGGCATATTCATTCCAAGCGACAATAAAGCAGAACACCGCGGTCGCCGCGATGCCGGTCACTGCTTCGGGCAGGACGATCTTGACGAAGGCCTGCAGCCGCGTATAGCCGTCGACCAGCGCCGCCTCTTCATATTCCTTGGGAATCTCATCGATAAAGCCTTTCATCAGCCAGACTGAAAAGGAAAGGTTGAAGGCCGTGTAGAGGATGATCAAACCGAAGTGGGTATCCGTCATGCCGACGGCGCGGTACATCAGAAACATGGGAATCGCGACCACCACCGGCGGCAACATGCGCGTTGAGAGGATGAAGAAGAGTAGATCCTGTTCGCCGGCTATTCGGAAACGGGAAAACCCGTAGGCCGTCAGCGTGCCCATGGACACCGCGAGCAACGTGCTGGTGATAGCGATGATCAGGCTGTTCTGGAAGCGGTTGGGGTACTGCGATAGCTGGACGCTGTCGCCGACCTTGAGGACGCGTTCGCCGCCGTCATAAATGCGCTTCTCCCACCAGGGCGCCGCGTCATACGCTTCAGGTTCAACCGGCTTTGTCAGTTGCACGCGGCGGGTGAACAGCTTGATGAAAGAAGTGATCTCCGGCGAAAAGACCACGGTTGGCGGCACCGAGGTGGCAATGGCGCGGGACTTGAAGGCGGTCGACGTAATCCAGTAAATCGGCAACAGAAAGATCAGGGTGATTACAATCACGGCGGCAACGGCTACACGGTGAAGGACTTGCTGGCTCCGGGTGCGGACGGCGGCCATCTCAGCGCTCCTTCACCCGGTTTAGATACTTCACGTAGATATTGGTGATCGCGAGCACGATGATCAACATGACGTAGGCGAGCGCGCAGGAACGGCCGGTCTGCCACTCCTGGAACGCCATCTTATAGAGGCGGATGGCGATCACTTCGGTGGTCGGCTGGCCGCTCATGATGAAGGCGAGGTCGAAGGTCTTGAACGCCTCCATTGTGCGGAAGATCAGGGCGATCAGCAGCAGCGGCGCCACCAGCGGCAGGGTTATGCGCGTGAAGGTGTACCAGCGCCCGGCGCGGTCGATCGCCGCCGCTTCATAGAGATGCTGCGGAACCGCCGATAGGCCTGCGAGCGACAGCAGCATGACGAAGGGAGCCCACATCCAAATGTCGGTGATGGCGATAGCATAGAGCGCCATGTTCGGATTGGACAGCCAATCAAAGGTGCCGAGCCCCAGAGCATAGTTGATGATGCCCCAGGACGGATCGTAGAGCAGCTTCCAGAAAAGCCCGACCACCGCCATGGACATCATCATCGGCAACAGCAGGAGCGTCGTGACCAACCCCTTGAAGGGGAAGGCGCGGTTTAGCAGCAGCGCAATGCCGAAGCCGACGATCATCTGACCGCCGACGGAGACGATCACATACTTCGCGGTGACTGAGAAATTGCGCCATATGTTGGGGTCTGCCAGCAGGTCGCGATAATTCTGCAGGCCTACAAAGTTCGCCGGCTCGCTCACGGAGGCGCGAAAATCGGTGAAGGAGTAGCCGAGAGAGTAGATCAGCGGAAAGATGTTGAAGACGATCAGGAAGAGGATCGTCGGGATGATGAACAGATTGCGGATGGTGAGATCGCTCCAACCGCGCGCGGCCGCCCGCGAGTTCGAGGTGAGCTTCGCCATTGCCGCCACTGATATCTCCCTCTTACGCGTCGGACGGCCGACCGGAGGAGGAAGATCCTCCTCCGGTGTCTCTGCCGGCCTTTACCCTACAGGCGGCCGTACTTCTTGAATGTTTCCGTCCAGTCTGCGGCAAGCCCGTCGAGCGCTTCCTTCGCCGACCCTTCCCCGCCGACGATGAAGGGATAGATTCGGTTGTTGATCTGGGTCAGCAGTTCCGCATATTCCGGCACCGCCCAGAAGTCCTTCACCATGAACATCGACTGATAGAAGGCCTCGTTATAGGGAGTTGCATTGCGAAACTCTGACGATTCCAGAACCTTGGCGTTGCAGGTGTAACCGCCGAGCTCGGCCCACTTCTTCTGCACGTCTTCGCGGACGAACCACTCGAGGAACTTGTAGGCTTCCTCCTGTTTCGTGGAATAGCTGACGATCGACATGCCCTGTCCGCCCAGTGCCGCATGCTGCTTACCGCTCGGCCCGGCCGGATTTGCGAAGTAGCCAGTCACATCTGCATACGGGTTTGCCGCCTTGTTGGCGAGTGCCGGGAAGAAGGCGAAATAGTTCATGCTCATCGCCGCCAGGCCCTCGGTGATCGCCTGGTTGTTCTCCAGGAAGAACACCTTGCCCCAGTTCGGCGGCGTGAACTTGTAGAGCTCCTTATAGCTCTCAAGCGCGGCCACGGCCTCCGGCGAATTGACGATGCCGTCGACCTTATAGGTGGAATAGTCGCCGAGATCGCCACCATAGCTGAAGAGGGCATTTTCAAAGCCCATGACCAGGGCGTCATAGGCGTTGTCGGTATAGATGGCGATGCCGTATCGCTTCTGATCCGGGCGATGGAAGAATTCGGCGATGTCGCGCATCTGTGCCCAGGTCTTCGGCACGTCCAGGTCGTAGCCGTATTTGGCCTTGAAGGCTTCCTTCTCCGCCGGATCCTCGAACCAGTCCTTGCGATAGGCCCAGCCGGTGGCGTCGCCCTCGGTCGGGATCGCCCAGTACTTGCCGCCGCCCTTCGGATATTCGGCATAGGCCTGAACGGTAGCGGGTGCGAACGATTCGGTCAGTTTGTGCTTGGCGAAGAATTCGGTGAGATCCACATAGTGGCCGCCCACCGAGCCCGCGCCGAGCCACTGGGAATCGCCAACGACAATGTCATAGGCGTCGCCATGGGCATTGAACTCGGCGAACGCCTTTGTCTGAAAGTCCGGCCATGGAGTGGTTTGCACTGTGACCACAACGCCGGTTTCGGCAGTGTATTGATTGGCCAGCTCCTGCAGGTAGTTGGACGGATCCCATTCCGCCCAAAAGATCGTCAGCTCCTCCTGAGCCGAAGCCGTGACGCCGGCGAATGCGACGGTCGCGCCAGCAAGCATTCCAAGCAAGGTCCTCTTCAGCATTTGTTTTCTCTCCCTAATCTAAGTGCTGCGGCCGGCGAACCGGCCAGCAGCGGTTTGTTTATTCGTTGAGCCGTTCTCCTTCTTGCGCGGTCTTATTGCCGGCTTGACTTTAGCATGACCGGTTGCGGCGGAAGCAACCGTCGCGGCCTCGGCGATGGCAGTCCGGACGACGGCATGGGCGGTCCAGAGCGCCACGCGGAGCACCTGCTTGTCGTCAAGCCGCCAGATATCCTTCAGGACGACGAAAGCCTCGGTCCCGAACACCAGCGATAGGGATTGCGTGACGCGATCGAGCGCCTTGCGGTCGAGCGTTCCGCGCAGCGGCGCCAGCGCCAGGCGCAGCAGCGCCTTGCGGTGGCCGCGCACGATCGGCGCTTCCGGTTCCAATGTACCGGCCTGACGCCGCGTCCACTGGTCGATCGCCAGCCAAAGCGCGGCCCGCAGCGTCGCCTCATAGAGGTGCATGCGCGGATAAGCGAAGGCGAGCAAATCGGAAATGCGCTCCTCGGCATCTCCGGAATCCGAGTCCCATTCCAGGATCGGACCCAACGCCTTATCGACCGCCGCCTGGATCAACGCCGCCTGGCTCGGAAAATAGCGGTAGGCGGTCGTGCGCGACACTTCCGCCGCTTCGGCGACGTCGCTCACCGACGGAATCAGTCCGCTCTGCATCAACCGCATGGCCGTATCGAGCATCGTTCGCCTCATCCGTGCCCGCGGGCCTCTTGCAGCCAACGGCGCTGCCTCGCGTTCTTGACGTGAGACGGTCATGCCAATACGGTACCGGCGTCCCACAGGAATAGCAAATTCTGCCGGCCCGGGTCGAACCTGTCGCGGGAACATAATGAAGCACATCTACATCGTCGGTACGGCGGACACGAAGGGCGAAGAACTCGCCTTTCTGCGGGATCTTGTCGCCGGCACCGGCTTCCCCTGTCTTTTGGTGGATGTCGGCACGCGGGGGCCGAAAATCCCCATAGACGTCGCCGCCCGCGATGTCGCGGCGCAGCATTCCAAGGGCGCCGATGCCGTGCTCGCAATGGATGATCGCGGCGCCGCTGTTGCCGCCATGGGCGAGGCCTTTGCCCGCTTCATCACCGGGCGCGAAGATGTCGCCGGCCTGCTCGGCATCGGCGGCGGCGGCGGCACCTCCATCGTCACCTCGGGCATGCGGGCGTTGCCGATCGGTGTGCCGAAGCTGATGGTCTCGACCCTGGCGTCGGGCGATGTCGGGCCGTTCGTCGATGTCAGCGATATCGCCATGATGTATTCCGTCACCGACTTCGCCGGCCTCAACCGCATCAGCCGCGCTGTGCTGACCAATGCCGCCTCCGCCATCGTCGGCATGGCGCGGGCGCCGGCGCCGACGGCGGATGGCAAGCCGGCGATCGGCCTCACCATGTTCGGAGTTACCACGCCCTGCGTGACCCGCGCCGCCGGGGCGCTGCGTGCCGACTATGACTGCGTCGTGTTCCACGCCACGGGCTCAGGCGGACGGGCGATGGAGAAGTTGGTGGATAGCGCCATGCTCGTCGGCGTGCTTGACGCCACGACAACAGAGGTGTGCGATCTGCTGCTCGGCGGCGTGCTGAGCGCCGGCCCGGACCGACTGGGCGCCATCGCTCGCAGCCGCGTTCCTTATGTCGGCTCGTTTGGCGCGCTCGACATGGTGAACTTCTGGGGGCCGGAAAGCGTGCCGCAGAAGTATCGTGGGCGGCTGCTTCACCGCCACAACCCGCAGGTCACGCTGATGCGCACGACATCAGAGGAATGCCAGATGATCGGCGTCTGGATCGCAGAACGGCTCAACCGTTGCGAAGGTCCGGTGCGGTTTCTCATCCCGGAGAAAGGAGTCTCGGCGCTCGACGCGCCCGGCCAATCCTTCTACGACCCGGAAGCCGACGCTGCGCTGTTCGAAGCAATCGAGCGCACACTAAAGCCGGGGCCAGCGCGCCAGCTGATCCGCTTGCCTTACCACATCAACGATGCGGAATTCGCCGACGCTCTGGTCGCGCAGTTCCGCGAAATCATGCCCTAGGGGAGGGGAATCCGATGGCCAACGTCTATATCAGCGGAATCATCAATCTGCCGGTCGACAAGGTCTGGGCCTATGCCCGCGATTTCAACGGCCACCATGAATGGCATCCGATCATCGCCGAGAGCCATATCGAGGACGACTTGCCGAGCGACCGTGTCGGCTGCGTGCGCAATTTCAAGCTGGCTGACGGTGGCCATCTGCGGGAGCGGCTCTTGTCCTTCAGCGACCTCGACCGCAGTTTCACCTACAACATCATCGTCTCGCCGCTGCCGATCCGAAACTACATCGCCCGCTTCACCTGCAAGCCGGTGACCGAGGGCGACAAGACCTTCGTCGAATGGACGGCGGATTTCGATGTCGCCGAAACTGATGAAGCGCGAATTAAAGAACAGGTGGGCCGAAACACGTTCGCTGTCGGCATCGCTTCGCTGGCCAAAGCGCTCAGCGCGAACGCCTGATTCCTGTAAAGACACTGCAAGCAAAAAAAGCCGCCAAGTCGGGCGACTTGGCGGTTCGTTCGGTAAAGATGGTTGCGGGGACTTGCAGCCACCTTTACCGAACATCGGTTCGCTGGCCATGAGGTTCGCAAAGACGGGGATTTGACTGGTCTGGCTGCTGAACTCCGGCGCATTCACACGAGCGCCATCGCCGGGGCCTCGCCGTTGGCTCGAACGATTCGTGCTCATCTGCAAGCTGCAAGTGCAAGACACGACAAAGGTCCGCTCCGGTATAGAGCTGACGTAGAAGGCCCCGCCAGGCGGCAGCCCGCAGTAGCGGCCGAACTCCAAAGGCGGGGAGCATCCGAGACGTGCCAACTCCGGACATCATGTGGAGGCGGTTACGCTCCACAGGCGAGGGGGAGGTTAATCAATATCCGCGCCGGTAGGAGCATTTCAGCCGATCCCGCCGGGACGCTGGTACTGAGGATAATAAGTTATGAATACAGCAGCCCTTTTGTCCCGTACCGCACTGGAGTTTCCGGTCGCACCGCCATAGCGGTTGGTGCTCGCTCCTATGTCACCTTCGGCGATCTCGCTGCCCGGGTCGCCGCGCTCGCATCCGGGCTGCTAACACTTACCGGCGCCCGTCCCGGTGACCGGATCACGCTATGTTTCCCTCGAACCGGCCCGAATACGTCGAGGTTATGTTCGCCTGCTGGTGGGCCGGACTCACCGCAGTTCCCATCAACGCCAAGCTGCATCCCAAGGAAGTCCAGCATATCCTGTGCGATTCTGAAGCCGTGGCGGTCTTCACCTCTCCCAAGCTCACCGGCACCATCGATGGCGTGGTGCCAGCGGACGTCTCGATTGTCGAAATGGGGTCGGATGCCGATCGGCGACAATTGGCCGGGGCAGCGCCTGCAGCGCCCGCGCGCTGCGAACCGGGCTCGCTGGCGTGGCTGTTTTACACCAGCGGAACGACCGGCTTTCCCAAAGGCGCCATGATCTCCCATGGCAACCTGATGGCGCTGGTAACAGGGTATCTGGCCGACGTGGACGCCCTGGAGCCGGGAGACGCGCTGCTGCATGCAGCGCCCATGTCCCATGGCTCGGGCCTCTAAATCCTGCCGTTCATGGCCGTGGGCGGCGTGCAGGCCGTTCCGGCCTCCGGCGGGTTCGACGAGGCGGAACTGTTCGACATGATCGGGGCCCATCCGCGATCGTCGCTGTTCGCAGCGCCGACGATCGTCAAGCGGATGCTGCGATGGGCCAAGGAAAACCGGCCCGATCACGGCAACCTGCGCACCGTCGTCTATGGCGGCGGGCCGCTGTACTACGACGACCTTATCGCTGCGTCGGCGTACTTCGGTAATCGCTTCGCCCAGATCTACGGACAGGGCGAATGCCCGATGTCTATCACGTCCATGCGGCGCGGCGCGTTCTCCGCCGCCTTCGACCGGCGGGACGAGGCCTATCTGCGCTCCGTGGGCGTGCCGTTTTCTGCGGGCGAAGTGCGGATCAAGGATGAGAACGGCAACGACCTCGCGGACGGCAGTCGTTGGGGAAGTCTGCGTCCGCTCTCCGGCGGTCTGCCTTGGCTACTGGAAGAACCCGGAAGCCACGGCGAATACCTTCCGCAACGGCTGGCTCTACACGGGCGATCTGGGCCGGTTCGCGGAGAACGGTGTTCTGGTGCTGGCCGGGCGATCCAAGGAAACCATCATCTCGGGCGGCACGAACATTTATCCCATCGAGGTCGAGGATGTGCTGCTCGCGCATCCCGATGTGGTGGAAGCGGCGGTGATCGGCACGCCGGACCCCGAATGGGGAGAGATCGTGGTAGCCTATGTTGTAGCCTCAACTGACGATAAGGATCTTGTTAAGCGACTTGACCGCCATTGCTTGGAAAATATGGCCCGCTTCAAGAGACCCAAGCACTACCGATTGGTGGAGGAGCTTCCGAAGAACAATTACGGTAAGGTGGTTAAGAGAGCCCTGGCCGAGTTGGAACGGACACCGCTGACCGTACGTCACACCCAGCCGTAATTTTGTTCGCAATGGGTCAAAAGCGGCCATATCAGCCGGGTCCGCGCTAAGTCCGCTTAGCCCTCAATAGCGGTCAAACCGCAAAACGGGCGTGACGTCCGGAACGTGCCATTTTCGGACATCTCCAGATGTCAAAGTTACTAGGAAAGTCATTCCGGTATCCCGGCCAACACGAGCCCTTCAATCCACTTGTTACGGTGTTCCGGTTGGCGGAACGGAAAAATCTCCATCAGATCGGATACTCGCAGCTGAGGCTGAAGCTGACGCAGCCGGGCCACTGCCTTCTCCGCCACCTCAGGCCGGCCGGCAAGCGCTGCGTTCACCGCAACCACGCCGTTTACAAAAGCAAAATTTGGGTTGCCCCGCGCGGCCGCTTCGGCCCACGACAGCGCCTCGATATAGCGCCCGGCGAGGAAATGAGCGTGAGCCATGGCGGTTTGCATATTGAACAGCTGAGGGTCCCGTGGGCTTAGCCGCATGGCACGGGTTGTCCGCTCGATGACAGCCTCTGGTTCGCCCAGCCATGCCTTTACGAAGCCGCCGAACGCCCAGGCCCAGGCTAGGTTTGGGTTGAGTGTCAACGCCTGATCGACGACAGCGGCGGCGGCGTCGAGGTCGCCGACGACGTACGCCAACGCGATGCCAGCCGTGGCCAACGCCAACGCGTCTTCCTTCCCAATTCAACCGCCCGTCGGGCCAAGCGTTTGGCCTCGGCGATCTCCTGCACCCGATCCACCATCCAACCACCCGCCTTGCGCTCGCGTAGCAGCCCGCTGCCATCCCATAGGCGGCGGCGAAGCCGGGGTCAAGTTCGATAGCCCGGCGGAAAAACGACAACGCCTCTTCGTTGCCCTCGCGGGTCCATAGATAGACGCCCGCCATGCCGCGTAAGAAATAGTCATAGGCGTCAGATCCGCGGTCGGCTTGCGCTTGGCCCGTTCGATCTCGGCCTGCTTCCAGCTTCGGCCCGATCGTGCCCACGACGCTCGCCGTCACCCGGTCCTGCAAATCGAAGATGTCTTCAAGCCCGCCTTCGAAGCGGTCCGCCCAAAGATGCGCGCCGGTTGAAGCATCGATGAGCTGGCCCGCGATGCGCAGTCTGTCGCCAGCCTTGCGCACGCTGCCTTCCAGCACGTAGCGCACCCCCAGTTCGCGCCCGACCTGCTTCACGTCGACCGCGCGGCCCTTGTAGGTGAAGCTCGAATTGCGGGCGATGACGAACAGCCATCGAATCCGCGACAGCGCCGTAATGATCTCTTCGACCATGCCATCGGCGAAATACTCCTGCTCGGGATCGCCGCTCAAGTTCTCGAACGGCAGCACAGCGATCGACGGCCTGAGGGGAGTGGGGGCTGCGCGTGATGCGCTCTTCGTTATCGCCCGTGCCTGCGATCCGATAGACCCTCACCGGCTCCGCGATGTTCTTGACGCTCTGCTCGCCAAGGTCATCGAACTTCGAGCTCGACCTTGTTCTTGACATGGTCGCAGACGGTTTGGGAGACGTAAATTCCGCCAGGGTCGGCCATGGCCTCCAGCCGCGCCGCAATATTGACTCCGTCGCCATAGAGATCATTGCCTTCGACCAACACGTCGCCCAAATTGATCCCGATGCGGAGGAGAATTCGGGTATCTTCCGCCAGGCCAGCGTTGGCGGCCGCCATCGCCGCTTGCAGTTCGACTGCGCACTGGACGGCGTTGACCGCGCTGGCAAACTCCACGAGCACCCCATCGCCCATGGCTTTGAAGACGCGACCCTCATGCGTGGCGACCAGCGGCTCCAGAACGCCATTCCATCGAGCCTTGAGGGCCGCCAGCGTGCCGGCCTCGTCCTGTTCCATGAGTCGGCTGTAACCGACTACGTCAGCGGCGAGGATGGCGGCGAGGCGGCGTTGAGCGCGTTCTTCGGCCATATGGCACGCCTATCAGTGACCGGCGGAATGTAGGATTGTATTGGCGCCGCGTTAGGGAGTCTATCGGACCCCATGACCGCTTTGGGTCAAAACCGGCTGTACCAGCCGGGTTCTCGCTATGTCGGCTTAGCTCTCAATAGCAGTTGGCCCCTAAAGACACAGGACCATCCGAAAAGTGCCAGGAACAGACCGACACCGGCTGCTAACAGGATTGTGCGAAGAGGGCCGCCGTCGATTGTCCGGCACAAAACAGCTGACTGGATCAGCCAAACGATGAGCGTGTTTTGATGTCCGTGTTGTAAGCTTGAGGCCTTTGAACTTCAAGGGGACCTGCAGCACAAATGAATGCGAGACCCGGCAATTTGCTGAATGTGTGCCTTCGAAGCCTGTCCCAAATGCTTGCCTGATCGCCAGGGTTGCACTCTCGGATGTAATCTTTGACATCCTGCCGGAGCACATAAGAGGGATCTGTCAACTGCTGATCGATCAAACTTCCGGCAAAGACGAATTGCATCGATCAACCCCGAGAGAGTTTGACCCAATAGTCCATTGTACGCGCCCTTCATGAGAAAACCAGTAGCAGAACGTGCGGACCTCCAAAACGTCGCGCCATACTTCCAGTGAATATAGAGCCGATTGCGGACGGTGTAGTAGTAGCGGCCTTCGCGCCATTGGATCTTACATTCTGGCGATACCTTGTGGAGCACGACAGCGTCTGGCACGTACTTTACTTTGTATCCAGCATTTAGAATTCGATATGACAAATCGAGTTCTTCACAAGCGAAGAATAACTCATCGTCGTACCCGCCGGATGCCTCAAATGCAGCCCTTCGCATAGCATGCCCTGCGCCAACAAATTGCGCCGCAGGGAATTCCTTGCTGGCGTTATGCGTAATCTTCTGATGGTAGACCCAAGAGGAAACATCGTCCTCGCGACTGAAGTAGTTACCAAGATTTGACAAAATCCAACCGCACCAAGTACAGGGTCGGCTTCAAGATGGGCGATCGCCCGCTCTAGCGTATGCGGGTTGTTGAAGACCGCATCATTGTCCAGCGCGACAATATAGGGGGCGCCGCCCATCCGACTCGCGATATTGCGGCCCGCCGATACGCCGACATTCTGGCGTAGCGACTTCACAACTACAGGTTTTCCCCTGACAAACGCCTGCAGTCGCGCGTGCTGCTTTGCATCGCTAGCCTGGTCGACGATCCAGATATGCTTCGTAACGCCATGCTGCTCCAGGGCACTGGAGATAGCGGCGATCGTATCTTCAATCCTGTTTAAGAGACAGAATGACAATATCAACGGCGCGGATTCTGGCGCCGTCGCGTGTTCTTCCCCAGCTTGCTGCACGCTACCGACGCTCCGTCGATTGTCTCAATACGGTCATGGATCTTGCACTAAATCTCGCGATTAAGGAGCCGTCGGGTAAGCGGTCGATTTCCCTGATTGGCCCTTACCCATACACAGTAGATGTCGAACTAGTGATACTCAGCGGTCGGAACGTCACAATGTTCGCTTGCCTTAGAGAACAAACTCGTTCCGCTCAATGTCGGTGGCACACGCTCTCCCAGGAGATCGATCATTGTAGGAACGGTGTCAAATGTGCTGCGAATCCCATAGTCGCCTGGAGCGATGCCCCGCCCGGTGACGAAAGCGAAGCCATGTGCGCCCGTGTGACCTCCCGTCCGTCTGTATGGCACTGGGCCACCCTGACCGATAGTGGGATGGATGAGAACTGACCGCGGCGGAGCGCCATTCAACAAATAAATCGGATTTAGTCGGGCCAATGGCAGCCGGATTGTCGCCGCCGCAGCGCTCCAGTCTGCTCACGATAGTTTCGCCAGTACGCGGGTCCCGGCAGTCGCGAATGAGCGCTTCCACCTCGTCGCATGTACTGCTGTAGCGCTCCAGAGCAACCTTGCCGTGCCTCTCTCGCCCAGCAAGATTAAGTCGAACACGCCCGTCATAAAAGGCTGGCAGGGCAAACGCTGTCATGTAAGGCCAGTGTCGGCGATACTTCGCCGCTGGCATCCAATCAACGGAGATGCGGTAGTTTGGTTCCACACCATCCCTCGCCG
>CAWKOG010000022.1:0-202485 GCA_963851215.1 uncultured Alphaproteobacteria bacterium
CAGGCCGCGAACGTCCAACAGGCGGAGGAGGTCGTGATGTCAGCTATACAGCAGTCGGTCGTCGCCGTCAGACCCGTTGCGCTGGTGACCGGGGCCTCGTCGGGCATCGGCGCCGCATTCTGCCGACTGCTGGCACGTGAGGGCTTCGATCTGGTGATCACCGCGCGACGGGCGGACCGGCTGCAGGCGTTGAAAACGCAGCTCCAGCCGACGACGCAGGTGCATATCGTGCCTCTCGATCTGGGCCTGGCGGAAAGTCCCCGCCAGCTGTTCAACACGACGCAGCAACTGGGACTGACCGTCGATTTGCTGGTCAACAACGCCGGCTATGCGCTTCCGGGCCGCTACCTGCAATCGAGCTGGGAGGATCAGGCGCGGCTCATCCAGGTGCTCGCGACGACACCCGCGCACCTGGTGCACCTGTACCTGCCCGACATGGTCCGGCGTCGCCGTGGCTACGTGCTCAACGTGGCGTTGATGGGTGCGCTGGTCCCGGCATCGCCTCGCTTGACCTTGTACGCTGCCTTGAAGCACTTCATCCTGGTGATGAACCGCTCGTTGCGGGAGGAATACGCGAGCAGCGGCATCCAGTTCGCCGCATTGTGCCCAGGACCCACGGCCACCGAATGGTTCGGTACCGCTCAGCTCGATTCAGTCTTCGCGCAAATGCCTCGCTGGCTGGTGCTCAGCCCCGATCGCGTGGCGATCTGGGCTACAACCCGATGATGTCCGGCCGTCACGTCGTCCTCACCGGCGCTGCGGCGCGAGTCACGGGAGCAGTGCTGCCATTTCTTCCAGACGCGCTCGCACTGAAGTGGCTGGCAAAAAACGAACCCGCGGTGCCGGACGCATGAGGGCGTCGCGGATTCCGCGCGGCCGGTTGCAGCGCTATGCAGAAAGGTTGGCAATGGCAGCTACAATATCGTCGCTGTGTAGCCTGTATTCGGCGAACGCTGTGCTTGCAAAAATGAAATTGTCATGTGCTCGATGCACATACCCGCTATAGGCAAGGGCGGCGATGGCCGCGCGCCAGAAATTGGTGTAGACGCAGAAATATTGAAGAGCATCGGAAGATATGGAAAACGGAGAATTGGCGAGGTATTCCTCAAGGAATTCCTCCCAATCCATCAGGCGCTCCACATCCGGCCGAATATAGGCTAGATCTTCTGCCGGATCTCCCAAATGCCACAACTCCCAGTCGAGAATGGCTGAGATCTTGTCTCCATCGAGCAAGATATTTCGTAGATTGAAATCGCCGTGGACCAGTGCTGTATGGTCCGACAGTCGCCAAAGATTCTCGCGGAGCCAGATGTAGGCCGCCTCGAGGACCAGCGAGTCTTCTGCTCGTCCCTCTGTCCATCGACGATAGTAGTCTTCCACTAGAGCCCACATCCGCTCACGTGGCGTTGAGTCCCTGCTCGCTCGAAGGTAAAGCGCCGAGTGCCGGAATCTGGTGGAATTTGGCAGCGATGCGGGCCGCGTCCAGCAGTAGGCTGCGCCCGTCTGCGCCTAGCGAGTGGGCGTCGCGGGTTGTTCCCGGTAAGCGTTCCATGATGATGAAACCGCCCCCATTCTCCCGCCCGCTGCTTGCGAGCAGCACGCGGGGCACCGGCAACCCATGGGCCCGCAAGTAGTCCAGCAGCCGCCATTCGCGGACCAGGGAAGCCCCGGTCACATTGAACGCAGGCTCGCGCCTCAGCACAGATGCTCGAGGCCACCCGAGATGCCCATTGATCTCGACAAAAAAGATGTCTTTCGAATTGAAACCCGACAGGCGGTGAACTTCCGACGCCGTAATGCCCGGGGACTTCGGAAAGCTCGCGCGCAGATGTTCAGTGAGTTCCGCCGCACTAACCGGCGGTAAGGCAGTCGCCGTCTTCACTGTCGCCTCAGACTTTTCGAAGGCTGCGAGCGCCTCGTTGAATGCTTGTCGGCGGTGGTGCTCCAGGAGGCAGGCTGCCTGGGTGATCTCATGCAGATCCGTACGTGAGAATCCCTGCGCCGACAGCAGGCGCAAGCCTTCGCTCAGAGCTTCGCTTACCTGATCAAAGAGCCGGATCTCGTCTTCGTCGCTCGCCTCAGCCTCAGAGGCGCCAATTAGGGCGGGAATGGATTTGAGGTGGGCGGCAACGCCTCTGTGCTCCAGCATGGTCGCCACCCTCTGCAAAAGGGCGACATAGCGAGGGCGCAGCTGAGCAAGCTGCTGCGGCAGGAACTCTGAGCGCAGAGCGAGTTGTCCGAGACAGGAGCCTGCGCGCGAGGTAACAACCGGCGATGCGCCGCTCGCCAGCCCGCCCCCAAACAACTCTGGCGACAGGAGCTCGCGACGGATCGCCCGCAGGTATAGAGATGGTTCAGGCTGCATCTCGCATCTCTTGGTCTTCGGTCGCGCGAGGGCCCGGGTTCGACGGCTATCGGAGCATCCTGCTGATGCAGTCGCCCCAGAAGACCTCCTGCACCTCACCACTCATCGGCTCACCGTCGAGCTCCCACTCGCAGTGCTGACCGAAGGTTGCGGCCATATTCGGCCACGGCGACCACATGACGGACGCCGTGATGTTGCCAACCAGTCGATAAGACTTGCCGCGCTCGTCGGCAAAGCTGATGTCGAGGCTCTGAGCTTGCAGTCGGTCTGGCCCACGAGTCGTAAGCTTGGACAACGCTGTCAGCCTACGCAGATCGCTTCCGTCCTGGATCCAACCGATTTTCAGCGCCTCGTTCGGCTTGATCCCGTAAGCCGCGACGAGTGGATTACGGTCGGGGTCATCGCACGCGCTGAAGCAGAAGGACCGCCGCCCGTCGCGTGAGACTCCCACTCCCCAGGCTGTAGGTGGGTGGACCACCGACACCTCCGGGCGAGGCTCTCCCCAGGAACGGTCGCGGAACGAAAAGCAGTTGATTGCAAGGGTTTCGCCGCCCAGTTGCAGTTCGCCGGTCATCCTCTGGACCTGCTCAAAATGCGCGTTGTTCGCACGCAGCACCGGGGGTTGAACTGACTCCGCGAGCAATCGCAGCGAGGTGCCGGTGGGTGCGTGACTGTAGAGAACCTCATGCCGCTGGAGCGGCTCAATGACATTTATTCTTAGATTCAAATGCGGAGAGTGCAGCGATTTCTCGGTCGCCTCTGGCCCCGGAATAAAATTCAGCCAATTAAAATGCTCGCATTGCAGGTGATGCGACTTTATCCCCTGGAATACCCATACTCCGCCCGACATGGTCCCAAGGTTAGAGTGCTTCCAGAAATAGACTTCGCCGTTGATGTTCCGTTCCGGAATATAGAAGCACCACCACCACGTTTCGGTCACGGACGGGTGTGGATTTGCGACCCGGGCCAACACCTGCTCAATCGCGTTCGAAGGGTCGCCGAAACCCCCGTCGTGAGCCGACATGTAAGCTATATCTTGGTCTTGCTTGCTCATGGCCGTGATCCGTCAGCTCTCGCCGCCTCTGAGCCGGGCTTTGCGACGTTCTATATCTATCGTTAAAGTAAGTCAACTGCCGGATGCGAGCGGTGAACGGGAATGGGAGAACCATAGTGCGCGAGCCGAAGACAAAGACGCAGCGCAAGCCGGCCGCCCAAAGGGCGTTGCGAAACTATGACTCCCCGATCGCGCAACGAATTGTGGAGGTGGCGCTGCCCCAGTTCGCAGACCGCGGCTTTAACAATGTGACGATGCGCGAGATCGCCAGGGAGACCGGGGTTGAGTTGCCGAGTATCTACTATCAATTTCGGGACAAGCGAGAACTCTATCTGAAGTGCTGGGAGCAGGTCGTTATCAGCGGTAACGAGGGTCCGCGCCGTGCCTAACGGCAGATGCGCCGGCAGTCGTGCGCATATTCAATTTCTGGGTCGCGGTGGCAGAGAATACGTTGAAACAGCCGCACCTCAACAAATTCATCATGCGGTTGTTGCTGGAGGAGGACAGAGAGGGCCTGCATTTGATCGATGAGAATGCAATGCATGATATTTTCGAGCGCTTCATCTTGACCGTCGAGGAAGCAACGGCCCGTCCGGCCACAATGCGGGATCTCGTGGCGGGTTATTCCCTCAGTCTTTGTATGTGCCACTTCACCGCCTTGGGCGGTCGTATGGAGCAGGACCTAAATGGCACCGTGGGCTCCCCTGAAGCGCTCGCCAGCTTCGTCATGAGAGCCATATACCCTGAAATAGCGCAGCGGCTCAATTGAGTGCAAGGCGACCGCTTCTAGAGAAACGCCCTCAAATCCGCGCCCGCCGAAAAGCCTGGTGGCTTCGGCTAGCTAATAGGAACGCATCCGGCAATCGTCTGAGATGCCGGCTTGACAGGCGAATAAGAGCGGACAAGCGTCCGGAAAATACCCGACCCCAGCGGCGAGGACCAACTTCGGTGGGTCTGGTGCGGGCATTGACTGACTTTAACGATAGATATAGCATTGTCTTTAACGGTAGATATAGCATTTCTCTGGGCGACTGGACGCAGCAAAGAGGTACGGGGAGGTAGAAATGTCTCGGTCATCCGTAATGGGCGGCGCGGCCGTCTTATGCCTGGCGGGCACCTCGGCATTCGCGCAAGTGGCGCAACAGCCGGGGGATTGGAGGAAGTGGTCGTGACGGCTCAGCGGCGAGCGGAGGATCTGCAAACCGTGCCCATTGCGCTGACGGTGCTTTCCGCCCAAGCGCTCGCCTCGCAGGGCATCACCGACACCCAAAAGCTTGAGCTCGTGACGCCGGGGCTGGTGTTTAGCACCTTCAATGGCGCGGGTCAGCCGTATCTGCGCGGCATTGGGGCGGACCAGCTCTCCGTCGGCGGCGACTCGGCGGTGGCCCTCTATATCGACGGCGTCTACCGGCCCGGGGTCTACTCTCTGAACCAGGATTCTTTGACGTTGAGCGCGTCGAGGTGCTCAAGGGTCCGCAGGGCACTCTCTACGGGCGCAACACCACCGGGGGCGCCATCAACATTCTCACGCGCGATCCGGCCGCCGGATTCCGGGGCGCGGCGCTCGCGTCATATGCGACGCATGAGACGGTGCGGACTGGCCTTTATCTGAACGGTGGGTCCGAGCGGGTTGCTGGCAGCCTGTCGGGCTACTTTTCGGGGCATGAGGGTTACCAACGCAACCTGTTCGACGGGTCGCGCATGAACGACAAGCAGACGCTATCGCTGCGCGGCAAGTTAAAGGTGGGGCTTGATGCGGACCAGAACTGGACCGCGGTATTCGCTGGCGACCTCCTGCGCGACCACGGACGCTCGGTTCCGCATTTACCTACCTGTCGCCGAACGCTCTGCCGGCGGCCCTGGGCGCCGAAATCACCACAGATCCTGACGAGGTGTCCGTCGACTTCCGCAAGGCCGCGCGCGACATCGACGACAAGGGTCTGTCGGCGACGATCCGCGGACCCATGGGCGGGCTCGACTTCGTCTCCATCTCGGCTTACCGGGAGACACAACAAGTGTCTGGCGTCGACTACGACAACAGCCCGATCTTTATCGCCAACGTGAATGCGGACCAGCGCGCCCACAGCTATTCCCAGGAGTTCCAGCTGCTCTCGCCAACCGATGGGGCGTTGCAGTGGGTGCTGGGCGCCTACGGCTTCTTCGGGCGAGCCGAGCTCGTGCCGTTGGTGATCACGACGCCGTCACCCGATCCAACCGCTTCGCAAACCGAGATCTTCGGGGCCTCTGACACGCGCGCCCTCGCCGCATTTGCCCAGGGTACCTATGCCTTCGGTAACGACGTCAGCGTGACGGCCGGCCTGCGTTATAACGTGGACCGGAAGGAGCTCATCGACTCGCGTATCCGCTTCCCCGACGCCGGGGTCGAGATACCCTTCCCTCTCGAGGAGTCGGAGTGGGACGAACTGACACCGAAGTTGAGCGTGCAGTACGCGCCGCCCGGGACTTTGCTCTATGCCTCTGTGAGCCGCGGCTACAAGAGCGGCAATTACAACATCACCGGTCCCGGTGATCCGCCGGTCTCACCCGAGAAGATGACCGCCTTTGAGATTGGCGGTAAACACAACATTCTGGGCGAGCGAGCCAGGCTCAACTGGTCTGCCTTCCGCTATGACTACAAGGACCTGCAGGTGCAGATCGTCCGCAATGGGACCGAATCCTCGAGAATGCCGCGGAAGAGCGCAGCTACGGAGCGGACGCAGATCTGGAAGTGTCGCCGTCCTCGGCGTTCCTCGCCAGGTTGGGGGTGGCCTATCTGCACGCCGAATACCTGGACTATCCAGACGCGTCGGCGTTCGTGCCCAACACGGCGCTCGGTTTCGGCAACGAACTGGTCAAGGTCGACGCATCCGGCAACCAGGCCGTTCGGTCGCCGGAGTGGACGACCACTTTGAATCTCCAGTATTCCCAGGACCTGGATTTCGGCAGGTGGGAGACATCGGGCACCTACTACTACAACGATGGCTTCTTCTTCGATGCCAACAACCGGGTGAAGCAGGGCGCTTACTCAACTCTCAACCTGAGGTCGTCGCTGGCGCTGTCTACCCGAACCATGCCTTTGACGATCGCGGTCTTCGCAAACAATGTGACCGACAAGCGGGCTGTCATGGGCGTGGTTTCGGCCGTGTTCGGCGACTATGGCGGATACAATGCTCCGCAGACGGTGGGTGTCGAGATCGGCGCCGAGTTCTAGACCGCTGCGCCGCAGTCCTGCATGGGACTCATGGTGACGCTAGAGATTCGGAGACAATCTGTTGAGCCTCGGCGACCAGCGTCTGCAGGTGACGCTCGTCGCGGAAGCTCTCGGCGTAGATCTTGTAGATGTTCTCGGTGCCCGACGGGCGCGCGGCGAACCAGCCGTTCGCGGTGACGACCTTGAGCCCGCCGATCGGCGCGCCGTTGCCCGGCGCGCGGGTCAGCTTCGCGGTGATCGGCTCGCCGGCGAGCTCGGTCGCGTCGCACCGCCTCCGGCGAGAGCTTCGACGAGCCGCGCCTTCTGCTCCGGCGTCGCCGGCGCGTCGATGCGCGTGTAGTACGGCGTGCCGAACTCGCGCCGTCAGCTCGCGGTAGTGCTCGCCCGGGTCCTTGCCGGTGCGCGCCGTGATCTCGGCCGCCAGCAGGTCCAGGATGAGGCCGTCCTTGTCGGTGGTCCACACCGTGCCGTCGCGGCGCAGGAAGCTCGCGCCGGCGCTCTCCTCGCCGCCGAAGCAGAACGAGCCGTCGAACAGGCCCGGCACGAACCACTTGAAGCCGACCGGCACTTCGCAGCAGTCGCGGCCGAGCTGCCGCACCACGCGATCGATCAGGCTGCTGCGAGACGAGCGTCTTGCCGACGGCCGCAGTCGCGCGGCCACTGCGGGCGGTGCGTCAGCAGGTAGCGGATCGCGACCGCGAGATAGTGGTTCGGATTCATCAGCCCGGCCGACGGCGTGACGATGCCGTGGCGGTCGGCGTCGGGGTCGTTGGCGAAGGCGACGTCGAAGCGGTCCTTCAGCCCGACCAGGCTGGCCATCGCGTACGGGCTCGAGCAGTCCATGCGGATCTTGCCGTCGTGATCGACCGTCATGAACGAGAAGGTCGGGTCGACCGTCGGGTTGACGACGTCGATGTCGAGGCCGTACGCGCGCGTTGATCGGCTCCCAGTAGCCGCACGCCGGCGCCGCCGAGCGGATCGACGCCGAGCTTCAGCCGCGCGGCGCGGATCGCCTCCATGTCGATGACGTTGTCGCAGGTCGTCGACGTACGGCCGCGACGAAGTCCTGCTGCGCGCGTCGTCGCGCGCTGCAGCGCCGCTCGCAAGCGGCGACGCGCTTGCACGCCCGCGGTTGCCGGCCCGCAGCAGCGCGTTGGCGCGGTCCTGGATCCAGCTCGTGACGTCGGTGTCGGCCGGGCCGCCGTTCGGCGGGTTGTACTTGAAGCCGCCGTCCTCCGGCGGGTTGTGCGACGGCGTGATGACGATGCCGTCCGCCAGCCGCTCGGTGCGGCCGCGGTTGTGGGCCAGGATCGCGCGCGAGATCACCGGCGTCGGCGTGAAGCCGTCGTCGCGCCTGGATGACGATGTCGACGCCGTTCGCGGCGAGCACCTCGAGCGCCGTGCGCTGCGCCGGGCCGGACAGCGCATGCGTGTCCTTGCCGAGGTACAGCGGCCCGTCGATGCCCTGCGCTGCGCCGGTAGTCGCAGATGGCCTGCGTGATCGCGAGGATGTGCGCCTCGTTGAACGAGCCGCTCAGCGACGAGCCGCGATGGCCGCTGGTGCCGAAGCTCACCCGCTGTGCGGCGTCGTCCGGTCGGGCTGGCGCTCGTAGTAGTCGCGCTCGAGCGCGCCAGATCGACCAGGATTTCTTTGGGCGCCGGCTTGCCGGCCAGCGGAGATAGTGCCATGCGAACCAGTTTGCTCGTCGCCGATTGGATCTTCCACTTGCCCGCATGGCTGACGAGGCAATCGCCGCCATCAACACGAAGTCAGGCGCGTCAGCACCTGATAAACCATTTAAGGCCCCAATAAGTCTGATCGGAACTGCATACAATCATGTCAGGGGGCGCTTGAAGGGGAAGTAGTTCGTGCAGGCTCGATCTCTTGTGACAGCCGCTCTGTGCCTCGCAGCCGCCGCAGCCGCTGCCGAGGCCGCCGAGCCGCCGCGTAAGTCCGTCCGTGCCGTTCGCGTGGACGCGCCGCCGGTCCTCGACGGGGTACTCGACGACCCCGCCTGGGAAGAAGCGGCGTTCGTCGAGGATCTTCACATCGTGGTGTCGAACGAATTCGGCACGCCGGGCGAGCGCTCGCGCGTCTACGTCGCCTTCGATGCCGACAACCTCTACTTCGCGGCGCGCTTCTGGGACTCGAGGCCCGATACGATCGTCGCCAAGGTGCTGAGCAAGCGCGACGCCTCCTTCGGCGAGGACGGCTTTTCCATCACGCTCGATCCCTACGACCAGGCTCGCGCCGGCTACATGTTCGACGTCAACCCGAACGGAATGCGCAGCGAAGCGATCTACACGGACACGGATCGCCAGAACTGGGACTGGGAGGGCATCTGGAACGCCGCGGCGCAGATCGACGGCGAAGGCTGGACCGCCGAAGTCGCGATTCCGTTGAAGACCCTGTCCTTCGATCCCGCGCGCGACGGCTGGGGCGTCAATTTCACGCGCTGGCACGGCGCTGACAACGAGCAGTTCGGCTGGGTGTCGTACAACCGCAGCCAGGACCTCTCGCGCACGGGATCGGTGACCGGGCTCGCCGGGCTGAATCAGGGCCACGGGCTCGATGTGGTTCCGGGCCTGCGCGCCGGCGCGACGCGGGACTACGACGGCAGACGAAGAGGACGAGTTCCTCGAGCCCTCGCTCGACGCGTTCTGGAAGATCACGCCCTCGCTGACTGCCGCGCTCACGCTCAATCCCGATTTCTCCGGCACGACGGCGGACACGCGGCAGGTCAACCTGACGCGCTTCGACCTGTTCTTCCCGGAGCAGCGCGCCTTCTTCCTCCAGGACTCGGACATCTTCGAGTTCGGGCGGCTGGAGGAGGAGAGCGGCATCCCCTTCTTTTCGCGCCGCATCGGCCTCGACGACGACGGCGAGGCGCTCACGCTCGATGCCGGCCTGAAGCTCACAGGCCGTGCGGGACCTCTCAGCGTCGGCGTCCTGGGCGTGCGCCAGGATGCGGCCGTCGGCCCGGAGTCCGTGGATCTCTTCGTCGGGCGCATCGCAGTAAACGTGCTCGAGGAATCGAGCGTCGGCGCCATCGTCACGAGCGGCAATCCCGACCCGCGTGTCGACAACTGCCTCGTCGGGCGTCGACTTCCGCTACCTCAATACGCGCCTGGGCGACAACCGCAGCATCGAGGCGACGGCCTGGTACCAGCAGACCGACACCGAAGGGCTGTCCGGCGACGATTCGGCGTACGGGTTCAGTTTCGCGATGCCGAACAGCGATGGCTGGAACGGCGAGATCGTCCACAAGGTGATCGAGGAGAACTATTTCCCTGCGCTCGGGCTTCGCGAGCCGCACGGATTTCGAGGCGACCTTCGGCGGGCTCGGCTACACCTGGCGCCCGGAGAATCAGCTGGATCCGGCGCGTGGAGAGCGAGATCGGCGCCGAGTTTGTCGAGCCGATCAACGGCAGCGATCGCAGCCATGAGATCGAGCTCCAGCTCGTCGAAGTCGAGAACCAGGCGGCGGACTACCTGACGCTCACGCACCTCTTCATCGAGGACGAGTTCGCGGAGCCGTTCGAGATCTCCGAAGGCGTCGTGATTCCCGCGGGCACCTACACCTTCGACTACGCCTGCATATCGCTCTATACGGGCGAGCAGCGCGTGCTCGCCACCGAGTCGAGCGGTTTGCGACGGCGGCTTTTACGACGGGCAGATTTTCATCTTCGAGACGAAGACTACCTGGCGGCCGAGTGCGCACCTCAAGGTCACCTTCGGCGGCGAGTACAACGACGTCGACCTGCCACAGGGGGATTTCATCACCCGCCTCGCGACGCTGAACTTCGACATCGCGTTCAACACCGCGTGGTCGTGGGAGAACTTCGTCCAGTACGATAACGTCTCGGACACGGTCGGGCTCAACAGCATCCTGCGCTGGATTCCGCGGGCGGGGCAGGAGACCGTACTTGTCGTCAATACGCAGCAGGAAGACTTCGACCGCGACGGCCGCTTCCGGTCCTATACCGTCGGACGTCACGCTCAAGCTGAGCTATACATTCCGCTACTGAAAGCGGCCAGGCGACCACCGTGTCGAGCGCCGCGATCGTCTCTGAAGGAGGAGGTAGGGGTCGTTGTTACGGCTGCGCGGTCCGCTTGGCCCGTGGTTTAGGTGGGCTAGCAGAGCGGATTCTTGCCGTCCTCGTTGGCGGTCCGAATCAGCGCGTCAATTGCCAGCTTCGTGACGCGAGCAAAGTGGGCTCGTTTGCGCCGAGGTGCTGTAGCCAAAGATGGGATTGGCGCCTTCGGAGATCATGGCCAACAGCCAGATGATGGACTCCGCACTGCTGGCGCTAAGGTTTGGATGCGCCTTGCGAAGCCTCTGGGACGCCCGTGCAGCCGAGACTTCGTAAAGGTTGTCCAGAGCCTTGGCAATGAAGGGATCGTGCGACGCCATTGCCCAGAGCTCGCGGAACAAGCGACTGGTGTACTTCGACGTGGATTCGCCAATGTCCCATACGATGAGGTTGGCAAACCCGTCGGTCGACTCAGAATTGCTTTCCTCGAACAATGCGTCGATTTGACGGTTGTATCCGGCGAGCATCGAAGTAATGACCGCACGCAGAAGTTCATTCTTGGTCTTGTAGTGGTAAGCGAGATTCCCCCGCTTGATGCCGGCCTCTGCTGCAACGGCGCGCGTAGTGAAGGCCGCGTAGCCGTTCGTCGCTAACACCCGCTCGGCGGCCCGGAGAATCTTTACGCGGGTCCGTTCGCTCGACTCTGCACTACCGGGGGTGGGCCGCCAGCTGGTCGAGATCTTGCCGGCGGAGTCGCACTGTCCTGCCGGCGTCTGCCAGCCATTCCTGTTAGAGCCCGCCAACCGTAATCCCCTCTTCGCGCTCGCCATTTGACTTCTGATCCTTAGTGTACGAGCGGGGAGACTCCGACGCCAGACGCCGCTCTGAACCGCGCCTGGTCCGCGCCGCCAAAATGCGAGCATTGCTCTAATAGGGCGATGCCCTAATATCTAGGGCGGCCGCCCAAGGCGGCGGCAGGCGACGACGGTGGCGAGAAGGGATGCCGGGCAACATGGGGCTGAACAGACGATCCGGGGGATAGCATGGGCGATGTACGCACAGCGGGACCGTAAGTTGGGGTCGCCGGCGGTCGTGGCGGCGGTATCAGCGGCGTTGGCGGTCGCTGCAACGGCAAACGCTCAGAATGCTGGCGGTCTCGAGACGATCATCGTCACGGCGACGCGCCGGGCCGAGCGCCTGCAGGACGTGTCGGAGTCGATCAGCGCATTTGACTCCAACGCCATTGCCATGCGAGGGCTGCAGCAGCTCGACGACTACGTCAAGTACGTTCCAGGTCTTTCGTATGCCACGCGCGAGCCGGGCGGCACGTCGATCGTGTTCCGCGGCGTTTCGCCGTCCGGTCTGCAGTTCGGCGCGGTCTCGTCGTCCGGCCTGTATCTCGACGAGCAGCCGATCACGCAGAGCGGCCGCAATCCGGATCCGCGGCTGATCGACATCGAGCGGCTCGAAGCGCTGCGGGGTCCGCAGGGCACGCTCGTACGGCGCGAGCTCGCAGTCCGGCACGCTGCGCGTGATCACCAACAAGCCCAATCCTGCCGAGTTCGACGCGTGGGTCGAGGGCCAGGTATCGAGCGTCGAGGACGGCGGCACCGGATACGACGTCAGCGCGATGGTCAACATCCCGCTGGTCGCCGATCGTCTTGCGCTCAGGCTCGTCGGCTTCACCGCCGAGGAGGCGGGCTACATCGACAATGTGCTTCGCGACAGCCCGGTGTGCGGTCCGGCGATCCGCGGATCACGGCTGCGCCGTTCGATAACTCAGACCAGGTCGAGGAGGACATCAATTCGACGACCACGACCGGCGGGCGCGCTGCGCTGCGCTGGGACATCACCGATGACGTCGATCTCACGCTCGGCGCGCTGTTCCAGGACGTCAGCGGCGACGCTCATGGCGACATCAACCGCGGTGTGGGCGAGCTCGAGCAGGTTCGCTTCGAGGACGAGAGCCTCGACGACGAGTGGTACCAGCTCGCAGTGACGCTGAATGCGTCGCTGCCGTTCGGCGAGGCCGTAGTGTCCGCGTCCTACTTCAACCGCGACTTCCGCTACGAGGCCGACACGACCGATTACGACTTCCGCTTCAACCAGAACTGGCTCGACAACGGCGGCTACTACGTCGTCTATGACTACGGCGGCGATCCGCGTGGGTTCGCGACGAATCACGAGAAGACCGAGATCACGACATTCGAGGCGCGGCTGCAGTCGCCTGGCGACAGCGAGAGCCGGTGGTCGTGGCTGATTGGCGCTTTCTACAGCGAGGAGAAGGGCGAGACAGCATTCGACGCCCATATACGCGGATATGCCGAGACCGGCTCGTTCGCCTTCTTCGCGTACTACGAGGCGTGCTGCCTGACGGGCAACACGCTGCCACCGACGGATACGCATTTTCCTCGGTCGCTACGACACCGAGCTCGACCAGAAGGCCGTGTTCGGTGAGGTGACGTTCGACGTAACGGACCGGTTCAGCATCACGGCAGGTGGACGCTGGTTCGACTACGATCGGAAATTCGCGCAGATTCAGCGGCAGCCGGAAGGTTTTACCGGAGCCACGGCCCTGCAAGGCGACCAGGAGAGCAGCGAGGACGGAACCGTCTCCAAGCTGAACCTGACTTACCGTTTCGATCGCGACCGGCTCGTGTACGCAACTTACTCGGAGGGGTTCCGGGTCGGAGGCAGCAACCCGCTGAAGCCGGCGTCGATCCTGCCGCAGGATTACTCGTCCGACGAGCTCGCGAACTACGAGATCGGAGCCAAGAGCGAGTGGCTCGACAACCGCGTCGAGATTCAATATCGCGGCCTACTACATGGAGTGGAAGGATTTCGCCGTGCAGATCGAGGATCCGCAGGCTGCCGTCTTCCAGCTCGGCTTCGTCAACCTGCCCTCGGCAGAAATTCCAGGGGTCGAAGCCGATTTCGCAGTCACGTTCAGCGAGCAATGGCAACTCGACGGCGCCTTGTCGTGGAACGACGCGGAAGTGTCCGAGGCGACGACGTTCAGCCTGGTCGATGACGCCGGCACCGTATACGAGACGCAAGTTCAGAAGGGCGCGCGGCTTCCGCTCACACCCGACTGGTCGGCGACGCTGGGGATCGAGTACCGATCTTCCGGCGCTGGCTCGAAGCGCAGCCATTCGCGCGGTTCGACTACGCGTACGTGGGTGACTCGCTGAATTCACTCGAGGGCATCGAGTCCGTCGTGTCCAGCAACCCGACCGAGACGCAGGAGGCGTATCAGACGGGTGACTTGCGCTTCGGTCTCGATGCGGACAACTGGTCTGCCTCGATCTTCGTCGACAACGTCTGGAACGAGTACGCTGAGCTCTTCATCAACAACCGTTATGGCAACGCTGACGGAGTGGGTGGCTGGGCTGGAGGGCAGCGGGTCTCCGTCCTGAGGCCGCGCACGATCGGCATCCAGCTCAGGTTCGACTTCTAGTAGGGTCCTGAATGCATATTGATGAGGTAGAGCGGACATGAGGCATCGTGAAAGGATTTTCATCGCGGTTTTTGCGACCGTTCTTCTGGCGCAGTCTCAAGTACAGGCACAGGCCATTGCAGACGGGCCCGCCAGGCGAAGTGCAAATCACGTCCTGTGTCGTCGTCTTCGACCAGGTCTCCCGGGAAGACGTACGACTGCACGACGGAAGCCAGAAAGGCCGCCGAGGCCTGCAAACAGATGAAGGAGTGCGAGATCCCGATCGGCTACAACCTGACCTCGGGAAAGGACATCGACCCGGGCTCAGGGTTCCTGGGTAAGCGGGTCACGATTATCTATACATGCGGAGGCGGCCCGCAGCAGGGCGGTCCCTATCATCAGGATGACCACGCGAGCCTGGTCATGGATTGCAGTGGCATGTGGTGGTGAGCGAAGGAATTCAATGCATGAACACCGTGAAAAAGAGTTTGACTCTTCGCGTTCGTCCTGGCTGTCGGGCGTTATTTCTACCGGGGCTTTCCCGGCCTCGTACTCTGAAGCCGTGCAGCCGAACGACTACCCGAAGCTGACGGAGATGGAACTCGGGTCACATCCGTCACCTGGTGAAGATGGCCCATCAGTTGCCGGGCGACTGGTCAGGCTACGGTTCCCGTGGTTGCTCACCGAGCGCACCATGCAATTTCAAGTCGCGTTTGGGGCGATGACGTTGGCGCTGGCGCAGCACCAGTACACACCTGCCTATCGGGAGCTGTATCGCGGGGCGATCGAGGCCTATATCGACAAGCTGCAGCACCCGGATATCTGGGAGCGCTGGTTCTTGTCCAGCCGCAGCGGGACACGAGGCGGGATTTTGACCGATATGCAGCCAGGATGGATGGATCCGATCGCGAAGGACAACATCATGCTGAAGGCCTATCTCCTGCAGCTGGGCGCGGCGCATGAAATGTTGTACGGGGATCGCAAGTACGATCAGCCCGGGGCATTCACCTTTTTCTATCGCGGCCAGGGAATGGGGAATGGCCTCGTCAAGTTCCGCTACTCGCTGGGCGATATCGCCAGGAACATCCACCATGAAGTGGTGAATTCGGACTATATAGGCTCTTCATGCGAGCCGGCTCGTATATTCTGGGCGTGCCAGGCGCCATCCAGTGTCGGCTTTATGCACTATGACCAGGTGCACGGCACGCATTACGCCGATGTCCTGCCGAAGATGAAGAATTCGTGGATCGAAAAGGGCTTCATCGATCCCAAGAACTATCGCCACGCGAAGTGATCATCACATCGTGGGAAGACCGCGCTGCTGACCAGAAATCTGTCCCGCTATCGCCAATGGTCCGTGACATCGGTGGGTGGAGCGGCATGTTCAATCATGCCTGGGACAAGGAACTTCGTGGAGGCGGCTTACTACGGGGTCGGTGGCCAGGATCGCAACGAGGCATTGCAGTTTTATTTGAGTGGAGAGCGAGTCCAAGGGCCTACTGCGTTCGACGACCCGGGCCGCGCTTACTCGTCGGTGGCATGGGGGCTTTTCCTCGCTTATGCCGCCGAGGTCGGGGACAAGGAGGCGGTGGACAAGATGCTTGCCTACGCGCAGCGCAACTACAATCCGGTCTGGGAAAACGGGGAATACTACTATCCTCGCAACGACGATTACTCGGTCGACGAACAGGGCAATTCGCACGGAGTTGATCCGTGGACCGGCAATGTTTTTATTCCCATGGCGCGCCTCAACGATGGAGGAGGGTTTTACAAGCTCTACAATCAGCCGTGGGGCGAAGAGCAGTACCGCCAGCCCTACATCAGCGATGTCGATACGCTGAGCACCAACGTGAGCCAGGCGTTCTTTGACAAGCCGAAGAACGCCCTGATCGTGACGCTGGAACCCGGGCCGATTGCTGCCAAGCAGGTCCAATTCACAGTGAGACAGCTGGATCCGACCAAGACCTATGCCGTTACCAAGAACGGTAAGGTCGTGGGGCGTCTCGACGGAAAACCGGTGCCAATGATCACGACGGCGGATCAATGAAATGGCGTGAAGATGGTACGGTGCTGGTCACTACGGATCTCGCCAAGGCGCAGACAATCATATTTTCCGCGAATCGATAACGGGAGGATCCTCCTTGCGTCGTCGAGTCACCCATGAGCGTTGCGCGGTTTCTCAGGGCGGCTCAGCGGTTCCGTGAGTACAAAGCTCCTCGTCGCGTTCGTTCTCGGAGTGGTCGCATCGACAGTGGTCGGCGCACTCCTTTGGCGATACCTGGATATCCCTCCGGATCGACTGCACGCTCAACTGCTCGCACGGCCCGAGTTTCTGGCAGACCATCCCGAGCTTCTCGAAGGCGCTCAAGCGGTATTGCAAGGCCGCAGACTTGCGGCTGAAGGTGCGCAACGCGTCGCGCTCATGCGTGGCAAGTGGCAGTTCATGACGCACGCTGCTTTCACACCGACCTTGGGTCCGGCCGATGCGCCTGTGACGCTCCTGGAATTCACGGACTACACCTGCGAGCCCTGCGTCCTCAGTGCGCCCGACGTACGAGCGATGGTGGACGCCAACAGCGACCTTCGCGTAGCAATTCTGCTGATGCCAACAGGGGGCGCGCTGTCGGAGTATGCAGCGCGGGTCGCCCTGGCGGCCTATAGGCAAGATCCCGCGCGATTTGCGAACCTGCACAATCGTCTCATGGAGCAGGAAGGCCCGCTTACTCAGGAGAGCATTCTCGCAGTGGTCAGTGCCCTGCAATTTGACGTCGAGCAGATCACGCGCGAGGCGACCAGCAGCGAAACGCGCCGTTACTTCAGTCAGGTGCGAATGTTCGCTGAGGAAATGAACATCCCCGCCGTACCGGCATTTTTATCGGGCGATCAGTTGATCCTGGGTCGCGTTGAAGTCGGCGCAACTCGGCGCACTGATCGAATCGGCACGATCGAACACCACAGCGATCGAACTTGCGCCTGATGTCGAGATCAGGAAGACAGGGCCGAGTGATGCGTCATAGGCTTGCCGTCGCTTCGTCTATCCTTATCGCAACTGCGATCGCCGTCGCGGTATGGGTGCAACCTTCCCACAACTCGGACGGTCGCCTCGAATCCGGCAAAAGCCATGATCCATCCCTCGATCTCGCGACAACCGCAGACAGCCGATCGTTCTCGCTCGTGGATCAGTACGGCCACGCAGTGACCGATGAGAGCTTTCGCGGCGAGTGGCTGATCGTATTCTTCGGTTTCACGCATTGCCCGGCTGTTTGTCCCGCGACGTTATCGAAGGTTGCCGCAGCACTCGATGAACTGGAGACCCAGGGCGAGGACGTGCGGGTTGCGCTCATTACGGTCGATCCCGAGCGAGATGCGCCGGAGGTACTCGCGAAGTATCTGGAGCCGTTCGGGCCGCGTTTTGTCGGTCTCACCGGTACAGCGAATCAGCTTGCCGCGGCCACCCGTATTTTCAGGGCATATTCGCAACAGCAGCCGGCTTCTGTGGACGGCGCGTACGATGTGCAACACAGCACGCACCTGTATCTAGTGGGTCCCGACGGACGATTCAGGCGGCAAATATCATCGGATGCGACATCAGGGCAACTGGCCGCGACTTTGAGCAAGAGTATCGCTTCGAGCTGAATGCATTCCCTCACTTGAGGTCGAAGCGGTCCAGGTTCATCACCTTGGTCCAGGCCGCGACGAAGTCATGCGACGAACTTCTGCTGCGCGTCCGAGCTGCCGTAGACCTCGGCCAGCGCCCGCAGCTGCGAGTTCGAGCCGAAGACCAGGTCGACGCGCGTGGCGGTCCACTTGACCGCGCCCGTCTTGCGGTCGCGTCCTTCGAACACGTCCTTCGCGTCCGACGTCGCCTTCCACTCCGTGCCCATGTCGAGCAGGTTGACGAAGAAGTCGTTGGTCAGCGTCTCCGGCCGCTTCGGTGAAGACGCCGTGCTTCGACTGCCCGGCGTTGGCGCCCAGCACGCGCAGGCCGCCGACGAGCACCGTCATCTCCGGCGCGGTCAGCGTCAGCAGCTGCGCCTTGTCGATCAGCAGCGCCTCGGCCGGCACCGCGTACTTGCGCCTTCTGGTAGTTGCGGAAGCCGTCGGCGATGCGGCTCGAGCACCGCGAACGGACTCGACGTCGGTCTGCTCCTGCGAGGCGTCCATGCGTCCCGGCGTGAACGGCACCGTCACGTTGACGCCGGCGTTCTTCGCCGCCTGCTCGACGCCGGCGCAGCCGCCCAGCACGATCAGGTCGGCGAGCGAGACCTTCTTGCCGCCCGGCTGCGCCTTGTTGAACTCGGTCTGGATGCCTTCGAGCGTCTTCAGCACCTTCGCCAGCTGCGCCGGCTGGTTGACCTCCCAGTCCTTCTGCGGCGCGAGGCGGATGCGCGCGCCGTTCGCGCCGCCGCGCTTGTCGGAGCCGCGGAACGTGGACGCCGACGCCCAGGCGGTCGAAACGAGCTGCGAGACCGTCAGCCCCGACGCCAGGATCTTCGCCTTGAGCGCGGCGATGTCCTGCTCGTCGATCAGCGTGTGATCGACCGCCGGGATCGGGTCCTGCCAGATCAGCTCTTCGGCCGGCACCTCCGGGCCGAGGTAGCGCGCGCGCGGGCCCATGTCGCGGTGCGTCAGCTTGAACCAGGCGCGCGCGAACGCGTCGGCGAACTGGTCCGGGTTCTCCATGAAGCGCCGCGAGATCTTCTCGTACGCCGGATCGAAGCGCAGCGAGAGGTCCGTGGTCAGCATCGTCGGCACGAGCTTCTTCGACGGGTCGTGCGCATGCGGAATCGTCGCGCCCGCGCCCTTGGCCACCCACTGGTGCGCGCCGGCCGGGCTCTTCGTCAGCTCCCATTCGTAGCCGAACAGGTTCCAGAAGAAGTTGTTGCTCCACTTCGTCGGCGTGGTGGTCCAGGTGACTTCGAGGCCGCTGGTGATCGTGTCGGCGCCCTTGCCCGTGCCGAAGCTGTTGCTCCAGCCGAAGCCCTGCGCCTCGAGGTCGGCGGCTTCCGGCTCGGCGCCGACGTTGTCGCCGGGCGGCGCCGTGCGTCTTGCCGAAGGTGTGGCCGCCGGCGATCAGCGCGACGGTCTCCTCGTCGTTCATCGCCATGCGGCCGAAGGTCTCGCGGATGTCCTTCGCCGCCGCGATCGGATCGGGCTTGCCGTCCGGGCCTTCGGGGTTCACGTAGATCAGGCCCATCTGCACGGCCGCGAGCGGATTCTCGAGGTTGCGCGTGTGCGGCGCCTCGGCGTCGTCGTCGGAGCGAGCACGCCGCCTGGCTTCTCGACGCCGGGCGAGCCCTGCGCGTAGCGCACGTCGCCGCCCAGCCACGTGGTCTCGCGGCCCCAGTAGACGTCCTGGTCCGGCTCCCAGACGTCCTCGCGGCCGCCGCCGAAGCCGAAGGTCTTGAAGCCCATCGTCTCCAGCGCGACGTTGCCGGTGAGGATCATCAGGTCGGCCCAGGAGATCTTGCGGCCGTACTTCTGCTTGATCGGCCAGAGCAGGCGGCGCGCCTTGTCGAGGCTCACGTTGTCCGGCCAGCTGTTGAGCGGCGCGAAGCGCTGCTGGCCCCGGCCGCCGCCGCCGCGGCCGTCGCCGATGCGGTAGGTGCCGGCGCTGTGCCAGGCCATGCGGATGAACAGCGGCCCGTAGTGGCCGAAGTCCGCCGGCCACCAGTCCTGCGAGTCGGTCATCAGCGCGGCGAGATCCTTCTTCAGCGCCGCGAAGTCGAGGCTCTTGAACTCCTTCGGCGTAGTCGAAGTCCTCGCCCATCGGGTCGGACTTGGAGGAGTGCTGGTGCAGCAGGTCCAGCCGCAGCTGGTTCGGCCACCAGTCGCGGTTCGACGTGCCGCCGCCGGCGGTGTGATTGAACGGGCACTTGATTCCGTGGCATTGCTCATCGTCAGCTCCTGCTGATCGCGGATGGCCCAAGTATATTCCCGGGTTGAGACGCGCGTGCTGCCAGTTCCGATCAGCACGATAGACAAATCCGATCCTGCCTGCAACGGATTCCGGTAGATTAAGGCGCACCCGCCGCCGCTAAAATGGCGGGGCCCGAGGGGAGACGATTCAATCGATCACGCCGCGTGAGCACCGGGAACACTCTGCGTCGAGTCGCGCTGGCGACCTTCGCCGGCACGGCCATGGAGTGGTATGACTACTACCTGTTCGGACTTGCCGCATCGCCTCGTTTTCAATCGCCTGTATTTCACGGAGCTGCACGCGGTAGCGGCGGCGCTCGCCGCGTTTGCGACGTTTCGGCGTCGGCTTTGTCGCGCGTCCCTTCGGCGCTGCCCTGTTTGGCCGGATCGGCGATCGCATCGGCCGCAAACCAGCGCTGATCCTGACGGTGACACTGATTGGACTGGCGACCGGGCTGATCGGCCTGCTGCCGGACTTTTCCTCGATTGGGGTTGCAGCACCGGTGTTGCTGGTCCTGCTGCGGCTGACGCAGGGCATTGCGGTCGGCGGCGAGTGGAGCGGTGCCGTACGCTGGCCTTCGAGCACGCACCGCCCGAGCGACGGGGCCGGTACGCCTCGCTGCCGCAGCTCGGGTCCCCGGTGGGTGCGCTGCTGATCATCTGGCGCATTCGCGCTCGTCCTGCATCTGGACCCGACCCAGTTCGACACTGGGGCTGGCGCCTGCCATTTCCTGGCTGCGTTTCCGTTGCTTGGCGTTGCGTTCTATCTCCGGCGCGCGTGGACGAATCGCCCGTGTTCGAATCCCGAAGCGCCGATTCGAAACCCGACGCGCCCGTGTGGGAGATCATCACGCAGGTTCCAGGTACGGCTACTGCTCGCGATGGGCACGGCCCTGATCGGCATCGGCGGCTATACATGTTCACGACATTCGCCATCGGCTACGGAGTTCGCGTGCTGGGCATTCCGCAGACGACGATGGTCGGCGCCACGCTGATGACGTCCATCGCCGAACTGATCGTGATCGTATGCGTCGCGCGTATCGTCGACCGAGTCCGGCCCTGGCGGATCACCTTCTATGGAGCGCTCCTCTGCGCAGCCGTCGCGTGGCCGGCGTTCCTGATGATCGAATCCCGACAGACGTCACTCGTGTTTCTCGGGGTTGCGGCCGGCGTTTGCACCGTGTCGGCTGTCTATGCGGCATCGGGCGCGCTATTGAGCGGATTGTTCCCGGCACGACTGCGCTACAGTGGCGTTGCACTTGCGTACAACCTGGCTGGTGTAGTGGCAGGATTGTTACCTTCTCAGCAACGGCACTCCTCGAGGCGACCGGCAATCATGCGTCGGCACCTGCGGGCATCGTCGCGTGCATCGCGATCGTCTCAGCGCTGACGGCATGGCGGAGCCAGTCGGTACACTTGCAGCAATGAATCAGCCGATCGAAGACTTGCGAGCGGACGGCGATCGACTGTGGTCGGCGCTCATGACAATGGCCGAGATCGGCAAGACGGAACTTGGGGGCTGTAATCGACAAGCCCTCTCGGATGAGGACCGTCGTGCGCGCGATCAGTTTGCACAGTGGGCGCGCGAGATTGGCTGCCAGATCCGGGTCGATGAGATGGGCAACGTCTTCGCGGTTCGCCCCGGCACGGAGGCCGAAGCGCCACCGGTCCTCATTGGCAGCCACCTCGATACTCAGCCGACCGGCGGCCGGTTCGACGGAGTCTACGGAGTGCTGGCAGGACTCGAGGTGCTGCGGGTCCTTGCGGATCGGCAGGTCGACTGTCGGCGAACGATCGAAGTCGTGAGCTGGACGAACGAGGAAGGATCGCGATCGATTCCGGCGATGCTCGGATCCGGCGTCGTGGCTGGCGCACACACGCTCGAGTTCGCGTACGACCGGATCGACCGCGACGGGCACAGATTCCTCGACGAGCTTGACCGCATCGGCTACCGAGGTTCAGCACCGGCGAGACGCGGCGTTTGCACGCCGCGTTCGAAGCACACATCGAACAGGGGCCGATTCTCGAACGCACGGGCACGACCATCGGCGTAGTGACCGGAATCCAGGGACTCGAGTGGCTCGATGTGGTTCTCGACGGTGTCGAATGTCATGCCGGTCCGACGCCAATGGAGGACCGGCGAGATCCCTGGCGCGCGGCCTGTCCGATCATCGAGGGCGCGTTCGAGCTTGCGCACCGGTACGCGCCATGGGGGCGGGCAACCATTGGCGATGTGCGGGTAAAGCCCGGCTCACGCAACACCGTGCCCGGGCAGCTTTCGATTTCCGTGGACTTGCGTCACCCGCAGGCCGAGACGTTGAAGCAGATGGTTGCGGAGTTCCATGACCTCGTCGAAACCAGTGCCCGCCGGTGCCGCATCGACTTCGCGGTCCAGCCGGTCTGGAGCATGCCGGCGACAGTGTTCGACACGCGACTGGTCGATCTCGTCGAAACCTCTGCGTCCTCCCTGGGTTACGCGAGCCGGCGGATCGTGAGCGGGGCGGGGCACGATTCGCTCCACGTGGCCAGGTTCGCTCCGACCGCAATGATCTTCGTACCTTGTGCCGGCGGCCTGAGTCACAACGAGCGAGAGCAAGCCGCGCCTGCAGATCTCGAGGCCGGCGCAAACGTGCTATTCGAGAGCGGTGATCGCGGCCGCGAACGAATAGCGCGGTCTCTGCCGGGGAGGATGCATGCAGCTGAGGACGAGAGTGGAGCAGGGCGGAACACCGCGGCCCGAGTACTGGGGCATCGACAGCGAGTACGGTGTGCTGCGCGATGTGCTGGCAGGGCCGGTCGATCACTTCTCGTGGCGCCCGGGCAATGCCGTGGTCGAGCGCAGCCACCGGATCGGTCTCGAGTTTGACGCGAGTATCGCGCGACGGCAGCACGGCGAGCTGATCGACGCATTCCAAAGCGCAGGCGTGCGAGTTCACACATTGAATCCGAGCGAGGAACTCCCCTACCAGGTATTTGCGCGTGACAGCAGCGTCATGACGCCGTGGGGCGCGGTGATCACGCAGCTGTTCAAACCTTTCCGCCGCGGCGAGTACGCTGAGTGCCTGCGTTTCTACTTGAGCCATGACATCCCGATTTACGACCTGATCACGGCCGGCAATCTCGAGGGTGGAGACTTCATGGTGCTCAAGCCCGGCATCGCGATCTGTGGCTACTCCGGCGAGCGCTCGATCGAAGGCGCCGTCCTGCAGATCAAGCGCTGGTTCGAAGCGGAAGGCTGGGAGTTTCATACCTACGCCTTCGACCCACACTTCCTTCACCTGGACGTGCAGATGGGCATGCTTGCGGAGGATCTGGCCGTGGTTTGTGTCGAAGCCGTGGAGCCGGGACTGGTGCACTGGCTTCGGTCGAAGGGTATTCGCGTGCTCGAAGTGCCCTACAGCGACGCGATGCAGCTTGGCTGTAATGTCGTCGCGCTCGGCAATGAGCGCGTGCTGATCCCGGCCTCGAGCCGCTCGCTCGCGGCGGTTTGCCGCGCCGAGGGCCTTACCGTGCTTGACCCGGACGTCTCGATGATCAGCAATGGCGGTGGCGCCGTACATTGCATGTGCCAGGCGCTCCGGCGCGACCCTGCCTAGTGCTCTGCGACGCGGGGCTCCCCCGAGATATCGGCACGCGTTGAACGGTCAATGCTGATGTCGATGTCCGCTCACGGCCCAGCAACGGTCATCCGACATCCGCCGCATGACTCGCGCACAGCGCCGCGAGCACTGAATCCTCTGATTGCTACGCGAGCTGCTTCCACCCCGTGGCTGATCCGCTGGTCTTGCAATACCAAAGCCGTCCGGAGGAATCCACGAACAGATCGCCGCGTGTACCGGTCGAAGGGTTTGTTGGTCGCACTGGACGGTGACGAGTCGAATCGGGGCCTTCTTTCCCTTGAAGACGCCGCCTCGTCCAAGAATTGAGTTGGCCCTCGATCGCGGCCCCGGTGCCTTCCGTGGTTCCGAGGACCGCACTTTGCGTCTTGGCTGAATCGAGGGAGCTGACCCCACACGCCGACGCCGGAGCCGTCGCCGCGGCCATAAACTCCCGGCCCTGCGCCCGCCGTCAAACCAACGATGGCGCCAGTAGATGCTGGGTGGAGAACTATGGATCGCGAGCACACCGTACCGTTTGTGGCCATTCTTGGTCACATTCACGCCGCTTTCCTGAGCCCGTCAACCTCCACCCCTGAGCCCGGCACCAGAGGCATTCGAATCTGGCCACTGCGGGCTTGGATGGCATGTCCGCTGGCACCAATAGGCATACACCGCAGTCCCATATAAGGGATCCTGGCCCACGAGACTCATTACGTACGTACAGCGTCGCGACGCTTACTGCTGTTGACACAAGGGTTGTTTGACTGGCGCCGGCGTCGTTGTATAGGCCGTACAGCATATAGCCGTTCGTTGCCTCCGCCCGTCGAGTGCCCATGAGCGACAGGCCGACGGCGCCGAGCGTATATGCGGCGCCCGTGAGAGGGCTCGGCGAGGAAGCAACTCACCCTTCCTTGCGTCCTGTTTTGCTTCCGGCACGGCGGCTCGCAGAGATGGTTCTCCCGCCGTAGCTCGGCAATTTCCTGCTCCATCCGCGTGAAACGGGCCTCAAGTGCTGCTGCGTCCATAGCCTGTCTCCCAGTGTGCTTGTCGGGAATCGTTCGTTTTCATCTCCATAACGACAAACGGGGTTGAAAGTCTATCACCCGGGATCAAAAAAAGATCGGGCAGACCAAACCGGATGGCACCAGGATCTGTCCGACCTGACCGTCTCAGGTTAGCGAAAACTGCGGCCAGTCGAGAACGGAAACCGGACACTCGGCCCCTGGAGCTTGAAATGCGTTACCTTTGAGGCGCAGCCTTTCGGAAGTGGCATTTGAGGGGACATGCAATGGCTGGTATCACCGTCAAGGCTGGCGAAGGCAAAGCACTCAACGTACTGGGCATGCCACTTCGGTTCCTCTGCGATGCGGAAGACACTGAGGGAGCTTGGTCGTTAATGGAGGAGGAGATTCCGGTCGGCCTCGGCCCACCGCCGCATCGGCACGACTGGGACGAGGCTTACTATGTGATCGAGGGAGCGCTCGACTTCGAGATAGACGGGAAGCCAGTGCGCGTCGAACGTAGCGATTTCGCTTACTTGCCTCGCAACACTGTGCACGCCTTCAAGGGAGCGTCGCCGTCTCCTGCGCGAGTGCTCATTTTTGCCGTGCCCGCTCATTCTTCCGCGTTCTTCGAAGATGTGAATCGCGAGGTCCGCACGGTTCCTGACGACTTGGTCAAGGTGCCTGCAATCGGCCAGCGGCACGGGATCGAGTTCCTACCGGCACCAAGTAGCCCTGAGCGCGGCGAACACCGACGCGAAATAAGGCTCAGTGTAATGTCCGCAATGGGCTCAAATTAGGACCGTGTCGATGCAAGCGGGACGACCTGCATGAGCGGTTATCTTAAAGACGGGCAGTGGCACGAGGGCTGGTACGACACGGGCAAGACCGCGGGCGAGTTCGTGCGCACGACCTCGAAGTTCCGCAGTTCGATCACCGCCGACGGCGCGAGCGGCTACCGTGCCGAACGCGGGCGCTACCACCTGTACGTGTCGCTCGCCTGTCCCTGGGCGCACCGCACACTCATCGCGCGTGCGTTGAAAGGGCTGCAGGACGTGATCTCGGTATCGGTGGTCGAGCCGGTCATGACGCAGGGCTGGAGCTTCAGCGACGGGCTGCCGGACCACTTACACGGCTTCCAATACCTGTACCAGCTCTATTCCGCGGCCGATGCGCAGTACACCGGTCGGGTGCTGGTGCCGGTGCTCTGGGACAAGGAGACGCGCACCATCGTCAGCAACGAATCGAGCGAGATCCTCCGCATGTTCAATGCGGGCTTCGCGGCCTTCGCCCGCAATGATGTCGATCTCTATCCCGTCGCGCTGCGGGCACAGATCGACGAGGCCAATGACTTCGTCTACGACAACATCAACAACGGCGTGTACCGCTGCGGCTTCGCCACCGAGCAGGCGGCGTACGAGCGCGCCTTCGACCGCCTGTTCTCAGCGCTGGACCGTGTGGAAGGCGACCTCGGGCGGCGGGGCTGGCTTGCCGACAGCGAGCATCCGACAGAAGCGGACTGGCGGCTCTTCACCACGCTCGTGCGCTTCGATGCCGTGTACTTCGGGCACTTCAAATGCAACCGCAACCGCATCGAGGACTTTCCGCACCTTTCGCGCTGTCTGCGCACGTTGTATCGGACGCCTGGTATCGCGGCGACGGTGAACATGGACCACATCAAGCGGCACTACTATATGAGCCATGCGCACATCAACCCGACGCGCATCGTACCGGCCGGGCCTCAACTGAAGTTCATGGAGGACGGTTAGCCGTCAGACGCACCAATGCTAGTCGAGCACTCTCGCGACTCGAAAACCTGTGCCGGTGCTCTTGTACTTCTGAAGCGTTGCTCCAGGAGGGGGACCGAAGTTCCGCGCCGCGGAGCGGATCAGTGCCGGGGGGTCGGCCCACCCGCCGCCGCGAATCAGGCGGTACGAGCAAGACGTCGCTCCGGTCATGTACGACAGATCCCCCGTTAGATTCAGTGTGCGCGACTCTTCGTAGGCAGACCCATCTGCCGGCAGCCCAGAGTACGAGTTGGCGAAGCAGTCTTGAACCCATTGCATCGCGTTTCCGTTCATGTCGTAGAGACCGAATGCATTCGGCGGGAACGAGCCAACCGGCGACGTATTGACCCACTTGTCGCGCCCCGACGCCAGGCCCGAGCAGCAAGTGTCGGCACCATAATTGGCAAACTCGTGGCTGGCGCTGGAACCCCATGGGAATGCCGTGGTCGATCGCGCACGTGCTGCATATTCCCACTCCGCTTCCGTTAGCAGGCGGTAATGGTGGCCGGTCCGTTCGCTCAGCCAGCGCACATAGTCCTGGGCGTCGTAATAGGTGAGACAGACCACCGGATGTGAGTCGTCTTGCGGGAAACCGAAGTTGCGCCACGATGCAGCCGCGTCAGGCTCATCATTTTTGGCGCTGGGCAGTCCGCTCCAGGCGCAGCCTCCGCTTGTGCCGCGATTTGTGGCCGTGACGAATGCAGCCCACTGCCCGCGAGTCACATGGAACTTGCCGACAGCCAACTGGCCAATGTGAACGTGTCGCTGAGGGCCTTCCTCGTCATAGCGACCTGGCTCGCCCGATGGCGCGCCCATTTCGAAGTCGCCCGCTGGCACCACGACCAACTCGGGACACTCGGCGCAGTCGCGAAACGTCTCTCCAGGCTGGACGACCGCGACGGCCCTTTCGGCCACTGCGGCTTCCCGATTTGCAGCGGCAGCGCAACCCACGGTGAAGATGAGCACCGGAATTGAAACAGCGTGCCATGTTCTCATTCGAGGCTCCTGCGGGCACAACCAAGAGCCATAATAGGCCGGTTAGCGCGACGCCGGCGCGCAGCTTCGCTGCGCCCTTGTGTCCGCCATTGTAGGGCAGTTTGCGATACCGCCTTGCGACGGCGACAACCATGCTTCGGCGCTTGGGATCCACACCGTCCTGCGCGGCGCCGTGCCAGATTGTCAGCCCTTGGTTCCCCGCGCGCACATAGATGCGATCATCCCAGAAGAAGCCTGTATCTCCTACGCCGGAGGTGCTTTCGAGTTTTGCGCCAGAGTCGGTCAGCGTCTTGCGGAACTCAACGAACTGCTTCGCGTCTGTCGACCACAACGAGATATTAGGTTGCCGCTTCCCATTGGAAAGGCGCAGGCAGTGGCCCCTTCGTCCGCGAGCTGCGGGCGAGGTTTGCGTACCGGCTCGCCCACAATTTCGGCAATCTCCTCGCTGCTCAGCAGTGTGCAGGCGTCTGCGGCTTCCACCGTTGACGGTGTCGCAAGCAATGCCATGCTGACGATTGCCAATCCCAGGCTGCCATCAGCGAATGCCGGCGACCACCACGAAATATTCGCTGTCATTGCCGAACTCCCTCAACGTTGTCGCTGCCGAGCAAAAACAGGCGCATCGAGGATCTCTCTGAACTAGGCGAGCTGTTTCCACCGCTGTGGCCGACCCGCTGGTCTTGCAATACCAAAGCCGTCCAGAGGAATCGACGAACAGATCGCCACGTGTACCGGTCGAGGGCTTGTTTGCCGCACTGGACGCGACGAGTCGGATCTGCGCCTTCTTCCCCTTGAAGACGCCGCCCCGCCCAAGGATGGAATTGCCTTCAATCGCTGCTCCGGTGCCTTCCGTCGAGCCGAGGACCGCACTCTGCGATTTCGTTGCATCGGCGATCTGACCCCAAACGCCGATGCCGGAGCCGTCGCCGCGGCCGTAGCAGCCCGGACCCGAACCCTTCGTCACACCGGCGATTGCGCCATAACTGCTGAGAGGATGGTTGTGCGTCGCGAGCAAGCAATTGCCGACCAGTGCTCCTTGGTGGCAAGGACTGCGTGGCCACTTCCGTCAGCCCGTGCCTGTACGGCGACCCCGTTGGAGGCGTACACATTCAGCGCAACGCCCTCTCCGCGATTGTCTAGCCACAAGGTATGCGCATAATTTGTGGAAGTAAGCGCTGTAGCCGAATTGAAGCCGTCGTTGGTGTTCGCTACATACATGATCGCTAGGGCCGCCTCTGCGGGTCGTGTGCCGATGAGCGACAGGCCGACGGCACCGAGGGTATATGCGGCACCCGTGAGTAGGGCTCTGCGGGGAAGCAATTCACCCTCCCTTGGGTCCTGTTTTGCCTCCGGCACGGCTCGCAGTGATTGGTTCTCCCGCCGTAGCTCGGCAATTTCCTGCTCCATCCGCGTGAGACGGACCTCAAGTGCAGCATCCATAAGCCTTGCCTCCCAGCGTATTTGTCGGGAAATCGTTTCTTTTCAACTCCCATAACGACAAACGGGACCGAAACCGATCACGGGGATCAAAAAAAAAGGTTTGGGCAGACCCAAACCCCAGATGGCGCCAGGATCTGTCCGACCTGACAGTCTCAGTGCGGCCAGGAGCGAACGGTGGGATCGCCAGCTTGCCTTTGCCCCGCAGCGCCTTTGATGAAGTCCGACATCAAGGCGAAATAGCCTTCCGGTTGTCGCGTAGAGACGCGTTCTCCATTTGGAAGTGTCTCGAACTCGTACATGCCGTGATCAGCACCGGGAAAGACAACAGTCGTGATCGGACGACCAGACTTTCGCAGCACGGCCAAGCGACGGATGGTCTCTCCAGGGGGCGCATCGCGATCCTGGCCTCCCAGTATCCATAGCTGCGGCACTTCGAGGTTGGCCAACACAGGCACGGGGTCGTACTGTGCTGGCACCCCTTCGAGCAAACTTGGACCTTCGTTGCGCGATGTCTCGGTTGAGGTGGCAAGCAGATAGGCCGTGACATTGCCACGGACTGATTTGAACCAAGGCTCTTGGCCGTACTTGCGCTTCACAGTCTCAAGCTGCTCATAACCATCGGTGAAGTTGCTCGCGACAATCGTCGCCGTCGCATCAGCAACCTCCATGGCCTTGGCCTTGATCTCCGGACCGAATCCGGCACGCTCCATGTCGAAGGCGATCGCCTCACGGTCTTCATCCAACGGCGAGACAGCCAGTCCGAAACTCACGATGACAAAGTCCACGGGCTCTATGTGCGCGGCCAATGGCGCCACCCAACCCCCCTGGCTACCGCCCTGGTATCCCACTCGTCCCGCGCGTACGCCCGCAAGACGCCGTGCCTCGCGCATAGCGAGAACCGCATCGGTGGCCAACAACAGGTAGTTCTGCGAGTAGCGGCCGCCCGAAGCACCTGTACCGCGCTTGTCATAGGCAAACACGCCGATGCCTGCGCTGGCGAACTGACGCTGCAATGCATAGGTCTCAAGCGCCGACGAGTGCTCGGCTCCGTGAATCAAGACGACGATCGGAACACGCGCCTCGCCAGGTGGTAACGTCAACCGTCCGGCCAGCACGACCCCACTACCCTGAAAGCTCGTGTCGACCTGGATCAAGGGCGTTCGCTGGCCCGCGACGTCGTCGAAACGAATTTCGCCACGCGTGCAGTCGGAAATGGTGACATGGTGCCCGTCGGACCGGTCCGTCCAGCCGAGTGTGCTACTCCAGCGACCATTCCCCTGCGGAGTCAGTGCACCGGTGCGCCCATCCAAGCGCGTCCAGCGAAGTTGTCCAGGTGCGCCAGGAGCGATGTCTAATGACGTGCCATCCGCCATGAGATAGCTACCGACTTCGCAGGGGGTCTGAACTCGCTGGCCCGAAGGCGACACTTGAGCGTCAACGGGTACCACGCTGCCTAGCGCCACGAGGAGCGCGGCGCCCGCGCACCTCGGGTGATCTATGGATCTCACTCTTTGCACCGTATGTTTCAATTTACGTAGGCACGTCTGACTTCATCGACGCAGTCCAGCGATCGGGATGACAACCTTGAAATGCATTGGGCGCGATCAAAGTTGCAGTCGCTGGGCGGTTCCACTTTGCGGGATACGCTAAGGAGGCCGTAACGTTGTGAACAGTAGGCGAGCGTGGGAGGATCGCGAGACACAAATACGAGAGCTGAGCGATGAATGGACGTGTAGCGCTGGTCACCGGCGGTGGCCGGGGGATCGGGCGCGAGGCGGCGCTGCTGCTGTCGGCAGCGGGCGCGCGCGTCATGATCGTGTCGCGCAGCGAGACGGAACTGGCGGCCGTTGGCCTCGAATATGTTGTGGCCGACCTCGGCACCGCCGAGGGTTGCGCCCTGGCGGTTGCCGAGACCGAGCGACGACTGGGACCGATTGATGTGTTGGTCGTGAACCACGGCATCGGCTCAGCCCATGAGCGGCTGGTGTGGGAGCAGGATCCCGCGGTCTGGCGCGAGACGATGCGCATCAACCTCGACGGTCCGTTCGAGCTCGCGCGGCTGACGGTAGGCGGCATGTGCAAGCGCGGCTTCGGACGGCTCGTATTCACCAGTTCGACCGCCGGCGAGAAAGCGGAACGGTCGGGCAGTGCGTATACCGCCTCCAAGCATGGTGTCATCGGGCTCGCACGTGCGGTCGCCCAGGACGCCGGGCCGTTCGGAGTCACATCAAACGCAGTGCTACCGGGCTGGGTACGGACGGCAATGGCGGAGAGATCGGCAAAGTCGGAAGCGGAAAAGCGTGGGACCAGCATCGAGCAGGTGTGGCAGGAGCGCGCCGCCATTTACCCGCAGAACCGTGTTCTGGAGCCGCGCGAGGTCGCGCAGGTGATCGCGTTCCTGTGCAGCGACGCTGCCGGCGGTGTCAACGGCGAGGCAATTACCGTGGCTCTCGGCGGCATGTGGTAGGCGGTCGGAGAGTGGGGTCTCAACCATTGGCTGACGCACGCTTCTCATCGGTCACCGCAGCAGCTGCCGTTCTGTCGAGCGGCGCGGCGAGCTCTCGCGAGCTGGTGTCCGCTGCGCTGACGCGCGCTCGCGATCAGGGCGGCGAGGGCGCGCGGGTTTTCACGCAACTCCACGCTGCGACGGCGCGGCGTGATGCGGAAGCGTGGGACGCCCGACACGCAGCCGGTGCTCCGGCGACGGTACTTGGCGGTCTGCCGGTCAGCGTCAAGGATCTGTTCGACGTCGCCGGATGCGTCACCACTGCGGGTTCACGCGTGCTGGCCGATGCGCCCGCTGCGACGGCCGATGCCGACGCCGTCATCCGGCTCCGCCAGGCGGGCGCGATCATCGTCGGCAAGACCAACATGACGGAGTTCGCCTACTCCGGGGTCGGTCTCAATCCACATTACGGAACCCCGCGCAATCCTTTCGATCGCGCACGCCGGCCCGCCTTCGCCGGCGCATGGATGGAACCTGGAACTTTGTCTACGCTGCGGCCATGGCGTTCGTCGCGGTCTGTCTGACGCGCGGCACTGTGGATACCCTTGCCTCGCAGGAAGTCTCAATGGTGCTGCGCATCCCCGTCTGGCCCGGTGTCGCCTTCGGCGCGTTTAGCTGCGCGTTCCTGGCAATCGTGTCATTGGCCACCGCCTACGAGCTTTGGCGGAACAAGCCGTGAGCGGCAGCTGGATTGCACTCCTCGGTTTCGGATTCATGCTGGCTCTGATAGCACTCCGGCTGCATGTCGGTATCGCGATGTTCGTGACCGGATGCCTCGGCTACGTCTATCTCTCAAGCGCCCCGGCGTTGTTCGCATTCCTGAAGACCAATGCCTATAACCTGTTTGCAAGCTATACCCTGTCTGTCATTCCGCTGTTCATATTGATGGGAGCGCTGGCGGAGCAATCGGGCTTATCGACCGCATTGTTCCGTGCTGCTGCGGCTATTATGGGCCGGGTGCGTGGCGGACTTGCCATGGCGGTGATCGCGGCATGCACTGCCTTCGGCGCGATCTGCGGATCCTCCGTCGCGACCACGGCCACTTTTGGCCGCGCGGCGCTGCCCGAACTGCTGCGCCACAGGTATGAAGGTGGCTTTGCCACGGGCACGATCGCGGTCGGCGGCACGCTCGGCATCCTGATTCCGCCCTCCATCATCCTGGTGATCTACGCCATCACGGTGGAGCAGAACATCAGCAAGCTCTTCATGGCGGCGCTGGTGCCGGGCTTGTTGGCAACGGCTTTCTATGTGGTCACCATCTTCGTCGCGACGCGGCGCAAGCCGGAGCTGGCGCCGATCCATGACCCGGATGACGGCCGCGGACGCTGGCAGCATATGAAGTCGGTCTGGCCAGTGCTGTTGGTCGCGCTGCTGGTGGTGGGCGGCATCTATGGCGGCGTATTCAGCCCCACCGAAGGCGCTGCGGTTGGGACTGTCGCAATCCTGGCGATTGGCCTGATGCAGCGATCGCTCGACTGGGCAGCCCTCAAGACCAGCATCCTGAACACCGCCTCGACCACTGCCATGATCTTCGTGATCCTGATGGGCTCGGAAATCTTCAATGCCTTCCTGGCGCTGTCGCAAATGCCAATGCAGGCCGCGGAATTCATCACCTCGCTCGAGATGCCACCCTACGCGATTCTAGGCGCGATTCTGGCGCTCTACATCCTGCTGGGCGCCGTCATGGACGAGCTGGCAATGATCCTGCTCACCTTGCCGGTGTTCTTCCCGATCATCGCCGCGCTCGATTTCGGCATGCAGCCCGACGACCTTGCGATCTGGTTCGGCATACTGCTGCTGATCGTGGTCGGCATCGGCCTGACCGCGCCGCCGATTGGCCTGAACGTCTTCGTCATCAGCGCGATTGCCAAGAATATTCCGATCGCGCGAACCTACCGCGGCGTCCTGCCCTTCATCGCCGCCGATATTGCGCGGCTTTTGTTGGTGCTGCTGTTTCCCGGCCTGGCACTTGGTCTCGTGCACCTGTTGACGTGAAGCGCTCCTGCTTGGCGGCGGCTTCCCGGATGGTCTGCATGAGCATGACGGTCGGCAGGCTTGCCGGAATGTCGGCGCGGGTGGTCAGGCCCACCGGACCGGTGATCTCCTGGGTTGCGACCGGCAACTCGGCCAGCACGCCATCGTCGATATCGTCGGCGACCACTCCCCGGGAAATGATCCATACCGCGTCGGTCATCCTGATATAGCGCCGGCCGAAAGCCATGGAGACGGTTTCGATCTGGTCGGGAACGGTGGCGATGCCGTTGGCGATCAGGAAGCGATCGACCATCGGCCGGATGATGGCGCCTTCGGTCGGCATCAACACCGTATAGTCCGTGAATTTCCGGAGATCGAACGGCTTCAGGGCCAACAATGGATGACCCGGCCGGACAATGAACGCGACCGTCTCGGAATAGAGATGCTCGAAGCTGAGGCCCGTCATCAGGTCGGGATCGGCGAGGCGGCCAACGACCAGATCCAGATCACCGGTGCGGAGCTGGGACAACAGCACGGAGTTCGGCCCGGTGATCACCCGCACCACCGTGCCCATGTTCTCCTGTTTGAAGAGCTGCACGGCCGTTGGCATCACCCGCGTCGAGACGGTCGGCAAGGCGCCCACCTTGATCGCCATCCCGCCCTTGGTGCGGGCCTGGGTGATGAAATCGATGCCCTGGCGCAGCGCCGTGATGCTGGCCCCGGCATAGCGGAGGAAAACCTCGCCGAAGCGGGTCAGCGCCACTCCACGGCCGCGGCGTTCGAACAGGGCGACACCCAGGAGATCTTCGAGCTCCAAAATCGTCTTGGAGACAGCCGGCTGGGTGACCGATAACGCCGCAGCGGCTTTCACGACGCTTTGCTGGCGCGCCACCTCGAGAAAGCATTGAATATGCCGGTACTTGACCCGTTGATCGATCGCCATGGCTGCGCCCCGAGATATATCAATTTGCTTATGCTATCAGCATGAATGGTCATTATACATAACCGAATGCAGCGGCCAAAATCCGTCCGACGTCATTCCAGACCCCTCCGCCGGCCCAGGCGCGGGGGCGACCCGCCGCAGGGAGACTAACCTTGCCTGATCAACCGAAGCCGCGCCCGCTGTTCGCCAAGGGCATGCAGACCAGGCGCGCCGTGCTGGGCGATGCCCATGTGGACGGCGCCAAGGCGAGCCAGACGGATTTCGACGCGCCGTTCCAGGCGCTGATCACCGAGGGCGCCTGGGGCGCCGTTTGGTCACGGCCCCATTGGAGCAAGCGGGAAAGATCCATGGTCACCATCGCCCTGCTCGCGGCGCTCGGCCATGACGAGGAGTTGGCCATGCATGTGCGGGCCACGCGCAACACCGGCGCCACCGAGGAGGACTTGCGGGAGGCGATGATGCATGTGGCGATCTATGCCGGCGTTCCCGCGGCCAATCGCGCCATCAAGATCATCAAACAGACCTACGCCGCCACGGATTCGGGACGGCGCAAGAGATCCTCCCGCAAACCCAAGCGAGGCAATTCGGCATGAACGAGGTCCAGGAGTTCATGCGGCGCGACCGCAATTGGCATCCGCCAGGGGATACGCCCGGCTACAAATCCACGGTACTGCGCTCGCCGCGCCGTGCCCTGTTCTCGCTACCGCAATCGGCAGGCGAGATGACCGGGCCCGTGTTCGGTCATGGCATGCTGGACCCTTTGGACAACGACCTCATCCGCAATTACGCCGCCGATGGCGAAGCGATCGGCCAGCGCATCGTCGTGCATGGCCAGGTGCTGGACGAGAATGCCCGCCCGGTCGCCGGCACGCTGATCGAAATCTGGCAGGCCAATGCCGGCGGGCGCTATCGCCATCTGCGCGACCAGTATGTTGCGGCGCTCGATCCGAACTTCGGCGGCGGCGGCCGTTGCCTCAGCGACGCCGAGGGCAAGTATACTTTCCGTACGATCCGGCCGGGTCCCTATCCCTGGCGCAACAACGGGTCCGAGTGGCGACCGGCGCATATTCACCTCTCGATCTTCGGCCATGCGTTCGCCCAGCGGCTGGTGACGCAGCTCTATTTCGAAGGCGACCCGCTGATCTCCCGTTGCCCGATCGTCAACACGATCCGGGATCCGGCGGCAATCGGCCAACTGACGGCCAAGCTCGACATGGCCAACATGATTCCGTTCGACAGCCTGGTCTACCGTTTCGACATCGTGTTGCGGGGCCGCCGCTCGACATTCTTCGAAAACCGCCGCGAGGGGAACTGATATGTCAGCATCGACCTTGAAGGAAACGCCGTCGCAAACTGCCGGGCCATTCGTGCATATCGGCACGGTGCCTGCGGCCGCCGGCCTGCGGACGCGCTCGCAGGAGCGGCTGAACGTCCTTGCCAATGCCGCGACCGCCGGCGAGCAGATCGTCATCGAAGGCGTAATCCATGACGGCGCCGGTGCGGCGGTGACCGACGCGATGCTGGAAATCTGGCAGGCCGCGGCCGATGGCCAGTATGGCAGCGCCGTCTTTTCCGGCTGGGGCCGCGCGGTGACGGATTTCACCACGGGCCTCTTCCGGTTCGAGACCATCAAGCCCGGCGCGACCCGCGCGCGGGACGGCCGGCCGCAGGCACCCCATGTCTCCTTCTCGATCTTCGCCAGGGGCATCAACACCCATTTGCAAACTCGCATGTATTTCGCCGAGGAGACGGCGGCCAACAAGGACGATCCCGTTCTGGAGGCGGTGGCCCAGCCCGACCTGATCGCCACGCTGATCGCGCGGAAGGAAGTAAAGCCGGGTCCGGCGGTTTATCGCTTCGACATTCATCTGCAGGGCGACCTCGAAACCGTGTTCTTTGATTTCTGACGCCTCGAGACGGGCTGCCGGCATGAGCGTTTCCGCTTTCGATCATCCCTGGCTGAGCCCGTTGCTTGGCGACGTGGAGACGGCGCGGCATTTCACGCCGGAGGCCGAACTGGACGCCATGCTGGCATTCGAGGTGGCGCTGGCCAGGGCCGAGGCGGCTCACGGCGTGATCCCGGCGGAGGCCGCGGCAGCAATCATCCGCACTGCCGAATCCTTCAAGCCTGACATGGCAGAGTTGGCACAAGCCACTGCGCGCGACGGTATGGTGGTGCCGGAGTGGGTTGATCAATTGCGCCGTGCCGCCGGCGCGCCCCACGACGCGCATGTTCACTTCGGGTCCACCAGCCAGGATGTTCTGGACACCAGCTTGGTACTGCGCCTGAAGCCGCTGCTTGGGATTTTCGACACACGGCTCGCTCGCCTCGCTGAGCGCTTGTCAGAGTTGTCACGGAAACATGGAAGCCAATCCCTGATGGCCCACACCCGCATGCAGCGGGCCTTGCCGATCACCTGGGCCGACAAGATCGCCGCATGGCGGGCGCCGCTGGTCCGCCACCGGCAACGGCTGGCGGAGTTGCAGCCGCGTCTGCTAGTGCTCCAATTCGGCGGGCCCGTGGGCACATTGGAGAAACTGGGTGACAAAGGGCCGGCTGTTGCCGCAACGCTTGCGCAAGAACTCGGGCTGGTGCCGGCAGGCTCCTGGCATACGGAACGGGACAACTTGGCAGAATTTGCTGGCTGGCTGTCGCTGGTCGCGGGTAGTCTGGGCAAGATCGGCCAGGATATCGCGCTGCTGGCTCAGAACGAGATCGCCGCGGTCACGGTGACCGGCGGCGGTAAATCCTCCGCCATGCATCATAAAGCCAATCCGGTGCAGGCGGAGATCCTGGTCACGCTGGCCGGCTACAACTCTGCCCAGCTTTCCGCCATGCATCGGGCCCTGGTCCAGGAGTACGAACGCTCCGGCGCGGCCTGGACGCTGGAGTGGATGGTGCTGCCGCCGATGACGGTCGCCACCGGCGCCTCGTTGGCCCGTGGCCTGACGCTGCTGGATGCGTTGAGGATCAGCGCCAAAGCTTAGGACAATACGGTCGGGTTGTTTTTCACGCGGGTGCACAGCAAGCAATTGCTCCAACAGCGAAATGTTTTCGACTAAGTAAATTTATCGAATTCAACCCTCCGCTGATTCAGCACGCCCGCTGCCGGCAACAGCGTCAAAGCGTCATATCAGAATATGATCATACTTCCGCCATTCCGAATTGAATGCGGCCAATCGATTTCTTCACAATGTCCAACATCGAGTCCGTCGGAATAATTCGTGACGGCGATGTGCATTCTAGCGTACTGGAATCACCAAGTAAAGGAATATTATCTTATACCGACCTCCTCTACAGCGAAGCGCCGGTCGGGACGAGCGTGATGCACGAATTGGGCTCCGTCGCCACCGCCGTCAACGCCGGCCTGTATCGCCAGAAGCGCCGCAGGAAGACTTGAAGCATGCCGTCCCTCACCATGACTGGCCAGAAATCCAGCCGCAGCGATCAGAAATCCTCGGCCGTCGTTCCTTGTTGCGTGATTCCATGAAGCTCAGGCAGAATCCCGCAGAAGATCATTCCCTGCCGGATAGGGCGGACATGAGTCTGGAAGTTGGCGTCACGCCTGACATCTCACTGGCCTTTACCGTGCCGGTGATGGTGCGTCGGATATCCGGGTTCGAAATCGGTCAACCCAGGACTACGCAAAGCAATCCTCTGGCGCGAGCAGACCAGCGCCGGCCGCAGCAAAAGCAACGCCGGCGGATGGCAATCGGATCAGACACTGCTTTCCTGGCCCGAGCCGGAAATCTCCCCGCTGAAGAAATGGATCGACGATGCCGTGCGTGAGATGTGCGAACTGCCATTGCGCGGCCAACCCGGGAAGCTGCAACTCGGCTATCGGGCTGCAGCCTGGGCCAACGTCAATCGGAACGGCCACTACAACACAACGCATGTCCATGCTGGCAGCCACTGGTCGGTCGTCTACTATGTCGATACCGGGGAGGAGGAACCGGGTCATCCGGCCAATGGGCAACTCGAAATCCGCGATCCGCGACCGGCCGCCGTCTTCGGCCGGCTGCCTGAATTCATGTTCGGCCGGCACATGACGATCAAGCCTCAGCGAGGCCTTCTGCTTGTCTTTCCGGCCTGGCTCGAGCATGGCGTACGGCCCTACTTTGGCACCGGAGAGCGCATTTCGATTGCCGTCAATATCGATATCACCCGGTTCGAGATCGAAGGCGCGCCGACGGCATAGCATTGACGAGTGGAAGCGAGCTCGCAGGCGGCAGGTTTTCTTAGAGCGGTCTGCCTAAGCGACGGCTGCATTTCCTGCCCTTGATCCAAATGCCCGTCAGATGCAACCTTGCCGCGCGCGGACAGACGGCCGCAATGGCGGCCAGCCGAATCAGTGGAAGTGAGCCAGATGCTGCTCGCCAGCCAAAGTTTCGCGCCAGATAATATTGCCCGGATGCGCGCAGCGCTGATCGGCGAACTGAGCCGCCGGCCGCGGCCGGCCTATTGCGACGATCTGTTCATCGATGGAGCGGAGACCGTGATACTCCCGGCCTATTCCCGCTTGCTGGCGGAGGACGAGAAATCCCTGCGGTTGCGGTATTACGAGATGTATCCGACGGGCACGGCGCTGCTGCGACCGGAGGCGCAAGCACTGGACGATAGGCCGCAGCTTACGGCATCAGGGTGATCCGTGGCGCTTTGACTATTGCCGTAACGCTGCCGATACAGGCGGCCTGGGGCGCGCCATTGGCGCGCAGTTCGGTCAAGCAGGTTTCCAGGTTTTCCGCGGGGACGCCCGCCAGCAAGCCGCCTGCAGTCTGCGGATCGTAGAGCAGCGCTATCAGCGGGTTGCCCGGCTGCACGCCACCACCATCCACGTTCGTCCCGTGGGCCAGGTTTTGCGGTGCCAGACTGCTGGCAAATCCTTGTGCCAGAAGTTCCAGCGAACCCTCCAGCGCCGGTACGGACTTCACCGACAGTTCAGCGCTCATTTGCGAAGCGCGCAGCATCTCCAGCAGATGGCCGGCGAGACCGAAGCCCGTGACGTCGGTGCAGGCGCGCGCGCCATGGCGCTGCAGCGTCTCGGCAGCGGAACGGCTGGAGATCAGCATCAACTCCAGCGCGCCCTCAATCCAGATGCCACGCGCCTTGCCGCGCATATCGGCAGCGAACAAAGCTCCGGTGCCCAGCGGCTTGGTCAGAATCAGCGCGTCTCCGGTCTTGAGGCCGCTCTTGCGCCAGAGCCGCTCCGGCACGGCCGTTCCATTGACCGTCAGGCCGAAAGCGAGTTCCGCGCCCTCGCCCGTATGGCCGCCGATCAGCGCCGCGCCAGCCTCTTTCAACGTCTCGGTGGCGCCCGCCAGGAGTTGATAGAGATCGGCTTCGACTTTCGCTTCCGCGCCATGTGGCAGCGTGACGATGGCCAGCGCGGTCTGTGGTGCCGCACCCATGGCATAGAGATCGCCGAGACAATGATTGGCGGCGATGCGGCCGAAGAGGTAGGGATCGTCGATGAATGCCCGGAAGAAATCGACGCTCTGCACGAGCAACTGATTTCCCGACAGGGTCACCACTGCCGCGTCGTCGGCAGGATCGAGGCCGACGAGGACGTCGGACCGCAACTCCGGCTGCAAGCGGCGCAACACCCGCGCCAGCAGCTCGCTGCCGACCTTGGCGCCGCAGCCGCCGCAGCGCATATCCATCTCGGCTGCGCCATTTCTCGGCGGCGCCATGGCGCCCATGGAGTCGAGCTGCTGGTACATGCGCATCCAGCGGCGGTCGATGTAGTCCTTGAGCCGCCAGACCCAGGCACCCTCGGCGCTCCAGCGGCCGCGGGAGGCGACGGCATATTTGTCGCCGGTGGAGATCAGCGCCAGATGGTGCCGTTGCGGCCGGTAGCGTTGCATCGGCTCGCCGCGGCAGGCACGGCGCAGATTGCGGGCAAGCGGCGGTCCTTCGCGCACGGCGAAGACGCCGGACTTCGGCAGGCGACGGCTGGCCAAGGCCGCGACATCGCCGGCGGCGAAGACGAAGCGGTGGGACGTCGATTGCAGGCACTCGTTCACGGCGATGAAGCCGCGCTCATCGAGAGCGAGGCCGGTCTGCCGCAACCAGGGGGCCGGCGCCGCGTTGGTCAGCCCAACGCGGTGTCGAAGGAGATCTCTTCGCCGGTCTCGCAGCGAAGCGGCCCGGCTTCACTGCAGATCACGCGCCGCTCCAGATGGAGTTCCACGCCGCGCGCGCGGACGGCCCGGGTCAGGCATGGGCGAACGCCGGGATTATGCTCGGGCAGCAGCTCGGCCTTGTCGGTGACGATGGCGAATCGGACATCGGCCCGGGCCGCGCGACCTTCAGGCGATGTTGCAGCGCAAGGCAAATTTCCGTACCGCCGGCCCCGCCACCGACGATAACGACTGCGGACCGGCTGTCCATTGCGGTGCAGCAAAGACGCCTCGATCGCTGGCCAGCGGCCAGAAAGCCGTCGATCGGCTTACCGGAAGTGTGTGTTCCGGGGCGCCAGGCACGTCGCGCCAATCGGGCCTCGAGCCGATATCCAGGGAGAGATAGTCGAAATCCACAGGCGGCCGGCGGTCGCAAAGCGCGCGGCGGCGCGGATAGATCGAGCCCGGTCGCCGGAGCTGTGAAACAGCCGCGCTCCGGCCAACTGCGCCAACGGCCGTAGATCGATATGGGCTTCCCCATGGCTGTAGTGCCCGGCCAAGAGGCCCGGCAGCATGCCCGAATAGGGCGTGTCGATATCGCGGCTGATCAGGGTCAGGCGCTGATGGCCGGCTCCGGCCGCAGGGCGAACCGGCGCAGCACCTCCACATGGCTGTGGCCGCCGCCGACCAGGACCAGGTCGCATTCTACTTTTCCGGAGCCTGCTTTCATCTGGCGGTCGACGGGAAATGCGATCCTTCCTGGAGCGTAATACCGACTGCGAACTCGCGCGTCTCAACTTAGCAGATGCGAAGTGACATCCGGATCAAAACCAATCTCAGCGAATTGGTTGACTTTCGTCGCGGCTTCGCTGTCACCGAATCGTCTTGACGGCGAAATCCAACAGGGATCAAACTTATTAGAACAAATCAAAAAAACAAGTCAATGCGGCGATGTTTGGGCCGCTTGACGGCGGCCCGGTGCCAGGCCAGGAGGGCAACCCATCATGAACATGATGCAGGTGAACCGGACGGCAATTCTTCAAATTCAGCGGTGCGGCGCTCGGCGGGTCGACGCTGACCGCGCTGGGCTTTTCGCCGGCGGCAGGCGCAGGCCGAGTGTGCGCGCCTTCAAGCTGGAGCGGACAACGGAGACGCGCAACACCTGTCCCTACTGCTCGGTGTCCTGCGGCGTCATCATGTACAGCGCGCCGGACAAGGCGGACGCCGCGAAGTCGTCGATCATGCATATCGAGGGCGACCCGGATCATCCGGTGAATCGCGGCACGCTCTGCCCCAAGGGCGCGGCGCTGCTGGACTTCGTGCATTCGCAAGACGCGCCTGCGCTATCCCGAGTACCGCGCGCCCGGCAGCGACAAGTGGGAGCGGGTATCCTGGGACGATGCGATGACGCGGATCGCCAGGCTGCTGAAGGACGACCGCGACAAGAACTTCATCGAACGCAACAAGGACGGCCAGCTGGTCAACCGCTGGCTATCGACCGGCTTCCTCGCCGCGTCGGCGACCACCAACGAGACCGCGTTCCTCACCTACAAGGTGGTGCGCCGCATGGGGATGATCGTCTTCGATAACCAAGCAAGAGTTTGACACGGCCCCACGGTGGCCAGTCTGGCCCCAACATTCGGCCGCGGCGCGATGACCAACACATGGGCGGACATCAAGAATACCAACCTGGTCGTGCATCATGGGCGGCAATGCCGCCGAGGCGCATCCCTGCGGCTTCAAATGGGTCACCGAGGCCAAGCACTACAACAAGGCGAAGCTGATCGTCGTCGATCCGCGCTTCACCCGCTCGGCGGCGATGGCCGACCTCTTCATGCAGATCCGGCCGGCACCGACATCGCCTGGCTCGGCGGCGTGATCAACTACCTGCGTGTCGAACGACAAGATCCACAGCGAGTACGTCCTCAACTACACCAACGCGTCCTTCATCGTGAAGGACGGTTCGGCTTCGAGGACGGCCTGTTCACCGGCTACAACGCCGAGAAGCGCGACTACGACCGAGTCGAGCTGGGACTATGAGATGGGCGAGGACGGTTTGCGACCGTCGACGCCGACGCTGCAGCATCCGCGCTGCGTCTATCAGCTGATGAAGACAGCATTATGCGCGCTACACGCCGGAGATGGTGTCGCGCATCACCGGCGCGCCGCAGGACAAGTTCCTGAAGGCCTGCGACTGGATCGCCGAGACGGCGGCGCCGGACAAGGCGATGACCAGCATGTACGCGCTGGGCTGGACGCAGCACTCCAAGGGCTCGCAGAACATCCGCACCATGGCGATGATCCAGCTGCTGCTGGGCAATATCGGCGTCGCCGGCGGCGGCATGAACGCGCTGCGCGGCCATTCCAACATCCAGGGGCTGACCGACCTCGGCCTGATGAGCAACCTGCTGCCCGGCTACATGACGCTGCCGATCGGACAAGGAAGTGGACTCGCGACGACCTATCTGTCGACGCGCGGCATTCAAGCCGCTGCGGCCCGAACCAGATCAGCTACTGGCAGAACTATCCGAAGTTCTTCACCAGCTTCCAGAAGGCGATGTACGGCGCGGCGGCGACGGCGGAGAACGACTACGCCTATGACTGGCTGCCGAAGCTGGATGTCACCTACGACATCCTGCGGGCCTTCGAGCTGATGCACCAGGGGAAGATCAACGGCTACTTCTGCCAGGGCTTCAACCCGCTGATGTCGTTCCCCAACAAGGAGAAGATCGTCGGCCGCGCTGTCGAAGCTGAAGTTCCTGGTCATGATGGACCCGCTGGCGACGGAGACCGGCGAGCTTCTGGGAGAATCACGGCGAGTTCAACGACGTCGACCCGGCCGAGCATCCAGACGGAGGTGTTCCGCCTGCCGACCACCTGCTTTGCCGAGGAGACCGGCTCGCTGACCAATTCCGGCCGCTGGCTGCAATGGCACTGGAAGGGCGCCGAGCCGCCGGGCGAGGCCAAGACCGACGTCGAGATCATGGCCAAGCTCTATCTGCAAGGTGAAGGAGCTCTACGGCGCGGAGGGAGGCACGTTCCGCGAGCCGATCGTCAATCTGCATCTGGCCCTACGCGAAGCCCGACGAGCCGAACGCCGAGGAGATCGCCAAGGAGATCAACGGCTACGCGATCGAGGATGTGGCCGATGCGCCGACCCGATGAAGGTCGTGCTGCAAGGCGGGCCAGCAGGTGGACGGCTTCGCCCAGTTGCGCGACGACGGCAAGACCGCCTGCGGATGCTGGATCTATTCCGGCTGCTACACCGAGAAGGGCAACCAGATGGCGCGGCGCGACAATGCCGATCCCGCGGAATGCGGGCCTGGCGCCGAACTGGGCGTGGTCTTGGCCGGCCAACCGCCGCATCCTCTACAACCGCGCGTCCTGCGATACTCGCCGGGCAACCCTTCAACCCGAAGCACGCGATGGTCGAATGGAACGGCGACGAGGTGGAGCGGCATCGATGTGCCCGGATTTCCCGGTGACGTCACACGCCCTAGGCGGGCGTCGGGCCGTTCATCATGAACCCGGAAGGCGTCGGCGCGGCTGTTTACCCGCGACATGATGCGGGACGGCCCGTTCCCGGAGCATTACGAGCCGTTCGAATCGCCGGTGCGCCAACCCGCTGCATCCGAAGGTCAGCGCCAATCCGGTGGCGCGCGTGTTCAAGGGCGATCTCGAGGTGTTCGGCAAGCCGCGACGATTTCCCGTATCGTCGCCACGACGCTACCGGCTGACCGAGCATTTCCACTTCTGGTCGCAAGCACTGCCTGATCAACGCCATCCTGCAGCCGGAGCAGTTCGTCGAGATCGGCGAGGCGCTGGCCAAGGAGAAAGGCATCGCCACCGGCGAGCGGGTCGAAGTGCGCAGCCACCGCGGCCGGATCAAGGCCGTGGCGGTGGTGACCAAGCGGATCAAGCCGCTCACCATCGACGGCAAGACCGTGCACACGCTGGGCATCCCGATCCATTGGGGCTTCACCGGCGCGACCGCAAGGGCTATCGCCGCCAACACGCTCACGCCCTACGTCGGCGACGCCAACATCGAGACGCCGGAATACAAGGCGTTCCTCGTCGATGTCGTCAAATCAACGCCGGCCGTGAGCTGAGGGAGGGCAAGCATGGCAACGCTGCAATCCCTCGAAGTCCGCCCGCGCTCCGCCACGACGACGCCACCGCCCAACGTCGCCGAAGCGGCGCGAGGTCGCGAAACTGATCGACGTCTCCCAATGCATCGGCTGCAAGGCCTGCCAGGCCGCCTGCCTGGAGTGGAACGACCTGCGCGACGAGGTGGGCATCAATACCGGCTTCTACGACAATCCGCACGATCTGACGGAGAAATCGTGGACGGTGATGCGGTTCTCCGAGGTGAGGAGGAGGACGGCAACCTGGAATGGCTGATCCGCAAGGACGGCTGCATGCACTGCGCGGATCCGGGCTGCCTCAAGGCCTGTCCGGCGCCCGGCGCCATCGTGCAGTACGCCAACGGCATCGTCGATTTCGTCGCGGAGAACTGCATCGGCTGCGGCTATTGCGTGAAGGGCTGTCCGTTCAACATCCCGCGCATCTCCAGGTCGATCACAAGGCGCTACAAGTGCACGCTCTGCTCCGACCGCGTGGCGGTCGGCCAGAGCCCGGCCTGCGCCAAGGTCTGCCCGACCCAGGCGATCTCCTTCGGCACCAAGGAGGACATGGATCGAATGGGCGAACGAGCGCATCGACGACCTGAAGAGCGCGGCTATCGCGAATGCCGGGCTGTACGATCCGCCGGGCGTCGGCGGCACCCATGTGATGTACGTGCTGCAGCATGCCGACCGGCCGGAGATCTATGCCGGCCTGCCGAAGGATCCGAAGATCAGCGGCTTGGTGGAGGCGTGGAAGGGCTGGCCGAAGCCTGTCGCGCTCGCCGGCATCGGACTCACGGCGCTGCTCGGCCTGCTTCCACTATGTGAGGACCGGGCCGAACAGGGTGGGCGAAGCAGACGAAGAGAAGGGCGGCCGATGTCCTCGGACGGGGTGCGTGATGAAACGTGAACCGGGTACGCTGGCGCGCTACACGGCCGGGGCCAGGATCAATCACTGGGTTAACGCGATCGTTCTGATACTGCTCGCGCTCAGCGGCTTGGCCCTGTTCCACCCCTCGCTGTTCTTCCTTACGGCTTTGTTTGGCGGCGGCGTCTGGGCGGCTTTCCTGCATCCGTGGCTGGGCATTGCGCTGATCGTCACTTTCGCCGGCCTGTTCTTGCGCTTCTGGCGCTACAACATCTGGGAGCGTACCGACACGGAATGGATGAACAAGATCCGGCGACGTGCTGGCCGCACGCGACGAAAACCTGCCGGAAGTCGGCCGCTACAACGCCGGGCAGAAACTCGTCTTCTGGATCATGACCATCGCCATTCTCTGCCTCTTCCTCAGCGGCATCGTGCTCTGGCAGAGCCCGCCCTGGGAGGCGAATTCAGCGATCGGGCAGATGCGCATCGCCGCGGTGCGTGCATGCCAGCGCCGCCGTGGTCATCATCTGCGTCTGGATCGTCCATCTCTATGCCGCCATCTGGGTGAAGGGCACGGTCAGCGCCATGACCAAGGGCAGCGTCACCGGCGGCTGGGCCTGGAAACATCATCGCAAATGGCTCCGCGAGGAGGCGGCCAAGGGTCACAAATGACGGTGAAGGGAGCGGTCGCCGATCCCATCGCTATCGGCAACGTAGCGCAGCCTCCCTTCGTCCGCCTGCCCGATGTGACGACGCTGTTCGCGCGCCGCGCCGAGCGCCTGCGGACGCTGGCGCCGGACAGCGACATTGGCGATTACCTTACCTTCATCGAAGCGCTTGCCCGGGCTCAGGGTACGGCAGCCAGGCAGCTTCCGGCGGGAACCTTGCCCGGTGCCGCTGATATCGCTTTCTGCCATGACAACAAGCTGCCGCTGATCGACCGGCTCACCTGGCGCCGCGATCCGTCGTGGGTTTCCGCTCTCGATTTCATTCTTGACGCCACGGGACGCGCTGCAATCCCGGAGGCCGCGCGGGCGGCGTTGGACGGGCTGAGATTCATGGACAGCGCCGGCCGCGAAGCCTGTGCCGACCGGGTGCTGGGCATAGACAGGGCGGCGGCCGAGCCGGCCCTGGCCTGTTTCGTCAGCGCCGCGCTGCAGGTCTATTGGACCCGCATGGCCGCATTGCTGGAGCCCAAGGCGGTTCAGGCCGTGGAATCGCCCGTCACCTGCCCGGTCTGCGGCTCGCCGCCGCTGATCGGCATGCATCTATGCGGAGGGATCGCTGCAGAGCGTGCGCTTCCTTTGCTGCCCGCTCTGCGCCAGCCAGTGGTATTATGTGCGCATCAAATGCGCCAATTGCACCTCAACCAAGGGCATCGCCTATCAGCATGTGGCCGAGCGGTCGGCGGCGATCAAAGCCGAGACTTGCGATGAATGCGGCAACTATACGAAGATCATCTACATGGACAAGGCACCGGAAGCCGAGCCCTTCGCCGACGATCTCGCCTCCCTGGACCTCGACATCCTGGTGGGCGACGCCGGCTGGGCCCGCGCTACCCCGCACCCGTTCCTGGTTCCTGCGGCGGGCTGAAGCTCCGTTCGCTACCGCGTAACCCCTAAGCTCGGATTTCTGTCACGTGATGACGAAACCGCCCCCCTCCGATTCCCGCACGACCTTGCCCTCCGTGGATCGCATTCTCGGCGAACCGGCGGTGGCGGCGCTGATCGATCGCCATGGGCGGCAGAATGTCGTCGACAGCGTGCGGACGGTGCTGGCGGAGATGCGCGACGGCAAGCTGCCGATGAACGGCGCCGACATTGCGGTGCATTGCGCGGCGCGGCTCGAAGCCGAGATGCGGCCCTCGCAGCGGCCGGTATTCAATCTGACCGGCACCGTGCTGCACACCAATCTCGGCCGCGCGCCGCTGCCCGAGGAGGCCGTCGTCGCGCCGATGGCCGAGTCGCTGCGCGGGCCGACCAATCTGGAGTTCGAGCTCGACAGCCGGCGATCGCGGCGACCGCGACGGATCATGTGCGCGGCTGGCTGTGCGGCTGACCGGCGCCGAGGCGGCGACCGTGGTCAACAACAATGCCGCGGCCGTGCTGCTGCTGCTCAACACGCTGGCGCTGCGCAAGGAGGTGCCGGTGTCGCGCGGCGAGCTGATCGAGATCGGCGGCGCCTTCCGCATGCCCGACATCATGGCGCGCGCCGGCTGCCAGCTGGTGCGAGGTCGGCACCACCAACCGCACCCATCTCGCGGACTTCGAAGCGCGATCGGCCCGCGCACGGCGCTGATCATGAAGGTGCATCCCTCGAACTACGCGATCGAAGGCTTCACAGCGGCGGTGAACGAAGCCGAGCTGGCAGCCCTCGCCCACAAGCACGGCCTGCCCTTCGTCGTCGACCTCGGCAGCGGCACGCTGGTCGATCTCGCCGCGCTACGGCCTGCCGCACGAGCCGACGCCGATGGACGCGCTCGCAGGCCGGCGCCGATCTCGTCACCTTCAGCGGCGACAAGCTGCTGGGCGGGCCGCAGGCCGGCATCATCGTCGGCAGGGCGGATCTGGTCGCGGAAGCTCGACCGCAATCCGCTGAAGCGCGCCCTGCGCCTGGACAAGGGCCGGCTGGCGGCGCTCGAGGCGGTGCTGCGGCTCTACGCCGATCCCGACCGGCTGGCGCAGCGGCTGCCGACGCTGCGGCTGCTGACGCGGGACAGCGCTGAGATCGAGGCGCTGGCGCGAGCGCATCCTGCCGCGCTGGCCGCGCACGCGGCGACCGCGGCCGCGCGGTGCGAGCTGCAGCCGTGCGCGAGCCAGATCGGCAGCGGCTCGCTGCCGGTCGACCTGCTGCCGAGCGCTGGTGCCTGTCGATGCGCCCGCGTGCGGCAAGGCGGGGCGGCGCCTCGCTCGCCTGGCGGCTGCCTTCGCGCGCGCTGCCGCATGCCGGTCATCGGCCGCATCGAGGAAGGCTGCGTTGAGGCTGGACCTCCGCTGCCTGGAGGACGAGCCGGCCTTCGTCGACGCAGCTGCTCGCAGCTTGCATGGTCGCGGCAGACGCGCCATGATCGTCGGCACCGCCGGGCACATCGATCACGGCAAGACGGCGCTGGTGCGCGCGCTGACCGGCATCGATGCCGACCGGCTGCCCGAGGAGAAGGCGCGCGGCATCACCATCGACATCGGCTTCGCCTACCGGCCGGTCGAGGGCGGCGAGACGCTGGGCTTCGTCGACGTTCCCGGCCACGAGCGGTTCGTGCACAACATGCTGGCGGGCGCGACCGGCATCGACTTCGTGCTGCTGGTGGTCGCGGCCGACGACGGTCCGATGCCGCAGACCCGCGAGCATCTGCAAATCCTCGACCTGCTCGGGACTGCAGAACGGGCATCGTCGCGCTGACCAAGAGCGACCTGGTGCCCGCCGAGCGGCTCGCCGAAGTCGCGGAGCAATTGCGCGGGCTGCTCGCCGGCACCGCGCTTGCGAGTGCGGAAATCCTGCCGGTCTCGTCGGTGACGCGGCGCCGGCGTTGCGGAGCTGGAGCGCCGATTGCTGGCCGCCGCCGCGAGCCTGCCGCCGCGGCCGCCGACCGGGCGGTTCCGGCTGGCCGTGGACCGCAGCTTCACGTTGCCGGGCGTCGGCACAGTCGTCACCGGCACGGTGTTTGCGGGCGAGGTCGCGGTCGGCGATCAGCTGCTTCTTTCGCCCTCGGGCATCGAGGCGCGCGTGCGCGGCATCCATGCCCAGAACAAGGCGGCCGACCGCGGCCGCGCCGGCCAGCGCTGCGCCGTGAACATCGCCGGGCCCGATATCGACAAGGACAGGATCCAGCGCGGCGACTGGCTGCTCCATCCCGCCGCGCATGAGCCGACGGATCGCTTCGATGCCCGGGTTCGGCTGCTGCCGTCGGAAGCGCGGCCGCTACGGCATTGGACGCCGGTGCATCTGCACCTCGGCGCCGCCCATCTGCCGGCGCGCGTCGCGCTGCTGGACGTTGACGACGCTCCCGCCGGGCGGCGAGGCGACGGCGCAGATCGTGACCGACCGGCCCCTTGGCGCGCTCCATGGCGACCGCTTCATTCTGCGCGACCAGTCGGCGCAGCGGACGATCGGCGGCGGCAGGCTGCTGGATCCGTGGCCGCCGGCGCGAGGCCGGCGCCGGCCGGAGCGCCTTGCGGCGCTGCGGGCCTTGGATAAGGCGGCGCCCGCGGCGGCGCTGACCGAATTGATATCGGGCGATCCCGGCTGGGTCGAGCTGCAGCGCTTCGCGCAGATGTGGAATCTGACGGACGAAGAGGCATCGGCCTGCTGGACTGCAGCCGGCCTGAAAGTCGCGGCAGGGCCGGACCGGCCCTTCGGCTTCTCCGTGCGGCGATGTTCCAGCTTGTGCGGCGCCGTGGTGGCTACTCTGCGGCGCCCATCGCATGAAGACCCCTGATAGCGCGGGCCTCGAATCCGAACGGCTGCGGCTGGCGACGCCAGCGCGCCTGCCGCCGCCGGTGTTTTCCGCCATCCTGGCCGAGCTGCTGCGGGAGAAGGCCGTCGAAGCCGACGGACCTTGGCTGCGTCTGCCGGGCCACAGCCTGCGGCTGACGCCCGCACGACGAGAAGCTGTGGTCGCGCATTCAGCCGCTGATCAAGAGCAGCCGCTTCCAGCCGCCGCGCGTGCGCGACTTCGCCGAGACATTGTCGGTGCGCGAAGAGGATGTGCGGCAGTTGCTGCGCCGGCTGGCTAAAATGGGCAAGCTGGCGCAAGTGGCGCCTGACCATTTCTTCCTGCGCACGACCCTGGCCGAGATGATCGCCATCGCCGACCGCATCGCCACCCGCAGCCCCGACAAGGCGGTCACGGCGGCCGGCTTTCGCGATCAAATCGGCGCCGGCCGCAAGGTGGCGATCCAGATCCTGGAATTCTTCGACCGCGCCGGCGTGACCGTGCGTAACGGCGATCTGCGCAAGCTGAGCCGCGAGAAGATGAATCGGTTTGGCGCGGCGGGGCCATGATGCAAGTATGGTCGACGACAACTCTGGAAGAGACGCGTTCCCGGTGGGGCGGCTGGACTTCAAATCCTGTAAGGGCCGTAAGCCGGTCCTTGGTGGGTTCGACTCCCACTCTCTTCCGCCACTTATGTGGTGGTGGCGATGACGATTGAGTTTCTCGAACGGCTGCGGCGCGATGCCGACGCCAAGCAGCAGGAAGAGGCCGCCTATCGCCAGGAGAGCCGGCGACAGATGCAGCTGCTGGAGTCTGAGCGCACACGACTCTCCCGGCGGTACAACTTCCTCAGGGATTTGGCGAACGCGGCGGCCGCGAGCGACGTGGAGGCAGGCATTGCGGCCCAATTGGCAGTAGCTGCGGCCGAAACCGGCTGGAGCGAGGCCAGGACCGGATATGAAGAGATGCGCGAGCATCTGCGGCCGGTGGCGGCGGCGATCCGGGCAGCAATGCATCCCGCTGAAGGCGGCAGCGAGACGGCTGACGATGCCGTGGCGGCGTTTGCCGTATTCGAAGCTTGGCACCGCGAAAAGTTCGGTCAGGAGTTCCTCGATCTGCTGGGCCGGCCTGCCCCCACATTTCAACCGCTGGTGGATTTCTAAGAAACTAGCTCGGCAGGATACCACGCACTGCATTACGGTTTCATAACGCCGCAAATCCGCTGCGCAGTAAAATGGCTTGTATTACATAGTATATGATATCATCATTCGCTTGATGCTGGATCAAACTGACGCTCGAAGGCTTTGGCGGGAGCGCAGAGAGAGCCGCACTCCTAGGGTAGAGTCCTTTTAAGCTTGCGCTCGAACCAATAAGCCCGCTGCAAGACTGCGGAAGGAAGGAAGTCGTGCGGATCGGAACCTTGATTGCAGCGGCATTTGTAGCCATTGCCTCGGTGCTGGGCGGACCCTCTGCCTTCGGGCAGGAAGAAACAGCGGACGCCGGGCAATCGGAGAATCCAGCCGCATGGGCGGAGTCGCCTTTGTCCTTCCGGCTGACTGTCTATCTTTGGACGGCCAGCATCAGCGGCGATGTGGGCGTGGGAAGATTACCGCCAGCCGAGATCGACGTCGACTTCGACGAGATCTTCAAGAATCTTGATTGGTTTCCGCCGCCGATTATGCTCGCCGGCGAAGCGCGGTATGACCGCTTCGCCTTACTCTCCGACCTCATTTATCTCGGCATTGAATCCGACGGCATATCGCGCGATCCATTGCCACTGACAGCGGATGCCGAACTCAATGCTTTGATTCTCACCGTTGGCGGCTCGTACCGGGTCGTTCAAAGCAACTCCGTCAATCTTGAACTGCTGGCCGGAGCGCGCATTTGGATGCTGGACACCAATCTGACGGTGAGCGGTCCCCTGGCCACCCGGCAGGCCGGCCGCAGCGCGTCGTGGATCGATCCGATTGTCGGCATTGCCGGTCAGGTCAAGCTTGGCGCCGGTTTTTCGATCAAAGCCGAAGGCGATGTCGGAGGATTTGGCATCGGTGCCGATCTCGATTGGCAGGTTCTCGGCGCATTGCAATATCAGCTCAACAAGTTGATTTCACTCGAAGCCGGGTACCGGTACTTGTCGGTCGACTACGATAGCGGCAGCGTCCTCTACGACATCGCCTTGCAAGGACCAATCATCGGCGCAAGCATCCGCTTTTGATGACGAGGCGAAGCTTCTAAAGAACTCTAATGATGCCAGGCTGCCAGTTGGTCGCGCCGGCAAAACAGATGGCCTTTAACGATGGCAGAGTACATTAGTTCCGGCGGGCAACGGAGCACGCTGCGCAAAATTGGCGGAGGGAGTCGTGAAGTTGGTGGTGGGAAATGGCACAAAACTCGGCACGATTGCATCGGGGAATAAGCAGCTATCGCATTGGCATCGCTCGTTCCCGCTCATCCTTGCGATGATCGTCCTGCCGCTGCTTCAGAGTTGCGCCTCGCCGGAACGGCTGCCGCCCGTACCGGTTGCAGATACTGCCCGAGCGTTTCCGCTAGGTCTGCCCAATGCGCGATTCTTTCCCCTGTTGGAGGACGACTCTCTCATTGCGGAATGGAAACTGGCACTGCAACGCCAGAGGCAGACGCTGGGACTGCCGCCGGATGCTCAACTCCCCGAGGGACATTTTCTTGCCATCTCGGGCGGCGGCGACAATGGCGCGTTCGGTTCCGGCATCCTGGTTGGGTGGACCGAAGCGGGAAATCGCCCCGAGTTCCAGGTTGTGACCGGCGTCAGCACCGGCGCGCTCATCGCGCCGTTTGCGTTCCTCGGGCCGGAATACGATCCGCAGCTTCGTGCCGTTTACACGACCATTTCGGCCGATGACGTCTATAGCGAGCGCAGTCTCATCTTCGGAATTTTTGATGATGCCATGTCCGACACCACGCCGCTTTTTGAATCTGATATCCAAATACGTCGACGAATCGCTGCTGGCCGCCATCGCCCGCGAATATGAGAAAGGCCGCCTGCTCTTCATCGGGACCACCGATCTGGATGCCGAGCGGGCAAACATCTGGAACATCGGCGCTATCGCCGCCAGCGGTCATCCCGGCGCGCTCGATCTCATTCGCAAGATCCTCCGTGCATCTTCGGCCGTGCCCGGTTTCTTCCAGCCCGTGATGATCGACATCGAGCTCGACGGCAAGCAGTATCAGGAACTGCATGTTGACGGCGGCGCGGTCATGCAGCTGTTCCTCTATCCGCCAAGCATAGATATGAAAAAACTGGCTCACGAGGTCCTGAGGGCATACTTGATCCGAAATGCCCGTGAAGATCCGGAATGGGAGGCGGTTGAACGCCAGACACTAAGCATCGCCGGCCGAGCGGTTTCTACGATAATTCATGCCAGCGGGGAGAGCGACCTTGTGCGTATCTATTTCGAAGCGCAGCGCGACAGTGTTGACTACAACCTCGCTTATATCGGCAGCGACTTCTCGGCGCCGGAGGCAGGAGATTTCGACAAGGCATACATGAATGCACTGTTCGACTATGCTTACCAGCAGGCCCGGCACGGTTACCCATGGAAAAAAGTGCCGCCGGATCTCGCCCGCGTGAAGTAGTGACTATGATTGAAGGATCGCGAGTTTTAGCCCGCCGGGCAGCCTTCAACGCCGCTTAGGCGTGCGTTGCTTCACGGCGCCAGCCCGAGCGACTGGGCGAGGGCGCGCCCATCCGGATTGTTGGGGGCGGTGCGCAGGAGCAGGGCGGCGTAGTCCTTCGCGGCCGCCAGATCGCCCGTATCGCGCGAGATGGTGACGAGCGCGATCAGGACATCGACATCGGCGGGGCGCGTCTCGTGGGCCGCCAGGAGGACACGTATCGCTTCCGGGCTTTGGCCGGCCGTGTGAAGCGCGATGGCGTAGACATAGGCATAGCGGGCATTGCCGGGCGCGGATTGGACCGCCTGGCCGAGTTCCGGGATCGCCTCGCTGAGCTGTTGCTTGCGCAGCAGGAGCAGCCCGAGGGCATGGCGGGCAACGGCGTTGCCCGGGTCGACCGCCACCGCTTGCCTAAGTAGCGGTTCGCCTTCGGCATCGCGTTGCAGCGCGCGGTACAAATCGGCGAGGTTCACCAGGGCAGGCACGAAAGCCGAATCGAGCCGCAAGGCTGTTCGATAGGCGGCTTCGGCGGCATCCACCTGCGAACGGTCGGCATGGAACGCGCCGAGCGTCACATGCGCCTCCGGCCGTTCAGCCGAGGCCATCTGGGCATCGACGAACTCCGCGGCTGCACTATCGAAAGCGGCCTGCTGGTCCGGCGTCAGTTGCTGCCTGGGAACTGCGGCGAGCATCCGGGCAGCCGAAATCCGCACGGCGCGCACGGGATCGACAAGCAAAGGCGCGACAACAGGCAGTCTCTCCTCCGGCGCGAACGGCCCGAGTGCATCGACGGCAGCATCCCGCACCAGCGGGTCGGCATCGCCAATTCCCGCAAGATAGGCATTGATCATCTCCGGCGTGACATTCGCCGTGTATTGCGGTAGCAGCGAAAGCGCCGTCGCGCGGACGATCGCCGGCTTGGCGCCGTCGAGGACGAGATCGCTGAGATCCTTGTCGGCGCCGAACTCTTGTCCTCCGCCCCGCATCGATGATGCTGCCATAGTGGGGCTCGCTGCGGCGGTCCGGTCCATACCAGCCCGCAACCGCCAACTCGGCCCATGCGGCGGTCTTGTCCCCATGACAGTTGTTGCAGGCGTTTGGCGTGCCGATGGCGGCCGTGAGATCCGGCCGCGGAATGCGGATGCTGTGATCGCGGCGCACATCGACGACCATGTAGGTTCGTGTGGGCATGTGGCAGTTGGCGCATTGCGCACCGGCGGAATTGACCGGATGATGATGGTGGGCCTCGGTGTCGAACCTTGCCGCCTGGTGGCACTGGCCGCACACCGCGTTGCCGTCCGCCCGCAGCTTCAAGCTGTGCGGCTCATGACAGTCCGAACAGGTAACCCCCGCCTGGAACATGCGGCTTTGCAGAAATGAGCCGTATTCATAGACCTCCTCGAGAATCTGGCCGTCGGCATGATACAGCCCGGCCCGCAGCAGCGACGGGCGGTGCGTGTCGAGAAACTGATGGCCATAGCTGTGGGACGAGGCGATTTCGCTGCGGCGGGCATGACAGCGCGCGCAGGTCTCCATCTCGGCGCGCGATTGCCGCGGCGCCGTCCGTTTCGCCGTCGCGGCGCCGGGTTCAAGTTCCCACACTCCCGCGCCGGGATCGCGGAAGCTGACCGGCAATCCACGGGCGGAGTCCGGCGCCGCGCCCTCCGGCGCGCTTGCCCAGGCCACATGCCGCGAGCCCGGCCCATGGCAGGCTTCACAGGAGACATCGATCTCCGACCAAGCAGTTTGATAACTGTTCGCCGCAAGATCGAAGTTCTTGCGAAGATTGGTCGAGTGGCAGTCGGCGCACATATAGTTCCAGGTCTGGTTCGGGCCGGTCCAGTGCAGTGGATCGCCGGCAGGAATCGCCTCATCCGGGTACAGATGGAACCAGCGCTGCCCGCCGGACGTTTCAGGACGGCTATCCCAGGCCAGGCCGAGCGCCTGGATGCGGCCGCCAGGGAAGGCGATCAGATATTGCTGCAGCGGATAGACGCCGAACGTGTAGGCAATCTCATAGTCCTGCAGTTTACCGTCCGGACCATCGGTTCGGACGAAGTACTTGCCGTCCTTGCGCGTGAATGTGGAGGTCACGCCGAAATGCGCGACGCTCCCATTGTCGAAATCGCCGAGGACGCTGCTCGCGGTCGGCTCCTGCATAGCCTGGTCGTGATGCGAGCCGCGCCAGCGCTCGGCCTCGGCCTGATGGCAGGTTGTGCAGACCTCACGGCCGACGAAACTATCCGCTGCAAGGGCCGAAGCGACGGCAAAGAAAGCCGAGACCGCCAGAAACAGCGGCAGCCAGGCGCGGCCGCCGAAGGACAATACCGCTGGCCCGCCAATGATCTTTTCCCCAACCTGAAGAAATCGTCGTTCGATTCGGTACATCTGCGCCAACTGTATCGTAGAGATATGGAGATGCACAGCCTATGACGATCAAGCTCTAATTAATCTCGACAGTGGAAGGATTGCTGCGGAAGACTGGGACGCCACTGGGCATTCTATGGGACTCTGCCACTGAACGCCATTCCGCATACGGGCCGGTCGCAGGTTTGCAATTCAAGTCTGTCGGGATCGCAGCAGGGCGAGTTCCGGGCATTGAATCGCAATTGAACAAGCATAGGCCGATTGGCAGCAAAGCGGACGCCGGCGAGGTTTGCCTCACCGGCAACGCTCTTGAGGGCCTAGCGCAGCACGATGTTTGGAATCTTTGAAGAGACCATCAATGCCAGAAAGCTGGCGAGGCGCGGCGGGTAATGGATCGGTGATCGGCACACGCACTCGATTCGAAAGCTCAAGGGAATATGGTGCTCCGAACCGTGTCTCATCTCCCGAAGCAATCTTTGGGAACAGCAAACATGAAGATGGCACTCCGTATTCTATCTCTTGGCACAGTTCTTAGCCTGTCGTCATTCGGCTACGCACAAGCGGACTCGGCTTGCGCGGGCCTGATTGGGCGTGACCTGCAACAGGCAGCCGTCACCGGCGTGTGTAGTCGCGACCTCGCTGAGGACGGTGCTGCCGCAGCTGGCGGACTGCTGGACAATGACTCCGGAGACGGCGGTGACAGCCACGACGAACGGCCGGATCCAGGGCCAAGAGGCACCGACCAGGATCCGGACGATCAAGGCAGCCCGGACGATCCAGTCGACCCATCATAACGGAAAACGGGTACCTGAGTGAGACGGCGCCGGTTGGGAGCGCCGGCTCATCGATTTGGCAGCTTCAGGACGAGGCGAAAGAGGAAATAAGGCGATGCAGAGACTATTGGCGATCACGGCTGTGCTGATGATCGCAAGCCCCGCTGTTTGCTTGGCGCCACTGCCCGCAGGTGCCGGTAAAGGGATCTTGCAGGTCGCACAGTCGGCCGACAACAGATGCCGCGGCGTGCGGCTTATTCCCGCTGAGGAACCGCAGATATCCGTGGCTGGTGACCGCGGACTTTTCTGGTTGTGCTCAGCAAGGCATTTCGCGCGCTGGTCGTTGCGCCTGGCAGCCGGGCCTGCCGTCCAACATAGGTAGGCTCGGCCGGCAAGATAGGGGGCGCACCCGGATGTGGCTGCCGGCAGCCGCGGCTAAGCTCGCCGTCCTTCTTCCTGTGCGACCATGGCTTGAAAAACCGACGTGACCGGGAATTGAGACCCGCCAGAACGTGTCTCTGTATCGAGGAATGAGCACGGACGGCGCGAGAGGGGATGGATTGCGCCTGACCGTGAGAGTTGGTTGGCGAGATGCTGGGCGCGGACTGCCGCGTCCTCGGGCGGGCCATGAGCGTTTACTTGATCGAGGTTCCCTTTCCACCGATGCCGGCCCACAGGCGGGCCGCGCGCATCCCTGATGACGCCCGAGCGGCAGCGCGCCATCCTCGAGGCCATGCCGCACCTGCGGCGCTACGCGCGCGCGCTCACCCTGGACCTCGATGCGGCCGACGAGCTGGTGCAGGACTGCCTGGAGCGCGGCCTGCGCAAGATCCATCTGCTGAGGGACGAGACGCGCATGCGGGCATGGCTGTTCACCGTCATGCTGAACATCTTTCGCAATCAGCTCCGGCGCGGCCGAAGCGCGCCGCGAATGGTGGGGATGGACGAGGAACGGCTTCCGCCAACCTCCCCCGGCATCGACCAGGCCGTGGAGCTGAAGATGGTTCTGGCGCTGCTGGGAAAGCTGCCTGCAGACCAGCGGGAAGTGCTGACCTTGGTGGCGCTGGAGGAGGTGAGCTACCAGGAGGCGGCGGATATACTGGAGGTGCCTATCGGCACAATCATGTCGCGGCTGTCACGGGCGCGGGAGCGGTTGCGCCTCATGATGGACGCAGAAACGCCGCCGAAGCGGGATGCCAATGACGGATCGGCCTGCCCCCCGCCCTTTCGCAGTACCCGCTGATCTGGCGTCGCCGGAGGTTGCGAGCGCCTATGTGGACGGGGAGCTCGACGCCCCGACCGTGCGCGCAGTCGAGGCGCGCATGGCTACCGACGACGAGCTGCGAGCCCGCGTGGACGGTTACCGCCGGCAGAAGGCCGCCGTCCGGGCGCTCTTCGATGGAACGCTGACGGAACCGCTGCCGGCGCATCTGCTGCTGCCGCGCCGGCGCCGGCAGCAATGGACTTGGCCGATGGCGGCCGCCGTCGCCGGCTTGCTGATCGGCAGCGCGGTGGGAGGCGGCATCAGCTGGCAGATGCTGCGGCCGGAGCCGCTGGCGGCCGAGGCCGATGGCTTCGTCATGCGCGCCGCATCGGCCCATGCGGTCAACGCCACCGATGCGATCTTCAGCAATCGGTTGAGCAATGACGATCCGCAGCTATTGGCCGGATGGCTGGCGCATGAGCTGGGCGTGCCGGTCCAGCCGCCGACTCTGGAGGCTGCAGGATTCCAGTTGGCGGGCGGACGGCTGCTGCCCGATTCAACTAGTGCCGCAGCGCAATTCATCTACCGGCGCGCCGACGGCATGCGCCTCACGCTGTATGTGCGGGCGGCGCGCCTCGGTGTGGTGGAGCCGGGCTTCAAATGGCAGAGCGAGGGCGAGCTGCGCATATGCTTCTGGTTCACCGACAGCGCCAGCTTCGCCATGGTGGCCGAATTACCGCAGGAAGAGATGAAAGTTCTGGCGCAGATGGTCGTCAGCCAGGGAGCGGGCTAAACCGATTCCGCCGGTTTCTTTCAATCGCAAAGAAACCGCGCCGCTTGCGCTTGTCCCGTCCCTCGGGGAACAGATGCCCGTAACGGTCGAACGTCATGGTAATGCTTGAGTGTCCCATCAGCACCATGATCTCTTTGGCTGACGCTCCCTTGGAATTCAGCACAGAAGCCCGAAAATGGGGCAAGGAGTGCATAGTATAGCTAAGCTGCCCAGGAACATATGGAGGGTGTCATCGGCATTGCCGGGTGGCTGTCGAGCCTAATGCGGCTGAGTTGCCTTGGTTTCCCACAGCGTTTATCGTCTTTACCAGATCCGGTCCGCGTCACTGCATGCCCAATGCAAGTTTCCTGCGCTGGCTCCAGGACTGTATGATGCGATCGGTCACGATCGCAATCAATGCCACGCTGAGGCCGGATACGACGCCAAGGCCTGTATCCGCCCTCTGAAGCGCCACCATCACCTCCTGTCCCAAACCCCTTGCGCCAACAAGCGCGGCGACGATCACCATCGCAAGGCCCATCATAATCGTTTGATTGAGGCCAAGCATGATCTCCGGCAGAGCCAAGCGGCAGCTGGACCTGCCAGAGCAGCTGCCGACGGGTCGGCACCAAAGGAGCGGGCCGCCTCGACGACGCTGGCCGGCACGTTGCGGATGCCGTGCTCTGTGTAGCGGATCGATGGAACGATGGCGTACATGATCACAGCGATGAGCGCCGTAAACTCGCCGACCAAAAACACCATCACCGCGGGATCAGAAAAACAAAGATCGGCATGGTTTGAAGAGTATCGTTGATGGGTCGCAGCAAAGCCGAGACGCGGTCGTTCATCGCTGCCCACACGCCAAGGCCGAGCCGAGTCACGAAGGCGATCAGCACCGCGGCGCCGCAGAGCTGGACAGAAACCATCGCCTGCTCCCAGACGCCAGTCAGGACGATGAACAAGAGGCCGCCGACAGCGAGGGCGACAATGCGCCAGCCGCCCGCCTGATAGGCAAGCACCGCCACGATAAGGACGAACGCCGGCCATGGAATCCCGGTCGTGCCAAAGTAGTAGACGTAGCCGACCACAGTGCCGACGCCCGCGCGCCAGCGTTGATAGGTAAGTCAAGCGCTCCAGCGAGCAGCGCCGACCAGCAACGAGTAGAGCACGTCGCCAGTCGCACCCATCTCGAAGCCCCAATAGCGGGTCGTGACGGTCCTCGATCAGCCCGATCTTAAGCGGCAGCAAAAGATAGAATAGAAGCCAGGACTTGACGTCGAGGTGACTGCAAAAAACGTTGACAGTGAACCATTCAAGCGCGCTGTTCAGTGCATGGCGCCGGATAAACGACCCAAGCGTCGGGATAGCGCCGCAAATCCGGCCAAAACTGCTGCCAGGCTAGCAGAACGATGACGCCACTGCCGCACCAAACGACACGCGGCGAAGCCTCGCCTCGGGCAATGCGGATCGAGGATAGGTGCGTACGATTCGGCGAGGCCACGCGAGATGCGGTCCATGATCATGGCCAGAAGCGCGATGACCAGTCCCGGCAGTATACTCTCGCCGAACTGGGCCTTTTTCATCGTGTTAAAGACCTCAAGGCCGATGTCGGGCGCGCCGCCGACCATGGCGGCGATGACGACCATGCTGAGCCCGGCCATGATGGTCTGATTGACGCCGATCAGGATGGCCGGCATCGCAGTCGGGTATCTGCACCCACCACAGCAGTTGCCGGCGGGTCGACCCCGACATGTGGCGGATTCGACGATCTCGACCGGTACGCGCTCAAGCCCGAGCATGACATTGCGCACCATGGGCGGGACGGCATAGATCGCGCTTGCGACCATGCCGACGACAGGTCCGATGCCGAACAGCACGAGGATCGGGATCAGATAGGCGAAGGTCGGAACCGTCTGCATGAGGTCGAGGCAGGGTTCGATCAGACGCGCGCGCCATGCCTTCGATCGGTAGCCGAGCATGCCGATCGAACAACCCGACGCCGACCGAGATCGGCACGGCCACGCCGGCAAGCGCCAGCGTTAAGGCAGTCTCCTCCCAATAGCCGACGACGACCATGTAGAGCAGGCCGGCCGCAGAACGCGGCCAGCCGCCAGCCTCCGGCGACGATAGCCCAGGAGTGCGCACAGATAGGATCGTCGACGGCCACGGCAGCCACGGAGAGCGCCTCCCGACCCAACCGAGCGGCCAAGCCAGCAGCCAAGTCATAGCTGCGGAAGAACTCGAGCGGGAATGATCGGTGAACCAAGTCATGGCGGCCTAGAGCCACTGCGCCAACGGGATCGCGTGTTCCGGCTCGACGACCGCAAATACGCAAATTTGCCGACTCACGAGCAAAAATGACGAGGACGGCCAAGGCGGCGGCCAAGCCACCGGAGCAGCCCGACGTCAACGCTCCGATGCGGACGTGCCGCTGAATACTTGCTTCGACGTCGAGCGCAGTCACGGCTGCTCGCCCAAGCGAAGCCAGAGCCGACAGGACGCGTGCCGCCGTTACCTGTCCGAGGACCTGCCATCGGTGCCAAGCACCGGAAGCGGCGACGGCGCGACCGGCAAGATGCGGCAGCAGGGCCTCGATTGTCGTGGCCGCCGGAACGGCCCCCGCCCGGATCGAGACCATTGGCGGCCGGCTTGGCGATCGCGCCCGCGGTGACGACCTTGGCGCGCGGAACGTCGCGCGTAAATTCCGCGACGTAGTCGTCGGCCGGCCTGAGCACGAGCTCGGCCGGCGTGCCGATCTGCACGATGCGGCCCTCGCGCATGATCGCGATGCGATCGGCCAGGCGCAGCGCTTCCAGGAAATCATGCGTGATGAAGACGATCGTCTTGCTGCAGCACCGCCTGCAGCCGCAGGAACTCGTCCTGCATCTGCCGACGGATCAGCGGATCAAGGGCGCTGAACGGCTCGTCGAGAAACCAGATGTCCGGCTCGACAGCAAGGCTGCGGGCGATGCCGACCCGTTGCTGCATGCCGCCCGACAGCTCGCGCGGAAAGCTGCGCTCGCGTCCGCCAGCCCGACGAGCTCGATCATCTCGCGTGCTCGCCGCTCGCGCTCCGCTCGCGGCACGCCCTGGACGCGCAGCGGATAGGCGACATTGTCGAGCACGTTCAGGTGCGGGAGCAGGCCGAAATTCTGGAAGACCATGCCCATCTTGTGGCGACGCAGCTCGATGAGCTGTCTTTCCGACAATTGAGAAGGTCCTGCCCGTCGATCAGCACCTGCCCCGCGGTCGGCTCGACAAGCCTTGACAGGCAGCGCACAAGCGTCGACTTGCCCGAACCCGACAAGCCCATGATCGACGAAGTTCTCGCCCTGATGCACGGCGAAGGTAACGTCGGCGGCTGCTATGATGACTTCTCTCGACCGCAGCAGCGCCATCAAGTCATCTGGCGCGGCCGCATGTGCACGCTGCTCGCGAAATACATCGTCGGCACGCGGGCCATAGACCTTCCACACATTGTTACAGGAAAGCCGAACGGGACGCGGTGTCTCGCTCTCTTTCGACGTCGCCCTCGGCGATTCTGTCATCAGCCGGTCCCGCAGGCCGCGCCAGCGCGCGGGTGGAAAGCTCCCCGCCCACGCGCCTAGTTCATTCGGCCGACAATGCGACGATGTCTACATGCGTCGCGGCGTCGACCCAGGGCCGCCACTTGATTTCGTTTTCGTCAACCCACTTCTTCGCCGCATCGGCGGCAGGAACTTTGTCGACGTCGACCATCTTCATGAGGGGTGCCTGGTCGGCATTGGTGAACTGAAAAGCCTTCAGGACCTTGTAAGCTGCTGGGTACTTGTCCTTGAACCCGGGCCAGACGAACTTCTTGATGTCCGGGACCAGAGGGCGCGCAGTCGAACGTCTTCTCCGAGTTGATGCCCCAGGACGGATCCGTTTCGCATTTTTCGTCATAGACCGGCAACTGGACTGCCCGGAGGTCGTACTCCAAGACGGCCCAGGTGGGTTCCCAGTAGTAGACCAGCACCGGCTCCTTGCGGGCGATCGCGGACTTCACTTCAGCGACGATGGCACCCTCGCCGCCCGCGGGAACGGGGACCAAGTCGAGGCCGAGCGCATCGACCATCTTCGTCGTGTCGGGTGTCCATTCCTCGGGATAGTCGACGATGCGTCCCTTGGGCGCAGTCTCGGGCGTCGCGAAGAGTTCGGCACAGCCCTTAAGTGCCTCCCAATTCGGCAAGCCGGGGCATTGCGCCTCCACATAGGATGGATAGAACCAAGCCTCCTGACCGCGCAGTCCGAGCAGCCCGATGTCCTCGAGCTGCCCCTTGCCGACCATTCGTAAACTGAATTCGCGTGGTCACCAGCCACTGCTCGAGGTAGGCATGGATCTCGCCATCAGCGACGGCCTGGAAGAGCGGAACGTTCGTCGTCGTGACGTACTCAACCTTATAGCCCATGCGCGTCAGGATCTCGCCAGCCACCTTCATCGTGATCTCCTGCCCCGTCCAGTCAAGCTGGCCGAGAATGATCGGGTCCGGCGACTTCCGGAATATTGCCGGCGAGAACAGGCGTTGTCAGCCCGACAGGAGCCGCGAATACTACTGCGGTCACAAGGCAGGCCAGAGACCTCTTCAGTGTCGATTCATAAAAACCTCCCTTTGTTTGCGGCCGGTTGTTTCCGGGCCGATTTTGCGCTGGGCAAGCACCCGGCGCGAATTGTCTGCAAACAGAGGCGGCAGCGTTGTATGCCCATGCTGCCCAGATCACCAACATGCCGATTTTCGCAGACCTCCGGCAAGCGGGCAATAGGACCGGACCGTCGTTAGCACCGCTCTTTCATGTTGTTCACCGCCGCCGAAGCTAGCGCCATAGGCCGCCAACTTGTCGCGCCATGTCTGCTCGCGAAGAACAGCGCGATTGACCACACCGCGCGGCTCATGACCATGCATCACAGCCAACACGGCGGCGATGTTGGCTTGGCCGATGAGACGCTACGCATTCGTCTGTCCAGCTGAGCGCATGCGGAGAAAGAACAACATTATCGAGACAGAGGAGCTCCTCGTCCTTGCCCGGCGGCTCCTGCTCGAACACATCCAGGCCTGCTCCGGCGAGGCGCCGCGAGCGGAGTGCCGCCACCAGCGCCTGTTGATCGATGATCGGCCCCCGCGCCATGTTCACGAGGAATGCCGTCGGCTTCATCGCGGCAAGACGTTCCGCGTCCAGCAGGCCCTTGGTTTCTGGCGTCAGCGGACAATGGACGCTGACGATGTCGGATTGGCGGAGCAAGGTGGCGAGGTCGACAAGCGTCACGTTAAGACAGCGTGCCAGCGAGTATCTGCATAAGGATCGTATGCCAGGAATCGCATGTCGAAGGGGGTCGCGAGTCGAACGACCTCGGCGCCGATATTGCCGAGCCCGATGATGCCCAAAGTCTTGCCGATGAGTCCGATGCCGGCGTAGTCCCCGCGCCGCTGCCATCCGGCGGTCCCCAGGCGCGCCAACCGGTGCTTGTCGAAAAGCTTCGTCGTTAACGCTAGGATCAAGGCCATTGTCGCCGCGGCAGCCGGACGGCGAACACCATCCGAAAGCCACTGCCACGGCGAGCCGCAGGCCGTCGCGGCATCCAGGTCGACATCATCGCAACCGACGCCAAATCGCGTGATCAGGGCGAGCCGGCCGTCGCGCGGAAAGCTCTCGCGCATAATGGCCATGGACATAGGCGTCGCGAGAAGGGCGTCGACACCAACAATGTCGTCCGCGAGGACCCGGTCGCGTTGGGGCAAGACCTTGAGAAGCGATATTCGGATCGTCACTTCAGCGGCGCCAAGTCATAGTGCGCGTAGGCCGAGGCGTCGGTGTCACGGAAATCGCAGGTCAGCGCGACTGTGAAATCTGCCCATGCCACGGCTCTTTGGCCGAGGAGCACGCCGGCGGAGCCACGGTGGCTCCACCGACGCGGCAGACGATAGCATGGCGATCATGGCGCTACCAATGCACGGACAATGGTGCGCGGCCGAGCTGCGGTGAAACCGGATGCGAATTGTCAAGGTCGAGGCGTTTGCGTTGCGCGGCTCCGGCAGCCAGGGCGCCTACGGCGCGCCCTATGGCGCCATCGTTCGCGTCATACACCGACACGGGCATCACCGGATGGGGCGAAACGGACAGTTGCCCTTCGGTCGTCAAGGCGATCATCGAGGCGCCCTACCATCACGAGCTGATGAGCGGGCTGCGGCCGCTTCTCCTCGGCCAGGACCCGCTGGACATCGCCGCGCTATGGCAGCGGATGCATCGCGGCACCAGCGGCTATGGACGCGACGGGGCGGTGGTCCAGGCCATGGCCGCCGTGGACCTGGCGCTCTGGGACATCAAGGGCAAGGCGATGGCGCGGCCGGTTCACGAGCTTCCTCGGCGGTGCTCGACGGCGCAGCGTTCGCGTCTACGCCACCCACGCGCTCGGCAGCACGTTGGCGGAATGGCCGCGTATGCCGCGCGCCTGCGCGATCGGGGCTATCCCGCGGTCAAGTTCGGCTGGTCGCCCCTCGGGCCTGACCCCGATGCGGACGAGGCCATCGTGCGCACTCTGCGCGACCGCCATCAGGTGCGTCCGTGGACCTGCTGATCGATGGAGGTAACGCCTGGGACGTTGCTGCGGCAGCTCGATCGGTGCCGGCGATTTGCACCGTACAACCTGTATCTGGCTGGAGGAGCCGTTGCAGCCCGAGGACGTCGCCGGCTACGCCCAGCTGACGCAGCGCGCAGACACTCGCATTGCGGCCGGCGAACAGGCCTCAACATTGCAGAGTTGGAGCGGTTGATAGCGATCGGCGGATCCATGTGTTCCAGGTCGACGTCTCACGCGTTGGGCTGACGCAGGCCATGAATGTGGCCGCGGCGTCGCCGAGCGCATGGGTGTGCCCTGTGTCAATCACACTTACACCCTGGACATCAACCTCGTTGCGTCGCTCCATTTCATGGCGCGATCCCAATGATCTCGCTGTTTGAATATCCCGCTATGCCCAATGAAATCAGGGACCACTTGTTCCGCAATCGACCCAAACCCATCGATGGACAACTCGCGGTGCCGGCATAGCCCGGCCTCGGCGTCGACATCGACATCGATGCGATGGAGCGTTTCGCGAACACGTGCGGACCTGAAGTGACGCTGCACCGGTGGCACACTTAGGTTCCATCGGTATGTCGCGCTATGCCGGAACCTGCCATTTCTTGAGCGCCGCCTCGTCGACTGTCGATTCCCAATCCGGGCCGGTCGTTGGGAAACACGAAGCCGTCATCAAGCGTAAACAACGGCGCGCGGACGATCTCGTCTCGCCAAGGGCAGCGGGTCCTGGTCGCATTCGAAGTAGTCGCTCTTCGGCAAGGCATATAGTAACTGCAGGCAGGCCGCCGAGCTGACGACCGTGCTGTAGTTTTTCGCGGTGAAGCAGAGATGCTTCATTTGCGCGTAGTGGGCGATCTTGCGTGCTTCGGTGATGCCGCCGACTTGAACGATATCCGGTTGTACAACCTGGATGGCGCCAGCGTCGATCAGGCGCGCGAACTGATACTTGTCTGTCTCGGTCTCGAAACCGGCGATTGGGATTTTGAGTTCGGCGTGCGAGTTCCGCGCAGCCTTCGACATTCTCCGGGCTGTGTCGGCTCCTCGAACCAGCGGCACTTCCAGCAGCTCCATCTCTGTCGGCATATCGCAGCGCCATGGGCATATCGAGCGACGTATTTGCATCGCACATCAGGTCGCGGTCGGCGCCTATCGCCTCGCGCGCGGCGCGTATGCGGGCAAAGTCCTCGTCGACAGAACGTCGCAGCGGAACCTCTTCGAGCACGCCGCTGTGAACGACCTGCGGCACATTGCCGATCTTCATTTTGTAGCCGCGATATCCGGCCGCGCGAGCCTTTGCCACATCGGCCGCGAGATCATCGACACTGTAGTCGCGGCGGTAATACCCAGCGGACGCATATGCATTGATCGGCTTCCAAATCCACCGAGCAGGCGCCATAGGGGCTGGCCGGCTGCTTTTCCGATGATATCCCATAGCGCGATATCGACGCCCGAAAGGCAGGCTAGCAACATGCCCTTGCGCCCGTGGTAATAGGTCTCCTGATAGACTTTCTCCCAGAGAAATTCCGGGCGTCGCGGGATCTTGGCCAACAATGAGCGGCGCGATCTCCTTCTCCACAATTGAGACGCTGGTTGCGTGCGGGCCGCCCCACATCGCCGCCTCGCCCCAGCCGGTGATATCGGGGTCATCGGTGTGGACCTTAACGAGCAGAGCATCGCGCGTCTGATATTCCCCGCGCGCGTAGGTGAGCGCGTATGGCATGCGTACGAAAGGCAGATCGTCTCGATACCCGTGATTTTCATTGTTGTCGCTGCCTCCCGAGGAACCTTGCCGATGCGGCCATCCTACACGAGTACCGTGTTGGCCAGTCATGCTGGACTTACGTGATGCCGACCATGCGATGCTTTCAAAGAGCGTCGAGAGGTAGCGCGGCATGGGCGACCGATATCTGAATGGTCGGACGGCATGGGTCACGGGTGGCGCTTCCGGCATGGGCAGGGCCACGGCGATTGCACTCGCCGAGGCGGTGCAGACGTGGCCGTGGGCTCCTTGGTCTTGACCCAAAGGGAGGTCGTGCTCAAGGACCAAAACTGCCACACGCCCGAAGATCGGCACTGGCCGCTACCAAATCTGAGATCGAATCCTGCGGCGTGCGCGGACTCGCCCTACCGCTGGATGTCTGCTCCAGCGAGTCTGTGCGCGCCGCTTACGAGGCCATTATCAACGCGTTCGGCAAGATCGATATTCTGATCAACGCCGCGGGTTCTTCGATCCGCAAGCTTATCGTCGATCATCCTGACGACCTGTGGCTGCGCATCATTGATGTCAACCTCAACGGGCCCTACCGAACGATCAAGCTCTGCCTGCCGGGCATGATCGAGCGTCGGTGGGGCCGCATCGTCAATTTCGCCTCCACAGCAGCGAATGTCGGTTATCCCATGTACGCAGCTTATTGTGCGTCAAAGTCCGGCCTGCTCGGCCTTACGCGCTGCGTCGCGCTTGAAGGAGCCGAGTATGGCGTTACCTGCAATGCGGTAAACCCCGGATGGGTTGCAACGGACAGCAACTACTCTGCATGCCAGCAGGAGATCGAAATCTCCGGCGTGCCAGATGACCGTCGAGGAGTACCGGGCGAAAGTCGCCGCTGGCCTCCCACAAAAGCGGTTTCTCCAGCCTTCCGAGGTCGCCGCATTCGCCGTTTTTCTTTGTAGGGACGAAGCATACGGAATCGCCGGGGAAGATATCACCATCGCCATGGGATCCCATTGGTGACGCAGCGCCTTCTGCAGATAACGACACGGCACAGCATGAGATCGAAGAAGAAAATCGGCAAGAAACCAGAAATCGCCTTTTGGCTCGAAACAGTGAGCCAGGCGGCTTGCGAAATCGCGGCGCTTGCCAAGTACCGGATCGTGCTCTTGGACATGGAGCACGGGGTTCTATCCATGGAAGCAGCCGATCGCCTCATTCCTTTCTGCCAGCGCCTAGGATTGACCGTCTATTCCCGCGTCGCTGCAGCCGAACGCGTGCCGATCCAGCACGCACTCGATTCCGGTGCCGACGGCGTGATCTTGCCGCAAATTCACGATGCGCAGCATGCCCGTGAAGTCACGGCCTTTGCCAAATATCCACCGCTGGGGACCCGCGGCATGGGCTACAGTCGGACCATGGAGTACGGCGCGACGCCGCACGGCTTTGCTGAAGCGGAAAATCGGCGCGCACGTTGCTATGCGATGATCGAAACGGCACGCGCGCTCGACGAGGTCGACATCATCGCCTCACTGGAAACGGTTGATGGACTGTTTATTGGTCCAAGTGATTTGTCGTTGGCGCGAGGGCGTGGCACCTATCGGGCCACCTTGGGGGATGCCGTCGACGCGCGACGCGTGGCTGCCGCGGCGGCGGCGGCACGCAAACCATGGGCAATGCCAGCGCCTGATCGAAAGCTGTTCAAATTCGCCGCTAAGCACGGCGCCGAGTTCGTCAGTGTATCAGACGATCTGACAGCACTGCGCCGAGGATTCGCTAGCAGTCTAGTCGAAGCCAAAAGCAGCTAAGCGGCGGCAAGTGGAACAGGCTCATCGCTTGCCACCCAATCAACCGAATGTTGCGAGTACCCTCAACCCACGCCATCAGCTCTCCGCCGGATAGGTGGCCCATCAACAGATGAGACGCTATAGCGGTGCCTGCACCAGGATTCTGTCTGCCGCCCTGCTGCGATTGGCATCAAGTCATCGTTTCCCCGCCAGAGTGTTGAATGCATGCGCGAGGCCTGCTTGGAGGACAGCCAGGTCCTCGGCAATCGAGATGAGGTGAGCGCCGAGCGATTGCGCGAATGCGAAATCCTTGCGGTCACCCGCGGGCATGCCCAGGGACTTGCCGGCCTTCGCCGCGGCAGTGGCTATTCGGTGCGCGTCCTTGCGATCTTCCCTTCGCGCCTTGTATTGGCCGCGGCCGCGCGTCAGTGACAGATCATAAGGGCCCATGAACAAGCCATCGACCGTATCCAGCCCGGCAATCTCGCCCACGTCACGCAGAGCACCGGGCGTTTCGATCATGACCAGGCATTTCGTGCGCTTGTTCTCCGCCAGGACAAAATTGTCCGGCGTTGCCGCATAATTCAGGGACCGGGGTGTGCCCATGCCGCGCAGTCCGAGCCTTGGGTATTTCGCATAGGTCGATCCAACGCGGGCATGGTCGAGATCGCGCACCTGCGGCAGGATAATGCCGTGAGCACCCGCGTCCAGTGCCTGCTGTATCGGCACCCGGTCGGGCGAAGCAACCCGGACATAGACGGTTAGTCCAAGCGCACGGCTGTGTGCGATCAGCCGGTCGGCCAACTCAACACTGATCGTCCCATGTTCAAGATCGATCAGCACCACGCTATAGCCGATCGCAGCCGCCATCTCGCAGGCCCAATGATTTGGTGATGCAATCCAGCAACCGATCAGCGGCTGCCGCTTGTTCTTTGGTCCCCTGGGCTGAACTTTCATGGATCTTCCTTCTTTGTTGCGCTGCGCCGCGGGCCTTGATTTGCTCCGGCTTGCAGAGATTCGAGCTTTCTGCGCCAAGCAGCCTTAGCAATGACCTCGGTATTTACGATGTGCGGCGGCGGTTCGCCGGACAGCAGGTCCAACACCGATCGCACCGCATCACGGCCGCAGCCAGCATAGAGTTCGTCAGTCCAGCAGAGCGAATGGGGAGTAAGGACCACATTTTCGAGCCGGAATATCGGATCAATGGGATCCGGCGGTTCTGAACTCGAAAACATCAAGTCCGGCACCGGCGATGCGACGAGCGGCCAAGACCTCGGTGAGCGCCTTCTGGTCGACGGTGCCGCCGCGCGAGGTGTTGATGAAATAGGCCGTCGGTTTCATCAACGCAAGGCGGGCAGCGTTGACGATTTGCCGCGTCTCTCGCGTCAGCGGACAGTTGACGCAAAGCACGTCGGACTGCCGGAAGAGATCGTCGATGGACATAAGCCTGACACCAAGCTGCGTCGCCAATTCAACATTGGCGTAGGGATCAAAGGCGATGAATTTCATGTCGAGAGGCCGGGCCAGGCGGAACATCTCGGCGCCGATGTTGCCGAGACCGATGGAACCGAGCGTCTTGCCGGTGAGGCCGACGCCGGTCCGTGTCCCGGCGGCGGTCCAGCCTTCGATGCCTTTTCCTGTCAGCGGCGCTTTTACCAAGAGCTTGGTCGTCAATGCGAATATCAGCGTCAGGATAGACACTGCGACCGGTCGGCGCACGCCGTTTGGAGTATTCGTCACGGCAACCCCGTTCTCGGTGGCCGCGTCCAGATCGATATGATTGAACCCGGCGCCGAACTGAGCGATCAGCGCGAGGCGGCCCTTACTGTCGAAGCTCCCGCCTCCAATTCGCGAACCCGACAATATCAGCGCATCGGCACCAGCGACCTGCTCGGGCAAGATTGTATCGGTCGGCTTAAGGAACTTGAACTCAATTCGCGGGTCGCGCTGCAGCGGCCCGAAATCGAATTCGGCAAATGCCGGCGATCCGTCGGCCCTCAGAAAATCTCCGCTAGCAATCACGCTATAGCGCCGCATATGCAATGCTCATCCTGATGAGAACCTTCCATGGTGCCGTCAGCCGCTTTGCCGCGGTAGGAAGCTGCAGGCGGTCGCGTCCCAGCTCACGCGCACGCCGCTGCCGATGGGATAGGGGTGTCTGCTCGTGGCCGCTGTTTCCGCCTTCAGCAGCTCGGCTATGCCCGGCAACTCGATGCGATAGGAATAGCCGGAGCCGCGATAGGCGAAGTCTCGCACCGTGCCGATAAGCCCCTCGTCGCCTTCGGACATCTCCATCACGGTGACAGCTTCGGGCCGCAGCACCAGCCATGCAGCGCCGACAACGCCCGCTGTTTGTGATGTCGTCATTGTCCCACCGGCGACGCTGACCGTTGACTTGGCGCTTCCGCCGGCGGCCACCTTCACCGCCAGTACATTGGCGTCACCGACAAAGCGTGCCACGAACGGCGTCGCAGGCCGACGGTAGATCTCTTCCGGCTGGCCGATCTGCTCGATGCGGTTATCCCTGAACACGGCGACGCGGTCCGAGAGGGCCAGCGCTTCGCGCTGGTCGTGAGTGACATAGATGAAGGTGCCACCTGTTTCCCGATGCACGCGGCGCAGCTCCTCCTCCATCTCCAAGCGAATCGCGAGATCGAGGGCAGAGAGCGGCTCGTCCAGCAGCAACACCTTCGGCCGCGCGATTAGCACCCGCGCCAGCGCGACCCGCTGCATCTGCCCGCCGGACAGTTCATTGCTGCGGCGCCGCTCGTATCCGGCGAGCCTCACCAGCGCCAAGGCCTCCGCTACGCGCCGATTGACCTCGGCCTCGGTAGTACGCGCCAGGCGCAGGCTGAATGCGATGTTCTCACCCACATCGAGATGAGGGAACAGCGACGGCCGCTGGAAAACCGTGTTTACCGGGCGCTTGTGCGGCGGCACTTTGGTTACGTCCCGAGCTTGCAGCAGTACGCGTCCTTCACTCGGCCGGAGAAATCCGGCGATGACGCGCAGCAGCGTGGTCTTGCCGCAACCGGACGGGCCGAGAAACGTGACGAACTCACCCGGCTTGACAGAGAGATTGATCTGCTTCAGTGCCGTCACTCGTCCATAGTGATGCGTCACGCCGTCGATCCACACCGACGATTGTGCGCCTGCGCTCATGCCGGCGCCTCCCCGCGTCCTCGCGCGAGATCCTTCCGCAGCGTCATCACAAACGCGATGACAAACAGGACCAGCGTCACCCCCAGCAGCAATGTCGAGATCGTGTTGATCGATGGATCAATCGTCCGCCGCATGCTGGACCAGATGTAGAGCGGCAAGGTGGATTGCGAGCCGATGACGAAGAAGGTGATGACGAACTCATCGAACGACAGCGCGAAAGCGAGTGATGCCGCGCCGATCACAACCGGCCGGATTTGTGGCAGCGTCACCTTGGTGAACACTTCCCAGGGTCCGGCACCGAGATCCGCCGCTGCTTCCTCAAGCGTCAGATCCATGCGGTCCAGGGCCGCCTTGGCAATTAGCAGGAAGTAGGGAAAGACATATATGAAATGGCCGAGCACCACCGTCACCAGCGACAGCTTCAAGCCGGCCCGGGCGAAGAACACCAGCAGCGCGAGGCCGAGGAACAGGCCGGGCAGGGTGATCGGCACGAAGAATAACAGCGCTAGCGGGGCCCGCCAGCGAGAGCCGCTGCGGCTCAGGCCATAGGCCGCCAGGATGCCCAGAACCAGCGTCGACAGTGCCACCGCCGCCGCCACGATAAAGGAGTTCCAGGTCGCGGCCCGGAACGGCGCCGACGACAGCACCTCGCGATACCAGCGCAGTGAGAATCCCGTGAAGGGAAAGGACAGCGATGCCGTCTCGTGGAAGCTGAACAGCACAACGATGGCCAGCGGCACGACCAGGAACAGAAGCGCCGCGACGGCAATGCCGCCGCTGAGTGGGCTTCTATCGATGCCTTGCATCAGCTGACCCAGTGAATACGGTCAAGTCGCGCGAGACGCAGGCCGGCGAGCGTCAGCCCGTAGCAGGCGAGGAACCCCATCAGCATCAGGATGGAGATTGCAGCGCCCTGCGGCCAATCGCCCACTGCCTTGAAGTTGGCCTGGATCTGCACGCCCAGCATCTGGCCGCTGGTGCCGCCGATGAGTTGCGGCGTGACGTAGTCGGATGCCGAAAGGATGAAAACGAATAAAAAGGTGGTCGCTGCCGGCGCCGCGATCAGTGGCAGCACGATCCGCCGCCAGCGCTCCCAGGCGTTGGCGCCTAGATCCTGCGCCGCCTCCAGCAGCGCCGGCACGATGGGCCGGAAACCGGCATAGAGCACGAGCACGACATAGGGCAGGAAGATATGCACGAGCGCCAGCGTGACCGAAAGCCGGTTGTAGATGAGGAACTCGAGCGGCGCGTCGATCAGGCCAAGGCCCATCAGAGCCTGGTTGATCACTCCGTTCGTGCCGAGGATGGTGCGCCAGGCATAGATTCGTACCAGGTAGCTGGCGAACATCGAGGCCGTGATGATGAACAGGAACGGCATCTGCCAGCGTCCGGCCGCGTAGCGTAGCCAATAGGCTACCGGCAGCGCCAGCGCCACCGAAGCGACCGCGCCCAGAAGCCCGATCGCGACCGAGTTCAGCGCCAGCGTTCCATTCAGCCCGTAACCCAATGCACGCCCATAGGCGTCGAGCGTGAACGGCGTGGCCACGGAAAACAGCCGCGCCGTCAGGAAGCTGTAGACGAGAAAGACGGCAATGGGCACCACCAGGAGGATGGCGAAGCCCACCGCCGCCGGCGCCGCCAGCGCGATCGGATCCTGTTGCATGGGCCCGAACGCGGTCTGCGGGGTCTGGTCATTGGGCGCTATGGTCATTGCATCGTCGCCGGCATCAGCCCGCCGACTTCACCTCTTGCCAGGCCGCCAACACCTTCTCGCGGGTCACGAACTCCGTCGACTCCAGCGGCGGATCCTGCTGCAAGGGCGAGCGCCCGAAGAAGCCCTCGAGGTCCTCGTAAGGGTACAGCGCCGCCAGCGTCGGATCGAGCTTCTCTTGCGCGCCCTTCACGACGACGCCGCCCACCAGGCCGGTCGCCGTCGCCGCGTTGATGTCGGGCTTTAGGGTCTCGTCGATCCAGGCATAGACCGTATCCACATTGTCAGCACCCGGCGGAATCGCCCAGGCGTTGGAGAAGGCAAGCCCACCGCCCTTTTCGGGCCAAGTGGTTTCGATGGTGTTCTTCCCGGCCTGCGCGCCGAACGACTTGTAGGCCGCCCAGCCCAGGAACGACAGCGCGATATCCCCGGCGATGAAGCGCGTGGATACGTCGCCGTAGGAGGCGGAGATGCCTTTGGTCTGTTTCGCCAGCTCCTTCAGCCAGTCGGTCACCGACTTGAAGTCGCTCTCGGTCATGCGCGAGGAATTCGAGGCCCAGCACATGGGCTGCCTGCCCATAAGCGCCCAGCGGATCGTCGGGCATGCCGACCTTCCCCTTGTACTGGGGATCGAATAGGATGTCGTAGGAGGTCGGCGCCTCCTTGATCACGCTCGAAATCGTAGCTGATGCCGACGGCGCCCCAATCCGCGGGCACGCCGGTGCGCGTGCCGTCGGTTTCTACCCAAATGTTCTGCACATCTGACGCGAAAAAGGGCAGTAGATTCCCGAGATTTGGAATCTTGGCCGATGTCAATCGGCTGCAGGATCTTCAGCTCCCGATAGAGCTGTTTGTAGGACGATCCGTAGGTGATAAGGTCCAGGCCTTCTCCGCCGCCACCCAGGATCTTCGCCTGGATGTCGTCGTGCGATCCCATATAAGTCGACTGCAACTCGACGGCGTTCGCCTCCTTCCAGGCTTTCATCTCGTTGGGGAAGTCGTAGCCCTCCCACGACATGAAGTCGATGACTCCCGATGCCTTGGCTTGGCCGCGCGCCGGACGCAGCGACGGCGACCAACCGGCGATCAGCGCCAAGCTGCCGCTTTGCAACAAACGGCGCCGAGTTAGCGCGAACTTTCGATGCTCATTCCTATCCATCTATTGCCTCCCTCGTTTGAACATCAGGCCGGGTTCTTAGTTCGGTTTCTGTCGTCGTGGATTCCGGTGCGCTACTTTTCCTTTACGACTACCACCTGGTCGATCCAGCCGGTGGCCAATTCCCTAGCGATGCGCTCAGCGGCGTCGCCGTCATTGGCGGCCAGCGCGTCGATCAGCGGCACATGGCAATCGGTCTCGTGCCCCTCGGCGGAGAACAGGTTTTCGGCGAAAGTGAGGGCAAGGGCCATGCGCGGATGGATTTGCGCGAAGATCTCGCGCAGCAGCTCGTGGCCGGAGAGACGGTAGATAGCTTCATGAAGCTGCAGATGCGCCTCAGTGAGCTTGGCAAGATCGCCGCTCTTCTCCGCAGTGCGCATGCGCGTAAGTAGGCCGCGAAGCCGAGTGATGTCGGCTGGCGTCGCCTTCGCGGCAGCGAGCCGTGCCGAGAAGGCATCGAGCACCGCGCGCAACGTGAACAACTCGCGCAACTCGCGAGCATGCAGGCGCGAGACAAAATTGCCGCGGTTTTGGATCTTCACTACAAGCCCTTCGCGCTCGAGCAGGGCCAGGGCTTCGCGCATCGGCGCCTGACTGATGCCAAGCTCGCGTGCGATCCGCAACTCAACAATCCGCTCACCGGGCTGTAGCTTTCCGGTAATGATTAGGTCGCGCAGAACATGCACGACCTGGTCGCGTTTCGAAGCCGTCTGTATCGTCGCCAGCGCCATATCGATTATCGATAATCGTTAAGCGATAAACCGTTATAGTGGTGGGCGAGGGCCAACGCAAATGAAACCTGGGGCGACCATCGAGCGAAATCCTGAGCGTGGACTGACAGATTTTACCTTTCACAGCGGTGGCGCCGGCGCCAATTAATCCATGAATGCTGGGCTAGGCACCTTTGGTGTAGGTCGATACCGACCCACCGAGACTTGTGCTGTAAGCCAGGTGGCTGTGACCACTGTCAGTGGCCGATCCGCCACGCGGACGCTAGCAACGGGCTATTGCCTGTCGCCCCTCTCCTGGGGACCCGGGTTCGTCTCGGCTATAAGAACTACTAAAGTCCGAGTTTCCGGTTCTCCGCTGTCTGCCTCGTGGCAACTCCGGGCATCGTACTCACCTCCAGAGCAGAACAGGCGAGTTCGGTGTCAAAACAAACTCGCCAATTGAATGGAACGGGCGAAGTTCCTGAATGCTCCTTCGCTCAACCCCCACTAAAATCGATCACCAATCGTCCGACGACCTCGCTGGCGGCAAGACGGTCGAGTGCCTGATTGACGGCGGATAACGGAATGGCTTCGGCCTCGCTTTGCAGCCCGTGGCTCGCGGCGACGGCGATCAGGTCCCGCAGCTCCTGCCGGCCGCCCTCATAGCTGCCTTGGATGGTGCCGCCGACCTCAATGAGATCGGTTGGAGCGAATGATACCTCGCCGCGCGGCAGTGCCACGAGAATGACGGTGCCATTCGGCCTCAGCGATCGCATCATTGGCCGCCAGGTTTCGAGGGTAGTCGCGAAATTGAGACAGGCATCGGCGCCACCAAGACCCCGGATGAATGAGCCGACATCCTCGTTGGCAGCAATGACGAAATCGGCACCCAGCGAACGCGCCTTGTGAAGCTTCACATCATCGATATCGACGGCAACTACAGTGGCGCCGGCGATCTTGGCGAGCTGAATGGCGTAGAGACCGAGCCCGCCGCAGCCGAAGACGGCGGCGAGGCGATTTGGCGCGAGTTTCGCCTTGCGCAAGGCGCTAAATGCGGTGAGGCCGGCGCACATCAGCGGTGCCACCGTGATGGGGTCCATTTCAGTGGGAACCGGTGCCACCCAGGAGCTGCGTACCCGGACATATTCGGCGAAACAGCCGTCCACCGAGTATCCATGGCGATCGGCTTGCGGGCAGAGTGCTTCCCATCCGGTCAGGCATTCCCGGCAGGCGCCGCAAGCGGTATGCAGTGCCGGTATCCCGACCCTGTCACCAATTCCGACCGCATGGTCTCCCGACCCAAGCGCCACGACATGGCCGATGCCCTCATGGCCGAGTACGCGCGGCAGCCGCATGGGCCAGTCGCCATGCTGTAGGTGCCGATCCGAATGGCATACACCGCACGCTTCCAGTTTTACGAGGGCCTCGCCGGATCCCGGCTCCGGTACCGGCATCTCCCGGAACTCGAGCGGCTGTCCGAACTTCGTCAGCACGGCGGCCCGCATTGTCTTTGTCATCGCTCCTCCGAGTCAGACGGAGGTCCATTCTCGACACTCTGGGCAACGGCATACAATAGGGTCCTTCCCGATCCCGGCAAAGCGGTGCAACAAGTCGGCATGCGGGTTTGATTGCATGATAAGCCGGGCCTGCTCTAAGCTTGCCAAGAGCCGCGCCGGATGAGCGCTGGATGGCGAGTGGAGCGCTACATGGCCGACAAGGTCATCGAGTGCAGGGAAGTCTGGAAGCTGTTCGGCGGCCGCGCCGCAGAGGCACTGGCGGCGATGCGGGTCCAGCACCTCCGCAAGGCAGAAGTGCTGCAGCGGTTCGACTGCGTCGTCGGAGTCGCAGCGGTCGACCTGGAGGTCACGCGCGGCGAGATCTTCTGTATCATGGGCCTGTCAGGTAGTGGCAAGTCAACTCTCGTCCGACACATCAATCGGCTAATCGAGCCAAGCGCCGGTCACATTATCGTCGACGGCGAGGACATCGGCAGCAAGAGCGCCATCGAGATGCGCCGCTTGCGGTCCGAAAAGATGGGTATGGTCTTCCAGAACATGGCGTTGCTGCCGCACCGAACGGTGCAGGAGAACATCGCCTTTGGTCTCGAGCTTCGCGGAGTGCCGAAGGAGGAGCGCCTCGCAATCGCGGACGAGAAACTGCATCTGGTCGGTCTCGAAGGTTTCGGTAACCGGTATCCGGATCACCTGTCGGGCGGCATGCAGCAACGAGTCGGTCTCGCTCGCGCAATGGCCGCCGATCCCGATATACTGCTCATGGACGAGCCGTTTAGCGCCCTCGATCCGTTGATCCGCCGCCAACTGCAGGACCAGTTCATCGACTTGGCTTCTCGCGTGCGCAAGACGACGGTGTTCATCACACATGATCTAGACGAGGCCATCCGGCTCGGCGACCGCATCGCCATCATGCGCGATGGCCGCATTGTGCAGACCGGGACGCCGTCCGAAATCGTCCGCAACCCACGCGATGACTACGTCGCCGATTTCGTCAAAGGCATCTCACGGCTGAAGCTCGTCGCTGCCGGCGAAATCATGGAACCAATCGATGGCCAACTTGGCACCGACTTTCGCCTCTGCCCGCGCGCCAACGTAATGGCCGATCTCAATGCTCTGGTGGATTTGGCGGCGGAGACGGATCATCCGATTGTCATCGTTGCCGAGGGCCGCGAGGTTGGGCTAGTGACCAAGCGCCAGCTGTTTCGCGGCATCCAAGGGAGAGCATGAACATGTCCGACATCGTCGCCGACAACAAATCTCTGGAGGCGTTCGCCGAACGCAATGCCGACTATTACGCCCGCGCTTTCGCGCGGCACGTCCGGCGGCGTCAGATCTTCAATCCGAATTTGGCGGCTCTCCTCGTCGGACCACTGTGGGCTGCCGCCCGGCGGTTGTGGGGCCTATTTTGGTTCGGTTTGTTGGGCGAATTGCTGGCGCTGACCCTCCTTATCCGCGCGTTTTTGATGCCGGACGCGGACGCGCCGGACGCACCGTCGAAGCTCGCTCCACTCGCGCTTTTCGGGCTCCTCCGCCTGACCCAATCCCTGGCGGCCAATGCCGCCTATTTGCGCCGCTATGAGCGGTGGCGCATCGACAACAGGGTCGGTGGAGGCTTCGCCGGGCGTCCCTTGCTGGCCGGCGTCGCGCTAACGCTCGCGATCTATCCGCTGACCATCTACCGATTCTGCAGTGCGCAAGTGGCCGACGGGATCGCGGTGTTTCCCGCAGCCACCGGCTTCTCTCGTCTGATCGCCAAGCGCATCAGCGACCTATTCGACTGGATGACGGTCGAGTTCGAAGCATTCTTCGACGCCATCACGGCCATGATCCGTACGGTCCTGAACCACATCGACTGGATCCTCGTGACGACGCCGTGGCCGGTCACCGAACTCATCGTCCTGCTCATCGCTTGGCGGCTTGCCGGTTGGCGCGTGACCCTTTTCGCACTCGTCTCCCTCGCTTATCTCGGCCTCTTCGGCTTCTGGGAGAAGAGTATGAGCACCATGGCTCTGGTGATCACAGCTGTGTCCATCTGCATGCTATTCGGCCTGCCGCTCGGGGTCTGGTGCGCAAAGAGCCGGCGCGTCGAGGCCGTTTTCTATCCAGTCCTCGACGCCATGCAGACGCTGCCGACCTTTGTCTACCTGATTCCGGCCATCGCCTTCTTCTCGATCGGCAAAACGCCGGGCGTCATTGCCACCGTCATTTTCGCCTTGCCGCCTATGATCAAGCTGACGGCGCTGGGCATTCGACAGGTGCCGGCACACATCGTCGAGGCGGCGGTTGCATTTGGTGGAAGCCCTGCGCAGATCCTTTTCAAGGTGGAACTGCCGCTGGCCAGGCCGTCCATCATGACCGGTCTAAACCAGACGATTATGATGTCCTTGTCGATGGTTGTCATCGCCGCGCTGATCGGTGCCGGCGGGTTGGGCGAGGACGTGACGCGAGCCCTGCAGTTCCTACAGAAGGGCCAAGGCATGCTGGCCGGCCTCGCCATTGTCCTCTGCGCCATGGTGATCGACCGCGTGTTGCAGGGAGCGCATGGCCGCAACACGGAGGGCGACCGCCGCAATACGGACCAATAAGCAACAGGCTTGCGATTGACCGAGGGACTGGAGCGGGTGGTATAATCGGCACCACAATCTCGAAGAACAATCAATAATCCATCCGGATGCGGCATCGGCCGCCCGGGACAACTGGGGAGGAGTCAAGCATGAAACATCTGGGAAGATTGCTGAGCGTGCTCACGGCGATCGTGATCGCGACCGGCGCCCCGGCCCATGCCGGGGAGAAAGTCGTCATCGGCGAACTGAGCTGGACCGGCGGCATCGCCATTCAGAACATCATGAAGGTGGTCATCGAGAAGTATCTCGACGGCGAGGTCAGCTTCTTGCTGGTCGGCGAAGAGGCGATGTATCCCGCGCTCGATAAGGGCGACGGAAGCATCGACGTCCAGCCCGACCTCTGGTCGCAGCACACTACGGCGATGCTGAATGAGTACGTGCTGCCGGGAAGCAAGGAATCGATCAGACTGAACGATACGCCCTACAAAGGCACCGAAGGCATATTCGTACCAGGATATGTTCAGGATCAGTACAATATCAAAAAGCTCGCCGACTTGGCCAACCCCGAGACGGCCAAGATCTTTGATACGGATGGCGACGGCAAGGGCGAGTATTGGGCGGGCGCGGTTGGTTGGGAGGCGACGAACCATTCGATGGTGCGTGCGAAATCCTACGGCTTTGACAAGTACTTCGCAGCAACGACAGTCGAGCAACCTGTTTTCCTGGCTCAGCTCTCCGCCGCCTATCAGCGTAAAGAGCCGATCGTCTTTTACTACTGGACCCCGGAGTGGATCTTTGCATTTTACGACCTGCGCATGCTTGAGGAGCCGCCATTCGACGGCTATTCCAGCGAGGACAAGGTGAACGATCCGCTTTATAAGGCGGATGGCTGCTACAAGTTCTATCAACCCGGCGACAATCCGGATTGGCTGGAAAAGGGCAGCATCACCTGCGCGCAGCCGGATACCGATGTCTACGTCGCGCGCTCAAAGGCGCTCGATGAGCGGGCGCCCAAGATCGGGAAGTTCTTGCAACAGATCACGCTGACTCCCGACCTGGTGAACGCGTGGATCCTGGCAATCGATCAGGATAAGCGCGACCCGTTGGAAGTTGCCAAGGAGTGGGTCGAGCAGAACAAGGAGATCGTCGAAGGTCAGTGGCTGAACGGCATCATGATGTAGTGCGCGAAGCGGTTCGACTTGGGTTAAACGCCCAAGGCGAACCGCCGCTCACCTCGCCGGGCACATGAAACTCGTACGCTTTGGAGATGCCGGCGCCGAACGGCCGGGTCGCATCGGCGCCGATGGGGTCCTCCGCGATCTGTCCCAGCATATCTCGGACATCTCGCCTCCAGTTCTCTCTAAGGATGCATTGACGAAGCTGGCGGCTCTCGGTGATGAACAATTGCCGATCGTTCATGGGCGCCAGAGATTTGGGCCACCAGTAGCCGGCGTCGGCAAGATTGTCCTGATCGGTCTGAACTATAGCGACCATGCCGCCGAGTCCGGCCTGCCTGTGCCGGGCCGTCCGGTTGTCTTCCTCAAGGCGACTACGGCGCTGAGCGGCCCGACCGATCCGGTCGTCATGCCGCGCGATGCGCAGACAGTCGACTGGGAGGTTGAACTCGGCATCATCTTGGGCGGCACGGCCCGGTATGTCGAGAAAGGGGACGCCCTCTCCCACGTTGCCGGCTTCTGCGTGATGAACGATGTGTCAGAGAGGACATTCTCGGAGGACAATGGCGGGAACTGGACGAAGGGCAAGAGTTGCGACACCTTCGGCCCGATGGGTCCGTGGCTAGTCACCGCTGACGAGGTGACGGACCCGCAGCGCCTTGGAATCTGGCTGGAGGTGAACGGAAAGCGGTATCAGAATAGCAACACTGCCAATATGGTTTTTGGCGTTGCAGAGCTCGTATCGTACGTTAGCAGATTCATGACATTGCAGCCCGGCGACGTCATCTCCTCAGGCACGCCAGGCGGCGTGGGTCTCGGCCAGAAACCGCCCATCTTTCTCAAGCCTGGCGATGTCATGCGACTGGGTATCGACGGGCTTGGCGAGCAGCGCCTGGAAGTCGTTCCGTTCTCGCTCGATTGTTTTTCGCGCTGATTATCAAGATGCCGCTGGCATCCGCTCCGCAAACCATTTGTGAGTCAATATGAACTCCTGGTGGCCGAGCAGCTCGGAGCAAGGCCGTTCGCCACCGGCCACGCGCAGCACGAGTTCGATGATTTCTTCGCCGACCTCGGCAAGAGTGGCCATCCCCTCCAGCACACGCCCGGCGTCGATGTCCATGTCATCCGACAGGTTTCTGTAGGTGTCCGGATTGGCACAGATCTTGATAACCGGCGCTACAGCCGAGCCGACCACCGATCCACGACCCGTCGAGAACAGCACGAGGTGTGCGCCGCAGGCAATCATCTCGGCGATACCGACATTGTCGGTCGCATCCGAGTATCCGTAGCGCACTGGTCCATCCGGGATTTTGTCCATCAGGTACAGGCCTTTTGCTGTTGGCGTTTCGCCCGGCCGCAACACCCCTGCGATAGGCATGGAACCGCTCTTGCTATAGGCGCCAAGCGACTTTTCTTCGATCGTCGTCAATCCGCCCTCGGCATTCCCCGGCGCGAACGAGCCGTGTCCGAGCTGAGCGAAGAAGCGAGTTGCTTTTTCCATCGCCGATAGAATTTCCTGCGCCACATGCGGCGTGACGGCCCGTTTCGCCAAAAGCCGGTCGCAGCCAATTAGTTCCCCGGTCTCCTCGAAGATCGCCGTCGCGTCGGCTGCGAGGAGTTGGTCATATGCAAGCCCGATTGCCGGGTTAGCGCTCAGTGCGCTGGTCGAATCGGAACCGCCGCAGATCGTACCGATGACCAGATCGCCGCATGACAACGGGGCCCTTGGCATTCCCCGCAGCCGCTCAAGCGCTTCGGCGATCCAGGCGTGGCCGGACGTCACGGCCGCCATTCGTCCTCCACGAATGTTGATAAGCAATGCGGGGCGGCCACTTGCCTCGACTGCTTTCACCAAGCAATCGCCCGCGGTGTCGCAGCCCTCGTCGAGAACAAGAACGGCGCCGACGTTCGGGTGCGTGGCCAGCCGCTGCAGGATGGTCACGACGTGGCGGTCCGGCCGAGCACCTCCAAAGCCGATCAGGTCGACGCCGGCGGCCCGCAAGGGTCGCACGATGTCGCGGGCTATCTGACGCATTCCTTCGCCCAGATGAACCACCAAGGCGCAATTGCGAATGCCTTTGCGGCCGTCCGCGCGGACATATCCCTGCATGGCGCGCCTCCTAGGTTGCTGCCGCCCGCTCGAAGTTCTTGTGGACCAAAGTGAATGCGTAGTGATTTAGACGCTCGGAGGCGGTCGGTGTACCATCGGCGATACGGCTCACGGCTTCGAGTTCGGCGACACCCGAACCCGCGATATCGATTTCGTCCGCGAAGCGCTGTGCCCTTTCCGGATCTCCACAAAGCTTCACGACCGGTGTGACAGCCGCGCCCGCGAGAGAAGCGCTGTCAGTGCCGGCTAGGATTGCATGGGCACCGCAGGCCGCCATCTCCGCCATCTCAACATACGGATTGATGTCGAAATGCCCGTAGCGGGGCTCGCCATCGGGTACGTTGTCCAGCAGATACAGGCCGGGCCCTCGAGGCCGGTCGCTTGGTCGCAGGAGTCCCACGACCGGAGCTGCCGAAACCACGTTCGCAACTGTCGATGCTTCCGCCCAGCAACTGCCCATCGTCCGTCGATAGCTCGCCGCTCGGTCTGCCAAGGTGGTCAACGCCCGCCTAACCGAGTTGTTAATAGCGCAAGACACTAAGTCACGTCCTTTGGCTGGATCGTCGAGGATTACAGTTCCTCCTGCCTCCAGCAGCTCGTCGACGACGCGACCAAGGGACCGGTAGGTGTCGCCGCCGCCGTCACCGGGCGTGACACCGATGATCAAATCGGCGGGCAGGAGTGGGACGCGTGGCGTCGCCCGGATGGCCGAGAGCGCACTATCGAGCCAGGCTTCGCCGGCGGCGATCGTTGCCCGCGTGCCGCCAGCCTTCTGGATGGTGAGCACTTCAGTCAGGCGACCGGACTCGCGGATCGTCCGCTCCAAGGAGAGCTTGCGAAAGCTCTCGCAGCCTAACGAGACGAGCAGCGCACCACCAACATTCGGGTGCGTGGTTAGAGCTTCGAGCATGCGTTGACCATATGCCGAGGGATAGCAGTTCGAAAATCCGACGACATAGACACCGCGTTTCTGAAAAGGCTCGGCGATCTCATCAGCTACGTGACGCGCGCAATCGACGAGATAGACGACCAATAGCCGATCTCGGATGCCCTTGCGTCCGTCAGGCCGCAGATAGCCACGCATAAGTCAATCGCCCTTTATTGCGGTCGGCGTGTAGTCGCTCGCCAGGTTGTGCGTGTGTACATGTTGGCCGGCGCGGACATCGGTCGTTGCGGACCCGATCGGCACACCGAACTTGAGCACCTTGGTGCCGCACGCAATCGGCGCCAGCGCCAGCTTATGGCCGGGCGGCACGTCGTCGAGGCAGAGGACATCACCTCCAGTCAGAGCGAGGTGTTCGCCCTTAGCGGCACCCTTGAGCACAACGCCGACGTTGTCTCCCGTTGAGAGAACCAGTACGCGCAACGCCTCGCCGGATCCAGCCATCGCACAACTCCCGGATCATCGACTGGACTATAGCACTGCCGGTCGGTACATGCCACGTTTGACGCTTCCACCGCAACTGCGCGAGAATTGCGGACCACTGGACGGGATCGGGCTTTAGCGATGTCACCACTGCCGAGGGCGTGCATTATCGGGGCTGGTATCAGCGGATTGTCGACGGCGAAAGCGCTCAAGGACAAGGGCGTGCCGTTCGACTGCTTCGAGATGAGTGACCAAGTGGGCGGCAATTGGGTCTTTAAGAACAAGAACGGCCGCTCCTCCGCTTATCGATCGTTGCATATCGACACATCGAAGGAGCGGCTGCAACTCGACGACTTCCCGATCGTCCTCAGCGACCCACGGCTCCCTGACTACCCGCACCACACGCACGTCGCTAAGTACATGTCCGACTACTGTGACCACTTCGGACTTAGGCCGCTGATCACGTTCGGGATGGAAGTGAAAAAGGCAGAGCGCCTTCCCGACGGGGTGTGGCGCGTCGCCTTGTCGCGCGGCGAGATCCGGCACTACGACGCCCTTTTCGTCTGCAACGGCCACCACTGGGACCCGCGTTGGCCAGAGCCGCGATTCCCCGGCAGGTTTTCAGGTATCGAGATGCACTCTCACGACTACATCGATCCGTTCGAACCCATCGACATGCGTGGCAAGAATGTCATCGTGGTCGGCATTGGCAATAGTGGCATCGATATCAGCTCAGATCTCGGTCAACGCGGTATCGCCGAGCAGGTCTACATCTCGACCCGGCGCGGGGCACACGTCATGCCGCTCTACTTGTTCGGCAAGCCAGCTGACAAGGGCAAAACAGTCAGTTGGCTGCCGCTTCTGGTACAGCGGCGAATTCTGGAATTTCTCGTTTGGCTGAATGTCGGCCGCATGGAGAATTACGGCCTGCCGAGGCCCGATCACCGGCTGCTCGAAACGCATCCTTCATGCTCTGGGATTTTCCTGACTCGGGTTGGCAGCGGCGACGTCATTCCGAAGCCTGACATTGCCGAGCTGATGGGGAACGAGGTCCGGTTTACCGACGGCAGCGTCGTCCATGCCGAAGTTATCATCTATGCGACCGGCTACAAGATCACGTTCCCGTTCTTCGATGAGCATTTCTTGTCGGCACCCGGCAACAAACTGCCGCTGTTCCGCCGTGCTATCCAGCCGGGTATTGACAACTTATTCTTCATCGGCCTGGCGCAACCGCTGCCCACGCTTATCAACTTCGGCGAACTTCAGGCCAAGTGGCTGGCGGAACTGATGGTGGGAACCTATGTGCCGCCGCCACTTGCGGAGATGCAGGCCTCGATCGCCTATGACGAACAGCGATTCCTAGGCCATGTCGTGAAGACGCCGCGCCACACCATGCAGTGCGACTACGACCTCTACAAAATCGAGATCCGAAAGGAACTGCGCCGCGGGCAGCTTCGCGCGCGCAAGCGCTCCGGGCGGCCCTGGATCGAGGCACGCGCCCATCTTCACGAGGACCGCTGGGCGGCGGCCGAGTAGGCTACCCGAAACGCTGATTGCAAGCGTCAGATTATCGCCTCTTCAAAGTTGTAGTAGAGTCCGGCCTGAAGTGGTCGCAGCGGGTTCGAGCCATGACGCTCGCGTACAATCGGTTCCGCTGCTGCGTACCCGGCGAATGTCCAGATCGCCAAGCCGCCCGGATCGGGACCAAGCAGGCCAACGCGGCGCAGCACGTAATCCAGCTTCCCCTCGGAATACCGCCGCGCGCGGTTGGCGAAGTTGTCACGGATTTGCTCATCACCATGCTCTTCGCCGCCCGCGAAGAATTCGACATAGTGCAATCCCTTGTCGAGCGACGCGCCACCGATGATCTCGTCATACAAGCCGCCACGCTTGAAGTGGATTGCAAGTCGTGTCGCCTGGAAAACCGGATCGCGGCGGGCCTCATCGGTACGGAAGCCGGCCTCCCATTCATCCATCCTGGCCATGCCAGGATGTCGCCACAGGCAGATGACGCTAGGTTCCGGCGCAATCCGCTCGGCACGGCCAAGGTTGGCAATCTTAACGTCGATATCGGAGATCCAGCTGTTCTGGCGCCCGAAATGTTCGAAGATGTCTATGGGTAGATTGCGATCGTGTTCTATATACTCAGCGTATATCAAGTGACACTCCTTTCGACCCGGCGCGACCGGTCGGCAGGGCGCGGCGAAGACGCAACACCGAGTTCACCGCTCCCGGGCATCTGATGGGAATTGACGGCGTTGTCGGCGGTCGCGAATACTGATGACCATGCCATACGACTTGTCTAGACACCATGGACCGCTCAGCAGGTTGTTCCCGCAATCACACGGCGATGTTGCGGCTTACCGCCTCTCCGCGCAACAGCTTGCACATTTCACGAAGCACGGATTCGTGGCCGGCATTCGGGTGCTGAATGGGACCCAGGTCGATGCCCTGTTGAGAGAGCTGGAGCAATGGACGACTCCGGAGCACCCCCGCAAGGAACTGTGGTACGAGTACCGCTGCAATGCATCTGCGGACCCCGACCGGGTAATGCTGCATGCGTCGGGCGCATGGCGGATCGGTGTTGGATTCCACGACCTGTTGTGGCATCCGGCCATCACCGTGCCGGCGCGGCAACTCTTGGGCGGACCCGTCCGCTTCCTGCAGGACCAGCTGTTCTGCAAGCCGCCAGACCGGGGAGGCTGTGTGGCCTGGCATCAGGATTATTCGTACTGGACCTTCTCACAACCCATGGGGCATCTCGCCTGTTGGATCGCGCTCGACGACTCGACGACTGAGAACGGCTGCTTATGCTACGTTGCGGGAAGCCACCGGTGGGGGCTGCTGCCAATCACCGGCTTGACCGGCGTCATGACGGCTATCGAAGCAGTATTGACCCCAGACCAGCGCATGGCCTTCGTGCCCACGCCGATCGAGCTCCGACGCGGAGAGGCAGCCTTTCACCATCCTCTGATCGTGCACGGGTCGCATGACAACCGCTCGTCGCGGCCGCGGCGCGCGACTGTCGTCAATATCATGCTCGACGGAACGCGGGCGGCCGCCGACGAGCCGGAGGTCGACGGCTTGCCGGCTTTCATGACTCGCAAGACTGAAGACACGATCTTTTGTCCGATCTACCAATGCCCGCAAGGTCGCGTCCTCGACGGTCGTTTCTTTCCACTGATCGGTTAGGCGAGGTATCCCTCCAAACCGTCGCGGTTTGATGAAGTTCGTACACGATTGCCGAGGCAATCCGCGGCGTGACCAGAGACGCGAACCCAAAGTTCACCAAAGAACAACTCTCAAAGATCAAGGCGGCAATCAGCCCTTGATCTCATTGGATCGAAAGTAGGTCTGCGACTGCCTGATAAATAGAAATCTGCCACTGCCTCGTTAAATTCACCCAGACTGTCTGCCGAGATCCCGAATGATGCAGAGGTGGCTTCTTTCCCTTGTCCCATCGTTGTACCAGATCCGATCGGAAGCCATCGGAAGCGTAATGATTTTATTGGGTGATTTCCGCGCAACATAAGAACAACATCGATCAGCGTTCAGTTATCACTGATCGGCACTCTTCTTCACTAAGTTTTTGAAATTGGCTGATTTCGATAGTTGGTAGCGGAGGAGCGCTGTGGTCGTAAACATAACATAGCGCCAAGACGAATTTTCCTTTGATCTTTCAGTGCATTAGGTCGTTCTTGCGAGATTTGCAATTTTCCTCGCCAATGTTCACAAGGTTGGTTGCGGGGACCTGCAGCTAGCGTTACTTGCACGGAGCAAAGTCACGAATACCTCTCGTTTCCAGTTCATTCAGCGGTCACACCCGACGCAGCATGGTGTGTCGGCCACCTTAGCTGGAGAACCCTCGGAAGCAAACCTTGACTGCCTTCCGGCGGGAAGTCCGGTAGTGGCGATGCCCGGCGATGGCACTTCTGCCAACGACGAATCACCACTGCGCTATGACAGCAGCTGAGGGGCAAGCGAACGGGGCGGCAGATGTCGTTGTTAGGCCGCCTCTGACCCACAACGGTCATCGGGAGATTCTGCGATCTTGATAATTTATGCGCGCCGGCGCAGCCCCCGTGCTGGATGCTGATAATCTTCCAGTCCTGCCTTCCGCAGAGCGTCGTATAGGTGCTTGAAACTGGCCTCGTCCTGGTATTGCATTGCATCGTGCCAGTAGTCGTCCCAGGCGGCTAGCTTGCGACCCGGAAACACCGCCATGAATCTTGGCGAACTTTCGAGGCAACGAACTCCTCCAGCGTTGCCCTCTGAGCCTCTTCGAAGCCGCCCGGCGCCGGCATAGCTCGCTGCGAGCCAACCGCGCACCTCATTGATTGGCCTCTTGATCGATCTCAGATCGGCAATCGCTTCGTCATACCGTTCCGCCGTAAAATAGGCCACGCCCCTGAGCCATCTGATCCAACTCGGCTCGATGGGATTGTGTTCGTATCGATCGGTCGAACTGCTCAATCGCGTCTTCCGGATTGCCGATCGCTGCAAGGTAGTTCCCATAGAGGGCCATTGCCTGAACATCGTTCGGATTGAGCCGGAGCGCCTTCTCGAAATTCTGACCAGCCTCATCGAATGACCGTCGATGATGGTGAAGCTGTCCCAACTGAGCATGTATCCGGCTGTCGGTGTCGTCGATGGACCGCCGTATGTTCGGCGTTCAAAGCAGCGGCGAAAGCCATGTCGCGGTCATCCACCCAATGGGCCATCCACTCAAAAAAATTGACCAGCGACAGATGGTGGTGCGCCATTGCCAGGCCGGGGTCGAGTTCGATGGCCCGCTCCAGGTATTGCCGAGCGCGTTGATAGTCCTCCTTGGTCGTTGCTGTCGGCAGCCGCGGCGCGCAAATAGAAATCATAGGCGCGCAGGTAGGCTTCGCTCTTGCGGGTGGCGCGCGCCTTACCGATAGCGTCAATTCGGCCGCCAACGGTCGATACGATGGTGCGCACCAGCTCATCCTGGACGGCGAATATGTCCTTGAGCTCGCGGTCCCGACGCTTGAGCCACAGATGTGATTGCCGGTCTCGGCTCCGACAAGCTGGGCCGTGACCCGCACCCGGTTCGCCGCCTTGCGCACGCTACCTTCGACTACATATTGCACACCCAATATCCGGCCCACGTCCGTCACGTCGACCGCCTGGCCCTTGAAGGTGAATGACGAATTGCGCGCGATGACGAACAGAGAGCGGAAGCGCGAAAGCTCGGTTATGATGTCCTCGGTGATGCCGTCGGAGAAGTACTCCTGTTTGTGGTCGCCCGACATGTTGTCGAACGGCAGCACGGCAATGGAGGGTTTGTCAGGAAAAAGGCAGCGGATCTGTGGGCGTTTTGGCGAGCCCGCTTGACGGCTACCGGCGAACCGGTAGATCCGCACCGGCTTGGCGATGTTCTTCACTTGCTGTTCGCCAAGATCGTCAAATGTTAGATTCGAGCTTACCGTCAACTGTGTCAAAAACTGGCCCAGGATATGCAGATGCCGCCAGGATCAGCGAGACCTTCCAACCGGGCGGCCACGTTAACGCCGTCACCATAGATGTCGGAACCCTCAACAATGACGTCGCCTAGATTAATGCCGATGCGAAGCCGGATACGTCGGTCATCTGATACTTCGGGCTCGCGCTCGGCCATCGTTTGCTGGATATCGCTGGCGCATTGGACGGCCTCCACGACGCTTGGAAACTCGGCCAGGAGCCTGTCGCTCATAAGCCTTTACAATCCGACCGCCATGCGCGGCGACTGTTCGGCTGCACCAGCTCCTTGCGAAGGGACTTGAGCCGCTCGAGCGTTCCCGTCTCATCCGCACCCATCAGCCGGCTGTAGCCGACAACATCGGCGGCCAGAATTGCGGCGAGACGGCGTTGGGCGCGTTCTTCGGCCATTTGGCACATTGCTTTTAAAGAACACTATAAGAGCTTATTGCCGACCGTTACGCGAGTCCATTGGGCCGGGCGGCCGCTATGGGTCAAAAGCTTCCGTATCTGCTGAACCGGCACGATGCCAGCTTACCTCCAATAGCGGACATACTGTAAGACGGGCGCGACGTCCGCAATGTGCCGAATTGCAGAAGTGACAGACTGTCACTCCGGCAGCCCCGCCTTGCGCAGGCCGTCGAGCAAGGCGTTGAGGACATCAGGCTTCTTGATCATAAGCTGATACCAACTCTTAACGCTGGATAGGGTGGTATCGGGTTTGGCGGCGAGCAGCTGCTCCACCCATTTGCGCCCCTCCTACAAGTCGCCCGAGCAGACCGCAGCACGCCGCGTTCATGCGAACGGCCGGTGGGTAATCGAGTTGGTGCCTCGATGCGAGTTTGCTCACACCAAGCCGCGGCTTCTTGGTAGCGCCCCGCCACGAAATGCGCCCAAGCGAAGCCCAGGCTGGTGCCATAGGCGATCGGGTCGAGCGGGCTGAGCTGCCTGGATCGCTGCAAAGGGGCCATCGCCGCATCGCTGTCGCCAGTAAATGCGCGCACCAAGCCACTGGCCATCAAGGCGTTGGCCGAGTTGGGATTCAACGCGAGCGACCTGTCGATCAGCGCGAGGCCGTCCTCGGGATCGCCGCCGATTATCGACATCGTCGCGCCCGCCATCCATAGGGCCTCCGGATCATCCTGCCCGTACTCGGCAGCCAGCCGCGCCACGCGGATACCCTCCGCCATTGCGGGGTCCGAAGGAGAGACCCAGCATTGGGCATACTGACGCACATAGCAGTAGCCCGCCAGCGCGTAGGCGGCGGCGTAGCGCGGATCGATCTCGACGGCACGATAGAGGAGCCGTAGCGCCTCCCTGTTGTCTTCCTTCTTTCGAGCGGCGTTGAGCGCAACCGCACGGAGGAAGAGATCGTAGGCATCGACGCTCTCCGTGGGCTTGCGTCTCGCTCGCTCGATCTCGGCGTGGCGGAGTTTCGGCTCGATGGCGCCGACGACGCTCGCGGTAATCTGGTCTTGCAGATCGAAGATGTCGCTGAGCGCGCCATCGAAGTGGTCAGCCCAAATGTGGGCGCCGGTCGCGGAGTCGAGAAGCTCGCCCGCAATCCGAATGCGCTCGCCCGCCTTGCGCACGCTGCCTTCAAGCAGATAGCGGACGCCAAGTTCGCGCGCAACTTGCCTTACGTTGATCGCCTTGCCCTTGAAGATGAAGCTCGAATTGCGGGCAATGACGAACAGCGAGTGGAAGCGCGTGAGCCCCGAGATGATGTCCTCCACGATCCCATCACCGAAATATTCCTGCTCGGGATCTCCGCTCAGGTTGGTGAAGGGCAGCACGGCGATCGAGGGCTTGCTCTGTGTCGGCTGGCGCTCCGCCGGGCGTACGACATCTTCGGGGATAATTGACTTGCTACTCGAAACGTCCGCACCGGCTTGGCGATGTTTTTCACCTCACAAGGTCCAAGGTCCTCGAATGCCAGCGGCAGCTTGTTGCCGACCTGCTCGCGCACGCTTCCTCCGAGACAAATTCCACCGGGCTCTGCCATCGCCTGTAGCCGCACGGCGACGATGACGCCGTCGCCATAAAGGTCGCCGCCCTCGACAACCACGTCACCCAGATTGATACCGATGCGAAGCACGATGCGCCGGTCGTCTGCAACGCCGTCGTTTGCCGCAGCCATCCTCTTCTGCAGTTCGACTGCGCATGCGACCGCATTCACTGCGCTGGCAAACTCGACGAGCACGCCGTCGCCCATCACCTTGACAATGCGACCGTGATGCTCGGCCACCAGTGGCGTCAGGATGCCCCGGCGCCGATCCTTCAGCGCTGCCAGCGTCCCGGCCTCTTCCTGCTCAAGGAGCCGGCTATAGCCAACTGGCCTGATGGATTTTTTGTACCAGCGGGATAGAGAGACTATTGCATTGGTGACCTGATCTAGATGGGGTCGGGTGGAACGTCTGCGGCGCTGGCGGGCGATATCCCAGCGATGAATGCGGTCTGATCGTGTTGTAATGCTTGCGCCATTGCTCGATCAGGATCTGTGGCTCCCTTAGGCTGTAGAAGATTTCACCGTTGAGCCATTCGTCGCGCAGCTTGCCGTTGAAGCTCTCATTGTAGCCATTCTCCCACGGACTGCCGGGCTCGATGTAAAGCGTCTTGGCTCCGACTTGGGCCAGCCATTGGCGCACGATCTTGGCCGTCATCTCCGGGCCATTGTCGGAGCGGATATGGGCGGGGACGCCGCGCTCCAGCATGACATCGGCCATCGTCTCGATGACACTGAAGCTATTGATCCCCCGGGCGACCCTGATCGCCAGGCATTCCCGGGTGAACTCATCAATCAGCGTCATCAGCCGAACCTTGCGGCCATCATGCGTCTGGGCTTCGACGAAGTCGTAGCTCCAGACATGATTGCGATATTGCGGCCTCAGCCGGATGCAGGATCCGTCATTGAGCCAAAGCCGGCTTCTGGGCTTGTGTTTCCTGGGAACTTTCAGCCCCTCGCGGCGCCAGATGCGTTGCACACGATCCGTGCCAACGTCCCATCCGGCATCGGTAAGCAGCGACGTGATCCGGCGATAGCCATAGCGGCCATATTGGGATGGCGAGCAGATAATCTCTCTTGTCAGCGCATCTTCGTCAGCTCGGACAATGGTTGTGTAACGCTGTGTTCCGCGTGGCTGCTCGACAAGCCGGCAGGCGTGACGTTCGGAGAGCCTGTATTTCTCGCGAGCCTTCGACCGCCTGCCGGCGCCGTTCGGGGCTTACAAGTTTCCCGAGGCGATGTCCTTCAGTACCTGCTTCTCAAGCGATAGATCGGCAACGAGGCGCTTGAGCCGCACGTTCTCTCGCTCCAGCTCCTTCATCCGTTTCGCCTGATCAAGCTCAAGGCCGCCGTATTCTTTCCGCCAGCGATAATAACTCTGTTCCGAAATGCCGGCTTCCCGACAGGCCATCGGGTCGATTGCCTTGCCCCATCGAAACTTCGATCTGACGAAGCACCGTCACGATCTGCTCCGCGCTGAACCTCTTCTTCGGCATAACCAAGCTCCTTTCCAAGCACAGTTTCTCACAAAGCTTGGTCCAAAAAAGCCAGGTCAGGTCATCTTGAGTGGCCTTAAAGAACGTTTACTTGAGCCGGAGTTGATCGCCGAATTTGCCCGCGAGTATCAGCTAGAGCTCAACAAACGCCAGCGCGAAGCCGCTCGGCGCAATAGTAGCGCGGCGAGTGAATTAAAAGCCGTGGAAGATCGGATCGCTCGGATCGTCGACGCTATCGAGCAAGGCGCAGACGTCACCAAGCTCCGAGAGCGATTGATGGAGTTGGAGCAAAAGCGGGTTGAGCTAAAACGGGGCGCTTTCACAGGTCCGTGCCGCAGACGCCGTCATCCGGATCCGTCCAGACCTGTCGACCCTCTATAGGCGCAAGGTCGCAGAATTAAGAAGTCTCCTCAATGGGTGACGCAGAGACGCGTCTGGAGGCGATCGCCATTCTCAGATCACTGATCGACAAGATCGTCTTACACCCGGGTCAAAAACGCGGCGATCTGAAAATCGAGCTTCATGGGCAACTTGCCTCTATCGTAAATCTCGCCCGGCCAAGGAGGCCGGGCGAAAAATGTTATGATAACGATGGTAGCGGAGGAGGGATTCGAACCCCCGACACAAGGATTATGATTTTGTGCTTCCCCATGGCGCGGACGGGCTCTGACTGGCTATGGGGCCAATTCATCAATGGGTTAGCCGGACAGTCCTTGCACCATCTAGGCGACTGAAGGACCGTCAAGGCACGACACGACTACACACGAATTACACCACAGACTCGCCCAAGCCCGAAATTTGGCAGTACGGCGTCGCGGACTCTGGCGATCGACGAAGAGCGGAGGATCTACCTCGATCTCTTCGCGCAGCAGTTAGCCAAGATGAAGGCGATGACCTTTGGGCGCGACCGTGGGGATCAGGAACTCGCCCGCAGAGTCGAGGGCGCCCGCAAGGCCTGGCAGGCTGCCGGCGAGGCGCTCTACCGAATTGGGTTCAAGTAGCCCTGCCGTGTCCTAATACCGCGCCTTTAGCCGCTTCAGCACCGGCAGCATTAACTCAGCGGCCCGGCGGTCGGTTTCCAATAGCGCTGAGGCCTTTCGTTCATATGTGCGCCAATGCATCCACTTCGGTTTTTCAGGAACGCCGAAGCTACGACTGCTCCCGAGCTGGCGGTGAAGCTTCCGCACTCGGCGCAGCAGCCGGTCGCGCCGGCACTCCCGCTGGCAGGCGTAGCCGAGTCTATATCCGTCTCGCGACCAGAACTGTTGGCCGCCCAGGGGAATCTCATAGTTTGCGGGATAATTCACCGGGCGATAAGATGTTAGACGCATACGATCAACCACAGATTGATGAATAAGGGAGATTCTTTCATCAGTGGCAATCGCGCGGGGTTCAGCGCGTGGTCCCTACTCGCAGGCGAAACAGAGTGAGGATCTCGGTAGGGTCGGTTTCCATCACCACGTGCGGACCAGCCCCGGATGCGCTGGGAACCTACTTGCAGCCAGCGAGTTGCTGCGGAGCGACGGAACGCAAGACCACCCAGATAATGGAATCATCCTTCGCCGGGAAACTGTATTTGACCAGCGTTCCATCGAGGCCATACCAGAGTTCACGTTTGATATCGCCCTTGATTGAATAGTGGCGGGCCTTGAGTGTCTGCGAACCGATATCGATGGTCTCTTCGCCGATCGTCGTAATTGAAACGCGCCGCGGCTTGCCGCTGACCGGATCGAGAAAGAGGGTCTGCAGGGGTGTTTCCGGGTGCCAGAAGCTGGCGGGAATGCTGGCGCCCGGCAGTTCGCGCTGATTGCCGTTGTAGTTAACCTTGAGCAGGTCGCCGTCCCTCTTCACGTCGAGGATCTTGCGCTTGCCGTTGTCGTCCGTTCGAGACGTCACCGACACCAGCTTTCCGTCGGTCCATACTTCCTCCGACCTGTGCTTGAATCGATAGGCGGTGATTATGTCAAACACGACCTTCAATGAAATGTCGGCGCTGGTCTTAACTGTGTACTTGTCGTGATCCGCCTTGAATTCGACGACCTCATCCCCGATGCATTCGCCATCCCGGATCACGGAATATTCCAGGCGCCCGGGCGCCGGAAATCCTTCGGCCTGCTGCTGCGCCGCAAGCGGTCCAGCAAACAGCGGGAGAACTAGTATTAGAAGGAGTGCACGACGCAGGGCACGACGGCTTTGGCGTTGTTCATGAATTCGCAGCATGTGCTTGCACCTCTCTGTCCTGACTTCCGGGCCCATAGAGGCTGTACCGCCACCCGGGACCTGGGCAATCGGCGCCGAAGTTCCAGGGCTCGAAACTGAGGACGGTCATAGGTAACGCAGGGTTGTAACTCTATGTCCCGTACGCCGAAAAGTTGCTGGCAAAATGCTCCCCATCCGGCTTCAATCCAGGCGATCACTGCCGCCATCAATCGAAACGACACAGAGACGGGGTCCAGCTAACCTACTATCGAACCGTGGCACGATTGCCGCCGATTTTCTGTGTCATTGCTCACAATCCCGCTGTGCTGCGGAGATACTCAAGCAGACGCTCCCAGAGCGGCGCGGCGGCCATCCTGTCATCCTTCTCCAGGGCATATTGCCGTCGTTCCCCGGGGGTCAATTCGCGATGGACTGCCAATCGCGCGTCCGCGATAAGAGATTGATAATCGGTGGCGATTTTCCAGAGCCGCGCCGTACCGTCGTCCGATGCCGTGGCGACGATTTTGCCGTCCGAGCTGAACATGGCCCTATAGACGTCGTCATCATGCCCGCGCAGCACTGCGAGCGGCTGGCCCTCGAGCAGTTCCCAGAGCCGCGCCGTGCCATCCGCGGATGCACTCACCAGCAGCGATCCGGTCTGGTTGAATGACGCCCATTTGACGCCGTCCTCATGGCCGCGCAGGACCAGCAATTCCTTTCCGTTCGAAGCCTGCCACACGCGCACCGTCCGATCCTTGGAAGTGGTTACCAGCTTACCGCTATCCGGGCTGAAGGCGATTGCCACGACCTCGTCCTCATGGCCCTTGAGGACTTGCAACTCGGCGCCGGTCGCGGTGTCCCACAAGCGTGCCGTCTTGTCGGCCGAAGCGGTTGCGATCGTCGATCCGGATGGGTTGAAGATCGCCCAGTAGACACCGGCGTCATGTCCTTTCAGGACGGCCAGCTCCTTGCCGGTGGCCACATCCCACAGGCGGGCCGTCTTGTCCCCAGACGCAGTCAGTAATCTCTGGCCATCCGGACTGAAGGCCAGGGAATGAATTGTGTCGTCATGGCCGGCGAGTTTCCGCAGGTCCTTGCCGCTCTCGGCATCCCACAGCCATGCCGTCCGGTCCTGCGAGGCTGTTGCAATCTTGGTACCGTCGGGGCTAAAGGCAATGTAGTTGACCCAGCCCTTGTGACCTTGCAGAACGCGCAATTCCTTGCCTTCGGCCACATCCCAGAGCCGTGCCGTGCCGTCATCCGAAGTCGTCGCCAGCCTGGTGCCGTCCGGGCTGAATGACGCCGACTTCAGCCTTTCCGTGTGACCCCTGAGAACCCGCAGCTCCTTGCCACTCGGAACCTCCCAGATCCGCGCCGTCTTGTCGGCGGAAATTGTTGCCAGCTTCGTACCGTCGGGACTGAAATAGACGCGATAAATATTGGCTTGATGGTTTCGCAGAACCGCAATCTCCATTGCCGTGTTCGCCGCTCGTAGGCGCACCGCGCCGTCCTGGCAGGTCGTCACGAGTTTCGTTCCATCGGGACTGAACTTGACCGAGCTGATCTCATTGTCGTCGCCCCGTAGCACCGCCAGGTTCTTGCCGCTCTTGGCGTCCCAGAGCCTTAGTGTCTTGTCCTTCGACGACGTTGCGATCACGGCGCCGTCAGGGCTGAAGACCCCGGATGTCACCTCATCATCATGGCCGCTGAGTACGATTGACACCGGCGTATTGCGCAAATCCCAGAGCCGCGCCGTGTGATCTCCCGAGGCCGTGATTGCCTTCAATTCGTCCGGGCTGAAGGCGGCTGAATTGAGCCAACTGGTGTGGCCGCGCAAGACCGCCAATTCCGCGCCGCTGGCGGTCTCCCATAGCCGCGCCGTGCCATCGACTGAGGTCGTCATGACCTTGCTGCCGTCTTTGCTGAATGTCGCGGAGTTCACCTCGGCCTCGTGGCCACTCATTGTCCTCTGTTCAGCGCCGCTAGCCGTATCCCAAAGCTTTGCCGTCATGTCATAGGATGTCGTCACCACCTTTGTCCCATCGGGACTAAAGGCGGCCGAAAGGACATCGTCATCGTGACCCAGGACGGCGATCTGTTGGCCGCTCGCCGCATCCCACAGCCGCGCGGTGTCGTCGATGGAGGCGGTCAGAATCTTCGCCCCATCAGGGCTGAACGCGGCGGAGAAGACGCTGTCCTCGTGGCCTTGGAGTACTCTCAATTGCTCGCCGCTCGTCGCGTCCCACAACCGTGCCGTGTTGTCTTCCGATGCTGTTACGACCTGCGTGCCGTCGGGACTGAACGAGGCGGAACGAATCGCCCCCTCATGTCCTTGCAGGACTGCCAGCACCTTGCGGCTAGCCACATCCCACAGCCTCGCCGTCTTGTCGCTGGAGGCCGTGACCAGCTTCGTGCCGTCCGCATTAAAGGCCGCCGAATTGACGGGTCTAGTATGCCCTTCGAGTTCCACGGCTTCGTGCAATTTGCCGAGCGCCGAATAGAGCGCCAGCTCGGCTTCCGGTATAAAAGGCCGGTTTTCGAACTCGGTGCCCTTGACCGGCAGCGCCTCCAGCGCAAGCAATACGCCCGTCTCTGGATTCCCTCGATCGGTCTCCTGCAGGGATTTCTCGGCCAGGAATATCGATTGCGATTTCTGCGCGGCGTTTGCCGCCATCCTTGCCTGATGGCTTTGATCAAATCCATACAAGGCGAGGCTGGCCGAAATCAGGGCTAGCGCGGCAAAGACCGCGGCCGTCAGCCGCGCCCGATTCTGCTTCTGCTTGGCACGCCTGTCGCTGACGCGCATCAATTCCGCGATGTAGTCGCGAATTGGCTCTATGTCGTCAGAATGGGTCTTCAGAAGATCGCGGCCCTCTTCCAGGCGCCGGCCCGGCGGTAGCAGCAGCGATGCGTCCTTATTGTGCACTTCCCAGTCGTCGGCCTCTTCCTTGATCCGTTTATAGGAACGCAGGAAGGCGCGATCCAGATCCACCCATTGCTTGAGCGTTGGCCAGCGCTGAAATCAGCGCCTCATGGGTGACCTCAACGGTTTCCTTGCCGCTTGCGGCATCACGGCCCGTGACGAGCAGACGGCGGGCCGTCAACGTCTTGACGACGGCGGCGGCATTCGCGCCTAACTCGTCCAGGTCGGCGCGGCGACGGGTATCCTCCCGGCCCTCGCCGGGATTGACCAGCCGCACCAGGGCGCGCCGCGCGATCTGCTGCTGCTCGGCCGGCAGCCGGTGGAATTCCTCGTCCGCCCGCTTGGCGATCGCTCCCTGAATCTTGCCGATGTCCCAATAGGCGTCATGGGTGAGTTCATGACCGCGCCGGCGTTCCCACAGCATCTCCAGCACGAATTCGAGGAGCGGCAACCCACCCGGCTCGTCGCCGACATCGTCCAGGATCTCGTCGGCGAGATGCTCTTCGAACATCAGGCCGACAGATTTTGCCGGTTCCTCCATTGCGCGGCGAAGTTCATCGCTGTTCATCGGCGCCAGCGTTACGACGGCCTGCTCGATGCGGTCGCGGAGCGCGCGATCCTCGAGTACCTTGCCGAAGAAATCGGCCCGTACGGTCATGACGACCTTGACCGGCGCGCGCTCGCTTGCCTCCAGCAGGCCAGTGATGAACTTGCTCCGCGCCTCCGGGACTTCGCAGCTGGTGTAGAGTTCTTCCCACTGATCGACGACGAGCAGCATCCGCTCGAGGTTGGCCCGCGACTTGACCATGTCGTTGATCGAATCGGCGATTCGCGTGCTGCCCTTGTACCAGAATTCCGCGAGCTCGTTGGCGGCCTCGCGGCGCTTGATGACGTTTAGGTCCGGCTGCAGCAGTCCGACCATTTCGAAGGCCAGGGATTTGAGAGGCTCCGCGCCCGGCAGCATCGTGATGATGTCCCAGGTCTCGGTCCGGTTGCCTTCGCGGCGGCGCAGCTCCGGCACCAGTCCGGCGCGGACGACCGATGACTTGCCGCTGCCCGACGGGCCCACCACGGCGACAAACGGGAAGCGGCCAGTCGCTTCGATCAGGGATCGCACGAAGGCGTCGCGGCCGTGAAAGAACGATGCATCCTCTTCGCGGAAGTAATGCAGCCCGCGATAGGGACAGATTCCCGCCTTCGCCCGTTGGATCTCGGCCAACGTATCGGCACCGGGCGGCTGTCCGCGCATGCCCGCGACCAGAATCTCGATCGCGCCATCGGAAATGCCTTGCCGCAGATCCACCCATGTGTTGAGCGCGAGAAAGCCGAGCGCGAGGTCGGCCGGTTTGGTGCCGCTCAGCAGGACCGGTATGACGGGAAAGCCGGGATCACTGGCCTGGCGCAGCACGGCCAATTCCCGTTCGCGCTGCTGGATGCGGCCAAGGCCTTGAGGACCGATGAAAATCGCCGCCGAGCGGCACTGCCGCAAAACCTGTTCCAGCTCGGGCAGCCAAGGCCGTCCGGCGGCAAGGGACCAGCGATCGAGGTACGGCTGCAGCCCGCGACGGCGCAGAGTCTCTGCGACCTGCAGCACCGCCGCATGATCGGACGAGTTGTAACTTAAGAAGACATCAAAGGTGTCATGCCCGTCCATCGTAATGGACTCCAGCTGACCACCCGGCCATCAGGTCATGCTATAGGATAAGTCTCTCAGTGTCATCCAGTCATTCCTTAACAAAGCCTATCTGGATCCTGCTTCATTGCTTGAGTGCGGATCCAGATTAACTTCCGTTACTTCGCAAACCACCTTCGGCCGGATCAAGGTTTGCGTAACAACTGCCGCCGCATCTACAGGGACCGAATCATCAGACGATCACGTCGGCGGCGACCTTGGCGATGCGGCCGACTACCGTCACAAAGGCCGTAAACGCCTTGAGAAGTCCGCTCCACGCTCTTAAAATGCTCGCGGGCAACCTGGCATTTCGCGATGCCTTCCTTGAGGCCGGTCTCGTTCTTGCGCAGCTCGCCGGCAATCTCCGCCAGCCTGGCATTGGTCATCGTGCGAGTCAGTTCCTGGATCTTCGCCCGCAGGCGCGAGAACTCGAGCCGCGTCGGCGCATCGGCGGCGGCGAGGCGTGTCTTCCATTTCGAGCGGGCGAAATCGTTTCGCAACTCCAGCAGCTCGTTCAAGCTTTTAGTATAGAGATCGACATCCGTCATCTTCGGAATCGCCGGGCTTACCGCCATGACAACCTCCTCGGCTCTATTGCCTGAGCGCGGCCAGTTTCTCGATCAGATCGGCGACAGCGTTCAGGTCGGCGAGGACATCCTCGACCGTCGTCGCCTGGTCGCCGCCCGCCGCCATGCTCTCCCAGGCGATGCGGAGATTACGAACCGCCTCCTCCGTGCGCGTGGCCGCCTGAATCTCGATCACCAGCCTGAGATAGTCGGCGCGCCGCCGCCACCAATCGCCCGGCAGCGGCCGGTCGAAGTTCGTTGTGAACTCCTCGGTCAAGAGGATTCTCTGTCGTTTCGATCAGCACGCGCTTGCGGTCGGCGATCATGCGCTGGGCAACGATGCCGACTACCTGCTCCTGCAGCGCCATCTCACGGTTGATCAGCGCGCCCCTCGCCTCGAACTCGGTGCTCAACGCAGCTCCCTTTGCCACCGTGACGGCATAGGCCGCGATCGGCTCGAGAATGGCGGCGACCTCGCTGCCGGGAATTTTCTGGCCGGCGATCTGGCTGCCGACCGCGCTGAGCTGTTCGACCGCCTGCTTGGCGGCGCCGGGTATCTCGCCGCCGGTGTCGGCGGCGGAAAGCGCCTTGAACGCAATGAAATAGCTCTTAAGCAAAGAGGCATGGCGATTCAGATCGGCGATGATTTCTATGGTCGTGCCAAAGTCCGCGTTGCTTTTTTCGAGAGCCGTGTTGAGGACTTCGGAATCCCGCTCGGCATCACGCTGCTGTGCCAGTTCCAGGCTGTCTGCCTCGACCGCCTGCACGAAGAAGGCGTCATAGAAACCCGGCAAGGTTTCGGCGAGGGCGATGCCGGCGTCCCCCAACGCAGCGGCCTGGCTGACGTCCCGCTGCGCCGAGGCGCAACCGGCCAGGAATGCAGCGAGCGCCGCGGCCGCCGAGATGCGTGTGATCCAATGCGATGTTCCCATCAATTCCCTCCTGCCGATGCTCCGGGCAGTGTCTCTGCTGGTCATAGGCGGGTCCCGCGGCTCGTGAAACCGGGATTGCCCTGGCCGGGACCGTCCGGCCGGCAGTCATCAGATTGGCATCGGGCTACCGCTCCCCTCCGTGATATTATGCACAGTATACGGCGCATCAGGAAGGTCATCCTAAGGAAAGAACTTCCTGAGAGCTTGCGGCGAAGGGGGTGCCCCCGTGCCCTCGCACCGGTTTACTGCCGCACCGCAGCAACAGCCGGAACGGAGGCGGAGATGCGTCTCATCGACATTGCGAATGGCGGGGCCGGCGTCGGCCTCGCCGATGCGGGGCGGGATCACGACCTCGCTATGGATCTGCAAACGCAGCTGGGCGAACTGAGTTTGCTGGACCCGCCGGCCGACGGTAAATTCGGCCCGGTATCGCATTGGGCGCTTGATGCCTTTCTTGCGAGAACAAAGCTCAAGGCCAAGACCGCCATCGACCAGGAAGTGGCCAGGCGGCTGCGCGACGAAACCGCCGATACGCTGTTTCCCTTGAACATCAAGCCGGATCTGGCGGGGCGTCTCGTCCTCGCTCTGCAGGCCAAGGGTCATGCCTTCGCGCGGCACCCGGATTGCATCAATATCGTTTATGTCGAGGCTATGGATCCGGATGGGACGCCCAACGCTAACGCGCCGAACAATTTCAACGATTTGCGCTTCATCCTGCGCTTCAATCAAGGCGGGCGGCCTATCCTCGGTGGCGCCTGGGAAGCGACCACCGAGCCCGGCCTTTTCTGGACGCGCAATCCGATGAATCCGGCCGGCGCGGCTCGCATCGCCTTTGGGCAGTACAAGGCCTGGTCGATCGGGACGCACAACGCCGGCAAGAAAAGCGCCCATGAGGCGCTGGTCCAGACGCTGGAGATCACCGTGCATCGGGATTTGAACCAGGATTTCAGCCGCGTTGGCGACCGGACCGAGACGGGGCTGTTCGGCGTCAATCACCATTGGGGTTTCGACAATCCGAAGGAAAACATCGGTAAGGCCAGCGCCGGCTGCCTGGTCGGGCGCATGAAGTCCGGCCATCGCGAGTTCATGAAGATCGCCAAGGCCGATCCGCGCTTCCTGGCCAACAACAGCTACAGGTTCCCGGGGACCATTCTCAGTGCCGCGGATCTCGGCGGCGGATAGCAGCCACGTCAAGAATTGTTAAGACGCGCTGACGGCAGCCTGTGATTTCTGATCACAGAAGGTCAAATGTCTCCATGTTAGCCACGGAAGGCGTCCACGGCCCGCTGGCTCCGAACGCACCACAGATTTGCATCACAGCACAGGGCCCATTACACCGTTTCGTGCCCATGACAAATCTGTGGCAATTCTCGCCATGTCCAATCTGCACGCGATGACGCGCGCCTCAGCCAATAGAGTTCGCTATGCGGGGAGATGCCGATGATGGCCGGAAGAGCGATCGCCACCCAGGTCGCAGGATTGCTTGTTGCTCTTTCGCTCGCGCTGCCGGCCTATGGGCAAAGCGCGCTGAGCGAGGGCTACGCCGCCGGTGACACGAGCTATACGCCCTCGGAGCGCGCGGGTCGAGAGATTTGGTTTTTCGCCACCGCGTTCAACGACAGGTTCTTCACCTACTCCTATCCGCAGCGTTTGGGTGCTGCGATCGACTGGTTTCGGATCCTTGGCGCCAAGTATAGGGACGACCTTTTCCAGGCCTGGGGCGCCGTTCCCGATCCTGATTGCTGTGTGCCCGGCGACGCCGGCTGCCCCGCGCGATCTCTGGATGAAACGTTCGGATTCCCGTGGTGTCCCGGCGACGATGAACTCTTGGCCTATGTCGGTCGCAATGACTATCGGGATCCTGCCTGCGATTTCCGCGACGGGCCGTTCAACATGTCGACGCCCCATGGCCCGCAGGATCAGCGCCAGAGCAGCTGCGACTTCAAGATTCGGTACTTCTACCGGCGCTCTCGGTCTGCGCAAGTTCCCCAATCCGCGCTTCGACAAGGAAAAATGGCAAAGGCTCAATGACGGCCTAGCCACCTGGGATGGCTACCGCAAGTTCCTATCCGGCGACCCGGGGGACCCCGACTTCCGATCCAATCGGCTGTTCGACGGATCGATCGAGCCGCCATTCCGCATCGGCATGGCTTGCGGCGCCTGCCACATCGCCTATGACCCCCTGAATCCGCCAGCCGATCCGACTTATCCGAAATGGGAGAACATCCAAGGGCTGGTCGGCAATCAGTATAGCCGGGTATCCAACATTCTCGGCTCGGGCATGTCCCAGCATCGGCTGGAGTGGCAGCTGATCGCTCGCGCCCGGCCGGGCATCGTCGACACCTCGGCGCTGCCAATGGATCAGGTTTCAAATCCCGGCACCATGAACGCGATCCTTAATGTCGCCGCGCGGCCGCTGCAAGAGCAGCGCATCTTGAAATGGCGCATGGCGTCCGCCTGTCCGGAAGCCGCCGATCCGGCCGTCTGCTGGTGCGAGCCCGGCAAACCCGGCAAATGCTGGGAGCGCAGCGAAAAGTTGGAACTGGTGCCCAGCATCCTGAAAGGCGGCGAGGACTCTGGTCGGCATCAACGAGGCGATTCAGCGAGTCTACTTCAACATTGGCAGTTGCGCCGAGCAATGCTGGACCAACCACATCTCCGATCTGCGCGCCGCCGATCCGGCCCAGCGCAACTTCGGTCAGACACCCTTCGACATCGGCCAGTGCCGGCGGGATTGCGCCAGCTTCCGCGCGATTGAAGATCGCCTCGACGATGTGAGGGCGTTCTTCCTCACGGCACGACCAACCGATCTGTGGCAGGCCAGAAAACTGGCCAGTCCGCGCGATCTTGAAATCGCGCTCGACGGGGAATTCTTCGATGGCGCCGTCGAAGCCGGGCGCCGGGTTTTCGCCGCGAACTGCGCCCGCTGCCATTCCAGCCAGGCCAGCCCCTACGACAATGTCGACTTCCGGGCGACTGATCGGAAGGACCCGACGCTACGCATCGACTGGCTCGGCAACGAGCTGCCCTCCCTGGCGAGCGAGATCGGCACCTATACCGCGCGCGCGATGCATTCCAATCACATACAGAGCCGCGTGTGGGAACAGTACGCGTCGCTCACGCTGCATGAACGGCTGCCGGATCCCAATCTGCCGGAAATCATGAAGGGTGGCGGCCGCGGCTACTACCGCAATATCTCGCTCCTGTCGGCCTGGGCCCATGCACCCTTCATGCACAACAACGCCATTGGGCCCGAAATCTGCGGCAAGCCGAAGGACGCCGCGGTGGATTTCTACAGCTCACCCTACGTGGATGCGAAGGGCGTCCCGTTGGCCGATCCGCCGCCTTGCTGGCCGTTCGATACAAGCGCCGAGGGCCGCTACAAGCTATATAAGGCGTCGATGGAGGATCTGCTTTATCCCGACCGCCGCCTACCGAAAATGCCAACGCTCGACCGCGACATCCTGATCGACGTGGCGCCCAAGATCAAAATCGGCGATCTGGAAACCGGCCTCATCTTGCGGGTCCCCAAGGGATATGCCGCGATTGCGCTGAACAGTCTGCGGGTCAAGGATCTGATGCAAGATCTCGTCCTGGCAGAGCGGGCTCCAGAAAAGTTTAATGAGAAGTACGCCAGGCTCTTGACCGACGGCCAGCGCAAGGAGCTCCGCACCGCGCTGACGTCTTGGTACAAACTGCTGCTCGGCGACCCCGGCCCGAAGATCCTGGATCTGGTCGGCGATCAGAATGCCTTCGTGCAGCGCTACTATTCCAATGCGCTTGAGCCGATCGAAAACGCCGGTCACCGGTTCGGCGAGGATCTGTCCGATCGCGACAAGCAAGCACTCATCGCATTTATCGCGACACTCTAGGAACCGCCGTCATGCTCAAACGCATCCTGATCATCGGCGCAATCCTTGTGGCGATCGTCGCTGGCATCGCCGCAATTCTGCTGTCGGGTTCGCAAGAGGACACGGTCGCTGTGCGGCCCGAGGTCCCCTTCGCGCCGCTCATCGACGAGTCGCTGAAGGACCCGGACAACCCGATCAAGGTGTTCCGCGTGGATTTCGCCAACGTCGAGCATAACTTCCCGTTGACGCGCGCGGACCTGATGAAGCTGACCCCGGCAAACTTACGGACGCTGAACCAGGAGGAAATCGATCAGATCTACGGCAGGCTCTCGGCCGGCCCGATTCCGGACGGTCCCTACCTGGGCGATTTGTTCTTTCCCCGCGGCGGCAATGCCGAGACCGGCGGCGAATTGGTATCGCGCCTGGAGGAGGTACTTGGCGGTATCGAGGGAAGGCTGGCGGGCAGGAAAGTCGAGCTGCTGGAAAAGATCGGCCGTGCCCTCTGGAAGGGCAAGATGTTCTATCGTGACGAGCGATTGCTGCGGAACTTCATCGACGATTTCGAGCCGTTGCGCGACATCGTCGACGAACCCTCGACGCTGATGAAGGCCGACGTGCCGCGCGAGGGCTGGCTGAAGTGGATTTTGCCGAACACGGAAGTCTGGCTGCTGTTCCCGGCAAAGCTCTATTGCGGCCAGAGCCTGCTGGACAGCCGGCGTAAATCCGTGATCGTTGACTACGTCTATACCGATGAAATCGCCGGCTATCGCGCCAGCCCGGATAGCCTCGTCGGCCGCAATGGGCTGCGCATCCGCGACGAAATCCGCATGGTGCGGCCCGGCTTCTATCTCGGCCGCGCCTACGCCCATGGAGTGTTTTTGCTCAACTTTACGCTCTACAACGAAGCGATTGCCGAAGGCGGCGCGGAGAGTTTCGCCGGCGGTGGCGCCGTTGCCGAAGATTGCTGGATCGGCGAGCAGGTTCGCGCCGAGGCGCCGTGAGGCCGACATGCGTGGCAGGCGTGCCATCCGCGGATTCCTTGTGATGGCGGCTGTCCTCATCCATGGCGGACCGCCCGCGTCGAGCACGGAGCCAACTCTGCTGGTCAACGCCGGCGAACCGGGGCCGCAGATCCCGCCTGTCGGCCGCAGCTTGTTCGACGAACTGTTTGCATCGGCATCCGGTCATGACGTGCCCTTCCCGTTTGAACGCCTTGTCGATGCGTTGAATGCCCGCCTCGAGCCTGCGGCCGCGACAACTGCCCTGATTCCCTTGGGCCGGTCTTTGCAGCGCTATGAGGCGGCACCCGCCTTTTTTCATTCGCCGCGGGTGATCCTGGCCACCGACAGCGAGGGTGTGCGCGATCTGTCCGATGCACTGCTGCGTGACCGCCTCTATCTCGGTTATCAGACCGCCGCCAACGCCATTGAGGTCATCAGCTATAACGAAGAGGGCGGCCGATTCGAATTCCAGCGGGTGACCAGCTATGGCGAGGGCCTTACGTCTGAAGTCAGCTATGCCGAGCGGGACATCTGCACCGGCTGCCATCAGGGACATGGGCCGATTTTTCCCGACCGCTCTGGAGCGAAACCAACGCCAATCCGGCAATCGCCGAGCGGTTGAGCGCACTTGGTGCCCGATATCACGGCGCCCCGGTGAGCCAGGGTATCGACGGACCTGATCGCTTCGACCGCTCGACAGATCGCGCCAACATGATCGCCGCCGTAAATCGCTTGTGGGATGAAGGCTGCGGAGACGGAGACGAGGGCGCCGCATGCCGCGCCGCGCTACTCCGGGCCGCGCTCGAATTTCGTCTCGGCGGTGCGCGAACCGAGTGGCGCGTGACACCATCTGCGGAGTCGACGCGCTTGCAGCAGCGCCTGTCCAATCTCTGGCCTGACGGCCTCGGTATTCCATCGCCCGACCTGCCCAATCGAGATCCCCTGGCTACGTTCACCGACGCGGCGGCCGAAAACCGCTCCCTGGACATCAAGGGCGCTGCCGATCCGCTCACTCCACGATCCATCCTCCTGCAATGGCACGCCGCCGGCAATTTCGCGTCGACATTCGAAGCCCTCGCCCGCGAAGTCGCCGGCAGTTTCGCCGCGGCCGACATCGTCTGGCTCGACAACCGCCTCGGCCAATTCGCAGCGGAAGCTGGCGAAAGCCATCGCGCCGACTGCCGGCTGGATTCGGCCGCCCGAGAACAGGGCCGACGGGAATTGCGCTTTTGGTGCGGCGAAACCGGCCGCCTCAGCGTCCAGGGCTTTATTGTCTTAAATGGGTTGCACGTCGAAGGCGGCCGCATCGACGACCTATCGATCGACGGCGTATCGCATGCCCGCCTCCTCGCGCTCGATGGCACGCCGGCGGGCCAGGACGGCGGCGGCAAATTGATCCGTATCATTCCGCGCGAAAGCGGCACCGGGCTGGGCGCACGCCTGCCCAATCTGAATCGGATCACGGCGCTGACTCTGGAGGTCACGGGGATCGCGCAGGGCCGTGTTGAAATCAGCACAGCCAGCGATCGAGCAGCGCTCGATGATGCGATCGGTGAAATTCTCGCTGCTGATGCACCGGCGCTCGGACCGGGGCCGCTGCGCCGGCGGGCTTTGCTGGCCGATTTGCAGCGGGCGCTGGCGGTTCACTAGGGGGCGTGATGGAAGCTACTCTCGCCGTTACGAAGCTGGTTTGCCGCTGGGTTTGTTGGGCGGTCACCGTGACGGTTTTTCTGTCAGTGATTGCCGGCATTTACCTGGCCTACCGCCTCACCATCGACCGGGCGGAACAGTTCGAGGATCCGGCGATGCAGTTCAAGTACGGCTCTACTGGCGGCGATAGGAACTTCGGCATCCCCTATGCAATCTGGGAGGTGATGCCGCTCATGTTCCCGGAATATCTGCCGGAGGGACGCCAGGACGAGGGCTGGGCAGCTTTCGGCTTCATCTATGACAAAGACGATAGGGATAAGTTGCCCCATCTCCGTCCCATCGGCACGTCGTTCCGGAATTACATGGGCGTCGAGCGGATTTTCGTGAACTGCGCGGTCTGTCACTCCGGCACGCTACGCACCACGGCAAACAAAGAACCACTAACATATCTAGGCATGCCGGCAAACCGCATCGATCTCCAGGCATTTCAGAACTTCATGATAAACGCGGCTTTCGACGAGCGCTTTACGCCGGAGTATATCCTGGCGGAGATCGACAACAGGAACATCGAACTCGACTGGTTCAACAAACTGGCTTTCCGACTGATCGGCATCTACCAGGTCCGCGAACAAATCCTGACCATTGCCGACCGCTTCAAATTTGCGCACCGGGAACCGGCCTTCGGGCCAGGGCGCTTCGATACATTTTCTCCGGCGAAAGCCCTTTTCAATTGGTCTCTGGAAGGTATTCCCGCCCACAAATCGATCGGGATGGTCGATTTTCCGTCGATCTGGCTGCAGGATCAGCGCCGCGGCATGCAGCTCCATTGGGATGGCAACAACACTAAGCTTGAAGAGCGCAACCGCAGCGCCGCTTTCGGCACCGGCGCCTTGCCGCCGATCCTGGACCGCAAGTCGATCAAGCGCATGGAGGATTGGCTGCTGGATCTGAAGCCACCCTCCTTTCGCGAGGCCTTTCCGGACAACATCGACAAATCTCTGTTATCCCAGGGACAAACGATCTACGAACGCGATTGCGCCGCCTGCCACGGTCGCAACGGTCGGGAATTCACCGAGGCATGTCCCAAGGTGCGGGAGCCAGAATGTGTCGGCCACGTCACACCGATTGAGAAAATCGGCACCGACCGTTATCGTTTCGACAACTACACCCAGGATCTCGCGCTGAACCAGAACATGCTTTATGCCGAGTTCGGCGACGAGCGATTCCAGTATTTCCGCAAGACGGACGGCTACGCCAACATGCCGCTCGACGGCCTCTGGCTGCGCGCGCCCTACCTGCATGGCGGATCGGTGCCGACTTTGTGGGACTTGCTGAGCCCACCGGCAGAACGGCCATTGTCCTTCTACCGCGGCTATGACGTGTACGATCCGGAGAGAGTGGGCTTTAAATCCCGGCCGGAAAAGATCCCGGAACAGGAGCGCCGGAACCTCTTCTGTTTTCAAACGCGCCTCTCAGCCACCTGCGACGGCGACCCTCCGCCGCAGAATGTGGTCGCCTGCAGGTCCGGTTTCTGTCCTGGCAACGGCAATGGGGGCCATCTCTACGGCACCAACCTGGCGCCGGAAGAAAAGCGCGCGCTAATCGAATATCTCAAGACCTTCTAGCGAGGGGAACCAGGCAATGAGCGAGCAGACAGATGCCAAAACAGGAAAAACCTCGCGATTACGGCAGTTCATCGGACCGGCGATTCTTGTCGCCATCGCGCTTCTGGGTATCGCCTATGGCAACTACAAGTTCTTCCGCGAAGTGCCGCAGGTGATCTGCGGCGATTTGGAGGATGCCAACAAGTCTCTTTGTGCCAGCGATGCGGAAGAGATGTTCAAATACGGCTCGTTGGGCGCCGAGGCCGAGCGCGGGGTGCCTTACCCGCTGTTCCACGTACTGCCGCGCGTCTTCGCTAATCTGCTCCCGGGCCCCGGCGGCTATCGCGCCTTTGGCTTGGCCTGGGAGGAAGGACGCGAGCTGCCCGTCGGCTTTGCCAAGAAGACGCTCGGCTTTCCGCGCATCACCCAGAACTGTGCCGTCTGTCACACCTCGACCTATCGCGTCAGCGCCGAGGCGAAGCCGGTGATCTATGTCACCGGCCCATCGCATACTTCGAACGTGCAGCAGTTCCTCGATTTCCTGGAGACGGCCGCCAACGACGCTCGCTTTACGCCCGATATTCTGTTGCCCGCTATCGAGCAGAGCTTCGATCTCGGCTTCGACGACAAGCTGATCTATCGCTTCCTGATCATTCCCCGCGCCCGGGAAGCGATCCGGCAGCAAGCGGCCCAGTTCGCCTGGATGCATAAGCCCAACCGCCCGGCCTGGGGCCCCGGGCGCGACGATCCGATGAATCTCACCAAATTCTTCATGATCGGCTCGAAGGACGACAATAGCACCGGCAATGCGGATTTCCCCTCAATCTGGAACATGTCAGCGCGCGAAGGGCAATCGCTCAACTGGGGCGGCGAGACCCAGGATCCATTGGCGGTTTTCATCGAACTCCGCCCTTGGCCTCGGCGCGCCGCCAGGCCCGGCGTTCATCGAGAGAATGAAAGAGGTCCGTGAGTATCTGCGCGCCAAGCCACCGGCACCGTTTCCGAGCGAGTTCACCGTCGATAAGGCGCGCGCGGCCGGCGGCAAGCCGATTTTCGATCAGTATTGCGGCACCTGTCACAGCTGGAATGGTCGCTATCTCGGCAAGGTCATACCCATCGAGGAGATCGGCACCGACCGCGAACGCTTCGATACCTGGAGCCAGGAAGATGCCGATGCCACCAACCGCGTCGCCAAGGAAATGGGCGTTGACCGCAAGGCCATGGTGAAGGACGTGGGCTACGCAAGCCAACCGCTGGACGGCATCTGGCTCCGAGCGCCTTATCTGCACAACGGTTCGGTGCCCACCTTGCGGGATCTGCTGAATGCGCCCGAAAATCGCCCGGACAGGTTCTTCCGCGGCTGCGATATCTACGATCCCGTCAATATGGGTTTCTTCTCACGCAAGGACGACGCCTGCCCGCGGGCGTTCGACTTCGACACCAAGCAGCGCGGCAACGGCAATGGCGGCCATGTCTATGGCACGCAGCTCACCCCGGCGGAGAAAGATCTCCTTCTGGAATACATGAAGACGATGTAGGCACAACTCTCGCAGGGGATTTGCCATGGATGACACGGATCGCTACATCAATCGGGCGCGCAATGGCGAAATACGCATCGGTGAAGACGAGATCGATAAAGACCTGATTAAAAAAGAGCTGGCCTACATCGCGAAAAAGAAGGTCGGGTCCCACCATATTGAGGAGCTGTTGCAACGGCTGAATGAAAATACGGAGGGTGGCAAGACGCCATACTTATTCGGCCTGGCGCTATCCGGTGGCGGCATCCGCTCCGCGACCTTTTCGCTCGGCGTCATGCAGCGGCTGGCCGGGGCGGGAATCCTGAAACATGTCGATTATCTTTCCACCGTCTCCGGTGGAGGCTATATCGGCACGGCCCTTTCCTGGTGGCTCAGCGGCAGGACTGGCAGCGAAGAACCGTATGACCTCGCGGAACATTTCCCCTATGGCACGCGCGATCCCCAGGCAGCCGGCGGTCCCAGGGAACCCAGAAAGTCCGCGAGCACCGTTAATTCCGAGCCATCCAGCGATCCGCCGATCCTGCGTCACCTGCGGCAGAACGGCCGGTATCTGACACCGGGTGCAGGCATCACCATCTGGTCGGGCACGGCGGTCGTGCTGCGCGCCGTCCTGCTCAATCTCATCGTCTGGATCCCCACTGTCGCTTTGCTGCTGGTGCTGCTGCGATGGTCCGGGACCTTCGCATTTCTCAGCGGCCTGCACGGCCTGGTGGAGATGGCGGCGCCGTCGGCGCTCGGCCAGCTGGCGACATTCATCAACCCCGACGGCAGCACAACAGCGGCTTATCTGCTGCCGCCGGTTTTCCTGCTCAGCCTGCTCGTGGCATTGATTTTGACGATACTCTTCATCATCTCCGCCATCAACTTCTCCATCCTCTCCTGGATGGAGCGCGGCGGCGCGGCGGGCCCTCCCGCAGCGCAATTGCGGGAGATCTCAACGTGGCGCCATGTGGGACGCTGGCTGCTAGTCGGTATGCTCGCGGCAGTCGATGTGGCGATCTTCTTATTCCTGTTCCTTCGGTTGCAGTCGCTGAGTGCGGCGATGTTTGCGGAGGGTGACGCGTCGGCGGCGATATGCGGTCAACTCGCCGCTCAGTGGTGCTGGGCACTTGCTTTGGCGTTGGCGCTCGCCGTTTTGATCTTCTACCTGGTGCGCCGGCATAAGTGGGAGAAGCGGGACTGGTGGGGTTTCGTGTTGATCTTTGCCGGCTTCGCTGCGTTGTTCGTGGCCGATGCCGCGCTGGCCTGGTATGCCCGGTCCGGCGGGACGATTGTCGTCCTTTGGGGTGTGGTCAATCTTGCTTGGGTTGCTGGCCTGATTCAGTTGGTTGCGCTTGTCGGCGCTGTCGTTCTGGCCAATTTCTGGATCGCCTACATCATCCGCTGGTATTTGCGCATCGAGGGTCTGTCGGTGCGCTATGGCGGTCGCCGCGTGTTTGAGCAGTTTTTCGGCTTCGCCACGCCTATCGTCATTGCGCTGCTGGTTCTTGCTGCTGTTCCGCTTGTGGTCGCCTGGATCGATATCCGCCTTGGCGGTATTGAAGGGCTGCTAAGCATCGCCGCCGGCACAGCAAGCGGTTTCTGGGGTCATCTGCAATCGCAGAAGAAATCCGGCCACAGCGCCGTGACGAAACTGATTCTCATCGGCGGATCGATGCTGTTTCTCTTTGGCATCGTCCTGCTCGGCTATCGCCTGGCAATCGAGTTTGACCAGGGGCCGCCGCTTGTTCGCGGCGCGCTAGCGGGCGTGGTATTGCTTGCCGTTCTGACGGGCTGGTTCGCCAATATCAACTATATCTCGCTGCACCGTTTCTACCGCGACCGCCTCATGGAAGCGTTCATGCCCGACCACGACAGCGTGACAACGGACATTACGGCGCCGGCAAGGCTGGCGGACGATATGCGGATCTCGGACCTCTGGTCAGATCGGGCAACGGGGCCGTTTCACATCATTAATACAAACCTTGTGCTGGTGAACTCCAGGGTGCGCAAGTATCGGTTGCGCGGCGGCGACAATTTCATTCTCTCGCCGCTCTATTCCGGCAGCGCCGCGACGGGGTGGGAGCTGTCGGCAAAGCTGATGAACGGCGAGATCACGCTGGCTTCGGCGATGGCGACCTCGGGCGCGGCGGCAAATCCTCGCAGTGGCCCGGGCGGGCGCGGCCTGACACGCAACCGCTTCGTCTCGCTCCTGATGACGCTCTTGAGCTTCCGCCTGGGGCATTGGGTTGCGCGGCCGATGCCGGAGGGCCGGGAGATCAGGTTCAAGCGGCCCAATCATTTCCGGCCCAGTGGTCTTTACTCCATCCTAAACGTGGGATACCGGGAAACGAACGCGCTGCTGGAGCTGAGCGACGGCGGACATTTCGAGAATCTGGCGCTCTATGAACTGATCCGGCGGCGCTGCGGCCTGATCATCATCTGTGACGGGGGACAAGACATCAAATCCTCCTACGCCGACTTTGTGACGGCAATTCAACGCGTCGGTGACGACTTCGGCGCGACGGTGCAATTCGACATGCATGTCACTGATCCTGCGACCGGCAAATCCGAAGCTTCGGGTCCCGAAGCACTGATCGCCCGACCGAATGACCGCCTATATCCGAAGAACGCCGAGTACTCCGATAAGGGTTACTTTGTCGCCACGATCAACTATGGCGCCTATGGCGGCGGCCCATGGCCGGAGAAAGGAACGATCCTCTATTTGAAGACCGCGATGATCGCCGAGCTGTCCATGACCGCGAAAGGCTACAAGGGTGCCAATCCGTATTTTCCCAACCAGACCACGGCGGATCAGTTCTTCGACGATGAACAGTTCGAGGCTTACCGCGAAGTGGGCTATCGGGTGGCCGCGCAGATGATCGGCAACCTGGCGCTCGACGAGCTCTTCGGGAAGGGTCGGCCTGCATATGAAGTTCTGCGCCGCAACGGCAGGTTCCAAGCCAACTAACCAGACGCACCCATGACGCTGAACTCCGGACCAATCTGCCGCCCACGAGTTTCTCAGCGAATTGAGGACGCGGATCGCGACGCAGCCGCTTCCCTATCAATACGGCATCGATGCGCGCGCCCTGGAAAGCCTCTGGGAAATCTTCGGCCAGGCCCGGACGACGATGAAAAAGTATCCCGGCTGCAGGGATTTCGCCGCTGCGGTGACCGAGATGCTGAACCGGGACCTGCGACCAGTGACGTCCAAATGGCACCGGGCGTACGAAGTCGGACGGCTCGATTCGCGGGACGGCGGCGACGAATTCCGGGCCGATCTCGCCGATCTGCAGATCAAGCTGCGGGCGTTCGCCAGAGCACTCGAAAAGCTCGCCTATGGCTCGGCCGCGGATGAACCGACAATGTCGCCGATCATGGATGATGCGGCTCTTGCGTTGTGTCAGTCCAGCATCCGTTTTGGCGTGGTCGGCAGCGAGGAATACTGGCAGCAGATCAACGGCAGCGAAGCCGGGGAGATCAAGGAAAGGCGAAAGCGCTATGACATCGCGACCGGCGAGGGAACGAATGCTGTCGGCCTTGCCCTGTCCGGCGGCGGAGTCCGGTCGGCGACCTTCAGTCTGGGTGTTCTCCAAGTTCTGGCAAGCCGCGGCTTGCTTACGGATGTCGATTTTCTTTCGACCGTGTCGGGCGGAGGATACACCGGCAGTTTCCTCGCCGTAAGGCTGGGGGCAGGCAAGAGCCAATCGGAGATCGGATGCCCGGCCGGGCCGGACACCGAGACCATCCGCTACCTCCGCCACCACGCCAAGTTTCTCGCCGCGAGTTCGCTCAAGAACCGCTGGTCGATGGTCACGGCAACGCTTGCCGGCCTATTGCTAAACTGGTCGGCGCCGGCCTTTCTGGTTGCGGTTGCGGCTCTGCTCTGGACAGCGATCGAGTGCATTGCTGCAGGCAGCGATAAATGGCTTACGCTGTTGTCGCTTTTCGGCGGGTTGACCTTTGTGTCCCTGATTGCCTATGGCATCTTCATCAGAGGAACCCGCCGCGCCGCGAAGAATCAGCGGCGTGGTGTTGGCGTTGCTGCTTGCGGCGACCGGCCTGCTGGCGCTGCTCTGGCTGGTGAGCGCCGGCTACGAGTCGATCCCGCCGAAGATTTCAATCGATTGGACCTTGTCCGGCGGCGTGATTGCCGGTTTGGTCGCGGCCGGGCCGGTGATCCTGCGCTTCATTCCAATCCTGAAAACACCCTTCGCCCGGAAGTTCGTACTGCGAATATTGCTGGTCGCTTCGGTGGTGGTCTTGCCGCTTGTGGGCCTTACGCTCTTCTACTTCTTCCTGTCGCTGACGCAGCCCTCCGCGGCTACGGCAGGGAATACGGCCGGTTCATTCCCCGACTTGTACGGCGTGACGCTGCTTGCCCTCATCGCTGCTGTTTCCGGGGTTCTGGCAATCTTCTACCTCAACATCAATCTCACGGCACCGCATCGGCTCTACCGCGACCAGCTGGCCCGCACCTTCATCCAGATCAGCGAATCGGACGACCGGCCGTTCCCGCTAGCCGACCTGGATCCGGATCATCGGGCGCCCTATCTCCTGATCAACACGGCATTGAACCTGCCCTCTAGCAGAGCAGCCCGACTGCGCGATCGGAAATGCGACTTCTTCCTGTTATCAAAGCATTGGTGCGGGTCGATCCTCAGCGGCTACTACCCCACCGCTCAATGGTCCACGAACAACGCCCCGCCTGATCTCGCCACCGCCGTCGCCATCTCCGGCGGCGCTGCGTCATCTCACATGGGACTCGAGTCGAAACCGACATTGACCGCCCTCTTGACGTTTCTCAATGTCCGCCTGGGCTTTTGGATACGCCATCCAGATAGGGAGAGCCTCTGGAATATACCCGGCTTCTCATGTCTCCTGCGAGAGATGACTGGCATCGGCATGTCGGAGAACCTGGCCTGGCTCAACCTGTCCGACGGCGGGCATATTGAGAACACGGCGGCCTATGAATTGCTGCGGCGGCGCTGCAAGTACATCGTCTGCGTGGACGGCGAGGCCGATCCGGATTTCACCTTCCGAGGCCTCATGACGCTCGTTCGACATGCACAGATCGATTTCGGCGTCAGGATCACGCCGAACCTCGACGGCATGCGGCCCAACCGCGAGACGCGACACAGCCCCACGCATGGCAACCTCTACCGCATCTACTATCCGTGCCTGCGAGATGGCGATGCGGCGGAAATGGGCCTCCTGCTCTATCTGAAGCTGTCGGTGACCGGCAACGAATCCGAATTGATCAAGCGGTATCGAGGCACTCATCCCGATTTTCCCCACCAGTCGACCTTGGACCAGTTCTTCGACGAGGAGCAGTTCGAAGCTTATCGCCAACTCGGCGTCCATGTCGCCGAGGGATTCTTTTCCCGGACCTTGATGAATGGCGAGACCTCGCCGGCAAGCATGGCCGCCTGGTTCGCCCGGCTCGCAAAAAACCTGCTTGAACCCGAGCAGGCCTGACGGGAGGCGTGTTGTCGTATCAACGGCAAACTGGCGGGCCGGCGCAGGAACCGCCCAGTTCGCGGCAGTGTTCTTTCACGGTGGCCTGAACAATCGGAGTTCACGCAAATAATCAGAAAACTGCCATCGGGTAAGTATCGCCTCTATTCGCAAAAAATCGATTCCAGGACCGGAAAGCGGTGAGCATTTCGGCGGCCTGCACATTCATTCGTGCGGATGTAATTATTGATAGGGACAGCCATCGCTTGGCAACGACGCTGCGGCCTACGTTAGTTTCCGGGGCTTCGAGCGCGCCCAAGATGGTGAGACAATTGTTGGGTTCGCATGCTGATCATTTAAGAAACTGAGTTAAATCAGCATCATAACAGAACCTGGCATGAGGGTTTTGGATATCGGCTGTGGAGCAGGCGATGTATCGATGCTGCTTGCGGAAGCCGTTGGCCCGTCTGGTCTTATCGTCGCTATCGACCGCGAAGTGCGTGCGATCGAGACCGCTCGCTCCAGGGAAGCGCGACGGCCAACGATCTCATATCCGATGGGAATTTGATTGTTGTGTGACCTGATGTAGCTCTCCCCCGGCATTCGCTAGTGCCCGCTCTGCGAGGTCAAACATGCGTTACTTTTTGCTCGTTATCGCAGGTCTGTTGTTCGCCGGGCCGCTATGCAGACAAAAGGTGACGTGCGCTGGTCCATCAATGTCATGGTCGATGGCAGGCGCATACATCGCATTGTCGGGCGCGAGAGCGAAGGAACGACGCGCACCCAAGCCGAGCAGCTCATCGAGCGCCTCCGCACCGAGGCGCGCGAGAACCGCCTGCAACTGCCGAAGCGCCGCAAGCTGGCCTTAACGCTGGCGAAGGCGAGCGAGGACTACCTGAAGAACCTGCAGGAGTCCGGTGGCCGGAACATGGTGCCGAAGAAACGGCATTTCAAAAAATACCTATCCCCGGTGCTTGGTCACAAGCACCTGGATGAGATCAGCAGTTTCGATCTCGCCAAGTATCGCCACGACCGCGTTAAGAAGGGCGCGAAGTCCCGGCGACGATCAACCTGGAGCTGGCGAGCTTAAGCCATCTGTTCACGATGGCGGTTGAATGGAAATGGCTGCGGGAGGCGCCGTGCAGGATCAAAATGGCGAAGAAGCAACTTCACGTCGCTGCTGTCCTGGACGACAACGAGGCGGACGCCTTGATCAGGACGACGATGTCGGACGTAAATCCTGATGCCTGGCTGTTCATCGCGATTGGCCTGCACACCGGCATGCGCCACCGGGAGATCCTGCAGATGCGTTTCGAGCATATCGACGCGCCGAACAAGCGTCTGCACGTACCACGCGCCAAGGCGGGCGCACGGCAGCAACCGCTAACGCGGGAGATCACTGACATTCTGGTGAAGGAGCGCGAGATGCGCGCGAAGAACGGCGAGGGCTGGGTATTTCCAACGCCACGGCCGAACGCCAGCAAGAAAGGCTATCGCGACCACATCTCCAAATCGTTCAGCCGGATCGTAAAGGCTGCCGGCCTCGATCCCGCGCGGATTACGCGTCACAACATGCGGCATACAGCCGTCAGCAAGCTAGTATGGTCCGGTGTCGATCTGCCAATCGTGCAGCAGATCAGCGGGCATCAGTCCATGCAGATGGTACTGCACTACGCCAAGATCTTCGCGCCGCACATCGACCGCGCCGCGAGCAACCTGTCGCGCCCGCTCCCTGCCCCGCTGGCAGTCAAAACCGAGAACACGGTTACACACGACCTACACAAACCGCGTCTCCGCGTCATCAAAGGCGGGCGGCAGAAAGTCGCAAAAGTCTAAGGATGTTCGGGGAGTAGAGTGGTAGCGGAGGAGGGATTCGAACCCCCGACACAAGGATTATGATTCCTCTGCTCTAACCAGCTGAGCTACTCCGCCATAGAGGACCGGCCGCCGCGCAGGGCGGCGGGCGCATGGATATAGGTCGGCAGGCCATGCGGGTCAAGCAAGGGGCCGGGCGATCCAGCCGCCGCCGAGGAGGCGGTCGCCGCTGTAGCAGACGGCGGCTTGGCCGGGGGAGACGCCGTATTGGGGGGTGGCGAAGATGACCGACACCGAGCCCGTGCCCCCCGCCCTCGAGCGCAGCTCTGCCGCGCTCGTGTCCCTCCCCCTCGTCGCGACGATCGCTTCGCGATCGCGCTGGGGGGGAGGGTTGTAAAGTGTTGCCTTCACGGCCGGCGTGGTGGAGCGGACCTTGACGTCCACCTCCAGGGTCTCGCCGGGGGCCGTGTCGGGGCCGAGCCAATTGAGGTCATCGACCCGGATCGACGAGACCGCCAGCGCGCCCTTGGGGCCGACGATGACGCGGTGGGTCTCCGGCTCCAGGCGCAAGACGTAGAGCGGCTCGCCGGGCGTGTCGGGATCCACCAGGCCGAGGCCGCGGCGCTGGCCGACGGTGTAGTTGATGATGCCCTGATGGCGGCCGAGCAGGCGGCCGTCGCGATGCACGATCTCCCCCGCCTCCACAGCACCCGGGCGCAGCTTCGCCACCACCGACGCGTAGTCGCCCGTGGGCACAAAGCAGATGTCCTGGCTGTCTGGCTTGGCCGCCACCGGCAGCTCGAGCCGGGCGGCGATGTCGCGGGTCGCGGTTTTCGCCAGATCGCCCAGGGGGAAGCGCAGGAAATCGAGCTGCGCCCGCGTGGTCGCGAACAGGAAATAGCTCTGGTCTCGCGCGGGGTCGGCGGCGCGATGCATCTCCACACCCGCATCGCCCACCACGCGCCGCGCATAATGGCCGGTGGCCAGCGCCTCGGCGCCGAGGTCTCGCGCGGTCTGCAAGAGATCGCGGAACTTCACCCGCTGATTGCAGCGCACGCAGGGGATCGGCGTGGCGCCCGCGAGATAGGTGTCGGCGAAATCATCCATCACCTCGGCGCGGAAGCGGCTTTCATAGTCGAGCACGTAGTGCGGCATGCCCAGCTTGTCGGCGACGCGCCGCGCGTCATGGATGTCCTGGCCGGCGCAGCAGGCGCCCTTGCGGCCAACCGCCGCGCCGTGATCGTAGAGCTGCAGTGTGATGCCCACGACATCATAGCCCGCGGCCTTCATCAGCGCGGCCGTGACCGAGCTGTCGACGCCGCCCGACATCGCCACCACCACGCGCGTGGCACCCGGCGCCTTGTGGGGCGCCACGGAAAACAGCTCCGGCGGCAGCCCGCGAGGGAGCGGCGCGGCGCAGAGGTCAGCGATTAGGCTGGTCTCGATCATGGCGCGGAATATAGGGATCTCGGGCCTTTCCGCCACTGCTAACTGCGCGGTCATTTTGTCACCTGCGCGTAAGTAATGAAGGGAGGGAACCGCCGATAAACGCCGATGGACGCCGATTGGCTGGAGCTAAACGCAAGTTCCCTGATGGTTCTCGATTTTGATGCTCCGGTGCGCCGCTTCGCGGCGCATCAATAACCACTCCCGGAAGGACGTGCAGAGCTTTCTTGCAGTTCTCGATGCATCGGCGTTTATCGGCGTTCATCGGCGGTTTCCTTTCTTCGAGCCGTTGGCGCCCGCGCCTGCGCATCGTTAAGATCGCGCCAAAATCTTTGGAAAGGAATCTCCCATGGCGTTGACGTTTTATTACGGCTCGGGCTCGCCCTATGCGTGGAAGGTGTGGCTGGCGCTGGAGCACAAGGGCATTCCCTATGAGCTCAAGCTGCTGTCCTTCGATGCCGGCGACACCCAGAAGCCCGAGTTCCTGAAGGTGAATCCGCGCGGCCAAGTGCCGGCGATCCTGCATGACGGCTTCGCGCTCTTCGAGTCGACGGCGATCTGCGAATACCTGGAGGAACGTTTTCCGCATCGGCCGCTGCTGCCGCTGGAGCCGCAGCCGCGCGCCACGGTGCGCCGGATGGTGCTGGAGGCGGAGAGCCAGATGCCCAAGGCCGGGAGCGAGCTGATGGATCAGACCCTGTACCGCCCCAAGGACCAGCCGGAAGACGCGGCCAAAATCGCCACGGCGATGGAAGCGATGGCGGCGGAACTGGCGCGCTGGGAGGGCTATCTGGCCGGCGGCGCTGGAGCTTCGGGTGGCGCGGGCAGCGCCGGCGGCGGCGATTTCCTTGCGGGCACGATGACCCTGGCGGATTTCGCCCTGTTCCCCTGGGTGCGCATCCTGCGCCGCCTGCAACAGCGCCTGCCCCACATCAAATCCGGCGACCGCATCCCCAAAGGCCTGCAGGCCTGGGTGGGACGGATCGAGGCGCTGCCCTACTACGAAAAAACCATCCCGCCCCATTGGAAGGGGTGAGGCAGCGCACGGCTGTCCGACGCGGTGACCCGTAGGGGCGGGTTTCAAACCCGCCCTTCTCGCCGCATTCACGACCGGTTGCCCGCTGGACAATCCCGCGGATGCCAAATCCGCGCGATCTACCCCATGTCCAGCGAGAACCGCCGCTGGACGGGGCGATGCGGATGCGCTGGGAAGGCGGTATGCCGCATACGCAGCACCGCGCATCTTTGCGCTATTTTCCGGCCGATTTTTCACCCCTAACCTCTTCTGCACAGAGGACAATACGCGGATAAGCGCGAAATCTGGGGGACCCAGTTTTTGGGGATCGATGCCATGCAAGGGAATCACCCGGATTTGGGGCACGCCCCGACGTCTCGATCCGATCCCCAATTTCTGTCTCATGGCATGCACCAATTCCAATGGATCGCTCGCCGCACCCTGTTTTGCGGAACGGCCGGACAAAAAACATAGAACATTTAGGGAACAAATGCTATTCTGGATTTCGACAATGCCGCCCCTCGATTGCGATCCGCATCCATTTGGAGCAAGTTTCAATGATGAGCGAAATCGAACTCTCCGCCGTCCTCAAGCTCCCGGTCAGCGAGCGACTTCGGCTCGTCGAGGCCATCTGGGACAGCATCGCCGCCGATCCAGAAGCCGTGGCGATGAGCGACGAGGAACGGGCGGAGTTGGATCGCCGCTGGGCGGATTACCTCAAGGACCCCACATCCGGTTTGTCATGGGCTGAGGTCAAGGCGCACATCATCTCGTAGCGCCATGCACCGAAGGAGCAGTGAGATCGGCCGATGAGGCGTGAAGCTAGTCGCCACTCTAAACCGAAATAACCGTATCGAAATCACCACTCTGCACAGCGTTCATGTAGGCGTGGATAAGATCCTTAGTCAGAAAACGCCCAAACGCCGCTTCGTCTTCTTCGCGAATGATCGGGAAGGTATCCAGAATGTAGGCTGCCTCCTCGCGTGTTATCCCATACAAATGGAAGAAGATCGCATCGAGCCGCGCCCGGCGATGGCGGCGATCATCTTCGTTCCAGTGAAACGCGGCGCCATCATAGTTCATGTCTTCAGCAAACGGCTTCATGTCATTTGCAGTGTATGTAAGGTGCAAGACTTCGCGGCGGACAATGTCCGACAGTCTCCTTTTGGCAAATTTCTGCTCGTATGCCTTAGCTTGCACAACTGGTAATTGCTCAAGAATGAAGAGATTAATCGTCTGACCATGAATCTTTTGCCGTGCTATAAAGTCAAAGGCGAACGAATTGAAATTAGCCAACAATAATGGTGCAAATCCTACATACTCGGTAGCACTAGCCTCTATGGCAGGAAGCAATACCGGCACCTTATACCAAACCCCACCATGGGACGAGTAGAGCGATCATGGTCCGATTGTTTGTTGGGCGGTGAACTCCTTAAACGTCAGAACCCACCGAAGGCCGCCAACCTTGCTTTCAACATCCCGCTCATCTACCCAAAACTGCGGCGTTGGCAACCAATTTGGATTCTCGTGTTCTCGCCGGGTTGCCGGGAGCGGTTGCGCAGGTCGATTGAGGTTTTCGGGGTTGATCGTGATACTCGCTGCGCGGTGGTCGAAGGCTTGCACCATCTTGCCTTCTAGAGCGGCACATACTCTTGCTTGTCCTTCTTCCAGCGATTGCCTTCGACAGGATAGAATCCGTTGTGCTCTAATTGCGTGCGCGTTCTAAACCGGCCGGCGTCATTGGTCATATCGAACATGCGTACATAATGCACCGGCCACGCATGGCGGGCGGGTCGGTGCGCCGATCGACAAGCACTGGCTTCCGCTTATAGATCGCTGCAGTTAACTGGGCATCCCGGCGGCTGCGGAATACCGGCGCTGTGCCTGTGTTCGGGTTTACTGCTGCAAAGTCAGACGCCTTCAATGAGAACCGCCGGTCCGCATCGTCCATTTCGCGGACACTATGCAGATAGAAAGCACAGTCAGTTCGACTAAATCTTCGAGCCACCCCACCGGATACAAAAATGCTGAACTTGAAACTGCGATGAACATCAGGAAAGAAAGTGCCTCTGTTCTCGAAATCGTAAAGGACATTCACGCGCCCCGTTGTAGAGACACTTTTGAAGAAGTCGCTGGCGGTAAGATCGGAGGCGATCCCCGACGGCAGGAGAAGGCCGACGATGCCGCCGGTTTGATGAGCGCATGGGCGCGCTCAACGAACAATGCGTACAGATTGACGTCGCCGCCGGACAACAATGGATACTGCCCGATGGCCCGCGCTACCGCCGTCGCGCTTTCGGCTTGCTCACGCGCCAATTCGTAGTCCTGCCAAAGCGCGCCGTCTTCCTTCTTAAGCCGATCCACCATTCGTTTGCGCTCGTCGGCCCGCGTGGCATGAGCGATTTCGGGCTTTCGAGCAGCGAACCATTCGACTTCCTGCAATTTCATTCGGTCCCAGGGCGGATTGCCGATAATGGCATCAAACCCGCCCTCGGCGCAGCGCTCTCCCATTCTTGCCACACACCAGGAAACGCCACTTGCCAATGCAGGAAATGCTCTTGCCGTGCCCGCTGCTGAGCACCACTAGTAGAAGTCGCTGCCTTGCGCCTGGAATCTCAGTGTCGCTCGGCCTAGCCTTGGCAGGTGCGGACTCTTCATAGCCGTAATCGGCAAACAAGCCCATTGAGCCTCTGGCCCACGCCCATTTCCGTTCAAGGCCATCTCACCACAAAGTATCTGGATGAGATCGCCGAGACCGCCATCTAGGAGGGCCGCCAGTTCTCCGGTAGTCGCCGCGACATTGTGGTGGCCAAGCCAACGCAGCGAATGGCGAAAGTCGAGAAAACGACGCATTTGTTCGGTATCCTCGGTAACGCTGCGGAATGACAAGTTTGACGTTGAACTTCCGCGATATCGGCATCAGTCAAGCCCTCCACTCGCTGCATTCCGGCGATGGCACGAATTGATCGCTGTATCGAGCTATTCAGAAAGAGCCCATAGATTTCAGCCATCTCGCGCGCGACTGGTCCACCCACTCGCCAAAGAGCAAATCGCCGCACCGCAAGTGATGGTCGAGGAAAGACAGCGGGGCGCCGACAGTGAAAGTGTGCAGCCAAAGAGAGACCTTCGCTAGTTCGACTGCCATTGGATTCTTGTCGACGCCGTAGATAACGCGCTTCAGGATCATTCGGCGGACGATTTGGCGGTCGTCCAACTGTTCCATTCGCACCAACCACTCGTGTTTCTTCGCTTCGGCCAGAATGTGCTTACGGATCAACTCGATACGGCTGACGAGCGGCGACCTGTAGGGCTTGTTCTGCTCCGCCCAATCGACAGTCGCCGCAGCATCTGCAATGGCTTGCAGCACGCGGTCCGCTAGGTAGTCGACGAGGCCGACAAGAAAGTGACCGCTGCCCATGGCCGGATCGCAAACCTTGATCTGCAGAAATGCCGACGCAGGATCGTATGCACGAAGCGATTCAAGCTTGTCTTCCTTCGCGCGCCGAACGCTCTGCAGCTCTTTCGCCCTCTCTTCGAACGCCTGCCAACGCTCGTCAAGCAACGGCCCAACCGTACGCGCAATGATGAGAACAACCAATCATCATGCGTGTAGTAGCTGCCGCTAGTCCTTCTCGCGAAAGGGTTTGGCCTGATCACGATCTGCCCATCGTCCCCAATGACCGCAGCAAATTCGAGCAGGCGTTCATAAATCGATCCAAGCTGCCTTACCGAAAGATCACGGTAGTTGATCCAGAGGCGTTTTTCCCCTTCGTTGCGGCGCGACAATCCATCGAACAGGGGCGCAAAATCCGCGTCCGGTACTGTGACACGCTCCAGAGAGTGCGTTGTGGGATCAAACAGGCCGCCATTGTACGGCGGCAGCCCGATTGCCTCATCGCCTGCATGGATCGCTCCGAACAGCTGCTTCAAGTCACCATGATAGCCGGCTCTGCGACTTGCTGAAGGCATCGCCAGAATGATTCCTCTTCCGGATGTCTCCGCGAATTCGTGTTAGCGCGTAGTCGTCGTAGCGTCTTTCCTTGGTGGGCAATAGTCGACGATCTTCGGCATAGAGGATGAAAAGGGGACGATAGAGCAAGCGTGAGCGCGGCGCCGCGCACTTCCTCCAGTATCGTCCATTGAGTGGCTTCGGCGCATGACGGTCGCAATGGACCAAAGCATTCAGCAGTTTCGGAAAAATCGTCTCGAAGACGACTTCGCTGAGGCTTTCGGCAACCTTAGCTTCCCATTGACGCGCTTCGTTAATTGCGAAGCCGTGAAATGTCTGCGTACCGTCGATGGTGCGAAGAAATGCCTCGCGCCGAAACAGCAAATAGAAGACCTTTAGAAAGTGGCCGAAATGGCCCTCTGCGGGTGAGAAGAGATCCGCATCGACAGTCGGTGCTTTGGCGATGAGCGCAAGGTCGAGTTCAAAAAACTCTTCCGATCGAGAACGAGCACCTTGGTAGTACAGGCGCCAGTAACGACCGTTGGTCAAAATACCCCACTGAATTGCACGCTCAGAGGCAATCTCTGCGCGCGAGAGATAGCGGAGCATCTGCGTAGACGGTACGCCATCATCGAACAGATCGGGCTCGCGGCCGCGATCCAGAGTCTTTTGCCAGCGCTTTGCCTCAACGATGGCGATGCCGTGCCGAAATCGGTTCGGAGTTCTTGCGTTCCTTTCGAGCTGCGGACCAGGCCTCTTCGCTAGCGAACAGCAAGTAATCGGGGATATCAGTTCGATCCTTGCTGCTGAATTGCTGGACGATGAAGTGCTCCCACCCTAAAGCCTTCAGTATGGGATCGATCAGCTCGCGCTCGGTGGTCGCTTCGTTTGCATCTTTGAATCCGCCAAAGCGGTGATAGATGTCAGAAACTCTCTCTTCAAACGCCTTGAAGTCTCGATCATCGACTGACCGCCAATGATCCGTTTCTGCAATTCCGGTTTCGAGGAAATCCTCGGTGAATAGCTGCCCCTGCACGGCAATCCCTATGTCCGCAAATCGCTGCTAGGGTATGCGGCCGTAAGTAATGCCACAAGCGACAAGCCGTATGTGATTGATGCTCTGCCAGCCTCTCGTTTGAGATGAGCACCAGAGGTCGTATAAGTGCGTTGGGCTCGCCCGGACGACTGCAAGTCATTCGTACAAAAATGGTCCGATTGAACCGGGCCGGGTTTGAAACCGGCTCCTATAGAACGTCGTGCGGAGTGCGGGCGACCGCAGGTCGCCCGTATACTGGCGGAAACGTAATTCAGTCGGCTAGACTGGCGTTCATGACCGACTCAAACCTCAACGGCCCGGCGGACACCGCCGCCCTCCTCGACCTCTCCGCCTATCCGCTTCACCGCATCGATGCGCCGGAGGGCCAAGCGCTGGTGCAGCGCTGCCGCGACGATCTTGCCAACACCGGCATGTTCAATCTCCCCGGCATCGTGCGGCCCGACGCCCTCGCCGCCTGCGTCGCCGAACTGAAACCTCTCCTCGCCGACGGCGCGTTCCGGCATGCGCGGAAGCATGACATCTGGTTCGGAGCACCCCAGCCGGACCTTACCGCCGATCATCCGGCGCGGCGGGAAGTGGAGACCAGCAACCGGACAGTCACCGGCGACCGCACCTTGGGCACGATCATCCGCCGCATCTATGACTGGCCGCCGCTGGCGGCGTTCCTGGCGGCCGCGATGGACAAGCCGGTGCTGTACCCGATGGCCGATCCCCTCGCCTGCCTCAACGTCATGGGCTATGGCGAGGGCGAGGGGCTCAACTGGCATTTCGACCGCAGCCAGTTGACGGTCACGCTGCTGCTGCAGAACCCCGAGGCCGGCGGCGAGTTCGAGTACCGGCGCAACCTGCGCCGCGAAGGCGCGCCCAACTATGACGGGGTGGCGCGGTTGCTGGCGGGGCAGGATCCGGAAGTGCGTTCGGTGCGGCTGGCGGCGGGCACGCTGAATGTCTTTGCCGGGCGCAACACGGCCCATCGCGCGGCGCCGACGCGGGGCGGGCGGGACCGGATCATCGCTGTCATGAGTTTCGTCGAGAAGCCGGGCGTGATGTTCAGTGCTCAGGAGCGGATCGGGTTCTACGGGCGGGCGGGGTGAATGCGATTGATTTGTAGGGGCGGGTTTCAAACCCGCCCATGTCGACAGTGCGTCATCCCATCAGAACATTGTGCGGTTGAACGAGGGCGGGTTTGAAACCCGCCCCTACGGATTCATCGTTTCAACCTCGCCGCCACCTTGTGCAACGGCGCGGGGTCGCGGTTGAGATCCAGCGACACCGAGAAGTGGCCGGCGGCGCGCATGAACAAATTCCCTTCGGGAATGCGCCAGCTACGGGCCATGCGCAGGCCGCGCTCGAACGGCGTCACCGTGTCGACGCGGCCGAGCACCATGACGATGTCGGCGGGGTCGAGCTGCGGTTCGTCATGGGGATCGGTCAGGGGGCGCCAGCGGTCGAACATCTCCCGCGTCCAGCCGGCCGCGGCGATCGCCTGGGGCACCTTGCAGAGCTGCGCCAGGGAACTGTCGAAGGAGAGGCTGCCCACATCCTGGGTGGTGGTGGCGAGGAAGGCGACGTCGGGCCGGTAGACCTTGGGCCAGTGCCGGCAATGGGTGACCACGAGCTGGCTGGCGAGCGCGCCCAGGCTGGTGCCGCCGACCGCGACGCGTCCGCTGGAATTGCCGCGGCACCAGGCGATCAGCGCCGCCATCTCGCGCACCTCCCCGCTGAAGAGATCGAGCGGGCCCAGCGGCGGTGCGGCGATGAAGGGCTCGCCGCCATAGCGGCCGGTCAGGCGGCGGCGGCTGTGCCAGGGCGCCTCCAGGCGGATGAAGCGCACGCCCTGGGTGATGATGTCGTTGGAGCCTTCGACCGCGCCCTCCATCGACTCGATCTCCATGGCGAGGCCGTGGCCATAGACCAGGCTGGGCGGGTTCTTGATGCCCTCGGGCTCGAACACATGGGCCCAGGCCCAGGGGCCGACCGCGGGATTGCCGCTGGGGAATTTCAGCCAGTATTCGGTGCCAAAGGTGGAGGGCACGCGGCGGGACTCGGTGATCGCCACCGGCTTTTCCGGCGGCATGTAGGCACTCTCGATATCGTGCAGCGCCGGACCGTAGCGCTCCATCACCTGCTCGAACTTCGGGATGTCGAAGCGCACCGCCGGCACGGCGCTCTGCAAGCGCATGGGTAGGAACGAAAGCCGCCCCTTCATGAAGCTGTCGCTGGCGTCGCGCCGCGCGCATTCGGCCATCACCAGCCGGTCGGCCGATACATCCTCCGGGCCGAAATAGGCTGTTTCCCACTCACGCTCCACGGCGCTGTGGACGAAGCTGAGTTCGGAGATGCGGCCGAGCGCCCGGGGCAAGCCGCGCTCCACCATGACCGGCAGGCGGCCGATCGGGACCTCGTCATGGAAGCGCTCGAGCGAGCCGTCGGACACCGTGGCGGCGGCCCAGGCGCGGGACAACGGCAGATAGGCGGCGAGGCCGAGCTTCAGCGCCACCCGGTCGAACCAGGGCCGCGTCACCAGCCGGCCGACCGGCGAGGCCAGCAGCCGGGCATGGAAATCCGCCGGCGCTGGCAGCCGCACGGCGGAGTCCGACTTCCTGGGTGCCATGGTGCTGTTAACCTTCAGGCAAAGAATTCTCTTGCGGCAATCATCTGGCGACAGCCGGGCTGTTGTCCAAGGACAATTCCTACGTGGAAAGTTAAGGCGGACTGACGTGTCGGGGTTCCCGCCTAGTTCCCTTGGCGGTTCCCGCCGGTCGTTCCGTCGCGCCGGCCTATTCCAGCATCATGTTGCGGGTGGCCGAGGGCAGCTGCACCGTCAGGCCGTCCAGCTCCTCGGTGATGCGGATCTGGCAGCCCAGGCGCGAGGTCTTGGTCAGGCCGAAGGCGAGGTCCAGCATGTCCTCCTCGTCCTCGGTGGCGGCCTGCAGGACTTCGTACCACTCGGGGTCGACGATGACATGGCAGGTGGAGCAGGCGAGCGAGCCCTCGCAGGCGCCTTCCAGGTCCAGGTTGTTGCGGTGGGCGATCTCGAGAACGGACAGGCCGACCGGGGCATCCACTTCGAGCCGCGTGCCATCGGTCTTGATGAAGGTGATCTTCGGCATCCTACCGTTCTCCTGGGGGCCGGGCGTCTTGTCCGGCCCTGGACGGGCCTAGGGCCCGACCCGGGCGCGGCGGCTTCCCTGCCACAGGCCCCCACGGGCCGTCAAGGAAGGCGCCGGGAAGGGCTGCTTCATTGGGCGGCGCTGGGCACTTTAGCGTCGCCGGCGCGCAAACGGCCGGCGGCGGCGGTCAGGCGCTCGGCAGCGAAATCCACCTCGGCCTCCGTGGTGAAGCGGCCGAGCCCGACCCGCAGCGAGGCGGCCGCCTCGGCGTCGGACAGGCCGATGGCCCGCAGCACGTAGGACGGCTCCACCTCGGCCGAGGTGCAGGCGGAGCCGAGGGACAAGGACAGTTCCGGAATCTGCTCCAGCAGCCGCTGCGCATCGACGCCCGGCAGCCGCAGATTGATGTTGCCGGCAAAGCGCTGGCTCTCGCTGCCGTTCACGGCGGCATCCGGCACGCCGCGCGCCACGGCGTTGAGGAAGCGGCGGCGCAGGATGCCGAGATTGTTGCCCTCCTCCGCCAGCGACTCCCGGGCGATGCGGGCCGCGGCACCCAGCGCCACGCAGAGCGGTGCCGGCAAGGTGCCCGAGCGCACGCCCCGCTCCTGGCCGCCGCCGTCGAACAGCGGCTCGAGCCGCACCCGCGGCCGGCGGCGGACATAGAGCGCGCCGATGCCCTTGGGCGCGTACATCTTGTGGCCGGAGATGCTGAGGAGGTCGATCTTCATGGCCGCGACATCGAGGGCAATCTTGCCGGCGGCCTGGGCGGCGTCGGTGTGGAACAGCGCGCCCTTGGCATGGGCCAGCGCACCGATCTCCGCCAGCGGCTGGATCACGCCGATCTCGTTGTTGACGGCCATGATGGTGACCAGCGCCGTGCGTTCGGTGATGGCGGCTTCGAGCGCCTTCAGGTCCACCAGGCCGTCGGGGCGTACGGCGAGCCAGTTGACCGTGAGGCCTTCCTGCTCCAGCCGCTTCACGCTCTCCAACACGCATTTATGTTCGGTGACGCAGGTGACGACGTGATCGCGCCGGTCCTTCAGGAACCGCGCCGCGCCCTTCACGGCGATGTTGTTGGATTCCGTGGCACCCGACGTGAACACGATCTCCCGCGCCTCGGCGCCGATCAGCCGGGCGACATCCTCGCGCGCCGCCTCCACCGCCTCGGCCACGATGCGGCCATGGCTGTGGCTGGTGGAGTGAGGATTGCCGAACTTCTCGGTGAAATAGGGCAGCATGATCTCGAGCACGCGCGGGTCCACCGGCGTGGTGGATTGATAGTCGAGATAGACCGGTGTCTTCGGCTGGTTCGGCAGGTGGCCGTTGGTGGGCTTGTTGGACATAGGGAAGTGCAACCCGTATCTACGCCGCCGTCAAGCCGCCCGGCGGCTGCGGCGCCATCCCCCGGCGCGCGGCGAATTCGTGCCAAACCGCGAGGAAGCGCTCCACATCGGCGCCGGTGCTGGCCCAGCCGAGGCTGACCCGGATGGCGCTGCCGGCGATCTCGGGACCGAGGCCCATGGCTGTCAGTACATGGGACGGCCTTACTTTGCCCGAGGAGCAGGCGGAACCCGCGCTGACGGCGACGCCCGCGAGATCCAGCGCCATCACCAGCGTCTCCGCACCCACGCCCGGCAAGGCCAGGCAGCTGGTGTTCGCCAGGCGCTGCGCGCCGGCGCCGACGATACGCGTCGCCGGAACGTCGGCGCCGACGTCGCGCTCCAGCCAGTCGCGCATCGCGGCGATGGCCTCCAGGTCCGGCAGATCGCGGCGCACTGCAACGGCCGCGGCGCCGAAGCCGGCGATGGCAGCCACATTCTCGGTGCCGGCTCGTCGGCCGCGTTCCTGCCCGCCGCCGCGGAGCTGCGCGGTGAACGGCACGGCATCGGCGACGATCAGCGCGCCCGCGCCCTTGGGGCCGCCGAACTTGTGCGCCGACAGCGACATCAGGTCCACGCCGAGCGCGGCAAAATCAAGCGGCAGCTTTCCGGCCGCCTGCACCGCATCGCCATGGACCAGAGCCCCGGCGCGATGGGCGATCGCCACCACCTCCGCCAGCGGCTGGATGACGCCGGTCTCATTGTTCGCCACCATGACGCAGACCAGCGCCGGCCGGGAATCGGACTGGAGCAGTTTCTCCAGCGCCGCGAGGTCAGCAATGCCGTCGGCGGTGACGGGAATGCGCTCTGCCGTTGGCGCAGCGGACAATATGGAGTCATGCTCGATCGTGGAGACGAGAATGCGCGCGCCGCCGCTGCAGGCGACCGCCAGATTGTTGGCCTCCGTGCCTCCCGAGGTGAACACCACTTGCGCCGGCTTGGCGCCTGCCAGCGCCGCCACCTGCTCCCGCGCGGTTTCCACCGCCGCCCGCGCCTGGCGGCCGAAACTGTGGACGGAGGATGGATTGCCGGTCAGGCGCTGCGCCCGCGCCATGGCGTCCGCGGCAGCGGGGCGCAGCGGCGCGGTGGCGTTGTAGTCAAGATAGACGGGAGAATTCATCGGCGGCTCGCCTCGTCGGATTGCCGCAGACTAGCAGTCCGGCGTGTGGCGATCCTCGGGATTGATCGACGCCGGCGTTGTGCCAGCGGTCTCCGCCTCGCCATTGCCGGCGCGGTGCGCGGCCTCGCCTTCGAGCTGCTCGACACGGGCCTTGAGGCGGGACACCTGGTCCAGCAGCCCGTCGATGGCGCGGGTGATGGGATCGGCGATATCGTCGGTCGGCATGCCGTAGGCGCGGAACTCTTGCGTCGCCTTGCGCGGCACGATGACCTTGGCGGGGATGCCGACGACGGTGACTCCCGCCGGCACATCGGCGACAGCCACGGCATTGGCGCCGACCCGGGCGCCCTCGCCCACGGTGATCGGGCCCAGCACCTGGGCGCCGGAACCGACGATGACCTTGTTGCGCAGAGTGGGATGGCGCTTGCGGTCCACCTGCGCGGCGGAATCCACCGACGGCGCCACGCCGCCGAGGGTGACACCCTGGTAGAGCGTGACATCGTCGCCGATTTCCGCCGTTTCGCCGATCACCAGGCCGGTGCCGTGGTCGATGAACAGGCGGCGGCCGATGGTGGCGCCGGGATGGATGTCGATGCCCGTGAGCATGCGCCCGAGATGGGAAACCATTCTGGCCAGCAGGCGCCAGCGGCGGCGGAACAGCCAGTTCGCGGCGCGGTAGAACACCACGGCATGGAATCCCGGATAGGTAAGCACAACTTCCAGTCGCGACCGGGCGGCAGGGTCCCGGGCGATCATGCCGTCGATATCGTCGCGAATGTTCTTGAAAAGCATGCGACCCAACATGATATGATCCCGTCCGCTTTGGCTCAGGTCTCGGCCGGCGTCGGGGTGTGTGCCCGCTCCTTGTAGGCATATAGTATATCCGACTAAATTGGTCAAGATTTGGTCGGACGGCCCGATGAATCAGTAATAACAAATGGTTGAAAACGCCAACGGAAGTTTGGCGTCAAAAGACCGAACGTGGCTGGGAAGCCGTCATTGCATGCCTGAAGTGATCATCAACGGACCGGAAGGCCGGATCGAAGCCCGTTACCAGCCTGGCCGGGAACCGACCTCGCCCATCGCCATCGTCCTGCACCCCAATCCGCAGCATGGCGGCACGATGAACAACAAGGTCGTGTATGCGGTCTACCAGACCTTCCAAAAGCGGGGCTATGCGGTGTTGCGGTTCAACTTCCGCGGTGTCGGCCGGTCGCAAGGCCGGTTCGATCGCGGCGAGGGCGAACTGAGCGATGCCGCCTCGGCGCTGGACTGGCTGCAGGCCCATAACCCGAATGCGGCAGCCTGCTGGGTGGCCGGATTTTCCTTCGGCGCCTGGATCGGCATGCAGCTTTTGATGCGGCGGCCGGAGATCTCCAGCTTCATCTCCATCTCGCCGCCGGCCAACATGTACGATTTCAGCTTCCTGGCGCCCTGCCCCTCCTCCGGCCTGGTGATCCAGGGTGACGAGGACGACATCGTGCCGGCGGATTCGGTGAACAAGCTGGTGCAGAAGCTGTCGAACCAGCGGGACATCAATATCGACTACCGACTGGTGGAAGGCGCCAACCACTTCTTCCACGACAAGCTGGACGAACTGACCGGCGAAATCGACGACTATCTCGCAGGCCCGTCGAAGCCGAAGCGGGCGAAGGCGGCGGCGCGGTAGGAGACAATTTATCGGCGACGTGCATCGCTGATCACGATGCGGGTCTCACCTATGCCGCCACAATTTGATGGCCGAGAGCACGAGAATTGCCGATAGCAGCGGTAGTAGAACCGACTCCGGAATAACGGGGAGGAGCCGACCGCCGAGATAAGCGCCGGCAAGCGACCCCGCCGCCATGAAACCCACAAAAACCCGATTGCGGCCGAGAACCGCGAAACTGCTGTCTCGGCTGTAGCGGGCGAAGCCTGCAATCATCGTAGGCAGACTGACGGCTAGGGACAGGCTACCTGCCAGCTTGATATCCACCCCGAACAGCAAGATCAGTGTCGGGATCAGCAGCTCGCCGCCGGCTACGCCCAGCAACGCCGCGACAATGCCGATGCCAAAGCCGGCGACGAGGCCGGCGACAACCAGAATCCACCCTGCTAGGAGCGCGTCTCCGTGGCCGGCAACTCCATGTCCGAACATCAGAGCTGCTGCCATCAATATGAGCAGCACCGCGATCACGCGCAGCAGCGCTTCTGACCTCAATCTTGTCGCCCAGCCTGCGCCCAACCAAGCGCCGACGAGGCTTCCGGCCAACAGGTTCACGATGATTTGCCAGCTTCCGGTAAGGTCCGAGATTGGGACAGTGCCACCGCGGAAGGGCAGTGCCGAGGCCACCACGACGAGGCTCATGGCCTTGTTGAGAATCACCGTCTCCAGCGCTGCGAAGCGGAAAAGGCCGACCAGGATAGGCAGGCGGAATTCTGCTCCGCCGAGGCCGATCAGGCCGCCGAGCACCCCGACGATGGTACCGGCGCCGAACGCGCCTAGATTTCGCGCTTTCAATGTCGTCGGTTCCTACAAATTGCGTTATGTCGTGTCGACTATAGCGCCGGATTCGCGCATTGTGGACCAGCGTCTCGCCGACGCCGATGCGACCGGCATGTGGCCGCAATTCAGACCACTCTCCTTGCGGGAGAGGGGTCAGATAGGAGTTCGCGGCGCGGGTTTCGGTCCAACATACCCATCCTCACACATCTGTGCTTTCATACTCAGCTAGCGGTCGACTTTAATGTGTGTCTAGCTGGGCGCCTCTTGAAAAGGATGGGCAATGAGTGGGCGGCTGTTCAGGTTGGTGGCTGTGTTCGCGGTGGTGCTAGGTGTCTCAGCATCCAACTCGGCGTTTGCCCAGGAAGTTCCAGTCGACCTCGAACTGGTGCTGGCTGTCGACGTTTCCGGCTCGATGGATTTTGAAGAACGGAAGTTGCAGCGGGACGGCTACGTGAACGCGTTCCTGCATCCGGAGGTGATCGCGGCCATCGGCTCCGGGATGACGGGCAGTATCGCCGTGGCCTATGTCGAGTGGGCGGGGCCGAAGGCGCAGTCGCTGGTGATGCCTTGGCGGCTGGTGGACGGCAAGTCGGCGTCTGAAGCGGTGTCGGCCGAGTTGGCACAGGCGGAGAGCCCGCGCATTCGCGGCACCTCGATCTCCGCCGCCCTCGCCTTCTCCGGCGCGCTGTTCGAGGACAACGGCTTTTCCGGCAGCCGGCAGGTGATCGACATCTCCGGCGACGGGCCGAACAATATGGGGCCGCCGGTGGTACCGATGCGCGAGGCGGTGCTGGCGCGCGGCATCACCATCAACGGCCTGCCCCTGACGTTGCATCCCGGCACGATGTTCAGCCTGCCGGCCGGGCTGCTCGATATCTACTATGAGGACTGCGTGATCGGCGGCCCCGGCGCATTCTCGATTTCCGTGCAGGCGCCGGAGCAACTGGCCGAAGCTATCCGCCGCAAGCTGGTGCTGGAGATCGCCGGGCGGCCGCCGGAGATCGTGCCGGCGCAAGCGGTGCAAATGGCGCCGCGGATCGATTGCCTGATCGGCGAGAAGACGCGACCGGAATTTCTGGATGAGAATAGGTAGGGGACACTAGTACTTCACGAATCCACCTCGTAGGCGTCGCCAAAAGGGATGGAGGTCCAATTGGAAACCATTCTGGTCACTGGGGTCCGTGGAAAGACCGGCCGCGAGGTTGCAGCCACACTGGCGCGCCGTGCGGGCGTAATGGTGCGGGGAGGCGGGCGCAGCGCAACCGAATTGAATTTGCCTCAGATGTCGACCATTCACTTCGACTGGGACGATCAGGCAAGTTGGCCCTCAGTCCTAGATGGCGTTAAGGCAATATACCTAGTCAAGCCCAAGACCATCGATCCCGCGGAAACGGTGACATCGTTTCTCCGTTTAGCGCATGATGTTAAGCGAGTGGTTCTACTGTCAGAAATCGAGGGTGGTAATCAAGATGATGCCACCGACGAACGCCGGGTTGAAAAAGTCATAGAAGACACGCAGATTGACTGGACCATCCTTCGACCGAACTGGTTCATGCAGAATTTCGCCACGCCATCCTTCTTTCTCGAAGCACTCCGCGACGCGGGTGAACTGACGATACCGACTGCAGGTCGGCCAGTGAGCTTTGTTGATACCCGCGACATCGCCGACGTGGCCGTGGCTGCCCTATTGGATTCCGCTTACGCCAGGCGGGCCTACACGCTAACCGGCCCGCAGGCAATCACCTTTGCTGAAGCCGTCGGGCAGATTGGACGGGCTGCCGGTCATGGGGTCCGACATGTCGATCCTCCCCTTGCAGACTATCTTGCTGCCGCCGCAGCCAAGGGAACAACGCCCGCCGTCCTTGGCTACCTCAGCCGCATCTACGACCATATTCAGAAAGGTCAGACAACCGTTATCTCGCCGCATGTCGAGCAGGTCACGGGCCATCCTCCGCGTACCTTTTCTGCATTCGTTGAAGAGAACAAACAGATCTGGCGAAGATCGGCTTAGAAATCTTTGCGCGGGCGTCGATCGAAGAGATAGCTCAATGGATCGCACATAGGAAACCGCCGAAGTACACGCAAACTGAAAGACGTTCAGTCGGCAGAGGCCTAGGGTAGGCCCCAAAAACTGAACGAAAAACCCGGATGACGACTTCGAGCCCAGGACGGACCTCAATCAGCCGGTCGGTGGCTTGCCGGTGTAAACCGCCAATTGAGCGTCGAATGCCCGCTTGTAGGCGGGCCGCGCTTCGCCGCGGGCGACATAGGCGGCCAGGTTCGGATACTCGTCCAGAATGCCCGATGATTTCAACCTAAGCAGCACCGACACCATCATCAGGTCGCCCGCGCTGAACGCGCCATCGAGCCAGTCGGCATCGCCAAGGCGAGGGGCAAGCTGGCCCAGCCGTTCACGGACGCGATCCTCGACGAGAGGCATGCGTTGCGCGGACCAGGACTTGTCGCCCTCAAGGAGCCTGGCGGTTCCGAGTTCAAGGATCGGCGGCTCCACCGTGTTGACCGCGGCAAACATCCATGTGATCGCGCGCGCCCGGGCATTCGCATTGTCCGGCAGCAGGCCCGCATGGCGCTCGGCGATATGGAACACGATCGCCCCCGTCTCGAACAAGCCGAGATCGCCTTCTTCGTAGGTCGGAATCTGCCCGAAAGGATGAAGCGCCAGATGTGCGGGTTCCTTCATCGCCCTGAACGAAACAAGACGAACCTCGTAAGGTTGGCCCACTTCCTCCAGCGCCCAGCGAATGCGCGTATCACGCGCCAGTCCCCTGCCGCCATCGGGTGACCGTTCAAAGGCGGTAATGGTGATGGTCATCGCGAGACTCCTCCTTGGAGTTCTGACCCTAAGCAGTGTCCGCCTGCAGGACGATGTCCTACACTTTTCGATATAGCTTCCCGCCCGTCACCGGCTCCCTCACGCCGGTGGCGCCCGGCACGCTCAGCGGCAGGCCACGCACCGAGCGGACCGCCAGATAGCCGAAGGCCTGCGCCTCCAGCATGTCGCCGTTCCAGCCGGCGCGTTCGGCGGGGGCGACGGGAACGCCGAGTTTTTCGGTGAGGCCGGCCATCAGCACGGGGTTGCGGCGGCCGCCGCCGGCGACGATCCAACGGCGCGCGGGCGCGGGGAAATGTTCCGACGCCTTGACGATGGAGGCGACGGTGAAGGCGGCCAGGGTAGCCGCGCCATCTTCAGGTGAAAGCGACGCAACGGGCGACACGTCGAAATCATTGCGGTCGAGGGATTTCGGCGCCTTCCTGGCGAAATAGGGATGGGACATCAGCTTTGCCAGCGCGGCCTCGTTGACCTTGCCCTTGGCCGCGAGCGCGCCGTTCTTGTCCACCGCCTGGCCCGTATGCTTCAGCGCCCAATCGTCCATCAGCGCATTGCCGGGGCCGGTGTCGAAGGCGAGGATCGGCGCGCCGCCGGCGCCGCCCGCTGTGCCTTTCACGGCACCTTCGCCGACCCAGGTGACGTTGGCGACGCCGCCGATGTTCAGCACGGCCACCGGCCGCTTCATCGATGCTGCGAGCGCGGCGTGGAACAGCGGCACCAAGGGCGCGCCCTGGCCGCCATGGGCCATGTCGTTGGAGCGGAAGTCGTTGACCACATCGATGCCCGTAAGCTTGGCCAGCAGCGCCCCGTCGCCGATCTGCTTGGTGCGGCCGACGTCCGGCTGATGCAGCAGGGTCTGGCCGTGGAGGCCGATCAGCGCCACGTCCTTGGGCTCGAGGCCGTTGTCGCTGAGCAGGCGCTTGGCCACCGCGGCATGGCGCTCGGTCAACTCCTTTTCCACCTCGGCCACCGGGCCCTTCAGGCCCATGACGGACATCAACTTGGCGCGGAATTCCGGCTCATAGGGCTCGGCCAGGGCGGCGCCGATGATGATCTCGGTCTCGCCGTCGGTTTCCACCAGCGCAGCGTCGATGCCGTCGCAAGACGTGCCGCTCATCATGCCGAGAGCCCAGCGGGGCTTGTTCGTCGTGTCAGTCATGATTATTCCTGAGAACTACTTGCGATGCCCCTCTCCCCTTGGAGGAGAGGGGGCAGGGGGTGAGGGGTTGCTTGCCTGAAGGGCCGCCAGGATCTCATGCAAGGCCTTGTCGATTTCATTCAATACTCTGAGATAGCGAATCCGCAATACGCGATAACCTTCCCTGTTTAGCCACGCATCGCGAAGGCGATCCGCTTCTACGCGCAGTGCATGCTGGCCGCCATCGACTTCAACGATGAGATGGCCATCAAGACATGCGAAATCGGCGACATATGGTCCAATCAATTGCTGTCGACGGAACTTGTACCCGTGAAGCTTCCGATTGCGCAATCTCTCCCAAAGAGTGCGTTCGGCAAGACTGGATGTCCTTCGAAGAGAGCGTGGACGTCTTGTCGTGTTCATGCGCAGAAACTCAAACTGAAGTACCCCTCACCCCCTGCCCCCTCTCCCCCAAGGGGAGAGGGGTGAACCTATTTGTATAGCTTGAGAATTGTGGCAGCCGGGAGGCCGTGGTAAACCTCCGGCCCCTCTTAACACCGGCGCCAAATGGCTATGTCGAGCGAGTTCAAATCGTCTTTCCTGCGCGAAATCGTCGCGCGCGGATTCCTCCATCAATGCACCGATGGGGCGGCTCTGGATGATCTCGCCCTGAACAAGCGCATCGTCGCCTATATCGGCTTCGACGCCACCGCCGAGAGCCTGCATGTCGGCAACCTGGTATCGATCATGCTGCTGCGCCGGCTGCAGCAGGCCGGGCACAGGCCCATCGTGCTGATGGGCGGCGGCACCACCAAGATCGGCGATCCGTCGTTCCGCGACGAGTCGCGCAAGCTGATGGGCGAGGAGCAGATCGCCAAGAACATCGCCGGCATCAAGAAGGGGTTCACCCGCTTCCTGAAGTTCGGCGACGGCCCTGATGACGCCCTCATGGTCAACAATGCCGACTGGCTCGACAAGCTGGAATACATTCCGTTCCTGCGGGATGTCGGCGCGCATTTCTCCGTCAACCGCATGCTGTCTTTCGACAGCGTGAAGCTGCGGCTGGAGCGCGAGCAGTCGCTGTCGTTCCTGGAGTTCAACTACATGATCCTCCAGGCCTACGATTTCCTGGAACTGTCGCGGCGGCAGGACTGCGTGCTGCAGATGGGCGGCTCCGACCAGTGGGGCAACATCGTCAACGGCGTGGAGCTGGGGCGGCGCATCGACGACCGGGCGCTGTACGGCCTGACCACGCCGCTGATCACCACGGCCTCGGGCGCCAAGATGGGCAAGACGGCGGCGGGCGCGGTGTGGATCAATGCCGAGAAGTTCAGCCCCTATGACTACTGGCAGTACTGGCGCAACACCGAGGACGGCGATGTCGGGCGGTTCTTCCGGATGTTCACCGATCTGCCGCTGGAGGAGATCGCCGGGCTGGAAAAGCTGCAGGGCTCGGCCATCAACGAGGCGAAGATCCGCCTGGCCAACGAGGCGACGACGCTGGCCCATGGCCGCGACGCCGCCGAGGCGGCGGCGGAGACGGCGCGGCGGACGTTTGTCGAGGGCGGCGTGGGCGGCGCGCTGCCGACGATCGACGTGCCGCGGGCGGAACTGGACAAGGGCGTGCCCGTTTATGCGCTGTTCCAGCGGACCGGGCTCACCGCCAGCAACGGCGAGGCGCGGCGGCTGATCAAGGGCGGCGGCGCGCGGGTGAACGACGCGCCGGTGTCGGACGAGGCGATGCCTGTGACATCGGCGATGCTGTCATCAGAGGGCGCGATAAAGCTCTCCGCCGGCAAGAAGAAACACGCGCTGGTCAGGGCGGTGTAGCATCTACCCTCGTTTGTCATCCCGGGGCCGCCACGTCAGTGGCGGAGCCCGGGACCCAAGCAGTCAAGTTATCTAACCACCGTTTCGTGTTCATGGGTCCCGGATAACCTCGCTGCCGCGAGGTTTCCGGGATGACAATTTTGAAGTTCCCGCTCCGATCAACCCGGGAGTCGCCTTGTGATCACACGACTTGTGATGCTACACTCCGCGCCACCCGGAGGCCTGAACCGCCGGGGCCGGGGCGGCGCATCCGCTAAAGCGTTGGCCGGGAAGAACAAGCCGGGAGGCGAGAATGGCTGAGGGCGGCGCCGGCCGGACGGCGGCGGCGGGTTTCGATCCGATCTTGCTGGCGGTCCTGTCGAACCGGTTCGAGTCGATCATCCGGGAGATGACCAACACGGTCATGAAGGCCAGCCGGTCGAGCGTGATCAAGAACGCGCGCGACATGTCCTGCGGGATTCTGACCTACGACCATCGCCTGGTCTCGGTCGAAGAAGCGCTGCCGATCCATGTGACGGCGCTGGAGCTGACCACGCAGCCGATCACCCGCCTGTTCAACGACATCAAGGACGGCGACGCCTTCCTCAACAATTCGCCCTTCTATGGCGGGACGCATCATGCAGACCTGACGCTCTGCATCCCCGTGTTCTGCGACGGCGAGCCGATGTTCTGGACGCTGGCGCGGTCGCACCATGCGGATATCGGCGCGCCGGAGCCGACGACCTACCTGCCCTATGCCGGCTCCATCTATGAGGAGGGCGTGCACTTTCCCTGCGTGCGCATCCAGGAGAACGGCGAGGACAAGGCCGACCTGATCCGCATCGGGCAGCAGAAGATCCGCGTCAGCAATATCTGGTACGGCGACTACCGCGCCCAGGTGGGCGCCTGCCGCACCGGCGAGCGGCGGCTGAAGGAATTGGTGAAGCAGTACGGGCTGGCCACCATCAAGGCGTTCATCGAGGCCTGGATGGATTATGGCGAGCGGCGCGCGATCGCGGCGATCCGCGAACTGCCGGCCGGCACCTGGAGCTACACCGTGCGCCATGATCCCGTGCCGAAGGTGGCCGACGAAGGCGTGCCGATCACCGCCAAGGTGACCATCGATCCCAAGCGGGGCAAAGTCATTGTCGATGTGCGGGACAATCCCGATTGCGTGCCGGGCGGGCTGAACGTCACGGAGGCCTGCGTCGTCGCCTCCTGCCGCACCGGCGTCTATTACAACATCGATCCCTCGATACCCGCATAACCACGGCAGCGCCAGCCGCATCGAGGTGCTGATGCGGGACAATTGCGTGGTGGGCCGGCCGCAGCATCCGATCGGCACCTCCTGCGCCACCAGCAACGTCAATGAGCGGCTGGCGAACGCGGTGGCCTGCTGCTTCGCGCAGATCGGCGAGCCCTATGGCATGGGCGAAGGCGGCGGCAACGCCTCGGCCGCGCTGGGCGTCGTCTCCGGCACCGACAAGCGGCGCAAGGACCAAGTGCAGTATGTGACGCAGCTCATGCTCGGCCTGTCGGGCGGGCCCGGCACCTATGGCCATGACGGCTGGGTGACCTATGAATGCGCCGTCGGCAACGGCATCATGGTCAACGACTCCATCGAGGTGGACGAGGCCGCCTATCCGATCCTGATCGAGGAGCGCAGCATCGCGCCGGACAGCATGGGCTATGGCCGCTGGAACGGCGCGCCGGCGGTGAAGGGCTCCTACCGGTCGCTCACCGGCGACATGACGGTCTATTTCTTCGGCGATGGCGGCACCTTCCCGGCCAAGGGCGTGCTCGGCGGCAAGGCGGGCGCCGGCTGCGGCACCTGGAAGCGCTACCGCAACGGCAAGCTGGAGCGGCAGCCGGACTTCGACCATTGCAGCGCCAGCGAGAAGGAAGCGGTGCATTACCGGAGCTGCGCCGGCGGCGGCTATGGCGATCCGCTGACGCGCGATCCGCAGCGAGTGCTGGCGGATGTGAACCGGAATTGGTTGAGCGCCGAAGTGGCGCGGAAGATGTTCGGCGTCGCCGTGCGGCTCGGGGCGAACGGCGTCGATCATCTGCTGGATGAAGACGGCACGCGCCGGCTGCGCTCGCGCGGCGGCAAGAGCCGCGCCGCGAAATCAGCGGCAAAGAACGGAAACGGAAGGCGGTCCCGCAGTGCCGCAAGAAAAACAGGGAGAAAATCATGAAACAGAAGCTGTCATTCACCATCATGCTGGCCGGCGCGGCGTTGCTGGCCGCCGGGCCGGCCGCGGCCGAGGATCCGATCATCATCGGCGCTGCGATCGCCCAGAGCGGCGTGGTCGCGCCCTATGACGAAGGCCCGGCCGAGGCGATGGAGGTCGCGATCGAGGAAATCAACGCCAAGGGCGGCATCCTCGGCCGGCAGATCAAGATCATCTATTCCGACACCAAGTCGGATATCGCCTATGGCGCCACGGCGGCGCAGGACGTGATCGACAAGGGCGCTTCGATGGTGGTGGTGACCTGCGACTACGATTTCGGCAGTGCGGCGGCATCGGTGGCCGACGGCGCCAACCTGATCGCCTTCTCCACCTGCGCCGGCGATCCGAAGTTCGGGCCGAGCGGCATCGGCCCCAACGCCTTCACCATGGCCACCGGCGCGCCCGGCCAGGCGGTGGCGATGGCGGAATGGGCCTACAACGTGAAGGGCTGGCGCACGGGCTATGTGCTGATGGATACCACCATCGCCTTCGACGCCACCTGGGCCGATTTCTTCAAGCGGCGCTGGGCGGAGCTGGCGGGCGCGGACGCGCTGCTGGGCGAGGACACCTTCGGCGGCGAGGATCCGCAGATCGCCAGCCAGATCACCCGCATCAAGGCGCTGCCGAAACAGCCGGACTTCATCGTCCTCTGCTCCTTCCCGCCGGGCGGCGTCAGCGCCATGCGCCAGTTGCGCGCGGCCGAGAGTGAACCAGCCGCTGATGGGCTCGGAATCCTGGGACGGCGACTATTGGCTGGAAGGCGTGCCGAACCTGAGCGACATGTATTTCGTCACCTACGGATCGGTGTTCGGCAATGACAGCCGGCCGGACGTGCAGGCCTTCATGGACAAGTTCAAGGCCAAGTACAACAAGATGCCCGTCACCTCCCACGCCATCACCGGCTACAGCGTGATCGAAGCCTGGAGCCGCGCCGTGGAGCGGGCCGGGACCTTCGACACCGACAAGGTGCGGGACGCGCTGCAGACCTTCAAGGACGAGCCGCTGCTGGCCGGGCCGACCACCTTCACCGCCGATCAGCATATCAACATGCAGCGCGACCTGCTGCTGATCGAAGTGAACGGCGGCAAGTCCGGCAACGTCATCCAGGTGGTGCGCGCCGAGAAGATGCCGCAATAGTTCGCGGCATTGCAGAGTTAATATCCGGGGTGGGCCGCGCATGACCGGCACGGCGGTAGCAAAGGAGATCGCGACGGCGTCGGCGCTGGAAACCGCCGACGTCGTCGTGAACTTTCAGGGACTGCGCGCCATCGACCGGGTCAGCCTGCGGCTCGACAGCGGCGAGGTGCTCGGCCTGATCGGCCCGAACGGCGCCGGCAAGACGACGCTGGTCAATGTGCTCACCGGCTTTCAGGAGGCCGACAGCGGCAGCGTGCATCTGGGCGGCCGTGGACATCGGCCGCTGGCCAGCCCCATGAGCGCAGCCGCCGCGGCCTGGTGCGCACCTTCCAGAACGTGCTGCCCTTCGCCGGCCTGACGGCGCTGGAGAATGTGGAGGCCGGCGCCATGGCCACCGGCCTCGGCCGCGCCGCGGCGCGGCGGCGGGCGATGGAGGTGCTGGACTGGCTCGGCCTCGGCGCCCGTGCCCACCGGAAAGTCGACACCCTGCCCTTCGGCGAGGAGCGCCGGGTCGGCATCGCGCGCGCCGTTGCCATGGCGCCGCAATTCCTGCTGATGGACGAACCGGCGGCGGGGCTGAACGATGCCGAATGCGAGGACCTGAAACTGGTGGTCGGCCGCATCCGGCGCGAGCTCGCTTGCGGCATCCTGCTGATCGAGCACCGGATGTCGCTGATCTTCGCGCTCTGCGACCGCATCCATGTGCTGCAGCAGGGGCGCACAATCGCCATCGGCCTCCCCGATGAAATCCGCAACGACGCCGCCGTGCGCCAGGCCTATCTCGGCGAAGAGCCGGTCTGAGCCATGCTGTCGGTCGGGAATCTTCATGTCAGCTATGGCAGCATCGTCGCGCTGCGCGGCGTGTCGCTGCGGGTCGCCGAGGGCGAGATCGTCGCCGTGATCGGCCCGAACGGCGCCGGCAAATCCACGCTGCTGCTGACCATCGCGGGCATCGTCCGCGCCAAGCAGGGCAGCATCGAGTTTGCCGGCGGCAGCGTGACGGGAGCCGCGCCGGAACGGCTGGTGGCCGGCGGTTTGTCGCTGGTGCCCGAGGGCCGCCATATCTTCGGATCGCTTACCGTCGCTGAAAACATCGCTTTGGGGGCCACAACGCGGTCGGACAGGGCGGCGATTGCAGCCGACACGGAGCGCGTGCTCGATCTCTTTCCGGTGCTGCGGGAGCGGCTGCGGCAGCGGGCAGGCAAGCTGTCGGGCGGCGAGCAGCAGATGCTGGCGATCGCCCGCGCCCTGCTCGCCAAGCCGCGGCTGCTGCTGCTGGACGAGCCTTCGCTGGGCTTGGCGCCGCTGGTGGTGAAACAGGTCTATGACGCGATCGAGGAGCTGCGCCGCGGCGGCGTCACCATCCTGATCGTCGAGCAGAGCGTCGGCCGGGCGCTGAAGGTGGCCGACCGGACCTATGTGCTGAACTCCGGCGCCGTGACGATCTCCGGCCGCTCGGCGGAGCTGCAGGGAACCGCGGCGTTCGATACCGCCTATTTCGGCGCCATGAGCGGAGCGCGCGCGCCGTGATCGTGCTGCAGAACGCCATCGACGCCATCAGCCTGGGCGCCATCTACGCCCTCGCCGCGCTGGGCATCGGCCTGATCTTCAGCATCATGCGGCTGATCAATTTCGCCCATGGCGAACTGATCATGGTCGGCGGATTCATGCTCTATGGCCTGGCGGGGCAGCCCTACATCGTGATGGCGCTGGCGGCGATACTCGTGGTGTCGATCCTGGCGCTGGGCATGGAGCGGCTGGCCTTCCGGCCGCTGCGCCGCGCCAATCCGGCGACGCTGCTGATCGCTTCCTTCGCCGTGTCCTATCTGGTGCAGCATATCGTGCTCATCACCTTCGGCGCGCGGCCGATGGGCGTGGATTTCATGGCGCAGTTGGGCGAGAGCGTGGATATCGGCGGGCTCAGGGTGCCGCGGCTGCAGATCGCGACGATCATTGTGACCCTGGCCTTGATGGGTGGGCTGGTCCTGTTCTTCCGCCGCTCGCGTGTCGGCGTGCAGATGCGGGCGGCCGCCGAGGATTTCACCATGGCGCGGCTGGTGGGCGTGCGGGCGAACCTGGTGTTCGCGGTCGCCTTCGCCATCTCCGGCGTGCTGGCCAGCATCGTCTCGCTCTATCTCGTCACCCAGACCGGCAGCGTGTCCTACAAGATGGGCGTCAGCATGGTGCTGATCGCCTTCGTCGCCTCGGTCATCGGCGGCATGGGATCGCTGACCGGCGCAGCACTCGGCGGTTTCCTGGTCGGCATCGTCTCGGTATCGCTGCAGGCCTATCTGCCGGTGGAGATGCGGCCGTACCGCGACGCCTTCGTCTTCCTGCTGTTCATCGCCTTCCTGCTGTGGCGGCCGCAGGGCCTTCTGGTGCGCCGCGCCGACCGGGAGCGGGTCTAGCCATGGCGCTGGCGCATTTTTCCAGCGAACCGAAGCCGTTGCAGACCGCCGGCCTGCTCCTGGGCCTGCTCGCCCTTGTCGTCGCGGTCAGCCTCTTCATGCCGCCGGCCTTGCAGCGGACCGTGGTGGAAGCGCTGATCAAGCTGACGGTGGTCATCGGGCTCTATGTCTTCGTCGGCAATTCCGGCGTGTTCTCTTTCGGCCATGTGGCGTTCATGGCGCTCGGCGGTTACATCTCGGCCGTCCTGACCATCGCCCCGGCGAAAAAGGCCGTAGCGCTCAATCTGCCGCCATTCCTGGAGGCATTGCAGTTGCCGGGCGGCGTAGCGCTTGTCATCGCCATCGCCGCCGCCGGCCTGATCGCGCTGCTGGTCGCCCTGCCGCTGGTGCGCCTCCGCGGCATCGCGTTGCCGATGGCGACATTCGCGCTTCTCGTGATCACCCATGTCGTCGCGTCCAACTGGCAGGCGGTGACCGGAGGCCGGCAGGCGCTGGTCGGGCTGCCGCGATACACCGATCTCTGGGTGGCCGCCGCCGGGGCGGGAGTTGCCCTGATCGTCGCGGCAGCCTTCGGCATGACCCGCCACGGCCTTGCGCTGCGCTGCTCGCGCGAGAACGAGGTAGCCGCGGCGGCCACCGGCATCGACATCTCCCGGGAGCGGCTGATCGCCTTTGTGCTGAGCGCGGTCATCGTCGCCACCGGCGGCGTGCTATACGGCCACTTCCTCGGCACGATGACCGCGAACACGTTCTATCTCGACCTGACCTTCGTCACCCTGACCATGCTGGTGATCGGCGGGATGCGGAGCCTGACCGGCGCCTGTGTCGGCGTCGCCCTGGTGTCGACCGTGTCGCAGCTATTCCGCTCGATCGAGCGGGGCATCAGCTTTGGCGACCTGACGATCTCGGCGCCGGCCGGGCTGCAGGAGATCGTGCTGGCGGCCATACTTTTGGGCATCCTGATCCTGAGGCCCCACGGGCTGGTCGGCGATTGGGAAGTGACGCTGCCGATGGCCGGACAAGATAAGAAAAAGGAGATCTGAGATGTTCGTGGGCTGCATCGATATCGGCGGGACCTTCACCGATCTGGTCCTCTACAGCCGTCAATCGGACCTGGAGATCTTCAAATCGCCGACTACGCCGGGTGAATTCGAGCGTGGGTTCATCGACGTTCTCGGCGTCGCGGCGGCGAGCCACGACATGAAGCTGGGCGATTTCCTGGGCAAGATGGATATGCTGGTCCACGGCACCACCGTTTCCACCAATGCGCTGATCGAAGGCAAGGTTTCCGAGGCGGGGCTGATCTGCACGGCCGGGCATCCGGATATCCTGACCTTGCGCGAGTCGCCGCGAAAGCGCGCCTTCAACACCAAGATCGACTTCCCGCCGCCGTTCATCCCACGCAGCCGCACCTGCGAAGTCCGCGGCCGCATCGATGCGATGGGGCACGAGATCGACAAGCTGAACGAGAAGGACGTGGCCGCCGCGGCGCGGCACTTGAAGAAATGCGGCGTGAAGGCAGTGGCGGTGTGCCTGCTCTGGTCGATCGTCAACCCGTCCCATGAGCGGCGCGTGCGCGAGATCCTGCAGAAGGAACTGCCAGGGATTCCGATCAGCCTGAGCCATGAACTCAATCCGATCCCCAGGGAATACCGGCGCACGATCTCAACGGCCATCAACGCCGCCCTCTATCCGATCGTCAGCGCCTATACGGAGAAATTGGCCAAGGTTCTGCAGGACGCCGGATTCAAGAACGAACTGCTGATCGGCAACTGCGTTGGCGGCATGATGCCGCCCGACGAGATCATCCGCCGGCCGATCTATAGCGTGATGTCCGGCCCTACCCTGGCGCCGATCGCCGGCATGCATCTGACCAGCGCCGACAATGTGATCGTCGTCGATATGGGCGGCACCACGTTCGACGTGTCGGCCCTGCGCAACCGGCAACTTGTGGTCACGCCGGAGGCGACATTCGGCATGGAGATGCTGGGCATTCCGAAGATCGATGTACGTTCTGTCGGCGCCGGCGGCGGCAGCATCGCCTGGGTCGATGCGGGCGGCTTGCTGAAAGTCGGACCGCAGAGCGCCGGCGCGCGGCCGGGGCCGGCCTGCTATGGGCTCGGCGGAACGGAGGCGACGGTCACCGACGCCAATGTCGTGCTGGGCATCATCGACCCCGACTATTATCTCGGCGGCAAGATCAAGCTGGATCGCGCGAAAGCAGAGGCGGCGGTCGGCAAGATCGCGGCAAAGCTGAAACTGAGTCTCGAGGCGTCGGCCTACGCCATCTACACCACCAGCAATCACAACATGATCGCCGCCATCGAGGATATCACGATCAACGAGGGCATCGATCCGCGGGACAGCTATGTGGTCAGCGGCGGCGGCGCCACCGCCTGTCACATCGGCGAGATGGCGCGGTTGATGGGCATCAAGAGCTTCATGGTGCCGAAATTCGCTGCCGGCCTCAGCGCCTATGGCGGATTGATTTCGGACGTGCGCTGGGAGGAATGGGGACACAGCACACCACTGATCGCGACTTCCTGCTAGCCAAGGTGAACAAGCTGCTCGCCGATCTCGGCAAGCGCGGTGCCGCGTTCCTGAAGCGGGCGCGCATTCCCGCCGACAAGCAGCGCTTCGAACATGCCTTCCAGGGCCGGTATCTCTATCAGTCCTGGGACATTGAAGTGTCGTTCGACATGACCGGCGGGAAACTCGGCAAGGATGACTTGCCGCGGCTGGTCGCCGCGTTCCACCAGATGCATGAACGCATCTACACCATCAAGGACGAGGCCGACATCGTGGAATTCACGACCTGGAAGGTGCGTGCCATCGGCGATACCGGCGGCCGCAGCCGGCGCGGCAAATCGCTGCCACCGCAGCAGGGGCAGGCCAAGCCGAAGTCACGCCGCGCCGTGTTCCTTGGCAGCAGCGGGCGGCAGGAGGTGCCGGTATATGACGGAACGGCGCTCGGTACCGGCGCTGTCATCGACGGCCCGGCATTGATCGAGCAACCGACGACAACTCTGCTTTTGCTGGCAAAGCAGCAGTCGCGCACCGACGATCACGGCAATTTCCTGGTCGAGCAGCGCTGATCGCGCTGCCAAAGGACGGCTATTTCTGGCCGCCGGTGGTCGGCGGCAAGGCCTGAATCTCCGGCGGCGGCTCGTCGCCGGTCGAGTATTCGAACATGCCCTTGATAAATCCCGGCGCGATGGCCGAAAGGGGATTCACCGAGATCTCCGGATTGTCGAGATCGCCCTGGGCGCCATAGGTCACGGCAAACATTCCCTCGCCGAACAGGATGTCGCCCAGAATGGGAATATCGCTGAGCACGCTATTCACCGCGTTCACCGGGATCACCGTGCCGGCGATACTCATCCGGTTCTTGTCGAAGTCGACATGACCGGCGCCCGTAATGCCAATTGAGGGGCCGTGCGCCTTTGCGAGATCGATATCGATGCGCCCCTCGGTCTTGATGAACTGCATCTTGAACTTATCGAATTGGAATCCGTCGCCGCTCATCATATCGACGAAACCAGTGATCGTCGCCATAGTCAGCAGCCGCGCCAGGACCGGCGCATCGACCAAGCGGAAGTCCGTGACCAGCACGCCACCCTTCAGCGGCCGATGCGGCTCGTTGTCATGAGCCTCGGCGTTGATCAGCAAGCTTCCGCCGCGCACAGATTGAGAGATGCCGAGTGCCGCAAGCACCGCGCCGGCATCAGCGGAGTCCACATGCAGGATGTGGCGGGCTCCTTCCGCCGGACCGTAGTGCAACGTCACCGGCCCGCCCGACGGCACATTGGCCTTCAGGTCAATCAGATCCCACCACTCCGTATCATGCCGGAGCTGGACCGAGACCTGCGTCAGCTCACGCTTCTCCTTCAAGAAGATCTTGTCCAGGCGGTCAGCCCGCAGCGCGAAGGCCGGCGTCGGTTCGTCTGCCTTCTTCTTTTCTTTGTCGCTTCCGAGCAGCGATTCGGCATCGAACTCGCCGCCGCCGATGACGATGTCGGGATAGCCGGGCGCGAAGTCGGCGGTGACGCCGCTGAGGCGCGAGCGGCCGACATTGAAGCGCGACAGCTCAATGCGTGCCGGCTTGCCCGTCTCGGCGGTGAACTCGGCGTTGCCATCAATCACCAGATCGCCCGCCGCCACGGCGATGTCATGTATCGAGGCAATATTCCCGTCGAGCAGTTCGAGCTCGAAGCTGGCAGCGCCTGGCACGCCCGGCTCCTTGCGCCAGTTCACGGTATCGATGACCATGGAACTCTGCGCGAGATCGAGCTTGGCGGCCACGATGGCGCGCTTCTTCGGCAACACTGTGTAGACGATATCTGAGCCGACAGGACCATCTATGTAAGGACTGTAATCGAAGCCCAACGCACGGCGCTGTTCGCTGGTGGTCGTGCCCTTGTTGGTGATGCGGCGGATGAACTTGCCGCCGCTGAAATTCTCCTCCCAGTCCAATTCTATGGGAACGCCGGCCAAACTGCCCTTGCCGGCAAGATTCATCGAATTCTGGTTCAGCTTGAGTTTGAGATTGCCGTCGGTGAAATCCTTGTCCAGCAGGGCCTTGCCGATGGCAGCGTTGGTGATGTCGCCGGTTGCGCTCAGCTCGACCTGATCGAAGCTGATGTCCTTCTCGGCCGGAAAACGGAAGCCGAGTTCGGCCACAACGTCGCCCTTGGTGCCCTTGGGATCGAGGCCGAGCTTCGAGATATAGCCCAGGCGCGGATGATCCAGGAGCGTCAGCGTGTCCGGCAGGGACCCCTTGACCTGGGCCAGCACATCGATCATCTGCACGGGCTTGTCGAAATCGTCGATCACCAGCTTGCCGCCGGTGATGGTCAGCCCCTGCACCGTGCCGCCGCCGAATTCCACCGTGAACTCCTTCTCGGTGAAAGTCGCAACGCCGCTGGCCGCCTCGATCGGCGGCATCGGGCTGAGATAGTTGATGGTCAGATCCTTCGCTTTCATGCTGCCGAGGAAGTTGCTGATCTCCGCCCGATTCCAATCGGCGCCGGGCACGTCGAGCGCAATGTCGGCCTCGAGCGTCTCGACCAAGCCGGCGGTCATGTTCTCGATGACCCACTCCCTGGCGTTCTTGCCGGCATTCTTCGGCCAATAGCGGTGCAGAGGCGCGACCGGAATGTTGCTGCCCTGCAGATGCAGGCTGAGCTTCATGTCGGCGCCGAAGCCGGATTGATCCTGCACCATCAGGCCGGCCTGTGCCGCAGTCAGCGTGCCCTTGGCTTTGAGTACCGGGCCGTCGAGAACCAGCGTCGCCTCGTCGAGGGTCAGGCGGTCGTCGTCCGAATTCAGCGTGCCGACGAAACGGGCCTGGGTAATCTTCAGCGGCGCGTCGAGTTCGCCGAGCAGCATCGCCGTGCCGGCGCCGCCGATGAGTTCAACGCGGCTGTCGCCGATCCTGCCATCGGCGGTGATCGAGGTGATGATCGAACCGTTGAAGGTCATGACGAAGCCGCGCAGCAGGGCGAGACGCGGATCGATCAGGGCCAAGGGTCCGGCCTGAACGTCGGAGAACGTGCCGTTAAGAAGAATGCTGCCGGTCGCTTCGTCGTAGGTGAGGCCGGCGTTCAATCGCGCCGGCGGGCCGAGGCGCTCGATCGCCATCATCAGATTGCCCTGCAGGCCGGCATCGGTCCGCCGCACGCTGATGTCCGCGTCGGGTACCGCCCAATTGATGCCGGTGCGGCGGTCGATGATGTTGAGCGTACCGTCGATGATGGCGATGCGGTCGAGATAGGCGGTCGGCTGATCCTTGTCCGCCGTCTCGGACAGGCGATCGAAGAACTCCGGCAGGATCGGCGCCGTCGAGGTGTCAATCGAGTTGGTGCTCTGCTGTTCGTCCTGCAGAACGCGGAACTCGCCGTCGATTTCCCGCAGGATCGTCAGATGCGGCCGGAAGACCTCGATGGCGGTCGGCGCCACAGTGCCATGCAGCAGCAGGGCGCGGACGCTGAGGGTGATGGAGATCTCGGGAATGACCGCGACGACACGGCTGTTGGTGGGATCCACGAACTGCACATCGTCGGCGCGCAGATCGAAGGTGCGGTCCCAGCCGGCCCAGGTGAGGCGCGTGTCGCCTATTTGCACATTATAGGCGCCGTCCGAGGGCTGCAGCGCGGTCTCCAGATAGGGCGTCAGGGATTCCAGCAGCAGCGGCTCTTCCTGGTTGAGGCGCCAGGCCAGCAGCAGGACCAGGATAGCGAAGCCCGACACCGTCGCGGCCAGCACCTCCATGAAGATCTTTGTCGAACGGCGGATCAACCGGCTACCTTCTGCTTCGAATCGACGGCTTCAGACGCAAGGCGGCCCGGACGCCGGGCCTGTATAGCGAGTGCCATTATTCCCTAACCCTCTGATACCGCCCCCGGTGCCCGATAATCTGCCCCGGCCGGGCAATCCGGCGCGGGCGTCTCTCGGGCTCGAGCGCTGGCGCGACCGGGCCCGCGACGGCGCAAACGGCGATCTCGCCGCTTTCGCACTGGCCTTCGCGGAAGACAGGGCCGGACGGGCGCTTCTGGAATCAATTTTCGGCAACAGCCCGTTCCTGACCAACTGTCTACTTTTAGATGGGGATGTCCTGTCAGCGGTTCTAGCCCAGGGGCCGCAACCTGTCTTGGAGGAATTGGGGTGCTTTGTAAACGCTTCTGCTGCAACGGAAAAAGACACCGGCCGGCTGATGCAGGCACTGCGCCAAGCGCGGCGCCGAGTCGCACTCACCGTGGCTTTGGCCGATATTATGGGAATTCTGCCGCTGGAGGGGGTGACCGGGGCTCTGAGCGACTTCGCCGACGCCGCGGTCAACGGCGCAGCGAGGCACCTGCTGCAACGGGGCATCGACGCGGGCGACCTGGCGCCAGCGCACACCGACAACCCGCTGGAGCGCTCCGGGCTGGTTGTTCTGGGCATGGGGAAACTTGGCGCGCGCGAGCTGAATTATTCCAGCGATATCGATCTGATATTGCTCTACGACCCGGAAATCGCCCGCTACACCGGCAAGCGCACGATCCAGGATTTCTTCGTCCGCCTGGCGCGGGACCTGCTGCGCATCCTCCAGGAGCGGACCGACGCCGGCTATGTGTTCCGCACCGACCTCCGGCTGCGGCCCGACCCCGCCTCCACGCCCCTCGCCCTCTCGGTACTGGCCGCCGAGACGTATTATGAGGGCATGGGACAGAACTGGGAGCGGGCGGCGATGATCAAGGCGCGGGCGATTGCTGGTGATATCCAGGCGGGCGAGACCTTCCGGAAGCGCCTGCGGCCGTTCGTCTGGCGCAAGCATCTGGATTTTGCCGCCATCCAGGACATCCATTCCATCAAGCGGCAGATCCATGCGGTGAAAGGCCACCGGGACATCGCCGTGGCCGGCCATAACATCAAGCTCGGCCGCGGCGGCATCCGCGAGATCGAGTTCTTCGCCCAGACCCAGCAACTGATCTGGGGCGGGCGCAATCCGGAGCTGCGGCAATCCTCCACCTGCGCGGCGATCGAGGCGCTGGTGGCGGCGGGACGGGTGAAGCCGGAGACGGCGGCGGAGATGATCGAGGCCTATCGCTTCCTGCGGGTGATCGAGCACCGGCTGCAGATGATCGAGGACCGGCAGACGCAGACGCTGCCCACGGCGCCGGCGGAACTCGAGGCCTTCGCGCTGTTTGCCGGCTTCGACTCGGCGGCCGCATTCAGCGAAACATTGCTCAGCCATCTCGGCAATGTGGAAGATCATTACGCCGAACTGTTCGAAGAGGCGCCGTCCCTGGGCGGCCCCGGCAATCTGGTGTTCACGGGCACGGACAACGACCCGGAGACGGTGCAGACGCTGGGGCGCATGGGGTTCTCCGACGGCGCGTCGGTGTCCACGGTCATCCGCGGCTGGCATCACGGCCGCTACCGGGCCATGCGCAGCACCCGGGCGCGGGAATTGCTGACGGAGATCATGCCGCGGCTGCTGGACGTACTGTGCAAGACCGCCAATCCCGATCTGGCCTTCGCCCGGTTCGACGAATTCCTCGGCCGGCTGCCGGCGGGGGTGCAGCTCTTCTCCATGCTGTATGTCAATCCGGGACTGCTGGATCTGCTGGCGGAAATCATGGGCAGCGCGCCGCGGCTGGCCGAGCATCTCAGCCGCAATGCCGGTCTGCTGGATGCCGTGCTGGTGAAGGGCTTCTTCGATGCGATGCCGGACCGGGATCATCTGCGCGCCGATCTTCGCGTCCAGCTCGGGCAGGCCAATGACTATCAGGATGTGCTGGAGATCGTGCGCCGCTGGACCAAGGACCGGCAGTTCCAGGTGGGCGTGCGCATTCTCCGGGGCATGATGGGCGCCGATGCGGCCGGCGCGCCGTTGGCCGATATCGCCGACTGCGCGATCGCCGAGCTGCAGCCCCATGTGGAAGCGGAGTTCGCCAGGGTCCATGGCCGGCTGCCGGGCGACGGGCTGGTCACGGTGGGGTTGGGCAAGCTGGGCAGCCGGGAGCTGTCCTTCACCTCCGATCTCGATCTGATTTTCATCTACGATGTGCCGGAAGGCAGCGATACCGACGAGGGCCTGCATGACCTGCTGTCGGACGGGCGCAAGCCGCTGGCGCCCATGCACTACTACGCCCGGCTGGCGCAGCGGATGATCAACGCCATCACCGCGCAGACCGGCGAGGGATTGCTCTACGAAGTCGATATGCGGCTGCGGCCGTCGGGCAACCAGGGGCCGATTGCCTCGACTTCGGGGGATTCCTGCGCTATCAGACCGAGAGCGCCTGGACCTGGGAGCATATGGCGCTGACCCGGGCCCGCGCCGTCGCGGGTTCGCCCGCTGCCATGGTGCGGGCCGAGAGCAGCATCCGCGCCGTCGTCTGCCAGCCGCGTGCCCCCGGGAAGGTCGCCGCGGATGTGGCTGATATGCGCGCCCGCATTGCCCAGCAGTTTCCCGGCGACCGGCTTTGGGACCTGAAATATTGTCCGGGAGGCTTGATCGACATCGAGTTCCTCGCGCAATTCCTGCAGCTCCGCCATGGCGCGGCGCATCCCGACCTCGCGGTTCCCGGCACGCTGGAAACGCTGGAACGCGCGACGGCAGCCGGCGTCATCCCGCGGGAGAGCGGCGCGGACCTTCAGGTCACATTGCGGCTCTGGCACAAGCTGGTGGGCTATCTCAGGCTGACGGTCGGGTCGACCACTCCCGTCGAGACCTGGCCCGACAGCGTGCGGCGCTCGCTAGTCGCCGCCGGCGGCGCCGTTGACTTCGGCGATCTCGAGCGAAATATCTCCGAGGTAGCGGCGCGCACGCGGCGGCATTTCATCGAAATCGTGGGAACGCCGTCCCTCCGGCAGACCACTGCAGAAAAATAGGAACGGGATCGAACATGGCAAGCAAGGAACTAAAAGTCGGCGACAAGGCTCCGAACTTCAAAATGCCGACCGACGGCAATGGCGCCGTCTCGCTGGCGGAACTTAGGGGCAAGAATGTCATACTTTACTTTTATCCGAAGGATGACACCTCCGGCTGCACCAAGGAGGCCTGCGGCTTCCGCGACACCCTGCCGGACTTCAAGAAGGTGAAGGCGGCGGTCATCGGCGTGTCCCGCGACAGCGTCGCCAGCCACGACAAGTTCAAGAAGAAATACGATCTGCCCTTTGCCCTGGGCAGCGACGCCGACGGCAAGACCTCGGAAGCCTATGGCACCTGGGTGGAGAAGAGCATGTACGGCCGGAAGTACATGGGCATGGAACGCGCCACCTTCCTGATCGACGGCAATGGCGTGATCCAGGGCATCTGGCGCAAGGTCAAGGTGCCCGGCCATGTGGAGGACGTGCTGAAGGCCGTGAAGGCGCTGTAGCGCCGCAATCGGTGGGGCGAATGCGTTAAGACATGGCATGGCTGATGGAACGCTTTAGCAATTCAAGTGTTCAGATTTCGCGGCCCCCCAACGATGTCGAGGCATCATGGAATCCATATTCACGCCTGAAATCCAGAACTATGTCAGCTTGGCTGCTGCGGTCCTTTTGCTGATCACCGCGATCCTGTGGTTCTTCCTGCCCTTTGCCGTGTTCGGGATAAAGGACCGGATGGACCGCCAGGCGGCGCTGACCGCCGACCTTCTCGGAGAAGTCCAGGCTTTGCGGGGCCAGCTACGGCCGAGCGAAGTCCGGCGGACCGATACGCCGAACCTGCCTTAGGGCGCGGAAATCGGAGCCGCATGCGGCTGTTGGCGGCCGGTCCCGATTACGAACTCAATTGGATACCTCAACCTGTGCGGTCAGGTAGCTGAGCGCCTTGGTGCATTTCGTGCTGTCGGTGATTTTTCCCAACCGGCAATCCGATTCGATCGCCTGCGCGTAGCGCAATTCTGCCGCCTCGCGAGCAGCTGCCCAGCGCTGCTGGTCCACACTCCAGAGGTGATAAAAATATCCGGCAATCAGCAAGGGAATCGCCAACAAGGTAAGTATCATGACTAGTGTCGTGGTCTTCATTCCAACAGCGACGCGTCCCGCAACGGTCGCCCCCTTTCATTTTTGAAAATGCTGGATGCGCGAAGTTGTTCCATGCCCGCGGCCGGGAGCGGACAACAGCGCTGGGGGTTCTGTCGGGAACAAAATCACTAGTGAAGCATCGAGGGGCCGGCCAAGTTGTCCTTTGAATCGGACACCTGGCGCGGCCCCGCGACGGATCAGCCATACTTCGGGGTTTGGGGTTAAGTTTGGCTGACCTTCACCGCGACGAAGAGTTCGTCGCCCCGGTGGTTGACCAGCAGGAGCACGGCTTCCTGCTTGGCTTCGACCGCCGCATCGACGATCGCCGCCACGTCGGCCGGCGTCGCCACCGGCTTCTGGCCCACCTGTACGATGATGTCGCCCGATTGGAGGCCCTGCTCGGCCGCCGCCCCGTCGCTGTCGACATCGGTGATCATGACGCCGGTGACCGCGTCGGGGATATCGAGCTGCTGCCGGATATCGGGAGTCAGGGCCGTGAGCCTGGCGCCCAACTCCTTGACCGCGCGGCCATCGGCGCCGTCCTCAACCGCGGGCCGATCACCGGCACTGGCGATGCGCTCGGCCTTCAGCTTGGCGATCTCGACTGACAACGTCTCGTTCTTCTTGTCGCGCCAGATCTTCATATCGACCTTGGTGCCGGCGCGGGTATCGGCGACCAGGCGGGTCAGATCGTGCAGCGCATCGACCTTCTGGCCATTGAAGCCGGTGATCACGTCGCCCTTGCGCAGGCCGGCTTTCGCCGCCGGGCTCTCGGGCTCGACCTTCATCACCAGAGCGCCGCTGGGATCGGCAAGGCCGACGGCGGAAGCGATCTCCGGCGTGACCGGCTGGATGCCGACACCGAGCCAGCCGCGGGACACCGAGCCATGCTCGCGCAACTGCGCGATCACCGGTTTCGCCATGTTGGCCGGGATGGCAAAGCCGATGCCGACGCTGCCGCCGTTGGGCGAGTAGATGGCGGTGTTGATGCCCACCACGTCGCCGGCGAGGTTGAATGTCGGTCCGCCGGAGTTGCCCTGGTTGATTGCGGCATCGATCTGCAGGAAATCATCGAACGGACCGGAGTGAATGTCGCGGCCACGTGCCGACAGGACGCCCGTGGTCACTGTGCCGCCGAGCCCGAAGGGATTGCCGACGGACATCACCCAATCGCCGATGCGCAGCTTGTCGGAGTCGCCGAAATTGGCCACAGGCAGCGGCTGCGGCGCGCTGATCTTCAGCAGCGCCAGGTCGGTCTTTGCATCGGTGCCGATCAGCTTGGCCGGATATTCCTTGCCGGTCGACAGTGTCACTTCGATGTCAGTGGCCTGGTCGATGACGTGGTGGTTGGTCACGACATAGCCGGTTGCATCGATGATGAAGCCGGAGCCAAGCGCCCGCACATGTTCGGTGCCGCCCTGGCCCTGCTGGTCGCGGAAATGCTTGAAGAAGTCCTCGAACGGCGATCCCGGGGGAAACTGGAACGGCATGTCAGGACCTTCCGCCTGCCGCTCCACCTTGTGGGAGGACGAGATCGTCACGACGGACGGCGTCACCTTCTGCGCGAGATCGGCGAAGGTCGAGGGTGCCAGTTCGGCGTGGGCGGCGGAAAAGCTGAACAGAAATCCGGCACCCGCTACAGCGGCAACGAAAGCGGGCCGGATTCGGCCTGCCCGGTGAGCCGGGCTGTTCGGCGTGGATTGCGGCTCCCGCTTGGCAGCGGCGTCGCCACGAGCAGGGGCGTTGGAAAAGGTGGGGTTCATTTTCATCTCCAGGTCATGATGTCAGGTGGTAAGGCCGGAGCGGCGGGCGGGGGTCGGGGGATTGACCGCTCCGGCCTCCCCGAACGGCCCGGTTACGACTGCGGCTTCACGCCGATGTCGTTGAGCGCCTGTTCGAGCTTCTTGACGCCATCGGCGTCCTTGCCGGAGACGCAAAGTTTCCCGGCTTCGGTGCGCAACGTCTTCGCCTCGCCGGCCTTGGCGGCCGTGCCGTGCTTGATGATCTCCTGATCGAACTGCTTCTGCAGCGCCGAACACTGCTGCGCGGGGGTCATCGTCGCCGCCATCGCGCCGGTCGAAAGCAGGGCGGCCGCCATGGCGATGCCCAGCAGTTTGGTTGCGTTCATGGTCTCTCTCCTCGTTTCAGCTCCCGTTACACGGCGCCGAAGGGCAGCCGGTGCGGATCAGTGGGCGGGGGGTTGTCTCGTCTGCCGTCCGCGCCATCTGATCTAAGCATTGGCTGTAACGAGGCAATTTCGCGCCACGGCATTGTTGTTACAGATGGCTTCAGGCGCGGCGCCTGTTACAGTCCGTTACAGGATTTCCGCGACGGCCCCGGTGCCTGTTCTGCTATCGGTTACGCGGACGCCAGATGATCATGGAAACTTCGCCCCACCTGCTGATTGTCGACGACGACCGGGAGATCCGGGATTTGCTGTCCCGCTTCCTCGCCAAGCATGGCTATCGAGTCAGCACCGCCAAGGATGCCCGCGAGGCCCGGCGCATCCTGGCGGATGCCCGGATCGATCTGGGTATCCTCGACATCATGATGCCCGGCGAGGACGGGCTCAGCCTCTGCCGCGACCTGCGCGCCAATTCCACGCTGCCGTTGATCATGCTGACGGCGATGGGCGAGGAAACGGACCGCATCGTCGGGCTGGAAGTCGGCGCCGACGACTACCTGCCGAAGCCGTTCAACCCTCGGGAACTGTTGGCGCGGATCAAGGCGGTCTTGCGGCGCGCCGGGCCGGCCGTCGCCGCGAAGGAAGAGAAGAACGAAAGCCTGCAATTTGCCGGCTGGACGCTGGACATGGCACAGCGGCGGCTGACGGCTCCGAATGGCAACCCGGTCGAACTTTCAACCGGCGAGTACGACCTGCTCCTCGCCTTCCTGCGTCATCCGCAGCGGGTGCTGAATCGGGACCAGCTCCTGGATCTCGCCCGCGGCCGCGCCGCCATTCCTTTCGACCGCAGCATCGATGTGCAGGTCATGCGCCTGCGGCGGAAGATCGAGTCCGACCCGAAGGCGCCGCAGATCATCGCCACCGTGCGCGGCGGCGGCTATCAGTTCACGCCGGCCGTGCAGAAATCATGAGGCGATTGCTGCCCACCAGCATGGCCGGCTGGCTGATCCTGCTGATCGTCCTCGGGTTGGGCGTGTCGCAGGCTGTCACCGTCGCCATCCACTATGACAGCCGGCGCGAGGCGCAGCTCTTGCTGGAGAATGTGCGCATCGCCGAACGCGTCGTCGCGGTAACCCGTGCCATCGATCTGCTGCGGCTCGAAGAGCGCCCGGCAATCGCCGTGGGCATCAGCAAGTCGGGACTGATCGTCGCCTGGGAGCCGGGGAATGCGGTCAACATCAACAAGCCGCGAAACGACCGGGCGCAATTGATCGCCGAAGTGATCGATCAGCGGCACGAAGGCTTGGGACTGCTCGGGATCGAAGCGGATTACTTCCCGGCGCCCTGGTCATTCGCGGGAACCGAGAATCCGCTTGGCACGCTTTTCAGCGAACGGGTCAATGATGTGCGCGGCCGCATCCGGGATGTGCTGGATCAGAATCCAGGCGACGGCGTCTATGTGATTTCACTGCAGCTCGCGGACGGGACCTGGGTCAATATTGCGGCGCCCGACGTGCAGACGGTGCCGGCCTGGTCGACCGCCACGACCGCGCTGATCATCGGCACGCTGATCGTCGTGCTCGCCCTATCCATCATCGGCATTCGCCGGCTGACAGCGCCGCTGAACACCCTGACCCAAGCGGCGGAGCGCCTGGGGCGCAACGTCAATGCTCCACCCTTGCCGGAGGCCGGATCATCGGATGTCATCCAGGCGATCCGCACCTTCAACGACATGCAGGACCGGATTCGCCGTTTCGTCGAGGACCGCACGCGGATGATTGCCGCCATTTCGCACGATCTGCGGACGCCGATCACGCGGATGCGGCTGCGGGCGGAACTGATCGGCGAATCAGAACAGCAGCAGAAGATGTTGGCCGATTTGGCGGAGATGGAGATGATGATCGCCTCCACATTGAGCTTCGCCCGCGAAGACGCCAACACGGAACCGCGACAGAGTGTCGATGTGGCCGATTTATTGCGGGCAATCTGCGTGGATATTCCTCAGGCCAGGATGTCCGCGGCACCAACGGCATCGTTCGGCACGAAAATCGATGGACAGCCGGTGGCGCTTCGGCGCGGCTTTACCAATCTGATCGACAATGGCGTACGCTATGGCAGCCAGGCGATGATCGCCCTGGGCGGCGACGATCGCAGCATCATCGTCACGATCGACGATGCCGGGCCGGGCATACCGGAAGAGGAACTCGACCGCGTCTTCCGGCCGTTTTACCGCCTGAACTCGTCGCGCAGCCGCGACACCGGTGGCACGGGACTCGGCCTTGCCGTAGCGCGCAGCGTCTTCCGCGCCCATGGCGGCGACGTGGTATTGTCCAACCGAGCCGGGGGCGGACTGCGTGCGACGGTCACGCTGCCCCACGCCCAAGGCGACATGCCAACACAGCGTGGCGAATGAAAAGAGTCGCGGTATTCGGGGAGATGAAGTAGCTCCTCGATCCAATCAAGCGTGAGTATGCCGGCGCTTGAGCTGCCCCGGCCGATCTATCAATGCGCCGCTTAGTCAGTCTTGTCGTCCCGGCTCTGTTGCCGCCGCTTGCGGGAGTGGACGAACAGAATTAGCGGCTTGGCGATCACCGCCAAAAGGGCCAGCGGCATCGCGATCCATACGCCGCCATGGTAGACGCGGAGTAGGGAGAAGCCGCCGAGAGCCGCTGCCGCTACGCCCAGGGGCGCCGCCACGGCCATGCCCTGGCGCAGGCGTTCCCGTCTGATCTGCCGCTCCAGTTCCCGCTTTATTTCCGGACGCATGTTTCACCCGCCCCAGTTTTCAATTGTACTCCGTGGGAAGATGGGCGCGGCTATGTCGAATGCAAGGCCGGACCGAGCGCGGCAAGCTGCCTCAGGCCTAGGTCCGCTTGTTCCCCACCCGCGACGCCAGGGAGGCCGACAGGAACTCGTCGAGATCGCCGTCGAGCACGCCCTGGATATTGCTGGTCTCGACGCTGGTGCGCAGATCCTTCACCATCTGGTAGGGCTGCATCACATAGGAGCGGATCTGGTGGCCCCAGCCGATGTCGCTCTTGGTCGCCTCGGTGGCGGCAGAGGCAGCTTCGCGCTTCTGCAGTTCCATCTCGTAGAGCCGTGCTTTCAGCATGGCCATGGCGATGGCGCGGTTGCGATGCTGCGAACGGTCCTGCTGCGACTTCACCACGATGCCCGTCGGCACGTGGGTAATGCGTATGGCGCTTTCCACCTTGTTGACGTTCTGGCCGCCGGCGCCGCCGGCGCGCATGGTGTCGATGCTGAGATCGGATTCCTTGATCTCGATATCGATATTCTCATCCACAACCGGATAGACCCAGACCGACGCGAAGCTGGTATGGCGCCGCGCCTGGCTGTCGAAGGGCGATATGCGCACCAGCCGGTGCACGCCGCTCTCCGTCTTCAACCAGCCATAGGCATTCTCGCCGGTGACGCGGATGGTCTGAGATTTGATCCCGGCCGCTTCCCCCACGCTCTCTTCGATCAGCTCGACCTTGTTGTCATGCTGCTCGGCCCAGCGCGTATACATGCGCGCCAGGATGCCCGCCCAGTCCTGCGCTTCGGTGCCGCCGGCGCCGGCGTTGACTTCGACGTAGCAGTCGCTGTGATCGGCCTCGCCCGACAGCAGGCTCTCCAGTTCGCGCTTGGCGGCGCGGGCCTGCAGGTTCTTGAGCGCGCCCTCGGCCTCGCCGATAACAGCCTGATCGCCCTCGGCCTCGCCCAGCTCGATCAGCGTCAGCGAGTCATCGAGCTCGCGTTCCAGGCCCTGATAGGCCTTCATCGCATTTTCGAGATGGGTGCGTTCGCGCATCACCTTCTGCGCGTCCGCCCGTTTGTTCCAGAGATCGGGATCCTCGGCGCGGGCGTTCAGTTCGGCCAGGCGCTTGACGGCGCTATCCCAGTCAAAGATGCCTCCGCAGGAGCGAGAGCGACGAACGGATCTGGTCGACGAGGGTTTGGATTTCGGCGCGCATGAACTGAGTTCCCCGCAGCGGAGAGCGAAAAATCGAGACGTCTAAGTAGATTCAACGGGGCGTCAGTACAAGCCGCCGGTTCCCGTGGGAGCGGCCGTCCCGGTGCCGGTGCCGCCAGTGGCGCTGCCCGCCGCGCCGGTGCCGAACATGTCGCCCGAGCCGCCGATGACGACGCCCTGGCCATTTGGTTCCGTCCCCGGCTTGAAGGCCTCGAAGATCGTGCCGGTGCCGCTGGCACGCTGACCGCTCTTGAGATCGACGCGCACCAGCCGGATGCCCGCCGGCACGCGGAACGGCGTAGCCGGCTGTTCGGCCAGGGCCTCGGTCATAAAATCGCGGAAGATCGGCGCCGCCAACCCGCCGCCGGTTTCCTTGTCGCCGAGATTGCGCGGATTGTCGAAGCCGATATAGACGCCGACGGTGAGATCGGGCGAAAAGCCGACGAACCAGGTGTCCTTGCTGTCGTTGGTGGTGCCGGTCTTGCCGGCCAGCGGCTTGCCGACTTGCTTGACGATCGTCGCGGTGCCCCGCTGCACCACGCCTTCCAGAATGGAGACCATCTGATAGGCGGTGCCGGAATCGATCACCTGCGGACGGGTGTCCGGGATCACGGGCGCGGCCTGGTCGGCCCAGCTCTGGTTGACGCAGTCGCCGCAGGTCCGGCCGTCATGGCGGAACAGGGTGTGGCCGCGGCGGTCCTGGATGCGGTCGATGAAGGTGGCCGTGATCTTCTTGCCGCCATTGACGATCATCGAATAGGCGGTGGCCATGCGCAGCGGCGTGGTCTCGCCGGCGCCCAGCGACATGGACAGCACGGGATCCATACGGTCGACCACGCCGAGTTTCGTGGCGTATTCAACCACGCGCTCCATGCCGATGGCCTGGGCGACGCGGACGGTCATCAGATTGCGGGACTTCTCGATGCCGACGCGCATGGTGGTCGGACCGAGGAAGTCTCCGCCATAGTTCTCGGGCGACCAGAGCGGCAGGCCCGGGCCCTGGGACAAAGTGACAGGCGCATCCAGGATCACCGTCGACGGCGTGAACCCGCTGTCGAGCGCCGCCAGATAGACGATCGGCTTGAAGGCTGAGCCGGGCTGCCGCAGCGCCTGGGTGGCGCGGTTGAACTCGCTCTGGGTATAGCTCCAGCCGCCGGTCAGGGCATGGACGCGGCCGGTATGGGGATCCATCGCGACGAGAGCGCCGCTGACTTCCGGGATCTGGCGGAGAGCATAGGTGCCTTCGGGATAGGCCTCGCCCTCGGCATTCGCTGGTGCAAGGGTGACGATCACCACATCGCCCGGCTGCACGGCATCGGAGGCCTTGGCGATGGCCTTGCCCACGACCTTGCCGCCTTCGGCAAATCGCGCCCATTTCAGCTCGGCCAATGGCATCGTGCCTTCGGACTTGTCGGCAAAGCCGATCTTGGCTTCCTTGTCGTCTGCGCTCAGGACGGCCGCGAGGCGCCAGTCATAGAGATCGGCCGGCGGCGCAATGGCGGCCAGTTTCATGGCCCAGTCGTCGCCGAGCTCGATCTTGGCCACCGGGCCACGATAGCCGTGGCGCAGGTCATACCGGACCAGGCCGGCGCGCAGGACGCGGTCGGCGATGTCCTGGAATTTCGGGTTCAGAGTTCGAGCGGACATAGAGGCCGCCTTTGTAGAGGCCGTTCTCGCCGATCTCCGGATTCTTGATCAGTTCGCGGCGCACCTCCTCGGCGAAATAGTCGGCGCGCACCACCTCGGCCTCGCCGCGCTTGCGCGAGACCAGACTTTCTTCCTTCGCGGCGACAGCTTCATCCCTGGAGATGCGGCCGTCTTCCAGCATGCGCCCGATCACCCAGTCGCGCCGCCACTTGGCCTCCTTCGGCTTGCGGAACATATTGTAGTTTTCGGGCGCTTTGGGCAGGCCCGCGATATAGGCCGCCTCGCCGATCGTAAGTTCATCCAGCCGCTTGTTGAAATAGTCGAGCGACGCGGCGGCCACGCCATAGGAACCTTGACCCAGATAGATCTGATTCAGGTAGAGCTCGAGGATGCGGTCCTTGCTGTAGGCCTGCTCGATGCGGTAGGCGAGGATCGCCTCCTTGATCTTGCGCTCGTAGGAAACCTCGTTCGTCAGCAGGAAGTTCTTGGCTACCTGCTGCGTTATCGTCGAAGCGCCGACCGGACGGCGGTCGCCGCCGCCGATCTGGTTCCTGGCATTGATGATGACCGCATTGGCGATACCAGGCACATCGATGCCCGGATGCTCGTAGAAGGTCTTGTCCTCGGCCGCCAGGAAAGCGTCGATCACGCGCCGCGGGATCGCCCTGATGGGGACATAGACGCGCTTCTCGATTGCATACTCCGCCAGCAGCCGGCCATCGCCGGCCAGGACCCGGGTCACGACCGGGTATTCGTAACCGGCCAGTTGCTGATAGTCAGGCAGGTCGGAACTGATCCGCATCAGGATCAGGTAAACGACGAGCGTCCCGACGAGCAGGAGCAGGAACAGCGCGCTGGCGATACGACCGAGTAGACGCATTATCGGGGTCCAGGGATGCGGATTACAGTATCACGCGGGAATGTGGCATTAATACAGCAGGACCGCCTCAATTGGAATTGCCGCCTGGGGTGGCTGCCGTGCCGGTACGGCCGGACTAGGACGGTTTCTCGCCCTTCTGCCAGTCGACATACTGATCGATCGCCCGCAGGATCGCCCTGGCCATCCGGCCGCGGTACCTCTTGCTGACCAGTTCCTTCTCGTCCAATTCATTGGAGAGATAGCCCAGTTCCACCAGGATCGAGGGCACATCCGGCGATTTCAGCACGGCGAAGCCGGCAAATCGGTGCGAACTGTAGACCATACGCGTGGTGGTGGAGAGCTGCTTGGTCACATAGCTGGCAAAGCGGGCGGACAGGTTCTTGGTTTCGCGCTGCGCCAGGTCGATGAGGATGCTGGTCACCATCTGGCTCTGATGGCTGAGATCGACGCCGGTGATCAGGTCTTCCTTGTTTTCACGCGTCGCCAGGGCGGCCGCTTCGGCGTCGGACGCCGTCTCCGACAGGGTGTAGACCGAGGCGCCGCGCTGATGCTTGTTGTCGTTGTGGTCGGCGTGCAGCGAGATAAAGAGATCGGCGCCGGACTGACGGGCGATATCGATTCGCTTGCGCAGCGGGATCAGGGTGTCGTCCTCGCGCACCAGCAGGACGTCGTACCTGCCCGTTCCCTCAAGCAGAGCCTGCAGTTCGAGGGCCATCTTGAGGGTGATTTGCTTTTCCTCGGTGCCGTTGATGCCGGTGGCGCCGGGATCCTTGCCGCCGTGGCCGGCGTCCAGGGCGATAAGAAACCTGCCGCTGGCTGACTTTGGCTTGGTGGGCGGGATCATCATCGCGCCGAAAGCCGGCAATGCCGCCAGGGTCACGCCGTCGCCCTCTGCCGCGGCGGCTGCCGGCGCCGTGTTTCCGGCCGCGGCCGTGCCGGGCGCATCGGGCTTGCTCGGTGGTATCAGGGGTGCGGTTTCATCCGTGCCCGCCGCCGTGTCGGCCTTGGCCGCGGCAGCGGCGGCTTCTGCTTCTCCGGCCTTGAGCGCGGCCGCGACCAGGTCCCGCATCGTTTGCAGGGTGGTTGCCGCCGACGCGAGCTGGACAGGTTCGGGCTTCGCCGCCGCCGTGTCGGCCTTGGTCGAAACCTCGGCGGATTCGGGGACTGCCACAGCGACGACAGGCTGGGATACGACCGGAGCGGCGCCTTCCTGCTGGACGATGTCCATGAACACGCGCGCCGGGCTCGATCCCGCGGCAACCAGCGTGTCATATCTCTGCAGGTGCGCTCCCGGCGCCAGAGCCACCCGGATTACCAGGGCTTTGCCGCGGGGCTCCAGGTCGATGGCCTGGACCAGTCCCTGCCCGGCCAATGCCGCCTGGAGTTTCGGCGCCGCGGCGGCGTCGGCAAGCTCGATGATGACCAGGCTGTTGGCGGATTTGTCAGTCACCGTGAACTGAGTCGGCGCCGAAAGGTCCAGCACCAGGCGCGTGTGATCGGCATGGACGCCCAGCCGGACGGCCCGAACTTCCGATCCCTGCGCGCTCCCGACCGCCATCAGCGCAATGGCCAATCCGAGAACTAGGCGTGAATCCAGTAGCTTGGCGATCAACTTTAGCATGTCTGAACGATATACTTTTGCCAACCTATTGCTGTCTATAGAAAAATACCCCTGACAGCGGAAAATTTACCAATTTTGTTAACTATTGGCCTTAACCACGGGCATTCTAGCCGGGAATGGTTATTGAGAGGTATCTAACGAACGGTTTATGATGCCTCACCTGTGTTCGCCGGATTTCATTTCCGGTTCGTTCCCCGGCCGTTCAGGTCGGCCCGCCATGGCGTGTGCCGGCCACGACAAACCCCCGGGGATGGACCGAAACGCTCGATAACAGAGCGCGATGTCCGGCTTAGCGGGAGTGGCGGTGCGAAGGAACGCAGGTTCCGGCTGTGCCGCGAGTGACGTTTTCGGGTGTGCGCCGCAAGCGCCGCCTTTATCCGACGGGTGCGCATGATCGTCGCCTGTAACATTGACAAGATTATCGCGCCGCCGCGCGGCTGGATAGCTGCGCGCGCCGGACGCGGTTTGGAGTTTCACAATAATGACAAAGCGTCTTTTGATCGAAGCCACCCACCCGGAGGAGACACGGGTCGTGGTGGTCGACGGCAAACGTCTCGAAGAGTTTGATTACGAAACAGCCAGCAAGCGGCAGCTTAAGGGCAACATCTATCTCGCCAAGGTGACGCGCGTCGAGCCGTCGCTGCAGGCCGCCTTTGTGGACTATGGCGGCAACCGCCATGGCTTCCTGGCGTTCAGCGAAATCCATCCGGACTACTATCAGATCCCGGTCGCCGACCGCGAGGCGCTGCTTGCCGAGCAGGCGGCCATGGATGCCGATAACGATGAGTTCGAAGACGCCCGCCCGAGCCGCGGCCGCGATCGCAATCGTAGTCGCGGTTCCGCCCTGCCCGCCGAGATTATGCCGGCCTCCGACGATGCTCAGGATGAAGGTGTACATGAGCACCTTGACGAGCCCGCGACGGAAGCGCCCGACATCGAAGCCAGCGCCGACGACGGCGAGGATGAGGCTGGCGACGAGGCGGCGGATGACGCCGCCGACGGCAACGCCGAGGCCATCACTGCGGAGCCGGATATGGCTTCCGAGGATGAAGATCTGCAGGGCCAGCCCTTGCGCATTTCATCGCCCCGCCTCGAGGGTCCTGATATCGAGGACTCGCAGGATGAACATCACGAAGTAGCGGAGATTATCGAAGGCGCCGGCGACGGCCAGGACGAGCCTGCGGCAGACGCCGCTGCCGAAGCCGCAGTGCCGGGCGCCGGCGGTGATGGCGACGGCGATGGCGACGCAGCGGAAGTCTCGTCCGATAACGGCAGCGTCCGCGAAACGCACCGCCCGCCCGTGGTGGTCGAGACTGTCGGCGGCGACGAGGCCGAAGAGATGCGGCCACGGCGCACACGGCATGTGCGGCGTTACAAGATCCAGGAAGTCATCAAGCGCCGGCAGATCCTGCTGGTGCAGGTGACGAAGGAAGAGCGCGGCAACAAGGGCGCCGCTCTGACCACGTATCTGTCGCTGGCCGGCCGCTATTGCGTGCTGATGCCAAATACCGCCCGCGGCGGCGGCATCTCCCGCAAGATCAACAGCGTCACCGACCGCAAGCGCCTGAAGTCGATCCTCGGCGAGATGGAGATCCCCGACGGGATGGCTGTCATCGTCCGCACGGCGGGTCAGGAGCGCAACAAGACCGAACTCAAGCGCGACTACGAATATCTGCTGCGACTATGGGATGAAATCCGCGAACTCACGCTGCAATCCCGCGCTCCGGCCCTGATCTATGAAGAGGCCAACCTGGTGAAACGCGCCATCCGCGACATGTATTCGCGCGATGTCGAGGAGATCCTGGTCGAGGGCGACGAAAGCTATAAGAACGCCAAGAACTTCATGCGCATGCTCATGCCCTCCCATGCCAAGCGCGTGCAGCTATTCGAGGATCCAGCGCAGCATCTGTTCCAGAAGTTCCAGGTCGAAGGCCAGATCGACGCTATCCACAATCCGGTCGTTCAGTTGCGGTCGGGCGGCTACATCGTCATCAACACGACGGAGGCGCTGGTCGCCATCGATGTCAACTCCGGCCGCTCGACAAGGGAACGCAACATCGAGGAAACGGCGCTGCGCACCAATCTGGAAGCAGCGGAGGAAGTGGCGCGGCAATTGCGCCTGCGCGATCTCGCCGGCCTGATCGTCATCGACTTCATCGATATGGAGGAGTCGCGCAACAACGCGGCGGTCGAGCGCAAGCTCAAGGAGGCGATGCGCAACGACCGGGCGCGCATCCAGGTCGGGCGCATCAGCCCGTTCGGCTTGCTGGAACTTTCGCGCCAGCGCCTGCGGCCGAGCCTGTTCGAGGCCAGCATGGTGACCTGCCGCCATTGCCGCGGCACCGGCCATGTGCGAAGCACGGAATCCACGGCTCTGTACATGCTGCGCGCGATCGAGGACGAAGGGCTCAAGCAGCGCAGCACTGCCGTGACAGTGACGGTGCCGACGGCCGTCGCGCTCTACATCCTCAACAACAAGCGGGCCGCGCTGGCGGAAATCGAGGTTCGCCATCATATGCGCGTCACCATCGCTGCCGACGAAACTCTGGTGCCCCCCGAGCATCGGATGGAGCGCAGCAAGACGCCGCTTCCCGTGCCGGAAGCCAAGGTCACGGTTTCCCTGCCGGAAATGCCGCTTGAGGACGAAGAAGTAGAAGACGAAGTGGCCGAGGAAAGCAGCGAACCCGCCGTCGCCGAGGAAGGAGCGCCCGAGCCGATGGCTGCACGGGCACCGGCCGACGAACAGGCCGGGCGCCGCGGACGCCGCCGCCGCCGCCGCGGCCGTGGCCGGGACGGCCAGCGGGATGGTCCCCGCGACGGCCAGCGCGGCCATGGGGATGACGGCCAGCGGCACCAGCCACGCGACGAAACCCGGCATGCCGCCGCGCCTGAAGAAGGCGCCGGCGATAGTGGCGCAAACGAAGAGGCGGACGATTTCGAGCCTCAGGGCGATGGCGATCACGCACCGTCTGAGGGCGGCGCGCCGCGCGATGCCGGTCCGCCCGGCGAGAACGGCGAACGTCGGCGGCGGCGGCGTGGCCGCCGCGGCGGCCGGCGCCGGCGCCGTGGTGGCGAGCGCTTTGGCGACTCCCCCGAGGGCGCCAATGGCCAGGAGTCGGGGCATGAATATGTCGCGGGCCAGGAGCCGGCGGCCAGCGATCCGGGCCCGGAACGGCATTCCGATGCCGACAGTTCGAATTCGGTCCCGCAACCATCGATCGAGCGCATCGAACCGGCGGAACCGCGGATGCAGTTCTCACCGCCGCCCGAACTTCGCCGGACCGAGGAACTGCCGCCGAAGGCAATCGACACCCCGGCGCCACGGGCGCGAGACGCAGATATTGACGAAGACAGGCCGGAGATTTCCGGGGCGCATTCATCGTCCGAACCGCCGCGGCGCGGCTGGTGGAAGCGGTTGATCGAGTAGCTTAGCGCCGCCAGGCCATGAGCCGGTCGGCCGCTGCCGCGATATCGGCTGTGGAGCCGGCAAAGGAAAAACGCAGGAAGCGATGTCCGCGCCCGGGATCGAAATCGATCCCGGGCGTGGCCGCGAACTCCCGTCTCCGCCAGCATGCGGCGGCAGAACTCCTGGCTGTCATTGGTCAGCCGCGAAACATCCGCATAGATGTAGAAGGCGCCGTCCGCGGGGGCGAGATTGTCGAAGCCCGCGCGTGGCAGTTTTTCCAGGAGCACCCGGCGGTTTTCCGCATAGCGCTGTACATTGCCGTCGAGTTCCGCTTTGCAGTCGAACACCGCCTGGGCGGCGAGCTGCGGCAGGGTCGGCGGCGAGATGAAGAGGTTCTGCGCCAGCCGCTCCACCGGCCGCAACAGGACTTCCGGCAGGATCATCCAGCCGAGGCGCCAGCCAGTCATGGAGAAGTACTTGGAAAAGCTATTGACCACGATGGCTTCGTCGCCAAAGGCCAGAGCCGTCGTCGCCGCTTCGCCGTAGGTAATCCCGTGATAGATCTCATCGGAGATCAGTCGAATTCCATTATCCCGGCAATAGCCGTACACGGCGCCGAGTTCCTTGCGCGACAGCATGGTGCCGGCTGGGTTTGACGGGCTGGCGACGATCAAACCTTCGACCTGATGATCGAGCGCGGCCAGATGATCGACGTTAGGCTGAAAACGCGTCTCCACTGTTGTCGGTACGGACACCGGCTCAAGACCCAACGCCTGCAGGATGTTCCGGTAGGCCGGATACCCGGGCGCGGCCAGCGCGACGCGGTCGCCATGATCGAACGCAGCCAGGAACGACAACATGAAGGCTCCGGAAGAACCGGTCGTGACGACGATACGGGCGGGATCGACCTCGATGCCGTACATCGCCCGATAGTGACCGGCGATGCGGCGACGGAGGTCGCCGATGCCCAAGGCCTCAGTGTATCCAAGCTGATGGCTGTCCAGTGCGCGCTTGGCCGCGGCAATAACGGCTGAAGGCGCGGCCGTGCTCGGCTGTCCCACTTCGAGATGCAGCACAGCTTCCCCCGCGGCCGCCCGCTCGTTGGCTTCCCGGAGCACTTCCATCGCGTAGAACGGCGGCACATCGCTGCGCCGTGAAGTCTTTGCTTTCATTCAATCCTTGCCGTGCCTGCCGCCATCGGCATGTGGGCCGATGGCCAGTGAAATCGCGCGGATTTCGGCTCCAATCTGGTCAAATCTTGCCACACCGCGGCCACCTTTGCGGCGGCATCATAGGCAACCGCGGCAGACAAAACCATTGACAGCGGAATGCGATGCGACCAGCTATGAATTGTCGAAAACGGAACAGGTTTCATCCATGAAGCGGCTCCTTTTAATCGCGCTGATCGGAGTCATGGCATCCACGCCAGCGCTGGCGCAACAGCGGCCGGTCTTCATCCGCGACGCGGAGACGGAGGCGGTGATGGCGCAGTTTGCCGAGCCGATATTCAGCGCCGCGGGCCTCGACCCCACCGCCGTGCACATCTATCTGCTGCAGGACAGCCGCATCAACGCCTTCGTGGCTGGTGGACAAAACCTGTTTCTGCATACGGGGCTGCTGCGTGCCGCCGAGCACGCGGATCAGGTGATTGGGGTCATCGCCCATGAAACCGGCCATATCGCCGGCGGGCACCTGCCGAGGCTTAAGGAGGCGCAGCGTATTGCCTCGATTGAGCAGATCCTGTTCTGCACAATGGGCGTCCTGGCGGCTGGCGGTGCTGCAGCCGGCGGCAGCAGTACGGGTGGCGCCGCGGTTTCGCTCTGCGGTTCCAGCGCACCGATGGCGGGGCTGATGAAGTTCAGCCGGACGCAGGAGTCCGCTGCCGATCAGGCGGGCATGAAGTATCTCGACGAAACCGGACAATCATCCAGCGGCATGCTGGAGTTCCTGGGAATTCTGGCGGAGCAACAGAAAATCGTCCTGCAGCCGCCGCCCTATCTGCAGAGCCATCCTCTCTCCAACGATCGCATGGAGGCGGTACGCGCGCATGTTGCGCAATCGCCGCTCAGCAACGAGCCACCCAGAGCCGATTACGAAGCGGAATTTCAGCGCGTCCGCGCCAAGCTCATCGGCTATGTCGACCCGTTGCCGCGTGTGCTCAAGGAATATCCCGACAGCGATAATAGTCTGGAGGCACGATATGCGCGCTCGGTTGCATATTTCGGCGGCGGGCAAATGGTGAAAGCGCTTGCTCAGATCGATAGCCTGCTGGCCGACTATCCGGGCGATCCCTATTTCAATGAATTGAAAGGCGACATTCTATTCAAGAACGGCAAGACGAAGGCCGCAGTCCCGTTCTATCAAGCCGCCGTGGATGCGGTGCCGGATTCGCCGATGCTCCTGCTGTCGCTGGGCCGCACTCAGAGAGAAACCAACGATCCGGCCATGATCAAGGCCGCGATCGAGAACCTGAAAAGGGTGGTTGAAATCGAGCCGGCCAACCCCGGAGCCTGGAAGAACCTGGGAATTGCCTATGGTTTGAACAAGCAAGATCCCGAGGCGTCGCTGGCCCTGGCGGAATCCGCGATCACCTCCGGCGACCGGGCGCGCGCGAGGGCCCTGGCAGAACGCGCCATGAAGGGCCTACCCACGGGTTCACCCGGCTGGCTTCGGGCTCAGGACATCTCAAACGCTGTCGGCGGCAGTTCCTAGATACTGCGCCGCGGATGACTTCCGCGTGATACCGGCAGATCCTGTAAATTGACCGATTGTTCCCCGACAGGCGATCCGCGAGAATGCCGGTCTGTTAAACCCTTAGGAGTTCCAACCATGCGGCGCGTGCTAAGTCTTGGCTGGGCGGCCCTTTGCGCCACCGCACTGCTGGCGGCGGCGAACGGCTATGCGCAGGACAGCAGCGCGCCATCAGCCGATCCGGCGCTTGAGCAGGCGATCCGTGACTACATCCTGGCCCATCCGGAAGTCATCGCGGAGTCGCTGCAGAAGTACCAGCAGCAGCAGGAAGAAGCGCAGAAGCAGGCGCGGTCGCAGGCAGTCAAGGATCTAAAGCCGCAATTGGTGAGCACCCCGGCGTCGCCGGTTCTCGGCAATCCCAGCGGCGACGTCACCGTCGTGGAGTTCCTCGATTATCGCTGCCCCTACTGCAAGGCGATGCATCAGCCGATCGCCGACATGATCGCGGCCGACGGCAATGTGCGGGTTGTCATCAAGGAATTCCCGATACTGGGCGACGATTCACTTTTTGCGGCGCGCGCGGCGCTTGCCGCCGGCAAACAGGGCAAGTATGCGGAAATGCATGCCGCGCTGATGACGTTCAAGGGCAAGCTCAGTGCAAAAGACGTGGAAAACGCCGCCGCTCAGCTGGGCCTGGACGTCGTCCGCCTGAAAGACGACATGGCGGCGCCCGAGGTGGATCAAGAACTGCAGCAGAACTACAATCTGGCGGAAAGCCTGGGGATCAACGGGACGCCGGCCTTCGTCATCGGCGATACGCTCATCCCCGGCGCCCTCAAGCTCGAAGACCTGAAAGCCCACATCGCCAAGGCGCGCGACGAGGCGTCCTAAAAATCTGGTCGCTGCGCGCAGTTCGCGCGCCCCAGGCAACCAGCCTGGCGGTTGCCCGAAGGTCGCCTTCCCCTTAGCCTTGCGGCAAGAAAACAGGGAGGCTGGGCCATGAATCTGAAAGGCAAAACCGCCATCGTTACCGGCAGTTCGCGGGGCATCGGCAAGGCGGTGGCCGAGCGCTTTGCGCGCGAGGGCGCCAAGGTCGTGGTCAACTGCGTCAGCACGGTCGACAAGGCGAAGGCGGTGGCTGACGGCATCCGCAAATCCGGCGGCGAGGCCATCGTGGTGCAGGCCGATGTCAGCAAGCGCGCCGAAGCCGAGCGCCTTGTGGCCGAGACGGTCAAGGCCTTCGGCCATCTCGACATCCTCGTCAGCAATGCGGGCATCGTCATCGACAAGCTGTTCGTCGACAGCACCGATGAGGATTGGTCGCGTGCCATCGAGAACAATCTCCATGGATTCTTCAACGTCACGCGCGCCGCACTGCCGCCGATGATCGAGCGGAAGTATGGGCGCGTCGTCATCACCGGCTCCTGCATCACCGAGGTCGCCGATTTCGGCGGCAACTGCTACTCGGTCTGCACGGCGTCGAAGGGCGGCATCGTCGCCATGATGAAACCGATCGCCGCCGAAGTCGCGCGGCACGGCATTACCGTGAACGCCGTGTCGCCAGGCTATATCGCGACTGAGATGCTGGGCGAGATCGATCCCGCTGGACTGGAAGCGACGCTGAAGATCGTGCCCATGCGGCGCTATGGCAAACCGGAAGAGATCGCCTCCGCCATGGCGTTCCTTGCCTCCGACGATGCCGCCTACATCACCGGCCAGACCATCCGGGTCAATGGCGGCATGTCCATGGGCGGCTGAAGCGAGTTGAACGACCTCGTGCAATCATGAGCAGCGCCACTCACGGCCGCGCCGACGCCACGTTGAATGCTGTCGTGCGTGCGCTGGGCGCCGTCCTGTTGGGATTCGGGCTGCTCAGCGTGGCCAGCGGCGCGCTGTTCGCCTTGATCGGCATCCGGCTGGGCGCGGCCGGGATTTCCTCGACCGTGATAGGTCTGGTGATGTCGGCGTATTTCTTCGGCTTGCTGCTGGGCTCGCTGAGCGCCGACCGGATCATCACGCGGGCGGGGCATATCCGCGCCTTCGCCGTCTTTGCCGCGACCGCCGCCATAGCGGTGCTGCTGCTCGCGCTTTGGGACTCCCTGGTGCTGTGGATCGCCCTGCGCGCCGCCGCCGGCTATTGCATGGCCGGGCTCTACATGACCATGGAAAGCTGGCTCAATCACCGCGCCGCGAACGAGATCCGCGGCCGCTGTTTCGCTGTTTACGCAGTGATCAGCGGCGCAGCCGTAGCAGGTGGTCCGCTGCTGCTGAACCTCGGCGATCCCCACGACTTCGAGCTTTTCTCGCTCACGGCGATCCTGTTTGTCGCAGCGCTGCTGCCGGTGGCGCTGACCCGCACCGGCAATCCGGAGATCGCGCGGCGCACGCGGCTCAGCCTGCCGCGGCTGTTCGCAATCTCGCCACTGGGAGTCGCGGGTTGCATGACCGCCGGACTGGTCAACAGCTCCTTCTATGGCATGGGCGCGGTGTATGGACAGGCGGTGGGGCTGAACCCCGGCGCCGTGTCGCTGTTCATGACGGTGACGCTGGTCGGCGGCTTGCTGGCGCAGTTTCCGGTCGGCGCCTTCTCGGATCGCATGGACCGGCGGCGGCTCATGCTCATTCTCACACTTGCCGCGGCGGCGATCGCCGGGGTGATGGCGGTCAGCGGCGTCAGCGCGCTGCTGCCGCTCGCGGCCCTCGGCTTTCTCATGGATGCCGCTGCCCATCCGCTCTACGGCCTCAGCGTTGCGCAGACCAACGACTATGTGGAACGCGACCAGTTCGTTCCGGCGGCCGGCGGGCTGCTGCTGGCCTATGGCATCGGCGCGAGCCTGGGGCCGATCGTGTCGTCGCAGGTCATGGAGGCGATGGGTCCGCGGGGCCTGTTTGCTTTCATCATGGCGGCGCTTCTGTTGATTGCCGCCTTCACAGCCTACCGCATGACCCGCCGCACGGCGAAGCCGCTGGCCGAACAGGGAGAGTTCATCAAGGTGCCGCAGACGACGCAGGGAGCGGCAGAGATGGATCCGCGGGCGCCGGGAACTGGCGCCCCGCGCCCTGAGACCGCCGGCAACGAAGAATAAGCACGGCGAAGAGGCATGACCGAAGCGACCGAGATCTTCACGACCGACTTCCGGGAGGAGCCCTATTGGTGGGATGCGGCGCCGCGGCCGCATATGCCGCAATGCCCGCTGCCGCCGCAGGTCGACGTGGCGATCGTCGGCTCCGGCCATACCGGCCTGTCGGCGGCGCTGACGCTGGCCCGTGCGGGACGCAGCGTCGCGGTGTTCGATGCGCAGGATCCGGGCGAAGGCGCGAGCTCGCGCAATGCCGGCTATGTCGGCCGCTCGCTGAAGCACAGCTTCGGAAGTATCCGGGACCATGAGGGCCTGGAGCGGGCGATCACCGTGTTCCGCGACATGCGCGCCGCCTTCGATTATGTGCTCGATCTCGTGCGAACCGAGCAGATCGATTGCAAGCTGCGGCAGCGAGGACGCTTCATCGCCGCGCAGGATCAGTCGCAGTACAACTCGATGGCGCGGGAGTATGAATTGCGCGAGAAGCATCTCGGCGAGCCGTTCGATATGGTCATGGGTGATCGGCTATCTAGCGAGACCGGCGCCCAGGGCTATATCGGCGGCGCGGTGATTCCCGATCACGGCACTTTTCATCCGGGATTGTATCATCAGGGCCTGCTCGATCGCGTTATTGCGCAAGGCGTCGAGATTCATGGACGCACGCCGGTCACCGGCCTGCAGCGCGATGGCGACGGGATCGTCGTCAAGACGAGCCGGGGAGCGCTGCGCGCCCGCGATGCCATCGTGGCCACGAACGGCTATGTCGACAGATCCCTGCCCTGGTTCCGGCGGCGCATGGTGCCGTTCCACGGCTTCATGGTGGCGACGGAGCCGTTGCCATCGGATGTCATCAAGCGCGTCTCGCCGCAGGGCCGGCCCTTCATCGAGTACACCAACAACATCTTCTTCATGCGTCCGTCGCCGGACGAGGAGCGCATCCTGTTCGGCGGATTTACCGGCGGCCCCGTTGCCGATCTCAAGGCGAAGGTTGCGCGGCTGCACAAGGCGCTGGGCCGGCTGGTGCCCGATCTCGCGACAGTCCGTCTGTCCCATGCCTGGAGCGGGAGATGCGCCGCCAGCTTCGATCAATATCCTCATATCGGCCGGCAGGACGGCGTGCACTATGCCATGGGCTATTGCTTCGCCGGCGTGCCCATGGGGACCTGGATGGGCCGGAAGGTGGCGCTCAGGCTGCTGGGCGACAAACTAGGGGCGACCGCGTTCGATGAATTGCCGCTGCGGGCGCCCTTCTGGTACGGCGGCAATCCCTGGTTCGTTCCGCTCTACATTAAATACATGGACTGGCAGGATGGTCGGCTCTAAGGCTGCCGGGGTGCCATTGCGCACGACGGGGACAATGTTATAAGTCTGTGATTCACCGGCCGAATCGCCCGGAAGACCTGCCAGGGGAGCCTGTCTGACCGTGCCTAGCGCGCCCAAGATTCTTGTCATCAACGGGCCGAATCTGAACATGCTCGGCGTGCGCGAGCCCGCCGTCTATGGCCGCGCGACCCTGGGCGATGTGGAGAAGCTGTGCCGGCGCCATGCGCGGCCGCTTGGCTTGGCGCTGGACTTCCGGCAATCGAATATCGAAGGCGAGCTCGTCACCTGGATCCAGGAGTCGCGCAAAAATCATGCCGGGATCATCATCAATGCCGGCGCCTATACCCACACCTCGATCGCCATCCTCGATGCGCTGCAGACCACGGAATTGCCTGTCATCGAAGTGCACCTCTCCAACATCTATCGGCGCGAGGAATTCCGCCACCATTCCTATGTCAGCCTGGCGGCCCGCGCGGTGATCTGCGGCCTGGGCCCAACCGGCTATCGCCTAGCGCTCGATGCCATGGCCGAAATCCTGCAAACGACGAAGGACGCCTGATGCCGAAATTCGATGTCGATGAGAGCTTGGTGCTCAAGCTTGCCGCCCTGTTGGAAAAAACCGGGCTGACGGAGATCGAGTTCGAAGCCGGCGAACAACGCATCCGCGTCACCCGCGGCAGCACAGTGATTCAGGCCGCCGCGCCAGCGGCAGCTCCTGTCGCGCCGGTCGCCGCGGCACTCGCTGTCAGCGACGGGCCGCCGGCCGGCGCGGTCATGTCACCGATGGTGGGCACGGCTTACGCGTCCGCGTCGCCCGGCGCCGATCACTTCGTCAAGGTCGGCGACCGCGTGCAGAAGGGGCAGACGCTGCTGATCATCGAGGCGATGAAGGTGATGAACCCGATTCCCGCGCCCCATGCCGGCACCGTGAAGGAGATTCTCTTCGACGACGGCCGACCGGTCGAGTACGGCGACATCCTGATGGTCGTCGCCTGAGCCGCGGCGAGACGAGCGCATAGGCGGCCCGCCGGCATGTTCGAAAAAGTCCTGATCGCCAACCGCGGAGAGATCGCGCTGCGCATCCATCGCGCCTGCCGCGAGATGGGCATCCGCACCGTCGCGGTGCACTCCACCGCCGACGCCGACGCGATGCATGTGCGCCTGGCCGACGAGAGCGTCTGCATCGGCCCGCCGCCGAGCCGCGAAAGCTATCTCAACATGCCGGCCATCCTGACCGCGGCCAGTATCGCCGGCGCCGATGCGATCCATCCGGGCATCGGCTTCCTGTCGGAGAACGCCAAATTCGCCTCCATGGTCGAAGAGCACGGTTTCACCTTCATCGGCCCGACGCCCGAGCATATCTCCATGATGGGCGACAAGGTGGAAGCGAAGGTCGCCGCGATCAAGCTGGGCCTGCCGGTCGTGCCGGGTTCGCCCGGGGCCATCAGCAACGATGCGGAGGCGATGGATCTCGCCGACGGCATCGGCTATCCCATACTGGTCAAAGCGGCGGCCGGCGGTGGCGGCAAGGGCATGAAGGTCGCCAACTCGCGCGATGAAATGGCGCAGTCGCTGAGCCTGGCGCGAGCCGAGGCCAAGGCGAATTTCGGCAATGACGCCGTCTATCTCGAAAAATACCTGTCCCATCCCCGACATATCGAGATGCAGATCCTGGGCGACAGCCACGGGAACGTGATCCACCTGGGCGAGCGGGATTGCTCAATGCAGCGTCGCCATCAGAAGGTGCTGGAGGAAGCGCCCTCGCCTGCGCTCAATGCCGCGCAGCGGCGGGAGATTGGCGAAACTGCGATCACGGCGATGAAGAAGCTGGGCTATCGCAGCGCCGGCACGATCGAGTTCCTGTTCCAGGATGGGAAGTTCTATTTCATCGAGATGAATACCCGCCTGCAGGTGGAACATCCGGTGTCGGAAATGATCACCGGCATCGACCTGGTGCGGGAACAGATTCGCGTCGCCGCCGGTGCGCCGCTGGGCATGACCCAGGACGAGATAGTCTTCAATGGCCATGCCATCGAATGCCGGATCAACGCCGAGGACCCCGTCACATTCCGCCCGTCCCCGGGCAAAATCACCGACTATCATGCGCCGGGCGGGCTGGGGGTGCGGGTCAATTCCGCGCTCTACACCGGCTATCGCGTGCCGTCGCACTATGACAGCCTGATCGCCAAGCTGATTGTCCATGGCACCAGCCGGAACGAATGCCTGATGCGGCTGCGGCGGGCGCTCGAGGAATTCGTTATCGGCGGCATCGACACCAGCATTCCCCTGCATCGCCGGCTGATTGCCGCCGGCGACTTCATCAACGGCGACTACGACATTCGTTGGCTGGAAAAGTTTGTGATCGTCGAATCCTAGAGGGTTCCCGTGCCGCGGCATCTTGCGGTATCATCGGCGCAACCGGTCAACGGAACCGCCGATCGCCATGGTCACGCTGACGCCTCATATGCTGCTCCGGGCCTACGCCCTCGGCGTCTTTCCCATGGCCGAGGGGCGCCACGATCCGCATGTCTATTGGATCGATCCGGAGATGCGCGGCATCCTGCCGCTGGACCACATCCATATCTCCCGCAGCCTGCGCAAGACACTTCGCCGCAATCCCTTCGAGATCCGCTGCGACAGCGACTTCGAGGGGATCATCGAGGGCTGCGCGGCACCGGGGCCTGGCCGCGCCGACACCTGGATCAACCAGCAGATCCACCAGCTCAACCGCCAGCTTTTCGAAATGGGCTTTGCCCACACGGTCGAATGCTGGAAGGACGGGGAGATGGTCGGCGGCCTTTATGGCATCTCGATAGGCGGCGCCTTCTTCGGCGAGAGCATGTTCAGCCGGGCCACCGACGCCAGCAAGGTGGCGCTGGTGCATCTGGCGGTGCGGTTGAAGCTCGGCGGTTATCAGCTTCTGGACACGCAATTCGTCACGCCGCATCTGCAGCAGTTCGGAACCGTCGAGATTCCGCGGGGCGAATACCGGCAGCGGCTGACTCGCGCCATCGGCAAGCCGGCCAAGTTTCAGGGCGTGGTTTCGATGGCGGAGGTCGAGGCGTTCTTGCAGTCGACGACCCAGACGTCGTAGACCGGGTGATCCAGCGCCGACAGCGCCGGACTTGACGCGAACATCCAGCCCGAGAACTCCAGCTTCGGCTGCTCGTCCGGCAATTCTTCGATGATCTCGATGAAGACAGAACTCTCCGGCGTTTCCTCCGGGGGCCGCTTGTCGCAATGTCGCGGCGTGATCTTCAGGCTGCCGAAGGTGATCGTCGTTCCGATCGGCACTTCGACACGCGATACGCGGGCGGAAATCTTGTCCAATGTTTCCAGGATTACCGTATCGGCGGGATCGGCCGCAGCAGGCAGCGCTGACAGCGACAGGGCGAACCCGATTGCAATGGTGAGGCCGCGCCGGTTCATGTCTTGCCGGCGGGCTTGCGATAGGGATTTTCGAGAGAGTTCATCAGCCGCTGCAGGACTTCGCGCACCTGCGCTTCATCGCAACCGATCAGGATCGCATCTTCCAGCGCGTCCTGGGCGATCTGCTGCAGTTCCGCCAGGTTCTCGTTCAACACCTTGATCTTGTCGACGCAAGAAACGGGCTGGCCGTCAGGCTGGCGCCAAACAGGAAAGTCGCTCTTGGGCGGTTGCTGGCTCACGGCGTCGCGCAGGATCTGGCTGTCGAAATATGGAACTGGAAACGGTTCGCTTTTATATGGGGATGGCTTCGCGCCTTAATCAAGGCTGCGCCGCGCCGTCTGTCTCCTGCTTACCCTTGTCGCTGGCGCTGCCGAAGACAAAGCGGCCGAGCAGATCGGCGATGTTCACGGGGTCCTGCGTGACGGAAATCTCTCCGCCCGCCTCGATGATTTCATCGGCGCCGCCCGGTTCCAGCGATAGGTAGTTGCCGCCCAGCAAGCCGTCGCTGAGGATGCGGGCGGCGGTGTCCGCCGGCAACTTGATGTCGTCGCGAATGCTGAGGCGCAGAACGGCCTGGAAGGTCTCGAGATCGAGGCGCTGGTCGACGATGCTGCCGACCTTGATGCCCGAGAGCCGCACGTCACTGCCACTCACCAATCCGTCGACGCGGCCGAACTTTGCCGTGACCTCATAGCCGTCGACCCCGCCCGTGCTGCTGCTGCCATAGGCAAAGGCCAGGAAAAACACCGCCACCAGCAGGACAACGGCGCCCATGATCGTTTCGATGATGTTGCGGTTCATTGTCCGGAAAATCGATGGGGATTGCGGCGCGGAGAAGGCAAGGGATCGCTCAATTCGGCACCCAGGGTTCGTAGTCGCCCGTGCCCTTGGCCCGTTGCCCGCCCTTTAGGGTGTGGCCGGGCGGCCGATAGGCCTGGGCGCTGCCGGTGAGATTGGGCAGATGAGGTTTCTGCCAGGGCCTCACCTGCGGCGCGACCACCGTCGGCGGCTCGACGACGGTGCGATGCAGCCAGCCATGCCATTCCGGCGGAACCCGCGACGCCTCGACCTCGCCATTATAAATGACCCAGCGGCGCTCGCGCTGCTGGCCCTTGGTGCGGCGATCCAGGTAGTAGCGGTTGCCGAACTGGTCCGAGCCGACGAGCTCGCCGTAGAAACGGGTAAAAAGCTTGGTTCCGAAGCTCATGCTGGCCTTAGCGTGGTGTCGGTGCGGCGCCCGGCGCCTGCCCTATGCCCTTACCGGCCCTGGGTGAATCCCGGTCCGAGGCGGCGGGACTATGGCATCGGGCCTGTCGGCCTGTCTAGCCCTGGACAGGGCTGCCCCCGGTCCCTAAAGCTGACGATCAAGCCCACAAAAAGGCCACCGGAGACAGCCCTGACCGCCCCCGCAACCCTGCCGGCGCCAAGCCACGCCCGAGCATTTTGGCTTGGCACCCTGGCGGCCGTCATGACGCCCACTTTCTTCGGTTCCATCACCACCTTGTCGAAGATCTCCTATGAATTGGGGACTACGGCGCAGACCTTGGTCTTAGTGCGTTGTCTCGTGTTCGTGGTCGCCATCGGCCTGTTGCTCAAATTCCTGGGCCGTCCGCTGACGCTGTCGCGCGATGGTCTCCGCGGCTCGCTTTGGATTGCGGCGGCAACGGCCGTCATGTCGCTCGGCTACCTGGCATCCGTCGCCTTCATCCCGGTGACGTTGTCGGCGATCATTTTCTTTACGTTTCCGCTGCTCGTCGCCCTGTTCGCGGCGATCACCGGCCGGGAAAGCCTGTCGCCACTGAAGGTAGTGGCGCTCTGCGTCGCCTTTGCCGGCCTGGTCCTGGCGCTGGGGCCCAATCTGGAGACATTGGATATCCGCGGCATTGCCTGTTCCGCGGCCGGCGGCACCGCCATGGCGCTCACCATCACCTTCTCCGGTCCGGTGCTGCAGCGCCACGACCCGATGACCATGAACGTCTACATCAACCTCTGGATGATGATCGCGGTCGCGATCGTTTTCTATTTTGTGGGCGGGCTGGCCTGGACGACGACAGCCGGCGGGTTTGCCGCGGCAGCGGGCGTCTGTGCCCTCTATGTGGTCGCCTTCACCACCTGGCTGCTGTCTTTGCGCCTGATCAGCCCGATCCGCGTCGCCAGCATATTCAATCTGGAACCCCTGATCACCATCGCCGTCGCCTATGTGGTGCTGCAGGAGAGATTGACGATGATCCAGTCCCTCGGTGTGGCCCTCGTGCTCGGGGCCATACTGACCCTGACATTGTTCGGTCACCGGGCGCCCAAATAGAAGCGCATGAATCGGCTGGACCGGCCGGGTCGCACTGGTAGCATCCCTGCTCAGTCAAAGGGGGATGCAGGATGAAGGGGCTCGAAAACAAACGCGTGGTCATCACCGCAGCCGCCACGGGAATCGGGCGCGCGACGGCCGAGGCCTTTCTCGCCGCCAGCGCGAAGCTTCATGTCTGCGATGTCGACAGCGACGGTCTTGCGGCATTCAAGGCGGCATATCCCGCGATCGGCACGACCGTCGCCGATGTCGCCGCTGAGGATCAAGTCGACCGGCTGTTCAAGGAAGCGATGGAAACGCTCGGCGGCCTCGATGTGCTGGTGAACAACGCCGGCATCGCCGGGCCAACAGCGAACCTCGAGGACTGCACGCCCGAGGATTGGCGGCGGACCTTGGCAGTGAATCTGGACGGCGCCTATCTCTGCACCCGCCGGGCCATTCCCATCATGAAGAAGGCTCAGTCCGGCAGCATCGTCAATCTGTCGTCATCCGCCGGCATCTTCGGCTTCGCCCGCCGCACGCCCTACGCATCGGCCAAATGGGCGATTGTCGGCTTGACCAAGTCCCTGGCGCTGGAGCTGGGGCCGTTCGGCATCAGGGTCAATTGCATCTGCCCGGGACCTGTGGAAGGCGCGCGCATCGAGCGGGTGATCGCGGCCGAAGCCAAAGCCAGCGGCCGCTCGCCCAACGAAGTCCGCAGCAGCATGGTGCAGTACAACGCGCTGAAGACCTTCATCAGCCCCAAGGATATCGCCAACATGATCGTGTTCCTGTGCTCGTCCGCCGGCGCGCGGATCTCCGGCCAGGCGCTGCCGGTCGACGGCTATACCTATACGTTGGGACAGTGACGAGGACCGGCGCGCCGCCATGCCCCGCATTTCCATCTCCACCGGCGTAACCCTGGACTATGCTGAGAGCGGCAATCCGCAGGGGCCCGTGGTCGTCTTCGTCCATGGTTATCTGGAACTCGCGGCGCATCTGGGACCCCGCCCTGCCCCATCTGCCGAAGAGCCACAGGCTCATCTTCGTCAGCCAGCGCGGCTTCGGCGATGCCGACAAGCCGCAAACGGGATTTGCACAGACTGACTATGTGAAGGACCTGGAAGCCTTCCTCGACGCCATCGGCATTCGCCAGGCGACTGTTGTCGGCCATTCAATGGGCGGGCTCATTGCGCACTACTTTGCCGTTTGCAATCCTACAAAAACCAGCAAGCTGGTGCTGGTGGGAACCGCGCCCACGGCCGCCAATAGCGCGATCGTCGGCGGGACCGTCATGGACGAGATCAACGCCCTGACCGACCCGATCGACCCGGCTTTTGTCCGGATGTCCCAGGGGGAACAGGTCCGCTCTCCCGTGCCCGAGGCGGTCTTCGAGGCGATCGTCGCGGAGACGCTCAAGGCACCGGCGCGGTCCTGGCAGGGCGCCATGGCCGGCATGTTGAGCGAGGATCACGCCATCCGCCTGGCGGAGATCAAATGCCCAACCCTGATCCTGTACGGCGATGGTGACATTTACTTCACCATGGACGAGCAGCGGGAACTGCAACGGCTCATGCCCCAGGCCCGGCTCAAGATCTATCCCGGCGTCGGTCACGGGCTGCAATGGGAGAGGCCGGCCGAGTTCGCCGCCGACCTGACGGCGTTTCTCGCCGGTGCATAGCTGCGAACCGATGCATTGCGTTGCCATCAGCGGAATAGGCATGGAAACCCTGCCTATTACCCGCCAGACGCTTGATTTACCGCAACAACTGCAACTCCTTGGTTAACAGTTCCTCAATCATTCGCCGATTAATATAGGTTGATGCTTCAAGGCTGCGGGGACGAGTCCGTCCGCGCTGTCGGTGGGTGATTTATGCGATCGACCAAGTCCCGGAAATCAGAGTCATGGGCTGTGATAAAAGGCGCGGAATGCCGCGTCGCCCTGCCCGCGCGCCTCGATCCGGCGGCGATCGGCAATCTGCACAAATCGCTGCTGATTGCTGCGGATCAGAAGAAACCTATCGTCATCGATGCAGAACAGGTTTCAACTCTGTCGACTGTCTGCGCGCAAACGCTTCTCGCCGCCGCCAAGAGTTTCCAGAAGCGCAACCTGTCCTTCTGCATCAAGCGGCCCTCCGATGTCTTCGTCGCCACATTCGACGGGCTGGGGCTGTTCTCCTCCCTGATGAGCTGGGAGATCCGCCAGTGAGCCATTGCCATGGATGAGATCGCACAGCTCCGCCAGACTTATTTCCAGGAATGCGATGAGGTCCTGAGCGAATTCGAGGGCCACCTCATGGCGCTCGACGAGGGCCGGGGCAATGCCGAAACATTGCGCGCCGCCTTCCGCGCCATCCACTCCATCAAGGGCGGCGCCAGCGCGTTTGGCTACCGCCGCCTGGTCAACTTCGCTCATGCGCTCGAAACCCTGCTCGACAAGCTGCGCAACGGCAGTGCGACGCTGACGGCCGACACGATCAGCCTTCTGCTGCGCGCCGCCGACATCGTCGCCGACCTGGTTCGCGCCGCGCAGAGCGGCGGCGAACTGATCGAGAAGCATGAAAGCGCCGTGCATGACGCCCTGGTGCTGCGCGCCGATGCCGGGCCGGAGGCTAATGCGCCCCAGGCCGCTTCGACCGTTGCCAGTGTCAGTATGACGCCTGCGCCGGCGGACAAGCATCATTTCCGGATCGTCTTCAGTCCCAAGCCGGACCTCTTTCAGCGGGGGGTCGAGCCCCAGCTCCTGATTGCCGAACTGCGCCAGAGCGGCAGCTTGACGGCGACGGCCAACGCCAGCGCCGTACCGGCGCTGGAAGAGTTCGATCCCAAGAAGAACTACCTGACCTGGACGCTTGAGCTGGAAACAGCGGCGACGGCCGAAGCGATTGCAGAGACGCTGAGCTTTGTCGCCGATGAGGAAGAGCTGTCCGTCACCAACCTAGATCAAGCTGTCGGCAATGGCGGGATGCAGGCGCCGGCCGCCGATTCCGACCAAGGCAGCAACGGTGAATTGACCGCCAAGCCGGCTGCGGAAGCTTCACCGAAGGCCGCCGCCAATGGCGACGACGCTTCCGGTACGGCGCCGGTCGTCAGTTCGATCCGTGTCGACCTGCACAAGCTGGATACGCTGGTCAATCTCGTCGGCGAACTCGTCATCAGCCAGGCGATGCTCAATGAGCAGCTGAGCCTGGTGCCGACCGACAAGTTCCCCGGCCTGATACGCGGCGTCCAAGAATTATCGCAGCACGCCCGCAATCTGCAGGAAAGCGTGATGTCGATGCGCGCCCAGCCGGTGAAGCTGGTGTTTGCCCGGTTGCCGCGCCTGGTGCGCGAGGTCGCGGCCGAAACCGGCAAGCGCGTCCGGCTGGTGATGATCGGTGAAGACACCGAAATCGACAAGACCGTGATCGAGCATCTGCACGATCCCCTCACCCACATGATCCGCAATGCGATCGACCATGGGATCGAGCCGCCGGAAGAGCGCATGGCCATGGGCAAGCCGCCCGAGGGCGTGATCCGCGTCTCCGCCAGCCATATCGGCGGCAAGATCGTGATCCAGCTCGCAGACGACGGCCGCGGCATCAACCGTCAGAAGGTCCTGGCGCGGGCGATCGAGAAGGATATCGTCCTGCGCGACCAGCAGCTCAATGACGAGCAGATCGATAACCTGATTTTCGCGCCCGGCCTGACCACGGCGGCGGCCGTTTCCAACATCAGCGGGCGCGGCGTCGGCATGGACATCGTGCGCCGGAACATCCAGCGCCTCGGCGGGCGCATCACCATTCGGTCGACGCCAGGCATCGAGTCGATCTTCTACCTCTCCCTGCCGCTGACCCTAGCCGTGCTCGACGGCATGGTGGTGCGCGTCGGCGATGAGACTTATGTGGTGCCGCTGTCCAACATGGTGGAAACGCTGCGGCCGCAACCGAGCCAGGTGCGTACGCTGGTCGGCGGCGGCGACGTGCTGTCGCTGCGCGGCGAGTACGTGCCGATGGTCTATTTGCACCGCAAATTCGCCGTTGAGCAGGCAAACACGGATATCTCCAAAGCGCTGGTCATGCTCGTGGAAACCGACGCCAGCATGCGCATCGGCCTGGTCGTGGACGAGATCGTCGGCCAGCAGCAGGTGGTCATCAAGAGTTTGGAATCCAATTACGATGCCGTTCACGGCATCGGTGGCGCCACGATCCTCGGCAATGGCCGGGTGGCGCTGATCGTCGATGTCAGCATGCTGTTGACCGGCGGAATTTCGCCCGACAGCCCGCTCGTATCGAATGCAGCCTAGAGCAAAGGAGCATTGAACATGGCCCAAGCGCAAACATCCTTCGATCCCATGCGCCTCACCGACACCGGCGACGCCCAGGACAAGGCGCTGTCGCGCCAGGTCGTCTGCTTCCGCGTCGGCGCGGAAAGCTACGGCGTCGACATCCGGCTGGTGCGCGAAATTCGCGCCTGGTCGCCGACCACGAACCTGCCGAACACACCCGACTATGTCCGGGGCGTGATCAACATCCGCGGCTCGATCGTGCCGATCCTCGACGTCCGCGCGCGTTTCGGACAAGGCCAGACCGACGCCAACAAGGCGCACGTCGTCATCGTCGTCGCCATCGGCAGCCGCCTGGTCGGCCTGCTGGTGGATGCGGTGTCCGACATCGTCGCCGTGAACGAGAGCGAAGTGAAGGCCGTTCCCGACGTGAGCGGCGCCTCGGCGCATGAATGCCTGGAAGGCATCGTCACGATCAATGAGCAGATGGTTGCGCTGGTCGCCGCCGAGCGTATCGCCCTGCCGGTCGCGTTGAACTAGGCAACGCGACCAGACACCCCAGCAGTTTCAAGGGAAGCTGCGGGCAACGGCGCAGAAAGCAGTCCCGGTTATGGTTGAAGCGGCTTCGCAGCACAGCGATTCGACTGGTCTCCAGGGTCTGGATCGTTCGCTCGGCCACTTGACGGGCGGCTTCTCGATCCGGCTGTTGCTGCTGTCCGCGATCGGATTCCTCTCCATTCTTCTGCTCACGGCCCTGGGCCTTCAGGCGGCCAGCGCCTGGGTAACCTACCGGACCGCCGCACAATTCGCGGTCTTGAACGAAGCGACCGACATCTACGTCATCGGACTCCAAGAACTGGTCAAGGAGCGTCTGGCGACGAACAATGCCCTGCAGAGCGACATAGCCACCACGGCCGAAACAATCGCCGCCATCGCCGCTTTCCGTGGCGAGGCGGACAGGCGCCTGACAGACGCGCTGGCGCGGCTCGCCGCCGTGCAGACGTCGACGGAATTCGACGAAAAATTCCACGCGGTAGTCGAGAAACGCGAGAAATACCTCGCAATTCGCGCAAAGGTCGACAAGGAACTGGCCCTTCCCTTCGCGAAGCGCGATCGGAAATTCTTCAAAGAGTATCTCGATAACAGCAATCTGCTCATCGACACCGCAGTGAACGCCTGGCGCCGCATCTCGCGGGAATCCGTCGGCACCGACGCCACCTTGCGGGATCTCGCGCAAATCAGGGACTTTGCCTGGAGCCTGCAGGACACCGCCGAGCGGGAGCGGCTCAACGTTGCGCAGTCGATTGCGACGCAGACGCCGATGCAGGAACAGATCCAAAAGGAAAACAACGCAAAGCGAGTGCAGATCAATCAGCTCAACCTGCTTCTCAAGCAGATGAATGCCGGCAAGATTGACCCGAGAATCGATGAAGCACTGATAAAGATCGAGGAAAACTACTTTCAGGCGTACCGTACGCTCCTGACGAAGGTCGAGCGCGCAAGCAACATCGCGCTGGCGACCAGCAAATCGCAGTTCACGCTTCCCAAGCCGAACTACCCGATGGACGCGCAGGCATGGTCGGATCAGACCCGGCCGCAGGTAGCGACGTTCTTCGACCTGCTTCTTGCGGCAGCCCAGGTCAGCGAGCAACGCACGCTTTCCGCACACAATGACGCCTTGATGTGGCTGATGTGGATTGTCGGGCTCATGATCTCGGGTGTTCTCGTCGCCGCGGGATGCGGCTACTTTGTGGTTCGCCGGGTCACCCGTCCGATCGACCAGCTTTCCTCGATCATGCAGCGCCTGGCCAAGCGGGACCTGGACGTCCAGATTCCGGGCACGGAACGCCGCGACGAACTGGGCGCCATGGCCCGGGCCGTCGAAGTCTTCAAGCAGAATACGCTGGCCAAGGACCGGCTGGAGGCCGAGGCGGACGCCCGCGCCGCGGCCGCCAAGGCCGAAGCGGATCTCCGCAATACCGAGCTGCAGTTCCAGGAAGAGCTCGCGGCCCTGATCGATTCCGCCGCCGCCGGCGATCTCTCGCGCCGCATCGATCTCACGGGCAAGAGCGGCTTGATGCTGAAGCTCGGTGAGGGCATGAACCGCTGGGCCGAGACCATCAAAGTGGCGCTCGGCGAAGTGCTGCGGATGATGTCGGCGCTGGCCCAGGGCGACCTGTCGATCCGTGTCACGGGCGAGTACGAGGCCGATCTTCTGCAGCTGCAGAAGGACACCAATGCCACCGCCGACAAGCTGGCCGCAATCGTCGGCCAGACGGTCGACGGCATCGGTGCCATCAAGTCCGCGACTGCGCAACTTGCCAGCGGCTCATCCGATCTGTCCTCCCGCACGGAAGAGCAGGTCGCCAGCCTGGAAGAGATGGCGGCCGCGATCCGTCAGCTATCGGTCACGATCAAGCAGAACGCGGAGAATGCCCAGCAGGCCAATCAGCTCGCGGCGACCGCGCGCGCCGCGGCCGAAGGCGGCGGCAATGTCGCCACCAACGCCATCGCCGCCATGGGGCAGATCGAAGCGTCCTCCGGCCGCATCTCCGAGATCGTCGGCTTGATCGAGGAAATCGCCTTCCAGACCAATCTTCTGGCGTTGAACGCCGCCGTCGAGGCGGCGCGTGCCGGAGAAGCGGGCCGCGGCTTCGCAGTCGTCGCAGCGGAAGTCCGCGCCCTGGCCCAACGTTCTTCCCAAGCTTCGAAGGAGATCAAGGGGCTGATCAGCGAAAGCTCGCAGCAGGTCCGCGCCGGCGTCGAGATGGTCAACAAGGCCGGCAGCAGTCTGTCGGAGATCGTCAGCTCCGTACAGCGGGTCGCCGGCATTGTCGCGGAAATCGCCTCGGCCAGCCGCGAGCAATCCGCCGGCGTGCAGGAAGTGGACGATTCCGTCACGCAGATGGAGTTGGTCACGCAGAAGAACGCCGCCCTGGTGGAGGAGTCGACATCATCCCTGACATCCGTCGACGCCCAGGTCGATAGTGTTGCCCGGGTCATCAGCTTCTTCGAGGCCGGTGCATCGGCATTGCGCAGGGCCGCGCGGCCACAGGGCGCCAGAGCCTTGCAATCGCAACTCCCTGGCCGGCTCTCTACCGCTATCGATTCAGGCGAAATCCCGGGAGCGGACACCGAGGCAGCTCCGGGCGGTGACGCCCAGAGGCCCGCAGCCCCAGTGTCCCGCCGGACTGCCGGCATATCGAAAAAACAGGCGAACTGGGAAGAGTTCTAGCCTCCGGGGCGTTCAGCGCGCCCATCGGCGGCATTGAAAAGGATCCTACCCGGCATCTCCCAACTCGACCTCATCTTCAGAAACAGATTGGCAACAATGACCCGCTTACCCGCCTGATGGCGCTAAACTGGGCGTTAACTATTCAGAAGGTAATCTAGCTCCGTCGGCTGCCATTCGGGTTGTAGTGGCGGCCGGCTGCAGTGGCGCCTCCGAAGTACGACAGCAAAGTCGGTCGGCAGCGTTTGTGGACTTGGCTCATCAACGGGGCGTCATGTCGGAAAGCGTAGTGCGGCAGCGAGCGGACAACCGCTGGCCTGGCGGCGAAGAGAGCGCCGAGCCTGCAGCCGTGAACGGCACGGCGCTGCCTAAGCCAAGCGCGGGCCGCCTGTCGCTGCTCATCGCCAAATCCCTTCAGGATGTGTCGATGGAGGACGATGACTTCCGCTTCATCGCCAAGATCGTCCATGACCGCGCCGGTATCGCGCTGACGACCAAGAAACGGGCGATGGTATATGCCCGGCTGTCGCGCCGCGTGCGGGAACTCGGCATGACAAGTTTCGGCGAGTATCGCAAGCGACTGGAAGACGGCAGCAACGAAGAAGAGATGGGCTCGCTGGTCAATGCCTTGACCACGAACTACACGAAGTTCTTCCGCGAGGAGCATCACTTCGATCATATGACCGAAGAGCTCGTCCCCGCGCTGATGCGCCAGAGCCAGGCATCGGGCAAGCGCCGCTTGCGTGTGTGGTCTGCGGGCTGCTCCTCGGGCGAAGAGGCCTATTCAATTGCGATGACGCTGCGCCATTCCTTTCCGGGTCTGGAAGGATGGGACGCCAAGGTTCTAGCAACCGATATCGACACGAATGTCCTGACACAGGCCGAAGCGGGCCTATACTCCAGCAAGCAGGTCGCCGACATTCCCGAGGGTTTCCGCGGCAAATATGTCCGTGCCGTCGATCAGTCCAACCAGAAATTCCGGGTCGCCGGACATGTGCGCAGCCTGGTGGCCTTCAAGCCGCTCAACCTGATCGAACCCTGGCCGATGAAGGGTAAGTTCGACGTCATCTTCTGCCGCAACGTGATCATTTATTTCGACAAGCGGACTCAGGACCAGCTCATCAAGCGGTTCACCGAGGCCCTCTCCGACGACGGCATCTTGTATCTCGGCCATTCCGAGAGCCCGATTCCCTTCGAGCACCGGCTGAAGCTGATTGGCCGCAGCATATATCGGAAGCAATCCTGATGGCGCCGCGATCCCAAACCGCCACCTCCGACCACGGCGTCACCACGCTGCGCCGCCGCATCAGGGTCGTCGTCGTCGATGACTCCGCTCTGGCACGGCAGCTCATCTCCCGGCTGCTGCGGTCCGATCCGGATATCGAGGTCGTTGGTATTGCTTCGGATCCCTACAGTGCCCGCAACATCATCAAATCGACCAACCCCGACGTGGTCACGCTGGATGTCGAGATGCCGAACATGGACGGCATTTCCTTCCTCGAAAAGATCATGCGCCTGCGGCCGATGCCGGTGGTCATGGTTTCATCGCTGACGCTGCGCGGCGCGGAGATCACGTTGCAGGCCCTGGAACTGGGCGCCGTTGACTTCGTCACCAAGCCGGCGCTTGACGTGGAGCGCGGCCTAGACGGCAAGCGCGAGGAACTGGTCGCCAAGGTCAAGGCGGCATCGCAGGCCCGCATCAAGCCCTTGGGGCAGCCCTATGGCACGGTCGCTCCGGCACCGCTGCCCGCGCGCACGGGTCCGCTGCGCGGCACCGATTCCATCGTCGCCATCGGCTCGTCGACTGGCGGCGTGGATGCCCTGCGGCAGATCATCTGCGCGCTGCCGCCGGATTCGCCGGCAGTGTTGATCACCCAGCATATGCCGGCCGGCTTCACAGCCCGCTTCGCCGAGCGGCTCGATGGCCTCGCCCAGGTCCGCGTCCGGCAGGCCGAGGACGGCCAGCGAGTGTTGCCCGGCCATGTTTACATCGCCCCCGGCGACAAGCATCTGCGGTTGACGCGGTCCGGGGCCCAATATCACTGCCGCCTCGGCGACGATGCCCCCGTGGGTGGCCATAAGCCCTCCGTGGACGTGTTGTTCCAGTCCGTTGCCTCGGTCGCCGGCGGCAAGTCCGTGGGCGTGATCCTGACCGGCATGGGCCGCGACGGCGCCTCCGGTCTCAAAGCCATGCGCCAGGCTGGCGCCCGCACCCTGGGCCAGGATGAGCAGAGTTGCGTGGTCTACGGCATGCCAAAAGCGGCTTTCAACGACGGCGCCGTCGAAACCGAATACCCCATCCAGCAGATGGCGGCTGCGATCCTGGACCGGGTCCAAAGTCTTGCTTGAACGTTAATAAAACCGCAGCAGATTCCATTCCTTGGCATTATCATTTCGTAAACCAACATTCGCCTAATATCAGCGGATATTTTTGTCATTGGGTTCCCAGCAATGCCTGTTGTGCACAACCTCAACGTACTGGTGGTCGACGACCAGCCGAGCATGCGCGGCCTGACGAAGGTCTGTCTGAAGCGCTTGGGCATCGATCGCATCACCGACGCGGGCACGGGCCGCGAAGCGCTGGACGCCATGAACAAGCAGCGCTTCGACCTCGTCATCTCCGACTGGCTGATGCCGGACATGGATGGCGTGGAGTTCGTCAAGAAGGTCCGCGGCCATCCCATCCTCGGCCGCACGCCCTTCATCATGACATCGACCCGCGAGCTCGATGACGAGATCAGCATCGCGGTCGAGGCCGGCGTCGACAAGTATCTGGTGAAGCCCTTCTCCGTCGAAGCCCTGAAAGAATGCCTCGAGGCGCTGCTGGGCGAACTCGAGACCACGCGCGCCCGCACCACCTCCGGCTCGGCTGCCTGAAATTCGCACTGACTGACGGTTGAAACCTGACGGTGGTGCCGTCGGGCACGATCGGCTATGACGGCAGCCAACCGCCGCTGCTGCACGATTCTCCATGAATCCGATGATTGGGCTCGCCGCCCTCGCCTTCGCCTATCTGCTCAGCATGTTCTACCGCACCGCGATTGCCGTGATCGCGCGGATGGTGGCCGCTGACCTGAACCTGGACCAGGCGCAACTCGGCGCCCTGGCATCGGCCTGGTTTATCGCCTTCGCTGCAATGCAGATCCCCGTCGGCGTCCTGTTGGACCGCTATGGCCCGCGCCGCACGGTGAGCGGCCTGATGTGTATTGCTGTCGTCGGCGCCATTGTCTTCGCAACCGCAACGACCCAGACGAGCGCCATCGTGGGACAGGCGCTGATCGGCATTGGCTGCTCGCCGATCTTCATGGGTTCGCTGCATGCGGTCAGCCATTGGTTTGCCCGCGAGCGGTTCGCCTCGCTGTCGTCGCTGGTGCTTGCCTTCGCCACCATCGGCGTATTGCTGAGCGCGCGGCCATTCGGACAATTGGCCGAGTGGATCGGCTGGCGATACGCCTATCTGATTATCGCGGCCGTCACGCTGGCATCGCTGCTTGCAGTCCTGCTTTATTCCCGCGGCCCCCAAGGCGATGTCACCGATCATGCCGCCGCAAGCTCATGGCGCAGTGCGTTCGGCGGCGTCGGCGAGGTACTGCGCATCCGCGCCCTTTGGCTGATTCTGCCCTTGAGCTTTGCTGGCTACGCCTCGCTGATTACCGTTCGCGGGCTATGGGCCGGCCCTTACCTGCAAGACGTCTTCGGCCTGTCCATCGCCGATGCCGGCAACTGGCTCTTCGTCTTCACGCTCGCCATGGCCGCCGGAACTCTGCTCTATGGCGGATTGGAAAAGCGCTGGCAGCGCCGCAAGCAGCTTCTCCAGTTCGGAAGCTGGGGAACGGCCGCCGGGCTGGCGGTGCTTGCGCTATGGCCGGGAGACTCGCTCCTGGTGACCGGCGCCGGATTTGCCCTGATTGCGTTCTTCGGCGCGACCTATGTCCTGCTAATGGCGCAGGGCAAGCGCTACCTGCCGGACCACCTGGTCGGCCGCGGTCTCGCCAGCCTGAATTTCGTCAGCTTCGCCGGAACCGGTATCATCCAAGCAGCCACCGGTGCAGTTGCCCAATCCAGCCTGGATTCAGGCGCCGTCATCGCCGTTTCGTACGGCGCCATTTTCGCGCTCATGGCCGCGCTGTTGGCGGCAAGCACTGCCATCCATGCCTTGAGCCACGATGACTAGCGGCAGGCGCAGTGACGTGCCCGCCGCCTGAATTGATCGCCTAGCGCTTGCAGAGGACTTCTTCGAGGACGCCCTCGTTGTTCACGAAGTAGGCGCTATCCTTGTAGCCGTTCTCGGCACAAAAGGCGTTGGCTTCCTTCTGCACGCACTTCTTGCCGGTGCCGCCGGTGGCGCATGCTGGAACCGGTGCATCGTTGCGCCGTGGCGTCGGGAAGAAGCCAGCCGTGCGGCCTTCAAGCGGCTTGATGAGCGTCGGATCGATCTGCTGGATCGGCCGGATGGAGGATATCTTCTTGTTCAGGCCGAGCTTGCCGAGATCGGGGACGTTGCTGTCGATCCGCTTGCACTCCTTGAAATCCGTTTCGCCGCAGACTTCCCAGATGTCGCCCTCGCGGATACTCAGGCTCTCGGCTTGATTGTTCCAGCCGGAATCGGACAGATTTGGCTGCTCGCCTTCGAATGGCACGGCGCTGCCCTGAAACTGGTCCTCGGAATACAGGACCAGGCTCCCGTCGACCCGGGACTGGGCTATCTGCAACGACGTATCCTCCGCATGCGCCGGAAGTGACGGCACGACAAGAGTGGCCGCAACGAAGAACGCTGCGGTCCTGAACGTCCAATTCATCATATCAGCTCTCCTCTCCCCCTAATGAGCATCCGCAAGAATGTGGAAACCTGGGTTAACAAATCATTGATGCGTTTTGTAAAGCGTCAAATGTTGCCGCGATGTCCCGGCCCTTCGCCCGCCCCTGGCGAGGCTGCGACAGTCACTGCTATCATCGCGCCAACGACAACAAAACGGGGGAGCCGCCATGGCGCAGCGCAAAGCGGTCATGACGCCGGCGAAGAAGTCGGCGCTGCAATGGATCCAAGCCAACGAGCCCTGGCTGTCCCAGGTCCACAAGGACATCTGGAACTTCCACGAACCCGCCTGGCGGGAGTACCGCTCCGCCGCCTATTACGTGGACCTCCTGCGCCAGCAAGGCTTCGAGGTCGAGGAAGGCACGGCCACCATGCCGACGGCATTCCTGGCCAGCTGGAGCAATGATCGAGGGCGCCGCCGCGGGCCTGTCATTGCTTCCTATGCCGAATACGACGCAGTGCCCGGCAACAGCCAGGACCCGGTCCCCTTCGAGAAGCCGCGCGACGGCGTCCACAAATATGCCGCCGGCCATACCGATCCCCATTCCGCCCTGGGAGTCGCCGCGCTCGGCGGCGTGCTCGCGGCGAAGGCGGCGATGGAACAGCATGACATCCCCGGCACGATCAAGTTCTTCGGCGAGCCGGCGGAAAAGGTTTGCGGTTCAAAGCCTGTTCATGCGGCCCACGGCTACTACGACAACCTGGATGCGGCGGTCAGCTTCCATCCCGCTTATTTCCGCACCTATTCCAACACGACTGTACTCGACACCCATTGCGGCTCCTATTGGAGCAAGATCTACACCTTCGAATGTCCGCATCCCGAGCAATGGTCGGCGATGGGCGCGCGCTCAGATTCGGCAAATCCGCATACATCGGCACGCGCGCCCGGTGCGATCGATGCCGTGTGCCTGATGTATACGACATCGAAGTACACGAAGGAATCGATGCTGCCCCATACGGGCACCTGGACCATCAACGAGGCGATCCTGGCCGCGGGCCAGGCGACGGCCGACAATCTGGCGCCGAACTTCGCCCAGATCCAATACGCGAGCCGCGCGCCGACCCTGGCGATGCAGGAACGCATCTTCTCCATTCTCGACAACAACGCCGAACATGTCGCGGCGATGACGAACTGCAAGTTGCGCAAGGGCTGGGTGACGAAGACGCGGCCGGGACTGCCCAATCATGCGATGGCGCATCTCTGCTACGGCAACCTGGCGCTGGTCGGCCCGCCCGCCTGGGGCCTGGAAGCGCGCAAGTTCGGCCGCGAGATCCAGAAGAACCTCGGCCTGAAGCCGATGACCGATCCGCTGCTGCGGGAGATGGCGGAATTGTCGCCGCCGGAGCAAGCCGAAGCGACGCTGCGGCAGGAACTGCCGTCCTGGCAGAAGAACTACACGTCCGACGACTATACCGACTACACATGGCATTGTCCGACAGTGCGACTGATGGTCGGGCGGGCGACGCTGCGCTCGCCGAAGCCGGGATACCAATATCCGCTCTGGGTCTGGAATGCCCTGGGCGGGTTCCCCGCAACCATCGATCCGACGGTTGTCTGCGCCGCGCGCACCATCGGCACGACGATGGTCGATCTCTTCACATTGCCGAAGGCGTTGAAGGCGGCGCAGGAGGAGTTCAGGGAGCGCACCGGCGGCGGCATAAACGGCAAGAAATGGGTTGGCCCGCTCCTGCCCCGCAACTTCAAGGCGCCAATAAATTACCGTTGGCCGGAATACGTTACGACAGTACGCGGTACCGAATGGTGGATCCCGGACGGCGCTTAGGGATTTATCATGGAGACCGCCGAAACGTGATGCAGGTCACAGACGCCAGGCTGTAGGGTTCCTAGGCTTTGCGATGCTAGCGTCTTGGTGGGCGTCCGATGCGATGCGCCCGCAGCACGCGAATATCAGCTACCCAACCCACAAGCAAAAATGGAGGGCGGTCATGATCAGCTTGAAGCGCCTGACGCTATGTGCGGCGGCGGCCATCGGCATTGCCGCGCTCAGCGTTCCGTCGATGGCGGATGTCTACTACACCATCAACGGTCAGCCGGCGCCTTATGAGTGGCAAGTCTACATGGCGTCCAATGGCTTGGTGCCCGGCAACTATTGGCTGACCCAGGACGGCTATTGGGGCGTGATGGGGGATTCCCAGCCGCTCGGGAACATCTATTCCGGCACCTATTTCTCCGGTTCCGGCAGCGGCGAGCAGGGCTCGAATGGTTGGAGCCACACCAACAACGCCGCGGACTATTGGGTCGGCGGCGATGCCAACGGCTGCATCTACACGCCGGAGTGGTCCAACTGCTAGCTGGCCGGCGCGGCGTGGCGTCCCGCGCACTTTACCGCGACAGCAAGAGTTCGGTCAGGGGCCGCTCCAGCGCCGGAGTTGCCGCCAGGATCACATTCCCCGCGGCGAACGCATCTGACTTGCCGAGGAAGTCGTTGTTCCGGCCGCCCGCTTCCTGCACGAGCACCAGCCCGGCCGCCACATCCCACACATTGATGTGCGCCTCGTAATAGCCGTCGAGCCGGCCATCGGCGGCAAAGGCCATTCCCAGCGCACCGGAACCGAAGCGCGTATACTCGCAGCTTGCCTCCAGGCAGGCCTCGAACCGCCCGTAGATGCTCGGCCACGGGACGGCGATAGCTGAATCCAAGTCCCAACCGCGCCTGGTCCAGGGATTGCGTGGCACTTACATGGATCGGTTTGCCGTTGAGCCGCGCCCCTTCGCCATCCCGGGCGGCATAAAGCTCGTCGGTGATCGGATTGTATATAATCCCGAGCACCGCCCGCCGGCCGATCACCAGCCCCAGGGAAACGCACCACAGGGGAATACCGGCGATGAAATTGCTGGTGCCGTCGATCGGGTCGATGATCCATATGGCATCCCCGCCGGCGTTCTGGCTGCCACCCTCCTCGCCCAATACGGAGTCCTGTGGAAATGCCTTGAGCAAACCCGCCACGAGGAATGCCTCGCAGGCCTTGTCCGCTTCGCTGACGAAGTCCTGCTTGCCCTTGCGCTCGATCTGCAACTCGTCGCGGCGGCGAAAGAGATCCGCTGCCGCCTGGCCGGCCTCACGCACCAGGCCCTGGGCAAAATGAAAGCGTAATCCGAGATCCAACGACAAGCCCTCACCTCGATACACGTTATTGCACCGCAGCAACGATTTGATACTTCCCAGAAGCGGCACGTTCGGTCAATCTCATCCTGTCACAAAACTGTCATAGAAACTTGGGTTACAGCCCGCAGTTACAGGTGGAGGAACGATATGAACTTCAAACAAGCGATCCGCTCAACCGTCGTCGGCTTCGCGCTCGCAGCGGCCCTGACATTCGGCGGCGCGGCAAAGGCCGATGGCAATCTGACTGTCTATTGCTCCGTTCAGGAGGAATGGTGCCAGCTCATGGTCAACGAGTTCCAGAAGGCCACGGGCATCGCCGTCGCGATGACGCGCAAGAGCTCGGGCGAAACCTATGCCCAGGTGAAGGCCGAAGCGGCCAATCCCAAAGGCGACATCTGGTGGGGCGGCACGGGCGATCCGCATCTGCAGGCCGCCGAAGATGATCTCACGGTGGCATACGAATTGCCGATGCTGGCCGAACTGAACGATTGGGCGGTATCGCAATATAAGACTGGCAGCGGCAAGACCGTTGGCATCTATATGGGCGCGCTCGGCTTCGGCTACAGCGCCGATGTGTTGAAAGCCAAGGGCGTGGAAGGTCCGAAATGCTGGGCCGATCTGGTGAAGCCGGAATACAAGGGCGAGGTCCAGGTCGCCAATCCCAATTCCTCAGGTACCGCCTACACCTTCCTCGCGACGATGGTGCAGATCCTCGGCGAGGATGCGGCATTCGCCTATCTCAAGGAGCTGAACGGCAACATCAATCAGTACACGAAGTCCGGCGCCGCACCGGCGCAGGCGGCGTCGCGCGGCGAGACTTTGATCGGTATCGCGTTCCAGCATGATCTGGTGACGCCGGCGGTGACATCAGCCATTCCGATGCAGGTGATTTCGCCATGCGAAGGCACCGGTTTCGAAATCGGATCCATGAGCATCATCAAAGGGGCGCCGAATCTCGATAATGCGAAGAAATGGTACGACTGGGCGCTGACGGTCGACGCGCAGGCTCTGGCCGGTCAGGCCAATTCCTATCAGGTCCCCTCGAACAAGAGCGCGCCGACACCTGATGTCGCGCCAAAGCTCGCGGATATCAAGCTGATCAACTACGACTTCGCCAAGTTCGGCTCGTCCGATGAGCGCAAGCGGCTGCTGAGCCGCTGGGACACGGAAATCGGCGCCCAGTAAAGTCTGCAGCGAAGGCACCGGCGGCGAAATCAATCGCCGCCGGTTCCGTTTCGGACAAGATGGCCGCATTGTCCCGTCAGAACCGAGTCGTTGCGGCGTTGCTCATTGCCGCAGCGGCCGGCGTTTTCCTGCTGCCTTGGTATCGTCTCGAGAGCAGCGTCTGGTCACTCAGCTGGCTGGCGGCCTATCTGGATGCCGCCAACGCGCCGGCATTCGTTCAGGCGATCGCCCATGGCCGTCACCTCTTGTGGCCGGTCATTGCCGCGCTGTTCCTGCCATTGGCGGTCCTGCTCCGCCCGGGTCTGGAACATCGGACCGCCGCGCTTCTGCTGTCAATCGGCGGCGCATTCGGGCTTGGTTACATGCTGCTGCAGGGTTTTCTGATCGGCCTGAATGGCTGGACCATTCCGGCTCTGGACTTCCATCTTTGGCGCCGCGGCGCCGCAGGAAGGCATGGGCCTGGGCGCTCTGATTGCCGGAACTGCCTTCCTGCTCCTGCTTGCCGCCGGTTTGGCGCGCAAAGGCGCGATGCGCGGTGACATCTTCCTGGTCGCCTCGATCCTGCTTGTGGTCGCCACGATCGCGCTGTTCGTTTTCTTTCCCGTCGCCCGCGTGCTGTTGGAAGCCGCGATTGATCCCGAAGGTGGCTTCTCGATTCCGGCGATGATCGATCGGCTGACCGTCGCCGACATCTGGTCCTTGACCTGTGTCGCCAGCGGCAACAATTGCGGCGTGTTCTGGAACAGTTTGTTCCTTGCAGTCGCTACCGGCCTCACCACGACGCTGCTGGGACTGGCCTTCGCCCTCTTGCATCGGCGCACCGGCTTTCGCGCCAAGGGACTGCTGCGCCTGCTGGCGATCCTGCCGATCATCACGCCGCCCTTCGTTATCGGCTTGGGAATCATCTTGCTGTTCGGCCGCAGCGGGGTCGCCACCGCGATGGCCAGCGACCTGCTGGGCATCCCGCCGAGCCGCTGGATCTATGGCTTCGCCGGGCTGCTGCTGGTGCAAACGCTGGCTTTCGCGCCAATCGCCTATCTGGTGTTGATCGGCGTCGTCGACGGCATCAGCCCCTCGATGGAGGAAGCGGCGCAAACCCTGCGCGCCGACCGCTGGCGCACATTTCACACCGTGACTTGGCCGCTACTGCGGCCGGGACTCGCCAATGCTTTTCTCATCGGCTTTGTCGAGAGCCTGGCCGACTTCGGCAATCCCCTGGTGCTCGGTGGCAATTTCGATGTGCTGTCGACCGACATCTTCTTCGCCATCGTCGGCTCTCAGAACGATCCCGGCCGCGCCGCCGCCCTGTCGATTGTCCTGCTGGGCCTGACCCTCTCAGCCTTCATCCTGCAGCGCCAGTGGCTCGGCAAGCGCTCCTACACCACGATCTCCGGCAAGGGCGACGCCGGAAATCCCGCTGTCCTCCCGCGCGGCGTGCGGCGGGCGATCTACGCCATCACCATGCCCTGGCTGATCTTCACTGTCCTGCTCTATCTGTTGATCCTGGCCGGCGGCTTCGTGCAGTCCCTGGGACTGAACAACACGCCGACCTTGAAGCACTACGTCACGGCCTTCGGCATCGACTGGACCGAACATGGAATCCTGTGGAGCGGCCGGGCCTGGTCCTCCTTCTTCACCACTCTGGAACTGGCGGCGATCGCGGCGCCGTTCACGGCCGCCATCGGCCTGATCACGGCCTACCTGCTCAACCGGCAGCATTTCATCGGCAAGGGCGCGTTCGAATTCGTCACCATGCTCTCCTTCGCCATACCCGGCACCGTCATCGGCGTCAGCTATATCGTGGCTTTCAACGTGCCGCCCATCGAGCTGACCGGCACCGGCCTGATCCTCATCATCTGCTTCGTGTTCCGCAACATGCCGGTATCGATCCGCGCCGGCCTGGCGACACTGAGCCAGATCGACAAGAGCCTGGATGAATGTTCACTGACCCTGCGCCATGGGTCGTTTGCCACGCTGCGCCGGGTGATCCTGCCCCTGCTGCGGCCGGCGATCATCGCTTCCCTGGTCTATGCTTTCGTGCGTGCGATCACGTCGGTCAGCGCGGTGATCTTCCTGGTCAGCGCGCAGTACAATCTCGCCACCGCCTATATCGTCGGCCGCGTCGAGGTCTCCGATTTCGGCGTGGCGATCGCCTATTCCTCCGTGCTGATCGTCTGCATGATGCTGGCGATCGGTATCATCCAGCTCAGCGTCGGCGAGCAGCGACGGGCCCGGCGCGGCGGTCCTATTCCCCTGGCAGTCGCGGAGAGTGCCGCATGACCATCGCCACCCGCTCGGCCAATGTCGCATTGACCGGCGTTCGCAAGGCCTACGGCCCCGTCATCGCCGTGGAGGAAGTGACGATTACCATCGAGGCCGGTACCCTCGTCACGCTGTTGGGGCCTTCAGGCTGCGGCAAGACGACGACGCTGCGCATGATCGCCGGCCTGGAGATGCCGACCGCCGGCCGCATCCTGATCGGCGGCAAGGACGTGACGCTGCTGCCGCCCAACGAGCGCGACGTCAGCATGGTGTTCCAATCCTATGCCTTATTCCCGCACATGACCGTGCTGGAGAACGTCGCCTATGGGTTGGCTGGATCGGGCTTGCCGAAACCAAAGCAGCTGGAGAAGGCCCGCGAGGGACTGCGCCTCGTCGGCCTCGACGGCTACGACGCGCGGTTGCCGTCAGAGCTGTCCGGCGGCCAGCAGCAGCGCGTCGCCTGCGCCCGCGCCCTCGTCCTCGAACCGCAGGTGCTGCTGTTCGACGAGCCGCTGTCCAATCTCGACGCCAAGCTCCGCCGGCGCATGCGCGAGGAGATCCGCGACCTGCAGCAGAACCTCAAGCTGACATCGGTCTACGTCACCCACGATCAGGAAGAGGCGCTGGCGGTCTCCGACAAAATCATCGTGATGAACCACGGCCGCATTGCCCAGGAGGGTACGCCCGCCGATCTCTATCAACGGCCGGCGGATGCCTTCGTCGCCGACTTCATCGGCGGGGCGAACCTGATCCCCTGCGAGATCGTCGGCCGAGACGGCAACCGGACGACCGTCCGCTTCGGCGATCAGCAATTGGAAGTCGCGGGAACGGCGCCGGCCTCAGGCGCGGCCTATCTGGTGGTGCGTTCCGCCGCGGTGGCGGTCAGTCCCATCGGGAACGGGCTCGCAGGCCCCGGACTGCCGGCGACGATCCGTAAGGCGACCTATCTGGGGTCTCATTGGGAGTACACGCTGGAAACCGCTGTGGCCGAGCTTTGGATCACCCAGCCGGTGGGGCGGCGATTTGCTCCGGGAACGGCGGTGACGCTGCAGTTGGACGCCGAGCATACATCGCTCGTTGCCCGCGGTGCGGATGGGGCCTAGCCCTCGTGGCGCTGGCGGCGCCAGCGGTCGACGACTTCGAACAGGAACTCCTGCCCGTCGCTGATGTCTTCTTTCCAGGATTTGGAGAATTTCG
>CAWKOG010000023.1:0-136321 GCA_963851215.1 uncultured Alphaproteobacteria bacterium
CCGCCCTCGCCCAGTCGCATCCCGTCGAGGTCGCGGTGCTGGACGACGGATCGACCGACGGCACTCCGGGACATCGCCGCGCGCTTTCCCGGGGTTCGCTGGAAACGGTGGCCGAACCAGGGCTACATCCCGGCGCGCAACCACCTCATGCTGGTCGGTCGGCGCGGACTACTACGTGAGCCTCGACGACGACGCGTGGTTCCTGGTGGGCGACGAGATCGCGCGCGCCGTGGAGGTCCTCGAAGCGGATCCCGCGCATCGCAGCGGTGGCGTACGACATCCTCTCGCCCGACCGCCCGCGCTCCGAGGAGCGCGGCCCGATGCATGAGGTCGCGACCTTCATCGGCTGCGGCCACGTGCTGCGGCTGGACGCGGTGCGCCGGCTCGGCGGTTACGCGTCCTTCCCGGGGTCGTACGGTGGTGAGGAGAAGGACCTGTGCCTGCGCCTGATCGACGCCGGTCATGCCATCGTGAAGATGCCGGGCGTGCACGTCTGGCACGACAAGTCGTCGACCGCGCGCGACCTGGTCGCGCAGCACCGCTCCGGCGTTTGCAATGACCTGACCATGACCCTGAGGCGCACGCCGTTCCTGCTGTTGCCCGCCGCCATGGGCTGGAAGTTCGCACGCCATTTCCAGTTTGCAGTGCGGCGTGGCTTGCTCGCCCCGTACTTCGCCGGGGTCGGGAAGTTCATTCGCGCGCTCCGGCCGATCTGGAGGCACCGGGCGCCGGTCAAGATGGCGACCCTGAGGCGTTTCTCGCGTCTGCAGTTGAAGCCCGGGGCCGCCGCCTCTGCGTAGAGGCGCGCGACCGCCTCGATGGTGCGCTCCGGCGCGAACAGCTCGCAGAAGGCAGCCCGCTGCGCGGGCGACGACTTCTGCCGCGCGTAGCGCCGTCGCCAGGGCGCCGATGTCTCCCATTGGGAAGACGCGGGCGCCTGCGATCCGCGCCAGGTCCTCGCTGCAACCGCAAGCGTCGCTCACGGCGCAGGGCAGGCCACTCGCGACGGCCTCGTTCGCGAGACCAAACCCCACGTCTCCCCGTGGTCGCTGGGAAGCACCAGGCAATCGGCGGCGATGTAGGCGCGCGAGATCTCGGTCTGGTTGAGGAAGCCGGCGAAGCTGGCCAACGGGCGGGAGCCGCCTTCCCTGCGCAGTGCGGGTTGTCCTTCCCGGCGTCGGCATCGAAGGCCACGTCGCATGCGCCACGCAAGCGCCCTCCGAGTTCCCCCGATCCCACGAACAACAGGTGCACGTCCGGCTCTCCCGACCTCGCGGGCCGGCCCGCGGCCTCGATGAGGTCCATGGGACGCTTCTTCGCAATGAACTTGCCACAGAAGAGCACGCAGCGCGCGTCCGGGGCGATATTCCAGCCGCGCCGGATCTCGGCGCGCGACACGCGCAGTTCTTCGGCCTGGCGTGCGAAGCGATCGTTGTCCACGGCGTAGGGGGCCGCGTGCAGCCGAGTACCGGGCACGCCGAATCCTTCATATAGCCGCCGGTTAGCCGTGCCGATGCAGAGAAACTCGTCTACGCGCCGGAACATCCAACCCAGCCGCAGCCGCCGCAACGGCCCCTTCCAGGCGGCAACGGGGGCCAGGTCATTGCTCTCCCCGCGCAGCCACACGGGCACGCCCGCCGCCCGCGCTTCGGCCACCGCCTGCCAGTACGCCGCGACCTGCCAGCCCTGGATCCATAGCGCCGTGACGCCACGCGCACGCATGCGGTCGCGCAGTCGCTCACGCAGCCGGCACTTCCAGAACGTCACCGGCGACGCTCCGGGCGTGGCGCGGAAAGCGTGCGGGTACCCCGAAAGCGTGTCGATGTCCAGGAGAACCGCTGTCCGAACTCGGCGTCGCGGTCTGCGGCGATCCCGTGGCGCGTCAGGTACCAGACCTCGAAGGGCACCTTGGCTTCGCGGGCGAGCCGCTGCCAAAGGGGAGTCTGGTACTGGATCGGATGTGTCGTGAGTATCGCCAGCATCGCCCGGCGCCTACTTCGTGACCACATAGCCCCCGGGTGCGTAGCCGTCGCGCGCCACGAGGCGGCGCGCATAGCGCGCGAGGCCACGGGCGAACTTGAAGCGCGCGATGGCCCACGGGATCTCCCACGCGCCAAGCCGAACCAGCGCCCGGTTGAGGAACAGGACGTCGCCGTAGGTACGCAACGAGAAGCGCAGGCACACGAATCCGAGCTCCTCCATGCGCGCGAGGCACGCCCTGATCCTCGGCAGGTCCGCCGGAGTGATGAAGTCGTGGAATTCGACGCTCATCTGGCGCACGCGGCGCAAACGCCTCGGGCGGCGTGAACTCGATCACGTCGAGCTCCGCCCCCTCGATGTCCATCTTCACGAAGTCCACGGGCTCGCCCCGCCTCGGCGTGGCCGAGAAAAGCTCCGCGAGGTAGGACGCGAACTCGAACCGGTTGGCGCCGAGGTCGAACGCGAGCCCGCGCGAATCGAACAGGCCCGGGACGAAGGGATGCAGAAGTACTGCTTGACGTGCATGCCGCTACTGTCTCACGACAACGGGACGCGCGGGGACTCCGACGACGGTCACGCCCGGCGGCACCGAGCGCGTGACTACGGCGCGCGCGCCCACGACGCAACCGTCGCCGAGTTCGACGTCCTTCAGGATCACCGCGCCCGCCCCGATCCAGCAGCGATTGCCGATCTTCACTCGCCCGACCTGCATGGGCTGCGACGCCGGGCCTAGCGCGGCTCCGTGCCGGTGGTTCGAGTCGGTGATGTAGACGTCGAGGCCGAACATGTTCTCGTCGCCGATCTCGACCAGGCCGCATGCGTCGATCATGAGGTTGCGGTTGAAGTAGTTGCGGTCGCCGATGCGGATGCGGATGCCATCGTAGTCGGCGTCGATAGGCCACAGCCACGCGCCCTGGGTGAAGGCGTTGTGCGAGCCGATCTGATGTTGAGCAGCGGCGCACACGACCGCCGCCCTCCCATCCGGTTGCGCGCACCTGTCGCATACCCAGGAGTCGGTACGCGGCGAGGCGAAACCGGCTCACCAGGCCGCGCGGAATCCGGAGCAGCAGTGGCTCGACTTTTCCGCATGGCACCCAGCGGCCGCCTCCTTGCGCGCGGCAGGCAGCGATCGATAGAGGTCGAGCATGCGTGCGGCAACCACGTCCCAGGAGTATTTCTCGGCGACCCATGCGGCTCCGCGACTCCCCATCTGCGCAGCACGTTCCGGGTCGTCAGACGGCGCGCAGCGCCGCGGCCAGCGAAGGCGGCTCGCCTGCGGCGACCAGGCCGGCGCCGGCCTCGGCCACGATGGCGGCTGCGCCCACCTCGGGCGTGACCACGACCGGGCATCCGGCGGCCATGGCCTCGAGAACGACGTTGCCAAAGTTCTCCGAGTACGAGGGCAGCGCGAGCACGGCGGCGCGCTTCTGAAAAGCTCCTGCTTCACGCGGCCGTAGGCGGGGCCGATGAAGTCGACGCGATCCTTCACGCCGTGCTGGCGGGCGAGCGCGAGGAGGTGGCTCGAATACCCTTCCTCGTCGTTGCCGGCGATGACGGCCCTCGCGCCGGGCACGCCGGCGAGCGCCTCGATGAGGCGGTCCAGCCCCTTCTTCCAGCTGATGCGACCGAGATACAGGACGAAGGGCTGACCGGCGTCGAACACGCGCCGGGCCGCCTCGCTCACGGGATGATCGGCTGCCACCGGTTCGTCGACCCCATTCGGGACCTCGGCCACGCGGGGGAGCTCGAACCCGAACGCGCGCAACTGCTCGGATTCGACCGCGCTGGTGACATGGATGGCCGCCGCCCTCTCGAGGTTCGACTTCTCCACGAGCGCGGTCCAGATCCGCTTGCGAAGCCAGCCCCTGCGCCGCATCAGGTCCTTCACCAGCATCCCGCGAGGCGCAACACATAGGGAACCTCGTGCGCGCCTGCCGCCCGTGCGGCGGCCGCAGTCCCGGCCAGAGGAACACCGAGTGTGGTGGAGGAGGTCGAAGACGGCGTCGTCGCCCGCAGGCGCCCGCCCATCGCGGGCGACCAATGAGCCGCCGCAACGCAGGCACCGGAAATAATACGGAAACGCCTTCGAGCTCCACCGGCGATCGCGTGGCACGTCGAGAATCCCGGTAACCATCCACGGTCGTCGTGAACACCTGCACTTCATCGCCGCGGGCGGCCAGCGAGCGGCCAGGCCGTGCACCGACGGATTCGGCCCGCCGTAGCGGACCGCCGGGAGTAGGTGGGAACGACATGCAGGATGCGCAAGCGACTACTGCGACGCGGCTCGCCGCGCCCGCGACGCGCGGACCAGCGGCATAGTCGGTCGGCGCGCCAAGCTCTCTTCGATGAAGCTACCGAGCACGTAGGCCGACAGCGCCGACGCCACGACTGCTGGCAGCACGACGTCGGTTCGCTGCCCGCCTTCGCAGATCACGGCAAGCAGCAGGGCCAGCGCCCAGAACCTGCCGAGGCTCTTCGGCGCCCTGAGCAGGTTCAGCTCCAGCCTGGCGCACGCGAATCCGATGAGCCCGAGCCCCACCACCACGAGCAGGGGCCCCCCGTTTGCGAATAGCTCGAACGGATAGGCAACGCCGATGCTGGTGGGGTCGTCGCCGGTCGAGAGGACGAGGCCGGTGAAGTGGGAGACGAACTCGCTTCCTCCCGCCACCACTGGCTTGCCTTCCCAGAGAAACCGCGGCACCAGCGTGTACACGGCCGTGTAGACCGTTTCGCCATACACGTAGGGCTCGAATTCGGGCTGGTGCCCGGCCTGTGCGCTCAAGAGGTGCGTCTGACCACCCTCCTGACGATGAAGTCGAGCAAGACCTGCGCCGACGGAAGTTGCAGGTGCGTGTTGAATTCCTGGAAGAACGTCGTCGTCTGTTCCCAAAGGGAGCCCGAGAGCATTCTCTCCCGGATGAGGTACCGGCTGTCCATCCAGGCGACCATGAAGGGCAGCATCAGCGGAATCGCCAGCAGGCCCGGGAGCGCGTATGGCCAGACGAAGAACCCCGACGAGGCGATGAGGATGGCTGCCATGGGCAACAGCGCGTTGATCCGCAGGAAGCTGTGGCCGGTGCTCAGGGCGTAGACCATAGACGACACCACGAAGACCGCCAGCGCTATGCCGGTGCGCTGCCACCGGCCCGAGCTCACGGAGCTGATGAGCAGTATGAACAGGCCGATTCTTTCCAGGCTCGTCGCACAGTGCACGGCGGTCGAGAACGTGGCAACGTCGCGGACGAACGGCAGGAAGAACATTGCCGCCACGCCGACCCAGTAGGTGAGCCAGCCCATGTCCTCGTTGACGTGCGCAGGCGGATTCTCGTACATTCGCCGCGGAAACTCGTGACGCCGTGGATCCTTCAATGGCCGCCAACCGATGTAGATTCCGCCGGTCATCGCCGGCGGCCCCAGGATCGAGTAGATGAACACCGTGATCAACTCGGGCGGCAGGTGCTCCGGCGCGAGGCCCGTCACGCTCGCGAAAGAGTACGCGGACAGCGTGGCACACCAGATCTGGAAGAAGTTGAACAGGGTCAGCCCGAACATCGCCGTGCGGAAATAGACGAGCAACAGCGCCAATGCACCCAATACCGCGACGCTTCCGGCCAACAGCAGAACTTCGGTCATCGCACTCCCATGGCGACCACGATCCCTCCGCGGTGACCCGAATACGGCCGACGCCCGCGCTGCAGGCAATGATATATCGCGCAGTGCCGGAGGCGGACGGGACGCGGTGCGCGCGTCCTCCTGATCCATCCCGGGACGCAGCACGCCGCTCGCCTGGCCGTGGAGCTGGACCAGGCGGGCATCCTCGGCGCCTTCCACACGGGCTTTGCCATCGCGCACGGTGGAGCGCTCGAGGCGGCATTCGGGGCCCTGCCGGCGAGCTTCGGCAGGCGGGTCAGCAACCGCGTGATCGACGACCTCCAGAGCGAACGGGTGCGCCTGCAGCCCATCCTCGAATGGACGGCTCTGGCGGCCGTGCGTGCAGGGGTGAGCGCGCAGCGCGCCTTTCCATTGGCGCAACGAGCGATTCCCAGAAGCGGATCCCGCGGCGCGCGATCGAGCAGGCCGACGTCGTGGTCGGGTTCGACACCTCGAGCTGGATCCTGTCGCGCCGCTGCCGTGAGCTGGGCACGCCGCTGGTGATGGTGCAGACCATCGGCCACCCGGATAGCCGCGACATGGTGGCCCCCGCGGCCAGGTTCCCGGAGTGGCTGGACTCGCTCGATCCCCGGAGGCCCGACGTTCGCGCGGCGGAGCAGGAGGAACATGACGCCGCTACCCTGATCGTCGCCTCGAGCGCCTTCACGCGCCGCACGCTCGTGGACAACGGCGTGGCGCCCTCGAAGATCCGCATCATTCCCCATGGCGTGGACCTCTCCCGGTTCTCGGCGCGCGGACCACGCGATCCACAGGCCCCGTTCAGGTTCGTCTTCGCCGGCCAGATCGACGCAAGAAAGGGGATCCCGCTCCTGATCGAGGCGTGGCGGCGAACTCGCCCCGGCGAAGGCGGAGCTTTGGCTCGTCGGGCCGGCCTCGCGCCGGATCGCCGCGATGATCCCGAAGCTGCCTGGACTGCGCTATCTCGGCGCGGTCCCGCAGCGCGAGAGCTCCACGGCCATCTTCCACCAGTGCGACGCCTTCGTGTTTCCAGCCTGTTCGAGGGATTCGGCCTGGTGATCCTGCAAGCCATGGCGAGCGGGCTGCCGGTCATCACCACCACGGCCACCGCGGGCCCCGACCTGTTCGAGGATGGCGAGGCCGGCTGGATCCTGGAACCTGGCGACCTCGCGGGGCTGGTCGTGGCGATGCAGCGTTGCCTCGCGGCCCACACCTGGCTGACAAGGGGACCCACGCCCGCGCGATCGCGGAGCGCTTCAGCTGGGGTGTGTACGGGACACGCTGGCGCCCGGTGCTGGACGAGGCGGCCGCGGCCCGGCCGTCGACGACTTCGCCCATGCCGGGCGTGGCGCCAGTAGTCCTGCTTCGCGCACCCCGGGACGCAGTACTCCGACGGGCTGGCGAGCCAGCTTCAGGCCCACGCCGCCCTGGGAGAGTTCCACACCAGCTTCGCGTTCACGAACGACGGTGGCCTCGCGGCCGTGCTTGCGTCGTTGCCGGACGGATGGCAACGACGGATGGCGAATCGGCGCGTCGATGGGGTGCCCGCGGCACGCTTGCGCATCCGCCCGCAGCTGGAGCTGGCGACGATAGCGCGCCGGCGGCTCGGAGTGGACGAGCAGGACGCGTTCTACCGGCGCAACCGGGCGTTCCAGCTCTCGATCGGGGACGACTCGATCCGCGCAGCGAGCGCGGTCATCGGCTTCGACACGTCGTCGTGGATCCTGGCGCGCCGCAGCCGGGAGCTGGGCCGGCCGTTCATCCTGACCAGAGCATCGCGCATCCACGAACCTTCACGCGCATCGCCGCGGAGCTGGCCGCGCGATACCCGCAGTGGCGCGAGAGCATCCCGGCAAAGGACGAAGACGAGCTGCGCCGCGAGACGGAGGAGCACCAGCTCGCGTCGGCATGGTGACGCCAAGCCAGTTCGTCGCCCGCACGCTTGCGGAACACGGCGTTCCGCCGGACAAGGTCAGGGTCAATCCGTTCGGCGTCGACCTCGGGACTGTTCCGGCCGGCCGCGCAACCACCATCCCTCGCCCGTTGCGATTCCTCTTCGCAGGTTCGTTCCTGCCCCGCAAGGGCGTGCCCCTCCTGCTCTCCGCATGGTCGCGCCTGCCACGCGGCTGCGCGGCGGAGCTGTGGATGGTCGGCGGCGGCGAGATTCCCGCGGGAGTTCGCTCGAGCCTGCCGGAAGCGTTCGCCATCCTCGGACGGGTGCCGCAGGCAGAGCTCGCCGCGCTCTTCCGGCAATGCCATGTCTTCGTCTTTCCGAGCTATTTCGAAGGCCTCGCGCAGGTTCCAGTAGAGGCCGCGGCAAGCGGGCTGCCCGTGATCGGCAGCGAGTCGTCGGGCTGCGAGGAGGTGGTCCGCCACGGCGAATCCGGCCTGGTGCTCGCGACCGGCGACGAGGACGGGCTGCACGAAGCGCTGCTATCCTTGATCAGGACGCCGGAAACCGTGCTCGCGATGCGTGAACGCGTGCTGGCCGATCGCGAGAAGCTCTCGTGGGAAACGTATGGGCAGCGATGGATGCAGATCCTCGGGGAGGAAATCGCATAGGTGCCGGTCCGGTCGTGTTGATCGTCTGCGCGGCCGGATACGTCTCCGGCAAGGAGGTCATGGCGCTGGAGCTCGGCCGCGAGCTGCGCCGCCGGGGCCATGTGGTCAGCTCGCCACCAGCTCGTGGAACGACGGTCAACTCGGCCGGCGCCTGCAGGAAGCCGGGCTTCGCAACCACGTCCTTGCCCTGGGCTTCATCTCGGCAACGCTCAACTGGAAGTGCATCCGCATGACGGCCGAGCAACTCTGGCGATGGCCCGGGCTGGTGGCCGGGTACCGGGCGACTCTGCGCCAGGAACGCCCCGATCGCGTGATCCACACCAACTGGCACCATCTGCTGCTGCTGGGACCGCTGCTGCGCAGGCGCGACCTCTACTGGGTCCACGACCTGTTTCCGGCAATGCCGCGCTATCGCCGCCTCGTCGCTTGGCTGCAGGGAAGGCTCGAGGGCTTCGTCTGCGTGTCGGAGGCCGTGGCCGGCTGCCTGCGGCGGTTGGGCGCCGGCGACGCGGCGATCCAGGTGATACACAACGGCATCGCCGACCCGTGCGCGCAACCGGTCGACGCGCCGCACTCTCCAGGGCGCTTCCGGGTGGGCATCGTCGGCCAGGTCGCCGCATGGAAGGGGCATGAGGACCTCCTGGCGGCCTTCCTCATCCTGAGGACCGCGGTGCCGCACGCCGAGCTGCACGTCTTCGGCACCGGCTGAAGGAGTTCGGAGAGCTGCTGCAGGAGCAGGCCGCCGCGCTTGGTATCGGCCCCGCGTTGACCTGGCACGGCTTCGTGGTGGACCGCACGCTCATCTACCCGAGCCTGGACGTTTGCGTGGTGCCCAGCCGCGTGGACGAAGCGCTCGGCATGACGGCGGTGGAGGCGGCGTTCTTCGGCCTGCCGGTCATCGCCAGCCGCAAGGGCGGTCTGCAGGAGGTCGTGCGCCACGAGGAGACCGGCCTGCTGGTAGCACCGGAATCGCCGGGCGAGATCGCCGCGGGACTGCGGCGCCTGGCGGACGATGCGCAATTGCGCGCATCGCTGGGACGGCGCGCGCGCGAGCTTGCGATCGAGCGTTTCTCGATCCAGGCCTTCGGGTCGCGCTTCAGCGACGTCGTGGGCCGCGGGCTGCGGGAAGGCGCGTTTTGAGCGCCTCCTGGGCGATGCTGCGGGCGAACGTGCGGCGCTTCGGGACGCTCGCCCTGGCGCAACGAACCTTCGGCGGGATCGCGGGGCCCCACATGGTGCACCGCCTCCTCGGCTACCGCCTGCACCTCGATGTCTCACGTTCCGACGCGCATCGCCTGCTCTACCTCGAGGGCGCCCGCTTCGTGACGGAGCTCGGCCTGCTTCGCGGCGTCGTCAGGCCGTCCGACGTGGCCGTCGACGTCGGCGCCAACATCGGCTACTACACGCTGCTGCTCGCACACCTGGCTGGGCCCCGTGGAAGGATCCTCGCGTTCGAGCCCGAGCCCGACAACCTCGCCGAGTTGCAGACCAACGTCGCAAGGAACGTCCCCGGCAATGCCCAGGTCTACCCGTATGCGGTGGGCGCCCGCGCGGGTACCGTCAGCTTCGCGCGCGGCCTCAATGGCGCCGTGGTCTCGGCGGGGGCGCCAGTGGATGCCGTCGACATTCGCCCAGGTAGCGCTCGATGACGTGCTCACCGAGCGCGTGGACTTCATCAAGATCGACGTCGAAGGCTACGAGGGGCAGGTCCTCGAGGGCGCAAGGAAATCGCTCGAACGCTGGAAGCCGAACCTCTTCCTGGAGATCCACCCCGCGATGCTGGCCGGCAGCCACACGCTGGAAAGCATCCTGGACCTCCTTTCGCGCTACTACGACGACATCCGCTTCTACCAGGGCCTCCCCCAAGGGGACGTCCTGGGCGCGCAAGGTCATGGCGAGGTACTTCGGGGTCGGGGCGGTCGACACGCTGCCCTCCCGCGAGGTGATCGCGGCGCGCGCGGCTCGTGGGCAGCAGGGCACCTTCTGGGCGGTGTGCCGCTCCCGGCAACCCGCCCGCGTGGGGGCCTTCCAGTGACCGCTGCTCGTGAAGAGCACGGCTTCCCTGACCGCGTTACCCCCGTGATACTCACCTTCAACGAGGAGCGCAACATCGGCCGGACGCTCGCGCGCCTCGGGTGGGCGCGCGAGATCGTGCTGGTCGACAGCCTCAGCACCGACGCGACCCTGTCGATCGCCGCGGGCCATCCCAACGTGCGCACCTTCGAGCGGCGCTTCGACAGCCACGGGGACCAGTGGACCTTCGCGCTGCGGACGCGGCATCCGCACGGAATGGGTGCTCGCACTCGATGCCGACTACGTATTGACCGATCGCCTCCTGGATGAGCTGCGGGCGCTGGCGCCGTCGCCGGAGTCCTGCGGCTACAGCATTCGCTTCGAGTACTGCATCGACGGCCGGCCCTTGCGCGCCAGCGTCTATCCGCCCGTTCCTGGCTGCTGCTGCTGTCCAACGAACTGCTCTGGGGACCGGACGACCCACTCTTTCCTGCGACCCTCGTCGCCTCAGGCGGTGGACAGCCATTTGCAGCTTGTGGCCTAGACCGGAGACATTGGGGCAATGCGACACCTATCCGCAAGATCTTCAAAGAGGCGTTCACCAAGGCCGGCCTCGAGTACTTCAATCCGCACAGCTTTCGCAAAACGCTTGCCGGGTACTGGGCGAAAAGGTTTGCCGAACGCCTGAGGAATTCAAGGCCTGGAGCCAGAACCTCGGGCACGAGCAAGTGTTGACTACCTTATCAAGCTATGGGGCAGTGGCGTCCGCGCGGCAGGCCGAAATCATCCGAGCGTTGGCTCGACCGAGAGGCCCCGAGGCCGAGTTCCTCAGTCGACTGAAGGATTTGGTGAACGCCACCTCCATCAGCCACTGAATTGGAGGCCTCTTGGCTCTAGGAAGGTCTCGCACATGAGTTGAGTTGGCGCAGCCGAAATCAACCGATGTGGTTGCTAACTAAGGTTGCTATTACAACAAACAAGGCGTGGCGTCTTGGGGATAACCCATTGATTTTATGGCGCACCCGGCGAGATTCGAACTCACGACCTCTGCCTTCGGAGGGCAGCGCTCTATCCAGCTGAGCTACGGGTGCTATGACCTTATCGGGACTGCCGCCGCCGATGCCGGGGCGGGTTCGGTTGGGTCTTTTCAACCTGCCGGGAGGATACTTGAGACCTGGGGATCGGTAAAGGTCGGGCTGCGGCTGCAAGCTGAAGGCATGGCGCGCCAATGACTTAACGAGGCGGACCCGGCGGCTGCCGGCGCCTCTCAATTCGTCGCCGGCGCCGCCGCAGCCCCGGCGGACTCCGGCAGCTTCAGGTTATCTTCATCGCCGTCGATCACCGACTGCGCCAGGCGGTCGCTGCCGGAGGGCAGCGCCGCCGCCGGATTGGTGATCCAGGCGGCAATATCGTCCAGCACCGCTTCGGCGCCCAGGTCCCGGAGCAGCATGTGATAGCCCTGGGGATAGACCGCAACCACCGGCCCGCCCGCATCCGCCGGCGGCATCCGGCGCAGGGACGCGACCACGGCGCTGTCGGGCAGCACGTCCTCGCGCGATCCGTACATGACCAGCGAGCGCCGGTCGGTCCCGGCGGCGGCCTCGGCGGCCAGGTCCATCATGTTGGTCAGGCCCCACAGCGCATCGATCCGCGTCTCCTTGATCACCAGGGGGTCGTACCACATCGCCCGCAGCATCTCGATATTGTCCGAGGGCTGGACGTGCAGCCCCTCGCCGGTCACGGTGAGCCAGGGCACCGTATGGGCCGCGAACCACAGGGCGCCGCTCTGCACCGGCCCCTGGCTGTCGCGGCCCCAGACCGCGGGCGCCGCCAGGATGTAACCGTCTACCGTCACTGGCGGATCGGCCGCGGCGGCCGCCATCACCACCGCGCCGCCCATGCTGTCGCCCAGGAGGTAAAGAGGGCGGTTCGGATTGTCGCGCCGCACCAGGCCGGCGGCGATGCGCAGATCCTCGATCATGCGGCGCTCGCCGGCCCACATGCCGCGATAGGCGGTTTCGCCGAAACCGCGCTGATCATAGGCATAGACGCTGATGCCCCGCGCCGTCAGGGTTTTCGGCCGGCTCCTCGAAGGCTTTCGAATAGTCATTGAATCCATGCAGTGCCAGGATCACAGCCGTCGGCGCGCCCGCGGGCTTCCAGATGCGCAGCGGCAGCGTTGCGCCGTCATCCATGAGCAGATGATCCGCGGCGAGCGCGGGTTCGGCCGGTCCCGGCCCGGGCGGCTGAAGGCGCGGCGCGCAGGCGCCGAGGAAAACCGCCAGCATGAGCAGCGCCGCTCTCATCGCGCCGCGGCGGCTTGGTCGCCGCGCGTCAACTGCAGGAAGATGTCCTGCAGGTCGGCCTCCAGCGTGGTCATGTCGGCGACCTTGAGGCCCGCCGCCTGCACCGCCGCCAATATGTCACCCATGGGCATCTCGCTCGGCCGATAGCGCAGCACCAGCCGCCGGGGGCTCTGCAGTTCCGCATGGAATCGCGTCAGCGGCGCCGGCAACTGGGCGAGATCTTCGGCCAAAATGAATACCAATTCCTTGCTGTCCAGCCGCTGCAGCAAAGCCTGGGTGGTGTCGCAGGCGATGACCCGCCCGTGATTGATGATGGCGATCTGGTCGCAGAGCTCTTCCGCCTCTTCCAGATAATGGGTGGTCAGCAGCACCGTGGTGCCGCCGGCGTTGAGCTGCCGCACATAGCTCCAGAGCTGCTGGCGCAATTCCACATCGACTCCGGCCGTCGGCTCGTCCAGCACCAGGACCGGCGGATTATGCACCAGCGCCTTCGCCACCATCAGCCGCCGCCGCATGCCGCCGGAGAGCGTGCGGGCGTAGGCCTCCGCCTTGTCGGACAGGCCGACCGCCGCCAGGATTTCCTTCGTGCGCCGTTCCGCCTTCGGCACGCCATAGAGGCCGGCCTGCAGCTCCAGCAGTTCCCGCGGCGTGAAGAAGGGGTCGATGTTCAGCTCCTGCGGCACCACGCCGATGGCCGAGGCGGCGCTGCGGGGATCGCGGTCCAAATCGATGTCCCAGATCGACACCTGGCCCGAGCTCTTGATCACCAGTTGCGCCATGATGTTGATGAGCGTCGATTTGCCGGCGCCGTTCGGCCCCAGCAGCCCGAACAGGCAGCCGCGGGGAATGGTCAGATCGACGTCGATCAGCGCCGGCTTCTCCGGTCCCTTGCGTCCCTTATAGGTCTTGCTGAGCCGCCGGATATCGACGGCCGCGTTGGGCAGCGCGCCGGCCGCCGGCCGGGCGGCAGGAGAAATCGCGGGCGCGTCAGTCATGAATTCGACACAGGATATGGTTGATGGCGTCTGCACTTAGGCGGCATTCGCGGCTGCCGCGGGGCGGTTGCTTATTCGGGGCCTAGGCCTATCATCCGCGGCGTCGGGCGGTCAATTGCGGCCGCCTGTTACATTTCCCAATATCCCGGCCCTCGAGAAACCATGTCCCAGACCGCAGCACCCGATATCGCCGAAACCTTCGAAGTCGACAGCCCCGTCGTGGCCTGCGACGGCGGCGACGGGCCGCTGGGCCATCCCCGCGTCTATCTGAATGTCGGCAAGGAAGGGCAAATCGAATGCCCCTACTGCAGCCGCCGCTATGTGCTGAAAGCCGGGGCGGCAGGCGGCCATTAGCCGTCGTTGGCACTGCTGTCACGAACAACGCCGCCGATTTCCCGCATTGAGACCTGAGGTGGATTTGTGAACGCCGCCGCCAAGCCCAAGCATGTCTATCTCGTCGACGGTTCCGGTTACATCTTCCGGGCCTTTCACGCGTTGCCGCCGCTGACGCGGGCCGACGGCACGCCTGTCAATGCGGTGCTCGGCTTCACGTCGATGCTGATGAAGCTTCTGGGCGACACCGATGCCGATCATATCGCGGTCATCTTCGACGCCTCGCGCGAGAGCTTCCGCAACAAGATCTATGCCGACTACAAGGCGCACCGGCCCGATCCGCCGCCGGAACTGATTCCGCAATTTGCCTTGATTCGCGAGGCGACACAGGCCTTCAACATGCCGGCCATCGAGATGCGCGGCTTCGAGGCCGACGATCTGATTGCCACCTATGCGCGCCAGGCGGTGGAGGGAGGCGCCGAGGTCACGATCGTGTCGTCGGACAAGGACCTGATGCAGCTCATCCGCCCGGGCATCCGCATGTTCGACCCCATGAAGAACAAGTCGATCGGCCCGGCGGAAGTGGAGGAGAAATTCGGCGTGCCGCCGGACAAGGTGGTGGAGGTGCAGGCTCTGGCCGGCGATTCCACCGACAATGTGCCGGGCGTGCCGGGCATCGGCGTGAAGACCGCGGCGCGAGCTGATCAAGACCTATGGCGACGTGGACACGCTGCTCAAGCGCGCCGGCGAGATCAAGCAGCCGAAGCGCCGGGAATCGCTGCAGCAGAACGCCGAGCTGGCGCGCATCAGCCGCGAGCTGGTGAAGCTGAAGGACGATGTGGCCGTGGAAACGCCGCTGGGCGAATTCTCGCCGCCGCGAGCCGGATCGCGACACGCTGCTGGCTTTCCTGAAGGCGAATCAATTCCGCACCGTCATCGCCCGGGTCGAAAGCGGCGGCTTCAAGGTGTCTGCCGGCACAACGGCGATCCGTCACGGTTTCAGACACCGGCCAGGCCGTAACGGCGACGGTCGTGGTTTCGAGTCCGGGTGCCGGCGCGGTGGACCGTTCCGGCTACGAGCTCGTGCAATCGCTCGACTCCTTGGACCGCTGGATCACCCGCGCCCATGCGGCGGGTTTTGTCGCCTTCGATACGGAGACCACCTCGCTCGATTCCGTGCGGGCCGAACTGGTGGGCATATCGCTGGCCACCGCGCCCGGCGCCGCCTGCTACATTCCCGTGGGCCATCGAGCGCCCGGCGGTCAGGGCAATTTCGACCTCGGCGACGGCAACGGCAGCGCCGCGGCAAAGGACACGCCGCCGCAGATCCCGCTTAAAGACGCGGTGGCGCGGCTGAAGCCGCTGCTGGAAGATCCGGGCATCCTCAAGATCGGCCAGAACATCAAATACGACATGGAGATCATGGCGCGGCTTGGCGTGCGCATCGCGCCCCATGACGACACCATGCTGATTTCCTACGTGCTGGAAGGCGCGCTCCACGGCCACGGCATGGACGAGCTGTCGGAACTGCATCTGCAGCACACGCCGATCAAGTTCAGCGATGTCGCCGGCAGCGGCAAGACCCAGATCACCTTCGACCAAGTGCCGCTGGACAAGGCGAAGGACTATTCCGCCGAGGATGCCGACGTCACGCTGCGCCTGCATCAGGTGCTGAAGCCGCGCCTCTGCGCCGAGCGGCTGGTGACCATGTACGAGACCGTCGAGCGGCCGCTGGTGCCCATCGTCGCCGATATGGAGCTGGCGGGCATCAAGGTGGACCGGGCGCAGCTCAACAAGCTGTCGAAGGATTTCTCGGATCGCCTGGCGGAGCTGGAAATCCAGATCCACAAAATGGCCGGCCATGAGTTCAATATCGGCTCACCGAAGCAATTGGGCGAAGTGCTGTTCGACGAGATGGGCCTGCAGGGCGGCAAGAAGGGCAAGACCGGCGCCTATGCCACCGGCGCCGATGTGCTGGAGGACCTGGCCGCCCAGGGCCATGATTTGCCGGCCCGGGTGCTGGACTGGCGGCAGATCGCCAAGCTGAAGAGCACCTATGCCGATGCCCTGGTGGAACAGATCAATCCGCAGACCGGCCGGGTGCATACGTCATTCGCATTGGCGGCGACGTCGACGGGCCGGCTCAGCTCCACCGATCCGAACCTGCAGAATATTCCCGTGCGCACGGAGGAGGGCCGCAAGATCCGCCGCGCCTTCGTCGCCGAGCCCGGGCACAAGCTGCTCTCGGTGGATTACTCCCAGATCGAGCTGCGCCTCGCCGCCCATGTGGCGGAGGTGGAGCCTCTGAAGCAGGCTTTCCGCGAGGGCACCGACATCCACGCGCTGACCGCGTCCCAGGTCTTCGGCGTGCCGGTGAAGGGCATGGACCCGATGGTGCGCCGCCGCGCCAAGGCGATCAATTTCGGCATCATCTACGGCATCAGCCCGTTCGGCCTGGCGCAGCAGCTCGGCATTCCCCAGGGCGAGGCCAAGGCCTATATCGAGGCCTATTTCGCCCGCTATCCCGGCATCCGCGACTACATGGATCGCATGAAGAAGCGCGCCCGGGAGATGGGCTATGTCACCACCCTGTTCGGCCGCCGCTGCCATCTGCCCGGCATCAAGGACATCAATCCGGCGCGGCGCAGCTTCATGGAGCGAGCGGCCATCAACGCGCCGCTGCAGGGCACCGCCGCCGACATCATCAAGCGGGCGATGATCCGCATTCCCGGGGCGCTGGCGGCGAAGATGCTGAAGGCCCGCATGCTGCTGCAGGTGCATGACGAGCTGTTGTTCGAAGTGCCGGAGAAGGAACTGGAGGCGACGTCCTCTGTGGTGAAGAAAGTGATGGAAGGCGCGCCGCTGCCCGCGCTGGAACTATCGGTGCCGCTCGTCGCCGAAACCGGCGCCGCCGACAACTGGGCGGAAGCGCACTAGGCGCAACACTCCGTCACAAAGCTTGATTTGCGCCGGTTGCCGCGGCTCGGGCACAAGCGCGGCATGATAACTCCGGCTATCGCCAAAACCGCTCTGGCGGATACCTTTGCCGCGGCAGAGGTCGGCATGCCGCCGCTCACCGTTGCCGCTATCAACGGCACGCTGGTGAAGATCGGTAAGTTCAAGGGCGCGTTCGTCTGGCATTCCCATGAGCATGAGGATGAACTGTTCTGGTGCCTCGGCGGGCGACTGACGATCCAATTCCGGGATCGCGATGTGCGGCTGGAAGCCGGGGAGATGATCCTGGTGCCCCGTGGCGTCGAGCATCGCAGCGTCGCGGAGGAAGAAGCGCAGGTTGCGATCATCCATCCGGCGACGACAGTGGTGCCGTCGTTACCCTGACGCAGTTACGCCGCACCCAGATTCGACAGCCGGTCAATCCGCGCATCGATCGGCGGATGGGTGGCCATCAGGGCGCTGGCGTCGGCGCTGAATTCCTTGAACGGGTTGACGATGAACATATGCTGCGTCGCCCGGTTGGCGCCGGCAAAAGGCTGGGCATTGTCATGCAGCTTTTGCAGGGCATGCATCAGCCCCAGGGGATTGCGGGTCAGCTGCACTGACGTCGCGTCGGCCAGATACTCCCGCTGCCGCGACACCGCAAAGCGCACCATCTGCGCCGCGATCGGCGCCAGGATAGCGAAGATGATGAGCACGATCATCAGGATCGCCGCCCCGCCGCCCTTGCCCTTGCTGCGCCCGGTGCTTCTGGTGCCGACGCCGAGGCGGCCCGCGCGCAGCACGCCGTCGCAGACCAGGGCGATCAGCCCCACCAGGATGCCGACCGCCGTCATGTAGCGCGTGTCCCAGTTGAGGATATGGGACATCTCATGGGCGATCACGCCTTGAAGTTCCTCGCGGGTGAGATCCATCAACAGGCCGCGGGTGACGCCGATGACAGCACTCTCCGGTTCCATGCCGGCGGCAAAGGCGTTAAGCGCGCCGGTGTTGATGACTACCACTTTCGGCTTCGGCAGGCCGGCGGCGATGGCCATCTCCTCCACCACATTGTGCAGCATCGGCTCCTGCTCGGCCGTCACTTCCTCGGCGCCGGTCAGGGAAATCATCACCCGGCCGCCGGCGGCGAAGGCGACGGCGCTGGCGATCAGGCCGATGCTCATCAAGGCACCGCTGGCAATCACACCGGCCACGCTCGGTGCCATGATATAGGCGGCAAGTTCGAGCTGTTCGAGCTGCTCGCGGTCGGCGGAGACATAGACGTCGAAGACCAGCCCCAGCAGATAGCCAAGGATGCCCGCCAGACCGATCAGGATGACGATCAGCCCGATGGTGTTGCGCTTGTTGGCGCGCTGGGCGGCGATGAAATCGGTGCTGACCACCCGCAGCGCCGGCCGCTCGGGCGCAGTCGCAACGGGCTGCTGCTGCTCCGCCGGCTTGGCGCTGCCCGCCTTTGAATTCCAGGGACCTTGATTGGTTGCGGCCATGGGCATGTCCGCCATGGCGGCCGGGCCGCGACTTCAGCGGAGATCCACCTTCGGCGTTGCCTTCTCAACCTCCGGCACCTCGAAATAGGTGCCCATCTTGAAGCTGAACATGCCGGCGATGATGTTGGACGGGAAGCTCTGCACGCTGTCGTTCAGCGAGTTGACGCTGTCGTTATAGAACTGTCTGCTGAAGGCGATCTTGTTCTCGGTGCCGCTCAGCTCTTCCATCAGCCGCGCCACGTTCTGGTTGGCCTTGAGGTCGGGATAGGCCTCGACCACCGCCCAGCAGGCGGTTGAGCGCGCCCGACAGGATGCCTTCGGCCGCCATCGCCTCGGCCGGCGTTGATGCCTGGATGGCACTGTTGCGGGCCTTGATCACCTGCTGCAGCGTCTCCTGCTCGAAGGACATGTAATCCTTCACCACTTCCACCAGGTTGGGGATCAGGTCGTGGCGGCGCTTGAGCTGCACGTCGATCTGCTTCCAGGCGTTTTCCACCTGGTTGCGGATGCCCACCAGCCGATTGTACAGCACGACGACAAACAGGCCGATGAGGACGAGTACGCCGAGCGCAATAAGCACAACCATGGAATCCTCCTGTTCCCGCCGGGCTGGGCGGCCGAACGGGATATGCTCTACGGCTCAATATGCAAAGAGATCGTTAATAAAGGGAACAAATTCTTGGCCGCGCAAGGCGCTAGGCCCGGCGGCTGGCGGGTTTCCGCGCTGCTGGTTTGCGTCCGCTTGCGGCTTTGCGGGACTTGCTCTTCGCGGCGCGCAGGCCCGCGGATTTCCGGGCGGATTTCTGAGTGGATTTGCGGGCGGACTTGCGGCCGGCCGGCGTTGCTTTCGCTGTCTTGGCGAGCGCCGGCTCGTAGCAGTAATTCTCGCCGATGATCTCCGCCGCCTCGATCCAATGAATGCGGCCGAAGCCGGCAACGAAGTGAGCTCGCGTCACCACCAGGCGATAGACATGGAAGTCGGCAAATCCGGCATAGATCTTGGCGCCCGCATGCCGGGCCAGGAATCGCGCCTTGAGTTCGGGCAGATCCGCCCGCACCGCCCGGCCCAGGATCGACACCCGCGGCCCGGTCAGCGGGTCCTTCAGGCCTGCCGTGCCGTCGATCAGCAGCGACACCCTGTTGTCGGCAGCAATGTTCTTGGCATGCTCCGACAGATCGGAGATGAAGAGAATCGGCGAGCCGTCCGTGGCCGCCGTCGTCAGCACAAGGGATGCGTAGGGCCAAGCCTGATAGGCCGCCGCCGGCTGCGATGTCGCCAGCGCCGCCCGGTCGGCAGCGCGCAGCAAGTTGCGCACCAGTTCGGCGGGGGCGGCTTGGGGCCTCGTCGCTTTCGCTTTGCTCTTTGCCATGGCCGCAAAGATTAGGACGGTCCGGCACAGGCGGCAATCCGCGATGCGTGCCATCAGGGGGAGCAGCTATGTGACCGGTCGGATCAGGCCGGATTGCATGCGGCCTACAATCATACAAAGCATGGTTGCAGTGCAGATTCTGCCGAAGCGAACCATAATAAACACACAACACCGGAGTTTATTCCGCGGTCTGCTCGGTTTCATGCGAGGTTTGTGACCTCAATCACATATCAGCCGCTTTGCGCCGCCTTAACCATCCGCACCGCTTGCGGCCGTTCTCGAGTTGTGGAAGAAAGCCACCTCCCGCCAAGACAAATCGATTCGGATGCCGGCATCGTCGCAAGACGGCCGCGGAGCATCCCGTGTCGATGAAGCCTGTCCTATGAACCGCCCCGAGCCGGGGCAGCGGGGGATTTGCCATGGCCGTTTTTGTTGGCGGTAAGCATGCGGTTTTTTTCGACCCAACGGAGTTCGAGATCCTTGGGTTCACCGCGGGCGCCGTAACCGTTGCATCGGCAACCGTCTACCGCGTCTCTCAGGGCGCCAGCCTTTCGGAGTTCACGGGCAATTTCATCTATGACGACAATGGGTCGCTGATCGGCGGCACGATTACCGGCTGGAAGCGGGTGATCGACGGTGCAGTGGAGTTTACCGCGACCGGCCTCTCGCTCCCGGTCGTGGAATTTCTCGCCGACCTGGAAAACAACGATTTAGCCGCGTTCTATCAGGCGATTTTCGGCGGCGCCGATAAGATCACGGGCACCTCCGCCAACGACGAACTGCTCGCCGGCGGGCCTGGCAACGACACCTTGATCGGCGGCGCCGGATTCGACGGCTACATCCTGGAGGATGCCGGCGATCTGGTCATTGAGAACAAAGGCCAGGGTTTCGACTTCGTTCGGGTCGGCTTCGACTACAAGCTGACGGCGAATGTCGAAGGTCTTGAGCTGACCGCGGTGGCCATGGGCACCGGCAACGAGCTTGCCAACAGGCTTTTCGGCAGCAGCGGCGCCGACACGCTGGTCGGTGGCGCCGGCGACGACAGACTCAGCGGCGAGGGCGGCGACGATCAGATGATCGGCGGCGCGGGCAACGACATCTATATCGTCGAAGATGCGGGCGACGTCATTACCGAGAATTTCGGCGAGGGCACCGATATAATCCGCACGGCCCTCGATGACTTCAAGCTCGATACCGTAGCGCTCGCCAATGTTGAGAACCTGATCCTGCTCGATGGTGCCGTGAACGGCGCCGGCAACGGGCTCGCCAATGTCCTGACCGGCAACGATGCCGGCAACAAGCTGACCGGGGGCGCCGGCAACGACACGCTGATCGGCGGCAAGGGCGACGACAGCTATGTCGTCGACAGCGGCGGCGACAAGATCGTCGAGCTGAACGGCGTTGATTCCGGCCTCGACGTCGTGTTCGCGAGCGCCAGCTATGCGCTGTCGGCCAATATCGAGGAACTGATCCTTCAGGACGGTGCCATCAGCGGCACCGGCAATGTTCTGGATAACAACATCACCGGCAGCATCGACGGCAACAAGCTCTTCGGCCTGGCCGGCAAGGATATGATCCTGGGCCTGGGTGGCGCCGATTCCATCGACGGTGGCGACGGCAACGATCTGCTTTTGGGCGGGGACGAGGACGACACCCTCACCGGTGGCCGTGGCAACGACAACATCAACGGCGATGGCGGCGCTGATAGCCTGTCGGGCGGTGCGGGCGACGACACGCTTACCGGCGGCCTCGGCACCGACACAATAGCCGGCGGTGCCGGCAACGACACCTTTGAGATCGACAGCGCGCTCGATGCCGTCATCGAGTTGGCCGGCCAGGGTACCGACACCGTCCGGACCGAACTGGCGGAATTCTCCCTGAATACGCCGGCCCTGGCGAATGTGGAGAACCTGCAGGCGACGCTGAATTTGGCATTCAAAGGTACGGGCAACAGCCTGAATAATGCCGTCAAGGGCAACGGCGCCACGGACACCCTCGATGGCGGCCTGGGCAATGATACGTTGGATGGCGCGGCCGGCGCCGACCAGCTGATTGGCGGCAAAGGCAACGACATATTTGTCGTCGACAATGCCGGCGACACTATCGTGGAGATCTTGAACGAGGGCACGGACACGGTCCTGTCCTCGCTTGCCCACACCAAGCTCGGCACGGCAGCCTTCGCCAATGTGGAGAATTTGACCCTGCAGGCCGGTGCTGGCCGCGGATCCGGCAACAATCTCAACAATCTCATTACCGGCAATGATGGCAACAACACGCTCGAGGGATTCGGCGGCAGCGACACCCTGATCGGCGGCAAGGGCAATGATTTCTATTTCGTCTTCGAGGCCGACGACAAGGTGATCGAAGCAGCTGGTGGGGGAACCAACGATTCGATCCAGGTCCTGTTCAACTACGTGCTGCCGGCGAACTTCGAGACATTGATCCTCGACAACTCAGCCACCAAGGGCACGGGCAACAGCCTCGACAACTCTATCATTGGCCGCAGCAATTCCGCGGAGTTCCTGTCCGGCCTCGCGGGCAATGACGGTCTCTCCGGCGATGCCCAGAACGACACCCTCGATGGCGGCGTCGGCAATGACTCCATGAACGGCGGCGCCGACGATGATTTGCTGCTGGGCGGCGCCGGCAATGACACGCTCTTTGGCGGCCCCGGCAATGACACGCTGGCCGGCGGTGCGGGCGACGACACCTATACCATCGATGACAAGGATGGGACGATCCTCGAGGGCGCCGGCCAGGGCATCGACACGATCGGCACCACATTCCTCGACTTCACCCTCGACACCAAGGCCCTGGCCAATGTCGAGAACCTGACCCTGTTCACCGCCGCGTCTGTCGGCACGGGCAATAGCCTGAACAATCTAATCCTGGGTAGCGATGGCAACGATACCGTAACCGGCCTGGCCGGCGATGACACGCTGGACGGCAGATCGGGCGCGGACAGCCTGGCGGGCGGGGCCGGCAACGATACCTACGTCATCGACAGCATGACCGACGTTATCGATGAACAGGCGAACGCCGGCGTCGACACGATCCGGACCACGCTGACAAATTTCTCGCTCGACGACCCCGCTTTTGCCGCCGTCGAGAACCTGACGCTGCTTCCCGGTGCGGTCAGCGCGACCGGTAACGGCCTTGCCAACCAGTTGACCGGCAATAGCGGCACCAATTTTCTGAACGGCCTGGGCGGCAACGACACGATGACCGGCGGCGACGGCAATGATTTCTATACCGTCGACAGCACGGGCGATAAGGTCGTCGAGTTGGCGGGCACGGCCACCGGTTCGGATTTGGTCACGGCCTCGGCCAGCTACGTGCTGGCGGCGAACATCGAGCGGCTGAACTCTCGCCCTGGGCGCCGGGGCGATCGATGGCACCGGCAACAGCAGCGCCAACATCATCGACGGCAACGAGGCGGCCAACAAGATTTTGGGCCTTGCCGGAGACGATGAGCTGATCGGGTCGGATGGCGACGATACGCTGGACGGCGGCGCCGGAAACAATTCGATGGTCGGCGGCAGTGGCGCGGACCGGATGATCGGCGGCGCGGGCAACGACTTCTATCGGACTCAGGATCTCGCGGATATCGTCGTCGAAGCGGCCCGCCAGGGCACCGATACGATAGAGACGGTCCTCACCAATGTCTCGCTCAATACCAAGGAGCTGGCGAATGTGGAGAATCTTGTCTTCACATTCGGCGCCGCAATCGGCACCGGCAACAAGCTGAACAACCGGATCGAGGGTTTCACCAATGGCGACACGCTCGATGGCGGCCTCGGCAACGACACGCTGGTCGGCGGCGGCGGTGCAGACTCCCTGATCGGCGGCAAGGGCAACGACGTTTATGTGGTCATGGCCGCCGGCGCCACTGCGACGGAGCTGGCGGGCGGCGGCATCGATCTGGTGCAGAGCGGCGCCGCCGAGCTCGACATGGCCGCATTCGCCCATGTCGAGAATCTGGTTATGCTGGCCGGTGCGGTGAACGCCACCGGCAATGACATCGCCAACAAGATGACCGGCAATGGCGGCAACAACTCCCTGAATGGCGCGGGGGGCAACGATATTCTGCTAGGCGGCGATGGCGCCGACAGTCTCGACGGCGGCGCCGGCATCGACATCCTGACCGGCGGCAACGGCAACGACACCTACTTCGTCGACAATGCCAAGGACAAAGTCACCGAACTTGCCGGCAAGGACTCCGGTTCCGATGTCGTGAAGGCCAGCGTCGATCACGTCCTGGCCCTCAATATCGAACAGCTGATCCTGCTGGACGGCGCCGTCAATGCGACCGGCAACAAGCAGGGCAATACGATTACCGGCAACGACGCTAACAACAAGATTTCCGGGCTGGACGGCAATGATGCCATCAATGGCGGCAACGGCAACGACACGTTACTGGGCGGCGCCGGCGACGATTTCTTCGCAGGCCAGAACGGCGACGACCGATTGGAAGGCGGCGTCGGCAATGACGGTTACGCGATCGATGATGCCGGCGACCTGGTGGTGGAGGCGGCCGGGCAGGGCATCGATACCGCCAACGTCTTCGTCGCCATGGATTTCACGCTGACCGCAAATGTGGAAAATCTGCAGTTCTTTTTCGCCGGTAAAGGCACGGGCAACGAACTGTCGAACCGCATCGACGGCGGCATTGGCGGCAACAACGAACTTTCGGGCCTCGCCGGCAACGACACGCTGATCGCCGGTACAGGCTCGGACAGTCTGACCGGCGGCGCGGGGCGCGATACATTCGCGGTCGCCAGCCTCGACGGCAATCTCGACCGCGTCACGGATTTCGATGCCGGCGCCCTCGGCGATACGCTGGACCTGTCCGACCTGCTCACCGGCTACTTCGCCGGCAGCTCCGATCCCAGCGATTTCGTGCAATTCGTCAATGCCGGCAGCGACACCATGGTGCAGGTGGATATCGACGGTGCCGCGAACGGCGTCAACTTCGTCGATGCCTGTCTGCTGGAGGGCGTGATTCTGGCCAACGTCAATCAGGCGGTCATGGAGGGCAATCTGCTGTTGGCATAGCTGACACAAGTGGACGCCGACAGAGCAGCGCGGCCCATCGTCGCGGAGCGGGCCGCGCGCCGGTGCGGCGGGCCTTGGCCGGTAGGACGGACCGGCTCTGGCCCGCCGTGATCGCCGCGTCTGAGTTTCTTGCGATGCAAGGTGTGACGCTCACCAACGTCAACCAGGCGGTCATGGAGGGGAATTTGCTGCTGGGTTGAGTTTTCCTGGCAAGGACCCGGCAGGATCGGGTGCCGGTTTGGCGCTTTGCAATTGGCGTCAAGCCGGCGCTTCGCTCCCTCCACCCAATGGCTTGCGCCTCAGGCCGGCGATTCACCCAGCGCCTTCAGCACCAGCCCGTGGAAATGATGCAGGCCATGCTCGCTGATGTCGGTGCGATCCTTGTCGACCACATAGCGGCCGCCCTGATAGCCCTTGGAATGCAGGCCGCGCTGCACGCTTTCCACCAGGGCGATGTCCTCGGGCTGCAGCACATCGTCGACATACTTGATCGCGTCGCGCTCGCATTCCGACGGCGTTTCCGACCTGAAGAAGAAGTCGAAATTCTCCGCCACCGTCTCCGGCCCCGTGGGCATGATATTCATGACCGCGATGTTCGGATCCCCGGGGAAGGCGGCGAAGGTGGCGCTGGGAAAAAGCCACCAGGCCGAGAAGTTGGTCGGCCTGCCCTCGATTTCATTGTAGTGGAAGGCGGAATTATCCGCCCGGCCCGGCGGCGAGATATGGCTGGAATAGATGCCATAGGTCTTGGTGCGATACTGCTTGATCGCCACGATCTCGACGAAAGCCGGATGCGCCGGCGGGCAGTGATAGCATTCGATGAAATTGTCGACGACGTTTTTCCAGTTGGCCTTCAGGTTGTAGGTCAGCCGGTGCGAGAACTTCAGGTTCGGCAGCTCTGGCTGGTAGCGCAGCATCTCCCCTTCCAGGTCGCCGGCCTGGCTCTTCAGGCTGGGAGCAGCCGGATCCAGATTGACGTAGACGAAGCCGGCCAGCAGTTCGACGCCCACTTCCTTCAGATGGAAATCGTCGGGATTGAAGTCGGCCACATGCTCCGTGCCCCGCGCCGTGCGCAGCCGCCCGTCGGCATGGTACGACCAGGCGTGATAGGGGCAGGTGATGACCCGGGCGCTGCCGCAGCCCTTCAACAACTGGTGGGCGCGATGGGCGCACACATTATAGAAAGCGCGCAGCCGCTCATCCTTGCTCCTGATGACGAACAGCTCCTGGTCGGCGACGCGGCAGGTGACATAGTCGCCCACATTGGCGAGCTGGCCCACATGCCCGGCGTAGTTCCAGGACTTGTAGAAGATCTCCCGCTTCTCGCGCTCATAGACAGCCGGATCGATGTAGTAATTCGGCGGCAGCACATAGGAGCGTTCGGCATCGGCGCGATAGGGCCGGGCTTTCGGGGAATGCAGGGCGTCGTCGGGCATGGACCTGACCTCGGTTGGGCATGGCGAAAATGCCGTAGCCTGAGGGTAAGGCAGGTGCTTTTCCCCTGGCAATGGTGCCTCCGGGCACCATGGGGAGGCAGTCCTCAGCTATCGCCGGGTCCCCGGGACAGCCAGGTGACATAGAGCAGGAACAGCTCCCGCTCGCTGGTGATGTCCAGCTTGTCATAGAGCCGCCGCCGGTGGTTCTTCACCGTGCCGCGGCTGATGCCCAGCCGCTGGGCGATGGTGGCGGAGGGGTGCCCCTCCACCACGAGCTGCACGATCTCCCGCTCCCGCGGCGTCAGCTCCGGCGCGAAACGGCCGATCGCGTCTTTCGCCGGCCGCAGCGGCGTCCGGCCCACGGTCTCGATGGCATAGATCAGGCCGCCCGGCGCCAAGGGAAAATCCGCCTCCAGCCGCGCCAGATGCATCACTCGGTCGCCGGACAACGGCGCCGACTTGCCCACCTGTCCGCCCAGCCCTGTCATCGCCGCCTTGATCAGCCGGTCTTTCGACTCCAGCTCGCGCCAGGCCTCGCTGGCATAGACGCGCCGGCCGCCGCGATCCACCAGCAGGGTCGGCCGCTTCGGCAGGCCGCTGGCCCGCGATCCCACGCCGGTTCCCAGCTCGGCGAAAATGCGCGCCAGATGGGCGCGGTAGAGCCCGGCGATCGCCGGATAGACATGGCGCGCCATCTGCTTCTCGCGCGCGCTGAACCGGCCCTTCGACCGCTCCACGAACAGCGCGATGCTGGACCGCCCGACGCCCGGCAGGAACATGCCCAGTTCGTCGGAAATGCGCGCCTGCCGATGGAACACGCGGCGATAGGGGCTGTTGCGCCAGCCGGGAGGCGCCACATCGGCCAGCGTCACCACGCCGCCGCGCTCCCGGCGCTGCCAGTAGCTGTAGAAGGGATCGAACAGGTAGTAGCTGCTGGTATAGATATCGATGAAATGCTGGGCCAGCCCTTCGCACACCAGATAGTCCGGCGCAGAATAGCGCGCGTACCGCACCACCATGGACATGTCGTGGCGGACCAGCCCGGCGAACAGGCGCAGGAGCTTTGCGGTGAACTCGTCGCTGCCGATGGCGCCCGCCGCCTGGCCCAGCGCCGCCAGCCAGGCCGGATCGTCCGGCCGCCAGGCCGTGCTGCCGCTCATGGCTGTGCGTTCCGCGCCGAAGCGACGCTAATTCGCCTCGGCGCGGCATAAGCGGCGTCGCCACCGCGGCAGCGGAAATCTGCCACCGGCCCGGCATTCCCTGAAATCATGGCCCTATCTCCAGGGCCGATGATCCAGCCCCGGCGATCCAGGTCAAGCCGTTGATTTTTGCGGGTTCCGCCGATAGGCTTCCGGCAAATGGGCGGACCATCAATGGCCGCCCGCGCTGCTGCGCAGTGAAGCCGGGCCAGGCTTGCCGCCGATCACGGCCAATTGTCCGCCCGCGATCTGTCGCAGAAGCGATAATAAGGAACGGCACAGGGAGAGCTAAGCGGACCCTCATCGGTCCCCACTCGCATTTCGGACGGCCGGATTCCGGCCGCATGTTTCCTGTCCGCGCTTGCCCGGCTCCGGCACGGCAAGGTTCTGCGTTCAGTCACAATCAAATGGGAGGCTTCAGTGTACAGAAACTGGATTTCTAGAGTATCGGCCACGGCGGCGTTCGCGCTGGTCATGGCCGGCGGCGCGCTGGCGCCGGCCCAGGCGGCCGGCATCCCGGAAAGCACCGATCCGATCAAGCTGGCAATCAACGAATGGACCGGCCAGCACATCACCACCTATGTCGCCGGCGAAGTGCTGAAGCGCATGGGCTACAATGTGGAATACACCACCGCCGGCTATCTGCCGCAGTTCGAGGCGATCCAGGACGGCACGGTGACGGCCTCCCTGGAAATCTGGTCGAACAATGTCGGCGAGGCCTATGACAAGGCCGCCGCCACCGGCAAGGTGGTGAAGCTGGGCGATCTCGGCGTCGAGGCCGGCGAAGCTTGGTACTACCCGAAATATGTGGAAGAGAGCTGCCCGGGCCTGCCGGACTGGCAGGCATTCGCGAAATGCGCCGAGCTGTTCTCCACGCCGGAGACCTTCCCGCAGGGCCGCCTGCTGGACTACCCGCTGGATTGGGGCGCCCGCAACGCCGAGATCATCAAGGCGCTGAACCTGCCCTACGTCTCCGTGCCCGGCGGCAGCGAAGGCGCCCTGGTGGCGGAGTTCAAGGCGGCGGTCGAGCGCAAGGAGCCGGTCGTCATGATGTTCTGGACGCCCCATTGGCTGTTCGCGCAAGTGCCGGATGTGGGCATGGTGGCGCTGCCCGATTTCGATCAGGCCTGCCTGGACGACCCGAAGTGGGGCCCGAATCCGGACGCGACCGGTGACTGCTTCGTGCCGAAGCCCGTCACCTTCAAGGTGGCCTGGGCCGGCGCCAAGGATAAGTGGCCGGCTGCCTATCGCTTCCTGACCGCTTTCACCTTCTCGGCTGCGGACCAGATTCCCCTGATCGAGAAGATCGACGCCCAGGGCGGCGATCTCGCGACCGTGGTGAAGGAATGGGTCGACGCCAACGAGGCGAAGTGGAAGCCGATGGCCGACGCCGCCGCGGCAAGCAACTAGGCAGGATGCACGGGGCCGGCCGGCATCGGCCGGCCCCGGCAGTTTTCAGCTCATGAACGCGATCACGAATTCCGAAAGACCGCCCGGTCAAGATCTCCTGCCGCAATGTCTGGAAGATCTATGGCGAACGCCCCGCGACATTTTTCGCCGAGCGCAACGGCAAGGTGCCCGATCCGGCCGCGACGTTGAAGGCCGCCCGCGACAGCAGGCATATCGCCGCGGCCGCCGACGTCTCGTTCGATGTCCATGCCGGCGAGATCTTCATCATCATGGGCCTGTCGGGCTCGGGCAAATCCACGATGGTGCGCTGCCTGTCGCGCCTGGTGGAGCCGACCGCCGGCGAGATCATGTTCGACGGCAAGGATCTGCTGCGCGCCTCGCGCCAGGAATTGACGGAGATCCGCCGCCGCAAGATGGGCATGGTGTTCCAGAATTTCGGCCTCATGCCCCATCTGAACGTCATCGACAACGTCGCCTTCCCGCTGAAGGTGCAGGGCCTGGCGCCCGAGCAGCGGCTGAAGCGCGCGGCGGAAATGGTCGAACTGGTGGGCTTGAAAGGCCGCGAAGCCAATTTCCCCAGCCAGCTTTCCGGCGGCCAGCAGCAGCGCGTCGGCATCGCCCGCAGCCTGGCGGTGGAGCCGGAGCTGTGGTTCCTCGACGAACCGTTCAGCGCGCTGGATCCGCTGATCCGCCGGCAGATGCAGGACGAGTTCCTGCGGCTGCAGAAGATCCTGCATAAGACCATCGTCTTCATCACTCATGATTTCCTGGAGGCGCTGCGTATCGGCGACCGCATCGCCATCATGAAGGATGGCGAGGTGGTGCAGATCGGCACGCCGTCGGAAGTGGTGCATGCATCCCGCCACCGACTATGTCGCGGAATTCACCAAGGACGTGCCGCGGGTCAAGGTGATCACCGCCGGCGACTGCATGGTGCCGGCGACGGACGTCCATATCGGCGGCACGGTGCCGCTGCATCTCACGCTGGACAATGTGCTGCCGCAATTCGTCGGCGGCGCGTCCATCCTCGCCTGCATCGACGAGACCGGTTCCGTCTGCGGCCATATCACCGCGGGCACCGTGCTGGCGGCCCTGGCCGCCAGCGAGAAAGCCGCCGCGTGACCGCCACCGCCGGCACGCCGGGCGATTTCGCCGGCCTCGGCGGACGGCGCGTCGATAGCTGGCTGATTGTCTGGCTGGCGCTGGCGGCCTTCGTCGCCGTCTGCATGGGTCTCGCCTATGTCGGCAAGCTGGATTGGCTCATGGCCCTTCCCAAGGAATGGCTGCCGCCGATTGATGAACATCTGAACTACCTGATGCGCGAGATCTTCGTCCCGGTCTTCAAGCCGGTCTTCCGCGCCTTGGCGTTCGTGCTCGAGCTGTTGATGGTGGGGCTGCGCGACCTGCTGCAATGGCTGCCCTGGCCCGTGATCGTCGTCGCCACCACGATCATGGCGCACGCCGCCTCGGGCTGGCGGCTCGCCTTGTTCACCTGCCTCTCCCTGCTCTACATGGTCGTCGTCGGCTATTGGGACGAAAGCATGGTGACGCTGGCGCTCGTCGGCATTTCGATCCCGCTATCGGCCTCCATCGGCCTGTTCCTGGGATTGTGGGGCGCGCGCTCCGCCCGCGCGCGGCGGGTCCTGGAACCGGTCCTGGATGTCATGCAGACGGTGCCGACCTTCGCCTACCTGACGCCGCTGATCCTGCTGCTCGGCTACGGGCCTGTCGTCGGCCTGATCGCCAGCGCGATCTTCGCCATCCCGCCGATGGTCCGCAACGTGATGGTCAGTGTCGCCGGAGTGCCCATCAATATCGTGGAATCAGGCGATATGGCCGGCTGTACGCGGCGGCAGTTGACCTGGTGGGTGCAGGTTCCCGCCGCCATGCCGGGTATCATGCTCGGGCTCAATCAATGCGTGATGGCGGCGCTCAGCATGGTGATCATCGCCTCCATCATCGGCGGCTTCGCCGACATCGGCTGGGAGGTGCTGTCGACGCTGCGCAAGGCGGAGACCGGTCCCAGCCTGCTGGCTGGAAGTCGTGATCACGCTGCTGGCTATCGTGATGGATCGCATCAGCCGCGGCTTCAGCGTCCGCGCCGGAATGACGCCCGTGCCGAGGACGGGGCCGCTCTGGCAGCACTATCCGCATGTAACGGCGGCCATTGCCGCAAGCATCGTTCTCATCCTGCTGGCGCAGGTCATCCCGTGGCTCGCCGAGTATCCCAAGGACTGGGTCGTCTATCCGGCCCAGCCCATCAACGACGCCGTCAAATATATCATCGTCAATTGGTACAAGGCGCTCGACGCGTTCAAGAACTTCACGCTGTTCGTCTACCTGCTGCCGTTGCGCATCGGCCTGCTGCATTCCGTGCGGGCCAGTTATTGGGGCTTCGACATGTCGCCGACAGTGGCGGCGGTCTATGTGGTGATCCTGCTCGCCATCGCTGCGGGCGCGTGGCGGGTTTGGGGCTGGCGCGGCGTCGTGCCGGTGGTGTTACTGGGCGTGCTCTATTTCTTCGGCACGACCGGGATTCCCTGGCCGGCGTTCATGGCTATTGCCGTAGCGCTGGCGCTCGGCGCCGGCGGTTGGCGCCTCGGCCTCTTCGCCTTCCTGTCGCTGCTGTTCATGCTCCTCGGCAATGTATGGACTGCCGCGATGTACAGCATCTATCTGATGATCGCGTCGGTCGTCACTGCATTCCTGCTGGGCGCCGCCATCGGCATCTGGGCATCCAACAGCGACCGCGTCTCATCCATCGTGGCGCCCATCAACGATACGCTGCAGACGATGCCGCAGTTCGTCTACCTCATCCCCATCGTCATGCTGTTCAAGATCGGCGATTTCTCGGCCATGCTGGCCATCATCTCCTACGCCATCGTGCCGGCGATCCGCTATACGGAATACGGCTTGCGCACCGTCCCAACCCATGTGGTGGAGGCGGCGCGCGCCATCGGCTGCAGCGAACGGCAGATCCTGTGGCAGGTGAAGCTGCCGATCGCCGTGCCGCAAATCATGCTGGGCCTCAACCAGACGATCATGCTCGGCTTCACCATGCTGGTGATCGCCGCACTGGTCGGCACGCGGGATCTGGGCCAGGAGGTGTTCGGTTCCATGACCTCGGCGAACTTCGGCGCGGCGGTGATCGCCGGCGGCTCGATCGCCCTGATGGCGATGGTCTGCGACCGTATCTTCCAGGCGCTGAGCGCCCGGCAGGCGAAGCGGCTCGGGCTGACCCTGAAGGCCTAGCCCGGATTCCGGCTCATAAGGCTGGTTAACGGCGCTCTTCCGGCGGCTATCGGCCAATTCCGCTTAAACGCCTTGTTCCCGCCGCGGAATCCGCCGAAAAAGCGCCTTATTTCCCGCTAGCCTTGGATTAAGCCTTGAAATGGCTTAGATTCTTTTCAGCAGAGGGAACCCCCACCGTGGCTCAGACCATCGCCCTGGTCGATGACGACCGCAACATCCTCACCTCCGTGCAGATGGCGCTGGAGGCCGAAGGCTTCGCCGTCCGCACCTATACCGACGGCTCGGAGGCGCTGCGCGGCCTCAGCCAGCAGCCCGCCGATCTCGCCGTGCTCGATATCAAGATGCCGCGCATGGACGGCATGGAGCTGTTGGAGCGGCTGCGCCGCCAGTCCGAGATGCCCGTGATCTTCCTGACCTCGAAGGACGACGAGGTGGACGAGCTGATGGGCCTGCGCATGGGCGCCGACGACTACATCAAGAAGCCGTTCTCCCAGCGCCTGCTGATCGAGCGCATCCGGGTGCTGCTGCGCCGCGAGGTCGCCAACCGCGAAGGCGCGGCGCATGTCGCCGACACGCTGGCGCGCGGCGAGCTGATGCTGGATTCGGCGCGCCATCTCTGCACCTGGAAGGCGCAGCCGGTGGATCTGACGGTGACCGAGTTCCTGCTGCTGAAGTCCCTGGCGTCGCGGCCCGGCCATGTGAAGAGCCGGGATCAGCTCATGGATGCCGCCTATGGCGAGCATATCTATGTCGATGACCGCACCATCGACAGCCACATCAAGCGGCTGCGCAAGAAGTTCCGCGTGCTCGACGGCGAGTTCTCGCAGATCGAGACGCTCTACGGCGTCGGCTACCGCTACAAGGACAAATAGCGCCGGGACAAATAGATTCCGGGACAGATAACTACAGGCCCCGCGGCGCCGGGGCGGGTCGGGTGAACGGGCATGAGAGAGATCGCCGAACCGCGCCTCGGTGGCGAACATCTTCCCGCTGACGAGGCGCCGGCACCGCCGAAATCGCGGCCCGGGAGCAGGTCCTCGCGCCTGAAATCCGCCGAATCGGTCGAGCTGAAGGCGCCGCCCCGCGACGAGACGGCGGAGGAACCGCGCCGCCGCCGCGGCTCCGCGCTCACGCGCCGCATCCTCGCCCTCAATATCCTGGCGCTGGCGATCCCCGTCGGCGGCATCCTCTATCTCGATCAGTACCGCGACTCCCTGGTGGAGACGAAGCTGGAGGCGCTGCGCACCGAAGGCCAGCTCTTCGCCGCCGCGCTGGCGGAAACCGGCGTGGTCGCCGGCACCCTGGGGGACGAGCGGCTGATGCCTGAGATCGCCCGCCTCACCATTCGCCGCATGATCGACGTCTCCGCCAACCGCGCCCGCCTGTTCGACCAGGAAGGCGCCTTGATCGCCGACAGCAAGCGCCTGGGTACCGCCGGCCAGGTGGAGATGGAGCTGCTGGCGCCGCCGGAGACCGAAAGCCTGGCCTCCAGCCTGATCAACGGCGCTTACGATTGGGTGACGCGCCTGATTCCCGGCGGCAAGGAATACCTGCCTTATCACGAGAGCAAGCCGTCGCAGGCGGCGGACTATCCGGAATCCCTGGCGGCGCTGGGCGGCGAGACCGGCAAGGCGGTCTATACCGACGGGCAGGGCGGGCTGGTGCTGAATGTCGCCGTGCCGGTGCAGCGCTACCGCCGGGTGCTGGGCGCGCTGCTGCTCACCGGCGACAGCGCCGATATCGACGGCGCGGTGCGCAATGTGCGGTTCGAGATCCTGCGCATCTTTGCCCTGGCGCTGGCGGTCACCACGCTGCTCTCGATGTTCCTGGCGCGCACCATCGCGCGGCCGATCCACCGCCTCGCCGATGCCGCCGAACAGGTGCGCACCGGCCATGGACGGCAGATCGACATCCCCGATTTCTCCCGCCGCCGCGACGAGATCGGCAATCTCTCGGGCTCGCTGCGCGACATGACCGCGGCGCTCTGGCAGCGCATGGACGCGATCGAACGCTTCGCCGCCGACGTCGCCCATGAGATCAAGAATCCGCTGACGTCGCTGCGCAGCGCCGTGGAAACCGTCTCGCGCATCGAGGATCCGCAACAGCAGAAGAAGCTGATGGGCATCATCCTCGACGATGTGGAGCGGCTGAACCGCCTGATCAGCGACATCTCCGACGCCTCGCGCCTGGATGCCGAACTCTCCCGCGCCGAGACCGTGCCCGTGGATATCGCAAACATGCTGGGCGCCCTGGTGGAACTCCATGACGCCACCGCCGACGAAGACTCGCCGCGCATCCAGCTCGACCTCGCGCCCTATCAGAGCCTCAGCGTGCGCGGCATCGAGGGCCGCCTGGTGCAGGTCTGGCGCAATCTCATCAGCAACGCCGTGTCCTTCAGCCCGCCCCGCGGCTTGATCCGCATCACCGCCATGCGCGACGGCCGCCGCCTGCGCGTTTCCGTCTCCGACGAAGGCCCGGGCATCCCGCCGGGCAAGCTGACGGCGATCTTCGACCGCTTCTATTCCGAGCGGCCGGCCGGCGAGAAGTTCGGCACCCATTCCGGCCTGGGCCTCTCCATCTCCAAGCAGATCGTCGAAGCCCATGGCGGCCGCCTGATCGCCGAGAACCGCGAAGACGACAGCGGCCACATTCTCGGCGCCCTGTTCACGGTGACCTTGCCGGCGGCGAATTAGCGCCGCTCTTCCTCGCGCCTGTGTCCGGTCTGTTTCGCAAGTCGCACCACAACTGACCCCTCGCCCCCACGCCAGTGGGGGAGAGGGATTCAGGGTGAGGGGGTGCCGACGCAAAACGCCAGCCTCTCAAGAATTGTCTCAAACCCAATTGGAGCGGAGCGGTCCCCTCACCCCGTCACATTCGCTGGACGCGAATGTGACATCCCTCTCCCCGTTTCACGGGGCGAGGGATCTATCAATTTGCAGGCTGTCCCAATTCCGAACTCTTTGCAATCCGCATCACACCCGGCGCAGATTGGCGAGGATGATCTCGCGCCAGACGCGCGTCGGTGTGATCCAGGCATCGGGCGCGTTGTAGTTGCCGCAGAGGATGACGGCCGTGATGCCGACGCTCGGCATGATCCAGAGTCTTTGACCGCCGTTGCCGAAGCCGCCTATCCAACGCTGCGGCGTTCCCACGACGGGCGCTTCGCCGAGAAACCACTGGCGCCCATAGTCAAGTCCATCGCCGGTCTTGATCGCCGGCCGCACCGAATCGTCGATCCAGGCGCGGGAGACGATCTGGCGGCCCTTCCACACGCCGCCTGCACGAACGAGCTCGCCGATGCGCGCCAGATCCCGCGGGCGCATGCGAAGGCCGGAGGCGGCCGACGGCACGCGGTCCCGGCCGCTGGCCCATTCGAAGACGGCAATTCCCAGCGGCTCGAACAGTGCTTCGCGGGCAAAGTCGGGCAAGGATTTCCCCGCGCCCTTGGCGATGATGCGGCCGAGCAGCGCCGGTGCATTGCCGCCATAGATCCATTGCGTTCCCGGCGCCGCGACGACCGGCCGCTCCAGGATGAAGCGGTAGCGGTCGGGCGCCTTCTCCATGGCGATCTCGCTGTTCTCGGGATTTGTGTAGGGAAGCTTCTCATCCCATTCCAGGCCGAGGGACATGTTCAGCGCATGCGCGATGCGCAGCTGCTGCCGCTGCGGGTCTCCGGCGAGATCCGGATACTCCGGGAACTCCGCCAGAAGCGGCGCCTCCGGCGGCGGCACCAGCCGCCGGTCCAGGGCGATGCCGTAGAGAATGCCGACGACGCTCTTCGTCACCGAGCGCAGATCGTGCAACGTCTCGGGCTTGAAGGTGACATGGCCGAGCGACTGCCCCCAATTCTCGTCGGACCCGTCGTAATAGCGCTCCAGGACAGGCTTGCCGGCCTGCAGCGCCAGCACCGCGTGCAATCCCCGCAACAGGCCCGAGCGAAGTCCCGCATCGAGCCTCTCGCCGAGATCGCCGGCGAAAGTCAGGCCGCGCAAATCCGGGCTCTGGGAGAATTCGGTCGGCACAAGCTCTGGTCTGTGCTGGGTCATGCTGATCGGTCCGGGAACTGGCTTTTCGGCGTCGTTTGCTATGCCGATGGCTGGAAAGGGTGGCGCTATTCTCTCAGGCTGCCACCCGGCGCGAAAGCTTGAAACACGCTGTCCTGTGCGGCGCCCGGATTGAAGGTTAAGATCCAGCCATGAAGCTCGTCTTCTACAGCGATCAGATCATTCCCGAGAATCGCAAGGTCGACGACTGCCTGCTCAGCCTTCTGCCGCTGGGCGCGCGCATCGGCTATGTTCCCTCCGGCAGCGATCCCAATCGAAGTTTCTTCGAAGACCGGCAAGCCTACTATGCGCATCTGGGGCTGTCGCTCAGCGTCTATTGCGATCCGCGCGAGCATTCCGGCGAAAGCCTGGAGTCGCTGCTCGATTGCGATGCGATCCATCTCAGCGGCGGCGACACGCGCCATTTCCTCGAGGGGCTCATCCGCGCGGACATGCTGGACCTGTTGCGGCAATGGGCGCAGTCCGGCCGCGTCATGATCGGCACCAGCGCCGGCGCAATCCTGATGACGCCCACGATCGCTGTCGACGCGATCCTCCGCAACGCCGAACCAGCCCATGCGGCCGCGCCGGACGCGCTCAATCTCGCGCCGTTCGAATTCTTTCCCCACCTGGACAAGTCGCCCGCCTATCTGCCCGCGCTGGTCAGCTACAGCCGCGCCAACCGGCGGCCCATTCTCGCCTGTCCCGACGGCGACGGCATCATCGTCGACGATGACGAGGTTCTGTTCATCGGCAAAGTCGTCCGCGTGGAAGACGGCGCCATACAACCTCTGTAGATTCGCCGGCAAGTCCGGCCCATGATCGCGCCAGCAACAGGGAGTCCGCCCGTGTTCATCCAAGCCACCTGCGTCGCCATCGACGGACGCGGCGTGCTGATCCGCGGTTCGCCGGGCAGCGGCAAGTCGGATCTGGCCTTGCGGTTGATCGACGGAGGTGCTGCGCTGGTGGCCGATGACGGCGTGGACCTCCAGGCTGAAAGCGGCGCGCTGACAGCCCGTTTCCCGTCCCAAGCACCCCCGGAACTGAAGGGCAAGATCGAGGTGCGCGGCCTCGGCATCGTCGAAGTAGGGGCCGGCCCGGCTGTCCGGCTTGCCTTGCTGGTCGATTTGGCGCACCCGGAGGCCATCGAGCGTATGCCTGAAAATCAGACCGAAACCATTCTGGGGATTGAACTATTTCGCATCTGGCTGGCCCCTTTCGAGGCCTCGGCGCCGACCAAAGTTCGGCTTGCGGTCCGGCAGGCCAGCCGCATAATCCGCCCCCCATGAGCCACCCCGTCATGACGGCCTCCCGCGGCAGCGCGCCCGAGACCAGCCCGCGCCGCGCAGCCGATGCGCGCCGCTTGCTATTGGTCACCGGCCTGTCCGGCGCCGGCCATAGTTCGGCGCTGAAGGCGCTGGAGGATATGGGCTACGAAGCCGTCGACAATCTGCCGCTGTTCCTGCTCGGCGGCCTGATGGAGAATCCGGAGATGCTGGCGCGGCCGATCGCCATCGGCGTCGACAGCCGCACGCGGGATTTCTCCGTCGCCGCGTTGGAGCAGCATATGGCGCGGCTGCGAGAACTTCCGGGCATCGAGTTGCGCCTGCTCTATCTCGATTGCAGCGACGACATCCTGCAGCGCCGCTTCAAGGAAACCCGCCGCCGCCATCCGCTCGCGTCCGACCGTCCTGTCATCGACGGCATCGCCCAGGAGCGCGCGCTGCTGGCGCCGCTGCGGCATATCGCCGATGTCGCCATCGACACCAGCGAGCTGCGCCTCGGCGATCTCAAGCAGATGCTGCTCGGTCACTTTGCGGTTGAGCAGACCCAGGCGGCGCTGTCGGTGATCTCCTTCTCCTACCGCGAAGGCCTGCCGCGGGAAGCCGACCTGGTGTTCGATGTGCGGTTTCTGCGCAATCCCCATTATAGCGAAACGCTGCGGCCCCACACCGGGCGCGACGCCGCCGTCGCCGACTTCATCGAAGCCGATCCGGCCTTTGCCCCGTTTTTCGCCTCCCTCACCGCCATGCTGTCGCCGCTGCTGCCGGCCTATGACCGCGAGGGCAAGAGCTACGTCACCATCGCCATCGGCTGCACCGGCGGCCGCCACCGCTCGGTCCATCTGGCCGAGCGTCTCGCCGCCTGGCTGAAGGGGCAGGGGCGCGGCGTGCATCTCCGTCACCGGGATATCGACCTCGCGGGAAAGACTTCCTCAACCTCCCCCAACGACAATCCACCGGCCGCCGGTTGATCCGACGCCGCGCCGGAACGAACAAAGGAAAAGCTCAATGATCGGAATGGTACTCGTCACCCACGGCCGCCTGGCGCAGGAATTCGTCTCCGCGCTCGAGCATGTGGTGGGGCCCCAGACCGGCATCGCCGCCATCTGCATCGGCGCCGATGACAATATGGAGCAGCGCCGCAAGGAGATCCTGGAATCCGTGGCCAAGGTGGATGACGGCGACGGCGTGGTGCTGTTGACCGACATGTTCGGCGGCACGCCCTCGAATCTCGCCATCTCCGTGCTCGACCGCGCCAATGTGGAAGTGGTCGCCGGCATCAATCTGCCGATGCTGATCAAGCTCGCCTCCTTGCGAAAAACCGCGAAGCTGCAGGCGGCCGTCGCCGCCGCCCAGGACGCCGGCCGGAAGTACATCAACGTCGCCTCCCAACTCCTCGCCGACGCCCGGCAGTAGTGTTGGAGCCCTTGTAATCAGAGACCCGCAAAAAATTGTCCCCTCTCCCCTTTGGGGGAGAGGGTTAGGGTGAGGGGTCTAACAAAGAGTCAGTGCTAGACCAAAATCGAAGTAGCAAACGGCACAGGCGCAGTTGGTTTATGATGGGAGAGTCATCGCGCTTCTACCCCTCACCCCCTGCCCCCTCTCCCCCATGGGGAGAGGGGTGAAAACTGAGACTGAATTTGCTCTACGAATCGAACGTAACCCCATGCCCAACGACCAGCCGCCAGCTTCCTCAGACGCGCTCTCCCGCTGGGTGACGATCCGCAACCAGCGCGGCCTGCATGCGCGCGCGGCGGCGAAGTTCGTCAAGCTGGCCACCACCTTCACCGCCGAGGTGACGGTGCAGAAGGGCGACATGACCGTATCCGGCGCCTCGATCATGGGGCTGATGATGCTGGCCGCCAGCCCGGGCTCGGAGATCGAGATCCGCACCAAGGGCGCCGCCAAGGCCGAGGCGCTCGCCGCCCTGGTTGCGCTGGTGGAGCGCCGCTTCGATGAAGAGTGAGAAGAAACGCGGCGTCGCCAAGCGCAAGACGCGCGAGCGTATCATCGACGGGCTCGGCGTGTCGCTCGGCATCGCCATCGGCCCCGCCCATGTGATGGAGGCGGGCTCCGTTGACATCCCCGAGTATACCGTCGACGAGAACAAGATCCCGGCCGAGCTGGAGCGTTTCAAGGACGCGGTCGAAAAATCCCAGCGTCAGCTTCGCAAGCTGAAGACCAAATCCGCCGATCTGCCGGGTGCCGCGGCCGAAGAGCTCGGGTTCCTCCTGGATGCACGGCTGCAGATGCTGACGGGCTCCCGCGTGGTGCGCGGCGTGGAAAAGCGCATCGCCGAAACCCATGCCAACGCCGAATCCGCCGTGCGCGCCGAGATCACCGAGGTGGCCAACAGCTTCGCCCAGCTCGAGGATGCTTATCTGGCGGCGCGCGCCGACGATATCCGCGAGGTGGGCGACCGCCTGATCCGCAACCTGACCAAGAGCCCCTACCAGGCGTTCTCGAAGCTGCCGGAAGGCAGCATCATCATCGCCGAGGAGCTGTCGCCCGCCGACACCGCGCTGATGGATCCGGCCCATGTGGGCGGCTTCGCCACCGCCATCGGCGGTTCGGAAAGCCACACCGCCATCATGGCGCGCTCCCTGGGACTGCCCGCCGTGCTCGGCCTGGCGCAGCTCGTGCTCGAAGTGCAGGTCGGCGACATCGTGATCATCGACGGCAGCGCCGGCCGCGTCATCATCCGGCCGAAGCCGGGGACGCTATCCGCCTATCGCGAGCGGCGGATGGAGTTCGAGCGCGCCCAGCGCCAGCTCGCCAGCCTGCGCCGCCTGCCCGCCGTCACCCGCGACGGCACCGCCGTCACGCTGATGGCCAATGTGGAACTGCCGCGCGAGGCGGAGCTGGCGGTCGCCGCCGGCGCCGAGGGCGTCGGCCTGCTGCGCACCGAGTTCCTCTATATGAACCGCGCGGACCTGCCGGACGAGGAGGAGCAGTACCAGGCCCTGCGCGCCCTCATGCGCGGCCTCGACGGAAGGCCGATGACCGTGCGCACCCTCGATGTCGGCGGCGACAAGCTGGCGGCGGCCCTGGCCGACCGCCACGGCCATGCCGCCAATCCGGCGCTCGGCCTGCGCGCCATCCGGCTGTCGCTGAAGGAGCCGGAGCTGCTGGAGGCCCAGCTCGGCGCCATCCTGCGCGCCGGCGCATCCGGCCCGCTGCGCATCCTCCTGCCGATGATCTCCTCGGTGTCGGAGATCAAGCAGGTGCGCGAGATCCTGCTCTCGCTGGCCCGCCGCATGAAGCGCCGCGGCGTGAGGATCGCCGATCCCCTGCCGCCGCTGGGTGTGATGATCGAGGTGCCGGGCGCGGCGCTCGCTGCCGATGCCCTGGCGCAGGTGGCGGATTTCTTCGCCATCGGCACCAACGACCTCACCATGTACACCCTGGCCATAGACCGTGGCGACGAGCAGGTGGCGCCGCTCTATAACCCGTTGCATCCGGCCGTGCTCAGGCTGATCCAGTTCGCCACCGAAGCGGCACTGCGCGCCCGCATCCCCATCAGCGTCTGCGGCGAGATCGCCGGCGATCCCCGCTATGCCGCCCTGCTCATGGGACTGGGCATCCGCGAGCTTTCGATGGCGGCTAATTCCCTGCCCCGCGTGAAGCAGCGCATCCGTGCCATCGATCTCCTCGCCGCCACCCGCTGCGCGCGAACCATCATGGACCAGTCCGACTCCGGCCGCATCGCGGCGCTGCTGGACGACTTCAATTCTCTGGCATGACCTGCAACTGTGAACCGCAGAGGCGCAGAGACACAGAGGATCACAGGGAAGAAGGCAGCTTTTTTCACGCGAAGGCGCGAAGACGCGAAGAAGCGATGCGGGGTCGCGTACGCCAGAGAGCAAGCAACGGCATGAATCTGTAGCGCGCCGCAGGCGCGCGGGAGACTTCGAGGGATGAGGCGAGCGCTGTTTCGCCGGCACTTCGAGATTCTGCATCCCGTACTCTCCTTCGCGTCTTCGCGCCTTTGCGTGCCAATCCTTACTTTCATCTCCGTACTTCCGTGATTCAAGGCTGCAGGGCGCAAATGCCCCCGGTTATCCACCGGGAAATGATCGCCGTTACCTCTCATCTTTACGACCCCTTAACTATGTTTCCCCAAAACTAGCGGCGGACGCAGGACGTCCCATTAGCGATGTGGAGGCTGGATACATGTTCTCGAGAGATAACAAGGCTGCTACCCCTGAACCGACCCAAACCCCTATGACCAGGCTGGATCCTGCGCAGCGGAGCAACGGCAATGGGGCGCCGTCCATCATCGGCCGCGATCTCAAGATCAAGGGCGACCTCATCTGCAACGGCGACATCCAGATCGATGGCGAAGTCGAGGGCGACGTCCAGAGCACGTCTCTCACCATCGGCGAGGGTGCGAATGTGCGCGGCACTGTTTCCAGCAAGAGCGTCCGGGTCCACGGCTCGTTCAACGGCCAGCTCAAGGGCCAGTCGGTGACCCTGGCCAAGACCGCCAAGCTGGTGGGCGACGTGACGCACCAGACCCTGGGCATCGAAGCCGGCGCCCATTTCGAAGGCAAGTCCCTGCGGATGAACGGCTCCCAATCCTGACGGCGCGAACGACCCGACGGCGCGGCCGCATCGCTGCGCCGTCCGACGAATTGAAATCACTGGCGTGATCACACGCGGGGCGATGTAGGGGCGTCCTCGGGCTTGACCCGAGGATCGAAACTCGCCCTTGCCCGGAGTTCCACGAACATTCACTATTTTTGAGACACCGCAAAAGGCCTAGTCTCCAGGCTGGTTCCGCTTCGACCGTTCTTGGAGACTGCAAATGACTTACAGGTTCGACCTCGCCGCTTTCGTCCTGTTTTGTTGGACGGGCTCCGCCGCCGCCGCAACCGAGCCGATCAAGATCGCCGTATTCCCGTTCGAGATCGAGGAGTTCAGCGCGGCCGCCGAGCAAGGCTCAAGCCCCGACGAAGTCCTCCTTCCTCGCCCAGTCCACCGAGGAAGCAAGAAAGCAGCTCCTGCAATCGGGCCGCTACACCCTGATCGACACCGCCGGCGCCGACATCGCCGCCGCGAAAGGCCAGGGCCTGCGGAATTGCAATGGCTGCGAAGCGCCGATCGCGATGCAGCTCGGCGCCGATCAAGCCCTGATCGGCGTCGTGACCAAGATCAGCATGACCGAATATGTCGTGCAGCTTCAGGTCAGGGATGCCCAAACCGGTGAAGTCGTTTCCAAATTTTCGACCGGCCTGCGCATGGGCGCCAATTACTCCTGGTCCCGCGGCGTCCGCTCCCTGATGAAGAACGAAATGCTGGCGTCGCCGTGATCGGACGATGAGCACGGACGGCGGCAAGATCGAAACGCTGCGGATTGGCATGATCGGCAGCGGCTTCATCGCGAAGCTGCACCTTCAGGCCTTGGTCGGCGTACGCAACGTCGTCGTGTCGGGTGTCTACAGCCCCAGCGCGGCGCACCGCGAGGCCTTCGCCCGCATGGCCAACGATATGGACCTCGGCCCCTGCACCGCTTTCGACAGCATTGCCGCCATGGTGACGTCCGGATCGGTCGATGCCCTGTGGATCCTGGCCCCAAATTTCACCCGCCTGCCGGTCATGGAGGAGATTCACGCCCTCCAGACCAGCGGCCGCTGCCGCCTGGCGGGGGTCGCTTGCGAAAAGCCGCTCGCGCGAACGGTCCACGAAGCGCGCCGGATGCTGCACCTGGCCGAGGACGCGGGGCTCAACCATGGCTATCTCGAGAACCAGGTCTTTTCGACCGCGGTCCAGCGTGGCAAGGAAATCATCTGGCGCCGCGCCGTGCCGATCAGCGGCAGGCCATACCTGGCGCGCGCCGCCGAGGAACACAGTGGACCCCACGAGCCGTGGTTCTGGCAGGGATCGCAGCAAGGCGGCGGCGTGCTGCTGGACATGATGTGCCACTGCTACGAGGTCGCCCGTTTCCTGCTGACCGAGCCCGGCGCCGCGCGCGCCACGCTGACGCCGGTCAGCGCCAACGCCACGGTCAGCTCCCTCAAATGGACGCGGCCCGAATATGCCGCGAAACTCCAGGCGATGATGGGGCCTCAGGTGGATTACACGCGATCGCCTTCAGAGGATTTCGCCCGGGCGACCGTCCTGCTTCACGGCCCGGATGGACGCGAGGTGATGGTCGAAGCGACGACATCCTGGGCCTATGTCGGGCCCGGCATGAGAATCCAGCTCGAGCTCCTCGGCCCGGAATACGCCATGGAATTCAGTTCCCTCAACACGCCGCTCAAGGTCTTCCTGTCGCGCGCCGTCGCCGGCGGCCAGGGCGAGGACCTGGTCGAGAAGCAGAATGCCGAACAGGGCCTGATGCCGGTCCTGGAGGACGAAGCCGGCATCTATGGCATGACCGCAGAGAACCGCCACATGGTGGAGGCCTTCCGGCGGGGAACGCGGCCAACAGAAACCTTTGAGGATGGGGTGGCGGTCATGGAGGTGCTGATGGCGCTCTACCGCTCGGCGGAGATCGGCCAGGTCGTCAAGCTACCGGCCCCCGAGCTCGAAACCTACGTGCCGCCTGTGGCTCGCGGAGGAAGCACACAAGGAAACTGACTCTGACCCCGATTCTTTCGACACCGCCGGCGCCGACATCGCCGCCGCGAAAGGCAGGGCTTGCGAAACTGCAATGGCTGCGAGGCGCCGATCGCGATGCAGCTCGGCGCCGATCAAGCCCTGATCGGCGTCGTGACCAAGATCAGCATGACCGAATATGTCGTGCAGCTTCAGGTCCGGGATGCCCGGACCGGAGAAGTCGTCTCCAAATTTTCGACCGGCCTGCGCATGGGCGCCAACTACTCCTGGTCCCGCGGCGTCCGCTCCCTAATGAAGAACGAAATGCTGGCCCCACAGTGACCGGCTGGAATCAACGGGAACGCCGCCGGATGGTTTAGATACGCCTGCGTAGGGGCGGGTTTCAAACCCGCCCCACTTGAGCAACGTACGTTGCTTCGCCAGTGATCGCGCATAGAGGATCAGCTCAGGCTGACCGTTACATCCTCCTGGACCAGGATATAGGCCGATCCCAAGGGAACCTGCACGGCAAACACATCGTAGCCCCTTGGCGCGTTTTGCGGATCGATCTCGCTCCATTGACCGCCGGCGAGGAGGAGCTGGTCGCCGCTGTCGCCGTCGATCCGCAGTGCGTCGCCGTTGCGGAATGAGTCCGGCCCTTTGATCCAGGGATTGAAAATACCGTTGCCCAGATCCAGCACGTCCTGCGAGCTGATCTTGAGGGAGTCGCCAGCCGACCCGTTGCCCATGGACAATGTCTCGATGCCGGTGATGCGCTCGCTCAGGCCCGGTGCGGTCAGATCCAACTGTCCATCGAACTTCAGGACGTCGCCGGTGGACCTGGCGATGCTGCGGTAAAACTGGCGTCCGCCATCGACCGAACCAAAGTCAGAGATATCGAACAGCCGCAACACGTCATTGCCGAATCCGCCGAAGGCTCGGTCGGCGGTACCGATGTTGATCGTGTCCTTGCCGGCTCCGCCATAGAGGCAATCGGCGGCCACGTCATTGCCGCCGTCCAGCAGATCCCGGCCGTAGCCGCCATGGATCGTATCGCTCCCCGCCATGCCGTTCAGGCTGTCATTGCCGAAATGGCCATTGACTTCGTCCGTCCCTACTTTGCCGGCCAGGACATCGTTCTTCCATGTGCCGTCGATCTTGATCTTCACAAGCTGCTCGACTTCACCGGTGATGACGTCTTCCGTCAAAATCTGGCCGACCCCCTGAGCATAGAACTTGTGTTCCACCGATTCTGGGTCGAGGGGCGTGGTGTCCAGTGTTTCCAGGGTCTGCAGGAATGCCGCGTAGGGCGCGCTTGCCGGTGCGGCTAGGCTGAGCACTTCGGCCCTGTCCTCCGCTATCCCCGGCGCATTCTCCTGGTTGTACGCGTCGCCAACCTGCGGTGACGCCTTCATGATGATGCCGGGCTGCGCGCCGTCTACCCCGGCCCGCCAGGTCCCTTCCGTGCTGACGACCTTTCCATCCACGAATTCCTTAGTGTCTTCGCCGAAGTACCAGACGTTTCCGTGTATATCCTGAGCGAAGTAATCGAAGGTCTTCTCGACGATCTCGCCATCCTCGGTCGCGGTATCCATGACAACGACGCAAGTGACGCCCTGGATGATCTTCGTGCGCCGCGTGACGACGAACTCGTTCGCAGCCGAACCGTCCGCATTCTCGTAGATGAAGGTCGTGCCCGGCTGCAGCGCGAAGTAAGGATTGTCGACCGTCTTAACAAAGTCGGCGGGATTGATTGTCGAGGCAGTGGCAGGCTGAAAGCCTCGGGTAAAATAGCTCAGGGACATGGCCGTCTCCTTTCAAGGAAATCCGCCGGCTTTCGGCCCTGGATTACGTGGGTTGTGGCGCCCGCAAACCAGATATCCGGCAATGCGGCGACTTATGAGACTGGCCTTGTGCGGGAGTAAATCCGACTTGCGTCAGAAAGATGCCGATCCGCCATTTGTCGGAAGGGGCCGTAGACGAAACATCCGTGGACGCTCGTCCGGCGCTTAGGCGGGCTCCAGGCCCCGCAGACCGGATCGCGAATTTGGCGTAACCCCAAGCGGCGATCCAGGGTCTCCATTACTCGTCCCCCGGTTGTTTGTCGCCTCATCCGGCACAAACAGATCCTCCAGGAAGTAAGCTGAGAAGGCGGTCTTCCCCGGGAGGCCTGCTTTCCGGTAGATGGCTTGCGCCTGCTGACGCACCGTGGCGTCGCTCGTTTTTCGCAGCGCGGCAATCTCCTTGTGACTCAATCCCTTGAGAATTAGCAGACCGACCTCGCACTCGGCGGCGCTCATGTCCCACTTCTGGAATTGCTTGTCCAATTCGGCCCTTAGTCCGGAAAGATGCGATTGGGCCCTGCTTCGCCAGCCATTTCCCTCGGTCCGGGCAATCTCCAGGTCCCTGAGGAGAGCCATTTGCTCTTCATGTTGCGTCTGGATACGCTGAATGAGAAGGGCAACGCCTACCGCGGAGCCGATTATCAGGAGAATGCCGGCCGCGTCTCCGATAAAATCGAGAAGCGTGGTCTCGTCTTCCTGGGTGAAAACCTCAAGTGCCAGCAAGAGCGCAAAACAACCGATACCAATACCGCCAAACAAGAACCTGACTCTTCGTTCGCTGAGCTTTTTCATCTGGGGTTCTCCTTTCGGTCGAAATGAGAAACCAACTGTGCCCAAGCTGCATGGATTGGCTGCAGGATTCAGGAGTTATCAAAACGCCTTCTCCAAGGCTTTGTCCAGTTCGCTCCTCCCGCCCGTACAAGTCGCAAACCTAAGAATCTGCGGCAGATTAACGGGCAGGATTCTGGCAAGGCCGCACGGAGAAAGGGCATTCCAGCCGCCCGCCAGCATCTCCCGGGCTTGTCTCGGAACAACGGCTTTCACCGCCGCCGGACTTCTGGCGGCAGATGCCACGGCTGACGGCGTCAAACTGGAGATCGAAGGCCAATTGAAGAGCGCGGCTGGTGTCGCTCTCTCCGACAATTTCAGCGTGGCGTCAGGCGTTATCGGAAACGACCTCCGCGAGTATGTCATCAAGCAGGACGTCGAGATTTATTTCCGGGGCGAGACCGAACTGGATAACGGTCTGACAGTCGGTGTCGAGGTCGAACTCGATGGACAGACCTCCGATGATCAGATCGCCTCGGTTTTTGCATACCTTGACGGCAGCTTTGGCGAATTTCGTTTCGGGGACACAGAGGAGGCTTACGCCCAGTTATGTTATCAAGTGCCGAGCGCTTCGGCGCTGTTCGGCGCCGACAGTCCAGACTTCAATTTCTCGGATGCCGGCATAGCCGGATACGCAGCGACCAACGGTACTTGCTACGGCGTCGATGACAATTCAACCAAGCTGGTTTTCTTCAGTCCGGATTTCGCCGGCTTCCAACTCGCCGCATCCTTCACTCCCGACAATACCGAAGACACGCGCAACACGCTGTCTGGATCGGGCACGCGTTGGAGAAACGATCCCGGACAGAATTCCGAGAATCTATCGATTGCCGCCACCTTCACACACGACATCGATGAAGTTCATATGGTTCTTGGTGGAGGAGCGACATTCAGTTTCGACAAGGAGGACAATCCCAACCACACGGACAATGCGCGCGGCTACAATGCATATGCACAGGTGGCGTTCTCCGGATTTACGTTCGGCGCGGCTACGGAGTTGCGTCAGAACCTCACCGAAGGCGGCGAGGATCAGTGGGTGTTTGGCGCAGGCGCGACCTATGCTTGGAATGGATGGACGTTCGGATTGGGCTGGACTCGCGGCGACTATGAGGGGGTCACAGGTGCCAACGGCGTTGGCCCATTCAATGCCGATCATGACATCGTTTCGGCGACGGCTTCTTACGAACTGGGACCTGGGATTTCCTTGGACGGCGTTGTTGAGTTCTCTGATTACACCAGCCATGACGCTGCTGGCCCCGACTACAATGGAGTTGCCGTCGGCGTCGGAACAATGATCACGTTTTAGACGTCGCATACCACAGATGCGCCTATCGTTTGGCCCAAGGGGACAGGACAACGAGCCCGCGGCGGTTTCCGAGTTGCCATCGGCCAAGGCTTTGTCGATCCGGAGGCCGCTGGATTGCCGGTCCCAACTCAAATGAGTAGACGTCTCTCGATAGATCGGTGCGGGCGTGCCCTACGCGACATAGATCTCCCTCCTAACGAACGCCCCCGTAGATTCTCGGGACAGGGGTAAATCGCTAGGAGGGTGGTCCTACGTCTCCCTGGCAAATGTTCCGTAAATGTTCTACAATGAGCCTCTTCACCCATGGATCTCCAGGGAACAGGTATGCCTCAGAAAGGCTCGATTTTCGCGTTCAACCCTCCGCGGGCCAAACGCGAGGGATTCCCTTGCATGGCATCGATCCCAAAAATCAGGGTCCCCCGGGAGAAATCGGCCGGTTTGCGCGATTTTCTTTATGGTCCAATCAATTATCCGGACAGACGCGATCCGCGCACTGCCTGCAACTCCCTGGAAAGGAAGGAATTTATCGCCGGAAGAATGCGCGCAAATAGCACCCGTCTTCACCGGATGCGCCCGCCGCTCTTGGCAAAGCAGAGCCGCAGCATCCGTCCGATTCTCCCTCCGCGCCTTCGCGGCTCCGCGTGCCTCCCTATCCGCCCGCGCTGCCTTGCCTGCCCCCGGCGCTGCTGGTATCTCGGACGCCCGCCTTCGCCGAGGCTTCGGCGAGGCGAGCCCGCCGCGCCGAAGCTCCGCAGGAGCGAAGGCGTCCCCGCTATACGCCAGCCGCAGTCCATCACCCGCTCAAGGGAGCATGACCTAATGGCCTCCAAGTCCTCTTCCGCCGCCAAGCACCGCAGCCACGAAATCCGCTCCGGCGGCGAAATCCGCTGCCCACAAGGTCAGCGCCGCCGACTACCGGGTCGCCGATATCGCCCTCGCCGATTGGGGCCGCAAGGAGATGTCGATCGCCGAGACCGAGATGCCCGGCCTGATGGCGCTGCGGGCCGAGTACGGCAAGCAGAAGCCGCTGAAGGGCGCGCGCGTCGCCGGCTCCCTGCATATGACCATCCAGACGGCGGTGCTGATCGAGACGCTGAAGGCCTTGGGCGCCGACGTGCGCTGGGCCTCCTGCAACATCTTCTCGACCCAGGACCACGCCGCCGCGGCGATCGCCAAGGCCGGCACGCCGGTCTTCGCCTACAAGGGCGAAATCGCTGGAGGAATACTGGGAATTCACCCACCGCATCTTCGAATGGCATGACGGCGGCACGCCGAACATGATCCTGGATGACGGCGGCGACGCCACGCTGCTGCTCCATCTCGGCCGCCGCGCCGCCAAGGACGCGTCGCTGATCTCCAAGCCGACGAACGAAGAGGAAGAGGTTCTCTACGCCGCCATCAAGACGCGGCTGAAGAGCCATCCCGGCTGGTACGAGAAGGTCGGCAACGCCATCAAGGGCGTGACCGAGGAAACCACCACGGGCGTGCACCGCCTCTATGAAATGGCCCAGAAAGGCACGCTGCTGTTTCCGGCCATCAACGTGAACGACTCCGTCACCAAGTCGAAGTTCGACAATTTCTACGGCTGCCGCGAAAGCCTGGTGGATGGCATCAAGCGCGCCACCGACACCATGATGGCCGGCAAGGTGGCCGTGGTCGCCGGCTATGGCGATGTGGGCAAGGGCTCGGCGGAGTCCCTGCGCAGCCAGGGCGCGCGGGTGATGGTCACGGAGGTCGATCCCATCTGCGCGCTGCAGGCGGCGATGGAAGGCTACCAGGTGGTGACCATGGAGGAGGCGGCGCCCCAAGGGCGACATCTTCGTCACCGCCACGGGCAATGTGGACGTCATCACCATCGAGCATATGCGCGCCATGAAGGACCGCGCCATCGTCTGCAACATCGGCCACTTCGACAGCGAGATCCAGATCGGCGCGCTGCAGAATTATAGATGGGAAGAGGTGAAGCCCCAGGTGGACGAGGTGGTCTTCCCCGGCGGCAAGCGGCTGATCGTGCTGGCCAAGGGCCGGCTGGTGAATCTCGGCTGCGCCACCGGCCATCCCAGCTTCGTCATGAGCGCCTCCTTCTCCAACCAGGTGCTGGCGCAGATGGAGCTGTGGAACCACAACAGCAAGTACGAGAAGAAGGTCTACGTCCTGCCCAAGCATCTGGACGAGAAGGTGGCGGCGCTCCACCTGGCCAAGGTCGGCGCCCATCTGACCAAGCTCTCCGCCAAGCAGGCGAAGTATCTGGGGATCGAAAGCACCGGCCCGTTCAAGCCGGACCACTATAGGTATTAAAGGGGCGGCGGCGCAGGCGGGGCGCGGCCCGTTGGCTTGCTGATCTCAGCCGAAACCCGGTAAGGTCTGGGCCACCTATGCACCGCCCCGCCTTACCTCTGACGGCCGCCGCGATTGCCGGATTCTGGCCCGGGCTTGCCCTGGCCCAGACCACGGAGCCGGCGTTGGGTACCGGCCTGCCGCCGGACCAGGCCCTGGCGACGGCCGGCATCATCGTCGCCGTGGCCGGCGCCCTGCTGCTGGCGGCCCTGGCGGTCATCCTCTGGCTGCGCCGCCGGCTGCACGATGCCCGCCGCCACGCCGACGTCCTGGCCCTGAGCCAGCGGCGCATGGCCCAGGCCCTGGACGGCCCGAAATCGGGCATCCTGCTCTGGGCCTCGGGCGCCAAGGCGGTGACCCTGTCGCCCCAGATCGCCAAGCTGCTGGGCCTGCCGGCGGGCGAAGCCCTGGGGCTGGACCGGCTGACCTTTGCCGTCTCCACCCCCGACCGCGCCATGCTCGGCACCGGCCTGGAGCGGTTGGACCAGGACGGCGCCGGCTTCGACATGGCCTGCCGGCTGGCCGATGGCGTGCGCACCGTGGCCTGCCGCGGCGACCGCCTGCCGGCCGACGCCGCCGACGGCCCGATGAACCGGCTGACCATCACCGAGGTGTCCCAGGTCGCCGCCGCCGCCACCGTGATCGCCAACGAGAAAGACCGGCTGCAGGCGGCCCTGGACGTCATGCCCATGCCGGTCTGGCTGCGCCGCAACGATCTGACCCTCGAATACTGCAACAAGGCCTATGCCGACGGCGTCGAGGCCATGCGCGCCGCAGGTGGTGGAGAAGGGCATCGAGCTGATGGGCGGCACCGGCAGCCGCGACATGGCGCGGCAAGGCGCTGGAGGAAAACAAGCCGCAGAGCGACGACAAGCATGTGGTTCTGCGCGGCGACCGGCGCCTCATGACGGTGACGGAGATGCCGCTGGTCGGCGGCGGCGTCATCGGCTACGCCACCGACAGGACCGCGATCGACGAGGCCCAGGGCGAGCTGAAACGCCATGTGCGCGCCCATGCCGACGTGCTGGAAAGCCTGTCGACCGCCGTCGCCATCTTCAACGCCGACGGCAAGCTGCGCTTCCACAACAGCGAATACTCCAAGCAGTTCGGCCTGGAAGAGGAATTCCTCACCAGCGAGCCGACCTTGAACGAGGTGCTGGAGGCACTGCGCGAGCGCCGCCGCATCCCCGAATATGCCGATTTCCCGAAATACAAGCGCGAGCTGATGCGCGAGCTGTTCGCCCTGCTGCATCCGATGGAGGAGCTGCTGCATCTGCCTGACGGTTCGACCCTGCGCATGGTGGCCGCGCCCCATCCGCTCGGCGGCGTCACCATCAGCTATGAGGATGTGACGGACACGCTGCGTCTCGAACGCTCCTACAACACCCTGATCCAAGTCCAACGCGAAACCCTCGACCATCTCTATGAAGGCATCGCCGTGTTCGGCAGCGACGGCCGGCTCAAGCTCAGCAATCCGGCCTTCGCCCGCATCTGGGGGCTGGAGCCGCAGCAACTCGAGAATGAGCCGCACGTCGCCATCATCGTCGACGCCATCAGGCGCTTCTTCGCCCAAGGACCGTTCTGGGGCCGGCTGCGCAACCGCATCATCGGCCGCGTCGCCGACCGCGATGCCCGCAGCGGCCGCATCGAGCGCACTGATGGCTCTGTCTTGATCTTCAGCTCGTTGCCGCTGGCCGACGGCGGCTGCCTCTATACCTATCTCGACGTCACCGACAGCACGCGGGTCGAGCGCGCGCTGCGCGAACGCAACGCCGCGCTTGAAGCCGCCGACCGCCTCAAATCCGAATTCATCGCCAACGTGTCCTACGAATTGCGCACGCCGCTCAACGCCATCATCGGCTTCGCGGAAATGCTGGATCAGCGCTACTTCGGCGAGCTCAACGAGCGGCAATCGGAGTACAGCCGCAACATACTGGAGGCGTCGAATCGCCTGCTGACTCTGATCAACGACATCCTCGATGTGGCCACCATCGATGCCGGCTACCTGCAGCTGGAATGCGGACCGGTGAATGTGCAGGAACTGATGGCGGGCGTCGGCATGCTGGCCAGCGAGCGCGCCCGCTCCCGCGACATCAACTTCTCGATCCAGGCCAATGGCGATCTCGGCACCATCATCGCCGACGAGCGCCGCCTGAAGCAGGCGCTCTACAGCGTCATCAGCAATGGCCTGAAATTCACGCCGCCCAGCGGCTCGATCGTGCTGGGCGCCACCCGCAACGATGGCCATGTGGAATTCCGCGTCACCGACACCGGCATCGGCATCGATCCCGAATATCACGCCGCGGTGTTCGAGAAATTCGCCCGCGTCAGCAGCCAGGGGCGCAGCTTTGGCATGGGGCTGGGGCTGGCGCTGGTGAAGAAGCTGATCGAGCTCCATGGCGGCCGGGTCGAGCTGGACTCCGAACCGGGCCAGGGCACGACGATTACCTGCTTCGTGCCCGTCGACGCGACGCGGACCGCGAAGGCCGCCTAGCCGCCGGCGGGCACGCCCGACGTCGTCGAATACTCGAAATGCAGCACCTGCCCGGGGAACACGAGGGGATGGATGCCATGGGCCGCCGCCGCCGCCTCGGCAAAGCCGGAGAGGATCAGCTTCAGCTTGCCGGGATAGGTCGCGATATCGCCGATGGCATAGACGCCGGGCTGGCTGGTCTCGCAGGTCGCCGGCGCCACGGTGATGTGATGCTTGTCCAGGTTCAGGCCCCATTGCGCGATCGGGCCGAGATTCATGGCCAGACCGAAGAACGGCAGCAGCACATCGGCCTCGAGCCGGCGCTCCTCGCCCTCCAGCGTGCTGACGATGACGGCGTCGAGCTTGCCGCCGCCGCCTTCCAGCCGCGCGAGCTGATAGGGCACGACGATCTCCACCTTGTCGCCCTTGGCCAACGCTTCCAGCCGCGCGACGCTTTCCGGCGCGCCGCGGAATTTCGGCCGGCGATGGATGACATAGATGCGCGAGGCGATGTCGGCCAGCGCCAGCGTCCAGTCCAGCGCCGAATCGCCGCCGCCGGCGATGACAACGCGCTTGCCGCGGAAATCCTCGCGCTGCTTCACATAGTAGAAGACGCTCTTGCCTTCATAGGCTTCGATGCCGCTCAGCGGCGGCCGGTTCGGGCCGAAGGCGCCGACGCCGGCGGCGATGATGACGGCTTTTGCCGCGATTCGCGTGCCCGCCGAGGTCTCCAGTTCCCAACCTTCGCCGGTCTTCGTCAGTCTATTGACCTGCTGGTTGAGATGGAACACCGGCTTGAACGGCGCGATCTGCTCCTCCAGCTTGCGGATCAGATCCGCCGCCTCGATTCGCGGATAGCCGGGGATGTCATAGATCGGCTTTTCCGGATAGAGCGCCGCGCATTGTCCGCCGGTGCTGTCGAGCGCGTCGATGACATGGCAGCGCATCTTCAGCATGCCGCATTCGAACACGGCGAACAGGCCGACCGGGCCGGCGCCTATGATCGCAACATCGGTGCTGTGGGTTGCTGAGGTCATGGCTTTCCGGACGAAATTTCGGGGTTCTGGGACCGGTAAAATGCGGGGCCGGACGGGCCGGCGCAAGGGGCCGTTGGCGCTCTACTTTTCGTTGTCGCCCGCGACCCCGGCGGCTACAAGACTCCTGAAAATTCGCAGCAGATGAACAGCATCGCCACATCGGTCTATCAGCACGACATGGAACTTCCGTCCGAAGCCGCCACCGTTTCCATCGCACGGCGCCTCGCCGCCGTGGCGCGCAGCGGCGACGTGATTGCGCTGAACGGCGACCTGGGCGCGGGCAAGACCAGCTTCGCCCGCGGCTTCATCGCCGCCCTGACCGGCCAGGCCGAGGAAGCGCCCAGCCCCACCTTCACCCTCGTTCAGACCTATGACAGCGCGCGGGGCACGATCTGGCATTTCGATCTCTACCGCCTGGCGCGTCCCGGCGATGCGCTGGAACTTGGCCTCGAGGATGCGCTGGCCGATGGCATCACGCTGATCGAATGGCCGGAGCGAATCGCGGGGATGTTGCCAAAGGAGCGCTTGGACCTGACGCTGTCTTTCACGCCTGGCAACGACAATGCCCGCCATCTGCATCTCGCCGGCCATGGCGATTGGTCATCCCGTTTGCAAGCGGTCGTCAGCCATGGCTGAAACCGCGCGGATCATGACCGGGACGCAGGACCGCGCCAAGGCCATCGGCGCCTTCCTGGCGCAGCATGGCTGGGGCCGTTGCGACCGGCGGCCGCTGGCCGGCGATGCATCCTTCCGGCACTACGACCGCCTGGCCATGGACGGCAAGAAAGCGGTGCTGATGGATGCGCCGCCGCCGCAGGACGATGTGCGGCCCTTCGTCCGCATCGCCGAGCTGCTGCACAATCTCGGTTACAGCGCGCCGAAGATCTATGCCGCCGATGTCTCCCAGGGCTTTCTCCTGTTGGAGGATTTGGGCGACGACACCTATACCCGCCTGCTGCGCGCCGGCCATGACGAGCACGCGCTCTATACCTTGGCGATCGACCTGCTGATCGATCTGCACAAGAAGTTCGTGCCCGCGCGCTATGCCGGCCTGCCGCCCTTTGACGATGCCCGGGCGCTGCGCGAGGTGTCGCTGCTGCTCGATTGGTATTGGCCGGCAACACAGGAGGAGCGGCTGACGCCGGCGCTGCGCGAGAGCTATCTCTCCGCCTGGCGCGAGGTCCTGCCGAAGCGCCGCAGCGCGCCCGACACGCTGGTGCTGTTCGATTTCCATGTGGACAATCTGATGCTGCTGCCCGAACGCAGCGGCATCACCGCCTGCGGTTTGCTGGATTTCCAGGATGCGGTGATCGGTCCGCGCGCCTTCGATCTGGTGTCGCTTCTGCAGGACGTGCGCCGCGATGTCTCTCCCGATCTCATCAAGGATCTGCGGCGGCGCTATCTCGACGCGCTGCCCGACCTGACCGCCGAGGCGTTCGACATCTCCTATGCGGTGATCGGTGCCCAGCGCAACACCCGCATCCTCGGAACCTTCACGCGCCTGCTGCTGCGCGACGGCAAGCCCGGCTATCTCGGCTTCATGCCGCGCGCCTGGCGGCTGGTGGAGAGTGATCTGGCCCATCCGGCGCTGGCGCCCGTGCGGGCCTGGTTCGACTCCCACCTGCCACTGGCGTCGCGGCGGCCACCGGAACTGTCCCAGGAGCTGGTGCGCCGCGCCGGACTGATCGGCGAACTGAAGGGACCACAGATCGAGCGGCTGATCGCCAATGTGACGCAGCGGGCCGTGGGCGCGGCTGCCTTGGCGCGCGGCGAAGGTGCCGGACCTGCGACGGCGATTCCGGCGGCGCCGGCAGTTCGCATGGCGCCGCCCGTCAACGAGAGAGTTCCCCGCCGCGCCATGGTGCTGGCCGCCGGCTTCGGCACGCGGCTGATGCCGATCACCGAGAACACCCCTAAGCCGATGGTGATGGTGGCCGGCAAGCCCATGATCGACACGGTGATCGACCGGCTCGCCGCCGTCGGCGTGCAGGACGTAGTGGTCAACACCCATCATCTGGCCGAAATCATCGAGAGCCATCTGCAGAAGCGCGCCGCGCCGCGCATTCGTTTCTCCCGCGAAGAGGACATCCTGGAAACCGGCGGTGGCATCACCAAGGCGTTGCCGCTGCTGGGCGCCGATCCCTTCTATGTCATCAACGGCAAGATCATCTGGCTGAACGGCAAGACCGATGCCCTGGTGCGCCTGGCGGAATTCTGGGACGACGGCCGCATGGATGCGCTGCTGCTGCTGCAGCCGACGGCGACCGCGGTGGGCTATGGCGGGCCGGGGGATTTCTTCCTGGATCAGCTCGGCGCCATTCGGCGGCGGCGCCATTGGGAAGTGGCGCCTTTCGTCTATGCCGGGATTCAGATTCTGCATCCCCGCCTGTTCAAGGACGGCCCCAAGGGCGCCTTCTCGTTGAACATCCTCTATGACAGCGCCATCGAGGCCGGCCGTCTGTTCGGCCTGCGCCATGACGGCGAGTGGTTCCACGTCTCGACGCCGGAACAATTGGCCGAAGTCGAAGCGCGCATCGCCCACGGCATCGAACGCTACATCTGAACCAGGCGCGGGAGGCGCGGCCGCAGCCTTGCCCAACGCATCGCCGTCATCCGCGACATCAGGCTCGGTATTCACGATCGCGCCGGGCGTCTGTTTTGTCGACGCCCTTGCGGCGGCGTTGCTGGCCGAGACGCATGCCGAGCCGCTGGCGCTGACGCGCTACACCATCCTGCTGCCTACCCGCCGTGCGCGGCGTTCGCTTGCCGAAGCGTTCCTGCGCCAGGGCGACGGGCGGCCGCTGCTGCTGCCGCGCATGATGCCGCTCGGCGATCTCGATCCCGACGAGGCGGAGCTGTTCGGCAGCGATGAGACATTGCCGTCAGGCGATAGCGGCGCCGAATTGCCGCCGCCGATTCCGGCGCTGCGGCGGCAGTTGCTGCTGATGCGCGCCGTCCTGGCCACCGATCCCCGGAACATCACCGCGGACCAGGCGGCGCGCCTTGCCGCCGAGCTCGCGCGCTTTCTCGACCAGATGCAAACAGAGCAGGTGAGTTTCCACAAGCTGAAGAATTTGGTGCCCGAGGAATACGCCGTGCATTGGCAGCGCACGCTGAGGTTCCTCGCCATCCTGACGGAGGCCTGGCCGCGGATCCTGGCGGAGGAAGGTTGCATCGATCCGGCGCTACGCCGCAATCAGGTGCTGGCGGCGCAGGCGGAATTCTGGCGCGCGCAGCCGCCGGCGGATCCCGTCATCGCCGCCGGCTCCACCGGCAGCATTCCCGCGACTGCCGCGCTGCTGGAAGTGGTGGCAGGCCTGCCGAACGGCCGCGTGGTGCTGCCGGGCCTGGATCGCGAGGCCGATGAAACCACAGGGAATGCGATCCTGCAGGACGTCACCCATCCCCAGCATGGCATGGCGCGGCTGCTGCAGCGGTTGTCGCTGACGCCGGCCGATGTGCGCGAATGGCCCTGCCGCCTGCGCGCGGCAGCGCCGCCCAGCCGGGCGCGGCTGCTCAACGAAGCGCTGCGGCCGGCGGAGACCACGGACCGCTGGCAGACCCTGGCGCAGGAGGTGAAGGCCGACGGCGCGCGGCAGGAACGCCTGAAGCTGGCGCTGCGCGGGGTCAGCCGCATCGACTGCGCCAATCCCCAGGAGGAAGCGCAGATCATCGCCCTGCAGATGCGCGGCGTACTGCAAACCGAAGGTAAGCGCGCCGCGCTGGTGACGCCCGACCGCGGCCTGGCCCGCCGTGTCGCCGCCGAGCTGAACTCGCTGGGGCATCGCGGTTGATGACTCCGCCGGCCAGCCGCTGGGGGAAACGCCGCCCGGAATCTTCCTGCGGCTGGCGCTGGATCTGCTGGCGGAGCAGGTGGCGCCGGCGCCGCTGCTGGCGCTGTTGAAACATCCGCTGGCCGCCGCCGGGATGAACCCCGCGGCAATGCGCCAGGCGGCCCGCGGCCTGGAGGTCGAAACGCTGCGCGGCCCCCGGCCCGCGGCGGGATTCGCCGGTCTGCGCGATGCCGTGGCGGCTGGTGACGGCAAGGACCATGCGTCGCTGGTGGATCGGCTGGCGCGGATGGCGCAGCCCCTGGCGGAATTGCTGGAAGCAGCGGAGGCGCCGCTACCGGCGCTGATCGATGAGCATCTCCGGTTTGCCGAGGCGCTGGCGGCGTCCGATGAGCAGCAAGGCGCAGCCCGTCTGTGGGCCGGCGAGGCGGGCGAGGCGGCAGCAAACTTCTTCGCTGAGCTGCGGGAGTCAGCCGCCAATCTCGGCGCCATTCCCGGCCGCTTCTATCCCGCGCTGCTGCAAGCGCTGATCGGCGGCGCGGTGCTGCGGCCGCGCTATGGGCGGCATCCGCGCCTGGCTATCTGGGGTCCGCTGGAAGCGCGCCTGCAGCAGGCGGACCTGCTGATCCTCGGCGGGTTGAACGAGGGCACCTGGCCAGCGGAGCCGGCGGCCGACCCCTGGCTCAGCCGGCCGATGCGGCGCAATCTCGGCCTGCCGGCGCCGGACCGGCGCATCGGCCTCGCCGCCCATGATTTCGCCCAGGCTTGCGGTGCGGCGCAGATCCTCCTGACCCGCTCGCTGCGGGTGGAGGGAACGCCGACGGTGCCGTCCCGCTGGCTGCTGCGGCTCGACGGGTTGCTGCGCACCATCGGCATCGAACCCGAGACTCTGCTCGACCTGGATTGGCGCGCCTGGCAGGCCATGCTCGACCGGCCCGCGGCGGTGAAAGCCGTGGAGCGGCCGGCACCTTGTCCGCCGGTCGCGGCGCGGCCGCGCAAGCTGTCGGTGACGGAAATCGAGACCTGGCGGCGCGATCCCTATGCCATCTACGCACGGCGTATCCTCAAGCTCGAGGCGCTGGATCCCCTGGATGCGGAAATCGGCGCCGCCGAGCGCGGCACGGTGATCCATCGGGCGCTGGATGAGTTTGTGCGCCGATTCCCCGGGCCGTTGCCGGATGATGCCCTGGCGCAACTGACAGCGATTGGCCAGCACTGCTTCGGTCCGCTGCTGTCGCGGCCGTCGCTCTGGGCTTTCTGGTGGCCGCGTTTCCTGCGCATCGCCGAGTGGTTCATCGCGCATGACGCGCCGCGGCGCGCCGGTCTTCTCGCGTCTCATGCCGAGGTCAGAGGGCGATGGGAGATGACGACGCCCTCGGGCCTCTTCACCCTGAGCGCGAAGGCCGACCGCATCGACCAACGCCGCGATAGCGCCTGGGAGATCATCGACTACAAGACCGGCGGCGTGCCGCCGAAGAAGGAGATCGATCGCGGCCTGTCCCCGCAACTGCCGCTGGAAGCGGCAATGCTGCCGGCCGGCGCGTTCGAGGGATTGCCCGAAGGCGAGGTGGCGGCGCTGGCCTATTGGCGGTTGAGCGGCGGCGAAGCCGCGGGGACAAACCTGGAGATCAAAGGCGATGTGGTCAGGCTGACGCAGGATGCCGCCGATGGATTGCGCAATCTGATCGAGGCTTTTGCGCAACCCGCCAGCCGCTATCTTTCGCTGCCTGACGCGGATGCGGCGCCGCGATTCAGCGATTACGGGCATCTGGCGCGGATCAGGGAATGGTCGGTCGCCGAGGGCGAGGAGACATGAGCAAGACCGTCTCCGCCGCCACCACCCGCGCCACGACAGCGCAGCGCAGCGCCACCAACCCGGCATCGTCGGCCTGGGTGGCGGCGTCGGCGGGATCGGGCAAGACCAAGGTGCTCACCGACCGCGTGCTGCGGCTGCTGCTGGACGGCACGGCGCCGCACCACATTCTATGCCTGACCTTCACCAAGGCGGCGGCGGCGGAAATGTCGGTCCGCATTGCCACGCAGCTAGAGGAATGGACGTCGCAATCCGACAAGGAATTGAACAAGAGCCTGCTCGACCTGATCGGCCGGGGCGCCAGCGACGAGATGCGCCGCCGAGCCCGGCAGCTCTTCGCCCGGGTGCTGGATGCGCCCGGCGGCATGAAGATCCAGACAATCCACGCCTTCTGCCAGTCGGTGCTGAAGCGCTTTCCCCTGGAGGCCGGCATTGCGCCCCATTTCCAGGTGCTCGATGAACGCAGCGCCGCCGAGCTGTTCGTCGATGCGCGGGAGGAGGTTCTCGGGCGGGCGCGGGGCGACGGCGAGGCGGGATTGGGCGCCGCGCTGCGGCAAGTGACGCGCCATGTGAACGAGACGGACTTCGTCGCGCTGATGCAGGATCTGGCGAAGAAGCGCGAGCGGCTGCTGGAGATGACCGGCCCGCCGGGAGCCCTGGAGGAGACGGTTCGCGCGGCTGAACCGGCGGCTTGGCGTCGGCGAGAATGAGGTGGTTGAGTCGCTGATTGCGGCTGCTTGCCGCGACAACTCTTTCGATGCCGCATCGCTGCGCCGCGCGCTGGCCGCGCTCGCCAATGGCGCGAAGACGGACATTGAGCGCGGCGAACAGGTGGCGACTTGGCTCGCCGGCGATGAGAATGAGCGAGTTGCCGGCCTGAAGGATTATTCCTTTGCGTATCTGACAAAGACCGACCGCACCCTCCGCAGCCGCTTGGCGACAGAGAAGATTGCCAGCGCAAATCCGGGGCTTGTCGAGGGTTTGACCCGCGAAGGAAATCGGCTTCTGTCTCTCTTCGCCCGCTGCAACGCCATCACGCTGGCGCGCGCGACGGCGGGCTTGCTGCAGATGGCCGGCGCGATGATCGCGGCCTATGAGCAGCGCAAATCCATCCGGGCGATACTCGACTACGAAGACCTGATCATGGGCATGGTCAAACTGCTGAGCCGCGAGGGCGTGGCGCCCTGGGTGCTCTACAAGCTGGATGGCGGTTTGGATCATATCCTGATCGACGAGGCGCAGGACACCAGTCCCGAGCAATGGCAGGTGGTCGCGGCCATCGCCGAAGAATTCTTTGCCGGCGAGGGGGCCAGCGAGCAGCGGCGCACCATCTTCGCCGTCGGCGACGAGAAGCAATCGATCTTCAGCTTCCAGGGCGCCGATCCCCGGGAGTTCGCCAGGATGCGCCTGCATTTCGACCAGCGGATCCGCGCGGCCAAGCAGAACCTGCAAACCGTGCCGCTGAACATCTCCTTCCGTTCGGCGCAGCCGGTGCTCGAGGCCGTCAACGGGGTGTTTGGCGTCGAGACCGCGCGCGCGGGCGTTGTCACCGGCGGCGCCTGGCCGGAGCATGAGACGTCCCGGGACGGACAGGCGGGGCTGGTGGAACTCTGGCCACCGGTGGCGCCGGCGGAAGGCGAAGAGCCGCCGCCATGGGAATTGCCGTTAGAGCCGCGTCCCGGCAATTCGCCGCGCCAGCGGCTGGCGCTCTATATCGCCGCCTTCATCGCCGACCTGATCGGGCGCGGCGAGAAGCTGGGTTCGCAAAATCGAGCCGTGACGGCGGGCGATTTCCTGGTGCTGGTACGCCGCCGCAACGCCTTCGTCGACGAGCTGATCCGCGCCTTGAAGGCACGCAACGTGGCTGTCGCCGGCATCGACCGTCTGGTGCTGACGGAGCATATTGCGGTCATGGACCTGATGGCCCTCGGCCAGTTCCTGCTGCTGCCCGGCGACGATCTGACTCTGGCAACGGTGCTGAAGAGTCCGTTGTTGAATTTCACCGAGGAAGCGTTGTTCGATCTCGCCTATGAGCGCGGCAAGCAATCCCTATGGTCGGAACTGAACGCGCGGGCCGGCGAGCGCGCGGACTTCGCCGCTGCCCACGAGTATCTCGGCGATCTGCTGGCGCGCGTGGATTTCGCCCGGCCGTTCGATCTCTATGCCGACCTGCTCAGCCGCGGCGGCGGGCGGAAGGCGCTGCAGGCGCGGCTCGGCTTCGAAGCGCTGGATCCCATCGACGAGTTCCTCGCCCTGGCGCTGGCCTATGAGCGCGAGCATGTGCCGTCGCTGCAGGGGTTCCTGCATTGGCTGGCGAATGGCGCGGTGGAGGTGAAGCGCGAGCTGGACGAGGGCGCCCGCGACAAGGTGCGCATCATGACCGTGCATGGCGCCAAGGGGCTGCAGGCGCCGATCGTCATCCTGCCGGATACCACGCAGCTGCCGCAGGCGCGGCCGAAATCTGCTGTGGCTGCCGGACGGCGATGGAGGCGGCGCCGAAGAGCTTCTGCTTGTGGTCGCCACGCAAGGACCTGGATGAATCGGTGGCGGCCGAGGCGCGCTCGGAGCATCGCGCGCGGCAGATGGAGGAGTATCGCCGCCTGCTTTATGTGGCGCTGACGCGGGCGGAGGACCGGCTCTATGTCGGCGGCTGGCAGACCGGCAAGTCGGTGCCTGACGATAGCTGGTATGGCCTGATCGCGGCGGGATTGCGCGAGCGGGCCACGGCCGTTGGTTTCGATGCGTCGGCGCTGATCGGCGACGAAGGCTGGCAGGGCGAGGCGCTGCGGCTCGAATCGCCGCAAGCCGCGGCGCCCGACAAAGCCAGGGAGCAGGGCGCCGCCGAAAGAGCGCCGCCCCCGGCGCCGCCGCCCTGGTTCACCGAGGCGCCGGCCATGGAGCAGCCGGGGGCTCGGCCGCTGACGCCGTCACGGCCGGAAGGCGAGGAGCCGCCGGTGCGCACGCCGCTGGGCGGCGACGATGGCCTGCGCTTCAAGCGCGGCCGGATCATCCATCGCCTGCTGGAGCTGCTGCCCTCGGCACCACCGGCGCGGCGCGAGGCCGCGGCCCGGCAGTTCCTGAAGCGCGCGGTGCATGATCTCTCCGCGGAAGCCCAGGACGAGATCGCCCGCGAGGTGTTCCGCGTGCTCGAGCATCCGGAGTTCGCGCCGCTGTTCGGCCCCGGCAGCCAGGCCGAGGTGCCGCTGGTGGGCGAGCTTGCGGGCCGTGACGGGCCGTTCATCCTCTCCGGCCAGATCGACCGGCTGGTGGTGTCGCCGGAAAAGATTCTTGTCCTGGATTACAAGACCAACCGGCCGCCGCCGACGCGGGAGGAAGATGTTCCGGAGATTTATCTGAAGCAGATGGCGGCCTACCGGGCGGCCCTTAACCAGACTTATCCCGGCCGTTTCGTGGATTGCGCGCTGCTCTGGACCGACGGCCCGTCGCTCATGCGGATTTCGCCGGACAGGCTTGACCGGCATGCGCCTTGACGCTGGGGGGGACGGTTCCTAAATTCCAGCCCTGTCCGGACAGATCCGCCGATTCGGCCGTTTCCATCCGGTAACCTTAGGCCTTCAGTGGAGCCCGCATGAGCACGCAGATTTCCGATTCCTCCTTCGAAACCGACGTCCTGAAGTCGAGCAAGCCCGTGCTGGTGGATTTCTGGGCGGAATGGTGCGGCCCCTGCAAGATGCTGGCGCCCCATCTGGAGGAGATCGCGCAGACCATGGGCGACAAGGTCACGGTGGCGAAGCTGAACATCGACGACAACCCGCGCACCACCAAGAACTATGGCGTGAAGGGCATTCCCACGCTGATGCTGTTCAAGAACGGCCAGGTGGCCGGCACCCGCATCGGCAACTTGCCGAAGAGCCAGCTCGTCGCCTGGGTGCAGTCGGTCCTGTAAGTCTCTTCGCCGATTCGTTCGGCATCGAACCCCGCCGCGCAGTCAGCCGGCGGGGTTTTTGATTCGGCCGAGTCAGCCGTTGTCGGCCAATACCGATCCCGCGAGATAGAGCGAGCCGCAGATCAGCACGCGCGCGGGCGACTTGCTTGAAGCAATGATATCGGCGAGTGCGGCGTTAACATCGGCTGCCGGCTTTGCCTTGATGCCTGCTTGCTGCGCCGACTCGGCGACGGCTTCCGCGGGCAGTGTCTTGTGGTCGCCGGGCACGATCACCGTGCGAACTTCGGTGACGTAGGGCGCCAACGGCCGCAGCAGACCGAGCGGATCGTGGGTGCTGAGCGAGCCGCTGATGAGATAGAGCGGCAGCTTGTCCGATGCCTTGGCCCAATCAGAGGCCATCAGCGCCAGCGCCTCGCCGCCGCTGGCATTGTGGGCGCCGTCAAGCCACAGCTCCCATCCCGCGGGGAGCGCCGCTGCCAGCGGACCCTTGGTGAGCCGCTGCAGCCTTGCCGGCCAATTCACGTCCCGCAGGCCGCGCGTGATCGCCCGATCATCGACGCCAAACTGGCTGAGATACTTAAGGCAGGCGATCGCGGTGCCCGCATTGTCGACCTGATGCCGGCCGGCGAGGCCCGGCAGCGGATAGCGCCGCTCGCCGGCGGCATCGCGAAAGACCATCGCATTGCCGGCAACGTCGACCGACCATTCATGGCCGTGACGGTATTGCTCGGCGCCGAGCTCCTTCGCCTTGGCATCGAATACGGTGGCTGCTTCCGGCGGCTGCGGCGCGATGACCGTGGGCACGCCGCGCTTCATGATGCCGGCCTTTTCGCCGGCGATTGCGGCCAGGGTGTGGCCGAGGAACTGCATATGGTCGAAGGAGATCGGCATCTGCACCGTCAGCAGCGGCCGGTCGATCACGTTGGTGGCGTCGAGCCGTCCGCCGAGGCCCACTTCCATCAGCAGGATGTCGGCGGGCAGGCGCGCGAAGGCGAGGAAAGCGGCGCAGGTGGTGATCTCGAAGAAGGTGATCGGCGTGCCGCCATTGGCTGCCTCGCATTCTTCGAGAAGCTGCAGCAGATCGGTCTCCGAGATCAGCGTGCCATTGAGGCGGATGCGCTCATGAAACCGCACCAGATGGGGCGAGGTATAGACATGCACGTGCTTTCCCGCCGCTTCCAGCATGGCGCGCAGATAGGCGATGACCGAGCCCTTGCCGTTGGTACCCGCCACATGCATGACAGGCGGCAGGCGCCGCTCCGGATTGCCGATCTTCTCCAGCAACCGCCAGACCCGGTCCAGCGACAGATCGATGATCTTGGGATGCAGCTTGGTCAGCCGCTCGAGAACGAGATCGGTGCCGGCGGCCATGGAAGGGGCGCGGGTTGTAATGCCCGCGGTCAGCGGGCGAGAACGGGCAGGTTGCTGCCCGGCCGCGGCGAGGCGCGCAGCAGGCCGATGATGCGGATGAAGGTATCCCGCAGGTCCTTGCGCGCGACCACCATGTCCACCATGCCATGCTCCAGCAGATACTCGGCGCGCTGGAATCCCTCGGGCAGCTTCTCCCGGATGGTCTCCTCGATCACCCGCGCGCCGGCGAAGCCGATGATGGCGCCGGGCTCGGCGATGGCGATGTCGCCGAGCATGGCGAAGGAGGCGCTGACGCCGCCGGTCGTGGGATCGGTCAACAGCACGAAATAGGGCAGACCCGCTTCCTTCACCTCATCGACGGCGATGATGGTGCGCGGCATCTGCATCAGCGACAGGATGCCCTCCTGCATGCGGGCACCGCCGGATGCGGGGATGACGATGAGCGAGGCGCGCTGCGACACGGCGAGCCGCGCCGCGGCGATCAGCCCGTCGCCGACCGCCATGCCCATGGAGCCGCCCATGAATTCGAAGTTGAACGCGGCGATGACCACCGCATGGCCGCCCATCTTGCCGTAGCTGACGACGATGGCGTCGGTCTCCGTGGTCTTGCTCTGCGCTTCCTTGAGGCGGTCGGTATAGCGCTTCTGGTCGCGGAACTTCAGGGGATCGATATCGACCTTCGGCAGCGTCAGCCGCTCATACTTGCCTTCGTCGAACAGCAGCTCCAGCCGCAGCTTCCAATTGATGCGCATATGGTGGTTGCAATGGGGGCAGACGCGGCTGTTGGATTCCAGCTCGCGGTGGAAGATCATCTGGCCGCAGGCCGTGCATTTGAGCCAGAGATTGTCCGGCGGCTCGGTCTTGCGGGTGAGCGCCTGCAGCTTCGGGCGAACGAAATTGGTCAGCCAGTTGCTCATGTTGCTCCGTTTTCCGGATTAACGCTGCCGCGCGCTGCGCACGCCATCGGCCAAGTCACGCACCAGCTTTAGCATGTCGGCGGCAAGGCCGGGCTTCGCCTTGCCGACTCCGTCAAGCCCGTCAGCGACGCGGCCGACCAGCGCCGAGCCGACGACGGCGGCATCGGCCACCCGCGCCACAGCAGCCGCCTGTTCCGGCGTCCTGATGCCGAAGCCGACCGCCACCGGGAGATCGGTGTGGCGCTTTAGGCGTTGCACCGCGGCTGTGATGTCGGCGTCGGCCGCCGAGCGCGTGCCGGTGATGCCCATGATGGAGACGTAGTAGACGAAGCCGCTGGTGTTGCTGAGCACCTTGGGCAGCCGCTTGTCGTCGGTCGTGGGCGTCGCCAGGCGGATGAAGTTCACGCCCGTCTTCAGGGCCGGCAGGCAGAGTTCGTCGTCTTCTTCCGGCGGCAAGTCGACAATGATCAGTCCGTCGCCGCCGGCGGCCTTGAAGTCGGCAAGGAAGCGGTCGACGCCATACTGATGGATCGGATTGTAATAGCCCATCATGATCAGCGGCGTGTCCGCCTCGCCGGCGCGGAACTTGCGCGCGAGCTCCAGCGTCTTCTTCAGCGTCATGCCGTTGTTCAGCGCCCGCAGGCTGGAAGCCTGGATGGCCGGACCGTCAGCCATGGGATCGCTGAAGGGCATGCCCAGTTCGATCACATCGGCGCCGGCCGCCGGCAGGCCTTTCAGGATTTCCAGCGAGGTTTCGAAATCCGGATCGCCGGCGGTGGTGAAGGTGACGAGGCCGCCGCGGCCTTCCTGCTTCAGCTTGGCGAAACGCTTGGCGATGCGGCCGGAATCGGGCGCGAAGGCGGGTTTCGCTGCGGCTAGGGCGACGGAGCTCATGAGGGCAATCTCACAGCTTGGTGCCCAGCTTCTCGGCGACGGAAAAGATGTCCTTGTCGCCGCGGCCGCACATGTTCATGACCAGCAGATGATCCTTCGGCAGCTTGCCGGCGATGCGCGAGACATGGGCCAGCGCGTGGGACGGCTCGAGCGCCGGGATGATGCCCTCCATGCGCGAGCAAAGCTGGAACGCCGTCAGCGCCTCGCTGTCCGTGGCCGACACATACTGCACGCGCTTCAGGTCATGCAGCCAGGCATGCTCCGGCCCGATGCCAGGATAATCCAGGCCGGCGGAAATGCTGTGCGCATCGATGATCTGGCCGTCATCGGTCTGCAGCAGATAGGTGCGGTTGCCATGGAGCACGCCGGGCTTGCCGCCGTTCAGCGACGCCGCATGCTTGCCGGTTTCGATGCCGAGCCCGCCCGCTTCGACGCCATACATCTGCACCGATGGTTCGTCGAGGAAGGGATGGAACAGTCCCATCGCATTGGAGCCGCCGCCGATGCAAGCCACCAATGAATCCGGCAGCCTGCCCTCGGCCTTCATCATCTGCTCGCGGGTCTCGCGGCCGATGACGGATTGGAAGTCGCGCACCATCGATGGATAGGGATGGGGGCCGGCGACGGTGCCGATGATGTAGAAGGTCGATTCCACATTCGCCACCCAGTCGCGCAGCGCCTCGTTCATCGCATCCTTGAGGGTGCGCGAGCCGCTCTTCACCGGAATCACTTCGGCGCCGAGCAGCTTCATGCGGAACACGTTGGGCTGCTGCCGCGCGATGTCGGTCTCGCCCATATAGACGACGCAGGGCAGGTTGAAGAGGGCGCTGACGGTCGCCGTCGCCACGCCATGCTGACCGGCGCCGGTCTCCGCGATGATGCGCTGCTTGCCCATGCGCTTGGCCAGCAGGATCTGGCCGAGGCAGTTGTTGATCTTGTGGGAACCCGTGTGATTCAACTCATCGCGCTTGAAGTAGATCTTGGCGCCGCCGAAATACTTGGTCAGCCGCTCGGCAAAATAGAGCGGGCTGGGCCGGCCGGCGTAATGCTCCAAGTAGTAGGCGAGCTCGGCCGCGAAACCGGGATCCTTCTTGGCCGCCTCGTAGGCGCGTTCCACATCCAGGATCAGCGGCATCAGCGTCTCGGCGACGAAGCGGCCACCATAGTTGCCAAAACGGCCCCTTTCATCGGGGCCTGCGCGGTAGGTGTTGGCGAGGGTCAAGAGGGTCTTCCGCCGGCGTTGTTGAGGGGCAACCGGGGCATTTCAATCACAGGGCCTTGGAAAGGTCAAAGGCCAGCCGGATGAGGGACTTAAGGCTGCAATATCCAGTACTTCTGACCGTCGGAGTCGGCGGCCTGGAGACCGAAACGCTTGTCCGGTGGCATGCCGGTCTTCAGCAGGCTGAAGATGTCGGCCAGGATCGCCCGGTTCTCGCCATAATAGGAGTGGCCGACCATGTCGGACTCCGCCGCGGTGGCATCGATAGTGTCGACGCCAGGCAGGATCAGCACGCCCTCGCTGGAATCGCCGGCGCGCGGCACGTCATGGAACAATGCAGAGGCCCGCAGCGCTGTGTCGCCCTCTGAGACGTAGAGCGTGAAATGCTTTGCAGCCGGGGCCGCCTGGACGATGAGTTGGCTGAATTCGTCCGCCGCCACATCGGGGGCGGCCAGCACGACTTGATCCAGCAACGGCACGCCGGTGGCCGAGGTCGACGCGGCATTGAGCGCCAGCGCGGCCAGCAGTGGTTCGTTGCCCATGCTGTGGGCGATCACATGAACCTGCGCCGCGCCGGAATAGACGGCGACGGTCTCGATGAACGCCGCCAGATCCTGCGCCGCCGCCACGGCGCTCTCGCGATCTGTGTCGTAGCTATTGGTATCGTTCGCCGACGGCCAGCTATAAAGAACTGCGGTGCCCTGCCAATCGAGATCATAGGAAATTTGCGCGGTCCGCCGAGCTGCCTGGGCAAAGGACACATTGTAGCCATGGATGAAGATGAACACGGCATTGTTGCCGGTGTTGCGAATTTGCCGTTGCAGGGCGGTGAGGAAAGTGGGCTGCGGCGTCGGCGTCAGGCTTTGCAGAACGACATGGCGATCCGACTCTTCCGAGAATTCGAGATTGATCACGCTCGGCTCCTCGAGCTGGCCGGTCTCGTGTTCGGGCGGAATACTCACCTGCGCCAGGCCAAACGTCTGCGGCCCGCGCTCGGCGCCGTAGGTGTCTTCCGGTTCCGCCGCTGGTATCGCCATCCGGTCGGTGCCATAGAACACCGGCACCAAAATTGGCGGCGCCGGCGGCGCTTCCGGCGCGGAGCTGCAACCAGCGACCAGAATGACCAGACAGGCTGCGAGCCACGCCTTGTTCATGTTCCCCCTTCAGAAGCAGTTCGCGAGGGCGGCACTGAAATCCGAGAATGTGGCGGGGTCACGGCGAAGTCGTTAAATCGCGGGATCAGTTTGTGATGTGCCTTCCCGCAGAACGTAACTCAGAGGCGGCGCGTTAGTTCCAGAAACGCCTCGATCTTTGCCGGAACTCTTGACGCCTGGCCGGTCCTCGACGCCTGAAGACACATCGACCACCGGCGCTCCTGTCATGCGCACAGCCGCCGCGAGATTTCCGGCATTGAGACCGCCTGACAGCATCCAGGGCCGGTTCCAGCGCCGGTTGGCGAGCAGCGTCCAGTCGAAGCTGATCGCATTGCCGCCAGGCAGCGCGTTGGTCATCTGCGGCGGCGCCTTGGCATCGAACAGCAGCCAGTCGGCGGCGCCGTCGAAAGCCGTGGCGCTCTCCACGTCGGCATCGGTAGCCACCTTGATCGCCTTCATGACCGGCTTGCCGAAGCGCCGGCGGATCTCGCCCACTCGCGCCGGCGTTTCCTGGCCGTGAAGCTGCAGCATATCCAGCGGCACCTGCCGCAGGATGCCGTCGATCGATTTCATTGGACTCGTCGACGATCAGCCCAACGCGGCTGATACCCCGAGGAACGCGGCCGGCCAAGGCAGCGGCTGCCTCGGCGTCCAACGCGCGCGGGCTGCGGGCATAGAACACGAATCCGACAAAGCGCGCGCCGCCCTTCACCGCCGCGTCTAACGCCGGCGCACTGTTGATGCCGCAGATCTTGACGTCGACAGCCATGCTAGCGGCCCATCCGGTCAATGCCGGTCATGCATATCGCGTAGACCTGCGCGACAACAGCCAGGAACAGCGCCCGCAAGACAAGTCCGAGAACGACCAATGCCAATGTCGTCAGCAGCGGAAAGCGCAGGGCAAGTCCGCTCGTGTCGGCGATGGCGATCAGAGTCATTCCGACCAACAGAACCGGCAGCGACACGAATGCCGCCCCCCAAAACATGCGGAATGCACCCGCCTGCGTCGCCGACCAGGAGATTCGGGGATCGCAGGGACGATCCAAGGCCTGCGCCACCAGCATCATCGACAGGCGCAGAAACGCATAGAAACATCCAACCGCACCGGCAACCATAAGGATCGCCGCTGCGTTTCCCGAGATATGGGCGGCCGTTACAGCTATGAACATGACCGGAAAGACCAGCAACAGAATGAGAAGAGCAAAGCGAACCAGATATCCTGTCTGCCGCCGGCCCCAGCGATAGGGCAGCAGGGGATCGCCCTCATCGGCGCCCAGCAGCCGGCGCAGCCAGGCCACGTCGAACATGGTGGCGGGAATCAGGTTCAGGATGCTGGCAATGAACATGGATGGTTCCGCCGGATCCTGCGGATGCAACAGGGTGATGATCAGAAACTGCAACGCCGCGGGAATCGCGGCGATGCGGAACAGCGCCTGCCGTTCCGCTTCGACCTTTCGGTAGGCGTCGCGCACAAGCACGCCGGGCGATGGGATTTCTCGATCCGACATCTGCAGTTCAATGACCGCTCTGCCGTTCAATGCAACTCAGCGGCGACCTGCCGCGCGGCATCGGCGGGGTTGCCGGCGCCGGTGATGGGGCGGCCGATGACCAGATAGCTGGCGCCCGCGCGCATCGCTTCGCCCGGCGTCATGAAGCGCTTCTGGTCGCCGGCCTCGGCCCAGCTCGGCCGGATGCCGGGAACCACCAGCAGGAAATCCGCTCCGCATTCGGCGCGCAGCGCGGCGACTTCATGGGGCGAGCAGACCACGCCGTCGACGCCGGATTCCCGCGCCAGCAGCGCCAGGCGGCGGACTTGGTCCAGCATCGGGCCGTGCTGGCCGACTGCATCCAGATCCGAATCGGCCAGGCTGGTCAGCACGGTCACGGCGATGATCTTGGTGCGCGGCTTGCCCAGCCTGGTCGCGGTCTCGCCGGCTGCATCCAGCGCGGCCCGCATCATGGCGGCACCGCCGCTGGCATGGATGGTGAGGAGATAGGGCGCCAGCGGCACCACCGAACGCACGGCGCCGGCGACGGTGTTGGGGATGTCATGCAGCTTGAGGTCCAGGAACAGCCGCTCGCCGCCATGGGTCACCTGGCGCACGCCCGACGGTCCGTTGGCGTTGAAGAACTCCAGCCCCAGCTTGATGCCGCCGATCTGGCCGCGCAGACGCGCCACCAACTCCGCGGCCTTGAGCGCGTCCGTCATGTCGAGGGCGGTGAAGAAGGGCGGGTTCATGCTGATGGCCTTAGGGACTCTGCGGCGGCGAAGCTATAGCAAAACATTTGGCGTGCTGCATACCGCCTGCATGCAGGGCTGTCATGCAAGTCCGGCGACGGCCTTCCGCATAAGTGTCCTCACGTGCCCGACAGTGTCGTGAGATCGTTCGATGGCGCGGCCCGCAAATCCCGGGCCTGTGCGGCGGCCTGATCGCGCCGCAGTTCTTCGATCTGGCGGCTTAGGCTGTAGCTGTGATCCTGCAGATCGCGGCTCCGCTGGCGCAGATGGCGGTCATGGATCCAGTGCACGAATACACCGCCGGCAAATCCGACCACCAGCGCGAAATAGATCGCGCCGCTCAGCGGCAGATTGAATGGCGACAGGAACGGCCAGAGATCGATCTGCACCGATCCGGAATTCTTGATGGCGAAAAGTCCCGCCGGGAGCAGTACCAGCACGGCGATCACCCAGAACAGCCACCGCGGCATGCGGCGGCGGCGGCGGCGCTGGGGTGCGTCTGATGTCGTCAACTAGTCTTCGCTCTCGTCGGTGGTCTCTTTGCCGTTCAGCCGGTCGCGCAGCTGCTTGCCGGTCTTGAAGAACGGAATTGTCTTCTGCGATACCGGCACCGGTGCGCCGGTGCGCGGATTGCGGCCGAGGCGCGCGTCGCGCCGCTTGACCGAAAAAGCGCCGAAGCCGCGCAGTTCAACACGATCGCCGCGGGCTAGTGCAGCGGTAATTTCATCGAAGATCGTGCTGACGATACGCTCAACATCGCGGTGGTAAAGATGCGGGTTGAGTTCGCCGATCTTCAGGATCAATTCTGACTTCGTCATATCGCTTAGACCCCCCGATTCCCCATCCCCAGGCCCTTGTTCACCAAGCCTTAAAGCAAAGGGTGCCAAACCCGGCGCGCAGCGTCAAGTTTAAGTATCTCAAAATTCAGTGTTTTTCGCACTTGTCCCCAGCCAGCCCCCGGGCGGAGGGGCCGGAGAATGGTTCGCCGCGAGAAAATGCCGCCCAATCGAACCCGTTTTCCGGGGCAAACGGCTCGTTGGAAACGAAAAGGCCCCGCTGGGCGGGGCCTTTCCTTAGAACAGTTCTAGTAAGCCAGGCAGCGAATCAGGCTTCAGCACCCGTCTCGTCGTCAGCCTTCGTCTTCTTGGCTTTGGCCTTGGGCTTAGCGTCGGTTGCGTCGCCTTCATCGGCCTTGCCGCCCTTCTGCGCCTTGGACAGGGCCGCGCCCAGGATATCGCCCAGGCTGGCGCCGGAGTCAGAGGAACCGTATTCGGCCATCGCCTGCTTCTCCTCCTCGACCTCGCGGGCCTTGATGGAGAGCGACAGCTTGCGGCTCTTGGCGTCGATCGCCGTGATCTTGGCGTCGATCTTCTCGCCAACGGCGAAACGGTCGGCGCGCTGATCGCTGCGGTCGCGGGACAGGTCGGCCTTGCGGATGAAGCCGGTGACGCCCTCGCCGAGCGACACTTCAATGCCGTTGTCCTGCACGGCGGTAACGGTGCAGGTGACGACGTCGCCCTTCTTATGGACGCTCGCCGCCGCGGCCAGCGGATCATCCGATAGCTGCTTGATGCCGAGGGAGAACTCGCTCCTTCTCCACATCGATATCCAGGACCTTCACCTTGACCATGTCGCCCTTTTTGTAGGCGGCGATGGCCTGCTCGCCCGGCTTCTGCCAGTCGAGATCGGAGAAATGCACCATGCCGTCGATCTCGCCGGGCATGCCGACGAACAGACCGAACTCGGTGATGTTCTTGATCTCGCCTTCCAGAATGGAACCCGCGGGCTGCTTTTCGACGAACGCCTGCCACGGATTGTCCAGGCACTGCTTCAAGCCGAGGCTGATGCGGCGCTTCTGGGAATCGATATCCAGCACCATCACCTCCACCTCCTGGCTGGTGGAGACGATCTTGCCGGGATGTACGTTCTTCTTGGTCCAGCTCATCTCGGACACATGCACCAAGCCTTCGACACCCGGCTCCAGCTCCACGAAGGCGCCGTAGTCGGTGATGTTGGTGACGCGGCCCTTGAACTTGGTGCCGACCGGATACTTGACCTCGACGCCCTCCCAGGGATCCGCCTCGAGCTGCTTCATGCCGAGGGAAATGCGCTGTGTCTCCGGGTTGAACCGGATCACCTGCACCTTCACCGTCTGGCCGATATGCAGGGCCTCCGACGGATGATTGATGCGCTTCCAGGCGATATCCGTGACGTGGAGCAGACCATCGACGCCGCCGAGATCGACGAAAGCGCCGTAGTCCGTCAGGTTCTTCACCACGCCCTGCAGCACCTGGCCCTCCTTCAGGCTGGCCACCAGTTCGGAGCGGGCTTCAGCGCGGCTCTCTTCGAGCACGGCGCGGCGTGACACCACGATGTTGCCGCGGGCGCGATCCATCTTGAGGATTTGGAACGGCTGCGGCGTACCCATCAGCGGGCCGACGTCGCGCACCGGGCGGATATCAACCTGGCTGCCGGGCAGGAAGGCCACGGCGCCGGAGAGGTCGACAGTGAAGCCGCCTTTCACGCGGCCAAAGATCACGCCGGTGACGCGCTGGTTCTCCTTGAAGTTCCGCTCGAGCTGCGCCCAGGCTTCTTCGCGGCGCGCCTTCTCGCGGCTGAGCACGGCTTCGCCATGCTTGTCTTCCATCCGTTCGAGATAGACTTCGACCAGATCGCCGATCTTGATCTCGGGCTTTTGTCCGCCCGGGGTGAATTCCTTGAGGGCGACACGCCCTTCCGACTTCAGGCCCACATCGATCAGCACGGAGTCGGCTTCGATCGCGACGACGGTGCCCTTGATCACGGAGCCTTCGAGGCCGCTCGATCCGCCGAAGGATTCCTCCAGCAGCGCGGCAAAATTCTCTTTGGGTTGTTGTACAGCAGTGGCGGCTTTAGCCATTTAGGCAAGTTCCTTTCCGAATTTATTCTGGCCGGCCGGTTGTATCCGGCGGTCTGGCAAAAAACACACGCCCATGCGCCCCTGCCACGGGCCCATCGACGAAATCCATGCACTTGAGTTCTCTGACGGCGAGTTCCGAAGGCGGCCTGTCCGGCGTTAGTCGCCGGCATCTTCCTCCCGACGGCCATGGCCTGATTGCGGGGTTAGCCGCGCCATAGCCGGTTGATATGATCTACGGCCACCTGGAAAGCCGCATCGGGCGATAGTGTCGTGGTATCGATCACCAGCGCATCCGGAGCTGCGGCCAAGGGCGCGACAGCCCGGGTACGGTCCCGCTCGTCGCGTTCCTTCATCTCCTCGAGAACGCGCGAATATATACTCGTGCCGTAGCGGCTGAGCAACTCCCGGTGCCGCCGCTCGGCCCGGGCCTCCAGGCTCGCGGTAACGAAAAACTTAACGTTTGCGTCCGGGCAGACCACGGTGCCGATGTCCCGGCCGTCCAGGACCGCGCCGGCGACCGCCCCTTTGGCCCCTGGCGGTGGATCGGCCGCGAAATTGCGCTGGAATCCCAGGAGCGCGGTGCGCACACCAGGGATGGCGGCGACCCGAGATGCCGCCGAGGAGGCATCCTCCTCGCGCAACCGGGGATCCGATAAATCTCCTGGTTTCAGTGACTTAGCCGCATTCTCGGCGGCCTCCGGCTGGTCCGGCGACCGGCCGGTCCGGAGCAGGGCGGCGCCAACGCCGCGATAGAGCAGGCCGGTGTCCAGGTAGGCCAGATTGAGGCTGTTGGCGATCCGCTTGGCCAGCGTGCCTTTGCCGGCTGCGGACGGCCCGTCGACGGCGATCACCAACAGCCGCCTGCCCTCGCTCTTCCCTGCCATCCCCTGTCCCCCAGTTCTGCCTGGCTTCTTGTTGTCAGTTTTTCAGGGCGATCCTGGCGCCCAGCCCGTTCATCAGCGTCACAAAGCCCGGAAAGCTGGTTTCGATCGGCGAACCGTCATCCACCGATACCGGCTTTTCCGCCACCATGCCCATGACCAGGAACGCCATGGCGATCCGATGGTCCAGATTGGCGGCAATCTCCGCCCCGCCGCGCGGCCGTCCCGGGCCGCCATGGACCACCAGATGGTCCGGCCCATCCTCGACCTCGACCCCGCAGGCGCGCAAGCCGTTCGCGACCGCGGCCAGACGGTCGCTCTCCTTGACCCGCAATTCGCCCAGACCGCGCATGACCGTGCTTCCCTTGGCCAAGGCCGCCGCCACCGACAGGATCGGATACTCATCGATCATCGACGGCGCCCGCCCCGCCGGCACTTCAACACCGGTCAGCCGGCCGCCGCGCACCCTGACATCGGCGACAGGCTCACCGGCTTCCTCGCGCCGGCCGCCCAAGGTGATGTCTGCGCCCATTTCGCGCAAGGTCTCGATAAGTCCGATTCTATGGGGGTTGATACCGACATCGGTCAGCGTCACGTCGGACCCCGGCAGCAATGCCGCCGCGACGATCGGAAAGGCCGCCGAGGACGGATCGGCCGGGACCTTGATGCGCCGGCCGGTGATTTCCGGCTGGCCGACCACGATGCTGCGCCGGCCCTCCGGCGTCGCTTCCACCCGCACCGTGACGCCGAAATGCCGGAGCATCAGCTCGGTATGGTCGCGGGTCGGCTCCGGCTCGATGACGGAGGTTTCGCCCGGCGTGTTGAGCCCGGCCAGCAGGACCGCGGACTTTACCTGGGCTGACGCGACCGGCAGTTTGTAGGCGATCGGCAGCGGCTCCTTGGCGCCGGTGATGGCCAGCGGCAGCCGGCAACCCTCTCGGCTGACGATGCGGGCGCCCATCTGCATCAGGGGATTGGCGACGCGGGCCATCGGCCGGCCGCGCAGCGAGCGGTCGCCGGTCAGGAAGGCGGTGATCGGGTGGCTGGCCAAAAGGCCCATCAGCAGGCGGACGCCGGTGCCGGCATTGCCGAGATCCAGCACTTCCGCCGGCTCGGCCAGGCCGCCGACGCCCCGGCCTTCCACCAGCCAGCTGCCGTCGGGCCGGCGTTCGGCCCGGGCGCCGAGGGCGCGCATGGCGGCGGCGGTCATCAGCACATCCTCGCCGTCCAGCAGCCCGTGGATCTCGGTCCGGCCGACGGCCAGGGTGCCCAGCATGAGGGAACGATGGGAAATCGACTTGTCGCCGGGCACCCGGCAGGTCCCGGACAGGGCCTCTGCGGGCGCGGAGACAAGGGCATGGGAAGCCAAGGCGGAAGCACTCCTCTGGAGCGGTTCGCGGGATCGGCATGGGTGGCCGGCCGCGCTGTCTAGCACAAGAGAAAATGCCCTGTACAAGGCGGAACAATGTTAAGGCGTTCGCGGAAACCGGCTTCCCGCCGCGATTTGGCGGCCGTCAAATTCTTTTGACAGGGGCAACCCGGCATGGCATTGGGCTGCCCTTCCTTCCGCACCCTTAGCCGAACAGGAGTGGCAAGATTTGGCTAGTCCAGCCTGGGGCATGAAGCGCACCTGCCAAAGCTGCGGCACGCGTTTCTATGACCTGAACCACAGCACGATCGCCTGCCCGAAATGCGGCACGGTCTACGATCCGGAAGCGGGTTCGCGCTCGCGCCGTGGCCGTAGCGCCGCCGCCAAGGCCGCCGCCCCGCGTCCGGTTCCGGTCCCCGAGGCGGTGCCTGAAGAAGTCGCCGAGGTCGAGGTCGCCGAAGAGGAGTTGGTGGCCGAGGTCGCGGAGGGCGACGAGGAGGAGGAATTGATCGAAGACACCTCCGAACTCGGCGAGGACGAAGATGACATGGCCGAAGTCATCGAAAAGGTCGAAGGCGAGGAAGAGCGGTGAAAGTAAGCCGGCGTTAAGCAACGCCGCATAGTTTCCGCTTGTACCGGCGCGGCCGAAGTCTTTAAGGTTCGCGCCACCCAGACCGGGAAGATTTCTCGGGGCCATAGCTCAGCTGGGAGAGCGCTACAATGGCATTGTAGAGGTCAGCGGTTCGATCCCGCTTGGCTCCACCACTAAATCAAGGACTTGGGCAATCCTACGCCGGCCGGGTGACGCGCGAGAAGCACGCACCCGGCCGGTACCCGATCCCAGCACGGCACCGTTCAGGAGCCGCCGCACCCCCAAAGGATCCCAGACCGATGTGCCGCGCCGCCGAAGGTATGCCGCCGGTCTGGCGCAGCATTTATGCGGCGGCTTCGCGGAGGCCGGACCCGAAGCGACTCCGGGCCCTGAAATCTCGCGCACTCATGTCAGCCACTGGAATGCCACCTCAATCCCACACTGTGTGATGGGAGAGGCGCTCTGGATCTGTGCTTGCCTGCTTTGCGCCGTGCCGGCGTTCTGACGCAACACAGCGCCGATACGGACGATCTCGCGCATGATTGCGCGCTGCATGCAGTGGCGCACATCGACAGCATCGAGAATATACCGGCCGCCGGCGCCACGTATCACGAGGCGGCGTTCCAACTTCCTGTGCCAGTCGGCACGGTCATGTCGCGGCTTTCCCGTGCTCGAAAGCTGCTTCGTCATTGTTCCGCGATGAGTTGGAGAATCCGGGTGAACAGTCTGTGGCAAGCACGGAATTAAGTCAGCGAATGCGGAGTTCCATCGGAACAAATCATCTCTGAAACCGATCCTACTATGCCGGTGGAGTGCGGGCAGCACCGGTGTAGCGGGCATGTGTCCGTTGCTGTGCACAACCTTCCGTAAACATCATTGAGGAGAAAAGCCCATGGATCATCCCAAGAGTTTCAGATTGGGACTTATGGTTTCTGCTAGCGCCCTGGCGCTCGCCATCGTGGCGGCGCCGCTGACAACCGACATCAGGAATGGAGCCTACAAACTTGCGACCGCCGACGCTGCTTCGGCGAGCGCATCGGCTGAGAGCCATTCTTCCGGCACTGCCGGTGCCGACGGGGCCAGTTCCAATTCCAGCGCCAATGCTAATGCCAGCGGTGCTGGAGCCAGTGCGTCGGGGAGTGCGAGTTCCAGTGCCAATGACGGCGCTGGATCGACCGCGAACTCCTCGTCAAACGCCTCGGCCGCAGGCGACGATGCCGGCGAAAATACCAGCGACTCCACCAGCGGGTCCACTGCCGGCGGCGGCTCGTCCCAAGCCGAAGTCGATGTGAATGGCTCGGGCCCCGGCGCGTCTGCCAGCGGCACTGCGTCTGCTACCTATTCGGTGGAAGACACCACGACGAACGCCGCCGTGGAGGGCAGCGTCACCGGCACGGGCCATGCTTTTGGCCAAGCCTCGGGAACAGCGTCGAGCGAAACGACCGAAGCGCCTGGCTCGGCGGCGTCTTCTTCGGACGCCTTCTCAGACGCGGCGGTCGTCACCGAAGGCGGCGGCAGCGCCACCGCGCATTCCGATGCGACCTCCAGCGGGTCGGCGGACAGCGGTGACGGCGCCACGGCCGAGAGTTCGGCCTCGACGACCTCCGATGCCAGCTCCAGCGGCGACGGCTCCGCTTCGTCGGTTTCAGAGTTGCATGCGGACTCGACGGCTACCATCGGCAGTGATGGCACCGTCAGCACCGATGCCAATGCCACCGGCTCAGCTTCAGCCGAAACCGATGGCGACGGGGCATCCGCCGGTGCCACAGCCACCGGCGACGCAGCGGCCGAAGCCGGTATCGACGGGGGCGCCAGCTCTTCGTCGACTGCCGGCGTCGATATCTCCGTCAACCTCGAAGCCGCCGGCGACGGCGACGGAGATGGTGACGGAGATGGTGACGGCGATGGCGATGGCGACGGCGACGGCGACGGTGATGGAGACGGCGACGGTGATGGAGACGGCGACGGCGACGGTGACGGCGACGAGTCGGCTGCTCTGACCGATGCCAATTCCTGCGTTGAAACCGATTGCAATCCGAGTCTAGCTCGCTCTGACCGGTGGCAGTACTGTGACGCCAGCGGCTCAGGTCACCGTTGACGAAGGAAATCTCTGGTAAGATTTCATCGTCTATGGGTGAGTGTCGGCCGGCCCCGTTTCGCAAGAGCGGGGCCGGCCATCTTATGTCTTCAACGGGTCATACGCAGAATTGATGACGACCGGCGGCCTTGTCGGAATTGTCAAGGCGTCAGAATTGTCTTTGCGGGATAAAGCGCGTCAGAGCGGCGGGAAAAGCGAGGGTCAATGCGGGCGGGAAAATCCTGCCGACTGGGGATAGTCTGGCGCATTTGTACCGAGAGCTGCGTCTGCTTGCGCGGCATGGACTTCGAATGTGCCGAGCGGGTGCAGCAGGCCACCCATACCAGCAGGCTGGCGAAACCAAACCTGTCTATGTGCTAACCCTTTGAATCTATGACGAATATCGTTTAGGTCGCGCGAACGCAACGCGCTTATCTCTGAGCCGGCTAGCTTGAAAAACCGCCTGTTGCTACCAGATATCTTTCAGTCGGTGCCCGATTACCGGGCCGTCCGTCCGAAAGCGCCATAGGAGGCCGTCAGGTCTGGGCTTTCGCGACCCTTGATCGCCATGCTCGCTCGTAAGGAGGAGCGTCTTCGATGACCCGACCATCACTTTCCACCAATCCGCTTTTGCTCGGCTTCGATCAGATCGAGCGCATGCTGGACCGCATCCACAAGCAGGGCGGCGATAGCTATCCGCCGTTCAACATCGAGCAGATGGGCAACAGCGGCTTTCGCATCGCCATCGCTGTTGCGGGCTTTGCACCGGAAGACTTGACGGTCGAGATCGAGAATCAGCAGCTCGTGATCCGTGGCCGCCAGGCCGAACAGGCAGAGCGCGTCTTCCTGCATCGCGGCATTGCCGCACGCCAGTTCCGGCGCGCCTTCGTGCTCGCCGACGGGCTGGAGGTGACCAATGCCGGGTTGGACAACGGCATCCTGTCGATCGAACTGCAGCGGCCGGAAACGGTGACGCCGACGCGAACCATTGCGATTTCAAACCCGATGACGGTCCGCAGCGTTGCAAGGGTGGAGAAGATGAACACGATAGAGAAGTTGCGCAGCATAACGACCAGCGATCTGGCCCAGCTGGGCATGCAGTGGGTGGCTTATATCAGGCCGGTCGAAATCGACGGCACCACGGCCTTCGGAATTTTCGCTGCGGACGGCAAGCAGCTGGCGATTGTGCCGACCCGCGACTCAGCCATCGTGACGGCGCGCCAGAATGATCTGGAGCCGGTCAGCGTCCACTAACCCTCGAAGTGATTTAGGCGGCGTGGCTGGTGCGCGCTTCCGTCAGCAGCGCGTAGATGGCGTCGGCGCTGTTGGCGCCGCGCAGCTTCTCGCAGACGGTGCGGTCCCGCAGCAGGCGCGACACCCGCGCCAGCGCCTTCAGGTGATCGGCGCCGGCGGCTTCCGGTGCTAAGAGCAGGAAAACCAGATCCACCGGCTGATCGTCGACGGAATCGAAATCGATCGGCGAATCCAGCCGCGCGAAGACGCCGTGCAGCTTCTGCAATTCCGCCAGCTTGCCATGGGGAATGGCGATGCCATTGCCGACTCCGGTGGAGCCCAGACGCTCGCGTTCCAGCAGCACGTCGAATATGGCGCGCTCATGCAGGCCGGTGACTTCGGCCGCGCGCTTGGCAAGTTCCTGCAGCGCTTGTTTCTTGCCAGTGGCCCGCAATTTCGGAATCACGCCCGCCGGCGTGATGAGATCTTCGATTTCCATCGATTACCCCGTAAGACAGCGTCCTAGCGGACGCCTAGGAAGACTTCGTATTGCCGCGCGGATCGACCCACCCGATGGTGCTGTCGTCCCGCCGGTAGACCATGTTCAATTCGCCGTGGGCCCGGTTGCGAAACATCATCGCCGGCGTGCCCGATAGATCGAGCCGCATTACAGCCTCGCCGACCGTGAGCGTCGGGATCTCCGTCGCCATCTCGGCGATGACGACAGGCGCGCCATTGGCCCGCTCGGCCTGCGCATCTTCTTCGCCCTCGTTGGCCAGGATGTATTGCTGCGCCGGCTCATGCACGGTATCGGCGCGGTGGTGATCCCGCAGCCTCCGCTTGTGGCGGCCGAGCCGGCGCGACAGATGCTCCACCGCCGAATCGAACGCCCGGTAGGGCGCATCGGCATCCGCCTGACAATGCAAATCGATGCCGCGCCCGACATGGACGTGAATCTGACTTCGGTAGAGATGCGCATCGCGCGACAGCAGCACATTCGCCTCGATCGGGTTACTAAAAAACTTGGCCAGGACCAAGCGCAGGGAGTCCTCGGCATGGGTGCGCAACGCGTCACCGACGTCGAGCTGTTTTCCTCTGACGGTTATCTGCATCGTTCAGGGCGTCCAATCCTTGTGCGCCGCGGAACATCGCTCCGCTGCTGGGGCCCCCGGCGGAAGGCGGGGAACATATGGAGGGTGCTTGTGAGTGTCAAGCGCCAGCCGGCCGCCGAGCAGGGTGTCATCATATTCTATCTAGGACGCCTTAGCGCGGCTGCAAAGACTTCTGTCGCCGGCGCTGGGAGGAAGTAGGGATTTTCAATGATTCCCGGTATTTAGCCACGGTCCGCCGGGCGATCTCGATGCCCGATTCACGCAATTTTTGCATGAGATCGTCGTCGGACAGAACCGAGTCCGGCGACTCGGCATCGATCAACTGTTTGATTCGCCGGCGGACCGACTCCGCCGCGTGACTTTCGCCCCCGGCGCTTTCGCCAACGGCGTTGCTGAAAAAGTACTTCATCTCATAGAGACCGCGGGGCGTGGTCATATATTTGTTGGCGGTGACGCGGCTGACGGTGCTCTCGTGCATGGAGATCGCGTCCGCCACTTCGCGCCGCGTCAGCGGCCGCAGATGGCGGATGCCGCGCTCGAAGAATTCGCTCTGCTGGGCGACGATCTCCGTCGCCACCTTCAGGATGGTGGTGGCGCGCTGCTGCAGCGCCCGCACCAGCCAGTTCGCCGCATCGATGCGATCGCTGATATAGCGGCGCGCTTCGCGGTCCCTGGTGTTCGACTTCAAGGTGGCCGCATAGGTGTTGTTGACCAGCACCCGCGGCAGGCTGCCGGGATTGAGCTCCACCAGCCAGCCGCCATCTGCGGCGCGCCTCACGATCACGTCGGGCGTCACCGGCGACGCGGCATTGTCCGTGAACGACTCGCCGGGCTTCGGACTCAGCGAGCGGATCTCCGCCACCATGTCCATCAGGTCCTCGCTGTCGACATTGCACAGCTTCATCAGCTTGGCCTGTTCGCCGCGCGCCAGCAGGTCGAGATTCTCGATCAGGCAGGCCATGGCCGGGTCGTGCCGGTCCCGGTCCTTCAACTGCAGCGCCAGACATTCCCGGAGATCGCGGGCGAAGACGCCCGGCGGATCGAAGGCTTGCAGGCGTATCAAGGTCGCCTCGATCCTCGCGGTGTCGCAGCCCAGTTGCTCGGCGATGGTCTGCAGATCCGTGGTGACATAACCCGCATCGTCGAGCGCGCCGATGAGATGCAGGCCGATCAGCCGGTCCATGGGGTCGGCCAGGTCCATGCTCAACTGCGCCAGCAGATGATCGCGAAGATCGGTCACGTCGCGAAGTTCGGATTCGATCGTGCCTTGGAGGACGCCGCCGCGTTCGTCGCCGGACATGCGCATATCCAGCCGCAGCGTCATGTCGCTGTCGGCCGGTTCGCCGGGCCAGGGTTCGCCTTCGTCATCGCCGGCGCCATCCTCGCTGAACTTGCCTGAGTCCAAGCCGCGCAGCAGATCTTCCGGCGCTGTTTCGGCGGCGGCGGTGTTATCAGATCCGATATCCGCTTCCGGGCCGCGCGGCTCGTCGTCGGCGGCCTCGTCGCGCTCCAACAGCGGGTTCTGCTCCAGCTCGGCCTCGATGAAGGCCGTCAGCTCTTGGCTCGACAGCGCCAGCAGCTTGATCGCCTGCTGCAGCTGCGGCGTCAGCGAAAGGGTCTGCGCCTGACGGAGATCGAGCCGCGTTTTTATCGCCATGGGCGTCCAGCCTCGCGGCCGCCCTACATGCTGAAGCGTTCGCCGAGATAGACCCGGCGCACATCTTCGTCTTCGACGATCTCCGCCGGATGCCCTTCCTTGAGGACCTGGCCCTCATTCAGGATGTAGGCGCGATCGACGATATCCAGCGTCTCCCGGACATTGTGATCGGTGATCAGCACGCCGATGCCACGATCCTTCAGATGCACCGCGACATCGCGGATTTCCGCGACCGCGATGGGGTCGATGCCGGCAAAGGGTTCGTCCAGCAGGATGAAGCTGGGATCGGACGCCAGCGCGCGGGCGATCTCGACGCGGCGCCGCTCGCCGCCCGACAGGGCGACTGCCGGCGCATCCTTCAGATGCGCGACGGAGAACTCGTTCAGCAATTCGTTCAGGCGCGCCTCCCGGTGCGCGGAATCACTGTCGACGATCTCCAGCGCCACGCGGATGTTCTCGCCGACGCTGAGGCCGCGGAAGATCGACGCTTCCTGCGGCAGATAGCCGATGCCCAGCCTTGCCCGCCGATACATCGGCATCGACGTGACATCGGTGCCGTCGAGCAGGATCTGGCCCTGATCCGCCTTGATCAGGCCGCTGATGATGTAAAAGCAGGTGGTCTTGCCCGCGCCGTTGGGCCCCAGCAATCCCACGACTTCGCCGCGCTGAAGATTCAGTGAGACGTCGCGCAGCACCGGCCGTTTGCGGAACTGCTTGCCGATGCCATGGACGACCAGTCCGCCGGCGGATTCCGCCGCCTTGGCCAAGCCATTGCCTTTCTGAGCCGGACCTGCCGTTGCACGGTTGGGCGCGTTCATCGGATCACTGGGTGCCGTCGTCGGAGCTGGGCATGATCAAGCTCTTCACCTTGCCGTCCCCGCCGCCCTGCAGCGTGCTGACTCCCGTCGCGACATTGACTTCGGCGCGCTCGCCATTGAACTGATTCTGGCCGTTTGTGATGCGCACATCGCCGGTCAGCGTCATGATATCCTGGCCCAGATCGTATTCGCCCTTCTGGCTGCGCGCGAACGTGTCCTTGGTCTTCACGGTGATGTTGCCTTCCGCTTCGATGCGGGCGAGGCTCAGGGAGCCGTCGGCCAGTCGGTCGAAATGCCCGGTCATCGTATCGGCGCCGATGCGGCGCGCGCCGCTCTCCACCATCACCTCGCCCTGGGCGATGACGATCCGCTCCCGCTCGCGATATTCGAGCTGGTCACGGGCCGTCACCGTTTCCTTAGCCGTGACCACCCGCAGATTGCCGCCGGTCAAAGTCAGAGTCCGGCTATCCAGATTGTAGACGGCATGGTTGCCATAGATCGTGCGGCCGGGCTGGGTGAGGACCACGCCGCCATCGGCCTCGATCTGATAGATCTCGTTGTTGCCGCCGGCCTTGTCCCGGTAACGGGCCGTCAGCGTATTGGCGCGCACCCTGAGGTCGCCGCGGACGGCGGTGGCGTTGCCGCGCGCGATATAGGTCTTGTCGTTCCGCCGCCACTCGATTCCCTCGGTCGCCTCGATCTCCACCGGCGTTCCGGACTGTCCCTTGGCAAGCGGATCCGTGGTGCTCGTCTGCGCCGCGAGCGGCACCGCGCCGCCGACCAGGCACATGGCGCCGGAGAAAACAGTCCAGAGCATGGCCGCCGCAATTCGTCCGTTCGCACGGCGGGTGATCATGGGGTTTCCGCGCCGTTGTTCTGTAAACCGTCGCCATTGTCGGCGACGGTGACAGTCAGGGAAGTCTTTCCGGTGAAGATGACGCGGTCGCCATCATCGAGCACGCGAAAGCCTTCGGAAGTGATGTCGCCCGATGGCCCGCGTCCGGCAACCGGTGCGTCGCCGCTGGCGGTATTACGGCCGAGATCGATGCTGGCGCTGTCGGTGTGGAACTCGAAGCCCCTGTTGTCCGACAACGTGACCTCGCCGGCGAGATTGAGCAACTGGTCGTTGCGCACATAGATGCCGGAATCCGCGTGTATCGCCACCAGCCGGCCGCCGGTCAGATCCAGGTCGGCCTTCGGATGCTTCAGATGGATGATCGTCGAGTTGGAAGATCTCTGCTGCGCTTCCTCGGCCGTCACCGTAAAGCTGCGATTGCGGCTGTCGCGGCCGGAGAAGCGCGCGTTGGTCATGCTGACGCTGTCGATCTCCTCCGGTATGACTTCTGTGCTGGCGCCGATCGGAATCACATTCTTCCGCGCTTCCACCCGCGCCAGATAGAAGATCGCGACGCCTAATCCGACGGCGACGACCGGCAGCAGGTACTTGCCCCAACGCATGAGGCGCATTTGCACGGCATAGTGGTGATGCGCGTGATTGCGGGGCGCGGCGATTGGGCTCATGCGGTTCCGTCTCCGGGCCTAGGCCACGCCGGCCCGCAGCAGATCATGCATATGCACGATGCCGACCGGCTTGCCGCCCTCGACCACGAACAGCGTGGTGATGCGCTTTGCGCCCATATTCATGGCGGCCAATGCTTCGCCGGCCAAGGCGTCAGATGCGATCGTCTTCGGCTTGCGGGTCATGATCTCGCCGGCCTTCTGCGACCATAGCGTCGCCGACATATGGCGCCTGAGATCGCCGTCGGTGATGATCCCGATCAGGCCGCCATCGCGGTCGACGATTCCGACGCAGCCGAAACCTTTCTCCGAAATCACCAGCACCGCGTCGGTCACGCTGGTCGTCTCGCCGGTCAGCGGCAGGCGCTCGCCGCCATGCATCAGGTCGATGACCTTGATCAGGCTGCGGCCCAGCTTGCCGCCGGGATGCAGCACGCGGAAATCCGTCGGCGTGAAGCCGCGGCGCTCCAGCAGCGCCACTGCGATGGCATCGCCCAGCGCCAATGTCATGGTGGTCGACGTCGTTGGCGCCAGGCCCATGGGGCAGGCCTCGTCGACTGACGGCAGAATCAGCGCCGCATCGGCGGCGGTGGCCAGCGCGCTGCTCTTGCCGCTGGTGATCGCCACCAGCGGTATGCGGAATCGCCTGGTATAGGCGATGATGTCGGCCAGTTCCGGCGTATCGCCGGAATTGGACAGCGCCAGCACCGCGTCGCTTTCGACGATCATGCCGAGATCGCCATGACTCGCCTCGGCGGGATGCACATACATCGCGGGCGATCCCGTGGAGGCCAGCGTGGCAGCGATCTTGCTGCCGATATGGCCGTTCTTGCCCATGCCCGTCACGACGATCCGGCCCTTCGCGCTGGAGAGCAGGTCCAGCGCCTTGCTGAAGGTTTGATCCAGGCTCGCCGCCAGGGCCCGCAGCCCCTCGGCCTCGACGCCGAGCACGCGCACTGCCGCCGCGAGATCCCGCGACGAGTCAGGTTGAGCGCTCGCGCGCCCGCTTTTCGGCGTTGGCTTTGGCTGGGCTGTCATTCGCCATGTCTCCCGGTGATCAGCCGGATCCTTGACCGCTTATATGGGATGGCCGTGTCGCAATACACGGCCAGCGCAGCCCCGAACCTTCGCAATCCGTTGTAGTCCTGCACCCACCCGTCCGGAAGGTATGTCGGGCATGGCCGTCCCGTCAATAAATCGCTGACTCTACAATGATCTGGCGCGCCTGCCGGGCATCGGAGACCGGACCGCCGGGAGGATCCTCAATGGGCGAAAATGTCCAGTTCCGCCCAGCCCGCCAGGTCCAGCTCGGCCCGGCTGGGAATGAAGCGGAAACAAGCCTCCGCCAGGGCGGTGCGGCCTTCGCGGGCCAGCATGCCGTCCAGATGCGCCTTCAGGGCGTGGAGATGCAGCACATCGGAGGCGGCATAGCGAAGCTGCTCCTGATGCAGCTCGGCGGCACCCCAATCGGAGGATTGCTGCTCCTTTTTCAGCTCGATCCCCAGCAGCTCCTTGCATAGATCCTTGAGGCCGTGGCGGTCGGTGAAGGTCCGCACCAGCTTCGACGCGACCTTGGTGCAATAGACCGGCTGGGTCACCACGCCGAGATATTGCTTGAGCACGGCAACGTCGAATCTTGCGAAATGGAACAGCTTGAGCGTACGGGGATTCCCCAGCATCGCCGCGAGATTCGGCGCCGCCAGCCGGCCATCTTCGGGCAGGCCCATTTTCACCAGATGGGCGTTGCCGTCGCCCGACGACAGCTGCACCAGGCAGAGCCGGTCGCGATGGGGATTGAGACCCATGGTCTCGGTATCGATCGCGACGACGGGGCCGAGATCGAGGCCCGCCGGCAGATCGCCGTGATGCAGTTTGATGCTCGTCGGCTCTTTGCTCATGACCGGAATGTCAGGGCCTGCTGCGGCGGCAAATCTGCGGGTGCGGATCTAGTGGGGATGCAGCAGGCCGGTTTGGATGGTGCCCAATCAGATGGTGCCCAGGAGAAGACTCGAACTTCCACGACATTTCTGCCACAGGTACCTGAAACCTGCGCGTCTACCAATTCCGCCACCTGGGCTTTGGAGGCCGGGATTGTCCTCAGGGGCCGCCCAAAGTCAACCGGGTTTTCGCTATTGCGAAGGGCGGCAAGCGCGATATATCTGCCCATTATCTGCCGTTGCGGCTTGGCATTTTTGTCGATCGGGCAGGCGCCAATGGGGCCGCGCGGCAACAAGAATTTCGGAGGGACTCGATGGCAGCGGGCGTGGTCACGGTGTTCGGCGGCTCCGGTTTCATCGGCCGCTATGTGGTGCAGCGCCTGGCCCAGCAGGGCTGGATCGTGCGCGCCGCCGTGCGCCACCCCGACCGGGCGCTGTTCCTGAAGACCATGGGCACCGTCGGCCAGGTCACGCCGCTGGCCGCCGATATTCGCAGCGAGCGTTCGGTCGCCGCCGCTGTTGACCGCGCGGACGCGGTCGTGAACCTGGTGGGCATCCTTTATGAAAAGGGCGGCCGCAGCTTCAAGGCGATCCACGCCGACGGCGCCGAAAGGGTCGCGCGGCTGGCCAAGGCTGCGGGTGTACAGACCTTCGTGCAGATGTCGTCGCTGGGCGCTGCGGCCGAAGCGGCGGCGGAGTATGCGCGCTCGAAAGCGGCTGGCGAGGTGGCAGTGCGCGCCCACTATCCCGACGCCCGGATCATCCGGCCCTCCATCGTCTTCGGGCCGGAGGACGGCTTCTTCAACAAGTTCGCGGCAATGTCGCAACTCACACCGGCGCTGCCGCTGATCGGCGGCGGCAGGATGAAATTCCAGCCTGTCTATGTCGGCGATGTTGCGGAGGCGATCCTGCGCTGTGTCGAGGATCCGCATACCGCCGGCAAGACCTATGAGCTGGGCGGGCCCGGCGTGTTCAGTTTCGCCGACTTGTTGCGCCGCACGCTGCGTGAGATCGGCCGCCGCCGGCTGCTGCTGCCGCTGCCCTTCGGGATTGCGCGGCTGCAGGCCATGGTCCTCGAGCTGCTGCCGGTGCCGCCGCTGACGCGGGATCAGATCAAGCTGCTGCAGCAGGATAACGTTGTGTCGCCGGGCGCCCTGACGCTGGCCGATCTGGGCATCCAGGCCGAAGGACTTGATGCGATTCTGCCGACATATCTTGCACGCTATCGGCCTGGCGGCCGCCTCGGCCGCGTCCGCTTGGTCTAGGCGGCCCGGCTAGAGACCGACATAGACGAGATAGAGGAGAACGCCGCCGAACAGCAGGCGGTAGATCACAAACGGTGTGAAAGTGCTGCGCTTCAACCAGGACATCAGGAAGGCGATGGCGAGAAAGCCGGTCAGCGCGGACAGGCCGAACACCCACGCCGCGTCGTGCAGAGCTTCGCTCGATCCCGTCTGAAGAAGCTCGCGCCCTTTCCAGATGCCGCCGGCGGCGATCGCGGGAATCGACAACAGGAATGAAAAGCGCGCCGCGTCAGCGCGTTCGAATCCCATCAGCCTCGCCGCCACCATGGTGATGCCGGAACGGCTGACGCCGGGGATGAAGGCGACGGCTTGCGCCAGGCCGATGACCAGCGCATGCCACAGCCGTAGATGTTCCAGCCGGAGGATGGTGAGGCCGACCTTGTCGGCGACGTAGAGGACGATGCCGAACAAGATGAAGGTCCATCCCACCAGTTCCATGCTGCGCAGCGCGGTTCCGGCATAGCGGTCGACCAAATAGCCCACCACCAGAGCGGGCAGCGTGCCGATCGCCAGGTAGAGCACCATCATCGACCAGGGATCGCGCTTGCCGCGCAGGAGCTGCAGCAGGCCATAAGCCATGCGGCCGATATCGCGCCAGAAATAGATCAGCACCGCGACCAGGGTGCCGACATGGGCGGCGACATCCAGCGCCAGTCCCTGATCCGGCCAGCCGGTCAGCTTCGAAACGAGAATGAGATGCCCGGACGAACTCACGGGCAGGAACTCAGTCAGGCCCTGGACGACGGCCAGGACCAGGATTTGCAGGAACGACAAGCGGCTAATCCCCCAACAAGGCCAAGCCCTTATAGCACCGGGATTCCGGCGGCAGCACGGCAGATATTAGTTCCGTTATGGAACTAATATCTGCCGAAACTTGACACGGGAGTCAGAAATGGAATTGCAATCGAACTGCCACATAGATATTATGTCACGAAAGCTGACTTATATTTCCGATTCTGATCGCGACAGGCCCGCCGTTCATGTAGGCTTGTCCGACAATGGATCGGAGGGACGGCAGCCAATTGGCCATAACCTGTTGATCGAGAACGCTTTGGGAGGCGCGCCAAATGGCTGGCAAGATGCTGCAATTCGTCAAGCTGGGGCGCGCCATGCCGCGGAAGCGGGAGGCGTCGGCCCGCCGCGCCGACTTCCGGGAGATCTTCAACGAGTACAAGCCGGCCGAGGCCGCGGCCCAGTCCAGCCGCTGCTCGCAATGCGGCGTGCCGTTCTGCCAGGTGCATTGCCCGGTCCATAACAACATTCCCGACTGGTTGAAGCTGACGGCCGAGGGCCGCTTGGAGGAGGCCTATGAGATCTCCTCCGCCACCAACAATTTCCCGGAGATTTGTGGCCGCATCTGTCCGCAGGACCGGCTTTGCGAAGGCAATTGCGTGATTGAGCAATCGGGCCACGGCACTGTCACCATCGGGTCGGTGGAGAAGTACATCACCGACACGGCCTGGCAGAAAGGTTGGGTCAAGCCGGTAAAGCCGCCGCGGGAGCTGAGCGAATCGGTCGGCATCATCGGCGCCGGGCCCGCCGGGCTCGCCGCGGCCGAGCAGCTCCGCCGCAAGGGCTACCAGGTGCATGTCTATGACCGCTATGACCGCATCGGCGGCCTGATGATCTATGGCATTCCCAACTTCAAGCTGGAGAAGGAAGTCGTCGAGCGCCGCGCCAAGCTGCTGCGGGACAGCGGCGTCGAATTCCATCTGAATTTCGAAGTGGGCAAGGACGCGACCTTGCCGGAGCTGCGGCAGAAGCATGCCGCGCTGCTGGTCGCCTGCGGCGTCTACAAGGCGCGCGAGATGCAGGCGCCCGGCGTCGGCTTCGGCAACATCGTGCCGGCGCTCGATTTCCTGACCGCCAGCAACCGCCACGGCCTCGGCGACAAGGTGCCGGCGTTCACGTCAGGCGCCCTCAATGCCAAGGACAAGAGCGTGGTTGTCATCGGCGGCGGCGACACGGCGATGGATTGCGTGCGCACCGCGGTCCGCCAGGGCGCGACTTCGGTGAAATGCCTCTACCGCCGCGACCGTGCCAACATGCCGGGTTCGCAGCGCGAAGTGGCGCACGCCGAGGAAGAGGGCATCGAGTTCGTCTGGCTGGCGCTGCCCGAAGCTTTCATCGGCGGGAAGAAGAACGACGTCTCGGCAGTGCGCGCGGCGCGCATCCATCTGGGCGTGCCCGATGCCACCGGCCGGCAGACGCCGCGGGTGATCGACGGCTCCCACTTCAATGTCGAGGCCGATCTCGTGATCAAGGCGCTGGGATTCGATCCGGAAGAACTGCCGGGACAGTTCGGCGCACAGGACCTGGAAGTCACCCGCTGGGGCACGGTGAAGATCAATCATCGCACCAAGATGTCGAACCTGGATGGCGTGTTCGCCGCCGGCGATGTCGTGCGCGGGGCGTCCCTGGTGGTCTGGGCGATCCGCGACGGCCGCGACGCCGCCGACAGCATCGATGCCTACATCAAGGCGAAGTCGACTGCAGCGGTTGCAGTCGCTGCGGAATAGGGACGGGACAGATGGCCGACGATCACATCCCGCTATGGCATCGCAACGCCGCTCACCTGCAGGCCCACGGACTCTACGATCCCAGCGACGAGCATGATGCCTGTGGCGTCGGGCTGATCGCCGCGATCGACGGCAAGCCGCGGCGGCAGGTGGTGGAGTACGGCATCGCCGCGCTGAAGTCGGTGTGGCACCGCGGCGCGGTCGACGCCGACGGCAAGACCGGCGACGGCGCCGGCATCCATGTGCAGATCCCCCATGATTTCTTCCGCGAGTATGTGCGGGGCACCGGCCAGAAGATCGGCCGCGCCAAGCTCGGCGTCGGCATGGTGTTCCTGCCGCGGACGGACCTCGCAGCGCAGGAGCGCTGCCGCGTGATCGTCGAGCGTGAAATCCTCGCCTATGGCTATACCATCTATGGCTGGCGCCAGGTGCCGGTGAATGTGGAGGTGATCGGCGAGAAGGCCAACGCGACGCGGCCGGAGATCGAGCAGATCATGATCGCGAACTCCGTCGGCACCACCGAGGAGCAGTTCGAAATCGATCTCTACGTCATCCGCCGCCGCATCGAGAAGGCGGCGCTCGAGGAATCGATCAAGGACATCTACATCTGCTCCATGTCCTGCCGCTCGGTGATCTACAAGGGCATGTTCCTGGCCGAGCAGCTCACCTCCTTCTATCCCGACCTGCTGGACGAGCGCTTCGTCTCCAACTTCGCCATCTATCACCAGCGCTATTCCACCAACACATTCCCCACCTGGCATCTGGCGCAGCCCTTCCGCGTCATCGCCCATAACGGCGAGATCAATACGCTGAAGGGCAACATCAACTGGATGCAGGCGCACGAGACCCGCATGGCGACGCCGGTCTATGGCGACTACATGGCCGACATCAAGCCGGTGGTGCAGCCCGGCGGCTCGGACTCCGCCATCCTCGACAATGTGTTCGAAGCCATGGTCGGCGTCGGCCGCACGCTGCCGATGGTGAAGTCGATGCTGATCCCCGATGTCTGGGCCGAGCGCGAGACCATGCCGCGCGCCCACCGGGATCTCTACAGCTATTGCAACTCGGTGATGGAGCCCTGGGACGGCCCGGCCGCCATCTGCGCCTTCGGCGGCAATTGGGTGCTGGCCGGCATGGACCGCAACGGCCTGCGGCCGATGCGCTACACCATCACCGATGACGGCCTGCTGGTGGCGGGATCGGAGACCGGCATGGTGCGCCTGCCGGAGCAGAATGTGGTCGCCAAGGGCCGTGTCGGCCCGGGCCAGATGATCGCCATCGATCTCGGCGCCGGCCGCCTCTACAAGCACCGGGAGATCATGGATCAACTCTCCGCCGGCGCCGCCTTCAGCGACTGGGTGAAGAACATCACGGTGATCGACACGCTGGTGCGCGCCAAGCCGGGCCAGCCCGCGTCCTTCGAGAAGGAAGAGCTGCGCCGGCGCCAGCTCAATGCCGGGTTCTCTCAGGAGGATCTGGAGACTGATCCTCCACCCAATGGTGGAGGAGGCGAAGGAAGCCGTCGGCTCCATGGGCGACGATGCGCCGCTGGCGGTGCTGTCGGAACAGTACCGCGGCCTGCATCACTATTTCCGCCAGAATTTCAGCCAGGTCACCAACCCGCCGATCGATTCTCTGCGCGAGCGCCGCGTGATGACCCTGAAGACCCGCCTCGGCAATCTCGGCAACATCCTCGACCAGGACGAAAGCCAGTGCCGGCTGCTGCAACTCGAAGTCGCCGATCCTGCTGACGGCGCAGTTCCAGGCCATGCGCGCCTATATGGGCGCCTCGGCCGTTGAGATCGACTGCACCTACGACATTCCGAAGCCCGGCACCAAGGCCGGCGACAACGCGCTGCGCGACGCCATCGCCCGGGTGCGGCGCGAGGCGGAGGACGCCGTGCGCGGCGGCGCGGTGCATGTCATCCTGACCGACGAGAAGAGCGGCCCGTCCCGCGCCTCGATACCGATGATCCTCGCGACAGGCGCGGTGCATACGCATTTGCTGCGCCAGCAACTGCGCACCTTCACCTCGCTCAATGTGCGCTCCGGCGAATGCCTGGATGTGCATCATGCCGCGGTGCTGATCGGCGTCGGCGCCACCACGGTGAATGCCTATCTGGCGGAAGCGTCCATCGCCGACCGCCATCGCCGCGGGCTGTTCGGCGATCTCGCGCTCGACGATTGCCTGAAGCGCTTCACCAAGGCGATGGACGAGGGCCTGCTGAAGATCATGTCGAAGATGGGCATCGCCGTGATCAGCTCCTATCGCGGCGGCGCGAACTTCGAATCCGTCGGCCTGTCCCGCACCCTGGTGGCCGAGTATTTCCCCAGCATGCCCTCGCGCATTTCCGGCATCGGCCTGGCAGGCATCCAGCAGAAGGTGTTGGAGCAGCATGCCCGCGCCTGGGCCGAGGATTTCGTGGCGCTGCCGATCGGCGGCTTCTACCGCTATCGCCGCGGCGGCGAGTCCCATGCCTGGGAAGCGCAGCCTGATCCATATGCTGCAGAGCGCGGTGTCCAGCGAGGCCTATCAGACCTTCAAGCGCTACAGCGAAGCAGTGGCCAAGCTGCCGCCGGTGACCTTGCGGGATCTGCTCGATTTCCGCCAGGGCCGCACGCCGATCTCCATCGACGAGGTCGAGTCGATCACCGAGATCCGCAAGCGTTTTGTGACTCCGGGCATGTCCCTGGGCGCGCTGTCGCCCGAAGCCCATGGCACCCTCAACATCGCCATGAACCGCATGGGTGCGAAGTCGGATTCCGGCGAAGGCGGCGAGGATCCCGAGCGCTATCGCCCGCGGCCCAACGGCGACAACGCCAACTCCGCCATCAAGCAGATCGCCTCCGGGCGCTTCGGCGTCACGGCCGAATATCTCAACCGCTGCCGCGAGATCGAAATCAAGGTGGCCCAGGGCGCCAAGCCCGGCGAAGGCGGCCAGCTGCCGGGCTTCAAGGTGACGGAGATGATCGCCAAGCTCCGGCATTCCACGCCGGGCGTCATGCTGATCTCGCCGCCGCCCCATCACGACATCTATTCGATCGAGGATCTGGCGCAGCTCATCTACGACCTGAAGCAGATCAATCCGGATGCCCGCGTCTGCGTGAAGCTGGTGGCCCGCTCGGGCATCGGCACCATCGCCGCCGGCGTCGCCAAGGCGAAGGCCGATGTGATCCTGATCTCAGGCCATGTAGGCGGCACCGGCGCCAGCCCGCAGACCAGCATCAAATATGCCGGCATTCCCTGGGAGATGGGCCTGTCGGAAACCCAGCAGGTGCTGACGCTCAACCGCCTGCGCCACCGCGTGCGGCTGCGCACCGACGGCGGCATCAAGACCGGCCGCGACGTGGTGATCGCCGCCATGCTGGGCGCCGAGGAATTCGGCATCGGCACGGCATCGCTGGTGGCCATGGGCTGCATCATGGTCCGGCAATGCCATTCCAACACCTGCCCCGTCGGCGTCTGCACCCAGGACCCGAAGCTGCGGGAGAAGTTCACGGGATCGCCGGAGAAGGTCGTCAACCTGTTCAGCTTCATCGCCGAGGAAGTGCGCGAGATCTCTGGCGGGCCTCGGTTTCCGCAATCTGAACGAAGTCATCGGCCGGTCCGATCTGCTGCGTCAGGTCAGCCGCGGCGCGGCCCATCTGGACGATCTCGATCTCAATCCGCTGCTGGCCCAGGCCGATCCCGGCCAGCATGCGCGCTACTGCACGCTGGAAGGCCGCAACGAAGTGCCGGAAACGCTGGACGCGCAGATGATCCAGGATGCGCGCCAGCTGTTCGACGATGGCGAAAAGATGCAGCTGCAATACAACATCCGTAACACCCACCGCGCCATCGGCACCAAGCTCAGCTCGCAAGATCACCCGCAAGTTCGGCATGTCCGGCCTGAAGCCCGGCCATATCACCGTGCGCCTGCGCGGCTCGGCCGGGACAATCGCTCGGCGCCTTCGCGGTGCAGGGGCTGAAGCTCGAAGTCTTCGGCGACGCCAACGACTATGTGGGCAAGGGACTGTCAGGCGGCACCATCGTGGTGCGGCCGCTGCCCTCCAGCCCGCTGGCGACCAACGAGAACGTCATCATCGGCAACACCGTTCTCTATGGCGCCACCGCCGGCAAGCTGTTCGCCGCCGGCCAGGTGGGCGAGCGCTTCGCCGTGCGCAACTCCGGCGCCACGGCAGTGGTCGAAGGCTGCGGATCCAATGGCTGTGAATATATGACCGCCGGCACGGCGGTGATCCTCGGCGCGGTCGGCGACAATTTCGCCGCCGGCATGACCGGCGGCATGGCCTTCGTCTATGACGAAACCGGCGCCTTCCCGCTGTATGTGAACGGCGAAAGCGTCGTCTGGCAGCGCCTGGACTCCGCCCATTGGGAGCATGTGCTAAAGGACCTGATCGCCGAGCATGCGGACGAGACCCAATCGAAGTTCGCGGCGCGCCTCCTGAACGACTGGGCCCTGGAGCGCGGCCGCTTTTGGCAAGTGGTGCCGAAGGAAATCGTCGGTCACTTGGCGCGCCCACTCAGCGACAAACCGGCGGCTAAGCGGGCTTAAACTGGTCGAAAAGCGAGATCCGCCGGCGGATGGAGGCGAGGACGTCGCGGAAACCTCGCAGCTGCCGCCGGCGGATCCGTCTTTCCCCTCTGTTGCGCGAGGGGTCAGATCGGTTGCTTTCGTCTTTTGTCACCCCGAGAAAGGCTGCCGGCGGCTCCGGGGGGAGCGGAAGCGGCCTCTTGTCCGAGGGCCGCTGCCGCCGGCAGCGGTTCGCGAGAGCATGCGAACGTCTCGGGTGAAATCATCTTTATTTTAGGCGCCTAGTCTCCCTTGATGCCTCAACATCCAGTCACCCCCTATACCGGCGGGGCTGGTGGACGGATGCAGGAAGGCAGAAGATTTCTCGCCCGCGGCCGGCGCTCAGCGGATGTAGTGAATCCGTTGATAATCCTGGCGGAAGGCGATGACATCGCGGCGGATGCCCTCGGCCGCTTCGCCCTTGACCAGGAACTGGCCAATGAAGCGCGCCACATCGGTCATGGCGGCTTCCTTCAGGCCGAACCGGGTCAGTTCCTGGCTGCCGAGGCGGATGCCGTTCAGGTCGCCCGCGACCGGCGGCAACGGCAGGCCGATGCCGCAGAGCAGGATGTTCGCCGCCGCCAGCTGCTTGGCCGCGGTCTGCCCGCCGCCGAAGGGCGCGGCGTGCAGCGCGAGGTGGTGGCTCTCGGTATGGCCGCGGCCTTCCACGCCATGCACCGGCAGGCCCTCGGCCGCCAGCGCCCTGCCCAGCGCCTGGGCATTACGGATGCATTGATCGGCATAGGCGGCGCCGTGGGCCAGCAGGTCCATGACCGAGATGGCGAGCGCCGCCGTCTTGCCGAGATCGAAATTCGCGGTCATGCCGGGATAGGCGATCTTGTCCAGGCGCGCCGCCAGTTCCGCTTCCGTGGTGACGATGATCCCCGACGGTGGTCCGCCGAACGCCTTATAGGTGGACATGGTCATCAGATGGGCGCCTTCGGCCAGCGGCTGCTGGAAGCGGCCGCCGGCGATCATGCCGGACATATGGGCGGCGTCGTACAGCACGTAGGCGCCGACCTCGTCGGCGATTTGCCGCACCTCGCCGCAGCGGGTAGGGGAACAGGCAGAGGCTGCCGGCGACGGTGATCAGCTTCGGCCGCAAGCGCTTCGCCTCGCTCCGCAGCCGGTCCAGATCGATGGTCATGCGCGCGCCGTCATAGGGCACGGGATGGGTCTCGATGCCATAGAGCCCGGCGGCGCCAGACTTATGGTGAGTGACATGGCCGCCCATCTCCCGCTGAAAGCCATGATGCGGTCGCCCGGCTTGGCGGTCGCCATGAAGCAGTAGAGATTGGCGAGCGCGCCGGAGCCACGCGCAGTTCGGCAAGGGCGCGCCGAATAGCTGCTTCACCAGATCCTCGGCGATGACCTCGATCTCTTCGGCATACTCCATGCCCATCTCGTACTTGTCGCCGGGATAGCCGAGACTGGGCCGGTTGCCGAGGGAGCGCGACAGCAGCGCCGCCGCGCGCGGGTTCATCACATTGGTGCCGGCGTTAAGGCCGAGGGATTCCCGGTCCATATGGCGCTCGTGATCGTCGACCAGCGCTCATCAGCCGCGCCTCGACCGCATCGAGGTCGTTGGGGACCAGCAGCTTCTCGATGTCGGCGATGCGGCTGATGCATTCCGCCGGCAGCCAGGATTTCTTGGCGATGGAAATTGGCTTCGTCATGGGCGTTTTTAAGCGGCCCGCGCCGCAAGACAAGTCACGATCTGTGACGGATTATTGCGCGGGCCTCCGGCGGCCGCCTCTGTGATGCTCCTGGAAATCCCGCCGGCAGGATGGCGCCGGAGAACAGCACCGGCCCGGTAGGCGCCCCGGTGGTAGAGCCGCCGCTCGGCTCGAGACTGACGGCCAGCGCGCCCTGGGTCAGGGCGCTGGCATCGCCCTCGGTCAGCTTGACCAGGGCCTGCATGCCCTTGAGCACGCCGAGCGAACGGGGCGCCGCGCCTTCGGGCGGCAGCAGCCAGAGTTCCAGATCTTTGCCGGCGGCGACCTTGGTCGGCTTGACCGACTTGATCGCCAGCTTGCCGTCCACCGCCTCCAGGCTTGCCACCAGCACCGGCGTCGCCTTGTCGTCGATCAGCACGGCGATGTAGCGGGTCTCCGGCGCTACCGGCGGCCGGCCGACGGCAACGAAAAGGATCAGTGCCGCGGCGACGGCCGCCGCGCCGAATGTGGAGGCGCGCCAGAAGCCCAGGCTCTCCCACAGCCAGCTCAGCAGCCCGGCCGCTCTGCTTGGGGCCGCGGCACGGAACCAGCGCCCGCTCGATCGCCTGCCACAATTGCGGCCGCGGCGTCACCGGCTTGACGATGGCCGCCATGTCGTTGAGGCGCATTCCCAACCCAGCGTCAGATCGCGCAGCGCCGGATCGTCCTTCATCAGACGCTGGAACCGCCGGCGCGCGGCGCCGCGCAGCGTGCCGAGCGCATACTCGGCAGCCAGACGGTCACGCAGTTCCGGATTTTGGTAGTTCATCGTTCCAGGCATCCTTTGAGCCGGATCAGGCTGCGGCGCACCCAGCTTTTCACCGTGCCGATGGGGGCGGGCAGCCGCTGGGCGATCTCCTCCATCGTCAGGCCTTCATAATAGGCCAGATCAGGCATTGCCGCGCATTCGCCTCGATCTCGTTCATGCAGTTATGCAGCCGCCGCGCGGATTCGCCGCCGGCGACCAGGTCCGCCGGCCCGGGGCCGGGGTCTTCGCGCGCCTCGGCGAATGCCGGATCCAGGGCGGTTCCCGCCGCCGCTTATCCAGCATGTCGAAGCAGCGGTTTCGCAGGATCCGCGCCATCCATGCCATCGCCGTGCCCCGATTGATGTCGAAGCTGCCGGCATGTCGCCACACCTGTATGAAAGTCTCCTGCACGGCGTCCTCGGCCAGGTCGCGACGTCTCAATATACTGAGCGCGAGGCCATAAAGATGCGATGCCGTCGCAGTATATAGACGGTTAAGAGCCGTGCGATCGCCGGCGGCACAGGCCAGCAACATGGATTCGCGGGAGGCTCCGCCATGGTCCCCTGACGTCTCCGGATGGAATTTCTGGCGGCCCGCGGCAGCCACCCGACGGGGAAAAAACGTTACCGTCGGCCCGCCGTCAAGTCATGATCCGCGAGCGCCGGCCTGAATGACACTTGCCAGCCGCATGCAGCCTCGATCCCCTCTATGTCACTGGCATGGAACGGAAAAACAGTTTCTCTCCCGGCCGGGATCGGTTAACTGAAGGGCCATGCGTTGCCTGCACCATTTCGCCTTGCATCCCTGTTCGCGCAAACTCCGCCTCATCCTCAGGGAAAAATCCCTCGATTTCGCGCTGGAGACCGAGAACTACTGGGAACGGCGCCCCGCCTTCCTGAAATTCAATCCCTCCGGCGAGGTGCCGGTGCTGGTGGAAGAGGACGGCGCCATCGTCGCCGATCCCAACGCCATCGAGGAATATCTCGAGGAGCGCTATCCCGATCAGCCGATGATCGGCGCGACGCCGGCCGAGCGGGCGGAAACGCGGCGGCTGTCGGCCTGGTTCGATCAGAAATTCAATCGCGAGGTGACCGCGAACCTGTTCGACCAGAAGGTGATCCGCCGGCTCAAGGGCAATGGCGGACCGGATTCCCAGGCGATCCGCAACGGCCTGTCGAATATCCACTATCATCTGGACTATGTCGGCTGGCTCGCCGACCGGCGCAAATGGCTGGCGGGCGATCAGCTGACCATCGCCGATCTCGCCGCGGCGGCGCAACTCTCGGTGCTCGATTTCATCGGCGACGTGCCCTGGGAAGATCATCCGCCGGCGAAGGATTGGTACGCGCGGGTGAAATCGCGGCCGAGTTTCCGGCCGCTGCTGTCGGACACGCTGCCGGCTTCACGCCGCCGGCGCACTACGCAGATCTGGATTTTTAGTTCGCCTTCTCCGCCAGCTTCTCCAGATTGGCCTTTGCCGCGTCGCCCGCGGGGGTGCCGCCGGCCAGGCCACCACCTGCATCCAGTCGGCGCGGGCGCCCTCGGGATCATTGGTCAAACGTTTGATGTTGCCGCGCTCCAACAGCGCCTCCGCATTGTCCGGATCGAGCCCCAGGGCCTCGTCGGCATCGGCCAGCGCCTTTTGTTGTCCTTCAGGAAGCGCCAGGCGCTGGCGCGATAAGTGAGCACGTCGGCACGCTCGGGGGCCAGTTCATGGGCCCGGTCCAGATCGCCGATGGCGCTGCGAAAATCGTTCTTGTCCCGATAGCTGAACGCCCGGTCCACCAGCAGATCGACATTGTCCGGCGCCAGCACCAGCGCCTCGTTCCGCGCATCGAGGGCGTGCTGCATCGTCGGCCATGCTCCAGGCCTGTCCGGCCTGGCCATAGAGCTCCGCCGCCAATCCGGCTTTTCCTCTTTTGCAGCGGCGCGCTCCAGCATCTGCGCGCCTTCCTTCGCTTGTCCATGTTGATCAGGGCGACTCCGCCGCAATGCAGGGCCGCGGCGCCGCCGCCTTTCTCCGACCAGCTCTTGGCGCTGCCATAGGCTCGCCGGCGAGCGCTGCGCCAACGTCATGCAGGACTCGTATTCTCTGGTTGATCGCATCGTTCAGATTGTTGTCGCGCCTCCCTGCGTTGCCGCGGGCAGCGCCAGGACAGCAGCAGGAAGGACAACAAAGGCGTCGGTTGAGGGCGTTCATCTGCGGGCCATTGTTCGGGAAGCGGCGATCATAGTAAGGGAAAGGCCGGCGCGCCACCCGGTTGGCCCTGCCGCATTTCGCCACAGGAAGCATGAACAAGCCCGGAAAAGTCTCTGCTTTGGCCTCGGTTTCAGCGCCCGGCACCTGGCGCAGCGGCTGCAGCAGGACGGTTGGGCGATCGCCGGCACCTGCCGTTCGGCGGAAAAACGACAGGAGCTTGAAGCTCTGGGCTTCGCCGCGCATGTCTTCGACCGCACGCATCTGCTGATCGATCTCGATGCGGCTTTGCGGGGCGTCACCCATATCGTCAGCTCAATCCCGCCCGACGAAGCCGGCGATCCCTGTTTGACTGCCACCTCCGGGAGTTGCAGCAACTCGAGTCGCTTCGCTGGATCGGCTATCTCTCCACCACCGGCGTTTATGGCGATCGCGGCGGCGATTGGGTCGACGAAAACTCCCAGCGCGTTCCGACACAGGATCGCAGCCGCCGCCGCGCCCTGGCAGAGGATAGTTGGCTCACCGTGTGGGAGCACGATGGCCTACCGGTTCATGTCTTTCGCCTTGCCGGCATCTACGGTCCCGGCCGCAGCGCCATCGACTCCCTGCGCGACGGTACGGCGAAGCGGATCGTGAAAGCCGGCCAAGTATTCAGCCGCATTCACGTGGCTGATATCGCCGCCGTGCTGATCGCCTCGATGGCGCGGCCCAATCCGGGTGCCGCCTACAATCTCTGCGACGACAATCCAGCGCCGCCCGATGAAGTCATCGCCTATGCTGCGGAACTGCTGGGAGTGCAACCGCCGCCTGTTGTGCGTTTTGAAGATGCGCAGCTATCGGAAATGGCCCGCAGCTTTTACGCCGACAACAAGCGGGTGCGGAACAACCGCATCAAGGAAGAACTGGGCGTGCAGTTGACATTTCCCGACTATCGCAGCGGCCTGCAGGCGATTCTCGCCAGCGAGGCATCGGCCGCCGATGCCCTAGGACTTCCGCGCCAATGATTTCAGGCGCTGGTGTGATTCCTCCAGCTCCTCGAGCGTCCGCGGCCAGTCGATTTGAGCAGGCGGAGAGCGAGCGATCGGCCAGGATCTTGCCGCCGGTCTGGCAGCGCGGGCAGTAGTTGGTCTCGTTGTCGGCGTAGACGATGCGCTGCACCGGCGCGCCGCAGACCGGGCAGGGCTTGCCGAACCGGCCGTGCACGGCCATCTCCGGCCGGAACGCGGTGACCTTCTCCGGGAACTCGTCGCCGGTCTCGCTGCGCGCAGCAGCGATCGGTCCATCGGCGCAGCACGGTGCGCGTCGCGTGAGCAGGCGGTCGCACTCGTCGTCGGTCAGCGCTCGGCGTCAGCTTCACCGGCGAGAGCTGCGGCGTGATGCAGGATCTCGTCGGAGTAGGCGTTGCCGATGCCGCTGAAGAGATGCGGGATCGGTCAGCGCGCGCTTCAGCGTGTGGTTCTCCCGGCGCAGCGCTGCGCGAAATGCCTCGAGCGTCGCCGTCGAGCGATCCATCCCGCCGGGATCGTGCGGCGCCAGCGCCGCCTCGCCGCGCAACGACATGGAGCGACGCGCGCTTCTTCGAGCCGGCCTCGGTCAGCATCAGCGTGCCCTCGGCGAAATCGAACGCCGCCAGGCCCAGCTTGCCCGGCAGCGGCGCGCCGGTCGCGTCGTCCAGTGCAGCCGGCCGGCGATCATCAGATGCAGCACCAGATAGAGGTCGCCATCGAAATGAAACACGATGCGCTTGCCGAGACGGGAAAGCTTGCGCACGGCATGTCCCTCGAACGCCTTCAGCGGCGGATCGACCGAGCGCAGCAGGAAGGGACTGCCCAGGCGAATACGCTGCAGCGGTTGGCCAATGACGCGCGGTCCAGCGCACCGATATAGACTTCGATGTCCGGCAGTTCAGGCATCGGCCGCCGCCGACAATTCGCTCACGGCCTCGAACAATCGTTGCAAATCCTGCGGCCGCGACAGCCGGTGATCGCCATCCTTGATCAAAGTCACGACAACATCCTCGCTGCGCAACCTCTCCGCGATCCGCAAGGATTTCTCGTAAGGCACGTCCGGATCGGCCATGCCATGGAGCAGCCGCACCGGGCAAGTCGATCTCGATCGCGCCGCCGAGCAGCAGATGCTGCCGCCCCTCCTCAATCAGCGCCCGGGCTATCACATACGGGCTGTCGCTGTAGGCGGATGGACGCTCAACGGCGCCGCGCGTCAGCAACTCTTGCCGGTGTGCCTTGGAAAAATCCCGCCAGATATCCTCGGTGAAATCCGGCGCCGGCGCCAAGCCGATCAACCCGGCGACCCGATCGCGGCGCCGCAGCGCCAGCAGCAGCATGATCCAGCCGCCCATGCTGGATCCCACCAGGATCTGCGGTCCCGCGGTCAGCCGGTCGAACACGTCGATCGCATCCTGCAGCCAGCCGCCGATGGTGCCGTCGCGAAATGCGCCGCCCGATGCGCCATGGCCGCTGTAGTCGAACCTCGGCAAACCCTGCCCGCGGTCGCGGCAGAACTGATCCAGCGCCATCGCCTTGGTGCCCGTCATGTTCGAGGCAAAGCCGGTAAGAAAAGATTACACCCGGCGGAGGTGCCGTGCGCCGCCGCGCCCTTGCATTTTTTCCCCGGCTGCGGGCAAAAGGTGATAGGCGATGGCCGGCGCCTGCGATCGCGTAAGCAGCTGCGGGGCCGGCGCGGGCGATGGGTCGGTCATCGTCGGGATGAAGCAGCGAAGGGGAAAGGCTTGACGGTCACGGGGGCGTTCTATGACAGGATTACCACCGATGCGGCCGGCGCGGAAGTACGCCATCCGGTGGTGTTTCAGCTGGTCGGGCAATTCGGCATCAGGCCGCTGACCCGCGATGTCGTCGCCGCGGCCGGCGCCGTGCATGATGGCGGCGGCACGGCGCTGGTCGCCTCGCCGGCCGGGCCGGGGACGCGGGATCTTGCGCGGGCTGGCGGCCATCACCTGCCACTGGCGCTCGATCGCACGGGCTTCTGGGCGCGGCGGCGGCTGGCGCGCGAGCTGGCCCTGCAGATCCGGCAGTTCAAGACCGATGTCGTTCACGCCCACGATCCCGAGAGCGCCCGCATCGCGCAGGTAGCCCTGCGCGCGCTGCCGAAGCAGAACCGGCCGGTGTTCATCCAGAGCTTCCGCGAGGGCCTGCCTGCCAAGGCCTGGCGGCAGCGCTGGCGCCGCCGGCTGCTGGCCGCGGCCGACCGGCTCGTGGTGGGTTCGGAGTTTTCCGCCGACGAGGCGCGGCGCCTGGGGCCGCACGCCGATCGGGTGTCGCTGGTGGCGCCGGGCGTCGATACCGTGTTCTTCGATCCCGCCCATGTCGGTCCGGAGCGCATCACCACCTTGGCGCGCGGCCATGGCAGCTGCCGGACGGCGTGCCGCTGCTGCTGATGCCCGGCTCCATCCGCCGGCCGCGCGGCCATGAGCTGTTCGTCGACGGGCTCGCCCAGGTCAAGGATGCGGATTTCCGCGCCTTGATCATCGGCGACGATGAATTCCGACTTCGGCTTCGTCCGCGATCTCAAGCAGCGGATCGAGCGCACGGGCCTCGCCGAACGTGCATTCATCGTCGATCACTGCCGCGATCTGCCCGCGGCGATGATGCTGGCCGATGTGGTCGTCAGCACCAGCGAGTTGCCGCTGCATTTCGACCGCGTTTTCGCCCAGGCCCAGGCGATGGGCCGCCCGGTGGTGGCCAGCGAACATGGCAGCGCCGCCGAGCAGGCGGCGCGCGGTGCCATGGTCTGGCTCACCCCGCCCGGCAATGCCTACTCGGTGGCGCAGGCCGTCGAATTCCGCCTTGCGCTATCCGGCGGCTGAACGCCTGCGCCTGGCGCAACTGGCGCAGACCGGCGCGCGGACCTTCTACTCCCGCAACGCCGCCGCCCAGCGGACGGTCCAGTTCTACCGCCAGGCGGTCGACTCCCAACCGGCCTCCAAGCCCGCCTGACCGCGCAAATCTTGCGGCAGGGTTAACGGCTCCTTGACCAATTCTTGCTATGTCATTGCGCCATGGCCGGGTCAGGTTCGCAGCGAACCGCCCGCCCATTCATGGATTTGCGGGAGAGGTGGGAGATGGAGACAGAGGCAAAGCTGCAGAAGGCGAAACTCTCGGTCGAAATGGAGATCGATGGCGGCACCCGCCTGATGGGGCACATGTTCGTGGTGCAGAATCAGCGGCTGCCCGATCTTCTGAACGATAACCGTGACTTCCTGCCATTCGAGACCACCGAAGGCCTGATCACCATCGTCCGCAAATCCACCATCCGGCGGGTGACGCCGATGAACCAGATCACGCTGCCGGACATCAATGCCGATCCCTATGAAATCCTCGGCGTAGCGCCGTCGATCCCGGATGAAGATCTTAAGGGCATCTACCACCGCAAGGTACAGGAGTGCCATCCGGACAAGCTGATTGCCATGGGCATGCCGGCCGATTTCGTCCAGCTCGCCAATGAAAAGCTGTCCCGAATCAACGACGCCTACGACCGTATCCAGGCGTCCCGGAGCCAGGCCGAGGCGGCCAAGCCGAAATGGGTTATGGGCGGCTAAGGGCCGTTTCGTTCACTTTCGCTTTACCATGGTCTTCGTAAACTAAGGGCGTCGAAGGGCGTTCCCCGGGGGAACGGCTGCCCCTCTAGCCAATCGGTGCGCTGATGTACGGTGGCAACGACAAGATGGTCTTCAAGAACAAGCTGCTGGTCGAGCTGGAGCTCGACAGCGGCCGGGTCTTGATCGGCTACATGTTCGTGGGCCAGCAGCAGCGCCTGTCCGATCTCATGAACGACGAACGCCATTTCCTGCCAGTTCGAGAAAATCTCGACAGCTCGATCTACATCTTCCACAAAAGCGCGGCCCGCGGCGTGAAGGCGGTGGAAAAGAAGAACACCGCGAATGTCGATGCCGACAATCCATTCCAGGTGCTGGGCGTCGCCGACGATGCGTCGGACGTGGAGATCCGCGAAGCCTATCACCGCTGCGTCCAGGAAAATCATCCGGACCGCCTGCAATCCATGAGCCTGCCGGCGGAATTCATCCGCCTCGCCCATGAGCGCATGACCTCGATCAACGACGCCTACGCCAAGATCAAGCGCATGCGCATCAACGGCAACGGCGCCGCCGCGCAGTAGAAACGCCCGTATCCCCGCACTCCGCGTCCGCTTTACTTGACAGTGAACGGACAGCCGGTAAAGTCCGCGGTCCCGGTTTCCGGCCCGGGCGATTGCGCCCTAATGCCGTGAAATCGCATAACATTCCGCGAGCTTCCATGGTCGCCATCACCTTGCCAGACGGCAGTGTCCGCCGCTTCGAACTCGTCCATCACGGGCGAGGCGCTGGCGACCAGCATCGGCCCGGGCCTGGCCAAGGCGGCGTTGGCGATCAAGGTCGACGGCGAACTGCGCGATCTCGCGCACCCGATCGAGAAAGACGCCAAGGTGGAGATCGTCACGCGCACCCACAAGGATGCGCTGGAAGTGCTGCGCCATGACTGCGCCCATGTGATGGCGGAGGCGGTGCAAAGCCGTTTCCCGGCACGCAGGTCACCTTCGGGCCGAAGATCGAGACGGCTTCTATTACGATTCGTGCGCAACGAAAAATTCTCGACCGACGACTTCGAAAAGATCGAAGCCCGGATGCGGGAGATCGTCGACCGCAACGAGACGATCCGCCGCGAAGTCTGGTAGCGCGACCAGGCATTGCGCTTTCCGAGACCTCGGCGAGCAATACAAGGCCGAATCGTTCGGCGAAATTCCCGAAAGCGAGCCGATCACCATCTACGCCCAGGGCAACTGGCAGGACCTCTGCCCCGGCCCGCATCTGCCTTCGACGGGAAGCTCGGCAAAGCCTTCAAGCTGAGAAGTCTCAGGCGCCTATTGGCGCGGCGATCGAAAACGCGCAGCTGCAACGCATCTACGGCACGTGCTGGCGGACAGACGCATCTCGCCGCCTATCTGAAGCGCTCGAGGAAGCCGAGAAGCGCGACCACCGCAACATCGGCAAGGCGATGAACCTTTTCCATAATCAGGAAGAGGCTGACGGCCAAATGTTCTGGCATCCGAAAGGCTGGACCCTGTATCTCGAGCTGGATAAATTCGTCGGGGATCGCCTCGCCGCGACGGCTATCAGGAGGTGAACACGCCCCAGATTATCGACAAATCGTTGTTCAAGGCTCCGGCCATTGGGACATCCATGGCGACAGCATGTTCAAGGTCGTCATCGACACGGGCGAGCCAAATTCGGCGTCAAGCCGATGAACTGCCCCCGGCCATGTCCAGATTTTCCGCCAGGGGCTGAAGAGCTATCGCGACTTGCCGATACGCTTCGCGGAGTTCGGCTCCTGTCGCCGGAAGAGTCAGGTCGATGCACGGCATCATGCGCGTGCGCAATTCGCCCAGGATGACGGGCATATCTTCTGCACCGAAGATCAGATCACGGCGAAATCCGTGCGCTATGCGATCTGCAGATTCGCATCTTCCGCGACCTCGGCGTCGATAGGCAATCGTGAAGTTGGCGCTGCGCCGGATAAGCGCTCGGGCACGGAGACCTCTGGGACGCGCCGAAGAAAGCATGAGGGCGGCGCTGAACGCGGCCGGTGTGCAGGTCGAGGCGCTCCCGAACGAGGGCGCCTTCTACGGGCCGAAGGTAGAATTCCATCTCGCCGATGCGATCGGCCGCACGTGGCAATGCGGCACGCTGCAGCTCGATTACGTGCTGCCGGAGCGGCTCGATGCACAATATATCGGCGCGGATGGCCGGCGCCATCGGCCGGTCATGCTGCACCGAGCGATCTTGGGTTCGCTGGAGCGTTTCATCGGCGTCTTGATCGAACATTATGCCGGCAAGCTGCCGCTCTGGCTGACGCCGGTTCAGGCCGTCGTTGCCACCATCACCAGCGATGCCGATTCCTATGCGGCCGAGGTCAATGCGGCGCTGGCAAAGGCCGGCCTGCGGTCGGAACTCGACCTGCGCAACGAGAAGATCAACTACAAGGTCCGCGAGCATTCCCTGGCCAAGGTGCCGATCCTGCTGGTGGTGGGCAAAAAAGAGGCGGCCGATCGCGCCGTCGCATTGCGCCGCCTCGGCGGCGAAAAGCAAGAAATGCTTGCGCTGGATGAGGCCATTACTAAACTAAGGCAGGAAGCGGCGGTGCCCGCGTCGTAGCATCGCTGCCGTCGCCGGCTGCTTGTTTGGATGGGAGGGCGGCCGGTTGTTTTTAACTATTCAAATGGAGGTGTTTCATCGCTAGGCCACCAATGGAAAGAGAACGCGCGTCCTCGTCGTCCAATGATGGACCGCGCATCAACGCTCAGATTTCCGTGCCTTCCGTCCGGCTCGTCAAAGAGGACGGCACCATGGTCGGAGTAAAACCCACACGCGAAGCGCTGCAGATGGCGGCCGACGCCGGCCTCGATTTGGTCGAGGTGTCGCCCAATGCCGATCCGCCGGTGTGCAAGATTCTCGATTTCGGGAAGTACAAGTACCAGGAACAGAAGAAGAAGAACGAAGCGCGCAAGAAGCAGAAAGTCATCGAGGTCAAGGAGATCAAGCTCCGGCCGACGACCGACGAGCATGACTATGAAGTGAAGATGCGCTCGGTCACGCGCTTTCTGGAAGAAGGCGACAAGGTGAAGGTTACGCTCCGCTTCCGCGGCCGCGAGATGGTGCACCAGGAGCTCGGCGCCCAGGTGCTGGAGCGGGTGCGCACCGAGTTCGATGCCAAGGCGAAGGTGGAGCAGTTCCCGCGCCTCGAGGGCAAGCAGATGGTGATGATCCTCGCGCCAAAATGACACAGGCCGGGGCGGCGGCGGACCGTCGCCCCGGATTGCGCGCCTGCAGGCTAATCAATTGGATTTTATATGATTTTAACCCCGAGCCCGCTGGAAAGACGGGTCGTCCCGCGGCCGGCCCGTTAACGCTCGCGGCATATTTCCGCCACGAAGCCGCCCCATCTTACGGCCATGCGCGAACCCGTCATCGATCTCGAAGCCGCCAAGCGCGACACCGCCGGGACGACCAGGCCATTCCTGGTGCCGACCCTGCGCGCCGACCGCGACCTCAACCTCACCACCGACGCGTATGAACCGCCGCCGCCTCCGGCCGTCCTGCCGAACGAGCCGGTCCTGCCGGATGCGCCCGCCACCGCCCAGCCGGCGGTTCTGCCGGGCAAGTCATGGCAGCCCCCGGTCCTCGGCGGCCTGGCGGTGATCTTCGGCATCGCCGCCCTGTTCAAGGCGGCGCTGCTGTTGGCACCCCTGGCGCTGGCGTTTGCTCTGCTGGCGGCCTTGTTCCGGCAGTTCTCTTGGGCGGCCATCGGCGGCGTCAGCGGCCTCGCGGCGCTGGCCATCTCGCCGTGGTTCTGGGGCATCGTCGGCATGGCCTGGCTGGTGGACGCCGTCGCCGGTTATTTCGGCTTCGGTGGCTGGTACAGCAGCTTCTTCTAGGCGCCGGCGGCCGCCGGGTCGCCTTGCCTTTTCCGGCCCCCCTCTGTATAAGCCCGCCTTCGCCAAGCCGGACGGCCATGGGCTAGTGTTTTTGCACGGGCATGCCCCAACCGCGGCTGACAGCTAACTCTCTGTAAGGAAATGGAAATGCCCAAGCTCAAGACCAAGAGCGGCGCCAAAAAGCGCTTCAAGCTCACCGGTACGGGAAAGGTGCGCATGTACCCCTCCCAGCGCCGCCACCGCCAGATCAACCGTCCCAAAAAGATGAAGCGCCAGCATCGCGGCGCCGAGACGATGGATGTGACCAACCAGCCCGTCGTCAAAAAGATCTGGATGCCCTGGGGCTGAGGCCCCGGACCGAACGGCGCCGAGAGAAGGAGCTTAAGACATGGCACGCGTAAAACGGGGCGTCACGTCGCACGCCCGCCACAAGAAAGTGGTCAAGATGGGGTCCGGCTATTTCGGCCGCTCCTCGACCAACTACCGCATCGCGCTGGAGCGCGTCGAAAAGGCGCTGCAGTACAACTACCGCGACCGCCGCAACAAGAAGCGCGACTTCCGCAGCCTGTGGATTCAGCGCATCAACGCCGGCGTGCGGGCCTATGGCCTGACCTATTCGCAGTTCATCAACGGCATCAAGAAGGCCGGCATCGTCATCGACCGCAAGGTGATGGCCGATCTGGCAATCACCGAGCCCGCCGCCTTCGAATCGATCGTCAAGCAGGCGCAGGCCGCGCTGGCGAAGTAACGGCGCACCGCGCTTTGGCCGACAGCATGGGCCCCATCCTGCGCCGCGCGCGAAGGATGGGGCTCTTGCATTTTGAACGGAGTCGAGGCTTGCGAACCGTGCCGCACCTGGTCCTGATATTTTTCCTAGCCGTGCTCGCCGGCTGCGGCGAGAATTTCGACAAGGACATCGAGACCGTCCGCGCCGCCAGCACGCTGACGGACGACAGCAACGACGAACTCGCCCAGGAGCTCGCGGGCGCCCGCGGCAAGGTGGAATGGATCGGCAGCCGGTTCGAGAAGTACAGCGACAACGAATACATCGTTGGCGTCACCGCGCGCATCGAACGCTACACCCGCGCCGGCGCCAAGCGGTTGGTGGAATTGCAGTTCATCAACAACCGCCAGACGCGCCAAGTCGCGTTTGAGCAATTGCTGATCGACGGGCGGCCGCAGGATCTGATCGGCGGCGCGCTCAATCTGCTTTTGCTGCAGCTGGAATGAATCCGGAACCTTTGGTTGCAACCGCGTTGCCGCCCGCTTGAATTCGGGCCGGCATCGCCCACATACTGGCCGTCGAATGAATCCGGGGCGCTTCCTTCGCGCATTGCTCTCATTCCCGCCCACCTGGTTGGTTCTCCTGGTGACGGCGGTTGCAGAGTGGGGCTTTTTTTTCTGGTTCCAGCCATCTTTCCTCATGGCCGCCGCGGCTGCCGCTCTAGGCGCCGCGTTGCTGCTGCTCTGGCCGCTGATTGTCGCCCGTGCCGCGGCATTCTCGAGTGCGTATTATGACACGCCGAGCCGCCCCACGCGCGACAGCCCGGCATCGCTCGCCGATCTTGCCGAAGATCTGGAAAAGCTCGGCGCGCCGCAGGGTGCGCAGCAGATGCAGAAGCTGGCGCCGCTATTGGACAATCTGCGCGCCGTGCTCAACCGGCGCTTGTCGGCCGGCGAGCTTACCTATGGCCGCTATCTCGGCGCGGCCGAGCAGGTTGCCAACGGCGTGGTGGACAATTTGCGCGACGTCGACGTGACGCTGCGCAGTGTCCGCAGCATCGATGCGGACGCCATCGCCGAACGGCTGAATCACCTGCGCCGCGGCGGCGGATATGTCGGCGAGGAACAGCGGCGCGAGATCAAGTCGCTGGAAGAACGGTCAGCACTGGTGGGCAAGCAGAACAAGCGCGTCGCCGAGCTTCTGGCGCAGAACGAATTCGGCGCTGACGATACTCGTGGACGTGGCGACGGCCGTCGCCAACACCGAAACCGAAGCCGGCAGGACCGGCGCCGACGCCGAGGCGGCAATGAAGGAACTGGAGCGGCTGGCCAAGCGGGCCGGGCGCTATGCCGTGGCGCCGGCGGCGTCAAGCGCATGACATCAGATGGAAACGGGAGGGGATGGAGAACATGGCGGTGACCGAGACCAAGCTACCGGCCTTGCGGCTGAACCTGGATGTGGAGGCGGTGAAGGGCGCGCTCGTGCCCCAGGCAGAGCCCGGCGACGCCGCGGCGCTGGAGAAGAAGGCGCAGGACTATGTGGATGTGCTCGCCAATATCCAGCCGAATGCCGACATGGCGCAGACGGAGGCAAAGGCAGCGGTCGAGTTCATGGGCCGCGATCTGCAGGCCGAGGCCGCCCAGCGCAGCAAGATGCTGCGGCAGCCGATCAAGGACGCTGTCGGCGCGCGGCACCGAGGGCGGCACCGTCGCCAATGCGCTGCTCGACCTCAAGTTGAAGGTGGAGGAGCTGGATCCGGCGCGGCTCGACCTGTCGCCCGGCTTCCTGATCCCGCGTTCTCGGCATGATTCCGGGCATCGGCTCGCCGCTGAAGCGCTACTTCTCCCGCTATGAAAGCGCCCAGACCGTTATCGACGCCATCGTCAATTCCCTGCAGCAGGGCCGCGAGCAGCTCCGCCGCGACAATGTCACCCTGGGCGAGGATCAAGGGCTGATGCGCGGTCTGACCCGCAAGCTCGACCGCCAGATCAAGCTGGGACAGCTGATCGATCGGAAACTATCGGGCAAGCTGAGCGCCGAGATTCCCTCCGGCGACATCAGGCATAAGTTCGTGCAGGAGGAACTGCTGTTCCCGCTGCGCCAGCGCATCATGGATCTGCAGCAGCAGCTGGCGGTCAATCAGCAGGGCGTGCTGTCGCTCGGCCTGATCATGCGCAACAACGAGGAGCTGATGCGCGGCGTCAACCGCGCTGTCGATGTCACGGTCAGCGCATTGCAGGTGGCAGTCACCGCCGCCCTGGCGCTCGCGAACCAGAAGATCGTGCTCGACAAGGTCAATGCCCTGAACCAGACCACCAGCGACCTGATCTCCGGCACCGCCGAGCGTCTGCGCAACCAGGGCGCGGAAATCCAGAAGCAGGCGTCCAGTTCCATGCTCGAGTCTCAAGTCGCTGAAATCCGCCTTCGCCAACATCAACGCGGCGATGGACGAGATCGCCCGCTACCGCCAGGAAGCGCTGCCGCGCATGGCCCAGACGATCCTGGAGTTCGACAAGCTGTCGGCCCAGGGCGAGGCGGCGATCCAGCGCTACGAGGCCGGCGAGAAAGCGCGGCCGAAGCTGACCATCGACGCACAGTGACTTTGCTGCCGATGCCTATGCGCGTCCCCGGAAACAGCCGATAGGTCATTCAATGTCCAAGGCACGCTTCATCCTGATCCTGATCGTGATCCTCATCGCCGCGGGACTTCTACTACTCCTCGCGCCCCGGCGGTCTGGGCTCGCTGGATTTCGGCTTTTCCGGCGAACTGACCTACGACAAGGCAGCAGCGCGCCTGCAGGACGAAGTCGCCGATATCGACTGGACGGAAGAGATCGTCCAGCGCAAGGCGAACGTCCAGCTCGGGCAGAAGATCGACATCACCGACACCCTGCCGCCGATCGGCCAGTTCCCGATGGCAACCTCGCCGCAGGGCGGCCTCAACGACGTGACGGTGGAGATCTTCGTCTCGACGGAGAAGTCCGGCACCGGCACGGATGGCTGGATGACCGACGTCGGCAAGGAATTCAACGGCGCCGGCATCAAGCTCGCCGACGGCCGGCGCGCCCAGGTGGCGATCCGCAAGATCGCCTCGGGCACCGGTTATGAATTCATCGCCTCGCGCAAGTATCTGCCGGACGCCTTCTCGCCCTCGAACCATCTGTGGATCCGCATGGCCCAATCCCACGGCGTTACCATGACGCCGGTGCGCGAGAAGACGGTGGTCAATCTGGCTGGTGTCGTGATGAAAGCCGCCCGGGCCGAGAAGCTGAAAACCGCCGGCGGTGCTCTCGACATCAAGAGCCTGATCGACGCCGTGCTCCAGGGCGACATGGCCATGGGCTACACCAATCCCTTCGCCAGCAGCACCGGGATCAACTTCCTGGTTTCGGTGCTGGCCGCCTTCGCCAAGGGCGACGAAGCCAAGATGCTGTCGCCGGAAGTGGTCAGCGCCTTCGAGGCCTTTCAGAAGCGGCGTGCCCTTCGTCGGCGAAACCACGCTGCAGCTGCGGGAATCCGTGCGCAATGACGGCTCCCTCGATGCCTTCGTCATGGAGTATCAGACCTTCGTGAAGACGGCAGAGCTGCAATCGGGCTATGTCTTCCTGCCCTTCGGCTACGCCCACGACAATCCGCTCTATGCCGTCGGCAATCTGCCGCCGGAGAAGAAGGAGGCGCTGGAAGCCTTCGCCAAATTCAGCGAGCGGCCGCGCTACCGCGATCTGGGAACGCAGTACGGCTTCAATCCGCCGATGAAGGCCGAGAAATTCTATCCCCTGCCGAACGGCGGCACGCTGGTGCAGGCGCAGCAGATCTGGAAGACCAAGAAGGATGCCGGCCGTGCGGTCGCGGCGGTGTTCCTCTGCGACGTCAGCGGCTCCATGGTCGGACACGGCATCGAGGAGGGCGTGCGGGAAGCGTTGATCCGGGGTGCGGATTTCATCGCGCCGGAGAATTCCATCGGCCTGGTGGTGTTCTCCGACCGCGTGCGCACGCTGCTGCCGATCCGGAAATTCAACATCAACCAAAAGGCATCCTTCATCGCCGCGGCCGAGGACCTGACCGCCGGCGGCAATACCGCCATGTATGACGGCATCGCCGTGGCGCTATCGCTGCTGGCGAATGCGAAGGAGGCCGATCCCAGCATCAAGCCGGTGCTGTTCGTGCTGACCGACGGCGAGACCAACAACGGCCTGTACTTCGACGACATGCAGGCGATCATCAAGGGCCTGCGGGTGCCGATCTACACCATCGGCTATGAAGCCGACTTCGACGAGCTGAAGCGGGTCAGCGGTCTGGTGGAGGCGGCGACCATCAATGCCGGCGAGGGCGAGATCCGCTACAAGATCGGCTCGCTGCTCAACGCGCAGATGTAGGTGCGGCGATGAAACCGTTCCTGGTCTGGCTTGTTTTGGCGCTGCTCGGCTTTGGCGGCCTCGCCGGCGGCTATCACGGCAATCTGCAGGACAATCCGCGGCGCATCGCCGTGGTTGTCGATACGTCCTACGACATGACGGCGGTCTAGCTGGCCGCGGGTCGGGCCGGCGATGGCAGGGATCGGCGCGGCGCGCTACAGCGCCTTCAGCCTGGTCACCGACAAGCGGGTGATCCACGGCTGGGAATCGCGCCTGCGGGTCACCCTCGCCGAGCCTTATGGTCCGCGGGACTTCACCAAGCTGAAGGTATTGGCATCGGCGCCGGAGATCACCGGCGCCGAAAAGGTCTATTTCCTCACCAACGCGGCGGCGTCCGAAATCGCGCCGTTCAGCGGCTGGCAGATCATTTCGCTGGCGCGATCAGTCAAATCATTTCTGTCTCGTCGAGCCCTCGAGGGGGCAATTCGAACCAAGGGGCCGCTCCAGCTGCATTCTCTCGTCCGCAGCGGCCATTTGACCCGCGCGGGGCGGCCCGCCCTTATACTCCGCGCCGTTTTCAACCCCTGGGATCAGAGATCGGGCCGCTGCATGCTTTCTGGGCATGACACATCGCTGGCAACACCGCTCCGGGCGGCTTTCGCGGGTCAGCGCCGGCCTCGAGGCTCCGTCCGCCATGGGCAACGGGTCGCTTTGCATGCGCTGAGCTGGACCACGACCTCAGGTGGATTGCAGGGCCGCACGACGTGACGGCCTTTTTTCGTTTTTGGGAGTTATTCGCGATGCAGAATGTGGAACCGATCAGGGACAAATGGCTGAAGGCCGTGGTCTGCTGCCGGCGAGCCTGCCGGAACTGGAGCAGGCGCGGGTCGACACCCTGGGCAAGAAAGGCGAGATCAGCGGGCTGATGAAAACTCTCGGTGCGCTGGCGCCCGACGAGCGGCGCGATTTCGGCGCCCGCGTCAACGAGGCAAAGGACGCGATCACGGCGGCCATAGAGGCGCGCCGCGCAGCACTTGATGACGCTGCCTTGGACGAGCGTCTGAAGACCGAGCGCATCGACGTCACCCTGCCGCCGCGAGCGGAAGGCGAAGGCCGCCTCCATCCCATCAGCCAGACCCTGGACGAAATTGTCGCCATACTGGCGCGAAATGGGCTTCCGCGTCGCCGAGGGGCCCGACATCGAGGACGACTTCCACAACTTCACCGCCCTCAACATTCCGCCCGAGCATCCGGCGCGGCAGATGCACGACACCTTCTATATCGAAGGCCGAGACGGCCGCGATCCCAGCGGCCCGGGGGTAAGGTGCTGCGCACCCACACCTCGGCCGTTGCAGATCCGCGCCATGAAATCCACCCAGCCGCCGCTGCGGGTGATGGCGCCCGGCCGCACCTATCGCTGCCGATCCAGAAGTGACCGATTCGCCCATGTTCCATCAGGTCGAAGGACTTGTCGTGGACGAGCATACCCATATGGGCCATCTCAAGGGCTGCCTGATCGAATTCTGCCGCGCCTTCTTCGGCGTTGCCGATCTGCAGGTGCGCTTCGGGCCCAGCTACTTCCCGTTCACCGAACCTTCAGGCGGAAGTGGATATCGGCTGTTCGCCTGGCCGGCGGCGAACTCAAGCTCGGCGCCGGCGGCGACTGGCTGGAGATCCTGGGCTGCGGCATGGTGCATCCGAAGGTGCTGCAGCTCAGCGGCGTCGATCCCGCGCGTTACCAAGGCTTCGCCTTCGGCATGGGCATCGAGCGCATCGCCATGCTGAAATACGGCATTCCCGATCTCCGGACATTCTATGAAGCCGACCTCCGCTGGCTGCGCCACTACGGCTTCTCCGCCTTCGATGTGCCGAGCATGACCGGAGGGCTGTCGCGATGAATTCACCCTTTCCTGGCTGAAGAACCACATCGACACTGATGCCGATATCGACACGATCGGCGCGCGCCTGACCATGCTCGGTCTGGAGGTCGAGGACATCGCCGACCGCGCCAAGGATCTGGCGCCCTTCACGGTCGCCTATGTGAAGGAGGCGAAGCCGCACCCGAACGCCGACAAGCTGCGGGTCTGCATCGTCGAGACGGCGCGGGAATCCACCAGGTGGTCTGCGGCGCGCCCAATGCCCGCACCGGCATGAAGGGCGTGTTTCGCGCCCGTGGGCAGCCACATCCCCGGCACCAATCTCGACCTCAAGAAGGGCGTGATGCGCGGCGTGGATTCCAACGGCATGCTGGTCTCCATGCGCGAGATGGGCCTGTCCGACGAGCATGACGGCATCATCGAACTGGCAGACGATGCGCAGGTCGGCGAACCCTTCGCCCGGCTGCTCGGCCTCGACGATCCAGTGATCGACATCAACGTGACCGCCGACCGGCCCGATTGCCTGGGCGTCCATGGCGTGGCGCGGGATCTGGCTGCCGCCGAAATCGGCAAGCTTCTGCGCGCCCGATCTCTCCGCCGTATCCGGCAGCTTCGACAGCCCGGTCAGATGGTTCCGCGACCTGCCCGCCGGTCAGCAGCATCTCTGCCCCTATGTGGTCGGCCGCTATTTCCGCGGCATGAAAAACGGCCCCAGCCCGAAATGGCTGCAGGACAAGTTGCTGGCGATCGGTCTGCGGCCGATCTCGGCGCTGGTGGACATCACCAACTATGTCACCTTCGATCTCGGCCGGCCGCTGCATGTGTTCGACGCCAAAAAATTGTCGGGCGATCTCACCATGCGGCTGGCGAAATCCGGCGAGTCGATCCAGGCGCTCGACGGCAAAACATATGAACTTGACGGCAGCATGGTGATCATCGCCGACAAGACCGGCCCTCGCGGCATCGGCGGCATCATGGGTGGTGCCGCCTCCGGCTGCGAACTCGACACCACCGAGGTGTTCCTGGAGGTGGCGTTGTTCGATCCCATCCGCACGGCGGCCAGCGGCCGCAGGCTGGGCATCCAGTCCGACGCCCGCTTCCGCTTCGAGCGCAGCGTCGACCCCGAAAGCGCCGACTGGGGCGCTGCGGTGGCGGCACGGCTGATCCAGGAACTCTGCGGCGGCGAGACCAGCCGCCCGCTCAGCGCCGGCGCCATGCCGAAATGGCAGCGGCAGACTCGCGCTGCGCCCCGATCGCGTGCGCACGCTCGGCGGCATCGATCTGCCCGCAGCGGAATCCACCCCGCATGCTCGCCGCCCTCGGCTTCAATCCCGCGGCGAAAGACGGCCGGATCCACGCCGACATTCCCTCCTGGCGCGCCGATGTGGAAGGCGAGGCGGATCTGGTGCAGGAGGTCACGCGCATCTACGGCTTCGACCGCATCCCCAGCGTGCCCTTGAAGATCGACAGCGCGCTGCCCGAGCCGGCGATCACCGCAGCGCAACGCCGGTACATCCGCCAAGCGCCTGCTGGTGTCGCGCGGCCTGATGGAGGCGGTGAGGGTCTCGTTCATGGAGAATCGGATCGCCGAGCGGTTCACTGCCGGCAACAAGCCGCCGGTGAAGCTGGCCAATCCCATCGCCGCCGATCTCGATGCCATGCGGCCCTCGATCCTGCCTAATCTGTTGCAGGCCGCCGCGCGCAATGCGGCCCGCGGCATCGCCGATCCCGCGCTATTCGAAGTCGGTCCGCAATACAGCGACGACACGCCCGAGGGTCAGGCGACCGTGGCGGCGGGCCTGCGCAATGGCAATGTCGCGCCGCGCCACTGGGCGGTGAAGCCGCGGCCCGCCGACGCCTTCGACGCCAAGGGCGATGCGCTGGCGCTGCTGGGAGCCCTCGGCGCGCCGGTGGAGAATCTCCAGGTCTCCGCCGATGCGCCCGGCTGGTATCACCCCGGCCGCAGCAGCTCGCTGCGCCTCGGGCCGACGGTCATCGCCTGGTTCGGCGAGATCCATCCGCGCATCCTAAAGGAGTTGGGCGTGAAGGGTGCCGCCACAGGTTTCGAAATCTTCCTCGACCGCGTTCCGCAGCCGAAATCCAAGGGCAAGGGCGCGGGATCGACCCGGCCGCTGCTGAAAGCATCGCCCTATCAGCCGGTGGAGCGCGACTTCGCCTTCGCCGTCGCCAGCGACGTGCCGGCGGAGAAGATCCTCCGCGCCGCCAAGGGCGCCGACAAGGCGCTGATCCAGGCGGTCACGCTGTTCGACGCTTTCGAAGGCGGCAGCCTGGGCGAGGGCAAGAAGTCCATCGCCTTCTCCGTCACGCTGCAGGCGCCGGACCGCACCCTCACCGAAGACGACATCGCCGCCGCCCAGCAGAAGATCGTCGCCGCCGTCACCAAGGCCACCGGCGGTACATTGCGCACCTGACCCCGCATCTTTCTTGCCTATTTCCCGGCAGGGGTCGCCGCCGATTGCGCGGCGCGCCCGGGCTGTGTCAAGCTTCCCCCACGGCCGCGCCGCGCCAGGCGGCGTCAAGACCAAAACGGGGAGCACAAGTCATCATGGATACGGACAAGCTGATACAGGCCCGCCGCGACGGCCGCCTGAGCCGCCGCCAGTTCGCGAAGTATGCCGCCGCCGCCGGCGTCGGCATGGTCGGCATGAAGGGTTTCGCCCGCCCGGCCGCCGCCGCTTCGCCCGCCGATCTCACCTACTATGGCTGGAGCGGCTATGACGATCCGGAGTTTCACAAGGCGTTTCAGGAGAAGTATGGCGGCCTGCCCACCTTCAATTTCTGGAGAAGCGAAGAAACCGAGGCAATGACCAAACTCCGCGCCGGCTATGAAGTCGACGTGATGGGACCCTGCACCTACGAAATCAAGACCTGGCGCGAGGTCGGGTTGTTGAAGCCCTATGACGCCGAGCGCCTCATCCATCTGAAGGACATGTTCCCGGCGGTGCTGGATATCGAGGGGATGGTGGTCAACGGCCAGCGTTGGTTCGCGCCCATGGATTGGGGCAATTCAACCGTCGTCTTCCGGACCGATTTGGTCGACGAAGAAGAGTACATCAAAGAGAACTCATGGAGGATCCTGTTCGACGATCGCTACAAAGGCCGTCTCGCCGGCTATGAGGGTGAGGTGAATGTACAGATCGCCGGCTTGCTCCTGGGCTATGACAACATCTTCTCGCTGTCGGACGAACAGCTCGTCGAGGTGAAGAAACTTCTGCAGAAACAGCGGGAAAATCTACGCTTCATCTGGAGCGAAGCGACCTGGATCTGGAACAGTCGATGGCATCCGGAGAAATCGTCGCTGCCTATGCCTGGAACGAGAGCTATGTGAAGCTGAAGCAGCAGGGCGTGCCCGTCGGCTTCATGGTGCCGAAGGAAAACCATCTTCACTTGGTGCTGCGGCCTCACCCTCAATTCGAAGATCAAGAACGAGGATATGGCCTATGACATGATCAACGGCATGACCTCGCCGGAAACCGGCGCCTACGAGATCTCGACCTGGGGCTACGGCCACTCCAACAAGAAGGCCTTCGATATCGTCGGACCGGAGAAGCTGGCGGGATTGAAATCTCTCGACGCCCGAGGCGCTGCTGAACAGCGGCATCTTCTTCCAGCCGCTCGAGCTCGACACCCGGACCAGATACATCAGGCTCATCGAGGAAGTGAAGGCCGGCTCGTAGTCCGGACTGATACGCATGAGGGGCCCCTCTCCCCTTGGGGGAGAGGGGCAGGGGGTGAGGGGAACTGCGTGCGGGCGGCACGCCAGCAAAACTTCTGGTGCAGATGCAGGGTGCGAGTCAAAAAAATGGACTTCCGGCGGCATCTGACGCTTCAATTCCCTGGCGGGGAGACTCACGGCGCGCTCGCGCGGGAATTCCCCTCACTCCTACCCCTCTGCCCCAAGGCGAGAGGGAAAAAAATTCTATGGGCGGGGGGTCGGGTTTTGTGATCCGTCGAGCGGCTTCCATTCCCATCCCCGCCGGCCCTGCCGCCGCCTTGTAACACATCAGCGCCAAACGGCGGATTTGCTGGGCTTTTCGACGATCGCCCTCCACCGAAAGCCCGTAAATCCAGGCTTTCTTGGGCAGCCCTATCCGGATAATCCACAGAAAATCGCAATTCTATCGCGAATTTCGCTAGACGTTGTATGCGAACAGGTGTAGGACCCCTACCTGTATGGGTTCGCTAGCCGCATCCGGAAGCCGGCCCGAACCGCCCGCCCTCCGGAATCAGGGGGCCTCAGGGCGGCGGCTCGCACCGGAAGCTAGGGAGGGGGTCTGCGTCTCAGGCACCCGCGCGGCCGGACCGCCATTTGTTGACACCAACCTCGAGGGGATACCCATGGCAGTAGCTAAGAAGCAGAACACCGTCACCATGCGGCAGATCGCCGCCGATCTCGCAGACAAGCATGAGATGACCAAGCGGCAGACCAACGAGGTGATCGAGTCGCTCGTCGCCCAGATCACCAAGCATCTGAAGAAGGGCGACAAGATCCGTCTGCCCGGCCTCGGCATTTTCCAGGTGCGCAAGCGCGATGCCCGCATGGGCCGCAATCCCGCCACCGGCGAGCCGATCAAGATCAAGGCGTCGAAGAAGGTCGCGTTCCGCGCCTCCAAGGAATTGAAGACCGCGGTTTGATTTGCCACGCCGAATTTTTCCTTGCAGGTTTCAGCGGGGGCTGGGGCATCACCCGCCCCTCGTGGCTTATTGGGCGCGATCGGCCGAGGCGCAGATCTCCAAACTACGCGTCGGAAGGCGCCTTAGCGAACGCCCGGTCCGTTAACCATTTCTTGCCCGGTCGGGCGAAACTCGCCATTGGGGCGGCCTGCGGGCCGCGCCCTCTGCCACCATTCAATCTTTGGAAACGCCCATGTCCGAAAACGGCCAACCAACCTACTCCCCAAGCTATCTGCTCCCGGACGAGGACACCCAAATCCTCTTGAACCGGGAAGAGCTGCGGCCGATCCGCTTCGCCCTGGAGTACAGCAAGGCGGAACTCCTGCTGCACGATTCGGGCATCCGCTCCACCGTCATCGTGTTCGGCAGCGCCCTCATCCCCTCGCCGGAACAGGCGGCGGCGGCATTGTCGGCCGCCGGAACCCGGCGGACCGCAAGCGCGCCCAGCTGGCCCGGAAGCTCTCGGTCCACTACGACCAGGCCCGCGCCTTCGCCCCGCGTCGTGTCCGAACGGGGCGGCGCCCTTGTCGGTCCGCCATGACGGCATGCGCGACAATGTTATCGCCACCGGCGGCGGCCCCGGCATCATGGAGGCGGCGAACCGCGGCGCCCGCGATGCCGGCGCGCCCTCCATCGGCTTCAACATCACGCTGCCGATGGAGCAGGGGCCGAACAGCTATTCGACGCGGGACCTCACTTCAATTCCACTATTTCGCCATGCGCAAAATGATCTGGCGATGGCCATGCGCTGGCGGTGTTTCCCGGCGGCTTCGGCACCATGGATGAGCTGTTCGAGCTCGTGACCCTGGTGCAGACCGGCAAGGCGCCCTGCGTGCCGATCATCCTGTTCGGCCGCTCCTATTGGTCAGGAAGTGATCAATTTCGACGCGCTGGTGCGCTATGGCATGGTCAAGGCCGATGATCTGAAGCTGTTCGATTTCGCCGACGATGCCGAGGAGGCCTGGCAGAGCCTGATCCGCCGCGGCCTGAAAGCCCACGCACCCGCCCCCATGGCCGCCGGCGAGCCTGCGCTGCCGGCGAAGTAGCGGGGGGGGGGGGGGGGGGGGGGGGGGGGGGGGGGGGGGGGGGGGGGGGGGGGGGGGGGGGAAAAAAAAAAAAAAAAAAAAAAAAAAAAGGGGGGGGGGGCCGACCGCCGAAAATCAGGGCGGCGGCGGCGACGTCTGCAGGGTACGGATCGGGTCGAATTGATCAAGCGCCTGCCTTCGGCGGCGGTACGTTTGTGGCGCGCCATTTCCTGATTGACGCAATACTCGAACACCGACGTGCCCCGGGCAAAGGGGCCGTCGGCGCACTCGCGCTCGGCCCGCATGCGCCAGCGAGGCCTCGGTCGGCGGCCCGCCGGCATTGCCGCCGCAAGCCGCCAGCATCAACAGCGCCGCACGGGCAATTGCCCGGCTCGCTTTCATGATATCCATCCCACGCGGTTTGCTTCGCTGTTTACCCTTATTGATGTGTTCGTTCCATCGGCTGATTTCAATGTATCACCGGGACCAGCCGATCCGAAACGCCGCGCTCCAGCCAAGTTCCGCCGCCGCAATCCGGCTGCAAGCCGTGGCCTTCCTCCTCGGCGATGTTGTGGATGCCCGGTTCGCGCGTCAGCGCGCGCCGGCGAGCAAGATTTGCTTTTGCATGGCGCGCGCGATTTTTGAACGGCTGAAGAATGTCAAATCGCCGGCGGGTGAATCCGTCCGTGTAGGTCGGGTGCGGCGGACTATGCCGCCTTGACCGGCCGCGGCACGATGCCGCCGTGCCACAGCAGGCGGCCGGCGCGGCGCATGGCGGCGGCGATCGGCTCCGACGGTTCGCAGGGATGGCGGTTGCTCAGCGATCTGATTGAGCCAGACGCCCTCGATCAGGCTGGCGATCGCGCAGGCGAAATCGGAAATCGTGGCGCCCTCGCGCAGCTTCAGCCCGTAGTGATCGATCGCCTGACTTAAGGACCTGCTTCAGCCGTTCGATCCACTCCCACATGTCTCGCTGTACGCTTGAACTGGCTGATCTCCTCGCTCCACCAGGCCATAGGGCACTACGCTCAGCCACAGCGCCCACAGGAATCCGTAGTCCGCTTCCGGGCTGGGTGCTGTGCCGTGGGCCCCGGGCTGCCTGGCCGGCGAAGAACGCATCGGCCCACGCGTCGGCGTCGGGAAAGTCACCGAACTGCGGGAAATTGGATGCTGCGTCGATCCAGTCCCGCGCGCTCAGGGCCAGCGCCATCGTCTCGGCCTGAAAGACGGTCTGGCTGCCGAACAGGTTGGTGATGGCGCCGCGCGTCTTTCCGTGCTGTGCCGCGACGGCATTGGCATCCAGGCGTAGGTGAAGGGACCGACCGGTATCGCCTGAGTGTCGAGGAATTCTTCGAGGGTTTCTGGATTTGCTCCAGGGCGACGATCTCGCCGATTTCGACATAGTGCTGCCGGGCCTCGTCCTTCGGCAGCGTAGATCTCCGCCGCTTCTCCCTTACTGCCATGATCCAACGATCCTTTTTACGTGCATACAGTATGTATCGATTCTGCTTGCGTTATCTGGAACTGGCAACTATTGTATAAATACGTACCGTATGTACGTTAACCATTGGAGTTGCCCTTGGCTCTGGCGACCAGCGAAAGCAGTGGCACTCGAACTGGCCTTTTCTGGGGCTCTCGAAGCCGAGCCAGTGGGCTGTCACGGTTGCCGCGACCGCGCTCTCCACCTATGCCCTCGATGCGGTGGCGACAGTGGCGGGATTGAGCCTCGCCGCTTCAGGCGTTCTCCAGGGGTTCGGGCATTTGCATGTGCTCATGTTCCTCGCCGCGACCTATCTGATTTGGGGGCTGGGGCTTCATGCCAATCTGAAGGCCAACTGGGTGCTGCTGCAGGAGACCGGCACCAGCACCAATGCGCTGTCGAAAGCGGCGCATGATCTCATGAAGCTCAGAACCGCCAGCCTGCGTGTTCAGCGCTTCGCGGCATCGGTCGGTTACACCGGCACCGAACTCGCGAAGGAGGCGCCCTACTATGCCGGCGTGTTCGGTGCCGTGCTCTTCACCGACTCGGTTTCGTCCAACGATGCGATCGTCTTCCTCGGCGGCGCCAATCTCGCGCCGGAGTCTACGAATACGGCCTCGCCCGCCTGGTGCGCGCCTTCCTCAGGCTCGCCCGCGATCGAGCGGGTGCCGGCCGTTAGATTTGCACTTTCAGCCGCCGCTCGATCATCACTTCATCGACATAGCGCCCATCGATCTTGCAGTGATCGCGCGCCGTGCCGATGACCGTGAAACCCTGCGCGAGATATGTCGCCAGCGCCGCAGGATTGTCGACACGGACGAAGGTGAAGAATTTCTCGAACCCCGCCTTCGCCGCCGCTTCGAAGTTCGCCGCGAACAGCCGCCGGGCGATGCCCTGCCGCCGGAGACTGAGATCGACAAAGGTGCCGATCGTCGCGACATGATCGAACGCTGCCGTGTAGGGGGCGAACGGCTCCAGGATCTGATAGCCGAGCATCCGGCCATCGTCCTTGCTGATCGCCGCTTTCCAGATCCGCCGCGATGGAGCGTCGGCAATGAAGGCGCGCTCTTCCGCCACCGTGTAGGTGCTGCGTCCAGCGCGGTATAGGTCCGCGCCTCGATGATCGGATTGAGGATCCGCAGCACGGCCTCGGCGTCATCGGGCGAGACGTCGCGGATGGAGAGATCCATGCGGCCCTAGGCCTTCGCCGGCAAAGCCGCGATCCGGCAGAGCAGCCATTGCAGCCCGGCCAGATGCTGCTGGTCGTGACTGCAGAGCAGATGGATCAGGCCGCGCATGGTGATCGGCGCGCCTTCGAACATCGCCGGCCGCGCAAGCTGCGCTGCATCGAGGCCGGAGATCATCTCTATCGTCCGCGCCCGCGCCGCTCGAAACGCGGCGAATGCTTCGGCCGCATCGGCATTGCCGTAGTTGCGATCCCTGGCGACCCGGTATCCGTCGATTGACTCGAGCGTCGGATTGTTCTCTTCGAGTGGCCGCCGGAAACGCAGATGGTACCCCTCGACCTCGATATCCCGTACATGGCAGACCTGCTCGATCGCTGTGAACGTCTCGCTCGGAATGCCCTCCCAGGACGGCGGCGTCCAATGTTTGTACGTCGCCGGGATGGCGTCATAGAAGGCCTCGAGCTGCTGGGGAAAGGCGGCGAGCGCATGGAGTGTCGCTGAGTTCATGGGACCTTGTGAGGTCATACGTCAGGTTGCCGGCAGTAAGCGAATTGCCTTTTCCTTGAGAAGGCGGACGAGCGCTGGTCCATGGAGTCGACTTGACCGGAAGCCGCTGGCAGACGATGCGCGCTTCTTGAAATGCCGGCCGAACTTGGCCGAGAGCTTCCGCATGCGCCTTCTCCATCACAAAAGTCGTTCCACCCATTCGCCAGCTCGTGCGCGTCACCGGATTGTCCGCATCGTTGCCAGCGCAGTCAACTCCGTGAACCTGAATGCGGCAACCCGCAGATATCGCGGCGCGATCGGATTGGCTGACTGCCCATGAAAAGCACGTGCTTCATTGCTCTCCATGTCCGCACTCATGTGGACGACCTCGAGTGGTCGCGCGGGCGCATTGCGCCCTCAGGAGCGCCGGACGTCGGAGAAACAACTTCGCGACGTGCCAGTCACCGCATCGATGGCGGTATCGTAACGTCAGCCAGCCCCGGCGATCGCGAGCCCACGAGCGATGAAGCGCAGGACCGAGCTCGAATGCGCCGCTGATCGCTCATAAAAGGTGCGCAGCCGCCCGCGGTGCGCAGCATTAGCTGCGATCCAGTGTGCGGCGATCGCGCGAGCCGGTACCAGGGTAAGCGCCTGAAAGACGATCCCAGGCATTGCGCCAGCGACCATACGTCGCTGACGCCAAACGGCAGAAGCGCGATCGGCCAAGGGTGAAATCGTAGCCGGTCGCGGCTGATCGCGGCGATCCACACCGTCAGCGCGCCGAAGCGTGCGATGAAGCCGCCGATCAGCGCCAGGCCTCCGCCACCCCAAGTGGCCACCGCCCAGGCCCAAGGCCGCTCGACCAGTGTGCCGAGCAATCGTCCCTGCAACAGCCCGGCGAGGAACCGGCAAACCGCCGGCGATCCCAGCAAATAGACAAAGGCCGCATCCTCAAGCCGCATATGGTCGCTGATCAAGAGGGTTCGAGCCCGCCGCAGCCCAAGGCCGGCCATAGCACCGTCAGCACCCAATGCGCAGGAACCTGGCGGTCTGTACTTTGCGCTCGTGGCGATCGATTGATCCATGCAGCCTTCGTGGGCTGGGCGGCGCGCGGTTGAATTGATGCCGCCTGCATAGCGGGCGCGGGAACGCGGGTCTTGGTTATTCCTTGCAGATTGCATGGGAAATTCCGGGAGAGCCGTGCGCCGTCAAACAGACAAACACCCGCGCCGGCGTTCCATTCCCTGAAATCGTTCCTATATCCTGATATCGATGTTGGACATTGTGGATAGGATTGCGCACGGCTGGGACATGGCATCCCGCCGACCGTCACCATGTCTGACGATTTGATTCGATAGCCGACCCGGCAATTTTTGAGAGGGTTGTTTTCAAAAAACAAAATTTCTGAAAATTTCCGCGCGGCGATCAATGGCTTGTCGGTGGTGCTCGTGAAAAACAACCCAGCGTGCCCTTCAGAGCGACAGGAGAAGGGCGGGTTTGAAACCCGCCCCTACAGATCTCCGCGTCTTCGCGCCTCCGCGTAGACAAAACCCTGGATGCTGCGCCACTGGACGAGTCCACGGGTTGTTTGTCCGGATTCCTCGCTTGGCATGGGGTAGATCGCACGGATTCGACCTTGCCGCTGGACGCCGGCCCGCTGGACAGAGGGACCGCCGCGGCCTTGCCCCCGCCTTGCACCCGCGGCATCCGGCACTTATGTTCCGCCCGCGCCACGGAAGTCTGCGATCCCGAAACAGCGGCCGCCAGCCGGGCGGCCGAGGCGGGGGCGTTTGACGGCCACCTGGTAATTCCTTCATCTGCTTAGTATTTTTGGACTTCACCGCTAACGGACAACTGTAGAACGGCCTCTCGCTCCATGGATCTCGCCCATATCCGCAACTTCGCCATCATCGCCCATATCGACCATGGGAAATCCACCCTGGCCGACCGGCTGATCCAGGCCTGCGGCGCCGTGACCGACCGGGAGATGCGCGACCAGATCCTGGATTCCATGGATATCGAGCGCGAGCGCGGCATCACCATCAAGGCCCAGACCGTGCGGCTGACCTACAAGGCCCGCAACGGCGAGACCTACCAGCTCAACCTGATGGACACGCCGGGCCATGTGGACTTCGCCTATGAGGTGAGCCGCAGCCTGGCCGCCTGCGAGGGCTCGCTGCTGGTGGTGGATTCCACCCAGGGCGTGGAGGCGCAGACCCTGGCCAATGTCTACCAGGCCATCGATGCCGGCCACGAAGTCGTGCCCGTGCTGAACAAGATCGACCTGCCGGCCGCCGAGGTGGAGCGGGTGAAGCAGCAGATCGAGGACGTCATCGGCCTGGATGCCTCCGACGCCATCCCGATCTCCGCCAAGACCGGCCTCAATATCGATCGAGGTGCTGGAAGCCATCGTCGCACCGCCTGCCGGCGCCCAAGGGCGATGCCGAGGCGCCGCTCAAGGCACTGCTGATCGACAGCTGGTACGACGCCTATCTCGGCGTGGTCGTGCTGGTGCGGGTGAAGCAGGGCGTGCTGAAGCTGGGCCAACGTGTCCGCCTGATGTCCACCGGCGCCGACCACGATGTGGAGCGGGTCGGCTTCTTCACGCCGAAGCCGGAGCAGAGCAGGGAACTCGGCGCCCGGCGAGATCGGCTTCCTGACTTCCGGCATCAAGGATGTGGCGGAGACCAAGATCGGCGACACCATCACCGACGACGCGCAAGCCCGCCTCGGAACCGCTGCCGGGCTTCAAGCCCTCGGTGCCCGTGGTGTTCTGCGGCCTGTTTCCGCTCGACGCCGCCGAATATCCGCAGCTGCGGGACAGCCTGGCCAAGCTGCGGCTCAACGATGCCAGCTTCCACTTCGAGCCCGAGACCTCGGCCGCGCTGGGCTTCGGCTTCCGCTGCGGCTTCCTCGGCCTGCTTGCATCTGGAGATCATCCAGGAACGGCTGGAGCGGGAATTCAATCTGGAGCTGATCACCACCGCACCGTCGGTGGTCTACAAGGTCCACATGACCAACGGCGACCTCATGGAGATGCACAACCCGGTCGACATGCCCGACCCCATGCGCATCGACCATATGGAAGAGCCGTGGATCCGCGCCACCATCATCGTGCCGGCGGATTATCTCGGGCCGATCCTGAAGCTCTGCGAGGAGCGGCGCGGCACGCAGGTGGAGCTGAACTATGTCGGCACCCGCGCCATGCTGATCTACAATCTGCCGCTGAACGAGGTGGTCTACGATTTCTACGACCGCCTGAAATCGGTGCAGCCGCGGCTATGCCAGCTTCGACTATCACCTCGAAGGCTACCAGACCGGCGATCTGGTGAAGCTGTCGATCCTGGTGAATGCCGAGCCCGTGGACGCGCTGTCGATGATCGTGCACCGCGCCCATGCCGAGGCGCGCGGCCGCGCCATGTGCGAGCGGCTGAAGGAGTTGATCCCGCGCCAGCTGTTCAAGATCGCCATCCAGGCCTCGATCGGCGCCCGCGTCATCGCCCGCGAGACCCTCAGCGCCATGCGCAAGGACGTGCTGGCGAAATGCTATGGCGGCGACATCACCAGGAAGCGCAAGCTTCTGGACAAGCAGAAGAAGGGCAAGAAGAAGATGCGCCAGTACGGCAATGTGGAGATCCCGCAGTCGGCCTTCCTCGCCGCCCTCAAGATGGGCGACGAATAGCCGCTAGCGCTTGCGGCGCTTGAGCCAGAGCTGATCCAAGAGCCAGAAGAAAATCGCCGGCACCAGCGCCACGATCCAGGCCGGCTGGGTCAGCGCCCATTGAACCGGCGGCCACAGCGGCGCCGAGATATGCCGCTCGATCGCCGGCTGGATCAGCAGCAGGCTGTCCGTGTCGAGCCTTGTCGAACTCGAACCAGCGCTGGCCCGAGCGCCGTCATCTTCCAATCGCCGGACATCGAATAGCCGAGCGCATCAAGCGCAAAGAACAGAATTGCCAGGCCGCCGAACAGTGCGACAAGAAGCCAGGCGATGCGTCTGAGCATGGGACGTCGATTTTGTATGCGCGCGGCGGGCGTGCGGCGGTTGCTGGGCCGATGCATCTAGCATGAAGACTATGTCGGCGCGAGGGCGCCGCACGGCAAGCCACGAGGCCGTGAGCCGGCCGTGAATATCGGCGGATCGGACCGCGCCCGGGTTCAGGCCTTGTCGGTTTTTTCTTCCTGCGGCTTTGACAGCCAAGCCTTCAGCGCGCTTCAGCAGCGGCGCCGGTTTCGCGCCGACGCGATGCAGCTGGATCTGCCGGTGATCCAGCAGAAGCAGCAGGATGCCGCCGATACCCAGGACCAGCCATGCGGGGAAATGCAGGACGAAATCGAACGGCTGCCACATGACGCTCGGCAGATGGTTGCTCAGCCAGATCAGGCTGCTGCGCTGCATCTCATTCCAGAGATCGAATGCCAGCTTGATCTGCCAGTCGCCGCGCCGATACCAGCCATGGCCTTCGATCATGACGAGCGTCAGCGCCATGATGCAGGCGAACCAGCCCAGCAAGCGCCAGGTGCGGGCCGTGCTCTTCATGACGAGGAAGATCGCCATTAGGCAGACCGCGACGATCAGCGCGCCGTTCACCACCTGCGTGATTGCGTTGCTCATTGTCGGCATGACTCCTGTATCGGCAGCGGAAACGGAGCAGGGCGAGCCCTGAGGCCCACCACGCCATCTGCGGGATTGTCCGGTAAGTTGGTTAAGAAATCGTCGTCAGCCGTTAACCGTGGCGGCCACCGGCACGGCCGAGGGTCGGGCACCCGGCTTGTGATTCGGCGTGGGCTATGCTATCGAAGTCTGAGTTAGTTCCTTTGAGTAACTAATTTCATTTTGTGATTTAAGCTCTGGAGGTTGCTGCCATGCCAATGCCAAAAAGCCCTGTCGGTTGCCCGTTGGATTCTCTGCTCCGCCTGCTGATGGGGCCTTGGACCACCTATATTCTCTGGGTCCTGATGAGCAACGGCCCGACGCGTTTCGGGGAACTGAAGCGCAAGGTGCCGGGCATTTCCGCCAAGGTGCTGACCGAGCGGCTGCGGATGCTGCAGGACGCCGATGTGATCAACCGGGACTTCCAGCCCACCATTCCGCCGCAGGTGACTTATAGCCTGACCGGCCGCGGCGAGGAACTGCATGAGGTCCTGTCCGCGCTCAGCGGCATCGCGCAACGCTGGAAGGCTGCGGACGCCGCGCGGCTGAATGGCCATGAGCGGCCAATGGCACTGCGGCCGCCAATGGCGCCACGCCGCCGGCGGCGGAGCCGGTGCCCGCGGTTGCCTCCCCATCGGGCCTCGGCTAGTTTGCCGCCCCCGTGGCCGGCGCCTTGCCGGCCGCGGTTGCGCCGGAGGGGTGGCCGAGCGGTCGAAGGCGCACGCCTGGAGTGCGTGTATACCTCAAAAGGGTATCGCGGGTTCGAATCCCGCCCCCTCCGCCACACCATAAACCATTGATACATAAGTAGTTTCCGTTCAAGCGCCTAGGCGGAATTACCGCCACCGTTCCGCGCCTTGTGCAGTCGGCTCCGGCGGTAGCGCTTGCGTGAGACCGTTTGCGTGCGGTGAACACAGCGCGCCCGTCGCGAAAGTCTCTTAGGCCGCTTTCGGTGGTACCCCGACACGCGCGATGACGTGCTGCCGTCGACCAGTGTCTCTTGCGCTCGAAGCGCGACCTGCCGCCCCGTGGACGGTGCGGGTGGCGTCTCGTCATTCATCGATGCCCCGGGTCAGCTGGAACCGAGCAGGTGCGTTGCTCACCCCATGCGATCGGGAGACGCAGCTCGTTCGCGAGGCGTTTGGCGGTCAACTCGGGCGGGTGACGGTCGCGCAAAATCGCTTTCACGATCTCGGGCGCGAGGAAGCTGAGGCGCAGGATGCGCGTGAAGTAAGATCTAACTACACCGGCCTCTGCCGCAAGTTGGGTCATCGTTTTCCCATCGCTGCGCATCACCATATCGTTGTAGCGATAGGCCCGAGCGAGAAGCCTATGCAGGCTGTAGTCGGGGTTCCGTCGGGAACTCCCGTCCGCACCATCGATTAGCAGCCTCGTCTCCATGCCGGTGCGCTTCAATCGGGCCGGAACGGTGAACGTGATGGTCGGGTCGTTGGCGTCTGGCGTGCGCTGCAGATCCCGTGGTCCGGTCTCGCCACGAAGGACTGCGGGCAGTCGGAGGGGGAGGATTCGTATTTCCAGCGTCTCGCGCGTGAGGTCAATTCGATCTACGAGAAGTCGCGAGGATCGCGCGCCGTCCGTTGGGTGCGATCTCGGGCCAACGACGGATGAGGTCGGCCCCCTGAGCGACAATTTCGCTGCATTCATTCGCGTCCCCGACCAATAACTCGATGGCGCCGAACACCTCCGCTTCGCTTCCGAAGAACCGCGTCAGACGCTCCTCGACGAGACGCTCGAGGTCGGCGGCCGGCACCCGGCGCCCACGTGGCGCCTGGCGCCGGGTGCCTCTGACGAGCCCCGGCGAGACGTAGTACCGGTAGCGGGTGCCTTCTTGTTGGCATGGGTCGGTGTCATCCGCGCGCCGGCATCGTCGTAGATCAACCCCGCGAGGAGGCTCACCTGGGTTGCACCGGCACTGGTGGCGCGGTCGAACCGGTTGGCCGCGAGCTGGCGCTGGACCTCGTCCCAGAGCGCCTGATCGATGATCGGCTCGTGCTCTCCGGGATAGCTGTTCTCCTTGTGGACGATCTCGCCGCGGTAGATGCGGTTCTGCAGCATCAGATAGAGAGCACCGCGGGCCGAAGGCCCGCCGCCGGTCCTGCGGCCGTACTTGTCGCCCCGCACCTTGCTGACGACCCCGTCGCGGTCAAGCTCCTGCTTGAGCATGAGCACGGAACCGATCGCGGCATAGCGCCGGTAGATATGGCGGACCGTTTCCGCCTCGCGCTCGTTGACCACGAGTTTCCTATCGTTCACGTCGTAGCCGAGTGGCGGTAGGCCGCCCATCCACATGCCCTTCTTCTTCGACGCCGCGATCTTGTCGCGAATGCGCTCGCCGGTGACCTCGCGCTCGAACTGGGCAAAGGACAGCAGCATGTTGAGCGTCAGCCGACCCATCGAGGTCGTGGTATTGAACTGCTGGGTCACGGAGACGAACGAGACGCGTTGCCGGTCGAATACCTCGACGATCTTGGCAAAGTCGTCAAGCGACCGGGTCAGCCGGTCGACCTTGTAGACCACGACCGCGTCGATGTGGTCCGCCTCGATGTCGGCCAATAGCCGCTTCAGCGCCAGCCGCTCCATGGTTGCGCCGGAGATGCCGCCGTCGTCGTACATCTCCGATAGACGACCCAGCCCTCATGCTTCTGGCTACGGATGAACGCCTCGCAGGCCTCGCGCTGAGCGTCGAGCGAGTTGAAGTCTTGCTCGAGCCCCTCTTCGGAGGACTTGCGGGTGTAGATGGCACAGCGGATCTGCGCCTTGCCGCCGACCGTCGTGCCGTTCTTCGCCTTACGCATCGCTAGCCCCCGCGGAGTCGCCCCCGGTGCTGGTGTTTGCCTTTCCCTTCAGGCCGAAGAAGCGCGGGCCGGACCAGTGGCCGCCGGTAATCTCGCGGGCGATCACCGACAGCGACCGCCAGTGACAGCCCCGCCATTCGAACCCCTCTTCTCCGACGATCACGGTGTGGGTCTCTCCCCGCCACTCGCGGACGAGCTTGGCGCCGGGCTTGAGGCGGGCGACGCGGCTGCGGGTGACATCGCCGTCCCGCTCCAGCGTCTCGGCCAGGTCGGCGACACGCCGCCTGATCGCGGCACCGAGCCCACCATAGGCCTGCTCCTGGATCTTCCAGGCGACACCAAGCAGGAGCAGGTCGCGCGCCACGCGTTTGGGCGGATGCGCGCGATAGAGCCGTCGCCACTCCGCGCGCAGGGCGCTATGATCCATCTGTTCGAGTGCCTGAAGCTTTGCGGCGATGTCATCGGCACTGCCGAGCCCGCGTGGACGTTGGCGGCTTGAGGGGTGTCTCACGGGGCGGACCGATGCTCACCAGCGGCCGTTGCCCACGTCTCGTCGCGGCCCTCGCGCGTCTGCCGACCCTCGAGTCTCTCGGATCTGGGTTCGACCGGTCTGCTGGGACCGCCGAGTACCTGTTCGAGTGTGCGCAGCGGCCGCAGCAGATACGGGCTGACGGAGCTGTCGTTGCCGGCCATGACCGGGCGCCCGCCTGAGGGACGTCAGCGCTTCGGAGCGATCCGGTAGAACTCGGCCGCGACCCTCGACCTTTTCGGAGATGACGGCGAGGCCGAGCTTCTTCTTGAGGGCGCCGCTGATGGCGCCACGCAACGAGTGCGGTTGCCAGCCCATGGCCACCACCGCCTCGGCGATGCTGGCACCTTCCTTGCGCTGCAGGAGATCGAACAACAGCGCCTGCTTGGTTCCGGGGCGGAGCCCGGAGAGAGATGCCATCCTCTTCGCCTTCGAACTCGACGCGGTCGCGCTTTTCGGCTCGCTGACCTTGCTGCTGCCGACCGGAGATCGCTTCGAGCCACGCGGTGTGATTCGTGCCGGCTGCGTCTCGCTCTGCTCGTCTGCCGCGACGCCGATCGCGGCGCGGCCGGCATCGGTAATAACCAGCGTTTGGCGCCGGCCGTCCTTGCTCTCACGCCAGACCGCGTCATCGCGCCCGGCCGGCTGCTCGTCGAGTAGACCTTTCTTCAGCAGGCTATTCAGAACACGGTTGAAGGCCTCTCCTTGCAGCTTGAGCGACTTTGGCAGCGGCAAGGACGCGCCGTCGTCGCGTCGAGCGGCGGTGGAGAGAATGACGAGTTGGGTATCGGTGAGCTTTGGCATGGGGACCTCCTTCGGTGTCTTGCGCCGCGGGCAATCGCGGCGCTTCCACCGCCCATAGCCCCGCCGGCGGACCGGTCGGGGCGGCGAGCCGAAGGTCGGCCCATCACGACATCTGTCGGTCGACAGCAACGCTTGCTTTGGCCGGGAAGTCCAGCGCAAAGCAGGGTTAATGCGCACGTTCTGCTCGCGTACAGGATGGCTAATTGAACATGTTCCCACGGTGCTCTCCATCATCCGGACGCAGTCCCATTCCGAGTGAGCAGATCCCGGCGCAGCGCGGTTGTCCGTGTACCACGTCACCGGGGCCTCAGTGGCGGGCCCAGCGGCCGATGCAGAGTTTGCGGACGGATGCGTTCGCGCCGCCGCCATTGCCGGTTGCCGATCCAACTCAGGAACTGCGACAGACTGTCGATCTGGTCGTCATGCTTGCCGTTGGGAAAGGCCATGACCTCGGCCTTGAACTCGTGCAGCCAGGGCGCATCCTTTGGCAGAAACACCCGCCCGGCCTCGATCTTCGGCGTCTGCTGCTCCATGCGCGTGATCTTATCGATCGTCGGACGCCAAGGTAGGGGCCGTAACGCGCCACTCTGACGGAGCTCTTGGCGCAGCGCCTTGCCGGTCATCGTGTCCTCGATCAGGACGTGATCGGCGTTATACTTCCGCTGCTTGAGGACGACGCGCCGCTTCAGTGCGGGGAACTCGAGGCGCTCGCGCACAACGTCGAGCAGATAGTAGTCGCTGCCCCTCACACCCAGGTCGTGCACACGGAATAGCTGCTTAACCTCGTCACCGTCGATGCGGTGTCCCAAGACTGCACCACGAAGTCAAGACCCGGAGATCGGGCGCCTGGTCATAAATCCGGAACCACGCCCACTTAATCAGGGCGCCGCCTGGCGGAACGGGACGCTGCTGATATTGAGCCTCAAAGTTATAGGAACCGATGTTGGCTTTGATATTGTCCAGCTCTGTGTGGCTCAGACGGTCGGGGTGCAGGACCTCGCCGGCCTCGCGCGTAAAGCTGCCGCCGCGGCCGAGATCGTAGACACGCCGCTCGTCGGCGATCGCGGGAATGTCGAGGTAGGTCCACTTTTCCTTCTCAAGGACGTGGCCGATGAGGTCATCCACATGCACCCGCTGCATCACCAGAATGATGACGTCGTCATTGGGGACATTGAGGCGAGAGTAGACGGTGTTCTCATACCACTGGTTGACCGAGGTGCGCTCGGCCGCCGACATCACCGCCCCCGGCTTGATCGGGTCGTCGATGATGATGAAGTTGCCGCCGCGACCCGTGAGTGTGCCGCCGACCGAGGTCGCGTAGCGGCATCCCATCTTGGTCATCTTCATCTCGGTGTCGGTGTTCCGACGTCGATGGAACTGCGTCTGGGGGAACAGAGGTCGATACCAGGCGCTCTCCATCACCGTTCGGGTCTGCAGTGCCAGCTCCTGGGCGAGATCCCTGTTATAGCTGATGCAGGTGATCTCTAGCGTCGGATCCTGCCCCAGCAACCAGGCCGGAAAGGCGACGGACGTGCAGATCGACTTTAGGCTGCGCGGCGGTACGGCGATGGCGAGCCGCCTGATTTCGCGTCGGTGGCACTGCTCCAGCGCGTGAGCGATGGCCTCGACGTGCCAATTGGGCAGGTATCGGCTCCCGGATTGACGGCCTTGAAGCTCTTCTCTGTGAAGCTCGTCAGGTCCTGTCTCAGGACGGCCTCCAGCTGTGTATGCGTGTAATTCATGGTCATTATCCTTTATGTGGGGTGGTGTTGCGGATGCGCGCCTCGAACGCCGCGAGGATGGCGGCATCGTCCGCGGCAAGTGGAGTTGACGGGTCGTCCTGCTCGCTTTGGTCAACCAAGCGGGCGACCAGGTTGACGAGGAGGGTGGCGGCGCGGGCGTCGCCATGAAGCGCCTTGGCCATAAGGCTCTTCAGCATGGCGCGTTGCTTGCTGACCTGCTTGGGCTTGCCGCCCTCCTTGAGCAGGATGCGTTCCTGCAACTCCTCTGTGAGGTCGGTCTTCAGGTTTCTGTTGCCCTTGCGCCGACCCCTGGGATTGCCGGAACGTCCTTTCTTGAACCGGCTGTGCTTCGGAGGCTTCCGGTAGCCCACCTCGTAGTCGGCAGGCTGTGCGGGCGGGTCGCGCTCTGACGGTGAATGGGCCGGGGCGACCGACGGGCCGACCGATCCCGTCGTCGGGCGCGTGCGATGGCGAACGTCATGCGTGTGAGCCACCGCCGGCGTTGCGGCAGCGCCTTCGGTCGAGACCCGGTCTGCCGCTTGCGGGCTAGGCTGCGGCCGTGTGCGATGGCGGGCTGGCGGGCGAATGTTATCAACCATGACCCGCCTCCGTACCGACAGAGTTCTGCTCGCCACGGGTAGCACCGTCGAGTGCGATGCCCCGCAATTCTGCCAGGCGATCCAGCGTCAGCCCGGTAGCGGCATGGACGGCGTTCTCGCCCGTCACCTTCTCCCAGCGGCGCACCGCAACATCGACGTACTTCGGATCAAGCTCGAGGGCATAGCCACGACGGCCGGTCTGTTCGGCGGCGAGGATGGTTGTCCCGCTCCCCGAAAACGCGTCCAAAATGATGTCGCCGCGCTTCGAGCAGTCCTTGATGGCGTCGGCTACAAGCGCCAGCGGTTTCACTGTGGGGTGAATTTCGAGTTCATGGAGCCAGCCATTGAACGTATTGACGCCTGGATAAGTCCACAGGTTCGTCCTGTATCTTCCGCCCTCGCCGAGGCCGAAGTTGTTGATGTGAGGCGCGGTGCCGTTCTTCAATACGAAGATCAGCTCGTGTTGCGAGCGAAAGAACGAACCCATTCCGGCATTGGTCTTGGCCCAGACGCAAAGGTTCTTGTGCTGGGTGTCGACCGCTGCGTCCGGCGGTCATCAGCTCGTGAATGTGTCGCCAATCCATGCAGTGAAAATGGATGGACCCCATCGGCACTGAAACGGGCGAGCTGCGAGAAGACGGCGGTGAGGAACTTCGGTGAACTGTGCTTCCGACATTTCGCCGGAGGCCATTACGAACTCCTCGTGCTTGATCTTGCCCGACCCGCAGACATGACCGTTCACTGCGACGTTGT